>NZ_LRUE01000001.1 GCF_001550135.1 Pseudoalteromonas shioyasakiensis
CCAATGCCAGTCAGTTAAGCTGACTGGCATTTCTTTTTTTATGTGGGTACTTTGATGGCTTAGGCTTTATCGCTCTTGGGTATCGCCTATCTTCTCTTCTAGGTGGCAGTTTAAATAGTCTCAGCGTACCTAACAGATGCTCCCAGTGAATTGGAATATTACCGGGGCTCATAATTGATATTGATGAAAAGTATTGAATAACTGCCATCGAGCAGCTTGAGAAACTGAGTTGGTTAGGCCATATTCCTTCAGCTTTTGCTGCTAGGGTCATCAACCTTCGAATTAAATTGTATGCGAGGAGGATCCCCCATAGCTCCTGTCTAACCATATCAGGGCGCTTACTCCGAAGGTGGTATGTGCTATCTAGCATTGTTTGCTTTATTTCTCGATACCCTAATTCTATTTCCCAGCGATGGCTGTATAAATCAACTATTTCGCTACTTGGAAAACGAAGTCTATCTACCATCGAGGTTAATATTCGGTAATTTTTACCTTTTATGGTTTTACTAACCAGTCTTGCTTTAATAACTTCGGGAACATCGGGGAAATTCTTTTGCGCATGCTTAGTGGTTTTGAGCTCAATTATCAGGTCATTGTTACCAACCTTAGAAACGACTTCGTATTGTAAATCAGGTCTTGCAGGTATTAGCCAATGCCTTTCTTCTCCAGTGCTGTGCCATCGATTTAACAAGCCCAGTGAATAGTACCCTTTATCAAACATGGTCAACGAGTGGTTAGGTGTACGCTCAATCAGTCGTTCAGCAAGCTTCATTTCATTCGTCTTATAGTTATCAAACTCACTGCTTATCAGTTGGTGGCTGGTGAGTTCCATATGACAAACCATGCGAATTTGTGGGAATCCTGTATCACCATATTGGTTGCTAGCCGATGAGAATGCTTCACGATTCTCATCTGAATCGGCCGTACGCCAAACAACACCATCAACCGCTAATAAATTTAACCCAGCCCACGTGTCAAACTCTTCTGTATGGTACATATTATCAGCAGCTTTATTAAAGACTTGCTTAACGGGGTCATCACCTAATCGCTGGCGAGCTTGAACCATGGCACTCGGGGCGACTAACTGATTTTTGCCAGGCAGCATAATGTCTAGTTTATTCGCAATATTCCAGACAGATTCTTTACGAAATAATGCCATGCCAATAACAGACCAAAGCACAGCTTCTAAAGGCAACCTGCGCTTTCTAACTGTGGCTACTCCAGCTTGTTGAAAGCCTTGTTCAATCAGGTCAGAAGATAAAATTTCAGATAATTTTTCAAACGTGTGATAACGAGTGCTTTCTTCGAAAGCAGAATGAAGAGCTTGTTCTATATTCACAAAAAAATCCGTAGTTAGTTGCCTAACTACGGATTGTGCATGATCATTCTGATCGGTCAACTGATCAACTTCTTAACTGATCAGCATTAGGCTTATTAGCCCCTTCTTTATAAATCTGTATAAGCTGTGACCTTGTTACGGCCGTTTTCTTTTGAGTGATATAAAGCTTTATCGGCTGCTTCAACCCACTTTTCGTAGCGATCAAACTTCTCGTCGAAGCACGCAAAACCAATACTGACCGTCAGTTGGATTTGTTTGCCATCAAAGTAAATTGATGAGTTCTCAATCAGTGTTCTTAATCGCTCAGCAAAGATATGCGCACCTTCATGATCAGTATCAAGCAAGGTTACCGCAAACTCTTCACCGCCATAGCGACCTGCTAAATCTGTTTCACGCAGAGTCTTACGCAGTAAGTCTGCAATATGACGCAGCGCCTCATCACCGCCACGATGGCCATGCTCATCGTTAACCTTTTTAAAGTGATCGATAT
The DNA here is from genome assembly GCF_001550135.1 of Pseudoalteromonas shioyasakiensis. Taxonomy (GTDB): domain Bacteria; phylum Pseudomonadota; class Gammaproteobacteria; order Enterobacterales; family Alteromonadaceae; genus Pseudoalteromonas; species Pseudoalteromonas shioyasakiensis. The sequence continues at coordinate 1,830 of NZ_LRUE01000001.1, forward strand.
CAAACATTAATAAGCTGCTACATCCGCCACTGCGCACAATTCGCATATATTCTTTGCGTAGCTTTTCTTCCCAATAACCACGGTTAGTGAGCTTAGTAAGTGCATCGGTACGGCTCATATGTTCAAGCTTACTGTTGGCTTCTTCTAGCTCTTTTTTATTCACCGCTTCATCGGTTACATCATAGATAATGATACAGATATGCGATACTTCACCTGTGGTCGTCGTCAGCGGAATAAAGGTGGCATTTTGATACATATGATCCGCTTTACCGGTAATTGGGCGGTAATTTTTGAAACGGAAAATATAAGGCTGCTGCTCCCAAATAGTAAACGAGCGATTATTTAGAATGAATACAGACTCAGATTTGCTGCGAAACCACTTTTCATCGATTGATGGAAATAAGTCAAACAGGTCTTTATCTTTCACCGCGCTTGGCAATAAGCCGGAATGGTTTTCCATAAACCCATTCCAGATGCATACTTTGTAGTCTCTATCGAGCACCACTAGACCTACATCAACGGTATTAAACATATCCATTAACCAATGGAGTTCATTCATATTAAAATCGGCTGCAGGCATAGTTTAGTCTTCTAATAAATAAGCTACTTTATACTTAAGGGTTTTTAATGAGTCCTCGGTGAACAGCAACATCAAATCACAGTTAATATTATGATTTTCGATGCCATAGCTGATCTCAATCGCCAGCGTTCGTTGCCAGCGAGATTTATTGGCTTTTACTAAATCGGTCACATCACAATGCTGTCCTAGCACCACAGGGTGACCTTGGCTAAAACGCATATCGAGCTGTTTAGAAAGCCCTGATAAAATCGCGCCAATTAGAATATTGCTGACATCCATCAGCAGCTCAAGCTCAACTTTATCGTTAAGCTCACCTTCGTAATTCATAAGTGACGCAATTTCTTTAAAACTTGAATCATTTAATAGCAATAAGGCTTCACCAGATACACCACCACCGATAAAACCTTGGCACACACCCGATGTAGTGGCATTCGCATCAATCGAGCGTAAAGCCATATCGAGCTCATTTACCTCTAATACATTTACATTAGGAATAGGAAGCTTTACGAATACATTAAGAAGACGCGCTAATAAGTCCCCTGCTTGCCCCATAGCCACGTTTGTGAGCTCTTGATAGATGTCACGTACATCAGGGTCAACTTGCTCACCTAGCTTATTAGCAAGGCGCTCACGCATGGCTTTATCTTTAATGCCATGGTGCTCGATGATATTAGCAAGCTTTTCTGCAGAGCAAGGTTTTTGAATAAAGTCGATAGCGCCTAACTCAAGCACACGTTGGTGAGCGTTAGGCTGAATATCACCAGACACAACCACGGTGAGAACATGAAGGTCTTGTTCTTGAATAGCTTGAAGTACTTCGTAGCCATCCATTTCAGGCATGTTTAAATCGAGAAACAGTATTTCAGGCTGAATTTTTTTGATTTGCTCAATACAATGAACACCGTCTTCAGCAAACTCAACTTTAATATCCCAATCATCGGGTAAAGAGCGTGCTAATTGTCGACGAGCTAACTTTGAATCATCACAAACTAATACCGATGTTGACATACTCTCTCTCTAAATCCGTACTTTTTAACTAGACGCGAATTAGCCTAGCAACTTTATTCTTATTTTTATATATAAAAAATAGGGTCACGAACACATGTTAATCAAACTACTGGTTATTTACAATTTTAAATTGTACTAATCCTTGGAGCCACCTCATGAGTATAATACACTGATGTTAAATGCGTTAATTTGAAGGAATCTTATTATGTTACGTCCACTTATATTTGCATTAAGTGCAGTGTGCACGTTTAGTTATGCAGGTGATTTATCAGAAAATAGTTTAGATGCTGGTAAGGTTTCTGCCCAGTCTAAGCCAGTCACTTTACTAGGACAAGGTGTTGAAGTTGGTCAAAAAGCGCCTAATTTTAAAGTAGTAGATGGCAGCTTTACGCCAGTCACACTAGACAACTATCAAGGCCAAGCCGTGCTTTTAAGCGTTGTGCCAAGTTTAGACACCGGTGTATGTAGTATTCAAACCAAACACTTTAATGAAAAAGTAGCTTCAGAATACCCAAGTGTGGCGATGCTAACCTTAAGCGCAGACTTACCGTTCGCACAGAAGCGTTTTTGTAAAGCGGAGAATATAGACAAAGTAGTGACTTTATCTGACTCAGTATGGCGTGACTTTGGTAAGAACTATGGTTTGATTATCAAAGATATGGGCTTGTTAACCCGCGCCGTATTTGTGCTCGATAAAGAACATAACATTGTTTACAAGCAGCTTGTCGATAACCTTTCAAAAGAGCCTGATTACGACGGCGCTATTGCGGCATTAAAGAAACTGTAAAGCGCAATTTTTACTTGCAGTGAGACAGACATAAAAAAACCGCCCACCGGCGGTTTTTTTATGTCAACAATTAGGCTATTAACCTAAAAGCTCACCAAGTTGTTGGCTAACAGCTTCAACAGCTTGAGTACCGTCTAATTTGTGGTACTGAGTGTTGCCTGCTTTTGCTTCAGCTTGGTAGTAATCAACTAATGGTTTAGTTTGGTCGTGGTAAATACCTAAACGCTTACGAACTGTTTCTTCAGTGTCGTCATCACGAATGATTAGGTCTTCACCTGTGATGTCATCTTTGCCATCAACTTTAGGTGGATTATAAACAACGTGATAAACACGACCAGAGCCAGGGTGTACGCGACGGCCGCCCATACGCTCAACGATAATTTCATCAGCAACGTCAAATTCGATAACGTGATCAACTACCACGCCATTCTCTTTCATTGCATCTGCTTGAGGAATAGTACGAGGGAAACCATCTAGTAAGAAACCTTTTTCGCAATCTGGCTTAGCAATGCGCTCTTTAACTAGACCGATAATAATTTCGTCAGATACTAATTGACCTGCATCCATTACTTTTTTAGCTTCAAGACCAAGTGGTGTACCTTCTTTGATTGCTGCACGCAGCATATCGCCCGTAGAAATTTGTGGAATACCGTATTTGTCCATCAAAAACTGAGCTTGAGTACCTTTACCTGCACCCGGCGCGCCCAAAAGAATAATGCGCATATCATTGTCCTCTGTGTGATACTAATCTTAAAAAAATGGTCGATCAGTGGAGTTTTGTTTTTAGAGCCTGAATTCTTCCACAACTAAGGCTATACCTCAAGTAACTTATACCAATTGCCTATATTAGCGGCAATAAAAAAGGGAGCCTTGCTCCCTTTTCCAACTCATTGCGCTAAAACGCTTATTTGCTTAAATCTAGCATAAGTTTGTTCAAACGAGTTACAAAGCCTGCAGGGTCTTTTAAAGTACCGCGCTCAGCCAGTAATGCTTGATCTAGAAGTACTTGTGACCACTGAGCAAACTTGTCTTCGTCTTGTTCAACATTTAGGTGTTTAACGAGCTGATGCTCTGGGTTAAGCTCAAAAATTGGCTTTTGCTCAGGCACTGTTTGACCAACTGATTCCATTAACTTTTGCATTTGCGAGCTCATATCGTGCTCATCTGCAACAACACATGCAGGCGAGTCAGTTAGACGGTGCGTAAAGCGTACGTCTTTAACGTTATCACCTAGTGCTGTTTTAATACGCTCGACTAGGCCTGCAACTTCTTTTTCTGACTCTTCTTGCGCTTTTTTCGTTTCTTCGTCATCCATGTTCCCTAAATCTAAGTCACCACGGGTAATTGACTGGAATGATTTTTCGTTGAACTCAGTTAAGTAGCTCATCATCCACTCATCAACACGGTCGCTTAGAAGCAATACTTCGATACCCTTCTTACGGAAGATCTCTAGGTGTGGTGAGTTCTTCGCTGCAGCGAATGAATCAGCAACTACATAGTAGATTTTGTCTTGCTCTGGCTTCATACGCTCAATGTATTGCTCAAGCGATACATTTTGTGTGCTTTCATCTGTATGTGTAGAAGCAAAACGCAGTAGCTTAGCAATCGCTTCTTTGTTTGCCATATCTTCAGCAGGGCCTTCTTTTAACACCTGACCAAATTCATTCCAGAACGTTTGGTAATCTTCTTCGCGGTTTTTCGCCATGCGCTCAAGCATTTTAAGTACGCGTGACGTACAACCTTTGCGGATTGCTTGCGTTACTTTGTTGTCTTGTAAGATTTCACGCGATACGTTAAGTGGTAAATCGTTTGAATCAAGTAAACCTTTCACAAAACGTAAATAGCTTGGCATGAACTGCTCGGCGTCATCCATAATGAAAACGCGTTGCACATACAGTTTCAAACCAGATTGACGCTCACGGTTCCATAAATCGAAAGGTGCTTTTTTCGGGATGTATAACAAGCTAGTGTATTCTGTTTTACCTTCAACCTTGTTATGTGCCCAGCTTAGTGGCTCTTCCCAATCATGGCCGATATGCTTATAAAACTCTTTGTACTCTTCGTCTGTTACTTCAGACTTATCGCGAGTCCATAGTGCTGTTGCGCGGTTAATACCTTCCCACTCGCCTGGCTGCGCTGGAATTTTCTCGCCGTCAGGACCTTCTGATTCAGGTACTTCTGTTTTATACATTTCTACTGGAATAGAAATATGGTCTGAATACTTAGTTACGATGCTACGTAAACGGAACTCATCAGCAAACTCTGTTTCGTCTTCACGAAGGTGAAGAATGATTTCGGTACCACGTGATGGTTTATCAATCTCTTGTAATGTGTACTCACCTTCGCCTGCAGATTGCCATTCAATACCTTGGCTTTCACCTGCTTTACGCGTACGCACTGTTACTTTGTCAGCAACGATAAACGCTGAGTAAAAACCAACACCAAATTGACCAATCAATTGTGAATCTTTGCTTTGGTCACCAGTTAGGTTTTGGAAAAATTCTGCGGTGCCTGATTTTGCAATTGTACCTAGTGAATTGATCACATCTTCACGGCTCATACCAATACCGTTATCAGTAATGGTGACCGTGTTTGCGTCTTTATCGGCACTGATACGTACTTTTAGTTCCGCATCGTTTTCGTATAAATCGCCATTCGAAAGCGCAAGGAAACGTAATTTATCTGCCGCATCTGACGCGTTTGATACAAGCTCACGTAGGAAAATCTCTTTATTAGAGTAAAGAGAGTGAATCATTAGATGCAATAACTTGCCCGTATCTGAGCCAAATTCATGTTTTGTAATATCTTTTTGTTCTGCCATGGTAATACCTTTAACACTTTTGGTACACAGTTTGGTACGCATTTCAATTGTTAAGCTTTCGCTTCTGAAACGAATATTGTGTCACTAGGTAAACAATTCAAGTGCTAACAGCAATAAAAAACACGTGGAATTAAGTCAAGCAGTCTACTAACGTTGTATCAATTTAACTTAAGCGGTTTAAATATGCACATCGTCTTAATGCTAATTTTAGTGATACTTGGCTTGGCTCTTACAGATAAGGTGGGGTTAATCATTGGAGGCCCAATTTGCCTGCTTGGGTTAGCCTGCTTAAATATAGGCTCAGATAAATGGAGGAATGAACAAGAGAGTCTATTTTGGTCACTAGGACTACTGTGTTGTATTGTATTATTTATCACAGACATCATTTGAACGAATAAACCCTATTAGTTAACTAATATGGCTTAAATTATGCTAGTAAATTGTAAATGTAAATATTTTGGCGTAGTGTATAAAAGTTGATCTTATCTTCAAATAAGGACGTTTATGGAACCATTGATAGAAACTTCGGTCAAAAGCATTAGAGATAAGTACGATGCAGATATTTTCTTATTTTCTGGGAATTTAACCGCCCATGCAGATGATATGTTTATAAACATAGTTGAGATGCAGGAAAATAAAAAAAATAATGTAATATTATTTTTGCAAACTCTTGGTGGTGTGCCTGATATTGGGTATCGAATTGCAAGATATTTAAAGAATGAATATAAAAATGTGTACTATGCAATTGGAGGTTTATGCAAAAGCACTGGTACGCTAATGTCTATATCTGCAAACACTTTAATAATGGGTAAGCGTGGTGAATTCGGACCACTTGATATACAGATAGCAAAAAAAGATGAAGTTGGTGAGTTAGCATCAGGGCTGAATATTTTTCAGGCTCTAGAGTTTTTAGATGAACAGGCTAGGTCCATTGTAGCCAACACTTTTGTCGAGTTAAGAAATGGAGCAGGCTTAAGTACTAAACAAGCTTTTGATGTTGCACAAAGAATGGCGACAAACTCTCTAAGCCCGATTTATGCACAAATTGAACCTGTACGACTTGGTGAATTTAAAAGAGCAATGCAGATTGCTGAACAATATGGTTCCAATTTAAATTCGGGAAACCTGAAAGATAAAGCACTTAACAGATTAATTTCTACTTATCCCTCACACGGATATGTAATTGATAGAAATGAAAGCAAAGAATTATTCGATAAAGTAGAAGATGCTAGCATTGAATTTGAACATTTAATGCGTACAATACGCACACTCAACATTACCGAGCTATATTGCAGAAACTTGGTGCTAGACTTTATTGTGCCAGATGCAAATGAGGAGGATGAAAACGATGGAAAATCTGATGAATCTTAAACCTGATTTTAAAAACACTTCACAAGACGGTATGAAGAAGCTAATGAAGGATTTGTTTGAACGAAACAAACCGACTCCTGAAGAGTCTGTTAAGCGCTACCAAAGAGCAAATGAGCGTGCAAGCAAAAAGTTAGCTTAAACAAAGATTTTATGTAAATAAACCCGCACCTTGCGGGTTTATTTATTCCTGCAATCATAGACTTGGGTCATTACAAATTTAGACTCTCTTTCAGAAAGATATAGTTTGTACTTAATTTTAACCCTCAACCACTTTTCTAAATATTCACAGTGAAAAGCCTTATTTTCCGGCATCCATTCTAATGGTGATTTAGAGCCTTTAGCTTGATTTGAATTATCTTCAACTGTTAGTAAGTTTTCAAAATCATTCGCAAAAGCCCGCTTTTGTTCTCGAGTCCAATTTGCAGCACCTGTTTCATGTGCATGAGCTAGAGGAACTACGTGGTCAATGTCTAAATCAGATGCTTTAGTAAAAACCTGTGAAGTGTATGGATCTAACCATTCTCCCCATGAAACATTACAGCCTTTATTTCTTTTGAATTTTACAGGAGTTCGAGAGTCGCGGATCAGTATCTCAGCGCGAGTATCTTGGCAGTCAGAATCAGCATCGACCCAATGAGGCCAATCTTTTCTATTGTAGTTTGTTAAAAGCGGCGGAGAAGTTGGTGAGATTACTGAAGTAGATTTACTTGTGTAAGACTTTGTCTTTGTGCCATGACAATGATAGCCACCATTTTTGCGATCATTATGACAGCCTTCTGAATTTGTTCGTCCACTATGAGCAGCAGATGATAGTGAAATAATAGATAACGATAAAAAAATAAACAGTTTCATATGAATTCCCTTTAAAACAGTTAAAACTAGTTGACGATGAGGTATCGTTTTATGTAACTTCATGTTGTCCGCAATTATAAACCGAAAGTACTTGCTTCTTCATTGTTTTATTCTTTTAGGACACTCCATCTGTGGAGGCCCTCTACCCAAGGGTCAGAAGCTTTGGACAATTGAAGTAGGTCCAATAATATTATTGGACCTACTTTTGATTGAGATTAAATTAGGCTTTTATAAGTTTATAATTTATCAAGTAAGTAAAACAGATTACTTACTTATAAACACTTGATCTTTGCCTCTCTTTTTTGCTTGATAGACAGCTTCATCCGCATGTCTAATTGAGGCAATAACAGTTTCATTATAATTCAACTGACTAATACCTGCAGAAAATGTAAATTTTACTTTAGCATTTAAGTAAACTATAGAGCATTCATGAACCGATTTTGAAATTCTCTCCAATACTTCTTTTGCTTTATCTGAAGTTAATCCTTGAAAAGCGATGACAAACTCTTCTCCACCTAAACGACAAAAAAGATCACTTTTTCTCAATGATGATTTTACAATTTCTGCAAATTTACGAAGAACTAAGTCACCTGCCTCATGGCCAAATTTATCGTTTATTGATTTAAAATTATCAAGATCTATCATTGCAAAGGATAAAGGTCGTTTCTCTCTTACATGTTGATTAAAAATTGCATCTATAGATTCGAAAAAGAATCTGCGATTATGAACACACGTTAATTCATCTTTAAAGGCTAAAGTCTCAAGCTTTTTCTCAAGCTTAGCTTGTTCTCGCGCCATAAATCGATATGTACAACTATCCGCCAAAACTTCTGTGAAATGAACCTCTTCTACCGACCACTCTCTAGATTCCCCTACTTGTTCACAACAAACAACTCCAATTGGAAACCCTTCTTTAAAAATTATTGTATCCAACATTGACTTAATGTTCTGCGGCTTGAGGTAATCATCGAAAAAGCTCTTGGTTCGCTCATCTGTTTCTGCATCATTGACAACTATTGAGTTACCAAAATCTATTGCAGAAAAGTATTCTGGATGATTTTTTTTCTCGATGATTGGAGGTTGTGGTGGAACTTCCGTAAAGTACCACTCAGAATTCAAAACACACTCCAAATATTTACCATCTTCAATCATCCAAATTGAAATTCGACTTACATCTAAAGCATTAAGTCCCAAAAGGATAATCTCTTTCATGAATAGATGTGTATCGGTGAGTAAATCCTCTCGCTTAGATGCAATCCTTCTTATTAAATTTGAATTCACTACTAAACAACTTTTATCACTATCCATTTGATTCATATTTCTTAATTACTTCATTCTTTTAAATTAGCATAAATAAATAGGGTTATATAAACTTTTAGAATGAAATTTGACAACAATTAGTTTAGCTCCTATCTTAAATATGAATTTCATAAATTCTTCATTTAGTAGATTCCCAAATATTATCAATACCCAAGCACACAAACTCACCTTCATCCCTTCGTTTGTGTGCTTTTATATTTCTCCTAATCTAAATGCTAAGTAAGCTTTGTGGTAAATAGCATTAATTTGCTTCTGGATTTTATCTACCTTCTCTCGTTTCTGAGAACTAGTTAACTGTTTGCTATCATTAATTGCATTCTTGACTTTGGTTAACTTTGATATAGAACGCTGAACCTTTGCTAGCCCTGCTCTAGACCGTAGTTTGCTACCTTCATCTTCAAGCAGTTCCTTAATACGAGTAGTATCACCAAGCTCCATAGCGCGCTTATAACTTCCATAGGCTTGATTTGCAGCATCAAGCGCATCATAGAACTCATTTGCAAACTTAGTGTTCGATTTAGGTGTATCACCTTGGTAAAAAGATTTAATCACTGGGTATCTATTAAGTGGTGTTTCAGCATTGACCTTACCACTGGCTTGTCTTGCAATCATATCGCTGACTCCAAGAACATAGCTCCCCATCGTACCGGTATAACCTAAAATCACATGCTCAATTTTCTTAGGTGACCAACCAAGCGTCTTGCCCAATGCTATTGCTGTATCGCTAGTGAAAGCACTGTAACGGTCTTCTGCTTGTTTGTTTTGGTCTGCCATGCCTTCAATAGGTGCATCTCTAAAGAATGAACGGTTTAATGACGTTTCAACAAGCGGCAGTATAAATTGGGGTGTAGGGTTTAATGCCATCGTTGTTAAGGCTGCATGCATTAATGATTTTTGCAGATCCTTGCTGCTCTGGTTGCCCGCGGCATAATTAAACAATCTCTCAGGTATGGTGCCAAAAATCACGCCTAACTCAAATGGCTTTGGAATTCGCCAATGATCATCACCAGAAAAGAAATGCCAGTTAGCATCTTTATCCCAATCAGGTAACGCCTGGTAACGTTCATCATCATCATTATACATAGCCAATGCAAGACTAAACGCTGCGACTTTAATACCTTTCATTGCCAGTTCACGACTTAGCACTTTAATTAACTGATCATCACCTTGTGCTTTGGCCGCTCTGACGAGTTTGCTCATGCCTTGCAATCGAGCATTGAAGAATGGCAATACATCAACCATGAAATTAATTGTCGTAAAATTACCTTTTAGACTGTAATCCATTAAGTCTTTCGCTTCAAAAGCTGCTTGTCGCTTACTTTTATTGTTTGCTAATGCCGCTTCATAAGTGCTTAACCGGTTAGCATTCTCAACTTTGTCGCTTATATTCCGGTATGTCTCTAGTAACTGCTTACCGTTGGTTACTAAACTGCCTAGATAAGTATTTATCTCGTTCTCAGATAAACCTTTCTTTGCTAATGCTCTACGAGTTTGCTGTGCGGCAGCTTCTGGATCTGCTCCATGAATATAACCACCTTGGAAGGCTGCTCCACTGAATATAAGGTCTCGGTACGCTTCATCTTCCTTAAATGCTTTTTTCAAACCTTTAACGCTGTCTGTAGCGAATTTGAACCCGTCTTTATTGATCATCCAAGCATGCGCCGCATCACGAATAAAGTTCTTTGCAATAAAGTCAGGTGATAATGTGATACCTGCAGTTAAAAACCTTTTTGCGCTACGGCCGATTTTATTAACAATATTCTGGCTACCCGAGCTGTTCACTTGAATAAGTGAGCGCATGAGAGCTGGATCACTAACTAAGTAAGCTTGTGGCTCACCATTTATCATAACCCGTACTTTGCTGTTTCGATTCAATTCTTCTTGCGTCATGCTTTTAGCGTCATCGCTTTTTTCATGGATCATAAAGTCAGTACCATCAAGATTTGATACGACTTCCTGCATCGCCTTGTTCTTAAGTGATGCTTCTATTAAAGTGCTTTGGCGAGTGATAATGTTCTCTAATAGGTCCTTGGTAGATTGCTTGCCGCCCTTAAGTTCTTTAATTTGCGCTGACTGGCCTGAAATGCCTTTGCGAGTGTGAGGCTCGACGATAGAGCGTTTGATTGCATCCATTTCTGGATCAGTTTCACCCATATCTCGGAAAAATGGGACGTAATATTCTTCATCGAATGACTTACGCTGTTGCGTATTAATAAGCCCAGCACCTTGGGCTACATCGAGAATAGCTGAATTGATTTTATTGTACTCAGCTCTAACCTCTTCAAAGAGTTTTTCTTTTCCTTTCGCTAGTGACTTGAGCTCTTCAATATCTGCCTTTGATAAATTATTTTCTCTTCCTTGTGCCTTTAATCGTTCAGCTCTGTGAGCCCCCATCCACGCTAACCAATCATTTAGATCGTTTTCAACCATACTAAAAACTTCGAGTAAGCCTTTCGTGTTTTCTTTGCGTTGAATGATCCCGTCTTTCCATTGCGGCGCACCATAATTGAATACACCGTGTAATACGTCAGAAACCCCTGCAGCCAAACGTGCACTTACATATCCTTGTTTATTTGGATCAGTTACACCAATCGCTTCCTCGGCTTGCTTAATACCTGCAAGCCCATCAAAGATACCTTCATTCAAACGGTTCCAAAATGGAGCACTCTTTAAAGTCCCCATAACTTCAGCCGTTCGCTCTTTCGCTTTATCTGACAAGGTTTTCTGAGCATTTTCAGTTAAACCCAGTTTTTCTTTGGCAGTGCGGTTATCTGAAGTAGTCGTTTGACTAAATTTGTTCCCCTTCTGGCTGTATGCTAACTCCCCTATTGAGTCGGTGTATGGAGCACTTTTCGATTTAAAGCCTTTAACAATACTGTGCAGCATTTCGCGCATATGAGTAATTTCATCATCTTCACGATACATAATACCTGCTTTATCAAGCTGTGCTTTTAGCCAACGCTTTAATGCTTGCCACCAATACTTGAGCTCACCTTTACTAGGCTCATTCTCAACAAATCGTGCAAAGATCTCTTCTGCTTTTACGTCATCACTGGAATCCCAATAATCTTTATTGGCATCTTTCCAATATTGTTCAAATGCTTTTCGACCTTTCGTTTTTTTTATGCGATTCAAGAACTCTTGATGTGCTTCCTTACCTATAACAGTGTCTAAACCACCATGGGCAATAGTTTCATGTGCTAAAGTTCGTTTTAAATCTGATTCACTTTCAATATTTTCTGCTACTACATAGACCGTTTTAGTTTTATCGTTATAAGCCCCCTTAACAATTGAATCACTCAAACTCATACGCCATAGCTTCTCAGCATCGTTTGTTGATTCAAGTACATGAACATTAATTCCATTGGCACCATTCAAAGATTTAATGAAACTATTTGCTGTTTTTTCAGCATCACCTTTTGCAATACCTTTAGGCTTTTCTTTGGCATTAGATTTAGAGAAGAACTTGATCCCCTCAGGTGTTTCTTTATGTTCTATTGTGTCAAACAATGCTTGATAGGCTTCATTGATTGGGGTTTGCTCTGAGCTCAATGGGTAAGGGAATGTATTGCCATCTTCAAAACCAAGTGACTCTGCCGCGCTCCAAGCTTCATCACTAACTACATTTGCTAAATAATCGTTTGTAATTTTGCCTTTCTTTAACTTATCAATTATGAATGTCTCAAATGAACGCGCTGTCATTTCAACATTTGTAGACCAATACTTTTTAGATTTACGTTGATCTAATTTCAATGACCGGCTGGGTAAATCGCTTGCATTAATAACATTTCGTACCCTCTTAAACGCTTCAGCCATTTCTGGACGAACCTCATCACCTTTTAAGTGGTATGGTGATTCTGTAATAAAACCTGAGCCTCTATTTTTTTGTTTACCAAAGTGATTATCCAGTGCATGCCACCATTCATGAGCAAGGGAACCTGAACCCGACTTCTTAGTTAGGTTAATGACCATATTGCCTGATTCGTAATGTGCTGCCGCAGGTTCTTTGCCACCCGTACCTCTGGCACCAAATGCAAGGCCAAGCTGCCCATTTAGACTAAGCGCTTTCGGAGGCACATCTATCGCTTCTGCTAAATCCATCAATGCATCATATGCTTGGTTGAGATCCTTTTGTCTTTTACCCTGTTCAACCCAATTCCCAAATTCAACACCTCGAAACCCAAATGCTTCAGTAAACGTACCAGGTGTAACATTATCAGAGTGTCTTTCTGGCCCTGTTCGTTCCGCATTTACAGGCTTACGCATATTCGGTGTGGACTTTAATTTCTGTAGCTTCTCTTCAACTGCATCTCTATTAGAACTTAAATGCTCTCGAGCTTCGGCCGGTGTTTTGAAGTCTTGAATCTTTAATACACCACTCGCGCCCTTCCAGCCCAAATAAACTTGGCCCGTGTATCGGTCACGAAACACATTTATTTTGGAATGTCTTGCTTGTCTATTTGTTGATTGACTCTCAATTTTAATTATTTCAGCTAACTGCTTTTGCGCATCTTCTAATGTTTCAACTGCATTGTTTAAGCTTATGCGGCGACCTTGCTTTTCAATTGTGTAAAAAGTTTTAGCTGGCTTGTGCTCTTTACCATTGAACAAGCTATATTTTGCAGAACGTATGCGGTATTTCGACGCCTCTTTCAAAATTGCAGGGTTAGCATTTGCAATTGTGCCTAAAGCCTCTTTAGCACCATTCAAGGTCCCTTTGCGCATGAAATGGCTAAGTAAATTAATTTCACTTTCGGGATCTGCCCCTTCTTTCAAAACTCGATTAATCGATTGCTTAACTTTATCTACATAATCAGCCCAGTCGCTGACCTTATGACTCAATTTTGGTTTTGAAGGTATGCTTCCTCTAGCCATTGCAATAAAAGTTAATGCTTTAGGATCTGCGCCTTCATCTGACATTTTTTGATAATCAGGTTGAGGCAAAGCTTTGCTTAGTGGTTTCGATTTAATCGAATCTGATTTTTCATCAAGACTTTCTGCAAACCCTCCCCATAAATCTTTACGAGCGCCACCTAACTTTTCACCGAAATCCTCAATAACTTCTGAATCACTTGTTTGCTTTCTTTCCTGTTCGCCAGGCAAAGAAAAGCCGCTCTGTGGCGGCTTTGAATTTTGCTCCGGTGTCTTGTCAGAAATAGGCGGCTCTTTACCTTTTATACCGAACTCTTTTCTTAACTCATTATAAGCCTGCCGATTAATACTTTCAGGTGTGTCAGCATTAAACTGCTGAAAAGTTTCAAAAGGCTGCTCTGCAAACGCTTTATCAACAGCAGACTCATACCCTTCATCTAGTTTTTTCATAGCAGCGTCATAGCCAGGTGAATCTTTTTTGAGACCTTGTTTTTTAGCTTCAGCTTGAAGCCATTTCCGTTTAGATGTTTTCAGGATTGGTGGTAATTCGTTTGTTTGTTCGAGAGTTACCGGGTCTTGTTCAATTGATTGACCATTGGTGTCTTGAGTTTCAGTACTCGGCATTTCTTTTGCCAGTGGCACTAATCGCTCTATTGGTGCATCTAAACGAATTATTTTAACAGGCTTGTCCTTTTCACTAGCAGCTAGCCATTGATGGTGACCATCTAATATATGGTTATCATTCGACACTAAAATCGAACGCTCGCCGCCTTCGTATTCTTTAGCTTGTGTAACTTTGTTAGGTGAGAACTCCGCTTGTGTTGGTTTCAAAGACTGTGCTGAAACTGTATCTTGCTTATGCTCAATGCCTCTGGCTTTCATAAAGTTAACCATGGCACCGCGATTTTCCGCTTTGATTTGTGGCATTTCAGCACGCGGTATTTTTTTAGTTTGGCTTTGTGGTGAAAAAGCCTGCCATTCAGAATCTATCATTTCGCCTTTAATGTCGGCCTGTTGTCCTGTGGCTTCTTCTAATGCGGGCTCAGTGCCCTTGCCTTGATTTTTAGCGGGACTTTTAATCATCCAACCGAAACCATTATCAAAGGAAACCGCTTTAGTTTTATCACCAGCTCTGCGTGCTGCCCGTGCCTCTTTGCTTAACAATGCATCGCGTTTGCTCTTAAATGGTTGTCCGTCCTTTTGAACATTTATACCACTTTGATCACCTGAAAAAATTATATCTTTATGTGGCAATAAGTTCTCAGCATCACGGCCTGCTTTCTCTACTCGTTGTTGAGCCTCTTGCTTAGGCCTTCCATCTTCAGCAAAGATAATATCTTTTTGTTCAATGCCTTCGGGTTGCGCGGCAAGATCAGCAAAACGCTTTTCACGCGCTTGGCGATCCGCTGTTTCTTGTGATGTTGGGAGCATAGCCTGTTCTGGTTCTGCAGTTCCTTCGATTGGTGCTTTTTCAATCCCTTGCCTTTTCTGAAGCTCAGCTTCTAGGTAATCGCCTTCATGCGTGTACTTAATGGGACTAAAGCGGTCCTCAGGTGTTGGTGATTTATCAAAAGCCGCTGCTTGTACTCGCTCATTAACTGTCGGCGAAGTATTGCCATCATTAAGTGCTTTTATTGATTCTTGGACTGGGCTCGTAAGCATATCACCATATTGCCCGGCATCTTTGTTAGATTCACCAAAGCCAGCCTGTCTGGCTGCAGTGGGTGCGTCATAGTTCACATCGCTTACTGCTTCATTTTCAACTGGATTAGTTGTCATATCTTCATTAGACATAACCTGCTCAGGTAATGGCTCTGGTTGTGACGCTGCATTAAATAAGTCGTTATCTATATCAAACTTTTCTTTCATTGTTCGAGCAACAATTGCTGAGGCTTCAGCATCAGTAAAACCTTGCTTTTTAGCCGCTTCAAACTGTTTGACTCGTACCATATCAATCGCTTCGTCTTGAGGTACACCTGACTCTACTAAACTATCAGCACTATTCTTCACTACCTCAGCTGTTCGTTGCTGATAGCCCAGTGCTTTTTGAGTTGCCTCAGAGCCAGTTCTAACTATACCCCCTACAACCAAACCGCCTACAAAAGCCTCGTCCAATTTTTCAAACTCATCCAGACTTTTGCCAGCCCCCCACTGCGCTAATGCTTCTTGGCCCGTCTCTGTAACACCTTCACCAACTGAGCCTTTTAGTAGCCGTTTAGCAATGCTAGGATCACGTACAGCTTCAGTTAATTCACCTTTACCATAACGCTTTGCTGTCTCAAGAACGCCATCTCTTAAAATGTCTTTACCTAGTTGACCCATGCTAACTTTAATACCAAGTCGTTCAAGCAGCATTTGCCCAGCACCTGACACAACTGCACGTGTTGCATCTTTTTCACCTTCAGGCTGTTTTTCGTAAGCTTCTTGCGCAAGGCCACCGGCCATACCAAAAGCGCCTACACCCGTTGCCGCTCCCACCATGTATGGAATAGAGCCAGCGGTTAACTCACCTGCATAGCTCGCAAAGTCACTTAGACTATCAATTTCTTTATATGATTTAACTGAAGGCTCATAGCTATTTTGTTCTTCAATATTTCTGTCAATGCCTTCTTGGGCCCATTTCGATAATGAACCTCCTTGACCTATAGCTCTACCTAATGAATTTGTTTGATCTTCTTTAGGTTTGCCAACATCTGTGAAACCTTTTACAGCTCGGTAACCTAATTCTTGTAGCTTATCAACACCTGCACCAAATGATGCAGCTATTCCACTTTCTGTCTTTTCTTCAGCAAATGGATCTATAAATTCAATTTCTTTCTTAGTGAATGGGTCTATTATTTTATTGTTCATTTGATAAATACCCTTGCTGAATTGCAATTTGAATGGCTTGTTGTTCTGACAAATTTTTATTGGCTTCCATAAATTTAGCAATCACTCCTCTTGCATCCACACCATCAATATGACTCGTGTAATTAACTGTTCCCACTTGCTTTTTATTTGATTTTTCTGAAGAGCTACTTTTCCCGTAGATGTTGTCTAATTGTTCCATCTGCTTTTGAAACTGAGTCTCTACACCTGCGATCGCCTGTTCTTTGGCTTCTCCCTCTAATGGAACAGTTGTTCCTTTTCCTGATTCAACATCTGCTAATGCTTTTGTCTTGGACTCAAGCAGTTGCAACTTAGCTTTTCTATATTCAGCTTCTTTGGCGTCATTAGCTTTAGATTGAGGGGTGGTTCGAATACCCATATTCGCATTTAATTGCATACCAAGACGATCGTAATACTCTGGCCGTTCCATCATATCTGCCATCATTGCGCGCGCTTTTACAGTGCCAAAAAGTTCTTTGGGCGTATAGGTCATTACTGGATCATCAGGTTCAGATGTTCTGCCCTTGGTCATTGGTTTTATTTCTTTCATGCCATTTTCATAAGTGACCTCTATTTCAAAGCCAAATCTTGCAGGCTCGCCTTTATCACTAAGCGGCACGTATCTAACAATTTTATTGTTTGCTACCTTCGACTTAACACTCTCGTTGTACTGTCCAATGGTTGAATTTAGCTTGTCGGAAAAAGCAGCGTTTGTTAGCTCTATTGATTTAGGCGAGTTTAGTTCAGATACTTTGCCTGTTTTTGCAACTTCACCGAGAAAAGAGTCAAACATTTTTATGTTTTCTCTAGCTTCTGGCTTTGCGTAAGTACGCGGATCCATCGCCTTATTTCTTTGCATTACAGGCTCTAAATCTTCCGGTATTTTTCCTGTATCTCTGAATGCTTGCCAAGCCATAGAAATTACTGGCTGATCTTTTTTCCAATTATCTTGTTGCGTTTGGTAATTTTGCTGCCATGTAGTTTCAGCAGCACGTTGTTCAAGAGATTTATTGCGATAGTCATTCATTGACCTAAGCGTTGCATTTTGATGTTCATTGTTTTGCTTGGCCTGCTGATTTCTAAATGCCACATCTTCTGCACGCTCCGTTTTTCTTTGTTTGTCTAAATCAGCAAGTCGCATCTGTCCTTGCTGGTAACGTTCTTCATTTCGCTTATCTAAATCACTTAAACGCTGCTCATTGAATTGACGCGACTGATGACGCTCCATCATGTTGAAGCCCTTTAACGCACCATCTACGAATGCACCTGCCATAACTCCCCCTTATAAAGAACCAGCAGCAAAACCAATTACAGCACCAATTGCAGTGCCCCAGCCTGGCATTATCTGTGTGCCAATCATTGCACCGGTTGCAGTGCCGCTCATTTGCGAATTTTTTTGCGCCTGATCAGCTTGGTCATTTGCTATTTCTCGGTTTTGCTCCATATCTGAGAGCGTTTTGAGTGACTGAGTTGATTTGGCCTTAGTGCTTTGGCCTGCGTTCATAATTGAATAAGACATTAGACGTTTCCTATATCAGCAAGCGTGCTTGTAGCACCACCTTGACCGGTTAGTATTTTGTTTTGCAGATCATCTACTGAACTGCGTGTTTCATTATTCACAGATGCCGTTGTGAGGCTTTTGAGCAGGTTGTTATTGTTATTATCTTGCTTGCTGTTTGCTGCGCTAACACCAAAACGTGCTAACTGCCTGTCTTCACTTTCTTTAGCAATCTTGAAGTTGCTATCAATGTTCTGCTGATTTCGTTCAAGCTGCTCCGTTAATAGCGAATCATCAGTTGCTAACGAAAATAATTTTTCTTGCACTGGAAGGTAACGCTTTTTGTAATCTTCGAATTGTTGGCGTGTTAGATCTGCTAACGCATCTTGATACCGACCCGTGCGTATTTGGCTGGAATCGACGGCATAAAGATCAAATGGATCGTCTGTTGTTGCTGGTGTGTCTGCCATGATGTTATCTCCTAAGTTGTTCTCGTTGCGTTGATATTGCTATCGTCGAGCAAGCTACTGTTAGTCGTTGCGTTATAGGTGATTGTGTTGGCATTGTTTGCGTCTACAGCGGGCTGGTTCTTGTAATAACTAGCCCCTGCACCTGCTATTGCACCAGCTGCGCCAAGTAAGTTGTCGCTTTGTTGTTGTGAGATATTTGCATCATTGAAGGCTTTACGCTGTGAGCTTTGTGCAATATCCGTTAAGGTCGCTGTTGCCTCTTGAGATTGACCTTGGCCCATCGCCATTACATTGCTCATTTTATCTATATAGCGCTCTTGGCCTGCCACCTGTGACCGTGCTGTGGTGTCACTTGATACAACTGATTGTTTGTCGCTTAAGTCGCTCAATGTGCCTTTAAATTTACCAGAGTTTGGATTAACACCACTTGCAGCTAAGTTCGTAGTTGTGCTTGTTCTTGCATCTGTGAATGCTTTTTGACCGCCAAGGTTTGCACTTTCAGCAATGTCTGAATAAACACTTCCATCATTCGCTTCTTTAGCGTCATCAATAACCATATTTTCAAATGGAACTATGCTGTCTTGATAGTAAGCCCATTCTTCTGCATAGACTTTTGCGAGTTCTTTCTCGTACTCAGTCTCTTTAATATCCCCGCCTGATTTACTCATGCTTTACAAACCTCTAAAAAATGCCGCCAGACAACTAAACCGTCACGCACACAAAATCGACGCCAACCATAAGCCGGTGCGACTTTATTAAAACCTTTACGTGCTGTTGAAAACTCTATGAAGGATGCCCGGCCACACTTGGCAAGGCGAATGATGTGATAGAGATACCGGTTGATTGCATCGCCCCCATGACAGGAAGCAACGCACACTTGGATATACTCATGTTTCATTTGCGAACGCGGCCTCAAAACAACGAAGCCATCGGGCGCCACAAACAAAAAAGCCCACTCATTTGAGCAGGCTTTATCTATTTCATTGAACAAGTTGGGTTCGTTCGCCGTGTTACCTATTCGCGTTATTGGCTCTTTAAGCCGGTCACGGTGGTTGGCCCATGACACACACTGCAGATACGATTTGTCCATTATGTAAAAATACTAACCTATATTGGGGGGTTTTGCCATTAACTAATCGTTGAGCCATCTTTGAAGGTTTGGCAAATAATACTTTGCGCAGGTGCGTTAACGGTCTGCGTTCCTTCAGTTGATGTCTTCTTGATTTTCAATGTTACTGTTCTACTAGAGTTCGCTGGTATTGTTGCCGCTAATGTTTTGGTTACCGCAGTTCGCGTTCCATCATCACCACTAAATGCATGCGTGTATGAATCTTGTGCGCCGCTGAAACCGGACACATACAGCAATACCTCCGCTTCGGGTGCAGCGCTGAATCCGTGACTACCAATAATCTTAATTCCACTTACTGTAACACTTCGAGCAAATGGCAAACTTGCTATGGTAAAACTTATCACCGTGTATTCTTGGCTATGAGTTGTAGCGTTAACATTAGATGATGTCTTAACCCTTAAATCAGTTACATCACCCTCTATGTTTGCAGCGTAAACAGTTCCATAGAAACTGGCATTATTACCAAATAAAGTGTTGATATAAGCCTGATCTATTTGAGCACTGCCAATTGCACCATTTGCAATATATGTACTAACATTTGAGCTCAGGATTTTACTAAGTCCAGCAAACGGGCCTAGCACGGGTTTTCCTGTTATTTCGTCATAATCAAGGTAGCCTGTTAGCTCATTGAAAGAGAGTGAGTTTTTTGCAGCTAGAGTTCCAAGTGTAGGCTTCCCACCTAACTCACTGTAATTTAGTGAACTTTTACTCGCAAATGTCCCTAGCCCTGTCACTTTAGATGATGGTATAGCCCCTGCAGACGACATAACTACATTGCCACTACTATCTTTTATAGTGACTGATTCTAGAGTTGCGCTTTTAGCTAGCATATTGCCATTAGGATCAATCGAGAAGTTGTTACTTCTTGCTCCCGTACTCGGATTATAGTTTATAGATGGAGAGCTTAATTGAGAGCCTACAACTACACGGTTTGATAGCAACTCATCGGTAACTAAGCTTTGAATAAATGCTTGGTCAATTACTGCCGTATTTATAACTGTCTTGCCGTCAGAAACAGCAAATACAGGAGTTAAGTTAGTAGGATCTTGATCTGTTATAACAGCAAACTTCGCGCCCTTCACCGCAAATATAGGTTCCACACCATCATTTACAAGGCCAATACTAGACTGCAAGCCGTTAACATTCGTTTTAACTCCCCAAAGCGATGAAAAAACACCTTCGTTTGTCGCGACTGTTTGACTAAGTGTTTGCAGGCTAGCGCCAACGCTTGAACCGTTAGTATCTTCAATTTGTGATTTTAACGTTGTTGTTGCAGTGCTAATAGCGTTGTTTGCTGCTGTTTTTGTATAGTAGTTGTTGTATAAATCCGCGCCTATGCTGCTACCAGCCTGATCTTCTATGGTGCTTTTTAATTGCGTTGTCGCATTGCTTATAGCACTATCTGCAGCCGTTTTTGTGTAATAATTGGTTTGTAAGTCCGACACCAAGAAATCGATATCACTATCAAAACTAGACTGAAGAGCATTGATTGCTGAGCTTATGGCGCCATCTGTAGCAACTTTCGTGTAATAATCAGACACCAGCATTGCATGGTTGCTATCGATGTTAGATTTTAAAACTTCTGATGCTTCGCTTATTGCTGCATCCACTTCCACAGTTGTTGAATAGTTAACCTGCAAGTCTGATTCAAGATCATCAATAGTCGAATTTAAAAGCGTTTTAGCTTCGCTAATTGCAGCATTAGTTTCTGCCTTTGTTAAGTAGTTAACAAATAAATCAGCACCTATGCTGTCGCCGCCTGGGTCCTCGATTACGTTTTTCAATTGCGTTGTTGCTGAGCTAATGGCGCTATCAGCTGCGGCTTTCGTATAGTATTTCGTTTGTAAATCAGCGCCGATACTATCACCGTCAGGATCTTCCATCGCTGCACGCAACGCAAGATCAGCACTTGCAATTGCTTCGTTTACACTAGCGCTTGTAAGGTAGTTGTTTATTAAATCTGCTTTAACGTCACCTACATCACTATCAAGCTTTAATAAGTCTTGTGCTGTGGCTTGCGCCTTTGTAGCAAACGCTGTTTGCAGTTGGTATAAGCCTGCGTTGCTTTCATCTATAGCCGCATTCAAAGCAAAAACACTTTCAGACAGAGCAGTTTGCTCATTAGCAAGCACACGCTGATTGAGGATTAAGTCAGCCTCGGCAAATATCCGTCTTTCACCTTCTAAGTCATTAGCAAGCGCGTTTTCGATAATCGCTTGTGCACTTGGTTCAAACTCGGCTCTTAACTGTTGGCTGGTGCTTGCACTGGCTTCTACTGCGTCCGCTTTTGTTTGAAAATCATTAAAGAGCGTAGCGCCTAAGCTATCCCCGTCTGGATCTTCAATTTCACTTTTTAACGCAGTGGTTGCCTGGCTAATGGCTGTGTTGGTTTCTGCCGTAGTTGAATAATTAACTTGTAAGTCTGCGTTTATTTCGTCTTTAATGCCCTGATCACCATCTTCAATATCTTGAGTTAGTGAAGATCTTAGCGCTGTTGTAGCATTTGTTATGGCACTGCTTGTTTGAGACTTCGTGAAAAAGTTTTCATATAAATCAGCATTTGCATCATCAATATTTGACTGTAACTGTGTTGTTGCATCAGCAATCGCCTGATCCGTTACTGTCTTGGTGTAGTAGTTAACTTGTAAGTCAGCGCTTATTTCATCAATAACAGTCTGGTCACCGTCAGAAACCAATTGGCTAAGCGTTGAGTTTAAGGCTGTAGTTGCGTCGCTTATTGCGCTATCTGTCGCCACCTTTGAGTAATATGAATTAAATAAGGTAGCACCTAAACTCTCACCTTCAGGATCTTCAATTGCGGCTTTTAGTAATTGGTCCGCCCGTGTAATAGAACTATCCGTTTCTGTTTTAGTGTAATAGTTTTGGTCTAAACCTGCGTTAATTAGCCCAATATCAGTTTTAACGTCGGATCGAAGCGCCGTTACCGCAGAACTTATAGCGCTATCAGCATTCGCTTTCGTGTAAAAATTTTCGTAAATATCAGCACTCACGCCATCTATTGATGCTTGAAGTTGCGTGTTTAATTCACTTAAAGCGCTGTCAGTATCTGTCTTTGTATAATAATTTAACTGTAAGTTCGCTCCTACACTATTTCCATCTGGATCTTCAATTAAACTTCTTAACGCTGTCGATGCGCTTGTTATCGCTTCGGCTATCGTTGCCGATGTGTCATAGCTGTTCAATAATGTTGCTGATACGCCGTCTATGGATGACTCTAATCGCGTAACCTCTTTAGCTGTCGCCAAAGCAGTTCCAGCAAACGCTTCTTCAAGCCTGTATAATTCTGCTTGGCTATCTCCAAATTCGGAGCGTAGTGCAAATATAGATTCAGCAATAGCCCCTTGTTCGTCAACAAGCGCTTGTTGTTTGGATATTATTTCTGCTTCAAATAGAAGTCTTTGGCTGTTTGATTCATCATTCGCCAACGCATTTTCAATCGCAGCTAGGCTTAACGGGTCCATTTCAGCCCTGATCTGTGTATTTAACTCAGCAAGTGCACCGTCTGTATCGGTTTTGGTGTAATACTGAGTAAACAGCTCAGCGCCTAGGCTGTCACCGTTAGGGTCTTCGATTTCACTTTTTAGCGTAGTTGTGGCTTGAGCAATCGCACTATCAACAGTCACATTCGTATAGTAATTACTTTGTAAATCTGCAGTGACTGCTTGCAGTGTTTCGATATCCCCATTATCAATGGCTTGGTTTAGTTCTGATCTCAACGCTGTAACACTATTTGCAATCGCTTCATCAGCACCAGCAATAGTGTAAACACTATCAAAAATACTGGCTTCTAAATCATCAATGCTGCTACTCAGTTGAAGGGACGCTTCGCTTATAGCGTTGTCTATTTCTGTTTTTGTCGAATAGTCGCTTATTAATATAGCGCCAATGCTATTGCCTTCTGGATCTTCTATTTCACTTTTTAAAAGCTGCGTTGCCTGGCTTATAGCGCTATCTGTTTCAATGCTTGTGAAATAGTTGTTTTGTAAGTCTGCGGAAACTTCGCCTATATCGCTATCTATGGCTGAACCCAGCACGGTTACTGCTGTACTTATCGCGCTGTCTGTTTGCGATTTTGTGTAGAAGTTTTGATAAATGTCAGAACTTGTGCCGTTTATGCTTGATTGTAATCGCGTTTCAGCTTGGCTTATGGCTTCTTCAGTATCAACCTTTGTAAGATAATTTGTTTCTAAGAATGCTTTGTTTTCATTTATCGTACTAAGTAGTTGGAACGTGCTTTGTGCATTTGCTGCCAAGCTATCTGAAAATGACTTGGTTAACTCTGTTATGCGAGCGCTACTGTCATTGAATTGCGACTCAATAACAGTTAATGACTCTGCAAGCGCTTTTGTCTCATCCGTAGTAACTTGCTGTTGCTGTAGAATGTTGGCCGTTATAACTTGTTGTTTGCTGTGTGCTTCATCATTAGCTAGCGCATTATCAATAACAGCTTGTGCCAGCGGGTCAAACCGGCTGTTCAATTCAAAAATAGAGCGCGATATAGCGGCTTCGGTATCTGCCTTCGTAAAGTAGTCAGTGATAAGCGTTGCGCCTAAGCTATTCCCTTCTGGATCTTCAATTTCTGACTTGAGCAACTGCGATGCTGTAGTGACTGCTTCGTTAGTTTCTGCTTTCGTAAAATAATCACTGGTTAATGTCGCACTTATCTCACCGTCAATTTGTGATTTTAACTGTGTAGTAGCTTGGCTAATTGCACTATCAGTTTCAGTGATGGTGTAATACTGCGTGTCTAATGTGGCTTGTATGCGACTTTCAGTATCTTGCCCTGCTATCTCAATGGCTGATTCAAGATTTGTAGTTAGTTGGCTTAGAGCGCTATCCGTGTCCGTTTTTGTGTAGTAGTTTGTTTGGAGTGAAGCTCCTAAGCTATCCCCTTCTGGATCTTCAATCAATGCCTTAAGCTGAATACCATATGCAGAGATAGCACTGTCAGTTTCGACGCTTGTATAATAATCATTATTAATTAAAGCGCCCAAGCTATTACCGCTTGGATTTTCGATTTCAGCCTTTAGTTGCTGAGCGGATAGACTAATAGCACTATCGGTATTAACCTTCGTGTAATATTGCGTATTGAGTAGGGCCCCTACACTAGTACCTTCAGGATCTTCTATTTCTGCCTTGAGCTGATTTCTTGATGTTACTATCGCCTGATCAGTGGTTGCTTTTGTGTAGTACGTATTTGATATGTCACCGCTTAATGATGTGCCATGTTCTTCAATTTCTACACGTATTGTTTCCGCTGCAGCGGCAATAGCCTCATTAGCTTCTGTTTTGGTTAGAAACTCGGCCTCTATCCGAGCGCTCATGTTATTAAGTTCAGACTCAAACAGAACAAACTTAGTCGCGTTATTTTGCCAATTCTCGTCGTTAATAAGAGCCGCATCTATTAACTGTCTTGCTAAATCGTCATTACTTATTTCAATTGATTCAACTCTGTTTTTAGCTTCATCGGCGCTTTGTTTAGCATTTTCAGTTTCAACGTTTAAAGCATTGATCGAGTTGTTAATGTTAGGTATTTCTACTTGTATATTGCTAACGGCACCTTGAATACTAGGTATATCAATTAAAAATTGGTCTACATTCTCACGCAAAACGGGAATATCAATTTTAAACTGGTCAATATCAGTCTTTAACGCAGGTATCTCTACAAGACTAACTTTATCAAGATCTGATCTTAGCTCTGGAATATCAATAAGAAACTGATCGACATTGGTGCGTAACTCAGCAATATCAATTTCAAATTGGTCAATATCAACTTTTAGTGATGGTATTTCCTTTAAAACTATACTGTCTATTAAGTTTTCAATATCTGGGATAGAGTCTATGGCAGAGGTGAGGAAATCACCTAAATGTGACTTTTCGATCAAGCCGCCAATTTCATCTAGGATCATAGCCGCGGATTCTTGTGTTACCACTTTCAAACCGGCTGCACCTTGTGTTGGCCCTTTCATATCTGCAACATTTACAAAGCGGACCCAATAATAATATTCAGCCCCCATATTAACTGAATCACTAAATACGTCGGTCACTTCTGTCGCAATAAGTACAGCGCTGTTAAATGAGTCGGTTTCACTGCGCCAAATTTCAGCATAAGCATGGCCGCGATATGTTGGGCTATCCCAAGTAAGTGCAATGAAAGTAAATCCACCAGTGCCCGAAAGGTTAACGGGCTTATGAGGACGCTCTACGCCTCCAACTATGATAGGTAAGCCACCTCCATTAGTATTGCCACTTTTAGCACTTTGCCTCAGTGCATCAAGTTTCATCTGATCAAGGTTAACCAAATCTTTAACTAATAAAGCTCTATTTTGACCGTCGCCACGTTGACCTGTAAGTAACTCTATATTTTCAGCTAAAGCACTTTGCGTTTGCTTGCCACTTTGTCGGCCAATACCAGGAAAATCACTTTTCTTTAGCTTCTTTACCATTAAGCCACAACCTCACGCATTGTCGTTGCAATTGAAACACTGTGTATTGTCCCTCTACCATAAACCTCAAACGCCCAAGAATCGCCGCGAGTTGGAGGAAGCCTGAACGCTGCGCTAGGGATTTTACCGGGTTCAAGGTGCAACACTTCTATTTCGTCAGCAAAAATACGTAAACCTGATTGGTTAATGTTAACGCCTTTAACCATGCCACAAGCAAAGCTTATGTCTTGTGCCTCAAAGTCCTTAGACCGCCACTGATAACTCATAACAGAAGGGCTAGACTCCCATTTGCTTAGATTTCCTCCTTGGCATGTATATAACGCATCATCAACTAAGCTGTTAAAGCCACAGTCTGCAGTTGCTGTAAAATGCCTAAAATCGCCTGTGTTTGGGTCGAATATAAAACCTTTGTCTAAATTTTCCCCGTAGAACGCGAGGTAGCGCCCTTCTTGGTGATATGCTTCTATTGTTTGAGGCTCATACTCTTGCCATTGTTCGCGAGTAATTATTTGATTGGTCAGCATGCTAAGGCCGCTTGTTGACAATGAAATTAAACCATCTGGACTTGCATAGATCAGCGAGCCATTAACAATAACTGCTGATCGCCCACTTGCGCACGCTTGATTAAATTCCAATTTTTGCCCTGCCATTGCACTGGGCGTGATACCACTGAACAAGTACGGGTAACCTTTAGTTAGTACCGCCAATGTATTGCCTAGGGCAGCAACTGTCACAATGTCATGCTCTGTAGTCTGCTGATAATCACTCGGCCATGCATAAGGCAGGTACGCCTCACTAAAGCAAACTGTGCTATCAAAAAAGCCAGCAAGAATACCGTTCGCCATCGACGTTAATCCGATCATAGCTTCGTTTGGCATTTCATAGTCGTATGTATTAAGTGCCGCACCTAATTCTTCTCCTTGAATATCATCAGTGAAAGCGTTTTGCGAGATTGGTATTTCAGCCACAAATAAATAATCAGCTGAGCCACCTCCAGTTGCTGTTCTATAAATACGCCTATGTGTTATGTTTGATGCGTTCACGTTCGGCGGGGAAAATACCAGCGTTACATAGGTGCTATCTTCATCAGGATATTTAATTTCAACCCTCTGTGAAGCTTCACCTGGTGGTCCTTCCTCACCTGCTGCAGTGACAAATGTATGAGTGTAATACCTTGTTTCGTCATCATTAGGGTCAATGCTTGCACCATCTTCGTTTTCGTCAACTCCCTCAGTTACAGACGCTATAATTGGCACCTCTGGCGCTTGCAAGCCTAATCGGTAAGATGCTGCAGGCATATTTGAGCCACTGAATATTTCGTTATTTGTTACTTTCGGGTATCCATCGCCAGTAAAATACACACGTTGCCAAGGATCATCTGCGATAGGACTTGGCACCGCATGAACGTGCTTATCCCAAGCAAACCAGTTTTCATTTAAGTATTGGTATATTGTCTTTGCTGTTTGTAGTACCGCGATACCTGTCAAGGCTGGACGTTTTAGCGGGGATAGATTGCCATTATTAAAATGACAACCATATGCGATAGATGCAGATTCATTGGGAAGTAAACGAGGATCGAGTTTCGGCCGTTCACCGGCAAAAGTTTTAACAGTGATCGCAGGCATTGTAATTCGCTTTATGTAAGTTGAAATTGAAAGGTGATGTTATTGCTTGAGTTTTATTACTTTGCTCTCCCACTTGTAAGCTTTGTAGCAGTGATTATCACCATCGAAGGGCTTAGCTAAAAAATCAATAATGAGCATTTGATAGTTGTAACGCTTATCCTGCCTCAACCTGTAGCTGCGAGCGGAAATAGATTCAAGCTTGGAGCCATGGCAAATACTACAAATAGTTATGTCGATACTGTATAAACTATTAAAAGCCCAGACACTGCCAAACAACGCGGATGCTGATAAAATGATAAATGGCCCGATAAATAAAAGGCCACATAAAATGTAGCCCGTTAACGTTCTTAAAGTTTTAATACTTTCCATACTCACCTACTCAAAAAAAGCTTTTCTAGCCATAATAAATTGCAAACCAAACTCTTTAAATTCTGCTTCATCAACAAGAGTTAATACCTGTGTTCCATCACATGTTTCAGCATTAAAATTGATAGGAAAAAATTCATCATCAACTTCAAACTCTTTTGCAATTTCAAGGGCGCTCTTTAGTGCTGATAACCCGTTTTGATTAGACTCATTAAGAGATACATCAATGCCTTTAAACTCAATTCCTTGAATTTTCATTATCTGCTTTTGATAAGGTTCAAGCACGTTATCAACGGTTCTTACCGCTGGGCGCAGGGGTTCCGTTGGCATCGCTTTAGGTTCAGCTTCAATCAATGCGCCTTCTTCGGTTGGAATTGGGTCAGGCAAGTTTGCGTTGTACTGTTCGACTTTGTTTAGTTCAACTAGATAGTCGTAATAACGTTCAGCCCAATCCCATTGCTCACCCAAGCTCACCAACTCAGCAAAGAGCGTTGTGATTTCTAAGTTAGCGCCCGTTGCAATTAAATGTTCAAGCTCGCTGATAAACTTAGTGTCGGGTCTTGGTTTTAGCTCTGGCAAACCGTTATTTAATAATGGCTCGATGCCGTCTTCATTTAGAACAACAAAATCAATTAGTTTACTTATCATTTTTCATCCACCCTAATGCCTCTGAAGTATTATGTGTTCCGAACGGCAAGCTATTACCGTCGAAGTCTGTTCGTGTTGACTCGCTATCGGCAATACCAATCAGCCCGTTATCATTCCAGCTACCATTTGAGTACTTAAGTGCTGCATAGGCATATTCGATATAACCTTGTGAAGACACTTCTACTGGGTAACCTAATGCTTTCACACCTGTAGAATCATTCGTTGGAGCTGGCTGGTTGATTACTTCATGCTGTGGTGGTTTGCTGGCATAAATTCGGCCATTGTTATTGTTCACTGTTACATGGCGGGTAAGTGGGATAGTTGCGCCCCTTGCGTCTTCGAGAGTTGAACGACCAATCAGCCCCGTTAATGAAAACTGTAAATCGCTACCAAACAGGTCATCGTAAGTTGAAGATACAAACACACCAAAACTATTCGCTAAATCTATAGGTGCATTCCTTAAAGATGCTACAGTTAAGCAGCTCTTTGTTTGATACTCCGCAATGTGAACTGTTCCTGCCGTTGGGGTGAAATAACGGCCACTATTTACACCGTCTTTGCCTGATAAGTCAGCGTATGAGGTTTCAGACCACGTAACACCTAAATCAGCACTGTGACGCCAAGATTTAAAGTATTTGTCTAACCCGTTAACTGGGTGGGTGAATTTAAACAATTTCACCGTTCCATCTGGTATTTGTTCACACCAACCACCTTGCCAACCATTAACTAAATCTGTGCACTGAAGGATATCTGCAGGGTCAGCAAATACATCGTTACATAAAAAGTAACCACCAACACGCGTTAATGATTTCGTGGTGTGAACAACAAGCCCGTTAGGTTTACAACCATTGTTTGTTGTAGTTTGGACAAACTTTTCACCTATACGTGTAACAAAGGCTTTTTTATATGTTCCTGTCGCAGTCTCACAATAAACAACATCACCAACTTTAAAGTTTGTAGCTTCATCATTCAGGAAATCAATATAGGTGTTGTTATCGGCGCTGGTAGCTGATTGATATACTTTGGTGAACGGTACGTAACCTAACCCGCGCTCTGAACCTGCTTTGTATCGCAAATCTGCTTCGCAAAAGTCCTTTTTAGTTAAGCCCCAAGCAGAATAGCGCATATCCCTTGCTACACCACCTTGGCCTTCAGCATAAATGGCATCGAAATAACGACCATCTTTTCGACCACTCAAGCCTGAGATAATTTTACCTGAGCCTGTTGCTACGGCTGCGCCCGATGTTAAAGTTCCAATATCAAAACAATCTGCAGTTGTTAGTGGTTTTTTATAAAGAGGCCTGTCCCAGTGCACTCCTGCATTTTGGGCTGACGATATAAACATTCTGGTACCCATAGGGTTAAGGCTAGGGTGATGACCACCTGCGTTTAATCGACGTACAGTGCCACATACTAATAAATAACAATGACCATTGTGGCCACCTGCAGAAAATGGTGATGTACCGTTACCAATATTCGCTTCGAAAATACCTTGTTCATTTTCAATATGAACTACACCGTTACCATATCGATTGCTGATATAAAATCCTGAGTTAGCATCTGGTGAGTTCCAAGCCGCTAAGTGGTCTGGTATGTCGTCTTGTTTGCCGCGTGGTTTTACTCTAACCATATCAGCAAAGGCTAAATCTTGACGGGTTCCCTTATTAGTATCGAGTTGAAGCCAACTACCATTACCCATGCCAGCGTATGAGACACCGCGAAGCGTCCACTGATAAAACTTGCCTGTTTGGTCATCAAAGAAAATTAGATTGTCAAAATCAGAGGCAATTTTTTTACGTTCGCTCTCTGCAGCCTGTAGCCAATTGACGCCAACACCCCGACTTTCGGCATCTCCCTTATACCATGCAAAGTACTCGGCTGGTCTAACAGTGTCGTACTCTGTTGGTACACCATTAATATTACCCGAACGGTTTTGACAGTTACCCCAACGATATACAAAAGGGTCTTGGTCATTGATTTCACGAAGAAATAGCTCGAAGCCCCACATATCTTCACGGTCAATAACAACCTTGTTGGTTTCTGTTTCACTAGCAAAGGCAATTGCTGGGGTCGCATGTAAGATGCTTAAGCCTGTTGCCGAGTCATACGTTCTTAAACCTTCTTCTGCAGGTGGTAACTTTGCAGCGGCATAGTGATAATCAAAACTTTGTTGTAAGCCTACTTTAATCGCTACACCTGCCATATTTAATACAGGATAATCCGTTTTTGAAATGGCATCAGTACTTGCTTCTTTCTTGTTTCGACCCAGTAGAAGCAGATTTGCCTGGCTTTCGACAGTGAAGCTACCAAAAGCTTGAAGACCTTGATTTACATTATTGCTATTGGTGCCGTTATGTTTGCCTTTGTGGATGAAACCAGAAGCAGCAAATCGTTCTTTAGCGGATTTTATATAAGCATCCATTGAAGCCTTTCTAAAGGCCCAAGGGTAAGGGTGAATAGCATCTAAATTAGCTAACTTATCATCATGATCACGAACCATTTGCGCAGGCGTTTTTAGGGACTGTTTAACGCCGTGGCTATCAGTAAGTGGCTCACTAGCATTATCAGAGTTTAGCCAAGTGCGTAATTCATCTAAGAACAGCTGCTTTTGATTGAACTGTACTGATATCTGTCCCGCAATACGCGTTAGGATTGTGCCGGATGTATTGCGCACAATTGCATAGCTTTGACCGTTTAAAGTGACTCCCTCGAAGTCACGATCTAATGTAATGTTTGTATCACTATTTACAGCAGTTACTTCGTACCACGTTTTAGCATCAAGCGTAAAAATATCACCTATTGCAATCGAGATAACATCATTTTGCCAATTAGTACTTACACCTATTACATATTGGCTACCACCAGTTACGTTTACTGTTCCTACGCGATACCACGCGCCTGCACTTGCTGTCATCTTACTGCCCCTTCTGCTGACCCATCATTGCACTATCAGCTTGATTTTTCTGGCCCAGCTGGTTCTCAAAAGCTTGTAAGTGCATAGTGCTCTTATTTGGATCTGCTGCATATTCAGCGTCTTTCATATAAGAACGGTATAAGATCCATTCAATGATGGCGTTGACGTATATATCATCTAATGCAATGACTTCACTTGCATTGTGAGCAGTCATATTAATTGACGCCGGTGCTTTTGAATAAGCTAGTGTTAATTGAACGCCAGCTGTTACACCTGGATAAACGTAAAAGGTTTTTGGAACACGTTCGTCATAGATATAGAGCTGAACTTCTGCAGCATCAGTTCCTGCGTACCAGTTCTCATGATTATCATCGAGCACTTGACGGTTATATGGACCTCGAATAGCTTTGCCGGTTGCGTTACGAGTAATATCAATCAATCGCAGCGCATCTGCTGGCAGTGCTTGTTTAGTACCTTCTACACATGCAAAATCATCAATATCAATGCTATATGAATCAGGACGGCGTAGAACAATCGCACGCTGCGCATCATTCAAGTAATTCAATAACTCTTCTTCAGGCCAGCGAACAAAGCCCGGATCGTTTAGTAACTTATTTACTCGCGTAGTAATTTCTTTTGATGTGACAATAGCCATTAGTAAAACTCTCTAGGTTTAGTTGGTCGCTGTTCGTCCAGCGCATTGATAGCTTCGCGGTATGCAAGGCGGTAACCGTCTATAAAGCTGCGACGGTAGTGCTCTGAAAAATTAATATCAGTCCATTGGGTGTTAGGCATTTTCATGAGTGTTGATGCTGCGCCATCGGCAAGGTAATCAGCGTACTTACTGATCAGCGTGTTATTTGCGTTAAAATCATCAGGTAGTGAAAACAGCGGTGTAATGTAATAGAACACTTTAATGACTGAGGTATTCTTTGTTAGAAATACTTCGCCATTCACTGATACGTTGTAATCAATACCCCGCTCTAGCTCATGGCCGTTAGTATCGAGAACAAAACTAACACCCCCAAACGAATGCTCATCATCAATGGTTAACAGTGCTGCCTCACCTTGATTGAATTGTTGTGAGCAAGCCAAATACAAGGACTCTGCGCAAAACTTTTGATATGCACGTTTAAGGTGATCAAGTGCAAATTTGTCAAGAACGCCACCGCAACGCTCTCGAACAAGCGGGATCAAGGTAGACAGCTGAGCCATGATTATTCCTCGCTTTATTCACTCGTTAAAGTACGAAATGCATCACGCACTTTTTTGCGGTAGTCATCTACTGGCTTTTTAGGGCCTTCAATTTCTAATTCATGCGCAACAACAAAGGTATCTAGCTGTTTTGAGCTGTACTTAGCAAGATCAACTTCTTCCCCTTCAACAATCACAACCATGTTGGCATCAGCTTCAGCTTTCTTAGCGGCTTCTTCTGCAGCAAGTCGCTCTTCTTCAGCCAGTTTGTCTATCATTTTTTGTCGCTCAATAACGCCTTCTAACTGGCTTTCCTTTACCCACACGGTAGGAAAATCTAAAAAGCGTGGCGCTAATGCATCATCTACCGGAATAGGTTCGTGACGTTTAAAAATAAGGCGCGTACCACACACCGTATCTTTCTTTACAGGTTTTGAACCAATATAAACAATATTCGTAGCCATTCTAATGACTCCATAAGTCAGTAATTCAAAATAAAAAACCCTGCATTTGCAGGGTTTTAATTACAACATCAAATAGCTTTTAGTAGCCTTTGAATCGATACTCTAGTTGAAGTGTTACTTCACCAGTAGCAGCACCCGTACCTGAGTTTTCAATCACCAAATCACTCGGTCCTGCATCACCGATATAGATTGGTTTTACAGGCGTCACATCAGTGCCGGCAGCAACCGTATCAACAACTGACAGCTCTTTTTCAATACCTTTTGAATCAACGAGTTTTGTCGTTAGCTCTGTGTCAGCACCTAGCGCGCTATTAATCACGCGAATACCGGTTACCTGTGTACCGATAGGCAGTTGTTCAGCTGCAATGACCGTTGAACCCGCTGCTAGTGCAGCTAGCGATAGCGTTAGCACATGTAATGACAAATTACCTTGCGCACCGCGATAAAATGTTTCTTTCATAATCTTTTTCACTATTTAAAAAGTTAGAATTAAAAGGCGGCGTGAACCGCCTTTGAGATTTACTGAAGTGTTACAGCAGTATCAAGAACCATCGTGCCGTAGTCATTTACACGGCCTTCACGGTCTGCAAATCGCACTTTCTTACAGCCGTTCATCCAAACAATGGCTGTTTCATTACCGTTGTCATGGTCGACCTTCTTCGTGCTCATATGGAAGTGAGTACCTGACTCAGCTTTACCATACGCATTACCTAGCGCTTGACCACCCAGCAAGATTGCGCGGTCGATATCCGCACCAGCTGTTACTTGTTTAGTCGTTGCTAACTTGTCATTGTTTGAAACAGTGACAGTATCACCTGCATAGAAACGTACTGGCTTACGATATTGACGAACAAGAATGTTACGCCACATGATCACATCACCTTTGAATACTGGATGGTTAAAGCCGCGACCACGCGCCATTGCACGAGACATAAGCTCTTGCATTTTCTTCTCTGACGCACTATTCCATAAGTCACGCCACTGACGCGGAGTAACAAACAGGATGAAGAACGGCGACTCGTTAGCCATTTCGTCTTTTTCAAACGAAATATGCTTCATTGGGTTTTGCTGCTCTTCAAGGATCAACGCTAAATCATCTAATTTGTCTAACGTTAAAATGTCAGCTGGGTCCAACGTTTCAAATGACGTTGCGTCACCACCAAAGATATGACGGTCATAAGTAGGCGCTTGCACTTCATTAACCATGATTTCGTTAAACTCTTCATGGTCTTCAAGTGGAACTATAATGTCACTTGGGTTAAATGAACCGCGTGCACCTGCCAGGTGATACATTGCCACTTCATCTTTAAGGTCATTGTAGTAATTACCTAACAGCGTTTTAGCCGTGCTAAGCAGGTTATGCTTAGTACGCTTTTGGCTCATCTTACCGCCTGAATCAACCATCTTACGGCCTTGGTCAATGCGTAATTCAAACACTGTTTTGCTTAAGCTCTCGCCGCGGCCTTCTAGTTTCTTATCACCCATTGTTGGCAAGCCGTTTAGGTTGTGGAATAAATCCATTTCAACCGTATCACCGGCTTGTGATTCCAAGTCTCGGATCATGACAATTGGCGCACCTTTCTCGGTTTGGTTTTTGCCATGGTTCGTGTCTTTTTTCGCAGATTGCGGAGCACCGCCGGTCAACATGTTTACAAACGTGTTTTGACGGCGAGTGTGTGTAAACAAGGCTGCGCCAAATGCTTTTGCAGCCTGTGCTCTAGTGATCGTACTCATTATTTAATTCCTAGAATAAAACGTCCGACGCTTCAGATAACAAGGCTTCGATCTGAGCCTCTGTCATGTTTGACATTTCATCAGTCATCGTTGCCGCGTCCTTATCGAGCAAACTTGCATTTGCGCTAAGGTCGCTTGCTTGTGATCCTAAGTCGGTCGGTGAATTGGGGATTGCAGCAGATGGGACTTCGCTTGGCTTAGGCTTGTGTTGCTCTCCAAACGCTGACTGAACACGCTTTTCAACTTCTGCAAAGCGCTCTGCTACTGATTTGTTTTTAAAAGACGGGTCACTTGCGAGCTTTTCATCAATAACTTGGGCCATTTCCCACTTGTCTGAATCATTATCACGCCACGATTTCAGATGCTTTGAACTTTCAAAAGCAGTTTGGACCGAATTATCACTTGAGGGCTCTTCTTGCTTCTGAGGCTCTTGGGATGCTTGCTTATTAGCGTTGTGCTCTCGGAGTTGTTCAGCTAAAGCGCCGACCATTTCCCCTAAGTCTGGATATTCCTCTTTGATACGTGCCAACAATTCAGGATCTTCAAGCATTTGCTTAGGCAATTTGCGTGCGTCGATACCCGCGTCTTTTAACTGACTGCTGTGCAATTCAGCTAACTGCTTAGTTTCTTCGTACTTGCTTTCCAGCTCTGCTTTTTCATCGGCTATACGTTGGCTTGCCGCTTCTGCGTCTGCCGCACGTTGTCTCGCTTTGACTAGTACATCATAAGGCAAGCTGTGCTGGCCGTTCTTACTCGTAATGTCTGTTGCTTCAACGTAGTATTTACCATCGATTTCCACAAAACCTTCAGGCACATCACCTTTTTGCTCACTCGCTTCGGATGACGATTCCGGTTTTACGTCTGTTTCAGCTTGTTCTTTGCTTTGTTCCTGTTCGGCTTCAGCTTCCGCTGCAGGCTCTTCTTTAGTGTCTACTACAGGCTCGCTTACTTCGCTGCCATCTTCATCACCAAAAAGCGTGTCACCATCAAGATCAACGTCGGCCAATGCCGCTTCGATTTCTTCTGGTGTGCCGTTTTCTAAAATATCGTCGAGATTATCCACTTATGACTCCATCACTATTTGACACATAGCTGCGAAAATTAAAGTTGTAGGCTGTACGCTGCCTTTGCGAGTTGTTGTGCATCGCACAAAAAAGCCGCCTTGGGTTTCCCTAAAGCGGCTTAATTTCTGCGTAGTACATACTTAATTGGATTTATTACCGGTAAGGTTTACGTAACCTCACATCAACACTTCCCCAGCTAATTACATAAACTGGTTTGCGTTGCTTAATACTTTGATTTATTAGCTCTGGTTTTAATTGTTGTATTTGATGGCTTTCAACAGGCTTGAAAGCTGGCATTATGAACTTTAAAAAGAAGTGTTTTAATAAGTTCATATTTAGCCCTGAATAGCTTGTTTAACTATGGTGCTAAAAATAAAGTCTTTCGCTTGTTGTTCTACCGGTAGATGGTGGAACGGGACCATACAAGGATGCTCTTTTTTATCAGCATCTTTAACCTTGCCATACTTCCAACCTTGAATAGCTTTTTCAGCCATCCAGCTATCATGTGAAGCACTAGCCGGTGCATCAGGGTTAAGGATATGAAAAGCAACCCCTTTAATCGCTGAGTCAATTTGCCATTGTGGTGCCATTTCCCAACTTGGCTGCTCTTCGCGAAGAGCTTTGCAATAGGCTCGGTTTACTTCATGGCACATTTTAGCGATTGCTGTCACCTGCCCCATATGCTCTTTTGGAATGCCCAGCTCGTCCGCGCCTTCAAAATCAGCAAACTCAATTTTGTTATATCCATCTTCGAAAGCTTCTTTAGGGCTAATTGAGACATAATCATTTTCATAAAGTACTAGATAATCACCTGCTACAGGCTTGTATCTAGCAGTCAGTTCCGTGCTTGCTAAATATGGCAGTTGAACATCAGTACCTGGTATACCGATGATTAAAGAGAGTTCTGGTTGCTCCTCTAACTTAGCTACTGATTTAATTTCAGCTGCCTGTACCACTTTGAAGCATTGAAACTCGGCCATTACTTCACGAATATGAACTGTTGCGCCATCATTACCGCACACTAAAACATTAATTAAATCTTCGGTTTGCTCGCTCATTGTTACACCTGTATTGCGTCTAGTTGCTGTTGTAAATTTGTTTGTATTGATGACTTAAGCGCTGCTACTTCTGCCTGTTTCTTCTGTACCTCAGCAAGAATATTTTGCGTTTCAGCTTGGACCTTCTCGTCTTTCACGCCTTCAGTTTCAGCTTTCTTCTGAATTTCATTGATACGTGCTTCAAGCTGCTTGTTTTCCAATACGATTTTTTGCACCTTTTGCTGAATTTCTTGTTGCTGCAGCTGCTCCATTGCTTGTTGTTTTTCAGACTGAGCTTGTGCCTGTGCTAATTCTTCCTCGGTCATATCCTCTTTAGCTTTTGGAATGTTCAAGGCTTGGCGTAAGGTTGATAGAAACTCTTCTTTGTTTGGCAAATCCATCAGCTCTACAAGCATTGGTAAAGTTGCTGCTTGAGCTTCTGGCGGTATTTGACTCATGGTGTTACTGAGTAG
The DNA here is from genome assembly GCF_001550135.1 of Pseudoalteromonas shioyasakiensis. Classification (GTDB taxonomy): domain Bacteria; phylum Pseudomonadota; class Gammaproteobacteria; order Enterobacterales; family Alteromonadaceae; genus Pseudoalteromonas; species Pseudoalteromonas shioyasakiensis. The sequence goes on from NZ_LRUE01000001.1 coordinate 39,392, forward strand.
TGTCGCTTGTTGCTGCCTGTATGTTGGCGTGGCTTTAACTGGTGCAAGTGCCATGTGTCCGCGCCAACGTGCTACATCGTTATTGCGCTTACCTTCAGGGTTTGGTTCATTAATAACAATAGAACGGCGCTTTGCTTTATCTTCACGGTTAACAGTTACCTCGATGTTATTTTGAGGCTTAAGTTCTTCGATAATATAAGCAAGAAGCAACTCACCTACTTTGTTCCGTGAGTAATGGAAATTATCGTTTATTTCAGCAAGTGTTGTTGTGCCTTGCTCTACCAAGTTGGCAATAGCTACACCACTTGTTGCATTACTGTCTTGGCCTAACATCGAGTTATATACACCGGCACAATCTTGTATCAGCTTCATATCATGCTGCATCAAGTTAAACTGTTGTGCTGCAATGCCTACATCGTTTTGAATGCTTATTGCATCACTGGCCTTGCCTTTGTTCTTTCGTTCCGGGTTAAGCTTAATGTAGCCATCTGGCTTTTCGACCTCTTCCTTCACACGTCTATCTGATAACTGTGTTGCATCTTCATCTGCGATAACACGCCTTGCCTGCAATAAGTAGTTCAGGCGTATAACACGCGCATTAATACCATCTTGTGCTGGCATCATTCGACTAACTAAACCGTAAGGCTCGCCGCTTGCGTCTTTTTGATAACCGATGAATGGTACAAGGTTGAACATGCCACCCGGTGCTTCGCTTGGTCTATCAATAATACGATGAGGACCGATAAACCATGCTTCACGCACATTGGGGAATGCAGCATATTCCAGCTGAACCTTACCGCTATTAACAGCTGCAACATGTGCCGTATTGTTTTTATCAAACTCGATAACACGACCATCAGACAATCTAATAATGTGAGCACGCTTCCATACTTTGTAATAGATAACCTGCAGTAACACGCGTTTACGTGTTGTGTCTAACCACTCACTAGTTGACCTATTCCAGCTTTGTGCATCGCTCCATGCAGATTGCAGCGCATGATCTTCAGTGTGTTCTTCATCCAACGTTCTCAAGAAGTCTTCCCAGTGATTAACTGATTGCTCCAAGATTTCCTTATGCTCTGGGAACGTCGCTTTTGCTTCATCTAAATCAAGCCATTTACGGCGAGCAATCCAACGTGCATCACTTCTATCAGCTTCTACAGCGTGAAAGTCCCACCAAACCTCACGACGATGAATAAACTTAATTCGGTATGGTGCTGCAAAAGGAATTGGATTCTTAGTAACTTCTACCCAGCCAATGCCCGCTTTTAATTGGCTCGCGTATGCATCAGAACACGCTCGGTCACCATTTGCTAAGCGCCAATAGTCTTTAAACTTTTCATTAAGCGCCTTCGCTAGCTCTTCACCTTGCTCGTCATCAGCTGAAACCATCAAGTCAGAACGTGAACGAGCTTCTAAACCTAATACGCCATCAATTGTGGGGCCAATCATGTTGTGCACTATGTCTGGTTGCCCACGCTCTTCTAGAATAGCTTTAACTTTTGCACTTAATTGGTCGCCATCATAATACGCACAAGCTTTTGTTGCGGGTGTTCGCCAATCAGGTTGTGAGTCAATGTCACCAAGGATCGACAATAGCTTATCTAACGACAAGCCATCTTTGTTCTTTGCAAAATCAGCCATCTATTATCGTGCCATCCAAGAGTTAGGGTTGTGCGGTGCGGGAGTATTATCTTTAATGAGTTTCTTAGGCATTCTGACAAGCATTTCTTTAGCAATCATGTAGCTCATTACTTGATCATCAAAACCACCAGGCTGAGCGCCCATTCGTCCTTTTTTATCGTAAACAAAGGTGTTTAATTCGTTGGCTGTTCCGCGCCAAACAATGCCGTCCTTGTCATGTGTAAGTAGTTCATCCAAACCACTAGTGAGTATTGGTTTAGACTGTGCACTGGTATGCCATCCTACTTTTTTTGTTTCTTCGTCCGTGTCTTCACGATCAATGTGTTCTTCTGTGTAAATCCGGCTAGTCGGGTAAATCTCAACTAACTCTTGAAGTGTTGCATGGCCGTGGTTGTTACGCTCTATGCCAATAAACGCCTTGTTATACATCAGGCCAATATGCTTATTGATATGAGCAAAGCGTTTAGGATCTATATGACCAAACCAATGAGCGACTTGGCGACCGTCTGATTTCGCGCATACATCTAATGAGCTGCGATCGCCGTGCTCAAGTCCTTCTGCAACATCGCCGCCGATCGCATATTCTTCGTCATCGTCTGGCAGTTCCCAAACGAGTAAGTAACCAAGTGTTGATTGTGCTAGCTTGTCAGCTGCTTTAGATGACAGGTCCACTTTGCCATTCATCTTTTTGAGCTTGCCTGTATAGGGCTCAATTTCATAAACAATGAGAGGCTTTTTGCAACGACCTTCAACACGCATCAAATCGTCACTCGCAAAGACTTTTCGACCTGATGTTAAAAACGCTTCCATTGGCGTAGATGGAAACTCCTGTTTCATCTTGTCTTTCATGTTGCGTTCTTTGCCGATGTACCAACATATTTGCTCTTCACTGAGCGTTATTCCATTAGCCGCTTCAACTGACTTAAAGTATTTAACTTGCTCTTTAGTTAGCTTTAGTCCGCTTGTTGGGACTGCTGCAACATACTTAGGATCTTCAAACCAAGGAAAGAAGTGAAACTTAAAGTTTTGTCTCGTTAATGCAATGCCTGACTCTAGCAGCTCCATTGCTTCTACAGACATATCGAAAAAATTACCTGCAGCGCCTTCTGCTGTCGATTCAACAAATATTAATGAGCCGTCATGAACAGCATTGAATGAGCCGCTTTTAACTTCTTCTGCACGTAATGGGTATTGCGCGCATATCTTGCCGTACTCGGAAACGTGTAAGACTTGAAGTGTTCCAGAGCGGAACGAAACAGCAACACGTACCCAGCTATCATTATTAAACCAAATACCAGTGCCCGTTTTACTTTTAATCGAGCGCTTACCTGTCTTTAGCCAGCTTGGTAACCGTTCGTATGGGTAAAGTATCTTGGATGAGAATATCGCGCTTGCCTCATCTTTACCTTGGGCAATAACACCACACTGTCTGTTATCGTTAAACATAGCGTGATCAAGAATGAAAACTTGAATAGCTGTACTAAAGCCCAACTGACGCGCTTTTAATATGATGTTTAAAAACCACATGGTCATAAACAACATGGTCTGTGCCAGCCGGCAACGAAATAAAACTTCTTGGCCTTTCTCGTTAGCGATTATGTAAAGGTTGTTTAGTCGCCACCACCAACAGTCTAAATATGGCTCACAACGTTCTAACAGGTCTACATCATCTAAAGTGAAGCGTTCTTCTTCTGTTAACCAGGTGCTTTTTGGATATTTAGCGAGCTTTGGCTGCATTATTCACTTACCACCTGATCTAAGCCGTCAGTGCGACTATCAATGAAGTTATCAAGCTTGCTAGTACCACCCGCTTCTTTTCTCGCTTTCGTAGCTTCGTGTTCAGCAATTTCCGCTTGATGTTTACCGCGCTTAGTTGCATGAACCAGTGCTTTAGTTTGTTGTGATATTCTTGATGTTTCAGCAATCAACTTGCCGCGTGCGAGTGAGTCCGTTTCAAGATTTGATAGCGTTTTTATAATTGATTCAACGCGTGTAATGTTTCTATCTAGCGCTGACTCTGCTTTGAATAATGACTCATAAAACCGCGCAACTGTATCAACATCCGTTTCAGGATCTTCAAGCTTCTTATTGATCCCTTCCATGGCCTTCATAACCATGTGAATGCGTGCTCGACAAAGAGCGAGCTCATCTTCAAGGGTTGTGGCTTCTACAAGTTGATTTACTTCATTCTCGAAGTATTTTGTATAACCACCATGCGTTACAAGGTGCCGATTTCGAGTACCAGGTTTTACACCGGGCTTTTGCTTACCTTCTTTGGTTTTACGCTCTCTAGCCTTTGGTTGTTTCTTCAGGTTGGTTTGAGGTAGCTTTATATAACGTCTTGCTGTTGCGTAATTAAGGCCGTAACTTTCACAGAAATCACGCGGACCTATACCACTTTCTTCATGCTCCTTTAAGAATAATGTCTTTAAATCGTCCCATTTTGACACTACTGTTCACCGTAGCCTGCCTTGCACTCAGCTAATGCTTGTTCATCGTCACGCACTAGTTCTCTCATACGTGCTTTATGGTACTCAGCATCTTCACGGCGTTTCTGAAGTTCAAGCTCATGCTTTTTGCTCTGATAACGCCAGTTCATTAAAAACGTTATTACTGTGAACAAAATACCAAGCGCAAGGGCAATGTTATTAAGTGACAATAAGCCACCGACACCAGTACCGATACTTGCGGTGTAACTGGCTGCTGCTGTTGATTTATCCATTGTTAAATTCGCTGGCCCATTGTTTGGTTCGTTTAATGTTTTCATTGCATTTATCTATGACAAACTCTAAATACTGCGCATACGCTAACAAACTCGCGTTTCCTGCTATTTGTTTAATGTCGATGTTACAGTTGGATAGATATTCTTCCGGCGGTGTTACGTACACGTATTTTGTCTGTACCACCGTCCTTGTCACACTCGCTGGCTCTTGCGTACTTGAGCAAGCGGATAGCATCACAAGGAACGCTATCATTAGCCCATTGTTTAATAGCTTCATCGCTTGACTCTCGTAACTTGTCGATTTCAGATTGTGATGTATGTAAGCTGTTCGTTAGCTGGCTTACTTCATCTTGGTAGGCTTGATTAATGCGTGACAATGACTCTCGCTCACGTATTAATTTTTGATTCTGCTTTTCAGTTAGTTCGACGCTTTGCGCTAAGAACTCAGTTTGCATTGTTAAGTTATCAATCTCTAAGCTTTTACTTTTAATCGTTTTATTAGCTTCTGTAAGATCGTTTTCAATCGTCACAAGCTGATATGTTGCGTAAGCCAGTGCCACTAGTAATGCGACGATAGCGATTCTTTCAATGCTGCTGAATAGTGCTTTGAACATTTGCTACTCCATCAAGACATATTGAACGCTCTTTTTCTCTTCGTATGATTAAGCCTGGTAACTTTTGGCCTTTAGCAAAAATCCATCGAGACAACTCATTGCAAGCGCCAATGCGATCATTGTTGTTTAGTTTTTTAAGTAATGTGCTGCTTTGGAAGTTGCCTGAGCCTACGTTGTAGTGAAATGATAAATACGCAATGTGCTCGCCTTGGCTCAGCTTTGTATTAATAGCGCTCATTAGCTGTTCGTTATGAGTTGCCAAATCATCAGCTAACAAGTTCAAACACTCATCTTCTGTGTACTCTTTGCCAACAACAGCTGTTTCAGTATGGCCATAGCAAGTGGTTGCAATGCCAACAGGGTCAACATAGCCAGTTAACTCTTGGCCCTCAAAAGTAGCGATTGTTACACCTGCAGCCGCAAGAATGCCGGAAAACCCCAGCGCTATAAGTTTTCCTGCTTTCATAGTTTGTTCTCAAATTTAGGCATAAAAAAACCCGCGAGGTGCGGGTTGTTAAAAATAACAATAAAACTATTTTTCTAATATTTTTCTTATATTTCGTAAGCTATTGATGGTATCTATTACTTCATGATGCCTCGGTATGACTATATTATTCACACTATCGAGTTTATATATATTTTGCAGCGTATTTATTTCAACTTTAATTCCATCTAGCTTTTCATTGATTGACGAATTTTCAAAAAGAAGTTGTCGGTATGCGCCTCTACTTTTTTTCAGCTCTTTTGTTAACTCTATTGCTTCGTTGTGAGCCTTAAGATGAAGTTCTTCAGCTTCAAGCTGCTTTTCTTTTATTTCATTTCTTGAGATTTCATAAATACTGGAGCGTTCTTTTTCAGTGGCAATATCACTCAATAATTTTGAATTTTCTTCACGCTCTTTAATTAAACTTTTTTGTACTTCTTTTTCTCTTCTTAATAATTCATCATATTTATTTGTTAAGTCATGGGCCCTAGATTTAGTTATAGATAATTCATCTAGTATTTGTAAATGTTCATCATTGGAAACCATCTCCTTCCAGCCCTTGGAATGAAGCCATTTATTAAACCAATTGCCCGCAAAGCGTTTCAAAAGTTCTACAAGGTTATTTACCCAAGGGATGACAACAATAATGACTATTGTAAGCAGAAAAGGGTAAATGTAATGCCATTCGTAAGGGATTTGCTGTAATTTAAGGCTTGGCTTTAACGGCTCATAAAAGAACCAATAAAGTAGCTTCCAGTTCCAAGTACAAGAAACCCAAAAAAAAGTAAAAATGAATGGGCTTGCTAATCTTTCTCTGAATAGGTCCAGAGTACTACTATCATCTTGAACGGTCATTTTACATCCCTTTAAAACTAAAAATCCGCCAAGTCATAAACTAAGCGGATTTCTTCAACATGGAAAATACTATATCAGGATTGGGGGGTTTGCAAGTTAGAGTCGTCATTTTCTGACTCAACAAAAAATGGTTTAAAATAAGGTAGAGACTTAGAAAAGACTTCATCGAAATGTTCATCGCTCATCAAGCCTAGCATATTTATCAAAAATAACGCCCTCTGCAAATCAATTGCAAACAACGCTATATCAAAATCCGTACCAGAGTTTGAGTGTAATTTTATATGTACCCCAATAAACATAAAGTTTTCAGTTACAATTCTTAGTTGCTCTTCTAAAACAACGCCTTTTGCTGAAGTATCCAACTGGCTTAATCTATCAAAGCTTACTATGGGGTTGTCTTTATTAAAGATGACATTACTAGATTTCAAATTAGCATTTTGAATTTCGAGATGAGTGTTCTCAGGAAAAGCATGCTTGTATAGCCTTTCAGATAAAATTAACAAGCTCTCCCCTTCAACTTTAGAATTATACCTAAACATTTTCTTACTTAACGTTAACAAATTATCTAATTTATCCTTAAACCTTTGTATATGCTCATGATAAAGCAAGAAACTTTCTTTTTTCATGTAAAGTGACAATTGACTCTCAAGTCTATCAGACTGTTTTTGAGCTATCTTTAATTGTTCAAAAGCTAAATTTTGCTGCATCTTTGATAATCTTAGCTGCTCGGAAAACTGCAAACTTCTAGCGTATAAACCCAATAACGTTGTTATAGTTACCATTAATACAAAAAGTCTAATGGGTAATGCAAACGCAGCCTCTATGCCTACCCAATTAGATAACTTCATTACATCATAGTCGATTTGATTTCCAACAAGTGCAAACTGAGCACCTAATAGCAGTAACGGTAAAATCCAAGTTAACGAAAGAGAAATTTCAAACCTAAACCTCCACTTTTCATATTCCTTTTCTTGATAGTTCTTGTGCTTACTAACTAAGTCCAGATTTTCCATAAACTAACCCTTAAACAACACTTTTTACACTTCCTCTATGCATTCGCACAGAACTAATCACAACTCCTTCAAAAAGGTACTCATCATGCTTGGTAACTTTTACTGGTGGGTATTCATCGCTTGCAGAAAGCAGTAAGTTATTTTTGAGGTCAGCAATTTTACAAACAAACACACCGTTGTACGCACAAACAATAACATCGCCCTGCTTAACATCAACGCTGCGGTCAATGATTAGCAAGTCACCGTCAAAAATTCCGACTCCTTCCATAGAACGACCGCTGGCTATTCCATAAAAAGTTGCATCTTTGTTCTTTTCAATTAACCCCGCAACTCCATTTTGAAATGCATTATAACTATCTCCTTTAATTACATTACTTAGCAACACGCTCATAGCTCTACCTGTTTTTGAGTTTTACATAACATTAATAATTAGTGGTTTCTCAAAATATTAAAATCAGTAAATTCTGAGTCCTGCTAGGTATAGTTCGTATTTCATTAGGGCTAGGTTAACTGTTTTTATCTCGCTCAATTTTGTCAGCCAAGGCTCTTAGCTTATAAGCAATCGTCGCTTTGGTATCATTCTTATTGAAATAAGCCTCTAAATGTTCATTGTCGATATCTAGAGCTAATGTGAAATTACAGTAATCGCCAAATCCTACTGGCTGTACTTTAATGTTAGCGAGCTTTTTTTGCATGTTACCTCCTTTAAATGCTATGCCGACCTTCTTTTATCATAGCGCATTTAATCGTAATTCTGCGCACTCTGGTAATTATGCTTTATTTTATATATTAATTAAATCAAATAGCTAAAGTGGAATATGAGATACTGCGCAGTAATAGTGCGCAGAAAATTTGCAAATGTCTTGTTTTAAAAAGTTAAAAGCGGAAAAGTAAAAGCCCAGACTACTGGGCTTAATGATGTTATGATGATGGTAAGTTATCTAAGTTATCCTTTACCTTTTTGTTGGGTGGAGTCCTAATGTGTTTATCCTTATTGCTCGGGTTTACTACAACTAAATCTAGCACTCCTTTTTCCGCTAGCTTTATTGCCTGATCCTTATTATAAAACCTCTTATTACCTTCACCCTTAACAGCAATGATATTTCCTTTTTTATCTTTTTTGGCTGCTATAATTCGCTTTTTTGTCATTTTTTATTCCTCTAAAGAGGAAACTAGCTTAAAATATTAGTGTCAACATTATTTGTACTAGTTTCTGTATGAATAATTGCTACCAAACGATTGTTTGGTAGCGCCTTAACTACTTTGAGGGCTATAAAATCGCCCACATCAACATCATAATACAAAACAACTGCTCCGACCAGTTATTTTAAGCTACATCTTCCATCTTTTCATAGATGTTTTTAAATATACCTCTCTCCCATTCACTAATTAGCCTTAAAAGCTCTTTGGTTACTTCGTCATGTGCACAGCTGTAGCTTTTGTGATTGATACCGATGATCTGGCAACGGCTTCTCTTTGATATTGGCCTACGCCCTCTACCATGGCAGTGAATGCAAATATCAGGGCTTGGACTTGTTGCTTTCTCCCCAGGTGCTAAACCGCTTCCATCACATTCATTACATACCGGCTGTACGTGCTCATATATTGCCGACATTACCAGGCCGTTCAATGTTTCTGGCTTTATCTTGTACTGTCGTATTTTGATAAACAAGGTTGCATGCATCGTTAAAGAGCGCACTACGCGTTTAAGCCTCTGCTCTTCACCTACATATCGAAAGTAAGCCCAGCTTGTTTGACATGGTGGCAGTCCAGCAAGTGCATGTGCTGCCGTTCTCCAATCGATAACGTCTTGACCGCTGCCGCCAAACGTACCAGTTAGATTAAGTGTTTTAGTTGTTAGTTTTGCTAGTAGTTTAATCGGCTGCATTCTATTTACCCCCAAAGCGCAATCATTGCTGCGTCACGTTTGTCTTCGTTTGTTCGGCCTTGCCATCCAGTGATTTTATTAAAGTAATTTCCATCTTTTTTAGCTTGTCGCTTATGTTGCCCTTTAAGAGGTCTTACTTTAGTAACTCGGTAACCTTGGCTTTCAAGTACTTCACAAATTAGTCGAGCAGTCGCTTTACACGCTCCTACGTCTTGGCAAATTTTTTCGCGTACAGAGCGCTTGTTCTTAACTTTCTCACCGAATAGTGGCTTTATTGCTTCGGGGTTTTCTACTTTGATTGTGATTGACTCTTTTGGGCCAGCTGCAGCGATGTATTCAAATAGGTCAACAAAGCTCAGTGATTCAAGGTGTAAAATAGTTTTTCCTTGAATGACAGCAATACCACTTTTCACAAAGTCGGGATCTATTCCAATAGTTAGCATGCGCTTGGTACCTCGATTAAACCTTGCTCTAATAGAATTGATTGCGTTCTGATCATCCCTTCATATGCATACAAACGATTGATACGCGGATCACCTGCTCGGGTTCTGTTATCAATAACATCGTGGCATGCTGAGCACGCATACGTTGCATGTATGTCATCACACTTCTGGCCCATACCTGAGCCTTTCCCTACATGCGCAAGTACCACTGTTTCACTATTGCCATTGCACACACCAGGTATGCGCACTTGGCATTGTTGGCCTCTGGCGCTATTTCGAATTTTCTTACTAATGAGCGACATTTGTTTCCCCATATAGAGCGAGCATGTATAAATCGTCAGGCCTTGTTAGCATTAGCTCTAAGTACTCTGCGCAGTATTGCTCTAGCCAATTGAGGTATTCAGTAAACTCTTTGGTATTCAATTTTCGAGTGCGTTTTCTGACAATGATTGGCTCTTCATTGCCTGCTTGGATAACGCGCACACCAAACTTTTTGCGCACAAATACTTCGTGAACATCTTCTGAGCTGTTTTCTTGTCCAAAATGCTCTCGCAAGTGTTCAGCTATTTCCTGATTCCATACCCACATAAGTCGGTTTTGAGCTAAAGAACGCTTTGCCTTGAATTCTTTGAACTCAATCACAACGTCTTTACCAAAGCGCAGCATATCTCTTACTGCTTGCCCTATTTGAGGCAAGTAATACTGCGCATTAGTAGCCGTTATTACTTTCTTTGCCATTTACGCAGCCTTCTCAGGTTCTTTTGCTGACTCTTGTTTGGCTACTTCCTCTTGATGTGCCAGTTTCAATACTTCTGCAGTTGCAGCTAGCATTGAGTCACGTAAATCACGGGGCAAGTTGTATCGCTCAGTGATCACTGTTGTTGACTTAACCAGTAGTTCAATTGCTTTATTCACATTTGCCTGGCTTCCCTCTTGGATAGCTTTTGCTGCATGCCCTTTTGCAGCTGATAGGAACCCATCACTGATCAGCTCGCCGGTTGGTGATAGTTGCTGTAATGTGCTTTTCTTAACTTGTGCCATGATTAACCTCTATGCGGTTCTTGCTTGTTTAAATGTTTTTTCCATTTCAGCGTTGAGCGAATAACCCTGATGTGATGGAACTTTATTTGATGTGAAGTTACCCGGGTGAGCTTTTACATTACTCATTTGATTTGCAGCTTTACGATGCTGACGGCGGGACTCTTCACGTTTTATCTTTTCCTGCTTAAATGCTTCTTTCTGATCTTTGATGTACTGAGGAACACTTTGAACACCAGCAAGTTTTGCTGCTCTGGCCATTATTCTATTGCCTGCTGCAGTAGCTGCATTTAAGTCTCTTGCGCTTGGGTCATTTATTCCTTTAAGCACCGCTTCCTTGGCCTTACGCGCTTCAACGACTGCAAGCCAATACCCATCACCTAAAATCTCTTTTAGTGCACGGATGAATTGCTTTTGGTCTTGTTCGTAAGACTTCATGGCTCACCCCACGTACTTCAAGTAAGCCGGTGGTGCTGAGTACTCAAGCTTTAGCGGTATAGGGCTCAGTTCTCCTTTGCCATATAGCTCTGCAAGGTTTGTGTATTTCTCTTTAGCCATTTTCTGCCAAGCGCTATCAGTAAGATTTGCTCTTGCTGCAGCAATACTTTGGTTAAGCCAGTAAACTAAAGGCTCAGACCATTCTTTGTCCTTGCCGTAGTTTTTAATTCGTTGGTCGTTTATCTCAGCCATGCATTGCGCAAGTGTTGGCATACCGCGGGCATGCAAGCATAAAATTTTAAATTCAATGGGGTTTGGCGCGTGACGTTCTGAAACAGATCGTGTTCTAGCTAAGTTAAGCGCAGCTCTGATTTCCTTTACCAAAAACTTCATGCCAAAAAGTTGATTCGCATATTCAATTGCTGTCTGCTCTAAGTTTCCACGCCAATTAAAATCACTTGCTGGGTAGTAAGCTCTTAGCGCTGGCAATATCTCACCACCGATCAGGCTTGCAAGCGCTTGATCAGGACAACGTTGCGATTGATTGAGTGTCGATACTTGATTGTTCATCCGATCACCTCGTCATCATGAAGTGCTGGCATGTGTGCCACCGCTGCTTGCATTGCAGCTAGTTGGTCACCAACGTTGTTAGATTTGCGTTGGCTAAAATGACTTGGTGCTGATGGGCGGTCCTGCTCTCTCGATAACCAGCTAACAATAAATCGCGGCATACCTCGCTGTGTTTTACGACGAGTGGGATTTGCATTACTCCACGAATACATTTCTCGTAGCTGCTGTAAAACATTTACTGCCGGATACGTTTCAGACCATTCATCAATTTGGGTTTGAGTTATTTCGTAGCGTTCATCTTTTTTGTTTGTCGGTATCCATGCGACGGCTGGTTCAGAGCCTTGCTCTGAGCAAGAATTAACTTTAGTTAATTCTTTATCTTTAGAGTTGTCTTTAAGACTTTCTTTTGTGTGTACTGTTTCAGTACTAGCATGTGTTACCGTTTCAGTACTAGTAAGTGTTACTGTTTCAGTACTGTACTGTTTTGGTTTTTTGCTAGTACTGTTTTGGTAACACTTCTTAGGTTTATGCTCTGTCCATTCACTCGTTTTTTTATTGATTTCTATTTCGCCTTGAGTTCCGCCTGTACGGATAATCAGCTTCATTTCAATCAATTCGTTCAATACTTCGCTACAGCGCGCTCTTGGCATATTAGTAATCTCAGATAACTGAGAGCCACTAATGCGGTCACGCTTCTTCTGAAAGCCATACGTCTTACGTATGACTGCTAGAAACACCTTATATTGACGCTTTGTCATATCGTGACTAATCGCAGCATCCAGCAATGTATTTGCTAGGCGCGTAAAGCCTTTTTCTAAACTTGCCACAGTAACGACCTCGGCCTGTTTTGTTTGCTCCTGGCTACATGGGAACTTGTAAATCTCTGCTAAATTAGCCATACTTACTCCTGTTATTACTGAACCCGCTATCGTGCCGACCAAAGCTGATGCGGGTTTTGTTTTATCTGCGAGTTACATCAGCCTTTGCTGTAGCTCGCGCCTTAAATTCATTTGCTTTATTCAGTTTTCTTCTTCCAATAACCACGCAACCAATTAAGTCAATTACAAAAGCCATCACAGCTAACATGGCTAATAAATCAGAAATTGTTTTATGTTTACTGACGAGAGTACTTATCACCATCAACAGCACCCCAATGCTTATAGAGTGACGAACTATAAAGCTCATACTCAACGCCTAAACTGCCGTCTTTGTATTTCTTGAAGTTCAGCGCATCCAATACACAAATTCGTTTTAACTGCCTTTCTACGCTCTTCAGGAATATCAGCACCGCACTCAATACAATCTAATGACTCTTGAATATCTTCTTGTTTTAACTTCGCTAACTGTCTTTCTTGTTCTCGCTCTATTTCAATTTGAGCGTTATCAGCTGCATCCATTACGACTCCATTAACTACTTGAATAAATTTTAAAAAACACACATTCTGTATGTTCGCTATAGGCGGTAGCGACAGGGAGAGTTAGTCTATTGGCTTGCACAGACCGTTGCCCTAGACGTGATTAGGGACTAATAGACTCCCCTCCCTTGCCTCCGAGTTTGCAAGGCTCGGAACTCGTCGGCCAAATTTTCATTGGTCGCTGAGCGCTCGGCGACTTGTGATAGAGTGAGATTTCTCATGAAGTTTCAAGTCTCTGTTAAGATCACTGTAGATATCTCTAAAATTATCTATGCATTAGCATCGATGGTTTTAGCGCTATACACTGCAGGGCTCTTATAAGAAAGTCCTAGCCACCCACAACGGTGGCTAGGCACCCTCACCATTGCTAACCTTTCACAGTTAACACATCACAAACTGCCAATTTTAAAGCGCCCTTTTGTCTGCTAGCATGCAAGTGCGAATTACAAAAACCAGCCACACAAAAGGACTAAAAATGAACTTCGATATTTCTTCTTTTAATAGAATTGCTAAACCGCTTTTAAATACCCTCGCTGAGCAATTCCCATTACCACTAAAGATCCACCTTCAACGTTATGAAGCCCCAGACTTCGATGCAAAGAATGATATACCTTTGCTAAGAGCAACCCTTTATTACCTAGCAGCAAATAACTACTTGATGTTTGAAGGCGATCACGCAGATAACGCGAATTACTACTTAACTTCAAAAGGCCTAGAACTTCTTAAAGTCGATTTTGAAAAAGAGTTCAAAAAATCTTCTTCTGTATATGACCAAGGCAAAGTTGGCTGTTAACCCACGACTCATTTACCGGCTTACGGATCCTTTTCGTAGGCCTTCCACATAATTCGTAACATCAAGAACAAACCCATCACGAGCACTGCCATGAAAACCCAATTCATCTGCCTTTGTACTTATTAGCTCGCCAAGTCCTTTTGCTGCCTCGTCATATTTGATATAGCTATCTCTTTTTTTCCCATCTGATAATCGAACTTCATCTTTAGCTTTAGGGAAATCACCCTCGCTATATAAAGGCGTAATTTGTTGAGCGTCAGTTAATGAGCAAATAGCTTTACCATTACAGTAAAAACCTGATTCTTCGTCCGTATCTTCTACAAGCGCCTCGATAAAAACACCCGCACAGGTGCGCCCATTAAAAGAGAACGAATAAAACTTGCCATCAACCAGATTTAAATTGTTATCGCTCATGTAAAACCACCTTCATATATTGATTAAAAAGTGTCCTTTCGTTTGCTAGGATGAATATGCGAATAAACAAACAGCAAACAAAAGGACTAAACATGCCAAATATTGATCACTTACCACCTGTGCTCTGCCCGGTGTGCAAAGCAAAATTCAATAAACCGCCTAGTTGGTTTCATGACCAATCGGTGTACATTTGCCCCTGTGGGTATGAAGTCCCAATAGATAATGCGATCAAGGCGCACTTCGCCATGCTCGCAAAACAGATCTCGGAATTCCCTAAGTTTTGATTCAGGCCATTCAGCCCATTTAAGCTCCGTTGTAAAAATGGGTTTATCAACTAGATGCAGCCAAGGTGGCGGCGTATCTTCATTAATAAAGCTCATGAGCTCGTCACTCATATTCAAGCTACCTTCAATGATGTAGCTTTCACTGAAGCAGGTTCATTTGGATCGGGACGGACCATTTGCTCAAGCTCTGCGGTCACATGCAAAATAGCTGTAATAGCTTGTTGCGCTCGCTTTTGAATAACATCGAAATTTGATTCGGTAATAACGCCATCAGAACGTGAAGTGTGAACAGCTTTGGCAAAGTCACCACATGCGGCTTGTAACTGAAGTATTTGGTCTGCTAGTTCTTCATCTGATAAACCAACATCAGGTAAATCAACAACCGTTTTTCCTACACTAAATGCCCAGGCTTCTAGTGAACGGTAGTCTTGTGTTAGGTCTGACATTGCAATAATTTGTCGGTACCCAAGAATGTGAGTATCACAACCATCATCCAACTTGCTTCTAAGGACCGTTGGATTCATACCCATCTGTCTAGCCAGTTCAGCAATGTTGTAATCATTCTTATAACTCTCAGCTGCTGCCATTGGGCATCGTGCGGCTGGTGCATGAGCACACGTACTTTTTTTAGATAAAAGCATTTATATTATTCCTTATGCTGCTGACTTAGGCTGCTCATTCTCATAAAGAGACAGATCAACTTTAAGCGCCCCCTTTGTGATCATTTGAAGTTCAAAAGCCCGACCGCGAGGAACTCGACCATCATTTGTCCAGTGGGTTATTGATCCTTTGCTTAACGGTGGAGAAAAAGCTTTAGCTAACTTTGACTTACTACCAAAATATGAAACTGCATCGCTGGTTTTCATATACATCTCCTAAATAAGTATGCGAGAAGTATAGTTTTATGAACATTTACAAGTCAAGCAAAGTGAACCAATAAAATAGTAAGATGTTTAGATAACTATACTTAGAGAATATAAAAATGACATTTCAAGAACGTTTAGAAGCACAGATGAAATCTGAGGGTGTTAAGGGAATTGATATAGTCAACAAACTGAAAATCTCTAAGGGAACCGTAAGTCAGTGGCGTAATGGTGTAAGCAAGCCTAGAGGCGAAAACGCTGTTAGATTAGCTAAGTTTTTACGCTGTAATCTTACATGGTTAATTGAAGGAAAAGGGTTACCCAATAAAAACCTAGAATTAGAGCTAGGCCCAGACCTTAGAGGCAAGGCCCCTCTAATATCTTGGGTCCAGGCTGGCAAATGGAAAGAAATTGATTTGGAAAGTTTGCAACAAGCATCTGACATCACTTTCTATCAACATACAGCAAATGTTAGTGATGAAGCATTTGCACTTCGTGTTAAAGGTGACAGTATGACGAGTTTTACGGGTGGGAAGTCAATACCTGAGGGCTCTGTAATAATAGTTGACCCGAACATGCAAGCTGAACATGGAAAAGTAATCGTCGCAAGACTAGAAGACAGCAACGAAGCAACTTTAAAGCAATTAGTTATTGATGGAGGTGCGAAATACTTAAAGCCATTTAATAACAGCTACCCGACAATGCCTATCAATGGAAACTGCACTATCATTGGGGTAGTCAAACAAGTCATACAAGATTTTTAACTAGCCTCTATGACAAGATTTGCACCATTTTGTAAGACCATCTTGAGTCTTATTAGAATGGTAGAAACTTGTACCTCTTCGCCTTTTCCCACAACCAGAGCAAATCTTATACTTTATTTGCTTCCTGCTATTATCAGCTCTCAAGCAGTCAAGGCACCACTTGGTTAAACCGTCCTTATTTCTTTCGCTTTGCCCAAAGGATGAGATTGCAAGGTTATTTAGGCACTTGGAACACTTTTTGGTTTTTGAACCAGCATTACGCTGAATAACTGCTGCTTCTTGCCTAGAAATCAGGTCTGGTTTATGTTCTAAGGGCTGTTGAACGTTGGATGATACTTTTGGAATATGGTCTATAGGCTTCTCTAGCTTCTCATTATTTACATTGAATTTTGTAGAAGAACTAGTAAAAACTCTTGTTTGTTCGCGTTCTACATAACCATTCTCAGTTTCAAACCGCTCATATCTTTTTTCTTTAGTCTTTGTTTTATCTGTGTCACGATTATCAAGTAAATACCAAACTACGAAAATCCCACCAATAATTAAAATTATATCCATATAAATCACGTCGCTTAACTTAGGTCTTAACTAACCCTAAACAATAAATAGCTATATATCAACATTCGCGTTTAAACATTCTTAAGCACACAGAAACACCAATAGAAATTTATAACTCCGAATTAAAAGTTTAGTTTTTTGAACTTTTTTGTTGACAGATTTGTTTGCATATATAAACTTAAATAAAGTTTAGAAAAATGAACAAAGGTATCAACATGGATAGCAACACCAAACAAAATGCTTTTACTCATATATCGCTAGAAGCAAAAACACTTATTGCAGCATTAGCGGTTGAGTCATTCAACTTTCGCAATTGTGTGCATGTGAATGTTGTAACCACAGCAACGGACCCATCAATTTGCGTGTTTATTTACGTAAACGGTAAATGCGAACAATCAATAACTATTTACTTAACTGATAACGATGCAATAGCAGCTCTCCAAAAAGCATTCGACTTAGTTATTGCATACAAAAAGCAAGACAAGTTGCTTGCTCCACTAATCAAATTAGCGAGCTAAGCCAATGCATGACGTTAAAGAAACTCAGCGCTTATTAGCCGATCCTTTTGAAGAACATGACATTGAATGGCGTGTTCAACAAAGCGGTGTATCTAACAATCAAAAGCCTTGGGTAATGGTTATTCCATACATCACTAACCGCGCAATCCAACAACGATTAGATGACGTTCTAGGTCTGGATGGCTGGGAAAATGTCTATCAAGAAGCATCTAACGGTAAAGGCTACCTTTGCGGGTTAAAAGTTCGCATTGGAGATAAATGGGTAACTAAGTGGGATGGCGCAGAGTACACAAATATAGAGCCACTTAAAGGCGCTCTGTCAGGCGCTATGAAGCGAACAGCCGTTCAATTTGGTATTGGCCGTTACCTCTACTCTCTTGAGTCAGAGTTTGCAACTTGCTCACCAGTTAATAACCGTTTCGAGTGTGATGGTGAATACATACGCATTCCGCTTAATAAGCAACAGAAAAACGGCCCAAAAATGGAAGCGCAATGGTTTCCTCCACTACTACCAGATTGGGCGTTACCAAAAGCGAAATTCGATAAGTACTTAGAAGCAATTGAGTCCGCAGAGTTAATGGAATCAATGCGTGAAGCTTATAACAAAGCATACAAATACGCTGAAGCTGTAAACAGAATCGATATTCGTGACAAAGCGATAGCAATCAAAGACCGCAAAAAGGCTGAGCTTGAAAAGCTAAACCAAGACGAAGCAATAAATAAAAACAAAAAGTTTTTGAATTGGATTAACACGAAAATCAGCGACCTGATCACAAGCGCTGAGAACGAATCAATTTTAAACCTTAACCACAAGAAACTGCTTCAAGAGGTTGAGGGCCATTGTAGAGCCAACAAAATTGACGCAACCAATTTTGTTAGCCAGGTAAACGAAGCGCATCAACAAGCACTAATCAACCTAAGAAACTAAATGGAGCATAGCACCATGACTACAGCAAAGCAAAGCACTGCAACAAGCCTAGTAGAAGTCGTATTTCAAGAAGACCTAACAAAGCAAGGTCTGGCAGAACTTCGTAAGAAGTACCCGAAGTCTTTAAAACTTGATATGCAAGATGATGATGACTTCAAAGAAGCCCGTAAAATTCGAACTGAGCGTAACAAGCTAGCAAAGGCAATCAATGATCGTCGAATCAGCTTCACTAGTGAGCTAAAAGATCACGGTGATGACTTAATAAATAAAATTGATGTTATTTACAATCCTATCATTACAGCGTTTGAAGCAGAGGATAAACGCCGTAAAGAAGAAGCTGCACGCATTAAAGCAGAACACGAAGCGATGCTAGATAAGCAACGCCTAGATATTGCTGAGTTCAAAGGCTTTATTCAGCAATGTAAAGGCAAAGACTCTCAGTATATCGCTGATGCACTGGAGTCAGTAGATCTCATCGAAACTGATTCATTCCACAAAGACATTATTCATGAAGCTATCGACGCTAAAAAAGAAGTGATCGAAACACTTAATGAAATGTATCAGACAGCAAAAGCTAACGAAAAAGTTGAAGCTGAACGTGCTGAGTTACGCGCCAAAGAAGAGCAAATTGAAAAAGAGCGTACTATTGAAAACCGCATTAATAAATTGCGTAACAGCCCTATGGATTTCTTTGGCAAGTCTAGCCAAGTGATCCAAGACCGTATTACTCAGTTAGAAAACTACACACCTACTGAAAGTGACTTTGGACCACGTCTAGATGAAGTTATTCAGCTTCAAGCACAGGTAATTCAGCAATTGCGAATGATGCTTACACAAGCCATACAACTTGAATCTGTTAACTCAGTTGCTCAGCCAATTGAAGAGCAAGCTACCAACCAAGATGTGCATAGCGTTCAGCAGGCTCAATTTGAACAACAAGAAGATAACCAACTTCAATCTCAAGATGCACCGCTTCTAGGCGGGACAATCAAGTCAGATGTTTTTGAAACTACAACTAATACTGATGGCTATATCCCTCTGGACTTATGGCCGAGTGCAATGGACCGAGCAGAGAACGATGAATTAGACCGCGTTTGTGATCAGCTCGAAGTAGCTGAAAGTCACATCGCATTCTTAGAAGCTGAATTAAACAAAGCGCTTGCGGCTTAATTCCAAACTTTAAACAAATTTAGCGCCTTCGGGCGCGCCATTTAAGGGGAGAAACTATGTCATCAGTAACAAGAATAGCCCAACACCGTATGACTCAGCACTTGCGATGTAACAACATCATTTTTGGGTCAGCAATAGTAGTAAGTGCAAAAAAAGAAGACGTAGAAGGTTGGGTTTTACCAGGTGGGAAATTTACTCGAAATAGAGCTGAGGCTTTTAAAACGTGCAGAAAGATGCACAGCCTAATAGAGGTTCTAGGCGGCATAAAACCATTAACTCACGCAGATAGAGCGGCTTAACTATGATGCACGATTACATGGCAATCCGCGGCAACTCAACACGTGCTTGTAAAGCTCGAAAACGTAAAGAGTTCTTCAAATTAACTGCTGTCATTGGGGCAATTGTGATTTTAGTTGCCACCGTTGTCTGGCTCACAACCAAGTAGGTCCAGTATGTTTTGTGTCTTTGGCGTAAGTAAAAAGAAATCTAAAGCCGCTGCTGAAAAGAAGGTAAATGCTATGCGTGGCGAACTTGCGCCAAAAAATCCAGCACAGCACAAACAACTGGTTGAGGTTATGACTGAAGAATTGTTTTTAAAGTCAAAACCTACAGCTGTCAGCGGCGAATTATCAAGTCCAAGCCTAGTTGATGACTTTATAGAGCTAGCAAATAAAACGGGCGATATACGAGCTTTAAAAGGTATGAGACGAGTACATAAAGCAGATAAAAAAGGTGCCTTGCAATACTCCAAGCGTACTAAAAAACCAATTTTTGAGTGGGTGCCTCTTGAACAAAATTTCACTCAAGAGCTCATCAATGAAGAATTTTTTTAAAGGTAATTTTATGCTTTTTTCAAATTTAATAATTTATAAATTCAAGCAAGAAATTGAGTTCAATAATGAACAATTCAACGAAGCACTTGAGCAAGATATGTTTCGTCACTGTGGTGAACAAGAGTTGTCAACTTTAGGTTGGACTAAAGCTTTTGGGAAACATGGTGAAGCACTATGCCACTTTTCAAATCGCAAAATCCTAGTGTGCGCTAAACGTGAAGAAAAAGTTCTTCCAGCGGCTGTAATTAATGAAATAGTTGCGGAAAAAATTGAGCAAATTGAACTTGAGGAAAATCGCACTGTTAAGAAGAAAGAACGTGACGAACTAAAAGAAAACACTTTGCACACGCTGCTACCTCAAGCGTTTACTAAATCAAGCCTACAATACGCATTCATTGACATGGACAGCGGTTTATTAGTGGTTAACAGCGCTAGTTTTGGAAAAGCTGAAGAGCTCACCGCCCTATTGCGTAAGTCACTTGGCACCCTGCCAATCGTTCCAGCATTTGGCGAATTTGATTTGGATGTCTTTCTTACTGATTGGTTAACTAACTTTTCTACCCCAGCCAACTTCTCAATTGGCACTGATGCAGAAATGCAAGAAGCAGACGATAGTGGCGCTATTGTAAAACTGAAAGGTCATGACTTACAAGGTGACGAAATTAAAGCTCATTTAGATTTGGGTAAGCGAGTAACAAAACTAGCTCTTAACTGGAAAGACCGTATCAAGTTTAACTTCCAAAATGATGGTGCCATCAAACAAGTTGGCTATTCAGACACACTGAAAGAAGAAAACGCTGATATTCCTGCTGAAGATATGCCAATTAAGTTAGATGCAGACTTCATTTTAATTGCAAGTGAATTGGTCGAAATGGTGACCGAGCTTACAAATGGTGGCCTTGTCAATGGGTTCCCTGAAGATCAAGACGATACTAACGAATCATTGCTCTCAAAATTTCAAGACAAAAATGGCAATGATGAATTCTATAACGAAGCAGTAGAGTTTGTTCAAAAATCACAGCACGCATCTGTTTCACGTATTCAGCGTAAATTTCGAATTGGCTATAACCGAGCTGCTCGATTAGTTGAACAGCTTGAAGCAAACGGCATCATCACCGCGCCAGGTCATAACGGCGCTCGAGAAGTATTAGTTAAGTAAGGAGTAAACCATGGCTCGCGGAGTTAATAAAGTAATCTTAGTTGGCAACTTAGGCCAAGATCCTGAAGTGCGTTACATGCCTAATGGCAATGGCGTGGCAAATATCAGTGTGGCTACAACTGATAGCTGGAAGGATAAGAATACAGGACAATTGCAAGAGCGCACAGAATGGCATCGCGTCATTTTGTTCGGGAAACTTGCTGAAGTGGCCGGTGAATACTTGCGTAAAGGTTCACAGATTTACATTGAAGGTCGTATACAAACTCGCAAATGGACCGACCAATCAGGCCAAGAAAAATACACAACAGAAATCGTTGTCGACATGGGCGGACAGATGCAGATGCTTGGTGGCCGTAGTAACGATCAACATCAAGGAACTGGCTATCAAGGTGGTGGTTATCAGGGCGGTCATCAACAAGGCGGATATCAAGGTGGACAGCAACAAAGAAGTCACCATCAAGGCGGACAACAGAACAATCAACGTCAAAGCAATGCTCGTAATAACAATTCGCAAGGTGGATTTACCCCTAAACCGCAACAATCACAGCAGTACGGCGGGCCACAAAACCCAATGGAGCCACCTATGGATTTTATAGATGATGATATCCCGTTCGCCCCCATCGGCTTGCAGCACCCTGCACTCTTAATGTGCATGTAAGGAGAGCCCCATGTTTGAACAATTTAACGGCCAAAAATTTAACCTTATTTACTCTGATCCTGCCTGGCAATTCAGTAATAAGAAAACAGGCGGAAGCATGAAAAGCGGCGCAGCTCATCACTACAAGTCAACAATGAGCGTAGAAGAGCTAAAAGCGATGCCTATTGACGACATTGCAGCCGAAGATTGCATATTGGTTCTGTGGTATGTCGGCGCAATGCCACAAGAAGCCTTAGACGTTGTGAAAGCATGGGGTTTTACACTTAAAAATATGAATGGCTTTGTATGGAACAAGCTAACTGTAAATAACATTCCATTTTTTGGTATGGGCTTTTGGACCCGCGGTGGAAGTGAGTCAGCCATTATCGCAATTAAAGGCAAGCCAAAAGTTGCAAGCCACTCAGTTAGAGCTGTAGGTCACTACGATCCTGAAAGCTTAGATGAAGTTTTGAAGCACACAATATTTAGCGGTGCTTTTAAGGTGGGTCAGCATAGCGAAAAGCCAAACGAGTTTAGAGAGGCATGCGTAGAGCTCGCAGGTGATGTGCCTCGTATTGAGTTATTTTCTCGTAAGCGTGTTAAAGGCTGGTCTGTTTGGGGTAATGAAGTGGGTAAATTAAATAAAAGGGCGAAAGCGGCATGACTAGATATACAATTGAAGAGCTCAAAAAAAAGGCTGAATCAGAAAGAGATCTTCTAATTTTGGGCATTATTGAAGAAAAATCTAAAGCGCCTCGCACTTCATTTGAGCAGATAGCGTTAAAGTTGAATAGCTGTGTTCAACAGGTAGCAAGCTTGTACCATCACTACATAAGAGGACATATTCTCTGGCTTAACTTTGAAGAGGAAAAACTCCAAGAACTATTCCATAGAGGCTTAAGCGATCAAGAAATAGCTAACGAAATGACAATTAAGTCAACTCAGGTTCAATCAAGACGAAAAAAAATAGGATTGAACCGCCTTAGAAGAATAGAAAATGAAGAGTTGTTTATACATCAATTAAACAAATGCATAAACAATAAACTTACAATTGAAGAAGCCGCAAATCAATTGAGCTGTTCTAAATCAAACGTTATCAATTACTGCAAAAAACATGGCTTATCTTTCAGGAAGTATGGAAGTGATAATCACCTTTCAAAGGTAAATTCATATGATCGTGCACTTATTTGTACTCTTAGAGATATAGGCTATCAACCTGAACATATCTCAACGGTGGTAGATCACAGCCTAAACACAATTTACGCAGTTCTATATTACACACCTTCAACTGAAACCGTAGACCTATCTCAAAATGATAGAGCAATGAAACTACTCAATTGTGAAATACATGCAGGGCATTACCTAACACCTGCAGAAATAGAACTATTTAATAAAGATGGTATCGATGCATATATTTCGAAAACAGGAAGTACTGAAGCAGCAGCTTTGATGGCTTTTGTGTATCGAAACAAACAAAGAAAGTGTGAAATTATTCATGAAACCACAAGTTAAACGCCGAGCGCATAACTGGTTTGCGCTTAAACCTAAAGAGGCTGCAAAGCTTGATGATAAAGGAAAAACAAACCAATGACAGATCATCTTACTGAACTATTTAAGAAAGGTTGCAAAGTTAGTTTTTCTGCAAACGTTGTTGATACAGAAAAAGCCATTAATTTCTTTGCTGACATGTATAAAAAAGAGGAGGAAATAAATAGCGCCTCAGGGCTGCACGTTTGCGCTCTTAACTTCAGAACCTTTGAGTCAGAAAAATTAAAGGAGCTAGTGATGATTACGCTACTTGATAAGGCTATCCAATCAGGCAATTTTGACTATCTTTTTGCCTGTAAAAATCTGTTGGAAAGTGGTGACTTATTGGATTTTGGCAATCAGATACAGATCAGCGAACATGAGTTTTTAATCATTCCTGCAAAAGAGGTAGAGCCATGAAAAAACGACCAACTTGCAAACAGTATTTAACGCATCTATTTCGACAGATGCGAATAGCAATGCCTGATAAACCAGGTGAACCTGTGAAGCTATTTCAGCTTTACATGAATGATGTAATGACAGAGCCAAAGATACGAATTTACTACAGCACAGTGAACGGACGCACTTATTACGATATGGAAATACCAGAACAAGACGAAGATTTTGCAGAGCGTTTAGAGATAGTGGCAGGACATATAAACAGTGCCATCTATTTGGCTTCAAACCCGATTGATAACAAGAAAACAGCATAGGTGATTTATGGCTTATATATGTAGCAAGTGTAAAAAAACGCTTGAAAGCCATGAAGCTTATGAATATCGAGGCGCTATAGCTTGTGAAGATCATTTTGATGAAGTGATCGAAATGCGCGATTTTGAACGCAACGAGATAATTCAAGATGAGCATAATAAAACCAAAACTTTTAAAGGGCTAGATATATCAAGTAGCGAGATAGGCAAAGCAAATCGTAAGCTATTGAAGCCGCATATAGAAATAGCCAGTAAAGAGAGTCAACGTCTCAGAGAATATGAAGGTAGATGAACTATGAAAGCTAAAAAATATAGAATTATTTTTATCTCTATTATTTTTCTATTTATATGGTTCTTTATGAGCTTACTTGCTTCATGGGCCAAAGTTGAAAGTGATAATTGCGGAAATAGATACCCTATTGACTATGTCCTATTTACCCGCTTTTTTTTGCGAAATTTAAATTAAATACAGGTGATTTATGAGCTTACCATCAAGTAAATTTTACACAACGAAAGAAGTTGCCGCTATGGAAGGTGTAACAGAAGACTACTTAAGAAAGCAGGTTGCTAAAGGTGACTTTATGAAGCCTACCATTGAAGGTAGGCCACATCGCTGGTTAAAAACCGTAATAGATCAGCATTACGCTGATTTAGACGAATCATTAAAACAAAGCGCATAATATATGCTTATTAGTCAAAGCATTTTAATTGTTACAAAGGGTCTATTTAATGAGAAGACTTAACAGGTTAAAGCGCAAGTAATTATAATGTTATTAATGCTTTAATCTGTTAAATTGAGATATTTAATCCTACAGCGCAATTATGAACAACCATATCCAACACCTTATTGATAACTTCAAAACATACAGTGCTATTTTTTCAAGTGTAATTTTAGCGCTGTGTTTAATTATCAGTTTATCCGCTACAAATCAGTTATTTTCAGTATTTGGAATTGATTTTTTTGCATACGCCACTCTTTCTGACTATCTAATTTTAGGCATAAGAAAGATAACTGCATCGCTAGATAGTTTTATGTTTTTATTGCTGTGCGGTTTGGTTGTGTACTCAATAGTGGACATCATCTTATTTCATGATGAAATTAGAATGTTAGATCCTATTCGCGAATCAATAAAAAGCTTTAAAAAACCTGTTTATCTTGTCGGATTTTTAATAATAACTTATACAGCATTTACCATTCTAAATAACACCTCTTTGGCCCCGCACTTAATAAAGGAAGGTAAGATGGAAATACAAACCGTGAAATACGGAAAGAATGAAACAAGCATTTCTTGTCTTAGTTATATTGGTTCAAGCGGCCCATTTTCATTTTTTTGGTCTTTGAGTGAAAGTAATGTAAAAGCAATTAATACAAGCTCAATTCATTTGATTGAATCAACAATACCTGCATCCAAAAAACCATATATAACGGCAACCGAAAACCATCCCGAACCGCAAAAACCAACTAAAAAATATGGTATCAGAAAACCCAAACGATTCCCTTTGGAATCTGAAGTCTATGATAAATGGAGAAACGAAGAAAAAGCCCGGTTTAATAATATTAAACTCGAATGTAACTACGTTCCTGAAAATTGATTTTACTCTGTAATCATTGCTACCCAGTTATCTAACCATAGTGTCAAACCGTCGAGCATGGGTGATTTGTTATAGATAGCAAGCACCCCTTTCATTTTATGGCCTAGTAACTTCTCAGTAAACTGCAATGGACAACCTGCGTCTGTTAAGTGAGTTGATAAGGTTCGTCTAAAATCGTGCATCCTGAATGGCCTAACACCCTCAATTTCTTCATAGCATGTATTAGCTATTGTGCTTACACTTGAGCCACTCGCTGGCTTATCCCCTCCACGGTTATGGAACATATGAATGAAGCCTGGACTAAGGTCTTTCAGATACTGAAGGTCATTAATCAAAACATCTGGAATAGGCCTAACTATTGACTGTGTTTTCCCTTTAGTATTTTCACGCCTAACGGTGAATAACTTCTCTTCTAAATCAAAATCAGTTTTATGTGCTGTATACAGTTCACTAATACGACAACCAAAAATCATAGCGCATTTAAGGATAACTTTGTTTCTATCGGTAAGAGCAAGGTTGTCAATATTAGACCAAATAAGCCGGCACTCATGTATAGTTAAAAAGTGCTCTCTTGGTTGGTAGTCATTCGCAAAGTCACTAGGACGCAATGCTTCAAATTCAGCATTCGTTATATAAGCTTGTCTCAAGCAAAAGCGCAAAGCTGAACGCAGCTCAATGATAGAATTGAAAGCAAAGCCATCGCCACGGCCAGCAGCAATACTATCGGTATTCATTTGCTTAAATAAAACAGAAAAATGATGCTTACTAATTTCAGCAACATATTGATTGCGCCAATCGTCATTAATACAGGAAACGATACGGTTATAAATTTCTTGTGGACGATCTCGCATGTTGACGCAGTATTGTGCGTACCAAAAATTAATTGCGTCAATTAAGGTAGGGTTTTCTGTTTCAACAACGCTGACATTATTTACCGCTTTCATGTTCCGCGGATCTAACTCTTTTCTAACCTGAGTCATTTGACGTTCGCATTCCTCTCTTGCATTCGCCAAGCTCATTTCAGGGTATGTGCCTATCTTATAACGCGCAGGCTTACCTTTTAGCCTGTACCTAATCTGAAACGTGATCTTTCCTTTTGGTGAAATACGCAGTGACAGATTATCACCATCAGATACTTCAGGCTTTCCGCTATAAGGTTTTCCACTTATGCTTTTAAGTTTTGCAGCTGTTATTTTCATTATGCTCACGCTCTAACTGTGTACCAAATGTGTACCAAATTTGCCGTCTAAAATTTATGGTACACAGCTTGGTACGCGCTTGCCAAGCATAACAGTTCTTTTTAGTCGTTAGTAGTGCGGATTAAAGATGGTTAAAACCGGTGTAAGATATTGAATTTAGTATAATAAGAAGGTTTATTGCGGAGAGGTAATTAATTGTTCTGAATGACTAAATTGAATGAATCATCAGGTTTAATAGTTGTTTGACTTCTGTTTGAAAGCCTAATGTTTCTTTTTGTGCTGCAGTCATTGTGTAAATCTCCAATTAACAAAGTGTCTAATCTGCACTATGACTCTTTATATGGGGCAGGCTTTTTGAACTTCAAGGCAAAAAATTAAATTTACGGCTAAATTGGGGAGCTATACACAAAAAAGCCTGCTTAAAGCAGGCTTTTGATACCATTTTCGGTATTAGTTTTGGTTTACGGCGCGTCGTCCGCTAAATGCGTGCATCAATGTCATACCATCGAGTAAGTCGAGCTCTCCACCGACAGGGACACCGTGAGCAATTCGAGATGCACCTACCTGATACTTATGACAAAGCTCAGCAATGTAGTGGGCTGTGGTTTCACCTTCAACACTTGGATTGGTCGCGAGGATCACCTCATTTATGCCGCCTTGTTGCAACTTGCTTTCAAGAATATCAAGGCCAATTTCTTTTGGTCCTATGCCATCAATTGGCGACAAGTGACCCATTAAAACAAAGTAAAGACCTTGGTATTGACCAGTTTGCTCAATAGCGAGTACATCGGTTGGTGATTCAACGACACACAATAAACCACTATCTTGGCGTTTAACACTTGAACAAATGTCGCATACCGCTTGCTCTGTAAAAGTACGACAAGATTGACAGTGCCCTACTTCATCCATTGCCTTGGTTAATGCATGGCCAAGCTGTTTACCACCCTGACGGTCACGCTCAAGCAAATGAAAAGCAATGCGCTGTGCCGACTTAGGACCTATGCCCGGCTGGCATCGTAGCGCTTCAATTAGCTGTGTTAAACTAGGAGATAGTTGCATACAAAATCACTTAGAATGGCATTTTCATACCTGGTGGTAATTGCATACCGCCAGTTACTTTGCTCATGCGCTCTTGAGTTTCTTCAGCAACACGACGTACAGCATCGTTACACGCTGCCGCTAATAAATCTTCGATCATGTCTTTATCGTCTTCCATTAGGCTGTCATCTAATTCAACACGACGAACATTGTGGTTACCAAGCATAGTTACTTTAACTAGGCCTGCACCTGCTTCACCTACAACTTCAAGGTTTGCGATTTCTTCTTGGGCTTTTTGCATGCGCTCTTGCATTTGCTGCGCTTGCTTCATCATGTTACCCATTCCACCTTTAAACATAACTGTCTCTCTTTCTAAACTACTTTAATTGGCATGAAGATAAGGGCTATTGTAACTAATTACAATGCCTGAATACTGTTTTCATCGATTATAGCGCTAAATAACTGCTGAAATTGCACTATATTTTCATCGCTATTTATTACATCAATGGCTTGTTGATGACGTCCCGCATCAATTTTTTGTTGAATCAAATATGGTGAATCAATTACGCCATCAGCAAACTCGATACTAAGCTCAACATTATGGCCGTAAATTTCACTTAATGCAGCATTGAGCTTTTGTCTAAGCACAGCGCTATCTAAATGGCGCTGTGATGAATCAACTTCAATGTGCAGCTGATTATTCTGCTTGGTAAAGATTGAATGCAGCGCAAATTGGCGCATGCGACCACCCAGCCCCATGCGTTTAATTAAATACGCCCATTCGTCTTGTTCGTGTGCAAATTTAATACTGCTGATCGGGCTTTCAAAATCATCAGGTATCGGAATACTGGCTTCTTCAACTACTGGCTCTGGCGCTTTTTGTGGATTGATCTGCTCAAGTAACTCTGGCGCTAAGTTTTCGGTGATTGTTTGATGCTTTTCTCGAAAGTCGACTTTTTTTACTTTACTACTGCTCTCCCCCGTTTGCTGGGGGATGGGCTTTTTTACTTCAGCAGCCATTGCTTGCTGCTGAGGCTGAATATTGGTCGTGGCTATGCTTTGTTGCGCTGGCGGCTCTGCTTTGGGCTTAGCTTCAGGCTGTGGTTCTGCTTTAGCATTAGTTTGCGTTGGTGCACCACTTAAACGCCCGGCACCTGAAATATTGCGGTCTTGTAAAATACGAGCAATGGCCGACTGCGCCTGACTTTGCTGCTGTTGTAATTGTGCAGGTGCAGTTTGCTGTTGCTGAGGCGCAGATGCTTCATTGGCAGTAAAGCCCTGATCATAGGCGCTATTCATCACATCATCGTATTGCGCAGCAAGTGATGAGTCCATTTGCGCATCATGATCGTCCATATAATCTTGCGAAGAATACTCTGGTGATGAGTATTCAGCTGCTGGCACTTGCTCTGAGTGGCTTGGCTCTTGCTGTTGTGGCGCTGGTTGAACTTCAGCGGCCATTGCAGTTTCAACAGATTGCTGAGGCTGTTGACCAGCATCAGGCTGCTCTACTGCTGTTGCTTCAACTTGCTGGTCAGGCTGATGACTATGCGCCGTTTCTGCCTTGGCTGCTTGAATAGGTTCTGCTTGAGTAGTCTCAGCTCGTGTTGGCTGAGGCTCTGAAGAAACAGCAGTTGTCTGTGCAGAGCTATGTGCAACTGGTGCTTGCTCTGAAGCTGCTTGCTCACGTTGCGCGGTAGATTTTTTTAAAATATCACGCAGTGCACCGGCACCACTTGGCTTAACCTGTTGCTGGGTATTCGTTGGTGTTTGGCTTTGTGCAAATTGCGTAGGTTGGAATGCAAGCAATCGCAACATGATCATTTCAAAACCAAGTTTAGCATCGGGTGCCCATTGCAAATCTTTTTTACCATTGAGTAGCAATTGGTAGTAAACCTGCATCTGCTGTGCATCAGTGGTTTGTGCCACCTGCTCAATAAAATCTCGGTTAGTATCATCAAGGGCCGCTGCATTAGGTACAAGTTGCACAAGCTGAATAAGATGCGTAAGGGCAATTAAATCGTCGAGCAAAGCTACAAAGTTAGGGTTTCGGCTAACGACCGCTTTTACTTCTTGAAGTAACGCATCGCCATCTTGGCACAATAACGCTGCTAACATGGTTTGGCTATATTGAGTATCCATCAAACCAAGCATAGTTTGCACAGCCTGATGATTAATATTGCCATTGGTTTGAGCAATTGCTTGGTCTGTAAGACTCAGTGCATCACGCATACTACCATCGGCTGCCTTAGCTAAAATAGACAATGATTTATCATCAAAACTTAGCTGTTCTTGATTAAGAACATGGGCAAGCTGATCATGAATTTCTGATTGCGACAAAGCATTTAAATTAAACTGTAAGCAACGCGATAAAATCGTCACTGGCAGTTTTTGTGGATCGGTTGTCGCTAATAAAAACTTCACATGCTCTGGCGGCTCTTCCAATGTTTTAAGTAATGCATTGAAACTATGCTTAGATAGCATGTGAACTTCATCGATTAGGTATACCTTGTAACGACCACGTGTTGGTGCGTATTGAACGTTATCAAGGATTTCGCGGGTATCTTCTACTTTGGTACGTGATGCCGCATCGATTTCTAACAAATCGATATAACGGCCTGCTTCAATGTCAGTACAACTTGAGCATTGGCCGCATGGCTCTGCAGAGATACCCTTATCGCAGTTGAGGCTTTTAGCGAATATACGTGCAATGGTTGTTTTACCCACCCCACGGGTTCCAGTAAAGAGATAAGCATGATGCAGTCTATTTTGTGTTAATGCATTGACTAATGCCTGTTTAACATGAGACTGCCCCACTAACTCGTGAAAGGTTTGTGGTCGCCATTTCCTTGCTAGAACCTGATAACTCATTAATTATTCGCCTTCGAATTCAACCAACTTTAAGATTTTGATGCCCATATCAGCAACTCGTTGCTCACCACCCAGCTCAGGTAAAGAAACAACAAATGCTGCATCAGTTGCGTTACCGCCTAGTTTAGCAACTAATTTTGCAGTTGCTTCGATTGTGCCACCTGTCGCCAGTAAGTCATCTACCAGTAACACTTTATCGCCAGGGACAATTGCGTCTGTATGAAGCTCAAGAATATCTTCACCATACTCTAATTGGTAACTTTGTGAAATCACTTCGCGAGGAAGTTTGCCTGGTTTACGAACTGGAATGAATGGAATACCTAGTGCATAAGAAAGAGGTGCACCGAAGATAAAACCACGAGATTCAGTACCGATGATTTTTGTAAAACCTTGGTCTTTATATGCTGCGATAAAGCTGTCGATAGTTGCTTTAAATGCGTCAGCATTAGCCATTAAAGTAGTTACGTCGCGGAACATAATGCCCGGCTTTGGGTAATCAGCGATCGTTGCAATGCTCTGTTTGATGAGCGTTGAAGTTGCTTGAGTCATAATTATACTGCTCAAAAAGTTTATCTAACAAAGCTCGAGAGTATAACATCACCTTAGAGGAAAGTCGGTAGCAAGTTTCGAAATTAATCACTTAACAAGAAATATCAACTATAAAAAAGGCTGCATTATGCAGCCTATTGTCTTAAATTTGCTTGCGCAGATTAAGATAAAGAAGTGATCCAACCAAGAATAGCGTTTAGACAGCCAATGCCACCGAATACAGCTAAAAACGCAATGAAATAAGTTGCATTGAACGGATCTTTAAAGTCTTTATCATTCGACATAGTTACTACCTTTATTTAAGCACGACAAAATAAGGCGCACATAATAGTCGAACTGCCCTCATCAATAAAGAGCTTTAGCCGATTTTTAAACCAATGTATTAGTCACCACAATGCCGCGCTCTGCCATGGCACTTAAGGTATTGAGCGCTCCCTGATACAGCTGCTCTTGGCTAAATTGAGGCGCATGCTCTGCAACTGCTTGGCATACATCATTTAAATCTGCACCCGGCTGAGATTCTATGATATTAAGAAGTAATGCGGTCATCGCATTTGTCGATAAAAATTGTACTTCGTCATCGCTATCACGATAAACCACAAAGTAACTCGGTTGTGCTGCCGGTTCACTTGGTTGATTATCTGCACTGATGGTATGAACAGGAAAACTGTAACTCAAGTTACGCGCAAGTGAACTTAAGAATAATGCAGAGCTTGTCACTTGATGAGCCGATAAACTGACCTCTTCTGCCACCTCTTGAGCAACCGATACATCAAGCTCAACCCATTCATAGTGCGCTAGCTCTAAAATAAACGCGGGATCATCACTTTGCACTTCATAGTCATTAGCAAGGAAGGTCAAAAACTCCCCTGCAATATCTAAAAAATAAGGTGATTTACAATCATGCAGGCTAAAAAACTGCCTAACGAGTCTGTACCAAGCTTGCTCTGAATATAAACTTTTTAGTACTGGATACGCAGAGCTAACAAAGCCATCCACATTGTTAAAAAATAAGTCTCGGTAAATCGCCATCCGGCGCTCTTCAACATCGCTAGGCTTAGCATGTTGCTGAGGGTCGCGGATATGTGCCATAAACGCTTGCTGCACTTGGGTAAAATGATTAGGCACTGTGTTTCACCCTTGCTTGGTTTTGTTTGCTGGCTGTTTGCTGCAGTGCTTCAATAGTTTTCAGTTCAGCTAATAACTCACTCATAGGAGGGATATTAAAATCTCGTTCTAACAAAGTAGGAAATACCCCATGAACTTCATAAGCTTTTTCAAGTAATTGCCAAACAGGATCGATAACTGGCGCACCATGGGTATCAACCAGTAAATCCTCTGCCTCAGTGTAGTGGCCCGCAACATGCCCATAGGCAATACGTTTTGTTGGTAACGCCGCTAGGAACTGCTCAGCGTCGTAACCATGATTAATCGAATTAACGTAAATGTTATTCACGTCGAGCAGTAGTTTACAATCCGCTTCTTCTAAAACAGCATTGGTAAATTCAAGTTCTGTCATTTGCTGGCCGGGCGCGC
Organism: Pseudoalteromonas shioyasakiensis; assembly: GCF_001550135.1. Classification (GTDB taxonomy): domain Bacteria; phylum Pseudomonadota; class Gammaproteobacteria; order Enterobacterales; family Alteromonadaceae; genus Pseudoalteromonas; species Pseudoalteromonas shioyasakiensis. The sequence goes on from NZ_LRUE01000001.1 coordinate 72,457, forward strand.
CATAGTAAGAGACATTTTCGATGGCAATTGGCTGCTCTAGAATATCTTGTACTTGCCTAATACGAGAGGCCACATGTTTAATTGCATCTTCAGTAAACGGAATAGGCATTAAATCGTACATATGCCCTTCTCCCGAGCAGTAGCTTAAGTGTTCGCTGAATAAACGAATATTATGCTCTTTAAAGAAAGCTTTTAGCGATTGCACAAAGTCAATATCAAGCGCTGCTGGTGAGCCAATCGATAACGATAAACCATGACATACAAAGGCATGTTGTTCGGTAAGCTGTTTAAATTGTTTTCCAAAACGCCCGCCTAGCTTGAGCCAATTTTCTGGTGCAACTTCTAAAAACTCAATGGGTTTTGGAACATCAATGAGCATTTCATCAAGCATTTCTCGGCGCAAACCTAAACCAACCTGCCCAAAATCAGCTACTGATTCTTTTAACATACTACCTCCTACTAAAAAGGGCCTTTACGGCCCTTTTAAAAGCAAATGAGCGCTTAGTGGTTAGAACCACATTTACCTTCGCCACACTTACCTTCTTTAGCTTTCTTTTTGTCTGCGCCGCATTTACCTTCGCCGCACTTACCTTCTTTAGCCGCTTTTTTGTCTGAGCCACATTTACCTTCGCCGCACTTGCCTTCTTTAGCTGCTTTTTTGTCTGCGCCACATTTACCTTCGCCGCACTTACCTTCTTTAGCTGCTTTTTTGTCTGCGCCACATTTACCTTCGCCGCACTTGCCTTCTTTAGCTGCTTTTTTGTCTGCGCCACATTTACCTTCGCCGCACTTGCCTTCTTTAGCTGCTTTTTTGTCTGCGCCACATTTACCTTCGCCACATTTGCCTTCTTTTTCGGCTTTTTTATCGCCGCCGCATTTACCTTCACCGCATTTACCTTCTGCGGCATCTAATTGATAACCTGCTTGCATTTGCTGAAATTCAAATGGGTTTGCACTGGCATCAGTGGCTGCAAAACTTGACGCACCTACTACAACCGCACCTAGTGTTAATGCAATTGAATTTTTCTTAACTGTGTTCATTCGATGACTCTCTTTTTTATAAAGGGTTATTAAACAAGACCCGAGAACTAAAAATTACTTTCAAAATTTTTATAATTATTTTCTAAAACTACCCAGAATGCAAATTACGATTTATAAAACAATCCAGAACAGCTAGAATACGCGTCCTAATTTTTGATGAGTTAACAGGTATCATGCGACTAGTTTTAGCACCGATGGAAGGCGTTGTGGATTTTAAAATGCGACAACTCCTAACTGATTTAGGTGGATTTGATTTATGCGTAACAGAGTTTGTTCGTGTCGTTGAAGACACACTGCCCGAACGCGTGTTTCATCGCTATTGTCCTGAGCTAAAAACAGGTGGCTATACCCGTGCAGGTACGCCAGTGCGTATTCAGTTGCTAGGCCAAGTTGCCGATGCTTTAGCAGCAAATGCCGTCAAAGCAATACGCCTAGGCTCCCATGGCATTGACTTAAATTTTGGTTGCCCTGCTAAAACAGTGAACAAAAGTAAAGGTGGTGCGGTACTGTTAAAAGACCCTGAGCACATGTACGAAATTATTAAAGCCGTACGTGATGCTGTTGATCCTTGCCATGAAGTTAGTGCCAAAATTAGGCTTGGTTTTGATGATGATAGTAATAGCCAAGAAATTGTTGATGCTGTTGTTAGCGCGGGTGCTTCAAGTCTTGCTATTCATGCCAGAACTAAAAGAGATGGTTACAACCCACCGGCATACTGGGAAAAAATCCCTCCGTTGATCAAAGATAAAAATATTTCTGTCGTTGCTAACGGCGAAATTTGGCAAGTTGAAGATGCCATGCTTTGTCAAAAGCGCAGTCATTGCCAAGACCTAATGCTTGGTCGTGGTGCATTAGCGATGCCTGATTTAGCAAAACAAATAAAATCTCATGCAGAAAACGAGCATTACACTCCGATGTTATGGGAGCATGTGATATACCACATTATTCATTCATCTATGCATCAAGACGAGAGCAAATGTGAAAAGTATTTTGCTTCTCGTACTAAGCAATGGCTCGGCTATTTAAAACGCCAATACCCACAAGCTAACGCACTTTTTGATGAGATCCGCCGCCTAAAAGCCAAAGATGAAGTTGCAGATGTACTAAGAAAGTACGCGAAAGCGCCGAGTATTGATACAAATCATAATTAGCCAATCAATTTTGTTTGATAATACTAGTATTGCCCACTTGGAAGAAAAGCGATGAACAATACTGAAATTCAAACAAAGTTATCTGCGGAACTTGCGCAGGTTAGACAACGTTTACTCGATATGCTGGCTAATTCTGATCAAGCCTATCATCAGCAACTGCTATCGCAACTCAAGGATAATCCCCCTTCAGACTGGTTAGAGCTGACAGCAAATAATCTCGGTTCTGAGTATCAAATATTGATTGCTCGAATAGAAAAGTTAGAAGCAGCACTATGCCAAATCGATATTGGGCAGTATGGCTATTGCTGTGATTGTGAAGAAAAAATTGATGACGAACGTTTACTTGCAGATCCTGCAAGCCAACGCTGTCGACGTTGCGCTCCATAGAGCGCAGCGCTGTACTAATTTATAAAAATAAAGCTCATCGCAGGATAAAGCACGATATCCTCAATTAACCAATCAGCTTGCTGCTGATCTACACCTAAACGCTTCATCAAGTTAACACGTGCTTGTTGTTCACTCCACGTGTGATAATGAATACCTAAATCAGTTTCCATCATAACTTGCCAGAAGTATTGCTCGCCTTGTGTTAATTTACGCTTACTTTTGAGCGGGTCGAGATAATCAAGCTGCCAATCAAGGCCTGTGTGCTGATGATTTTCTACAAAATAATTCATTACTAGTGGTTTAGCGTGAGAGTTTGATACAGGTAATACAAAATCTGCACTCTGCGATTGCTTTAACGAAGCCTGTATCTCACTTAACCAATTTAAAGGTGGCTTAGTTTCACCACTAAAGTAATTAAGTTTACTTTGATACCAATCTTTACCGTTTGCCAAACCGACTAAACCAAGTTTTGTACGCGGTTTATATTGAGTTAAATATTGATTAAGTTTACTAAGTGCTGCTTGTACACTGTCATCACTATTATCAAGGTGCGATTTGACCATATTGTGTAAAAGCGTTAATTCGATTTTATTTAATTTCAGGTTGCTTTGCTCAGCTGCAATTAACTGCGTTTCAACTAACTCTATCCAGTCAGCTAATGCATTTACTGAGTAGTCATCTAATGAACGAGCTTGGCTAATAACATCACGTTGTAAAGGCCATACAAAGTAACGCTCAGGATAACGCTCAGCAATAATTAAATAATTTAATTGCGCCTGTTGGGACTCATCTAACGTCGTTGCTTTTAGTCCTTGATAAGCTTGATGACGCGCTTGCAAATAACTTTCTGAGAAAGGCCAGCTAGCAGCTTCACTTTGCTGTTCTTGAGTCGATAATAAATTATTAATAGTTTGCAGCGCTTGCTGCCCTTCACTAAATGTTTTGAAACCTGATGTTTGCTCAGAGCAAGCTATCAGCATCACACTTGCGACAACTAATAATACGATCTGTCTTAGCATTTTAAAATTCCATAAAAAAAGCCCCAGAGGGGCTTTTTAATTTAAAACAACATCAATTAGATTTTTACGCCGTTACGAGCGGCTTTATCTTTGATGAAGGTTGACCAGCTCTTCGCGAAACGACGCGTGCGCGGATCATCCATTGCTTTAGTGATAGCGTTGTAAGCTTGCTTGTACTTCTCTTGGTAGTAGTAAGCTTCAGCTAAATCAGAGTAGATAGTTCCTTTTTTGTCAGAACCTAACTCTAATGCCTTGTTCAAACGAACAACGGCTGCACTATAGTTTTGCGATTGTAAAAGTAATGAACCCGCTTTGCGATAAAGCTCTGCATCGTCATCAAATTTAGCCGCTTCTTCATAGTATTTAGCTGCTTTTTCAATATCTTTAGAACGGTGGTAGTTAGATGCCACTGCACTGATATTTTGCTTGTTACGCTTAACTTTTTCTTCGTTGATTGCCTTTTCAAGCACCACTGCTGCTTTGTAAGGAATATCATTTAACGAATAGAAGTTAGAAAGTACTTTGTATTCAACTTCGTTTTCAAAATAGCCATTTTTATAGGCAACTTCCATGGTCGCAAGACCTTTCTTGAAGTCTTCGGTTTGTAGGTAGTATTTACCTAAACCAACCCAGGCTTTTTTGTCTTCAGGCCAAACACGAACAATCTCTTCAGCTACTTCTACCATGTTTTTGTACTGTTTAAGTTCAAAATAGGCAGCTAGCTTTAATTGGTAAGAAGCTTTAGCAGGTTCTTTTGCCAATTCGATTGCTTTGTCTGCAGCAGGAAGTACGTCTTTATAAAGTTTTAACTCGTAGTTTGCTTGCGCAATACGTGTATAAACTTTGTCGTCTTCCTCACCTGTGAAGTCCATCCAAGCTGCATAAGCTTCTTTTGCTTTTGCATATTGCTCAGTACCCGCGTACATATCACCTAGAAGTTTTAGGCCTTGCTCTTGGTCAGCAAAGTTTAAAACGTCAGGCTTAACTGCCGCTGAGATGTGCTTAATAGCCAATTGGTACTGCTCTTTTTGAGCGTACATTTGACCTAAGTAACGATCAACTGTTGCCTTATCGAAATCATCTGAAGGATCAATTTCTTTAAGTAGTGCAATCGCTTCATCAAGCTTATCTTCATTGTACAAGTCAAACGCTTTAATAACTTTCTTACCAACGCGCTCGCCCATAACTTTAGTTTTTGCTTTTTTACGCGCTTCAATCTTCGCGTAATCTGGCGCCGCTAAAGCAGGTGCAGTGAAAGCTACACCTGATAGAGACATAAGAAGCGCAAGTGCAGTTACTTTAGATAAATTTCTCATTACTCGCCTCCTTAGTTGCCTTGGTTAAGTTTAAAGTCTAATTGTACTTGAAGACCAAATTGCTTCTGTGGTTTACCATCGATGATTTTCGGACGGTACTTCCACTTACGTAGCGCACGTTTAGCTTCGCGGTCGAAGATACGTTTAGGATCTGCGTCGATCACTTCAACATCTTCTACACCACCAACTTCATTGATAGTGAATGAAAGTTGTACCCAACCTTCTTTACCATCACGCGCTGCTTGCGTAGGGTATTTTGGTTCAATACGAACGATAGGTGTCGCGTCACCATCACGTCCAAATGCACCTGGACCACTTAGGCCACCAGCTGTGCTACCCACATCGATGCTTGGCATATTAAATGACAAACCACCAGTGTTCGGGTTGCTGTTTTCCGGCTGAGGCGGCTGCGGCTTAGGCGGCTGCTTTGGCGGTGGCGGAGGCGGAGGCGGAACACGCTTCCTCTCCTGCACCTTAGATTCAGGCGGATTCGTCATAATTTCGACTACGATCTGTTCTTTTTGTTCAGTCGCACGGTCAGCTCCACCGGAGATGAGGTACGCCATGAAGTAGAACAAGCCGAAAGTAACTGCCCCACCTGCAATCAGTGAAAACAGAAAACGAATCATTACTGATCTCCAGCTATTGAAATTTTAAGGTTATCACCCGTCGCTTTGATCTGGTCCATAACTTTAACTACTACGCCGTGTTTTGCTTCTTTATCAGCTTGCAAAATTACAACTTCAGTAGGTTGTTCTGCTAATAAACTTTCAAGCTTAGCTGATACACGCTCAACGTCTACTTGTTGTTTATCAATCCAGATCGCACCGTCAGCGCGGATAGCAACAAAAATGTTTGCATTTTTTTGCTTCGTAGCTGCAGCTGCTTTAGGTTTATTGACTTCGATACCAGCCTCTTTAACGAACGATGTAGTTACGATAAAGAAAATAAGCATGATAAATACGATGTCAAGCATTGGCGTCATGTCAACCGCTGCTTCTTCTTCTTCACGAAAACGTTGTTTACGTGCCATATTTAATTCTCTCTCTAGTGATGAGGCATGCTATCTACAAGTTTAGCTTTCGCCATTCTCGCTCTCGCTTCTAGACGTGAGCTAAAGAATACTCCAGATAGTGCCGCAACCATTCCAGCCATTGTTGGGATTGTTGCCATTGAAATACCTGATGCCATTAAACGTGCGTTACCAGTACCTTGAGTAGCCATGGTTTCGAAAACCGCGATCATACCCGTTACAGTACCTAATAAGCCGATTAAAGGACAAACAGCTACTAATGTCTTAATCAACAACATACGCTGATCTAATTTTTCAGACGCTTCAGAAATCCATGCTTCACGGATTCTGTGTGCGTACCAAGACGTAGTGTCTTGGCGGGCATCCCACTGAGCTACAATGTTCTTCGTCATACGAGGAAACTCAGCTAGTAGGAACCAATAGCGCTCAATCATTAAAACCCACATAAGAAAGAGTGCTATCGCGACCACGTATAATACCTGGCCGCCTGTGCCAACAAAATCCCTGATAGATTCCCAGATCTCCATCAGGACTAGCATTAGGCTTTCTCCTTCTCCGCGTGAGCAGCGATGATACCAGCGCTTTGCTCATCAAGGACATGTAGAACCGACTTACTACGACCCGCAACAATTGAGTGAAGTAGGATAAGTGGTAGAGCTGCAATTAGACCTAACGCTGTAGTAACAAGTGCTAGAGAGATATTACCAGCCATGATCTTCGGATCACCTGTACCGAACAATGTGATTGTTTGGAACGTAAGGATCATACCGATTACCGTACCTAGTAGACCTAGTAATGGAGCGATTGCTGCCAAGATCTTGATGATGTTGATACCAGCTTCAATGCGAGGCGTTTCACGTAGGATTGCTTCGTCAAGTTTAAGCTCAAGGTTTTCAACGTCTTGATTCTTGTTATCAGCGTAAACCTTAAGAATACGACCCAGTGGGTTGTTTGTATTCGGAGTAGAAAGGTTTTTAAGCTGGCTCTTAATCTTAGTGCTAGTAAGCGCAAGGTCAATGAAACGAACGATGAAGATAAGTAGACCAACAATTAATAGTAATGTGATGATGTAACCTACTTCAGCACCTTGCTCGTAGTATTCCATTAGTGATTTCTTCTGCGTGTTGATTCGTAAGATCGCGCCACGAGTCGGGTCGATGTATACGCCAGCATAGTTATCTGCAGAAGTACCTTCTAAATCGCTGATACCAGCTAGGATGTAGCTATCAGGTTGCTTACCTAGAGGTTGAATCGCTTTAGTTTCTGGAGAGTAGATTAAATAACCGTCGTCAGTTACTAAGTTGAAGTTACCGATACGAGTTACTTTCTTCACAGAAGATGAACCGTCAAGACCTGCAACTTCAGTTTCGAAAGTTGAAACTTTAGCTGACTCAGTCATTTCAGTTTGAAGAGAAATCCAAAGCTCTTCTAGTTCACGAACAGTTGGAAGTTCTTTCGCAGCAGCTAGTGAGCGAAGTACTTCAGCACGTCCTGGTTTTTCAGCAGAAACAAGTGATGCTTCGATTGAACCGATTGCATCAGCAGCTGCACGACGTACAACACCGAACATCTCACCTAATGTACCTTGAGCGTTTAAAAGAGCTTGCTCTTTTTCAGCTAAAGTATTTTCGTTTTGAGCATATTCTTTAGCTAAACGGTCACCACGTGCTTTTTCAGCAGCTAGGTCGCTTTTAGCTTTGTTAAGTAACGCTTGCTTGTCAGCACGAGCTGAAAGGAACTCTTGTTCACGTTGCTTATTTAATTTGCCTTCAGAGATACGTTCTTGCTTAACTTGCTCAAGAATTTTGTCTAAAGCATCAGTGTTTGCGTGTGCATTAAGCGCGGTACCTGCAGAAACAGATAGTACTGCTGCAACAGCAAAACCTTTAAATAGTTTCTTCATTATTGATTACTCCGCGCCAAAGATTGGTAGTTTAACAAGTTCTAATGTCGCTTGTTTACGCGCCATACGGATAACTTCTTTAACAGGTTTTAGGTATTCTTCACCTAATTCTTTCCACTGTTTAGTATTGTTATCCCACACCCACGCGTGCTTAAGGTCAAAAGACTGAGCTACGTAAGTGATACGACCTAAACGACCGAAGTCAACGTTGATGCTCTTACCATCGATCTCAAGAGTACCTTGAGAAGCAGTTACAGCTGAGCTGTATGCAGTTTCAACAGTGTAAGCTTCAAGAACTTGGCGGAATTTTTCAGATGTAGTAACTGATGCTGACGCCATGATGTCACGAAGTCTTTCAACACGTGCAAGACGGTTTTCAAGATTGAACGGAACGTCCGCTTTGATGAATTGCTCAAGCGTATCGATCATGCGATACATCAAAGGCACAACGTTTTGTTTCGTGTTATCGATAGTTGCGATTTGACGGTCAAACGATTCGATTGAAGCATTTTGGTCAGCGACCAAACGTGCTACGTGATCGTTATAAACCTTCATTAGCTCAGTTTCGTCAACAATGCTACGGTACTCAGCGATTAGCTCTTGAGTTTGACCATATACATTGTCAATTTTAGTTTGAGACTTAACAGCAGCCTTTTGAATTTGTTGACCTGCATCTTGCACATCTTTCAAAGGATCTGCAATCACATTGCTGCTTGCAAATGCAAAAGCGCCAACCAACGCTGATGCTACAAGACTCTTTCTGATTTTAACAGACATAGTTCCCAACCAATTAAGTAATGTTACTTTTATAATTTAATTATCCTCCGAAGAGGACAACCCTGATATCTTTTAATAGATATCAACTCTCCAATAATGCTAAATGCTTCAGAGTCTGTCAACTTGATGTTCGGCTTTCATCGGAAAAATTTGGTGACTCGTCGTTGAGATGAAAATAACCAAAACAATGAATTAACAAAAATATAACAGAGGTATTCATGTGGTACTTCTATAGCCCTTTACTGGCGAACATTGCATTCATATTAGGTTCAACCTTAAACATAAATGTAACATTTTATGAAATCTGAAAGTGCTGAAGAAAAATGAAAAAAAAATTCACTTTGTTCATCTAAAAAATCTGTTTTGAAGAATTTTTATGCACTCACTACATCTAACCGCTCAATAAGCAGCCAAATCAGACACTAAACACAAGAATGAGAGAGTTGAAATCTCTCACCGCTACGGGTGAGAGAGTTAAAATACGGCGCGGTCTTTAACTAGCTTAGCGAGTGAGATAATTGAATCAACTTCAAGTTTTTCAAATATTTTCGCTTTGTATGTACTTACCGTTTTATTACTGATGAAAAGTTTTTCACCAATGTCTTTGTTTGATAAGCCTTGTAGTAGATAATTCATCACTGCGAGTTCACGTTCAGTGAGTAACTCGTCTATGTCTTTTTCAGACGCTATTAGGTGCTCTTGTGGAAAGAAAGTATAGCCACGCAAAATCATTTCAACTGCGGAGGAGATATCTTCAAGGCTTTCGGCCTTGTTAACAAATCCTTGAGCGCCTAGCTTTGCTGCAGTGCGAATAATATGTTTGTCTTGCTTAGCAGATAAAAACAATACTTTGCCAGTAAACCCACTACTGACTGCGCGCTTATATAAACTAAAGCCATCTGAGTCTTCTAACTCAATGTCTAAAATCGCTAGCGCTACATTATTACTTTTTAAAAACTGCAATGCTTCCTTTTGACTTCCAACAGCTTGTACTTCGTTAACTAATGTAGACTTAGCGAGTACCATTTTAATTGCTGTTGCCACCATAGGGTGGTCGTCTACCAAAAGTATATTGTTTCCTATGCTCATCGATTAGCAAACCTTCATTATATTTCATCAAACAAGTATAAGTTACTCAGCATTTATTCCACATGTGGATAATTTAAGTTTAGCGGGTTATTTCTAGATTGGTGAAAAATAACTATAAACTTTTTTAGCTGCTCACTTTCGAGTTCGATCAAAACTACAAACTAAACATAACGGGTGATGTCATGTTAAATAAATCCTATCGGTACAGCATATAATACTTTAGTTATGGAGAGTAGCTTTTAGGGCATAGAATGCGAAGTTCTAGCTTATTGGCTGATTAATTTAGTCTTAAACAATGCCTTTGGAGGAATATAAATTCGGTACAGTTTATGACTATTTATAGAGAGTTAAAACTTGGGGTTTAGCAGGAGATAAAAATGAATTTTTGGTGAAACAGAAACTGTTTCACCAAAATGCTTAGGTTCGCATAATTAATTATGCTACTTCTACGTTCTCAGCTTCAGGGCCTTTTTGACCTTGTTTGATGCCGAAAGATACTTGCTGACCTTCGCTTAGAGTGCGGAAGCCTGTACCTGTGATAGCGCTGAAGTGTACGAATACATCAGGGCCATTTTCTTGTTCAATAAAACCGAAGCCTTTAGCTTCGTTGAAGAACTTAACTTTACCAGTAACCGTGTTTGACATACCAAATTTTCCTGTAAGTCAATTATTAAAATTCAGCCATAATGGCTCTATCCTCCCTGAGTGAATGCCCAAAAAACTTGGGGTAAAGTACAGGAAGAACCAATAACCAAACCGGTAACCGTACAGCCGCACATTATCCGTAAATTCAATACGCAAAAACTCAAAGCAATTTAAGACTAACACATTAAATTGCTTTTAGCTCTATTAATCGAAAATAATTTTAAGGTCAACTGCCTAAACAAAAATATATGACAGTACTATTTATAAACAATTAATTATCAATGAAAAAAGCCCATCAAATAGATGGGCTTTTAAATCTCAATTTATAGCTTGCTAAAACTTACTTAACTTGCCAATCCATTTGCGCCTCTGCTTTGATTGGCACTACTTCTGAATCACCTAGTTTATAGCTTGCTGGTACTGTCCAGCTCTCTTTTACCAATGTAATGGTATCTTGGTTTCGAGGCATACCGTAGAAGTCTGGGCCAAAGTGGCTCGCGAAACCTTCTAGCTTTTCTAAAGCACCTGCTTCTTCAAACGCTTCAGCATAAAGCTCGATAGCTGCGTGAGCAGTATAAGCCCCTGCACAACCACAGGCCGCTTCTTTTTTGTCTTTGTAATGTGGTGCAGAATCAGTACCTAAGAAGAACTTTTTGCTACCACTTGTTGCAGCACCAATTAACGCTTGCTGGTGAATGTTACGCTTTAGAATAGGTAAGCAGTAATAATGCGGGCGAATACCACCTGCTAGCATATGATTACGGTTATAAAGAAGGTGATGAGCAGTAATTGTTGCAGCAACATTCTCTGGTGCATTATTAACAAACTCAACTGCATCTTTCGTGGTGATGTGCTCAAGCACAATTTTAAGATTCGGGAAGTCATTTACCACGTCCGCTAGAATTGTTTCTAAAAATACCTTCTCACGGTCAAAAATATCAATTGATGAATCGGTTACTTCACCATGTACTAACAGTAACATCCCTACTTCTTGCATTGCCTCAAGTACAGGGTAAATGTTTTTGATTGAGGTTACACCTGAATCTGAGTTGGTAGTCGCACCAGCCGGGTACAACTTAGCAGCAACAATTTTACCTGTTGCTTTAGCTTTTTTAATTTCTTCTGGTGTAGTTTTATCTGTTAGGTAAAGCACCATTAATGGTTCAAAGTTACCTTGTGGGCCCGCAGCTTTAATTCGCTCGTAGTAAGATAAAGCAGTGTCTGTGCAGGTTGCCGGTGGAACAAGGTTCGGCATGATGATCGCGCGCCCCATGTAACGGCTAGCATCACGAACGGTATCAACGAGTTGCTCGCCATCACGTAAATGAATGTGCCAATCATCAGGGCGTGTAATTGTTAGAGTTTGCATCGAATTTAAATCTGACATTGCTTGTTTCCACGGCTAAAGTTAGGGGGATAGCGTAAACATTGAGCAAATAACCTCGCTTATTTACCCAAGTTCATATTCAGGTGCCTAGTTTACACCAGTTCCAGTTTTTTTTGAAAATAACTTTGTGGATAGTTTGATAGTAGGTTAACGTAATAAATTAATACAACATTCCGGTTACCTTTTATTCTATGCCTAAGAGTTTAGACGCTGCTTTTGCACTTGAGGTCAAAACAGACCAACTACATATTATTAATCAGTTCTCATCATCTGTGATGCAATTAGACACAGTTGAAGAATTGTTAGAGTATGTCACATCAGAAGTGGTAAGCCGCCTAGGTTTTAAAGAGTGTGTTATTTATCTAGCCGATGACAAAACTCGCACCCTCAAAGAAATGGCGTCTATTGGCACAGCAAGCAGCCACGATACTTACCATATCGACCGTACAGAAATTAGCTTTGATCAAGGTATTACGGGGTATGTCGCAAGCACTGGTAAACCGTTAATGATTGGCGATGTCAGTGAAGACCCGCGTTATATCGCTGACTCTCGCCCTGCTCTTTCTGAGCTTTGCGTACCATTAGTTTATAAAGAAAAAGTACTGGGTGTCATTGACTGTGAGCACCCGCAAAAAGATTACTACAACGACGCCCATTTAGAGATTTTATCAACAGTGGCGCATCTATTAAGTGCCAAGATAAATCAGGTTCGCACCGTAGAAGATTTACAGCAAACCGTTATGCAGTTAAACGATGCACAAAAGCTAGAGCGCTCGATGCTGCAAATAGCCAATCTAACTTATCAATCGAGCGAGCTAGATAGTTTCTTCGAATCTTTACATGGTATTATTACCTCTTTACTTAGAGCAGATAACTTCTTCATTGGCCTGTATGATAAGCAGCTCGATGTGCTTGATTTGGTTTACATTATCGAAGAAGGCGTGCGTTCTAACGCCCATAAAAAAATATCAAAAGAACAATTAAAAGATACTGCATCTTATTATTTATTAAACATCGACCAATCTTTACTTTTCACGAAAGAAGAATTTCAACAGCACATTGATGCGGGTCATTTTAAAATGGTTGGTCGCCAGGCCGAGTCTTGGCTAGGTGTGCCATTTAAAGTAAATGAGCGTATAAGCGGTGTCATTGCCGTACAAAGTTACAGTAAAAGCTATCACTATGACGAACATGACCGTGCTTTACTTACGTATGTGAGCCGTCAAATTAGCATGGCGATAGACCGTCAATTATCAAGACAAGAGCTTGAGCACCGCGCTCTTCACGACGAATTAACCGGCCTTGCCAATCGCTCGTTATTAATAGAGCGTATTAAACATGCGATCCTTCGCCTTGCAAGAGCTGATAAGCGCAATCAACATGCCCTGCTCTATCTAGACTTTGACCGCTTTAAGAGTATCAATGACTCATTAGGCCATGAGGTTGGCGACCACTTTTTGGTCAAAATCTGTGAGTTGATCTTAGGTACTATTCGCAATACGGATACTTTTGCCCGTTTAGGGGGCGATGAGTTTGCCATCTTTATGGAAAACATCACCGATAAACAACAAATTAATGATGCTCTAGATCGCATTCAACAGGTACTATCAGAGCCTCTCAATATTGACGGCCACCTATTGCAAGCATCTACCAGTATAGGCGTTGCCTTTTGTGAAAGCAGTCGCGACCAAGCTTATAAGCTATTACAACATGCCGATGCAGCAATGTACGAGGCAAAGTCATCTGGCCGTGGTAAGGTTAAGTTTTTCAACAATACCATGCGAAAAAAACTTAAAAATCATGCTGATATAGAAAATGATTTACAGCATGGTATTGAGCATGACGATTTTGAGCTTTACTACCAGCCAATTTTTACAATTCAAGACACAAGAGTTGTAGGTTTTGAAGCACTTGTACGCTGGCACCACCCAAGTAAAGGCTTTGTCTCGCCAAATGATTTTATTCCGGTTGCAGAAGATACAGGGCAAATTATCAATCTAGATTTACATTTGCTTGAGCTTGCTGCAAAGCAAATCGCAAAGTGGACAAGTGAAGGTAAAGCATTTGGCAGAATCACCGTGAATGTATCATCGCGTCATTTTGCGAGCCTTGATTTTGTAGCGCAAATACATTCCTTATACAAACAATATAAATTGCCACTTGGCTCACTATGCTTAGAAATCACCGAGTCTGGCCTTATTGGCAATTTAGAGCTGGCAACAAAAATCATTAAGGGCCTTGAACCTCTTGAAGTGAAACTGTGTTTAGATGACTTTGGTACAGGCTACTCAGCGCTTGGTTATTTACACCAATTACCGATTCACATAATGAAAATTGATAAAAGTTTCATTGACCACTTGAACAAAGCGCATAACCCCTTGGTTGATGCCATTTTATCATTAGCACAATCGTTAAAACTCGATGTCGTTGCTGAAGGGATTGAAACAGAAAAACAATTGGCAATCCTAAAACAAACTCAATGTAAGTTTGGTCAAGGCTTCTTAAAAGCGAAACCTATGCCAGCCAGTGAAGCAGAAAAAGTCATCTCTCACGGCCTATAATGCTAATATAAAAAAGCCTTGCAAATGCAAGGCTTAGTTTGTTTATACTTTACAAAAAGTTACAGCTCGCCAGATGCAAAGTTATCAACGGCTATCGCTTGTTTACGTAGCTCATTGGCTTGGTTCATGCGCTCTGCAACGGTTTCGTTAATCAAGTTTTTCTCTGCCGCTGCGGCAATTGCGCCCTCGAGTTCAAGGTTTTTAGCAATAGTGCCTTCTTTTTGCCATTTACGAAGCTGCTTAAAGTCTTCATGGGTATCAATCATGGCTAAAAAGGCATTTTCCATTACACCAGTCCCTGCATTTTCATCGACATAACAAAGGTGGGTTAATCTGTCCCTAAAGACCCCTGGTTTGCTCATGTGCTCACACATTGTTTGGGCTAACTCATCACTTGGACGGTGGTAATGATTACCTAGTGGGAACACAATACGTTTTAGTAAGAAATTAATTACTGGATTAGAGAAATTTTTAAAGAAGCCGTCGAATGCCTGACCAATGCAGAATAACGAATGCTCAACAGCATATTGCACAAATGGTAGGTCAGCTTGCTGACGCCCTTCATCTTCGTAGCGTTTCAGTACACATGAAGCAAGATACAAGTGGCTAAGCACATCACCTAAACGTGCCGAAATCATCTCTTTGCGTTTTAACTCACCACCTAATACTAACATCGCAACATCAGTACAAAACGCTAGACCACGACTCATGCGGCTTAACTGTTTGTAGTAAACAGTGGTTGCGCCACATACAGGGGCTTTAGCGAAGTAACTGCGCGTTAAACCGTGCACAAATGCCATACCTGCATTACTACCTGCAAATAAAATATGTTGCAGCAGTAATGAGTCAAATTCTTTTAAGGCAACATCATGGTCTTCCATTGCTGCTGCTTCCATTTCTTTTAAAACAAACGGATGACAGCGAGTAGCGCCTTGACCAAAGATCATCAAGTTACGAGTAAGAATGTTTGCACCTTCAACGGTAATCGATACCGGGATCCCCATATAGCCATGGGCTAAATAGTTATTTGGCCCGACTTGAATACCTTTACCAGAATGAATGTCCATAGCATCATTCATTACTGTACGACCCATTTCAGTCATATGGTACTTAGCTATAGCGGTAACCACAGACGGACTCAATTTTAAGTCAATCGCCCCTGCGGTCATTAGCCTTGCTGATTCTAAGGTGTAAGTTAATCCACCAATACGTGCCAATGCCTCTTGGACACCCTCAAATTGGCCAATCGACACACCAAATTGTTGGCGTACGGTTGCATAGGCTGATGTCATTCTTGAAGCCAAATGGCCAGTTGCTGTACTAAGTGCCGGTAACGAAATACCTCGACCTGCACTTAAACATTCAACTAACATGCGCCAGCCTCGACCAGCGCCCTTTTCGCCACCGATGATCCAATCAAGTGGAATAAACACATCTTTACCGTATGTTGTGCCATTCATAAATGCCATGTTTAACGGGTAATGACGCTCACCTGTTTGCACACCTTCGTGATCAGTTGGAATAAGCGCACACGTAATGCCAAGCTCTTTTTTATCACCTAATAAGCCCTCAGGATCGTACATTTTAAATGCTAGACCCAACACTGTGGCAATGGGTGCAAGGGTGATATAACGTTTTGACCAGTTAAGTTTTAAGCCAATCACTTCCTCACCGTTATGCATGCCCTTACAAACTACGCCAGTATCAGGAATACTGCCTGCATCAGAGCCAGCCTCAGGGCCCGTTAATGCAAAACAAGGCACGTCATCACCCTTAGCCAGGCTTGGCAACCAACGCTCTTGTTGCTCGGTAGTACCATAGTGAAGGAGTAATTCACCTGGACCTAAACTATTGGGGACCATTACGGTAACCGCAGCGGTTAAGCTCTTAGTAGCAATTTTCGAAACGATGGTTGAATTTGCAATCGCCGAAAACTCGCGACCACCAAATTTTTCAGGAATGATTAACGCAAAAAATCCTTCTTTTTTTAGGTAGTCCCACACTTCTTTTGGTAGGTCTTTATCTTTTTGCACAATTTGATAATCATCAAGCATGGCTAACAAGGTTTCGACCTGCTCGCTCATAAATGCGCGTTCTTTTTCGCTAAGTTCAGGTTTAGGGAAACGATGCAGTTTTTGCCAATCTGGGTTACCACTGAATAATTCACCATCCCACCAAACATCACCTGCTTCCATAGCTTCACGTTCTGTTTGCGATAACGGCGGCAAAACTTTTTTAAACATACTAAACGTAGGTCGTGTGACAAGATTGAGGCGAATGTCTTTCACCGCAAAAATTACAATCACAGCAACCAGTAACAGAATGATTACGGTCGTCATTGTGCAATCCTTTTATTTTAATTAACTGCTTCAAGTATGACTGATCGTGCCATAAATACAACGTAAGCAGCTCTTACTTAGGTTGTTTTCGGCTAGGCAGTTTGTTGTTTACTAAGACACTGCTATTATGCATGGGCAATAAATAACAATAAACTTCTAGGGAACGTTATGAAAAAGACTCCATTTAAGCTCAGCATCAGCGCGCTTATGGTCGCAAGTGCACTAGCACTTACTGGCTGTAATGATGACACTGCGAGCACTAAAACAACGACTGCTGAAGTCAAAACAAGCCAAGTTACCGCACAAGATGCCGATAAATTTATCGCCGCTACTGAAAAAGAATTAAGCGCGCTTTATTTAGAAGCAAGCCGTGCTGAATGGATTTATGCCAACTTCATTACCCATGATACTGCGGAACTATCTGCTGAAGTAAATCGCAAGATGACCGAAGCCGTTGTTCGCCTTGCTAATGAAGCTGCAAAATTCGATAGTTTAGAGCTAGACTACGATGCGCGTCGTAAACTCGATAAACTTAAACTAGCGCTTACGTTACCTGCACCACAAGATGCTGAAAAAACAGCTAAGCTCTCACAATTAGTGGCTGAGCTAGGGGGTATTTATGGTAAAGGTAAATACTGTAAAGAAGATGGTAGCTGTTTAAGCCTTGGCGACATGACCGCTAAAATGGCAACGAGCCGTGATTACAATGAATTGCTTGATTTATGGCAAGGTTGGCGTCAAGTTTCAAAACCTATGCGCCCGCTTTATGAGCAACAAGTTGCACTCACCAATGAAGGTGCAAAAGAGCTAGGTTATGCAGATACAGGTGCTATGTGGCGTAGTAAATACGACATGCCAGCCGATGATTTTGCAAAAGAACTTGACCGTATTTGGGGCCAAGTTAAACCGCTTTATGATTCATTACATTGTCATGTTCGTGCCAAGCTAGGTGAAAAATATGGCGAAGATAAAGTACCACAAGACCAGCCTATCCCTGCACACCTACTAGGTAATATGTGGGCACAAACGTGGGGTAACATTTACGATGTTGTTGCACCAGAAAATGCCGATCCTGGTTATGACGTAACAGAACTATTAGCTGAGCACGATTACGACGAACTTAAAATGGTACGTGGCGCCGAGAAGTTCTTTACATCAATGGGCTTTGCGCCATTGCCAGATACCTTCTATGAGCGCTCACTATTCACTAAACCACAAGATCGTGACGTACAGTGCCATGCGTCAGCTTGGAATATTGATAGCAAAGACGACCTACGTATTAAGATGTGTATTCAACGCACAGGTGAAGAATTCTCTGTTATCCACCATGAGTTAGGCCATAACTTCTATCAACGCGCGTACAACACGCAGCCTATTTATTATCAAGAAAGTGCGAACGATGGTTTCCACGAAGCGATTGGTGACACCATTGCTCTTTCTGTAACGCCAGGTTATTTAAAAGAAATTGGTTTATTAGATGAAGTGCCTGATGAATCAAAAGATATCGGCCTATTAATGAAAATGGCATTAGACAAAGTAGCATTTATCCCATTTGGTTTATTAGTAGACCAATGGCGCTGGAAAGTTTTCTCAGGTGAAGTAACACCAGAGAACTACAACAAAGCGTGGTGGGAATTACGTGAAAAATACCAAGGTGTACAAGCGCCTATCGCACGTAGCGAAGCAGACTTCGATCCAGGTGCTAAGTATCACGTACCAGGCAACACGCCTTACACACGTTATTTCTTAGCGCACATTTTACAATTCGACTTCCACAGAAGTTTATGTGAAATTGCCGGTAACGAAGAAGCGATTCACCGTTGTTCTGTATACAACTCTGCTGAGGCAGGTGAAAAACTAAATGCTATGTTAGAAATGGGCTCAAGCCGCCCATGGCAAGAAGCTCTTGCTACTATCACTGGTAAAGAAGAAATGGATGCAACAGCAATCTTAGATTACTTTGCACCGTTACAAAAATACCTTGATGAGCAAAATGAAGGCCGCCAGTGCGGTTGGTAATGATAAAAACGAAAAAGCCCGCATAATGCGGGCTTTTTTATATCATCAACTTAATAATTAAAACTGTAAGCTTACGTTTGCAAAGTATGCATCGTAGTCTGAGTCATCCCAGTTGTTTGCATAACCTGCTTTTAAACCAACGTTTTTGTTAAAGAAGTGCTGTGCACCAAAGCTGTAGTCATCTTCTTTGTTAAACGTTACAAATGCTGACGTTGCTTTAGAGAAGTAGTAGTTAGAACCTAGTTCCCAAGAGCTACCGCTATCGTCTGTATCTGAGATTGTACCTTCAATTGTTAGGTAGTTACCTTGTTGAAGATCCATGAAGTATTTTGCATTTACTGCACGGTAATCAAACTCATCGTCAGCTGTGAATGTGAAACCTAAGTAATCAGTGCTGTTAAGCTGGTGATTGTACTTAAGGTCAAACATTACAGTGTTATCGCCGTCTTCTACGTCGATAAATGTCGCTTTAAGAAGAAGGTTAGGATTAAAGAAGTAACCTGCAGACACATTGAATAAATCAGTATCTGAACCGTAATCGTAGTTGCTGTAACCCGCACCAAATACAAAATCTTGTACGAAGTATTCACCACCGATGTTAGTTACATCACCAAAGTCATCATCTGCGTACGAACCAAATACGTTGGTTGTTCTGTTGATGTATTCAAACTGGTCGTATGGACCCATTGTTTTCTTTGGCGCGAAGTAATACGTTGAATCAACACTTACTGTGTCGTTGCCATCGGTGTCCATGTATCCTAAATGGCTGATTGATTGGTAACTATCCGCAGCAGTCGCGGCAGTTGACAGAAGCATACTCGAAATAATAACTGCTAACTTTTTCATAAACAGATTTCCCTATTAACATTGTTTCATTGCTGTTGAAAACTAGCCTGATGGCTAAGTTGGGCACATGCTAACGTGAGAAAACTGAATGAAAACTTAACTAAGCATTTGTTTTTACTTGATTAATTGTAATAAAGTGTCGGCAAATGTAAAGAAAAAGTTGGCCGAAACTTGCGTCTCTAAACCAACTTTTAGTGAAAAAATAAAGCTTGTCAGTACCTTATAAAGCAAACTGGCTTATAATTCTATAAACCTCATTAATGTTATCTCCTGCTTTAAAGTCTTTACTGATTGGCGTTGGATCTGAACCAACCCAAATTTTTAGTTCAGCATCAAGGTCAAAATGCCCAGCACTCTCTTTACTAAACTTAGTAATTTTTGAGTAAGCAATACTCAGCATTTCAACTTTAGAACCAGTAACACCTTGTTTATCAATAATAATTAATCTTTTATTGGTAAAGATGAACATATCACGAATGACTTTATAGGCTTTTTGTACTGTTTCACCATCAATCAAGGTATTAGCAAGCAGCTCTTCTAAATCATCGTTATCGACTTCACTTGCGTTACCCATTAATCCGCTTAATAGACCCATAATTAGCTCTCCTTATGAAAAATTTGGTTTTCGAGTGTGTGACCATTTACCAGTTGACGATACTGCCAACCTTGTTGATAACAAAAGTGTAGAAGATTGATATCAAAAGGCTCAGCGGTTTTTTCAAACTCGATCACATATTCTTTTGCTTGGCTCATATAAACATGATGTACATGGGCAAGGCCAGCAAGCTTTGCTTCTACATCATCATATTGTTGATTTAACTGCAGCGTAATAAAGTGTTTATTATCCTGCGTGCTAGAACGGGCTTGATGCTCACTTAACACCCCTTTATCAAGGTGTAACACCTGAGAGCATAATCGCTCAAGCTCAGTTAAGTCATGGGAGCTTAAAATAAATGTTGCTTCGTTACTTAAAGAACTTACCAGCTCCCTTACCTCACGAGCATGAATTGGATCAAGGCCTGCAGTTGCTTCATCAAGCATCACTATTTCAGGTGAACCAATTAATGCCTGTGCAATCGTCACTCGCTTACGCATACCATGAGAAAGGTCATCCGGTCGCTGCTTAGCCACTTCTGACAAACCAACGAGCTCTAAAACACGAGCCGTTTCTTTTTTACGAACCGCACCACTGAGCCCTTGTAATTGACCATAAAAGTTAAGTTGATGTGCAATACTAAAACGAGGATCAAGCTGGGCATCTTGCGGTAACGCGGTTAGCTTACCGAATAACGCCGCACTGCCTGGGGTATACCCCATTACCGATAGTTTTCCTGAGCTAGGTAAAATATAGCCACATAACAAACTGAATAACGTTGTTTTACCTGCACCATTAGGACCAACTAGCGCTACCGGCGCTCCTTTGTTTATCTCAAAGTTGACGTTATCGAGCGCTCGTTTAGCCCCATAGTTTTTTGACAAGCCTTGTGCTTGAATTAAAACGGTCATAATGAGCTCCTTGCAAAAATTCGTTCACCAGCAACCAGTAACACTGAAGTTTGTAAAAGTGGTAAACCAAGAGCCAATGTGACACCTGCACGCTGACCTGCCATTAAATCAAGTTGATAGCCCGGAAATATGTAATTTAAAACCTCAAATGCAGGCCATTGCCATGTTAGTAAGCCAATCACAATATTACCGCCAGCAAAGAACAAAATAGCCAATACAAATGCAAGACGCGATGAACGGGCAAATGTATTTAAAAAGCTCATCAAAGCAATAAATGGCATAACCGCAACAAGCAAATAAAATAACAACATAAAGCTTCGCGATAAGCCAGAAAGCAGCAAACTTGGCTCACGATAGCCAAGCATTGCAACCGTTGCCATCAAGGTAACAAACAACAATGCTGCTAAAATGAGTAGCTGCCCTAAAAAGCGGCCAATGATAATTTCTGAACGAGTGGCTCTAAGTGATAAAAAGCGTAACGTACCTCGTTGTCTGTCGCCCACTGTTTGGTCACTACATAGAAACAAACAAAAGCTTGGGAAACTAAATAGAGCAATCAGCCAATAAACGGCAAGTTCAGATTCAGGCCAATCAAGTAATTTACTGATGCCAATGGCGCCAAATGCTTGCCGAGCAAAGTCGGCAAAATCAGGTGAGCTAATCAAGGTCACAGATTGGGCAATGGGATAGCGTAAAATAAGTAGCCAACAAATGGCAAAAGCGGCAACCGCCAACAAACCACGTTTGGTCAGAAATAGTCGTACCAGCTCAAATTGGGCAATTTGTGCAAGACGTTTAGGATGTAACTGCGTCACTCATAATCCTTAATGAATTTTATTATTAGAATTACACTAAGTTGAAACAGCTTGAATTACCAGAAAAAAAAGACCCGACAAGCGGGTCTTATGTAACAAAGTATAAACTTTTAACCTAGAGGTGGCTTTCGTACACTGCAAGCGCTTGGTCAAGGTCGGCTAGTAAATCAGCCACATCTTCAAGACCAATGTGTAGCCTTATTACCGGGCCTTGCGACCAACCTGTTTCAGAGCGAAGCCCTTTCATGCTGAGGTTTGCCGTGACTAAGCTCTCATAACCACCCCAAGAAAAGCCCATTTTAAAATGGTGTAGGCTGTCTAAAAACGCATCAATCGCTTGTTGATTACCCTGCTTCATTACAAATGAAAATAAGCCGTTACTGCCATCAAAGTCTCGTTCAAAGAACTCATGACCCGGGCACGTTGCAAAAGCCGGATGGCGAATATGATCAACCAATGGGTGTGTTTCAAGCCATTTAGCCACTTCGATGGCGGCTTGTTCATGCTGCTTTAAACGCACAGCCATAGTACGCAGACCACGTAGCGCTAAATAAGCATCATCAGCAGAGGTACATTGACCAAGTAAGTATGAATTTTCGCGAAGGGTTGGCCAATACTTTTTATTGGCTACCGCCACACCCATCATCACATCAGAGTGACCAACTATATATTTTGTCGCTGCTTGAATACTAATATCTACGCCATGCTCAAGCGGTCTAAAATGCAGGCCATTACCCCAGGTGTTATCTAGCATGGTCATTACACCACGCTCATTTGCCTTAGCAACCATGGCTGGCACATCTTGCACTTCCATGGTGATTGAGCCAGGTGATTCTAAAAACAATACGCGAGTGTTATCTTTAATAAGCTCACTAATCCCTGCACCAATTCCCGGCGGGTAATAAGTTGTTTCAATTCCTAATCCAGCCAGTATTTTGTCGCAAAAATCACGTGTCGGCTCGTAAGCGGTATCCACCATTAAAATATGATCGCCCGTTTTCACAAACGAGAGTAGCGCATTGCTTATTGCAGCCGCACCTGATGGATATAGCGCACAGCCTTCGCCGCCTTCTAGTTCTGCAATTGCTTCTTGCAGAGCAAAGTGTGTCGTCGTACCGCGACGGCCATAAAATAAAGTTTTGTCGCCTCGTTTCTTCGCCGCTGCTTTTAAATCAGCCACTGAATCGAATACTACCGTTGATGCACGTTGCACCACAGGGTTCACAACCCCTTGTGTGTACGCTTTTTTACGCCCTGCAGAGACGATTTGGGTATTTTTATTTGTCTTTGTCATAATTTGTCCAAGCTGTGCTTTACAGGTTGCGCCAGTGCTCAACCAAAAATCGAGAAATAGAATCTTGTCGGGTTAGTTTAAGATGACTGCCCTGCTCATGCCATTGGCCGAATTCATTAAGTTCAGCACGGCTAAACCATCTTGCATCGTCTAACTCGTCTTTATCTACCTGAATATCTTCTGCAACTGCTGTGGCCATAAAGCCAAACATAATTGATGATGGAAATGGCCAAGGCTGTGAAGCGATGTATTGAATATCTGTCACCGCAACACCAGCTTCTTCCATGACTTCGCGGGCAACGGCCTGCTCTAGTGTTTCACCTGGGTCAACAAAACCGGCAAGAGTTGAAAAAACACCGTCAGGCCAGCTTGCTTGACGGCCTAGCAAGCAGCGCTCAACCCCATCTGAAAAGGTTTTAGTAACGATCATAATCACCGCAGGATCGGTTCGCGGAAAAGTTTGATGCTGGCAAGTTTGGTTCTCACATAAACGTGAATGCCCTGCTTCAACCATATTATTTTCATGACCACAACGACCACAAAAACGGTGCGTTGCGTGCCAAAAACACAAGCCCCTTGCCAATGCGGCAATCGAGCCTTGTTTTAGCTCAACTTGTGGGCCTAACTTGCGAATATCTACAAATTCAGCGCCATTAAGCATAGGCTCAATGAGTGAGTCTGGAACATGGCTGACATCTAAAGCAAAATGAGCCACATCATCATCGTCTAAACCCAATAAAATGCTTTTTGATAAATCGAGATGATCCACTTGAGATAAGCGTAAATAACACACTTCAGGACTGTCTTTAACAAATAAACTTTGATTGTTATTGACCAATAACCAGCGACTCTGAGAGTTCATTTGAGCCTTTAACCACTTTGGATCTTTACGACGATTTGATGCACGATCCAATGGCATTTGAGAGTAATTCAGCATGGCATTCCTTGAAAATAGTTTACTCGCTAAAACTACCATAAGCGGATGATAAACCCAATTTATTACAGGCATAAAAAAAGCCCAAACTGGGCTTTTTTATTCTCTCTCACAATTTTACAAGGTCGCTAGGTGCGCTTGTAGTTTTTGGTTCTCAGCTTCAATATGCTGATAGAACTCTAAATCTTCTAACTTACTCGCTGCAGCTTTATCAATGATGATCACCGCATCTTTATGAAGTTGCAGTGCTGAAGCTGGGCATTTAGCCATTAACGGGCCTTCTACCATGGCATGAACGGCATCAGATTTACTTGCACCGGTTGCTAAAAGCACTACTTTTTTGGCTTCTAAAATAGTGCCAATACCCATAGTGATTGATAAATGCGGTTGATACTCACCCTCAGCAAAAAATCGCGCATTGTCTTCAATTGTCGCTTTGGTCAGTGTTTTAACACGGGTGCGTGATGTCAAACCAGATGAAGGTTCGTTAAAGCCAATGTGACCATTACGGCCAATACCAAGTAGTTGTACGTCAACACCACCAGCGTTAGTGATTTTTTGCTCATATTCAGTACAAGCAATAAGCGGGTTTACTGCATCACCCGGCGGTACATGGGTGTTTTGTTTATCGATATCAACATGGTTAAATAGCTGTTCATTCATAAAGTAACGATAACTTTGTGGATGCTCGCCAGTTAAACCTAAGTATTCGTCTAAGTTAAATGTTGTCGTTTGGCTAAACGAAATATCGCCAGCTTTATTTTTTTCGATCAGTTGTTGATACAAAGCAACAGGTGTTGACCCTGTGGCAAGACCAAGTACTGAGGCTGGTTTTTTTAGTAATTGTTTCGCAAAGATGTTGGCACCATACGCTGCAACTTGGGCTGCATCATCAAGAATCACTATTTGCATATCGATTAGCTCTAATTATAAGTTGGAAAAAAATGGGACCTAAAACCCAACCCCACGTGCAATCGAGCTGGGTTTTAGATCAAACCACTGCCAGGATACGATGCAGTAGCTACAACCATTATGACAACGCTGTCATTATCACTTCTAGTTTTATCTTTGTAAAGTAAAAGTGAATAAAAAATTACTCTTTTTGCTAGTGTCTAATAATTATTAAACACTAACAAAGATCTTACGGCGATACATCCAATGCAATACCAGCATTTGTACTGCTAATAATGCAATTACCGCCATCAGGGGTTGCCATGCCTCTGGCACAGCTCGAACCACCCCACCAAATACGCTTTGGCTTACATAGCCCCAATTCACAAGACTTGACGCTAAGTAAATAATAATAGAGTTTGCACCTATGATCACAAAAGGATACGCGGCGCGTTGCCCTGGCAGAATATCCACCAGTGCATAAAATACGGCGAGCAATATGGCACTCCAGCCAACGGTTACAAGCACAAATGAGCTAGTCCAAAGTTCTTTATTTACTGGGAATTGTAAATCCCATAACCAGCCTAAGCATACACTTACCACACCTGCGGCGAACAACAAGGCGGTCATTTTCCACTCGCCAATTTGCTGAGCACGAGCCACTAATTGACCTGCAAACACGCCCATTAATGCATTAACTATCGCAGGGATATTCGACAACACACCTTCAGGGTCTACCACACGGTTTTGATAACTAATACCCGGTAGTAAGTGCGCATCAAACCATGCATTCCAACTTCCTGCCGCTGAAAGGTCGCCAGCACTGCCACCCGGCACTGGAACAAAACAAAGTAGTAGCCAATAACCCACTAAAATAGCTGCTGCGGTAATAATTTGTGTTCGTAAACTGGTATGCCAAACCAACATTGCACAGAAGAACCACGCAATAGCGATGCGGCCAAGCACACTGGCATAACGAATTTCATCCAACGCCATTGGCATCCCTGTGCCCCAGCCGTGGTTATACAAAATACCTAATAAACACAATAGTAAAAGACGTTTACCCGCCTTTCGGTAATACACTTTGCGCTCATCAAACGGTAAATGGTCAATGCGTTTTGGCGCTAGCCCCATCGCCACACCAGATAGAAATATAAATAATGGGAAAATCAGATCGTAAAATGTGAAGCCATGCCAAACGCTGTGCACGGTGTGTGCTTCAAAAACTTTCCAGCCAGTCCAGCCAGTTAAAACGAAAAGCGCTGCGAATAGTGACTGTCCGCCTAATATCCAAAACATATCCATGCCGCGCAGTGCATCCAGCGATGCCAAACGTTTTCTTGTTGGTTGTGTTGTTGTCATTGTATTACCTTAAATAGAAAAAGCCCCGCGATACAACGGCGGGGTTTTTACCAGGGAAGCTTGTTATAGCGCTTTTCCAGCAATAAAGGTGGCTTGTACATTTTGCTTTGCGTCTAACACCACAAAGTCAGCGTCAAACCCGCTCAGTAAGCGACCTTTTTTATGTAAACCTAAATATTGTGCAGGATAAAGTGATGCCATACGTAAGCTCTCAGCAAGGCTAACATCCAATGTGTTCACTGTGTTGCGCACCGCACTTGCCATATCAAGTACGCTGCCTGCTAATTCACCGGTTGTTGAATTTAATCGATCGCCAGTACGAATAACTTTACGACCATCAAAGAAATCAAACTCCATATCGTCAGTCCCTACAGGTGGCATTGCATCTGTGACTAACATAATTTTTCCGCGCTGCTTGCTGCGAATTGCTAATTTTGCTGATGATGGATGTACATGGTGACCATCAACAATTAAGCCGCACCAGCTGTTATCATCCCAAAGCGCAGCACCTACAACACCCGGCTCTCGTGATGTAAATGCTGACATGGCATTAAATAAGTGGGTAAAACCATCAGCCCCTGCCGCAAGTGCTGCATTAGTGGTCGCAAAGTCTGCATTGGTGTGGCCAATTGATACTTTTACACCACATTCAACCAAGCGCGCGATATCATCAGCACTGACATTTTCAGGCGCTAGGGTTACCATTTTAATGCCTAAGTCTTGGCGGGCATAAATTGCAAATTCTTGCTCAGTAATAGGGCGAATAAATTGCTCGCTGTGGGTGCCTTTTTTCCCTAATGAAAGGTGCGGCCCTTCGAAGTGCACACCCATTACGCCCGGAACACCTTCAGCAATTGCTAGTGCAGTAGCATCGGCCGCTTTTGCCATGACTTCGACTTTGTCGGTAATCAGCGTGGGCATAATCGCTGTTGAACCAAACTGACCATGTGCTTTGGCTATTCTATCTAAGCAATCTGGCGTTTGTTCAGCGTTAAAAAACGCCCCGCCACCGCCATTCACTTGTACATCAATAAAACCGGGTGCCACTAACCCCTTTAATGCAACGGCATTAGCATCTGCTTCAACAAACTTAAACACACCATTGTCGACGCTAAAATATACGTCAGATAAAAATTCGTCACCGGTAAACAATGAACTTGCATGATAAATCGTCATTACAAACTTACCTCTTGGTTTTGTTCAAGCACAGATTGCTGAGCAAAATACACAGCGCCCATTTCCGGTGGTTGAATAGGAGATTCAACGCGTTTCGCAATATCCTCTGCAAGCCACTTATTTAATGGCTCGGCTAAGCCACCAATCATAGATAAGCGTGGCGGGTTATTCTCTAATAAACGCTGAGCTAATTTACTAACGTAATCAGCACCCTCTTTAACAATCGAAACCGCGACTTTGTCATTGTTATTGGCTGCTTCAAATACATAGCGGGCTAATTTGGCAAAACTACTCGAAGGCTGACCAGACATTTTCTCAACAATCGCCATTGCATTGTCAGCTGCAAAATGCTCGGTGATCACTTTAGTCAGATTTGTTGATTCGCCTAGGCCATCAAGGTCTAGTAAGGTCGCTTTTATTGCTTCAAGACCCATCCATGCACCACTGCCTTTATCTCCTAGAGCAAAGCCATGACCGCCAAAATTAGTTGTGCGACCATTTACACAAGAAAAACCACAAGAGCCAGTGCCTGTGATGATCACCGCACCATCACTCCCTTCGTGTGCGCCGATACAGGCTGTGTGTAAGTCAGTGGTGAGGAACATTTGTTTAAATGGATGCTCCCATTCCATAATCTTGTCGTACAAGCTTGGTAGGTTTACACCTGCTAAACCTAACCCGGCATAAAGCTGATGAACGGTTTCAAGCGGTAAACCCGCATCACGAAGTGCTAATTGTGTTGAGACCATAATTGATTCGAGAGTACGTTCCAAACCATGTAATGGATTTGCAGGACCACCTAGGCCAGTTCCTAATACACCTTGTTTAACAGAGTAGATAGTTGCTCGACATTTCGTTCCGCCACCATCGATACCAATAAACAATTGGTCCTCATTCACACTCTTCGCCATCATTTAACGACCCC
Source organism: Pseudoalteromonas shioyasakiensis (assembly GCF_001550135.1). GTDB lineage: Bacteria > Pseudomonadota > Gammaproteobacteria > Enterobacterales > Alteromonadaceae > Pseudoalteromonas > Pseudoalteromonas shioyasakiensis. Next base: position 100,873 of record NZ_LRUE01000001.1, read on the forward strand.
TAGCCTTCGTTTAGTTTTTGTCTAAATCGCATTATTTTTCTTATCAGAATGCGAAATCATCTCAACCTTTGTTGATTTAATGTTACACAACAAATGACAGCGTTGTCATTATATTTTTTATAAAAATTCGTATAACTTTCATATTTATTTTTAATTTATTGAATTAAAAAGCTTTATTTAACAGACAAGAAAATTAGAAACCACATCAACAATGTCCTATAACACCTTTATTTATGCTTTTTTGCATAATTTAGTGTGTTGTGCGTGACTATTCCTTTATTTATCATCAAGTGTAGCTAATGTTAGCTTAGCCGAAATAATACTTTAGTTAAACATTTTATTTTTATAGGAATATTTTTTTACCTTGATAGTAGCAGAGAATCATCAATACAATGAAATTCAGCAGCAGATTGCTTTAAAATATCAGCGGTAAGGTGCTCTGCCCCGTAGACATCACATGGTAGCTGATACTTATTCGCTAAGTGACCAAGTAATAATGCAAAATCACCATCACCCGAAAGTAATACCATTTTATCGAGCTGCTTAGCATGTTCTAGCATGTCAATGGTAATGCCAACATCCCAATCCCCTTTCGCACTGCCATCTCTGCGCTGAATAAAAGGTTTTAGTTTTACCTCAAAGCCAATTGCGCGCAAAATATTTTGAAACTGCGATTGCTTTTCATCCCCACGATATATTGCATACGCTATGGCGCAATCGATTTGGTAGCGTTCGCTCATTTGCGCCCAAAAGGCATTGTAGTCAAAATTTTTCTTGTAGCTTTCTCTACAGGTGTAATAAATGTTTTGTACATCTACAAAAATACCGACTCTTGGCTTATCAACTGCTGACATAACTTTTCTGTTTTTAGTGATTTGTGTTCACTGTAGCATATCTAGGTTGATATTTACGAAAAAGTAACCTAAATTGGTTACATAAAACAAAGTAACCAAATTTGGTTACTTATCGCAATGTAACTAAATTAAGTTACTTAACCTAAGGGATCATAATGATTGCGGTGATCAGCGGTGATTTAATTAAATCACAAAAAATTCCACAACAAGAATACGACGCCATGCTTTATCAGCTTGATCAAAGCTTACGCTTTGTTGCTAAGCGCTTTAACGCAAGCTTTACCATTTACCGTGGCGATGCATTGCAAGTACAGCTAACAGAGCCTGAGCTGGTATGTCATGCTGCCATCTTGCTGTATTTGCAAATGAAGGCAGCCAATTATGAGCTGCGACAAAGCTTGGCTATTGGCTCACTCGACAACCCACGCGCCGATATAAAAACAGCCACAGGCAGTGCTTATACATTATCTGGCCGTGGTTTAGATAACATCGGCCAGCAACGCTTAGTGTTAAATATTGAAAATAACGCCCTTGAAGAAGGCTTTGCGCTTAATATTGCGCTTGTCGAAGTCCTGCTTGAAAAAATGAGTCAAAAGCAGGCTAATGCCCTGTTTTATTATTTAACCGCCGAGAACAATAGCCATGCAGAGCTTGCCAAAGAGCTTAATACTAGCCGAGAGAATGTCACTAAGTTACTCAACCTAGCCCATTATCAACTTATCGAGCGTTTTATAAATTACAGCCAAACCACACTCAAAGGATTGTTATGACCAGTTTTGCTCTATTACTCACCGGGTTAGTGCTAGGTCACTTACTTGCTGACTTTTATTGGCAGCCAATGAGCTGGGTACACGATAGAAACAACCGTCACTTTCGTGCCAGTAAGCTCTATTTGCACGTATTAACACACGGTGTGACCTCTTTAGCTGTACTCACTCTGTGGGAATACACATACGGCTGGCAAGAGTTCTCTCGTGTATTGTTAGCAACGGTTGCGATTGTGCTAAGCCACTATGTCATTGACTTGGCAAAGTCGTATTCAAATAAAGGCGTAGTGCCGTTTTTACTCGACCAGTTGGCACATCTTGTTGTGATTGTAATGCTAAGCGTTTGGCTTAGTGATAAGAATGAGTTTTATAGCTTAGCGTGGCAGAAGCTGATTGCCCTCGATACCTTATTTGTTATTGCAGCTTATTTATTGGTGCTCAACCCAAGCTCTGTGTTTATTCGCATGATGCTGGAGAAAATCAATATTCAGATAAACAATGAAGGCAGTATTCCTGCTGCGGGGCATTTTATTGGCTTGCTCGAGCGAGTGTTGATGCTGAGCTTTATCTTGCTAGGTGAATACGGCGGCGTGGGTTTTCTGCTGGCGGCCAAGTCTATCTTTCGATTTGGTGATTTAAAAGAAAGTAGCGAAAAACAACTCACTGAATATGTCATGCTGGGCACTTTGTTAAGTGTCACCGTGACACTCTTTATTGGTGTCGCTACCTTATATTGCATTAAACTCGTTTAATCGCTTAGAAAAACAAAAACGCGCAATTGCGCGTTTTTTTATTTTTACTGTTATTAACTATCCCCAGCGGGTTTACGTCTTGGGCGAGATGGTCCCGATACACGCTGGCGATTACCCACAGGTTTATTACCTGCTGGTTTATTGTTATTCGATTTATTCCCGTTGTTAGCGCCTTTTGGGTTTTGGCCCTGCTCTTTACCCTTACCCTGCCACTTACCTTGTGAAGGTCGCTTTTGCGATTTAGGTTTTGGCTTTTGTGCAGGTTTTGCTGCACCTTGACCATCTTGAGCTGGTGCTTTTGGCTTTTTCGGTTTCTTTGGTTTTTTCGGCTTGATTGGACGCGTATCTAGTGGCTTTTCAGCAACTGGTTTGCTTGGCTCAAAACCTGCTTCGGTTGCACGCGGAATAAGCTCACCAATAAAGCGCTCAATACCATACAAATCGTCGGCATCATCTGCTGTTACAAACGATATAGCATGACCCGATGCACCCGCTCGGCCTGTACGGCCAATACGGTGAACGTAATCTTCATAAATATTCGGTAAATCGTAGTTAACAACGTGAGGTAGCTCAACAATATCTAGGCCACGGGCAACGATATCGGTTGCAACTAGTACGCGCACTTCACCCGATTTAAAGCCTTCGAGTGCCTTAACGCGAGCGCCTTGCGATTTATTACCGTGAATGGCAGCGCCAACAATATCATCGCGTTCAAGCTGCTTAACTAAACGGTTTGCACCATGCTTGGTACGGCAAAATACTAATACTTGTTGCCAATCATTAGTACGGATCAAATGGCTAAGCAATGCTGTTTTACGTGATTTATCTAGCGCATAAACAGATTGAGTAACCGTTTTAGCTGTGGTGTTTTTTGCCGCAACTGAAATTTCAACGGGGTCGTTAATGAGCCCTTTTGCAAGTTCACGAATTTCATCAGAGAACGTCGCTGAGAACATCAGGTTCTGACGTTTAGCAGGCAATTTAGCAATGATACGTTTGATGTCATGAATAAAGCCCATATCAAGCATACGGTCGGCTTCATCAAGGATCAGCACTTCTAAATCATCAAACTTAACAGCATTTTGATTGTGTAGATCTAATAAACGACCAGGTGTGGCCACTAAAATATCAACACCTTTACGAAGGCGCATCATTTGCGGATTAATTTTAACGCCGCCATAAACAACAAATGAGCTAACATTTGAATGCTTAGCGTATTGCTCAACATTTTCGCTTACTTGTAGAGCCAGCTCACGGGTTGGTGCCAATACTAATGCGCGAACTTTATTGCCACCCGCTTTAGGGCCCTTTGACAAACGCTCGATTAACGGCAGTGTAAAACCTGCTGTTTTACCTGTACCAGTTTGCGCTGCGGCCATAACATCGCGGCCTTCAATGATCGCAGGGATAGCTTGTGATTGAATAGGCGTTGGTGCTTCATAGCCCTTTTCTAAAACTGCATTTACTAAAGCTGGTGATAAACCTAACCCATCAAAACTCATACTATCTCTCTTTAAAAAATTCAGCCGATTCGGCGAAGTGCGCGCATTATACCTAGGATAGTCAATAATGCATGGAATTATTTGCAAACTAGTACTTAATGGTGAACTTAGCCGATTTATTTAAGGCATAAAAAAAAGCGGCTTTAATGCCGCTTTCTCTTATAACCAATCTTTACTTAACACCAAGTTCGCGTAAACGCTCTTGTAAGTAGCTGTCTGCTGTGTAACGCTCAGAAAGCACAACATCAGGACGCGGGTGTAAGAATAGTGGTAACGAAATACGTGATTTCGTTGATGCTTTACCCGTTGGGTTGATCACGCGGTGAATCGTTGATGGGAAGTAACCACCTGACGCTTCTTGAAGCATGTCACCAATATTGATGATCAGGTTACCAAAATCACATGGTACGTCTAACCAACCGCCATCTGTTTTTTGTACTTGTAAACCTGGCTCATTTGCCGCAGGTAATACAGTTAATAAGTTGATGTCGCCATGTGCTGCTGCACGGATTGCACCTGGCTCTTCATCACCTGTCATTGGAGGGTAATGAAGAATACGCAGGAGTGTTTGCTCAGAGTTAGCAATCATATCTTTAAGGTCGATAGAGAACTTAGCACGCACTTCTTCTGGAGCTTCAGCTTGAACCCAGCTTAATAATGTTGCTGCAAACTCATTCGCTAAACGGTAGTACTCACGGATTTCTTCTTCTAGCTGTGCTGGAACACGGCCTTTTGGATAAACGTGGTAATACTCTTTTATATCTTTAACGGTAAAGCCTTTTGCAACTTCTGACACTGATGGTGGGAAGTAACCATCTTGTGTTTCTTTTGAAAATAAAAACTCGTGCTTTTGCTCAGAATTAAAGAATTCTTGCCAATTTTTGTAAATAGACTCAACTAATGACTGAGGGATTGGGTGATTTTTTAATACACCGAAACCTGTGTTTCTTAGTGACTCAACAAATTGAGCGGCCGCATCGCTCGCTTTATAATCAACGGTAGGTAAATGTTGCATTTGTCTTTTCCAGTGAATAAGGTTCTAGAAGTCTGTGCTAAGCATAGCATTTCTTCATTATAGCGCTTCGCGAGGATAGAGAAACACAGGCAAAAACATAAGGACTTATGTCCGCCCCACCTTGCTTAGCTCCTTAACTTTGATACAGATCAACTAACCCCTTAAGTAGTATAATATGTACTATTACCTAAACTTTGATATGGTTAATTAGACACATTTCAACGCAAAAGGATCGCTAATGTTCAAAAATCTGCAAATCTTACTTTTCAGTGCGCTGATACTTATAACCAATCAGGCCATCTGTGCAGAACAAGCAAACTATAAAGTCGAAAATATTAAAGACAACGTATATCGCTTTAGTGCTGGCCATTACCACAGCGCTTTTATGATTGTTGATAACCAGGCCTTAGTGACTGATCCTATTAATAGCGATGCCGCAAAATACTTAAAAAGCTATATCAAGAAAACCTTTAACGCCGAAATCAAATTTATGCTGTACAGCCATAGCCATGTTGACCATGCGATGGGCGGTAATGAGCTAATCGATAACAACACCACAGTCGTTGCTCATCAATTTGCAGCTGAGGACCTTAAATTAAATAAAGTGCCTACTGCCCTGCCTGATCTTACATTTACCGATACACTCAAAGTCGATTTAGGTGATAGTTACGTGCAGCTGAAATATTATGGGCCTAATAATGGCCGAGGTAATGTCAGTATGCGTTTTATGCCTGCCAATGTACTTTATGTTGTTGATTGGATTGTGCTTGGCCGCATGCCATATAAAAACCTGATTGGTTACGATATTAACGGCATGCTGCATTCAACCAAAGCGGTGCTAAATGAACCTGCGTTTGCTGCATTTATAGGTGGCCATGCAGATACTGGCAACCGCGATGATGTTGTCTCGTACTTACACTATATTCAAGACTTACACACTGCTGTGCGCGATGGCATGTTAAAAGGTAAAAACCTTGCGACCTTACAAGAAGAAATAAGCTTGCCTAAATACAGCCATTTAAAAATGTACCAGCAATGGCTACCACTGAATATTGAGGGTGTGTATAACAACCTTGTCGAGATGGGCTATTTTAATTTTCGCAGCGACATTGATGCTCAGTTTTAACTGAGCATCAATGGCGGGATAAAAACGCGTTAAGTTCTTTACTCATACGTGCAACAAGCGATTTTGGGCCACCATCATACATATCGTTATGGCGCGAACCTTTAAGCTTAATTTGCGTCACTGGGTATATAGCGAGCTCTTGCGGCGTTAGCAATACGTTGTCATCTGCTGGGTAATCGCTACCGCGTAGTGTCAGTACAGCAATATTTTTGTTTCGCGGGATCAGCATACGGCGATGATCAAGGGTGATCAGCTTAGCTACCTTAGCGGGATAAATAGCCGCATATAATGCTGCAATATCTCCCCCATTTGAGTGCCCAAATAAAGTGAGCTTATTAAAGTCATACTCAGGATAACGCTTTGCAAGTTCTACGGCTAAAAACTCAAGGGTTTGTACACCACGGTGCCAGTTTTCCATGCGTGTGGTCATGTATGGTGGCTCCGGGTTTAAACTCGGATCACCTTTTAACTCATGAGCAACTTCAACCGTTAAATAACCATGCTGATGAAAGGCCTGCTGGGCAAATTGATAGTCTGTATGTGCCATACCATAGCCTGCCCCAATAAACGCCACGGGGCATTTCTTCTTTATCGTACATTTGCTATCGGCTGCTGTAATGGTCACCGGAATATGGCGTGCCCGCTCAGTATCAAACAGTGTCTCTGTTTGATTTGCAAAGGCTGTTTGCCCGCAAAGAGTTAAAGCAAGCATTAGCGCCGCCTTTTTAATATTTAACATACTATAACTGCTCTAATTTGAATTTTAAGCTACGTTTAACCATAGGCCACTCACCATCAATAATTGAAAACACCACGGTGTCGCGTACGCATCCATCGGCCATTATTTGGTGATTTCGAAGCACCCCATCTTGTTTCGCTCCTAAGCGAGCAATGGCATTGCGCGAAGCCTGGTTATGCCAATGAGTACGAAACTCAACGGCAATCACATTAAGTGTTTCAAATGCATAACTCAGCAGCAGTTTTTTACAATCAGTATTAACCCCAGTACGCTGAAAACGCTTGGCATACCAGGTATAGCCAATTTCTAAACGGCGGTTTTTACTGTCGATATTACAAAAGCGAGTTGAGCCTATCACCTCATCGGTGTGTTTATCGATGACAGCAAATGGTAATGCGCGACCAAGTGACTGTTGTTCAAACGCCATACTTAAATAATCGTCAACACCTTCTTCATTGGGCACCGAGGTAAACCAAAGCTCCCAAAGCTTTCCATCTGAAGCGGCGTTAACTAAAGCATCACGGTGCTCAAGCGTTAACGGCACTAATTTAACAAATTGACCTTCTAAGGTGATGGGACTTAAATCCATAACTTTCCTTAACCTTAATTAGCAAAAATATTTAATCCACCAGCTCTATATCGAGCCCTGCTAATAAATCCAAAGCGGCATAACGTTCAAATTTGGCTTTACTGACTTTGTTAGTAGTTATATCAATGGCAAAGTGACTAGCACCAATAAAATTAGCTTTACTGAGGTTGGTTTGTTGAAACAAGCTGTCACGAAAGTCCGTATCAGTAAAATCAGCTGAAGATAAATCTGCATGTCTAAAATCAACATCTTTGGCAAAACAGCTACGCATTTTTAAAGCTTTTAAACTAAGTTCAAAAAAGCTGCTGTGGCTAAGTTCACAACCAACAAAACTCACTGGAGCACGGCTGGCGAGTAGCGGCCAATCAACATCAGTAAAGCGCACGCTGGTTAATTTACACTGTTTAAAGCTTACTTCTTCAAGCGAGGTGTATCTAAGCCCAAGCGCAGCTAAATTACAGTTTTTAAACTCGCACTCTATGAACCGACAGTTTTCAAACTGACTATTGCTAAAGTCACAGTCGATAAATTCACATTGCTCAAATTCGCAATGCGAAAATGTTTGCCCTGCAAGGTTTACTTTAAAGGTGTGTTCAAAATAAAGCGAATGGCTTGCGATCACGCGGTGGTCTCAATATCTTGTTTAAGCGCAAGTACTGCAATAAAAATAAGACCAAACAATGGAATTAGCGCTAGTAACCCACCAATAACGGCCACCACGATTGGTGTTGAGGTTTTGCGCTTACCTAAGTAATAGCTGATAGCGGCAAACACAGGAATTAAAATAACAATTATTTGCCCGATTAAAGTTGCATTGATATTCATTCTCTCTCCTTGAAGAACATACTAAATATTCATTTAAGCACAAAAAAACCCTAAGGCATACACCTTAGGGTTATTATTCATTAAGTCTTATAATTCAGGCTATTATGAATTATTCAGCGTCTTTCGCTACAACATCAATTGCAAGCTCAGTTAATGCATCTGCATTTGCTTTGCTTGGTGCATCTGTTAATAAACATGATGCTTGAGTTGTTTTAGGGAAAGCAATAACGTCACGAATGTTATCAGTACCGCATAACAACATAACTAAGCGGTCAAGACCAAACGCAAGACCTGCATGCGGTGGTGTACCGTATTTAAGTGCGTCAAGTAAGAAACCAAACTTGTCTTGCTGCTCTTGCGCTTCGATACCTAAAATTCTGAATGCTGTTTCTTGCATTTCTGCATTGTGAATACGTACCGAACCACCACCAACTTCGTAGCCGTTTAATACCATGTCGTATGCATCTGATAGTGCACCAGCTGGGTTTGCTTCAAGCTCTTCAGGAGAAATACCTTTCGGTGCAGTGAATGGGTGGTGAACCGCATGCAATGTACCTTCGTCGTCTTCTTCGAACATAGGGAAGTCAACAACCCATAATGGTTTCCAGCTATCTAGATCAGTAATGCCTAAATCAACACCAATCTTAAGACGTAGCGCACCCATTGCTTCGTTTACAACGTTGCGCTTGTCAGCACCAAATAAAATGATGTCGCCAGATTGTGCGTTAGTACGCTCAAGTAACTGGTTGATCACCTCTTCGTTTAAGAACTTAGCGATTGGTGATTGTACACCTTCAACGCCCGCAGCACGGTCGTTCACTTTCATCCATGCTAGGCCTTTCGCGCCATAGATACCGATGAATTTAGTGTAATCGTCGATTTGTTTACGAGAAAGCTCAGCACCGCCTGGTACAGTTAATACAGCAACACGGCCTTTTTCGTCATTAGCAGGACCAGAGAATACTTTAAACTCAACGTCTTTTACTAAATCAGCAACGTCTACAAGTTGCATTGGGTTACGTAGGTCTGGTTTATCAGAACCATATAAACTCATTGCTTCGCTGTATGGCATTACTGGGAAGTCGCCTAAGTCAACGTCTAATAATGATTGCCACATTTCACGGATCATTTTCTCAGTCATTGCACGCACTTCATCAGAGCTCATAAATGACGTCTCTAAATCGATTTGTGTGAATTCTGGCTGACGGTCAGCACGTAAGTCTTCGTCACGGAAACATTTAACAATTTGATAGTAACGGTCAAAGCCCGACATCATTAATAATTGTTTAAATAACTGTGGTGACTGAGGTAAAGCGTAGAAGCTACCCTTGTGAACACGGCTAGGTACTAAGTAGTCACGGGCACCTTCAGGTGTTGCTTTTGTTAGTACCGGTGTTTCGATATCTAAGAAACCATTGTCATCTAAGAAACGACGCACAAAGCTGCTCGCTTTTGCACGAAGTTTGATACGGTCGCTCATTTCAAGACGACGTAAATCAAGGTAACGGTATTTTAAGCGGCGCTCTTCAGAGTTTTGCTGATTAAAGTCAAGTGGTAATGGCTCTGAACGGTTGATGATAGTTAAGCTTGTGCCTAAAATTTCAACTTCACCTGTTGCCATGTCTTTATTTACTTGGCTTTCAGGGCGTGCGCGAACAACACCTTTTAACTGCACACAAAACTCTTGACGTAGTTTATTCGCAGTATCCATTAATCCTTCTACTTCAGGATCAAAAACAACTTGTACTAAACCTTCTCTGTCACGTAAATCGACGAAGATAAGGCCACCAAGGTCACGGCGTTTGTTGATCCAACCACATAGTTCAACTTCTTGATCTACGTGAGATTTATTTAGCTGTCCGCAATATATAGAGCGCATAGTATTCCTGTCAGTTAAAGACTTATAGCCGCCTGCTCTTAAGAGTTCGCTATTTTGAGAGCAAAAGCCACTATACAAAGTAATCATTTAAGGCAGAGCATTATACCCAAACCATCGCAAAATGCGAGTGCCAGCAGTGCCTGTCGGGGGCTAAATATATACCTCGACTTCTGAGCAAACATTTCTTTTGATACACTAGCTAAAGTTTAAATTTATTGGTTGATTTAATGCTGTATTTAGGTTGTCCGCAGTGGTCTAGCACCGCATGGAAAGGAAATTTGCTCTCTAGTCACTGTAAAAGCGCCGACATGCTCAGTGAGTATGCGCAATGCTTTAACTCAGTCGAAGGCAACACCAGTTTTTATGCTGATCCGAGTCACGAGTCATTATTACGCTGGCATGATGCGGTACCCGAAGACTTTAAATTTACTTTTAAGTTTCATCGGCGTTTTAGTCACGAATTACAGCTGACGAATATAACTAGTGAGCTTAATGCGTGGCTAAACTTATTTGAGCCAATTTTTGCTAAAACGGGGCAAATTATGTTGCAGCTACCCCGTGCCTTTGGCCCAGATGCCCTACCCCTTCTTGCTAATTTTATTGCACAACTACCCAAACAACTTAGTTACGGTATAGAGGTACGTCACCCCGGTTTCTTTCAAAAAGATGATGCAGAAATTCGTTTAAATCAGCTATTAATTGAAAATAATATAGACCGTATCAGTATGGATACCCGCGCTTTATTTGCTGTACCCGCCAATACCGATGCACTCATTGATGCGCAAAAGAAAAAGCCTTATTTACCTGTGCATGCCATTGCAACAGGAAATCAGCCAATGTTACGCTTTGTGATTGCCAGTCTTGAACATGAATACAAGTCGTATTACCAGCCATGGCTACAAAAAATAAAACAATGGCTTGATGAAGGAAAATCACCCTATTTGTTTTTTCATACCGCAGATAATCGCCAGTCGCCACTTTTAGCAAGACAGTTCTGCCAAGATTTAGGTTACAATCACCCCGTGCTTGCGCCGTTTATAGGTGAACGCGAAGCAAGCCAAAGCAGTTTATTTTAGCGCCCGATTTATCAGAGAAAACATGAAAGATTACAGCCGTTATTTTCAAGGTTACCCTCCTCACATCATTGAGCAAGTTTTACAGCTATTTAATGGCGACAGGGCCGCAAAATACCTAAAGGGCAAATACCCTGATGCCCATAGCATTACCAGCGATAAAGCTTTATACAGTTACGCCACTGAGCTGAAAAAGCGCTACCTTAAAAATGCCCTGCCTTTTGGCCGTGCTGCATTCAAAAAACAAGGCGATATGGTCACGAATGCCTTAGGCACCCATACTTTTCGTATGCAAGGTAAAACCCGAAAACACGATCTTGCCATTAATAGCGACCTACTTCGCGCACCTGAGCCCCTTCTCAAAGCACTCGTCGTACATGAACTGGCTCATTTTAAGGAAAAAGACCACAACAAAGCCTTCTATCAACTTTGCTGCCACATGGAGCCGCAATATCATCAACTAGAACTGGATTTAAGAATATTCAGTGTGCTGGTAGGTGAAGGGAAAAATCCGTATTAAAACTATAAGTGAAAATAATATGAAATCTAATATCAAAAATAGACTGTTTACTTGAGCTTTTTTATAACATCATCACTAAAGAGCATTAGAATCAATGCACCTTCGCAAAGAGTAAGTAAATAACCAATAGATGCATCAAAATACATTGTTACATATAACCCAAGAATGTAAGGGCTCACAAGAAAGTTAAAGGCGATCAGTGAACAAAATAACCACTTTGCTAATTTTTTGTATAAATAAAGACCAAGCAGACTTAATACATATACCATTGAGTAAATGTATGGAAACGAGCTTTGATGGTCGATAATTCCACCTGTTCCTGCAGCAGATAATAAGTAAGAAATGTCTTCAGAGTAAATATATTGCCAAATATATGGTAAGAAAAAAAAAGTCGTATATAAAACTGCTGTAACCAGCACAGTAAACTGAAAATATCTAGTCATGCTTTTCTTGCCAAAAATATTAAATTTAATATTTACAATAATTAAGTTATTGGTTCATAGCAATATGTTCCTCTAAAAATTCGTTATGAGTAAGGCTGTTGATTTCAATACACATAAAGCCTCATTCAAAATGTTTTTATTCATAAACGTTCAATCAAAATTGCCCCCTCTAATTTCGGTTGAAAGCTGACAGCTAAACTTCAGTAACCTCAAACCTTCTTTGCCCTATCAGCTGCCCAGACTCGGTAACCACTTTAACGACCCATTTCCCTGCAGCATTAGCAGGGAAATTCGTTTTATGGCTCCACGCTCGATAACCCTCTTTACGACCACCAGAAATATCTAAGGCTATGCGGTCAACTTCTTTTCGATTATGCACCCAAACGTGGAAGATTTTTTCATTTAAACCTCGCGGGGCTTTTACCGCACTAAAACTATATAGACCGTTTTCATGTAAGCTCTGCTCAGTGAGTTCTGTTATTGGCGAAAGCGGTTTACGAGCTTGTGCATCTAACTGATATGACATACTCATATCGGTTAAACGCAGTGCCGCAGGTGGCACAAAGCTACGTAATTGCCAAAGCCCTGCACTTAAAGCACAAAGCAATAACACCAATAACGGGAAACGCCACCATTTAGCATTGGGCATCAAATTGCCAAGACTAGGGACAGTTAAAATAACAGCCGTGATCAGCGCAATTTCAAAACTTTGGCTGGTCGTTAACTTTAATAAAATGGGTAAGGTAACCGACAGCACAACAAACAAAGAAAAGCTATGAAACACACTAAACCAGACACTGTGTGCAAGCTTTTTGTAATAGAGGGGGTCAACAACAGAAACGAACGCGCAAAGAATAATTAAAGCGGTGAACGCGGCCTGACCATGGTCCCAAGTAGTCACCGCCAAGAAAAATGGTAAAGCAAAAAACAAACTTTCTTGCTGCACAACTTGCAGCGCAAAGCGCATCACGTTGGGCGACACAGCCACACCAAAACGCTCCTCTACTTTATCTCTTAGCCAGTTATCTATTAACAACCACAACCAAGTGAATAATAGCAAAATAGAGATAAGTTGCGAAAACGATTCTTTTCGCTCAACAAAGACATAGCTCGTTACACCACTACAAAAAGCCAACACCGCCATCAACCCCGGCCGCTTCTGCATCATGAAAACAAATTTAGTTATAAAGTTTTTTAAGTAATTCATGCAATCATCAAATCCATTTAAGGCTTTATGAGTAAAGCACAAATTGGATGAATGTAGGCTTTAAACGAGCTTTAAGTTCAGAGCTTTAAGCTGTAAAGTAAATACTGAATGAGTGGTTTAACCATTTTCTTGCGATAACTAGGGCCATTTATATTAATCGGAGAGAGCGTGAGCATATTCAGCTGGTTTTACAAAAAGAAAAATCACAGTCCAACTGTAAACATATCAAAAGAAATCCAAAGCCTAACCGAGCAAAACATCGATCTAACCTCTGCAGATATTGATCCTCAAGGGGCAGCTCTTCTCAACAATTACTTAAAGGCTTTGGAATTAAAAAAAGAACAGAAACTTTCTGAAGCAGAAGCTTTGTTATTACTTTCCACTAAACCACCTTCTATTTATAAAGGGCACTATCGAGAGCTATTTAAAATTTGGAGACAGTATAATAAAGAAGATTTAAAGACTAAAAACTACCAAGCTGTAATCGATCGTGTTGTGGAGATGTATAAACTAGATAATGAGATGGTCGAAGAAATGCTAAGCTACTGGAGCATTCAACAAAAAAGAAAACTTCCTCTAAATTACTTTGATAAATCACGAAATCTATTAATTAGCGATGCAAAAGCATTAAAAGTATCAGCGGAAAGATTCCAGCAAGAAAAGTATATTTTTCTAGCAGATGAATTAATTAGTAATATCAAAAAGAATAAATTTAACTGAATCGCTGATTTAAAACAGTTGCTCTTCTTCAACTAAACAAAAAAGCGCGGTCTAACCCGCGCCTCTATTTTATCTGACGGCTGATAGCTGACAGCTCAAGTCGTTAGGTTACAAACCAAGTTCTGCCATAAAATCATCATCTGCATCGTCTGCTTGTGATGATGCTTTTTGCTTTTCAGCTTTTTGTTTAGCTTCGTTTTCGATGATGTCATCTGGGTCAACCGCTTCTGAAATATCAAAATCATGTAGTTTGATAAATTCAGTTTTATCCATTGCCAGTTCAAGGTAGAAGATATTTTGCTTCGCTGTAGTGAAAGTCACACGGCGCGCTTGTGGTCTATCCATGGTGGTATCAACAGAGATTTGCACCTGCTTGTTAATCGCCATCATCTTAGGTTGGTTTTGCGTGATAGAAGTATGCAGCTGGTCGCGTACTTTTGACGTAAAGTCACCAACGATTTGGTTCATCAGCTCGCCGAGTACGTTTGCCACATCATCTGATAAATGGCTTTGTGCAATTTCGTCCTCAGGCATACCCATGTTACGCATATAGTCATGGTAAATTTCCATGGCTGCTTGCGCTGTGAAGTTTGTTACCACAAGACCGGTAAAGCCACCATCGAACAATACAAAACAGCCAATATCTGGGCGCATACAGGTGCGGGTGATTTTTTGAACCATGGCAGAATAACTAATACTGTTACCGCTTGCTGAAGACAGAACTCCAGTCACTGAATGACACAGAGTTGATAAGATATCTTCTGTACTGATCACTTTGCTTTTTGTCATTAAACTTCTCTTTTTTGTACTTGTTATTGATAATTCTAGCCAAGCTACTGAATTTATCACTGACTATCCAGTTAAAAATGCTAAAATAGCGGTATTATTTTTTAAAGAGACTGTTCACGTGACGCAAAAAGACAGTATTTATGCCACTGAGCAAGCGGTTAAAGACTTTAGCTTTGACCAACATGTAGTAGAAGTTTTCCCTGATATGATCCAGCGCTCGGTGCCTGGTTATGCAACTATTGTTAGCACCATGGGTAAGCTGGCTGGCGAGTACGCGCAAAGCAATTCAAACCTATACGACTTAGGCTGTTCTCTTGGTGCTGTAACTTTAAGTATGCGCCGCAATATTCGCACTGATAACTGTAATATCATTGCTGTTGATAATTCAGAAGCGATGGTTGAGCGCTGTAAATTACATTTACAAGGTTTTCGCTCTGAAGTACCAGTCACAGTTACACTAGGTGATATCAACGATTTAGCTATCGAGAATGCCTCTGTGGTCGCGATGAACTTTACACTACAGTTTATTCCACCTGAAAAGCGCCAAGCGGTGCTTGAAAAGATTTACGCAAATTTAAAACCAGGCGGTGTTTTGCTGCTGAGCGAAAAAATTAGAGGTGAAAATGAGCAATGCGATAATTTGCTCATTGATTTACACCATGATTTCAAACGTCACAACGGCTATTCAGAGCTTGAGATCAGCCAAAAGCGTACGGCTATCGAAAATGTCATGCGCCCTGATCATTTATCTACCCACTTAAACCGATTAAGTGAAATTGGTTTTAGCCAAACGCAAGTGTGGTATCAATGTTTTAACTTCTGCTCGATGATTGCAATCAAGTAATCATCACAACGATATAAAGAGTATTTCATGTCTCAATGGTTTAACCAATTTTACGCTGCGATTGCACAAAGCCCGCTTAGCCACTGGCTCGAAACTTTGCCAGGTCAATTAAAGCACTGGGAACTCGAAGCCAGCCACGGTGATTTACCGAAATGGCAAAAAGTGCTGAAAAACTTACCTGAGGTAAGCACAAACCATGTGAATCTTCAGGATAAAGTACAAATTGGCACCGGTGATGAGCTATCTGAAGGTCAGCAAAAACAGTTAACGCATTTATTAAAGCGCATGATGCCATGGCGTAAAGGGCCATTTAGCTTACACGGTATCGAAATTGATACTGAGTGGCGCAGTGATTGGAAATGGGATCGTTTACTGCCTCATATCGAACCGTTAAAAGGCCGCACTGTGCTTGATATTGGCTGTGGCTCAGGTTATCACTTGTGGCGCATGCGCGGTGAAGGCGCTAATTTTGTAGTGGGCATTGATCCATCCGATTTGTTCTTATGCCAATTCCAAGCGATAAAGCATTATCACCAAGATGAAAACGTGCATTTATTGCCGTTAGGTGTTGAAGCTCTGCCAGAGCTAAAAGCATTCGATACGGTATTTTCAATGGGTGTTTTATATCATCGTCGTTCACCTATCGACTTTTTAGCGCAATTAAAAGCACAGCTTCGCCCAGGGGGTGAGTTAGTCCTTGAAACACTGGTTGTTGAAGGTGATGAGCACACAGTTTTAGTGCCAACTGACCGCTATGCGAAAATGCGTAATGTATGGTTTATCCCAAGCACCGCGGCATTAAAACTATGGATGGAGCGCGTTGGCTTTAAAGATGTACAAGTTAAAGACTGCGCAATCACAACGCTTGAAGAACAACGTAAAACCCAGTGGATGGAAAACGAATCATTAGTCGACTTTTTAGACCCAAATGACACCAGCAAAACCATTGAAGGTTACCCTGCCCCTCTTCGCGCTATTTTAACCGCGAAAGCTTAACAAATAGTGAGAAGTTTCGAGTTTCAAGGTTAAAAGTTCATTTGCCTGATACTTTTGCCTTGGAACTTGAAAACAAAAAACCGGACAACTGTCCTTGTCAAGTCGGTTAAAGTGATTTTTCAACTAGCCGCGCCAGTGCAATTGTTGTAAAATACGCGCGTTTCTAAGCAACCCACATGCAACTTTTTTGAGGAAAACCTGTGAGCGAACAAAAACAGTCTCTTAGCTATAAAGACGCGGGCGTAGATATCGATGCCGGTAATGCACTTGTTGAGCGTATTAAAGGCGTAGTTAAAAAAACCAGACGTCCTGAAGTAATGGGCGGTATCGGTGGTTTTGGCGCACTTTGCGAACTACCAACTGGCTATAAAGAGCCTGTACTGGTTGCTGGCACAGACGGTGTTGGTACAAAACTACGTTTAGCAATCGATCTTAAAAAGCACGACACAGTGGGTATCGACCTTGTTGCTATGTGTGTAAACGACCTTATTGTACAAGGTGCAGAGCCACTATTTTTCCTTGATTACTATGCAACGGGTAAATTAGACGTAGATACTGCGGCTGATGTTGTAACAGGTATTGGTAAAGGCTGTGAGCTTTCTGGCTGCGCTTTAATCGGTGGTGAAACTGCTGAAATGCCAGGTATGTACGACGGCGAAGACTACGACATGGCTGGTTTCTGTACTGGTGTTGTAGAAAAATCAAAAATTATCGACGGTACTAAAGTTGCTGCAGGCGACCAATTAATCGCACTTGCATCAAGTGGTCCTCACTCAAACGGCTTCTCATTAATTCGTAAAGTTCTTGAAGTATCTGGCGCAGACACAAGCGCAGAGCTTGAAGGCAAAACACTAGGCGATCACCTTTTAGAGCCAACACGCATCTACGTTAAACAACTACTTGAGCTATTCAAGCAGGTTGATGTTCACGCGTTATCTCACATCACGGGTGGTGGTTTCTGGGAAAACATCCCGCGCGTACTTCCTGAATCTGCAAAAGCAGTAATCAAAGGTGATAGCTGGGAATGGCCTGTTGTTTTCAACTGGTTACAAGAAAACGGCAACATCACAACACACGAAATGTACCGTACATTCAACTGTGGTGTAGGCATGGTTTTAGTTGTTCCAGCTGACAAACTTGAGCAAAGCTTAACAATCCTTAAAGATCTTGGCGAAAATGCATGGCATATCGGTGAGATCCAAGATGCGAAAGCAGGCGAAGAGCAAGTAGAAATTTTAGGTGGTCGTGACTAATGACCCCTTGTCGTCTTGTTGTATTAATTTCTGGTAGCGGTTCTAACCTTCAAGCCATCATCGACGCGTGTGCGCGTGGTGAGATTAAGGCCGAAATCGCCGCTGTAATTAGTAATAAAGCCGACGCCTATGGCCTTGAACGAGCAAAAAATGCAGGTATACAAACACGTGTACTTAGCCATAAAGATTTTGACTCGCGCGAGGCCTATGATGCTGAGTTAATGGACATTATTGACAATTTTGAACCAAATCTAGTTGTATTAGCTGGTTTTATGCGTATTCTTACTCCTAGCTTAGTGCAAAAATTTAAAGGAAAAATGTTGAACATTCACCCTTCTTTGTTGCCTAAGTACCAAGGGCTGAATACCCACCAACGAGCGATAGATGCAAAAGATGACGTTCATGGTGTTAGTGTTCACTTTGTCACAGAAGAGCTAGACGGCGGTCCCGTTGTTCTTCAAGCCAAAGTGCCGGTACTCGAAAACGATACCGCAGAGACACTCGCACAACGTGTTCATCAGCAAGAACATATAATCTATCCATTGGTGGTCAAGTGGTTCAGTGAACAACGACTCAAGATGGAAGCAGATTATGCAGTTTTTGACGAAAAGAAACTTCCTGCACACGGCGCGCACTACCCAGAATAAAAATCTAAGTGCCCTACTCGCTTGTGTGGGCACTTTATTACTTCCTACCAGTGTTTTAGCTGGCGACCTCACTCAATACCAAGCCAAATACGATGTACTTCGTAAAGGCGAAACCCATGGTAAAGCATTACGCGAGCTGAAAAAAGCCGCTGACGGTAACTACGTGATCACCTATCACAGTGAAATCGAATGGATGATTTTTTCGGACTCACGAAAAGAAACATCCATGTTTACTTATCACGATCAGAAAATTTCTCCAATGAGTTACACCATGGAGCGCTCAGGCACAGGGCCTGATAAAGAATACAGCTTGAAATTTGATGCAACGCAAAAACAAGTTCAAAGCAGCCAAAGTAAATATCCTCTTAAAATTGATTGGTCAGATGAATTTCAAGATTCACTGTCTTATCAAGTGCAAGTTCGCGAAGAGCTAAAACAAGGCAAAACGCAATTATCTTATCCACTTGTTGATAAAAAAGGCAATTTACGTAACTACAACTTTGAAGTTGTCGGCACAGAAATGATTTCATTGCCCATCGGCAATGTAGAAGCGATTAAAGTAAAACGTTTATACGATAACGACAAGCGTCAAGCACTCGCTTGGTTTGCCCCAGAAATGGACTACATGCTAGTTCGTATGTGGAAAGGTGAAAAAGGCGTAGAGCAATTTGAAGTGCAACTTAATTCATTTACCGTGACCACGCCTGTTAGTGTTCCAAATGAAGTGCAACAAGAAGTGAGTAATGAAGCGCCTGAGTAGCGCTTCATCTTTTATTTAAATCTTTTCGCCCATTTTAAACAGGGCAAACTCACCTGGCTCCATTTTCTGCCAGCGTTCATCATTAGTGAGTGGCCTTGTTGCAATCACAGTAACCACATCGTTCGGTGTGGTTTCTTTTTGAAAATCAACCACCATGTCTGCATCAATTAATGTCGCTTTGCCAAACGGCGCACGGCGTGTGATCCAATGTAGGTTATTGGTGCAATAAGCTAAAACGAAAACACCATCGGTAAGCAGCATATTAAATACGCCTTTTTCACGCAGTGTGTGGGCAAGCTTGGCAGCATAACGAAATACAGACGCCATATTTGATGGACGCTTTGGGTATTTTTCGCGAATTTTATCGAGCAGCCAACAAAACGCCAGTTCACTGTCGGTATTCCCCACAGGTCGATAGTAATCTGGTTTTAAATCATGATAATTCGATAATTGCCCATTGTGGGCATACGTAATCTCGCGTCCCCATAACTCACGAGTAAATGGGTGGGTGTTCTCAAGACAGACACGACCACGATTACCTTGGCGAATATGGCTTATCACCGAAATACTTTTTATTGGGTAAGCTTTTACGAGTTTGGCAATTTCTGACTGGCAACTTGGCTCAGGATCTTTAAATGTACGACAGCCTTTACCTTCATAAAAAGTGATGCCCCAGCCATCTTTATGTGGGCCAGTATTACCACCGCGCTCTAATAATCCTGAAAAACTGAAACAAATATCCGTTGGTACATTGGCCGACATGCCAAGCAACTCACACATAGAACTCTTAACCTATAAAATAATCGAAGGAAGGCATGATGGGCTGATCCCTGCCTGCGCTCATTGTTAATCATAGCGCTAAAGATGGCAACTGCTATGCTGAGATTTTCAGAACTATCTGAGCAATTCACAACTAATAGCAAGTTTAACGGCGCTGATTATAAGTAATTACTCAACAATTCCTCACCTGCTGTAAATGTTTTTGCACTGATAGCCATTTTAAAAATAATAAAACTCACCAAACAAGCCGTTTTAATCCTTGTTCCCCTCTTGATAATTCGCTTTTCTAGCGCTAATCTAAAGGAGGTGGTCTGACCTCTATTAAGGAATAATCAATGACTCTCATATTTTTACTTGGTTTACTCGTGCTGCTTAGTATTGCGAGTTACCACAGAGCAAGCTGGAATACCTGCTTAGGTATTGCCGTTGCGACTTTACTTGTTGGCACATTTGCTGGCGCGTTTGGCGCAATTAGTTGGCTACTATTCTTACTTATCGCTGTGCCACTTTCTGTGACTGGCGTTCGTCAACAATACATCATCAAACCTATCTTCGCTGCTTTCAAAAAAGTAACCCCGACGATGTCGGATACTGAAAAATCAGCAATCGATGCCGGTACTACGTGGTGGGAAGCGGACCTGTTTTGCGGTCGTCCTGACTGGAACAAATTACACCAATACCCAGCACCTAAACTGACTATCGAAGAACAAGCGTTTATTGATGGTCCAGTTGAAGAAGTGTGTAGCATGCTTGATGACTGGCACGCAACTCACGAACTAACTGATTTACCGCAAGATGTTTGGCAATATCTAAAAGATAATAAATTCTTTGCCATGATCATCAAAAAAGAATTTGGCGGTTTAGAGTTTTCTGCTTATGCACAATCATGTGTACTGCAAAAGCTTACCAGTAAATCGACGCTACTTTCTTCTATCGTAGGTGTACCTAACTCATTAGGTCCGGGCGAATTACTTCAACACTATGGTACTAAAGAGCAAAAAGATCATTACTTACCACGCTTAGCAAGTGGTCAAGAGATCCCATGTTTTGCTTTAACATCACCAGAAGCTGGTTCTGACGCAAGTGCAATTCCTGATTACGGTGTTGTTTGTAAAGGTGAATGGAACGGCGAAGAAGTTGTTGGTATTAGCCTAACATGGAACAAGCGTTACATTACTCTTGCCCCAGTTGCGACTGTGCTTGGTCTTGCATTTAAACTACAAGATCCTGACGGTTTACTAGGTGATGACAAAGAGCCAGGTATTACCTGTGCGCTGATCCCTACAGATACTCCGGGAGTAGAAATTGGCCGTCGTCACTTCCCGCTAAACGTTCCATTCCAAAATGGTCCTACTCGCGGTAAAGACATCTTCGTACCACTTGATTACATCATTGGTGGCCCGAAAATGGCCGGCCAAGGCTGGCGTATGCTTGTTGAATGTTTATCTGTTGGTCGTGCAATCACATTGCCGTCTAACTCAACAGGTGGCATTAAAACAATTGCGCTTGCAACAGGCTCTTACAGCCGTATTCGTCGTCAATTCCGTTTACCAATTGGTCAAATGGAAGGTGTTGAAGAGTCAATGGCAAAACTTGCAGGTTACGCATATAGCTCTGATGCTGCTGTTAGCATGTCTACAGGGGCTGTTGACCTTGGTGAAAAACCATCAGTTGTCTCTGCGATTATCAAATACCACTTAACTGAGCAAATGCGTGAAGCAACGATTCACGGCATGGATGTTCATGGTGGTAAAGGCATCATGCTTGGTCCAAACAACTACTTAGGCCGTGGCTACCAAGGTGCGCCAATTGCTATTACCGTTGAAGGTGCAAATATCTTAACGCGTAACATGATCATTTATGGTCAAGGTGCAATTCGTTGTCATCCATTCGTGTTAACTGAGCTAGGTGCTTGTGCAATTGAAGACCGTGAAGAAGCGCTAGCAGTATTCGATAAAGCGTTAATGGGTCACGTTGGCTTTACTATTTCGAACCTTGTTCGTACTAAGTGGTTAGCACTAACGAATGCTCGCTTCACAAGTACACCGTACAAAGACGAAACAGCTGAGTTTTATCGTGTTGCGTCACGTTTCAGTGCATCATTAGCATTAATGTCAGATATCAGCATGGCGGTATTTGGTGGTTCATTAAAACGTAAAGAGCGTATCTCTGCACGTTTAGGTGACTTACTAAGCTACTTATACCTTGTATCTGCAACACTTAAACGTTACAACGACGAAGGCCGTAAAAAAGAAGATTTTGCGCTAGTTCAATGGAGCTGCCAAGATCACCTTTACCACTGCCAACGTGCACTCGCTGACTTAATTAATAACATGCCATCTGCACCACTACGTGCGATGCTAAAAATCATGTTATTCCCATTCGGTCGTCCAGTACGTAAGCCTACTGATAAGCTTGAGCACAAACTTGCACACTTATTACAAGTACCGAGCGAAACTCGTAACCGTTTAGCTAACTACATTTACCTTAAAAACGAGCCACTTAACCTTGTTGGTCGCCAAGAGCAAACGCTTAAAGACATTCTTGAAGTTGAGCCTCTGTTTGACAAGGTATGCCGTGAGAAAGGCGTAAAACTGCCTTTCTTCCAACTTGATAAAGTAGCGCAAATGGGCCTAGAAGCAGGCATTTTAAGCCAAGCTGAAGCCGACAAACTAGCTGCTGTTGAAAAAGCCCGTCTTGACGTTATTAACGTTGACGACTTTGACCCAGCAGACTTAGTTGCAGGTAATGTTGCCCGCGGCGAGAGCGATAAAAAAGCAGACGCTGCTTAAGCTAGCAAAACAATTCCAATTGTTATGAAAAACCAAACCAGCGCAAATTGCGCTGGTTTTTTTGTTTATAAACCCTCTAGCACATTCCTTGTCCCTATTTATTTACATGATTTGTAACAAATATCGAACTGGTAAAACTTGCGTTTAGATTATGGACAGGCAACACTTGATAACGAAAAATTAACAAGGAATAATTACAATGAAACCGAGTTTTCAACTAGCTGCCGTTGCATGCGCGCTTAGCCTTGCGCTTGCAGGATGTTCTCAATCAACCCCATCAACAAGTAGCACCGAAAGCGTGCAACAAAGCCAAACTGTTAAACAGTATGATGCTGAAACCTTTTTTGATACAACCTCAATTATGGGCAGCAGCTTTTCATCGAAAGGCGACAAAATACTCGTTAGCAGTGACGAAAGCGGCATTTATAGCCTTTATGAAGTAGATATAAAAACCGCCAAAAAAACCCGCTTAACAGACTTTGAAGACAGTACTTATGCTGTGGCTTATTTCCCTAAAGATGAGCGCGTACTATTTACTAAAGACTCAGGCGGTAACGAGCGTTATCACATTTACGTTCGCGAAACAGATGGCACAGTTAAAGACCTCACCCCGGGTGAAGAAACCCGTGCAGGATTTGCAGGCTTCACAGAAGACGGTAAACACTTTTTTATAACCAGCAATCAGCGTGATGCTAAGTTTATGGACCTATATCGTGTTGATGCTAACAGCTATGAAGTAACGCCTGTTTATCAAAATACTATGGGGCTAGATGTCGGCGCAATCAGCCCTGACGGCCGCTTTATTGCTTTATCGAAAAATAATTCGAACAAAGACAGCGATGTTTTTATTCTCGATACGCGTAAAAAAACACTGAAACCAGAGCTCATTACCCGTCATGACGATGACGCTAAGTATGGCCCAGAAACCTTCTCAAGAGACAGTAAATCATTGTATTACTCAACCGATGCCAAAGGTGAATTTGCAGAGGTGTGGCGCTATGACTTAACGACCGGCGAGCACAGCCCTGCCCTCAAAGATGAGTGGGATGTGAGTTTTATTTACTTCTCTAAATCTGGCCGTTATCAAGTAAGCGGTGTTAATGCTGACGCAAGCACTAAAGTGTCGATAATTGATACCACCACAGGTAAAGGTATTGCCATGCCATCGCTGCCAGCTGGTAACTTACGTGGTGTGAACTTTTCAGCTGATGAAAAGACCATGGCGTTTTATTTAAATTCAGATACCTCGCCAAGTAACCTATTTGTGTGGCAACTCGGTGAATCAAAAGCTAAACAATTAACCAACACATTAAGTGATGCAATTGATCAAAATGACTTGGTTGAAAGCACAATTGTGCGCTTTAAAAGCTTTGATGGTCTAGAGATCCCTGGGGTTTTATATAAGCCTAAGCAAGCTAACAGCAACAACAAAGTACCAGCTTTAGTTTGGGTGCACGGCGGTCCTGGCGGCCAAAGTCGCACAGGATATAGTGCAATGCAGCAGCATCTAGTCAATCATGGTTATGCCATTTTTGCAGTTAATAACCGTGGCAGCTCAGGCTATGGTAAAACCTTCTTCCATTTAGATGATAAAAAACACGGCACTGATGATTTACAAGATATTGTTTACGGTAAAAAACACCTACAAAGCCTAGATTGGGTTGATGCTGATAAAATTGGCATCATGGGGGGCAGCTATGGTGGCTTTATGACCGCCGCAGCACTTGCCTTTGAACCTGAAGAGTTCAAAGTAGGCATTAATATATTTGGTGTAACAAACTGGGTTAGAACCTTAAACTCGATTCCACCATGGTGGGAAAGCTTTAAAAAGGCACTGTATGATGAAATGGGCGATCCCGCGACAGATGGTGAACGTCACCGTGCCATTTCGCCACTATTTCATGCTAAAAATATCACCAAGCCATTAATGGTGATCCAAGGTGCTAACGACCCTCGCGTTTTACAAGTTGAAAGCGATGAACTTGTTGCCGCTGTAAAGGCAAATGGTGTGCCTGTTGAATATGTATTATTCGATGATGAAGGCCATGGTTTTACTAAAAAAGAAAACCGCATAAAAGCCTCAAATGCATACCTTGAGTTCTTAAATACCTACTTAGATAAATAGCAAAATTGCAAAGATAAAGAGCCGGTATCTATACCGGCTTTTTTATGCAAAACACCTGTATAGAATCAAAATTCAGCAGTTTATACAGCACTGTATAAAACACTGTATAGCTTTAATGGTAAATTTTTCACCTTTTTCCCACCTTCAAATTGGAACCATAAACCACTGTTTTATTACAATTAAATTATTTTAATTAAAATAAAACTGAATCATTGGTTAAAAAATAGCAAAAAAGTACTTGCGCAAAAACACTGTATAAACTACTGTATACACATACTGTATAAACAACCAGTGAGTGAAAGTTATGTTACAGCCAATTACCTTAAGAACAGTTAAAAGCTACCAACAAGATAACGACAAAGCGTCTGTTAATTTAATTCAAATTGAAGACGAAATTTCAGCAACTTTTGAGCTATTAAAAGTATTGCATCATTACAATAGCCAAAATGCATGGACACTATTAATTGCTCCTGATCATGTTCCTAGTAAAGCCTTACTAGATTCATGTTCGATTGATACCAGCAAACTTCTTGTGATCAGACAAAAACATTTAGTTAATCTTGAGTATGTTCTTAGTTCAGCATTACATAACGGTAATTTTGCTGCTGTGATCACATGGACAGATATTGTAAACAATCATCAACTTGATTCGATGAACTTAAACCTTGAGCAGGCATCTGCTAAATTTTATTGTTTTACAAAAAGCGCTCAATTAAACAATTTAGTACCGCAGCCACAATAGGCTTGTTAAAATAACAATTTATAGTTTTAGGTAAGTTGTTATGACATCACTCACACACTCCCTTTGCCCTTGTGGCAGCGAATCGACTTACGAGCTTTGCTGCCAGCCTTTTCATACAGGTGCAAGCCAAGCTGATACCCCAGAGCAACTTATGCGTTCTCGTTTTAGTGCATACGCGCTAAAAGATGCAAAATATGTATTTAGTACTTATGCACAAAGCCAGCAAGCCGCGAACCCGGTTCGCGAAATTAAAGATTTTGCTAATAGCTGCCGTTTTACCAAACTCAGTGTTTTAGAGACTGAACATAACGAGCAAGAAGGCTTTGTAGAATTTAAAGCAAATTACTTTTACCAAAACTTGTATTGTGAGTTACACGAGAAGTCGCGTTTTATTAAAGAAGATGGCTTATGGCGTTACCTTGATGGTGATATAACGCCAGTTGCAGATATTAAAATTGGCCGTAATGATGAATGCCCTTGTGGTAGCGGCAAAAAATATAAAAAGTGTCACGCTCTTTAATTGCTCTGATACCAATCCGCTTAATTAAGTAGTCTATTTTGAGGCAATAAAACCTCGTTGATAACAAGGCAAAAATTTCGTTATTTAGTTGTTCTAAATGAGAAATTTTTAACGCAGTTAGCGACAGGTTTGATCCCTCAAAATGATTAAGTATTATTGCGGGTTGGTATTAACCTGGTAAATCCAGTCTAAGGCTTGGGTAATCGTTGTTGGGAATGCAGTTGCATGGCGTGCCTGAGGAATAACAAATAAATTTGTTGTAACCAGCGCGCCACTTTGTTTATTAATTTTAGCTGCTAATTGCCTTGCGCCCGACACCATTTTTTCACCTTCGCTTTCTTCAAGTTCTCCCACTGCGATGTAAACTTTTGTTGTGTTGGCAGCTGGTTTTACAGCCATAGCTAATATTGAGTTTTCTTTAAACCACACTGAAGGACTACCGATAATATAATTTGAAAAAAGCGAAGGCTCAGTGAATAAGGTATAAGCCGCAAATAAACCGCCAAGTGAGTTACCGACTAACGTACTTTTTTGGGTTGTTCTGAAGTCGGCCTCAATATAAGGCAATACAGTATGTTTTAGGTAGTTTAGATACTGACTTGCTCCGCCAGTTTTACGCTGCCAATTTTTATCTTCAAATGGCGTATAGTCATAAATACGGCTATTAAGCCCAGATACACCTTTTTGATATCCTACTGCAACGATAATTACCTCTTCTATAGCCCCCGAATTCATCATAAAGCGACTAGCACCAGAGGCAATTGGCAAACTGTAGTTTGCATCTAATAGGTAAACAACTGGGTAGCGCTTCTGGTTTTGCTTTTGGTAGCTGCGTGGCAACTTAATCGTAATGGGGTATTCGTTTTCGGTATGTTTATCTTTAAGTAACACAGTATTAGTACGTGGCAAAGTAAACGGCTCAGCATGGCTTACATCGCTCACGCCCAAAACACTGATCACAAAAACGAGCAATATATAAGGCATAATTAATCCTTTAGCCACTTCTTAATTGGTAACAGCCACTCATCTTTTGGTTTATAAAATGCACCATGGGAGAGCCCTGTATTAATGCTTATTTCTTCGAACTTGGTTACGTCACTTCTATCAATTAAAAATTGGCAAGAGCCAACCTGATCTGAGCGCTCAAAGATAGAATACACCTTGCCATAAGCCTTAACTGATGTGTGATTTTTTATAAGGCCTGCACAACCTGCCAATATAATTAAGTTGATACGTGTACGTTTAAGTTCATTGACTGCCAGTATCGATAATGCCCCGCCCCGTGAAAAACCAACCAAACTAATGTTCGACTCAGCAACACCGGCACTGATCAATGCTTCGACATCTGCAGCGAGTTTTTTCGCAAACGCAAAAGGTTCAGTGTCTTTTGGCCTGTGATAGGCAATTAAATGATAACTCTCATCTGCCAGTGCTTCTTTTACAGCCACAAAATCATAAATCCCAAAGGTTTTGTGAACAGGCTTAGGGTTTGTCCCTTCAACGATAAAACCATGTGAATAAAAAACATAGTGACCATGCGGGTCAATCTCTGTTGGAAACTGGCTGTAAATAGTGCCAGCGCTAACAGGCAAAACCCAGCATGCACAGAGTAAAAGTACGGTACGTATCACAAGCATTCCTTTAAAAAATCACATTACACCTAATAGAAGATAATAACACCATAAAAAATAATATCTTAGCAAACAACTAAACCCTACTCTCAGTAATTTTAATTAAATATCAAATTACTAATCGCAAGCTGTATCACGATTTAAACTGCAAGTTTCAACTTGAGGTAAATTCATGGAATTTCATAGTTAAACTACAAAAAACAACATGACAACGCTGTCAATTATTTATGAAAAGGCGTATTGTAAAAAAGCAGTTAAAATAACTGCAGGTTTTAGACGTCTAGACGTTGAAAAAATAAATTCTAAGGCGTAGTATGTTCGTAATCTGAGTTAGACTCACATTTTCCATGAGATTTTTTAAAGATGATTGATATAAAGCACCTAAAAACCATAGCGACCCTTAAAGAAACAGGCTCTTTGGTCAATACCGCCCGTGAGTTGTTTTTAACTCAATCGGCTTTATCGCATCAAATTAAAGATCTCGAGAATAAGTTAGATTGCCAGCTGTTCGAACGTAAAACACAGCCTGTGCGTTTTACTCCGCAAGGTATGCTACTTCTGGAGCTTGCTAATGAAGTATTACCTCGTGTTGAGGCAACAAAATGTCGGTTAAAAGAAAGCCTTAACCAGCCAATCTCAAATTTACGTTTAAGCGTTGAGTGTCATGCCTGCTTTCATTGGTTGCTCCCAACCATCAAAGAATTTAATAATTTTTGGCCTGATATTAAAATTGATTACGAGCGCGGCTTTAGTTACGACGCCATTCCAGATTTAATTAATGATGAATTAGACCTAGTGCTGACTTCTGATATTCGTGAACCAGATCAACTTGAGTATGCTCACCTGTTTGATTTTAAATTAAAACTAATCGTTGCACCGGATCATGAGTTGGCAAAAAAAGCCTATGTCACCGCCCTTGATTTAAAAAACGAAACAATTATTTCGTACCCTATTCCCCGTGAGCGCCAAGACATCTTTAAACATTTTATTCAAAATGCACGCTTTGATGGCACGCTTAAAACGGTTGACCAAGGCTTATTGATATTTCAATTAGTGAGTGCAGGTATGGGGGTTGCAGCATTACCAGATTGGCTAGTCACCCCTTATGAAAGCCAAGGACTCATTAAGTCTATTCCGTTAGGTGCACTTGGCCTTACTCGCCCTATGTATTTAGCGATGAAAAAGAATATGAAAGATAACCCAGTTTATCGCCACTTTTTAAATACGTGTAAGCAAAATAACGGTCGCTAAAGCAATGTAAAATAACTAACATAGCTGCATCTGTTACAGACAATAATGTTGATACATGTTTGAAATTAAAAAAATCATTGGCTCGTTATTAATGCCCCTGCCATTGCTCGGGCTGCTTACTTTAGTGATGGTATTTTTAGCCATTGCACATAAACGCAAAGCACTCTATTTTGGCTTTATTAGTATTTTAACTTTAATGCTGATAAGCACGCCATTTATTGGTCAGTCACTGATAGCTGCAAGCAATAACCCTGCATGGCAATTTAACCAAGCAAAACACCCTAAACTCGATAATATTGTGGTACTTGGCTGCTCTATAATGCCCAACTCGCGCCTTCAAGCAAACCACCAGTTAGGCGATTGCGCGCTTGCTCGATTACTTGAAGGTGTTAAGCTTGCCCACCACTACCCAAATGCCAACCTCTATGTATCAGGAGGCGGTTTTGCCAATACTACCAATAGCCAGCTCATGTTTGAAACAGCAAAAGCGTTAGGTATTTCTGCAACGAGAATTAAACAAAACTCCCTCGCTATGGATACCGCAGAAGAAGCGAAACGACTTGCCATTTATTTAGTCGATAAAAAAACTGCCCTAGTCACCTCAGCAAGCCACATGCCGCGAGCGAAAGACTTATTTAATGCACAAGGTGTTGATGTGATCCCAGCGGCAACCGACTTTCAAGATTTTAGTCAGTATCCAACGTACAAACAGTTTATACCTAACATTGCAGTACTTGTTGCAGTTACCAGAGTCGCTCATGAGAAAATTGGCAGTGCTTGGGTGAGTGTGCGCCGCTGGATTGATCCAGAGGCGCTGTAGAACAATCAGACTGGATTGTCGATATCGATAAACGTTACATCAAAACCGTGCTGCTCAGCTAAAAGCTCGCCTAAGGCTTTAATGCCATAACGCTCAGTAGCATGGTGACCAGCTGCAAAAAAGTCGATACCTTGCTCGCGTGAACTATGAATCGTTTGCTCAGAGGCTTCACCTGTAAGATAAGCATCAATTCCTTGGGCTGCCGCTAAATCAATATACCCTTGTCCGCCACCTGTGCACCAAGCGATGGTTTCGATTTTCTCTTTTCTTACCAAACTAGTTAATGGTGCACGATTAAGTACTTGGGTTATTTTGGCGCTAAATTCTTCACCACTTAAAGGTGTTTTTAAACGGCCTTTTACCGGCACACTATTTGGACCAGATTCAAGCCCACCTGTGAACTCAATATCGAGTAACTTAGCCAGTTGCGCGTTATTACCAATTTCAGGGTGTATATCTAGCGGTAAATGATAGCCATATAAGTTAATATCATTATTTAAAAGCGCTGCAATACGTCGCTTTTTCATGCCCGTGATTGACTGCGATTCCCCTTTCCAGAAATAGCCGTGATGTACCAAAATAGTATCTGCATTTTCTGCAATAGCAGCATCAATCAATGCTTGGCTAGCTGTGACACCCGTCACTATCTTTTTTACGTCGCTCGCACCTTCAACTTGTAAGCCATTTGGGCAAAAGTCAGCGATAGAATCAGGTTTAAGAATGTCGTTTAATAATTGAGTAAATTGTTTGCGTTGCATATAAAAATCGTCCTTCAACCCTCTATTTTGTGCAAATTTTGGCGTTTATGAGTGAAAAATGGAAGGAAAATCGCAAAAAATTGAAAAGTAAGCTGAAAATAGGTATAAATATATATTCTTAATCTGTGTTTACAACGTATAGGGTCTCTGATGAGCAAACTAGACAAAACAGAAGTGTTAAATGCCTTCGAAGCAGCATACGAAGCAGCGAATGGTAAGAAACCTGAAATCACAACAAAACCTGGTTGGTATAGCATCGACGGTGGCAAAAATATGCGCCTTGCTGATGTTGCAGCGCTGACTGAAGAGCTCACTTCTGGTAAAACAGCTGAGCCTAAAGCAGAAGAAGCACCTAAAGCACCAGCGAAAAAAACCAAAACTAAAACCGCTGCACCGGCTAAAACAGCTAAGAAAGCATCGTTCACTGTTGTTACAGCAAACGATGATGGTTACAAAGCTGAAGAGCTTTGGATTGTTAACCTAGCTGAAAAAGACCACGATTGTCGTTTACCGCGTGGTGTTGTGTAATCAAATTACACTTAGCAATTTTAAAAACCGCTACTCGTTAGCGGTTTTTTTATGGCTGTTCATTTGGCTAGTTATAACCCATTGGCTTAAATAGCCAAACAACACAATAAATACGGTTCCAATCAATACAGGCATCACTAAAAAGTCCCAGCTTTGCATAGATTGCATTATCAAAATTGGGTTTGCGCCTGCCGCTGGATGTACTGTGTCCGTCAACATCATTAGGCTAATTGCCAACCCTGTAGCTATAGCAATTTCAACAGGCCCTACACCGACATAATTTACAAATACAACGCCGATTAGTGCAGTTAAAAAGTGCCCACCAATAACATTCTTCGCTTTAGCTAAAGGGCTGTGTGGCACACCAAATACCAGCACCGCAGTTGCCCCAAATGGGGCCATCAACCACACACCATAAATTCCTAATTGCTGTAAATAGGCCAATACAAAAATTGCCATACAAGCAAATATACCCGCAATGGCCGCCTTGCTTACTTTATTCTCCATAAAACCTCCAATAGGTAGACCGACTTGTCTACCCAGCAAATAGTAGACAAGTCGGTCTACTTCTGTCAAGCTATCATTAGTCATCTAATGAGGCCTTGTTATGGATAAACGAACACATATTATTTTGACCGCCCTGTCACTTTTTTATCAAAAAGGCATTCATAGTGTGGGAATAAACGAAATTATTAGTGTGGCGGGTGTCGCCAAAAAAACCATGTACCATCATTTCTCAAGTAAAGATGAGTTATTATTAGCGTGCCTTAGTGAGCGACATAACAGGTTTTTTAATTGGTTAACGCATGCCACCAGCAAGCTAACTACTGTTGAAGAATTTAAAGTAGCTTTGATCAGCTGCCATGAAGCTTGGTTTAATTCTGAGGTGACTGAGTTAGGTGATTTTAATGGCTGTTTATTTATTAACACTGCCGCTGAGTTTGCTGATCCTGCAAGCCCGATAAATCAAGCCTGCAAAGAGCATAAAATGGCAGTACAGCAGTTAATTAAACAGCGTCTATCAGCGTGTAATAACATGAAAAGTTCGCAGCTAGACTCGCACAGCCACTATTTGATGACGCTTGTAGAGGGCATGATCTGCCAAGCAAAACTAGTAGGAATTAAACAGTTTCCTCATTTAAAGCAATAAATAAACAATAAAAAAGCGGCACAATGGCTAATGCTGATCAGTTAAGAAGTTGATCAGTTGACCGATCAGAATGATCATGCACAATCCGTAGTTAGGCAACTAACTACGGATTTTTTTGTGAATATAGAACAAGCTCTTCATTCTGCTTTCGAAGAAAGCACTCGTTATCACACGTTTGAAAAATTATCTGAAATTTTATCTTCTGACCTGATTGAACAAGGCTTTCAACAAGCTGGAGTAGCCACAGTTAGAAAGCGCAGGTTGCCTTTAGAAGCTGTGCTTTGGTCTGTTATTGGCATGGCATTATTTCGTAAAGAATCTGTCTGGAATATTGCGAATAAACTAGACATTATGCTGCCTGGCAAAAATCAGTTAGTCGCCCCGAGTGCCATGGTTCAAGCTCGCCAGCGATTAGGTGATGACCCCGTTAAGCAAGTCTTTAATAAAGCTGCTGATAATATGTACCATACAGAAGAGTTTGACACGTGGGCTGGGTTAAATTTATTAGCGGTTGATGGTGTTGTTTGGCGTACGGCCGATTCAGATGAGAATCGTGAAGCATTCTCATCGGCTAGCAACCAATATGGTGATACAGGATTCCCACAAATTCGCATGGTTTGTCATATGGAACTCACCAGCCACCAACTGATAAGCAGTGAGTTTGATAACTATAAGACGAATGAAATGAAGCTTGCTGAACGACTGATTGAGCGTACACCTAACCACTCGTTGACCATGTTTGATAAAGGGTACTATTCACTGGGCTTGTTAAATCGATGGCACAGCACTGGAGAAGAAAGGCATTGGCTAATACCTGCAAGACCTGATTTACAATACGAAGTCGTTTCTAAGGTTGGTAACAATGACCTGATAATTGAGCTCAAAACCACTAAGCATGCGCAAAAGAATTTCCCCGATGTTCCCGAAGTTATTAAAGCAAGACTGGTTAGTAAAACCATAAAAGGTAAAAATTACCGAATATTAACCTCGATGGTAGATAGACTTCGTTTTCCAAGTAGCGAAATAGTTGATTTATACAGCCATCGCTGGGAAATAGAATTAGGGTATCGAGAAATAAAGCAAACAATGCTAGATAGCACATACCACCTTCGGAGTAAGCGCCCTGATATGGTTAGACAGGAGCTATGGGGGATCCTCCTCGCATACAATTTAATTCGAAGGTTGATGACCCTAGCAGCAAAAGCTGAAGGAATATGGCCTAACCAACTCAGTTTCTCAAGCTGCTCGATGGCAGTTATTCAATACTTTTCATCAATATCAATTATGAGCCCCGGTAATATTCCAATTCACTGGGAGCATCTGTTAGGTACGCTGAGACTATTTAAACTGCCACCTAGAAGAGAAGATAGGCGATACCCAAGAGCGATAAAGCCTAAGCCATCAAAGTACCCACATAAAAAAAGAAATGCCAGTCAGCTTAACTGACTGGCATTGG
>NZ_LRUE01000010.1 GCF_001550135.1 Pseudoalteromonas shioyasakiensis
TTTGTCGGATAGACGACACTTGTTACCAAGTGCCGCCCTCCTAAGAACCGTACGTGCAACTTTCACCGCATACGGCTCAAGCCTCCACTAAGGCAACATAATGTCACCCAGCAATGTCACAAACTTGCTACGACAGGTTGGGCCCAAGTATTTCGTCCGTAATTATTGGTCTTCCTATTCTCCAGGTAATCCCGATATTTAGGATCGTACGGGGTTGACGCACTTCGGATCTTAACGTGTCTTCTGATTGGCGTTTTGTTAATTTGAGCAAGAATGAGAACTCGTATTTCATTGTTTATCATTTGATAACCATGAAATAGCCATTGACCATTTAAACCTTGAAAGTATTTACGACCAACCCACATTCTGCTTCTACGGGTATGACGCCGCCGCGCCCACCGCCATAGCGCCCAGAAGATCTGATGACCTACATAGGTAAAGGTTCGCTTTGCCACACAATGGCGATAATAATTCGCCCAACCGTGCAACTTTGGATTCATTAGTTTAATGAGATCTGTCGTTGATACAGTTGCGTGTGATCTGATAAGTTCACGCATGTTACTTAAGAATGACAGCACGTTGCTCTTGCTTGGTTTAATAAGCAGTTTTCCTTTGTACTTTCGAAGGTTAAACCCTAAAAAGTCAAAGCCGTCATCAATATGGGTAACATGTGTTTTCTCCTCAGATAGAGTTAACCCTCTTTCCTTTAGGAACTTAACCAGTTGCGGTTTGACCTCATTAACGAGCACATCTTTCGATGTACCTGTGATAACGAAGTCATCAGCATAACCAATAAAGTTTATCCTTGAGCCAGTTTTAAGCGCTATCGATTTCACTTGCTTCTCCAAGCCTGCAAGCGTCAATAACATCAGTGTTGGCGAGATTATTCCACCTTGTGGCGTTCCTTCGTCTGTTTTGTAGAATAACCCTTTGTCGATAAACCCGCACCCAAGCCATTGTTTCAATATTCGTTTGTCCATTGGAATGTTATCTGTTAGCCATTGGTGGCCAATTTTATCGAAACAAGCCTTGATATCGCCTTCGAGTACCCACTGCGCTGAGCTTGGTTTACACAAGCACTTAAAGCATTGTGCAATCGCATCAGCCGTGCTGCGGTTCGGTCGAAACCCGTAGCTGTTTGGGTCAGCAATAGTTTCAGATATTGGCTCCAAGGCTAGAAGATGTAACGCTTGTTGCGCACGGTCTATCATGCACGGAATACCTAATGGTCTGAGTTTGCCGTTTTTCTTGGGGATATAGATGCGTCTGAGCGGTTTCGCTTTATAGCCTTTTCTGCTCAATTGGTTAACTGCCGCAAGTTTTTGTGCATCAGAATTCCATGTGATGCCATCAATTCCTGCCGTTCGTTTACCTTTATTTTGTGATACTCGTCTGACAGCAAGTAATTTTGCTGACTTCGAGTGAGTCAGTATCCATTGCAAGGCTTTAGCCTTACCCCGTTTACCTTCTCGAATTGCCTTTGCAATACGCATTTGAAGCTTTAATACATGTTGCTCAACGACTTTCCAGTTTATGGATTGCCATTCGCTGTTGTCTGAAGAGGCACTAACTTCAAGCGAAGTCATCATTTGCGTTTCTCCATCAATAAAGTTCTTCAAATCATCTTGCAACGGGAGACCAGTTGGAAGTGGGCTCACTTTCGTGCCAGATAAAATCTGTATCTGCATCATTACAACGCAGCATTGGCTTTTTCCAACCTCCTTTACCTGCACATCTATCGGCAACCTTCACAGGTTACTTTCCCGTAAGGAGAAATACAGGCTTACCTTGTTCCGTATGTCGCGCAATATCAGGTTAGATGCCCACTATAGTGCGGTGAGCCTATCGATCACGAAAGAGCACTGTCCAATCTCTTTCCTACTCACGTTGCCGTTTGGCCACAGCATATAAACCACTTCCGCTGCTTCTCGTATAACGCACCTTACATGGATTCACATACGTTCATCATACTGACACCCTAGCACTTACCCGATTGTGGTTATCAGGAAGAAACGCCTCTCGCGATTTGTTTCCCGCCAATTGGCTTTGTTACATTGTCTGGCTCGCTGCTTTATTCAGAGCCATAGGGTCATCTGGTGATACAGATGGTTCACTCTTATCGCGGTGAACAGCGCTTCATACGACTTCAAGTCGCACGGACAATTATGAGTTAGGGCTAATGCGTGCATTATGCCAAATCTGAGCCTTGATATAGCGAGGCAGATTTTCTATTTCTGATTTTCCAGAAACCATAATCATTATAAATAAACAGACAACCTTACAAGCTCAATTAAAATTTCCTCGTTGAATAGGTATCAATCATTTTGATCCTATGTGTACTATTACTTTAAGGAAATTATTTAGAGAAGGCCTTTAACCGCGTCATGACCAGTTTCTCACTTAGGCGGTCGGTATATGAAAATAGGACAAGTGACACATTGTTTGCTTTACACTTTGCTACCTTATCTCTGTCTCTTTGCTGTGTCTTTTTAAGCCCTTCAACTCCTCCAAATAACTTAACAGGCTTGTAGTGTTGCTGACCCTGATATTCAACAGCTAATACCAGTTCTGGGATGTATATATCAAATCTCTGTTGCCCTAGCCAATCAGGTGACGCTTCTCGTAATACTTCATAATCCGCAAAAAGTGCGTCAATGTACTGGAATAGCATAGTTTCGGCAATCCATCGCTCACCTATGCGGGGATAACCTTTTAATTCTCTTACTTCGTTTTCAGCTTCACGAGGGTTTAATCCCTTCTCAATCGCCAGTTTTTCAATATACGCACCATATCTAACTCTGAATACCGAACCGTACATATTGGAGCAGTAACTTAGGCTTGAATTTGTATTCGCACAAATATGACAAATCCCTTTTTTAAAGCTGTTGTGCTTTAGTGCATAGTCGATATGGGGATGAGACAGGTTGCTTTGGTTGTTAATTGCTAACGCTTCTCTAAAACATTCACAGAAAAGGCTTCGCCGGAAAGTCTATCATAAAAAGTTTGTCGCCACTCGTAAGGATATGTGTGTGACGTCGGTGATAGAGAAGTGGTTTCCCCTTTCAACAAATTGTGCAACCGCCTAAGTGTTTCTCTTTCGAGTGTTGTTTTAAATTTAACGACCGCACGGCTTTTGGTTTTTAGAGAATACACTTTTATCTTATGTACATCTCTGCAATCACTGTCTGCGTAAAAAGGCACCTTCTTAAAAAAGTCGGGGATACTGATACTTGTGAGCTTGCTTAGTTCATTGGGCTTTGCAGTTTGTATCTCCATTTCTATGTAAGTCAATTGCAAGCCACCGTCATTAATAAGCTCAGGGAGAGACAGTGAAGCCTGAGTATCATAATATTTGGAAAGCTTTTTAAGTGTACAACTTGTCAAGGCAACATTGTCGGCTTGCTGAAGACACCCTGAAAATACTGCAAAAATTGCATCTGAGATAGACTCATTATGTTTCTTAACTCGCTCAGCACAGGACGTTAAAAAAGCTCCTTCAGAAAAGCTGTATTGAATAATCAAATTATTAATCACCAATAGTTCATCGGACATATCATAACCATACTGTGGAATTGGTATTTATTCCAACGCTTTACCATCCGCTTTTCACTCTTTAGAGATATCTCAGCTTTGTGCCATTTTCGGTCTTTCGACTGTAATATTACATCTTAAAACTAATTGCGACTACAGATGTTCACCATCTCATTTTTGATTAAACTTATCGTTGAGTATTATTTTCTCTGCTGAGAATACCAATAGTTTTTATATGCCAAACTTCCCCACAATACATGAGCCAATGCGATCTCTGAAGTGTCACGGTTAATATCTATTGGCGATAGTTTGTTGAGTTCATAATTATATTGAAAGTTCAAAGGTGCTTTACTTGGCTGAAGGATGGTTACTTCATCATTAACCATATAAGCAAAATTCTCTGCATACTGCATCATAGCTCTATTAGAAGCCGTTGGATCTGTTAGGTCTTGACCTAACATTGGTGAAATATTCTCTATACCCATTAATGACAAAAGTGTTGGTGCTAAATCGATTTGACTGACTATTCGTTGATCTAAAGAGGGTCCTTTACCTGAGTTTAGAATCACACCCGGAATGTGGAAATTGTTAATGGGAACAAGATCTTTGCCCATTGCTCTCGCATCATGGTCGGCAACAACGAGGAATATAGTATTTTCCCAATAGTCTTGCGCTTTTGCTTTTGCAATAAATTGTCCTAAGGCATAATCTGCATATTGTATGGCTTTATGGCGCAGTAATTCTTTGTCATCATATTGTTGTAATTGTTCAGCAGTGTATTGAATTGGTGAAACAATACCATCAGGTATTTCAAATGGATCATGGTTACTTGACGTAAATATGAAACTAAAAAATGGTTTTCCTTCGTTATGAAGCTTAGTTAATTCAATATCAGCTTGATTAAACAAATCACCATCGCTTGCCCCCCAAGACGCTACAAATTGTGGATTTTCAATATCATTAAAGTCAACAATGTCAGTAAAGCCGTTTCCTAGAAAGAAGCTTTTCATGTTGTCGAAATGACTTTCTCCACCATAAATGAATTGAGCCTCATAACCATTTTCTTTGAGCAGAGATGCAATAGTAAAGAAGTCCTTTTGCGATTTATCTAACTTAACAACTGCCCTAGAGGGCGTTGGAGTAAAGCCAGTTATAACTGCTTCAATACCTCTAACGGAGCGAGTGCCTGTTGCGTACAATCGTTTAAATGCCCAGCCTTCTTGATTTAATTTATCAATTTC
This sequence comes from Pseudoalteromonas shioyasakiensis, assembly GCF_001550135.1. Lineage (GTDB taxonomy): Bacteria > Pseudomonadota > Gammaproteobacteria > Enterobacterales > Alteromonadaceae > Pseudoalteromonas > Pseudoalteromonas shioyasakiensis. The sequence goes on from NZ_LRUE01000010.1 coordinate 4,773, forward strand.
AGGTGTTAGCGGGATTCCACCAAGAGATGATACATATTGGGCACCTAAGCTTTCTTCTAAGATTATTACCAAGTTTTTTGGTTGTCCCTTAAAGCTCGGAGAGCGTTTACTTAGAGTGGGTAAGTTGTTGTTTTTGAAGCTTTCTAAAGGTTGTTTTGACTCCTGACGAACCAGCTCAATAACTCTACTATCTTCCATATTGCCATACAACTTAGCTGCATTTTTTTCGTCACCAAATTGATTAAGTGCATAAGCAACACTATATGTTGAATTTAATGTCAGTGAGTTTACTAATGGATCAGTAGAAAAATATACTAAGGCAGGGTTGATTGGTCTATGCCCCAATGTCCCCCGTGCAGATAAAGCAATTACTACAAAAAGCATCAAACAAGAAACCAGCCTACTTCCGATTGTTGCGTTATCTTCTTTTACTTTGTTAGAGACTACCTGATTAGTAAACTGCCATAACTTTTTAACAGGTAATAGCAGTAGAGCAAACACAATCAGTATTGTCATCAAATGACCATTTACCAGCATTTTAGACACTTCATCAGGATAAGCTAGATATTCAATAAATAGCCTGTTTGGTCTAAAGCCGTATTCATTTATAAATGCGGGCGTTGCTAATTCAAAAAACAATATGCCCATAAAGCAGATCAGAAACCAAATTCGCAAAACCAATGACCAATACTCTTGAAATCTAGTTTTTGACACCCAAGGGTGCAATAACGCAGGGATCGCGCATAAGTAACCTACGCTACTTAAGTCTATGCGAAAGCCATTTGTGAGTAGGCTCCAAATACTATTTAAGTCATTAAATCTATCTAATTGCCAGATAGCCAACCCAGTTCGTACTAAGGTTAGGAATAGCATGACAGAAATAGAGAAGAGTAAGAATGGTCTAATAAAGCTGTAGATAGAAGTAAACATCGCAATTCTTTTTGGTGAATAACACGATGTTTACTTTATTAGGTGAAACTTAAGAATTACTTAATTAAAACTGATAATTAGATATTAATGTTGTTTTAAAGCTGGTCGCTGAGGTAGAAGTATAATCAAAACTATTATTACAAACAGTAGTGTCGCGGTAGCTGAATATCTACTCAATTCCAAACCGCCGTGCGCAACAGGCTTGTCTAAAAAGTCACCTACAACAGCTCCTAGGGGGCGAGTCAAAACAAACGCAAGCCAGAATAGTACTGTTCTAGATACTTTAGTGAACAAGTATAGGAACAATACAACTACTAGACCTGTACTGAAAATATATGCAGCTCCAATATAACCCAATCCAGCAGTATCAGCAGTCCAATCTCCCAGTGCAGTCCCAAGTGTTTGAGAAAACATAATAGTTAACCAGTAAAACGATTCTGCTTTAGGGTTGTCAATAGAAGAAACACTGATACTCCCAATTGTTCTATACCAAATAGCCAATGTAATAATTAAGAGAGTAGCTAATAGAGTTGAGCCTCCTAAATACCCAATTCCCAACGATCTATCGGCAAAATCAGCAAGTGTTGTCCCCACTGTCGTTGATGCAATAATAGTGATCCAATAAATAAACGGGCTAAATTTTGTAGATTTTACTTGCATAACAACAGCGGCAATAAAAAAGGACATAAAGATTACAGTTCCAACTAAATAGCCCAAATTCATTGACATTGAAACAGCATCACCACCTGTTTCACCTAACGTAGTCGCGAGTATTTTTATGATCCAAAACCCTATTGTTAATTGAGGTACTTTTATCAGTGCATCGTTTAATTGTTTATTCATATAAAATTCCTCTATGTAGGTATGTCATTAAAAAAGAACTATCAACCAAATACATATGGCAATCACTATACTCACTAATACTGCGGCAGACCCTAAATCTTTCGCTAATCCAGACAGTGGGTGTATTTCGAAACCAATACGGTCAACGACTGCCTCTATTGCAGTATTTACTATCTCGGTAAACATAATAAACAGTACCGCAATGATAAGTATGAGTTTCTCTTTCAGTGTAATATTGAACAAGAAAGTTACTGGGATCGACAATACAAGCAACAGCAACTCTTGTCTGAATGCGGCTTCATTCCTTAGGAGCCACTTGAACGCTCTAGTTGAATTTAATGTTGCGAGATACACTCGTTTAAGACCTTTAGGTTTATTTTTACTATCAAACACGGATTAGTTTACTCCTTGAAAAATTGTTGGCGACTTTGCATTTGCTACGGAAAGATCATTAGTACACTGACTAAAAGGGTTGTTTTCAGGTTGATAAACTTTTGACTTTACCTGCATTTCCGCAAGTAAAATATCGAATATGTTGTCATGGGATATAGGCTGTTCACTCATTCCATTCAAACAATCTAACTTGGCTTTGTGATGTAATAGATCTCCCCAGTAAATTAATGGCACTTTTGTTTGCTCTTCTGGTGCAAATGCATAAGGTAGCCCATGTAAATAGACGCCACTTTCGCCTAAAGATTCGCCATGATCAGAGACATAAATCATTGATGTTTTGATATTGTTCTTATTGCTCAATGCCTCAAGTTCTGTGATGATTTCTGACAAGACTAAATCGGTATAAGCAATCGTGTTGTTGTAGGTATTAACAAGTTCCTCTTGACTACAATTTTGGATATCACTGCGTTGACAGTCGGGAGAAAATACTCGTTTGTTTTTGGGGTAGCGTTTGTAGTAAGTTGGTCCGTGAGAGCCAATCATATGTAATACAATCAACGTATTGTCGCTTTTTAACGAATATAGTTTATCTCTTAATGCTTCAACCAACACCTCATCAAAGCAATATTCACCATCACATAATGGCTTATTACTATTTGTTGAAATTTGCTCAGTTTTGACACGAGCGCAGACACCCTTACAGCTACCATTATTGTTACTAATCCAAAATACTTCAGCCCCAGCCAAATGAATTAAGTCAATGGCGTTTTGTTGGGCTGTAGCCACTCGTTTTTCATAGTTTTCTTTGTTTAATCTAGAAAACATACAGGGAACTGATACTGCTGTTGCTGTGCCACAGGAGGTAACATCTTTAAATGAAACAACGCCTAAGTCTTTGGTTTGGCTATTGGTCGGCTTGTCATAACCATTTAGAGAAAAGTTTTGGGCGCGAGCTGTTTCACCAAGCACCAAAACGGTAATGCTTTTAGTGTTGTTCGGACTAGAAATAGTTGGTGAAGTATCTAGTAAAGTAAACTTTAAAGGCGGATAGATATAATTTCTGTTTGCATATTTCACAGTAGAATCAATTAACGCATAGGGAGTTAAATAGCCGATCAAGTCACGGTTATTTCTTCCAATTGATGCATAGCTAGAATAAAAAACGATTGTTATTAAAAAAATGGTTGCAAAACTACCAATGATTAACTTTGCTCTGGATAGCAACTCTCCCATAAAGGATGAATATGTGAGCTTTACTTTCGCAATCAGTATTGATGGCAGAATACCTAAGACAACAAAAAATACACAAGCAGAAAAATTAACATATGAAAGTGCTTCGGCTCTGTCAGTTTCAAATGTGTTTTGTATCATCCCATAATCAAAAACAATGCCGTAGGTCACTGTGCTATAAAAAACAAGGGAAGATGTTAGTACTAGTAGTATTAGTATAGGTTTAGTTATCCAGCGAAATGCAAAGAAACATTGAATGATGATCGATAATGACAGGAGAAATATTGGGACAGATAATAAAAAGAAAATATTATATTCACTAAGTGCCACTATTGCAGAAGACGTTTTTAAAATAAACGGAGCGTTCAACACCAATGTTACATACGCACAAGTGAACATTACTAACTGATTGGTGGTTAGTGTGATATTTTTTAGAAAAACTAAAGCCTTGTTCATTATTACACCTTAAAATGAATGCTTTGTAGTGATACGGAATTCGATACCATTGACGTTTTGATCTGAGGTCATTGGCTTGATGATATCTACATGTATTACGCGAGCTTCGCTGGTTTGCGTCGAATAAAATCGAGCGCCAATGCCTACGGAAGTCATCCACGAATCTTGGTTGGTGGTATTATCTGAACTACCGAAAACTCTGCCTGTATCGACAAAAATAGCTCCGCCTAACTCAAGTAATTTATAGATATTGATGTGAGGGTAATAACGAGCTTCAGCCGTAAATTGAGTGCTGTGATCGCCATGCCTGTATTGTAATGGATAACCCCGTAAGCCAGTTTCACCACCTAAGACAATAGGGTTGTCTTGAAATTGATTCTCACTAAATTGACTGTTGTTTTTTAAATAGGCACCCCAGCTATCATTTAATTTATGAAAGTATTCATTATTGACGCTTAATACAGTTCTATTTGCATTGTTGGAATCACTGTAAATTTCCCCATCTAAGGTTGCACTAATAAACCAAAAAGTATCATCAAATATTTCTATGCCTTTTGTTAAACTTGACTGCCAAAGTAATGTTGGTGAGGTATCTGTATTCCCGATATCAGTGCCAACCTGAGTTGTTAAATTCCACCCAAGGTTGAAGTCTTCTATATGATTTATCAGGTTGAGGTTAGATAGTTTTCTGAAGTCTTTTTGCAAATACTCAACACTTAGATAAGGGTATATAAACTCTCTATTAGAAGGTACGACAGAAATTAAATCGGGGTTTTGTATCTCATTAATTGCTGAAAATTCATGCTGTTCATTAGTAAAACCAATACCAAATCTTAATGTATCTTCATTGGAGTCATTTTTAAGCCATTGCCAGCTAGCTGTTGAGTAACGTTGATTGTGTTCAAATTGGTTGTAAGTTTTGCCAAGTTTGTATTGGGTATCTATTTGCCTAAAGTTGTCAAAGCCAATATTAAATGCATTGTTGGTATCAAAACTTACAAAGTCTTTCTGTATGAATACAGATTCAGATGTGCCGTCGTCGCTGTTGGTTAGATTAACTTGCGCGTTAATATTATTATTGAGGAATAATGGGAAATGAGTTTTAAATTTATATCCACTGCGTTGATCATTGGTAAACGATTCAAGCTCAGCGTCTATACCCAAGCCTAAGAAATTTCTGTCTTTGATACCAATAGCGTATTTATTCTTTCCCCCCTTACGGCCAAAATCTACTGTTGGCATTAGTGACCAGTTATCCCAAGTTTCAACTGTGATTTTGTCAGAGTTATCGTTTCGAGTTACTCGTGCATCTCTTATGTATTTTTTACTTCTGAGGTGGCGTTCCAGTTCTTCAAGATCTTCTTGGCTTACATCGCACTTTTTTATGAAAAATGCAGCTTCATTGTACAGTGTTTTATTTTTGGTTTTGATATGAAAAAAGTTAGCCCAGCGATGGAGAAAAATAGTGTCTGGATCTTCTAAGTTAAAAATGTCGTAGGTCTTTAATTCTATTTTATCTTTTTGATTACAATTATCGTCAGTTGCATTCGCTGCTTGTGCTCTACAAGTTAAGAAAATTATTGATGTTGCAAGTAGGTTGATAACAAAATGCTTTTTCATAAAGACACCTCTTCTGAGTATGACTTTATGGTAATTTTGTTAACTTAAGATTTGCTTAGTTCAAACTGATAAATAGCAAAGTGTTGCTATTTTTTGCTTAGAAAGGCTTTGCTATTATTGAATTACGGTAGTTAGTTTTAGAAGTTAATTAGAAATGTAGTTTTTATCTTTTATTTGTAGGAAGGTTATGCCGATATTGCTTCTTAATGTTTCTCAATAGAACTTATAAGTAGTGTTGCGACTTCTTCTTCCTTGTGTTCTTGTAAAAGCATAATAGGAATATAGTCGTAATCAATTGCCAGCCAAATATGCGTCTTTCTAGTACTATTTTTTCTAATCCTGCTTAATTTTATGCAATTAAGTTCCCCAAGAGGTGTGTCAATAGTAACTCGTCCACCATTCAGGAAGTTAAATTCTTTGAAGCCACTTGTATCATAAACGGTGTAATGCAATTGTTTTACATTAGAAAACCCATCGTTTTTCAGTGCGTCAAGCCTTAACATTTCAAACACAAATAGTGGGTCTAACACGTCATCTTTTAAGGTTTGTTCACTAATTTCGCCATTCTTTTTAGCTATTAAAGTTTGGTTATTATGATCAAAATTTAACTGTAAATGTTTTTCTTTTTTAAAGGTTCTCGAATCTTTTCCTTTATAGCTCAGTAGCGCTACTTTATTGTCCTGCCATAGAAAAGTACTTGTCTCACTCGTATCTATGCTATAGAAAAAAATTGATGCGCTAGTATTGAATGATAACGAATAAGAAGTGTTATTTTTACTTAGTGTTCTTGTGGCTCGACCATATTTTTTCTTGCCACGTAATACACTGTATTTCGCGGTATATAAATTCAATTCAGATGTTTCTTCAGAACCACTTTTAATAAGAGGGGCAGCAGTTATTGGTAAGGCAAAATAAAGTATTACCAATATAATAATTTTAATAGCGCTGTTGTAGTTCAACATAATTTCTAATGTTCACCAGAGTTATACAATACATCAAGCGTACTATCATATATTGATGACTCAAGGCTAAGCGCTCCTAAAACGGTATGAAAGACATTAAACTGATTATGGCTATTAGCTTGATTTAAGTTTTTAAGCTTTAAATTTCTTGCATCTAAAAAAGTATCAGATGCCCAAAATAAAAATGGGATATCTTTTTGATAATCTGGTGCAAATGAATATGGTGTGCCATGCAAGTAAAGTCCATGCTCACCAAGTGACTCACCGTGATCAGAAATATACATCATTGCTGATGAAGTTTTCGCTAAGGTTTGTAACTCCATTATCAGTGTCGTCAGGAAATGATCGGTATACAGCAGGGTATTATCGTAGGCATTAATCAATTCCTCCGGACTACATTTGCTAATTTCTTCATCACGGCAGACAGGAGTGAATTGGTTAAATTCTTTTGTGTATCGTGAATAGTAGCTTGGTCCATGACTCCCTTTAGTATGCAAAACAACAAAGATCTTTTGTTTATCAGATGAATCGATAGCGTTAATTAAATTAGTCAGTAGTACTTCATCTAACTTACAGCCTTCACCCACGCAGTCAGCTCGTAATTCAACCGCCTCGGTATAACTTGTTGCTTTTATTGGTGGTTCACCCCAGTTATTGGTTCGCCACTGTACATCAACGCCATGTCGAGCTAAGTAAGTTGGTAATGCTTCAAAGTCTAAGTATTGATCACTAGGTGCTAAAATACATGCCAGAGAACCTGTGGTATAGGTAGTGCAGGATTTTGTATTGTTCAGCACTAGTAGATTAGACTGTTCTGCGAGCTTTGGGTTAGTTAATTTGGAATAGCCATACAATGAAAAATTGGCAGCACGAGCGGTTTCACCAATGACCAATACAAAGACTGTTTTATTGTTATTCAGAAAATGGCCATCTGGTAACGCTTTCTGTCCGTCAGTTGTTCTATTTATAGATGAGTAATATCTACCTGAATTTATTATGTATGACCAAGGTAAAATCTTTCCGCCTAAAACGCTGGCATGCTTATCAATCCAAAGCCAACTAGTAGAATTCGTATACAAGAATGCACCAGAGATTACTAAAGCAATTGACGCGTTACCTAATATTTTTACTCTATCAACTTGTTTAATTTTTATTAAGGCAACAAAACAAGCTGGCATTAACCCCAACATTATTATCGGGAAAACTAAGCTTACGGTGAGTAGTTCAATAGATTCTGAATAGCGGGTGTTAAATATATTTCCCATCATGGTTCTATCTAGCACCACTTGATAGTTACTCATGTAATATATAGCGGAAGCATTTAAAACAGTGATGATTACGAGAAATATTTTCAGAACTGTTGGTGAAATAAACGCTAGCAATGAAAATATGGTGTATGAAAAGATAAATACTATCACAACAGTAGATAGTAATATTCCAATTCCGCTAGTGCTCCATACATTGGTGTTTTGATTAACATACTCTAACAGCACCAAATTGTAAGCAAACGTCATTACAATGCTCACCCAAAAAGTGAAGCTGCTTGCCTTCAAAATTGAAATTTTAGAAAGGGCTTTAGTGTTCATCTTGTAATATTGATTTTAATGTGATGTATGTACCAACAATAGCGCTGACTGAAATTGCTATCCAAATTATAGTTAGTTCAGGAAGCTTTCCACTGATAGTACATACTAAAAGGATGAAGCAAAATCCAAGGACAAAATATCCTAAAATAGCAGGCTTTACTTTTGCCCAATTCCACCATTTTGAATAATGTTTTGATAAGTATTCGCCACTTAACCCTGAAACAGTGCCTATTATTGCTCCAAATGCTAAATCTGCGGGCCAATGAGCACCAACAGCGACTCTAGAAATGGCGACTACTGTAGCGACCATAAGCGATAAATATATCCAATACGTTTTATGTTGCTCACTGATTTTAGCTTCTCTCAAAAGAACAAATACCATTGCAGAGATTGCTGTAAAAATCGTAATAGTATGACCAGATGGAAAACTTGTATAAGCAGTCAGGGTTTCGCCAATAATAGTAAATTGCTGATGTTCTAAAACAGCAGCGGGTCTAGGAATGGCAAAGAAACTTTTACCTAAATGACTAAGTGCGCAAGCGAGAGGAACAGCTCCGAACATAGCTGCCCACATTCTCGTATTCACAAGGCAAATGAAGGAAAGCAGCGGAATTAGAATCAGAGCATCCCCCAAGTACGTAATATTGTGCCAAATTTCACTGGGTAGTATTTGCAGAGCATTGTTACTGAAAGAAAAGATATCTTTTTGGCTGGCGATATAGGCGTCTTTATTCAGTGCCATACTTACCATTATGGCACTCATTAAACATATAAAACTTATAAGTTTCCAAAATGGGAAATAGCCTTTAGAATATTGTTGACCAATTGTTAGCTTTACTGGCATAAAATCACCTCAATGTTGGTGATTACATGCTAAAAATTAAAACTTAAGTTTTGCTTAGTTGAAACTGAAACTTTAAATAAGATTGATTGAATGTTGCCTTAATCAAAAATGAAGTCGAATTTTCGCAAATAGATTATGAGCATCTTTTGCATTTATTGATTGTTTATAAAGGTTTCTTTTTCCAAACTTCGCGAGATCGTCTTCAAATTCCCCACCAAAACTATAGCTGAGGTAAAGCGCGGTTAATTTACTTAAAGAATATTTATAGCGAAGCTGGAAAGCACTTTCAGAAAATGAAAAATCATCTTGGTTTTTAGAGCCTATCAACTCACCCTGTCTATCAACGATGTATTGATTTAGGTGATTTGCTTTCCCGATAACAGACTCAAGTTTAAAACGTACTTCCTGACTTTCACTAATTTGATAATCTACACTTAGTTCAATGCCTTGCTCTGTGAAGTTAAATTCATCGACGGTATTACCGTCATCCCATTCAAGCCAACTATCACTATTGTATTGTGATACCGTTAGTCCAATGAGTAGTAGAGTACTAATCTGCTGCTCAATGCTCACTTCAGCGTTGTAAAAGTTACCAGTCAGGCCCTCCGTTCCCATCTCTAGTGCGACTCCAACACTTCCCCAGTCATATTCTGGAGAATTTAGTTCAAGTTCGGCTATATAAAAGGACGGTAGCCATACGGAATTATTCCCTCGCGTTAGTAAATCATCATATCCAGACGAACCCAACTCCAAAGAAAGTTGATATTCAAATTCTGTACTTGTCACCAATTCAACACCTGCACCAACAATACGAGGCAGTTTTTCATTTTGGTGGTTCTTTTTTAATTCAGTTTCAAACGCAAATGTAACATCTCTTATCAACCATCTATCTAAATCTGGAATTTGAAATTGATATTCATATTCAAATTGCTTTCGATTGACTCGCTTGACATAGCCGATGTCATTTAATTGTAAGTCGTCTCCATAGTTAAAAAGACTAAACTCATGACTATGCTGCTCGGATGGTTCTGTACTTCCTGTAAGCCACCAACCGAAGTCGCTCGTTGTTTCAGGCTCTTGTTCTATATCAGATCTGACTATGCCGAAATTTAGCTTAGTATTATCTGAGTATGCATAATTGAAATCAGACTCAATTATAATTGCCTTTCGCTCAATGCTGGGCGTATTAACCCTATTAATTGAAGCGCCAAACTTGTTAGCTCCTAATCGGTACTGCCCTCTTAATATCCAAAAATCTCTACCAAATTTCCCGCTATCGGCACTTTCAAATGCAGATAAAAGCCCAAAATCTAATTGTTCACTACTTATTGTGTATTTAATTGCAGAATCCAACTCACCTGAATAGTCTTCATCATAATATGACTCCCCGCCAATTCTTGGCGTATGTACTACTCTGAGAGACTCTGGCCCGGAAACTTCAAATAAACTTTGATTATCATTGAAAAAAGGTCGTTTTTCTGAGAAAAAGCTTTCTATGGCTGAAAAATTAACAACTAACTCATCTGACTCAACCTGTCCAAAGTCAGGGTTTATGGTGGCACTTAATTGCTGACTTTTAGTAGGTTTCCAAAACAATTCAGCCCCTATATCAGTAGAGTTTTTGTTGTTCGCAATGTCTCGATTAGCCGAAATGTATGGAAAAATATCTAGGCTCGACTGATTGTTAATTTCAACTTTTTGTTTGCTGAAATTTGTTAAAAAACTATTCATTGAAGCGTTTGCCGGAATTGATGAATAGGTTGCATTAGTGGATTCATCAAAACGAGTAATAGAAAGGCCGAATTCATTCTGCTCTTGAATAGCAAAAGACATAGTAGTCCAAGGGATATAAATTTCAGCGTTCCATGAATTGGTAAACACTTTAGTTTTGAAGTACCACTGACTACTCCAATCTAAATCTAACTCTTTATTCTGCTTATAGATACCATCATAAAAATATCCTTGATGATTGACTGAAAATACATAACTTGTTTGTTCGGTATTATTCATATCTATCATTAATTGAATATGATCATTAGTGAAAAGCGTGTCGTTTTCTTGTGTCCTTACTCTCAATGGCGGCTTAGTCGTTGCCACAACACCTATGTATATGCCGCGGTCAGTTGTTATCACTTGATAAGAAAAGTTGCTCTCTACCTTTGTTAGCGTTTGTGGAACAACTTGATAATTAACAGTGTTTCGCTGCGCGCTTTGCCAACCTGAATCATTCAGGGAGCCATCAACGACAACTTCAGTTGCAAAGGCAATACTTGAAGCAAACAGATAAAGAAATAGTAAAGAACCGTTATAATGCTTTTTCATTACAGTGACACAGTAAATGTAATTTTCCTCTCAACTAACGATACTGAAACAGTTGCTCCAATTTTTTCACAATAGGATTTTACTATTGCTAAACCTAATCCAAATCGCTCTGTTGATGTTCTTGATTCGTCTTTTTGCCATAAAGGCTCAAAAAACAATTTAAGTTCATTTTCTTGATAGTTTTCGTAGCAGATATTTGAAATTTTGATTAAAGCATTTCTGTTATCAGTCTTTGCTGTTGTTATCTCTATTGCTGAATTAGTTGGACTATAAAAGATTGCATTGTTAATTAAATTTGATAACACAGTTTCTAAAGCAAATTTATTGGTTTCTACTATCAATGATGGCAAATCGAAAAGAAGTATAATTTCTCTGTCATCTGAATTTTCTCTTGCGATAACATTACTAATCAGATCCGTTAGGTTAATTTCGTTAGTTTCTAATTCATTGCTACTACTACTTTTTTGCAATAGCATGATGCTACTAACGATATTTTTTAAGCGATAGGATATTCCATGGACATCGCTTGCAAGGTTATCTGATATTTCCTTTTCATGAGGAAACTTTAAGGCAACTTCGCTCAAACTTATAAGCTCTGCGATTGGTGTTTTTAATTCGTGAGCAATGTCAGAAGCCATCCTCTGCTCTCGAATGTACAGAATATGATTTTCTTTAATAAACTGATTAACGCCTTCAGCTATCGGAACGAGTTCTTGCGGTAAAAATTCTACTGAAACTTCCGGGTTTTTAGAGTTTAAACTTATTTTTCTTAGCTGCTGACTGAGTTGAGTTATTGGCTTTAAACTCCTATAAACAACAAGTTTGACAATTATTCTGATAATAAATACAGAGAATATAGATGTGAAAATAAAGATAATATCAACAAACCAGAGGATATAGTCTAACTCTTCTCTACTTAGCGCATAGGCAAGTTCCATTGGTTGTTGATTTTTTGCAAATTCTTCTCTGCTTATACCGAGTGTTTCTCGAATGTCAGAGTCAACCTGAGGAAAAAATTTTGTATAAAGCATCCTGCCATTTCTGCCGTCTGGTAATACGGTATCTTGAATAATAAATTCATGTAGTTTTGCATCTAGTCGAGAGAGATCTTTTATTTCAAAAAACTCTAGAGTGTCCGATCTCTCAAATACTTCGCTTTTGTGCCAAAGTTGGTAATATTCAGGGTTTTCTTTGCCTTCAAATTCCGGCATAAACTCCCCAGCAAAATCAAATTCTATTCCGTCCTCATCTTCTTCAACTAATGTTTCAAGTAGCCCAACCTTGTTGACCATGGCTCGGTCAAACTCATCACTTATCCATGTATCAACACTGATATCAGTTGCTAATAAGATACAAATTAAAAGTAATGAAATTGAAATTGATAGATAGCGACTTAGCTTTTTATGAATTGAATTCATTAATGACTCTCAACGAAGTAACCAAAGCCACGCTTAGTTTTAATTGGAAGCTCGTAACCAATAGCTCTTACTTTTTTCCGAGCAGAAGAAAGGTGAGCCTCTATAGAATTTTTTGCAATTGCATCATATTGTCCGGCGAGGTATTCGCTAAGCTTTTCAGAAGAAATGACTTTTCCTTGATTGGAGAATAAGCACTCAACCACTTTGTATTCATTAGGGGTTAGCTGAGCATCTTTACCACCACATCTTAATTGTTTTAAATGTAAATCTAGCGATATAGAACCAATGTTAATACTGTTAGCGTTCATATTCAAAGTACCTCGCCGCATTAAACAGAGTAAACGGACATGCAGCTCGTCAAAAGAAAAAGGTTTAGTAAGGTAGTCATCTGCACCGTTGAGAAGCCCTTCAACTTTATCTTCTGTAAGGTCTTTCGCAGACAAAATTAATACACGGATATCTTTACCTGCATTACGGATTGCTTTCAGTATTGAAGTACCATCGACAGAGGGGAGCATTAAGTCGAGAATTAGTAGTGAATAATCTCCAGACAAAGCCATGCTTAGCCCCTCAGAACCATCACCAGTATCATCCACGGTGAAACCGAGGTTGGTTAATCCTACCCTTAAACTTCGTCTAAGTGATATTGAATCTTCGATAACTAAAACTTTCAATGATGCATGCCTTTGAGTAAATATTATTCAGAATATCGCTTTAAACTTAAGAGTAGCTGAATTTACACTTAATTTATGTCAAAGCTATTTCGTTAAAGCTCTAGCTTTCCCTCTAAGTTTTCAGATTCTTTTTGTGAAAAATCAATTTTAAATCACAAATTAGAGTATTTAAGTTAACTGAACATGGGGAAATAAGAGGCTTAATGTCCGTTTTGTAGATATATTGATACAACTCAAACATAAAATCAGTGTCTCAAATTCGCTCAAAGCCGACCTATAGAGTATTTACGTTAACCCATTATGGGGCATTTTTGAGTTAAGAGACAGCGCAAAAAAGGCAGGTTTTTGATTAATCCAAACTGAGCTTTGTATTACCTCCAGTACTTGATATTTTAATTATGATTCATCTGTAGCTTTGAGGTAAATATACAGGTATCACGCCTTATCAGAAAACCCCAAATATCGACATTTCCCTCCACCCTAAAACCCTTGCCAGACAAGACTTTCTATTCCAATCTTGTCAGAAACCATTCCAGTTTTGGAACAGAAAGAACACTTTCCTCTGTTTTTGATATAAATAATCCGCAATATGACAATAGTCATAATTCTGTCATCTAACTGATCAATAATTGACGCTAATTTAATCACCTAACGTAATGAAGAAGTAATGGACAGTGCCTTGGTGCAACTTTCGTTTGCACTCCCCTCTAGTGAAGATCCTTTATGTGCTGCGCTTGCGCATACTATGGAATATGAACAATTGCATTTTGCGGCTAATGAGCAAAAGCGTGTTGTATTTTGTTGTGTGCTGCCAGATGATGCCCATGAAGGTGATGTGATCTCTATCAGTGCAACGCGCCCTGATGCACGTGAGTCTGCGTACTTTACTGCGCATACTTTAACGCAACACGATCTAGATCAGCACGTTATTATGCTTACGTTAGAGGATGTTACTCACAGTGGTGAATTTGTATTGCAATTAATGCTACACGGCATGCATGCAACACTTAAAGACAGCGCCCAGTTTGATGTCAGCATTGCAGCAAGCACATCACCAGAGCTGCTAACTGGCGATCAATCTAAAAACAATGGCTTACGCCATTACATCAGTAATATTGGCGCAAGCTTTTTAGCCTTTTTCTAGGGCCTAGTCAGCAAAGCTAATTTTACCCATGGTAATATCGGGGATCCCTTGCTCGGTATTACCAAAGCGTTGTTGTCCGCCCGACAAACATTCGTTCGCTAAAATAGCAAATAACACGGCTTCTTTTGCATCTGGGTTTATCCCCAACGAATCGGTGTTTTTTATAACAGAAAGTTCTGGGCAATTAGCCAAAATAATGTCCATTAATAATGGGTTATGAACTCCACCACCACTGGCGTAAACAGCCACATCGGTCAAGCCTTCGCTGCATTGGTTAATTGCTTTAGCAATCATTACCCCTGAAAACTGCACCAAAGTTGCCATCACATCAAAGTGCGATAAGCTCTGCGTATTCGAGCGTGCTTGTGCTGCAAATAAATACTCTAGATTAAACACTTCTGGCCCGGTTGTTTTTGGAAACCCTAAAGCAAAAAACGCATCATCACACAGCGCTGCGAGTAAATCTTCACTTACCGTGCCTTTTGCTGCAATAGCGGCATCTTTATCATAATGAAGTGGTGCAAAATAACGCTGCACATAGGCATCCATAATGGTATTGCCAGGGCCAATGTCAGAGCTAAAAACCGCTCGTGCATCTGCAGATTTAGGTAAGTAGGTTAAGTTTGCAATACCGCCCATATTTAGCAAAATACGGTTTTCGCTGGTACTTGTGAAATACAAGTAGTCACCATATACCGCAAGCGGTGCGCCTTCGCCACCCGCAGCAATGTGCTTTTGTCTAAAATCAGCTATGGTCGTAATACCTGCAGTCACCGCTAAATGATCGCTGTCACCAATTTGTAGTGTTGCATTGCCATATTCTGCACGCTTGTGTTGGTTTTTAGGGCAGTGATAAATAGTTTGTCCGTGGCTGGCAATCACATCAACAAGTTCTTTTGCTACTCCCCAGCTGGCTAACGTTTTGGCAACCATTTCACCATGTAATTGGCCAATCCAAGGGTTGAGTAAAGTGACTTCTTCAAGATCACATTCGCGTTTGGCGAACACTCGCTTTACACGCGTTTTATAATCATCGTCGTAGTCGACCGTCGTAAACTTTAATACTTCTACATGAGTGTTCATGCCCTGCCCTGATACTTCGCATAGCGCGATATCAAGGCCATCTAACGAGGTACCACTCATTAGACCAATTATTAATTTTCTTTCTTTTTTTGCGCTTAAATACAGTTTTTCAATATGTTGATGCATAAATAAATCACTTAAAATCAGCTTATTAGATGTAAATAAGCGGGTTGATGAGTTGGAATAGTTTATATTTTAAAATAATAGATTTAAAGAATAATTATTGCAAAGACTTTTAAATTGCTTTAAAACTGTACCGGTGAGCTCCCCAAAAGGAGAACACACAAGCATCATAACAAAAAGTATGACTCATTAAATTAACTAAATGGTCTAGGTCACTCACCAACCTGCGTTGATTTAAATGATAAAACGCAAGGGAATCATCATGAAAGCAAATACATCAACAGGGCATCGCTCGCTATTGCTGCTATCACCTTTAGCTCTCGCTGTAAGTTCAGTAATTAGTTATGCCCACGCAGAAGAAACTACTGAAGTAAAAAAACCTGAAGTGATCACCGTAACGGGTTCACGTATTCAACGTACCGAGCTGGTTTCAAGTAGCCCAGTGGTGAGCGTTGATGAAGCACAAATTCACCTAGACCGTGCAGTGAACGTTGAAGATATTACAGCAAAACTGCCACAAGCTGCGGCGGGTGCAAACAGCACCGGTGCCACAGTCGGTGACTCATTTGGCTCATCAACCATAGATTTACGCGGCCTTGGCCAAAACCGTACATTAGTACTTATTGACGGTACTCGCGCAGTACCATTTAGTTTTCGTAACTCGGTTGACGTAAATACCATTCCAGCCGGGTTAATTAAACGCGTTGATGTATTAACTGGTGGTGCAGCAGCGGTTTATGGTGCCGATGCAGTAGCAGGCGTTGTAAACTTTGTTTTAGACGATGATTTTACTGGCGCTGAGTTCTCAACCAGTTACGAAAGTGCCGACGGCGGTAACGAAAAGCTTAACTTTGAGGCTATTTTTGGTGGCGACATCGCAGATGGTCGCGGCCATGTAACAGGCTATATTGGTTATACAGAGCGAAAAGAGTTATTAGCCGGCGAGCGTGACTACGCACTTGAAAACTCTACGGCAATGATCAACAGCGGTGGTTATTATACTGACGTTGTATCTGGCAACAGCATAGGTATTGCTGACTCAGGAGCTGTAACAAGTGATCGTCAAACATCTGATTTCACAGCTGACCGTTATTTAACTCAACCGATGGACCGTTTTTCTGCGGGCTTATTATTTGACGTTGATGTAAGCGACAGTGCCATTGCCTATGGTCGCGCAATGTATTCTAAAGTGACCGTAAATGGTGCTGGTGCCAGTGGCCAAACACCGATTTTTGTTAACGAGCAAGTAACCCTAACGCAAGACAATGCGTATATTCCAGATGAACTACGCGACCAACTCACGTTTGATAGCGAAGGCAATGCCCTTGTTAATGTTGAACGTAACCTAGGTTTAGGCGTGCAACACACCGAAGCGGTGCGTGATTCAATGCAATTTCAATTGGGTTTAAAAGGTGATTTAACTGACTACTTACGTTATGACGTATATGGCCAGTATGGCAAAACTGACGAAGTAGCCACCATATACAACAACGCATACCGTAATGATAACAGCGGTAATAGTCGCTTTGCTGCCCTTGCAAATTCAGTGGATATTTTTGATCCAAACCATGATTTTAGCGACTTTAGCGACCCATTGCTATATACCACTCGCGACCGTACACAAAGTGTGATCTCAGCAACACTGTCAGGTGACTCTGGATTCTTATTTGAATTACCAGCCGGCGCTATCGATTTTGCAATTGGTTATGAATACCGTAAAGAAACCGGTAAACAAACCCCAGGTGATGCATTTAGAAACGGTACCAGCTTTGCGTCTATCAGCGCATTTGATATGGATGCAAGCTTTAGCTCTGAAGAGTTCTACGCTGAAATTTTAGTGCCTATCTTAGTTGATAAACCTTTTGCTGAAGAGCTTAGCTTTGAAGGTGCCTACCGTATTTCTGATTACTCAAATACCGAAGCAGAAGACACTTACAAACTAGGTATCAACTGGGCAATAAACAGTGACATTCGTATTCGCGCCAACCGCTTAACCGCGTTTAGAGCACCTAACTTAGGTGAGTTTGCCAGCCCAATCACAGCGCTATCGTTATCGTTATTTGACCAAAACAGCGATCAGTTTGTACCACGCCTAGCAGGGCGTTATAACGGCGATCCTTGTTTACTGGGCACCGGTGATGCGACTCAATGTGCTGCGTTTGGTGCGCCGCCTGTTGGCACCGAGTTTGATTCAAGCACGGCAGAGTACACCTACGGTGGTAACCCGAATATTAAACCTGAACAAGCTGAATCTGATACATTAGGCATTGTTTATACACCTGGCTATTTAGAAGGCTTTGATTTATCACTCGATTACTACAGTATTCGTGTAACAGATGCGGTAAGCCAAATTCAACCAGGTGCTGCACTGCAAAGCTGTTATGTTGATGACCCGAATCCAAACAACCCATTGTGTGGTGCGGTACTTCGCGATCCAAACACTGGTTTTATTAGCACAGCTATCGTCAATGACTTTAACTTAGCCGCAATTGAGCAAGAAGGTATCGACGTTGCAGCAAATTATGTGATTGATGCACCTGAGCAAATGGGTGGTCGTTTTAGATTCTCGTACCAAGGTAACTTTGTTACTAAGCAAACGCGCCAAAACAACAGTACGGTGGCTGAAATTGACTGTAAAGGAACGTACGGCAGCGCCTGCTCGGGCGACTTTGCGAGTATCCTGCAAGCTGATTACAAACACCGCGCAAGCATTGATTGGCAGTTAGATAACATGAACTTCCAACTTGGCTGGCGCAGAATCGGTGAAGTAGAGTATGCTGTTGACCGTTCAGAAACAATTTCAGCACAAAATTACTTAGACTTTGCCGCGGCATGGCAAGTTAATGAGGAACTTGCTGTTAACTTTGGTGTCGATAACTTATTAGACCGTGAACCACCAACACCTGAAGTAGGCGCAAACCACTTTAACACCGTGAGTGATTATAGTGTGATTGGCCGCTCAGTCGGTGTTTCACTGAGATATGCTCCAAGCTTCTAATTAATCCTACTGTTTTAGCTACACAGGATTGATCCCCTCAAGCGCACCCTGCCCGGTGCGCTTTTTTATTTTAAACAGGCTGTAATTATGTCAACAATAAAAAAGGGACAGTGTTTAGATTGTTGGTTATGATATGAGCAACAAAAAGCAGCAAGGAAGATGTAATGCTCAAATCAATAAAGTCCAAAATCCCATTTATTTTCCTAATTAGTATTAGTCTTTTTTGGGGTATGTATTACCAAGGTAGCCACCCGTTAAATGACTTTGGTAAAGCAAACTTTGAATGGTTATACCTGCTTGATGCACTGATAGTATTACCTGTACTTTGCTTAATATTAATTAAAAATAAGAAAGAAGCAGCTTTAAAAGCCTTGATGTTGTGCTCACTAGCTATTTTAGTGGGGAGTTACATTGTTCCCGAACAAAACAAGTTTTTAATGCATTTCTTAGAGCAAGGTCGTTACGGGATTTTAGCTTTGATTGTAATTTTAGAGCTAAGCGCTCTTATTACTGTGTACCTGGCAATAAAATCCGCTTTAAGCCAGCAGACCGACCCAGACACAGCTATAGAAAGGCCAATTAAAAAGCTTTTCAAACAAAGTGCTATTGCAAACTTTTTATGTTTCGAAACACGGATGTGGGCTTTCTTATTTTACGCTAAACACATTAAACCTAGTTATTTCACTGGTGAACAACATTTTAGTTATCATAATAAAGACGGCGCACAAGCTAACTTACTTGGCTTTATTTTTATTATCTTATTAGAACTGCTCATGATGCACTTCTTCATACACTTTGTGTGGTCATCAACAGCAGCAAACATAATCACTGGTTTAACTATATTTAGTCTTTTATTCTTCATTGCAGAATACCGAGCAGTTGCAAAGCGTCCTGTTTCTATTAGTAAATCACAACTCATTATTCGCTGTGGGCTCTATCCTGCTTACAATATTGCTTTAGAAAATATCAAATCCATTGATTTAAATACCGACTTTATTGCACGCGCTCGTTCAATCAAACGTTACAACTATTCTGGCTACCCGAATATTAAAATTAAGCTCATTGAACCTATGGGTGATATCAACACTGTTTTCCTGGGACTAGATGACCCTCATCATTTTATAAACGCAATGAACAAGGAACGAACAAATGCCATTTAACGAGCAAGAGCGCAACGCGCTTTTAGCACTCAAAGGTGTTGGGCCAACGGTGATAAAACGGTTTGAAGAAATCGGTATTGAATCGTTTGAGGAGTTAGCCGGGTTTGATGCCAACACAATTGCTGAACGTGTAGCATCAATGCTGCATTCAAGTTGTTGGCAAAATAGTCCGCAAGCAAAAGCGGCAATCACCGCCGCGATTGCACGAGCAAAACAAGGCTAAAGCTCAATCACTTCTATTGCACCGCGCTTTTGCATGGTGACATACACTTTGTTTTGCGTCTCATTGAAAGCCAAATTCGTCGGATGCTGGCCTTTTAATTGATAGCTATTTAAGAGTTTGCCGGTAGGCGATACTTCAAGCACTTTCCCTTCGCCGTAACGAGTAATAAAGACGTGCCCTTGATTATTAACGCGCATGCCATCTAAGCCATGATCAGCAAACTTAATCAAAGCTTTTTGGTTACTAATGTTTAAGTTCTCATCTAAGTCATATTGCCAAACAACTCGCTGCACACTCTCGTTCACATAAAGCTTCGTGTTGTCGTGATTAACCGCTACCCCATTGGTGGTACCCATGTTTTTTTCGAGTAAATGAGTGCTGCCATCTGCATTAATACGCCACAGCTGGCCCGTTTCGTTCGCCCAGTTAGGGTCACTTGCAAACAGCGCCCCGCTTTTGGTGATAGCAATGTCATTGGGTTGATTCATTTTACTATTATGGGCGAACACTTCTGCTTTATTGCTGCCAGCAGGTACTTTTAAAATATTGTGGTTAACATAATCAGCAATAAACAAATTGCCTTGTGAGTCAAACTGTAAGCCATTACCAACGCTGTCATTTGGTAGCCTTACAAATAACGATGTTTTGCCCATGTTATCAACGCGGCCAATGGTTCCTTGCTGGGCATAGTTCACCGCGTACAAGGCACCGTTATACATGGTTGGCCCTTCAACGCCTTGCGTAAAAACGTTATCTTTAACAAAGTCTTGGCTATCAACTGCAAAGGTTAACGGTGAGTTTAAAAGTAATGTAATTGCCAGTGGCTTAAGTAGTTTCATAGGTCTTCCTTTTACTCATCTAAACTCGTGTATACCGCTAAAATTGGGTATTCGTTTTCACCAAAAGATAATGTCAAAGAACGCTTTTCGCCATCATCTAACTTAATACCTTCGTCAAAGCTCTGAGGATGAACACGACGCCCATCGGCAAACAGCGCCATAATATGGTCAGCCTGAAGAATTCGCGACCCCGATGCTTTATTTTCAATCGTCACAACCGCTAAACGGCGACCACTTTCACTGCTCATTAATACACTATGGACAATGCTAAATTGGCTTTGCTTAGGGTAACGCTTGGCATCATTCTCAAATGAAAAAGCACTGCCAGAGAGCATGACCGGATCCACTGATAGTACATCGGTATTGGCTTGACCAGAGGTTGCAAAAACCGCTGCACATAATAGTAAAATGCGCTTCATATCAATCCTTTTCAATTAACTCAGCCTAAAAACAGCATACACCGTTCCTATAACCAGTGCAAAACCGTGAATAACCCTATAATGAGCGTGTTACTCAGCAATTACAATTTTAGTGTTGATTTTTAATGTTATGCCCGCAAAACGTTAAAGGCGTATCTTAATTTACTGCTGGCAAAAGGAGCCTAGTATGTCTGATATTCAAAATCGTCAATATATTCTTGAGACACGTCCAAAAGGCGTAGCGAATGATAAAAATGTTGTTTTAAAAACTAACTCAGTATCAGCGCCAAAAGATGGCGAGGTATTACTCAGGACCATTTATCTATCACTTGATCCCTACATGCGAGGACGAATGAGTGATGCTGAATCATACGCTGATCCTGTAAAGATTGGTGATGTGATGGTAGGCGCAACCGTATGCCAAGTTGAGCAATCAAACCACCCTGACTACCAAGAAGGTGAATGGGTGTTGGCATACACAGGCTGGCAAGAATACGCAATAAGCGACACTGAAGGCTTAATGAAACTGGGGAAAAACCCTGAAAATCCTTCGTATGCACTTGGAATTATGGGTATGCCTGGTTTTACCGCCTACATGGGGCTTTTAGATATTGGTGAGCCAAAGCCGGGCGAAACAGTCGTGGTTGCTGCAGCTACAGGGCCTGTCGGTGCAACTGTAGGGCAAATAGCTAAATTAAAAGGCTGTAAGGTCGTTGGCGTAGCTGGCGGTAAAGAAAAATGTCAACATGCCGTTGAAAACCTAGGCTTCGATGCCTGTATTGATCACAAAGAAAATGATTTTGCAGAGCAGTTAAGCGCAGCGTGTAATAATGGTATTGATGTTTATTACGAAAATGTCGGTGGCCATGTATTTGATGCTGTGTTACCCCTGTTGAATACAAAAGCACGTATTCCGTTATGTGGTTTAGTATCACAGTACAACGCTACCGAGCTGCCGCCAGGTCCAGATCGCTTATCTATGCTTATGAGTCACATTTTAAAGAAACGCATTAAAGTACAAGGGTTTATTATTTTTGATGACTACGCCCATCGTTATGAGGAATTCGCAAAAGATATGCAAACATGGTTAAGCGAAGGAAAAATCAAATATAAAGAGCATCTTGAAGCTAATTTCGAAAATACGCTGAACGCCTTTAATGCGATGTTAAATGGTGAGAACTTCGGTAAAACTGTCGTGCAAGTTCAGCAGCCAATTTAAATTTCAAGGCGTAGTCAGCTTGGCTACGCCATTTTTAAGGATAACGAATGATTAAATTACACCATTTAAATAAATCACGCTCTAAACGTATTATTTGGTTACTGGAAGAGCTTGGTGTCGATTACGACATTGTTGCTTATCAACGCAATAAAGAAACCTTCTTAGCACCTGATGAACTAAAACAAATTCATCCGCTGGGTAAATCGCCCGTTATTGAAGATAACGGTAAAGTAATTACAGAATCTGGCGCAATTACCGACTACTTAATTAGTAAGTACGGTAAAGGCAAGTTTATGCCAAGCCTGCAAAACGACAACTATGTTGATTATCAGCAATGGCTTCATTTTGCCGAAAGCTCAGCAATGGTCCCTTTTTTATTAAAATTATTTATTACAAAAGATGGCTGTAAAACCAACTTTATTGGTGATTATGCTGATCATGAAATTGGCAAGATACTGAGTTATGTTAATCAGCAATTAAAAGGTAAGCAGTACTTAGTGGATGAAACTTTGACCGGCGCTGATTTTATGATGTCTTTTGTTGTAGAGAAAGCTGATGAGGCAGGCCTGCTAGCACATTTCCCTGAAATTAAACGTTATTTAGAGCAACTGAAAACTCACGAAAGTTATCACACAGCCAATGAGCTAGAAGCAAAATACGGTTAACTCAATAAACAAAGGTACTTCCTGTACCTTTGTTTGCCGCAAAGCGTTGAAGGTGGACTACAGCCATACTTTTACTTCACCAATATTATCAAATAAGTCAGCGCAGCTACCATTTAAGCCGCACACACTCGATTGCGGCCTGACTTTTTAGCCTGATACATGGCTTCGTCAGCCCTTTCGATTGCCGCCTCGATATCGTCATCGGCATTTATTAACGAAACACCAAATGAGCCTGTCACATTGATGTGTTTACCTTTGCCAATTTCAATTTTTAAAACTTCAACGCCAGCTCTTAATCGCTCAGAAAGTGATTTGGCACCTTCTAGCTCTGTTTGGGGTAAGCAGACTAAAAACTCTTCACCGCCATAGCGATATAGTTGGTCGTACTTCCTTAAGTGAGATTTAATACATTTAACAAGGGCTATTAATACCTTATCGCCCGCAGCATGGCCAAACTCATCGTTCACTTGCTTAAAGTGATCAAGGTCGATCATTATCAGTGCGCAGCTCAGCGATTTACGTTTGCAAAGCTCATGCTCTTTTTGTAGGTTTTCAACTAAATTTGTTCGGTTTGATGCACCCGTTAAAGGGTCTCTTGTGTGCAGCAATTCAGAGAATTCATCGATAAGGGTTTCAAATAATTCATGCAAGCTATCTAAATCGGCATGAAACTGGTCCAATAAATTAGCCGGAATAACGGACTTAGACTCTTTTAACGATAACAGGACTTTGGCACCTTGATGCATCTTTTGATGCGCACAAGCGATTTCAGAAAAGTAAGGGTGAAGACTTATGGTCTGTTCGGGTAGCTTATTAAACCATTGCCCAAAACGACAAAGGTTATGAGCATTATCTGCTAAGTCTTGTTCATCTGCAGGTATGTCTGCAATTAAGCACCTTAATAAATTTCTATACCATGACTGGTGCCACTCAATGGCCTGCTCGATTTCTGCAATCACGTCTTCAAGCTGTGTATTCGACAGAGAATTAATGCCCTGCTCGGTATTTTGATGCATAGCCAATGAAAAGACTTCCGCTTATTATTTTATTTCCTAAAACAGTACCTAAGGTAAGTTACAAACTCAACCTAAAGCGCTAGAAATAGATGGCTTAATCAACTAATCGATAACCAACAGCGGGCTCAGTTAAGATATGTTTAGGGCTTGCCGCATTTTGCTCAAGCTTTTGTCTTAACTGACCAATATGTACACGCACATATTCAGGGCGATTAATATACTGCTCTCCCCACACCTCAGATAAAATAGCGTTATGCGTTAATACCTTGTCTTTTTGCTGAAATAACAACAGCAAAATAGCGTACTCTTTTTTAGTTAGTTTGACTTCTTCAGCACCTTTACGCACCACATGTTTATGTGGGTCGATGTGAATATCGCCACATTGCAGGGTCAGGCTTGGTGTTGTTTGCATACGCAGTAGCACCCGAATACGTGCTAGTAATTCGTTTGCGCTGAATGGTTTGGTCAGGTAATCGTTAGCGCCGTTATCAAGGGCGGTGACTTTTTCTGTTTCGCCGTCACGTGCAGAAAGTACCAAAACAGGGAGCAGGCTCCACTGCCTAAACTCCACCAGCCAATCTTGCCCATCCATATCGAGCAAACCTAAATCAAGCAGCACTAAATCAAACTGCTGCTGGCTTAAAAGTGCAAACGCATCAAGCCCTTTCGCGCACACACTGACTTCATGGTTACTTGCTTTGAGCAGTGTTTTTAAAAAACTTTGCAGAGGCGGTGAGTCCTCTAAAACCAAAATATTAGCCACGGCTGTTACTCCAAATTAATATAGCTGTTGCCTGCTTTGTCTGCTCATTGAGGGTTAATTCAAAGCGCCCCTGATGACATTTAGCAACCACATCGCAAATAACACTCCCTAGGCCAACGCCTTCATCTTGACTCGTCTCGTGCTTATTAGCAAAAGGGTTAGTTAACACAATTTGGTATTCGTCTTGTGTTTCAATAAATTGCATGCTCGCCGAACCATCTCCGTAACGAGCTGCGTTTTCGAGCATATTGGCAAAGGCAATTTCAAGTAAGGTTTCATCGCCAAAACATATGCTTTGTTGCTGAGCTTCGATGTGCAGTTTAAAGTTTTGTAGTTGTTGCTGACGGCGTGATTTAGCTTCGCTGATTAAGGTCAAAATGGGTAGTTTTTGCCATTTAATATTCTCAGCTAACTTATTCACTTTACTGAGCTCCATGACTTTATCAAAGTGCTGGTTAAGTATTTTACTTTGCTCATAAATATTAGCAGCTTGCTCTTTGATAACCTCAGAGCTTAGTTGAATATCATCATCAGCCAACATGCTTGATGCGCCCATAATGGTCGCTAATGGCGTGCGTAAGTCATGGGATAAACTCCGTAATAATGTATTTTTTGACCTCTCTAGCTCCGCCTGTACTTTTATCGCCGCTGATTGCTCGCGTAGTAAGGTTTTTTCTTGAACCTGATACAGTAAAGAGCACGCTGTATTCGCCAAAGCCTGTTGCTCTGCATTAAGTGCTTTGGCAAACGCGATGCCGCCAAATTCAGCTTGTTGTTCATTTAAATAAATAAACTGCTTAGAGGCTACTAACTGCCAATCACACGCAACCTTTAAATGTGCGGCCATGGTTGTTAAAAACAGCTGCTTTTGCTCCTCAAGGCTATCGAGATCATTAAGCTTTTTAGCTAATTCATACAATAAGCGACTATTACTTGCATGGGCTTGCACATCGCGAACCTTGGTATTGAGCTCCCCGGCTAAGTGGCTTATCACTAAACCCACAATCAACATCACCAAAAAAGTGACCACATATTCAATATTTTCGATATGAAAAGTAAAATACGGCACCACATAAAACCAGTCAGTACAGGCGACACTTACTAAGGTGGTAAGCGCAGCAACACGACGATTACTGCGCACCGCAACCCAGGTCACCCACAGCAGCTGTAGCATCACAATATCAGTGGTTGTAAACAGTTCTCGAAACGGAAATATCGCGAGCACCACCACAAGTGGCATCAACACACTTAAAAATGCGGCTTTTAAATACTGTATTTTGAATACTGACTGCATCATCTTTTCACTTATTGTTTGTCCCTATTAGATTAAAGGGTTTTCAGTTTTGTCACTATAAAGTTTTTATAAAGTTTTTTTATCTCAGCATAAAATCTTTATAAAGCTTTCAACCTCTCTAAAGACTTCTGTTTTTTTGCTATTAGCATTTAGCGCGTACCCACAATAGCGAGAAAGACAATGGCTCAGTTTGCAGTAATCGGATTAGGACGTTTTGGCGTAACCGCCTGTTTAGAACTTTCAAAACAAGGTCATACAGTGTGTGCCGCCGATATTAGCGAAAGCACCGTTAATCACTATGCCGACCAACTCAGTTTTACCGTGGTGGTTGATGCCAGTGATGAAACACAATTAGCACGGCTCGATTTACCCAGTTGCCAAGCCGTATTGGTGGCCATTGGCGAGAATATTGAAGCCAGTATTTTATGTGTATTGCATTTAAAAAACTTAGGCGTAAAGCAAATTTGGGTAAAAGCCTGTACCAAAAGCCACCATCAAATACTAAGTAAACTCGGCGTTGACCGCATCATTCACCCTGAAGAAGAAATGGGCGTGAGGGTTGCACAAGCGCTTAACTACCCAATGGTTAATCAATATTTCCCGCTTAACCAATCCACGTTTATTGTTGAACTAGGCATTGATCTACAGCTTTCAGGTCGCAAAATTGGCTGGCTACTCAAAGAGCGTAATAGCGATATTAAACCGCTCACACTACGACGTGATGATTATTTCAATACAGAGCTGACTAACGACACCGAACTGCGCCACGGAGATAGTCTGGTGTTACTGGGCTCTAAAACCTACTTAACTAAATTAGCAAAACGGTTTCGTGCATTATGATTAACTGGCAAGCCAATGTTTACCCTAAACAATTTAGCGGTGTAAAGTGTCGTAAGCGGCAAAAAGTAAACCCACCTTTAGTGCTCACTATCGGCTTTATTGTGTTAATTATGCTCGGCACGGGCTTACTCATGTTGCCAATGGCAAGCACCCAACCGATCAGCTGGCTCGATGCATTATTTACGGCAACCTCTGCGGTTACAGTAACAGGGCTGGTGGTCATCGACACTGGTACTGATCTGACTGTATTTGGTCAAAGCGTAGTAATGCTGCTGATTCAAATAGGTGGTATTGGCTTTATGACCGTGGCGGTGATTTCAATATTAAGTTTAGGAAAAACTCTAGGCTTACAGCAACGCTTACTAGCCAGTCGCGCTTTCGACACTAACGATTTAACCTCGGTGATCAAGGTTGCTAAGTATGTTTTAGTGTATTCATTAGTGATTGAGTCAGTGGCATTTTGCTTACTCTTTATTAGTTGGTTTGATGAATATGGCGCACTAAAAAGCGCCTATCACAGTCTGTTTTATACGATTTCGGCGTTCAATAATGCGGGCTTTGCGTTAAGCGGCGATAGCTTATCGGCATTCAAAGGCGATATAACCGTAAACGTGATAATCACCGCTTTGTTTATCATCGGCGGCTTAGGGTTTACTGTACTGATTGATATCTACAAACAAAAGCGCTGGTCGTTACTATCAACCAATACCCGCTTGGTGTTGATTGCCACCTTTGTGCTCAACTGCATCGCATTTATATTGATTTTTTTCTTTGAACACGCCAATCCGGCGACATTAGCGCCGCTATCAACGTCTGAGCAGATATTAACGGCTTGGTTTCAAGCGGTGACACCTCGTACCGCAGGGTTTAATACCCTACCGATTGATGGTTTGAGTCAAGATTCAACGCTTTTGACTATGCTGCTGATGGTGATTGGCGGTGGTTCAGTTAGTACGGCGAGCGGCATAAAGCTCGGCACCTTTGTGATCCTAATTCTAGCGATGCGCAGCTATTTAAAACAGCAAACCACGGTCACCGTGTTTAACCGTCAGCTGAGCGACAAGTTAGTGATCAAGGCATTAAGCGTCATGATACTGTACTTATTTATCGCTTTTACCAGCATTATGATCATCACCAAGCTTGAACAAGGGTCGTTACTTGATATTACCTTTGAGGCAATTTCGGCACTCAGTACCGTAGGTCTTTCGCGAGGTATTACTGGGGATTTAAGTGCGCCTAGTCAGCTCATCATCATATTGCTGATGTTGATAGGTCGGGTTGGGCCATTAACATTTGCTTATTGTTTTGCTCGCCAGCACAGCCAACCTTTGACCTACCCTACTACCAGTATTCAAATTGGCTAAAAATCTGTAAAAAAGGCAACCAAGAAAAGGTTGCCTTTGGACTTTATTTGGAATTTCTAAGTAGAAATTAACTTAAATTCTTCATCTTCAAAACTAGTAGCAAAACTGTAGATACTTTTCCTATCTTCAAAGAGAGTGAATTTTGTATTAAGCATTTTCATTTCATTAGTAACTTCATCGTATGCTTTTAAAAACTCTGTTTTTTGGCTTTTGGGCTTCTCAAGCGTAAATAGCATGTTTTGTGCTTCAATAGCTCCAGCCTGAATTAATCGCCTAACGCGATTTATCCATTGTTCACCGTGTTCTATTAATGCTAATGGTTTTGTTTGATTAAAAGACAATGGCTTTATTGCTTTAGTAATTTGACTTCCTTTTGTTACAAAAGGAATATCAATTTGAACACCCAAGCCAGCAGGCAATTTCTGCTGAGTATAATGCACGCCCCTGATATTATCTTTTAAATCTTGTCTTAGAGCCTTAACCATTTGCTGTTCGCGGTACTCTTTAGTCACAAAGTTTCTGGCTATATACTTGTTATATAGCTGTTCAAGTGCGATTTGAGGAGCTTCATGCAGTACAGCTCTTGTCTCACTAAAACTAACAATCCCTTCCCTGAACCGAGTAACTTCTTCAAGCAACTTAACTTGTTGTTCGCCATAAAACCTAGAGCCTAAGCTTTTCACTCTTGTTAATTCTTTTTCAAAAGTAACTAAAGCACTTTTATAAAGCTCACCGTTTAAATCGTCAAAAAATTCTGTAACTCGACCAAAGCTTTTAGGTGCTAATTTGTAGTCAACAAAACCTGTTTTTGGAGAGAATAATAATATTCCAACATTGGCAAATTCTTGTGTTTCACTGAAAGGCATAAAACGTATGATTGAGTATTTGCATAAATTTTTCATCTTATATCCTCCCAAAATTTTGCCAATTTAAATTGTTTTAATACTACGATTATTTCACTCTCAATGCTATCTAAATCATAATATTCAAGCCATTCTTCAGGTAAAGAGTTTATGACAGCATCAATATTTTTTAATGAAGCCTCCATCTTATCTTCGTACTCAACCCGGCTCCAAAGTGGTAACTGCGGATCATTCCAAGCTGACCTGCCTAAGTGTAATTCTTTATGCTTCTCTAAAGAAAAATTAGGTTCAAAAGACAAATTATGATCGAGTACATAAACTTCTTTTTTTAAGGGCTCATAGAACAGATTTGGATTACCTCCAAGGCTTGTTAGATTCCTATCATCATTTTTTATCCAATAATCAAAAATATAGAGATCTCTTAAAAGTTCATTTGATAAAAATTCCAACTCAGCAAATGTAACATCTTGAATATTAGGTATGAATCTAGAACCAAAACACATACCAGGACCAAGATCATCATATCCATATTCAACAAGTGCATCATCAACATATATGAGATCATAATCAGGGTTAGGTAAACCAAAACTTCTACATAAATGCGCAGCAATCCACTCTTTAACCAACCCTTTAGCTGTAGCACGAGCACCTTTTACAATGTATTGCTCATCATTTTCAGTCCTACACAAAAATGGTGTCGTCTGGCCTTGTTTAAATTGTCTGACAATTTCCGTAACAGCTAACATTTATATCCTTAAAAACTCAAAGCCTTATATAGAAAGTATAATTTTATTTCGCGAATAAACTTTATACACGTTTTTGTATATTTCAAACTATAAATATTTATTAAACATTAATCTATCCGCTACAACTGCTGGAGCAAGGCATTAATATCACTGTAGCGCTGCTGTTCACAAAGGCCAAAACCTGAAAGCTGCCTGACTTTGTTGCGGGTAAATAAAGGCACGCTCATGCCCGCTAAAAACCGGCACTGTGTATCGATGCTCACATCACTAATCCCTTTAGCAGCTAAGTGCTGTTTAAGCTCAGCAACTTTGCTGGCAATCACATTTTGCTCAGGCATTTGATGCACTAGTGAGTAACTAAGTTTTACCTGCTGGCCTCTACACACTGAACAATGGCCACATTGCTGGGGTGCATGTTGATCATCAAAATAGCGAGCTAAGTTATAACTTAAGCAGCTATCAAGCTCAAAAAAGCGTACTAAAGTAGCGATACGTTTAATTTCGGCCTGCTCTTTTTCGATAAAATATTGGTGAAGTTGCTGTGCTAAATCAGCGTGATTTATTACCGAGTTATTCACCTCATACACTTGCGTGATACGTTTAGTTTCAAGGGCTATGTGGCCCTTTTCAGCCAAATAATCGAGCGCTGCAACCACGCGCTTTCTATCAACTTGAGTGGCACGGGTTAGTGCATCAAAATTAAGTGTGCCCCAAATTTTCTTAAACTCAGTGTGTTTGAATACCTGTTGTAAAAACGCTTGTCGGTCAGCATCAAACTGGCTAAGTAGCTCGTTTTGCTCCGTTAAAAACTTATATTTAAAATCGGCGTAATAGGCATATAAAGGCGTAATAGCCCCTTGCATCTCTAACTGTACTAGTAAGGTTTTTAACGCTAAAGCACGAATATTACTTTCGCTCGATAAGCTGTACTCTTGCATTTCCCACTGGTTGTTCGTTTGTTCGTTGCGAATGTTATTAATGACATAGTCAATCCCACTTTGCTCGGGAGTGTCGGCATAAACGAAGTTCTCAACGGTATTTAAGCCATCAAGGTTTGCTAGGGTAAAACAGTTTGACGGCGCACCATCTCGCCCTGCACGGCCAATCTCTTGGCTATAGTTTTCAATCGATTTTGGCAAATCATAGTGGATCACAAAGCGAATATCAGACTTATCAACGCCCATTCCAAAAGCAATGGTTGCCACAACGATATTGATTTTACCCGCCATAAAATCATCTTGGATTTGCCAGCGTTTATCATCCTCAAGGCCTGCATGATAAGCCACCGCATTAAAGCCCGCTCTTGCCAAGCCTTCTGCTACTTGCTCAGCGGTATGTTGTAAGGTGACATAAACAATCCCAGCACCTTGTTGGCTGGCTATAATACTGGCTAATTGCTGAGGTTTTTCTTGGCTTGCAACACTGAGCACTGATAAGTCGAGGTTGCTTCGGTAAAAGCCAGTTTGCACCACACATTCTGGGGCAATAGCAAAACGCTCGCACATATCGCGCTTTACTTTTTTAGTCGCTGTAGCAGTGAGAAGTAATACCAGTGGAATATTAAGCTCTTCACTATAGCGCGGCAGCTTTAGGTAATCAGGCCTAAAGTTGTGACCCCATTCAGATATACAGTGCGCTTCATCAACCACCAGCATCGAAATAGACACTTGTTTAATAAATTCACGAAAGCGCTCATTCTTAAAACGCTCAACTGAGACCATTAAAATTTTCACCTTTCCTGCTCGCACATCACTCATTACCGTATGACTTTGCTCACTGGTTTGGCTTGAATCAAGGCTTGCCGCGTAAATACCTTTGCTATTTAAAAAGCTGATTTGATCTTTCATCAGTGCCAATAATGGCGAAACTACTAAGGTCAAATTAGGTAGGTGCATTGCAGTTAATTGATAGCACAAAGATTTACCCGAGCCAGTTGGAAAAATTGCCAACGACGATTGCTGATTTAATAACTGCTCAATGGTTTGTTGCTGACCTTGGCGAAACTCATTAAAGCCAAAGTATTGATTCAACGAAGTGTGTAGTGGTGTAGTCATCCTGATCCCTCACTTTCATTTCCCTTTTCAGGTAATGATAGGTCTCTTACTGCGAATTAGCCATGTTAACGTGTTTAACTCAATCTCCCAAGGCCATTGATATAACTAAGCGCACTATATTGTTCTTAACAGGTACTGACAAAATCAGTAAAAAGGCGCACAATGGACGCGTTGCCATGGGGTATTGATGGATGGACTTACAATACCTAAGCGCTTTTTCGCAAGAGTGTTTAGGTATTATACTTTTGAGGGCAACGTAATGATTAACCAACCTCCTAAAATCGTGATAATCGGTGGTGGCGCTGGTGGCTTAGAACTAGCAACACAATTAGGACACAAACTCGGGAAAAAACGCCAAGCAGAGATACTTTTAATCGATAAAAACCGCAGCCATATTTGGAAGCCGTTACTTCATGAAGTAGCGACGGGGTCGATTGATGCCGATTTAGACGGCGTTGTATACTCAGCTCATGCAGCAAAACATCATTATAATTTTCAACTCGGCAGCTTTTGCCACTTAGATCAAACCAACAAAACCATTACTTTAAGCGAGTTAAAAGACGAACTTGGCCACCGTATTTTACCTGAGCGCCAAGTCAGTTATGACTACCTCGTACTTGCTATAGGCAGTGTCAGTAACGACTTTAATACCCCAGGTGTTAACAAGCACTGTTTTTACCTTGATTCAAACCAACAAGCTGAGCGCTTTCAGCATGCCCTACTCGATAACTTCACCCGCTTACATCAAGATGACGACCCACAGCATTCTTTAACCATTGCCATAGTGGGTGGTGGTGCAACCGGGGTTGAGCTGTCGGCAGAGCTTTATCATGTATCAGACATGCTGAAAATGTATGGCCTGAATAAAATGACCGCTAAACGCTTACACATTGATTTAATTGAAGCAGGGCCGCGAATTTTACCCGCGTTACCAGAGCGTATTGCAAACTCAGCTAAGCGTGAACTGGTTAAATTAGGGGTAACGGTGCGCGAAGGCACGCAAGTAAAAGAGGCCACAGAAAACAGCTTTATCACCAAAAACGATGAACATATCAAAGCCGATATTATGGTTTGGGCTGCGGGTGTAAAAGCCCCTGATTTCATTAAAGACATTGGTATCTTTGAACTTACCCGCAATAACCAAATTAAGGTGAACCAATATCTGCAAAGTAGCGTTAACGACGATATTTTTGTGATTGGTGATTGCTGTGCATTTACTCAAGAAGATGGCACGCAAGTGCCGCCCAGAGCGCAATCGGCTCATCAAATGGCGCAATGTGTTGAAAAAAACCTTATAGCCACACTCAAAAACCAGCCTCTGAGTGCCTTTAACTACAGTGATCATGGCTCTTTAGTTAACTTGTCACGCTACAGCACAGTAGGCAGTTTAATGGGCAACCTAACCAGTAATAGCTTTTTTATAGAGGGTAAAATAGCGCGATTTATGTATATTTCGCTCTATCGTATGCATCAACGTGCCATCCATGGCAGTGCAAAAACCTTTGCACTGTGGATCAGCGAAAAAGTACTACGCGTTGTTAGGCCAAAAATGAAACTGCATTAAGCTACAGCATAAAGCCGGCAAATTAGTTGTTTGTCGGCTATTTGTGCACTTCGTCCCCAAGTCATTGACATCAAAATATAAAACCATACACTTCAGGCAAAATAAATCCATGGATTGAATATGAAAAAAGGTATTTCACTAACCGTTTTTGCAGGGCTTTGTGCCTGTGGGACCTACCTGATATTAGATAAACCCACTCCCATCGAAGCGATAAGCAACAAAGTCTCGACATCTTCTGCTAATATCGCTGAACAAAAGAAAGCTACGAGTTTCTTTGAACCATCAAGCCAGCCAAATAGTAAAGCATCAGAGCTGGCTAAGCTCAAGCTAGCCAAACACCAGTGTAAGCAACAAAGTTTAAAAGCCACTCAAGCTGCAGCTGATCACAGTCAAATAGAGGCAGCGATTAAACAAGCATTAAAAGACGGTGACTCTCTTGAAGATATTTTAAGTTATTCAGAGCTTGTGAAAATATCTTACCGTTCATTTAATACCTTAGTTATTAACGCAATCAAAGAGAATGCAGAACAGCAATTTCAATATGCCTCATCTGTTAACATACTAAAAAGCTGGCAAGGACTTGAGGTCATTGATTATTTTGATGCTGATACAATCAACCAACTAACGGCAGTTAATGGACCCCTTAGTCAAAATACAGGTTCAATGATGTTTAATGTTCCATTACCTGAGCAAGTAAACAAAACAGCATTGTACAAACTATTAGATAACAACGATGATTTTAATACCTATTTAAAAACACCATTTAAAATCGGTCCATCACGGCTCATTTCACCATCTATTTTGTTTCTTGCTAATGCTCATGCGCTTAGTTTGACTGAGTTTGAAAACGCAATATCCAGCAAAGAGTTTACTGTTAACGACATTGCTGTGGCTTTAAAAAGCAACTTACCTAATGATTATTTAACAGCCCTCATCTCTCAAACAGCACAGCTAGGCGGCTCGCCTACAGCAATGAGTGATGACTTTATGGATGAACAATTGTATTTAAACCTTGCTGATGTGGCTGTGAGTGAATTTAACGTACCAATTTTAAAGTTGTTAAGTGAACGAGGTATTGAGCCCACTAATCAGCCAAATGTATTTACAGCGATGGATATAGCCATTGTAAACCTAAAGGGCAGCTCAAATAGCGAAGTACAGCCACTAGAGAGCAAACACTTAGAAACACTAAGTTATCTAAAAAATAAAGGTTATCGAGCTCACGGCGAGCTTGTGCGCGACACACCGAACGATAGGCTACTGATGCTTAAATCTTCATTTTTACCGAGTAGCCTTTTATTTGTTGGCGACCAAGTTGCTAATGATGCTTTTTCTCAGTTCAAAGATTTAAAGCTAATCCCAAATAACCAAGCATTTAAACGTAAAGAAAAAGATAACTCTGCAATATCAAAAGCACTCAGTGCCTATGAGAGACAAAAACAGCAAGCCAAAAAAATAACTCCTGAGTGTGAAACGATAGATCAGCGGATCAATTCACTAGAAGCGATAAAAACACGCTCTCAAGCACTCGAAGAATTAGAAACGCTCGAAGCGCAACAAGGCTTACTAACTCCCAATACGCTTCAAGAAATCGACCCTGTACAAGTTCATAATTGGCAATTCTTGCATTCAAATGAGTATAAATATCAAACCTCAACGCAGTATCAAGCCTTTAAAGAAGCAATTGTCGAAAAAGACTTTAGTACTGTTGCAACGATTACCCAAACAGCAAAGCTCAGTACCCACCAGACAAATATGTTGCTTGCAGCAACAATAGCAAACGCTCAACAATTGACGTCTATTTGGCAAAACAGAGTCGCTCCAACTGCACCTGAAAATCTTTTTGTATTTACTAAGTTACCATTAGCACAATGGCAAACATTAGCCGATAGTGGCTTTGATTTTTCATTAAAAGACATGCAAAACAACGATATGTATTTTTATGCAAGCATGCATTCAAAAGAAGCAGTTAAGTTTTTAATGAGCCTTGCAGTTGCACATGATTTTTCTAAACCTGGGCTTGATATTCTCGACCAAGCACTGGAGCAAAGCTATAACACACAAACCCTCGCAGACTATATGCCAAGCGCATTAAAACTTGTTGAGCAATATGAGCCTAACCACTTTCGCCGTGCTGAGCGTCTAAAAGTTTTTGTCCCTGATGTTTATGAAGAGCTTATTAAACTTGAGCCAAAACTTGCACCCAAAGGTGGCACTGTAATGAATAACTATCAGTACAGCGCTTATTAAGCTCCTTACCTATTTGAGCCGTAAATTAACCTATCTGTTTACGGCTTAGCCGCGTATAATGCCCACTTTTTGTGGGGCGCAAAAATTGAATATTATTACTCTAAGCGTTTTATCGCTTGCTATGTCGACTGATGCTTTTGCAGCTT
The DNA here is from genome assembly GCF_001550135.1 of Pseudoalteromonas shioyasakiensis. GTDB lineage: Bacteria > Pseudomonadota > Gammaproteobacteria > Enterobacterales > Alteromonadaceae > Pseudoalteromonas > Pseudoalteromonas shioyasakiensis. The sequence continues at coordinate 40,824 of NZ_LRUE01000010.1, forward strand.
CAATCACCAAAGGTAGTACGCTTAAAAATCCTCGTGTTCTGAGTGCAATCAAGCTGGGTTTATTGTTTGGCTGTATCGAAGCTATCGCACCGATTGTTGGCTGGCTAATTGGCAGTGCTGGTGCAGATTACGTTGAAGCCTTTGATCACTGGATTGCCTTTGTGTTGTTAGTGGGTTTAGGTGTTCATATGTTGCTTGAGAGTCGTAAAGAAGATGACGACGATGAAGAAGAACTTGCCCCGAATACCAAACGCTCTTTCATTGCCACATTACTAACCGCTGTTGGCACTAGTATCGATGCCATGACAGTAGGTATTAGCCTTGCTTTCATGAAAGTGAACATTTACTTAGCAGCCGCCATGATAGGCCTAGCAACCACAATTATGGTTACCATCGGCGCACTACTTGGTAACGTAATGAGTGGCTGGGTTGGCAAAAAGGCCGAAGCAATCGGTGGTGTTGCACTTATCTTTATCGGCTGTGGCATCCTATACAGCCACACCATGGCTTAACCTAACAGCTTATCAAACTCTTCTTTGGGCATGGGCTTATGAAAATAGTACCCTTGCCCAAGCTCGCAGCCTAAATCGATTAAACTATTTAAGTGTTGCTTTTCTTCAATACCTTCAGCCACAATTTGCAAATTCAAGGTATGCGCTAAGCTGGTGATGGTTCTAACAATGTCCATACTTTCTGTATCGGTGAGCATATCTCTCACAAAAGATTGATCTATTTTGAGTACATCCACGGGAAAGAGTTTTAAATAAGACAAACTTGAATAGCCCGTACCAAAGTCATCAATGGCAATGGCTAACCCTAAGTCAGAGAGCTTATTAAGCATCATTTTTATTTCTTCAAAATCATGCATCAACGCGCTTTCGGTTACTTCAAGCTCTAACAGTTCGCTGGCAAGCCCCGCTTGTTCAATGGTATCAGCAACGAGATTACAAAAATTACCATCGGTAAATTGTTTTGCTGCAATGTTCACGGCAACCTTTATGTTATGCCCTTTATCGGCCCACTCTTTAGCCGCTTTACAGCTTTGCTTAAGCACTGACTGGCCCAAAGCATGAATAAGACCTGTTTCTTCTGCAAGGGGTATAAAATCCAGTGGTGAAATTAGCTTATTCTCGTCATCTCTCAGTCGCACTAGGGCTTCAACACCAATAATTTTTTCTGTCAAAAGCGCTAGTTTCGGCTGATAAAACACCTCAATCTTATCTTGCTCAATAGCATGTCTTAAGAGCTTTTCAACGCTTTGACGCTGCTTAAATTGATACTCTAAGTCATCGGAGTAATAGCAAAAACGGTTACGCCCCTGCTCTTTCGCACGGTACATGGCTGCATCGGCATGAGTCATCATCTCTTCTGCTTGAGTAGAGTCCGCAGGGTTAACACTCACCCCCACACTGACCGATAATATATACTCTTGGCTATCAATACGAAACGGCTCATTCATAGTATTAATAATATCGCTGGCAATGGCATCGACCACAGAAGTACTCTGCACGTCAGGTAATAAAATTACAAATTCATCGCCGCCAATTCTAGCTAACGTGGTATTTAAATCGATGAGAGACTCAAGGCGCTTAGCCACATGTTTAATAATTAAATCGCCTTGATGATGACCTAGGGTATCGTTTAAGTACTTAAAGTGATCGATATCAATCAGCATTAAAGCCACTTTCTTTTTCATGCTCATAGCGACTTTACATGCATGAGTGACCCTATCATGCAATAACACCCGATTAGGCAAGTCTGTTAGTAAATCATGATTAGCTAAATGGCTCATTTTCACTGCCATCGCGATTGATTCACTGACATCATGAAACACGATAATACCGCCAATGATATTACCTTCAATATCACGTATTGGCGCAGCTGAATCTTCTACCCTATATACTCGCCCATCAAGCCCAGTTAATTGACTATTTAACGCCATAGCAACAATGCGCTGCTCTTTTAAAGCAACAGATATAGGATTGACGAGTGTTTTGTTAGATGTTGCATCAACGAGCTTCATTACCTCTTCAATATGACGCCCTTTTGCTTCTTCAGCGTGCCAACCTGTTAATCGCTCAGCAATAGGGTTCATAAAGTTAATAATTGCATTATTATTTGTAGCTATTACGGCATCACCAATAGAATTAAGCATAACCCGTAAACGTTCAGACTCATTCGATAGCAGTTTTTTTGTATGGGTAATTGAGGTGATATCCGAAAGAGTAAGAATAACACCAACAACTTCTCGCTCTTTTATTCTTAAATTTATTTGCGCTCTAACATATTCAATCTTATTGCGAGGGCTAGGCAACTGAATATTTAAAACTTCTTGCTCTATGCCCTTAGTCAAGCAGCGATGAAAAGCCTCATACAATTCATCTGGTAATACATCTTTAGCGAAACAACCTAACATTTGCTCGCTGCTTTTTGAAAACCAATGGCTGGTTTCATCATTACTAAAGAGGTTTTCCTCGGTATTTGACCAGTAAGATATATACACAGGTACTTGCGCAACGAGTGTCGAAATATCATTTTTTGCAGCCAGTATTTGCGCCTCTTGGTGTTTAAGCTTTAACTGGTTTTGTACTCTCAGGCGACAAATGTTCAAATCAACGGGTTTATGAATAAGATCAATCCCACCGCTTGCAAAACTTTGATATTCAAAAATTTGCTCATTATGAGAGGTAACGAAAATCACATGACTTTGCGCGGTTTTAGGGTTGTTTTTAAGTTTTTTACACACCTCAAAGCCATTCATGCCAGGCATTTCAATGTCGAGCAAAATCACATCTGGCTGAAAGAAAACTGCTTTCTCAATTGCTTGAGTGCCATTATCGCAACAAACAATCTCACCAAGGTCGCTAAGCGACTCGGCCATAATCATCAAACTAGTCGGCTCATCATCCACTACAAGCACTTTATTGTGTGAATTTTCATGATGAGAAAAAAGCATATCCATCGCCTCTGTAAATAGTACTTAAAAAAACTCTAGTCCTATCTCAGCAGACGCGCCAACATAAAAAATAATTTTTTAATTCTTAAGTTGTAGAAAATCCCAAAATCCGGTCTATGATTTATTTATCGCGTGGAGGGAATAGTTTGCAACCGGTAGCTAGTCGCACAGATTTAAAGCTTAATAATTCTGTTATTTTGATTGTTGATGATGAACCAATTAATACAACCGTAATAGAAAGTTTGCTCTCGCCCTACTATAAAACTCACACTACAGATTGCGGTGAAAACGTGCTGCACCTGTGCGAAACCGTTAAGCCAGATTTAATATTGCTTGATGTGATGCTTGGTACTATGAGCGGCCTAGATGTTTGCAAGCAATTAAAAAAACACTCCCAATACAAAGATATTCCGGTGATATTTATTACCGCTATTATGGATCAAGATGACCAAAATCGCTGCTGGCAAGCAGGCGCCGTCGATTTTGTATCAAAACCGGTTTATGGCGTCACATTACTTAATCGCGTAAAAGCGCATTTGACCTTAAAAAAACAAGCTGATTTGCTCAAAAACCTTTGTGAACACGACAGCCTCACTGGTTTAAACAACCGACGATTTTTACAAAACACCCTTGATCAAAACATTCGTTTAGCCATCAGAAACGATAAAGCCCTTTCGGTATTAATGCTCGATATTGATTACTTTAAACAGTACAACGACTCTCTTGGCCATCAACAAGGTGACGAATGCCTAAAACGCGTTGCTGATGAAATCAAAAAAAGTGTTAACCGCCCAACTGATACCACTATCCGCTATGGCGGTGAAGAATTTTTATGTGTATTGCCAGACACCGATATTCAAGGGGCACAATTTATTGCCCATAAGCTATTGGCAAACATTCGTGAACTAAATATTGAACACCCACATGCAACCTCTGGAGTCCTCTCTATTAGTATTGGTAGCGCAACATTTTCTGGGCATGAAGCCATCGACACTGACGAACTAATTCGCAGTGCCGACAAAGCGCTCTATCAAGCCAAGCATCAAGGGAGAAACCGCTGTGTTTGCATACTTGCTGAACCCAGTTTTAGCTTTTAAGCTAAATCAAACCTTACTACCGACTCACGTTTGCGGTATGGAGGGCTGAGCCATGGATTACGAAGTATTACACCAGAAAAAAACGACAACATCTGAAGGACGCTTTTTAATACCATTAGCGATTGCTTTTATAGCCGCAATTATGTGCTCAGCAATCTTCTTTTTCGAACTACAACTTCATAAAAATATTAATAACAGTGTTGCTGAACGACTGAGAGAATCAAGCGCTACCGTAGATGTGCAAGTCCATGAAAAAATAAATAAATATAAAAACGATTTACAGTTTTTATATTCCACTCCACCTATAGCAGGACTTGCCAGAGCTGCAGCAAATGGTGGTAACGACCCTCTTGATAACACTACCTCAGAGCAATGGAAAAAACGTTTAGAAACGATATTCGTTGCATTTTTACAATCAAATTCTGAATTCGAGCAATTACGTATCATCAGTACACAACAAGCAGGACAAGAACTTATCAGGGTAGACAGAGCTGCCGGTGGCATAGTTGTAAAATCCGATAATCAGTTACAGGATAAAAGTGGCCGTGATTACTACCAACAGAGTTCGCAATTACCACAGGGTGATATGTATTTATCAGCAATAACACTTAACCGGGAATATGGAAAGCTCGATTATCCATATAAGCCTATGCTGCGAATAGCCTTACCCATTTTTGATGAAAATATGCAGCGCTATGGGCTGATTATTGCAAACATTAACACCTCTCACCTATTTGCATCTCTTAATGCGATGGTACAAGCACCAAACTCATTGATCCTAACAGACAGCGAAGGCTACTTTTTAGTTCACCCAAATGAAGACTTACGCTTTAGTCGCGACTTAGCGCCAAACAAACGTTGGGACTCAGTGTATAAATCTGAACCCGCCTATCTAGAAAATATACTCAGCATTAGCTCTAACTTTGCTGGTGAACAACAATACGAAGCGTTAAGTAAACGCATACCTCTTACTGGGGATTTAGAAACCGGGTTTATAGATGCCCACATTATGCTTCCTCACTCTGAAATTAATGTGATGGAGCGCGAACAGAGGATCAGCACCTATGTTTTTTTGCTGGGTGTTTCTGCTTTTTTAGTGTTTGTGCTTGGATTTTTACATCGGAATTTAAAGCGTAATCGTGAGCTTGCCGAGGCAAGAGCAGTATCTTCAGCCATTATTAGCGGCTCAAAAGATGCCATTATTGCGGTCAGTGATATTGGTCTTGTGTCTAGTTGGAATAAAGCGGCCACTGAACTGTTTGGGTTTCAACGGGAACAAGTTCTAGGCGCTGATATAAACAAACTGAACCTATTTCCAAATATTAATATTAAAGAGGTATGTAACGAGGTTAAAAGCCAACGAAAGCAACATGAAATTGAAGTCGACTACCAGCAATCAAATCAACAAACAACTCATTTAGCACTCGCTTTTTCAGCTATTTTTGATGAACATCATCAACACAACGGCTCAGCCATCCTCATTCGCGACACTACCGTTGAAAAGCAAGCGAGCGACAAAATTAAGCAAATAAATAACGAACTCGAAATTAAAGTCGCACAAAGAACTGCCCAGCTCGAAAAAGCCAGCCAAGTTAAAAGCGCTTTTATATCCAATATCAGCCATGAAATGCGTACTCCCTTAAACGGCATTATCGGCACACTTAATTTAATTAAACGAGAGTCATTAAGTAACCAACAGCAACATTATTTAGAAATGACCGAGGTAAGCGTTAATAGCTTAAATGTGCTTATTAACGACATTCTTGATTTATCAAAAATTGAGGCTGGCAAACTCGACTTGGACAAAAAAGCGTTTAACCCTATTAATTTTTTTGAAAGCTTAAGTGGCAGCATGGCTGTTAAAGCACAAGAGAAAAACCTTGAATTTATTTTAGATATTGCCGATGTTGAGTACAGCTCGATTGTTACTGACCCTCATCGCTACTCACAAGTGCTTACCAATTTAATAAATAACGCGATCAAATTTACTAAAACAGGCTTTATAAAATTTACCGCCACAAGCAAACGACTTAGCGATGATAACGTTGAGCTATGCTGCACAATTCAAGATACTGGCATTGGTATTGCGCCTGAAAATCAAAATAAATTGTTTAGTGCTTTTACCCAAGCCGATAACAGTGTGGCCGCACAATATGGGGGCACAGGGCTTGGTTTATCGATATGTAAGCAACTAGCTAGTTTACTCAATGGACACATATCCTTTGAATCAACCGAGGGGAAAGGGAGTGCTTTCACATTTACCATTCAGTTAGACAGCCAAAATGTAGAAGAACGCCAACCAAGCAGCCGCTTAAAAGACAGCGTTTTTGCTGTGTCGGTCAAACAACCTGAGCTTGAACGAAGCCTAACAAAACTAATCTCTCATTGCGGTGGACAGCTCACGAATGTTGACCTAGAAAGCTTTGAGGTAAGCGATAACATGCCCTTTGATACGCTAATTTTAGAGCCTGGCAATCCGTTACTCGCAAAACTTGATAGCTTTAGTGAAAATACCTATGACTATAGCCTGCCCTTTAAATTAGTGGTGCTTATAAACCCAACCGAACCACCACCACAAGCTAAATTCTGTGCCTATACGCGGTTATCTAAACCTGTGCTTATCTCTGAGTTTTTACTTAAACTAGCTGATGAACGACTCATCCAAGAACAGCCAACTCAAGATACAATGCCAATGCGCCGCGAGACAGATACGCACATTCACATTGATGTTGATATTGCAGGCGCTAAAGTACTCATTGTTGATGATAACGATATTAATGCTGCAGTTGCCAAAGGCACATTAATGAGCTTGGCGCTGCGCTTTGAAATGGCATCGAATGGTAAGCAAGCCATTGAAATATTAGCAAATGCAGCAGATGGCGACCCATTCAATTGTGTTTTGATGGATTGCCAAATGCCTGTACTAAATGGCTATGATGCAGCAGCACAAATACGCAAAGGGGCTGGTGGAGAGCACCATAGCGACATTCCTATTATTGCTATGACTGCCAATGCTATGCTCGGTGAGCGTAAAAAGTGCTTAAACGCAGGTATGAACGACTACATCACAAAACCAATCAGTGCCGATAAGCTCATCACCACCACAGCAAAATGGGTTGCATCAACGTACCCTAAACATCATACAGCGCCAAAAACGATTGCTGTGTCTGAGGTAAATCAATCGCAAGCTTTACAGCAAGAAGAATTAATCGATGAAGAAAAACAGCATTGGAATCGCGAAGCAGCCCTTGGTCGCTTAATGAATAACGAAGTACTATTAAACAAAGTGAGTAAGATGTTTTTAGAAAGCTCACATAAAAAAATAACGCTACTAACACAAGCAATCAAAGACAAAGATTACCATGGGATTGCAACCACCAGCCATGCCCTAAAAGGGACCTGTGGCGATGTGGGCGCAGCCAAATTGCACCAGCACTTTACTGAGCTTGAGGTGCTGGCCGCAAGTAAGGGCAATACGCTAAAAGATATTCAACTTAAGCTACTCGAAATCGAGAAAGACTATGAGGTTCTGTTAGAAATTTTACAAAAGCATACCGTAGCCAGAGTCGGCTAATTTTATTAATAGCAAATAAATGGGCTTTGAAAATCAAAGCCCATTTTTCATTAAAGCGCCGCATATTTGTCTTCTAATTTTCATAAAGTGGGAGTATGTTTATACAAACCACTAAAGGAATGACGCTATGACCGCTAAAACGCTGATTTTCAACTTTGATGGCACAGGCAGCGAACCTCGTGATGCTGAACAATTCAGCGCTGCACACTTCAAAGAAGACGCCAGTATTTCTAATATTCTTAAACTTCATTTACTTTTTGGTGGCGCACTCAATAGTGAACCCGAAACACCATTTCCAACCCAACTTAGCTTTTATTATCAGGGTATAGGCACCCAAGGTAGCCGCTTTCGACGTTTATTTAATCAAGCCCTTGCACCAAGAGGCGATGATGTTGCCAGCATTTTAAATCGTGCTATGAGCGACTTTAAAAGCTACTACACTGTAGGTGATAAAATACTTCTGACTGGTTTTAGCCGAGGTGCTGCCCTTGCTAGGCGCTTTGCCAAATGTTTAGAGCCACTTATTAGTGATGATGTTTACTTATGTGTATTTGATACCGTTGCATCTATTGGTTTTTCAAAAGTAACAAAAGCAACCCGCGGTGCTGAGCACGTTATTTTTGAAAACTACACACTTGCAAGCAATATAAAAGCAGCCCTTCATTGCGTAGCACTTGATGAAAAGCGCCGTGCATTTGAACCCACACTTATTAATAGTGCGCCGCATGTGCAAGAGATCTGGTTTGCGGGCGCTCATTCAGATGTGGGTGGCGGCTATTATCGTGATGGTTTAGCCGACATTTGCCTGCGCTATGCAATTGAGTGGCTGATTGAACAAACCGTTGCATTAAACTTACTTACCAGTGCGGATATCAATTACAACACCTTGCTCCCAGAAGAGCATCGTAATCTCATTGCTCAAGATGATGTCACCGTAACACCAGATCCATTGGCACTAAGCCATCAGCAAAACTATTTTTGGTTTAACCCTTTGTTTAAACTGGTAGATCGCGAATGCTGTGTATTGGTTGATAACGAACAAAGCACGCTCACGCCAACTATTCATTACACAGTAGCAGAGCGTATTAATCGTTTAACAAGCTATCGCCCTGAATCGTTAAAGAGCCTTCACTACGACGTACTTTATAATGACGAAACTCGCTTAAGCTTTAAGGGTTTAAGCCCGCATATTGCGCTTGATAAACAAAATATGACGGTGCTGAGCGTAGACGAAAGTAAAGATGTGTTTGTTTATGGCGCTGAAAAATACAACCACACAGGCTTAATGTTAGAGCAAGGTGGTACGTACCGATTTATGCCTTACCCAGAGCAAACTTGGTATGACGATGGCATTAGTTGTGGCCCTGCAGGCTGGCACCGTGACAATATTCAACTAGGGGTGAAAGAAATCCCGATGGCCGTGCTTGAACCGTTTAGACGATTACCGCACGCACAATGGTTTGCGTTGATTGGCGCTATCGATAACAACGATGAGCATTTGTTTGAAATTGCTGAGGGTGCTGATATTCGTATTGCTAAATCAGGCGAGTTTTGCCCGTTTGCCAACGACCTAAACCGCTTTTATGGGGCGAATGCGGGGCGTATTAAACTGCGCGTGACTCGTTTAGGATAGTTTAGTGTTTGGGATAGTTTATTGCTTAACATAGCGAGCGATGATCTCCGTTATCGCTTGCTGGTTGTTTAAAATTGCTGAGTTAATAGCCGCTCTGTCTTCTGCTAAAAGGGTTGTTTCGCTCAGCATAAAATAAACGCTGTCATTATTGACAATATACGGATGCAGCTCGATACCCTGCTGATTATTTTTTTGAATTAAATATAAACCAGCTAGTTCATCATCAACAAAAAAATCGACCCGCCTAGCAACTAGCATAGCGAGACGCTGACGCAAAGATGACACAGTAACGAGTTGTTCTTTATATTTTGCGTCTTCTTTAAAATGAGTGAAGTCAGGGCCAAAGTAACTACCACTGTTAGTTAAAATAACTTGCTGATGTTCGAGCAGCCCTTGTAAATCAAGAGATTCTAACCGGCCATGCGGGTACCAAAACAAGCGCATCACTTCATTACGGTAAGGCTTGGAAAAGAAACTAAAAGAGTCACGTTCTGTGCTATAGCTTGCCGCGGGTAGTAAATCGACTTTACCGTGCTTAAGCTCTGCAAAGCCGCGTTTAGATGAAGGCATAACAACGTATTTAGCGCAAAATCCTGCCTCTTTTAGCACTAAATTAACCACATCAATATCAATGCCAGTAAGCTTGCCATTTTGCTTAAAAGCATAAGGTGCCCACTGCTGACTAATCCCCACTTTTAGGGTTTTATCGCAGCTAAAAGCCGAGTTACTCAATACAGCAACAACAAGTAAAAACAGCGCTTTTAACCCCATTAAGCCACCTTAGTTTAAATACTTACAGATCATATTATTCAAGTATGGTTGATAATGTCTGAAAGACCAATGTGTGATGTGGGAAACCATAAGTTAGCGAGTTTCAAGGGGAAAGAGTAAAGTTGCGAGGTGCGAGGTGCGAGGTACGAGTCTGTAGCAGCGATTTTACATCGCGTTTGATTGATTGGTTTATCTTTTAAAATAAAAAGGTTTACATGGATTATGTTGGGTATCGCTCCGCTCGACCCAACCTACCCTAAAAATGTGCAGTTCAAATGCTGAGAAAAGCACACGACCTAATCAACCCCACTGATCGACTGACATCTAATATCTGACCTCTAACGACTAAAAGCCAGCGATTTTACATCGCGTCCTAGCGCCTAAAACCTAGCGCCTGATGTTTCCCCCGTAGGCGTGAAACTTGTTTCGCGCGTCTGACCGCTGAAGGCGGAGTAGGTCGTCATTTATGGCGACACAAAACCGTTAACATAAACGGGCTAAAGCCCGACCTACAAGTTATTTTAGTGGTTTAAATACTCCTCCCGCGAAATAAATTTCAAACATTTCACTTTAATTGTCGCGGCATAAAGCCGCTGCTACAGGTCGTCTGACCGCTGAAGGCTGAAAGCTGACAGCTTCTTTCCCCTTTCCCCTCGCTAACTTTACTCTTTCTAACTTCCCCCCACAAAAAAGCAGCCATAAGGCTGCTTTGAAGGGAAATCACATTTTAATGATGGGCATTAAATGTGGTTATTACACTTAAAGTGCTTTCCATACATCCGCGACACCTGGCTCGTCTCCTTGAGTCCACCATTTCGCTTCGTATTTATTACCTTGGTAAGTGACTTGGTCGCCACCGTTGTAGATACCCGCAGCTTGCCACACAACATCACCGTTCCCATCGGTTGGTTGTGAAGTTGCTTCCCATGGGCCGCCTAAATCAGGGCGCTCACCTTGTGTCCACCACTTAGCGGTGTACTCTACGCCGTTATAAATCACCGTATCACCACCAACATAAGTCGCCGCTGCATCCCATGTGGTTTCACCATCTGGCGGAGTTGTTGTACCAGAATCTGTCACGGTGACATTAAAGCTCACTGCTGTTGCAGTTTGACCATCACTTACCGAAACCGACACAACATAACTTGTATCTGCATCAACGCTGCCCGCTTGTAAACTCACATCAGCACCAGAGCCTACTAACGTTAAGCCTGCTGGCACTGTCCAGCTGTATGAAAGCGTATCTCCATCAGCATCAGATGCCGAAACAGCCACGTCCACACTCGCGTCTTCTGCCACTGTTTTATCAGTAATTGCCGCAACGACTGGTGCTTGGTTCTCGCCTGTCGTTGGTGCTACTACATTCACTGTAACGTTACGGCTTACACTTGCCTCGCCATCGCTCACACTGACAGTAACCGTGTATTGCGTATCAGCACTCACTGATGGCGCTGTGATTACAAGGGTATTTGAATTTTCACCGCTTACTGTTAACGCACTGTCAGCTGTCCAGCTAAAGCTTAGCGGATCGTTATCAGCATCTGTTGCCGATGCACTAACAGATACACTTTCGCCAGAGTTAACAGATACAGTGCTTGATACAGATACCACTGGCGCTCTATTGCTAGGCTCAGTGACGGTACCACCAAGTGCCTCGTGCATGGCATTAAGAATATCGCCATTATCAGCATCAATTTCCCATGCAAACAGACCACCTAAATTATATTGATTAACATAAGCACCTTTTGCCAAAACAGAACGACGGTTATCGTATGTAATTAATTTACCGTTGCTACGGTTCCATACATAAGCGGCTTCGGCTTGTTCGTCATAACCTGTTTCAAACCCATTGATGCCATTTTCTGCAGCGCCCAACATGTAAGTTTTGATGCCTTTGTAATCAATAACACCGTCTTCCCATACGCCTTGCGCTGTAGTGCCTTTAAGTTTGCCGTTTCCTGGTGCTGTCATAGGGTTATCAGCGATAGTCGCGTTTTCTGGATAAACACCTTCCCAGCCACGGCCATACATAGCAGCACCTACCACGATTTTCTTCGATGGTACGTTTTGCGCAAGTAGATTTTGCACTGCATTATCAGTTGTATAAGCAGGGCCTTTATATGGAACGCCTTCTTCATCAACACCCGTGCCATCACACTGACCAACACGGAAATGCGATGAACAATAAAGCGCAGCCTGATGGCCAGTTACATTGCTCCATGCACCATAGTAGTCGTAGCTCATTAAGAAAATGTAATCCATATATTGCTGAGCTTGTGAGTAGTCGACATCTTCAATTTTGTCGTAACCAGCACCAATCGCTGATGTTAACTCATACTCACGACCTGTCTCTGCTTCAAGCTTATCAAGCATCGCGCGCAGCTCTTGCATTAACGCAACGTATGCTGGGCCGTCAGCAACTGGGTCGCCTAAGTTTGGATTAGCCCCCTGACCACCTGGGTATTCCCAGTCAATATCAACACCGTCGTAGAACTTCCACGTTCTTAAAAACTCTTCCATTGATGCCACAAATGTGTCGCGGTTTGCTTTATCGGTAAAGTAGGCAAATGGGTCTGATAAAGTCCAACCACCCACTGATGGTAAAATTTTCAGATCAGGGTAGCGCTGCTTTAACGCCATTAACTGCGAATACGTACCACGAATTGGGTCATTACTATCAACACCCGGTAGCGCTTTTTGAATCGCAGCCCAAGGGTCGTGGATCACCACTTCAAAATCTTGCGAGCCTGCACAGGCAGTATTTAACGCGTTTTTAGGCCCACCTGTTAACGAGTCATTAGGTCCACAAATTGGAATAAATCCATACAAGATATGACTGAGGTTTTGCGCTGGGATATTAGTTACGTCGAAATCGCGACCATAAATACCCCATTCAACAAAGTAGGCACCGGTTACAAGGCCATCTTTAGTGCCAATATTTTGGTTATTTGGATCATAATCCATCGGCAATGGCGCTAAGTGTCCACCATCTGTATCGGCAATAACAATTGGCTTACCTTCACTGCGAGCACAGGTGGTACCGCCTTCACATAGTTCTACATATAATGTGTGACGACCTGCTTTATCATACGGGAAGCTAATAACACCACTTTTAGTGCCTGCTGCCAGCGAGCCTTCATTAACCAACATATCATCGAAATACACTTTATAGCTGTCGCCGCCATCCCCACTCCATGCGTTCCATTCAATGCTGATAGTGACTTCATCAACGCGGTTCACCAAGCTCTTATATGAACCTGTGCCCTCAAGATCAACCTCAACAAATGAGTATTCTTGTGGCTCCCAAATAATGGTTGGTGTTGAAGGTGCTGCATTCGCTGCACTTGCAAAGAGTGCAACACCAATGGCTGCGGTTAATTGTTTTATATTCATGATTCTCTCTTATCTGTTTTTATATAGCGTTACGCTGTTATTGATAAAGTTTGAACTACAAAACTTTAGATTTCTGTCCATACTTGGCTGGCACCCGGTACATCTCCTTGGGTCCACCACTGCGCTCGATAGCGCTGTCCTTGATAGGTTACTTCGTCGCCGCCTTGATAGGCTTTGCCGCTGTTCCATTCGATTGATGCACTGCCAGATTCAAGCTGCCATGCATCACTACTGTCTGGTTGTGCGCCTTGGTTCCACCATTTCGCGCTGTAGATTCCACCGTTGAAACTCACTTTATCGCCCGTGTTGTATTGGCTTGTGCTATTCCAAGCAGGCACGCTCGGATCAACTGGATCAGGGTCGACCACAGTGCTATTAAGCACAGTCACGGTAAAACTTACTTGGCTTGTGAGCTCGCCATCTGACACAGATACACTTACGGTGTAACTTGCATTAGCATCCACAGCAGGGGCGTTTAGCGTGATGTTGGCATCATTACCCGTAAAGCTCAGTGGTGCCGGTACATCCCAGCTATAAGTTAAGGTGCTTTGCTGATCATCAAAGGCGTGCAGGTGTATCGCAGTGCTGCTTTCTTCTTCGACTTGAAGGTCATCTGGTTGATGAATTCTCGGCGCGGTATTGTCAGGAGCTGCTTGTATGCTTAGTGCAAAGCTGTAGTTTACATTCGTTGTAAAGACCTGATTAGTCATTAAATCAGACGCATCAAAGGCAATATCTCCGGCGCTATTTTGCACGCCAATATTAACTAAGTGCGCGTAATTAAGGTTTAACAGCGCTGCAAATTCAGCCTGCCAATTAGCTTGATTATCAGCTGTGATCTGCATTTGTTGAGTAAGTAACTCTTGGCCATTTTCATCAAATAACCGAGCTGACACACTACCGCCAACCTCAGCGTCTTGTCCTTGACGAACAAAGTAGCTGATTGCTGTCCAATCGCTTGGCTCTGTCGGGGTCGCATCGCTAACGATATTAATATCGCTACAGTTGTAGAAGCCTTCGCCACCGGCATCATCTCGTTGCCAACGCGTGTATAAAATGGCATCGCCACTGCGCCCTTGTGGAATCGATACGCTCATTTCATAGTAACGGTCGTTGTTAGCATCAATGCTAAAATCAAGATTACCGTACTCTTCAACAAGCTCTAGGTCATCCCAAGTAAGCACTTGAGTCGCACTATCAAAGCCCGGTTTTGTTAAATAAAACTGCCAAAAACTCGGGTTATGCGGCGTACTCGCTAAAAAGCGCACTAAAATATCGCCATTTGCATTAGGAATAACCTCACTGCGTTGCCAATGCGCTGAAGGTAAATCCATACCGCGTTTTTCTGGGTCGCCTGCGGCACATAATCGGCCATCAGGTACACTTTGTTTTACTGCTTCAAGGTCAGTGTAGTTAACCGTATTTGCCGAGTATTCAATGTCTTGCACAAACTGCACATGCCCTGCTTCAACAAACGCTGCGCGACAAGCAAGGTTAGGGATCCCCGTGCCATCCGCAGGCCACCAGTACCCGCCATCGGCATTACAAAATGCTTGGCGCGCCTTCGGGCTCTCTAAGAATCCGTGGGCATTCACATGGCTTGATGCACAGGCAAGCAGCATGCTGGTTGCCACTGCCGATAAAGACAATGCCTTTGATTTCATTACTTTCATTGTTGTTCTCGCTGTAGAAATGCGGAGCAAAGTGCTTGCTCCGCTTAGTTGGTTAAAGCGTGCAACTCACCGTCCAGTCAGCCGATGTGCCTGGCTCTGTGCTCGTCCACCACTTTGCTTCGTAAATCACGTTGTTGTGATTCATTAAGTCGCCGCCAACAGCATGGCTTGGGTTACCAGCCCAGTCAGTTTGCGGCCAATTTGGATACACAGGGATGCTTGCTACATCAACACCATTACAGCTTCCCTCGCCACCCGTATCACCACCGGTATCACCACCGGTATCACCGCCAGTATCACCACTGCCTGCAGTGCCATCTGGTAGCATTGGGTATTCGTATTTAAAAGCGTAAGTTTTGCCATTTTTCTCAATAGTGAAATTAGTTGGCCCCGTAATTGGCATGTAGTACATAACTTGTGCCTCAACGGTTTCACCTGTGTTAAATGACTTTTCGATACCGCCCCACTCATTCACTAAGGTGATTGAAAAACGATGGAACTCATTTTCAAAGCCGCCGATATTATCGCCAGCTGCATTCGAGCCATTCGCTTCAACAGCCATGCCGAGCTTTTCTTGTGCATTCCAATTTGATTTGAAAATTGCCGAGGTAGAAACGGGCACATCAAAGCTGATTTTTGCGCCGCTTAAGTCGATATCTGAGTTATTGGTGAATGCGAATGTAGGTGAAATTGGGTAGTTATCATCACCAATTGGGAAGTCTTTCACTGTAAAGCTTACGTCTACAGCTTCGCTTGGCAGGGTAAAATCGACATTGCCTTGATGAGTGTTGTAAGCCACACCACTTTGGTTAAATTTATCGTAAGCAAGTGTGGTTAAGCTTGAGCCCATGAAGTACTCACCTTTCGCTGAGTCATAATCATAGTCACCAGCAAGCTCCCAGAACATAATGCCACCAAGGCCATTGTTGATAACATAATCAACTTTGGTTGCCATTGATTGCTCATCTTCAATTGATAAGAATACCTTTTTCTCTGCATTCCATAGCCATGGAGCAACCGCTACATCATCGTAAAAACGTGTGTAAGTACCCGTTAATACATCATCTGCATCGGTTTCTGGCGTTAGGCCATAGATTTCAAGGTAAGAAGGGTTAATGCCATTTTCGAGATTTTTCGCATGCCATAGCGGGTTCGAACCTGCTGGCATTTCTTCACCAACATCGTTCTTATCGTGCCATAGGTTATCTATGCCAAGTGCGCCATTACCGCATTGGTTTTTCTCACCAACGCCTGTCCCTTTAGCACATTTTGATTGATCTGGCAGCGCTGCTTGGCCCCATAAACCATTAGTACCGCCCGACACATCTTTAAAGCCACGGGTGTAATATGGAATACCAATATTGATTCGACCCGCAGAGACCGCACCGCGGAAGTAACGCACAGCCCAATCCGTATTTAAGTAACCAATACCTTCAAACTCAGCGGTGGTATAAACGCCCCATTGCGCTAATTCAGAATCAAGACCGGTATCAAACAAGGCTGCGTTGTGGCCTACATGTGAATTCCATGCACCATGTAAGTCATAAGACATAATGTTAACGTAATCGAGATACTTCACGCTTTGGAATGTTTCCATACCACGTAATAAGTAACCTGAAGATGGCGAAGCAATTGTTAACAAATAATGCTTACCTGCCTTTTCACCTGCAATATCAAGTTCTTCACGTAGTTTTTGCATCAATACGCGATACGAGGCATTAAGACCTGCACGACGTGCATTAGAGATAGGAAAATCATCAGGGTGGCCTGAGTCATTCATTGACGATGGGTATTCGTAATCAATATCGACACCATCAAAGCCGTAGGTTTCAATAAATTCAACGGCACTTTTCGCAAAGGCATCAATTCCCGCTTGATTCACGGAGCCATCGGCATTGGTTGTCATCGTGTAGAAACCACCGCTATTTACGCGAGTACCGTCTTCACCAAAATAACCGCCAGTTTCAGCCCAACCACCTACAGAGATTAAGGTTTTTACATCTGGGTGTTGTTTTTTGAATTTATTGAGTAAGTTAAAGTGACCTGTGTAACTAAAACTTGGATCCATTTCAGCGCCTGTAACGCCCGGCCAAGTCATATTTGTCGCTGGGTTGCCAGCTGCATTGGGATCACCAATCGAGACCTTGTTATTGCCATCAACATGCGCAAAGGCATAGTTAATATGGGTGATCTTGTCCCAAGGGATATCATTCACTAAGTAGCTTGGCTGACCATTGGCACCATTTCGCCAACTCGTAAAATAACCAATAACTCGGCGTGGATGATCGGCGCCCATTTTCTCGCGGCCATTTGTATCATACACACTACAGTATGGGGTATTCACACCCGGTGTTTGGTATAAGCCTTGCGGTTTACAATCGCTACCAGGTTCTGTTGCTTCAACAACATTAACAACTTTGCTTTGTGTATCCGTCGCGCCTTCGTTATCGGTCACCGTTAAGGTAAATGAAAATTGCCCAAGTGCTGGAGCCTGCCACGTATAACTTGAAGAAGCGGCACTTGCTTGATGAACTTCAGTGCTGTTTTCAGTTAACGATAACGCAGTCACTTGGCCATCGCTATCAGTGCCAGAAAGCGCAAACACCACACTGTCACCCACAGTTACTTGTGATGGCAGTGAGCTAAATTCAATGCTTGCCACTGGCGCTTGGTTAACCGGCTCAACGTCATCAGACACACTCACTGAATGTGCAACCGCTGTAGAGGTTAGCCCCAAATCATCCGTTGCGACCGCGCTTATCACATGGCTGCCTTGCGTTGCTTGCCAGCTCGCTGAATAAGGTGCGCTTGTCACTACACTCAGCGATGTACCATCAACAAAAAACTCTACACTTGCCACGCTACCATCAGGATCAGCGGCGACAGCGCTTATGACAACGCTGTCACTTGTGGTAAATAAAGAACCCTCTGCGGGTGTTAAGCTGCTAATTTGAGGTGCTTGATTCTCATTGACAACGCTGTCACAAACACTCAATAAACGCCACTCTTGATCGACACCAGAAGTCTCCACAGGGTTGGTTTGCGTCCACCACTTCGCTTCATAAGCGCTACCTTGTGCCTGAACCTGATCACCACCAACATGTGTTTGCCCTTGTTGCCACACTTCTAAGTTGCTGCAATCAATCGCAGCCTGTGCTGTAAAGCCGTATAAACCTAGTGACAGCGCACTCAGTTTAAAGGCATTTCTTATTAATTTATGCGAGCTCATTCGCTCCCTCCGCCCAAAGTTTTAATAACATTTATTTTACAAATCCAACTTTAAAGTAACACAAAGCGCTATTACGTCAAGCTTGTATTTACCTTTAAAGGGTAAAATAAACACACTTTTTGATGCGAGATTCAGTTAAAACCACTAAAAAAGAATTAATTATTTTTATCAACAAGCAAAAACGAGGATGATTCTACCGAGTAAGAATGAACATAAAGTTAACAATATTTTAACCATGGAAAGCACGGCACTTCTGGCTTGTATAAAAAACAAGCAACGTTTGTGTGAGGGTAGGCGAAAATAATTACCGTATCGATTATGGGTATATAACGAATAAATTAGTTTTCAGGTAATAATTTCTATAAAAATAGAGTGAAAATTATTCTTAACACGAAATTTAGTCATAAAAAAAGCAAACACTCAGTGTTTGCTTTTCACAAAAATCCTATTTGATCACAACTTAATTAAGCAGCGATTAAATAGGACTCTCGTCCTGCATGTTTTGCCTTACGTTGATATGCACCTTTACCTTTTTTAGGCTTCTCTACTTTTGCTGTGAACAGCTTAGATGTCACCATTGCGGCGTACACATTATCGTTAATGACACCGCGACCAGTATCTACTTGGCCTTGTGTGCGTTGTTTCTTTTTGCTCATTTTTTGCTCCTATTAAATGTGTTGCGAGTATATACCTAGCCTAGCGCTACGCAAGTATTTTTAAGGAAAAATCGATGATTTTTTACCCCTTACTTTGTCTTACTCGTTTTGACTAAACACCATGCCTTGTTGTCATTTTACTGACTAAATTCGTATTTTGATTGCATTCACTACCTAACTGCTGGCAAAACTAGCGAAAACAACCATAGTTAATTAAAAACAAACAGGATTACGATGACTGACTTTCTCTTAATCGCCTATATATTCCTCATTGCAGGCATTATCGCCGTGCCTATTGCCAGCAAATTTGGGCTTGGCTCTGTGCTTGGCTATTTACTCGCAGGTATTGTTATTGGGCCAACACTGACATTTTTAAATGTTGATGTGATTGCCATCCAGCATTTTGCTGAGTTTGGTGTAGTAATGATGCTGTTTATTGTTGGCTTAGAACTTGAACCCAAAGCGCTTTGGTCAATGCGAAAACAGCTTATTGGCCTTGGTGGCGGACAAGTGATTTTATCAGCTGCCGCGTTTACTGGGATTGGTTTAGCATTTGGCCATGCTTGGCAAACAGCACTTACAATAGGCTTAATTTTATCGCTTTCATCGACCGCGATTGTGCTGCAAACGCTTTCAGAGCGCGGGCTATTAAAATCAGATGGTGGCCAAGCCTCATTTAGCGTACTACTCACCCAAGACATAGCCGTTATTCCTATGCTTGCGTTTATTCCCTTGCTTGCTTTACCTGAATTAGCACCCGCCATTGCAGGTACAGCCCATGCAAGCGAAGACGGTCATGGTGGTTTGAGTTTGGTAGCAAACCTTGAGAGCTGGCAAGCAGCGCTGGTTACTTTAGGTATGATTACGCTCGTCGTTTTTGGCGGTAACTACTTAACCGCACCGATTTTTAGATTTGTTGCACAAGCACGGCTTCGCGAGCTATTTACCGCTACAGCCTTATTCTTCGTGATTGGTATCGCTTTGATGATGTCATTAGTTGGCTTATCACCTGCACTTGGCACCTTTTTAGCGGGTGTTGTGCTTGCAAATTCACCTTATAAACATGAGCTTGAAAGTAATATCGATCCCTTCAAAGGGCTATTACTTGGATTATTCTTTATCACCGTTGGCGCAAGTATCAATTTTCAATTACTCGCAGATAACCTAGCTACCATCGTGCTATTAACCGGCGCACTGATTGCAACTAAAACAGTTGTGCTATTAATTTTAGGCCGCATTTTTGGCTTAAGAGGCGCCGCACTTTGGTTGTTAGCACTAGGGCTTGCACAAGCTGGTGAGTTTGGTTTTGTACTACTGGCTTACAGTGTGTCTAATAATGTTTTAGCCGCAGCCGTTGCCGACCAACTATTACTGGTTGTGACCTTATCAATGCTGCTTTCGCCGGGGTTATTTATTCTCTATCAACGTGTGATAGCACCGCGCTTTATTTGTGAGCAAGCAGGAAAAGAAACAGAAGAGTTCCCTGATGATAGCCATGTGATCATCGCAGGCTCAGGCAGAATGGGTGGGCTGGTTGACCGTATTTTACAAGCTGGCGGCTATAAAACCACCGTGATTGATTACAACTACAAACAACTTGAGGCCCTTGAGCGTGTTGGTATTCGTAACTTTTTTGGTGATGCCACTCGACCAGATCTACTCAGTGCTGCAGGCATTGAAGATGCAAAACTGCTGGTTGTTGCGCTTGATGATGCCGAACAAATCACTAAATTAGTTCGCTATGCGATGCAAAATTACCCGCATTTACATGTGGTTGCCCGCGCCGTAGACCGCCATCATGTATACGATTTATGGGCTTACGGCTGTCGAGATATTATTCGCGAAACCTACGACAGCACCATGCGCATGGGCCGTTCATCATTTGAAGCACTCGGTATTGAACGAGAAAAAGCCCAAGAAATGGTCGATATTTTCAGTGAGTTTGATAAAGAAATGCTACGAGAAGCTGCCGATGTCTACGAGATCGGCGTGCCATTCGAAGAAAACCATGCCTATATCGAACGTATCACCAAATTATTCGATGAAAAAGAACCCGAAATAAAACAACAAATGCGCGAGATATGCGAGCGAGTTAAAAGGGACTAGGTTCGAGATCCGAGAGGCTAGGCTCTAGGGACTAGGAGCTAGGTTCGAGATGCGAGGTGAGAGATACGAGATACGAGATACGAGATACGAGATGCGAGATGCGAGGTGCTAGGTGCTAGGTGCGAGATGCGAGGTGAGAGATGTGAGGTACGAGATGCGTGGTGAGAGATACGAGATACGAGAGTAAACGCGATATAAATTTGATGCGTTAGTAGGAATGGCTTCAGCCATGAGCTCTCAAACACCACACAAATGTAAAACTAGTAGACGTAGGCGTGAAATTTATTTCGCGCGCCATGCAAGCATAACGCCTACGTAGCTAGGTTCGAGGTTCGAGGTTCGAGGTTCGAGATACGAGGTGCGAGATACGAGAGTAAACGCGATATAAATCTGATGCGTTCGTAGGAATGGCTTCAGCCATGAACTCTCAAACACCACACAAATATAAGACTACTCGACGTAGGCGTGAAATTTATTTCGCGCGCCATGCAAGCATAACGCCTACGTAGCAGCGGCTTTATTCCGCGCCATTGGTGAGGGATGTGAATTATGAGATGAGATGTTCGAGGTGTTAGGAGCTAGGAGCTAGGTGCGAGATGCGTGGTGAGAGATACGAGATACGAGAGTAAACGCGATATAAATCTGATGCGTTCGTAGGAATGGCTTCAGCCATGAGCTCTCAAACACCACTCAAATGTAAAACTAGTAGACGTAGGCGTGAAATTTATTTCGCGCGCCATGCAAGCATAACGCCTACGTAGCTAGGTTCGAGGTTCGAGGTTCGAGGTTCGAGATACGAGGTGCGAGATACGAGAGTAAACGCGATATAAATCTGATGCGTTCGTAGGAATGGCTTCAGCCATGAGCTCTCAAACACCACTCAAATGTAAAACTAGTAGACGTAGGCGTGAAATTTATTTCGCGCGCCATGCAAGCATAACGCCTACATGGCTAGGTTCGAGAGAAACGCGATATAAAATCGCTGCTACAGACTCGTGTCTCGCATCTCATGTCTCGTATCTCGCACCTCGAAACTCGCTAACTTTCCCCTTTACTCTCGCTAACTTTCCTCTTTACTCTCGCTAACTTTCCCCTTTACTCTCGCTAACTTTCCCCTTGCAACTTTCTAATTAAAGACAGCTGTCATTAATTAGAGTGAAAAATGTCGAATACTACAATTAAGCAAAAAAATAGCGCCGTTAGGCGCTATTTAAGTTTCATATCAACTTAGGAATTAAAAACTAAAACTTAATTTTGCGTAGTAGGTCATACCATCAAAGCCATAAGGTAGTGCTCGAACAGGGTATTTAAAAGCTTTATTCGTAATAAAATCAAGCGCTTCATCTTCACCTAGCTCGTCTGGCGTTACATCAAAGATATTATCAATACCCGCCGATAGCATGAGTTCGTCTGTTAGCTGATAGCCCACGTTAACATCCACTAATACCGCTGATTCTACCGTGCTTGTGTCTTTAAACTCACCGGTAGGTGATAACTCATCAGGTAAACCAATGTGGTCATTACCAAAGTATTTAACGTCTGTTTCACCATAGTAGTTAAAGCGTAGCATGCTGTTGAAATCGCCACGATCGTATTCAAACGTTAGCGTTGCACGCTCACCAGGTTGACCGTCTGTTAAGAAACTACGTTGTAAATCATCAAGGGCGATTGACTCAGGAATCCCCTCAGGTGCATTTACATCATCAATTTCAGTTTCGTTAATGTTACCCGCAAAGGTTGCTGAGAAATTACCGTCATACAAATCGGTGCGGTACGAAGCAATAATATCAACCCCTTTGGTGGTTGAATCAACTGAGTTTGAGAAGTAGTTAGCTTGCTGTGCTCCTGTTGCATTAAGCGCGGCCACGGCCTCGGCACTAAATGAAACATCGTCCGCCGACATTAAGCTGCCAAGGGTAATTCTGTCTTTAATAGCAACATGGTAAAAATCAACGGTTAGCGATAAATCGCTAGTTACGTTGTAAACAAAACCTGCACTTAAGTTTTCTGAGCTTTCAAGGCCAAGGCTATCAACGCCAAGTGCTGATGGGAAATCAGAGCCCGCTGTTGCTGTGAATGATTGCAATAACACGCCACCAGCACCTAAGTTGGTGGTGTAGGCTGTATAGGCACTTTGTTGCAGTGATGGTGCTCTAAAGCCAGAAGAAATCGCACCACGCACGGCAAAGTCATCGGTAATTTCATAGCGCGTTGCTAGCTTACCAATGATGTCATCACCTGCATCAGAGAAGTCTTCATAACGAAGCGCTGTACTTACTTGCCATGCGTCCGTGATCAGCGTTTCGGCATTTACATAAAATGCATAGCTGTGACGGCTCTCTTTGTTTGACGCTTCAGGGCGTAAACCGTTATAAGCTTGGAAACCACACTCAGCGAATACGCTGCTGTCGTTTACCGCAGGGTATGAGGTATCTGAATTAGCTAAACCACATGCATAAGAGGCTTCTTCGCCCGGCACGATTTCATAATTTTCTTTACGGTACTCAGCACCCACAGATACGTATAATGGCTCGCTGCGACCAATATCTACAATACCATTAAGGTCTGCATTAACGGTTGTTTGATCAAATCTAAAGCCACCTGAGTATCCGCCTGAAGGGCCCGCATTAGCAGCAATATCAGCATCACTTGCATCTGGGTTATTCGCCACATATTCAGCAGCATACGACGCATTTAGAGTATTTTTTGAAGTGAAATCATAGCTATTCTCACCATATACGGCAGATACGTCATAGCTCCAATCTGGATTTAGCTCTCCGCGCAAACCAAGTGAAAACGAAATATCTTCGGCTTCGTTATCGATACGAGGTAAAAAGCCATCGCCATATACTTGCACAACGTTCTTCGCTGCTTGGTCAAAGTTACGGTAAAAACCATTACCTAGGGCAGTACGGTTTGAGTATCCGCCAAATGAGTAAAGCTCGGTCTCACCAAATGGTAATGCCATGTTATAAAACACAGAGGTAAATTCGCTATCAGCATTCCCCTGTCCCCAACGAACTTCGTCAGACAGCGTACCGGCTGGTACATCAACTGAGCCTCCAGTATCACGTTCAGCTCGGTTGGTGCCATCAGCATCACGGTATTCTAAAGAAAAGTTAATGAAGCCGCCTTCATCACCTAAATCAAAGCCACGGTTTAAACCCATTGAAATAGTGTCACCATCGCCTTCACCCGTGCTACCCGCTTGCACATAGCCCGTTGTAACACCCGTTGAATCGTTTAACGATAAGTTGATAACACCGGCTATCGCATCAGAACCATATTGCGCAGCAGCACCATCACGAAGTACTTCAACGCCTTTTAACGCAGTAAGCGGAATCGCATTCATATCGGTACCCGCAGCACCGGCACCTACAGTACCATTTAAACCAAAAATAGATTGGTTATGGCGGCGTTTACCATTTATAAGCACTAACGTTTGGTCTGGCTGTAAACCACGAAGAGTCGCAGGTCTAAATAAGTCAGAGCCATCTGACACTTGCGTACGAGAAAAGTTAAATGAAGGAGCCGTCGCTTGCAGACTTTGGCCCAGTTCAGTGAAACCACCTTTGTTTAAGTCGTCAGCATCAATCAAATCAACCGGCGATGTTGATTCGGTAGCCGTACGATTGGCAACTCGTGAGCCTAATACAGAGATTTGTTCGATGTTTTTATCTGCTTTCGCAGCAGATGCTTGCTCTGCTGCCTGCACTGAAGTCGCAGAAACAGCCACACTAACCGCAACGGCCAGCATACTTAAAGAATGTGTTGTCATGTGTATCCTGTTGATATTCAGGCTTTCCTTAAAACAAAAAGACGCCCCTTTTGGAGAAATTAAGAAAAGCACTAAGCACGTGTTGTTGATTTTAGAAATCACGATTTTTGAAAGTTAACTCAAGCCTGCGAGTTAACTCTTGCAAAACATCCTATCAACAAATACACAAAATGAAAGAAAAATCAGGTACGACTTAGGTATAAATTTTTCCATTTGTAGTATTAATGGAATTTTTACGGTTGGAATTATTCGTTTTTCAGTAGAAACAAGCAAAATAATGCAACTATCAGCTTATCTCTACTGAGGAGGAAAATGTTTACTGATCTTGCTCAAGCATCGCCAGCTTTTCATCTTCAAGCATTAACGCCATAGTGGCAATCTCAGATAAGCTCTCGTCTAGCGCATTAAAGAAGGTGACAAACCCTTCGCCTAGTTTTTCTGGTTCAGGATGATTTGCCAGCGCCTGATCCCACATTGCAAAAGTAGTAAGTAAATCGAGTGTTGCTTCAAAATTATCAATAAACAACTGGCCATCTTCGCTTTCGTTTTCTTGCTGCGAATCAGCCTTGAGTAAAAATTGTAAATCGCTGTGCCAAATATCTTGGTTCACAATGTACGCTGCAATATACCCGCTACAAAAGTCTTGTAGTGCTTGGCTTGGTTCATTGCTGTTAACTTCATTTGGGTATAATTCGGCTAAGATTTTCTTTTGTTCAACTTGTGCTTCGGTTACGTTGTCGAGCAGTTCAATCATTGCATCGCGCGGCTCTGAATCTGTCATTAAGGTGTTGAATACCGCTTCATCATTATCGGCAATATAATTTGCTAACTCTGACTCACCAAAAAACTCTGAGCAGGCTAACAAACCAGACATATAGCCAATCACTTGATCCAAGCTGACTTGATTAGTTTCTCTTTGACTAGCGAGGTAATTTTTAAATACATCCGAACTTTGTTGGTTAAGCATATTGAGCCTTTACATGTTGTTTTGGTAAGGGTGTATTCCTACCCTAGCGAATTCACAAATTTTTGCAACAACTGAAATACTGTCAGCTAGTTACAGTCTTCCTGACCTGACTTTGTACCGGGAACACGCAGCTAATTCGTGTGCCCATTCCTTCTGTACTTTGAATATCAATACATCCTTGATGTTCATGCACTATGGCATATACCATGGTCATCCCCATGCCGGTGCCTTCACCAACAGGTTTAGTGGTGTAAAAGGGATCGTATATTTTCGCAATGGTTTCTTCTGACATACCGGCGCCATTATCTTCAACATCGATATAAATATGCTGCTCAAGTTCATACACAGCAACGGATATTTCAGCTTTTGCGCTTAAATTATCACAAGCTTATTTGGCATTAATTAAGATATTAACAATCACTTGGCTTATGGCGGGTAAGTTACACCAACTTTGTGATATCGGGCTGTATTGGGTATGCAAATGGCAATTACGAAGTTGATTAGCAAGTAGTTTAACGGCACTTTTTACCGCCTCCGTCATATCGGCAAATTGCTTGTCGTGACTTTTAGGCCGCGAAAAATCCAGTAAATTAGCCACAATTTTACTGATCCTTTGCAAGCCTTGTGAGGTGTCGCTTATTAGTTCAGGTAAATCATCAGCCATAAAGCGAAACGAATGTACTTTATTAAGCTCTGTTAACTGCTTACAAAACGTGGCTTTATCAGTATCGTTGCAGGCAAATTCATCACATACAGCAAGTAACTCGCTAAAGTAATTACAGTAATTTTTTAAACAATCAACATTACTAATGCTATAGGCAAGAGGGTTATTTATTTCATGGGCAACCCCAGCACAAAGAGTGCCTAAAGTGGCCATTTTTTCGGCTTGAATGAACATAGCTTGATGATGCTCTAAGTCAGCAATTTTTTGCTCAAGCTCACTGTTTAATGCGACTAGAATACGGCTTTTGTCTGCGAGCAATTGTTCAGCTTCTTCTCTGGCCGCTTTTTCTAACAAATAGGCTTGCTTAAAGTCATCCATATTCATCTCAAACATTGTTTGTCTCTTTTAAAACCTAGCACAAGGCTTGATTTAAGGCTATGTTATTGATTAACGATGACTCATAGTAAAACGGTATGGCAGAACAAGTTAGCAAACAACATATTCAGGTTTTATGCATAGATGATGACGAAATCGTGCTGCGCACATTGTTACGCTTATTAGCAGCAAGCAACATCACTGCAAAAGCCAGCTCAGATCCACTTGAAGGACTAAAAGTTTTGGCCACTTATAGCTTCGATGTGATCATTTGCGACATGCGTATGCCAAACATGGACGGCGCCGACTTCTTTGCACAAGCACTTAATATAGACCCAGAACCACACCGAATTTTGCTAACCGGTTACTCAGATATCGACAACACCATTGCCGCTGTCAATAAAGGTAAAATTCATGCCTATATCCAAAAGCCATGGCAAAACGAATTACTGCTACGAAACATTAGTGATGGCATAGAAAAAACCTCATTAAAGCGCCAAAACAAGCAGTTAGAGCAAAAAATAAAAGCGCAAAACAGCCAGTTAAAAGAGCTAAACAACAACCTTGAGCAAATGGTAGAAAAGCGTACGTTACAAATTCGAAAAGTGCTCAAACAACTCGAAGAAGTCAACGAGCGTGAAAAACACGAGCACCGTACCACCTTCGAAATCTTATATAACTTTATAAACGCTAACCCCTACCTAGATGGTAACCAAGCGCAAAATATAGCCACAACTTGTAAGCAACTAGCACAAAGCCTTGGCTTAGAAAAACAGCGAATTGAAAGAGCAGAAATAACAGGTTATCTTGCACAAATTGGCTTGCTCGCTATGGAGCCTGAGCTTTATAAAAAGCCAACCAGAGAACTAACCGAAAACCAAAAAAAAATCTTTTACACCCATCCAAGTACCGCGCAGTTAATGCTCATGCCTGCTACCCATTTACATGATGTCTCGGAGGCTATTTATTACCAATTCGAACATTACAATGGGACAGGCCAACCTAAAGGCTTAAAAGGAAAAGAAATTCCGATAAAAGCTATGATATTAGCGGTAGCAAGAGATTTTTGGCTAGCAGTTGAACAATTCAAGAGCGCAGACGAAAGTGACTTTGAAAGAGCACGTGATCAACTACAGCTATATAGCGGAACCTATTATCACCCTAAAATTCTAGAAGCCCTTAACAACATAGAAATTAAGTGTGCCAGCGATCAAAAAGTCGGCACCATGAAAATTATCTCGGCTCAAGATCTTAAAAACGGCATGGTACTTGGGCACGCACTAAGAAGCTACGACGGTATTTTGTTATTACCTAAAGGGCATGTGTTTGGTGCAAAATCAATTGCAAAGCTGCAGCAGCTTGAAGCAAGAAAACCGAATCCTTTCAGGATCATGATCAAAAATTAGCGAATAAAGTGATCACATAATCAGCTTACTTCGTTACAATGTGATTTATATTACGATTACTTCATATAGGAGCACTCAGTGTCGCGATTTTCCGCCATTACCGATAAGCCTCATGACGGCCGATTCAACAAAAAAACGGGCATTTTACTGACCAACTTAGGGAGCCCAGACGCCCCTACTACCGCGGCACTTAGAACTTATTTACGCGAGTTTTTATCGGACCCTCGAATTGTCGAGATCCCACGCTTTATTTGGATGTTCATCCTTTATTGCTTTGTACTTACGTTACGCCCAAAACGCTCAGCAGCACTTTATAAAAGCATCTGGACTGAAAACGGCTCACCGCTCACGCATATTACCCGAGAGCAAAGCAAAAAATTGGCAGCCCTTTTAAAAAACAAAGGACACCACGACACTGAAGTGGTCATGGCCATGCGCTACGGAAACCCTTCAATTGAAGCGGGCCTTGAAGAGCTGCGCGAAAAAGGCATCACTCGCGTGATCGTACTGCCAATGTACCCGCAATATTCAAGCACTACTATTGGCTCAACGTTTGATGCTGTATCGAATGTTCTTCGTAAGTGGCGCTGGGTGCCTGAGCTACACTTTATTAATGGCTATCACGACAACCCAACATACATTGATGCCCTAGCCGCTAGCATTAGCGAAGATCTTAATGCCCATGGCACGCCCCAAAAATTGGTGTTTTCGTACCACGGTACACCTAAACTGTTTTTAGAAAACGGCGACCCTTACTATTGCTTTTGTATGCAAACCACCCGTTTAGTAGCAGAGAAACTTGGCTTTGAGAAAGACTTTGCTGTAACAACTTTCCAAAGCCGTTTTGGTAAAGCTGAATGGTTGAAGCCATACACAGACGCAACCCTTGAAAGCTACCCTGCTGAAGGGATTAAAGATGTTGCAATTCTAAGCCCTGCATTTAGTGCTGACTGTTTAGAAACGTTAGAAGAACTCGAAGGCGAAAACCGCGAAAACTTTGAACACGCAGGCGGTGAAAAGTACCGCTACATTCCTGCATTGAATACCCGCGATGACCATATCAATGCGATGTTTGAAGTGATAAAACCATTACTTAAATAACAAAAGGCCCTAGTTATTATATACAGTAACTAGGGCCTTTTTTAATATTTAAGCGTGTCATTAATCCTTACGTGTCATAACCAAAGTTACCGTGCCAGCAACAATCCCCCAAAACGCAGAACCAACAGAGAACAAAGTTAGGTTTGAAGCTGTAACTAAAAAGGTCACGATCGCAGCTTCGGTATAATACGCCTCTGTTAAGGCTTGCTGTAAGCTGCTCGCAATGGTGGCGAAGAGTGCAATGCCTGCCAACGCCAAAATTAATGCCTGTGGCAAACTTGCTACCAAACCGACCAAGGTTGCCGCAAGGAGCGCCATAATAATGTAAAAAACACCACCAGCAATGCTTGCCCAATAACGTTTGCTTGGGTCTTTATCGGCCTCAGGGCTCATACAAATGGCAGCCGTTATAGCCGCCAGGTTAATGGCATAACCACCAAATGGTGCAATAAATACATTTAAAAGCCCGGTTACATTTAACGCTGCCGATACAGGAGCTTTGTAATGATGTGCTTTTAAAACAGCAATACCCGGTAAGTTTTGCGACGTCATGGTGACAATAAACAGCGGCAAACCAACACTTATCATGGCGTTTAAGTCAAACTCAGGCGCAATGTAAGCAAACTCGCTCATTTTCCACTGCCAGCTAGAGGTATCAATCTGCCCAGTCACACCAGCCATTAAAAAGCCCGCAACAACCACTGCAAGCATAGCAAAGCGAGGAAAATAGCGCTTTCCACATAAATAAACAGCCACCATTAAACCAATGACTAAAGGTAGCTCACTCATAAAGTTGAACACATCAATACCAAAATTCACCAGCACGCCTGCAAGCATGGCACAAGCCAATTGGCTTGGGATCTTGTTCATCATTTTTTCGAACACGCCGGTAATACCAGACAAAAACACCAGCGCCGCCGAGAACATAAACGCGCCAACAGCTTGGTTTAAGCTATAACCTTGGGCACTTGAAATAAGGAGTGCCGCTCCGGTTGTTGACCACGCGATAAGAATGGGCACTTTGTAGTAATAAGACAACGCAATCGAGCTGACGCCCATCGCAAGACCAAGCATTAACACCCAGCTGGCAACTAAATCAGGTGTGCCACCTAACACCATAACAACCTGATAAATAAGCGCGATTGAACTGGTAAAGCCAATAATAACGGCCACTAATCCAGCGGTTGCTCGACTGATGAGCTGACTCATGTACACACACTCCTTGGCAATTAAAAATCTACCATATCCTATGATTTGCCAGATGGCACTGTACACTTTTGTAGTATTTTAAGATTTATTTACTATACAGATGACACAAAAAAGGCGTGTTATAACCACGCCTTTTGAAAGTTTAAACGGCCTCTAAACAAGGCTCTTCGACAACTTTTGGCTTATCAAAAATACCTAAACGAATGCGAATGAAGTGCAAAATCTCTTTGGCTACATCAATACCCAACGCACCTTCTAAGCCTTCAAAACCAGGGCTTGAGTTTGCTTCACAAATTTTAAAGTGCTGCTCATCAAACAATAAATCAATGCCAGCCACATCAAGGTTAAGTACGTTCGCAGTTTGGGTTGCAAGCCATTCGATTTCTGGCGTAATAGGAAATGACTTACCTGTACCACCAGCACTGACATTCGCTTTAAAATTTTTACCCTGTGAGTTACGTTCCATACACGCAACAGCACGGCCACCGATAGTAAGTACTCGCAAATCACGACCATGACTCGACTTAACAAACTGCTGTAAAATGATGTTTGCTTGTGGGTTTGCCGCTTCAATCAGCTGCATTAAGTCATCAAACTCTTCTTTTGATTTTGATAAGAACACGCCACTGCCCTGCGAGCCCGATAACGTTTTAATAACCACAGGAAAGCCAATTTGCTTTTCAACCAAATCAATATTCACCGGAAACTTAACCAACATGGTATTCGGCGTAGGTAAATTACATTCAGCAAGAATTTGCTGTGCAAACAGTTTGTCTTTCACTGTTTCGATTGATTGCGAGCTATTGACACAATAAACACCTAAACGCTCAAGATGGCGGATAATCGCCAGCGCAAAATAGGTTGTACTTGCACCCATACGAGGAATAACAAAGTCCGGTAATTCAACAGATTGACCATCAATTAAGATACTTTTACCGTCTTCACGAGTAATAGTTAGATCAAATTGATCTGGCGAGTAAACTTGTAAATCTATGCCCTCTTCTTTGGCTGCAGCAAGTAAACGTTCAACTTCATAGGTTTCTTGCTTTAACAAGCCTTGGCTATCTTTATAAATGATCCACCCGCGCATGGTAGGTACCTCTAGTCTTGGAGTTTCGGTGACAAAAAAACGCGGATTATGCTCAGCATTCAGAGCCGAGTAAAACAAATTAATTTTATCGACACGATAATAAAAACCACTACTTAGTGATTAACTATTGACCGAGTTGTTAACTTGAGGTAAAAACTAACAATGAGTTAACATAAAAACCCGTAAGAGAAACATGTGAACAGGACGCTTGCATTAATCTTCATTCTGCCACTTACAGCATTTGCACTGAATGAATGGCACATTCAAAGTGATGGTTTTAAAACAAAACCCAGCACACAGCAGTTTGTTGCCTCTTACAAAGCAGAAGCCGACCAAATAGCCCCACAGCCCATTGTGAACTTAACTGCGCCGCTTAATCAGCTATCTAATCACGCGCACGATTACCTATACAAACAAGGCCGTTTGCCTGACCAATTAGCAAACACCGCATTCAGCGAATTTGATTTAGACACCCTAAAAACCCTACAACCTGGCGATCACTTTATTTTAGTCATCGACGAATACCTCAGTTACACCGTCGAAATTAGTAACATCATCGAAGCCAGCAATGGCGATAGAAGTGTATTTGGCAAGGTCAATGATCATGCTAAAGCAGGCCATCAAGCCGTGATGACCCTCACAGAAAACACCCTACAAGGCCAATTTGATGCCGGTAATCAAAGCTACAAGTTTCAAAGCCATGGTGAATACGGGTGGGTAA
The DNA here is from genome assembly GCF_001550135.1 of Pseudoalteromonas shioyasakiensis. Taxonomy (GTDB): domain Bacteria; phylum Pseudomonadota; class Gammaproteobacteria; order Enterobacterales; family Alteromonadaceae; genus Pseudoalteromonas; species Pseudoalteromonas shioyasakiensis. The sequence goes on from NZ_LRUE01000010.1 coordinate 73,223, forward strand.
CGAAGTTGTAGGTAACGAGGTACGAGTTGTTAGCTACGAGTTGCTAGTTTCAAGGGGAAAGGGGAAAGGGGAAAGTTAGCGAGTTTCGAGATACGAGGAACGAGATACGAGATGCGAGATACGAGGAACGAGTTTCGAGTCTGTAGCAGCGATTTTACATCGCGTCCTAGAGTCTGAATCCTAGCACCTAATGTTTCCCCGTAG
>NZ_LRUE01000011.1 GCF_001550135.1 Pseudoalteromonas shioyasakiensis
TTTGTCGGATAGACGACACTTGTTACCAAGTGCCGCCCTCCTAAGAACCGTACGTGCAACTTTCACCGCATACGGCTCAAGCCTCCACTAAGGCAACATAATGTCACCCAGCAATGTCACAAACTTGCTACGACAGGTTGGGCCCAAGTATTTCGTCCGTAATTATTGGTCTTCCTATTCTCCAGGTAATCCCGATATTTAGGATCGTACGGGGTTGACGCACTTCGGATCTTAACGTGTCTTCTGATTGGCGTTTTGTTAATTTGAGCAAGAATGAGAACTCGTATTTCATTGTTTATCATTTGATAACCATGAAATAGCCATTGACCATTTAAACCTTGAAAGTATTTACGACCAACCCACATTCTGCTTCTACGGGTATGACGCCGCCGCGCCCACCGCCATAGCGCCCAGAAGATCTGATGACCTACATAGGTAAAGGTTCGCTTTGCCACACAATGGCGATAATAATTCGCCCAACCGTGCAACTTTGGATTCATTAGTTTAATGAGATCTGTCGTTGATACAGTTGCGTGTGATCTGATAAGTTCACGCATGTTACTTAAGAATGACAGCACGTTGCTCTTGCTTGGTTTAATAAGCAGTTTTCCTTTGTACTTTCGAAGGTTAAACCCTAAAAAGTCAAAGCCGTCATCAATATGGGTAACATGTGTTTTCTCCTCAGATAGAGTTAACCCTCTTTCCTTTAGGAACTTAACCAGTTGCGGTTTGACCTCATTAACGAGCACATCTTTCGATGTACCTGTGATAACGAAGTCATCAGCATAACCAATAAAGTTTATCCTTGAGCCAGTTTTAAGCGCTATCGATTTCACTTGCTTCTCCAAGCCTGCAAGCGTCAATAACATCAGTGTTGGCGAGATTATTCCACCTTGTGGCGTTCCTTCGTCTGTTTTGTAGAATAACCCTTTGTCGATAAACCCGCACCCAAGCCATTGTTTCAATATTCGTTTGTCCATTGGAATGTTATCTGTTAGCCATTGGTGGCCAATTTTATCGAAACAAGCCTTGATATCGCCTTCGAGTACCCACTGCGCTGAGCTTGGTTTACACAAGCACTTAAAGCATTGTGCAATCGCATCAGCCGTGCTGCGGTTCGGTCGAAACCCGTAGCTGTTTGGGTCAGCAATAGTTTCAGATATTGGCTCCAAGGCTAGAAGATGTAACGCTTGTTGCGCACGGTCTATCATGCACGGAATACCTAATGGTCTGAGTTTGCCGTTTTTCTTGGGGATATAGATGCGTCTGAGCGGTTTCGCTTTATAGCCTTTTCTGCTCAATTGGTTAACTGCCGCAAGTTTTTGTGCATCAGAATTCCATGTGATGCCATCAATTCCTGCCGTTCGTTTACCTTTATTTTGTGATACTCGTCTGACAGCAAGTAATTTTGCTGACTTCGAGTGAGTCAGTATCCATTGCAAGGCTTTAGCCTTACCCCGTTTACCTTCTCGAATTGCCTTTGCAATACGCATTTGAAGCTTTAATACATGTTGCTCAACGACTTTCCAGTTTATGGATTGCCATTCGCTGTTGTCTGAAGAGGCACTAACTTCAAGCGAAGTCATCATTTGCGTTTCTCCATCAATAAAGTTCTTCAAATCATCTTGCAACGGGAGACCAGTTGGAAGTGGGCTCACTTTCGTGCCAGATAAAATCTGTATCTGCATCATTACAACGCAGCATTGGCTTTTTCCAACCTCCTTTACCTGCACATCTATCGGCAACCTTCACAGGTTACTTTCCCGTAAGGAGAAATACAGGCTTACCTTGTTCCGTATGTCGCGCAATATCAGGTTAGATGCCCACTATAGTGCGGTGAGCCTATCGATCACGAAAGAGCACTGTCCAATCTCTTTCCTACTCACGTTGCCGTTTGGCCACAGCATATAAACCACTTCCGCTGCTTCTCGTATAACGCACCTTACATGGATTCACATACGTTCATCATACTGACACCCTAGCACTTACCCGATTGTGGTTATCAGGAAGAAACGCCTCTCGCGATTTGTTTCCCGCCAATTGGCTTTGTTACATTGTCTGGCTCGCTGCTTTATTCAGAGCCATAGGGTCATCTGGTGATACAGATGGTTCACTCTTATCGCGGTGAACAGCGCTTCATACGACTTCAAGTCGCACGGACAGAAATGAGTTAGAGTATTTATTCGGTAACGCCGTTGTAACTGGCAAATGATAGTTGGCTAAAATTTGTGAGGCACGAGCAAAGCCAACTGTTATTTTTCCGCTTTTACGACTTTGTTAGGGTTACTTTCACCAATAGCTACTTTAATTTTTTTGTCCATTTGCTCTAAAATGTGTTTTTCTTGCATAGCCCATAATTTAGGAGCGGAATACCCAAGCAATACTGCTAAGGCAAATATTCTAGCGATAGCATTAGGACTTTCAACTAATGAACCAACGAAATATAAACCCAAAATTAAACCGAGAGCTGCACCGATAAATATTCTGTAGAAGAGCCACTTCAAAGTTGCCATAGCATGATTTTTTTCACGCATGCGGCCACTTGTGGGGAGTTTGTTCGGGTTAATTTCTACAAGCATCGCATGAACCATGCTACCAATAGCAGCAAATAACGGACAAAGTGTAATAAGTAGGTAGTCTTGTATTGTAAATCCAAGACTTGTAAATAAAGTATAAATACCACTCGTATCCATGAATTATCCTTGTAACCCTAACGCCCCATACATAATTGCCTTGTTAGTTTACGGCTTTGAGTCTACCTTGCTCGTACCTGCTGGACCTTCAACTACAGCCCCACCACATTTATTTGCTATAGACTGAATTGATTCTTCGAGCATTTTGTAACCTAGTTCACCTGCACTAATTGGCTCTAAAGAAAGAATATAGCCATGCTTGATATTTGGAATTAATTTTAATGCTTGGTCGGTTGGTTTTAGAGAGTCATCTAACTTTTCGAGTATAAGCTGCCAATCCATTTTAGGGCTCGGATATACATACGATGTAAAGTCATCCCATTTTTCCACATTCCAGCCATCGGTTTTTGTAAGATCTGCGAGCAAAGCTGCGAAGCAAGTAACCCAAACAGCTACATCCATGCTCATATATTTCCCCCAGTAAACTAACGCCCAATTAAGGCGTGAAGCACGCGACCAAAACACTTAATTTAACCGGCGTAATCACTAAACTCAACCCAAACCAAAAATGCCAAGCGTTGAGAATCACTCTTAAATGCTTTTTTATGTGTGCATTACGCTATACTCTTTTTCCGAAACAGACATAATCTCCGTTGTCGAACAACAAAGCTTCAACGTGATCTTCACTATCACCTATATAGCAATATAGGCCTTTGTAATCAATGCCATCATAGGTGACATCGACTTGTCCAAACAAAACACGGTTATACACGATTGACCATGAAGAGTTTAAACGTCGTATTTGTTCTGGATTATGTATAGTTACAAAATCTTTTATAGGTTTATCAATATTTCTGATGATGAATAGATCCTGCATAAATAAATCTAAGCTTCTATAATCTAGACTTTCAAGATGATTAGCGATGGTACAAATAGCAAAGATATCAAGTGCTGATGAACCTGTCAGCTCATAGAAATCATCGTATAATGCAGTTACTAAATTTAAGTCAGGGAAAGAATCATACTTTTTCCACATTTCAAATATTATTTCTTTTAGCTCCATATTTTCAAATTCGACATAACTTTGACGTAACATAGGAGCGTTATTTAATAGTTCTTCTATTGTTTTTATATGAGAGCTAGAATTAAAAAGATGTTGCTCAAAGTATTCACTACCTTTAAAACCTTTAGGTATACTTAATATGTACTTTCCATTATTTTCATTCCATTTTTTAATATCTTCACTAAAAAATATGTAAAAATGGTCATCTGAATCACCATCAACTTCCAAATACAAAAAGCAAACGAAATTTGAGACGACATATTCAGCAGGTATTGAAACATTGCTTGCCTTTTCAGTCACGTTACGACCTTTAGATTGAACAATTACCTGTTTTGCAATATGTTTATTTAAAGGATTTAGTAGCACTAGATCCGCACCATCGGTGTCATAGTTTGGTTTCAAGTACTTAATTTTCGCTTTTGATAGCCTCGTTTTAATGTAATTCTCAGCTAACTCTTCCAATGGTTTATTATCCATTATTTCCTACCAACTTCTTTGTAAACATTACGCCTCAAACAGCAGCGCCTGCGCTATCTGACTGCTTTGACTTGTTAGCTTCTGGTTCGGTGGGACCAAGAATATTATTAACTAAATCTTGTAACGTATCTGACTTTAAGCCTGCTTTCCAAGCACTCTCTAGAGCCCTTGAAACTGCTAAAGGATTTTTCTTCAATCCACCTGCATTTCCATAAAAAGCAGCAGCTTGATCTTCATGCTGATTCCAATCTTTACCAAATTCTGGCCCAATGGTATTTGTTATATTTGTTTTCCACATTCTAAGATTAGTTTTTATCACATCATTACTAGGCCAGTTTTCACCTTTTTCATGACCTAATAGGTGCAAAATAGCAGCATTGTCTTTCTTATGTTTGTTTATTTCAGATTCTCTCGTTTTGTCCGTGTCTGCGTCACAAATTACAAAAACTTCGATATTGAGAAGTTTTGCTATTGCAAGAGGTTTTATCAGCTCATTCTTTCCACCAACTGGAATTATATGGTATCCAGATCGCCTAAATTCAGACAATTTTTCCATCAATTGAATATAAGATGTTAAATAGGCTACATCCTCTACTCCTTCTACTAATATTAACTTCTTGCTAAAGAACATCTCACTAATTTCAGGGCGCAATGTTGGGTAAAGCTTAGCGATCATGCCGCTTTCTTTGACTGCTTTCTCACCAGCATCCGAGAGCTCTTTTACTAAGTCATCATATTTTAATGAAGTTACAGATGAAGAAATTGGAGAACCAACCTCCCTTACCATTCTCACTGCATGGAAATCATCACTTGGTATGAAGTACGGACTATGTGAACAGACTACAATTTGAGAATTGTCATTTGCTAGTTCTTGTAAAACTTCTGACAGGTACCTCGCTTGAGGAGGGTGTTGATACAACTCTGGCTCTTCAATAGCCATAACGAGTGTAGGTGCGTTCTCGTCATCAATAGCGGCTAACTCTTGAAGTAGAGTTAATAGATATGACCTCTGCATTCCATGACCAAACCGTGCCAATTCACTTTCAAACCCTTTTTCGCCAATTTGTATATGAGCGAATGGTTCTTCAATTTTTATAGCTTTTTCAGCATCACTTTTCCAAAGAACTTTTGCTGTGGCACTGGGGTTAGCCCATAGCTTTAGCTTGGTTTCTAACGAATCAGATATACTTGAGAGAACACCTTGTTCTGCTTCAAGCATTGATTGATAGTTTTGTTTTAAATCATTTCGTAAACCTGTGACTTTTTCAGTAAAGTTTACCTTCGATCTTATGGCCCTTGACAATAACTGCCCAAGAGCAGAATTTTTGTTTTCCTCAGCTTCCTCGGAAAAGTCTTTTGATGCAGATACAAATACCCACTGTAAATGTGGGGCAAGTCTATTAGCGCCTTTCGTAACACCATAAAACTGATCTTCACTAGGAATAAGGCTACAACTCTCAGGGTGAGCAGCCTCAAAGGAATTAAGTGCGACTGCCATATCGGCTTTTGTATTTGCTGTTGATATTTCCGGCCATTGGCTTCTTAATCTCGCAAAGATTTCTTTTAATTCCTTAGCTGGTTTCTTAGCTTTTTCAGCTTCGAACCAAATTTTAAACTCGGTCATACCAAGTCTATTACCAAACTGTTTTACTTCCGCCCTTTCTGTTCCTTCATCATATTCAGCCTTAGCGGTAACAACTAACTTGTCCTGCCTTACATAATCAGCCAACCCTCTTTTAGCATCTTCTGAAAGCTCTTTGAAAGTTACAGTAATTGAAATTGGATCATTCGTATTTTTATGGTGAAAGTCATCAACTGAAAGTTTACTTAAGTCGGTTTTAGAATCTTTGTGTTGCCGAAAAAATACATTCAATGCATTCATTACTGTTGATTTGCCTGCTCCATTAGGCCCAACGAAGCAATTATAATTATCAAAGTTTATAGTTTCGTCTTTAAAAGATCGAAAGTTTTGAATTCTAACTGACTCTAATTTCATGTTCATCCTTGTTTAAGAAAGTAACAGTTTATTATGTAGACGATTCATTAATAAACATCTACTTTCATATCCAATAAAATACCAGAAAAACTAAATTTTTCAATTTGCTAAGTAATTCAACAATCATGACGAAGTAAAAAATAAGATATTACTAAAACTTTACAAAAGCACGCAATTAATACAATTGATAATTATTTACTTATTTAAGTTAGTCGCCCTAACTTAAAATGGAGCGAAGGCGAGTTATATCTATAACTCGTCAATGGACAAAAACGTTTCAGAGGCGAATTGCGGCTCTTTGTCAAAAACGGCCATTATTTCAAGTTAAGCCTATGCCTTTTAGATTATTCAACTTTACATAAGCTAAAGTGTTCTTATCTTCTAGATAATAGTAGGTAAGATAAAGGATGACTACTCTAGTGTACTGTCTGGCTCCATGAAGTCTTCTAAAAACCAAGCTGAAAACTCATGTCGCCCCTCTACATCCGCTTTGACATATATACTAGAAGCCTGCTGACGAACTGTTTTTTCTTTGGTATCTCTTACACCACTAATTTCTCTAAAACTCAATCCCTTCAGCATTAACATAGCAACTTCTTGTTCACTTTTTGTCAGTCTCCACTGATTAAACTGTTCATTTATGACTTCACTGTACTTTATACGAGCGCGCTTCATTTCTTCCGAAATATTTTTTAGTTGAATGCCCGATTTATCTAATTCACTTTTTAACTGTTTAATACGCTTTGTGCGGTTTGAAATATCTCGAACCAAAAAAACAAAACCAATCGCTGAAGCTAAAACAATCAAGCTTTCTTCGACAATATGCCAAGTTGGAACACCTAAAGAAATATCAGTAATTACATCAAAAAAATTGAGTACCATTATTATAGCTAGAAGCACCGCTATCGATTTATCTTTCATTTAAAATCAACCAGTTAAAAAGTCTATGGGACATTTGTCTCATGAATCTACAACACATGCCTGACGTAAAAACTAAACATTATTTGTAAGGTAACTTCACTTTACAAACCATTCAAGGCAACTATCCCAGTTAGCCTAACAAGAGTCAGTAACAAATGATAGCAACCTCATATCGATTATTCTCATTAATAGCGTCAATGTTGTTAACTGTTTTAAGCATGCATATTCAAGCTGAACAAGTCACCAATTCAGTGATCGCCATTTCACAATTGGGAAATTTTAAACATAAGTTCCAAACCGTACATCGGGTTGACAGTATGGAGATAGAGCAAGTGCTTGGAGAAGTATCCTTCAAACCTAAATCCAGTTTCAAAGTACAACTGCCTTTTACACCGCAACAAATATCTTTTTTATACAATCCGGGTGTTAAGGTAAGTAAAGGACAAAAAGTAGCTAGAATAGAAGGGCCAGAAGTAAATCACTTCTTAGAAGAAATAGATGCCAGTAAATCAATACTTTTAGAAAGTAAGAAGCATCTTGAGTCTGTTAAAAATTATGCAAATTCGAAAACGATAAAAAGTGCTGAATGGTTAGACATCAACAAAACCTATCTTCAAGCAAAGTTAAGTTTTGAACACTTAAGCCATGCACTACAACAATTAGCCATCGATAAGAACGGCGATATTTTTATAATCAGTCCTTCTAATGGTCAACTTGAGTATACGAACGAACAATCACCATACCTTTTTGAAATAATTCCTTCCCATAATGTTTTTGTAAAATCTTCGCTATTAGCTAGCAATGTAAAAAATGTTAACTCATTTAAAACTGAAGATAATTGCATACTAAAAGTAGAAAATGTTGACGAAACAATCAGCCGTTATAAGCAAACAGTATGGAGTAGTTTCGACTCATCGTGTGAGCTTAAACTCGGGCAACAACTGTTACTAACACCTATCGTTTTAATTGAAGGTATTAAAGTCCCTCACCAGTCATTATTCGAACTCAATAACAAAAGCTATGTTGCAGTAAAACGAGGACAAGAAATAAACTTAGTTAAGGTCATTATTATTGGCAATGAGAATGATAGCTACATTGTTCAATCTGACAATCTAACACCTCAAGCCGAAGTACTTAGCTCCTTTGTTAGCATTGCCCAAGGTCTATTTCTCGGGCTGGGAGAATAAACGATGATAAGTGCGGTGATCAGGTTTTCTCTTATTCAACGAATTTTTATTACTATTTTGACTTTGCTCGTGACTGCTGCAGGAGTCAACGCTTGGTTTAATTTGCCAATTGATGCTTTTCCCGACATTTCTCCTACCCAAGTAAAAATCGTCTTAAAAGCACCGGGAATGACAACTTCGGAAATAGAAACTCAAATTACACGTATTGTCGAAACAGAGTTACTCGGTATTCCATCTCAAAAGATTCTTCGTTCAACCACAAAATATTCTATTACTGATATTACACTTGATTTTGAAGAAGGCACTGATATTTATTGGGCGAGACAACAAGTAAATGAAAGGCTGATGAATATTTGGGCTGAACTCCCAGAGGGTATTTCTGGTGGTCTTGCTCCTATGAGTACGCCTCTAAGTGAAATTTTTATGTTTACAGTTGATAATCCAAACTTAAGCCTTCAACAGCGACGTGATATTTTGGACTGGCAGATCAGACCGATTCTTCGAACAGTTGAAGGCGTCGCAGATGTAAACAGTTTAGGCGGCTATGTAAAAACATATGAAATAACACCAACTACTTTGAAAATGGAATCACTAGACGTTTCTTTTAGTGATATTGAACAAGCCGTAATAGCTAACAATTTAAATGGAGGACTTGGCCGAATAAACAAAGGTAACGACAATTTTGTTGTTCGAACACAAGGACAATTTGAAAAAATTGATGATATACGTCAGTTAGTTATAAAAAACAACCAACAAGGAATAATCAGGTTAGCCGATGTTGCAGCAATCAACGAAGGAAGTTTAATACGTTATGGTGCAGTGACACATAATGGTGAAGAGGCCGTACAAGGCTTAGTTATTGCGCTAAAAAACAGTAATACCGATCAAGTAGTAAGTTCAGTTAAAGAAAAACTTTTAGAACTAGAGCGCTCACTACCTAGTGGCACTAGTATCAATGTCTTTTATGACAGATCTAATTTGATTAGTACTGCTATAGAAACCATCACAAATGCATTAGTTCAAGCTGTAGTACTCGTTATCATATTGCTAGCCTTATTTCTTGGCAACTTTAGAGCGGCACTAATTGTCTCTATATCCTTGCCGGTGGCAGCTCTTGCCACTTTTATATTAATGAGCCATTTTTCCATATCAGCAAATTTAATGAGTTTAGGAGGCTTAGTTATTGCTATTGGTATGCTTGTTGATTCATCTGTTGTCGTTGTTGAAAATACTGTAAATAGGCTTTCAGAAAACAGCAAACTTCCTAAGCTGCATGTTATTTATAGAGCATGTAAAGAAGTTTCTGTGCCAACTGTATCAGGAACATTAATTGTCGTTATTGTTTTTTCCCCTCTATTAACTCTTTCAGGGTTAGAAGGGAAGCTGTTTACGCCTGTTGCATTGACGATTGTTTTTGCGATGTTATCTGCGCTAGTTTTAGCGTTTACTTGCATCCCGGTGCTAGCTTCAATGATACTGAAATCAAATGAAGCGAGTGAGCCTAGCTTCATCAAATCATTACAAATACAGTACAAAAAGTCGCTATTAAGCGTTATTAATTCACCTAAATCAGCATCATCGATAGCTTTTTTGGTGTTGATCACAAGCATTTTTGCCTTTGTAAGTTTGGGGAAAAGTTTTATGCCTACGTTGGATGAAGGAGACATCATTGTTCAACTAGAAAAGTCGCCATCTATTACCCTGCAATCCTCTCTAAATATTGATACCCAAGTAGAGAAAGCACTACTAAAACAAGTACCTGAAATACTTCAAATTGTAGCCAGAACTGGATCAGATGAGCTTGGCCTAGATCCTATGGGCCTAAATGAAACGGATATATTCATGGAGTTGAAGCCTCAAAATGAGTGGCGCTTTGATACCAAGCAACAGCTAATCGAAGATATACGCAACGTATTATCAAATTACCCCGGTATGAACACGAATTTTACTCAACCTATTCAAATGCGGGTAACTGAAATGCTAACTGGCACTACAGGCGATGTATCAATAAAAGTTTTTGGGGATAAAGTCCAAGAATTAGCAAATATCGCTGAAAAAATGAAAGTGTTAGTAAGCCAAGTATCTGGTAGTCAAGACATACAAACAGCATTGATAGAGGGTGGAAAATACATTCGCATTTCATTAAAACCTGAAATAGCTCATCAATTTGGTTTAACCACTAAAGCATTAACTGATTTTCTAAAGCCACAACTTGAAGGCTCACAAATATCTAAACTAGTTACCGTTAATAAATTTACGCCTATTGTTTTCGGTGCTTCGTCGAAGCACAAAGCAAGTCAGATTGGCTCAATAAATGATTTGAAACAAGTATCTGTTTTAATGCCTGATAATACCATTTTACCTCTAGAGAGCGTCGCTGACATTAAGGTAGAACAAGAACCTTTACTGATCGAAAGAGAACGAGGTAAACGTTTTGTCTCAATTACAACCAATGTTGAAAACAGAGATGTGGTAAGTTTTGTTGAAGAGTTACAAGCTAAAGTTCACTCTGAGTTGTCGCTTCCTAGCGGCTATTCCGTAACTTTTGGTGGTGAGTTCGAAAATCAGCAACGAGCAATGAAGAACTTAATTATCGTTGTTCCTTTAGCTTTGATCTTAATTTTTGTGATTTTATTTACAACTTTTCGCTCTGTATCCTTAGCAAGTTTGATTCTTTGTAACATCCCATTCGCCTTAATGGGTGGGGTTTTTGCGTTACTAATATCTAAACAATATTTATCAATTCCTGCATCAGTTGGCTTTATTGCATTACTTGGTGTTGCAGTACTCAATGGTATCGTTATGGTTAGTTATTTCGAACAGAGCAGAACCACTATATCTAATATCACTGAACGTGTAGTAGATGGCTCTCGAAGAAGGCTGCGTCCAGTACTTATGACCGCGACCACTGCAATGTTTGGCCTAATACCTTTAGCGTTTGCTTCAGGTCCGGGAGCTGAGATACAAAAACCGCTTGCTATAGTTGTTATAGGAGGCTTACTGACTTCAACGGCAACAACACTCTATTTATTACCAATCTGGTATCGTTTATTGGAGCAGCGCAATGTTTAGTTCATCATTAGTTTTTACCTTCATAGTCCCTAAGAAGCACAAGGATGATGTTATCGACCAATTAATGCTGAGTGATATAGCATCCGGCTTCAACATTTTCCCGATCATGGGATACAGCAAGAAACATAGTGCTTTTAGCTTAGAGGAACAAGTTAGAGGCTACAAAGATATGCTGAAGTTTGAAGTAGTTATTGAGCAATGTGAATTAGAAAAGCTTAAAGAAGAACTAAAGTTACTATTTACAACCATAAAAATTAGGTATTGGACAACAACTATCACCGAAACAGGCCATTTATAAGTTACGCAATCTCTGGAAAAGGAGAAATGTTATGAACAAAACTAGAACACTTACTTATGTGTGGCCTAAAAGCATCAGGCTTTTTCACTGGATAAACGTCATCACAATTAGCTTACTAATAGTGATCGGCTTAATCATCTTTAATGGAAAAACACTTGGAGTAACGGTGGACGCCAAAATAATGCTTAAAACCATACATGTTACTATCGGTTACATTTTTGCCATAAACCTTATCATTCGGCTGGTTATGGGTTTTATTGGTTCGTCGAATGACATGTGGTCACAAACTCTGCCATTTATGAAAGGGTATAAGAAGGAACTAACTAAATTCAGACGCTCTCCCAAACAAGTGTACACAGGCCATAACCCAATAGGGAAGCTCATGGTATTAGCTTTGCTGATAGCAATGACAATTCAAATGGCGACGGGCTTAATTCTGGCAGGGACTGATATTTACTACCCACCGTTAGGACAGCACTTTGTTAAAAGCATTGCGGTTGACGATACTCAACTTGATGTAATCAAGCCTTATTCAAAAGTTAACGTTGACGATGAACGTTATAAGGATCTTAGAGAATTTCGATCCCCCATTATCACTGCTCATGTATACGCATTTTATGCCCTAATAATACTTATTCCATTGCATATACTAGGTGTTATCGTTGCTGAACAAAGAGAAAAATCAGGGCTGGTTTCAGCAATGATCAATGGTTATAAGTTTCTACCCGAAAAATCGAATAATGACTAAACTAAATTTAAGACTCTTAGTTTATATAGGCTATCAATACGAAAGACAAAGGGAGGTCTTTCTTTTTGGAGATGAAAACCTTTGGGTTATTGCTTACAAGTGAGAATTGGCAAGTTATGCTGGATGAATATTTCTCGTCTAAAGCGGCCAATAGAGCATTTAGCCTAACCTGTTTTTGTCGGATAGACGACACTTGTTACCAAGTGCCGCCCTCCTAAGAACCGTACGTGCAACTTTCACCGCATACGGCTCAAGCCTCCACTAAGGCAACATAATGTCACCCAGCAATGTCACAAACTTGCTACGACAGGTTGGGCCCAAGTATTTCGTCCGTAATTATTGGTCTTCCTATTCTCCAGGTAATCCCGATATTTAGGATCGTACGGGGTTGACGCACTTCGGATCTTAACGTGTCTTCTGATTGGCGTTTTGTTAATTTGAGCAAGAATGAGAACTCGTATTTCATTGTTTATCATTTGATAACCATGAAATAGCCATTGACCATTTAAACCTTGAAAGTATTTACGACCAACCCACATTCTGCTTCTACGGGTATGACGCCGCCGCGCCCACCGCCATAGCGCCCAGAAGATCTGATGACCTACATAGGTAAAGGTTCGCTTTGCCACACAATGGCGATAATAATTCGCCCAACCGTGCAACTTTGGATTCATTAGTTTAATGAGATCTGTCGTTGATACAGTTGCGTGTGATCTGATAAGTTCACGCATGTTACTTAAGAATGACAGCACGTTGCTCTTGCTTGGTTTAATAAGCAGTTTTCCTTTGTACTTTCGAAGGTTAAACCCTAAAAAGTCAAAGCCGTCATCAATATGGGTAACATGTGTTTTCTCCTCAGATAGAGTTAACCCTCTTTCCTTTAGGAACTTAACCAGTTGCGGTTTGACCTCATTAACGAGCACATCTTTCGATGTACCTGTGATAACGAAGTCATCAGCATAACCAATAAAGTTTATCCTTGAGCCAGTTTTAAGCGCTATCGATTTCACTTGCTTCTCCAAGCCTGCAAGCGTCAATAACATCAGTGTTGGCGAGATTATTCCACCTTGTGGCGTTCCTTCGTCTGTTTTGTAGAATAACCCTTTGTCGATAAACCCGCACCCAAGCCATTGTTTCAATATTCGTTTGTCCATTGGAATGTTATCTGTTAGCCATTGGTGGCCAATTTTATCGAAACAAGCCTTGATATCGCCTTCGAGTACCCACTGCGCTGAGCTTGGTTTACACAAGCACTTAAAGCATTGTGCAATCGCATCAGCCGTGCTGCGGTTCGGTCGAAACCCGTAGCTGTTTGGGTCAGCAATAGTTTCAGATATTGGCTCCAAGGCTAGAAGATGTAACGCTTGTTGCGCACGGTCTATCATGCACGGAATACCTAATGGTCTGAGTTTGCCGTTTTTCTTGGGGATATAGATGCGTCTGAGCGGTTTCGCTTTATAGCCTTTTCTGCTCAATTGGTTAACTGCCGCAAGTTTTTGTGCATCAGAATTCCATGTGATGCCATCAATTCCTGCCGTTCGTTTACCTTTATTTTGTGATACTCGTCTGACAGCAAGTAATTTTGCTGACTTCGAGTGAGTCAGTATCCATTGCAAGGCTTTAGCCTTACCCCGTTTACCTTCTCGAATTGCCTTTGCAATACGCATTTGAAGCTTTAATACATGTTGCTCAACGACTTTCCAGTTTATGGATTGCCATTCGCTGTTGTCTGAAGAGGCACTAACTTCAAGCGAAGTCATCATTTGCGTTTCTCCATCAATAAAGTTCTTCAAATCATCTTGCAACGGGAGACCAGTTGGAAGTGGGCTCACTTTCGTGCCAGATAAAATCTGTATCTGCATCATTACAACGCAGCATTGGCTTTTTCCAACCTCCTTTACCTGCACATCTATCGGCAACCTTCACAGGTTACTTTCCCGTAAGGAGAAATACAGGCTTACCTTGTTCCGTATGTCGCGCAATATCAGGTTAGATGCCCACTATAGTGCGGTGAGCCTATCGATCACGAAAGAGCACTGTCCAATCTCTTTCCTACTCACGTTGCCGTTTGGCCACAGCATATAAACCACTTCCGCTGCTTCTCGTATAACGCACCTTACATGGATTCACATACGTTCATCATACTGACACCCTAGCACTTACCCGATTGTGGTTATCAGGAAGAAACGCCTCTCGCGATTTGTTTCCCGCCAATTGGCTTTGTTACATTGTCTGGCTCGCTGCTTTATTCAGAGCCATAGGGTCATCTGGTGATACAGATGGTTCACTCTTATCGCGGTGAACAGCGCTTCATACGACTTCAAGTCGCACGGACA
>NZ_LRUE01000012.1 GCF_001550135.1 Pseudoalteromonas shioyasakiensis
AGGGTGCCATGCCTTCTTACTGAGTTGTAGTATTTTTCAATATAAAAATACGTTTGTGTTGTCATTTCACTACGACTCAGTTCATTTAAATTCTTTATCCACTCCTTTTTATACTGCGCGAAGAAGCTTTCTGAGCATGCGTTATCCCAGCAGTTGCCTTTTCTAGACATACTCACTGTGACACCTCTATTAGTTAACCACTTCACTGTTTCCTTTGCGACATACTGAGCTCCTTGATCTGAATGAAAGAGCAAGTTCGAACCATCAGGTTTGCGTGCAGACCATGCCTTTCTCAGTGTTTTAATAACTAACTCGGCGTTGTTTATCCGGCTTGTTACCCAGCCAACAACCTTACGAGAATACAAATCAAGGATGACGCATAAATACTGCCAACCATCTTTACAGCGTACTTGTGTGATATCTGAAACCCACACGGTATTTACTGCATCAACATTAAACTGGCGTCGTAGTAAGTTACTCGCTTTGATTGTACCTTCTTTCTTCGCGCGGCTTGTATAGCGCCTCTTACCTGACTTTGAACGATACCCAACGCTTTGTAAAAGTCTCTGCACACGTCCTTTACTGCAATCAAAGCCATGTGCTACCGCTGCTTCCCAAAGCTTTCTATAGCCCGGGATACAGTGCTCCTGGTCGCTAATATGCTTTAGAAACTTAAGTAACGAACTGTTCTCTTTCTGGCGTGTGCTAGGTAATTGCTTTAACCATTTATAATACCCAGCCGGCGACACAGATAACCAACTGCACAACTTTTTCACTGTGCGTTTGGCGTCTGTGACCTTGTGGATATATTCGAACCTTATTCTTTTAGGCTGTCGAAGTAGACCTTCGCCTTTTTTAAAACGTCATTCTCCAACTGAGCATCTTCGAGTTGCTTCTCAAGCTTGCGAATTTGGCGCTCTAAATCTGTGTATGATTTGTCAGGGCCTTGGTTCTTAAGTGGCTTTGATGTTTTCTTCTTCGAGGTCATGTGACTTCTCCAACTTGATAGCATGTCAGGATGAATACCGTATTTATTAGCGACCATCTTAACTGTATCTGTGGTGTCTAACGACTCTTGAACGACTTTTATTTTAAATTCGAGGGAATATCTACGCTGTGACTTTACTTTCATGATTACTGACTCCAAAAAGGTGTCTACTTTTATGGAGTCAGATCAGTCAGTTGAGCGGTGGAGTTGTTAAGTGCGGTGTCTTACTCAGCATTCACTTTGTTCATTCTTCGGGTAGGTTGGTTTGAGCACAGCGAAGCCCAACATAATCCATGTAAACCTTTCCTCTGATTAGGCTTGACCTAGACTCTTTAAACTTTACTCTCGCTAACTCGCTAACTCGCTAACTCGCTAACTCGCTAACTCGCTAACTCGCTAACTCGCTAACTCGCTAACTAACTACCGACATAAAGCCTTATATTTTCAGCATTTGTGTACTGAGTGAATGCCATCGTATTCGCTGTGTTTATCAGTAATTGTTGCTGTTGTTTTTCTAGTTTTAGTTCTGCGCTAAGTAGCTCTTTGCGGATGTTAGGGTAGTCTGAAATCTCGTTTTGAATAGTTTTCAGGTAGGCGCGTGTGGCTCGTAGGGGCTGTAAAGCTTGCTGGTCAAATTCGGCAATGCACGACTCAAGCTCACTCAGTTGAAAGGGTGTTACAGCCAGCTCTAAAGAATCAAGATAATAAAGCAGCAGGCAAAGGTTCACATTTTTGCCTTGCTGGTCTTGATAGCCTAGTAGCTTTGCTTGCATGCCGTCTTTGCTGTAAAGCTGACATGCAAACTGCCAAAACTCTTCGCTGTTAAGCGGTTTCATCGGCAAAGGCCTGCTCTTTTTCTTCAAGCTCTTCAAGTGCCATGAGAAGCTCTTCTTCAACGTCATTAAGCTTGGGTGTTAAGCTTGCTTGCTTAGCGAGTAGCTCTGTCAGTTTGGCTTTATTTTCATCATTGTATAAGTCATTGTCGGCAAGTGCGTTTTCGATTTCACCAAGCTCTGTAGAGTACTTATCAAGTTGCTTTTCAAGCTTTTCGATTTGCTTTTTCAACGGCTGCACTGATTTTCTAAACTCAGCTTCTAAGCGCTTTTGCTCTTTGCGGTTAACGCTTGAATGGGCTTTAGGGGCGTTGTCTTCAGGGCTTTTAGCAGCTTCTTTATTGGCATTCAGTAGCCATTGGTAATAGGCATCAAGGTCATAACCAAATTGTGTTACTTCGCCGTTATCAACGAGGTAATACTCATCAGCGGTATTTTTAAGCATATGACGGTCGTGCGATACGGTCACCATAGCGCCTTCAAAGCCTTGCAGCGCCATAACTAAAGCATGGCGCATTTCTAAATCGAGGTGGTTGGTTGGCTCATCCAGTAACAGTAGGTTTGGCTTTTGGTACACCAGCATTGCTAGTACTAAACGGGCTTTTTCACCGCCAGAAAATGGCGCAACTGGCTCAAGTGCTTTATCGCCAAAGAATGCAAAGCCACCTAAAAAGTCACGCAATGATTGCTCTGGAGCTTGCGGATTTAAACGTTGTAAATGGGTCACTGCACTGGCTTTTAAATCGAGTGACTCGAGTTGATGCTGCGCAAAGTAACCAATATTTAAGCCCTGATGCTGAAATACTTCTCCTGCTTGAGGCTGTAAATCGCCAGCTAATAATTTAATCAGTGTTGATTTACCCGCACCATTACGGCCAAGCAGCGCAATACGGCTACCCGGCACTAGGTTTAGCTTGATGCTATGCAAAATGGTGGTGTCGCCATAGCCTGCTTTGGCTTGGTCGAGAGTCATTAATGGGTTTGGCAGTGCTGTTGGCTCAGCAAATTCAAAATCAAAGGGTGAGTCAACATGGGCTGGAGCCAGCTTTTCCATACGCTCTAGGGCTTTTACGCGGCTTTGTGCTTGCTTAGCCTTACTGGCTTTTGCTTTGAAGCGCGTAATGAATTTTTCTAGGTGAGCAATTTGTTCTTGTTGCTTTTCGAACATCGCTTGTTGTTGTAATAAGCGCTCTGCTTTTTGGCGTTCGAATTGCGAGTAATTGCCTTTATAAACATTTATTTTTTGTGCGTCTATGTGCCAAATTTGGTCAACAACGGCATCTAAGAATTCTCGGTCATGGGAAATAAGCACTAGAGTGCCTGTGTAGGCACGTAAAAAGCGCTCTAACCAGTAAACCGCATCGAGATCTAAGTGGTTGGTTGGCTCATCCAGCAGTAATAAATCGGCATCACGGATCAGTGCTTGTGCTAAGTTTAAGCGCATACGCCAGCCACCAGAAAAGGCGCTCACTGGGTTGTCTATTTGCTCATTACTAAAACCTAAACCGTGTAATAGCTCTCCTGCTTTTGCCTCAATGCTATAGCCTTGAATATGTTCTAGGCCAATATGTGCTTTTGCCTGCGCATCGCCGTCGTTATTTTGCTCAGCTTCGCGTAGTGCAATTCTTAGCGCGTAATATTCCGGATGACCCTGTAATACATAATCTAGAGCGCTGATTTCGAGCGCGGGTGTTTCTTGCTTCACAGAGGCAATTGACCAGTCTTTAGGAATTTGGTATTCACCGGCATCGAGTTGCAATTCAGACTTTAATAGCGCGAACAGCGTTGATTTACCACAGCCATTAGCGCCAACAAGGCCGACTTTATGCTCTGGGAATAAGGTTGCAGAGGCCCCTTTTAGTAAGGCGTTACCACCACGTAGAAGTTCGATGTCTGAAATTTGGATCATGAATGTTTACTTGCACAGCACTGATTAAATTGCCGCTATCATAACACGGATCACATTAGCCTTCGCAATCGTATCAAACAGAGAATTATTAGGCTAAAATAGCCGCCTACATGCCACGGGAGATCATTTATGAGACAAAAGAAACGCTTTATTGCTGGCGCATCATGCCCTGAGTGTAAGGCCATGGATACCATGATGCTTTATAAAGAACATGATGTGGAAAAAGTGGAGTGCGTACAGTGTGGCCACAAAATGACGCAACCAGAGCAGGCAGTGCAAGCCTCAACACGCCAATTTGAGCAAGTGATTGGTGTATTTAAGCCGGGCGATTAATTCCCGGCTCTATCACTACCTAATTACTCTATCACTACCTAATTAATAGTGCGGCGGTGGCGGCTCTTGCATTTGTGACATTAAAGATGGCTGCTGCGCTTCTTTAATCTTTTCTGCAAGTAACTCTGTCTGGCGTTTCATTTTAGCCAGCTGCTGTTGGTGCGCTTTAAGCTCATCGTTTAATATTTCAATTGTTTCATCTTGAAAAGCGACTTTCGCTTCAAGTTCCATTAGACGATCTTCAATTGTATTCATTTGATTCTCTTAGATTAAAACTTTCAGCGAATCCGCTGGAGCTTTCGGTTAATAACGCTTGGTTGTTATCAGTAAACGCAACATCTAACACCACGGCTGATTTCGGGCGGCTTCCTTCACGAGGAATCACTTGCCACGTTTGTAATTTTTTACCCGACTCTAGCTGCCATAAATCAACCAATCGATTGGGTGAACCGGTGGCAATTAAAGTGCCTTCATCGTTAAAACGGACGGCGGTAAAAATTTTCTGACGCGCAATATACGCCAGTTTGCTAACAAGATCACCAGTAGTCAGTTGCCATACATTTGCTTGCTTCATACTGTCTGCGGTAAATGCGTAACGACCTTGTGGATCAAGGGCGACTTGAGTAACGCGACTTGGGTGATTAAAGCGGTGGATCACTTGCCCTGTGCGAGTATCCCAAAAGTAAGCAACATAATCATTTGAGCCGCTAATGGCGTAGTGACCGTTAGGCGATAGATCAACAACATTGACTTTTTCTTGGTGGCCAAGGAACTCTATGCGCCTGCCACTCTCTAAGTCGAGGTAAACGACTACACCGTCGGCGCGGCCATATAATACACTGCGCCCTTGGTTACTTATCGCGATATCTCGAATTGTTGAGGCGTGTATTTTGTAATAACCCGTGTTGTTGCCCGTGGCAATGTCCCACACTGCAAAGGTGGACTTCTCAGCGGTAACTGCATGGCTATTGTCGTAAGAGATAGCAACAGTATGAACCAAGCTATCTTCATTTTGTTGTTGAAACCATTGGTATTTTAGCACCTGTTGTTGATTATCCCACAGTGCGACCCCATGGTGTATTGATGAGATTAAGCTGTATTTGCCATCGTGTGACAGCGCACTGGCGAAGGCACCTTTAGCCGCATGCTCATAGCGTGCAGTTGATTGCTCATGTTGCTCAGAGCAGGCTACAACTAAGCAAAGGCTGAGCAGATACAAAAAAGTACGAAATATCGACATATTACGAGTATTTCCCCTTAACTCTTAGTGATTGAGAGGTTAGACTAGGTCTCGTTGAAGGCCTAGGTTGTTAGTCTAATCGCTGATCATGCATAGGCATGACGTTAGTTATTAGACAAGCAGCCTACCATGTAGGTCGTTAATCTTTAACTAGTAATAATACAATAATTGACAACTGCAAAGTGTGTCGGAGATATAAAATGAGAAAGACGATTAAATTGTCATTGATTGCAGCGTCAGTTTTAGCGCTTACAGCTTGTAATCAGGAAGCAAAAAAAGAACAGCAAGTTGAAGTTAAACTAGAGACTGAAGCTCAACAACAAGCATACGGTATTGGTGCATCTGTTGGTAACTTCTTAAACCAAGACCTTGCTGATAAAAAAGCGCTAGGCGTTGAACTAGACGAAGCACTTCTTAAGCGTGGTTTTGAAGACGCACTAGCGGGTAACGCTAAACTTGATGACGAAAAAATTCGTGAAGTGTTAACGGCGCTTGATCAAAGCATTCGCACTAAGCAACAAGAAAAAGCGAAAGTAGAATCTGAAAAGAGCAAAGCTGAAGGCGAAAAATACCTAGCTGAAAACGCGAAAAAAGAAGGCGTTACAGTAACTGAGTCTGGCCTACAGTACGAAGTGATCACTGAAGGTGAAGGCGAAAAGCCAGTAGCAACTGACGTTGTTAAAGTACACTACAAAGGCACTTTATTAGACGGTACTGAGTTCGATAGCTCTTACTCACGTAACGAACCAACTACTTTCCCACTTAACCGTGTGATCCCAGGTTGGACTGAAGGTTTACAATTAATGCCAGTTGGCTCTAAGTACAAGTTCACTATTCCATCTGAACTTGCATACGGTGAGCGTGATCTTGGTAAGATCCCAGCAAACTCAACGCTTGTTTTCGAAGTAGAATTACTTGAAATCCAAAGCGATGACAAAGCTGTACCAGCTGAGTAATATTTAACTCAATAAAAAAGGGCTGAAAAGCCCTTTTTTTATGCGCGAAGTTTATTAACTAAATGCCGCTTCTTTCATTTTTAATGTGCCACTATCTGCATCAAGCTCAACCACAGTGCCAACAGGCAGAATAAATTGGCGTTTAATATGGCCAATCATAGCCCCACGATAGGCAGGAATTCCCAGCGGTTTTATATAATCTGCAAAAATATCGTCAAGGGTTAACGAGCCATAACCGCGGCCTGGCTTACAGTCATTACAATCGCCAAATACAAAGCCTGCAATTTTATCAAGTGCGCCCATAAGTTTTAGTGTGCTCATCATTCTGTCAATTCGATATGGCGCTTCGTCGATATCTTCTAAAAATAAAATTGCGCCATCAAAGTCAGGTAAATAATTCGAGCCTGCGAGGGCTGTCAGTACCGTTAAGTTACCGCCGATTAATCGTCCAGAGGCTTTACCTGGTGTAATCGTTTGGGTCAGGTACTGAGTGTTAACAAGCTCATCATCGGCTTTTGGTAAGTTTTGGAAATGCATCAACTTACGCGCTCCGAACATATTCTTAAATTGTGCAACATGAAACGAGTTCCAGTCACTCGATGCATTTGGACCATGAAAGCTGATTAACCCAGCTTGAGACAGTAAGGCGTTATGAAGAGCGGTAATATCTGAATAGCCCAATAGAGGTTTTGGATTGTTACGGATCATTGCGTAGTCGAGCAAAGGTAGAATACGGGCAGCGCCTGAACCGCCACGTAAACACAAAATGGCATCAACCTCTTTGTCGCTGAATAAACTGTTTAAATCGCCGGCTCGCATTACATCAGTGCCTGCTAAATGTCCGCGTCTTGCTAAAATGTTTGGTGCAAGCTTAGCCTTGTATCCCAGTGCCTCTATAACGCCTTTTGCTAGTATGATATCAGCCTGTTCGGCAGTGGCAGCTGACGGGCTACACACACCAATTGTGCCGCCTTTTTCCAGCGCTTTTGGCTTAATTAATGTTTGGGTACTGCTATTCTGCGCCGCCATTAAAGGAGCTGATGTTAAACTTGCGCCAGCGGCAAGGATTGAAAGTGACTTTAAAAATGACCGTTTATTCATAGCGAGCCTCATGTTTTTATAGTATGAGTATCGCATTGAAGAAAATATTTCAAATATTTGTTACAAAATGGAATAGATGATTCTTTTTGGCAAGGCAAAAACACTTCAGCAGAGAGTGTTTCTCTGCTGTGCAACTAAGCTGTTAGCTGGTGTGATTAGAATATAAGTTGTCGATTAACTCATCTTCTAGCTCAAAGCGCAGTTCAAGTGCTTCGCCTAAGATTGATAGGTCTTTATCAAACTCATCAAGCAAGTCATCTTTGTCAACTTCTGCGTATTTGTCGTTAAAGTCGAGTGCTACATCTGTGGTTTCAGAAATGCGCGGGTATAAGGCATTCGCCAGCTTTTGGCTCTCAGGACCTTTTTCTTCACACGCTTTGGCAATGTCGTCGTAAATTTCGAAATGGCCAGCAGAAAGGTAATCCATCAGAATTTGGCAAAAGTTTTGAATTTGCAGCTGATCAGGAAGGGCATGATCTTTCTTTTCGTACGGTGAAAAGCCTGCAATACGGCAGAACAACACAAGCAGCTCTTGACGTTCTGTGAGCCATTTGTCGATTACAGAGTGACTACCACCCCATTTTTGTTGAGCTTTTTCCAAACGCGTCAGCATATTTCATCTCCTCGCTGAGTAGGTTTTCCTTTGTATATATAAAAAGGAAATATGACACAAAGATCAACTAAATTCTTAGTGTCTAATTGCAACAGATTGTAAAAGTCATTCTAAAGACATACTTTTCAGCATTGAATAGGCCAAAAAATGACCTTGTTTTTAGAGTGGACTTTTTTTGCTCTCATTGCAGTGTATGGGAATTGATTCAAAACTACTAGTATTAATTTTGCAATTTTTATCTAAGCGGATGAGTTGTAATTTGCTGATTTAGAAAAGAAAAAACCACCAAAATTGGTGGTTTAATTCTTTTTCTTAGACTTGTTAAAACAAGCGTTCTTATTATTATGGGAAGATTGTTGTTCTTATTGTTATAAGATTTTTATTATTTTTTTTGTTAACGCGGGGTAAGTTATACCAAGCTTTTTTGTATGTTGCAAATTTATTAATAGAAAGTTTTAAATTTATTTTGTTTTCGCTCAAAAAACGCACATTAGGCTTAGGTTGGCTGAAAAAACATGATCTATATCTAGCCTTGATTATCTATCCATAGTGAGACGCGCAATATGGTGATACAATCTGCTCAATTTCATTCAGTTCTAGGATTCTATACGCATGAGCGAATTAAAAAACGATCGTTATTTACGTGCACTACAAAAGCAACCTGTTGATGTCACACCGGTATGGATGATGCGCCAAGCTGGCCGCTATTTACCTGAATACCGTGCTACACGTGCCCAAGCAGGCGACTTTATGAGTTTATGTAAAAACGCTGAACTTGCTTGTGAAGTAACGTTACAGCCATTACGTCGTTATCCGCTTGATGCTGCAATTCTATTCAGTGATATTTTAACTATTCCTGATGCTATGGGCTTAGGTCTTTACTTTGAAACAGGTGAAGGTCCAAAATTTGAACGTCCGATTTCTTCATTAGCAGATGTTAAAAAAATCCCAAATATCGATCCAACTGATGAGCTTGGTTATGTGATGAATGCGGTAAGTACGATTCGTCGCGAATTAAAAGGTGAAGTACCGCTAATTGGTTTCTCTGGTTCACCTTGGACACTTGCCACTTACATGGTTGAAGGTGGTAGCAGCAAAACATTCGGTAAAATCAAGAAAATGGCCTTTGCAGAGCCACAAACACTGCACCTATTACTTGATAAATTAGCTGACTCAGTAATCGACTATTTAAACGCGCAAGTTAAAGCGGGCGCGCAATCGTTAATGGTATTTGACTCATGGGGCGGTGTATTAAGCCCACGTGACTACAATGAGTTTTCATTACAATACATGCACAAGATTGTTGATGGCTTAATTCGCGAACATGATGGCCGTAAAGTACCAGTGACGTTATTTACTAAAAATGGTGGTCAGTGGATTGAAGCCATTGCAGCAACAGGCTGTGATGCAGTAGGTCTAGACTGGACTATTAACATCGGTGATGCAAAACGTCGTGTTGGCGATAAAGTCGCGCTGCAAGGCAACATGGACCCAGCAATGCTGCATGGCACGCCTGAGCGCATTCGCCAAGAAGTTGCTACTATCCTAGAAGACTTTGGTACAGGCTCTGGCCATGTATTCAACCTAGGTCACGGTATTACACCAGATGTAGACCCAGAAAACGCAGGTGTATTTATCAACGCGGTTCATGAATTCAGTGGTAAATACCACAAATAAGCAAAAGCTAATCGTAAAAAAGCCCGCATTAAGCGGGCTTTTTGTTGTAATTTATTTCGTTACTTAAACAAACGATTTAAGCCATTTAATGCAGCTACGCGATAGGCTTCAGCCATAGTCGGGTAGTTGAACGTGGTATTTACAAAGTAATCAATGTTATTACCGCCGTTCTTTTGTTCCATAATCGCTTGACCGATGTGAACGATTTCAGAGGCACGCTCACCGAAGCAGTGCACACCCAGTACTTCTTTGGTATCAACATGGAATAAAATCTTTAAGCTACCCACCTCGGTGCCTGCAATTTGTGCACGTGCTAAATGCTTAAATTGAGCGCGGCCTACCTCGTAAGGGACTTTTGCAGCTGTTAACTCTTGCTCTGTTTTACCCACTGAACTCATTTCAGGAATTGTATAAATACCTGCTGGGATATCAATGATCAGCTTTTCATCACAGTTACCACATGCAATCGCATCGGCTGCAATACGGCCTTGGTCAAATGCTGCACTGGCAAGGCTTGGGTAACCTATTACATCGCCCACAGCATAAATGTTGTCGACTTCTGTTTGGTATGTTTCATTCACTCTAAGCTGGCCACGACCATCTGCTTTTAAGCCTACAGCTTCAAGGTTTAATGTGTCTGTGTTACCAGTACGACCATTGGCAAATAAAATACAGTCAGCTTTTACGCGCTTGCCTGATTTTAAGTGCATTACCACACAGTCATCGCGAGTTTCTACGCGATCAAACTCTTCATTATGACGAATAACAATACCGCTATTCCAAAAGTGATAGCTTAGAGCATCTGATATTTCCGCATCCATAAAGGCAAGTAGGCGGTCACGGGTATTCACTAGGTCAACCTTGGCACCTAAGCCTTTAAAAATAGAGGCGTATTCACAACCGATTACACCGGCACCATAAATCAGCACACGATGAGGGTCATCTTCAAGGCCTAAAATGGTATCGCTGTCGTAAATACGTGGATGTTTAAAGTCTACACCTGGTGGACGGTAAGGGCGCGAGCCAGTAGCAATAACGATTGTTTGTGCAGTAAGCGTTTCAAACGAACCGTCTAGGTGCGTCACTTTGATAGTGTGTTTATCAATAAATTCAGCATCACCTTGATACATATGAATGCGGTTACGTTCATAAAAGCTGCTGCGTAAATTAGATTGCTTTGAAATGACGTTACTTGCGTGGCGCAAAATATCTGGGAAAGTTAAGCGGTTAGGGCGTTCACTAATATTAAATAGCGGGTTTGCTTTATATTCAATATAACGACTTACAGAGTGACGTAATGCTTTTGACGGGATAGTACCCCAGTGCACACAACCGCCACCTACTGCTTCTTGACGCTCAATAACAGCGACTTTTTTGTTACTTTTAGATAGGTTCATGGCGGTACCTTCACCGCCAGGACCTGTACCTATGATGATCGCATCATATTGATAAGATGGAGTATCTTTTTGCTTTACTTGTTGTTTGGCCACAGCCGCTCCTATGTTAACTAAAAGAGGCTTTTAACAACCTCGCATTTAGTGCAAGCCAAGCCTGCTTTTGGTTTTCCCAAGCGGCTTCAAGCTCGTGATATTGTGTCATTAATGCTGATTTTTCACACTGTTTCATCATTTTATTACGTTTGATTTCTAACACGCGTTTTTGCAAGGCACAGAAGTGTTGCAGTTTTTTCAGCAGTAAATCGTACTCAGATTGTAATAATGTAAGCTTATCTTGCGCTAAAGGCAATTTTGCAAGGCGACCTTGAGTCTTATTCATCAAGGTTTCTGCTTTGGCCTTTTCGATTCGCTCAATCGGTGTGCGCTTTAATTTTGAAGCAAGACCGATTGCCGCTAAAGAGCGGATCATCCACTTAGTTGGATCATAGTGATACCACTTAATGCCATTGCGATAGTCGCTAGCAAAAATGTGGTGGAAGTTATGATAGCCTTCACCGTATGTGAATAGCGCTAAAAAGCCATTATCACGGGCGGTGTTTTTTTCTGTGTACGGACGTGAACCCCAAATATGTGCCAGCGAGTTGATAAAAAAGGTAAAATGTTGGCTCAATACCAAGCGCAGTAAACCAACCAGTAATAACATGCCCCATACATCGCCAAGCATTAAACCAAGTAGTAGAGGAATACCAAAATTAGTCGCGACGACTAACTTCATATAGTGACGGTGTTGCCACATAACAACTTTGTTTTTTTGTAAGTCTCGGCAGTTACTATAGTTACCGTATTGCTCGCCTTGATAATCGCGCAGCATCCAACCTATGTGGCTATACCAAAAGCCATTAGTAGCGGCGTAAGGGTCTTTGATTGGATCATCGACTTGACCATGGTGAATACGGTGATCGCTACTCCAGTGCAAAGCACTATTTTGTAATGCAAAAGCGCCGCCTAAGGCAAAAATTACTTCAATAACAGGATGCACATCATAGGCTTTGTGTGCCCATAAACGGTGATAACCTGCAGTAATAGAAAGTCCGGCGTAGAACATACAGCCAACAAAGGCTATCCACTGTGTACTGGTGTATCCGTAGCTAAAGCCATACCAAGGAACAAGGGTGATCGCGGCCAAAAATGTAAGGCTAAAAAATAGCACATTGGTCCAAATAATCGGTGGTTTTTTCATCTGAATAAATCTCGGCGTACAGTTGTACGCTAAAATAGTGTTTCATTCTCTCCGCGTCAAGTATTAGACTGTCTCATTAACCGAAAAATCATTAAAAGTTCACGCTGGGAGTTTCCATGTCGGGTGTTAGAGCGCAACAGAAACAAAAAACACGACAAGCACTAATCGAGGCTGCATTCAATCAATTGAGTGCCGATCATAGTTTTTCTAATTTAAGCTTACGTGAAGTTGCCCGTGAAGCAGGGATTGCCCCCACCTCTTTTTACCGCCACTTTAAAGACATGAATGAGCTTGGTTTGACCATGGTTGATGAAGCTGGTTTAACACTGCGCCAGCTTATGCGCCAAGCGCGCCGCCGTATTGAGAGCGGCGGTAGTGTGATCACGACATCAATCGTGACCTTTATGGAGTTCATCGATAACTCGAGCAACCAATTTAGATTGTTATTGCGTGAGCGCTCAGGAACTTCAAAAGCATTTCGTGCTGCGGTTGCTCGTGAAATTAAACATTTCATTTTAGAGCTTGCGCATTACCTTGAAAGCGAAACTCCGTGCGACCCAACTCATGCATATATTCAAGCCGAAGCCATGGTGACTTTAGTATTTAACGCCGGTGCCGAAGCCCTCGATATTGAAGGGACACAACGTGAAGAACTGGTTGAACGCTTGATCTGGCAATTACGCTATATTGCTCGCGGTGCCACTTTGTATGGTCGTGATAGTAAAGGTAGTGTAGAAAAAACAGCCTAAAGCATGGTGGATTTTTGTTCCCATTTTGTGTATCGTTTTTTGTTTAAATCAGTAACTGAATTCTAAATAGTCAGTTACGCCACAAAATAAATAAATAGCGAGGACGCATATGCTCACCAAGGATCCGGTGAATGATACTCATGCCCATTTTTTAGAACAGAGTGAAGAAACAACGGTAAAAAACAGCCCAAGCTTTCGGGAGCTGAGCCGCAGTTTGTTACACTCGTTACCAAAAAGTGTGCAAAAGAAAATTCAAGATAACCTACTTGGCGTATTAGACACTCATCAGGTCTCACAATTTCGAGATGACAAACGCTGCCAGTTTTGGATTAACCAAAATGGTTGGAAGCGAGTTCCCTACAGTCAGTTTCGCCATGTCTATAGCCGAATTGCGCTATACCCAAAAAGCGCCACTATTTCAAAGATCCATAGCTCAGAGGCTGCTAGCAATGCAACATCAGCTGATTTGAGAGATCAACAAGCTAGGCTATTACATAGCAATGGCAACGAAGGACAACCTAACAGGATAGATCAACACATAACTTATACTCGTCGTGTTATCCGCCCAACAGCAACTCAACAATTTCAACCTACGTTAGCTCTTTATAAGCCTGTTGCAAATAGTAAGGTAGAGTTAAAAGCATCTCACCAAGTTCGGCAAAATTTCACAACTCATGTGCTCCAAGCATCTGAAACGGTAGAAATGTTAGCTCAACAATATACAGGCTATAAAAATGCGAACCTTATTTATGATTACAATTTGGGGGTTAGTCGTGCTAAGCCCGCACCGGTAGGTACTGGATTGATAGTTCCCAATGGTTGGAAATTAAATATAGAAGGCTCCTGCAGTAATTGCCGCAGTATAGATATTGTTTGGCAAGGGCCTACAAATGGTCAAATTACATTGCAATTAGAAAAAAAGCGCCCAGATGAAATATCGTTTTGGCAGCATTATTTTGTTGTGAAGCCAGGTGTTTATGCTGTCACTGTGACTGCGTCAGGTCTTGTGGAAACCACCTCTTTTACAGTGCTTCAACCAACACAAGAATATGAAATTGAGTTGCTTGATCAAGCAGGTAACCCACAGGCAAACATGGGCTATAAAATTCGCTTGCGTAATGGGCATGTAGTCAGTGGAGTATTAGATAGTAAGGGTTATGCCCACGTATCAGGCCCTGACTTTGAAAACGCTAAAATAAGCTTTCATGAGTTAGATGACAAAGACTGGCAGGTGGCCAGCCCTTCCCGTAATGAATAAATTTATAAGGATATAATTTATGACCTTACAACATACTGTGTCGCAAGGCGAAACCTTGCTACGCATTGCTCGTCAATATGGGTTTAGAACCTCTAATGGTCTTTACTTGCATCCGCTTAATGCTGAGTTTCGTTCTTTAAGGCCTGATCCTAACCAAATTTACCCCGGCGACGTAATTGCTATTCCAGCAAAAGTTGAAAAATTCATGCCACTGAAAACAGATAGTAAAAACTCTTTTATGGTGCGTGATGAAAAAGAATTCTTTCGTTTAAAACTAGCTTACGAAAATGGCGAGCAAATTACCGGAAAGCGCATTGTACTGAATATCGCAGGGCAAACAATTGATACCGTCATAGCAGAAGATGGTTTAATTGAAGTAGAGCTCACCGAAAATGAAACGCTTACAGGGCAAGTAGATTTATATCTCAATGACGAAGACACCACACCAACAAAGAGTTTTGCTATTCAAGTTGGGCACTTAGACCCTATTGAAACCTTGTCAGGAGTGCAAGGGCGTTGCAATTTACTTGGATTTGATTGTGGAAAGGTTGATGGAATTAATGGATCAAAAACACAAACAGGTGTTAAAGCTTTTCAGCTTGCGCAGCAGTTGCAAGTTGATGGCATAGCAGGGCCAATTACTAAACGTCGTCTTGTTGACGTATACGGAGCATAAGTAATGAGCCATGCAATGCCAATGGCAGTAAATCTTGTTAATACACTTGTTATTAATACCGGTGCGGGTGCAACAACAAAGCATATTATTGTAAAAGTACTGGGCGATGTTGATGTAGAAATACAGCTATTTTCACAAGGCAACAAGGTCGTAGTTGAAAAACAAGCAGCGCAGCACTACCGTTTTAATAACCTGTCGCAAGATACATCTTATACACTTAAAGCAATTATTGCTGGTAAGGCCGAGTTTACACTTGTTAATGAGCAGCAATTTGCAGACTATTTTAATTCAAACACGGTAAAGTCATTTAATATTGGTAGTAAGGGCGGCCCGCAACTACTTCAGCATAAAATTTTACCTAAAGGCCATGTAGAACTCACCTTACTTGCCGAACCGCCTTGCTTTGGGGTGTTTTTTGATGGCACAGGTAATAATCGTTTTAACGACATACAAGACTCAACAGACAGCAAGGAGCCTACGAATGTTGTTAAGTTGTTTGAGTTATATCCCGCTGAAGACTTTCAAGCACGCCATTACGTAGAAGGGATTGGTACCAAAGCGAATAAAAGCGATTCAACACTAGATATGGGCTTGGCGTTTAGTTTTGACGAGCGTATAAAACAAGCATTAACCAGAACTTCCGAGTTTTTCAAAAAATTTGCATACACAAAAACTGGGTTTATAGATGTATTTGGCTTTAGCCGAGGTGCAGCCCAAGCGCGAGCGTTTATTAATCAGGTCAATGCAATATATCAAGACAAGCCAAATTATTGGGGCGGCATTAAGCCTGTTATTCGTTTTGTGGGCTTATTTGATAGTGTTGCATCTATTGGCGGCGATGGCGATAATAACCACAGCGAATTTTACGCCGATGACGAACTTGACTACCCCATTAACTTAAATTTAGCGAGCAGCAGTGCCGGGTATGTGATGCACTTAGCTGCGTTTGATGAAAAGCGCGATAAATTCCCTCTTAGCTCATTACTCAATAGTAATAAGCAACTATCAGAAAACCACAAAGAAATTGAGCTGCCTGGCGTGCACTCAGATATTGGTGGCGGTTATGGCCCCGTCGAAACGAGCATTCTTTACCCTCGGCAGTATATCGCGGGTCAAGCCGGTGAGCCAGAGCACGACAAAGAACTCGTACAGCTTAAACAGTCACTCGAACAAAAATATTATTGGCCAACAATTAATATTCAATTTAAAGCAAGCCGGCCAAGAATAAACCGGCAACCAAAGCGAATTTGGAATAAATCAGAAAATACAATTTACACCAGCTACAGGCCGTATTGGCGCCGGAAGTTAAGTAATATTCTGCCGCATTATAGTTTAACGCTAATGCACGAAACGGCTGTAAATCAAGGGGTGCCGTTGCAAAACCTAGCAGAGCTTGCCAATCGTAAACAAGCCGATGGTCAGGCTTTTCCTTATGTTTTACCAAGCGAGCTTAAATCACTTGTAGCTACAGCGCGCAGTTTTGGCCCGCAAAGTGAAGCCTGGCATGCTTTATACAAAGACTACATTCACCATAGTGTTAAATACGCGGCATCGATTGATGCGATAGCTCACGGCCCCGAAGAAGAAGCAGAATTTACCACCCAAAACCAACAGCGCGAGCTTTTTTATAACCAGCCAAACCAAGCTGAAACAAGCTTACAATGGCAATCACAACTAATAAATGGATACCGACTATGGACAAGTTTATAAAACCACTCATCTCAATTGCATGTGCTTTGTTTTTGGCCGGTTGCTCGTCAACGGGAAAAATAGATTACATGGTAGCGGGCGTAGGCACTGAGAATGGGAATGCTATTTGGGGGCGCTCAGTGGTATTTGATAATACATGGGGCATACCATCAGGGGCTATTGGTTGCTGTTATGGAGAAACAAGAGCGACAGTTGGTGTATACGACCAAAAATTCCCCGAAAAAGTGGCGGTTGAATGGCTCGATAAATCAGAAAATAGAATTTATTACGGTGAAGTGGCCATAGACAAGGCAGGGTATAAATTAGCTAAAAATTTACCTACTTATACATGGGTAAGCACAGGAGAGATAGAAACAAATATAACCCCCTACTTGATTATTGGTATGGGAGTAACTGGCGAGATTAAGGTTTGGTTATCAAATACAAGCTCAGAAATGAATAGGGTTGGTCGTGTATTACATGAACTTGGCTCTGGGCAAGCGCAATGGCGCGAGAATAAATAAAAACCGACTATGGACAAGCTTATAAAACCACTCATCTCAATTGCATATGCTTTGTTTTTGGCCGGTTGCTCGTCAACGGGAAAAATAGATTACATGGTTGCAGGAGGTGCAACAGAAAAAGGTAACCAAATTTGGGTGCAGGCAATTACTTTTGATGATAATTGGGGGGGGCCTATGGGAAGCCTCGGCTGTTGTTGGGAAAGTGCAGGCAAAACAAGTGGTGTATACGACCAAAAATTCCCCGAAAAAGTGGTAGTTGAGTGGCTCGATAAATCTGAAAATAGAATTTATTACGGTGAAGTAGCCATAGATAAGGCTGGGTATAAATTAGCTAAAACCTTACCTGCTTATACATGGGTAAGCACAGGAGAGATAGAAACAAATATAACCCCTTACTTGATTATTGGTATGGGAGAAACTGGCGAAATTAAGGTTTGGTTATCAAATACAAGCTCAGAAATGAATAGAATTGGTCGTGTATTACATGAACTTGGCTCTGGGCAAGCGCAATGGCGTGAGAATCAATGATGTTTTTAGATCACCTCACTAAATAATTAGATTTTTTCCTCATACTGTTACTTTATGTGGATGTGATAACTATCACATTTAAAAGTTAATCTAAGCAATAGAAGCTTTACCTTCCGAAACTTTAAACGTTCAATGCATTCAATTGGGTTTGATTAACCTTTAAAGTGTGGTTTTGTGGATTTTTAATTCCGGCAAGGTGATTTAAAAATCGGTTTTGTGGAAAAATTATGCTTGCAAGCAGGTTTTTTGAATGTTAAAAATACAGCCACTGAACACACATTTAGTAAATTAAGATGCAAATTACACATTCAATTACATTAAAACTAAACCTCTTACTGCTTAAATCAGTGAGCGGGGCTTAGTGTATTTGCATTTGTAGAACATTAAAAAACCCCGCAACCGCGGGGTTTTTTTTATCTCGCTAATGGGTCATTGGGAACGAGGACAGTTTATGAAAGATAAGGTTTGGATTTTTGACACAACGTTACGTGATGGTGAGCAAGCATTAAAAGCAAGCCTAACCGAAGACGACAAAATTCAACTTGCGCATACCATTAGCCGCTTAAATGTGGATGTAATGGAAGTGGGTTTTCCGGTATCTAGCCCGGCAGATTTTCGCTCTGTACAGCGCATTGCGACTGAAGTAAAAGGGCCGATTATTTGTGGCTTAGCACGTGCTGTTGCAAAAGATATTGAAGCATGTGGTGAAGCACTTCGCCCGGCAGAGCAGGGCCGTATTCATACATTTATTGCAACCAGTCCATTACACCTTGAACACAAATTACGTATGAGCTTAGACGATGCAACGGCAATGGCTGTTAAGTCGATTAAACTTGCGCGTAACTACACCGATGACGTTGAGTTTTCGTGTGAAGATGCAGGTCGTACACCGCATTGGGATTTATGCCGTATCGTTGAAAGCGCTATTGATGCCGGTGCATCAACTATCAACTTACCTGACACCGTAGGCTATGTAACGCCAGACGAATACGCTGCGATGATCCATCACTTAATGAACAATGTGCCAAATATCGACAAGGCGCGTTTAAGCGTGCATTGTCATAACGATTTAGGTTTAGCGGTTGCTAACTCAATCGCTGCAGTGCAAGCCGGTGCTCGCCAAATCGAATGTACAATAAATGGCATTGGTGAGCGTGCAGGTAACTGCTCGCTTGAAGAAGTGGCGATGATCATGAAGATGCGTGAAGACCACTTAAAAGTTCATACCGATATTCGCAGTGAAGAGATTTACCGTGCTTCGCGCCAAGTCGCGAAGATTTGTAATATGCCAGTACAACCAAACAAAGCAATTGTTGGTGAAAATGCCTTTGCACACAGCTCAGGGATCCACCAAGACGGCGTATTAAAAGCCCAAAACACTTACGAAATTATGTCGCCAGAAAGTGTCGGTGTACCTAATAATCAATTAAACATGACTTCGCGTTCAGGTCGTCATGTTATTGAGCATCGTTTAGAAGAGTTAGGCTATCAAAAATCTGATTACGATATGGATAGCTTATACACCAGCTTCTTAGCATTAGCAGACCAAAAAGGTACTGTGTATGACTACGACTTAGAAGCGATGATTTACTTTAACCAAATCAAAGATAAAGACGAGAAGTACCAACTTGAGTTTGTTAACTCTACGTCTAACTCACAATCGGTGGCGAGCTCAACAATCGGCATGACAATTGATGGCGAGTCTAAGCAAGAGGCAGCAACAGGTAACGGCCCTGTTGAAGCATCATTCTTAGCAATTGAGCGCTTAACGGGTATGTCGGTCGAAATGATTGAATACAACCTAGAAGCAACAGGCCAAGGTGCCAGCTCACTAGGACAAGTGAATATTATCGCTAAATACGATGGTCGCCCATATCACGGCGCGGGCATTGCAGCGGATGTGGTTGAAGCGTCGGTACGCGCCATGATCCGCGTTTATAACTTAATTTATCGTGCACAAAAAGTGTCTGATTTAAAACAACAGAGGAAAGCAGGATGAGTCAATCGAATTACAGTATCGCAGTATTAGCAGGCGACGGGATTGGTCCAGAAGTTATGGCAGCAGCAGAAACCGTCTTGGATGCTGTAAGCGAAAAGTTTGGTTTTACTTTGACTCGTCATCACCACGCGATTGGTGGTGCTGCCATTGATGAGTTTGGTCAGGCACTGCCGCAAAGCACTCTTAGTGCTTGTGAAAATGCCGATGCGATTTTATTTGGCTCAGTAGGTGGCCCTAAGTGGGAAAACTTACCACCGAACGAGCAACCAGAGCGAGCTTCACTGTTGCCACTGCGTAAGCATTTTGGTTTGTTCTGTAATTTACGCCCAGCACAATTACTACCAGCACTAAGCGCTGCGTCACCGCTGCGTGCAGATATCAGTGCACAAGGTTTTGATATCTTATGTGTTCGCGAGCTAACAGGCGGTATTTATTTCGGTGAAAAAGGCCGCAGCGGCGAAGGGGAGCAAGAAGCCGCTTTCGATACCCAAACATATTCTCGTAAAGAAATTGAGCGCATCGCACGCTTTGCCTTTGAAGCCGCTAAGCTGCGTAGTAATCATGTTACCTCGGTTGATAAAGCGAATGTATTAGCGACCAGCGTACTTTGGCGTGAAGTGGTCTCTGAAGTGAGCAAAGATTACCCAGAGGTAAGTCTTGACTACATTTATGTTGATAACGCGGCAATGCAGTTAGTTAAACAGCCAAGTCAGTTTGATGTATTACTTTGCGATAACTTGTTTGGCGACATTTTGTCTGATGAGTGCGCGATGATCACAGGCTCTATGGGCTTATTACCATCAGCGAGTTTAAATCAGTCTGGCTTTGGTTTGTATGAGCCAGCTGGTGGCTCAGCACCTGATATCGCTGGTAAAGGGGTTGCAAACCCAATCGCACAAATTTTAAGTGCTGCGCTTATGTTGCGTTACTCACTAGGGCAAGATGAAGCGGCTCGTACGATTGAAAAAGCGGTGGCAGAAGCGGTTGAAGCAGGTGTTGGTACGCCCGATATCTACCCAAATGCAGGGTATACCACCAGTGATGTTGCTGCGGCAATTGTGGCACGTATTTAATTAAAAATTGTTTGCGCTGAGCTCGTCACTCAGCGTAACTAAAATGAGGGAATAGCAAGTGGCCCAAACCTTATACGATAAAATTTGGCAAGCTCATGTAGTCGCCAGTATTAATGATCAAACTGATTTACTTTATATCGACCGTCACCTAGTTCATGAAGTTACTTCGCCGCAGGCCTTTGCTGGCTTACGTGAGAAAAACCGCAAAGTACGTTGCCCAGAAAAAACTTTTGCGACTATGGACCATAACGTTTCAACAAAAAGTCGCTCATTAGATGCTGCGAGTGAAGTGTCGAAAAATCAATTAATGGCACTGGATGCAAACTGTAAAGAGTTTGGTATTCAGCTTTATGATTTAAATTCGATTAATCAAGGTATTGTGCATGTAATGGGGCCTGAGCAGGGCATTACCTTACCGGGCACAACCATAGTGTGTGGTGACAGCCATACCTCTACCCATGGTGCATTTGGCGCACTAGCGCACGGTATTGGTACTTCAGAAGTTGAGCATGTTCTAGCCACTCAAACGCTACAGCAGAAAAAAGCCAAGTCGTTAAAAATTCAAATTAATGGTCGCCTACGCCCAACTGTTACTGCAAAAGATTTAATCATGGCGGTGATTGGTAAATTAGGCACTGCGGGTGGTACTGGCTATGTTGCTGAGTTTTGTGGCGAAGGGATCGAAGCGCTGTCTATGGAAGCGCGTATGACGCTTTGTAATATGAGTATTGAAATGGGCGCAAAAGCGGGTTTAATCGCACCAGATCAAACAACTTATGATTATTTAAAAGGTCGCCCATTTGCACCACAAGGTGCTGACTTTGATAGTGCCGTTGCCTACTGGCAAACACTAAAAACTGATGAAGGCGCAGAGTTTGATCATGTTGTTGAATTAGAGGCTGCTGATATTCAACCGCAAATTACGTGGGGTACCAGCCCTGAGCAAGTGATTGGCGTAGATGAATTCATTCCTGATCCTGAGCAAGAACCAGATCTAATCAAAGCTGATGCAATTCGCAGCGCACTAAAGTATATGGGTTTAAAAGCCGGTGATAAATTGTCTTCAGCAACTGTTGATACCGTTTTTATTGGCTCATGTACAAATAGCCGAATTGAAGATTTACGTGCTGCTGCGCAAATTGTTGAAGGTAAGCAGGTTGCAGCGGGTGTTGAAGCACTGATTGTTCCTGGTTCTGGCCTTGTTAAAAAACAAGCCGAAGACGAAGGCCTTGCAGATATCTTCAAAGCAGCTGGCTTTGAATGGCGTGAGCCAGGTTGTTCAATGTGCTTAGCAATGAATGACGATAGATTAGAAGCCGGTAAACGCTGCGCGTCGACCTCTAATCGTAACTTTGAAGGTCGCCAAGGTCGCGGTGGCCGCACTCACTTAGTGAGCCCTGCAATGGCTGCGGCAGCGGCAATTCATGGTCGTTTTGTTGATATCAGAGGAGAAGCCTAATGAGCGTATTTTTTAGTGGCTTAATGGCCCCGTTAGATAAAAACAATGTTGATACTGACCAAATTATTCCAAAGCAGTTTTTAACGTCGACCAGCCGTGATGGCTTTGATGCGGCGCTTTTCTACGATTGGCGTTATTTAGATAACGGCGAGCCAAACCCTGAGTTTATTTTGAACCGCCCTTGTTACCAAGGTGCGCAAATTCTTTTAACTCGCGACAATTTTGGTTGTGGCTCATCGCGTGAGCACGCGCCATGGGCATTAAAGCAATATGGTTTTGAAGTTATCTTAGCGGAAAGCTTTGCCGATATTTTCTTTAATAACTGCGGCAATAACCAAATGCTTGCTATCGCATTACCAGCAGAAACGCTTGAGCAATTATTTGTGCTGAGTGAACAGCATGATGATATTCATATCGAAGTTGATTTAGAAAACCAACAACTTCGTAGCGATAAGTTTGACACTATTCACTTTGATATTCGCCATGACATTAAAGAGCGTTTATTAAGCGGCTTAGACTTTATCGGTGTGACTGAAACACTTAACAGCCAAATTGATGCCTTTGAGCAGCAACTTGCAGCAGAACGCCCTTGGCAATAACCTGTTTTTTCCATGTGAACCTAAACGCGGCCAAGGCCGCGTTTTTTTGTTTTTTATCGTAATTGTTTTCTTTATGGTCTTTAAACCATTAGCCTAGACTGAAATTTTATTTAGGGAACACACCATGAAATACTTAGTAGCATCGATGCTCGTGGCAGCATCATCAGTAGCGGCTGCGCGACCTGCACCGTTAGTGTCAATTCCAAGCCATGATGGCTTTTTTGATAATATTGCCGCCCATTGCGGTAAAGCTTACGAAGGTAAAGTGAGCGTTGATAACGCTGCTGGCCCGAGCTCATTTGCGGGCAAAAAGTTAGTAATGCATGTACGTCGTTGTAACGAGCGTGAGTTACAAGTGCCATTTCATGTAGGTGATGATGCATCTCGTACTTGGATCATCACAAAAACGGGCAGTGGTTTGAGTTTAAAGCATGACCATCGTCATAAAGATGGCAGCGATGATA
The DNA here is from genome assembly GCF_001550135.1 of Pseudoalteromonas shioyasakiensis. Lineage (GTDB taxonomy): Bacteria > Pseudomonadota > Gammaproteobacteria > Enterobacterales > Alteromonadaceae > Pseudoalteromonas > Pseudoalteromonas shioyasakiensis. The sequence goes on from NZ_LRUE01000012.1 coordinate 23,306, forward strand.
AATCAACCATGTATGGTGGCCATACTCTTGATGCGGGTTTTGCTAACGCGCAGTCGTTCCCGGCTGATCAGTACTCAAAAGAGTTGTTTGTGAGCCAAGGTATTCCCCAATCAATGGGTAACACGTGGCAAATGTATATTTATCCTAAGCAATTTACGTATCGCTTAGTGCGTGAAGGGCGTGAATTTCGTGTTGATTTTGACTTAACTAAACCTATCACGCCGCCAAGCGCGCCGTGGGGATATGAAGACTAGTGCTATTTAGCTTCGTCTTCACACTGTAAAACAACCGTTAAAGGTGGCTGATAGGCGCGTGGTTTAGTTGGAAAACGTTCATACTCCTGCACCCCATCAGTCACTCTTAGCATAAATGGTTTGTCTCTACATAAGCGACTTGCATGGCGCAGTAAAAATACGCTTTGATTGCGAAAGTGCTTGTAGTCGTCAGACTGAATTTCGAGGTGGTAGCGGCCGTCGGCCAATTTAGTTTGGTAGTAGTGGACTTTTTCGTCGAAGTCATAGAGCTTTTCGGTTTCGCCTTTTGCTGCCTGCGCATTACTGCACCCCGCTAACATTAAAACGGCGCTGATTAATAGTGCTTGTGTACTTCTCACTTCACTCATAAACACTTAACTCCATGTGATTAATACCTTGTTTCATCGAGATGTTGAACCTGAGTTAGCATCCATAGTCAAACTAAGGTAACGTTACGTCTTACATGTAGTCTAACACCCAAAAAGGGAAAATGTGATGCTCAATAAAATAAAACAGCTGTTTTCAGCGCTGAATGATACCCAATCTAACATTGCTGAGCATGACCTAAAAACCGCCGTTGCTGCGTTATTAATTGAGGTTATGCGTGCAGATAATGAGTTACAAGATGATGAGCAACAGACCCTGAATGAGACCTTAAAGAAGTATTTCTCGCTCAACGAAGAAGAGGTTCAAGAGTTAGTTGCAAGTGCATCGCAAAGCTTAGATGATGCAATAGATTACTTTCAGTTTTCAAAACAAGTTAATGCCCAGTGCAGTGCCGAGCAGCGTATTGAAATCATCGAGCTGTTGTGGCGTTTAGCCTACGCAGATGGCAATTTAGATAAGCATGAAGAAATGGTTATTCGCCGCGTCGCAAGCTTGTTGTATGTAACTCATGAAGACTTTATCGCTGCTAAGCTAGCAGCGACAAAGCTAAGTTAGTAGCGATAAAACTAGGCTAGCAATTATTTATTTAATTTGCTCGCTACGCTCACAAGTTGCTGGGCAAGGCTGGCAACTTGTTCGGCTGTATCAGCATCGCTGATGCGGCCTTGCTCATCTAATTTAGTGTGAATAGCAGGTACTGCGAGTTGATCTGCAAGTACTAAACTACCAATACCTGATAAAATATCACGCACGTGATTTAAACCACGTAAGCCACCTAAACCACCCGGTGAAGATGCATAAAGTGCAGTCACTTTATTACGAAATGCAGGCACTGCGCCTTGCTCTGTACGAGAAGCCCAGTCGATTGCGTTTTTAAGTGGCGCTGTAATTGAGCCATTATATTCTGGGCTTGCTAATAAAATGCCATCAGCAGCGCGAAGCTTATCTTTTAATAATTGTGCGCCTGCAGGTGTACCTTGCGCTTCAATATCTTCATCAAATAAAGGTAAGTCTAAATCACTTAATTTAATCACTTCTACTTCAGCACCACTTTCGAGGGCGAAGCGTGCAGCTTCATTAATCAGTTTTTGATTAAAGCTGTCTTTACGTAGGCTGCCTGCTAGGGCAATAATTTTAGGTGCTGTCATGATGGCTTCCTTTTTTAAGCTTCACTGTTGATATACTCACTGTAGCAAAAAACAGCTTGCAGAAAAGCCAAATAAACGCAAAACTTATGTGCGTATATGCACACAAGGAGCCGTTATGGCGATTCAATTTGATGATTGGCAAGATGTAAAAGTTGCTTATGAGGTGGCAAGGCTCGGCACGTTAACCGCTGCTGCCGAATCGTTAGGTGTTCATCACAGCACAGTGCTTAGAAGAATCAACAATTTAGAAGATAACCTTGATGCGCGGTTATTCCACCGTCATGCCCGAGGCTATACAGTGACAGAAATTGGCGCTAAGTTGTTTGCGACTGCAAAATCGATTAACGCTGAACTTGAAAAACTTCACAACGATATTATTGCCGCTGATAGCCAACTGCGAGGCAGTTTATTATTAACTACTGTAAGTGGTTTTATTGATGTGCTTAGTGATGTCTGTGAGCAGTTTCAAAACCTGCACCCGCAAGTGCAACTCGAAGTTATTCTTGATCAAAACCGTTTACGCCTTGATCACGGTCAAGCGCATATTGCCGTGCGAGCGGGCCCTCGGCCTGATGAAGGCGACTATATTGCCCAGCATTTAGCTGAACTTTCGTCAGGGTTTTATGCCTCTAAAAGTTATATTGAAAAGTATGGCATGCCAAAGAATATTGAGCAGTTGCAACAGCATAGTTTTGTTTCTGGGGTGGCTGGCTACAACGGTAAAGTGCCTTATTTTGCATGGGTTGATCAACATATTGAACCTTCGCAAATTAAGTTACGGGTGTCTGAAACATCAGAAGCTACAAGGGCGATTGTGAGAGGCCTAGGAATTGGTGGTTTACAGCATGAAGTGGCAAGCCAATACCCTGATCTGCTGCCAGTGCTTCCTAAAGAGCTAAACTGGCCAACGGATCTTTGGCTGGTAACGCATCACTTGGTGCATCGTACAGCCAAAGTCCAAGCATTTAGTCAGCTTTTAAAAGCCTATTTTAAAGATTTAAAAGCTTAAACAGACTTTTTAACGCTAATGCCTAGCCGTTTGGCTAGGCGCACAAGGTTGGCTCTATCAACACTTAAGCTGCGTGCTGTGGCTGCCCAGTTTAGGTTGTGTAGTTCAAGTTGTTGCATAATTAATTGATAACTAAAAGCGTCAGTAGCCTCTTTAAGCGATAAGCGAGTGGCTTTTTGTTCGTTAACTGCAACAGGGCTTGGTTCAGCAACGGCCATTTTAGCGATATCACAATGGTCAGGCTCGATTGTGACAATGCTTTGTTGCCATTGCTGCTGCTTGGCTTTGAGTGCTGCGCGACTGATCACATGTTCAAGCTCTCTCACATTGCCTGGCCAATCATATTGACGCAGTAGTAACTGTGTATCGCTACTAAGCTTAAGTTGTTTAATTGCCAGTTTTTTAGATGTTTGCTCAATAAAAAAGCCTGCCAATAAAATAACATCGTTATCGCGCTCTTTTAGTGGTGCAACATACAATGGGTAAACGCTTAAGCGGTGATAAAGGTCTGCACGAAAGCGCCCCGCAGCGACTTCTTGTTTTAAATCGCGGTTGGTAGCTGCAATCACTCTGACATCAACATAACGGCTTTGATCTTCCCCCACAGTTTGTACTTCACCACTTTGTAATACGCGCAATAGCTTACTTTGCATAGCAAGCGGAAGCTCGCCAATTTCATCTAAAAACAGGGTACCACCATCGGCGAGTTGAAACTTACCCTGGCGAGCAGTATGTGCCCCAGTAAATGCGCCTTTACTGTGACCAAAAAATTCACTTTCGGCTAAGTTCTCTGGTAACGATGCGCAGTTTAAGTGGATCAACGGCATGTCGCGGCGTTTTGAGTTTAAGTGGATATTGCGTGCAACGAGTTCTTTACCGACGCCTGTATCGCCTTGTATCAATACGCTAAATTCTGAGGCAGCCACCAGCTGAATATCATTTTTAAGGGTCAGCATTGCTTGGCTATTACCAATAATTTCGACACCTTCTCGTGTTAGCGCTTCAAGGTTAAGCTGCTGCGCAACTTGATAGTTGTGCTGTGCGTGCTGCATAAAATGCTGCAAGGTTAGGGCATGCTCAACATAGCCTGCAGCTAGCTGTTTTAGTTGATTGAGCTCGTTCATTGCTAAAGCGTCAAAGGCATGTTCATCTAAACTATCAAAGGTCAAAACACCCAATAGTTCGTTGTTATCTTTGCTGCTCAGCAGCGGCACGCCCATGCAGGCATGAACAGGAAAGTCGCCATGCTGGCTTTGTAATAAACCATCGTAAGGGTCGGGTAGGCCACAATCTTTGGCAAATTTTAGCGGTTCACTGCCACGGCATATTTCAAATAAGCGCGGATGCTCCGCTATTTTAAAGCGTCTTCCTAACGTATCGTCCGACAACCCATGAAGGGCTACGGGCTTTAACACATCGCCTTGTTTCAATAATAAGGCAACTGCATCACATTCAAGCCAATCATTAATGCAACTCAACAGATAACTGAAATTATGATCAACACTGCTTGCTTTGGTAAGTGCAAGTGCAACATCAAGAAGGGATTTTTTGAGCATCATGTCAATTTGACCTGAATGTGTTTTATTGATGTTTTTAATAGTGTGTCATTTTGACTTATTTATCAAGTGTCCAAGTTTAATGCATTGATATTTAATGGTTTTTATTTTTGGCTTGAACTGTGCAATAGCTGGGGAAATTAAACGCTGAGAGCACGAATGAAAGTCATTAATTTAACTGAACCTATGCCAACTAAGATCAAATTTTATCAACTCAGCCAGTGGCCGTTATGGGCATTAGCATTTCGGCCTTTTTTCTTGGCGGCAGGTGCCTTAGCTGTATTTGCTATGAGTTACTGGTTTTTAATCTTGGCGGGCTATGCACAGTGGCACCTAACAATGCCCGCAACGCTTTGGCATGCTCACGAAATGCTGTTTGGTTTTGCGGGCGTGGTTGCCATGGGCTTTTTGCTCACCGCCGCACAAACTTGGACAGGTGTGGCGAGTGTAAGTGGTATTAAACTTTGTTTGCTTAGCATGATTTGGCTTGCTGCAAGGCTTAGTTTTTTTATTGAGATTGCAGGGTTCGAGCAGCTAAACCTTTATATTGTTAGTGCGCTACAACTCGTTTGGTGGCTAGCTGGAATTATTATTCTAGCTGACATGCTGATACAGGCAAAAAGCAGCCATAACTACTTATTTGTTGTCATCGCATCTTTGCTCTGTGCGCTCAATGTGATTTTTTTGAGCTTAGTTGTACTTAATAAAATGTCGCTGGCACTGGGGGTTGTTGATACCGCTGTACTTATCATGACACTGCTAGTTGGTGTTGTGGCTGGGCGAGTTGTGCCATTTTTTACCGCGCGCGGCCTTAACCTAAGTGAACAAGTTAGAACCCCCAAGCTCGATAAATTAGTCGTATTTAGCTCATTTTTCGCCATTGCGTGGTTTTTTATGAGTCAGCTATTTTTTAGCGCAATGAGCACCGGTTGGGTTTTTGCTTGGCTTGCTTGTTTACATTCAGCCCGGTGTGTTTTGTGGTGGCATAAAGGCATTCTAAAAGTGCCTTTGCTATGGTCATTACATGTGGCTTATTGGGCTTTATCTGTGGGTTTAATACTCATCGCGCTGAGTTATTTCAGCTCTATTATCTTATTCAAAGATGCGCTTCATCTGATCACTGTTGGCACCATAGGTGTGATGATCATCGCCATGATGGTACGTGTCTCTCATGGTCACACTGGGCGCGCATTACAAGCCCCTGCGTACATTAGTTTGGCATTTGTACTCATTGTGATAGCTGCCATTGTACGTTCGTTACTTCCCGTTTATTTAGGTCATCACCTTGCATGGCAGTTAAGTGCGTTGCTGTGGGTTGCTGGCTTTAGCTTATTTTTATTTCATTGTGCGCCCATCTTAGTGAATCGTCGTGTTGATGGTCGCCGCGGTTAATCTCTCCAATAGGAAAAACTATGTTATCTGAAAAAACGATCCAGATTGTTAAAAGTACTTTGCCGTTGCTTGCACAAGCAGGCCCTCAAGTGACTGAGTATTTTTATGATCGTATGTTTAGCTACAACCCAGAGCTTAAAAATATTTTTAATATGACACATCAGCAATCGGGCTCTCAGCAATTTGCGCTGTTTAATGCCTTAGCTGCCTACGCGGCAAATATTGATAACTTGGCAGTGTTAAAAGATGCGCTTGCGCGCATTAATCATAAACACACCAGTTACCATATTTTGCCAGAGCATTATCCTATTGTTGGTGGGCATTTGATTGCGACTTTAAAAGAGTTATTGCCAGAACAATTTACCCCTGAGGTTGAGTATGCATGGCGTGAAGCTTATTCGTTATTAGCTGATGTATGTATTAATGAGGAGATGTCGCTATATCAAAAAACCAAAAAGGCGCCGGGAGGATGGTTTGGTACCCGTACTTTCACTATTACAGAAAAACGTATGGAGTCATCGCAAATTTGTAGTTTCACATTAACGCCTGCCGATGCAAAGCCTGTTGTGGCGTATTTACCGGGCCAATATTTAGGGATTAAAGTAACGCCTGCAAACAGTGATTTAACGCAAGTGAGGCAATACTCTTTATCGCAGCAAAGTAATAGTTGTAATTACCGTATTAGCGTGAAAAAAGAAGGCTTGGTATCTAACTACCTACATAGCTTAAGTGAGGGGGATGAGGTAGAAATTTACCCACCCGCAGGCGACTTTGTGCTTCGCGAAATTGACTCGCCTGTTGTATTGATTTCAGCGGGAGTTGGTCAAACCCCGATGATGGCGATGCTCGAAACACTATTAAGTAATCAACCTAATCAGCCAATTCATTACCTGCATGCTTGCGACAGTGAAACGCAGTTTGCCTTTAAAGAGTACTTATTTAAGCAACAGCAAGCGCACGCTTCATTACATTGTGTTACCTGGTTTAAAGATGGCAAGGGGGGCGATTTTGCGGGCTTAATGGATGTAAACCACGTCGCTGACAGCTTACCAATAAGCAAAGGTGACTTTTACCTGTGTGGCCCAATCGCATTTATGGCAATGATAAAAGAGCAACTACTAGGTATTGGGGTTGCAAGTGAACGCATTCATTATGAGGTGTTTGGCCCTCACCAAAGCCTATGATGTAAAAGGCGCAGCCTAAGCTGCGCCTTTTGTTAGTTAACTTCGCACTCTACATTAGGAAGTGGAATACGGAGCTCTTTTTTGGGGTAGTAAAGCAGGCATTGCTCACCTGCTTTTTGCAACACAAACTTCTCAGAAGGAATTGAATGGGCACCCATAATTGGCAGGCCATCAGGCCCTTTGTTGGTGCCGTGGTCAATCAGTAACTCTGCGCTTTTAGTAAACACATCATCGGCTAAGGTGACCAGTGCACCGCCCTTAGCAGACTGAATAGCCTGCTGTATATCAGTAATCACTCCCGGGTTTACCCGAACAAGCGTAGCATCTTGCGGTTGCTCTGCTTGAGTACTTTTACAGCCTGCTATGCTTGCCAGTAAGGTGCAGGTTAAGAACAGTGCTTTATTCATTATCACCTTCCTTAGCTGGTAGCGGACGGGTTAAATCCATATTATTTTTGTAAAGTGTAGTATTAGCTTTTAGCGCAATACCAGCTTCATCAGCAGCATAAGATGAGGTTGTCGCTTGCTTAGCTGTGGCACTTTGCGTTACCACTGGGCAACTATCATTCTCAATATGATAAAGCGCTGCACTCAGAAGTGTTTCATCACTATCACCTAACTGGTGGTTAAAGTCGTCATCGAGTTCACAGCCTTTTACATCTGCATCGAATTGCGGTGAAGGAGTTGGTACTAAGCCGTCAGAGTATTCGCCAAAGCCTTTGTAATTCACACCCGTTAGCTGAATGGTGTAGTAAGTGGTTGCACAGTTATGCGTTGGGGTAAAACCATATGGTTTACCGCAGGTTTTACCACCTATTAAAATAACTTCAGTATCTATGCCTTTTAAGCCATTGATAAGTGCTTCTGATGCTGAACATGTATTATCAGTGCTGAGTACATAGACTTTCGATAAATTTAAGTCAGGTAGTGTGTTACCTGTTCCCTCGAAAGTAGAATAATCGACTTCAATATCAATAAACGGGTATGGGTCGCTCTCGGGCTGCTTGTCATTTTCAATGACTTGATAGTAAAAATAGTCACTCGTATTAGCTGGACCTGCAATCATATAGGCAAGTTGCGAAGAAAGCGCTAATAAACCACCGCCATTGTATCTAAGGTCGATCACAAGCTCGTCGATATTGTCGGTTTTGAACTTATTCACAGCACTTATCAGCTCAGGCTGAGCAATACTTATATGGCTGTTAAACTGCATGTAGCCAACTTTAGTGCCATCTCCTGTGGTAATAGTATCGACATTTTGTACAGGTGTTTGGGTTATATTACCTGCGATTAGAGTAAACGATTTTTCGGTGCCATCATTACTGCGTACAACAAAATTGTGCGAGTCGCCAGCTGTCGGCCCAAATAGCGCTTCATTTAGAATATCTACGCCTTGTTGAGTATTAGTGTCAATGCTGACGTCGTCGACCATTAAAATAGTATCACCGCGTTGTAAGCCTGCATTTGCAGCTGGTGAGTCACTCTCTAAATAGGCTACACGTAACTCTCGTGGCGGAACATTACTGATAAATGCCCAATTGATACCATAGCCAGAAACCACACCTGATTGCGACTCTTGAAAATACTCTTCTGTTGGCCTGCTGAAATGGAATTGATCTTTATAAGCACCAGAATCTGTTTTTTCGAAGGTTTTTAATTGATCAAAGTAAGCGGCGACAGAGCTGAAGTTAGCTGGGTCATTGTCTTCTATTTCATCGTACCAAAGATAGGTTTCGTCACTCCATGAACGTAGCCACATCTTCTCAGTAAACTCAGAGCCTGCTGTATCTGGGTAAGGTTGATTATCGTTATATGGATCATTGCCAGTTCGCGGTACAGTGCATTGATCTTTAAATTCGCTTGATGGATCAAAGACACCAGCCGTCCAAGTGGGTTCAGAAGTTGTTGGTGGTGGATTCGTGGTATCGGTATTGCTCGATGAGCCACCACCGCCGCAGCCAGATAAAGAAATGCCTGAAGCCGCTAAGAAGACAGCTAAAGCGAGTTTGTTATTTTTAAACATGGTGCTTCCTTTCTTATATAAATTGTTTAAAAACTAACAATTACTTAATCTGAAAGCAATAAATTATAGCGTCTGAAATGTAAACGAATGTGCTGCTAGTTATAAAGACTTACGATTGCTAATTTCAGCTATTTCAAGCTTTTGCCACGATTCAAATAATTTACGTTGTTTATCAGATATTTTTAAGCCATAGGTTTTTTGCATATAAAAATAGGTATCGGCTATTTGCTTTCTTGCATAAATGGGTGGCTCAAATACGCGTTGCTTAAAATCGATTTTTACGGGACATGCTCCGTAACTTGCACTTGATGTTGACACCATACCGTAGCGAAAGTTTGAACGGTCAGCATTGATCTCGCCTATAGCGGGGGCAAGGTTATTAATGTCAGCTTCCATTTGACGAAACTTTTCACTGACCTTTTTACAGTTTTTGCGACCGCCATCCTGCCAGCATTGTAATTGATGACCAAACTCCCAGGCAGGCACAATGTGCTCCCACTCTATTCTTTTTGCGCGAGCATTCTCTTTTCCTGAACGGGTGACAGAGTTTCTAGGAATATAGCCACACGCATCAGGGTCTGGCACAAGTTTTTTACCTTGGCGCTTGATATCGCAACCACAATATAAGCTTTTACTATTGCTTGGTAGATTCTTAATTAAATGCTTTTTGGTACTGTAAAAGCTCGAAAACTCTTTAGCGGATATAGGAAAAGTGAAAATAAAACAAAGGGCTAAGTATAGAAATAAACGCATATCCATCACATCAGTGAACTACAGGAACAGCTATTCTAGAGCGACTATTCTAAAAAGGAAAAGTTTTTCAACTCAGCTATAGTTGTTAGGCCGTTTTTATTAAAGGAATTACAACCATGTTATTAGGTGCTTTTTCTGTAAGTCTAAATGTAAAAGATATTCGTGCTTCAAAGCAGTTTTATGAAAAGCTAGGTTTCAAAGAGTTTGCTGGGGAGATAGAGCAGCATTGGCTAATTATGAAAAACGGTGAACATTTGATTGGTTTGTTTCAAGGTATGTTTGATAAAACCATGCTGACCTTTAATCCTGGGTGGGATCAAAATGCCGAAGCTTTGGATGAATTTGCAACCTTTGAGCAATTAGCTGCACAATTTCAGCAACAAGGATTAGAAATACAAAAGGCCGGTGACGCGAGTTTTATTATCACCGACCCAGATGGCAATCCTATTTTGATTGACCAACACGTGTAGCTGGCTTTTTACGTTTAATTCGAACGTTTTGTAGTAACAAGAGAACTCCTGTAATACAAAATAGTACGCTGGTGGCTGAGAAGCTGATGAGTAGTGGATTGTTAAAGTTCTCACGCTCATCATAATCCATAATGTGTAGCATCCAGAAAAAGTCGAAAATGCGCCACAGGGTGCTGCGCACAGTTATAACTTTACCGGTTTGGCTATCTAAATATAAGGTTGTTGTTAACCAATCATCGAAGCTAATTTGCCAAACATTGGCTTTGTGACCGACTTCTCTAGGCCCTTTTGTTAATAACTGCGCTTGCGTTATTTTTGCGTCAATAAGCAGGTGAGCTTGCGCATTTTCAATGATTTGCGCTTTACTCGGTGCAGGCATTTTAGCACCTGTTCTGCCATCAAAAATAAACGTACCGCTAAAGGATGTAACTTCTATAATCGGGGTATTTAAAAAATGGCTATATTTAATACCCTCGATTTGCTCGAATTGCGCTGTTATTTTATCAATTGAAGCAGGGTAGTCCGACAATAAAAATGGGCTACTTAAACTGCGATTAGCCAGATGCTTACCATGCACTTTTTCAAGTGGTAATGAGCTCATTACCAGCCCACCTAAGAGCCAAAAAAAGATCTGCAAAGCAAGTAAGTAGCCAAGCCATTTATGCCCTTTACGAGCATACTTAAACAGGCGTTTATTCATTATTACCCCGTTATTATTGTTATGTGGGCGCTATTTTAGGTTGTTTAGCTAGATTGCCAATGCGGCATAATGTCGCATTAACTGTATTCTAGATTTGGTATATATACAAAACTGAGTTAAAGTTTCAGTCGATATCAATAGAGGGTAAAAACGAGAGTATGTCGGAAATTCAATTTTTAAATGTAGATCTGGAGCTTGAGTCAAAGCACGATATAAGTGCGCTTGTTGCTGATTTGAAGAAAAACGCCATGGTTTTACATTATGACCAAGATGAATACCGCCAACTAGCACGTATTGAAGCAACCGCAGATATCAGCTCTCCAGATAAAGCAATTAACCAGCTTTGCGAGCTTATTGAGTCTTGCTCGCGCAATGCATTAAAACAGTGGTTATCGTGCTCAAAGCGTACATTTGATATAGGCTTTGAATCAGGTAATTCGCCTAAATGCTTTAACCAACCCCTGCATGCCGATACCTTGTTACGTATCTCTGCAATTGGCGCAGGGATTGAAATTACTATTTATCCTGTTGAAAAATAGCCAGAATTTATCGCTCTACAACAGCTGCGGTCATTCTTGATACGCAGCAAAGCTCTCCTGCGGCATTGGTAATTTTTATATCCCAAACAGAAGTTCGCTTACCTAAATGCAGCGGTCTCGCAGTTGCTGTTAACGTTCCTTTGCGTGACGCTTTCATGTGGTTGGCATTAATCTCTTGGCCAACAGCATAAAACTTATTGAAATCAACCACGAAATTGGCTGCATAGCTTGCCACTGTCTCTGCTAATACAACGTTTGCTCCGCCATGGACCATGCCCATAGGGTTATGATGCTCAGGAATAGCAGGCATGGTTGCCATTAAATAATCATCGCCAATTTCAGTTACCTCAATGCCCATAGTTTTCATTAAAGTGCCTTGACCGGTAATCCCTTGTTCCAGCTCTTTGCAAAGCTCTAACGTGATTGGTTGGTGCCAAATACTCATTGTGTTTCCTTAGCCTGCTAATTAAAGCTAATACCTTATGGCATCTTTCGGTGTGGTTCAATGTTAGTTTTGTAGCAATATGATGGGGTTAATTTAAATTTGCGATTTTCAAATAACTGTATATACTCACAGTTAAATGTACTGTATGGAAAACCAGTTGTATGCGCCCATTAACTAAACGCCAATCGCAAATTTTAGAACTAATTAAAGTCTTTATTAAAGATACAGGCATGCCACCTACGCGTGCTGAAATAGCTCAAACATTGGGTTTTAAAAGTGCCAACGCTGCTGAAGAACACCTAAAAGCACTGGCAAAAAAAGGCATGATCAAAATGAAGCCTGGGGCGAGTCGCGGTATTCAGTTAATTGAAGAAGATGAGCCAGAGCAACTAGGCTTACCTTTAATTGGCCGTGTTGCAGCCGGTGAACCTATTTTGGCGCAAGAGCATGTTGAAAGTCACTGCCAAGTTGATCCTTCATTATTTAAACCTGCTGCCGATTTCTTACTGCGTGTAAATGGTATGAGTATGAAAGACATTGGTATTATGGATGGCGATTTGCTTGCAGTACATAGAACACAAGTTGCTGAAAACGGGCAAGTAGTTGTAGCTCGAGTCGATGAAGATGTAACAGTTAAGCGTCTAGAAAAAGCGGGTCGCAAAGTACTTTTACACGCTGAGAACGAAGAGTTTTCGCCTATTGAGGTTGACCTTGAGCATGAGTCGTTCAACATCGAGGGGTTAGCGGTAGGTGTTATTCGTAACGCTGACTGGATGTAAACGTTCCCAATTTGGTGCATTAAATTGACTCAATTTGGTGCGCCACTGAAATTTTACTACTTAATTAGGATTTGTGAATCCTTACTCTTCATTTAAAGCCTTATATAGCGCAGTTTTCCTCTCTTTTTATATTTCGTTCTTACTCCTAAACATTAAATAAAGCGCTGATTATAGTTGTTATTTCTGCACCAAAATAAACATTTATTATCATTAAAACTTGCTTATTGGTCATTTTTTAACTAATTGGTTAATACACTGTATTAACACCTAATTAATAAAAAGACACAAAAATGTGCGAGGTGTTAGTCATGGGGTCGGTATCATAAGTGGGTCAAAATGATACGTAGTCGCTCTGAACAATAAGAAAAACGAATGGGCACCTTGTTGTATCGCCTTTTCGCTTTGCGTCTTGCAATAGCATCTAAAGGAGCCGTCACATGGGTAAACTGCGTTACGCCTTGTGGCTTATATTGTTTGCACTTCCTGAGCTTGCATTGGCAAATAGCCAATACAATATGCGTAAAGGGGTGACCGATATAAGTAATAATGTTTATGAGTTACACATGACGATATTTATTATCTGCTGTGTAATCGGCATCATCGTATTTGCGGTGATGTTTTGGGCTTTAATACACCACCGTAAATCCAAAGGGGCCAAGCCTGCCCAATTTCATGAAAGTACAAAAGTTGAAATACTTTGGACTGCCATTCCATTTGTCATCTTAATCGCCATGGCTGTGCCTGCCACAAAAACCTTAATTGCCATGGAAGATGCCTCTAAAGCCGATATCACCATTAAAGTGACTGGCTCACAATGGAAGTGGCATTACGAGTACATGGGCGAAGACATTGCTTATTACTCGATTCTATCTACACCTAAAGACCAAATAGACAACCAAGCAGAGAAAACTGAGCATTATTTGCTTGAAGTAGATAAACCGCTAGTACTTCCTATCAATAAAAAAGTTCGCTTTTTAATGACCTCAGACGATGTAATTCATTCATGGTGGGTGCCTGATTTTGCGGTTAAAAAGGATGCAAATCCTGGGTTTATCAATGAAGCGTGGACACGTATTAACGAGCCAGGAGTATACCGTGGTCAATGTGCTGAGTTATGCGGTAAAGATCATGGCTTTATGCCTGTTGTGGTGAAAGCCTTACCTGAAGATGAATTTGCTAATTGGCTTGCAGATGCCAAGCAAGAAAAAGCCAATGCGGCCGCAGCAGATGCTGCTTTGCTTGATCAAACATTACCGAAAGAAGAGCTTATGGTCTTAGGTGAACAAGTGTATATGGCAAGCTGTGCTGCATGTCACCAACCTACCGGTATGGGCTTACCAGGCGTTTTTCCAGCACTTAAAGGCAGCCCGATTGTATTAGGTGATGTAAAAGATCACATAGATATCGTATTACACGGTAAGCCTGGCACAGCAATGCAAGCGTTCGATAAACAGCTTTCAATTAAGCAACTTGCTGCGGTTATTACTTATAAGCGAAACGCGTGGGGTAATGATACCGGCGATGTTATCCAACCGAGTCAAATTCAAGCCGCGATTGATGCAGCAGCGGAGGCGAACTAATGAGTAATGTTATTAACGAGCAAGCAACAGGGCATGCGCATCACGACCATCATCATCCAGCTAAAGGTTTTAAGCGTTGGCTTTACACTACCAATCATAAAGACATTGGTAGTTTATACCTGATTTTTTCACTCACCATGTTTTTAATTGGTGGAGCGATGGCAATGGTGATCCGCGCTGAACTGTTTCAGCCTGGATTACAGTTAGTTGATCCGCACTTTTTTAACCAAATGACTACCGTACATGGTTTGATCATGGTGTTTGGTGCTGTTATGCCTGCATTTACTGGGCTTGCAAACTGGATGGTACCTATGATGATAGGCGCACCAGATATGGCCTTACCACGTATGAATAACTGGAGCTTTTGGATTTTGCCATTTGCATTTTTAATCCTATTGGCTTCGTTACTTATGCCTGGTGGTGGTCCTGCGTTTGGTTGGACTTTCTACGCACCACTATCAACAACTTACAGCAACGATAACACTGCACTTTTTGTGTTTGCCGTACATATCATGGGTATCAGCTCAATTATGGGTGCGATTAACGTTATCGTGACTATCGTCAACCTAAGAGCGCCAGGTATGACGTGGATGAAGCTGCCGCTATTTGTTTGGACATGGTTAATCACTGCATTCTTGTTAATTGCTGTTATGCCAGTTCTAGCAGGGGCGGTCACTATGGTGTTGACCGATAAATACTTTGCAACCAGCTTTTTTGATGCAGCCGGTGGGGGCGACCCTGTGATGTTCCAGCACATTTTCTGGTTCTTCGGTCACCCCGAAGTGTACATCATGATTTTGCCGGCCTTTGGCATTATATCGACTATCGTACCGACCTTCTCGCGCAAAAAGCTATTTGGCTATGCGTCTATGGTGTATGCAACTTCATCGATTGCGCTGCTAAGTTTTATCGTTTGGGCACATCATATGTTTACCACAGGGATGCCTGTGGCAGGCGAGTTGTTTTTCATGTACGCCACCATGCTTATCTCGGTACCAACGGGCGTTAAAGTGTTTAACTGGGTGGCCACCATGTGGCGAGGTTCGATTAGCTTCGAAATTCCGATGATGTTTGCAATCGCCTTTATTGTGTTATTCACCTTAGGTGGTTTCTCTGGCTTGATGCTTGCGATTACACCAGCAGATTTTCAGTATCACGATACCTATTTTGTGGTGGCTCACTTCCATTATGTGCTTGTGACGGGGGCTGTGTTCTCAATTATGGCGGGAGCCTATTATTGGCTACCGAAATGGACTGGCAACATGTACAACGAAACGCTGGCGAAATGGCATTTTTGGTTATCGCTAATCAGTGTCAACGTGTTGTTCTTCCCTATGCACTTTGTTGGCCTTGCTGGTATGCCGCGTCGTATTCCTGACTATGCTCTGCAATTCGCTGACTTTAACGCCATTATCAGTATTGGTGGTTTTGCATTTGGCTTATCGCAACTGTTGTTTGTATTGGTGGTATTTAAATGTGCTCGAGGTGGCGAAAAGGCACCTGCCAAAGTATGGGATGGGGCTGAAGGTTTAGAGTGGGAAGTCGATTCTCCAGCGCCTTATCACACCTTTGAAACACCGCCGGAGATTAAGTAATGAACCATGCACCTTTGCTAAAAAAACTGCTGATTACATGCTTGCTCATGTTCGCATTTGCTTTTGCAATGGTGCCGCTTTACGACGTGTTTTGCGACGTTACAGGGTTGAATGGTAAGCCATCATTAGAAAAAGCGAGCGCGAGTGAATCAATAAATACACAGCGCCAAGTTGATGTCAGCTTTACCACTCACGCCCAAAGCGGCGCGCCATTTAAGGTGCAGTCTGAGCAATACAGCGTGGCGGTACAACCAGGTGCCATGCGTGAAGTTAAATTTTCAGCAAAGAACACCAGTAATGAAGACAAAGTCATGCAAGCAATTCCATCAGTATCACCGGGTAAAGCGGCAAAGTACTTACATAAAATAGCCTGTTTTTGCTTTGATCAGCAGCCAATGAAAGCCGGTGAAGAAATGGAATTTACCTTGTTGTTTTATGTTGATACAGAGTTACCCGACGATGTTGAGGAACTGACGTTGTCGTATACCGTGTTTGATATTAGCGGGCATGTTGTGGCTAAAAACGATTAAAAGCCGCCAAGCTAATTGCTAATTGGGAGCAAACAAAATGAATCAAAATTATGAAAAATACTATGTTCCAGCCGAGAGTCCTTGGCCAATAGTTGGTGCCATCGCGATGTTTTTAATTGCTGTCGGTGCTGGTTTAACTGTGATGCAAGTAAGTGGTGAGGGCAGTAGTGGCCAGTATGTCTTGTATCTAGGCATTGCCATATTAATTTATATGGTTTTTAGCTGGTTTAGAAACGTTATTGAAGAGTCTCATAAAGGGCTTTACTCAGCACAAATGGACCGCTCCTTCAGACAAGGTATGAGCTGGTTCATATTCTCTGAGGTTATGTTCTTTATGGCGTTTTTTGGCGCTCTTTTTTATGCACGTATGATTTCGGTGCCTTGGCTCGGTGGCGCTGGTAATAACGCTATGACCAATGAAGTGCTCTGGCCAACCTTTGAAGCCGTATGGCCGCTATTAACTACGCCAGCGGGCGAGACCACACAGGCTATGGGCTGGCAAGGTCTGCCTCTGATCAACACGCTTATTCTGCTTACCTCATCGGTCACAATTCACTTTGCTCATGTTGCGATAGAAAACAATAAGCGCGGCGCCCTAAAGGTATTTTTATCTTTAACCGTGCTGTTAGGTGTGATTTTCCTTGGCTTACAAGTTTACGAGTATATGCATGCTTACCAAGATTTAGGTTTGACCTTAGATGCGGGCGTTTATGGGAATACCTTTTTCTTGTTAACTGGCTTTCACGGTATGCACGTGACACTAGGCACCATTATTTTATTTGTGGTGCTGCTGAGAATTTTTAAAGGCCACTTCACGAGTGAAAAGCATTTTGCCTTTCAAGCGGCTGCTTGGTATTGGCACTTTGTTGATGTGGTGTGGTTGTGTTTATTTGTGTTTGTGTACGTGCTGTAGCTTTGTGAAGCGGCGACGGGTTGGTGTGAATAAAGCCCAATTTCATTGCGGCAATGATGAGCACCAGCACAATACCTGAAAACAGCACTCGACGACCTAAGTAATGCGACATGGGTTTCGAGTGCTCTTTTGCTGACATCATCACAAACAGCGCTCTAAATAGGTTGAACAGAATATAAAGTAATAACAAAACAATAATGATTTTAATCATATTAGGTATTCCAAATGCAGTTAATTTTATGGCGTAAACAAAAGCTTAGCTCAATTATCGCAATTTGCGTTGTGATACTTGCAGTGCTTATTTGTTTGCGACTAAGCGTTTGGCAATACCAGCGAGGCGAGCAAAAACAGCAGCAACTAAGCCAGTTAGCCGTTTCGAAAGAGCAAGGAGTTTTGAGCTGGCAAGAGCTGCAAAGTTTACCTAGAGAGCTGAATAAAACGGGCTTGCAAGTCAAGGTCTCTGGCGAGGTAAATAAACAACAGTACTGGCTGCTTGATAATCAAATTTATCAGGGGCAAGTGGGCTATGACTTACTAGTAGCGATGACAATTGCAGGTGAAAGCGTGCCTTTAATCGTTAACTTTGGTTGGCTAAAAGCTCCAACAAACCGTAGCCAGTTGCCAACCGTTGTGTGGCCAGAATCAACAAGCTTTACGGCTACTGTGCAATTGAAACAAGGCAGCTTACAAGGTTTCACACTTGCCGATGAGATTGGTGCAGAGCAAGGCTGGCCTAAGCGTATTCAAGGCATCGACTTAGCAATTTTTAGTGCTCAATTAGCAAAGCCCTTACAAGACTTTATTGGTTATCGCAATGAAGCAGATGGTATTGCAACCCCGCATTACCAGAGTGTCGTGATGGGGCCAGAAAAACATTACGCCTATGCCGTGCAGTGGTTATTAATCGGCTTAGCGTGTGTTGTTATTGCTTATTTTGCGATGAGAAGGAGAGGTTATGAAAATAAACCCGCTTAGTTTATTCGTTTTATGCTGTTTTGTGCCGCTGGCACTTGCTTATGCAGCATTAAAGCTTGAGTGGTTACCGAGTGGTTCGAGTAATCATGGTGAGCTTTTAAGCGAAGAAGTTAAATTAGCTGATTGGCAACAAGGCGATCCTAAACAATGGACAATTGCGCTTAATTACCCAAAAGAGTGCAGTGAAGTTTGTGCAAACCAATTAGCCAGTCTAGATAACCTATATGTCGCTTTAGGTAAAAATCAGCAAAAAGTGGATGTGGCGGTACTGACAAATCAACAGCAGGTATCGGCAAATTGGCGTCAATTAGCAGTAAGTCCTGCGCTCAAAGCGGGAGACTTATACTTGGTTGATCACATGGGCTTAGTGGTTTTGCATTACCCCTACACGGCTGAGCCAGAACAAAACAGACTGATTCAAAAAGGCTTACTTAAAGACTTAAAGAAACTACTTAACTATGCGCGTTCAAGTTAAACCTCATTAAGGGGATAAAGATGTATAAAAATTATAAATATTTAGTCTTAATTACGGTTTTCTTCTCTATCTTAGTTGTTGGGCTTGGTGCCTATACACGGCTGAGTGATGCTGGGCTTGGTTGCCCTGACTGGCCTGGTTGCTATGGATTTTTAACTGTGCCAAAACATGAAACTGCTTTGTTACATGTTGAACAAAACTACCCTGATATGATGTTTGAAGCAGCAAAAGCATGGAAAGAAATGATCCATCGCTATTTTGCCGGTGCCCTTGGTTTACTTATTTTAGCCTTGTTTGTTTTTGCCTGGTTAAAACGCCAATATCCAAATACGCCGGTTAAACTGCCATTAGCACTATTATTATTGGTGGTATTCCAAGCCGTATTGGGCATGTGGACTGTCACTATGAACCTACAGCCTTTGGTTGTTATGGGGCATTTGCTCGGCGGTTTTAGTATCTTGTCGTTGCTGTTTTTATTGTATCTACGTTTAAAGACCGACCCTGTTGCTAGCAGTGATAGCGGCGCAAAGCCATATTATCAGTTAGCGCTGGTGGGCTTGGTGGTGCTAATACTGCAAATTGCGTTGGGTGGCTGGCTTGCAGCAAATTACGCCGCTCCGCATTGTAATGGCTTACCGCTGTGTAGCTACGGACAACCGTTTTCTTTGAAGAGTGTGTTTCAGCTACCGCTTGAGCACAGCACCTATGAATATGGCGTTTTATCGCAGCAGGCGCGTATGTCTATTCATCTGCTACACCGTATTTGGGCGCTGGTTACTTGTGTGGTGTTAGCGCTGATCATGTGGCGCATATATTCACGCTGTTACTCTCGAAAAATTAAGCACTGCACAGTCACTGTATTAATCGCTTTGTTGTGCCAAATCTGTTTAGGTCTAGCTGTTGTGCACTGGCACTTCCCATTAAGTGTAGCGCTTGCGCACAACCTAATGGCCGCATTGTTACTGCTTAGCATGGTAAGACTATGCTTCCACTTAAAAATAAGAACCTAGGAGGCTGTGATGGCATTATTACTAAGCTCAGAAAAATCATTATTTATTCAAAGCTCAGAGTTACTTAAAGATTACTTAGCTATCAGTAAATTTAAAGTAGTTGCCATGCTTGTACTAACTGCTTGGGTTGGTTTGGCATTGGCTCCCGATGTTGGGCGAGGGGTATTTGTGCAGCTTGCAAGTTTGCTAGGTATTGGCTTGCTGTCGGCTGCTGCTGCCGTGATCAATCATGTTGTTGATAGTGAAATCGACAGCAAAATGGCACGTACACGTCATCGTCCTGTGGCAAAAGGTCGGCTCAGTAAACAACATGCTTTGAGCTTTGCTGCAACTATAGGAATACTAGGTTTTGTTATGCTTATGGTATGGGCGAATACACTCACCGCCATTCTTACTTTGTTTGCGCTTGTCGGCTATGCCTTTATTTACACCTCATTTTTAAAGCGTGCCACACCGCAAAATATTGTTATTGGTGGTTTGGCAGGTGCTATGCCGCCGTTGCTAGGGTGGGTATCTGAAACAGGCCATATGGCCGCGGCTCCTTGGCTGTTAGTGATGATTATATTTACTTGGACTCCCCCGCATTTTTGGGCCTTGGCGATTGCACGTAAAAGCGATTATGAGCGGGCAAAAATCCCTATGTTGCCTGTTACTCACGGTATCGAATTTTGTAAAACTTGCGTTGTTGGCTACAGCATTTTGCTTGCTTTGGTATGTGTGCTGCCTTATTTAATTGGCATGTCAGGGCTAATTTACTTATTAGGTGCAAGCGTTTTAAACGCGATATTCATTTATAAAGCGTTAAAACTAAAAATTGCCCCAAAAGATGATACAGCAATGGACTTATTTCGTTTTTCAATCGTGCATTTAATGCTACTCTTTATCGCCTTATTCATTGATAAATGGTTAGTTTTATGACGCGAATCGTCGCTTTTTTATGTTTCAGTGCGGTATTGTTTGTAACCGGTTGTGGTAAAAACAACACCGCTCCTGAAGTCGAAGCACTGGTTTATGAGCAAGCAAAGCTGATTAGTCCGTTTTTATTAACCGATCAACATGGTGCGCCCGCTGATAACAGTCAGTTTATGGGGCATTGGAATTTGGTCTTTTTAGGCTACACCAGTTGCCCTGATATATGTCCAATGACATTGGCGAAACTAACGGCAGTACAAAAGCAGTTAAGCCAAGATTACAAAGTGCAGGTATGGTTTGTTGCCGTAGATCCAAAACGTGATACAACCGAAAAACGCAAAGCCTACATTGATTACTTTAATCCTGATTTTCTTGCAGTATCAGGCCCACACAAACAGCTTTTTCCATTTGTCAGAGAGCTTGGCTTAATTTACGCAATTAACGATAGTGATGAGCAAGAGTATGCAGTTGATCATAGCGCGTCGGTAGTGATGGTTGATGGCGATGGCTCGGTACGTGCGATTTTTAAGCCTGAATTTAAACAAGGCAGCGTGCCATTAATAAACGCCACAACTTTGACTGAAGAGTTCAAAAAAATAGCAGATTATTACGCAAAGTAAACTTTCTTGGTTAAGGGAGTCATTTTCCGCAAAAGAAAAGCTTCCTTTTTTGATATAAATGTCTAAGCTACTAAAAAATTTTACTATTTTTTGATTCAAATTATGGCATTTTTATTTAGTCAGTCTAAGCTTTTGTTATGAATTGTTTAAAGCAGGGAAGGTATAAGTAATGTTAAAGCTCCCTACAGAATTAGCTATTAGTCAGGTCGAAACACTCCATCAAGATTTGCTACAAGAGTTGTCAGCAAATGATGATATCTGTTTGGATATCAGTGAAGTGACCCGTGCTGACACAGCATCAATTCAGCTTTTATGTGCATTACAGAAGCATTTACTTTCGGTGCAACACAAAATTATTTGGGTTGGCGAGAGTAAGCCGTTGCAACAGGCAATTAATAGTTTGGGCTTAAGCCATTATCTTGTGCTTGAGAATGCCAATTAAGAGGTTTTTATGAAAAGAATTTTAGCAGTAGACGATTCTGCATCTATGCGCCAAATGGTTGGTTTTACGCTTAAAAAAGCTGGCTTTGATGTGACAGAAGCGAAAGACGGCAGCGAAGCTTTAAATATCGCAAAACAACAAGGCTTTGATGCTGTTATTTCTGATGTGAATATGCCGGTAATGGATGGTATTACCCTTATTCGTGAATTACGTAGCTTACCTAATTACAAGTTCACACCTTTACTGATGCTGACTACAGAGTCGGGTCTTGATAAAAAGTCTGAAGGTAAAGCTGCTGGTGCAACTGGTTGGATTGTTAAGCCATTTAATCCTGAGCAATTGTTAGCGGTATTGAAAAAAGTGATTCGCTAATAATAGGAGCGGGGCATGAGTATAGATCTAAGCCAATTTTTTGAAGTATTCTTCGAAGAAAGCTTCGAAGGACTCGACGCTATGGAGGCTGAGTTATTAAACTTAGTGCCTGGCGAAGAAGACTTAGAGACCATAAATACAATTTTTCGCGCTGCGCATTCAATAAAAGGAGGTAGCGGTACCTTTGGCTTTAGTGCTGTTGCAGACTTTACTCATGTTCTCGAAACCCTTTTAGATCAAATTCGTGAAGGTTCGCGGGATCTTACTGATGAGCATGTAAATTTACTTTTAAAATCAGTTGACTGTTTACGGGCTTTACTCAGAACTTTACAAGCTGAGCAGCAGCCAGACTTAACTGAAGCTGATGAATTGCGTATTAAATTTGAAGAAATTCTTGGTATGCGTGCTGCAAGTAAAGCACCAGAGCCAACGCAAGAAGCTGTTAGCGAAAGCAGCTTTAATACCTATCAAATCGATTTCAAACCACATCATCACTTATTTAAAACCGGTAATGAACCACTGTACATGATCAGTGAGTTGGCTGAGCTAGGTGAGCTTGAAACACAAGCCTTTCAAGATGATGTGCCTGATATCACTAACCTTGCCCCTGAAGACTGTTTCTTATCGTGGCGCTTTTTCTTAACCACAGACAAAGAGCAAAGCTGCATCGAAGAAATTTTCGAATGGGTTGAAGATGACGCTGATATCACCATCACCCTATGTGGTGGTTTGTTTGGTGATGAAGAGGTTGCCGCTGTTGAAACTGTTGCTGAAGAAACTGCGCCAGCAAAAGAGGCTGAGCCTGCAGAAGTTAAACCAGCTACTGATTCTAAAAAGCCAGCGCCAGTTAAAGCAACCACAGCCAATGCAGAATCAACCTCAATCAGGGTTGGTATCGACAAAGTTGATTCATTGATCAACATGGTGGGTGAATTAGTGATTACCCAAGCGATGTTAAGTCAATTGGGTGAGCAAGAGATCACTGAAGCAACTATAGCCTCATTACAAGAGGGCTTAGCACAACTGGCACATAATACCCGTGACTTACAAGAAAATGTCATGCGTATTCGCATGTTGCCAATAAGCTTTGTGTTTAGTCGCTTTCCTCGCTTAGTGCGCGATATCTCGCAAAAGCTTGATAAACAAGTCGAGCTTAAATTACTTGGTGAACAAACCGAACTAGATAAAACCGTGATGGAGAAGCTTTCTGATCCTATGGTGCATCTAGTGAGAAATTCCTTAGATCATGGTTTAGAAACCGTTGATAAACGCGTTGCAGCGGGAAAAGACCCTGTTGGTACTGTAACGCTCAATGCGTTTCATCAAGGTGGCAATATCGTTATCGAAATTATGGACGATGGTCAGGGCCTGAACACCACTAAAATTCGTGAAAAGGCGATTAAAAACGGCCTAATTTCAGAAACTGATGAGTTGTCTGATAACGAAATCAACGAGCTTATTTTCTTACCAGGATTTTCTACAGCCGATCAAGTCAGCGACTTATCAGGTCGTGGCGTTGGTATGGATGTAGTAAGGCGCAATATCGAAGCACTTAGCGGCTCTGTTGAAGTGGCTTCTGCACCAGGCGTGGGGTCGACATTTACAATTCGCTTACCGCTAACGTTGGCTATTTTAGATGGGCAGTTAGTCCGAATTGCTGAGCATACTTACATCATCCCGCTGATTTCGATAATTGAGTCATTGCAAATCGATATTAGTAAAGTGAGTCGGGTAGGCAAAGACTTAGATGTGCTGCGCTTACGTGACGAATATATTCCAATCTTAAGGCTTTATAATATTTTCAATCATAAAGGGGCGATTGAAACGCTTGATAAAACCCTGTTGGTTGTCGTTGAGAGTGACAACCAAAAAGTAGGTTTATTAGTTGATGACTTATTGTCGCAACAGCAAGTGGTAATCAAAAGCTTAGAGGCCAATTATCAAAAAGTTGATGGTGTCTCGGGGGCGACAATTCTAGGGGATGGTCGTGTTTCTTTGATTGTTGATATTAGTGGTTTGATTAAATTATCTGGGCTTAGAAAGCCTGGGAGCCAAGAATTGATTATTGAATCAAAAGCGAATTTGGAGGCGTCATGATTGCACAGCACGACGACCTGCATAACAAACTAAACCTTGAACAAGATCAAGATGTAAAACAGTTTTTAACCTTCTTCATGGCTGAAGAAGAGTATGGTGTTGATATTTTAACGGTGCAAGAAATTCGCAGTTGGGAAGAAATTACGGTGATCCCTAATTCACCGGATTTCGTCAAAGGGGTTATCAACCTGCGCGGCACCATAGTGCCGATTATTGATTTAAGGCTACGTTTTGGTATTTCAGCCATTGAATACGGACCGTTAACCGTTGTAATTGTTCTAAAAGTACAGCTTGAAAATACATGTAAAATTATGGGCATCGCCGTTGATGCCGTCTCGGATGTCTATAGCATTGCTGAGCATGAAGCGAAGGCAGTGCCACATTTGTCTGACTCAGACAACGCGAAATTTGTTGCGGGTTTAGTCAATGTGGGTGAGAAAATGGTCGCATTACTTGACCTACAAAAAACAATGGACATTTAACTGGGTAGATTAACAAGAAGGTGAAGGGTATGGGATGGTTTAGCAGTCCTAAAAATGTTGAGTCGGAAAATGATTTAGTTATTGCGGCACTTAGAAAGTCGCAAGCGATGATTGAGTTTCAACCGTCGGGGCAGATCATAACTGCCAATGCTAATTTCTTAAACACCATGGGTTACCGACTCGAAGAAATCCAAGGGCAACACCACTCTATGTTTGTTGCTGAAAAAGAGTCGCAAAGCCCTGAGTATCAACAGTTTTGGCAGCGATTACGCAGCGGTGAGTTCTTCACTGATGAATTTAAGCGTGTCGGTAAAAATGGCAAACAAGTTTGGATCCAAGGTACCTATAACCCAATTATTGATAGCAATGGTAATGTCACTAAAGTTATCAAATTTGCTACAGACATCACACCGCAAAAAGAGCTTGAACGTCAGTCAAAACGTGATGCTGATTTATCAAATGCGCTGCGTGTATGCCAAGCTAATGTGATGATTGCCGATAACGATTTAAAAATTATCTTTGTTAATGAGCAAGTAAAGCAAATGCTGCAAGCTCGCGAATCAACTTTACAAACAGTGCTACCTAGCTTCTCTGTGGCGAATTTAGTGGGTACGTGTGTTGATGATTTTCATAAACAACCATCACATCAACGTGAATTACTAAAAACATTATCTGAACCATACAAAACCACATTGCGTTTGGCGGGGCTTATTTTTAGCTTGATTGCGACTCCTTGGGTGAGCGCTTCGGGTAAGCGTTTAGGTACTATTGTTGAGTGGCAAGATATTACTGATAGCGTAAATAAAGCGGATGCTGAAAAGCGTGCAGCAGAAGAAAACTTGCGAGTACGCCGAGCACTTGATCGCGTGGCAACTAACACCATGATTGCTGATTCTGGTAACAACATTATTTACATGAACGAAGCCGTTCTGAACATGATGAAAATTGCTGAAAGTGATTTACGTAAAGATTTACCTAACTTCAACAGTAATAATTTAATTGGTCAAAATATTGATGTGTTCCATAAGAATCCAGCACATCAACGTAACATGCTTGCTAAGTTAAGTGATACGTACAGTACTGAAATTCAAGTCGGCGGCCGTACTTTTGGTTTGGTTGCAAACCCTATTTTTACCCCAGACAACGAGCGTATTGGTACGGTTGTGGAGTGGGAAGATAGAACAGCTGAAGTCGCTATTGAAAAAGAAATTGCCGGCCTTGTTGCTGCAGCGGGTAGTGGTGACTTAGAAGCCCGTGTAGAAGAAGCGGGTAAACAAGGTTTCTTCTTACGTCTAGCGCAGGGCTTAAATAGCCTAGTTAGTATTGTTGATGATGCAGTAAAAGACACAGGCAATATGCTGGATGCTATGGCGAACGGTGACTTATCAAAACGTATTGAGCAAGACTACCAAGGCTCGTTCGATAAGTTAAAACGTGATGCAAATGCCACGGCTGATAAGCTTACTGAAGTGATTAATCGCATTAATACTTCGGCAACGCTGGTTGCCAGTGGTGCAGAAGAAATCTCACAAGGTAATGCTGATTTAAGTCAACGTACTGAAGAGCAGGCTTCATCACTTGAAGAAACAGCATCAAGCATGGAAGAGATGACCAGTACGGTTCGTCAAAATGCTGATAATGCTAAAGAAGTGAATGAACTTGCTGAAGAAACACGTACTAAAGCACAAAAAGGTGGCGAAGTTGTAAATCGCGCTGTAACCAGTATGTCGGCAATTAATGAATCAAGTAAGAAGATTGCAGACATTATCAGTGTCATTGATGAAATTGCTTTCCAAACAAATCTACTTGCGCTTAATGCCGCTGTCGAAGCAGCACGTGCAGGTGAACAAGGCCGTGGTTTCGCGGTTGTTGCTGGTGAGGTCCGTAACTTAGCGCAACGTTCAGCAGCTGCAGCAAAAGAAATCAAAGAATTGATCCGAGACAGTGTTGGAAAAGTTGAAGATGGTACATTACTGGTTAATGAATCGGGTTCAACATTACAAGAAATTGTTACTGCAGTACAAAGAGTTACTGCAATGATTTCTGATATTGCCCAAGCTTCTGAAGAGCAAAGCTCTGGTATTGAGCAGGTCAATAAAGCCATTGCCCAAATGGATGAAATGACCCAGCAAAATGCAGCATTAGTTGAAGAAGCCTCTGCCGCGGGTGAATCAATGGCAGAGCAAGCGAATGATATGCGCCGCTTGTTAAACTTCTTCTCGTTATCGAATAACGAGATGGATATTACAAGCCGTGCAAGTTCAGCGCCTGCAGCTAAACAGCCAAGCTCACCAGTACGTTCGGCACCTAAAGGTAATAACTTTGTTGACCCTAGTGATGAGTGGGAAGAGTTTTAAAACTCTTCCCAATTAAATTCTAACTAGTTAATTGCATCTAATGTTACAGCTGCAGGGTCAAGCACATGAAAGAGTTTTTACTAACGGATAGTGACTTTAAAGCTATTTCGTCACAAGTGTACGATGCTTGCGGCATTGTTTTAGCTGAGCATAAGCGCGAGATGGTTTACTCGCGCTTAGCAAGGCGTATTCGCCAACATAAGCTTAAGAACTTTAAAGAATATTTAGACTTTCTTGAAGAGAATAAAGAACAAGAGTTTAGTGAGTTTATTAATGCCATAACTACTAATCTGACTTCTTTCTTTCGTGAGCCACATCACTTTAGTTATCTAAAAAATACCATAGTCCCCAAACTGCTGATTAGTAATGCTAAACAAAAGCGTGTAAGGGTGTGGTCTGCTGGCTGCTCGACCGGCGAAGAGCCTTATACCATTGCTATGACCTTAAGCGGTTTATTCCCATCTGATTGGGATGTGAAAATTCTAGCTACTGACTTAGACTCAAATGTGCTCGCTAAAGCACAGGCTGGCACCTATACCGCTGCCAATGTGAATGGTTTAGACAAAAGCCAACTTAAGCGCTGGTTTCTAAAAAGCCATGACGGTCAGTTATATAAAGTAAAACCTGAACTACAAAAGAATATTTTTTTTAAACGTCTAAACTTATTACAGAGCTGGCCTATGAAAGGGCCGTTTGATGTTATTTTTTGTCGCAATGTAGTTATCTACTTCGATAAGCCGACGAAAGATACTCTATTTAAACGTTATTACGATTTGTTGACCGATTCAGGTCATTTATTCTTGGGGCATTCCGAAACACTGGGTAAGGACCACAAAGAGTTTAAGAATTTAGGCCAAACTATCTATCAAAAAGGTGGTCTATGAGTAGTCATTTTAAACCTGTATTGTCTGGTTTTGAGCACGTTAAACGGTTTTGGGATGGCAAGCGCCATAAAGTGGTTGCTAAAGTATTACCAGGCGAATTTTATGTGTCTAAGTCTGATGAGTTGATCACAACTGTGTTAGGGTCGTGTATTGCTGCATGTATTTACGATGAAGGCTTAGGTATTGGTGGTATGAATCATTTTATGCTGCCAGCAGAAAAAGGTGTTGATCCGAGTAACGCACATAGCCTTAATTGCCGTTATGGTAACTGGGCAATGGAATACTTGATCAATGAAATCCTAAAAAATGGTGCTTCTAGACGCAACCTCAAAGTAAAGCTGTTTGGCGGCGGGAAAATAATCCGCTCAATGACAGATATTGGTGTTGGTAACATTCGTTTTGCAAATGCCTATGTACTTGAGGAAGGTTTAGATTTAGTATCCCATGATGTTGGCGGGCCTTGGCCACGTAAGGTGATGTTTGATCCACAAACAGGCAAGGCGCAGGTTAAGAAAATGCGTGAATTGCATTCTGATAAGCTTGAAAAACGTGAAATTAAATACTTACACGATATTGAGCAGCAAGATGCAGAAACGGATATTGAATTATTTTAGGAGAGCAAATGATCAAAGTACTCATAGTTGATGATTCTGCTTTGATCCGTGGTTTACTCAAGGAAGTTCTCGAGCAAGCGCAAGACATTCAGGTCGTTGGTGCGGCAGAAGACCCTTATCAAGCCCGAGATTTAATTAAGCGGCTTAATCCCGATGTCTTAACGCTTGATATCGAAATGCCGAAAATGGATGGGTTAAGTTTTTTAAAAAACTTGATGCGCCTTCGTCCTATGCCAGTTGTGATGATTTCTACACTGACTCAAAAAGGCTCACCAATCACACTGGAAGCCCTCGAAATTGGTGCTGTTGACTTTATTGCTAAGCCAACTATCAATGTCACTGAAAATCTTCAGCGTTATGCCCATTTATTACATCAAAAAGTGCGTACTGCAGCTGGCGCTAGAGTGCGAGCTTTTAAAGAAACAAAAGTTGAAGACGACAGCTCTTTAACAGCATTGCAATTTAAGGCAAACAGCGTGCTTGCAATTGGCGCTTCAACAGGCGGCACAGAAGCAATTAAAGAAGTGCTCGTGCGTATGCCAGAAAGCTGCCCACCGATTGTTATTACACAACATATCCCTCCAGTATTTAGTACCTCGTTTGCAATGCGCATGGATAGAACGTGTAAAATCAACGTTAAAGAAGCTGAGCATGGCGATAAGCTACAACCAGGCTGGGCGTATATTGCACCGGGCGATCAGCATTTGAGTGTAGTAAAAAAAGCCGGAGGTCTGTTTTGTCAGCTTGATTCAAGTGAGCTGGTTAATCGCCATCGTCCAGCGGTTGATGTGCTATTTAACTCCTTAGTCGTGGCTTGCCCTAAAGCGACGGTAGCTGCGTTATTGACAGGTATGGGCAGCGATGGCGCCAAAGGCATGCTTGCATTAAATCAAGCTGGGGCTTACACCATAGCACAGGATGAATTGTCGTCAGTGGTATGGGGCATGCCTAAAGCCGCAGTCGAACTCAATGCGGCTAATGAAGTGGTTCGCCTTGATAAGGTTGCAGCGCAAATGCTAAAACAAGCTGCTAAGGTACAATAACCCAAGGTTGAGAGAACCAGTAGTAACTGCCTTTTTTCGCGATAGAAGGGGCTGTGCAGTTAAAGCGAGAGCGGCCTTTTTTCAGTTTTTCAGGTGAGGTGATCTTCACCGTATCTTTACTAAGCCAGGTTAAATCAGCTTGACCAATACCTGATACATAACAAGCAAACTGGCTTTTATGAAAGTCCTGCATATCAAATTGAATGCTTAAACTTGGCGGGTTTTCGTCCGTCACGCTATCTGAATAGGTGAGCTGTTTGATTGTGAATGCTTGAGAGTCTAGTTTAGTGGCAAGCGTATCAAGCTTTGAATAAAAGCCCGATGCCGGAAAGCGTGGTAACCGGGTAAAGTCAGAATGGATACCTACAGCCCCTGAATGCTGACCTATACCAACAAAGCCTAGCGATTTTACTAGTTGTTGCAGTGAATTATTAAACTCGCCATAAGGGTAAGCAAGGTATTTGTAATCATGGCCAATTTCTTCTTTAATGCGCTGCTGGGCAGATAAAATGTCTTCTTTAGTACGTGCAAGCCATGCTTCTTCAGTCTCGCCTGGTTGTTTGCGGTGTAAGTAATTATGAATTTGCGTATGGTTGCTAATTAAGGCGCCTTTTTTCGATAGCTCCTTTAACTGCTGCCACGTCATTACATAGCTTTTGCCTTCATCAATTAGCTCGGGATTTACGAAAATAGTGTACGGATAGTCAAATTTTTCTAAGATGGGCGCAGCTTCTTCATAGTTATTTTTGTAGCCATCATCGAAGGTTATTGCGACGGTTTTATCTGTTAGCGGTTGGCCAGCTTGTAACGAGGTAATGAGTTCATCTAGTGGAATAACGTTGAAGTTATTATCTTTTAAATATTGCATATGTTCAGTGAATGTTTCGTTACTGACGCTGGTTACCGCAGGAAGGCTTTCACTGACGTGGTGATACTGTAGAATGACTGCGCCATGGGCACGCAAAGATAAACCTAACAGGACTGCAAATACTAAATGAAACATTTTCTTAAACGTCATAAGGCACACCATAAAAGTTTACTGTTATTAGCCGGTCCGATGATTTTATCAAATATTACCGTGCCAATGTTAGGTTTAGTTGATACTGCTGTAATCGGCCACTTAGGAAGCGCTCACTATTTAGCTGGTATAGCGCTCGGTTCAGCAGTTATCTCGTTATTATTTTGGCTAGCAGGCTTTTTGCGCATGAGCACCACAGGGTTAGTTGCGCAGGCTTATGGTAAAAGCGATCACACCTTACTCGCTGAGCTATTAAAGCGCAGCTTGTTACTAGCAACAGCGGTAGCGCTGTTATTAATAGCGCTGAGTATACCTATTCAATCCTTAATGGCATATTTATCAAATGCTAATGAAGCTGTTTTAGAACAAGCAAATAGCTATTTTTCGATTCGTATTTTTAGTGCGCCAGCTGCTTTGTGTAACTTGGTTTTACTTGGTTGGATGCTAGGTGTTCATTATGGCCGCGGGCCATTCTATTTATTACTTATCACCAATATAACCAATATTGTGCTCGATATTTATTTTGTGGTGTTTCTTGATTGGGGTGTGGCTGGAGCTGCGTGGGCATCTTTAATCGCTGATTATATCGCCCTTGCTTTTGCACTGATGTTAGTTGTACAGCTTGCCAAAAAGCAGGGGGTTAATCTTGCTGTGAAAGCCTGGTTAAGTGTTGCTAAGTTACTTGATTTAGTAAGCTTAAATCGCGATATTTTTATTCGCTCACTAGCACTTCAGCTATGTTTTAGCTTTATGACTTTTTATGGCGCACGTATCGGCGAAACAACCTTAGCGGCTAATGCCGTATTGCTAAACTTTTTAATGTTGGTGAGCTTTGCGCTTGATGGTATTGCTTATGCAAGTGAGGCAAAGGTCGGTAAAGCGAAAGGTGAGCACAGCGCTAAGCAGATTAAGTTATGGGTTAATTTGAGCTTGTTTTGGGGTGGGTTATTTGCGGTGTTTTATAGCCTTTTATTTTTATTATTTGGCGAGGCAATTATTCGCTTTCTTACCGATGTGCCCGAAGTTATCAGCCTTGCAACGGTTTACCTTCCTTGGGTGATTATATTGCCTATCGCGGCGATGGGTTGCTTCTTATTTGATGGTGTATTTGTCGGCTTAACCCGTGCTAAAGACATGCGTAATACTATGTTATTTAGTGCTCTAGTGGGCTTTTTTGGACTGTTTTGGGTAGTGAGTAGCTGGCAAAATCATGGTTTATGGTTTGCGATGACCAGCTTTATGCTAATGCGCGGGTTAACGCTGTGGTTTCGCTATCGTAAAATTGTCAATAATCAGCAATTATTAGATTAAATTACTTCCACAAATCAGGGTCGTGATTTTTGGGAGACGAGCGCTCTAAAACTTGCGCAAAACGGTTGGCAAAAATACCTAAGTAGCCCCAACCAGCAAAGAATAAAGCCACTGCTAGTATGGCTAGGCCAATTAATTGAAATAGTGCGGGTCCATAGTAACCTATGGCAATAAAAATCACGGCTAGCACAAATAGTGCTAGGCCGCGAAGAAAGCGTTTTAAGCTTAACTTGGGGTCGCTACCTAAGCGAAATACCCATTTTTTAAGCATGCTTTAGATACCGGTTAGTAGTAAGAGTGCTCACCAGATTGGTGATCAGTAATGTCTCTTACACCGTTGATTTCGTCAAACTTGGCGATCATTTCTTTCTCGATGCCTTCTTTTAGTGTGACGTCAATCATTGAACAACCGTTACAGCCACCACCAAATTGCAGTACCGCGATGCCGTCAGCAGTAATTTCTACTAGGCTAACTTGGCCGCCGTGGTTAGCGAGCTGAGGATTAACTTCAGTTTCAAGCATATGTTGAACACGTTCTTGCAGTGATGCATCGTCGCTAAGTTTACGTGCTTTTGCATTCGGCGCTTTAAGCGTTAACTGAGTACCCATTTTGTCAGTTACAAAATCGATTTCAGCTTCTTCTAAGAAAGGGGCGCTTTCTGCATCAACAACGGCATCAAAACCATTGAATGGTAGACGAATATCAGTCGCTTCAACGGCGTCTTCTGGGCAGTAAGAAACACCACACTCAGCCTGCGAAGTACCTGGGTTTACTACAAACACACGAATGTTTGTTTGTTCAGCTTGGTCTGCTAAAAGTTTAGCAAAATGAGATTGTGCAGATTCAGAAATAGAGATCATAAAACGGACTATACTTGACTAAATTACTCGGATACTGTGTATCATACTCCGCTCATCGTGTTGTCGCCAGTGTTGAGCGTAAAAAGTTGCATCTATTTTATCGAATGGTAGCGTTAAAACATCAAATAATTACGGGTGCTATCTATGCGTTTCATAATAACAATATTAACCATGCTAGTGAGCGTCAGCGCATTAGCAAAACCTCTTTCTTATTACTTTGAACAAGATGTGAAATTTGACCCAAGTATTCCGACCCCTGAACAGGTGCTAGGCTACGAAGTGGGTGAGTGGCATGTACGTCACGATCAACTTGTGCAATATATGCAAATTCTTGCTGAAAAAAGTGACCGAATGAATTTTAAAGTAATCGGTCGCACTCATGAGCAGCGTCCACTGGTGATGCTAACGGTTACAGCGTCCGACAAACTTGGTCAAGTTGAGCAAATCCGCAAGGCGCATTTAGCTCGCCTAAATGGTGGGGAAAGTGACTCAAGCAAACAGCCAGCGGTTGTTTGGATGGGTTACAGTGTTCACGGTAATGAATCATCAGGCAGCAACGCATCGCTTCTCGTTGCTTATTACCTTGCAGCTGCACAGGGGCCAGAAATCGATGCCTTACTTAACAACACGGTTATTTTACTCGACCCATCATTAAACCCTGATGGCTTAGCGCGTTTTGCAAATTGGGCAAACAGCAACCGTGGCATGAAGTTATCATCAGATCCACAAACTCGCGAGCATATCGAAAGTTGGCCAAGCAGTCGTACTAACCATTACTTGTTTGATTTAAACCGTGACTGGTTGTTACTGCAGCACCCTGAATCGCGTGCGCGTATTGCACAGTTTCACCAATGGAAACCGAATATCCTAACTGACTTTCATGAAATGGGCCCAAACAGCACTTACTTTTTCCAACCAGGGATCCCAACTCGTAAGCACCCAATCACGCCTGAAGAAAATGTCACGCTGACTAAAGCAATTGCAAACTATCATGCAAAAACACTTGATGAGCACAATGCACTTTACTTCACAGAAGAAAGCTTTGATGACTTTTACTATGGTAAAGGCTCAACTTACCCAGACGTAAATGGCGGTGTAGGCATCTTATTTGAACAAGCGAGCTCGCGTGGTCACTTACAAGAAACTATTAACGGCCCGTTAAGCTTCCCGTTTACGATTAAAAATCAGTTATTAACAAGCTTATCGACGTTCCAAGCGGCGATTGATAACCGTACAGACTTACTTGATTATCAAGCAAAATTTTACAACAAAGCAGTTGATCTTGCTGGTGATGAAGACTTTAAAGGGTATGTTGTCAAAGGCGGCGCTGATCAAAGCCGCATGCAATACTTCCTTGATTTACTTAGACAACATCAAATCAATGCGTACATGTTAGAAGAGCCGCTAAAAGTAAACGGTCAAAGCTTTTCTGAGCAGAGCTATTATGTGCCATTAGCACAGCCACAATTTCGTTTAATTAAAGCGATTTTCAGTGAGCAACAGCGTTTTGTTGATAATACCTTTTATGATGTATCTGGCTGGACACTTGCTCATGCCTTCAACCTAGAATTTGCAAAGGTAAGCAGCAACTGGGGCTTAAATGTGGCTAAAATGCCTTGGCAACAAAGTGTTAAGTCAAGCTTTGCAGCATTACCGCAAAGCTATGCCTATGCATTTAAATGGGATGATTACCTAGCGCCAAAAATGCTTAATAGCTTGCTTGAACAAGGTGTGAAAGCACGCGTGGCATTAAGCCCACTTACAGCAAAAACGCCATCAGGTGAAATAGCTTTTGAACCAGGTAGTATTCTTGTTCCTGCTGGTCTGCAAACTGATAGCAACTGGGTTAGTTATTTAAACCAAGCACAGAATGAGTTTGGCATTGAAATTACGCCAATTAGTTCGGGCCTCACGGTTAAAGGTGCTGATTTAGGTTCTCGTGCAATGGCGGTTGTGAAAGCGCCTAAAGTATTACTCGTGGGTGGTCAAGGAACTAGCCAGTATGAGCTTGGTGAAGTGTGGTATTACTTAGATCGTTTTGTAGGCACCGCGCCAAGCATTATCGAAATGGAGCGCTTAGGTAACATCGACCTTGAAAACTACAGCCATATTATTTTAGCGCACGGAAATTTCAATCGCCTTGATGATGCGACTAAAGTTGCTATTAAGTCGTGGGTTCGTAAAGGCGGTGTTATTTGGGGTCATAAAGGTGGTGCTAAGTTCTTAGCTGATCAGCAGCTACTAAAAGCAAACTACTTATCTCGTCGCGATGTAGCCAGTGCCTTTGATACAACAGGACTTACTTATGCTGATAAAGATGACTTAGCTGGTCGTCAGCGTATTGCCGGTGCAATTTTTGATACCTCAGTGGATTTATCTCACCCACTTACGTATTCGCTTAACCGTAATACATTACCTGTATTTAAGAATAGCACTTGGCTACTTGAGAAGTCAGATGCCCCATTTGTTAATGTGCTTACTTACACAGATAAACCGCTTCTAGCTGGCTTTACTGATGACGTAAATGTAGAGCAAGTCGCGGGCGCGGCAGGCCTCATTGCGCATTCATATGGCAAAGGCAGTGTGATAGGCATGACAGATAACCCTGTATTCCGTGGTTACTGGTACGGCACGAGTCGATTACTAAGCAATGCCTTATTTTTTGGTAATGCCTTTCATGCCTCTGGTGATAAGTAATCACAATTAATCATAATGCAGGTTGCCTAACCCCGTTAGGCAAGTGAGCATAGCCCATACTTGCTTTGCCCCTGCATGTTTTATGGCTTCTGTCGCAGCATTTATGGTTGCGCCAGAGGTCATCACATCA
Organism: Pseudoalteromonas shioyasakiensis; assembly: GCF_001550135.1. Taxonomy (GTDB): domain Bacteria; phylum Pseudomonadota; class Gammaproteobacteria; order Enterobacterales; family Alteromonadaceae; genus Pseudoalteromonas; species Pseudoalteromonas shioyasakiensis. The sequence goes on from NZ_LRUE01000012.1 coordinate 58,862, forward strand.
TCAATAATCGCCACGGTTTTTCCTGTTAAATCTTGCTGACAAACAAAGGCATTTTGTAGATTTTTAACTCTCTTCGCTTTACTTAACTGTGATTGCGCTTTGGTTGCTTTTTGCTTGTAAAGAGCTGAGCTAACAGTACATTGCTGGTTTTTCAAAACAGGCAGCCAAGTTTGGCTTACCTGATTAAAGCCGCGCGCTAAAAAGCGTTGATTATGCAGTGGTAGCACAATAAAAAGATCGGGCCAACTTGAATTAACTTGATGAGCTAATTGCAGCTGCCTCTGTATTACTTGTTGTAGCGCCACACGAAAATACTGCTGGTCATTAAACTTCAATTGCTTGAGCCAAAGTTTAAAAGGCGCTTGATACCAAGCACAGGCAATTAAATGATCAAAATTACTATCAGGAAATACATCACAGATATCTGGTCGGTGTAATAAATTTGGATGGTGTGTAAGGTCAAATAAATTAAGGTCATCTAAACAATACTGACACAAAGCTTGATCAGCCTGTATGTGATTCTGGCAGCTAATGCAAAAGTTGGGGAATAGTGCGTCTAGCCCTAGTTTTAAGGCATGAGGTAAGTGAGACATTGCATTCATTCCTTTAAACGCTATTATGAGCGCTAAGTGTGGTTGGGAAATACAAAATATGCAAAATGATATGGTGCTATTACATGGCTGGGGAATGAACCAAGGGGTTTGGCAAGTGATCAAACCTGAGCTTGAGTTTTTTCATGATGGTGAAGTCCGATGCCTTGATTTACCTGGCTTTGGTAACGCGCAGTCAATCCCTACACCTTACACTTTGCATGCTGCAGCTGAGCAATTAAGTACACAGCTAAATGAAGAGTCTATTCTTATTGGCTGGTCGTTGGGCGGGCTTTTGGCCTTGTATATTGCAGCACATTGGCCTGACAAAGTAGCAAAGGTTGTGTTGGTTGCCTCAACGCCTTTTTTTGCGCAAACCGACGAGTGGCCAGGTATTAAACCTGACGTATTGAACGCATTTAAAGATCAGCTGGTTAGCCATAGAGAAAAAACGATAGAACGGTTTTTGGCGATACAAGCGATGGGCAGTGAATCAGCACGGGATGATATTAAGCAATTAAAAGCACTTTTAAACCAATACCCTGCGCCTCAAGAGCAAGCTTTAAGTGCGGGCTTAGACATTTTACAGCAGGATGATTTACGTGAGCTATTCGCTAACCTTAGCGTACCTGTACGTGGTATTTTCGGTCGCTTAGATTCATTAGTACCTTATCGCGCGATTGAAAAAATGCATGCCTTACAACCTCAGTTTGAATATGAAGTTTTAGATAAGGCCTCACACGCGCCTTTTATTTCACATAAAGCGGCATTTATATCAGCACTGAAATCAATGTGTTAAGCAAAACTCGCTGAGAGGCCAGAAAAATAGCGGGATTTAGCTTTATTTTGCTCGTTTTATGAGCGATACTTAACGGGTAGATCTCACTGTTGGAGGGTGTTATGCCAATCAGTTCTGTTTTTAATAATGCGGTAGAAGGTTATAACCGTGCAAGCCAAGGTATCGAAAAGGCGAGCGCTGAGATTAGCCGTGCCTCAATTGATCAGCAAGATGATGCCCAATTAGCTCAACAACGCCAATTACAAGCGGCAACTCCAAATGAAGCTGTAACTCCGCCAGTTTCACAACCCGCCCCAATCGATGAGTCGCTTGTTAATTTAAAAGTTGAAGAGTTTAATGCAAAAGCCAATATCAACACGATTCAGACTGCTGATGAAGTGCTCGGTACATTAATAGATATTAAAGTTTAGTACTTATGAATATCGTCACTCCGTTTCCTTCGATTAATATCAACACAGCGAATGTGCACACCGAAAGTGCTCGCCGTGATAATCAGTTACGTGAAGTGATCCCGCCTCCTGCTGCTACCAAGCCGAGTAACGCAGAAAATAAAACCCTGAATGATGGCGACAAAACCAAGCAGCCAGGTTCTGAGGCTGGTACCTATGATGCTAAAGGTCGTCTAGCTGAAGACAAGGTGATTGAAGAACGTCAGCAAGGTGGTGAGCAGGGTGAGCCTGAACAATCAGAGCAAGAACAGCAAGAAGCTAAACAAGAGCAGCAAAAAGAGCAAAAGGTTGCTGAGCAAGAGCAACAAGACGCTGAGCAAATTAAAGAGCTAAAAGCCCGAGATACCGAAGTGCGTATTCATGAACAAGCGCATGCAACCGTAGGGGGGCAATATGCTGGCTCGCCAAGCTATGAGTATCAACGCGGCCCTGATGGTACAAACTATGCCGTGGGCGGCGAGGTGCAAATTGACGTTGCTGAAATTAAAGGCGACCCAAAAGCTACAATCGAAAAAATGCAGACGGTGCGTGCAGCTGCGCTTGCACCACAAGAGCCTTCAAGTGCTGACCGCTCAATTGCTGCCGATGCCACACAAAAGCTTATGGCAGCGCAAGCTGAGCTTGCCAGTCAATCAGCTGATGGCGATGCTGACTCAGGCAAATCGACTTTCAAAATAAACAGTGAGTATGCCGAAGATAGCGCTACTCAAACCAGCGAAACTAAAACAGCCAAGCGTGATGTTGAAGTAGACGAGCGTGCAGCGCGTATTGCTAATTTTTATCAAGCAGCTACTTCGCCCACTAACCAAAACCAGTTCTCTGCCTTTATTTAACTAATATCAATTAACAGTATCAGTTAATCACTTTGTGGTTAAAACTTGTCGCTAACGAAGTTTAAATACTACATAACTACTCACTTAATTTATTAATTACTCTAACAGTTTCTTACATTTAGACTACAAAAACGAATATTGTTTCCATTGCGGGTCCTTACTCGCTTTGGTAGATTGTCCACGATTTATAATTAGGATGATTAAACAATGAAATACACTCTTCTTGCTTGCGCATTATCACTTGCTTCTACCGCTGTCATGGCAGAAAACACCTCGCCTCTAAGCTATGACTTTGTTGAAGCAGGATATAAAAAGACAGAAATTGATGGCTTAGATGAGCGATCTCTTAAAGGTTATGGCTTTAATTTCAGTAAGCAGTTTGCTGAGAATTGGTATGTTACAGGTCATTATTCAATTTTAAATGATGATGTGACTGCAACGAATGAATTCAATGGCTCAGGTGTTTACGATAGCAATGATAATTATTTAGGTGATACTGTCATAGCTTATACTTTCGATTATGATATTGATATGACGTGTTACGAAATTGGTTTAGGTTATATTTATTCGCTATCCGATCGCACTAAAGTTGATTTTTCAGCAAAGATTGGCCAGTTAAAGAGAGAAATTGACCTTAATGTTAAAGAAGTTGTCTCATACCAAGATCAAGTTTTTAATAGCTTTTCAGAGAATCACTCAAATTCAGAAACCGCAGATATTTTGTCTGCTAACGCGCAAATCAGACATCTATTAACTGATTCATTTGAGATCAACGCTGGCGTTGGCTACGAGCGTTTGCACGACGAAGAGAGCGAAAATAATGCTGTATTTCATGTAGGGGCAAACTATGCCTTTACACCAGCTTGGCTGATAAGCGCAAGCTATCGTGATGCAAATGATTACTCAGACCTTGCACTTTCGGTTCGTTATAACTTCTAATTTTTTAGCAGCTAGGGATGCCTTTCCCTAGCTGTTTTCACTACTCACTTTGTTTCTGTAATCGTATTTTGTACAAAACGCTACATTTTGTATAAATATCCTGCAATGCGTTTGTTTTTACCGCTCTGGTGTTTATTTAATGTTAATTTTGTGTCTCAAGTGTGTACAGGTCGGTTTGACCATGTAACCCCCCCTCTGTATATGTTTGCCTGCTAAATAATTTAGTGTGTCAGCTCAAGCAATTTATGAGCTGTTTAGAATTAAATCAGTGGGAATCATATGCAACCTTGCAATAAGAAAATCGCACACTTGAAGAAAAGTTCAGTAGCCGTACTTACAGCCTTGTATGTTGGTGCTACAGGCTATGCTGCGGCAGAGCCTGGCTTTAACAAAGTGTCAGATAAAGGCTTTTATCAGCCAACATTTACAGCTGAAGATATCGCGAATTATCAACAAGAAAAACAAATCGAAGATCATCCAAGCTTACTCAAAGGGAGTGCTCAACGCTTAAACCAGCACTATCAAAGTCAGCAGCCGGAACATGTTTTTCAACCTCAAGATGGGGTGACAGGCATTCAAACTTACATTGTGCAAATGCATGATGAGCCTGTGGCAAGTTATCAAGGTGATATTCAAGGTTTCAGCGCTACAGCTATTACTGAATCTCGCTCTTTAATGGTTAAAGAGCGTATTGATACAGCGTCGCAAAGTGTGCGCGCGTATCAAGGTTTTTTAAAGCAACGTCAAACAGCAGTATTAAGTAAGGCGCGTGCAATAGGTGCCAATATTGCGATTAAAAAGCAATTTACTCTTGCAAATAACGCGGTAGTGGTCGAAATGACACAAGCTGATGCAGAGCTACTTGCGACACAATCAGGCGTAAAGCGTATTACTCCTAACCGCATTTTTGAATTACGCACAGACCGTGGTCCTGAGTTTATTGGTGCTGATCAATTATGGCAGGGTGCAACACCGGCTTCATCGGTAGGTGTTAAAGGTGAAGGTATGGTTGTAGGTATTATTGATACAGGTATCAATACAGACCATCCAGCATTTGCTAGCGACGAACAATACAGTGAGAAAAATCCACTAGGTGCAGGTAACTTTGTAGGCGACTGTGAGGAAGAACCTGAGCTATGTAATGATAAGCTAATTGGTGTTCGCTCATACCCAGAAATCACTGCAATGAATGCTGATTATCAATTTGCACGTGCAGATCGCCGTCCTGAAAATGGTGAAGACTACAATGGTCACGGTTCTCACACAGCAAGCACTACGGCGGGTAATTACATCGAAAACACACCGCTTCAAGCTGCAACCGGTGAGAAAGTAAGTGATGGTGAAAACTTACCATTTACGTTTGAAAGTACCAGTGGTGTGGCACCTCGTGCGCACATTATTTCGTACCAAGTGTGTTATGCAGGAAACTCAGGTGATCTATATTCTGGCTGTCCTGAGTCAGCTATCTTATCCGCATTTGAAGATGCAATTGAAGATGGTGTAGATGCAATCAACTTCTCAATTGGTGGTGGTGAAAGCTTCCCGTGGGAAGACCCAATGGAAATGGCTTTCTTAAGTGCGCGTGAAGCAGGTATTTCAGTAGCAGCAGCGGGTAACTCAGGCCCATATTATATGTCTGCGGATCATACTTCGCCTTGGGTAACCACAGTAGGTGCATCAACCCATGATCGTGTAATGGACCTAGGTGCTAAAACCATCAATAACTTCCAAGGCACTCGCGCGCCTTTTGCTGGTGAGTATACAGGTAAGAGTTTCTCTGGCGGTATCACAGGTGAAGTTGTACTTGCTGAAAAATACGATGACCCGAATGAAAGTGATGATTACGATGCTGCAAGTTGTAATGCCCCTTTCCCAGCAGGCACGTTTACGGCTGACCAAATTGTAGTATGTTTACGTGGTGACATTGCGCGTGTCGACAAAGCAAAGAACGTGGCAGCTGGTGGAGCAGGTGGCTTCATTTTGCAAAACATTAGCTCGACAGAAAACATTGTTGCTGATAACTATGTGATCCCAGGTATTCACTTACCAGCCAATGCACGCTATACAATTCGTAATTGGGTTAATGCTAACCCAGATGGCGCTGCTATTGCGACAATAGGCGAGCCAGAAAATAACTATTCATTTGATGAAGAAGCAGGTAATCAACTTGCTATCTTTAGTTCTATGGGGCCAAGTTATTACATCAATAACCTTGTTCCAGATGTGACGGCACCAGGTGTGGATATTTACGCAGCGAATGCTGATGACCAACCATTTACAGCTAACCCTCGTGCATCTGATTGGACTTTCATGAGTGGTACTTCAATGGCTACGCCGCATGTTACTGGTGCAATGACGCTACTTATGCAAATGCACCCTGATTGGACGCCTGCAGAAATTCAATCAGCACTAATGATGACTGCGAACAAAGTACGTATTTCTAACGGCGTTACTTTAATTGACCCATACTACAACTTCATGGCTGGTGGCGGTGCGATTGACGTAGCACAAGCTGCCAATGCGGGTCTTATCATGGATGAGACTATTGAAAACTATCATGATGCGAACCCGCGCAATGGTGGTTTAGTAGAGTGGCTTAACCTACCTTCGTTAGTTAACCAAGACTGCGAACTTGAATGTACGTGGATGCGTACAGTTAAGGCAACAAAAGATGGTACTTGGGATGCAACTGCTTATGGTTGGGCTGTTGAAGGTGAAGAAGAAAGCTTTGGTGTAGAAGTTAGCGTAACACCAAGTAATTTCACACTTCAAGCTGGTGAAACACAGGATGTGATGGTTACTATGAAGTTGCCAAATATCATCGAATCTAAGCTTGATCCTGTTGAAGAAGGTGCACCTTGGGACAATATCTTAAATAAAGATGCTTGGTTCAACGGTAAAGTGTTATTCAAGAACACTAATGGCGACTCGCCTGATGCTCATTTCACATTAGTTGCGAAAAACGTCATTGATGAGCTACCAACCATGGTTGATATCGATATGGCACGTGCAAGTGCATCAGAATCAATCGTTGTTAATACCGATAGCTACAGTGAATTTACGCCGACTTATTATGGTCTAGTAAAACCAACAGAAGTTACCGCAAATATCTTAGGTGTTGCACCTTATGTGACAAAAGACCGCGTTGAAAAAGCGTGGGATATCCAGGCATTTGAAGTACCAGAAGGTACAAAACGCTTAATGGTTAAAGTTGCATCTACCGAGCAAACTACAGATTTAGAAGATCTTGCTGAGCCTCGCTGGCAAATGAAAAAAGCACACTTGGTTGTGGGTTATGATGCTAATGAAAGCGGCTCATTCATGGTGTCTGATGAAGAGATTGCGGAAGATTCTACTGCACTGATCAAAGCGCTTAATGAGGAAATGATTTGTTATTCTTCAAGTAGTGTTGAAGATAACTACTGTAACATTATTGACCCTAAGCCTGGTAAATACTGGTTTGCGACCGCAGCGCTTGCGGGTGCTCGTGATGTTGGCTATCAAACTGTCACACATTATGCGATTGTTAAAGAGCAAAATACCGGTGAATTCAGTGTATCAGCGCCACAGCAGCACAGCGGCAATGGTAACTATGAAATTGCTGTAAATTGGGATTTACCAGATGCGCAACCGAATGATGTTTATTATGGCGGCTTTGCATTAGGTAATGCTGCGGGAGCTGAAGGCACCCTTGGTTTCACATCGGTTAATTTAAAGCGTGATGCAGAAGCACTTACTTTAAATGTTGACCAAGACACTGCTCGCGCTATGGACCTAGTTAACGTTAATGTAAAACTTAAAGCCAACTATGAATCTAAAGCGCGTGACTATTCATTGTCTTTGACGATTCCTGATGGCATGCAAGTTTGGCCTGAAACGCTAACTTCAAACAATGAAGAAGTTGCAGCTTCGTTAGTTGTAGAAGGCAACACGTTAACTATTCAAGGTACACAAGACGCAACGCGTAACGTACAACGTGATTATGTGGTAACTAACAACATCACTAATGAGATGTGTAAAACGCCAATGATTGATGAATTCTCGACAGGAGGATATATCGATTTATGGGGTGATTTCCGCATTCAACCTGAAGCTGCTTGGTATGAAGGTGGCTCAAATGTGTACTTTGATGTGCCAATTGATTGGTTATTCTATAAAGAGGGTGCGAAGTTTGAAATTTACAACCAAGTAAATAATAACGAAGTACGTTTACACCCAACAGGTGCAATGCAGTTCACACCTATTTGGTGGATGATGAGTGCACACCGCGGTCCTGGTTTCTTAGTTGAAGCATTGGCACCATTCTGGCGTGGTTCGTTTGAAATCGAAAATCTTCGCCATCCAACGGATCCAACAGGTCTAACGATTGCTTCTCAGTATAAAGAAGAGCGTCCTGACTTAGGTGATCTCGTATTCATGGAATTCGATAATGTGACTGATAAATACACAGGCGACACGTTTGACTATGAAGTGATTTTACGTAGTGGTATCGATGACCATGAAGGTATGTTCGAAGCTATTTTTGCTTACGATAACCTAGGCGCAGGTGTTGATGAAGGGACTATCTTTATTGAAGGTGGTGATAGTGTTTACTCTACAACTGCCGGCTTTAAAGACGGTGCATTAAGCAATGTGGTTGGTTATGACGACCTTGGCAAGATCTTACAAGATGACTTAGTGATCTGTTTTGATTATGTTGGCCCAGAGCAAAGTGAAGTTGAGTTTAACTTTACTGCTACGGTTATGCCTGATGCGAAAGGTTCTGTGCAAGATATCACCCTTGATTACCAACTAGGTAGCCAAGAAGGTGGCTCGTTAATGCACTCAATCGGCGTACAAAGCAACCTGAAAATGAGCGACATCGCTGATATGACGGTAGCAGAAAATGGCCGTATCGATGGTGTTGATGTGATGGTTGTTGATGCAGACCAGTCGCCAAATGAATTAGTGGTAACCGGTGAGAATGTTACGGCTGAAGTTGACGGAATGTCGTTTAACTTAATCCCTGATGCACATTTCCATGGTGAAACAATGGTGACTGTTACAGTACAAGACAAAGCAAACCCAGCAGACAAAGTAAGCAAAGAATTCTTGCTTATGGTTGAGTCTGATGGTGTAGAGCTCGGCTGTACTGATGCTGCTGCAACTAACTATGATGCGACTGCGAATGAAGATGATGGTAGCTGTGAATTCGCTTCACAAGTAACACCAGAAACTGAAGCTGAAACAAAGAGCTCTTCAAGCGGCTCATTAGGTCACTTCATTGTGTTACTCCTGCCATTACTTGCACTTCGTCGTCGTAAGTAATAGCGATAAAGGCTCAGTTTATTGAGCCTTTCATAGCAACGAGACTGATTAAATTGCTATACAAATAAAAAACCGCGTAAGTTTACACTTACGCGGTTTTTTCGACTTATGCCTACAGCCTATTATTTTTTCACTTTTGCATTGGCAAATGCATCTGCAAAGGCATTACCCATGGCAACATTGCCAAATTCGCGTTTTTGCTTAGGTGCGCTTTTCGCTTTCGCAGCTGGCTTAGGTTTGCTAGCGGGTGCAGCTTTATTGCTAGTATCAACATCATCGTCTAAACGCATGGTAAAGCTAATACGTTTACGCGCAGCATCTACTTCAACTACTTTTACTTTTACAATATCGCCAGCTTTAACCACTTCACGTGGGTCAGAAATAAACTTGTTAGTAATCGCAGAAATATGCACTAAACCATCTTGGTGTACGCCCACATCAACGAAGGCACCAAAGTTAGCAACGTTAGACACTACACCTTCTAAAATCATACCTGGTTTTAGGTCGTTAATGGTTTCAACACCGGCTTTAAATTCAGCTGTTTTAAACTCAGGACGCGGGTCACGACCCGGTTTATCAAGTTCTTTGATAATGTCGGTAACCGTTGGTAAACCAAATTTTTCGTCTGTGTAGTCGTTTGCAACGAGCTTATTTAGGATGTCAGAGTTACCAATTAGGCTGTTTACATCTAAGCTGTTCTTCTCGCAGATACGCTTAACAACCGGGTAGGCTTCAGGGTGAACTGACGAGTTATCAAGAGGATCTGAGCCTGTGCTGATACGTAAGAAACCGGCAGCTTGTTCAAAGGCTTTAGGCCCTAAACGTTCAACTTTTTTAAGTTCAGAGCGTTTGCTAAATGAGCCATTCGCATCACGGTAGCTAACGATATTTTGTGCTAACGTTTTGTTTAAGCCAGATACGCGAGTAAGTAGTGGCACTGACGCCATATTTAGGTCTACACCTACTGAGTTTACACAGTCTTCAACCACTGATGTTAGCGTTTGACCAAGTTGGCTTTGCGATACATCGTGCTGATATTGACCTACACCGATTGATTTAGGCTCAATTTTTACCAGCTCAGCAAGTGGATCTTGTAAGCGGCGTGCAATAGACACAGCACCACGTAGTGAAACATCAAGGTTAGGGAATTCATTAGCGGCAAACTCAGATGCCGAATAAACAGAAGCGCCTGCTTCACTAACCATCACTTTATTAAGTTTAAGCTCAGTGTTGGCTTTAATCAGTTCAGCTACTAATTTGTCAGATTCACGTGAAGCGGTACCATTACCAATAGCGATTAGCTCAACTTTATGCTGGCGGCATAATTGCTCAAGAGTACGAAGCGATTTATCCCAATGATTTTGTGGTGCGTGCGGGAAAATCGTTTGTGTTGTTAACAGCTTGCCTGTGCTATCTACAACAGCAATTTTACAACCAGTACGTAAACCAGGATCTAGACCTAACGTGGTACGTGGACCTGCTGGAGCGGCCATTAATAAATCTTTTAAGTTCTTAGCAAAAACGTCAATTGCGCCGGTTTCTGCTTTTTCGCGCATTGCACCTAAAAATTCATTCTCAAGGTGAAGGCTTAACTTAATTTTCCATGCCCATTGCACTACGCCCATTAACCAACTGCTTGCAGCAGAATTGCTAACATCTAAGCGATAATGATCGGCAACCATTTGTGCACACACTTGCGCCGGGTTTTCTGCGCTTGGCTCAGGGTTGATACTAAGTTGTAATACGCCTTCATTACGAGCACGCAGCATAGCAAGTGCACGGTGTGATGGTACTTTTTTAAGCGGTTCTTGATGCTCAAAGTAGTCGCGGTACTTTACGCCTTCATTTTCTTGACCAGCGATTACAGTACTTTCAATTTGACCATGTTGTGCGATATGACTACGGAATTTAGCTAGCAGTTTGGCGTCTTCAGCAAAGCGTTCCATTAAGATAAATTTAGCGCCATCTAGCACTGCTTTATTATCTGCAAAGCCTGCATCAGCATTTATGTATTCATTTGCTTGTTTTTCAGGGTCGAGACTTGGGTCGTTAAATAGCGCATCGGCAAGCGGCTCAATACCCGCTTCAATGGCAATTTGCCCTTTTGTACGACGTTTAGGTTTGAAAGGCAGATATAAATCTTCAAGCTCAGTTTTACTGTCAGCGTTATTAATATCAGCACTTAGTTCGGCTGTTAGCTTGCCTTGCTCTTCAATAGTATTAAGGATAAAGCTACGGCGTTCTTCTAATTCACGTAAATACGATAAGCGCTGTTCAAGTAAACGTAGTTGCGTGTCATCTAAGCCACCAGTTACTTCTTTACGATAACGGGCGATAAAAGGAACTGTGGCACCTTCATCAAGTAATTTGATTGCAGCAACAACCTGTGGTTGCTGGGCACTTAGCTCTGTTGCTAAGCGTGCAGAGATATTGCTCATGCATAAACCTTTTTAAAAATAGAAAATCAGTAAAACTGAAGATTAATTGCCTGAATAATATCACAATAAGAAGGCCTTAAAAGCACTGCTTTTAAGGCCTGCAAAAATAGTCTTACACAACGCAGATTTTAACGCTTAGTGCGGGTGATCAACCTGCTGTAATACTTCGCTAAAGCCATTAGCAATTGGGTTGATATTAACAGGGATATGTAATTTTTTAGCGATCTCTCGAGCTGAAATCAAACCACATATTTCTTGTTTAGCACTGGTTACTAATAAGAACATCATACCTTGGTGTTCCATGGTTTGCAGTGCATCGCCAATACTTGCGTAGCTGATACTTTGTAGGCTCACACCAGCTAAGCTGCTAAGTGGCGTCATTACATCGTGTAAGGTAATTTCGTCACGGTGTAAGTTCAAGCGCTGTGCAAGGATCATAATTTTTGAGCTTTGCAGATCAGCACTAGAGGTGATACCGAGTAGTTTATCTTCGCTATCAACCACTAAAATAAAATCTGAGCAACAGCTATTTGTTTGCTTTAAAGCATCAACAATAGTGGTGCCGTAATGTGCACGTAAAGGGTCTTTTTTAGTAAAGCTATTAAGTACTTTTAAAGCTGGAGAAGTGAGATCTAGTGTTGGCTCAACTTCATTCACTGCATTAGATAATGCGCCATTAGAGATATCTTGAAGACGTAATTCTTTGAAATTATTCATTTTGGTCACCATACATTTTAATAAAACTGAAATAGAAAATTTGAGTTAATTAAAAAGCAGGTGGCCCTCGCTGGTGCGCGCTATAAACAGACACCTTATTACAAGGGTGAACATACGAAACCACACGTGCATTTGGCAGTGGTTGGGCTACATTAGCAATGAACGCAGGAGTATGTTTATCGAGGTCGGTATCTAAGTTGGCAGGGTCTGCACTATCACACGCAATAAAGTGAGCGGTTGGCGTAACACTGTCTGAATGGCTTTCTATATCACTGGCGTAAGATATCAAACTCACACTAATTAATAGTGCGAATACAATGGCATTACTCATTATGCGTTGTATTGCGTTTGACATACTTACTACCTTCTAAAACTCAAGTAATGATTTATCTTGAGTACCTTTAGTTATAGATCACATTTTTAGACTAAACAATCACTAATTAACGCTTTCTGAATTTTCTGGCAAAAATTATTTCGCATCCGGATAAGTTATCTCGTTGATATACCATTCTTTTGCGCCTTCAGGCGTGTTCACCGAAAAATCATCATCAACCTGTTTGCCAAGTAGCGCTCGAGCCATAGGTGCATCAATCGAAATGTAATCTTTGCGCTCGTAAATTTCGTCGGGGCCGACAATACGAAAGCGCTTTGTTTCGCCTTGCTCATTCTCAATTTCGACCCAAGCACCAAAAAACACTTTTCCCGCTTGCTGTGGGTTGTAGTCAACAATTTTAAGATCTGGCATGCGTTTACGAAGATAGCGTACACGGCGATCTATCTGTCGTAAAACTCGCTTATTAAATTGATAATCTGCGTTTTCTGAACGGTCGCCTAAGCTTGCTGCCCAAGTAACAATTTTGGTAATTTCAGGACGTTTTTCATGCCATAAATAATCATGTTCTTGTTGTAATTGCTGATACCCTTCTCGGGTTATTAAATTTGTCTTTGCCATTTTATTCAGCCTAAAAAGAAAACCAGCCGCAAGGTATAAAAGTCTTTTACCTTTGTCGAGTGGGATTTTGAAATGTTCAGTAACAATCTAAGCGCGTAATTCGTTTTTTATTCTTAACTTTTTCATTTATATTAATAAGTAACATATTACAAAAAGAATGAAAGTTATGGGACACGAAACGACAAAAGTATTGGTTGTTGATGACGATATGCGCTTACGTAGCTTGCTAGAGCGTTACCTTGTAGAACAAGGCTTTATTGTTCGCTCAGCAGCAAATTCAGAGCAGATGGATCGCTTATTAGAGCGCGAGAACTTCCACTTGATTGTATTAGATTTAATGTTACCAGGTGAAGATGGGTTATCAATTTGCCGTCGTTTACGCCAAAAAGAAAATGACATTCCAATTGTAATGCTTACAGCCAAAGGCGATGAAGTTGACCGTATAATCGGTTTAGAGCTTGGTGCTGATGATTACATTCCTAAACCATTCAACCCACGTGAACTGTTAGCGCGTATTAAAGCAATTTTACGTCGTCGTGCTAAAGAAGTGCCTGGTGCGCCTGCTGCCGAAGAAAACGAAATTAGCTTTGGCGACTTCACGCTAAACCTTGCGACCCGCGAAATGAGCCATGGTGATAAAACAATGTCGTTAACCAGTGGTGAGTTTGCGGTATTAAAAGCGTTAGTGACTCATCCACGTGAACCGCTTAGTCGCGATAAACTGATGAACTTAGCGCGTGGCCGAGATTACAGTGCGCTTGAGCGCAGTATCGATGTTCAGGTTTCACGCTTACGCCGTATGATTGAAGTGGATGCTGCTAATCCTCGTTATATACAAACAGTATGGGGCTTAGGCTACGTATTTGTGCCAGACGGTGAAAAATAACAGTAATGGGCATGTTTCCACGTAGTGCGTTTGGACAAACGGTATTTTTGGTTGCAGCCCTGCTGTTAATCAATCAAATTGTCTCTTATATCACGGTTAGTTTTTATGTTGTTAAACCAACTATAGAACAAGTAAACCTGATCCTATCTAAACAGGTGAAAACCGTGTTTATCGAATGGGAAGAAGGGGTTGAGGTAAGCAAAGAAGCCTCAGATAAGTTTTTTGAGATCACCGGTATCGAAGTGATGACCCAGCGCCAAGCGATGAGTGAAGGGTTGGCTGAAACTCGTGAGTACTCGATGCTTTCGCGCAGTATGTCGAAAGAGCTCAATGGCTCTGCTCGAGTACGTATTAGCCAAACCGATCCACTTGTTTATTGGGTTGAAGCACCGCAAGCACCGGGTTATTGGGTGCGTGTGCCGCTCACCGGCCTGCAAGAAAACAACTTAAAGTTCTTAACCTTTTATTTATCGAGTATTGGCTTTTTAAGTGTACTCGGTGGGTGGTTGTTTGCCCGTCATCTAAATAGACCTTTAAAAGCATTGCAACAAGCAGCTGTGAAAGTAGGGGTGGGTGACTTTTCTACCAAATTAGAAGAACAAGGCTCTACTGAAGTTATTGAAGTAACCCGTGCGTTTAATCAAATGTCGCGTGGTATTGCAGCTCTTGAGAATGACCGTCGGTTATTAATGGCAGGTGTTTCCCATGACCTACGTACGCCGCTTACACGTATTCGCCTTGCCACCGAAATGATGTCGGACGATGAAGATTACCTGCGTGAAGGGATCATTCATGATATTGAAGACATGAATGCCATTATTGACCAATTCATTGAATATTTACGCCATCACAAACGTGAAGAACTTGAGCTAGAAGACTTAAACGCGATTGTTTCAGAAGTTGTCGAAGCAGAACAAAAACATCACCGCACTATTACCTTTAAAGAGAATCCAAGCTTAAGCGAAGTGCCAGTGAGTATGGTAGCAATAAAGCGTGTTGTTACTAATATGATTGAAAACGCAATTCGCTATTCAGATGGTGATATAGAGGTTGAAACCCGCGTGAGCAGTAATAAAAAGTTTGCCATGGTCGTGGTTAACGATCACGGCCCGGGGATCCCAGAAAGCGAACTTGAAACTGTATTTGAACCGTTTAAACAAGGTGATGCCGCTCGCGGTAGCGAAGGCAGTGGCTTAGGCCTTGCGATAATTAAACGTATTGTCGATATGCACGGCGGCCGAGTACAACTACTTAATCGCCCAGAGGGAGGCCTCAGCGCACAAATCTATTTGCCTTTTTAAAAGTATTTAGCTTTAAGCCTTAAGCTATAAGTTTCAAGCAGCCCGAGTGGGCTGCTTTTTTATGGCAATAAAAAAAAGCGACATCAAATGCCGCGCTTTTCATAATTTTTTAGCAACTAGCAACTAGCAACTAGCAACTAGCAGCTTAGATTGCTTTAAATCGAATCGCTGTGCCGCCGCTGGTGGCAAGCTTTAACGTTAGCTTATCATCAGCAGTCACTATGCGTTTTTCTACTTTTAAGTCGTAAGGGTTATTTACCCATTCAGCTTTGTCACCGTCACGGTAGATTTGCGCTTCAAACTTTTTACCTTTATCTAAGAAGTCTAACTTCACTTCTAAAGTGCGAGCTTTTTCGTCTGTAACAGCACCTAGATACCAGTCGTTACCTGAGTATTGATCACGCTTGCGTTCTTTACGCGCAAATACAACGAAATCGCCAACTTCACCTTGTAGTGCAATACTTTGTTGCCAATCAGTTGGTACATCCTGAATAAACTGGAATGCATCTGGCTTCGCTAAATAATTACGTGGTAAATCTGCCGCCATTTGAATTGGGCTGTACATTACAACGTATAGCGCTAATTGCTTCGCAAGGGTTGTTTGTGGGCGGTTGGTATCGGCACCTAAACCGTTAAAGCCCATATCAAAAATACCTGGCGTGAAGTCCATTGGGCCAGCAAGCATACGCGTGAAAGCAAGCATTGGAATGTGCTCTGGTGGGTTCGGCGGTGTACCCCATGCGTTAAACTCTTGACCACGGGCACCTTCTCGAGCAATCCAGTTAGGGTATGTACGACGCAGGCCGGTATCTTTTACTGGCTCATGCGTATTGACACTAATTTTATGCTTTGCAGCAAGTTTCACATTGTGTAGGTATTCATTAACCATGAACTGACCATCGTGCCATTCTTTGCGCACAATACCGTTTTCATCGATGCGCTTGATGTTACCACCGTCAGCGACATAACCTGTTTTAACTTGGCTGACATTTGATTTTTCGTATAACGCAAATGCATCTTCCATTTGGTTACGGTAGTTAGTCACGTTACCCGACGTTTCGTGGTGACCAATTAATTGTACGCCTTTTTCTTTGCCGTAACGTGTCAGCTCTTCAATATCAAAGTCGTCGTAAGGTTGTGTGAAGCTAAATACATCACCGTTATAGAACCAGTCGCCATCCCAGCCAATATTCCAACCTTCGACTAGCACACCATCGAAGCCATATTTAGCAGCGAAGTCCATGTAATATTTTGTGTTTGCAGTGGTTGCACCATGAATTTTACCGCTACCCCAAGTATTTTCATTAATGTGCATCCCCCACCAAATACCGACGTATTTACCCGGTTTAACCCAAGATACATCACCCAGTTTATTGGGTTCATTTAGGTTTAAGATGATATCTGAGTTGATTAAATCAACGGCTTCATCACCAATTTGAATTGTACGCCAAGGAGTATTAAATGCGCCTTGTTTTTTAACCGCGACACCGTCTGACCAAGGTGTTAGATCGGCTTGGAAAGTACCATCACGACGTTGATTTAAAACCATGCCTGCATAATCAACAAGGGCAGCTTCGTGAATACTGATATGCACACCCTCTTTATTTTTTATAGTAAATGGTGTGTGCACAAGTGCTGCTTTATGAAGTGGAGTGGTGTTATAAACATACTCATAACGGTTCCAACCACGAGCTGGTATCCACCATGCAGTTGCATCTGATGAATCTGTAATAGCAAACTCAGTAAGCTCTTTAGTGATTTCTACATCATCATAGCCTGCTTGCTTTGGTAATTCGTATCGAAAACCTACACCATCATTAAAAGCGCGAAAACGTACCGTAAACGTGCCACCTTGTGGTTGTGGTTTTTTAAACGTAACAGCGACTTCGTTATGGTTATCAACCACAGTTTGGCGTTCACCCCAAGGTTGCTCCCAGCTGCTTTTTACCGAATCAGTAGTTTGGCTGCTAATTTTGTAACCTTCGCTCATTGCTGGTTGTTGTTTAAAAACAAGCCCTAACGAAGAGTTAGCAATGACTTGTTTACCGGCAAAGCTGATTTCGTAGCTAGGTGTGTGTTGCTCATCTGAGATAGTTACTTTGATCTGCCCATCAGGTGAACTGACGGTTGTGGTTTGTGCTAGGCAAGTACCTGAAAAGGCTGCTAACATTAAGGCAGTTAATCGCATTGTTGTTCCTTGGCGGCTTATGGTTATGGATTGTTGTCATGTATTCACATATATCCTTAAAGCATAAAGTGACTTGCTGGTTAATACGAGAGATCTGCATACGTATTCAACAAAGTGAACGCGGCGATATCCAGCCCAGCACCTAAAAAGGTTTAGCAAAATGACAAGAATAACCCTGTTGCTACTACTATTGTTTAGTCAATGTTTATTGGCACAGCAAATACAGATAGTTGATAAGCAGAATCAACCTGTCAAAAATGCCGTGGTTTGGCTTAAAGGTTCAAAACAAGATACAGTTCTTGATAGTCATTACACGATGAGCCAAAAAAAACGTGCCTTTGTGCCTCATGTGTTGGCAGTGCCACAAGGGGCTAATGTTGAGTTTCCTAACCTTGATTCAATCATGCACCACGTTTATTCATTTTCTAAAACAAAGCAATTTGAGTTAAAGCTTTACCACGATAAACCAGAAAAACCGATTAACTTTGCACAATCGGGGGTTGTTGAGCTTGGCTGTAACATTCATGACTGGATGCTGGGTTACATTGTTGTTGTAGATGGGGGGATTTATGGGCAAACAGATGAGCAAGGTATGGTTGAGTTAAGCTTACCAGAAGGTAAGTTTACTTTGGCTGTTTGGCATGACCGCTTTAATGATATCAGCACACCAGAAACCATCGAT
Source organism: Pseudoalteromonas shioyasakiensis (assembly GCF_001550135.1). Taxonomy (GTDB): domain Bacteria; phylum Pseudomonadota; class Gammaproteobacteria; order Enterobacterales; family Alteromonadaceae; genus Pseudoalteromonas; species Pseudoalteromonas shioyasakiensis. Next base: position 76,943 of record NZ_LRUE01000012.1, read on the forward strand.
ATGACTAATAATGCCAAGCTATTGAGTTATCAGTTAAAACAAGCCTTATTACCAAAACTAGAATTAAGCAGTGACGAGTTTGATGATTATGAATAAATGGCAAGCTTTAGCACTGGTGAGTGTTTTTGGGTTGCCCGCAGTGGCATTTGCTGAGCATGATGGGCTGGTAACTGTTTCGGCTGTGCGTGGTGACCAACTAGCGAGCTATCAACGCAAAGGAATTGGCTTATACCGTTATGACCAAGAGCATGATGGTGTTGTGATATCCCAAGCTATGCTGAGTAGTCGTTTTGAGTTAACGAGTGATTGGTCTGCGCATACAGTGCTTAACGCCCATCCTGATCCTGAACTAACAGTCGGTTTTACTCAGGCTTATTTACAATATCAACCGCTCACTGCAAGTCGTTACAAATGGGCTGTTAAAGCGGGTGGCTTTTATCCAAAAATGTCACTTGAAAACCCACAAAGTGGTTGGATGTCACCTTATAACTACACTAATTCTGCTATTAATAGCTGGATTGGCGAGGAGGTGCGGGCCTTTGGTTTAGAGGCAAACATCAAGCGCCCAGGTAGAAAATTTAGAAGTAACCATAGTTTTGAAGGCTTTGCTGCGGTTTTTAAAGGTAACGATCCTGCTGGAACACTCTTGTCATGGCGAGGGTTCGCTATGCATGACAGGCAAACCACCTTTAACGAACAAATCGATTTTGCTATTCCTCATTCTTTTGAATGGACGCAGTTAGATAAGCAAGCAGAGCATGTGGAACCTTTCGAAGAAGTCGATGGGCGCTTTGGTTATTACGTCGGTGCACACTGGGATTATCAAAAAAAATCGCAATTACGTGTTTATTATTATGACAACAATGGCGATCCAGGTGCTTTGAATACCCGTACTGGTCAATATGCGTGGGATACACGCTTTTTAAGCGCGGCATGGTTGTATAAGTTTAATAAGCAAACCCGTATTATTGTGCAGATCCTTGATGGTAAAACAGCGATGGGTTCAAATCGTGGGGTAGATAATGATTTTTATAGTCATTTTGTTCTATTAAGCCACAAGTTAGACCAGCATCGTCTCACAATTAGGTATGATTATTTTAAGGTTAGCGATCATGATGATTGGCAATTTGATCCTAACCAAAGTCGTGGAGAAGCTTTAACCGCAAGTTGGCGTTATCAACTGTCGACCAAGTGGCAAGTAGGTGCTGAATATTCAGTGCTGAGCAGTGACGCTCAAAACAGACCCGGTATGGGATTTAATGAGCATAACTCGCAGCAGCAATTACAACTTTCAGCGAGCTGGCACTTTTAATTTCATACACTTTTTTAGTTTTTCTACTAACATTCTAATGAACGTGCTGATTAGAATTTGAATTAGGATAATGTATGAAGTTACAAAGCATTCGCGTCAAAAGTTCTTTGCCTATTGTGCTACTCGGCATTGCTATCGTCATTTTAATTGCCGGCTATACCTATCTAATTAACCTTCAAAAAGAAGCGATTGATGCACAGTCTGAGCGTTTCTTAAATGCGGTTTCTGTGGTTGTTAATGCTGACCGAGACCTATACCAAGCTAAAGTGGCAGAGCTGCAACTCGTTACCCAAATGAAAGGGGATAAGGGCCAACTTACTGACCATCAAGAAAATGCCGAACAGGTTAAAGACCGTTTCAAGCAGTATTTATCTTATATGTCGCCATACTCTGAGGTGACCGGTCAGTTTCGTAACTTTGATAGCGCATTTGACGCTTGGTATGCAGCATCAACAGCTCATATTAATAACCCAGCAAATGCTGCGCAACAACAAGCGTCGGAGCAAAGTTTTTCGGCACTACGTGATATTTTAGATAAAGCCGGAGAAGCGGCAGACAAAACCTCGCAAGCAGAAACTGAAAAGCTGATGGATAAAGTAATGGGCTTTAAAGTGATGCTTATGGTGATGATTGCGGTGGTTTTAGCTGTTGCTGGTTGGTTTAGTTATTTTGTGCCGCGTCAGCTTACAAAACAAATTAACTTTGTCACAGAGCGGATTAACGAGATAGCCTCTGGAGATGGTGATTTAACAGGTCGTATCAATGTTAAAACGCAAGATGAATTTGCTGAGTTAGCAACCGCATTTAATCGTTTTTTAGATAATCTGCAGCAGTTAATCAAAGATATTTTAGAGCAAGCGAAAGAGCTACATAATCTAGGTAACGACTTAGATAACTTTGCTAATCAAAACCATCAAGTTAACCAAAAGCTTAGTCAAGCTTCTGAGTCGATAGTCAGTGCTGTACATGAAATGAGTGTAGCAAGTCGCGAAGTAGCTAATGTGGCGCAAAACTCATCTCATGAAGCTGATAATTCGCAGCAGCTAGCTAAACAAGGTTTAGCTGCGGTTGATAATTCAAGCCGTAAAATTATTGCGCTATCAGACAACATGGAGCATGCCAGCCAGCGTTCAACTGAGTTGCAACAAAGCTCAGACAACATTGCTAAAGTGCTTGAAGTTATTCGTGCTATTGCCGAGCAAACTAACCTACTTGCACTGAATGCAGCAATTGAAGCTGCCCGCGCCGGAGAACAAGGGCGAGGTTTTGCGGTAGTAGCTGACGAGGTTCGTACCCTTGCAACTCGCACGCAAGAGAGTACTAATGACATTCAAACTATGGTGGAGCAGTTTGCAACCAGCGTTGAGCAGTCACTGCAAGCTATTAACAGTGGTAAGCGCTATGCCGATGAAGCCGTTGAGTCATTCACACAAACCAATGATGTGCTTAACTCAATGCAAGAGTCATCAGTTAAGGTAAATGATATGGCGATGCAGACAGCGCAAGCGACTGAAGAGCAAACTGCTGTGGCAGATGAAATTAGTCAAAATTTATCAGACCTAAATGACCAAACCCAACAAGGGGGCGGCTTAGCAAGTTCAACACAAGAAGTGGCTAATCGTATGAACCAACTCACTGATGAGCTCAATCATTTAGTGAATCGATTTAAAGTCTAATTAAAGCTAACAAAAAAGGGCTCAATGAGCCCTTTTTTACATCTAACTAAAACGCTTACTTTTTCTCAAAAGCACGTTTCATATAATTTGGTGTCGCTAATGCGCCGTGGTGAATACCTGCATTATAGTACTCTGTGCTTTGCGCCAGTGTATTTGCATCATCTTCACGAAAACCAGAGAACGCTTCTGACTTACGAGCAAGGGTTACTGACCATAAACCGCTTGGGTAAATTGGCTGTGGGAAAGGCAGCGTTTGTAGGTCAACAAAACCCACTTCTGTCATTGCATCACGCATTTCTACTAATAGTGGCATATGCATAAGTGGTGATTCACTTTGCTGAATTAAGATGCCACCCGGGCGAAGTGCAGTTAAACAGCTAGTATAGAAAGCGTGGTTGAATAAACCTTCGCCTGGGCCAACTGGATCTGTTCCATCAACAATTACTACATCGATTGATTCAGGCGCTGCTTCACGCATGTACTTGATGCCGTCGTCAAACATCACTGTTGCACGAGGATCTTGGTTTGATTCACACAGCTCAGGGAAGTATTTAAGTGACATTTGTGTCACGACTTCGTCGATATCAATTTGCGTTACGCTCTCAACACCTGGGTGTTTTAAAACTTCGCGTAAAGTACCGCAGTCACCACCACCAATGATCACAACATTTTTTGGATTTGGGTGTGCAAGCAATGCCGGATGGCTGATCATCTCGTGATAAAAAAAGTTTTCACGGCTACTTACCATAGTACAACCGTCAATAATCATCAGATTACCGAAGTCAGTTGTTTCGTACATTTCTACTTTTTGAAATGGCGATTGCTGTTCATCAAGCTTTTTAGTAATGCGTAATGAAAAGGCACTACCATCACGGTCACTAATTTCAGTGAACCAGTTGTTTTGATCTAAATTAGCCATCTTGCTTATACACTTTTGGTTAATGGTAAAAAAGGGGGGCAATTTTGCCAGTGCTTGACCAATTGCTCAATCAAATTTTAATCAGTATAGCGAATATTTTTTATCACTTTGGCATATAGCGCAATTTTTGTTAGCGTGGTCAGCCCTAGCGTATTAAAATGTGCGTTTATATTTAATGAAATTACAGAAGACATTGCCATGACTTGGGGTTTAGACAAAGCACGCGATACATACAATGTTGCTCATTGGAGTGACGGTTACTTTGACATTAACGCACAAGGTGAGCTGGTGGCTTACCCTGATGGCGATCAAACAAAAGCTGCGGTGTCTTTATCTGAACTAACCGAGCAATTCAAAAAGCAAGGTCTTACTTTACCTGTACTAGTACGCTTTACCGACATTTTACAAAATCGTGTTGATACCCTAACGAGTGCTTTTACCAAAGCCTGTAATGCCCGTGAATACCAAGGTAGTTATACCTGTGTTTACCCAATCAAGGTTAATCAGCAGCGTTCTGTGGTTAGTAAATTACTTGCCCATCCAAGTGGTTTAGTCGGCCTTGAAGCCGGCTCAAAGCCTGAGCTTATGGCGATTTTAGGTGTAGCACAAGAGCCAATTACTATTGTTTGTAATGGCTACAAAGACAGTGAGTTTTTACGTTTAGCCTGTATCGGTCAAGGCATGGGCCATAAGGTTCATATTGTTGTAGAAAAACTGTCTGAACTAACCACCTTATTGGCTGAAATTGATGACTTAGGTATTGAGCCATCAATCGGTATTCGCATTCGCTTAAACTCGGTAGGCAAAGGTAAATGGCAAAACACCGGTGGTGAAAAAGGCAAATTTGGTTTAACTGCAGGCCAAGTACTTTCTGCGGTTGAGCTACTTAAGTCACGTAATAAACTCCATTTAATGCAACTTGTGCATTTTCATATCGGCTCTCAAATTGCCAATATCCGTGATATTCATCGAGCACTGCGTGAATGTGCCCGCCATTTTGCAGAGTTAACGCAGTTAGGCGTGCCACTTAATACAGTTGATGTTGGTGGCGGTTTAGGTGTTGACTATGAAGGGTCTGGTTCACGTAGTTCGTGTTCAATGAACTACAGTGTTGATGAATATGCACGTAATGTAGTGAATGCATTTGCTGAAGTATGCCAACAACATAATCTTAAGCACCCAGCCATTATTACTGAATCTGGCCGTGCGTTAACTGCGCACCACGCAGTATTAATTACAGATGTTATTGATGTTGAGCGTGCACCTAACCATGCGAATCCAACGGCGCCTATGGCTGACAGCGTATTAGTGTTAGATGAAATGTGGCAGTGCTTACAGCGTTTAACACCACGTATGGCACTAGAAATTTATCATGATGCAATGCATCTATTTAGTGAAGCCCATGACCAATATGTGCATGGCCTACTCACTATGCTTGAATGGGCGAAGCTTGAGCAGCTGTATTTCACCATTTTACACCGCGTTCGTGCATCCCTCAGCGAAAATGCCCGTGCCCACCGTGAAGTGTTAGATGATTTAAACGAAAAGCTGGCCGATAAGCTATTCGTTAATTTCTCATTATTTCAATCACTGCCAGATGTTTGGGGGATTCAGCAACTTTTCCCTGTGATGCCAGTAGAAAACCTTCATCAGCCATTAACGCAACGCGCTATTATTCAAGACATTACCTGTGACTCTGATGGACAAATTCGTAACTATGTTGAAGGTACAGGTATTGAGAGTAGTTTACCTATTCCTGAGTACAAGCAAGGTCAGCAATACCACATTGCCATGTTCTTAGTGGGCGCGTATCAAGAAATTTTAGGTGATTTACATAACCTATTTGGCGACACAGATTCAGTGCATGTTGAGCTTACTGAAGCGGGTTACCAGCTGACTAACGCAATTAAAGGTGATAGCGTTAAGGACGTATTAAAGTTTGTTGATTATGATAGCGACATTCTTGCTGAAAACTTTGCAAAACGGGTTAACTCACTGGCAATTGATGAGCAATCTAAGGCACAATATTTGTCAGAACTAAATGCAGGCCTTGCTGGCTATACGTATTTTGAAGATTAAGCATTAAAGGAATAAGTAGTAATGTCCATGATCCGTTGTGTGTTCAGTTTTATATTTTACACCCTCAATACACTTTTTTGGTTTGTGCCCATCTTTATTTGTGGCGTAATTAAACTGATCCCAATTAAGCCATTGCAAAAAGTAATGAGTTGGATTGCTAAGCAATGCGCCACTATGTGGGTGAGTTGTAACAGCATTAACCAAAATATTTTTGCTTCATATAAGCTAAACGTGACAGGTCTTGAGCAACTAAAAGCGAAAGACTGGTACTTGGTTATCGCAAATCATCAAAGCTGGGTAGATATCGTTGTAATGCAACGCGTGTTCAATCGCCGCATACCGTTTTTAAACTTTTTCTTGAAAAAAGAGCTAATCTACGTTCCTTTTTTAGGCCTTGCTTGGTGGGCATTGGATTTCCCATTTATGACTCGCACGAGTAAAGCTCAGTTAAAGAAAAACCCTAAATTGCGTGGTAAAGACTTAGAAACCACGCGCAAAGCCTGTGAAAAATTCAAAGAAATGCCAGTAAGTATCGTTAACTTTGTTGAAGGTACGCGTTTTACACCGCAAAAGCACTCGCGCCAAAATAGTCCTTTTGAGCACTTATTAAAGCCAAAAGCGGGTGGTGTTGCGTTTGTTATGCAAGCAATGGGTGAGCAAATTTCCAAAGTGGTCAATGTCACTATTCATTACCCTGGTGGTATTCCTAGCTTTGTAGACTTTGCCAGTGGTCGTGTAAAAGAAGTCGTAGTGCGAGTAGAAGTGATGGAAGTAAGCCCTAATTTAATCGGTGATTACACCGGTGATGCTGAGTTTAGAGTTAACTTTCAAGCTGAATTAAACCGCATTTGGAATGAAAAAAACCAGCAGCTAGCCGAGTTAGAAGCAAAAACGCAGTAGTATTGCTAACGCAGTCGAGAGCACACTTATGTTAAAGAAATTTTTACCAAATTGGTTAACAGGCGTTCTAGTTAGCATTGTCTTGTTTGCTAATGTAATCATTTGGGGCACGCTTGTGCTGCTGTTTGGTGTGCTTAAATTAATACTGCCATTTAAAGTGGTTAGCGACATTCTTCATGTGGCTTATCGCGGTTGGTGTAAAGGTAACCGCTTAGCTTTGTGGTTAGGTTGCCCGACAATCGATATTGATATTAAAGGCAAAGTCAGTACAGATGGTTGGTACTTACTTATCTCTAATCATATGAGTTGGCTAGACATTGTTGTTCTAAGTGCGATTGATGTTTTACCCGCGCCAAAGTTCTTTTTAAAAGATGAGCTGAAGTATGTGCCATTCATTGGTACCGGCGCGTGGGCCATGGGCATGCCTTTTATGAAACGTGTTAGCAAAGCGCAGCTGACAAAAAATCCTAAGCTGAAAGGACTCGATGTAGAGCGTACTAAGCGCAGTTGCCGCGACTTTCGTAATCACCCAACAACGATAATTAACTTTGTTGAAGGCACGCGCTTTACGTGCCAAAAACACAAAAAGCAAAATAGTCCGTTTACTTATCTTTTAAAACCTAAAGCGGGCGGTATTGCATTTGCCCTTGAGGTGTTAGGCGAACAGTTTGATGCATTATTAAATACCTCGATTATTTACCAAGGCGAGGGCGATCATATTTGCCGTAACCTGATGCGTGGCCGCCTTAATGTGATCAAAGTTGAAATGCACGTACAAGCAATTAGTGCAGAGATGATTGGTGATTATCAGCATGACCGCGCATTTAGAACGGCTTTTCAACAACATATTAATGAGTTATGGTTGCAAAAAGACGCTCAGCTACTAACTTATCATCAAGCCCAACAAGCTGAGTACCTTGCCAACATCAATAAAGAGGTTGAAGCACCATGAAGCAAACTCACCTGCAAGAGCTGGTGATGCCTTGGTTTGAATCAATGCCAGATGCGGCGCTGTTAAGTGCATTAACGGCTACAGCGATTGGCGTTGGCTCATTACTATTAATTTATATGTTTACCCGTCGACTGCTGCTGCCGGGTATTCAAAAGGTTGTTACACGCCTGTCTCCAGAGCGCATTGGTGCGCTTACTCCAATGCTCAATAAACTGAATCGTCGTTTTGCGGGTATATTGTGCTGTGTACTGTATTTGGCAACCTTTGATTATGTTTACCCAGTTCATGATGTTGCTGCGTTGGTTTTGAAAACCGTAGGCCAAGTGGCATTGATCATTTATGGTGGCTTCATTTTAAGTAGTGTGGTGAGCATTGCTGGTGGCATTTATAACCAACTTGATTTTGCCCGTGATATTCCGATTCAGGGGTTGATCCAAGTTGTAAAACTTATCACTTTTATGGTTTGCGCCATTCTCATTGTGAGTATTTTGCTAGAGAAGTCGCCAACTTATATTTTGTCTGGCTTTGGTGCGATAGCGGCGGTGACCTTACTCGTATTTAAAGATACCATTTTGGGATTTGTCGCCAGTATTCAAATTGCAGCTAACCGATTAGTGACTTATGGTGATTGGATCCAAGTGGATAGCTATGGCGCGGATGGCGAGGTTATCGACCTTGGCTTAAATACGGTAAAAGTACGTAACTGGGATAACACTATCACAACGATTCCGACTTATATGCTGGTTGCTGGGTCATTTAAAAACTGGCGTGGCATGCAAGAGTCGGGTGGTCGTCGTATCAAGCGTTCTTTAAACATTGATATGAACAGTATTCGTTTGGTTGATGATGCGTTTCGAGAGCAAATTGATGCTGCTATTCCACTTAACGACTATATTCGCGTTTCAAGCTTGCCCGATCCGGTGACAAACCTTGGTTTGTTCCGTCGTTATGCTGAAGGTTACTTAAAACAACACGAAAAAATTAATCGTGATTTGACCTTAATGGTGCGTGAGCTACAACCGATGAATCACGGCTTACCTATTGAGTTTTACTGCTTTAGTGAAGATAAGCGCTGGATTTCATATGAGCACTTGCAAGCAGAGATCATGGATCACCTGCTTGCTGTGTTGCCAATCTTTGGACTCAGGCCATATCAAAGTGTTACTGGGCAGTTAAGTACAAGCGAAGCTCAAACAGGGCTAAAACCAAGTATCAAGGTCGCTAACCCTGTGCGCGAAAAAACTTAAAACTGACTAACTAGCACGCTCAGTGCAATAAAACCTAACAATAGCCACCAAATAGGTGGCTTTGCCATTCTTAGCCACGTAAATGCCACAATGACTAAAGCTACTTGCCACAGGTTTTGCACTGCCGATTGCCAAATAGGTGAATAAAGGGCGGCAGCTAAAAAGCCCACAACAGCGGCATTTAGCGCTGCAATACTGCCCGCAAAGCGAGGCTTATCAGCCAGCTGTAGCCAGCTTTTCATAAAGGCTAACATCAATAAAAAGCCCGGTAAGAAAATCATGATGGTCGCGACAATGGCACCTATAAGTGGTGTATTCGGCGACACTTGTGCGCCTAGGTATGTGGCGATAGTGAACATCGGTCCAGGTATGGCCTGAGCACTGGCATAAGCAGATAAAAACTGCTCGGTTTCAAGGCTCGGCACGCCAGCTTGTAAAATAGGTAACACAACGTGGCCGCCACCAAAGACCATAGCGCCAGTTTGGTAAAATGGGGCAAACAAAGAAAACCCTTCGCCTAAAGGCAAAAAGCTAATTAGTAACAAGACGGTAAATAAACAAAGCGGTAACCAAGCAATTTTCACAGGTTTATGTTCTTGGTTCTCTGGCAGTTTAAGCTGAGGATAAAACCAACCTATGGCTGCAGCCGCAATCAGTACTAAAATTTGACTCGATAACTGTGAGAAAACAATCAGTGCAATCGTGCTCAATACCGCGATAAGCTTGTGTAAGTGGTTTTTGCAAAAGCTCATTGCCATGCTGTAGGTCGCATCGGCAACAATCACCACAGCAAAGAGTTTAAGCCCAGCAATGACCGCAAAGTAAATATCACCAAACTGGTGAGCGCTAAGAGCCAAAAAGAACATAATTAAAAATGAGGGCAGGGTAAAGCCAACAAATGCACACAGGCCTCCCAGTACTCCTCCTTTTTCAACCCCCATGGCAAAGCTAACTTGGCTTGAACCAGGGCCTGGTAATGCTTGGCTTAGGCTAATCAATTGCGCATAGCGCTCAGCAGTGAGCCATTTTAAATTATCAACAAAGTGGCGCTTGAAATAACCAAGGTGTGCCGCAGGACCACCAAAGCTCATACAGCCTAATAAAAAGAATTGTTTAAAGATGATAAATAACATTACTTTTACCGTTACAGAGTGATTGTTTCTATTATGACAAAATTGTATGACATTTTTGTGGTTTTTATGACACAAGGCCGTCTACAATATAGAGAACGAGTGAACGTAGTTATGAGTATCACTATGAAACGCTATATTATCAGTTTATTGTTATTACTATGCAGCAGCTTTGCATTTGCAACCTCTTTTGAGAAAGTTGTGGTGGCTGTTGATCATGCGCCTCCTTATGGCATGGTCTCTGAAGATGGTAGAGTCAGTGGCGCAATAGTGGATATTATGCGTGAAATGCAGCGTACCTTACCAATCAAGCTTGAATATGTCGCTTGCCCGTTTTCTCGTTGTTTAAAAATGCTCGAGCAAAATGAGCTAGATGTGATGGGCGGGCTTATTCGCACAGAAGCGCGCGAGCAAAAAATGCAGTTTCTTACTCCACCATACATGATGCTGTCATCTTCTTTTGTGTTTTATGCCAGAGCGGATAGCGAGCTTAAAATAAACAATTATCAAGACCTAGTCGGTAAGCGTATTGCGGTAATGCGAGGCGCTGCGCACTTTCCTCGTTTCGATAATGATAAAACACTCACTAAAATTGAAGCGTTAAGCGAACATAATGCTTTTGATATGTTATTAAAGGGCCGCGTTGAACTGGTAATTGCTGTTGAAACCACTGCTGACCATGCCTCAGTATTTTTGCAGCGACCTTCGCAAGAAATTGTAAAAATGCCTTATCGCTATAAAGATGTTATTTATGGTCACATTGCCCTAAGTAAACAGTTTGCAAGCTCGGGTTTAGCCGAAAAAATTCAAGACCGCCTCAATACGTTAGTCCTCAATGGCCGTTTAACAGAATTGGTCAAAAGTTATAACTTACCTCCGGTTACTGCTGTAGCAATCGATAAGTAACCCATTCTTCATAGTTTGTTCATAGACGTTCATTCATAATTGTTAACAATTCAATTTGAATAATTGCCATGGAGAGACACATGACTTTTACAAAATCAGTTTTAACAGTGGGCGTATTAGCCGTTCTATTAACAGGTTGTGAGACAACGAATACAGGTAAAGGCGCTGCGATTGGTGCTGCAACAGGTGCAGTACTAGGTAAAGCAACTGGCGACCATGACGATAAACGTATCTTTATTGGTGCGGCTATTGGTGCATTAGCAGGTGCAGCCGTTGGCGATTATATGGATAAGCAAGAAGAAGCATTTCGCGATGAGCTAGCAGGTTCAGGTGTTGAAGTGGTTCGTGAAGGCGACAATATTCGTCTAGTCATGCCATCAAATATTACTTTTGCAACTGACCAATCTTATATTTCGTCTGGCTTTCATAGCACCTTAGATGCGATTGCTAAAGTAATGAATAAATACGAAAAAACTTACTTAAGCGTTGAAGGTCATACCGACAGCACAGGTAAAGATAGCTACAATATGACATTATCTCAACAACGTGCGCAAAGCGTAAAAGATTACTTAGTTAATCATCAGATTATGTCTGCACGTATCAGCACACGAGGTTATGGTGAAACACGCCCTGTAGCGAGCAATGACTCAGCAAATGGTCGAGCTTTAAACCGCCGCGTAGAAATTCAGATCGTACCGAATACACAAGGTTAGATTTTATATCTAGATTTGTGGTCAGGTTTGATATGCCCTTTCAAACCTGACATTTCCCTTCTTAATCTCGATTAAACTGTAATTCGCACAATTGTTTATACAATGGGTTAGTCTCAAACAATTGCTGATGCGTACCCGTTGCAATAATTTCTCCTTTATCCATCACAACAATCACATCGGCGTGTTTAACTGTGGCTAAACGATGAGCAATAATCAGTGTTGTTCTGTCTTTCATTAGATGCTCAAGGGCAGCTTGTACATGAAACTCACTTTGTGCGTCGAGTGCACTGGTTGCTTCATCAAGCAACAAAATGGCAGGGTCTTTTAAAATGGCACGCGCTAGCACTATGCGTTGTTTTTGCCCACCTGAAAGCCTAACACCTTGCTCCCCTAAAAAGCTGTGGTAACCATCAGGGAGTTGCTTAATAAACTCATCGGCATGGGCATATTTAGCCGCAGCATATACTTGCTCGTCGCTGGCGCTTGGGTTGCCATAGCGTATGTTATGCATTACGTCTGAGCTAAATAAAATTGGGTTTTGTGCCACCATCCCCATTTGCTGGCGTAAGCAATCAAGAGAGAGTGCTTTTATATCTATTCCTGCCAGCGAAATTCTTCCTGAACTTGGGTCGTAAAAGCGTTGAAGTAATTCAAATAGTGTTGTTTTACCAGCCCCTGATGGGCCAACGATGGCAACAGTTTGCCCCTGTTTTACTTGTAAATTAAGCTCATTTAAAGCGGCTTTATCTGGCCTTGAAGGGTAATGAAAAGACACATCATTAAACTGAATAGCAGGGTGATTAAGCTTGTTTTCCTCAAGTTGTGCATCATGATTTGTATCTGGACTTTTGATCATGCTTTCAACGGCAAGTAGCTCTAATAATCGTGCAGCTGCACCTGCTGCTCTTTGCAACTCACCGTACACTTCGGCAACGGTTGCTACAGACATCGCCACCATAATCGCATAGAACACGAAAGCACCTAGCTCACCACCTGTCATGGTGCCAGCTAATACGTCGCTGCCACCAACCCAAAGCATCACGCTAATAGCACTAAAGGTCAGAAATATAACCGCTGCAATCAAAAACGACCGCTGTTTGATTCGGCTCTTCGCTACTTGAAACGCTTTGTTGGTTTCTTCGCTAAATGCTGCTTTTTCACGCTCTTCGTGACTATAACTTTGCACGACTTTGATATTTTGAATGATCTCACCGGCATAGGTGCTGATATCGGCAATGGCATCTTGGCTTGAGCTTGCCAGTTTTCTTACTTTTCGGCCAAAAATCATCATCGGCAGTAATACCACTGGCACGCAGGCAACAACCACAAGGGTTAGCTTTAGGTTGGTTATAAGTAGCATAGCCAAGCCACCAATCAGCATTAAGCTACTGCGTAATGCCATCGAAAAAGAGGAACCAATGATAGATTGCAACAAGGTGGTATCGGTGGTTAGTCGCGACATCAGTTCGCCGCTGCGGTTTTCTTCAAAGTAGCTGGTGTGTAGTGTAACGATGCGATCAAACACGGCTTTACGGATATCGTTACTGACTCGCTCACCAATCCACGACATTAAATAAAAGCGACAAAAAGTACCTACCGCGAATAAGCTAATCAAACCAATCAGCACCATCACCGCTTGCTGAAGCTGAGCTTGCGAGCCTGCAATAAAGCCATGGTCGATAACAAATTTAACACCTTGTCCGAGTGATAAGTTAACACCGGCCGTAAGCAACAAGGCGCCAAGGGCTGCAAACACCACCCATTTATAGGGTTTTATAAAAGCTAAAATCGGTAACAGGCTACTAAATGCGGCCTTTTCTTTGTTGTTAGGCATGCTAGATTCTTGTTGGTGAATAGGGTATAGATATGGTTATCAATGCTCTAAAATTCAACAGTTATTAAGGGATTAGTATGGAATCTACAACGATCAGTGGTCAATTCACTGTAAAATTAAACCCAATTGGTGGCTATGCCACAGGTAAAGATGGCGTAAATTTAGGACGCATGTCGATTGATAAACAGTTTTCAGGTCCATTAGAGGCAACAAGCCAAGGCGAAATGCTCAGTGCCATGACTGCAACTCAGGGCAGTGCAGGTTATGTAGCGATTGAACAGGTTGTTGGTAGCTTAGAAGGTAAGCAAGGCAGTTTTGTACTACAACATTTTGGCACTATGGATAAGGGGACTGATCGATTGATTTTAGAAGTGGTGCCTGACTCTGGCGCAGGAGAGCTTGAAGGTCTTTCTGGTAAAATGGCAATTCGAATTGAATCGGGTATTCATCATTATGACTTTGAATACCAACTGATGGACTAACATGCAAAAAGTAGTTGAGTTTAAAAAGAAGCGCTTTTTCGGCGGCATCGATATTGATGCATTAAATCAACGGGTGTTTGAATTAGGTCAAGCTGGCTGGCAAGTGAAAACAATCACCACTGCCACTGGTGTTTATGGTCAGATAACATCCGTTTTATTACTAATTGAGAATAACGAATAATGACACTAACTGAGTGGTTGAGTTTAGTTTTAATTTGCGTGATGGGGGCAATGTCGCCGGGGCCGAGTTTAGCAGTGGTTTTAAAACACAGTTTACATGGCGGTATGAAGAACGGCATGTTAGCGGCGTTGAGCCACGGTATTGGGGTTGGCTTTTATGCATGTGCCTCGTTACTAGGTTTAGGTGCGCTGATGACTCAGTTACCAACGCTTTATCAAGTGCTGGTCTATGGTGGTGCAGCCTATCTCGCATATTTGGGTATTCGTATTCTGTTAGCTAAACCCAGCTCGCAAACACTGAATGTTGAGCAGACTAAGCCGAGCCCTCGCAGCGCGCTGCAAGATGGCTTTGCTATTGCCTTTTTAAACCCAAAACTTGCGGTGTTCTTTTTAGCGTTGTTTTCGCAATTTATTGACCCTGAGAACCTGACTTTGCAAGTTGGTTTAATCATGTGTTTAACGGTATTTGTGCTTGATACAGGCTGGTATCTACTTGTTGCACTGTTAACCGAAATATCAAAAAAGCGTTTTGGTTTCACCAAGACAAATCCATGGCTCGAAAAATTGCTAGGGGTGATCTTTATTGCCTTAGCTGTTCGTGTCGTTATTACTCTATAAATCCCTCTATATTGCGATTACATCACTAATAAAAAAGGGTTGTGATCGCTGCTCTCCCCAGCAACCTCCTATTGCATACGTATTCATCACACAATATTTACCTTTTGGTTACACTTTATTGGTTGTTTTTTGACAACAACAATAACCACAAATACAACACCTCCAACGACAACAGGGTGGAAATCCAATGGGGAAATTCAAGCTAAGTGCGCTTATGCTGGCTTTAGTGGCAGCAAATAGTGCAATAGCGGCGACGGAAGAAGAACGCACATCAGCAAAGGAAATTGATCCTGAGCTAGAAGTAATCGAAGTGCGCGGCTTTAGTCGCAGCTTAATTCAATCATTAAATCAAAAACGCTTTAGCGACACTGTCTCTGAGCAACTATCAGCTGATGACTTAGGGGCATTACCTGATGTGTCTATGGCAGATGCATTAACACGTCTACCGGGGATCTCGGCGGTACGTACCGGTGGCCAAGCTGCCGAAATCAACATTCGCGGTTTATCTGGTGGATTTGTTTTTTCGACATTAAATGGTCGAGAGCAAGTATCTACTAGTGGTAGTCGCAGTATTGAGTTTGACCAATACCCGTCTGAGTTAATCAGTTCCGCGGCGGTCTACAAGTCGCCAAAAGCATCACTTATTGAAGGGGGCGTCGCGGGTACAGTCGAGCTACAAACCGCCAGCCCATTGGATAACGACCAGCAACACAAATTTACTGCGAATGTGCGTGGTATGTATAACGACCGTGCTTCAGAGGTATTTGATGCCACGGAGTATGGCGACCGTATAAGCTTTTCTTACCAAGGTAAGTTTCTTGACGATACGCTAGGTGTCGCACTAGGTTACGCGCGCTTATTCCAACCAAGTGTGGCGACTCAGTTTATCGGTTTAGCATATAACGGTAATAAAGACGTTGATGGGCTAGCAAATGATACCGATGGCCCTGCTGATAATCCTGCTAATGAATACATCAGTGAAGGGTTTGAGCTTCAGCACTTAGGTGGTGAAGAAACCCGTAATGGTTATTTAACCTCAATTGAATGGGTGCCAACCGATAACTTTAAACTAAAAGGTGATGCGTTTTTATCGCGTTTTGATAGCGAATCATTTGCCCGTGGTTTTCGGGTTAAGTTTGGTGGTCCGTCTGCGGTGTATGCTAACCCAGTGCTTGACGGTAATGCGGTGATTGGTGGTGCAATTAACCGCACATCAAATAGCTTTACCCGTGTTGAAATCGTTAATGATGATAACCAAGACTTTGATGAAGTAGACAGCTATGGCATTAATGCCGATTGGCAAGTTACTGAGCGTTTAAACGTCAATGCTGACGTGTCGCTTTCACGTGCTAAGAGTAATTTTCGTAATGGTTTACTTTGGGCATTGGTAGCAGAAGATGCCACTGTTGAGAACCCTGTGTTCGATACCAATGTATCGCTTAACTATCAATTGAACGGCTTAAACTTGCCTGATGTAGGTTTTAACCAAGCCGACGCATTTAGCGATATTGACCGAGTTATGGTCAGTAAATACGGTATTTACCCGTATGAAAATGAAGATGAAGTAAAAGCATTTCGACTCGATTTTAAGTATGAGTTAGAGAATAACTGGTTTAGCTCCATTGAATTTGGCGCGCGTTATTCAGACCGTGAGTACAGCAATAATCGCTCTGTATTTGAATACGGTAACGATGGTGCATTTTCTTCGACTCAACCACCGCTTCGTCTTACCGATGACATGACTACAGTAGTCGATTGGCAAGGCGAGTTTAGTTATTTCCCATCATACCTAGCGATCGATTTAGATAAAGCACTCAACGCGTGGTTCCCAAGTGGTATTCCGCAGCCAGTACAGACCTGGGGTAACGCCGATGGTGTTGTGGATTTAGATGGTGATGGTGAGCCAGATGCGCAAGGCTATACCACTAACTACTCATGGACCATGTTACAAAGTGGCTCAGTGTATGAAGAAGTAGTGTCAGCCTATCTTATGCTTAACATTGATACTGAAATTGGCACTCTACCCGTTACAGGTAATATTGGTATTCGCCGAGTAGATACCGATCAGTCAGCGACTGTACTCGAAAACGTCGGTGGCGATCCGCAGCTCGGAGCGCAGTATATTGTCGATGACAATGGCATTGTTAACGACCTATATGCACCAAGCGTGTTAGGCATTAAATACACTGACTACCTGCCTTCATTAAACCTCAACTTTAAAGTGAGTGATGCAACACAAATTCGTTTTGCTGCGGCAAAAGTGATGGCGCGCGCTCCGATTAACCGTTTAGCGGGTGATGCCAGTGCATCGGTTAACAATGACGGCGAAATTAACGGTTCAAGTACTAATAACCCATTCTTAAAACCTTTCTATGCTGATCAATACGATATCTCGTACGAGCAATACTTTGAAGACACCGATGGTGCACTGGTTGTTGCTGCGTTTTATAAGAATATCGACTCATTCATAGATACGGTAGCCATAGAGAACTTTGACTTTAAGGGTAATGGTTTTAACGTACCAGAATACATTGTTGACCCTGTCAGTGGTGAGCAAATCGAAACTACAAATGGGGTGTACACCACTGCGGTTAATAATGCTAAAGGCGGTTATATTCGTGGTATTGAACTTGCCTATACGCAAGTTTTCTCTTTCTTACCCTCGCCGTTTGAAGGTTTAGGCATTAACGCCAGTTACTCGTATACCGAGAGTGAGGTGCAATCTATTACCGATTTAGGTGGTGATTCTGTGTCGCAAGACTTGCCTGGCCTTTCAAACAATGTCTTTAACGGCACACTTTTTTACAGCTATGAAAACTTTGAAACACGTTTGAATGTGCGTTATCGCGATGATTTCGTTTCAGAGCAAGTTGCTGTCAATGAGCAAGTGGTGAATTTTGATGCGGAAACGGTTGTCGATTTCCAAACGTCGTATCAGTTCACAGATTCATTCGGCATGTTATTACAAGTGAATAACTTAACCGATGAACCAACACAAAGCTACTTTGGAACAACCAGTAAAACAGGCACCACGCAATTTTTTGGTCGTCAGTTTTATCTAGGTTTTACCTATAACCATTGATCAGTAAGCTGGAGATAATAATATGAAAATAATAGCTAATTTTAGCCGCTTACTGATTGCATGTAGCATTGTAATGCTAACTGCATGTGGTGGTGGCGCTAGTAACGATATAGATTCTGGGCAAGTTTTATTGACCTGTAGTGTCCCGCAAATCCCTAATGAAGCGGGGACTGAGTGTGTTGATCCGCCACCGATTAGTTGTCCGGCACCAACGGTACCCGATGAGAATAATGAAAGCTGCGTAGTAGGCGCTGATCCCACTTTGCCTGATCCTGTGGTTTTCCCTGCAGATGACGAAGCCATCTTATTCTATAACCGCACCAGTGATGATGCCTACGAAGGCTATCGATTACACTCATGGAATAATGATGACTGCGATGCGTACGCAGCGCCGTTTGATGCCACTGATTGGGCCAATGGGCATGAATACGATGGTATTGATCCTAACTATGGCGCGTACTGGATTGTAAAATTAAAAGAAGGTTACAACGAGTGTGCTAACTTCATTGTGCATATTGGTACCGAAGGGTCTGGCAAAGCGTTTGGTGATGTTGATTTAAAAATGCCATTGATGCAGGACGATGAAAAGTTCCAACGTATGAACTTTACCATTCATGGTGAACCATCAGTATTTGAATATCCAATTGTTAGCTTAGGTGAGCGCCCGGTGAGTATTTCTGGTGCTTCAGCGCATTGGATAGATTTATCAACTGTGATTTACCAGCCAAGTAATGAGCTGACAAGCATCATTAAATTACACTCATCAAACAGTGCAGATTTAGCTGTCGATGAAGATACTGGTGAGTTAAATGGTCAAGTGGTTGAGCTTACATCGACATCTTTGAGCGATGAACAAATCGCTAAAGTACCGCACCTTGCTGGATGGAATGCATACCAAGGTAACTGGGATGCAGCCGCTGCAAAAGAGCTTATTAAACAACAACTGGTTGTGGCAGGCTATGATGCTGATGGCAAGCTAACAGAAGCCACTTATGTGCAAACAGCTAAAGCCCTCGATGACTTATACACCAGTGGCGAAAGTGATGCTAATGAAGCACAACTAGGTGTGCATTACGCCAATAATGGCATTGATGTGTCGGTATGGGCTCCAACGGCAAGCAATATGAAATTAGCGCTGTATGATGCTGATAAAACAGAGCTTGAACAACTTGCTATGACCTTTGATAGCACAACGGGTATTTGGTCTAGCAATGTCGATATCAGTCACGATCGCCATTACTACCGCTTTATGTTTGATGTTTATCATCCTACGACTAAGCAAATTGAAAGCTTATGGAGCACAGATCCTTATTCATTAAACGTTTCAACCAATGGTCTATATAGCCAACTGATCAACCTTGATGATGAAGATACTAAACCAACCGGCTGGGATGAGCGTATGGTGCCAACGGTTGATTACCCTGAGCAAGCGGTCATTTACGAAGGTCATGTGCGTGATTTTAGTGTACGTGATGAAACCGTCAGTGAAGCAAACCGTGGTAAGTATCTTGCGTTTACTGAGCTTGATAGCGCACCAATGCAACATCTCAAAAAGCTGGCAGATAATGGCTTAACACATTTCCATTTACTACCACTGACAGATATTGGCACCATTGATGAAGATGCCAGTCAGCGTGTTGATATTACTGCAACCTTAGGTGATTTATGTAGCCGCATTGACGATGATGCCGATGCATGTAAAACCGAAGATAAGAGCGCTTTAATTGTTGATTTAATGGCGTCTTACCTACCTGGCTCTGATGATGCTCAAGCACTTGCTAATGCAATGCGTGGTGTTGATAGCTTTAACTGGGGTTATGATCCGCATCATTTTATTGCGCCTGAAGGCTCTTACGCTTCATCGCCTGAAGGTATTGCACGAGTCAAAGAAACGCGTGCGATGATCCAGTCTTTACAAGAAATTGGTTTACGTGTCGTGCTTGATGTTGTTTACAACCACACGACCTCATCAGGTGTTTGGGATAAATCAGTCTTCGATAAACTGGTACCAGGTTATTACCACAGATATAACGAAACATCAGGCGATATTGAGCGCTCAACCTGTTGTGAAAATACAGCAACAGAACATGTCATGATGGATAAGTTTGTTGCTGATTCTATGGTAATTCTAGCCCGTGACTTTGGTTACGATAGCTTCCGCTTTGATGTGATGGGGCATATGCCAAAAGCGTCAATTATGACCGCGCTTAGTGCAGTGCAAGCGGTTGACCCAGATACTTACTTCTACGGTGAAGGGTGGAACTTTGGTGAAGTCGCAGATAACCGTTTATTTGTGCAAGCTAAACAAATGGATATGGCTGGCACTGAAGTAGGCACCTTTAATGACCGTATACGTGAGGCAATTCGCGGTGGTGCATTCTTTAGCAATAATGCCACAGATGGCAATTTATCTGAGCAAGATACGTTGCGTTTATCACTGGCAGGTAACTTACAAAACTACATTCTTAAAGACTTTAAAGGTAATTCAGCAAAAGGCAGTAGCTTTAGTTGGAGTGGTCAGCCTGCGGCTTATGCACTCGATCCGGCTGACAGCATTAACTATGTCTCTAAGCATGATAACGAAACATTGTGGGATCAGCTGCAATATAAACATGGCACTAACTTAAGTATTGAAGAGCGTGTGCGTGTTCACAATATGGCTTTAGCTATGCCGCTGATGAGCCAAGGTATTCCATTTATGCAAATGGGTGCTGATCTGCTGCGTTCTAAATCAATGGATCGTAACAGCTATGATTCTGGTGATTGGTTTAACTTTGTTGATTTCAGTAAAGAAACCAACAACTGGAATGTAGGTTTACCGCCTGCGCAAGATAACCAAGCGAAGTGGGGCGAAATTGCACCTATTTCGGCAAATACGAATGCGCAAGCGATGGCTAGCGACATTGAATACGCAAGTAATGTATTTACTGAGTTCTTAGCAATTCGTAGTGCCAGCCCATTATTTAGTTTAACCACAGAGCAAGACATCTTAGACCGCGTTGGCTTCCACAATATTGGTAAGCGTCAACAGCAAGGCTTAGTCGTGATGAGTATCGATGATGGTGTTGGTTTGACTGATCTAGATAGCCAATACGATGCCATTGTCGTGGTGATGAACGGCACTGAGCAAAGCTTATCGCATACGGTATCAACGGCTGCGGGTTTTGAGCTTCACCCTGTTTTAAAAGCGAGTGTTGACTCAAGTATGTCCGCAGCAAGCTTTATGGCTGGTGAAGGCGAAGGTACCTTTAATGTTCCGCCATATACTGTTGCTGTGTTTGTGAAACCACAAGGTGATGCACAAGGTGAAGGCTTAAGTGCCGATGCGACTGTGGGTGCGCCAGATATTGTGCCATTTGGTAGCACAACAGTTTATGTTCGTGGCTCGTTAAATGACTGGGGTACGACAAATAGCTTTGAATATGTAGGTAATGGCGAGTACAAAATTGCCATTCCTCTAACAGCAGGTAGCTATGAATTTAAAGTGGCTTCTGAAGATTGGTCTACCGTTGATTTTGGTGCGCTTTCTGCCGATGTTGCTGAAGTGCTCGAAGGTGAAGATGAGCCGCTAACACGCAGTGGCGCCAATATGACCTTTACGGCGGCAATGGATGCTGTTTATGTGTTCTCATTCGATGCCACAGACACCGATAACCCAGTACTTAAGGTTTATAATGAAGAGCCATTTGTTGGTACGCCAATTTATGTACGCGGTAGCTTAAACGATTGGGGTACCAGTGACGAGTTAATGTATCAAGGTAAAGGTGTTTATACCTTCACTAAACAGTTAACTGCGGGTAGCTATGAGTTCAAAGTGGCCTCTGAAGATTGGAACACGGTGGATTATGGCTCAGGTGAAAGTAGTGCAGCGGTTACAGTGGGTACTGAAAAACTACTTGCGGTAAAAGGCGCAAACATGACAATGGATATTGCAAGCGATGGTCAATATCAGTTTGTGTTTGATGCCAGTAACCTTGAAGAGCCACTTATGACTGTATTCAATGCAGAAATGTTTGGCGCAACTCAGGTTTACTTACGCGGTAGCGTTAATGGCTGGGGCACAGATAACCCACTGATTTATGCTGGTGATGCGATGTACAGTACCACCATGACATTAGAAGCAGGTGACTATGAGTTCAAAGTCGCTTCTGAAGATTGGAGTACCGTAGATTATGGCGGCAGTGGTGATGCCCCTGTTGCAGTGCTTGGCGAAGCCGCTTTACTAGAAGCCGTTGGTGCCAATATCGCCCTGAGTATTGCAGCTGCTGGCGATTATCGTTTTACAGTGCAAGGACCTGATCTGAGTAAACTAACAGTGACGGTTGAAGCAGTGGAGTAGCTTTCCCTGCAGTACCCTTAAGCCGGGCTTTTGCTCGGCTTTTTTTGTATTTAATGAAAAGTTTGTATATTGTCATAACTACTTATCAAGGAGCCTATGATGACAGAAACCAGTTTATTGAGTGCCAGCTTTGATCAAAAAGTAAAACAGTATTGGTTATTACTGGGTATTTTTACCTGTGTGATTAGTATGGTAGGTATCCCTTTTATTCCCATTGTTGCGTTAATAATCTGGCTGGTGGCAGGGCGTATTTTAGCGGCGATGTCAGCCACGTTGCTAACGCGTAAGTTAGTGGTAAAACGCGGTGTATTCTTTAAAGAAGAAAAATCGGTCCCACTTGAAAAAATAACCGATGTGGCACTTAGCCAAGGTCCTTTAATGCGTCAATTTGGCCTTTATCGACTGAGTTTTGAAACGGCAGGTCAATCAGGACAAGGTGCATTGGTATCATTGCTCGGAGTGGTTGATGCTGAGAAGTTTCGTGAAGCAATCTTAAAACAAAAAGATCAAATGACTCAAAGCAGCAATACTAAAGCTGAGCATCAACCCGAAGATACTCAGTTAGAACTGCTGCGCTCACTTACTTATAGCGTAAAAAACATTGAGCAAATGTTAGTTACGCTATTAGATGAAAAGCGTTAAGCCATTTGTAAAGTAGAGCTATCAGCTTGTACGCTGAGCGCTTTTTGACGCTCGTTAAGCAGTGTGTAATCGGCTGTTTTAACGCTACTTACATAATGCCACTGGGCAAGCGCTTGCTGTTGAGTAAAGGTGACCGTTAAGTAACCGCGTTCAACTAAGTTGTTGTAGGCTAAGTCGTTAACCAGTAATGCAATAACTTGCTCAATTTGTGCGACAGCCTCACTCGATTGCGTATTTAACGCTAAGTAGTTCTCAAGACCTGGAGAAGAAACCGAAGATGTTGCAAACTCAACACCAGCTGCAGCGTTAGCAGAAACAGGGTTACTTGCATCAGTGACTAATTGTCCTGCCCAGCTGTTATGCGTGTCACCCGCTAAAACCACCAAGTTCTTTTGTGCAGCAATTGCAGTCCCAAGTATTACCTCTCGTTCATAAGCATAGCCATCCCATGCATCAAGATTATAAGGCGCTGTTGTTTCTACGCGTGCTCGCTGCTCACTAGTAACTGTTGGATCGCCAGCTAATACGCGCCCTTTAATTTGCGCAAGCTCACTAAATAAGGTATTTGCTTGAGCAAGTAATGCAGATGGATCAGCACCGTTTGCTTGAGTCACTTGAATATTCATTAGTAACTGTAAAATCTCGAATGGCAAATGCATTTTGGTCATCAGCACTTGTTGCCCAAGTACTTGCCATTGTGTTGTTGCTGTCGTTAAACCATCAGTCAGCCATGTAAGTTGCTCGTTACCTAATAGAGCACGAGTAGGTGAGCTAATTGCTGCAACAAAGTCAGTTTGTCCTTGGCTGCTGGTCAAGTCGAAATCCGCATAATTAACTTGCTCGTCGCGAGCTAAAACACGGGTATCGAGCATGTGTAATGAAACTAAATTACCAAACTCAAAGCGTCGATAAATACGTTCTTTATCGGCAACATTGCGGATAGGCATCCATTCAAAGTAGGCTTGTAACGCATGCATTTTGCGCTCGCTAAATTCACCTTCGCCGTCGTTGTGATTTTCAGCGCCACTGTGCCATGTATCATTAGTTATTTCATGGTCGTCCCAAACAGTAATAAATGCACAATGACTATGGGCAGCTTGCAAGTTATCGTCTTTACGATAATGGGCGTAACGTTTGCGATAATCCGCTAAAGAAATGATTTCATCGCTATTGTCATCAGGTAATAAACGGCCAAGTTCGGCGGCATCTTCAGTGGCATAACCTGTATTACCATATTCATAGATGTAGTCACCTAAGTGCAGTACTGCATCTAAATCGGTTTGTTTTGCGATTTCACCATACACATGGAAGTAGCCTGCAGGATAGTTCGCGCAAGAGACAACGGCAAATTTTACTTGTTCTATGTTGTCGGTTGGAAGCGTTTTACCTGCTCCAGTAGGTGAGGTTTTACCATTACTTATGAAGCGGTAGTAATAGGTGGTGTTGGCATCGAGACCTTGCAGATCAACTTTTAAGGTGAAGTCAGTTGCATCGCTTACCTGTGTTTCGCCATCATGGCTAATGGTTGTAAAGTTAGCATCTGTTGAGGCTTGCCAAACTACGTTAACACTCGTGACGTTTTCAAGAGGTGTTATGCGAGTCCAAATAATTAGACTATCAGCGAGCGGGTCGCCACTGGCAACACCGTGATCAAAGCTGACAGGGATTTGCTTTGTGGTTTCGTCATCATCGTCATTAAGACTACAGCCCGTTAAACCAAAAGATAAAACGGCGGCTCCAAAACCAGCCGCCGATGCCTTTAAAAAGCGTCTGCGCGTAAAAGTCATTGCTCTGTACCTATAAGTAGAAAAGTACGAGCTTATCCGACCAGTGTTACTGTTCTATGAAGTTAAAAAACCTGACAGATTTGTTCGGCATTACAGGTGATTACAGTGACATTTTCGTAGCCAACACGAGTCAGTGCTTCGGCACTTAGTGTGGCGCGGGCACTACTTGCACAGTGTAAGTAAATGGGTCTTGCAGGATCTTTTTCGATTTCCATTAATTTCATTTCAAGTACACCGCGTGGGATATTAATTGCACCTGTCGCTGCTTTAGTTGCGTGCTCAGCAGGTTCGCGTACGTCTATTAATAAACCATGGTTTTCGCTTAACTCTTGTTTTGCTTGGTCAGCGCTAATGCGGCGCTGGTTTGGGGCAATAATTTTCATTAAGTCAGGAATTGGTGTCAGCATACTAATCCTCCATGCCAAGTTTGCGTAAAATGGTGATCATTGGGCACCACTTAGTGAATGCCGATTGAATTAAGTTTAGAGCAATAAATACCGTAAACCAAATCCACAGTGGACTGTGAAACTGTTGTAGCAACAATGAAATACAGATCATTACACCAGCAATTAAGCGAAGCGCGTCATTTAGTTTCATAATAAGACCTCGATAACAGAGTGATGTATTTAATATATTAGATAATGCTACATTAGTAAATTCTAATATTAGACTTTTCTAATATATCAATCTATACTTTAGCGGTATTTTAAGAATATAGAGTAGTGTGATTATGAAC
Organism: Pseudoalteromonas shioyasakiensis; assembly: GCF_001550135.1. Classification (GTDB taxonomy): domain Bacteria; phylum Pseudomonadota; class Gammaproteobacteria; order Enterobacterales; family Alteromonadaceae; genus Pseudoalteromonas; species Pseudoalteromonas shioyasakiensis. The sequence goes on from NZ_LRUE01000012.1 coordinate 102,477, forward strand.
ATCGATTTTGCGGCTATGGCCGACAATGTGGAACAAGCAGAGCAAATGCTAAAGATATTGGCGAATAAAAATCGCTTGATGATCTTATGTTCGCTGCAAGATGGTGAAATGAGCGTGAGCGAATTAAACGAAGCTGTGCCATTGGCGCAGTCAGCATTATCGCAACACTTAGCGGCGCTGAGAAAAGTTCAGATAGTTGCGACTCGACGTGAAAGCCAAACTATCTATTATCGCGTGGTCGATAAAAGTGTTATGGCAATCCTTGAAACCCTTCATGGTTTATTTTGCAAAAGGTAGTTAAGCAATGAATGCTATCGATAATGCAGTAAAAAACAGCTTGAGCGGTCGCCTCCCTGTCATTATTTTTATTATGTCGGTACTGCTTGGTTTAATGGCATTAAAGCAAACCCCTCGTGAAGAAGAGCCGCAAATTGTGGTTCCTATGCTTGATATATATGTGGCAGCGCCAAACGTCGAAGCGCCAGAAGTAGCTAGGCTGGTAACTGAACCATTGGAAAAGTTATTGGCACAGTTAACGGGCGTTGAGCATATTTACTCGACTACACAAAGTAATGCTGCTGTTGTTACTCTTCGCTTTGAAGTTGGTCACGACCGTGAGCAAGCCATTCTCGACACTTACGCTAAACTCTATAGCTATCAACACACTATGGCGTCAGTGATCAGCTCATGGCAAATACGTCCGGTTGAAGTGAACGACGTGCCAATAGTAATGCTGGGCTTATTTAGTAAAGATCCAAAACTTTACGATGATTATCAACTAACTCGCTTTGCCAACGAAATCGCTAGCAGTTTACAGCGCATCGAAAATACCAGCGAAGTGAAAGTGATTGCAGGTAGAACTCGTCAATTAACGATTAACCTTGATGCAAGTGCCCTTGCTGCACATCAAACAACCCTAACTGATGTGTATTATGCGCTTAGCGTATCTAACCAATTAGTGAATGTGGGCAGCGTTGTTGAGGGTAAGCAGCAAATCGCCTTACAAGTGGGTGATGTTTTACGCTCTCAATCTGCGATTGAACGGCTTGTTGTCAATGTGGTTAATGGTAAGAGTGTTTACCTAAGTGATGTGGCCCAGGTGAGTGATGGGCCAAGCGAAGCACAAAGTTATCAATGGTTGGCTCAATCAGATAATCAGCAACAACTTCCTTTAGTCACAATTAGTGTCGCTAAACAAGCAGGTACCAATGCGGTAGCTGTAGCCAATGAAGTGCACAGCATGATGGATAGCTTATCGGCTAATCTACTACCAGATGAACTGGGCTACACCGTACTGCGTGACTATGGCCAAACCGCGAATGAAAAAGTAAATAACCTTACATCGAGCTTAGTGTTTGCGGTATTTACCGTGGTTATTTTTGTTGGCGTATTTTTAGGTTGGCGACCAGCGATTGTTGTGGGGCTAGCGGTACCTATTTGCTACGGCATCACCCTGACACTTGATTTTGCCTTTGGCTATACGATTAACCGAGTCACGCTGTTTGCATTAATACTTTCTTTAGGTTTATTGGTTGATGATCCCATTACTGGGATAGACAACATAAGTCGCTTTTTAACAAAAAAAGGCGATAAAAAACAACGCATAGTTGATGCCATGAGCGAAATTCGTGTGGCGCTGTTTATGTCTACATTGACCATTATGGTGGCATTTATCCCACTTGCATTTATCACCGGCATGATGGGGCCGTATATGGCACCGATGGCATTCAATGTACCGGTCAGTGTGATGGTTTCAACCATAGTGGCATTTTTTGTCACGCCATGGTTAGCCATGAAATTACTTAAAGCGCCAGTCGATGACAGCATGCAACTAGAAGCTAATCCCCATAGCTTATACGAGCGCATATTGTCACCATTACTTGAGTCTAAAGGCCGCGCCAAACTCGTTCTATGGACCACATTAGCCTTGTTTGTCGCCAGTGCCATGCTACCCGTAATGCGTGCAGTACCTCTAAAGCTATTACCGTTTGATAATAAAAACGAGTTGCAAGTTTTAATTGATATGCCAGAAGGCACAAGCCTTGAGCAAACCGCCGCTTTTACTCGACAAGTACAAACCATCACTTGGCAATTAAATGAAGTAAGCGAGGCGGCAGCCTACGTTGGTCAGCCATCAAGCATGGACTTTAATGGTATGGTGCGTAGTTATTATCGACGTGAAGCTGCTAATTTAGCTGAGCTCAGAGTATTACTGCTTGATAAAACTGAGCGTGATCATCAATCTCATGGCGTGGTCATGCGCTTGCGTGCCGCATTAGCGCCACTGGCAACCGATGGCATTGTAATTAAAGTGGTTGAAGTACCACCTGGTCCGCCGGTTTTAAGTACCTTAGTGGCCGAAGTGTACAGTGAGCCATTTGTTGATACAGGCACTCACTATCAAGCAGCACTTGCCGTTGCAGCAAGGTTAAAACAAGAGCCGCATGTGGTTGAAGTTGATACCAGTATTGCTGCCAATGCGCCGTTACAGCGTTTTGTTACCGATAAAAGTAAAGCGTCATTGTCGGCGGTGTCTACGCAAGATATTGCCCAGACCTTAGCCATTGCCTCACATGGACAAAATGTTGGGGTGTTATATGTTAGCGGCGAAACAGACCCTGTCGATATAAAGTTACAACTGCCTTATCAAGATCGTAACCAATTTGCTCAATTGCTGGCATTACAAGTGCGTGGTGATAGGGAGCTTGCAAAAACCAGTGATGAATTTGGGCTACAAAGTGCACCGCGGCCGCTGGTGGCGCTATCTGAGTTAGGTGAATTTCAGCATCAAGAGGTTGCCAAGCCAATTATGCGTAAAGATCAGCGTAATGTTGTATATGTTATGGCTGAGCTAAATGGGCGTACACCCGCTGAAATTATTGCTGACGTTAATGCCGACTTAGGCATCAGCGCTGACGAATTTAGCCAAACAGATTGGCAAAGTAGGCACTTTTTCAACAATGGTGGTAGCCAAGCTTGGCAATTACCTGCTGGCACTGACGTGACCTTTAGTGGTGAAGGCGAATGGCGAATTACCATTGATGTATTCAGAGATATGGGGATTGCCTTTGCGTTTGCGCTCACTGCAATTTTCATCATCTTACGCATTCAAACAAACTCTGCGAGTTTGTCACTGATCATCATGTCGGCTATTCCATTAACCGTAATAGGGATCATGCCGGGCTTTTGGCTATTAAATCAATTTGGAGAGCGCAGCATTGCTGGTGCTCCAGAGCCGGTGCTATTCACCGCAACAGCCATGATAGGCATGATTGCACTTGCCGGTATTGTGGTTCGTAACTCACTTATTTTAGTTGAGTTTATAAATCAAGCTCGCGGCCAAGGTATGGCAATTAAACAGGCTTTAATCGCCGCAGGTACGGTGCGTATGCGCCCTGTGTTACTCACAGCGGGAACCACCTTATTAGGTAACTTGGTGATCACCCTAGACCCGGTATTTAGCGGTCTAGCGATCGCAATTATTTTTGGTATTGTGGCATCAACAATGTTCTCATTATTTGTTGTGCCGCTGGTTTATTATTTAGTGTTTGCAAAGGATGCAGCCAAAGAGGAACAAGCTCATGCAGGGTAAATCGAAACTTATTGGTTCAATCATCGCGTTATCTGTGATTATTGTGGCGGTACTTTACATGGCGGGCAGTTTTTCTGATAAGCAAGCTGCAGGCATGAAAAACCCATCGGCAAATGATTACACTGGTCAGTTAGTGACTGTGACACTGGCAGATATTGCCCGTGATGAAGTTGTACCGGGCACCGTGATTGCAAAACAAAATACGCAAATCTCTTCTCGTGTAATGGCACAAGTTGAGCGTTTAAATGTACGCGCTGGCGATACTGTAAAACAAGGTGACGTGCTAATTACCTTGCAGCAAGATGACTTTAAAGCAGGACTTGCTCAAAGCGAAGCACAAATAAATGCAATTAATGCCTCGCTGACTCAAGCTGAGAAACAACTAAAGCGTATTAACGACTTATACAAGCAAGGCTTGGTATCTGTTAGCGAATACGACGATGCAAAAGCAAGGTTCGATAATTTAACTGCGAACCTAGCGATTGCTAAACAGCAGCAAACACAAGCGCAAGTTGCACTGAGTTTTACGCAAATTAAAGCGCCGATTTCAGGTGTTGTGGTTGAACGTTTTGCAGAGCCTGGGGATACCGCAACTCCTGGCACGCCATTACTCGCACTGTATAACCCACAACAATTGCAATTAGCATTTAATGTCAGAGAACAACAAGCAATTAAGTTGAATGTTGGTCAAACTCTAACGGTTAAACTACCTGCTTTATCTACGTCAATGCCTGCCACAGTGACAGAAATTGTGCCTGTTGCTGATAGTGCTGCGCGTAGTATGGAAATCCGTTTAGAAACAGATGCGCAAACTGGGTTAATGCCTGGGCTTTATGCGCAATTACAATTACCGCTCGCCACTGAAAAAGGGGTGTTGATTGAATCAAGCTGGGTGCACCAATATGGCCAATTGAGTATGGTCTATTTACTTGAAAATAATCAGATAGTGCGCCGCTATGTGCGGCTTGGCGAAATGGTCAATGGCCAGCAGCACATCGTTTCAGGTTTAAACCCGGGTGATGTGCTGGCTGTTGATTTTAAAGCTAAATAAAGGTCGCTATTTCGTCTAGCGACTTTTTCACTAAGGCATGCTCAGGGATGGTTGCATCTGTTCCTGGGTAGCCTGCAATTAGCAGCATGTAAGGGCGCTCATTATCTTTATCGCGGCCGCAAATTTCGGTTAAAAAGCTCATTGGCTTTGGTGTATGCGTAAGGGTTGCAAGGCCAGCTCTGTGTAGTGCTTGAATTAAAAAGCCGGTTGCTAGGCCAACAGATTCATGAACATAGTAATTGGTATTTTTGTCATCGGCAGAAATACCGCCTTTCTTTTGACTAAACACGGCAATTAGCCAAGGCGCATGCTCAAGGTAGGGCTTACTGGCATCTGTGCCAAGTGGTTTTAAGGCATCTAACCATTCTTCACCTGCGCGACCTTCATAAAATGAGCGCTCTAGTTTTTCAGCGGCTTCTCGAATTTGTTTTTTCACATCGCTGCTGTGTATTGCTACAAAGTGCCAAGGTTGATGATTGGCACCGCTCGGTGCAGTGCCAGCCGCTCTAATACAGGTTTCGATTATTTCTTTTGGCACTGGGCGGTCGCTAAAGCTGCGAATACTGTGGCGACGCTGACTCACGGCTAAAAACTCTTCGGCGCGTTTTAGCATCTCGTCATGAGGGTACTCAATAAAGTCGTTGAGTGGCTGATTTTTGTGTTCTTGCATGGCTTTTCGCTTCTTGTGTGTTGATGATTTTAATTATGAATATGTTGGTTTCGGCGGTACTCTTTTAATTCATTGCTCAACCAATCTTTTGCATTGAGTAACGACCCATTGCTGAGTCTTACTTTATAGGGCTTACCGCTCCATGAGCTTTTACTCGCTAGGTTTTCGATAAATTTTTCTGCAGTTTTTGCATAGCGGGTCGCTTTTCGATACTTCATAGCAAGGTGTTCGGCAGCATCTTGGCTTGAGTGCTCTGTGCCGTTGCGAATAAATACGGCATCGCTTTTAGCAACAAAATCAATGAGGTGATTTATCTCTTGTTCGGGGGTGGCTGCATCACTGAATTGGCTAATGCTCAATAATATTAACGCGATAAACCAATATCCTCTCATACATAATCTCATAGCGTTTGATGCTCTATCGTCAGGGTTGCAATAATTGGGTTATGATCTGAGCTTGCAAGCTCAGGCACAACGGTTGTTTCTATTTTGACACCTCGCACCCACACTTGGTCAAGTGCTAATCCAAATGCTTTGGTGCGCTTATCATCTAAATAGATAGCTTCGTGCAAACCTAGTTGGGTTAATGTTTGCTGTAATAAGGCTTGGCGCTCATCACTCCAGGTATTGAGATCACCGGCAAATACGATTGGGCCTTTATGCGTTCGCATAATAGCGGCGGCATCGTCTAGCTGTTGTTTAAAGTCACTTATACCAATCGTAAAGTTAATGGCATGAAGGTTAATACTCAGTAATAACTGTTGATCTGGCAGCGCATACTCCACAATATTGGTGGCTTTTGGGCTACGTAGCCAAGGTTCTTTATGGGTGAGTGTACAATGCACAGTAGCTGGCCAGCGGCTGAGTGTCATAACCCCTGATTGCACGCCGCCACTCTTATACCCTTTAGCAAAGCGCCAATAGGGTTTGAGCTTTGTAAGCGCAGGCTCTTCGATAGCTTCTTGTAGTAACACAATATCAGCATCGGCATTTAGCTTTTGCAAATCTGTGAGTAAGCCATCTATTTGTGCTTTGTAGATATTCCAACTCAATAACTTGAACTGATAGGGCAAAATATAATGTTTAGCGTAAGTTTGCATGCGGCTTTGCGCTAATTGCTGTTGGCAATTAGCAAGGTTCACAGCGGTTTTGGTTATACCTTGTTGCTCATCAGAGCTAGGATCGCTTGAAAAGCTATACCAAGACAGCACACTCAAACACACAAGTAATAAAAATATACGCAGATATGCCGTCATAATGACCTTTAGTTACTTTTCTCAAGAGTTAGTCGTCGATAGCCCCAGTTTAGTTCAAAGGCTAAATGTTAGAAACTGTAGTATTTCCTACAATTTCTATACGCTTTCTTACCCAAAATGAGTACTCATATTCTTATACTTACTGAGCTTAACAACTCAGATAAAGGAACTACTCATGAAACAAATGGCCTGTATGCTGCTTGCCTTATCGGTGACAGCGTGTTCATCAGTCACCATAGTGCCAGAAAAAACAACCAATAAATTAGCCACTAAAGCTGATTACCAAGATAGCCGCCCATTCTTTTTGTGGGGCCTCGTTGGTGAAGAACGCGTTGATGTAAAGGCTATTTGCCAAGATAAAAAAGTTGCCCAAATGCAATCGCAACAAACATTCGCTGATGGCGCATTAGGACTCGTTACACTCGGAATTTATGCTCCTCACACAGTAAAAGTATGGTGTGAGCAACAAGCACAGGAGCAACAATTATGAAAAGCCTACTAGTAACAACAGTGTTAGTAGCAACCTTAAGTGGTTGCACAAATATCTACTTTGATAATGGCAGTGCTGCACAAGCCAATAAAGCGCCTGCAACAGAGCAATGGCATCATAACTTTGCCGCAGCGCTTTACGAAGGTTCAAAGCCTGTCGACTTATCTGAGGAGTGTCCTGATTCCGAATGGCAAACCGTTCACACTTATAAGTCGTTCACCAATGGCTTAGCTGAAGTTGCAGTAAACCAAGTTGGGCCTATTTGGTACCCGAAAACAGTTGAAATAAGCTGCGCTCAAGTACCTTATAAGCCAGACTAGTTATTCATAACGCAGCGCATCAATTGGGTTTAAGCGTGCCGCTTTAATAGCGGGCGCTAAGCCAAACACAATACCAATCAATGAAGTAAAGCCAAATGACAGCATAATCGCCCAACCCGGTATGTAGGCATCTGGCATGCTCGGCACTGATAACGAAATCAGTGCCGCAGCACCATAACCAATCGCTAAACCAATTAAACCACCAAACAGTGATAGCACCACCGCTTCAACTAAAAATTGCAGCATAATAAAGCCAGGTGTTGCTCCCAATGCTTTTAAAGTGCCGATAACACGTGTGCGTTCTGTTACCGAAACCAGCATGATATTCATCACTCCGATACCACCAACTACCAGGCTGATACCCACTATCCCCGCGGTAATTGCGGTAGCACTTCCGGTAAATTTATCGATATTAGCACGGGCTTTTTCGGCGGTTTCAAATTCAAAGTCGTCATCTTCACCGTCTTTTAATTTATGTAATTGACGTAAGATACGGCGAATTTTAGCCAGTACTTGGGTTTCGTTAGCATCGTCTTTCAAACGAAACATCATTTGTACATTGGTATCAACACTGCCGCCTTCTAGCGCACTCATGGTACTTATTGGAATATTAATGTAATCGTCTTGGTCAAAACCTAATAAACTACCTTGTTTTTCAGCAACACCAATAATGCGAAACCACTCACCACCGAGTTTGATATATTCACCTACAGGGTTTGCAGGCAGGTTAAGCTTTTCGATAATTGAAGGGCCAATAAACGCCACTCGACGGCGTTTTTCATCATCTTCTGCGCGAATAAACCGCCCGAGTTCTGGGTAGGTGCGATAAGCTTTTTGGTAGTCTTGCTCGGTGCCCATTACCCGTGAAGCATGACTTTTATTGCCATACTCTGCTGCACCAGAAAAGCGCCAAGTAAACATTAGCGCAGTAAAGGTTTCGGCTTCTTTCACTCGGGCTTTTAGAGTTAAAAAGTCGCTGTAGGTTAACTTTGCTTGTTGACCTACCATTTCTTTTTCTACGCTAGTGTAAGGTTTTATATTGGTGACATCGGGAGACATATCAGCAAGCTGATCATTAATTTGCTTGGTAAACCCTTGCATCACTGCCACCACGGTAACAACCGCTGCAACACCAATAATAATGCCTAAGCAGGTAAGGGCACTGCGCATCGCATTGGCTTTAATTGCCATCAGTGCGGCTTTTGTACCTTCCATTACAGCGATAGCAGATTTAAACATGTTGTCTTGTTCCTTCGCCTTTACGGGTATCACTAACAACCTTGCCATCAACTAAGCGAATAACACGTTGGCAGTGATCAGCAATATCTTGTTCATGAGTAACCAAAATGATGGTGTGCCCTTCGTTATGAAGCTCATCAAACAGCGCCATGATCTCAGTGGTGGTTTTACTATCTAGGTTACCGGTAGGCTCATCACCAAGTAGAATGTGGGGTTTAGTAACCAATGCGCGAGCAATAGCGACACGTTGCCGTTGGCCACCAGAAAGCTGGCTTGAAAGGTGGTTTACCTTATCGCCAAGACCAACCCGTTGTAATGATTCGAGCGCTTGTTGCTTTCGCTCTTTGGCAGAAATAAATCGATACACCAAAGGCTGCATAACATTTTCAAGAGCGGATGCTCGTGGTAATAAATTGAAACTTTGAAAAATAAAGCCAACACTTTCATTACGCTGATGAGCAAGCTCCGTTTCGGTCATGCGCTTTACTAGCTTATCTTTTAAATAGTAGTCACCACTGGTGGGAGTATCTAAGCAGCCAAGCAAGTTCATCAGGGTTGATTTACCTGAGCCAGAAGGGCCAATGATGGCAACATACTCATTTTGTGCAATTTCAATATTAATATCATCAAGGGCTTTGAAAACTTGTTCGCCCATTTTGTATTGTTTATTGATATTACTGAGTTTGATCACCGCAGACATTAGTTAGCACCTTTTTCAGGGCTGTTTTTAACGGCTATCGTATCACCCTCTTTTAGTGAGCTAAGTGGTCTAGCAGGGCCGATAACAATACGATCTCCTTTAACAACACCGCTGGTTAGTGCTTGCTCTATATCTGAAGAAATACCTACCGTTACCGCTGTTTTAGTTACTGTATTATCTGCATTAAGCTTCCAGACAAAGTAGCTATCATCCTCTTTTTGAATAGCTTCAATAGGCAGTTTTAAGCCATTTTCGGCAATGCTTGTGGCGATTTCTGCGCGGCAGCTCATTCCGGCATAAAGCTGGCGGTCAGTGGCATCAAGCAGTACTTTGACTTTAAATGATAAGCCCTGAGAACCGGCTTGATTTTTTGCTGATGTGCCAATGTTTATTACTTTGCCAGTGAAAGGTTGATTTGGGTAAGCGGCGGCATAGATATCTGCATGTTGGTCTAATTTGATACCGGCAATATCGGTCTCATCCACTCGAAGCTCGGCTAATATTGCGCTGGGGTCTGCTACTAACATCAGGTCTGAGCCAATAATGTTAGTTGTTCCGGCAATAACAGTTTCACCTTCTTTAATATTGACCGAAGCAAGTAGGCCACTCATTGGAGCGCGAAACACGCTTTTATTTAAACGGTCTTCAGCAATCAATAACGATGCTTGGGCTTGGTTGTAAGCTTCACGTTTTGCTTCAATATCTATTTTTGCTAAATCGCGGGCATTTTGTAGGTTTTCATATACCTCTTGGCCAGCAAGGCCCACTTCATAAAGCTCTTTCTGGCGGCTTAGTTGACGCTCGATATTTTTCAATCGGGTTTCGCTATGTTTAATATCGATTTCGGTCGCGCGAAGCACGGCCTTGTTGCGTGCAACTTCAGATTCAAACGCGGTCGTATCTAGGCGCATTAAAATATCGCCCTCAGTGACACTTTCACCTTCCTCTACAAACACTTTCGCTACACGGCCTGTCACTTCTGAGCGCAGTTGCACTTGGGTGTTAAAGACTAGGTTGCCAGAGGCTAAAATTGAATCGGCAATATTGCCTTGTTCAACTTCTGCAATATGCATTTCTGGTGCATCTTTATTGCCTGTGACTTGTTTTGAAATCAGTAAAGCGACAAATGCCGTAACAGCGAGGCCAATAATAATGGCTTTTTTCATGTTACTTCCTTGGTAGTTAAGAGCGGCATATTGCCGCTCAAAGCAGAATTAAACGAGAGCGATTACAGTCCAAATACCGTAAATAACAATACTTGGTAGAGCTGCAAACAGTAGCGCTTTATTGAAAGTGAAATTAGTCCAGCTCTTCAAACCGATAGCTGCGATGAAAATACCCCAAATAGAAAAGATATTGAGACTTTCAAGTAAGGTGTAAAATGGGTGGCCAATTTCTAAACCAATTAAAAGTTGGTTAATCGAAGCATAGTTAAATAACGTCTGTGAGATTTGGTCGGTACTCGCAGTTAATACTAAGATGAGTAAACCAAGACTTGAGATAATCATTGGCATCATGGTCCACACACCAAAGCCATACCACGCACCATAACCGTAGTTAGCTTCTGGATCTTGCTTAGATACAAATAGGTAGTAGCCTGCCATTAGAGCATTAATAACAGCCAAACCAATGATGCCACCAAATATAGCAAACCACACTTGCATATCTATGGTTTGCTCCATACTTTGGCGAATCATTTTTTGTTCTGCAATGGTGGCATCAACACTGGCCGCTGCCACTTGTTGATCGATTAAAAACTGCGGGTCAGCTTTATTGTAAAAAGCAAACATGCTGGCAGCGAGGATGCCGGCAAGTAAAATAAAGGCAACAAAAGACCAACCTTTTGCTTCTTTTAAGCCATTAAAGGCTTTGCTCGGGCTGATAAAAATATCAACCAATGCGGTCATGACATTTGATGATTTCATTTTTTATTCCTTGTTTTATAACATTTGTTTTTAGGTACTAAAATATCCTGTTTAGTAACAAATTAGCAATTTGTTTTGTAACTGTATGTTAACAGCTGTGATTAGTAAATCTGTGATATGGTTTAAGGATTAATTTGAGTCGAATTTATTAGGAATAGTAGGTCGTTATGGTGAATAGCAAAGGTCGTTGTATTGATGAGTTGGTATTAGGATTCTGGCGCTTGTTAGATTGGCAGGTAACGCCACAGCAATGCTTAAGTTTTTTAGAAAATGCAATTGAAATGGGTGTGTCACATACCGATCACGCTGACATCTACGGTGAGTACGGTTGTGAAGCCGAATTTGGTAAAGCGCTTAAACTAAAACCAAGTATTCGTGATGAAATCAAAATAATCACTAAATGCGGTATTAAGCCTGCGTTTGCAAGCCTAGGGTTACAAGGCAAAGCAAATCATTATGATTCAAGTGCCGCGCATATAATTGCCTCAGCACAGCAGTCACTTAAAAACTTTAACACCGATCGTTTAGATGTATTACTTATCCATCGCCCTGATTACTTGATGAACGCCGATGAAATGGCACAAGCATTTAATACCCTAAAAGCAAATGGTGACGTGATTGATTTTGGTGTATCTAATTTCACCCCATCGCAACTTAGCTTGTTGCAGTCGCGTTTAGACTTTGAGCTTGTAACTAATCAAATTGAGTTTTCACCTTACGAGATGAAAGCCCTTGATGATGGCAGCTTAGACCAATGCCAATTGCTCGATATCAAACCTATGCTTTGGTCACCATTAGCTGGGGGTCGTATATTCTCAAGTGATGATGAAAAAGCGGTGCGTTTACGTACAGTGTTGGAGCAGGTTGGTGCTGAAATTGGCGCCACAGCCATTGATCAAGTTGTTTATGCTTGGCTGTTAATGCACCCAAGTGCACCGTCTGTGGTACTTGGTACGGGTAATATTGAGCGTGTTAAATCAGCTGTTGAAGCTAAGCAGCTTACTATGAACCGTGAACAATGGTATCGCATTTGGCAAGGCTCAACCGGGCATAGTGTGCCTTAATATATAGCCCAAAACGAGAAAAGGGCCTTAACGGCCCTTCGTGTTGCAGCAAGTAACACATTCTTTATAAAGTGAAGTCAACCGCGTAAGCGACATACACTTTTACATCTGAACCATCAATGTCGTTGTCTGAAAGACCGAAAGTAAAGCCGTCTTTCGACACTGAAACACCGTAGTCGATGATGTCATCATCACCAATGAAATCCCCTGAGTAATGACCTAAGTGAAGGGCCATTTCTGCACCGGTACTGCCAACTGGGAAGCTATAGTCAGCATTTAAATATAGAGAGTCACCAAAATCTGTACCGTCACCGCTTGCTGCTGATGTTGCTAGGACTGCTGCACCAAAGGTGAAGCTACCCATGCTAATGCTACCGTAGATTTCTGAGAAGTCTGCATCTGTATAAGACGCTGCATCTGGGTATGCATAATAAATGTAGCCAACATCGTAGCTAAAGGTTTCATTGATTTCACCGCCAAAACCAGCATAAAGGTCTAGCTCGTAAGTCATGTCGTCAGCCCAGCTAGCATTCGATACCCAAGTACCCGCATAAAAGCCAGATTCACTTGCGTAGTCGATACCACCTTGGATTGCAGCATCACCACCGCCTTGCTCTTGACCACGCCATAAGTAGTTTGAAGTTGCCGCAGCGTTTGCTGTGACTTCTGCGTAGCTATATGTTGAGCTCAAAGTTAATAGCGCAAGGGCGCTTGCTGCGACCGTTTTTTTTAGTTTTAGCATGTTTCTGTATCCTGTTGTTATGTTGATTTTGTCCCATTTTCAGATTGCAGTCTGGTTATTATTTGAGGACATTTTCTATGTGTTGTCTGGATACGATATTGCACTGGTTGTGCCAAGTTAATTTTGAGCGGGATATTTTATGCTTAAAGTCTTTAAAAACAGGCTTTTAAACTTATTTAATTGTGAAAAGGATGGTTATTTGAATTGTTCATGCGCACATGTGTGGTGCAAAAAATAACCCGGTTGCACAATTGCGAAGCAACCGGGTTTTGCTTATTTGAGAGTAACTTAGCCGAAAATTGCACGCATTAGAGTAATGGTTTCTTCAACACTGCGGCCTTTTTCAACTTCACTGATGATTGAATCGCGCTTAGCTTTGATATGTTCAGGGATATCATCACTTGCTAATGCGCGGTCCACCAGTATCTCTGCTGATTCTTTGCCACGGCGTACGGTCTTTTTACCTGCTGAGCTTGTGGTACTCTTAGGTTTGTTTAACAACTTAATATAGTTAGAGTTATCAGCGGTACTTTTATCTGCATAATAAAAGAAGCAAGGCAATAGGGCTTTGATTTCAACCAGAGATTGTTCAAGCTCATTTGCTGCACTGGCCATTTTGAACCAAGGCATGCTATGAATGGCTTCAACAACATCTTGCCAGTAGCGCTCAAAATCACGGTTATTAAGCTTAGTAATGCCTAATGCCGCACAAAGGGCATCAAGTTTACTATTTACGATTGGTGTAAACACGTCAGGTCGGCGCATCGCAAGCAAGCGAGTAGCAGGAGCAAGCGTTGGCTTTTCATCGCTGCCATTAAATGCCATGAAGTAAGCAACAATAAAATGCTGATAATGTTCTTGCGTTACTTCACCCTCAAGTGGAATGTGTACAAGCGCCTCATCGAACGCACCTGGTAAATCACTCAACATTTGGTGGAAACCTTTTGCGTTCTTAGTAGAAGCAAACCATTCAACGTCGAAGTTATAGCTGCTTGGATCAAGCGAGGCACTGTGTTTACCTGAAAACGCTAAACGGTCTTCTGGGATCATCTCTTTTAGGGATTGCGATTTAATTGCAGCAATGTAATTAGCTAAACGTAATTGCTCATCAAGGGCTACAAGCTCTTTATGCTGCTCGATGAAGCCTGCAATAACAGGCCATGGCGCAACCCTTAATGTTTTTAACTGCAAAAAACTGATTGCAGAAATTAATAAGTCATGAAGTTTTTTAAGAGTGGGTAATTGCTTATCTTCTAACAGATCGTAGTTAATGCGATCACGGCTTGCACTTAATAGCTCATAGCACCAACCTAAAAAGTCTTCAGGGTGGTTTTCTACTTTAACTGCCATAAGGTTTAAGCTGATATCAGAGGCTTGCTTGAGGATATTTTGATAAATTTGACTTTCTTGCTCGCCAAGCGCCATTTTTGACGGTGAAATAAGCAGTTTCTTCATGCTTAATCGATACTCCAGTTTTGACCAAATTGGGTTGTTTAATTTTAGTACACAGGGTGCAAAAACAACAGGGCCGTGCATCATACCGAAGTAATGAAATGATGCAATCTTACTGATAATTTATAAGTAAGATTGCGACTAACGTGGTTAATTAATCATTGTCATCGAGTGTAAATAATTGCTCAACACTGAGTTCAAAGTGAGCAGCAATTTTTAACGCGATAATCACTGAGGGTATAAAGCGGCCTGTTTCAACTGTGCTAATGGTTTTACGTGATACTGCAATGGCATCAGCAAGTTCTTGCTGCGATAACCCCTTTTCTTTGCGGAATTTAGCGATACTATTTTGCACTTTTATACCTAGTCTCTACTTTGCCAAAGAATTGATACGCCATATATCAAACACATCAAAGCAAGGTAAAATGTGGCCATCATGCTATGAGATACATTTAAAGCAAGTTCATCAGAGAATAAAAAAATAGCCCCCATGCTAAAAAGCAATCCAAGCACTACATGTTTATAAGCGATGGTATCAATCGTATTTAAAAACTCATCCTTATACGTAAGGCGATAACCAAGTTTCCATGTAAATCCCCCTCTAATCACAAACATAAAGAAAGAGCCT
Source organism: Pseudoalteromonas shioyasakiensis (assembly GCF_001550135.1). GTDB lineage: Bacteria > Pseudomonadota > Gammaproteobacteria > Enterobacterales > Alteromonadaceae > Pseudoalteromonas > Pseudoalteromonas shioyasakiensis. The sequence goes on from NZ_LRUE01000012.1 coordinate 117,605, forward strand.
AAAAATGCGGTACCGCCAATAAGCAGTAACGGTGCTGATGTTTGCTTGAGCATTGGGTAAACACTAATAATTAATAACGTGACTCCCATGAATATTGAAAACCATGCGTTATGACTCATAAACTTTTCTTCCGTTTTGATATCTTGCATAGACATAATCGTTTCCTTTTATTTTAAACTCAAATGTAACCTACAGGTATCAATGTGACCCTAGGGTATCATTTGGTCAAGAACTTTTTGTAACCTGTAGGTATCAAAAAGTTTCAGCGCTGATTCATATTCTTGTACCTAAGCTTGTTTACAAACCTTTTTGTGTGTTCGGCAATGCAATTACGCCTAACTCCCGCTATGATAAGAACATTGTTTGCCCATTTTTAAGGATGATTATGAAAACCTTACTGAAAATCGTTGGTGTCATCTTCGTATTACTGATTGCATTGGTAGTCGCTGCACCATTCCTAATACCTACAGACGCGATATTTAATAAAGTATCGGAGCAAGTAGAACAAACCACAGGTCGTAGTCTGACTATTAATGGCGATAAAAAGCTGTCGGTATTTCCATCATTAAAACTCGAATTGAATGATGTGCACTTTGCCAATATGCAAACAGGCTCGCAAAAAGATATGGCAAGCATGCAGCAACTTGCTATCCGTATCCCGTGGATGTCGTTATTTGGCGGTGAGTTTAAGCTTGATAAATTTGTGATTAACGAACCAACGATTTTGTTAGAAACCGATAAAAATGGTAAAGCAAACTGGCAACTATTTGATGCGGTTGCTGAGCAACCACAGACAGAGCAGCAAAAGAGTTCTGGCGCTGTTAACTTACCAGATAACTTTGATATCGAACTTGGTGAAGTAGCAATCTACGGTGGTACTTTCACTTATCTAGATGGCAAAACCGGGGCAAAGCAACAGATAAGCGATTTAGAATTAGCAATCTTATTACCTTCTCTTCGTAAGACCTTAGAATTAAAAGGCGGTATTACCTATATGGGTGAGCGCTTTGATTTAGATGTCACGCTAGATACACCTGTTAAAGCGATTGAAGGCGAAACCTTTAATGTAAGCACTGAGGTTGATTCACGCTTAGTCGATTTGAATTTTAAAGGTGCAATTGCAGAAATGGGTAATGACGTGCAAGGGCTTCTTTCTGTCAGTGGTGACTCAGTAAAAAATATTGCGAGTTGGCAAGGTGTTGAGCTTAATGCAAAAGAAAATGCGTTTAATGCCTTTAATGTAAAGGGGTCAATGCACCTAAAAGGACAGCAGTTTAAGCTTACTGAGCTACTTGCCACCCTAGATGAGCTGCAAATTAAAGGTAAAAGCGATATTAAGCTTGGTGACCGCTTAGCTGTGAATGCCGATATTGATTTAGGCATGCTTGATTTAAACCCTTACCTACCAGAGGGCGTAGCTAAAGAAGAACAAGCAGAGCCTGCAGCAGATGCGCCAGCACAACCAATTGTTTGGGATGATACTGCAATTGATATGAGCGGCTTAAATGCACTTGATGCAAATGTAGTCGTGCGTTCAAGTGGCTTACAAGCAAATGATATTACCCTTGGTGAAAACCAGTTAACGGTGAACCTAAAAAATGCAGTGGCTAAAATCAGTCTAGACAAGTTTGTTGCTTATGAGGGCAATGGTAAAGGTGTGATAACCGTTAACGCCAAGCAAACACCTTATAAAATTAGTACTAACTTTTCTTTAGATAAAATTGATGCGCAGCCATTGCTAACTGATGCGGCTGGTTTCGATAAGTTAATGGGTAAAGGTTCTCTAAACTGGGATCTAACGACCACAGGTCAAAGCCAAAAGAGCTTTATCAATGCTTTAAATGGTAAGTTAGGCTTTGAGTTTGCTGATGGTGCGGTAAAAGGTGCCAATATTGCAGAGATGGTTCGTAAAGCAAAAGAGCTAATCAAAGGTAACTTAAGCGCAGTATCAGAAGGTTTAGATACTGGCTTTGATAACTCACAGCAAACAGACTTCTCAGCATTGCAGGGTAGTTTTGTATTCACTAACGGTGTTGGTGAAAATAAAGACTTGTCACTACTTAGCCCACTTATTCGCATTACAGGCTCAGGTAAAGTTGATTTACCTATGACGAATGTAGACTATCGCTTAGTAACGGGGATAGTTGATTCAATCGAAGGGCAAGGCACGACAGATGACAGTACCGGCTTTAAAATTCCACTGCGTATCAAAGGCCCATTCCATGATGTTGGTTATAGCTTAGATGTCAGTGATGCGGCGAAAGAAGAAGTCAAAGAAAAAGCCAAAGATAAAATTAAAGACAAGTTAAAAGGTCTATTTGGTAATTAATAAAAATTTAATTAAAGTCAAAAACAGGGCGCATTTTCGCCCTGTTTGTTTTATAATCAATAACATTACAGCAAGCTGCTGTAATTCCTCAATGCAGGCATTACGATTAATTCCAAATTAATTAAAAAATAACCTACCACTTCCTTGCCATTGCTGCTACAATTGCCCGCCCTTAAGAGACAACTTGCTTGTTTTTTGAGTGGAATTTAACCGAAATGTCTTGATTTTAAACAAAATTAAGGCGTGTTGTAATTTCTACACCGGAGGTCATTAACATGATCCAAATGCAAACTCAGCTGGACGTTGCTGATAACAGCGGCGCTCGCAAAGTGCAGTGTATTAAAGTCCTTGGCGGTTCGCACCGTCGCTATGCAGCGGTTGGCGATATCATCAAAGTTTCTGTAAAAGAAGCTATTCCTCGCGGTAAAGTGAAGAAAGGTGATGTTAAAAACGCGGTAGTTGTGCGTACTAAAAAAGGCGTTCGTCGTCCGGACGGTTCTTTGATCCGTTTCGATAGCAATGCGGCTGTTATCTTAAACGATAACTTACAGCCAATTGGTACTCGTATCTTCGGCCCTGTGACTCGTGAACTTCGTACTGAAAAGTTCATGAAAATCGTTTCACTAGCACCAGAAGTACTATAAGGAGTCTATCATGGCAGCAAAAATCCGTCGTGATGACGAAGTAATCGTACTAGCAGGCAAAGACAAAGGTAAGCGCGGTAAAGTGCTTTCAGTTGTTGCTGAATCTGGTCGAGTATTTGTCGAAGGCATCAACTTAATCAAGAAGCACCAAAAGCCTGTTCCTCAGTTGAACCAAGCTGGCGGTATTGTTGAGAAAGAAGCGTCTATCGACGTATCAAACGTTGCGATCTACAACTCGGAAACGGGTAAAGCAGATCGTGTAGGTTTCAAGATTGAAGATGGTAAGAAATTACGTATCTTTAAATCTACTGGTAAAACTATCTAATAGTTGGAGTAGAATGATGGCGAAACTGCATGAAGTATATAAAGACAAAGTAGTTGCTGAGCTTCAAGAGAAGTTTGGTTTCAGCTCTGTCATGCAAGTCCCTCAGATCGAAAAGATCACATTAAACATGGGTGTGGGCGAAGCTCTAGCTGACAAGAAGATCCTAGATAACGCTGTTGCGGATCTAGAAGCAATCTCTGGTCAGAAACCTCTAATCACTAAAGCACGCAAATCAGTTGCTGGCTTCAAAGTGCGTGAAGGTTACCCAATTGGTTGTAAAGTAACCCTACGTGGCGAGCGTATGTGGGACTTTTTTGAGCGTTTGGTTTCAATCGCTATCCCACGTATCCGTGACTTCCGTGGTGTAAGTGCTAAGTCTTTTGATGGACGTGGTAACTACAGCATGGGCGTACGTGAGCAAATCATCTTCCCAGAAATCGATTATGATAAAGTAGACCGTGTTCGCGGTATGGATATCACAATCACTACTTCTGCGAAAACAGATGATGAAGGCCGTGCGTTGTTAGAAGCGTTTAACTTCCCATTCAAGAAATAAGGGTAGGGTTATGGCAAAGAATTCTATGAAAGCGCGCGAAGCAAAGCGTGCGAAATTAGTTGCTCAGTTCGCTGAAAAGCGTGCGGCACTAAAAGCTATCATCAGTGATGTTAATACATCTGACGATGATCGTTGGGACGCGGTATTAAAGCTACAAGCTTTACCACGTGATTCTAGCTCTTCACGTCAACGTAATCGTTGTAACGTTACGGGCCGCCCACATGGTTACCTTCGCAAATTCGGCATGAGCCGTATCAAAGTTCGCGAAGCAGCTATGCGCGGTGAAATTCCTGGCCTTAAAAAGGCTAGCTGGTAATAGTATCACGGGAGTAAGACTATGAGCTTGCAAGATCCTATTGCGGATTTGTTTACACGTATCCGTAACGGTCAGTCAGCGAAGAAAGTATCAGTAACGATGCCAACTTCAAAACTGAAAGTAGCAGTAGCTAAAGTATTAAAAGATGAAGGTTATATCGCAGATTACGCTGTAAGCGGTGAAGCGAAGCCTGAGCTTTCTATCGATTTAAAATATTTCGAAGGCAAAGCTGTTATTGAAAATATCCAGCGTGTTAGCCGCCCTGGTCTACGTATCTATAAGAAACGTGACGAATTACCAAAGGTAATGGGTGGTCTTGGTATCGCTATCGTATCAACTTCTAAAGGCCTAATGACAGACCGCGCAGCACGTAGTGCCGGCGTTGGTGGTGAGATCATTGGCTTTGTAGCTTAATCGGAGGGGAACTATGTCTCGCATAGCAAAGGCACCAATCAATGTTCCTGCCGGTGTAGAAGTTACATTAAAAGGCCAGGACATCACAGTTAAAGGCAAAAACGGTGAATTAACTCGTACTATCAACGACGCTGTTGAAGTACAAGTTAACGACAACGTTATTACAACTTTACCTCGTGAAGGCGTAGCTAATGCATGGGCACAAGCAGGTACTGCTCGCGCTCTAATCAACAACATGGTTGTTGGTACGCATGAAGGTTACGAGAAGAAACTTCAGTTAGTAGGTGTTGGTTACCGTGCAGCAGCTAAGGGCAAAGTATTAGACTTAACTCTTGGTTTCTCACACCCAGTGAATTTCGAAGTACCAGAAGGTATTACGATTGAAACACCAAGCCAAACAGAAGTTCTAGTTAAGGGCGTAGACAAGCAGTTAGTTGGTCAAACAGCTGCTAACATCCGTGCATACCGTAAACCTGAGCCTTATAAAGGTAAAGGTGTTCGTTACGCGGACGAGAATGTACGCCGTAAAGAGGCTAAGAAGAAGTAAGGTAAGACGATGGATAAAAAAACAGCTCGTCTACGTCGTGCTAAACGCACTCGTAGAAATTATATTGAACAAGGCACAACGCGTCTTGTTATCCACCGCACGCCACGTCACATTTACGCTCAAGTAGTTACTGCTGAGGGTACTGTACTGGCTGCTGCTTCTACTGTTGAAAAAGCAATTAGCGAAACAGTTAAAGGCACAGGTAACGTTGCAGCTGCTCAAGCAGTTGGTAAAGCGGTTGCTGAACGTGCAGCTGACAAAGGCATCGAAAAGATTGCTTTTGATCGCAGTGGCTTTAAATATCACGGCCGTGTGAAGGCGCTTGCTGATGCAGCGCGTGAAGCCGGTCTGCAATTCTAGGAGTAGACAATGGCTAACGTAGAAGCAAAGCAACAACAGCCTGATTTGGCTGAAAAGCTAATCGCGGTAAACCGTGTGTCTAAAGTGGTTAAAGGTGGTCGTATCTTTAGCTTCACTGCACTAACAGTAGTTGGTGACGGCGCAGGTAAAGTAGGTTTTGGTTATGGTAAAGCACGTGAAGTTCCAGCTGCTATTCAAAAAGCAATGGAAAAAGCACGTCGCAACATGATCAGTGTAGACCTTAACGGTAACACGCTACAGCACCCAATCAAGGGTCGCCACGCGGGTTCTAAAGTATACATGCAGCCTGCTTCTGAAGGTACAGGTATCATCGCCGGTGGTGCGATGCGTGCAGTACTAGAAGTAACTGGTGTACAGAACGTATTGTCAAAAGCATACGGTTCAACTAACCCGATCAACATCGTTCGTGCAACGATTGCTGCTCTAGAGAACATGAACTCTCCAGAGTCAATCGCTGCTAAACGTGGTCTTAGCGTTGACGAAATCACGGGGTAAACCATGGCTAATAAAACTGTAAAAGTAACACAAGTAAAGAGCTCTATCGGTCGTTTACCGAAGCATAAAGCTACATTACGCGGTCTTGGTCTACGTCGTATCAATCACACTGTTGAGTTAGAAGACACAGCATGTGTGCGTGGTATGATTAACCAAGTTTCTTACATGGTAAAGGTTGAGGGTTAATTCGATGCATTTGAATACACTTTCACCTGCTGCTGGTGCAAAAACTGAAAAGAAACGTCTAGGTCGTGGTATTGGTTCTGGTCTTGGTAAGACTGGTGGCCGTGGTCATAAAGGCCAAAAATCACGTTCTGGCGGTAAAGTACGCGTTGGTTTCGAAGGCGGTCAAATGCCTATGCAACGTCGTCTACCTAAATTTGGTTTCACTTCACGTAAATCATTAGTATCTACTGAAGTTAACCTTTTTGAAATCGCTAAAGTTGAAGGCGATGTAGTAGACGTAAACGCGTTACAAGCAGCTGGTCTAGTTAAAAAGAACATCCAGTTCGTTAAAGTAGTTAAATCTGGCGAAGTTTCACGCGCAGTTACCGTTAAAGGTCTTAAAGTGACTAAAGGTGCTCGCGAAGCTATCGAAGCTGCCGGAGGCAAGGTAGAAGACTAAGGAAGTACTAATGGCTAAACCAGGTCAAGATATGAAAAGTGCACAAAGTGGGCTTTCGGAATTGAAGCGTCGATTACTATTTGTATTAGGTGCTATCATTATTTACCGTCTAGGTTCATTCGTGCCGATCCCTGGGATTGACGCCGCTGTACTTGCCGATTTCTTCGAGCAACAAAAGGGCACCATTGTTGAAATGTTTAACATGTTCAGCGGTGGTGCGCTTGAGCGAGCTTCAGTGTTAGCACTGGGTATTATGCCGTACATCTCGGCTTCGATTATTACGCAACTATTAACGCATATGTATCCGCCGTTTATAGAGCTTAAGAAAGAAGGTGAGCAAGGGCGTAAGAAAATTAGCCAGTACACACGCTACGGCACGCTTGTGCTTGCTACAATCCAATCAATCGGTATTGCTACTAGCTTACCGGGCATGATGGACGGGTTAGTTGTTAACCCTGGTATCGGTTTCTACTTCACTGCTGTAGTGAGTTTAGTAACTGGTACTATGTTCCTAATGTGGTTGGGCGAACAAATTACAGAACGTGGTATCGGTAACGGTATCTCAGTTCTGATTTTTGTTGGTATCGTAGCTAACCTGCCGTCTGCTATTGGTTCGACAGCCGAAATGGCGCGCCAAGGTGATCTGAATGTACTTGTACTGTTATTGATTGCTGTAATCGTATTCGCTGTTACTTACTTAGTTGTATTCTTTGAACGTGGCCAACGTCGTATCGTTGTTAACTACGCAAAGCGTCAACAAGGTCGTCAGGTATTTGCTGCTCAAAGCACGCACTTACCACTGAAAGTAAACATGGCGGGTGTTATTCCACCAATCTTCGCTAGCAGTATAATTCTGTTCCCTGGTACAATTGCAAGCTGGTTCGGCCAGGGTGAAGGTCCGGTCGCTGATGTGCTACAAGCAATCGCTACAACGTTGACTCCAGGTCAACCTTTATATGCGATGGTTTTAGCTGCGGCTATTATCTTCTTCTGCTTTTTCTACACCGCGTTGGTATTTAACCCGCGTGAAACAGCAGATAACCTGAAAAAATCTGGCGCATTTATCCCAGGTATTCGTCCAGGTGAGCAGACATCTAAATACATTGATAAAGTGATGACACGCCTGACATTGGCAGGTGCTTTGTATATAACCTTTATCTGTCTGGTGCCCGAATTCATGACTATGGCATGGCAAACGCCATTCTATTTCGGCGGTACATCAATTTTGATTATCGTTGTTGTAATCATGGACTTTATGGCACAAGTACAGACGCATCTGATGTCACATCAGTATGATTCTGTGCTGAAAAAAGCAAACCTTAAAGGCTACGGTCGATAAGGTCATTTTACGGAGTTGAGCAATGAAAGTACGTGCTTCCGTTAAGAAAATATGCCGTAACTGTAAAGTTATTAAACGTGCTGGTGTAGTACGCGTAATTTGCAGTGAGCCTAAGCACAAGCAAAGGCAAGGCTAATTAAACAGTCGTGCAGGCTGAGTTATTTACTCGGCCTGTGTTTTTAGTTGTGATTTGGTCTTCGTTTGAGTATCCTTACGGGCTTTTCAAACAGATGATTACCAAATTCAAATATAGGAGATGTGTTAGTGGCCCGTATCGCTGGCATTAACGTCCCTGATCATAAACATGCAGTTATCGGTTTAACTGCTATTTATGGCATAGGTAAGACTCGCTCTAAGGAAATCTTAGCAGCGACTGGTATCGCCGAGACCACAAAAATCGGTGAACTTTCAGACGAAACACTTGACGTATTGCGTGAAGCAGTTGGCAAGTACACTGTAGAAGGTGACCTTCGTCGTGAAGTTACATTAAATATCAAGCGCCTTATGGACCTTGGTTGTTTCCGTGGCCTACGTCACCGTCGTTCGTTACCACTACGTGGTCAACGTACTAAGACTAACGCGCGTACTCGTAAGGGTCCTCGCAAGCCTATCAAGAAATAAGGTGGGGTAGATTATGGCTAAAGCACCAATTCGTCGTAAGAAGGTTAAAAAGCAAGTTGCTGATGGTATGGCTCACGTTCATGCTTCTTTCAACAACACTATTGTAACAATTACCGACCGTCAAGGTAATGCACTATCTTGGGCAACAGCAGGTGGTTCAGGTTTCCGTGGTTCACGTAAATCTACTCCATTCGCGGCTCAGGTTGCTGCAGAGCGTGCAGGTACTGCTGCTCAAGAATACGGTTTAAAAAATCTAGAAGTTTTCATCAAAGGTCCAGGTCCAGGTCGTGAATCTGCTGTACGTGCTTTGAATGCTGCTGGTTACCGTATCACCAACATCACTGACGTGACGCCAATCCCTCATAATGGTTGTCGTCCACCGAAGAAACGTCGCGTTTAACAATAGGTTAGGAGAAATAACATGGCAAGATATTTGGGCCCTAAGCTCAAGCTGAGTCGTCGTGAAGGTACTGACCTGTTCCTTAAGAGCGGCGTAAGAGCTATCGACTCTAAGTGTAAACTTGAGACTGCACCTGGTCAGCACGGCGCTCGTAAAGGTCGCTTATCTGATTACGGTTTACAGCTACGTGAAAAGCAAAAAGTACGTCGTATCTACGGTGTATTAGAAAAGCAATTCCGTAACTACTACAAAGAAGCTGCTCGCCTTAAAGGTAATACAGGTGAAAACTTGTTACAGCTTTTAGAGCAACGTTTAGACAATGTTGTATATCGCATGGGTTTTGCTAGCACACGCGCTGAAGCACGTCAGTTAGTAAGCCACAAAGCGATTTTAGTTAATGGTCGTGTAGTGAACATCCCTTCATACGTAATTACTCCAGAAGATACTGTTGTAATTCGTGAGAAGTCAAAAACACAAGCACGTATCATCGCTGCTCTAGAGTTGGCTGAGCAACGTGAAAAGCCGACTTGGGTTGAAGTTGACGGTAAGAAAATGGAAGGTAGCTTCAAGCGCCTACCTGAGCGTTCAGATCTGTCTGCGGACATTAACGAACAACTAATCGTCGAACTTTACTCTAAGTAAAGTTAAGAGTTAAGAGAGGATAAAATGCAGGGTTCTGTTACCGAATTCCTAAAACCAAGGTTAGTCGATATCGACGCTATCAACCCAACGCGTTCTAAAGTAGTTTTAGAACCATTAGAGCGTGGCTTCGGTCACACTTTGGGTAATGCCTTACGCCGTATACTGTTATCATCTATGCCTGGATGTGCAGTAACTGAAGTAGAAATCGACGGTGTATTGCATGAGTACAGCGCGAAAGAGGGCGTACAAGAAGACATCATTGAAATTCTGTTAAACCTTAAAGGTCTAGCAGTAACTTTAGAAGGCAAAGATGAAGTTTTTCTGACCCTGACTAAATCTGGTGTAGGCCCTGTGACTGCGGCTGATATTCAGCACGATGGTGATGTAACAATTGCCAACCCAGATCACGTTATCTGTCACCTTACGACAGATAGCAGCGAGATCAGCATGCGTATTCGTGTTGAGCGCGGTCGCGGTTATGTGCCGGCATCTAGTCGTTTATCCTCTGATGACGATGAGCGTCCAATTGGTCGTCTGCTGCTTGATGCATCATTCAGCCCAGTTGAACGTATTGCGTACTCGGTTGAATCAGCCCGTGTTGAGCAACGTACAGACTTAGACAAGTTAATCATTGATATGGAAACAAACGGCACTTTAGATCCTGAAGAAGCGATCCGCCGTGCGTCTACTATCTTAGCTGAGCAATTAGATGCATTCGTAGATTTACGTGATGTAACTGAGCCAGAAGAGAAAGAAGAGAAGCCAGAATTCGATCCTATTCTGCTTCGTCCAGTTGATGATCTTGAGCTAACAGTACGTTCAGCAAACTGTTTGAAAGCCGAGCAAATTCAATATATCGGTGATTTAGTTCAGCGCACTGAAGTTGAGCTTCTTAAAACGCCTAACTTAGGTAAGAAGTCTCTAACTGAAATTAAAGACGTGCTAGCTTCACGTGGTCTTTCTCTAGGTATGCGCCTAGAAAATTGGCCGCCTGCAAGCCTAGCTGAATAATCTAAATCACTATATTAGTTTAGTTAGAAGGATAGGGTCATGCGCCATCGTAAGAGTGGTCGTCAATTAAACCGTAACAGCAGCCATCGCAAAGCGATGTTCAGCAACATGGCTGGTTCTTTGGTGAAACATGAAATCATCAAAACAACTTTGCCTAAAGCTAAAGAGTTGCGCCGTGTAATTGAACCTTTAATCACACTGGCTAAGACTGACAGTGTAGCAAACCGCCGTTTAGCGTTTGCTCGCACGCGTGATAATGAAGTAGTTGGTAAATTATTCAGCGAAATCGGTCCACGTAATACAGACCGTCCTGGTGGTTACACTCGTATTCTTAAGTGTGGCTTCCGTGCTGGTGATAATGCACCAATGGCTTATATTGAACTAGTTGGTCGCCCAGCGACAAACGAAGAAGTTCAAGAAGACGCGCAGTCTGCAGAGTAAGTCGTAAAGACACCAAAAAGCCGAGCTTATGCTCGGCTTTTTACTTTCTAAAATTCACTACTAAAAATTCACTACCAATAAAACAGCTCTATCAACCCCAAACATTACCATACAACCTTGAAGCACCTAGCACCTAGCACCTAGCAATTAAGATCACATATAAAGATCAATTCGCGTTCTTTAATAGTTAAATCATCTTCTATACAACTTAAAAACAAGCTCATTTATAAAATACACTGCCTAAATAGCCATAATACGAGTAATTTAGTGCTATTTTCACCCGTTTCGTTCGTATTTTGCACGAACAGTCATTTTTTTCATAAAAACTTCAAAAAACAGTTGATCTCAATTCGGATCTC
>NZ_LRUE01000013.1:0-206008 GCF_001550135.1 Pseudoalteromonas shioyasakiensis
CCAATGCCAGTCAGTTAAGCTGACTGGCATTTCTTTTTTTATGTGGGTACTTTGATGGCTTAGGCTTTATCGCTCTTGGGTATCGCCTATCTTCTCTTCTAGGTGGCAGTTTAAATAGTCTCAGCGTACCTAACAGATGCTCCCAGTGAATTGGAATATTACCGGGGCTCATAATTGATATTGATGAAAAGTATTGAATAACTGCCATCGAGCAGCTTGAGAAACTGAGTTGGTTAGGCCATATTCCTTCAGCTTTTGCTGCTAGGGTCATCAACCTTCGAATTAAATTGTATGCGAGGAGGATCCCCCATAGCTCCTGTCTAACCATATCAGGGCGCTTACTCCGAAGGTGGTATGTGCTATCTAGCATTGTTTGCTTTATTTCTCGATACCCTAATTCTATTTCCCAGCGATGGCTGTATAAATCAACTATTTCGCTACTTGGAAAACGAAGTCTATCTACCATCGAGGTTAATATTCGGTAATTTTTACCTTTTATGGTTTTACTAACCAGTCTTGCTTTAATAACTTCGGGAACATCGGGGAAATTCTTTTGCGCATGCTTAGTGGTTTTGAGCTCAATTATCAGGTCATTGTTACCAACCTTAGAAACGACTTCGTATTGTAAATCAGGTCTTGCAGGTATTAGCCAATGCCTTTCTTCTCCAGTGCTGTGCCATCGATTTAACAAGCCCAGTGAATAGTACCCTTTATCAAACATGGTCAACGAGTGGTTAGGTGTACGCTCAATCAGTCGTTCAGCAAGCTTCATTTCATTCGTCTTATAGTTATCAAACTCACTGCTTATCAGTTGGTGGCTGGTGAGTTCCATATGACAAACCATGCGAATTTGTGGGAATCCTGTATCACCATATTGGTTGCTAGCCGATGAGAATGCTTCACGATTCTCATCTGAATCGGCCGTACGCCAAACAACACCATCAACCGCTAATAAATTTAACCCAGCCCACGTGTCAAACTCTTCTGTATGGTACATATTATCAGCAGCTTTATTAAAGACTTGCTTAACGGGGTCATCACCTAATCGCTGGCGAGCTTGAACCATGGCACTCGGGGCGACTAACTGATTTTTGCCAGGCAGCATAATGTCTAGTTTATTCGCAATATTCCAGACAGATTCTTTACGAAATAATGCCATGCCAATAACAGACCAAAGCACAGCTTCTAAAGGCAACCTGCGCTTTCTAACTGTGGCTACTCCAGCTTGTTGAAAGCCTTGTTCAATCAGGTCAGAAGATAAAATTTCAGATAATTTTTCAAACGTGTGATAACGAGTGCTTTCTTCGAAAGCAGAATGAAGAGCTTGTTCTATATTCACAAAAAAATCCGTAGTTAGTTGCCTAACTACGGATTGTGCATGATCATTCTGATCGGTCAACTGATCAACTTCTTAACTGATCAGCATTAGCCAAAAGGCGCTTTTTTCATTTTATCAAACCTATTACAGGCCTGCAGCTGCGCGAAGTGCGTCTGCTTTGTCTGTACGCTCCCAAGGGAACTCATCACGACCGAAGTGACCGTATGCCGCAGTCGGTTGATAGATAGGACGCTCAAGATCAAGCATTTGGATTAAGCCGTAAGGGCGTAGGTCGAAGTGCTCACGTACTAATTCGATTAGACGCGCTTCTTCTAATTTACCTGTACCAAATGTCTCGATGCTGATAGACGTTGGCTCTGCAACACCGATAGCGTAAGAAACTTGTAGCTCACATTTGTCAGCAAGGCCAGCAGCAACCACGTTTTTAGCAACGTAACGAGCAGCATATGCAGCTGAACGGTCAACTTTTGATGGATCTTTACCAGAGAAAGCACCACCACCGTGACGAGCCATACCACCGTATGTATCAACGATGATTTTACGACCTGTAAGACCACAGTCACCCATTGGGCCACCGATAACGAAACGGCCAGTTGGGTTGATGAAGAACTTAGTTGCGCTAGAGATTAGCTCGGCAGGAAGAACCGGCTTAATGATAGTTTCCATTACCGCTTCAACTAAGTCGTTTTGTGAGATTGAATCACAGTGTTGAGTTGAAAGAACAACGGCATCAATACCAACAGGCTTGCCATTTTCGTATGCAAACGTTACTTGAGATTTTGCATCTGGGCGTAACCAGTTAAGCTCACCGCTTTTACGAACTTCAGCTTGACGCTGAACTAGACGGTGTGAGTAAGTGATTGGTGCAGGCATTAAAACGTCAGTTTCATTACATGCGTAACCGAACATTAGACCTTGGTCACCAGCGCCTTGCTCTTCAGGGCGAGCACGGTCAACACCTTGGTTGATGTCTGGAGATTGTTTACCGATAGTGTTTAGGATTGCACAAGAGTCAGCATCGAAACCCATGTCTGAGTGCGTGTAACCGATTTCACGTACTGTTTTACGTGTGATTTCTTCGATATCAACCCAAGCGCTAGTTGTGATTTCACCACCAACCATCACCATACCAGTCTTAACATAAGTCTCACATGCAACACGGGCATGAGAATCTTGCTCAAGGATAGCATCTAGAACCGCGTCAGAGATTTGGTCCGCGATTTTATCCGGATGACCTTCAGAAACAGATTCAGAAGTAAATAAATGTTTTGCCATTGTATTTCTGCTCACAAATATTGCGCTTCACAAACGTCGGTAATAGCGCTAAAAAATTAAGGGGCGTATTTTATCTAAAACAAATATGTTTGCATAGTAATTTTACGCCTAGACGTCTATTTAAAATTACTAATAACGTATTGTTCTTAACAAACGCCCATAATTGGTGCATTTAATGCGGATTTTTAATTGCACTGTACCCTTACAATAAGTAAGAATGGGGCTTCATAAACAACCAGCGCAAATACATAAAGGTAGGAGAATTCATGCCATCACGCAAAGAACTTGCAAATGCTATTCGCGTCTTATCAATGGACGCAGTACAACAGGCCAAATCTGGTCACCCTGGCGCCCCTATGGGCATGGCAGATATCGCAGAAGTACTATGGCGCGATTATCTAAAGCACAATCCAACGAATCCAGAGTGGGCAGACCGAGATCGATTTATTCTTTCGAATGGCCACGGTTCAATGCTGATCTATTCTCTACTGCACTTAAGTGGCTATGACTTACCACTAGAGGAAATTAAAAACTTCCGTCAAATGCACTCAAAAACACCAGGTCACCCAGAGTATGGATATGCACCAGGTATTGAGACTACTACGGGTCCATTAGGTCAAGGGATCACAAATGCAGTGGGCATGGCAATTGCCGAAAAAGCGCTAGCTGCACAGTTTAACCGTGAAGGCCACGATATTGTTGATCACTTCACGTATGCATTCATGGGTGATGGCTGTTTAATGGAAGGTATTTCACACGAAGCCTGTTCATTAGCCGGTACATTAGGCCTAGGTAAACTAGTTGCATTTTGGGATGACAACGGCATCTCAATTGATGGTGAAGTAGAAGGTTGGTTCAGCGATGACACACCAGCGCGCTTCAAAGCATATGGCTGGCACGTAGTTAGCGATGTTGATGGTCATAACCCTGATGCAATTCGCGCCGCTATCGAAGAAGCGCGTAGCATCACTGATAAGCCATCATTAATCTGTTGTAAAACAGTGATTGGCTACGGTTCACCTAACAAGTCAGGTAGCCATGACTGTCACGGTGCACCACTAGGTGAAGACGAAATTAAAGCATCTCGTGAATTCCTAGGTTGGACTGGCGATGCATTTGAAATCCCAGCTGATATCTACAGCGAGTGGGATGGCAAAGAAAAAGGTAAGCAACTAGAAGCAAGCTGGGACGAAAAGTTTGCCGCTTACGCAAGTGCACACCCAGAACTTGCTGCTGAGTTTAAACGCCGTACAAATGGAGAGTTACCAGCTGATTGGGCTGAAAAGTCACAAGCTTACATCGAAGAGCTACAAGCAAACCCAGCAAACCCAGCAACACGTAAAGCATCACAAAATGCATTAAACGCGTTTGGCCCGTTACTACCAGAATTCATGGGTGGCTCTGCTGACCTTGCAGGTTCTAACTTAACACTTTGGGATGGCTCAAAAGGCCTAGAAGCTAACGATGCTAGCGGTAACTACATTTTCTACGGTGTACGTGAATTTGGTATGTCAGCGATCATGAATGGTATTGCATTACATAAAGGCTTTATTCCTTACGGTGCTACATTCTTAATGTTTATGGAATACGCACGTAACGCAGTACGTATGGCCGCATTAATGAAGCAGCCAAGCATCTTCGTTTACACGCACGATTCAATTGGTTTAGGTGAAGATGGCCCAACGCACCAACCAGTAGAGCAAATTGCAAGCATGCGTTTAACGCCTAATCTAGTGAACTGGCGTCCATGTGACCAAGTTGAGTCTGCGATTGCATGGCAACAAGCTATTGAGCGTAAAGATGGCCCAACGTCACTGATTTTCACTCGCCAAGGCCTAGAGCAACAAACGCGTACCGCACAGCAGTTAGCAGATGTGAAAAAAGGTGGTTACGTACTTAGCTGTGACGGTGAGCCAGAGCTTATCCTTATTGCAACAGGTTCTGAAGTACAGCTTGCACAAGATGCCGCTGCAGAACTTCGTTCACAAGGTAAAAAAGTACGCGTGGTATCTATGCCTTCAACTGATTTATTTGATGAGCAAGACGCTGCCTATAAAGAAAGCGTACTACCAGCAAGCGTTACACGCCGCGTAGCAATCGAAGCGGGTATCGCAGACTACTGGTACAAATATGTAGGTCTAAACGGCGCAGTAGTTGGCATGACGACCTTCGGTGAGTCAGCACCTGCAGGCGAGTTATTCAAGCACTTTGGTTTCACTGTTGAAAACATCGTAAACAAAGCAAACGCCTTGTTCTAAGCTTTAGTCGCTAAAATTTAAAAGCCCGCCCTGTAAAACCACAGCGCGGGTTTTTTTGTGTTTGACTGGTAGGTTGGGTAGAACGGAGTGAAACCCAACACATTCACTATAAACCTCACTCCTCGTGATGTGCTAAAGAACTCTCTTCAATTATCACATCATGCAAGTTGTTAAGCTTTCCTAATGTGTTGTAAGAGATTAGTTAATAGGGGCTTTTTGCTATATTATCGTCCAGTCAAAGTAATATTTAAGGAATGAAAATGAAATGGTTGTATATGCTGGCTTTACTGTTAGCTAGTTTTAATAGCTTTGCTTTATGTTTTGATATGCCGTTTTTTCGAGTGGGTGTTTGTGGAGACGATCTTGAAAGTATTAGTATCGATTTGCCATTTATTTTATGGGTGCTTGCGGTTGTTTTCTTTGGGCAGTTATTAGTAAAAAGCAAGGTTAATGCTTACTTACTATCTTTACTTTTTATTCTCTCTCTACCACTTAGCCCAATTGTTCTTTTAGTGACTTACAGCTTTAAGTTAATTAGTAGAAATTATAAAAAAGTGCTGAGAAAAAGTGAGCAAGAAGATACTCAAGAAGTGGAGGAAAAAAGCTTTTCTCTTTCTGACCAAAGCACTTTGATGATCGGTGAATATACATTTAATTACGAAGAAAAAAGCATTTCAAAAGATGAGCAAGTAACTTATTTAGAACCAAAAATGATGCAAGTACTTAGCTATCTAATAGAACAACAACCTAGAGTCGTCAGCTTAGAAGAGCTACACAGCAATGTTTGGCAAAATCAAATAGTCACCGACACTGCTATTCGCCGAGTAATTAGTAAGTTGCGAAATGCCTTTTCAGATACTGATACAAAAAACCCTAAATATATAAAGTCCCAGATGAAAAGAGGGTATCAATTTATAGCTGAAGTTTTTAGCTAACTTTTTGATTTATAGGTATTGTTATTGGTGTGATTATAGTTATAACTTTGGTTATAAGTAAGTGATGATTAAGTAATGGCTAAATTATGGTGTAATTTTCAGAGTCATTTAAATTGAAATGACAGAGGCAGTTGCTTGCTTCTTTTTACTTTTAATTTAATAAGGAAATGACCATGAAATACATCATTACAGCAATCACTTTAATATCTATGACAGCACTTACTTTTTACGCACTAAATACAAGTCAGTGTATATCGTTTGATCTTTTATTAGTCGACGTTGCTTTCGGAAGCTGCGAATTGAAGGCTGAAAATACGAGCTTGTTATCGTACCTTATTCTCGCTGGTTGGCTAATTTGTAATTTCTTATATGGTAAGTTTTACATTAATGGAACATCTCCAAGAGTATTAACCCCATTGTTGTTTATTGTTGGTCTACCTGGAACTTTCTTTGTTTTCTTACTTGCTCAGTTTATTAAAGATAATAAAAAGCCAGCTTAAATAATGGTTTTAATTGAATAATCTTCAGTTGCTGCGCACTTGAAATTCGGGCAGGGTGGATTAGATTTAAAACAAAACAACAGGAGTGAGGATGTCTCAGTTTGATAATGTAAGTGTGCTGAAAAAAGCCAATGTGTATTTTGACGGTAAAGTGTCTAGCCGTACTGTGGTATTTGCTGATGGCAGCACGAAGACGTTAGGCTTTATGCAACCAGGTGAGTTTGAGTTTGCTACGAGCAAAAAAGAGTTGATGGAGCTTAACGGTGGCAGTTGGCAAGTGCTTTTACCCGGTGAGAGTGAATGGCAAACAATGCAAGCTGGAGAGTCATTTACCGTTGATGCAAATGTTACCTTTCTAGTAAAGGTCAGCGAGTTTGCTGACTACTGTTGTTCGTACAGTTAATGAGCAGTTGTTAACCTCTCTGAAAAGCCCGTGTGATGCGGGCTTTTGCATATTTTATCCGCAACGCATGATCTAAATCATCTGTGGTTACAATCAATTACTAATTATCTGCAAATTTCGCTTGTGTTAATTCAATTCGCCCCCAATACTAACTGTGAGGTAACAAGAAAAAAGGATACCCTATGAAGATTAATATTTCTGGTCATCATGTTGACGTTACTGAGGCTGTTAGAGCTCATATCAACGAGAAGTTCTCGAAAATTGCTAGCCATTTTCCATCATTAATATCACTCGATATTATTCTTTCAAAAGAACACAATAAGTATCAGGCTGAGATTAGTACAACCTATGAAGGCGCACGTTTATCTGTAAAAGCTGAAGATGATGTGATGTACCCAGCTATCGCAGGTGCTGCAAAAAAACTAGATGCATCACTTAAACATCGTAAAGGGCAAATGAAAGCCAAACTACACGAAAAGCCGGTCAGTACAACACCGGAAATTGCCCACGAAATCATTCAGGAAATGAACCTGAGCTAATTACAGAGCACTAGCCTAAGCGGCTAGACTTAAAACTAAATCTGAAAAAGCCAACCGTTGCGAAACGCTTGGCTTTTTTGGTTTTAATATTTAACTATTAGCCGTCAGCCGTCAGCCGTCAGCCGTCAGCCGTCAGCCGTCAGCCGTCAGCCGTCAGCCGTCAGCCGTCAGCCGTCAGCCGTCAGATTGAAGTTCCAAAAGTTAGCGAGTTGCTAGGGGAAAGAGTAAAGGTATTGAGTTAGAAAGAGTAAAGGGGAAAGTTTGCGAGTTTGAGACGTAGGAGGCGTTTTAACGCCGAACAAAAATGGAGATATTAGATATCAGTCGTTAGAAGTCAGATTAAAAAACCAAAGAGTAGCGAGTTACTTGACACAAGTGGTAGGCAGTCTAGTGTTGCTAACTTGCTAACTTGCTAACTTGCTAACTTGCTAACTTGCTAACTTGCTAACTTGCTAACTTGCTAACTTGCTAACTTGCTAACTTGCTAACTTGCTAACTTGCTAACTTGCTAACTTGCTAACTTGCTAACTTGCTAACTTGCTCAGCTTCCAATCTCACACAAAACGCTGTAAGTTGCTTGTTACTAAGAATAAAACACACATAACTTATGCAATCAGCAGTATCAAATTGGCAATCTAAATTAAATGCATTAGGGCCGGGAATTTTAATGGCTACAGCCGCCATTGGTGGCTCACATCTAGTAGCATCAACACAAGCAGGATCATTATTCGGCTGGCAGCTATTTTGGCTAATCATTGTAGTAAACGTATTGAAGTACCCATTCTTTCGATTTGGCATGGAGTACACCCTTGCGACCAAACAAAGTTTAGTTGAGGGCTACAAGCAAAAAGGGCCGGGGTATTTCTATAGTTTTATTGCGCTTAATATTGTCGCTGCGGTAGTAAATACTGCAGGGGTTTTATTATTAACGGCCAGTCTGCTGCACTATGCATTACCTGTCACTGTTTCTGTAACCTTATTATGCTGGCTGATCTTAGTTGTGTGTTTGCTTATTTTGTTGTTGGGGCACTTTAAGGCGCTCGATAATGTCTCAAAGCTCATTATGGGGCTGCTAACGGTTACAACCGTGGCTGCGCTAGTTGTCGCTATTAATAATGGCCCAATGGCGCCAGTTGACTATGTGGGCCCGTCGCCGTATGAGCTTGCCATGCTTGGCTTTATGGTCGCGCTCATGGGCTGGATGCCTGCACCCATTGAAATATCAGCAATCAGCTCACTGTGGCTAAAAGAAAAGCAGCATCAACAAGCCGTGACAAAGCAACAAGGCTTGTTTGATTTTAATTTGGGCTACTGGCTTACCGCAGCACTTGCGTTAGTGTTTTTTTCATTAGGTGTGTTAGTGCAATATGGCCAAGCACAAGCAGTGCAATTAGGTGGAGTCGCTTTTGCAAAGCAGCTAATTGATATGTATGCCCTCACTATGGGCGAGTGGGCAAGGCCACTGGTTTCAGGTATCGCTTTTTTATGTATGTTTGGCACCACGCTAACAGTGCTTGATGGCTACGCCAGAACATTAAATGAGTCGCATAAACTGCTACCGATTAAACAATCTAAACACAGTTTAAATATGTGGTTATTACTACAAGCATTTGCTGGCATGGCAGTGATTTTATTCTTTAAATCAGCCCTTGGCCCAATGCTCACTTTTGCTATGACCCTCGCTTTTGTAACCACTCCCGTATTTGCATGGCTGAACTTTAGTTTAGTACGCTCAGAACCCAGCATTCATCACTCACCTTTATTACGCACCCTAAGCTGGCTAGGCTTAGCTTATTTGGTGGGCTTTGCGCTAGTGTTTTTGGTTTGGAAACTCGCTTAGTTAGCGAGTTACTAGGGGAAAGAGTAAAGTTAGAGCTGTCAGATTGACAGTTAGCGAGTTACTAGGGGAAAGAGTAAAGTTGTCGAGCTGCTTGACTTAGATACTAGGTATTTTAGAGTTTCTAACTTTCTAACTTTCTAACTTTCTAACTTTCTAACTTTCTAACTTTCTAACTTTCTAACTTTCTAACTTTCTAACTTTCTACTTTCTACTTTCTACTTTCTACTTTCTACTTTCTAACTTTCTAACTTTAACTCAACTCCCTAATCGCATTACTAATCCCATCTAGCGTGAGTGGGTACATGCGGTTGTCCATTAACTGCTTTATAAAATCTATCGATTGATAATAGCGCCAGTGTTCAACGGGTTGTGGGTTGAGCCAGGCGACTTTATCAAAGTGATTGGTTATGCGGTTTAGCCAAGCGCTGCCGGGTTCTTCATTCCAATGCTCAACGCTGCCACCGGGGTAGGCTATTTCGTAAGGACCCATGGTGGCATCACCAACAAAGATCACCTTGTAGTCGCTGGTGAACTTGTTAATCAAGGTCATGGTATCAATGACGTTAGAGTGACGACGTTCGTTGTCTTGCCAAACATGCTCATACAAACAGTTATGAAAATAGTAAAACTCAAGATGCTTAAATTCGCTGTGGGCGGCACTAAATAACTCTTCACAGGTATGAATGTAATCATCCATTGAACCGCCGATATCAAACAGCATCAATACTTTTACCGCATTATGGCGCTCTGGTGCCATTTTTACATCGAGCATGCCGCCTTGCTTTGCGGTTGCGCGAATGGTTTCGGTTAAATCGAGAGTATCGCTTGCACCAGTACGGGCAAATTTACGAAGTTTTTTTAGAGCGAGTTTAATGGTGCGCGAGCCGATTTCACGGTCACTATCAAGGTTTCGGTAGCTGCGTTTATCCCATACTTTTACCGCACGGCGATGTCGGTTACCGTCTTGACCAATACGCACACCTTCAGGGTTATAACCATAGGCGCCAAATGGCGAAGTGCCACCGGTACCTACCCACTTATTACCTCCAGCATGGCGCTTTTGCTGCTCTTCAAGGCGTTGCTTGAGGGTTTCCATGAGTTTATCAAGGCCGCCCATGGCTTGTAATTGCGCTTTTTCTTCTTCACTTAAGTGCTTTTCAAACTCTTTGCGTAGCCAATCATCAGGCAAGGCATGTTGCTGTTTTAAGCTTTCGAGCAGATCAAGGTCGGCCACACCACTAAAGTAATCTGCAAAGGCTTTATCAAAACGATCAAAGTGGGTTTCATCCTTGACCATGATGGTACGCGCTAAGTAATAAAACGCGTCAACATCGGCAAAAATAACCCCTTGCTTGAGCGCATTGATCAAATCAAGTAGCTCTCGCAAACTAGCAGGTAAGCGGTATTCGCGAAGCTTGAAGAAAAACGCAATTAACATCTTAACGGCGGCTCATAAACGCAAGTTTTTCGACTAAGCTAATGTCTTGCTCGTTCTTTAATAACGCGCCAAACATTGGCATTAAGCCGCCTTTTTGGCTTTTATCATGCAGTGTTTTAGCATCTATATCTTCAGCCATCAGCAGTTTTAACCAATCAAGTAATTCGCTGGTTGATGGTTTTTTCTTAATGCCGTTTACGTCACGTAGATTAAAGAACACCTCAAGTGCTTGGCGAACTAGGTCTTGTTTAACGTGAGGGTGATGCACATCGATAATTTGCGCCATTTCTTCACTACTTGGAAAATCAATGTAATGGAAAAAACAACGACGTAAAAAGGCATCTGGCAGCTCTTTTTCATTATTCGACGTAATGATCACAATCGGACGTTGCTTTGCAATAACGCGCTCGCCGGTCTCATAAACATGAAACTCCATTTTATCGAGCTCTAATAGCAAGTCGTTGGGAAATTCAATATCGGCTTTGTCGATTTCATCAATCAATAGTACAGGGCGCTTGTTATGTTGCTCACCATAAGTAAAGGCTTGCCATAATTTCCCTTTTACAATGTAGTTGCTGATATCGTGCACTCGCTCGTCACCTAACTGGCTGTCGCGAAGGCGCGATACCGCATCATATTCATACAGGCCTTGCTGCGCCTTAGTGGTTGATTTGATGTGCCACTGAATTAGTGTGGTGTCTAAGCTTTTTGCAAGCTCCTCGGCCAGCATGGTTTTACCTGTGCCAGGCTCACCTTTTATTAGCAACGGTTTTTCGAGCAAGATCGCTGCGTTAACCGCTTGTTTTAATGAGTTACTGGCAATGTAGTTGTCGGTTGAATTAAAAAGCACGATGTCACCTTATCTGGTCTGAGCAGTGATTAATAGCGTCATGATGCCACAGTTAGTCGGCGTCTGAAAGGTATGCAAAACGCGGTATCGTTTTACCCTCCACAGTGACGGTTTCTGTAAACATACTAAGCGGGCGTGCCCACATGCCAAATTCGCCGTATAGCGCTTGATAAATTACCAGTGGCTCATTCGTTTCGCTATGAGTAGCAACATATTCAACTTTGTATTTTGGACCTTTGTAATGTTGGTAAATACCGGGTTTGATTGTCATGTGTTTATCTCGCATCTTGGAGTCATTTGGGTATAATTGCAGTTTGCACATTTTACGCTGAAACAAACTGCCTAAACTATGAATTATATTTCGTTAGATGAATACAAAAAAGCCTGGGTTTTTCGTCATAAAGATATGCCGATAAGCAGCGAAGACGCAGCACAAATTAAACCAATGAGCGCTGAACGCGCTGCGGTTTTATGGACTACTATGGTGAGCCGCGAGCATGATCACCCTGACTTTTTTGATAAAACAGATTGGTGCGGCAAAGACGACAGCTTTTCAGAGACCATTAACTGGGAAAGTGCATGGGAAGCGGGCGATGAGCAGTTACCAGAAGAAATCCTTAACCACTTAGAGTGGGAAGCAAACACCACTGTTTATTTTTGCATGGCTCGCGACAATATTATTGAAACCAGCTTTGCCGTTTTTAAACGTTGTTGGCAAAACTTTATGTTTTTAGCTGATGGTAGTTTGTTATTAGGTAAAAAGCGTGATGCAGTGGTGCAGTTTTTAGAAACTGGTAACGCAAAATTGGGTAAAAAAGGCGCAGTAAAGTAGCGCTCAATAAACGCTCTATGCTATAAAACAGTCAAGCAATTGTTTTATAAGAGCGCGCATTGTCTAAACCAACTTCACAGAGCGAACACTCGCAACAAGCCGAAATTTGGCAAACTGATGCCGAGCGAGCTTTGTATGCGCAGTTATGTAATGCATTTTATGCTCGTGAGATCCCGCGTTTAGTTGATGAACCTGATACAGCAAGGCTAAAACGTTTATTAGCAAGCCTGCCTTACTATATTGAGCGTTTAGCTATGCGTATTGTCAGTGGTGATGCGCCACTACAGCTCGATTCACAAAATGGCAGTTGGCTTGAAAAACAAAAAACAACGCCGCCTGTTTATAACAAAAGAGACTCAAAAGACTTTTATAGTCAACATGCTAAGCGCGGGTTAATTGTTCCCGTGTTAATTAATGACGAGCAATGTACAACCGTTCGCATAGACAGCTTAGATCAAGTAAGCGACAATAAGGTACATTGCAACGAGCTTGGTTGGTTTGATACTTCCGGTGAATCGCTAGAAAACACGCATATTCAATTGCTTAAGCCTGCAAAGGCGGTGATGGCAGCGGCGTGTTGCGGTCATCAATGGCAATTTAATAAACGCATCACACCTAAGCGTTTGTCATTAAGAGAAATGCTGTTAGCAAGCAATATAAATTGGCGTAATTTAAAACGCCCTTTGACTTAATTTAACCGCGAAGGAGTGTTCAATGCGGGTTTTTCAATTCGCCTTGTTGTGTTTGGCTTTATTTATTCAGTACCGCTTATGGTTTGGCCATAATGGGGTGCAAGATTACACTCGTTTAAAACAAGCGGTTACCTCTCATCAAGACACCAATGCGAAATTATTAAAGCGCAATAAAGTGCTCAAAGCCGATATTGAAGACTTAAAACTCGGTCAAGAGGGCATCGAAGAGCGGGCGCGTAATGAATTAGGAATGATTAAACCTGGCGAAACCTTTATTCGCGTATTACCAGGTCAACAGCAAAATGAACACTAAGCAAACTATCACCGCCATTGTTCCCGCTGCGGGAGTTGGCAGTCGAATGCAGCATTCGGCGCCAAAGCAGTATATTGAACTTGCGGGTAAAACTATTTTAGAACATACCCTAAGTAAACTTGCAGAACTTAACGAATTAAACACCATCAAAGTAGCAATTAGCGATGATGACGGCTACTTTGCTGATTTACCACACATAGATAAGCGTATTGAGCGTGTGAGTGGTGGTAAAGAGCGCGCTGATTCTGTGCTTAACGCCTTGCTATCACTTGCTGACAACCCACCTGATTGGGTACTTGTTCACGATGCGGCAAGGCCGTTAGTGTGTCTTGCTGATATTCAGCGTTTAATAACTGAATGTATCGCTGCCAATGAAGGCGGTATTTTAGCGTCAAAAGTAAAAGACACCATTAAGCGCGGTCATACCCACAGTGAGCAAACGGTGCCACGTGATGATTTATGGCAGGCACTCACCCCTCAGCTTTTCCCTTATCAAGCGCTGACTAATGCGCTATCAAGTGCCCTTAAAAATGGTGTGACTATCACTGATGAGGCATCGGCAATTGAATGGGCTAAGCAGCCTGTTAAGCTGGTTGCAGGTCGCAGTGACAACATTAAAATCACCACCCCAGAAGATTTAGATTTAGCAGCATTTTTACTGCAAAAACAACAAAACGAGAGTACCTCATGATTCGAATTGGCCATGGCTTTGATGTACACAAATTTGGCGGCGAAGGCCCGTTGGTAATTTGTGGTGAAAAAATAGATTACCCACAAGGCTTTTTAGCTCATTCAGATGGTGATGTTGCCATTCACGCATTGTGTGATGCCATTTTAGGCGCATTGGCAATGGGTGATATTGGCAAGCATTTCCCTGATACTGCTAGCGAATACGAAAATATTGATAGCCGAATTTTACTACGCCACGTGGTTGGGCTTGCTAAAGAGCAAGGTTATGTACTTGGCAATGCCGACGTCACGATTGTTGCGCAAGCACCAAAAATGTTGCCACATATTCAAGCTATGCGTGAAAACTTATGCCAAGACCTTGAAGCTGATATTTCACAAGTTAATGTGAAAGCAACAACCACTGAGAAGCTTGGGTTTGAAGGTCGTAAAGAAGGTATCTCAAGCCACGCAGTGGTGATTATGAGCAAACAAAGCGCATGAGTGAGTTAAACTACCTATACGGTAAACCTCTTTCTAAGGCTGACTTTAAAACTCATGCTGAAGACTTCATGGTTGATGAAGACTTAGGTATTGAGTTTACCGGTTCTGGTGAACATGTTTGCTTGCAGGTTGTAAAAAAAGGCGAAAATACTCAGTTTATTGCGAAACGCATTGCCGAAAAAGCAGGGGTATCTCCACGTGATGTGAGTTATGCAGGCTTAAAAGACCGTCATGGCGTGTGTACCCAATGGTTTAGCGTGCCAGTTCCCATTAAAAAGCACATAGAATTTAGTGAGCTGAATAACGAGCAGTTTTTTGTAATATCGCAACAGCGCCATAACCGTAAGCTCAGAACTGGCTGCCATAAAGGCAATCGCTTTACCATTACATTACGTAATGTCACTGAGCCGCTGGATATTTTGTGCCGTATCAACGCGGTGCGTGCTGGTGTGCCTAATTACTTTGGTGAGCAGCGCTTTGGCCATGGTGGTCACAACCTTGAAATGGCAAAGCGCATGTTTGCTGGTGAGCGTATCCGCGATAAAAAATTGCGTGGCTTAGTTATTTCAGCTGCGCGCTCTTATGTATTTAATGAGATCGTGAGTATGCGAGTTGCCGAGCATGGCCTTGCGAAAACAATGCACCGCGAAGTGTTTATGCTCAGCGGCAGTAATGCATTTTTTGAAGACAATATTAGTGATGACAATATTGCGCGCTTAGCGTCTGGCGATATTGTGATGTCGGCACCTATGGTTGGTAAAGGCGAAAAAGGCCTGACCGAAACCGAAAAAGTGTGGCTCGAACCTTATCAGTCTTGGATAGATGGCCTTAGCGAACTTGGCCTTAAGAATGAGCGTAGAATGTTACGACTTATTCCTGATTCATTAGCTGTTGAAACGATTGATGAAACTACTTTAAAGTTAAGTTTTGGTTTACCAAAAGGCTGTTTTGCTACCGCCCTGCTGCGTGAGCTGGTGGACTATCAAGATACAAGCCCCAGAGAACAAAAACAAAAGGATGCGTAAATGAAAATCTTATTGAGCAATGATGATGGCGTACATGCTAAAGGGATTGCGGTTTTGTATCATGCATTGACGCAAATAGCAGATGTGACCTTAGTAGCGCCAGATCGTAATTGTAGTGGCGCAAGTAATTCATTAACGCTCATGAATCCACTTCGTGCAACTATCCTTGATAATGGCTTTATTTCGATTAATGGCACGCCGACTGACTGTGTGCATTTGGGAGTTAATGAATTAGTCGAGCAGCAGCCAGATCTAGTGGTTGCAGGAATAAACCACGGCGCCAACCTAGGTGATGATACCTTGTATTCAGGTACAGTAGCAGCGGCCACTGAAGGGCGCCACTTAGGACTGCCGGCGATTGCTGTGTCGTTATGCTCTAAAGAAGGAAATCACTTTGAAACTGCAGCTGCGGTTGCGGTGAGTATTATCAAAGAGTTGGCATCGCACCCATTACCGAAAGATCAAATCATCAACTTAAACGTGCCAGATATTCCGCTTACAGAGCTTAAAGGAGTTAAGGTAACCCGTTTAGGTTCGCGTCATAAAGCTGAAACCATGACGAAGCAACAAGACCCATGGGGCCGTGACATTTATTGGTATGGTACCCTTGGTGCTGAAAGTGATGCAGGTGAAGGCACTGATTTTTATGCCATTAATAATGGTTATGCATCAGTGACCCCACTTAGTGTTGATATGACGGCGAAAGAGAGCTTACAAGCCGTCGATAGCTGGTTAGCAAATATGGAGATTAATAGTGCTGACTAATTATAATCGCAGTGCATTGGCATTAGCTGAATTATTAAAACGCGAGGGTGTAGAAGACAGTACGGTGCTTGAAGCGATTGCCTCAACACCCAGACACATTTTTATTGATGATGTTTTGCAGCACAAAGCTTATCAAAATACCGCATTGCCAATCGGTCAAGGACAAACGATTTCGCAGCCATATATTGTCGCACGCATGACAGAGCTGCTTCGCTTAGCAGGCGTACGTGATAAAGTGCTCGAAATTGGCACAGGCTCTGGCTACCAAACGGCAATATTGGCAAAAACCTTCACTAAAGTGTGCTCGGTAGAGCGTATTAAAGCATTGCAATGGCAAGCAAAACGCCGTTTGCATAAGCTTGATTTATATAATGTCACCATGAAACACGGTGACGGTTGGCAAGGCTGGCAGTCGCAAGCTCCATTTGAGGGGATTATTGTTACTGCCGCTGCGGCCACTATGCCACAAGGACTTCTGGCACAACTTGCTGATGGGGGCGTTATGATTGCACCTATCGGTGAGCAAGATCAGCAATTAATGATGGTCGTTAGAAATGGCGATACATTTACAGAACATAAAGTTGCACCAGTAAGATTTGTACCTTTGGTACCTGGTGATATTGAATAGGACGTTATACTTTGAAGTTGTTTACTAAGTTATATGATATGGCGCTGGTATGGGCTAAACACCGTCATGCGGAGCGTTATTTAGCAGGGATGAGTTTTGCTGAATCTGTTTTTTTTCCGGTGCCACCGGATGTCATGCTAGCCCCTATGTCGCTTGCTCAGCCAGATAAAGCATGGCGCTTTGCCAGCTTTACGACTATTGCTTCAGTGATTGGCGGTATTTTAGGTTACTTACTTGGCTTTTGGTTATTCGAACCTGTAGTTGAGCCGCTGATTGCGCAAATGGGTTGGCAAGCTAAATTTGACACAGCGCTAAGTTGGTTTGAAAACTATGGTGTATGGGTGGTGTTTTTAGCGGGCTTCTCTCCTATACCTTATAAGGTTTTCACCATAGGTGCAGGTTTGATGCAAATGGCATTCTTGCCATTTTTAATTGCCTCGGCAATAGGTCGTGGCGCGCGTTTCTTCTTAGTGTCGGCTTTAATGAAGTGGGGCGGCGTTAAAATGGAGCAAAAATTACGTCAATATGTTGAAGCGCTTGGCTGGGGATTAGTTGTTTTAGTTGTGGTTGCGTACTTTTTACTACGATAACCCGCAAAACCATTAAACTAGTACGATAAGGAGCATTTTACGATGAGCAGGCAGTTAACAGTCTATGTTACTTTGTTTCTTAGTATTTTGCTCTTTGGTTGTACTTCTCGCGAAGCACCGGCACCGGTTAGTAGTTTAGAT
This sequence comes from Pseudoalteromonas shioyasakiensis, assembly GCF_001550135.1. Lineage (GTDB taxonomy): Bacteria > Pseudomonadota > Gammaproteobacteria > Enterobacterales > Alteromonadaceae > Pseudoalteromonas > Pseudoalteromonas shioyasakiensis. The sequence continues at coordinate 17,534 of NZ_LRUE01000013.1, forward strand.
AATAAAGTTAAACCCGCCACACGCAAAGTAAATATCTCTGGCTCAAAATATGTAGTCAAAAAGGGCGATACTTTGTATTCAATTGCTTTTAGCGCTCAGCAAGATTTTCGAACGCTCGCAAAAATAAACGATATTCCAGCACCTTATACCATCTTCCCTGGGCAGAGTATTTCGCTCACAAAATCGGCACAAAAATCAAAAAAGACGAAAAAATATACGAATTCGAGTAAAAAGTCTACTGTTTCTATACAAAAAAATAACAAAAAATTAAAGAAAGGGCTTGATCAGCCAAAACAACGAGAGTATGTTCAGAAACAAGCCAACAAAATAATTAGTGAAAAAAAGCGTAATTCTAATGCCAAAGTTGTATGGGGCTGGCCTGCAAAAGGTAAAGTCACAAAACGCTTCTCTAATAAAGAGAACGGCTTTAAAGGATTACAGATCACTAATAAACAAGGGGCTTCTGTTTTAGCTGCTGCACATGGAACTGTGGTATACGCGGGCAACGCATTGAGGGGTTACGGTAATTTAATCATATTGAAACACAATGATGATTACCTAAGCGCTTACGCGCACAATTCAAAGTTGCTTGTAAAGGAAAAACAGGAAGTAAAGGCAGGGCAGAAAATAGCAGAAATGGGCAGTTCAGACTCTTCGGTTACGGCTTTGAGATTTGAAATTCGTTATCGGGGTCAAGCAGTCAATCCTGCTAAGTATCTACCTTAGCCATTTAGGGTATTGATAAAGTGATTTAGCTCAATCACATATTTGCTCGGGAGGACGCTTATGGGTCACACAGCAAAACTTGAGAAAAAAACTGACGCGATTGACGATAAATTTGATGACACGGTAGTCGAAGAAGAGTCTTCTGAATTACTTGAAGAAGTCGACAACGAAGATGAAATTTTTGCAAAAGAAGAAGTTGCCAAGAATTTAGATGCTACACAGCTGTATCTTGGTGAGATTGGTTTTTCTCCGCTGCTAAGCGCAGAAGAAGAAGTTTATTTTGCTCGAAAAGCACTGAAAGGCTGTGAAGCCTCTCGCAAGCGAATGATTGAAAGTAATTTACGTTTAGTGGTGAAAATTGCCCGCCGCTATAACAACCGTGGCCTTGCGCTACTAGACCTTATTGAAGAAGGTAATTTAGGCCTTATCAGAGCCGTTGAGAAATTTGACCCAGAACGTGGTTTTCGTTTTTCAACTTATGCAACTTGGTGGATACGTCAAACTATCGAACGTGCCATCATGAACCAAACACGTACGATTCGTTTACCTATTCACGTGGTTAAAGAGCTTAATGTTTATTTAAGAACAGCCCGTGAATTAACGCAGAAACTTGACCATGAACCAACCGCAGAAGAAATTGCAGAGTGCTTAGATAAGCCGGTTGAAGATGTCACTAAGATGCTGCGTTTAAACGAAAAAATCACCTCGGTGGATACACCTATCGGCGGTGAAAATGACAAAGCGTTATTAGATATTATCGCCGATGAGAAAGACTATGGTCCAGAGGGCGAAGTACAGAGTAATGACATTAACAAGCACATTGTTGATTGGCTTGGAGAGTTAAACCCGAAACAGCGTGAAGTACTTGCTCGTCGTTTTGGTTTACTAGGCTATGAGCCATCAACCCTTGAAGATGTTGGTCGTGAAATTGGCTTAACACGGGAACGTGTAAGACAAATACAAGTTGAAGCATTACGTCGCTTAAAAGACATTTTGCAACACGAAGGGTTAAGTACAGATAGCCTATTCGACCAATTCACCTAATTTGACAACAATACATAGGCCTTCGGGTCTAGAACACACAAAAAAGCTGACGTTACGTCAGCTTTTTTTATGCCTCTTTTATTTCACTACAGTAAATCTTTTAATTGATACAGTAGTTGGTGTGCTTGTCTTGGCGTTAAGCTATCTGGATCAAGCTGTTTTAAGGTTAATTCAAGCTCAGAAGGCTCATCATCAAAACTTAATGTTTGCTGTTGTTGCTCAATAGGAGCAGTAACAGGTTGATGGTTCTCAAGCATTTTAAGCTTTTGTTTTGCTTGTTGGATAACCGCTTTTGGTACACCAGCCAAGGCAGCAACTTGTAAACCAAAGCTCTTGCTTGCTGCGCCTTCAAGCACGGTATGCATAAAGGCAATGGTGTCGTTGTGCTCAATGGCATCTAGGTGCACATTAACTAACCCCGTTTTTTGCTCGGCCAGTTCGGTTAACTCAAAATAGTGGGTTGCAAATAAGGTCTTAGCGGCAATTTTTGATGCTAAATAATCAGCCGTTGCATAGGCAAGCGATAAGCCATCATAAGTTGAGGTACCGCGACCAATTTCATCCATCAGTACCAGTGATTGTGCTGTGGCGTTATTTAAAATAGTTGCTGTTTCGGTCATTTCAACCATGAAGGTTGAGCGTCCTGATGCTAGGTCATCACTTGCGCCAATACGCGTAAAGATACGGTCAATATTCCCAATTTCTGCACTATCAGCAGGAACGTAACAACCAATGTGAGCCATTAGAACAATAAGTGCAGTTTGGCGCATATAGGTCGATTTACCACCCATATTTGGACCTGTGATAATCAGCATTTTACGGTCGTTATTAAGCTCTACAGGGTTAGCTATAAACGGGTCTTTCATTACCTGCTCTACTACCGGGTGGCGACCTTGCTTAATACTGATGTTATCGTTATCGCACAGAGTTGGCTTAGCATAATTAAGCGCTTGTGCACGTTCGGCTAAATTGTTCAGTACATCTAAATCTGCTAGAACAGCTGCCATTGTTTGTAGCTGCTCAATGTGCGGAGCAATAAACTCAAAGAGTTGCTCGTAAAGCTGTTTTTCAAGCGCTAGCGCTTTTGACTGGCTACCAAGTACTTTATCCTCATGCTCTTTAAGCTCTGGGATAATATAGCGCTCATTATTTTTTAGCGTTTGGCGGCGAATATAATCCGCAGGAACTAAATGTGAGTTAGCGCGGCTTACTTCAATAAAAAAGCCATGCACTTTGTTATAACCAATTTTTAAGGTGCTAATGCCAGTGCGCTCACGCTCACGCTCTTCAAGCTTTTCAAGAATATCGGTAGCACCTTGGCTTAGCGCTCGCCATTCATCAAGTTCGCTGTTGTAACCTGGTGCAATCACACCCCCATCACGAATAAGCACCGGTGGGGTTTCGATTACAGCACGCTCTAGTAAATCTTGTAGTTCAGGTAACTGTTGCGACTTAGCAATAATTTGACTAATACGCGGATCGTTAGCATCTAGTAATAGTTCGTGAAGTGGCGCGAGAGCTTGCAGCGCGCTACGCAGGCGCGTTAAATCTCGCGGCCTAGCAGTGCAAAGCGCTAGGCGTGCAATAACACGTTCAATATCGCCAATTTGCTTTAATGACTCTTGTAGCTCACCACATAATTGCGCATCGATAATTGCGCTAATTGCGTTTAGTCGAGAGTTGAGCTCTGTTTTGCTGCGCACAGGGGTATGAATACGACGCTTTAATAAGCGTGACCCCATAGCTGTGGCTGTTTTATCAAGTACTTGCGCAAGAGTGTTTTCGTAACCACCCGATAAATTAACCGTTAGTTCAAGGTTTTTACGAGTTGCTGCATCTAAGATCACCGCGTGTTCGTTTTGTTCAAGGGTGATTGCACGAATATGCGGCAGGGCTATACGCTGAGTGTCTTTTACGTATTGCATTAAGCAGCCTGCAGCGACTAAAGCTGCGTGTGCTTTGTCTACTCCAAAACCAACTAAATCTTTGGTGCCAAATTGATCGCAAAGTAAATGCTGCGCTGTATCTAGATCAAATTCCCATTCTGGGCGACGACGCGCACCTTTGATATGTTCAATTAAGTGCACATTTGCAAATGTTTCACTGTAAAGCAGCTCAGCAGGGGCTAAACGCTGTAATGTTGAGCTAAATGCTTCATCGGTATTAACTTCTAACACATTGAATCGGCCAGAGTTAATATCTAAGTAAGCAATACCATATAGGCCTTGTTTATTTTGCCATACACTGGTTAGTAAGTTGTCTTGGCGTTCTTGTAATAACGCTTCGTCAGAAATTGTGCCCGGTGTAACAATACGTACAACTTTACGCTCAACAGGGCCTTTGCTAGTCGCTGGGTCACCAACTTGTTCACAAATAGCTACTGACTCACCCATTTGTACAAGGCGAGCTAAGTAGTTTTCGACTGCGTGATAGGGTACGCCTGCCATTGGAATGGGATCGCCACCGGCTTTACCTCGATGGGTTTGAGAAATATCAAGAAGTTGCGCTGCACGCTTGGCATCATCAAAGAAAAGTTCGTAAAAGTCGCCCATACGATAAAACAATAAAATATCCCGGTGCTCGGCTTTTATTTTTAGATACTGCTGCATCATAGGGGTTTGTTGTTTTATAGTGTGCGGTGCATAAAGATCAAACGACATGTATTTACCCAAAGGCTGAATATGGAATTACATCAAGAGATTAAAACACTTGCTGCGAAATTAGGAGCTATTTTAACGGATAAACGCTTATGGATCACTACCGCAGAGTCATGCACTGGTGGTGGAGTGAGTTATGCACTAACCGATACCCCAGGCAGTTCTAATTATATTGATCGAGCGTTTGTCACTTATAGTAACCAAGCAAAACATGAGCTCATTGGCGTTAGCGAGCAGACCTTAAACAGCTTTGGTGCGGTGAGTGAGCAAACCGTTGTTGAAATGGCATCGGGGGCAGCAAAAGCAGCAAATTCAGATATCGCAATAGCTATTTCGGGAATAGCAGGCCCCGGTGGTGGAACACTGGATAAACCTGTGGGATTAGTATGGTTTTGCATTCATTTTGCTGGTCAAAACTACCCAAGTCAGCAAGTTTTCTCTGGCGATCGAGCTGAAGTTAGACTGCAAGCTATTGTTTACTCATTAAAAAATATAATTGAATTGATAAAATCTGAAAATTAGCTTGATACTGTGATTTCATACAGTATACTGTCTGCATTAGCCGGATTTGGAGAACAGAATGAACGATAACAAACAAAAAGCCTTAGACGCTGCTTTATCACAAATTGAGCGTCAATTTGGTAAAGGCTCAATTATGAAACTGGGCGACAATAAAGCCCTAGATATTGAAGCAATCTCAACAGGTTCACTAGGTATCGATATCGCACTAGGTATTGGTGGTTTGCCTACGGGTCGTATTGTTGAAGTGTATGGTCCTGAATCATCAGGTAAAACAACGCTTACTTTACAAGTTATCGCTGAAGCTCAAAAGCAAGGTAAAACGTGTGCATTCGTAGATGCTGAGCACGCTCTAGATCCTGTATACGCACAAAAATTGGGTGTAAACATTGATGACTTACTTGTTTCTCAACCAGATACTGGTGAGCAAGCATTAGAAATCTGTGACATGTTAGTTCGTTCAAGTGCTGTTGATGTTGTGATTGTTGACTCGGTAGCAGCTTTAACACCTAAAGCTGAAATCGAAGGTGACATGGGTGACTCACACATGGGTCTACAAGCTCGTTTAATGTCACAGGCATTACGTAAGCTTACAGGTAACATCAAGCGTTCAAACACACTATGTATTTTCATCAACCAAATCCGTATGAAAATTGGTGTTATGTTTGGTAACCCTGAAACAACAACAGGTGGTAACGCACTTAAATTCTACTCTTCAGTACGTATCGATATTCGTCGTATTGGTTCTGTGAAAGAAGGCGACGAGGTTGTTGGTAACGAAACTCGCGTTAAAGTTGTTAAAAACAAGGTTGCTCCGCCGTTTAAACAAGCTGAGTTCATCATCATGTATGGCGAAGGCATTTCTAAACAAGGCGAGTTAATTGACCTAGGTGTTAAGCATAAGATTGTTGAAAAATCAGGTGCTTGGTACAGCTACAATGGCAGCAAAGTTGGTCAAGGTAAAGCAAACTCAATTAAGTTCTTAAAAGACAACCCAGAGATCGCAGATGAGATCGAAGGTAAGTTACGTGAGATGCTATTACTTCAGGCAACAGAACAACCAGAAGATGGTGAAGATGCAGGCCTATTAGCTGAAGACGAGCTATAAACACCGCAAAAGAGTACAGTTAAGCGTGATTTGACCCGCACTTAACACAAAAAAGACCGCTACATAGTTAGCGGTTTTTTTATGGGTGAAAGTTAGCGAGAGTAAAGTTAGCAAGGGGAAAGTTAGCGAGAGTAAAGTTAGCGAGAGTAAAGTTAGAAAAGGTAAACTTTACTCTTGCAACTCTTTCATGTGCTTAAAGCTTAAAGCTTAAAGCTTAAAGCTTAAAGCTTAAAGCTTAAAACTTACAGCTTACAGCTTAAAACTTTCAGCTTACAGCTTAAAACTTACAACTTACAGCTTACAGCTTACAGCTTCTAGCTCAAGCTTACAGCTGCCAGTTGAAAGACACTGAGTAGTTACGCGGTGCGCCGTAATAACCTTGAGCCCAGAAAAGACTATGGATGTACTTTTCGTTGGTCACGTTATTAACGTTCAAGTTAACGCTCATATTGTCGTTAATATCGTAGGTTGCCATTAGGTTTAATAGGCCGTACGCATCTTGCGTTGTGGTGATAAGTGCAGCATTTGTTGCCGCATCACGCACTTGTACGCGCTTTGTATCGTCTTGCCAACGATAGTTTAGGCCAAAGGTTAAACCATCAATCTCAGGCACTTTATGAGTTACAGCAAGTTTGAACTGGTTTTCAGGTGTGTAGTCTTTTACTAACTCATCACCATCAATGTTTAGGTTGCTGTAGCTAAAGCTCGCACTCAGTGTTTCGTTGATTTGACCACTAAGTTCTACTTCAATACCGTCGCTGTTAATGCCATCTGCGCCATAGTAGCGAGTGTCATCAGGTAATGAATCAGGGATAGCAACAGCAAGGCCAACTTGTTTAGCGTCAAAGTAAGCAACTGTTACAAATAAGTCGTCATCAAGTAGCTGTGCTTTCACACCAACTTCGCTGCTTTTACCTGTGATTGGATCTAAGTAATCGCCATTGATGTCACGCTCTGTTTGCGGTACGAAGGTTTCTGTGTAGCTTGCATAAGTTGAGAAGCTTTCGTTGATATCATACACAGCACCGAAGTAAGGCACAGTTTGGTCGCTATCTTTGTCTTTTGCAACGCCGTAAGAGGCACCTTCAGTTTCCCAATTTACTTGGCTCACACCTGCTAACACACTGAATGAGTCAGTTGCACGGATACGTGTTGAAATATACGCTGAGCGTTGACGGCTGGTGATATCAGCACCTGTTAAACCATCGGTAAGTGTTGGCACTGGCGCAACACCATCCCAACCACCTAGCTCAGGCATTGCAGGGAAACCATTGCCTGTTGTACGGTCATACAATGATTTATCTTTGTTATCCATATCTGCTTGGTTTACACCAAACGACAGATCATGTTCCATACCAAATAAATCAAATTTACCCGTTGCGTAAATATCTAAAATATCGTGCTTATCTTTGTGGTCATATTCACTCGCATAACCCGTTAAGCCAAGACCTGTTTCTCTATCAGGTGTACCATAAACATAGAAAAGCTCTGAGTCTTGCTCATTTTCTAGGTGTGCGTAGCTGGCTTTTAAGAACCAAGTATTGGTAATTGCTTGCTCAATTGATAAGAACAGCTGCTCAGTTGTGTTATTCCAGTATGACCAATCAGACGCTGTGCTAGTTGAAGCGTCAAAGTTTGTTGCTGAACCATCGCTGTAATAAAGCGGTAAGGCACCCCACAGTGGGCTATCAGCATCTTTCTTTTGATTTACATAGTTTGCAGTTACTACTGTGCTATCAGTTAGCTGGCCTTCGTAGGCTAGGTAATAAATTGTTTTATCTTGCTCGTAACGGTCAAGGTATGACTCAGTTTTGTGCTTGGTAAATACAGCACGTACAGCGTGGTTTTCGTTGATAGCAGTTGAAGCGTCAAGCTCTAAACGCTTGTTATCCCAAGAACCATACGATACAGACGCATTTACTTGCGTTTGATAAGTAGGGCGCTTTAGAACCATGTTGACTGTTGCTGATGGGTTACCAGCACCTGTCATTAAACCATTGGCACCACGTACAATTTCAACACTATCGAAAATAGAAGTATCAAGAGTACCTTGGATTGAACCGTTGTCTTGCGGCATACCCATGCCATTAACTTGGAAGTTGGTGATCTCAAAACCACGAGCTTTAAAATAAGTACGGTCAGTTTCTATTTGCTCAACAGTGACACCCGGTGTGCTTTCAAGTACAGCATTAAGGTTATCGAGTGAGAAGTCATCCATTAGCGCACGTGATACAACAGAGATTGACTGTGGCGTTTCTTTAATTGTTAGCCCTAATTTGGTTGCTGACTGTGCTTCTTCAGTGATGTAGTTTTTATGATGCTGGCCATACACGGCAATTTTTTCAATTGCTTGTTCTTCTTTTTGTTGTTCTGCAAAAGCGTGGCCACTTAAAAGTGCTGAGGTCACAAGGCTTAATTGAGATAAGCGCAAAAATTTTGTTGATGACATGCAAAGTTCCAATTAGTTCAATGAATAGTGAAATTAATGCGTAATTTAATCTAAATGAAAATAATTTGCAATTAGGGTTTACTGTTTTAGTGAGTAATTGTTTGCAAAAAAGTTTAAAGGGCACAGAAATATAAAAAGGAGATATAAAAAAAGCGGCCGAAGCCGCTTCAGGAAGTAAAATAAGTTTAAATCTTAAAATACGTATTTTGCAGAGAACTGCAGACGGTCCATATCGCCGTCAGCACCGCTTTCTAACTCACGCTCAGCATGTTTAAACTCAACACCAAATGTAAGCTTTTTAACAGGCGAATACAAAAGGTTGGCACTATAGCTTTGGCTCATTTCTGTAGGGTCGCCAGTCACAGCAAGTAAATCTGTGTTGTTATCTGCTGAAAAGAATGAATAAAGGAAAGTTGAGCGCCATTGGCTGTTCCAGTGTTGTTGATAGGCAATGAAACCTGATGTTGAATCAATTGCATCTAAATCATCACCGTCAAGCACAGCACCATTGGCTACGTTTAAACCAATGTAGCGGCCTAAACCTGAGCCTTGAGTTAACATAAATTTAAGGTTGTTTTGGCCAAAATTTACTTTACCAGATGCACTGATACCGAACGATGATGTATCTGCATCAATGCCATTTTGTTTATAAGTTAACTGGCGAGCAAGACCGGTAAATACTAATTCACCCCAGTCAGCTTTATGTGCGTAACGTGCTGTAAAGTCAGGCATTGATGCATCATCAGTAGCTACACGTGCGCCGCCAACTGTGACTGTGCTCTCTGGGTTTTCGATAGAGAATGACCAATTACCGGTAGTGTAACGTGCCTGTGCTTGACGTACGAACACAGTACCTTCTGCAGGACCGACGAAGTCGAGTGTTTCTGGTAATGCACCTACGTTTTGAAAGTTTGACCAAGCTTGACCAAATAACCAACCATCATAAGTCACAAATGCTTGACGAATACGAGGCGCGTAAGAGTTACTAACACGTTCGTTACCGCCCGGCGCTGAAGCAATAAAGTCTATTTCAATTTTAGTTTTGATGGTTTTCCCATCGTCTAATTTTGTTGCTGTACCTAGGTTAAAGCGAGATTGGCGGGCATGCATGTCAAATACTGCATCGCTATCGCTGTCTACGCCTACCGGTGTTGTACCTGGTACATAGAAGTCACGGCCAATGCTGCCGCCAGCTGGTACGCCTGCAGAGTAATCACTCCACATAGCATCAAGTTTTACATAGCCACCATAAGAAACGTCTGTGTTACCAATGGTTGCGGCGTTAGCGGTACCTGCAAGTGCACATAAAACAGCTGAAGCTGTGAGTGTCTTTAATGCGGTTACTTTTGTTGTTGTCATAATGTGTATTCCTGTCGAAGCTACTTGTTGATTGCATTAATGTTGTTGTATCACTGTTGTTTAAGAAATGACTTCTCTCAATTATCTATTGGTCTATTAGACTAAGGTGGAATGGGTAGTTAAATCGCATCCAACCTAACATTGGACTAGATTATAGAAGGCAATTTTAAAGTTTTTTGTTAAATGACAAGATATACAACTAAGGTCTAATACTTTCAGGGGCTTTGCTGAGTGATCCTTGAAGCAGGCCGTAGGCAAGTAATTAAAATGGAGACGACAACAATGTCAGAAAGTATCTATCCAGTACCAGCGCATATCAAGAATGCAGCACTAGTTGATAACGATAAATATAATACACTGTACAAGCAATCTATTGATGACCCTGAAGGATTTTGGCGAGAGCACGGTAAACGCCTTGATTGGTCAACTCCTTATAACAAAGTAAAGAACACCTCATTCGACAAAGGCCACATCAGCATTCGCTGGTATGAAGACGGCCAACTTAACGCTTCTTACAACTGTATTGACCGCCACCTTGCCACTAAAGCCGATAAAACAGCTCTTATTTGGGAAGGCGATAACCCTGAACACAACGAAAATATTAGCTACCAACAGCTTCACGACGAAGTAGCTAAGCTAGCCAACGGCCTTAAAAAATTAGGTGTATCAAAAGGTGACCGTGTCGCTATTTACATGCCAATGACACCGCAGGCTATTTACGCTATGCAAGCGTGTGCGCGTATTGGTGCTATTCACTCTGTAGTATTTGGTGGTTTCTCTCCATCAGCGATTGCTGACCGAATTAATGACTCAGGCGCTAAAGTGGTAATTACTTCAGACGAAGGTCGCCGTGCTGGCAACTGCGTACCACTTAAAGCAAATGTTGATGAAGCGGTATCACAAGACTCTGTAACCACCGTTGAGCACGTTATTGTTCATCAGCTAACGGGTGGTGAAGTTGAATGGAATAGTCATGATGTTTGGTGGCATGAGCTTGTCGCTGACTTACCGGCTGAGTGTGAACCAGAGCCAATGAATGCAGAAGATCCGCTTTTCATTCTTTATACTTCAGGCTCAACGGGTCAACCAAAAGGTGTGGTTCATACTACCGGTGGTTACCTTGTTTATGCATCAATGACACATGAATATGTATTTGATCTTAAAGAAGACGATATTTTCTGGTGTAGTGCCGATGTGGGCTGGATCACAGGTCACAGCTACATTGCTTATGGCCCATTAGTGAATGGCTGCACGCAAGTCGTATTTGAAGGTGTACCAACTTACCCAACAGCGGGCCGTATGGGTGAAGTAATTGATAAGCACAACGTGACTATTCTTTACACAGCACCAACTGCTATTCGTGCTCTAATGGCGAAAGGCGATGAGCCAACAGCGACTTCAACTCGTAAAAGTCTTCGTGTTATGGGTTCTGTAGGTGAGCCAATTAACCCAGAAGCGTGGGCATGGTATTACGAACATATTGGTAACGAAAACTGCCCAATCGTAGATACTTGGTGGCAAACAGAGACTGGCGGCATCATGATCACACCATTACCAGGTGCGACAGATATGAAGCCAGGCTCAGCAACACGTCCATTCTTTGGTATTGCACCAGCATTATTTGATGCTGAGGGTAATACACTAGAAGGTGCGGTTGACGGTAACCTTGTTATTTTAGATAGCTGGCCATCACAAGCACGAACAGTTTATGGCGACCATGAACGTTTTGAACAAACCTATTTCTCAGCATACCCAGGCGTGTACTTCACAGGTGATGGTTGTCGTCGTGATGAAGATGGCTACTACTGGATCACAGGCCGTGTAGATGACGTACTTAACGTATCAGGTCACCGCCTAGGTACTGCAGAAATCGAAAGTGCATTGGTTGCTCACGAAGCAGTAGCAGAAGCTGCAGTCGTAGGTTACCCGCATGATATTAAAGGTCAGGGCATCTATGTTTACATCACTCCAAATGAGGGTGTTGTAGTGAGCGATGAACTAACAAAAGAGGTACGTAACTGGGTTCGTAAAGAGTTAAGCCCAATTGCATCACCAGATATGATCCAATGGTCTCCAGGTTTACCGAAAACTCGTTCTGGTAAGATCATGCGTCGAATTTTACGTAAAATTGCGGCAAATGAGCACCAACAGCTTGGAGATACTTCTACACTGGCCGACCCGAGCGTTGTTGATGAGCTAATCGAAAACCGATTAAATCGTTAAAATCGCGTTAAAAACTTGATTAGAAGTTGATTCTAAACGTAGTATATCGGCTGTCACTTAGAAATAGGTGTCAGCCGAATTTATTAGGAGTGAACCATGAGTCAGTTTTTAATAGCGGACGATCATCCGTTATTTCGTGAAGCGCTGAAAGGGGCATTGAGTGCTAAGTTCGCTGATTTAGAAGTGTTTGAATCGGAAAACTTTGATACCACCTTGCAGGTGCTGAGCGAGCAAGAAGATCTTGATATCTTACTACTAGACCTTCACATGCCAGGCAATGGCGATTTATACGGCCTTATTCGCATTCGCGAAGACTATCCAAGCTTACCAATAGCTGTTGTTTCTGGCAGCGAAGACATCAATGTAGTTTCTAAAGTAATGGGTTATGGTGCGATGGGATTTATTCCTAAATCATCTTCATCAGATGATATTGCGCTGGCAATTAACCACATTCTTGAAGGCGATGTTTGGCTTCCACTTGAGCTTAAAGATAAAGTGGCTGCCGTAGATGGCGAAGACAAAGAAATTGCAGCGCAAGTGGCTTCACTGACGCCGCAGCAATACAAGGTGTTGCAATACTTGCACGAAGGCTTGTTAAACAAACAGATTGCTTACGAGTTACATATTTCTGAAGCAACCGTTAAAGCACACATTACAGCAATTTTTAGAAAGCTAGGTGTGTATAACCGTACTCAAGCGGTATTAATTGCCTCTAAGTTACAATTAGAGCCTATTGAGTCGGCATAACAAAAGATAATAAAAACAATAAAGAGGCCACTCAGCCTCTTCATTTTATTGCTTAAGCGAACACCACGGTTCGATTACCATTGATAAACAGTTTATGTTCAGATGCGAGTTGCAGCGCTTTACAGAACACAGTTTTCTCTACATCTTTACCCATTTTTGCCATCATCTCTGCGGTATCAGCATGACTGACATGCGTCACATCTTGTAAAATAATCGGCCCTTCATCGAGCTCATTATTAACAAAGTGAGCGGTCGCGCCAATAATTTTTACACCGCGCTCAAATGCCTGATGGTAAGGCTTTGCGCCAATAAAGGCTGGCAAAAATGAATGGTGAATATTAATAATCTTACCTTCAAAGCGCGCCACAAATTCAGGGCTTAAAATACGCATATATTTAGCAAGGCCGATGATATCAGGCTGATAGCTGGCAATTAAATCACCGACTTGTTGATCATGCTCCGCACGGCTTAAGCCTTCGTGCGATACCACATGAAATGGCACATCAAAGCCTGCAGCCAGTGGCGCTAAGTCGGCGTAGTTGGCAATCACAGCCAGTACTTCGATGTTTAAGGCTTTTTCGAATTGCTTTAGTAATACACCACCTAAACAGTGCGCTTCTTTAGTGGCAAGCAATACCACTTTAGTTTTTTCGCTGCTGTGCAGGGCAAGCTCTGCGCCATCAGGAAGTAGCTCAGCAAGGCTTGATAAAAAATCATCTGAAATAACGCCGCTTAACTCTGTACGCATAAAAAAGCGTTTAGCGTCTTTATCTACAAATTCGTTATTACGTGTAATGTTTAAATTATGCTGATGACAAAGACCGGTGATCTTGGCAATTAGACCAACATCATCATCGCATTGTGTGGTTAAAATCGTGTTCATAGTCCTCATTCTAATCCCGTTTGTGTGAACACCATTATTTGCTAATTTTTTTGTGCTGCATAGCGCAAATTTAACTATCTAATAATTTATCTGATTTGATTGCATAAGCGCCTAAAATGTAATCATTATTTACTTTTCGTGTAAAAGTAAGCTGCTTTCACTATAAATATGATTTTCTGTCCATAATTATGATTAATTAAGTGCTTTTCTACATCATTTTCTACACTTTTTAACCTTATCGTAAGTAACTGTAAGTGAAGGTAATAGTTTGTAAAACATAGAATTTTTTCGCACTATTCGAGTCAGAATGGGGTATTACAAACAATAAGGAAAAAATTCCATGAAAAGCACTCTGCTTAAAACAATTGTTGCCTCAAGTTTGCTTTCGGTACTGGCTGCCTGTTCAAGCGATGACAGCAGCAGTAGCAACAGTGGCTATGTGCAACTGTACAATGGCTCTTACAACAGCCCATACACACGTTTATTTGTTGATGACACTGAACGTTCGGGCGCAGATTTTGGTGATGTATCAACTCGTCATAACTACAGTTCGGGGGAGTATGAACTCAGTTTTGAATATGTTGATGCCAATGATAGTTATATCACCATCGATGAAGAAACAATCAAAATTAAAAATGATCAAACTCAGTTGCTAGTAATGAACGGTGATTTTGCTGAACCAATTTTTACTGAGCTCAGTGTGCCGACGTCAAGCGATGAAGATGAATTCAATGTTGGCTTTTTTAATATCGTTGGTGAAGATAACCTTTACGATGTATACGTTGCTACTGACGACGGGTTATTTGATACCGCTGAGTTATTAATGACTTCGCAATACCTCGTTGAGCCAGAATTAGCGACGCTTGAGGAAGGTTATTACACTATTTATATTACCTCTAGCGGCAGCACTGATGTGATTTTTGAATCACCAACCGTGTACTTTAATGATGAAGCAACGTACATGGCGATGATCCGTCCAAGTTATGCAACAGAAGAAGATGGCATTACGCTTGATGTTGTGACGGCTAGTAGCTCAGTAACACAACTAAACCACCAAGACGCGCAAGGTCAGCTGCGTTTTATCAATACAATAGATGATTACACGCAAACCCAGTTTAAAGTAACCCGAGGCACAACGGCGACCAACACCGAAGTTGTTAGCAACGATAGTTACTCTGAATACATGAGCATGTCACCAAATAGTTATAGTGTCGCTATGTTAGATGAAGCTGGCGATACTATTGTTGATAACTTCTTAATGACATTAGAGCGTGAGCAAAGTGCGGTTGGTCTTTTCTACAATGACAAAGATTACGGCCCTCGTATGATGACCATTGAAGAAAACCTAACTCCAAGCAGTTACAGTCACGCAGTTACTGTGGTTAACTTAATTGATAGCTATGCAGGGCAAGAAATTGACGAAGTTGATGTGTACTTCACCCTCAATGGTGAAACGGTTGAAGATACTAGCAATGTTGTTGAAGGGTTAGATCAATACGACCAACAAGAGCAGGTAGTTGATAACGAAGTTTATACAACTTATGTGGTGTTTGAAGATAATGGTCAACAGATTGTGTTATTACAACAAAGCGATATGGATTTTACTGAAGAGGGTAACTATATCTTAGTGATTGAACACGATGAAACCACAGACTCAGGTTTTAAAATGACCTTAGAGCGTACGGTGACTGAACAGTCTTAACCGGCTAAAACGCAATATCGTTGTTTATTTACTCTTGCTAAGTGTTTATTGTATAAACAATTAAGGCTTTTGCTTTTTTTGTTTAAAGCATACACAAGGAGAGAGTATGGATGGCGGTATTGCGTTACTAGTATTACTAGCACTAGTTGTTGTCGGTGGCTCCATTGCGGGTATTTTTGCCTTTTTTCAACTCTCCAGTTTAAAGCGAGAAGTAGCTGCTCTTCGAGTAAAGCTTAACGCGACATATAGTCATAATCCACAAGCAAATACTGCAAACCAGTTTGATAATTCAAACGCCGAACTGACTGACACAGCAAAATTTGAACCAGAGCCGAAAGCCGTTATTGAGCCGATTGAGGCTATCCCTAAAAAGCCAGAGCAAACAAAATCCAAGCCTGCGACTTTAAATCAGCTAGTAAGCCAACTCGTTACACAAATCAAAGCCAATTGGTTAACTTGGGTAGGAGCGGTTGCACTTGCCTTTGGCGGTATCTTTTTAGCCCGCTATTCACTGGAGGCAGGCTTATTATCTGAAACCATGCGACTCACGCTTGGCGCTATTTTTGGTTTGAGCTTAATTGTTGCGGCGGAGGTTTTACATCGCAAAGGTATTATCTTTGATGGGTTTAGCAACTATATTCCCGCGGCGCTGGCAAGTGGCAGCTTTATTAGTTGTTTTGCATTGACCTTGCTGGCCTACAGCCATTATGGCTTACTGCAAGCTTTACCTGCATTTAGCATTTTAACCTTAGTTTCTGTAGCAGCAAGCTGGATGGCTCTGCGTTTTGGTCCAGTGCTTGCGGTCATTGGTATTATTGGCGCCTACAGTGTCCCGGTTTGGGTCAATACCGGGAGCAATGACTTTATAGCGCTGCTAACCTATGTTGCTTTTGTTAGTGTTTCTGCTTCGCTAGTCGCGCATTACGTAAAACGGCATTGGCTGTGGTATCTGTTATGGGCAGGTCATTTAGGCTGGTATTACTTAGTTGCGATGAGTGCAGCTAAAAACCTGCATTGGTTTATTAATCTTTATGCTCTATTTAGCATCGTATTGTTAATTGCGATTCCGCGCCTAGGGCTGAGTATTAAACAAATAGAATACCGTCCACATCGCTTTAAAACACTACTTAAGCAACTGCCCGACAACCCTCTGTTGATAGCTGTTGTCGTGCCACTTTACCTTTTACTCAT
Source organism: Pseudoalteromonas shioyasakiensis (assembly GCF_001550135.1). Taxonomy (GTDB): domain Bacteria; phylum Pseudomonadota; class Gammaproteobacteria; order Enterobacterales; family Alteromonadaceae; genus Pseudoalteromonas; species Pseudoalteromonas shioyasakiensis. The sequence continues at coordinate 34,142 of NZ_LRUE01000013.1, forward strand.
CAGTCATAATGATCTGCTTACTTGGCAGCTTAGTATGTTGTCGTTAGTGGCTTTACTGCTTCTTTTGGTATTAAAAAACAGTGCATGGGATCACTGGCTGATACTAGCTGTGGTGAGTGTAATGTGTTTGCTAACAGGGCAATACAATTCTGTTGATTACTCTGAGCAGCTTTTTGTATTTCGGCAAAATTACGGAGCAGGGCTGTTTTTTATTGCTTTGTTTGCGGGTTATGGGTTTTTGTTTGGTCGTAAATACCCTAAACGCTTAGGTTTTGCTTTACTTGCTTCACTTTCAAGTTTTGTGATTATTAGTTGCTTATATGTCATCACTCCCGAACATGCCTTGATGACGGCGTATCCGGTTTGGTGCTTTGTATTACTGGCACTGTCTGCTTGGTTATTTAAGTTATCAATTAATAGCACAAATCCAATGCGGGTATTTAGTTACTGGCTTGGCGGTAATGCCAATATTAGCTTAGCGTTAACCATGCTCCTTGAAGGCAACAGCTTGACCTTAGCGCTTGCTGCGCAAGTGTTGTTGATCAGTTTTTATGTCAATAAACAGTCACTCAGCATACCTACTTGGCCGCTTAAGAGCTTAGTTGGCGCTTTACTAGTTAGGTTAAGCTTTGCACCTTGGTCAGCTGATTACAGTGGTGCGTTGCTGCTCGGTGTGCACTGGAGTTTGGTTGTATACCCAGTTTGCGCTTGCTTATTTTACTTTGCAGCGAGGCACTGGCAGCAGCAATCTGTTCGGGTGTGGCTAGAAGGTGCAACGCTTCATTGTATTGCTTTATTTCTTACCACAGAGACGAGCTATCAGTTGGTGGGGCACTACCCAGACTTTGAGAACTTGTCTGTGTATGAGCATATTTTATTAACCTGTAACTGGGGTATATTAGGTTGTATTTATTTACTGCGTTCACGCTTTACTGCGCAATTGGCAAAACTCTATCAAGTAGCAGGTTTTGCGTTATTAACACTGAGTGGCTTACTAATACTGAAAAGCTTTACTGCTGTAAATCCGTTTTTTGAGCCGATAAATATAGGCAGTTGGCCGATTATTAACTGGTTACTATTACTTTGGTTAGTCCCCGCCTGTATTGCAATTTGGGCAAGCCAACTGACTAAATCTCAGCACTATTTACAAAAGCTGTTTACAGCACTTGCAGGTGTGATGAGTGTTTTATATATCAATGCGGAAATTCGCCATAACTGGCAAGGCGAGTTTATAAATATTGCTTTGCCAACCTCAGATGCCGAGCTTTACAGTTATTCTTTAGTTTGGCTTGTTATCGGTGCCTTGGTGGTTGTGGTGGGGCAGTTAAGAACCATTACGGTATTACAAAAGCTCGGCCTTGGCTTATTGGCGCTGGTGGTGTTAAAAGTGTTCTTGATTGATATGGCAAACTTAACCGGGTTGCTGCGAGCTATTTCGTTTATCGGCTTAGGCTTGTCGTTAGTTGGGCTTAGTTGGTTGTTCCAAAAATTTAAGGCAAAGCCTACTGCTTTGCCTTAAATCGATGTTGTTAAAAACGTTGGTTAAGTACTGTGGTTAAGCAGTGCTTTAAGTTTTGCGGGCTTAACAGGTTTACTAAGGTAATGAATTTGCTCTTCTTTGGTTTGCTGTTTTAGGGCTTCATCACGCACCGCTGTGATTAAAATGGCAGGCACTGGGCTTTGCCAAATTTCTCTTAGGGTTTTAATAAGCGTGATGCCATCGCAATCATGACCCAACTGGTAATCCATTAAGATCACATCGGGCGCTCGGTGCTCTTTGGCATAGGCCATCACGGTTTCAACTTGATCAAAGAGCTGATAATTTGCCTGCCACTTTTGCAATAGGCTTGCCATGGCATTAAGGTTTTCAGGGTCATCATCCACAGCAATAATGTTCATTGCACTGCGGTTCTCAACCCCTTTTTTAGGCGTATCTTTTTGTTGAATAAATTGGCTTTCACCATAAGGTACTTCAATACTAAAGCGGCTACCTTTGCCAGGTGTTGAACTTACATCTAAACGTAAAGAAAGTAAGTCGGCCATTCGTTTTACAACTCCTAAGCCAAGGCCAACCCCTTTGTTATCACCGGCTTCAATACGATAAAAGTCATTGAAGATTTTCGCTTGCTCTACTTCTGTAATGCCGGGGCCTGTGTCCCATACTTCAATCCGTAAATGATGTTTGCGTTTGCGACAAGCAATTAAAACTCTGCCACTATCGGTGTATTTAACCGCATTTGACACCAAGTTTTGAATAATTCGGCGTAAGTAAGTGATATCACTATGAACGATAATTCCCTTTGAACGCACTGTCAGTTTTAAGCCTTTTTCGCTCGACATAATGGCGTATTCATTTTTCAGTGGGGCAAGTATGTCATCAATACTAAAGTGACGCGGAGTAGGGGTCATTGCTCCTTGCTCGAGCTTGGCAATTTCTAACAGCGCCGACATCAAATGCACCGTTGAATCTAAGCTTGCACCCAGCTTTTCAAAGTTATTTAAGTTGTTGCTCGAAAGGGTTTTATCATCAATAGCTGCAAGGTATAGGCGCGCTGCATTTAGCGGTTGTAAAATATCGTGGCTAGCTAAGGCTAAAAATCGCGTTTTACTGTCATTAGCTTGCTCAGCCTCTTTTTTCGCTAAAGTAAGTGCTTGCTCAGTTTGTACTCGGCTATCGATTTGTGCTTGTAAATCTTTATTGATAGTACGGATTTCTTGAGTACGTGCTTCAATGCGGTTTTCAAGATCCATGTTTACTTCTTCAAGCGCATTTTGCGTTTCGATATGCGTGGTAATATCAGAGAAACTTGTTACAAAGCCGCCATCAGGCAGTGGGTTACCAATCATTTCGAACACTTGGCCATTACGGCGGTGACGAATAAAGTGATGGGGCGTGCCGTTTTTAAGATGCTGCACGCGCTTTTCTACATGGCGTTCAACTTCACCGGGGCCACATTCACCGCGCTCGGCATTGTATCTAAGCACATCTTCAATTGGTTGGCCTACTTCGAGAAAGTCATCTGGGTAGGCAAACATCTCTGCGTAGCGCTTATTCCATGCCACTAAATTAAGTTCTTTATCAACAACCGAAATACCATGGCTGAGGTTTTCGAGAGAGGTAAATAATAAGTTTTGATTAAATTGCAGGGCCTGTGTGGTTTCATCAAAAAAGTTAACCACTTCTTCAAAGGCCATGCGTTTACCAGAAGCAACCGTGTGGATCAGCGCTTGTGCTGAAGAGGCACCAAGTACACCGGTTAAGGCGCGCTCACAATAAGCAATAAACTCAGGTTCTGGGTGCGCGTTGTTGTCATCTAAGTTATGCGACAACGCAAAGTGAGCCAGCACTTGCTGCGAGCGCTGCACACCTAAGAAGGTTTGCAGCAGTACTTTAAAATCGTAAACAGTGGCTTTTACGTTTTTATTTAAACGTCTAGCGAATACCGCTTGCTCTTTTGGATTAACAAAAGCAGCTGCTTGAATTTTATCAATTAAACGCTCATCTGCACCGAGTGAAAAACTTATGTAACAGCCAATATTGGCAAATAAGGCGATTAGGGTGCCACGAGTAATAAGTGTTTGTTGCAGCTCTGCGTTTAAGGTATTGCCTGCATCTAAAATAGGCAGCATTAAGAACAAAACCCAGCAAATAAAGCCTGCTAATAATCCGGCATAAACCCCATACGCATGGCCTTTTCGCCAGTATAAGCCGCCAACAATAGCTGGGAGTAATTGCGATACCAAAGAAAAGGCCACTAAACCCATACTAGCCAGCGCTTTACCATGGCCAAACCATTGCTGGTAGAAATACGACAAAATCAAAATGCCAGCAATTGTGAAGCGTCTCACTAACAGGATTTGCGACTTATAGCTGCTAGTAATGAGGTTACGTTTAAACTTACGACGCAGCATTAACGGCAGCACTACATCGTTTGAAATCATGGTACTGAGCGTGAGTGTGGCTACAACAATCATCGCTGTAGCCGCTGATAGACCTCCGATAAATACAAAGGTCGTTAAAAAGGCGTTTTCGTGCATCAGCGGTAGGGCTAATACAAAGCTATCTGGTGAGAAGCCACTGCCAATGCCAGGGTGTATAGCTGCCGTTGCAATAGGGAAAATCATTGCAGCAGTCAGTAATAAATACAGGGGGAATGCCCAGCGGGCAGTATAAAGGTGGCGTTTATCTTGGTTATCGACCACAGTCACGTGGAACTGCCTTGGTAAACAGATAATCGCCGCTGCCGCCATTAATGACTGGCCGATAAAGTTAAAGCTAAAAAAGTCGAAGTTCTGCCAATGTTGCCAAATAGAGCCCGTTAGCTGCTCTGTTTGCACAGTACTTAAATTAAATAATGTGTATAAAGCAAGCCCAGCAACGGCCACCAAAGCTAATAACTTAATCATAGATTCAAAGGCGACAGCGAGCATTAGCCCTGAGCGATATTCGGTTACATCGACTTTGCGCGTACCAAAGAATATCGCAAACATCGCCATAATGAGTGTTGCCGAAAGGGCCAGCACAGAGCCAGAAATACGATCGTCGTTTTGCAGTAGTAAGAAGCTGCTACTCAGTGCTTTTAATTGCAGTGCGATATACGGAATCGTCGCCAATAAAGCGATAATGGTTACCATAATGGCGGTGGTTTGCCGTTTACCATAGCGAGCTGAAATAAAGTCGGCGATGGTCGTAATATTTTGTTTTTTACTGACCAGTACTAATTTGCGTAAAAACCCTTGGCCAAAGAAAAAAAGCAACGCAGGGCCGATTAAAATAGGTAAGTAATTCCAACTGCTGGTGGCTGCTGTACCAACTGAACCGTAGTAGGTCCAAGACGTACAGTAAATCCCTAATGAAAAAGAATAAACAAATGGGTGGTGACTAATTCTTTTAGCAAGAGGAGTGGTTTTGTCTCCCCAATTTGCCAACCAAAACAACACGCCAATATAGGCGAGTGCAACAAATAAAAGCGCAGCTGTCATGTTTAAATTCAGTAGTTATTGTAATAACACTACCTTACCAGAATTATGCGCGATTTCGATGGCAAGATTTTTTGCAATAATAATTAATTAAATGCAAGTTGTTGAAAATTAATGAATAGTACTGTTTTGTGTATCTTTATTAGACTAATGTCGCAGATCATTCGTTTTTACTATTTTCGCTATTTCGCAAATTTATCTTTATAGGTTAAGTTGTTGTTAATTATTGTTTTTTACCATCCATTAACAAATGGTGTTTTGCAGTTTACGTAAACGTAAACTAGCTGTTACGACTATGGTCTCAATTCCATAAATCAGAACCCTTGCTAACTTAGTTAATGACAACTAATACCACTCATTACTTTCTTGTAATGCATAAGGGGATAAAAAATGGCTTTTAAAGATGAAGAACAAGCAAAAGCTTATTGGGCGGAAAACCTCGCACTGCTATTTAAATTATTAGCAATTTGGTTTGTCGTGTCATTTGGCTTCGGTATTTTACTGGTAGACGTACTTAACGAGATACGTTTCTTTGGGTTTAAACTCGGCTTCTGGTTCTCCCAGCAAGGCGCTATTTACACCTTTGTTGCTTTGATTTTTGTTTACGTTTTCAAAATGAATACGTTAGATAAAAAATATGGCGTAGACGAATAGGAGCTAAGCAATGGATGTTCAAACACTCACGTTTATTATCGTCGGTTTAAGCTTCGCGCTTTATATCGGCATCGCAATCTGGGCTCGTGCTGGGTCAACAAATGAATTCTATGTTGCAGGGGGCGGTGTACCGCCGCTAGCAAATGGTATGGCAACCGCTGCTGACTGGATGAGTGCGGCATCGTTTATCTCAATGGCGGGTATTATCTCGTTTGCGGGCTATGACGGTGGTGTATATCTAATGGGTTGGACAGGTGGTTATGTACTACTTGCACTTTGTTTAGCACCTTACCTACGTAAGTTTGGTAAGTTCACGGTGCCAGATTTCATCGGTGACCGTTATTACTCACAAGCTGCACGTGTTGTTGCAATTTTATGTGCCATCTTTATCTGTTTCACATACATCGCAGGTCAAATGCGTGGTGTGGGCGTAGTTTTCTCTCGCTTCTTAGAAGTAGATATTGAGACCGGTGTTTACATTGGTATGGTGATTGTATTCTTCTACGCTGTATTAGGCGGTATGAAGGGGATTACATATACGCAAGTAGCTCAGTACTGTGTACTGGTATTTGCTTACCTTGTTCCAGCAATCTTCATTTCAATGATGATGACAGGTCACTTCTTCCCACAAACAGGTTTTGGTGCAACGCTTAGCGATGGCTCAGGACAGTTTGTACTCGATAAACTAGATGGGCTCAGTACGGAGCTTGGCTTTGCGCAGTACACCGAAGGCTCGAAGAGCATGATTGATGTATTCGCAATCACAGGCGCACTAATGGTTGGTACTGCAGGTTTACCGCACGTAATCGTTCGTTTCTTCACTGTTCCTCGTGTTAAAGACACGCGTATCTCAGCTGCATGGACACTTGTTTTCATTGCAATTGTTTATACAACAGCACCTGCTGTAGCGTCATTCGCTCGTGTAAACATGATTGATACAATTAACGGTAAAGACGGTAGCGGTACAGAGTACGCTGAAGCACCAGCTTGGGTTAAAAACTGGGAAAGAACAGGCCTAATCACCTTTAATGATAAAAATGGTGACGGCAAAATGTTCTACTCAGCAGGTAAGATTGATGATCCAAACAGCGCAAACGAAGTTAAAGTTGACCGCGACATCATGGTACTTGCAAACCCTGAGATTGCAGACTTACCAGCATGGGTGATTGCATTAGTAGCAGCAGGTGGTATCGCAGCAGCGCTATCAACAACAGCAGGCTTACTATTGGTGATCTCGACCTCGGTATCGCATGACTTATTAAAACGTACCTTAAAACCAGATATAAGTGACAAACAAGAGCTACTAGCAGCGCGCCTAGCTGCGATGATAGCGATTGTAATTTCAGCTTACTTTGGTATTAACCCGCCAGGATTCGTGGCCTCGGTTGTTGCCTTTGCCTTCGGCTTAGCAGCGGCGAGCTTCTTCCCAGCCATCATTATGGGTATCTTCTCTAAGAAGATGAATAAAGAAGGTGCGATTGCGGGTATGGTGACAGGTATTACATTCACAGCGGCTTATATTATCTACTTCAAGTTCGTAAGCCCTGAATTGAATGCACCTGCAAACTGGTTATTTGGTATTTCACCTGAGGGTATCGGTCTTGTTGGTATGATTGTTAACTTTGTAGTTGCAGCTATCGTACTTAAACTAACGGCTGAAACACCAGTTGAAATCCAAGAAATGGTTGAAGGTATCCGTAACCCTAAAGGTTCGAGCGCAGCACACGCGCACTAATAAAACCATTTTATAAGAACACACTCTTGAAGTTCAAAAGCCCGACTTAAGTCGGGCTTTTTATTTATTTCAAACAGGGGTAGTGTAGATATTGTCTCTATTTTATAGCGAGAATGACCATGAATACCGAGCAACAGGAAGTCGCCCAATTTGTGATGCAGCAAACGCCATTTAATCAGCTTGATGGTGCTGCCAGTGAGTATTTTGTAAACCATCTCGATATTATTTATCTGACCCGCGAAAATCAAAATCAGTGGTTAAGTTCAGATAATCTCAGATTATTTTTAATTCGCTCTGGCGATTATGATTTAGTCGACCCAAAAGGCGATGTGATTACTAAGTTATCGAGTGGCGATTACTTTGGTTTTCCTTCACTGTTAACTGGCGAAGCGATTCAAAATAGCATTTCAGTGCAAAAGGAAGGCATTGTTTACATGCTAAACCAAGCGGCATTTGATTACTTACGCCGTGAGTATAAAGTGTTTGAGCAATACTTTGTTCGCGCCCACAAAAACCGTTTATTGTCGTCTCATTATAAAAGTCAAAACGACAGTTGGTCGGAGAAGAAAATTTGCGAATTGATGAATCGCAAAGCCGTTACCTTGGCTCCTGATGCAAGTATTCGTCAAACCGCTAAAAAAATGAAACAACAGGGTGTTTCGTCGATTATGCTAACTGAACATGATCGCCTCGTTGGGGTTGTCACCGACCGAGATTTACGCAACCGCGTATTGGCCGATGAGGTTGACCCTCAAGAGTCAGTAAGTAGCATCATGACGTGTAAACCCAAGTTTATTTTTGAAAATAACCGCGTGTTTTCGGCGCTGCACTTAATGCTTAAGCATAATATTCACCATTTACCAGTGCTTGATGAACATCATAAACCGCTTGGTATGCTCACCAGTACTGATTTACTGCGTCAGCAAAAAAGCGACCCAGTACAATTAATTGGGCGAATTTACAAAGCGCACAGCGTGGTTGACTTAAAGCGTTATTCGCAAGAGATACCCGGTTTATTAAAAGGTTTTTCAAACAATATTGATGATATCTCCTTGATTGGTAAATTATTAAGTGGCTTAACCGATGCACTGACTTCGCGTTTGATCCGTTTGTTCCAAGAAGATAATGGCGCGGCACCAACCAGCTTTAGTTTTATTTGTTTTGGTTCACAAGCGCGAGAAGAACAAACACTGCATTCTGACCAAGATAATGGCCTGTTGTTACCTGATGATTTAACAGAAGAACAACACGATTACTTTAAGCGCATGGGCGAGTATGTCTGTGAGCACTTAATTGAGTGCGGTATAAAACGTTGCCCTGGCAATATTATGGCGAGCAATGCACAGTGCCGTATGGGCATTAATGCTTGGACAGAAAAGTTTCATAAGTGGATCACCTCACCCACACCAGAGGCGATGCTCAATTGTAAGATATTTTTTGATCTACGTTTTATTGAAGGCTCAACCACCTTATATGCGCGCTTTTGTGAGCAGCTAAAACGCATTTCTAAAAACGACTTATTCTATGCAGCTATGGCCAGCGACATTAAAAATACGCCAGTGCCTATTGGTTTGTTTAATCAATTTAAATTAGAAACTGACGAAAAGCAGCATAAGTACCTCGACTTAAAAAAACGCGGTGTGGTGATCATCAACGACATAGTACGTTTATATTCGCTTAAAGCGGGTATTCAGCGTGCTAATACGCAAGAGCGTATTGATGCGTTAATGAAATTTTCGCTACTCAATAAAGATGACTTATATAACCTAAAAGACTGTTGGCGCTTTTTAACCCAGCTGCGTTTAGGTACGCAAATTAACGAAGAGGGATTGCCTAGCAACTGTATTAACCCAAATGCGTTGAATTCATTAGAGCGACATCAATTAAAAGAAGCATTTTATTTGGTTAAACAGGCACAGCAAGCGGCCGCATTTAAATTTGCTCGCGGTAGTTTATAGGAGGCGTTATGGTTAAACGCTGGTTAAGTCGGTATTTAGCACGTAAGCAACTCTTGGCAGCCGATGCCTATAAAGAGCGCTACGTAGTGATAGACATGGAATTAACGGGCCTTGACCCTCGCCAGCACGAAATTGTCTCAGTGGCGTGGGTAATGATAGAAGATCAGTGCATTAAGCTCAGCGGTGCGCAGCATTTAATAAATAAAGACGTGCAAAGCTTAGAACAAAGCCCGATTTATCACGGTATTGCAAAACAAGACATAGATACTGGTGAAAGCCTCGAAATCATTCTTGGCAAGCTGCATCAGCATTTTGGTGAGTGCATTTTAGTGTTTCATAATGCGGCACTTGATTGGGGGTTTTTAAAACAGGCCTGCAGAACGCTTGGCTTAGATGCAAAAGCGCGTTTAATTCTTGATACCTTTGTTATTGAAAAAAAACGCCTGCACCAGCAAGGCCACGAAATTGGCCACGATGATTTAACACTTAGCGAATGCCGTAAACGCTACAACTTACCGCATTACAGCTCGCACCATGCCCTTACTGATGCCATGGCAACGGCCGAGTTATTCTTAGCCCAGTGTCATCAAATTAGTCGTGGTAAGGCATTGAAAGTAGGGGAGCTTGTGTGAATCAGTTAGAATTAAAAATTCCTCCAGTCGCGCTGCTGCTGATCATTGCATTGATGATGTGGGGCACAGCTGAGTTGTTTACGAGTTTTAGCTTCTCGTTTTTTGTATCACCTTTTGTAGCACTACTCATAGCATTTTCAGGTGTGATGTTTGCTTTATTAGGGGTTTATCAATTTCGCAAGCAAGGCACGACCGTTGACCCTCGAATTCCAGAAAAGTCGGCGAGTCTTGTTACAAGTGGTGTTTATCAATTTAGCCGTAACCCAATGTATGTAGGTATGTTATTAATGTTAGTTGGTTGGGGAATTTATCTTGGTAATATTGCGAGTTTTATAATGCTGCCGGTATTTATTCTCTATATGAATCGATTTCAAATTATGCCAGAAGAAACGTTTATGGCAGAGAAGTTTGGGTCAGCATACCAGCAATACAAAAAATCTGTTCGTCGCTGGCTATAAAGGAAAAAAGTAAGATTGAGGTTGCTAACGCAGTTTTATTTACCTTGCCCTCTTATAAAAATGTGTAAGGTCGATTAGCAAAACTGCGCCATCTAAAACATACTAAGCAATTTTTATTTTGGCTGACCTCTTATAAAAACTCTTCAGGTCGATTACCAAAATTGAGCCATCTAGGGTTGTTAAAGTATTTTTATTTACCTTGCCCTCTTATAAAAATGTGTAAGGTCGATTACCAAAACTGCGCCATCTAAAACATGCTAAGCAATTTTTATTTTGGCTGACCTCTTATAAAAACTCTTCAGGTCGATTCCCAAAATTGAGCCATCTAGGGTTGTTAAAGTAGTTTTATTTACCTTGCCCTCTTATAAAAACTTCAAAGGTCGATTACAATACCGCCATCTAAAAGGCAGTTGCCTTTATCTGCAAGCAAATAGAGTGGATTTTCTTCTTCATGGCAATCAAACTTGCAATTAATGGTTTTGGTCGAATCGGGCGCAATATCGTCCGTGCACTGTATGAATCAGGGCTTGAAGATCAAATCAAAATTGTCGCTATTAACGAATTAGCCGACCCTAAGGGCATTGCCCATCTCCTTAAATACGATACATCTCACGGCCGCTTTTCATTCCCTGTTAATCTTGGCGAAGATACTTTAACGGTTGCTAACGACTCTATAGCCTTATTTGCAGAAGAAAACCCTGCAGAACTACCTTGGCAAACTCTTGATGTTGATGTGGTTCTTGAATGTACTGGGGTGTATCACTCTCGTGAACATGCAGAACTACACTTGGCTGCTGGTGCAAAAAAAGTATTGTTTTCACAGCCTGCAGATGCTGATGTTGATGCCACAATTGTGTATGGTATTAACGATGATGAGCTAAAAGCTGAACATACGATTGTTTCAAACGGTTCATGTACCACAAACTGTATTGTGCCAGTAATTAAAGTGCTGGATGACGCATTTTCGATTGAATCTGGGGCTATTACAACGATTCATGCCTCGATGCATGATCAGCAAGTGATTGATGCGTATCATCATGATTTACGTCGTACTCGCGCTGCAAGCCAGTCTATTATTCCGGTAGATACAAAGCTTGCTCGTGGTATTGAGCGTATTTTGCCTAAGTTTCATAGTCGCTTCGAAGCCATTGCTGTTAGGGTACCAACTATCAATGTGACGGCGATGGATTTAAGTGTAACAGTGAATACCGATGTGAATTTAGCGACTGTCAATCAGGCACTTAAGTTAGCTGCAAAAGACCGCCTTGACGGTATTTTAAGCTACACAGAAGAGCCATTGGTATCGGTAGATTTTAATCATGACCCACATTCTTGTATCATAGATGGCACTCAGACACGTGTTAGTCATAAACGACTGATAAAGTTGTTAGTGTGGTGCGATAATGAGTGGGGCTTTGCGAATCGTATGCTCGACACTGCGCGTGCGATGATGGCTGTAAGCCAATAATTTATAAATATAATATTAGTATCGTTAACTAAGGAGAAGTCCATGTCGGTCATTAAAATGGCAGATTTAGATTTAAACGGCAAACGCGTGTTAATTCGTGAAGATTTAAATGTGCCTGTAAAAGAAGGTAAAGTGACCTCTGATGCACGTATTCGTGCAGCATTACCAACTATCAAATTAGCGTTAGAAAAAGGCGCTAAAGTAATGGTGATGTCACACCTTGGCCGCCCTACGGAAGGGGAATATGATGAAGCGTTTTCGCTTGCCCCTGTGGTTAATTATTTAAATGATGCCCTTGAGCAAACAGTTCGTCTTGAAAAAGACTACCTAGAAGGCGTAGACGTTGCTGATAACGAAGTGGTTGTTTTCGAAAACGTGCGTTTTAACGCTGGCGAAAAGAAAAACGACGAAGCACTGTCTAAAAAACTAGCTGCATTATGTGATGTTTACGTAATGGACGCATTTGGTACGGCTCACCGTGCACAAGCATCGACTCACGGTGTGGGTTTATTTGCTGATGTTGCGTGTGCAGGTCCACTACTTGCGGCAGAGCTAGACGCACTAGGTAAAGCGCTTGATAACCCAGCTCGTCCTTTGGTTGCTATTGTTGGTGGCTCTAAAGTATCGACTAAGTTAACTGTACTTGATTCACTTTCGAAAGTGGTTGATCAACTTGTAACGGGTGGTGGTATCGCTAATACCTTCATCGCAGCGGCAGGTCACCCAGTAGGTAAATCTTTATTTGAAGCTGACTTAATTGATGAAGCAAACAAATTAAGTGCTGCGGCAAAAGCTAATAACGGTGAAATCCCGGTACCAACTGATGTTGTTGTAGGTAATGAGTTCTCAGAATCTGCAGTGGCGACATTAAAAGATGTGAATGAAGTAACAGACGAAGACATGATCTTCGATATTGGTCCTGATACAGCAAACCAATTAGCAAAAATCATTGCTAATGCGGGCACTGTTGTATGGAATGGTCCAGTTGGTGTATTTGAATTTGACCAATTTGGCAACGGCACACGTGCTATTGCTGATGCGATTGCTAACTCAAGTGCATTCTCGATTGCTGGTGGCGGTGATACGCTTGCAGCGATTGATAAATACGGCATTGCCGATAAAGTTTCTTACATTTCAACCGGTGGTGGTGCTTTCCTTGAATTTTTAGAAGGGAAAAAATTACCAGCAGTTGCTATGCTTGAAGAACGTGCTAAGTAATTAGTGCGTATGCCAGCGTAGTTATTAGGTAATTACGCTGGTTTAGCTGTTAATAAAATACCTCTCACCCTCGTTTTATTTACAGCTGTTACGGTAGGCGCGAGCTTTTCGTGATGCAGTGATGCATCAAAAAATAACTTATCCGTTCAAACTAGATAGTAGGAAACTACTGTCGATACAATTTGGAGAATACCAAATGGCTTTAATCAGTATGCGACAACTTCTTGATCATGCAGCTGAAAATGGTTACGGCGTACCTGCGTTTAACGTTAATAACCAAGAGCAAATGCGTGCAATTATGGAAGCGGCTGACAAAACAAACAGCCCGGTAATTGTACAAGGCTCAGCAGGCGCACGTGCCTATGCTGGTGCCCCTTTTATTCGTCATATGATTTTAGCAGCCGTTGAAGAATGGCCTCATATCCCAGTTGTAATGCACCAAGACCACGGAACTTCACCAGGTGTATGTCAGCGCTCAATCCAGTTAGGCTTTTCGTCAGTTATGATGGATGGCTCATTAATGTCTGATGGTAAAACCCCTTCAAGCTACGAATACAATGTTGATGTAACACGTCAAACAGTTGAAATGGCACATGCTTGTGGTGTGTCTGTTGAAGGCGAGTTAGGTGTTTTAGGTTCACTGGAAACAGGTGAAGCAGGTGAAGAAGACGGCGTTGGTGCTGAAGGTAAATTGTCTACTGATCAAATGCTAACAGATCCTGAAGAAGCCGCTGATTTCGTTAGTAAAACTAAGGTTGATGCACTTGCTATTGCTTGTGGTACATCACATGGTGCGTACAAGTTCACTCGTCCACCAACAGACGATATCTTAGCGATTGATCGCATTAAAGAAATCCACGCGCGTATTCCTAACACACACTTAGTAATGCATGGTTCGTCTTCTGTGCCACAAGAGTGGTTAGAAGTGATTAACCAATACGGTGGCGAAATTCCTGAAACGTATGGCGTGCCAGTAGAGCAGATCATCGAAGGTATTAAATATGGTGTTCGTAAAGTTAATATCGATACCGATCTTCGTTTAGCATCAACAGGTGCAATTCGTCGTCACTTAGCTTTAAACCCAGCTAACTTTGATCCACGTAAATACTTAGCTGAAGCAACGAAAGCAATGACAGAGATCTGTGTTGCTCGCTACGAAGCATTTGGTACGGCAGGTCAAGCTGGTAAGATCAAGCCAATCTCTTTAGATGATATGCATCTTAAATACTTATCAGGTGAACTTGATCCACAAATCAAGTGATTGATAGTAAAGTGAAAAAGCCGGCTTTATGCCGGTTTTTTATATGATTCGATCAAGGCGGATCAGCGATATACTTACTCGTGTTTTTCAGGATCACTGTTTTACTAACCTTAGCTTTCACGGATCATTATTTTACTAGTTGTATACTGATCACAGGCTTTTCTTTGCTCATCTTTTAAACGAAATGCTGAGCGCCTTAACATTAAATCAACAAGTTATCTTATTCTCTAAGTAAAAAACTGATCTGAAGTTGATCTTCTTAGTAAAAATCTGATCCTGATCTGATTAAGTTGGTAGATCAGTGATCCGTGATTTTTATGTGAAATATCTCCTCCTCGGCTTGACCAAAAGCCCTTTATGTTCGATTTTTAAGTTATTGCTTAAATTGAGGATCGCTACCATGAATAAACCTGCCATGATGTTGTCGAGCTTTGCAATGTGCATTATTTCTTTTCATAGTGCTGCCGAAGCTGTAGATGTGTATGGTCGGGCCCATTTAGGGGTTGCTAATAGCGACACTGGCGATGGCAGCGAAACTTCTATTGAGAGCTATAACTCTCGTATGGGGATCAAAGGCAGCGGTGAAATAAGCGATGGGTTAAAAGCCGTATATAAGTTTGAATTTGCAGTAAATGCGGCAGATCAAGATAGCGATGGTAAAACTGAAGAGAATATTACTGCGCGTAATCAATATGTTGGTCTACAAGGCAGTTATGGGCAGGTAGTGCTTGGTCGTCACGATACGGCATTAAAAGTATCGCAGGGTAAAATTGATTTAATGAACGACTTTAATGGTGATGTTAAAGCCTTGTTCAATGGTGAAAATCGCCTTGGTGATGTGGTTCATTACAGTTCGCCAATTGTTGGCAATATGCAATTTGTGGTCACCTATATTGCTGAAGATAACTCCAAACAAGATGAAGAAACCGGTGTTTCTGCGGCATTTATGTATGGTGATAGTAAATTTAAAAAAGCGCCTTACTTTGTAAGTGTTGCCCACGACAGTAAAGTAGCCGGTTATGATACAACACGGTTTACGGCGCAAGGCCAATTAGGCGATTTAACCCTAGGCGGTATGTATCAACAAAGCGAAAAAGTCACAGGTTCTGACAAAGAAGATGGCTTTTTGGTGAGCGCATCTTACAAAATAGATAAATATAAGTTGCTGGCGCAATATCAAGATACTGATGGCAGCTTTGGTAAATTGAAAGATTCGGGTAGCGGTACTTCTGTTGGTGTTGAACGAAGCCTGTCAAAACAAGCACGTATGTACATGTGGTATACGCAATTTTCACTAGATAATAATGCTGATGAAGATCATCTTGCAGTCACTTTAAGGTATGACTTTTAATCCGAAATTTACTATTTAAGCGTAAAAAATGGCTATTTTTGCTTTGATTCTTTTGCGCTTTTTCAATTACTCGTTAGACTTTCATAAAAATGTCATACTTAGTCATAATAATGAAACCAGTTCGCTAACGAAAGAGATAAATTGGAATGTCACGTAAAGTACTAGTCGTCGATGACGAAGCGCCTATCAGAGAGATGCTGGTTTTTGTTTTAGAGCAAAATGGTTTTCAAGCAATTGAAGCAGAAGATTATGACTCTGCGATTGAAGCTATGGTTGAACCATACCCAGATATGGTTTTATTAGATTGGATGTTACCTGGTGGTAGCGGTATTCAAATTGCTAAGAAATTTAAGCAAAACGAATATACTCGTCAGATCCCTATCATTATGCTGACTGCTCGCGGTGAAGAAGAAGACAAAGTACGCGGCCTTGAAGTAGGTGCTGATGATTACGTAACCAAACCATTTTCTCCTAAAGAATTAATGGCGCGCATTAAAGCGGTTATTCGCCGTGTTTCACCAACCTCATTAGAAGAAGCCATTGAAGTTCATGGCTTACGCCTTGACCCAATCTCACACCGTGTAACATCAGAAGGTAGTGAATTAGATATGGGGCCTACTGAATTTAGATTACTACATTTCTTCATGACGCATCCTGAACGTGTTTACAGCCGTGAACAATTACTTGATCATGTATGGGGAACAAATGTATATGTAGAAGACCGTACTGTTGATGTACATATTCGCCGTCTACGTAAAGCGATTGCACCATTAGGGCATGACCGTTTAGTGCAAACCGTTCGCGGTGCAGGCTATCGTTTTTCAAGTAAATTATAAGTGTCATGGCAATGACCTTAACAAGCTAATTTACATACTTAAGGTAAAGTGAGTGTATGTATCGAGTAGTGAATAAACAGGCGTTAGCAAAACGCCTGTTTATGTATTTCTTACCCTTGTTATTAGTTGGCGTACTTGTAGGTGCGCCTTTTTTGCTTTTATTTTTAGGCTCTTTTGCACTTTTAATTTGGCATTATCATCAATTATATCGCCTCAGCGATTGGCTCCTTAATCAACGTAGTTTTAACCCACCCGAAGGGGAGGGAGCGTGGGAGCAAGTCTTTGAAGGGATCTATCATTTACAACACCGCAACCGTAAAAAACGCAATGAATTGGCAGACTTAATACGCCGTTTTCGTGATGGTGCCGAAGCTGTGCCTGATGCGGTTGTCGTATTACAAAAAGATCTTAGCATTATTTGGTGTAACCAATTGGCTTTAAAGGTTTTAGGTTTACAATGGCCTACCGATCATGGGCAACGCTTAGATAATCTTATTCGCGATCCTAAGTTTGCAAAGTACATGCATAAAGCTTGTTTCGATGAACCGCTCGAGCTTGATGGTGGCCACAGCTACGATCAAACCTTAGAGTTTCGTGTTATGCCCTATGCGAGTTCACAGTTGATGATGGTGGTGCGTGATGTTACTCGCTTAAAGCAACTTGAGCAGATGCGTAAAGACTTTGTGGCCAATGTTTCTCATGAGCTGAGAACACCGCTTACTGTGGTAACCGGTTACTTAGAAATGCTTGATTCAGATAGCTTACCACCTCCTGCAATGTGGCAAAAAGCGCAAACAACCATGCTTGAACAATGTAAGCGTATGGATAGCTTGGTCAATCAATTACTGTCTTTGTCGCGTATTGAAGGGGCACGTCGTCAAGATAACGATAAGCCTGTCAATGTGCCGCAGCTTCTTACCTATATTCAAACCGAAGCACAGTCATTGAACCAAGACAAAGGCCATGAGCTTATATTTAATGTTGATACGAGTTTAGACATTAAAGGGGCCGAAGACGAATTACGTAGTGCCTTTTCTAACCTTGTTTTTAATGCCATTCATTACACCAAGCCAGGTGGCAAGATTGTGGTTGATTGGCAGCTTAAAAATAACCAAGCCGCATTTAGTGTGACTGATAATGGTGATGGTATTGCCGCAGAGCATATTAACCGTTTAACCGAGCGTTTTTATCGTGTCGATAAAGCTCGTAGCCGAACGACAGGTGGGTCTGGGCTAGGTTTAGCAATTACAAAACATGTACTTACAAGGCATGACAGTCGATTAGATATCAGCAGTAAATTAGGACAGGGCTCTACCTTTGCGTTTGCATTTGGTAGCGAAAAAGTCGTACGTATTGAAGAAAAAATAGAAAAAACTGCAAAGTCATAAAAATGTCATTTAAGGGTAATCTAACTGTCATCTAGTGTCATTAGAGTAGACCGCAGTTAGGAAATGGGACGAACAAATCGGAGTAACCCCTATGAAATTCAAAAATCTCGTTGCCGCAATGGGTGTGGCTGTAACAACATTTGTATCAGCACAAGCAGCTGCAGTTGATAAAGATATGCCTGAGTACACTAAAACAAGTGGTATCTCTGGTAACTTCTCATCTGTTGGTTCTGACACTCTTGCAAACATGATGACGTTCTGGGCAGAAGAGTACAAACGCTTCTATCCAAACATAAACATTCAAATCCAAGCAGCGGGTTCTTCAACTGCTCCTCCAGCATTAACTGAAGGTACAGCAAACTTCGGCCCAATGAGCCGTCGTATGAAGTCAAAAGAAATCGAAGCATTCGAAAAGCGTTACGGCTACAAGCCAACTGAAGTTCGCGTTGCAATCGATGCTCTAGCTGTATTCGTACACAAAGATAACCCAATCAAAGGTTTACGTATTGACCAAGTTGATGCGATTTTCTCTTCTACACGTAAATGTGGTGCAAGTGAACAAGTTAACCGTTGGAGCGAAGTAGGTCTTGAGGGTGATTGGGCTGCAAAAGATATCCAGCTTTACGGTCGTAACTCAGTATCAGGTACTTACGGTTACTTCAAGAAGAAAGCCCTTTGTAAAGGTGACTTCCGTAACAATGTAAACGAACAACCAGGTTCTGCATCTGTAGTACAGTCAATCTCTTCTTCTGTGAACGCGATTGGTTACTCAGGTATCGGTTATAAAACATCAGGTGTACGTACAGTACCACTTTCTAAGAAAGGCGATAACTTTGTTGATGCAACATTAGAAAATGTAGCAACAGGTAAATATCCACTATCTCGTTTCTTATATGTTTACGTGAACAAGCACCCTAACAAGCCGCTTTCACCAATCGATGCAGAGTTCTTAAAAATGGTTCTTTCTGTAGATGGTCAAAAAATTGTTGAGAAAGATGGTTATGTGCCACTTTCAGGCAAAATGGCAATGGCTGAACTTAAAAAGCTAGGCCTTCTGTAACAACCATACAGACATAGATGAAAAAACCGCTCATTGAGCGGTTTTTTTTCGTTTAGCTTTTGGCAAAGAGCTTGGCTTTAATACGTTGCTGAGCAATACGTACTTGCTTGCGCTTTTTGCCTGAGGGTGCCTTAAAGCTTTGAATAGGCATTACCGTTGGGTATTCATTAGGTAATGCTGGTACATTAAAGTCAGCGTGTTCATCTTTTGGCAAGCCAATTTCTTGTTGATGTACACGAAGTGCCGCTAAGGTATCATCGTTTTCAACTTCACTTGGACATAAAAATAAACCCATTTTTCGCATTTTCACACCTAAGCCGATGCTGCTTGAATAGCGTACAATTGGCGCTGCTAAAATAAGGCCTACTAAAATAGGTGATAACCACCAAAAGAAAGTCGGTGTGTAATAGTAGGCAACCGAACCCCAGATAATCGCGGTAATAGTCGAAAATAACGTATAACCAATCGCTTCTTTCCACGGCACCATTCTGCCTTCGCGAGGTTGTGCATCCCAGCTAACTTTTTTGCCTAAAAATACGCACACTACAAAGTAGCTATGAAACACCATCATTAAAGGGGCAATCACAATCGCAAAAATAGTTTCGATGAGTGAACCGGCAATTAATTTCATCGTACCGCCAAAGGCTTTATTACGATGCACTAAAGTCACAATTACGCCCATTAATTTAGGCAGTAACAACAATACAGCTGTAATAAATAACAACGAATCAATTAAATCCGTTTTAGCAATTTGCCAGGTTGGGAAAAGTTGATAAGCATGATTAAAGTACACGTCGCTATTAAGTGCACGAGTTACTGCATCTAAGGTACTTAATGCCAGCATAGATAACCAAATCAACGATGAAATATAAGCTGTGGCACCAAATAAAAAGTGCATTTTACTCATTAGCTTAAGACCTGATTTAGGCAGTAAACCTAAATGCTGGATATTACCTTGCACCCAACGTCTATCACGAATCGCGTAATCGAGAATGTTACTTGGTACTTCTTCGTAACTGCCTTCAACATCGCTAAGCAGTAACACATCCCAACCACTGCGGTGTAGCAGAGAAGCTTCTACAAAGTCATGACTTAAGATCTCACCACCAAATGGGGCATTACCTTTTAAAACAGGTAGGCCGCAGCACTTTGTGAATGCTTCAACGCGAATAATCGCATTGTGGCCCCAGTAGTTTGCTTGGTTTGTTTGCCAAAAAGCAGAACCAGTTGCCAGCATTGGGCTATATAAAATTGATGCAAACTGTAAAAAACGACCAAAAAACGTGTCTTGGCGAACTGGAATAGGGATCGTTTGGATCAAGCCTGATTTTGGATTGCTGATCATGCTAGAAGTCAGTTCAAGCATACATTGACCCGTCATAATGCTATCGGCATCAAGCACAATCATGTGATCGTACTGGCTACCCCAACGTTCACAAAAATCAGTTAAGTTACCCACTTTACGGTGTTTATTATCTTCACGGCGACGATAAAAAGTATGCTTTGCTAAATCACCTAAGCGCTCAGTAAGTGCATTCCACGCTTTAAGTTCATTACGTGCAATTTCAGGGTCTTGCGTATCACTTAGCAAGTAAAAGTCGTAATGCGGCATTTGCCCTGTTTTAGCCAGCGAGCGTAAACTTACTTCAAAACCGGCGATGACACGCTCTGTATCTTCGTTGTAGATAGGCATAACAATGGCTGTTTTAGTTTGGCTCAAGGCATGCTGATTAATCTCGATTGGCTTTTGACGTTTTAAGGTCAACGGGTCAATACGAAATAATTGCAAGATAAAGCCCATACAGCCACTACAAAAGGCTGTAACAATCCACGCGAAGGTAACTGTAAATAATGCCAGTAAAGCGTACTCAAGCGGTGTCATGCCGTTTGAATTTAAAATATCGAACATGATCCACACGCCATAGGCGGTAATGGTAAGCGCTAGGCTCGAAAAAAGCCAAGCGCGGGTCTTCTTAAATGGCATTGCTGTTGCCTTTAATGCTTTACTATTGGACGTCGTTTGGATACCAGACATAGCTCCATACCTCGCTGATTTCTTTATCACGTAGTTTTAACGATAAGCGCATATCAACAGGCTTATCTCCCTCTGGCGCCACTTTAAATGCTACGCGCCATCCTTGATTGTTTGGTAACTGCTGTACCGTTTTATCGCTTATTTGCCCAGCTGAGAGTGTAAGATCCGCCTGCATGGCAAAATTAGCAGATAGTTGATTAATCGTTTCGCCACTAAAATCAACGGTAAATTGGCGGTGGCTTTTTGGTGGTGGATTGTCTTCACCAGGTAATGCTGCACTACCAATTCGAGTTCTTAACACACTCGCTTTATCTTGAGTTGCAAGTGTGGCATTGAAAGTCGACAGCTTGTAACTAAAACTTAAGCTGTCACCAGCTTTCATTGGCTGCTCTGGCACCCAGTAGCTAACAATATTGTCGTTAGTTTCGGTATCTGTTGGGATCTCTACTAACTCAACACGCCCTTTACCCCAATTACCCACTGGCTCAATCCACATGCTCGGACGGTTGTGATAATGCGCTTCGGTATCAAGGTAGTTATTAAAATCTCGGTCTCGCTGCGCAAGGCCAAAGCCTTTAGGGTTCGCGTAGCTAAACGAAGTCACGCTCAATTTCTTCGGGTTATTCAGTGCACGCCAAATCCATTGACCTTGTTCTGATTGCATTAATAGGCCATCAGAATCATGTACTTCAGGGCGGTAATCATCAAAAAACTTAGTACTATTTTCACCGTGGTAAAACATACTTGTTAGCGGGGCTATGCCGAGCTTTTTAATGTCTTTACGGGCAAAAATTTGCATCTCGGTTTTTACTTCAGTGTTAGTAGAAGGTGTTAGTTCAAAACGATAGGCTCCCGACACTGAAGGGCTATCTAATAATGCATAAAGCACGATGGTAGTATCTTCGGGTGCAGGTTTTACTAACCAGAACTCTTTGAATACAGGAAATTCTTCGCCTGAGCTCAGTGCTGTATCAACTGCAAGACCTCGAGCTGACAGACCATATACTTGATGCGGGCCAACTAAACGAAAATACGAAGCACCTTGGAACACAGCTACTTCGTCTTTGTACTGGTTGTTGTTCAGTGGAAAATGCAAACGAAAACCTGCATGGCCAAGTTGTGTATTGGCAATAGCGGTGCTGATCTCTTGCTCTAACGGGGCAGCAGTTGCATCGTAACGATAGTAATCTGTTTTAAAAGGTAAACTTTTTACTTCGGCATTTTGCTCAAGAGTATTAATTGCAACCGGTGAGCGATATAAGAAGCCTGGGTGGAATAACTGCACTTCATACAGGCTTTGATCTTTCCAAATTGCTTGCTCAGTACGAAAACGAATTGCACGGTAGTCCTGATAACCAATGCTAGTTAATGCTTCAAGCTCTAACTCCTTAGGGGCTACATACGGCGCAGAGGCTAATTTCTTCGCACGTGCAGTGATAACTTCAAATAGCTTTTCTTCTGGAATCGTGATCATTGCAGGCTTAAGCTCAACCGCAGCACTATCCTTTACTTGCTGTTTTTCATTTTCGGTTGCTTGAACCTCAGCGGCTGTTTGTTCTGTTTCAGTTGCTTTTGGCTGATCTGGTTCTTCAACTGCGTAACTATGACCTGCGCTGATGGCTAATAATACGCCCAAGAAGGTCTTCTTTTTAATAGCGCTGAAGAGCTTAGTTCGGGTTTCTGGTTTCATTCAATTTTCCTTTAGCCGTAAATCACGTTAATTCTTTCATATCTCATAGCAATTACTGGACCCAAAATAAAAACTAACAATCTCAATGGCTTTGAGTTGGTGCAGCTAAATGCGAAGAGTAAAATTTTGAAATTAGTGCGAAACAATTACACGGTTGCAGTTGTTTATTCGTCACCAATATGGAGAAGTTTAATGAACGAAAGCTTGCCCTAATATGAATAGCTTAAAGGGTAAACAAAAATATGAACAAAATTACCAGAGGCTTAATTGTGCGAGTGAAATTGTAATCGTGAGGGGGAGTGCAGGCACCGAATAGGTTTTCAGTGCCTTAAAAAGCGAGTCGTTGTTATTTAACTTCGCCTAACTTTTCTGCATTGGCTTTACATTGGTTGTAAGCTTCAATGCACTTGTTGCTACAGACTTTATGAACTAAGCCATCAGCGGTGCTTTGTTGCTCACAGCTCGCTTCGCATTGATAGTTTTGCTGAGCACATTGCTGCATTTCTGGGTTGTCAATTTTGTTTGAGCAGGCAGACAGTAATGTCATAGCAAACAATGTTGCTGCAATTGCTGGTAATTTTTTCATGCTTATCCCTAGTTTATGTCTTTTCTTTGCAATCCATCTTACCCAGATTGTTGCTATTTAATCCAGCTCAACTTGTAAATTGTCAATTAAACGTACTGAGCCCAAATAAGCAGCAGCTAAAATAACAAGTTGTTTGTCAGCCACGGTGGCTGGTTTTAGTGTAGAGCGCTCTGCAATCGAATAATAGTCAGGTTTTAGTCCTGCCTTTTCAAGTTGTGCTTTTGCATCTGCCTCAAGAGCTGCAATGTCTGCGCTGCCTTGTTTAAGTGCCGTTGCAGTATTATTTAGTGTGGCAAACAGTACTTTTGCGGTGTCTTTTTGCTCATCAGATAAATAGCCATTACGAGAGCTCATTGCTAAACCAGAGATTTCGCGGCAAGTAGGTACGCCAATAATTTCAACTGGGATAGATAGGTCGCGCGTCATGGTTTTAATAACCTGTAGCTGCTGAAAATCTTTTTCACCAAAACAAGCAAAGTCAGGTTGTACTAAATTAAATAATTTAGTGACAACGGTTGCAACGCCTTTGAAGTGACCAGGACGCGAGCCTCCACAGTAACCCATAGAAACCCCCGGTACATCGACAAAGCTTTGCTCGCCTAAACCATTTGGGTAAATTGTTTCAACGGATGGGGTAAACACGATATCAGTACCAAGATCTGCTAAACCTTGTTTATCTTCGTTTAGTGTACGCGGGTAACTATCAAGGTCTTCGTTGGCACCAAATTGCATCGGGTTTACAAAGATACTCACAACCACTTTATCAGCCAATGTTTTGGCTTTTTCAACAAGTGAAAAGTGACCTTGGTGTAAATTGCCCATGGTAGGCACTAGCGCAATGCTCAGGCCCGCTTGACGCCAAGCTTTGATTTGGCTGCGTAACGATTTAATTTCAGTGATTGATTGCATTTATTTAAACTCGTGTTCGGTACTTGGGAAAGCACCACTTTTTACATCTTCACAATACTTTTGCACTGCTGCTGGCATATTGCCGGTTTCTAATAAAAAGTTCTTTGAAAACTTAGGGATATAACCTGCCGAAATACCAACTAGGTCGTGCATTACTAAGATTTGGCCATCAGTTTGATTACCTGCACCAATACCAATGGTAGGAATGTTTAGCTCATCAGTAATACGTTTAGCAAGCTCACTTGGAATACATTCTAAAACAAGTAACTGTGCACCTGCCGCTTCAAGTGCTTTCGCATCGCTGACCATTTTATCGGCTTGAGATTGCTCACGACCTTGAATTTTAAAACCGCCAAAAACATGCACTGACTGAGGTGTTAAGCCTAGGTGGCCACATACTGGAATACCTTGTTGGGTCATTGCACGAATGCTGTCGTGCAGCCATTCGCCACCTTCAAGCTTAACCATGTTTGCCCCAGCACGCATCAGCTCTGCTGCATTTTTACAGGCATCAGCTGGGTTGGCATAGGTCATAAATGGTAAGTCAGCAATCACAAATAATTCGCGGCTACCGGCACGCACACAGCGAGTATGGTATGCAATATCTGTGTTGGTTACAGCAAGGGTGTCATCAGCACCTTGCAATACCATGCCTAGTGAGTCACCGACTAAGATCACCTCGACGCCATTATCATGAAACAATTTAGCAAAGCTGGCGTCGTAAGCCGTTAATGCGGTGATTTTTTGTTGTTCTTGTTTCATTTTATTCAAGGTTGAAACGGTGATTTTAGACATAATTTCCTCTAAGGCTTAGCCTTGGTTGATTACTGCTGAGGGAGTTGTTGTAAATCGTTTAAAGGCAACGTTTTTGTTATATCAGCAAGTGATTGATTATTCGGTAGTACAAGTGTTGGTGCAATTTCCAACAAGGGATAAACAACAAACTCTCGCTCTGTTAGGCCATAATGAGGCACAGTTAAGCGAGGGGTGTCTATCACGTCATTACCGAACAATAAAATATCTATATCAAGGGTACGCGGACCCCAGCGTTCTTCTTTTCTAACACGGCCATGCTCAAGCTCAATGGCTTGAGTTAAATCAAGTAACTGCTCTGGCTTAAGTGCAGTTTTAACACACGCGACTGCATTTACATAATCGGGTTGATCTTGTGGCCCCATTGGTTTGCTTGCGTAATCATGGGATACACAAACAAACTCAACATCTTTTAATGCTTTTAGGGCAGTGACAGCAGCATGAATTTGTTTACGTGGTGTGTTTAAGTTGGCACCTAAACCTAAATAAACGGTATGCATACTTAGTCTACTTTTTTCTTGCGTGGGCGACGACGGCGCTTAGGGCCACCTTGGTGTCCTAAGTTTTTAACCATCTCTTTTTGGCCATTAATGTCTTGGCTTAGGTAGGTTGTCCACCAATCAGCAAGCTCTTTTTGTTGCTCTTCGCCAGCTTGCACACGCAGTAATAAGAAATCATAAGCGGCTTTGAAGCGAGGCTGTTGAGTGAGCCTATAAGCGCGCTGACCACCTCGTTTATCAAGGCGTTGCTGAATATGCCAAATATCGCGTGCACCCAAGGTGAAGCGTTTTGGTACTGCTACCTGTTGCGCGTTTTCACTCTGCACTTTGTTCATTGCTTGTGCAAATGCATCGTACTCTGAAAGTTGGTCGCGTTGTTGTAACTTCTTCGCAATGCTCTGCAATGGGAACCACAATAAGGCTGCAAAAATAAAGGCTGGGGTGACTTTTTTATCAGCATTAATACGTTTATCGGTGTTTTTAAACATTTGCAGGATAAACGTATGCTCAAAGCCTTCAGGGTTGGCATCTAAGATTTTATCAAGCGCAGGAAATAATGCTTTGAATAAACCATATTGGCGTAGCATTAAGTAGTTTTCTTCAGCTTTGCCGTTTAAAAACAATTTGAGTGATTCTTCAAACAAACGAGCTGGCGGAATATGATCAAGTAAGTTAGCAAGGCTTTTAATTGGCTTTTCGGTGCCAGGTGCAATGCTCATTCCTAGTTTGGTGGCAAAACGCACTGCACGTAACATGCGCACAGGGTCTTCACGGTAACGTGTTTCTGGGTCGCCAATCAGCTCAATTTGTTTTGCTTTTATCGCGCTAATGCCATTGGCATAGTCATAAATACAAAAATCGTTAATTGAGTAGTAAAGTGCATTAATCGAAAAGTCGCGGCGCTCGGCATCTTCTTCGATGCTGCCATAGACATTGTCACGCAGGAGTTGGCCGTGTTCACTTGATTGACTAATTTGATTTTTGCTTTCTTCGGCTTCGTGATGGCCACGCATGGTCGCCACTTCAATAATTTCTCGACCAAACACGATATGGGCTAAACGAAAACGGCGACCAATTAGGCGACAGTTACGAAATAGCTTTTTGATTTGCTCAGGGGTTGCGTTTGTTACAACGTCGAAGTCTTTTGGTTGTTGGCCTAACAATATATCTCGAATACAACCACCTACAAGGTAGGCATCAAAACCACCTTCTTTAAGGCGGTACAATACTTTGATTGCATTTGGGCTAAATTGTTTGCGCGAAATACCATGTTCACTGCGCTCGATCACCAAAGGTAACTCGCTCGTTGGCAAAGCATCACTTGATGTCGTGGCATTTGGGCCAATAATCTGCCGACAAAATTGAAAAAGCTTAGAAATAATAATCTGTCTCCTACGACGCGGACTTTGCGACTCATCAAGTATAGCGTTTGTTTGATACTTCGCCGATGTGAGATTGACGTGTAATCAGTGTGTTTTAAATGGCGCTAAATTAAGGTGTTGATGATTCGCACACTTTGGGTCGCTATCATATACCAGCAGGGCTGAAAAATTAAGTTACTCGGCCTTTAAAATTGGCAATTTATTTTTCAATAGTAACAAAGTTACAAAAAGGAGAGTTTGGATCCTCGCTAACTTGTATTTCTTGCACCTTTGGTATGTGTTCAAGGCGGTAAGTTTCAATAGCCCAAGCTAACATCTGTTCGATATTTAACGATAAAAGTGAGCTTTCTGGCTTTAAGCCTAAAAAGCGCAAGGCATCGAACAACGCGGGCTTTGGATCTGATTTTGCTATTGCCGGAGCGTAATTTTGTTTTGATAGCTTAAAACCGGGTTTAGCTACTGCTAAAGGTAGGTGGGCGTATTCTGGGGCCGGTTTATTTAGCTGCTTAAACAAACTGAGTTGTCGTGCGGTCGGTTCGAGTAAATCAGCTCCGCGAACGACTCTTGTAATACCTTGTGCAATATCATCGGCGACTACGACCAGTTGGTAAGCAAATAAACCATCGCTGCGCTTTATTAAGTAATCTTCTTTGGCAAGTTGGCTATCAACAGACACTTTACCTTGAATTAAATCATGGTAGTGACTGGTTGCAAATTGCTGGGTTAAACGTAGCGCTGAATCAGTTAAAGCGTGGTTTTTATAACGGCAGTGGCCTTGGTATATCCCACCGATTGCTTTAATTTCTTTGCGCGTGCAATGACATGCATAAACAAGGTTTTTCGAAATTAACTCGTCAACAATGGCTT
Source organism: Pseudoalteromonas shioyasakiensis (assembly GCF_001550135.1). Lineage (GTDB taxonomy): Bacteria > Pseudomonadota > Gammaproteobacteria > Enterobacterales > Alteromonadaceae > Pseudoalteromonas > Pseudoalteromonas shioyasakiensis. The sequence continues at coordinate 61,923 of NZ_LRUE01000013.1, forward strand.
GGTATTGCTCATGACGCTGGGTTTGGTATATAACAGGCTCGTCCCAGTAAAGACCGTAAGCCTCTAAGGTATGTAATATATCGTCGCTAGCACCGCTTACAACACGCGTTGTGTCGATATCTTCAATGCGTACTAACCATTTTCCTTGATTGGCTTTTGCATCAAGGAAGCTACCCACAGCCGCTATAAGTGAGCCAAAATGTAATGGCCCTGAAGGGGATGGCGCAAAGCGGCCACGATATTCACGCATTGGCGTGTTAACGGCTGTGGTAGACATGGGCTAATTAAAGGATGTAATTAACCGCGTCCAGATTGCTTTTCTTTAATTTCCGCAAGCGTTTTACAGTCTACACATAAATCAGCTGTAGGACGCGCTTCTAGGCGGCGGATACCAATTTCGATACCACATGATTCACAGAAACCAAAATCGTCTTCTTTGATTAATTGAATCGTTTTTTCAATTTTCTTGATCAGTTTACGCTCACGGTCACGAGTACGAAGTTCTAATGAGAATTCTTCTTCTTGTGCTGCACGGTCTACTGGATCCGGAAAGTTAGCTGCTTCGTCTTGCATATGCGATTTAGTACGGTCTACTTCGTTACGTAAATCGTTACGCCAAGCTTCTAAAATTGTTTTGAAATGAGCACGTTGTGCTTCATTCATATACTCTTCACCTGGCTGTTCCTGATATGGTTCTAACCCGGCCTGAGCCAATAACCCTAGTCTTTTTTGGTCTGGCATAACTTTCTCCTAAATCCTTAATATTTTGCCCAGCGTTAGCCGGCGGCTATAAATAGCAGAATCATTAGACTGAGGCAAATTTATTTTTAATTAATCCTCTTGACCTTGCGCTAATGATTGCTCAAATAATTATGGGCGGTTTTGTAAGCCCTTAACTATCCATAAATTTTTTAAATTTGCTAAGTTATATGGGCAAAAAAAAATAATACAACTAAAATAGTGCTTTTATTGTCGTTTTCGTAAAAGAGTAGCTTAGTTCAGAAAATCACATTTTTCTTGCAACTTAATTTCTTCTGCCGAAATTTTTGCTTTATAAGCAATCACTTCAACACCATTATCTATAGCTTCAGTTAAAAGTTGGGCGTATTTTGAGTCGATATGTTTTGCCGCACTCACTTGATTGATACCTTCATGTAAAACTGCAAAAAATAGCACTGCACGATGCCCTTGTTGCACCATCTCTATTAGCTCTCGCAGATGTTTTTGGCCTCGCTCAGTTTTTGCATCCGGAAAATACCCTTGCCCAGATTGTGGTTCTGTTTGCGAAAGCAATGTCACAGATTTTACTTCTACATAGCAATGGGGTTTATGTTTATCTGTTAATAAAAAGTCGATACGGCTATTTTCTTGGCCGTATTTTACTTCTGCAGCAATTGTTTGATAGTCAACAAGTTCAGCAATCGCGCCTGCATTTAAGGCTTCTTGCACAACTTTGTTTGCAATCGCGGTATTAACACATATTAAGTGATCGAATTGGTTCTGAGTTAATTGCAAGGATTGAGGGAACTTACGTTTAGCATTATCACTGGTTGAATAAAACGCTTTAAACCCAGGCTCTGCACATCCCGTCATTTTGCCGGTATTAGCACAGTGAGCTGTAAACTCTGTGCCATCGGCAGTTTTTAAGTCGGCTAAAAAACGTTTGTAGCGTTTAATTAAGGTAGCTGTTTGTAATGCGGGAGTAAATTTCATGGCTCTTAGTAATTCGTTTTTCTTTATTGTAAGTGATTCATTACGAGGATTGAACCACATCTCATAATGCTATTTATCGCAAGCTGTTGGGAACTGACGTTGGCTGTAGTAAACTCGAGTAACATTTTTAGCGCAAAGAGTATTCTAACATGTCAGAAAAATTTCTAGTTCAACTTAGCGAGCAGGGCGCTGCCGCACATTGGGGCGAAAAAGCCGCTCTTTCTTTTACTGAACAAGGCGCAACTGTTCATTTAACTGAGCAAGATACACTTAAAAACGTACAAAAAGCAGCACGTACGTTAGCTAATCAAGGCTTAAAAAATATTGCCTTAGTGGGCGATGTTTGGTGTACAGAAACACAATGGGCTTTCTACCAAGGCTTTGTTTCACCAAAGAATTTAGATGCTATTGAGTTTGTTGAAAATGCAAAAACAGACGGCAAAGAATTGGCTTCTTTAAAGCAAGCTGCGACGTGGGCTCGTCAAATGATCAATGGCACAGCTGATGATATTTTCCCAGAGAGCCTAGCTGGTAAAGCAGCTGAGTTTATTCAGTCACTAGCACCTGAGCACGTAAGCTACCAAATTATTAAAGGTGATGCTTTATTAGAGCAACAATGGATTGGTATCCATGCGGTAGGCCGTGGTAGTGAACGTCCACCAGTATTATTAGCATTAGATTACAACCCAACTGGTGATGAAAACGCGCCTGTTGCAGCCGCTTTAGTTGGTAAAGGCATTACGTTTGATTCAGGTGGTTACTCAATCAAAGCAAGTGAAGGCATGTTAGGCATGAAATGCGACATGGGTGGCGCAGCAACTGTGACTGCAGGTTTAGCACTTGCTATTAGCCGTGGTATCAACAAACGCATTAAGTTGTTCTTATGCTGTGCTGAAAACTTAATTTCAGGCCATGCCTACAAACTTGGTGATATCTTAACGTATAAAAATGGCACCACAGTTGAAATCGTTAATACCGACGCTGAAGGTCGTTTAGTGCTAGCTGATGGCTTAATGGCTGCAGGTGAGTCTGGCGCGCCATTAATCATTGATGCAGCAACGCTAACAGGCGCTGCGCTTGTTGCTGTTGGTCAAGAGTACAATGCATTGTTCGGTCTTGATAAAGAGCTTGTACGTGACGTACAAGACTTTGCAGAGCAAGAAATGGAAGCTGCTTGGCCACTACCACTTGAAAAGTGGCACCAACAAAATTGCCCGTCGCCATATGCTGATACGGCAAACAGTCGTCCACAAAAAGGTGGTGGCTACGGTGGTGCTTCTAATGCGGCTGGTTTCTTATCACGCTTTGTGCCAAATGAAGGTAAAGGTTGGGTTCACATTGACCTTGCTGCTGCATTTAACATGGGTAGCACAAGCGAGTGGGCTGCAGGCGCAACAACACAAGGTATGCGTACCGTTGCAAGAACATTACTAGAAAAAGCATAAGCAATTACCTTTTTCTAGTTAATTAAAAGCCCCTTAACTTTATCTAAGTTAAGGGGCTTTTTTAATCTAAAGGGTAATTTTACAAACTGATACAAGCTTTTTTGAGTAAATTAGTATAAAATCACGCCCCACATTTTCTCATCCTGTGGTTAGTTTTTATTAAATTAGCTACACTTGAATGATCAATTCACACTGGGGTCTCTATTTATGTCAGATAAGTGCTATATCACTGCGCAGCAGCTTCTTGAAGATTCATTTCGTGTTGCGGCACAAGTTTATGAAGATGGTTTCCGTCCTGATTTCATCATTGGTATTTGGCGTGGTGGTGCTCCAATTGGTATCGCAGTTCAAGAATATTACGATTACAAAGGTATAGAAACTGACCATATCGCAGTGCGTACTTCTTCGTATTACGGTATTAACCAGCAATCTAAAGAGATCAAAGTTCACGGTTTGCATTACATCATTGAAAATGCCAATGCAGACAATTCATTACTAATCGTTGATGACGTGTTCGATTCTGGCCGCAGTATTTTTGCATTAAAAGAAAAGCTTTCGGAGTTAATGCGTTTAAACCTACCACGTGATATTCGCGTTGCATGCCCATATTACAAGCCGAAGAACTCAAAGGTAGACATGGTGCCAGATTACTTCATTCATGAGTCTGAAGAGTGGTTAGTGTTCCCTCATGAACTTTCAGGCCTAACGCCAGACGAAATTATCGAAGGTAAATCTGATTTAGCGAACATCCACGACATTTTACTTGAAAAGTAACCTTGTCCAAATTTTTCATAAAAGGCTCTTAGTGAGCCTTTTTTATTGTCTTAAATTAAGAGCGTAAAACTCCCTATTGATAATAGGGTAGTTTAAGCTGCACAAATGCATTGATGCTTATCAAAAAAGAAAAGATTGGTGTTTATGTATATTTTTTAAAGGCAATAAAAAACCGCGCATAAGCGCGGTTTTAAAAGCTTTATTAGCGTCGTGGACTAGCCACCGTTACCAGAACCACCAGTACCACCAGTACCACCAGTACCACCTGTGATTGGTTGCTCAACAACTTCACAAACTGTAGGTATATCAAGAGTTACAGGTGTTGTGTTTACCTCTAAATCTTGAGAAAGCCATTGTCTATTACCATAGTCATAATATCTAATTGAATAGCTTGAACCTTCCTCTAAAGCAACATTAAATGTAGCACCTTCTCCATAGTAAGTATTTACAAGTGCATTACCTGAGAATAGACGAGAATATGTAGGTGTAGGAACTGGATCAGCGTTAACATCAAAGTCTTCAGTGTTACTACAAACTAACTGAGTAGTAACTTGCTTAGAAATAATGCCAGGGTTTGAAGTAGTTAGCTTTAAAGTTTCGCCATCTAAATCACAAATATTACTAACGCTCAATTTCGTAGCAGTAGTACCCGCATCACTTGCTAAACCGGCTAAAACGTTTGCACCCTTTTGACGTATTTTCAATGTAACAGGGAAGCCAGGAGGATTAGCTATATTAGCTTGTGAATAATCGCCTCTATTAGCTCTTAAATTACGAACATTACGGCGGAAACCGTTATTCTCAATTACTAGACTATATCGGCCTGCATTTGGTTGGTCGTTACTGTCAACAATATCGAATGATACGCTAGAACATTGATTATTGTTGAAGTAATCTAAGTTCCAATAAGATAAGTGATTAACGTCTACAGAAACGTCAAACGTGTCTGCACTATCATTGTCTGTAACTTCACCATAGCTTTCAAAAGACCACTTACCAGCGTCTTCATCATAACTCCAAACTGGGAATACATCACCTACAGCGATTTTACGAGCTGTTGGAGAAGTTAACGTACAAACACCCATGCTGTAGCCATTAGCTTCTGCATATGCCGAAAGGTCAGTTGTACCAGCCGGAACTGAAACTGGACATGGGTTTGAAGTATTCTGATCTACCTGCATTGCAACAGTAAGAGAGTTTCCTTCACCGAATGTTTTTACTTTATTACCAGCATCATCAGTAAGCTCGATTGCAACGAAACCACCTGATGTAAATGAACCAGAAACATTTGAATCTGAGCCATCAGGGTTTGCAACAGAAAGGGCTAAACCACCAGGAAATGCATCAAGAGATGAATTTTCAACTGTAGCGCTATCAGCTTCAGTTTCATTACGTGTTGCTTCGTTAGCAAAGTAAGCCACAGTGATTTCAGGCACTGTTTCTAAAGCTGTACCGTCAGCAGTTAAAAACTGAGTACCGTTTTTAATTTTAACAGTAGTACCACCAACAGCAACGCCAGCTTTGTTTACAGATTGAGGAAGTTCAATTTCGTCTTTATCACCAGAAACACTTAAGCCGGTTGTTGGATCATAGGCTACAGTTGTATTTTCACCTTCAGGTACTAAAGATTCTAATGATTTAGTTTCTGCAACAATAGGAACATCAGAATCAGCTAAATTACGTGGCGTTAGTCGGATTTCATCAGCTGCTACGTTTTCAGTAGTTGTTACTGTGAATGAGCCAGAATTATTTAAGTATCCTTCAGCAGAAACAACATAATCGTAAGTTACGCCGTCAGCAGGGATCGACTCAAGAGTAAAGCTGAAAGCTCCATCTGTAGTTGACTTGTCTTCATCAGAAAGTGCATCACCAGCAACACTTAGTAAGCCATCTTCAGAAGATGTAAATGTGATGGTTGCCGTCACTGATTCATCAAGCAATTCGCCTGTAGCATCAATTAAGCTAACGGAGATAGCACCTGCTTGAGTCTCAGCTGCCGTAGGTGGAACTGCTACATCTTGTGTTGGAACTGGTGGCTCAGGCACTGTGTCGTTTTTGTCGTCATCACTCAAACAACCACTTAAGCTTAAAGTGACACCTAACGCTAGCGCTAGCTTGGTTAGTTTAAATTCATTGTTTCCCATAATCGTTACCTTTCTTTCCTTTCTCGTAAAGTAATCAGACTTTTATTAGAGCAAATAGTACCGGTTTGTGCACCGAAAAAACGCCACACATGGTTATCTGTTATTGAAGGATAAGCGTACATTATATATACGTCAAGTGAACATTATATATACTTTCATTAATAAAATAAGAAAGTTCTGTCTTATCTTTCAAGTGCAACAGCTGATAACAAACCGCTTTGCTAAATTGTAATATAGAGTCTTACTGTTAAGAAGCTTAACTCTATGAATATTTATAGATTATCCAACTGAACTTGTGCTGACTTTGCTTTTCAGTTTGGTAATATTATTTTAAAGCATTTAAGAAAAATTTGTAACACATTTATAACTGCGCAAAACTTTCTACGTAGTCACTAAGCTTGTCGATATCTACCACTTGTAAACCTTGATTGCTTCGCTGCACTAAGCCTTTTTCAACTAGTTCTGTAACTACTCGTCTATAAGCTCTTTCTGTGGTAGCAAAGCGCTCAGCTTCAGCATTTACGGTAGGGTAGGCACGCAGTAGTGTTGGGTTGCTGTTTTCTGCTCTTAATAAGCAATCTTTAGCTATGTTGTAGCTTAGTGGTAATAGCAGCTTATCTAAGTTTATTTTTTGGTTTTCTTGGAACTTAGCAGCAATTGTTTGCGCCGTGTACAAGCTTAACTCTGGCTTTTCTAATAGTAGTGCGCGCCAGTGTTTAAGCTCAATTAGGTTATAACTTACATCGCTAAAGCACGTAACTGTGTAAATACACGGGTAGTTATTCAGTGCTTCAATCTCACCAATCAGTGTGTTGTTACAATCAAGCTGGCCCAAAAGAAGGCGTCGGCCATTACCCACGTCATAGCTGAACGACACTGTGCCGCTTCTCACTAATACGAGTTTTGACAAAGGTTGATCTTGGTGGATCAGCACTTCTTTTTTAGCTTGTTGAAAACTACTGCCAGCAAATGTCAGTAATTGGTCAACAAGATAGCTTGAAAAATGATATTGAAACATTAACGCCGCTCTTCGGACAATTGTCCTATTTATTACATCTTAATGACGTTAGCATTAAGATTCTAAGAATTTACGCTAACTTGCTAGTAAGGTGTTTCACGTTACTGATACCTTCATTTCCCGTGTAATGATTTTAAAGCCAAGATTATTCTTAAGCTTTACAAGGTTTTTAGTAAGTTAGCTTTTTTATTTTATTGTCAAACTAGCACAGAGTGCGTCAAAAAAAATGACAAGCTCCAATGCTAACCTAAAGCCTAGGAGAGAACAATTGAGTTGGGAATATTTAGGCTATTTAGCGTCAGCACTGTTGGTTGCTTCTTTGACAATGAGCGATGTAGTAAAACTACGCTGGCTCAACCTAGCAGGATGTATTGCATTTACCTTCTACGGGCTGGCAATTGGTGCCGTTCCGGTAGCCTTTACCAATGGCTTACTGGCGTTTGTAAATATTTACCACATCGTTAAATTAAAGCGTCAGCAAAAAGCTGACGCTAAGTAGCATTATTCCTCTTTTTTATATTTTAGCTCGCCCGCAATCCAAGTTTGCGTCACGTTTATATCGTGGATCTCAGAAACTGGGGCTTTGTAATAGTCTTTATCAATCAAAATAAAGTCAGCCCACTTTCCTTGTTCTAAACTACCTACCTTAAACTCTTGATGTGCAGCATAAGCACCACCTAAAGTAAACGCACGCAAAGCTTCATCACGCGATAGCAGCTCTTGTGGTCGCCAGCCACCTTCAGGAAGTTGATTATGATCCATTCGTGTAATGGCTGAATATAAGCCATCAAACGGATCAGCAAGTTCTACAGGAAAGTCAGAACCTGCTGCAATTACAGAGCCTTGCGCTAAAAAGGTTTTCCAAGCATACGCCCCTTCAAGTTGTTTTTCAGTTAGGCGCTGCTCTGCCATATGCATATCAGAGGTTGCATGAACAGGCTGCATTGATGGAATAATTTTTAACGTTTTAAAACGAGGGATATCTTCAGGAGTAACAATTTGTGCATGTTCAATTCGGTTACGCAGTAAAATCCCACCGGTTTTTTTAAACACATTTTCATAGGCATCTAGCACAACATGATTGGCTTTATCACCAATGGCGTGGGTGTTCGCACTAAAGCCATGGGCAAAGCTTAAGTTGAATAGTTGCTCAAGTTTTTCTTGGGTTTCAAGCATTAAGCCATGGTGATTTTTACGATCAGCGTATTCCTCGATAAGGGCTGCGCCTCGGCTTCCTAAAGCACCATCCGCATACACTTTGACACTTCGAATCGACAGCATGTCATTCATGTCTTTATATTTGCCCGCTTTGAGCATGGTTTCTAGTTGAGGATCGGCAGCACTTAGCATGGCAACGATTCTTACGGGAAGGGTATTTTGCTCAGAGCGCTGCTTGTACACTTGCCACGTGTCGTAATCGATACCGGCATCATGGGTTGATGTAATACCCAAACTTAGTAGATGTTTACCTGCATTATCTAATGCCGTATTAATGCTGGCATGGCTTGCTTTTGGTACATGTTGGGTAACAAGCGTTTCGGCTTTATCAATGAATACCCCTGAAGGTAAGCCAGAATCTAACTTTAAAATTTCACCGCCGGCAGGAGAGGGAGTTTGTTTGGAAATACTTGCAAGTTCCATGGCTTTTGAATTAACCCACACAGCATGGCCATCAACGCGAGAAAGCACCACAGGTTTGTCTTTTACATATTTGTCTAAATCAGCTGCAGTTGGAAACTCACCGCCTGGCCACTGCTCTTGATTCCAACCGCGACCAATGATCCAACCTTGTTTATCTTTGGCAAACTCAGCCAGCATTTTGCCAACCTCATCTGCCGAGTTCGTATTTCTGACATCAAGTTGTGAAAGGTTATTACCTAAACCAATTACATGGCCATGAGCATCGACTAAGCCAGGTAACAACGTGGCTTGCTTGCCATCAATTGCGGTGGCGTCAGGGAAGCTATTTTTAATTGAGTCATTGCCTGTTTTTACGACTTTACCGTCTTTAAAAACCAGTGCAGAAAAGTGTTGGGTTTCGCCTTTGTAGGTAGGCGTGTAGCCATTTATATTATAAATAACAGTGGTGTTGGCAAAGCAGCTAAGTGAAGCTGTTGCTAGTAAGCTGATGATGAGTTTCATAATCTTCTAATAGTTTTTATTGATTTATGAAAACAGTATCAGAGTTGCAGTAAACTGCAACTCAGCAGCAAGTAAATAGTTAATTGTAACGCTTTATTTGCTTGCGTAGACCTTAAATTCACTAAGCGATAATTTATTATCTTTATCGCTGTCGTAGTTTTTGAAACGTGACCACAGAGCAGGGTCTCTCGCTGACTCTGAACGAGTCAGGTAACCATCGTCATTACGATCAAGTTGTTTAAATTTTTCACCAATACTATCTGCAGCAAAACTTATTGTGCTAAATACACCACATAAAATTAGGCTGGCAAAGGTTAATTTTGACATTATTTTAACTCTTGTTTGTTAAATAGTGTTTAAATTCAAGGAGCGAGATTTGTTGATCTTTATCTGTATCCCACTGTGCTATGCGTTTTTGCAAGTGCGGTTGAGAAGACAGTTCCTGCACAGATAAAAAACCATTTTTATCTTTATCAAGGTGATCAAATCTTTGTTTTACATCCAATGCTAAGCTATTGAAGCTTATAGTAATTAAGGTACATGAAGCAAGCCAGAAAATTCTCATAATTACTCTCCTTTATAAATAAAAGCGCTTGCCATAATTTAACTCCCAAAATTTAAATCCGTTTACACATTCCCTCTGGGATTATGGCAAGCACTTTAAGCCGTTAAGGTTTAAATTTTTCAAACTCTTGTTCAGACAGAACCTGATCGCCGTTTTCATCCAGATCGGCAAATTGCTTAAGTAGGTTATCGTGTTTGGTTGCTTCAGTTAATGAAATCTCGCCGTCGGCGTTTGTATCAAATTTAGCAAATCGAACATCCATTTGTGATGCTAAAACGGTGGCGCTGATAACTAAAAACATTAGCGAGAATGCAGCTAATAGTTGTTTCATTACAATCTCCTATTGAATAAACGACTGAAACTCAGAAAATGAAATTTGGCCATCTTGGTTACTATCAATTTGCGTAAAGTTGCCATGTAATAATGCATCTTCAGATGCTTCTGCTTCACTCAAAAAACCATTACTGTCTTTATCGAGTTCGTTAAACGTTGTTTGCAAATCAAGTGCATAACTACTTAACGAGATGAGACTTATAAGCAGGGTGGCTGCCAAGGCCGTTACTTTCATTTTGTGTCCTAAATAACTAATTTGCTTAGTACTAATCAAAATCAGTGCCAATTTTAAAAGTTCTTAATTATCAATTAGTTATTAATTTTATGTGGTTTTGAATGCGAAATAGTTACAGGGTATTGTGTCTTTTTTGCAACGATTTTCAGGTGTTAAAAGTTTATTCTTATTATTTCAATTAGTTAGCATGTTGCCAAATAGCAACTTTGTATCGGTTTTTGGGTAAAAATCAGCACTTTTTAAGGTCGGATTCAGCGAGTGTCTAAGTTTGTTCACTAATAATCTGCATCTGCAATTATGTTGAGAGTGAATATGCAAAATACAGTAGCGATAAAAATAAAACAGTTACTCAATTGGCGACCTAGTCTTATTGGCCAGTTCGTCTGTAGCATTTTGCTGTCTTTACTACCGTTATCTTTGGTGGTGATTTTATTTTTAAATGCGCTTAATAAGCAGCTTGCGGTGACTCAAGAAATCGTCGGTGACAATTACGAAATTACCAAAGCATTTAACAACCTCAAACAAGACTTAAATAGCCTTGAACGAGCAACTCGACAAAACTGGGTGCTCAAAAGTGAATCCCTCGATAGCTTGATTGCCAACAAGTGGCAATCGTCACTGCAAAGTGTCGATGAGCTCATTTTCTTAAGCCCAACCGCTGATTATGTCTCGCAGTGGCGGCAATTGGCTGAGGTATTACAATTTGCGCATCAATATTTATTAATAGAACAAAAGCAAGATGGTGAGCTGTTTGCACCCGCTAGTAAGCTTATCAGTGAGCAAACAAATTGGCTCAAAGAGCAAAATGAATTACGCATCACAAAAAATCAGCAGCAATTAAAAGCACTTCAAGCTTCATTTATTAATTGGTTGGTTGCGTTAATTCCACTCACTTTATTGGTCGGGGGAGGGTTTCTTTGGCGGATCAGCGGACGGCTCAGAGAACTCACAAATGTAATTGATAAACTTGGACAAGGCCATTGGCAGCAAAAAATTCAAGTTCGAGGCTCGTCAGAGTTAGTTGAATTAGGTAATAAACTTGAGTGGGTTCAAGCGCAGTTACATATGCTTGAGCAGCAAAAAGATACGTTTTTACGCCATGTGACACATGAACTAAAAACGCCCCTTGCTTCGATGGTTGAAGGCACAGATTTACTTGCAGATGAAATTGTTGGCCCAATCAATAGCGAGCAACAAGCTGTCCTTGAGTTAATAACACAAAGTATGGTGCGACTCAGAGCCATGATTGAAAGCTTATTGAGTTACAACGCGATTCGAACGAGTAAGCAAAGCCTAAGCGAGCTTAACTTTAACTTGATGATGAATAAAATTGAGCGTCATTTTGAGCACCGATTATCAGCGCGTGATTTATCCATTACTTGGGTTAACGAGTTACCAAATAAAGCCTTGTTTATCTCAATTGAGCTACTTGAAATGGTGCTTATTCAGCTTACCTCAAATGCGCTGAAGTTTTCGCCGGAACACGAGTCAGTGACAATAAAAGCAAGCTTAAAACAGGGGCAGTTAATTTTGAGTGTCAGCGACTTAGGAGTAGGGATAGAAGATACTGAAAAAGCCGCTGTGTTTGGGGCTTTTTACCAAGGTAAGAATGCAAAACAACATACTGAAATGGGCAGCGGGCTTGGTTTAACCATAGTTAAAGAAACCGTTGAACAATTAAACGGTAAGCTCTCTATTACAGATAATGAGCCACAAGGGTGTGTATTTACAGCCATTTTACCAATTCAATTAACCCAAGGAGTTAACTGATATGGGCTTAGCGAATAAAGCCAGTTTTATGCTTGTTATAGGCACACTTTTTATAACAGGGTGCACGATCACGCAAAAGCATGTTGAGCCAGAGCAAGTAGAGCCGACAACAGGTGTGAAACCTCAAGGGCAACCTAATCCAAAGCCTCGGCCGAAAAGTGAGCCGTTATACCCGCCTACAAGTACAGTCATTGCTTGGCATGCTGCTAAGTGTGGTGGCTTTAAAGCAAGCTCTGATAAAGCAAATTATGTTGGTGAAAATGAGCTAAAGCGTCTGTTTGAGTCGATTTGTTTACTCGGGGCTTCTGAGCCAGAAAAAGCCCTTAATCGGCTTGAACAAAGTGACCATGCTTTTTATTGGCCAGATGATATTAAGCAGTATCTTTGGTTACAAAAGCAATATTTACAACAGAATTTAGCGGCAAAACAAGCTAAGCAAGCGCTAAGTGATGAAATGGAAAAAACCTTATCGTCGCTTGCGACTATCGAACAACAACTTCTGCTACGTGATGAGACCAAGGAGCAGTAACCATGAATGAAGTAACAAAACCACGGGTTTTATTAGTAGATGACGATGCGAGTTTATTAAAGTTACTAGCGATTAGAATTGAGTCAAAAGGCTATTTGGTAAGCACAGTTGAAAGTGGCATTGAGGCATTACAAACGTTAAAAAACCAAACCTATGATGCGGTGATCACTGACTTAAGAATGGATGAAATGGACGGCATGGCTCTACATCGCCAGTTACAAAGTCGTTATCCTTCAATGCCGGTGATTATGATGACAGCACATGGTTCGATACCTGATGCAGTGGAAGCGACGAAGCAAGGTATATTTGCATTTATTACCAAACCGGTTGATAAAGATGAGCTGTTCGACAGCCTTGCTAAAGCTATCGAGATCCATGGTGTACATGGTGATGAAACACCCACACAAACAAATATTGTCACCCGTAGCGGCGCGATGTTGCATCTACTTGAGCAAGTTAAATTGCTTGGTCCAACGCAAGTGAATGTGTTGATCTCAGGTGCCAGCGGCACAGGTAAAGAGCTGCTTGCACAAGCGATACATCAACACAGCCATGTTAGTGACGGGCCATTTGTGGCAATTAACTGCGGCGCTGTGCCGGGGGAGCTTTTAGAATCTGAATTGTTTGGGCATAAAAAAGGCGCGTTTACTGGCGCAGTCAAAGACCATCAAGGTTTGTTTCAACAAGCACAAGGTGGTACCCTTTTTCTAGACGAAATTGGTGATATGCCGCTAAATTTACAGGTAAAACTACTGAGGGTTTTACAAGAGAAAACCATTCGCCCTGTGGGCTTTCAAGAAGAGATCCCAATTGATGTGCGGGTGGTGTCGGCGACTCATAAGAACCTCCCTGAGGCAATCAATAATCAGCAGTTCCGTGAAGATTTATATTACCGATTAAATGTGGTGAACTTAAAATTGCCTCCGCTTTGTGAACGCCGAGAAGATATTAGTTTGCTAGCACAGCATTTTGCAGGTCTAATTGCTAAACGTATGGGGCAAGAGCAAAAGCAGTTTGCCAATGATGCGATGCATGCTCTGATTCGCTATGACTGGCCGGGTAATATCCGTCAATTACAAAATGTGATAGAGCAGGTAGTAGCCCTTACACCTGGTAAAGTGATTGCTGCTCAGTTAGTTGAGAGTGCATTAAACAGTAATGTTAGTATTGCTGAGCCACTTTCGTTAAATGATGCAAAAAAAGAATTTGAGCGAGACTATTTAATTAATACGCTGAAAATGTCAGCGGGTAATGTTGCCGAAGCCGCAAAGCTTGCGAAACGTAATCGCTCAGATTTTTATAAATTAATTAAAAAGCACAACATTAATGTTGAAAGCTTAATATAAGGAAAAACATGGCGCTTTTTTTAGTCTATCTGGGTGGTCGTATTCAAGGTTGTCACATTGAAATGCACGACGTTCGATTTGTCGTAGGTGATAACATTGAGCAAACCTATTCAAAATTAAAAGCACAGTGGGTGGGTGATAAAAGCAATGTGCACATGGATAGTTACATGCAAATTCAGCACATCGATGGCTATCAGGTCGAAGTGGTTGATACTGCGCATCACCAAGCCGAAAAACTGTATTTTGTAAATTTAGGTGCCTATCGAGCTGATAGTCTTGCGGAGCAACATGATTTTGCATTGTACGTTGCCCGTAGCAGTGAAGAAGCAAAGCAACGCGCTAAAGAGTCTTTATTGGCGGGAATGACTCATCTTCATAAAGATGACTTACACGATGTAGACGATTGTTTTGCTATTGATTTATTAGATAGCAACTTATCAATAAAATTAACGCCAAGCGGGCAAGCTCAAGCAATGAAGCCCGATTGGTTTGGCTATCACGTTCTGTAATACCAATCCGCAATAATACTTAATCATTTTGAGGGATTAAACCTGTCGCTACCTGCGTTAAAAATTTCTGATTTACGACTGCATGGATGCAGAAGGTAGAGCAATGCAGGAGCAATTGCCGAGCACAACTAAATAACGAAATGTTTGCCTTGCTATCAACAAGGTTTTCTTGCCTCAAAATAGACCACTTAATTAAGCCAATTGGTATAAGCTATTCTTGGTTATCGTTTTTACTGGCAACTTTAAAGGCGATGATCACCAATCCAAATAAGGCAAATGGCAGTGCAGCAAGTAAATACTCAACGGTATGGCTGTCTTGATAGTTAGGCTGGAGTAGGAAGTGACCTGCAACACAAAGTAAAATAGCCACGAATAAAACGGGCAGTAAAATCAGTTCTTTTTTAGGTGAGTGTTTTTTCATTACAAGGCGTTATATTCCAAAGGTGCGCCATTGTAATGATCTCGCCTTACTCAGGTCAAATAAGTTGCTTTGTAGTTTGCTTTATATTGCGCTGTATCAACTTTTTTTGTGTCAGCTTTTACAGGCTGCTTTTTTGGAGCCGCTGGTTTATCGGTTGCTTCATTATAGCTAAATAGCCCCATAATGAACTCAATCTCTTCACGTTGTAACCCAGATCGCATGATGCCCTCCAAAGAATAATTTGCCTTTTGTATTACAAATATTACGTCCTGTAATCTGAATTATCGGTGAATACCCAGTCATTAAACTGTAATCATATGTAACGCAAATATGCTTATTTAATAGGCAGCTCCACAGTAAACACAACACCTGTGCCATCATCTAAATTTTCTGCCAATACTTTACCGTGATGGTAATCGCAAATAAGCCTTACAATATAAAGACCTAAACCCAAGTGGGGCTGCTGCTGATGTTGCTGACTTCTCACCGAGACCATTGAGTCGAAAATGTGTTCAACTAAACCGTCAGGGAGCAAAGGCCCTTGGTTGCTGACTTTTAATAATGCATGGTGCTCTTGCTTGGTTAAGCTGACTGAAATTGTGCTTTGCGGGGTTTTAAACTCAAGTGCATTGTTGATGAGCTTATCGAGTAATTGCGCAATAAATTCTGGTGCGCCACTAACATTTAACGGCTCCTTACAAAGCGACAAGGTAAATAGGCTTTCACCATAGGTTATTTGATAGCCCTGCATGCAGCCGGTGATCACCTTGGTCAGGTCAAACTCTTCTGCCTCGGCATTTTGAATACTTTGTTCAAGGCGCGTTGCTTCACTCATGGTGGTAATAATTTTACCTAACCGCTCAACCCCTTCACTGGCACGGTCGAGGTATTTTTGACTCAGTTCAGATTGCGGCTGCATTTGTAAGTTTTCAAGTGATGAGCGCACAACAGCCACGGGCGTACGCAGTTCATGGGAGAGTCGTGATGACATATTTTCTAGGTAATCAGTATAACCACTTAAACGGCTAACAATGTTGGCAAAGCTGCGAGAAAGGTCGCCAATTTCGTCATTCGAATCGGCATAAGTAATCTTGCCAGTGATCCGCCCTTGAGCATCAATAGCTTGCTCGGCATTATCACGTAAGCGGCGAATACGGCTGGAAATTCTTGAAGCAAAAAAGAACAGTGTCACAGTACCAACAAGCATCACCGCTAAAATCACATTAAAGAGCTTTTCTAAGGATTTATTACGCAGAGTGCGCACGCCGTTGGTGGTTTCTTCTGCGATTACTGCACCAATGACTTTGTCTTGGATCCAAATAGGGTAGGCCGCCGATAAAATAACGGCTTTGTTATCTGGGGTTAAGCGCCATGATGATGCGGGTTTACCATTTAAAGCACTGGCTATGTGAGTACCTTGCATCGCTGCGACATCATGCAAGGTATCAATAAACTCATTTTCTGGGCGAGTTAAAATTTTATAGTAAAGTGGGTGTAAGTAATCTTGCTCAAAGCGTTGCCACCAGGTTGTTGCAGGCTCCTCTTTTAGGCCGTCTGCCCAAACGCCATCGGCATGATGAATTGAGCCTGATTGCGCAAGTACGCGATGATGGTTATCGACGACCCAAATTCGGCTGCCACTGTGGCCCATGCCTTTCAAAATACGGTTAATTTCTGGTGAAGGCACTAAAACAGAGCCGATATCATTGGGGTTTTGTAGGTTTGAGGTCGACATAAGCTGAGGCTCAACCTTGTCTTCATCCCAATCTTCAATCGCAAAACCAAGCTTATTACCTAGCATCGAAAGCGGGAAACGCAGCTCTATGTTGTAACCTGTGTCGGTGCTTTTAAAATAGCCTTGGATTTTAGTGACAGGCTCCTGTGTTGTGGCATCAAAGGCATTAACCCAACCATCTTGACGGGCGGCCACCACATAACTTTTAAATTCACCTTCAGGTGTTTTTAACATGATCTGTAAGTGATCATTACGGGTAAAGCTAAGCACATTTTTAGCACGATACACCAGGGAGCTGTCAGTGACTTTAAAAGCCGCATAAAGGTAGTTTTCGTATTTGCCTACCATGTGATCAAAACTTAGATCACTTTCTTGATGCTCATTGCTTAGCCCTTGTAAGTAGCGCTTGTCATAATGCCAAAATAAGCTTTGATAAGGCTGCCATTCCGACAATTTACCATCAAGTTGAATCGGGTTATTTAGATTATAGGCATATAAATCTCGGCCTTTTACAACTTGATCTAAAAAGTTGGTTTGCGAGTCAAACAAAGCGGGGCGCTCATGTAATGCGGTTGCGAGTGCGCGGGTGGTGCCCACTAAGGTTTTTTCTTGCCCTTGTCTTAAGAACTTTTCCATTTCCCAAACATATTCATAGCCAAGCCAAGGCAATAAAAATAAAAAGCAGGATAAGAAAATAAACTTTGTTCTAAGCCCCAAACGCAGCATTAAGCTTGCTCCCAGCGATAACCCATACCGTAAACGGTATCAATGCAGTCAAATGCATCATCTAAAGCAATAAACTTTTTACGAATACGTTTTACGTGTGAGGTAATAGTGCTGTCATCAACATAAATCTTCGCATCACTCATTAATTCGTTGCGGCTTTTAACATGGCCTGGACGCTGTGCAAGTGAATGTACCATCCAAAATTCTGTCACAGTTAAATCAACCAGTTGCTCTTGCCAAAAAACCTGCATGCGCTGGGTATCTAACTTTAACG
This sequence comes from Pseudoalteromonas shioyasakiensis, assembly GCF_001550135.1. Lineage (GTDB taxonomy): Bacteria > Pseudomonadota > Gammaproteobacteria > Enterobacterales > Alteromonadaceae > Pseudoalteromonas > Pseudoalteromonas shioyasakiensis. The sequence goes on from NZ_LRUE01000013.1 coordinate 79,602, forward strand.
GGCCGCGATGCAAAAGAGCGGTTTGATCGGCGGGTTGGTCGAAGGCATCAAGGCGTCTAAACAATGCGCCAATTCGAGCAGCAAGGTGCGCCATACTGATGTCTTTAGTTAAGTAATCGTCTGCTCCCATGCGCAGGCCACATACGGTATCAATTTCGCTATCACGGGCGGTTAAAAATATAATCGGTAAGGTTTTAGAAAGACTGCGTAATGTTTGGCAAAGTAAAAAACCACCATCCACTTCATGGCCAAGGCCAATATCAACAATGGCTAAATCAGGTAAAGATTGACTAAATGCCAGTTCAGCACTGGATCTGTCAGCAAAGCCTACAACCTGATAGCCCTGAGCGCTGAGCATTTCAGTGTAGTTTTCTCGGATTGCTGTTTCATCTTCAACGATTGCTATTTTCTTCATTGTTAATACTTACTTAAATTCTTTCTATAGTGAACTATACCTAATTTTTTGCCTTGCGTACTGGCAAAAACGCGATTGCCATTTTTCTGCCACAATTGCTCAGCAGTTTGCCTTTTTTGATCCCCTTTATTGCCATTTCGACTTGTTTTAATAGCTCCATACCAAGTTTGCAACACCAACCAATGTTGCCAAGCAATTAAGTAGAAAAAGGATTAAACCATGAAAAAATTAATTATTGCCGCTGTTATCACATCTGCTGTATCTGTAGCCCCTTTTGCAGATGCTGCGAGTCAAAGTAAACAAGAAACACCAAAAGAAACAGCCATTGGCTTAGGTGCTGGCGCAGTTGTTGGCGGCATAGTCGGCGGCCCAGTGGGAGCATTTATTGGCGCGTTTGCTGGTGGCTTAATTGGCGAAAAAGAAGCGGCAGACAACACCATTGATGAACAAGCTCACGCATTAGTTGTAATGAAGGAGCAAACCGCTGATTACCAACAAGTGATTGCCGATAACGCAGCACTAAGTGAGCAGCTTGAATTATTAGCTGACGAAAAAGAGCAGTTACTACAAGCCCAATTAAACACCTTACTGGCGATGACGGTACAGTTTAAAACCGGCTCTAGCGAAATTGCCCCACACTTTGCTAATCAACTCGACAAAGTCGCGCAGTTATTGATTGCCCAGCCAAATTTGGCTATCGACTTAAATGGCTTTGCAGATCAGCGTGGTGATGAATTGGCTAATTTAATGCTCTCAAAACAGCGTGTAAATGCAGTGCAAAGCTACTTAATTAAACTAGGTGTGCCTCATACGCGCTTAACCGCAACCGCCTTTGGTGAGCAGCAAAGTGTTGCCGATTCAAATAACTACGAAGACAACGTGTTTGACCGCCGCGTAACCTTAACGACACGCCCTGTGTCACAAAGCAGCTTACGTACAGCACAAAGTAATCACTAATTCATCGGTCGATGGAGTGACATATTATGTTGAGTAACCGTACCAAAAGGCTCCTTTTTGGGAGCCTTTTTATCCTCTTATTAGGTTATGCAGTTAACCCTGCATTTGCAGCCAATGCCAGTGTCGAACTGCGTTTTTATGATGATTCAAATAGCCAAGTGTCGTCGGGCTTATTAGTGAAAAACGATGTCACTATGACGCTCACTGGGCTTATTAATCATGTTGTTGTTAAACAACGTTATCAAAACCCGCACCCGTTTGCGGTTAATGCCCGTTATGTGTTTCCGTTACCTGATGAAAGTGCAGTTCATGCCATGCAAATGCAAATTGGTGAGCGCATTATCACCGGTAACATTGCCCTTAAACAGCAGGCTGAACAGCAATTTGAACAAGCTCAAAAGCTGGGTAAACGCGCCGCTTTAGTTCGTCAGCAACGTGCGAATATTTTCTCTACTGATGTGGCAAACCTTGGAGCAGGGGAAGAGATTGAAATTACCTTGCAATACCAAGAGATAATCGGTTTTCGAGATGGTGTGTTTTCACTGCGCTTTCCTACCACTATTACGCCGCGCTACGAACCTTTAACGGCAGAACTACAGCAAAAAGCGAATCTAGAAACAAAAGACACAGAACAACAGAACGACGCAACAGCTAACACAGCGCAAGTGGCATCAGCGTGGCTGAAACCTGTTTTTCATCGCGCACAAAGCCAAGAGTCTGATGCGAGCCTAAACCTTGCAATTGCGATGGATATTGGCCTTGAACTCAGTGATATCAGCGCTAATTTAGCGGGTATGCAAATCGATAATCCAGGTTTTGGTCGGTACCAGTTATCACTTAATCGTGATGTTCCAATGGATAGAGACTTTGAGCTGACATTTAAACCCCTTGATAAAGCCCACTCTCAGGCTGCATTTTTTACCGAAACAGTAGCAGGGCAAGAATATGGTTTACTGATGTTAGTACCGCCAAGCGATCACTTTACCTCGCAAGCTCGTCTTCCTCGCGAAATGGTGTTTGTTGTTGATACCTCCGGCTCAATGCATGGTCAATCTATGGAGCAGGCTAAACAAGCCTTGTTTTATGCCCTTTCGTTATTGGATGAAAATGATAGTTTTAACATCATCGGCTTTGATAACGAAGTGTCAGTGTTAAGTGACACGCCAATGATTGCCAATGACTTTAACATTCGCCGTGCAGAGCGCTTTATTTATGGCTTACAAGCTGATGGCGGCACCGAAATAGCAAAAGCACTGACTCAGGTACTTGATGGTAAACAGCATGATGGCTTTGTACGCCAAGTGGTGTTTTTAACCGATGGCAGTGTGGGTAACGAAACGCAGCTATTTAAACAAATTCAAACAGATTTAGGTGACAGCCGACTCTTTACCGTCGGTATTGGTAGCGCGCCTAATAGCTTTTTTATGACCAGAGCTGCTGATATTGGTCGTGGTACATTTACTTTTATAAGTAGCACCAGCCAAGTACAGCCAAAAATGCAACTACTTTTTGATAAGCTGGCGCATCCAGCTGTTACTGAGCTTGCTCTTGAAGGCGACAAAGCAGCCCTTGAGTATTGGCCATCGCCATTACCTGACTTGTATTTTTCAGAGCCGGTTTTGGTTGCCGTGAAGCTTGATGGCAGTCAGCACTTAACATTAAAGGGGCAGACAAACACAGGGCCAATGACGATTAATTTAGCAACTGCCAATGCTGCACACGGCGAAGGTATCGCTAGACTCTGGGCCAGACAAAAAATTAAGTCATTACTGCTTTATAACGAAAAACAGGCGGTACGCGCAGAAGTCGAAGCATTAGCACTTCAGCATCATTTACTTAGCCCTTTTACGGCCTTTATTGCAGTTGATAACTACGCGGGGAATGAGATTGCAGAGCGTTCAATGCAAGTACGAAATAAACTTCCTAATGGCATGACGCTACCGCAAACCGACGGACAAAGTCGAGTGTTTATGCTACTTGGGTTGTTGCTGCTTACATTCTCATGGTTATGGCAATGGCGACGCTAAAAAAAGCGCTGCCATTATGCAGCGCCTTACTTGGTATCGCACTATTTGTTAATGGTGGATATATGCAGGCGAAAGCGTGGCTGGCACAGGCATTGATTGAATCTGCTTGGCAGCAAGCTTTGCAAAGTCCTAATCAGCAAGTAAGGCCTTGGTTTTACGCCGATGGTTATGTCACTGCACACATAAATTGGCCAAGCCAGCAGCAAGAGTTGACTGTGCTTGCTGGTGCATCGGGGCGAAACCTCGCGTTTGCCCCCGGGCATTTTTTGCCAAGCGGTGAACTTGGCAGCTCAAAAGGGGTGTTAATAGCTGGCCATAACGACACCCACTTTGCATTTCTAAAACATGTCGCAGTGGGTGAGCAGTTCAGTATGCAGTTGCAAAGTGGCCAGATTGAGCACTATCAAGTTCGTAGCATTGATGTTATTCATCAAAGCGAACAGGGCTTTTTAGCACAATCAGGCCTTTATTTATTAACCTGTTACCCTTTTGACTCGTTAGCTTCCGGGACTGAGTTTAGGCTATTGGTGTCGGCTGATAAATTATCGTCGTCTACGTCAACTTTCAGCTCTTGATGACGTTGACTAACAATAACACCGGCGAATACCACTGCGATACTCACCCATTGCCAAAGTGTGAGTACTTCGCCAAGTAGAATGGCTGACAAAATTAACGCAAAAATTGGAATGAGGTTTGAGTAAGCAGCTGCGGTTAATACCGACACCTTACTGATGGCGTAGTTGTACATGCCATAGCCGCCTAGAGTGACACATGAGCCTAAATATAAAATGCTCAATAGGGCACTTAAATCGTGCTGATTTTCGCTGGGTAGTTCGATGAAAAATAAAAAAGGCGCAAAGAACAAACTACCACTAAACCCTTGAATTGCAATTAAAGTAAGTGGTGAATAGCGGGTCACTAAGTGCTTTACACTGACGGTATAAAAGGCGGCGCACACCATCGCCATCAATTCTAAAAAGTTACCGAGCAGTGGGTTAGGGGCTTGCTCTGTGCTTGGTGATAATAGCGTTAATAAAATACTGCCACCAATACACAAGGTAAAACCAACGACGATGGCTTTACTGATGTACTCTTTTAATATTAAGAACGCCAAAATAGCGACGATAATTGGTAAACAAGAAACAATTACCCCAGCTTGCGATGCCGAAGTGTATTCAAGGGCATGCCCTTCAAATAAATAATAAAAGCAAGGCTCAGCCAGCGACATACCAATTAAGTACTTCCAGTCACCTGGTTTAAACTCAAAACGGATTATATAGCGCCATAAACATAAGCTAATCAATAATGTGGTTAGCATTCTTAAAAAAATCACTAACACAGGGTCATAAACATTGATTGCATGCTTTAAAGCAATGTAAGAGCTACCCCATAAAAAGGTCGCGATAATTAAGCATAAACTGGCTGGCATAGGCGTCGCTATTGAGTAAAAAAACGAGAGCGCGATCCTAGCATGAATTTTTTTAACTTGTTCAAAAACTGTTAGCTGGTATATATAAATTCTCTATTTTAATTACAGAATATAAGAATCAAATGCAAAGGCCACACGTCGTTGTTGTAAAGCTGGGCACAAGCGTGCTGACAGGCGGTACCGACAAATTAGATAAAGCACACATGGTTGAACTTGTTCGCCAATGTTGTGAATTAAAAAAACAGGGTTATCAGGTTGTTTTAGTATCAAGCGGCGCGGTTGCTGCAGGTCGCGAGCAACTCATTACCCCCTGTGGTCGTTCTTTGATTGAAAAACAAATGCTTGCCGCAATCGGCCAAGGACAGCTTATTCATATTTGGCAGAGTCTGTTTGCTTTGTATGGTGTGAATGTTGGACAAATGCTACTGACCCGCGCCGATGTAGAAGACCGTGAACGTTACTTAAATGCCCGCGATACCTTAAATGCACTACTTGCGCACAATGTGGTGCCAATTATTAACGAGAACGACGCCGTGGCAACCGCCGAAATTAAAGTAGGTGATAACGATAACTTATCTGCTTTAGTCGCGATATTAGCGAATGCAGAAAAGCTGTTACTGTTAACTGACCAAGAAGGCCTATTTACAGGCGATCCTCGCTCTGATGCCAATGCGACACTTATCAACGAAGTTGAGCATATTAATGATGAGCTAAGAGAGCTCGCTGGTGGCAGTGGCACTACCCTAGGTACCGGTGGTATGGCAACCAAACTGCAAGCAGCCGATATTGCACGTCGCGCTGGTGTTGAGGTCATTATTGCCAAAGGGGCAGGTAAAAATGTGATTTTAAATTGCATGGCCGACAAGCTCCCTGGTACACGCTTTTTAAAACTCACCGCACCAAAAGATGGCCGCAAAAAATGGTTACTTGCAGGACCTAAAAGCACGGGGCAATTAGTGATTGATGATGGCGCAAGCCTTGCACTTAAAGAGCGTGGTGCAAGCTTACTGGCAAAAGGCGTAAAAACTGTGCGAGGGCAATTTGAACGCGGTGATGTGATTGAAGTGGTGACGTGCCAAGGGCAATGTATAGCCAAAGGCCTTGTTAATTTTAACCATCAAGAAATTGATCAAATTAAGGGCTGTCATTCGTCGCAAATTACCCAGTTGCTTGCATTTGCACCAAGCAGTGAAGTAATCCATCGAGATGATATGATTTTGTTATAGTTTTTTAGTAATTCTGATAAAGTTAACTAAACTAAAGTAATAAGCAGTTTTGGGGACTTTTAGATGGCGGCTAACGCTTGCGGACATGACTGGGTTGTAGAAATTACCCAACAAGAAGAAGAGCCTGAGCTCGATCAGGCGCTTATCAATGCCGTGAGTGAATTAGATGAATTCTCTCGTTTCGCTATTTATATCAATAAATTTTTCAAACCAGGCCTGCCTGCAAGGCTGCTAAATAAAGATTCAGTTATCGAAGAGCTCAGTGAACACGAAGTCAATGAGCTCATCGAAAAAGTCAGCCGCAATAAAATTCGCATCAGTCGCAACTACGGCTTTATTTCTACTTATGTGCCCATTTATTACATGGGGAATGTGGTTGGTGTACTGGTCATTGAGTCTGAAAAAGAGCTTTCAGAGCGCTGTAGCATGCTCGCCATCTACATGCTAAATATCTACGCGAATCAACTGTCGTTACTTTATAAGTCGCAACTTGACCCTTTAACTGAGCTTTTAAACAGGCAAACCTTCGATAAAAAAGTGATTGAAATTGCAGCCGATGCCGCTGTAGGCCATGAAAGCCATGACTCAAAGCAACGTCATTGGTATTTGGCGATGGTCGATATTGATCATTTTAAAAGCGTAAATGACAACTATGGCCACGTTATTGGCGATGAAGTGATCTTGTTAGTAGCACAGTTATTAAAAAATAATTTTCGAATAGAAGATTACGTTTTTCGCTACGGCGGCGAAGAGTTTGCTGTGTTATTTCAAGCAAGTGACGAGCTCGATGCACGTAATGCCCTTAATCGCTTTCGTGGCTGTGTGGCAGAATACCCTTTTCCTCAAGTCGGTAACTTAACTGTGAGTAGTGGTTTTATGCCAATTTACGAGTTTGAAATGGTTGCCAGCCTAGTCCAAAAAGCCGATCAGGCCTTGTACCATTCTAAAAACAGTGGTCGTAATTGCGTGACTGCCTATTCCGAGTTAGATATTCAACAAAGCCAACCTCAAGATGATTCAATAGAGCTGTTTTAAGGTGTTGCAGCGCGCTTAGCTGTGTTAAAATTGCCCACTATTTTTAGAGCCACATGAGAAGGTAAGATGAAGTTTGTTCGTTGGTTGTTAGGCCGCATCATTTTGTTTTTTGATTTTGTATTCACACCACGCAGTAAAAAGCGTCCGGCAGCAGAGCAAGCAGCGCTTGACTCAGTGACGTCACAATTTAAGCTTTATCAATTTAAAGCCTGTCCATTTTGCGTGAAGGTACGTCGTGCTATTAAACGCCAAGGTCTATCAGTTGAAACCCGTGACGCTAAAGGTAACGAGCAATTTCGCCAAGAGCTATTAGAGCAGGGCGGCAAAGTGAAAGTGCCTTGTTTACGTATTGAAGAAAACGGCCAAGTAACTTGGTTGTATGAATCAAACGATATCATTGCTTATTTAGATAAAGTCGCTGCATAAAGCGGCTTTTCACTTCGATTATAGCCCGTGCTGTGCTAGCATTTGGGCAAATTTTTAATTGTCTTTTGAGAGATATAACCATGACAATTCGCACCCGTGTTGCTCCGTCACCGACTGGTGACCCGCACCTAGGTACTGCATACATCGCATTATTTAACTACTGTTTTGCTAAGCAGCAAGGCGGTGAGTTTGTGTTACGTATTGAAGATACAGACCAAGTTCGTAGTACGCCAGAATCAGAGCAAGCTATTATGGATAGCTTACAATGGTTAGGCTTAAACTGGGATCACGGTCCAGATGTAGGCGGTGAGTTTGGTCCATACCGTCAATCTGAGCGTAGCGATTTATATAAGAAATTTGCGCATCAGTTAGTTGAACAGGGTAAAGCTTTTTACTGTTTTGCTACGAGCGAAGAACTAGACCAAATGCGTGAAGAGCAAATGGCCGAAGGCCTACGCCCTAAATACGATGGTCGTGGTTTAAATCTTTCTGAAGATGAAATTAAAGCAAATCTTGAAGCAGGTAAGCCTTACGTAATCCGTATGAAGATCCCAAGCGAAGGCACGTTCAAGTTTAACGATTATCTACGTGGCGAAATTGAGATCCCATGGGAAAATGTAGACATGCAAGTGCTACTTAAAGCTGACGGTTTCCCAACTTACTTCCTTGCCAACGTTGTTGATGACCATCACATGCAAATTAGCCACATTTTCCGTGGTGAAGAGTGGATCAATTCAGCGCCTAAGCTATTAAAGTTATACGAAGACTTCGGTTGGGAAGCGCCAGTACTAGGTCACTTACCGTTACTTCGTAACCCAGATAAGTCAAAATTATCGAAGCGTAAAAACCCAACTTCAATCAACTACTACAAAGAAATGGGTTACCTACCAGAGGCACTATTAAACTATTTAGGCCGTATGGGTTGGTCAATGCCTGATGAGCGTGAAAAGTTCACGTTAGCAGAGATGATTGAACACTTTGATATGAAACGTGTGTCGCTTGGTGGCCCTATTTTCGACATCGATAAGCTTAGCTGGTTAAACGGTATGTGGATCCGTGAAAACTTATCTGATGCTGAACTAATGCAACGTTTTGTTGATTGGAAGTTTAATACTGAGCTATTCGCTAAAGTATTACCAGAAGCAAAAACGCGTATTAATACGCTTTCTGATATGGTTGACCTTGCCGGTCACTTTGTCGGTGGTATTCCAAGCTATGATCCTGCGCTATTAACAGCAGGTAAAGCTGATGAAGATGTAATCCGTCAAGCATTACAGTTCTTCATCTGGCAATTAGAAGGTTTACGCAGTTGGGAAAAGCCAGCGATTTTTGCTATCGCAAAAGAAGTGGCGACTTTCCATGAATTGAAGATTAAAGACTTCCTTGAGCCAATTTTTGTGGCTATCACAGGTAAGACATCTTCAACTTCAGTACTGGATGCGATGGAAATTTTAGGTTCTGACTTATCACGTGCTCGTTTACGTGTTGCACTAGCACACCTTGGTGTGTCTAAAAAGCAAGCGAAAAAAATTGAGCGTGCATACCGCGATTATCCACAAGCATAATCGTGATAAAACTTCCAAAAACCGAGCTCTATGCTCGGTTTTTTGTTTTTAGCTGTAGCTGTTAAAAGTGCCTGCTTAGTAATAAATAAAGCGAAATAGTCCTCAGTAACTATATGTCTTACCTTTAGTCACTGGTAAAGTCTTTACAGCTTTCAATCCAGTAGCCATTGCCACCTCTATTTACTACTTCAAGTTTTAGTTGCTCAATAGCAATACTATTTATCTCAGTCGGGCTGTAGCCACCAGATTGCACTGAGCGTTCACCAAGACAACTAAATCCTTCAACATCAGCTAAGTATTAAGCGCCACTTTTCTTTTATATTCAGTAATATTGTAAGAAAAAACGAAATATTGATGCTTCTGTAGTAACTTTAATGTTAACAGTGTGTACAAAACGCTACACGAATGTACGACATTTTTAAAACCTCTTGTGGTTATATTGTAGTCGCAAGCAGTGAAATGGATTTTCACGTAGCTTGAATAATTACTCTAACTAACTATCCAGGGGATACTTTATGCAAGTGAAAACACTCTCGATTGCTGTTGCCGCAGCTCTCTATAGTGCCAGTGCTGCTCATGCAGTGGGTGTAGATAACAACCAAGTTAAACACCAATTAAAAGCACCGAATATCACATTTGAAGAAGTAAAAGCGTTTAGCAAAGAGTTTAACCAAGGTGACTCTAGCAACATGCTACAAAACGATGGTCTAAATGTTCAGCTAAATAGCAAAGCAAATAAATTTGCTGAAGAAGGCATTGATGGCGAGCATGTTTATATTATTCGTTTACGTGATAACTCAGTGGCACTTGAAGCCCGCGATTTAACCTCGCCATTATCACAATCACTTCAAGCACAAGGCGTTTCAAAAGTATTTGAAAAAGGTCAAGCAGCGGTCTCTGCCGTAACTGATTATCAAAATAAACTACTTTCAAAACAACGTACTGTAATGCAAAACGTGACAGCGGTGACTGGTCGTACTGAGATGCGTCGTCAATTCACTAAAGCATTAAATGGTTTCTCTGTAAAAATGACTGAGCAAGAAGCGATGCGCGTTGCAGAGCTTGGTGCAGTTGTTTCTGTGATGCGTTCGAAAAACTATGATCTTCTTTCTGATGAAGGTCCTAAGCATATCGGTGCGGATCAAATTTGGGATGGCTCAAGCGTTCCAAGTGGCATCAAAGGTAAAGGTGAAGGCCAAATCGTTGGTATTATCGATACCGGTATTAACTCAGATCACCCTTCATTTGCAGCTGTAGGTGGTGATGGTTACGAGCATGAAAACCCGTTTGGTCCAGGTGTTTATGTAGGTGACTGTGTTGAAGAGCCTGAAGAAATCCAATGTAACAATAAATTAATCGGTGTGCGTTCTTATGATGTGATCACGGATGCGTTTGATGCCATGATCCCAGGCTGGCCTGCAATTGGTGAAGATTACCAAGGTCACGGATCACATGTAGCTTCAACAGCAGCTGGTAACGTGGTTAAAGATGTACCGTTTATGCTTCCGAGCTTTGGTGAAAACACCGATGGTAATATCTTAAAAGAAGGTTTATTCCCTGAAATCTCAGGTGTTGCACCGCACGCAAATATCATTGCTTATCAAGTATGTTACCCATCAAGTGACGAATACGCAGGCTGTCCTGGCGAAGCACTCGTAGCGGGTATTGAAGATGCTATTTCTGATGGTGTTGATGTAATCAACTTCTCAATTGGTGGAGCCGATTCAAATGTGTGGGCCGATCCAGTACAACTTGCATTCTTAGCAGCGCGTGAAGCGGGCATTAACGTTGCCGCGGCAGCAGGTAACAGTGGTCAAGCATGTGGCGCGGCTGAGTGTTTTGGTTATTTAGATAATTCATCACCTTGGCTTGCACAAGTTGCAGCAACAACGCATGGTCGCACTGTGGCTGTTGAAACGGCCGTTGAATTTGCTGGCTTTGCAGATGAAACTCTGGGTTCAGAAGTACCTAGCTGGTCAGAAACAGGCCTTGTTGGTGGTTCAATTAATAGCGAAGAAATTACCGGTGTTGTTGTTTGGGCTAAAGATTACGAAGACGTCAATGGCTTTAAAGATTACAACGGTTACTGTACAGCAGATTACCCAGAAAATACCTTCAACTTCTACAAAGATGGTACTGAAATCGCGGGCGCGGCTGATGGTAGCACCAATGTTATTGTTATCTGTCAACGTCACGATCCAAATGATTCAGCAGCCAATGCGCGTACTGCAAAAGTTGATCACGTAAAAGCTGGTGGTGCAGATGGTTTCATCATGTTTAACCGCAACAGAGACCAAGGTACTGTAGCAGAAGGTTATTCATTACCAGGTGTTCACTTTACCTATGACCAATGGAATGGCGTTTATCCAGAAGATGGCTTAGAAGATTGGGTAGATAGCTACTCAGAACTTGGTCACATGATCACTATTAAGCCAACAGTGATTGAACGTCGTGTTGATGCTGAAGATGCTGATTGGTTAGCGACATTCTCATCACGAGGCCCGTCTTATTCTAATGTTGAAGTACTTGCTCCAACGCTTGCAGCTCCAGGTGTTGATATTTACGCGGCTTACTCTGATGAGCATCCGTTTGTGACTCCGCATGGTCAAGATTACGCTGCAATTAGCGGCACATCGATGGCATCACCGCATGTTGCAGGTTCTATGGCGTTACTACGTCAAATTCACCCTGAGTGGACCGCAGCTGAAATTCAATCTGCATTATCAATGACTGCTGAAAACGTGGTTAAATATCACCGTTTAAACAGCGAAAGTGATGTTGTAGCTGATGCGAAAATCTATCGCTCTGGCGCAGGTCGTATCAATGTTGCTCTTGCTGCTAAAGCGGGTTTTGTAATGGATGAAACAGCTGATAACTTCTTAGCTGCTGATCCATACAATGGTGGTACGCCACATAAACTTAACTTACCAAACCTTGTTAATTTCTCATGTGCACCTGAATGTCAGTGGGTTCGTACCATTAAAGCAACAGAAGATGGTACTTGGACTGTAAGCCACGAAGATGTTGAAAACTGGGCATTTGATGTAAACACACAAACAGCACAAAATGGTGTGAACATCGATATCTTCCCGAAAACTTTCACACTGAAAAAAGGTGAAACACAAACAATCATTGTTAAAGCATCAATCATGGATACTCAAGATTGGTTCAGTAACTCTGAAGTTGAGTTGCATACAAACCTTGTTTTCCAAGCTGAAGAAGCAGATATCCCTGATGCGCATTGGCCTGTGGCGTTTAAATATGATCGTGGTAACTTACCATCATCATTAGAGACGATAGCTCATTCAAATGAAGGGACTTATGTTGCTAAAGGTATTGTATTACCTAGCGTTGAAGCACCTGTAGCTCGTGCATATGAGCCAGTTAAAGCAGATATCACTACGGTAACTTTACCAAAAGACGATGACCGTACTTTCCCTTGGGCTATGAATCGCACTGATGATGTAGATGCGGCAGATATTTTAGATGAAGCAACATTTACTAAGTTTGTTACTGTGCCAGCTAATTCTAAACGTTTTATTGCTGAAACAGTCGGTGTTGAGTCAGAACTTGAAGGCACCTTGAACGTAGGTAACCCTATTTTATACGTAGGTAAAGACTACAACGGTGATGGTATTGTTCAGCCACAAGATGAAATTTTATGTGTATCTAACCATAAGATTTATAAAAACTTCTGTAATATAAACAACCCTGAAGAAGGTGAGTATTGGGTTGTAGCTTATAATACGAATCAATCGTCTGTTGATGCAGTTGAAGAAACCTTTGAGCTTGCTACAGCGGTTGTGTCAGACCAAGTTGCATCAGGTATGACTGCAAGTCTGCCAGGAAGTGATGGTCAAAATACTGTTGAAATGACAGTCGACTGGGACATGGACCTTGATGCCGATAGCGTGTACTACTCATTATTAGATGTAGGTACATCGGCTGTGAACCATGGCAACCTAGGTTCTATTCCATTTAAGCTTAACCGTGGCAATGATGTTGCACACCTTGATGCGCCATACACAGGTGCAAAAGTGGGTGATATGGTGCCATACACATTTGAAGTGTTAGCGAATAATTCAGGTGTAGACCGTGAGTTCTCACTAGAGCTTGATATCCCTGCAGGTTTGGATATCAAAGCAGAAAATGTCATGGTTTCAACAGCATCAGAAATCAACGTTGAAATTGCTGACGGTAAAGTGATTGTAACAGGCACACAAGCGGATACTCGTGATGTTGAACCTGATTATATCGTGACAGATAACATCACTGATGAAATGTGTCGTACGCCTGATTTTGGTAACTCTAACCCAGGTGGTTATGTCGATTTATCAGAGTTTGGTATCACGCCAATTCTATCTGGTTTCGATGAGAACAACCTTTATAACTCTCGCAGTGGTTATTCATTACCAATCGCAAGCTTCTATAATGGCGCATATGACACATTTAGCCTTTATAACAATGCTGAAAATACTAATATCCAAAACTCGATTATTCAAATTCGTGGTATGGGTACAGTAAATACTAATGGTAGCCGTTACTTCTACCCAGTACATAACCCGTTCCCTTATAACTCATTCCCATATGAGAACATGGGTCCATTATGGCGTGGCTGGGAGTTCACTGATAATGGCTTATTACGCTCTGTAATGTCAGTTGGCTTATCGTCTAACGAAGGTATTTCACTAGCAAGTACAACAACTGGCTGGGGTATTATTGAGTGGGATAACGCATCAGACTACGATGATCCAGTGTATGACCGCACAACAGGTAAATACACTTACACTAAACGTGATAACTCATTTGACTTCCAAGTGTTATTTAATGCAAATACACGCTTCGGTAAAGGTGAGCATGAAATTTACTATGCATACGATAACCTAGACTATGGGTCTACACGTCCTGCCGGTAGTATTGGTCTGCAAGGTTTCCGTGGTGCACAGTATCAATATGGTCCACTTGAAAACTACCGTGGTATTCAAATCGCTTATAACAATCTAGATGAAGTTATCAGCGATGGTTACGTGGTGTGTATGGACTATGTAGGTCCAGAGTCATCACAATTTGAAGTGACTGCTTGGGCTGAAGTTACGCCGTCTGCAGCAGGTCAAACACTTGAAGTTGCAGCTAAAGCAGCAATCTCTGGTCTGAATGACATGACTTCAACAGCAACACTGGCCATTCCTGGCAACATCACAGTGGTAGCGCTTGATGACATGGTAACAACAGAAGAAACACCGATTAGCTTCGAAGTTCATCACATTGATGAAAAGAACTCGAAGAATGAAATCTCGGTAATTTCTGACGACGTAACCTATGAAGTTGATGGCGATACAGTAACGATTACACCAAATGATAACTTCTCTGGTGAGACCGAAGTAACTGTAATGGTATCTGATATTGAATACCCATCAGATGCTGCAAGTACAACCTTTATGTTAACGGTTGAAGCAGTTAACGATGCACCAGTCGTTGCCGTTGAGGCGAGTGCTCAACAAGTGACTGAGGGCAGCGTTATCACCCTAGATGCATCAGCATCACATGATTTAGATAACGATGAGTTAACTTTCTCATGGGAAGGCCCAGGTACAATCGCAAGTCCAACATCAGCAATCACTGAAGTATCAGGTTTAACGGCTGGTGAGCATCAGTTTACTGTAACGGTAAGTGATGGTGTTGAACCGATGGAACTAGGTGTAGCTGTGACGGTAACGGCACAAGAGACAACCGTTGTTCCTGAAGAAAAAGCGAAATCATCAAGTGGTTCACTTGCATGGTTAACAGTTCTATTAGCTGGTTTTGCAGGTGTTCGTCGCCGCGTAAAACGAGGCTAAGTACTCCCTAAGTATGTTATGTGACAAAGGGCCTTCGGGCCCTTTTTTTGGCCTAGAAAATCGTGTTGTATATTTTAATAACCAAAAAGAATAACTAACAACTGAAAACCTATGTAGCAAAATGTACAGGCTATTTTATATTTTTTTCAGTGTGTTAGTTTGAAGATAGGGCGTAAATTAACAGTCTACGCCGCTTTGTTGGTCAAAAAAATTATACAATAAAGCGCGCAAGCGATATGATCGTCCCGGATTAAGTAAAGACTAAAGACTCTTTGGTAGTATTAAGTTGTCATAGTAATTGTTATTTATGACATAAAGGTGAATTGCGTTAATGAAGAAATTGTTTGGCTTAGTATGTTGTTTAACTGCATCCACTGCGTTTGCGCAGGCTGATGTTAAACAACCTCAATTAATTAAAAAGTCGACAATACATGCCAGTATCACTGTGGGTTACGGGGGCATTGAAAACCCGGTACTTGATGCAGACGATGTCACTTCGCCAATTCTGCCAAGCTTTGCTTATTACGGTGATAACTGGTATTTCGATGATTTCTCTGTTGGCTACAGCCTCTATGAAACAGAGAACTTCTACGTTGATTTACTTGGGCGCTTTAATGATGATGGTTTTTTCTTTGAGCTGGATGGGGTAGATAAACTCTATGCCACCGGTGTTGTTCGTTCGAGCTCTGGGCGACCTACATTACCTACCGCATCACCGATTAACCTAACGCCTATAGAGCGTGACCTTTCTTACATGGCGGGGCTGTCATCGGCAGTAAACGTGTATGATAATATCTGGTTAAGTGCTGCGTATGTCCATGATGTAACCAATGTTCATAATGGTTATGAAATCTTGCTAAACGGCTATCAAGTATTTGAACTGTTTTCTGGTACTGCTGGCATTGAGGCGGGTATTAATTATAAAAATGAAGAGCTGATCGATTATTACTACACGGTTAATCCATCAGAAAGCAAAACGCGTTTACTAAGCTACAATTTAGAAAGTGCCACGAACTTCTACTTAAAAGTAAGTTACGAATATCCTATTAGCGACAGTTTCAGCCTTGACTTCAAACTTAAGCACACATGGCTTGATAGTAACTTAGCTAACTCACATATGATCAATAAAAACGGTTATTTCTCAGGTTTTACGGGAATTACTTACCACTTTTAGGCCAACTAATGGTGATCTCTGCACCGCCTGTTTGCGAACTGTTAGCCAAGCTAATTTTACCGCCATGCCAACTGGCAATACGATACACAATATAAAGTCCTAATCCATAACCACTCGCTAGTTTATCTCCTTCACCTTGTTTAAAAGGCTCAATTAACGCATCCGCATTAATTGGTAAGCCAGGTCCATCGTCTGTAATGCTTATACTGTAATAGCCCGCTTGTTCTGTGCTACTTATATGGATAGAGTGTTTTGCGTATTTTGTGGCGTTGATCAGTAAGTTTTGTACCGCGATTGCCATAAAGCTTGCTTCGCAATAGGCTGTGTCTACTTCAAGCGCAGGAATGAATTTGAGTTCTTTGTATAAATCAAATTTAGCAATTTCTGTGTTGATCAGTTTAGCTAAGTTAACTTTCTCCTGATTAAACACACTTTGTTGGTGCTCTAAGCGAGCGAACGATAAGTACTGCTCTAGACGTAATTCAATCTCATCGATATCGCGTTCTATTTGGCTACTTTCTTGAGATTCCAAATCGGCAATCGACAAAGCAAATCGCATACGGGTAAGGGGAGTGCGAATTTCATGAGAAATAATACGCGATAAGTCATTATGTAGCTGAACAAACTTATTGATGCGCTCAGACATATGAGTGAAGGTGCTGGCTAATGGCGCAATAGATGAATTTGGTTTTATATCAAGCTCTATGCGTTGCGGTTTTTTACTAAAGCGATGAGCTGCGCGTTGTAATAAGCTCAAATCGCGAAATACTGGGCGAATGAATAATAAGATCATCGAACCAAGTAAAAAGTAAAAGGCAAAAAAAGCAAGCCAGTCAGTTTTGGCTTGCGAAATCAAAGAAATGGGGCCAACTTTTTGGATGCTGCCGTTATTGCCTTTGAGGTATATATACTGCTGATTGTTTTCGGTGACGCTGATAATGCCATCTTTATCGAATTTAGCTTGTAATGAATCAGGTAAAACAAGCTCGTTTTGGTTAAAGGAGCTGATCCTCGTTTCTTTTTGCTCAGCTATTTGAGCAAGTTCAGCAACACTTATTTGCACACTCGGTATGTGCTCAGAAAAAAACTGATTATAAAGCTGGCCAAAAGCTAAAACTAAGGCAATTAAGCTTACCGTGATAATTAAGTACAGCTTAAAAAATTGTTGCTTCATATTTTTGAAATATCCAAGCTGTATCCTTTACCTCGTACAGACTTGATATCTAGCGTTTCTTTTTGCTCGCTAATGGTTTCTTTAAGCTTTTTACGTAAACGGCTAATTTTTAAATCAATCGCTCGGTCAAGTCCGTCATACTCACGGCCAATAACATGCTTGAATAATACCTCACGAGAAACCGGTTCAGGGGTGTTTTTCGCAAGGTAGGCAATGATCTCAAATTCACTTTCATTGAGATTCAATGCTGTGTTATGAAAATAGATATCGCGTTTTTTACTATCGATACGCAAAATATCAATTTGGTGCGAAAAGTTATCTTGGCCAACAGTGTGGGCGATAATCGTTTTAACTTTGGCGAGTAACAGTTCAGGCTTAATGGGTTTTACAAGGTAGTCGTAAGCACCTAGGTTTAAGCCCTTAATTTGTGATTGCACAGAATCCAGTGCCGTTAGAAAAATAACAGGGCAACTGTACTTTTCTTTCAATTGAGAAATTAGCTCAAAGCCATTGCCATCCGGTAGCATCACATCACAGATGATCAGTGAAGGCATGAAGGTGATTTCACTGCTACGGTACGCCTCGGCAGTATTAAATACATCTATGGTATAGCCATGCTTTAACAAAAACGTTTGTATTAAGCTTGCTAATTTCACATCATCTTCAATTAAAAAAATATGCTGCATTATAAACTCCAGCCAAAGCGCCGTTTTATTCGGTAATCTTTAGCTTCATAGCTTGCTATTGACAGTAGTTGTTGCTTAACAACTTGATTGCTCAATGGATCAATTAATTTCACTGTAAGCGGATGCTCAGTCTTAACCGTTAATTTCTCGATAATTAAACCACCTTGTTTGTAACACTGCGTATACTGAGGACGCTGAGTTATTTCTAAACAAAGTTCTTTAAAGGGAGCAACACGAAAATGAATCTGTATATTAAACTCACAGGCTTTTTGTTTTGCATCTGTCACACACACGGTGGGTGAGACTTTAAAAAAAGGTTGCTCGGGACTGTCATCGCTTAAACAAAGCGACGAAAAGCAAAGACAAAAAAACAGTAATAGCCAACTAAATCGGTTTATCATTTAACCAAGTCTCTGTTTTTTAGAAGTCTTTTCTTCAAAGTAACAATAACCATCGAAAGCTGATGTAACCTGCCCAACTCACTTTGAGTACTCATTTTTTTGCCGTTTATTATAATTATTATTTATGCAGCCTATGAGTGGCGATTACACGATAAAAAAGCGTGTCTATCATACCTCATTTATCGTTATAGCTACAAATAGGTGCTATGCAAAGCCAGTAATTTCAACCTATTGGCGTATTTTCTTTATATTCTAAAGTTAGCTTGTTGTTTTAAAAGGGAAACTGAATTTATATTTAGTTTTAGCTAATAGTTTTTCACTAAATTTAGTTGGGCCTTAGTCTTTACTATTCTGCGTTATTTGTTAATTGTTTCGTACAAATTGATACAATTTAAATTTAGCCTATCAAAACCACTATTTTAGCTCATGCATTTAAACATATGCTGAGCGCGTGATTAATAATTAACAGATTCGACCTCTATTTTCATTTTATCTGGTAGTATAGTCAGGTTATAAGTAGTTTAAGCAGTGAACAATTATGTTAAGTCCTTATTATCAGCAACATGCTGATTACGTTTCTATCTCACGTGAGCAAGGCTGTCGTTTTGCCAAGTTAGTGGCTGATGATTTCAATCCTTTACATGATAAAGATGCCAAAAAGTTTTGTGTGCCGGGCGATTTACTTTTTTCGCTGGTTTTAAACCGCTATGGCATCAGTGAAAAAATGGAATTCACGTTTGCAGGCATGGTTGATGAAAATTCAAAGCTGACTTTCCCTGAAGGGGCTGATGAGTTTGCGATCACCGATGGCGAAAAAGTCATGCTAAAAGTGAAACGAGAAGGGGCTATTAGCCAATGTCCTGAGTTAACAAATAGCTTAATCAAAAACTATGTTGAGTTCTCTGGCACGACTTTCCCGCACGTGATTATTCCATTGATGGGGAAGCAGGATGTGATGATCAACCCAGCCCGCCCAATGGTGATTTACGAATCAATGCTGATTAACCTTGATCGCCTTGATATCAGCGCACCTGAATTACAATTTGCTGAGCCTGATTTTGAGTTTACTGGCAAACGCGGCAAAATCACGCTTCGCTTCAACCTGTTAGAAAATGGCGAAAAAGTAGGGTCGGGTGAAAAACACATGCTTGTGTCTGGCATTCGTGATTATTGCCAAGCAACAGTTGATGACCTAATTAGTTTTTATAATCAACGTAAAGAATCACTTAAACCAGCGTAATCTTTACAATTGCTACAAAGGGCGCTCATTGCGCCTTTTTTGTTGCTGATGTTCCGCGTACAATAGCGCTTTTATAGCCAAATGTACTTCAGACTATGTCAGTAGCGACCTTTTCAGAATTAAATCTTGACCCTGCATTGCTAACAGCCTTGCAAGAAGAGAATTATCACACCCCCACAGCAATTCAAGCGCAAACAATCCCACTTATTTTAGCGGGTGCAGATGTAATGGGCAGTGCACAGACGGGAACGGGCAAAACCGCCGCGTTTGTTTTACCACTACTGCATAATTTGTTATCTGCTGAAGTACTCCCTGATGCCGTTAAAGTCCTAATTTTAACGCCGACCCGTGAGCTCGCTCAGCAAGTATTTGCAAGTGTAGAGCGTTATGCAGCGCATACTGAAATAAAAGCAGCACTGGCTTATGGCGGTGCTAGTATTGGCCCACAAATTAAAGCCATAAAAGGGGCGCAGATTGTAGTGGCAACACCAGGGCGTTTACTTGATCATGTGATCAAAGGCAGTATTAAACTTTCCAGCATTAACGCCTTGGTATTCGATGAAGCTGATCGCATGCTTGATATGGGCTTTATTGACGAAATTAAACGCATCTTGCGCCATGTGCCAAAAGAGCGCCAAACTTTACTTTTTTCAGCCACATTTGACGACAGCATCTTTAAACTCAGTAAGCAGTTATTAAATGATCCTAAATTAGTTGAAGTGAATAAACGCAACTCAGCAGCGGTTGAAGTTGAGCAGCTAGTATATGCGGTTGATGAAGACCGTAAACGCGAGCTGGTATCACACATGATTGGCATGAAAAATTGGCAGCAAGTACTGATATTCACTCGTACTAAACAAACCGCCGATGTGCTTGCTAAAGAAATGTGTAAAGACGGCTTAAAAACCGAATCTATTCATGGCGATAAAAGCCAAGGTGCGCGTGATAAAGCACTGCAAAATTTTAAATCAGGTGCGACAAGAGTACTGGTTGCGACAGATGTTGCTGCCCGAGGTCTTGATATTGCCTCACTCAAGTATGTGATTAACTATGAGTTGCCTTATGTGGCTGAGGACTACGTACACCGTATTGGTCGAACAGGGCGTGCTGGCGAGAAAGGGATGGCGATGTCGCTGGTTAGCATCGATGAGCAGTGGCTATTGGACGAAATAGATATCTTACTCGACACAAGGCTCACGCCGCAGTGGTTACCAGGGTATGAGCCTGATTTAACCAAAGAGCCAAAGCAAGTTCGTAAAAATACGAATAAGGCACGCCGCTCTCGTGATAAAAAACGTATTTTAGGGCAAAAAAGTAGGAGACGTTCCTAAATCTGGCATATATTTATACTATCCTCCGGCTAAAGTTGAGAGTTTAGTATGTTAGAAGAGAATAAATGGACGTTCCGCCGCGCTGATAAACAGTTCTCCTTAGAAAAGTGGCAGAAAACAATTGATCTCATGACCGAGTTGTTTTCTGCTCCCGCAGGCTTCATCGTTCATAAAACAGATGATGTCTATCGTATTATCGTCTCCAGTGAGCAACAAGAAAATCCCTATGATGCCGGGGCTGAATTAAGCGCCGACGATAATATCTTCTGCAAAAAAGTACTGCGTGACATGGCACCGCTTTATGTTGATCACGCCAGTCAAGATAGTCAATGGGATGACAGCCCACTGGTAAAAGATGGTTTTGAGTCTTATCTTGGGGTGCCAATTAGCTGGCCAAGTGGTGATCCGTTTGGCACCTTTTGTGTTATGGATTTTAAACAAACCCATTATCAACAGAGCTTTTTAGAACTAATCGAGCAGCTTCGCGATATGGTTGAAGATGACCTTGCACTGTTAGACAACTTTACGCAGATGCGTGAAATTGCCATGCTCGATTCACTCACTAATATTTATAACCGCCGTGCAATAGATCTGCTTTGCCAACATAAATTAAATATATCGAAACGTCTTGGTTTTGATATTAGTTGTTTATTTATCGATATAAATAGCTTTAAACCACTCAATGATACGTATGGCCATGAAGTGGGCGATCTCGCACTGATTTGTTTAGCTGACACGATGAAAGAATGCCTACGTGAAACCGATATTATCGGCCGCTTAGGGGGTGATGAGTTTATTGCGTTATTGCAAGTTCAGCCCGGTGATTGCGTAGACAGCATCGCTGATAAGCTAAACACCACTTTCCAAGTGAATTTAGAGAAGAGGGGCATTCCTGTCACGAGCTTAAGTATTGGTTCAGGGGTAATAGCTCAGCCAAAAGAAAACTTTGCTGAGCTATTAAAACGAGCAGATGAAGACATGTATGAGAAAAAGCAAGCCTCTAAGGCTGCACGTTAAGCTATTTGCTTCTCAGCTAGGTTTAATTCCATGGTTGCTTTAAGTAAACGATAAAGGTTAATTGACGCATCAATTTCTTCTTTACGATTGGTTAAGCTCTCAATATTTAAACCTAGCGGTACATCTAAATGTGCGCAGCTTTGTAAAATTAAGTCGAGATTCTCACGGCAAATACGCACTGATTCACTCAATGTATTTGCCGAATCTAACATACGGTACTTAGTTGCTTCTGGTACTGAGATACCTAACCATTCCATAAACTCTAAGGTTTTTTCACCACCACAAGGGGTAAACGTTAGAATAATGCGTTTTGGTGTTGTGCCTTGTGCTTTACAACTACGCGCATAGCTAGTGATCAAATCAATCGTTGCTTGAGCATTGTAAACCGCTTGCGAGATGAAAAACTTACAACCTTGTGCTGTTTTTTCAACTAAACGCTCATGTTCATTGCGTTTGCTGGCATGACGCTCTGCAATAGTAACGCCACCTAAAAATACATCATTGTTCTGTTTTGCCAGCGTTTTATATGCATCAGGTAGGCTTAATTTGATATCGCCATGAGATGATGGACTACCCACTAACACTAAGTTTTTTAGTTCAAAGTCGTTACGTGTTTCGTTTAACCACTCGGTAAACTCTGCTTCTCCACGCTGGGCAACACTTTTATAAGTGATCACATCAAGTTGCGACAAGCTACGTAGTAACTGACTGTATTCACGGGGATCTACCGTTTCTTTAAACGGAAAAGGACGCGGCTTTGCAATACGGCTACTTTCATCTTGAATGTCGTAGATGATTACACCATCGTATTCAATTTCGTGTAAACGACCAAGTAGCTTCTGAGCAATGGTCTCAAGCTGTGCTTTATCAGTACCTGACTTTGGTGGTGTGGTACCAATTAGGTAGACGCCTTGATTGGTGTCTTCAATTTTCTCTTGTAATGATAAAGCCATAATCCTCATTCCAGCTCGTGCTAATGTCTATGACAAATAATATAGCAGCCATTTAGACGTCTAGATAGATTTTTTTCTTGAAAGTTTTTCAATGACTATGAATTTTACTCAAGTTTAAAGCTGAGCGTTTCGCAAAATTGACACACCTGTTTACATAAATTATTGCTCTGACCCTCATATTTTCAGGCGCTTTGATGCATAATCAAGCAGCAATGATTATGAGAAAAATAACTAACAAGGGAACATTATGAAATTTAGATTATTAGCAACCAGTGTTGCTGTAACACTTGCTTTAAGTGGCTGCGCAAGTAACTCACAGTCAACTATGGTTAAAGAAGTCGAAATTGAGCAGCAAGTAAGCCAAGATGATAACCGTGTATTTAGCCAAGATTATCTATTAGAAGAGCTTGAGAATGGCCTTCGCGTGATGGTCGTTAAAACAGATTACCCTGATGTTGTGTCACTGCAAATTCCAGTATCGGTTGGTTCACGTAATGAGGTTGAAGCAGGTAAAACCGGTTTTGCACACTTCTTTGAGCATATGATGTTTAAAGGCTCTGAAAAATTCCCACAAGATGTGTATTCAGATATTTTAAAAAACTCAGGTGTTGATAATCGCGCGTATACGACTAACGATTACACTAACTATCACTTAAACTTCTCAAAAGAGCACTTAGATAAAGTGCTCGAAATTGAAGCTGATATTTTCCAAAACCTGACTTACAGCGAAGAGCAGTTCCGTACTGAAGCGCTGACTGTAAAAGGTGAGTATTTAAAGAATAATGCTAGCCCAATTCGTAAGTTACTTTCTGCGGTTCGTAACGAAGCATTCGAAAAGCATACCTATAAGCACACCACCATGGGCTTTTTCGAAGACATTGAAGCCATGCCTGATCAAATGGCCTATGGTAAAGAGTTTTTCGCTAAATTTTATAAGCCTGAGTATGTATCTTTAGTCATCGTAGGTGATGTTGATCCACAAGAAACCATGGCAATGGTGAAAAAGCATTGGGGTAATTGGAAAAAAGGCGATTACCAAGCAGATATCCCTGTTGAACCAAAGCAACAAGCCGCAAAATATGTACATGAAAAAAATGATGGTTTACCAGGCCACTGGTTGCTTGTGTCATACAAAGGCACTGCATGGGATCCTACTCAAAAAGACCGTGCCGCTCTTGATTTGATCTCACAGCTGTATTTCTCTAACAACTCGGCACTTTATCAAGAGCTTGTTGTTGATAAACAAATTGCCAGCCAAATGTTTACCTATAACCCAGATACTAAAGATCCGGGTTTACTACATGTTTTTGTAAAAGTCGAAAACGAAGCGGACCTTGCGAAAGCCCGTGATGCGATTAACCGTACTTATGCGCAAGCACGTACTGAGTTAGTTGATGCACAAAAGTTAGCGGATTTAAAATCAAACCTAAAATACAGCTTTATTAATGGTCTTGATTCATCGCAGTCAATTGCGTCAACGCTTGCAAGCTACATGCATTTTGAACGCGACCCTGAGGTTATTAACCAACTGTACGCAACTGCTGATAGCATCACGCCAGAAGATATCAAAGCGGTAGCAAACAAATATTTTGTTGATCCGAGCCGTACCACGGTGACAATGTCGGCGCTTGATAAAGTGGCTGGTTTTGAGCAAGAAGTTGATTTAAATGCCTTGGTTGCCAGTATTGAGCAAGCCCCAACAGAGCGTCACTTTAAAGTACTTGATAAAACCAATAGCTCACCACTGGTTGATGTTAACTGGTTATTTAATACCGGCGCAGCGGCTGATCCACATGGTAAAAAAGGTTTAGCAGCACTCACTGCAGCGATGCTAGCGCAAGGTGGCTCAGAAACGATGAGCTACAAAGATATTCAAAAAGCGTTATATCCACTAGCGGGAAGCTTTGGCTATCAAATCGATAAAGAGATGATTTCACTACGCGGCCGTGTACATAAAGACAATGCCGCGCAGTGGTATGCACTTGTTAGCGACCAGTTGTTAAACCCTGGCTTTAGAGAAGATGATTTTAAACGCCTGAAAAAAGAGCTTATTGATAGCATTAAAGCAGGTCTGAAAGCGTCAAATGACGAAGAGTTAGGTAAAGAAGTGCTATATCATCAGCTTTATAAAGGCCATCCGTATGAAAGCTATAACTATGGTGATTTATCAGATCTTGAAGCACTGACACTTGACGATGTAAAAGCGTTTTATGCTAACCAGTTTACTCAATCTAAATTAACAGTGGGTCTAATTGGTGCGATTCCGAGTGATGTTAAATCGACTATGCTAAAAGATTTAACATCGCTTCCGCAAGGTAAAGAAAGCCGCTTAACGATCCCTGATGCGCCAGAACTTAAAGGTCATCATGCAACGATTGTTGAAAAATCAGCGCAATCTACCGCTGTGTCATTTGGTTTCCCAATCGATACAATTCGTAGTAGCGATGACTGGACAGCGCTTTGGTTAGTGCGTTCTTACTTTGGCGAACACCGCAGCTCAAACAGCTTCTTGTATCAGCGTATTCGTCAAACCCGTGGTATGAACTATGGTGACTATGCATACATTGAGTACTTCCCACGCGGTATGTTCCAAACTAAACCTGATGCTAACTTAGGTCGTTCAGAGCAAATTTTCCAAGTGTGGTTACGTCCGCTTCGTTCTAATAACGATGCGCACTTTGCAACGCGTACGGCATTATTTGAACTTGATAAGCTAATTAAAAATGGCATCAGCAAAGAAGATTTTGAAGCGACTCGTAACTTCTTAATTAACTTTGTGCCACAAATGGTTGCAAGCCAAGATCGCCAATTAGGTTATGCGCTTGATAGTGAGTTCTATAACACTGAGAGCTTTGTTGACTATGTGCGCGGCAAGCTTGAAAAGCTAACCCTTGATGATGTTAACCGTGTTATTCGCGATAACCTGCAAACAGAGAATATTCACTATGTGTTTATTACTGGTGACGGCAAAGACATGCAAAAACGTTTAGTTTCAGAGCAAACATCACCTATGGTGTATAATGCTGAAAAACCAGCAGAACTTGTTGCTGAAGACAAAGTGATTGCTGACTATAAACTTGCAATACCAGCGAAAAACATTTCAGTACTTGATGTCGAAAAAGTATTTCAGTAATAACTGGATAAAAAAGCTCTAATCAATGCCCCTAATTAGGGGCATTGTTCTAGGTTTAATGGCTCGATGTTATCAGCAATTACAAGCTGATTTCGGCCAGCTTCTTTTGCTTGATAAAGCGCGTTATCAGCCATTTCAATGAGTAACATGGCATCATCAATGCTACTAGGGTAGATAGTTGCTAAACCAATACTAACCGTTAAGGGATGACCGGCAAGCTCTGGTAGTTGAAGCGTATTTAGCGCTGCCATAAACCGCGTCACGAGTTTTTGTGCTTGATGGCTTTGCGTATTACCGAGTACCAGTACAAATTCTTCACCGCCGTATCTAGCGCACAAGTCACCAGGTCTGCGAGTATAATCTGGTAATAGTTTTGCCACTTCTTTTAAGCAAATATCACCCACCAGATGACCAAAGTTATCGTTAAGAGACTTAAAGTTATCAAGGTCAATCATGGCTAACGACAAGGGGTGTTTTAAACGTGCACAGCGACTCCACTCTTGCTTATAAAAATCATCAAAATGACGTCGGTTAGCTATTAGTGTGAGGCCATCGATACGGGCGAGTTCTTGTACTTGCTGCTCGGCGATTTTACGTTCGGTAATATTTATATGGCTGATGACGATAAAGCGTTTTGATGCATGCTCGAAGGGCACTGCTCGCATTAAAAACCAACGCTTGTCGGTATTGCTATGACATGGATATTCTAGGTAATACTCGGTTAGTTGTTGGTTTATAACCTGACTAATACCAGATAAAGCTTGTGCACCAAACTCATCACCTTGCTGTGCAGCTGATTGACATATTGCGAGGTAGTTTTGCTCTTCCCACTGGGTATTACACTGGCAATTATTTTCATCGCCAAAAGTTTGCCAACTGCGATTCACAAATTGAATATCACCTTTCTCATCAATTACAACAATATGTTTTGAGATCGTATCGAGTATTGATTTTAGAAACTCTTTTGATTCAACCACATTCGTTCCTAGTCACTATCACTTTTTTAAGATTAGCAATAAATGCTGGGTTTTCACCGTGGTTTACATAAAAAACAATTAATAAGGTATTTGTAGGTGCTGATATGAAAAAACTGCCAGCACCTAGCTCAACGCTCAGTTCTGACAGTTATATTTTATTTATATGCTTAGAAATGCTAAAGCATTGCGCCAATTTTAACTGCTAGCGCAAATAGCATGGTTGCTATTACAAAGCCGATAAGTGTAGCGTAGCCGCGTTGTTCTTTGGTCATCTATCACTCCTAAAAAATAACAAATACCGTTGCCATACCAAGGGCAAAACTGACAAACGAAGAAGCCGCTACGATTGCAGCGAGATTTTGCTTACTCACTGCATGTGTTGTGCTTTGTTCTGATACTTCGTCATCGAGCTTAATAAGCTCACCTTGGCGCACTTCAAAAACTGCGCATAGGCCCATGGTGGTTTCTTTTGATGCCGCACCTTCTTTTTCAACTCGTTGAATGGTACGTAGGCTTACATCACAGGCATCGGCTAGTTGCTGCTGCGTCCAATCGAATTTAAGTCTAAGTGCTTTTATTGTATTTGGGTTCAGTTGCATTACTTACTTCCCAAGAAATGGTTCAATAAAAGTAACAACTGCATAACCCGATATTGCCCCACCAATAAAACAGCCTAAGGTAACCAAAGCTACTTGTTTTGGATTATCAGTAAGTGAGGTTTGTGTGCTCTGTTTAACTAATTTGTCAGCTTTATAAAACGAACATTCAAGCTTGCCTGTCAGTATATTTTTCATCTCGAATTTGACTGCATAAGCATTACCTTGGTAGCTAAAGTCATGATGGCTTTTAAAACCGAAGCTGCGTTTTTCACTTACCAATTCGTCGTTTACATATACTTTTTCTTTACCGCTCATGATGTGACCAAAGCAAGCGATTTGGTTGTCACCATCTTGAAAGTAAAATTTATAACCTAGCTTGTGTGAGTTTAGTACGTCGTTTTTCATCATCGTTTCCTTGTTAAGTTGATGATGTAAATTTAATGATTATTTTTGTTTTTTACGCCGTCAGCGATATGTCAGTGCCTATTTTGGCATATGACAGACAAGATGTCATATCTGTCTTGTTATTGAAAAATAAGCACTTTAATTAATTTGCTCGGCTAGAGTCAGAATTTGCTACTGTCATATGCGGTTGGCAAAAAAGCACAGTAAAAAGAGTAAAAATAGGTGTTGTTACTCTGGTTATTAGATATAACCAGAACAAATAAACAACGGGTTAGTACATCTTGCTACAAATCCGTTAAACTTAAGGCTTAGCAGTTAGGTACAACCAGAAAGGCAAAATTATGCGTCATGAAATTTGGCAAAAGCTTCGAGATGAAGCAAACGAAGTCGTTTCCCGTGAACCGCTTTTAGCAAGTCACGTTTATTCGTGTGTGTTAAATCATGAATGCTTAGGTTCGGCGCTGAGCTTTATTGTTGCAAATAAACTTGCAGATGCGGTGGTATCAGCATTTACTATCCGTGAATTATTCGACCAAGCCTTTGTTAAATGCGATCTAATGCTGACGCATGTGGCTCATGACATAAAAGCAGTTAAAGATCGCGACCCTGCGGCCGATAGTTACTTAACTGTTATTTTGAACCTTAAAGGCTTCCATGCAATACAAGCACACCGACTCGCAAATTGTTTATGGCAACAAAACCGAAAAGAGCTTGCTCGCTTCATTCAAAGCAGAACCTCAGAAGTATTTGGCGTTGACATCCATCCTGCTTGTAAAGTTGGTCATGGTATTATGTTTGACCATGCAACTGGGATTGTAATTGGTGAAACAGCGGTTATTGAAGATAACGTATCGATTCTACAATCTGTAACCTTAGGTGGTACAGGTAATGAGCAAGGTGACCGCCATCCAAAAATTCGCGCCGGTGTATTGATTGGTGCGGGTGCAAAAGTACTAGGTAACATCGAAGTGGGAGAGGGGGCACGTATTGGTGCAAACTCTGTCGTGTTAAGTGCGGTTCCAGCACACACAACTGTGGTTGGCGTGCCAGCTAAAGTGGTCGGCAAACCGAGCTGTCCCTGTCCAGCAGAGAGCATGAACCAAAACTTTTTAGATGATGGTACGACTACCGCTAGTAATGCCTCCCACACCAGTGCTATGTTGTAGTTTTACACTTTAAAAGAGCAATGGAATTGTCTAAGTTATCCTTCGGATTAGCTGTTACAGCGTCATTTATTTGTGGCGCTGTCGCTATGTCACTTTTTCAACCTACTCCACAACAGCCACACACTTATCAGCAAGAATTTGTTGAAGAACAAATAGTTCAAGCACCAGAGCAGCAAGTCACTGCCATAGCGCCTGTTATTAATAAACAAGTCGCTGAAGTTAATTCATATAGCTCAGCAGCTGTTAGCAAAAGTGAGCTTGAGCAACAAATAGCAGAGTTAAAGTTACAAGTCGAAAATCAACAAGCGGTGATTGCTAGTTACCGTTCAAGTGCGATACCTCCACAGCAAATCGACTCACACCTGGATGAACTTTATACCTTGTTAGAAGAGCAATCTCGGGATGAGGCTTGGGCCTACCAAGTTGAAACAGCTATGAGTGATTTTTTAATCATGGCCGATTTACCAGTGCAACCACAGCTTAGTGTCTCAACATGCAAAAGCTCTGTGTGTCAGTTTAAGCTATTGCAACCAGAGGATGTTGATGATTTGCCAAGCCATTATTGGCGCAACATGACCGATAAAATGATGGAGCAAACCTGGTGGAAGCAATTTAAATTTACCTCCACCACCTCAAGTGACGATAGTCTAACAATCATTGCAAGCACGGAGTAATTTTATACAACTTTTGATTGCAGTTGACCATCAGCAAGCTCGGTGGTTATAAGCTCACCTACGCTTACATCGTTAACCGATTTTACTACGCCACCTTGTTGGTTTTTAGTAATGCTGTAACCACGAGCTAACACACTAAGTGGACTCACAGAATCTAAACGACTCGCTTGTAAAGAAAGCTGGTTTCGAGAACTTGAAAGTTGCTGTTGCATCGCTTGTGTAAGACGGGCATGTAATTGCGTGAGCTGATGCTCGCTTTTCGCTAACTGCTTTTCGGGTGAGCGTTGCATCAAACGTGGTGTTAGGTTAGCAAGTACTCGCTCATATCGCTGGATTTTGCCACTCATTGCGCTGTGTAAGGCCAAACTAAGTTCATCGAGTTTTTGCGCTTGTTGATTGAGTTGATTACGGGGATGGCATAGCTGCAAGCGATGCTCAAATTGAGTGGCAGTACTGCGTTTTACAGCTAAAGAGTGTTTAAAGGCATGATTTAAGTGCCTAACTAACTGCGTAACTTTGTTATGTAGCTCTTCGGTATTTGGACTAACTAGCTCGGCGGCTGCAGAAGGTGTTGCGGCGCGAATATCGGCAACATAATCACTGATTGTGGTATCGACCTCGTGACCAACGGCGCTAACAATAGGTAAGCGACTTTCAAAAATAGCGCGAGCTAGTTGCTCATGGTTAAAACACCACAAATCTTCGAGTGAACCACCACCACGACCTAATATAAGCACATCTACTTCGTTGCGCTGATTGGCGATGTTTATTTTTTCTATTAATTGGCTGTGGGCATCTGCACCTTGCACCATAGCTGGGTAAATCACGACTTCAAGCTGCGGAGCACGGCGTTTAAGTACCGTTAGAATATCGCGTATAGCCGCACCTGTGGCTGAGGTGATTACCCCAACACGATTAATATTAGTTGGTAATGGTTTTTTATGGGCTGAGCTAAATAGACCTTCGGCAGCTAAGCGCATTTTTAGCGCATCAAATTCTTGTTTTAATAAGCCTTCACCTGCAGGGGCCATATGCTCAACAATCAGCTGATAATCACCACGAGGTTCATATAAAGATACGCGGGCACGCACAGTTACTTGTGCACCATTGCTCGGGCGAAAAGTTTGGCCGCGATTATTGCCACGCCACATTGCCGCTTTTACCTGTGCTCGGTCGTCTTTTAAAGTGAAGTACCAGTGTCCAGATGCAGGGGCTATAAAGTTAGAAATTTCACCATTTAAGATAAGCGATGAAAAGCCTTGTTCTAAAACATGGCGAATTTCCTTATTTAGGCGCGAGACCGTGTAAACAGGCTGTGTTGATTGCGTAAAAGCCATTAAAAACCCCAGTAAAAAATTCTCTGTGTACTTTAACACAAATAAATGAATAATTTTATTTACTCGTGCTCACAACGCTGATAAAATTTGGCCGCAATTCCTTATACTCAGATCCACATGTGAGAAGTTGCACTATGCTAAGAATCGCTAAAGAAGCTCTTACCTTTGACGACGTACTTTTAGTACCAGGTCATTCTACTGTTTTGCCACACACGGCAAATATTTCAACTCGCTTAACGCGTGGTATCAATCTTAACTTGCCGCTAGTTTCAGCATCTATGGATACTGTAACAGAAGCACGCTTAGCGATTGCTTTAGCGCAAGAGGGCGGTTTAGGTTTCATCCACAAAAACATGACAATTGAAGAGCAAGCTAAAAACGTTCGTAAAGTTAAAACTTACGAAGCGGGCATTGTTTCTTTCCCTGTTACTGTGACTGCGGATCTTACAATTGCTGATGCTATCGCGCTTTCAGAAGACAAAGGTTTTTCAGGTTTCCCTGTAACCGACGCTGACAATAACCTTGTTGGTATTGTGACAAGCCGTGATATGCGTTTTGAAACGAAACTTGAGCAACCTGTTTCTACAGTAATGACGAAAAAAGAATCGTTAGTGACTGTTAAAGAAGGTGCAGACCGTGATGAAATCTTAGGTCTAATGCACGAGCACCGTATCGAAAAAATTCTCGTAGTTGATGATGCATTTAAACTCAAAGGCATGATCACTGTAAAAGATTATCAAAAAGCACAAGACAAGCCGCATGCATGTAAAGACGAGCAAGGTCGTCTACGTGTAGGTGCAGCTGTTGGTGTTGGCGCGGGTACTGATGAGCGTATCGCAGCACTTGTTGAAGCAGGTGTTGACGTATTACTTATCGATACATCACATGGCCACTCACAAGGTGTTATCGACCGTGTTGCACAAACACGTCAAGCATACCCAGATCTACAAATCGTAGCAGGTAACGTTGCAACAGCTGAAGGCGCGATTGCCCTTGCTGATGCAGGTGTTGATGCTGTTAAAGTTGGTATCGGCCCTGGTTCTATCTGTACTACTCGTATCGTAACAGGTTGTGGTGTTCCACAAATTACTGCTATTTCTGACGCAGTTGAAGGCTTAAAAGGCCGTGATATTCCTGTTATTGCTGACGGTGGTATCCGTTTCTCTGGTGACATCGTAAAAGCACTTGTTGCTGGTGCATCATGTGTAATGGTGGGTTCAATGTTAGCCGGTACTGAAGAAGCACCGGGTGAAGTTGAGCTATATCAAGGTCGTTACTACAAATCATACCGTGGTATGGGTAGCCTTGGTGCTATGGACCAAAAAGAAGGTTCATCAGACCGTTACTTCCAAAAATCGAACGAAGCAGACAAGCTTGTTCCTGAAGGTATCGAAGGCCGTGTTGCTTATAAAGGTCCTATCGCGACAATCATTCACCAACAGGTGGGCGGTCTACGCAGTGCAATGGGCTTAACTGGCTGTGCAACAATTGAAGAGTTAAATACTAAACCTCAATTTGTTCGCGTAACTTCAGCTGGTATGGGTGAGTCACACGTTCACGACGTGCAAATCACTAAAGAAGCGCCAAACTACCGCTTAGGTTAATTACCTTAAGGTATTGAAATTACATGGGCTAGCATTTGCTAGCCCTAATTTATTGATCATCTCCCTTTGGGAGAGCAGTTCCTGACTAACGAGATACTCCATGAGCAAAGACATTCACGATTCACGAATTCTCATTTTAGATTTTGGTTCGCAATACACACAGTTAATCGCACGTCGTATACGTGAGATTGGTGTTTACTGTGAGCTATGGGCATGGGATGTAACTGAAGAGCAAATCCGCGAATTTAATCCACAAGGTATTATTTTGTCGGGTGGCCCTGAGTCTACAACACTTGAAAACAGCCCACGTGCTCCTGAGTATGTATTTAACGCAGGCGTTCCAGTACTTGGTATCTGTTACGGCATGCAAACAATGGCAACGCAACTAGGTGGTAGCGTACACAGCTCTGATAAGAAAGAGTTTGGTTATGCGCAAGTTGAAAAAGTAGGTAACTGTGCGTTATTCGATGCTATCGAAGACCACATTACTGACGGCGGTGCAGGCGTACTAGACGTTTGGATGAGCCATGGCGATAAAGTGATGGAAGTACCAGAGACTTTCAAAACAACTGCTAAAACTTCAACATGTCCACATGCAGCAATGTCTTGGGAAGAAAAACGTTTTTACGGCGTACAGTTCCACCCAGAAGTAACTCATACTCACCAAGGTTTACGTTTACTTGAGCGCTTCGCGATTGATATCTGTGGCTGTGAAAAGCTATGGACACCAGCTAAAATCATCGACGATGCTATTGAGCGTATTAAGGAAACTGTAGGTGATGACGAAGTTATCTTAGGCTTATCTGGTGGTGTTGATTCATCTGTTGTTGCCATGCTTATTCACCGTGCAATCGGCGACAAACTAACGTGTGTATTCGTTGATAACGGTCTCCTTCGTTTAAACGAAGGTCAGCAAGTTATGGACATGTTCGGTAACAAGTTTGGCCTAAACATTGTTAAAGTAGATGCTGAAGATCAATTCTTAGCAGACTTAGCAGGTAAGTCAGACCCAGAAGATAAGCGTAAAGCGATTGGTCATACCTTCATTAAAGTTTTTGATGAGCAAGCTAAAAAGCTGAAAAGCGCTAAATGGTTAGGTCAAGGTACTATCTACCCAGACGTAATCGAATCTGCTGCATCAGCAACAGGTAAAGCTCACGTAATCAAGTCTCACCACAACGTAGGTGGTTTACCAGACGATATGGAAATGGGCCTTGTAGAGCCGTTACGTGAGCTATTCAAAGATGAAGTACGTAAAATTGGTCTTGAGCTTGGCCTACCTTACGACATGCTTTACCGTCACCCATTCCCGGGTCCTGGTTTAGGTGTTCGTGTACTTGGTGAAATCAAGAAAGAGTACTGTGACTTACTACGTCGCGCAGATGCTATCTTCATCGAAGAGCTACACAAAGCTGAGCTATACCATAAAGTAAGCCAAGCCTTCACTGTATTCTTACCAGTTAAATCGGTAGGTGTAATGGGTGATGCGCGTAAATACGACTGGGTTGTATCACTCCGTTGTGTAGAAACAATCGACTTTATGACGGCACGTTGGTCACACTTACCTTATGAGTTCTTAGGTGTGGTTTCTAACCGTATCATCAACGAAATCGATGGTATCTCTCGTGTTGTTTACGATATTTCAGGTAAGCCACCGGCAACAATCGAGTGGGAATAATTTTATTATTCTGACCTGAATTGGTACAAAAACGGCGAATTAGCTTGCTAATTCGCCGTTTTGTTTATTTAAGAAGCAGTTAAACTAAAAACTGTGTTTTTTTACTTTACCTTTGAAAAAAGCTCTATATAATTCGTCGTCATTGCAGGGGCGTAGTTCCAATTGGTAGAACAGCGGTCTCCAAAACCGACGGTTGGGAGTTCGAATCTCTCCGCCCCTGCCATTTCTTCCTTCTTTACTTTAATCGCAAATCTCCCTATATTACTTGCTCTTAATCATGATTGAGTTGTTATGAATCCAAGTTACGCTGCGATATTCTCTGTACAATCTTTAGAGTTGAATCAACACTATCGAACTGCGCCTGATACTTCTGGCGAACAGATACCAAACACTCAACAAGAAACACTGACGCTTCCGTTACAGTTTCACCAAGACCTCGAAAAAGCATTTGCGCCGTTAGTGATCACTCAAATCGTTAAAACAGCAAGTATTAGCTGGCAAGAGGGCTGCTTAGGCTTACCAAGCGATAAGCTCAATGGCGAACAGAAAAAACAACTTTGGTCTTTAATCGGTGAACAACTTGATAAGCTTTAAACCTGTCGATGCAACCTATATTAGCCAGTTAATGGCTATCGAAAACGCCTGCCATAGTCACCCGTGGACAGAGAAAACCATGCTGTCGTGTTTAGCTGGGCGTTATTTTAACCTGGCCGCTTTTCAAGGTGATGAGATGCTAGGTTTTTATATCGGTGAACAAGCGGGCCCAGATTACACTTTAATGGATATTTGTGTTGCGCCGAAGTATCAAGGGCAGGGCATTGCTAAGCAGTTGTTAAATGCATTTATTGAGCACGGCGAGCAGCACCAAGCTGAAAACCTATTCTTAGAAGTGCGTGAGTCGAATGCTCCTGCTATTGGCCTGTACGAAAGCGCTGGGTTTTCACATATGTCGGTACGCAAGAACTACTATCCAACCGCGACAGGCAACGAAGACGCTATTTTAATGGGTATGAGCTTTAGCCTTTAAGATGCTTCTTCAAGGGCATTGATAAGCGCATCGTAGCATTGCTCCACCTGCTCAGTTTGATTACTGCGTAGCGCATTTTCAAGCTGACCCGCAGTCTTGTGAATAGCTTCAAAACTAAAACACCCCGCACTGCCTTTTAAGCTGTGTGCTAATGAACGTAGCGCTTCCCATTCTTTAGCGCGATACAACTGTACAACTTGGCTTAAATAATCAGGAAGTTTTGAGCGATAGTTGTCGTTAATTTGTTGGAATTTTTCACTTTTTAGTAAGTTTTCCCACTTGTTTTGACTATCTTTTTCAATGTGTAAGTAGCTTACAAGCACTTGCTCTAGAGCATCTTTGTCGATTGGTTTGGCGAGTGCTTCATCACAGCCCGCTTCAATATAGGTATCAACATCAGTTTTCATTACATTGGCCGTAAGCGCAATGATAGGGCCATCATAGGCTGCGTGACGTAGCATTTGCGTTGCTTCTAAGCCGCCCATGACTGGCATCTGCATATCCATGATGATCAGCTGATAATCATTAACTAATGCCATTTCTACTGCTTCAGCACCGTTTTTCGCGATGTCAGGCTCAAGCCCCCAAGTTTGTAACAGCAGTTTGATCAGCAACTGGTTATCTGGGTTATCTTCGGCCACTAGTATATTGGCATCAAAACTGTTTGCTGCAAATGAAAGCTGAACGTCTTTACTTGGCGATAG
This sequence comes from Pseudoalteromonas shioyasakiensis, assembly GCF_001550135.1. GTDB lineage: Bacteria > Pseudomonadota > Gammaproteobacteria > Enterobacterales > Alteromonadaceae > Pseudoalteromonas > Pseudoalteromonas shioyasakiensis. Next base: position 115,799 of record NZ_LRUE01000013.1, read on the forward strand.
TTGCTCATAGCTATGAATAAAGGCCTCGTACTTAAGCTGTTCGGCATTTAAGTGAGCAGCAACTTGTACGGTAAAACAACTGCCGTTTCCAGGTTCACTAATCAGTTGTACATCACCACCCAATAACTGGGCTAAGTTCTTCGATATACACAAGCCAAGACCCGTACCACCAAAGCGGCGAGTTGTCGTCGCATCGGCTTGTTCAAACGGTTTAAATACCCGTTCGACTTCGCGCTCAGACATACCGATACCGGTATCTTGAATCGCAAATTGTAAATGCTGTTTTTCGCTGTTGTAGCTAATATCAATCGAGATACTGCCTTTCTCAGTGAACTTAACCGCATTGCTGGCAATATTGATCAAGATTTGTTTTAAACGTGTGGTATCGCTATTAATAGTTTTGGGTATTGGTAGCTTGTAGTTGATATTAAACGCCAGTTGCTTCTCATTAGCTAGTGGGCGAATAATCGAATCAATATCATGAATAAGCTGCACTACATTACATGGCCCGCGCTCAACGGCGAGTTTTTCAGCTTCAATTTTTGATAAATCAAGAATGTTATTGATGAGCTCAAGCAAGTGCTTAGAGTTACGTAAAATGGTGCTTAAATGCTGCTCATCATTCACCGCATCCTTGTTGTGCAGAAGTTGCTCTGTAAAGCCCATAATTGCGGTAAGTGGAGTACGAATTTCATGACTCATATTCGCTAAAAAGCGGCTTTTCAGTTGGTTTGCTTGCTCAGCTTGCGCAATGGCCACTTCTAGCTTGCTATTCATTGCTTCGAGGGCTTTAGTACGGCTCTCTACTTTTTCTTCTAGGTGATGTTTATATTCTTCAAGCTCGTCTTGGTAATGACGAATTTGGTTCACCATGTGATTAAAGTCATTAAAAAGCACACCAACTTCATCGTTTGTATGGGCGGGCAAATAAACAGATAAATCACCATCACCAACCCGGTGACTTGCAGCCCCTAATAATTCGACTGGGGTGAGTAGTAAGTTGCGCACCACAATGTAGATCAAAATAGGCAGTGAAATCACCGAAATAATAACAATTAATGCAGTAATTAAACTGATGGCTTTACCAGACTGATATAGCAAATCTTTGGGAGTGGTAGAGATAAAATAATCACCGTCGGTCATTTGTACCGCGTAGATGATGCGCTCTTCTTTATCGATACTCGACAGCTCAATACTGGCTAGTTTGCCGTAATCGGCCAAACTCTTAATTTGTTCAAGTTCGTATTCACTTAGGTAACTGCCGCGTAGGTCATAGTCTGAGCTAAATAAAATTTGCCCTTTAGTGGTCAAAAACAAATTTAGAGTGTTATTAAATGGCGCTTCTAAAATACTGGCATTTAATATCGACGGTTCAACATGAACAACAATAAACCCAAGTTGCTGCGGCTGTTTTAAGTAGTAATCAATATTATAAATGGGGTGCACAAAGTACAGGCTAGTTGAGCCATCTTCTTTGGAGATCATAAATTGCTGTTGGCGCAAATTTGATTGCAGTACTTGATCAAAAAATGGGTAACTTTTCGGCGCAGGGGTTAATTGGCTTGAATAAAATGCATCGCTTTTACCATCTGGGGCAACATAGTTAATACTTACAATGTCAGGGTAAGCTTCTGAATAACTTGCAAATACATTCATTAACTCGCCAAGGCGTTCAATGTATTGATTTTTTGATTCAGGTTCGCGGGCTAAAAAGTCTGCCAAAACTGGGGAGGTCGAAAGCAACCGGGTAATCGAGTGAAATGAGTCAATGTAATTGAAGATTTTTTGCTGCTGTTGCTCAACAAAGCGACTGACAATCAGCTCAGCTTGTTTTTTTGTTGAATTGGTCACATTGGTTAACGTAAAGCCACCTAAAAACAACAAAGGTAAGATCACTAATGGTGTGATATACCATAATAATCGAATACTGAGCTTACTGGTTTTCATGACCTAAATTGATATCCCTCCGTGCAATTTATCAATAGTATGCGTTACAACTTGATTACACAAGCTTAGCAAAAAAGTGAACAACGAAAATCCTCAACGAAAGGTGAATAATTACTTACAATCGCTGCTTTTTTGGCTAAGACAAACAAGGTATAATGCTCGGCAATTCTATTTTATTTTTACAGTGCGCACCGAGCTTTATAATTTATAAGGCAGTTAAGTGCGCTTTGTTATGACTAAAAGCAGCTTACATGTCTAATTTAACTACCGAAATTAATAAACGACGCACCTTTGCGATCATCTCGCACCCGGATGCGGGTAAAACCACTATTACAGAAAAAGTTCTGTTATTCGGACAAGCGATTCAAAAAGCGGGTACCGTAAAGGGTCGTGGCTCAAACCAGCACGCAAAATCAGACTGGATGGAAATGGAAAAAGAACGTGGTATCTCGGTAACTACGTCTGTTATGCAATTTCCTTACAATGAGCGTCTAGTTAACTTACTTGATACTCCAGGACACGAAGACTTCTCTGAAGATACTTATCGTACACTGACAGCGGTTGACTCATGCCTAATGGTCATCGACGCAGCGAAAGGTGTTGAGGATCGTACTCGTAAATTAATGGAAGTAACACGCTTACGTACCACACCTATCGTAACTTTCATGAATAAGTGTGACCGTGATATTCGTGATCCAATGGAGTTATTAGACGAAGTTGAAACTGAGCTAAACATTGCCTGTGCGCCGGTAACTTGGCCGATTGGTTGTGGTAAAGAGTTTAAAGGTGTGTACCACATCCACCGTGAAGAAACGATTTTGTATAGCACAGGTCAAGGCCACACAATTCAAGAAGTTCGCGTTATTAAAGGTTTAGATAACCCTGAGCTTGATACGGCGATTGGTAGCGAACTTGCTGAGCAGCTTCGTGAAGAGCTAGAGCTTGTCATTGGTGCATCACACGAATTTGATTTAGATCTGTTCTTAGCTGGCGAATTATCACCAGTCTACTTTGGTACAGCACTTGGTAACTTTGGTGTGGACCATGTTCTTGATGGCTTAACTGAGTGGGCTCCTGCGCCATTACCACGTGAAACAGAAGACCGCCAAGTTGCGGCAACTGAAGATAACTTCTCTGGTTTCGTATTTAAAATCCAAGCGAACATGGACCCTAAACACCGTGACCGTATCGCCTTTATGCGTATTGTATCTGGCAAATATAGCCAAGGTATGAAGATGAACCATGTGCGTATTGGTAAGCAAGTCAGTATTTCTGATGCGGTAACCTTCATGGCCGGTGATCGTGAGCGAGCGCAAGATGCTTACGCAGGTGACATCATTGGTTTACACAACCACGGTACAATTCAAATTGGTGATACCTTCACGCAAGGTGAAAAAATGAAGTTTGGTGGTATTCCTAACTTCGCACCAGAATTATTCCGTCGTATTCGCTTAAAAGATCCATTAAAACAAAAGCAATTATTAAAAGGCTTAGTTCAGCTATCTGAAGAAGGTGCTGTGCAAGTATTTAGACCGCTTATCAATAACGACCTTATCGTAGGTGCGGTCGGTGTACTACAGTTTGATGTGGTTGTTGCGCGCTTAAAAGCAGAATACAACGTTGATGCGATTTACGAAGGTGTGAGTGTTAACACTGCACGTTGGGTAAGCTCAGACGATACCAAAAAGCTTGAAGAGTTTAAGCGTAAGTGCGAAAGCAACTTAGCGCTTGATGGCGGCGATAACCTTACTTATATCGCGCCAAGCCGTGTAAACCTAAACTTGTCGATGGAACGTTATCCAGATATCAAGTTTAACCACACGCGCGAAAACTAATACGCTAAGTCTGCTTCAAATTTAAGTGCCCGTACAGCGGGCCATAAAGGTAAAAATTACAATGAATATTCGTACTCTTTTAATCGACAAAGCAATTGCTGCTATGGTTGCAGCAGGGTTACCTGAAGACACTAACCCAGCGGTAACACAAAGCACACGCCCACAGTTTGGTGATTACCAAATCAATGGCGCGATGGGCGCGGCTAAAAAATTAAAATCAAACCCGCGTGAACTTGCACAAAAAATTATCGATAACCTAGACCTTGCTGATATCGCAGAAAAAACTGAAATCGCGGGCCCAGGTTTTATCAACATTCACTTAAAGCCTGAGTTTTTATCAGCTAGCTTAAAAGCGGCAAACGAAGACGAAAAGCTAGCAGTTGCGCCACATGCAACAGCACAAAAAGTAGTTGTTGATTACTCATCACCTAACCTTGCTAAAGAAATGCACGTAGGTCATTTACGTTCAACCATCATTGGTGATGCAGTTGTTCGTGCTCTTGAGTTCCGTGGTGATGAAGTTGTTCGTCAAAACCACATGGGTGACTGGGGTACTCAGTTTGGTATGTTAATCGCGCATTTAGAAGATCAAATCAACCAAGGTGTAGACTTAGAGTCTGTAGCGCTGGCCGATCTTGAAACCTTCTACCGTGATGCGAAAAAACGCTTTGATGATGAAGAAGGGTTTGCCGACAAAGCCCGTAATTACGTTGTTAAATTACAAGGCGGCGACGCACACTGTGAAAAACTTTGGAAGTTATTCATTGCCACTTCTGTAAAGCATTCTGAAGAAGTTTATAAGCGTCTAAACGTAACACTTACGCAAGATGACATCATGGCAGAAAGTGCTTACAACAGTGAACTTGCAAACATCATCGCACTATTAAAAGATAAAGATATTGCTGTTGAGTCTGATGGTGCGCAAGTGGTGTTCTTAGATGAACTTGCTAATAAAGACGGCGAGCCTTCAGTGTTTATCGTACAGAAATCAGGTGGTGGTTTCTTATATGCAACAACTGACTTAGCTGCTTGTGATTACCGTTCAAATAAATTGGGTGCTGATCGCATCTTAATCTTTGTAGATGCACGTCAAAGCTTACACTTCAATCAAGTTGAGCTAACAGCACGTAAAGCAGGTTTATTACGTGATGAAACAAGTTATGAATTCTGCCCATTCGGCACCATGATGGGTGAAGACGGCAAGCCATTCAAAACTCGTACTGGCGGTACCGTTAAACTTGCTGACTTACTTGAAGAGTCTATCACTCGTGCCGCAGCTAAGCTTGCTGAGCGTGAGTCAGATTTAAGCGACGAAGAGCGTAGCGAAATTGCCCGTAAAGTAGGTATTGGCGCAGTAAAATATGCGGATCTTTCTAAGCACCGTACTAGCGATTATATCTTCAACTGGGACACTATGCTGAGCTTTGAAGGTGCGACAGCGCCTTACCTACAATATGCATACACACGTGTTCGCAGTATTTTCCGTAAATCAGGTATCGATGCTGCCTCATTAACAGCAGACGTTGCAATCAACGAGCCACAAGAAAAAGCGCTGGCACTTAAACTTCTTCAGTTAGAAGAAGTACTCGATTTAATGATCAGCGAAGCGACACCGCACGTATTATGTGGATACCTATACGAACTAGCAAGCCTATACATGACGTTCTACGAAGCATGCCCAGTTCTAAAAGAAGGCGTAGAGCCAAGTGTTCGTGACAGCCGTTTAGTACTGTGTAATTTAGTTGCTAAGACACTGAAGTCAGGATTGGATCTTTTAGGTATCGAAGTCATGGAGCAAATGTAATCTGCTTCGTGTAGTTCGCTTTAGCTGCGTTAATGAGTTTATTTAGCCTAAGTCACATACAAAACACGTATGCTCCTTGGCATAAATAAACTCATTGCCTTGCTAGCACTCCTACACTTGCAGAAAGTTTAAGAACTCAAAGGGATAAGTCGGTTTTCCGCCTTGTCTTAGGCTAAACTACTTAGGTGAATTCTGCTTCGTAGGTTGGGCAGATCGTAGCGAAACCCAACATAAATCGAAGGCCCTAGACTCTAGGCGCTAGGGGAGTAGCTTGTAGAACCTAGAACCTAGAACCTAGAACCTAGAGCCTAGCTTCGTAGGTTGGGTAGAGCGCAGCGAAACCCAACAAAATTGACAGCTCAACAACCTTGATTAATCTTTAGCTGATAGCTGATAGCTGATAGCTGATAGCTGATAGCTGATAGCTGATAGCTGATAGCTGATAGCTGATAGTAGCGATAGAGGGAATTTTATGAAACTTGAAGATATTCGCCGTGAATATTTACAGGATGGTTTATCTGAAGATATGCTTGATGCGTCTCCAATCAAGCAGTTTGAAAAATGGCTTGAGCAAGCTGTTGCCACTAATTTGCCTGATCCTACGGCGATGGTCGTCGCAACGGTTGATGAACATGGTCAGCCTTCACAGCGTATTGTGCTGTTAAAGCATCTTGATGAAAATGGCTTTGTGTTTTTTACCAATACCGGCTCGCGCAAAGCGCAGGAGCTTAAAGGTAATAACAAAATTTCTCTGCACTTTCCGTGGCACCACATGGAGCGACAAGTCATAGTCTACGGCGAAGCTAAACCCTTACCAACAACTGCTGTGGCTAAGTACTTTTTATCACGTCCTAAAGAAAGTCAGTTAGCTGCATGGGCATCTCAGCAAAGTCGTCCTGTGTCATCGCGTAAGGTACTAATGGAAACATTTGCGAAAATGAAGCAAAAGTTTTCAGAGGGTGAAATTCCACTGCCTGATTTTTGGGGAGGCTACTGTGTTGAGCCTACTAAAATCGAATTTTGGCAAGGTGGGGCACACCGCTTACACGACCGCTTTATGTATCAACGCCAAGCCGACGGTAGTTGGCAGTTTGGTCGTTTAAATCCGTAAATGCGTTTTATCGATTCCCACTGCCACCTTGATTTTGGCGAATTTGATGAGACTCGCACAGAGCTCATCAAGGCATGCAAGCAAGTAGGGATCGAGCATTTTATTGTGCCGGGTGTGAGCTTGGCACAATCTACAAAACTATTCTCTTTTGCTAAATCAGAGCCAAGTATTTCAGTTGCTTTAGGCTTACATCCTTATTTTTTATCTGACCACCAAACTCATCACCTCGCTGAACTAGAGCAATTAGCGAAAACCCATACTGGGCAGTTTATTGCCATCGGTGAGTGCGGACTTGATCGCAGTATCGACAACCTCGATAAACAAACGCAGCTTTTTGAAGGGCAGATAGAGCTTGCCAACCAACTCGCTTTACCACTGATTGTACATCACAGACAAAGCCATGACTTAATTGCTCGCTCATTTAAGCGCTGCAAGCCAAAGTATGGAGGTGTTATTCATGCCTTTTCAGGTTCAGAGCAACAAGCTCATAGTTATATTAAACAAGGGTTTAAGCTTGGTGTTGGTGGCGTGATTAGTTACCCGCGCGCTGCTAAAACTCGTAAAGTTATAAGTACAATTGAACCCCAGTATTTAGTGCTTGAAACCGACTCGCCATCAATGCCGCTAGCTGGTTTTCAAGGGCAGATTAATACACCACTTAAGGTGCGCGATGTGTTTGCTCATCTATGTGAACTTAAAGGCGTTACAGGCGATACAAAGCAGCAATTGGCTGCTAAACTCTATGATTCTTGCTCTGCACTTTTTTTGATGTAACGGTTGATTTGCCAGTGTTTTAAGCCGCGGCCTAACTGCCAAGTAAAAATACAGGTGATCACTAACATTAATAACACTTGGCGACCTAAATCATGAAAACTACTGTGGCTGGTCGCAATAGAAGCCTGCGTTAAATAGGTAATCGACACAAAACCAATTGGCCTTTCATCATCACTTATCACCGGTTCTACAAATGGAGTTTTAAGTTTGCTGATACCCGGCGTTGAGTCGGGTAATAAACCAAAAGTGTGGTGACTTTGCCAATTATCGCTGGCCGCAATTTGAATACCTTGTTGATCGTAAATCGTTGCCGCTAACACATACTCATCTTCAGCAATATGATTACATAGTGCATTTAACTCTGGTTTGTTTTTTTCTTGCAGCGGGGTTTTTGCATTTAATGCCATAAACTTGGTTAAGCTTATCGCGGTGCTGTCAGCACTATCATAAAGTAATTGGTGGCTTTGAAAGCTACTATTCATGGCAACCCAACTTAACAGCACAAAACAGGCTGCAGCCAAGCTCAAGCGCACAACACGTTGGCGATAAGTGGCTGAAAAGGGAATTTTAAGTTGGTTATTTTTCATAGTCACCGTATACGTTACTGACAGCTTTTAAATTTGATGGTACAACATGATAACTTTAACAGCCCCTTGAGTGCGAGTGCCAAATGCACGACCAAGGACAGACATAAGTCTAATGTGGAGCCACTATGTCACAGCTTAGCTTAGCTGCTACACCTTCAGCAAATTTAGCAGAACAAATCAGCCTAAATTGCTGGTATAAAATTGAAAACAAACACCTTATTACAACAGACTTTACGCCAAAAGCAAATCAAGGCGTGTTCAGTGTTGCCTTTGGTAATGAGCTTAATGCTGAGCAATTACTTGCTATTAGCGATTTTTTAGCAGCGCAAGGGTTTAGCAATTTATCGCTTTGTTGTTATCAGCCAATCTCAGACATGCCAGTAGCGTGGAGCTTTCATAGCGATACAACAACAGCACTAAGCCCTTTGGTATTAGTTGAGTTTGCTAAGCAATTGGGTATTCAATTGGTGCAATTAACTAATCCACCAACAGTGAATGAACCAGGTTTATTGCTGATGGATATGGACTCAACAGCCATTACTATTGAGTGTATCGATGAAATTGCGCGTCTTGCCGATGTGTATGATGAAGTTGCTGCTGTGACCGCGCAAGCAATGGCTGGTCAGCTAGACTTTGCACAAAGCTTAAAACAGCGTGTCGCGAAGCTTGAGGGCATCGATGTAGACTTAATTGATGGCTTAAAAGCGCGTTTACCGCTAATGCCGGGCGTGAGTGAGTTATGCCAATACCTAAAAACGCATAACTGGCATTTAGCTATTGCATCAGGTGGTTTTGTGCCATTTGCTGAGCAAGTACAGTCACTGCTAGATTTAGATGAAGTGCACGCCAATACCCTTGAATTCAAAGATAATCGTTTAACAGGCAAGGTCATAGGCACGATTGTTGATGCTGAGGAAAAAGCCCGTGTACTTAAACGAATCGAACAAAAGCTTACCTTAAACAACCGCCAAACTGTTGCTATGGGTGATGGTGCGAACGATTTGAAAATGATGGCTGCGGCAGGGCTTGGTGTTGCTGTGCATGGTAAACCTAAAGTAGTTGAGCAAGCACAAACTGCAATTAATGAAGGCTCATTACTGCAAGTTGCTTACTTACTCTCTCTACCGTTAGATTACTCGCTTTAACCAAGTCGCTTTGCGTTTACTCATTTCATTGATCAGCCTTCGGTCAATATCAAAATGGGTAAGCGCTTCTTCGGTTATATCAATTAAATCACCCACACCAGCTACTGCCCATAGCGCTTCCTCTAAGTCTTTCGCTTTATGTAATGCATACTGGCTAATGTATTTGAGTTCATTCGCTAAGTAATCAATATCAGGGCGACCAGTTCGTGATACATATAAACGAAATACAAAGACTAAATCGTTTTTCAGCGCTTTTTTCACAAACAAAGTTTGTGGTTTGTAATCATCTTCACTAATACAGCGGCTGGTAATTGCATCGCTTATTTCGGCTTGGCGCGGATCAAAGCGAACAAATAGAGTAAATGGCAGAGGTGGATCTTGGCGACTACGGTCTTTGATCAACGGGGTGATTACTTCTGTAATTTGATCCGTTGATAAGAATCCGTCGATGCTGGTTGTTTCGTTCAATAACGCAAAATTTTGTAGTAGTACATGAAGAGGGCTTGGATATAAGCCTTGGCCAATAGCGCCAGCTTTAAAGTGGGCAGCTTCTTTATGTAAATAAAACGGGAATTGGCATACGCTTTTGGTCACCATATTTCTGAGTGCAGTTGATAGCCCCGGAATTTTAGGGGTTTCTTCACAAACACGTAATTTGTCTTTGTTGTTATCGATTAATACGGTGAAAAACTTAATCGCCATATGCGGTAAGTCACCAACTTTATGCACTTTTAAATTTACCGTTGTCAGTGATTTACTTATAGCCATTACTTCATAAGCCAGATTTGTTAAATCGTGCTTTTTGGTAATTTTTTGCAAATCAGGCAAGTTTAGTTTGATGATATCGCCTTTTTTGAACTCAACCGGTTGGTCGCATTCAATTTGCAAGCCCATCACAGATAAATCACGAGTATGGCCTGTAATTGATTGCTCATGATGTTCAATGCTGATAGCTGTTTTGTATAAATAGCGTTTATGAGCACGAAGGTTCACATACTCAAGCGCCACAGGCTCTAAATGAGGAGGCGCTTTATGCTTACTGTGACCAAACTGTTTAAGTTGGTTTACCGCATCTTTATTATAATCAAGCTGTTGGTATGTTTGTTGTTCAAACTTAGTACCCACCGAGGTCAAAATCAGTAGATATTTAACATCTTTAATCAACCCCTGCACCCGTGGTGTCGGTGGCTTATTTAGTTTTTCGATGTTTTTACCAGCACTGCTTGGTAGCGACAGCGGAATATACGAATCTTCCGGATGGCTTGGCATCAACTGAAGCTTAAAGCATTGCCAACTGTCTTTTTGGCTACCAAAGCCGAAAAATAAATCTCTCAGTTGTGGTTGGCTATCAAGCTCAGTTCGCGTAGCTGAGTAGTAATAAATCTTGCCAGCAACGGTATGAGTGAAGGTGTACAGGTATTCTTCTTTTACCGCATCTGGTGAACTGAGCAAGTGACCTAAACGTTGTTGATTGATAATGCTATATAAGCATGACAACTTACGCTCATCACAAAAATAGCGCTGAATAAAAATGTTATTTTCTGTGGTTAACGCAAGGCTAGGATAAAGCTTGTCGCCTTGTAAGCTCAAAAAAGTATAAAGCGAGGTAACACGTGGAATGTAGTATTGCTCGTAGCCTTTCGATACAACCGCATCTAAGGTATTGTCTAGATTCACTTTATAGCGACGTTTATTACCGTGAATAAAGCTTTCTAAGAACTCATCAAACTTATCATTATTTTCAATAAAGGTGCGCTTTAAGCGTACATGGTTGTATTCACGGGATACTTTTTCTACCGCAACCACTTCGTATTGAATTCCGTTTTTTAAGCCCAGTTCAAAATCTTGCTCTAGGCCAACCAAGCGCAGACCAATTAATTGGCCTTTTTTAACTTTATACCGTGGTGCTAACTTGATTTTTGCGCCACTTAAAGAGATATCAGAGGTAGAAGCGGCAACCTTATTGTCTTTATCTAGTTCAACGGTAATTTTAATTGAGTAGTTCATCCGCTCTTCGCGGCGACTTTCATAGGATGCAAACTTAATGACCTTAGCAGACTGCTCTGTCGTGCTACTATCGTCAGTTAAAGCTTGTTCAGCGGCCTTTTTTTGCATTACGCGGTGATTGTTTTCGGTATTCATTACCGCTTCGTAAACGGCAAGGGTGTAACCACCGTGGCGTTTTATAGCATCTTCAAACACTTCAATGGCGGTATCGTCCATAAAGTGTTGCTTACCATCATATTCGTAGGGTTTGACTTGGCCGGTTACCTGGCCACGTAAATCAATAAAGCGTGCTACAGGCTGAGATAAGCGCGACATTTCCATTTTGATCAGAAACTGCTCTGGCTTTGTTAAGCTAGCTGTTTTTGATTTAAACAGTTTGTCGAACTGGGGAGTGCCTAAATGTGCCTTTAGTTCTTCAACTAGGCTTTCATATTTAAGCAGTATGTCTTCAGCCATTTATAAAACCATCACCGTCTATCTAAAAAAGTAGGTATACTAGCTGGCTATTGAAAGCCAAAGCAGTGTAACTAGTTTTTTATTTTATTAGTTATTGTTATATGTATTCGCCAATTAAATGGCAAGCACTGTAAAGTTTTATTTGTAAGCAAAAACTGTGCCCTTAACCATTTCTTAATTAAGCACTTAGCATGATTAAGCGTTTTTCATGGGGCAAGTTACAGCATATTATCTTTTGTGACTACAAAAGTGACTCTAGATTAATTACCTGAGTCATATGTTTTACTTTAGCTATTATATGCTTGAAAATACAGAAATAGTCACAAAACAGCGACCAAAATAGGTAAGGCCGAATGGCAAAATCAGCAAAAATCGAATTTGTCTGCACTGAGTGCGGCATGAACTATCAACGCTGGCAAGGTCAGTGTAAGTGTGGAGCGTGGAATACGCTGGCAGAATTTAAGCCTTCAGCGGGGCAATCGAAGCAAGCGGCAAGCCGTGCGGCAGTGGCAGGCTATGCCGGTATCGCTAGCGGTGGCTCAAAGAAAATCAATGAAGTTGCGACCACTGAGGCCGAAAAACGCCTCACAGAAATAGGTGAGCTAGACAGAGTATTAAGTGGTGGCGTAACCACAGGCTCTGTTAACATTATTTCTGGCGACCCAGGTGCCGGTAAAACCACCTTGCTGTCAGATTTAGTCGCACGTATGTCAAAGCTAATGCCTTCTTTATACTGCACAGCCGAAGAATCTCTATCGCAGTTTAAAAACCGTGTGAATCGCTTACGATTAGATTACAACGAAGATGAGCTTTACTTGCTGTCTGAAACCAGTGTTGAAGCCATCATTGAAGAGCTTGATAAAAACAAAATTAAGTTCGCGGTGATTGACTCAATTCAGGCCGTGGTAACAGAAACGGCAAATGGTAGCCCTGGCTCACCCTCACAGGTAAAAAGTGCAGCTCAGGCACTAACACAATACTGTAAGCAAAATGATGTCACTATGTTCATCATTGCCCATGTAAACAAAAATAACGAAATTGCTGGGCCGCAAACACTTGTACACATAGTCGATGCTTTATTACATATCGATACTAACGATGGCCAAGTCAGAACACTGCGTGCTAATAAAAACCGTTTTGGCGATATCGATACCGTGGGTATTTTCAGAATGTGCGAGCGCGGAATGTTGAGCGTTGATAACCCAAGCGAAATCTTTTTATCTGGTTCTAGTACCGAGTCTCCGGGCTCTGCTATCACTTGTATCCGTAAAGGTAACCGTAACTTACTACTCGAAATACAATGTTTAACCACAGAAACCGAAGCCGAATTCCCGCAGCGGGTGTGTGTTGGCTTGAATATGAATCGTATCAAGATGCTAACAGGTATTTTACGTAAGCACACAAAAACAAAAATCTTCCACGATACTTTTTTCAACATTGTTGGTGGTTTAAAAATCGATGAGTCAGAGACTTGTATCGATTTAGCATTGGTAGCAGCACTTTTAAGCAGCTTGAACGAATTTGTTGTACCGCGTACCACCTGTATTATGGGTGAGCTAAGTTTAAATGGTGATGTAAGACCAATCGACAGCGGCGTACCTCGAGTTAAAGAAGCTGCGCAACACGGTTTTACTGAGATCTTTATTCCATATCGTAATTACCATAAATCAATGGAAGGCCTTGGTGCTAAGATCACCCCAGTAAAAACCGTGCATGAGCTATTGTCGTTAATAAACTAAATACAATTTGATACACTGATAAAAAATTTACACCAATTAAAGGAAATAAAATGAAGAAGTTAATTATTGCAGCGGTTGTTGCTGCGGCTGTCGGTGGCGTAGCTTACGCTAATTACGCAGCTACACAGGAAGTGAAAAAGGTGGTTGATAAGCAAATTAGTGCATTATCAATCCAAAGCGGTGTAGAAATTAAATACAGCGATATCTCAGCCAGTATTTTTGATAGCAGCATGCAGTTATCAGAGATCACGGTTTCAAATAGTTTAAGCAATGAGCCTGTCGCAACAATCGATAGCATTGATGTGTCGGGTTACGAAGTAGATGCAGTGCCGCCCCATACTGGTTTTGTTATGAAGAACTTTCGTTTTAGCGATGAATTTTTAGCGCAGCTGCCAGAAAACTCTAATAACAAGCTAGCATCAACAAGCTATAACGTTGACTCATCGCTTGATTATAATAAAGATTCAGGCGACAGCGACTTTGCTCTTAAAGTCACTGCAAATGAGGTGGCTGACGTTAACTTTAATCTTGGTTTAGCTAAAACCACAGCGCTGATGGAAGCATCACTTGCTGTGAGCCAGATGCAAAATGAAGCAGCTGATGGTCAGCTTACTTTAGAACAGCAGTTACAACAGCAATCGAAGATGATGGCAGCCCTCACTCAGTTAGAGCCACGTAGCATCAATATGTCGATTGCTGATGAAGGTGAGCTTAAAGCGGTGGTTGATAGCTTCTTAACTGCGCAAGGTATGACGCATGAGCAATTTAAGCAAGTCGTTGCGATGCAATTACAGCAAGTGCCAGTGAGCGAAGAACTTGCAACAGCGATTAGCAACTTTGTGAATGGTTTATCGTCTTTCTCAGTATCAGCTAAATTACCTGAAGGTAAAACTATGATGGAGATTAATCAGCAAATTCAAATGCTGATGGGTCAACCTGAAGAGCTTGCGAAATTCATCAACCTACAAGCAAGTGGCGAATAATCTCAAGCCTCTTCTGTAAACCTAACCTTAAAGTGACGAGTGATTTAACTTACTCACTTTAAGGTTGTTTTTTATCTGCATCACACCTTGGCTGTGTTCTAAAAATTTCTGTGCTAAAGCGCGTTGAAAGCCCGTTTCTGCAATACCTTTTAGTTCAACAGTTTCACCTTCAACAATCACTTGTAAGTTTTCAATGTGAAAGTTAGGGTTACGAGTTAACTTCTGCAATGCCATTTGCTGTAAGCGCGGTTGCGCAGATGTGCTTGTTGTTAGCACACTAGTATTGGCGCTCACAGTCGTTGCGCAAGCAAGTAAAAACATACAACTCAATAAAGTAAGTACTACGGTTAATTTGAAGCGGCTCATACAATTCCCTCGTTAATCTAGTCTGCTGTGAACTATTGCTGAACCTGTTACAATTATTATTCCAATATTTAAGCTGTTGAATTTTATTGTTTTATTTTTATTGGTGTGATGTATGGGCAATAAAGTGTGAACTAATTACACAGTTAATAAGTAAAAAGGGTATGGCACAAAAATGCCGAGACAAGCTCGGCATTTTCACAGTAATGATGTTAAAGTTAAAACTACTTTTTCTTCTTCGTTTTAGCTTTGGCTTTTTTCTTTGCCTTCATTTTTACTGGATCTTTTTTCTTTTTAGATGGGATCTTCGCTTCTTTGTGCTGTGGCTCAAGACCTTTAATTACTCGGCGTTTCAATTTTTGCTCAATGTAGCGCTCAACCTTACCAACAATTGCCACGTCATGAGCTTCAATAAATGAAATCGCAATGCCTTTTTTACCTGCACGACCTGTACGTCCAATACGGTGTACGTATACGTCTGCGGTACGTGGCATATCAAAGTTGATAACATGGCTGATATCAGCAACATCAATACCACGAGCAGCAACATCCGTTGCAACTAAGATATTGTTGCGACCAGAGTGAAAGTTCTCCATCGCTTTCATGCGCTTGTCTTGTGGCATTTCACCGCGTAACCAAGCTACACGAAGGCCTTCGTTGTTTAACTCACCAACTAATGTTTCTAGGCGCTCACGGGTTTTAACAAACACAATTGCTTTATGAATGTCGTCACCATTTAACGTTTCAACCAACATTTTTAGCTTGTGGTCGTAGTCATCAGCAAGGTGAACCCATTGATGGATTTTGCCTTTCTCTTTGCGTGAAGATTCGGCTTCAAGCAGTGCAGGGTCGTTTAAGATACGTTCTGCAAATAACTCAACGCTGTCACCTTCAAGGGTCGCTGAGAATAAGAAACATTGACGGCGGTTACGTGCTTCATCACAAATACGTAGCATTTCTTTACGAAAGCCCATGTCTAGCATGCGGTCAGCTTCATCAAGAATAAGCATTTCAACGTTTTCAGCATGGAAGTTCTCTGTTTCAAGGTACTCCATTAAACGCCCAGGTGTGGCAATGAGAATGTCGTTATTGCTTTCGAAAATTTCTTTGTGTGTCCCGTAGTTTATACCACCTGTTACAACCCCAATTTTAAGATGAGTTTGTGCTGCGAGTAATTCACATTGCTCATGAATTTGATAAGCAAGCTCACGGGTTGGTGTCATGATCAATACGCGCGCAAAGCCAGGATCGCGACGTGGGAAATCAAGCAAGTATTGAATTGCAGGGATCAAAAACGCGGCTGTTTTACCCGTACCAGTAGGGGCAGATGCCAAAATATCACGACCTTGAAGTGCTTCAGGGATCGCTTGTTGTTGAATACTGGTAGGCGTATCAAAACCCATTTTATTAATGGCATTTAACAGCTTGTTATCGATATCAAATTCAGAAAATTGCATAGAGTGACATAAATAGAGGACAATTGAGCCTAATTATACGCGTTAACGCGGCTGTGGTGAATGAAAAGGTGAAAAAATGTCAGGCTTTGTGTTTAAACAATTTACGGTAACGCAAACACGCACGGCGATGAAAGTGTCGACCGATGGTATTTTGTTAGGTGCATGGGCTGATATAAATAAAGCTAAACGCATTTTAGATATAGGGACAGGCACAGGGCTGTTGGCGCTTATGGCAAAACAAAGAGTGTCTGATGCAAGTGTGAGTGCCATTGAAATAGACACGGGTGCCTGCAGTGATGCCCGAGATAACTTTGCGGCTAGCCCTTGGCCAGAAATAAACCTTTTCGAAGGAGCTGTACAGTCGTTTAGCGCAGCAGAGCCTTTTGATGCGATCATCACCAACCCACCTTATTTTAATGCGAGCCTAAAAGGTGATAATCATGCTCGAAATACTGCCCGCCATACTGACGGCCTTAGCTTCAGCGAATTGATAGAAGCGTGTACTAGGATTAGCCACGGCAAAACGCTTTTGAATGTGATTTTGCCTTGCGTAGAGGCAAAACAATTCATTGCGGTAGCTGAGCAGGCAGGCTGGTACTTAAATCGCCATTGCTTGGTACGTACAACCGAGAAAAAACAACCAAGTCGTAGCCTGTTGTTACTCAGCCAAAACAACGGCGAATGTGATACATCATCGTTAACCATACATGCAGCTGATGGCAGCTATAGCCAAGATTATAAAGAGCTCTGTAAAGCTTTTTACCTAAAGATGTAATGGTTATTCAGCAATGCTCGCTTCAAGGCCATCTTCACTTAAAAGTAAAGTGTATGACTGCCCATATGATGCGTTGCAGATTGCGACAGGTTCATAAACTCGCTTATCTTCATCATTGAGCTTTGATACTTTTAAATCATCAGCGCAGTCATCAATGTGGTACCAGTAACTTAATTGATTTTGATATAAATTGACGATTTGCTTTTCGACTTTTAAGCGAAGGTTTTCAGTTGCGAGAATACGTATAGCAAAAAAGTCATCTTTATCATCATTGGCTTTTTTGACGAGTGTTAAACGAAGCTTTTCTTCATTTTGCCAAGCCACAAAATGATAAGGTTGATTTTGCTCTACCTGATACATCTGTGTGGCTGAGTTAGTTATGTCGCTGTGATCGACTACATAAAATGAAATACGACTACGTTCATTGTGAGCATGTGTTACATCAACGGGAAGTGATTGCGATGCAAGCGTATCAATATAGTATTGAGAGTCTTTAACTTCTTGAGCATCACCAAACAGGTCAGTGTTTGCCATGTAATAGTCCACTTCTAAATCAGTGGTATTTACGAGTGTGTAATTGTTCTCATACATTTCATCGCCAAAGTTATGAGTTTCTTCAACTTCTAATTCATCACAACCAGTTAGCAAAATACTTGCGGCAATCATTATAGGTAGCGCACTTTTCATTGTTATTCCTTTTACAAATGAAGGAGCTGATTAGCATACTTATAAGTTATTGTACCTTTATTGGTTGTTAAATTGTACCGGTGGCTGTAATTGCATTACTTCATCAAGCTGAATTTGTTGCACATATTCAAGCTCTAATAGGGCGTCTAACACGGCTTTACTGTGCGACTTTTCTATTTCGGCACTGCAAAAGTCAATAATGCTAAAGCGGCGCTTGATCAGCAGACCGTTGATGTCAGGTAAAGGATGTGTGGTTTCAATTAGCACGCGGGTCGTAGGGCAAGGGTCGGCATAGCCTGAACGTAATAACTTTTTTAAATTAAACAAGTTATCATCAAGCCGACCCAGTTCAATGGCGGCTTTAGCGCTATCAGGAATAAATAATGGCTCAGCAAAGCGATTTATTTTTATTTCGCCCGCGGCGTTAATTGTAGCTACCTGATTACTGTCGTAACTGACAATATCACCGGTAATTAATGTGAATTGACTCATTGTGTTCCCTCGCAATGTTGTGTCGATTTCGGAGCTTAGCAAAATGGTGTGTTTGCTTAAGCCCTGATATAGTGCCAAAGTCTTAAGTTTTATACGAGTTTTTTATGTTCCGTTTATCAATTGTTTTATCTGCCTTATTATTTTCTCAGTTGAGTTTTGCTACATTGACGCCTGTGGGTCTTTGGAAAACTATTGACGAAGAAACGAATGAAGCGAAATCTTTAGTACGTATTAGTGAGCAAGATGGTGTGTTGGTTGGTAGTGTTGAAAAAATCCTTAACCCAGCCAAGCAAGACGCAATCTGCGAAGAGTGTAAAGGTGATAAGAAAAATCAGCCAATTTTAGGGTTACAAATTATAGAAGGTGCTAAAGATGCCGGTGATGGTAGCTGGCAAGAGGGGGAAATTCTAGACCCAAACAATGGTAAAACCTATACCCTTAAACTAACACCACAAGAACAAGGTAAGGTACTTGAAGTACGCGGTTATATTGCATTTTTCTATCGTAATCAATACTGGCAACGCGTTGAATAATCATTAAAAAAGCCAAGCAATGCTTGGCTTTTTTATCCATGACTTACAAGCTTTCGCTGTACTCAGTCATGACTTGTTCAACCCAGCTTGCGATACGCTCATCGCTGAGCTCGTATTGACTGTCCTCATCAAGGGCTAAGCCAACAAATTGTTTGCCATCTTCAGTGAGTGCTTTTGAAGCCTCAAATTCATAACTTGCATCGTTAGGCCATTTGCCTAACAAGGTAATGCTTTGATCACAAATTTCATCGTGTAACATGCCAAGTGCGTCTTGGAACCACTGACCATAACCTTGTTGATCGCCCATACCAAACAGAGCCACGGTTTTGCCGTTTAGGTTAACATCTTTAATGTCGTCCCAGATTGATTCCCAATCTTCTTGCAACTCACCAAAATCCCAAGTTGAAATGCCGAAGATCACGAAATCAAATTGCTCTGCATTTTTTAATGGCTCATCTTTGATATTGTGAAGGCTCACTATATCGTGACCAATAATATCGCGAATTTTCTCTGCCGCTATTTCTGTGTAGCAGGTTGTAGAACCATAAAATAAACCAATCTGCATCGTATTTATCACTATGTATTTGCCTGATATGATAGGCGTAAGTTTACCGTAAGGTATAATCAATTGATACCTTGATAAGGATGAGAGTACGCGTGGCTGATAATAATTCACAAGCCCAAAAAGGTGTAATAACAGCAAATAACGCCGAACATTTAGAGTTATTTTTAGATACGCTGTATCTTGAGCAAGGGGTCAGCGAAAATACACTCGCTGCTTATCGCAGTGACCTTGAAAAGTTTTGCCAATTTTTAAAAGATAAAGACCTACTAGCTGTTCGCTCTGATGATATTGAAGCGTATTTAGCATACCGTGTTGATTTAGGGCTGAAGTCGCGCAGCACAGCGCGAAGCATCAGTGCGCTTAAGCGTTTTTATCAGTATTTTGTACGCGAAAAAGCCATTGCCGATTCGCCGATGGTCAATATTGCTCAACCAAAAGCTGGGCAGTCATTACCAAAAACGCTGTCAGAAGCCGAAGTCGAAGCTCTGCTTGCAGCCCCAGACATAGAAGATCCTATGGGACTTCGCGATAAAGCCATGCTTGAGCTGTTATATGCTACTGGGCTTCGTGTTACTGAGCTGGTGGGACTCAGAATGGAGCAAATTAATCTGCGCCAAGCGGTGGTCTTTGTAAAAGGTAAGGGTAATAAAGAGCGTTTAGTTCCCCTAGGCGAAGAAGCAATGTACTGGCTTGAGCAGTTTTTAAAAGTGGGTCGTTCGCAAATGATTAAACATGCCACTGACTTTGTGTTCCCATCAAAGCGCGGGATTGGCATGACACGACAAACTTTTTGGCATCGCATCAAACACTATGCTATTTTGGCATCAGTTGAATCGCCGTTATCACCGCATACGCTCAGACACGCGTTTGCAACGCATTTGCTTAATCATGGGGCGGACCTTAGAGTCGTGCAAATGATGTTAGGTCACAGTGACTTATCAACAACACAAATTTATACCCATGTAGCGAATGAAAGATTGAAGTCGGTACACGAGCAACATCATCCACGTGCTTAGTGCAAGATTTTTAAAGATGTACCGGTCTATATAAAAAATGATCAGGATATAGGATATTTATGAAAAAGTTAGTTTTAGCCACAGCACTACTAGGCACAAGCTTAAATGTGTTTGCCAATGGCGTATCAACAACAGATGCTGCTGATGCCCCTATTATTGCTAAGTTTGCTGAATTAGGCGTAACCGTTAAGCAAATCAACCCAAGCCCAGTGGCAGGCCTTAAAGAACTAATTACTGATAAAGGCGTGCTGTACGCAAGCCCTGACGGTCAATTTCTAATGCAAGGAACACTGATTGACCTTAATAACCGAGTTAATCTAACAGAGCATGCACTGAGCGATGTACGTAAAGAAGGCATTGCTGAGTACGAAGACTCAATGATCGTTTACAAAGCGAAAAACGAAAAGCATTCAATCACAGTCTTTACCGATATTACCTGTGGTTACTGCCGTAAGTTACACCGTGAACTTGATGATTTCTTAGATGCGGGTATCACGGTTAAATACCTAGCTTTCCCACGTGGGGGCTTACGTGGTAAAGGTTACCAAGATCTAATGAATGTATGGTGTGCTAAAGACCCTGCTGAAGCGTTAACAGAAGCAAAAGCGGGTGCAGAAGTCGCAGACGTGCCAGGTTGTAACGCGCCAATTGCTGAGCATTACCAACTAGGTCAAAGCTTTGGTATGTCGGGTACTCCAGCAATTATTTTAGAAGATGGCACCATGATCCCAGGTTATCAATCAGCTGCGCAAATTAGCCAAGCGCTTGATGCCTTACCAAAAACATCTTCATAACTGATTTTTTAAACGAAAAGGCCTATTTTTCGTAGGCCTTTTTTATTTGTATTAAGCAAAGAAGTACCATTTCCGACATGGAAAAAATAATTCAAGCTCGTCCTCATGTTGATGATTCGCATTTACCACACCATTTACACCCTGTAATTAAGCAAATATATGCGACTCGACAGGTGCAAAGTGCCACCGAACTCGATAATAGCGCTGCGACATTACATGACTTTAAGTTGTTTAAAGATATCGACAAAGCTGTGGTGCTATTGCAACAAGCCCTCGCGGCTCAAAGTCGCGTGTTAATCGTCGGTGACTTTGATGCCGATGGCGCAACCAGCACAGCAACCTTAATGCAAGGTCTTGCTATGTTTGGCTTAAAGAACCTTGATTACTTGGTACCTGACAGATTCAGCCTAGGTTATGGCTTAAGTCCTGCGCTTGCTGAGCAAATAGTGACTATGCAACCCGAGCTGGTGATCACTGTTGATAACGGTATTTCATGTATAGATGGCATTGCAATTGTTAAGCAAGCGGGTATTAAAGTGCTGGTAACTGACCACCATTTACAAGGTGAAGCCCTGCCAGATGCTGATGCCATCGTGAACCCAAATCGTCATGACTGTCAGTTTCCATCGAAATCAATAGCAGGCGTTGGGGTCGCTTTTTATCTGCTTATTGCTTTACGTAGCCACTTACGTGAACAAGGATATTTTCAGCATCAGCCAATGCCAAATTTGGCTGAGTTACTTGATATTGTAGCCCTTGGTACCGTTGCCGATGTGGTCGCTCTTGATGCCAATAACCGTACCTTAGTTCATCAAGGTTTAGCACGTATTCGCAGTGGTAAAACACGCCCAGGTATCAGTGCCTTAATCGAAGTGGCAAATCGTAATGCTGCCCGTTTAAGTGCCAGTGACTTTGGCTTTTCATTAGCGCCACGCTTAAATGCTGCAGGGCGTCTTGATGATATGAGTTTAGGTATAGCCTGTTTGTTATCAAACGATATAAACCAAGCACGCCGAATTGCCGGTGAGCTCGACAGCCTCAATCACGAGCGCCGTGAAATAGAGCAGGGCATGCAAACGGAGGCACAAGCTGTGCTTGACCGTTTAGCATTTAAAACTGAGTCAGTGCCTGATGCCATTTGTTTATATCAAGCTGATTGGCATCAAGGTGTGATTGGTATTTTGGCTGGCCGCTTAAAAGAAAAGTATCACCGCCCGACGATTATTTTTGCAGCGGGCGATAACGGCGAAATAAAAGGCTCTTGCCGCTCCATTGAAGGGCTGCATATGCGTGACTTACTTGAGCGAGTAAATACGCTCTATCCGCATTTAATCAGTAAATTTGGTGGTCATGCTATGGCGGCCGGGCTGAGTATCAATGAGCAATGTTTTACTGAATTTAAAACCGTGTTTGAGCAAATGGTAACAGACACACTCACTGAAGAGCATAAGCAAAGTATTTTACTTACTGATGGTGAATTACCTAATGAGTGCTTTTCGATGGAGTTTGCCAACTTACTAAAAAATGCCGGCCCCTGGGGGCAGCAATTTCCAGAACCAGTGTTTGAGCATGTATTCGAAGTGATACAGCAGCGCATTGTCGGTGAAAAACACTTAAAACTAGTTTTAAAACATCAGTCTGGACGATTAGTTGACGGCATTGCATTTGGTGTTGATGTGCGTGCATGGCCAGATACCGAAGTGCGTTATGTGAAAGCTGCTTATCAACTCGATATAAATGAATTCCGTGGTAAATTCTCGTTACAGTTGATTATTCGAGAGCTACAAAAAGCGACATAAAAATATCGTTATAATCGACATAAAAGGCTAATAAAACGCTCGGTTTTTTGTTAAAATCGGGCGTTTTTAATATTTGTAGATAATTTACCGTATTTATTGTCGATAACGGTGCGCGGTAAATCAGCCATTTTGGAGTAATGTACATGTTTGAAGTGAATCCTGTGATTAATCAAATCAAGGAAATTCGCGAACGTACTGAACTGCTTCGGGGGTACCTTTGACTACCCTCTTAAGAAAGAGCGGTTAGAAGAAGTTAACGCAGAACTTGAAGATTCAGCAGTGTGGAATGAGCCAGAGCGAGCTCAAGCACTTGGCCGTGAAAAGTCGGCACTCGAAGCTATCGTTGAGACCATTGATAATCTAGTGTCAGGTACCGAAGATGTTGAAGGTTTAGTCGAGCTTGCTGTTGAAGCAGAAGATGAAGAAACCTTCGCAGAAGCCGAAGCTGAATTAGGCGATTTAAACGCACAGCTTGAAAAGCTAGAGTTCCGTCGTATGTTCTCAGGCGACCATGACCAAAACGATGCTTACCTTGATTTACAATCAGGTTCTGGCGGTACCGAAGCCCAAGACTGGTGCAACATGCTACTACGTATGTATTTACGTTGGGGTGAAGCAAAAGGCTTTAAAGTTGAACTGGTTGAAGCAACTGATGGTGATGTGGCTGGTATCAAAGGCGCAACAGTGCGCTTTGTTGGCGAATATGCATACGGTTGGTTACGTACAGAAACAGGTGTTCACCGTTTAGTGCGTAAGAGCCCGTTCGACTCAAGTGGTCGTCGTCATACCTCGTTTGCATCGGCATTCGTTTACCCAGAAATCGACGATAATATCGAAATTGATATTAATCCGGCAGACTTACGTATTGACGTTTACCGCGCATCAGGCGCCGGTGGTCAGCACGTAAATACAACAGAATCTGCGGTTCGTATTACTCACATACCAACTAACACTGTTGTACAGTGCCAAAATGAGCGTTCACAGCACAAGAATAAAGACCAAGCAATGAAGCAGTTAAAAGCGAAATTGTTTGAGCTTGAAATTCAAAAGCAAAATGCTGAGAAACAAAGCCAAGAAGATGCTAAATCTGATATTGGCTGGGGTAGTCAAATTCGTTCATACGTACTTGATGACTCGCGCATTAAAGATTTACGTACAGGCGTTGAAAACCGTAATACACAAGCGGTTCTTGACGGCGACTTAGATAAATTTATTGAAGCCAGCCTTAAATCTGGCCTATAACCACCAAGCTAAAAAAGAGCTAAAAAATGACTGATCAAATCCAAGACGAAAATAAGTTAATCGCTGAGCGTCGTGGCAAATTAGACGCAATCCGCGAAAATTGCCCAGCCAACGGTCATCCAAACCAATTCCGTCGTGAACATTACACGGCTGATTTGCAAGCTGAGTTTGGTGATAAATCGAAAGAAGAATTAGTTGCTGAGCAACACGTTGTATCAGTTGCAGGTCGTATTCTTGCAAAACGTGGTCCTTTCCTTGCGTTACAAGACATGAAAGGCCAAATTCAAGCGTACGCATCAAAAGACGTACAAAAAGAATTAAAAGCAAAATATGGTCAACTTGATATCGGTGACATCATCGGTGTTAAAGGCGCACTAAATAAATCAGGTAAAGGTGACCTATACGTAGAAATGACAGAGTACGAGTTACTGACAAAGTCATTACGTCCGTTACCAGAAAAATTCCATGGTTTATCTGACCAAGAAACTAAATACCGTCAACGTTATGTTGACTTAATTACTAATGAAGCGACGCGTGAAACCTTCCGTATTCGCTCAAAAGTTGTTGAAGGTATCCGTCGTTTCTTAGCTGATCGTGACTTCATGGAAGTTGAAACGCCGATGTTACAAGTGATCCCGGGTGGTGCGTCTGCACGTCCATTCGTAACACACCACAATGCACTTGATATCGACATGTACTTACGTATTGCCCCTGAACTTTACTTAAAACGTTTAGTTGTGGGTGGCTTTGAGCGTGTATTCGAAATCAACCGTAACTTCCGTAACGAAGGTTTATCAACGCGTCATAACCCAGAATTCACAATGATCGAATTCTACCAAGCATACGCTGACTACATTGACCTGATGAACATCACTGAAGACATGTTACGTACTGTTGCGACAGACGTACTTGGTTCACCAATTGTTGTAAACACAACGAAAGATGAAAACGGTGAAGTGGTTGATTCAGTAGAGTACGACTTTGGACAACCGTTTACTCGTTTAACAATGAGCGAGGCTATCCTTAAGTACAATCCAGACTTTGATGCTGCGGTATTTAATGACCCTGAAAACCATTTTGAAGAACTTAAAGCGTACGCGAAGCAAGTACACGTTAAGATCCCAGAAAACTGTGTATGGGGCCCGGGTAAATTCCTATGTGAAATCTTCGAAGAGACAGCTGAGCATAAGCTAATTCAACCGACTTTCATTACCGCTTACCCGTGGGAAGTATCTCCACTTGCACGTCGTAACGATGAAAACCCATTTGTAACTGACCGCTTCGAATTCTTCGTTGGCGGCCGTGAATTAGCAAATGGCTTCTCTGAGCTTAACGATGCACAAGACCAAGCAGAGCGCTTTACTCGTCAGGTTGAAGAGAAAGACGCTGGTGATGATGAAGCGATGCACTACGATGATGACTATATCCGTGCATTAGAATACGGCTTACCACCAACAGCGGGTGAGGGTATTGGTATCGATCGTCTAGTGATGTTATTTACTGACTCACCAACAATTAAAGACGTGATCCTATTCCCACACATGCGTCCTCAAGCTGATTAATCAGCTAAAAGTCTTGAAAACGCCGCTTTTTAGCGGCGTTTTTGTTATCAGAAATTTCTGATTTTTATTGCTCTCAATTTTAATACTCAATTGTAATTAGCTGATCTAAAAAGAAATGCTGAATTAGTCTTCCAACAAAGTTACTAAGTTGTAAAATTTTTCTACAAATACAAAGGCCAATAGTATTATTTTTAGCCAAGATATGACATCATTGCGCAATTCTCGTTCAATGTATAAATGGACTTAATAATAATGACTAAAAAGCCTTCGCCGTTGCCTACAGATACGAACAAAAGCGAGCATCAACGTGAAGATTTTTATCGTGCTTGCATAGCCGAATTCCAACAATTGGGTTATCAAGATCAATACCTCGCAGAGTTAACTGATGAACTAATCCCATTGACGGGTCTTGAGCCGTTGAGTGATAAAGAAAAAACGGCGAAAGGATAAACAAAAACAAGCTGTTTAGGCTCGTTATGGACAATCTATAACCATCTATGCGATTTTCCTTGAAAAGTGTTTGACATATTTCCTGAAATCTTTATTATACGCCCCACAAGACGGAGAGGTGGCCGAGTGGCCGAAGGCGCTCCCCTGCTAAGGGAGTATAGGGTTTGTAGCTCTATCGAGGGTTCGAATCCCTCCTTCTCCACCATTTTTCCTAAAATGGCATGTCTTGAAAGTAATATGTGTGGACGCGTAGCTCAGCTGGATAGAGTACCTGGCTACGAACCAGGCGGTCGGAGGTTCGAATCCTCCCGCGTCCGCCACTTTTTACTTTAACTCTGCATCGAGTATAAGATGTTAGTAAATTTGGTCGGAGGTTCACTCTTTCAAGAGACGTCCCGCAACCGCCACTTTTTACTTTGACTCTGCATCGAGTATAAACTTGAGTCTCTTGCTAAGAGAATAAATTAGCAATATTCAAATGTGCGTGTGGACGCGTAGCTCAGCTGGATAGAGTACCTGGCTACGAACCAGGCGGTCGGAGGTTCGAATCCTCCCGCGTCCGCCATATTTGAAACTCATATCGAGTATAAAGATACAAATTTGGTCGGAGGTTCACTCTTTCAAGAGACGTCCCGCAACCACCATATTTGAAAACTCACATCGAGTATAAAGATAAAATCATTGCAAGATTATAAAATGCAACTTGCGGACGCGTAGCTCAGCTGGATAGAGTACCTGGCTACGAACCAGGCGGTCGGAGGTTCGAATCCTCCCGCGTCCGCCACTTTCTCTTAGAAAGTGACATAAGCCGACAAGCTGTCGGTTTTTTTGTGTCTTTAAGATACAGTCAATGCAAGACTTAAACATGCATCATCACACTGCGGACGCGTAGCTCAGCTGGATAGAGTACCTGGCTACGAACCAGGCGGTCGGAGGTTCGAATCCTCCCGCGTCCGCCACTTTTCTCTTAAGTAGAGTTAAAGTGACATAAACCGACGAAAGTCGGTTTTTTTGTGCCTGCAATTCGCGTAGGAGCGACTTCAGTCGCGAACATCACGCTCCCACACCCCAAATTAAACCCCAACTCAAAATGCAAAAATGCACCCCGTAGGCGTGAAACTTGTTTCGCGCGCATCACGATGCTGTCGCCATAAATGACGACCTACAGGTAGGAGCGACTTCAGTCGCGAACACCTCACTTCCACTCCACAAATAAAACCCCCAACTCAAAATACAAAAAATGCACCCCGTAGGCGTGAAACTTGTTTCGCGCGTATCATGATGCTGTAGCCATAAATGACAACCTACAGGTAGGAGCGACTTCAGTCGCGAACACCTCACTTCCACTCCACAAATTAAATCCCAACTCAAAATACAAAAAACGCACCCCGTAGGAGTGAAACTTGTTTCGCGCGTATCACGATGATGTCGCCATAAATGACGACCTACAGGGTAGGAGCGACTTTAGTCGCGAACACCTCACTTCCACTCCACAAATAAAACCCCCAACTCAAAATACAAAAAATGCACCCCGTAGGCGTGAAACTTGTTTCGCGCGTATCAAGATGTAGTCGCCATGAATGATGATCTACACCTCTCACATCTTGCTATCTATCCCAGAATAACCATTTCTCTATATTAGGTTCATGCTCATGCATTATTTACATTTAACAGACAAAGGGTACAATCTCGCTAATATAATAATAATTAAACCAATATCCCTTGCGTCTATTTCATTTATTCTTTTTTTATTGCATTTTGCTTGGTTCGTTTGCTGCGCAAAGCGAGCCAGTTGCATCACAATCAACACCATTAAACCAACAACAAATCCAAGCACTCAAATTTGAATCTCCAATTAAAGCAGATTGGTTGTTTAGTACTTACCAAGAGTCCGTATTTAATTCATCAATTTTGGTCTTAGAGGCCGGTGATAAAAAGTCGCCGCCTTTGCTGCTTGTGCATGGTTTAGGCGTATTAGGTATGCAAGATTGGTTTGGGGTTATGCCTGAACTCACTAAGCATTATCATGTTATTGCGATTGATTTACCTGGTTTTGCTCACTCAGAAAGCCCCGAAGGG
Organism: Pseudoalteromonas shioyasakiensis; assembly: GCF_001550135.1. Taxonomy (GTDB): domain Bacteria; phylum Pseudomonadota; class Gammaproteobacteria; order Enterobacterales; family Alteromonadaceae; genus Pseudoalteromonas; species Pseudoalteromonas shioyasakiensis. The sequence goes on from NZ_LRUE01000013.1 coordinate 144,001, forward strand.
CGTTACTCTCCTCGCAATTATGCTGCTGTACTGGCGGAAGTGGTCGATCACTATATTGCTGAACCAACCACGGTTGTGGGTCACTCGATGGGGGGCGCGGTCAGCCTGTATTTTGCTGGCAAATACCCGGAGAAACTCAATAAACTGGTGCTAGTCGACGCAGCGGGTATCTTACATAAAGTGGCATTTATAAAGCCTATCTCCAACGTACCTAAGCCTAATACTAAGCTACCTAAATTTCTCTCAACTAAGTTAGCTCAGCTCAATGATTTTACAACCGGACTCATTGAAGAAGGGACGATTGATTCATACCTGACAGAGTTATTGCAGCGTAGTGATGGTGCGTGGAAGCTAGTAATGGGTGAAACACCAAATATGAATGCAGCGCTGAGTTTAGTTGAAGAAGACTTTAGCGAGATTGTCAGCAATCTGAAAATAGAAACACATATTATTTGGGGTGAAGAAGATGCCGTCGCTCCATTACGAACTGCAAAAGTATTGAACAGCCAGCTAATCAATAGTGATTTAGCTACTTTGCCTGATGTGGGTCATGTGCCAATGAAGCAACAGCCCAGCCAGTTTTTAGCTTTATTAAATAGTGCATTAACTGGGGAAGTTAAAAAGCCAGCCAGTGCAGAAGTTTCTGATAAACAAATCGAGACATTTCATTGTGAAGATCAGCACAGCCGCAAGTTTTCAGGCCATTACCGTCATATGATCATTGAAGACTGTAATAATGTGTTACTTAAAAATGTGGTTGCTGAATCTATCCGTATTAAAGATTCTTTAGTGAGATTAGAAAATGTAAGCTTATCAGGGGCTAAACTCGCTTTGAATATTAAGCGTTCTGTGGTTGAACTAACCAATGTCACTATTACGGCACAACAAGGTGTAAAACTGAATGAAAGCCGATTTGATGGTGCTGGTGTGCAAATCAATGCATCTGAGCATGCAATAAGCGTTGTCGATGACAGTAATATTATATTCTCGTTAAGTAGAATCCATAGCCCGATATACCAAGGTTTGGCACATGATGCCATAGAAGTAGAAAAAGGAATTATTGATGACCGCTTTAAATAGCATCCCTTTTGTTAAATTAGCAGCGTGCTCGCTGTTTTGTGTCGCTTTACTAAGTGGTTGCAAATCAACAAAGACTGAGCAACAACAATATGCTGATCTACAAGATAGTTTTAGTTATGAAACGTACAGGGGAGTGTCGAATACCAGTGTCGATACCATTGCTTATGGTTATAACAAACTGCAAAAAGAACAGTTAGAGCAAATAGGTGCAATTGAGCCAACACTGACTCATGCCATGATGAGCTACATTTTGAGCCTTGGTGTAAGTAAAGATTTTGCAATTGCAGAAAGCGACTTAGCGCTTGCTAAAGCGACTGATATGCGGGGTAAATATTTAGCATACAGTGCTCAGTCTTTAGCTTTTTATAACAAAGGCTGGCGTAAAATGGCTAAACAAAAAGCTGACTTCATTCGCACCGATCCTTTGTTTGCGACAGTGAGCCAGAGCTATCCAAAAGAGCAGCTTATTTCTTATCTTATTATTGGCAGTGTTGCAGTACGCGATGGTGACCTAGCGACAGCACAAAACATGTTTTATGTGATTGGTGAGCAGATTGAAAAACCCTGGTTACCAAGCTTAGCAAAAGCGTTAACGATAACCCTAAATGGCTCAACAATAGACTCATTAATCATGCTAAAAGATATCAGCACAGATCCCTCTTTAAACGGCTATGAACGTGAGAAAATAGCCGAGCTGATGGATGTTGCGCAAAGCAAATTAAGCGATAAAAAGAAGCGTCAAAAAATCACCTATATTGCTGACGATTTCTTTCTCGACCGCATTAAGGATAAAAGCTCAACGCTATATCGTGATTTGATCACTGACTTACAAAAATACACTGAGCAAGTTCTGTAATCTCTTTATAAGTTGAGTGTAGTTTCACACTCAACTTCACCTAAATCCTCACTGTTTCAAATCCTTTACGCATTAAAACCGAGTTAATTTGCTTCACGGTCAATTTGTGTTAGATTTAATAAAATATTCCAAAAATAATAACAAGTGGGAATTTTATTTTATGTATGCGAAAGGTGCATATCAAAAACGGCTGGCTATAAGTTGCGGCTTGATGCTTTTGACTGGTTGTGAAGCGAACACAGAAAAAGCCCCATTAACCGACCAACAATACTTTGAGCAAGTAATGTTAGCACCCGCTATTTTGCCAAAAGACTTATCTAATAGCGGCTGTTTATCACTCGAAAATGAAAGCAACCTGCAAGGTTATAAATCAGCGGCTGAGGTTAATTACCAGCAGGCGGGTTGGCAAAACAGAGTTGCGGCCGATTGGCAGTATTTTTTAGCCCCAGAGCAACCGGGCAAGCTACTCCTAATCGATTATCAAGTTCAATCTGGGCAATTAGCTTACCGGTATTTAAGTGACGGCAGCCACAATGAGTTGTATGAACCTTGGAGTTCATCAAAAATTCAAGCGTTTAGCGGTGCGCTGTCAAAAGTAAGGCAATCCCACCCAGAGCTTGGTGCAGCTTCTTTTGCCGGTGATATGGCACTGGCTGATTTGATCAGCAGTATTAATAGTTACGAAGCATTTGGCAAAGCCGATGGTAATTCAAATGCGATAGCCAGCTATTTTGTCAATGTGGCAGGGCGCGAATATTTACGTGGGCTTTTTAATGATGGCTGGCTAAAACTAGAGGATGAGCGTTTGTTATTTAACGGCGCATATGGCTCAGAGCAGTTTATTCCATCAGACGAATACTGGCATAACCCTGCCAATAATGAGCTTGATGCAAAGATACCTCGATACAAAGCAAGCAGTGATGATCCTGGCTATTTAGGGTATCGTTGTGAGAGTTGTGGTTTAACGGGCAACAAAGCAATGACCACACTTGCTCAAGCGGAATGGTTAAAACGTCTGGTTAGTCATCAGCGTGAACCAAGTACGCAAATGCCTTATTTACAAGCAAGTGATGTTGATGTGCTACTTAACGGCACAGGTCATACAGATGAACATGCTCCTGTAGGCGGTATGATTGTGGGTATCAGTCATATCGTTACAAATGCATTGGCAAATGTTATTGCGCCAAATGATAGTCGCTCTGCAAAAGAAGTGCTCGATAGCGCAACGAATGGGCAATGGCGTGTTTGGCAAAAAATTGGCTGGGGGCCAAGTGAAACGCGCTCCACCACAGAAACCGTAATGTTGGCACATGTGTGTTTAGGCAATTACCAAGGTGGTCGTGAGTTTACGTTTAGTGTACAGCAGTCAACTTCGGGGGCCGACGAAGCCAATTTGCCAATAGTCGGTAAGCAAATGCAGCAAAAGTTGCAGCATGCTTTTACAAAATTATTAGATTAACGCGTTCAATAAGAATTAAGGTACAGCTATGCGTCGTTCAATTATCGCTTTATCAATTACTTTAGGTGTTGCTTTTAGTGCACCTATGCATGCTGAGGGTTGGCAATCAGATGTTATCGGGGTCACGCACTCACAGCTTTCGCCCAGCTACTGGCTAGCACAAGGTGCATCGGCAAAAGTGATCATGACAGAGGCGCAAATTGCAGCCTTCAACGAGAAATTAATTAAAGAAAATAAATACATTGTTGATCCTCTTTCATTTCAAAAATCGCTCACTAAAGACGAGTTAACAAGCGCCATTCATTCGGCAAGTTCAATTCCAAAAAGCCCGCGCTTTTTTACCGACGGCCGCCAACTCACTGCGAAAGACTTTGCCAAATATCAGGAAAACTTAAACCTTAATAAGGTCGCAGATAACAATGAGGTACGTTTTGCTGTAGTCGTTAAGCGCACTGCATTACGTACTTTTCCAACTTGGGATCGGGTTTTAAATAGCGGCCTTGATCAAGACTTAGATCGCTTTCAAGAAAGCGGGATGTTTCCGGGCGAAGCGGTTGCTGTATTACATCAAAGCGCAGATAAAAAATGGTTGTTAGTACGTGCTTACAACTACCTAGCGTGGACGCCTGCCGAAGATCTTGCCTTTGCTGATGCAGATAAAATAAAAGCCTATCGTGAACAAGATGACTTCTTGGTTGTAACCGGTGCAAAAGTAAATACTGCTTATGTGCCAAATGATGAAGGCCTCTCAGAAGTTCAGCTCGATATGGGAGTGCGCTTACCATTAGTTGATAGTGAGCAAGTACCGTATTTGCTAAATGGTCAAAATAGCTATGCTAGCCATGTTGTACAGTTACCAACCCGCGATGAGCAAGGCCAACTTGTTATTAAACCTGCGATGATCAGTAAAACTGCCGATGTAAATTTAGGCTACCTAGACTACAACGAACAGAATCTAATTAAACAGGGCTTTAAGTTTTTAGGTGAGCGTTATGGTTGGGGTCATGATTATAATGGCCGTGACTGCACTGGGTTTGTTGGTGAAATTTATAAGAGCTTTGGCCTACTAATGCCGCGTAATTCAGGGCAGCAAGGCAGTAGTGAATACGGGCAAAATAATCGCTTTGATAAAAATACAGCGGCGGATGCTAAGTTGCCAAAGGTTAAAAACATGGCGATTGGCGATCTAATTTATATTCCGGGTCATGTAATGATGTACCTAGGGGAGCATCACGGTGAGCCTTATGTTATTCATGACGTTAAAGGCTTAGGTTATAACAAAGGCGATGGTAGTTTTTATAGTAGTGCCTTGAATGGGGTGTCGGTCACGCCATTATTGCCACTTAGATTATCTCAAGAAACCAGCTACTTAGATCGTATTTATAACATTAAGCGTATTCGCTAGAGGCCAATATGAAAATTAAAGCTGTTCGCTTTGCAAAGCTCAAAGTGCCATTAGTTACCCCATTTAAAACAGCACTGAGGGAAGTGAGTTTTATTGAGGATTTAGTGGTTTTAATTGATACCGAATGTGGCCAAATTGGCTATGGCTCTGCGGCCTCAACTCCGGTTATTACAGGCGATACCCATCAAGGAATGATAGCGGTCATTCAGCAGTTTATTGCCCCTAAATTAGTGGGGCAAGAAATCGAAAACATTAACCAGCTTACCCACATTATTCAATCAACGGTGGTTGGTAACAGTAGTGCAAAAGCAGCGTTAGAGTTGGCGGTTTATGACTTGTGGGGCAAGCTCTATCAAGCGCCTTTATATAAGTTACTTGGCGGTGGAAAGTCAGCGCTGAAAACCGATATCACCATTAGTGTCGGTAACATAGATAAAATGCTCAGTGATTGTCAGCGAGCGGTTGAGCAAGGTTTTGATGTATTAAAAATAAAAATCGGTAATAACCTTGATCAAGATATTGAACGAGTAAAAGCAATCCATGCAGGGTTTGCCGCTAAGGCGCAGCTGCGTTTAGATGTAAACCAAGGCTGGAATGCCAAGCAAACTGTGTTTGCACTACAGCAACTTGAGCAAGCAGGCGTGGTATTAGAGTTGGTTGAGCAGCCAGTAAAAAGCAGTGATATTCAAGGGCTCAAATATATTACTGAGCGAGTGAATACCCCGATTATGGCCGATGAAAGCGCCTTTTCACCGAAGCAAGTGATCCAACTTTTAGAGCTTGGCGCAGTTGATATTATCAATATTAAATTAATGAAAACGGGCGGCTTAAGCCGAGCAATTGAGATTGCTAATATCACAGCCCAATACCAAGCAGAGTGTATGATAGGTTGTATGCTAGAGGGCAGTATTGCCGTAGCTGGTGCTGCACATTTAGCCTCTGCCAAAGCACAGCAAATCAGTAAAATCGATTTAGATGGCCCAGCCCTTGGTCAGTATGACCCAGTGCAAGGGGGCGTTGAATTTAGCGGTCCACAAATACGCTTATCGGATGCCCCTGGTCTTGGCATTGAATCAATAACGGGGCTTGAACTTATTACAAACGGAGTATGGCCAGCATGAAAAAACTAGTCAGTCTTATTGCAGTTATGAGTTTATCGGCTTGTGCCAGCAAAGAGTTACCTAAACCTGTTATTGATAACAGTCATAAACAACTTGTGGTGGTGGTCGCTAATGATAGTGATGCCATTGATGCCACTCTTTATCGCTTTGAAAAAACCGCTGGCAGCTGGCAACAACAAGGCCAGCAACACGCGGTGGTACTAGGTCGTACTGGCCTTGCGTGGGGAGTGGGGCTGCATCCTGCACAGCCAGGTCAGCAAAAACAAGAAGGCGATGGTAAAGCGCCAGCAGGTATTTTTGAACTTGGTACTGCTTTTGGTTATTTAGATTCATTGCAAACGAACCTCAGTTATCAAGCAATGACAGCAAATGATTATTGTATCGATGTGAAAGGCTCACCGTTTTACAACCAATTGGTTGATAAAACACAAGTTGGTGAAGACGCCGTAAAAGACTCTTCAGAGTGGATGCGTCGTGATATATACAGCCAAGATAATCTTTATAAAAAAGGCATTGTTGTTAAGCATAACCCAAGCAATATCAATGGTGCGGGTAGTTGTATCTTTATGCATTTATGGCGGGCACCAAGTAAGCCAACAGCAGGTTGTACAGCAATGACAGAAAGCGATATGGATGCTCTACTTGCTTGGTTAGATGAGCGTAAAAAACCGTTATTAGTCAGCTTAACCAAAGCGCAATATCAACAAAAGCAAAGTCAGTGGCAATTACCTAACTTAGCTAAATAAAAATAATAAAATAAAAGTATTTTAATTTTGTCATAATGATGGAATAATATATTCCATCAAGGTTTGGGTTAGGATAATAAATGAGTGCAAATTACGCTTTTCTCGATTGGCTAGTATTCGCAAGTTACGGTGCAATTTTATTGCTAAGTGGCTGGTGGTTTAATCGCAAACGCGCTAACTCAAGCCAAGATTTTTTTCTAGGCGGAAATAGCATGCCAACTTGGATGGTGGCTATTTCTGTTTTAGCGACTTCGCAATCTGCGGCAACGTTTATTGGTGGGCCTGATCAAGGCTATCAAGGTGATTTTTCATATATTGCGACCAATATCGGCGCGTTTATTGCGGCATTTATTGTATCGGCGTTTTTAATTCCAAAGTTTTACCAGCAAAAAGTGTATACCGTTTACGAACTGCTTGAAAAACGTATCGGACCAAAAGCTAAGCGCCGTAGTGGCTTGATGTATTTATTTGGCCGTGTATTTGCCAGTGGCGCCCGTTTGTATATGGCAGCGATTGCTGTGGCGATGATTCTATATGGCAATATCGATGCCGACAGTGTGGTTATCGCAACTTTAGTACTGGCGCTTGCAGGTCTGCTTTATACCTTTTTGGGTGGCATTCGCAGCGTTATTTATTCTGATGTACTGCAAAGTATCGTTTATGTCAGTGCGGCTATTGCGGTTATCTGGTGCTTGCTGAGTGTTATTCCGGCTGATTTCTCAACCATAATTGCGACTTTGAGTGAGCCAAGTCCTGGTGCAGACTCAAAACTCGCGCTGTTTAAATTTGATTTAGATTTTGGCCCGTCAGGGGTATTTAACATGGCCTCTGTGTTAACGGGGTTTGTGCTGTTAAATATCGCCGCATTTGGTTTAGACCAAGATATGACGCAGCGCTTATTAACCTGTAAAAGTCCAAAAGAAGGCAGTAAAGCGTTATTACTATCGGTGGTGATGGTGATCCCGGTTATGGCTATTTTTATCTTTATTGGTTTGCTGCTTTATATTGTTTATCAGCAACCTGCATTAATGAATAACGAAGCTGGGCAAACGGTTGTACAAGAATTTAACGGCGAAAAAATCACTATCTTTATGTACTACGTATTAAACGAAGTACCAGCCGGGGTTAAAGGTTTAGTTAGCGTGGGTATTATTGCAGCTGCTATTTCTACTTTGAACTCAGGGCTTAGTTCGATGTCTTCAGTCATTGTACAAGATATCTATCGCCCGTATTTAGAAAAACATAACAAGCAAGTAAGCGATCATCACTTTGTAAAAGCGGGTCGTGTGGGTATGGCACTAGTGAGCCTTGCCTTAGCGCTGATGGCTATTCTTTGTTATTTCTGGCAGCAATACAGTGATATGCCATTATTAAAATTTGCGTTAAGTGTAATGGTATTTTCGTACAGCGGTTTGTTAGGTGTGTATTTTACTACCTTGTTCACCAAACGAGGCAGTGAAGGCTCAGTGTTAGCAGCGCTAATAGCGGGCTTTATGGTGACCTTATTAATGCAGCCGTACATGATTGACTGGTTACTACCCGAATCAATGCGCTTTTACTTAGGATTTACTTGGCAGCTATGCATAGGTACATTGCTCGCAACATTGGTGTGTTGCCTTGGTAAAGCGGCAGACGAGAAGAGTGCGTAAATGGCTGTACGCTATGTTTTAGCCATCGATGGTGGCGGCACCAAAGTGTTAGCAGAGCTAAAAGAGCAGGCAAGTGGCGCGACTTTTCGTGCCCAAGCGGGTTCGGCATCAATTTCGAATGATCTTGATTTAGCGTTAGAAAACATTGTTAAAGTGACCCGCGATGTATGCCAGCAAAGTGGCGCTGAGCCTAGTGAAATCGTCACCGTTATGGGGGTTGCTGGTGGCTCATCGCAGAGCCTTGCAGAGCAATTAACAGTGATGCTCAAGCTGGTGTATGAAATAGAATTTGCCAGTTTGCAAATTACCAGTGATGCAATTACGTCATTATATGGTGCTAATCTTGGTGAACCATGTGTGGTTATTGCACTTGGCACCGGTGCTGTTGGCGCACGATTAAACGCCCAAAAGCAAACTAAGTTGGTGAGTGGCTGGGGCTTTACCATTGATGATTTTGGCGGTGGTGCCCGCATCGGCCTGATGGCTGTGCAGCAACTATTAAACGATATAGATATTTATGATTTACCAAAAAGCCGATTAACGATTCGTTTGAGTGAGCAGCTAGGATGCACTCGTCAAACAATTAGTAGTTGGCTTAAACAAGCAAAACCCGCGGATTATGCAGCATTTAGCCCGTTGGTGTTTAGCTTACAAAGCGACTGTGAGGCGGCAAAAGCGGTTTTAACAGAGCACACCCAGTCGGTGGTTCGGTTAATAAATAAAAGCCGAGGTAACTCGCCGTTACCGGTGATTTTAATTGGTGGTTTGGCGAAAGTCAGCCAACCGTTATTGCCACTTGCCTTACAAAACGAATTATCTCCTTGTAAGGGAGATTCATTAACTGGTGCCGCCATTTTAGCGGCAAAGCATTACCATGACATTATTGAAAAAGGACAACCCAATGAGCCCTGAGCACGTCTTTAAGCAACAACGTGAGTTACTCGAAGAGTTAAACGGTATTGTCTCTGAAGGACAAAACCCAGACACTTTGGATATCGATCTGCTCAGCTCCACTGAGATCCTCACTAAAATCAATAATGAAGATCACAAAGTAGCGGGTGCCGTGAAACTTGTGATCCCACAAATTAGTGAAGCTGTCGATCATGTCGTTGAAGCATTTCAACAAGGTGGCAGGTTAATTTACATTGGTGCTGGTACCAGTGGTCGTTTGGGTATTTTGGATGCGGTTGAATGTGCGCCTACCTATAGCGTAAGCGATCAGCAAGTGCTCGGTATTATTGCTGGTGGTGACACCGCGGTTAAAAAAGCCGTAGAAGGCGCTGAAGATAGTACCACGTTTGCTATTATAGACTTAAAAAATGCCAATTTAACCAGTAAAGATGTCGTGGTTGGTATTGCCGCCAGTGGTCGTACACCGTATGTTTGCTCGGCAATAGAATACGCTAAATCACTTGGTTGTGTCACTGTAGGTGTCACTTGTAACCCTGATTCAGCGGTGATGCGTTTACCACAAATCGGCATTTGCCCTGTGGTGGGTGCTGAAGCTGTGACTGGCTCTACACGTATGAAATCGGGTACTGCACAAAAACTCGTACTGAATATGCTAAGCACAGCTAGCATGATCCGCACAGGTAAGGTGTATAAAAACCTGATGGTTGATGTGAATGCTAGTAATGAAAAGCTGCACGCTCGTGCTATTCGTATTGTGATGCAAGCAACAGATTGTACACAGCAGCAAGCAGTGGATGCATTAAAGCAAGCAGAGCAAAGCGCAAAACTGGCTATTTTAATTGTGTTAACCGGAAAACCAGCTCCTGAAGCAAAACAGTTATTGTCTAAAGCGGGTGGCTTTTTACGTAAGGCGGTTGAGGAATAATGCGTTTTTTAACTGTTTTATTTGTTAGTTGTTTTGCGCTTTTAGGTTGCCAAGAAGCGCCTGAAAATGTGCCTAAAAATGCACAGCCTTTACAGGTGGGCGCAGCCAATTTTCAAGCTTATGTACCTGCATTAACAGGGAAACGTGTTGGCTTGGTCGTTAATCAAACATCAGTGGTGAATGGTCAACATTTGGTTGATGCATTACTTGATAAAGGCGTTGTGGTTAGCAAAATATTTGCTCCAGAGCATGGCTTTCGCGGCGACCATGACGCTGGTGCTCACGTTAAAAGCACAGTAGATGCTAAAACCGGCATTGATGTTGTGTCGATTTATGGCAGTAATAAAAAGCCAAGCCCTGAGATGCTTGCTGATTTAGACGTCATTATTTTTGATATTCAAGATGTTGGTGTTCGTTTTTACACTTATATCAGCTCAATGCACTACGTGATGGAAGCTGCCGCTGAAAATGGTAAAGAGGTTGTGGTACTCGATAGACCAAACCCGAATATAGCTTATATGGATGGGCCTATCCTTGACCCAAAATTTCGCTCATTTGTTGGTATGCACGAAATACCTGTTTTACACGGTTTGACAGTGGCTGAGCTTGCTCAGATGATCAAAGGTGAAGGTTGGATAAATGACGCTGATAAGCTTAAGCTGAGTGTCGTGCCTGTTGCGAATTATGACCGCACTATGGCTTATGAGCTACCAATAAAGCCAAGTCCTAACTTACCAAATGCCCAATCAATTGCGCTTTATCCATCTTTGTGTTTCTTTGAAGCTACGCCTGTGACTATTGGCCGCGGTACTGATTTTCCGTTTCAAGTTGTCGGTTACTCGCCAGTTAAACTGGGCGAATTTAGTTTTACGCCTAGGGCGATTAAAGGCGCTTCAATGCACCCTAAATTCAAAGGGGTCGAAGTATTTGGTCAAGACTTACGAGATGCTGATATTCATGGCCTAGATTTAAGCTTGTTTATTTCGGTTTATCAAAAGCTAAGTGCGAATGAGCAAACGTTTTTTGAACGCGCTGATTTTATGGATAAACTTGCAGGGACTGATAAATTGCGTTTAGCCATTGAAGCAGGCCAAACTGAGCAGCAAATAAAGCAAAGCTGGCAAGCCGACTTAAGTGCTTTTAAACGCAAGCGCTCCCCGTATTTGCTGTATCAATAATAACTAGTTAACTTGTTGAATAAGAACGAGGCACTTGCCTCGTTTTTTTATGCCTATAAAAAGCTATGTTATATTCATGAACTTGATTTGTAAGGATATAGCATGAAAGTTCATTTAATTGCCGTATTTGCATTACTCGCTGGCTGTTCACAACTCCCAAACACTACAACAACTAACTCAACCGATGTACTCGATCTTCGTGATGATAAAAACGCAGCAGAGCAGCTGTGGACACTTAAACATGCAACAAAGCCCAGTTACCCTAAAGCAGCTTTAATATCTAAGCAGACGGGCTGTGCGCGCTTTATTATTACTATTGATAAACAAGGTAATACCACCGATATCCGTTTTGTAGAGAGCTTCCCAGAAGGACTATTTATCGATGTGTCGCGAGAGTCGCTTAAAACTTGGCACTGGCAGGCAAGGGAAAGTAACAGCAAATCGAGAGCGATTATTCGAACTGTGCAACTCGACTACTTTATGAAAGAAGCGAGTAATATGGATGCCGCAAAAGCATTTTGTACAATTTAAGCTTTTACTGTTTTTAAGGCATAAAAAAGGGCCGCAATAGCGGCCCCCAACAGGATTGATAAACTTAGAACTTGAAGTTAAACGACAGCTGCACTCGACGTGGGCTGTAGTAGTTGCGATACTCACCAAAGGTTTCTGACGAGACATAAGGGTTATTGTTATAACCTGTTTGACGGTCAAATACGTTGAAGATATCAGCGCGGAATTGTAGTTCCATGTCACCTGAGAATTTAAAGTCTTGGGTGTAGTTTAAGTCAAGTTGCCAGTGGCTTGGGCTACGACGGCTACCCGCAGGCTCGCTGTAACGTGTGGTACCACTTGAGTAACCGTAGATTGAACCATCCCATGCTTCCCAAGGTTTACCCGACTGGAATACAAAGTATGCACCGATGTTCGCATCCCATGGCACAGTGTAGTAACCATACACTTTTACTTTATGTGGCTTATCACCTGATAATGTACCGTATTTGTAATCCCAAGGGTAACGACCACGGCCATCGCCATAGTTTGATGAACCAATGAAGGTATTAGCATCTGTTGTTGCGGTAGTGTTATCTTGGTCGAAGTTACCGTAGTAATGGCTCCAAACATAAGAGGCATTGATGTAGCTGTTTTCACCTAGGTATTCAGCTTCGATGCTAGCTTCCCAGTACTTGGTTTCTCCGCCATCTACTTCGGCAATAACATAAGAAGAACCACCAATTTCATCACGGATTTCATCTAGGTTATCTACATATAAACCTTTATCTGCAATATGCTGTGGTACGCCATCAGCATCAACGCCAGAGTAGTCAGTTAAACGCGCATTGTTTGGCATATCTTCCCAGAAATGCGATGCCTTACGGTGACGAACATGAGCACGTAATACTAAATCAGAACCCACATATTTAGTGGTACCAAGTGTAAATTCTTTGATTTGACGAGGTGTTAAATCATCAGCAAATACTTTACCTGATGAGCCTTGACGTGGCTCTGCGTAAATTACGTTACCCGCTTCATCAAATTCAACTTCGATTTCGGCACGGGTATTACGGTCCCAAGATGCAGCACGCGCTAATGAGCTTGCTTCAGGGTTATACATTGAGAAGTTTGCAAATACTGAGTCTTGATCTGCATAATTCCAATTCACACCTAAACGCGGTTGGATCATATCTGACCAATCTGTTTGGTACATTTTGTATTTTTCGCCTGGTGCTAACTCATAACCAGAAAGCGTGCCAGATGCCGATTTAAGACCTTGGCCATACCAAGTATCGCGGCTTACGAGTACACCCACATTGTAAGTCCAATCACCTACTTCAATGGTATCGTTGATTTCGAAATTCAGTGTTTCCATTTCTGAGTTGATAGCAGAAACGGCGTCTTCACCAGCAACCAAGCTCATTTGTTGTACGCGAGCACGGTAAATAACCGGGGCAGAGCTGCCTTCTTCTAAGCTTTCATCGAGGCCGCCAACATAAGAGATTCTACCCCAACCGTTTGAAAGGCGAGACAGTACTTCTTTACTTTCTTTCCATTCACCACCTACATGTAACGTATGGTAAGTATCGCCCCAGCTAAATTCATGCTCTAGGTTTAATTCAAAGCTATCACGGTAAAAGTCGATATTATCGTATTGGTAATACGCACCAACACCGCCGCCGCCAAGCATTTCGCCGTTTTCAGTATAACCGTATTGTGCAATTAAAGGTGCGGCGCCTGCATTAAACGCAGCTATTTGCTCTGCTGTGTAGTTATCATCAGCATCTAATAAGCTTGGTACACTGAAGTAACCCATTTCAGTTAGGTTACTTAAGTCAAGTTGACCCGTTAACGATGGCACTACAGATAGTTCTGTATCAGGTGTGGTACCAGACTCTATTTCTAATTTACTGTACTGGAATGAAAGGGTTGTTGCATCACCTAAAAGCCATGAACCATCTAAGGTAAAGATATCTTGGTCAGCTACATCACCTGCAGATACACTGTCAGTTTCGTAAGCGCCAACTGAGCGACCTTCAATGGTCTTTTCTGAGGTACGCTGTGAAATATTAAGTAAAATATCGTCAGTAGGCGCCCAAGTTAACTTACCAAAGTATTCATCACGCACACTCTTATAGTCTTTTACTTCACCATAAGCAGTATCTTTATTAGTACGAGTTTCCTCAGGACGATAATAAGAAGTGTAGAAGTATAAAGAGTCCTCAATAAGCGGGCCGCCTAAACTTGCTGTTAACCAGCTTTTATCTAGCTCATAGCTTTCTTGGCCTGTTGGTGTTGCCACTAAACTCTTAGGTTGAACTTTGTATTCAACATTACCATGGAACTCGTCAGTACCAGATTTTGATACGGTATTGATTGAGAAACCGCCTGAGCGATTAAAACCAACGGCTTTTGCACCACCACGATCCATAGTTACGTAAGCAACGTCATGGGTTGATGGCTCTGATGCTAGGTTACCAAACATAGGTAAAGATACATCAACACCGTCAAAGCCGTACGAGTTATCAACACCTGAACCACCCGCAGACGGACCAAGAGTTGAGTTTTCAGATAGCTCAACACCTGGTACAAGTTTTAATAGGTCACGGTAATCTTGACCAACTGGTACGCTATTGATTGCTTCTTCACCAAGTGAGTTAGTCAGTGCAGACTTACCTTGGCGGAATAATTTACTGCCGGTAACCGTGATGACTTCAACGTTTTCGTTAGCACCACCCATAGTGACGTTTAGGCTCGAAGTTTGTTCAAGTAAAACGTCGACAGTCATAGTTTGAGTTACACCGTTTTTATCGGTGAAAGTCAGTTCATAAGTACCCGGTTTTAACTGCGGTAAGTCATAGCTGCCGTCTTCTCGCGTAACAACAGTACGTGGTTTTGGCATCACATTACTTTTTGCTGTTACTGTGATCCCCGCCAGTGACTGCTGTGCTTCTGGTGATGATACTTTACCTTTGATCCCCCCGGTTAGATTTGCAAAGGCTGGCGCGCTGGCGAGTGCTGCGGCCATAACAACACCTGTAAAGGCTGTTTTCTTTGCGCGAAGTGCATTGCTAGTCGCTTTCGCTATATAGCTCATTGCGAGTGTGGATGCATGTTGTTTCATTGTTTCCCGTCCTTATATTTATATGCTTTGCTGGACTACTTACCCAATTGAGACTTATGAACTTTAAAATTATGTTGCCCACATATTAAACAGGTGTTATTTAAGTTGGTCAAGAATATTTTTTCATTTAAAGGTTGGTTTTTAGGAATAAAATATATAACCGATTTTAGGTAAAGATCAGTAATGACTTGCTTTAACGGGGTGCTAATTTATTCTTAGTACAATTTTGTAAGAAATTATGATTTTAAAGTCAGTCGCTTATCGCAATTGTTTGGTAGTTTAGAGGAGAAAGAGGATTGGTAAACTGCACCCTAAATTAGGCATAAAAAAAGCAGCCTGAGCTGCTTTAAAGTGTTTATATAACCTTATTGAAGAAATTAGTTATTCTTAAATTCGCCAACAACTTCATTAGAATGTTCTAGTAACTTACGACCTTGGCGGCTTGACTGTGTTAGAGCAATAAACAAAATATCAATGACAAAATCTTGTGCCGTACGCGCTAAAATTGACGATAAACGTACAGACTCGCCTTCAGCAACCGAATAAAGTTTTACATCAGCTGAGTCAGCAACAAGGCTACTACCAAATTTAGTCACTGAGATCACCGAGCTTGAGTTTTTCTTAGCTTGTTTAACAACTTCGGCAATTTCGCGAGTCATACCTGACTCACTTATCGCGATAACCAAATCACCTTTTGAAAACGTCGCAACATACGCAAGTTGTGCATGGCCATCTGGCTCTGCAATAGCTGGCATACCGAGTTTTTGTAATTTATAAGAAAAATCTTTTGCGACCAGTGCTGAGCCACCTAAACCACAAATTAAAATGCGCTTTGCAGATTTTAATAGCTCTACCGCCTTTTCGACAGCTGGTGCTTCGTTGAGGTTTTTGGTTTCGGTTAACACCGCCAATTTACTGCTTAATAGTTTTTCGGCGATTTGCTCTAGCGAGTCATTCAGAGTGATCTTGCCATGTAGCTTAGGTTCGCTGCTTTCATCGTTAAGTGCATCAATTACCGCAAGTTTAAAAGCAGGGAAGCCTTTATAACCTAACTTTTGCGAAAACTTCACCACACTTGATTGGCTTACACCAACCACTTTTGCTAGTTCAACCGATGATAAATTACGAATGGCATTCGCTGAATTTAACGTAAAGTCAGCAAGCTTAGCTTCGCTGCTCGATAGAGATTGGCGTAAGGCTTTAATTTTTACAAAAGTAGACATAGGGCTCACTTTGTTTGCTTAACTTAGTCAAAGCGCAAAGCGATGGTTCTATTATAAACACAGGGCTTGGGCGCATTGTTTGCTTAACACGACGACTTATTTTTGTTTTAGCAGACCTAAGTTTGGAATATTTTTCTTAATTTAGATGGAATAATATAGTTTTATTCCATAATAGATACAACTCTAATTATTGAGATAGCTCTATTTTTAGTAACTTAGCGATAATGTATGCTTTTTATTCTTTAATTGTGAAATAAAATATTTTACATGTTAAGTGGGTGTTGCTACTGTATTGCTGAGAATCGTCAACGCTTAAATCATCAGGTATGAATCTGTTATGAGTTTTACCCCTTTGAAAACATTACTTAAACAGCTGTGTTATCTAAGTAGTGCGGCATTATTAGTAAGCTGTGCCAGTAATCCATATACCTATACACAATCAGCTAACTACAGCCATCGTGTTAAATTCTTAGTGATGCATTACACCGCCATTGATTACGAAAAATCATTGCGTGCGCTCGTGGATGAAGGGGGCTTAAGTTCACATTATTTATTACCTGAATCAGGCGACCCGAGTTACCCAAAAGATGAATTAGAAATTATTCAGCTGGTTGATGAAAGAGATAGGGCATGGCACGCCGGACGCAGTTTTTGGCAAGGCCGCGAAGATTTAAATGATCATTCTATTGGTATTGAAATTGTTAATGTACCAACCTGTCATATTCCTGAGCAAACTAAGCTTGCGATGGAAAATGACGCCAGTAAGTTATGTATTTTTCCAGACTATGATGCCAAGCAAATAGAGCTACTAATAAAGTTAAGCAAAGATATTCTTGCTCGTAACCCTGATATTGGCCCAACTCAAGTGATTGGCCATTCTGATATTGCCCCAAGCCGTAAGAACGACCCAGGCCCGCGTTTTCCTTGGTATCAACTGTATAAAGCGGGTATCGGTGCATGGTACGACAGCGACACCGTTGATAAATATTGGCAGTTATTTAGCGCATCAAAACCTTCAGTTGAATTAATGCAAAAAGCACTACGCAGTTACGGCTATGAGGTGATTGCAACGGGTCAGCTTGATTCGCAAACGCTAGATGCCCTAAGTGCTTTTCAAATGCACTTTTTACCTTGGCATGTAAGCGGTAATAGTGATGCCAGAAGTGCCGCTGTGCTATTTGCATTATTAGATAAATACTTTCCTAAAAAGTTAGAGCGATTATTTAAAGAGTATCAGCAGCAACAGCAAGCGGTTGAGCCTGCGCCAAAAACACTGGCCAATGCACAAGTTATAGCGCGTATACCAGCGCTTGATCCAAGCAGTCGCGCGCTTGTTAACGACCGAGGCACATTTACAGCCTATAAAGGTCGCGGTGAAATTATCATTGAAAACCAAGATGCAACCAGTGCTGATATTTTCGTAAATGGTGAAAAAATTAATATTGCTTCGCCATTAACAGCCGAAAAAATATATCAATACAGTTTGGCTAAACGCACCCGCGATGGCATAAACACGTATAAAGTAGAAAATGTATTGCCTGAAGGGGCAAGTTTAACCTTACGTTTCCCTTATCCAACGCTTGATAAAAACAGCGCTCAAAAGCGTTTTAGTGCCGTTGATGAATTAATTAATCAAGAGATTAAAGAGGGCTTTCCGGGTGCGGTACTCGCCGTTGTTAAAGATGGCAAGTTGATTAAACTAAGCCATTATGGGGCAGCTAAAAAGTACCATGCTGATGGCAGTGAGCTTACAAGCCCACAAGCTATGCAAAACGATACCTTGTTTGATATAGCTTCAAACTCAAAAATGTTTGCCACTAATTTTGCGCTGATGAAGCTTGCCAGCGAAGGGAAACTCGACGTAGAAAAGCCACTGTTTTATTACCTACCAGAATTTAGGGGCAGCGGCCGTGAACAGCGTTTAGTAAAAGATTTACTCACCCACAGTGCGGGTTATCCTGCGGTGGTTGATTTTCATCGTAAAGACAATAAATTTGGTGAGCGCTTTTTTTCTCAAAACAGCCTGCGTACTAAAAACCTACTGTTAACAGGTGTCCCTTTCGTGGCTGGTCGTAACGTAAAACACCTATACTCTGATATCGATTATATGTTGCTTGGTGTACTGGTTGAACGCATCAGTGGTATGGCGCTCGATACCTATGTAGAAAGCCAAATTTATCAGCCACTTGGTTTAACACATACGGTTTATAATCCATTGCAGAAAGGTTTTTTAGCATCGCAAATTGCTGCCACTGAGATTAACGGCAACACCCGAGGTGGTCGCATCGAGTTTGAAAATATTCGAACTGATGTACTGCAAGGTGAAGTACATGATGAAAAAGCATTTTATGCTTTAGGTGGTGTAGCGGGGCATGCAGGACTTTTTAGTACTGCCGGTGATTTGTCTGTGCTTATGCAAGTACTACTCAATGGTGGCGGCTACAATAATAAGCAAATTTTTACGCCACAAGTACTTGAGCAATTCACAAACTCCCAAGCAAGTGATGAGACTTATGGTTTAGGATGGCGTAGAGCGGGGCATCAAGCGCGTAAATGGCATTTTGGCCCTTATGCTAGCCCGCGGGCTTTTGGCCATACCGGCTGGACAGGCACCGTGACAGTTATTGATCCTGAGTATGACCTTGCTATTGTGCTATTAACCAATGCCCGTCATTCACCGATTGAAGGTTCGCAAGAAAATTACCAGTTTGTCGGCAAGCGTTTCGAAACAGGTAAGTATGGCTCTATTATCTCACTGATTTATGAGAGTATATTAAATCACTAGTCGAATTAAGTTGAGTTTGGTGGCAAAGCCATTAAGCTTAGCGAGTTTTCGCATAATAAAAATAAAATGTTGTTCTTAATTTAAAAGGGTTTTTATGTCTTGGTATTCAATTTTACCACCCTTGATTGCTATCTTAATTGTGTTTTGGCGCAAAGAAGTGATCATGGCGTTATTGGTCGCGGTTGCGTCGTCTGAGTTTTTGCTTGCTCTGAATGGTGAAGGTAATACCTTGTTTTTCACCTTTATCAACACTATTGAGCGAGTCATTGAGGTTGCCAGCTCCCCTGGTAATAGCCGCATACTTATTTTTAGTATCTTAATCGGTGCTTTACTTGCCTATATTCGTGAATCTGGCGGTGTAGCCGCCACGGTTAATTTGCTGATGAACAAAGGGGTGGCTAAAAGTAAGCGCCAAGTGGGCTACTTAACCATGTTCTCAGGTATTGCGGTATTCATTGAATCGAACTTAAGCGTATTAACCTCGGGAATTTTATCGCGTGGTTTATTCGATAAATTTAAAATGAGCCGAGCACGCCTTGCTTACATTATCGATAGTACCAGCGCACCTGTGTGTATTTTAATCTTGCTAAATGGATGGGGCGCATACGTACTGGGCCTTCTTGGCAACTACGAAATGGAAGAGTCTGCGGTTTCGGTATTGTGGGGCAGTATTGGCTATAACTTTTACGCCATTATCACTTTACTTATCGTGTTCTACACCATTACCTTTGACAAGGTACATGGCCCACTAAAGCAAGCAGAAGAAAACCTAGAGCAACAAGAAACCGAACTAACAGAAGAAGTGAAAGGTTCAAAAGCACGTTACATGCTTGTGCCTCTAATTACCTTAATTGGTAGTATGGTTGGTTTTATGTTCTGGACTGGCGATGGCGATATTGCCAGCGGTAGTGGTTCTAAATCAGTGCTGTATGCAACTATTTTAGCCTGTGTTGTGGCTTACTTCTTAATGATTAGCTCGCGTGAATTTACACACCATAAGCTGGTTGATATTGGCTTTAAAGGTATGGGTGAGTTACTGCCATTAGTGTCTATTGTATTGCTATCACTCACGTTAGGCGCGAGCTTGAAAGACCTAGGTACCGGTGTGTTTGTAGCAGGCCTAGTAGGTGATTTCTTACCAATTTATTTAGTTGTGCCAGTGCTATTTATTACAGGTGCGGTTATTTCATTTACTACAGGTACTTCATGGGGCACTTTCGCAATACTTATTCCAATTGGTGTACCGCTCATTCAAGCTTTAGGTTTACCACCTTCATTGGTTATTGCTGCTATTTTAGGTGGTGGCGTGTTTGGCGATCACTGCTCGCCAATCTCAGATACCAGCGCGGTATCGGCTATTGCATCAGGGTGTGATCTATTAACTCACGTAAAAACCCAAATGCCATACGCTTTATTCGGCGGCGCATTAACCTTCATTGCTTACCTAGTGACGAGTATTATTGTTTTATAAGTAATAGCTTTAAGCCTTAAGTTATAAGTAAAAAAACCACAGAGAAGTCTGTGGTTTTTTATTGCTTGTAACGTAAGTCGTCATTTATGGCGACACATGTCGAATCACTTATAAAGTGACGGGCTAAAGCCCGACCTACAAGAGTATGGATTGAGGCCATCGCGCGAAATAAATTTCACGCCTACTGTATTCCTTTACTCTTTGCCCTTGTAACTCGCTAACTAGCTAACTCGCTAACTCGCTAACTCGCTAACTAGCTAACTCGCTAACTCGCTAACTCGCTAACTCGTTGGGTTTCGCTCCGCTCTACCCAACCTACGATTTCGGTACAACCTTATAAACACCGACACCATCAACGCCTAGATATAAATCACCATTAGGGTGAGTGGCAAGGCTGCGAACGCGACCTACACCTTCAAATACCTTGCTGTGGCCTGTTACTTTGTCACCATCAAGTTTCACCAAAACAAGGTGGCCAAACTTCATCGAACCTACGGCAATTTGGCCTTGCCACTGTGGGTATTTATCGCTGGTGATAAATTCCATTCCAGAAGGGGCAATTGAAGGCACCCAATACCAATCAGGTTGTTCCATTCCCTCGCGACTAGTTTCGTCGGTAATTTTTGTACCAATGTAGTTGATCCCATAAGTGATCTCAGGCCAACCATAGTTTGCACCTGCTTTAACTATGTTGATTTCATCGCCGCCACGAGGGCCATGTTCATGGCTCCAAATAACCCCCGTTTCAGGGTGCATTGCCATACCTTGCGGGTTACGGTGTCCATACGAATAAATGCTTTTGTGAGTTGTTTTATGGTCATAAAACGGGTTTGATTTAGGGATAGAGCCATCGCTATTGATACGGTGAATTTTGCCAGCATCATAGTCTAAGCTTTGTGGGTGAACGTCTCTTTTGCCACGGTCGCCAATAGAGAAGTACAAGTAACCTTCTTTGTCGAACTCAATACGCGAACCATAGTGTTTTGTTGTTTCAATATTTGGCTCGCCATCAAACAATAATTGCTGATCGACAAGAGCCATATCTTTAAAGCGGGCACGCATAATTGAGGTATTGTAACCCTCACCATCGCCCTCATAGCCCGAGTACGAAAAGTAAATCCAACCATTGTCGGCAAAGTTCGGATCAAGTTCTATATCTAATAAGCCTCCTTGACCTTCATCATGTACTTTAGGTGTGCCTTTAACTGCTTGCTCAACGAGTTTGCCATCACGAATCAATCTAAGCTCGCCACGTCGATCAGTAACGAGTAAGTCACGCTCGTTAAGCCAAGCCATACCCCAAGGAATTTGAATCCCTTCGCTTACTAATTCTAGTTTGTAGTTATTCGCACTGGCATCCAGTGGAATTTTTTGCTCTGGCTGAGCACAAGCTTGCAAGCTCGATAAGCTAATTGAGGCAATGATTAAACTGTTAAACAAAGACCTTTTCATGGTAACTCCATAATATTTAAACACGATGTTACTAGCCTAGCTGGTTCAGCATTAAATTGTTATTAACATTAGAGCAATGTGAGATTATTGGTAGGAAAAGCGAGGTAAAGGGCGGAGTATTAGCCGTCAGCCGTCAGCCGTCAGCCGTCAGCCGTCAGCCGTCAGCCGTCTGATCTGACATCTGATATCTAACTACGCGGGGTAAACCCGCTGCTACTTAAAAGCTTGTAACTTTACTCCTGTAGCCCGCTAACTTGTTTTAAATCTGATAGCTGACGGCTGAAAGCTGATGGCTCGTTGAACCATCGCGCGAAATAAATTTCACGCCTACGCGGGGTAAACCCGCTGCTACCTAAAAACTTGCGACTTTCCCCTTGTAACTCGCTAACTTGTTGGGTTTCGCTACGCTCTACCCAACCTACGAGCTCGCTAACTCGTACACTTTTCCGTTTCATGGGTTAGCTGTTTGAGTGCGATGATTTGCCCTTGTTTGTTTTGGTCTAGGGCGAGTAGGTCTCCTTGGTGAATATGAGTATCTAGGGTGCCGTGTTTTTGTAGTTCTTCAAGGAGTGATTGTTTAATTTGTACTATGACATTTTGCTCGCAGTCAGCGATATACCAGTCGTTATCAACACTGACTAGACGGCCGGTGAAGCTGGTGCGGGCTTGGTGATTGGCTAATGCTTGTTGGTAGTTAGCATCTAGGTTTTGTTTTTGTTGTTTAAGATTACTCACATAGCTGCCTTTGGCGTCGAGTTCGTGTACTTCAAGCCATTGATAGTCCGATAAATCCACGGCATAAACATGGGTTAACTCGCGGTTGTTGTATTGCAGCATGACAAAACCAAGAATCGCTAAAGCAGCAAATACTCCGGTCATTTGCAGGCCTAAAAAGCGCTGTGGTCTTGGCATTGCCGACTGTGGCTTTTGCATGTGTACAAGCTCGTCGCTGCTTAAGCTGTGCTCTGCCTTACGTTTTTGAAAATGTACTTTTAAATCAGCATCGAGTTGCTCGTCGTTACGCTTCATGATGGCCTCCTAGTTGTTGTTTCAGGTTTTGACGGGCATATCGCAGCCGAGTTTTAATGGTCTCTGGGTTACTTTGTGTGATAGCAACAATGTCTTCGAGACTAAAGCCTTCTTGTTGTAAGGTCAGCGCTTCACGTTGTACAAAACTAAGTGCCATAAGTGCTTTATCAAAGGCTTCATAGTCGTAGTGATAACTTGCATCCTGAGGTTCGGTAAATAGTTGGTTGTCTTCTAATTCAACGAACTTTTGCTGCTTACGAAATTCATCAATTAATAAATTACGTGCTAATCGAAAAAGCCACGCTTTAGGGTTGTTCTGATCATTGTAAAAGTCGCGTTTATCAATGACTTTTAACCAGGTTTGCTGGCATATATCAAGGGCAAGATCTTTATCACTTTGTGTAACTAGGTAGTGATAAAGATCGTTCCCGTATTGAGCAACGAGTTGGTTAAGGTAACGGTTGTCGCCCGTTTTGGCATACTGCGCCAAACAATCTGTGCTTGGCTTGTCAAATAACCATGTCTTGATGCTCATTAGCATAGGCAGTTATCCATCTATTTTAAAATCAAGTTGAACGCTTTGGTTTGTTTGTAATTGTGCCACACCTTCAACAACTTTAGGGCGATATTTCCAACGTTTAATGGCGCGAATTGCTTCACGGTCAAATACCCGTTTAGGCTCGGCATCAATAATAACAGGGTCAATCACTTCGCCAGTCGGTGAAATGCTAAAGCTAATTTGTACCCAACCTTCAATGCCATCACGAGCTGCTACCGGAGGGTATTTAGGGTTTATACGCACAATTGGTGTCGCATCTCCTGTTGGTTGGTTAATGCTTTTGCTAAGCGTGTCGCCAATGTTATCGAATGTCATTGTTGGTGTTAAATCAGCTACTACAACGGTATCTGTCGTATCAATCGTTGGGCGTGGCGGTACTTTTGGTGGCATTTTAGCAACTGGCGGTGGCGGCAGTGTTTGCTTTACTTGTACTTTTGAGTCTTCCGGTACTTCATAAATTTCAACTGTGATATCTGGGCCTGTTTTAACATCGGCTCTTTGCTCAGCAGAAATTAAGTACTGCATAAATGCAAATGCTGCAAAGGTCATGACACCGCCACCAATAATTGCTGCGGTTGTCTTTAAAGCAGCATTGCTGTTATTCAAGCTTGCTGAGTTTAGTGGTAAAGTATGCATAGCCGTTCCTCTTTGGATAATTGCTTTCATAGCTAAAACGGCTGGCAAATAAAAAAGGGGTGAAATTTTTTTTCACTTTTTATTTTTCACAAGTTTTTTAGGTTGTTATGAAACTTATTCAAATAGATAAAGCCCGTTACCGTAAACATTTAAACCAAGTAATTATTGCTTGTGTAATTGCTTTAGCCGTTGGCAGTTTAGCCATTTCACAAACGTTAATAGCGTTATTTCCTGACCCCAGCGGTAGCCATTTTCATTGGAACCTATTAGGTGTTGTTGTGTGTAGTTTGCTGGTGGGCTTTGTGCTTAATAAATACCGCAATCATGATTACATGACTGAAATAGTCTATGTGTGGGAGCTTAAAAAAGCGCTGAATAAAATCACCCGTAAAATGCCAAAGTTAAAAGCAGCAGGGCGTGAGGGCAATGCAGATGCTTTATTAGCAATTCATTACAGCTATGCGGGGTCACGTTTGTTATGGCAGCTTGATGACAACACTATTACCATGGATGAGTTGGCAATTAAGCAGGCAGAGCTTGATAGTGTTGCAGATAAATACAACCTCTCGCTTGATGCAGAACGTTATGATGAGTCAATCTTAAAGCAATTTTAAGGACGAATAATGAAAAAGGTTTTGATTGTTTGCTTAGGCAATATTTGTCGTTCACCTACTGCTGAAGCGGTACTTCGTAGTCGTGCAAAGGCGTTGGGTGTCAATGTCAAAGTTGATTCTGCTGGCACCATTGGTTACCACCAAGGTAATCCACCAGATTCACGTTCAAAAGCAGCAGCCGAAAAGCGCGGTTATAGTTTTAAAGGCATCTATTCGCGACCAGTGACTCAAGCTGATTTTCATGAGTTTGACTTAATTCTCGCAGCCGACAAGCAAAATCTTGCTGATTTACAAGCCCAGTGCCCAGAGCGCTTACAATATAAGTTGTCGCTATTTTTAAGCCATGGTGATGCAGGGGAGAGTGAGATCCCAGATCCCTATTATGGTGGCGATCAAGGTTTCGAAAAGGTACTCGATTTAATTGAGGACGCAGCCGATAACTTGCTTAAAAAGTTATAAAAAGCTATGAAAAGGGTCGCATTGCGACCCTGTTATTTATCTTTTTATTTTAAAGTCTAATTGCACCCGAGAAGTTGCAGCAATGGCTTGACCATTTTCAAACTTAGGCGCATAACGCCATTTTTTCATTGCTTTTACTGCTTCTCTTTCAAATGCAGTACCACCTTCAGAGTCAACCACAGTTATGTTGTCTACAAAGCCTGACGGGGTTACTTCAAATTCCATCACGACAATGCCGTCTTCCATACGTTGTGCTTTTGACATTGGATATTTCGGCGGCACACGGTACAACGGCTCTTGTTCTTGGCTTTCTTTCCAAGGCACCATTTTCGCAATCGCTAAGCAATGTTTGGTTGCTTCGTCGCTTTTACCTGTTTTTTCGTATAAGTGAACTAGCTTTGAATGGGCGTTTAATTCGGTTTGATGATCAAAGTCTAGCTCTTGATCAAATACGCTAACTACGTGATTTAATCGCTCAATGGCGGTGCTGTATTTACGTTGGTTTTCTGCAAATGCGGCAACTAAAAAGTCTGCGCTAATACGATCGACAGCGTTATTTGGTAAGTTTTCTTGGTAGTACTTATCAGCTTCTTCAAGATATTCCTTTGCTGTGTAATAGCGCTCGCCACTGCCTTTATAAGCAAGGATACGAGCAGCGGTCATTTTTGCATCAGCAACAAGCTTGTCTGAGTTTTGTTTTTCAGCAATAGCAATGACATCATCAAGATACGTATCGGCGCGCTTAGCTGAGGAAGTTGATTCTGCCATGCCGATTAATGAATCATATACTTGTACACTTAGCTTGCCGTGGTTTTTTTCGAGTATTTCGTAGGCTGTGCGATATAACTCAAAGCGTCGCTCTTGTTCGCTTTTATCTAGGCTGTTTGCATAGTTAATAGCAAGATTGGCGGTGTTGTCGGCGCTTTCACCATAAATTTCTTTGCCAAGCTCAAACGCTTTTTTGGCAAGCTCGCTACTGTCTTGCTTATTTTCTACAGCAGCGACATAAGCGCGGTAGGTGTCGTTAAATTCTTGGGTGGTCGTTTCATTGGCAATGCCTTGCTGACTAAATAGTAATGCAACACATAAGGCAAGTGAGCTCTTTTTCATAATATTCCTTATTATTTTGCCCAGATAAGAGGGGATTAATACTTGTTGATGATAATCATTATCATCATGAGGTACAAGGTATCTAGTAATTTTTAATGTATCATTGTTTTTAATTTAAGCAAAAACAGTGATTAAGCTTAACCGGTCGCAGGTATTTATGAAAAAGCGCTCACATTGAGCGCTTTATTGTTAGATTATAAACTCGGGCAAATTCTGTTCATCAAACCAACCCGATATGTAATGCGACTCGTAAAGTCGCCAACAGTTATCTGACTCTAATCTTGCTGCTAACTGATAGTGAGCTGCATAAATTTTTTGATTGTTATCATTCACGGGTTTTTCGGGAATGATGCGGGCAATGATAAATCGAGCTGCTTTTTTATCTTGGCTAATCTCCATTTTGACCAACTCTGCAAAGTGCTGCCAAAATGGCGCAAGCAGTCTAAAGTTTTTTAAACTCCCTATAACACTTTCTCTACCAGATAAATCACCTAAAGGAGGAAAGCTTCCATGTATATCTTGGCTGTAGCAATCAATAAGTAAATTAATATCACAATTATCAACAGCAAATGCATACTTGTTATAGAGATCAATGAGAGCTTGCTTTGGCTCAGAGGCTTTAAACTTACGAATTAATGCCCATGGAGAGTGTAATTCACTCACAATTGTTGGTTCGCCATCAACTAGCTGCCAGCCCTGAACTCCAGGAAGCATGTTCCAGTTAGGAAGCAAGGATTGTTGTCCTTTATTCCAGTTAACCTGAAATTTAATGTGGTTAATAAGCCATTGCAGGTTTTCATGAACGAAATGAAAAATAAACGTACAACCACATAAAAAGCGTTTTTGCCCATGACTTACATCTACATAAGCGTAGCTGCTTGCTGCGGCAAAATCCTTTTTGTGTGCAGTAAACGTATTTGTAAATTCAGCACTCGTTGCATAGTTTTTGAAATCTTCACTTAAGGTTGTTGATACATGCTTTTGCCTATTTACAGAACCATGATGCTGGCTTTTGAAAATAATATCAGAGCTAAACAGCTTTGCTAACGAGTGCTTATCCGAGCGTAACCAGCTATCTTTAAACTGAGTTATTAAGTTTTCGAGCTGTTCTTGAGTACTCATACAGCAGGCTCTCTTTGCTCTTTTTCAAGAGCAGGAATAACAAAGTTACCCAATTCATCAATTACATCTTGGGCAGCCCTTCGAGAAGGTTTTAAGTTTAGCGCAATGTGTTTTACGCCAAGCTCTCTGTGTTTTAACAGTCGCTCAATAAGGGCATTTCGACCAATTCGTACAACGTTATAAAAACGCTGGTACGGGGCGTCTGGGTTTTTATCTAAATCAAAAAATGTCGCATAGCCGTAATGTGGGCTTGTGTTGCTATTGCTTGCAATTGATAGGTTGTTAATGATTTCACTGATGGCTTGTTCATTATCAACAGCCCAAATCCAAGCATTAACATTATTAGCCAACCACTCAAATGATTGCCTAGAACGACCAACGGCCATAACGGGTATTTGCTGGTTTACTGGTTTTGGATAAAGGTCAAGTGAACCATCAAGCTCGCCGTAATGTTGGCTAAGGTGTTTAGGAAAACTTTGTTGGTGTAATGTTTTGATAATTTCAACTGACTCTCTGTAGCGCTCAGCACGCGCGTTAAAATCGACACCAAAAGCCGGGTATTCAACTGGCCTATCTCCGGTTGAAACTCCTAACACAAAACGACCATTACTTAGATGATCAACTGAGGCTGCTTGTTTGGCAACCATGATAGGATCGCGTAATGGTAAAACTGCCCCTGCGGTGCCTAAAGTAATTGTATTTGTATGTGCAGCAATGAAACCTGCGTAAGTGAATGGATCAAGCATCTGCGCAGCATCACCAAAATTAGGATCATAAAAAGGCACATCCCTAAACCAAATACTGGCAATACCTGCTTGTTCAGCCTGCTTAGCCGTTGCTATATCAGCATTAAGGGTAGGGAAAGGGCTGCTAGGGTAAGCTTCAAGGGGAGTGAGCAACCCCAGCGTTAATTTGTTGTCGGCAAATACATTTGTAAAGCTAGTTGGTAGATTATTCATGTTACTGCTCTCCCGAATTCGCCGGCCAGACAACATCAAGTTTAGAGTGGCTAATGCGCCATTGACCGTCGATTTTTTCATAGCGATCTAAGTATCGGCCCACTAATAAAAGCGGAGATTCGCTTTGCTCCCTACTTGTAACAAAGTCAATTAGGTAGCACTCACCCTGTGCTGTCGTTTTATCTGTTAGCACTATTTGATGGTTCATCACTGCATGAACAAAAGGGAAGTGCTTTCTATTGTGGGTATCGAATTCATCATAAGCATTTTTTAATCCTTGCTTTATCTGTTCAATTCCATTCATTTCTCCCACTGTTACTTCGACTCGTGCGTCGCTAGTAAATACTTCTTCCATTTTATGAATTTGACCAGAGTCTAAAAGCTGACTGTAGTTTAAGCGAAGAGTTCGGATCTCTTCTTTTTCGAGTAAATCGAGAAGTTTGCGTTCGCTCATCATGTTTCTCTATTGCTGAATAAGTGAACACTATTTTATTGTCTTCTTTTTAAATGATAACCTAGCTAATATTCCATTTATTCTGTCCTGAGATTCCATAATGAAACCAGAAGATAGCCCTTTCTTTGGTATTCGAGAGTTTGTTGAAACACTACGCATGGGTACATTCACAGCAGCTGGTAATCGGTTAGGTTTAACAGGCTCCGCTGTTGGTAAAACTGTTACTAGGCTTGAAAGTAAGTTAGGTACAAAGCTACTGCATCGAACAACGCGTAAAATTATGGCAACCCCAGAAGGGCAGCATTATTTTGAAGGCTGGGTAAAAATACTGGTTGAAATAGATAGCCTAGAGCAAGCGGTCACTGCCGGTAGCCATAATGTTTCAGGGCAAGTAAAGCTTCACTTACCTGCGGCATTCGGCCGTAAGTATGTAATGCCAATACTATCTAAATTAGCAAACAAGTATCCTAAACTAGAGCTTGCGGTTCACTTTAGTGAAAGTCGTATCAATTTAATAAATGAAAATGTTGATTTGGTGGTACGTATCGGCACATTAGAAGATGATGCTGATCTGGTAGCAAAATTGTTGGGTTATCAAAAATTAACAGTGTGTGGTAGTCAAGATTATTTTGACCAACATGGTGTGCCAGACACTCCTGCGGATTTGCTCACTCATGATTGTATTATTGGCAGTAAGCGCTCTTCGCAGCCAACATGGTTGTTCAAAGATAGTAAAAAGCAGTCATTTAACCAGCTAATCAATGCCAGATATATGCTCAGTGATGGAGATGCAATGCTAGATGCCGCACTTAATGGTTTAGGTGTTGCACAATTACCTACTTGGCTTATTCAAGAGCAGCTAGATAGTAATAGACTAACTAGTGTTTTAGATACCTTTTCAGGTGCGGTTATGCCAATCAATGTTGTTTGGCCACGCTCAAGATATTTAAAGCTTAGTCAAAGGGTTATAATTGATGAATTAGCAGAGCAGTTTAAGCTTCAAGCATCACTATTTGGTTATTCTTCATAATTGTTTTATCTAGCCCTTTTAGTACGTTATTAATCAGCGCTGAGACACATCATAACACTGTTATTTTTATTATTTTGATAGGTGGTTGATAAAGGCTTAGCGGTTTATTGAGATTAAACTAATCTATTTTTTCGAATATCTGCAAAGGTTTATTTATTAATTTATTTTATTTCAAAGGCCTAACTCTAAAAAGTAGAGCTTTTAAGGTGTTTTTTTAGCGCCACTAAAGCGAGGCGCAAAGCTCGTATCTTGGGGTGGTTTGAGTGTATAATACTTGAATTGCTGGTAACTGCCTCAATATTAGTTATCACTCGTCGTATGTTGCATCCTTACAACCTTCAAGCTGTTGTAATCACATTTGCAGTATCGCATTTATTTTTTAATTTGGATTTGTCGTGGCGCAAGTAAGAGCAAGAGTCCAGCTGAATGTTGGCAAAAACAGTGATATCCCTGCAGAAATCGTATCTTTCAGTGGCTTAAATGATGGCCAAGAACATGTTGCTTTAGTGTTTAATCAAGCTGACACAGAGCAAGATGTCCCTTTAATTCGTATGCATTCAGAGTGTTTAACGGGCGATGTATTCCATTCATCACGTTGTGATTGTGGTGAGCAATTAAATGAGTGTATCGAGATGATGCACCAACAAGGCGGTATTTTACTGTATTTACGCCAAGAGGGGCGTGGCATTGGTTTATACAATAAAATTGATGCTTACGTACTACAGTCGCAAGGTATGAATACGTACGAAGCGAATAACCACTTGGGTTTTGCTGATGATTTACGTGATTTTTCAGACGCGGTATTAATGCTTGAAGCACTCAATCAAAAGCACGTTAAGTTAATGACTAACAACCCAAATAAGCTTAAAGCACTGCGTGATGCAGGTATTGAAGTTGATTCAGTGGTTGGCACTCATGCGCACATTAAAGCGGGTGTGGTAGGTAACCA
Source organism: Pseudoalteromonas shioyasakiensis (assembly GCF_001550135.1). GTDB lineage: Bacteria > Pseudomonadota > Gammaproteobacteria > Enterobacterales > Alteromonadaceae > Pseudoalteromonas > Pseudoalteromonas shioyasakiensis. The sequence continues at coordinate 174,800 of NZ_LRUE01000013.1, forward strand.
AGCTTACCTCGAAACGAAAATCAAACATGGCTCGCACATGCTTGATATTAAAAAAATTAAAAAGCCTGAGTAAATTTCACTACAGGTGACTATAAACAAGTAGCGCACCCAGTTATACTCGGTGCGTTTTGTCGTTATTGAATGAGAAACTATGTCGATCGAAGTACGTATTTTTAAAGCTGATGCAGGCGTTAAATGGTTTAAAGCTGGATGGGAAATCTTTAAGCTGCAACCTTTGACTTTTATTTTAATGCATCTGCTAATCGTGATAATTAGCTTTTTGGCATTGCTGCTACCTTTACTGCAAGTTGTTGGTGCATTTGTAACCCCGTTTTTGATGGCAGGTTTTTATCAAGCTGTGTTAACTAAGCAGCAAGGCGGGACTATCAGCCAAGCTGATATTTTTAAGCCATTTAGTAATAAAGGAAACCGTATAGGTTTAGTGCGCGTCGCCGTGTATCAGATGGCGGCAGGTATTTTATTAGCCTTACTGTCTAATTTCATTTTTGCAGATGCCTACGCAGTTATTTCGAGTCAGACTTTCGATCCACAAAACCAATCACATATTGCAGATTTATTGGCAACCATTTCAATGGGGCAAGTTGCGGTATTCTTAGTGGCGATCTGTGTGTATTTAACCGCTTTTGCCTATGCAGTGCCTTTGGTTTATTTTCAAAAGCAAAGCAATATGTTTCAGGTTTTAAAAACCTCATTCATGGTGTTTTACCATAATATGGCGCCATTGAGTGTTTATGGCCTAATTTGCGCTGTTTTAATGGTGATCTGTATTCCTTTATCGTTTATTCCTCTATTGGTTTTAATGCCAATTTGTTACATTAGCTTCTTCGTGTCTTTTCAGGCTATTTTTATGCCGGTTGTGCCAAAAGGTGATGGCCAAACAAAAGCACCTGAAGCGCCGTCACAATCAGGACGCTTTGACGCGTAATGGATGATAAAGAACAAAAGTTAAAAAATTACGTACTTTGGTTATTGTCTCGACAAGATTATTCGCGTCGGGATTTAACGCGAAAGTTACAGCAAAAAGAGGCGACGCCCGAGTTCACAGAGCGCTTGTTAGATTGGTGTGAATCACACAATTTTATTAACGAACAGCGCTATTGCGAAGGGTTTGTACGCCGCCATTTAGCTAAGTATCATGGTGTAAAACGCATTCAGAGCGAAGCAATGGCAAAAGGGATAGACCGAGCACTATTAGATAAAACGCTCGAGGAGTTTGAAGTCGATTGGTTCGAACTCGCAAAGGACGCATATTTAAAGAAGTTTTCAAATTCAGGTAAAGAACTCGACCAGAAAGAAAGAGCGAAACGTGTACGCTACTTGATGTATCGAGGCTTTAATTACGAACAAATTGATTTTGCAATGCAAGCACAGCAATAAACGGGTGAGATTTTCACATGCAGCATATGACTACCGCACAGATCAGGCAACAGTTCTTAGACTTTTTTGCCTCTAAACAACACCAAATTGTTCCTTCAAGCTCGCTGATCCCGGGTAACGATGCCACGTTATTATTCAATAACGCTGGTATGGTGCAATTTAAAGATGTATTTTTAGGTGCGGAAAGCCGCCCTTATTCACGTGCAACCAGCTCACAACGTTGTGTACGCGCCGGTGGTAAACATAACGACCTTGAAAACGTAGGTTACACTGCACGTCACCATACATTCTTCGAAATGTTAGGTAACTTCAGCTTTGGTGATTACTTCAAGCAAGACGCAATCAAGTTTGCTTGGGAGTTTTTAACTGATGTTGTAAAACTACCTCAAGAAAAGCTACTTGTTACCATTTATCACGATGATGAAGAAGCCTTCAACATTTGGCACAAAGAAGTGGGTCTAAGTGAAGACCGTATTATTCGCATTGCAACCAGCGATAACTTCTGGTCAATGGGTGATACAGGTCCTTGTGGTCCATGTTCTGAAATCTTTTACGATCACGGTGAAGAAATTTGGGGTGGTCCTCCAGGTTCTCCTGAAGAAGACGGTGACCGTTTCATCGAGATCTGGAACCTAGTATTTATGCAGTATAACCGCCATGCCGACGGTACAATGGAGCCGCTTCCTAAGCAGTCTGTTGATACAGGTATGGGTCTTGAGCGTATCTCTGCAATTTTACAAGGCGTGCACTCAAACTACGAAATCGATTTATTCCAAGCTCTAATTGCAGCAGCGGCTAAAGTAACAAACGCACAAGATTTAGACGATAAATCGTTACGCGTTGTGGCTGACCACATTCGTTCGTGTGCGTTCTTAGTATCTGACGGCGTTATGCCATCAAACGAAGGCCGTGGTTATGTACTACGTCGTATTATTCGTCGTGCCGTTCGTCATGGTAATAAGCTAGGCGCGAAAGGTGCATTCTTCTACAAGCTAGTTGCTGCACTAATTGAGCAAATGGGTCAAGCGTACCCAGAGCTTGCTAAACAACAAGAAATTATCGAAAAAGTACTGCGTATCGAAGAAGAGCAGTTTGGTAAAACACTTGAGCGTGGTCTGGCTATTTTAGAAGAAAGCCTAACTGACATCGAAGGTGATGTGATCCCAGGTGACTTAGTATTCAAACTTTACGACACTTACGGTTTCCCAGCTGATTTAACGGCTGACGTTGCGCGCGAGCGTTTCATGACGATTGATGAGCACGGCTTCCAAGAGTGTATGGCTGTTCAGCGTAAGCAAGCACAGCAAGCAGGTAAGTTTGGTGCTGATTACAACCAACAACTTAAGTCTGAAAAACACACAGACTTTAAAGGTTACGATGCAGAACATTACACAGGTACTGTGGTTGAACTTTTCTCTGAAGGTCAATCGGTTTCAGTACTTGAAGATGGTCAAGAAGGTATCGCAATCTTAGACCGCACACCGTTTTATGCTGAATCAGGTGGTCAGGTTGGTGACACAGGTGTGTTAAAAGTTGCTGGCGGTGAGTTTGTAGTGACTAACACCACGAAACTTGGTAATGCATTTGCACACCATGGTCGTGTACAAGGCCGTATTGGTACAAACGATAAAGCAGAGGCAACAATTGATGCAGCTCGTCGCGATAGCATCAAGAAAAACCACACTGCAACACACATTTTACATGAAACGTTACGTCAAATTTTAGGTGAGCACGTAAATCAAAAAGGTTCACTTGTTGACCCTGAGCGTTTACGTTTTGACTTCTCTCACTTTGAAGCGGTAACAAAAGACGAATTACGCCAAATCGAGCGCGCAGTAAACGATGAAATCCGTCGTAACTTTGCTCTTGAAACTGAGCTAATGGCTATCGAAGATGCTAAAGCAAAAGGTGCAATGGCATTATTCGGTGAAAAATACGACGACGAAGTTCGCGTAGTAACCATTGGTGACTACTCAATCGAGCTATGTGGTGGTACTCACGTTAAGCGTGCAGGTGATATCGGTTTATTTAAAATCGTATCAGAAAGCGGTATCGCAGCCGGTATCCGCCGTATTGAAGCGGTAACAGGTGCTGAAGCGGTTGCTTATGTAAGTGAGCAAGAGCAACAACTAAACGATGTTGCAGCACTAGTTAAAGGTGATAGCAGCACAGTACTTGAAAAAGTAACGGCGTTACTTGAGAAATCAAAAGGCCTTGAGAAGCAAATTGCACAGCTTAACGACAAGCTAGCAAGTGCGGCTGGTGCATCGTTACTTGACTCTGTTGTTGAAGTGAACGGTATTAAACTACTGGTTGCTGATGTTGCAGGTACTGAGTCTAAAGCACTACGTGGCATGGTTGATGACCTGAAAACGAAGATTGGCTCAGGTGTTATTGCCCTTGGCGTAGCTAATGGCGATAAAGTAAGCCTAATTGCAGGTGTAACTAAAGACCTAACAGGTAAAGTGAAAGCCGGTGAGCTTGTAAATCACATGGCTGCACAAGTAGGCGGTAAGGGCGGTGGTCGTCCTGATATGGCACAAGCTGGTGGTACTCAGCCAGAGAACCTAGCTGCAGCCTTAGAAAGTGTAACTGGTTGGTTATCTGAGCGTTCTTAACTACTAGTGGCACTTATCGTCCAAAAATTCGGTGGCACCTCAGTTGGCTCAATAGAGCGAATTGAGGCAGTCGCCGACCTTGTTGTAAAAACCAAGCAACAAGGCCATCAAGTTGTGGTGGTACTCTCGGCTATGTCGGGAGAAACTAACCGTCTAATTAAACTCGCTAAACAAATCGATTCTCGACCTAGTGCTCGTGAGCTTGATGTATTGCTAACCACCGGTGAGCAAGTGTCAGTCTCTCTGCTGGCAATGGCTATCATCAAACGTGGTCACTCAGCGGTAAGCTTGCTTGCTGATCAGGTCAACATTCGCACCGATAATATGTTTGGCAAAGCGCGCATTGAAGAGATTGCTGCGACTCGTCTTAAGCATGAACTTGAGCATAACCGTATTGCCATTATAGCGGGCTTTCAGGGCCGTGATATTGAAGGCAATATCACTACGCTTGGTCGCGGTGGAACAGATACCTCTGCGGTTGAGATTGCAGGTGCTATCAATGCCGACGAATGCCAAATTTACACTGATGTTGATGGGGTATATACCACCGACCCGCGTATTGAACCAAATGCGCGACGTATGAGCCATGTCACCTTCGAAGAAATGCTCGAAATGGCCAGCCTTGGGGCTAAGGTGCTACATATTCGTAGTGTCGAAGCCGCAGGAAAATATAATATACCGCTCAGAGTGTTATCGAGTTTTAACCCGGATCAAGGGACCTTGATCAGTTTTGAGGAGCCGGATGTGCAAGCAAACATTGTGTCGGGTATCGCCTTTAATCGTGACGAAAGTCTGATTTACGTTAATGGCGTGCACCAAGGAACGGAAAACCTTGCAAAAATTTTGAAACTTTTTGCAGAATTCGGCATCGAAATAGATATGATTAATCAAGTTAATCATAACTTTGAAAAAATAGACTATGCTTTTACTGTGCACACGAATGATTTTGAGCAAGCGCTTGAAATTTTGACCAGTAACCAAGATGGTATCAGCGCAGAATCTATAAAAGGGATCAGCAATGTTGCCAAGGTGTCTGCAGTAGGTGTAGGGATGAAATCTCACTCTGGTGTGGCAAGTTTATTTTTTAATGCCCTTGCCGATGAAAACATCAAAGTGATGCTTGTATCGACATCAGAAATAAAGATATCAGTTTTAATTGACGAAAAGTATTTAGAACTGGCTGTACGTGCGCTACACAAAGTTTTTTTAACTGAAAATGAATAAGATCTAGAGTTTTTACTTACTTTTAAGTCTATATTTCATTAGAATGTTTTTGACGCGGAATCTTTTAATTTTTTGGAACATGGGAGCAATAGAATGCTAATACTAACTCGTAGAGTAGGTGAAACCCTTATGATCGGTGACGAAGTAACAGTTACTGTTCTTGGTGTTAAAGGAAATCAAGTTCGCATTGGTGTAAATGCACCTAAAGATGTATCAGTACATCGTGAAGAAATCTACATGCGAATCCAAGCAGAGAAATCTAACCCAAATCCGGGCAACGTTTAATCAGCGACAGATATTTTTAAGAGCCACTCACTGAGTGGCTCTTTTATTTAGTTCAGCTGTTATTTCATCATTTAGCGCTTGTTTAGAAATATATTGCATACCGCGCTGAGCCTTTAAAATATAACCTCGCTCAGTTTCAATGATCTCACTAATTTGTTGCCAGCTTAATTGGTAGCTTTTATGCGGGTTTTCGGCTTTAACGCCTTCATCATCAAATACGACAGTGACTTCGCTACCTGATGCACGACTCATCATTTGTCTTGCGACCCACCATGGGCGCTTGTAATAAAACGATAAGCACTCAACCACGGCAAGCATAATCATAAAGCTGCCTAAATAATGATTATCTAATTGATAAAAAGCCAACAAGCCTAAGGTTATTAATAATACCAACAACGGGTATTTGGGTTTGGCTTGAGATGAATAAGGTAAAGACTCATCAAAGCATTCGCAATAATACGGTTTATCTAATTTGTAAGTTGTACTTAATGTCATTCGTAGGCTCACTTAATTTGCTGGCGGCAGTTTAACATTGATAGAAAAAATCTTCTGTAGTTGGTTTTCATTTAGTTGTCATTGTGAGAGCTTAAGATATGCGTATTTTAAAGGTGTAAGTTGTATGTTTGTTAGTTCAATGTCATTAGCACTTGCAATGACCACAAATACTTTTTTAGTTATGGGCGATATGCCATACACCCCGATTGATGAAATCAATCTCGGCAAAGATGGAAAAATTGCCAAGGCAATCGCAGCAACACCTCATGGCTTTTTAATGCATCTTGGTGATATGAAATCAGGAGCGTTTGCTTGCACGAATAAGCTTTTGCAAACTAATAAAGCGTTATTGACGTCGTTGACCCCGCAGCCTTTTATTTACACCCCAGGTGATAATGAATGGACCGATTGCGACCGAGAAAAACTATCGGTGCGTTTTGATGAGCTTGAACGGCTAAGCTTTGTTAAAGGCTTGATGTTTGACGATGCTTATACAAAAAAAACACAACAACTTCAGGGTTATGCAACCCAAGCTGAAATGCTAGAAAATGCTCGCTGGCAGTTTGATGGCATTGAGTTTCGCACTTTGCATATACCGGGCACTTTTAATGGTCGCTCACAAATTTTAAAAAGTGATAAAAACGCGGCACTAGATGCCGCCGACAAACGTGATAAGTACAACTTAACTTGGTTGAAACAAGCACTTGTTCAGCAAGATGCTAAGGCCTATGTATTTGGTTTTCAGGCTGATATTTACCACCCGACCAGTAAACCCGCTTGCAGCGAGTCACAACGTTCTAATTGTGATGCATTTAGAGTGTACCGTGATGCTATCAGCGACTTCGCAAAGCACACCAATAAGCCTGTACTTGTAATGCATGGCGATACCGGCCCATATTGCCAGCAGCAGTTAGCGAGCAACTTAACGCGTTTAAATGTCCCCGGTGATTTTGCCGTTAGCGATGTAGCTAAGGTGAGTTTTATTGACGGCCAGTGGCATATAGCGAGTGTAACGACAAACGAGCCCCTCACAACGGGTTGTAAATGAAAGCTTAAAGTTAGCGAGTTTCTAGATAAAGAAGCTATCAGCTTTCAGCCGTCAGCTATCAGATTAAAACAAAAGAGCTCGTAGGTTGGGTAGAGCGGAGCGAAACCCAACAAGTTAGCGAGTTTCTAGGGGAAAGAGTAAAGTTATCGAGTTTGAGGCTCACGTAGGCGTGAAATTTATTTTGCGCGATGTTTCTTAAATCTACGTGTAAGTCGTAGGTCGGGCTTTAGCCCGTCAATGTTAGCGGTTATGTGTCGCCATAAATGACGACCTACATGATGTAGGGTAGAGCGGAGCGACACCCAACAAATTAATGAGTTTCTAGGGGGAAAGAGTAAAGTTGCGAGCCTAAGGTAGCTGCGGGTTTATCCCTCGTAGGCGTGAAATTTATTTCGCGCGGTTCTCTGAATTAATGCGGCTGTAGGTCGGGCTTTAGCCCGTCAATGTTAGCGGTTATGTGTCGCCATAAATGGCGACCTACATGATGTAGGGTAGAGCGGAGCGACACCCAACAAGTTAGCGGGTTTCTAGGGGAAAGAGTAAAGTTAGCAAGCTGCTTGACACAAGCTGCAGGCAGCCTAGAGTCGCTAACTCGCTAACTCGCTAACTCGCTAACTCGCTAACTCGCTAACTCGCTAACTCGCTAACTCGCTAACTCGCTAACTCGCTAACTCGCTAACTCGCTAACTCGCTAACTCGCTAACTCGCTAACTCGCTAACTTACATACACAAAAAAGCGGCACTTGGCCGCTTTTCTTAAGTAAGGTGTGTTATTAGCAGTTAGTTTCTTCTGCGTTAACACCTTCTTTTACTTCTTCACATGCATCTTCAACTGCATTTTGTGTATCAGTAATTGCTTCATCAATACGCTCACCTGCGTCTTCAGCAGAGTTGTCTTCACAACCCATGATGAATAAACCTGAAAATAGGGCGATAGTAGCGGCTTTTAAAGTTGAATTTTTCATAATGAAATTCCTTGTAAATTTAAAATAAAGTAAGTGGTTATCTGCTTTTAACTACTTAGGGACACTGCCTCTAAGTGCTCCTGATACCAGCGAAATAACTAGTAATACTAAAAATATAAAAAAGATAATCTTAGCGATGCCTGCAGCGGCTCCTGCGATACCGCCAAAACCTAACACTGCTGCGATTAACGCGATAACTAAAAAAGTAATTGTCCAGCGTAACATAGTGGTCTCCTTGGCTATTTAAATTTTCTTAAGTTCGATGTAACTGAAGCGAGTTCTGTGCCAGAAGTTTTATTTTATATATTTCAATGGGTTGTGTGTTTTTGTCGTTCTTTATAGGGTTCATCATTTGGTAACTTTTACGAGTAAGCATGTAACTTATTCATAGTGATATTTTTTCATATTGAGATGAATGAGGAAAAAGAGAATTGCTGTGGTTATTGGTAAGACCAATTTAACTTTATTTTAAGTGGATAGCTCTAACGCCTTGTTGTGCGTGGTTTTTAGGCTTTTTACTACGGTTGGTTAATAGCTGAACATATAACGTCTGGCTATATTGACTATTTATATCATCTATAACGGGGCTTTAAATGCGCTAATAGTAGGGTGTTAATTATATGTGCGTCATGTTATTTTAAATTTAATTGGTTTTACCAATTTACAATGGTGCTATACAAATGAATTTTGTTTGTTATTATTGGTGCATAATTATTTAACAAAAATAACTTTTTATTTTAAGTAAGCGAGGGGAGTCGTATGGATATAGGTGGATTACTCACCACTGCGGCCAGTTTGATGGTGACAGGCATGGTAGGCGTGTTTGTTTTTCTGACTATTTTGATTTCAGCAGTCACTTTAATGTCAAAGGTAGTGGGTCGATTTGATGATCCTGCAACTGTAGAACCTACGCGTACAGCAAAAATTCAACCTCAACAGGGTGTGCCACAGGCACATATTGCAGCAATCAGCGCTGCAATTGCTCAATTTCGAAATAAACAAAAATAACGGGGCAGCTTAAACATGGCTAAATTAAAATTAACCGAATTAGTATTGCGTGACGCACACCAGTCTCTTTTGGCAACGCGTATGCGCTTAGACGACATGCTACCCATGGCAGAAAAACTCGATAATGCGGGTTATTGGTCAATTGAATCATGGGGTGGTGCGACGTTTGACTCGTGTATCCGTTATTTAGGTGAAGATCCTTGGCAACGTATTCGCGAGCTAAAAGCGGCAATGCCAAACACTAAGCAACAAATGCTACTTCGTGGACAAAATCTTCTAGGTTACCGTCATTATGCTGATGATGTAGTCGAAAAGTTTGTTGAGCGTGCCCACAAAAACGGTGTTGATGTATTCCGTATTTTTGATGCGATGAACGATGTACGTAACCTTGAAACTGCCATTAAAGCCGCAGTTAAAGTAGGTGCTCATGCCCAAGGTACTATTTCGTACACAGTAAGCCCAGTCCATACGCTTGATATGTGGCTTGAGCTGGCAAAACAACTAGAAGATCTTGGCTGTCATTCAATTTGTATTAAAGATATGGCGGGTTTATTAAAGCCATATGATTGCGAGCAGTTGATCAAAGGCTTAAAAGAAACTGTATCTATTCCTATCGCAATGCAATGCCACGCGACGACAGGTTTAAGTACTGCAACTTACCAAAAAGCAATCGATGCGGGTATCGATATGCTTGATACGGCTATTTCGTCAATGAGTATGACCTACGGTCATAGTGCCACAGAAACTATTGTTTCAATTGTAGAAGGCACTGAGCGTGACACCGGCCTTAATTTAAATGAGTTAGAAGAAATTGCCGCTTATTTCCGTGATGTACGTAAGAAATACGCTGCATTTGAAGGCAGCCTTAAAGGTGTTGATGGTCGTATCTTATTAGCCCAAGTACCTGGCGGTATGTTAACTAACATGGAAAATCAGCTTAAAGAGCAAGGTGCTGCTGATAAGCTTGATCAAGTATTACTTGAGATCCCGCGTGTACGTGAAGACTTAGGTTACATTCCTTTAGTTACACCAACGTCGCAAATTGTAGGTACTCAAGCGGTACTCAATGTACTGACTGGCGAGCGTTATAAAACCATCACTAAAGAAACTGCGGGTGTACTTAAAGGTGAGTATGGTGCAACACCGGCGCCAATGAATAAAGAGCTACAAGAGCGTGTACTAGAGGGCGCTGAAGCAATTACGTGCCGTCCTGCTGATAAGCTTGAACCTGAACTTGAGAAGCTTGAAGCAGAGTTATTAAGTGAAGCTAAAGAGCAAGGTTTAGAGCTTGCTGATGACGTGATTGATGATGTGCTTACTTACGCATTATTCCCTCAAATCGGCCTTAAGTTTATTAAAAACCGTAACAACCCTGATGCGTTTGAAGCAATTCCAACGGGTGAAGTCGCTAAGTCAGAAACTAAGCCAGCCTCTACAAGCCCTGCAAAAGCAGAGCAATACAGCGTTAAAGTTGATGGCAAAGTTTACGATGTAGTTGTAGCGCAAGGTGGTGAGCTCAAAGAGGTAACCCTAAAAGACAGTGAGTTAATTCCTCAGTCAGCTTCAGCGTCTGTTAGCGAAACCTTAAACGCGCCGTTAGCAGGCAATATTTTCAAAGTGAAGGTAAAAGCTGGCCAAACAGTAAACGAAGGTGATGTGGTTATCATTATGGAAGCGATGAAAATGGAAACAGAAGTTCGCGCTGCACACTCAGGCACAATAGCTGAAGTATTAGTAGCAGAAGGCGACTCTGTTGCCACTGGCGATGCGCTAATCGCACTGGCATAGGAGACAGAGGATGGATGGTGTTTTAAACCTCTGGCATGCCACGGGTATTGCTAACTTTACTTTTCCGGCATTGATCATGATTGCGGTTGGTTGCTTGTTACTCTATTTAGCAATCTCCCGTAACTTTGAGCCACTGTTGTTATTACCTATCGGCTTTGGGGCTATTTTAACTAATATCCCAGTTGCTGGGTTATCTGAGCCGGGTGGTCTTTTATATTACGTGTACCATATCGGGATTGACTCTGGGGTATTCCCACTTTTGATCTTTATGGGCGTTGGGGCGCTTACAGACTTTAGTGCCCTGATAGCAAATCCGCGTATGTTGCTGTTGGGCGCGGCTGCGCAGTTTGGTATTTTTGCTACTTTATTTGGTGCAATTCTACTTAACTTTATTCCTGGCTTTGAATTTTCGCTACAGGATGCATCGGCCATCGCCATTATTGGTGGGGCAGATGGTCCAACAGCTATTTTCTTAGCATCTAAGTTGGCACCTGATTTACTTGGTGCAATCGCAGTAGCGGCTTATTCATACATGGCACTTGTGCCAATTATTCAGCCGCCAATTATGCGCGCACTAACAACGCAAGAAGAGCGCGAAATTCAAATGCCGCAACTTCGTACAGTATCGAAAAAAGAGAAAATTGTTTTTCCATTAATGGTGCTTAGTTTAACTATCTTGTTTTTACCTGCGGCAACACCGCTGGTAGGTATGTTCTGCTTAGGTAACTTGATGCGTGAATCGGGCGTGGTTGATCGTTTAAGCAATAGTGCACAAAACGAAATCATCAACATTACCACCATTTTCTTAGGCTTAGCGGTAGGCTCAAAGCTTGCAGCCGATAAGTTCTTAACCGTAGAAACAATCGGTATTTTGGTGTTAGGTGCTTTAGCCTTTGCAATCGGTACAGCTTCAGGGGTGTTTATGGCAAAAGGTCTTAATAAGATCTCTAAATCGCCAATCAACCCATTAGTAGGCGCAGCCGGTGTGTCAGCGGTACCAATGGCAGCACGTGTGGTTAATAAGGTAGGCCTTGAGAGCAACCCGCATAACTTCTTGTTAATGCATGCCATGGGACCAAACGTAGCAGGGGTATTAGGAAGTGCCGTTGCAGCAGGTATTTTGTTAGCGATTGTTGGCTAACAACACGATTAAGTCGATTTACTTCCAACCGACTGGCGCAGTAATTTTACTGCGCTTTTTTTTGCCTATAGACTAGGGTCACCCTAAAGAAATTGTAGTTAAATGATAGTTGTGTAAGGAAGCCACCATGAATATCTTTATTATCTTACTATGCCTTTTTGTTGCTTTGGTTATTCTAATACCGCTACTTGAAAAGTATCAGTCTAAAATGGGGCTTGATGGCGCGACAAAGTATGCAAAGTACATTTGGCCACTGGTGATGATTTCGCTAATTATTCAACTTATCTATGTTCTTTTAAGGTAATAATTGTATTAACCCGCAGTGCCTTCAGTACTCGTTTTAGTAAAGTCTATAATAGTTTTAGCCGGATTTATTCTAGGCACAAAAAAGCCGCTTCAAGTTGAAGCGGCTTTTACATGTTTACCTAACTACTTATTTAACGCTAATTGTAACTCACGGTTACGCTGTAATTGAGCTAAGAAGTTATCAGCAATCGGTTTAAACTTAGCTAACTCATCGCGCGGTAGAGGCTCTGATTTAGGTAGTTTGACCGTTTTAGGGTTACGGTGAACACCGTTTACTAAGAATTCATAGTGTAAGTGTGGGCCCGTCACACGACCTGTTGCGCCAACGGTACCAATCTTCTGGCCTTGCTTCACTTTCTGACCAGTTCTAACCATCTTTTTGTCTAAGTGTAAGTACTTAGTCACATACTGTGTGCCATGGCTAATAAATACATAGTTACCATTGTATTTACTGTAGCCTGCTTTAATCACTTTACCATTACCCGATGATACAACTGGCGTACCGGTACGCGCTGCGTAATCAATACCGTTATGTGGTTTTACCGTTTTAGTCACTGGGTGTAAGCGACGAGGGTTAAAGCTCGAACTAATATACTTAAAGTTAACAGGCGCACGTAAGAAGGCTTTTTTCATGCTACGGCCTTCAGGCGTGTAGAAGTTACCATCAGTATGGCGAATAGCGGTATAACGCTCACCTTGGTTAATAAATTCTGCGGCAATAATTTTACCATCACCAATGTACTCACCATCAACATAGTGAGCTTCATAAATGAGACCAAATTGGTCACCTTTACGAATGTCATTAGCAAAGTCGACATCCCAACCGAAGATGTCAGCAAAATTCATAATTTGACGCTCGCTTAAACCTGCTGCAATGCCTGACGTCCAAAAGCTATTAGAGATCTCACCGCCAGCCGACTTACTTAGCGTTTCGATTTCTTTGCTATCGATAGAAGTGTCGTAGTTACCTTCGTCATTTAATGTAACGTATAAGGTGTCTGTTTTTGAGATCACATAACGTAGCTGAGCTAAAGAGCCATCTTCAGCTGTTGCAAAGCTTAAGATTTCGCCTGGGTGAATTTTTGTTAATTTACGAGTTTCTGCGTTGGTATTAACAAGTTTGTGTAATGTTTGCGCTGAGAAGCCCGCACGTTTAAAGATAAGTGCTAAATTATCGCCATTTCGTACTTCATGGTCGATAAGCTCGTATTCTGGAAGTTTTGCTGCTGCTTGCTGCGAATTAAGCTCAGTTAGTTTTTCGTTATCATCAACTTTAACTTGTAATTCGTAGCGTTTGCCAATTTCAAGTGCTTTTGCACTGTTATCCTTTGAAGCGGTGGCTTTTTCAGAAGGCAATAATGCCAAGCCAACAATAGCAGAAACCAAACCGAGAATAAGCAGTTTGTGTTTTTTGGGAAGTTTGTGCACTACGTGAACCATATCGTGCCTTTTCTGCTGTCAAGAAATTTAAATACTAATATCGCAGGATATACCTAAAATAGAGCAAATACCAGTGTTTTGTAGATTTAAACTGGCGCTATTTTACGCTAGAATTGCTCAGCGCGTTAAACTTTTTTGGTTAAAATTGCAGCAGATGCCTATGGTTAAACTAAATCTATATTAGTTAACTAAAGTACCTTCATTAAATTGCAATAACGCGGTATAAAGAACAATCATGCGCGCTGCCTTCAGGGCTGTTTCTTAAACTATTTAAGTTAGGCTTTTTTCTAGTGTCGCTTTTTGGTGCTAACTAGCTAAATTTTAAAGTTTTTAGCTCTATATTTATAACCCTGACAGGCCACCACGCCCCGGTAGCTGAATTTTTGGAGTAATACACAGTGGATTTACAAACCGCTCTAGCTGAGATAAAACGCGGTGCAGAAGAGATATTAATTGAAGACGAATTAGTCGAAAAGCTAAAGTCTGGTAAGAAACTTAAGATCAAAGCGGGTTTCGATCCAACTGCGCCTGATCTGCATTTAGGTCATACAGTTCTTATCAACAAAATGAAAACCTTCCAAGACCTAGGTCATGAAGTGATTTTCTTAATCGGTGACTTCACCGGTATGATTGGTGATCCAACGGGTAAAAACGTAACGCGTAAACCGTTAACTCGTGAAGATGTTTTAGCTAATGCTGAAACCTATAAAGAGCAAGTATTTAAAATTCTTGATCCTGCTAAAACAACTGTTGCATTCAACTCTGCTTGGATGGAGAACTTAGGTGCAGCAGGTATGATTAAACTGGCTGCGCGTCAAACAGTAGCACGTATGCTAGAACGTGATGACTTTAAAAAGCGTTATGCCAACGGCCAATCAATTGCTATCCACGAATTTTTATATCCACTGGTACAAGGTTGGGACTCAGTTGCATTAGAAGCTGATGTTGAGCTTGGCGGTACAGACCAACGTTTTAACCTATTAATGGGTCGTGAATTACAAAAAGACGAAGGTCAAAAGCCACAAACAGTACTTATGATGCCACTGCTTGAAGGTACTGATGGCGTTCAGAAAATGTCCAAGTCATTAGGTAATTACATTGGTATTACTGATGAGCCAAACGACATGTTTGGTAAAGTAATGTCTATCAGCGATGATCTAATGTGGCGTTACTATGACTTATTAAGTGCATTATCTATCGAAGAAATTGCTGCGCTTAAACAGCGTGTTGCTGATGGTGCAAACCCGCGCGACATCAAGATTGAACTTGCCAAAGAAATGATTGCACGTTTCCACAGTGAAGAAGCAGCCGAAGGTGCTCATCAAGATTTCATCAAGCGTTTCCAAAAGAATGCATTACCAGATGAGATCCCAGAAGTGACAGTAACAATTGCTGAAGACACTGTGTTTATTACTAATCTATTAAAAGAAGCTAACCTTGTAGCTAGTACGTCAGAAGCAATGCGTATGATTAAACAAGGTGCTGTAAAGATTAATGGTGAAGAGAAAGTAACGGATACTAAGCTTGAAGTTGCTAAAGGCACAACACAGATTTACCAAGTAGGTAAACGTAAGTTTGCTAAAATCACCTTAGCTTAATAAAGCTAATTGGTATAAAAAACCAGCTGCGGCTGGTTTTTTTGTGCTTATATTTTGATTAGTTTGTGAATAGGCTAATTACTTCAATCCCGACTATCAGTAGTAACCAAAATGCTTTCGCTTGATTTAAGCGATTCACTAAAGCAGGAATATCATCGGCATCTGGTAGGCGATCAGTCCCAACACGCATTTTATTAAAGCGCTCACCTTGGTAAAGGGCAGGGCCGCCTAACTGTACTTGCAAAGCAGCCGATGTAACACTTAACAGCCATCCTGTATTGGTTTGATAAAAGTGTCTGCCATAGTGTTTTATATAATGAATACATTGTTTACTGGCATTAGTTGCTGCAATCGTTAATGCAACTAATCGAGTGGGTAACCACTCCAATACAAATAGTAATTTAGCAATCGGAGCCAAAAACGGGTTGTTGGGTTTTAGGTTTTTTCGCCATGCCTGATGAATTAATGTGAGTAAGCGATAAACCAAAGCAAGGATAGCGCCGCCAAGTAGATAAAAGAATATAACGGCAAAATAATGCCGCGCACTTTGAAGCACCAGTGACTCCATGGTTGCTTTGCAAATGCCTGGGGCTGATAAACGTGATACATCACGGGCAACGAGGCTAGCTAGTAGCTCTCTTGCAGTCGCTTTTTGGTTGAGCTTGAGTAATCTGGCAATACGTAATGATTTCTTCTCTTGAGCGCGGCTACTGAGTAACAGATATAAAATTAAGCCATTTAATAGCTCAGGGTAAAAAGCAAACTCTAAAAACAGCACAACCAATGTCACTATCACTAAAATGGTGAGAGTAAAAGCTAAGGTTGAGGCTAAATATTGATAGCTTTTGGGGTTCGTTGGGTTGTATAAACGCTCGCTAAGCGCAGAGAAAATAACGGTTAAAAAGGTATTAGGATGATACCAACTAACCAAAGGAAAGAAGCGCTCAGCTAAGAGCGCTACAAAAAATACAATAATGTCCAAATGGTTTTGAACAATATTTGCAATCACCTTATAAACTCACCGATGTTAGCTTCTCTAAAAGAGCAACAACCATTTTAGATGAGTTGATAGATGCAGTTTCGATATACTCTTCAAATGATTGCGGCGACTCTTTGCCAGCAATGTCAGACATTGAACGAATAACAACAAATGGTGTTTCTAGCACATGACAAGCTTGTGCAATTGCTGCACCTTCCATTTCTACTGCAAGCATAGTTGGGAATTCAGCACGTGTTTTTTCAATTCGTACCGGGTCACACATGAATGAATCACCAGTACAAATTAGGCCAATCATGGTTTTAACATCGCTGATTTGACTTACGCTTTGCTCTGCCGCTTCAATCAGTTTAGGGTGCGCAGCAAAGCCAGCTGGCATTTGTGGTACTTGACCGATTTCGTAACCGAATGCAGTTACGTCTACATCATGGTGACGAACTTCTGAAGAAATAACCACATCGCCTACATTTAGCGATGGCTCAAAACCACCTGCAGAACCTGTGTTGATCACACAATCTGGACTGAAGTTATCGATTAGTAGTGTTGTTGCTACTGCAGAAGCCACTTTACCAATACCAGATTGAACTAAAGTAACTGTGTTACCCGCTAGTTCACCGGTGTAAAAGGTAAAACCAGCTTTAGTCATGATGCTTGGGTTTACCATTGCTTCGCGTAAGATTTTTACTTCTGGCTCCATCGCGCCAATAATACCAACGTGCATAATATTTGATTCCTTAGATTGAATAGGATGATTATACCTAAAAATGCCTGAAACAAACAAAAAAGCAGACCTTAAAGTCTGCTTTTGCCAATATTGTGACAGGTTATATTTCTGCAAGCGCCGTTGAGTGTGCTTTTGCTTGTGATGGTGATAATACCGCAGGTTTAGTAATGCGGTTGCGTGCAGGTCTTGCAGGCGCTGCTGCAGGTTTACCAAGTTTAAACATGATTGCATCACGTACTTCTCTTGGTTGATAGCCTGATTTTACCTTCATGCGAATATGCGGGATGCCCGCCGCTTCTAATGCGCCACTAACAAACCAATCACGTTGTGCTTTATGGCCGTCGCGGTTGGTGTTATTTACTAAATCAACAGCGGCAACAATAGTAAGTTTGTCTTTGTCGATAAGTACGTAATCTAACTGTTTGTTTTTGGCTTTAGCCATTGCAGCACGTTTTGCTTTGACAGATAAGCCTTGCTTGCAGTCGATTAAATCAATGAGTTTAACGCGGCTGACGATTTTATATTGGTCGCCTACAGCACGTTCTAGAAGATGTAAAAAAGCACTCTCAACTTGCGTAAAAACAGTTTGCTTACGAGTGAAAGGGTAAGGGTTTCCGCCTTCATCGGTAAACTTTGACGCAACAACAGAGGCTACTACGACTAAAACTAAAATTGATAATAAAGCGAATTCCATACGGTAACTCCACAACAACAAATTGACACTGAAAATTAAAAGCAATTAGCGTGCCTAAGTGTGTGGAGTCACCAGAAATTTTTAAGCTGTGTATCCGCCAGTAACCCCTTTAACAGCGATAGCTACTGCGTCGTGGGCATGAAGTGATTCGTAGTGATTTATTTGCAGCCAATAATCGGCGTAGTTTTGCTGTTCTAGTAAGCCTTTAATTTTACGTGCAGCATCTTCGCAGAACATGAGGTTTTGACCATTTAAGCGGGCAAACTCTTGCTCATCTTCACGTTTAACTGCCGCTTGTACTGGCGTTTTTAGCTCAGCTTCTAAAGCATCAATTAAGCCAACCACATCAAAACTGTCAATTTGGCTGTCGAGTTTTACTTTCACGTTTGCAATTGAACGCTGTGAGTGTGGTGTAGCAACAATGCCGTCTGTTGTGCCTAGCCATTCTAAAACAGTTTGCTTATCAATGTTTTGCTCAGCAAATTTTTCGCTAAAGGCATTTTGAATTAATTGACGAGCAAGAGCCGCTGAACATGGGCATGTAGACGAGTAAGTAACATCAACCATTAACTCAAAGCTTACAATGCCTTGGTTGATCTTAGCGATCAAATGAACAGGGTAGTTTTTCCAACCTACTTTGCCACTTAATAAAGATTTACGACGCAGAGGTAGCTCAAATTTAAATTCGATTTGTGCTTGGTCACTTAAATCATCATGGCTGCTAATAAAGGCATCAAGAGCTTGTTTAAGAGTTTGTGGATTAACTTGCTGCTCGGTTGATAAGGTATCAAGGGCTAAAAATAGACGCGACATATGAATGCCTTTTGCGTCTTCTTTATGCAAGTTTACAAAAGCGCGTGCCTTGGCAATTACATTTACAGGGGCAATATTGCGAGTTTCAAAAATGAAAGGAAGTTCAATTTCGCCCATGCCAACCCAGTCTAATTTACCTGTTTGTAAGGCGGGAGCCGTATCAGCAATATCTGGCATTGTGGTTTGCATGGTAATACTCATTCTTTGCAATTATTAAAGCGCGGTATTTTACATGAAAAAATATAAAAAAGCGGCGTTGATGAAAAAATTCTATGTTTATCGCACAATATGAATATTTCTAAAGGAATAGTGATAAAATTAGCTATGCTGTTTTTTTTCGATTATGTGCCTAAGCTTTATATATGATTGATTCTTCTTTGAGTCCGTGGGCTCGCACTCTCTCAAGCTTTATTTCTAAGTACGGTGAGTTTAAAACTGCCGCCGCCTGTTATGCCTTATTATTGGTCATGTCGCTGATCTTATCGTGCATGTTTTATTATGTTGCAGTTGGAACGGTGACTTTAGTTGATGTTTTGGCCGTGATGTTCTTCACTGCGGTGGTATCGCCGATTTTAATCACTGTACTGCTTAACTCAATTCGCCAATTAGAAGCTTCTTATAGCTACCTAGATAGCGCAACCAAACAAGAAAAACTGCTTAACCAAACGCTAAAAGACAACATCAGTCGCTTAAACGAAGAGATTGATGAGCGTAAAATGGCGTTTCATGCCAAGCATAGAGCGATTGAAGAGCTTAGACGCGAAATCGCCGAGCGTAAAAAAACTCAACAAGAGCTTGCGCAACAAGGCATGCTATTGCGCTCTATTGTCGACTCATCTCCCGATTTATTTTATTACCGCGATAACAATGGTGTATTTGCTGGCTGTAATAAAATGTTTGAACAAGTGATAGGTAAAAGCAGCGATGAGTTAATCGGTAAGAGTGTTGAAGAAATCTACCCAAGTGATTATTTACCAGAAGTACTGCGCACCGACAAAAAAGTATCTCAAACCCACCAAGCTCTTACACTTGACGTTGAATACCCCGTTGATGGTGAAAAGCGCTGGTTTGAAATGCGTAAGCTACCTTTTATTAATGAAAAAGGTGAGTACATAGGTTTACTTGCCTTTGGCCGTGATATCACCAGTCGTAAAGAGGCAGCTCAAGCCCTTGAAGCAGCTTATAAAGATAAAGGTAAGTTCATTGCAACTTTAAGCCATGAATTAAGAACGCCGCTTAACGGTATTGTGGGTTTAACCCGCATGCTACTTGATACTGAACTCGATAAACAGCAACGTAGTTGGTGTAATACGGTGTTTTCAAGTGCTGAAACCCTTGGCAATATTTTTAACGATATTATCGACTTGGATAAAATTGACCGTGAGCAGCTCGATATTGTTGCTGACTCAGTTAATGTGGCCGATTTTATTAATGACGTAGTGAATTTTGCAGGCTTAATTGCTGAACAAAAAGGTCTTGAGTTCAATATTAAACGTAAAGGCACACTGGATGTTTACGCGTCTCTTGATCCGACCCGTTTACGCCAAGTTGTTTGGAACCTTATCAATAATGCCGTTAAGTTTACTCAGCAAGGCCATGTAGAGCTTGAATGTCGTCGTGAGAATCGTGCCGATGGTCCGTGGTTAGTGATGCGTGTGAGCGACACGGGTCAAGGTATTCCACAAGAGCAGCTGCATCGTATTTTTGACATGTACTACAAAGCACCAGATATCAACGGCACTAATGCTATTGGCTCTGGTATCGGCCTTGCGGTAACAAAAGCACTTGTTAGCGCAATGAAAGGTGAAATTAATGTCAGCAGTACTGAAGGTGAGGGCAGTGTTTTTGTTGTTGAAATACCGCTTAAGCTTTGTATTGCGCCTACCGAGCAAAGTTATGCGGTACGCAGCTTAAACATTCTTTTAGTAGAAGATGTGCCGCTAAATGCTGAAATTGCTACTAACTTACTTGAGCAGCGTGGCCACGAAGTTATTTGGGCTGAAACTGGTGAGGATGCGCTGTCGTTTGTTTACACAGAAGATGACTTAGACCTAGTTTTACTTGATATGCAATTACCTGATATCAATGGTGATGAAGTTGCTCGTCAAATTCGTGACGATGAACACTTTGATAACTTACCAATCGTTGCCTTGACTGCCAACGTGCGTAGCGCCGAAGAAGAGCTTGCTGGTATTAATATTCAAGGCGCACTCGCTAAGCCTATCAACACCACAAAACTCGATAAAATGCTCGGTGAGTTATTTGATATCAAGCAGCAACAAAACTGTCAGCCTGAGCCAATCAAAGCAGTAGCTGAAAAAGACTTATCGGGTATTCGTGTTGAGCTGCTCGATATAGAAACCATCGAAGACTTTGTAGGCTCAATGGGGCTGGTTATATTTAATCGCAGCTGTGAGTTATTTAATAAGTTAAACCCTCAGTACCAAACTGAGCTGGCAGATGCGTTAGCGGCAGATGATAGAGAAGAGTACAAATCGGTGGCACATAAATTAAAAGGTGCAGCTGGCTCTGTAGGCTTAAACGATGTGCAGTTACATGCTAAGAAGATGGAACATGGGGCGCTTGAAGAGAGTAGCGAAGAGTTACAGCAGTGGCTTGAAGAATTAGCAGTGAAAATAAATGAAGGGCGTGACGCCCTCCAATTATTCTTACAACAGTTAGAAGATTAATTCTAATTAGCTGTCGATTTTACCAATGAAACGATAGCCTTCACCATGGATGGTGCTGATCAGCTCAGATGTGCTGTTATCGCTTTCAAAGTGTTTTCTGATACGACGAATTGTTACGTCTACAGTACGGTCGTTAGCGCGAAGCTCACGGCCAGTCATGTGCTTGATTAATTGCTCACGGCTGAAAATACGGCCCGGTGAGTCAAGCATTAAGCGTAGCGCGCGGTATTCACCTTTAGGTAAACGTTTAGCGTCGCCGCTTGGAGATGTTAAACAACGGCTGTTTTCATCAAGTTCCCAACCGTTAAATGTGATAACACCATTTGTTTCGATATTCGCTTCTTCGCCACCTAGGGCTGTGCGCGAAATAAGGTTACGAGCACGAATAGTTAATTCGCGAGGGTTGAATGGTTTAGTGATGTAATCATCAGCACCAATTTCAAGACCTAAAATGCGATCAACGTCGTTGTCACGACCTGTTAAGAAAATTAAACCAACGTTACGTTTTTGACGTAATTCACGCGCTAAGATTAGCCCGTTTTTACCTGGTAGGTTGATGTCCATAACTACAAGGTTCACATCATCATTATTTGTAAGCTTGTCATGCATATCATCGCCATCAATGGCTTCAATAACTTTGTAACCTTCAGCTTCAAATAAACTAACGAGGTTTAGTCGAGTTACGTCTTCATCCTCTACGATCAGAATGACTGGCGTTTGCATTGTATATTAACCTTTTCGGAAATTTTATTTACAAAAATTCGGTATTATCAAGCAAAACCGAATACTAGAGATTATAGGATTAGATCCAATTGTTAACAAGTAAAATCAATTTGGATAAAACTTAGCCATAGCTAACAATCGAGATTGCACTTTAAAGTTATGCTGCAATACGTGCTGCTTATTGATATACAGTCGGATTTTATTTCCTTCTTGAACCAGAGAGGCTATACCGCCATTTTCTAAAAAGCTGATACTTTCACCTATTGTTAAAGTATCCAATGAAATTGTATCGGTCCAAAGTGGAAGTATATCATTTTCTAATGTTTCATCAATGTATGTGATATCACAAACTTGAGAAAGTTCAGAAATTTGCTGGGTTTTTTTCACTAATATAACGTTAATTGGTTTTTTGTTAATTTGCAGTTCATTTCTATCTTTAAGGAACGCTCCAGGACCTTTATCTAAGTCATAAAAACAAAATGAAATAGGGGGAGGGTTCACTTGGTCATTAAACTTCGTGAACTTAGCAATTTGATACAAAAAGGCTGATTTAACTTGGTCCGGTGATTTGGCAAATGCAGGGCATACAGCAAGCAAAGCTAATAAGATACAACTCACTAATCTCATTACGCTGCACCTTCTTGCAATGGCAGAGTAATAATAAAGTGAGCCCCTTCGTCTGCTAGCTCATCGTATACGATGCTACCACCAAGTGCTTGAGTCACTAAGTTATAAACTAGGTGCATGCCCAAACCACTGCCACCTTCACCACGTTTAGTAGTTACAAATGGGTCGAAAATACGTTTGCGAATTGATTTCTCAACGCCAATACCGTTATCGAAGTAGTGAATACTCAAGCTACTTTCGTTGCGATCAACATTAAAGGTGATTTCGTTATTTTGATCATCACTAAATGCATGAATCACCGAGTTACTTAATAGCTGCTGTAACACTTGTTGTAACGGCCCAGATTTGGTTTCTATACTAATGTCATTGCTACAGTTAATCGTAATTTTAGGATTACGATATTGAATCTCTGAGCGCATCGACATCACCACATCATTTAATAAATCATTTAAATTGATTTTGGTGCTGACTTCTACATCTTGATTAACAGCCACTTTCTTAAAGCTAGATACGAGCTCAGCTGCACGGTTAAGATTGCGATAGATAAGATCGAGGTTTTCAATGCCGTCATTAATAAAGCGTTTTAAGTGTGCTGAAGTTAAAGTTTTTTGTTCAAACTGCGCGTGAATTTCTGCCAGCTTGTCACGTAACAGCGTTGAGCCTGTAATACCTAACCCAATAGGTGTGTTAACCTCATGAGCAACACCTGCAACCATTTGCCCCAGTGACGCCATTTTCTCATTTTCGACGATTTGGTTTTGGTATTGGTGCATACGCTCAAGGGTATTGAGCAGCTCTTGGTTAGCCTCACGTAATGCGATTGTGCGTTGGTTTACTTTTTCTTCAAGGCTTTGGTTAAGCTGTTTTATTTCTTGTTTGTCTTTTTCGTGGCGCTCAATTTGTTTTTGAGTGCGCGAGAGCATGATATTTAAGCTGCCCGCTAGCTGGTTTATTTCATCAATATTGGTTTTTTGTGCGCGAGTATCATAGTTATGGTTTTTCGATACGTCCTGTAGCAGGTTACTTAGCTCATCAATAGGGTTTGCAATACGTTTTTGAATACGTCTAGCGACAAAATACACCAGTACTAAAACGAACAGGGTCAGTAAAATATCGATGATAATTTTACGATTAATATATTGGTTTAACCTGTCTAAGCCGCCGCGAACGTAAACATAACCGATGGTATCCCCTTCGTATACGATAGGGGTTATTAGCTCTATATCTTTATCTGTGAAGCGTGGCTCTAACAGGTTATCTATGCTGCCAACTTTAATGGGTACTGGTGGTGTACGGTTGGCATTAAAGCTACTAAAAAACACCGGCTCGTTAGATAACTCATCGATTGAGTAGATATGGATGTTTTTAATAAGCGGCACAGATTCAAATGACTTTAAGCGCTCAGATTCGGTTTCGTTATCATCAAACAGCACGGTGATTTGGGCGTTGTAGGCAATTATTTTCGATAAAATAGAGATCTTATCGACAATCAGCGACTTTTGCTCTTTTACATCTAGGTAGGTCGAAATAGAAATAGACAAAGACAAGCATAACGCAGTGACTAGCATTACCGCATTGGTCAACGCTTTACGAATACTTGTTTGTGTCGAAAATATCGGCATGCGCTATAGAAGGCCAGAATTTTTGTTATTAGTAAGAGTTTAGTCTAGCAAAGACATTTGAAAGTAACTAAATATTTTAAAAAATATTTTTGCTACGAATAAGCTATTTACTCAACTTTTATTTAGCTGAGTAAACGGCAAATTTAGTATTTTTGAAATCTGTGCTGTATTGGCCAAATTGTGCTTCTAAAATAGGTGGGTATTTTAAGAAGCTGTTTGCAACTATGGTCAATTTACCTTGCTTGCTCAAGTGTTGCTTTGCTGAGCTAAGAAATGCTTCGGCAATGGTGTAATCTGTGGCAATCCCCGTATGGAACGGTGGGTTACTGATGATTAGATCAAATTTACCATTAATATCAGTTAAGCCATCACTCAAAATCGCTTGGCCTTTGAGGTCATTTAACGCAAGTGTTTGCTCAGTGGCATAAGTTGCAAGCGCACTTACATCGCTACATACAAATTCAAGCTCAGGCTGCTTTAAACCTAAGTAAGTAGCAATAATGCCTGCGCCACAAGCAAAGTCGAGTACTTTACCCTTGCTAACAGTTGGCGCATTATTCAGAAGTACCGCAGTGCCTACATCAAGCGCACCGTGGTTAAATACCCCTGGCACACTGATCGCAGTAAATTCAATATCGCCGGCTTTTACTTGGAATTGTTTGTGGTAACGGCTGATAGCAAAGTTATCGTTTAGCGTAAGCTCAGAGAATAAATACAGAATACAGTGCTTGGCACTATCGATCTTGTTACTAAAACCACAGTGGTCTTTTAGTTGTTTCTCTGCTGATTTAACACCGCTTTTATTTTCACCTACTACAAATAGTTGCGCATCTTGATGACAAACAGCACGAATGTTATCAAGGCTCATTTGTGCTTCTGGCTTTGCTTTTGGGTAATAGTAGATAACTAAATCGTAGTTACCATTTGGAATAGTGTGATCAACCACTGCATGTATACCGGCTATTTTACTGGCATACATGGCATTTGCGTGGTTATAACTGAACGCAGTAATTTTTGCGTCGGGATTTAGCGCTTTAAGTTCGCGTAAAAAGCCATCTTGCTCAAAGTTAACCACTAAAATCGATTGTCCAACAAGTTCGTCTTCATTACGAAGCAATAGTAAACTTGGGTTGGTTAACTTACTCATGCTGCTTTACCTTTTATTACTTAGTACGCTCGAACATTAGATCCCATACGCCGTGACCTAAACGGTGACCGCGCTGCTCAAATTTTGTCAGTGGACGTGAATCTGGGCGAGGAACGTAATCGTTAGTTTCTGATTGGTTTTTGTAACCTTCAGCCACTTGCATTACTTCTAGCATATGCTCTGCATAATTTTCCCAGTCAGTGGCCATATGGAAAACACCGCCAATTTTTAATTTGCTACGTAATTTTTGTGCAAACTCTGGTTGTACGATACGACGCTTATGGTGACGTTTTTTATGCCATGGATCAGGGAAGAATAATTGCAGCTTAGATAAGCTTTCATCGGCAATACAGTCAGCAAGCACTTCAACCGCATCATGCTCGAATACGCGTAAGTTTGTTACACCAGCTTCATCGGCATCCATTAAACAAGCACCTACACCTGGGCGGTGAACTTCAATACCAATGAAGTTAAGTTCTGGTGCGTTTTTAGCCATTTCAACTAGCGATTTGCCCATACCAAAACCGATTTCTAGTACCACATCGTTATCGTTACCAAACACTTCTGCTAGGTTTAGCATGCCATTTTTGTGCTCAAGGCCCATAGTTGGCCAACACTTCTCGATGGCTGCCGCTTGGCCTTTTGTTAGGCGACCTTCGCGCTTAACGAAACTACGAATCGTGCGGATGTATTTACCCTCTTGCTTTG
Source organism: Pseudoalteromonas shioyasakiensis (assembly GCF_001550135.1). Lineage (GTDB taxonomy): Bacteria > Pseudomonadota > Gammaproteobacteria > Enterobacterales > Alteromonadaceae > Pseudoalteromonas > Pseudoalteromonas shioyasakiensis. The sequence continues at coordinate 200,859 of NZ_LRUE01000013.1, forward strand.
CTTGCTCGAGGTTTGGGTTACTTGAGTCACTCATATATTTTGGCCTGATTAAAATACTGACTATAGAAAAAGGTTGCGTATTATCCCTGACCTGCGCCTTGAGTACAATAGTCAAGGGCTGTTTATCTTTCGAGATTAATATTGCGACCATGTACGAGCAATTTAGACAGAGCAGAGCCTCTTCGGCTTGCTTGGCCTAACTAACTGCAATAGACTTGGCCGAAATGAGCTTCAGCAAGTAAAGATGTTATTTTGAATTTAAGCAATAAGGAGTCAACCTGGTTTGCAAACCAAGTGGTTGACTGGTACCACCTTCACGGTCGTAAAACTCTGCCATGGCAGCTAAATAAAACCCCTTATAAGGTATGGATCTCTGAGGTTATGCTACAGCAGACCCAAGTAGTAACTGTTATTCCTTACTTTGAAAAGTTTATGCAAAGCTTTCCTGACATCATTGCGCTTGCTAATGCCGATGAAGATCAGGTGCTTCACCATTGGACTGGGCTTGGCTATTACGCCCGTGCGCGCAACTTACATAAAACGGCAAAAATAGTTCGTGATAAATACCAAGGTAAATTTCCAACCACGCTTGAAGAGGTGATGGACTTGCCGGGTATTGGTCGTTCAACTGCTGGGGCAATTTTGTCTTTATCACTTGGCCAACATCATCCAATTTTAGATGGTAATGTTAAACGAGTACTGGCACGCTTTTTTATGGTTGAAGGCTGGTATGGAGTGAAAAAGGTCGAAAATCACCTTTGGTCATTATCATCGCAATTAACGCCTAAAGAGTCGGTCACTGAGTTTAATCAGGCAATGATGGATTTAGGCGCAAGTCTTTGTTCGCGGAGTAAGTTTGACTGTGAGCCTTGCCCTTTAAATAGTAAATGCCTTGCTTTTAAAGAAGGTAAAGTTAAAGAGTTCCCGCATTCAAAGCCGAAAAAGGCTGTGCCGAAAAAGTCATGTCATCAGCTTATAATAGCCTGCGATAATAAAGTACTTATGGAAAAGCGCCTAAGCTCAGGAATATGGGGTAGTTTATTTGGCTTTTTCGAGTTTAGCGAATTAACTGAGCTAGAAACATTTTTAGCCCAGCATGGTTTATCAACTAATACGCAGGCAATGGAAGCCTTTACCCATGTGTTTTCGCATTTTGAGCTGACTATCAACCCCTATGTTTTAACCTTGCCGAGCATTCCTGATCTTATAAATGAGCGGCAACTAGTTTGGTATCCGCTTGATGAGTCAGTTGAGGTTGGCCTTGCAGCCCCAACGAAAAAGCTGGTTAAACAATTAAGCGCAATAGATTACAATAGCATCACGCAATAAGAGTAGAGAGCAATTATGGCACGCACAGTATTTTGTCAAAAGTTACAAAAAGAAGCTGAAGGCTTAGGCTTCCAACTATACCCAGGTGAGCTTGGTGAAAAGATTTTCAACAACATCAGTAAAGAAGCATGGGGCCAATGGCAGCACAAGCAAACAATGTTGATCAACGAAAAACACCTGAACATGATGGATCCAGAGCACCGTGCTTTTTTAGAAGAGCAAATGGTAGGTTTCTTATTTGAAGGTAAAGACGTGGAAATTGAAGGCTACCGTCCACCAGAAAAATAAACGAAGAAATTAAAAGTAAAAAGGGCCAATAGGCCCTTTTTTAATGTGTTGCTTCTTGCTCAGCTCTTTGTATTTGTTCTTTTAAGAATTGAGCTACTTTGGAGTATTCAATTTCATAACTATCGCGCAGTTCAATTAAATCATCGCTTGATAGCTCATCTTCTTTGCAGCGTTTTTCAAATTCGGCAGCTAGTTCTGCAACTTTCATTGCACCAATCGTTTTTGAGATTGACTTGAGCTGATGACAGGCTGAAATGATTTTCTCTAAGTCTTGCTCAATAACACCACTGTTGATTTCTTTACTAAGTTGATTACTTTGCTCTAAATACATTTTGAAAAAGCGTAGTTTCTTTGCTTCATCATTGTTTACATAGTTAGCAAGCATCGCCATATCAATAGGCGCTGTTGGCCTTTTAACTTCAAGTTTAGTGGCTTCAGGATTCGTTTTGTATGCACATTTGTGTAAAGTGGCCTCGAGCACATTTAGCTCAACAGGCTTGGTGATGTAATCATTCATCCCTATGCTTAAACAGCGTTCTTTTTCGCCTTTAAGGGCATTGGCGGTGATAGCAATCACATAAGGTTGAGCGTTAATATCTTCAAGCTGCGATGCTTCATGACGAATTTTTTCAACCATATCGTAGCCTGACATTTTCGGCATGTGTAAATCTGTCAAGATAATTGAGTGTTTACCTTCACGCCATGCTTCAAGGCCTTTTTCACCATTTTCAGCTACTTCAACACCATAACCTAATAGATGGAGCTGATCAGTTAACACTTGCTGATTTAATACGTTGTCTTCAACAAGCAATACAAGTTTGTTCTCTTCGCGGGCTTTATCAACACTTAAATAGTCGTTAAATGACTTAGCCGAAGCAATTTGTTTTGGCTTATGTAAACCTGCCGCCACTAATAGCGACATCATAAAGTTAGACTTACACAGCGGTGCAGCATTTAAGTAGAAGATATTTTTATGATTAACAGCGGCTTCATCTAGCTTACTTAATACAATTACTTGCTGTTTATTGTCTTCTAAGGTGTATAGCAAGCGGCGTAAGATATAGTTAATATCTTCCATGGTTTCGATACCATCGAGGATCCAAATAATATCTTTTTTATCTTGTTCAGCTTCGATTTTGTCGCTGCTATCAGCAATAACAGGTGTTGCCCCCATAAATGATAGATAACGAGTAAGTAGTTTTTTGCGGCCATCATGATTGGTTACAACTACAACACGTTGGTCTTTCATTACCTGTTTGTGGGCATATTCAACTTTACCTTGTGTACTAAAAGGTAACTCGACAACAAACTCACTACCAATACCTAAATCACTTGTTACAGAGATGGTACCTAGCATTAGCTCAGTTAAGCTTTTACAAATCGATAAGCCTAAACCAGTACCACCGTATTCACGGGTGATTGAGCCTTCAGCTTGAATGAACGGGTTAAAGATTTCACGAAGCTGTGCTTGTGTCATACCCTTGCCGTTGTCTAATACGCTAAAACGTAGGGTGTAGTGATCAGTGGTGTTTTGAGCCACCTCTACCGAAATTTTAACGTGGCCTTTATGTTTATCATCAGTACTAGTGAACTTAATTGCATTACTGCATAGGTTATAAAGTACTTGGCGAACACGCACCGTATCACCAATCAAATTTGTAGGGATATCTGGCGCAATTGCTAGCTCTAATTCAAGGTCACGCTTTTTGGCCACCGATGATAAAACACGAGCGACCTCTTCAATGGTGTCTGACACTGAGAAAGGAATATTATCGATATTCAGTTTACCTGCTTCGATTTTCGAGAAATCGAGAATGTCATCTAATATACCTAATAAAGAAAATGCAGAATCACGAATAATTGTACTTAATCTGTGCTGCGCACCATCAAGCTCGGTTTGGCGGAGTAAGTCAATGGTACCGATAACCCCATTCATAGGGGTACGAATTTCATGGCTCATGGTTGCCAAGAAAGTCGTTTTGGTTTCGTTTGCCTGTTCGGCTTTGAGAGTTGCTTGCTCAAGAGCTAGAGTACGGTTTTGTACTTCGTTTTCTAGACCACTTTGTAGTTTCTGTAAATCTACCTGAGCAGCTTTGTTTTCTGTTATTGCTGATTGAACTTTATTAAGTAGTAAATTGATATTTTTTGCTACTGAATCCAAACCAAAATCTAGGTTTTCATTTACTTGGGCTTGGTAGTCAGCATTGTCTGTGATGGCCATTAATTCACTGCTTAATGACTCACTACTTTTAGTAAAACGCTTATTAATAAAGATACTTAAGGCAAAAGATAAAATAGCCAGTGCTACTAAAGTCAATGCGGCTAAACCATATGCAAGACCTGCAGACTGCGCAATGGGTTCAGCAATCGGGTGTTGCTTTATAACTAGTTCACCAACTGGTTGATCATTAAACTCTAACACCGTATGAATAAGGGTGTTTTGTTCTAGCTTTTGATTAACTTTACTGGCTTCGATTAGCTTTTTATTACTGGCGTATACAAGCGATACATCGCCGTTGAATTCATATCGATATAAATAGTAATCAAAACCATCATTAAGCAGGAGACTTAAATCGAGAACCTCTTTTACTTTATCTTGGCCAGGCATAGTTAATGCGCTGATTAGAGGTGCTGAAAGCTGATTTGATAATTGCTGCGTTGTGATAGTTGGTTTGCTATCTTGCTGAGTTACTTCACTTGTTGGATAAAAAGAGTAAGCAACAACCGCAAGTAGGGTGATGACAAGATTCGTGATTATAAAAAGCGGTAGTAGGCCTTTTACAGGTGAATTTGATTTACTTGGCATGGCTTTAGTCCAACAAATTATACAGCATCATTAAGCATATTCTTGATTATTGGACAATCCTACCATCTATGAAGAAAAATTCACCACGTTTTTAAGATAGGTAACCCTTTTATGATGAGGGTCAACCAAAAAGCACAAAGTTTGTAGATTAAATAAGCTAAAAACTATTAAAAACAGCAATCTTGATTGAAAACTGTGCAAACAGTTAGAATCCTCAAAAAAAAGTTGACTTGAGAAGGCAAAACCCGTTTAATACGCCGCACGCCCAGACAGCGACAACCAAATTTGTTGCTCATAAGTGCGTTTGAAATTTGCCCAGATAGCTCAGTCGGTAGAGCAGAGGATTGAAAATCCTCGTGTCGGTGGTTCGATTCCGCCTCTGGGCACCATTATTTAATATGTTGGTGTTTAATTTATGCTTTAGACATCAGTATCGTGCATAGCACACAGATTTAGTGTGCCGACTTAGCTCAGTTGGTAGAGCAACTGACTTGTAATCAGTAGGTCATCCGTTCAACTCGGATAGTCGGCACCATTTATTTAAACATCAAGCTTCTAGCTTTTTGTTATGCCCAGATAGCTCACTCGGTAGAGCCATCGGGAATTGCATTGAAAATCCTTGTTGATATTCTGCATAAAACTAAATTTTGCCCAGATAGCTCAGTCGGTAGAGCAGAGGATTGAAAATCCTCGTGTCGGTGGTTCGATTCCGCCTCTGGGCACCATT
>NZ_LRUE01000013.1:206074-206912 GCF_001550135.1 Pseudoalteromonas shioyasakiensis
GTGCCGACTTAGCTCAGTTGGTAGAGCAACTGACTTGTAATCAGTAGGTCATCCGTTCAACTCGGATAGTCGGCACCATTTATTTTTAAACGAAAGTTTAAAATGCCCAGATAGCTCAGTCGGTAGAGCAGAGGATTGAAAATCCTCGTGTCGGTGGTTCGATTCCGCCTCTGGGCACCATTATTTATAATCACAACGTGATTAAGTGCTAAACGCACACAGGTTTAGTGTGCCGACTTAGCTCAGTTGGTAGAGCAACTGACTTGTAATCAGTAGGTCATCCGTTCAACTCGGATAGTCGGCACCATTTATTTAATAGTTAGCATCTAGCTAATTGTTTTGCCCAGATAGCTCAGTCGGTAGAGCCATCGGGAATTGCATTGAAAATCCTTGTGGATATTCTGCATAAAACTAAATATTGCCCAGATAGCTCAGTCGGTAGAGCAGAGGATTGAAAATCCTCGTGTCGGTGGTTCGATTCCGCCTCTGGGCACCATTTTTCCTAGCCTCGCAATCGCGAGGCTTTTTTGTTTCTGTCTCCTCCAAATCACGATTTTACATCCCGTAGGCGTGAAATTTAAAGAGCTATCAGCTTTCAGCCGTCAGCTATCAGATTTTAAATACATAAGTTAGCGAGTTAGAAAGGGGAAAGAGTAAAGGGTAAAGGTACGAGTTTCGAGGCCCAAGATACGAGTTGTAGGAGGCGTTTTAACGCCGAACAAAAATTCGATTTGGTAGGGTGACCCCTTTACGAATCCAAAACCAACACCAACACTATGCACCTAGCACCTAGCACCTAGCACCTAGCACCTAGCACCTAGCACCTAGCACCTAGCAC
>NZ_LRUE01000013.1:207024-465563 GCF_001550135.1 Pseudoalteromonas shioyasakiensis
GATAGCTGATAGCTGATAGCTGATAGCTGATAGCTGATAGCTGATAGCTGATAGCTGATAGTTTGCAACTTATCTCCATTTTCCTACCATTCATCGTCCCCAAATGTCAGGCTGTGTAATGTTATGTAAAGTCAGTTGAGCAAAACTTAACGTGGTGCTTGAATTACACTCATAAATAGATGTTTTTCAGGTTTTTAGAATGAATTGGCAATATAAGCCGAGTTTATTGGCTTTAAGTGTAATTTTGCTAAGTGCATGTGCGAGCCAGCCGACTCACAATGAACGAGTTGCTGAGCTTGAGACTGTACCAAGTGCATGGCAGCAACTTCCTTCTGGCGACAAGGTGCTTGCTGTTGAAGACAACTGGTTGCAGCAATTACACGACCCTCAAGTTTTTAATTTAGTGGAGCAAGCATTAGCCCATAACCAAGCAATTTTACAAGCAGGTTATGATGTGGCAATTAAAGAGCAACAGCTTATTGCTGCTGGGGCCGATTTATGGCCAAGCCTTGATTTATCAACACGAGCGAGCCGTAGCAAAGATAATCGCCCTGTTAGTTATAACAACGCTAGTTCTGCATCATTAGAATTAAGCTACGAAGTTGATTTATGGGGCAAATTGTCGGCCTCAGAACGACAAGCAAATCTTGAATACCTAGCTGAAAAAGCCACATTTGCGCAAAGTAAACAACAATTAGTTGCTGATGTAGTAGCGGGTTGGTTTGATGTTATTACGAACCACAAGTTACTTGAGCTATATAAGCAGCGTGAGCAAAACGCTGAGAAAAATTTAGATATTATTGAGTCAGGTTATCGCCAAGGTTTAAATGAAGCGCTTGATGTTTATCTTGCTCGTAATGAGCTAAATACTGAGCGCTCGAATATTGCTGCACAGCAAGCTACCTTAACTAAGTCAATTCGCGATTTAGAGCGTTTAACAGGCCAATATCCTGCTGGGGCATTATTGGTTAGTGCCGATTTGCCACTACTTGAGAACACAATTCCTTTGGGTTTACCTTCAGAGCTTATCACCCGCAAGCCAGCGTTAATGGCAAGCTGGTATCAGTTGTTAAGTACTGATGCGGGACTTGCTTACGCGCACAAACAACGTTTTCCGAGCTTAAATCTTTCAGCATCTATCAGTGATAGCACAGATAGAGTGAGTGATTTATTTTCGCCTTCAAGCTTAGCTTGGTCACTGATTGGTAGTATTTCAATGCCGCTTTTTGAAGGTGGTCGCTTAAAAGCCAATGAAGAGCAGGCAAGGCTTAGCGTTAAACGTCAGGAGCAAGCTTACCTTGCCACACTCTATGATGCATTTAATGAAGTTGAAACTGCAATAAGTCAAGAGCAAGCCTTGAAAGTGCGTTATGAGAAAACCTTAGAAGCACAAGAAAATGCAATTGCCGCAGAGCGTTTGTCTTTTGAGCAATATCAAAGTGGTTTAGTAACATACACGACAGTGCTTGATGCGCAAGATCGCTCTTTTAACGCGCAAAGCTCTGTTATCGAACTCAAAAACCAACTTATTAAAAATAGAATCAACTTACACATTGCCCTTGGCGGTGACTTTAGTGAAGCAAATAGTGAAGTAGCAGAGCAATAATCATGAATACTAAGACACGTAAAATATTAATTCCATTGGTAGTGATCGTTGTGACGGTACTGCTTGTCATGTTTATTAAAGGTAACCCGCCGCAAGCAAATCGTTTTTCTTCACCACCGAAAGCGAAAGTAAATGTGGCTGTTAAAACTCTAACACCAGAAACTTATCAAGTAATGATTGATAGTTTTGGCACCGTAAAGCCACGTACGCAAAGTATGCTAGTCGCGCAGGCTTCAGGGCAAATTATCGAAATTAGTGAGCAATTTCGTGAAGGTGGCTTTTTCGAAAAAGGCGATGTGTTGTTGCAACTAGATGATAGAGATCACCGCGCCGAAGTAAAATCAGCACAAGCGACGCTATTAACCGCTGAGCAAAGCTTACTTGAAGAGCAAGCTCGTGGTCGTCAAGCAATTACTGATTGGGAGCGCTTAGGCAAGGGTGAACAAGCAAGTAGCTTGGTACTTCGTAAACCACAATTAGCAGCAGCCGAAGCCAGTGTGTTGTCTGCGCAAGCGACACTTGAAAAAGCGAAGCTTGATTTAGAGCGTACAAAGATCACAGCTCCATACGCGGGGCGAGTTTTAAGTCGCAGCGTAGACTTAGGGCAAGTGGTGAGTAATAACATGGAACTTGCTAGCATTTATGCGATTGATCGCGTTGAAATTCGCTTACCAATCAAAAATAAAGATTTGCCGTTCATTAACTTACCAGAGCAGTTTCGTGATGGCGCTAAAAATAGCGCGGGTTCACTCGTTAAATTCAGCTCAGATCTCGTTGGCAAACAGTATTGGCAAGGTCAAGTTATACGCACCGAAGGGGCTATAGATGAAAGTGCGCAGCAGCTTTATGTGGTTGCGCAAATTAACGACCCTTATAAAGCCACGACTGTGAATCAGTATCCAATTAAAATTGGTCAGTACATCAAAGCACAAATTACTGGTAAGGCGATAGAGAATGCCATTGTGATCCCAAATAGCGCAATTTACCAAGGCACCTATGTTTACGTAGAAGAGCAGGGTGTACTGCGTCGTAAAAATATTGCACTTGCTTGGCAAAACGCTAACCAAGCCGTTGTCGCTGATGGTTTGTCTGCAGGCGATAACTTGGTGATTACACCGCTTGGTCAAGTGAGTTCTGGTACGCAAGTTACCGTTATGGGTAGCGAAGAGTATCAGGCAACCAGAGCAAAAGCTAAGCGTTCAAGCAATCAACAGCCGCTTAAAGAGCAAGGAGCGCAATAATGATTGCTTGGTTTACAAAGAATCATGTTGCAGCAAACTTATTGCTGATCAGCATATTATTAGCGGGTTTATTTAGCGTTTCGACGCAAATACCACTTGAAGTATTTCCATCGTTTGAGTCTGACCGAATTAGTGTCAGTGTATCATTGCGCGGCTCTACGCCTGAAGATGTTGAAAAAGGGGTATCAATTCGCATAGAAGAAGCGGTGCAAGATCTTGAGGGAGTTAAGCGTATCACTAGCCGCTCTTCTGAAGGCTCTTCTTCGGTAAGTATTGAAGTTGAGACTGGGTATGATCCAAGAGAGCTGTTAGCTGATATTAAAAGTCGGGTTGATGCAATTAACACCTTTCCGGTCGATGCTGAAAAACCGATTGTTTCGCTTGCTGAGTGGAAGCGCGAAGTAATCGCCGTGACTGTTTCAAGTATCTATGGTGAAAAAGAAACGCTTGAATACGCCGAGACTGTACGCGATGAGCTTCTACGTTTGCCAAGTGTAACTCAAGTTGAGTTAAGCGGAGTGCGTGATTACGAAATTGCCATTGAAGTAAGCCAAGACACTTTACGCCAATACGATTTACGCTTATCGGACATTTCTTCAGCAATTAGCAATTCAAGTACTGATGTTTCAGCTGGTAACTTAAAAACACAAGGGGGTGATGTCCTCATTCGTTCAAAAGGTCAAGCTTATCGCAAAGATGAATTTGCTAATATAGTGGTAAAAAACCAAGCTGATGGCACAATTATTCGTTTAGGTGACATTGCTCGTATTAGCGATGATTTTGAAGAAACCCCTGTTCGCACTCGTTTTAATGGTAAGCAAGCTGCATTTATTGATGTGTATCGTATTGGCCCGCAAAGTGCGATTGAAGTTGCTGATGCGGTAAAAAATTACATAACTGAGCATCAGAGCCAGCTTCCAGAAGGGTTTGAGTTAAGTTATTGGGATGATGACTCAGAAGTTGTAAAAAGCCGAATAGCAACGCTTACCAGTAACGCAATTCAGGGCGGAATTTTAGTCCTGGCACTACTCACCTTATTCTTGCGTCCAGCCATTGCATTTTGGGTATTTATTGGTATCCCAGTGTCGTTCATGGGGGCGTTTTTAATGATGCCAATATTTGGTATCACTCTTAATGTAATCAGCTTATTTGGTTTTATTTTGGTGTTAGGTATTGTTGTTGACGATGCCATAGTTACCGGAGAAAACGTCTATACCCATTTAAAAACTGCAGAAAGTGGTGAGCAAGCCGCTATTCGTGGAACGCAAGAGGTGGCAACTCCAGTCACCTTTGGTGTACTTACAACCGTTGCGGCATTTTTACCTCTCGCTTTTATTGAAGGTGCTCGAGGCGCCATTTTTGCACAAATTCCTGTCGTGGTTATTCCTGTTTTACTGTTCTCTTTGATTGAGTCTAAGTTTGTATTACCAGCACACTTAAAATACTTAAAGCTACGTCATGAAAAGGGCGAGCCATCGAGACTAGAGCGCCTTCAACAGCGTTTTGCCGATGGCTTTGAACACGCAATAATGAAGTATTACCAACCATTATTGAATCTAGCTTTAAAGAATAAAATGGCTACGGTTAGCTTATTTGTTGGGATTTTTGTAATTATTGTTACCTTGATCACAAGTGGTTGGACTAAATTTACCTTTTTCCCGCGTATTCCAAGTGAAACGGTACGTGCATCCGTAACTTTCCCTGCCGGAACACCGTTTGAAGTGACCAATAAATACGTCATTAAAATGTCAGACAAGGCAAAAGAATTACAAGATAAATACCGCGATGAAGAAGGTCAAAGTGTAATTCTAAATATTTTGGCAACCACAGGTGGCCGTGGTGGTTCGTCAAATACTGGTAGTGTTAGATTTGAGATTATGCCAGCAGAAAAGCGTGAATCAGATATAGGCTCACGAGAGCTTGCCAGCGAATGGCGTGATCTTATCGGTATTATACCAGGCGCAGAGAGTGTCACTTTCCGTGCTGAGTTTGGCCGAACATCTAGCCCGATTGATGTACAGCTAAGCGGTAGTTCAATCGACACCCTCGAAGCTGTTGCTGAAAAAGTTAAAGTGCGTTTATCGACCTATCCAACAGTGTACGAAATAGCCGATAGCATGTCAGATGGTAAAGAAGAGTTGCAAATTGAGCTGACAGAGCAGGGGTTAGCGCTTGGATTAAATCGTGTTGATGTATCGCAGCAAGTGCGTAACTCGTTCTTTGGTGCGCAGGTACAGCGCATTCAACGTGGGCGCGACGATGTGCGCGTAATGGTACGCTTACCGATTGAAGAGCGTCGCTCGGTTGCAGACTTAAAAGATATACTTATTAAAACACCAGCTGGTGGTACTGTGCCGCTTTCGCATGTGGCGACTTTAGTACCGGGGCAAAGCCCATCGTCTATTTATCGTATTGACCGCTATCGCACATTGAATGTCACAGCTGATGTTGAAAAATCAAATACCAATATGACGGTACTGCAAGCAGATTTAAAAACCTACTTAGATGAGCTCATGGTGCAATACCCAGGTGTTGATTACACACTCGAAGGTGAAGCCAAAGAGCAGCGAGAGTCATTTGGTTCACTGGCTTGGGGCCTGGTGTTTGTATTCTTTATTATTTATGCATTATTAGCGATACCGTTTAAATCATATTTGCAGCCATTAATTGTGATGAGTGTTATTCCGTTTGGCATGATAGGTGCGGTAATGGGTCACTGGGTAATGGGCATGGAGTTAACCATTATGAGCCTGCTTGGCATGTTAGCCTTGATAGGTGTGGTAGTGAATGACTCATTGGTACTGGTTGATTTTATTAATAAGAAGCGTGAAGAGGGCGGTGATTTACTGGAAACCGTTAAGCTTGCCGGTGCGGCACGTTTTCGCCCAGTAATGCTAACCAGTTTAACCACCTTTATTGGTTTAATGCCGCTGTTATTTGAAAAAGCAACGCAAGCACAATTCCTTATTCCAATGGCTGTAAGCCTTGGCTTTGGGATTATCTTCGCAACGCTTATCACCTTGCTATTAGTGCCAGTTAATTATCTATTAATGGAGCGCTTTCAAGGGTGGTTTAAGTAGGGGCGATAGGTTGAAAACATGTGTGTTGGGTAGAGTGAAATGAAACCCAACACACAGGAGCTATCAGCTTTCAGCCGTCAGCTATCAGAAAAATAAACAAGTTAGCGAGTTAGCAAGGGGAAAGGTGCGAGTTTCGAGGGACGAGATACGAGTTGTAGGAGGCGTTTTAACGTCGAAAAAATGGAGATATTAGATATCAGTCGTCAGAAGTCAGAAAAACATACAAGTTAGCGAGTTAGCGAGGGGAAAGAGTAAAGTTAGATTGTGCCCGCACATTGCTATGGCTAAACCCGATACCGTAGGCGTGAAATTTATTTCGCGCGATATTTCTTAAATAACGGGTTAGTCGAGGTCGAGCTTTAGCCCGTAGGTTGGGTAGAGCGAAGCGAAACCCAACACATAGGAAATATTAGATATTAGTCGTCAGAAGTCATATAAAAATAAGTTAGCGAGTTAGCGAGTTAGCGAGGGGAAAGAGTAAAGTTAACGAGTTTCGAGATGTAGGAGGCGTTTCAACGCCGAAAACTAAAATTACTTGTAAAAGTGAAATATAGGGAAAGTATTGATAACTTGAAACTTGAAACTTGAAACTTGAAACTTGAAACTAAATAGTACCGTAGGCTTGAAATTTATTTTGCGCGAATAAGAATAATAAGTTTTGTATAAGAGAAAAAATAAGGGAAGGTATTGATAGCTTGTAGCTTGTAGCTTGTAGCTTGTAGCTTGTAGCTTGTAGCTTGTAGCTTGTAGCTTGTAGCTTGTAGCTTGTAACTAAATAGAAATGGTGTTCCCCAAGTATGCGGTGCCCGGTGTCAGTCCTGAAACCTTGAGGTTTCAGGGCGGGGATCTGCGGTTTACCGTAGGCTTCTCGGTACATGCCGAGCTTGCACAATAGTAGACGAACAGAAACCCTAACATAAAATTTATCGGCTCAGGGACTTAACCAAGCTCCTGCACCCTAGGGAACACCTTCAGTATATAAGACAAGTTTCAATCCTTAAACCATAGAAGCAAAAAAAGCGGATCGTTCGGGTAGTTTTTCCCCACCTTTAACTGCTTATTTACTTTTCAGATTGCTTTTTGACCTCAATCATACAATTAATTGGAGTTGCGATTTATCGAGTGGTAGCATGGCGTTACTTAGCCGAACAAAGAAAAAGTTATGAGCACGTTACCTGATTACCAACAAGCCCAATTGTTATTAGAAAAGAATGAAATTTTTGTCGCACCAGCAGAAGCCCATGGTGTGATCAGTGGTTTATTAGCCTGTGGCATCAATATCGAAGCCGACGAATACTTAGGTTTATTAAGCGATGTATTCAATGATGGCTTAGCCTTCAATAAAGATTTAAAAGCATTTTTTGCTGATGTGTATTCTCAGGTTGTTGCCAGCTTTAGCGATGAAGAATTTCAATTTGACCTATTCTTACCAAGCGACGACGAAACACTGATCGATTTAGCCAATGGCTTAGTATCTTGGGTATCGGGTTTTATGCTTGGTTTTGGTTTAAAACAAAAAGATTACGGCAAGTTATCTGCTGATGTGAAAGAAGTGATCAGCGATTTTAGTGAAATTACCCGCCTAGACACCATGTTTGAAGAGACCGAAGAAGACAGCCAAGCACTGCACGAAGTGATTGAGTATGTACGTGTTTCTGCGCTGTTATGTTTTGCTGAGCTAGGTAAAGAACCAGCTGATAAAAACCCTAAGAAGACCCTTCACTAATCAAATTACAGAGGTTTAGCATGTCGTCTATTGCTATCGATAAAGCTGAATTTAAAGCCCGCCGCGAGCGCTTGCTTGCGATGATGGATAAAAATAGCGTGGCTATTATTCCTGCGGCAGGAGAAGTAACACGTAGCCGTGATACTGAATATGCATTTCGTCAAGACAGTGACTTTTTCTACCTAACAGGCTTTAACGAACCAGATGCAGTTTTAGTGCTTTGCCCGTCGAGCGATACACCAAGTACGCTTATTTGCCGTAACAAAGACAAACTAGCTGAAATTTGGCATGGCCGTAGAATTGGCTTCGAAAAAGCTAAATCTGAGTACTTATTCGACGCAACTTGCCCACTTAGTGAACTAGATGAACAATTATTAGATTTGGTGAACGGCCAGCAGATTTTATTTTATGCACAAGGCACTTACGCAAATTTCGATGCAAAGGTTTGGGACTTATTAAACACACTTCGCGGCGCACCTAAAAAAGGCTATAAAGCCCCACATACCATAAAAGATATTCGTGGTTTAGTGCATGAAATGCGTTTGTTTAAATCTCACGCAGAATTAAACATTATGCGCACAGCGTGCGAAATTAGTGCACAAGGCCATATTCGCGCTATGCAGTTTGCCAAACCAGGCGCAACTGAATACCAATTAGAAGCAGAGCTTCATCATCATTATGCAATGAATGGTGCTCGTCACCCTGCTTATGGCACGATTGTCGGCAGTGGCGACAACGCCAACATTTTGCACTACACACAAAATGATGCTGAGCTAAAAGATGGCGATTTAGTATTAATTGATTCTGGCTGTGAACTTGAAGGTTATGCGGCAGATATTACACGCACCTTCCCAATTAATGGCAAATTTAGCGAACCACAAGCGGCGCTTTACAACATTGTATTAGCAGCCCAAGAAGCAGCATTTAGCCAAGTTAAGCCGGGCGGTAGTTTATCTAAAGCAAATGAACTGGCTTCAACGGTATTAACGCAAGGGCTTATTGATTTAGGCATTTTAACCGGCGAGCTTGATGAGTTAATGGCAAACCAAGCATGCAAAGCGTTTTACATGCATGGCCTTGGCCATTGGTTAGGGTTAGACGTGCACGATGTTGGCGAATACAAGCTTGATGAAAAAGAGCGCTTATTTGAGTCGGGCATGGTGCTCACTATCGAGCCGGGTTTATATATTAGCGAAGATGCAAAAGCACCAGAGCAATATAAAGGCATCGGTATTCGTATTGAAGATAACTTACTTGTCACTGAAGATGGCCATGAAAATCTGACCATTTCGGTTCCAAAAACCATTAGTGACATTGAAGCAGTGATGCAAGCAAATAAAGGCTAGGAGCAAGCGTGGCAAAGCAGTTTGATGTTGTCATTATCGGCGGTGGAATGGCGGGAGCAAGTTGTGCTCTGGGTCTAAAACAGAGCAATAATCAGTTATCAATCGCTGTAATTGAAGCAAATGAAGTAAGCGCAGACTATCACCCAAGCTTTGATGATAGAAGCATTGCGCTGGCTCAGCAGTCTGTTCAGTACTTAAAATCAATCAATGCGTTTGATTGCCAAGCGCCATTTGCGGCAGCGATTGAAAAAGTAACTGTGTCTGACCGTGGTCATTTTGGTAAAACACATATTGATTGCCAAGAATATGGCCATGATGCCCTTGGTTATGTGGTCGTAGTGAACCCATTTGGGCGCAGCCTTCATCAGCAACTTACTCGTACTGATGTTAGTTTGTTTTGCCCTGATACGGTTGCCAAGCTTGAATACCAAAGCGATTTTGCCAACATCACGCTAAGCTCGGGTGAGCAGTTAAGCGCAAAGCTTGTGGTGATTGCCGATGGTGCTCATTCGCAAAGCCGTAAACTAGCTAATATAGAGTTTAATACTCGCGCTTATCAGCAAGCGGCGATTATTGCTAACATCGAAGTGGCTGGTGGTCATCATCATCATGCTTTTGAGCGTTTTACTGAGCACGGCCCAATGGCCCTATTGCCAATGAGTAATAATCGATACTCACTGGTGTGGTGCATGGAGCCTGAGCAAATTGAGCACACTATGGCGCTTGAAGACGATGCCTTTTTAGCTGAGTTGCAAAAAGCATTTGGTTACTGCGGCGGTTCATTTAGTAAAGTGGGTATGCGTGCAAGTTATCCGCTTGTGTATGGTAAAGCAGAATCACTGAGCAGCCACCGTACGGTATTAATTGGTAATGCAGGGCACGCTATTCACCCTATCGCAGGGCAGGGCTTTAATTTAGGCCTGCGTGATGTGCAACTACTGTGTGATATGGCAAATAGAGACGACCTTGGTGATTACACCTTTACCCGTTATTACAGCCAAACTCGCAGTAAAGATATTACTACCGTGATGACACTCACAGACAGCCTAGTGCGTTTGTTCTCTAACTCATCACGATTGCTTGCGCTTGGTCGCAGCATTGGTCTTTTCTCAATGGATTTATTCTCCTCGTTAAAAACCCCGCTGGCAAAACAGCTTATGGGTCAGGTTAAGCAAGGTAAACGGATATGAAACAAGCACAAGTTTGTATTGTCGGTGGTGGCTGTGTTGGCCTTACGCTAGCACTAGGTTTAGCAAAAGCAGATATCAGCGTTGTGGTGATTGATGCGAGTAAAAATCAAACCTTACCGGGTGATGATTACGCACTTCGCGTGAGCGCATTAAGCTTAGCTAGTCAGAGCTTATTTGAGTCTTTAAATGTATGGCCAGAGATCATTAAACAACGTGCTACACCGTATACCTCGATGGATGTACGTGATCAAGACAGCTTTGGCAAAATCCATTTTGATCATAACGATCTCGATTTGCCGCAGTTAGGTCATATCGTTGAAAACGACATTATTCGCTACGCTTTAATTAGCGAACTTGAAAAGCAAAGTAATGCCACTTTATTATTCGAAACCCGCTACCAGCAAATTCATCAAACTGATTCTGATGTGTTTATTACTCTTGAAAGCGGCGAGCCTGTAATTGCTAAGTTATTAGTGGCGGCTGATGGGGCTAACTCGGCTATTCGTAAGCAGTTCAACATGCCAATTACTTTTAAAGATTATGACCATCACGCCATTGTTGCCACAGTTAGAACCGCTGATGAGCATAACAACACGGCACGCCAAGTGTTTTTGCCCACTGGGCCGCTGGCGTTTTTACCCTTGCCAGATAAACATACGCACTCAATTGTTTGGTCAACAAGCCCAGAGCATTGTGAAACACTTCTAGCGCTTGATGATAGCAACTTTAATAAAGCGGTTATGGCAGCTCTCGATGGCCAATGTGGTTTATGTGAAGTGCAAAGTGAGCGCATGGCGTTTCCACTTAAGATGCGTTATGCCCAGCAGTGGGTGTCGGGTAAAGTGGTATTAATGGGCGATGCAGCGCATACCATTCATCCATTAGCTGGTTTAGGTATGAACCTTGGCCTAAAAGACGCCGCTTATTTAATTGAGCTATTAAGTAATGAGCAAGGCGAGTTTGCAAGTGCACGCACGCTGCGTGATTATGAACGTACTCGTAAGCTTGATGCACAAAAGCACATTGCTATGATGCAAGGCTTAAAAGAGCTATTTGCAGGCGCTAACCCACTGAAAAAACTTGTACGTGGCGTTGGTTTAAGCCTTGTAGACAACCTTGGCCCAATTAAACATTTGTTCGCAAAAGAAGCAATTGGTAAATAACACCTAACTAGTTGTTACTACTTAGTTTAAGCCGCAGTTAAGCAATTAGCTGCGGCTTTTTTGCACTTATATGAACGCAAAATGATAGCGCTGTCATTTTTGTTAGTGTATGATTAAATTTTTGTGATTGGTATGGAAATTAAACAACTCTGTTGAGTTGTATACTAGATTCCAACCAAATAAAAATAATTAAACTAAGAGAACAATTATGGAAGCAACGGTTGAGTGTGACAACAACACAAAACAAAGCATCTGGCTGCCAATGGTATTGGCCGGCTCAATGTTTTTTATCTTAGGGTGTATAACGTGGCTTAATGGTGCAATCACACCGTTTTTGCAGCAAATGCTTGAGCTTTCGCCGTTACAAGCTTCGTTTATCATCTCTTCTTTTTATATTGCGGTAACAGTTGCCGGTATCCCATCGGCTATGCTGATCAAGCGCGTTGGTTATAAGAATGGTATGGCGATTGGCTGTGCGATTATGGCTTTATCGGCGCTGATGTATATTCCGGCTGCGAAACTGCAAATGATCGAAATTTTCTTGTTCGCACAGTTAATGATAGGTGTTGGACAAACCGTGCTACAAACCGCTGTTAACCCATATGTGGTGAAAATGGGCTCTGAAAAATCAGCCGCTGTGCGCGTGTGTATCATGGGCTTATTAAACAAATTTGCGGGTGTTATCGTGCCTGTGATTTTTGCAGCTGTAGTAGTAAGCGGTGTGGTTGATGGCGCAGGTAAATTATCGCAAGAACAAAAAGATATTATGGCAAATAGCCTTATCATGCCTTATGTATTGATTGCTGCGTTAATCATGTTATTTGCTGCCTTTGCGAAATTTGCACCATTACCTGATTTAGTGTTTGATGAAGACGAAACATCAAACGGTAAAGGTGAAATTAAAGAAACCCTAGCACATCCTCACTTAGTTTTAGGTGTCGTGGGTATTGCTTTATACGTTGCTGTTGAAGTTATTGCAGCAGATACCATTGGCTCGTACGCTTTACAAATTGGCGTTGCCGACTACTCAGTTATGACCTCTTACACTATGGCGTGTATGTTGATTGGTTACGCGATTGGTATTTTGACTATTCCACGCTTTATGAGCCAACAAACGGCGTTATTAATGTCGGGTATTGCTGGTATTATCACCGTGTTGTTAGTGGTACTTGGTAGTAATGACTCGTTTATTATTTCAAACCTATTATTAGTGCCATTTGGTGGCCCACAATTACCAGACCCATTGTTATGCATTGCGTTATTAGGCTTTGCTAATGCCATGGTTTGGCCTGCAATTTGGCCACTGGCTTTAGCTGGCTTAGGTCGCTTAACAGGCACTGCATCAGGCTTATTGATCATGGGCATTGCTGGTGGTGCACTAGGCCCATTATTAATCGGTTTAGGAAACGTAGCAGGCCTAGGCGCACAAGGCGCTTACATTGTTATGATCCCAAGTTATGTATTCATTTTATTCTATGCCCTAAAAGGCCATAAGATGAGAAGCTGGAAGTAATCCAGTAGATTATTTTCAAGTTAGGCAAAGCCGCGGTACGCCCATCACCGCGGCTTTTTTGAGATTCTTTGATAACACACATCTCTATGTTTTTACGCAGGGTGAGAGTATTAAAAACACTTTTAAGTCAAAGTTTTACCAAGAAACCCCCTACTGCGCATCGCTTTCTTTTGCTTTTCAAGCATACTTTTTAATACTTGTCTTTGCTTTTAAATGATTGAAGTCGATATGCCTAAGTCCGGCGAATACCAATGCTACTCCCTCACGCCTAAAATGGCAATCATCTTCTCTAAACCCCATATCTAAGCGCCAACATAATCCATTTTCAATTTGCCTGTGTTGACAAGCTGACACCACTAGTTTTTCTGCTGTTAAATGTGCTGAACTTATGTAATAGCGATAGCATAACTCATTATTTATTTTTATCTTTTTCTTTCCTGTAAGAGACTATTACATCAATCGTTTTTGCGTCTCTCCAATGAACCGTTTCAAGTAATTTTTCTAAACCATGTTATTGCACAATTCCTGAATTCTTCTCTATTTCTTTGATAGTCGGCTTCATTAAACAGCACACGATCTCTTACTTGTTCGGTTAGCTTTGGTAATAGCTCACTTTCAATCTGCTTAAGTAACGCTTTCTGATTTGCCTTAACTACAAATAGATAATCAACTTCTTTACCATAGTGCATCTCGTCTATCTGCTTGAGTAAATGAGCCTTTTAATCGTTTCCTATCTAAGGCGATTACTTCGCCATAAGTAAGCTTACTACAAGCCTTCATGCAAGATGAAAATGAATCTTGAAATTGTGTTATGTCTATACAACTGATGACTCGCGCAATAGTATCGTGGCGAGGAATGTTATTTTTAAATGGGACAAACTTTCTAAGCCAATCAAGTCTATCGTGTCCAAAATCTTTTATATCTTGCCAACCTTGACATCCTGAAATAACAGTACTGACAGTTAAGAATATGATATCAAAGAGCTTGCTAACGACGATTAACCAAAGATAAGCTCAGTCCTGAATTCATCGTCAAAGCTGGTCCGAAAGCACTTACCACGAATCGAATCTTTACGGCCTCTGTGCTATTTTACCAGATTGCGAACAACCTGTTTGAATAGCGCGATATTTTCCGCCGAAATCGGTTCATCTATCTGGCAAGTGTCTTCCTTAAACACGACATCTAGCGCCCAATGCTGCTGGTTTTCTATGTGCCAGTGATGGCGGATCGCTTTTGTAACATATTTGCATCTGGTTCGACAGAAGTAATAACAGTAACAGTGTGTGTCTATTTTTGTTGTCGAGCCGGACTTGTTGTATCTTTCAACTGCGACCAGTGAAATCAGCCTTTCTTAAAATCAGTGTTGAGAGTGTCGCTTTCTGACAATGTAGCGTATCTAATGTGACGATAGAATCTGAAATATCGAGCACATCTAATAAGGCCCTAACTGCTGGGATCTCGTTGGACCTACTTTCTACCGTACGCTGATACAAAGTTAAACCATACGCACAATCATAAGCTGACATCAAATGTAAGTTTTCCTCACGCTTTCTACTGGCACTGCGTAGGGTTTTGCCATTAAACGCAATTATTGGCTTACCAGACTCAGACCGCTGCTCGTTGACCTAACTGAACAAGGCCAAAACCAACGGATCAGTCTCCACTGTTTTAAGAATACGTGCAATGCTATGTCGCGTTGGAATACTGTGTTTAAATGCTCTGACTGCCTGAGACCGGGGAGTTTACTTCAATATTTTTCCAGCCTTCATACCGGATAAAACCGCCGAGATGATAAGAAACAAAACATCAGTAAGATCATGATGTTGATAGATAAAAGAACGCATATCTTCAATAAGTTCAAGGTGGCTAAATAACGATATAATTAACAAGTAGATAGTGATTATGTAGGCGTTATTAGATCAGAAAAGAGCTGGGTGTTAAAGCCTTTTTACAAAGTGCGGTCTCACCGTGTGTTGACGAGGGTCATCAATTGATTAGAAGTATTTTAGAAATAAGGGATCAGACATAAGAGCGCTAACTTAAAAAAGAAGTATAAGATCATATTTTTAAGTCAAGGTAAAGTTCGTGATCTTGCTCTGTGTTTTTACGTTCCTTCATATTATTAGTTATGTGCTCTGCCAAATACTCTTCAATCAATAATTTTCTAAAAATAGAATTTATCTTCTTCGTTTGGATATAATTCGTGAGAGCATTGAAATAATTCCTTTTCATGAACCGTAAAATGATTTTATGGACTTAATGAGTTATATGCTAATTTTTTGTTTTTTAGATTTTAATTTTGTTTTTTTTGTAGGGTTGAATTTTTAATATGGATTATGAATTTATTATTTTTTAAATTCACTAAACATGAATGTGGGTTTTAAAGTTGCTTTTTAAGTGGTTATTTTTATTGTTTTTGTGGTTTCTGTTTAATGAGTTATTATTGTTTTTTTGTTTTTATTCAGCTTTTTTTCTATGTTTTTTATTTCTGTGTTTTATTTTTATAATTTATTGAAAATAAATAGTTATTTTGATTCAGTTACTTGTGGGTCTTGATGTTGAATTGAGTATCTGCTCGAGGTTGATATTAATTCTTTTTTTTCATTGTGTTGCTTTGGGTTGTTTTGTTTTTTCTATCTTTTTTACCTGTGTCTTTTTGAGGTGAAAATGTTTGACATTCTTGAATGTTGATATAATAGTTAAAGTGGGAGTGAAATTATATTGTTATAATTTTTTAAAATGGAGTTTATCATGAGGCTTTTTTTAGTTTTCTTTCTGTTTTTATTTCAGTGTCTTTTGAGTTTGTCTATAAGGGCCGGGGAGGTGGAAGAAGTATCTGATTTAAATGGTGTTTCAGATGGAATACAAAAACTATACTCTTTAAATGACGTTTTAAGTTTAAAAGAGTATGGGAAATTACTACATAATAAAAAGACTAATTCAGAAGGAGAGTTACTTTTTATTCAGTATTATATCGCTCTCATCAACTATAGGCTTGGGTTACTCGACTACGAAAATGGCGAAGCCTATTTTCAAAACTGTCTTGACATTAACGCTAATATACTCGCCAGGTCAGTAGAGTATACTGAAGCATATATTCTCAATGCAGCATGTTCTAATGCCATGATTCGTTACCAACCAGAACAAACTATGGCATTGTCACTTAAAAGTCGTGATGCCCTTGAAGCTGCGACGAAAATAGACAGTCAAAATCCTCGCTTGTTATTCATCAAAGGGACGAGTGCTGTGTATACCCCCCCACAATTTGGTGGAGGCGTAGAGAGAGCAAGTCAATTGTTTAGCAGCGCTATAGCGCATTTTAAAACTCAAAACTCAAATGGAGGTCACCCCTTACCTAAATGGGGTCTTGACGAAGCTTATCTTTGGTTAGGTATGCTCAAATCCGTATCTGGCGAGCAAGAAGAGGCAATATCTGCACTTACTCAATCGTTAGAGATTTCTGACAATGTTTGGATTAGGAACACATTGATACCAACTCTAGAGAAGGGGGAGTCAATCGGGCAGTACTTTGGCTTGAATAAATACTAAATAACAAACATCAAAAAGTAAATTCGCTTGGGACTATTACTATGTCAGCTAACATTGAATCGACTGCAATTAATCAACAGTACCTGTCTTTGCCTTACATTACAGGAATCAAGGAAAGTAAAGGGTATGAAGAAATAAACTCTTATTATTACCCAAGGGGACCAATCAAAAGGATACTTAGTTATTTTAGAGGCTCAGGGGGGCTTACTATGTACACTGGGAACTGTGAATTCTATGAGTTTGATCATATTGCTCGAGATATTCTTGGCAAGAATTCTTTCGAAAGTAGTATACAACGGACCATTTTTGGTGGCGGTAAAGGCTTTGACTTACCTGCCATGATGGCCTCTTCCTTGGGCGAAGTTATCGAGAGGGCAATGGGAAGCTTCATCTCATTTGCATACGATGACCGGCTGATACATGGTACCTACAGAACTATGCAGGAAAAAGGATTCAACTGCTTGCATCCCAGTGAATTACCCTTGTTTGCAGATGAACAATACGAAAGAGAAGGATTTGAATACGAGAGATTTACTGAAGATACCTTTGTGGGATGGATTCAAGGTGAACGATTATTGGATAGTTCTGAGAAAATTTGGGTGCCTGCTCAAATTGTTATGCCATTTAGCTTACTGCATCCAAAAGAAAATATGTTTTGCTATGCCACAAGTGGTGGATTAGCGACTCACATTACAAAAGAACTCGCCGTTTATCATGGTATTTCTGAAGTGTTAGAGCGCGATGCTGTGAATGTACACTGGAATACAGGACATGCACCGAAGATCATTGAATTGGACTGCTTGCCTGACGATTTTAAAGTGCAACGCATTTTAGAACACGCCAAAACCCTAGTTGACGATATTACTCTTTACTTACATATGACAGATGTAGAGGATTTTTATACTGTCACTGCTGTTGGTTTCGTTAAAGGCTTTAACAAATACAACTATATTTCCGGAGGCGGCGGTGGTCTAACAATTGAAGATGCCATCCTCTCAGCCTTAGGTGAATTTGCACAGGCAGAGGGAAGTAGCCGAATCATTCTAAACTGTCCTCAATGGGCATACTCAGAAAGAGTGAAAGAACTGTTTTTTGTTGAAGAGGATGTACCTGTAGAAAAGTTCGATATTTTCTACAAAGTAATTGGTCACTATGGTTACCCATCCCACGCCAAAAAGCTCCAATGGTATTTAGAAGGTTCTGGAAAAATAAAATTATCAGAGCTTATAAAAAAGCCTAAGAGTAATGAAAGTAAATACGAGCAAATGTTGGAAATTTCCAGAAAAAATGGTTTAAACCCAATATTTTTTAATTTTACGCTACCTAATTTAAAAACAGTCCATTTGACGAAAGTTTTCTGTACCAAACTTACACCTCCATACTTACATTCAATGCCTTCATATGGAGTTGATCGTTATTTCGAATTACCACAAGAATTAAATTGGAAAGACAGAAAGTTAACTTTTGAAGACTTGACTAAATCACCACAACCATATCCATAGAAACTGGGTTACATGTAATTTAAAACCGGGTTAGCGGTAATGGGTGCTTGTTGCATTGCAACTTGCAGCTTTAGTAGGAAAACACACGGAATAACCGTGGGGTTGGTTTTTAAATTTAAATATAAGGAAGACAAATGAAACTCTCAAAATCTTCAGTTTTTGATCACAGATACGAGTCAGGATTAGCGTTTGCTCCTGGCGGTTGTAACTGCTGGTGCTGTTGCTGTTGTTGCTGTAATGGCGGTGATCAAACCAAAGCTAAGTAAATTAATGCCGGCCCTTTAACTAGGGTTGGCATTTTAAAAGAATCTATGTTGCCCAAAAATATAAGGTAATTATAAATGGAACTTGGAAACGAAAAATATCAGGTTAATCCACATCTTCGAGTGATAAAAGTCACCGAAAATGAAATATTGGTTAAACACAGTGCTCGCTCTTTCTTTTCCAAAAATTGGACGGATAAAGGGCGTACTGGTTTATTAGGTCGTGTTATTAACCATATGAACAGTCAAACTAATCTTCAGGAACTCAGAGAAAAGGGAATCGTTAAACACGAAGAACAAGAAGATGCCCGCCAACTCATTGAGCAATTAATTGAAGAAAAAATTCTGGTTGAGGCTGACCACGATTTAGTGGACGTTTACTACCGGGTTATTCAAGACGCCGAAACGCCATTGGCGAATAAACGCATAGGGGTAATAGGCTGTGGTCAAGCGGGAAGTCGCATAGCCAAACAATTGGTGCAAAGCGGCATTCAGCACTTGATCTTGGCAGATGACGCCAAAATCAACAATACCAATACCGTTCATCGCTTCCTCGGTATTGAGCCCAGATATATTCAAGAGCAGGCTCCTATCGCTGACTGTTTAGCTGAATCTTTACAGCAGTACGACTTAAAGCGTATTTCCACCTTTACCGAGGACAGTTTTTCTAAAGAAAATATCGCCAGAGTATTTGAAGAGTGTGACTTTGTAGTGGCTGCACTGGATGAATATATGCAATCCATATTGCACACTATCAATGAACAAGCTCTTGAAGCGGAAAAGCCTTGGGCTATTAGTATATTTGATGGTTCTGAAGGCGTTGCAGGACCTATTTTTATTCCTGGGGAAACCGGTTGTTTTAACGAGTTCGACGTTCAGGGCATTGCCGCCGCCGGTACCTTAAAGCGCGATGTAATCACCTATTATGATGCAGTGAGTGCAATGGGGCAGCCAGATTTAGGAATAGCCCCCCCTCCCTATGTTGATGTGGTATCAGGACAGTTTACCGCAGGGCTGCTGACCTATCTTACAACTGGCAGAAGTTATTTGGTGAGTCGCGCCATACGGACTGACTTCGAGCGCATGTCGGTCGATTACGAAGATATTAAACGCATTCCACGCTGCCCGGCTTGTGCTCCATTCCGTCCATTTAGAAACGTGTTCTTGTAGGAGTCCGGTTATGCCATTTATCGATCCTGCTGATTATTTTCTAGATCAGAAAACTACAGCCGAAGGCACCTTTATGCCGCCGATTAACAGTATCGACTTACTACCGGAGGTATACAGGGAATTTCAATGCCGCTTCGGTGAGCTTTCCATTAACCCGGCGGAATTCTTTCACGAAAATTCGAAAGTATCTCGCCACACCACTAGGCGAATCGCTGAAAATCAAGAGAGCATAGATCAGATTATTCAGCATTATATGGACACTCCATACAACTACAGCCCAGACACTGTCAGTGATATGAATGTCAGTCCAATACTGCCGGCGTTTGAGTGGCATAAGGAAGTACCTCAGTGCTTGCATTCACTGGGACAATTTGCTCCCAGAAGATTTTACGCCATAGACGCTTATGTACTCACTGGCGACAAGCTGCGCAAGATCCTGCCCAACAAACAAATTCTAGTTAAAGACAGAAATTACGACGCCGCAAAGCTGGAAAAGCTAAATCAATCATTTTATGGACCCAGTGCAGGTTCAGTATCTACTCAAGATTCACTGGTGTTTCTAGTCGGCTGTCCTTGGAGATACATGATGATGTTCGGGACAAAAGGTTACCGCAAAATGCTATTAGACCTGGGCTATATCCTCGGTTACTACGAGGAAGAAATGCAAAGTGGGAAAATGACTCAACTAGATTACTTCTACGATAACGAAGTGGATCGTTTCTTAGATCTCGACGGAATCGAACAGTCTATTCAATGCGTTCTCGGTGTCACAAACGATAAGAATGGAGCAAACAGTCATGAATAATAGCGAACAAACCATAGATCAGGAAATGCCTGCTTCCGCACCTGCGGCTGAACAATCTAATCAAAGTTGTCCTTTTCCGAATGGAGATACGGTTACTCCTCTGTTGGAGCAACTGGATGCGGCAAACAAGGCGGCTATTGAAGTGTATATTAAGCGTGCTTTGGCTCGTCAGGAAGAAGGTTTACCTATTAGCCCTCTGGCCTTGGCTCACGATGGATTAAAGCTGGATGTTGATGTGGGTAAGCAGGTAATGAACAACATTTTGTTCTCTGACCGGCCCGCGATTAACCAAGGTGATGATAACAATACTTTGATCACGCTCCCTGAGCCAAGCGAGCAACCCTCGGAAAAGTTTGAACAACTGATGCGCAGAAGAACATCAGTGAGAGATTACACTGATGAAGCCGTTTCTCTTGCTGAAATATCAAGTTTATGTGCATCCACAGTGAGTGCAAGAGATAGATTTAAAACTACTTCATCTCAGGTTATTCCCCATGCACCTCTAGCTCCTACCGGGGGAGGTTTGCTCTCTATCCAGCTTTACTATATTTCGCTGAATACGGAATCACTGTCCCGTGGAATATATAAGTACAGAGCCGACAAACACGCATTGGAGTTGGTCAGTGAAGGCGAAATAAGAGGGCGCATATTTGAAATCACTTCATTTCAGGACTGGATTGCACGCTGCGCAGGCATCTTTGTATTGGTCAGTGACTTAGACAGAGTGCAATGGAAATATGAGGACAGGGCCTATCGCCTCACCCATATGGATGCCGGTGTATTGGGACAAAGCTTACACCTTGCCGCAACCTCAATTGATTTGGGATCCTGCATGGTATTTGGCTTTCTAGATGACGAGATGAATCAGCTCATGAGTATTGATGGAGACCGCCAATTTGTCTCTCTGATTATGCCAATTGGTAAACCGATACCGGACTACAGCTCCCTCTAATAGGTGATGGATATGGTACTTTATTGGATACTTGGTTTTGTTCTGATTTTGGCAGTGGTATTCGCTCTTTCAGCACAGCTACTTACTAAGTTGCGCATTGATAGTTATGACTTTTTCGGCCGAAACAGCTTGCTAATGTACGCTGGTACCCTGGCTCTTCTGTTTGTTGCTGTATATTGGGCCTCTTCCCACTCTGAAGTTAATCAACAGTTCAAACTGCCATTGAGTTCTGAGCACAGGCTGGTATCGACAGCAATTATCCTGCTGTCCGCTATTTCAGGGCTATTACTCTTCAAACTCGAAGCTTGGTTAATATCGCTAAAAATCAAACAACAAGCACACGCTCACGCATCTGTAGTGCCCTATTGGCAAAAGAAATGGTTTGTTCCTGTCGTGGTGTCCATTGTGTTGATGGAAGAGATTATTTGGCGAGCCTATTTGCCATTAGCCATATTTCAGGAGTGGTCACTCTCTTTAACATGGGCAGCTGTCATTAGCTCACTGGCATTTGGGTTGCACCACGTTTTCTTTGGCTGGATACATGTGGTTTTCAAATCAGTATACGGCTTTATATGGCTGTTAATGACTTTGAGTACTGAATCATTAATACCCGCCATTATCGCCCATTGCGCCTTTAATTTCGCAGTCTATTGGCACAGTGCAAATCAAACTAACACTTCAATCAAGGGGTACAAGGAGCAACAAGGCTGATATGTCAACAATACTCAATTTCAAAAATATTCATAAGTCCTATGACGCCAATCCAGCTGTCAAAGGTGTCAGTTTCTCTGTAGATGCTGGCAAGGTACTGGGAATTTTAGGCAGAAATGGAGCTGGAAAAACGACCATAGTCAATTTGTTGGTTGGGCTTCTTTCATCGGACGAAGGGCAGGTAGAGTTGTTCAATTCAATGCCTCCATATGATCAAACAACGCGCTCAAAAATAGGTTTGGCCCCCCAGAGAATCGCCTTGTACAGCAGTTTGTCCATAATGGAGAATCTGACTTTCTTCGCTACTCTGCAAGGCTTAAAGGGAAGTGAACTTGAAAAAAAAGTTAATTACGCCTCAGAAAAGATGGGTCTGGAGACCTTTATCCATCGCAAGGTAAAGGCTTGTTCAGAAGGAATGAAACGCAGAGCCAATATGGCGGTGGCACTGCTGAGTAACGCCGAATTGTTGTTGTTGGATGAACCTACCGCTGGAGTGGATATTCAAAGCCGGCAACACATTTTAGACGTGGTGTTAGACCTAAAAAACTCAGGTAAAACTGTGTTGTATACCACTCATTATATCGAGGAAGCGGATCAGGTCTGTGACGAGGTGCTGATACTACACGAAGGCCGGGCTCTGGCTTGCGCCTCCACACAGGATCTTATTGCTCAATACGGCGGTGATAGTCAAATTTCGTATCAGGAGACTGAGCAGGGGCAACCTTTTGTTCTGTCCAGCAGAGAGCCAGCCAAAGCGGTACATCAATTGTTTGATTCTCACTCCAGTATTTTTAATCTCAGGGTCATTCCGCCCAGCCTGCAAGACGTGCTGACAAATTTGTTGAACGGAGAAAAACTCAGTGCGTGAAATCATCCATTTAATTAAAAAAGATTGCATGTTAATTGTGCGTGATGCATCCAACCTGGTTATGATTTTGTTGTTGCCACTTTTGATCGCCACTATCTTCGGGGCCATTAACAGTGCCAGTGAGGAAACCAACAAATTGGCCGTAGCCCTGGTTGACAATGACAAGACACCAATCAGTGCTGCCTATATAGAACGATTGTCACAACGGGATGATCTGGAAATTATTCAGAGCACATTAGAAGAGGCCCAAAACGCCACGCGTTTGGGGGACGTTATTGCCTATATGATTTTAGAGCCGGATTTTGGTGCCAGATTACAGCAGTTTCCTTTCATCAGCTCTCCTCCTGAAATTCGCATAGTGTCCGATCCTAAGCGCAAAGTAATTTCCGGGATGATCACCGGCATCACTATCCCCACAGCGATGGAGTTAGTGCAGGAAAGACAAGACAGTGGCACATCGGGTATGGCCAGCCCAAGTCTGCAGCCGTTAAAGATCACCCATGAAGATTATGTTGTTGAAAGCGAGCTGCCCGTGAGTGCTTTTAGTATTACCGTACCGCAAGCTGCACTCTGGTCTATATTAGCCTGCGTGGCCATTATGAGTACTAGCCTGGCCACCGAAAGACTGCAACAAACCATATTGCGATTAAAAGTCTCCCCCACTCCTATGTGGGTGATTTTATCCTCCAAGATCCTGTCATGTATGTTCACTATTTTTATTTCCTGCGCCATTTTAATTGTGTACGGAAAGATTGCGTTTCAACTGAATATTCAATCTTTCGCTATGCTGAGTTTCGCCATTCTGTGTTCTGCGTTTTGTTTTGCCGGACTGATGCTAGCCATTGGCAGCCTTGGCTCTAACCCGGGTTCGGTGGCAGGTGCTGCCTGGTCAATTATGGTGATATTCGCCATGTTAGGCGGTGGCATGATGCCGCAGTTTTTAATGCCTGAATGGCTGTCTGCCCTTAGCAGTATCAGTCCCGGTAAATGGTCTATTTTGCTGATGGAAGGCGCAATTTGGCGTAATTATTCAATCGTAGAAGCACTATTTCCGGCAGCTATTTTAATAGGTTTGGGCGGGTTGGGTTGTGTCGCCGGCGTTAGAAACCTCAATCGAGAAAAATTCATATGAGCCGAATTCAAAGTAACCTAAGCAAAGACACCAATGAAGATATGTTGTCCATCTTGCACAAACTTGAATTTGGTGACACTGCACAGTTGCACAAACCAAGTAATCTTAAATTGATCTACTATCCAATTTTTGTGTTATTACTACTGGGAATCAGCTATATTGCAGTTCAAAACCTATCAACAGATAAACCAACCGAAGTCGGCGTAATTGTTATCCCACAGGATACTAGTTCTTCAGGAGTCGCTTTAGCTCCTTTGTTAGAGGTATCTGGCTTTGTTGTTGCGCCTGAGAGCACCACTGTATCAGCCAATGTAACGGGTAGAGTGACCGGTATTTCTGTAGAGCTAGGGGATTTGGTACAAGCAGGTCAAGCTGTTGCCACTTTGGATGACAGGCAAGCAAAGATAGAGCTCAATACCTTTGAAACCAAGTTGAAATCTCAGTTATCTCTCAGGGAGGTTAGATTAGAAGATTTGGCTTTAACACAAGCTTCCGGTGAAAGGGCGAAACGACTGTTTGAAAATCAGCTTATTAGTAACGAAGCCTACGAACAAGTACTCAGTCAGGTCATTAGCAAGAAAATAGCGATCATCCAGTTAGAGCAATCCATTGATGAATTAAAAAATGCCATTCTGCAAACTCAGCTGTATCTCGATGACCTAGTTATACGCTCGCCGTTCAGTGGTATAGTGACCGCTATGAGTGCTAACGTCGGCGAAATTATTTCCCCTGCATCTGCCGGAGGTACTTTTACCCGAAGCGGCATATGCACCATCACAGACTTGTCTTCTTTGGAGTTTCACTTTGACGTCAATGAACGCTTTCTTTCACAAGTGTTTAGCAGCGACAGCATACGTGTCAGTTTCACCTCTCAGCCCGATTTGCTAGTTGAAGCAAAAATTAAACAAATCGCGCCAATTACTGACAGTCAAACTGGCACAGTTATAGTTATAACAGAACCTGTAGAGCAAGTGAATACAATCAACCCTGGCGCGACGGTAACAGGGGTTTTTACTAAAAAGCCAGACCATCTAAAAGACGCCCCCAGAGCTATTGTGATTCCCAATTCAGCGGTGCATTTTATAGATGGAAAAACCTATGTATTTGTCGAGGAAAACGGCGTTGCAAGATTGCGACTAGTAGATGCAAGACAAAACGCAAATGACGATTATCTGCTAACTGATGTACCACAAAGATTAACAGTTATCGCATCGTCAACTTCCCCTTTAACAGATGGCCAGACTATTACTATTAAGCGATAATATTATGTTTTTACAAATAAAAAAATTATCAAAAGAATACCGAAAAGGTGACACTCGGATTATCGCCTTGGATCAAATCAACCTGAATGTCGAACAGGGAGAGTTTATTGCTTTAACTGGCCCTTCGGGCTCAGGAAAAACCACACTGCTGAATATTATCGGCGGGTTGGATAGTCAGGATGCTGGTCAAATACTCATTGAAGGTCAGGCACAAATCAAAGGCAGCGATGCAGAATCTGCGTTTTGGAGAGCGAGAAATATCGGTTTTGTTTTTCAGTTTAGCAACTTGCTGCCCTATTTAAGCGCCGCACAAAATGTGGAATTGCCACTACTCCTTACCAGTATGTCATCAAAAAAGAGACGAGAACGAGTGGGTGCAGCACTTGAACTGGTGGGACTAGCAGACAGAGCGTCACACTATCCTAACGAATTATCTGGTGGACAGGAACAAAGAGTCGCGATTGCTAGAGCTTTTGTCAGTTCACCAAAATTAATGTTATGCGATGAGCCTACCGGTGATCTGGACAGAAAATCCGCTAAATCAATTTTAAACTTACTCAATACATTAAAAACAGAGTTTAAGAAAACTATTATTATGGTGACTCACGATATGATAGCGGCTGAAGCAACCGATAGGCGCATAGAGCTGTATAAAGGAAGACTTACCCAAGCTAGTGTTTGTTCAGAGGTATTCCTATCTTCAGGTAAGGAGTACTAGTGTGAGCTTGCTGCAGATAATTGTGAAGAATATGCTGCGAAAGCCGGTACGACTTGTATTGACTGTAATACCTATGTGTTTGGCATTTTTTGTTTTCAGTCTGATTATTGGTATTGATAATGCCTATGACGTGGAATTTGAACTGGATGAAAAACGTCGCATAGTCACCATCAACCAACAGTCAATTATTCAGCCATTAATGCAACCTGCCATTGAGCGGGTGAGAAAAATGCCACAAGTGAGCAACGCTACTTTTGCCACTTGGTTTGGTGGTTACTTTCTTAAACCTGACCAGACCTTTTCTCAATACGCTATTGAAGAAGATACCTATTTTGCAGTGTATGACGGAATTCAAATTCCAAATACTAGTCTGCCCTTGTGGCTGGAAGATCCAACTGCTGTTTTAGTCACGCCGCTACTTGCAGAGCGTTTTGATTGGAAAGTAGGTGATAAAATTGTGCTTACTACCAGTATTTGGACCCAAAAGAATTTCAGCAACGATTGGCCCTTTACCATTGCTGGGATTTTTTATGCCGAGGACGGTACCGAAGAGCAGTCTATGTTAATCAAGCACACTTATTTGGAGCGGAATCGTTTGTTCGGCAGAGGTATGACTAGCTTTTTTGTATCTCGGGTTCGATCTGATTATGATATCAACAACACTATCAACCAGTTAGACAAGCTGTTTGAAAATAGCAAAAACGCAACTTTTACTTCAAAAGAAAGCGCTTTTGCTGAATCATTTCGTAGGCAGTTGGGTGATTTGGCTCTCATGACAAAACTCGTCTTAGCCATAGCCGTTTTGGTTGTGTTTTTACTCACGTCCAGTTCTATGGCTCAGTCATTGGTGGAGCGTAAGAGGGAGTTGGCACTTTTTAGTGCGCTGGGTTATTCAAAAAGAAAGATTAGTTCACTGTTAGTGGCAGAGAATATTTTGGTTGTGGTGTTGGCCATGTTGATTGCAACTTGTATTACTCTTGTCAGCTCCGTACTACTCGGACAGATACTTGTGGATGGTCCGTTCTCCGATATTGAGCTCAGATTTTGGGACATAGTTCAAATTTCCGCCATCGCTATTTCTCTTGGTGCAACAGGTGCCACTCTTCCTTTGTTAAAGTTGTTGCAAGAAGACATGGCAGCTAACTTAAAATCGGCAATTTAATATGAAGCTACTTTTAAATTGTTTACTACTAGACATTAAGAGTTTAGCCCAAAGGCGTTATGAGGTTGCCTCTATTCTAATTTGCTCTGCTAGTCTGACATTGATTATCTTAGTGTTTTCGTCACTTCGGGTGGGGTTATCAGGGGTGATTGAAACAGCTGGCTCAGATAAACAATTGATACTGTTGGGCAATGGTTCAGAAAGCGAAGTGATCAGTTCTTTTAGCCTTCAACAAGTAGAACAACTAAAAACACTGATCAATGCAAACTCTAGGAATTCGATTGTCGCTTCGGAGCTTTTTACTAATATTCGAGTTGCCGATGCAGCCAAACACGAAGTTCAGGTGGTTGCCGTTAGAGGTGTAAGTGATGATTCACTGAAACTGAGAAATCACTTCAGTATTCAAAGTGGTAGGATGTTTTCGTCAGGCAGGCGTGAACTCATCGTTGGCGATAAGCTAGTTTCACGATTTCCTTGGTTGGGGCTTAACCAGAAAATTACTTTGGGCTCATTGGAGTGGACAATTGTGGGGGTTTTCGCCACAACTGAGACTGTTGCAGAGTCGGAGGTATGGGGCGAAATCAGTTTATTACAGGATGCTTACAATCGTGGGGCTATTTTTCAATCTATTCGAGTAGGAGTTGAAGATGCTGCAAATGCTCAAGCGATAGTCAATATACTTAACCAAGAAAACAACCGAATCAACTTGGTTGCCAAAACGCAGCGACATTACTACGCAGGTCAAATCGATGAAATGATTCAGTTTGTAGATATTATTGCTATTCCCAGCATTATTATTTTAATTCTAGCCACAGGTTTTTCGACATTGCAGAGCATGCACACCATGATTGAAGCCCGTCAGAGAGAAACAGCAGTGCTCAGAGCGATAGGCTTTTCTTCGCTAAATCTAGCAACCAGTATTTATAGTGTCACCATTTTAATAAGTATAGCAGGCTCGGTAGTGGGAATATTGTTGACATTGGGTATATTTTTGCAGTCTAAAGCCGTGATTTTGAATCATCTCAGCCTAAGTGAAGTAGTTTTTCCATTTAGTATCACTTGGCAAAGTGCGCTTATAGCTGTTCTGACTGCTATCACTATTGCCTTTGTCGGTGGACTCCCTCCGACTTTTATTTCACTTAATCGCTCAATTGTGACTGCCATTAGAAAAGGTTAATTCGAGTAAGGAGATAGGAAATGTATCAACATACGCGTCACTTTCTAGATATTGAAACACAAATTTGGCGGCTAAAAATGCAATATGATATTAAAGGATTAAATCGGCTTTTTAATGATTTTGTGAAAGAACAGATGCCTGAACAATTAAAGCCTTGGCAGGTTTACTATAGTGTTTTTACATTATTGACACTGAGCCAGTTGGAGGTGGATAGTAAAGCTCATTCGCGACAGGCTATGAGCTTGTTAAAAGATGCTCATGGAGTGGAAAATAAAAGCGATGAGTTTTATGCTTTGGCAGCCTGTTGTAGTGGTCACTTGGCAGCTGTAATAAAAGATCCTATAGCGAAAGCAAGAGCTGGGATGACAGCGGATAGGTCTTTTAAGATTGCTTTTGAAATAAATCCTAACAACCCCCGGGCGTATCTATTACAAGGTTTATCGTTTATGAACAAACCGAAGCTAGTTGGAGGCAGTAAGAAAAAAGCACTTACGTTACTAGCTAAGTCTGTTGAGTTATTTGAAACAGCCCAGCCAATAACAGAGCAAATACCTTCATGGGGATACCTCGATGCCCTTTATTGGCTTTCCCACTGTCACTTGCACTTTAATCACTTCAAAGAAGCTAGTGATTACATAGAGGTGGCACTTAAAATAGATGCTAACTTTGAATGGGGGTTGTCACTAAAGCAAAAAATAGCGCTTAAAAGTATGAATTAAGGCAGGAGGGAGCTGAATGCTTAAATTAGCCTCAATGAACCTAGTTGCCTATTTTCTGATAGGCATTAGTCTAAATATTCATGCAGCTTTGATAACCAAATCAAAAGAGGTAGGGGCAAGAGTGAAAGCTGAGCCTTATTTAGGTGTAGGTGAACTTGACTCTTTGCAGCTTGCAGCAGATTTTTCACTTCGCAGGAAGATTGCTTGGCAAATTTCAGCTGAAGTTTTAGCTCCTGCCAAGCAACAAGCCGGTTTTGGTTTCGTTATGGAAAATAGTCCAGCTTCATTGTGGCAAACATGGTTTTCTCGTGATGACATTACGTATCTTTTAGACGCGATAGATTCCAATGTAGCGCTTACCGACTCTGGACTTACAGAAATTGCAGCAAAAAAATTATTGACTAAAATTCAAAGGCTTAAATCTCCTAATTTTGATCCAGCACCATTAACTGGAGGGTTTCAACCGTTTTCTCCTGCAGTTTACAACTCAGATTATGTGCTCCACATATTGCAGAACTTTCGAAGTATTGCTAAATGCTCACCAGTGAGTATAAAGTTGATGGACGCACCGCTAACGAACAAAGCATCTCATTCCAATTGTATGGCTGAGTTTCCGCCAACATCAATTATGATGAAATTGGCGTGGGGTGAAGCTAAATCTCAAAATGACATAGGTTTTTGTCACAAAAGTGATGTTAAAGATCTTAGCCCTATAGGAGTGCATGAAGTTATTGCTAATAGTAGTGAGTGGATTAAAAAAGGGGAATATTGTCTAGATAAAAAAAATTCTTTTATGATACGTGATGGTGAAAGAGTCTTCGTTCTAAAAGGCTTCCACATTGTCACTAAGGAGCTAAAAGATTGGATATGGATTTCATTTATTTGGCAACCTGAGGCAGATAAAGGGTTTGGTAGTGATAGACCGGATAATATCAACGATATCTACACTAACTATATTATGTTAGTGTCGGTTAATGAACTTGAAATGGATTCTTCACCGGGAGATGGCATGAATAACTTTCCACTATTTAGTGGTAGCAAAAAGTTATTTTTAAGCTATCGTAATAAGTCGAAGTTAATAACTTGGAATTCTAACCCTTTTATAGAGGGGCCTGACTCGACTAGTAATTGTATTAGTTGCCACCAAGGAATATTTGCAACGGGTAAATTTGGGCCACATACAGAGCGCAAGCACTTTCCGTATGACTATACCTTTGGTACGCAAAATCGTGAATCTATTCTGATGCCTAGAGTGTCATTTAGAGAAGCAATCGACCGAGCTGAAGCTAGGCTTGGATCTAGTTACAAAAGTGATAAATATCAATGATATGAATTTACAATAATTCTCAATCATTTTACTAACTAAACTTGGCGTTAGAGGTGGTCAAAATTCTCATATGTGATTCTCTAGATACAGTGATTGTCAGTTCAATTGAATCATGAAACTTCAGCTCTATCACTATTGAGGTCTCTTTTTTAAAAATTAACTAATTACATTATTTATTTAAAATCAAGGTTTTAAAATATTATGTGGTGTTCGAGTAGTAAACTAGAAGTATTAAGGTTTGAATGGTTAAGATATGAATAGTGAAAATGAGGATTTAAAACTATGCATAGCCTTGCAAAATGCTGAAATAATCCAAGGGCAAGCAATTTTAATCACACGATGATAACTTGTTTTTGCAATACGTTTAACCAGTCAAAAAGCCGTGGGATTTTCATCACACGGCTTTTGATATTTCGCTAAGTCGTTTTATTAGAACGAGTAGCTGTAACCTAGTTGTAGGGTACGTGGTTTACCCGGTTGAATACCGCCGTTTGCACGGTTTGCAACGTAGGTTTTGTCAAACAGGTTGTCTACTGTTAAGTATACTTTTTGTTTGTCGTCGATTAGATATTTAGCAGCTAAATCCCATACCACGCGGCTGTCGATTGCATTGCGACCTGAGCTAGTTAAGTCTGCGTGTGCATCAGACACATAACGCATTTGCGTATCGAATACAAAGCTTGAGAACTCAGCACCCACTGAAAGCGCTAATTGGTTTTCAGGCACGTATGGCATTGCATCGCCTTTTTCTACGCTACCCCAAAGATCTGATTCAAATGCATTGTCAAACTCAGAATCAGTGTAAGTGTAAGTTAAGCGAACAGGGAATGAAGCTGCGTTAGTAGCAAACACTTTACCTGCGCTTAGCTCAAAACCAGACACAGATACTTCACCGTAGTTGTATTGGTCGCCAATGTTGTCATCGCTACAACCAACAGCCGCAGTACAGTTACCGTGCATGTTTGTGTAGTCAGAGTTAAAGTAAATTACTTCACCTTGAATGCCCGCGTAATCGTAACGACCACCTAGCTCAATGTTAACACTCTCTTCTTCTTCTTGATCCGCATTACCAGGGGCTGCTGGTGCGTAACCTTTTTGAATACCAGCAAGAAGCGTTAGGTTATCGCTAACAGTGTAAGTAGCACCTAGTGATGGTACTAAGATCTCAGTGTCGTTGCTGATATCTTTTGTTAAGCCATTTTCACGGTTTGGATCAGACTTAGCCCATTCAACACGTTTGATTGTGATGTCTTCGTAGCGAAGGCCTGCGCTAATAACTAATGCATCAAGTGACCACTCATCTTGAATGAATAGGGTCGTCGCTTCTGCGCTATCTAAACGGTTGCTGTTTGAACCTGGAACGCCTTTTTCTGTAAGCGTCATTGATAGGTCTTGGTTAAGCGTGTACTTGTCTTCCCATTGGAAACGATCCATTTCATCTTCATGGTAACGTGCACCCACAGTGATGTAGTGGTTGCCCGCAGGGATATGGAATTCAGTTTGCAAGCCTTTCGCTTGGTAATCACGGTTATTCGCTTTTACGCCAACACCTTCAATACCTTCGCTCGTTGGGTTTGCTTCAAACTCGCTGTATTGCTCAAGGTAGCTGCTGCTTACTTTGCTTGCTTTATACCAGTTACGGTGGAAATCGTTCAGGTAAGCTGTCGCAAGTAGCTCGTAACCTTTACCAAAGCGGTATGCATAGTTGATTTGGTATGCATTGTGTTGTGTGTTCATTTCATCGTTTTGCGATGCAGCATAACGACGGTAAGGGTTTTCTTGGTAATCAGCGTCAGTTAAGCCCATGTACGTTTCGTCAGAGCGCTCGTCTGAGTACTTTAACTTCATTTCTAGGCTGTGTGCTTCGTTATCACCAAAGTCAAAGCCAAACTTTAATAAGAAATCGTTCTTTTCGAAGCCTGTGTTGTCGCTACCTACTGGTAAATCTTTAAAGCCATCTGCACCGTAAGTGAAAACTTCTACAAGGCCTGCAGCATTGTTTTTCTTTTTACCGAAGTAAGCATGACCTTTGTAGAAACCGTCGCTACCAAGCTCGGCGTTAAGTAAACCTTTAGACCCTTCAGTTGGTAAGCTACGAGAAACTAAGTTTAAAACACCGCCTGTTGTACGCGGGCCATACTTTACAGAAGCTGCACCTTTAAGTACTTCGATAGACTCCATACGACCCATAGTAGGGAAGTAGTAAGCAGAAGGCGCTGAGTAAGGTGCTGGTGCTACAAGTACACCATCTTCCATTACTGAGATTTTGTCGTTACGACCTGTACCCGTACCACGCATACCGATGTTAGGACGAAGGCCGTAGCCGTCTTCTTCTTGTACATATACACCCGGTACAGCACTTAAAACACGAGATATATCAGTATATTCAAACTTTTCTAGTTCTTGCTCATCAATAAAAGTAGCAGAGCCAGGAATATCGTTAATTGCAGATGCAGAGCCAATTACAGTGATTTGCTCGAAGTTCTTCTCTTCTTTAGTTACATCTTTTGCAAAAGCATTAGCGCTTAAAGATAAAGCGACCGCAGTCGAAAGCGTAGAAACAATAAACTTAGGTGTCATTGTGTGTCCTGTATATGTTTAGATTTTTTTAACCGGCGCAATTAAAACATGTAAAAAAATGCGAATCAATCCTATTTGTAATAAAACAGGTCTGAACTGTAAGTTTTTGAAATAAATAAGATATAAAAAATACAGTAGTATTGTATTACGATATTGGGTTTTGGGAGGTGTTAAGTAAAACTTAATAGGGTGGAGCCATCAGCTTTCAGCCGTCAGCTATCAGATTAAAAGTTAGCGAGTTAGAAAGAGTAAAGGGGAAAGTTTGCGAGATAAGAGGAACGAGATGCAAGTTGTAGGAGGCGTTTTAACGCCGAAAAAATGGAGATATTAGATAACAGTGGTTAGAAGTTAGATTAAAACAACAGAGCTGTAAGCTTTAAGCTATAAGTCAGATCAGCCTGCACGCAGTCTCAGTGAAATGCATACCCGTAGGCGTGAAATTTATTTCGCGCGATGCTTATCTAAGCCTAACGTTTGGAGCCATCAGCTTTCAACCGTTAGCTATCAGATTAAAAGTTAGCGAGTTAGAAAGAGTAAAGGGGAAAGTTTGCGAGATACGAGGAACGAGATGCGAGTTGTAGGAGGCGTTTTAACGCCGAAAAAAGTCTATGCTGTTAGCACCTAGCACCTAGCACCTAACACCTAGCACCTAGCACCTAGCACCTAGCACCTAACACCTAGCACCTAGCACCTAACACCTAGCACCTAGCACCTAACACCTAGCACCTAGCACCTAGCTAAATTCCTACGCGATATAAAATCGCTGCTACAATCTTGCTAACTTGCTAACTTGCTAACTCGCAACTCGCAACTCGCAACTCGCAACTCGCAACTCAATCCTAAGTCAAACGTAGGGCGATGAATTCGGCGAGTTTGTCTACGGCGGTGCCGGGGTCGTCGGTACGTTTAATTAAACTAATACCGATTTGACCAAGCTCGGGGAGGTCCTTGGTTTGTATTTGGTAATTAAGCTCATTCGGTACGGTGCTTTTTGCAAGCACCGTAATGCCTAAGCCTTCTTTTAATGCCGCAGTTAGGCCAGTTAAGTCGGCATTACTGTAAGCAATGCGGTATTTAATACCCGCACTTTGTAGTGCTTCGATTGCGCGGCGGCGATAAATACATCCCTCGGGGGCGGTTACAAGCGTTACCACATCGTTCTGTGCAAGGTTTAAATCACCCACCCATACTAGTTGGTCTTGCATAAAGATAGGGAACTTAGCTGATTCTAGCTCTTCGTTTAATGCCAGCACTAAATCGAATTGATCTTGGCGCGAGACCGACAACAAATGTTTACTCAATCGAGAGCGCACTTCGAGCGATACGTCAGGGTATAGGGCCACGAAGTCACCAATGATCGACGGTAAAATACGTGCAGCAAATTCACTGGGGATCCCCAAGCGCACTTTACCGGTCACGTTTTCGCTGGTGAACTGCTGCAAAATGGCATCGTTTTGTTGCAGCATTTGCTTAGCTAATGGCATAAGCAATTCGCCATATTGATTAAGCACTTGGCGCTGGCCTTGCTTTTTAAAAAGCTTATGGCCCAGCATGTCTTCTAGGCGCTTTATTTGTAAGCTCACAGCCGGTTGCGATAGCCCCAATAATTCACCAGCTTTGGCAAATCCGCCAACTTCAACAACAGTGACTAAAGTACGTAAACTATCGGTAGAAATGTTTTTCATTAAAAAATTCTATTTATAGGGCTATGTATATAAGCATTATTTATCAATTGATAAATAATTACAATTTGTTGTTGCCAGCACGGCGCAATATACTTCAAGCATTAACGATTGATAGGTGTCACATATGACTTTTACGCCAATAATGTTTGCTCGCCACAGCCAAGCTGAGACCCCAGCAGACAACGTGCTACAAGCAAATAGCGATACTGCCATTATGGATTTTAGTGGCACTGAAGCAATCCCATTTTTAACGGCTATTTTAGGTCTTGATATTAATAAGCTAACCGCCAGTGGTTTAGGCTTACGTAGTTCATTAGACGATGACCTAACAAGCAGCTACGCTTATGCCCTGTATTACTTTAACGAAACTGCATTTCGTTTTGTATTAGGTAAAGATGCCAGCGTGCAATTACAGTCGCTTATTAATGAGCAACAACTACGTTACGACATTGATTATGTAATGCGTGACGATTTAAGCGCACTAACCCTAAGTGGTGAGCAAGCGTTTGATGCCTTGGTCGACAGCTTTAAGCTAACGCCGGGGCTGCGTTTATCAGACATGCGCAGTTGTTATGGTGCACAAAGTGGTGAGGTATTTATTACCGCCATAGATAACCAAGCAACACAGCAATTTCAGCTGGTGGCGCGCCAAGCAGAGCTTGATAAATGGCAAACGCACTTACAGCAGCTCGGCTTTGATTTAGCCTTAGCCAACGTTGCTTAAAAGATAAAATTTTTAAAACAGCTACGCACTTGGGTGTTTAGCTGTTTTTTAGTTACAAAATCGCAATTTGGGTGTGACAACTGTGCAACTAATGTATAATCGCCGCCCATGTTATTCCCCCTCATTAAATTGAGGCCACGCCCCACAACTTGTGGGTTAATTTAAAAGTGAAGGAATATTATGACTTCTAAAACAGTTTTACATGCTAAGCACCTTGAAGCTGGCGCAAAAATGGTTGATTTCCACGGCTGGGAAATGCCAATCAACTACGGCTCACAAATCGAAGAGCATAATGCGGTTCGCACAGATGCAGGTATGTTTGACGTATCTCACATGACTATTGTCGATATTCAAGGCGAGCAAGCACAAGCGTTCTTACGTAAGCTAGTTGCAAACGACGTTGCTAAGTTAACTGTACCGGGTAAAGCACTTTACACAGGTATGCTTAACGAAGAAGGCGGCGTAATCGACGACCTAATCATCTACTTCTTCTCAGAAACGAACTACCGTTTAGTAGTTAACTCAGCAACACGTGAAAAAGATTTAGCGCATTTAGCTAAAGTTTCAGCTGATTTCGCCGTAACGGTTACTGAGCGTCCTGAGTTTGCAATGATTGCCGTTCAAGGCCCTAATGCACGTGCTAAAACAGCAACAGTACTTAACGCAGAGCAACAAGCTGCTGTTGAAGGTATGAAGCCTTTCTTTGGTGTGCAAGCAGGTGATTTATTTATTGCGACAACAGGCTATACTGGCGAAGATGGTTATGAAATCGTAGTGCCTAACGATCAAGCTGCTGATTTATGGCAACAACTTCTAGACGCAGGCGTAGCGCCAGCGGGTCTAGGTGCACGTGATACGTTACGTCTTGAAGCGGGTATGAACCTTTACGGCCTAGATATGGACGAAAGTGTTTCTCCACTTGCTGCAAACATGGCGTGGACAATCGCATGGGAGCCAGAAGATCGTAAGTTTATCGGTCGTGAAGTATTAGAACAGCAACGCGCTGATAAGTGCACAGACAAACTAGTTGGTTTAGTGCTTGAAGAAAAAGGCGTATTGCGTAGCGGTTTAAAAGTCATCGTTGAAGGTGGTGAAGGGGTGATTACCTCTGGTACATTCTCACCAACCCTTGGTCACAGTGTTGCGCTAGCACGCGTTCCGCGTTCAACTGGCGAAACAGCCCAAGTAGAGATGCGTAAAAAACTGGTTAACGTTAAGGTTGTTAAACCTTGCTTTGTACGTAACGGCAAATCAGTTATCTAAACTATAAAAAATTTGGTGTTATCACCCAATATAAACCAAAGGAACAAAAAGATGAGCAATATCCCAAGCGAATTAAAATATGCTACTTCACACGAGTGGGTTCGCGACGAAGGTGACGGTACGTTTACTGTAGGTATCACTGAGCACGCACAAGAACTTCTTGGCGACATGGTATTTGTTGAATTACCAGAAGTTGGTGATGAAGTTGACGCGGGTGAAGACTGCGCAGTAGCTGAGTCTGTAAAAGCAGCATCAGACATCTACGCACCAATCGGCGGTGAAATCGTTGCAATCAACGAAGAGCTTGAAGATTCGCCTGAAACAGTAAATAACGACCCGTACACTGACGGTTGGTTATTCCGTATCAAAGCATCTGACACATCAGAGCTTGATAACCTGTTAGACGCTGAAGGCTACGCTAACACAATCGACGAAGACTAATTAATTAGTCACGCCGACTAAAAAGCCCCAGAGATACCCAAACCACTTGAATATACAAAATTCAGTGGGAATTTAAATTGCTTTTGGCAAGGCGACTGATTGAAGATCTAGTGGGCTAAATCGAAATCAGTTAACGCAGAATAAAGCAATTTAAAACCCACCGTTCCGGGGCGTGTGAGCAATATCACTTCATCGTTATATTGATTTAAAAGGGAATGCCATTCCTGCATCAATATGCCTTGAATTGAAAATGCTCACATCGCCCTGAATAAAGTATTATCAAGCGGTTTGGGTATCCAGTTGGGGCTTTTATGATTTTATAGCTTACTTTTCCATACGCTGTAAGTTACTGAATCAACCTGTTTTTAAGTTATTGCCAGTTACCCATTGGCAGTAACCACTTTTTTTTGGATCATAGGAATCTGGACAAATGTCAAACGCCAAATCTCTTGAACAATTAGAGCAAAAGCAAGATTTTATTCGCCGTCACATTGGGCCAAGCCCAGCGCAAGTAAGCGACATGCTGAGCGCTCTTGGAGTATCGAGTGTTGAAGAGCTGATCGGTCAAACGGTACCTGCAAGCATTCGCTTAGAGCAAGGTTTATCAATTGGCGAAAGCCGCACTGAAGTTGAAACACTAAGCTACTTAAAATCAGTAGCAAGCAAAAATAAAGTGTTCAAATCATACATCGGTCAAGGCTACCACCCAACTCACGTACCACACGTAATTTTACGTAACGTACTTGAGAACCCAGGCTGGTACACTGCGTATACACCATACCAACCAGAGATTGCACAAGGTCGTTTAGAATCATTATTAAACTTCCAGACTATGACCCTAGACCTAACTGGTCTTGATTTAGCAAGCGCGTCATTACTTGACGAGTCAACGGCTGCTGCAGAAGCAATGGGCCTTGCAAAGCGTGTTGCTAAAGCTAAAAAAGCAAACATCTTCTTCATTGCCGATGACGTACACACACAAACTATCGACGTTGTTGCTACACGTGCAGACCAGTTTGGTTTTGAAGTAGTAGTTGGTCCTGCAAGCGAAGCGGCTAATCATGAGATTTTTGGTGCATTATTCCAATACCCATCAACAACCGGTGAAATCACTGACGTAACTGACCTAATCGCACAAGTACAAGACAAAAAAGCGATTGCCTGTGTTGCTGCAGACATCATGAGCTTATTAATGCTTAAAGCACCAGGTAAACTAGGTGCAGACGTAGTACTTGGTTCAGCACAGCGTTTTGGTGTACCTATGGGTTACGGTGGTCCACACGCTGCATTCTTCGCAACACGCGACAAGTACAAGCGTTCACTACCTGGTCGTATTATCGGTGTTTCTAAAGACCGTTTAGGTAACGACGCACTACGTATGGCAATGCAAACACGTGAACAACACATTCGTCGTGAAAAAGCCAACTCAAACATCTGTACAGCGCAAGTATTACTAGCGAACATGGCAGCGTTCTACGCGGTTTACCATGGTCCACAAGGCCTTAAAACTATCGCTGAGCGTATCCACCGTTTTGCAGACATCTTAGCAGCAGGCTTAAAAGAGAAAGGTGTAAACCTTAAGCACGACACATGGTTCGATACACTGACTGTTGTTGCAGATAACAAAGACGAAATCGTTGCACGTGCAGTAGAGCACGGTGTTAACTTTGCGTCTAACCGCGCAGGTGAATATTCAATTTCTGTATCAGAAACAACAACCCGTGCAGACGTAGCTGAGCTATTCGACATCATTTTAGGTGAAGATCACGGCCTAAGCGTTGATGCACTTGCAAACGAAATCGAAGTAAATGGCAGCAACTCAATTCCTGCAAGCCTAGTACGCGATGACGAAATTTTAACGCACCCTAACTTCAACTCGTACCACAGCGAGACTGAAATGTTGCGTTACATCAAGCGCCTAGAGAACAAAGACTTAGCGCTTAACCACTCAATGATCTCATTAGGTTCATGTACAATGAAACTTAATGCGACAGCTGAGATGATCCCAATCACTTGGCCTGAGTTTGCAAACTTACACCCATTCTGCCCACTTGATCAGGCTGCGGGTTACCAAATCATGATGACAGAGTTACATGATTGGTTAGT
This sequence comes from Pseudoalteromonas shioyasakiensis, assembly GCF_001550135.1. GTDB lineage: Bacteria > Pseudomonadota > Gammaproteobacteria > Enterobacterales > Alteromonadaceae > Pseudoalteromonas > Pseudoalteromonas shioyasakiensis. The sequence goes on from NZ_LRUE01000013.1 coordinate 246,007, forward strand.
AAACATCACAGGTTACGATGCTGTTTCACTACAACCTAACTCAGGTGCACAAGGTGAATACGCAGGCTTAATCGCGATTCGTAAATACCACGAGTCACGCGGTGAAGGTCACCGTAACGTATGTTTGATCCCAAGTTCAGCGCACGGTACAAACCCAGCGTCTGCACAAATGGCAAGCATGAAAATCGTGGTTGTTGACTGTGATAAAAACGGTAACGTTGATATGGCAGACCTTAAAGCGAAAGCCGAAGAGGTATCTGAAAACCTATCTTGTATCATGATCACTTACCCATCTACACACGGTGTTTACGAAGAAACAATTCGTGAAATCTGTGACATCGTGCACCAGCACGGCGGTCAAGTGTACATGGATGGCGCAAACATGAACGCGCAAGTAGGTGTTACAAGCCCAGGTTCAATTGGTTCTGACGTATCGCACCTTAACCTACACAAAACATTCTGTATTCCACACGGTGGTGGTGGTCCAGGTGTTGGCCCAATCGGTGTTAAATCTCACCTAGCGCCATTTATGCCTAACCACAGCGTAATTAATGTTGCTGGCACAAACATCGGTAACGGTGCGGTTTCTGCTGCCCCTTACGGCTCAGCAGCTATTTTACCAATCTCGTGGGCATACATTGCCATGATGGGCTCTGAAGGCTTAAAACAAGCAACAGAAATGGCTATCGTGAACGCTAACTACTTATCTGAGAAGCTAAGCGAACACTACCCAATTTTATACCGTGGCCGTAACAACCGCGTTGCGCACGAGTGTATTGTTGACCTACGCCCAATCAAAGAGCAAACAGGCGTAACAGAAATGGACGTAGCTAAACGTCTACAAGACTACGGCTTCCATTCACCAACTATGTCATTCCCAGTAGCTGGCACGCTAATGATTGAGCCAACTGAGTCTGAGTCTAAAGTTGAGATCGACCGTTTCATCGAAGCAATGGTGTCAATCAAGTCAGAAATCGACCGTATCGCATCTGGCGAATGGTCAATTGAAAACAACCCGCTAGTGTTTGCACCGCACACACAAGCAGACGTACTAGGCAATGAATGGGATCGTGCATACGACCGTTTCTACGCAGCATTCCCAGTACCAAGCGTAGCAAAAGACAAATTCTGGCCTACAGTAACCCGTATCGATGACGTATACGGCGACCGTAACCTAGTTTGTTCATGCCCAGCGGTAGAGACATACCGTGACTAAGGTTTGATTAATGATCACGACAATACTAGTTGGAAACTGAACAAATGTACTTGGAAACCGCAAATGTACATGGAAACTAACTAGGTTGTTGAAGATGTATAAAAAGGTGAGCAAATTAGCTCACCTTTTTTGTATGTAATAAATATTAGATAAGGTAAGATTATTTACAATTGAATAAGAATAATAAGTGTGGATTGTGAAAACTTTATTTACTTGGTTAGGTAAAACCGATATCGAAAATATGGAACAGGATATGAATGCTGCAATTAGTTCTATTGCACTAAAAAGTAAATATCCTTTTGATAAAATCGTTATCGTTTCTAACACTTGGGATGAAAAGTGGCACCAGTATGAAAAATGGCTAAAGAAAAAGTTGGCATTTGCACATAGACCTTATGAAGACGTTTCAATAAATAGAGTTCGCATCGCTAGTCCAATAGACTACAACTCTATATCTAAAGAGTCACAAAAATGGATAAACAAGCTTTCTGGTGAAAGTGAAAGTCTATATATAAACCTTACTTCTGGTACGCCAGCAATGTCAGCGGTAAGTATTATTTTAGGGAAGGCCAAAAGTAATACTTACTTTTACCAGTCAAACCCGGAAGGAAAAGTATTCTTAGATGATATTCCTTTTGATTTTGTTGCAGAACATGATGCGTCTGTAGCTAGGGCTATATCCTCTAAGGCAACCAAATTACCTACCAATGACAAAGCTTTTGAAGACATCATTGCAGTCTCACCCCAAATGCTTGAGCTTGTTGATAAAGCAGCGAAATTAGCTCCTCTTGATTTACCCGTCTTGGTGTTGGGAGAAACGGGCACAGGTAAAGAAGTTATATCCAATGCGATTCATAGAGCTAGCAGTCGTGCTTCTCAACCGATAAAAACGGTGAACTGTGGCGCTTTACCCGAAAACCTAGTCGATTCAATTCTTTTTGGGCATGTAAAAGGGGCGTTCACTGGTGCATTAAAAGACCATAAAGGTTTATTTGAACAGGCTGACGGTGGAACATTATTTCTAGATGAAGTTGGCGAGTTGTCGCTAGATGTGCAAGTGAAGCTATTAAGAGCATTGCAACAGGGTGAGATCACCCGCGTTGGCGATGACAAGACAATAACCGTTGATGTCAGAGTAATTGCTGCTACACACAGAAACTTAGTTGCTATGGTAGAAGACGGTGAATTCCGGGAAGATCTATTTTATCGACTTGCTCTAGGTATTGTTGAAATCCCTCCGTTGAGAGATAGAACTGAAGATATTGAACCATTGGTTCACGCTTTAGCAAGTGAAATAAATGATAGTGCAAAAAGCTATTCTAATTACAAAAGTAAAAAAATTTCCCAAAAAGGAATGAAGTTTATTTTATCTCAGCCTTGGCGAGGTAATATCCGCGAACTTTGGAGTACTTTAAACAGAGCATTATTACTTTCTGACAAGGATGAAATATCTGATTTAGATATTCAAGGTGCCTTAATTAACAGAGAGAAAAAACAACAGGAACTTGACGTGCATCTTGCGTATGGTGATGTGGTAGACCTTAAGCAAATAACTGAAAATATTGAAAAAAAATACATCGAGGCAGCTTTGAAAGCAACTGGTGGTGCTAAAGGAAAAGCGACCGATATGTTAAGTTTAGGTTTGCATCAAAACTTGAGAAATATGATGAAGCGGTTGAAAATGATCTCTGAAAATGAGCCTGAAAAATAGAGTTGGCATTGCAATTGCGATTATAGGAAATAAGGAATAACTAGGAATGAAGCAATCAATGAATTTTGAGTTCTTAAGAAAAGACTGGCCTGAATTAGCCGACTTTGGTGCTTACGCTGAAGAATATGCTTTTAGCGACCCACAAAGTGCGCTAATTAAGCTACGTTCATTCGGTGAATTTATGGTTAACTTTATTTACCGTAAATTGAACTTACCTTGCTTGCCAAAAGCTACATTCCACGAAAAGTTAATCGGTGAAGACTTTATACAACTAGCTTCAGCACCTGTTTTAGATAAATTTCACGCCATTAAAACATTGGGTAACAAGGCTGCTCATGAAAACAAAGGCACTGACAAAGATGCGATGTTTGGCGTTAAACAGTCATACCAACTAGGGGCATGGTTTTATTGTAGTTATCACAATGTCAAAGCTGATACGGTTCCTGAATTTATTGAGTTTAATACCGATATTTCAGCGGCGAGCAAATTAAAGAAAAAATTAGAAAAGAGTGACGCTCTTTATCAGCAAGCAATGGCTGAGTTAGAAGAACAGCGCCTAGTAAACGAAAGAATATTAGCTGAATCGAAACAAGCAACGGCTACTCGTGATGAGCCTGTATTTGAAGCCTTTACAACAAACAGCCAATCTATCTCTAGAACACTGGATTTCAGCGAGGTGGAAACGCGCAAATACCTTATTGATATGGAATTGCGTGAAGTAGGCTGGGATGTTGCAGAAAATGAAGTATCAACTGACGAAGTTGGACAAGAAGTACCAGTTAAGTATCAACCCACAGAGTCAGGAAATGGTTCTGTAGATTATGTTCTGTGGGATGACGATGGGTTGCCTTTGGCTGTTGTTGAAGCCAAGAAAACGTCAAAAGATGCTCGCATAGGCAAGAAGCAAGCGAAAGATTATGCAGATGGTTTAGAAAAGGAACATGGGCAGCGACCAGTCATTTTTTACACCAATGGACATGACATCTATATATGGGATGATGTTCAAGGTTATCCGCCGAGAAAGATCTATGGATACTACTCAAAAGGCTCGTTACAACATTTAGTTAAATTCCAGCGAGTTGAAAAGAAAAAGCTTTCAGATGTCACTATCGATGCAGGCATTGCAGGTCGTCGCTATCAGTTAGAGACCATTTCTCGCGTACACGATACGTTTGAGAAAAAACGTAGAAAAGCATTGATCGTTCAAGCAACGGGTACGGGAAAAACTCGTGTCTCAATTGCACTGACTAAATCCTTGCAAGACGCTAAATGGGCAAAGCGTATTCTGTTCTTATGTGACAGAAAAGAATTGCGGAAACAGGCTGACCAAGCTTTTGTCGAGTTCTTAGGTGTTAAACCTTATGTTGTAGGAAAGAGCGATAAAAAATACGAAAGCACAGCGCGTATATTCATTGCCACCTATCCGGGCATGATGGGGATCTATGAAAAGTTTGACGTTGGTTACTTCGATTTAATTGTTGCCGATGAGTCGCATCGTTCAATCTACAACGTATTTGGCAATATTTTTAAATACTTTGATTGTTTACAAGTTGGTTTAACCGCAACGCCTGTAGAAATGGTCTCGCGCTCAACTTGTCAATTGTTTGATTGCGGGTATAAAGACCCAACTGCTAATTACCCGTTAGAAAAAGCTATAGCAGAAGATCATCTTGTGCCGTATGAAATTGTCTCGATGACAACTAAGTTCATGCGAGATGGTATTAACCAACACTCTTTAACCAATGAACAAATTGCAGAGTTAGAAGATCAAGGCGAAGACCCTAACGAGTTTGAGTTTGACTCAAAAGACATTGATAAGGCGATCTTAAACAAAGATACCAACCGTAAAGTACTCCGAAACTTAATGGAAAATGGTATCAAAGATAAAGACAATCAATTAATTGGTAAGTCGATTATCTTTGCCAGACGTATCGATCACGCTCGTTTGCTTAAAGAACTGTTCGATGAAATGTATCCAGAGCTAAGTAACGGCTTTTGTGAAGTTATTCACTCAGATGAGCCAAGAGCTGAAGCATTGATCGATCAGTTTAAAGTGACTGAGGAAGAAAAGGCTAAAGATCCATCGTTACCAGACCCAATAACGCTGGCGATATCATTTGATATGTTAGATACCGGGATTGATGTGCCAAGTGTGGTAAATCTTGTTTTTGCCAAACCTGTAAAATCGAAGGTTAAATTCTGGCAAATGATAGGCCGTGGTACACGTCTATGTGAAAACTTGTTTGGTAAAGGAAAACATAAAACGCGCTTCTTAATCTTTGATCACTGGAATAATTTTGATTATTTCGAATTTGATTACGAAGAAGTTGAGCCAACTAATAGCAAGTCACTAGCGCAAAAGCGTTTCGAGTTGAGAATGTTATTAGCGGCAACTGCGCTAAATAAACTAGAAATCCCTGCGTTTGAAACAGTAATTAAGTTAATTCAACTAGACATAACAGCCTTAGATACTAAGAACATTAATGTACGTGACAATTGGCAAATCGTTGAACAAATGTCAGACGCTAAGCTGTTAAAGCAGTTTGCCAAGCCAACAGTCGCATTACTTGAAAGCGAAATTGCGCCATTGATGAACTGGCTTGATATTCGTGGGCAAAGTAAAGCGCTACGTTGGGATTGTTTAATTGCCCAAACACAAACAGAACTATTACTCAATCCTCAAGCAATTGGTGACCTTAAATTTGAAATTAAAGGTGTGTTAGAACGTTTACCTAAAAATACAGCTCAAGTGCAAACCAAAGCCTCTGAAATCAAGTTTTTGATGGATGACAATAATTGGCACAGCATCACATTTAATGAGTTAGAGCTGCATCGTATTGCGTTAAGAGAAATTATGTACTTGCTTGAGGGGGAAATCCTTCCGCCTAATCCCGGCCCTAAATATACGGATGTAATCGAGGATGACGCTGAAACTGAATACAAAGCGAGAGCAACTAATATTCATACAGTTGATTACAAAATTTATCAGCAAAAAGTGCAGGAAGCGTTAGAGCCGATTTTTGAAAGTGATCCAGTTATTCAAAAAATCAGAAATGGGCAACCAGTTACTGAAAATGAAATTGTGCAACTCAATGGTGTTATTCATGCCAAATATGCTGATTTGGATATTGAGACGCTTAAAACGTTTTACCCGGACACCACTGAACCATTAGACAAGTTGCTGCGCAGTATTGTTGGCATGGATGCTAAATATATTGAACAGAGTTTCACGGCTTTATTGCAAAACCATCGAATGCCACCTCAGGCGATGCGTATCATCGATATGTTGATAGGTCACATTGCCAGAAGCGGCGGTATTAAAATGGCGGACTTAGACAAAGCGCCATACAACAGAATATATGAAGGTGTGCTTGGTAGCGGCGAAGATGACGTTTTTTCATTATTAAAGTCATTAGAGCTACCAACACCGTTAAACAAATTAGATACGTCTTTTAAAGACTAATTAGAATTGAAAAGAGAACATTATGATCACTGGTAAATTAAAAAGCGATATTGATAAGTTATGGGAAGAGTTCTGGACGGGCGGTATCGCTAACCCTCTGACCGTTATCGAACAAATCACTTTTTTAATGTATGCCCGTTTGCTCGACTTACATGAGCAGCGCGATGAAAAACGCCAAAAGCTAAGAGGCGGAGAGTTCAAGCGCCGCTTTAGTGACGACCAACAACATATTCGTTGGCACCGTTTTATACATCAAGATAAAGACAGCATGTTAAAAGTGGTGCGTGATGAGGTTTTTCCTCATTTCAAAAGCACTTCGGGTGAAGGTTCATTGTTTGCTGAGTTTATGAAAGATGCACAATGCATGATCCAAAAACCAACGTTAATGGAATCCGCGGTTGAGATGATCAACAAATTGCCATTGGAAGACAGCGATACCAAAGGTGATTTATATGAATATCTTCTAAGCAAGCTAACAACAGCAGGCATTAATGGTCAGTTTAGAACACCGCGCCATATCATTCGCGCCATGATCGAAATGCTAGACCCAACTCATGAAGATCGCATTATCGACCCTAGCTGTGGTACTGCCGGGTTCTTAACGGTGGCATATGAGTACTTAATGGAGAAATATACCTCTCCTGAAGGTATTCATACTGAAACAGTAGTGAATGAAAAAGGCGAAGAGCAAAAGGTAAATATCTTTAGTGGTGATTTACTGGTTGAACATCGTGATCATGTCAATACCGATATGTTTCATGGCTTCGATTTTGATACCACCATGTTACGTATCGCCGCCATGAACTTAGTAATGCATGGTGTGACAGAGCCAGATATTCATTACCAAGACACATTAAGTGGCAGCTTTACAGAGCGTTTCCCAACGCAAAGTAAAGACTCTTATACCATATGCGCAGCCAACCCACCGTTCAAAGGCTCATTAGATGAAGAAGACGTAGACCCTGCAATATTGCGTATGGTGAAAACCAAAAAGACAGAGCTATTGTTTGTTGCCCAAATTCTTCGGTTACTGAAAAATGGTGGTAAAGCCGCGATTATCGTGCCTGATGGTGTGCTATTTGGGTCATCAAATGCGCATCAACAATTACGTAAACACATAGTTGAAAATAATGAACTTCAAGGTGTTGTTTCATTACCATCTGGCGTATTTAAACCATACGCTGGGGTATCTACCGCTGTTCTTTTTATTACCAAAGGCTCTCAAACAGACCATGTTTGGTTTTACGACTTACAAGCAGATGGATTCTCATTAGATGATAAGCGCACTCCGATTAAAGATAACGACCTGCCTGATTTAGTAGCCAAGTTTAAAGCCCGTGATAAGTCGGAAGCTGACTCAGAATTAAATGATCGTGTTGTAAGAGATAACAAGAAATATTTCTGGGTCAGTAAAAAGGAAATCGCAGAACAAAAATATGATTTAACAGTAAATCGTTACAAAAAAGATGATTATAAAGAAGAAATTTTTGAAGACCCTAAGGTCATTTTAAATTCATTAGTGAAACTTGAAAAAGAAATTTTAGCGGACTTGCAAGATTTGGAGGCAATGTTGTGAGTTGGCCTTTAGTTGAGATTGGTAAACTTGTTAGTAAAGTTCAAACTTGGAACCCAACAAAATCTGAAAATACCGATTCATTTAATTATGTTGATTTAAGTTCGGTTGATAAAGCTAACAAGGTTATAGATAGCGCATTAGTACCAAAGGTTTTGCCAAGTGAAGCTCCTAGTAGGGCTAGACAATTAATTTGCCATAATGACGTAATAGTGGCTACCGTAAGACCGAACCTCAATGGGGTTGCACTAGTGCCTAAACAATTACATGGCTCAACTGCATCAACAGGTTATTGTGTTTTGAGACCAATACCTGAAAAGTTATGCGCCAAGTATTTGTTTTATTGGGTACAAACTAGCTCTTTTGTTTCAGATATGATGTCTAAGGCAACAGGGGCGAATTACCCGGCAGTTTCGGATAAGACTGTTAAAGGTAATAAAATTCCACTACCACCACTTGATGAGCAAAAACGAATCGCTGCGATTTTAGATAAAGCCGACAGCGTGCGCCGCAAACGCCAACAAGCCATAGAACTCGCCGACGACTTCCTCCGCAGCGTATTCCTAAATATGTTTGGTGACCCTGTTGCTAACCCCAAATGTTGGGAGTTGAGATCAATGAAAGATCTAATTCACATCCAAGGTGGTTATGCGTTTAAAAGTGGTGACTTTGAGGAAACTGGAGTTCCAGTAGTCAAGATTGGCAATGCTAACAAGGTTGGTTTTACGACAAAAGGTATAGCGTTTATAAATCCTAAGAATCCTGAAAAGTTAAAGCAGTATGAACTGCAAGCTGGCGACTTACTTATGAGCTTAACTGGGACGGTAGGTAAGGATGATTATGCAAATGTTACAGAAGTGACTGACGAATACGAAAAATACTACCTTAATCAGCGCGTGGCAAAAATCAAGGTTGTTGAGAACTCTTTAACAAAAAACTATCTGAAGTACTTTCTTGGCGAACCAAGAATTAAAGCAGAGATAACTAAAAATAATAGAGGTGTGAGACAAGCCAATATTAGTAACGCAGATATTTATGACTTAAACATGCCTTTGCCACCAAGAGAATTGTTAGAAAAATTTGATTTAATCTTGAGCCAGATTCAAAAGATGCAGCGAAAAACAAGCATAGTACCTAGAATCAACGAAGAGTTTTTTAGTTCATTGAGTCAAAAAGCATTTTCTGGTGAATTATGAATTTAACAAGGATGTGAGTTTTTAGCTCTACAACATAAAAATATGAAAATCACAAAATTATCATTAACCAATTTTAAGTCATTTAAACAAGAGCAAACTATAGATTTCGCGCCTGTAACTTTATTATTTGGTCCTAATAGTGTCGGCAAAAGCTCGGTATTGATGGCACTATTCTATCTTCAGCAAATTTTGGACAAAGGGCAATGTGACCCTCAACGAATAGAAGCATTAGGCAGTAAGTTAGTTGGTGGTTTTAAAAACCTTGTTCATCGCAGGAACTTAAAAGAATCCATAACAATACGAATAGAGTATGACAAAGGAAATCGAGTCGGAAATAGCTATGATTTCTTAGCAGATCTACTTGAAGAAGATGAGCTTGATGTTCGTATTAGCAGCCCAGTCATTGATGTTGAAAAGGTAACATTAGAGTTTGTTATCTCATGGGCAGAACAACATCAAACGGCCTATGTCTCAAATTATAAAGTGTGGTTTGATGGTGTTGAGATTGCCGAAGTTTCTTCTGATGCGGGATTAAAGCAACCACAAATAACCAGCTTAAATTATTTGCACCCTCTGCTCTTGCCAGAAGATCATGATGATTGGTTGATTGATTGTTTTGATAGTGACTTGCCAATTCATAATGGGCTTTATGACAAAATTTTAGACTTAAAGGGTATTTACAATCCTACTCATAGAGAAATTGCTCAAGGTGCAGATGTTCCGTTTGATGGAGATGACGAACCTAAAGTATTCACTGACGATTGTTTTGTTTCTGACTTTCATGAAGCGATTAATGATGAACGTGATATTCGGAACAAATATGAGAGTGCTGACAACTTAATAGTAGTTGAAGGCGAAACTTTAATTCACGTACCTATTGGCATAGAAGGTATATCAGGTGCATTACCACCATTAGGAAGAAAGCTTAAATCATCACTAAGCTTGGATAACGAAAAACAAAATGAAGTGTTTGTTGAGCTACTTAGCGACATTCTTGTAGCTCCATTAGATAACCTTAAAAAGCTGTTAAATGACAGCCTGTGTATTGGTCCATTAAGAGGAATACCTGATTCCTTACATCAACCGAACCCATATGTAGAACAAAAAGATTGGCATGACGGTTTGGCAGCGTGGGACGTATTAGCTAGAGGTGATAGCGAGCTAATTACCTCAGTAGATCAGTGGATCTCTCAAGATAACAAATTAGCTTTGGGTTACGGCTTAGCTCATAAAGTTGAGCAACACTTTGAAGAATTAGCCAGAGAACATCCTACAGGTGCATTGCATCATGCAGAAATGAAGCTCGAAGAATTAATATCTGAATATGCTAATTTTTCCGCGGCAGTACCACCTGATTATTTTCCTGAATCGAAATACTCATATACGTTATACGATTTAAATAATGATATGCCCGTCACTCCTAGTGATATAGGTGTAGGTATTTCTCAATTAATGCCGTTGGTAGTCGCAGCCCTAAGCAGAAATAAAGGGGTTATTGCTTGTGAGCAACCTGAATTACATGTTCATCCTCGAATACAAGTCGCCATTGGTGATTTACTAACACAAACCGGGCGAGCAACTAACTTCTTAATAGAAACACACAGTGAACATTTAATACTTCGCTTGAGAAAACGTGTAAGGCAAACAACTGATGAAGAGTTACCTGAAGGATTTAAGCCAGTTGATAAAGATGATATTTCAATTGTTTACTTTGAACCATCTGACGAAGGTGTTATCGCCCGACGAATCAAACTAGATGAAGACGGTGAATTTACATCTAAATGGCCTCAAGGCTTCTTCTCTGAACGTAGAGAGGAGTATTTATAATGTTGGTGGAACACTTAGTTGAGCCGGAATTTTTAACTGAGGTTGTTACGTCCCGTCGGAATTTCAACGACTTCCTTAGAGAGTTTTCAAGACAATCACCTAGAGTTGTTGGTAAGTTACAAAAGTTTAGTAAGTTCAGAAGAAAAACGCTTCAGGTGCAGGGCGAAGAAGTAAATGAAGATCAGCAAACTATGTTGATTGAATTACTTCAGTTTATTGAAGAGACTTGTTTAGTTAATAGGAACTCTGGAATAGATGGAAATCTTAGCTTTCTCGAAAATTGCATAAACGCGCATCAGCAATCACCCTCGCATGTTTTTTGTTTAAATGAACCAGCAGGTCAAGCTGTGAGGGGCATTGATTTTATTTATTCTGCTGATTTGAACGATGGTATTCGATCTCTTCCTAATCAAAGATTAGTGCAAAAAAGCTTGGATGAAATGGTGCAAGCAACGGCCGATTTTCTAAGGCTATCCTCTCGAATTACCTTTGTAGATCCATATTTTAGTCATCGCCCCGCTATGTTAAACCCGATGGTTAAATTTATAGAGCTTTGCGGTGCTAACTCACCCGTCGAAAGTAAAGAAATTACTATATTGCTAAAAGACCGTGCAGATGTACCTTCGATTCAGTTTTTGATGAATGCAATAACCACACATATCGACTTTAATTCAACAGGTATTGCTTCATTAACGTTAACTTCATTGATAGAAAGAGATAACGGTGAAGCTTTGCACAACAGGTACATCATTAGTGAGCTTGGTGCATTACATTGGGGAATAGGGTTGGATGAGCGTAATTCAGAAGTAAATGATGATGTGGTTATGCTTAACGATGAAATATTTAGCAAACGCTCAGAACAATACTGTGAGCTTAAGGCTTTTGATGTTAAAGAGTCAGTGACACTAAAGTTTTAAAATATGGATTTAATACATGGATTTTTTCATTAAAGAACATTTTGATTTACTTAATAAGTGGCAAGGTAAAAAAAGTAATCCTCAAAAGATAGAACAAAAACAAGATTACCCGCAATTAAAAGATGCATACGCTATAACTGAGCGGTGGGCTAAAGCATTACAGAAAAAAATGTTCCCATCTGGAACGGTAAAAATTAGAAAAAGCCCAATTAATCAAGGTGGTAACTTTTTCTCTTACAACTGGGCCAAAATATACCCATTTAAAGACTCCCCAGAATACTTGGCATATACGGTAGGCATAGATACGGATTGTTTTACTGTCAAAATTGATACGGTTAACGCTAAAAAAGGTCTTAGAGAAAAATATCTAGCTATTCGTGGAGAAGACTACGCAGGTTCTGGGATCGTGAGTACTCTTCCTTCAAACGAAGGTTTACAAAAATTTAGCTCGATATCTGAATTAGTGGATTGGAGTGAAGCTGAAATATATAAGTTTTCATTGGGCTATGATGAGGTGGCGCAAATTCTTGAACAGTCAAAACAGGTAAAAGAGCCTAAGGCAGAGTATTCAATGGATGATGCCCCGACTTCCCTTAACACCATATTATATGGCCCACCGGGTACGGGAAAAACATACCACACTGTTGAGGCTGCTGTTAAAGCTGCGGAGCCTAGTTTCCAAGCAAGTTCAAGAAAAGAGCTGAAGGCAAAGTATGACTCATTGGTAGAAGAAAAACGAGTTCGATTTGTTACGTTTCATCAAAGTTATGGTTACGAAGAATTTGTTGAGGGCTTGAAAGCAAATTCAAATAACGGAGAAATTTCTTATGATGTTGAACCCGGTATATTTAAGCAAATTTGTGAAGATGCTCGCCAAGGGGTTGAGCCAGATAATGATCCTCTAGAACAAGCAATAGAGCTGTTTAAAGCCGAATTAGAAGAAACCTCTACTATTACGCTAAAGACACTTCGTGGAAATGATTTTGATGTGCAATATCATGGCAACACTACGTTTAGAGTGTTCCCAGAAGCAACTTCACACGAAGATTTAGGAAGGGGATACCCTGTTTCAATTGATAACATACGAAAGTTATATCGCGGGTTAAGTGTTAAGAAAATTTATAATTCATCGTATGTTAAATCGATCCTTAACCATATTAAAAAAACATATAACGTAAATGATTTTGAAGCGCCGAAACAAGGTGAAGCTAAAAACTTTGTACTTGTAATTGATGAAATAAATAGGGGTAACATTTCAAAAATATTTGGTGAATTGATTACCCTAATAGAGGAATCGAAAAGGTCTGGAGAGAAGCAAGACGAAGCATTAGAAGTTGTTTTGCCAAATTCAGGTGAAGCGTTTAGTGTTCCAGAAAACTTGTATCTAATCGGAACTATGAATACGGCGGATCGCTCATTAGCAATGATGGACACTGCGCTTCGTCGCCGCTTTGATTTTGTCGAAATGATGCCTAGACCTGAGTTGTTTAATGAGGTGTCAATTAACGGTATAGATTTGGAAGCACTACTTAGCAAGATGAATCAGCGCATTGAAGTACTTTACGACAGAGAGCATACACTTGGTCATGCTTTTTTCATCCCTGTTAAAGATTTAGTAGGCAAACAGGACTTAGCATTTGGAACTCTAAAGTCAGTATTTAAAAACAAAATAATTCCATTGCTAGAAGAGTACTTTTTTGAGGACTGGAATAAAATACGATTAGTACTTGGTGATAACCAAAAAGTCGAAGAGCTGCAATTTGTAAGAGAAGAAAAACAATCGTTTGATAGCTTGTTTGGCAATAACCACGGTTTGAATAATTATCAACAAGAAGAAAAAAGCTATACGCTTTTGCCTTTTGATAATGATGTGTGGAATAAGCCGGAAGCATACATAGGCATTTATAAAGCACAAAAAGAAGATTAAGCAGTGAAAAGGATTCAAGCTGCAATAACAGTATTTGAATTTGGCTATTTAGGTGTTGGCGAAAAAGCAAAGCATTCGAAACGCATAAGTAGAATCAGTCAATCATCATTCGCTTACTTGAAGCAACTTTGCCTATGTGACGAATCTGAAAGCCGATTTCTGACTTTAAAGAGTATAGATAATACCGAGGTACTCCAACTCCAGAACTATGCCGGGGTGCTGTTTACGCCAGATGGCACTCAAATTGAAGTTTTGCCTAAGATCGGTCGAAAGCTGGGTGGCGAAGACGGTCAAGCTAGAGCACGTAATTCATTGCTGAATATGTTGGCAACACTAGGCTCCTTCCGTCATATTAGTACCAATAGTGCCAATTTATCTAAGTCTAGAATGCCACTACTTGAAGTATTTATTAGTCAATTCCTTGATTCAGTGAACGTACTGATTAAAAAGGGGCTACGAAGTGATTATATTGGATGTGAAAACAACCTCTCTTTTTTGAAGGGAAAATTGCTAGTAAGTAAGCAGTTGAAAAAGAACTCAATTAATAAACATAAATTTTATGTTGAACATGATGAGTTTGTACTTGATAGACCAGTTAATAGGTTAATTCACTTAGCATTAACTAAAGTCTCAACTTATTCTTCTAGTGCTGCAAACCAAAAATTAGCTAAAGAACTTTTATTTGCTTTTACAGGTATCCCTTTAAGCACAAATGTTAAAAATGATTTGTCTGCCGTTAAGTTAGATCGGGGGATGAATTATTATAAAGAACCCTTTGACTGGGCTAAGTTAATTCTCGAAGGATTTTCTCCCTTGACGATGACGGGCAGCAGTTATGCGTCATCGTTATTATTTCCACTAGAAACTGTTTTCGAAAGCTATGTAGCTTCAATTTTAGCAACGCAGATACCTAAAAATATGACTCTTGAGACTCAAGCAAAAGCTGAATCGCTAGTGTCATTCAATAAACGAAAATTTTTTCGTTTACAACCAGACCTCCTCATTACAGAAAGTAGAAAGAGAATTGTAGTATTAGATACAAAATGGAAATTAATCGACAGTAGAAAAGACAATGGCACTGATAAATTTGGGTTGTCACAGAGCGATTTGTATCAAATGTTTGCTTACGGGCACAAATACTTATCTGGTTATGGAGAACTGTTCTTGATCTATCCCAGTCATGATGACTTCATTGAACCCATTGAATTCCCATTCGCATACAGTAATGAATTAAAACTATGGATAATTCCTTTTGATGTTTCAGATAATGTTGATGATAACAAAAGGCTTATATTTCCCTCCAATAGCACTTTTCAAACATCAACAAGGGTAAATAAATTCACCAAAATGTAATCATTATTACATTTGTTTTTGTTTTTTTTAGATAAAATCCATATAAAACAATAAGATAAATTTTGGCATCAAGATTGTAATAGTTGGCATGTGTTTAACTATTGTGAGATTTTGCCATGAACTCAAAAATCATTCTTAACGCCGAAGACCAAATTGCTTGTCCGCACTGTAACAGTGAATTCCCAATCAAGGAGGCTGTTGCGAAACACCTGATTGAAAAACACGAAGATGAATATCAGCAACTGCTCAGTAAAGAGCTGGTTAGTCTTCAAGAGCAAGCCGCAAAAGATGCTGAAAAGTCTATTGCGAAAACGTTCAAGAAGCAGATTGAAACGCTTCAAGAGCAGCTTGCTGAAAGCCAAGACAGCGCGAAATCATTGCAAGCAAGAATTGCTGAAGAGAAGAAAAAGGCGGAGGACAAGATCCGGGAGTCGGTCAAACTTGAGCATGATGCTTTGGAAGAGTCTTTGAAATCCAAAGAAGAGCAATTGGCAAAATTCCGTGAGCAAGAACTTGCATTGCGCAAAGCTAAAACTGAGCTTGAAGATAAGCAAAAGGATATGGAGCTTGAGTTGGCTCGTCGTATTGAAAGTGAAAAGGAGTCGCTGCGTGCGTCCATTGGTGATGAGTTCAGGCTTAAAGAAGCTGAACTTCGAAAGAAAATCGATGATGCGTCAAAGGCTAATGAAGATCTAAAGCGCAAGTTGGAACAGGGATCACAGCAACTTCAGGGAGAAGTGTTAGAGCTTGAACTAGAGCATGAACTTGCTCAGGCGTATCCGTTAGACGATATCGACCCTGTTGGAAAAGGCACTCGTGGTGCGGACGTCATTCAAACGGTTCGATTAAGAACTGGTACGGTTTGCGGAAAGATTGTTTGGGAGACTAAACGTGCTGAGAATTGGTCAAACAACTGGATCACTAAGCTTAAGGCCGACATGCAAGAAGTCGGTGGTGATATCGCGGTATTGGTCTCTACGGCGTTCCCAGCGGGAGTTGAAGAGCCAATGGTAATGAAAGATGGCGTTTGGTTAGTTAAACCTGCGTTAGCCAAGGGGCTATCAGAAGCCCTAAGAACGGTATTAACCGAAGCTCAGCGCCAAAAAGCGGTGAGCGTAGGCAAAAATGAGCAAATGGAAGCGCTCTATGACTACATCTGTAGTACGCAGTTTGTGCAGCGTATTAAGGCAGTAGTCGATCACCAAGAGCAAATGCGCTTGGAGCTGGATAAGGAAAAATCAGCGATGCAGCGGATCTGGAAGAAACGCGAAGGGCAAATTGGCGGCATTACTAATCAAATGATGGCGATTTGCGGGGAATTGCAAGGACTGTCGCACGGAAGCATGCCTTTATTAGATGACATCGCCCTGTTAGGCGACTGATTAAGGAAATTGGGAAGACCTCCAATGTAGCTGGAGGTCTCATTTTGTAGCTCAAAACACAGTTAATAATGAAATTTTTGCAAAAAAATTGAAATTTCTTAACTTGATGAAAATTAAGAAAGTGTCAATTTTTGACGTGTTTGTTGGAAATCGTTAGTTAGTTATACATATTTGTATAATAAGTATTTTTAATTGACTGATATCTAATGAATTGTCTTTCAATCAACTCCTTTATAAGGAGGTGGAATAATTAATAAACAATAAAATAACGTATTGAATTGTAAGAAGTATTACAATTTGCTGTATGAAAAATGAGCTGCTATGAATTTATAGTTTAAGAAATTTATAGGAGTTAATCATGAAAACTGTAAAACAGCCTGAAATCACTCAAAAAGAGTTGAATAAAATCATTGCATATCACAATGACGTCGAAAAGTATGGGTATAAGCCTTGGAACACAATTCGACAGTCTCACACTTATGGTCAGGGTCAGGAGATCTTAAATCGTTTTAATGACCGAACCATCCACTTATACAGCCGTGGTGAAAGGCAGTTATTTGTTCTACTTGAGGCTATGCCAAATGTTATCGATATCAAAGAGCAGTTTCCATTGCCGCTCAATGAAACACTAGATTTGGCATCAGAGCTTAATATTAAGCATCCCGGTGCTTACAAAGAGCGTTTTGAACATGACGGGGTTATCCCTGCTAAAACAATGACATCTGATTTGGTGGTAACGTTCCGCTTACCAAACAATGAAGAAAAAGTCGTTGTTTACTCTTTTAAGTACCAACAATCTCTAGATTATTTAGCGAACCCCAGAACCGCAAATCGGACTTGGGAAAAGTTAAAACTTGAACGAGAGTACTGGCAAAGAGAAGAGATTGAGTGGGTGTTAATGACTGAACAGTGTTATTCACCAATTTATATCTACAACTTAGAGTATCTCCGAGAGTGTTTTGAGTCCCCAGAATTACTCGATGTTAGCGACAAATTTTATAAATTATTCATTAAATCGTTTCGTCAATATGAGGACAAGTACTCGGTTTATACGTTACGACATATTCTGGAAAAGGTATCTGATGAGCTAAATTTGGAGCTGTTTCACGCTCAAGCTTTATTCCAAAAAGCAGCGTATTTTAAAGATATTAAAATTGACTTGTTTCAGGAAATTGAATTATTTCGACCTCTAATCGCTAATCCTGTGGAGGTGGAATATGCAGCTTAATCAGAAGTTGGTTAGTACGAATAAAAATCCAGTAGAGTTATTGATTGTTGACGTAAACCCAGAACGAGAGCAAGTCGCTGTTGTAGATATGTTATGTGATCCACCCAAGCGTCCTAAAGCGCAATCATTTTCTTGGGTTCAGGAAAAGTTAGCATCTAAAGAATTAGAATTGGAAGAACATGATCACTCAGATCTTCTGATGGTTGAAGATTCCGAGCTTAAGCCGAGTTGGATCAGAAGGCGCAATGAAGCTTATGCTGCAATTTCAAGTTTAGTGGAAGACCCTATTCAGTTGGACCAATACTTTTTTGGTGATTCAAGTGGCATATTAGCTCGCTTAATCAAGGAGTCTAAACGCAGTCGAAAGTGGGTTCAAGCGTCGATTAATCGATACTTTCGATACGGTAGTGTGCCGAATGCCCTGTTACCTCACTATGAAGAGTTAGGTAAAAAATACGTTGGTCCTAAAAAGCCAATTTATAACAAAGATGGCAGCACCTGCCTAAAATCTAAACCCGGGCCTGAAACCAAATCAGGAAACGCATATCGATACATAACAGTTGAAGACAAAGACAAGATTTTTGAGTTTTCAAAAAAATTGAAAGATTTGAAAGAAGTTAACTTGCAAGACTTGTATGAGAGTTACTGTAAAGAGTATTGCGTGGTCGCGATCAGACCGGAAGGCACTACAGAAGATGATGTTGCTGAAGAGTTTTATGCTGTTTTACCGCGAGTCCGTTTAATTAGTCCGAGAGCTTTTAAACGCTATCTAAAAAAATGTATTGGAACATTGGAGTTTATCCGTAGGCGCACAGGCAGTATTGTGTATGAAAAAGACCACGCTGGAAAACCGGGTATAGCCGCTCATGGCTTACGAGGTCCACGAAGCCGCTATGAAATAGATAGCACAACGGCTGATGTTTACATTCGTTATGAGTATTCAAACGATGAGCAATTGAGTATTGGGCGTCCAACAATTTACTTTGTTATTGATGTTGTTAGCTCAATGATAGTTGGTGTTCATGTATGTTTTCACGGTCCCGACTGGCAAGCAGAATCGCAAGCACTATTTAATGCTTTTACAGACAAGGTTGAGTTTTGCAGACAGTTTGGTATCGAAATAAGCCATGATGATTGGCCGTGTGCTGATATTTGTAACGAAATAACGTTAGATAGAGGCACAGAAAACAGCCATAACGCGATTACTTCAGTGTTAAAAGGCAAAATTGGTATTAAAGCTGCGAATTTTAATGCCTATCACCGTGGTGACTGTAAAGGCACCGTTGAAAAAGCATTCGATACTATACAAGGAGAAGCAATACCTCAGCACGAAGGTAAGGTTTATAAGGCTCCAAAAAAAGAAGATGCCCATCCATCAAGAGGTGCGGTATATACCTATCGCCAGTTTATGCAACGTTTGATTAAAGAAATCATCCATCGTAACAACACGGCAGCGAGAGTTGATAATCATAATTTTGAAATGTGTCGCGATGAAGTTGGCTTAACACCTCGTGATATTTGGAATTGGGGAATCAAGCAGTCAATTTTTCCACCCATTAAAAAATCTAAAGCCTCGCTGCTGTTTGCTTTGATGAAAAAGGAGCACGCTACGGTCACAGATAAAGGTGTCAGATTTAGAGGTGTGTTTTACAACAGCCCTGAAGTGATGGAACTCAAATGGCTGGATAAAGCGAAGAATGATGGTCGATTTAAAGTGGAAATTCGATATACCGATGTCAATTCTAGCCATATTTGGTGTCGTCATCCTGAGACTAAAAAGATAATTCAAATGGAGATCACGGAGCGAAGTTGTCAATACAAAAACCGACTATGGGCGCAAGTTTTAGCACATCAAGAAAAGCTGAAAGAGCTGCTGGCCCAACTTGATGAGAAGCGTTTTAGTGACCGTATTCTTGTGAATATGTCGCTCGAAGAGCTGGACAATACTGTAAAAGAAGAGCTTCGCAAGCTGAAGAAGTCTCAAGCGGTTAGCCCTGATAAGACTGTAAGAGAAAGAAAACAGCAACATGGTGATATGGAAAAACAAGTTCAATATCAACATTTGTTAATAGCGATGGAAGATGCAGCCAATTTCACTGAAACACCAGTTCCCCATGTGGTAGGTGGTGATGAACTATTAGACCCAACATACAAACGTAAAAATGTCGCAGCATAGGAGAATTCAAATGACAAATATTACATACATTTCACATCCAAACCCTAGCTGCAAAGGCAATCCGTTAATTGAAGGGTTAGGATACCCAATGTTGCAGGAAGAAGTTGAAAAGGCATGCGATGACGGCGTTACGCAATTGGGAACGTTAAACGAAGTTCCAGTTCAATACCACAGTTATTATATCCGAAGCGCAATAGATAATTTGGCTGAATGTTATATTGCCCGTGATGAAGTTTACGCTTTGTATGAGAAACTGCGTCGAATGATTGAAGCGGGGTACATAAATAGAAACCCCGCAGATCCTGTACTCAAAAATAAAATGCTTACGGCTGTTCACCAAGATGATGAAAATCAGCATGATGCGGTTCTCTTGAAAACCATTACGGGGCAGGACATAGATTCTATGCTAAGAGCAAACGGAAGCTTTTTGCTGGCAGGCCTAAGCGGAGCCGGAAAAACGTCTTTGATGCTTCGTATATTAAAGCTAATACAAAACGAGCTTTATCATTCAACTTACATCACTCCTGATGGTAATGAAATAGAAATTGAAGAGCTTCAAATCCCATATCTTTATGTGCAAATTCATAATCGAAAAGGGCAAAAAGCATTTCTAAAGACCGTGATAGAAGCTATTCAAGTCGCTACTAAAATTCCATATTTAACACGTGATGTAAAAAATGTCGATTCAGTTGATGATCTTATTCGTTTAGTTCGTAAATTAATGCTTAAACATTATGTTGGTATATTAGTTATTGATGAGGCTCAGAATATTGCACCAAATTTTGCTACTGATGATGACAAAAAAGCCTTAATTAAAAATGAGAAAACCTCAATTAAATTTATTGAGGAGATTTTTAACCGTATAGGCGTACCACTATTCTTTATTGGCACGTTATCGACTTTAAAGCTATTTGGTAAAGAAGTAACTATTAGCCGCCGAACTCTAATTGATGGGAGTCTTTTATTGTTAGGGGCAGATGTCGAAGGTGGCTTTTGGAACCGATTCTTCAAGGAAATAAACTTGTGTCATTTATTAGATGGCAAGCATGACCCTGAAGAGCACTTAAAGCGTCACCTGCATAGCCTTACACAAGGCATCCCAGCTATCGCGATTAGCTTAATGCGAGCCGTATTGAGTCATATGTCTAAGTTTGACAAGGGTGAGCAAGGCTTGACGATAAAAGCGTTATCTCACGTATTCCGTCAGCAGTTTTCTGAGCTTCAAAAGCCTTTAAAAGCTCTTAAAAATGAAAAATACCACTTATATGAAGACTTAGCGCCTTTAGCTGACTTAGTAGAGATCAATAAAGAGATTTCAAAGCAGTTGGCGGAATCTGAGTTTGAATTAAAAAATCGGGATAAGGAAAAGAAGGAGCAATTGATACTAGACACGGACAAAGAAGCGGAGGCAAAAGTCGAAAAAGAACTGAATAAAGTGCGCAAAGCAAAAGTAAAATCTAAACGGTCTAAAGTACCAGTGATGGATGCCAAGCTAGCTGCAAAAATTGGAACGAAAACCTTGTTGAAAGCTGGCTCTGGCCCAAAATCAAGTATTATCTCGGAAAATTCTTAATGGAGCAGTTACAAAAACTACTTCCCGGCGAAGATTTATTTGGTTTGGTTGGTCGCTCATATGTCATGAGTAGCTATAGGGGTTTCAGTGCTATGCGTCATGAATGGCAATTAACACATTATCGTCATCTGCCGGGCGTATTCATCAGCCGGGATTTTGAAAAACTGATTGAAGCTTTAAAGTTGGCTCCTAGTGATGTTCACGCCAAGCACACATGCTTCAATATGCTCAATTCATCTATTTCTCAAGATGAACTTGAACATCACCGCAATCTTTCAAAGAACGTTACTTTTAACATCAAAGGTAGTGAGCTAGCACAACCTTGGCGTTGGTGTTCTGAGTGTGTAGAAGAGGATATCGAAAGCTTTGGTATCCCCTATTACCATCGTGATCACCAAGTTCCCGGCGTGAAACACTGTTCTAAGCACAAGTGTGCGTTGGTCTCAAAGTGTAATTCATGTGGTAATGATGTAGGCCAATTGAAGCAGCAGCCAATTCCACCATTAGATGGGCATTGTATGAAATGCGGAAGTGAATTTGAGAGCGATACGAGACTTATATCGCCGAAAATGACCGTTGTTGAGTCAATCTGTTTAGATATGGCTTATGGGCGGTTAAATATATCACAGCAGCAACTCGCTTCTAGGGTTCAATATTATCTTGGGATAAGACAAGGTGATATAGAGCTTGATGTTGCTAGAGCCTCGATAAGAGCATTTTATAGAGATATTATCGAGTTTTATGGTGCAGATGAGCTGCGAGTATACTTACATACGGTAAAGGAGCAAAAGCAGGGATTAAAATGCCCAGCGCTCAAAAGTGGGCGAGTGTATAACCAACACTCTATTGGCTTGCCACTTCACCCAGTAGCAATAGCTGTCATTTGGCATTTCTTAAATGAAATGCTCGGCAAAGCAATAGCAGAATGATGTCATGTCTAATTTCAGTTATTCTCAATATATTGAAGGCGAGTCAATTTATGGATTAATCACGAATTACCATGTTGCGAGTTGTAATCGAAGCTGGAAACAGACAAATTTAGATATATTTGGCCGCACACACGTGCGGCTTCATCCGGTATTGCCCAATAACATCAACGCGATAGCACAATTCTTCAAAGTAGAGCCTGTATACTTGCTCAATCATGCGACTGGTTATCCACTATATGCGTTTTCACTGTCGAACCAAGCTTCTAAGCTAAAGAAAGTGCTCTTATCAGCAAAAGGGCAGTTAATTGCGAGTTATTCGCGGCAAGCCCCTTCATCGCTGCCATTAGCCAAGCAACACCGCTATTGTGCAAAGTGTATCGAAGAGTCATTCGAGACGTTTGGTACTTTGGCTTGGCGAATCGAACATCAACTTTACGGTGTAAGCCACTGCCCAGAGCATGGTGAGCCATTACTTTATCTAAGTTCAGGAGAAGGGGGTATAAACAGACACTACTGTTTACCAGAGGGAGGTGAACCAATCTTATTGGAACAAAATGAGAAAGCAGTCCGCCTATCAATCTTTGTCACTAAGTTATATCACTTACTTCAAGAAGGAAATAAGTCTCGAAGCGTGATTGATTTGTATACCGATTGGTTGATGATAAAAGGCTTTTTAACCAAATGCGGGCATATAAGAATGCGCTTTTTGGCTGATGAATTATTTAACTATTGGAAAGAACTATTTGAAGCTACTGAAGAGCTGATACCTCTTGAGTTAAGCAACTTTAATTATGTGGCGGATATCATTCATGAGCGCCGCCCAGTCCATTATTTAAAACACGTTTTGCTAATGGCTTTTCTCGCAAAATCGCCCCAAGATTTTTTTGCTTTGAGTAAAGTACCCAAACCCGCTCCTGAGCTTTTAAAGCAGCAAGACTCAGCATTGGAAAGTAATGTATTAAAGCTTCTTGATGATGGCAGCAGTCTGAGGGAGATCAGCGCTAGTTTAGGAGTATCAGTTGGCTATGTAAAACAACTGGCACTTCGTAATAACTATGAAATTGATCGACGTCGATGGAAGTTAACAGACGAAATAGAGCGAGATGTTTGGCGAAAAGCATTTGTTGGATGTCATAGAGCCGATATTGCAAAACATCATGGCATATCGGTTGGCACTGTTGAACAACTTATTCAAAGCCATAAAGGGTTATCTGATTGGCGACATCATATGGTCATGGCTAAACGAAGAGCGAAAAACCGAGCTGCTCTGTTGCAAGCTATTGGGACCAATCCTCAAATTACGCGAAATGAATTTAAGCGCTCATTTAGTTGTTATATGTGGCTTTACAAGAATGACCGAGAGTGGCTGTATCAAAATTTACCAGCACCACAAGCAAAAAAGTATTACCCATCAGTTGACTGGGCCGCGCGAGACAAATTCCTAGCGATCAAAGTAAAGTGTTTACCTGCCGAATCTAAATCATTATCTGAGTTGGACAGAGCATTAGGTGGACATGGATGGTTGCTTCACGATGCGAAGAAGTTACCTGAGACAATGAAAGAGGCAGCTAAAATTCTTGAAAATTCAATGGGTAGAAAAATAGTTAAGGATTAGCTCCATGGTTTGGTTATGTTTTTAATTGATGATTTCTTATCATGAACCACCCTCTTCATTTCAAAGGCTGGGTTTATGAATACTGTAGTTTCGAATTGGCAAATAGTATCAATTTTTGAAAAAGGTGAGCATGTAGGCGATGTCTTGTGGGCTATATGTGTTGATGATATGACATGCAGGTTTCATCGAGGAGACTATATTTGCACTTCTCAAATAATAAAAGTTAACGTTGACACAGATATAGTTAAAACCGCTAGTGGCAGTATTTACCAATTACTAGGCCAAGGTACGCATTCTTCAATTAATTTCGATGATTTTGAATTATTGAGAAACGGTTTTAGTCCGCAAGAGATAACAAAAATGAAATATGCTTCGAATAGTTCAGTACACTAACACCTCTAGTTATTTTGTAAATATAATTACTAAAAAGTAATTAAAGTTATATTTTCTATATGGTTGTTTTTTTAAATTATTGAAAATAAAGGTTATTATTTTTTGGTTCATACCTTGCTTTGTAATTAGCACTCTTTACTTTAAAAGATTTTTAAAAGTGAACTTCTCTATGATTTATGGCGTTGTTCTCATTTTAACTGGTTGTAATGTATTAAAAACATATACAGCCGAGCATTGTAATCTTAGTATGTATTCTTGTGAGTGTCTCAAAGTGTTATCTAATCTTTGGCGATATTGTTACAAGGAATAAGGATGTGACTAAATGGATAGTGAACTATATAAAGCATATATTGATCTTGCAGGCCCTGAAACTGTCAGACAAGAAGAGGGTTTCATTGCACTGGTAGATGCGCAAACAGGGTTAGGTAAAACCTATCAAGCTACAGAGCTTCAGTTGGAGCATCTAATCAGTGACTCTAGAAAGAAAATCATCTATACCACCAACCTAAGGGTTAATGTTACCGAAGCCTACGAGGCGTTGATTAAAAGAATCAATTTGCATAATGAGCTTTCACCACCTCAAAAAAAACAATTTCTTAAAAACGTCGTTCATATTCCTTCTCAAGAAAGTTCAATTAAATTGCTGCATGAAGATGATTGGCAAGTATTACTTGGAGAAGTTGAAGGAGCACATTATCGCAAGATTAGCATTCTACGAGACAGTATTAAAGTATTGGAACAAGCTGCACAGTCATTAAGTAATCAGCAGTTAAATGATGAATTAAGTGAGCGCTACAGTAAGCTGTTTAGAACGGTTCAATCAATATTCAAAGATAAATTAAACAAAAAAGAGTTCTCAGCAACTTCCGCCGTTAATGGAATACTTGAAAAGTTATTCCCTGCAAGTCGAATCGATGAAGATTCGACTCAAGTTATTTTTATGACTACGGCGAAGTTATTATATCCTTGGCATGCACTTAATAAGAATCACAGGATTAGTGATGTACTAAAAGATTCGTTGATCATTATCGATGAATTTGATCGCCAACAAGGTGAGTTCCTGAGTCACTTATTAAAGGGTGGTAAAGACTTTGATGTTATATCACTCGTTAGAAGGCTTTATTCAAGTTTTCAAAGCTTTAAGGTTCAAGGTGATGATGAATTTACAGGTGTCGATAAGAGCTTTAGTAAGTTCAGAGAGCAATTAAAAGAGTTTGATGCTAACTGGAAAGTAAACCTTCGACCATATATAAATGACGCGACCATTCAGGCAGGCATAGAAAACCAGAATAGAGTGTTTACTATGTTATCTGACAGAATGTCGTTACACACGATTAATTTTAAGCACGATGAGCTTAACTCTAAAATCGACGAGTTTAATGGATCACATGAAATAGGAGCTGGAGGGGAAAAAAGTTCAATCACTTATGTGAACAATGGCAGTCAACTTGTTCGTTCTTTTTGTAATGCTATGCTCAGCGCTACTAACACCTTGTCGAACAATTTGAGAAAAGCTGAAGGTAGTAAATCCCACTCAACCGAAGATCTTATTGTTAAAGTGCTGAACCACTTTGGTCTAGCGGAACTTAGCAAAGATGTCATCTCCTTGTTAAGTGCTAGATTGAGCTTTCGTGTACAAAAAGACTATAAAGCATATAGCTATCATGATAGTGGATTTGAAATAGCCAAGGTTAGTAAGTTTAGTGAATTAGATAATACCGCTACAGCAGCAACTTTTGAGTTAGCTTTGACGCCGACAGGGTTACTAGCAAACTGGGTATTGGAGGGAGCTAAAATACTGGGTATAAGTGCAACTGCCACTAGTCCTTCGGCTATTCACAACTTTGATTTAGCGTACCTTGGTAACGTATTAGGTGATAAATTTAAGCAGTTAAATGAGTTTCAAAAGCAAGGAATACAACGAGAGTATTTATCAAAGCGCCGCTATAAAGAACATCAGGTTAACATCGATGTACAACCTATCTCTGAAAACGAATTGCGTGGAGGGATTGATCTTCTATACAAAGAGTTCTTGGGAGCTAACATTGATGAGTTGATGTTAGAAAACAGATTATGTCAATTGCTAGAAGCTTCACCAAAATCAATCTCGTTTGCAAAAAATAGGGTGAACAAGTTAATTGGTGCTATTAAAAGGTTTTCAGAACATCATTCTAATCGATATCTGTTTTGCATGTTAAACAACAGCTACAAAGGACATGAATTTTTTAGGTTCATGGAATTTGTGGGCTGCAAATATGGAGTCAGAATTTTTGAGAACATAAATGCTGCCTCTTTTAGAAATGAGAAGTTTAACTCTGTTCTTCAATTGCTAGAGGAATCAGAAGAAAAAGTTGTAGTAATAACCAACTATCAAGCTACTGGGGCAGGGCTATCACCATCATATAAAGTTAATAATATAAGTGATTTTATTTATATTGGCCCAGAAGGTGAGCCACCACTACAAAATAAGACAGATATCGACTCAATATATATTGAACAACCTAAGAGTCTTATTGGTAGTTTTATTTTTGAAGATCAACCTGCGGAAGATAGAAGCCTTGCGATAAAGAAAAATATCCACGATGCACTAATGCTCCATGAAAAAGAGGTTATTGTTGCCAATGATGTGAAGCCAATTTTGAATAAGTTCATTGCGACTAATGCCAAGGGAATGTCAGTAAGTTCTTTGATTGGCTTTTATAAAGATACTGACGACTATAGATATGCTGTATTTAGGTATATTGAGCAAGCGTTAGGGCGTATGTGTAGAACTGAATTAAAGCAGAAAGAGATATGCATCATGTTTGATGCTGAGTTTGACTTCATTCAAACATTGGCATCAGATAACCGAGACTTGGCTTATTTATCTGTTGAGTACTCTTCTCTAATTTCGAAAATAAAATCAGACTTTAAGTATGAAGCAAAACAGAAATTAACTCATTCATACTCGGTTAAAGCGAGCCGGAACCACGCGCATATTCAAAGGTTAATCACGAGTGTCTACCGTCACCAAAATAGTGATGCGATTGGTCAATATAATCGATTAAGAAGTCTCGTACTGCAAGCACCAACAGCGTCAGAAATGCCAATTGGGGAGCGAAATCGATACTACATCCGGTCTAAAGTTTTAGGGAGCTATAGTTACCATATTGACTATAAAGACGAAAGCGGGGTAACGCAGGTGTTTATAAACTCTGACGATTATGCTGGTCAGAAAATCGTCTCAGATTCATCCGCTAAGTTGGATGCTCTCATGCAGAACGAAGTTGTCAAAGAACACTTTAATAAAAATGGATTCGCAACCTCATTTGGAAAACATGAATACCTAATAGCCCCCGCAATGTATGACATATACATGGGCGCACTAGGAGAAGAAACTGTTTTTGCCGTACTAAATGAGTTTGGCTATCAGGTAGAAGAAATGCCTGAAGGCACCATTGAATGGTTTGATGGCTTTTTAGAAATTGGCAATAGAATTTTATTGATTGATGTAAAACATTGGGATGTTGAAAAGTCATGCTTACAAAGGGATGACACGATTGAAAAGTGTAAAGCCAAACTGGAAAACATAAAGAAAAAAATACCAGAGCCTTTCAATGGCAAGCAAATACAAGCGATGTATATCAACGTGTCTTATGAAGACGGCAGTACAATAACAGGATCACATTTTTCTAATGGTGGAGAGTTGCTTGTTGAATCTGCTAAGTTGTTAGAAGCTGATGTTATCGATGTGCCCGGTATAATCGATATCAATACGGGACAGTCTAATATCCCGCCAATGGAACAACTATTAAACTTTCTTGAAACTTTAAAAGGATTTAGTAAATGAGCAGAAGCCTTACGACATTAATCGATGTAGTCATTAACCATGCTGAATTAGCCAAATTATTCGATCTTTACCAAGTTAGTTTTAGCACAGAAAAGCAGCAATTAAGTTGGGGTAAAAAGCTATCTAAAATTGATAAACATACATCGCCACTTGGTTTAATCTCGCATGGTGGAAAATATTGGATACTTTTAGATAAAGATGCAGAAGCACCAAAGAAACTCCCTGATATAGGGTTTGTGTCATCTAGCTTCGTAGATTGCGATGATCTATTGATAACTCGTTTGCTAACTAGAGCTTTAGGGAAATTGTCAGGAGAGCAAGTCTTTTCAGGTTTGGGTGAGACATACCTTTATTTAGAGACTGATAGTTTCAAAAAAGAAACCGTTCATAAATGTGTAAGCGTTGATATTAAAGAAAGTTTGCGCTTTGACTCCATGTTTATTGAGCTTAAAGGGACTGTTTTTTGCCCTACTGAAATGGTTTTTAAACCTCAAGCCGTTATAGAGCAAGCTCCTAAGTTTTCTTTTGATCTGACAACAGGAATGTTAAATCGGGATAAGAATGGCTCGCTGATGATAAATAGTCCGGGAAAAGGGAAGTATACAAGTAATGCTATTGATATATCGGGGCAAAAACCAATTTCGCTTAGAAAATCTAGAACTGGTGCACTACATCACTATGTCAGTTTGATGAACAAGACGTTTAATAAAGCATTTGAGATGAGTTTAAAACAGATTAATGCGGATTGGCGACAACATTACGGCAATGCAGAAATTAAAGCTGTATATAATAAAATCTACGATGTTGTGAACACCACTGGTGGTATTAACATTGTTAACGCTTCACTTTCTGAAGAAGGCTATAGAAAGCTTCAAAATGAAGAATGGCCTGTAAAAGTTAATTTCATTGCTAATGATGAGCTTAATGATAAAACGCCAACACTTGTTGTATTAGATAGTAAAGCAGAATATGAAACTGCTGGATTAGAAGATAAAAAACAGTCCTTTTATGGTCAAAATAAGGTTGTGCAAAGTACTTACAACAAAACGGTCATAACTAAAGATAGTAAAGCTTTAAAGGTTTTAATAGATACTTGGGTAAAAGAAATAGCGATTAAGCTGGAGTGCAAACAGAACCAGTTTTTGATCCAAGAGTTCAATGATTATTATTGGTTTGTGTCGGTTGAACAGCGATATAAGAATGACCCTGTTACTTATCATATTCTTAAGTGTACTGATGGTAATTTTACATATGAGTCAGGTGATGAATTTTATTTTGATGACTTAGGGATAGAGTTACCAGAAAGGCAGCGCTATTTTGAAAAGATACACTATGTAATCGATATGGGGTCGGGTGAGCCTAAAGTATGCTCAATCGTTCATGAAGGCATTGCAGCAGTCCCTGATGGAGCAATACTTTTTGATATTCTCAATCAATTAGAAAAGAGCAGTGTAGAGGGGATTACTAGGCATTATATTGACAACTTTTTATCAGCAAACAGTAAGTCTGGAGATCCATTAATATCACGCCTCAAGTCTTTATTAGAAACATTTCCGAGCAAAGGCGAGTTCTACAAAGACGAAATTAAAAAAGAAGGCATTCAATACCGCTCGAATGCTGAAAAATCCTTTTTCGATGAATACTTTGAGAAGACTGGAATCTTGTTAAATTATTCACTCAAGGGGCAACATAACGAGTATTTGGAATCACAAACAGGTCACTTTTACGATGCGGAACACTCTGCATATTTTGTTGGCATTCCGAAAGGTGGTTTCAAGTTCAGTCGTGGACAATTTAATCACATTCGTTTTTTGGATGGCCCAGATTATTTGAAGCAAAGGTGTGTCGAGTTAACAGCTACTTATTATGTGAGAAATAAGTCAGCAACGGTTTTACCCTTTCCTTTTAAAACGCTCTCAGAATATGTGGAACAACAAACAAGATTCGTGGAGAAATAAACTAAATGATACCAGCAGTATTGTATAGAGGAGCTGTGCCTAACATCTCTGTACAGAGGATTTGTAACTACAATCAAGGAGAGCCTTTAGGGCCGGGAATATATGCCACGGACAGTGAAGATACCCTTAGGTATTATACCAACAGAGGAAGAAGCGGTTATAAGCTCGTTATTGACATCAACTACTTGAACAGAGTTAGTGGAGTCATTGAGTTATCCAAAAAACTCAGAGAACAAAAGCCAGATGTCAAAGACAAACTTTATGTGGTTCTGAAAGAGCATTACGGATTTCTTGATTTAGATGAATCAAAGGAAGTTGTAGATCTTTTGTTCCACAGAGAATATGAAGTCAGCGATTATAATTTAAGGCAAAAAATAAAACATGAACAGCACTTTACTGAATCTCTATGGAAATTTCCGCACTTGATTGTAAAAACGTTTTTTGAATTTATGAAGCCGGAAGTTTGCCAGCCTCCAGAACCTAAAATCGTTCCAAAAGATGAAGACATTATTAAGAGTTTAGTTTCGGAAGGAATATGGATAGGAATTGGGAGTATCGAAGGCACAATTGTTCAGAGTGGAGCGATGGATTCTGGTATGCAATATTTGTTTTATGACGAGAATGCTATATGTAAAAACATAGAGCTTGGTAAGGAGGTTTGATATCTGTAAGGTGAATTGATTTCATTGATAAAACTATTTCGAGACAAAGGCAGTTAGCTGTGCATTTGCTAAGCTCAAATTTTTGGTAATAAGGTCTTGAACTAATGTCGGTCACTAAACTTACTATTGCTGAATTATACGAAGCTGTCTGGCAAAAGCCATTAAAAACACTAGCCGAGAATTGGCATATTGATCCATATGCTCTGAGTAAATTGTGTGATAAACACAAAATTCCACGCCCTCATAATGGTTATTGGACACAAAAAGCGGTTGGTAAAAACATATCTATTAAGCCATTACCGGGCGACATACCTGCATCTCGTTTAATTGATTTATCTTCATTGCAAGGAAATAAACGAGAGAAGTCGAAGGTACAAAGTTGTCCGTTGCCACCACCTAAAAAATCATTGGGCCGATACCCTCTTCTCAAAGGAATAAAACAATCGTTAGCTAAGCCACGTCATAAATATGATTATATTATGACCCAACAATTTGACGATACAAGTGTGCTCCGTCTTGATGTATCCATTGAGCAAAGAGACCGAGCGATAATTCTCATGCACAGTTTAATGTCGGTCTTCGATATTAATGGATGGCTTGTTAAAGTTGATAGTCACCGCTACGAAAAACGATTGACGAATATAGTAATCGTCGATGATGTCGAAATTCAGTTTAGATTGCGTGAGCGATTGAAGCAAAAGAAGCGAGAATTGACAGATAAAGAAAAAGTGGAGAAAGAGCATAATCGGTGGGTGTGGAAAGAAAATATTCTTGTTCCTAGCGGAATACTCCAGCTAAAGATTGATGCACCATTGCCACAAAGTATGAAGTCGTTATTTGAAGACAATACCAAGATTACACTCGAAAACCAGTTAGGCACCTTTGTAGAAAATTTAAGGCATAGTGCTGAGCATAGTAAAGTATTAGAAGATAAGCGGAAGATACAAGAACAAAAATTGAATGAGGAACGTAAGCGCAAAGAAAAGCTTGAACGTGCGATAAAAAGTGAACAAGAGCGAGTTCAGTTATTTCTTGGGATGTTTGCAAAATGGCAACAAGCCAACGAATGTCGAGAGTTTATCAATGAAGTCATTTCAAGTGAACTGGTTAAAGAGTTATCGCCTGAAGAGTTAATTAACTGGAAAATTTGGAGTGAGCGCATTGTTGATAACATAGATCCTCTAAAAAGCCCTGATTTAATGCTGTTGTTTAAGCGAAGCAAAGAGTTGGATGATTCAATAATTGAGGAAGCTTTGTTGAGACAAGCATAAGAGATGAGAAAGTCATATCTCAGGGGTTATAGTATAGGTCCTAACGAGGTTTATTTATTCTTTATGTTTGATCTAATTGAGTATAAAGGAGCCATAACCTTAGACAAGATATCAGAACATGATAGTGTTCATTAATTGTAACTGACTAGAGCTGAATAAATTTCGAAGTGTTGTATTCTCATTGTAGATGGCTTCGACTAGTAATTGCATTAAACTAGCGTTGGCTGATAAACCTGTCGAAGTAACAAAAATATTTATATTTAATCTATAGCTTTAATGAATTTAAGCTATTTAATTCATTGAGTTAGCTCTTTGTTTAAATAATAAACATTAAAATAATTGTTTATTTTAATGTTTATTAAGTCCTTTTAAAACAATGGTTTATTTTTGTTTTTTGCTTGATTTAATTGTTTTTCACTTCTATTACTTTTAAAGTGATAAAACCAATAGGTGATTAAAATGAAAACATTGAAATTCAAGACTCAATCATTCTCAAGTATCAAACAATTTAGTAAAGACTTGCTTAGCAGTAAGCAATTAGAAGTTAACTTGCCTGTTCAATGTCTTGATCCTCACTTCATACCTTTTCATGAGTTTGTCGAAAAATTTAATAAGGTGCTGACGGTAAATCAGATCGATACCGTAACGATACCTAATGCTGCGATTTCAAGTAGATGTATTATTGATATCTTGACTCTACTTATTGAATTAAAAGTTAAAATCACGTTCGAAAAGCGCTTGAACAAGTCTGAAATCAGTAAAATACCTTTGTCTATATTACGACGTATAGAAAATTAGCTATTAGTTCAGAGGCGACGCACTTTTTACCATGCATTTCTAGGATAAATTAAGTTACTTATTTGTAATTAAATCAACATTATACTTACTGTTTTGCTTGTAATTAATTGATAGTTTTGACTTTTGTTTTTGGTCTAATGCTTGTCCTCTATTGATTACTATGGTTATCCAATTCAAATAGGTGTAGCGAGATTATTTAGGCAAAGATATGAAAGAATCAAATCAAGAAACCTTCTGTCATTGCTTTGGTTGTGACAGACCAATCAAAGTCGGTGAAAGAGTACATAGCATTTCCTGTACAAGGGAAACGATTGTCTCATCTAATGCCGTTCAGCCTGACTACGGGGAAGGTTTGGGTACATGGTGCACCCCTTGCTTCTCCGAATTACTAAGAAAAGGCAGTTGTGATGTCGCTGTTGAACATTTCACAAGTGAAGATTAATGGATGAATCTATCAACTTTGTAACTGATTATTTTTGCTAGTAAAAAGCCATTTGAGAGTTGCTTCTTTCTTGTAATGTTTATAAATTAAATCGATAGGTTGATAAATAGTTACGGAAGATCAAAGAAAATATTATTGAATATCAATAATATTTTGTTCGTCCAGATATTTAATTGAGAGCCTCGAAGTTAAAGAACACCAGTTTTTCACAAGGAGTACGGTAGATGGATGTTAATTCCAATTTAAAGAAATTAGCTAATGAAACAGTGGATGTATTAAAGGAAATCGCTGATAAGGCAAAAAACTCTTCATCCCAATCGGATAACTCCAATTCCTCATCCCATCTAGCAGTCGTAAATACTTTTAATGATACTGGTGCTGTGAGTAGCATGAATAAAATTTCGAGTTCTGTTTTAGCTGCTAATCAAGCTCTACAAGATGAACCCGCAATTGCCAGAATCATTTATGATGACGGTGAGAAACGAAGAACGTTATACGTTGCTAGGAAAGGCTCGATTCGGCTAAACGATGATAATGAGTTAGCCAGTTATGGTTCACCAAAAGGACATCTTGCTTCACTAAATGTTGGAGATGAGTATAAAGTACCTATTGATGGTCAACTTCAGTTGGTTGAAGTAATCGAAACGTTAACTATTAAACCTAGTAAAGTCGAAAGTAATTGGGATTCGAGTTATTCAGTTTTTACGTCAGAAGATGAAGAAGTTAGCACTATTGCTCCTTCACTTAGAAAACTTTTTGAAACTGAAATTGACTTCTCAGATACGTCATCTTTAGATTTGCTTCTTTCAGACCAGCCTGACGGTGGCGTAGTTTCAGGTGTTGCGCATCAAGTTAGAGTGGCGATGAGCCTAAGAGATCAACCTATTCTAGATAAAATTCAATCTGAAATATTTAGATTGCCGTTAGATAGCCAGTTAATAATCTTGGGACCACCGGGAACAGGTAAAACAACAACTCTTATTAAGCGTCTGGGCCAAAAGTTAGATATTGATCTATTAGACCCTACTGAAAAATCGAAAATTAACAAGCTAGAATCAGGTGAGGCTGGACATAAAGCTAGCTGGCTTATGTTTACACCGACGGATCTACTCAAACACTATTTGAAAGAAGCTTTCGCTAAAGAGCAAGTACCAGCATCTAATGACCAGCTTAAAACGTGGGATAACTATAGTAATATTTTGGGCCGGAACACACTTTCGATCTTACAATCAGGCAATAGTAGTGGGTTTATTTTAAAACCTGATTGCTATTTAAATGTTAGCGCAAGAAGTAGTTTGCCTACCGTATACGAAGATTTCATTTCATTTCATCAGGTTCGAGTGGCTGATGAATTAAGTTCAAGCATAGAACAACTGTCGTCTTTTGAAGATGAGAGATTAAAGCAAATATGTAGTGGTTTATTAGGCATTAAGGAACGACTTACTGAAAATAACCTAATTGAGTTTTATCGTCAGCTTGAAAAATATCAAGCTGACATTACTCAAACTATTGAAGAAATAAAAGCTGGGACTGACAAGGATCTTAGAGGTTATTTAGCTCTTCAATTTAATAAAAATAAGCAGTTTATTGATGAGTTAACACGCGTCATCAATGATTGGAAAAATGCGAAACTGCAAGATTCAGAAAATGAAGAATTTGATGACGAAGATGAGGAAGAGGTAATTACGACAGCTCAGCAGCAAGCATTCAGTGATTACAAAAAGGCAATCCGAGCACTTGGTAAAGCTAAATTCTTAAAGCGAAGCACTCCTAAGGGAACTTTATCATCCACGATTATTGATTGGCTAGGTGATCGTCTACCTAGTCAAGAGGACCTTATTGACCTTGGTCGTTCAACTGTCATCATGACTGAGCTAAGAAAGTTTAAGAACGCTGAAGTTAGATATCTAAAAGGGATCTCACGCAGTTATCGCTTGTTTCGAAAATCAGAAGAAGTATTTAAGAACTGGTTTGAAAGTACGCCTTCAAAACCAAACTATATTGAACAGTGCGAGTTAGACATTCTCATTCTTGCTAATTTAAAAATAGCTAGAGCACTACTTAAAGAGCGATTTGTTCAGAAAAAAATTGAAAGCTCTGGAGTCATTGCAATTCAATCAGTAGCAAGTAGCTTTAAAAATCAAATCTTAGTTGATGAAGCAACTGACTTTTCTCCGATTCAATTAGCCTGTATGGAATCATTAACTGAGCCATCTATCGGCTCTTTTTTCGCCTGTGGTGATTTTAATCAGCGTATAACGGAGCTTGGAACAAAGAGTACTGAGCAACTAAATTGGATTTCACCAAAATTAAAAACAGAAAAAATTGATGTAGTTTATCGACAGAGTGAATTATTGAATCAATTTGCCAAAGAATTGTTAATGGGGATGAAAGGCGACATTGACTTCGTTGGACAACTGCCTAATAACGCCAATCATAAAGGTGTTCCTCCCGTTATTATTGAAAACACTCATTCAACAGGGGAATGTGTTAGCTGGTTAAAAGACCGTATCCTTGAAGTTGAGAGAAACGTTGGGCAACAAGTGGAAGGGTTACCAACAATAGCGATATTGGTCAATCATGAAGATGAAGTGATACCAATGGCAGAGGCATTAACAAATGAGTTGGAAGATCACAATATTCGTGCGGAAGCCTGTGTTGGAGGCAAATCGTTAGGTGAAGCTAACGATGTGAGAGTATTTGATGTTCAGCACATTAAAGGACTGGAGTTCGAAGCCGTATTTTTTGTGGGTGTTGATGTTCTCGCTAAGAAAAATCCAGAGCTTTTTGACAAATATCTCTATGTTGGTGCGACGAGGGCTGCTACCTTTTTCGGGTTAACGTGTGAAGGGAATGCTCCTAAATTAATTGCAGATCTTAAAACAAGCTTCTGTGATTACTGGCGCTAGTGATAAGAGTTGAAGGAGTAACG
This sequence comes from Pseudoalteromonas shioyasakiensis, assembly GCF_001550135.1. Classification (GTDB taxonomy): domain Bacteria; phylum Pseudomonadota; class Gammaproteobacteria; order Enterobacterales; family Alteromonadaceae; genus Pseudoalteromonas; species Pseudoalteromonas shioyasakiensis. The sequence goes on from NZ_LRUE01000013.1 coordinate 282,378, forward strand.
ATGTCGAATTCAAATTTTTCATTTTTAAGAGATGGTTTTCAGTCTCTAGCTGATTTAGGTGGTGCTGCCGAGGATTATGTCCATCGAGATCCACAGGCCGCATTAGTTAAGTTAAGATGCTTTACTGAGTCGCTAGTAGGTTTTATCTATACAGAGCTTTCAATCGAAATTGATCCTGAAGCGGATTTGTTCAAACGGCTAAATAACAGGGGTTTTAAAGAAGTTGTTGACCACTCTATCGTAGCGAAACTGCATGCTCTGCGTATTGATGGAAATAAAGCGGCCCACAATAATGTTAAACATTCTAAAGAGCATAGTCTCTGGTTGTTGAAAGAAGCATTTTTAGTAGGCAAATGGTTTATCCAGACTATTAAACAAACCTATATTGATATTCCTGATTTTGTTGAGCCTAAACCATTGCCGGGACTAGCAGAAACATTATCTAATAATAAAGATTTGCAAGGGCAATTAGACCAACGCTCAGAAGCATTAAAGAGTGCCGAAGAAGAACTAAAGTTGCTTCGAGAGCAATTAGTTGAAGCACAAAGAACTCAAACTCAAAAATCAGAATATCATGTTCTTGAAGCATTCAAGCAAGCTGGTAAAGCCGCTGCGTCAAGCTTTGATCTTCAAATGAACATTACAAGAAAGAATATTGATATATTTGATGGTTTTCGACAACACTCATTAACTGAATCTCAATCCCAGCTTGTAAAGCAACTGGATCAGTTTTTAAACAAGGGAAATGAGCCTGTTTTTCTTTTAAAGGGTTATGCAGGTACAGGTAAAACGTTTATTACAGAAGGTCTAACGCAATATCTTACAGCAATTGGTCGCCAATTTGTTGTAATGGCTCCTACGGGAAAAGCAGCAAAAGTAATCAGTGATAAAATAGGTCAAGAAGCATCTACCATCCACCGAGTAATTTACAATTACGAAAATGTTAAAGAGTATACTTTGGACGGCCTTGAAGGCTCTGAGACGTTTAAATGTTACGCCGAAATCAAAGTAAATCAAAATACATCTGAGACAGTTTATATTATTGATGAATCCTCTATGGTTTCCGATACATACTCTGATTCAGAGTTCTTTCGGTTTGGTTCTGGTTATTTGCTTAAAGACTTACTCAGTTATGTAAATATTGATCACAACGACCATACAAAAAAAGTTATTTTTATTGGTGATAATGCGCAGTTACCGCCCGTTGGGATGAATATTTCTCCTGCATTGAGCGCTAAATACCTTCAAGATAAGTACCAGCTAAATTCAAGTGAATTTGAGCTTACAGAAGTTGTGAGACAAAAAGCTGATAGCGGTATTATGGACAATGCCAGAACACTAAGAGAGTCTATGCAGGCTGGTGTCTTTAATAAACTAGATTTTCAAGTAAATGAGAAAGATGTCCACGAGCTTTCAAGCGAAAGTCTCCTTACTCGATTTTTAAATGTTTGTGATAACAAGTTAGCAAATACTAAAAACTCCATCCTTATTGCTTCATCGAATGCACAAGTAAGCCAATATAATAGAGTCGTGAGGGAACATTTTTTCCCCATGCAAACTGAAGTCGTTGCAGGCGATAAAATCATTTCTGTTGCGAATCACTATGTAAAAGAAAAAGTTATTACCAACGGTGAATTCGGTATGGTTAGGCGAGTGCTTTCAGGGCCTGAGGTAAAAAAGGTAACACTGCGTAAGAAAGGTGAAGATGGCACTACAATTACTTTTACAGTCGAACTTCAATTTCGAGATGTTGAGTTAGGTTTTAGGGACGAAAATGGCGATGTCAGCTTTTTTGTCTGTAAGATTGTTGAAAACTTGCTCTATAACGATGAGCCAAGTTTAAGCTCTGATGAATATAAAGCATTGTATGTAGATTTTGTTAATCGTCATCCTGAGCTGAGAACTAAGGATAAAAAAAATGAGTTTCGTCTTGAACTATTGGCAGATCCCTATTTTAATGCCTTTAAGGTGAAATTTGGTTATGCCATCACTTGCCATAAAGCCCAAGGTAGTGAATGGCAAAATGTATTCTTAAAATGTAGCTCGCATCATAAAACCCTTAGTCAAGATTACTTCCGATGGCTATACACAGCCATAACAAGATCGTCTTCACAGCTTTTCGTTTTAGATCCTCCCAAAGTAAAATTAGGCACTGGGATCTCGCGTGTTGGAGGAAGCAATAATAACCCGGTAAATGATACTTCTTCTCATAAAGAGCAAGATTTGAATAATTCCAATCCAACATTGAATTGTGAAAACATTCCTGAGGGGAACCAGTTCTTGCGCAATTTGTACTTAGAAGTGAGCAATCAATTATCTAATACAGATATTAAGATAGTTGAGGTTACACATAATCAATATCAAGAAGTTTATCTTTGCCAACTGGGTGAAGAGTTTGGTACAGCAAGAATTTCATACAATAGTAAGAACAAAATATCAGCAGTGAATTGTAGTATGTACAATGCGACTGGCAATTTGTTATCTGAAAAACTTAGTTGTCTTAAAGGTAAACTAATTACTTCTAATTTAGGGTCAGCTTCCACAAATTTTGATTTCCCAGAACCATTTTTAGAGGAATTTCACGACCAATTGACCAACATCCTCAAAGAGCATGACATTTCAATTTCTGAAGTATTAGCGAGAGACTATACGCAAAGGTACAGCTTTCATAGGTCAGGTGAGACTGCCGTTGTTGATATCTTTTATAATGGAAAGAGTCAGTTCACGCGCTTGATGGGCATGAAAAACTTGTCTGGTTCGGAGAAATTAATGCATCAAGTAGAGGGATTGATTGAAGAGGCGTTTAATTAGTAATGTTTATTCAAAACAATAGCTCGTCGTCAAAAACTAACAAGGATGTTTTTGCTTTAAGAAAAGCAGGCAAAATAGACGAAGCATATAATTTAGCCATTGAATTAATTAATAGCTCTCCGAATGATGAGTGGAATGTTAAAGCTTTTGCATGGTGTCTTATCGATCTTGTAAAACGAGATGCCAAGCTCGGCAACAACAATACAACAAATCATTACTTGCAACAGCTTGACTCATTATCAATAGATCCAAATGACGAGATACTAAATAAGCAAGTTTTGTATGTTAGAAATATGGCGAGTCCCATATTTAAAGAGACACAACGAGCAAAGCAAGCGAGTAAAGAAGGGAAGCATCAGTTAGCGATAAATATATATACCAAAGCACTGTCAGAGCAGCCTGATAATCAAGATATTAGGAGCAGTATAGGCTGGGAAATATACAAACTAGCGAAAGCACAATTTAATAATGAAAACGTGAATGTTTTTGCCGTAAAGAAATTGTTGAATGATTACCTAAAACTTAACTGTAATGTTCCTTCTCTGTTACACAGCCTTTTCCTTGGCCTCGCAGACAAGCTTACCAGTCACCACAACTTCAACCTAGCCGCATTTATAAAAATATGGGGAATTCAAAACCTACGTGATGAGGACTTTGAGCCATATGTTGATGACGTCACAGGAAATAGTTATCCAAGTTTGGCCTCAAAGGTTGCTTTGCATGGTACGAAACAAGCAGTTGAACATAATGATCTTGAATCTTTACCTTTGCTATTAGAGGTAATAGATAGAGTTATTCCAAGTTCAGATGACCCTATTTGGTTGGAGTTAAATAAAGCGCGAGCGTTAAACCTACTTGGTGAGTATCAGAAGAGCTTTGATTTGGCAGTAAAAGTTGCAAAGCAAAAGGTTGGTGAATATTGGATTTGGGAGTTACTTGGGGATATACAAGGTAATTATGATAAAAGTAGTGCATTCAATTGTTATTGCCGGGCATTGTCCTCAAATCCAAAAGAAAACTTTATTGCTAACCTCCGATTAAAGTTGGCGGAACTTTTGATTGAACAAGGTAATTACTCAGCGGCAAAATATGAAGTTACTTGTGTTATGGATGCAAGAAACCGTGAGGGATGGTCGATACCAGAGAAAGCCGAGATGTTACAGAGTCAATCTTGGTTTTCGGCCACTGAAGCTGCGGCAAGTAATCAATCTTTATATAAAGATCATGCTGGAAAAGCAGAAGAGGTTTTATTTCAGAACTTACCTTGGATACATGCAAACCTAGGAAGTGTTTTTTCGTTACCAGATAAGCCCAACAAAAAAAGAAGAAAGATATATTTAAATAATAGCGAAGATAGATTTCCAGTGGAGATTACTCTTCCCGAAAATAGATTTTCGTTTTCATCTCTACAAGAGGGAGCTGCTGTTAGGTTTAAAGGTGAGTTAGACAGAATTACCAATCGTTTTACTGCTTATCAATTTGAAACAAGAACAACTGCTAATCAGTGGGATATTTTCTCATCATTTATTGGAGTGGTCGATCATGTAAACGTAGCCAAGAAGCTAGCTCATGTGATTTTTGATAAAGGTGTCGATACCGTTATTCCATTTTCAAAAACACCGGGGCGACTAATCGTTGGTGATTCAATTAAAGCAAAGCTGTCAAAGTCCAAGACAAAACATGGCACCAAGTACCAAGCGTTAACTATTGCCAAGTCTGATGAAAAGGCCAGTACCAATGTTTTAAAAGAATTCAGTGATGATGTCCGTGTTTCTAATGGGCTTGGTTTCACTTCGACTGATATTTTTATTGATAGAAATTTAGTTGAAGGTTGCGGTGTTGAAGATGGTGATATTGTCTCAGGAAAAGCCGTATTAAATTACAACAAGAAAAGATCAAGCTGGGGCTGGAAAGCGATAACTATTAATAATAAAGAGCGCTTTTAATATAAGTTTTGAAAGGGAGTTTTAACGTTGAGTGATGAACAATTTTTTAAGTACATAGATTCAGTTGCACTATGTCAATTTATCAATCAAGCAGAAGAATCAGTGATATATGCGGCTCCGGGGATAAGAAATGAGGTCGCAGACGAATTAGTTAAAATTTCCAGTAAGCTAGGTGATGGGATGGTAACTGTATGTTTGGATGTTAGCGAGCATACGGTTCGAATGGGATTTGGTGATATAGAAGCGATAAGTCAATTAGAGGAAGTATTAATCATAAATAATATCCCTCAATTGCGATTTGCATTGATTATTGTTGACGGTGTTGGCTATAGCTTTTCTCCAACGGCTTTATACCTCGAAAGTGAAAGCTCAACTAGCTTAGGTTTTAATTCAATTAAAATGACAGATGCGCAAGTGCTGGAAGCTACAACTAGGTTATCTCCCGCAGCCAAAGCAATTGCTTTGGCAACTTGCACATCTGAAGAAGAATATCAGAAAATATCAACAACCATTCCTGAGATCCCCAACAATCCGGTTCAACAGTCAGATATTGAGAAAATCGATCATTCTATCAAAGTTAACCCAGTAGCAAAGTTTGATATAACAAGGCAGGTCAGGGTTTATAGCTCATATTTACAATATGTAGAAGTTAAAATGACTGGTGTTGCGATACAGCGGCAAAAGATATCTATACCGAAAGTTTTCCAGTCTCTAGGAGATGAAGACAAGGAATTACAGAGTCGATTGAATACTAGTTTTGATCTGCTTGAAAAAGATAACAAACTATCTTCAAAAGAATTGGAAGACAAATTAAAGCAAATCAGAGACGATTTTTCTCCATCATTAGGAAAAAAGCATGGTCGAGTTATGCTTAAATGCAATAGAGATATATTTGATGAAGAGATTGAGTGTCTAAGAAGCGAGTTAAATGCTCATTCAAAAAATGTTAAAGAAAACCTTCAGAAAAGCATTGATGAATCGATAGACAAAATAGCTAAATATTACACACCTATCGTGGAACGGAATCCACCAAATAAATTGATTGGAACTCTTGGTAAAGACGTCGATAGTGATCAAATATTTAAATGGGCAAAAAGGCAGTTAGAAAGAGTTTTCCCAAGCGCGGAAGGTATGATTCAGAAAATGGAGTTATCTGTTATATTTAAAGATATCACTTACGAAAATCTAAATGATAAAGAGTTTTTAGATGCGGTTTTTAATGCGTTCCCAGATACTAACTGGGAGAAAGCGCATCAAGAATATTTAGCTGCTTCAGAAAGTAGTTCATAGCTTTATAGTGATAACTTGTTAAAAAGCGTGACGTTGTAACCGTAAACAATATAGATTTAAAGTGCATAGTCCGAATCCCTTGCTATTAAAGGGATTCAGGCGGTTTCCAAGTACTATTGCTTATCTAGCGAACTTTTTCTCAATAAAAAGGGGCAAAGTTTCCAACTAGGTTTGAAACAAGGCTTGTCGTAAGTCATTGAAAAATATAGGTACTGAGTTTCCGACTAGATCTGTCGTGATCAATTAAATTCAAATGCCAAAAAGCCGTTGCAGCAATGTAACGGCTTTTTTGTTGGAGAAAAGCTATCAGCTTTCAGCCGTCAGCTGTCAGATTAAAAACACAAGTTAGCGAGTTGCGAGGGGAAAGATCCGAGTTTTGAGGAACGAGATGCGAGTTGTAGGAGGTGTTTTAACGCTGAAAAAAGAGTTATCAGATATCAGTGATTAGAAGTTAGATTAAAAATACTCAAGCTAGCGAGCTTCGAGGGGAAAGAGTAAAGGAGCTTTAAGCCACAAGTTTGAAGTTAGACGTGCCTGCATATTGCTGCGGTTAAACTCGATACTGTAGGCGTGAAATTTATTTCTCGCGAAAAGCCTTAAATGACAACTTTGAAACAACCTGTGTATTTATATGGGTACAACCATCAAAAAACCTGTATTATGCATGCTTTGTTGTTGGGTGGCGAAACCTCTTACTTAACCACCTGATTATGTTGTTGAAAATTTAAGGTGAAATAATGCTAAAAGGGAACTTTGTGAGCATGAACATGGCTTTGGCCTGTTTGTTTGTATTAAATCTTGGGGTTGCTAGTGCTTCGGCTAATGACGATACACCAACAGAGGACGTGGTTGCAGATGCTAATTTCTTAGCGTGTTTACAAGAAAGTGGCTATAAAACTGTGGGTGAGGTGACAAAAATACATTGCAGAGATCGAGGTATTACTTCAGCCAAAGGGATTGAGCATTTTAGTAACTTAACAAAACTCGTCCTCAGTAATGAAGGGGATAGCTTCATAGTTGGTGAAATTGGCGGCATTACAAGTAGGCCTGCCGATAAGAAAGTGCCAAACCAACTGACCGAAATCGACATAAGCCGTAACAGCCAGCTTTTCCTTGTTGATTTAAGCCAAAACAACCTTACGAGTATTGATGTAAGTAACAACGAAGAGTTAGAGACTTTAATGCTGAGTGGCAATAAGCTTTCAAAGCTTGATGTAAGCAATAACAGTAAACTTACATGGATTGATCTTAAAGATAATAAGCTGACAGGCGAATTGACGCTTGTTAATTCTGAACTATATCAACTTAACCTGTCGGGCAATAAGCTCACAAAAGTAAATATACCGAGTGGCATTCGTAACCTTGAGCTTGCAAATAATCAGTTAAAAAACCTAGATTTAAGCAAGTTCAAGATGCTCAGCGAACTAAACCTAGATGCCAACCAGCTTAGCTCTTTAGACATAAGCCATAATAAAAAGTTAACTGCACTTTACGCCAGTAATAACCACTTAAGCACTATCGATTTAACAGCAAACCCCATGCTTCAAGTGCTCTTTTTGTCAAATAACAAATTAAAAAACATTGATTTACGTGAACATGCAAATTTAGTAGATATCAGCCTTTTTAATAATCCACTAAAAAAAGTAGATGTAAGCAAAAGCTATAATTTAGAGCTGTTAGAACTCGACAGTGGTGTTGAGTGCATAGGCATAGGTTGTGCAACAAGGTTTGAAGGGTATTAATAACAGCGTGTTGGGCAGAGCACAGCGAAACTCGATAAGTTAGCGAGGGTAAAGGGGAAAGTTCCCCGAACTCGCAAACTTGTGTTCGTAATCTGATAGCTACAAATGTTGGGTTTCGCTCCGCTCTAACCAACCTACAAGCTGATGCTCTTATGTTCATCGCGCGAAATAAATTTCACGCCTACGGATGAGCATTCCAATTTAAGTATGCGTAGGCACAATCTAATCTGACTTCTAACGACTGATATCTATTATCTCCTTCCTCGTCCCTCGCACCTATTAAAAATTTTTATCCCTCCATAATTCATCCATTATTGTGATTTACCATTTGAAATATGAACCTTTTGTACCCCAGTTTGGGTGGGTTAAAGCTTAACCGTTTCGAAAATAAGTCGGTCGGACTTTGAGTAGAAGTATGAGTTTTATTAATTAATAGTTTGTCGAAATTACAATCAATAATTAGGAATCGTAATATGAATCAGTGTAAAAGGATTAGTGCTGTGTTGACTTTATCCCTACTTTCAATAGTTGGGTGTTCTGATGATGACTCTACCGAACAAGAAGCTGTTGCTAATGTAGCGTTGAAATCTATGAGCCCAGTCTCTGATGACGTTTATCAACCAGGACAACAGATCACAGTTGATTTCAGTACCGAAACAGCCTTATTAACGAATGAACATGTTGGTGTTTCATTTATTTTAATTGAAAGAAGTAAAGTCGCTGAGCTCGAAACTGAAGATGAGCCTGATGGCTACGATTTGGGTGAGTTTTATATTGAGCAGTTACAAGAAGGCGAGCAAAATCATACGGCAACACTAATTTTGCCAAATGAAGATCTCGCTGCGGGTGAATTTATTATTGCCGCTTTTGTTGATACAAGTGGTGTGATCTCAAGTGAAGTTGATGTTACAGATAATAAGTCGCGTGGCATTGAGTCTGGTGACGAAACAACCTACAGCTCAGTAACCATTAGCGATGGTCATTACCATGATTTTGTTTTAGATAAACTTAAAGTAGGCGACGGCTTTGCTATTTTTCCTGGCCCGGGTAAAAGAGATACCACAGGTACTGGTGAACCAACACAGAAAGTACCTGATTTAATAGGTTTTATTAATGCCACCAAATTTGGTAATTCAGTAAACGAGGCTGACATCAGTGCAACAATAACCATCGGCGAAACGACTTATCATGCTCACTTATGGAATGAGCAAGCGCAAGCTTATATGGAGACGATGCGTATTAAGTTTCCTGATCATGAGCAATCTCATTACTTTCCTTGGGATGTTGCAGTAAATGGCGTATTGCTCAAAGCGATACACGATAATTTTGATCACGATGGTGGCGAAAACAGCTTTAGCATGACATTTACCTTCCACGACAACTCTGATGAAATTGAAGCTCATAGCGAAAATAATAGTATTACTGTTGAAGTACCTTATGCGCTTTATCATGATGAAGTGAGTACTGCAGAATCGGTAGAGCTAAATAGTAATAAAACAACAATAGCTTCAGCATCAGCGATGCAGACTACTGCTGCTACAGCAACAACGTTGGCAAAAGTTGGCAGTTGGAGTGCTACTTATGGTGACAGTGACGCTGTAGCAATCAGTCCTTCTTTTTATAGCTATATGAATGTTTCTTCTAGTAATGGTGGTTCTGCTGAGGGGCTAGTTGAAGCAGATTTAGATCTTTACCTATTTGATAAATCAGCGAGTTTGGTTAGTGCCAGTGCTGAAGCGAGTGCAAATGTAAGTGATGGTGAGATTACTTATGCAGCAAACTTTAGTGTGCTGGGTGACACTTTAATTGACGAGGGCGACACGTTAACGGCCTTAGACAAGTCTTTAGGATATAGCTGGAGCGAAGAGCAAAAAGTGGTTGAAACGACGTTCACCATTGTAATTGTTCCGGTTACAGTGGAGGCTGGCGTCACTGGCAGCTTGGATTTAGGAGTTGGTTTAACTTATAGCAATAGCCGAATTGACTTAGGGGGAGATATTGTTACTGCCAGCATGGATGCGTATGCCACTGCAGAAATAAATTTGGGCGTTGCAAGTGGCGGTGTTGGTATAGACTTTTTGATTATTGCAGATACATTTAATGCCACACTTTATGCGGATTTAGCTAAAGCTATCACTGATTCTAAAATAACCTTAGGAATTGATGTAACAAATGATATTGAGGCTATTTCCGGTGAATTTTATGTTTATGTGAAATACCCTAAATACAAGTGGTGTTGCAAGATTAAGACAAAAACCAAAACTCAAACTATCTACGATACCAGTACCTTGTACGATAAAAGCTGGACAATTTTAGACGAATCAGCAACCTTAAATTATTAGTATGAAGGCAAAGGTATAATGCGTTTAATTAAACTGAGTTTATTATTTGGCACTTTATTAGGCTATGCTTCGGCCGCTTATGCAGTGCCTCATTGTACTGTTTGGGGTGAACTTCAATCAAAAGCAGATACTAATATTGTTTCGATGAATAGCCCCTCAAAAAGCCAGTTTGACTTGCTAGGGCGGTTAATTTATCGGCCTTTGTTAGTTGCAGAGAAATTTCACTGGTTGGGTTTTGAGCTGTACCAAGCTCAAGCAAAGTTGAATAAAACAGTGAGTACCAGCAATGAGTATGCAGTGCCTTTTGCTGTGAAAATTAGCAATAACTCAGGTGAAGTTTTAGATTATCGGTTTAACGCTAAATTAAAAGTGGCCGATCAACAAAAGCTGATTGCTTTATACCGTGCCTTTCACCGTGCAAAACCCCCTGAAAATTTACAGGGGGATAAGTACTGGGTTAAAGAGCGTGACGATATCGGTCAGTACAAATCACTCTACACAGTGTTAGCTGATAACAAACTAAAGCGAAATAAACTCAGTTATTTAGAACCAACTGACTCTAGGCAAAGTACTAACGCAGCGAAAAAGCTAATGCAGTTAGAAACGGCGAACATTATTAGTGATGAGTTTATCTTTGAAAACGATAAATGCTGGTTAACAAAAACCCTCGGAAATAGTCATATTCAAGTCAGTAGTAGTGATGGAAGTATGAATATTGAAGTACTGCAAACACTAAGTTTAAATCGCTCGAATCAATCGATACCCAGTGATGCAAGATTACTACAATTACCTGAAGACCCTAATCAATGGGAGAATTTAAGCACAGATTGGGTTTACCCTAAAGCGCCGCCTCAACCCTTAAAAAATACTGAAACGTTTATCACAGCTTTAAAAAGTATGGATTGGCTAGAGGGAGACCGAAAAACGCTTCTGCAATTTCTTTATGACAATGATCAGTATTTGATGAGCTTAAAAGAGCTTATTTCAACTAAATCAATTGCAGATCCTTTGGAAAGTAAATTGTTTATGTACCTAGGTAAGCATGACTCAGTTAATTCAAAACAATTACTGACAGAGGTATTTGTTGAGCCTGGTTTATTTTCTCCAAATCAGCGCTTTAGAAGTTTAATGGCACTAAAATACAGTGAAAAACCGTTAACTGACTTACAGGTTGAGGCGATTTTTGAGTATTCCATGTCATATGGTCTTGATGAAGAAAATTCAAAGCTGGCTCATAGTGCTTTAATGGTAATGGGGGCAATAGCAAAAAATCAGCAGGGCAGTGAGTTTTCAACTCAGTTAACCCAAAAATTAGCTGATTCATTGAGCTCTAGTGCAACGGAGCAAAAAGCATCAGCCCTAATCACCGCACTAGGTAATAGTGGAGACTATGATCATCAACAGCTTATTGGTGATTATTTAGCTGGCGACAGTGCAAGATTACGACTAAATGCGGCAGAGGCCTTGGCAAAAATGCCAAGTAAAACCAGTTTGAATTACTTGAGTAATCAACTAAATCAAGAAACTGATAGTAAAACGCAAGGGGCGATATTAAAGGCTATGGGTAATAATGAGTTAGACGCAGAACAAGTCGATAGTATTTATGCCTTTGCTGACCCTAGTCACCCAAGAGATATTCGCAGCGCCGCTATATCGGCGTTAAGTCAACAAGCGAAGTCAAAACCAGAGGTTAAAAGCCGTTTAAAAGCGCTGGTTAAGACGGAAACTAATCAAAAGAACCTGCGCCAATTGATGAAAGCGCTGTATGGTTCGTAAAAGCATAAGTTAGCGAGATACGAGATACGAGGGGCGAGTTGTAGGAGGCGTTTTAACGCCGAACAGGTAGCAGAGGGTTTACCCCGCGTTCTCAAATTTAAAATACCCAAGTTAGCGAGTTACAAGGGGAAAGGGTAAAGGTACGAGTTTCGAGGAACGAGATACGAGTTGTAGGAGGCGTTTTAACGCCGAACAAAAAATGGAGATATTAGGTATCAGTTGTTAGAAGTTAGATTAGATTGTGCCTGCGAGTAGTTAAATTGAAATGCTCATCCGTAGGCGTGAAATTTATTTCGCGCGATGAACAAAAGAGCTATCAGATTGAAAGTTAGCAAGTTAGAAAGAGTAAAGGGGAAAGTTTACTCGCACCTCGCACCTCGCACCTCGCACCTCGCACCTCGCACCTCGCACCTCGCATCTCGCATCTCACCCCTTCTTTTTCTCCTAAAACCTAATAATTTGTACTTAAAAAACACACAAAAGTTAAATTAATGTAAATTTATTCTTGCTTTCGTACCTGTTTGGTCTATGTTTTTGGTCGGAGGTCACTCCTCCAACCTGATAGATAAAATGACAATCAACAGGAACACACATGAAAATAAAAACACTCTCACTAGTGCCAGCTTTAATGTTGGCAGCGGGTATCAGCCACAGTGCTTTTGCTGCGCAAGGAGTCGCATTTGTGCACGGTACAGGCCAGCAAAGCGATGCGTATAATGACTATTGGACAGGCAGTTTTGTCGACACGGTTCGTCAAGGTTTATCAAACAGTAGTAATTACACGGTCATTAATTGTGACTTTGATCAATACATGTGGGCAGACGCGGCATCTGGCTGTTTAGCAGGGCAGCTCACTACATTTATCAATAATAAAAACATCACTGATTTAACCCTGATCACCCATTCTAATGGCGGTAATGTAGTGCGTTGGATTTTATCTAACCCAACATGGGATAGCCGCTATCCAAATATTATTAGCAAAGTCACGCGTACTATTGCTCTGGCTCCTTCAAGTGGTGGTACGCCGTTGGCTGATGCGGTTATTGCGGGTAATTCGTTCGAGCAAAGCTTGGGTTGGCTTTTAGGTTACGGCAGCGATGCAGTAAAACAACAACAAGTATCCTGGATGGAATCGTATAACGCACAGTGGCTGTATGGCACACCGAACCGCCCAAATTTACCGTCTCGATTCGAAACCGTGGTGGGCAGTGATGTTGAGTCAGCGGTATGGGATAGCGATAGCTATTGTGGCGGTTATCAAAATCAAGTGGGCCTTGAAGTAACGCAAAACTGGTTAGATAGCTGCTCAGATGGCTTTTTAAATTGCAGTTCTCAGTCGTTAGCTGGGGTGGTGTGGTTTACCGATAAATCACGAACCCAAGGTGGTGAGCCTTTGAGTCATCAGCAAAGTCGACGTAACTGTTTTGGCTTGCCAAACATGCTTAAAAACCGAATTTAGGAGCCCGCTATGATTAATAAGTTAACCACAATTGCAACTGCAATAGTGCTTGTAAGCACAGCCGCAAATGCTAATGAGCAAACGGTTTATCAATTTCCTCAAGTTCAACCAGCATCAAGCGCTCAACTACAAACACTTGAAAAAGACAGTGTTGAATATTGGCAGAAAGTTTCGGGTAAAGAGCTTAAGCGTGGTGTGCCTGTTTTTGTAAACCAAGCTGATAACTTTATTCGCATTGCACCAAAAGCACGCTTTGATAGTGGCGAAGTATTTAAGCCTCATGGCTTACAGCTTGATAAGCTGTCGGTGCGAGATGACAACTTTAGACAAATGCCAATGCAAGCCATGGTTGCACGTGAGCAAATGGAAAATGCAGGATTTAGCGATGGCAGTGTTGGATTGAAGCTTGGTCAGGTAAATGGCAAAGCAATGTTAAGAACAAGCCAAGCGCTTAACGATAACGACACCTACTTGCTGCATGTGATTGAAAAAGGCTCGAGCAATGCCTTACATGCTAAATCGCAGTTTAAAGTGAAAGATCAGCAACAACGTGTTGCTATGCAGCTTAGTATGGGTAAAAAGCGCTTTAAAGATAGTGATGTGAAGTTAACACTTTCAAGCCCTGATGGCGAAAAACTAGATGTACGTTACGAAAATGGTGAAGCCGTATTTAATTACCCGCTTGAAACTTTGGGTGCCGCAAATGGTTACTATGAGCTTGAAGCCAGTGTAGACACTAAAGTGAATGGCCAAACGGTAAAACGCTCTATAAAAATGCCGTTTGTGCATAGCTCGCAAACCATTAGTATGGATAAAGCCAAAGTCACTGTGCTTGGTAATAACAAATACCAAGCCAAGGTGCCAGTGCAAGTGACTGACTCTGGCCGCTATGCTATTCGTGCTACGTTAACTGGCAAAGGTAATAAAGGTGAGCGCATCAAACTGGCAACCGTTGAAGTTGCTAAACAGATTGATAGTTACGGCAGTTTCACCATGCCCTTTGCAGTCACTCAAGTAGCCAAAGCCCCGTTCGAGCTGGTGGATATTGAGCTTACCGACCAAACGCGAATGTTAAAGTTTGCTGGGGAGTAAAGGATAGCTCTTATTGTATGTTGGGTGGAGCGAAGCGAAACCCAACAAGTTAGTGAGTTGCTAGGGGAAGGAGCTATCAGCTTTCAGCCGTCAGCTATCAGATTGAAAAGTTAGCAAGTTAGAAAGAGTAAAGGGGAAAGGTACGAGTTTCGAGGGGCGAGATACGAGGTGTTTTAACGCCGAACAAAAATGGAGATATTAGATATCAGTCGTTAGAAGTTAGATTAAAACAAAAGAGCTGTAAGCTTTAAGCTATAAGTTTTGAGTTGATTCTTCCTGCACATCACTATGGCTTAACACGTTACTGTAGGTGTGAAATTTATTTCGCGCGTAATAAATTTTGTTTTTCTCTATGTAGCGCGAAGCGCCTTGGGGCAGTTAGTTTAGTACTTGAACGTAAAGGAAATATATCATTAAGTAGGAATGTTGGCTTAATGGGAAAGTAATGGCAAAATTGTGTTTTAAAAATGGAAACTTAAATAATGGATTATAATCAGCCACTTTCGAAGCACTCCCTAGATTTAAACCTGAGCGACCGAGTTTGGTTTAGATATTCAACTTTCTATAAAAAGCCAGTATTGCAGGCTGATTCTAATACAAAACTAAAGTCGCTACCGGGCCTAGCTGTGCTGTCGGGCGGAGCTGAATTTTTATTTTTCTTTATGACTATCGCTATTGCTGTAATGAGCCTAGTGCTTCAAGAAACGATGCAGCCGATACCTGCTTTTGTAACTTGTGTGAGTTGTTATCTTTGTGTATTTGTTATCAAGCGAATTGTGATTTATAACAAATTTGGATTTGGTCGTAAGTGGGTTATGAGTATATCTAAAGACTCACTCGAAATAGATAGGCAAGCAATAGAGGGTAAAGCTTCAAAAGTTTTGCAAATCGCTAAGGGCGATATCCAAGAAGTCATTTTTAATTATACTTTTCACGGTAGAAGTGGTCATATTGTGAACGAAAAAACGGCCAATTTACACGCTTGTGAAATTCATCAAAAAAGTGGCGATGTTGTTACGCTAGATAGTATGCGAGTAGGTCTTTTTGATGTGCTGTATCTTTTAAAATTCCACGAGTACCCGCTACTATTCAGAAGTACAACTTCAGGCGGTGCAGGTAATATAGTTATTTTGATTATGCGGTTAATTTCTCTTTCTGCGATCATTTCGGCTCTTGTAATGTTGGCATTTAATTTAAAGTCATAAAGGTGAGTTATTTTATGGCTATTAGCTGGTAGGTTGGTTAGAGCGATTTAAACTCAACGTTTGGAGCCATCAGCTTTCAGACGTCAGCTATCAGATTGAAAAGTTAGCGAGATGTGAGTTGTAGGAGGCGTTAGAAGGTATTAGATATCAGTCGTTAGAAGTTAGATTGGATTGTGCCAGCACATAGTTAAATTGAAATGCATACCCGTAGGCGTGAAATTTATTTCGCGCGATATTTCTTAAATCAACGGGTGAGTTGTAGGTCGGGCTTCAGCCCGTAATGTTAGCGAGTTACAAGGGGAAAGGTACGAGTTTCGAGGGAGGAGATACGAGTTGTAGGAGGCGTTTTAACGCCGAAAAAAGTCGATTGGATAGGGAGCCCCCTTTACGAATCCAAAACCAACACTATGCTGTTAGCACCTAGCACCTAGCACCTAGCACCTAGCACCTAGCACCTAGCACCTAGCACCTAGCACTGTAGGCGTGAAATTTATTTCGCGCGATGATCTATTTAAAACGTGCCATGCAAGCATAACGCTTACCAGGCATTTGATTACGCGATATAAAATCGCTGCTACAATTTTGCTAACTCGCTAACTCGCTAACTCGCTAACTCGCTAACTCGCTAACTCGCTAACTCGCTAACTCGCTAACTTGCTAACTTGCTAACTTGCAACTCCTGCCCCTAGACCCTTTTACCTGTATTCTTTTACAATGCATAAAATGACTTTATTTAGAGAATGCGTTGAACTACTTGGCTCACCTTTATTTAGCACAACCGACGGCTGATTCACATTTTGGTAATTTGCTGGGGGACTTTGGTGGGCGTCGGTATTCTGCGCAGTTACCCAATACGGTTAAAAATGGCCTTGAAAATCATTATCTGGTTGATAGGTTTACTGACTCACATCCCCTTGTAAAAGAGGCTAAGCAGTACTTTTCGCCAGCACGTAAACGCTTTGCAAGTGTCGCGATTGATGTGGCGTTCGATCACTTTCTTATTCAGCATTGGCAGCGCTTTAATGACCAACCATTGGCTGATTTCAAACAGCACAGTTATGGTCTTTTAAATGCACGCCAAGCCATGATGCCTTCACGCATGCAGCAAGTTGTGACCAGTATGACCAACAATGATTGGTTTAAAGAATATGAAACACTCGAAGGGGTCGGCCTTGCCCTCGATAACATCGCCAAGCGTATTCGCTTTGCTAATAACTTTACAGGAGCCGCTGACGATATAGCCCGCCACTACCAACAATTAGACGCGGTGTTTTTAGCGTTTTTCCCCGAGCTGGTTGAACATGTGAAGCAAATGGGAGTGGAAAAGTAAAAGCTTTAAGCTGGTAGGTTGGGTAGAACGGAGTGAAACCCAACAAGTTAGCGAGTTACAAGGGGGAAGAGTAAAGGGGAAAGATACGAGTTTCGAGGAACGAGATGCGAGTTGTAGGAGGCGTTTTAACGCAGAACAAAAATAGAGATATTAGATATCAGTCGTTAGAAATCAGATTAAATCAAAAGAGCTTTAAGCTATAAGATTTAAAACCCAACAAACAAGCTGAAACTTGCCCGTAGGCGTGAAATTTATTTCGCGCGATGGTTATTATCAAAGAGGTAATTTGTAAGTCGGGCTTCAGCCCGTGAGTGTTAACGGTTGCTTTTCGCCATAAATAACGATCTACAATGGGTTATATCTGTGAAGTTTGCTTTTAATAATTCCTCTAAAGCGCAGCGCCTCTTATCCTCTATGTGAAAATTACCCACACTGCGGTTTACAAGCCGATTTACCTCTTACTTTAAAATATGAAATGGCTGATATCTTGGCTGCTTGTTGCGGTTATATAGTTGTTAATCGATAGATAAGTAAACTTCTAGGCGCTTAAGAGCTCGTTTTTTAACTGAGCTGAACTACCCTTTGTAAAGCAAGTAAGCCTTGAATTAATACTTACCTCAATCGCAGTACCTTGAACATAGCAATGTAATGTAGCAACCGTGAGGGAACAATAATGAGCAAACCCATAATTGCAGCCGTTTCGCCGAAAAAAGTCACCTTAGAGCAGGGGCAAGAGTATTACTTTTGTGCCTGTGGGCGTTCTAAAAATCAGCCATTTTGTGATGGCTCACATGCCGGAACCGATTTCAAACCCAAAGCATTTACTGCAGAAGAGTCGGGCGATGCCTATTTATGCCAATGTAAGCACACCGCTAATGCGCCATTTTGTGATGGTAGTCACAAGCAATTTGATCAAAGCCAAGTTGGTCAAGAAGGGCCGGGCGTACAAATTCAAGCCTCTGATTCGCCTGTAGCTACTGCAACCAAAGAGGAGCCCACCGTTGAGCTTATTCATCAACTGGCACGTGAAGGGTTATCAAAGCTTGGTCATCATGGCCCTATGGTGTCGATGGGCGTGCCGCGATATCAATTACCTAAGTGGGATGATTTACAACTAATGGTGGCACAAATGGCAACGCAACCTTTAATGGAAGATGTTGCTGTTAATACTGAGCTTGTAATTGGCCCGCGAGCGAAAAAGCCATTAAAGCTGGCTATTCCATTATTTGTTTCTGATATGAGTTTTGGGGCTTTATCTGAAGAAGCTAAAGTATCTTTAGCAAAAAGAGCAGAACTTGCTGGCACAGGTATTTGTTCGGGTGAAGGCGGTATGCTTCCTGAAGAGCAGCAAGCCAATTCACGGTACTTTTATGAGTTAGCAAGTGCAGGCTTTGGTTATAGCGAAGATAAATTAAAGAACGTTCAGGCCTTTCACTTTAAAGGTGGACAAGGCGCAAAAACGGGTACTGGTGGGCATTTGCCGGGCAATAAGAATGTTGGCAAAATCTCTGAGGTTAGAGGAATTGAAGCGGGTACTTCGGCGATTTCACCACCAACATTTAAAGACTTACACAGTGCGGCCGATTTCAAAAAGTTTGCTGATAGAGTACGCGAGGTAACGGGCGGTATTCCAATCGGTTTTAAACTGAGTGCTAATCATATTGAGGAAGATATTCAATTTGCGCTCGATGCGAGTGCCGATTACATCATTCTTGATGGTCGTGGAGGCGGTACAGGCGCAGCCCCTGAAATTTTTAGGGATCATATTAGCGTACCGACTATTCCTGCACTTGCCAGAGCAAGAAAGTACTTAGATGAACAAGGTGCAAGTGATGTTAGTTTGATCATTACAGGTGGTTTACGTTTACCAATTGATTTTGTAAAAGCGCTCGCTCTTGGTGCTGATGGGGTGGCGATTTCAAATAGTGCAATGCAAGCAATCGGCTGTGTTGCTGCGCGTATGTGTAATACCAATAACTGCCCAGCAGGGATTGCCACACAAAAGCAAGACTTACGTCAGCGCTTAAATATTGAAAAGTCGGCAAATCAATTAAAGAACTTTTTTGAAGCGTCAACTGAGTTAATGTCGGTAATGGCTAGGGCATGTGGTCATGACTCTTTAGCTAAGTTTAATGCTAATGATTTAGCAACATGGCACAAAGATATGGCGTTGTTATCTGGTGTTAAGTACGCAGGTGTTGGAATAAGTTAGCGAGTTAGAAACAGTAAAGTTAGCGAGTTAGCAAGAGTAAAGGGGAAAGGTACGAGTTCCGAGGGACGAGATACGAGACGTTTTAACGCAGCACTGGTAGCAGCGGGTTTACCCCGCGTTCTCAGAATAAAAATACCCAAGTTAGCGAGTTGCTAGGGGAAAGAGTAAAGGGGAAAGATACGAGTTTCGAGGGACGAGATGCGAGTTATAGGAGGCGTTTTAACGCCGAACAAAAATGGAGCTATTAGATATCAGTCGTTAGAAGTCAGATTAAAAACTCAACGAGTTAGCTAGTTACTTGACACAAGTGGTAGTCACTCTGGTGTTTTTAACTTGCTAACTTGCTAACTCTCAACTTACCCATTAATCGTCTGGGCCTTTTAGGGTAAACACTAAATGCCTGCGCATGTCTTTTAAAATCACGCCTTTTTTCAGCATTGCGCCACTTAGGCGTTTTTGCCATTTTAATAGCTCTGGGGTCGCTGCATCGAGTGATTGCTGGTTTTCAAATTGAAAACATAAAAGCAATGAGCCTGGGAATAAATGGTATTCCACATCAAACCAGCATTGCAACATGCCTTCAAGTTCTGCGCGACCTTGCTCTTCAAGGGCGTCGGCAACATTTAATACAAGGGCTTGCTGTTTTAATTGTACTTTAGAAAGCTTTTTCATTTAAAAACCAAAATCGAGTCGAAAAACTAATTATACCTAAGCTTTGATTGCTGCAACAACTTAACGTTCATTTGCACTGAGTGAAAAATAAAACTTGCTACCGTATTACACAAATATGGATAATAAAGATTGAATATTTATATTTTAAAGGATTAATAAATGAAGCAATTTCTTAAGCTACCTCTACACACTGCTATCGTACTTGCATTGACTGGATGTGGGGGGAGTTCATCAGACGAAAGCAGCTCTGGAAACCAAGGTTTAGGTGACGGAGGAGCTAGTGATTTACAAACAATATCTTTAAAAGCGCGCAATTATAGCTTTCGATGCTCTGATGTACCTTACCAAGCTGATATTGTCTTCCATGCTGAAAATGGTTCACCGATTGGTTTTGCTAAAACGAATGAAGAGGGAGTGTTCTCTGATACGGTTCCAAAAGGCACTAAACACATCTCAATCTTGGGGGAGACAGTAGAAGACGCTGAAAAATATACGTTTATTTCTTCTGAACTAGATATTGAAGGACGCTCAAACTTAGGTACCTTTAGTTTTTTTGACCCTAGCTTAAACTGTAGTTGTGAAGATTATCAACTTGACACTTCGCAATTAGGAAGTATTTCCTATGACTACACTTTAGGTTTGGATAATGGTACGACATTAGGTGATACTTATTCAGTGTGCCCTGAAGACAATAAACTTTATATTCAAGCTAAATCTAAATATGGCTACGATGCAAAAGCCGCGATTATTGAAATCCCTAAAAACTCAAACACGATAGAAATAAAAGAGTCTGATTTTATCCATCAAGGTGTTGAAGTTCTTGCTGATTATAACCCATATATCGACTATACCAGCACCCGAGGTTATTTTTTAGAAGAGCACCAATATCACCTTATTGATTTTTCATTTCTTAGCAACTCTGAATATCTTTATGTATTCCCATCAGCAACTGAACATAATTTTCATGTTCAAGTAAATTCTGAATCACAAAGTATAGAAAGTGGCACTATGAGAACCACTAGTTATGCTAGAAGTCGTGTGGATAATGACGGTAGCTTTGAACTAACTGCTTTGCCTGAAATTTCAAATGAAATTGGAGACAGCTTACTAAATTTCCTAAGTAGTTCTGATTTGAATTATGATTTTAGTAGTGCTGACAGTCGCTTTGCTCGTGTTTATTGGTCATTTAGCTTTTTAGTTGATGATGCAGCCGCAACGCGTTTTGATTGGCAAATTTCTGGAGGGATCCGAGGTGAAATACCTGACTTATCGTTTGGTAGTGTTTTCGCGGAACCTGTAGCTGACGTTACGGCAGAGAAGGTGAACATTTTACTTTATGGTTATGCTGGTAATAATACAGATAAACAAACTTATGAGCAGCTGTTAGAAACCATTGCTGAGGGGGGGCATCTCGCAAACCCTAAATTTAGTAACTATGTGTATTTATCAATAGATGCGGCAATTAATCGATAACTTCATAAGCCACCTTAGTTAAGGTGGCTTTTTAGAAATTGGTAACATTTAATACAAGGGCTTGCTGTTTTAATTGTACTTTAGAAAGCTTTTTCATTTAAAAACCAAAATCGAGTCGAAAAACTAATTATACCTAAGCTTCATGCTTGGCGGAATGCATTACGCCAGTCTCGCGGTGATAAACCAAACTGAGAACGAAAATGATGGCGTAAAGTAACAGATGAGCCAAAGCCGCATTGCTCGGCTAAATGTTCTAGTGGTAAATCAGTTGACTCAAGAAGTCGCTGTGCGTGGTTTAAACGTTGATTTAACAGCCACTGCCCAACACTCTGTCCAGTAAGCGATTGAAAGTGGCGGGTAAAGGTGCGTCGGCTCATGTGCATTTGCTCTGCGAGTGTATCAATCGTATGGTTGCTAGCTAAGTTTTTTTGCATCTGTTCAAGCAAGCTTGCTAAACGCTCATCAGCAACACTTTCGGGGACGGGTAGGGCAATAAATTGTGTTTGCCCGCCAGTGCGATACGGCGCAGTTACCATCATTCTGGCAATAGTATTAGTTTGCTCGCTTCCTAAAAATTTGCGAACTAAATATAAGCAACAATCAATGGCTGCCGCTGTTCCTGCCGATGTATATAGCCGATTATGTTCAAGGTAAAGCACTTGATTGTTAAGCTTCACTTTTGCAAAGCGCGCTTTGAAGTCATCGCTGTATGCCCAGTGGGTAGTTGCTTCAATATTATCTAAAAGCCCAATGTGCGCTAACGCATAAGCGCCTAAACAAAGCCCTACAATTATAGCGCCACGGCTATGCGCGTTTAGCAAACTGGTTGCTAATTCTTTAGAGGGGGCTGTTTCAGGTGATGGCCAAGACGGAATAATTATAATATCTGCTTGATCAAACTTTGTTATTGAGTGATGCGCTTGAATATCAAACCCCGCGCTTGAGGGCATTACAGCTTTACTTTCGCTGCACACTGCTAAGTTAAATTCTTTGATACCAGCCGAGCGAGCGCCTTCACCAAACACCATGCATGGTACTGCAAGGTGAAATGGACTGATATTTGGAAATGCGAATACTGCAACATTCATGGTAAAGCCTTATCAAACACTTTGGCCCAATATTATCGATAAATGGTGTTTGGGTCACTGTTTGATACGTTAAAAATTCAGCAAACTAGGCGTCAATACAATGAAAAAGGGTTTATACAATGACAAACACAGCATTACTAATTATCGACTTACAGAATGATTACTTTGAGGATGGCGCGTTTCCTTTATGGCAGGCTAAACAAGTAAAAGATCAGCTCGTCGATGTGATAAAACAAGCCACAGAGCGCGGGGTTTTACCTATTCATATTCAGCATGTTGCTGATCCTTCTCAGGGTTTAGCGCCATTTTTTAATGAAGGTACAGAAGGTGTTGATATTCATCCTGATATTTTAAATGCAGAACCAAAAGCCCCTGTGGTTGTAAAACACTATGCAGACAGCTTTCATCAAACTAATTTAGAAGATGTTTTAAAGCAGCATGGTATTAAAAAACTTTTGATCGCAGGCATGATGACGCAAAACTGTGTGACTCATACAGCTATCTCAGAGCAAGCTAAAGAGTACGACGTAGAAGTTTTGACAGATGTGTGTACCACAGTATCTGAAATGCTACATTTAATCGCACTAAATGCGCTTGCCCCACGAGTAAAACTGCTAGACGCAAAACAAGCCTTGCTTAGTTTGCAAAGTAATTAATATTTGCAAAGGCCGAAATAACATCTTTGGCAAATGCAATTCTGGGGTGTTTTAATGCCCCTTTGTTCCAAACTAAGTAAATAATGTTTTCTGGGCCTTCGGGCCCTAGTTGCACAAGCTCCCCGGCTTTTATCTGATCGCGACATAGGTAATCGGGTAATACAGAATAGCCAATACCTGAGCGAATAATATTGCTAATAGCACGTATGTCCGGGCAAATAGCAATGACGTTTGAGTGGCATTTTGCGTTGAATACAGCTTCAAAGTATTGTCTTATCAAAGGCAGCTCTTCATCATAAGCAACGACATTGTAGCTTGAGAGTAAATCTGCGGTAATGGTGCTGTCTTTGATTTCTCTTCCATGCAGACGGTTCATTACCAAAATTAGTTTTTCTTTATCGAGCACTAGGCTATCGAATAGTGCTGGATCAGGCGCTGATGCGGCAATAGCAATATCTGCAGTACCTGATTGCAAGGCATCAAAAATTCTCACTTTATTACCAATATGCAGAACAAGATTTACATTGCCAGATTGTAGTAAGTTGGCAATTTGTGGCCCTGACACACTACTAATATATTCGGCAGGTCCTGCGATATTTATAGTGCCATGTGCGGCATCAGAACGTGCCCGTATCGACATGATCTTTTGCTCTAATATATCGATATGACCAGAAACCTGCAGCGCTAAATCATGTGCCGCTGCAGTGGGGGTAACACCGCGGGCTTTACGCTCAAATAAAGATTTACCAACTACAGCTTCCATTGCTTGAATGTGTGAGGTCACCGAAGGCTGAGATAAGCCTAAATTAGACGCTGCCTTCGTAATATTTTTACAACGATAAACTTCAACAAAGGTTTTTAATTGCGTTAGATAAGACATGTAAATGTACGAGCCATAAATATTCTGATTGCTCCTCTTAATTTATCCGAATTCTACTCGCCCCGCAAACCAACTATGATGGCTGCACTTTCTAAGAGGATGAGTTATGAAAAAGATATTACAGCGACTAACGCTTGTTGCTGCATCAACTATGTCGATGTTTGCAGTGGCGGGTGAAGGTGAGGTGTTGGTTATTTTATCAAGTGAAACAACAATGGATTTAGCTGACGGCCAGAGTATTGAAACAGGCTACTACCTAAATGAGTTTGGAGTGCCAGCGAAAGCATTGGTCGATGCGGGTTATGAGCTTGTACTTGCAACACCCAAAGGTAATGCGCCTCAAGTAGATAAAAAATCAGTGAGTACCGACTACTTTGATGGTGATGAAGCTAAAATGCAGAGCATTCAGCGTTTTGTAGCATCGCTACCAGATATCAAAGATACCGCAAGTTTAAGCGAAATTTTAGCGGGTGACTTAAGCCAATATGAGGCTGTGTTTATCCCAGGCGGCCATGCGCCTTTAATTGATTTAGCAAACAACCCAGAAGTGGGTGAAATTTTGCGTCACTTTAATAAGCAAGGTAAGCCAACAGCGGCAATCTGCCATGGCCCAATTACTTTGTTGTCGGCACAAGTTCAGCCAAATTCTTATTATCAAGCGATAAAAGATGGCGAAAAAGCATCAGCCAATAACTGGATTTATGACGGCTATAAAATGACTATTTTTTCAGACCCTGAAGAGCGTGTTTTTGAAAGCAGTTTAGAAGGTAAAAAGCTTAAGTTTTATCCTGCTATGGCAATGGAAAAGGCCGGTGGAAATATGGCATTCGCTAGTGAGTGGCAGCCTAATGTGGTTGTTGACCGCGAACTCATTACGGGGCAAAACCCGTTTTCAGATAAATTATTAGCAGAAAAGCTTTTAGAAATGTTAGCTAAGTAAATTAGCTAATTAGCAATTTAAACCTAATTTAAGGGGCATTTAAATGTTGAACTTTATTTATAAAAATCAAACCGAAATTTTGTTTGGTAAAGGTCAAATGAGTGAGATCACGTCACGTTTACCAGAAAACGCTAAAGTACTATTACTTTTTGGTGGTGGCTCAATAAAGAAAAATGGCGTATACGACCAAGCAATGAGTGCATTAGCCGATGTTGACGTTATTGAGTTTGGTGGTGTTGAACCTAACCCAACATACGAAACACTAATGCAAGCTGTGGCAACTGCTAAAGAGCAGAATGTTAACTTCATTCTAGCGGTTGGCGGTGGCAGTGTTATTGATGGCGCTAAGTTTGTTGCAGCAGCCTATAACTTTGCAGGTGAGCCGTGGGATATCCTTGTTAAAGGTGCTGAGTTTAGTAACCCGCTTCCTATTGGTGCAGTATTAACTTTACCTGCAACTGGCTCTGAGAGTAACGGTAACTCAGTGGTTACTAAAAAAGAGACGTCGCAAAAACGTGCTTTTTCATCACCGAGTGTGCAACCTGTTTTTGCAGTACTTGATCCTGAATATACTTTTTCGTTACCAGAGCGCCAAGTAAGTAATGGTGTTGTAGATGCGTTTGTACACGTTATTGAGCAGTACTTAACTTACCCAGTAAACGCGCCATTACAAGATCGCTTTGCAGAAGGTATTTTACAAACCTTGATCAGCGAAGGGCCTAAAGCACTAAACGAACCGCAAAACTATGATGTAAGAGCCAATGTTATGTGGTCGGCTACAATGGCACTGAATGGCTTGATTGGTCAGGGTGTACCGCAAGATTGGTCTACGCATATGATTGGTCATGAATTAACAGCACTTTACAATCTTGATCACGCACAAACGCTGGCGATTGTTTTACCTGCGCTAATGCATGTTCAAAAACAGAAAAAGTCTATTAAAATTCAGCAGCTTGGCGAGCGAGTGTTTGGTTTTAATTATAACGATGAAGCCGAACAAATCGATAAAACGATTAAAGCAGTGCAAGACTTCTTTGAAGCAATGGCTGTTAAAACACGCCTTGCTGACTATGACCTTGATGAACAAGCAATCGACGCGGTTGTTAAAAACTTAGAAAAGAATGAAATAACTACTCTAGGTGAACACGGTGATATTGACTTAGCGAAGGTTAAGCAAATATTAGCGCTTGCACTTTAGGGCTTAAATTTAAAGGCGTAACATGAACTGTTACGCCTTTTTAGTGCTCAAAAATTGATTTGCTTGAACTGGCTAAAGAAACCCAAAAGGGAAGTTTACTTGAAAGATTTAATACCGCGATGAAAGAGCAATATCAGCTACGTTACCCTGAAAAAGCAAACTAACGTTGGTGAGTGTTCACTACTTCATTGAGCGCCATGCAAAGGTCGAAGCGGCAACCACAATCGCAATAGAAATACCAAGGTAGAGGGTTTCTATTGTGCCGCCGAATTCAACGGCGTGTTCTAAAAACAGAATCACTAAAATGACGGATGTTACCTGCACTAAGGTAATTTTTAAGTCATGAAAATCTTCGATATGAAAGGCGGCCAAAAACTGGCTACTCTTTGTGGTTGCAGGCGAAATGAATAGCCGGTAAAGGCTGATGGTAATAACTTGAAGAGTAATACCAATCAGTAATAAGTCGAGAATTTTTAAAAGCTCGACTATCATCTCTTTCCCTCCCTTAGCAGAGTCAGGCAAAGATATAACCGTTGTTTTAACAACATTAAAAACGATGTTCACACAGGTTATATAAACAAGTAACGATGAAATTGCTGTAGTGATAATCGCGATGATGACTAAAAACCGACTATTTTGAAAAAGGCGCTCCATATCAGCTCACATATATAAATTTCTTTGTTATACGAAGCTTAGCTGGTTTTTGATTAAATACAGCACGGCCATTAGCTAAGGGGACTTAACTTATTAGTTCTTTGAGTATTAACGTGCGAGCTCTGGTTCTGTATAAATTTAGGAACAAAAAGGTTGCTTCTATTAAGCATTAATACAAAAGGGATTTTTATGGGCTCGATGGCTAAGCACTCACTTGAACTGGATTTAAATGATAAAAAATGGTTTCGATATGCAGCCTTTAAAGGAAAATCGTCACTAACTGAAGAGTCAATAACAGAACTAGAATCTCTCCCAGGCTTAGCGACGTTATCTGGGTGGACCGAAGTTTTTTTTGCGCTTATGGTATGCGCAATTTCGCTATCTAGTTTTTATTTAGTAGATGCTTTTAACCCATGGCTGGCTTTTTTAGTTTGTCTTACAAGCTTTTTATTGGTGTTTATTACCAAACGCATCATGACTTACAAGAAGTATGGCTTTGGTTCTAAATGGGCAATGAGCATAAGCAAGGATGGGCTCAAAATTGATAAATTGACTTTTAAAGAGCACCAAAATCACACTCTCACCATTACTAAAAACGAAATCGCAGAGGTTTTGTTTCACTACACGATGGATCTAAAACGCAAACGAAAGTTTGGCGAACGACGAATTAGATTACCCACTTTGCATGTGTGTGAAATTCACTTAAAAAATGGCGACACCCATGAAATTGACGGGATGCGGGTAGGGCTTTTTAACGTGTTATATTTAATGGTTTTTCATGGCTACCCATTAAGCTTTAAAGGCACTTTTGCTGGTGGTGCGGGGAATGTCTTAATTTTGTTACTAAGGATGTTTGCTCTATCAGCAATTGCAAGTGCGCTTAGTATGCTTTTCATTAATTTAAAGCCATGAGCAGTTGTTGTGTGTTCTTGAATGAAATAGCGCCTATTAGAATTAATAGACGCAGTTGGTACGCTCGTATTAAGCAATAAAGTCGAGGGTTACAAGTAACCGTTTTTCGCCAGCAGCGAGTGCAGGTGAGCGATGCACAAGGCCTTTGCCTTCGTTATTTTGCCAAGTTTCGCCTTTTAATAGGGCTACATCACCCACATTAAGAGAGTGAATTTTAGTACTTGCTGTCATTAATCCTGATTCTTCATCACTTAATCCTTGGTGACCTGCGCCAAGTTTAGTGCGATCAAGCCCTGCATTTTGCAACCACTGTGAGCCACTACCACAATATGTACTGACTAACCGGCAAGGAACTCTGTCAACATGAAAACGTGGGCACATGGCACGTTCAAGTACTCTTAGGCGTAATCCGGTGCGCTTTAACTCAAATAAATAACAAAACATATCAACAAGCTGAGCGAGGTCGGCTTTAAGCTCTTCTGCTTGAGGTAGTTTTTCAAGGGCCTTATTTATGTCAGCCACAATGGTATTTTGATTGATCACAGCGTTAATACTGAGCTCTGGGTTGGCTGTAATACTCTCAGCTACTTCTGATTGCAGCTGCTCTGATAAGCTGCGTTGCCAAATTGCAATATTATGCTCAGGTTTATAAATTTGTGAAAACACCACAGGGCTTAGCGCTGTTGCTGCCGCTGATGGTAGGTTATCAGTGTCATGTTCTATTGCGTAGGCTGTCATTATGCTTCCTCCCAAACAGGAAATGGATCGGGCAGGGTTTGCCAAAGCGCTTTGCCTGCTAATAGTTCATCGTCGCAAAGTAAGCAGTTATCGAGAGCTTGAATGATCGCTGCTTGATTGAGGTTTTGACCAATAAAAACCAGCTCTTGGCGCATATCACCAAAGGGCTCTTGCCATACTTGGTTAATTGAATCTAAGTAGTCGCTATCTGTTGGCCACTGATCTTGCGGTAAGGCTTTCCAAAATACCCCGCCAAAACCATAGCGGGCTATGCCGCCAGCTTGATTCCATTGGCAAGCAAATTGTGGTCGAGAGGCTAACCAAAAGTAGCCTTTAGAGCGAAGTAGTTTGCCTTCGCGTTGATTGTTATGAATAAAGTTATAAAATTTTTCAGGGTGAAAAGGGCGGCGGGCCCCGTAAGTAAAGCTGCTAATACCGTATTCTTCGGTTTCTGGGGTATGCTCGCCGCGCAGCTCTTTTAGCCAGCCAGGTGCTTGCTGAGCTTTTTCAAAGTTAAACAGGCCCGTGCCGAGAATTTTATTGATATCAACTTGGCCATTTTCAATGGCAATAAGCTCTGCTGAAGTATTTAATGAGCTTAAAATGGCTTTTAAACTCTCAAGTTCATCGGCGCTAATTAAGTCTGTTTTACTAATTAAAATAACATCAGCAAACTCAACTTGATCAATAAGTAAGTCTGCTACGCTTCGCTCATCTTCATCACCTAAATGCTCGTTGGTTTCTTGTAAAAATTTGGCTTCGTTAAAGTCGTTTAAAAAGTTAACGGCATCAACGACCGTGACCATGGTATCAAGCCTTGCAACATCAGAAAGTGACACGCCATCTTCATCGGCAAAGGTAAATGTTTCGGCAACAGGAAGGGGCTCAGAAATACCCGTTGACTCAATAACCAAATAATCAAATTGGCCCGTTTGCGCTAAAGTGCGTACTTCAATGAGTAAGTCTTCACGCAGTGTGCAGCAGATACAACCATTGCTCATTTCTACTAGTTTTTCTTCGCCGCGGCTAAGCGAAACATCGTTTTTAACTGTTGCTGCATCGATATTTATTTCGCTCATATTATTGACGATTACAGCCACTTTTTTGTCTTCACGGTTATTTAAAATATGGCTGAGCACAGTGGTTTTACCTGCACCTAAAAAGCCAGAGAGCACGGTGACGGGAAGTTTGCTCATAGTAGTGACCCTTAATTAGATTAAACAAATACGATAAATGTTTTGTTATAATATATCAATAAAGGGGCGGTTAGGAATAGTTGTTATGTGTTAATGCAAGATAAAGGTTCACGGTAGTGAAGTGTAATACGCTATCGCATTGATTTTTATTAGTGAAAGCTGAGCTTTTGCTGTGTGCTTACCTACGAAGACGAAGTTAATAAATGCCGAATATTGAGTGTATTTTATGTGGGGAAGGGTAAATCTAAAGTAGGTGGTTTAGATTGTTTTAGTTAGAAAAAATTACACAAATTGTGTAATAAGTTTAATTACAGGTTATTTAATTTAATTTTAACTTATTGATATTGTTTGTTTTAATTTTGGCTTTTTACTTGCTTACTAGGTTTCCTAAATTTACGTAATAACAATTTAACGAGTTTAAAATAAAGGGAAACTTATGCCGGAGTCATTTAAATATTCAGGTCAAAAGGGGCATGGTGGTGAGCTACATCAACATGCAAATAATCAGTATTCAACAATGACTACAGCACAAGGTTGTCCTGTTAGTGATAATCAAAATTCCTTGTCAGCAGGGAAGCGTGGTC
This sequence comes from Pseudoalteromonas shioyasakiensis, assembly GCF_001550135.1. GTDB lineage: Bacteria > Pseudomonadota > Gammaproteobacteria > Enterobacterales > Alteromonadaceae > Pseudoalteromonas > Pseudoalteromonas shioyasakiensis. Next base: position 312,574 of record NZ_LRUE01000013.1, read on the forward strand.
CAACATTAATGGAGGACCATATTTTCCGTGAAAAAATGTTTCATTTCGATCATGAGCGTATTCCTGAGAGGGTTGTGCATGCTAGAGGTTATGGGGCACACGGTTACTTTGAAACTTACGAAACACTTGAAGAGCTGACATGCGCGGATATATTTCAACGAAAAGGCGAAAAAACACCTGTATTCACTCGGTTTTCAACGGTCGCTGGTAGCAAGGGCTCGCCTGACTTAGCTAGGGATGTGCGCGGATTTGCTGTTAAATTTTATACAAAAGAGGGAAACTGGGATTTAGTTGGTAATAACATTCCTGTGTTTTTTATCCAAGATGCGATGAAATTCCCAGACTTGATCCATAGCGCTAAAGCTGAGCCTGATCGTGGTTTTCCGCAAGCTCAAACGGCTCATGATAATTTTTGGGACTTTATTAGCTTATCGCCTGAATCTATGCATATGGTCATGTGGGCGATGTCTGATAGAGCTATTCCACGTTCATTACGCTTTATTGAAGGGTTTGGCGTTCACACATTTAAGTTTATCAATAAAAATGGTGAGCAAAAGTACGTTAAATTCCATTGGAAACCTAAATCAGGCATGCAATCAGTGGTTTGGAATGAAGCTGTTAAAATTAATGGAGCAGATCCTGACTTTCATCGTCGCGATATGTGGGAATCAATTCAAAATGGCGATTACCCTGAGTGGGAACTTGGCGTACAGGTATTTGATCAAGCTTTTGCCGATGACTTTGAGTTTGATGTATTTGATGCCACAAAGCTTATCCCTGAAGAGCAAGTACCCGTTAAGATCATTGGTCGAATGGTTTTAGATAGAGTGGTTGATAATTTTTTTGCAGAAACAGAGCAGGTTGCTTTTTGCACACAAAACATAGTTCCCGGAATCGATTTTACACCAGATCCACTATTACAAGGGCGTAACTTCTCATATTTAGATACGCAAACAAAGCGATTAGGAGGGCCAAATTTCACTCATATCCCTATTAATGCACCTAAATGTCCAATGCACCACTTTCACCAAGATGGTCACATGGCAATGCATAACCCCAAAGGAAGAGTAAATTATGAGCCAAACTCTTGGCAAAGTGATGAAAACAATCCAAGAGAATGTCCTGTTCATGGCTTTAAAAGCTCTGATGATGAAGCGCAAGGTAGCAAGCTAAGGTATCGATCAGAAACCTTCAGTGATCATTACAGCCAAGCTAGGCAGTTTTATCTAAGTCAAACTAAGATAGAGCAATCACATATCCAGGACGCATTGATTTTTGAACTGTCAAAAGTGGAACATTTAGCTATTAGGGAGCGTGTGGTGTCTCATTTACTAAATATTGATAGCGAATTAGCTAAGTTAGTGGCCTCTGGTTTGGGTTTGCAAACAATGCCTGAACCTGCTGAGGCTGCACTAAAAACTCGCCAAGATTTACCTGTATCTGATGCACTGAGTATTCAAAAAAGTGCTTTGGCTACTTTTGAGGGAAGGAAGCTCGGTATTCTCGTTAGTGATGACTTTGACGATCAGCTATTTAATTCATTAGTTAGCGAACTAAACGAGCAAGGTGCGAACTTTGAAGTCATTGCAGCCCAGATCGGTGGAGCGAAAAGCTCTACTGGTGTTCACCTTGGAGCAGAGCAAGTTATTAACGGCGGCCCTTCTGTTTTATATGATGCAGTTGTTTTACTGACATCAGAGGAAGGTGCTAAAGAGTTAATTAAAATTCCAGAGGCGAGAGATTTCGTTTCTGATGCGTACTCACACAAAAAATTTATTGGTTTTACTGAAAGCTCAATGGAGTTGTTAAAAGCTGTTGGCTTAAATGAAGACCAAGACGACGGCATCATTAACCTAGAAACGTGCAAGGCATGTGACTTTCTTCAGACACTAACACAACTTCGTTATTGGCAACGATAACTCATCTTTCAAGGCGAGGGCTACTCGCCTTGAGTAATAATTATATAGTGAGAAGGTGCAGTGAAATTAATTTATGTTGATGATAATTTGCCTGGTATTACTCGAAAAAGTCACTCTAAATGTTGGCTTTACTACGACCCAACAGGTAAGCGGATTAATGATAAAAGTGAAATCGCCCGTTTAGATGCACTAGCATTCCCTCCTGCATACAAAGATGTTTGGTTTTGTCCTGAAGAAAATGGCCATATTTTAGCAACTGGTTACGATACAAAAGGGAGAAAACAATACCTTTATCACCCAGATTTCAGAGAGCAGCAGGAGCTAAAAAAGTTCGAAGTGTGTGAGCTTTTCGGAAATAAATTACCCTTACTAAGAGCAAAGTTAGCTGAATACTTAGAAGGTAATACACTTGATTATCAAAGGACAATAGCTGCAGTTGTTAGATTGATGGATTTAGGCTCTTTAAGGATAGGATCTAAACGTAACGCGAAAGAAAATAATAGTTTTGGAGCGACAACCTTACGTCGCCGCCATGCGAAGATAACAGGGAAAAATATTCGCTTAGAATATAAAGCTAAATCTGGCAAAGTGAGAGAGGTTAACCTTACAGATCGCGTTTTGAGCTCTATTATTAAAGAGTTGCAAGATTTACCCGGACAAAACCTGTTTCAATACAAAGAGGATGGTGAATGTATTCCCGTGACTTCATGTGAAGTTAATCAATTTATCCAGAATGTAATGGGAGAGGAGTTTAGCGCAAAACACTTTAGAACCTGGCGTGCGAGTGTTTTAGCATTCGAAGCTTTTTATAATGCAAAGAAAAAGCTCCCATTGTGCGACATGCTAGAAACGGTATCGAGCCATTTGGGTAATACGCCAACGATAGCCCGTAATTCTTATATTCACCCGGCGCTTATTGATTTATGTAAAAAGGATGAAAACAACCAGGTTAGTTTAAGAAAGCAATTAAAACTGCCCCGTAAAACGAAGTATTTGAATAGATACGAGCGAGGACTTCTACTCTTTCTCGGCCAGTAGATATGTCTATTCTGGTAGTCAAGCAATGCTATTTCCTGATAGCAACATTACAGAATAAGTAAGACTATTTGGCAGTGTACTAATCGGTACGACTGGCTTAACCTTTAGCTAATTGACTGCTTATTAAGGATTTATATGCGTTTAGCCAAACTGTTGTTAGCATTTTCTATTACTTGTTTACCTTATACGTTATCGGCAAAAGAGCTGTTAGCACCAAAGCTCCCTGAGGCTATACAAGAAATTTACCCTACAGTTATGAATCAACAGATTTGGGTTGCGGGTGGTATCTCTACTGAGCTGCCAGCATCAACGGGTAAGATGACTGCAAAAGTCCATTATTGGTCACCTAAGTATGCTAGTTGGCAATCAGCACCTAGTTTGCCTGAAGGGCGTCATCACACGTATTTAATCGCAGTAGAAAACAGATTATTTGCCTTTGGTGGTTTTGTTAATAGCCAAGGCCAGTGGACCAATAGCCGTGATGTGCTAATGCTAGATAAAGGCGCCAAAGCATGGCAAAAGGTGGCGAGTTTGCCTTTTGCGTTAAGTGAGACTGTGGGCGCAGTGCTTAATGGTAAAGTGCACTTAGCAGGTGGACGTAGCCCAAGCAGTGAGAAAAATGGCCAATGGCAGCATAGTTTAGATGTGAGTGCGCATTTAATTTTTGATCCTAAAAGCTTTACCTTCAAAGAAGCTGCACCCTTACCTTCGGCTAGAAACAGTGCGGCAAGTGCACAAGTAAACGGCCGTTGGTTTGTGTTAGGTGGCAGAACCGTTGGCGGCGAGCCTATCACTGACATGCTCGAATACTTACCTGAAACAGACACTTGGCAAGCACATGCAGCACTCCCTAAAGCACGAGCAGGGCATGCGGCGGCAGTTATTGATAATGCTATCACTGTGTTTGGCGGTGAACATCATAAAGGGGTTGACCGTGAGGTTTTTAGTTATGATTTAACCAAGCAGCAATGGCGCAAAACTTTCGAATGGCAAACACCTCGCCACGGTTTAGGAGCTGTTACGTTAAACGGCGAAATTTGGCTAGTGGGTGGTGCCACAAAGGTAGGGCTTTCTGAAACGAGCCGTGAAGTGACTTCATTAAGAAAATTAGTCGAACAATAGCTTGCTTTTAATTAGATACTTTTAGTTAAGAGTTCATAATCTAATTCTTGAATAAATGTCTCTAATAGAGGAAAATCGTCTGCTTAATCTCATAATAAGAAAACAGTTTTTTGTTGTGAGTAAAATAAAAATTATAAGTTGTTTAGGATAGGGAAATGACCAAGCTACCATACCTTGCGTTGCTATTTTGCTCGCAATCACTTTTAGCCACAGAAAATACTGCACATTATAACCAATATGGTGATGCGACACTTTTAAATTCGCAACAGATTAATTACGAAAAAACTTATTTTACTAGCCGCGATAAAAACAATTCGCAAGCAGATTTAGACAGAGCTTCAGGGATTAACTTATCCAATACCACTGTAGATGAAAGCTTAGATTTAACATCTGTATTTCGTCGTTACTCTTTAGGTAATTCAACAGGTCTAAATGGCCTTTATTCTGTAGACTTGCTCGGTAACGGTAATAAGCAAATTATTTCGGTGCAACAAAACGATTTTAATATTATTGAGTATAAAGATAATCAATATTCAGTCGTTGAAGGTTTCGATTCTCAGGATTACATCACTGATAGTACATTGTTAAAAAGCATTGCCGATGATACTTATTATTTAATACTTATGACGAGCAATCAGATAGTAAAAATTAATTTACTAACAATGAAAGTCGAAAGTACAAAGGAGGTATTTTCTAGCCAATCAGTAATGGCAAGAGATATTAATAACGACGGTCAGGACGAGCTCATTGCAATTGCCAATAGTCAGATCTTGGTACTAGACCAGTTAGACCTGTCTGTTATTTCTCAACTTGAGTATTACGGTAACAAATTTGTTGTTGGTTCGTTTACCGAACAAAATGTTCACGAATTAATGCTTGAAGATGGAAAATTGTATCGTATCTCTGAAAATTCAATAAATTATATAAAAACATTGAGTACGCAACTAACAGGTATCCATTTACAAAGTGTTGATACTAACCAAGATGGTTTAGATGAAGTAATCAATGGTAATGGTTGGTATTCGATTGAATTAATTAGTCCAAACACAGACAGTGTCATGTGGACAGCTAATAGCGAGTTAGACATTTCAAGAATTATAGTCGCAGATATTAATAATGATGGCGCTCAAGACCTAGTATATGGAGATGGTCAATGGGGGCAAATCCATGCTTTATCTTTAAGTACTGGTCAGGAGTTTTGGCAGATCAATAACCCTGAACACAGTGTTTCAAGTATTTTGGTAGACGATTTTAATCTTGATGGTAAAACAGATATTGCGTGGGGAGCTGGTTATACGTCTTCAGGTGATGATGGGTTTCATATTCATACTGTAGAAGATAAGTCTAAGCAATGGTCGCAAACGATCTATAGTTATTCACAGTTTTTATTAGGCCTTGCTGATATTGATGGTAAAGGTGGAATTGATGTTATTTTTTCTGAAAATGGCACAAATAAACTTCAAGTTGTTGATATCGAAACAAACGAGCAATTACTATCTAGTGTCGATTTAACCGATGGCTGGAATGACTACCAGTATGTGATTGCTGCTGATTTATTCAATGATGATAAAAATTATTTAATCGTTGCAGGATCAAAATCTTACAAAGGAAACATACAAGTATTTTCCCCAGATAATGGAAATTTACTGTATACAGTACCTTTTGAAAGTGGCGACCAAATTTCAACGATTGAAGCCTATGATATTAATCAAGATGGTTTCTTAGAGCTAATTGTTGGTAATGGCGCATCGCACACCGGAAGTGAAGGCTCTTATATACGAGTTTTTAACGGACAAACCGGTGAACTTATTAAGCGCTCACCTCGTTTACAGGACTTTTGGGGTGGGGTTTCTGGCATAGTCGCAGGCATAGATACACAACAAAGCAGTAAAGAGTTATTTGCTTTAACAGGTAACCAATTAGTTAAATATAACTACACTGATAATAGTGTAACTAATTACTCTTTAAACGACCGTTTTAAGTCGCTAGAGGGGGTTGTTATCAATGGTGAAAAAGCGCTTTATGCTGCCAATCAATATGGCCTTTTATTCTCTTTGACGGAAACTGGAGAAAAGTCTGAAGTTGCTAAATTATGTGACAATTCATTAAACAATATAGTATCTACACGTGCAGGCTTCATCTTATTTAGTTGTGAAGATAAGTTTGGAGAGTACGATTTAAATAATGATGAGCTGCTTTATGAAGTAGCGCGTGCAAATCAACGCAGTTCTATAGTAAGTGCAACTTATAATGGTGTGGATTATTCATTGCTTTCAGGAAAATCTATAGAGGTTTTCTCAAATGAAGCCCCAGCTCCTTTAGCTAAACCGCAAGATAGCGAGGTAACATCCCATGTGCTTTCGCCACTCGAAGTTAACCTTAATTTGAGTGATATTGACTTTGTGGTTTTTGAAAATAGTCCTAGCCTTGGCCAGTTGACGTTTATTGACCGTCAAACAGGACAGTTCACATATACGCCTCACGGCACTGTCGGTGTTGATGAATTAGCGTTTTATACAGTAAAAGGTCGTTCACGTTCTGAGCTTGCAAAGTTTACAGCTACGTTAACTAATCAGTCGCCAGTAGTTGATAATTCTACGATCACAACGCACTGGAATACGCCTTTGATTCTTAATTTGCCTGCCTCAGATGCAGATGATGAGCCACTTATTTTCACTGTAAAAAATGAGCCTCAACATGGTCAAATTGAATTACTTGATAAAAATACGGGTGAAATAAAATACACGCCGAGTGGTGAATCTTTACAGCCTGTTTCAATTACTTTTACCGCGAAGGACTCGCTTGAAGAGACTGCGCTTGCCAATGTTGTTGTTGAATTAACAAATACAACACCGACGGCTACAGATTTAAGTTATGAAACATATTACTCAACGGTAGTTAATGGTCGTTTTATTGGTAATGACGAAGATAATGATAAGTTAGAATTTGAACTAGTAACGAGCCCAAGTTCTGGTGAGCTTAGTTTTGATAAAGATACTGGATTATTTGTATACGAACCGACAGGGGAGTCTTCTTACTCAGTAAACTTTAGTTATCGAGCAAAAGATAGATTTGCTTCATCAGATACTAAAACAGTAGTTATAAACATTATTGGTAAAGCAGATAATTCAGGATCAAGCTCTGATTCCAGCTCAGACTCAGGCGGTAGTCTTTACTACTTAATGTCTTTATTACTTGCTATGGTTGCCTGTAGACGTAAATTTAAAGTATAAACAGGTACTTTTTTAGTACTTAAATTGTAAGGTGCTGTACCAATGATGTTGGTGCAGCATTTTTTTAGTTGGTTTCATAAAAAAAGCCTCCGTTAGGAGGCTTTGGGTTAGGTTCATCACCTACAACAACATAATGGGTTAGAAGGTTCCGCGAATACCTACGAAGTACTGGCGACCTGTAAAGTTGGTTGTCGCAATGATTGATTCGTCGTTATTGAAGTAACGGTCGAAACGCTCATTGGTTAAGTTGGTCACATTAAAGGTCAATGAGTAGTTGTCATTGATTTTGTAAGACGTACTTAAATCAAGCTGTTGGTAGTCGTTTACATGACGAGGACCAGCGAAGAAACCGAACGAAGGTTCTAGTAAGTATTTCTCACGATAGTTGTAAGATAAACGTACTGACGCTGGGCCTTTTTCATAGTAACCAACTAGGTTATATACATTTTTAGACAAGCCAGTATAGCTGAATGTTTGACCTTCAAAGCCATCACCAAAGTCAGTGTCACTGTCTGTGTAAGTATAGTTTGCTAGCATACCTAAGCCATCGAATGGCGCTGGTAAGAAATCAAAAGCAGTTTGGAAGCTAAGCTCTGCACCATTGATTGTTGCCGATGCCGCATTACGTGGACGGTCTACCGATGCCCAATCAATTCCGGCAATTGTTTCTGGTGAGCTTGAGTTAAATACAAAGCCATCAATGTCTTTTTGGAACAAAGCAACACTTGCTAAACCTGTATCATTGAAGTACCACTCAAGTGATAAGTCGAGTGAATCAGACTCAAATGGTTCAAGAGCCGGGTTACCCGCAGAGCCTGTCAGTGTGGTCGTACTAAATGTAAAGCGTGGCGATAACTGCGAAAGCGTAGGGCGCGTTACTGTTTTGCTAGCCCCAAAGCGTAAGTACACTTCGTCAGTTAGCTCTGCATTTAAGCTTAAGCTTGGTAACACATTGGTGTAACTACTGCCTGTTGAGCTAGTTTCACCAACTACGTCGTAATCACCGGCACTGCGGATGATGATTTCAACTGGTAATGCACCTGTAGCTTCAACATCGGTTGTTACTGCACGTACACCCACATTACCTTTTACTGGAATGTCGGCTACATCAAAGGCCATGTTCGCTTTAACGTATGCTGCAGCAATATCTTCTTCAACTTTGAATGAGCTGATGCTATCAAACTGTTGCTCAACACCGTATTTGTTATGGAAATCAATTGGATCACCAATCACAAAGCTGCGGATAACATTAGCGTTTGGTGCTTCACCTAAAAAGTCATCAACCGGGAAATCAAGTAAGTTAATCGCTGATGTAGGTAGTACATCAGGTACCCCATTTGAGCCTGTAAAGCTGTTACCTACATAGGCTTTGATTTCTTTTGAACGTTGTGTGTAACGTACACCTGTTTCTAGGCTTGTGAAGTACTCATTGTCTAAGAAGTACTTTGCGTCAACGGCAAACGACAGAGATGTATCTTTTACGTCACGTGCATTTGAGTTACCAAACGCTACACGGTAGTTATCAGGGTCATTTAAGTCAGTACCAGTAACATATAGGTCAGGGATACCATTATCTGGATTACGCGCATCATACACTACGTCAGCAAATGCTTGTAATAGCACGCTTTTAAGGTCGCGTGATTGCTCACCTTTAGAATAACCAATATCAAAATCAAGTTCCCAATCATCATTTGGCGCCCAATTTACATGAGTACCTAAAGCAAGCGTGTCTGATTCTATCTTAGTTAATTCAGATACGCTTCTAAACTGAGTTTGCGGTGCAACGGCATAAACCAGGTTATCGTTTTCTACCACAGCTTCGGTTACGAGGAATGGGAAAATACCGCCTACACCACGACCGTTTGGGTCATTTAGGTCGGCTGCAACCCACAGGCTAGGGTCTTGTGGGCCACGGAACTGGAATCGAGCAGGTAACTGTAGCGCTGTTTCATCTACATCGAATGTTGCATATAAACCATCAAATGTGATGTTTAACTCGTCGCTAGGTTGAAACTCGATTACTGCATTTAAGCCAGTACGAGTTCGCTCATCACCATAGTATTGAGTAAGGGGTTCGATAGGGTAAAGAGAATTAGGGTAATCGATACTACCATCATCTGTACCACCTGGCACTGTGGCAAGGTCAGGGCGAATTTCAACACCATCGCCAGTGCCTGGACCAAAGTTTACATTACCCCAAGAAAAATATTCGTCTTCACGGGTTCGACGCTCTGAGTAGGTTACACCAACGAGGACACCGAGTTTTTCATCGTCTGATTTCCAGTTCACAATGCCTGAAATACGCGGGTCGGTTGAATCTGGCAGCTCACTGTACACACCTTCAGCTGACCAAGCACCAGAAAAGCCAACTTCATCTGCATCAAGCGGTTTACGAGTTTTGATGTCAGCATTACCACCAATACCGCCTTCGAGTTGATCTGCTGATACTGTTTTATAAACGTCTAGCTGACCAATTAGCTCTGAAGGCAGTACATCTAAAGAAAATTGACGACCAATACTGCGACCTGATGCTAAAGAGCGGCCATTTAAAGTAACCTGTGTAAAATCAACTGGTAAGCCACGGATTTGTACATATTGACCACCTAGTCGGCCATCGGTACTGCCATTGGTGCCGCCATTTGGGCTACCGCGAGGACGGTCAATTGAAATACCAGGAACACGTTGCAAAGACTGCGCGACGTTTTCATCAGGGAATTTACCCATATCTTCAGCGGCAATTGAGTCAAGAATTTTGTCAGAGCCACGCTTGGTGGCGATAGCTTCTTTCAAACTCAGTCTCACACCGCTGACAGCGATTACTTCAATATCATCTTGTGCAACATCCTTAGCTGTACTTTGTTCCTCTGCCATTGCTGTGCTACCCATCAGGGATAAAGCAACAGATAAGGCTATTTGGCTTTTGGTGAATTTCATCATATTGACCCCCATCGCTCTCGGCGAATTATTCTCGTGAATGTTCAAATGTCCATTCAGTGATATATAAAGACTAAAAATCCGTCAACGCGCTTTGCTGACTGCGTTAGCTAGGTTTCTTAGTTAAAATTTCGCCAAGAATGATGTTTTATAAATGAAACAAAATGGTTGAATTTATGTTAATATTTATTTTGGGAAAATTCCTAAAATAGTATTAGCTAGTTGCGTATTCACCAAAAGAATTGCGCATACCAAAAGACCAGTATATTGCTTGAATATTTGTATGAGTGGAAAGTCATAAGAAAAGCACCATGATTTAGGCCTCTTCGTCAAAACCCATTTTCTGTGAAATTTGAAGTGAGGTTTCTTTTAACTTATTTATCACATGCTCGAAATCAGCATTACGCGATTCGTCACGGTACATCAGAATTGAGGTGAGCAGCACAGCAACGGCATTATGGTAATAATCGAAAATGGGCACGCCTATATCATATACGCCAGCAAGAACAGGGCTTGGCATGGCTTCATGACCTTGTTCTTTTACGCGCAGCCAAATATTTCGCAGTGCCATTAAATCAAGAGACAAGTCAGGGTGATTTTCTTGGTATGCTTTGAGCATTCGTTCACGGTTGTCGTACGATGCAAATGCTAATAGCACATGTCCTGCACAGTTATCGGTAAGGGGGCCTCTTCCTCCAACGGGTAGGGTTAAGCAGTTGCTGTTGGTATCATAATCTTGGTGAGACAAGATTAATCCACCACCGTCTGAATACACCACTAAGTGGCAAGATTGTTGAATTTCACTACACAATTCTTGGATGATAGGAAAGGCAACATTATTTAGGTGGTGAACTGGCGCGTAGCGGTGAGTAAGCCGATAAAGCTTGAGTGAGAGCCTATAAACGCGTTCAGTTTGAAAAAACTCAAGGTAGTGGAGATCATTTAGAACCGCCACCATACGAAAAATTTCAGCTTTTGATTTCCCTAATGAGTCAGAAATTTGTGTCAGATTTAACCCTTCCGGGGTTCTTGCGATTAATTCTATAATCGCCATGCCTTTCTCAAGAGCGGGCGCTTTATATTTAGTTTCTTTCTCTGTCATCGGGTACTTCTAATTACTTATTCTTAGATTAAAACCTTATACATAAGTGTAGTCTCAAAGAGCGCTTATGCACTGAAATATCACCTGAATTTGGTAATAAAGTAGCTTGTATATCCCAACTGTTTTGTTTTGGTCAATAAAGGTTTTCTGATTTTTATTTGAAAATTAAGTAGTTGAATTTATTTTTGAACAATGATTCACGTAAAGTTTTTGTTATCAAAGTGAGTGAATATAGCGCCTCTCGATAATAAATATTATTTAACGTACAGCTAACTAGAACCTTTATTAATTGAAGATTGTTTTGTATGTAAAACCCATGTTGAGCCGAATTTCATAAAAAAAATCCCATTCACAAAGCGCAGACAAGTGATTGACTGTTCAAGTGCAAGGTAACTAACTTGAGTTATTAATGTACCTTGCAGGAATAAAATTGTGAAAGTAGGAATTTGTGGTTTAGGCGACCGGTTAAGTTATGTTGCCAAAGTGATGCATGAGCTTATTCCAAATTTTGATTTGGTGGCTTATGCCGACCCTGAATCTGTAAAAGTTGAGTACATGCAGTCGCATGGTATCTCGATGCGCGCTTATGACGAACTTGCAGATATGTTGCAAAATGAGCAGCTTGATATGTTGATGATCGGCTCTCCAAATCATATGCATTTAGAGCACTTACGCCTTGGCATTGAAGCAGGATTACTCATTTTTGCAGAGAAACCTATTGTGATGTCTGAGCAGCAGACCTACGACGTGCTTGAGCTTATCGCTAAACATAATGCCTTCGATAAAATTTTAGTGGGTATGGTGCTTCGTTATGCGCCTTTGTATAAAGATTTGGTCGCAGCCTTATCATCTAAATTACTGGGTGAAATCACCAGTATTGAGGCATCAGAGCATATTCCGCCAGAGCATGGTGCGTTTTTTATGCGAGATTGGCGCAGACATCAGGGACTTTCGGGCGGCTTCTTATTAGAAAAATGCTGTCACGACTTAGATCTTTATCAGGGCATTGTGAAAAGTCGCCCAGCTAAACTTGCCAGTTTTGGCGGTCGAAGAACCTTCACGCCTGAGAACAAGCACTTAGGCAAGCATCCTGTCTATCATCAGCGCAAGTCACGCTGGAATGGCATAGATGAAGTGTTTGATAACGATTCTGAGTTGGTGGATCACCAAACCGCACTCATTCAGTATGAAAATGGCATAAATCTGAGTTTTCATACTAACTTAAATGTACCGAACGATTACCGACACTTTAGTGTATTTGGCACACTCGGTATGGCTGAAGGTGACTTTGTGCGTAACTATTTCAAAGTGCATGACTGTATTACCTCAGGGGCATTGATTGATAAAACGTACTTACACGATGATTCAATTTCGATGCACTACGGCGCTGAAGAAGAAATGGCGGCAGATTGGATTGCCTTTTTTGAAAGGGGGACTCCTTTACCGGTATCCATTGTTGACGCTTTGCAAGCGGGGCTGACCGCCATCAAGTTAGATGAAGCTAGGCAAACAGGTTCGATTATCGATATGACAGAAACATGGAAAAAATTTGATAGCTACCTAAATAAAAATTAAAACACATCGGGGGATTCACATGGTCTTAATTGATTGGTTAATAGTTGCATTTTATGTAGTAGCAGCGGTTGTTATCGGGATGCTCTTTACAAAAAAGGCCAGTGAAAGTACGGCTGATTTTTTTGTCGCAGGGCGATCTTTACCTTGGTATATCGCGGGCACATCCATGGTGGCCACCACCTTTTCATCTGATACACCCTTGTTTGTAGCAGGGGCTGTGCGAGAGCAAGGCATTTACGCAAACTGGATTTGGTGGGTGAGTGTAATTGGCGTGATAATTTCGGTGTTCTTCTTTGCTAATTTATGGCGAAGATCAAAAGCACTGACCGAAATTGAGCTTATCTCACAGCGATATGATAAGAGTAAAGCCACTGATTTTTTAAGAATTTTTAAAGCTATTTTTGATGGCGTGTTTGTTAACTGCATTATCATCGCATCTGTTACTCTCGCTATGTCGAAAATTATTGTGGTGATTTTAGGACTCTCTCCTGAACCCCTATTCAACATTCCTCTGTTTGGTGCTATCACAGCGACCACGCTTATTTTGATTGTGCTAGCTGTTGCAGCGGTCGTGTATACCGCGATGTCTGGTTTATATGGCGTTGTATATACCGATTTAATTCAATTTGCCTTGGCAATAGTGGGTTCTGTGGTATTAGCTATTATTGTCTATGTCGACTTACAAGATCACGGTGGCATCGTTGCTGCGGTTGAGGCATCACCTGGGTTTAATAGCGATACATTAAAAATGATCCCCGACTTTGAATGGGATCTAAAAACCGCAACTTTTGTTATTTTAGTTTGTATTGGTTGGCTAAATTACGCGCCCGGGTTTGGTTTTTTCTTACAGCGCACACTTGCTGCCCGCAGTGAGAAAGATGCCATGTTGAGCTTATATTGGTTTGCTTTTTGCCATCTCGTGTTAAGAAGTTGGCCTTGGATTATCGTGGGTGTTGCCTCTTTGGTTTACTTTCCATCGTTGGTAGATGCAGAGCAATCATACCCAATGATGATAGATGAATTCTTACCAGTTGGTTTAAAAGGCATTATGGTCGCCTCTTTACTTGCTGCTTTTATGAGTACGCTCGATACTCAACTTAACTGGGGCTCGTCTTATTTAGTCAATGATGTTTACGAGCCTTACTTAGTTAAAGGCCGAGAAAAAGCACATTACATTAAGGCTGCTCGGTTCAGCATGTTAGCCCTTACTTTGGTTGCTCTGATTGTAACGACTCAACTTGAAAGTATTCTAGGCGCTTATGAATATATTTCGGTAATCATCATTCCAATCTCTGTGGTACTTATCGCTCGCTGGTATTGGTGGCGAATAAATGTGTGGTCTGAAATTAGCGCGCTTATTACTGCCGTTATTGTCGGTAATGCGATGATGTACATATTACCCGATGAAGGCGAGGCTAAGTGGTTTGCCGTGCGCATGCTAGCAACCACGATGACAACCTTGGTTGTGTGCTTAGTTGTTACCCTAATGACCTCAAGTAAAACCCCAAGCCCAAAAACCATTGAGTTTTATAGTCGCTTAAAAATCCACGGCCGCGGCTGGAAAAAAGTCAGAGATTTAACAGGCATTGAACCAATCGCGGCGGGGATTAAAGATAACGCTATTGCTTGTGTTGCGAGTATTGCATTTATTTACTCGCTACTGCTCGGTATTGGTAATGCCTTATTTGAAGATTGGCAAACCTTTGGCTATTACTTAATTGTGATTGTGGCCTCTGGTTGGGTTGTAAAGCGTAAAATGCCGAAAGTGATAGCCTCATTAAGGCAAGAAGTATAACAATTTAAACTCCTAGTTGTGTCGCAAGCCATACGTTGTTTTTAAATAAGCATCGTATGGCTTTTTTATTAACATTTTTTAATTGGTAAATAAGAAAATTCATATTGATAAGAATATTTCATTTTTAAAATACCAATAATTTTAAAGCGTTAAATATGAAACGAATGAATGGTAGTTGCTTGTTTTTGTGTAATTTAATTGTTGCTCGTTTGTAAATTTAATAAGCTCGTTACATTCCTTATTTTCATGTGGTTTAGTTGCTATGAATAGTAAAATCCATAAAATCCTATCTGGTGTTGCCTTAGCAAGTAGTATTAATGTGGGTGCTGCAGAGTTACCTAAAGAAGTTAAATGGATGCAAGATGCCAAGTGGGGGATTAGTCATCACTATCTTGCTGGTGGCACTATGGATAATGCGTGGTACCAAATTACAGACTATAACGAGTGGAATAACTACGTTAATGGTTTTGATGTCAACGATTATGCTGATAAAGCCGCCAAGCTTGGTTATCGTTATGTAATTTTTACCATTACCCAAAACCGTGGTTACTTATCTACGACCAGTGATATTTACGATCTACACTCACCTGCATGTCCGAGTAAACATATTGCACCGGGTTGTATCACACAAGTTAATTCTAATCAGGCTGATTATACGCCAACCCGTGACCTTGTTCTGGATATGGCGCTGGCGCTTAAAGCAAAAGGCATCAAGCTAATTGCATATCTACCTTCACACTTAGGTGATAGATGGACGGGCAAAAAAGTGAAAGCGCCATACCCAGACTGGTTTATCAATGGCTTTGTGAGTGAAAGAGCCCAAACCTGGGGTGATAATATTGCCGGTTGGTGGTTTGATGGTTGGTATCAAGCAGATGAATCGCAGCAAGAACTTGCGGCTAATAATGACTACCCAGTAGCTGATCAGCTAGCGAAATCAGTGCGTAGTGGTAACCCGAATGCAGTGATCACTATTAGTGATGGTTTTGAGTACAGCTTTATTCCGAATGACCCACAAAGTAACTACACCCAAGGTGAGCATAATGAGCTACCGCCTATTCCAAAATCAGGTGAAGTAACCACGGCGCTCGGTACAAAAGTGCAATGGCATGGCTTTACGTATACCTCGCAAGAAGATCCATTATTTGGTGGCTGGGGGCAAGTTAAGCGCAGCTTAAAATACAGTAATAATGAGGTAGCAAACCGAGTAAAAGACATCGCAAGGGCTGGGGGGGTCACAACTTTAGATGTGGCTATTAATCCAAACGGCAGCTGGATAGTTGACCGCTTAGTGCAAATTCAAACGGTAGGAAACACGGTTGGTACAACATCTGACACCACTTATTCAGGCTTAGAGCTTGTAAACGATGATGATCCTCGAATTCAGTATAGCGAAAATGGCAACTGGGTGAGATCTGAGCAAACAAATACTGGCGAATATAAGCAAGATTTGCATATGACAACCGTTAACGGTGCGTCATTTAGTTATGACTTTAGTGGTTCGAGTATTGTCTTTGCGACCTCAAAAGATATTAACCATGGTGACGTTGAGGTTTTCTTAGATGGTAAATCACAAGGTATATACTCTATTTTTGATGGTAACAACTACCGTCAAGTTCAAAGTATTGTGTTCGAAAAACATGATTTAGCAGCTGGAGCGCATACCTTAACGGTTAAAAAAGTATCGGGAGATGTTATGCCTGTTGATGTAGTGCTCTCGAAAAAAGCAAAGAAAATATATAAAGCCAGATCGCTCTAGCGATATCTAAATCATGGGTGGATGGGGATCCCCCTTTTTATTCAAGCAAGTTTGAGGTTTAACTGAGAAGCCTTAAGCTTGCTGCTCCATATTAAACCTATTCCATGTAATGCTATTCCTTAACTTTCGCCAATAAAGCTTGGGCATCTTATAGCTTGTCCTTACATTTCTTTTCACTGTCTGTTAAAAATAATGTTATATTTGTGTTCTTACTTAAAAGTAATAAAATAATACAAATTAAAATTTAACGATCAGGTTTCAAGATGACATTACAAACAAATAGTCCGTTAGTAGAGCAGCGTGCCGATCCGTTTGTGCATAAGCACAGCGATGGTTTTTATTATTTTACAGGTTCTGTACCAACTTATGATCGCATTGAACTTCGTAAGTCTGCGACATTAGAGGGCTTAAAAGACGCTGAAACCTTTGATATTTGGTTTAAACATGACAGCGGCCCAATGAGCCGTCATATCTGGGCACCTGAAATTCATTACCTCGATGGCAAATGGTATATCTACTTTGCTGCCAGTGAAGAAGATGATATTTGGGCATTACGCCCGTATGTGCTTGAGTGTAAAGGTCAAGATCCGCTAAATGACGAGTGGGTTGAACTTGGCATGATGCAAGCGGCTGAGGGCGATGAAAAGTCGTTCACTGATTTTTCTTTAGATGCCACCATTTTTGAAAACAACGGTAAGCGTTACTTTTGCTGGGCAGAGAAAACCGGCGGTCAATTTGCTGCATCAAACCTGTATTTAGCGGAGATGGAATCTCCAATTAAGTTAAAAACAGCACAGTTTATGCTGACGACACCAGATTACGATTGGGAACGTGTCGACTTTTGGGTAAACGAAGGCCCGGCAGTACTTAAAAATAACGGTAAAATCTTCATTGCTTTCTCTGCAAGCGCAACAGGTGCATGTTACTGTATGGGCTATATGGAAGCCGATGAAAACAGCGATTTACTTGATCGTAATTCGTGGACTAAAACACGTATGCCTGTGCTTGAAACAAGTGTTGAAAAGAAAATTTTCGGCCCAGGTCATAACTGTTTTACAGTAGCTGAAGATGGTGAAACACCACTGTGTATTTACCATGCTCGTGACTATGAGCACGCAGTTGGTGAACCAAGTGTGGTGCCAAAAACAGACACCCGTCCACTTGAAGAGATTGTAAAAGATCCGCTTTACGATCCAAACCGCCACGCTCGAGTTATGGAAGTGAAGTACGACGAAAATGGTCGTCCACTATTTGAACTGTATTAATTTTATAGTGACGTAAATTAAGTTCATAAAGCCACCAATTTAGGTGGCTTTATTGTATGAGAGTCAGTTAGCCAACAATCGCAGGGTACCAGTTTGCCAAAGTCACCCCAAATAAGCCGATTAAGAACACGATTGATATTAGCGTCATTAAACAGGCTGTGCCGATAGTGATAAACGTAATATTTGTACGAGCTGCATAGTGAACAAGCTCGGCTATTAAAAGTGGTACTAAGTAAGAGCAAAGGCTAACAGCAAGTACGGCAGGACCTGTGAATGTGGCGGTATCGACGCCTAAGGTGCCAAATACTAAAAACCATGCAAATATCAGTAATCTAAAAAACAACACACCATTAGCAGCAAGATATAACCGTATAGCCCACCTTTGATGAGCGTTGAAGTTACGAACCCGTGCTGTTTTCACTGCAAATATACTTGATACGATAACAACTAAACCGCCAAACATTGTCAGTGCATGCATCAGTGTATTACCAACCGTTCCTCTTACAATCATTAAATACATGCCAGCAAATGAAATACAGCAAGCTAAAACAACAAATACACGGCCATTGTAGCGATGGAATGCTCTGTATTTTGCCCTCAGTTTTTCAATGAGTTGTAAGCTTCCGCCAAGGATCATCACTACCGCAAATAATACATGCACTGCATACATGAAATTCCCTGTGGCATCATTAGCAACATAGGCGGTGTTATTAAGTCGGTTCCAACTTGATAGACCTGTAGTTAACCCTGTCATTCCATAACCAAGAATGAGGTAAATCACAAAGCAAGTTTGCGCCATTAGCAGGCTAATAAACCAAAGCTTTTTACTGTATTCGAGCGCTTTTAAAGGTGTGAGTTTGCTATCTTTGTTAAACATCATCAATTCCATTACATTTTTCTAATACCGCTAATATAAAGGGCTAGAGCAAGATTTCTTCTCAAATTCGAAATTTGATCAATGAAATATTGTGTTTACTTTTGAGAACTCACACTGGGTTTGACACATTCACTAACAAACTCTTTTTGCTATGTTGATTTTGAAAAAGTAAACTCATCTGATTGGTAAATAATTCATCAAACTCCCAATTTAAGGTATGTAGAGTTATGCAAAATACTTCCCCTTATTACTTACTCGTTTTTGTTTGTATGGGGCTCATGCTGCTAAATGGTATGAAAAAAGAGAAGCAGCTTATTCATTATCTGTTTGCTGTATTTTGCGGTTCGCTTTGCATGGTTGGGGTGCAAAAAATCAGTGCACCAAGTATTGGTGTTTACAGTTATTTAATCGGCTTATTTACCTGCGCAACCTGTAATATGTCTTGGCTTATATCACGCACTTTGTTTCGTAAGCATAAGCCTATTGCTTCGGTACATATTGCCGTGGCAGTTGCTATTGCGGGTTTAATTATGTTTAACCAAACTTGGCATTATTTGGTGAGTATTGATGTGCAAGTTTTCCCTGAGAGCCAATTCATGTGGCGTTTAAAGCAAGGTATGGCCGAAATAACGGTGTTGCTATCTTCAAGTATTCTGGTGTTGTCTTTTTGGGAAGCGTTACAGGGCTATAAAGAGAAATCACAAACGCAAAAGTTGCAGGCAAGTATTTTTGCTAGTTGCTACTTTTTAGCGGTATTTAATGCCAGCATACTGCCTAAGTTTTTATTCAGTGAAAGCGAATTTCAACAATTTGAGCCACTTATAATTACCTCATCTGCATTGTTGATTGTATTTGCAATGCAGCTAGTAATGTTTTTGCAAAACCGTGCCCACAGTAGCGTGCCTGAAGCTGTTGATAGTAAAGTGGTGAACTCTGAAAAGGTAGTGAAAGCTACCCATCAGGCTGAACAATCTGAAAATAAAGAGGTAGAGCCTGAGCTTATTACTGATATAGAAGCACTGATCAATAAGCAGGTTTATTTGCAAACTAATTTGAAAATTTCTGACTTTGCACAAGCATTAGCAGTACCTGAGTATAAGATTAGCCGCACTATTCGCCATCATTTTAAAGCATCTAATTTTAATTTATTTATTAATCAGTACCGAGTAAAGCATGCACAAGGGCTGCTACTTAAGGACGAAGCAAGTCATTGGAGCATTTTAAGTATTGCAATGGAAAGTGGTTTTTCTTCGCTTGCTACCTTTAACCGTGTTTTTAAAAGCATTGTTGGGGTTAACCCAAATGAGTTTCGTAAGCAGAACAACTCATTAGTTGAACAAAAAGTCTTAGAGCTTACTGACTAGAAGTTACAGTGGCTTTTGCGTTAAATGCTCAGCAATGACCTCAAACATGGTTTGCACTTCTATTGGCTTGGCTATATAGCCTTGCATTCCTGATTCTTTAGCTTTAGTTAGGTCGGCTTCCATGGTGTTGGCGGTCATGGCGATGATTGGAATATGGGCAAACTTTGATTGCTGTTTGATTTTATTCGCTGCGGTATAACCATCCATTCTTGGCATTTGGCAGTCCATCAAAATACAATCGAAAGTGCCTTTTTCTACAGCTTCAATCGCTGCTATGCCATCTTCGGCAATATCAACAATAAAGCCATTTGAGCGTAGTATTTGCGATGCAACTTGTTGGTTAAGCGGGTTGTCTTCAACTAGCAGTATTTTTGAGCCGGCGAGCTTTTTAAAGCATGTATTGTCGACTCTGGTCTCTTTTTTCGTAGCGATACCCATCACATGCTCGAGGGTTTTTAGTAAGTTTCCTTTAATAATTGGCTTTAATAATATTTCTTCAACGGTTTTATCAAGTGTACTTAGCGTGTCTTTAACTTCTTGGTTTTCAAAAGATGCGAGAATAATGGTTTTTTTAATATCGATAGAAAGCTGCTTTTTGAGGTTCTCTAAAATGTTATTTTGCTCACAGTTTAGTACGTGCCAGTCTAAAAAAATGAAGTCGTAATTATGGCTAATATCGACCTTAGATAGCTTTTCATCTAGGCAATTAATCGTCTGCACATTGATGTCTAATACTTTGAGCATGTCATGTAAAATAGTTTCAGGTTTGTCGCTTTGCTCAATAATAAGAGCACGTTTATGTTTAAAAATGTCTTTGTCGTGGCAGCTTTGCATAGCCGATAGCGCAAATGACACGTCAAAACTAAAGCAACTTCCTTTGTTTAATTGGCTTTTAACCTCAATATGCCCACCCATTAGTTCGATGATCTTTTTACTGATAACAAGACCAAGACCCGTACCACCAAACTTACGGGTTGTAGAAACATCAGCTTGAGAAAAGGGCTTGAACACACTATTAACTTGCTCTTGTGACATGCCAATACCTTGGTCAATCACCTGAAAATTAATACAAATAGAGGTATCGGTTTTTGACTCTCTTGTCATTTTTAGCGTGACATTTTGCTGGTTCGAAAATTTAATCGCATTGCTTAGTAAATTTAATAATACTTGATTGAGTCTAAGTGCATCACCGATTAAAAACTCGGGTATGTCATCGTCAATATCAAAAATGACTTCGATGTTATTTTTCTCAATTAAGCTGCTGGCTAAATTAGCTAGGTTAGCGAGAAAGTCATTTAAGTTAAAATCATTGTTTTCAAGTTCAAGCTTGTTGGCTTCAATTTTAGAAAAATCGAGAATGTCATTAATAATCCCAAGCAGTGATTTGGCCGACAGTTGGATTTTCTCGACGTAATCATATTGCTTGTCGGTTAATTCAGTATCGAGGGCGAGGTGTGCCATGCCTAAAATTGCATTCATAGGGGTGCGGATTTCGTGACTCATATTCGCTAAAAACATTGATTTAGCTTGGTTGGCGGCATCGGCCATCTCTTTTGCTTTATTCAAATCTTGGGTGCGAAGGATAACTTCTTTTTCTAGATTTTCGGCGGCATGTTTTAGCGTCATATTTGCTTCATATAACTCTAAGGACTTCTGTTCTAAAAGCGCTTCGGCTTGTTTTCGAGCCTGGCGCTCTCGTTCTATTCTACGTTTGTAGAGTTCTTCATCCACATTAAGCTTCTTTTGTTAGAGTAAAAGTGGCAGATTGATAGTTATCGTCAATCTCACTTTTAACGGTAATAATTTCATTGAAATGCTCACAGGCGCCTTCAATCAAGCCCTCAGCTAAACATGCAAATGGGTTACCTGATCGATAAAACATTTGCATTTCGCAGTGACTAATTCGTTTTGTTTCAAAGCTTGGCAATTCTGCATCGTTGTAGAGCTTTTTGACCTCAATATGTACGTGTCGATCAATGGTATCAAGGAAATCAAAAGTATTTTCAACACTATCAAAGAAATGTGGATACAAAACAAAAAAGCGTTTTAACAAATGCTTACCGTAAGCATGAACCAGTTCATCAATGGGTTTATTTATATGTTTGCTCAATGAGCTGACCAACAATAGCAGCTCTGTATTATCGTAATTGCCAACGCTAGTATAAGCGCCGTTTGAAGTAAGTGAGTTTTCTTCGATGATTTTGTCTGCAACTTCATAAGAAAACTCATTTTCGACCATTTCTAAAAACTCGGTAAAGACAATACCTTTCATACGATAGCCCAATAAATCTTCATACTAAAAGTTTAGATGTAAAGAGAGATATTACAATTTTTCACCGGTGAACTTTAGTATGGATAAGGTTTCAAATTTGCTGAAAAATTAAAGCCTAGCAAGCAAACTGGCCAAACAAGGTTATACTTTTTAGTACTAATGTATTTTTGATTCTGCTGGGTTTAATGTTTTATGGTGATTGGTGCGAGGCTCAAAAAACGCTTATTACTTGCTTTCACCGCGGCGTGCTTTGCTATTTTGTTGGCGCAAACAATTATTCGGCATTTTTGGATTTTGCCAACGTTTGAAGCGATGACAAAACAAAATGATCGGATTGATATTCAGCGCGTGGAGTCACAACTTCAGCAAGAGATTGATGCGCTGTCAAAAATGGTCTTTGACAGCGCTGCTTGGGATACCATGTATGAAGCTGCACAGCAACGGGATACCCAGTGGTTCAATACTGACTATGTTATTGCAGACGCATTACAACGTTTAGACGTAAATGGTTGGTATTTATATGATACACAGGCAAATATTATCGGCGGTGGCAGTTTTAATAATGATTATAAGCCTTACTCACCAACGGTTTTAGAAAGCCCCAATTTGTTGATAAAAAACAATCTAATAATCTTATCTGACGATATAACCACTAGCCAATCTGAGTTAATCCATAAAGTCCGGTTTATTACTATAGATAAAACGCCTGCCGTGACGGTTGCTTACAATGTAACTAGGTCTGATGGCACAGGCGAATTTGTGGCTACGTTACTGCTTTGGAGCTTTATTGATGAAGGCTTTGTCGAAAATCTAACACCAGGGTTAGCAAATGATATTAGCTTTTATGGCACTGATGAAGCACCAAAATATAAGGAACATCTAATTAGGGTGTTTGGTGAAAAAAGGAGTGCACGCGAGACTACTCAACACAATCGGCGGCTTTACTTAGGAGTCAATGATCAAGCTGGAGACTTACTGTTTGTGCTATCTATAGCATCCCGTGAGCGGACTTACGACCGAAGTTTGTTTGATAGCTCTTTAATTACCGGTTTATTGATCTCTGGTTCTGTATTTATTTTGTTTTATTTATATATAAATCAACAGGTTTTAAGGCCACTCAGAAAGCTCTACATATTGGTAAATTCAGCAATCAGAAATAACGACTTTAGCGCTCGGGATGAGTATTTTGGCAATAACGAATTGCATCAGCTCGGGCGAGGTATGAATGAGTTGTTTAGTCTGATAGAAAATCAACGCGCAGAAATTTTAGAGCGCCACCAGAAGTTAAAACATATCAGTAATACCGACTCAATGACGACGCTTGCCAATCGTCGGGCATTGGATAAACATTTTGCAATGCTTGCCAGCGATACAGATTTAGCATCGCAGCCTATCTCAATGATTGTCGCCGATATCGATCATTTTAAACTCTACAATGACTACTATGGACATGATCAAGGTGACAAAGCGTTATGTGAAGTCGCCAATCTTCTTAAGGAAAATACCCAGCCAAGTAATCACTTTGTTGCCCGCTATGGCGGCGAAGAATTTGTAATTGTGCTCAGCAATACAGATAAGCAGGAGGCACTCAAAGTGGCTGAAACGCTACGAAACGCCGTAGCATCAGCTCACATAACTCACCAAGGCCGTGCAGACTTAAGCTATGTTACCTTATCGATAGGTGTTGCCAGTAAGGCTGCTAATGAGGCGTTTGATTCAGATAGCTTGTTTAAAATAGCAGATGACGCGCTTTATAAAGCGAAAAAGCAAGGTCGAAATTGCTGCGTTGCCGGATAGCTTTTAACATTTGTTTACATAAAATAAACATAAATGAATGTTTTTGGGTACGGATAAATTAAACTATCTCTTTAATAATATAATTTTATATTACAAATATAGTAAAGGAGATAGTCTTGAAGATTTTAAACCAAACTAAACTGTTAGCATTATGCCTACTAGCAGTTGCGTGTTTTGCTCAGAGTGCTGTTCATGCACAACAGTGTAGTGCTATGCCTGAATCTGGCACTGTATATTCCATTATTAATAGAGGCTCTGGCCTTGCACTTGATGTAAATACCAGTGATTCTAGCTCAGCCCCGAATATTATTAGCTACGAATACTGGGGTGGAAATAACCAAAAGTTTCAGCTTATTCAAGAAGCAGATGGCTATTGGATTATACGCTCTAAATTTAACAATAAAGTTCTTGATGTGTTGAACTCATCGCAATCAAATGGTGCAAATATAATTGCTTATGATGATTGGCAAGGGGCTAATCAACGTTGGTTGTTAAAAGCATCTTCATCGGGCGGCTTCAATATCGTCAATAAGTTAACTGGTAAATCTTTGACAGTTGCAGGCTCAAATAATACTGCAAATGTTTATCAAAATGATGATGCTGGGATCAGTTCACAAAGATGGTTTATTAATCCAGTAAATGGCGACTGTGGGACTACCGGAACCACTCCTAGTGACTTAATAGGCTTTGCATCTCAAGCAGGTCAAGATGGATTGAGCACAACGACGGGTGGTGGTAATAACACTGCCATCACAGTATATAGCTGTGATGATTTAAGTGCTGCATTGAGTTCTGGCTCTGCTGCGGTTATTCAGGTCCCAGATAACACCGTGATTGATTGTCGAACCGCCAATAGAACGGTACCAGCTTGTCCACTTGATTGTGGTCAATGGGGAGATTACGGTAAGACGTGGTACAGAATTCCCGTTGGTAATCAAAGCTGTAGTGAGTTGGGAAGTAGCTCAAACTCAACCGTGAATGTTACCCGTAATGATAGACGTATCATTGTGCAATCAAATAAAACGCTGCAAGGGTTAGGTAAAAACTCGAAAATAATTGGTGCTAGCCTCGTTATTAGCAAGCAGCGAAATATTATTATTAAGAACATTATGCTTGAGGATATTAACCCAGCCCTTGTAGAAGCAGGTGATGCTATTTCAATAGATGATAGTAGTCATGTGTGGGTGGACCACATGGCATTTAATAAAATCAGTGATGGATATATTGATGTAGACAATAGTCAAAACGTTACTTTAAGTTGGAATCGTTTTTATGGATATAACCCTCAAGTTTGCGCTAACCAGCATTGGTATACTCATTTATTCAGAAACTCTCAAATAACAGCGCATCACAATTTTTGGGATACAGCTGCAGGGCGAAACCCTAAAGTAGATGGCTATAACTCTCGTGTGCATATGTTTAATAATTACTGGAAGAACATTACTTATTTTTCAATTAGTGCGGGGAATGGCGCTGAGGTTTTAGTGGAAAATAATTACTTTGAAAATTCAGCGAAACCTCACTGGAATCAAGGCTCTGGTTATTTTAGTGCCTCAGGAAATGTTTACACTGGAAGTTCTGCAACTGATCAATATCGTGATAGCGGAGCAACAGTATTTGGTGATATTCAACTTTACCCATACCGCTTGGATGATCCAAATTCTTTGGGCAGTAAAGTGAATGGCGGAACAGGTCCACAATAAGTATCAATTGTGAGTTGGAAAAAGCTCAGCTATTACTTTATAGCTGAGCTTAACGCTTTAAATTGCAACCAAGCTTTGCTCAAGCATTGCTTTAATTTGCTTAACAATTTTCGCTTCTGTTTCTGGCTCAAATTGTTGAATACGTGGGGTGTGAATATGCCCTGTAGGGATGTCTGAATTAAGCTCATCACGTAGGCGAATACTACGATACGAAATTTCATTTGATAAGTAGCCACCGCCACCACCTTTTACCGCAGTCGCACCTTCTAATTCTTTAAGTGATTTTGGCTCAAATGCTTTTTCAAGCGTAACGACTTTATGATTGTCGTTGATTGGGAATGGCCCTTTGGCTTTTTGCATCTGCTTAACTGGTAAGCTGAAAGTTACAAACTCATTGCCTGGAAGAGGGCGGTCGTTAAGGCTCGAAATTTTCGGTGCAGTTGCTGTGCCGCCATACACAATATTGGCGTTATCGGGCGCCGTTACACTACGGCGTTTACCTGGAAAGCGTTCAAGATCAAAGTCTTTACCGCCCATACTAATAGTGGCAATCATATCGACATTGTTAAGTGCGTAATATGGCGCAAGTAATGATTCGATAATACCTTGGTCAAAGTCTTCGTAGCGTACTGGCACCATCACCGTATTGATCTCGGCGCTTATGCCATTGTAATTAATCACTTGGCCATCAAGTAATAATGCTGCAACACCGGATGGGTTACTTTGATTAATATTTCTATCTAATAAGAATGGATCAAAACCTGTAATTAAAATGCGTTTGTCGGTTTTTTTACTGTAATCAAGGTCGGTGCGGCCACGGCTGCCATTTTCAAGCATAGTTAATAACGCGGTTTGTTCGCTGTCGGTCATTGCAAACTGGGGTTTGCTGGTACGAATAATCTTGCTTGAAAGTAAACGCGCCCAATACAGCTCTCGGTCGTCGAAGCTGTTGGTTTTAATTATACGCGCTTTGGCATCGCGCCATAATTGTTTGGCGTAATCATCAATAAGGTCACTTGCTTGCTGATAACTAGCGGCAGCTTGCCACTGTTTTTCAAATTGGTTCACTTCATCAGAAAAAGCACTCAACACCTTTGGCATGGCTTTGCTGGCTTTTTCAATACGCAGTTCTTCAACGGTTAAATTGGCTGCAAATGCAGTAAATGACGAGGCAATTAAGCTAGTGGCAAGTAAAACTTTTTTCATGATTATCCTATTTAGTTACAGCACGTTTAGTAGGCTTGCCTTAACTATCCTATGGATAAATGCCAAGCGCAAATAAAATCGCTCAACACAGAATTTGAAAAATAATGAATTAAAGGAGATAGCGCTTTTGATCAAAGTTATTTCTCACAGGAAGGGCTTTTAATGTTCGATATTAAATAATTAATTATCGTTTTTCGGTAATTTTTGTTTGTTTTTTAACTTATCTAGTGCCATAGTAGTTTTTTTACTAGAAGGATCGTGAAAATGAAATTTGGTTCTATTGCAGTGGTTTCGCTGATTGTGCTGTTATTAACTGGTTGTACGACAATTAAAGTTGAGGAGTCTCACTTTTTATATCCGGATAAAAAAATAACGATGCAGGATATACAAAGTGTTAATGCCACCGCCAAAACGCAGGAGATAACTTTAAACACCGATGAAGGTACTAGACTTAAGGGTACCCTTATTAAAGTTGCAGATGCTCGTGCTACGGTAATTTACTTCGGTGGTAACCAGTTTCGCGTTAGTGCCGCAGGTGGGGAACCGGCAAAGCTACTTTTACCTTTTCAAGTTAATATTTTAATGATGGATCATCGTGGTTATGGGCTTAGTTCTGGAGTACCTAGCGTAGCTAATCTGCAAGCTGATGCATTACAGGTATTTGATTATGTAAAAGGCAGATCAGACCTAAATACTTTGCCTGTGGTGATCCATGGTCATTCTTTAGGAAGTATGATTGCAGGTTATCTTGCCAGTCAGCGTAACGTTGATGCTCTGGTACTTGAAGGGAGTGTGACAAATGTTGAACAGATGACAGCAGCACGAATTCCGTGGTTTGCTAAACCGTTTGTTAGTGTTGAGTTTAGTGAAGAGATTAAACAAGTCGATAATTTAAAAGCGTTACAAGTTTATCAAGCACCGCTATTAATAATTACCGGTGAAAAAGACACTCAAACTCCACCTGAGTTAGCTAAGTCACTATATCAACATGCAAAATCTCAGCAAAAGCAGATTTACATTGCAAAAGGGAAGCACCATTCTAATGCGTTAACAGGTAAGCAGTTAGCGACTCATTATGAGCAACTTCTAAAACAAATAACACTGAGTAAATCGTCATGAAAAAAATTGTTTGGATGAGTTCGTTTATCCTAAGCCTTCTATTTTTTACGCTTATTAGCTTGTTAGTAACAAGCATTATTGTGCTTTTCAGTGACAGTAATGTTTTAAGTTTTACACAAAGTAATGGTGCGCATATGTGGATTGGTCTTGAAGTCAGCGGCTCTTGGCAAGGAGTTGCACAAACATTAAATGAGCATGGTTTTGATAGTGTTTTATGGCTTGGCCTTGTGCAATTGCTACCGTTTATTCTGATCAACATAATTTTGATTCGGTTATTTTTGCTTTACCGACGTGGATCCTTCTTCGCTATTGAAAATATACAATGTTTTAAATGGTTAGGTGGCGTATTATTGGCGCAATTTGCACTAGTTGTGTGCTACCCGTCACTACTTATAACTCTTCTTAACTTGGCAACAGGATCAGATATCGGAAGGGTCGTGGCTATACAAGATACTGATATTATAGGCTTAGTGATGGGATTAATTATTTATGTTATTGGTTGGATCATGGGTCAAGCGCAGCAGCTACAAAAAGAGCAAGAGTTAGTGATTTAATGGCGATTATTATTGATTTAGATGTAGTGTTAGCTAAGCGAAAAATGAAGTCTGCAGAATTAGCTGAAGCGATAGGTATTACGCCACAAAACTTATCAGTTCTTAGAGCTGGACGAGCTAAAGCTGTGCGCTTTACGACCTTAGATGCAATTTGTAAGCACTTAGGTTGTCAGCCTGGTGATATTCTGCGTTTTGAGGATGACTAACGAAAAATAAGCTTTGTTTGTTTAGTTTGAGAGTCTTTCAATAACTTGCGGTATTTTGCTGGGGTGATGTGCATTATTGCTTTGAATTCTTTGATTAAATGAGGCTGATCGGTAAAGCCACATTCAAGTGCAATATCTGCAAAGCTCATTTCAGGGTTATCTTTAATTGCTTGTTTAGCAAGTTTTACTCGGTAGATACGCTCAAAATACTTAGGGGTGACGCCGCATTGATCCTTAACTTGCCTTTCGAGCTGGCGTTGACTGAGTGGGGCAAGTTGGTAAGCAGTTTCGAGTGGCGTTAACTCAATAAGGTTACGGATTAAGTGCTTTGAGTGCCTGTTGCTGTGGTTAATGTTTTTATTATCAGTAAAGTGGCGGCTAATAAGCGTAACAAACGCGGCTAAGCTGGCATTATTTTGCAGACCTAGTGCAATTTCACATAGGGACTGCTCTGCAAGGAGTGGGTGAGCGTTTCGCTTAAGTTCAGACAATACCGTTGGGTTAAAACGAATACCACAAAACTGTGCATCGTGTGAAAATGTGACTTTAGATGCTTGAGTCGATGTTTCTTGCACTGCATAAGGGGCAGCAAGCGGCTTGTCATCAAGTAAAACTTCACCAGCAACAGGAAACACAAGCCCTGTGGCACCATCGCAGGCAAGCCATTGCTCTCCTTGAGAGTGCGCTGTGGCATACCAAATAGCTTGTATGCTATCGGCAAGATTGCCCTTTGGGGTCATTAATTCTAGCGTTAAATGGTTACTCATTAAACTTCACTGCCTCTATCGATAGCGAAAGTATCATCAATTGAATAGCGTTGTGTCAATTTTTAGTCCAAATCTAAGCTACTCTAAGGGCTGTTATTCGCACCCTGTTTTTAATCCTGCTATGCTACGCCCATTAGCAATCACTGAGTATTTGAGATGATTAACGATAACGATGTAATTGAAACATTAGACGAGTTAGAAACATTTTTACGCCTAGTTGAAACTGGCGGTTTAGGGCTTGAGAATGTAACAGGTGTTGCCCTTGCAACCAATAATAGTGATGGCCGCCCATTTATTGCGGTACTTGATGATAAACATCAACTTTTACTTGGCCGTTACGTGACTAGTGAAGTGTATGAAAACGGTAAAGATATGGTGCGTTACGGCACTAAAAAACCGCATTAATCATTACTGGTTACGAGTTAAAGTGGGGCGAAGACGCCCCATTTTTATTGGTATTCGGCAAGCTCTCTGTGAATGCTCATTACCAGTTCATTAGGAATGCATAATTGGTTAGCGAGCGTGTCTAAGTAGTGTTTAGAAATAGCTTGGTTTAAATCAATTGCGCTGGCACTAGCTGCATATACTTCAATGCCCATTTGTGCGTTAGGCACAGCGGCAATCAACTCTGATAGTTGCATTGGTTTTCTTAGCTCATCAAACAGCATGGCCTTTTCTTGCACAGACAATTGCGTTGTTTCTACTTGTGCGAAGATTTTTTGTCTTTCTGTTTCATCAATGTGGCCATCAGCATAGGCGGCTGCAATCATAGCGCGCATCAGTAATAATTGCCCATCACTGTGATTATCGTCGATGACATCATTAAATGACTGCTCGGGCAGCGTGGCTGGGGTAAAATCAAAACCACGAGAACTAGTTTGCTGAACTGGAGCCGCTTTTTGTTCTGAGTATTGTTTATAGGCTTTCCAAGCAAGGCCACCGACAGCAGCAAGCGCACCATATTTTACGGCTTTTTTACTGCTCTTTTTACTTTTTCCGCCCATTAAGCTCGTTAGTCCGCCGCCAGCAACGCCTCCTAAAAAACCACTCAGCGCACCTGATTTATTTAAATTACCCACTAACTTTTGTAAGTCTTTCATTGTTCTCTCCTTGCAGTTATGTGCCCAGACTAGGTGATTTAAAATGAAAAGGAAACGAGATAAATGTTACAAAACACATCAGGTAACAATTATCTGCTTTAGGTACTTATCTTTAGCTTGCTTAAAATACACCCAGTACTATAAGTTAGGGTTTCTGTTTAATTAATAATAAGGAAAAACTCATGGCAGATAATTACACACCACCTGAAGCAAGCCTTCAGATGGCATCTGAAAATAACTCAGGGCAGGGGAAGGTAGACGATTTACCCGAGGGCATTAAAGGCTTTAGTTGGGGCGCTTTCTTGCTAAGTTGGATTTGGGCAATTGGCAACAGCACTTGGATTGGCTTATTGGCCTTAGTGCCTTATGTTGGTTTTATTGTGTCGATTTATCTGGGTTTTAAAGGCCGAGAAATGGCATGGCAAAATAAACGTTGGGATAGCGTTGAGCATTTTCAACGAGTACAAAAACAATGGTCATTTTGGGGCGTGTTGATCATTGGTGGCATATTTTTATTGGGTATTGTAGCGGCGATAGCTATCCCTGCTTACCAAGCCAATGTCTAACTTATAAATAGAGCGAAAAGCCAGTATTTACTGGCTTTTTTTATGCCTGAAATGGTCAAAATATGGGTTTAATTACTTACTGAGTTATTATGTTTATCATTCTTTGTTTTATGATAATCGTAAAATAAAGTTTGACAATCATAAATCCGCTGTGTACTTTTTAGACTATGAAAATACGAATCAACCTAGATATAGAATTGGCAAAGAACAAAATGCAGCTGAAAGAGCTATCTCAGCGCATTGATATTTCTATGACCAATTTATCATTACTAAAAAACGGAAAAGTGAAAGCGATCCGCTTTAGTACCCTTGAAGCTATTTGTGAAGAGCTTAATTGCCAACCCGGCGATATTTTGGTGTACGAACGCGATAGCGAATAACTTTCAACGCAACAGGATTTTGGAGGGCATATGCTCAACCGTGACTATTTACTACCCGGCATAGCAGCAGGATTACTCGCTGTCATTTTTCCCATGTACTGGATTTCAGTATTTGGCGAAACACTCGATGGCTTAGGAGAGGCGCTTAAGCTTGATTTACAAAGCTTAAATTTTTCAGACCTTGTGTTCGTGCTCATCGGTGCACTTGAAATTTACGTGTACCTGAGTTTACGCAAGGCACTAAAAGATATGTTTGATGTTGAAGGTGTACGCATACTGTTATGTGTGTTGGCGGTGTTGGTATTAGCTTTTCATGCCACTGTGTTATGTGATGTTTATCTTGCCGTAGCAGGTGATAAAGCATCGAATGATGTAGTAGAAAGTATTTCAATTATTGCCATGGTGGTCTCGGCTGGGAGTTTAGGCTTGTATGCCTTAGTAGGTTTGATCACAGCCGCGTTATTACTAACAAAGCGCCATGGAATGTCATCGTTGCTAACGGTGTTTTCTATCCTATTGTTGCTAATGTGCATCTTACAGCTAACGGTGATTTTTGCTTACTTGAATGTGTTTTTATTCCCAGCAGCATTATTAATTTTAATGGTGTTCTTTATCAAAAAACCTGAGCAAATCGAAGTGATTTAACAGCGCTTTGTAACACAAGGAATAGGGTATGAGCTGGTTTAAAACGATTCTGTTAACGCTATTTTTGTCATTTGTTTGGGCTGCTACCTGTGTATATGGTGGTGTCAGTGGTTGGTTTTTAAAACCCATTGCCGAAACGGGCAATACTGAGCAATTTATTGCTAATAGTCAGGTACTGATTGCCAACAATCACGCAAACATTGCTTATGTTTTGATTGAAAATGGCCAAGTGGTTTTTCAAGATTACTCAAAAAGCAAAGATGAAATAACCGCAAATACTCTGTTCCCAGTGGCGTCACTCAGTAAATTTATTACCGCCTATGGCGTGATGACTCTGGCAGAGCAACAACAAATTCGTTTAGATCACGCGATTAATGAGCAACTGACGGGCTGGCAGTTACCTGATTCAGAGTTTGGTAATCAAACTGTTAGCCTTGCTCATCTGTTGTCTCATACTGCGGGGCTTGGTGATGGTTTAGGCTTTGCTGATATTGAGCTAAATGAAACCGTACCAAGCTTGCTTGCGTCGCTAAACAAGCCGCTATCATCAACGGGTGTGCGGGAAATTAAAGTCACCAAGCCTGTGGGCGATTTTCAGTATTCTGGGGGCGGCTATTTGATGCTTGAGCTGCTGGTAGAAGAAAAAACGAATCAACGCTTTGCAACTTGGATGGCTGATAACGTCTTTAAGCCAGTCAATATGACTGATGCTAGTTACGATGTACTCACTGAGTTAGATAACATCGCACCTGCTTATGATAAAAGCGGGCAAGCTGCGGGGCATTTTCAATACGCATCGGCAGCGGCAACAGGCTTACTGGCAAGTAGCCATGACTTAATCGCTTTAGTGCAAGCATTAACATCACCTCAAACAGGGCAGTTAAGCCCGCAAATGATCAGTACCATGCGAGCGCCTTTGGCAATTAGCTTAGGCGCACCAATTTGGGGGCTAGGTACCATGCTTTATGCACCAACAGCATCGGGAGATTTTGTGTTTGGCCATGATGGCGCGAATGAGCCAGCAATAAATAGCACACTTCGCATCAACCCAGATAACAATGATGCAATCATCGTACTTAGTAGCGGCGGTGAACATATTGCATCAAAGCTCGGTTATGAATGGACGCTTTGGCAAACCGGTTACCCCGACTTTTTAGCGTTTGATGTTGCCTTGCAAAGTGCTTTTGTACCTTGCTTAATAGGCCTTGGCATTATCTTGATAGGTGTGCTTTTGGTGCGTTTCAAAAAAGCGAAATAAGCAATTGATGTTAGGTTTAAATTATTTTTCTGCTTTACCCTGTAATTAGTAGCATTGTCATTGTTCATTAACGTGAACAGCTATAGTATTTGCTTTACATTGATTATTCAGGGTAGGGCGCATGTTACGATTTTTTTCTATAGACCAAGGTGTGATCACAGAAACTGAGCCAGCTGTTGATACACCGCTTGTTACTTCTATTAAAAATGCCCACTGGATTGATACCATAAATCCGACCGAAGAAGAACGGCAAGCGCTGGCAAGCACGCTTAATATCACCTTACCCGGTGCTGATGATGTTGAAGAAATCGAGGCCTCTTCCCGTTGTTTTATCGACCATGAAGGCTTGCATGTGCATGCGCTTTTCATGTCACCAAATGAAGGGCGCTTTAATACGGTAACCGTGGCTTGTTTACTACAAGACAACTGCTTGCTGACAATCCGCGATGATGAACTAGCCGATTTTCGTCTTTTACGATTGCGTGCTCGGAAAGGGCAGGTAGCGTGTGATAATCCAAAGCAACTTTTGGTGACTTTATTTGACCAAAAAGTCGAAAACCACGCTGATATGCTTGAAGACATGCATCACCAGTTAGAAAAACTCAGTGCCTATGTACTTGAAGAGGATGACTCAGACTTAGAAGAAGCTGTTAGTCGAATTTCGCGCCTTGAAGATAATAACGGTAAAGTGCGTTTATGTTTGATGGATACGCGCCGGAATATCTCGTTTTTACTGCGCCACCTAGGAGCGCCGACAGAAGACCGCGAATCACTACGTGAAATTGTACTCGATATTGATACCCTTATGTCTCACTGTACATTTTTGTTTGATAAGGTGAATTTTTTAATGGACTCGACTCAGGGTTTTATTAACATCGAACAAAACCAAATTATAAAAACCTTCTCTATTGCCTCAGTGGTGTTTTTACCGCCGACCGTTGTCGCCAGTATCTATGGGATGAATTTTAACAGCATGCCTGAACTGCAATGGGCATGGGGTTACCCGTTTGCAATTGGCATTATGTTGCTGTCTGGCTTTGCACCTTACTTGTTCTTTAAACATAAAGGTTGGTTGTAACAAAGCATAAAAAAGCCCAGCAAATGCTGGGCAAGGGGTCTTCGGATAGACCTAGGGGGTTTAACCTTTCAATTCGCCGGTAGACGATTCGATATGTGCACGAACAAACCATTGGAATTGTTCTAAGTCAGCCAGTTGGCCGGTGATCATATCTTCAGAAACTGGGTCTAGCTCACCAAGCTTATCGATAGCTGCACGGTGGTCTTTATTAACACCGTTATACACTTTATCAAGCGCTGTTAGGTGGTCAGTAACTAAGCCTTTACCAATTGAATAATCTTGCCAAGTACGGCGTTCTACAATTGATTGTGGTGTGCCAACAGGTACGCCGCCCATAGTTGCAATACGCTCTGCAATCGTGTCAGTCATCTCTTGCACTGCGCTTACTTGCGGGTCTAACATTTCGTGTACACCAATAAAATTAGGACCAACAACATTCCAATGAATGTGTTTTAAAGTGAGGTGTAAATCGATTAAAGCGACCATGCGCTGGTCTAGAATAGCAATCGTGTCAGCTGCAGCTTGGTCTTTAACACCAGGTGCTGTAAATTCTGCGATTTTTGATGATGAATTACTCATTACTCCTCCGAGATTATCTATAAATTTCCTTTCGCTTTTAAATTAAAAAGCGTGTGTAGTTATATAGAAGCAAGCGTTGTGCCTAAAATGGATTTTTCCTTAACCTTATGAATTTAAATGTTTAATTTAATTTTGTTTTGAGGTGGGGAGGTTGTGGTGAGGTATGAGTATGAAAACTCTGCACACCTTCTGTAAAAAATTCAGTGTGCAGATACAAAGTTACGACTTAAGAAAGTAATGCAGCCGCTAAACGAACAAAGTCAGATGAAGTTAGAATGCCCACTAGGTTATTATCTTTATCAACCACAGGCATGCAGCCATGACGGTTTTCAACAAAAAACTTAGCAACTTCGTGAAGCGGTTGCTCTGGCGAGATACTGGTAAAATCGGTAGCCATAATATCAACTACTTTAGTTTGCTTTTCTTTGCGTTCAAGGGCGCTGGCGCTGTAATTAGCCATGATATTCATTACCTGAGCAATCATGATTTTTTGCGTTAACATGCCAACTAAGCCACCGTGCTCATTGATCACTGGAATATGACGGACATTCTTCTCTTTCATTAGATTATGAGCATCATGCAGGGTATTTTGCGCACTTATGGCGAATGGGTCTGGCGTCATCAAATCACTAACTAGGTGTGTCATGGCTACATCCTTACAATTAATCAAGTTGTGGTAAGTCTAGCGCTTATCGAGTTAATTGCACTTTAGTGAGATCAAAGTTTTAGTGATTAACGGTGCAAGTACCTGCATTATTTTGCTGACAATAATGAAAGTCCAAATAATAGTGAGACTTAGCTGGTCGTTCACCTTTAGTGAGGTATTGATACATCAATTCTGCAGAAAGTCGGCCCATTTCAAATGGGTTTTGACCAATATTGGCCGATGATAATCCTTGCTGTAATACTTCTAATTGCATTTGCTCAGTATCAGCAGAAACGATCACCACCTCTTGATTGGCAATGCGTTGTTTATGTTTAGCAATCACGTTTGCATAGTTAGAGTTAAATTGAGCAAAACCCGCTACCGCTAAAAATAGTGGTGGATTTTCAAGGTTAAGCAGTTTGTCGAGTTGACCGAGGGAGACTTCTCGCTTGCCTAAGCTATATAAAGGGCATCGATCAAACTCACTCCAGCCATTTTCACCGCTTAAACGTTTATCTTTTTGCCCAGATAACGCATAGCGAACACCTTCAATGCGCTTGTTTAAATTAGGTGTTGTTGAGTGCCCTGATTGAATACAAACTTGGTTATTTTCTTTGTTGGTGAATTTTTTTAATTCGTTACCTAAGGCCACACCATAGTCAAAATTATTGGTACCCACATAGGCTAAACGGTACTGCTGATCTTCCTCAAGCAGATCAGAGTCAAAAGTGATCACAGGAATGTTGTTATCTTTAAGCTTTTTTAATGCTCTTTCAACAAGGTAATTGGAATCTGTGGTTGCGATTAATAAACCACTAATGTTGTTTCTGCGAACTAGGTCGGTGATCACTAATACTTGCGTGCGAATATCTTGAAAGTCTTTGGGGCCGTCGTAAATACATTCAAAATCGAGATGCTGTTTTGCAAATTGCTCACACCCTTTAAAGGCTTGCTGATAAAAGCTATCGTTTTTGGTTTTACCCACAACAGCTACCACATATTTAGCCTGAATTGGCAGGGCAAAAAGCCAAAAACTGGCACACAAAAGTACCCAGTTTAATTTAAAATTTAATAATACTTTTAAAGGCATAGCACTACATATTGCAAGTTAAGTATAAGCACGAGCTAATTATAGTGGCAGAGTTCGAATTTACCAGTCAGCATTTGCATCAATCAACTGGCTTTAACATATAATGAAAAAGCCTTTTTAGGGAAGCGGCTATTTTTGCTACCTTTTATGACTCAAATGGAGTGGCTATGAGCATATATAAATACTGGCAGCAATTAACAACACTTTGGCAAAAGGCCGCTTTTTTATGGGGGGCTTTTTTTATTCTATTTAATGCATATTGCTTTTTTTGGCGTCATTTAATTGCGGGAGGCCAATATCAGTTTATTGACTCACAAATTTTTTGGCTTAAAGAGTGGGGGGCTTTATGCGCTTTAAATATTGTTCTGGTGGCTTTTGTTGATTTAAAAGCCAGAATTAATAGCAACTTATTTGTTTTTATTATTACGTGCGCAGTGACTATTTGTTCTTTGGTGATGTTACGTATTTTTGTTGATTACTCTTTTTATGGCTATGCAATTGCGGCTTCATTCATTCAGCTTTTACCAAAGTACTTAATCGCATGTTGTTTGGTATTGGCGTTATGGCGAGTATGCAGCATGTCGCTCTTGTCAAAAGCAAAGAACGACAAGCCTGAGAAAGGTCTATCTGAATATATTGAAATAAACCATAAAGGGGTTGTTAAGAGACTCACCCCAGAATCAGTATTATTTATTAAAGCTGCCGGTAACTATGTAGAAATACAAACATTAACCGAATGCTTTTTAAAAAGAGATACCATCAAAAACATTCAAGCTCACTTACCTTGCAATGAATTTAAGCAAGTGCACCGCAGCTACCTTGTAAATTTAGCCCATATTGAAGATTTTAATCTTCATAAAGCAAATGCAACTTTAAATATGAAACTAGGGTTTAGCATTCCTGTTAGCAAAACTTTTAAACCAGCATTAGCAAATGTATTAAGTGAGCCAAGTGTATTCGTCACAGAATGAAGGGTTTCGTCACAATCTTATTTAAAACAAAAGCTTAATCTTTACTATTGAGTCATGAAAACAGTTTTTAAGGATAAAGTTCATGACAAAAAAGACACAGAAAACACATAAGTTACTGCATTGGCTCAGTGCGCTATTAGTCATTAGCGTACTTGTTTTGGGTTACTACATGACCTGGGTGACTGACTACAGTTTGTATCATTGGCATAAATCAATTGCGGTGATCATTGCCGTCGTCTGGCTGTTAAGAATAGTTTATAGGCTCTATCAGCCGTTTCAATCTACTGTACAAACAAGCTTAACTAAGTGGTTGCATTTATATCATTGGGGCTTGCTAATCTTGCTAGCTGTAATGTTACTGTCAGGTGCTTTTTATAGTGGTTTCGGCGGCTTTGGTATTGCCGTTTTTTCATGGCAGTTAGTGGCTAGTAATTATAACGAAGCGGGTCAGGCCGTTGCGTCAAGCGCCTGGTTAAGCGATTTTGGCTGGCAAATTCATATTTTATCTGGCTACGTGCTATCAGCTGCTCTTTCAATCCATATTTTAGCTGCGCTTAAACATCACTTCATAGATAAAGACGCGACCCTAAAGAATATGATTTAAGCGTTTATTTTAATTTGGTTTCGACCATTATCTTTCGCCTCATAAACAGCTTTGTCTGCGCGGTTTACTAAGCTTTCAAAGCTGTCATTTGACTGCCAGTTGGTTAAACCAAAGCTAGCGGTGACAGGTATACGGTGCTCTTGATAAGCTATTTGACTGCCTTCGATGGTTTTACGAAGGCCTTCTAAAAATTGTGTCGCTGACTTGATGTCGGTAGCAAAGAACAACAGTAAAAATTCTTCACCGCCGAGCCTGCAACATAAGTCTTCTTTTTTCAAATGGTGTTTCATTAGATCAGAGAAAACTTCGAGTACTAGGTCACCGCCATCATGCCCATAACTATCATTAATACGTTTGAAGTAATCAATATCAACAACACAAGCAAATAAGCTAGAAGTTTGGCTCGGGCTGAATAGTTGCTGCTGTTCAATAATGAATTGTAGTCCGCGGCGATTGTAAAGCCCGGTAAGTGGATCTTTTAAAGACAGCTCCAAATAGCGTTTTTTTTCATCCACTAACAGGGTAGTGATGAGACCAAGGCCAGTCATAACAAACACGGTTGCATGGGCAATAACCGTGAGAGAGTATAAGGTCGCTAAGTTGTGTTCATGGGTAATAATACTCAGCTGCGAAATAGGCACTAAAAGAAGAATACACTGCGCCATCGACAACACTGTATTACCTATGTTCTTCTCACATACAGCACGCTTTGTTGTGTAGTAAATAAGTGCAGGTAGAACGCTTAGCGTAAAACAGGCTTCAACAAGGGCAAGTTGATTTATATTTTGAGTAAGGAGGGCAAATACAGAAAAAATAGCACCATGCGCAATGATTATCTTATTGAAGCGGCTGGGTTCATCATGGTTATAAATGGATAATTGCAGTAATGTCATGGAGATCATATAAATCACCACACCAGAACGAAAACTTGGCGTAAGGTCTAATAAGTCTTGGATCCAAAGCCATGCAAAGCCAATTACACCAAGGTAAAAAAACAGGTTAAATAAGTAAATCGAGCGGTTATTAAAACTACTGCGCATCAGGCGCGTGGCTATAATGGAGCAGGTTACTACCGTAATGAGTAAGAAGACAAAAAAGCCGTGGTAAAAGTAATTCTCTACGTTACTAGCCATGAGTCACACTGAAAAGCTCTAGGTAAATAAAGCTTAGCACAGGAAAAATTACTCACCTTTAAATCCTATCTATGATTCAAAAATGCTTTAATCGTTAGTTCATTTATTGATAGCTAAGCTTTCAATACACTACTGCCAAGCAAAATTTGCTCAAATTAAAACAAACTAAACAT
The DNA here is from genome assembly GCF_001550135.1 of Pseudoalteromonas shioyasakiensis. Lineage (GTDB taxonomy): Bacteria > Pseudomonadota > Gammaproteobacteria > Enterobacterales > Alteromonadaceae > Pseudoalteromonas > Pseudoalteromonas shioyasakiensis. Next base: position 352,404 of record NZ_LRUE01000013.1, read on the forward strand.
CACTGAAGCAATTAATAGTATTGCCATTAGGTAGTTAAATGCTTTTAAGCGCTTTGGGCTGGCAAGCCAGTGTTGCAGCTTTTCGCCAAGTAAAGTCCACGAGCTGACACACGGCAGGTTAATTAAGCCAAATACGAGGCTTACGATTAACACTGAGGTGAGGTTTTTGTCTGGGGCATACAAACTAACCGCGCTTAATGCCATTGCCCACGCTTTTGGGTTCACCCATTGAAATAGTGCAGCCTGAATAAAAGTAAATGGCTTACTTTCACTACTGGCTTTTTGTTGTGCGTTACTTGTGGCAATTTTAAACGCCAGATAGAGCAAGTAAGCAATGCAAAAAACCTTTAATATCAAATAGCTTGGAGGGAATAAGTCAAATAGCTGCATGATGCCAAGGCCCACCAAAACCAGCATCAACATAAAGCCTAGCGTCACGCCAAGTAAGTGTGGTGTGGTTCTTTTAAAGCCAAAGTTAGCACCTGAGCTCATCAACATTAAGTTATTTGGTCCAGGGGTAATTGATGACACCAAAGCAAATAATGCCAAGGCTGTTAAAATTTCAAAACTCATCGCTATCTCTCCATTTGAATTGAGATGCAATTATAAGTTGTAATGCGCGCAATTTTTGCGCTTAATGTTGTTGTGTATGTTTAAGATTCACAATCAAAAATGAAAAAAGATAAAATTAACGACAGAATATTGCGTGAGCTTAAACGCAATGGCCGAATTGCCAATGCCGAGCTGGCAGATAAAGTGGGTTTATCGCCATCGGCATGCCTTCGTAGAGTGCAAGAACTAGAAAAGCTTGGGGTTATTGCAGGGTATCGGGCGGTTATTAATAATCAGGCTGTTGGCCTAGGTTTTATTGCTTATGTTGGGGTTGGGCTAAATGAGCACTCAACAGTATCTCAGCGAGCATTCGAACACGCTCTTGAGTTTATTGATGAAGTAAAAGAGTGCCACAATGTAACTGGCTCGTTTGAATATTTGCTGAGGGTTGAGACGGCGGATCTTAAGTCCTATAAAGCGTTTCATGCAGATGTACTCGGCTCAATTCCACAGGTACGAACCATTACCACTCATGTCGTGATGGAATCACCGAAGGATGAACGCGCTTAACAATAGAGTTTGTACCTTTTTTGTCATTAATTTATTGCGAGCTATAAGGCCTTAGTCTAGAATCTTCGCGTTAAAATAATAATATATAAGGAAATTACGTGAAAACGTTTAAGCCTTTTTTGGCGTTTATAGCTTTAGGTTTATTAGCAGGTTGTCAATCTACAACCGAAACAGGTGTATCGATGGCACGCTTTGAGAGCCCAGAGATCAACAGTGACCCCTTTCATTTTCGTGCAACCGTTGGTACAGATACAAGCAAGATCATTGCGAAAGATACCAGCGAGAGTACTTCAACGAGTACAGCGATAACGACTTCGATGAGTATGACCTTAGGTTATTCGACGGAGCTTACCGTAGGGGCTGGTATTGGTGGCGATCATGATTATGAAAAATATGCTATTAAACATCAGTTTTATGGCAGCCCTTTAGAATCGGCCGTCGAGAAAAACTTCTCTATGGCCCTCAGCCTTGGCTATATTCGCAGTGAAGATGCGGGGTATGGTCCACTATTAGCGGGTAATTATGATGACGATACCTATGATTGGGGTTTATCGCACGATACTTATGATATTGCACTTATTTCAGGATACCGATTAAGCTCAAAAGCCTTATTATACGGCAGTGTCTTTTATCAAAAAGGCACTATCGATGTTGATTATACCCAAATGTATTACCGTACAGAGGAAGGTGATGTATTTTTATCGGGTGCATGCAGTGATACGCCAGAGCAGTGCCTTGATTTTAGTGCTGATTACGACGGTCATAATGCTGGTGTCAGCATTGCACTTGAATATGCATTTACGCATTGGTTCGCTATTACAGGTGAAGCGGTTTATAAATCGATGAACTGGTTTGATCGCAGTGAAAGCGAGACTGCAGCAAATGTAAACTTTGAATTTAGGTTCTAGGTTCAGCTTTTCGAGAAAAAGGCATTAGCAATCGCTAGTGCCTTTTTTGTTTAACGGACAGTTAGCGCAATAATCAGCGGTTACAAGTTGGTAGTGTAAGCAGCAGGTTTTACGCATAAATGTCAGCTTATTGCTTTGATCACTAAAGCGATGTTTACCACATAGCTTTTGCCATGGTTGAAAACGCTTTGCTATAAATTCTATCGATTTCTCTGGCCAGCAAGCGATTAACGCTGCGTGGAAAGTATCACTTTGTAAACGTTTTAATAATCCTTTATTTAGCCTGTATTGCAATGGCACGTTATTATACCAAGCTTGCTGGTGGTCAAATAAATGATTGGCTGCCAGTTCAATCAAATCTGCATTATTAAAAGAGTCTTGTTGAGCCATGATATTTAAATTAGTCAAACCATAAATATGTGAGCCCATTACCCGCTGCTTAATATTGACCAGATCAGGAATGCAACCAAGGTGCTCTACACTGGCTACTAATAAGTAAATAACTTGCCAGCTCAGTTGTAAGTAGAGATTGATTGCGACATATCCCTCAGTAACATTTGCCCCTCTTAATTTTATAGCGTTAGCCAAATCGGTTAATTGCTTGCTAGTTAAACATTGACTACTAAACCATTGTTCATCAATTGTTGGAGTTAAGAACGTCAGCAGTGAGCACTGCTGACGTAAGGCTAACTCAAGCTTATTATGCTGTTGTGTTTGCAAGTGCATATTGCGCCAATGGGTTTTGTAAATCACCTGCATACTGCAAGCTTGAAGCTGGGTCGGTTATATCAACCATTTGTTGATTGTTACGCAGCTGTAAGCGGTTTAAGCAAGACAATGGGAATGACTCAGCAAATAAATCATGCTCAGCAAACTTGTCTTTTAGCGCTGGGTGGCTCGCCTGATACTGAACAATTGTATCGGCGACGGCTTGCCAAAATTGTTGTTCGGTCAAAAGGCCGTCAGTTACTAAAATTGCCGAAAGGTAGCGGAAGAAGCAATCGAAAATATCAGTAAAAATAGACAACACGGCAACGCCTTCTGGAATGGTTACCTTAATCCGCTTTATTTCATCATTCAGCTCGATATTACTATTTAATAAGGCAATTTCTTCACCAATGTCTTTAATGAATACGCCTACCGGCACATGATTGTTAAATCGAACGATGAGGTTTTCACCATGTGGCATAAAGACTAAATCATACTGGTAAAAACAATGTAGCAATGGTGTCATATAGGCCCGTAAGTAGTGGGTTAGCCACTTATCAGCACTGAGCCCCGATTTGGCAATTTTAGCACTTACAAATGAACGGCCTTCGCTATCGATATGAAGCAAACTTGCCATAGTGGCAAGGCTTTCATTCTCGTCCATGTATTGAGCGGGATTTTCACGCCAAAGAGCCGCCATCATTTTCTTATAAGGGTTATCGCCAAGCGCTGGATGAGTGTAATACTGCTCATCAAAGCCAAGGGTTGCGACTTCTCTTAAAGGTTGAAACTTCAGTGATTTTAAATAGCTATCTTGGTTTACTAAGTCGAACAACCATTGATTTATTGCTGGAGTTACTTTCATATAGGCGCTCGATAAGCCCCGCATAAAGCCCATATTTAAAATCGATAAGGCGGTTTTAACATAGCATTTGTGTGGTTTGCTGATGTTATACAGGGTACGAATTGATTGCTGCGGTAAATAACTATCTTGCGAATAGCCTAAGCACACAATGTGTTTTTGCGAGATATGATAGCTATAAACATGGACTAATTTGTTAAACCACTGCCATGGATGCATAGGAAATAACAGATAGTCACTTGGCTTTAAACCTTGCTCAGTCAGTGCTTTTTCAAAGCGCAAACGCTCAGCTACATCAAGCTCATCGGCAATCAAGCTTTCGTATTTATAATCATCGGTACTTTTAAAGGTGGTATGCTGTTTGTGGCACGCAAGCCATATTATTTGAAATGGGTTTGCGGCTTCTGGGGTATATTGGTGAAAATCTTGTGAGTTAAAACCAATGCGGCCATTGTTTGCAATAAAGCTTGGGTGACCCATGGTCATTTGGGTTTCGATCACTTGAAAATCTGCGTCTGCTAATTGCTGAGCGCTATAGCGATTATTTTTAAATTTAAATGCAAAGCCACTGAGTGTGCTCGCGAGTTCTTCGAGATAGGTGCCAAGCATTGATTTATCTATGTTTAACTTGTCATTACACTCAAGTACAAACGCGATAGCGTCTAATGGTTGGCTGTTGTTAAGCGCCATTTTAGTAATGCTATTTGGCTCAACTTGCAGGTGATTAAGCAACATAGGCTCACCTTTAAACTGATAGCTTTGTCCACCCATGGTATGCAACACATAATGGTTAGGTTTGTCACTGTCGTAGCTAAACAGTCGTTCGTGATAAAACTCACTGAGCATTTTGGCAATCAGTAAACGGTTTGCGTATTGCCAAGCCTGTTGGTCTAGGTGAGAATTACTGCTAGAGGGCGTTGCTTGTTGCACTGCAGGCCCTTGCTGTGAAGTGTCGAATCGAGACGAAAGATGCTGTAAGTAATTAAAATGATCTTTTTCTAAACTACCTAGTAATGCAGTTTTCTCACCTAATTTAATAACTTTATGATGGCTGAAACCTGCCTTTAAGTTAAGGCGATGAATTTTATGATTGGCTACATCTGGCTCCACAATCACTCGCTCACATGAGAGGGTATTAAACATAAACTCTAATACCGACTGCATAACAGCAAGGCTAAACCCTGCAACAGAGAACTGCTTTGGAGCAAGTAAAATATGCATGCCCAAATCGCCGTTTTTAAGCGCTAGGTGGTTCTCAAGTTTCAGTATTTGAGGTTTGTAAATTTCAATTAAAGCAATGGGTGTTTGGTTTATTTCAAGCAAATAGGCTTGTTGAGCCTCATCTTTATTGAGTGTTGTATAAAATTCTAAAATTTCTTCGGGTGAATGTTCCATTGCTCCCCAAAACTGGGCTTGGGGGTGTTTAAGCCAAGGGGTAATAATCGTTAGATCGTGTTCAGGGTTTAATGTTCTGATTTTTACATCACCAAGCAAAGCGTGCTTGATAGGAGTTTCAGTGATGTTTTTCATAATTGTATTCTCTTAAAAATTAATAACTGTGAATAGGGTCTGTTGAGGTATGTTTGTTGCGTAAAAAAAGCAGATAAAACAAACATAAAGTGATGGCAAAGCCGACAGAACCCGTCAGTAATGGGGTGTTAAGTTCAAAGCGAGATACTAAATCTCCCGCTAAAAATGAGGCGCAGATGACACCGATATTTTGTATAAAATGAAGCTTGGCAAAGTCGCTTGAGTAAAAACGTGGTTCGCTCATTGCAAACAACATGACTTGTAGACGCACAGTTAGTAAAAATAGCCCAATAGCAAATACAACACGGCCGAACACAAGCCATTGCCAGTGTGAACTAAGTTGTATAAATAGGCCGATACTGCTCAACACAAGTGCATAAGCGATTGTTTTACTGTGCTTATTGGTTGCGGCTTTGTTTCTGGTTGTAATCAAAATGACAAGCGCAACCCAAGCAGGGATAGCAAACACAGCGCCAGCTAAAAGAGCGTTGCTGAATTCGCTTACTTGTTGCCAAAGTAGCGTAAAGTATGGCGTTGCTAAGAACATGCTGAAGTACACGCCCATAGATATAACCCCTAAGCGAATAATGTAGCCAGGGAAACGCTGTCGTTTTACTGATGATGCGGTTAATTCCCGTGGCTTGTAGCTTACTTTTAATAAGTAAATTAAATACAAGCAGAGCATAACCTGTAAGGAGTCACCTGCAGCCATCACTAAATATAAAAAGCGCGGCTCAATACTTTGGATGATCAAGCCACCTAATAAAGCACCGCCAATACCACCAAAGTGTAAAAGCACGCTAAATAAAGCAACGACACCGAGGTGCTGTTGTTTTTCTTCGATACTTAGAACAAAGGGATAAATAAGCAGGTAACTTGCTTTAAATACCAGCATGAGCTGTGATAACAGCCAAAAGCTCCACACGTTTTCGCTGTAAAAGCACGCAACACCCAATAGCCCTGCAATTATTTGGGTGATCACCCATAAATACAGTTCGTGCACGTGCTGCGCTATTTTCGCCCATACAGGGAAAGCACACATCACAGTGATGCAGCAAACAGCAATATAGGCACCAATGTGATTACTTGATTGCAAACCAAATTGGGCACTAAAAAACTGCGGGTAAAAGGGCAAAATCATGGTGTCGCAAACAACAGATATAATCGTCAGCAGCACCAAGCTTGACTTTAATGCGGGTTGTTTCATGCTATTTGCTTCTGTTTTTCGTTGACAACATCGGGTAAACCAAACTCTTGAAAGGCAATTTGTGTTTCAACAGGGTAGGGGGCATAACCTAAGATTGAGCGCAGAATATGGCTGTTTCTGTAGCAGGCCATGCCTAGATCTGGCGTTACAAAACCATGACTATGTAGCTCAGCATTTTGTACAAACAACCTTTGTAGCTTGTCGATACTGTAATTTCGCTCAACAGCAAAGCACCCGTTATCTAGCCAATTTATTTCGCTCATTAAGCCACTTAGAAAATCGGGTAGCTGATAACTAAAGCCTGTTGCCATAATGACGTGATTACTATGTAAGCTAAACTCAGCCTGCTGTTCACTGTGTTTAAAAACTAACTTACTGCCTTGTTTTTTAATGAGCTCGCTGTTGGTCAATAACCTTGCTCGGTTTACCCCTTGAATATCAAGTTGGTAGAGCTGATCATAAATCTGATTAATTAACTCTGAGTTGATGCCTTTGTATAAATTACGTTGCTTGGCTAGTAACTCCTGTTTGGTTGTCTGTTCTAGGTTATAAAAGTAATCAACATACTCAGGAGAGGTCATTTCTAGCGTGAGTTTCGTGTACTCAAGAGGAAAGAAACGCGGCGCTCGCGTTACCCAATTGAGTTGGTAGTTATGCTGTTTAATGTCACACAACAAATCATAAAATACTTCAGCAGCACTTTGCCCTGAGCCAATCACAGTGATGCTCTTGCTATTTACTAATTCATCCCGTTTAAACAGATATTCTGTGGCATGGCAGAGCTGTGTATCTTCAGCCTGAACAGCGGGTGGGTAATAAGGTGAGGGACCTGTGCCCAGTACCAAGTGACGACAATAAAGCGTTTTTGTTTGCTTTGCAGATTCAACAGTGAGTACATAGAGCTGCTTTGTTTGATCAAACTGGCTATGAATGACTTTATGGCCAAATTGTATGTTACTTAATTGGCTTGCTGCCCATTGGCAATACTGGTTGTATTGCTCACGCAGTAAAAAGAAGCTTTCTCGAATATAAAACTGATACAGCTTACCTTGTTGTTTCGCATAGTTTAAAAAGCTGTATGGATTGGTTGGATCTGCCAATGTAACTAAATCCGACATAAACGGTGTTTGTAACGTAACACCATCGAGCATCAGCCCAGGATGCCAATTAAATTCATCACGTTGCTCTAAAAATAGCGAATCAAGTGTTTCAATTGGTTCAGCTAAACATGCCAAACTGAGGTTGAACGGACCAAGACCCACAGCAATTAAATCGTATACTTTATTCATGGCTAGTTTCCTCAACTTTTAGGCGTGCCTTGATGCTGTAGGCGCAGGCTTTAATATCAGCTGCAATGCTTTTAATGTCTTCAATTTGTGTGTTTGGATTAAGTAACGTGAACTTTAAGTAGTTGATACCTCTGAATTTGGTGCGAGCAATGGCACACTCACCTTGTTTGAATAGCTCATCTTTAATTTGATAATTAAGCAGGTTTAATTGCTCATCACTGAGGCTTTTATCGTTAAAGCGAAACACTAAGGTGCTCAGTTCAGGTTGGTGAATTAGCTCAAATTCTGGGTCTTGTTTGAGCGCCACATAACTACTACGGGCTAATGCCATAACAGAAGAAAACACTTTGCCAATCTGTTCGTGGCCCATAATGCGTAAAGTTAGCCAAAGTTTTAGGGCATCAAAACGGCGAGTCGTTTGAATGCTTTTATCAACAAGATTTGGTGCTGCTTGTGGGTTGTCGTTAAACGGATTTAAATAATCAGCATGATGAGTTAAATGTTTAAATTGCTTTTTATCAGCAACAATAAATGCGCTACTACTGACAGGTTGTAAGAATGATTTGTGGTAATCTAACGTCACCGAGTCAGCATGCTCAATGCCATTGAGTAAGTGACGGTGATCATCAGCAGCAAGTAGTCCACAGCCATAAGCGGCATCGACATGAAGCCATAAATTATCAGCTTTGCACCGCGCTTTTAGCTTATCTATAGGGTCTATTGAACCAAAGTCAGTTGTGCCTGCAGTAGCGACAAGCGCTATAGGAATATTGCCTTGTGCTTTACACTCATTAATAGCTGTATCAAGTGCGGTTAGGTCCATTTTAAATTCTTTATCAACTGCAACTGGAACAACCGCGTTATAGCCAAGGCCCAGTAAAGCGGCGGACTTTTGAATACTAAAATGGCTGACTTCAGAGCAAAAAATACGGTAGCGATGGGCATCAGGACTTAAACCAAAATCGCGAATAAGGTGCCCAGACAAGCGCTCTGCAGCATGGTCTCTAGCAAGTAACAATGCCATTAAATTAGATTGACTGCCGCCACTTGTGAATATGCCATCGGCAGTAGCACTTAAGCCAATGCGTTCGATACTCCAGTCAATTAACTTTTGCTCAATGAGCGTCCCGCCAGCACTTTGGTCCCAAGTGTCTAACGAAGAATTTATAGCAGTTAATAACTGTTCGGCTATTACCGCAGGGTAAGCAACGGGGCAGTTTAGGTGGGCAACATATTTTGGATGATGAAAGTAGACTGCATGATCTAAATATAGAGATTTTACTTCGCCTAGCGCTTGCTCAACGTTATTGAGAGGTTGATTTAGTTCAATACTGGCAATTAGTTTACTCAGCTCCTTATGACAGACACCAGAATGAACTTGTTTTGCTGAACGCAGTGCTTGATGGATAAGCGACAGTGTTTGCATTGAAGCCATCTCATATTTGAGCAAATTATTTTCGTTAAAAATAAATGCTTGGGGTTGTTCATCAACATTTATTGATGAATGAGTATTAAGCACGGGGGCTAATTGATTCACGACTCAATTCCTTCTCAGTTAATTTGAATCGGGATCGTAATGATAGCGATTCTCAATATCAATAATAATAAATCATTAATTTACTTTACAATTTAATTACCTTTTGTAGGTTGAAGGTGTTTTGTTTTTTATTTTATCTAGTAATAAATAATTGTAATCAGATCAAAGACTATAACTAAATTAATCCCTTTTTTAGGTTCTAATTGGCAGCGTTGTTTTACTTTTTCGATGAAAATGAGCACAAATAAAAGCAATAAAGCCATCATTTAAGAAAACTTTAATAGGTAGGTGAGAGGTTTTAATCGCTAAGTAAACACACTTTGAGCTGCTATAAAATGCGTAAGCAAAGTGAGGATTCTGCGAATAGTTATTTTAAAAAAGCTGGGTTACAAAGTGGGTGAGGATTAAATTAAATGAAAATAATCTTGCCATTGCTCTTTACGAGAATGGCAACAGGAAACTTTAGCTTATAAAAACACATAAGCAGCGGGGAGTAGCATACCGCTAATGACTAATACAGAGCGGCTGCCCCATGGGCTATTTTTACCCTTGATCATAAACAAGCCGCTGATTGCTAAAAACAGCAGCAGCCCAGCAAAAATATCAGAAAAAATCACCCAAGAAGCTTTTGTCTCGTTCAAGTGTAAGCGGTTAAATGCTTGAAATACATGACGAGGCTCAATGGCTTCATAGCTTATGATATCTTTATTGAGTTTAAGGCTGAGGTTGTTACCGTTTTTTAAAAACACCTTAAACTCTTGCGGCGACACCCAATAAGAAGCCTTTACCGGCTCGCTTACATCAGCATGGGAGATAATTTGCTCAATCAGCAACGCGTCATTATCTAATTGCCAAGTTTCATCGCTCACACGGATTTGCTGGTGGCTTACTTTGTAGTTTGGGTTCCAATCATCTTTGTGGTTCACTGCAATGCCAGAAACCGCAAAGATAATTACTAAACCAACACAAAAGTAACCAATATCGCGGTGTAAGTTTCTGTTTAGCTTAAACCAGTTGATACTTGATTTGTTACTCAATGATTTCAACTCCGCTCGGTACGAGCTGATAAATAGCCATTGCTTCAGTCACTGAGTTTGCATCAAAGCTTTCGCCTGCTTGCTGCGCTTTGTGAGCAAGTAGCGCTTTAGTGCGGCCAAGGCTAAGCTGAATTTTATCGAGCTTACCAGTTACGATAGCTTTACTGCCTTTAGCCGTCATCGGGAATACCATGTCGCCATCTTCAACTTTGATACGTAAGTTTTCAAAGCGTTTGTCAGATGCAAGCGTCATCCAGCAACCACGTTTTTCGCAAACCCCAGTGATAGTCCCTTCCACGGTAATTGGACTTGCAAGGTAATCGTCTGGTGAGGCCATAACCGTCGAAATTTTAATGAGTTTGTCACTGTCGACTGGATTGCCAAACTGTAAGCTAAAGGCGTGTTGGCTAAAGCTTAAAAGCGCCAATGAGAATGCAATAAATATTTTTGATTTTAGGAACATAGCGGTTGCTTCTTGAAATAAAATTAAGCCTTAGTTTAAGCGATTTACTTGTATGATAAAAGTTTAATGAGATTAAAAATGATTTGCAATTATATCAAGCCTAGATCAATTGCTTTTAATGCTGCACGGGTTCTATCACGTACATCTAGCTTTCTGAGAATAAAAGACACTTGATTACGGATAGTCCCTTCAGACTTATAAAGTGCCTCGGCGATTTCACTATTTGAATAGCCTGCAGCGATTAAATTGAGCACTCTAAGCTCGCTTTTACTTAATTTATCAGGAGTTGCTAAAGAAGTATCGGTTGTTTTAGTGGGCTTATTCAAAATTCGCTCGGTGATCGCAGGAGCTAGCGCTGAGCCACCTTTAGCAAGTGTTTCGATGGCGCTGACCAAGCGCTCTAAATTAATATCTTTTAACGCATAACCCTTAGCGCCATAGCGAATACATTCTAGCACTTGTTCACTATCATCAAAGGTCGTGAGTACCAGTACTGGTTGCCTCAGCTGTTGTGCTTGCATACTTTTCAGTACGCCAATACCGTCTAGAATAGGCATGCGAATATCAAGGAGTACAACATCAATAGAATGTTGCTTGAGCATCTCAAGAGCCGTTTGGCCATTGTCAGCCTCAGCCACGACTTGAATATTTGCTTTAAGGGCGAGTAAGCTTTTTAAGCCTTCTCTTAATAATGTTTGGTCATCAACGAGTAATACCCTAATCATTTTTTACGCCAAAGTATGTGGATTAAGTTTATGAGGTAACGTTGCAGCAATCGCAAACCCATTATTATTTTGTTCAAACTCGATTGCCCCTCGCACTAAAGCTAAGCGCTCTTGCATGCCTGTTAAGCCATTGCCTAAGTTCAGCTTGGGCATTTCGCCGCCGTTATCATAAATAGTGAGATGCACTGAATCAGCTTGGAGGTCTAAGCTTACCGACAGCTCGGTCGCATCACTGTGCTTAATACAATTCGTAATCGCTTCTTGCACAGTATGAAATAACGTTTGTGCTAATAACGTATCACTTATTTTTATATTTTCATCGTAGTTGAGTGTGACATTTAAGCCTGTAACATGGCTGCACAATGAATTCAGCGATGCATGTAAATCAATGGTTTGGTTTTCTCGCATTGACGAGACAGAGTCACGCACATCATTTAATAACAAGCGGGTAATTTGCTGTGCTTTAGTTATGTGTTTTGGTGCTTCATGGTTAGCACAATGATTGGCGACTTCTAAGTGAATACTGAGTCCTGTAAGGTGGTGGCCAAGGGTATCATGTAAATCTCTGGCAATACGAATACGTTCATCGCGAGTTGCGGTGTCGTTTAAAAGTGCTTGAGTTGCTTTTAATTCACGTAATAAATGGGCTGCTTGTTCTTTGGCTTTACGCTCAGAAATAAGCCGAGTAGCAAAGCGATAGGCAAAGCTATTGTATAAAGTGAAAGCCAACCCGTTGAGCAATACAAATTGCTTATCAAAGCCATAGTGAAGCGTCAGCGCCATCAAAAAGGACAGGCAAATGAGTAAATAGAGGCTGGCTTTGTTTGGCTCGTAATCGCTGAATTTAACTAAGAAAATGATCAATAGAATTGCAACAAAGCCAATATTAAATAGCCACATCAATAGCACAACATTAGCGATAGTGAAGTTCAAAATACGGGTTTGATAGTGCTTAAGTCGTGATCTGAAAAACTCAAAATAAATTAAAAAAGCAAAAAAGCTTATAAATAACACACTGATCAAAAACGTATTTATTGTACTAAAACTTAGCTGCGCCGATTCTGCTCTTTGCGACCAAGCGTGCAGAGTATAAATAAACACAAACCCCCAGGTGATAGCTGAGAGTATGAAATCGCTTCGATGTATCAACGTTTGCAAGAGTTTGTTCATACGCTTAGTTTAATCCGCAATTATTCGTTTATGTATATGACAAATGTCACGATTAAATATGTGACATTTGCAGCAAGTCAGCCCTAATGGTGAGGCGTTAAACTGCATTAAAAACCAATATAGGGACATTATCATGACCAAACATGAATTTCTGCGAAATAGTCTTTTTTCTTATCTGTTGATCACAGCTTATTGTTTAGCTGCATTATTTGTTGATGATGCCAAGGCCGATGAGCAATCACAGCAATGGCAAATGGAGGTCGGTGCTGCACAATTGGCCATTGATACAGCATGGCGAGATTACGATATTCAAACCATGGTCTTGCCATACTTCAACGCCCGAAAAGGCAACTGGCGCATTGGGCCTAAATATGGCTTAGTGCAATATGCCTTTTTACAAGGCGCAGAATTTGAAGCGTCAATGGGGCTTAGTTTCCGAGATGAAACCTACGATAGCAGTTTAATCTTTAGTGATGAGTTGTCGGATGATGAGGTTTTCACTGACTATAAAGACGGTAAAGGTGAGCTAACCTTCAAAACTCAGCTGCAATATAAACAGCTTTTTGTTCGTTTAGCGCAAGATATTTCGAATCATTCCGATGGACTTACGTTTCTTGCCCGCTATAACCTACCGATTTATGGCCAAGGATTAGGGTTACAGCTAAGTGCTGATCTCGGTTTTTATTGGCAAGATAAAAAATACACTCAATACCTGTATGGCATAGCTAATGGCAATATCGCCCCTGAGTTTGGCAGATATGAATATCAGCCAAGTGCAGCCCTTAACCCATTCACCTCGCTAAACCTGACTTATGTTTTTAATAAGCAGTGGTCTTTTTTTACGAGCTTGCGGTATGAGCAACTTGACTCAACTATCAAAAAAAGCCCGCTAGTGGGAGAAACTGCCAAGCAGCAATTCACTGCAACTATAAATTATCGTTTTTAGAAAAAGGGATGAGCAATGAATTATCTACTGAGATTATGCATTTTACTCTTACTTACTGGTTGTAATAGCGCTGAAGAGGAAGTGTTTGACGAAGACGATTTATACCAAGGTGTCTATGAAAGTGACTATTATGTTTATAACTTTAGCGAGTACCCGGTTGATTTTTATATGATGAACCTACGAAATAACACACCAACAAGCGCAATTTATAAGGAGCAGAACTTCCAACAATCAATCGATGGCTACGGTGGTTTTGAAAAGCTTAACTTTAAGCGGTCTGTGGTCGGAAAGGTTGGCTTTGCAGCTTTTTATGATGCTGAAATAAAAGCTCATCTACAAAAGTGGGTTGTTAGTGATATAGCTAATTATGTGATCATTTATATGGATGGCGAAACGCTGAAACTGGCTTTTTTAGCACGCACTGAGGCTGTAGATAGTGGTGATTACCCTGTGGTTAGGCTGGTTAGTTTTATCGGCAATACGAACTACAGCTATAAACTTGCTAATAGTGAATTAACTGAAGCAACAGCAACAGCTTATATACCGCTAACTCATTGCGCTAGTGACTTACAAATTGCAGGTTTTGAATTTGATTTTTGTAACTTAGAGCAGCGTGGTTACTTAATTGTGCTGCTACCTAATGAGCAACTAGCAATCATCAAAGAGTAGTGCTTTATGACAATTTCGTGAATATTGTGATAATGTAACTTTTTATCGTTTCATTGCTTTATAATGCCTTTTTTATTTGTATGATAAAGCTGGTTTTTAGCTTGGAGTTAGCATGGTTTCACGTCGAGAATTTTTAGTAGGGGCGGGCACATTGGCCTTTTTAGGATTATCAAAAAGTGCCATAGGTAAAGTGTCGTTAGGTGATTTAAAAACAACGGCTGTGGGCTTTGGTCCGTTAATTCCTGATCCAGATAAATTGCTCGACTTACCTGAGGGCTTTAGTTATCAAGTCGTTTCAAGCCTAGGTGAGAAAATGTCTGATGGGTTTACGGTTCCGGACAAAGCCGATGGCATGGGCTGTCTAGCGCTTGGTAATGACCGTGTTGCATTAGTGCGAAACCATGAGCTAAAGCCAAAAGACTTAGCGAAAGCTGAAGCAAGTATTGCCAATCATAAAACACCTCTGGCTTTTGATACTAACAGTGACGGTGTGGCGTTCCCGGGTGGCACAAGTCATATCATTTATAACCTAAAAACCCATCAAAAAGAGCAAGAATACTTGTCATTGGTCGGCACTATTCGTAACTGTTCTGGCGGTATCACGCCTTGGGGCACCTGGCTTACGTGCGAAGAAACCACAGATACCAAAGCTGATGGATTTAACCAAGATCATGGTTATATTTTTGAAGTACCCGCAAATAGCAAAGGCTTAATTAAACCTGAGCCATTAAAAGCCATGGGGCGATTTAATCACGAAGCGGCTGCCGTTGATCCGCGCACTGGCATTGTTTATCTAACAGAAGACAAAGGTGATAGCGTCTTTTATCGCTTTATTCCAAATGAATATGGCAAGCTGCACAAAGGTGGGCAATTACAAGCTATGGTGGTAAAAGGTAAACCACAATTCGATAGCCGTAACTGGAATAATAAAGCCATGGGGCTACATCAAGTGCTTGAGGTTGAGTGGGTCAATCTAGATAACCCTGAAAGCCCGAAAGACGACCTACGCCTACGCGGATACAAACAAGGTGCAGCATTGTTTGCTCGCGGTGAAGGTATTCACTGGGGTGATAAAGAGCTTTATTTTTGCTGTACCAATGGTGGTAAAAAACAACTTGGTCAGGTTATGAAATATCAGCCATCAGAATTTGAGGGCACAGATAAAGAAGCACAGCAGCCTGGTAAAATCTCGTTGTTTGTAGAAAGTACCAGCAAAACCCTATACAACTTTGGCGATAACCTAACTGTGTCACCTAATGGTCATTTAATTGTTTGTGAAGACCAATACACCGATGTGGTTGATAATCATCTTCGCGGTGTGACACCCCAAGGCCAAGTTTATAATTTTGCCCGCTTAGTGGCGCAAACCGAGTTGGCAGGTGCCTGTTTTTCACCAGATGGTAGCACTTTGTTTGTGAATGTTTACTCACCTTCAAAAACACTTGCTATAACAGGCCCATGGCATAAGTTTAGTGTTTAACAAATAAAAGAACTTTACTCTAATTCATCAATTATTAGTAACGGAAAGCTCTTTGCCGAGCGGGGCTGCCAATCTGCAAACTCAATATTGCTGACATTCAGTGTATTGAGTGCTTTTTTTGAGTAGCTCCAGCCTCTGGCTTTTTGTGCCACAGCTGCACGCTTTAGCTCTTCAGATAAACCAATGGTTAGCAAGTCATGCTTAACACCGCGTTTTGCATAAAAGGCTTTTTCACGAGCCACGGCTTTTGCAATTATTTCGTCGTAATGAGTGCGTAAAGCCTGCCACTTGGTTGTTTTTTCTGGCTCTTTTAAATGGCTTACCATGGCATCAATATCGCTATCTCGCCAGCGAGCTGAAGCGGCATCGCCGTGCCAACCGACAATGGCGTTCTTAGCTATGGTGGTAGGGTTTCCTGCAAGCAATACGTAATTCGCACACGACGAAAAGCAAAATTGTTTTATATGAACTTTTAAATTATGCGCTAAAATTAATTCGGCGAGGTCCATACCTAAATCAACGTTTCCGCCACCACTGGTAATTTGTATGCTGTTTATGCTTGGCTGCTCAGCCAAAAGCTGTTCAACATGTTGATTGTTTTTGGCACTAATTTCGCCCTGATAAATAATGCGCTGCTCGCTTAGTGACACACCGGCAAAGCTTAACCAAGGGATAATTAAAAACAGACTAAAAAATACACGCAACATAAAACGCTAACCTTATAAATTGTATGATAATTCTATCATGCTTTTAGGGTTTTTTAGCGGCTTTTTTGGCGCTGACTTTAGCTGCGTGTTTAGCAATCCACTTAGTCATTTTTTTCATTAAAGCGGGCGGAAAATCATGACCCATACCAGGAACAACTTTTAACTTACTGCGCTTTATTAACAGTGCGGTGTTGATACCCGCAGACAGTGGCATAACAGGATCAGCGCTGCCATGAATTACTAATGTGGGGGCTTTAATCTTTTTTAGTAATTGCTCGCGATAAGGCGTTGCGGCAATGGCTGCAAGCTGACGTTTAAAGCCTGTTTGATTCGTGTGGGCCCGCTCAATATAGCGTTCTGCGTTGGCGTATAAAGCGTGTTCATCTTGTGGGTAGGCAGGGCTGCCAATGAGTTGGTTGAGCCTAACATTGTAATCAATCGCGGCTTCTTTATTACTGCTTCGGGGGCGTATTTTTGCGAGCTTTACTAGCAGGTTAATGTTTGAACCCGAAAACGATAACGGCGAGCTACTCGACATAATTGAAGTTAAGCTCAGTACACGTTTTTTATACTTTGCCGCGGCAATTTGCGCAATCATGCCACCCATCGAAGCCCCCACTAAGTGCGCTTTTTTGATATCCAGTGCATCCATTAATTCTTTTACATCGCGAGCCATGTCATCGAGCGAATAGGGCAGCTTTGAGCGAATGGGTAATCTGCGGCTAAGCCAATGCTTTACGAGACTCGGCTTGCCTAACTCATCTAACGATGAGGATAGCCCTGCATCACGATTATCAAAACGAATAACCCGAAAGCCTTTTTCTACCAAGCCAAAATAAAGCGACTCTGGCCAAACGGTAAATTGAGCACCTAAGCCAATAATTAAGATGATCACTGGCGCATTACTATCGCCTTCATCTTGATAACTAATACAGATACCACTGGCTGTAAGGATATGTTCCATAGACTGACAAATAAGCTTACGCAGGTATCATCAGCTTAGTGTGTGAAGTTGGCAGTTTAGTGACAGTAAAAAGAATACTGACAGTAGGAGTAATAGTGTAGTTAGAAAAATAGACAGCACATGACTGCATGCTGCCTATTTTCAGGGAGTTTTCTTAGAAGTAAGCAGTAACGCCAATCCAGAAATTACGGCCTTTATCTTTAACGTTGTAGTCGTCTGTGAATGTGACTTCGCTAACTACACCGCGACCTGTTAGGTATTCATACTCACCATCGCCATTTAGGTCGGTATAGCTTGTGCTATACGAGGTGAAATCTTCGTCTAATAGGTTGTTTACACGGGCATTGATTTGCACGTACTCATTTACATAAAACTGCGCACCTAAATTAAGTAGGTTGTAGTTTTTGTAATACAGCGCTTTGTCGTGCACGTTATCCCAACCGCGGTAACGGTCTGAACGATATACACCTTGTAGGTATAAGTTCATAAAGTCAGTCGCTTCCCAGTTTAGGGTAAGGTTTGCCATGTGCTCAGCTGAGTTAGTTAATGGTTGACCTTCTTCAGGACCGCTCTTTTGTTCGCTATCAGTCCACGTGTAGTTACCGTTAACAGACACTGTTTTAGTGATAGTGTATTGACCCGCAATTTCAACACCTTGAAGGTCTACTTCGTCGATATTGATCTTTTGGCTGTAGCTATCGTAGCCAAGTTGATCGTACTGGCCTAAGTTCACACAAGGACGTACATCGTTAGTTTGTTCACAGCTTAAAATAGTGTCGCCGCGGGCAATTTTGTCTTCAAACTTGGTGTTGTAGTAAGTCACATTCATGTTGTGATCGCCATCAAGAGAAGTCCAATAAAGTGCAACTTCAGAGTTCACACTGGTTTCTGGTTCTAAATCTGGGTTACCCGCAAATGGGCTTGTGCCCTGACCACCAAATCCGGTGATACCGTCGTAAAGATCGGTGGTTTGCGGCGTTTTATAACCTGTACTTACACCTCCTTTTAAGGTCCAAGTGTCAGAGAGGTTATATACACCGTAAACGCGCGGTGATACTTGGCTGCCAAATACATCATGGTCATCGTAACGAGCACCTAATGTAAAGGTGAAGTTGTCAGTTGCCATCCAGTTATCTTCGGCAAAGATTGAGTACATGTTTTGCTCTTGTACTTGACCTGCTTGGTCACTTTCAAGGCCAAATACGCCGTCTTTTAATTCACCGTCGATAAGCTGACCACCAATTGCTAGGTTATGGCTACCAAAGCTGCCCGTGATAGGAATATCAAAGCGTAAGTCATAGGTATATTGGCTGCTTTCAAGTGGGCGAGCAGGGCGCGGTAAGAATGTTTCTTCGGCTAAGTCTTTACGTGCTTGTTCGTCCATTCCCTCGTATTCGCCTGTACCATCGTACATAGCTTGTAGCTCTAATCGCTCGCTTACACTCAGTGGTAAAGTACGGCCATTGTTTTGCGTATCAACATAAGATACAGAGGCCTTAACCGTTGCCCAATTAAGCTCACCATCGTAGCTGAGTGACCACCATTCACGGTCAAACTCTTGGTCTGCCGCATAACCTGCGCGCGGGTTTACTTGGCCGCGGCGGTCTTGCCAAATTGATTCAATGTTATCTTTAGTACCAAGCGGGTAAGTAATGGTGCCTGATTCGATGTCGTAGCTTGGCGTGTTGTCGTACACTTGGCTTGAGTTATCGTAATCAAAACGTAAATGATGCGACTCAAACGGTGTATAAGTTAAAGTAAAACCATACTGCTCGTTTGTATTATCAACGGTACGACCGCCACTACCAAAACCTAATGAACGAGCATGTACAACACCATTAGGATCGGTTGCTGGTTCAAATGTTGGCGATGATGCTTGTTGCTCGTAAACGCTGCCGCGTACACCTAAGCTTAATACGTCTTTGATAAGCGGACCTATCACACTAAAGTCAGTGGTAATGTCATCACCAAAATCATCGTTTTGTTGTAATGAACGGCTAAAAGATACTGCACCACTCCAGCTGTCTGTGTGCTTTTTAGTGATGATATTAATTACACCACCCAGCGCATCTGCACCATAAAGTGTTGATGCAGGACCGCGAATTACTTCAACTCGCTCAATCGCATCAACCGGTGGTACGTGGTTAAACGCGTTGCCACCAAAATTGTTTGGGTAAATGTCGCCATGGTTATTTTGGCGTTTACCATCAATAAGTAACAGGGTGTATTCACCTGTTAAACCACGCATACTTACACTGCCTTGGCCTGTTTTATCACGAGTTGTGCCAATGTCGATACCTTCTAAATACTGCACAGCATCAAGTACTGAGGTGAAGGCATGAGACTTAATATCTTCATTGGTGATAATTGAAATACTTGCAGGCGCTTCGGTAACTTTTTGTTCATAACCTGTTGCTGTGATAACTAAGCGTTCCATATCTTGTTTTGGCTTAGCGTCATCAGCAAAGGCTGAAAAATGTGTTGCTATGGCAAGTGCCAGTAAGCTTGGTTTTATTGATTTCATTGTAGGTTTCCAGTTCTTTTTGTTGGTTATCCCTTTGAGGAACGCTGCGTATATTACAGAAATGAAAAATACAATCAATAATTATTCTTATTTAGATTAATCTTTTTCAAGTTGGCTTAACAGTATTCACAATTAAGTTGCGTTTGTTTTTTAGCTAATTAATACCAACCCGCTTAATTAAGTAGTCTATTTTGAGGCAATAAAACCTCGTTGATAGCAAGGCAAAAATTTCGTTATTTAGTTGTTCTAAATGAGAAATTTTCAACGCAGTTAGCGACAGGTTTAATCCCTCAAAATGATTAAGTATTATTGCGGGTTGGTATAACACGTTGTTACAAACAAGTTTTAGATTAAATACCTAAGGCAGATTCAGTTCCTGTATAGTGTTTTAATCATCATCATAAAAATTAAAATAATGAATTCAGATATCTCTTTAGCGCGCTTTAAGCAGTTTCCTGTGCTTATGTGGATCTTCCTATTTGGCTCGTTTATTACCCGTGGCAGCTATTACATGGTGTGGCCATTTCTTGCGGTGATCTTGTATGAAAAGTTTGCTTTATCGGCGACAGAAGTTGGTTTGGTACTTACCAGTGCTGCCGTGATTTCGGTGTTTACCAGTTTTATTGGCAGTAGCCTCTCAGATAAAGTGGGCCGGCATACGCTGATGTACATTACCGGCGTGTTGTATATTATTTCTTTCTCGCTGTTGGCTGAGGTAGAAACCGTGGCCGGTTATGTGATTGTGATGACCTTATGCTCGATTGCGACTGCACTTTGGCGACCACTAACCAGTGCGGCGATTGGCGATATTATTGATGATGCACAAACTCGTGAGCTGGCCATGCAGTCGCTGTACTTTATTGTTAATGTGGGCTGTGCGGTGGGTCCATTAGCTGGGGTATGGCTAGGTTTAACCGGTGAGCAGTCGAGCTTTTATATTACCGCAGGGGCATTTGCTATTTTATTAGTGCTGCTTGTTTGGGGCTTTAATTTCAGTGATAAAGCCGCCAAAAATACTGCCGCAATCGACGAGCCAGAAGAGAAAAAACCAGCTGTACAAGGCAAGCAAATCTTACGTATTTTATTTGCAGATAAACTGCTGCAATGTTTAATTTTAGCCAATATTTTGTGCATGTTTATTTATGCGCAAATGGATAGTTCACTCATACAATACCTAACTCGTGCAGAGGCACCCGACCTACTTGCGTTGATTTCTGCGCTTATATTTACCAATGCGATAGTGATCATTTCAAGTCAATTTCTGCTGTTAAAAATGATGGCGCGATTTAGCCTAACGGTACGAATACAAATTGGTTTGGTGCTATTAATGGTGTCGCAATTTTGGCTAGCACTTAATCCAATCGATTTATTTTGGGGCTGGATTGGTGCGATAGTGGTGATGAGTTTGGCCGAAACCATTTTGTTTCCGACGATGAATGTTCACCTTGATAGGCTCGCACCATCACACTTACGTGGAGCCTACTTTGGCGCGGCTTCGTTTTATGATTTAGGGTTTGCTTTAGCACCACTCGGTGGTGGTTTAATTTTAGATTATTACGATGGCCCAACCTTATTCTTTATAGCGGGAGGGCTTTGTCTTGTGGTGATTTACTTATACGCCATACTCGAAAAGTTACCCAGACCCGATTTTGCAAACCCAAGCTCGTAACCCTTAAATAGCCCCTTTATGGGGCTTTTTACGCTTTAACAATTAATGACAGCGATATCAATTTACGTATTTTTTCCGAGATATTAGTTTGTAGTATCGGCTTATAATGTTAAAAAGTTGTTTACCATACCAATAAGAACTCAATGAACGCACCTTACTCTTTGTGCAAACGCTCGCTATTATGCTCGGCTGTATTGCTAACACTTGCTGCTTGTGGCGGCTCAGGCTCAGATGAAAAACAAACAACAACCCCTCCTGTAACCGAAACACCACAAAATCAAGCGCCGCAAATCAGCGGTCAATCACAGACTTTACGTGTTGGTGAAACCTTGAGTTTTAGCCCTGAAGTCTCTGATCCAGATAATGACCCACTTACTTTGTCTGTAACAAACTTACCAAGTTGGCTAAGTTTTAATGAAGCCTCAGCAAGTATCAGTGGCACGCCTGAGCAAGTAGGTAAGTATGCAAACATTGAGTTTACGGTCACTGATGGGCAGCTCTCTGCACAGCTTTTGATTGATATTAATGTAGAAGCCAAACTTATTGAGAATACACCGCCAACGCTCACGTCCACCCCATCAGATAGCAATGAAGGCCAAGCTTATACTTACCAGCTAACATTTACTGATGCACAAAATGACACTGTGGTAGTAAGTGAAGTTAGTAAACCTGATTGGCTTAGCTTTGATGCGACTAACCTTAGTTTTAGCGGCACGCCCTTGTTTGCGAATACGGGCGAACAGCAAATTCGTTTTCGTTATTCAGATGGCGAAGTGACCCAGCAGGCAGAGCAAACATTTAACATCGCTGCCAGAGCAAACTCAGCGCCTGTGGTGTCTCCACTGAGTAGTGAAGTTCGTGCTGAGCAGGCTTTGAGTGTGCAGTTAATCAGCACCGATGCAGACAACGATGAAGTGAGCTTAACCGTAACAGGGTTGCCAACGTGGCTAAGTTTTGATGAGCAAACTAGCATCTTATCAGGCACCGCGAGTAATGAAGATCTTGGTGAGCATAAATTCACAATCACAGCCTCTGACTCACGTGTACAAGCAAGCTTCGAGTTTGTGTTAAACATTACTCAAAGCTATGTAGCTGAGGCACTAGAAACGGGTAATGCGCTAGTTGTGCCAAACAGTGAATTGCTACTTGATGCGACCATTAATGAAATTGATACCCACAAAGCGCGCTTTCAAAGCATTAAAAATAGCTTATTTGCTTTTGGCTCAAGCTCCGCTCTTGATGAATTAAGCTGGTATCCAACATGGGATGCAACGTTATTAAATGCCACTTATCCATTCAATGAGCCAGTTCTACTTACCAACAATAGTTGGCAAGATGGTTACGAGACAAAAGTCAGAAACCTTGCAGTTGTCGGTACTAGTGATGGGGAGCAGGGCCGTTACTTAGTATTTGGTAGTAATCCTTATCGAAATACCATTAACGAGCAAATGACTCAGTTTTTGAAAAACAGCACCACCTGGTTAGCTGGTAGAGAAATAACCGCAGAGCAGCCACTTAAACTTGTATTAGCGCAACTTGATCAAAGCTATTACTTTCAAGATAGGATCAAAACGCGAGAGTGGTTTGATAGTCAATATGAAGGCATGGTGAGCTATAACGACAATGCTAGTTGTGACAACGACGCTTTAGCGGCGTGTTTAACAACTGACACGGATGTACTGATTATCTCTCAGCATGAGCGTGAAGGATTAAATATTGATAATGTTGTGGCTGCAGTAAAGCAAGCGCAAGAAAACGATATAGCAGTGATATATATTCAGCGTGATGGTAGTCAAACAGCACTCGGTAAAGCGCTATTTGAATTACTCCATGTGAGCGTTGCAGGTGATAACTATTGGCACCGATTAGAACTGGCACAGTGGAACCCAATTGCTATCAACGACAGCTTGCCAACTGATGCGCAAACTATTAAAGACTTACTTAGCCGCTTTAAAAGCAGCGAATTTAGTGTTGATTTAAGTGCCTGTGATAATCGTAGCTGCCCAGCTGAAAGCCAATATCAGCAACAGTTTAGTGATGCGGCAACGATCATTAATTCGGTTTTTAGAGGTTTTGACCAAGCGAAAACAGATATCTTTACAGAGCAGGGCTATCGCTTTTACCAGTTACTGGCGCTGCTTGCAGATCATTATCGCCAAGTTGTAAGCTTCCCGATGGATAAGCTAAGCACCGATAATACAAGCTTCTTTCGTGCCCTGTTTACTGATCATGCGGTATTAAATATATGTAAAGTTAACCCACTTCAAGTTGATATGGGTAATTTCAGCCGTAGTGATTTTAGTCATGTAACACCTAAAACCGTCACCGTGAATATGCAGAGTAAGGCGTATTTTCGCTCAACGGGTGTGTATGCCTTGCCGGGGCAAACGTTTGCTATTAAACGCACCGATAATCAAGCAGTGAATACTAAGGTGTTTGTTAATACTCTGCGTGATGGTGCAACACATTACATGAGCAGCAATGGCTATAATCGACCCGCTAAATTGCAGTCAGTTCATGTGCCTATAGAGACAAATGAAACAGTCTATTTTACGTCACCTTATGGTGGGCCAATTCAAATTGAGTTTGATAAAAATGATTTAGATGTCAGCTTTGAATTTAGCAATGTAGGTGAGCACCCGTATTGGCGTAGCAGCAGTGATGATGAGCGCTTTGCTGAGTTGCTTGAAAAAGGTGACTATGATTGGGCTGAGGTCGCAACTGGTGGCTTTGAAGTGCATTCAAAGCTCGAAAAAATGCGTATTTCAATTAACGATGGTTATTGGCCTGTAGCGTCTGACTTCGCCCATGCAGTAGAGCGTTATACTCATAACTATCCGCATGTACTTGCTGGTTTCAAAGGGCCGGGCATCGATGTGGTTAGCGAAATTCATGACTTTGCGAGTGCACGCAATATCGAAGTACAAACAATTGATATTGTAAAACATATGAATGCAGACCAACCGACCTGTGGTTGGGGTTGTTCTGGTAATCCGTATGACGCAGGTTGGAATTTTAATCCAACTGGGCATGGCGATATCCATGAATTAGGACATGGTCTTGAAAAAGGGCGCTTTCGTATCGAAGGGTTTGGTGGCCATTCAAATACCAACTTTTACTCCTACTACAGTAAGTCGAAGTTTGAAGATGAAACGGGCTTTTCGGCATCGTGCCAAAACTTGCCATTCGAGAACTTGTTTGATCATTTACAAGCCAGTAAACAAAGCGCAGATGCATTTGCTTATATGCAAGATTTAGCAATGTCTCAGTGGTCGCAAAGCCACGCTATTTATTTACAAATTATGATGGCCGCACAGGCACACAATAAGCTTGAAAACGGCTGGCATTTATACCCTCGCTTACACATTTTGGAGCGTGCGTTTAATCTAGCTGATAACAGCGAGACTAATTGGCAGGCACAAAAAGATGCACTTGGCTTTTCAAGCTACAGCTTGTCGGAGGCACAAAGCATAGGCAACAATGATTGGTTATTAATAGCGCTTTCAGAAGCAACCGAGCTCGATTTGAGCAACTACTTCAGCATGTGGGGCATGGCAACGTCAGACAAAGCAAAACAGCAGGTTAAAGCAAAAAACTACACGGTATTAGGTGATGTTTACTATGCCTCATCTGCCACAGGTTATTGCACGACGTTAAATCAAACAGAGGTTGCAATTGATGGGGCTCAAAGCTGGCCTGAATAATACACCGCTTTGTTAAGTTGATTGGTATTTGTATTTAAAACGCCAGCGAAAGATTTCGCTGGCGTTCTTACCATTAGATTAGTGAAATTAGCTACAACTGCTACCTTTATAACTCACACATTAAACGTTGAGGTGTAACATGGCTGTTTCTGCAATCCCAAAAGGCTTCCATGCGGTAACCCCATATTTGGTTATTGAAGGTGCCACTAAGGCGATAGAGTTCTACAAACACGCTTTTAATGCAGAGCTTGTAATGCAAATGCCCTTGCCTGATGGTGGAGTGGCGCATGCTGAAATAAAAATAGCCGACTCTCATATTATGCTTTCTGATAATTGCCCTGATGTGCAATTTAAGTCGCCGCAACAACTTGGCGGTACACCGGTGAGCATTATGCTGTATGTTGAAGATGTCGATGCTGTTTTTGCTAAAGCTTTATCGCTTGGGGCAAAAGAGCTGCGCCCAGTACATGACCAGTTTTATGGCGACAGATCAGGGACTCTAGAAGACCCTTTTGGCCATATTTGGACTATAGGCACACACAAAGAAGACCTAACCGAACAAGAACTTATGCAGCGCATGGGCGAGCTTATGAGTAAAGAGCAGGATGCTTAAAAAGTGGTTTCAACCGACATTCCTATTTGCCATGAATCAACGTCTTGGTAACTGCCCAGAGGCGTACTAAAGTCGATATGGATCACATTGTCGTTACTTGAACGCGATGAATATAGGCGAATACCAACACCTGCACTGGTTAGCATTGAATCTGAAATATTTGCAGTTTCAGTGCTGCCAAATGCTTGGCCTACATCAACAAAGCCAACAAAGCCTACATCTACAAACTGATACAGATTGATGTTAGGGTACATTCTTAGTTCCGCCGTTGCTTGTACGCTTGAAGTACCATGTTGGTAACTTTCTGGGAAGCCACGCATACCTTCTTCACCACCAACAGCCAGTGGTTTGTCAGCAAATTCATGGTTTTGCCAATGACCATTTAGATGCGCATAAAAAGCAAATGAGTCTGACCAGCGATAGTTCATTTGTGCTTTTGAATAAAGCGCTAAACGGTCATCAAGCTCAGTTCCGACATTGCCTTTCATTCCAGCGGCAAATCGATACAAGGTGTTATTGTTGAACCACGCTTTGGTAAGATTTGTATCAAATAAAAAGCCTTGGCCAAAATTTACGGTATCGATGGCAAACTTTGAATTTAGCTCCCAACCGAGGTTAACGTCTTCGTTGTGGTTTATTAGGTCAATATCGTGCAATACGGCGTAATTGTCTTCTAGCCAATGTAATCCGACCCAAGGCGCTGCAATGGTATAATCGTTAAGGCCGTCAAGCAAAGGTTCTGTTTCAAAAGGGCGGTAACTAATATCTTGATAATCAATCCCGGCAAGCCAGTGAAAGGTTTGCTGACTGTCTTGCGATAAAATTCCGCCGTAAGCAAACTGGGCGATTAATTCATCGGTAAAGAACTCTGAAAGGGTCATACCATTTTGATAGATATAACTTTTTTGCTTTTGTGATTTAGCAAAGTAGCGCATTAGTGCGTCACTGCTGCGTTGATAAAAAGGCTGATGATAATCCACTAAAAAGACTTGCCCGTCATCGTAATCATCAGCTTGTAAAGTGAGGGTTGCATGAGGCTGCCAAGGCACTGGCATTTGCAGCACTGAGTGGTAGCCTGAGCGTTCATGATCTGATTTGTACTTTAATGATGCGCGAATACCGTAGCCTAAAAAGTTTTCTTCTTTAAAGCCTAAGCTGTATTTATTATTGCCGCTACTACGGCCAAAATTAATGGTTGGCAATAAACTCCAGGTATCCCAGGTATCGATATGCACCACGCGAGGCTCATCTTCAAGGCAATCTTTTGTATAGCTAACCTTGGCATCTCTTAAGTATTTTTTGCTGCGCAGAATACGCTCAGCTTCTTGTAGCTGACGCTCACTGACTTGGTCACCCTCTTTGAAGGTTATTTGCTCACTAACAACTTTGTTTTTGGTATCTATGTGCAGCCAGTTTATAAAGCGATGTAGGGCGGTTGTCTCGGGGTCATTTGGATCGAAAATCGTATGCGTATCAATGTTGAGTTTATCAACCGTGATGTCTTTGTCTTCGCTTAACTCTGCAGTGGTTTTGCTTTTTACTTCACAAACCACATCTAAGCTTAAAGGCTCGTTTGCATAAACAGTCCCTGTAGCAGTGCATGTTATTAATAAAACAGGTGTTATTTTATTCATCATTTTATGCCTACTAAATACCAAGGAGACGCAGCGTGTTTGGCTTTATCAACCTTAAATTCTTTACAGTTATCAGCATAAAATCGCTAACTTAAGAAAAACTTAACTAAAACTTAAACTTCATTGAAGATTGTAAGTTTATGATTAATAAACGTTATGCTAACTATCTGTGGCGAAGTTAATCGACAAATAGCTGGCTTACGTATGATTTCTTAAGGTTTCTAATAGAGTAAATAATGAAAAAGCGTGTTTTATATTGGCTGCAAAATGATTTACGCCTAGTCGACAATGAAATTCTATCTGAGTTAGCTGATTTTGATGGCGAGCTTGATTTAGTGTTTGTGATTGAACCGCGCTGGTTTAGGCAAACTAACTATCAATCAAAACCGTATGGCATGCATAGACACCATTTTTTACGTGAGAGCCTAGCAGCATTTGCACAAGCAGTTGAGAAGCTTGGGCAAACACTCCATGTGCTTAGTGGTGAGCCTGAGCAAGTAATCAGTCAGCGATTACAAAAGTACGATATTGAAACTTTGGTTTGTACCGAGCAAGTTGGCGTTTATGAGCAAAAACAGCTCGATAAAATCAAAGTGTTATGCCCAGAAGTGACGGTGAAAACCTATCAACAAGATACCTTGTTTAAAGAAACGGACTTGCCTTTTCAGCTTGATGACCTACCTAAAAACTTTACTGCCTTTCGCAAAAAGGTAGAAGCTGAGCCAACCTTTATAGCAGCGCCACAACAAGCTGCTAGTTATTTACCTCACCCAGTTCAGCTATGCCCTGAGCAAACTATAGATGATGTTCCTGTTCACTCAGGAAGTTTTAAAGGTGGCTTAGTTGCAGCCCAACAGCATTGTAATGCGTACTTTTCATCTAAAGCACCAAGTAGTTATAAAGAAACTCGTAATGAATTAGACGGCTTTAGTAACAGTACTAAGTTCAGTGTTTGGCTCGCTGGTGGCACAATTAGCGCAAAACAGCTATACCGAGAAGTTGAAGTGTATGAGTTACAAAACGGTGCAAATGAGTCGAGCTATTGGATAAAGTTTGAATTACTGTGGCGCGAATATTTTAAGTGGCATGCAATGCGCTCTGGCGCAACACTCTTCCAGTTTAAAGGGCAAAAGCACAGTGCACCGCTGACGACTTTTAACAGCCAGCGCTTTAATGCGTGGTGCCAAGGTCGCACGCCATTTGCTTTGGTAAATGCAATAATGCATGAGCTTAATGCTACAGGCTATATCTCTAACCGCTCGCGGCAAATTGCGGCAAGTTGTTTAGTTAACGAGCTTGAACTGGATTGGCGCTATGGCGCAGCGTATTTCGAACAGCAACTCATCGATTACGACGTGGCTGCAAACTGGGGGAATTGGCAATATATTGCGGGTGTCGGCGTTGACCCTAGAGGCGGTCGACATTTTCATATTAATAAGCAAACAGCCCTTTATGATCCTCTGGCGCGGTACATTCGAAAATGGCAAGGAGATCAAACCATCGTAAGCACAATCGACAGTGTTGATGAGGTGGATTGGCCAAAAATGTAATAGCCTGCGTTAGATCAATATTCTTCACGGATTTTTAGTGTTTTTTTATTTTGTTAACTAAAATAATGATTAAGGCTTACTTTTATTTCGGGTGAGCTAGTTAACAAGGCTAATTATGGCATTTAGTGAAGGGTATGATGCGATTAAATCGCAGCTTGGATTAGACATTGCTCAGCTAATTCTCGACAGTGGGGATGCGGGTATCTGGCTTTGGAATGTACAAACAGGCGAAACCATTTTTAATGATAAGTGGGCCGATATTATCGGTTATTCACTGCAAGAATTATTGCCAGTTTCAATTGAAACTTGGCTCAGCTTTGCTCACCCTGACGACCTGTCAAAATCGGAACAGCTATTAAACGCTCACTTTAAAGGTGACTCTGAGCGCTATATTTGCGAAGCACGAATGAAGCATAAACAAGGGCACTGGGTTAAAGTGCTCGATAAAGGCAAAGTGCAAAGTTGGGATGAAAATGGCAACCCTGAGTGGATGTTAGGCGTTCATATCGATATTACTGAACAGTGGTTAAAAGAGCGTGAAATTGAGTTTTTACATGCTAAGTTGCAAAAGTTTACTGATAACTTACCGGGGTTTGTTTATCAGTATGTGGTCGAAAATGATGGCACCGCATATTTCCCTTTTGCCAGCTCCAAAGTCTTCAACATTTATGGCTGCACGGCAGAGGATATAAAAAAGTCTGCTGATTTAATGATGCATATTATCCATCCAGATGACTTAAAGCGCGTTATAAAAAGCATTGAAAAATCGCGAGTCGAATTATCCGAGTGGCATGAGGTTTATAGAGTCAATCACCCAACTAAAGGGGGGATTTGGGTTGAAGGAAAGTCCTCACCAATTGCCCGTGCTAATGGCAGTGTTGAGTGGAATGGTTATTCAGAAGATGTCACTGAAGAAGTTAAAAGTAACGAAAAAATACAGCTGCTTACTGCGGTCTTTACCACAACAAGTCGTGGTATATTGATCACCACCCCTGAGCCTAAAATTGTGGATGTTAACCCTGCTTTTGAGCAAATTACAGGCTTTAGTAAGGCAGAAGTGCTTGGTAAAAATCCATCTATACTCTCAGCTAAGCAGCAACCCAAAGAGTTTTTTGAAAAGATGTGGGAGCGTTTATTAAGTACTGGCCGTTGGCAAGGTGAAATATGGAACAAGCGCAAAACTGGTGAAGTATTTCCTGAGTTGTTAACCATAGATGCTATGTATGACGAATATGGCCAAGTGAGTCATTACATTGGTGCATTTGATGATATTTCGCAGGCAGTAGAAAAGCGCCAACTGCTTGATGAATTAGTCAATCAAGACCCACTGACTAAGCTGTTAAATCGGCGTGGTTTAGATATTCAGTTACACTCATTTTCTCATCATGCGGCGAATGAAGGTAACCAGTTCTCGTTGATTTATGTCGACCTTGATAACTTTAAACTGGTAAATGATACCTTTGGTCACGAGCAGGGCGATAATCTACTTCTAGAAATCAGTGAGCAGCTTTCACTTCAGCTGCGTGACAAAGACATATTAGCGCGCATTGGTGGCGATGAGTTTGTGATTGTGTTGCCAAATTTAGCAAAGCTCTCTGTTTGCCAAGACATTGCTGGACGCTGCCAAAAAGCAGTTGAAGGCGTAGCAAAGCGCTACGCAACCAAAGTGCCTGTGAGTGCTAGTTTTGGTATCGCGCTTTACCCAGAGGATGGTAAAAATGCCAAAGAGTTACTCGCCACTGCTGACGAGCAAATGTATAAGATGAAGCTTAAACATAAAGCATCACCACTCGGTTGATATTTCGACACTCGGCAATTTATTTAAAAGCGGAAGTAAAGCACGCTCTTTGCGTAAATCTTTGCGCTCGTTTTCTAAATCTCTTCGTTCTCGATATAGCGCTTTTTGCTGGCCATTATCAAGCTGATTGCTGTTAAGCTCTGCACGAATATCTTTTAGGCGACGGTCTATGTCGTCAATTCGGTCATCAATGTATATCAGCCTTTGTTGTACTTGATATCTGTCGTTACCTTCTTGCCATGCTTTACGAAACGCCGTGCTATTACAAACACCATTGTAAGATGCGCCTTGCATACCAAGCGTAAAGCCATTTTCGGGCTCACAATACACTGCCAGACCTTGATCGTATCCCACTTTATATTCAGCAATATCGGCACTTACGCCATATTCGCTGCATTGTGATAAGGCATCGATGCCATCACGATACTCAGTGCCATCTGCACCATGTTTATAACCAATACCATGCCAATTGGCTTGTAAACATTCATCTTTACTGACTGAGGTACAGCCTGCTAATACGATTAATGGCAGTAGAGGAAGTATCCATTTTCTCATTAAAGTCTCAGCTTAAATTATTAATAACTGACTTGATTCTAGCCTGTAATATTATTTTTTAGAAAGTAGTTTTTGTATTTCATAATAATGCCCTCAGATGAGGGCATTGTGACTACCAATTACCACTGACAGAACCGCTGAGCAATGCGTATATTTGGCTGAGCATTCTTTAAGTGAGCTAACTGTAATAAGCATAACGCGGTAAAGTGACTGCGTTTGATCAGTTGATGGCGATCAAAGCGCATGATCTCGTACCACAGCTTAAAGAGCTCGCCAAAACGCATCAGATTGTTATTGTTAAACTGCCACTGTGATTGGTAATTTACCTTGATAGGACAAGGCATATGACCCGGATAGGCTTGCCAGGGGGCAAGCATAGCACGTGGGTAACTGGTTTTAAGCCAGCGTTGATAAAAGCGGTGCTTACGAACATATTCAACAGGGACAGCTAAAGGATATTGTAGTACCTTCCACGAATAAAACGGATGAAAGAACTCCATTTTAAATTCGCATACTTGCTCGTTTGGAATGCTCAAATGATGGTGTTGATCATTGAGTAGCAAAAACAATTGAAATGCTTTTTCGAGTGGTAGCTCGGCTAACGGTTTAAAACTAAGTTTTAGGTTATCAATTAATTTTTGTTGTAGTAGTGACGCATTATGTACCACTGACTTTGGCAAATAAGCGTACTGCTGATCTAAATAAGCTTGAATGAGCTTATCAAGATTGTTTTCTTTTGCCGCATCATAAATAGCGTCGCCATAAAATACGGCACCTAAGCCAACACTGCCACCATTACCAGACCAACTAATTTGTGGTCTTGAAACGGTTTTATATTCATTGTGATGTGCTTTGCGCCAGTATTTGCCAAGGCGCTGCTCAACAGAGAGCGTTTGCGTGTCGCGTACTTGCACAACTTCAAGTTTAAGGGCATTTTGCGAAGCATATTGTTTTGCGCAGTAGAGATCTTGGCTATCTGATTGCGAAAAATTAAACGACTTAAGCTCAACACCTTGGCGTAATAGCTCGCAGTTAATTAACCGTGAATCAAGGCCGCCAGACAAGGTGCTCAGCACTTTTTTATCGGTGTGCATCGCTTTTGTTACCACACTGCGAAAAGCCTGAGTAACGCCTTCAATTGCATCGGTCACCTCTCGGTTTTGTTTGGCAAGGGCGACCCAATCAAAGTAACGCTGTTTTACCACGCCGTGGCTGGCATCGAAACGTAATATTTCGCCTGAGTATGAGCATTTAATGTTTTTGTAAGGCGTGTGATCTAATAGCGGGTAACCAAGCACAGCAAGCTCTGTGAGTGCTTCGGCATCGCTTTCAAGCTCAATACTCAGCTGTTTAAATATCCCCAAGTTGGTTGAAAACAGTAAGCCTTGCGCCGTTTTTAAGGTGTAAAACGGTTTTAAGCCAAGTGGGTCGGTGGCAAGTACTAAGCTGCCTAATTGGCTATTAAACTGGCAAAAGCTAAATACCCCTTCACATTGCTGTAAGCAAGTGTTGAGCGAAGCTGTATTGGCCATGGTTTTTAAATCATCACAGCGCGAGCTGCTCAGTAAAGGGTGACCAATCAGCGTTGCAATTTGCGACTCAGTTTGCAACCAACTCGCTTGTTGGTAAGCATCAAAGTCATAGTGAAAAATAGCTCCATTATCGCAATCAAAGCGCTGAACATCTGCTTTTTTATAGCGATTAAATACATCAGCTAGTTGATTAATATAATGAAATTCTGTTTTGCCTAATTCATTGAATTGGATATAACCTGCGATAACAGCCATGTTAACCACCTTTTCGTTTGCTAACTTACATGTAAAGTTGCAAGCCATAGGCCAAAACGAATAAAGGCCTTAAACAAGGCCTTTGGTAACATTACAAAATTACAAACGCAGATCAGCGATTGTTAAGTTGTTGGTTGATTTCATCAAATATACTCGCATCATCAATGGTTGATGGAATTTGCAGTTCTTCACCATCGACCAATTGGCGTAAGTTCTTTCTGAGTATTTTCCCTGAGCGGGTTTTTGGGAGGCGTTCAACATGCAAAATGTTTTTCAGGCAGGCAATGGCGCCAATTTGATTTCTTACCGAGTGCACTAACTGTTGCTCAACTTCTTTGCTATCGCCAAGATAATCGTCTTTGAGCACTATCATCGCCATGGGTAATTGCCCTTTGAGTGCATCGTTAACACCAAATACTGCACATTCAGCAACAGCAGGGTGGGCTGCTACAATTTCTTCCATTTCACCGGTTGATAAGCGATGACCCGCAACGTTAATTACATCGTCGGTACGACCCATAATAAATAGATACCCATCGTCATCAATATAGCCGCCATCACCAGAGAGGTAATAACCTGGGTACTCGCTTAAGTAGCCCGCTTGAAAGCGTTCATTGTTTTGCCAAATTGTTGGTAAACAGCCCGGTGGTAAAGGCAGTTTAATTACAACTGCACCGCTTTCGTTTGCAGCGCACTGCTCACCATTCATATCAAGAATTTGTACATCAAATCCCGGTGTTGGCACCGTTGAACTACCCGGCTTAGTAGCAAGTTGTTCAATACCAATTGGATTACACGCAATTGCCCAACCTGTTTCTGTTTGCCACCAGTGGTCGAGTACAGGCAAGCCGGTGTTGTCTTTTAGCCATTCATAAGTGGGTGGATCTAGGCGCTCACCGGCCAAGAATAAGCGTTTTAAACTTGAGGTATCGTATTGTTTAAAGCCCTCAGCGGTAGGGTCTTCTTTTTTAATTGCGCGAAACGCAGTAGGAGCACTGAATAAAGCGGTGACTTTATAATCTTCTACAACACGCCAAAACGCACTGGCATCTGGGGTTCTTATTGGTTTGCCTTCGTAAAGTACGGTGGCACAGCGATAAATGAGCGGTGCATAAACAATGTATGAGTGACCAACCACCCAGCCAATATCTGAAGCTGCCCAAAATACCTCGCCGGGTTTCATGCCATACACGGTTTCCATGCTGTAATGCATTGCAACTGCGTGACCCCCGTTTTCTCGAACCACCCCTTTAGGTGTGCCTGTGGTGCCTGATGTGTAAAGAATATAAAGCGGGTCGTCGCCTGCAACAGGCACTGCATCGACTGCACTTGCTGCATCAGAGGCTGATTGCCAATCGATGTCTCGGCCATCTTGCATCTCGGCAATCGCTTGCTCACGCTGAAATACAATACAGTGTTCAACAGCATGCTTGGCAGTTTCGAGTGCTTCATCAAGCAGTGGTTTATATTCAATCACATGATTAATTTCGACCCCGCAAGACGCAGTAAGCACAAGCTTAGGCTTTGCATCATCAATACGCACCGCGAGTTCGTGTGGTGCAAAACCACCAAATACAACGGAGTGAATGGCACCAAGACGCGCGCACGCTAGCATACCAATAACCGCTTGTGGGATCATTGGCATATAAATGACTACACGGTCACCTTTGCTTACGCCAAGGGATTGCATGAGTCCTGCAAATTTAGCAACTTGAGTTTGTAACTCGCCATAAGTGTATTGTTGTTTGGTATTGGTAACAGGAGAGTCGTAAATCAGTGCAGTTTGGTCGCCATAGCCTGCTTCGACATGTTGGTCGAGGGCTAAGTAACAAGTGTTTAATTGACCATCGGCAAACCAATGGTAAAAATCATTATCGTCATATTGATAAGGGGCACTTGGCTCTTTAAACCAAGGAATTCGTTTACTTTGCTCAAGCCAAAACTGACCCGGATCGCGCTGGAACTGTTGATATTGTTGTTGATATTCGCCCGCCATTGTGAGGCTCCTATACTTTTTAGTGAGAGACCCTAAAAAATGTAGGTGTTTTTTTGATTAAATAATATGCGACCTTGGTCGGCATTAATTGGGCTAAATGTCGTGAAATCGCCCTGTTTAGGGGCGATTTTAGGGAATCGTGGTGCTAATTAAACCTGTTGTTCACTAATAAGCGGTAAGCAAATGAGGATCTTAACGCCACCTAGCTCACTATGCTCAGCTTTAATAGTGCCTTTGTGTGTTTCAATCAGGCTTTTACAAATTGCAAGCCCAAGGCCTGAGCCGCCTGTTTGACGGCTGCGCGACTTATCAACGCGGTATAAACGTTCGAATATTTCAACTAACTGATTATTGGTAACGCCGGGTGGGGTATCTTCAATACTAAAAGTAATACTCTGCTCTGAGGCCATTGCTATAAATTTAATTTTGCCGGGTTTATCAGTATAAAAAGTACTGTTTGATAAAAGGTTCGTCAGTACTTGCTTAATTTTATCGATATCCCATGTGACTTTGATATCAGCAGCAAGGTGAATGTTACAAGTAAATTCAAAGCCTTTGTTTTCTACAAAAGCAGTAAAGTCTTGCTGCCAAACGGATAATACATCAGCAAGTAAATAGGGTTTTAGTTTCAGATATAGGCTATCGGAGTCAGCTTGTGCTAGTTGATGGATATCACGGATCAGTACATTGATATCGGTAAGTTTTCGATTAATGGCATCGTAAGAGGCATCTACGTCTTTGGCGATATTGTATTGCAATGCTTCAACTTGCAATTGTAGTGCTGTGAGTGGCGTGCGAATTTCATGAGACACATCGGCTAGTAAGCGGTTCTTTTTATCAACGACTTCTTGGAGTAGCTGTGCTCGTTCACTGGCAAGCTTACGCTTTTTAAATGAGCGGTAACCAAAGCCAGATATCAGCAAAATCACGCAGCTTAAGCCCAGTAACCACGCTTTGAATTGCCATTCACTTTCGCTTAGTTGAGCCGCTTGAATTTGCTTTTCAGCACTCAATTGGTTGATTTCTTGCTGATTTCGCATAAAAGCTACTTGGCTTTGCATCGCGGCCACGGTTAAGTCGTGCTGATTTTTACCGGTACTATCTTCAAGGGTTTGATAGCGGTTTTGCGATTCAAATGCTTGTTTATACAGTTGTAAAGCAAGGTAAGAGTCAGTGAGTAACTTATTTAAACTAATTTGATCTTCAACATCTTGCAGCTCATCAGCCTGTTTTAAAGCCTGCTCTGCGGTTTTAATTGCTTCAGCGTGATCATCAAGGGCTTGATAAATACGTGTTTGAGTGATCCCTAAAGATACCAAGTGTGAGCGAAAATTATAGTCAGTAGCGATTGCCAAAGCGCGGTTGATATAGGCTTGCGCTTCACTTATGTTATTTTGTTTTAAAGCAATTAACGCCATTAAATCGTACGAGCGACATAGCCCTGTGTTTGAAGATGATTGCTGATAATAGCTAATCGACTTTTCTGCGTAATCTGTGGCTGTAGCAAGTTCGCCTTGTTTTAGCGCAGCGTAGCCGACCTTCATGGCACTGTTACCGATGTCGACTTTTGAGCCAATTTCTAAATCCAACACGTGGGACATTTTAAAGTGCTTTAACGATTGAGCACTGTCGCCCATACGGCGGTAAACTTCGCCAATTTCGTAAAGCGAATCGGCTATGCCTTTTTTGTCATCAAGCTTTTGATGCAAAGAGAATGATTGAGTTAAACTTGCAAGCGCCGCATTGTGATCGCCAATAATGGCTTCGATTATTCCTAAGTTTAGTAATGCCGATGCATACGATTTTTCATCATCAAACTCATTTAAGATATTAACAGATTTTTGTGCCTCATTTAGGGCGGCTATGTATTTATCTTGCCAGCGTAAAATGGCTGCTAATCGCTCATAAGACTGGGCAATCAGCACAGAATCTTTTATCTGTTTAGCAATAGCTAATGCATCTCGGTAGTGCTGCTCTGCTGTTAGAAAGTTACTTTTTCTGCCTTGTGCGTAGCCCTGAATAAGCATCGCTCGTACTGCAATAGCCTGATTACTTTGCTTTTGTCCGTACTCCAGTAGCTGCTCTGCATAGCTCAGTGCTTGATCATAATCACCACTGCTCACATTCATAAATGCCAGCGATTCGAATGCCTCTTGTATGATGTTAGGCTCATTGACGAGAGTTGAGTCGTTAGTTAACTGCTCAAATATTTCAGTGGCTTGGTTTGGGTTACTATTGCGTAGTGACTGGGCTTCGTTTAGCTTTTCTAACGCTTGTTTAGGGGTAATAGCATAGGTGCTTAGCGTTAGACAGCTAAGGGCACAAGCTAAGGCTAAGCTTTTATAAAATAATGGAATGTTTTTCATTTTTAATTAGGTAAAGGCAACTGCCATTTTTGTAATATTGCTTGGTATTGACCACTTTGCTTCAAAGCTTCAACCGCGTTTCTTAATTGCGCTGCGAGTTGTTTATCTAAATTAAGGTTTGCAGCTAAATAAAGACCTGAAGGAAAGTCATCTAAGTGTAGGCTTTTATGAATGTCACTTGGATCAACCCCAGATAATGCCAGTTCGTTTTGCAAAGTCAGGGTGTTGGTCAGCACAAAGTCTATGCGCTCTTTTTCAAGCAATTGCCAAAGTTGATGGTAATGACTGACTAGCACCAAATTTTTATCTTCATTAAATCCGGCTTGCTTCAAGTAATGCTCACTTGAATAGCCTCGAATAGTCGCGACACGGTACTGCTGAGCTTGCTTTAAACTAAATATTTTGTGGCTTTTGCTCGCAAGGTCAACGAGGTAAGCGTCCGAAAAATAGGTTTGTGCTAACCACTGAAAGCGACTCTCACGAGCTGGGTTTTTTAGTAGCGAAATCATTAACATGTTTGGATT
The DNA here is from genome assembly GCF_001550135.1 of Pseudoalteromonas shioyasakiensis. GTDB lineage: Bacteria > Pseudomonadota > Gammaproteobacteria > Enterobacterales > Alteromonadaceae > Pseudoalteromonas > Pseudoalteromonas shioyasakiensis. Next base: position 390,448 of record NZ_LRUE01000013.1, read on the forward strand.
GTTTTCGAGCTCATGAAAAGCCCGCGCCATAGGCATAATTGCGAATTCGCTGGGGATGTTTGCGTGTGTTAAGGCGGCTTTTACTACTTCAACAAGTGCACCATCGGCTTCGCCTTGCTGATTTTTAAAATGGTAAGGAGGTAGATCTTCAGCGATAAAGGTCAGTGTTTTCGCAGCCGTTGCACAACTGATGAAACAAAGCATGGTAGCAATCAGTAATGAGCGAAACAGCATAAAGATCCTTTATCCTTAAACAAGTAATTAACATACTAAAGAATCTTAATGAAAAGGTATAGGTTTTTAATTGCCAAGTCAGATTTAGTTGCTTTTTTTACTGCGGGGTGCCCCTAGCAAGATACCGATATGGCAAACACACACAGATAGAAAAGCACTCAAGCCCAATGCACCGCCATAGCCATGCAAGCGCGGCACAAGGTATTCAAACAACAAAGCAAACAATATTGAAGCAATGGCTAATGTAAAAATGCCAAAGCGTTTTGGTGCGCTCATGCCAATGAAAGTCCCCCCAAAAAACGCCACGCTGTAAAGTTCTACATCAACAGGGAATAGGCTTAAAATTGCAAATGCAATAATGCTGGTGGCGGCTGAGGCGCGAATGCCATCAAAGCGATTATGATGCGCTAAAAAGTAAGTAGAGTAGGCACCAAGTAAAGCGGTAATTGTAATAAACAAATCCATTAAAAGACTCCTTTTGCAAGCATGTAAAGCGCCACACTGGCAAAAGCAACGCTACCAAGACGACCACCAAAACCTGCAAATAGGTTCATAGTTAATACGTAAAGGCTGGCACCAATTAAAGAGATAAAACTCAGCTCCCAGTAGCTGTTGATTAAACTCGATGAGCACATACCAGCAAAACTACCAGCGTAAATGGCTGCATAAGGATGGTTACCAAAACGAGCAGGAAAAGGAATAAATGTGCCAACTAAACCGGTAAATGCAGCAGATAACACAAGGGCAACATTGGCTTGGTCATGAAGTAAAAAGCAGGAAAAACAGCCAACAGAAAAGGCCAAAAACTTGACCATAAAAAATGTAATATGTGCCATTAATTGACGATACACCTCGCTTAAGTAGGTAAACGAGGTGCATTATCTCATTGATGCGTTTAGTCCTGCAACTGCGCTTTGGCGGGTATTGCTGCTACTTTGGTATGGTGGCCATACAAAGCAACAATTAAAAAGCAAACAAGTGGTACAACAAACGAAACAGCAGTGTTAAAGGCATCTATAGTTGCGGCTTGGATCAGAGGTAAAAATGCGCCCCCTAAAATTGCCATTACTAAACCTGCCGCACCCACTTTTGCATCTTCGCCGAGGCCTTCAAGTGCTGTGCCGTAAATGGTTGGAAACATCAAAGATAGACAGCTTGAAATAGCGACAAGTGCGACTACGCCCACTAAATTAACTTGGGTGGTAACAATAAAACAAAGCACGGCTGCAACTAAAGCCATAAAACGCAGTAATTTAGCGCCGCTAATAAAGCGCATTAACCAAGTCATAATGAATCGAGATACTAAAAACACCAGCATAGAATATTGTAAGACTTGGCCGCCGGTAACTTCTGTAGTGTTAAGTGCTTCCATTGTGTAACCAATGGTGTAGGTCCATACACAGGTTTGTGCGCCTACATTAAAAAACTGTGCCAGCACACCAAATCGGTAGTGTTTATTTTGATATAAATGTTGAAAGGTTTTTTTAAGTTTACGCGGCTGCGCTGCGGCTTTTGTTACTGTGGCAGGAGAGCGGCTAAAAAAGATACATAGCCATAGTAAGATTAAGCAACAGGCCATACCCACATACGGCACCATCACAGCATCTAGTTCTGCACTTACAACGGTTTTTAGTTGCGCTTCACTCATTAGGGCACGGCTTGCGCTATCAGCTTGATTTAAGTTCGGTAAGATCAACGTCGCCGCTAAAAACACACCAATATTAGTACCAACAGGGTTGAAAGCTTGCGCGAGGTTAAGTCTACGGGTTGCTGTTTGCTCGCATCCTAACTGCATGACATAGGGGTTTGCCGAGGTCTCTAAAATAGACAAGCCACCAGCAAGAATAAACAAGGCCAATAAAAAGTGGCTATAGAGCATGGTTTGGCTAGCAGGGTAAAACAATAAGGCACCACAGGCGGCCATAGCTAAACCCACTAACAGCCCCGTTTTATAATTAAACCGTCTATTGATCATGGCTGCCGGTAAAGCTAAGCAAAAATAAGCACCGTAATAACTAAACTGCACAAGTGCTGATTGCAACGCACTCATCGAAAATGTTTTGCTAAAAACTTTCACTAATGGGTCTGTCATATTGGCCGCAGTACCCCAAGCAGCAAAGCAAATTGTAAGCAGAATAAAAGGCCAAAGCATTTGGCGCGATACAATAGCAGGCTGTGTTTGCATAGTTCACCAGATTAATGTGTTCATATTGTTGTGGCCGACAGTATTCACGACTATAAATAATAAATCAACCTAGTTGATTTATTATTTTGACTGGTAGATAGTACGCCAAAAAGGTCTAATAGGCCGCTTATCAAGCTTATATCAAGAAGGATGTTATGAAGAGCAGTTTATCGCGAGCACCAAGAAGCAATAACGAGCGCGCAATCTTAAGTTTAATTAGGCAACAGCAAAGCATGCCTAAAGCACAAATAGCAAAAGCGTTAGCCTTGTCTGCTCAGGCGGCAACAGTAAATATCAACAAGCTCGAAGAAGATAAGCTATTGCTTCGTGATGCACCTGTAAAAGGACGAGTAGGGCAGCCAAGCGTGCCGTTTAGGCTCAATCCAGATGGCGCATTTAGTTTTGGTTTGAAAATCGGGCGACGACGCTTCGACCTGATACTCGTTGACTTACAAAGCACGCAAAGAGCATCGGTATCTGTTGAGGTGAATGAAGCATCGGTTGATGAGCTTAAATCATTCTTAGAAACACATATCCCACAATTAATCAGTCAATTAGAACCTGAACTGCGCTCACATGTGTGTGGGCTTGGTGTCGCTATGCCGTTTGATATTTGGCAATGGCAAGCCGCTTCAGATACTGCAACAAATACCCTTAGCCAATGGCAAAATTTCGACTTAAAAGGTTACTTAGAAAGTCAGTTCCAGTTTCCTGTTTATATTAGTAACGATAATAACGCTGCCTGCTGTGCAGAACTAAGCCTTGGTAACCCTAATAACTACAGCGATTTTTTGTATGTTTATTTGGGGGCTTTTTTAGGTGGGGCTGTGGTGATTAACCACCAGCTTCTCGAAGGTAAAAGTGGTAATGCCGGTGCTATAGGCTCAATGCTAAACGCTGATCGGGAGCAGTTACTTAGTCAATGTTCATTACTATCATTGCAAAGCGAGTTTGATAAGCAGCAACTTGGCATTTCAGTGTATGAGCTAACTGACAGTCAGTTTACAGAGCATAAACGACTCGTTCAGCCTTGGCTTGAAAAAGCCGCTGAGGCTATCAGTATTGCCATGCATAACAGTTTGAGTCTATTAGATATGCAAGCTGTGATTATTGATTCGCCGTTACCGAGTAAAGCGCTTGAACAGCTCAAGCAGTTATCAATTGCAGCATTTGCACGTTTAGATAGTCGTGGACTACGTAGCTGTGAAGTGGGTTTAGGCGTGTGCGGGGAAAAAGCGCAGTCGATAGGTTCTGCTCAACTTGCGCTTAGTCATCATTATTTTTAAGCAGGAGTGAGCAGCTCACTCCTGCTTAATTCATTACTTCTGATATTGTTTGAACCACGCAAGGGTGTATTCAATTTTCGAAATCATACGTGATGGACGACCCGCAATACCATGTGGTGAGCCCGGCACACGAATAAGCACGGTATCTACCTTTTGCAGTTTTAATGCTTGATAGAACTGCTCTGACTCTGAAATAGGCGTACGGCGGTCTTCTTCACCTGTCATGATCAATGATGGCGTGGTTACGTTACCCACTAATGAAAGCGGCGAACGTTTCCAGTAGTGCTCCACATTATCCCAAGGCATGCCAGGGAACTGGTTACGAATTTGACCAATATAGCTGTCGGCTGAAAGAGTTTTACTTAACCAGTTGATCACAGGCTTGGTAATTGCCGCAGCGTTGAAGCGGTTTGTTAAACCAACCGCATAAGCCGTTGCAATACCACCTGCTGAACCACCAGCAATAAATAGGTTATCTTTGTCGATAAAGCCTTTAGTAATCATGGCATCAACTGCTGAGTTGTGATCGGCAAAGTCTTCTTCAGAGCTGTATTTACCATCTAGCAGTAGTGCAAAGTCTTTACCGTAACTTGTTGAACCACGGTAATTCACATACACAACCACGTATCCTTCAGCGGCATAACGCTGTAATTCAGCAGTAAAGCTTGGGCCATAGGCAAGATGTGGGCCGCCGTGAATTTCAACCATTAATGGGTACTGTTTGCTTTCATCAAAATCAGGTGGTGTGATATACCAACCTTGAATAGCCTGGCCGTCGAACTGCGATTTAACATTCAGCTCGTGCACTTTACCAAGCTTCTTATGGCCTAATACATCTTCGTTTAATGAAGTTAGCGTTTTACTTTTACCTCTGTAGATGTAGCCTAAATCAGCTGGGCGGTATTCGCTGCCTGTGGTGTACGCAATAGCGCCATTATTGGCCATGCTAAAACTACCGCTAATATACGGACGACCAATCGAAGTGCCCGATACGGTATCAGTTAAGTCAGTGACCTTACCGCGGCTGCTTACTTTAGCGAGCTTACGCTTACCAAAGTCGTCGTACTGAATAACAAAGTCACCATCGCCTGACCACTTATAATCAGCCACTGAACGGTCTAATTTTTCAGTAATATGCTTGATTGATTTATCGTCTAAATCGAGCATAGATAGTGTTGAGTTAATGTAAGGCACAGGGGCATTGTCACGCGCAACAAAGGCAAGTTCATCACCGTCTTGTGCGTAACGCGGGTTGCTTTCACGGCCAGGTAAATCAGTTAGTTGCGTAAGCTCGCCTGATTTTACATTGATTTCGTATAGGTCTGACTCAGTTGTGCGATATTCCCACTCATCATTGCGATCAGCAGAAAAAGCTAGTTTTGTGTTACTTGGATCCCAAGCAAGTGGACCATAGTGCTGATAATCACCCGATGTTAATTGGCGTGGTGTGCCACCCGAAACAGGAATAACAAAAACGTGACGGTATGAAGGCTCTAAAAAGCCTGCGCCATCAGCTTGATAGCGTGCTTTTTCAAACACTCTCACTGGTTTTGACCACTCAGCACCTTTAGGTTTTTTCGGCAGTTTTACTGATTTAGCGAACGCAGATTTACCTTCAGGAATACTCATGGTGAAGGCAATTTGTTCAGAATCATTTGACCAAGTTAAGTTACGTACTGATTTTGGTAGTTGCGTTAATAATGCCTGTTTGTCTTGTGCTAACCAATAAACGTGAAGCTGATTTGAGCCACTTGAGTTGCTGGTAAAAGCAATTTTCTTGCTATCTGGAGACCAAGTAGGTTGGCTATAGTTATGTTCATCAGAAAACAGTGGTGTGTGTTGACCAGACTTTATATCGTACAGCCAAAAGCTACGCTTATTACCATCTTTCATGATGTCGTAGCCGCTGCGAACATAAACGATTTTTTTACCGTCTGGGCTTATTTGTGGGTCGCCTGCGTATTCAAGTTGAAAAATATCTTCAGAGACAAATTTGTCGTTAGCATATACTTGAGCTGTTGTTGCTGCGCACAGCAAACTTGCTCCAATAAGGATTGTTTTTTTTAATTGCATGGAATGGTCTTTTTTTAGCCGTAAAATTTTATCCTAAAAGCAGACCATTTACTGCGCAAGCACATTGAGACCAAAATGCCGTAACGAGAGTTAAATAGACTCAAACTCGATTTGTACTTGCTAGTAGCTGATTTTAAAGGCTTAGGCAAACTTAAAATAGTCATCCCAACGCGTATCTAAACGCTGTTTAGCCTTATCTAAATCAACCGCTGTATAAACGTCATTTTGTTGATTAACTAGATCAAGCCTTACTAGCTTGTCTAAAGCGTCATCAATTTCAAAGTCGAGCTGGCAATTATGTTGCTCCTTAAACCATTGCTCAATTTGACTATCTAATTGCTCTGCCGTCATCGCTGATTCGCTTTTTAGTAAAAAGGTGTAGGCAAGCAGCGCCTCTTTAACATCCTCTTCTTCAGCTGCATCAACTAGAGTATGAAAAACACCTGCATTGTTATCTAGGTTTTTAAAATACAAGTTGTCGGCCAGTGCTTTCATAAAGCGAATTTTACGGTTTTTAAACTTGCTCCATTCTTTAAAAATAAAGCTGCCAAATACCCCCATGCCGATTGCAAAGGTAATAAAATGTTGCTGACTCATATGTACTTCTTCACTGCGCCAACCACCCCAAAAGGCAATCAGAGCAATCAGGAGTAAAATTGACGCGCCTAATTTTGTTACCAACACCACAGCACCGCCAATCAGTGCTGATGAACCAATAATCAGTTTATCTATCGGGCGCATTTTTACTTCGCTATTCGGAAACAGCATTTCTAAATCGGCTTTTGGCACATTCTGGAATAATTTGACAATGGTTGAATTTGGTTCAAAGCCTACCGGCATTTTACCTTTTTCTAAAAAGTACTGCTCGTCTTTAAAGCGAATGAATATGGCAACGCGATCATAGTTAGTAAATTGAATCTGCTTTTTCTTAAGCCCCCAAAAACTGCGCAGCGTCTCAGTTTTTTGCGACTCGCCGCGACGGTAAAAGACCACTTCTGCAAAGTCATCAAACTCAACGGCTAAACGCACTTTAAATAAAGACTCTTCATTGAGCGCATCTTGTAAGTCTTGATTGGTAATGGTTTCAAAATTGGCAGCATTGAGTACGGTGGCAAAGTCTTTTGCAAAGGCAGATTGGTAACTGGTACGTTGCTCGTCGGTAATCGGTATTAGAGTGCGGGTGTCGCTATTTGGGTCAAATGGCGCATAGTTGTTTTTTAATGACTCCAGCAGCTCGTGATATTGATAATGAGTCACGCTTTGCAAAAGTGTAGCAAACTCCATAAACGAACCTGATTGCGATTTACCTAAATAGGCTTGGCAAAGGTTGATGATGTCGTGTTTTCGAAAAGGAATAAATCGTGCGTCGCTCATTGATTCTTGCTGTGTCATTTAAATTGTCAGCGATGATAAAAAAATAACAGCAGAATTGCGACCGTTAGTGGCAAATAGCATGAACTTAGACTTTTTTACTGACTAAAACGGCTTATTTTTAGACTTTTTACTCCAGTAAAAACGCTGGTTTTTGCCCTTTAAAGCGGCTTTATCATGCACTTTTAAATTTGCTTTGCTAATGTTTAGTTCATTGCAGTACGTTGTCGTGATTAGTTATGAATAAGCAAGCATCCCCTCCTGAAGTAAAGGCTGAGTTAAACTCAGTACCACTCATAATAAAGCAGTTATTTATTAGTTCTTTTATTGTCTTTTTGTTGCTGATAGTGATCACTTATCTGTATTACTTTAATCGGCTCGAAAACGATATCTACTTAAATGGCGTGCTAAGTGACGCCATCAATTTGCTCATTTTGATTTGTATTTTCGCGTTTGTGCAAACCTCGGTGGTTGCTAAGCGCAGTTACTTATTTTTAAGTGTGGGTATCTTCCTTTGGAGCGTTGGGCTTACTTTTGATTTTTTAGACGAGCTGGTATTTCAACCAATCTGGGTCGGCATTTACATCGAAGATGTTACCCGCACTTTAGGGATGCTAGTAACTGGGTTTGGTCTTTACCTTGCCCTTACAGACTTAGCTAAAACCCGCGAACAGCTTGAGGAAGAACTAAAAACCGATGTATTAACAAAGGCGTATAACCGTCGTTATTTTTATCATTATGTGCAGCAAAACCAAGATAAGCCACACAGCCTAGTGATAGTTGATATTGATCATTTTAAAGCGATTAATGATGAATATGGCCATGATGTTGGCGATCAGGTATTGATAGATTTTGTTTATCAGTGTCATCAAGCATTAAATGATGACATTCTATTTGCGCGAATAGGCGGTGAAGAATTTGCATTGTATGTTGCCACTGACGACGCTGATAAGTTACGTGCTACCTGTGAGCAACTGCTGAGCCTTGCTAATAATGTGATGGTGACGCCGAGTAAAACGCTCAGCGTGAGTGTGGGTTCGGCTATAAAACGTGCCACAGAGACATTTAGCAACACTATGAAACGTGCCGACCAAGCGCTTTATTTGGCAAAAAATCAAGGCCGTAGCCGTTATATTCATAAACCGTAAGGGACGGTTAAGGGTTTTTGTTGTAACCTATACCGCAACAAAACTCCAAGGGATGAATAATGGCAATTGCTAAAAAGTTAAAGCAAAAAACACGGCAGTTTATCGACTCTAAACATATGCTCAAATCAATCACGGTGGCATCATTTTTAGAGTCAACCATAGTGCCTATTCCTCTTGAAGCTGTGCTTGTTCCGTTAATGCAAGCCCGCCGCGAAAAGCTTTGGTTAATCGCATTAATGGCGACCATTGGTTGTATTATTGGTGCTATTTTTGGTTATGCCCTCGGCTACTATCTATTTGATGTAGTGGGGGACTGGGTGATTAATACCTTCTCAAACCCTGAGCAGTTCGAGCAAGTTAAGCAAAAAATGCAGGCACAAGGCTTTTGGTTTGTATTGACGCTCGGTATTGTGCCTATTCCATTTCAAATTGCCATGCTTGCCGCTGGAGCAACTAAGTATTCAATTTTTCTATTTTTACTGGCAACGGTTATTGCTCGTTCAATCCGCTACTTTGCCCTTGCTGCAGTTGTTTATTACGCGGGTAATCAGGCAGAGCGAGTTATTCAAAAGCACAAAACCAAAGCTTTAGTCGCTATTTCGGTGTTAGTACTGTTACTTTGGTGGCTCAGTACACTCATTTAACAAATAAAAAATACTGATTATGGTTATCCTGTCTATACTTTGAATTAAGGAAAGCGCTTAATAAAAACAACAGGATGACCCATGAATACCCTAGTGGCTGCACTGCCTATTTTGGTGCTGATCTGGATGATGGTAAAACGCAGCCCCATCGCTTCTTACATTGCCTTACCCATAACAGCGCTAATCGCTGCTTTACTGCAACTGTTTTTCTTTCAAGCTGATTTAAGGCTGTTGCTTGCTAATTCGTTTGCTGGTGTGTTGTCTGTTATGACGCCTATTTCGATTATTGCTGGAGCTATTTTACTTAACCGCATGTTGGCAATATCAGGGGCCGAAACCACGATAAAACACTGGCTCGAATCAATTAGCAGTAATCAAGTTGCGCAGTTGATGATCATTGGTTGGGCGTTTGCATTTATGCTCGAAGGCGCATCGGGCTTTGGCACGCCTGCGGCCATCGCGGCGCCTATTTTGGTCGGGCTTGGTTTCTCGCCTTTTAAAGTGATTATTTTCACTCTTATTTTAAACTCGATCCCCGTATCTTTTGGTGCAGTTGGCACACCAACATGGTTTGGCTTTTCGGCGCTAAACTTAGATGACGGGCAAGTGCTGGCTATCTCAAGATGGACGGCGCTTTGTCATGTTATTGCTGCTTTGGTTATTCCTATGATTGCGCTGTGTCTTGTTTTACCACTAAAAAAGGTGCGTCAAAATAGCGTATTCATTTATTTAAGTGTGTTTTCATGTGTCTTACCTTATTGGTTGTTTGCCCAGTGGAACTATGAATTTCCATCGTTGATAGGTGGTGCAGTGGGTCTATTAGTGACTATCTATTTAGCAAGTAGGGGAGTGGGTTTAGATAAATCAGCTGCGAATATGCAAAGATCAAAAAACAAGGTCGAGTTCACACCTAAAACGCTATTTGTAGCGTTATTCCCGTTATTGCTCTTGATTGTTGTGCTGGTGATAACCCGTATTCATCAGTTGGGCATTAAAGCATTGCTAAACGACGAAACGCTCTGGGTGAGTATTCATTTGGGCTTTGCACAATTTGAATTAAGCAAAGCACTGATCTTATCTTTACATGAGATATTCGGCACCTCAGTGGGGTGGTCATATAAAACCTTGTTTGTACCAGCGTTGATCCCGTTTGTATTAGTGGTGCTGATCTGCGTTCCGTTACTTAAAATGAGCAAGTCACAAGTAAAGCAAATGTGCTCCGACACCTTAGGCCGTATTGCTATGCCATGTATTGCTTTGATCGGGGCGCTGGTGATGGTGAATGTTTTAATGCAAGGTGGCCATAATGCGCCCATATTTTATATGGCGAGTACCTTTGCTGATTTAAGCGGGGAGCACTGGGTGTTATTTGCCTCCTACTTGGGAGCTCTCGGCACTTTCTTTTCAGGTTCGGCAACGGTGTCTAATCTTACCTTTGGCGGTATTCAATATGGTATTGCACAGCAAGTGGGTTTGTCAGAAACCTTAGTGCTTGCGTTGCAATCAACGGGGGCGGCGATGGGGAATATGATCTGCATTAGCAATATTATTGCTGTAGCCAGTATTGTTGGAGTGAATAATCAAGAAGGGCCAGTGCTTAAGAAAACCTTTTTGCCTATGCTAATTTACGGTGCAATAGTTGGGTGTTTTAGTTATCTATTTTACTGATTAAACATGTGCAGATAAAAAAGGTGCCCAGATAAACCGAGCACCCTTACGGAGTAATTTATTGAATGGCTTTTTTTACTTCGCGCCAGTCAATAATCTTAAAGTTTTGCGGTGCTTGCGGCATACGGTTGTAACCATCTTGCACAATTAGCACCCCTTCAGGGTAGCCCGGTAACGCAGCCGGTGTTACCGTTAGACCATCGGTTTCTGATACGCCATCTATTGCTAACTCTAGGTTATTGCTGATTGCAAATTTACCCGCAAACTCTAGGCTAGGGGTATTGCCATCAATAATTTTATAAAGCACATAGCTGTAATCACCTTGGCTAGAAACCACTAAATAGCGGGCATCTTTTGCGTGGTAGATTTCCATGCCTTCTACATCATCAACCAACATATCGTTCACAGTTTGCAGCATTACAGGTTTATTTCCTGCTGTTGGCTCAGCGCCAATAAACCAAATACCTTCGTCTTCTTCACCTAAAAATAGCTGTGCGGTTTTATCATCAGCACTGCAACCTTCAGGTTGGCTCGGTACACTAAATTCGCGTACTAGTTGTGCTGATACGCTCTCATTATTACCAGTTAGTTTGTATTGCTGAAATAGGCCTGATTTGTCATTCATAAACACATAGTTGCCTGTGTTTGATGAGTACATACACATACCGTAAATTTCTTTTAGAGTCGTTGGCAGCTCAGCAAGATGTTGCACCTGATTGTGAGTATCGACGCTATAAACACTGATGCTGTTGTGAGTACGGTTACTACCTGCAATCCAGGTATTTGTTGCGTTGTTGATACTTGCATGTTGGCGCACATCAACATTATTTAAACGGCCTGTTTCTAGCGCTTGTAGCTCTTTGCCTGCAAGGTCATACACCATTAAACCACGGCGTTTATCGGTACCTAAGATCAGGCTTTTTGCTGCATTTTTAGGGTTTACCCAAATAGCAGGGTCATCGGCGGCATCACCAAAAGCACGTACTGCATCGGTTTGCGCTTGTGCATTGATGTAAGTAACAGCGGCTGTTTTAGCGCTATTATGTTGTTTAGCCTGCCCATCTATTTGACCTTTTACATAATGACCTGATTCGTCATCGTATAACACGATATCAGCTTGCTCATTGTTAAAGCGCACTGCGGCAGATTCAATCGCCAGTTCACCAGCAAATTGCCAGCTGCTAAAACGTTTAGTACTCTTTTCGTAGCGATGTAATTGGTTATCTTCAGAGGTGGTGAACCATAAGCTACCATCATCTGTTGTGCTTAAACCGCCAACTTCAGGCGCTAAGCTGCCAAATGGCGACATCAAAGCCACGGGCTTTTTATCGGCGCGCGATTCAGCATCTGCGTTAATTTGCCAAATGCCTAGCTCGCCTTCACTTAAATAAAGAGTTTTACTGTTATCATCAACCGCACAGCCTGATGTTTCACTTACGCCAGCAAACTCACGTAATTCAAGGTTTAATGTGCGTTTGTTTGCCATATCAAACACCAGTGTTTCGCGGATAAGACCACGAGCGTCTGCCACAAATGCCGATACTGCTTGAGTTGTCGGGTTAGCAAATAAACACACCGCCTCAGGTTTTGCTTTTGGTGGGCTGATACGGCTAATTTCAGTTAGCTGCCATTTAGCTGCTTTTTGTAAGCTAAAAATCACTGCTTGGTCAGCTTCGTTGTCGATGCTAGCAACAAGGTAACTGTTTTTGCTGATTGCCTTAACAGACAGCGCTTCAAAATTACCTTTTTGTAATCCGTGCTGTTTACCTGTGGCATCAATAAGTTGTAGGCCTTGGCTTTGTGAGCTTAATAGCCAAGTGTCATCAGCAAGGGCTGCCGCTTGTGAGCCTTGCATATTTTCAGTTGTGCCAAAGGCTGTTAATTGGTTTTTGCTTGGTGCCTCGGTTGCCGTTGTTTGGCTACACGCAGCTAGGGTGCTTAGCATTACTGCACTGGCAACAAGATTGAGTGGTTTTTTAAAATTCATGGGATCCCCAAATATACAACAAGGCAGCAATGCGCTGCCTTAATAACTCTTATGTGTATTAAAACGCGTAGCGCAGCATTAACTGAATAACAGGGCCTGCTTCTTCAGACTCCAGTTCATACTCGTCAAAGTCGCGGTTGATTTGGTCATCAACCGTGTCGAACTTGTTAAAGGTTTCGTCTTTACTTGCATCTAATAGGTTTGAGCCCACTAAACGAAGCGTGACGTCTTTCCAGCGTTTTTCTACGAATAGTTCAAGGTCTGCGCCGTAGTGTGTGGTTACTTCTTCACCCACGATACGGCCATAAGCATCACCTTGTTTACGGTAAGTTGCACCGAACGAAGCCCCTAAATCAGGTAGATCTTGGATAAAACCAATGTTAAATACGTAGTCAGATTGGTCGTTGAATTTACGGCTACCAAAGGTGTCATCTACTTCTGAATCAAGCCATGAGTAGTTAAAGAATACCCCGGTGTTTGGCATGCTAATGGCGCTTAGCGGCGTTGATAAATCAAGCTCGATACCTTTTACGTTGCCATCACCGGTGTTACGCGGTTGCAAAATGTAAGTACCATCACCTTCTGAACCTTGTTGGCCTGTATTAGCTATTTCGATAAGGTCAGTGACATCGCGGTAGAACACATTAATACCCACGACACCGCTTTTACCTAAACGATACTCATAACCTAAGTCCATACCCCACGATGATTCTGGTTGTAGGTCTGGGTTACCTAAAAAGTCGTTATCGCCTAACTCTTTTTCAAGTAGAGCAGGGGTGATGTAATCAAAGTCAGGACGACGTAAGCTACGTGCAACCGACGCACTGACACGGCCGTTTTCAGAGACGTTATAGCGTAAATGTGCCGATGGTAAGAAGAAGTCATAATCGTTTTTAGCGCTGACACCTTCTGCTTTGTCAGTAATGGTTGAGTCGGTTGTTTCGTAGCGCACACCTAACTCCCACGAGAAGTCTTGGTCTTCGTGCTTAACTAATGCAAATACATCTAAGCGGTCTTCTTCGAGTTTATTGACGCCACCAGCGGCTGCTTCAAACTCGTTGTTAAAGCCTGCCAGTGACAGTGGTGTTTTGCTGAACTGATCCCAGCTAGTAAAGCTTTGTTCGCTTTCACCTTCGGCTTGATAAACCGCAGTATCGCGCTCTTTACCTTGTACAAAGGCACCGAATTGAATCGTTTTGTTCTCGCCTGCAAATAAGCTATGTTGCCATTGTAATGACCATTCTTTGTCATCTAGGTCTACAGTTTCTTCTTCCTCAAACACCATAGGTAGCTCAGAAGTATCGATTTCTACTTCTTGCTCGTAAACAGACTCTTCAAAGCTTGCAAAACCAAGCTTAAATTTACTGGTGCCACCAAAAAGGGGTAACTCATAACCCGAGTTGATGTTGTAGTTGGTTTGATCGATGAAAGATACATTGGCGTTGTCGGTCTCAAGGTTACCGCCTTCAACAATTGAGTTATTGATTGCTGTTGGGTCGTCATATTCGAATGAACGCTCATCTTCAGTACGGTCGGTATCAACCCAAATTGCGCTGATATCGAACTTGCTGCCATTATCAAAAGCAATTTCGTAGCTGGCGTTTAGCGAGGTGTCGTCACCGTCACGGATGTCTGATTGATCTTCGCGGTTATCGAATTCTTCGGTTTTGTAATTGGCGTTATTCTCTGGGCTGTCGCCATAGCGTAGGCTTGATTTTTGTTTTGGGTTATAACGGCCTTGTAGGTTCGCACCAAGTAATAAACGGCCGCCAGCAAACTCAGTGCCGTAAACACCAGCAAAGCTTTCTTTTAATTCGCCATCGTCATAACGCAGGCCACCCGCACGAAGGTAACCACCATCTAGGCTGTAACCGTCACGCAATACAATGTTTAGCGTACCGGCAATGGCATCGGCAGAGCGGTTTGCACTTGAAGCACGAATAATTTCTACACGCTCAATTAGTTCAGCAGGAATACGGTCAACAAAGAATGAGCGGTCAGCACCTGCACCAGGTACTTCTTCACCGTTGATAAGCACCTTTGTGTAAGCTGGGCTTAAGCCACGCATACGGGCGCCATCAGACTCTAAAACATCTGATAAAAACGTCACACTCGGTACACGTTTTAATGCATCACCGGCAGTCAGCGGTTCAAAACGTTGAAAGTATTCTTGTGAGTATTCAAGCGTCGGTGCCAGCTCTTGTGAGCGGTTGCGATAACCAATCTCGCCATATACAACAAGCTCTTCAGAGACTTTTACTTTTTTCTCATCGCTGCTTTGTTCGTCTTGTGCGTAAGCGGCAAATTGGCATAAGGCGAGGGCGCTTACTAACGCCTTCGTTTTAAATTGTTTCATGGGTTTGCTCCTGGTTGTCCTTGGTTTGATGAGCAAAGTACGCAGCTTAAATGACGCAAATGTGACAGAAAATCGCTAACAGCCAGTAAAAACAAGTGATTAGAGGCTTTTAAAAGTACTTTTGAGCTGCAATAACCCCATCTTTTTAAGGCAATTACAGTACTTAAAGGGTTTAACAAGGTTTGACTGTCGTTTTGCTGTCACATCATTGAGCTAATATGACCCTGCTGCTTTAAACGCTAACGAGTTAGCATGGCAGCGTGAATTATTGTTAGGTACTGAGAATGCGATATAACCCTTTTACTCATCATCGATTTTTAACCAATGCCGTTATTGCTCTGTTTGTAATTGCGTTTTTGCTAAGCGCGCAAGCAGGAGAATTAAAGCCTTTTGCTGATATCGCATGGTTAGATATTTTAGGCGAGGGTGGCATTGTGCTTATGACCCTTACTTGGATAGCTGCGCTGCTTATTTCGAGGCCGCCCGGCAAAGTCACCAGCTTTTTAGTGCTTGGGCTTGGGCTTTTTATGTTTTCAGCTTCCCTTGATTTATTTGATGAGTGGTTACATCAACCAACCAATACTTGGCTTACTTGGATAGAATCATTGCCTGCGCCGATAGGCATGATTTTCACAAGCCTTGGGCTGTATCAATGGCATCAAGAGCAATACGTACTGAATAGGCAGTTAAAGCGCCGTGAAGCACTGCATCGTGAGCATGAGTTAGTATGCTCAATAACAGGGCTGTATAAGGCTGATTACTTACAAGCAGTGTTAAAAGAACAATTAAGTGAGCCACAGCCACTGCAACTGGCCGCCATTGATATTCGTGGTTTTGCTGATTTTAACGCTGAATTTGGCTTTATCGAAGGCGACCGCTTACTCCGTGAAGTGAGCGAGCTTTTATTGATGAATTGCCGCCTTAGCGATGTGGTGTGCCGCTATGCAGGAGACTGCTTTATGGTGCTAATGCCAAACACCAGCGCAGTACAAGCGAAAGAGCAGGTGGCGCAAATTACCTCGGCGCTGAGCCATTGTGCATTTAAGGTCGAAGGTGCAAAACACGCTAAGTTTCAAGATGTAACAGCGGCCTTAGTAGAAAGTATGCAAGGCGATACACCACAAAGTTTAAGCTCGCGTTTACACGCTAAGTTACAACAACAAAAACAACAAAGAGTCAGCCATTGTGAAGCCGTATCTTAATCAAGATGACAAATACCTCACCGCACAGGGCCTGATCACCACGCTGGTGGAGCTGGCCTTAAGTCGCGGCATTGCACTACATAAGTTACTCAGAGGCACAGGGGTGTTTGAGCAAGACTTAATGAGTGTGCAGCATCAGTTTAGTATTTCACAGCAAGTGCGTTTATTGACGCAGTTTAAGCAGTTGATGAAATCTGCCGACAGCGGCTTTTTATTAGGCAGTCAACTGGCAAACGATACCTCTGTTGCTGCTCAAGGCGTGTTACATGCAGCGCACATCGGCCAAGCTTTAAAGCAGTTACACAATTTGCGCATGCAACTGGCACCTTTGTTATTTAGTTATAGTTATGTGCATAACGAGCAGTATTACATTGTGCTGCAAAATGCTGTGGGCTTGGATGATGAAATCAGCCAGTACGTAATGGAAATTTATAGCGCCGCGTTTTACCAAATCCTTAAAAAAGTAGCGGGTGAGCGAGTCCCTTGTCAGTTTGAGTTTGCCTATAAACGCGCCAGACATAGCCAAGAATACGAGCAGCATTTAGGCCTTAAAGTCGCTTTTGAAAAGCCTATAACCCGTTGGGTATTGAATAAACAAACGCTTAGGCTCACTAACCCCGCGTTTAGTAGTTTTAGGTTCTCACAAATTAACTCGCAACTAGCGGCATTAAATTCTGCAAATAGCACCTTTGTTGAAGCCGTGAGCCGATTAATTTATCAAACTCCGGCGTTAAATTTAGATCAAGTAGCCAGCCAATTTGCCATGAGCCCTGCAACCTTCAAGCGTAAATTAAAAGCTCATGGCGTACGTTTTTCTACCTTGTATGATGAGCAAAGTAAGCGCAAAGCGATTTACCTGCTTGCCATACGGGAACAATGTAATGAGCAAGTTGCCATGCGCTTATCATTTTATGATATTGCTAATTTCAGACGAGCGTTTAAACGCTGGACCGGGCTTACGCCAAGTCAATTAAAGGGGTAAGAAAGCCCGCTCTTATCGCTAAGAGCGTGCAGTTAAAGGGTTTCTAAAAATGCGATGAGTGCATTTTTTTCATCCTTACTGAGCTCTAACTTATGCAGTAACTCAGTTGTCTGTGGGTAGTTTGGATCATCTTTAAATTTTTTTCTCGGTTTTGGCCTTGCTCCACCTGCGTTGTAGAAGTTGACTATCCCTAGCAAACTTTGAAAGCCACCATGGTGCATCCAAGGCGTACTTTGTTGTAACGCTAAAAGAGAAGGGGTTCTAAACTTGCCAATATCAGCGGAGTCTTGGGTGGCATCAAAACGCCCTAAATCTTGAAGTTTTCTACCATAAAAATGTAGCCCCGTAACATGGAATTCATTGTCGCTGAGTAAAGCACCTTCATGACAAGTCATACACCTCGCCTTGGTTCTAAATAAATGTAAGCCTTCAAGTTGTTGATCGTCTAAAAGTGCGACAGCTTCACTAGGACTCGTTTGCGCTTTATCGATAAACCGCGTGAATAATGACTCAGGTACATCAAAGGTGCGCTCAAAAGCAACAAGCGATAGAGCTAATAGCTCCTTATTAAGCGCTTCTTTGCCAAAGGCATTGAGTATTGGTTTTTTATAGTCCTCAGCCCTGTTTATTTTATTAAGCACAAGCTCAACCGAACTGCCCATTTCTATTGGGTTTTCAATTGGCATTAATGCTTGCTGAGCTGCAGTTTTAGCTCTGCCATCCCAAAAGAAGCTTTGCCAATGATCAATACCAATAATGGCTTGGGTGTTTCGCGTTCCGACTTGACCGCCAATGCCGACAGCTAACTTTCGTCTGTCTGAAAACGCCAATCGAGACTCATGACAACTTGCGCAGCTTACCGTGTTATCTCGTGACAAGCGGGTATCGTTAAATAGTTTTTCACCTAATGCGATGATCTCATCACTTTGATTAATCGGCTTGGCTTTTAAAGGTTTGAGCGGTGCAGCTGGCACATCTTTACTGCTAATAATAGCTGGCCACTCATGCTGTGGCTTTGCGTATAATTCTCGTAATGACTGCTCTTGCGCAAAGGCGCTCGCTGTAAAAATGCTGCACGTAAAGAGAAATAACCATTTATTCATAGTTATACGACACCCCTAACCAAAACATTCTACCGGGTTCAATACCTGAGTTTCCTTCTGTAATAGCATGGCTACGTGCATTGAATAAGTTGCTGATATCAAGGCGAACTTCAACAGATTGAGATTGACTTATTTGATAATCCCAACGGCTACTTAATGCAAACATAATGCGAGAATCAAAGGTATGTGCTTCGTACTTTGGCACAAATATTTCAACTGCTTCACACGTAGTACACTCACTACCAATACCAATTCGTTGATCGCTACTAGACTTAATAGCGGTTGTGTAACTGCCGCTGTAGGTTGCTGTTAAACCAGTTGAAAAAGTATCAGTCCAATCTGTATTCCAACCAAAGTTAGCAGTTACTGGGCGACCAAAATTCGCTTTTAGGGTATCTAACTCAGATAAGCTCATGAGCTCACCCTCATAGTAAACCAGTGACTCAATAGGGGTGTTGTCGGGTGTTGCAGTGTAGTCACTATTGCTTTCACTATTTTGGCTATAAGATGCATTGGCCCATATTGAATGGTCGCCAAATTTTGCATCCCAAGACAGTGAGTAACGTTCGCTTTCGCCAGTACCATTATTATAAATAGTAATATATTGATAACCATCGTTTTTTAGGTTGGTTTCTTTATTTCTAGATAGCTGGTCTTTTTTGTCGCGATGTACGTATTTCACTGCAAAGTTACCGAAACTCTCGGTAGCATGGCGAAGACCTAGCGCAATTTCATCATCGTAAGGGCTTTTTACATCGTCAAAAATATAACGAAAGTTACCTGTGTAAGAAGAAGGAAGCCAAGCTTGTAAGTAACCACTTTGAATAGGACGGTACTCACGATAAGCGAACTTTTGTTGCTCTTTAATTTTATAACCGAGTAGGCCTGCATCGTAATAACGGTTTAAACCAGCAGTCAGTAGTGTATTGCCATCGTTAAATACGTCATAACCCATTGATAAGCGTGGCGCGATATTGTGATTTTTGAAAAAATCATCGTAGTCGTATCTAACACCTAAATGAAAATCAAACTGCTTCCAAGTGATCACATCGGTTGCATACAGTGCTGCTTTATTTAAGCTTACATCGATATTTTCACGTGGCGTGACAAGACGGGAGTTAAAATACTGGGCTGTTGTCGCGACGTTATTCGAGTAGGCAAGTAAGTGCTCTGGGTTATTAAAGTCGATACTACCGCCTAATTGTTCGGCAAGGGTATCTAAATCAACATAAAAACTTTGCTCAACACAATCAAGGGTATAGCCACTACAATTAAGTTGTGCGTTGGTTGATGAGTATTGAACTGGTGAGTCATACTTATAATAGTTTTGTTGGCGAGTACGCTCATAGTTTTGATGGTTAAGTTCAGCGCCCACGCGAATGGCATGTTCGGTATTGCCCCACTTTTTACGCTCAAGTGTTAAGGTATTTCGCCAATTAAAGCTGGTTTGCGTATTATCAAGATTGCCATAGCCGCCGTACTCTGAAACAGGAGTTGAGTCGACGCTTTGATCGGCTAATTGACCCCACTCTTTGCCTTTTGCTTGAAGCCAAATGTAATAATGCTCAGGGCCTGTGCGATTGTTATCACTTTGGCTCATATTGAATTCACTGCTGAAGTGACCAAAGCGAGTTTCTTCAGCTAAATTTGCAGTAAAACCAATGCTGCCACCCTCAACTTGATAGTCACTATTGAGAACGTCTTTCAAGTACGAGTCTGAAGTATATGGGGCATACATAACGCTTAAATCAAGTGAATCAACCCAGCCATCGCGATAGCTGTACTTCAGTAAGGCATTGATGTTTTCTCTACTTTCGACCTTCTGTGCTGAGAGCGAAATATCCGAAATATCACTTTTTAAATAGCTAACGCTCATTAGTAACGCATGCTGTTCATTTAACTTTTTTTGGATTGAAAAATCGATATTCGTTTTTTCATAGATTGGCGGCTCAAGGTCGTCTTTGCCCTCTGCGGTGTCATCAGGCTCATCGTTATCGATTATATGGTACTCCCCCCAATCACTGCGATTACCACGGATACCAAAGCTCACACGAGTATCTGTAGAAAAAGGTGAAATTGTTTCGGCATCGACCACGCCACCAGAAAAGTCACCAAAGTCTGCTGGAATGTTATGGTCGTAAACAGTAATCGACTCAACAATTTGACTGTTAATATTCATGCTCTGCACACCGCCTGACACCTCATTTTCAGAGGCTCCAATACGGCTCGCACTGGCAGGATCAAGACGATTGTTATAATTCATACCATCAATCATAAAGCCTGTTTGCCAAGGCTTTGCACCCGAGATACTTATTTCAGGGGCGCTAATTTCAGCAAGGTTATCAATTGAGTAGTAGTCTTCACTTAATTGCACGCCCGGTAGTAAGGCAATCAATTCGTTGATATCACCATTACCTTTAGGGGTTGCTTCGATGAAGTCTCTATCTAAATAGGCACGACCTATCACCTCAGGTACTTCAATTCCGATGTATTGCCCTTTAACAGTAATGCGCTCTATCTCTTTGCATTGCTTATTGTTCTTATCGTTACATTGAGGATCTGTTGTTTGTTGCTTTACTTCATTAGCGTGTAAAGGGCCATTAAGTAAAAGCATCAAACACGCTGATAAGTAGCGCATTTGCATGGTAAAACTCCTGAAATAGTACCAATTAGGTTAAAGAGAAGGCCGCTTAGGAGCTGGCAATAGTTAATTACCTTTATTAAATAGCTTAATTTGTTGCATATTTTGCACAAAGGTAAGAGCGGGTGATTGTATCAATTAAAAATGCGAATAGAAATAGATCTCAATTGTATTTGTTGGGTTTTTAACTTTTTAAGGAATATTAAATTCTTTTAGTTTGTGTTTTTATGAATTTTTTGAGGTTTTTAACTTGACGGGCGAGGCATGATTGCCTCGCCGTGATATGAACGTACTACTCCCCTAAAGGAGTTAAATCGATACTGTCTTCAATACCATCATTGTCGGCATCGTTATCAGCAATTAAGCCTGAGTCGGCAATTGCTTGCTCTGATGCGCCTGATAAGAAGAAGTTGGGTTTACCATCGTGGTCCGTATCGATACTCGCAATCGAAGATGTAGGGAAGTCATCTCTTTGAGCTAGTAAGTTAGCATAAAGGGCTGTAAGTGATAGCTTATCAGCTTCTGCATTGACCGAGTGCTCAATTAACTCTTTTACCGCGGCATCATTGCCAAGTAGGGCTTGAAAAGTAAGCAATGTTTCAAGGTTGCTTTGTATAACTTTATCGTCTTGTAAGAGTATAAACGTATTTGCATTTGCTACAAATGGTTCTAACATTTCAATTGTTTCAGCATAAGCTGAAGCATATTGCTCGTTATTTACTTGGAATCTAACTAATGATGAGGTGAGAGAGTAGCTTTCGAATAGTCCACCACTTATTTCACCAGTGCTAAGTGTCGCGTAAAGTGCTTTAGTAAGTAGAGATTTATAGTCATTAATATCAAGGTTTGATTGTTCTGATTGAAGTGTGGTCAAGCTGATATCTAACCAATTTAATGCCATATCAATTAGCCCAGCTTGCACAAGGTAACCGAGTGAACTTAATCGCCATTCTATTTGTGTTTGTTTTTTATCAAACAAATTAATTAGAGTGTTAAGTTTTTCTGCGGTGATAGCTATCGATTCAGGTTGAGATACGAGCCCGAAAGTAGCTAGCTGGTGATTCAATGCATAAGCAGCTGCGTCGGTAGTGAAGTTAGTATTATTTTCAATAAAGTAAGTATCTATAATATCTGAACAGCGCTGTGCGTAATTTTTAGCTTGTTGCTCATTACCTAATGCTATTGCAAGATCGACTAGACCAGCACAACCATACCGGTCAGTAATGTAAGTAATTCTAGTCTGGCTTAAAACATAGTCTTCAGAAAATAGTATATCTGCGGCGTAATCCGCCAGAATTAGGCCAAGTTCATTTTCACCTCGAACTCGAAGAATATCAGCTGCACCAGGTTGGCCTGATGAAGTTATAAGTGTTTGATAGAAGCTTGTTGCATTAGGTGATTCGCCACTCATAAAGTATTCTTTCGCGTTTTGTACTGCATCATCTATGGTGATACCTGCTTGTAGCTTGTTAGCTACTTCATAAGCAAAAGAGAATTCAACAGCATCATCTTTGTCGTCTTGATCTGTGAGTAAAGCAAAAGCGGGATTATTTGAAAGCTCTACATCATATAAAGCTTTAATATTTGCTGTTAAAACTTCTAATGGATAGGTGTATGAAGCTAAAGTTGCTTCTGCATATGGGCTTGCAGTAAAGCTATATGTATTATCAAAACCAACAACACCATAATATGAAAGCGCTAAGTTCGTATAATATTTTGCCAAATCAACTTCATTGAGTTGTATAAAAGATTGAGCAGACCATGCAATGTAAAGTGCCCGCATACGCTCAGTTGGTTGGCCTTTGTAGTCACCTGACTTTTGTATAAAGTAACCGATTTTTTCACTTAATTCGGCCATGGCTTGAGTGACTTTTACTCCTTCATTTCTTACTGTTTCTTTGTGGGTTGCAGCATATTGCTCTTTAGAAGATTCAACGGTTTTTTTGATTGCAGATATGAACCTAATATAAGTCTTATTATATTCTTCTGTATAAACTTCATTTGCATAAAGTTTTAGTGTGTCTAACATGGCTTGAGCGGCCTCAGTTTGGCCAGCTGCGTTGTATTGATTCGTTAGAGTCAGATAAAAGCCCGGATCTGAGTTGCTGATATTATCCAGTCCTTTTTCAGCAAGGTATTGATTGTAAAGAGTTGCAGCATCTTGTCTAAATGTTAAAGCTTTTTCACTTAAATTTATTAAATCAAGAGATTTTGCTGCATCTAAATAGGCATTTGCTTTTGTGTCTATTGCTGTAATTTTGTTGAAGTGTTCGTCTGCTTTTTCGGCAAAGCCTGCAATAAGGTAACCAATAGCTAATTGTGTGTTTACTTCGTCCATGTAAATATCGTCATTGATATTTTCACTAATCGCTTCAGCTTGTTTTAAATGAGACTTATCTGAGCTGTAGTAGTAATTGAGCTTATCTTCGTTCGTAACATACGAAGGTTTTAATTCAATGGTTGCGCTGATAGGCGAGCTAATATTGCCATCGGTAAATTCAATAACAAAACTGTCGTTAATTTCTGACAGCGTTTCTGCGGTAAATGTAAATGCCCCTGTTTGTTCATCTAGAGTAAGGGTACCGTTGGTAGGAGGCGTTACTAAAGAGACAGTTACAGTGTCACCGTCGGCATCATTAAAAGTTAATGAACCTTCAGTTGTTGTTGAGGTGGTTACAGTGATTGACTGGCTCGTAAGCGTTGGTGCATCGTTAACGTTGTTAACCGTAAAAGTAAGTAATGCATCAGTACTTAAGCTGCCGTCAGTGGCGATAACGGTTACTGTGTCTTGGCCTGCAAAATTTTCTTTTGGGGTATAGGTAAATGTACCATCAGCATTTAAAGCAAATAGTCCGTTACTTGCTGCAGAGCCTAGGGTATAGCTAACAGCGTCATCATCTGCTGCCACAACTTGGCCCGTAATAGATGTGTCTTCATCTAATGTGAATGTTAAGTTGCTGGTGAACTCAGGTGCATCATTACTATCTGAACCACCGCATCCAGTGAGAGAAAATGCAATCACAAGTGGTAAATACTTTATTCTATTTTTCATGCTGATACCCGTATTTATTATTGAGAAAGTTAAGGAGGGCTGAGATGTTATCATTATAATGCGAATGATAATAGATCTTAATTGTATTTGGGTGTGCTTTTTTATGCAATTGTGACTCTCTAGCTTGAAACAGTGATTTAAAAATGATGTTTTACAGCTGGGGATAATTGTTTGGTTTCAAAAAATATACCTTTTCAGAGCAGTTATTTTTCCCGAGCTGCGTTAGACTATTGTTATTGATGTAATTAACCGAGGTCTCAAATGATTGAGTATCCTGTTGACCAACTTCCCCAGTTAATTGATGATTTGCTTCAGTGTGACACCACAACACGTAAAAATAAGTTACTTGCTGATGCTAAAGAAAAGCTTTCTACTGAACATTTATCGTTATTGTTTGAAGCCTTACCTAAAGAGCAGCGTTTAGAAATATGGCAATTACTTGATGAAGATACACAACATGAAATCTTCATTAACCTAGGTGGCGATAGCTGTCGTTGGTTATTGCAAAGTCTAGATGAAGCCGAAGGCTTTAAGTTACTTGACGAAGTGAGCGTAGAAGAGTTACTTGAACTTGAAGAAATTATTCCTGAGCGCTTTGTTGATTATGCACGCAGACAACTTGATGAAGTTCAAACAAAACAGTACGACCTTGCACAGCAATATAATCCAGAGCAGTTAGGTCACTGGCTCGATTTTGATGCGCTAAAAGTGTCAGAAAAACTCACCGTGGCAGGCGCGCGTAAAATTTTTCAAAAAGGTTTACCGCAATATACCGAGGTGATTTATCTAGTCAGTCGTAAGGGCACTCTCATTGGTGAAGTGGCTATCAACGCTTTATTTAAAGCTAATGATAACGACAGCCTGCTGGATTACGCGAACCTTGATGTATCGGCTTTACATGCTGATGACGACCTATACGAAGCCGCTGAAGTGGTTATTCACAGTGAGCAAATGGCGATGCCAGTTGTTAATGCCGACAACAAACTATTAGGTCGATTATCAGTGTCATCAGCTTATGAATTGCGCCAAGAAGTCACCGACGAAGCGGCTGCAAAAGCCGGTGGTCTTCGTGAAGACGAGGATCTGTTCTCAAGCGTCACTAAATCGGCAAAAAACCGCGGTATTTGGCTTGGTATTAACTTAGCAACGGCGTTTTTGGCCTCTTGGTTTATCGGTTTGTTTGGTGCAACTATCGAGCAAGTGGTTGCGCTGGCGGTATTAATGCCGGTTGTCGCTTCTATGGGCGGTATTGCAGGTAGTCAGACGTTAACGGTAATTGTGCGCGGTTTAGCGCTTGGTCAGGTTACCGACTCCAACCGTAGAGCACTGCTGAAAAAAGAGCTAAGAGTGGGGGCGCTAAATGGTTGTGTTTGGGCCTTTGTGATTGGTGTACTCACTTATTTTTGGTTCAACGATGGCATGTTAAGTTTAACAATTACTATCGCTATTTTACTTAACTTGGTTGCTGCTTCGTTATCAGGGGTAGTGATCCCATCGATTTTAGATAAGCTTAAAATCGATCCAGCCCTTTCAGGTTCTGTGATCCTGACCACAGTCACCGACATCGTTGGCTTTGTCACCTTCCTAGGTTTAGGTAGTTTACTCCTTCTTTAAGGGATCGGATGCTGGCTAAAGTAGTGTTTAGCCGGCTTTTACTAGATTATCCTCCCTCTAATGTGAAGTTTTTCAAAGAACATAAAATAAACACTTTTATTTACCTAATACACAGTTATTATGAATTGTGACTCAGTCAAACTAAAAGGACGTTAATATGGTACTAGGTAAAAAAGGTGCGCTCGCTGCTTTATCGGTAATTTCAGTGTTTAATGTATCAGCGGCGCAAACTACAACTGGTGAACAAACTAAGCTGAGCGAAGATCCCACCAAGGTCGTCACTCAGTTTGGAGCAAGTTATTCAGATGAATTAAGGATCACCGGTTCGCTAAGTTTGGGAGCAGTTAAAAAGCTTAATGCCAGTGTGAGTGCCAATGGCGATGAATGGCGTGTTGGTGGCTCGTGGCTATTTGATATTGGCATTGTTAATTTTAACTTTGGTAAGCAAAGTTATGATCAGGGAGCTGAGCGTACAACCTATAGTGTTGGCACCTTTATGCCACTGAGTTACTTTGATATTGCGCCCTATGGTTGGCAAATTTTCGCTATGGGTGGTTATAGCCATGTTGATGGTGAAATTGCTTGTTTAGCAGGGCAAGGTGCGTGTTTAACAACAGAAATACCTGGCCCTGAGGGTTGGGTGCTCATTCCAAACAGTAGTGATGGTGGTTACTTGGGCGCGTTTGCTTTAAAGCCATTATCCGAAAAATGGACATTAATGACTGCTGCGGCTTATTCGGTGGGGTCTAACGATTATTCAGGGTATTTCGCCGCTATTGGTGCAAGTTATCAATTTGATAAGCAACAAAGTTTTAAACTATTTGCTGCAACAGAAGACAGTGATTATGGCTCAGATCAAAACTTAGTGCTGGGTTACACCTATCAATTTAATTAAAAACTACTGTTATAAGTTGTTAAATTTTGTTAGTTTTCTGAGTGAGTTATCGCTGAGAAAATAGAGCATGAAGAAAAAGTTAGCCTTGTTATTGTTAGGATTATCGAGCCTTAATGCCAATGCCTCTGAAAACTTTAGTGATCATGAGATGTTTTGTGAGCAACAATCACAAATTAGTTGCTTAGATTACATTAATCAACAGCTAGCAAGCAGTGAGCTTGGCTCTGCGCGTTGGTATGAAATTAAATCTTATCAGTTTGATTATTTCTACGACAAAATGGAATATCAAATCTTGAAAGATAGCACTGAGCCTTTCATTACCAGTGAAGAGTTACCTGTTGTATTTCAGGTGCAAGTTTACTTTTATTACGCCAAATCAATGCATTATTTAGGCGACTTCGAAACAGGTCGTAAATATGCCACAAAAGCATTTGAAAAACTGCAAGCAATCTTCGACTCCTTTGGTAACCCTATGCGTATGGTTGAATTGGCTAATCTACAATACGTGTTTGGCAACAAAGAAACGGCATTGCAAATTCTTGATAGGGCAGAGCGACGCTTTGGCAAAAGCAAAGATCCCATTTTCCACTTTGAACTGGCTTCGAATAAAGCAAATGTTTATCACTCATTAGGTGATATAGACGGTGCACTTGCAAATCGAAACACTGCCGCTGATTGGATTTTAAAAACCAACCATAACCGCAAAATCTCTGTTGCTTTAGGTAATTTAGCTCGTACCCACCAACTTCTGGCAAATTATGAGCAAGCCGATGAAGTTTATGTACAGTCTCTTAAGTACATGGATACAGATTCAGATCGACATGTGATTGCTATTTATAAGTTACGTCTTGCTGAAATCAATTGGCAAGCAGGAAAGCAAGATCAAGCATTAAAATGGTTTAAGCAAGTGCATAAAGAAGACATTCGGCAATCACATGCGAAACTTTACGCACATCTAGGTAACGTGCTTTAGATAGTGTAAAAACACCCTGGTTTTTCGTCTTCACCCGGCGCTAAAATTTGTAGATGGGTTGACTCACCTTGTTCCATCAAAGGCTTCATAGTTTTATCAAACTGCTTAGCGGCATGTTCAATTAATTTTGCTTGCTGTTCCAGTGCTTTAAAATCGGCATCATGAGCAGCCATAAGTTTATTGAGTTCTTTAGCCAGCTTATCTTGCTCTTTTAATAAACTTTTATTAATTCGCAAGTGGTTCTCGTCTTCAGCAACTGCTTCTTCGGTGATTGCTTCTATTTGCTCAGAGTACTCAGAAACTTGTAGCTCTATGTCATTAATTGGTTGCTCAAGTGCTTCAAGTTTTACTTGTTCACGCTCAAGCTCTAGGTATGCTGCAATTTGCTCGTTATTGAGGGGACTTTCGCTTACCTTTTTACAGTCTTTAAAAGTGATAACGCGATAATCACCTTGGTTGTTTGTTGTGCTGGCATTTGAGAGGCCAATACAGGCAGTAGTGGCTGTGATTAAGAGTGCACTTACGCTAATACGTACTAAATTCATAATGATGTCCTAATGGGTTATGTTATTTAGTTAGTCGTCGCAAGTGTGAAAAAGGTTGTTTAAATTTTAAATTTATATCCCACGCCATAAATTGACTCAATGTAATGGCTATCAGGATCGGCTTGAGTCAGCTTTTTACGCAAGTTTTTAATGTGCGAATCAATACTGCGCTCGTAGCTCTCAAAGTACTTCCCTTGGGTCATGGTCAGTAAATCTTGGCGTGAAAAAACTTTATTAGGTGAGGCAATTAATATTTTTAATAAACTAAATTCATTAATTGTAAGTTTCAGTTCTTCATTTTTTACCAGTACTTTGTATTCGCTCGGATCAACAATAATATTGCCCGCTTTGAATGTACTAGGTTTGCTACTTGGCATTCGGCGTCGTTTTAAAATAGCTTTCACACGCGCCATTAACTCTTTTGGTTTGAATGGTTTAGTAACATAGTCATCGGCACCAACATCAAAACCAATTAAATGATCAATTTCTTCAACCCGTGCCGTAAGCATAATAATAGGCACATCACTGAATTGTCTTATCTTGCTACACAACTCGATGCCGTTAGTGCCAGGCAGCATGATATCGAGAATAATCAAATCAGGGTTTAGCTCATTAACAGCATCCAGTGCGCAGTTGCCATCGTGAATTAGGCTTGTTTTAAACCCTTCAAGATATAAATACTTTTCTATTAATTCGGCAATTTTAACTTCGTCTTCAATAACGAGAATATGCTGTTTAGCTAAGGTTTCTGACATATTATTGCGCCTCTGCAAGCGGGAGTTTTAACGTTATACACAGACCGCCTAAACGGCTTTTAGTTGCATTAATTTTTCCCAGGTGGGCTTCAACAATTGTTTGGCAAATTGCCAAGCCTAAGCCAAAACCGCCGGTTTTTCTGTTACGAGAGCTATCGGTGCGATATAAGCGATCAAATAGTTTTTCAAGAGCCTCATCAGGAACACCGGGGCCTGAATCTTCTATCGACAAAAATACATGATGGTTAGACACGGTTAAATCTAACCAGACTTTTTGCTGTTCATCTGTATAGCGTAAATTATTTTCTAAAATGTTTTGTAGTACCTGCGTAATACGATTTTGGTCGGCCAAAACCATTACCGTTTGCTCTGGTAAGGTGGCATTAAGCGTGATGTTTTTGGATTGAAATTTAAACGCATACTTATGCGCTTGTAGGGCTACCAAGGCATTAAAATCAATGGCTTCCATGTGATAGTTAAAGCTGTGTCTGTCAAGTGAGCTGACTTTATGTAAGTCGTTCACAAGTCGGCTTAACAGCGCCACTTCTTCTTGCAGTGAGCTTATTGCTTTTTGGTTTGGTTCGATAATGCCATCGTTAATAGCCTCTAATTCACCCTCTAAAATAGTTAATGGCGTGCGTAGTTCATGAGAAATATCCATAAGCCATTGGCTTTGCTGCGACTCAAAGCGTCTGAGCTCTGTGGCAATACGATTAAAATCATCCGCTAAGGTCGCAAATTCATCACTACTGTTGACGGTTATTTTGGTCTCAAACTCTCGCTCTGCAAGGGCTTTTGCGCCTTTTTTCAGCTGCGAAATAGGGTTAGTAAAATGACGTGCGAGTAAGTAACTAAATAATAACGCAATTAATAAACCAATCCCTGCTGTCCACAAACTGATATTAATTTGTGTATTTAGGTAATGCTGAGTTAGCGCGCTAACATGATTGCGGTTAGCATGCAGCTGAAGCACCGCAACAACCTCGCCATTGTGGGTGATTTCTTGCTCGTTCACGACCTCAGTTTCGGTATTGCCTGCAATCAATATTTCGCCTTTTTCATCAAGCAAACTTAGGCGCTTTTCAAAGGGCATGAAGTCATCAGCCATGGGGTTATTGCGAGGTGGCGGCTCATGCATGTCAGCAAAGTTTGCAAGCTCGTTAAACTCATTTGGTGGGGCAAATTCAGGTGCTTGATCGAACGATGGTGGCATCCCAAAGTCATCGGGGGGTGGCATCGGCTCATTTTGCATATGCTTTTCAGGAGGCCCATTTAATGGAAAAGGGTCGGGCTCTCCTGGTTTTGGGCTATTGGGCGAAAACAATAAACGGCTTGAATGAAAATTACGGTTGATTAACTCATACCACAGGGCTTTAGAATCGATAAACATCCCAATCGAACCCGTTTGCTGATACTGCAGGCTAATTTCAGAGGCTATTCGGTTAAATGCTTCGTTATCTATATCTTCAAATACATTATTTAGCATACGCTTATTGGAAATTGCATTCAGACCAAACATGGTCAGCACCAGTAGTAGCGTAATGATAAGATTGGTAATTAAGAGTTTGTGAATTAACTTCATAGATGTAATAGTAAAATGTAATAGCCAGAAATGAATATACTATAAATGTCTATTTTTTGGCATGTGCATCCTAGTCACTCTATAAAAGCACCACTTTTTCTACACAAAGTCTCTACATTTGTTCTTTATACTCGACGTTAATTACTCATGTTAGCGAAGGGGCACAAGATGACTTTAAAACCTGAACTTTATACTCGAAGAAAAATGCTTAAAACATTAGGTGTTTCAGTTGCTGCTGTGCCTATGTTGGCATTTTTAGGCTGTAACTCAGATACAGTATCGTCAACAGATACAACATCAGATACAGACACTTCAACAGGCACAGATACCAGCACTGATACAGACGATACAACAACCACGAACGACAGTGATTATGTATCGGGCACAACAGCACTTATTACTGATGACTTTCCTGATGACAGTATTTTTGAAACATCAACAGCATGTGTGTTAGCACTTACTGAGGCAACAACCGAAGGCCCATGTTACTTCCAAGCTGATTCAGACGAAGATATTTCGGATGGCCTAACGGGTTTACCTATGATGCTGTGCTTACAGTTAATTGATAGCGACTGTAACCCATTAGCAAATTATGAAATCTCGGTTTGGCACTGTGATACCAGCGGTATTTACTCGGGCGATACTAGCAGTAGTTCTGATAGCTCACGTTTTGCCGGTGACTTCTGTACAGGTGGCGATGCCGAAGCTGAGGCAAGTACTTGGTACCGTGGTTCATTGATCACAGATAGCAGTGGCCGTGTGAACTTTAAAACGCATTTCCCTGGTTGGTATTCTGGCCGTACTATTCATATTCACTTTAAAGTAGCAAACAACAATAACGACTATGTAATTAGCCAGTTCTGTTTTACTGATGCGTTTGCAAGAGAAATTTGTACCACTCACAGCGATTACAAATCACGCGGTGAACAAGATACAACTCTTGCTAGCATCGATAACGTGTTTGGTAGTGATTATGAGCAGTTTATTTTAAACACAGCACAAAATAGTGATGGCACTTTATTGGCGTATCACACTATTCAAATTAGTTAATTTATTCACTCATCATTGTAGGTTAGGGCGTGTTAGCAATTACTGCTTTCACGCCCTATTTTTTAGAAGCTATAAGTGATATTACCGTAAATAAAACGGCCATCTAAGCTGTATGGCGCAAAGCCACTATAAGGGAAAATTTGGTTGAAATCGCTGTAACCAATATTACTTACAGTATCTTGAGGGTACTGATCGAATAGGTTATTGGCGCCTAATGCAAACTTCCACTGCTCATCAGGGCGGTAAGCCACTTCTAAGTCAGCAATCCATTTAGCATCAAGTACTTCATCACCATCTTCACTGCTTGCAGTATCAACTACTTCACCATAACGAGTTGCTCGTAATGTTGTTTGGAAGTTTTCATAATCCCATGTTGCAGATAGGTTCCATTTATCGGCTGGAGTACCTTTTTCAAAGCGTGTGATTTCACGACGAGAGAAATACTCGTAGCTATCGCCAAGCGCCTCTAATTCAGGTGGATTTTCTTTAACGTGTGTTACTTCAGTGTCGTTAAAGTTAACCGCTGCACTTAAGCGTAAATCACCATAGTTTTCTAAGCCTAGTGAGTAGGTCGCAACAATATCAACACCTTGCGTACGTGAATCAATGGCATTAGTAAAGTAACGAACGCGCTGCGTATTTACTTCGCCTGCTTCGGCTAAAATCGCTTCAACTTCAGGGCCGCTTAAGTTTTCAGACAATACGATACGGTCGTCAATTTCAATGCGATACGCATCAAGGGTTAAGCTAAAGCCGCCTTGCGTAAAGATGAAACCCGCCGTCATATTAACTGACTCTTCAGCGTCTAAATCACGAGCTCCCAGTGCTTGCGCTGCTGGCTCATCAACAGGGAATAACCCCACTTCATTTGGCACGCCATTTTCAAAAACAGTGCTTACTGATTTATAAGATGTTTGGGCAAGTGAAGGCGCTCTGAAACCTGTGCTAATTGCACCACGTAGCGACAGCGACTCGTTAATGCTGTAGCGCGAAGCAAGTTTTGAGGTAAAGGTACTACCAAAATCACTGTAATCTTCAAAACGACCTGCTAAAACAAGGTTCCAATCTGTAGTTAGGTAAGTATCAAACTCTGCAAACACCGCAATGTTATGACGGCTTTTATCTGTTGCACTTTCTGGTGAGAAACCAGGTAAAACTTGCGCGCCACCGGCAGCAACTGGGTTGCCATCGTCATCTAATACAGTGAGATAAGAGGCTCTTTCACCTGCTTTGATTTGGTAGTTTTCGTGACGATACTCAGCACCAATCGTAACAAACACATCATCAGGTAAACCTAAATCTAGTGTGTTGCTAGCATCCATGTTTACTAGGTATTGTTCATACACAAGCGAGCCATCATCAAATTCTGTAGGGCTGCTAACACCCATCGAGGTATTTAAGCTGTTGCTTACGCCAATACCAAAATCGTTGCGACCATAATTGGTGCTTACATCCCAAGCCCAATCATTAGTTTCGCCATTTAAGCCAATTGCAAATGAGTAGTCATCTACATCGGTATCAATTTGCGGTAAGAAACCGTCAGGATACACTTCAGTTAAGTTACGAGAATCTTTAGCGCGACGATAAAAACCACCTGAGTTACCTTTACGGTTTGAGTAACTTGCAAATGAGTAAAGCGACAGCGAGTTATCAAACTCATAACCTAGGTTATAAAAAAGCGCGAAGTCTTCGGTATCGGCTTTACCAAAGCGGTGGTTATAGCGGTCAAAGTCAAATTCACGCGAATCTAAATCGCCATTCTCATCACGGCTATATTGCTCACGTGCATCAAAGCCAGAGCGATTTGTAGGCTCGTTATTACGTGACTCAATCGACACGTTAATAAAGCCATTATCGCCTAGTGCAAAGCCCGCATTAGCACTTGCTGTGCGCGTAATGCCGTCGTTTACTTCACGGTCGCTGCCAGTTTCAAAGCTTAAGTTGCCTTCGCTATCCGTTGTGGTGTTTAGTAGCTGAGGAGAGCCAGCCATTTGTGTGTCGTATTCACCGTATGTGTAGCTCACGCTACCGCCTTCATCGGCATCTTTTAATACAATATTGATCACACCGGCAATCGCGTCAGAACCATATTGAGCTGCAGCGCCATCACGCAGAATTTCAACACGTTTAATCGCAGAAGTAGGTATGTTATTTAGATCCACTGCCGTTGAACCACGGCCAACCGTACCATTTAAGTTTAATAATGCACCGGCATGGCGGCGTTTACCATTAATCAGAACTAATGTGTGATCAGGGGCAAGGCCACGTAAAACAGCCGGTTTCGCGTGGTCAGTGCCATCAGCAATGGTGGCACTCGGGTAGTTAAAGCTTGGTAAT
Organism: Pseudoalteromonas shioyasakiensis; assembly: GCF_001550135.1. Taxonomy (GTDB): domain Bacteria; phylum Pseudomonadota; class Gammaproteobacteria; order Enterobacterales; family Alteromonadaceae; genus Pseudoalteromonas; species Pseudoalteromonas shioyasakiensis. Next base: position 424,131 of record NZ_LRUE01000013.1, read on the forward strand.
TGTGATGCCAATACTTGGCTCATATCAAGCTGGCCTGTGCTTGATAGATCGCGGCTTGTTAATAAATCGACAGGCACGGTACTTTCAGAAATGCTACGAAGGCTACGGCGAGTACCTGTAACAGAAATAACCTCAACATCTTGAACGGTGTTGTCAGTTGTTTGCTCAGCAGCGATTGCAGTCACTGATGTAGCTAGTGTACTTGCAATAGCGAGTTGCAAAGGTACTTTTTTAAAAATTGTCATTGTTGGATCCCATCTAACGTTGATTTCGCTTCGCAGTTTATCAATAAAAAAGGAACAAACAAATAACATAAAAGTATACTATATGATTATCTAAACAAGCTATTTAGCTCACTGTATTTACATTATATTAACCTTTATTATGCGCTAATACTGATTTTATTTCTGCCCTCTGTTTTTGCTCGGTATAAAGCAGTATCTGCTGCGCAAATTAATGCCTCAGAAGTGCGGTATTGATTATTAAACTCGCAAGCAATTCCTTGACTTACACTTATTCTAAAATCACTTGGTAAACCTATATCAGTAAATGGCATGTTATTTACTTTTATTTGAATATGTTTAGCAATGGCGGCGGCCGTATCTTTTTGACAGCGGGGTAATATAATGGCGAATTCTTCACCACCATAACGGGCTGCTAAACAATCGCGAGAAGGGAGTGACTCTGCGATTATACTTGCTACTTTTTGTAAGCATTTATCGCCTTTTACATGACCAAATCGGTCGTTAAATAATTTAAAGTAATCAATGTCGATTAATATAGTGCTAATAGCTTGGTTGGTTTGTACGCTTTCTTGCCAGTTTTCTTTTAATGATTCTTCAAGGGTTAATCTATTTGCAAGGCCGGTTAAATGGTCAGTGGTGGCCTGTTTAATTAAGCGGTTATATTGTTCTTTGTGTGATGATAAATCATGTAATACACAAATAAATAAATTTTCTGCAACGGCAATGTTTTTTGGCAGGCTCGATATACATAAATCCGCCTCAAGGGTTTTACTGTCGGCACGGTTTATTTTAACTTCGTTTGGCCCAAGACTTATCGGCGAGTCTTTATGGTCTAACCAACTGAGTAGGGTATACATGTATTTATCACGGTCGGTGTCGTGTAGGTAATGTAAAATGTTTTGCCCGATTAACGCTTCTTGGTTGTCACCTAAAAGCTGTGCTGCCATCGGGTTTGCAAATTCAAACGTGCCTTGGCCATTAATGATAAACACTCCCTCAGGAATGTTCTGAAACATTTGGGCAATCAGTGCAAGTTGCTCTGAATTGATAGACTGCGGTAGTGCGTTTTTCGTTTCTGGTTTTGCAGTGCTTGGTTGTTCATTTTTATTAGTAGACACGTTCGTTTCCTTTTTGCCGATGCAAACGATTTTGGTGTCTATAAAGTTACTTAAAAAAGTGCAAATTAACCTTCCGGTAATCTTCTGGTTTTAATTTGTTGTTTTATAATGTAAAAAAGCTCCATAAAAGGAGCTTAAAGTGAGTGTTTTTTAGTTTTCTTTTTCGTTCTCAACTTGTGGATCTGCACTTTCATAGCTTGTGCCATTGCACTCAACGATGAAAATCATACACGCAGTACCGTTATTTTCATCTGAATCGACAATCTCAATTGTTTGACCATTGTTAGTGACTTTAAAGCTAAAGTCTTGCTCGCAATTACCTTCAAGGTTTGCAAATTTAGCACCTGTAAATTGAAAGCCTGCATCCACTGTTGCATCATCAAGTGTATAAATACCTAGGCTGTTTCTTTCATTGACAGTGCCGCCTCCAGAAACTTGCTGACCGTCTTGGAAGTATGTGAATACAGCTTCATTTTTAGTGTTAAGTGTAACATTCACTGTAAAGTTAAAAGTTTGACTTTCGCTCATTGTTATTACCTTCTAGTTGTTTTTTATAGATCAAAGTTAGTAATACCTAACTCTATTAGTTTGCTTTTAATTGTACCTACCTCACTTTCCTTGTTTAAACATTTGTAAGCTTGAATAAGTGGGTAAGTTCTTTTTATACTTTTATCGCCGTTATTATTTTCTTCAATTGCATTAATAGCTTCTTGGCATGCTTGTTGTCTTGCTATCTTGTCTTCAGCAAGCTTTGCTTTAATTAAATTAACCTTTATCAGAGCAGCGAGGTTTTCTATTTTGCTAGTGTCAGAAATTCTCTCTATAAAGTCTGAGTTGCTTTCTAACTTTAACAAAAGGTCTTCGGCTTCTCTTAAAAGGTTTCGATTGATATAATAATGAATCACCCCAATTTGAATATTTATTGAGGTTGTATCTGAAAACCCTTGGTTATTAATGTAACTCAAAACATCTTTTACTCTTTCACTTTTTTTGCTTTTATCTAACAGCATTAATTGGTATGCAAGTGATCTATAAAAGGTGCGTTGAAACTTTTGATTTTTTGGATCTTGTATTATTGCTTGATTAATCGCATTGGTTGCTTTTTCTGCTTTTAAAAATGCCGCTTTCTTATTTGGGAAGTAGCTCAATAAAAAGCTTTGCTGCATATAAGTGTTTGCTAAATAATTATATATGCTTGCATCATTCGGTGACGTTTCAAGCATGTTGATTAGCTCTTGAGAGGCTTGCTCAAGTAGTTCGAGTGCAGCGTTAAGATTCCCTTGGCTTTCTTCTGTGGTTGCAATCCAGCTAATGGTGTCTGTTTTATCGCGTAATAAGTTTTTGTTATTAGGTTTAAGCTCAAGGGCTTGGTTTTTAAGTTTTAAAGACTCAGTAAAGCTCTGCTTTGCGAGCGCGTAATTAAACTGCTTTAAATACAGCGAGCCAAGTGAATTGTGTGAGTAAGATAGCTCCATAATTGAATTAAAGTCATTAGGGGCAAGCTGATACATTTTTTCACTGTAAGCCAAGTAACGTTTGAACATTGGCTCAGTTGCTAAATAATTACTTTGCTCATAAGTTAAATTACCAAGCCAAAAGGCATTGGCACCTGCGAGCATTAAAACATCTAGGTTATTGGGTTGAATTTTTAGTAATGATTCTAGGCGCGTTCGCGCATTTTCAAAGGCGGTGAAGGCTTCGTCGGTTTTGCCGCGAGAGTAGGCCACTTCACCCATGGCCTCTAAGGTTTGAGCGTATTGAAAACGGTTATTAAACTGGGCTTGTTTATCGCTAAAGTCAAACAACGAGGCAGCTTCTTCATCTTGATTGGTAAAATACTCAAGGGCTTTGTTGCTAATACCATCAAGTAAATCCATACGCCTTACGCTTCTGAGTTTGTCGGCAAATTCACCGACCATAAAACCCAATAAACTCTCAGCTTCTTGGCGTTTTTGTTTTGCTATTTGTTCGGCGTGATAGCTGCGCACGCTCATAAATGTGGCAATAAAGGTTAAGCACACAAGTGCAGCCGCCGTTATTTGTAACACGCGTTTTTTACGTTTCGCTTTGTTGTTAGAAGCTTTAATTAACGCTTGTTCGTCGCTCGATAAGCTAAACATAGGGTTTTTAACTAGGCTTTGTGCTTCTTGCAGCGGTTTGCCTTGGGCTAATAAAAAGTCGCTGTGTTTATGTTCTAGCAGCCATCGCTCGGTGGCAAGTTGCACACGGCTTTGAATTGCTAAGCTTTGTTGATGCTCTTGCACCCAATCTATGGCGCGTTGCCAATGGCGCAGCAGCGCTTCGTGGGCAAGGCTAAAACAGGCTTGCTCATTTTTAAGGTGCGACACAAACAAGCGGCTATCGACCATAGCCTGAACAAGCTTGGTTGCAGCAGGGCAGGTTAATTCGCTCCAACGCGCAGCGCGGCTGGTGAGTGTTTCGCCATCTGGGTTTAAGGTGATCAGTTTAGAAAGTACTGCGGCAAGTTCAGTTTGTTGGTCTTTGGGTAATTGGCAAAATACCTGTTCGGCTTTTTGGCCGATGGCTCCTTCGATGGTGCCAAGCGCTTGGTATTCAGAGAACAATAATTCGTTGTCTGGGCTGCGCTGTAAATAAAGCTGTTGCAAGGTGTATTGCAGCATTGGCAATGCATCAGGGTTATTGGCAGTATCGTTACAAAGTTGTTCATCAAGCGGTGTGTGATGCTCTGGGTGATGTTGCCAACTTAAGCCTGCTGCAAGTGCTGGCAAACGGATCATTTGCTTAAGCTCAGAGCGAGTTGGCGCTAATAAGTCAAAATGTGCGCCATTGGCTTTGCCCGACATTAAACTTGGTTGACTCACTACTTGCGGGTAAAAGTCATTACGACAGGCACTAAAAATGATCATGCAGCCACTTGTTGCTAAGCGCTCAATAAGTGCTAAAAGCTGGTTGCGCTCGTCATCGCTAAATAGCGGCGATGACAATAGCACTTCGAGCCTGTCGATAAATAAAAATAAATAGGGCGCAGTGCGCTCTTTATTTAGCGCTGCAAGTGCTGTTTTACAGCGGGAAATAACCTGTTCTGGATCTGTTAATAACAATTCAGCCAACGCATCTGCGCTTATATCGCTAAGTACAGGTGCGTCGTTTATTTCTAAATCGAGCAAGGTTGAGGCTAAATCAAGCAGTAAGCGCTCTTTGCTGACATCGGCAAAGTCGAGTTGGCAGTAACTATGTACTCTAATACCATCGTAGCCATTACTCGACATTAAAGCGGGCAATACACCTGCGTTAACTAACGACGATTTACCTGAACCACTGGCTCCCAAAATTAAGCAAAATGCACGACCAAACTCAATTTGAGCCGACACTCGCTGTAGCAAAGTGGCAATTTGTTTGTTACGACCAAAAAATACATCGGCTTGCTCTGGTGCAAACGCACTTAAGCCAACAAAGGGCGAATCACCTTGCCAACTGGTTTGGCTGGCTTTTTGTTCTTCGTTGAGTGGAAAGTTGATTTCGGCAATAACCCGATAACCACGTTTACGAATGGTTTCTATGTAATGCGGGTCGCTTGCTTTATCGTCAAAGGCTTTACGTAATTGGGTGATCACTTTATGCAGGGGGTTGTCACCGAGCGCCACATTGGGCCAGCAATGGCTGATAATTTCTTCACTTGTTAGTAGCTCACCTTGTTTTTCGCAAAGCAGCAGTAATACATCCATCGCCTTGGGTTCAAGATGCTTTGTTTGTTCACCGCGTCTGATTGAATTAGTAGCCGGAGTAACTTGCCATTCGCCAACGAAAAACAGTGCCGTATTCATAGTGTTATCTTCATTGTTATTGTTAGAAACGCAGTCCGATTGGCCGGTTTTTAAAAGATTACGGAATTCTTTGATTAATACAATATTATGAGATCAACAGCAAGCGCCTTGCCTTTTTTGAGATTAAAAAAATCATATTTATGTCGTGTATAAAAATTTTTGTAAAGTTTATTTGACTTTTTGTGTTACTAGGTTAATCTTTAGTCAAGTTTACTTTACTTTTAAGGTGAGAATAATGAATCAAACAGGATTAACCTTTAAACAACGTAATAAGCAGAACACGCTAAACCTCGCTAAATGGACATCAGCATGGGTGATTACATTAGCAATTGCCTCATTTGGGCCGCATTTTTTATGGCAAGAGCAGGCTATTTTTAGTGTTGTAGCAATCTTAATTAATGTAGTAGTTGGCATCATGATGATTTTATCGAACAAACGACAACTTCAAGGAATGGATGAGCTGCAGCAGCGTATGCACCTCAATGCAATGGCCATTACCTTGGGTGCAAGCTTGGTATTTGGTTTAGCTTACTCGGTGGTGCAATCAAGTGGTTTAATAAGCTTTAAAGAAGATATATCGCACCTCGTGCTCTTTATGGGCTTAACCTATTTAGTGAGTCTTTTAACGATGAATAAGCAGTTAAACGACGAGGGCGAAGAATGAAAAACCGCTTGAAAGTGCTTCGTGCTGAGCACAACTACACCCAAGCGAAACTCGCAGAGCTTTTGGATGTGTCAAGGCAAACCATTAATGCGATTGAAAAAGGTAAATTTGACCCAAGTTTGCCATTAGCATTTAAAGCCGCGCGTTTATTTAACCTGAGTATCGAAGAGATATTTCAGGATGAGTAAGTCTGATAGCCTTCAGCCTTCAGCGATCAGACTTACAGCTGACAGCTTAAGGCTTACAGCTTTGTCTTTTCATCTGCATCGCACTTAACGACCACATTAAAAAGCCCCCTAAGAATAGTGCCGCCGAAACATAGCCTGTTTGATTAGGGAGTGCGCCTTCGGCAATAGCCATGCCGCCAAGCCAAGGGCCAATCGCATTGGCAGTATTAAACGCACACTGTACCAGCGCACCAATCATGGCATGCCCTTGTGGTGATACATCCATTAATAGCGATTGGATCACGGTACCTAAACCAACACTAAAGCCAATAAAGAAAATCACCGCGTATAACAGCCAAATATTATGGCTTGCGCTTACATAACTGGCTGCAAATACTACAGCACCAATTAGCGCTGCGCCTGTGGTTTTCAGCGGTGAGTGGTCGGCGGCTTTACCTAATACATAGTTACCCAAAGTACAGCCAATACCAAACATAATCATAGCAATAGAGATAGTGTAAGCAGGGGTATGGGTGACTTCTAAAATAGTGTCGGCAATGTAAGTGTAAACACAAAATACGCCACCAAAACCAATAATGATGATACCCAGAATAGTCCATACGAGCTTGTTCTTTAATACACTTAACTCATCGAGAATCGATGTTGGCGCGGTATTTTTTACGTTAGGTACGTATTTCACAATCAATACCAAGGCAACTAACGCAAGTACAGCGGTACCTGCCAAACAATAACGCCAGCTAAAGTTTTGCCCCACTAGGGTGACCATGGGCACACCAACAATAGTGGCAATGGTTAAACCCATAAATACTTTTGACATAAAGCTTGCGCGTTTATCGGCAGGGGCAATGTCGGCTGCCAATAAAATAGCAGCGGCGAAGTAGGCACCGTGTGGTAAACCACTTAAAAATCGAAATAAAATAAGTTGCTCAAGCGAGTTTGCAAAAGCACTTAAACCATTGAATAAAAACATCATACTGACAAACATCAACAGTGCATTTCGCTTACGCATGTTGGCGGTTGTGATCATAAATAGTGGCGCACCGACAACTACGCCTATCGCGTAAGCACTGATGGCATAACCACTTTGCGCTGGCGTAGACGAAAATGTTTCGCTGATCAGGGGCAACATTGGCATCATAGAAAACTCTGATAGGCCCAAAATGAATGTGCCTAAAGCCAATACTATCAGAATGGTAAACGTGCTTGCGTTGCCTTGGGAGTTGGCTACGTTAGTCATGTAATTCCTTTAAAATAAATTTAAAAACAAAATAGATTTTTGATAATTGAAAATGCCAGTAACAAATACTTTTTTCTGGAGTAGAGATGTGTGCCCAGCGCTATTGTAATACAAATTAACGGGGTTGATACAGTACTTTTTGGAACGTTCTATATTTGTTTGCTATAAGAAAATAACCTGAACTTCTTAAGTCTTTGCTGTTCAAAATAAATACAGAGAAAAAGCCAACTATACTTGGTGAATTAAATTGGTTTAAAGGAGAGTGTAATGAAAAAGATATTTGCTTGTATCGACGGTTCATGCATGACCGATGCGGTGACAGAAGCGGCTATTTGGATTTCTAAGCGCTCCAGCCATCCAATTAATTTCCTGCATGCATTAGAGCCACCTTTGCCGCAGGGCAGTGATGATTTAACCGCAATTATTGGCTTAGGTTCGCAAACCTCATTGTTAGAGCAATTGGCAAAACTTGAGCAAGAACGCAACAAAGTAGCGTCGCAGCATGGTCAATTATTGCTAGATGAAGCAATGAAAAAAGCCGAGCATGCAGGCCTAACCGAGATTGAGCAACAGCAACTTTCAATGAGTCTTGTTGATGCCTTACTTGAACATGAAGACAATGCCCGTGTGATGATTATTGGCCGCTCTGGTAAAGGCCATTACGATGATTTTAAAGTACTGGGCTCGCATATTGAAACGCTGATCCGTCAGGTGCATACCCCGGTTGCGATTGTGCCGCCGCAATTTCATGAGCCTACAAACTTTATGCTGGCTTATGATGGCAGCGAAAGTACCGACAAAGCGATTACACAAATTATCAATGGCGGGATTTTATCCGGCTTAGATTGCCACTTGGTGATGGTTGATAAACAAGACGGCCACTGCCAAGACAAACTTGATACTGCCTCAGCAAGGCTGGCTGAAAATGGCTTTAATGTGAGAGCGCGCATGCTCGATGGCGATGTTTACCAAGCGCTGTGGCGATATAAAAGTGATCACGCCGTTGACTTAATGGTGATGGGCGCATTTGGTCACTCTAAATGGCGGCAATTCTTTTTAGGTAGCACGACCTTAAAAATGCTTGAAGATAGCCGTATTCCTTTAGTGGTGTTGCGCTAAGTTATATACCTGTGACAGGGTGCGACAATATGTCACGTGTTCAGACTAATTAATGGGTTTTATAATCAGCGTCATTAATTTTTTGCATTGATTTTAAAAGAGTTATGAACACGCAATTTTCTCGCCCTGGTTTTTTATTTTCTAAAATTGCTGCAGCACTTAGCTGTGTTTTAAGTATTTCGGCCTTTGCTGATGATTCTATTGAAGTGATAGAGGTACAAGGTCATGCCCAAAATAACCATCAATTAGTTGGCTCTGCAGACGCGTTACTGAAAGATTTAGGTGTTGATTTTTCAGCTGCCGGAGGGGTGTCTAACTTGCCTGTGCTGAACGGCATGATGGGCGATAGAGTTAAGGTTTTAGTTGATGGTGCTGATGTTACAGCAGCGTGTGCTAACCAAATGAATCCGCCACTCTCTTATGTGTCGGCAAACCAAATTGCCTCTTACAGTGTTGTTGCTGGTGTATCACCGGTAAGCAGTGGCGGTGATAATATTGCCGGTGTTATTAGAGTAAATACGATTGCCCCTGAATTTGGTGATACAGACTCAGTGAACTGGCGCGCAGGCTATGTTACCGCCCAGTACAAAAGCGTTAACGATAGCCAAGCATACGCGCTAGGTGCCAGCCTTGCGAGCAAACAGTTTAGCTTGTCTTACCAAGGCAGCTTTGAAGATGCGAACAGCTATGATGATGGGCATGATGAGCGTGTACTTGATACCTTATATCGAGTGCAAAATCATGCGTTAACGGGCGCTGTTCGTGATGAGAAACAACAGCTTGTAGTTAAACTGACGCATCAAAAAATTCCTTACCAAGGCTTTGCAAATCAATACATGGATATGACCGATAACACCAGCTATGGTTTCGTTGCTCAGTATCAACGTGAGCTTGAAAATGGTGATTTGCAGGTGCAAGTGAACGCGCATGATGTAAAACACGAAATGGGTTTTTTCAGTAATGAGAAAACCGGCATGATGCCAATGAATACCGATGCACAAGATTACAGTTACCAAGTTCATTGGCGCACTGATTTATCAAAACAGTCATCATTAATGCTTGGACAAGAATACTACGGTTATCGAATTGATGATTGGTGGCCGGCGGTTGAAGGGTCAATGATGATGGGCCCAAATGAATACGTAAACATTAACGATGGCAAACGTGACCGCCTTGCGGCATTTGCTGAGTACCAAAACCAAGTAAACCAAGCATGGTGGGTGTCGGCAGGTGTTCGAGTTGAGCAAGTCACCACAGATGCTGGCGAAGTGCAGGCTTATAACGAAGGTGGCATGAGCGGTATGGCTAATATGGGCTCAATGATGGATATGTCAAAAACCGACGCCCAAGCTGCGATGGAATTTAACCAATTAGACCGTAAACGTGACGACACTTTAGTTGATATCAGCTTGCTTGCTCGCTATCAATTATCGAATAACGATGAGCTGCAATTTGGTTTAGCTCGTAAAAACCGCGCACCTAATTTATATGAGCGTTACAGCTGGGGTGTAGGTACGATGGCAACCACCATGATTGGTTGGTTTGGCGATGGTAATGGTTACATTGGTAACCCAGATTTAGAAGCCGAAACAGCTCACACATTGAGCTCTAGCTACACCAAATTAGCCAAAGACGACAGCTGGCAAGTAACCGCAAATGTTTGGTACACGCAAGTAAGTGATTATATTGATGCTGAAGTGACTAAGAGCTTTAATCGCACCGATATGGCGCATACTAAGCGTAATATTCTTACATTCACTAACCTAGATGCGACACTTTACGGTGCAAAACTGGCAGGCTTAATTGAACTTTACAACACAAAGCAAGCAGGAAAGTGGCAGTTAAAAGGCTCACTAACCAGTACTCATGGCGAGCGTGATGATAACAATGAAGACTTATATCAAATTATGCCACTGCACACTGAGCTGAGCTTAGAGCACGAATACAAAGGCTGGCAAAACGCACTTAGCTGGCAATGGGTTGATAGTAAAACCCATGTTGATGAACGCCGTTTAGAAAACCAAACCGACAGCTATCAGTTACTGGCTATCTCAAGTCAGAAAACGTGGCAAAATTTAACCTTTAAGTTAGCAATTACCAACTTACTTGATGAATACTACCAACAGCCACTTGGCGGTGTAAGTATTGCTAATTACAAGCAAGATATGAGCAATGGTTTTGAACAACTTGCCGGACAGGGCCGCTCGTATAATGCCAGTGTGAGTTATAGGTTTTAGGGAAGGGAGTTGCTAGAGTAAAGTTAGCGAGTTGCTAGGGGAAAGAGAGCTGTCAGCTTTCAGATTAAAACCAGAGTTTCTAGTTACGAGAGTAAAGTTAGCGAGTCAGATCACGTGCTTGATACAAATGTGAAATAAGCTGTCGTAGGCGTGAAATTTATTTCGCGCGAGGGTGCTTGTATTGAGTGGTGGTTGAGACGCGCCAAGCAAGCGTGACGCCTACGGTGTAGGAGGCGTTTTAACGCCGAACAGCTTTATTTTATTCACGGCTAAAGCCGCTCCCACGTTTTTTGATGTAGGCGTGAAATTTATTTCTCGCGTTATCTTTTTATATTGCGCGATGTAAAATCCCGCCTACAATATCTCGCATCTCGCATCTCGCATCTCGCATCTCGCAATCATTTTATCGGCAAATATATATCCGTTTGCAGGTCACATTCATCAACTTCATGGATAAGGTTGAGGTAATGAAAGAAGCAAGGGAAGTCTCTGACTTCTTCGCCGCTTTGCACTAGCCATTCACGGTATAAGTAGTAAACTGTATCGCTAATAGTATCATGAGAGCCATTATGACGAACAACGGCGCAGCGTCCTGCTGGAATTTCACCATTTCGCACACCTTGCGGGTTTTCAGTAATCGGTGAGGTGATACTGCCTGCAAAGTCAAAACGAAACGCATGGTCTTCAGTGGTGGCCGGATCGCTATACGGGATCCCATACGTGTTACTGGTTTTAACAGGTGAAAAGCCTGATTCTTTGCGCCACTCAATAAATTGTGCAGCGGTATTCATCAGGGTATTAGCATCGCCATGGTGGGTTAATAAAGCCACCGGCTGTGCTTTAAAATCAACAATATTTACATTCATAGGGCAAACCTTTTTGTCAGGTAATGAAAATTCAAACTGTGTGTGCCAATTGGGCCAGTTTGGTTTGCTTCTGAATTCGCTTGGCGACTGTGTAAAGGTGCGCTTAAAAGCACGACTAAATGCTTCAGGGCTATCAAATTGCGCTTCTAATGCAACATCAATAATTTTAAGTTGATGCTCAAATGCAAGTCGAAATGAGGCACGCTTTAAGCGCGCAAGCTGCGCATATTTGGTAACGCTTAGGCCAACTCCAGCGACAAATAAACGATGAAAATGATATTTCGAACAACATGCCACCTCACTGAGTGTCTCCAGTGATAAAGGTTCATCAAGATGCTGGCTAATGTAGTCACATACTAGCTCAATGCGTTGTTGTTGCTTCGTTTTCATGGTTACTCGTTAATGCTTTTCAGAAGTGGGGCCAGTTTGCCATGGCCCCTAAGTCGTTACCTGATTGAAATTGCGCATTTTGAGTTTAGTTGATAGCCGTCACTTTAAAGGTGTTTTGATAGAGCAACTGTTGGTTTGCGCCCATCACATCTAAAGTCCACGTACCTGGCGTCGATGTTTCATCTAAAGTGCGGTAGGTAGACCATTCGGTAATTGGGTCGCCCCACAGAGTCTGATAGTAAACAAAATCATTGAGCGCTTTATCGTCAGGAGTGAAGTGCCATTTGGTAAACACAACAAGTCGATCTCTACGAGTATCGAGGCCATCACGATTCATGTAAAACTCTATGCCAAAGCGTTGTTCATCATCGAGTTTATAGATGAAATCTAATTGCTTTGATAGCTGTTCTATTTCAGGTTCACCGTTAAACTTATCGGAAAGTACTAGTTTAAATAATCCTTTGCGTTCTAACTCCAAAATAGCATTCGGGTAATTCAAGCCATAAAGCTTAGCTAAGACACTGTGAAGACCTTTTAGCTCATTCTCGGAGTAGTTTCCTTCTTGCATAATGATTGATATTTGTTCTCGAACATGTTGACGAGATTCATGATCAACTTTATTTGCATAGCTATTAAGCATAGATAAACACTTATCTACATCTCTGATTTCATTATCAGCGATACAATAGATAGAGGCTAAGTTAAATGCATTATCAACACTATGTTCTTTATCAAAGGCTGTTTGAAAGAACTCTTTTGCTTTATGATAATCCGGTTTAACTAGCTTACTCACAGAGTATATATAGCCTAAACGCTCCAGCGCTTGCTCATAGCCTAATTCTGCCGCTCGAGTGTAATACTCAATAGCTTTTTTAATATCGATTGGTCTATTATCACCACGATGATAATAACTACCGACATTAAACATGGCTCGATCATGATCTAAGTTGGCAGCTAATTGGTAGTAGTCAAAGCTTTCTTTTTTACGATCAGTTTCTATTGTTTTACTGTCAAAAGTATCTGCTAACAATATGGCATCACGTTGAACCGCTTTCTTTTCTGATTCAGTATAATTAGTCAATGTACTGTTTAGATTAAGTTTTCTTTCAAGAAAGTCGTTAGCTAAAGCTGCTTCTATTTGATCGTAATACCAAATCTGATGGCCATGCCCAGAGCGCTCGAAAAACGCTTTTTCAACATCATGACCTAAACGCTTTAAAACATAGTACAAGCGATTACTTTGCTCAAAGCCCGATATTTCATCTTGTTTACCAGCAATAATAAGAACAGGGGCTTTTAAAGATGTAGCCTGGTAGACGGGGGAAATATCTTTTAAATCTTGGCTATATTCACCAACCGTGCGCTCTATAAGCTCTTGATAATCTTTAGTTAAAGCGATATTACTTGCGTTATAAAGCAGAGGTAAGTCATAAATACCAAAACTTGCAATCACGCATTCATAAATATCAGGGTGTTTAATTGCCAGCATCACCGCAGAATAACCACCATAGCTTGCGCCAATAGAGCAGGTATGTTTAAAGCTATATTGTGAACGAATATGAGCCACTGCGGCAGAAATGTCTTGTTCGATAAGGTTACCAAATTGACCAACACCGCTTTCTAAAAATTCTTTACCAAACCCTGCTGAGCCTCTGAAATTAACACGTAAAATAGTAAAGCCTCGAGAGGCAAGGTATTGCACTTCAGGGCTAAACTCATCACTTTCACGAATACCTATTGGGCCACCATGTGGCATCACTAATAATACCTGCTTATCGTTGTTAATAGGTTTGGTTAAGTAACCTTCAAGATTAGTTCCATCGTAGGCTTTAAAGTTAAAAAACGTTGTTTTAGCGTACGTTGCGTCTTTATTTTTGGCGACAGAAAACAGTAACTCTATGTGATTTGTTTCTGATTGGTATAAATAGTATTTGCCAGGCACTGTGGCTGAGTGACTAAATAAAATTTGTGTTTTACCATCGATAGAGCTATCAACCCAAAAAAACTGTTCGTCTCCTAAAGCTTCCGCAACTTTGCTATGCAATTGCTCGTAGGCGTCAATAAAATAATCGGTAGTATATTTACCATGCTTGATATACGAGGCGGCAATAAGATTGCCATTATCATCAAGTTCGGCGGACTGAATGTCATATTTTGGATGTTGATAAAGTGTGTCGGTGATTTCTTGCGTGTTAATATTAAAAAGGCTCACCTGGCTCTTATCGGTATTTTTGTTGGTAATGACGGCAAGGTGATCTTGGTCAGTAAATCCAATTGGAAAAAACTGATAATCTGCGTCAGTGAGAGTAAAAATCGGGATCCACTTATTAGTACCAATAACCTTATAGAAGAACTGTAAACTCTTTTCGTCTTCATCAAATTTCGCAGTAAAAAGCTGTTGTTTGTGCTCGTCAAAGAAGTAGCTAAAGGCACCTTTTAAACCTTTCTCGATGGGAGTATAAGTGCTGTAATCATTATTGTATAAGGCTGTTAAGGGCACTTGATAAAGCAGTGTGTTTTTCTTATCTGGTTTAGCAAATAAGATATGTTCAGGATCACTGAGTAACCTATCTACGATGTAGCCTTTTGCTTTAACTCTATGCTGTTCAATTTTTGGTTTTTTTTCGCCTTCAATAACATTCACGACGACTTCAAAATCGTCACTATCGCGACTTTTTACACTGATAAAAATATCATCGTCTGTTAACCATTGATAATTGTAAAAATCATTATCCTCGTCGAGTTTGACGATATAGTACATTTTCATCGAATCCATATCGATGATATTGAGAGTTTTGGTTTTATCTTCTTGCGCTTCTAAAAAGCTGATCCAACGGCCACTGGGCGAAACCTTCACTTGGCTTTGATCGGGCGAATACATTAGGTCTTCACTCGATAACATTTCAGCATGCAAGGGAAAAATAAAAAATAATAAGATAAGTAGCTTTTTCATTATTTTGCTTCCTGCTGCGAAAATGTTTGTTCCAAATAATCAAAGAATGAGTCTTCCCCAGGGCCGCCATAATTTAGCGAGCGACCAGACAAAATCGTTGGGAAGTTTTGTTCCATGTATTGCAGTGCTTCAGAACTACGGTTTTCTAAAACAATATGAGAGCGTGTGTTCCAGTAACCTACAGTTGTTATGTCTAAATGGCCAACATAATTAACTTTGTTAGGGGCAAGTGTGAATTGCCAACTTTCTTCATCGTTATCAAATTTGAGAAATGAGTAATGACTTAAGTTCAAGCGTGTGATGGTGTAATCACCCAATGGTAGATTCGCTAAAATATAATTGCTACCACTTCGAATGTCCTTAGCCGTAAGAACAAGCGACTTTGGACCATCAATATAAATGGCTTTTAAACTGCGGTTAGTTTCAATGCCAATCAGTAGGTAGCCTTCATCGGCTTTAGATAGTGTGTCTCGGTCTTCTTTTATGTTGGTAACTTTAGATGCGCATGCACTTAACAAAAGCGCACAGCTAAGCAGCAATAAACTTCTCATTCCCTTGTATCTTATTGTTGTTATTTTATTAATTTTAAAATACTTAAAAATCGGAACTATGTGAAGCAGAATTTGTGAATGAGTGTGAAAAGAGTTGAGTTGCTAGACGTGAAATTTCTACGCGCAAAAACAGAGTCTCTAGCTACTAGAGTAAAGTTAGCGAGTCAGATCACGTGTCTGATACAAATGTGAATTGAGGTGTTGTAGGCGTGAAATTTATTTCGCGCGAGGGTGTTTGTTTTGTGGTGGCGTTTGAGACGCGCCAAGCAAGCTTGACGCCTACGGTGTAGGAGGCGTTTTAACGCCGAACAGCTTTATTTTATTCACGGCTAAAGCCGCTCCCACGTTTTTTGATGTAGGCGTGAAATTTATTTCGCGCGTTATCTTTTTATATTGCGCGATGTAAAATCGCGCCTACAACCTTACCGCTGACCGCTAGGTATTTTAACTTTACTGCTCAGCTTCTTGCTGTGCTAATTTTTCGCGTTCTGCCTTTGAGATGTAGGTCGGTTTATTGCTTTTATGCAATTTTGCATTGGCGCGCTTATCTTTTTGCTTAAGTTTAGTGAAGATCTTTTTTCTGCGGTTCATGAGTCTAACAAACGAATTAATAGGGTGAGTGGCTATTGTACCTTGTTGGTATTTTTAAGCGATCTATTTTGCTTGAATTAGAGATGTTATGTCGGCGTTATAAGCGTTACAATCAAGGCGACTTTCTAAAAACCTTCTTAAACTCTGGAGCTTATCTTGAAACATTCATTACTTGCTGCATTTTTATTAAGTGCTTTCTCTAGTCAGGCTGCTGTGTCTGAGCAAAGTGAAAAGCTGGCTAACTACGCGGTAGAGCAATATCAACAAGCGCAAATTCATACCTTAGAGAATTTAGTTTCGTATCCAACGGTAAATAAAGAAGGGCTAGCGACTCCAGATAATCCAGATTTCATTGGCTTTAAGTCGTTCTTAAAAATGAAAGCGGCGCAGTTTGGTTTTGATTATCAAGATTTAGGCTACACAGTGTTAATTGGCATGGGGAACCAAGCTGATAAAGTAACCATAGTAACCCATGGTGATGTGCAACCAGCAGATGCCAGTAAATGGCAGCAAAGTCCATTTAAAATGGATAAAACCTCTGAACCAGGAAAGCTAATTGCACGTGGTACAGAAGATGATAAAGGCGCTATTGCCACAGCATTGCATGCGATGAAGGCGATTAAAGACAAGGGTATTACATTAAATAACCGTATTGAATTAATGGTTTACCTTGCAGAAGAGTCTGACTGGGCACCACTCGAAGAGTTCATGAAAACCTATCAGCAACCAAAATACGCAGTCACTATTGATGCTTCATACCCTGTGGTTGTTGCAGAAAAAGGTTGGAGCTTAATTGCCCCGACTTTCTCAGCGACCTCTGCACAAATTGGTTTATATGTTAGTGACTTAAAAGGCGGCGCCTTTGTTAGCCAAATCCCTGAAGATGCTAGTGTGTTAGTACATAATGCTGATGCGGCGACAGTGGCTAAATTACACGACAATGTCGTTAAGCTTAAAAACGTCAAAGTGGCGATGACAGAGCAAGACAATGGCTTGTTAGTCCAAGTGAAGGGGATTTCAGCGCATTCATCTGAACCAGAAGCGGGTGAAAATGCCATTGCGCACCTTGCAGAAATCTTTAAAGGTATTGATCTTGAGAACAATAGCGATGGTCAAGCAATTGAGTTTATCAATCAGCTAATTGGTCTTGATTTATACGGCGCGCAATTCGGTGAAATTGGTTACAAGCATGACTTTATGGGCCCGATGACGGTTTCGCCAACCTTATTAAGCCGCGATGGTAACGAGATTAAATTGTCGATTAATATGCGTCGTCCGGTAGGTAAACAAGAAGCGGTGCTTAAGCAGCAAATTAATGAAGCGCTTAGCGCTTGGCAAACTACTAATGGTGTTACGTTAAAAGACACGAAAGTGGTGATTGGTACGCCAATGCTGTTAGATGGTGCGCCTCATGCAGAAGCATTACTCGATATCTTTAAGCACTTTACCGGCGATAAAGACGCGGGCTTTGTGTCAATTGGTGGTGGCACAAATGCTAAGTTATTTGATAATGCGGTGTCATTTGGTCCATCAATGCCAGGTAAAAAGTACACAGGTCACTCAGAGCATGAGTTTATTACTGAAGAGCAGTTAGCACTGAACTTAAAAATGTACACTGCAATGATGATGAAACTAGGTAATATGTAATTCTATAAACTGAAAACGCCACTTTATAGTGGCGTTTTTGTTTAAAGCTGTTGGCTCATATCAGTTTAAAACTGGGCAACAAACTTAAGGTTATAAAGTTCAGCAGAGCCGCTTTCAGTGTAATTCGCGGTTAAATAGTATTTATCATTAATAAAGTACTTGCCTTGTAAAACGAGTTCAGAATCATCCAAACCTGCGCCTATGGCATAGTGATCGCCGAAGTAGTAGCTGATCATGGCACTGCTTGCTGAATCATAAAGGCTGTCTTGGTGGCCAACATCGACGGTAATGTAATGGCTGCCGCTTAAATGATTAAAGTATCTGGCAGAGATATTCCAAACGTCGAGTTCATCATCTGTTTCTGCGCTAAAACCAAGGTAATCCTTATCGTTTATTTGGAGGTTATACTGCGCTTTTAAGCGGAAATAATCATCACCATATTCACGTACATCCCTATTTACAGAGACTTTTAAGGCATCGGCAAATAAATAGCCTATTCCTAAGGTATAGTCATCAGCATCATCAACATCGTAAATTTCACCTGTAACAAACCAGTTTTTATAAAATCCTTCACCAAACAAGCCAAGATAATCAGTGTAATCGCTATTAAAGTAATTCACTCGAATGTTTGAATCTGTATCTAGGTAGCCATAATCATCAAGTACCCCAGAGCTCTGTTGCTCCTCAAAGTAGTAATGACTCACTAATTGGTAAGCATTAAAACTATATCTGTGATTCTCTATGTGCGTATAGTCGATACTATTGAACCATTGTTTACTCACCTCTTGTTCTGTTGCGATAGAGCTGTTTGAATAAGCAAGTATTGCCAGAGCAATAGGGGCTAGTTGTTTAAACATACATATCCTTGTTGTATTTGGCTTTATTTCATAAAGATAATACAACAAGCAGCTACTTACATTGTAATAAAGTGTTGTGGGTCTGTTAGTTTGTGAAAAGGCCAAGCAGTGCTTGGCCTACAGAGATTAGTTAAGCGTTGTGGTGAGTGATATTTCGGCATTCATCAGTTTAGAAATAGGGCAGCCTTGCTTGGTTTGCTCACAAAGTTGCTCAAACTTTTCGCTCGAAATTTCTTTTATCTTTGCACTAACATCAAGTGCAATGTGGCTCACTTCGAAGCCATCATCAACTTCATCAAGGCTCACTGTTGCTTTGGTCGTTATGTCGTCAGCGACAAAGCCTGCTTCAGTTAGTGCAAGCGATAGTGCCATGCTAAAACAGCTACTGTGTGCCGCTGCAACCAGCTCTTCAGGGTTAGTACCTGGCTTATCTTCAAAGCGAGTGTTAAAGCCAAATGGCTGTTTCTCAAGCGCGCCACTTTGACTAGAAATATAGCCTTTGCCAGATTTAATATCACCAGACCAACTCGTATGTGCAGATTTTTTAATCGTCATCGTCATCTCCTTTGTAAATTTTTTCGACAACCGTGAAAGGCTTTCAGGGTTTTGTGCCGAAAACTATGAGTTAACGATATAAGTGCAACTTAAACGCCAATATTTCTTTTTGCTTCACGCTTGCAACGTTCTGAGCAGTACTTTACATGCTCCCAGTCACGTTGCCACTTCTTACGCCACATAAATGGCCTGTCGCAAACGGGGCAGGTTTTGCTGGGTAAATTAAGCTTTTTATGAGCCATGTCGTTGTCTTTTAAGGCTTATCACATGCTTATTCAGTACGGCTTTTGTGCCACGCTTTACATCATCACGTTCTCGAAATGACCATAATCGCTCACGTGCTTGTTTGGCTGCATGCTCAATATCTACCATAGGCTCAGGGTAGTCTTCGCCGAGTTTAAAGTTATTAAATAAGGCCTCCATTGGCGGTTGTTGCCATGGCTGGTGGAGATCTTCTATGGGTAAGTTTTTAAGCTCAGGGCACCATGTTTTAATAAATATGCCCTCTGGGTCTTTATCTTCAGATTGCTTTATTGGGTTATACAAACGAATCGTGTTGGTTCCTGTGACAGATGCTTGCATTTGGATTTGTGGGTAGTGAATACCAGGCTCAAAATCTAAAAAATAACGCGATAAAATAAAGCTGACTGATTGCCAATGAATGTTCATATGATGAGTCATAAAGCTGACTAACATAGCGCGCATTCGAAAATTAATGTAACCCGTTGCTGCTAGGCAGCGCATGCACGCATCAATAATGGGAATGCCTGTTTGACCTTGCTCAAAGCGCTTTAGGTGCTCAGCAACATGTTCATCATCGCGATAAGGGTAGTGCTTGTAGCCCGCATTTTGCGGTGCAAACTCCATACTGCATTGAGTTTCGAATTTTTGCATAAAATGGCAATGCCAGTGAAGCCTTGACTCGAAAGCATGTAATGAGCGACGCCAACTTAAAGGCTGCTTTGCTAAATAGTATTTTAGAGTTTGATAAACTTGTCTGAGGCTCAGGTTGCCAAAGGCTAAGTAAGGCGAAAGCCTAGAGCATGAATCTCTACTTTTGGAAGGACTCGAGATGCCACTTTGATAGCTCTTTGCACGCTCTTCAACAAAGCTCTGTAGGCAAGCTCTGGCTGCATGAGGGCCACCATATTGAAACTGCGGGTCGTGCTTTAGAAAATCATCAGCACAGGTTGCTGCTAGGTAATTATTAGGCAGAACTGCATTAAATGCTTGCCAATTTGGCGTTACAAGACGTTGGTTCATCACGCCATGCCAATGTGTTTGCCAATCAAATTGTTTAGGTCGTGCTCGTTTTACACCTCCAAGTGGCGTTTCGTGCCATGGAATTATTTTACTGTTTAGCCAGCGTTTGACCTGTTTATCTCGCTCAAAGCTATTGTAAAGACCTATTTCTTCATGACTATAAACCCCTACGATATCAAAATTTTCACTAAGGGTTTCTAACAAGGTAATCATTTCTTGATTATAAATGGCGATTTCAGCGTTATATTTTTCGAGCTGTTGGTTGATGTCTTTAAGTGACTGAGCAACAAAACGCCAGTGCCTAAAGCTGTAATGGGGGTCTTCGAGTAATAGGGGCTCAAAGTTGTAAATAAGTAAGCAAGGCAGCTCTGATGCAATTGCACTGGCAAGTGGCTGATGATCAGATAGTCGTAGGTCACGTTTAAACCAAACAAGATTTACTTTTTGTTTTTTTGAGCCTGCCATAAACGTGGAGTTGAAAATTGCTTTGGTGATTGTACGTAGCAAGTCACAACTTAGATTAATTACTAAAGCAATCCACAAAGTTTCCACATTTGTAGCATATTGCCCACACACTTTTGGATGGTATTCAGATTATGCTTACGGTCAATTGAATGACATAAGAGGTTCGCTATGAAGCAATTATCTGCACTTTCTGTTTTAGCTATTTCGTTGTTAGCCACAGCGCCCGCTTGCTTTGCTCGCGACCATCAAGGCGGTCCACCCCAGCGACCTGACTTTGCATCGATTGATATAGATGGCAATGGGGCGATTGATTTTACTGAGTTTAGTGAACAGCCTATGCCAGAAGATATGCTGCAAACCATTTTTAATGACATGGATGCTGATCAAAATGGTGAAGTAACTGAAGACGAGTTCAACAACCATAAACCACCAAAACGTAAGGAAAATCAACGATGATCAACAGTGTTTCATCGGGTGCGAATTTTCAGCCCATGCAACGACCTAAAGCAGAGCCATTGACCAGTAAGCAAACAGAGTTAATGAATGAAACCTTAGCTCAGTTTGATCCCGAAAACTTAACTGCAGAAGATGCACAATCTATTATGCAAACATTTATGGATGCGGGTATTCAACCGGGTCAAGAGATGGAAGCAATTATGGCTGAAGCTGGCTATGATGCCGCTGAAGTCGGTGAATTAGGTCGTCCTGAAGGTGAGCGTCCGCCTGGTCCGCCACCACCGCCGCCAAGTGGTAACTCACTTGAGCAGGTTGATAGCGAAGAAGTTGTCAGTTATTTAGATGAGCTGTTAGCGCAATATTCTGATCAACTGGGAGAAGAAGATAAAGAAGCGATTCTAGCCTCTGTGCAAGAAAAGTTTGGTTTATCTGAAGGTGATTCGCTGTTATCGGTCACAGCGTAAATCACAAAGCGGTCATGATGACCGCTTTTTTATATCTAGCTTTATTAATCACATATTAAAGTGACGCGGTGAAAGCCTTTATTTCGTTTTGTGCTGTTTCTAAGCTTTGCTCTGCATCTGGCATTGCAAGGCCTTCAGCGTAAATAAAGTTAACATCAGTCATACCCACAAAACCAAGTACATCTTTTAAGTATTTAGTTTGTGTATCCATGTCGGTGCCTTGATATACACCACCACGCGCAGCAAGTACCACTACTTTTTTGTCTTTAATTAAACCTACAGCGCCTTGCTCTGTGTATTTAAATGTAATACCAGCACGAGCAATACGATCAATCCAAGCTTTGAATGTTGATGGAATACCAAAGTTATACATTGGCATACCAATAACAATCAGTTCGTTATCGTTAAGTTCAGCAATTAAATCGTCAGAAATTGCAGCAAGTAGCTTTTGCTCATCGCTACGTTCGTTTGCATCAGTCATCCAAGCAGCCATTTCTGTCTGCGTTAAGTGAGCAATCGCATTGTCGCTTAAATCGCGAGTTGTTACTGAAATTTGTTGGTTGTTAGCAAGCTGCTCAACAAATAGTTGGCTAAGCTTGGTTGAATTACCTTGTTCACCATTTAAAGATGAATTTAACACAAGTACTTTTTTCATCATGTCACCTAAGAAAACTGAAGTTGTGCAGCTATTATAATTAGCAAAAATTAAATTAATAATGCTATTAATCGAGCGTTACGTTCGTTTTAAACGAATGGAAGAGGTGTCTAATTTTTTTGAATTAGTCTTTTTTTGTAATTTAATGTTACTATTGCCGCGACAATAAAAAAGAAATGGACTTTATTATGAAGTACTTACTGCTTACTCTTTTTGCAGTGCTGAGCTTAATGCCTCGTGCTGCTGAAAACACACAACTCCCTGTAGAATCATTCGCCTCTTTACGCGCTTTTAGCCAAGTGAAATTTTCGCCAAATGGTAAAAATTTATCGTTTATTCGAAATGTAAATGGTGAGCTGGTTTTAATGGTTTATAACCGTAAAACTAAAGAAGCTGATTCTATTATTCGTTCAGATAATCACACTATTTTCTTCGATTGGTATGAATGGGCAAATGATGAGGTACTACTTTTAGGTGCCCGCTATATTCAACGTCAATTTGGCGGCCCTAAATATACCTCTACCCGTTTATATGCATATAAAATTGGTGGTGATGGCAAGGCGAAACTGGCTATAAAACCTAACTTTAATCGTGATGAACGCCAACCGCAATTTGGAGATCAGGTAATCAGCTTTTTACCCGATAAAAAAGATAAAATTTTAGTTCAAGGTGATTTTGATGTTGCCAATGCCCCTGGCGTGTATGAACTTGATTTAAGTACACTTCGTAAGAAAAAAATTCAGCGCTCACGTAGTAAAGTGATTGATTGGACAGCAGACCGCCAAGGTAATGTGCGTATTGCCCTAAAAATGGATGAAGACGAATTTGAATATATTCTTTATGACGAAGATCGAGATAACCGTAAAACGTTATTCAAATATAAAGCATTTAGCCCTGATGTAGTGACTGTTTTGGGCTTCGATAAAGACCCTAATATTCTTTACTTCAAAGCTCTTAAAGATGGCTATGATGCGCTTTATAAAATGGACCTAACGACCATGAAAAAAGAGTTAGTGTTCAGCGATGATAACTATGACTTCGACGGTCATATATTCTATTCATCTCTTACAGGTGAAGTAGCAGGGTTTACGCACTCTCAATTAGATGAGGGGATCCGTTACTGGGATGAAGATTTAAACAACCTTTATAATGGCTTACGCGCTGTATTGCCGGCAGATAAGTTTGATATTGATATTATTGATACCAGTAAAGAACAGCGTCAATATGTGGTTTACGTTTCAGGTGAGCAAATCCCTGGTACCTATATGTTGGGTGACCGGGATTCTAACGAATTAACTGCATTTGCCTCGGCATTTCCAGATGTTGATGAAACTGTTTACAGCGGTAAAAAGAAAATTAGTTATAAAGCCCGTGATGGGTTAACTATTGAAGGGTATTTAACTCTACCTGTGGGTTACAAAGAAGGTGATAAGTTACCAACAATTGTGTTCCCTCATGGCGGGCCAATGGCTCGTGATTACGCTGGTTTTGACTATTGGACTGCGTTACTTGCTTATAATGGTTATGCAGTACTGCAACCAAACTTCCGTGGTTCAAGTGGCTATGGGCATGAATTTGAGATGGCTGCAGTTCAAGGTTTTGGTAAAGAAATGCAAGATGACTTGCAAGATGCGGCGAATTGGCTTGTTGAAGAAGGTATCGCTAATGGAGATAAAATTTGTATAGGCGGGGCAAGTTATGGTGGCTATGCTGCATTAATGGCAGTGGTTAAACACCCAGAAACATTCAAATGTGCAGCAAGCTTTGCTGGCGTTACTGATCTTGAGCGTATTGTTAGTAAAGCGCGTTATTTCACTAATAAAGAAATTGTGCGTAAGCAATTTGGAACTGATGGCGATAAACTAGAAAAAGTGTCGCCTGTTAATTTTGCAAAGCAAATTAATCGTCCGGTGCTATTGGTTCATGGCTCTGATGATAATGTAGTGCCTGTTTATCATAGTCGTGAAATGGATGATGAACTTAAAGACGAAGGCAAAGATGTTACTTACATTGAGCTCGAAGATGGCGACCATTACTTATCGCACCAGCCGTATAGAATTAAAACGTTGAAAGCGTTTTTAGAGTTCTTCGATAAGAACTTGAAAAACTAGAATTAGCAAAGAAAAAGGCGACCTAGGTCGCCTTTTTTAATACCTGATTCTGCGTCAATTTTATTTATAAGCTAATTCAGCATCAATATTGCGCATTAAGTTGGTAACCCAATTGATATATTGGCGGTGGATTTTTTTACCATTGTAATCAAGGTTTATCGAATCTTTGTAATCAATAGAATATTCTTGCTCGTTAAACGTAATATCAACGCGTAATTGGTGTTTACGAATATCAAGTTTACCTAAGATTTGGCCTTCGGCATTTGAACGACACGTCCAGCCTAGTTTCATACATGCTTTTAAAATATTGGTTTTGATACTTTCAAGGTCATGTTGGCCAGACGCCATTTGCGGTACAGGGTTTGCGTCAAAGTTACGAATAGGCACACTGGTGCTACAAGCAGAAAGTGTAAGTAGCGTAAGAAGTGCAAGAGCTGCCTTTTTCATAGTAAGTCCTTTTTGGAAATAAAATCAGCGCGATTATGCGCTTTTTTTACTGTAGGGTCTAGGCATCGGGTAAAAACCACGCACTAATTGCACCAAGTAAGCCTAAGATACTATAGAAAAAAATTAACTCTGCAGTCGTTAAGTAGGTATTTAGTAAGCCGACGCTACCTAGTAGTAATAATATAACCCCGATCACCGTATTACTAACAGAGACATAGTCTGTGCGCTTGTTTCCTTCAGCCATATCAACAAGGTAGGTTTTACGACCAAGGCGAACTCCTTGATGAGCTACGGTGAGTAAAAAATAACAGAGCGGTAATAGCCAAAACTCATTGAGCGTTTGTGGGCTCAGATAAGCAACTAAATAAACGGCGAAACCGTTGAGGGTGACGAGCATTGCAGCAAACACTAATACCTTGCGGCTCGATAAGTCACTTAGTCGACCCCAAATTGGCGCAGAGACTAAGCTGGCAAGCCCAGAAAGCGCCATAAACGTAGCAAGTAGTGAAAAGTCGAAAGCCTGTTCACTAGCAAGAACGATATAAAACGGGGCGCTCAAAGCAGAACATAGCAACAACGCACGAGTGATAATAAAGTGAGCAAATTGTTTATCTTGGTAAAGCAGTTTTAATTTTGATAAAGCATGCAAAAAGCCGTTTTCAGCGCCCTCGGTTGCGCCCTTGTATTCTTGAATGCGGCTATAACTGAGCGCTGCAAACAGCCACATTAAAGCGGCCAGCATTAAAGCAACATACACCCCATTTTCATAGCCAAGGCTTTGTAGATACCATAAACCAAGACCAAATGTGAGCGTTGCAAATCCTGCAAAACTCGCAGCAAGACCGCTAATGCTGCCTCGTTGTTGTTTAGGTATGACCTTGCCTAATACATCTTTTGCAGCAATGGAATTAAAGCCACGAGCAAGGCTAAAGATAATCAAAATAGCGATGATAGCAAAACCTGCCGTTGCACCTTGAAGTGTTAAAGCACAAATAAGCATGCCTACAATACATAAAGCTTGCACTATGGCGCCAATCACCCATACCCACTTTCTGACAGGCAGCCTACGAATAGCACTTGCGATGGCCAGTTGTGGCAACATTGAGCCTGACTCACGAATAGGCACAAGCCAAGCAATAAAACTACTTGGTACATTAATGCTTTGTAAAAGCCAAGGCAGGGTCACTTTAGGGTTTAACAGGGCATCTGCAAACTTACTAAATAGTTGGCTTACTAATAAGGTAAGAAAATTGCCGGGCACTACTTTACAAGCAGCTTCATCAATTGCTTTGCAGGCACGGGCATCCTCGGTGTTACTGAGGCGTTGGTAGATATCTTCTTTACTGAGCTTTTGCATACTTTTTATTTTTATGAAAAAGGGCATTTAAGCCCTTAAAAATCTTCCTTAGAGTGGCGCTCTGCTAACTGCTCAGCTTCATCACCCCATGTTTTGTTTACTCTGCGACCTCTTTGCACTGCAGGGCGGCGCTCAATTTGTTTTGCCCAGCGCATCACATGGCTATATGACTCAACATCTAAAAACTCTGCCGCATCGTATAAATTGCCAAGTACCAAGCTGCCATACCAAGGCCAAATAGCGATATCGGCAATTGAATATTCGCTACCAGCCATGTAGTCATGGTCGCTTAAATGACGGTTTAATACGTCTAACTGGCGTTTTACTTCCATGGTGAAGCGATCAATTGGGTACTGCATCTTGAAAGGGGCATAACTATAAAAATGACCGAAGCCTCCACCTAAGTATGGGGCAGAGCCCATTTGCCAAAATAGCCAATTTCGACATTCTGTTTTACTAGCGTGATCGCTTGGGATCAGCGCATCAAACTTTTCTGCCAGGTATTGTAAAATTGCACCTGACTCAAACACGCGAGTAACGGGCGTTGTACTGTGATCCATTAAGGCTGGGATTTTTGAATTAGGGTTAACACTTACAAACCCTGAAGAGAACTGGTCACCATCGCCAATTTTAATTAAAAATGCATCGTAGTCAGCTTCATCAATACCAAGCTCTAATAGCTCTTCGAGCATGATAGTCACTTTTTGGCCGTTTGGTGTCGCAAGCGAGTAGAGTTGTAGGTCATGTTTACCAACGGGCAAGTCTTGCTCGTGGGTTGCACCTGAGACTGGACGATTAGTCTTCGCCCATTCACCACCCTTTTCTGCATCCCATTGCCACACTTTAGGTGGCGTATAACTGTCGGTATTACTCATTGAAACTCCTAAATTGTGCTTTAATGAATGTCATTACGAGATTACCATCCTAGTTGATCAGATAGAGCAAGGGAAGTACAGTTATTAATTATGAATAACCAGGAGGATGTCATGAAAAAGCATGGTTTAGCCATTGGCCTTGAGCGAACTGGCACGACTTTTTATCTCACAATTAAAGTAGTCGGAAAGCTTACCCACGAGGATTATAAAACTCTCACTCCTCTTATAGATAATGCTGTAGCAGCAGTTCCGAGTGCAAAAATAAGAGCCTATGTTGATATTACTGAGTTAGAAGGCTGGGAGTTACAAGCGGCGTGGGATGATTTTAAGTTAGGCCTTAAACATAACAAAGAGTTTTGCCGTATAGCTGTGCTTGGTAACAAAAACTGGCAACAAGTGGCAAGCAAAGTGGGTAACTGGTTTATCAGTGGCGAAGTGAAATACTTTGAAGATCCGATCATTGCCACTGAGTGGTTACACGAATAAGGAGTTAAGTAATAAAAAACATTCAATTAAAGGTAGCAACGTTTAATTTATATAATTATTTAGCGCCACCTGACGCATTTTATGATTTTCAGCGCATTTATAGCGCTGAGCAGTGGGCCAAAAAGCAGCGCTGGTTGGCCGATTACCTTAAAAATCAGCAGCCAGATATTATTGGCTTTCAAGAAGTGTTCAGTATCAATGAACTAAAACAACAAGTTAACGCAGAGGGTTACCCTTATTTTGCAGTCGTTGATGAGCCAACGGTGATTGATGACTTTATTTATCGCGATCCGGTTGTGGCCATTGCCTCACGCTATAAAATTGTAGCTGTCAGTCAGGTTGAGGCAGAGCAAGATGATGCTTTAGCGATGGGCTTGAGCGATAATTTTAACTTTAGCCGCAGTATTATTCGCGCGACACTTGAAGTACCTCACTTAGGACACGTCGATTGCTATGTAGTGCACTTTAAATCTAAGCGCAGCATGCTCCATCACCAAGATGATGAAAGCCACAGCGAACAGCAAAACTTAGTAATGCAATTAAAATCACAAGCCCTTGGGCGCTGGGCATCAAGCATGCAGCGTGGCAGTGAAGCAGCGCTGTTACTCGTTGAAATCATTAAGCGCAGAGCACACACCAATAACCCTGTGATTGTGATGGGGGACTTTAATAATGAGTTACACGATGGTGTGCTTAACCATTTAATCGCTGACCACCTTCGTTTTAGCGGTCATAGGCAAAATAGCCCATCTCGTTCAGAGTTCAAACTACAAGATAGTTGGCAACTCTATCAGCGCCATGTTGTCACCGAGAACGACAGAGAAGCCACCCACTATTTTGGTAGTAGCAGCTCAGTATTTGATTATATTTTGTTATCCCGTGAGTTTGATGCCGGGTTTCAGGGTAGCTTTTTTGAGGTGGTTGATTATCACACCTATGATCAGCACTTGATCAACCCCCAGTTTGCCTATGATGATCAAAGTACCGACCATGGCGTTGTGATGGTGACAATGAAGTTAAGGAGTTGAAACTGACCACTTTCTGCTGCTAGTGTTGAACTATAAGCTATAAGGGAGCAAGCTTTGATGGTTAAACTCAAATGGAAGTTAGTAGCAGGTATTCTAGGTGGAGTAGTACTACTTTTATTCGTAATAAAGTACACATCTGTTATTGTTCAAATGAAAGATAACATTACTACGTCTTTATTTTACGTATTATTTTTACTTACAGTAGTAGCACTAGTATTGTTATTTAGGTTTTTTATGAGCCTATATAAACAATTGAAATATAGCTTTAAACGTGGGAGTTAACTTATTAATTTTTTATCCAGCCGATACTTAAAAGATATCGGCTGCCAGACGTTACCCGCGTTACCTGATGTTCGCAGATATCAGGACGGAATAATTTGATTCGTGAGCTTTCATAGAGTGGGGCAGAGCAGATAAACTTCCCACCTGCACGCGCTTTTTTGAGTACAATATTAAGCCTGAAATGTTTACCACTAGCGACTTTATCGGTGTGAGCCGCTATTTCACTGCCCTCAGGAAAACGCAAAATATACATATCAAATTTAATTGGCCAGCGGGCTGTGCAAATTAGCATTTTATCGTAGCCTGAAAGTTGCCTGCCTTTTTCAAAACGAAAGAGCTTCTTAAATAGTGTAGGTGTGGTCATTATTATTTAAAAGTTGTCAGTTTAAAGCTTATGGCTCTTTTGCCTATCACGCTTTGCCATAATATAGCCGATGAATGCGCCGCTAATTGCGCCGAATAAATGGCTTTCGAATGAAATATGAATGCGCTGCGGAAAGACACCCCAAATCAGGCCGCTGTATAACACAACAACAGCAATACTGATTAAAATGGCTTTGAATGAGCGGTGCATAATGCCGTAGCAAATTAAGTAGCCCCATAAACCGTATATAACACCACTTAAACCAACATGAATGTTGCTGCGGCCAAATAGCCATACTAGTAATCCACCAATGAGCGCAGTACCGGCAAACACCAGCCAAAAGCGTTTTACGCTAAATTGGCAAACTAGCCAGCCGAGAATAGCAAATGGCACTAGGTTACTAAAAAGGTGTGCCCAGCCACCATGTAAAAATGGCGCAAAAAACACCCCTGATAAACCAGACATTTGCCTTGGCAAAATACCTAAACCGTTTAAGTTTATGCCGGGTAGGGTATTAATTATTTGCAGTACCAAGCACACCAGCATAATGCCTAAAATTGCGAATCGCTTACTACTGATAGGAGGAATTTTGACAGCTTTTTTTTCAGTCATGATGAGAAGCTCTTAAATCAATGTGACCGAATGAGTATAACTTATTAAAAGTGAAGGTAAACACCTTGATATGCAAGGTGTTTACTAAAGGTCTAGGGCATGTTGACTTATTTTAACCTAATTTGGTTAATAGTTTTTTCGCAGCAAGCTCAGAACTTGCAGGGTTTTGCCCTGTGATTAGTAGGCCATCTTCAATCGCAAGCTCGCCCCAATCATCGGTTTTTTGATACTGACCACCTTGTTTGATTAGCTCATCTTCAACAAGTAATGGCACAACATTGGTAAGTTGTACGGCATCCTCTTCTGAGTTACTAAAGCCGGTTACTTTTTTATCAAATACCACAGATTTACCAGCTGCATTTTTCGCATTCAGTAATACGGCACTGGCGTGACATACTGCACCCACTGGTTTCTCTGAGTTAAGAAATTGCTCTATCAAGCTAATTGAATCTTGGTTATCAACTAAGTCCCATAACGGACCATGGCCGCCAGGGTAGAATACCGCATCAAAATCATCGGCTTTAACTTCAGCCAGAGGTTTAGTATTAGCCATTAAAGTTTTTGCCGCACTGTCTTGCTCAAAACGTTTTGTGGCATCGGTTGCTGCATCAGGGGCTGCACTATTTGGATCAACCGGAGGTTGGCCACCTTTAACAGAGGCTAAAGTTACCTCTGCACCGGCATCAATAAAGGCGTAGTAGGGCGCCGCAAATTCTTCGACCCAAAAGCCCGTTTTATGGCCTGTATCGCCAAGTTCATCGTGTGAAGTGAGTACCATTAAAATTTTCTTAGCTGACATAGTGAATCCCTTTTTGTGTATTAAACATCGTTAATAACACTATAGGGGTGAAAATCGAGTTAAACAACGCACATAAATTTGACTTCATTGGTTTAATAATTGATACAATTATTCAGGTTAGATTAGGAGTTTGTATGAAAGTATCGTTTGAGCAATTAAAAAGCATGGTGGTGTTTGCCCACATTGTGCAGCAAGGCAGCTTAACTAAAGCGGCTCAACAACTTGGTTTATCAAGGGCCGTTGTCAGTTACCACTTAAAGAAATTAGAACAGCAATTAAAGCTGACGTTACTTAATCGCTCAACGCGCACCATGACCCTTACCGAAGCTGGTATGGCTTATTATGAACGTTGTCAGGCTATCACCGAGCACGCTGAAGCTGCTAACTTACACCTTGAGAACTTAAAGAGTGAACCGGTTGGGGTTATTAAATTGAGTTGTCCGGTGAATGTTGGTTTGCAACTTGTGGTACCGGCACTGGCTCAGTTTAAGCGTTTGTATCCGAAAATAGATATTGATTTACAGCTTAGTGATGATGTGGTTGATATCATCAAAGAGGGCTTTGACTTAGCGATTAGAGGCGTGGCCCTTGAAAGCTCAAACTTACAAGCGACTAAACTTGCAAGTATGGCTACCTGCTTATGTGGCTCAGTCGATTACTTTTCAAAATACCCTATACCAAAGAGCATTGCCGATTTAGCAGAGCATACATGGGTGGTGTATCAACCAAGTAGTGCTGTTGTCACGCTCGAAAAAGACAAACGCCGCTTTGAGGTGGCAGTTAGTGGTGGCATAAGTACCAATAATGCTGCTGCTCGAACTGCCTTTGTAGAAGCTGGGCATGGCTTAGCGAAGATCCCAGTTTATGATGCATTGCCCAGGATCAAAGCGGGATTGTTACGCACAATATTAGATGATTACAAAACTGCCGATATTGAACTTTATGGCGTATTCCCGCCAGGGGCGGCGGGAAGTAAAAAACTGCGGGTTTTACTTGATTACTTGAAGGATTATTTTACTAATCAAGTAGCCACTATGACGATTTAAACAAGCGTGCGATTAAATAAAGCGACTGCTTGTTGATACATGCTGATGGCAAGGACTGGGTCGTATCGGTCGCCTTCGTCGCGCATAAACGCATGTTGGGCGTTCACTTCTTGCCACTGGTAATTAATGCCTGTTGCCACAGCTTGTTGGTAAATTTTAAGGCGGCCTTCCTTTGGTACATGAGGGTCTTGTTTACCCCAAACAAAGTGGATCTCACCTTTAATATCTGCCATGCGCTCAAATGAGTTATTACCTGCTTGTGCTGGTAAAGTATCGCTGTGTATATCTGTTGCGTATAAACAAAAAGCGGCTTTGATACTTGGGTTTAATGCAGCACGGTATGCAAGGTGACCACCAATACATACGCCCATCGCACCTACATTTCCTGTGCAGTAATCTTGCTGACGTGCAAATGCAATTAAGGCGTCAGTATCTGAGTCATGGCTCTCAAGCGGTTTTGCCCATTTGTCGGCATTGCCTTTGTCTTTACCAGCATCATCATAGGCAAGTACTGTCCCAATAGGATTTAACTCATGAAAAACTTCTGGCACTAACACGACAAAACCATGACCAGCAAGTATTGCCGCAGAGCGTGCAATTGGTGCTGTTTCTTGGAAAATTTCAGAATAGAAAATAATACAAGGGTATTTACCTTCTTCTAAAGGGCGATAAATACTGGTGCGCATTACACCTGTGTTGGTCGATATGTCGTGGCTCTGGTGCTGAATAATCATGTTTATCCTTGTAAAAAACGGTTTAGCTAATAATACCTCAGCCCCACCTTTTGGACGAGTCAAAGCCCTTGAAATTTATTGATGCTCAGTTAACTCTCTGAGGCAGGATACTGCATACAGCTTGCGTAATAGGTAAGAGTAGCAGGCCAGTCAGAGAAAATAGCCATCACACCCACTTGCTTAGCAAGGACGTCTACCACTTTCATCATTTGCCCATCTTGTTTAATTACACTGGCAATCGACTGGTAATAATAACCACCGCCATTATTTAATGGACCAGAGCGCTCTAAACTCCAAGTAATGATGTTCAGTCCGGCTTGTTTAGCTTTAATAGCATAAAGCGATGGCACGATTTTACCTGACTCATCAAGGCTTAAAAGCATCCACATTGGCGGTGCGATAATGCGTACTCCATCGTTATACAGAGCTTGCATTGATGGCTGCCAAGTTGTTTCATCCATAGCATCAAAGTCTGCTTGCTCATCTCGGCCATCAAGATAAATACTGTTGCTTGCAAATTCAGGGTGATTGTTTAGCCAATACTTCACATCTTCAAGATTAAATGATTGCGGATAAACATCTTGGCTATTCACACCTAAATCCCGATACTCATCAAGCATTTTTTGCGCATAATCTTGCTGGCTAAAACCGTTAAATGGCATGCTAACTTCTGGGCTTTTTAGCTCGGGTGTCATTTTTACACCTAGTGATTTGAATAACTCAATGCTTTGCTGGTGGGTCATAACAGTACCACTGTTTGCGTATAAATCAGTGCGCCAGCTTGGTGTTCCTTGCATATATTCTGCGACGGTTTTGGCGTTTGGGTTGGCGCCATCCATTTTAGCCTTTAAGGTTAAAAACTCAGCCTGGGTGATATCGCTGGTGCAGCATTTAGCCTGAGCTGGTTGGCCGTCTTTGGCCGGAGTAAAAGGTTGGCTGCATTTTGCAGCCAACTCAGGAATCGCTAAAATGTTGGTAGTGGTGTGTAAATCGCACTGTGAATGGCGACACACGAGTTGTTTGTCTTTAGTAAAGGCGACGTCACATTCGAGTACGCCAGCGCCCATTCTTGCAGCGGCTAAATATGACTCTTTGCTGTGCTCAGGAAACTGCATAGGGGCACCGCGATGACCAATTACAAAATCAGTCTTATAGAAAGGGCCATTACCGCATGCGGCAAGTTGCAGCTTTAAAGGTCCATCAGGCATATTGTCGATTAAATAGTAAGGCCTAGCACCCACTTGCACTGCCTGCTCCTTGGGCAGACTCTTACAGCCTTGAATAACGAAAACTAAACAACATAAAACCAGTGCGCGCATATCAGCATTCCTCTAATCGAATAGAGTTTAGCCTATCATGACTCCGTGGCAGTTTTATTAAGTTTCTGATTTATAATAAGTGCTAATAAGATAATCGCTGCGCCGATGGCAAGCTTGATGATATCGGCATCACGATTCCAAATCACAATGTTGACGATGATCCCTGCTGGGATCAGTAGGTTATTCATTACAGCCAAGGCACCTACATTGACAATAGTCGCGCCCTTATTCCACGCGAAATAACCAAGCCCTGAAGCAATCGTGCCTAAGTAAATTAATACGCCCCATTGTGTAGTAGTGGTGGGTAGCTTACTGGTATCACCAAATAAGCCGTAACAAATCAGTGCGACAATTAAAGCGCCAATAAAGAACCAAGCAAACACCCGAGAGTGGGGGAGTTGCTCATCTTGCATTAAACGTTTGTAAGTTACTTGACCGGTAGCAAAGCAAATATTAGCAGCCTGAACCATTAACATACCAATAAGGTAGTTTTCATCGACGCCTTCATAGCGAATAGCAACGGCACCTAAAATAGCTAGCATTGCGGCGAATAAAAACTTGGCATTAAAACGTTTTTCAAGCAAATCGTTTAATAAAGTGATGTAAAGTGGCGTCATTACCGTGAATAGCAGTACCTCGGGCACGCTAAGGTACAAAAACGAATGGTAATAGAAGCTGTACATCACACCAAGTTGTACTGCGCCTATTGCCATGAGCTTTAGTGCTAAGGCTTTAGGGGTTTTACGCCAGTGTAAAAAGGGCAAAAACACGCAAGTTGCTAAGCCAATGCGCATTAACACACTAAACCATGCATCCACTTGGCCTGCTAAATAGACACCAATAAGACTAAACGAGAAGGCCCAAAGCAGGGTTACAGCAAATAAGTAGGTCATGTTAATCGAGTTATGTGCAAAAAAGGGCAGTGTATATGAGATGGCTGAAAATTAAAATTGCCCATGACGGATAATACGCGGTCATGGGCAATGGGGGGGTTAGGGTTGACTGGCAACAAAGGCTTTTGCTTGTTGCTTTAATCGCTCGAGTGCGTTGCTATCGTAAAACGTGCTGTGCGAGACAACACCCTTTAGT
The DNA here is from genome assembly GCF_001550135.1 of Pseudoalteromonas shioyasakiensis. GTDB lineage: Bacteria > Pseudomonadota > Gammaproteobacteria > Enterobacterales > Alteromonadaceae > Pseudoalteromonas > Pseudoalteromonas shioyasakiensis. Next base: position 459,007 of record NZ_LRUE01000013.1, read on the forward strand.
GTTTGTGTATTACGAATATCAATAAGCGGGTTTTCTGAAAGCAAAATGAGATCGGCTACTTTCCCTTCACTAAGCGCACCGTATTGCTGTTGTTTATTTAAAAATTTAGGCCCCGCGAGTGTTGCGGCTTGCAGCGTTTGCAGTGGTGTTAGACCATATTCAGTAAAAATACTCAGTTCTTGGTGTAAAGAAAGCCCCGGATAAATATACGAATTTAAAAAGCCAGCATCTGTGCCTGCAATAATGCTCACACCTGCTTGTTGGGCGATAGGGAGTAACTGTGCGGTTTTAATAAAACGCTCTTTGCGCTGTTTGATTTGTGCAGGGGTGTCTTTGTTAGCTCTATCAACTCGCCATTGATATGTCGCTTTTAAACCTTTACCTAAAAAATCTAAATAGGCATCGTCTTGATGATTGTCTTCATCAATGTAAGCCGTTATTTTGCCACCAATCAAGGTCGGCACCACGGCGGTGTCGTTGTTAGCAAGAACCGTAAACTTCTCAATGGCTGTCGGTTCATCAAACTGCGTGGTGATAATAGGCAGCGCAGTGCGATAACTCAGCTCTTTTGAAGCAACCTTTGCAGAAATATCTGCTTCGTTTTTAGCCGCAGCTTTAAGCATATAGGTCATATGCTCAATCGCATCAAGACCCGCCTTGGAGACATCAGTCACAGACAATGAAAATGGAATATGCCCCGAAATTTGATAACCGCGCTTTTTAACCTCATGCACGGCTTTTATGTAGAGCTCAGGCGTTAAAGCGCTGTCGGTAATTTTGATAAAATCAACGTCCATGCTGTCTAATAGATCCATTGCAGCATGCATTTCTTCAGTCGTTTCTACTTCTAAATCACCGGGCCAAATAGACCCTTTACCTTCTAATTTCGGGCCTGAGGTGAAAATAGTTGGGCCCACTAACTGACCTTGTTTTACTTGTTCACGCCAGCTAAGTACAGATTCACTTAGATCAGCTGCAGCATCACGAACGGTTGTTACGCCGTAGGCTAAATACAATGGTAATAGCTGTTTATTCTCTTCAATAAGCTCATCACCACCGCCAAAATGGACATGCATATCCCATAGACCAGGCATGGCATACTGACCTTTTGCATCAATCAATGTTGAGCTTTGGTATTGGCTACTTAAAGGTTTATCGCTGCGTTTGATGATAATTCCATCGCGAATAGCAAGAGATTGTTTTGCTGCGATAGCTCCAGTTTGCACATCAATAATTTGGGCGTTTTCTATCACGATGTCAGCGTGCTCATCTGGGGTTGATGAACATGCAGCTAAAGCTGAGCAAAGTCCTAAAAGTAAGGCGTTTTTCATGTGTGAACTCGTGTTTTTCTTTGAGGTTAGCAAAAACGAGTTATCTGACAATTGCTTTGAGGTGGATAGGAGTAAAAGCGGGGTGAAAATTTAATTAATACTTAAAAAGTATGAGGGTTACCCCTCATACTCTAAACAACAGTGATTATTCAACTAAACCACGACGCTTTAATAGTGCGTCTGTTGTTGGTTTTTGACCACGGAACTCAATGTAGCTTTGCATTAAGTCGCGGCTGTTACCTTTAGATAAAATCTCTTTACGGAAATTATCACCGTTTTCACGTGTTAAACCACCTTCTTCGGTCATGTGTGCAAACGCATCTGCTGCGAATACTTCAGTCCAAAGGTAAGCGTAATAACCCGCTGAGTAACCACCGGCAAAGGTGTGGCTGAAGTAGCAAGACTTATAGCGTGGTGGTACTGGGTAGTACGCGATACCGTGCTTGTCTAATGCATCATGTTCAAACTTTTGTACGTCTGTGATATCAGCATCAACACCAAATGAGTGCCATTCCATATCAAGCAGTGCCGCCGCTAAATACTCAGTAGTATCAAAGCCTTGGTTGAATTTTTGTGACTCAAGTACTTTATTTAAAAGCGCTTGTGGAATTGGTTCACCTGTTTTGTAGTGCTTGGCATAGTTTGCAAGTACTGTTGGTTCAATATTCCAGTCTTCGTGTGCTTGCGAAGGGAACTCAACGAAGTCACGAGCAGTTGCTGTACCCGCTAAGCTTGGGTATTTAACATCAGAGAATAAACCGTGTGCAGCGTGACCAAACTCATGGAACATAGTCGTTACTTCAGAGAAAGTCATGAGTGTAGGTTGACCTTCAGCTGGCTTAGGAATGTTCTGCGCGTTGTAGATCACAGGCATAGTGTCTTTAAGACCGCTTTGGCTAACATAGGCACTCATCCAGGCACCACCACGTTTACCTTCACGTGCGTAAGGGTCCATGTAGAATAGACCTATAGCGCTACCGTCTTCGTTAAATACTTCAAACACCATCACGTCTTCGTGATAAACCGGTAGGTCTTTACGCTCTTTAAACGTAATGCCGTAAAGTTTATTCATCGCAAAAAATAGACCGTCGTGGATCACTGACTGCATCTCAAAGTAAGGCTTAACTAAAGCTGGGTCTAAGTCGTACTTCTCTTGGCGAACTTTTTCAGCGTAAAACGCCCAGTCCCAAGGTTGAAGCGCAAATGTTTCACCTGACTTTTTAATTACTTGTTGGATTTGCTCTGCTTCAGCTTCTGCTTTAGCAACCGCTTTCGGTGCTAAGTCATCAAGGATGCCGTAAACATTTTCAGTTGTTTGCGCCATACGATTAGTCATTACATACGAAGCCCAGTCTTTATAACCAAGTAATGCCGCTTTTTCTGCACGTAGCTTAGTTTCTTTGATGATGATAGGGCTGTTTGTTGCTTGTGCACGCGTTGAAGAAGTTGTCCAAATCTTTTCACGAAGCTTGCGGTTTTCAAGGCTTTGTAAGATAGGTTGGCGAGTCGTGTTCACTAGCGTGATCATGTAACCTTCTTTACCTGCTTTTTTGGCAGCAGCTGCAAGGCTTGCAATTTCACCTTCAGATAAACCAGCTAGCTCGCTTTTATCTTTAACTAAAATCACATCTTCTTTAAATGATTTTAAGATATTTTGTGAAAACTCAGTTGAAAGCTTGGCAAGCTCTGCGTTGATTTCACGCATTTTTGCTTTTTCAGCTTCAGTTAGTTTTGCACCCGCGTTAACGAACTTTTTGTAGTAGTAATCAACAAGGCGTTGATCTTCAGCATTTAAAGACGCTTTGTTGTCGTAAATGCTTTGTACGCGAGCAAATAAAGCTTTGTTTAGGTAAATGTCATCAGTGTGAGCTGACATAATCGGCGCCATTTTAGCGGCGATACGTTGGTACTCACTGTCAGAGATTAAACCTGATAAGTTAAAAAATGCCGCAGATGTGCGGTCTAATAGCTCACCAGAGAACTCCATTGCAACAAGGGTATTTTCAAATGTTGCTGGTTCTGGGTTGTTTGCAATCTTTGCAATTTCAGCTTTTTGCTGTGCGATGCCTGCTTCAAACGCTGGCTCGTAGTCTTTGGTCGAAATTTTATCAAACTCAGGGGCCATGTATTGTAAAGGGCTTGGCTTGAAAAGAACGTTTTCAACATTAGCTGTTTGTGTTTCAGCGGCAGTTTCAACTTGAGTTTGAGTGTCGGCTTGTTGTGAACTACAAGCAGATAATAAAAGCACACTAGCAATCGTAGTTGCTACTAAGGTCTTACGCATGAGAGCTCCAAAAATGTGGATAAATCTTTTCTAACTTATCAAATTTTTGGCTAGAAACAATCAAGTTTGTCGTTTGAATGGGGAATTTGAACGCAAATAAAGCTGTTGAGGGATAAAAATGTGTAAAAAGCCATCAATTGTGTATTAATGGCTCACTTAAGTAAAAAGTGGCACTAGCTGCCAGTTTAAATCTTGATGGTAATAAATCACCATAGGTTAGTTGTAACCCAACACAAACTTTTTCTCTGAGCCAAAGCTTTCAGGCATAGCGTTGCCAAACTCTTTGTTAATTAAATTCAGTGAGTGTTCTTGCTCAGCAAGTAAGTTTAAGATGCGGTTACGGTACTCTAAACTTGATTCAAATAAGTTTAGATCAACCAAGGGTTGTAAAGTAGCAAGTTTTTGTGTGAGTGTCATTTGTGACATTGTGTTCTCCTCGTGCTATTCAAAGCCTGTGAAACCTCAAGCTCTCTCTATGTATATAGCAGCTGTAGTCTAAAATAGTTAATAATTAGCGCATATTGCGCATAAAGAACTTAGTATTTACCAAGTTTTCACCTATTATGCCGTGCTAAACTTAGTCACAACTGAACCAAACTGATTTTTACTAGGAATGTTAATTTATGACCCTTGCTGATCTGCAATCTGCATTATCGTTTGTATTGTTCACCTACAATGATGTGCAAATTACTGTACTAAAAGTAATTCAAGTGCCTTTGGTGCTGTTTTTAATGTGGTTTGTGGTTACCTGGATTGGTCGATTAATTAAAAAAGCATTACTGGCAAAAAACCTAGGCCCTGACGCGGTTCATTTATTTACCCGTATTTACCTTGTTGTGACCATCGCAGTGCTTGTGTTTACCTCGCTAGAGGTACTCAATATTCCTCTAACGGCGTTTGCATTTGTTTCTGGTGCCATTGCAATTGGTGTTGGTTTTGGTGCGCAAAACATTATCAATAACTTTATTAGTGGTTGGATTTTAATGTGGGAGCGACCAATTCGTATTGGTGATTTTTTAGAAGTGGGCACAGCTAAAGGGGTGGTTGAGACAATTAATACCCGTTCCACTCGTATCCGTCGTAACGATGGGGTGCATATGCTGGTACCAAATAGCCAGTTATTGGAAAACACAGTAACTAACTGGACCTTAATTGACCGTAATGCCCGTTCATTTGTGAATGTTGGCGTTGCTTATGGTTCAGACGTGGTGCTTGTAGAGAAGCTGATGAAGCAAATTCTTGATGATCACCCAGCCATTTTAAAAACACCTGCATCATCTGTGTTATTTGATGACTTTGCTGATAGCTCTTTAACTTTTAGCGCTATTTTCTGGGTGTGTGCTGAATCAGAAGCCCCGCTTCGCCAAGTGCGCAGTGAGCTGCGTTTTAGCATTTATAAAGTATTTGCTGAAAACAACATTACCATTGCATTCCCGCAGCGCGATATTCATATCGATGGTGAGATAGCTTTAACAAGGCGTAATAACCAAAAATAAAAAAAGCGGCTTAGCCGCCAATGCCAGTCAGTTAAGCTGACTGGCATTTCTTTTTTTATGTGGGTACTTTGATGGCTTAGGCTTTATCGCTCTTGGGTATCGCCTATCTTCTCTTCTAGGTGGCAGTTTAAATAGTCTCAGCGTACCTAACAGATGCTCCCAGTGAATTGGAATATTACCGGGGCTCATAATTGATATTGATGAAAAGTATTGAATAACTGCCATCGAGCAGCTTGAGAAACTGAGTTGGTTAGGCCATATTCCTTCAGCTTTTGCTGCTAGGGTCATCAACCTTCGAATTAAATTGTATGCGAGGAGGATCCCCCATAGCTCCTGTCTAACCATATCAGGGCGCTTACTCCGAAGGTGGTATGTGCTATCTAGCATTGTTTGCTTTATTTCTCGATACCCTAATTCTATTTCCCAGCGATGGCTGTATAAATCAACTATTTCGCTACTTGGAAAACGAAGTCTATCTACCATCGAGGTTAATATTCGGTAATTTTTACCTTTTATGGTTTTACTAACCAGTCTTGCTTTAATAACTTCGGGAACATCGGGGAAATTCTTTTGCGCATGCTTAGTGGTTTTGAGCTCAATTATCAGGTCATTGTTACCAACCTTAGAAACGACTTCGTATTGTAAATCAGGTCTTGCAGGTATTAGCCAATGCCTTTCTTCTCCAGTGCTGTGCCATCGATTTAACAAGCCCAGTGAATAGTACCCTTTATCAAACATGGTCAACGAGTGGTTAGGTGTACGCTCAATCAGTCGTTCAGCAAGCTTCATTTCATTCGTCTTATAGTTATCAAACTCACTGCTTATCAGTTGGTGGCTGGTGAGTTCCATATGACAAACCATGCGAATTTGTGGGAATCCTGTATCACCATATTGGTTGCTAGCCGATGAGAATGCTTCACGATTCTCATCTGAATCGGCCGTACGCCAAACAACACCATCAACCGCTAATAAATTTAACCCAGCCCACGTGTCAAACTCTTCTGTATGGTACATATTATCAGCAGCTTTATTAAAGACTTGCTTAACGGGGTCATCACCTAATCGCTGGCGAGCTTGAACCATGGCACTCGGGGCGACTAACTGATTTTTGCCAGGCAGCATAATGTCTAGTTTATTCGCAATATTCCAGACAGATTCTTTACGAAATAATGCCATGCCAATAACAGACCAAAGCACAGCTTCTAAAGGCAACCTGCGCTTTCTAACTGTGGCTACTCCAGCTTGTTGAAAGCCTTGTTCAATCAGGTCAGAAGATAAAATTTCAGATAATTTTTCAAACGTGTGATAACGAGTGCTTTCTTCGAAAGCAGAATGAAGAGCTTGTTCTATATTCACAAAAAAATCCGTAGTTAGTTGCCTAACTACGGATTGTGCATGATCATTCTGATCGGTCAACTGATCAACTTCTTAACTGATCAGCATTAG
>NZ_LRUE01000014.1 GCF_001550135.1 Pseudoalteromonas shioyasakiensis
ACAACGCCAAACGCGTTTTATGACAGCGTAACGACAGAAGTTAAGTTACTAAAGTAGATTTTACGAAGCTGTAAGCCATAAGCTTTAAGCTGTAAGAAAGTATCAGATTTCCAGATTTATGTAGGGTGAACCGCAACGCTTAACGCGAAATCAGTTCACCTTGCGCAAAGGACTCGTAAGCGCTACGCGCTTTGTCGAGAATCCTTTCCACGCCTTTTGCTTGGTGACAATAGCGTTTTGGACCCACCTGACCCCATGCCGAACTCAGTAGTGAAACGAAACAGCGCCGATGATAGTGTAGCAGCTGCTATGTGAAAGTAGGTCATCGCCAGGCTCCAAATAAGAGAAAGCCCGATTCGAAAGAGTCGGGCTTTTTTGTGTTTGAAGCTGTCAGCTTTCAGCCGTCAGACGTCAGTTGAAATGTGGGGTTGTCCTGTACAGAGACTCCCTCAGCAACAACCCCCGTAGGAGGCACTTCAGTGCCGAATCTAGACCATAACAAACACATTCACGGCTAAAGCCATTCCTACAAGGACACTTTGCCTAGAGCCTAGAGCCTAGAGCCTAATTGCATAGGAAGACGCAGCAACAAACACCCACACCGCGCGGCTGATAGCTGACGGCTTAAAGCTGATAGCTCTGTGATGTGTTGGGTTTCGCTTCGTTCTACCCAACCTACGCCAGACTTGCAAACTTTACTCTTGCTAACTTTCCCCTTGCTAACTCGCTAACTTTACTCTCGCTAGCTCGTAACTCACGAACTCGCTCAGCTACCGTTCATTAAATTAACTTTGCTTTGTTTATGGCTTTGATTTAGGATCAAATCAGTTTAAAAGCAAGAACTAATGGCCTGTGTCTAGATTACTTATTTGTTTATTATTATTATTTTCGAGTGCTTCAACTTTCGCTGTTGAGGTGACTAATTTATATCAAGATACTCTTAAAGTTGCAGACAAATCACGTGATGCTCGTTTGGCAGCAAGCCGTGAAGCACTGCTAAATGTGCTGGTGAAAGTGAGTGGTGATACAAGCGCAGATCAAAACCCTGTTGCTAAACAGCGCACGCGTGACATTTCAGATTACATGCTCAAATTCGAATATGACGAAAAAGCAGATGGAAGTTTAAATCTGGTTGTTAAGTTTGAGGCAAATAAGATTAATGCATTAATCAAAGATCTTGGCTTGCCATTGTGGGGCACGCGTCGTCCTTTAGTGGCTATCTGGTTAGGCATTGAAGATAACTGGCGCCGTGAATTGGTTACTCAAGAGTCTTATCCGCAGCTTGAACAGCTTATATACGACAAAGCTGGTCGCCGTGGTTTACCTGTGGTTGTGCCATTACTTGATTTACAAGACCGCGCTATTGTTGGTATCCCAGAAGTGTGGGGTAATTTCTCAGAACCCGTAGAGCGTGCATCGAGTCGTTATAGTGCAGAGCGCAGTATTACTGCAAGAATGTACCAACAAGCTGATTCAGAAACCTGGATCCTAGATTGGCGTTTCACTAATGCAGAATTATTTGATACCAATCGTTTGATGGGTGATAAGCAGCAAATTGTTGCAGATATGATTGACAGTTTAGCAGGTGGTTTAGCAGCAGAATATGCCATTGATCCAACAATGATTGGCCAACTTGCGACAGCAACCTTCTATCTTAAAGGTATCAATAACTTTGTTGATATTGAATTTGCTAAACGCCGTTTAGAGAGCTTAAGTGTTGTTACTCGCGCTGTGATATCTGTACGTACGCCTGATACCGTACAATTTATAGTTAATCACACTGGCAGCATGAATGATTTTAGAAAAGCGTTAGAACTTGATAGTGCCTTTAAAGCGTATCAGGACCCGCGTGATTTTTATCAAGTGGTCAATAAAGATGAGCTTGAATATCAGTGGCAGGGGCTTTAATCGAAGTGCAAGAACCAATGCAAATGGCATTGCCAGTTACTTTGCCTGATGATGAAACATTTACTTCTTATTTTGGTGGCGAAAACTCTCTTGAAGTGAGTCACCTTAAAGATGCGTTCACAAAGCTCAGTAATAAATTTCAATATACCTACTTATGCGGTTTAGGTGATTCTGGTAAATCCCACCTATTGTACGCGACCTGTATTCATGCCCAAGAGCGCGGTTTATCAACCATGTTACTTTCAATGCGTGAAGTGATTGATTATGGTCCTGTTGTGCTTGAAGGTCTGGAAAATCTTGATGTGTTATGTATCGATGACGTGCACTTAGTGGCAGGCAACGATGCATGGGAGAAAGGATTATTTAACTTTTTTAATCGCTTTAATGAGCCGGGCAAATACCTTGTGGTTACAGCTGATTTATTACCTGACATGCTGCATATCAATCTTCCTGATTTAGTATCGCGTTTGAAGTGGGGCACAACATTACAAATTCGCTCTATGAGCGATGATGATAAAGCGGAAGCCCTCGTACGCCGTGCTCATATGCGCGGCCTTGAACTAACTGATGAATGTGCGCGCTTTTTATTAACGCGATTAAGCCGTGATATGCGTGCATTATTAGACGTTTTAGACAAACTTGACCATGCCTCAATGGCTGCACAAAGAAAATTAACAATTCCTTTTATAAAATCAACGTTAAAGCTTTAGTAGGGCTAGAATCTAGTCCTTGCTTTCAGTTATCATTAGCTATTACAAAAATCCTTCTGTGAAAGACCAGGTACTCAATGAACTTAGAAAATATTTTAGCGCAAGCACTTGAGGCAGTTGCCAGTGCGAATGAAATCGCGCAACTAGAAGATATCAGGGTTAATTACCTTGGTAAAAAAGGTGAAATCACCAGCTTACTTAAAACGCTAGGCAAGATTGCCCCTGAAGAGCGTAAAGAAGCGGGTCAAGTGATTAACCAAGCAAAACAAGAAGTACAAACAGCCATTAACGAAAAGCGTGAGTTACTAGCAAGTAAGGCTCTTGAAGAGAAACTAGCTGCAGAAACGATCGACGTAACTTTACCGGGTCGTGTTATGCCAACAGGTGGCTTACACCCAGTAACTCGTACTATTGAACGTATTGAAAGCTTTTTTGGTGAGTTAGGTTTTGCGGTTAAATCAGGTCCTGAAGTTGAAGATGATTTTCATAACTTCGATGCGCTAAATATTCCTGAGCACCACCCAGCGCGAGCTGATCACGATACTTTCTATTTCAACCCTAAGCTTGTGTTACGTACACAAACTAGTGGCGTACAAATCCGTACTATGGAAACTGAGCAGCCACCACTACGTATCATTTCACCAGGTCGTGTTTATCGTAACGATTATGACCAAACACACACGCCAATGTTCCACCAAGTGGAAGGCTTAATGGTTGATACAGATGTAAGCTTCACTGAGTTAAAAGGTATTCTGCACGACTTCTTACGTAACTTCTTTGAAGAAGATATGGAAATCCGTTTCCGTCCTTCTTACTTCCCATTTACTGAACCATCAGCTGAGGTTGATGTTATGGGTAAAAACGGCAAGTGGTTAGAGGTATTAGGCTGTGGCATGGTTCACCCTAACGTTCTTAAATCAGTGGGTATTGATCCAGAAAAATACACGGGCTTCGCATTCGGTATGGGTGTAGAGCGCTTGACTATGCTGCGTTACGGCGTAAACGACTTACGTGCATTTTTCGAAAACGATTTAAAATTCCTAAACCAGTTCCGTTAAGAGTGAAGATATAAAATGAAATTTAGTGAAAAGTGGTTAAGAGAGTGGGTTAACCCAGCAATCGACACACAGGCTCTTTCGGAACAGTTATCAATGGCTGGTCTTGAAGTTGACGGTGTTGAGCCTGCAGCAGCAGAGTTCACAGGCGTTGTTGTTGGTGAAGTGGTTGAGTGTGGTCAACACCCTGATGCTGATAAATTACGTGTAACTAAAGTAAACGTAGGTGGTGATGAGCTACTTGATATCGTGTGTGGTGCACCTAACTGTCGTCAAGGTTTGAAAGTAGCTGTTGCGACAGTTGGCGCTGTATTACCTGGCGACTTCAAAATTAAAAAAGCCAAACTTCGTGGTCAACCTTCACACGGTATGCTGTGCGCATTCGTTGAGTTAGGTATCAGCGAGGAAGGTGATGGCATCATGGAATTACCAAGTGATGCACCAATCGGTACTGATTTACGTGAGTACTTAAGCCTAGACGACAACATTATTGATGTTGACTTAACACCTAACCGCGGTGATTGCCTAGGTATTAAAGGTTTAGCGCGTGAAGTAGGCGTACTTAACAGTGTTGATGTAAACACACTTGAAATCGCACCAGTTGCTGCAACGATTGATGACAAAGTATCGATTGAGCTTGTGAATGATGAAGCGTGTCCTCGTTATTTAGGTCGTGTAATTAAAGGTATCAACCTTGATGCAGAAACACCTCTTTGGATGGTAGAGAAGCTTCGTCGCAGTGGTATTCGCTCAATTGACCCTGTTGTTGATGTAACAAACTACGTGTTATTAGAGCTAGGTCACCCAATGCACGCATTTGATTTAAATGCGATTGAAGGTGGTATTAAAGTACGTAGCGCAAACGCGGGTGAAGAGTTAGTTCTGTTAGATGGCAACACAGCTAAACTAAACGAGTCTACGCTTGTTATTGCTGATCACAACAAAGCGCTTGCTATTGCAGGTATTTTTGGTGGTGAAAAATCAGGTGTAACTGAAGCAACATCAGATATTTTATTAGAAAGTGCGTTCTTTAATCCTGTCGCTATTGCTGGTCAAGCACGTAGCTACGGTTTACACACTGATGCGTCACACCGTTACGAGCGTGGTGTCGATTTTGCACTGCAAAAAGATGCAATGGAACGTGCGACAGCATTACTTCTTGAGATTGTTGGCGGTGATGCAGGCCCAGTTGTTGAAGCAGTCGCAACTGACAAGTTACCAAAAGTAACAGAAGTGCGTTTACGTCGTGAGCGTTTAGACCGTGTAATTGGCCACCACATTGATGATGCAAAAGTAACTGACATCCTAACGCGTTTAGGTTTAGACGTGAAAATTGTTGATGGTGTATGGAGTGCTGACGTACCTAGCTATCGCTTTGATATTCGTATTGAAGAAGATTTAATTGAAGAAGTTGCGCGTGTTTACGGCTATAACAGCATTCCTAACGTTGCACCAACTGCTAAATTAAAAATGACTAACCATGACGAGTCACATGTTGCGGTAACTAAATTCCGCAATACGCTTGTTACTCGTGGTTACCAAGAAGCAATTACGTACAGCTTCGTTGATCCAAAAGCACAAGCAATTTTACACCCGCAAAGTGATGCGCTTGTATTGCCACACCCAATTTCGGTTGAAATGTCGGCAATGCGCGTGAGCTTGATGCCGGGTCTATTAGCGTCTCTAGTTTATAATCAAAACCGTCAGCAACCACGTGTACGTTTATTTGAGCACGGCTTAAAATTCTTACGTGACGAAAATGCTGAAAACGGTGTAAACCAAGTTGCTGTCATTGGTGGTGTAATCTCAGGTCTTGCACACGGTGAACATTGGGTTCAAGAAAAGCGTAGCGTTGATTTCTATGACTTAAAAGGTGATGTTGAAGCACTTTTAGCAATTAGTAACGATTCATCACGTTTTGAGATAAAAGCAGAGCAGTCTGATGGCTTACATCCAGGCCAATCAGCCGTTATTTATGTTGATGGTAAAAAAGTAGGTTTCTTTGGTGCAGTGCACCCACAGGTGCAAAAGTCACTAGATATCAACAACACAGCATTTGTGTTTGAAATCGAAATGTCTGCACTAGAAAAAAGAAAATTACCAGAAGCAGTGGCAGTGTCGAAATTCCCGTCAAACCGCCGTGATATCGCGATTTTAGTGGAAGATCACGTAAAATCTGGTGATATTTTAAATGTCATAGAAAAAGTTGGCGGAAATCAATTGGTTGACCTAAACTTATTCGATGTGTATAAGGGCAAAGGTATTGAGCCAAATTATAAGAGTTTGGCGATTGCTCTAACACTGCAAGCGGTTGATAGAACGCTCGAAGAGAAAGATATCAATCAAGTAGTTGATAATGTGGTGGCCGCACTGGCCGAACAATTTAACGCATCGTTGAGGGACTAGATATGGCGCTTACTAAAGCCGACATAGCTGAACACCTATTTGAAAAACTCGGGATCAATAAAAAAGATGCCAAAGATTTAGTTGAAGCGTTTTTTGAAGAAATCCGCTCAGCGCTAGAAAAAGGCGAGCAGGTTAAGCTCTCTGGATTTGGTAACTTTGATCTTCGAGATAAGAAAGAACGTCCAGGCCGCAATCCGAAAACAGGTGAAGATATTCCTATTTCGGCGCGCAGAGTTGTGACTTTTAGACCAGGTCAAAAGCTAAAAACTCGTGTAGAAGTTGGCACAAGCAAAGCTAAATAAGAAAAGGCAGCGTTAGCTGCCTTTTTTATTTGTCTGAGCACTGCACATTAGCGAGTTGGAATTATCAAAACCCGCGTGGTGATACGAAGCTTCCTTCTTGGATACTGTCGTAGGTTTTTTGTGCTAAATCATCTAAGCTGTCTAGGCTTTTGCCTGCGGCAGCGAGTTGATGCTCAATAGGTAAAATATCGACATCTTCATACCCTGATAATTGTGCTACACGTGCAAAGGTGTAGGCATGCTTATACTTTTCGTGTTTGTAGAATAAGCTCACAAGAGTAGGGTAGATCTCAGGATTGGGTGTTTCACCTGCTTTATTTAACTCTAGCGTTTTGTAAAGCAAATCAATGGTTTTTTCATCATCAAACTTCACGTAGTAGCTTGCTAAGAAAAACTGCATTTCGGCATCTTCAGTCACCCGTTTATCTTGCTTTTCTTCCAGGGCGAGTAATTTAGTTAACGCAGATTGGTCGTTATTACGCGACCAATGGTAATACAACAAGCCTGGGTGGTCAGTATTTTTGGTATCTTGAAAAATTCGTGTCATTTCTTTGATACTTGTTAAATGACCCTCAACACGAGACGTGGTTTTTTCTTTTAGTTTTATATGCTCAATCTTGGCGGCAAGCGACACACATTGATCGTATTTCTCAAAATCCTTTAATAATTGGTATTTGTTTTCATCTGTTGGTGACTTATATTCAACATAACGTTGAATGATGACCTCGGCACGTTGCTCTTTACAGTGACTATCTTTATTTAAATCACTGCAGAAGCCAGGTGTTTCGTCGCACACTTTCGCTAGTGTAAGCGGATCTTCACAGCCTGCTAATGCCAATAAACCAAGCAACACGCTTGCTCTTAATAACATTCCTTAACCTCTACTTAATTTGTACTACTTTATTCTAGCGCAATGATTTGTTCTGTAACAGTGGAGAATCGTTCGAGTTTAAATTAGAATACCCCTGCCTGAGATGTGTTGCTCTCAAATCACAACACATTTTTTAAGGCTATCCGTTCAAAATTGTTTAATTAGGTAAAAAAAATGACCTCATCTCACGAGTTAGAATACACAAGCAGCTGGCAAGAACGTCAAGATTACGCAGAAAGTATGCAACCTATTATTGGTAGACTTTACCGTAATCGTGGTATCGAAATCGCTGTATATGGCCGTCCTCTCGTTAATGCCAGTACAATCGATATCATCAAAGCACACAAAACAGTTGCTCAGTTTGAAGGTACAAAACTACGTTTACGTGAAAGCTTCCCTTTCTTAGAAGCAATTAGCAAAATGGACTTAAACTCAGCACGTATCGATATTGGTAAACTAGCGTATGGTTATTTGTTTAACGATGCTGCGAAAGGTCGCTCAGTTGAAGAATACTTAACTGACGAACTAGCAGAAATCGCAAACTCAGAGCGCAAAGAGCCACGTGATGTTGTGTTATACGGTTTCGGTCGTATCGGTCGTTTATTAGCTCGTCTATTAATCGAAAAGTCAGGTCCTTATGCAGACCTTCGTTTACGTGCAATCGTTGTACGTGGCGGTAAAGACGGCGACTTAGAAAAGCGTGCAAGCTTACTTCGCCGTGACTCTATCCACGGTCCATTCAATGGCTCAATCACAATTGATAAAGAGCGCAATGCAATTAAAGCTAACGGTAGCTACATTCAAGTTATCTATGCTAACTCTCCTAGCGAAGTTGATTACACAGCTTACGGCATCGAGAACGCACTTGTTGTTGATAACACAGGTATCTGGAAAGACGAAGCAGGCCTTGGCCAGCACTTAGAAGCAAAAGGCGCAGCAAAAGTATTATTAACTGCACCAGCTAAAGGCAACATCAAAAACATCGTATACGGTGTAAACAACCAAGATATCAAATCTGAAGATAAGATTGTCTGTGCAGCAAGCTGTACTACCAATGCTATTACCCCTACGTTAAAAGCACTTAACGATAAGTTTGGTATCAAAAACGGTCACGTTGAAACAGTTCACTCGTACACAAATGACCAAAACTTAATTGATAACTACCACAAAGCTGAGCGTCGTGGCCGTGCTGCTGCACTTAACATGGTTATCACTTCAACAGGTGCTGCAAAAGCGGTTTCTAAAGCTTTACCTGAGCTTGAAGGTAAACTAACTGGTAACGCTATCCGTGTTCCTACGCCAAACGTATCAATGGCTATCTTGAACTTAAATCTTGAAAAAGGTACAACTGTTGAAGAACTAAATGCGTTCTTACGTGAAACAGCACTTCATTCAGACCTTCGTGATCAAATCGATTACACAGCGTCTACTGAAATCGTATCGACTGACTTAGTAGGTAGCCGTTACGCAGGTGTTGTTGATTCACAAGCGACAATCGTAGATGACAACCGCGTTGTACTTTACGTTTGGTACGATAATGAGTTTGGTTATAGCTGTCAGGTAGTACGCTGTATGCGTGATATGGCTGAAGTAACTTTCCCAAGCTTACCTCGCTAATACCTAAGTTATAAAGAATCTAGAAGCCAGCATTATGCTGGCTTTTTTAGTCGTGAAAGTTTTTGCAAATTTTCAGCATGTGATAGGCTGTTAAGGGTCTACACCATATTACTAACAAAACGTTCTAACTACAGAGCGTTGACTTAATTCTTAACTAACAAGCGAATAGCTAAGAATTATTTTTAACCAATAGGTTTATAGAATGAAAATCACCAGCAATTTTGACAGTGGTAATATCAAGGTTATTGAAGCCGTTGATCCACTGAATATTCAATTAGAAATTAATAAAGACAATCAGTCTGATTTTTTCCAGTGGTTTCACTTTCGTCTTGAAACAACTGCGTTTCAAAACCATAAATTACACATTAATAACCTAGAGAACTCAGCATACCCTGATGGCTGGGAAGGTTATCATGCGGTTGCATCATACGACCGTCAAACTTGGTTCCGTGTACCATCTGAGTACGCAAACGGCACACTATCATTTGAAGTAGAGCCTGAGTGTAGCAGCATGTACTTTGCTTACTTTGCGCCATACAGCTATGACCGCCACTTAGATTTACTAGCATGGGCACAAAGCCAGCATGCTTGTGAATTAGAAACATTAGGCGAAACCCTTGATGGTCGTGACATGAGTGTTTTACGAGTGGGTATTCCTAGCAGTGAGAAGAAAAAAATCTGGATCACGGCGCGCCAGCACCCAGGCGAAACTATGGCTGAGTGGTACGTTGAAGGTTTACTTCATAAATTACTTGATGATGAAGACCCACATGCAGCGGCACTATTATCTAAAGCGGTATTCTACATCGTGCCAAATATGAACCCAGATGGCAGTGTGCGTGGTCACCTACGTACTAACGCTAAAGGCGTTAACTTGAACCGTGAATGGCAAACACCGAGCATGGAAAATAGCCCTGAAGTTTTCTTAGTGCTTAACAAAATGCGTGAAACGGGCCTTGATATGCACTTAGATATTCATGGTGACGAGGCAATTCCTTATAACTTTGTTGCGGGTAGTGAAGGTATCCCAGGCTACGATGATCGCTTAAAAGAGTTAGAAGATAGCTTTAAAGCTGCGCTTTTAACTGTGACGCCTGAGTTCCAAGACGAACATGGTTATCCAAAAGATGAGCCGGGCCAGGCTAACTTAACTGTCGGTTCTTCTGCTGTCGCGCATGAATTTAATGCATTAGCTTACACGGTAGAGATGCCATTTAAAGATAACGATGATTTACCAGATCCAGATTACGGCTGGTCAGATCGTCGCTCGTATCAATTTGGTCAAGATACGTTAGCGGCTATTGTTAACGTGGTTGATAAATTAAGATAACGAACCTTACGGGCATCAGCAAAACTGATGCCCGTAATTGTATCTATTGACTGAAAAATGACGGTGTAGAGCAGGATGCATCAAATGTTAACGAGGTAGGTACATTTAGCATATTGAAAATTAACTGTTAACAAACTTGGTGGGTTTAAGTTAATATTCAATATGTTCAGCTGTGAAGTAACAAAATCTCATTTTTATTTCTCACAGTCATCGTGTCGCGCATTCTCACAAGCTCACGCTGAGTATCGTAACTAACAATAAAAAATATAATCATAGAGGATATCCATGGAAGCTTTAGTAAGCGCCGTTAATGACATAATTTGGAGTAGTGCACTCATTTATTTATGTCTAGGTGCAGGTCTGTTTTATTCCGTTTTAACCCGATTCGCACAAGTAAGACATTTTAAAGAAATGTGTAAATTATTGCTTAGCTCTAATAATTCAGATACGGGTATTTCTTCGTTCCAAGCACTTGCTGTATCGTTATCAGGCCGTGTAGGTGTCGGTAATATTGCCGGGGTTGCTGCAGCAATCGGCTTTGGTGGTCCAGGGGCGATTTTTTGGATGTGGATAGTTGCGTTCCTTGGCGCAAGTACTGCGTATGCCGAGTCAACTCTTGGTCAGATTTATAAATCAGAAGAAGATGGTCAATATCGCGGTGGTCCAGCATACTACTTCGACCGCTGCTTACAGCAAAAGTGGTTAGCAGTATTATTTGCAGTATCGGCGATTATTGCTTGTGGTGTGTTCCTTCCGGGCGTTCAAGCGAATGCAGTAGGTAATGCATTCACACAAGTTTTTGGTGAAGGCACATTGGTTAGCACCAGCTTTGGTGAAGTAGGTAGCTTTAAGCTTGTTGCGCTTGCAATCATCTTAATTGTACTTGCATTTATCATCTTTGGTGGCATTAAACGTATCGCAAACTTCACACAAATCGTGGTGCCATTTATGGCACTAGGTTACATCGTGTTAGCTTTAATCGTGGTGTTCTTAAACCTAGATAAAGTGCCAGGTATCTTCTCAATGATCTTATCTGATGCATTCACCGCGCAAGCAGGCTTTGGTGCTGCTATTGGTTGGGGTGTGAAACGTGGTATTTACTCAAACGAAGCAGGCCAAGGTACGGGTCCACATGCAGCATCAGCTGCTGAAGTTGATCACCCAGCTCAACAAGGCTTAGTGCAAGCATTTTCTGTTT
This sequence comes from Pseudoalteromonas shioyasakiensis, assembly GCF_001550135.1. Lineage (GTDB taxonomy): Bacteria > Pseudomonadota > Gammaproteobacteria > Enterobacterales > Alteromonadaceae > Pseudoalteromonas > Pseudoalteromonas shioyasakiensis. The sequence continues at coordinate 11,398 of NZ_LRUE01000014.1, forward strand.
ATGTTGATACCATTTTTGTTTGTACAGCAACGGCGTTAATGATTCTAATCACTAAACAATACAACATTGTGGGTGAGTTACCTGCAGGTCAATTCATTGTGCAAAACGTTGATGCGGCAACAGAAGTAGGCTCTGCTGCTTTCACACAAATGGCATTATTTAGCGTATTTGGTGGCTTCGGTGAAGCATTCGTTGGTATTGCTTTATTCTTCTTCGCATTTACCACAATTCTTGCTTATTACTATATTGCTGAAACGAACGTTGCTTACTTAAACCGTTATTTCAAAGGCAACATTCCACTGGTTATTGTTAAGCTAGTCATCATGTTTATGGTTGCTTACGGCATGGTAAACAGCTCTGGTTATATCTGGAATATTGGTGATATTGGCGTAGGCTTAATGGCCTGGATTAACATTGTCGGTATTTTGGCTATTTTCTTTGTCGCAAAACCTGCCCTTAACTGCTTACGTGATTACGAAGATCAAAAGAAAGCCGGTGGCGAAATCACTTTTGATCCAGTTAAATTAGGCATTAAAAATGCGACTTTCTGGGAAAAGCGTCTAGCTGAAAAGGCGAAACAGAAACAATAAATCAGGTTTTTGAGTTTTTGTAGTGAATTTAGTTGTGCAGGTTTTCGAATCTTCACAAATGAATGAAATTCAAATAAGACATCGACTCATAAAACAAGTACAATAAAGGGCGCCTAAAGGCGCCTTTTTTATGCGTAGTATGGAGAAAGATATGGCGATTATTAGTTGCCCGCAGTGTGCAAAATCAATATCTGACAAACATAAGCAATGCCCGCATTGTGAATGCCAAGTCACCGATCTAAGCAATGAGCAATTGCAGCAAATGCAAAAAGAAACGCGCATTCGTAGACAACAAAAGTTTATGAATCAGTCTTTCCTCGCACTGATTTTATTTTTAGGGGGCTTTTTCTGTTATTACTTTATGCACCCCGAAGCAAAGTCTCTTGAGTGGTATGCCTATACATCGGCAATGGCAGTAGGTTTTGTGTGGTATCTTGTAAGCCGCATCTATTTAGTTGTTTTAAAAAAGAAAAAGTAACATGAATATTGATCACATCGTTAAAAATATCACCCCAGAAGTATTTGAACGTCTTCAGTATGGTGCCTCAACGGGTAAGTGGCCTGACGGCACTCCATTATCAGAAGAGCAAAAACAACAAACCGTTCAACTCGTGATGCTTTATCAAGCTAAAGTTTCGCAAAGCAATGAGCAGTTTACCATTGGCGCAAATGGTGAAATGGTGCAAAAGAGCAAAGCTCAATTGCAAAAAGAATTCGCATCAGAAAATGAAATAGCTAGGTTTAGTGAAAATGATCTTTAAACACCTGTTTACTCCAAAGTGGAAGCACCCTAAAAACCAAGTGCGTTTAGCTGCGGTAGAACGTCTTGATACAGAGCGTGACCTTAGCATCTTAAATAGCATTGCCCTTGAAGACAGCTCAGCTGAGATCCGCAAAAAAGCATTAAACAAAGTGAACGATATTGTTTTATGGTGGCAAGCATACAAGCAAGACCAAGCACTTAAAGACGTTGCAGAACAGCATATTAACCAAGCGGTTTTAAATACCGATAGCCAGCTAGATGCAAATATCAAAAATGAGTTTATTGAGCGTTATGCACCAGTCAAAACTCTTGAGAAACTCGCCTTTGCAGAAAAAGAACTTCAAGTTCGTGTTAAGTTATTAAAGCGTTTAGCAAACCCAAGCTTAATTGATAAAGCTTTTAAAGAAGGCCGTGAAGAGCTGCAATTGCAACTTGTTGAGCTTGTGATTAATCATCAACTTGCTAAATCACTATTAAAGCATGCAAAAGGTGAGGCACACACACAACTGGCGACTCATCTTGACAATGAACGCTTAGCGATAGAAATGCCTGCCAAAGTAGAAGCTGATACACGTGTAGTATTAGCAAAGCTTAATGCGCTTCGTGATAAAAATGACTTTCAGTTAGTGTCGATGCAACATGCTGAGTTATTACAGCATTGGCAAGCTATCGAACTAAAATGGCTGAGCGATGAGCAAGTAAGCACGCTAGATAAAAAATATTCAGCGATTACGCAAAAGCTTGAATCTCATATTGCAGTTTTAAGTAAAGAGCATGAAGCAGCGCAGCAAGCGTTAGCTGAGCAACAACGTCAGGTATTAGCACTTGCAAGCCTTGAAGCAATTGGCGAAGAAATTGAAAATGCATTGCAATTAGGCTTAGAAACGCCAGAGCAAATTCAGCAAGATTGGCTCGAGGCAAAAGTTGCAGAGGCAAAAGATGCGTTAGCAGAGGCGAACTTATCTGAGAACAAACATGTTAGTGATGTAAAACTGCACTTAACAAATTTATTTAACCAAGTCGAACAGTTACCGCAACTGGTTAGTGCTATTGCTGAGTTTAAAGAGGCATTTGATCAATTAAACTCAGTTGCGACAACCGAAGACGAAAGCGAGTTTGACGGGCTAAAACAGCAGTTTGAGCAACAGCAAAAATTAGCACGCAAAAAGCTGGCAAGTATTCCTAGTCGTTTACAGGGTCGCTTTAAAGCCAATTTAGCTGAAGTAGTAAACAGCTGGCAGCAAGCGATGGCACCGCTAACGAATAAGTTTGAGAAAAATCAACAAACAGCGAAGCGTAAAGCTCGCGATGTAAAACGCTTAATTGACCAAGGTCGCTTTAATGTTGCCTTTGGTGTGTTTAAAGGTTTTGAAGAGCTATACGCAACACTTACAGACTATTACAAGCAGCCATTAAATAGCTTGAAAGCTGATTTAGAAACACAGTTAGCAGAAGCAAAAGATTGGCAAAAATACGCATCAGCGCCAAAGCGTGATGCATTACTTGTTGAAGTAAATGAACTTGTTGCAACCGAGTGCACAGACCCTAAACAACGCGCAGAGCAAGTTAAACAGTTACGTCGTCGTTGGAATGAGTTAGGGCGTTTAGATACTGATGCAGAAAAGCAGCAAGGCGAGTTATTCGATCAACAAATTGAATTACTGTTTGCGCCGTGTCGTGAGTATTTTGCAGAGCAGGAGCAACAACGTGAGCAAGCTAAAGCACAGCGCGTTGAAATAATCTCGCAAATGCAGCAGTTAACAGAGCTTGATACCTCTTCTGATGAGTTTGATTGGAAGCAGTTTGAAAGCAAGTTTAACCGTACCGCTAAAGCGTGGCGCTCTGCAGGCAATGTAGATCCTAAAACATACCGTGAACTACAAACGCAATTTAAAGCTGCGCAATCACAAGTTCAAGGTCAACTTGCTGCATTTCATAAAGCAAATGCTGAGCAAAAAGCTGCACTTGTTGAGCAAGCAACACAGTTATCGCAAAGCGATGATTTAGCTGCTGCGTGCCAGGAGCTAAAAGCACTTCAACAAACATGGCAGACTATTGGCTTTGCTGGAATGAAAGCTGAAAACACTTTATGGCAGCAATTCAGACGAGTTAATGACGACACCTTTGCTAAGCGCAGTGCCGAGTTTGAACAGCAAAAGCAAGTTCAGCAACAAAATGACGAAGTTGCCGCAGAGCAATTAAGTGAGCTTGAGTCTGCACTTGAGACCGTGGTGCACCTTGCACAGCTTAAAGATTTAACAGTGAAGCTTGCAGAGCTTGAGTACTCAAAAGCATTATCGGCACGCGTGACTCAGTTAGAGACAGCGATTAGCGCAAAAACAGCGCAAATCAGCAAACAAGCAGAGCAGTCTAAGTTAACGGCTTTATTTGCTGCTCTTGAGAGCGGCAGTGAACTGCCTTCGCAGTTCCAAGCTTCATTAATAACTAATCTAAACGCTGCGCAGCTGTTAACTCGTATCGAAATTCTAGCGGGCGTTGAATCGGCTGATAGTCAGTTACGTATGACAGAGCAAGTTGCGATGTTAGATGATAAACACCGTGGCGAGCACGCAGATGTTTATTATTACTTAAAGCAATTACTTGCAGTCAGTGAGGGTTCAGTTTCAGCTGACACACTAGCAAGGCTTAAAGCAATATTTGCAATTTAACGAATAAAACCGCTTTTTTAAGCGGTTTTTTTCCGTGTGTTTTTGAGGAAAACAATGAGAATTTTATTACTACTTACCTGTTTATTTTTAGGGGCATGTAAAAGTACAGATCAAGGGATGTCTGTTTACTCGTTTACCAATTCTGAAATTGAAGCAGCCCTTGCTAATCAATTACCAAAACTAAGTGAACAGATTAAGCTGATGGGCTTACCAGTTGATTTTGCGGTAAACGACCTAAGTGTCAATGTTGGCCCAGATAAGCGTGATGTGGTGGTTTTAGGGGCCGATTCTAGCGCTGTTATCAAAGCGTTTGCACTTAAGTATCCAGTACGCTTAAAACTACAAATTGAAGGCAGCCCATTTTATGACAGCGAGAAAAAAGCGGTCTTTTTACGTAATGTAAAACTGGTTGATACAACAATCGACACCGCGGGTTTCAAGGGCAGCTTAAACTTATTAGATGACCAAGCAATGCAAGTAATTAACGGCTTTTTAGCGGTTAACCCTGTCTACAAGCTAAATATGAATGACCCTAAAGTCGCACTATTGAGTAAATTGCCATTAGATATGAAAGTATCTCAGGGTGAAATTATATTAGTGCCAACACTATAAAACTATTCGATATATTAAAGCGGCTTCTAGCCGCTTTTTTTGTAATTGCTTGTTAAGCATGTTCAACCTTGTCATAATTGCTTCGTGATATTTCGCGAATTGAGTGATGGCTATGATCAAGGAATTTTTAAACGACCCCACATTACTGCTAAATGCCGTAGGTGAAGGTATTTATGGCTTCGATTTATCGGGTAATGCAGTTTTTGTAAACCCTGCTGCGGAGCGCATGACGGGCTGGAAAGCAGACGAACTCCTTGGTAAAAAAATACATCAATATCATCATCATACTCGTAAAGATGGCTCACCATACCCGGCGGATGAATGCCAAATATATTGCACTATGTTCGATGGCAAGCACCGTCATGTAAACGATGAAGTATTCTGGCGTAAAGATGGAAGCTATTTTGCTGTTGAGTATACTTCAACGCCAGTTTATAAAAATGGTGCCTTGATTGGGGCAGTCGCGATTTTTCGCGATGTATCCAAACAACAGCAAACAGAAGTGGCGTTACGTGATGCCTTAGCACAAGTTCAGCACTTATCTGAGCAGCTACAAGCTGAAAATGCTTACCTTATTTCAGAGTTAAACGAAGATTGGCAAGACTCTGGCTTAGTTGGGCAAAGTCATTCATTTCAAAGTATGCTCGAGCAAATTACCTTGGTAAGCCAAACCAATAGTACGGTTTTGATTTTAGGTGAAAACGGCACGGGTAAAGAGCTGGTGGCTCGAAACCTTCACCGCTTGAGCAATCGTGCTGAGCAACCTTTCATAAAAGTAAACTGCGCGGCGTTTTCCGCCAACTTAATTGAGTCTGAGTTATTTGGTCATGAGAAAGGGGCGTTTACTGGCGCTAATGAACGCAGAAAAGGGCGTTTTGAACTGGCTGATAAAGGCACTTTATTTTTAGATGAAGTGGCAGAGCTGCCATTAGAGGCGCAAAGTAAATTACTGCGTGTCCTACAAGAGCAAGAGTTTGAGCGCGTTGGGGGCAGTCAAACTTTAAAAGTTGATATCCGAGTGTTAGCTGCAACAAACCGTAACTTGTGGCAAATGGTTGAGCAGGGTAGCTTTCGAATGGACTTGTATTATCGCCTAAATGTCTTTCCTATTCGTGTGCCTGCGCTTCGTGAACGCAAGGAAGATATTCCACTACTTGCAGCAAATATTATTACGCAGTTAAACAAGCGCTTAGGTAAACAGTTAAAAGGGCTAAGCAAAGCAACACTCACTAAGTTAGCTAATTATGATTGGCCTGGTAATATTCGTGAGCTACAAAATATCCTAGAACGTGAAGCTATTCTGTCTAAGCAAGCTGTATTACAGCTGTCTGCACCTTTGAGTAACGAGCAATCAAATGAGCAGGTGGTTTCTCTTGATGCTGTACAAAAGCAGCATATTTGTGAGGTGCTAAAACGCTGTAACGGGCAAATATCAGGTGAAAATGGTGCCGCAACCTTGCTGGGCCTGCCAGAAAGTACCCTTAGATCAAAGATGAAAAAGCTGTCAATAAAGCGCTAATTCGTGATATATCGCGAGTATTCGCGATATATCGTGCTTTTGAACGTTCAAATATAAATTTAATTATTTAATATCAATGACTTATTTTGAATTTGTGTTGGCCTGATTGTTGCTCTGTCAGGCTATTACCGACACAAAAGTAAGTAGCAAAATGAAATTTGATATTAAAGAGCAAGACTTAATCATCAAGCCCTACAACCAAGAAGGGCCAATTTATATTCGTGAGCAAAAGGGGTATTTCCAACGTATCCGCCGTTACTTAGGCTGGGTGCTAATGCTGACGTTCATCGCCATTCCGTGGATCCCCTATGATGGCCGTCAAGCTGTATTACTCGACGTAGCCAGCCAAAAATTTACTTTATTTGGCTTAACGCTATTACCACAAGATTTTATGATCTTAGCCATGTTATTTATGACAGGGGCGTTTGCTTTGTTTTTCGTCACTAACTGGTTAGGTCGTGTCTGGTGTGGTTACACTTGCCCACAAACAATTTGGATGCTGATGTTTACTTGGGTCGAACATAAAGTGGAAGGTAACCGTAATCAGCGTATTAAACTTGATAAAGCTGATTGGTCAGTGAGTAAATGGCAAAAGAAAATCACTAAGCATGCAGCTTGGCTGGTGATCTCTTTGCTTACATCTATGTCATTTATGGCTTATTTCATTCCCGCTAAGTCTTTATACATGAGCTTATTTACCTTAGAAATGTCTGGGATCGTCAGTTTTTGGGTATTCCTGTTTGCATTTTGTACCTATGGCAATGCGGGATTCTTACGTGAAAAAATGTGTACTGTGGCATGCCCTTATTCACGTTTTCAATCAGTGATGTTTGATAAAGACACGTTAGTTGTTACCTACGATCAAGCGCGAGGGGAGTCTCGTGGTGCGCGTAAACGTAAAGCCGATCCTAAAGAGTTAGGCTTAGGTGACTGCGTAGACTGTAACCTATGTGTTGAAGTATGTCCGGCGGGTATCGATATTCGTAATGGCTTGCAGTATGAATGCATAAACTGTGGCTTATGTATTGATGCGTGCGATAGCACTATGGAAAAATTCAACTATCAAAAAGGCCTTATCAAGTACGCCTCTGAAAAACAAATGGAAGGCAAAACGACCAATCCATTTAGGTTAAAACTGCTTGGCTATGGTGGTTTAACAGCGCTGTTTGTCGTTGGCATGGTTGTGTGGATGGCAATGCGTACACCTATTGAGGCTTCTGTCATTCGTGACCGTAATGCCCTGTACCGTGTAAATTTTGAAGGATTAGTAGAAAACCCATATACCTTATCAATTATCAACAAAACACAGCATAGCTTGAGCTATTCAATCGGCATCAGTGGTATTGAAGAAGCAAGCTTACAAGTGCCTGAAACGATAACTGTTGAGGCAGGTCAGATGAAGCGTGTGCCTGTCACTGTGGTTGCAGATGGCTACGAGCTGAAATCAAAAGTAACGCCTATCAGTTTTCACATTCAAGCATTAGAAGATGCTGATATAGCAATAACTAAAGAATCTAAGTTTTACCGAGATTAACCCAATCACGGGTCTAGAAACGAAAATGGCTTGTTTTTAACAAGCCATTTCTGCAAATTCGAGCTGCTTCAGCACATAAGCCTTAGCGCTGTCTAAATCATCAAATAAGCAGTCCATTATTTGAATCGGTGATTGCGCTTGTGCAATGATGCGTTTCATCTGATTAAGCACAATAGACGAGCTAAACATATAAGCGGTGGCTATACAGTTAGTGCCTTGCAGGGCACGAAATAATTGGGTAAAACCACGTTCTGCATCAGGGGTGGTAGCAAGTAATTGGGTAGAATGACTAATATACGCCCACGGCTTTCCAGCTAAAGCAGTAATATGCTTTTTTAAATCGACTGCAAAGTCATTGACCAAACGTGCGTTAATATTACCAGAAAATTGCCCAATAATAATTGGACCATCGGTGATGATACTGACACTGCCATAGTGATTCTTAAATTCCAATTTGCTTCCCTTTTGAATTAAAAAGAGCGCGAATTTTATACAATTCTATGTATGTGTCTAGTTATTTAGTATACAAATTTCAAAAAACATAACTTTTTCATTAAATTTGTATATGTGTAAATTTTATCTAGTTATTTAGGTTTGGGGTGGATAAATCATTCACCCCAGATTTAAAATATAACTAACTATTTGTTAACAATATAGTTCAAAGCACCGGTAATTGAGGCTACTTGTGCATCAATACAAATTGCGTCATTGGCCTGTGGGCTATCAGGGTAAACCTCTGTTGTTGTGACATATTCTGCATCGGTTAAGCCCATACATAACCCCAGTTTTTTCGCTTGGTAATTAATTACACCAAATTGAGTTTGTGGCACACCAATCAACTGGTTATTCTCATCACTTGGTGCGATGTGGGTTACTTTTTCAACTGATTTTATAATCGCTGTTTGAAATGCATCATGCGGGCGCTCACTATCAGCAACAAGGTAAAAGCCATCCGGGATGTTCCAGTTATCGTGGGTCGTTGCATCACGTGCTGCAAGCGCAGGGCGAAACTCACTATTATCAGTGTCTGTAGTTTCGTGTAGGTCAATATGCACATAAGGTGCAATAGCGTTGTCGGCTAAATACTGCATGATTGCTGCAGACTCTTCAGCTGGGCTATCTGCATAGAAAGAGCGATTTGGATCAGTGGCATTTGGATTCCAGCGGTTAATCGTTTCATAACCCCATGGGCTGATACACGGAGCCACTAAAATATTAAAATCAGCAAAGTAGTCTTTGGCACTTCTCTTAGCGAACGCTAAAGCACCATGCACACCACTTGTTTCGTAACCATGAACACCACCGGTAACCAGCACAACAGGTTTATCAGCTTGCCACTGCTTGCTCTTTAAAATGTAAAGTGGGTATTTGTCGCTGTCGTAACTTAATGCGCCATATTGCTCAATACTGAAATCGCTTGCTAAAGAGTCTAGTTGCGATACAACATCATCTAAATAGCTACGCTTTACTGACTGTAATTCAAACCATGCTTTCTTATCTTCTTCGTTCCACGGCTTACCTGGGGTTCCAATAGGGTAACTCATAAAATACCTTGTTGTGACTTGCTGCAAAACGCCAAGCTTATCTAAGCTGTTAAGCTGCTGCAACTAGATAAGCTCAGTAGTAAAGTTACCTTGCTCGTACAGCTTTGCATGATGGTGCTTATGGGTCTCAAATAAGTATTTACGCAGTGCATCTTCACCCTGACACACTTTCACTATTTTTCCGGCAATTCCTTTGCTGGTCGTTCGTATTGGCTTTACGCTAAGTATAACGTGTTCTTCACTAGGTAAATTAAATGCCAACAGTATCTCTTTATTAAGATCGGGTGATTGACGCTTTGGCTTGAGTAACACGCCTGTGCTTGATAAAGACAATATTTGAAATTGCTCTGTGTGTATTTCGAGATCAGGCGTACGCCAGCTGCGTTCGATACCTTTGGTATCTATTACTTCTGGTGCGCTAAGTACAGGGATAAGCTGGCCATTCTTGTCCTTGGTAAATTCAAGCGGAAACCACAACTGGTAAATTCCTACTTCAGCAAGTAGTGTCAGTTTGGCATTGGTAAGTAAGCCGTTTAATTTATCAGGCAAATTAAGCCTAACAGACATTTTTGTATCGGTTGGATCGCTATCAGTCCGTTCAGCCTCGAATAAACGGTTGAAAAAAGAGAGTTCTTGTTCGGATAAATGTGCCATATAAAGCTCCTTTTAAAGCACGCTTACTTATATGTATCATAAATTGTTCAAATTATGCACGTATAACGAGCATTAATTGTGCCAGCTGCTTTGTGATTTCTTTTGCGGCGTATTTCACTTACACTGATAAAAAAACTAACAAGGATTTTATTTTGTCGAGCCTGACTGGTGTAAATAAAAGTTTAGTGATATTTGCTGCTTTAGTCGTTGTTTTAGCGGGTATTAAAGCTGCAAGTGTGATTGTTATCCCATTTGTGTTGGCAGCCTTTATTGCCATTATTTGTAATCCCTTAATTCGTTTCTTTGCTAAATACGGTATCCCTAAAGGAATTGCCGTTGTGTTTGTGATGTTGATGATTGTTGGTGTAGGGATAAGCCTTGCCGGGTTGGTAGGGCAATCGATGACCGATTTCTCTGAAAAGCTGCCTGAGTATAAAGCACAACTAAAAGAAGAGTTTGTCTGGGTGGTTAATGTCGCAGCGAGTTATAACATTCTGATTGATAAAGAGCAGATCATCTCTTTATTCGATCCGGGCAAAATGATTGATGTTGCAACCAACATGCTCACAGGCCTCGGTGGCGTGATGGCGAACCTGTTTTTGATCATCCTAACCGTGGTGTTCATGTTGTTTGAAGGACCTATGCTGAGTAAAAAAGTGCATTTAGCACTGGACGATCCTGAAATGAAAATGCAGCAGGTTGATCGCTTTTTAGATTCAATTAACTCTTATCTGGCTATTAAAACGCTGGTTAGCTTAGGCACAGGTATGCTTGCAGGCTTTATGCTTTGGGCTCTTGATGTTGATTATTTTATACTTTGGGCTGTAGTGGCCTTTATGCTTAACTACATTCCTAATATTGGCTCTATCATTGCCGCTGTGCCTCCAGTGTTACTCGCTTTGATCACTCAAGGCCCACTGGTTGCAGGATTTATTGCTGGTGGCTATTTAGTTATAAACACGGTGATGGGTAATATCGTCGAGCCGCGTTTTATGGGTAAAGGGCTGGGTTTATCGACGCTAGTGGTGTTTTTATCCTTGATTTTCTGGGGCTGGCTGATGGGGACCGTGGGTATGCTGTTATCAGTTCCATTGACCATGATAGTTAAAATAGCCTTAGAGACTAGTCAAGAAGGGCGATGGCTTGCTACCTTGCTTGGCAATGGCGAAGAGCTAAAACTTGAAGATTAAAAAAGGCGCTTAAGCGCCTTTTTATCTTTCAAAATGATTAAGTGTTATTGCGGATTGGTATTATTACTTTAGAGGTCGCTGTAAAACCTGCACATGGTTTTTTAGGATCTCAATTTCACATTGCTTGTAGGCAATAGCGGCTTTCGTACCATTTGGCATTTTTTGTAAATAACGCCAACGACAGCTGTCTTCTAAATAACGCTCTTGGTTCTTGATGCTGCGATTAAAAATCGGTAGCAATTGGCTGTTACCGGTATCTTCTTTAATTTTCTCAAGATCCATAGTGAGCTTATTAATCCACATCTTTTGGTCACGCTGAATATCAGCGATAACTTGATCAAGACATTGAATATAGCGTTTTGTGTCATCGGTATTGTTGCTTGCAAGCTCACAGGTTTGCTCTGCTTGAGCATGCGATGCACTTGCAATTAAAGCTAAAAAGCTGCCTTTTACGAGTATTGATGTTTTATTTTTTATCATGGTAATTAAACTCTAATATAAACTCAGCACCGGCTAGTTTCTCTGCGTCTTTAATGGTTAATGTGCCATTATACGAGTTGACTAAATCCGACACGATAGCCATGCCGACACCATGGCCGCTTTCGTAGGTATCGAGTCTGGTACCGCGAGTTAGTAATGATTCACGCTTGTGCTCAGGTACACCTGGGCCATCATCACTTATACTGAGCGTTAACTTTTTGTTCTGCTTAACCTTTATATCGACCTGTGAACGGCAAGCTTTACAGGCATTATCGATTAAATTACCAAGTAGTTCCATCAAATCTGTTTTATCACCTAAGAAATAGTCTTTTTCACTAACCTCTGAGGTAAATATAATATCTTTGTCGCGATAAACCTTGCTCATCGCGCTTAAGATTGAATCAATAACAGGCTTGATATGAGTTTGTTTCTTCCAGGTGTCAGACGCACCTGTTGCAGCGCGCTTTAACTGGTGTTCGATCATCACATTAATACGGTCTAGCTGCTCTTGTGCATCCGCATCATTGGCCAATGGGCTAGATTTAAGCACTGCCAAAGGTGTTTTTAATGCATGAGCAAGGTCGCTTAATGACGCGCGATAACGTTCTTTTTGGCGCTGCTGCGATTCAAGCAATAAGTTTAAATCGGCTTTAATGGTTTGTAGTTCAACCGGGTAAAGACCTTTAATTTGTTGGTTATCACCCGACTCAATGGCTTTAATTTCTTTATCGAGTCGTTGCAGTGGCCTTGCGCTCCAAACAAAACCAATCGCCATTAGCGCTGCAATGGCCACACCCATCACATACATCCAATTTACGAGTGTTTGCTTAAAGCCATCCATCAGCCTCAGTAGGGCATCATTACGCTTTAATAGAATAAAACGTGCATGCTCTGATTGGTCAATGTTTTCTAAAATAACAGTAAGCGTTAATTGCCAGTAAACAGTATTGTTGTATTCAACACGGCGAAAATCCGCAGAGCCTGCGGGGGCTTCAAAGTTATCAGGAATAAAGTTGATATTGGTCGCCGACTCAGAGTACCAAACCGGCAAGTCACCGCGATAAACCATCGCATAGGTGTCTGAGTTTAATCGGTTTAGCTCTGGCGTTAAGATAGTACTTGGCATAACGATGCCGCGTTCAGTGAAATCAACTTCAGAGATTAATGAATATAAGTGAGCTTCGAGGGTTTTTTCGGTCGCTTCGACCAAAGAGGCGTAGTAAGCCTTACCAATTGAGAAAAACAGAATTGGTAGGGCGACTAATAAAACAAAGACAAGGATAAATCCTTGCCTTACTTTAAGCGGTATTTGCGATGCTACCACTGACTTTTTAGCCTATAACCACGGCCGCGTAATGTTTCAACTGGGTTAAGGGTACCATCAGGGTCAAGCTTCTTACGTAAACGCAACACGAATACTTCGATTACGTTTGAATCAAGGTCGAAGTCTTGGTCGTAAATGTGCTCTGTTAGTTCAGATTTAGAAATTACCTTTTGTGGGTTAACCATTAGGTATTCTAAAACTTTGTATTCGTATGCCGTTAAGCTAAGTTCTTTATCGTTAACCCATACTTGCTGTGAGCGAGTATGAATTTTAATAGGGCCAGCTGTCATTTCTGGGTTTGCTTTACCTGCACTGCGGCGGATAAGTGCATTGCAGCGGGCAATTAGCTCTTCAACGTGGAAAGGTTTAGTTAGGTAGTCATCTGCACCTGCATCTAAGCCTTCTACTTTATCTTGCCAACGGTCACGTGCCGTTAAAATCAAAATAGGAATAGTAATACCTTGCGCACGTGCTTTGGTAATTAATTCAATACCATCTACTTTTGGTAAGCCTAAATCGACTACCGCCATATCTAGCGGGTATTCGGTAATATGGAATAAACCAGCTTCACCATCGTGACAAAGGTCAACGCTGTAACGCTCTTTTTCTAGGGCATTACGAAGGTTATCTGCTAAGTGTAAATCATCTTCAATAACTAAAATTCGCATTCTTAATCCTTTTTCACTTCGCCAGTCTTTTTGTTCACATGGACATCAACCACGTGGCCGTTCGTTTTTAAAATTCTTACGGTAAATACTTTATCTTGCTCTGTGATTTTTAGGGTTCGGCCGTCTTCAGATTTTTTGGCGATCGTCACAGCCTGCTTTTTAGTCACCTCTTGGGCTTGTTTCTTATTGGCATCAGCATGAAAGCTTGATAATGCAAATAAAAGACTAAAACTGAAGGCTAATAATATGCGCATGACGGGGAACTCCTAAACCAGACCCATTTAGTTTAATTAACCAATTAACTAAAATTCAAGTAATTACGTTAAATTCTGTAATTCAATAGCCAAATCTTAGTTAATAAGCCGTGAACAAACACTGAATTATTGATTCAGTTAAGTTCAGAGGTTAACCAAATACTTTTTTAAATGGTTTTACGACTGAGTTGTCGTAAACACCCGCCGCAATATACGGATCGTTTGCAGCCCATTCGCGTGCTGCTTCTAATGACTCAAATTCAGCAACCACTAATGAACCAGTAAAACCTGCTTCAGCCGGATCTTCACTATCTATTGCTGGTAATGGGCCTGCCGTAAATAAACGGTTTTGATCGTCTAACTCTTGAAGGCGTGCTAAGTGAGCAGGGCGTGCAGATTTGCGAGCTTCTAAACTATTTTCAACATCAGTTGAATAAATCATATACAGCATGGTGTGTTCTCAATGTTATTTTTAAAAAATAGTAGCATATTCTTAGCAATAGACGAGAGATTATTCGCGTAATAATCTTTACACAAACCCATATAACTTTAACTTATAAAGCTTGAAATACGCGGTGTAACACTGGTAGAGTCGCTGGGTTGAGAAAATAATAATAAGGTTTTTAAATGAGCGAAAAACGCGAGCATTTTAGCTCCCGCCTCGGTTTTATTTTAGCGGCAGCCGGTTCTGCTGTAGGTATCGGAAACTTAGTGGGTTTTCCTGTTTCAGCTACAAAAAACGGCGGTGGTGCTTTCCTTTTAGTCTATGCATTGTTTGTCATTTTCATCTGTTTGCCAGTGATGATGGCTGAAATGGCCATGGGTCGTAAAGCACAAAAAGATCCACTTGGTTCATACAAATTTTTAGCGGGCAACGATCCAAAATGGAACTTTGCTGGCTTTTTAGCCGTATTGACGCCATTTATGATTGCTGTTTTTTATATGGTGATCACAGTATGGATTTTCGGTTATTTATCGCAAACCGCTTTTGGTAATCTAGATGCTTTGGCACAGCCAGATAATTTTGGCTCTTTTATCAATAGCTACACCGTGTTTGGTTATATGGCCGTGGTTGCCATCATCGTTAACTTGATTTTAGTGGGCGGTGTTAAAGAAGGTATTGAAAAAGCGGCTAAGTTTATGATGCCAGCTTTATTTGTACTACTCACCGCATTGGTTGTATACGTACTAACACTTGATAACGCAATGGCCGGTGTTAAGTACTATGTTGTGCCTGATTTTTCAAAAATGGATGCCAGCGTATTAAATGGTGCATTAGCTCAAGCGTTTTTCTCGTTGTCGTTAGGTATGGGTATTTTAATGACCTATGCATCGTATATTTCTAAGAAAGATGACATTGTTGGTAGTGCAAAAATGGTTGCAGTTACTGATTCGATGGTGGCATTTATTGCTGGTCTAATGGTGCTTCCAGCTATTTTCAGTTTTAACCCAGATACTGACCCAAGTACTTTATCTGACTCGTCAGTATCGATGATTTTTGTATACCTACCAAAAATTTTATTAGCGTTACAAGCTGATATTGGCTACGTGGGTGCATCAATTGTTGCGTTTGTATTCTTCTTACTTGTCTTTTTTGCTGCAATTACGTCACTTGTATCAATTGTAGAGGTGCCAACAGCAACATTAAGTGACCGCAAAGGTATCAGCCGTAAAAAAGCACTGGCTATCTTAACTTTATCTACAGGTGTATTGACTGTGCTGTGTACCATGTCATTTGGTATGGTTGACTCGCTTACAAAGTTTGTTAGCTATGGCGGTGCAGATAAGAGCTTATTTGATATTGTTTATGATGTGTTTTACGACACAATTTTACCGCTAAATGGTTTAATGGTGTGTTTATTCGTTATGTATCGTTGGAAAAAAGCAAACTTATCGGCAGAGCTAAGCCAAGGCTGTGAAGGCTATGTTGGTAGCTTTACAGAGAAGTATGTGAACTTCTCGCTATCAACGT
This sequence comes from Pseudoalteromonas shioyasakiensis, assembly GCF_001550135.1. Taxonomy (GTDB): domain Bacteria; phylum Pseudomonadota; class Gammaproteobacteria; order Enterobacterales; family Alteromonadaceae; genus Pseudoalteromonas; species Pseudoalteromonas shioyasakiensis. The sequence goes on from NZ_LRUE01000014.1 coordinate 27,171, forward strand.
TTATCCCTGCCATTTTATTACTAATCTTTGTAAATACGGTGGCGACTAAGTTCTTCGCATTTAGTATTTTCGGATTTTAAAAACCAGCTCAATACTTGGCCGCGCATTTTGCGCGGCTTTTTTATACCTACCTTTTTATTTTAAAAGGCCCCGGCATCGAGCACATCACCCAAGCCAAGGGTAAACATCCACAGTCCCCATAAGCTGTGTTCAATCACGCACACGAAGGTCGAGCGGCTTTGCGCATAGGTGTAAGAAAAAAGCAGCCCACCTAAAAATGCCAACAATACGGCCAATACATTCGCATAGACAATGTGAGCCAACGCAAACACTGATGCGCTGACAATAATACGCACTGTTTTACTTGGCATAATGCGTTTATAACGATGGAAAAAATAGGTTCTAAAAATAAGTTCTTGCGGCATCACCGATAAAATGGGGTAGAGCAATAACAACATTAGCCAATCGTTAAATGAGTTTCGAGGCAGTGAAAACCAATTTTCTTGATTCATGATGCCGTAAAACATTCCAGAGAATAGCGCCCCTAAAAAGAAGAAACTAAATAAGCGACGTTTTACCGCACTAAATTGCCCAAGGCTTGTTAAACGAAAGCGTTTAAAATGGGGATCAGATAAAAGCAACATGCCGCACACGGCCATTAAAATAATAAGGGCAGGAATAAGCCAGTTAGCGAGGTAGGCACGAAGAAAGAAGCCTAATAGCGGCAAAGAAACAAATATGAGGGTAAATTCAAGCCAGCGGTATTGGTTAGCGTTCAATGTCGTCTCAGCGTGTTTTTTGTTTACGCTAACAAGCTAAGACGACAGATTTATGACATTAAGATTGCTTTGGATCTTTCTCTTCGTCATCTTCAGGTAAGTATTTGAACAGGGTGATGATCGTTGCTAACACGCAAACAAAGGTAATGCCCATTAAGCCAAACACTTTAAAGTTAACCCAAAAATCGAGCGAGAAGTTATAGGCAATGTAGATATTCAGCGCCGAGATACCTGCAGTCACGGCAACCCAAAATAGGTTAAGCTTATTCCAAAGGGCTTCAGGTACATTGATTTCTTGTTTACTTTCAGAGGCATTTTCTAAAATCGAGCTAAGTGCTTTTTTCACTAAGTTTTTGCCAAGTACATAGCGGCTTACTAACAAAGTAACACTGAAAATGGCATACACAATGGTGGCTTTCCATTTAACAAACTGCTCATCGTGGAACACTAAGGTGAGGGTACCTAACACCACCGCTATAGCAAAAAACACCCAGTGACGGGTTGGCACTTTACCATCTTTAAAATAACAGTAAGCAACTTGAATTAAGGTGGTTAGCATCAGCAAGGCTGTTGCCCAATAAATATCAACTAACTTGAAAACCGCAAAAAATAAAATCAGCGGGATGTATTCAATAATCGCATGCATAAATTTATAAATGCTCTAATTTAAAAAGATACTGGGTTGTATCAAGTTATCACGCAAGATACAAGGTTGACTTAACAGCCCTGAAAGCTTAGCCTCCCGGGCCAATCTGGCCTAAACCTGCGTTTAGGTTGTTTTACCTTATCTTTTTCCGCTTAACCTCAGATGATTAAGCGGCGTATTTTGGAGCACTTTTTATGAATAAAGCCGCGTTAGTATCGCAAATGGCTGCCCACAGTGAATTAACAAAAAAAGACACACAAGCTGCATTAACCAGCATGTTAAATGCTATCGAAAAGTCTCTTTCTGAGGGCGACCAAGTGCAAATTAATGGCTTTGGTACGTTTGCTCTAAGTTATTACCCAGCACGCAAAGGACGCAACCCACAAACCGGTGAAGAAATTGAAATAGAAGGCGCTAACAAGCCAGTTTTTAAACCTGCTAAAGCACTCAAAGACGGTTTATAAGCAGGATTTGCAAAGCGGGTGTAGTATTTACAGAGCATAAATAGAACACCTGGAAATTTATTCAATATTTTCAACCTATTAAGTTTGGCATGTTGTCTGCTATTAATTGTTTAGGTTTACCTAAATAAGGAGATAACATGTCAAATTTAAATAGCCAACTGAATGGTAAAAAGATTGCCATTCTTGCAACCAATGGTTTTGAGCAAAGCGAGCTATTGTCACCACGAAGCGCATTATTAGAAGCTGGTGCACTTGTCGAAGTTGTGTCACTTGAGCGTGGTGATATCACAGCATGGGATGAAAACCAATGGGGTGAGCGAGTCAGTGTTGACCGTGTAGTCAGTGAAGCTGACTCTGCAGAGTATGACGCGTTACTTCTGCCTGGTGGCTTATTCAACCCAGATACGTTACGTCAAGATAGCGAAGCAAAAGCCTTTGTTGATGGTTTTTTCAGTGCCGGTAAAAATAAACCTATCGCTGCGATTTGCCACGGTCCATGGCTATTAGCCGAAATTAACAAACTACGGGAGCGCAAAGTAACCTCATACCCAAGTATCAAAACAGATTTGATCAATGCAGGAGCTAATTGGGTTGATCAAGAAGTATGTGTTGATGAGGGTATAGTCACAAGCCGAAGCCCAGCCGACTTAGAGGCCTTTAATCGAAAATTCATAGAAGAGATAGATACCAACTCGCACTAATACGCACTCATTTTGAGGGATTAAACCTTACGTTAACGGCGTTAAAAATTTTTTATTTAGAACAACTAAACTACAAAATTTTTGCCTTGTTACCGAACAGGTTTTCTTGCCTCAAAAAGCCCGCTTAATTAAGCGAATTGGTATTGAGGGCATTCACCGCCATCATTAATTGTTAAGCACAAAAAAGGGCCTTTATGGCCCTTTTTGAAGTAATAAAACAAACTTACTTTGTAGCTGCTTTCATACTGGCTACAAATTCTTTTAAACCAGTTAGCATCGCTGCTTGGTCATCAAGGTTTGCCTCGATAATTTTAACAACAGCTGAGCCTGAAATCGCACCAGCGGCTCCTGACTCAAGTGCTGATTTAACATCTTCTGGTGTTGATACACCAAAGCCTAATAATGCCGGTGCAGCATGGTAATCTTTTAGTTTTTTGACTAATGAATCTGCTGGCATTTGTGCCTTGGTTTCTGTGCCTGTTACACCTGCGCGTGAAAGAAGGTATGTATAACCACGGCCATATGACGCACATTCTCGAAGAGTGTCATCATCTGCATTCGGTGTAGCAATAAAAATTGGGTCGATGCCATTTTTCATTGCTGTTTGGCGAAATAGCTTTGATTCATGCAGCGGTACGTCAGCCACTAAAATTGAATCAACACCTGCTTCTTTAGCATCTTGATAGAACTTTTCAAGGCCACGCTTAAAGACTAGGTTTGAATACAATAATAGGCCAATTGGAATATCGGCATTGTACTGGCGCACTTGTTTAATGATATCAAAGCAATCTTGGGTATTAATGTTTTCATCAAGTGCACGAATGTTAGCAGCTTGGATCACTGGGCCATCAGCAATCGGATCAGAAAATGGAATACCTAGCTCAAGGGCATCAGCGCCGCCATCAATTAAGCTTTTGATTATTTCTACACTCAGTGCTTTATTAGGATCGCCAATCGTAACGAAGGGTACAAAAGCACCTTGGTTTGTTTCATTTAATGTGGCGAACAGTTGTCCGTAACGGTTAGTCTGGCTCATAGTGCGCCTCCTTCTGATAAAACACTGTGTACGTGAGCCAAATCTTTATCGCCTCGGCCGCTTAGGTTAACCACTAAAATGGTGTCTTCGGTTTGTTGCTCGGCATATTTAAGGGCATATGCAAGGGCATGGCTTGATTCAAGTGCTGGAATGATCCCTTCGTTTTTAGCCAGTAGTTGGAATGCTTCAAGTGCTTCAGTATCGGTAATACCTACGTACTCAGCACGGCCAGTTTCATGCAAATGAGCATGCTGTGGGCCAACAGCTGGGTAATCAAGACCTGCTGACACTGAGTAAGACTCTTCAATTTGACCATCATCATCTTGCATAATGTAGGTATAGGTCCCGTGTAAAATGCCTTTGGTGCCTTTACATAAGGTGGCACCATGCTGGTGGGTATCTAAGCCTTTACCAGCAGGCTCTACACCAATTAGTTTTACGCTTGGCTCATCAATAAAGTCTGTGAACATACCAATGGCGTTAGAACCACCACCTACACAAGCCAGCACCGCATCCGGTAAGCGACCTTCAGCTTTAAGCACTTGTTGTTTTGCTTCTTCACCAATCATTTTTTGGAACTCACGCACCATGGTTGGGAATGGGTGAGGGCCTGCTGCAGTGCCTAGTAAATAGTGAGCATCTTTATAATTTGCTGACCAGTCACGCAGTGCTTCGTTTACTGCGTCTTTTAAAGTACCAGAGCCCGCTGTGACAGGAATAACCTCTGCGCCCATTAGTTTCATACGAAATACATTTGGTTGCTGACGTTCTACGTCTTTTGCACCCATGTAAACGCGGCATTTTAAGCCAAGTAGGGCACAGGCAAGGGCCGTTGCAACACCGTGTTGGCCGGCACCTGTTTCTGCAATGACTTCTTTTTTACCCATGCGTTTGGTAAGGAGTGCTTGACCAAGTACTTGATTGGTTTTGTGCGCACCACCGTGCAGTAAATCTTCACGCTTTAAATACAGTTTTACCTTAGGGTTTTTAACTAAGTTACGTGTCAGTGTTAATGGTGTAGGGCGACCTGCGTATTCATTTAATAGTTTTTCAAACTCAGCCTGAAAAGCTGGATCGTTTTGTGATTTATTAAACTCTGCTTCTAGTTGCTTGAGAGCTGGCACAAGCAGCTGTGGTACAAACATACCACCGAATTCACCGAAATAAGCTGGATTTTGCATTCTAACCTCAATAATTTCTGATATGCGAAAACGCATTTTGTAATTTTGTTTGGCACTTTTTACCCGCTGACGCTTCAACGCCAGAATTTAGGTCAAGGCCGTTAGCACCGCGATAAAGCGCTGCATGGATATTCTCTGGGTTTAAACCCCCGGCTAACATAAACGGCACGGTTGCCGTCTCTAGCACTGACCAATCAAATGCTTCACCTGTGCCGCCTTTTTGGCTCTTGCTGTAAGTGTCGTATAAATGGCGATCAACCCCTTCAAGCGGTTTAGGTAATTCGCCTTTAACTGCTTGGGCTTTCCAAATTTCACAGCCAAGCGGTAATTGCTTTCTGAGACTTTGAATATACTCGCTATTCTCATCGCCATGTAATTGCACGGCCGCTAATTTTAAGCTTTGTGCATAATCGACCACTTGTTCAAGCGGTGCATTGATAAACACACCCACATACGCGAGTGGGGCACTTTGCGTAACTTGCTTGGCACAGTCGATATCGACATAGCGCGGTGACTTAGGATAAAAAATTAAGCCACCATACACAGCACCACTGGCGTAGGCTGCCATCGCATCTTGTGAACGGGTTAAACCGCACACTTTGTTCTCACCTAAAATCACTTTACGACATGCGGCTTCTAAGTCTCGCTCAGCCATCAGTGAGCTGCCAATTAAAAAGCCATCACACAATGGCGCAAGGCGTTTTACATCTTTATGGGTATAAATGCCCGACTCTGAAATCACCACTTTGTCATTTGGGATAAGCTGACGTAAACGCTCTGTTGTTGCAAGGTCAGTACTTAAATCACGAAGGTCGCGGTTATTAATACCGATAAGGCTGGCATTAAGTGCAAGAGCACGGCTCACTTCTTGCTCATTGCTAACTTCAGTGAGCACCGACATATTTAAAGAATCAGCCACCTTATGAAGCGCTAAATATTGCTCGTCATCAAGGACAGAGAGCATTAATAAAATGGCATCACCACCAGATAAGCGTGCTAAATAAACTTGGTACTCATCAATAAAGAAGTCTTTACAAATAAGCGGCTGTTCAACTTGGCTGCGCACATACTCAAGGTACTCATAGCTGCCTTGGAAATATTTTTCATCCGTTAGTACGCTCATACAGGTTGCGTACTTTTTATAAACCGATGTAATTTCCTCTAAATTGAATGGTTCGCGAATAAGTCCTTTTGACGGTGAGGCCTTTTTACATTCTAAAATAAACTGCGTACCGGTTGCTGCTAATGCGCCTTCAAAGTCTCGCTTGGTTGGCACAACCTCGCTAATGAATGACCCAAGCGGGCGCTGTGCTTTTCTTTGTTCTAATTCAATACGTTTGTCGGCAACAATTTTGTCTAACACGTTAGCCATGACTTACCTCAATAATTGCGTTCAATGTGTCCATCGCTTTGCCTGATGCTAAAAATTCGCTTACTTGATCTGCGGCTGCTTTTAAATCACTTGCTTTATCGGTTAAATAAAGAAGAGCGGCAACGTTGGCTATAATGGCTGCGTTATGCGCCATTTCACCTTGACCTTGTAAAATCGCTAAGCTTGCTTTTGCGTTATATTCTGGGCCTTGGCCTGCTAGTTGTTCAAGTGAATAGTTTGCAAGACCAAAATCGCTCGCTGTTAGCGTGTATTCGCTCAGTTCACCGTTATTAAGTTCAACCACTTTGGTTGTCCCGTGTAAGGCAATTTCGTCAGTGCCTGCACCGTGAACCACCATAGCGCGTTTTGTGCCAAGGGTTTTTAAGGTTTCGGCCATTGGTAAACACAGCGATGGGTCATAAACACCAAGCAATTGCACCTCAGGGGCAGCAGGGTTGGCCAGTGGCCCTAAAATATTAAAAATTGTGCGGCTTTTAAGGGCCGTACGCACACCCATCGCATGGCGTACACCACTGTGATAATGCGGGGCAAATAAAAATGTAAAGCCGGTATTTTCTAAACAATGGGCAGCTTGCTCAGGGCTCACATCAATATTGATACCCAAGGCCTTTAGTAAATCCGCAGAGCCCGAATTACTCGACACACTGCGATTACCATGTTTGACCATGTTGATGCCCGCAGCGGCGGCAACAATAGCAGCCGTGGTACTAATATTGATTGTGTTTGATCCATCGCCACCGGTACCACAGCTATCGGCAAGCAAGGTTTTGTTGGTTTGAAATGGCACTGCATTGGCGCGCATTGATGCTGCAGCACCGGCGATTTCATCACTTGTTTCGCCTTTTAGTTTTAGGGCGATAAGTGCGGCAGTTAATTCAATATCATTAAGCTTGCCATTCATGATGGCGTCAAACAATTCAGTTGCTTGCGAAAATGATAAATCTTGCTTTGCTAATAATTGGTTTAACTGGGTTTGAGTTGTTGCTTCCATGTTATTCCTCTACTGCACGCGTGCTGTTAAAAATTCAATGCTTTGCTGTAATAGCAATGCGCCATTTGGCGTTAAAATTGACTCAGGATGAAACTGATAGCCAAGGGCATTATCTTGTTGATGGTAAATTGCCATTGGAATATTTTCATAACAAGCAATTACTTCAACATCATCAGGGACTTTAGTTGCCATTAATGAATGATAACGAGCAACCGGCATTTTATCGCCCATACCCGCAAATACAGGGTGCTCAGTCAACGTAATAATTGATGACTTGCCATGCACAGTTTCGCCGGCATGACCAATAACCCCGCCGTAGCTTTGTGTTAGAGCTTGCTGTCCTAAACAGATACCCAGCATAGGGAAGCGGCCTTTACATAGTTCAATGAGTTCCATTAAACAACCCGCATCAGATGGCGCGCCAGGGCCTGGTGAAAGCACTAATAACACGGGTACTGTCTCTTGGCACATTTTGTCAAAGATGCTTTGTGCACTGATGTTATTACGGTATACCACTAACTGGCACCCTAACATAGAAAGTTCATCGACTAAGTTATAACTAAATGAATCAAAGTTATCTAAAAAGTAGATTTTATAGGCTGATGTTGTCGTCATTATTGTGCCTCGTAAGTCGATTGAATCGCAGTGATCACAGCTTGTGCTTTAGCGCGGGTTTCATTGGCTTCTGATTGTGGGTCTGAATCAAACACCACACCTGCACCTGCTTGTACGTAGGCCGTGCCGTTTTTAACAAACGCAGAGCGAATAACAATACAGCTATCCATGGCGCCATCGCCCGTTAAATAACCCACTGCACCTCCATAGCTGCCGCGGCGTTTTTGTTCGGTTTGACGAACTAACTCAGCAGCGCGTACTTTAGGTGCACCCACTAAGGTGCCCATGTTCATACAAGCTTGGTAAGCATGCAGCGCATCGAGTTCAGGTTTTAAAGTACCCACCACACGTGAAACTAAATGCATTACTTGTGAGTAGCGGTCTACTTTTAATAATTCTTTTGCATGACGTGTGCCTGGTACGCTAATACGGGCTACATCATTTCGCGCTAAATCAACTAACATCAGGTGCTCGGCACGTTCTTTTTGGTCGTTACGAAGTTCAAGCTCAATGCGGCTGTCTAGGTCTGGATTAATTTGCCCGTTAGCAAACTTGCCACGAGGGCGAGTACCAGCAATTGGGTATACCTCAACTTGTTTACTCTCTGCGCAATATTTGAGGGCTGACTCGGGTGATGCGCCGAATAACACAAATTCTTCATCGCGCATGTAAAACATATATGGGCTTGGGTTTTGTAGTTTTAATTGGCTGTAAGCATGAAGTGAGTCTGGGCAGGCGAGAGAAAAAGTACGTGACGGAACAACTTGGAAAATATCACCATCAACGATGTTGTTTTTTAACTTGATGACGTGTTCGCAGTATTGCTCGTCGCTAACATCAACAGAAATTGGGTTTGAGCCTGTTTGCTTTTGCCCTTGGTAGCTTTGTGCATTGTCACATACGGCATTTAAACGCTCTAACTGTTGACCAACCTCAAAGCAATTAGCATGAACTTCAGGGCCGTTAAATACATTGCCAATTAGTTCGGTTGTTTTTGCTTGATGGTCGATGACAACTAACGTTTCGGCTAGGTAGAAAACATAATCAGGGCAGCTGTTTTCGCCGTCAGGCACATCAGAAAGAGTTTCGAAATTAGCAACCATATCGTAGGCAAATACACCGCCTAAGAACACAGAAAATGGGTTATCTGTGGTGCTTTTAATACTATTAATACAGCTACGTAGCGCACTAAAAGCGTTATCTGCTACTAATTTACTGGCTTCATCAATGTCGCTTGCTACTTCGTTGTAGGTTAACGTTAATGTGTCTTCTACAAGCTCAGCAGAGCAGTTTTGCACATGAGTTTGTAAATAAGGCAGTAATTGTTTGCCGTTATTTGACTGTGCAGTGAGTGTGACCTGTTTGCCTTGGCAAACAATACGTAGCGCTGAGTCAACCAAAATTAGACTTTTTACACTGTCTTTAGAATCAATTTCAGCAGACTCTAACAGCAGTGAATTAGGCTTATCGAGTAAACTGTATAACGCAAGTGGGCTACTGATGTAGTCGCGCACTTGAGTGATACTGGTTACTTCACCCGGTGTCGTTGTTATATGACTAAAAATCAAACCTCATTCTCCCTCATTCCCAAAAACTCTTTAAAAAACAAAACCCCGCGAAGCTATGCTTGGCGGGGTTCGTATAAAGATGCCTATAAATTAGATAGACCCTTACCGTCCCGCTAAGCCAGGCGCCACCACCAATGATGTGTAAGAGTTGCTATGTAATTCATTATAAAGCCTTAAAATTTAGATATAAAAAAACCCGCTACATGAGCGGGTTTTGAAATCGTTAGACACGACAATTCGTCACCCGCTAGTTACGAGTGCCACCACCAAATTGTGATTTGAATTGTTTTGTTCATTGTTATTACTTATTTAACGTGTCTGAAAGTGCATACAGTAAAGCGTACCTAAGCCGATACTGTCAAGCATTAATTTACATATTAATACGTGTTGGGCATTTACCTCTCGTAATTGCCCAATTATGTGGGTATATATGTCTAACCTAAAAAGATAATCACGCCCTGACACTAAATTTTTGTTATACTCACATCATTGATTCAAGAACTTACGTAAAGCAGTCTTTCCCTTTGATAAAATACGATTTACATAGCCATACCACATACTCAGATGGTCAGCTATCAGTCGAGCAATTGTTACACCGCGCGGTTGAGAAAAACATAGATGTGTTTGCAATTACCGATCACGACACGTTAAGTGCAATAAAACCAGCACGCCAAGTTATTGCAGATGATAATTTACCGCTTAAACTAATTGCTGGTGTTGAAGTATCGACAAAATGGGAAAGCTTTGAAATTCATATTGTTGGCTTAAATGTTGATGATGAAAATGACGCACTTTTGTCATTATTACAGGCGCAACAAGCCAAGCGTGAAGAGCGCGCTTTAGAGATAGGTCGTCGCCTTGCGAAAAATGGTTTTGAAGGCATTTACGACCAAGCAAAAACATTTGCTGAAAACGCCCAGATCACACGCGCGCATTTTGCCCGTGCACTGATTGAGCGTGGTGTTGCTAAAAACTTTCCTGGAGTATTTAAAAAGTACTTAGGGCGAGGAAAAACAGGCTATGTACCAAGTAGTTGGTGTGATATGCAAACCGCAATTGCTGCCATTCACCAAGCCGGTGGGGTTGCCGTTCTTGCTCATCCTGGGCGTTATCAAATGTCTAACAAATGGCTACGTAAGTTAATTATTGAATTTAAAGACGCAGGTGGCGATGCGATGGAAGTTGCACAACCACAGCAAGCACCCAGTGAGCGCCAGTTTTTAGGTGAACTGAGTCGTGAATATGGCTTACTTGCATCACAAGGGTCAGATTTTCATTTTCCGACCAGTTGGTTGGAGTTAGGTAAAAATTTATACTTACCAAAAGATTGCCAAGGGGTTTGGCAAGCATGGGAAGGGCAATAGGAGCGTGTAATGAGTCAGTTTTTTCATATTCATCCAGATAATCCGCAACCACGCTTAATCAGCCAAGCGGTTGATATTATCAAGCAGGGCGGTGTTATCGTATACCCAACCGATTCGGGTTATGCACTTGGCTGTAACATTGGTAATAAGCAAGCAAAAGAGCGCATCGAACGTATTCGTGGTATTGAAAAACACCATAACTTTACTTTGGTCTGTCGTGACTTATCAGAGCTATCTACTTATGCTCGTGTTGATAATCAGTTATTCAGATTAATTAAAAATAACACCCCTGGGCCTTATACGTTCATCTTTAAAGGCACTAAAGAAGTACCAAAGCGTTTATTAAACGAAAAGAAAAAAACCATTGGTATTCGTGTTATCGAACACCCAATCACCTGTGCTTTATTGGCTGAATTAGGTGAGCCGTTAATGTCGTGCTCTTTAATTTTACCGGGTGAGCAATATACCGAGGCTGATCCTGATGAAATTCGCGATCGCATTGAAAAGCAAGTTGATTTAATTATTCATGGTGGTTATCTTCCTGAACAGGCAACCACAGTAATTGACTTGTCGGATGATGATATCGAAATCTTACGTGTCGGTTGTGGTGATACTAAACCATTTGAGTAGAGACTTCATTGACTAGCCCAGAGCTTGACGCGCCAGATAATTTACAAGAGCCAGTACAGCAAAAGCTGCCACTGGCTTTTTTGCATGGCAAAGCGGTGGTCGATAAACCTGAAGACTTATATATTCCACCCGATGCGTTAGAGATCATTTTAGAAACCTTTGAAGGTCCTCTCGATTTACTTCTGTATTTAATCAAAAAACATAAACTCGATGTACTAGAACTCTCTATTTTTAGTATTACAGAGCAATACGTTAGTTATGTTGAAATGATGAGTGAGTTTCAGCTTGAACTGGCTGGTGAATACCTTGTCATGGCAGCGTTATTAGCACAAATTAAATCAAGATTATTGCTACCAAAACATGAAGAGCTTGAAGAGGAAGAAGACCCACGAGCTGAGCTTGTAAGACGTTTACAAGAATACGAACAATTTAAAAAAGCCGCAGAAAATCTTGATGAGATCCCTCGCGAAGGCCGCGATATATTTGTAGCCGAAGCACTGGTGCCAGAATTGAGTGAGCGTGAGGTACTGTTACCTGACGTTGACATGAAAGACCTGTTAGTTGCCCTAAGCGACGTTATGGCCCGAGCCAAAACATTTGAACACCATCATATTACCGCAGAAGCCTTATCGACCCGTGAGCGCATGAGCTTAATTTTAGATAAACTCTCAGAAGCGCAATCACAGTTGCCTTTTAGTACTCTTTTTACGGTAGAAGAGGGCAGAAGTGGTGTTGTAGTAAGCTTTATCGCGATGTTAGAGCTGGTGAAAGAAAACCTGATCAGCTGCTTTCAGGTAGATGCCAATAGCCAGATTTATGTTGGTTTGGTGGAAGAAGGCGAATAGCTGAAAGTTAATAGTTTTAAGCTTTAAGCGGTAAGTTTTAAAGGCAGTAGATCAATTATTAAAACTGGGTCATTACTAGTTGAGGGCCTGATAAATATATCAGGGCGCCTGCAATTTGCGACTACCCAGTTCTTGTCGTTATGTTCCGACTCGTTCTAAAAGGATATTTATGTCAAAAGTAACGTTGAAAGGGTTTATTTTAGTTCCTGAGTCTGACTTAGAGAACGTTAAATCTGAGTTGGTGACTCATAGGCGTCTTACCCTAGAAGAGGCAGGTTGCATTACTTTCAGTGTTACTGAACATACAGAAAACCCACTTCGCTTTGATGTATACGAAGAGTTTATAGATAAATCGGCATTTGAATATCATCAGCAAAGAGTTAAAAACTCTTTATGGGGTAAAGTAACAACTTGTGTTGAGCGACATTACGAGATCTTTGAGTCATCACCAGTCAAGAAGTAGCTCGTAACGAAAGTTTGCTTCATATGGAATAAAAACACTTAACTTACAGAATGTTAAAAAATTGCACCAAGTCTCAGTACCTGATAAGTTGGCTTTCCCCATTTTGGGGTAAGCCTACTATTAAGGAAAATATAATGAAAAAGTTAGGAATGGTACTGTTATCTCTCGTTGCATTTGGAGCCTCAGCTGCAGAAAATTTGCAATTAGACCTTAACCTTTATTTGAATAATCAACTTGTAAAAACGCACGTTGTTAAAACTGAAGAAGACAAAACTCAAACAGTGACTGCAGATGATATTCTTAAATTTGATGTAACCCCTACATTGGACGACCAAACTGTGACACTAACATCAGCACTCTATAAATTTGAAAATGGCTCTTACAATAAATTTCAAGAACCTAAGTTAATGGTAAACCTTAATGAACCTGCAACGATTGAGGTTGGGACTGAGGGTGTTGAAGTGTATAAGATTGAAATAACAGCAAGTAAAATATAATTGTAATAGCATCTTTTATACGTTCTTATAGCGGCTAACTTTAGTGTGCTCCAATTAATTAGCCGTCTATATTTAGGTATGCACTTGTAAAAATAGGCATGCTCTAAGTAGCATCATTTACAAGTATCTTTAAGTTTCACCTATATTCAAATTTTTAAGGAAATCAGATGCAAAGTAAACACATTACAATCAAAACCATGACCAAGAAGGAAGTTGAACTCATGATTGATTGGGCTGCAGCAGAAGGCTGGAATCCAGGCCTTAATGATGCAGAGTGTTATTTTGCTGCTGATCCTGAAGGATTTCTTGTTGGTTTTCTTGGCGATGAGCCTATTGCTACAATTTCTGCCATTAATTATCACGATGCATTTGGCTTTATCGGCTTCTACATTGTTAAACCTGATTACCGTGGCAAAGGTTACGGAATACAAATTTGGAATGCCGCGTTAAAGCGCCTTGAAGGGTTGAATATCGGCCTTGATGGTGTGGTGGAACAGCAAGAAAACTATAAAAAGTCTGGTTTTAACCTGGCTTATCGCAATATTCGTTTTGCAGGAGTCGGTGGTGGTAATTCACAGCAAAATTCAGATATTGTTGATCTTGCTACTGTGCCATTCGAAATTATTGACGCATACGAACAGGCTTTTTTCCCAGTAAATAGAGCAAACTTTACCAAAGCCTGGTTAAGCCAACCCCAATGCGACGCTTTGGGCGTAATGCACAATGGGGAATTGGCAGGATACGGGGTAATTCGCAAATGCCAGAACGGCTTTAAAATTGGCCCTTTATTTGCCGACTCACCAGAATTGGCCGAATCTTTGTTCCTTGCTTTTAAATCTAAAGTGAGTGCATCTGAAGCTATTTTCCTTGATACGCCAGAAATTAATCAAGCTGCTGTTGTTCTAGCACAGAAGTACAACATGCAAGTGTCGTTCGAAACCGCCAGGATGTATACCGACGAATGTCCTAGCTTGCCATTAAACCGTATTTTTGGCGTGACTTCTTTTGAAATCGGCTGAGTTTATTGGGTTGAGTGATTAAACGGTTGTGAGTAAAACTAAAAATTTATCACGTTAAAAATTAAACGCTTTTATCAACGAGTATTCATAATATTGCTAGCACCTTGCACCTAGCACCTAGCACCTTTTTCTCTTTCCCCTTTCCCCTTACAACTTTCTCCTTTCCCTGGGTGTGCATATACGCACAGAAGCTGTTCGTTTTACGCTATTTTCATTATATAACCCATCGGTTAATCTATATTTAGTTTCACGATTCTCATGGGAAATGAGCATGTTAAAGAATTCAAAGTCAAGTTATGGCTGGGTTGCCATCTTATTGCATTGGTTAATGGCACTTGGGGTGTTTGGTTTGTTTGGCTTAGGCGTGTATATGGTTGAGCTAACCTATTACGACGCTTGGTACAAAGGCTCTTTGGACTTACATAAAAGCGTGGGCATTACCTTAGCGGCATTATTGCTGTTTCGATTTGGTTGGCGCTTATTAGGCACCCAACCTGAGCCTGTTGCAGGTAGTCCAAAAGCAATGAATCGAGTTGCACACTCAGTCCATAAACTAATTTATTTAGCTTTAATCGTCATTGTGACATCAGGCTATTTAATCTCTACGGCTGATGGCCGTGCAATTGAAGTATTTAATTTATTTGCTGTACCGGCATTACCCGAGTCGGTCGCGAACCAAGAAGATATTGCAGGTAAAATTCACTTTTATGCCGCGTATGGGCTAATAGCTGTGGTTGTTTTACATGCTTTAGGGGCACTAAAACATCATTTTATCGATAAAGATAAAACCTTAATTAGAATGATCAAACCATTGAAGGATGATTAATATGAAAAAATTACTATTAGGCACAGCACTAAGTGCTGCACTTTTCTCAACAGCAAACGCAAATGCAGCTGACTACGTTATTGATACAGACGGTGCCCACGCATTTGTTACATTTAAAATTAAGCACTTAGGTTACAGCTGGTTACATGGTCGTTTTAATACTTTCTCAGGTGATTTTAGCTATGACGATAAAGCGCCTAATGCATCTAAAATCAATGTAACGATTGATACTAAAAGCATCGACTCAAACCATGCTGAGCGTGACAAGCACTTACGCGGTAAAGACTTCTTAAATGTTGATAAATACCCAACTGCAACATTTAAAAGTACCTCAATCAAGTTTGATGAAGACGGTGATGAAGCAGATGTTACTGGTGAATTTACCTTAAATGGTGTGACTAAAACCATTACTTTTGAAATTGATAAAATTGGTGAAGGTAAAGATCCATGGGGTGGTTACCGTGTTGGTTTTGAAGGTGAAACAAGCCTAAAACTAGCTGACTATGGTATTGACTACAACCTTGGCCCTGCGTCAACGCATGTTGATATTGGCTTATTTATTGAAGGTGTGCGTAAGTAAGCACCATTCATACGACCACCAATTCGCTTTATTCTCGGATTGGTCAATATAAAAGTGCCGCTCAATGAGCGGCACTTTCGTTTCTATCTTTTAATCTCTTTTCTAAAATTGGTTGCAAATTATCGGGTAGCCAGCGTACTAAAACGTCATGAAAAGCATCTGTATGCGCTATTTTTTCAAGGGCTTCATCTAATAATTTTGCTGTTTCTTTACCTTGTTCGTTGTTTGTACAACCTATGTAACCAACACTTAATGCAGGTGCTTCAGTGAGTGACAGTTGGGTCAATTCATCTTCAAAGCCCATAGAATGCGCCAAATAGTAATGCTCGCTTGGGTAGCCAAGTAATATATCAATACGCTTTTTTTGTAGCATATAAGTCAAGCTTGCGAGGGTGTCTCTGCCGGGGCGTGAGATGATATTTGAATCATGGCTTTCGTTAATCACGCTATCTATATCAGCGCCAAAAGAGCGGCTCATTGATACCCCTAATGCCAAGTGTTTATCGTCTAATAACGATTTTAAGGACACTGGTTTTGTGACGTCTAACTCAAGTTTTGCGGCTAACTCTTTACGTATGGCAATGGAGGGTGATAAGCCCACTGTTGATGAGTGTTTTGTAAACTGAATATGCTGCTTACGGTGCTCGTTTTGATACAACGACAGCATACAGTAATTGTTGTGCGGGTTTGATAGTTCATGTACGGCACGACTAGCCGGCAATAAAGTGCGTTTAAATGACACTTCAGGGAGTGCTTTTTCTAGTAATTTGATCACACTTTCATCACGACCTGTGCCTTCGTACTTGTCATTCATGATGTAGTAGGGGGCAAAATCGACCATGATCCACTCAATGGTCTTCGGTTGCTTGGTTGCAACAACGGGCAGGCAAAAAAGTAATAGTAAAATAGACCACACACAACGCATTTTTACTACCTATTTATGGGCTAAAAATATAAGTGTAGCAGGAATTTAGCTATATGCAGGCTGGTGGTAAAAACTAAAACGCCAGCTTGTTGGCTGGCGTTTATCGGTAGGGTTTAGTTGGCTTTTAACCACTTCACAAATTGGCGTGCATCACTGGCCTTTTGGAAGATGGCATTTTTTAAGCCCTGCGTGTCACTAAAAATTACACGCTGTTTATTTACCGAGATTGATTGCACTGGATGTGCGATCTGGATCAAAGATCCGTTGTATTTATATGACATAATAAAACTCACTCTTTCTTTTGTCAGTGTCTGTAGAGCTTTAAAAGGCATTTAAAAATACAGACCGACATTTGTTGTCTTGCTAACAGTGTTGACTAAGTTTGTGACAGTTTGGTGATGATTTGAAAATTCATCAAAATGTCATTTAGCAAACAAGTTGCAAGTATTTATACGAATATGCGGGAATTACTGGATCAAGGTAAGGGGTTAACCGCGTAGTTTCTAAAAACCAGACAAGTAGATTACTGTAAGAATTAACTAAGCGCAAGGTTTATTTTTTAAACATCAAAAATAATCTCTGGATGTTTAACAGAAACAGGCGTATTGTGATTAGGCACAAAATAACAATAAGAAGTATGCTTATGAATTACCTTTTGGTATCAGATATATTCGGTAAAACAGCGCATTTATCGCTGCTTGCTCAGCAGCTTCGCGGTAAAGTGAGTCTTTGTGACCCTTACATGGGGGAAATTCAGCTCCCCATAAATGAGCAGTTTCAATATCAACATTTTATGACTCAATGCGGCCATGACAGTTATTTTGAGCTAGTGCATTTAAAAATGGCTACTATTCGTCAGCCAACCACGATTATTGCATTTAGTGCAGGCGCAGCCGCTGTTTGGCGAGCTCAAGCAGAGTTAAAAAATTCTTTCATTAAAAAAATCATTGCCTTTTATCCATCCCAAGTTAGACATCATCTTGAGCTTGAGGCTAACGTTCCTTGTCGATTTATTTTTCCTCACAGTGAAGAGCATTTTGATATTAAGCCTGTGATTGCAACATTAAAAAGTAAAGCCAAGGTGAGCTGTGAAATAGCCGACTATGGTCATGGGTTTATGAACCCGCTATCTGAGAATTTTAATCAGCTCGGTTATCAGCAATTTACCGAACAGCTACTAAAAGAGTGTTGTAACTCAGAACTTGTCCCCAACGATTAAAAAACTGGTCTATAGTCATTACTAAACAACAATATAAGTAATGACTATGATGGACCAAACAAATTACAGCCACTTTTTATCTAACCCTGTTGCTAAACCACCTTGTCGAATGATCAACGCGCAAATGTACGGATTTTTTGTGTCTGGCTGTGAGCAAAAAATGCAGCAGTATGTTGATGCAACTTTAAACCTACTAGCAACCGAATCAACCTCGTTTAATGTGTTAGGAAGCACGTGTTTACTTACCTTCACTGATATCGAAAAAATTTCTTCCTTAACGCCACCGTTTTCAGAGCATGGCTGGATGCAAGAAACCGATATTATTATTTGGCTCCCAGTAGCAAAAATGCTCGATGGAGATATTAGTCATTTATATTGGTATCCGGCATTTATTAGCGTCAATAACATTTATGCTTTGATTAATGGCCGAGAAGCCTGGGGCTACAATAAATACCTCTGTGAATATCAAATGCCTGCGACTGTGAGTGATGCGGGCGCCTTTAGTATTTCTTTAGAATGTTTTGATGTGTTTAACCCTGACTCTAAATTAGCGATGCATGAGCTATTAACCATTGAGCAAACACAGGCAAGTACCAAGGAAAACTTACTCGATAACTTATCGCATTTTTCTAAACACGTTACCGATTTGTTTGATGCGCAAATTAAAGGCATTGATTTATCGCTTCTTAAACAATTGTTAGACGGGTTTATTCATCCGCAGATGGATCAGATTTTGTTTAAACAATTTCCCGATGGCCAAGGAGATAAAGCCGTTTATCAAAGCGTGGTTCACTCACCATCGTTAATCAAAAAAATTCACCAATTAAAACTTTTACACAATGATTTTAGTTTGGATGTAAAAGCTCTTGCGAGCTTTCCTCTAAATGACATGTTTGGTATCGCACTTGGCAAACAAACGGTTCATTTACCTTTTTACGTCAATATGGACTTTGACCAGCTTGGCGCAACACAACTGTTACCAGCACAGGGGTAACCATGGAAAAAGAAAAAATCACCATTGTCGGTGGCGGTGTTGCAGCGATGACTGCGGCAGTGTATTTAACCGAGCAAGCTAATTGGCAAAGCCAGCGCGAAATTACCGTTTATCAACAGGGTTGGCGACTTGGCGGTAAAGGGGCGAGTGGCCGAAACGCCCATTTTGGACAGCGAATCGAAGAGCATGGTTTACATGTTTGGTTTGGCGCCTACGTGAATAGCTTTCGCACCTTAGAAGGGGTGTATAACTCACTCAATCGACCAGCTAGTTGTTCATTGGCAACTTGGCAGCAGGCATTTAAACCACACAGTTTTATTGCTTTACAAGAGTTTATTGATAACGAATGGCAAACTTGGCCGATAGATTTTCCTACCGTTGAAGGGAACCCCGCTGATGGCAGTCTAGATATAACAGTGTGGGACTTTGTCACCATGACATTAGCATGGCTAAAAAAATGGACCGAAGGCATTGAGCATGTTTGTCAGCAGCAAGATGCTAAAACCATTTTAGTGACTAAAAAATCACGGGATCAATCGTTACTCAAACACATGTATCAAGAAATCAAAGCAGACATTGATACCCATTTAAATGGCGCAAAGCAGTTTATTGATGATATTGAAGCAGGTGCAACTGAAATTGCCTCGAACCCACGAACATTGATAACTCATTTGCTGCAGTTCACCGAAAAGCAGGCCACCCATACAGATAAACAGGCCGATCGACTGGTTATTTGGTATATCGTCAGAAAGTTAAAACGTTGGTTTAAAGACCAAGTTATTGATTTACTCGAAGACAACCCAGAGCTGCGCAGACTTTATATTTGTGCCGATCTTGCGATTGCAATGCTCACAGGACTGATTAAAGACAAAGTATATCGCGACGGTTTTGGTGTCATTAATTGCTACGATTTTCGTCAGTGGCTCGAAAAAAATGGTGCTAACAAAACTTACAGCGTTGATTCAGCGCCAGTGCGCGGCTTTTATGATTTGGTGTTTGCTTACCCTAAAGGTGACTTTAGTAAACCCAATGTTGAAGCAGGCGTTGCCGCCCTTGCTATGTTACGTATAGGGCTTTGCTATAAAGGCGGCGTGATGTGGAAAATGCAAGCAGGCATGGGCGATGTCATTTTCGGACCAATTTATGAACTTTTAAAGCAGCGCGGCGTTAAGTTTAAGTTTTTCCATCAGTTAACTAACTTATCTCCTGGGCAAACTGACCAAGGTGAGCCGCAGGTAAGTGAGATTCAGCTTTGCCAACAGGTCAGTTTAGTTGGCCAAGATTATCAACCGCTCATTGATGTAAAACAGCTGCCATGCTGGCCAAGTGAACCCCTGTATGAGCAAATCAGCCCAGAACAAGCGCACTTATTGCAAGAATATCAAATCAATTTAGAGTCATTTTGGAGTAATTGGCAAGAGGTGTATCAAGAACACTTTAGTACCTCATTGCCAACAGTGACGCTTCGCCATGGTATTGATTTTGATACACTGATTTTAGGGGTCTCGGTTGCCTCTCTTGAACACGTTGCCTCTGAACTTTTAGCTGTAGATTACGCGCTTTCTCAACAAGCAACAAAAGTGCAAAGTGTGGCGACTCAGGCTTGCCAAGTATGGTTGAATAAAACCGACCCACAACTTGGCTTTACGCAAACTAATGCTGCTCATGAAGGGCCTATTTTAAGTGGCTTTGTAGAGCCGTTTGATACTTGGGCTGCAATGGGCAACTTGCTCGATAAAGAAGATTGGCCAAGTGACAACTCACCAGTTAATGTTGCCTATTTTTGCAGTGCGTTTAGCTGCGAAAACTACCCACCTGCCAGTGCACATCAATTCCCAGAGCAAATGAAAGCCGAAGTAAAATTGAATATGCATAATTTGTTTAGCTCAGATATGCGGCCACTTTGGCCTGAAGCCTATACTGATAACAAGTTTGATTGGCAGGTTTTTTACAGTGATCCGCATAGCATTTTACCTGTACTAGAGCAGCAATATTGGCGCGTAAATGTCGATCCCAGTGAGCGCTATGTCCTATCTGTGGTTGATTCGAGTAAATACCGTTTGGCTACAGATGGTAGTCAGTTTGTCAATTTGCGCATCACTGGCGACTGGATAAAAACAGGGGTTAATGCGGGCTGCGTTGAGGCTGCTGTGATGGCCGGTATGCAAACAGCCCGGGCAATATGTGGTTGGCCAAACGAAATCAGCGGAGAGCATGCATTCGAAAAAGGATAGTGTGAGCAAAGTTGTAAATAAGTATGCGTATAAGTCATGAATTTTCATGATTTATATGCGACTTTAATCTATTGTTTGGTCTATACTTACCACTAAATTACAACAATTTAACAAGTTTCCCTCTTTTAAGGTCTAAAAGCCAATGAAGCGTCCTTTTCTTAAAGATCCAAAGTTTATGATGTTGTCGAGCTCAAGCTTGGCGGCATGTGTAATGGCAAGCGCTGTTGCACAAGGAGCTGAGACTGAAAAAGACATGGAAGTTATTAGCGTTTATGCACAAAAGCGTCCGCAAGCAATTGAAGACGTGAGTGTGGCGGTAAGCCAAGTGAATGGCGAAATTTTAAAAGCTCAGCATTTTAAAGATTCAACTGAAATTGGTTTGTTTGCGCCAAACGTTAAAATCACCCAAAACGCCGCAGAAGGGACGCCTCCCGCTGTGAGCATCCGTGGGGTGGGGTTACTTGATTATAATACGGCGAATACCTCACCTGTTGCCATGTATATTGATGGTGTTGCGGTGGGGTCTGCCAATAATCAAATTGTTAACTTGTACGATATTGAACAACTCGATATTTTACGCGGCCCGCAGGGTACCTTGTTTGGTCGTAATTCTACCGGTGGTGCAATACTAATACGCTCAAATCGCCCTGAGTTTGATAGCTATGGCTCGCTAACATTAGGTGTTGCCAATAACAACGCCACCAGCGTCGATGGTATGTGGAACCAGCAACTCTCAGATTCCAGCGCAGTGCGTATTGCTGTTAACTATCAAGACTACGAATATTCAACAAAAAATACTTATGCAGACTCACCAACAGCAGGCATGGAGCAAAAAAATGCCCGTGTGTCTTTTTTGTCCGAGTGGGATGACGTTGATCTTTACCTGCAAGCGCATATTGAAGATTGGGATGGTATTGCCCAGCCAGTTGGTAGTATTGGTATTGTCGCGAATCCTTTAACGGGTGAGCTGTGTTCACCAGCAGATGCGGGCTCAACACGCTGTTTTGATAACTTTGGTTTTAATGATGGCAGTGATGACTTCTTTGCTGTGAGTGTCAATAACGACTCACCTCATAAATCTGATGGCTACGGTTTTATCGCCGAAGTGAATTGGCATTTAAACGAGCAAAGTACATTTACCTCACTTTCGAGCTTTAACGATTTAGAAAGAAGCCATGCTTTTAACTGCGATGGCTCGCCAGCTCGTTTGTGCGAAGGAGTATTAGGGTTAGATACCCAACTATTCAGCCAAGAATTCAGAATATTAAACGAACTTGCTGATTACACACTCACCAGTGGTGTTTATTTTGCCGATGAGACGATTGAGCAAGATAATCTAAATGATATTTTGCGTGATTTCCGGGGTATTTTACCGACAAACTTAACCGCGACCTTTATTTACGATAATGAAATCAAGATGCAAAATTTGGCTGTATTTACCCAAATTGAAGTACCAGTCGCAGATAAATGGATGATCACAGCCGGTCTTAGATATGACTATGAGTCACTTGAGTATGACTCAATCGCCACGTTAAATGCGGTGGTTGATGTGAATGACTTAGACGGAGTGCTTGTACCATTTTATCGCGTTACCGATGAGCAATCAGACAATGGCTTTACTGGTCAATTTGCCGTTAATTATCGCTATTCAGATGCAAGCAATCTTTATTATCGTTTTGCTAATGGTAGTAAAAGTGGTGGCTACAACGGCGGCTTTTTGTCATCTGAAGAACAAGCAATCTTAGCAAACTACGGTAAAGAGCGCTTAAATGCCCATGAAGTTGGCTTAAAGTCGTTCTGGCCTGGCAAGCAACTTAGAATGAATTGGGCGGCGTTTTATTATGACTATAACGACCAACAAGTGTTTATGAACCAAGCGTCAGAAACACCGCAAATGCCTCCTGTGCAGCTGCTTGAAAATGTCGCTGATTCAACTATTTACGGTCTTGAAACTGAAATCAATTACCAAGCAACTAAGCAATTAGCCATGCTACTTTCAGTTGGCTATATCCCTCATGCTGAGTTTGAAGAATACGTTGACCCACTTGGCAATAGTATTACCGATAACCAACTACCATTTACTTCTAAATGGAATGTATCAGCGGGATTAAAATATGATACCAGCTTGGCGTCATATCCGTTATCGGCCAATATTATTTACGATTATCAGTCTGAGTTTTATTTTGATCAGAACATGAACCCTTATGCCCGCCAAGACGGCTTTAGCATTGTTAATGCGCATCTAAAATATGATGTTGATAATTGGTCATTTACTTTATGGGGCAAAAATTTATTTGATACTGAATACAGTCAGTTAAAGTTCGATTTAAGCTCGTTCTTAGGCATGCTTGAAGACTTTAAAGGGGAAGGGCGTCGCTATGGCTTTGATGTTTCAATGCAATTCTAGTCGTTGCCAACTCCACGATGTTACAGGGGTTTTGTGAATGCGGTTAAAGCTGTATTTAAGCACTCTGCTGTTTTTGGTTTTATTAAGTGTTTCGGCTAATGCACAAGATACGTTTGTCTACACCGACGCCGTGGCTGATCAAAACCTTCATGATGTCGGTGAAGTGTTTACGGCAAATGATAATATGTTTCCGCAATCGGTGGCTGCGATTGATGCTTGGCGAGCCAGCAAAAAAACACAATCTCGAATAAGCTCTGTCGGCGGTAGCTATTGGTTAATTGTTGAAATTGAAAATCTAAGTGATATCGAAGATTTAGTTCTCTACCCGTATAACACCCTGGTTTCGAAAATAGAAAGCCGCATTTACGATATAACAGATCCAACGGCCCCTATACAGCACTTTGTAACTGGCGGGGTCGAGCCAAATCAATTTGCTTTTCACTATGGTAATCGCTTATCTCTTGAAAAAGGTAAGCGCTACACACTAATCACTTATTTTGAGAGTGACTACTTTTATACTCCCGCAAAGCTGGTATTAACGCCTTATCAAGATTATTTTCAGAACATAACCGTCGAAAATATGATCATGATGCTGTGCTTTGGGGTGGGCATTGCACTTGGTTTATATAATTTATTAATTTACTTGGTTTCCCGAGATGTTACACACCTGTATTACGCATTATTTACAGCATCCTGGGTGTTTGCTTGGAGCCATTTTTTCCATATTTCTGATCAGCTGTTTGGTTACTATAATCCCCATCTTCACTGGCTCGGCTTTGCCCTCACACCATTAACCAATATTCTGTTTTACAACAACTTACTTAAACTCAAAGAAACATTTCCGAAACTGGCGCAATTATCACTGACGGTGGGTGTAATCGCCACTTTGGGTATTCCGTTTTGTATTTTATGGCCAAGCTTTGGTTTTTATTGGTCAACGTTAGTAACGGGTGTTGCTTTATGTTTAGGCTTATACATAGGTATTCGCTGTATGCTCATTGGCTTTAAGCCTGCACGCTATTTTGTGCTGGCTTACATTGCCATGATGCTACCAAATATGGTGGGTAATTTAACTAATTTAGGCTTGCTGCCAGCTACCTCCATTAATTTATATTTATTGGGGTTGATAGGCACAGCCATGGACGCCATGTTGCTGGCGTTTGCTGTGGCCGATAAGTTTAGGTTGCTTCACGATGACAACGTAGAGCTCAACAAAAATCTAGAAGAAAAAGTACATTTAAGAACCTTGGAGCTTGAAGAGCTTGCCTCTGAGCTTCGCGATGCGAATGAAGCTAAAAGCCGCTTTTTAGCGAATATCAGTCATGAGATTCGCACCCCAATGACATCAATTATTGGCTATGCAGATGGCATTATGCTCGGGGACATTAAGCCTCATGAGCGCAACCATGGGATTGGCGTTATATTGCAAAATAGCCGCCATGTCCTTGGATTAATAAACGATATACTCGATATGTCGAAGATTGAAGCCAACAAGCTAGAAATAGATTTAGTCGAAACAGACTTGTTTGCCACGATTGCCAATATTGAGTCAGTTATTGGCAAGCAAATCCGTGATAAGGGCTTAAAGTTCAGTGTTGATTATCAGTTCCCATTGCCAGACTACCTAATTACCGATCCGAGTCGTTTAAGGCAGATCTTACTAAACTTAACAACCAACGCCCTTAAGTTCACTCAAGTGGGGCGTATAACCTTAACGGTGAGCTGTCATAACGATAAGTTGTCGATAAGCGTAAAAGACACCGGTATTGGCATGACAGACAAAGAGCAACAAGCCCTGTTTAGTGCCTTTTATCAAGCGGATTCAAGTATTTCTAGGCAATATGGTGGCACGGGTCTTGGCCTTAATATTTCAAAGAGCCTTGCGCAGAAATTGGATGGGGATATCAGCGTTAAAAGTAATGTCGGCTCTGGCAGTGAGTTTATTTTCACCATGTCGATTTATACTACAGATAATACACGCTGGCTTAATGATATGAGCGAAGTGAAGCTCGTTGAAACTTCACCGTTTAGTAAGCTTGATGCTCCAGAGAAATTAAAGGGCAGGGTATTGCTCGCCGAAGATCATCCAGACAACCGACGTTTAATTGCGCGAATATTAGAGCGTATGGGACTAACAGTGACCACCGTTGAAAATGGTAAAGACGCAGTGCAAGCAACCCTCGAAGACAGCTTTGACCTTATTTTACTGGATATTCAAATGCCGATTATGGACGGTCAAGAAGCATTAAAAATGATGCAAGCAACGGGAGTGAGTGCGCCAATCATTGCACTGACAGCGAATACCATGAAGCATGAAATTGCCCGTTATATGAAGCAAGGCTTCAATGATTTAATCGCCAAACCAATTGATAGAAACGCGTTTAGCCATAAAATTGCCAGTTACTTAGATTGCGATGAGTTAGCCGATATCAAGTTACCTGAAAAAGAGTTTCAGGCGCTTAAAGATGACTACATAAAAGGTCTTGAAGAACAGTATCGAGAAATGCGCGAGCAATACAAACATATGGACATTGATGGCTTAAGCAGAAATGTTCATATGCTTAAGGGCGCTGCGAACATGTTCGAATGTGAAACGCTTTATGTTAAGGCGGTTGCCGTTGATGCTGCGCTTAAAAAAGATACCGTCACGCTCGATACGCAACTTATTGCATCCTTATTTTGTGCCATGCAAGACGAGATAACCAAGGTAACGCATTGATTGCTTGAATAGCGGCTATTTCTTTGTAAGCACAGACAAATTAGCTATTTCTTGATATTAATATTATTAAAACACCTTGCTGGGAAGGCATGATGCAGTATCAACATATTTCAGTACCCTCGAATGGCGCGCAAATTACTATCGATAGTAAGGGTCAATGGCATATTCCTGATAACCCGGTTATTGCTTACATTGAAGGCGATGGTGTTGGTCAAGATATCAGCCCGGTGATGCGTGATATTGTTGATGCTGCAGTGAAACAGGCTTATCAAGGTGATAAACAAATACACTGGATGGAAGTGTTCAATGGCGAAAAAGCAGCTGCGCTTTACGATGGCGACTGGTTCCCGCAAGAAACCCTACATGCCGTTAGACAGTATAAAATTGCCATAAAAGGGCCGCTAACAACCCCCCTCGGCGGTGGTTTTCGCTCTTTAAATGTGGCCCTTCGTCATGAGATGGATTTATTCGTTAACATGCGGCCCATTCGCAGTTATCCGCATTTACCATCTCCTTTAAAAGAGCCTGAAAAAACCCAAATCACAGTAATACGCGACAGCTCCGAAGACGTTTACTCGGGCATTGAGTGGCAGGCTGGCAGTATTGACAACGAACGTATGCTTGATTTTCTGTGCCAAGAAATGGGGGTCACCCGACTTCGTTTTGATAACCAATGTGGCATTGGCATAAAAAATAGCTCGAAAGAGGCAGCAGAGCGACTAATGCGTTACGCCCTAAACTTTGCCCTCAAAGAGCACAGTGAATCACTGACTGTGGTGCACAAAGGCAATGTACTTAAATTTACCGATGGCGCGTTTAAACGCTGGGCATTTGCACTTGCTGAGCAAGAGTTTAACGCTGTAGCGCATGAAAATGGTCGTTGGTTAGTGATCAAACGAGACGATCAAGATGATTTAATCATCAAAGAAGTGATTGCCGATAACATGCTACAACAAGCGCTGCTCACCCCAGAGCAATTCGATGTAGTGGTGACAACAAATCAAAACGGTGATTACTTGGCTGATATGCTTACAGCGCAGGTGGGTGGGGTAGGTATTATGCCTGCAGCAAATTTAAATAATGAAGTGGCCTTTTTCGAACCGACTCATGGCACATTTAATCGCATTGCCGGAGAAGACAGTGCAAATCCAACAAGCAGTATTTTAAGTGCGGTCATGATGCTACGTTTTATGGGCTGGCACGAAGCGGCGAATAATATAGAAAAAGCCCTAGAGCAGACGCTTAGCGCAAGTGAAATGACGTTTGATTTGGCTAACCTAGTAGCCGATGCGACGATGCTTAGTTGCAGTGATTTTGCAACAAGCATCATCGCGCGAATAAGTAACTCAAATAATGAACCATATTAAGCGGCATTGGCGCTTTTAACTGCGTAGACACATGGTTTACCTGTTAACTGTGCTGCACGTTGGTAAATGTGCTCTGCACCAGGTTCGTTGCTTGTCATGCCTGTTAATGTATCCATTAACGCAACCACTAAAATAGCTGGTACTTGGCAGCAGTATTCATCTAGCACTGCGGTTGTTGTTTGTGCATCAACATGACAGTGCGGGTGAGTACGTACTGTGCTATACGCTTTTAACAGTGTCTCTGCTTGTAAAACATCATCATCTTGATGTTTGGTTTTACGGCATTGGCAACCAAACTCATCAACCATTGTTGCCAGTGTTTGGTAAATCTCATCGCAGGCTAAATCGCTTTTTTTACAAAGCTGCTGCTCGATGAATGAGTGTAATTGACCATTGATGTAAAGGCCGTCCTGTTGAGTGAATTGCGCTGAAGTTTCCATAATCATTTTCTCTTTGTTTATGTGCTTAACTTCACTCTAGCCCTTCACTCATTATTAATGAAATTGTTGTTTTCAATAACTGATATTGATTTTATCAATATTATACTGTTTTTAACGATCAGCCACGGTACTGGCAAAGGCAAGTAGCTCTCTACGCAGCCACTGATGCGGGTTTGCGTGATGTAGCAAAGGGCTCCATAACATTTTTACTTCAATAGGCACGATTTGAAATGGCACTGGACTTATTACCAAATCAGTGTGTTTTGCTAATAACATAGCTTGGCGACGGGGCAATGTGGCAATAAGTTGAGGTGATTGGCAAAGTAGGCTCGCCACCATGTAATGGCGGGTGAATACGCGAATATTGCGGGTTTGTTCTAGTTGCCATAATGCCTCATCGACCCAGCCGAGTTTTTGGCTGCCTGATTTATTTGTTACTGCAGCTTCTACGCCCCAACCAGCCCGATTCACCCAAATGTGTTCTTGTGCAAGGTAGCCTTCGAGGTTTTGCTGTTGTAAGTAAGAGTTGTCTGGGTGTGTTAAGCAGCAGTAATTGTCGCGCCACACACTTGCCTGGTGGAATGAGCGGGGCAGGCCGTTAAAGCGATTAATGGCAAGGTCGATGGTGCCTTTTTCCATATCTTGAAGGTTAACATCGCTTGGGCTCAAAATATCAAAATTAAGCCCCGGATTTTTTGCTAGCTGCTGGGTGATAAACGGCGCAATAAGGGTTGATTCAAGATAGTCGTTTGCCATGATCCGAAACGTAATATTCGCGGTGCTCGGGTCGAATACCTCACTTGGCTGAGTAATTTCCTCAGCCATTTTTAACAGTGATTCTATTTCAGGTTTAAGGCTGAGCGCTTTTGCCGTTGGCGTCATTGTGCCAGCGGCTCTCACTAATAATGGATCATCAAACAAATCTCGCAAACGCTTAAGGGCGTTACTCATTGCAGGTTGAGTCAAAGCTAGTTTATTGGCGGCTTTAGACACACTTTGTTCGTCAATGAGGACATTTAAATACACCAATAGGTTGAGGTCGACGTGCCTAATATTCATTTGATCAATCTTATTTATTATCTTTATTAATTACCTAAATTAAAGCGCGCTTGCTATTGTGTGTAAACAAGGCGACTAAAATAATCAGCATAAGCGATAAAAATAATGCCACAGCAAAGTTCACATTTGGCTGTTAAATCACACAGCGAACAGTTAAATCAGGTCGTAGCGACTAAGCTTGCCCGTGCGGTGTATGCTGGCTTTGAGGCTATGTTTGCAGAGTTTTTAAATATTACCCTAGGTGCACAAAGTCGTTTTGAACAGCGCCAGTGGCATCAAGTTCAAGGGGCTATGAAATCGCGATTGCAAGTTTACGAAGGGCAAGTCAAAAAGGTAAGCCAAGCGGTAAAAATTATTGCTTATAGCGAAGTAGACGACCCAGCGCTTTGGTTATTAGCCAAAAAAATATACGCAGAAATGGTGCAAAGCCATGAAAACCAGCCCATTGCTCATACGTTTTTTAACTCAACCTTCGGTGCAATTTGGGACTCACGAAAAATTCGCAATGTGCACTTGTTTGTACTAAAAGCACGATATCAACTGGGGCCAAGACCCTTTGATTCACTGGTAAGCCGTATTTCCCTGCAAAATGGCTTTGAAAGTGCGATTAGTGGCTTGATAAAGCGCCATGTGTTTCGGTCACAATACGCTGATTTTACTAATGATGTTGCCATGTTACAGCGCACCTTGATTGCTGGAGCGAAACAGCAGTGCCCACAAGTTTATGAGCTGCTTGCACTCAACGACGGTTATATTGAATACGCTAATTCATTGTTTTTCAGAAATAAGGCGTGTTACATCATAGGCCGCTGTATTGCTAAAAATGGCGATAACATGCCATTTGCGATTGCGCTATTAAACAGTGAAAAAGGTCTTCACATTGATGCTGTGATGATGGGAGCTGATCAACTCAGCTTGTTGTTTGGCTTTGCGCGTACTTATTTTATGGTCGACACTGACCAACCCGCCCGATATGTTGATTACCTCAGTGTTTTAATGCCTCATAAGCAACGTTTTGAGCTGTTTAATGCCATAGGCTTTATCAAACACGCGAAAACCGAGTTTTATCGTTATAAAGTTGATACCACCCGTAATAGCCCCGTTGACGATAAATACACACTTGCGCCGGGTACGCCGGGCATGGTGATGCTGGTATTTACCACCCCAGGCTCAGATTATGTGTATAAGGTAATAAAGGATAAATTTAGTGCGCCAAAAACGGCCACCAAACAACAAGTAATGGCTAAGTACGACTTTGTTAAACAAGCCGACCGAGTAGGACGGCTAGTTGATACCCACGAATTTCGTTATTTAGCGTTTGATTTAAGCCGATTTAGTGATGAGCTTATACAAACAATGCAGCAGCAAATTGGCGATAGCTTAGTGATCTCGGGGAATGCACTTATTTTGCGCCATGTTTATGTAGAGCGAAAAATGACGCCGCTTAATTTATACATCAACGACTGTGATGAGCGAAAACTGCAGCAAGTAATGGTTGATTACGGTAAAGCGATAAAAGAGCTTGCGGGGGCTAATATTTTCCCCGGTGATATGCTGATGAAAAACTTTGGTGTAACTCGTTGGGGAAGAGTGGTGTTCTACGATTACGATGAAATTTGCCCGATGACAGAGTGTCAATTTAGAGAACTGCCAAAAACCGATGACTCATTGGATGAACTCAGTAGCGAAAGCTACTTTGATATTGCCGAAAACGACGTATTTCCGAGCCAGTTTAAAGTATTTTTTAGCGCTAATAAGCGAGCGTTTGATCACTTCAATGCTGCACATCAAGATATTTTCACTGCCACGATGTGGCAGCAATTACAAACTGCCATAAACGATGGGCAATTGCTTGATGTTTATCCTTATAAGCAGTCTTGGCGCTTTTCGTCGATGAGAGCTCAAATGAAAAAATCTCAACCTATAACTGTTTAATAGGAACATAGTGTTAGCGTATGCTATTGAAAAAATTGCTAAGGAACGCACTATGAAAAACACACTGTTATTATCGAGTTTATTTATTTCGTCTATGGTAAGCGCCAATCCGTTATTAGGTAGCTGGCAATTTGTTGAAGGCAAATATGCAACCAATGACGGCTATGTGACGGCAAAAGCGCCAGAAATTACCTCTGTTAAACTGATTACACCCAGTCATTTTAGCTATATCACCCAAAAGCAAGGCAACTTTCATTATGCTAGTGGCGGCAAATATGTTTTGCAAGACCAGCAATTTATCGAAACTTTTTCCTATGGTAATGTACCTTCACTACTTGGTAAGACCATGTCATTTGATTACAAAATAGAAGGTGACTTGTGGCACCACACCTTGTATGAAAATGGCAAATTAGTCGAAGCTGAGATCTGGCAACGAATTAAATAGAAGGTGATATGCGTTATATTAAGCACGAAGACTCAGAGTTACATTTTGCGCAAACAGATAAACCAGCCCTAAAAGATAACGAAGTTCTTATTGCTGTTGCAGCAATCGGCGTTAATCGGGCAGATTGTTTACAGCGACAGGGCAAATATCCTGCGCCCAAAGGTGACAGTGAAATTCTAGGGTTAGAATGCGCCGGTACCATTGTTGAGCAAGGCAGTGCAGTATCGGGAGATTGGCTTAATAAACGCGTTTTTGCCTTGTGTGCGGGCGGTGCTTACAGCGAGTATGTTGCCGTTGATGCTGCGCAAGTGATGCCGTTACCAGATGAAATGACAATGGCAGAGGGCGCTGCTATCAGTGAAGTATACTTAACGGCTTTCTCTGCCTTATTTCAATTTGGTCAGCTCAAAGCGGGGCAAACGGCACTGATCCATGCGGGAGCTAGTGGTGTCGGAGGGGCGGCAATTCAAATGGCAAAACGCGCGGGTGCTCAAGTAGTGATAACCGCAGGCAGCGATGAAAAGTGTGAGCATGCCAAACAGCTTGGTGCAGACCACACCATTAATTATAAAACCACCGACTTTGTAGAGTATTTCAAAGCCAATAATTTACAGGCAAATACCATTGTTGATCCTGTCTCAGGAAGCTATTTAAATAAAAATGCTGCCGTTGCAGCAATGGATTGCCAAATTGTAATGTTAGCGTTTTTAGATGCCCGCTTTGCTGAGGTTGACTTTGCAAGGCTGCTTAGCAAACGTATTTCCTTTCATGCATCAACCTTGCGTAACCGTTCAATTGAATTTAAACGTGATTTAAAAGAGCAGTTTATTTTGCGTTTTTATGATGACTTGGCCAACGGCCTGTTCGATTGCAATATCTATAAAACCTTAAATTGGCAAGAGGCAAATGAGGCGCACCGCATTTTAGATAACAACGAAAACTCGGGAAAAGTGGTGATGTTAGTTGAATAACATCAATTTGCCCATATTATTGGTTTTATTAGTAGTTAAAAGTAAAGGTTAATATGAACCCTATTATTGCAATGCTCAAAGAGCACAATGTAAGTGACGAGAGAGTGCGTGAGCTGTTTCAAGCGTTTATGGAAAACCCAATGATGGCAATGGGTCTGGTCCAACAGTTAGGTATCCCACCAGAAAAGCTTCAACAATTGATGGCATTAGTGATGACGCAGCCACACCTTATTAAAGAAGCGGCTGAATCAGTGGGTATCAGTGATGATGAAGTTGAGCAAGCCAAAGCGCAGTTTAAAAATCAGCAGTCATAAAATTAAATGATACGAATGTAAAAAAGGTTAGCTATTTGGCTAACCTTTTTTGTTGGTATTATTGATACGAAAACACGTCGTCTAGTTTTTTATCAAACAGTTGAGCAATCTTAAAAGCCACCTCAAGAGAGGGGGAATATTTACCTTTTTCAATCGCTACTATAGTTTGCCTTGAAACACCAACAGCCTCTGCTAATGCTTGCTGAGTCATTTCATTGTGATGAAATCGAAGTTCCCGAATAGTATTACTGAGCTGTTTTGTCATTTAGCTGTCTCTTCGATATAAATATGCTTTGCTGGCAATAGTAATAATTTCACTCACTAAAAAACCAATAATAAGAAAGTGCATAATATTATATAGATCAGAGACCTCAGGTAACAGCATACGTCCAGACACACGCTCAATTTGCGTTGTTAAAAATACACACATTAAGATAATTGCAGAGCAAAACCAATGACCAAGTTTGGTGCTTTTTAGCTCGATGAGCTTATCGCGCTCATCATCTCCTAAGTCTGCTTCTTTGTGTTTAATACCCGCAAGCACAGATTGCATAATGATCTCTAGGATCACCGCTACTACAACAACCTTATACAAATAAGACACCATGGTCTCTTGGCTTAGAGCCCCCGCGGCTTGTAGTGAATTAATACCTAACAGGTAATAGCTTAAAAGGCCTATGGTTACCACCAAGGTGCCCCAAATTGTCATTTCTTTGTAGCTCATTTTTTCACCCTATGTAAAAAATATTTGACTTGGTGTTAAGTAAACTACTCATTGCTTGCTGTGTCAAATATTTTTAACATCATGTATGGTATTTTTATCATTGACGTATTTCGTTACATTTAGTTAAGAACTAATTTGTACCGCACAGGCTCTTATGAAAACAAACAACAAATAAGGAACGAATATGAACTGGCTTTTGAAAGTATGGAAAAATAACCGCTCTTTGATTTTATTTATCTGCTTGATGAGTGTTTTTAGAAGTGCGGTGGCTGATTGGTATGAAGTGCCAACAGGTTCAATGAACCCGACCATCGTTGAAGGGGATCGAATTTTAACGGATAAAATGGCTTATGATCTGCGTGTGCCATTTAGTCATATTTCGCTAATGCGCACAGATGAGCCAAAAGCCGGTGATATCATTGTATTTGACTCTAAAGCTGCAAATAATCGCTTAATAAAGCGTGTCGTTGGCGTGCCTGGCGATACAGTGACATTAGTAGATAATAGATTGATCATTAACGGTAAAGCACTTGATTACGCATTAACTGATGATAAGCAAGAGCAGCAGATACTCATTGAAAACCTTGCCGGTGTTCAGCACGCTATTCAGGTATCAAAAACGCCCTCGGTGATGCAGCATTTTGCACCTGTCGTTATTCCCAAAGATATGTATCTAGCGATGGGCGATAACCGTGATAATAGTGCAGACTCACGAGTGATTGGGCTAGTGCCTCGCAGTGAGTTATTAGGTAAAGCTAAAAGAGTCATAGTGTCACTTGATTATGATGATTATTACTTACCTCGAAAAGAGCGACTCTTGCATGATTTGTACTTAGCACCCTAGATAAAAATCGTACAAAAATTGGCAATTTATAATTTTGTGTTTCAATATTAACGACATAAAAATAATAAGCCAAAAGGTAAAGTATGATAAATGATAAGTTTACTAGATTAATTCGATATTATTTGTTACTCGTCTTTTTGATTAGCCTAGTTGCATGTGGTTCGAGCTCAAAAAACGAATCTACAAAAGTTGATGACACTAACAGCTCAACACCAGATACAGGTGCTCAGCTTGTCGATAACAGTGGCAGTGCTGACTATCATATTATTATTTATGGCAATAGCCATAGCGCTAGATTAGGGGATTTGCTTGAACAGCTTATTTCCAGTGAGTTAACCAACGCTCAAGTTTCAACTCTTACCGTCAGTGGTCGCTTTTTAGATGAAATAGTGAACACATCGGGCAATGTTGAAAAGCTACAGCAAGCCAATTGGAGCCATGCTATTTTTCAAGGTCAAAAGTATTCTCAGTCTGGCTCTGTTAATTATTCTACAAGTGAGACTGAGCGATTAATTGCCAGTGCAAAAGAGCTGGAAATTACACCTATTTTGTTTCCAGAGCATCCACAGCAAGGTGACAGCAAAGAAGGAGAGCTTGTCTATCAATTGCATTTGTCGATTAGTGAAAAAGAGGCAAGCTGTGTAGCACCAATCGGCTTAGTTTGGGACAAAGCAATCGCCGCATTACCGGAGCTTAATTTTTACAGTGCAGATGGAAATCATGCTTCAGATGCAGGGCACTTACTGACCGCGATGACTTTTTATGAAGTTATAACAGGTGAGCTTGCAGATACCCTAGCTTACAATGCTGCTTTTGCGATTACCGAACAACAACACCAGCAGTTTGGGCAAATAATTACTCAAGTACTGACTGAGTATCCTGCATGCCCAAGCTCATAAGCTAACAACATTAATCTAAAGCATTCATTAAATACAAAAAAACCGTTGTGTCTGAAACACAACGGTTCTTTATATTAACTAGCAATTGTGTAATTACATTACACGCATGCCAGGCTCTGAGCCTTCATCTGGATTAAGAATATAAATTTCTTTACCGCCAGGGCCTGCAGCTAATACCATGCCTTCAGACATACCGAAACGCATCTTACGAGGCTTAAGGTTCGCTACCATTACCGTTAGCTTGCCTTCAATGTCTTCTGGTGCATACGCAGATTTAATGCCTGCGAATACTTGGCGCGTTTCGCCACCTAAATCTAAAGTTAGTTTTAATAACTTATCTGCGCCTTCAACGTGTTCTGCTTTAGCAATTTTTGCTACGCGTAAATCAACTTTCGCAAAATCATCAAATTCGATTTCTGGGCTGATAGGTTCTTTTGCTAGTGGGCTGTTTGGATCAATCTTGTCTTTTTCAGCAACTAGACTTTCTTTTGACTCTTCAATCATTTTGTTTACTTTATCCATTTCAACACGTTGCATTAACGGTTTGAACTTATTAATTGCGTGACCAACAAGCGCTTTTTGCGCGCCTTGCCATGTTAAACCGTCGTTTAAGAAGGCTTCAACGTTTGCAGCCATACCTGGAAGAACAGGTTTTAAGTAGGTGATAAGTACACGGAACATATTTAAACCAAGTGAGCATACATCGTGTGCTTCTTGTTGTTTTGTTTCGTCTTTAATCAATACCCAAGGTGCCTTAGCGTCGATGAATTGGTTTGCTTTATCAGCAAGGGCCATGATTTCACGAATTGCACGGCTGTAATCACGGTTTTCATAGTGGTTTGCGATGCTTGCAGCAGCTGCTTGGAACTCACCTAATAGCGCTTCGTCCATTACGGTGTCGCTAAGCTTGCCGTCAAACTTCTTGGTGATGAAGCTTGCACAACGACTTGCGATATTAACCACTTTACCTACTAAGTCTGAGTTTACACGTAGTGCAAAGTCTTCAAGGTTTAAATCAAGGTCAGTGATGCCGTTGTTTAGTTTTGCTGCGTAGTAATAACGAAGATATTCAGGATCTAGGTTATCAAGGTAAGTACGTGCCTTAACAAAAGTGCCTTTTGATTTAGACATCTTCGCGCCATTCACAGTTACAAAACCGTGGGCAAATACATTTGTTGGCTTTCTGAATTTTGCGCCATCTAACATTGCAGGCCAGAATAAGCTGTGGAAATAGATGATATCTTTACCAATGAAGTGGTAAAGCTCTGCATCTGAGTCTTCGCTCCAGAATGCATCAAAATCAATCCCTTTTTTATCACACAGGTTTTTAAAGCTTGCCATGTAGCCGATTGGTGCATCGAGCCACACGTAGAAATATTTACCCGGTGCACCAGGGATTTCAAAACCAAAGTAAGGTGCGTCACGGCTGATATCCCACTGCTGTAGGCCATCTGCAAACCATTCATCAAGCTTGTTCGCCATTTCTTGTTGAATCGTACCTGAGTGTAACCACTCTTTAAGCATGTCTTCAAAAGCAGGTAGGTCGAAGAAGTAATGCTCAGAATCTTTTAAGATTGGCTCAGCACCCGACATAACAGAGCGTGGGTTGATAAGCTCAGTTGGGCTGTAAGTTGCACCGCAAGAATCACAGCTGTCACCGTTTTGATCTTCAGACTTACACGTTGGGCAAGTACCTGTTACAAAGCGATCTGGTAAGAAGATACCTTTCTCTGGGTCGAAAAGTTGAGAAATAGTGTGCTTTTTAATGTGACCCGCTTCATTTAAACGGTTGTAGATTAGCTCGCTGAAATAGCGGTTTTCTTCACTGTGCGTGCTGTGATAGTTATCAAACTCAATATTGAAATCAGCAAAGTCACGTTGACGTTCAACACTCACGTTTTTAACCATCTCTTCTGGCGTGATCCCTTGCTTTTGCGCATTAAGCATAATTGGTGTGCCGTGAGCATCATCCGCGCAAACGTAGTAGGTTTCATGACCTTGTTGTTTTTGGAAACGCGCCCAAATATCAGTTTGGATATATTCTAGTAAATGACCTAAGTGAGTCGGGCCATTGGCATAAGGTAATGCGCTAGTAATCAGGATCTTTCGCTGTGCCATAATCATTCCGAATTGAGATTAGTTCGATGCAAATATGCTCGAATATCATTATTTAATTCATTGTGAGTTGCTTATATACAACCTAAAGCAATGATATTATCTAATTGTCTGGTTTTAATGCCATGAATGTTACATAATTCCGCAGCACTTTTCATCAAAGAAACGCTAATTTATTGCTATGTTTGGACTGTCAAAACTATTCTCAAGTAAATCGGCTGAAAAAGCACCTATCATTGCTGCCTTAGCCGCCTACCGTAGTAGCGCATTTGTCATTGGCATTGAGCAAGACTGGCTCGAAGAGCTTAATCAAAACAGCGATAAAAGCTGGCAGGTAAAACTTAGCCTACCTTTTGCTGGCTGTGGCGAAATCAACGAGATTGAAAAATTTGTCGCTGATAAACTATCAGTGCCTGTGTCAATTAGCGCTAAAGTGAAATTACCTAGCACATATAGTTTTAAGCAAATTAAACATATTGTGCTCGTTGCATCAGGTAAGGGCGGCGTCGGAAAATCAACTACGGCGGTGAATCTTGCCTCAGCTTTAGAGCAAGAGGGTGCCCAAGTGGGTATTCTCGATGCCGATATTTATGGCCCGTCTATTCCGCTGCTTCTTGGCCTACAAGGTGCTGAGCCGAAAGCAGCCGATGATAAAAACTTACTTCCTTTTGAAGCGCACAACCTCAAAGCGCAGTCGATCGGCTTTTTAGTACCTAGCGATGATGCAACCGTTTGGCGCGGACCAATGGCATCGGGAGCGCTTAATCAGTTAATGAACGAAACCGCCTGGGGTGAGCTTGATTACCTAATTGTTGATATGCCTCCAGGCACCGGTGACATTCAATTAACCATGAGCCAAAAAGTACCAGCAAGTGGCGCTGTGATCATTACCACGCCTCAAGATTTGGCCTTAGCCGATGCACAAAAGGGCATTGCTATGTTCAATAAAGTGAACGTGCCTGTGCTTGGTTTAATTGAAAACATGAGTTATTTCTTGTGTGGACATTGTGGTGAGCCCAATCATGTATTTGGTAAAGATGGCGCTGTGACATTAGCGCATCGTCATGGCGTGCCTGTGCTTGCTAATATTCCGCTGGCTATTGAAATTCGCGAAAGCTCAGAGCAGGGCGACTTAATTGCCAAAGACAACGCGGCTCAAATAAGTGAAACATACAAAACCGCTGCCCGTGTGCTTGCTAGTAGCTTGTATTACCAACAGGCGCAGTCAAGTTCTGTTGAAATCATCATTACCGAAGACTGATCGCAGCAAATATTTTTACAGCGAGACTTTTTCAATTAATAAAGTTGTTATTAGTGAATTTGTCTTGCTGTGAGGGTACTTCCTCATTTTTTGTTCACGTATTGCCTTGTTAATCACTTAGACTAAAAACAATTTCGCAGTAAATGTTAATATTTTATTGACGTTTTAGTAACCGTGTCATACTCTAATGAAAGCGCTTACATTAAAAGGGCTTTTTATTTGACCTCCAATGTAAGCGCTTACAATTGACTGATTAAAACTATACTCTATATATATCAGTTGAGTACTAACAAACACATAATGTTAGGGTTCAATGCAATGAACAAATTCAAAACACACTTAACACAACTAGCAATGGCGCTTTCTGTAGCGACTTTAGCTGGCTGCGGTGGCTCTGCCACAGATACAAAAATAGACACTGTCGATCCAACTGAACCAGTTTCAGATTGGGTGATGGTTTGGGAAGATAACTTTGACGGCGATGCCATTGATGACAACAAATGGAATTTCGAAATAGACTGTGCGGGTGGCGGTAATAACGAAAAACAATGTTATACCGACAGTGAAGAAAACGCTTTCGTTGCAGACGGTATTCTTAATATTGTTGCATTACCTGCAGAAGAGGGTGCAGCAAAACCATATACATCTGCACGTATCAATACTCGCTATAAAGCTGATTTTAAATATGGTCGCTTTGAAGTACGCGCAAAGCTACCTAGTGGGCAAGGCTCTTGGCCTGCGTTTTGGATGATGCCAACCGACGAAGTATACGGTGAATGGCCTCGTTCTGGTGAAATCGACATTGTTGAGTCGGTGAACCTAAAAGTCGAAAATGATGATGGTCTAGAGTCAAATATCTACGGCACATTACATTATGGTCAAGCATGGCCAAATAATGATAGTAGTGGCAAAGCCTATACCTTCGCGCAAGATTCTAATCCTGCTGATGATTTCCATACTTATGCTATTGAATGGCAAGAGGGTGAAATTCGTTGGTACGTAGATGACTATTTATATGCAACACAGCGCCAATCAGAATTACTTTATAACGCTGACGGTGAGGCACTGGCTCTTAAACATAAGGGTTGGTACACAGAGTACTTTGATCAAACAACTGGTGAGTTAACAACTTTCTGGGATGCAGCGCCATATAACCAAGAGTTTTATTTAATCTTAAACTTTGCTGTTGGCGGTGATTGGCCTGAAAATGTTAATGCCCTTGGTATTGATGCAACTGCATTCGAAAATGGTCAAACTTTTGAAGTTGACTATGTACGTGTTTATGAATGTGCTCAAGACCCAGACACAGGTAAAGGCTGTGAAACAGTTCGCCCAGGTTATGACAATTTAGAAGATGCACTTGTGCAAGGCGCAGCTCCTGCTCCAACACCACCAAGTGATGGCACTGTAACACCGCTTACTATCTTTGATAGCAGCTTTAACCCTAACTGGCCTGCATGGGACTGTTGTGGTGGCACAACGCCAGGGTTAGTTGAAGATGCAGACCGTGGTAATGTAGTTGAATTTAGTGTGGGTGCAGAGCCTACAGTAAATGGCTTTATTAGCCGTGATGCCTTTATTACCGATGAAAACGGTGAAGCGTCACCTTATGATGCAAGTGCAATGTTAGAAGACGGCTATGTAACTTTTGATATGCAAGTGACTTCGCTGCCCGCTACACCAGATGCACCTTGGTTATTTAAAATCGAAAGTGATGAAGGCGCGACAGCCGTTGAGCTCAACCTAAGTGATAGTACTGAAGGTGTTAGCCCAGTTGCTGGTGAATGGCAAACATATACCTTCCCACTGCAAACATTAGCTGACGCAGGTTTAAATGTATCGCTAATTGATGTAATCATGATTTTCCCTGCATGGGGTCAAGGTGAGGGTGCTGTTTACCGTGTTGATAATGTTGAAATTACCAATGGCGGCACAACAACATTACCTTCATTAACTTTATTCACTGATGAAACTAATCTTGATTGGCCGCTATGGGATTGTTGTGGTGGTTCAACACCTGTTGAAGTAGTCGACGACGAAGAACATGGTGTTACTGCAGAGTTCTCTATTGGTGCAACTCCTACGGTAATGGGCTTTATTAACCGTACTTCATCAGGTGGTAGTGGTACGCAGTTTGATGCATCAGCATTGGTTGATGATGGCATGCTGCAGTTTGAGATGAAGATCACCTCTTTATCATCAACACCAGATGCGCCTTGGCTATTAAAAGTTGAGTCTAATGAAGGTGCAACAGCAGTAGAAGTTAACCTTAACACAAGCTCAGAAGGTGTTGACCCTGTTGCTGGTGAATGGCAAACATACACGTTCCCAATCAGTACTTTATTAAACGCAGGTTTAGATGTAAGTGCTATTGATGTAATCATGATTTTCCCTGCATGGGGTCAAGGTGAAGGTGCAGTTTACCGTGTCGACAATGCTCGCATTTATGCACCAGAGCAAGAATCGGCAGCATCAGAGCTGACGCTGTTTGCTGAAAACGTGGCAGATCAGTGGAGCATTTGGGATTGTTGTGCTGGTAGCACGCCAACAGTCGAAACTGACGATGAAACTCATGGCTCTGTGGCAGAATTTCAAATTGGTTCTACCGCTACGGTAATGGGCTTTTTAGCTGATGATGGCGTGAGCTTTGATGCATCGCACTTATTATCTGAAGGTGTGGTTCGTTTTGAAATGAAGATAGTTTCAAACGCCAGCGACCAAGATGCTCAGTGGTTATTCAAGATTGAATCAAACGATGCAGGTCAAGCTGTGGAGCTTGCATTAAGTGCAAGTCAAGAAGGTGTCGAGCCGGTGGTTGGTGAGTGGCAAACGTATACTTATACACTTGCTGACTTACTAAGTGCAGGTCTTGATATTAGTGCAATCGACGTTGTTATGGTGTTCCCGTCATGGGGGATGGGTGAAGGTGCGGTTTACCGTATTGATAATGCAGTTATTGCAAACCCGTAATTAACATTGGCAACAAGTGATGGGTGCTGATTACAGCACCCAGTATCCATGACAACATATTGCAAAAGCAGGTATATCATGAAAAGCACAAAATTTATTAAAACACCTCTTGCAGCGTCAGTTGCGATGATTTTAACCGCAGGGCTAGGCACTATGTCTGCCTATGCACAGGATGAGCAAGAGAAAGCTGATAACGATATTGAAGTTATCGAAATTAAAGGTATTCGTGGCAGTATGATTCGCGCCATGGATATGAAACGTGATGCAACAGGTGTT
The DNA here is from genome assembly GCF_001550135.1 of Pseudoalteromonas shioyasakiensis. Lineage (GTDB taxonomy): Bacteria > Pseudomonadota > Gammaproteobacteria > Enterobacterales > Alteromonadaceae > Pseudoalteromonas > Pseudoalteromonas shioyasakiensis. The sequence continues at coordinate 68,887 of NZ_LRUE01000014.1, forward strand.
GTAGATGCGATTTCAGCAGAAGAGATGGGTAAGTTCCCAGATACTAACTTAGCTGAATCATTACAGCGTATTACCGGTGTATCAGTGAGTCGTTCAAACGGCGAAGGTAGTGAAATTACGGTACGTGGTTTTGGCCCTGAGTTTAACCTAGTAATGCTGAATGGCCGTCAAATGCCAGGCACGGGTTATACTCGTTCTTATGCCCTTGAGAATATTGCCGCTGATGGTGTAAGTGCACTTGAAGTTGCAAAATCAGGTCAAGCTGATGTACCAAGTGGTGGTCTAGGCGCTACTGTAAATATTATTACAACTCGCCCATTAAATAGCCCAGGCGAAAAGTTTAGCTCGTCTATTAAAGCTATTCATGACTCGTCAAATGAAGCGGGTGATGATGTAACGCCAGAGTTTTCAGCGATGTACAGCAATACCTATGCTGATGATACATTTGGTTTTGCGGCATCATTCTCTCATCAAGAACGTGATTTTCAACAGCAAAGTGCCAATATTCAAGGTTGGCAAGCAAATGTTGATTTACCAACCCTTGATGAAGGTGACTACATTGACCCACGTGCAGTCGATAGCGAAGGCAACCGTGTCGGTAATCATTTCTTCCCGAAAGACATGAACTACAGTATTGCTGATGTTGAACGTGAGCGTACTAATGGCCAAGTAACTTTGCAGTACTCGCCAATTGAAAGCTTTACTGCAACGGTTGATTACACAGCAAGTCGTGCAATCACCGGTGTTGAAACTGCAGGTTGGGGTATTTGGAATGAGTTTGGCAGTAACATCAATAGTTATGAGCTTGATGAAAATGGTACAGCGCTTTATGCCGATATAAGTGGTAATGATGGTTCATTTACAGCAAGCCGCGCCACTACAGAAGTTAAAGCACGTTCAATTGGTTTAAACCTAGAATGGCAAATCAATGACCAGTGGGAAGTTGAGTTCGATTATCATGATTCAAAAAACGAAACAGATAACGGCGCAGATGATGGCTTAGGTTCTGATGGTCAAATTATTCTTGGCTCTGACCAGTTACAGAGCAAAGTATATGACTATCGCACTGGTGAGGTTCCACATGCCTACGTTAATTGGAACAATGGCTCAACAGTGCTAGATCCAAGTGAGATAGATTCGAACTTCAGTCAGTTTATTTACTCGCCAGGTGAGTCTAATGTTGAGCAAGCTCAGCTTCATGCAACCTGGTTCAATGAAAGCTTTGAAATTCCACTTGTTAAAGTAAAATTCGGTGCAGCAAATACTAAACAAACTATGGGTGGTTTTACTGCTTGGAGTGGCCTGCGTGGCGGCCCTGGTTTTAATCCATCATTCACCGAAATTTTCCCTGATGGTATGTTCACTTATAATGATACTGGCGACATGCTAGATCAGTTTGCTGGTGGTGGTAGTGCCCTTGAACCAAATTACTATTACACCTATAGCTTTGAAGAAGCGTTAGCCCGTCAACTTGCTTATTTAAACGAAGATTTATTAGGCGATAATCAATATTCAATTGACCCATTCTTTGATGGTATCGACAGTGAAAGCTACGTAGAAGAAAAAACACAAAGCTTCTATGTGAATAGCTTGTGGGAATTTGAATTGTCTGATTACTTTGTTCAAATCAACGCAGGTCTTCGTTATGAAGAAACAGATGTGACCAGTACGGTTCGTCAACGTGTTGAAAGCCAAGTTAACTGGGTGAGTGCATCTGAGTGGATCATGCAGTACGAAACTGGCGGTACAGATAACTTTTACCAAGAAGAAGGTAACTACGATATCTGGTTACCAAATATCGACGTAAAAGTTGAAATTACAGACGAGCTTGTTGGTCGTGTTTCGTGGGGTAAAACCATGGCACGTGCGCCGCTGGGTAATTTGGCTGGTGGCCGAAGCTTGACGGGTAGCCCGAAACCAGGTTCGCGTACAGGTAGCCAAGGCAATACTAATCTGTTGCCATTTGAATCAACTAACCTCGATTTATCACTTGAGTACTACTACGGTGAAGGTAGCTACGCGTCGGTTGGTTACTTCAAAAAAGACGTAGATAACTTTATTCAAACGCAAATCACTGAAACAACCATTGAAGGTTTATACGATATCTTAAATGGTCCTCGTTACCTTGAAGCTGTTGCATCTGTAGAAGCACGTGGCGAGCAGGCAACGAGTGACGCTGTGTTCAATGAAATGCTGGCATTAGGTTATGGTAATGCGGATGGTGCCATTGAGCCAACGAGTTCAGATCCACTGATGGTATGGAACATTTCTCAGCCACAAAATACTGATAGCAAATCAGTTGATGGCTTTGAACTTGCTGTTCAACACTTATTTGGTGAAAGTGGCTTTGGTTTAGGGGTTAATGCTACGTTTGTTGATGGTGATGTTGAATTTGATGTAGCAAGTTTGACTCAACAAGCTCCTTTATCTGGCTTAAGTGATTCAGCTAACTTCCAAGCTTTTTACGATAAAGACGGCTTATCAGTAAAAGTAACCTACGCATGGCGTGACTCTTACTTAATTGGTGTTGGTCAAGCGCAAGGCTCGTCTGATGCTCCGCCACAGTTTGGCGATACCTACGGTCAATGGGACTTAAGTGTTAACTACGACATCAACGAAAACATGACTGTTTTCTTTGAAGGTATAAACCTTAATAACGAAACTGAGCGTGGCTACGGTCGTTACGAAGAGCAGTTCTTATTTGCTCGTCAATACGGACCTCGTTACACAATTGGTGCCCGTTATAGCTTTTAATATGTGATCCCGATGGAACAAAAGCCGCTCAATGAGCGGCTTTTTTTATTTTAATCTGATAATTAAGACGTTTTTAAAGAGGCTTCTTGCGATAAAGTAAATAGCCTAAAAAATAGCAAAAAATAGCAATACCAGGATTAATTAATAAATTAGGCATGAACACAATATCGGTTTCACCAAAACAGTAGAAGTAAAAGGCAATAGTGAGTAATGAAGGTAGCGGGAAAAAGAAAGTTTCGTTAGCAACTAAGCCCACTACCGACCAGCTAGTTAATAGTAGTGAACCGACAAAAACGAGAAAGCCATGCCATAAATCGTGCTTTTTAGCATAGTGTTTGGCTATTAAAATTGCGACAACGCATGCTGGCAATGTTATTACGGATAAAATAACGTAATCCATAACAACTTATCCTCATTTTCCTTGTAATCGCGTAATTAAAACAAAACCCAGTACTTTAGATAAATCAGAAAACACTGATCTTATTAGCTGAGATGGCTTATCTTATTTTGTTGAGAATTATTCGCGCAACACGCTGTTGATTTGTGTAATATATGTCACACTATATCCACCCCATTTGGCTTTACTGATACACACTCGACTTTTGTTGTGTTTCAACTAGAGCTTAGCGTGTTTTTTCAGCTTAAAATCATATGTTTAAGTTGTATTAGGTAGAATAATAAATGAGATTATCAGATACCCATATTCAGCAGTTTATTGACGAAGGCCGCATTGTTATTGAGCCAACACCGAGCAAAGAAATGATTTCAGGTGTGACGGTGGACTTGCGTTTGGGCAACAAGTTTAGAGTTTTCCAAGATCATACCGCAGCCTATGTTGACTTAAGTGGTCCAAAAGATCAGCTTAACAAGGCGATGGAATCAATCATGAGTGATGAGATTGTGCTTGCTGAAGAAGAAGCATTTTTCCTCCACCCAGGTGAACTGGCACTGGCTATCACCCATGAAAAAGTTACATTACCAGCAGATATTGTTGGTTGGTTAGACGGTCGCTCATCTTTAGCACGTCTTGGTTTGATGGTTCATGTAACAGCACATCGTATTGATCCAGGCTGGTCGGGTAATATCGTGTTAGAGTTTTACAATTCAGGTAAATTGCCATTAGCTTTACGCCCAATGATGAAAATTGGTGCTATGAGCTTTGAAACCATGACAAGCCCTGCAGAAAACCCATACAACGTTCGTAAAGACGCAAAATATAAAGATCAAAATTCGGCGGTTGCAAGTCGTATCAGTGATGATAATAAATAATTAGAGTTTGTGTGGCTTTCGGGCCACATAACATTTTGTTACTGAACTTTTTACCTAATTAAAGCCTGCATAATTGGCAATTTAAGCGTATTCCTCCCATACTTTTAGCTGGTGTTTAAAGCACGGAGCTAAAATGCACTTTATTGGCAAGCAAGTCCAACGGGTTATAAAAAAATTGCTCGTATTTCTCTGTTGTGTGTTGTTACACAGCGTAAGTACTTTTGCTGCCAGTGATAGTGCGTCAGTTTGGCTGCTTGACTCCGCTGAGCCACTTGCCAAATTAAGTGAATCCTTGGAACAATCACTACAAAATGCTGAAAAGCTAAATGCACTCGAAAGTAGTTCTATTCGCCTTGCCCCGCAAACATCTCATTGGTTAATAATCGATTTATTCCAACTTCCCGACAATAGAAATTATGTTGTATATCTTGGTGAGCCTAATTTAACCTGGGCTAAATTTTACCTTTTAGATGAAAACTATCAGGCTACCAATAATCAGCGACTCGCTTCACTAGAAAGTTTATCAAATGTTCGTCCTCATTGGTTGATTGAGCATAGTCAGGGGCATCGCTGGGCGTTAGTTAACTTTGAGCACGATAGGGCACTGACAATTGAAGTTGGGGTGATTTCAGCCAAGATATTTGAAACCAATTTACATCAAATAATTTTAAGCTATGGCGCTATTTTAGGCGTGCTAATTTTATGTATGTTTGTGTGTGCTGTTTATTTTTTTGTATCACAGCAACCAAAATACTTGGTACTGGATGCGTACTTCGTGTTGGTTTGTATCGGATTTTTGATTGATAACGGGTTAATAAGCTATCTTGTTAATGGTTTAGATTGGGAAGCAAAATGGCCTGTTAATGAGTTTGCATTATGTTTTGTAAGCTATTTTTTATATCACTTTCTAGCGATCCATACCTATACAGTTAAGTTTAAAAAGGCTTGGCAAGCTATGATGGTTTGTTTACTAAGCGCAGCTGTGTTGTCATCAATATTGCCTCAGTTTAATCGTCAGTGGCTTTTTATAGTCAGCTGTTTGGGCTTTTTGTGCTTTGCTTCTGTAATCTTTTATAGTTTGATTAAGCGTAAAAATAGCCGAACCCACCTGCGTGTTTTTATGCTTTTAACTATTGTTATTCAGGTGCTTAGTCTATTTATTTGGAATGGCTTTGGCATTGGTTACCATGGGGTCCATAACACCATCTTACTTATCACATCACTGGCGATATGTTCCGTTCTATTGTTAAAAGATCGTCAGCAAATTTCAGCATTTAATTATTCGATGCTGCATGATGCAGATACTAAACTGCCAAATAAGCAATTTTTGCTCGCGCAGATTGTGAAAAAAGTTTCGAAAAAACAACACTTCTCAGTTTTATTATTTAAACCTCATGTACTTTCAAATGCCCGTTCTACCTTTGGCTTTGAACAGGCCAATATTTGTATCAATGAAAGATTAAGTATCTTAAATACTCAGTTGCAGAGTATGAGTGCACTAAAGCTTGAGATTCAAGCAAGCAGAAGTGCTTGGCTTGCACATGTTGATGACAGCACATTCGGTTGCCTAATAATGGGAGAGCTTGAACTAAGCCACATAGAGCAGTTTGCATGTTTGATCCATGGTGTGTTTGAAGAAGGGCTCACCCATGAAGATATTAATTTAGTCGACAGTGTTGATATTGGCGTTGCTTATTACCCAATGCACGGTAATACCGCGAAGCAAATTTTTCAATGTGCGATACAAGCAATGTCTGAAAAGCGTTTACAAGGTGAACGTTGGCGCATGTTCGATTCAGAAACTGCGCGCCTTTCTGAGCAAAGGTTATCGATTGCTGCTGCACTTAAAATTGCGATTGATGAGAACCAACTCAGCTTACACTTTCAGCCGCAGATATGTTTGAAAACAGGCAAAGTAGTGGGCTGTGAAGCATTGCTGCGATGGCAGCATCCCGTATTTGGTGCAGTAAGCCCAGATGTGTTTATTCCAATTGCAGAGTCAGCAGGGGTGATCAATCAGTTAACTGAATGGGTTGTTGAAAGAGGCATTGAGTGGCAAGCGAAGTTTTGCAAACTGATACCCGATCACGTTATTTCTATTAATATTTCAGCAAAAGATTTATTAAATAAAGACTTACCCGTGCTGTTAATTACTATTTTAAATGAGCAAAAAGTAGCGGCTGAATCTGTGATGTTAGAGCTTACAGAATCAGCCACTTTAGAAGAAAGTAAAAAGATTAAAGCAACACTTGATGACTACCGTTTAATCGGCTTAAAGCTTGCAATTGATGATTTTGGTACTGGCTACTCATCGCTTGCATATCTGAGCCAGCTAGGCTTTGATGAGGTGAAAATAGATAAACAATTTGTGTTAAACCTGCCATTTTCATTGAACGATCAGAGTATCTGCCGGGCAACCTGTGACATCGCCACTACTTTGGGTGCACATGTTGTTGCTGAGGGTATTGAAGATGAGCAAAGCCTAGCAATGCTGCAAAGTTATGGCTGCCAATTTGGACAAGGGTATTATTTTTCAAAACCGCTTTGTGCAGATGATTACTTAACTTGGATAAGCGAGGTGCAGAAAGTTGAAATTAGCCTTGATGCAACAGCGAACCTAACTGATTAAAGTAATTCAGCAGTGCTGAAAAGCAGCGCATTGTATGCTGCTCATCCGGGTAGATTAAGCCACTTGTCGATAACCCACTCACTAAAAAGCTATTTTTTATATCAGGGTGCATGGCAATACACTTTTCAAAACAGCGAGCCGCTAGTTCTTCAGGCATACTCATATAAAGTTGCTTTACTTGCCTATCAAAAGCGATAGATTGCTTCACGAACGCATTTGGATTTTCACCTGAGGTGTCTAAAAATACCTGATGGTAAAACTCATTTAAGTGTTGATTAAGTGGATGACTCAAATCTGGTGACTGTTCGAGCCACAGTGCTGAGCAAAATTGCATGCTCTTTCTGCTCTTAAATAAATGCTGACAAATATGATGATCAAACGCATGAAACCATTCATGGGCGAGAGCGCCTCCGCCGGCATTTTTTGCAAGCGCAAGGGTTTGGCTGTGGGCATTGTAATGAGCCTGCACACCTTTTTGCCCACCATGACCAAAGGCAAAATTAAGCTTACCCCTAAGGCCAATTGCTGTTGGGGGTAAAGCCAGGATTTGTGCAAGATCAGCTAAGGCATCGTAAATTAAATTCGCCGCTAATAGCCGCTCTTGCTTATTAACCCAATTGCCAACCACCATGGTACGAAAACCAAAGGTATCGCGAATATCGACAAAATCGACCTGATCATCAAAGCGATAATCTGGTCCCTGACGGTGAAAACCGGCACTAAGCCGTTTTGATACACGCATTATAAATAGCGTGCCTTAACATCATCTGGCATATGTTGGGTTTGCTTATCGACCAGTGCTGCTAATAATCTGTATAGCGGTGTTACATCAAGGCCTTCAATCAGTTTAAGGCTATGAGCCACTGCTTCTAAAGTTGATAAACTATCTGCGCGTGGTGCTTTACGAATGACGTATTTGTTTTGTGGTATTTGCTTAAAACTCACAGCCTGAAACCCCTGAAGGCTTGGAGTTAATTGCAGCATTTTGTAGGCTTTTTTCCACGTACCATCAATCACAATTAAATGAGTTAAAGACTGTTTGAAAGCATCAGTAGTGGCAGTGTGTTCATCTAAACATAATGCATTATCAGCAGGATAGAGTACCGCAGTTGTTGCTTTTGGCAATGTTGCGAGCTGTAAAAAGTCTTGTTCTGACTCACCTGCAATGATTTGGCAGTTATCTAAGCCTAAATTCAGTAAATTAGCGGTGTTCTTAGTAACTTTTTCCTCACTAGGGTGGCGTAATATAATGATTTTTAGTTTATTTTTGATTATGCTTATTGAATCACATAAACAGGTTTTAACTGAAAAGCCACAATGTGAGCACAATTCTCTAGCCATACGAACTCAGGTGTAAATCAAAACTATGCCTAGTATACATGAGCTTAACTCGCAAAGCAGGTTTGCTTTTTAGCTATGAACGGCTAAAGTTGCGATTTATATAATTACGTTTTTGATTAAGGGATAAAGATGACGACAATCACAATTGATGAGAGTGCACTTGAAGGGATGGAATCACTTTTAGGTGACCAATTTGCCGACACCTTGACCTTTTGTTGTAGTGAATTTCAGCGTCTAGGCTCTGAAGTACTTGCAAATCTTGGTTCAGATAACGAAGCAGCTGCAAGGCATGCACACAGTTTAAAATCAAATGCAGCTCAATTTGGTGCTGCAAGTTTATCATCGCTTGCGCAAGAAATTGAACTGACCTTAAACCAAGGTGATGTAGCCACTGCACAAGAAAAATCACAAACCCTTGATGAACAAGTTTCAGGTTCTGTAGAAAAATTACAAGCTTGGTTCGCTACTCGCTAAAAACTTGAATTTATTTCAGTTATAACCGCAATAATCCTCTGGCGTGGTGGCCCCTTACTGGGTTAGTCTTAAGGCTAATTAGTAGAGGTAACCATGTCACAAATCAAAAAGAGTCACAAACTAGACGGTGTCTGTTATGACATACGTGGGCCTGTGCTTGCACAAGCTCGAAAAATGGAAGACGAAGGGCAAAAAGTATTAAAGCTAAACATTGGCAACCCAGCTGCCTTTGGCTTTGATATGCCTGAAGATATGCACAAAGATATCATCCGTAATTTGTATTCAGCCCAAGGCTACTGTGACTCTAAAGGCCTCTACTCAGCCCGTGTGGCTGTCTATCAACACTATCAGCAACGCGGATTATTTAATCTTGATGTCGATAATATTTATATCGGCAATGGGGTCAGCGAATTAATTCAAATGACCACACAAGCATTACTTGATAATGACGATGAAGTGCTTATTCCTGCACCGGATTACCCGCTATGGACTGCATCGGTTAAATTAGCAGGGGGTAACCCTGTGCATTATCTATGTGATGAAGAACAAGATTGGTTCCCTGATATTGCTGATATTAAATCGAAGATCACCTCAAAGACCAAAGCGTTGGTGCTTATTAACCCAAATAACCCAACTGGTGCAGTGTATAGCGATGATCTGTTGATGGATCTTATCAATATTGCTCGTGAACACAAACTGTTGTTATTAAGCGATGAAATTTACGAGAAAATCTTGTACGACGGTGTCAGCCACAGCTCGATTGGCGCACTGTGTGATGATGTACCAATTATCACCTTTAATGGCTTAGCCAAAACGTACCGCGCTGCGGGTTTGCGAATGGGCTGGATGGTGTTAAGCGGCCGCACTAGCATGATGGACGACTTAAGCCGTGGCCTTGATATGCTGGCATCAATGCGTTTATGTGCCAATGTGCCTGCTCAGTATGCTATTCAACAAGCTTTAGGTGGTGTGCAGTCAATCGATAACTTGATAAACCCAGGTGGTCGACTTTACGTTCAGCGTGATATTGCATGGCGTGGCTTAAATGCCATTGATGGTATTAGCTGTAAAAAGCCTAAAGGGGCACTTTACGCATTTGCGAAAGTGGATACGGCGCACTTTAACATTAAAGATGATGAGCGCATGATTTTAGATTTACTCAAAGCTGAGAAAATCTTATTAGTGCATGGTCGCGCATTTAATTGGCCTGATCCTGATCATTTCAGATTAGTATTTTTACCAAACAAAGATGATTTAACAGAAGCCATGAGTAAGATGCAGCGATTCTTCGCTGATTATCGACAAAGCTAAAAAAAGCGAGCCGAGGCTCGCTTTTTTAATAAGCTTTATCAACACGCACCGTATTATCGGTGAGGTAGACCAAACGTACTTTATCACCTTGGTTGAACAGCATTTGGTTGTCTTTATCTTGCACAACCATAAATTGTTCGCCGCTTTCTACTTTGATCATCAATTCAACGAGCTGATACTGTATAACGCGACTGTTTTGTTGGCGGTTGTGGGCAACAGAGCCACCAATCATCGAACCTAAAATGGTTGCTACAGTGCGGCCACTGCCGCCACCAAACTGATTACCGATAACACCGCCAATTAGCGCACCACCAAACGTTTCCCAGCCGTTGGTTTTATCTCTGACCAGCTCTTGTTCAGTAATGGTTCGCACTGACTGTACTGAGCCAAACAACACCTGTTGTACAGGTACTGCTTTGTTACGCTGATAGTCAGCATAACTTGGCGAGCTCAGTAATAAACAGCTTGCTAGGATTGCTACTAGGTATTTCATAAACCCTCCTGACTACCAGCCAAAAGTTGATTTCTCACGTGTTTTACGGATTTCAGTTTCATCAGCCCACTCAACTAGGCCGCTTTTTAAATCCATTAAACGCATAGTGAATTTATAATACACATCAGCCTTGTCAGCATTTGATTTAACAATGCTCGATAAGTTGCCGTATAACATATATTGCGCACCAACTTGCTGGCCAAAAGCAATAGCGGTATTTGGGTTTACAAGTGGGTCAACGTTTTGGAAATTAAGTTGCTCGCGCACAGCTTCAACGCGGGTCATATCAACAAAGCGGAACTTACCACTGCGTAATAACTGTGTTGAGATTGAATCAGTAATAGATTCAGTATCAATATGCTCGCTCGTTTTGTTTTTAATACGCTCAACAAACACGATAGGGCGGGTATTTGCTGTCATGGTACCTACCACAGGTGAAGCAAGTAACGAGTCAGTCATTTGGCTTGCTACTTTTTGTAGATCTGTTGAACCAAAGTTGATATCTGTGGTTTCTACGGCTTGCGCATCACCATAGCTAACAACGGCTTTATTAGCACAACCAGACAGCAATAAAGCGCTTGTCATTGCAACGGCCGCAGCCGACTTAACAGAAAGTAATTTCATTGTAGTATCCTTAATCTTCAAATTCTTGTGCTTCTGTTGACACTTCACGCACTGCAAGCGAGAAGGTGACAGCATTTGCTGTCGGGGCTAGGCCCGGTAATTGGGTCTTGGCAAATCCAAATAATGTAATAGGTTGCCAAGGTGAGTGGTTGCCGCGAATAACAAAGCCATCAGCGTCATACCAAGTAAATTGATACTGTAAGTATTGAGACTTTTTATACTGGCTTGCCAGTGTCACAACAACATCTGTTAAGCCATTTGTTTGGCGTGTTTTTACATCTGTAATGGCTAATTTCTTGCCAAGTTCAGGGTTATTAACAATCAGTTGTTGGTTATACTGTTGTGATGCCTGCTCAACACCAATGCCAGAAGTGGTAGGGCGTGAGGAGCAAGCCGCAACAAGTAAAATGGTTAATAGTGGCACTAAGTATTTCATCATTGCTCCTAGAGTTGTACGACATGTGTGTCGTAGTAGTTATTTATAGAGGTTAGAAAAATCAAGGTTAACCCTTGCTTACTAACCGTAAAGTCTATTTCGCCGTGCCCTGGCACGCTTAAAACGTGCTGACCTGCTGGCATCGCGTGCTGCGCAATACTCAGTTGACTAGGTAAAGTAGACCAACTTCGCGTATCAGCCTGCTCTGATGCAATGTTATAAATATTCGCTAAAATATTACCGACATCGCCGCCGCTTCTTGCCAATTCTGCGCGCATCTTTTCTTTCGCAACCAAACGCATAACTTGGCGGGTTATTCTACCAGCACTTTGATCTTTCAAAGTTTTTGCTGCCAACGCTTCAAGCCTAACAATGGGCGTAAGTGGCAAATTTTCGCCACTGAGACTCACGGTTTTATCACTGCCCGCATAGGGCGCATCGCGATAAACTGGCATCGCAATACTGTAAAAGCGTGCATCACCACGGGAGGTATAAATGGGTAATCGTAAATGAAACTCTTGCCTTGCTGGTATCAAACCTTGCTCTGCAATTACAATTACTTGGCCCGTGTTTGCTTGAGTCTGTTTTAGCTTGCCAAAGCGTTTGCTAAATTCTTCAAAGTCCTGATCAAACCCTTGTTTTTTGGCAAGGCGTAACACTGTTTGCTGTAAGTAGCTATTTTCGCTATTTATTTCGAGTGCTTTTTTATAATCGATATAGGCATCATCAAACTGTTTATCTGCCTCATAAAGTAGGCCAGACAAATAAAACGTAAAGGCATTTTGAAAGCCATTTTTGACATTACCAATTAGCTCAGCCATATCTGGGTAACCTTCAGCGGCCTTTTCTGCTTGTTCATCAGGTACGGCTTGGTTGTCTTTTAGTGCATCTTCTTGCACTTTATTAGCACGCCTAACTTCAACTAATGCAGATTCAAGTTGTTTATTAAATACATAACTCAGTGCTTTGTAGCTATGCAGCATGGTCATTTCATAGGCTGCTGGCTCATAACCAATCACTGAGTCATTAGTTAATAATGAATTTGTTTGCTCAAGGCCTGCACTTAGCTGTACTTTGGCTGCTTGACGCTTTTTTTCCATATTTTGATAAACAGCTTCAAAGGTCTCATTGGCCTGAGAATTTTGTTTAGCCAAAAAATCAAGACGGGCCGTTTCAAGCTGATTTAACAAATAGTTACTATGGCCTCGGCTGTTACTTGGCAAAAGTTGCTGCGCACTTGCTATGTTATTCTGAGAAACAGCTTGGCGCACAGGTCTTAGCTGCGTCGCATAATCTTGGAATAGATCAGTAATACCTATGGTACTGCAACCAGATAACAGTAGAGCAGCTCCAATAAATAAACGTCGATGCACTGAACACTCCTTTTAAACAATGTACTGAGATTAGCATACGCGGCTTAACCTTCTATGATAAATTATGTAAAAAATCGTAAGTTAATTGTCTAATTTTAGGTCTTATCTTTTTTAAAACCAAAAGGATAACTCATTTGTTGAGCACCATACTGTATACCTTGATTGCACTTTGTGCGTTTGCAGCTAACTCTTTGCTGTGCCGGATGGCATTACAAAGTGGTGATATTGATCCGTTAAGTTTTACTGCTATTCGTTTAGCCAGTGGGGCGTTTATGTTGCTTGGCTTACTTTTATGGCAAACAACTTTATTGAGATCAAAATCACAATCAGCACAACCTTTAACCGATAAAGGTAACAATATCAGTGCCCTTAGTTTATTTGTTTACGCGCTGTGCTTTTCAGTTGCCTATGTTGATTTAAACACAGGCACAGGCGCACTTATCTTATTTTCGGCAGTGCAGTTAACCATGATAGGTCATAGTGTTTTAAATAAAGAACCACTCAGTAAAGTGCAGTGGGGGGCTTTGTTTACCGCTTTTGCGGGTTTTATTTACTTAATGCTGCCCTCAGCCACAGTGCCTTCTTTCATGCCAGCAATGCTTATGACGTTAAGTGGCGTGGCATGGGGTGTTTACAGTATTCGCGGAAAATCATGCAGCTCACCGTTGCAAGCAACCAGCTTTAACTTTCTAAGAAGTTTAATACTTGTACCAATTTTAGTGTTTCTAGCCGTGGCTGATTGGCAAGGTATTACTGCGAGTGGGGTTTATTTAGCGATAGCCTCTGGAGCGCTTGCATCCGGGCTTGGCTATAGCATTTGGTACATAGCATTACCTAGGCTTAAAAGTAGCCAAGCAGGGGTGGTGCAGCTAACCGTGCCTGTGCTTGCCACATTAGCTGGGGTGGTGGTTTTAAATGAGCAATTAACAGCGCGTTTAGTTTTAGCCAGCGCCTTAATTCTTGGCGCTGTACTGGTGTTTTTAATGGCTAAAATTAGGGCGTATTAATATTTAATACGTAGCGTTCATACAGAGTGTTAAGTTCAGCTAGTATCGCTTGCTTGCCGCTCAGCTCACTTTGTGCAATAGATTGCTGTAATGTTGCAACTGACAAATACTCCATCATCTTTGCAGATACACCAATATGGCTGATATGCCAAGGCTCAGGGGCAACCCCACCTTTGTACTCTTTATAAGGGCGATAAAAACCATACTTTTCTAGGTTATCGTCAAGCCATGCAGCAAGCTTGGCAAAGGGCCCTGTGGGTGAATACTCATCAGGCGTTAATTGCAGCTGGTAATCATCGTCAATAGGGCGGGTATCGTAAATGTCGAGGTCGGTACCAAAGTGGTGTCTGCTTGCCCCTGGAAGTGCCGAGTAAAGCATAATAGCGTGGCACTTTTCAGTATCACTTAGGCTTTCTAAATCTACCGTTTGTTGCTCAAGGGTGTAAACCGGTCGAAGGCCCTGAAATTTAGCATTCCAAATAGCACTTTGACGATGAAAGTCACGAAAGCTTGAGGCAATTGTCAGATCAATACCTGCTTCTTTTGCTCCCTGCTGCAGAGCTAAAAAATCATTAACAATATCACGATGCAAGCGATGATTTTGTAGCTCAACTAAATGTGAGCTACTTAACCCCGTGGCGCATTGTTTAAGCTCGGTTTGGTTCATGTAAGCAGTTGCTCTAAAATGACTTCGTAAATATCAGCTAGTTGAATTAACTCATCCGTGCTAACACATTCATCTACTTTATGAATAGTTTCATTACGAGGACCAAGCTCAATGACTTTGGCACCCGTTTGTGCGATAAAGCGACCATCAGAAGTACCGCCGGTGGTTTCAAGTGCGGTGTCGCGTCCAGTCACTTGCTTAATAGCGTGCACGGTGGCATCAACTAACGGGCCATGGTCGGTTAAAAACGGTAGTCCATTGACAATCCAATTTAGCTCGTAATTCAGGTTGTGTTTCTCAACAATATCAACCACTCGCTGCTGTAGCTGTTGGTGAGTTACTTCGGTGCTAAAGCGAAAGTTAAATTGAATTTCAAGTTCACCTGGGATCACATTACCGGCACCAGTGCCACCGTTAATATTCGAAACTTGAAAGCTCGTTGCAGGGAAAAATTCGTTACCTTGATCCCACTCGGTTTGACTCAGCTCAGTTAACGCAGGAGCAGCTAAATGAATTGGGTTTTGCGCTAAATGCGGGTAAGCAACATGGCCTTGCACACCTTTTACAGTTAAAAAGCCAGTTAAAGAACCGCGACGACCATTTTTTACTACATCACCAAGTACATCACGTGAAGAGGGTTCGCCAACTAGGCATAAATCAATTTTTTCGCCTCGTGCTTCAAGAGTGTCGATAACACGGGTTGTGCCGTTGATAAACGGGCCTTCTTCATCAGACGTAATTAAAAACGAAATTGACCCTTTATGATCTGGGTGCTTAGCCACAAAACGCTCGGTGGCAACCACCATGGCAGCCAGTGAACCTTTCATATCGGCTGCGCCGCGACCATGTAACATACCGTCTTTTACCAGTGCAGAAAAAGGCGGGTGCTGCCAATTTTTTGCAGGACCTGTTGGTACAATATCTGTGTGACCAGCAAAACAAAAATGCGGTGACGCATCTCCCTTACGAGCCCAAGTATTCAAGGTATCAGTGAAAAACAGTGATTCAATATTAAAGCCTAGTTTTTCAAGGCGTTCGTTCATTAACGCTTGGCAACCAGCATCTTCAGGCGTTACTGATTCACGCTGAATAAGCGCTTGAGCAAGTTCAATAACAGGGTGAGTCATTAGGCAAAGATCTCATCGTATTGAGCTGCTTTAAAGCCTAAGTGGTATTGGCCGTTGTGCACAAGTACCGGGCGCTTGATCATCGCAGGTTGCTCAACCAGCAATGCTAATGCAGATTCTTTATCTAGGTTTTGCTTTTGCTCATCAGATAATTGGCGGTAAGTTGTGCCGCGTTTATTAACTAAATCTTGCCAATCAATATGCGCTGCAAATTTGTTAACTAGCTCAGCACTAATGCCGTCTTTACGGTAATCATGGAAAGTAAATTCTTGATTGTTATCAGTTAAATATTTCTTGGCTTTTTTGATTGTATCGCAGTTGCTGATACCGTACATGATAGTCATAAATTCTACTTTTTAGTTACAGTGAGTAATGTGTCTACCCCAGCAGTGACCTGAGATAGTGAATAATATAGGGGTCCAAGGTGTTGGCTATTGAGAACGCATAGTGTGCCAAGCATAGGACTGCTCAGCTCGCGTAAATCAAAATAGGCTAATCGTTCACCTTTGCTAATTTTACTGCCATTTAATTTAGCAATATTGGTGTGATTGATATGTTCTTCAACCGATGAAAACGATAAGTTTAATAAAACTTTTAAACCGTTTTTTGCCTGTAAAATGTATTCTTTACCGGCATTTTTAACTTGTAATAGGGTGCCATCGAATGGCGCGATGATGTTGTGGCTAGTTAGTTCAACACTAATTCCTGGGCCAAGGGTAGCAAAACGAAAAAATGGCTCAGGATGCTCGTTAATGCTTTTTACACGCCCGGTAAATGGGCTTTTAATGGCCATGCAGCGCGCTTTTCTGAGGCTGCGTTCGGGTAAGTATTGAACTTCGTTAGTCATGACTTATTTAACATCACCTAGCACATGGTAACCGTCTTTTTTCAGGGCTGTAATAGCTTTTGCCATACTTTGCTTTTTCACCAATACATAATCGGTATCGTAGGTTGATAAAGCAAAAATCGAAATCGACGCTTTTGCTAGCACGCCAGAAATGTTCGCCATAATACCAGTTAACGAAAAACCAAGTGGGCCAATTACTTCCAGTGCTTGCCAGTCGGTTTCTTGATCAAGACTGTCGAGCTGGAAACTACTTGGGCAGACAATAGACAGCTCATCAGCCGTTTTTGCAATAAAGAAAATAGCTTGTTGGAGTAAGGCAGGATCAATCGTCGCATCGACATCTAAACTATGAATGGTAAGTTCTTCACTATGAAGTTGTAACGTTTGTTTTGACATCTGCGATCCTATCTTTGAAGCCTTTGAATTTATAGTATAGGTAAACAAAGTTAAGATAAAGCGCAATAATTTTGATTGCTGAGGTTTTACTCAATATCGCTGTTGAGGTTGTCCACAGAATCTGTGGATAAATATGGGAATAGGTCAGTATAAAGAAGCTAATAGGCTAATTTATAAAGGTTTTATAAATTAGCCTAAATTTTGAAGGGTTAATTTTCTAAGCTTTCAACTTGCTTAGCTTGAATCGCTGTAAGGGCAATGGTGTAAACAATATCGTCTACTAATGCACCACGGCTCAAGTCATTTACCGGCTTACGCATACCTTGCAGCATAGGGCCAATACTAATTAAATCGGCACTACGTTGTACGGCTTTATAAGTTGTATTACCGGTATTTAAATCTGGGAATACAAACACTGTTGCTTTACCTGCAACCGGGCTGTCTGGTGCTTTTTTAAGTGCTACGTTTTCCATAATTGCAGCGTCGTACTGAAGCGGGCCATCAATCACTAAATCAGGGCGCTTTTGCTGGGCAAGCTTAGTGGCTTCGCGGACTTTTTCTACATCAGCACCTGAACCCGAAGTACCCGTACTGTAGCTGATCATTGCAACACGCGGTTCAATACCAAAAGCAGCCGCTGAATCCGCTGATTGAATCGCGATATCGGCCAGTTGCTCTGCTGTTGGGTCTGGGTTGATAGCACAGTCACCGTATACCAGAACTTGATCAGGTAACAACATAAAGAACACTGATGATACCAACGATGAACCTGGTGCAGTTTTAATTAACTGTAGCGGTGGGCGAATCGTATTCGCTGTAGTGTTAACAGCACCTGACACTAGGCCATCTACTTTGCCTTGCTCAAGCATCATAGTACCAAGCACGACGTTATCCAGTAATTGTTCTTGGGCAACCACTTCTGTTAAGCCTTTGTTTTTACGAATTTCGACCATAGGCGCAACGTAATCGTTGATCACATCACCTGGCTCAACAATGGTTACATTATCGTTAAGCTCAACACCTTGTTGCTCAGCGATACGTAAAATCTCTTCTTTGTCACCAAGTAAGATTGTTTTTGCAATGCCACGTTGACCACAAATTGCTGCAGCTTTAATTGTGCGCGGCTCATTACCTTCAGGTAAAACAACCGTTTTATTCGCTTGACGAGCTTTGTCTGTCAGTAAGAAGCGAAACGCTGGTGGAGACATTTTACGAGTACGACCAACACTTTTTGCAAGGCTGTCTAACCAGTCAGAGTCAATGTTACTAGCGTTGTGATCTTTTACTTTATCGATACGTTGGTCATCATCACACGGTACTTCCATATTGAAGTTGTGCAGTAATAAAGATGTGCGCCATGTATCTTCTTGTGTTGCCAGGATTGGTAGGCCGGTATTCATAGCTTGTTCGCACAATTTCATGATGCGTTCTTCAGGTTTAAAGCCACCGGTTAATAAAATAGCCCCAAGCTTGGTACCATTCATGGCTGACAAACAAGCGGCAACGAGTACATCAGAGCGATCGCCCGGAGTAACTAGTAATGCACCCGGTGTAAAGTGGCTTAAAATATTCGATACAGTACGAGCACAGAAAGTAACGCGACGTAAACGACGGTGAGCCATGTCGCCTTCATTAATAACTTCAGCCTTTAGGTATTCACATAAATCACGCACACGTGGCGCTACTAGGTCGAAATCCCACGGGATTGAACCTAATAATTTAAATGGGTGTTTTCTGAAAATAGGCAATGATGCTAAACGGTTTAATTCGTTTTCAAGTTGCTCAGGCTCATGGGCTTCAACAAGGTCTGCACGTGCGCGACCTTCGTCATCTAAAGGTGCATTAACTTTATTGAAAATACAACCTAGCACGCGAGGGTGGTTAACACCGCCATAGTTGCCTGAGGCAATTTCTAAACGGTCTTCAATTTGGTCGTTGCTATCGTTACTAGGTGTTAAAACAAAAACAATATCAGCACCCAGTGTTTGCGCGATTTCACGGTTTACACGGCCAGCATAAGGCTGACGACGTGTTGGCACCATACCTTCAATAATAGCAATTTCGTCTTCTTTAATGGTGCTTTCAAAGCGCTCTACGATTTCTTCTAGTAAATCGTCGCCTTTACCATCACCTATCATTTGCTCTGCATAGCTAAGCTCAAATGGTGTCGGCGGATTAATTGGCGAGCCATGGGTGACAATTTGCGTCGACTTTTCAGGTCCTGTATCGCCAGAGCGCGGCTGCGCAATTGGTTTGAAAAAGTTCACTTTAAGCGCTTTTTGCTCAAGTGCGCGCACTAAACCAACAGAAACAGATGTTAAACCAACCCCAGTCGAAATAGGGATCAACATAATTCTACGTGCCATTTACTTAACCCTCCTTTGCAATGCGGGCTGCATCGTTAGCAATAACCCATTCTTCGTTAGTCGGGATCACAAACGCTTTAGCATGCGATTGGCCTTTTGAAATTAAGCCTTCTTTACCAAAACGTGCCGCTAAGTTTGCAGCTTCGTCACACTCAAGGCCTAAAAAGCCTAATTGAGTGATTACTTTGTCACGAATGATATCTGAGTTTTCACCAATACCACCGGTGAAAATAAGTGCATCAAGGCGTTGTACTGGCACCAAGAATGCGGCGATTTGTTTTGCTAAGCGGTAGCAGAAAATATCGAGTGCAAGGTTCGCTTGTGGGTGGCCCTCAACGGCGGCTTCTTCAATAGTGCGACAGTCATTTGATAATTCACTAATACCTAACAAGCCACTTTGCTTATTAAGTAAGTCATCAATTTCTTGCACTGAATAATTTAGTTGCTGAGTTAAAAACGTGAATAAACCCGGGTCGATACTACCACTGCGGGTACCCATCACTAAGCCTTCAAGCGGTGTAAGGCCCATACTGGTATCAACACTCTTACCATCTTTAATCGCACATACCGAACAACCATTACCTAAATGCGCACTGATCACATTGGTTTGTTCGCGCTCTTTGCCTAATAATTTTGCCGCTTCACCTGCAACATAATAATGGCTCGTGCCATGGAAACCATAGCGTCTTACGCCGTGCTCTTTATAAAGCGAGTAAGGTAGGGCGTATAAGTAAGCAATATTTGGCATGCTTTGGTGAAATGCCGTATCAAACACAGCAATTTGTGGCAGCGCTGAGAACGCTTGCTGTGCAGTGCGAATGCCCAATAAGTTGGCTGGGTTATGAAGTGGAGCAAGTGCGGCTGTTTTTTCGATAGCTGCAAGTACATCATCGTCGATAAGCACAGATTCAGTGAAATGCTCACCACCATGCACAACACGATGACCCACAGCAATTAAATTATCTGCAAGGCCTAACTCATTAACTAGCTTCACAAGCTCAGCAATTGCTGCATCGTGGGCTTGGCCCTTTGCAAGCTCAATAAGTTGTTTTTCACCATTATATTTATATTTGATTGAAGGCGTGTCTGAGCCAAGGCGCTCAGCTAAACCAGAAATAACTTCGTCAGAAGTGGCGGCATCTAAAATGGCAAATTTTAAACTTGAACTACCACAGTTCAGTACTAAAACATGTTGTGGTGAGCAAAGGGGCGTCGACATAGCTAGGTCCTAAAAGTACGATATCAGTCAGTGTATATTAAGGCTTGATAATTAGAATTCTTTGCCAGTATAGTAAATAAGTATTTTGTTGCTACACTTAACAAAGCTAGGCTGTAATTATACTAAAGTCTGGTTGACTTAAGCCGATAACATTTTATCTCATTTAGACTTTAAACGTTAGTCTCCTAACCATTAATTTGGTATTAAAACTAGGACAGGTTTTGCAGGGATTGTATCCGGGAGTGTGTTACACTCGGTTGTGAAACAAGTTGAAAACCCTAGGAGTGATGATGCAAAAAGGTGTCATGTCACAAGTGCAAACAGGTCGTCAGTACGCTAAAAAATGGCCGATGCGACAAGAGCTCGCTCCATTGTTTGCCGAATTTAGAGTGATCAAGGCCACTGATCTGGCAATTACAGTGATGCCAATATTGGCAATGCTGACCGTATTTATGCAAGTTAATTACTTAGGTAGTGATTATTTTCCACAAGCTATCACTATCGCGCTTTTCTTTTTATCACTACCACTTCAAGGTTTGTTGTGGCTAGGCCGCCGTGCAGAAACCCGTTTAGAGCCAGCAATGCTAAGTTGGTATACCGAGCTGCACAGTAAAATGAAGGCGCATGGTTATCAGTCACAATTAACGACTGAAAAACCACGCTACACCGATTTAGCTCAATTATTAAAAGATATGTTCGAAAAAATGGATAAAGCCTTCACTAAAGAACACTTCTAATCGCGAACAAACTGGCTCACATAAAACGATAAAGTTACTTTTTGTGGGCCTTGTTGCTCTATCTGTTGCCAGTGCTCTGGACGAAACTTCCACGCAAACGGCGTCATCATAATTAAATGTTTTATCTCATCGACCGACAACAGCACCTGTTGCTCTAACAAGTTTATCGACTCTTTGCTGAAGCCTGCTGGTGATTCTATCTCTGTATGCGGTTTTACATCGGCATAAATAAACGCTTTTAACTCTTTAAGGTGCCAAGGGCCAGGGCTTGCAACAATTAAACTAGCTTGCGGTTTGGCAAGGCGAGCAAGTTCTTGTGCAAATAAAGGGGCAAACACACTAACAAGCACATCAGCCTGCGCATCTGCAAAAGGGGCTTGGCTAATCGACGCGACACTAAAATGCGCATTTTCGTAACGCTTAGCGGCGTATTTTACCGCGGGCTTAGAAATATCAACACCATATACATCGGCACTCGACTGCGCTGCAATTGCTTGAGTGTAAAAGCCTTCACCACAGCCTAAATCAATAACTGAACTTGGTTCGAGAGATGCCACTAGCTCTGCTAAAGCTTGCTGTAAAAACAAATAGTGTCCGGCACTTAAAAAAGCGCGGCGAGCTTGCACCATTTCAAGATTATCGCCTGGTTGTTTAGACTTTTTATTTTGCACGGGAAGTAAATTGACATAACCCTCTTTGGCGATATCAAAACTGTGGTTGTTGTCACAACGGTAAGTTTTGTCGTTTAGAGTAAGTTCAAGTTTGCAAAGCGGGCAGTGATAGTGAAGACTCATGAGTCTAAATAGTCCTTATCATAAAAGGTTTTAACCCAATGAGGGCGATAGGTGATCATCAAGGTAATGGCCATGCCATTGAGCATTGCTTCAGGAAACCAAATTATGGCACACAGGATCAGATAGTTTTCTGAAATCTCAATAAAACTGTAATCACCAAGCAAGTAATAAAACACACCGCTGGTAAGTATTTTAATACAGGCGATAACAGCAGCGGTTAAAAACGCGCATAAAAAGATATAAATAAAAAAGTGTCTCGGCAGGTAGCTATAGCAAAGCACAAAACACAAATAGCTCAATGTAATTGGTAAAAAAGCAGTAAACAATAAATGCACTGGCAGTATTGATACTGGCAACTGAGCGACTAATACCAAGAGTAAACTTGCAAGAAGGCTTGCAAAAATAGCCAGTCGCCAGCCTAAAATTAGGGTCACTGCAGTGACCCCTAAAATATGCAATTCGAGGCCAGGCAATATCCCCGCTTTAATGCGCCACAGTACCGCAAGTACTAAAGCACATGCGAGCACACCAACTTGTCTTATTGGCGTTGCCAATAATTGTGATGCGCTTTGCTTATCAAAGCTGAGCCAAAGTATTAGAGCCACACAGCTCCACAAAGGGAGCTGCCATTGCAGTGTGTCTATCATGCGTTAAATGTTGACCAAATTGGCGCATGATCAGATGGTTTTTCGATACCACGTAATTCGTAATCGATACCAGACTCAACACAACGCTCAGCAAGAGCAGGGGTTGCTAAGATCACATCAATACGCAGACCGCGGTTGTCATCAAAACCTTTTGAGCGGTAATCAAACCACGAGTATTGCTCAGTTTTTTCTGGGTAAAGTTCACGGAAGGTATCTTTAAAGCCCCAGTTTAATAAAGTGCTTAACCATTCACGCTCTTCAGGTTGGAACGAACACTTACCTGTTTTTAACCAGCGCTTACGGTTTGGTTCACCAATACCAATGTCGAGATCGGTCGGTGAAATATTAATGTCGCCCATCACAATAACATCTTGCTCTGGCGTGTGGTTATCTTCTAAGTGAGTCATTAAATCTTTATAGAATTGACGCTTATAAGGGAATTTGGTTTCGTGGGCAATATTATCCCCTTGCGGGAAGTAGCCATTCATCACCGTTAGGTCACGACCATTTTCTTGTGTCACGGTAACACTGATCATACGACGCTGTGATTCGTCGGTATCGGTTGCAAAGCCTTTAACAACTGATTTTGGCTCTTGTTTACATAACATAGCCACGCCGTAATGCGCTTTTTGACCGTGAAAATAAACGTGATAACCCATTTTTTGCACGTCTTCGAGAGGGAAGGCCTCATCATGTACTTTGATTTCTTGTAAGCCAATAATATCTGGTTGATGTTTATCAATTACGGCTTGCAATTGGTGTAAACGAGCGCGCAGGCCGTTAATGTTAAATGAGATTACCTTCATGGTGCACCTATTATTTTTGTTTCAGTGTTTAGCGCAATTCTATCATCAAACTAGGGCTTATTCATGAGCTAATTACGAAAATCAAATTGGGTAAATGTTGATCAATTGCTGCTTAATTTAAAAACATTGTTAACTCACTATTAATTATTAAATTAAATAAATAATTCAGTTGATCTACTGATTTTTGTTTATATAATGCGCGCAAACCATCCGTTCATATTATGTACTATTTAAAGGTAAACCATGAAAAAACAATTAGTGATGCTTTCTCTTGCATGTATCTCATTTGGCTCATTAGCAAGCAACCCGCACTACTTTTCAGCTGATAACCGTATTGAATCAAAGTTATGTAGCTTAAGTGCGAACGAAGGGTTTACCGCTGCACGTAAAGAAGCAGCAAAGCATGGCATTTCAATGTCACGTTTTTCAAAAAGCATTTTATGTAACGGTACTGACATCCGTGAGATTGCTAAAAAAGCACAATCACAAGAAGCAGCAAAAGCAGCTGTTGAAGTGTTTGCTAAAAATGAGCAAAAAGAAACTCAACTTTGCATCACTGCACTTAAAAAAGGTTTAACACCTGTGCGTGAAAAAATTGGTAACTTAAATACGTTAAAATGTAATGGCGAAGCAGTAACAGACTTCGTTAAGCGTTACCAAAACGCAGCTATCTAATAGCGGCATTTTTGTTATTTGTAAAAAGCGCTCTTCGGAGCGCTTTTTTTATGAAAAAATTACAGTAATCCATGAAAAGCTTGCTAAATCATAGGCTTAACCTCAACTTAACCAGGCTGTAAGTGCTTGATTTTAGCCAATAAGGCATTTTGGCATTCAACTTGTAACAGTCGAAGTGAATCTAATCGACTACAAGGAAATGTCTTATGAACAAGTTAACTTTAGCATCAACAATTTTAGCAGCACTAAGTCTTTCAGCATGTTCTGCAAGTAACTCTTTAGCAAAAATCGACAGCGATTTTGGCAGCCTAGATAATGACAATGACGGTTATATCTCTAAGGTAGAAGCTGACGATGATGCAATTTGGGATCATTTTTCAAATATCGATACCAATATGGATGAGCAAATCAGCCGTACTGAATTTAATGCATATATGCAGTTAAATACAGGCAAGGTAGCAACTGATAGTGAGGTATCTGAATCAGCATTTAAAGCTGAAATCGCTAAATTTGACCCAATCGAAAATGACTTTAAATCGTTAGATAACGACAAAAATGGTTATGTTTCTATTGAAGAAGCCGATGACGACGATATCGCAAATCACTTTGGCTATATGGATAGCAACAAAGATAAGCGTGTAAGCCGTACTGAGTTTATTAATTACATTAGCAAATATGGCAGCGACGTTGCCGAAGATGATGCCCTTGAAATGGTTAAAAATAGCTAATTTCAATATCCATTCATAAATATCCCCCAAAGCCAGTGTTTTACACTGGCTTTTTTACAATAATTTTTCCAACCTTGGCCGACTTCTGTCATAATAGAGCGTTAGTGATTTAAAATGACCTTTAGTAGCGATGGCCACAAAACGTATCAGTGATGAACAGTTAATCGAAATCATAGAAGCCGCGATTTTTGTTGCTGGAAAACCTGTATCTAAACGTCATTTAAAAGAGACAGTATTAGCTGATTTAAGCGTATCTATGCCGCGCATTAATAATGCAATTGAACAAATTCAAACGCATTATCAAACCCGAGGCATTAAGCTTGTTGCAGTAGGCAGCGGTTACAGGTTTCAAGCCTGCGCTAGTTTAGCGCCTTGGCTGGCAAACTTATGGCAAGAGCGCGCACCTAAATACTCACGAGCACTACTAGAAACTTTATCCTTGATTGCCTATAGACAACCTATTACCCGTGGTGAAATTGAACAAGTACGGGGGGTTGCTGTTGGCTCAGGAATTATTAAAACCTTATTAGAAAGAGAGTGGGTCAGAGTTGTTGGCCACAAAGAGGTGCCTGGGCGCCCAGCGTTGTATGCCACAACATCCGCTTTCTTAGATTATTTTTCATTAGCTGGTTTAGATGAATTACCGCCGTTACCTGAACTTCAGGAGAGTAAAATCAACCAGCTATTGAGCGATCCTTCTGTGAGAGAACTATCTGAATGAGTAATGTAGAAACTGAAAAGTTACAAAAAGTATTAGCCCGTGCTGGCGTGGGTTCACGTCGTGAGATGGAAAAATACATCGATGCCAACCGTGTGAGCGTGAATGGTAAAGTGGCACGTTTAGGCGACCGTGTTGAAGCAACCGATGTAATTCGAGTTGACGGTCACGTAGTAAAAATTGAAGACAAAGCCGACCGTATTTGTCGTGTACTTATGTATAACAAACCTGAAGGCGAGTTATGTACACGTAAAGACCCTGAAGGTCGTCGTACGGTATTTGATCGTTTACCACGTGTTGATGGCGAACGTTGGATTGCAGTTGGCCGACTAGATATAAATACCGCTGGTTTAATGCTGTTTACTAACGATGGTGAACTTGCTAACCGTTTAATGCACCCAAGCTACGAAGTAGAGCGTGAGTACTCAGCTCGTGTGTTTGGTGAAGTGACTAACGAAACGCTACGCACTTTAACAAAAGGCGTTGAGCTTGAAGATGGTCCTGCAAAATTCTTAAACATCAAACCTATGGGCGGTGAAGGTATCAACCGTTGGTTCAATGTCACTTTAACAGAAGGTCGTAACCGCGAAGTACGTCGTTTATGGCAATCACAAGATGTTGAAGTATCGCGTCTTATCCGTATTCGTTACGGTAAGTTAGAGCTTGATAAGCGCTTGCCACAAGGTGGTTGGGCTGAGCTTGATTTAGACACGGTTAACTATTTACGTAAAACAGTACAACTAGGCCGCGAAACGCAAACTAAGCTGTCGGTTATTCCTGAAAAGCGTAAAGACAAACGTGCCAAAATTAACCAAATCCGTAAGGCGGTTAAAAAGCACAATCAACGCGCTAAACAAACTAAGCGTCGTTAATCAGAAATATAATTGTTTGCAGATAAACTAATTTATTTGCAAACAGGCATAAAAAAAGCAGCGATATCGCTGCTTTTTTTGTTTCATAATGCTAATTAAGCATTTTCAACTGCTGTACGTGGGTCAACATATTCCATGTTGAAAGCTTCAGCTACTTCTTTATAAGTAACTTTACCTTTGATCACGTTTAAGCCTTTTAAGAAGTTTGCATCGTCAAGAAGCGCTTTCTTGTAGCCTTTGTTAGCAAGGTTGATGATGAACGGTAATGTCGCGTTGTTAAGTGCGAACGTAGAAGTACGTGGTACAGCACCTGGCATGTTAGCAACACAGTAGTGAACAACGTCATCAACGATGTAAGTAGGATCAGCGTGAGTTGTCGCTTTAGAAGTTGCGATACAACCACCTTGGTCGATTGCAACGTCAACGATTGCAGAACCAGGCTTCATTGCTTTGATGTGCTCAGCTGTTACTAGTTTAGGCGCTGCTGCACCTGGGATTAGTACGCCACCGATCACAAGGTCAGCTTCTAGTACGTGTTTTTCTAGTGCGTCAGCAGTAGAGTAGATAGCTTTAACTTTATTACCAAACTGTGCGTCTAATGCACGTAGTACGTCGATGTTACGGTCAAGAACAACAACATCAGCACCTAGGCCAACAGCCATTTGCGCTGCGCTACGACCAACCATGCCGCCGCCGATAACAACAACTTTAGCTGGCTCAACACCTGGTACACCACCAAGTAACATACCACGGCCGTGGTTTGATTTTTCAAGCGCTTGTGCACCAGCTTGGATAGACATACGACCTGCAACTTCACTCATAGGAGCAAGAAGAGGTAAACCGCCACGTGAATCAGTTACTGTTTCGTAAGCGATACAGATTGCACCACTTTTAACTAGGTCTTCAGTTTGTGGAAGATCCGGTGCTAAGTGAAGGTAAGTAAATAGAATTTGGTCTTCGCGTAACATTGCACGCTCAACAGCTTGTGGCTCTTTTACTTTAACGATCATTTCAGCTTTAGCAAAAACGTCTGCTGCTGTTGGTAAAATTTCAGCACCAGCTGCAACATAATCTTCGTTAGTGAAGCCAATGCCCATACCAGCATCAGTTTCAACAAACACTTGGTGGCCATGGTTTACTAGTTCACGAACACTCGCAGGAACCATACCTACACGGTATTCATGGTTTTTGATTTCTTTAGGTACACCAATAATCATAGTTTTTCGCCTTAATAGAACGGGATAAAATTTTTGACTATTATATTCATGACCAGCCAGTGTGTCTCACCTTTTTTAAGTGGTATTCTAGTGATATAATCTGAAAATAAATTTTAAACAGTGCAAAACTCTGGTTTGGCTTATGCATCAATTACTCGACAGAATAGACCGTAAAATTTTAATGGAATTACAGCTCGATGGTCGGATCTCTAACGTAGAGCTGGCAAGGCGTGTAGGGCTAAGTGCCACCCCCTGTTTGGAGCGGGTAAAAAAGCTCGAAAGAGAGGGTTATATACTCGGATATAAAGCAGTAGTGGATCCTGCTAAACTTGGCCAAGGTTTGTCGGTTTATGTAGAAGTAACCATCACTAAAACCTCACCAGATGTTTTCGAAGAGTTTAACGCTGCAGTTAAAAAGCACGACGAAATAATTGAGTGCCATCTAGTATCGGGTAATTTCGACTTTTTATTAAAAACACGTGTAAATGATATGTCGGAATATCGAAATGTACTGGGTGATATTCTACTAAAACTACCAAATGTCAGTGAAAGCCGAACTTATGTGGTAATGGAAGAAGTAAAAGGTGAAGAAGGGGTCATTATTCGCCCATATATTGCCTAAACTGTTAAAATACATATTGAGTAACAAAAACTTGTTCATTATCAGTCCATCAAGGCTAAGATAAAGTGCATCAAACGGCATTTCCTGCTAAGGTATTTCACTGCTAATCGATCAGTAAAGAATAATAAGGAATAGGGAGCTATGCGCCTAAATGGTGTTCAAAGACTGTTAGAAACGGGGCTAATCATCAGCACCTTTGCTGCAGTATTTATTTTATGTGCATTAATCAGTTTTGATCCTGCGGACCCTTCATGGTCGCAAACCGGTGAATTTGTTAATGTTAAGAATATTACCGGCACAGCGGGATCTTGGGTTGCAGATATCCTATTACTCACTTTTGGCTGGCTTGCTTATTTAGTGCCTGTTGCCATTCAATTGTTCGGTTATTTATTGTTTAAACAGCCACACCGTATTTTCCAGCTAGATTACACCACGCTTGCCTTACGTGTTATTGGTTTTGCGCTGTTTATTACTTCAGCGACGGCAATCAGCAGCATTAATTTTGATGATATTTATAATTTCTCATCTGGTGGGGTAGTGGGGGATGTTATTGCTACAGCAATGATGCCAACCTTTAATTTTACCGGCACCTCAATTTTACTACTTTGTTTTTTCTTTGCTGGTTTAACCCTATTAACCGGTATTTCGTGGGTGCAATTTGTCGATTTTGTCGGCAAGTGGGTAATGAAAGCATTCTACTTTTTACGTGAGCAATTTTCTGCTTGGTTACATCGTGAAAAAGAAGCTGTTAAAGATATCGCCACTACAGAGCCAGACGCTAACTTTGTAGAGCCAGAAAACGAGCCAGCTATTAGCTTTAATGATGCAGATGAAGAAGAACCAAAGCCTACTAAGGCTAAGCAAAAGCCTGCTGAAAAAGCCGATGATGACTTTAAAGGCTTTGATGAACTAGACGATATTCTTGACCAAGAAATTGGTTTTAGTGCCCTTGATGATGAATCATTCGATACCGTATCGGCACTGAATGCGCTTGATCAGAGCCCAGTTGTTGAGCCTGAAAAACCTGTCACAACGGTTGTTTCGCCTGCGCGCCCTATGCCTAAACCAAAACCTGCATTTGAGCCACCGCCAACGGCAAAAGAAAAGTTTGAAGCACTGCTTGAAGAGCAGCCGCCTACAAACCCGCTACCATCACTTGATTTATTAGACCGCCCAGATAAAGCGAAAAACCCATTATCTCAAGAAGAGCTTGATGGAATCTCGCGTCTAGTTGAAACCAAATTACTTGATTTTAACATTCAAGCTGCGGTTGTGGGTGTTTACCCAGGTCCGGTTGTAACGCGTTTTGAGCTTGATTTAGCGCCGGGTATTAAAGTAGCTAAAATCACTGGCCTAGCGAAAGATTTAGCACGTTCACTGTCTGCTGTAAGCGTGCGTGTAGTAGAAGTTATTCCGGGTAAAACCTATGTGGGTTTAGAGCTGCCAAACAAACACCGTGAAATAGTGCGTTTAAGTGAAGTTATTAACGCGCCTAAGTTCGAATCAAACCCATCACCACTGACTATGGTGTTAGGTAAAGACATTGCTGGCGAGCCAGTGTGTGCTGACCTTGGCAAAATGCCACATTTACTTGTTGCGGGTACCACAGGTTCAGGTAAGTCAGTGGGCGTTAATGTAATGATATTAAGCTTACTGTACAAATCGGGCCCTGATGATGTTCGTATGATCATGATCGACCCGAAAATGCTTGAACTTTCTGTGTACGAAGGCATCCCACATTTATTATGTGAAGTTGTTACCGACATGAAAGAAGCAGCCAATGCATTGCGTTGGTGTGTAGGCGAAATGGAACGTCGTTATAAGCTAATGTCGGCACTAGGGGTGCGTAACTTAAAAGGTTACAACCAAAAAGTGTTGGATGCCAAAGAAGCGGGTCAACCGATTCTAGATCCACTGTTTAAAGACACCGACGGCATGGCCGATGGCCCTGAAGAGCTAGATAAACTGCCA
Organism: Pseudoalteromonas shioyasakiensis; assembly: GCF_001550135.1. Taxonomy (GTDB): domain Bacteria; phylum Pseudomonadota; class Gammaproteobacteria; order Enterobacterales; family Alteromonadaceae; genus Pseudoalteromonas; species Pseudoalteromonas shioyasakiensis. The sequence continues at coordinate 99,007 of NZ_LRUE01000014.1, forward strand.
AGTATTGTGGTGGTCATCGACGAATTTGCCGACATGATGATGATCGTGGGTAAAAAAGTGGAAGAGCTGATTGCACGTATCGCGCAAAAAGCACGTGCTGCAGGTATTCACTTAGTGCTAGCAACACAACGCCCATCGGTTGACGTAATTACAGGTTTGATTAAAGCGAATATTCCAACCCGTATGGCGTTCCAAGTTTCAAGTAAAATTGACTCGCGTACCATTTTAGATCAGCAAGGTGCTGAAAACTTACTTGGTATGGGTGACATGCTTTATTTACCGCCGGGTACTAGTGTACCAGTGCGTGTGCATGGTGCGTTTGTTGACGACCACGAAGTACATGCGGTTGTAGACGATTGGAAAAAACGTGGCAAACCAAATTATATTGATGAAATTTTAAGTGGCGATGCCACAGAAGAAATTTTACTACCAGGAGAAACCAGTGAAGACGGTGATGAAGAGTCAGATCCGCTTTACGATGAAGCAGTATCATTTGTAATTGAAACCGGCAAAGTGTCGGTATCGAGTGTACAGCGTAAGCTCCGTGTAGGTTATAACCGCGCAGCACGCTTAGTTGAACAAATGGAAACATCAGGCATTGTTAGCGCACCAGGACATAACGGTGCCCGCGAAGTCTTAGTGCCAAATGGTGGAGCAAATTAATGAAAAAAATTAAATACCTAGCCCTAATTATGGGTTGTTTATTAAGCGGTCAAAGTTTTGCAGACGACAGCGAAGCGTTGCAACAACAACTGGCTGCGATTAAAAGTTTTAAAGCAGAGTTTTCACAGCAGGTTACCGATTCGCAAGGCGAAGCTATCATGCAAGGTGAGGGGAATATTGCCCTTCAGCAACCTATGATGATCCGCTGGCAGCAACAAAGCCCAGACGATACCTTGTTTGTATCAAATGGCGACAAAACGTATTATTTCGACAGCTTTGCTGAGCAAGTAACGATTATGAATACCCACAGCCTGATTGATTCAACACCGTTTGTATTGTTGACGTCAAAAGATCCAGAGCAGTGGGCTAAATACCAAGTTGTGGCAACTGATGCAGGCTTTAGTGTCACGCCAAACAAAGGCGTTGAGAGCCAAGTTGAAAAGTTAGATATTAGCTTTAATGCTAAAGAGCAAGGCCTAGCATCACTGACAGTATTAGATACCTCTGGTCAGCAGTCTTTATTTACCTTTAAAGATGCTAAAGTAAACGAAGCACTTGCAACTCAAACCTTTGAATTTACCATTCCAGAAGGCGTTGAAGTTGACGACCAAAGCCAAGGTGATTAAGGCTTGAGTAATCTCGGATTTAATTTTGGTCCTGATGTGCGCCCACTTGCGGCGCGCATGCGACCCGAAACACTTAATGACTACATAGGTCAGCAGCACCTTTTAAGCCCCGATAAACCTCTTTACCAAGCCATTCTTGCTGGTCGATGCCACAGCCTCATTTTGTGGGGGCCGCCAGGCGTTGGTAAAACCACCTTAGCGCAGATTATTGCAAACCATGCCGATGCCAGCCTTATTCAAATGTCGGCAGTCACAGCAGGTGTAAAAGATATTCGTGAGGCCGTAAGCGAAGCAAAAGCAAATCTTGCTGGTCGAGGGCAGCGCACCTTATTGTTTGTTGACGAAGTGCATCGCTTTAATAAATCTCAGCAAGATGCATTTTTACCACATATTGAAGATGGTACTTTTATTTTTGTTGGCGCGACCACCGAAAACCCATCATTTGCACTTAATAACGCGATATTGTCTCGTGCCCGTGTGTATGTTTTAAAAGCACTTGAGCAAGCCGATTTATTTAACGTAATTGAACGCGCCTTACGTGAAGACGTAGAGCTTAGCCAAAAACACATAGACATTGCCGAAAACGCTAAGCAAGCGCTTTGCCAAGCAAGTGATGGCGATGCACGAAAAGTACTTAACCTGTTAGAACAAGCTGTTGATTTAACCTCGGAGCAGCAGGGTAAATACCTTGTTGACCAACATGTTTTAAGCCAAGTGCTGCCAACACACTTAGCCAAGTACGACAAAGGCGGTGATGAGTTTTACGACTTGATTTCAGCGTTTCATAAGTCAGTGCGAGGTAGTTCACCTGATGGTGCTTTGTATTGGTACTGCCGTATTTTAGCAGGTGGCGGCGACCCACTTTATGTGGCAAGGCGCTTATTAGCGATTGCTACAGAAGATATTGGCAATGCCGACCCGCGAGCAATGGAAGTCGCACTCAATGCGTGGAATATTTTTCAACGTGTAGGTCCTAGTGAAGGAGAGCGCGCTATTGCACAAGCCACCATTTATTTAGCCAGTGCCCCGAAAAGTAACGCTGTTTATATGGCGTTTAATCAAGCTATGCAAGATGCTAAAAATGAGCCGAGCCATCCGGTGCCAGAGCATTTACGCAATGCGCCAACTAGCTTAATGAAAGACTTAGGTTATGGCGCTGAATATCGGTATGCACATAATGAGGAAGGTGCGTTTGCAGCAGGTGAGAAGTATTTCCCTGAGGCAATTAATGATCGCCAGTATTACTTCCCAACCGACCGCGGGCTTGAACAAAAAATAAAACAAAAGCTGGACTATTTAACTCAGCGCAACGAGCAAAGTGATATTAAACGTTATGAATAGTTTGAAACTTTACATGATGATTGCAATGGGTGGCGCTTCAGGGGCATGTTTACGCTATTTTCTTAGCGAAACCATGCTAAAACTGCTCGGTAGGGGATTCCCTTTTGGCACGTTGACAGTTAATATTCTTGGTTCATTGTTAATGGGCATTTTATACGGCTTGATTGAAAAAGAAATAATCGCTGTTAGCCCCGCTAAAACCTTAATTGGTATTGGCTTTTTAGGTGCATTGACCACCTTTTCAACATTCTCAATGGATTCGTTGTTGCTCTTGCAACAAGGTCACTTTTTTAAAATGGCCCTCAATATCACCTTAAACGTGGTGGTGTGTATATTTATGGCTTGGCTGGGCCTTCAGCTGGTAATGCAAAAAGGTTAAAAATCGAACATGTTAGATTCTAAATATTTACGTCAAGATATCGAACAAGCGGCTGCACGTTTAGCGTCACGCGGTTACGAACTTGATACTGCAGCGGTAACTGCACTTGAAGAAAAACGCAAAACATTACAAGTAAAAACGCAAGAACTTCAAAGCGAGCGTAATGCAAGTTCCAAAGCTATCGGCCAAGCAAAAGCGAAAGGCGAGCACGGAAAAGCACAACAGCTGCTTGATTCAGTAAGTAATCTTGGCGATCAACTAGACAGCGTTAAAGCAGAGCAAGACGCAGTACTTGAAGAGCTTAAGCAAATTGCACTTGCTATTCCAAACCTACCTGATGAGTCTGTTCCAGTAGGTGAAGACGAAGATCAAAACGTTGAAATCTCAACCTGGGGTACGCCTAAGTCATACGACTTTGAAGTAAAAGATCACGTTGATGTTGGTCAAGACGTAAACGGCCTAGACTTTGAAATGGGCGTTAAAATCAGTGGCGCACGTTTTACTGTTATGCGTGGTCAAGTTGCACGTATGCACCGTGCTCTTACGCAGTTCATGCTTGATACGCACACAGAGAAAAACGGCTATATAGAAATGTATGTGCCTTACCTAGTTAATAGTGCAAGTTTATACGGCACAAGCCAATTACCTAAGTTTGCTGGTGACTTATTCCACACATTAGGTTTAGTAGATGACGACGGTCAGCAACAACCAGGTTTTAGCTTAATTCCTACTGCTGAAGTACCACTTACGAACAGTGCTCGTGACGAAATTTACGACGAAAGCGACTTACCAATTCGTTTAACCGCACATACACCTTGTTTCCGTAGTGAAGCCGGTAGCTATGGCCGTGATACACGTGGTCTTATTCGTCAGCACCAATTCGACAAAGTTGAATTAGTACAACTAGTAAAACCAGAAGATTCAATGCAAGCGCTAGAAGAGCTAACAGGCCATGCTGAGCAAATCTTACAAGCATTAGAACTTCCATACCGTAAAGTGATTTTATGTACGGGTGATATGGGCTTTGGCGCAGCAAAAACTTACGATTTAGAAGTATGGTTACCTGCACAAAACACCTATCGTGAAATCTCATCATGTTCAAACATGGTTGATTTCCAAGCGCGTCGTATGCAAGCGCGTTTCCGTCGTCAAGGCGAGAAAAAGCCAGAGCTACTTCATACACTAAATGGTTCAGGTTTAGCGGTTGGTCGTACACTGGTAGCAATCTTAGAGAACTACCAACAAGCTGATGGCTCAATTGTTGTACCAGAAGTATTACGCCCTTACATGGGTGGCTTAGAAGTTATTAAATAACATTTAAGCTCATAACGTTAAAAACCGTATTTGTGAAAACAAATGCGGTTTTTTTGTGTTTAAAGTTAATAATTAATTGCGGTACACAGCAGTTTTAGTAGACTAAAAAAAGTACTTTTCGTTTTATCACTAAACGACATAGTATTTTTTACAATACACGAAGGACTGCTGTTATGAAAAAACTACTCGCCGTAGCATCCGCTGCTTTATATTTAGCAAGCTCTGTCGCTTTTGCTAAAGACAAACCTAATATTCTGATCATATTCCCCGACGATGTTGGTTGGCAAAACGTAAGTGCTTATGGGCTTGGTACCATGGGTTACAAAACGCCAAACATCGATAAACTCGCCCATGAAGGTACCATGTTTACCGATCATTATGCGCAACCATCTTGCACAGCTGGGCGCGCTGCATTGATCACAGGCCAATATCCAATTCGTAGTGGCATGACTACCGTGGGACGACCTGGCGCAGAGCTTGGTTTAAAAGCGGGCTCTTATACCCTTGCTGAGGTTTTAAAAGAGCAGGGTTATGCAACAGGACAATTTGGTAAAAACCACTTAGGTGATCGCAACGAGCACCTACCTACAGTTCATGGCTTTGATGAATTTTTCGGAAATTTATATCACTTAAATACTCAAGAAGAGTTTGAGCAACGTGATTACCCGAAAGATCCTGAATTTTTCAAAAAGTATGGTACGCGAGGTGTTTTACATACTTACGCCACAAATGTAGATGACAAAACTGTTGATCCTCGTTTTGGTAAAGTAGGTAAGCAAAAAATTAAAGATACTGGCCAGCTTTCTCGTGAGCGAATGAAAACCGTTGATAAAGAGTTTATGGACGCAAGCATAGACTTTATTAAACGAGCGCAAAAAGCTGATAAACCTTTCTTTGTATGGTTTAACCCAAGCCGCATGCACATGTACACGCGTTTAAGTGATGAAAGCCGTTATTTGGCAGCAGACTACACTACAGAGCATGATTTATACGGCAGTGGCTTGATTGAGCATGACCAACAAGTGGGTGAGTTAATGGCTACTCTGGAAGGTATGGGTGCCCTAGATAACACCATTGTGATTTATTCTACTGATAATGGCCCAGAGCACAGCGCTCGATTACATGGCGGTACAACACCGTTCCGCGGTGAAAAAATGACAACATACGAAGGCGGTGTACGTGTTCCTATGATTGTTCGTTGGCCAGGTAAAGTTCCAGCAAATACCGTATTAAATGGCATTCAGTCACACATGGATATTTATACAACCCTTGCAGCAGCAGCGGGTGAACCAAATATCGTGAAAAAAGCGCTTAAAGAACACAAGCAACCGATTGATGGCGTAAACAACTTAGATTACTGGTTAGGTAAAACAGACGAAAGTGCGCGTGATAGTTTTCTGTATTATTACGAATCAAGCATTAAAGCCGTACGTTACAAACAGTGGAAGCTTCATTTCGAAACAAGCGAAAACTATTACGCTCAGTACGAAAAGCAAAAGTTTCCGATTATCTATAACTTACGTATGGACCCGTTTGAAAGCTTTGATGGCTTAACAGATCGCTCAGACATAGTGCAAGCTAAGCAATGGTTAAATGAGCCTGTACAACACTTACTCGGTGAGCACATTAAGACACTATCTGAATATCCACCACTGCAAAAAGCGACCAGTTTCGACTTTAGTCAGTTAATGGAACAGTTGATGTCTGGTAAGCAGTAACACTCACTAAAACGATTTATTGAGTTGTTTTTAAATAAATAGCCGCATTGGGAAGCAAATAAGCTAACCGTGCGGCTTTTTGCTTTTGGGACGAAAAGGCTGGGTATAGTAAGCTCAAAGTGGATCTAAAGCTGAACAATCAACGTATTCAAAGCATTAAGTTAATAGTGTGAAGCAATATGAGTAATAAACAAAAGTCTGTTCCAACATCACGGTTTTCACGCGCTGCTCGGCTTGGCTCATTAGCTGGTAAAGTCGCGGGTAATATGCTGTTTGAAGGCACAAAAGCATGGGCGACGGGCAAGCAAACATCACGACAAGAGTTACTGTTACAGCCCAAAAATATTCAGCGCTTTGCCGAACAGCTTGCAAACCTGCGTGGTGCCGCAATGAAATTGGGCCAGCTGTTATCCATGGATAGTGGCGAATTACTTACTCCTGAGCTATCTGCAATTTTAGCAAGGCTGCGTTCAGAAGCGACACCTATGCCGCAAAAGCAGCTAGTTAAAGTAATGCGTGAGCATTGGGGTGATGCGTGGTTAGAGCAATTATCGCATTTTGAACTCAGACCATTTGCTGCGGCATCAATAGGGCAAGTGCATATTGCTTATCGAGAATCGGGCGAAAAGTTAGCAGTTAAAGTGCAATACCCAGGTATTGCAAAAGGCATTGCTAGTGATGTTGATAACTTAGCTTACCTTCTTAAGCTCAGTGGCTTATTACCCAAAGAGGTAGAAATACAGCCTCTTATCGATGAAGCAAAACAACAACTTATAAACGAAGCAGACTACGAGTTAGAAGCTAATTATTTAAAACGCTACAGCGAGCGTTTAAAAGGTGACGACAATTACCTTATTCCTAATGTGGTAGATTCGCTTAGTTCTTCTCAAGTTTTAGTAATGAGTTTTGTTGAAGGACAAGAGCTAGATGAGTTGGCAAGCACTGAGCAAGCGCTACGTAATAAAGCGGTTGAACAGTTACTCAGCTTATTTTTACGCGAATTATTTAGCTTTAAACTAGTTCAAACAGATCCAAACTTTGCCAATTATCAATATCAAATCGACAATCAACGCTTAGTACTTTTTGATTTTGGCGCCACCCGCGAACTACCTCAGCATATTAGTGATGGTTATTTACAGTTATTATCTGCCGCGATTAATAACGACAGAGCAGGTGTGGCAACAGCAGCACAGCAAATTGGCTATTTTCAACAAGGGCTCGCTCAAGAATATATAGATAATGTCGTTGATATATTTCTTCTCGCTTGCGAACCACTGCGCCACCAAGGTGAATATGATTTTGCGAATAGCGACTTACCAAAACGCATTAAAGAACTCGGCCTAAAAATGAGTACCGCCTCAGAGCATTGGCACGCACCACCCGTAGATGCCTTGTTCGTTCACAGAAAACTAGCAGGCCTCTTTTTAATCGCTGCAAAGCTAGGCGCAAAAGTGAATGTGAACAGTATTTTTAAGGAGTTTGAAGTAAAGAGGGATAAATAATAGAGTCGGGTGAAGTGGAGATAAATGGTGTCAATCAGAGATACTTCTACTCTTAGCCTATCTCTTTTTAAATAAATATGTGGTCTATTTGAGAAGTTTGACTTTTTCTTATACTTAAATGCAAGACCTCACTCATTGAATAGGTTGAAAAAATAACTTTCATACCCATATACCTTAATGCACTATGAATGTTTAGGATAGTCATTTAACAAAAAACAAGTATTGTTTTCCATTTAAAGTATAGCTTCACAAAAACGTTAAAGTTCAAGGATGTATATATGGCAGCTACAATTAAGTTTTTCCCAGTCGGTAACGGCGACATGTCCCTTATTACTACTTCGTCAGGTAAAAATATTCTAATTGACTGTAATATAAGGTCTGGCAAAGAGTACCCTGATGTTGTAACGCAACTCCGCGAGTGTCTGACTAGAGATAGTAAAAATCGTTTATTCGTCGATATTTTTGTATGGACTCACCCTGACAAAGATCACTGTAATGGAATCAAGAAACATTTTCATCTAGGTGAACCATCAGGTTGGAATGAAAAAGATGATAAAATATTTATAAATGAAGTGTATTCATCACCTATTGTTTTTAGGCGTGCAGAAAAAAACACTAAGAAAAATAGTTTAACGTTATGTGAAGATGCAAAGGCGTTTAATAAAGAAGTGAAGCGCCGTGTAAACTTATACAAGAAGAACAAAAAAATTGGTAAAAGTGGTGACTTAGTCAAAGTACTTGGTGAGGACGAAAAAGGTAAAACTGACGATATACAAAATATTGTACATAAGTTGGACTCTGAGATAAAAATGACAAACGATTTGTCTGCTATCTTATTAGGGCCAAGCCCTATTGCAGAGTTAGAAACAGATGAGGACAAACTTAGTTCAAATGAATCTAGCGTGATGATGAACTATGAAATTAAAGTTAATGGTTTTTCTACTAAATTTTTTACTCTTGGTGATGCTGAAGTAGTTTGCAATGAAGCTTTGTGGAAACGTAAATCTGACTCTAAAACGACAAAGGATTTAACTTATAATATTTTGCAGGTTCCACATCACTGCTCATGGCGTTCAATAAGTCACGATAGTTTAAAAGATGCCAAAAAAAACCAAACAAGAGCTAGAGTATCTAAATGCGCATTAAATGCATTAGATGAAGCAGAAAAAAATGCAATTATAGTTGCTAGCTGTAATCACATTAAAAATGATGATAATAATCCTCCCGCTTATAAAGCAAAAAAAGAATATGAGAAAATAGCTGATCGAGTAAAAGGTTCATTTAAATGTGTTGATGACCATAAGAACAGCAAAAAAGAAAACGTTCCTTTGACTATAGTCATTGATGGCAGTACCTCTAAGGTAAAGTCAGCAGCAAGTTTGTCTGCTTGCTCTAATCACACACCACGTAAAGTTAATCGCGATGGTAGCGGCGGATATGCATAACCTAACTGATATAGCTGATGAAATTGATACACTTCTAGCCCCTTTTGGGGCTAGAAAATTATCAACAGTTGAGATGAATAGTCATCGTGGTAATTTTTCTGGATGGGAAATAGAGCTAGAAATAATTCATGATAATGAACCTGTTATCATAGATTTGGTTCTTCCAAACTCTTTTCCGGCAGTTTTACCTGATATTTTCCTGAAAAGACCTAAACTAATGGAGCTGTCTTTCCCTCACTTAGAGAGCAATGGTAAATTGTGTATTTGGGACAACATGACATGTGTTAACCCTAAAGACCCCTCGTTTATCGTCGAGCTATTGGAAGATACTGCATTACTAATCAAAGATGGGTTAAATGGAGCATTAGACCAAGATTTTCATAATGAATTTACTAGTTATTGGAATTACCATAATAAAACAGGAAACTTCAAGCGTAGTATTTGTGACCTGCAATGTAAAAGAACAAGGCGAATTTTTGTAAACTATAGCAAAGGGCAACATACCTTTGGGGATAATGAAAATATATTAATTTCATTTCTAAATAATATTAGCTCAAATAATATTGATTTTACAGGTTACACGCTCGAGAAGAGCTTATTGATATGCTTAAACGATACTTGGCTACCATCGCAGTTTCCGAATACAATTCAAGAGCTACTGCAGCTAGTCAAAGCAGATAGTTCAAATCAAAAAATGAGTTATATTGAAAGAGAGTTGTTGAACACCATTAATGTAAATCAAGCTTATCCATCCTTACTAGTGTCATTTAATACTCCAAATAATACATGTGTAATTTCTATTGAGTTTGAAAGCTCAATTAACAAGCGAAAAAGTCAGTATCACAAGGTTACAGCTAAGCATGGGTTTAACCAGACAATGCCGGTAGAGGCATTTTTAGCACGAGTTTCTAATTTTAAAATTTTTGGCCGTAACGTAACTAGGCATGATCAAAGCTGGATTATGGGGCGAGATCATAACACCGAAGCCATGTGGTTGAGTGATGAAGTTATAACTATTATCGGATGTGGTTCTGTTGGTGCTGCAACTGCTAGATTGTTATTACAGTCTGGTGTTATGAATTTGAACCTTTTTGATGGTGAGCTTTTAGGTACAGAGAACCCTTCTAGACACCTATTAGGCTGCTCTTCTGCGGGGCTAAGCAAAACTGAAGAGTTAGCGAAGAGACTTCGCGCTGATTTCCCATTATCGAAAATAAATGCTTACAAGGCATGGACTGCTTATGATGAACAGGGAGTATCTTTTACTGCACTTGAAAATTCTGAAATAATTGTAAGCTGCACAGCTGATTGGTTAACAGACCAAGCATTAATAGACATGCAAACACAGCATAACTTTGGTCCGATTGTATTTTCATTTGTGGAGCCACATGCAATGGCGGGACATGTTATAGTCAATCCAGAAGGCTCAAATGCATTTAACTCTTTGCACATTGTTGACACCAACAGAGTAGGGCAGTTAATAGTTCCTGCTACTCAATGGCAAGAATCAACTATTCGAAAGGTACCTGCTTGTGCTGGGTCTTTTCAACCTTATGGTGTGGTATCTCTGATACATACGCAATCTATGCTTGTAGAGACAATATTAGAACATTTAAACTCTAAAGAATTGTTACCACCGACACATTCTGTTTGGTTTGAGTCTACGGAAAAATTAAACCTACTAAATGGAGAGTGGTCAGACTCATGGATAAATGAGTATGGTTCCCCAGGTGATGGTAAATGTCAAAAGAGGTTTGCCTATGATGGGACTCATTGGATTAAACAATAATGATCGTTTTTAGAAGTGAAGAATTAGACTTAGAGTTATCATTTTCCTGCAAAATTATACAGGAATTTCAAAAATATCGACAAACTGGTTCTAAATTGGAAACTGGTGGTATGTTGTTCTCCTCATCGGTAAATTCTAATATTGTAGAAATTGATTTGATTTCGTCTCCATCGAACTCAGATATAAGTAGGCGTTTTCAATTTATTCCTAATAAGCGTTCAGCCCAAGCTATAATCGACAAAAATTTTGAAAATAATTACCACTATATTGGAGATTGGCACACCCACCCTGAGTCATGTCCTTCGCCATCAACCCAAGATCTAAAGACTATAAAGTCATTATTTATAGAATCTAAACATGATCTTACTTTCCTAGTTATATTGATTTTGTGTCAATCCAATGACTTTAAAAATTCTTACGTAGCTTTTGCGAATGAAAGAATGGTATATAGGTGTGAAGTTAAAGCATCTTAAATTAATGCCTTTAGGGCTTGCAATTATTGATCTTGAAATATTAAATAAAAAATAGAAATTTAGGAGATATACTAATTTGGGAACACTGGCTAAATTATTTGATACTTACTCGTTGCGCGCAAGAATTAAACCTGCTGCATTTATTGTTTTACCTATTGCTTTATCGATTATAACATTTTACGAGCCGGCTAGAACAGCTGGGGGGGTACTTATTACTTTTTTAACGTCTTTTGGAGTTATGAGTTATACCGCAAATCAAATGTCAACCCAGGGAAATATAGTACAAAAAAGATTATTTAATAAGTGGGGAGGCAGCCCATCAACTATACTTTTGAGATATAGCAATGACGAGATCGATGTAAACACAAAACAACGATATCAAAAATTTTTAAGTAAACATATTCCCGGCTATGAAGCTATTACGCCTGAAGAAGAAGCTGCAAACCCTTTGATTACGGAAAGAAAATATGAAAGTGCAATTAAGTATCTTCTTGAACATACAAGGGATAAACAAAAGTACAATTTGATATTTAGCGAGCTTATTACTTATGGTTACAGCCGTAATACATTTGCGTTTAAATGGTTATCTGTAGTTATATCTAGCTCTTCCTTGATTGTTTCATCGATGATAATTTACTTAACTCACCTGGAAAATAAAGCCATTACTTTAAAGCTAATTTTTACGATTCCTTTCGAACAAACAGCATTGGTCGTTTTTTTATTATTGTTACTTTTCAATTCATTATTTCTTGTTAATGAAAATTGGGTCAGGGTTCGTGCATTTGCATATGGTAAAAGACTACTTGCAGCTTGCGATAAAATAGATTAAGAACACGAGTGAAAGTGAAAGAGCATAAAGATTTAAGTCAACATTAAATTTTTCTGGTTTTTCTCGCAACTTACTCTCTTCTAGAGTTTTCTCTTTTAATTCTAAATGAAAAATGGAAATTTTTTATAAATACACCTCGGTAATGTCAGCACTAAAATGCCCCATCTCCTGTGAAACGGTCTCCAAAGCCGTTTCATATTTAAGCCTTAATCTTTTCAGCTCAACCACCCTTTCTTGGGCATAGCTTTGACTTAACTCGTGTGACCTGTTGAAAACAGCAAAGTGGGATTAGATGCTTTTGAAATTGATTCCGACCATTTTCAATAATTGCGGTTTTAAGTATTAACTTGATAAATTAAAGTATCACGCTTAATTAAAGAATGCGTCATAGACTCGACTGCTTGAGCTTGGCTATGTTGGAAGTTCAGTTAGTAGTAACTAATTTTAGATGACTCTGATGGAGTTAAAGACAAGACTCTCATTATGGGATGTTTAAATTATTATTGCTATTAAACCCTACAAAAATTGATTTACACATTTACAATGTGGAATGAAGATTTTCAACACTAGATTGAATTCCAATTGGCTGGAAAAGCTTTTTACCTTTAGGGTACATAGCGTAAACTTCTCCAATATCTAATATAAAATGAATATCCTGTTCTCTGTTTGATAGAACCTTTCCTAAGTATAAATTTGCTATATACAGACCTGCTAGTGCTTGTAACACGTTACCTAAATTTGCTTTATTAAAATGCTCTCTGCGTTCATGTTTTAAGTAGTTATAGTCACTCCACCATGAAGGAGACTTGCCTTCGTTAAAATCTTCCCATGGAATAAATTGCAGTTCGAATTCGAAAGATTGTACTTTTTCAGTTATCAGCCCTTTTTGATTTTCAACTACATAATCACGATAAATCGCTATGTTTGCTTCTTTAGATTTTTTAGAGGGGCAAATACTACATATTTCTTTGAGAACGACTTCTACCTCTGCACAAATAGCTAGATAGAGCTTCGCTAGCTCAATGGAATATGTTTTAAAGTTATCACTGGTGAAATGGATGTAACGTGACATTGCATATACATCTGATTCTAGCGAAAGATAATAACGCCAATGTAGATTTTGTTTCATTGATTCCATTCAAAATAGCCTTTTAGGCTAATTGCTCCACTTATCGATGACAGGTTACATGTCTCTTTAATATTAATTCTTTAACTCGAAAAATACCTTTGATCTTTAATTTCATCAAGGTAGAAGAGAACATACTTTAAAAAGTAAAATAAACTTACAGGAAAGTAAATTTAATTAACTTATTGAATAGGGAGTAGAAAAATGGTCGGCATAGCAGGATTTGAACCTGCGACCCCTGACACCCCATGACAGTGCGCTACCAAGCTGCGCTATATGCCGACGTTGCAAGCCATAGTACGGCTTTTTTTATAAAAATCAATATCTCCGCAGTTCGATTGCCTGTTAATTGTTCAGGCAATCGGTATTAAATCAATGGGCTAGAGGTTAATCTAGCCAATCGTTGATCGTTTTGTACATAAAGTCGCGTATTAATGGCTGAGCATCGGCATTAGGGTGCAGGTTATCGTTTTGCATAAGTTCTGGACGGCCTGCAATACTAAGCATGAAAAAGGGCATGAGCTCAGAATCTGTTTCATCGGCAATGGTTTTAAAGCTATCGGTGAAAAGTTTGGTATAACGCGGGCCATAGTTAGGTGGAATTTGCACTTCCATTACGGCGGTTTTCGCCCCGATTTGTTGGCTTTTTGTTATTAAATCACGTAGGTTAGCTTGCAGGCGTTTAATAGGGAAACCTCGTAAACCATCGTTTCCGCCAAGCTCAATGAGTACATGAGTGGGTTCAAATTCGCTCAGTAACGCGTCGAGTCGTCTAAGGGCACCGCCTGTGGTTTCACCGCTAATACTGGCGTTTACTAGGTATACAGATTGGTCTTTTTCATCGTACTTATCTTGTAACAATTTAACCCAGCCTTGCTCTTGTTTAAGTCCGTAAGCGGCGCTTAAACTGTCACCTAGAATTAAAATTGTGTTGTCAGCTGCTGCCGTAAGTGGTTTGATTACTAACAGTAAAACGAATATAAAACGTAGGATTGGATGCATCATATGTCAGCGCTTTCTCAATTAAACATCATTCAAGTTAAAGGACTTTCTAAAACGGTCACCACGGTTGAGGGCGACCTGACCATCCTCAGTGACATCAGCTTTAATGTCAAGTCGGGCGACTCAGTTGCAGTGGTAGGCACCTCTGGTTCGGGTAAGTCTACTTTATTAAGTTTATTAGCAGGCCTTGACCAATCTACCGGTGGTAGTATCCATTTAGATGGAGCCGCATTACACGAATTAGATGAAGAAGCACGGGCAGCACTTCGCGCTGAAAAAGTAGGTTTTGTGTTTCAGTCTTTCATGCTTGTACAAAGTTTAACAGCCCTTGAAAACGTAATGCTTCCCGCTGAGCTTGCGGGTAGCAAAGACGCTAAGCAGCAAGCACTTGAGCTACTCGAAAAAGTAGGCTTAAGCCATCGTGTTGGTCATTACCCCTCGCAATTATCTGGTGGTGAGCAGCAACGTGTAGCAATTGCGAGAGCATTTATTGGCACACCGAAAATTTTATTCGCCGATGAACCATCTGCGAACCTAGATAGCAAAAACGGTAAGTTAATTGAGTCTTTATTATTTGAACTAAATAAAGAGCACGGCACGACACTCATTTTAGTAACCCATGATGAGCAGCTTGCACAAAAGTGTCAGCAAATTTTACATATTGAAGCAGGGCAGCTAGTAACTGTAAAAGAAAACGAAGGAGTGCAAGCGAATGTGGGCTAAATTAGCACTAAAACTGTTTTCACGTGAGTTTAAGCGTGGCGAATTAACAGTGATCAGTGCAGCAATAGCCTTAGCTGTTCTCACTGTTTTAACACTGTCTATGGTTACCGACCGAATTGGTCAAAGTATTGAAGAAAAAAGCAGTGCCTTTATTGCCGCTGATCGCGTTTTAGCAAGTAACCATGCTTTACCTGCTGAGTTTTTAGATAAAGCCAACCAAGATAACTTACGCACCGCTAAAATAACTTACTTCGATACCATGTTATTTGCCGGTGACGAAATGCAACTTGGCTCGGTTAAAGCGGTATCAAATACTTATCCGTTAAAAGGTGAGTTAAAAGTAAAAACCAGCCTGACTGGCCAACCACAAGTAACAAACGACATCCCTAGTCGTGGTGAAGTGTGGTTAAGTGAATCTGTGTTTTATGCGCTGAATATTAAGGTGGGGGATAAAGTAGAGCTTGGCGCTGCTACGTTTACGGCTAGTCATGTTGTAGCCGAAGAGCCAGATGCACCGTTTAATGTGTTCTCGAGCAGCCAGCGAATCTTAATTAATGAAGCAGACATTGCTGTTACAGAGGTAATTCAGCCGGGCAGCCGGGTGTTTTACCGCCAACTTTATGCTGGCGACAAAGACAACTTAGATAGCTTTTATGCGTGGTTAAAACCACAGATGAAAGAAAACCAGCGTTGGTATGGTGTTAAAGACCGCCAGTCACCTATTTCTAATAGTTTAAATCGTGCCGAAAGCTATTTATTGCTAGCTGGTTTGCTTGGCATTATTTTAGCTGCTGTTGCTATTGCGGTATCGGCGAAACGTTATTGTGAGCGTCAGTACGACCCAGTTGCGATGATGAAAACGCTCGGCGGTAGCCGCGCTATGATCCGTAAAATCTATTTATTACATTTGAGCCTTGTATGTTCAATGTCGGTGATTGTCGGTTTACTGATTGGTTATGGTTTACAAGCGGTTGCGACGGATTATTTAGCACAAACCATGGGCACAGCACTGCCGAGCGCATCGGCAAAACCTTGGATCATTGCGATTAGCACGGGTGTGATTTGTGCAGTTATGTTTTCAATTAAACCGCTACTCGATTTATTTGATATTCCGCCGCTGCGTGTACTTCGCCGTAACTTAGGCGACCGTTTATTGGTAAGTCAAGTGCATCTTACTATGTCGGCACTTACTGTGTTTTTACTGATGTGGTTATTTAGTAACAATATCAAAATTAGTGCAATTTTGTTCCTTTCGACGGCATTTTTAATTGCGGTGTTATTTGGCTTATCAAAGGTTATTTTTGGTGGTGGCCGCAAACTCGGTTTAAGCCCAGGTAACAGTTGGTCATTGGCGATTGCGTCAATTCAAAAGCGTGCCAATGTGAATGCGGTACAATTAATTAGCTTTGCTTTGGCTATCAAGTTATTACTGTTTTTAATTGTACTTAAGAACGACATGATTTCGGATTGGCAGTCTCAGCTTCCTGAAAATGCACCTAATTCATTTTTAGTGAACATTACTGAGCAAGAGTTAGAGCCTATAACTAGCTTCTTAGCGCAAAACGATATGCCAACGTCTGATTTCTATCCGGTTGTTCGTGGCCGTGTAAACGCTGTCAATGGCGAGTTGGTTGCCCGCGAAGTATCGCAAGAAGACAACGAAAAGAAAGATGAAGAAGCCCGCTCTGGTATTGGCCGTGAGTTAAATCTAACTTGGCGTAAAGACTTGCCTAATCAAAACGAGCTTATCGACGGTGCATGGTTTACTGAAGACTCAGTAGCTGAGGCATCGGTAGAAGAGTCGATGCTTGAACGCCTTGATGTAAAAATTGGCGATACGCTTACCTTCTTAATTGGTGCACAATCATTCGATGCAAAAATTACCAGTGTGCGCAAGGTTAATTGGACCACGCTTAAACCTAACTTCTTTATTATTTTGAGCCCTGATGTGCTTGCGAGTTTTCCTGCTACTTATATTTCATCAGTAAATGTTAAAGCAGAGAAAAAACGAGAGTTTAATGAGCTAATGCGTCAATACCCCACGGTTAACGTGATAGATGTTGAAAGCTTCATTAAACAAATTCGCTCAACCATAGAGCAAGTATCGTTAGCGATTGGCTTTGTACTAGCGATTGTGGTTGCCTGTGGCGCTTTAGTACTTATTTCACAAGTGCAAGCAAGTTTGGGTGAGCGAATGCAAGAGATTGTTATTTTGCGAACTTTAGGTGCTAAAGGGCGCTTAATTAAAAATGCCACCTTATATGAGTTTTTACTATTAGGCGTTACTGCAGGTTTAGTCGCTGCCATTGTCAGTGACATCGCTCTGTTAATAGTGCAAAAACAAATGTTCGATTTAGCAGGTAAGTTCCACCCTCATATTTGGGTGATTGGCCCAGCCGTCGGTGGCTTATTCGTGGCATGTTTGGGCTATTTGATGATAGCGCGAACAATGCGAAAAAATACCCAAGGCTTATTACGCTCACTCGCGTAAAAGTCTCTTGAAGGTTGGCTATAAAATGCTCGCAATTGCGGGCATTTTTTATGAATTGCAATTGGTTACTGGTAATTTATACAGTGCTCTGGCATTATTAACCGCAGATAATAATGATAATAGACGGATCAGTTAGTTGGCGATTATTTTAGGGATTGATCCTGGTTCACGATTAACAGGGTACGGCGTGATTGCTCACCAAGGTGCTAAGTTCACTTATTTAGGTAGTGGCTGCATTAAATTGGCCGATCACGATTTTCCGGTACGCTTAAAAATGATTTACCAAGGGATCAGTCAATTGGTAGAGCAATTCTCACCAGACAGTTTTGCTATAGAAAAAGTGTTTATGGCACACAACCCAGACTCAGCGCTTAAGCTCGGTCAAGCACGTGGCGCTGCTATCGTTGGCGCTTCAATGGCAGAGCTGCCAGTTTATGAATATTCAGCTAGGCAAATTAAGCAGGCCGTTGTAGGTAATGGCGGAGCCGATAAGTCTCAAGTACAGCATATGGTTAAAAACATTTTAAAGCTGCCTGGTACCCCTCAAGCCGATGCCGCAGATGCCTTAGCAATTGCTATTTGTCATGCACATTCAGAACAAAATTTAATAAAACTTGCGGGCAGTGCGAGCAAAACCGTAAGAGGACGATTAAGGAAGTAATATGATTGGTCGATTAAATGGCTTACTAGTAGAAAAACAGCCGCCAGAAATTCTTATTGAAGTAAGTGGTGTAGGCTACGAAGTGCAAATGCCGATGACCTGCTTTTATGATTTACCTGCAGTGGGTGAGCAAGCGATTATTTATACCCATTTTGTGGTACGTGAAGATGCCCAGCTATTATTTGGCTTTAACAACAAAACCGAACGCGCTTTATTTAGAGAGTTATTAAAAGCCAATGGTGTTGGGCCAAAACTTGGTCTAGCTATTTTATCGGGTATGTCGGCGCAGCAATTTGTAAGTTGTGTTAACAATGAAGATGCAACAACACTGGTTAAACTGCCGGGTGTTGGTAAAAAAACGGCTGAGCGTTTAGTGCTCGAAATGAAAGACAGACTCAAAGATTGGGGTAATGACTTATTTACACCATTTAGCGATAATGCCGTCATTGAGCCATCAAGTAATGATACCCTTGTGGCAAATAATGCTGCCGATGACGCAGTATCAGCACTTGTGGCATTAGGCTATAAGCTACCGCAAGCACAAAAAGCGGTTAAAACAGTGAACAAACCAGATATGACGACCGAGGTTCTAATTAAAGAAGCTCTAAAATCAATGTTGTGAGTAAACCATGATTGAAGCAGATCGCTTAATAGATGCGAGTGAACAAAGTAACGAAGACAGTGTTGATCGTGCCATACGACCAAAGCTGTTAACCGATTACACCGGCCAGCCGCATGTTAAGCAACAAATGGAAATTTTTATCGAGGCAGCTCGCCACCGTGGCGAAGCGCTGGATCACTTATTAATATTTGGCCCACCGGGTCTTGGTAAAACCACACTTGCAAATATTGTTGCCAACGAGCTTAACGTTAATATTAAAACAACGTCGGGGCCAGTACTCGAAAAAGCAGGCGATTTAGCCGCACTTTTAACGAACCTTGAAGAAGGCGACGTACTGTTTATTGACGAAATACATCGCTTGAGCCCGCAAGTCGAAGAGATTTTGTATCCCGCAATGGAAGATTATCAGCTGGATATAATGATAGGTGAGGGCCCCGCAGCACGCTCTATCAAGCTTGATTTGCCGCCATTTACTTTAATTGGTGCAACAACTCGTGCTGGCTCACTCACTTCACCACTTAGAGACCGTTTTGGTATTGTTCAGCGATTAGAGTTTTATTCTGTTGAAGACTTATCAAAAATTGTTGCCCGCTCAGCAAGCTTTTTAGACTTAACCATGTGTGATGAAGGCGCAACCGAAATCGCCAAGCGTTCACGCGGTACACCGCGCATAGCAAACCGTTTATTACGCCGCGTTCGTGATTACACCCAAGTGAAATCAGACGGTAAAGTAAATGCTACAGTTGCAGAGCAAGCCCTCGATATGATTGATGTCGATAAAAGCGGTTTTGACTACATGGATAGAAAATACTTGCTAGCTATTATCGAAAAATTTATGGGCGGCCCCGTTGGCCTTGATAACCTAGCGGCTGCAATTGGCGAAGAAAAAGAAACCATTGAAGATGTGATAGAGCCGTTTTTAATTCAACAAGGCTTTATTCAGCGTACCCCCCGCGGACGACTTGTTTCAGACATCGCTTACCTGCACTTTGGGCTAACGCCAGAGAAATAACTAAAACCCCGCGAAGCGGGGTTTTTTGTAGTTAGACATTAGAAGTTAGGTTTTTTAGTAGTTAGACTTCAGAAGTTAGATATCAGTTGATCGAGAGGGTGGTTTTATTTTTTTGTGTAATTAAACATAAAGCTTGCTATCTATGAAATTGGTTTTACTTTGTTCTAACCACTAACCACTAACCACTAACCACTAACCACTAACCACTAACCACTAACCACTAACCACTAACCACTAACCACTAACCACTAACCACTAACCACTAACCACTAACCACTAACCACTAACCACTAACCACTAACCACTAACCACTAACCACTAACCACTAACCACTAACCACTAACCACTAACCAGTGGGTTGTTGTCTCATTTTAACATCTGTAATTCACATGCTGTTAAGTTATCGGTAGGTATTCTCATTGGCGTTTGTGTAGGCAAAAAAAAGCCCGCATAAGGATGCGGGCAAACAACAAGTTGAAGGAAGTAATCCAGGGAACTACGGTCTACTTGAATAAGGTTTTATCCCGATTTAAGTAAACCTAGAGCAATACGAAACTTCATATTGCTAAAAACGGAGCTTGATGAAAGAAACTTTCATGAGGTTGCTTGCTCGGTATAGGTAAATAATACGCAATGATGGATTTTTCTTCAAACTAGAAAAATTTTATTTTCAGATAAAAAAAACTAATGTGAGCTAAAAATTTAATTGTTTTCTTTTTGTTCACTTTGTAACTATTTTGTTTTTAACCTTCTGAATAAAAGAGTTTTTATAATTTTTGTGATCTTTATTCAGGATTAGTTTAAGTATTCTGTAGTAGATTTGCAAAAGTGCTTTTGGGTGTTTATGCGTAATTTATGAATAAACGTCGTGTTTTTGGCTGTTTTGGTTGCTTTTGAGAGCTATTCTAGTGACTTATTATTAAGGTGAAAATATGCGTAAATGTGTTGATAAAACCTAATATGGCTAAAAAATAACTAAGCAAATTGCTTTTTACCGTTATTTGCCGCTAATTCACAGCAAGAGCGTTGTCAGTTTATAACTGACTAGATACACTAGATGTAACTTTTGGCCATGATTGTGGTCAATAAATGCAAGTGTAAAAAATATAACAAATTACATAGAAATCTATTTTAGGAGTTTAACGTGGGATCAGGGCTTAACTTTTTAGATCTTATTCTAGAAGCCAGTGTACTTGTCCAGCTAGTAATGTTGGCATTAGTCGGTATGTCGGTAATGTCATGGGCAATTATTTTTCAACGTAAAAAAGCGATTTCTGATGCACTTAATGGCGCTAAGCGTTTTGAGCAAAAGTTTTGGTCAGGTATTGATTTAAGTAAATTATATAACGAAGTATCTGCTCGTCCTGGTGGTGCATCAGGTGTTGAAGCATTATTCGTTGCAGGATTTAAAGAGTTTGCACGTCATAAGAAAAATACATTTCAAAGTGCAGGCATCGTAATGGAAGGCACACATCGTTCAATGCGAGTTGCGCTGTCGCGCGAAGTTGAAAAGCTTGAGTCTAGTTTATCGTTTTTAGCAACAGTGGGTTCAATTAGTCCTTACATCGGTCTGTTTGGTACGGTATGGGGTATCATGAACGCATTCATCGCGTTAGGTGAAGTTAAACAAGCAACGCTACAAATGGTAGCGCCAGGTATCGCCGAAGCGCTGATTGCAACTGCAATGGGCTTATTTGCTGCAATCCCTGCTGTAATTGCTTACAACCGTTTTGCTAATAAAGTAGAAAAGCTTGAAGGTAATTACATTAACTTCATGGAAGAATTCGCCAATATTTTACACCGCCAAGCAGCTGCGCAAATAGAGGCTAAAGCGAATGTATCAGCGTAAGAAACGTCGCCCTGTAGGTGAAATAAACGTAGTACCTTACATTGATGTAATGTTGGTACTACTAATTATATTTATGGCAACTGCGCCACTTATTACCCATGGTGTAAAAGTGGATTTGCCGAAAATGGAAGAATCGGATTTAGTTGATACCAAAGATACACCGCCTATCATTGCGTCAATTGATGCTGAAGGTAAGTACTATGTAAGTATTGGTACTGACCCAGAAGCACCAATGGAAGCGCTGGATGTTGCGGCGGTAATTAAACTTCAACTGCAAAAAAATCCAGATACACCTGTGATGATTAAAGGTTCTGGCCGTGTTTCTTATCAAGAAGTACTGCTGCTTATGGACTTTTTGAAAAATGCTGGTGTGCCTTCAGTGGGTCTTATGACCGAATCATTCGAGGGGACGAAAGGCTAGTATGGGTGCATCAGTAGTAAAATCGGTTCTTTTGCACCTTGCAATAGCAGGTTTATTAGTAGCAACAGCTAATTTTCATATGCCAGCGCCTAAGGTGATGGAAGTAACGCTGAACCCTGCTTTACCAGAGCCTGAAAAAGCCGTTGCCGCAGTAACGGTTGATCAGCAAAAGGTTGAGCAGAAAATTGCCGAGCTTAAAAAGCAAGAAGAAGCAAAAAAACGAGCCGAAGCAAAACGTATTCGTGACCTTGAGCGCCGTGCAAATGATGCGCGTAAGCAACGTGAAGCTGAAGACAGACGCCTTAAAAAGCTAGAGCAGCAACGCCGCGCGAAAGAGAAAGAAAAAGCAGAAGCAGAAGCACAAGCGAAGAAAGCACGTGAAATTCAAGAGAAAGAACGAGCTAAAGCGCAACAGGCTGAAAAGCAAAAGCAAGAAGCTGAAGCCGCAGCGAAAGCTGCAGCTGAAAAACGTAAAGCTGAAGAAGAAGCGTTAAAGAAAGCGGAAGAAGAGCGTAAGCGTAAAGCTGCCGAAGCTGAAGCTGAACGTAAACGCAAAGAAGCTGAAGCAGAGCGTAAACGCCAGCAAGCATTGCAAGAGCAAATGCTACAAGAACAATTAGCTGCTGAGCAGGCTGCACGTAATAAAGTGCGCCAGCAACAAGTAGTGGGCGAAGTTGAAAAATATAAAGCGTTAATTATGGCGCGCATTCAACAAAACTTCTTAAAAGATGAGAAGATGAAAGGTAAAGAATGTCGTCTTAATATTCGTCTTGGTTTTAATGGCTTAGTGACTCAAGTAAAATCACTGGGCGGCGATACCTTGGTATGCGAAGCTGCAATGCGCGCGGTACGTATGGCAGACACACTACCAGTATCACCTGACCGTGAAGTATTTGAGCAACTTAAAAATATTAATTTAACAATAGCGCCTCAATTTTAAAGGAATGATATGTTTAACCAGATAAAAACAGCATGTTTTATTGTATTACTGGGCTTTCATGGCATTGCCAGTGCTGCACTAGAAATTGTGATCACCGATGGTATTGACGGTGCACGTCCAATTGCGATTGTACCTTTCCAGTACAATGGTGTAGGAACTATCCCTGAAAAATTAAGCTCAGTGATTGCAGCTGACTTAATGCGTAGTGGTAAGTTTAAGCCAATTGACGTGAACACAATGCCGCAGCTTCCAGCAACTGACACCGACGTTGATTACGGCGCTTGGGTTAATAAAGGCGTTGAAGCGGTTCTTGTAGGCCAAGTCGAGCAGCAAACAAATGGCCGTTACTTAGTTAAGTATGAGCTTATTGATGTTATTCGTGGTCAAATTACCGGTGGCGAAACGCAAATGATGAGCAATGGCCAATTAGTTAAAAGCCAAGATCACATTTTAGACGCACGTGAAAGCGTAATTGCTGAAACAGGTTTTCGCCGTTACGCGCACCGCATTAGTGATGTAGTTTACGAAGCGCTTACGGGTGAAAAAGGTGCATTCTTAACGAAGATTGCTTATGTGATTGTTCGCGAAGAAGAACCTAAGCCATACCAGCTTGTAGTTGCTGATTACGATGGTTTTAATGAGCAAGTGTTACTTCGCTCTAAAGAGCCATTAATGTCACCAGCGTGGTCACCTGATGGTACTAAGCTTGCGTACGTAACATTTGAGAATCGTCAAAGCCAAATTTACATTCAAGATTTATACACAGGTAAACGTGAGCTGATCACAAGTCACCCTGGTATTAATGGTGCACCGCAGTTTTCGCCTGATGGTAAAAAGTTATTATTAGTGCTTTCTAAAGACAGAAATGGTGCAACAGAAGTATATGTTTTAGACCTTGCAACTCGTAAAGAAAGACGTCTTACAAACCACCGTAGTATAGATACTGAACCATCTTGGTTCCCTAATGGGCAAGATATTGTGTTTACGTCTGAAAGGGGTGGTAATGCCCAGATTTATAAGTTAAATTTGCAAACTGGTAGGTCAAAACGCATGACGTTTGACGGAGATATGAACCTAGCAGGTTCGATTTCTCCAGACGGAAAAGAATTAGTGATGGTGAACCGTACCAACGGTCAATACCATCTTGCTAAGAAAGAGCTAGCTACAGGCGCGTTCCAAGTATTAACTAGAACTCGCTTAGATGAATCACCGAGTATCGCTCCAAACGGCTCGATGATTATCTACAGCACGCTTCATAATAATAAACAGGTGTTGGCGTTAGTTTCTATGGACGGTCGCTTTAAAGCACGCTTACCTGTGCTAAACGGACAAGTAAAGGCACCAGCTTGGTCGCCTTATTTACAGTAATTTTACTGGTTTACTCAATATAGGAATCAATTAAATGCAACTTAATAAAACTTTAAAAGGCCTGCTAATTGCTGTGCCAGTGATGACATTAGCGGCATGTAGCTCTTCTTCAGGTGTTGACGAAGGTGCTGCAAACCAATCTAACCAAGGTATGGTTGAGCAATCAAACAACACTGATACTGTTGAAGTTGCAACGCTTACTCCAGAGCAACAAGCTGAAGAAGCACTTCGTGAAAAATACGAAGCGTTACGTCAAGAGCAAATCATTTACTTTGGTTTTGATAACGCAAAAATCCAAAGCAAATATGCTGAACTATTACAAGCACACGCTGAGTTCTTAGTACAAAACCCTTCAGTTAAAGTTCTAATCGAAGGTCACGCAGATGAGCGCGGTACGCCTGAGTACAACATCGCACTAGGTGAGCACCGTGGTCAAGCAGTAGAAAAATACCTACAAAGTTTAGGTGTTTCTGCTAGCCAAATGTCAGTAGTGAGCTATGGTGAAGAGAAGCCAATGGTTAAGTCTCGCACTGAAGAAGCGTTCGCGAAGAACCGTCGCGCAGTATTAGTTTACTAATAAAGAGTCATTATGAAGCCGAAAATTATTTTGGCAGCAATGATCTTAAGCGGGAGCACCCAGTTATGGGCTGCTCCCGCTCCTGTTTCAGAAGCTGCAAGCTCGCAATCGAGCATTGAGAAGCGTTTAGTCGCTTTAGAAAACATGATGAAGTCACGTAATTTATTGCAAGCTGAGCTTCAGCAGCAGCTTAATATTTTACAAGACGAAGTGAGCCAAGTACGTGGTATTACTGAAGAGCAAAGCTATAAGCTTGAAAAAGTATTACAACGTCAGCGTGAGCTTTATCAAGAGATTGAGAACCGTGTAAGCCAAGCTTATAGCCAGCCTGCTGCAACACAAACTCAACCTACTAACACTTATACGGATGTGGGTGCATCTCAGGCAATTAGTTCAGACTTATCTGAAAACGAAGCCTATGAGCGTGCTGTAGCGTTAATCATGAAAGATAAACGTTATGAGCAAGCAATTCCTGAGTTCCAAACATTCTTAACTACTTACCCTAATTCAGTGTATGCATCTAATGCGCATTATTGGTTAGGTCAGCTGTTAACAATCCAAAACGATCAAGCTGGTGCAACTGAGCACTTTAAAGTTGTTGTGAATGAATACCCTAATTCTAATAAGCGCCCAGATGCGATGTTAAAGTTAGGAAACTTATTAGCGGATCAAGGTTTAGGCGAGCAAGCCCTTAAAACCTTTAATGATTTAATTAATCAGTACCCAAGTACTACCGCTGCTAAATTAGCCACAGAACGTCTGTCGCAAATGTAGATTTGACCTGATTAGACTGCTTTTTGACATAAGCGGTCTAAAATTAGGCAACTAGACATAAAAACTTAAAAAAAGAGATATTTTCTGTTGCACTCAGCATTTAAATAAGTATTATAAGCGCCCGCAGCAGGCGATTGGTAACAACAGCCAAAATGCGGAAAAAAGAGCGGGTCATTAGCTCAGTTGGTAGAGCAGTGGACTTTTAATCCATTGGTCGATGGTTCAAGTCCATCATGACCCACCATTCTTTGAATGGTTCTATATCGGCGGATTTACGCGGCTTATTATAAGCATCAGAGCGGGTCATTAGCTCAGTTGGTAGAGCAGTGGACTTTTAATCCATTGGTCGATGGTTCGAGTCCATCATGACCCACCATTCTTTTGAATGGTTCTATATCGGCGGATTTACGCAGCTTTTTACAAGCATCAGAGCGGGTCATTAGCTCAGTTGGTAGAGCAGTGGACTTTTAATCCATTGGTCGATGGTTCGAGTCCATCATGACCCACCATTCTTTGAATGGTCTTATATCGGCGGATTTACGTAGCTTATTACAAGCATCAGAGCGGGTCATTAGCTCAGTTGGTAGAGCAGTGGACTTTTAATCCATTGGTCGATGGTTCGAGTCCATCATGACCCACCATTCTTCGAATGGTCTTATATCGGCGGATTTACGCAATTCAACATCCAGAGCGGGTCATTAGCTCAGTTGGTAGAGCAGTGGACTTTTAATCCATTGGTCGATGGTTCGAGTCCATCATGACCCACCATTTTTCGAATGGTCTCATATCGGCGGATTTACGCATCTAAATATACAGAGCGGGTCATTAGCTCAGTTGGTAGAGCAGTGGACTTTTAATCCATTGGTCGATGGTTCAAGTCCATCATGACCCACCATTGCTGATTTATCTTTTCTTTCTAAGTTATCCTTTATTTATCTTAACAGCTCACAGCAATACTGTTCTTTAGCTTAAGATTCTCGTATAATTCGCGCCATGAATGCACTGTGGACTAAGTGGTCGAGAAATGAGTCTAGCTGAACAAATTATGCCTGAAGATTATATCTTCCCTCCAAAGCCAGCTCCGTTATCAAAAGACGAGCAAGCTGAGTATAAGGCACGTATCAAACAATTATTAAAAGACAAGAACGCGGTTCTTGTTGCCCATTATTACACTGATCCTGAAATTCAAGCACTAGCTGAAGAAACAGGCGGTTGTGTTGCTGACTCGCTAGAAATGGCGCGTTTTGGCGCTAAGCACGACGCAGATGTAATTGTGGTAGCCGGTGTTCGCTTTATGGGCGAAACAGCAAAAATCCTAACGCCAAATAAAACAGTTGTTATGCCAACACTTGCTGCAACTTGTTCATTAGACGTAGGTTGCCCAATTGAAGAATTCTCAGCGTTTTGTGATCAGCACCCTGATCGCAAGGTAGTAGTGTATGCAAATACATCAACAGCTGTTAAAGCGCGTGCAGATTGGATTGTTACTTCTTCATGTGCCCTAGAAATCGTTGAGCACCTTGATGAGCAAGGCGAAAAAATCATTTGGGGTCCAGATAAACACTTAGGTTCTTACATTCAAAAGAACACAGGTGCAGACATGATCATGTGGAATGGCGCCTGTATCGTTCATGACGAGTTTAAAACCAAAGCACTTAAGGATATGAAAGCCTTACACCCAGATGCGGCTGTATTGGTTCACCCAGAGTCCCCTGCGGAGATTGTAGCCTTAGCTGATGCGGTTGGCTCAACAAGCCAACTAATCAAAGCAGCGCAAACTATGGACAACAAAAAGTTCATCGTAGCGACTGACCGAGGCATTTTCTACAAAATGCAGCAGTTATGCCCAGAGAAAGAATTCTTTGAAGCCCCAACAGCGGGTGAAGGCGCAACATGTAAAAGCTGCGCACATTGCCCGTGGATGGCAATGAATGGCTTAAAAGCGATAGAAGAAGCACTGACAGACCCAGAAGGTAAAGAAGTGTTTGTTGATATGGACTTACGCGAAGGCGCATTAAAGTCGCTTAACCGTATGTTAGATTTTTCAGCAACGCTTCAGCGTTAAGAACGAATCGTCTATACAAAAGGCAAGGTGTTTACCTTGCCTTTTTTGTTTGATTACTAATCACTTAACTGCACTATTTTAAAAAGCCCTTGCGTCTATAGGGTTGTTTTCATACTATAACGCCGCGCTATAATCTAAGCGCCTTAGGTGACGTGTCCGAGTGGCTGAAGGAGCACGCCTGGAAAGTGTGTATACGGCAACGTATCGAGAGTTCGAATCTCTCCGTCACCGCCATTATTCAATATCAAGACGTCTCATGACGTCTTTTTTTGTGCCTTTAAGTATTCCAAATCAATAACTTACCATCCCATGGTGTCTCATCCCGTCTCATCGCAGCGCAATTTTATAGTATCCCGCATGGTATTCCTTGCATTTAATGCCATACTTAGGAATACCAAACAGCTAAATTTATTTGATTATGCCTAAAACTATAAAGCCTTTATCCAATAACGAAGTTAAAAATGCTAAGCCTAAAGAAAAAGATTATGTATTATCTGATGGAAAGGGTTTACAGCTTAGGGTGCGTATAAATGGCTCTAAACATTGGAATTTTAACTATTACCATCCTATAAACAAAAAACGTATTAATATGGGTCTTGGTATTTATCCGGATTTGAGCTTGGTTACTGCACGCAAGTTAGCTCAAGATGCCAGAGAGTTGCTTGCACTGGATATAGATCCTAAAGAGCATAGAGAAAGTAAACGCAAAGAAAAGCTAGCCCAAGAAGAACTAACTTTAGAGAAAGTTGCTAAAGAGTGGTTTGAGTTTTCTAGTAAAGGTTTGTCTAAAAATTATTGCGATGATATGTGGCGTTCTTTGGATAATCATATTTTTCCAAAATTAGGAAAACGTCCTATAGGAAAACTAACAGCACCTCTGGTAAGCAACTTATTAGATCCGCTTGCCAAGGATGATAGATTAGAAACTGTTAAGCGTCTTTGCGAAAGGCTTAATAGGGTAATGGTTTTTGCGATGAACAAGAACTACATTACAGTTAACCCTATAGCGGGAATTAAAGCTAACTACAGTTCACCAAAAAGAGTTCATATGCCCACTCTTAAACCAGATGAATTACCAGAGCTTATGCAAACACTGGCAAATGCCAGTATCAAGCATATAACTCGATTTCTAATAGAGTGGCAACTTCACACCCTCACTCGACCAGGAGAAGCTGCAGGGACTCGCTGGGATGAAATTGATGTAGATAAAAAAGAATGGACTATTCCTGCTAGTCGCATGAAGATGAGAAAAGAGCATGTGATCCCACTATCTAAACAAGCCCTACAGCTATTAGAAGCAATTAAACCCCTATCAGGCCATAGAGAGTTTGTATTTCCATCAGACCGAGATCCTAAAAAACATATTAATAATGAATCAGCAAATGTTGCATTAAGGCGAATGGGGTTTCAAGGACGTTTAGTTAGTCATGGTATTCGGTCCCTAGGGAGCACGACACTGAATGAAAAGGGATTTAACCCTGATGTGATTGAAGCTGCCTTAGCTCACGTTGATAAGAATCAAATAAGGGCAGCATATAATCGAAGTGATTATTATGAAAAGCGCAAAGAGTTAATGAGCTGGTGGAGTGATCATATTGAAAGGTCCTCGCAAGGATCAGTTTCTATTCTGAGTATAAATAAAAAGACATTAGTTAGATGATAATAAAGGAATATACAAATGGCTCTAACACAAATGCAAATTATTCAGTATCTTGGTGGAGCTATGAGCTGGCTAGAAAGAGAGTTAAGCTGGGACGTACCCCCAACAGAACTTAGGCACTTAACGGGCAGGATAGGTGGGCTATACGCCGCACTCATCACGAATGACCGTATGGCAACTGAAGTTAACCAGGTTGGCTACGCTGGTATCTAGTATTGGTGAAGAGTATATGTCAAAACAACAGCTAAGATGAGTACATGCGGTCATATAAGCTTTAATACAAATACATTAGAGCTGGTTGATCGTATCATTATTTTGAGAATAAACACTGAGGAAATGCAGGTTGAAACCTTATTAGATACTCCTGTTGCAGAAGCAAAAGTATTAATGAATATAGTTCCAACAGGTAAGAGTACTATTGCTGTAAGCAAACTATTGAGATCGCCAGTTCAGAAGCGTAACTTATTAAAAGTTAAAGAAGTACTGTGGCAGGGCTACAAGATAGTTGAGCTTGAAAATGGAAGTATTGAAGTATTCTGTAATGAAGAGCTTGTCTCTCCGAGCAAGCCTTACTTACGTGAAATAGCTAAGAAATTAGGGTTATCAATATTGAATGGTAATGGCAATCCACTCAATACCAGGCAACTTGGCTCTTTGTTGATTAAGGAATTGGCTATTTAATGGCTAATATCATTGCTTGAATGAATACACATAAAAAGTTACATTAAATTTAAATTAATAAAATAAAGCAGGGAATATGAGCGATTTAGTGAAATGTAAAGAGTGTAAACTGACATTTGATTTGGATGAGTATGATAACTGTCCGGATTGTGAGGTTGATTTAATAGAGTGTGAAGTATGCGAGCATAAGTTTAACTTTAGGCTAGCAAGTTGCCCTTATTGTGATGAGCATAAAGTGCCAGAAGGTACTGAATGCGAATTTTGCGAAAAAGCTGCTGTACGTTATTTACAAAGCAACCCGGTTTGTGAAGATCATTATCAACTTTAAATTAAAGCCCATCTAAATGGCTTATTTACTGATCACATAAGCCATTAATTTAAATCCACTCAGGTACCAAAAAATTTCGCTTCTCGTAAATACACCTTTTTAATCCAAATCTCACCTCTTAAAACTTCAGTTATCCCATAATTTAAAACTATAAAATAGTATGGATTTCTATTTCACTTAGTGTTATTTTTAAGATTTTTATTAAAAAATAATAAGTTAACCACGGAGCGGTTTACCATTTTAAGTTAAGCCGCAGTAACAGGATTTAATTTATGCGCTTAAAAGAAGCTCTCAGCGTTTTATCAAAGTCTTCACCTTACGCTGTTTCTACAGAAAGAAACGCTCAGCGTCAGTCTCTACTTGATGAAATCAAGTCATACCTGTACATCCAAATGCCAATTGAGATAGCAGTAAATAAAGCTATTTCGAGCTTTGGTGCAAATGATAAAAAAATTCTATTTTTATGTGGTAGCAGTGGTGATGGTAAATCAGAACTATTAACCAAAGCTAAGCAACAATACGGTCAACGAATTAACTTTCACTTAGATGCAACTCATAGCTTTGATCCTCAAGGTACTGCTATTGAAACGCTCGACAAAGTCTTTGAAAAATTCAATCAAGGATCAACACCTCTTGTTGTAGGCATCAATGCTGGCATGATGGGCAATTATGCAGAGGAAGGTAAAGATCAAAACATTAAAACTGTTATAGCTCGCTATTTAACTAATCGTAAATCAATAACTGAAGACATTATCTTTATTAACTTTGAAGATTATCCTAAGTTTGCAATCCACGAGCATGGCTACGACTCAGAGTTTGCGCAAAAGTTATTAGATCGAATCACCCAGCAAAATGACAATATAATCAGGCAATTAGTCGAAAAAGAAAAACAACTAAATGATTTTGGCTCACAACGTATTATCACAAACTTTGAGCTTCTGAGTATCCCATCAGTACAACGAGTAATTGTTGATTTACTATTTAAAGCGAGATTAATGCGTGATCAATTCTTAACAGCGCGGGCATTACTCGATTTTATTCATGAACTTTTAGTTTCAGACGGCTACTTGTTTGATAACTTATTTGCAGGTGGTGATAATGAGCTTGCAAATAAGATTGAAGATTTTGATCCTGCAAACTTAAGAACAAAAGAAATCGACCGTTTTATTCTTGCCTATGACTTAAACTTGCCAGATGAAGAATTCCACGCATTTAAAGGTGCTCTTCAAACCTTTGGAATTAGTGGTTTAAATACCGGGGCGCAATATTTAAGGTTGTTTTATGTTCTTAAATATGAAGATTTTGCTAACGACTTCCATAAACAATTCAAACCTGACTTCAGTGCTACTTTGATTGATAAATACATTGAAATTTATCAGCTCCATAAAGATTTCAAAGATACACCAGAGCAAAAAAGTGAAATAAAAGCTTTTTATCGCGAAATATTAATTGCAGCAATTAGAACTTACATAAATAGAAACGCACCTAAGCTGGGTAAGAAGTACTTCTTACTGTCAGATTTTGGCGAATACCAAGTGGCTGCACCTGCTGATTTATCAATGGACTTAGCTGAAGTTAAGTTGAATACAACAACGAGTAGTGCTTTTTTTAATGCGCGACTCAAGTTGAAAAACACAAAATTTACCTTGCCAATAAACATCAACTTATTAGCGTTGTTAATGAATATTAATAATGGCTATCGCCCAAATAAGCACGACAAAAACTCAGTTATTCTATTAGATGAATTAGCCAGTGAAATTATTCAAGAAGCTAAATCGTCAAATGAGCTGGTCATTACCGGCGATGGGCAAAAGTACCTCTTAGAGTTAGATGACGAAGAAATAATGGTAAGTGAGGGATAAGCAATGCCATTAGTTGAACAATTAAAACCTAAAAATAACAGTGCAGCTAGCTATTTTCCTGTTTCAGCCAACAGTGCAAATAATAAGTATGAATGGGAAACCGTTGTTGGCTTTTTTATCAAGTCATTACATAACATAGAGCTAGAGAAAACGATTAATACGCTAGATGACTTTAAGTTGCTTTGTAAAACTCAAATTACAAACAAACTTGATGGTGAGCCTTTTTGGCATATTATTGAGAAAATGTACTTCGATAACGAGCAAGTACTCAATATTTCGCCAGAAATGCAAGCTCTGAAAGTATTAAACCCAGAAAGTAGCAATGCGGGTGATGAGCGTTTAACAGCTTTTTTAGTTGGCCTGTTGGGCGATTTACAATTAACTCAGCCGCCAGAGTCACACTTAAACTTTTTAGAAAGAGAAATCAAAACTGTATTTGATTCGCCTCTGGTTACTAAAAAAAGTCAAAAACTAAAGAAATTTAACAAGCCATACTTACCTGAACTGAGTGAGTTTTTTCAAAAAGACTTAGAGTTTTTAGTAGGTTACCCTGAGTATTTTTTACAGAATATTAAGTCGTTTTTAAAGCTATATGGCTTTTTATATACAGCACAACTTGCACTCAATGTACGAGGTTGGTCGAGCCAACCAGAAGTAAAGCCATGTTATTTCATTCTTGATAGCGAAAAAGCAAGTAAAGAGCGTACAAAGCTGCAGCTTCATGGGCACAAACAAGTTGTTGAATCTAGTTATGCTTTATTTCCTTATCTTGCTTTAAACGAGAGCTTGCAAGACGCTAAATCACCAATTGTGCCGCTGTGGGAACTTGTTGGTGAATTAACAAGTAATGATATTGATGCGCTTAACAACTATGCGGCTAAGTTTCATGAAGACCGTAAGTTAACGAGTGAGCTACTACCGGCAGAAAATATAGATCAAGCCATAACAAGCCTAATAAAGTTATTTACTGAGCAGTTTAAGAAAGGGGCTACACGAGAAACAGCTTTTAATAACTTTGTAAAAGCGACACGTGAAACATTGATTAAGCCTTTTGAACAAAGTCGTGGGCGAGCTGGTTCATACCTTGTTTTAAATCAGGACTATCTTTTATTACTTACCAATATCTCAATTGGCTCAAGAGAAAAGCTAAGACTTCATGAGCTGCTAGTTGAGTTTCGAAACCGTGGCGTATTTTTTGATAAAAGTAGTGAAGAATGTTTAATAGACCTATTTGAGCGCATGGGTAATGTTGAGCGAATGAGTGATAGCGGGGATGCAGTATATGTCAAAAAAACTATATGAAGACTTTTTAGTCGAGCACTTTTGTAAGTGGGCAGCTAAGGGCTTTGAAGGCGAAAGTCGTTTTCAATTTCGCTCTCCGGATAGCTCAAATAGCCAAAACTTATATGAAGCCCTATTAAGAAAGGCAGACACGACTGTAGAAATACTAACGGCAGATATAAACCAGCAATTTAAAGCTCTATCTCTAGCTGATAAAAAACTCATTCCAGTTGTACACAGTGAATCTGAAAATGGCCTAAGTGAAAACTATATTTCGCACCTACGTGATTTAATATCCAGCCAAGATGGAGAGTTGGGTGATTGCATTTTACTTGTAGTACATAACTCGTACTTAGATACATTAATTAACTCTGCAAGAGACTTAGGCAATGTAGGCGAGGTTTGGCACCCCTCTACAATAAAGCATTCATTGAGTGAATTGATCACATCAATTAGTGGTACGGATCAAATTTCTCAATGCCTACTTGAACACCGTTTTAAACTAATAATTGAAGATGGCGCAACCATGTTCGGCTTCAGCGAGCTCTTTGAAGCACTTGAAGATGGCGTTATTCAATTTCGTGAGCTAGGTCTATTTAACGACAACACCATAATTGGTTGGGATGATACGGCACAAATAGATAAGCGGTTATCACAGAACCATCAGCTATTTGAAAGCATTAGTGAAATTGTTGAAAAATACCCACAAGAGCTAGTTGAGAAGCTGGGTGATCTAGACCTTGGTGAAAAGTTTGTCTCAGAGCACTTTGGTGATAATAAAAACTGGCAAGATCTAGATTTTGGCGCAATTTTAAAAGAGCGTAGAGATAACAAAGAAAACCTACTTTCATTTGAAAAAGAAATTGCGCAAAAGCTTACTTTTATTGCTCGTGAAAATAAAAAAGAAAGGCATCTAATTATTGAAATGCCTGAGGGTGAGTCTGAGTTTAAATTAGAATCTTACTTCACTGGAGGCAAGATTTTAAAAAATGAATTAAAGCTGCAACACACAAAAGAGCCAATTACGCTAGATGTAAATAACCGCTCAGCAAAGCATAGTGTCGTTGAAGTTGTAGGCTCTTTCTCAGGGCAGCCTCTTTACTTTAGCGTTGACTTTAAAAGAGAAAAGCCGCAAGAGAGGTTTAAATACCGGATCCTTGTGTTACCAAAAGGGGCATTTTTCCTTGAGGACTTGGCTGATAGCTTTTTACTTGTACCACGAAAACAACTCATTACACTGCAAACTAATGCAGGAATGCTTAAAGTCTCAGAACAGGGTAGTACTGCTAAGGTAACTCAGTCTAATCAAACGTTTTTGGTACAACAAACTCAAGCAGTTGATTTTGCTGAGTTCGCAAATGAAACCGATACACTTACTTTTGCCGTCCAAAGTGGCGAGAGTATTTTGAATTTTGAGGTCGATGGCGCAGTGTCATCAGACAGCCTATCTTTGCCATTAGTTTTAGATACCAATTTATTTAACCGACTATATAACGATGATTTTAACGGCCTTTATAATCGTGCAAAAGAGAAAGTGGTACTAGATGGTAAAGACCTAACACCTAAAGGTTTGCGTAAAACGCTATTAAAATGGGAAGCAGAACTACAAGATAATAGGGCTCTAGCAACTACAGTGGGGCAGCGTCCTCAATTAATGCTAAGCGATATCGAAAATACTCACCCATCACTATATAAGGCTTACAGCGAGCTATTTGATTATCTAGATGCACGTAAAGCGCTAATAAGTACATGCTCTTGGGGGCAACAGTTTACAAGCTTGGCGCAAAATGTGGTTGAGTGCTATTTAAGCGAAATAGAAAAAATAGAAACCAAAGCATTACTCTCGCCTGAGTCTAGCATGCTAGTAAATA
Organism: Pseudoalteromonas shioyasakiensis; assembly: GCF_001550135.1. GTDB lineage: Bacteria > Pseudomonadota > Gammaproteobacteria > Enterobacterales > Alteromonadaceae > Pseudoalteromonas > Pseudoalteromonas shioyasakiensis. The sequence continues at coordinate 134,400 of NZ_LRUE01000014.1, forward strand.
TTGGTATCGCAGAGTTTGAAGAGCAAGAGCTTATAACGCCATATCACCCAATATGCTTAGCTTATTTTACTCAATTAGTACCTAAAGCGAGTGATGAAAACGACAAAAGCTTTAATACATTACCAAAAGCCACATTAAAACGCTTAAATGCGGAAGGACTATTACCTTTTGTTTGGCATGCAAAAGATGGTTTTGCATACAACCAAGCTCTGCCTGACAATCGCATGTGGTGTAATCTAGTTGCAAATAAAGACGTTAGTTTAGGTTATGTACGCCCACTGGTAAGACAAAAAGCAAGTGAGTTTGCTAAAGCGTTTGATGTGTTATTTAGTAAGGGCAAAAAAGAAACTCTGCATATCAACTCAATTAATAATGCCGATAACAAAGCATTGTTTTTAGGGTTAGTTGATTATCTAAAAAAACAAACACCAGACGATGCAAATCGGATCCATGTAAATTTATACGATAAATCACTACAGCGTACTTATTTTGATGAGTTTGCCGATGCACCAAGTTACGATGAGTTAAAGCAACTAGCAGAGCTTACAGGTGAAAAAGACAAAGCAGATGCCATAGCAGATATGCTTAAAAACCGTATAACTTACAGTAAGTTCAAACTAGAACGTGAACTTGACTTTGCTTATGCGCACATTAGTTTTGTTTGTAACGACACTAGTGTCGAACCAACGCCTGTTGATGTGTTAACCGAAAAGTCGGGTGTTGCATGCCATGGTTTATTAGCAGGTGAAACCGCCTATAACGAGCAAAATACTTACCTTACAACATACGGTTTGCAGAATTTAGCGTTAGATAATAACCCAAGCCTCAAATTGAGTAGTCAATTTAATAATCTAGCCAAAGCAGCTTGGTGCGGGCAAAAGTATGAAACCAATAATGGCTTAGCATTAAAAGTGGCAGGCAAGCTTACCGAGTTACTAGAAGATGTTTATGAGAGCTCTGTTTGGACAGTAATTATTGATCCAAAAGTAACGCTCGACTTTTTTAAATCGCAAAAAGATGCCGTACTAATACATTATTCAGATAACTTTTCGAACTCTGCTAATTATGATGCGATTACCGTAACAAAACGTCGTGATCTATACGACCAAGTACTTTCGCAAGGTGTTAAAGGCTTAATTGATGAATTTAATGCCTTTAATGGCGAGTGGTTGCTTAAAATGATCACTTGCAATGATAACGAGCGGAAAGAGAAAAAAAGTATCATTGGCGCTTATAAGTACATTAACTGCCTATTACACCAAAGCGATATTACCTGGGTACCAATGAGCGTGGCCGAAATGCTACGCGTAGCAGGTAATGTTGGTTTAAAAATGAGTGAAAGTGAGTTTTCGCGCTTTGCCCAAGGTTTTAAAAGCGGCGCGATTTCAGATGATGTATTGTTCGTTGGTTTCAAAGATCAAAACATGTATTTGCTACCGCTCGAAGTGAAAATTGGTCAGCAACGTACTCATGATAAAGGCGTTAAACAAGCTAAAGAGTTAAAGCGCTATTTAGTTGAAAACCTATTTGGCCGTAACGACTTAGCTGGGCATTTATATCGCGGCCTATTCGTAAGACAAATTTTAATGCAAGTTGATAAGTTTGAATTATATAAAGTTTATCAACCAGATTACTTTGATGCTCTTAAATCACAACGAGAATGGTGGTTACAAGGTGACTACAAGGTTGCTGATTTAGCGGATTACCCGCAAGGTTTCATGATGGCATTTTTTGAAAATGCCTCATTTGCGAAAGAAGAATTCGACCTACAAGACGACATTCTGCAAATAAAAATACCGAGCGCAAATTTAAATCGCTTTATCAGCACACCATTGCAAAGCTTGCTAAGCAACATTCAAAGCAGTGAGCTTTGCTATATACCTGAACAATATATATTGAATGGCATTACTCAAGCTGATGAGAGCATTAGCATTAAGCCTGCAAGTGACAACCCTGAAACGAGTGATGATGCACCTGCAGTCAATAATGAAACTCCAGTTGTATATCCTAAAGTTGCTGAAGCAAATGGGCCGATTGTAGTGGCTGAGCGAAAAGAGAAAGAGCCATTAAAAGTATTGGTGGGTCATGTTATACCTAGTAACGAGTCTGTGTATTGGGAGCCCACAAATACCGCCAAGTTTATGAATACCAACTCAGGTATTATAGGCACAATGGGTACAGGTAAAACCCAATGTACTAAATCTGTAGTAACTCAGCTTTATCGAAATCAACATCAAAATGTAGAGGGTAAACCGATTGGCATTTTGATTTTTGATTACAAGTCAGATTATGTGGACGATAAATTTTTAAATGCTACGAGTGGCAAAAAGTTTAATTTGCATAAGCTTCCGTATAACCCTCTTAGTTTGTTTGGTGATACGCCAATGTTGCCTGTGCACACTGCCCGCGGTTTCTCAGAGACGATGGGTAAAGCATTCAACTTAGGCACTAAGCAGCAGCTTAAATTACGTAAGCTTATAGGTGAAGCTTACGACCTTGCGGGGATTCATAAATCTGACAAATCAACATGGCACAAAGCTGCACCAACAATGGCAGACCTTTGGGCGCTATTTTTAGATAGCGAACCCGCTGAAGATTCGCTTTATGCTGCGCTAGAAAGTGTTTGTGAGCTTGAAGTATTTGAAGATGATACTACCAAGTGCATGTCGCTTTACGACCTAGTTGATGGCATTACGGTTGTAGAGCTGGCGGGTTACCCAAGCGAAGTTCAAAACTTAGTGGTAGCTCTTACGCTTGATTTGTTTTATTCGCAAATGCAAAAGCAAGGTAAACCCGAAGTGCAAGGTGACTTTAGGCAAGTGACTAAACTTGTGCTGGTGGATGAAGCAGACAACTTTATGTCGCAGAACTTTCCAAGCCTTCGCAAGATCTTAAAAGAAGGCCGTGAATACGGTGTTGGTGTGATTTTATCGACCCAAGATATTACGCATTTTAAAACCGGTGAAAACGACTATTCAGCGTATATTTTAAGCTGGATTGTGCACCGCGTAGCGCAAATCAAAAATCAAGATATTAAAGGCATATTCAATGTGGATGATAAGTCAGAGCAAGAGCTTCTTATGAAAAATATTCGCGAATTAGAAAAGCATACAAGCCTATATATCAACGGTGAAAAGCAAATTAAGCGTATTAAAGATAAGGCATTTTGGGAGTTATTGAATGACGCCTAATGAATTACATGCAGCAATATTAAGCATTGGAGCCGTGCTGATAGCATGCGCCTAATAAACCATTAATAATGGCTTAGGCGCTCGCTAAGTATATTCAAGGGAGTATCAGTGAAGTATTGAAAAATAGCTCTAAGATTTGATTGTAAATAAATCTAATTGCGTCTTCAGTCTGAATTTTTAATGATTGGGTCTTTTTTTATTAGCATAAAAAGAATGTTTTCAAACACCCATGGGCCGAATAGACTTTACAAGTTAGTGTAACAATATTTAATAAGGAAGGGTTATATGTCACCTGAAGAAATTCTTGATTCTGCTTCTCCTGAGGTTAGGGAAGTAATAATGGAAATCATTAAAATAGAAAAAGGCTACCGACATTATCAAAACGCTATAGAAGAAAAAGAAAGGCGGATTGCTTCAAAAATTCAAAAGTGTATAGAAGGTAAGGCCAAATGAAACTGAAAACACTTACGCTTAATAATTATAGGCAATTTAATAATGTAAATTCATTGCATTTCTCTATAGACCCTCAAAAGAACATTACTGTAATTCATGGTGAAAATGGTGCTGGTAAAACTTCAATTCTAAATGCTTTTAAGTGGTGCTTCTATGGGGAAGTAGATTTTGACTCAGGGACAGAAAATTTACTTAATGAGCAGTCAATAGCAGAAGCTAGTCCTGGTGACGAAGTGCCGTGTGAGGTTTTTGTTAAATTTATTCATGAGGACACTCTTTATACTGCTAAACGAAAGCAACTGCATAAAAAGTATGAAGATGACAACATTGAAAAGTTAGGTAGTTCATTTTTTACTTTGGAGTGGATTGATAAAGATTCTGGCGAAAAGAAAGCATCTAATAATCCTGAAACGCATATAAATCAGATTTTACCTAAATCACTTCACAGTTACTTTTTCTTCAATGGTGAAAGGATAGAAAAATTGGCTAGCTCATCTTCGTCAGGAGATATTAAACATGCGATAAAATCAATTATGGGGCTTCAAATAATTGAGAGAGGCAAAAAGCATCTTGATGAATATGTAATTAATTCTTTTAGAAAAGAAATGAAATCTCATGCAAGTGAATCTGACTTGGCTAAGGCAATGGAATTAGAAGAGAACCTAATTGCAAAGCTGAGCAGCAAAAATATTGAGCTGGAAAACTTGGAAAAAACACATTTGCAGTTACAAAAATCAATAAAGGAAATAGGAAACCGCCTAGAAGAAATTAAAGAATCTGCCCAACTGCAAAAAAGACGAGATGAAATAGAAGAAAGAATTACAACAATAAGAAAAGAACTTGAAGACAACAAAGCGTCTCTTAGCCTCGAAATATCAAAGAAAGGCTTTTTAGGTTTTTTTGATAAGACTGCACAGTCTGTAAAAGATGTTCTAGACGAGAAGAGAGAAAAAGGTGAATTGCCTTACAGGATAAGAGAGCAATTTATTGATGACTTACTAGAAGATGGATATTGCATTTGCGGAGCTGATATTTCAGAAGGAACTGAAGCATCATCAATGCTTAGACGATATAAATCAAAAGCTTCTTCAAAGTCTATGGAGGATGCATTTATAGAGCTTTCAGGAAGTCTGCAACACATAGAGCCGCAAAGAAAGTCTCTATTTGATGCTATTAAAACACTGCAAGTAAAAAGGAAAAACTTAGATACTGAAAGACATAAATTAATAGGTGAATTGGATACTATTTCGAATGATGTCGGGGTTATTGAACAAGCAGCGGATCTGGAAGAGCGAAGAAAAGAACTAGATCTACAAAAAGATAAAACTATTGAGTCTATTGGTGAAGTTAAGAGTGAAATTAAGAAGCTTGATGAGGAGCTAAAAGAAGCTGAAAAATCGAGAAAAAAATTAGCTGATAGTGAACAAGTTAAGTCTGTAGTTAAAAAGAGGTTCGACATAGCAGAAGAAAGTTCAATAGTATTAGGTAAACTCTTAGATTCATTATCCGATAGCATAAAAACTAAACTGTCTGAACGTGTTAATAAAGTATTTCAAAGCATAATCAGAAAAAACTATTGGGCCGAAATTGACGACAACTATGCATTGCAAATATTTAAAGATATTTCTGGCAGAGGTAAACAAGTTGTAACTGAAAAGTCTACTGGCGAGAGCCAAATAACTAGTTTGGCTTTTATATCGTGTATTGTTAGCTTGGCTAAAGAAAATGAAGCAAAGTCTAATGGCCTGGCCCAAGGTGGAATTTTTCCTATCGTAATGGACTCTCCCTTCGGTTCTTTAGATGATGATTACAGAGCGCTTATAGCTAAGTACGTACCGGAGTTAGCTGAGCAAATAATCGTATTTGTATCTTCTTCACAATGGAAAGGATCTGTGGAAAATGAGTTTTCAGGGGCTGTAAATTTACACAACAGTCTAATTTATTACTCTCCTAAACTAGAGGGAGAAGAAACAGAGTTTTTAAAAAGAAGCGACACCTTTGAAAGGACTGAAATTAACGAGGGATACTATGACCGATAGAGTAAGAAAGCCAGAAAAATATGACTCGTTACTTAAGCTACTTAAAGATGAAGAAAAGGTATTTTCCTCGTACAAAGATATTTTAGTTTTCGCAGCATGTTTAGCTAAATCTAGAGGACAAATAAGAGAGCAGTTTTCTAAATCGTCAGAGCCGATTCCAATTCATGTGTTTAATGGTGAATTTGATATAGCGGTAATGAACAGTATTGCTATAACAGAGCCAGATGAGTGCGAAGTACATTTTTTGTCAGATGACAATCACGATAGAAAAGTCCTAATCTTTGAAGAGTATGCGGCAGCAGGGTTAAAAATTATTAGTGAAGAAGTTTTAGGTAGAGGAAAGAGCATTCTAGACTCTTTCGTCGAGCTACTAGCTGATGAAGAAGCTGATAGCAGCGTTATCTATGATATATCCTCTTTAACACTGTAGGCGGAAGTATGAGAAAAACATTTAAATTTTCTCCAGCAATTATTCATGTAGATAGAAGAGGTAACGAAGTAAAAGGACGTATTGTTTACAATACTCCTTTTCAAGAAGCACTCTCACTGTTTCCTTTTACATTCCGTAAAAATGAAGGCTACTTTGTAACGGAAGAGGAATTCCAGAATTTTGAGAAAAATAATCCTACGGATGCAATTGAGTTTTGTCTTCTGGAATTAAATGTGGATGATGTATGCACTCCTCAAGAATCAGCTACTGATAATAATCAAAAACAAAATACCAGCGTTCAGAGCCATAATCCTGAATCAATAAGGGAAGATCTTATTCCTAAACTCAAAGCACTATTAGACTCTAACTTAGTGTCATGTTCTGTCAGAACGGCAAACATCATTAAAATAGCATTTACCAATCAAACTACGCTTTATAGTGACGAGCTTACCCAAAGCATTAGAACAAAGTTTGCTAACTGTGGTGAAAAGTCAGAAAAAGAAATCAGGACATTGATTTCAGAATATGCTTTAAAACAGGATCTTATTGGAAATCATCAAACATACGATGACCTTGATGATGACATGGATTTGATACCCAAATTACTAAACCTCATAGAACAAAAAAAAGCTACTTGCTCGGTAAGAACGTCAAATATCATTAAAAATGCCGTAGAAGCCCATAACACGTTATTTAAGTCAGATCTAAGCGGTAGTTTCAAATACAAGTTTGCTCATTGCGGAAGAAAGTCGGAAGAAGAAATAAGAAATTTAATAGACGAGCACATTACTTCAGGCATTGAAAATAATGGCTCATCTTTTATTTCAGGTTGCTTTACCCAGGACTTATTAAACCTAAAGCCTGTAAAGGATGATCGATTTTTAGCCTCTCTTTTTAGACTTTACCCCTCGGATCTTCGTTTATCTAAACTTATAGAAGAAATAATTTCTAACGCCTTTAATAGTGCTCCGAATTTGGCTTATTGCCAATATTTAGTTCTTAAAGACCTAATTTTGAGTGATTCAAAATTTATAAATATAGATTCTAAAGAGATCACTGTTAATACCTTTAAAGAAGCTTTAGAAGAGATATACAAGCTAAACTCTGTTGAAGAAATCAAATTGGAATTGTCAGACCTGTTAAATGGTGTATGCATACAAGATTCAACATATAAACTGATCGAGGCCATATATCTAGCTCAACTAGACACAATCCATAACTGCGATATTTCAGACTATCAAGCGTTGAAAAAGCTCATGCCAGAGGCAGTTTTTAATAATGAAAGAGGAGTTGGTTGTATTGTAGGACGATTACTAGCCACAGAAAAATTGACTCTTGAGGAGTTAGGTGAGATTTACGGGGTAACCAGAGAGAGAATTAGGCAAATTGAAAAAGCCACAACAAGCAAATTACTCTTATCAAAAACAGCGTATTGCTGGCTTTTACTTGAAATGTTTTTGTCCAAGCAAAGTGAATATTTAAAGGAAACATTAGCAATAAAATCTGGAATCATTCATAAAGATCAAGTTGAAGACCTATTTGAATCATTTCCTAGCTGGGTTAGAAACCTTTTAAAAATAAAGGATGGCTATCAAAGTGCCTTAAGTGCAGTTAGCACACGTCGTAATAATTTCTTCGTTTTAGAGAACTTCTTTGAGTATTACGAAAGCAAAATAGAAAATTCAACTTGGTTTAAAAGTATTTGCGAAGTTCTATCATTAACTCACACAACTGATAATGAAATAAAAAGTTTAGCGCCTTTTTTAAGCGAAGAAGCAATTACTTTTTTTAAATCTAATAAGCAAACGTTATCTATAGAAAAACCTATAGAAGATATTTGTGCTAGCGTTGTTAACTTTCACGGATATCCGATGAAAATGGAAGAGGTCTATTCTAAGTATAGTGATGAAGTTCGTGATCCCAGAGATATGCGGACAGTAGCTAATATTATTATGGATTCAGAGCAGTTTTTGATAATGGATCGTGGGACGTATGGAACATACGATATTTTACCTTTTAAAGGTGATGTCGTTAAAAGGATTCGTGATTTATCTTTTAGTCATCTCAGCTCAAACCTTGAAAAGAAATATATTTCAGCGGCCGACTTGCATAAGATACTATCTAGCAATCTTGCTATAGATAAAGTGTCCCGATATGCCATATATGGCATATTACAAGACGATAAGAGGTTTTATTGCCATCGATACGGACTGAAAATTGGCCTAAGCAGCAACTTTTCAGAAAGTGATTTGATCGCATTCGGAGAAATTTTAACTAATTCTTTGTTGAAGTGTGGGCCTTTGTCTGTAAAAGACCTGCAAATTGAAGCGAATCAAATAGGAGATTATCACGACCAAACTATAGTTGCAGAACTTGCGCGAAGTAATCATATTGTAAGATTAGAACGTGGTTTATACGGCTTAATTGGTGAGCATATAAGTATCTTAGACTTAGCTTGTGCTGAATATATTAGCTTGTTTTATTTACAGAAAAAGAATAGAACAATTCATTTTATATTGGATAAAATAGAAAAGTTCAACAAAAAGTTAGAGTACGAAACTCTATTAGACTACATAAGAAAGAATTCAGTTAACATTGAAGTTTCCGATGATTTTTTGAAAATAGCTAGTCCTATTGATTTAAGCTCTTGGACTCCATCTTTCAACGCAATTACAAATCTATCAGAAATTCAAAGCCGCATTAGAGAAATCCATAGAGAATTGACGCTAAAAGGCGATCAGGAAGGCGAAGGATTAAACTCTTCAACAATAATTAAGGAGTTAGGGTTTTAATGAGTTTCAAAAAACTAAAACTGCCTTATTCAATTAAAACGACTAAAGAAAACCCTAATGATTCGCTTTTTGAGCCTCTTTTAAGCAACTCTTTATCTTATAAGGTTGCTGTAGGTTACTTTTCATCGAAGTGGATAAAGGATGTGGCAGAAGGTATCGCCAACTTAGCTTCGAATGGAGGTAAAGCATACTGGCTTATATCTCCTCAACTTTCTAAATCTGACTATGAAGCCCTAATCTCAGGAAGTAATAGTGACTTATATAGAGAACGAGTTTTTAAGCAAAGTTTTCAAGAGCTATATTTGTCTTTAAAAGATGATACTTTAGCTGCTATTAGTTGGTTAATTGCTGATGGAATTCTAAATTTTAAAATAGCAATACCATGCAATAATCTAGACGGTATCATGCACGCCAAAATGGGGGTTTTTGAAGATGAAAATGGTAATAAAATTGCCTTTTCAGGATCATACAACTTAACAGGATCTTCAAAAGGAAATTGGGAACGAATTGATATCTTTACCTCTTATTCTAGTGAAGAATCTGAAGCCAGGCTCAAAGATATAGAAGTTGACTTTGACGAAATGTGGGAGGGAAAAGATAGCAACCTAAAAGTATATACGCCTTCGGATACGTCGTTAGCACCTTATATAGAATTTACTCAGTTGAACTCTAGGCCCTACCGCTTAAAGATGAAGTATTCAATTCCCAAGCATTTTCTAGATGATAATGGGGAGCTGAGAAGCTATCAAACAGACGCTGTAAATAGATGGTTTAAGGCGAATGGAAGAGGTATATTTTGTATGGCTACAGGAGCGGGGAAAACGGTGACCGCTCTCTCTGCCGTGACGAAACTTGCAGCACACACAAACAGTAAGAATAGCACTTTATTCGTTTTAATCGTTGTTCCTTATACCCACCTCGCAAAGCAATGGTGTACAGAAGCAGAAGAATTTGGATTTAGCCCAATTAGATGTTTTGGTGGAGTTACAAAGTGGGAAGGGCAACTTGTACAAAGTTTAACTTCTTCAATTATTCAGCATTTTGGTGTCACCTTAGCTATATGCACTAATGCCACCTTTACCTCTAATTCTTTTAAGCGGTTTGATACGTATTTCAGCAAAATGCCGTCCTTATTGGTTGCAGATGAGATGCATAACTTAGGTTCATCTGAAGGTTTAAAAAGGCTGCCAAGTACTAGCCATTATAGGCTTGGATTATCCGCAACTCCCCATAGACATAATGACGAAGAAGGCACAGATGAACTATATAAATATTTCGGAGATGAGGTTATAAACTTTACTCTTGAGGACGCAATAAATAATAAATGTTTAACGAAATACTTTTATTACCCAACGCTCATCGAATTTACAGATGAAGAATGGGAAGACTACAAAGAACTTTCACGTCAAATTTCAAGGTTGATTAATTTCGGAAAAAATGGAGAGGTGAAAGTTTCAGAATTAGCTAAAACTCTTCTTTTAAAACGAGCTAGATTAATCAACTCAATGGAAAATAAATACAAAAAATTTTTTCAGCAAGTACGAGACGTTGGTTTAAAAAAGCACACACTAATCTATGTAGGTGATACTAGGGAGGGAGATCTAAGAGCTGTTGAATACGTCGTTAAGGAATTAGGTACAACCTATGGTGTTTCATGTAATAAGTTTACAGCAGAAACGGACTTAGACGAGAGAAGTGTCTTATTAGACAACTTTGATAAAGGGGAAACCGACGTCATCGTTGCGATTAAATGCTTAGATGAAGGTGTAGATGTTCCATCAACCCAACATGCCTATATATTAGCTTCTTCAACAAATCCTAGAGAATATATTCAAAGAAGAGGCAGGGTATTAAGAAAATCTCCAAATAAAGAGTTCGCTTATATACATGACTATATTGCAGTTCCTCCAAATTTTGATATGGATGGCTTCTCACCGGAAGATTTAAAAATATTTAAGAATTTATTTAGAAGAGAGTTAGCTAGAATCGAAGAGTTTGCTCAGCTAGCTATGAATTATGGGGATACCTTAGAGCTTTTTTCCAGCATTAGGAAGAAATTTGATATTTAAATCAGTGCGGCTACAAGTCATAAAGGGAGTTGTATGCAACATGCGAAGAACGACTCGCAACACCTAGCCCAAATTAAACTGGTAGTGACAGCTCGAAACGGGTAACTGCCAGACAAAATCTGAGCCAATACAATATAGTACAACTTAAAAGTCACATCCTCACCTGTGAGGTGGTTAATTTTTTTGTTATGACTAATCTATTCTAGAGAGCGTTAATTAATGTTCTAAGCTCACTTTGATTTCTAATCGCAGATACTCCATCCTCAACATGCGCTGCCCAAGCTGTTTGTAACTCTTTATCAGAATACTCAGGGTAGCGCTGTTTTAGCAATAGTTCAGTGACTATTTGGGTTTTACCTAACCACGTAAATTTATCGAGCTTGAGGCTACCAGAAAGCTTATAATCAGTGTCTTTATCAAATACAAAGCCCTTTTCAACAGAGCGAAAAAAAGCAATACGGGCAGCAACGTTTGGTGTAACGCCTGTTTTGCCTTTTAGTGTTTGTAATTGCTCTTCAACGGCTTTATTTAGCCACATTGTTTGTGGGAGCATTATATGGCCTCCTGTGTAAGCTCAGCCCAAAAGTAACCCTCACGAAGAGTTGAGCTACTTGTTTGCTGATTAAATTCAATTTCGAACGCGTGAGATACTTTGTGCTCAATAGCTTGGTAGAAGCTTTCATCTACCTCGGTGTCTGTTGATAGTAAAATTACTTGCTCGCTGGCTTCAGGGAAGTAGTGTTTAATTAGCTTGTCGCGGTGCTTAGAGTCTAATCGGCCAAGAGGCGTGTCTACCACGACAGGTAGTACTTTGCCAGAAAGCTTACCAAGTGCCTCCAAAATAGCAAAAGCAAAAATCTGCTTTTCACCAGCAGACATTGATTTGCGGTTAATCACTGAGCCTTCGGCATCAACAAGGTTTACATCAAAACTGTTAGGGTCAATTTTAGCTGATAGCTTTAAATCTTCTTTACGAGCAAGTTTGCGATATGCCTTTACAAACAGCTCTTCAAGCTGGCTAACACGCTGTGAAGTGAGTGCCTCTTTAAATTCGTGGAGTACGTTTTGGCTTTGTTCTACTCGCTCTACAGCTTTGTCTGATGAGTGTTTGTTTTTTAGCTTCGCGTAGAACTTTTCTAAACGTTTTGCCAGCTCAAGCTCTTTCGCTTTGAGGTCTTTCGCTTTAAGTAATTCGCTAATGTACTCTTTGCTAATTGCATCGCGCTGTTTTTCAAGGGCTCGTAACGATTCGTATAGGTCTTTAAGCTCTTCTGCATCTGGTGCACGTTCAATATTTATTGATAAGGTACTTAGCTTATTTTGAACAGCTTCAAGGGCTTGTGTTAGCTCTTTTAGTAATACCTGTGACTTTTGAGCATCAGTAACCTGTGCTTGAATAAGCGCAAACTCAGAGTCAGAAATATCAAGCTCAGGCGATTCCATACTACTTTGAGCAACTAATTGGCCAAAATAGCTGTTTACCGTTGCCATAATATCGTTACTTTGAGTGCTAAATTGCGTTGCTAATTTAGCTCCTAAGTCAGGTAAAGCTTGGGTCAGCTCATTGCCAAACGCTTTTGCTTGTTTGATTTTTTGATCTTTTGTTAGCTGCTCAATTAAGCTTTGCATTGCCGTTGGTGCTAAAGCCATTGGTAATGAGCCACTTAATTCTTGGCGAATTTTAGCTGTAAGTTCTTTTTCAAGTTCAATGAGTTCATATACTTTGGCTTCTTCTTGATCTTTGGTTTTTGCCCAAGCGCCGCCCCGTGCTTGTATGCTCTGCTCTTTAGAGGCTATTTGGGTTTTAAGCTCAGTAAGCTTAACTCCGATATGGTCTGCATTTTGTTGGGCTTCATTAACTTGTACTGATATCGCCTTTTTTTCGGCTTCGGCTGCATTAATCTTTTTAATGGTTTCTTTGTCTGCTGCTTCTGCACCTAAACCTTTAAGGTAAATATCTAAGTCAGAATCAAGGCGATTAATTATGTCGATACCAAGCAGTTTTTGTACTGCTTCTTTTAAGTAAGAGCCTGTGTCGTCTTCGGCAAGCTCTGCAATTTTTTCACCATCAAAAAAGAATAAATCCCCAATACCCGGCGGCACTAATTCATGTAAAAAAGCTTGCACCTGTTCGCTATTAAGAGAAGTGTCTAGCACTCCATTAATTGTAAGCGTTAATGTTTCATCTTGTTCTGCTTGCCACTGACGTGTGACCTCATAAAGCTTGTGTTCACCCTGATGAGTGTGTGTAAAGCTTAATGAAACTCGTGCTTGTGCGCTTTCATCACTTTTTAAAGCTGTGTTATTTGTCTGTTCATTTAAATAAGCAAGATAGTCTTTTTTAGTGATCACCGCACCAAGTGCGCGTTTACCAAGTAATGCTAAACGAATTGCAGTTAGAATTGATGTTTTACCTGCACCGTTTAAACCACCAAATAATATAATTGGGCGTTCAAAAACACCTTCTTTGCGAGGTGTTAAGTCGATACTGGTTTCGCCATTGAAAACTCGAAAGTTATTAAGCGTGAGTGTTTTAAAAATCATTCTATGCCCTCAGCTTTTAACATTGCGTTTATTTGCTTTAACTCGTCTTCAAGCGTTTTTACTTCATTACTTTGGCGCATTTGTTTTTGTCTGATATCTAAATTAGAGGCAATAATGGTCTCTGCGCTTTCCCAGTCTTGCTGAATTAAGCGACCAATTCGATTAAATATACCGGTACGGCGAGCAAGCCCACTCATTTGTTTTTCAACATCAATTAACTTTTTAACCATTTGCGGTGACACGCCATGTTTAGGTGCAATGTCATGTAATAACTGGCTTTCGGTAAAGCTAAATTGGTTTGAGTCATCAATCGTCCAGTCTAACTTAATACCTAAAATATCAAACACAATAGCAGGTAATGAATCGTCCCAATCAGGCTCGTTAGGATCGTTAAGCCACTCGTGACGTACAGCGTGCAGCTCATCAACTGTAATTAGCTCTACATCTCTACCTTGCTCATTAAACTGCTTTTGAATATTAAGCAGTAAACGCATGGCATGTTTACGGTATTTTAATAAGTAAGGGCCCGTTGTGTAATCGTCGGTAAGTACGCGCTCTTTATCTTCTTTTAATGTTTTAAATGCAAGTCGACCATCACGGCGTATATGGTTGCGATATTTCTTTTTAAGCTTTGGTGAAGTACTGCGAGAAAGCATGTTGCGATACTTTAACAGCGGTAGCATCCATTGCTCACCATTTTGAATTAAGCTCTCCATTGCGCGGTCTTTGGTGACAACAGTACAAGTCCAGCATCCAAAGCGCGAGTTACCGCACGATGGTGTTGTTTCATCAATAACGAGAGGGCATTCACCTTGGCCAGATGAGTCTTTATATAGATTCCATAAAACTAGGTTTTTACCACCCCATGGGTTTTCCCATTCAAGGTCATATTTATCTAGCCATTTATTTTTTGTGCCGTAGGGTGTTTCTTCCGTTTTTAAATGGCAAAGACGTAATATCTTCCATACGTCATCTACGCTCCATGTATCGATTGGAGTGTAAATAAATGCATTATTTAATGTAGTGTGTACAGCAAGATCAGAGCCATCAATTTTGTGCTTTTTAATAACTTGGGCACGAGAGGCACTTTCTTGAGAGCGAGAGCCAAGTACAACGATTACTTCGTCATATTCACTAACACGCTCTTTTATAAATGTACTTACCGGATCAATTTTCATTCGCTCAGTACACCAGCGGAAGTTACGCGTTGGTGCCGGGTAACCCTTGCCTAGTAAGTTTGCCCAAAAAGTATTGTTAGACTTAGGCACAACCTTATGCGAAGTGATTGGTAAACCTTCGCGTCTTGCGCCTTCTTCAATAAGTTTTAGAGATTTATCGACGTGATCAACAACCATAGGCGTTTCAACTAGGGTATCTGATGCAACAACAAATACAGGCTTGTGGCGATCTTCGGGCTTTAATCCTAGTAACGCAAAATAAACGAGTGTCATCACAGCTGATGAATCTTTACCACCGCTGTAGCCTATAACCCAAGGACGTTTGTCGGCCATATACACTCGCTGAGTATTAGCTACAAATTCATGAAGCTTTCCACCTGCAAATGACTCGTTTTCTATAAACTCGATATAGTCGTCTAGATCGTACTGATTTAATAATGTCATGTATTTAACAATTCTTTTTCTTTAGCTAGCTCTTCAACAGAGGGCTTTAAGCCAATTTGTTTTTTTATTTCTATGGCTGTTAAAAATATATTTGAAACGGCTTTAGAGAGTCGACCATGGTTCATTGCACGGTTTTTCCAAGCTGGGTTTGCTTTTCGCCAATCAATTTTATGTAGCTGAGTGTAACATTTACTTTGCTCAGGCTCACTGAGTTTTAGTAGTTCGTTTCCTACTATTGCTAAAGCTTGAAGCCCTATGCCATGAGCACTAATGTACTCCTGTCGAAACTCAGCAGCTGAAAGCTGTTTATCTCTCACTTGCTGCCATTCGGGCATATATTGGTTTAAATTGCGCCAAAATGAGACAGCTACTTTTCTCTCTTCATCGCTATAGCCTTCTTTTAAGCCTTTACCAAACAAAGCTTTGTTAGCTTGCTTTATACCGCTAAGTGTAAAAAGCTTGCTACTTTTAGCTGCAATAGAAGAGCGCTCAAACTCCGTGAAACCTAAAAATGGCTCACACTCTAGTGCAAGGTAACGAGCCAGCTCTGCGGCTTGATCTCTGTGGTCATACAATGTCGACAGAGACGCACTTGGTCTAACGGCATACTTATTTAAATCGGCAAACATCTGCTGACTGCGTTGCAAGCCTTCATCAACAAAGAAAAGTACAGCAATGTTATCTTGGCAAAGCTCAGGTCGCTCTTTAATTGCCTCTTCAATTGCTGCTCGTCTATGTTGTCCATCATTTATGAGGATTTGGGCATCCATAGGAACTTTTAAAGTGCCAAGGTTGATACCATCACCAGAGCCTATAAAGTCCACTTCAGAGCCTACTGAAGCTGTAATTGCAGAAAAAACATAGTCATTTGGTGAGTCCACTAAATAACGGGCCATTTCAGGAATACGGTTTTTATTTAAAGTACGTTGAGCTCTTAATTCGACAGGGACTTCTTCTTCATCATAAACGAATATTTTTGGGATAAGTCGAAGCGGGCAGGTAGCAATGTAAAAAGGCTTGCCAGCTTGCTGGCCTCTTACAGCGGGGAAGCTGTAACAATAATTTGTGTCTAGATTACTCATTGGTGATGGCTTACTAATGGCTTGTACGTAATATTATTACGTACCTTACGTAATAATTCAATCTCTGATTGTTTTTTAATTAGTTAATTTATCAGTTAGGGGAAGTGTTAAGTATGATTTTATTTTTTTAGCTTAATAAAACGATTGTTTTTTAACTCAACAGCCCAATAGTCAAACACCTTGAGTAAAATAGGCCAATTGGGCCATTCTTCTTTGAGAACACCTTTAAGCATGGCTGCTAGTTTTTTATCAAAGCGTTGCTGGCTTTTGTATTCACTGCTGTCTTTTGATAAATAACGAATTTTGTTGTAGAGAGGTTGGTTAGGGTAATCATCGCCATAGATAAAGTAGTCGATATCTTGTTCGAGTAATTTTACTTTGACTCGCTCAATAAGTAGCGGTAGTTTTTTACTAAAGTCATCGTATTTTAAAAAGGTAACCTTGCCTGATCGCATATGTATTTTTACTAAATCTACGTCGTCAATATCGCCATATAACTGTACGGCACAGCCAATATAAACACGTAAAATAGCGGGAAGTTGGTTTAAAAAACGGGTAGGTAAAATGTAAGAGTGGTTGTCGTAAAGTTCGCCAAGTTTTATATCTTCATATGCTTTATAACATGCATTTCCAATATTCGTAGGCTCAGAAATTGAAAATAATAGTGACTTAGCTTCTTCGAGTGCATGAGTATAGCTTTCAAAATGTATTTTTATATCGCGGGTAAGCTTCGCTGGCATGTGGCTTTTAGCTTTACGCTTTCCAAACAGACTAAGGGCGGAATAAGCCAGTAAATCATCGTGCCTTTTTGCTTTTGCTTTCTCAAATTCAGCTTGGTCGTAATAGCTCTGCAAGAGCTGGAACGCCTTATTATGGCTCCCAAATATTTGCCTAATCGCAGCACTTTGTTCAAATTCGTCATTTGCAGGCATTCTGCCTAAATGTAAGCAATATTGCCAAAAGTCAGCTAATAAGTCTTGATGCTTTTCGAATAACGACTTTTGCTCAGCTCTGTTTATAACCTTAGGGGCTGGGCGTTGTGTAATGTGTTGCCAGTTATAATTTTGAAATTGCAGTTCAAGGTGGTGTGCTTCTTCAAGTTCTGCAGATTTAAAAACGGCAATGATACCTTGCCCAAATGGAGTTGTTTTTACTTTTAAAACTTGCTCTATATAGCAGCGTATTTGAGCTTGGCTAAAGTATTTTTGAAACGTATTACGGCTTGTAATTACACCATCTTTATATGGCTTAAAATGCTCTTGCTTAGCTTCGTTAGCCAGCATGACAGAAACAAGTAGTAACTTATTTGTATATTGATATGCTGCCTTTAGAGTGTCTTGGCGCTCTGTTTGATTTTCAATAACATTAAGTACAAAGCCAAGATTAACAATATCACATGGTGTTTTAGTTGCATGAGGGCGATGAACAGGATCCCAGGCATTTATGTTTAGTCCATGAGCTTCAAGCTCGGTCGCATCGTCACCTAAACCGCAACCGTAATCAAGAATTGAATAATCACCATTTAAGTAGCCATACTTTGCAAGCTTCTGGAATGGGGCTGATAGCCTATCTCTGTTTATAGCTGTTAGGTGCCGCTGTATTTGTTGTGGTTCTTCGGGGTTTTTTGGCTCAACTATTTTAGCTACTCGATGAAGTCTGCCATTTTCATCTAACTTGTAGCCTTTGCGTTTTATTAAGTTTTGCCATTGTTTTTTGAAGCCAATACTTTTGGTGTTTTGATAAAGGCCGATTTGTTCACCTTCTTTTGTTAATTCTTCAAAAAGCTTGTGATGAGGGTAGTTTGGTAAAACGAATGTTTCTTTACGATGTAATATTGGTGGGTTGGCAGAGCCACTGTAATCTGTCGTTTTTACCGTGTTTTCGTAAATATCTATTGTATGGCTTTTAAGAAGCTCAGGGTATGAGCTTTGATCAAAACTAGGGTACTCGAGCAGGGTAAATTTAAAATCACGTTTATAGAGCTTTATTAGATTCCAATCAGCATCTACCTCTAACGTTTTTATTGTTGTATTTATTAACGCTAACAGCGCTTCAGGTAAGCACTCTGAGATACAAGATTTATGTAGATAAATAGCGGTAGGTAAAGACTTACCATGCTTTAGGCTTTTTATTAACTGCTTGTATTCAGGAAAGTCCATAGTGGGTTATTTTTTCACAATAATAAAAGTAAGCGCGTCCGCGTTTTTCAAATTTAAGCAATCCTCGCTCACGGCGATGCATAAGCTCACAACCTGAGAGCTTTAAGTATTTCATCGTTTCTTTACTGCTAAGCCAAATACCTTTTTGATTCATCTTGATAATATCTATTCCCGAATATAAATATCTTATTTGTTAATTAAAGGGTAGTGTGCATCGCCCCATAATTCATTAGGGTTATCCATCATTATATCGATAATAAATGGGACAAGTTGCGATAAAAACTGTACAGCATCTTTGAGTTGCTCTCTATTAGCGCTGCTGTTCCAAGTAGCTCCCCCATGTATCAATTGATTTCTTAGAGTATAGAGTCGCTGTAATACGATGGAGGTTAACTTTGCCGTTTCTTCATTTGCCAAAGCATAGTTAGCTGCTAGTTTGGCATCACTAAAACGCTGAGCATATTCCTGCTCTGTAATTTGTTTATTATGGAGCTGCCAAAACGGCTGAAAAACAAACTTGTTACTTAATAAAACTCGAATACTGTTTGGAAACTCATTCCAAAGTAAGTTATAAATCCTGCTATTCGAGTCAAGTTTATCTAGTTTTTCTAAGAAATGACTGAATGACTGGGTTTCATTGAAACTTAAGCACTCTGTATCTTGTGCATATGCTGCATTAAAAGAAACCCATAAAAATATAAACTGGCAGTCTAAATCTTGATTACATTGTTCTGATTTATCTAACCAGCTAAGTGCTCTGTGTACTCTTAGAGCTAATCCTTCAGGGAAGTTATCTCGTAGTTTACGTTGTTTTTCTTTTAGTTCTTTGTGAAGCATGTTTAGTCTTAAAATCCTTTTTAATAAGACTAACTTACTGCTAAATGACTGTAAAATCTACAGGCTGTGTTTATTTTTCGTCGTCTCTTTTGAATATTTTCTCATTTATCCAATCTTCAACTTCACTTTCCACCCAAGCTACAGAGTTGCCACCTAGCTCCACTTTCATAGGGAATCCACCAGCAGCCATAAAACGGTATACCGTTGCGCGGCTTAGGCCTGTCATGTGTAAAACTTCTTTTAATTTGATTAAACGCATGGATTTTCTCCGGTTAGTTATTAGTTCATAACATTTCCGGAGCTCGTATTTTTTTATGCCCTAAAACTAAAATTTTATAGCTATACATCATTTACTTGCATTCACCACAATGGAGACAAAAAAATGCAAGAGAAAAAACCTTTGTATGAGTTTCAGCACCCTGTCGATGATGAACAAATTCTTGAGGCAGCAGCATACATTATTGCTCAGAAGCAGTTTCGTGATGGTGTATTAAATTGCCCGAACGATTGCGAAAGCTACCTGAGACATAAGTTGGCATTACATGAATACGAAGTGTTCGCGGTAATGTTTTTAGATAGTCAAAACCGCGTTATTGCTTTTAAAGAGCTTTTTAGAGGAACCATTAATGCGGCGAGCGTTTATCCGCGAGAAGTTGTAAAAGAAGTTTTGTCGTTAAATGCAGCTTCAGTCATTTTGTCTCATAACCATCCTTCTGGTGTTGCTACACCGTCCCAAGCAGACAAATTAATCACAAACAAGCTGCGCGATGCATTAAATCTAATAGATGTCTCTGTTCTTGATCACATCATAATCGGTGAAACAAGTTTTTCATTTGCTGAGCATGGCTTAATTTAAAAGGAGACCGAGTAATGGCAATCAAAATAGAGCAAATAAAGGGTTTAAAAGTGCCAAACACTTTTATTGAAATAGTTAGTAAGGAGATTGCATTTAGTGAGTGTTTTAGTGACAAAGCGAAGTCGTTAACGCTCAACTTTAAAGATCCTGAATACGCGCCTGAAGCAGGGGGCTTTCATCCAGTTGAAGTGCGATTAGAAAAGCATACTAACAATTGGCAATTCGAATATATTACTGATTTTTCTTACCAGGGAAATGTTTACCCTGAATTGGTTAAAGAAATTGATATTTGCTTTTCTAGCAAGCGAGTTTTTCATTTGCTTGTCGGCTGGTTGAATCATCATGAAGCAAAGGAACTTTTTGCTTTATTTATTTCGAACTTTGTTGAGTATTACCGCACTGGCTGTTATCAGGTATCAATAACTTGTGACTAGGAGGGAGTATGTCTGAAGTCCAGGCAGTTAAAGATCTAGATACGGTTAAATTAATAAGTTATTTACTAGAGAAGCGTAGCTCTAAGCAGATGAGTGATGTTTGGAATATCGGTTTAAATTTAGCTCTGAGAATATCTGATCTGTTATCAGTTAAATTTACAGATATACAAAATGATCGGCTACTCATTTTTGAAAGTAAGACAGGGAAGCTTGCCGAGATTAAACTAAATAACAAGGCATTGAGCTTTATAAATGAGATTCGCTCAACTCATCCTACTCACGTTTACCTTTTTCAGTCCTACCGTAATCAACAAGCAAAATACTCTAAACCTAGGCCATTATCACGAAGGGCTGTTACAAGGGCATTTGCACTTGTTGGCGAAGAACTGAACATTAAATTAGGCACGCATTCAATGCGTAAAACACGTGGGTATCACCTTTACCATAAAACGCATGATATAGCGCGGGTAATGAAAATGCTTCGCCATAGCTCCGAGGCAACAACACTTCGCTACATTGGCATAACACAGGAGGAAATAGATAAAGATTTTGAAGAGTTAGAGCTATAGCAGGGTAGTGCATTAGGTGCTACTTTCAATTTAATAGGAGGCATTATGTCTTTAAATAAAGCCGTAACGTGTGGGCTCGTTGGCAATGAGTTATCAAAACAGATTACGGGTAAATGTGAGGCCAGTATTGGTCGTACTGCCGTTGCTGTTGGCTCTGGAGCCGCAGCAGGGGCGATTACATCCGGTGCGATCATCATTGGGGCTGGTACAGTCTCTGCTCCTGTTACAGTTCCATTGGCGGTTGCTGGTGGCGTAATCGCTGGCATTGCTAGTTTATTTGACTAGTAACAAACGAAGAACGCATTTTTATGAGTGCGTTCTTTTTTTGTTTTTGATTGTATTTTTAGCTTCTCGTAATGCTATTTTGGGAACTTGCCAGCCCTTATATACTAAGGGTTTAAGCTTACTTAGCTAGTTGAAGGTCTCAAAAGGGGGTTAGAACAAGTATTGAGAAGCACAGGTCTTAATTAGAATATCACCTCTGACTATAACCAAAACAACGCTGCCCTAATCCATACTGCTTAGTATTGAGTTTTGCGAGGTAACTCAGTCGATAGTACAGAGCATGAAAGTCTTGAGTGAAATTAGAGCTATTAGCGTCAAGATAGTAATGTGCATTATTAGGTAAATGAACTAACTCCATAGTTTCATCTATAGGTAAGCTCAACGCACTTGCCCATGCCTTAACTATTCGAGTAAACAGGTTATCACTCTCGGCATTTATTTTACCCGTACAGTGATACCTATCCTTGTTAAAAAATAGAACAAGATGATAATGCTGGTGTTGAGCAATATTCTGCTCTCTAGCCCAAATATACCTAATTTTACATGGATGTGGAGTTTTATCCTCACGGGTTTTACGCTTTGTATCAGCTTTAATCTGTGCTTCAAGGGAGGCAGCAAATCTAGTACACACTTTATTGTTATCCAAATCAATTGTATTTGAGTAAGCAGGTAGCCTTAAATCAATCCTCACAGCAAACGATCTTTTATATTCAGCACAAGCAGTAAGCATGACTTTCTCAATAGCATCTAAGTATGGAGTAACTAGAGGCTGATTGTCTCTAGCGAGTGTTTGATATCGCTTGTAAGTAGGGTTAGTAGTTACTGAGTATTGTGTTTGATTATTCATCTTTTATCCTGATTGTTAATATTACATATCAGGTGGATGAATCGTATTTTTTTATTTGAATTTGTTTTGTTAATTCCTTCGTTACTAGTAACTCTAATAAATACTACCAAACCGAAATTAGGCTTGAAAAAATCAAGCCCGTAGCAAGTGGTTCTTTTCTCGAGCGTGCTACATATAAGCTTTACCCACAATTAATTCTACTCTGAAGTTATATTTAACTCTTTATCAAGCTCATAGCTTACAGCGACGTGGGGGATGGTGTATTTTTATTACTTAAAATATACAATTTTACTATTAATTTATTATTTTAATAACTACTATATTGGTTACGAAAAAATTACTTAGTAGTGATGAACTATGATTGTAAATTAAGGATAATTAAAAATGCGAGATGATGATGTACGGTTTATAAATGCATGTTTCAATGTTGTGTATGAAGAATCCGGAGATGTAGAATTTCTTAAATATTGTTCAGATCCAAGTGTAGGGAAAAACCTATTAAGGCAATTTGTCGCTAATAAGAACTTAAATAAAGAGAAAAGTGATCAACATATTAAAAATATCAAAGTTAAAGCCCAACACGCTGTTTTAGCTTTGAGTGAATTAGAGTGGTTGGAAGAGAATGATAGGGCTTGTTATGTAGTTTGGGAGGAACTTACTAAAGGGTCCTATTACAGATATCCGTTGCATCCGGTATTATTTCCAAGTAGCCAATCGCCAATTTCATATGCTACAACCTATAGAAGTTTAGGTTTAAAGCTTAACCCTTCAAGCTCCAAAGAAAGGTATAACGAAATTGTAAAATATTTTGACAGTGTTGAATTGAACTTGGGGTGGCGATTAAGTCTGATTTCTCACCTCAAAAATATTTGTGAGAAAATTCTTAATCGACGTAGACCGTTTTCTTGGTTAGATAGAGAAAACGAAGAGCAGTGTCGTTGGGCATATGACTATGTAAGGAAGACTGATTTTACTTTTACAATATCTAAACCTGAAGTATCTACATTTTGGTCTTCGAGTATTGAAGAGATGTATTTAGCAATATATTTTGCTTATGACACATGGCAATCTTCTGAAGAAGCTAAGAAACTTTTCGAAATCAACTTTAACAAAGCGTGGCAGCAAAAAAAATATCGTGACAATCTTAAAGGTAAAAAGGCATGTAATTTAGTTTTACGTGAAGATGTAAAAAATATGCTGGACGAATTAGCCAAAGTTAAAGGGGTAAAGCTCAACCAGCTTGTAGAGCAATTGATTGAAAAAGAGTACAAAAGTATATGATATAGATTTTCTCTTAATTTAACCTATTTGGAGCACTTAATTTTTTAGTACTCCATTTGGTATTTCGGTGTTTTTATGGTTTTATTTATTGTTATGTAAAACATGCGCTTAAGAATTTTTAAAGAATCTCTCCGTCCCGCCATTTCTTAAAAGATCTCAAAAATATTCTATAAAAATAGATTTAAAAAGTTTCTCTTATACCTTCATCATAAATAAAGATGACGTAGGATTTTATCCTGTGGGGCATACAATTAGTACTTATTTACTTGTTATCAAACATGTAAGTGCTGAAAGCCATACATTGAATGTAGCAGGTGCATATCTAGGTTTGTTTTGAAAAAGGAGTTACAAAAATTTAGAGAGTTATAAATTAAGCTGCATTCAATTAAATAGTCAAAGAATATTGAGTGTCATAGCTAATATGACTTTAGGCAGTTATTTTGCTTATTTACTATCTTTTGATTGGCCTCGCAATTACAAAGGCGCCCAACATATTTGTGAATTCTACTCTGAGGTAATGGTAAACCTCAGAGTAGGCTGGAATTAAAAGAAATTAGAAGTGCTCGCAGTCTATAAGTAAAGCTTCAAAAAAACTAAATTTGACTCTTTTGAAACAAGTGACGAGCTATATTTTTTGCTCTTTGTTCAATATCTTCTGAAGTGCCAGAAAAGCTTTCAGGTATAAAAGATTGCTCAAGAGGATAATTCTCTGCCTTTAAGTGGTTTAGTTTTTCTGTAATAGCTTTATTTTTTAAAATTTCTGAGTTGGTTATTTGGTCAACAAGCAATAAATTTCCAATACTCCCAATTTCTTCAATATCTCTGTTGTTGTCGCTTTGAGAAATTAGGTGTTCTATTGTGAGAGAATCATAGTTTATGTCTAGACATGCACTAGTGTCTGGCATAAGTCTACTCAAACAGTACTTAATAACATTTCGATCTTTTGATCTGCTCTTAGTAAACATAAGTTCCATAAACTTAACTTCAAACTCTTCATAATGTGGTAGTTTTTTAGCTAATGATTCTAAAAGTTCTTTTATTACTTTATTTGCAGCATTTGCATCTTTTGCATTTGATAACAACACTGCATTTTTTGAATACGTCGTAACTATATGCCCAGATGAACGCTGTGAGGTTATTGCGTTAAAAATAAAGTGGAAATGTTCTATTTTTTGCAAAGCATTTTGCAGGTTATTTAAGGTTATGATTTTTTTCTCGTAACTAGCTAACAAAGCTAGTACAAATGATGATTGTTGTTTTACTTTAAATCGGT
This sequence comes from Pseudoalteromonas shioyasakiensis, assembly GCF_001550135.1. GTDB lineage: Bacteria > Pseudomonadota > Gammaproteobacteria > Enterobacterales > Alteromonadaceae > Pseudoalteromonas > Pseudoalteromonas shioyasakiensis. Next base: position 159,163 of record NZ_LRUE01000014.1, read on the forward strand.
TAAGAGTGAGTAAACTCGATTTAACTATTTTAGTTCCTCTATTTTTATCCCAAGTAAAGAAATCAGGGTTTAGCATTTTACAGTACAGCAGACCATAGAAATTAAAGTCGGCTAAAAGATTTTGAGCGGTATCTTTGCATTGAACATACTCTTTAACCTTTGAAAAAAGTTCTTTTTCAGAACAGTATGAATGCTTAGATATCCAGTAGTGAAGTATAAAGTTGTCTACGGCATCAATCTCACCGATGTCGTCAAATTTATTAACAAGGTTTACCCAAGCTTCTTTTGGAGTATCTATGTTAACATTTGTATTTTTTATTGTTTTTAATAATAAATTTTTAACTAGATCAGATGATTTTAGGTCTCTACCTCTTGCGTTTAGAGTTTCGAAAATAAGGTATGCATCGTCTTCATTGTCCAGTTGTATAAACACTAACTTAAGAGATAGCACTTTATCCCTTAGAGTTTTGAGTCTTGTTATTGGCGAACTTTCTGATGGAACTAGTTCTAACTGACCTGATTGAAGAAAACCGCATCCAGAATACTTTTCTAGATTGGTAGTTATTATCTGATAAGCATTTTTAAGCTTTGTTTCCTCGGTTCCAACATCAAGATCAATTTTTTGCTCTGAGTAACTTTGAATGTGGTTTTGCAAATAAGGGAAAGAAGTTTCAGAGTGTAGGACAAACTCATTAATATTATCTATGTTTGGCTGTTCGACATATTGGTGAACACCAAGAGCAAGGTCTTGCTCTCCTAGCTTTATGAATGCATCTCTTATAGCTGATAGTATAAGCGTTATAGTTGTTAAACGTTGCTGCCCATCCACAATACCAAAATAAGGCTTGTTGTCTTGGTACACAACCATTGAACCAATGAAATACTCAGGGGAAGTATTTTTGGTAATATCATCCCAGAAATTTTCAACTTCATCTTTTTCCCAAGAATAAGGCCTTTGGAACCGAGGTATTTTGAAATAACCAAGTTTAAATACGTCCCTTAAATCCTTGTCGTTAGCTTCAATTTTCATCTTTTTCAACTTAAAAGAACTTGTTTTTATTGAACTTATCTTAACGTATTAGATTTAAAAAAGTAAGGTTTGCTACCTGTAAGGCCTTAAGTAATTTTATAGTTTTGAATGAACTATATTAAAACTATAAAAAGGTCATTTTTGTGGGTATCTTATTTCTATGTTGATTAGCAATTTATGTTAACAAAGTTTAATCAATATCCAGTCTATAGAGTCTACAAGACTAGTTAATTTTCCCTGTAAGTTTAGGTTGTTCATCTTATTAGAAAAAAGATATCTTAAAAAATATGAACCACGCAAAAAAATTTTAGTAAAGGTATAAAATGGAAAATTTATTTGTTAAGCCCGAAGCAAAAGAAGCCCTGCAATCTTTTAGGATAAGAGTTGAGGCAATTCAAACAGAAGATGAATATGAGAAGGGGAGAAACCATTGTATTTTAGTAGTGCTAAGGTCAATGGAAAGCACCCCTGAACAATGGGATTTGTGTTGTCAAATTAATATAGGGTGGATCGGTGGTTACTTTATAAAAAGTTTATCAGATAGTAATGAGCAGCTTGATAAAAGAAAATTAGATTTGATTTGCTCTGACTGTTTTCGTTTTTTATTTGAGATGGATCTCTCTATAAAAAATGATTTGTCTAGGAATTTTGAGCGTGTAAAGCGTTTTATCTTAACAAACCTAGACAAATTTGAAGAAGATGCACGATTGGAGATTGATTTTGCACTTAAGGAAATGCCCATTAGTATAATCAAAAGCCTTTTAAATTCTGACTCAATTACTAGTATTAAAGATTTTAATCTAAACCAAGAAAAGGCTGAGCAGTTAAAAGTGGAGTGGGAAAGAGAAATTTCAGAAAAAGAAAAGCGAGTTAATCAGCTAAAAAAGTCTTTGGATGAATACGAAAATGCTTTTAATTTTGTCGGGCTATATCAGGGTTTTGATGACTTGGCGGTAGAGAAAACAAAAGAAAAAGACTCAATTCTGTATTGGTTGAGAATCCTTTCAGTCGTAATAATTTTGCCTATTGTGTCGGAGTTATTTGTAATTTTAAATAATATTGAAGATATAGCAGCAATTAAAGATGGTCTTTTAGTTTCATTAGTTCCAACAATATCATTTGTCGCAATTTGCACGTATTATTTTAGAATATTACTCGTAAATTATAAGTCTGTTAAATCTCAATTATTACAAATTGATTTAAGAAAAACATTGTGCAGGTTTATTCAAAGCTACTCTGGTTATTCAGCAGGTTTAAAGAAACAAGACTCTGAGTCATTGTCTAAATTTGAGAATATTATTTTTTCTGGAATAGTTTCAGAAGAAGGAAAGCTTCCTTCTTCTTATGATGGTTTAGAGCAAATTAGTAAGTTAATAAAGAGTATGAAAGCATAGAATTCAACTTGTTCATAAAGCTCAGTCACTAACTTTTAAAAAATTTTAAGTTAATTACGACACTCAAAAAGATAGTGGCTATTTTGTTTTTGGCGGAAGATCTCTCCGTCACCGCCATTTCTTAAATTTACCCTGCCATCGCAAAGTGTTTTTCAAGATTACATTTAGCACGCATGGCTATGTGACTACTGACTTTCCTTGCAAGTTCTATTACTAATAATTCAAGTTGTTCACGACTATAACCAAGCAATACACAGCGTTTAAGTTGCTCGCTAACTAAGCTGCTGGCATCGTCTAGGGCAAATAAAGCGCCTAAAGAGGCAAGCTCAAATACTGTGTTGTTTTGCTGCTCTATGCCAAACGGCAGCTGACCAAATGTGAGTGCGGTTTTTAGTTGCTGCTCTGTGCGCTTGATAAGCAACGTATTTGAACCTTGAATATCATCAAGTGAGTTTAAAATCTCTAGCGCCAGCAATGCTTTTGGCACCCCAGAATACACACTAATATGCGGTAAAATATCACACAACTCTTGCATTGAAACGCCATCATTCAATGCGTGCTGACATGCTCGTTTTAACAAGGGCTTGTCATGAACGGTGACCAAAGCAGCGATCGCGACAAACACAAATAAATCCGTGTTGTTATGGTTCATAATTTCTCTTTTGATTTTAGATATTGAATGTATTGAGGTTTTGTAGCTTTGGCTGATTGCAAAGAGCATGCAATCGAAAAATTGAAAATACATTATGGTTGATGATGGCGATTTCTGCTTGCCATAAATGATTTAATTTTTGCCTAAAATAACGAACTGTTACCCAAAATGGTCCTAACCTCAAATTACGGTGATACACTTAATTGAGTATTTCTTAGAGGTAATCTAAATGCGTCAGGCATTAATAGAAGCGGTTAAAGCGATAGCGATTTCAGACGGTAATTTTGAAACAGCAATTCCTGAGTTATTGGTGTTCAGACGAAGCGAAGTTTCATTACCGATGGCCTGCGTGTATGAGTTAGGGCTGGGTATTAGCTTGCAAGGTGCAAAGCGAGTTGTGTTGGGTGAACATAGTTATGATTACACTGACGGCCAATCATTAGTGACCTCAGTCGATGTGCCCGTAGCTTCACAAATAACGCGTGCTAGTAAAGAGCAGCCATTTTACGGCATTTACTTACGCTTAGATGCCCATGAGATCAGCCACATTGTTGCTGAAATGGAGTTTGCTGGGCAAGGCAAATTCCCTAAACACCAAGCTATGTCGGTGGTTGATACTGATAATGGCCTGCTTGATGCTTTACTAAGGCTTATTCAACTCGACAAAGAGCCTCAATTAAAAGCTAACCTTGCGCCACTTATTAAAAAAGAAATTATATTGCGCTTGTTAAATAGTCCGCACAGCCCTTATTTAAGGCAAATTGTGATGTCTGGTTCTGCCCATCAAAAAATAGCCAAGATCTTATGCTGGTTAAAAGAAAACTACACGAGTCAATTTTCAATTGATGATTTAGCCCGTGATGCGCACATGAGTCCGTCGACATTCAGGCTACATTTTCGTGATGTGGTAAAGATGAGCCCATTGCAATACGTAAAAAACCTACGGTTGCAGGCGGCAAGGCAATTAATGCTTAATGAGCGAATTGATGTAGGCTCTGCGGCTTTAAAAGTGGGTTACGAAAGTCCATCCCAGTTTAGCCGCGAATACACACGCTTTTTTGGCAAGCCACCGATAAAAGATATTTCGGCACTGCGGTTACAACAAATCGCATAAAAAAGGGAGCGCTCAGCTCCCTTGTACTTAAAATCGTCTTTTTGGCATTCTCAGTTGTGAGTCAAACTCATCAGGGAATAAAATTGTGCCGTCGTCTTGGTCAGTGGGGAATACTGCAATCAGTAAGTCATCTTGCTCAAGGCCCGGTGTCCAGCGGCTTAACCAGTCTTTTACAGGGATGGCTTTTGGGGTGCAGTCTTGCCATTCACCGGTTGCCCAGCTTTGGGCAAATTCACGGCTAGGCCATACAGGCACGCAGTCGTCGTCTTCGTTTGAGAGCATGACGCAGCCATGTTCATCATTGAGGATCCACACTTGTTTAAACTCTTGAACCGTTTCAAACATATAAGCGAGTCGTTTCTTAGCGCCTAAGGCGAGTACAGCATCAAACTCAGTTTCAACACGTTTAGCAGTTGCATTATTCATGACAGGCTCACTCTTTTAGTTATACACAGCTACACCTTAATCATAAGGTGATAAATTAATATGACAAGTAAAGTTAATAGCTAAATTAATTTACTAATGCAGCAAATAGATCGTCAGCAAGTTGTTGCAGAGATTTAGGGTCTTGATTTGTCAGCGCATAGGTACGAATACCGTATATGCCCATGACTAAAAAGCGCGCCAACTGTTGAGCTGACTTGCTACTTACAAATTCGTTGTTATCTAGCGCTTTTTGAAGTTGTTCGGCGAGGGCATGCTCATAAGCGTTTAAGTTACCACGCAGCACAGTGCAAATTTGTGGGTCGTTGCCTTCAACCTCAGAAATACTTTTTGTAAGTAAGCACACTTTAGCTACTTCACCTTCAATACATTCATCGACAATCACAGTTAAGTAATGTTTGAGGGTCGATAAAATTGATTGCTGGTCATTAAAAAGAGCAGTAAATTGTTGGTTTCTATCTTTTTGATATTGCTCGGTGGCGGCTAAAAACAAGCCTTTTTTGTTGCCATAAGCCGCGTAAATAGAACCTGGGTGAAGGTGAGTCACTTCTTTTAATTTTTGCATACTGGTCTTCGCATAGCCATATTGCATAAAAGCATGCATAGCTTGGCGTAGTACAAATTCAGTATCAAATTCAGCAGTTCTCATTAAAGCTCCTCACGGTATATAATACCAATCCGCAATAATACTTAGTCATTTTGAGGGATTAAACCTGTCACTACCCGCGTTAAAAATTTCTGATTTACGACTGCATGGATGCAGAAGGTAGAGCAATGCAGGAGCAATTGCCGAGCACAACTAAATAACGAAATTTTTGCCTTGTTATCAACGAGGTTTTCTTGCCTCAAAATAGACCACTTAATTAAGCGAATTGGTATAAACGAAGTTTACGTAATCTTGAACGATTATTCAAAATTAACCTTGAAGTGTGTATGTTTCGCCCTTATCTTGAATGTATGTTCAAGATAAGGATAAAACCATGACAACCGATTTACTTTCTCCGTTTAAATTAAACGACAGCATTGAGCTGCAAAACCGTATACTAATGGCACCACTTACGCGCTGTATGAGCGACGATAACCTAGTACCTACACAAGCAATGGTTGATTATTATGCACGCCGTGCCGATGCTGGCTTAATTATTAGTGAAGCAACGATTATCCGCCCAGATGCCCAAGGTTATCCAAATACGCCGGGTTTATTTACCAGTGAACAAATTCAAGGTTGGAAGAAAGTGACCGATGCTGTGCACGCCAAAGGCGGCAAAATGTTTGCTCAGCTTTGGCATGTAGGTCGTGTTGCTCATCCTCACTTTTTTGGTGGTGATGTACTGGCACCATCAGCAATTGGTATTGAAGGTTCGGTACCAAGAATGCGTGAATTAACTTACGTTACTCCAAAAGCGGCAACCATCGAAGACATCCAAGGTTTGATTGCTGACTACGCAAAAGCGGCGGAAAACGCAATTGAAGCGGGTTTTGACGGGGTTGAAATCCATGGTGCGAATGGTTACTTAATTGATCAATTCTTACACTTTGCTGCCAACCAACGTGAAGACCAATACGGTAAAACACCAGAAAACATGTCGCGTTTTGCTCTTGAAGTCGTTGATGCAGTAGTGGCAGCCATTGGTGCAGATAAAACAGCATTACGTTTATCGCCAGGTGCGTATTTTAATATGACTGAAAGTGACGGTGATAAGGCGGTATTTGATTATCTATTACCAGCCCTTGAAACACGTAACCTTGCGTACTTACATGTTGGTATTTTTGATGACAGCATGCGCTTTGCAAGCTTAGGTGATAAGTCGGCGTCTGAATATATGCGCGGTGCATTCAAAGGTACCTTAGTCGGGGTAGGCAGCTATAGCTTTGAGACAGCTAATCAAGCTATCGATAATAACCAATTTGACTTAATTGCGATTGGTCGCCCATTCATTGCGAACCCAGATTACATCAGTAAAGTTAAAAATGGTGAAGCGTTAACACCATACAGCGACGAAATGCTGGCTGAACTGATTTAAGCAAACCTAATAATATTGTCCAACCAACAAGCGCTCAGTTAATTTAACTGGGCGTTTTTTCTAATACTTTCTTATTTATTAAACAGTTAAGTCTTAAATCTGCCATGAAAATGCATTAATTGTTTAATTGTTGTGTCAAAAATTTTGACCCTAAATGTCATACGCGCTCTGCATACTGTGCCCGCTTTTAAATACGTAACCTTGGAAAAACAATGAGCACAGTAACTAAAAAAACAAAGCTAAGCCTTATAGTCGCAACGCTGTTAGCAACATCGGCAAATGCAAACACGAATAACGAAATTGAAGAAATTACCGTTGTTGCAAAGCCAACCAGTTATGCAAATAACGTTATTGAACCTGCCATGCTTGAGCAACAAAGTTCAGTATCAAGCGTGTTAGCCGTGATTGATAACCTACCGGGTATCAGCATCAACGAAGGTGATGCGTTTGGTGGTGACGATTGGTCAACCACCATTACTATGCGTGGCTTTAGTATTGATGGTAATCAACAGCAATTAGGTATGACGATTGATGGTATTCCTAATGGTGGTTCTAACTATGGTGGCGGTGCAAAAGCAAACCGTTACTTAGACAGCGAAAACTTAGCAACAGTTGAAGTAGGGCAAGGTACGTCTGATATTGCCTCAGCCTCACTCGAAGCATTAGGCGGTACTTTCAATTTTGTGAGTGCACAACCGAGTACCGAGCAAAGCACCACGTTTGCTTACACAACGGGCGATCATAACGCTAGCCGCTACTTTGTGAAGCACGAAACCGGCACTGTGTTTGATAACACGCAAGCCTATATCAGCTATTCGCAAACAGATACCAGCCGCTGGGTTGGTGATGGCAGCAATGGTGGTAAAGACAATCAGCACATCGAAGCGAAGTTTGTATCAGACTTTAGTGACTTAACTGTAACAGGTCGTGTTTCGTATGATGATGTTCACGAAATTAACTATAACAGCATCAGCATTAGTGAGTTTGAACAAAACCCTGATTGGGATCGTTTAACTTGGAATTGGACTGGCGTGCCGCATTTTGATCAAATGTTTGCTGAGGGCTGGGGTACACTGCGTGAAAATACCCTTGCGTATGTAAAGTTTGATTACGCGTTAAGTGCCACTTCAAACTTAAGCTTGTCACCTTACTATCATAAGAATTCAGGTCATGGCGATTGGATCCCGCCTTATTTAACGTCACCGGTTGATGGCGATGGCAATCCAACAACAATTGGCGGCGAAAACGCTGGCAGCTACGGCTTTACAGATAGCGACGGTAATCCACTTGCACCAGCTGCGGGTTGTACTGCAAGTTTAGAATGGCCATGGTCTTCAGGCCCTGGCTTAAACCCAGCCTGTTACCCAGATGATGCTATTCCGGTTATGTCGTATCGTCATACTCACTACAAAAAAGACCGCTTAGGTATGACCGGTGAGTACCAAGTAACCCTTGGCAATCATGATATTGAAGCCGGTTTTTGGTTTGAGCAAACAGACCGTGATGAGTCACGTGACTGGCATAAAGTTATTGATGCCCGTATTTATCATCACTTTGACCATACGCCGTATTGGACACAGTATAAAAACACCTTCGAAACAGATACATTCAAGTGGTACGTACAAGACTCAATCAGTTTAGGCGACTTCACACTTAATTTAGGTGCTAAACAGTACCTTGTTGAGCTTCAGCGTTATAATCATTTTGAAGATGAATACTCAGATAAAATCGACAGTGATTCAGACGTCCTATTCAGCGGTGGTGTGCTTTATCAGCTATCTGCAAGCACAGAGTTATTTACCAGCTACAGCGAAAACTTTGCAGCAATTAAAGATGGTGTACTTGAACGTGATTCATCAACACTGACCGAAATTGAACCTGAAACAGCTGAAAACATCGACCTAGGTGTACGTTACAGTGATGACCGTTTACGTTTAACGGCAACCGCTTACAGCATCGAATTTGATAACCGTATTACCTTTATTGCTCCGGGCAGTGATACCGATGGTATTGATTACACCATTGGCACGAACGGTTCTTACATCAACGTTGGTGGTATTGAGTCAACGGGTGTTGAGCTTTCAGCAAGCTATATGCTGACTGACAAATGGAATCTTTACACATCGTATACCTACAATAACTCTGAGTATCAATCGAACGATCCAAGTGCTTACAACAGCGATGGTGAGCTACTTGAGGATGCATCAGCCAGCTTTAAAGCGGGTGATGAAGTGATTGACTCAGCACAAGATTTATTTGTGGTATCGGCAGACTACTACAGCGGTGATTTCCGCTTTGGTTTATCGGCTAAATACACAGGTGAGCGTTTAGGTGCATGGACTGATGAGCAAACCCGTTCGCGTAACGAGGTTGATGGTTACACCTTGGTTGATTTAAACATTGGTTATAACACCAGTCTTGATTCAGGCGTGTTTAAATCAATCGACCTTGCATTTGTGGTGAATAACCTGTTTGATAAATCATATCTAGCGGGTGGTACAGGTAATGGTTCAACCTACTTTATTGGTGCACCACGTACCGCAGCTTTAACACTTACAGCGCAGTTTTAAGTAATAAGCTAACGTTTAAAACAGCCCATCGTTGATGGGCTTTTTTGCAGGTGAAATATGAAAAAATTAATTTTAGCCACGGCGGTGGTAGCGGCATCACTATTAAGCTTAAACAGTAAAGCTGCCGACAATGTTGTGCTCATTACCCTTGATGGCCTTCGCTGGCAAGAAGTGTTCTCTGGTGCAGATAAAAACCTAATCGATAACACTGATTTTGTTGCAGATACAGATGAACTAAAGGCGCTTTTTTGGCGAGATGACCAAGCACAGCGAACTCAAGCGTTAATGCCATTTTTTAGCGAAACATTGGCAAAACAAGGCGTTTTGATTGGCGATAGAACGCAAGGCTCATTGATGTCGGTAAGCAACCCGTGGTATTTCTCATACCCAGGTTACAGTGAAATTTTAACCGGTATGGTAGATGAAAATATCGATAGTAACGATAAAGTGCCTAACCCCAATAAAACGATTTTAGAGAGTTTAAATACTCAGCCAGAGTTTAAAGATAAAACCGCGCTTTTTGGTAGCTGGGATGTGTTTCCCTATATTGTAAATCGTGAGCGCAGTGGGGTTTATGTTAATGCTGGCTTTGAAGCTTTTGATGCTGTGAAGTCAAAGGAAGTGACTCTGCTAAACCAAATGCAAAGCGAGATCCCAAGTCCTTGGCACAATGTTCGCCTCGACAGCTTTACCTACCGATTTGCCAAACAATATTTATTAAATAAACAGCCGCGTTTGCTTGTTATTAGCTTGGGTGAAACCGATGACTTTGCCCATAACGGTAAATACGATGCCTATTTAAAATCGGCTAAACAAAGTGATGCGTTTATTCGTGACCTTTGGCAAACAATTCAACAAACACCGGGCTATAAAGACAACACCACAATGATCATTACCACCGATCATGGCCGTGGCAGTCATGCAGATGATTGGCAGCATCATAGTTCGAAGCGTGCTTTGGCACGTTCAGAGCAAGGTAAGCAACGTTTTCCAAACGGCATTGTTGGCTCTGAGCATATTTGGTTAGCGGCCATTGGCCCAGATATAAAAGCAAAAGGCTTAATAAAGCCCAAAAATGAACTTAAACAAGCGCAAGTGGCTGCAACCGTGTTGAGCGTTTTAGGTATCAACAGTCAGCAAGTTAACCCAAAGATGGCAGCGCCGATTAAGGAGATTTTAAAATGAGTTTAACTTTTAGTTTTTTTAGAAGCGCCTTATCTGGATTAATGCTGGTTAGTTGTGCGAGTGCGATTGCCGCACCGAGTAAAATTTTGTTTGGCTCATGTGGTCATCAAGACAAGGCTATTCCGATTTTTGATGCCATCAACAAAGAGCAAGCCGATTTATTTATGTTCCTTGGCGATAACATTTATGGAGATACCGAAGATATGTCGGTACTTGCTGATAAATATCAACGTTTAGGGCAAAAGCCGGGCTTTAAAACATTACGTGCGAATACGCCAATCATTGCCATGTGGGATGACCACGATTATGGCGAAAATGATGCTGGCAGTGAATACCCCAAAAAACAGCAGTCACGAAAAATCATGCTCGACTTTTGGCAAGAGCCTGCAGATTCTGCTCGCAGGACTCGTGAAGATGGTATTTACACTTCGTACACGTACGGTGACGGTGAGCAAACAGTAAAAGTCATCATGCCAGATCTGCGTTTTAATCGCGCACCGTTAAATCACGTATCGGCGATAACCTACCAACTTGAGCGAAAACCTGCAAAACAAGGGCCTTATAGCCCAACAACCGATAAAAACGCCTCTATGCTTGGTGAAAGCCAATGGCAATGGCTCGAACAAGAGCTTAAGTCAGATGAGAAGATAAAAATCATTGCCTCAAGCTTGCAGCTATTAGCTGATTTTACAGGCTGGGAGTCATGGGCAAATTATCCTGCTGATCGTGAGCGTTTATTTGCGCTTATTAAAAAACATAAAGTAAACGGTGTGATTATTGTCAGTGGTGATACTCACTGGGGTGAGCTGTCTAAGTATCAACAAAACCTAGATTACCCGTTGTATGAGATGACTAGTTCTGGGCTAACAGAAAAGTGGAAAGATGTTAGCCCTAATAAACACCGTGTGGGTGATTACACTCATGAGGTGAATTACGGCGACTTAACAATCGATTGGCAAAAAGCAGACCCTATCATTCGTATTGCGCTTAAAGGTATTAAGGGTGATGAGATAATGCACACTGAGTTCGCGTTATCGACGATAAGCCCATACCAGTAAATCTTGCCTGCAGCGTATATCCTTAACATATGCCCGCAGCTCATGCCTGCAAACATGGGTTAAGCCTTGTTTGCGGGTATTTCTCTCTATCCCATCTAATTAAAATATCTTACACTGTGTCAATTAGTTAGTTTCAAGCAAGGACAGTGTAGAGTGCTGAATATAATTCAATCAAATCGCATGGAAGCACTGCAAGCGCGGTTTCACGCTCTTCTTAAAGTTAATCCATTAACGAGCCCCTTTAAAAAAGAAATTGTGCTTGTGCAGTCACCAGGTATGTCGCAGTGGCTAAAAATAGGTTTAAGTGAACACTTAGGGATTGCCGCTCAGGTTGATTTTCCGCTGCCTTCGAGTTTTATATGGCAGCTTTACCAACAATTATTGCCAGATGTACCCAGTGAATCTCCGTATAACAAAGCTAACCTTGCTTGGAAGCTGTTTGCTATTTTACCAAACTGCATTGATGAGCCGCTGTACTTACCGCTGAAAACCTATTTGGATGGTGACAGTGAAGGGCAAAAAACCTTTGCCTTGTGCGAGAAAATTGCCGACGTTTATGACCAATATTTAATGTATCGCCCCAATTGGATTGCCACTTGGGAGCAGGGCATCGATGAACTTGATGATGTTGATGTGGGCATTGCGCCATGGCAGCCAGATCTCTGGCGTAAGCTGGTGGCGCACAGTAAAGAACTAGGGCAAAGCCAATATCACCGCGCCAATATGCAAGACAAACTCCTTGCAGCCCTTGAAAAAATGGACGCAAGCCAATTACCTGAGCGTATTAGCTTATTTGGTATTTCTGCAATTGCGAGTAGCCAGCTTGAAGTGTTTCAGGCCATTGCGAAAAAAACGCAGGTGTTTTTGTTTTTCTTTAACCCAAGTGAACATTACTGGGGCGACACACTCGATGAAAAAACAGCAGCCAAAATTGCTGCTAAATATGCCAAACGCCCGCAGTTACAAGCGCTTGAAGACAGCGCTAAAAACCCTGATCACGAGTACTTTTTTATTGGTAACCCGTTACTATCGTCGTGGGGTAAATTAGGCCGAGACTATTTTGAGCAGTTACTGCAACTAGATGCGCAGTGGCTTGACGGATTCGATAACGAGTTTGATCAAAGCTTGTTATCGCAAATACAGTCTGAAATTTATCAATTAGCTTTTAAGGGTGAATCACTAACGCCTGATAAAGAATGGTTTATTAATGACGAAGGCAAATTGCCGATTCAGGTTGATGACACCAGCATTGTGCTGAGCGATTGTCACACGCCACTACGCGAAGTCGAACGACTACATGATTACTTACTCAATTTATTCAATGAAAATAAAGCGCTAACACCAAAAGATATTATTGTAATGATGCCGGATGTTGGCACATACAGCCCGTATATTGAGGCAGTGTTTGGTGGTGCAGAAGGACGACGCTTTATCCCTTATGCGTTAGCCGATTTAGCCATAGAGCAAGAAAAACCTGTGCTTAGTTCGTTTGCTAGTTTAGCTGACTTACCATACTCACGCTTTGGTGTGTCTGACATTCTTGATTTACTGCAAGTCACACAAATTGCCGAGAAGTTTAACCTCGAAGCCCATGAATATGAGCAAATTGGTTTTTGGCTTGAACGCGTTGGCGTTAAATGGGGCTTAGATGCCGCCCACAAAGACAGTTTTGGCTTACCCGCAATAGATTTAAACACTTGGCAACATGGCCTAAACCGCTTGTTACTTGGCGTTGCGCAACGTGATGAACAATTGCCGTTTTCGGGGATTTACAGTGCCGATGAAGTTGAGGGCATGGCATTAAATACCTTAAATAAACTCATTGAATTTATTGATGTACTGGCCCGTTATAAAGCCAAGCTGCAAGCTGATGCACCACTTAACGAAAAAGCAGAAATTCTAAAAGAATTATTAAACGATGTGTACAGCGATGAAGGCGAACAAAGCTGGGATTTATTAGTGCTGCAAAAAGTGCTCGATACACTGATTAAGCATTATGACAATGGCGATTACCAACAAGCTGTTTCGCAGCGCATTGTTAGTTACCTTGTAAAACAAGGTATTCAAGAAAAAGGCGTAGGACAGCGCTTTTTAGTGGGGCAAGTTAACTTTTGTACGCTGATGCCAATGCGTGCAGTGCCATTTAAAGTGGTGTGTATGCTAGGTTTAAATGATGCAGATTACCCGCGTACCGTTCAGCCAATTGGTTTTGATTTAGTGCCTTTCTCAAAACGCCAAAAAGGCGACCGCTCTCGTAAGCTCGACGACCGTTACCTGTTTTTAGAAGCGATTTTAAGTGCCCGTGAAAATTTATACATCAGTTATATTGGCCGTTCTTGCTTTGATAACCAACCAAGAATGCCCTCGACTTTAGTGAGCGAGCTTTTGGAATACATAGCCCGTAGCTTTGAGTTTGCTGATCAAGACACTCACTTAAAGCTACCAGAGGCGCTGATTAATTATCAGCACTTACAGCCATTTAACCCAGCTTATTATCTGACCACTAACAAAGAAGGTAATAAAAGCCAAACTGATGACGAGCAAAAAGCAAACAAACCGTTAGCCACACAATTACACAGCTATAACCCAGTGTGGATGCCAACTCAAGCTGTTAATCCTGAGCCACAGCAAGCGCTAAGTGTTCAGCCAGAAAACAGTGTTGAGTTAACTCAGTTTATTCGCAGTATTTGCCAGCCGCACGAGAGCTTTTATCAGCAAAGTTTGGGTTTACGCCTACCGCAATTTAACGATATCGCTAAAGATGAAGAGCCATTTAGTTTAGATGCATTACGCCGCTACGTTTACCTTGACGAAATTCTCGAAGCTAGCATTCAAGAGCTACCGCTTAACAAAGCGCAAATAATGCAGCGCGGTGAATTACCCCAAGCCCATGTTGGCGATCTTGTATTTGAAAGTATGCAGCACCGAGTTGATGTGCTTGCTGGGCAAGTAAAAGCGCATATTCAAGGTGATGAAGCATTACCCGTTGAAGTAAATATTAAAATAGCCAACACCACTTTAGAAGGTTGGTTAAATCATATTTATGGTCAAAAACAGGTGTTTTATCGCACCGCCAGCATTAAAGCAAAAGATGTTATTCGCGGCTTTGTGCATCATTTAGCGGCGCAAATAATGGGGCAACCTGTTGAAACCCTTATTCTTGGTTTAGACAAGCAAATTAGTTTTTCCCCCTTGTCAGAAGACGATGCCCGCAGCTATTTAAATGATTGGTTTTTGCTTTATGAAACGCTTTTAACTCGCCCAGTGGCGTTTTTTCCGGTCAGTGGTTACGAGTACATAAAAACAGATAAAGACATGGTCAAAGCAAACAATAAATTCACGCCGCAATACATAGGCATGGGTGAGGGTGAAAATCCGTATATTCGCTTAACCATAAAAAGCCTTAAAGACTGTGAAGAAGAGTTTATAAAATGGAGCGAGCTGCTGTTATCGCCAATTGTTGAATTAGCACAGGAGGCCGATCATGCAAACGCTTAATCCAATGAGTATGGCGCTGTGTGGGCAAAGCCTTATCGAAGCCAGTGCCGGTACAGGCAAAACCTACACCATCACAGGTTTGTATTTACGGTATTTGTTGGGCTTACAAAAAGCGACCGGTGAAGATGAAGCATTAAATACGCCTCTAAGTGTTGAGCAAATACTGGTGGTGACTTTCACCGAGGCTGCAACCCAAGAAATTAAAGACCGTGTGCGGGCGCGTATAATCGATGCAAGAGATGCATTGCTTGGTAAAAAGCCAGATGATGAGTTGATTGAGCAAGTAATTAACGAGGTGACTGACAAACACGCCGCATTTGATTTGTTAGACGCTGCAGCAAAGTCGATGGATGAAGCCGCTATATTCACCATTCATGGCTTTTGTCAGCGAATGCTGAAACAACATGCTTTTGAATCTGGCGTGGCGTTTAACTTAGAGTTTATTTTAGATGAGCGTGAGCTTATTCAAGAAACCCTTAATGATTTTTGGCGTGCCTTTGTTTACCCACAATCAAAAGAGCGCACGCAAGCAATTACCGATATTTTCCCAGTGCCTGCGTCACTGTATTCACAGGTAGTGAGTTTACTCAATAAACAAGGGGCAACAATTACCCCTGAGTACGACCTTGACGATATATGGCAAGCACGCGACAACTTTGTGGCAAAAGTACCGGCATTTAAAACGGCGTGCCGTGAGAGTGAATTTATTAATGCTGTAAAAGCATCTGATTTAAGTGGTTCAAAAACCCCAGGTCGAAAAAATAGCCTTGCTGCGCTTGAAGAGTATATAAGCAATGACGAGTTGTTTTTTGTATTTGGTACCAGTAAATACTCGTTTGAAGTGTGGAGTACAGAGAATTTAAGCGACCCTGCAAATTATAAGAAAAACGGCAGCTTACTCAGTCACGAAATGCTGGCTCAGTTTGATGAAATGGCCACACTCAGTAGCCTTATCAATAACGGATTGAATATTGCGATAGTGCAATATGCTGCTAAATGGGTGGCTAGTGCATTAGCTAAACGCAAGCAAGAGCAAGGCGTTATTACTCCAGATGACTTACTGAGTAATTTGCATCAAGCGCTTTTAAGTGAGCAAGGCCAAGCATTAAGTGAAAAAATTGCCGCTTTGTTTCCGGTTGCCATGATTGACGAATTCCAAGATACCGACCCAATTCAATATGGCATTTTTAGCCGTATTTATGGCATTAAAAACACCACGCTTGCCATGATAGGTGACCCAAAACAAGCTATTTATGGATTCCGTGGTGCAGATATTTTTACTTATATTGGCGCAAAACAAGCCGTAGCAAAAGACAAGCAATACACCCTAGATACCAACTACCGCTCAAGTGAAGGGGTTGTTGATAGTGTAAACCGCTTATTTGCTAAAAATGCTAATAGCTTTATTTACAACGATGCGATCCCATTTCAAAAGGTCAATGCCAAAGGAAAACAGCAAGACAAAGCGTTTTTAATAAACGGTGAAATGCCCAGTGCGTTTGAATTTTCGGTTTTTGTTGATGAGTACGCCGAAGCCAACAACAAGCCAACCAGCAAAGGGGTGGCTCAACAGGCACTGGCTTTGCAGTATACGAAAAAAATTACTGAGCTACTCAAGCAAGCTAATGCAGGCGCTGCAACCATTGCAGGAAAGCCTCTCACGGCCGCTGATATCTGTGTGTTAGTGCGTGACCGAAACGAAGCACAGTTGATGAAAAACGCACTAGCAGAAGCCGCCATTGCCAGCGTGTATTTGTCCCGTGACAGTGTGTTTAACCAAGAGCTTAGTCATCATTTACTGAACTTTTTAACGGCCTTGCATGGACAGTATGATGAATCATTACTGCGTGGTGTGCTTGCTGGGCCATTGTTTTGCTTAAGCTACAACCGCATTTATGAGCTTCACGAAAATGAAAGTGCATGGCAAGAGCATTTAAACTTTTTTGCTCAGCTTGCTCACATTTGGCATAAACAGGGCGCTATGGCGATGCTCGAGCGTTTATTAAGCCATAATCAGCTCGCAGCACGTTGGCAGGGCTTAGGTTACAACGTTGAGCGCTGGCTCACGGATTTCCGCCATTTAGGGGAAATATTACAGCAAAAGCAAATTGAGCTTGAGGGAACCCATCGATTGCTGCGTTGGTTTGCGCAAAAAGTCAGTCAACAAGATGGTGAAGCGGTGCAAGTACGCTTAGAAAGCGATGCTAACTTGGTGAAAATTGTCACCATGCACGCCTCAAAAGGCTTAGAGTACCCGATTGTATTCATGCCGTTTGCCTGTGGCTATCGAGAAAGCAAAGAAGCCCTTTATCATAAAGACGGTAAGCTGATTTATGACCTTGCTAAAAGTGACGAGGCAATGCAAAAAGCAGAGCAAGAGCGCTTGGCTGAAGATTTACGCTTACTTTATGTGGCGCTGACTCGTGCCGTGCATTTTTGTTCTGTGGGTATGTATAACATTTCGCAAGGTCGCAGTGCTCGCCCTGGTATTCAAAGTACTAGTATCGGCCACGTATTATTTGCAGGGTTAGAGATTAAATCGGGCGATGAATGGCGCGCGTTGTTACAACAATTTTGTGAAGGCTCAGCGCACATGCACTATGAGGCGTTTAGCGAAGCGGATGAGCTTGAAAAGTTAACATTTGCTGGTGCTGACAGTGAACAAGCCTATCAAGTTAATACTGTAAAAGCAGACATTCAGCGTGATTGGCGCTCAACCAGTTTTAGTAGCTTGACGCTGAAAAAGCATACTGACCATATTGAGCTTGGTCGCAGTGATGAAGACCACGAAAAAGATGAATTTTTAGCCCAAAATGCCAATGCTTTAACACCTTACAGCTTCCCTAAAGGCGCAAAGCAGGGTAGTTGTTTGCATGAAATATTTGAGCAATTAGACTTTACTGACCCTTATGCGTTAAAGCGTCCAGCCACTGAGCAAGACGACCACGCACTAGATAAAGTGATCAAAACGTTATTCGAAAAATACCATATTGACGATAGTTGGCAGGAAATGACCGAGCAGTGGATCCTTGCTGCACTGAATTGCCCATTAAACGATAAAGGGCTTAGTTTATCAGTACTTGAGCCCGATACCTGTTTAGTCGAAATGGAATTTAACTTACCGCTGTTATCGCTCTCAAGCGATAAGCTTAACCAAGTGTTAGTAAAACACTTTAACTTACCCGGGCAGCTTGATTTTAGTGAGGTGCAAGGCTTACTAAAAGGCTTTATAGATTTAATATTTTGCTGGCAGGGTAAGTATTATATTCTTGATTATAAATCGAACTTTTTAGGCAATAGTGCGGCTGACTACCAACATGAGCAACTAGAGCAAGCCATGACCAGTCACCAGTATCATTTGCAGTATTTGATATATACCGTGGCATTGCACCGCTTATTAAAACAACGTATTCAAGATTACGATAGCGACACGCATTTAGGCGGTGTTTACTACACCTTCTTACGTGGTATGAGCGAAGGGCAAGGGGTGTACTTTAATCAGCTTACTAAACAGCAAATAACTGAGCTTGATAGCTTATTCGCACAAGGAGCCATGCTATGAGTCAAATGACATTCGGCTTTGATGACCATGAGCCAAACGAGCCAATGAATAAGCAACCACAGCAGCCAGCACAACATGCCCAAAGCGACTCAGTGTTACCTGCCACAGAACTTAAAACGCAGCCTTTACTGAGTTATTTACTTGAGGCAAAACGTATTCGCTTAGTTGATGTGAAACTCGCAGAGCTATTGACTGGTACAGAAACAGTAGCCGGTTCACAATCGTTGATAGAGAATAACGATGCAGCGCACAATGAGGTTTTTTACCTGATTTTATTGCTTGCGGTAGCGCAGCAAAGTCAGCACAGCTGTTTAGAACTCGTGAATATAAACTGGCAAAACCCGTTTGAAATAAGAGAGCAAAGCCTAGCTGATGCCAGCATTGTAGCCCCTGAGGTTTTAACCCCGTTTGATATGGAATTTGGCCTTAATGAGGCTGTTAATAAACTAATGAATGCTGAGTGTGTCGGGGACGACAAACCACTGCTATTGTTTGCGAATAAACTTTACTTTGCCCGATTGGCAGAGTACGAAACCACACTAGCTTCGCGTTTACATCATTTAGCAACGAAAGAACTCACCCTTGATGAAGCCGAATTAACGGCATTACTTGAGGTGTATTTTCCTAATAGTGAACATACAACAAACCCAAGCGATCCTATTAAAACATTAAACTGGCAAAAAGTAGCCTGTGCGATTGCCGCAACAAAAGGCTTTAGTGTGATCACTGGCGGCCCGGGTACCGGTAAAACCACCACAGTAACTAAGCTACTAGCAATATTACAATCCTTGTATGCCAGTGCGCCGCTAACAATTAAGCTGGTTGCACCGACAGGTAAAGCGGCAGCGCGTTTAACCGAGTCGATTTTAGGGGCAAAGCAAAAGCTGAATATGATCCCTGGTAATATCGCGCCACTTATTCCTGAAAGCGCGCAAACGATTCACCGTTTACTTGGCGTTATTCCGCATACCAATAAGTTTCGCCATAACAAGCGTAATCCGCTGCATTTAGATGTACTGATCATTGATGAGGCATCGATGGTAGATTTGTCGCTTATGGCAAAACTAATCGAGGCATTACCAAGCCATGCAAGACTTATTTTACTGGGTGATAAAGACCAATTAGCCTCGGTTGATACGGGCAGTATTCTTAGTGACTTATGCCAAGGGTTAGAGCTTGGCAAAATGCCTGATTACAGCAGTGAAAGAGCAGCGCAGCTTAATCGCGTTTGTTTTAATAATCAGAGCGAGATACCCGCGGCGAGCAGTCATTTTGTACTTAACGATTGTATTGCGTTTTTACAGCAAAGTTATCGTTTTGATGGCAGCAGCGGCATTGGTCAATTAGCACAAGCTGTAAATACCAATAACACTGGCTTACTGGGCTATGTAGAGCAAACGATTAATCAAGGTGGCTTCAAAGACCTTAAACTTAATTACAGCGTAATTAGTAAACCGATTGAGCAATTTGTGCAACAAGCGGCGTTGCAATACCACGATTATTTGCAACTTATACAACAAGGGGCAAGTGTTGCCAGTGTGCATAAAGCATTTGCGCATTATCAGTTACTGGCTGCCGTCAGAGAGGGTGATTATGGTGTAAATAGCCTTAATCAGCGTATTGAAAAAGCACTGGCTCAACAAGGTTTAATTTCGCCATACCAAAGGCATTATGTGGGTATGCCAATTATGATCAGTCAAAACGACTACCAGCTAAAACTGTTTAATGGCGACATAGGTATTTTAATGCATGATGAGCAAGGTCAGTTAAAAGCCATGTTTGTTGATGAACAAGAAAATATTCGCGCCTTTTCGCCCGCACGTTTACCTGCTCACGATAAAGTGTATGCCATGACAATTCATAAGTCGCAAGGTTCTGAATTTGCTTACACAGCAATGATTTTACCACCAATAAAACAGGCTAATCAGGGCATTAACAGGCAGTTGGTTTACACGGGTATCACCCGCGCGAAAACCACATTTGAGCTGGTGGCCGATAAAAATGTATTGCTCATGGCAATGAATAAATCTGTTACTCGTGCATCAGGTTTATACGATAGGTTAAAACATGAGGCTAGTTAAAGTAACGAGTGACCAACTCAAAGAGTTAATGGGTTGGTTTAACTCAGAGGCTGAACTGCGTATTTGGTCTGGGCCATTTTTTAATTACCCATTTGATACGCAAAGCTTTAAAAATGATTTAAACCTAGATGCGCTGAATTCCTTCGCGTTGATTAATGACGAAGGCCAAATGTTAGGGTTTGGTCAATTCTATTTACGTGAAGGTCGTTGCCATTTAGGGCGGCTAGTTATCGCGCCAAGTGAACGTGGTAAAGGTCTTGCAAAAGTGTTGATAAATTTACTAGGAGAGCAGGGTAAACAGCAATTGAACTGCGCTAGCTTGTCGTTGTTTGTGTATAGCCACAATACCCTTGCTAAAACAGCCTATGAAAAACTGGGTTTTATACAAACCCAGTATCCAGCGGACATGCCACTCGATGGCTGTATTTATATGACTTGCTAAGAGCGTTTAAAGCTGCTTTTACGAAACAGGTTAGGTTGCCAGCCAAAATGTATGGCGCCTAATCTTAAACAGACCGTCACAGCGAATGCGCCAAGAATGCACCAAATATAACTCACCTCAAGGGTGAATAAAGCCGCATAAGTCAGCCCGCCAGATAAGCAAGCGGTTGAATAGAGTTCTTCACCCATTACTAAAGGCACTTCTCGGCAGATCACATCACGCATCAGGCCACCAAAAATACCTGTGGTCATACCCATGGTGATGGCTACAACCATATCTGCGCCGCCGATCAGCGCCTTTTCGATACCAATAATGTTGAAAATAGCCATCCCTACGGCATCCATTAATAGCATGGTGGTGTTACTTAAATCGGGTAAGTGACGAATAGATAAAATAGAGGCGAATATGGCTATGTAAGTTGCGTACAAATAATCGGGCTGAGCTATCCAAAATACTGGTTTGTTGAGCAATATGTCTCGAAGTGTGCCACCACCCAGAGCTGTGACTGTGGCAACAACCACCACACCAAAACCACCGACACTTTTTTCATGGCCCAGTAAGGTGCCAGAAATAGCAAAAAACGCTACACCGATAATGCTTAAAAAATGAAAGTATTCTGATGTCATGGGGCTTCCTTACCTGTTAAAAGTAATCTAACCCTAGCAAAATGAACTTTATTGATGCTGAACAGCTAAGAAAATAGGGCGGGTAGTGATGTCACCCGCCGGTAAGAAAATTTTTATTATTTTAGGTAATCAACCACTAATTGCGTCATTGCATTTACACCAAGCTGTAAAGCTTTTTCGTCTGCAAAAAAGTGTGGTGAATGGTTACTAGGTGCTGTAACTGCATCTTGACCTTTTGGTGTGACACCTAAGAAAAAGAACATGCCTGGTGTTTCTAAGGCGTAGTAACTAAAGTCTTCGGCACCTGTGATAAGTGGCGTTGTGATCAGGTTTTCTTTGCCAACCACACCAGCAAGAGTTGGTGTCATTTTCTTGGTTAATTCAACATCGTTCACTGTTACTGGGTAACCATGATCAATGTGAACATGCGCTTCTGCGCCACCTGATTCAGCTACCATCTCAGCGGTTTTAGCTAAACGTTTTTTAATGTCAGCACGCATTTCTTGGTCAAAGGTACGGATTGTGCCAACCATTTCAACTTGATCAGGGATGATGTTGTTACGCACACCGCCATTAATGGCACCAAATGAAACCACAGAAGGCGCTTTGGTCACATCAACTTGGCGAGAAGCGATGGTTTGTGTTGCCATAATAATTTGTGATGACGCTACAATTGGGTCAACCCCATTCCAAGGACGAGAACCGTGAGTTTGGCGACCTTTTACTGTGATAGTAAATTTGTCGGCGCTGGCCATTAACGGCCCTTCACGAAAACCAATTTGTCCGGTATTAAGAGAGCTGGTTACGTGTAAACCAAATACGGCTTCTGGCTTTTCTTTAAATAAGCCTTCTTTAAGCATCAGCTCAGCACCACCTTCTTCTCCATCTGGTGCACCTTCTTCAGCCGGTTGGAAGACAAACAGAATATCACCCGCTAGTTGGTCTTTAATTTTTACTAGAGACTCAGCTGCTGCCATTAAAATAGCCACATGGTTATCATGACCACAGGCATGCATTACGCCAACTGTATTGCCTTTGTACTCTGTTGTTTGAGTTGACGCGAAAGGTAAGTCTACTTGCTCTTTAACAGGTAGTGCATCCATATCAGCACGTAGCGCAATAAGCGGGCCTTTTTTGCCCCCTTTAAGTTTGGCAACCACACCGGTATGAGCCACACCTGTTTGAACCTCAAGGCCTAACGAACGTAAATGCTTAGCCACGTATTTGGCTGTTTCAAACTCACGGTTACTAAGCTCTGGGTATTGGTGTAAATGACGGCGCCATTTAATGACTTTTTCGCTGACGCTTTTATTGGCAGATTTAAGTTCAGTATTAATATCACTAGCAAATGCAGGTGTAGAAATAGCACTGAGAAGTAGGCTGGTCGAAAGTAGTTTGTTTAACATCCCGTATCCTTTTATTATTTAGATATCCAAATAACCTGTGAAACGCTGAATTCTGCATTTTGAGGTGGCTTGGATATATGCACACTACAACAATGTAAAGGATAAACACTTGAATGAACAAGACCTTTCGGTAATTAACCAAGACAAATGGTTTAAAAATCGCACACAATTATTTAGGGACAAGCTAGTAAAAAATGCTAAATTAATCACCTTAAATGCGGGTGATGCATTGTTTTTGCGTGGTGATGAAAATACCGGTCTGTATTGTGTTATTAATGGCGTGCTTAGAGTTTCTGGGGTTAATAGCCAAGGCAAAGAAGCCGTGCTCAGTTTTGTAACCAGTGCTATGTGGTTTGGTGAAGTTGCTCTGTTTGATGGTGGTAAGCGCACCCACGATGTGTATGCTCAAACTGCGGTACGACTTTTACACGTACCTGAGCGGGCATTAACTCAGTTATTACAAGAAAGCCCTGCATATTGGCATGATTTTGGACTTCTGCTTACCAATAAAGTGCGAAACCTGTTTGACTCATTAGAAGATCACGCACTCCTTACAGCAAAGCAAAAGGTGAGTAAGCGGTTGTGCATGCTTTATCAGTCGTCACTCCAAAGCTGTTTGCCGCTTACCCAGCAACAACTTGCCGATATGACCTATTTAACGAGGCAAACCATTAACCAAATTTTGCAATCTCTGCAAGCTGATTCAATTATTAATCTTAAATATCAAACGATTGAGATTATTGATATCGATAAATTGCAATCCCAATGCTAGCTTGGAACTAAAATTGCTACAAAGTTGTAATCAAGCTTAAATGGAACACAACTTGTGGCAATTACATTTCATAATCAATATAACCCTTATCACGCTTCGGCTGCTGCTAAGCTATCGCAAACAACTCGCCTCGATGATGTGAATACCATGCATACGCCAGCATCTTCAGCACAACAACTTTTACAAAAGCAGTTTGAGTCCAGCTCTTTTTTAGCGCAGGCACAAGAAGCTTTGGTTTATCAGCGGCTCGGGGTTGATAAAGAGAAAATTGATGAAATAAAAGCGCAAATAGAGAAGCTTGCTGAACAAATGCAACAACAAGGTGCCGATACTAAAGCACTGCAAGAAAAAATGAATGAGCTGCAAGCGATGCTCGATGAAGAGTATCAAAAAGGTCGCGAACGCATGGATATGCGACCAGAAGCCGAAAAAGGCAAAGTTATTGATGCGCTGGTTTAATGTGTGAGTTTTAGCTAGCCACTGTAAATGTCGGCTAGTTGACATTCTTGTAGGTGAATTTTCTGCTAATCTGAATTTTGAACACAGTTTTGGCAGGAAAAACAATGAAAACATTAAAACAACAACTGACAAATTACGCCCTTTATCACCGTTCTAAACGCAATATTTACACTCACTTTATTGGCATTCCATTAATTGTGTTTGCAATTATTTGTTTATTACAACGCGTCACGCTTATCTCAGAGCCTGCCGTTATCTCCTTGGCAACCATGGTGATCGCACTCACCTGTCTTTATTACTTAATGCTTAGCTTATCTATGGGGTTAATTATGGCTGTATGCTTAAGTTTGTTAAGCATTGCTGCTGAGCCTGTGGTGTCGCTTTCAACAGAGTTATGGCTAGCTGTGAGCATTGGCAGTTTCGTTGTTGGTTGGGTGTTTCAGTTTATTGGTCACTATTTTGAAGGTAAAAAGCCAGCCTTTGTTGATGATTTAATTGGTTTGGTCATAGGGCCGTTATTTGTATTAGCAGAGTTTTTGATTATGCTTGGTTTTTATAAAGATATTGCTGATCATATCGAACAAAATGCAGGGCCTAACAAAGCATAACAACAATAATAAGGAACACACATGCAATTAAATGGTAAAACAGTTTGGGTTACTGGGGCATCTTCTGGAATTGGTGAGGCACTTTGTGAGCAATTGGCGGCAAAAGGGGCAACGTTAGTACTGTCTGCCCGTAATGAGGAAAAACTCAACGCTCTTAATACAAGACTCGGCGGTAATCATCATGTGGTCGCTCTTGATTTAGCAAAGCCTGAAGCCTTACTTGAAGATATGCCAGCAGTGATTGAGCGAATTGGCCGCATTGATGTGCTTATCAATAACGGTGGGGTGTCGCAGCGTAGTCTATTTTTAGAAAATGAATTTACTGTTTATCGCCAACTGATGGAAGTAAATTACTTTGGTTTAATTGCTTTAACTAAGGCGGTCGTACCACAGATGGTGAAACAAGGTATGGGCATGGTGGTATCAATTAGCAGTGTAGCGGGTAAAGTCGGTTCAAAGTTCAGAACTGGGTATTCGGGTTCTAAGTATGCGGTTGTCGGCTTTATGGATTGCTTAAGAGCAGAATTAGCCGACAAAAATGTGAATTGCCTGACTATTTGCCCGGGTTCAATTAAAACAGCGATTGCGCATAATTCATTAGATGGCCAAGGTATACCGCAAAATAAGCCAGAGGAATCAATCGAAAACGGTATGGATGTGGCAAAAGCGGCTGCAAAAATGATTAAAGCCATTGAAGCCGAGAAAGATGAAGTTGTTATAGGTGAAGGAATAAGTGGTTTAGCACCGACTATTAAGCGTTTTTTCCCGGGCTTTTTTAACCGCCTCACAGCAAAAATGAACTATAGATAATTTATTATCATTTGTTAGCGAATGATTCTCAGTAAACAATGCGCAACTTGGGTTGCGCATTTTTTGTACCAAATGGTCGGATTATTATCACTTTAATCGATAAAAGGCACTAGTTTGCTATGGTTAAACGGGGATGGATTAGCATACAATGGGGTAAAAGTAGTCCAAACAAGAGAGAACAACAATGGCCGCATTTGGTACTGTATTTATGCCACAAATGATCCAAGCACGTTTTGCTGATAACTCATGGAGTGAAAGCGAGCTGGTCCCATCTGATAAAATCGAATTACATGCGGGTGCTCACGTATTACATTACTCAAGCACCTGTTTTGAAGGATTAAAAGCATTTCGTCACGAAGATGGCTCGGTCTATATCTTTCGTATGGATGCTAACATTGCTCGTATGAAACAAAGCTCTAAGTTACTAAACTTACCTGACTTTGACGAAAGCATGCTTGAGCAAATGATCAAAGACATTGTAAAAGAGTACGCAGACGAAACACCAACACCGCCGGGTTCAATGTATATTCGCCCAACTCACATTGGTACAGAAGCGGCAATCGGTAAAGCGGCTGCGCCGTCAATGAGTTCCTTGCTTTATGTATTGCTTTCGCCAGTAGGTGACTATTTCTCAGGTGGTGCTACAGCATTACGTGTATTACTTGAAGAAGACGGCATGCGCTGTGCACCACACATGGGTATGGTTAAAAGTGGTGGTAACTATGCAAGTGCATTAGGTCCAATCTTAGAAGCTCGCTCAGAGCATCAAGCAGACCAAATTTTATTCTGCCCTGGTGGTGATGTACAAGAAACGGGTGCTGCAAACTTCATTCTAATTGATGGTGATGAGATCATCACAAAAGCACTTGATAGCACATTCTTACACGGTGTGACGCGTAATAGTATTTTAACGATTGCGAAAGATTTAGGTATGACAGTATCTGAGCGTAACTTTACTGTGTCTGAGTTACTAGAAAGAGCCGCTAAACCAGGTACTGAAGCTGCGTTATCAGGTACTGCTGCGGTACTTACCTCGGTTGGCACACTTATTCATAACGACCAAGAGTTTAAAGTGGGGTCGGGTGAACCAGGTGAGAAAGTTGCTAAATTACGCCAAGCATTGAATGATATTCAATGGGGTAAATCAGCAGATACTCATGGCTGGTTAACAAAAGTATAATCGCTGAGCAAATTCATGCTTTGAAGAGCCACGTTACTACGTGGCTTTTTTGTTTTTACATTGGTTTACAGCACTTCCTGTGTTTAACCGCAAATTACTAGACATTCTAATGCTTTAATTTTACTTTCATTTTATTAACAATAACTAAAAGTAAATTTATTATGATCAAGAAAACACTAGCATGTGCAATTGTTGTTGCATTGGCGGGCTGCGGTGAATCTACCCCAACAAAAACAGAACAAACAGTAAAAACTGCAGAGGTTAAAGCTGCTGTGAATTATCCAGAAACTAAAAAAGGCAATGTTGTTGATGAATACTTCGGTGAGAAAGTAGCCGATCCGTATCGTTGGTTAGAAGACGATATGAGCGACGAAACAGCCCAGTGGGTTAAAGCCGAAAATGACGTTACCTTTTCTTATCTAAAAAATATTCCGTATCGCGATGAGCTAAAAACTACGCTTGAAAAGCTGATGAACTACGAAAAAGTCACAGCGCCATTTAAAGAGGGTGAGTACACCTACTTTTATAAAAACGATGGTCTGCAAAATCAGTATGTAGTTTATCGTAAAAAAGGTGACTCAGAAGCTGAGGTGTTCTTAGATCCAAATACTTTCAGTAGCGACGGCACAACCTCAATGTCGGGCTTAACATTCACAGAGGACGGCACGCTAGCGGCCTATCAAATCTCTGAAGGCGGCAGTGACTGGCGTAAAATTATCATTATTGATACAGCGACTAAACAACCAATTGAAGAAGCATTAGTCGATGTAAAATTCAGCGGTATCTCTTGGCTTGGCAACGAAGGATTCTATTATTCGAGCTACGATAAGCCAAAGGGTAGTGAGCTGTCTGCAAAAACAGATCAACATAAAGTTTACTACCATAAGTTAGGCACGGCACAAGCAGATGACCAATTAGTTTATGGTGGCACAGAGGCTCAGAAACATCGTTATATTGGTGCTGATGTAACCCGTGATAATCGTTATTTAATAATTGCTGCAAGTACTTCAACTTCAGGTAATAAACTTTTTATCAAAGATTTAACTAAGCCTGACAGCGAGCTAGTGACTATTTTAGATAACACTGACTCAGATACCTCAATTATTGATAATGACGGCTCGAAACTGTATTTAGTGACTAACTTAAACGCGCCAAATAAACGTGTTGTAACTGTTGATGCAGCTGATCCAAGCCCTGAAAATTGGCAAGATTTAATCCCAGAAACTGACAATGTGCTTAGCCTTTCAAAAGGTGGTGACTACTTCTTTGCTAAGTATATGGTTGATGCGATTTCACAAGTAAAACAATACGATAAATCAGGCAAATTGGTGCGTGATATCAGCCTGCCAGGTGTGGGTACTGCATATGGCTTTAGCGGTAAGCACGATGCACAAACGCTGTATTACTCATTTACTAATTACACTACACCAGGCAATACCTATTCGTTTGATGTTGAATCAGGTAAGTCTGATGTGTACCGCAAGTCGGGCGCTAAATTTAATAGCGAAGAATATATCTCTGAACAAGTGTTCTATACATCAAAAGATGGCACCAAAGTTCCGATGATAATTTCGTACAAAAAGGGCACCGAACTTAACGGTAAAAATCCGACTATTTTATATGGTTATGGTGGCTTTAACGTGAGCCTAACACCAAGCTACAGCCCTACAATTGCGGCATGGCTTGAGCACGGTGGTGTATATGCTGTTGCTAATATTCGTGGTGGTGGCGAATACGGTAAAGAATGGCATGTAAATGGTACACAGCTTAAGAAACAAAATGTATTTGATGACTTTATTGCTGCGGCTGAGTACTTAAACGAAAAACAATACAGCTCACCTGATTACCTAGCGGTACGTGGTGGCTCTAATGGTGGCTTATTAGTTGGTGCGGTTATGACACAGCGCCCTGAGCTATTTAAAGTTGCGCTTCCTGCTGTAGGTGTTTTAGATATGCTGCGTTACCACACTTTTACAGCGGGTGCTGGTTGGGCGTATGACTACGGTACTAGTGAACAAAGTAAAGAAATGTTCGAGTACTTAAAAGGCTATTCACCAGTTCACAATGTAAAAGAGGGTGTTAGCTACCCAGCAACCTTAGTAACAACAGGGGATCATGATGACCGTGTTGTGCCTGCGCATTCATTTAAGTTTGCAGCCGAGCTACAAGAAAAAGGTGCGAAACAAAATCCGTATCTTATTCGCATTGAAACAAATGCAGGTCATGGTGCAGGAACACCAACAAGTAAGATCATTGATCAATACGCTGATATTTATGGCTTTACCCTATATAACATGGGTGTTAAATCGCTATAAGATATTTATTAACTAAAATGAAAACGCCGAGCTAAGCTCGGCGTTTTTATATCGATTAATTGGGGTGTTTATAAATCGATACCCAGCGCGAAAATCATTTTGTAATCTTCTTTTTCTGGTACTACACCGTTTTCATCGGCAATCGGGTCAGCTAAATAGTCCCATACTAATGACATATCAAAATCAATATCATCAGTGATCTCAAACTCAAACGCAGCCATCGCATATTGAGAGTCACCACCTGCATCACTGTTTGCAGTTAGGTAGCGATAATTAAAGGTAAAATCAATTTTCTTGGTGACCTCTAGCTCGTAATTAGTGCCGACAAAATATGACCAAGATGAATTTGATTTTTCTTCACCCGTAGCGACAGTATCAAACTCAGTTTTTTGATAAGCAGGCCCTGTTGAAAAATCCCATTCTGTTTTATCGGTATCCATTACATAGTAACCAACACCGGCACCCACTGTGTACTTGTTAGCGATATTTTGAAACGGATCACGGTAGTACTCAAAGAATATAGGGCGGTAATACATTTTTTGGGTCTGAAACCAGTCGAAGGTACCGTTAGCGCGAATGTTGTTTTTAGTGACTTGCTCATCGCTGGTGGTGCGATAACCTAAAAACTCTGCGAGGAAACGGCTAGACGCCGTACGGCGCTTGATATCTGCACGAGCCGAATATTCTGTTTGGTCAGTATTACCTTTTGATATATCGGCACCTAGTGATATTTTCACTGTCCATGCACTGAGTTCGCTTTCAACTGAAGGCGCAATAGAGACTAAATCGCGATAACGGTATTTAGCTTCTTGTTCGCCAACTTTTACATAACCACCAGAGATATTTAATGTGCCGCTTAGCTCATTACCATCGTTAAAGCGAACGGTATGGTGACGATCTGAGATAATCATGTAGACATCTTCGCGATCAATAATTAATGTGTCGAGCACATCACTGTCGAACTCAATCTCTTTATCATACATTGAGACTAGCTCGCCTTTGAGCCATTCGCCCGAATTCAGCCGTACCCAATCGAAATGAGTGGCATCTTTTATGATTATGCCGCGTTCTTCAAGAAGCGGATCAGGAAGTGTTTCTGCAGCATAGCAAGCAAATGAGCTTGCAACAGCAGCACTAATAAGCAGGTATTTTTTGAGCATTATTTCAATCCATGTTAAATAAAATGCATTCAAGGGGTGAGGTTGTTATTACTATAACCTGTTTAATTTTAGAACAATTTTAACTACTGTTCAAAAATTACTTAAGCAGATGGCAAAAACAAGCGCTGATAGGTTTTATAAGCATATTCATCACTCATCCCTGATAAGTAGTCACATATTATGCGCATTGCATTATCACCTTGCTGATGCGCATTTAGCCACATTTCTTGGGTTGTTTCAGGTAATAAGCGCATTGGGTCGCTAGCAAAAGCACTAAATAGCTCAATCAGCAGGTTTTGCCCTTTAAATTCAACTTGCTGCATCTTTGGCTCGCGAATTAAACGTTTAAAAACAAAATGTTTTAGCACGTTAAGAATTTCGGCAAATTCATCCGGTAGGCTTACTGTGTATTGCAGTATTTCTGATTCGAAATCTGCGTTTTGTACAACTAACTGAGCGTTAATAATAAAGGTGTTAACCAACTCACCAATAGCGTCTTTACGCTCATACTCGTGATGAGAAAAGAGTCTGGCGGTTATCGAGCTTAAATGGGTAGTTAGCCACGCTGAATCGAGCTCTTGTAACTGTACAAGGGCGTGGTTTTGCCAATCAGCCAGCGTTAAAACCTCTGTAGCTATGGCATCTTCTAAATCATGTACGGCATAAGCAATATCGTCGGCTAATTCCATAATTGCTGAGTCTATCGATTTGTAATGGGTTTTAGCTCTAAACTCATCAACCTTATAATGACTACTCAGCAGCGCTTTATCGTTATTCGACAGTGGCTCAATGATCCAATCGAAAACATCTTTATCGTCTTTATATAAGCCTTTGGCTGGTCGCCAATGGTCAGCTTTAATAAAACTACGTTGCTCACTCAAAGGTGGAATGCTGTGCCACAAATCATCAATAAAGGCTGGATATTTAATAAAGCCTAATAAGGTGCGTCTGGTTAAGTTCATGCCATAGCCATTTGAATAGGGCTCAAGCTTAGACACAATTCTTAATGTTTGGGCGTTACCTTCAAAGCCACCATGCTCGCGCATCATGTAATTTAATGCTATTTCACCACCATGACCAAAAGGAGGGTGGCCAATATCATGAGCAAGACATAGGGTCTCGAGTAGGCTACCGCTCGGAAAATTCGTAAATTCAGGGTGCTGCTTTTTTAGATGACGTAATAAACCACTGCCAATTTGAGCAACTTCTAAAGAATGGGTCAGACGGGTTCTATAAAAATCATTTAAGCCAATACCCATAATTTGGGTTTTAGCCTGCAACCGCCTAAAGGCTGCGGCGTGGATGATTCGAGAGCGGTCAACTTGCCAAGCTGAGCGGTTATCTTTTGGACGATATTTTTGCTGATCAATAATGCGAGCTTGCCAAGATTGGCACATAAAAATAACCTACCTTTTTCTCGTTTGCTTGCTTTTCAGTATACGCAAGCGCTTGAAAATTGCGAGTAAATTGGCGCTAAATCACGCTATTTTGGTAAAGGTTTAGGTAATTTCCTTAGGGCAAATTCGCCAAAAATAGACGGTTTTGGTATACTTCGCCTTTGTGTGTGCGTGACGTTACCGCACATGAGTAGTAGTTTATATGAGAGAATACATGCTTAATTACGTTTTTCGAGCTTTACTTGCTGCTTTTTTTGCATGGGCGTTGTTATCGCCATTTGTAGATAAAGAAGTAGTAGAAAGTGGGTCTGAACAATCGCAGACAACGCCAAAAGGGACCCAGCGCGTAATCAAAAAAGAAAAGCCATTA
Organism: Pseudoalteromonas shioyasakiensis; assembly: GCF_001550135.1. GTDB lineage: Bacteria > Pseudomonadota > Gammaproteobacteria > Enterobacterales > Alteromonadaceae > Pseudoalteromonas > Pseudoalteromonas shioyasakiensis. The sequence goes on from NZ_LRUE01000014.1 coordinate 191,320, forward strand.
CATAATGTGAAACTGCCAGATTTTGCAGCTTTTACTGATGTGAAAGAAAAGAAACATGCATTTTTTGATTTTATTCGCCCTCATGTTGAGGCCGAAAATAAAAAGATTCTACAGCAACGTGCGACTTTAGAAATCGCGCGCATGATGCTGGAGTACAATGAGCCACTAAGTAGCAAACAGCAATCAGATATTAAAAAAATACTGAATAGCTACAAGTTGCCTACCACCATAGATACTTTATCGCTTACCCAGGCACTTCGTCGTGTTGATATTATTCCTAAAGAGCTTGCGCTTATGCAAGCAGCTAATGAGTCAGCATGGGGTACGTCACGCTTTGCACGTATTGGCTTAAACTTTTTCGGCCAGTGGTGTTATAAAAAAGGCTGTGGCATGGTTCCTCGTCGCCGTGCCAACGAAGCAGCTCACGAAGTGGCTGCGTTTCAATCGGTACGTGCTGCTGTAAACTCTTATTTTAAAAATATTAATACCCATGCGGCGTATAAAGATTTAAGATCAATTCGTGCTGATTTACGTCGCCAGCAAAAGCCAATTGATGCAACTAAGCTAACACAAGGTTTACTGTCTTACTCTGAACGACGTGAAGCATACATTGAAGAATTGAATAAAATGATAAATCAAAACAGAGCTTACTTTGATGAATAAACTCCTTCCATGGTTAAAAGCAGCAACCATCGCGGTTGCGCTAGGTGCAGTTGCTTCAAAGGCCGCTGCAACAGAATTTGTTGTTGCCTATGATGGCTTTTACGATCGTTTGAAAGTTGTTAATAAAGGCGAGTTTCAATACGCTCAAGTTAACTTTTATTTGTCTGATATTGCTAGCAACGAAGTATGCACAATTAAATCAGGTAAAATAATTACAGAAAAACAAGAGTTTGACCTAACATATACAGATAAGGCTCAGTTACTTTTACCTTTTGATAAGCAACTAGATACTGATAAAGCCGTAATTGTTGTTCAACCTGAAAATCCAAAACATGAATGCCAGTTAAAGTTACAAATTGAAGCAACTGATCTAGCTGATTTTGAACTCAGTAAAGCGAACTTATATACGTTAAATGAAGAATTTGACGAGCTTTTATCTGATTTGTCAGGCTTTTTTGTTAGCAAATTAATGTGGTTTTTACTGCCTGAACAACAAGGTGTTGTACTTAAATTTAACGGCCAAGATGCTATTTCGGCAAATGACGTTAGCTGTAAAGAGCAGCGTTGTTCAATAAAAGTAACAGACGACTGGCAAGACGATAACACAGTGCTTAGCAGTCATGCTGAGCTTATCAGTGCCACACCGTGGATTGTTAAATAGCGACCATATATTGGTAAAAGCGTTTAAACATCGACAAAAGGGACCTTATTAGGTCCTTTTTTCGTTGTGAAGCAGATAGTTCTTATGTCTCTTTTTTTAAAGAGTTGCCTCGGTATTTTGGTTTAGCATCAAAATCTGAAATTCATCGTAAGCAGTGCAGTTACTTTGACTGTTTATTTTATCTACATTATTCCCTTTAATTCATATCTTTTCTAACTATTTGTATTGCTGTGCATTTAAGAATCAGCGTGTTTTTAGATCTGAAAACAGTATGAAGATATGAGTTTTTACTGATTGTTTCTTGCTATAGATAAAAGGTTTAATTTTATTTTAGTATCCTTATTTTTACTTAATTATTAAGTGCTAACCTTCTATTTTTAAATGATTTTTCAAGAATTGAAAATATAGATTTAGATCAAGTTACTTAGCAATAACTGGCTTAAAGTAAAACTATAAAGATCTCAATATAGGTAGTTATAGTTTTAAAGGAGTCGTTATGCAGACAGTCAATGTCGAACCTGTATCAGTTAAACAGCAGAAATTAGCCGAAGCCAATGCGAAGCAGGATGTGGTTTTTGATCTAAATGTTAAAAACCCAAGCTTGAAGTGGAATGCTGACGGTAAATACCCATATAAACGCAAAATGGACGTAGTTGAATACGAGCGCCATAAACACGAACTGCAAATCGAGCTTTTAAAAATGCAAGGCTGGGTAAAAGAGACTAACCAGCAAATTGTGATTTTATTTGAAGGTCGAGATGCGGCGGGTAAAGGTGGCACTATTAAGCGCTTTATGGAGCATTTAAACCCTCGTGGGGCGCACGTAGTGGCTTTAGAAAAACCATCTGCAAGAGAGCGTGATCAATGGTACTTTCAGCGTTACATTAACCACCTGCCAACAAAGGGTGAAATTATACTATTTGATCGTTCTTGGTATAACCGGGCCGGTGTTGAGAAGGTAATGGGCTTTTGTGATGATCACGAATATTTAGAGTTTATGCGTCAAACACCTCAACTTGAACGTATGTTGGTGAATAGCGGTATTAAGCTATTTAAATATTGGTTTTCGGTCAGCAGAGAAGAGCAATTTAGACGCTTTAAATCGCGCCAAAATGACCCGCTCAAACAATGGAAGCTAAGCCCAGTTGATATGGCATCACTGGCTAAATGGCATGATTACAGTGATGCCAAAGATGCCATGATGTTTCATACCCATACTAAGGATGCACCTTGGACACAAATTCGATCTGATGATAAAAAGCGCGGGCGTATCAACTGTATGCGTCATTTCTTAAGCTGTTTGGATTACCCAGAAAAAGATCACGAAATTGTGAATCGTCTCGACCCGCTTATTGTCACCGAACCTACCCGCATGTCTGCACGTCAGTAAAGGAAAATACTATGAAAAATTCACAGTCAGTATTTGAGAAACGTCTTGCTAAGCTCGAAAAAATTCTCGAAAAGAGTAAAAAAGAAGTGGCTAGAACCTCTGAAATCGCAAAAGATGCAGCACTAAAAGCACAAGCAGCTGTAGAGTGTGCCAGTGAAGCAGAGAACCTAGCCGAAAATGCTAAAAAGCGCTTGAAAGCAGCTAAAAAGCAATTAAAAGAGGCCAAAGTGTTAAAAATAGCGCAGAAAAATGCGTCGAAAAAGTCGGCAATAAAACGTGCTAAACGAATGGCAAAGAATAAAAAAGCTAAAACTAAAAGCGCTTAAAGTTAACAAAGGGCACAGGGCTCATGTGCCCTGTGTTTTTTATTAAGCGTATAGCTGGACATTTTTACGATTCTCGATATGCTAAACCTAACTTTTTCAGGGACTTAAAAGCATCTTAATGAAAACTTCAGCGCCTATTTTTGTTATTTTACTGCTATGTTCAGCTTGTAGCAGTCATTCACCTATCAACCAAGAAATGCAAACTAAGTTGCAAGGCTCATGGCAGTCTACAAATAGCCCAGTTTGTGAAGCTAATTTTCATACCATAACGTTTAAAAATAAAACATTAGAAATCTCTTATGATGAGCAGGGCTATATTTCTGCGTCTGAAGCGAGAAAAACCTTCGTTTATAATATTCTCTCAGCAGAGAAAAATTTAATCCGTGTGCAGCTTGAAAATGAAACTCGCTTAGATAAAAAGGGCAAGCCTGTGGTTTGGCATCTAAAACCTCTTAGAAATGATAAATACTGTTGGGGCAGAGATGATTGGCCTGACCTTGCTTGTACAGCTTCTCGTTACAAATGCACAGTAAAATAAATCAGCAGTTAGTTTACAGAGGTCAGAAAATTAGAGCTTTCAGCCTATAAATTCATAAACTTTTGAGTCTATTCCCAAAGCGCTGTGCTTTACGTGGTATCTCTACGAGTGAAGCGCTTTAATTATCCCATGCTAATCATTTCAACTGGCTCAAAAAGTCCGTATAATCCACGCCGAACTTTTTACTATGAAACATGGCTAACAAAAGCCTGTATGAGCAGAGCAAATGAATCAAACTGATACTAGAAAAGAAACTCTTGAATTTAATAAACTTCAAAAGCGTCTAAGAAGGCATGTTGGTAACGCAATTACTGATTACAACATGATCGAAGACGGTGATGTTGTTATGGCATGTATCAGTGGTGGTAAAGATTCTTTTGCAATGCTAGATATTTTGCTTAATTTACAAAAAGCAGCGCCGATTAAATTTGAAGTGATTGCAGTAAACCTTGATCAGAAGCAACCTGGTTTTCCTGAGCACATTTTGCCTGATTACTTTGAAACGCTAAATATCCCGTATTACATCGTTGATAAAGATACTTACTCAGTAGTAAAAGAAAAAGTACCAGAGGGCAAAACTACCTGTGGTCTGTGTTCACGACTTCGTCGCGGCACACTTTATTCATTTGCAGAAAAAATTGGTGCAACCAAACTAGCACTTGGTCATCACATGGATGATATCGTTGAGACAATGTTCTTAAATATGTTCCATGGTTCACGACTAAAAGCGATGCCACCAAAATTGCGCTCTGATGATGAACGTAACGTGGTAATCCGTCCGTTGTCATATTGCCGTGAAAAAGATTTAATTAAATACGCTGAGCACAAAGACTTCCCAATTATTCCTTGTAATTTATGTGGCTCACAAGAAAACCTGCAGCGTCAATCAATTAAAGCGATGCTGACAGAGTGGGATAAGAAAACCCCAGGTCGTGTTGAGAGTATCTTTAAGTCTTTACAAAATGTTAGCCCAAGCCAGCTTGCAGACAGAAACTTATTTGATTTTGAAAATTTACCACTTGATAGAGAAGGCAATCGTGAAAGCTATGACTTTAGCGAGGCGGTGGTCTCATCGACGAACATTGATGAATCATTATTTATAGATGTAACAAATATATAAAAAGAAAAAAGCCCCAAACTGGGGCTTTTTTAATGCATATTTAAAAGGTTATTTAGCAAGTGGGCTCACATAGCCGTCTGGTTTTAGTGCTAAAACATCGCAGTCAAGGCTATCAATAACATGCTCTGCTGTGTTACCGACAAGCGCTGCACTTAAGCCAGTTCGTCCAACTGTACCTATCACTACTAATTCGCTGTTGAGGCGTGCAGCCACATCAGGAATAACATCTTCTGGTAAGCCTTCTTCAATGTGGCAATGAGCTTTATCAATATCAAACCCTTCAGCTAATGAAAGCGTTGATTCAAAGTGATGTTTTTTAACTGATTCGTTGTAAACACCTGGGTTGAATTCAGGGATTTCAATAGCGATATTAACTGGAGTTGCCGGGTAGGCATTCACAAGGTTAAGCGTTGCGTTGGCCAAATCACAAATGAAACGAGCGTCATTGATAATACGCTTGTTAAGTTCAAGGTGTTGTTCATTCTCACTCACTGCGTTCACAGCAGCTAAAATATTGCCTTTTGCCGGCCATTCTTTCTCTTTAACAAGCAAAACTGGAGCAGGGCACTTACGAATGAGGTGCCAGTCAGTTGGTGTGAAAATAACAGACTTAAGTGTATCGTGTTGATGGGTGCCTTTGACAACAAGGTCAAAACCATCGTTGATCACGGTATTGATAATGGCTTCGTAAGGGCGGTTATGCCAAACAACACAGCTATCAATGGTAAGCTCTGGGTAAAGGGCAATTTGTTCATTTAACCATTCTTGGCGGTCTTTTATTACGGCTTCGCGCATTGCTTCACGCTCATCAGCAGAAAGCATTGTGGTCATTTCGTAAGAGAAGTCGTAGATACTGAGGAAAGCGGTGATGGTCGCGCCAGATTTTTTGGCTAGATCAATTGAGCGGCTTAAACTATGTTGCTGCTCTTTGGTTGGGTCTATAACTGCTAAAATTCGTTTAATTGCGTCCATGTGCTGCTCCTTAACTGTTCCGCAAAAAGTAGTACTTTGAGTGTAACCTAAATTTAGAACAGTTAAAGGGGCAAACCATATAAAGTTGCGTTAAATCAAACTCTATTTACATTTAATCGCTGCTGTTGCTGCAAGCGCTTGCTGGTCCAAAATGGTGATAAATTTACCTTCAACCTTAATAAAACCAGCTTTTTGGAAGCGGCTTAAAAGGCGGCTAATTGTTTCAACAGTAAGGCCTAAATAATTACCGATTTCACCACGTGTCATGGTTAAACGGAATTCTTTACGTGAGAAACCACGCTCACCAAAACGCTCTGCAAGATTATAAATAAAACTGGCTAGACGCTCTTCAGCTGACTTTTTATTGAGTAACAATAACATTTCTTGGTCATAGTTAATTTCATTACTCATTAAACGCATAATTTGTTGGCGTAGCTTAGGTAGTTTACCCGCTAATTCGTCTAGAGTATCGAATGGAATTTCACATACCATTGAAGTTTCAAGGGCTTGTGAGAAGCTTTGATGAGCCATTTTGTTAATAGCATCGAAACCAACCAAATCACCAGCTAGATGAAAACCAGTAATTTGTTCATCACCTTGTTCTGACAAAGTATAAGACTTAAACGAGCCAGAGCGTACCGCATAAATGGCATTTAAGCTTTCGCCAGACTCAAATAAATAATCACCTTTATGCAGTGGTTTCTTACGTTCGATGATTTCATCGAGACGATCCATTTCTTGACCGTTTAATGAAAATGGCAAACATAGCTGGCTGATACTGCAATTATTACAGCTAATTGTGCATAAGCCTTTTGACTTGTTTTGTGAGAAGTCCATACATCAAATCCATTCAAATAAGTTAACAACCCGTAAGATTAATGAATTAGCTTATCGGTTGCTATAATTAATAAGTATATACCGTACCATATTATTACGCTGCCTAGAATAACCCTAGTCCAAACATGGTTGAAAATAGTGTTTATTTTCTGGCTGACGAGTCCTACGCTTATCATCGCAGGAAAGGTGCCTAACGCGAAAAACAACATCACACCTGCACCATGTGATGCTGATGGGCTAGTCAGTGCCCAGGTTAGCGCTGAATAAACTAATCCACAGGGCAACCAACCCCACAAAGCGCCATAGAGTAGAGCTTTTGGGGTAGTATCGACTGGTAATAAATAACGATTAAGTTTAGCTAAATGCTGCCATACTAGGGTTTTGCCTAGCTTTTCTAGCCACTGTAGGGTTGCCGCTAAACGCATAATGTAAACCCCAACAAGGAGCATAAAAATACCACTCAAAAACGACAACGCTATCGATATAGAAGTATTTTGCACTGCAAAGCGACTACTAATTCCTGCTACAAGAGCACCGGCAAGCATGTAACTTAGTGCGCGGCCTAGGTTATAAGCAACCGAAAAGCTCACTGCACGGTTTTTGTTGGCGGCAAGTTGTAAACTACTGGCAATGCCACCACACATAGCTAGGCAGTGACCACTGCCTAACAAGCCCATTATAAATGCACTAATAAACAGCGGATCAATCATTACTTTTGTTGTGCTGCTCTTTATCGTCTTCGAACAGGATACTGTGGCCCTGTTTGTTTAAATCAGAAAATTGTTCGCTTTTTACAGCCCAAAAGAATACCCCAATGGCAATTAGCACAAATAAAATGGCAATTGGGATAAGCATGTAGATGATACTCATAGTTTTAATAACCTTAATGAGTTGGTAATAACCAAAATGGAGCTTGCAGACATACCAATTACAGCCATCCAAGGAGCAACGAGCCCAAGGGCTGCCAATGGTAAAATCGAACCATTGTAAATAAGTGATAATGCCAAGTTTTGCTTAACAATACGGCGCGTCTTTTTCGAGACAGTAAGCAAATGCTCTATGGCCGTTAGATCACTATTGAGTAATACCACATCGGCACTATTTTTGGAAATATCAGCGCCGGTTTCCATCGCAATAGATAAATGGGCACTGGCAAATACTGGGCTGTCATTCACGCCATCACCCACCATAGCAACAATGGCACCTTTACTTGCAAGTGCTTCAACATGGGTTTGTTTATCACGAGGGCTACATGCAGCATGCACGGTATCTAAATTGAGCTGTTTTGCAATTCGCTCACCACTGTTAGAGGCATCGCCCGTTAACATATGGCACTTAATTTGTTGCAAGTGCAGTGTAGTAATCAATTTTTCTGCGTTATTACGTAAGCTGTCGGCTAAGTAAAAGCGCGCAATGACTTGTTTATCGATATATAAGGTTGCTTGCGCATCTGCTTTTTCGGTATCAAACCAACCGCTTTTACCTATCGCAAGGTGCTGATCATTGAGTAAAGCGGTAATGCCTTTACCCGGTTCGATAGTCACATTTTCAATAGGGTTCACTGTGTCGTTGAAACCAGCGAATGCATTAGCAATAGGGTGCTCAGAGAAACTTTCAAGTTGCGCTGCTAGTCGTAATGCATCAGCTTCACTGTATTGGCTGTTAACAAGTTCAACGCGTTCAATGGTAAAGCGACCTTGCGTTAAAGTACCTGTTTTATCAAAAGCGATATCTGTTAATTGTGGTAGCGTTTCTAACACATGGGCTTGTTTAATTAAAATTCCACGCTTCGTAAGGCTGGCTACAGCGCACGTGAGAGCGGTTGGAATTGCTAAGCTAAGCGCACAAGGGCAGGTTGCAACAAGTACAGAAATAGTAACCCAAAAGGCATGCTCGGGGTCTATTTGATACCAACCAATTGCTGTTATTGAGGCAAACACTAATAAACAGGCAACAAACCACTGCGCTACTTTATCTGTTATCTCAACTAATCGCGGGCGCTTGGTTAACGCTGTGTGTTGTAACTTAATAATTTGATTAAGCAGGGTATTTTGACCGATTTTGTTGATCTCAATACTGATCACGCCATCATGGTTAATCGTTCCTGCGTAAACTTGATGGCTGACAAACTTGTTAACTGGCTGGTGTTCACCCGTCATCATGGCTTCATCAACGGTTGTTTGACCTTTTGTAACAATACCATCAGCAGGAATTGTCTCGCCTGCTTTGATTAATACAACATCACCTAGTTTTAGTTTTTTAGCGGCAATTATCGATTCTTGATTATTTTCATCAATAATACGAGCTGTAAGCGGCAGTAACTTTTGCAAGTTAGCGGTAAATTCACTGGCTTTTAAACGAGCTCTAAATTCTAAATATTTACCTAATAATAATAAGAAGGTAAACATACAGATAGATTCAAAATAAACTTCGCCAACCGACATTAATGTGGCATAACAGCTTGCCCCATAAGCACCAAAAATAGCTAATGAGACGGGTAAATCCATATTCAGCTGTTTGGCTTTTAAACCATTAATGGCATTGGTTAAGAATGGCAGGGCACTATAAAGAATAACTGGAGAAGCAAGCACTAAGCTTATCCAGCGAAAATACTGCTCAAAGTTCTCTTCCATGCCAGAGAACATGCCAAAATACATGGCAAAAGCAAACATCATTACTTGCATGGTCATCAGACCGGCAACCCCTAAACGGCGAATGTAGGCTTTTGCGGCTTGCTGTTTTTGGCTCGCTTCAAGGTCTGCCTGAAACGGGTAGGCTTTATAGCCGATTTCATGTAATGAGGTGATAATTTGGCTAAGCGGTGTAACCGATTTATCCCACTGGATCATGGCACGGTTGGTTGAAGTATTTACATCAACACGTTTGATTGCTTTTAAGTTAAGTAGTTGTTTTTCGATTAACCAAGCACAGGCAGCACAGGTGATGCCTTCAACCGTTAATAGCACTTCTGATAAATCATTAGTGGCTGAAATAAACTCGTCTTGAATATCTTCGTTATCGTAACTTTTAATCAACTCGAGTTGCTCTGGAACAAGTTGTTCAACTTTACCAGAGCGTACAGTTCTAAATTTATAGTAATCGGTCATGCCTTGGGCGACGATATTCTCAGCAACCGTTTGGCAACCAATACAACACATAGGTTGTGCCTTACCGTCTATTTCGACAGTCGCATTAAAGCCTTTTGGCACACTTTCAAGACAATGAAAGCAATTATCGGACATTAGAGTTTACTACTTATATTCAGGGCTAATCGAAATCGTTTTTTCAGTTGGTAGAATTACATCTTCTTTAAGTTTCCAACTGTTATCGATTGGTTCAATAAACACTGTGTATGCACCGTCAACATGGGTGTCGAGTAGGGCAGTAAAATCGCCATGGGCGTTTTTCATTAGGCTTACATCAAAGTCATTGGCTTTAATGGTGCGATGATAAAATGACATTTTTAAAGAGTGAACATTGCTTGCATCACCCTTGGTGAAAGTGAAAGTTACTTTGTCGCCTGCAACATTTAAATCGCCATGTAAATAAAGTGCTTTTGCTTTATTAAATTTGCTGAGTTCAAGGTTAATTGCTTTGCCTTTTTTATAGTAATCATCAACAACCATATCTGGGCCGTTGCCAATCGCCATATAAATAAGACCAGCACAGCCGATGATGGCTGCAAGAGGAAAAGAGATTAAAAACCATGGCCAAAAGTTTTTATACCAAGGAGTGGGTTTCATAGTACTTATACCTTTAAAAACGTTGTACGCATTTTATCGGATTTAAAAGCAAAAGACTAAAAAAAAGCCTCCAGATGGAGGCTTTTTTGATCTTAATTAATCTATTGAATTAAAAGATTAATTGTTTATACATTTTATTAACCGCGTGGTTATTTATCTTGCGATAAGCTGTACACGTACGCTGTTAATAAGTGAACTTTATCTTCACCTAAAATGTCTTTCCATGCTGGCATTACACCGGCGCGGCCATTGATTAGTGTTTCTTCAACAGCACGTTTAGAACCACCGTATAACCAGATGTTATCTGTTAGGTTAGGTGCACCAAATGGTAAATTGTGTGCAACTGAACCTTTACCGTCAGCACCGTGACACGCAGCACACATTGCAAACTTAGCAGCACCTGCAGCAGCGTCTTTTTGGTTAACAGTACGGCCTGAAAGGCTAAGTACGTGAGCAGTCATTTCTTTAATGCCTTGCTCGCCAAGTGCATCACCCCAAGGTGGCATCGCAGCAACACGACCGTAAAGAAGTGTTTCTTTGATCTTGTCTGGTGTACCGCCGTATAACCAATCGTTATCCGTTAGGTTAGGGAAGCCTTGACCACCACGTGCATCTGAACCATGACATTGTGCACAGTTTTGTGAGAATAAACGTTGACCAATCTCAAGCGCTTTCTCATCTTTAACTAGTGTTTCAATATCTTGTTTTGCGAATGACTCAAAGATTGGGCCAAAACGCTCATCAGCAGCGATAAATTCTTGGTCTAATTGAACGTTCTCACCGTTAGCTAATGCTTGTTCAGTCGCTTCTTTAGACTCAGCTAAAGAAGTAATACCTTGGTTAGAACTTGTCCATTTACCTAAACCTTCCCAGTTACCTAAACCTGGGTAAGCAGCTAGGTAGTATACAGACCAAATGAATGTCGCGAAGAACATGTAAGTCCACCATTTTGGTAGTGGGTTGTTTAGTTCTTCAATGCCGTCAAACTCGTGACCACAGCTTTCGCCTTCTTTAACACCTGTGTAGTTTTTTAAGTTCCACAGAAGTAGGCCGAAGATGATAGCAAGACACGCTAGGGTTAATACGATAACCCATATACTCCAAAAGCTAGTCATTTCTCAGACTCCTTTTCCTCGTTAGAGATTGTGTTGTTGTGTTTTTTTTCATCTTCAAATATGGCATTAGCAGCGTTATCAAATCGGCTTTTGCTACGCTTGCTGTATGCCCATACAACAATCACAATAAACAGTACTAAAATTACCAGAGTCAAAATGCCTCTGTATGTTCCGTAATCCATAATAATTACTTCAAGTGTGTGCCAAGCTGTTGTAAGTAAGCGATTAGAGCTTGCATTTCAGTTGCGCCTTCACCATTGTTCATGGCTTCGATTTTCGCAATGTCAGCTTTTAGCTCTTCGTCGCTTCCGTAACCTTTACCGTCGTAACGGTCGCTTGCTTTGTCGATTCCGAAGCTATCACGGAATACTTGAAGCTTTTTAAGTGTATGGGTCGTATCGACTCTGTTTTCGTCTAACCAAGGAAACGCTGGCATGTTTGACTCAGGAACCACAGCACGTGGGTCCATTAAGTGAGCATGGTGCCAATCGTCTGAGTAACGCTCACCAACACGAGCTAGGTCAGGACCAGTACGCTTAGAACCCCATTGGAATGGGTGATCCCATACTGACTCACCAGCTACAGAGTAGTGACCGTAACGCTCAACCTCGTCACGGAAAGGACGAATCATTTGTGAGTGACAGTTGTAACAACCTTCACGCACGTAGATATCACGACCTTCCATTTCTAACGCTGTAAGAGGGCGTAAGCCATCAACAGGTTTAGTCGTATCGTCTTGGAACATTAGTGGAGTAATCTCAACTAACGCACCAAAGCTGATTGCAAAGACAGTCAAGATAGCCATTAGGCCAACGTTCTTTTCGACTATTTCGTGTTTGTTTTGTGAATTATTATTGCTCATCGTGCTACTCCATTATGCCAATTGTGCGTCAGCGTCTAATTGAAGCGAATCTTTCTTCGCTGCAATAGTACGATAAACGTTGTAAGCCATAATTAGCATACCTGTTACGATGAATACACCGCCTAGGAAACGCATAATATAGAACGGATACGAAGCTTCTAATGACTGTACAAAGCTGTACATTAACGTACCGTCTGAGTTTACTGCACGCCACATTAGACCTTGCATTACACCTGAGATCCACATTGCTACGATGTATAGAACAACACCAACAGTGTGTAACCAGAAGTGCGTGTTAACTAGTTTAACACTGTACATACGGCCTTGTGAGAATAGTGCTGGGATTAGGTGATAGATAGCACCGATAGAAATCATTGCAACCCAACCTAGTGCACCTGAGTGTACGTGACCTACAGTCCAGTCAGTGTAGTGAGAAAGCGCGTTAACTGACTTAATAGCCATCATTGGGCCTTCGAACGTAGACATACCGTAGAAAGATAGAGAAACAACTAAGAAACGAAGTACTGGGTCAGTACGTAGTTTATGCCATGCACCTGATAACGTCATGATACCGTTGATCATACCACCCCAAGATGGAACGAATAGGATAACTGACATAACCATACCTAAGCTTTGCGTCCAGTCTGGAAGCGCAGTGTAGTGTAGGTGGTGAGGACCTGCCCAGATGTATAAAGAAACAAGAGCCCAGAAGTGAACTACCGATAAACGGTAAGAATAAACAGGGCGACCTGCTTGTTTTGGTACGAAGTAGTACATCATACCTAAGAAACCAGCAGTTAATAAGAAACCAACAGCGTTGTGACCGTACCACCACTGAACCATTGCATCTACAGCACCTGCGTAGATAGAGTATGATTTAGTTAGTGAAACTGGAATTGCCATGCTATTTACAATGTGTAAAACGGCAACAGTAATGATGAAACCAGCGTAGAACCAGTTCGCAACATAGATGTGCGATACTTTACGCTTGATTAACGTACCAAAGAATACAACTGCGTAAGTTACCCAAACAACGGCGATAAGAATATCGATTGGCCATTCAAGTTCTGCGTATTCTTTTGAGCTTGTGATACCTAGTGGTAAGGTAATCGCTGCTAGTACGATAACAAGTTGCCAACCCCAGAAGGTGAAGGCTGCTAGTTTATCTGAGAAAAGGCGCGTTTGACATGTACGTTGTACGACGTAATAAGACGTCGCAAAAAGTGCACTTGTACCAAATGCGAAAATTACTGCGTTCGTGTGTAACGGACGTAGTCGAGAGTAAGTTAACCATGGTGTATCAAAGTTAAGTGCTGGCCAAGCTAATTGGGCAGCAATCAGAACCCCAACACTCATGCCAACGATGCCCCAAATCACTGTCATAATAGCGAATTGGCGTACAACTTTATAATTGTACTCAGTTTGTGATGCTACTGTTTGGCTCATTTTCTGGCTTCCGCTGCAATAAATGCGTTTTAGAAATGAATTACCCACTTTTATTCAAAGTGGGGCCTACTATTACTTCACAAGCGTGTTACCTAAAGCCAACTTAGCGGTGCTAGCTTCAGAAAACAAACTCGAGAAACCCTTATTTTTGCGATGGAAATGATAAAATTTTTGACCTTAAAAAGATAGGTCAATTGCATAAAATTATGACATCAATCAAATTTTAGCGCTTTGTTGGTTATTTTTTGTCAGAGATTGTATTTTTATTAGCTTATTCCATCTAGCATGGTTGTCTTTTCGCGGGTAGCTCACTAGTATCCGCTTTTATTTTATACAGGCAAATAGAGTGCGAACTAGTTTTTTACCCGTTTTCCTTTTCAGTGTATTTTTAGCTGCATGTGATAGCCAAAGTATAGAAGAGGGGAGCACAAGTACAAGTTGTGAGAACAATAGTCATTGTTATTACCCTAATAATGCAGAAGTTTGGCTGAGCAACCCAGATGTCAGCCCTGAGTTGCCTTTTGCAATTAACCTAAAGCTGCCGAAAGATGCTAAAAACCTCTCTGCAAAACTTGAAGGTGTCACTATGTATATGGGTTTTATTCCGCTGCAGTTTAAACAGAAAGGGCAAGTTTGGGTTGCTGATACTATGGTTGGCGCATGCTCTGAGCCTGTAATGACCTGGAAAATGATGCTCACTTATACTACTGGCGACAATCAACCACAAACCTTGCTTTATTATTTCGATTCACTGCAAACTCGATAACATCTTCCTTTATTATTGTTGATCACAGTTTTTGATTATTCAAAAGCTGTGATTGTCGTCATTCCTACGTCATCTTTTTCTACTTTAATGTTCTTTATTAGCCGTATCTTTATACGGTATTACAAATTGACGGAACAAAAACAAAAATTCTTCCTCTAATACACTGTTTAACGGGCTAACTTTGTCTATTTAGTTAATTTAAGTGAATAACTATGGTTAGCAGTCTTACCAAGCTTTTACGGTTTTTATAACGTTGTGTGATCAACTTGTAAAAATTTCATTTGTAGCACTAATTGGGCTTTAGTTACACTTGATTACAAAGTGCGTGCAATTGATTTCAATCGTGTTTTTTTTGCTACTTAATAATGTTACCTTACTGATATAAAAGTGTTTTTTTCTGTTAACATTGATACATCGTGAAACCTTATTACCCAAAACGGATACGCTATTTTGGGGTTGTTTTTTCTTTAACCTGTCATTCAGTTTTTGTTCAGTTAACTGAGCCTAAGTTGCCCTCCGCTGACTCGTGATTCTAATAATAACGAGCGCTACCTAACTAAAGGTAAATTTCCAACAAGTAGGGTTTTCACATGAAAAAATCAATTCTTGGTTTAGCTGTTGTTTCAGCAATCCCAATGTTCTCAAGCATGCAAGTTTTAGCTGCTGATGATGCAGCAGAGTCTATTGAAAAAATTCAAGTTACAGGTTCTCGCATTAAGCGTACCGATATGGAGACGTCTAGTCCTGTAACTTTAATTGGTGCAGATGACATCAAAGCAATGGGTGCATCAAGCATCGATGGCGTTCTACAAAAAATGACTGCAGCAAGCGGTGCGATGACTAACCCTGCTGTTAACAACGGTTCAGGCGGTAACGCACGTGTTGACCTACGTGGTTTAGGCGCACAACGTACTCTAGTACTAGTAAATGGTCGTCGTATGATCAACTCTGGTACTGGCGCAGCATCTACTGTTGACTTAAACACAATCCCAGTATCAATGATCAAGCAAGTTGAAGTACTAAAAGACGGCGCATCTGCTGTATATGGTACTGACGCGGTAGCTGGTGTTGTTAACATCATCTTAAAAGACGACTTCGAAGGTCTAGACATGAACCTTAACGGTGCTATCACTGGTGAAGGCGATGCAGACGAAACGTCTTTCGATATCACAATGGGTTCAAGCTTTGACCGTGGTAACGTTGTAATTGGTTTACAATACACAGACCGTGGTGATGCTTCTCAAGCAGACCGTGATTTCTCTGATTGTCCAATCGAAGAAGATTACGAAAACGGTAGCTTCTACTGTGGTGGTTCTTCTTACACGCCTTTCGGTCACGTTTGGGCTGAAAATGCAAGCTTACAAGGTCAAGCAGACGGCGAGTGGCACGATTTCACTTCAGCTGGTGATGCTTACAACTACTCAGCAACAAGCTACCTTTACACGCCAATGCGTCGTTTAAACCTAACAGGTATTGGCCATTTTGACGTAACTGATGAAACGCGTTTAGTTTCTGAGTTCACTTACTCTAAGCGTTGGTCAACTCAACAAATGGCTCCACAGCCAGTATGGTTTGACTTCACTTACGATGCAGCAACTATGGGTGACTCACTTCTTTCTCACGGTGTAGCTGACGGTGAAGACATCTCTTACGGTCGTCGTATGACTGATGTTGGTCCTCGTGGTTATGAGCAAGTTGTTGATACTGTACGTGCAGTAATCGGTCTTGACGGTGCATTCGACAACGGTTGGGGCTGGGATACTTCAGTAGTATTCGGTCGTAACGACTCAGTTGACCGTGCAACTAACCTACTTAACATGGGTTCAATCCAAGACGCAATCGAAGAGGGTACTTTCAACCCACTTAACCAAGCTGATTGGTCAGGTAGCAACCTTGCACAGTACAACTACACTGAAAACAACTCAGGTGGTAGCCAATTATTAGTTCTTTCTGCTGGCCTTAACGGTGAAGTAATGGAACTTCCTGCAGGTTACGTTGGTTTCGCTGCTGGTATCGAGCGTCGTGAAGAAAAAGCATGGTACGTTCCAGATTCACTAACTTCACAAGGTCTTGCAAATGACCCACGTGTTGAACCAACTGGTGGTCGTTTTGACGTAAACGAAGCTTACGTTGAATTCGCTGTTCCACTTCTAGCTGACGCACCATTTGCTCAAATGGTTGACTTAAGCGCTGCTGTTCGTGCATTCGATTACAGCACATTTGGTTCAGATGAGACTTGGAAACTAGGTCTAACTTGGCGTGTAAACGACGAACTAATGCTACGTGCTGTTCGTTCAACTGCATTCCGTGCTCCTACAGTATCTGAGCTTTACCAAGGTAAATCACCTTCATTCGAACAAGTTAACTTCCCTGGTGCACAAGACCAAGCTGAAGTAACTGTTGGTGGTAACGACCAATTAACGCCAGAGCTTGCTGATACAGTAACTGCTGGTTTCGTATACGCTCCAGAATGGTTCGACGGTTTCTCAATGACTGTTGACTACTACGAAATCGAAATTGAAAACTCAATTTCAAGCGTAAACAACCAGTACATCGTTGAAAACTGTCTTGATGCTTCTACTGGCGCATACAAGAACCAAGATACTGCACTATGTCAGTCTTCTGCAATCAACTTCAACCAAAGCACTGGTCGCATTAGCTTCAACAACCAATTACAAAACATTGGTAATGAATCTACTAAAGGTTACGACGTAAACTTCAAGTATGCATTTGAAGCTGCAGGTCTTAACTGGCGCACAGGTCTTGATGTAACTATCCTTGATGAGTACATCGTTGATTCAGGCACAAGCACAATCGATTACACAGGTCTTGTAACTTCAGGTATCGGTAGCTACGCGAAAGTTAAGTCTAACTTCACTCTTAACGCGTCTGGCGACAACTGGGATGCACAATACCAAGCACGTATGATCGACGGCCTAGACAGCTACGCATGTCTTGCTGACGACAGCGAGTGTCTAGTACCAAGCGTTGGTACTGTTGTATACCACGACATCAGCGGTTCATACATCCTGAACGACACAGTGTCATTCTCTGCAGGTGTTAACAACTTATTCGATAAGCAAGCACCTTACTACTCAGGTAACAATGACTCAAACACTGACCCGTACACATACGATGTACTAGGTCGTCGTTTCTTCGCTGGTATGAACATCAAGTTCTAATCTAGTTTGAAATGATTACTAAGGCCCAGTTTTTACTGGGCCTTTTTTATTGTCTGAAAGCCTATCAACGCGTAAACTATAGATGTACTTTTAACAAACGAGGTGATATTGCTTAAACAAGACGAAAACTTATCTTTTATTATTGAGCCTGAGCTTAAACCACGCACAGAGCAACGACTCGACCTGTATTTCTCCATTCCGAATGAAATGAGTGTTAACCCACAAACACTGAGCGAAGAATCATTCTTTAATAATAACTTTAAATCGCACCTTGCGTATAACGCTAACAACATTCACTTACCCTTAGTGAGAAGCCGCTTTGTTAGTAAAAACAAAGGTGAACAGCAAGATTATCGGCAAAACTTAAACCTATATTGTTATCAAGTTCGACTCGCGCTGAATGCCGATATTAAAGACACCCTAAAGCACCAAGAAGCTGAAGAGTTTTACCCTGTAGCCATTGAGTTGTGCGAGCAAACCAAAGGTTTGTTAAAAAAACTAAGACGCTACACCCCAGATGACGAAAAGCTACTGCCATTTTATAAAAACGCTGATAACTACTTAAGCTGGCATGTAGAGCAGTCATTTTTAAAACTACTTGATGAAGGGCCGCGCAGTAGTGATTTTGCAAAAGAGCGCAGTGAGCTATTAGAGTTTTGCAAAAATGAAAACAGTTACCGTGAAGAGCAAGAATATAACTCGCAATCAACACTTGAAGATGCCAACCGTATCACCAACAAAATGCGCCTATTACAACGTTTGATTGAGCATGGAGTGGTGCTTACACGTAGCACGCGTCACTTAAACAGTTATTTAAAACGTATGGTAAAGGGCACGGTGACCGCTGTGATCATGGCCTTTGTGATGTTGGTTGTGTTAAATGCTCGTTCAAACTTTACCGAAGTAACAGCGACGTTGATTTTGATCTTGGGTGTTATTTATGGTCTTCGTGAAATATTTAAAGAAGACATAACACGGGTGATCTGGCGAGCTATCGTACGAGGGCGACCTAAATGGCGCTTTCAATTTAAAAATAGCATTACTAAAGACAAAATTGCCAGCCAATACATTTGGCTTGAATACACCAGTTTTAAACGCCTGCCTAAAGCGGTAAGAAGAATTTTTTCGAAGCGACGTCATCAAAATAAACAGGCTGCTCAGTGGCTGCATTTTGCAAGCGAAACACAAGTTAACGCTAAAGAGTTTTTACCTGGCTACGATACCTTGCAACAAACCATGCAATTTAGCTTGGCACCGTTTGCTCGTTATTTAAAGCGGGGTGAAGGTAAGCTCTATCATCTAGATAGCAATAAAATCTCTAAGAAAGCCGTAGAGAGGCGTTATCAGTTAAATGTGGTATTAGTGTTTACACAAAGCGAAGATGAAACTTTGTATCAGCGCTACAAGATTACGTTAAATCGCAGCAAAATTGTTAATATTGAGCGTATTTACTCACAAACTGACATTCTGAAAGATGAAAGATGAAAGATGAAAGATGAAAGATGAAAGGGTGGCCTTGGCCACCCATTTCGGTTTATTTAGCGTCTAAACCTGTTTTGCTGTAAAGCGACACTTTGTCTGATACTAGCGTAATTTCGATGTTTTTATCTTTGTTACCCCAGATACAGTTAGTGTGTAGTGTCTTTTCTTCACACTTATCAGCTGAACCTAAAATAGCTTCAACCTCAGTTTTATCCATACCAATTTCAATTTTTTCGTAGTTCTCTAAATTTACTTTTGAGCAACCAGCTAAAGTAAGTACCGCAGCCGCTGCTGCAATTGCCATATATTTTTTCATAATTGTATCCATTAATGGTTGTAGCGTCTTATTTGCACGATCATCCCCATACGTGGGTGATCAAAATAATGTATCTCGTTACTAATCACACGTTTAAATTGTGAAAAACGAGCTTTTTCGTAATCACCTGTTTCTAAGCGCTGACTAATATCAAAATCTGCGTTTATAAACAGGTAGTGACGAACATAAATCTTCATTAAACCGTCTAATTCCCACTCAGGCACATTTTGCAGCTGATCGGGAATGTAGCGCTCAGTAGGGCCGACTAAACTAATAAAGTCGTTGTTTTCTTCTGCAGGACTTGCGTGTTTTGCTAAGTGCTCGCCGGCAAAGAGGCGGATACTCGGTGCTCTTTTTTCACTCATTTCAGGAAAACGCCAACCCGTGTGTAAAATTGGGGTTAAGCCTTTTCTATCAAGCTGATTTTTTTGCTCAACAAACTGTAATTGTTCTGGCGCCATTAAATAAATTTCGTCAGTGTCTTCACGGGGTTCAACAACGGGTGTCACAGGCAGTTGATTATAGCTTGCTAAAAAATCAACACTATCATCACACACGTTTGAGTGAGGATTGCTATTGACTAAAGAATCTGTGAAAGAATCACTGCGAAAGCGGCTATCACCTTCAATACATGCTTGCTTCGCTTGTGCTGTGTATGCAGGAGATAATAGATCTTTGCTACGCTTAGCCTTGATTTCATCGTGTTTTAGGCTGAAATCTTCCTGTAAGTAGGGGGCTGGGCGCTGTTTATAAATAAGAACTTCTATTTCGAACCAACGTGCTGCAAATGACGAGCTTGTAAATAAGCAACAAAGCAGTAATAAACTATTTCTAAACAACATTAATGGCTAACCTTTTTTTCGAAATCTGCAATCATTGCAGTGACCATTTTTAAGCGTTCGCGAGCGTTGGCTTCGCTAATTGCAAAGCGCAGTTTATTTGCGCCATCCATTTTATACACCTGCGGTGCACTTTGTATCAAACCTATAATGAAGCTAGGGTTAACCTTTGTATGCTGGCTAAACTCAAAATAACCGCCTTTCGGGTTTGCTTCAATCTTCTTAATGCCAATATTACTTGCTTGCAGTTTTAATTGTTGCAAACTGAATAAGTTTTTCGTGGCGTCAGGCAGTAGACCAAAACGGTCAATCAGCTCTACCTGTAACTCGTCCATATCATTGAGGTTAGCACAGCTTGCAATGCGTTTATAGATACCTAAACGTACGTTTACATCATGAATATAATCATCAGGTAATAACGCTGGCAGCTTTAAGTCTACCTCAGTTTGCTGACCTAATAAGTTCTCAAGGGTTGGCTCTTTACCTTCTTTGAGCGAGTTAACCGCTTGCTCAAGCATTTCCATATACAAACTAAAACCAATGGTTTGCATTTGACCTGATTGATCATCACCAAGCAGCTCACCGGCACCACGAATTTCTAAATCATGAGTTGCGAGCGCAAAGCCTGCACCAAGGTCTTCCAGTGACTCTATCGCTTCAAGGCGTTTAACCGCATCTTTACTAAGTGATTTAGGGTTACCAGTCAGTAGGTAGGCATACGCTTGGTGATGGCTACGGCCAACACGACCACGTAACTGATGCAGTTGTGCCAGACCCAGCTTATCTGCTCTATCCATAATAATGGTGTTGGCAGTGGGCACATCGATACCGGTTTCGATAATAGTGGTACACACAATCACGTTATATTTTTGGTGATAAAAATCACTCATAATTTGCTCAAGCTCGCGCTCTCGCATTTGACCATGTGCGGTTGTTACGCTGGCTTCAGGTACCCACTCACTGATTTCTTCAGCAACTCGGTCTATGGTTTCAACATTATTATGTAAGAAGTACACCTGACCACCGCGTTTAATCTCACGCAGAATTGCTTCGCGAATTAGTTCAGCATCTCTTTGTCTAACAAAGGTTTTAACCGCTAAACGTTTTGCAGGCGGTGTAGCAATAATTGACAGGTCACGCATACCGCTCATTGCCATGTTTAATGTACGTGGGATAGGGGTTGCTGTGAGCGTTAAAATATCGACATCGGCACGTAATGCTTTTATTTTTTCTTTTTGACGCACCCCAAAACGGTGCTCTTCATCAACAATCAATAAGCCTAAATCTTTAAAATGAATATCTTGTTGAATAAGCTTGTGAGTACCAATTACGATATCTAATTTACCCTCAGCCATTTTATCTAGGGTGTCTTTTTGCTCTTTGGTTGAGTTAAAGCGCGATAAAACACCCACCTCAATTGGTAAATCGGCAAAACGGTCTTTAAAGTTTTCATAATGCTGCTGTGCAAGCAGTGTGGTTGGTACCAGTACCGCAACTTGCTTGTTATCGTTAACAGCAACAAAGGCTGCGCGCATTGCCACTTCGGTTTTACCAAAGCCAACGTCACCACACACTAAACGGTCCATCGCTTGCTTACTTTGCATATCACCGAGCACAGACTCAATGGCGTTGCGTTGATCGTCAGTTTCTTCAAATGGGAAGCTGTCGCTAAACTGACGATAAGCACTGCCATCAAGCTTAAATTTATTGCCAGGCTTTGCTTGGCGTTTAGCGTAAATATCTAAGAGTTCAGCAGCCACATCACGAACTTTTTCGGCGGCACGTTTCTTGGCTTTTTCCCACGCATCAGAGCCTAATTTATGGAGCGGGGCAGAGGCTTCTTCGCCACCTGAATAGCGGCTCAGCATATGTAACGCAGAAACAGGCACGTATAGTTTTGCCTCGTTAGCGTAGATGATCGTAACAAATTCAGTGATCACACCGGCTGCATCAATGGTTTCAAGGCCTTGATAGCGGCCTACACCATGATCAAGGTGCACAATCGGCTGGCCTTCACGTAGCTCAGCAAGGTTACGAATAAGCGCATCTTGGCTGGCTTCGTATTTATGTTTACGGCGTCGACGCTGCGAGACCTTAATGCCTAATAATTCTTGCTCTGTGATAATAGTTAAACGCGGCTTACCGTCTAGCACCACACTTTGCTCAAGTGGCGAAACAATTAGGCCAACATCACTTGAACTATTGGTAAAATCGCTAAACGATTCAAACTCTCTAAGCTTTAAACCACTTGGCTTTAATAAAGTGAGTAATGATTCGCGGCGGCCATCCGATTCAACCGAGAGCAGCACGCGGCCTTTTTGTTTCTTCTCACTGGCAACATAGTCAATTAAACCTTGGTACGGTTCATGTAACTTATGATCAATACGAACATTTGGCAGCTCTTTACTAGCAAGGTTGGTGTGACCCGCTTTGGTGCCTAATTTTGCTTGCGATAAACGAATACGTGCATATTTACCAAATTCACCAAATAGCTCATTCACGCTTTGATACAGCTTTACAGGTTCAAGTAAAGGCCTGAGCGGATCAACACAGCGGTTTTCATAGCGTACATTCACATCATGCCAAAACTGATCAGCAGCATGTTCAATATCGCCAAAATGCATAAAGGTTGTATTGCTTGGTAGGTAATCGAAGATGGTTGCCAATTCATCAAAAAACAGTGGCATGTAATATTCGATACCGGCAGGCCAGGTTCCTTTAGTCACCTGCATATAAATTGAGTCTTGTTCAGAGCTTGCGCCAAATTGTTCACGATAGTTGATACGAAAACGCTCAATGTCTGAGTCGTTAGTTGGAAACTCGTGAGCTGGCAGTAGCTCAATTTTGTCGACCTTTTCATCTGAGCGCTGGCTTTCAACATCAAATAAGCGAATGCTGTCGAGCTCATCATCAAAAAAGTCTAAACGGAATGGGTGTGGGCTACCCATAGGGTATAAGTCAACGATAGAGCCGCGAATCGCGTATTCACCGTGCTCCATCACTTGTTGTACATGTAAATAGCCCGCTTGTTCTAAGTTTTCACGCAGTGTGTGGGTATCTAGGGTATCGCCCACTTTAAAGTTAAGGGTTGAACCATAAATAAACGAAGCAGGGGCAGTACGTAGCATCAAGGTCGACACTGGCACGATTAATACGCTTTGTTGTTCTTTTTTTAAGGTATTTAACGTGGCTAAGCGCGCCGAAATAATATCTTGATGCGGCGAAAAATGATCATAAGGGAGTGTTTCCCAGTCAGGGAAGACCATGACTGGGTTTTCAGGCAACAGAAATTCGAGTTCAGTTTCAAGGCGTAGGGCGCTTGGTGTATCTGGGGTGACAATCACAACCAGCTCGTTGTGTTGCTTTACACCTTCTGCGATGGCGATGCTAAGCCCGCTACCGGTAAGTTGTCCCCATTGAATCTTATCTTTTTCAGATTTTACCCAAGGCAATGCTGCCCATTGCGCAAACGCCATTTACTACTCCTTTAAACTGTTTTTACTGCTTAGTCTCGATAAATCTTGGTTAAGTCCTGATAGTGATCGATACGACGATCACGAAGGTAAGGCCAAATTCGACGTATGTTTTCACTACGCGCTTGGTCTAATTCAACAACTAATAATTGCTCATCGCTGTTGTTTGCTTCGGCTAAGATTTCACCTTGAGGGCCCGCGATAAACGAGTTACCCCAGAACTGAATACCTTCACTTTGACCGCTTGGATCACTTTCGTGACCAACACGGTTACAGCTGATCACCGGTACGCCGTTGGCTACTGCATGAGCGCGTTGCGAAATAACCCAGGCGTCTTTTTGACGTGTTTGCTCGTCTTCTTCATCGCGCGGGTCCCAGCCAATGGCTGTTGGGTAAATTAAAATTTCAGCACCGGCCATTGCCATTAAGCGTGCAGCCTCTGGGAACCACTGATCCCAACACACTAATACGCCTAGTTTACCAACAGAGGTTTGAATAGGCTCAAAACCTAAATCACCCGGTGTGAAATAAAACTTCTCGTAAAAACCTGGGTCATCAGGAATATGCATTTTACGGTATTTACCGGCAATGCTGCCGTCAGTTTCAAGTACCACAGCAGTATTGTGATAAAGCCCTGTAGCACGCTTTTCGAATAATGATGACACGATCACCACATTGAGTTCTTTGGCAAGTGCACCTAAGGTGTCTGTGCTTGGACCCGGGATTGTTTCTGCTAAATCAAAAACGTCTACATCTTCGGTTTGGCAAAAATACAAGCTACGGTGTAGCTCTTGAAGAACAATAAGTTTAGCGCCTTGGCTTGCTGCATCCCGAATACCAGCAATTGATTTTGCCATATTGTCTTGGCCATTATCGGTGTTTGATTGCTGAACAAGAGCAACCTTTAAATGCGTTGGTTTAGTCATTGTTTGTTCCTGCTAAAAAGCCGCGCGGTAATTGCATTGTAATACAGTGTAAGCTGCCAAATTGGTGAATAATTGGCACACAATTAATACCCACAACAGTGTGATCTGGGTATGCTTTGGCAACCTGACCAAGCGCCAGTTGGTCGTTTTCGTCACCATAAATTGGCACTAAAACGGTTTTATTGATAATTAAATAATTAGCGTATGTGGCAGGTAATCTGTCACCATCTTCATCGAACACAGCTTTTGGCCAAGGTAAGGCAATCAGCGTGTAGTTTTCACCCCCTGCTGTTTTAAATGATTGCAGTTGCTTTTCCATTGCATCAAGGGCTGCAAAGTGCTCATCATCTTTATCGTCGCACTTAACATAAACAAGCGTATTGTTCGGGGCAAAACGTACCAGCGTATCAATATGGCTGTCGGTATCATCACCTGCAAGGTAACCGTGATCAACCCAAAGAAACGACGTAGCGCCCAGTTGCTCAACCAGCGTTTGTTCTATATCTGCCTTTGTGAGTTCTGGGTTACGATTTGGGTTTAATAAGCACTCGCTGGTTGTAAGTAGCACGCCGTGTTCATTGATCTCGACGCCACCGCCTTCAAGAACCAGATCACTTTGCTGATAACCATTTTTAGGGCTCGCGACTTGATTTACAAGTACTTGATTAATTTGATTATCAAGATCACTTGCAAACTTATTGCCCCAACCATTAAAAATAAAATCCATTACTTTCAATTGAGTTGCGTCATCAATATTTGCACAGGTCAATGGGCCATGGTCACGTGCCCAAGTATCGTTACACGGTGTCACCACAAAGTGAATGCGATTAGCATCAACCTCTGCATTTGCAAGTAAAGCTGCAATATGTGCTTTGAGAGCATTATCATGGGCCACAATCACAACATCTTGTTGTTGGCTTATTGCTTGGCAAAGTGCTACATACACAGGCTCAACAGCGGTTAAATTTGCAGCCCAATCTGTGTCTTGATGAGGCCAAGTGAGCATAACGGCATCTTGCTCAGCCCATTCAGGTAAAAGTCTAAATTTCATGAAGGTATTAAACAAACTAAGGTGGGGCTAGTTTAGCATTTTAGCCATAGATGTCAGCTTTTTGTGCGCGATAAAGCGTGATTTTTAACTGTCTTGCTGATTGTTTTCTTGCTGACGTTTTTTTAGTTGGCGTGTTTGTGCGTGCAGGGCTGCTCTTACGACTAAATCTTGGTCAGCATCGCGAATGGCAGTAAACAATAATGTGTATTGGTATTTATCATCATCGCATTTTTCAATGGCCACTAATTCGGTATAGCAATAAATGGCAGATGCTTCGTGCTGCAAGAACAACTTAGTACGAAATGTTTGCCCTAATTCATACACATCAGCTGAGGTAAGTTTTACACCGCCACCGCCATAACTATCGCAATAGTTTGCGTTATCGTCAGGCTGCTCTGAGGCTAAGATGTGACTCATGATTAAATCAATTTTACGAGACTGCGCCTGTAAAAAGGCCGCGAGTTCTTGTGCAACATCACCTAGGTTACGAAGTGGTCGTAAGCTTGTTTGTTCAAGTTCGTTTACTTCGTTGGCAAGTTTAAATAGGGCAGGGATATCCGCTTCAAGTTCAGCATTGGTTTTTGGCACAGCACTTGGTTCAACCGCATATAAATTGACACGGTTGCTCTCGTTGATTTGAAAATACTGTTCAAATTCGGCTAATTTTTGATTATTCATGCTGTACTCCACACATCTTTCCTTAATACTAGCGTTCGAAGCAGTAAATTACTAGTAATCAAATAATCAAAAAAAGGGCAAACTCATTGTTTGCCCTTCATTTTTTACAGGTTACCCTCTTGGGTTTTAACATGTTCTTGTTGATGATGTTCTGCTATCTCATCAGCAAGCTCTTGTCTTGAACGTTTTTCAGTTAACTTACGTGCCGTTAACCAATAAAAGAACAACGGCACAAAGAATACTGCCAGGAATGTCGCTGCCATCATACCGCCCATTACACCGGTACCAACACTGTGACGGGCACCTGCACCTGCGCCAGAGCTAAGTACTAAAGGTACTACGCCTAAAATGAATGCAAGCGAAGTCATAATGATAGGTCTAAAACGTAACCGTGCAGCTTCAAGTGCAGCCGTACTTGCGCTCCAGCCTTGTTGATGTTTCATCAAGGCGTATTCAACAATAAGAATCGCGTTCTTACTGGCAAGACCAAGTAGTGTTACCAGACCAATTTGGAAGTACACATCGTTTGTCATGCCAACAACCCAAACTGCTATAAGCGCACCAAAGGTACCAAATGGCAGGGCAAGCATCACAGACAGTGGTAGTGACCAACGCTCATATAGCGCTGCTAGAATCAAAAATACCATGATCACAGCAAGGCCTAAGGCAATTCCTGTGGTGCCTGAACTGCGTTTCTCTTGGAATGCAGAGCCTGTCCACTCGTAGGTCATATTAGGTGGTAATACTGCTTGTGCAATACGTTCAACTTCAGCAATAGCTTGACCTGAGCTGTAACCCGGCGCTGCATTACCCATCAGTTTAACAGCAGGTAAGTTGTTATAACGATTTAGGTTTTCTGGGCCACGGCTATACTCGATAGTGGTAAAGGCTGAAAGCGGCACCATAGTACCTTGATTGTTTTTAACATAGATACGGCCAATGTCGTCAGGCTTCATTCTAAATTCAGCGTCTGCAGACATTAGTACTTGCCATGCGCGACCAAATTTATTGAAGTCGTTAACGTAATAAGTCCCTAAGTTACCTGCAAGAGCCGTGAACGCATCATCAATTTCGACACCCATGGCGCGGGCTTGTTCACGGTCAACATCAACACGTAGCTGTGGTGCATCAGGGCGCCAAAGTGTTTGCAGGCCACTGATGATAGGGCTCTTTTGTGCTTCAGCTGTCATCAACTGCATTGCATGTTGAAGTTTGTCTGGGTCGCTATCACCTTTATTTTGAATATAAAACTCAAAACCACCTGTGTTACCTAAACCAAAAATAGCCGGAGGATTAAAGGCAAGAACGAGCGCCTCTTTAATACCTGCTGTTTTCATGAAGAGCTCTTGCACCAGCGCCTTGGTATCAACTTCACGCTCATCCCAATGCTTTTGCGTCACGAATAAAGTTGCAGCGCTGTTTTTGTAGCCGCCACCAATAAAGTCAAAACCGGTAAACGCCACCACATTTTCGTTCGCTGGGTTTGATTGCACGGCCTCAACAACTTGCTGCGTGACTTGCTCTGTGCGCTCAAGCGATGAACCGTCAGGTAAGAAGATTGCTGAGATGTAATAACCTTGGTCTTCATCTGGCACAAGTGAGCCTGGGGTGTTTTGCCAAAGGCCTATTGTTGCTGCAATCATGCCTGTCATTAAGATAAGACCTAACAGACCACGGCGCACCATAAATCCAACAGCACCGACATAACGGCCGGTGATCTTGGTAAACATGTCGTTAAACCATAAGAAGAAGCGGGCAGTTTGCTTGTGTTCTTGCTTTAAAATAAGTACACAAAGCGCAGGTGTCATGGTTAATGCAACGACACCCGATAAACTTACAGCAATCGAAATAGTAATAGCGAACTGGCGGAATAGCTCACCGGTTAAGCCACCTAAAAACGCAATTGGCACAAACACTGAACAAAGTACTAAAACAATTGCCACCACAGGGCCGCTTACTTCGCCCATCGCTTTAACGGCGGCGTCTCTAGCACCTAGGCCTTCTTCGTGCATGATACGCTCAACGTTTTCAAGTACCACGATGGCATCATCAACAACAATACCAATCGACAGCACCATACCGAATAAGGTGAGGGAGTTAATTGAATAACCCAGCATATACATACCGGCAAATGTGCCCAGTAGTGACACTGGTACTGCAAGGGTTGGAATAAGCGTTGCGCGCCAGTTTTGTAAGAATAAATACACTACTAAGAATACCAATACCATGGCTTCAAGCAGTGTTTTTACAACTTCACGAATTGATACTTCAACAAAGCGGGTTGTGTCGTAAGAAGTTAAATGTGCAAGCCCGGTAGGGAACTGGCTTTTCATTTCTTCAATAACACTGTTTACTTCTTCAGCTACATCAAGAGCGTTTGCTCCTGGTTGCAAGAAGATACCTAACAGTACCGCTTCTTTACCGTTAATCGTTCCTTTGAAGTTATAGTCTTTTGAGCCGAGCTCAACGCGGGCTACGTCTTTTAAGCGTAAGCTACTGCCGTCTGTGTTTGAACGAATAATGATATTTTCAAATTGCTCAGGCTCAGACAAACGCCCTTGTGCAGTTACACTGTAAACCAGCTCTTGAGGAGATTGTGTCGTAGGTGTCGCACCAATTTTACCTGCCGCATATTGTGAGTTTTGTACGCGAATTGCCCCTGCAATTTCTTCAACAGTAACACCTAATTGGCTCATTACATCAGGGCGCAACCAAATGCGCATTGCGTAATCTTTGGCACCAAAAATTTGTACACTGGTAGTGCCAGGAATGCGTTTAACACGGTCAAGTACGTTCATAGTGACATAGTTTGATGTCCATAAACTCGAACGTGTTCCATCTGGTGAGTAAAAGGCATGAACTTGTAAAAAGCTAGAAGAACCTTTTTGAACCACCACACCTTGTCGGCGTGTTTCTTCAGGTAAACGGGCTTCAACCTGTTTAACACGGTTGTTTACGTTTACAGCTGCTTGGTCAACATCCGTGCCAATTTCAAAAGTAACTTCGATGGTGGTTGAACCTGCACTGGTTGACGTTGAAGACATATACATCATGCCTTCAACACCGGTAATGGCATTTTCAATCGGTGTCGCAACCGTTTGCTCAAGTACATCGGCAGATGCACCCGGGTAGGCTGCGGTTACTTGTACAACCGGTGGTGCTATTTCAGGATATTGCGCCACAGGTAAGCTGCGCATCGCAGCAAGGCCGGCAAGCACAATAACAATAGATATAACAAACGCAAAAATGGGTCTGTCTATAAAGTAACGAGAAAACATAAGACTCCCTGTGCTTATTCTGCGTGGCTTGGGTTAGCGGCAGGTTGGCCAACATTGACTGGCATACCCGGGAAGAAAATACGTGCCATGCCATCAACAATAACTTGGTCGCCTTCTTTTAAACCACTGCGAATTAACCAAAAGTTTTGGTATTGCTCGTTTTCTGGTTTTTTGATCCATTCACCTACAGTAACAGGGGCAGGTAAAGCGACATCCATACCTTGCTCGTTTTTACTTACTACATAAACAAACTTACCAGTGCCGTTATCAAGTACTGCGCGTTGCGGAACGATGAAAGCGTTTTTGCGTACTGCACCACTTAACTCAACGCGCACGAATTGGCCCGGGCGAAGTTGAAAATCAGGGTTAGGAATAATTGCCTGAAACTCACTGGTACCTGTGTTTGGATTAATACGCACATCAGAGAAGTTAACTTCACCGGTTTGTCCGTATAAAGAGCCGTCTTGAAGTTTAATTTGTGTTTTCCAGTGGCCTTGCTCAGGTAATGTTAGTGAGCCATTTTTAACATCTTGACGCATTTGCAGTTGTTCACGCTCAGATAAGCCAAAACGAATACGAATAGGGTCAAATTGAGTCATTTGAGTCAGTAATAAATCTGGACCAGAAACATAGGTTCCTTCAGAAACAAACTCACGTCCCATTACACCTGCTACAGGGGCTTTTACTTGCGCATATTCAAGATTAAGTTGCGCTTCTTTTAAGGCGACTTTTGCAGCGGCTAAATCAGTTTTGGCAATATCATTGGCTGAACTAGCGTTATCGTAATCACGTTGAGAAACAGACTTTTCGGCACGTAGTTTAGCTAATCGTTTAACGTCACGATCAGCTTGAACAAGCGCTGCTTTTGCACCATCAAGTGCTGCTTGCGCACGATCAACCGCAAGTTGATAAGGTTCAAGGTCAATTGTAAACAGTGATTGGCCTTGCTCTACACGCTGACCTTCTTCAAAGTTGCGTGATTCAAGAATACCGGTAACACGGGCACGAACTTCAACTTCTTTTGAACCAGACAACGTTGCTGGCAGCTCAATAGTAAAAGGGGCATCGTGAGTTTCCATTGTCATAGTCGCGACAGCAGCGGGGTGCATTTGACCCTGTTGTTGCTGTGGCGCTTCAGAACAACCTTGCAGTAGCAAAGGAGCAGAAACTAATAACAACGCAGATAATGATAATTTGGCAGGTGCGAAAGGCAGACGCATGTTTACTCCACAGTCCAATTGTTAAGTAGGTATGCATAAAAAATAGTCTATTAGCATGAAAGACGTCACTATGCATATTCATTTAGCGTTTAGTTTATACCCAAAAAAGAGAAAGGTACACCCTGTAGTTTACTTTTTTGTTAGGCGCAAAAAAACGCAAAAACATTTTCGCTTTGCGTTGATATAACGGTTTAAATCGTTTTTTACTTTTGAGCCAGTAATAAGGCTAACTCTTCAAGGTTTTTAACAATGTAGTCTGGTTGCTTTGCCAATGGGTAAAGCGCTTTACCGGGCCTTGCGATAAACGCTGTTTGCATACCCGCTTGTTTAGCGCCTGCAACATCCCAGCCGTGCGCAGCAACCATTAAAGCTTCGTGAGGCGCTACATTTAATTGTTCAAGCAACCACTTGTAAGCGCGCAGATCGGGTTTATACACTTTAATATCTTCAACACTGTAACGGTGAGTAAAGTAATCTGTTAAACCAGCATGTTGGAACTGCGCTTTTACACCCTTATTTGACGAATTTGTGAAGCTGACCAGTTTATAGTCTTGCTTTAATTGCGCCAACGCTGGTTTAACATCAGTATGGGCAGGTAAAGATAAAAGCGGTGGCACAATCGCTTGCTTTGCTTGCTCTTTAGTTAACGAAATTTGATTATTACTTGCCACCATCATCAGTGCAGCAACGCCGATGTCAGCAAAGTCATGATAATCATTCGACACCGTACTCACTAAGGAATGATGCAGCATGGTCGAAAACCAAAGCGGTAATAGCTGGGTATTGTCATTAAGCGCTTTAGCGACTGAGCCTTGCATTTGTTCAAGATCAAGCAAGGTTTCGTTGACATCAAACACAATTACTTTTGGTTTTGCTTGGTGTTGAGATTCTGCCATTGTGCCTCCTGAGTAAGTTAGGGTTACCAATAAAACTAGACTAAAAAATGCTTTTTTAAACATGGTTTAGTGCCTTAACAGCGTTAAGAACATCTAAAGGCTCTGCTCTAAGTGTGTAATCTTCATGAGCAAAAGCAAATTTAATCACCCCTTGGCTATCAATAACATAGGTTGCTGGTAGTGGTAATTCGTAACTTTCGTCACCATTGGCTTTTGGAATATCTAAACCAAGTTGATGGTAAACAGGGATTAAGCGTTCATCTAAGGTGAATACCAAGCCACACTTTTTAGCCAAAGAGTTAGACACATCAGAAAGCACCGTATAAGCCAGCTCGTTTTGCTGTTGGGTAGACAGTGATTCATCAGGTAACTGAGGCGAAACAGCAACTAACTGTGCATTTTGATCAGCAAATGCTTGTTGCATATTGTTAAGTGCGCGAAGCTCTAAGTTACAATACGGGCACCAGCCACCACGGTAAAAACTCAGCACAAGCGGGCCTTTCGCTAGCAACTCAGCCGAGCTGATTTGTTTGCCCTTGCTGTCGGGTAATTCAAATGCTGGAAACTTATCACCGATGTTTAAAGCATGTTTACTTAATTGTTCTGCAATCAGTTTTTCAGTCGTGACATCCATCAAATTTAAGATATCAGCTGGGACATTGGCTTTCTTTTGCACTTCAAATGCGTCGATTTGGGTTTTTAAAGACATACATACTCCAATCATTTTTTACAATTTGTAGCAAGTATAGAGTTTTAAATTTTTATATATACAATACAAAACTGAAACCTAAATTCGAAAATGTTGAATCAAAGCCATGTACAGTTTATGTGATTTAGAAACCTTTATTGCCATAGTTGAAAACCAAGGTGTAGTTGCTGCCGCTAAAGCTCAGGGCCTCTCACCTGCAACGGTAAGTCATCGCTTAAGTAAGTTAGAAAAAGCATTAAGTACTGTATTGTTGTTTCGTGATAGTCGGCGAATACGCTTATCACCAGCAGGAGAGCTGTTTTATCAACGAGCTGGTGCCATTTTAGAAGCTTTATATGATGCTGAGCATCAAATTGGCGCACGGGGCTCAGCGGTTACAGGGCTTTTAAGAGTCACTATGCCGCCTTGGGTCTTTTCGAAATTTGTAATGCCACAGCTTGGCCACTTTGAACAGCAATATCCCGACTTAAAACTCGATTTTATGATTACAGATCAATTTGTGAATATTGTTGATGACGCACAAGATGTGGCTATTCGGGTAGGTCAGTTGGCAGATTCAAACCTGCTTTCTCGTAAGCTTGTTAGTAACTCTCGTATTTTGTGCGCAGCACCGAGTTATATTGAAAAATATGGGCAACCTAAGTCGGTGGCTGATCTTAAAGACCATTACTGGGTGTGTTTGCCATGGCAGCGACAGCTTAAGTTTAACGAAGGCGGGCAAATAGTTAATTATAATGCGAGAACGCGTTTTACTGTATCTAACTCAGATAACATGACACAGGCGGCGATTGCAGGCCATGGCATAGCGATTAAATCTTATATTGCAATTAAAGATGATTTAGCCGAAGGACGGTTAATCGAAATACTCCCTAATAGCCTCGTAGATGCTGACGCACCAGTGTGGTTTTTAAAACCACAAAACAGCCTAGTGACGCGCAAAACAGAGGTTTTTTATGAGTTTATGAAATCTTTGTTTACCTAAGGTACAAAAACTTAACAAATGGCTTGTAATTAAACTGAAATCTCGTACCCTAAAGCAATAAAAATATAATAAAGGTGAGTTAAGGATGACAGATCAAACTGGGGTTATCACCGCTTTTACCGAGATATCGAGCAAGCTTAGGCGCTTTGTATCACGTATCGTCAGCCCTGATGATGTAGAAGATATTGTGCAAGAGACGTTTATAAAAAGTTATGAAGCTGATCTTAAGCAAAATATCGAATATACTCACAGTTACATGCTGAAAACGGCTAAGCATTTGGCGCTTAATCATATCGCTAAATGGGACAATAAATACAAAGAATCGTTAGATGAACAACAGCAGGTTGAGCATCACATGCGTTCAATGGCACTTGAAGATGAAGTGACTTCTAAAGAGCGTTTTTTGTTTTTTTGCCGAGTGACTAACGAATTAAGCCCTCAGGTTAAAAAATGTTTTATCTTAAAAAAAGTCTATGGCTTAAGCCAAAAGGAAATTGCAGCTAAAATGAGTCTTAGCGAAAGTACTGTTGAAAAACATATAGCCAAAGGCTTATTACATGTTCACCGAGCAATGAAATCACACGACGTACAACCACAGGCATTTACCCCAACCACAGAGTTCACTGAAAAAGAGGTGAACAAATGAGTAATGTTCATCCATTTTCATCAAAAGACATGATTCAAGAGCAGGCGAGTCAATGGATCAGTGCAATTGATCGTGGCCTATCTAAAGATGAAGTAAGCCAATTACATTTGTGGGCTCACCAAAGTGCAGCTCATCAAGAGGCATTGTTTGAACTTGCGACCTTATGGGATGAAATGAGTGTACTTAATGAGTTAAGTAGTTTGTTTCCTTATAAAGCACCGCAAAAACAACCAGCAGTGTTTGGTATGGCAACCGCTGCCAGCTTTTTAGTGGCAATGCTGCTTGGTTCTATCATGCTTATCTATTCAAGCTATTGGCAAAGTGAAGAAAACGATTACGCCAAATTTAGCAAAATTTACCGCACCAAAGTGGGTGAGCAAGCTGAATTTGTGCTACCAGACAGCACTATTGTTCAGCTTAATACCAATACTAAACTCGAAGTTGCCTACTCAGGCGATCGCCGTCAGTTGATTTTGAGCCGCGGTGAAGGGCGCTTCAATGTTGCCAAAGATCCGAGCCGTCCGTTTACGGTTATTGCTGGTGACAAATCATTTACTGCACTTGGTACGGTGTTTAATGTTCAGCGAAATACTGCTTCAGACTTAGAGCTAGTGGTGACTGAGGGCAAGGTGATGATTGCTGATCCGAGTACGCAGGTTGATGCTAGCGACTTTAATCGTTTAAAAGATGCCTCAGATAACAGTGCAGATATTAAAGCGCTTCGCGCTAATGTTGTTGTATCTGGTGAGAAAGCACTAATAAAACAAAGTAAAACAGAGCCAATTAAACAGTTATCGGTTGATGACGTACAACGTGATTTGGCATGGCAACAAGAAATGCTGATTTTTAATGGCGAGTCTTTAGGCGAAGCACTGCAAGAAGTAAGCCGTTATACTGCCACACGTTTTGAATTAAATGACCCAGAACTTGCCTCATTAAAAGTGGCTGGTGTGTTTAAAACTGGCGACATAAAAGGTTTGCTTGATTCTTTACAGGCCAACTTAGGTGTAGAACATCAACGTTTAGGTGAACATCGTGTTAGCTTAACTATCGCTGCAAAAGGTTAGTTCTGCCCATGAGAATACGCCAATGTAATGATGTTAATTGTGCGCCACCTTCTCGTCACAAAAAATTAATTAAAAAAAAGTTAAATTTACATAGCGGATTTTTCTTCCTCACTTGTTTGTTTAAATTGCGCAGTAAGCAATTGCCGTTGTTACCTGCCACTTTTGTTATTTATGGCCTCACAGCAGGCCAAGTAGCAATAGCGGCTGAAAAACAGATGCTGCAATTTGACATCAAAGCGCAACGAGCTGATTTGGCGTTAATCGAATTTGCAAAGCAAACCGAACAAACAGTCATTTTTTCTTTCGAATTAGCAAAGCAATATCAAGCGCAATCTGTATTTGGTTTTTACACCAAACTTGATGCACTGAATGCGATGCTAGAAGGCACTGAGCTCGATGCGGTTGTTGATCAACAAGGCTTGCTGAGTATAAAACTCAAACAAGTAGATAGGATAGATAATAACATGATCAAAGTATCAGGGGTCAGCGCTGCAGTCGTGCCATTACTGCTTGCCGCCAATACGCAAGCGTTAGCAGAAGATCAATCAGCAGAACAAAACATCGAAAAAATTGCCGTTGTCGGTAGCCGTGTAGCAGGACGCTCGGTTGAAGATTTACCGGTTCCGGTTGATATTTTAAGTGCCGAAGCACTCGAGAATACAGGTCAAACAGAAGTAGGCCGTATGCTTCAGGCCATTGCACCGTCTTTTAACTTTTCAAGCTCGTCTATCAGTGATGGTACTGATGCACTTCGTCCTGCAACATTACGTGGCTTAGGGCCAGATCAAACCTTAGTTCTTATCAATGGTAAACGTCGCCACCAAGCAAGCCTTATTCACATTAATACGTCAGTAGGTCGTGGTACGGCGGGTACCGACATGAATGCTATTCCTGCTGCTGCAATCAAACGTATTGAAGTATTACGTGATGGTGCTGCTGCGCAATATGGTTCAGATGCCATTGCAGGTGTTATTAATATCGTATTAAAAGACGCTGAAGAGGGCGGTAAAGCAGCGATTAATTACGGTGAGTATTCAGAAGGCGATGGCGAAACTGTGACTGTTGATTTCAACAAAGGTTTTGCTTTAGGTGATGAAGGTTATTTAAATACCACAATCAACTACCGTGACCGTGCGCCGACAAACCGTGCAGGCCTTCATGGCTCATGTCAATTTTACGGCTGTACTGAACTTGATGACGGTACGCTTTTAGCAGGCGACCCTCGTGAGTTAACGGCACCTCGTAATACGTTTAGAATTGGTGATGCAGATTCACAGCAATTTGCTCTAACCGTTAACACAGGCTATGAGCTTGCTGGTGGTGAGCTATATGGCTTTATCACTTATTCAAATCGTGAAAACGAATCAGCAGCGTTTTTCCGTCACAACGCTAATGCTAATGGTAACCCTGTATTACAAGATGGTGATGCAACCATTCCTATGGGTTTCTTACCAAAAATTAATACTGTAATTGATGACGTGTCTTATAACTTTGGTTATAAAAAATCGTTCGATAATGACTCAAGCATTGATTTATCGTACACCTACGGTGAAAACAGCATTGATTACACAACTAGTGACACTATCAACGGCTCTTACGCTAACTACCTTCGCTATGACCAAGGTTTAACGGCCGATGAAATTCGTGCCACTATTCCGCGTTCAGCATATGCATATGGCCTTGAATTATCACTGCAAACTCTAAACCTTGATTACACTAAAGATTACGACAACTTCTCATTAGCACTAGGTGCTGAGCTTCGTACCGATGAGTTCCGTATTCTTGAAGGTAGCGAATACGCATACCGTGATTACGACACTGTTGATGGTATGAGCATCTATTCTGGCTTGAATGGCGGGGTTGGTAGTGTTGACGCTGCAAGCGGCACGCAAGGTTTTGGTGGTTCAGATCCGGCATCATCAGTTGATGAGTCGCGCGATGTAATCTCATTCTATATGGATGCAGAAACCTATGTTATCGATGATGTAATTATTTCAGGTGCGGTACGTTACGATAACTACAAAGGTTTTGGTGACACAGTTAACTTTAAGTTAGCGGGTAACTGGTCTGTCACTGAAGATGTGTCTTTACGTGGTGCATTAAGCACTGGTTTTAGAGCACCTTCTATGCAACAACTTTACTTTAATAACGTAAGTACTCAGTTTGTTGTAGGTGATGATGGCAGCTTAGTGGCTGAGCAAGTAGGTACGTTCAGAAACGACAGTACTTTAGCGCAATCAATTGGTATTCCTAAGCTAAAAGAAGAAAAATCACAAAACCGTAGTTTAGGTATTGTGTATAACGTTACCGACAATATCAATTTAACCATTGACTACTACTCGATTGATATCGACGACCGTATCGTTATTTCAAACCGTTTAGGTAAAGGTTTATCAGATACGCTAGATGCTGCACTTGAAAGCTCAGGCGCAGGTGCGGGTCAGTTCTTCTTAAACGGAGCAGACACAGAAACAGAAGGTGTTGATTTAGTTGCCACATGGAACACAGAAGGTCTTGGCGGTACGCTAGATTTCACCTTTGCTGCTAACTTCACTAAAACTGATGTGGTTGATTTATTCACGCCATCAGGCAGTGGTCTTGAGACTATTCCAGTAGAAGATGTGTTTTCTGCCCAAGAAACATCAATTATCGAAGAATGGCAACCAGAAGACCGCATTAACTTAAGTGCGCTTTACCGTTTAGAAGATTGGACTGTAAACCTATCTCTAAACCGTTACGGCGAATACACAGTTGAAGATGGTGGTCGTCAAACATACGGTGCTGAAATCTTAACTGATGTTAAAGTTAACTACTTCTTTAACGAAAACCTGTCATTTAACATTGGTGCAAATAACTTATTTGATGTTTACCCAGATAAGAACACCATTGGTAATTCACGCTCGGGTACGATTGTTGACGCTAGCGGCAACACAATTGTTTCAAGCCCTGGTGTATTCACTTACTCACGTCGTTCAGCACCATTTGGTTTTAACGGTGCGTACTACTACGTAGGTGCAGAGTACAAGTTCTAAACTCCCTTTAGATTCCTTTATTATTTAACTTGCAAAGGGCCGTTAGGCCCTTTTTTAATGCAGTCATAAAAACTTCACTTTTTTTATCAACATAAATCCCTAATAATATCTGGACTAGACCAGATTTAGGCGATATTAAAAATGAATGAATACTTACTGTTAACTCCTGGCCCATTAACAACATCGGATACTGTAAAACAAGCGATGTTAAAGGATTGGTGTACATGGGATGACGATTATAACTTAGGTGTTGTACAGGCTATTCGTAGCAAACTTGTAACTTTATCCACTAAAAGCAATGACTATACGTGCACATTAATGCAGGGCAGTGGCACTGCGAGTGTAGAAAGTGCTTTAGGTAGTTTAGTCGCAAATGAGCATAAGTTATTGATAATAAACAATGGCGCGTATGGTAAACGGATGGCAGAAATTGCCCAGTATTTAGGCATTGACCATTGTGTTTTAAATTACACTGAAACTCAGCTACCAAACTGTGACGACATTGAAAAAACACTCTTGAGCGATGAAAAAATTAGTCATGTTGCAATGGTGCACTGCGAAACGACGACTGGCATGCTAAACCCAGCAAAGCAAGTTGGCGAACTATTATCACGCCATAACAAAGTGTATATTTTAGACGCTATGAGCAGCTTTGGTGGCGTACCGTTTGACTTAGCAGATTGGCACATTGATGTAATGATAAGCTCATCTAATAAGTGTATTCAAGGTGTTCCAGGTTTTGGTTTTGTTATTTGCAAACGTGACTTAATTGAAGACTCTCAGGGTGTTGCACGTTCGTTGTCACTTGATTTACATGCACAGTGGCAGTGTATGGAGAACAACCAAGGTAAATGGCGTTTCACATCTCCCACACATGTTGTACGCGCATTTCATCAAGCTCTTATTGAATTAGAACAAGAGGGTGGTATTGCAGCACGTCATAAGCGTTATAAAAACAATCAGCAACTCTTAGTGACTGCGATGAGAGATTTAGGTTTTGAAACACTCTTAGATGATAGCTTACATTCACCGATTATCACCTCATTTTATTCTCCAACAGCAAATGGGTATGACTTTAAAGAGTTTTATTTGTTGCTTAAAAACCAAGGGTTTGTGATTTACCCAGGTAAGGTGTCAGATGCTGATTGCTTTAGAATTGGCAATATTGGTCATGTGTTCGAAAACGATATTACACGTTTAATTAAAGCAATATCAAACAGCAGATATTGGTTATAAAGAATGTTCACCCGTGTAAAGGCTTTGTTTAACAAAGCCTTTTTTCATTTATTGCCTTAGTGACCTTCGACAGTCATTTCAATGGCATTATGCAACCAATACTCAATATTGTAATCCACTAAACTTCCTAGTTCATCAAAGCGTTTACGAATAACTTTTAAACAGGGAGTACCACTATTTTTTTGCAATACCTGTGCTACATCGTCAGGAAGGACAGTCACACTAATTGCGCACTGCTCATTGACTACATTTGTTGCGTATTGATTTGCCATTATTTGTGTTATCGAGCCATTTAGGTTGTGCTCAGCAAGGCTATCAAAACGCGCAGCATCACAAAAAATATCTTCAAACATCACTAAGCGCTCATCAAGGCTGCGGGCACGTTGCAAATGGTGCAAAGTTGATGCAGAAAATTCTGCTTTTAAATCATGATTGCTAATTTCTTGATGGCTAATCACTTGGGTATCAGCAACAAAGCCTTGTTGTTTTGCCAGTTCATAAAAGTTTACTTTAGTGGCAGGGTTCCACTTAAGTTTTGTTGGCGTTACAAACCAACCACGGCGCGTTTGGCTATAGATCAATCCTTCAGCTTCTAAACGAAGTAGTGCCTCACGGACTGTAATACGGGTCGAGTTAAATTGTTCTTGTAACAAACGCTCAGAAGGGAGCTTGTCACCCGTGTTCAGAGTCCCTTCGCTTAGTAATTGATGTATGTAATTTCTGATTTGTTGATATAAAAGCATACCGTGCCTTTTTGCTAAATACAGCTTTAGCTTAACTGATAATAAAAGGATTTATAACGTTTGATTATGAAATTAAATAGTTATCTAAGTAATCTAGCCAAAAAGAAAGTGGTTCAATATGCATATTTGGATCTTTTGCACAGTCGTCAAGTTCTCTTAATTGTAAAATTTCTTCAAAATATGGCTGGGCTGCAAATTGATTAGCTTGTTGTAACGACAAAGGGCCACCTTGTTGTTGCAAGGTGAGTGTACTGGCAGGCGAAAGTGTTTGCTCATAACCAGCATTCTTTGCGACTAAATAGCGTTTAGCTTGAACATGTTGAGAAACCATGGCAACGACAGCAGCATTAAAGTTATTTTCTTTTAAAAAAATTGCGCCAAGCTCGCAGTGATTGACATATCCTTGCTTGGTCATCGTGAGATTTTGCTGCTGTGCGATTAAATGCCCAATATCATGTAAAAATGCAGCAACGACAGTATCAGCGCTTAATTTTTGCTGCAATGCAAGCCCAGCGCACTGGGCTGCATGAGAATACTGAGTACAAATTTCGTCATAGTGTTGGTAACCAAACTGCTCAAATAAATAACGGATCTGTGTAATTGTTGGTTGGTGTGTAATGGTCATCTTAAAAAAGCTCTACGATTTCATATCAACTTTTCCTGCGCTGCCTATGAAGCTGGCAAGATACGTATCTATTTGATTTACATGGGTGTTGTTGTCTTCTGCTCGTTCTTTACGACGAATTGCATTACGAATTAGGTAAGCGCCGACAGTTCGAAAGGGCTCAACTACAAAGTTGTCTAATGCTTGATTTACAAGGCCACAGTGTTGCCAAACAGGTGCATTTTTTAAGATTAAAGCACACAGAATATTAGCCCCTAAAAAAGACTGTACGACGCCATTACCAGAATAACCCCCGGCGTAGATAACGTTTGCTTGATTATTCAAATGTCCAAACAACGGGAAGCCAGTGACACTTCGGTCAGAAGGGCCTGTCCAAGTTCGATCAATTTCAAAATTATGGTTAGGGAAAAAGTGTGATAAAGAGTTATTTAATAGCGTTTGATAGCGACTCGGTTGCTCAAATTTATCACTCATTCTGTTTGCGAAGCTAAAATAATTTCCGCCTTTGCCTAGCATTAATCGACCATCAGTAGAGGTGCGGTAATAGTTTACAAAAATACGGGAGTCTATTATTGCAGCGCCATGATTGAGACTTAAATGCGCAAGGGTTTCAGGCATCGGTTTAGTAATTGCCATATCGCTTGAAACCAGCACGATATTGCGTTGAAACTGCGGTTTTAGGGTAGGGAGCCACGCATTAACGGCAAATACAAGATGATTAGCACAAATATTACCTTGGTTTGTTTCAACATTTAGAGGGGACTGTCCGCTATGTGCTTTGTATTGGCACTGTTCAATAATTTTAACGCCTAAACTTTCAGCGACCTGTTTTAAACCACGAACTAATTTTGCCGGCTGAATACTACCACCATGAGGTGAATAATGACCGCTAATATTGGCGGCTGACCCTGTATTGATGAGTGTTTGAGTATCACAGTGTTGCCACGCATTAAGATTATTATCCTCAAGCATTTTTATTGCGGGGGTTAACAAGTGCTTTTGTGCTTCATTTGAGGCGGTGTAATAACAGCCATCAATTCGACAATCGCAGTCGATACCGTGCTGACGAACAA
The DNA here is from genome assembly GCF_001550135.1 of Pseudoalteromonas shioyasakiensis. GTDB lineage: Bacteria > Pseudomonadota > Gammaproteobacteria > Enterobacterales > Alteromonadaceae > Pseudoalteromonas > Pseudoalteromonas shioyasakiensis. The sequence goes on from NZ_LRUE01000014.1 coordinate 233,213, forward strand.
ACTCTGCAATTTGATGAACCGCTGACTCAGACTCTTTGACTAAAAACAGTGCCTTTTCGAGACCTACTAACTTACTTAAACTGGGCAGCTTAGTTGACCAAGTTAACATTGCACCGCCATTTCTCCCTGATGCACCTTGCCCGCAAAAGCCTTTTTCAATGATGGTAACTTTTAAATTAGCTTGTTGCTGCTTGAGTTTGATAGCAGTCCAAAGACCCGTAAAGCCACCACCTATGATACATACATCGCAATGGTGCTTTGTAGGTAATGAAAGAGGAAGCGCATAGGCTTCCTCTTGCATTGCGTTATCAAACCAAAAAGGTTGAAACTGCATTATGGGCGCTCCCCTCGGCTTAGCTTGGCATCAATCTCCATCAAAACAGTTTCAATATCAGCCAGCGAGTCAACCACGAAATGCGCATCTGCAGAGTACAAGCTTTGGTAAGCTTGACGTGTCAGTTGCTGCTTTTGCTCAGCACTACAAGCTTGCCACTCTTGTTCTGTTAAGCCGATAGCATTACCGCTTAATGCGAGGCCAATTGTCCACATTCCGGCATTCAAACCTTCTTCGATGCCGGGGGCAGAATCATCAATTTTTATACAGTTAGCGACTTTTTTAATGCCTAAAGCATTTACATTTTCAAGAGCCATCCAAGGGCCAGGGCGAGAGCCGGCTTTAAGGTCATCACTTGCTACCCAATGATCCGGTTGATAACCATAGTCTGCAGCGGCACTGACTAACACTTCCATAACTTGGCGAGGATAGCCCGAACAACTGCCTACTTTGATGTTTTGCTGTTTTAAGCGATTGATCACTTCAAGCGCACCAGGAATAGGCATTGCTCTGTCTGCTACTTTTGCCTTTTGCAATGGCATGAAAGTTTGATAGATGTGATCAATATCTGAGTCTGACATTGCTCGGCCAAACTGTGAGTGCCAGCGTGAAGCAACTGACTCCAATTTTCCAAGTGTGGCAATGTGATCCCATTTTCCCATACCCATTGGAATACGCGCTTCTGCAAGTGAAATCTCAAAGTCATAAGCTTGTTTAAATGCTTCAACAAAAATGGTGGTAGGGGCAACTGAGCCATAATCCACGACAGTTCCAGCCCAATCTAAAATGATAGCTTCTATGTTTTTCATAAGATTCTCTTTTAATTGTTTCAGGTAACAACCTGTTTTGAGTGATGAGTTCGAATAGGGGATAAACGTACTGTGAAATAACACAGTGAACATGCAACTAAAGCGGCGGCTACAATGCCAACTAAGTAACAAGCGTTAATAAAGAAGTTAAGCCAACTGAGCTCAGGCATAGCAAACGTTCTGTACAGTAAGATACTGACAGAGCCAAGATAGCCAGCAGAATCAGCAAGATAGATTAAAAAACCTGCATTAGCGACGGAGCCAACGGCTGAAATCATTCGGTCAAATAGAAAACAGTTATACGGGATGTAACTGATATAGAGACCTGAACCAAGTAATACCATCCACGCTTTTGCGGATATCAAGTCAGCTTCAAAAGCAAAGGTACTCGACAATAACAAAGCAGCACCGAATAAAATAAAGCCGTGATTGACATAAAATGCGGTTTTGTTGTTTTTTACCAAAACCATCGCACCTAATGCGATAAGGACAATAAATGACATTCTTATCCCCGCGTAGGCGAAAATGGCAGGTTCTTCACCATGGCCAAGAGCTTGCCAAATTTCAGCTGCAAAATTGTCACGGAAATCACGGAAACCAGTAAACAGCATAAAGCTTAAAATGAGGCAGCTAATACCAAACCAATATTGTTTAAAAAATTGCCAACGTGCTTTGCCATCCATAGGTAAGCGTTTTTGTCTTGCTTGTTCGTCCTCTGCTGTTGGTTCTGGAATGAGGGTTAAGCATTTAACACTAAACAATAGCAGCGGGAAAAATAGCGCACCTGTCGCTGCAGGCATCCATAGCTCAGGTACATTTAGTGTATCAATAAGCCATTTGCCTACACTGCGAACAAGGCCTGATGCCAATATAAATGTGACACTCAAAATTGCGCCTAGAATTTCACTGGTTTTTCTTCCTTCAAGAAAGCTAAAAACAAGTCCCCAAATCATGCCTAGTGAGAGGCCATTAAAAAATAGCCAAATAACATTTAACCCAATCGGAGTGATAGCAAATAACACCAGCGATATTTCTGCAGCGGCAATAAGGCCAATAATTGTTAAACCTCGTTGCTGATGCTGCATCTCTGAAATAACTTTTATGCCAATAAATTTAGCGCATAAATAGCCAAAAACTTGCGCCAAAATCAGTGCAATTTTAAAGCTTACCTGCCAACTCGGATCGTCGAATTCAGTGTAACTATTTGCAGTGAATGGCTTACGAAATGCGTACATAGAAAAGTAAGTGAGAAATGCAGCACTGGCTGCAAATAACACAAAACCGGTTCCTTGGGCACGTTTAAGCCAATTAGGGTGTGAAAACATTAGGTATCCTTTGCGGGGCAATGGCCCCGCATACAACTCAAAGACTGATTAGAACTGATAATTAAAGCCAACCATGCCGCGTACACCGTAGTACTCTACTTGTAGAGGACGGCTTTCATCGCCTAGGTAGTATTTAAGAGGCTCGTTGGTTAAGTTATTCAGTTCGAGGTAGACTAATGCGTTTTCGTTAAGCTGATATGACGTCGTAAAATCAACGCTTGTATTGTCGCCATAATAGCTGTCAAATTGTTTGCTGCTGCCATGCTCTTCAATGTATTCACCTTTGAAGTTAACGGCTAATCGAGCTGCAAAATGCGTATTATCGTAATACACCGTAAAGTTGTAGAGACTATCTGCTTGGCGAGGAATTGAGACTTTGTCTGCGCGATCTGGAATCGTCATTTCTGAATCCATGAAGGTCGCATTAGCCATGATGCCAAAGTTATCTAGTTCAGGTGTAATAAAACTTAAATCACGATTAAACGCCACCTCGAGGCCTGCAAGCCATGCGCTATCGCCATTTTCAGGGCGAATAATATTAACCCCAGTGTTATTGCCGAACTCTCCTATAGAGCTACTTTGAAAAATAGGATCGGTAATATCTTTATAAAATACCCCCAGAGAAACTAACCCTAAGCGGTCAAAGAAGTATTCAGCCATTAAGTCGACATTATTTGAATAAGTCGGCTCTAAATTTGGGTTACCAGAAGTTAATTCGTTGTCTGCTTCTAAGTAAGTCGCCCCTGGAGTTAATGAGCCAAAGTCAGGACGAGCAAAAGAGCGAGTTAATGCGAGTCGATAATTGGTTTGGCTGTTAGGGTGGTAGGTTAAATGCAATGCAGGTAACACAGACAAGTAGTCATTGTTTGCTTTAACGCTTTCGACTTTATCTTCATCTGCAAGGTAAATATAACCGTCAACTTCGGTGTCTGTTTGAGTTAAACGAAGACCTGTTAGCATTTCCCAATTAGCGTTAATGGTATATGTTGCCATACCATATAAAGATGCATGTTGTTCATTAACATCAAAGTTTCTGCCAAGCGCTCCACCATTTTCGATTAAAGCAGATTCACTCTTATCAAGGACAAACTTGTCTTTATTTTTATTCCAAAAATTTGCTAAATCATGAGTACTAGCAACTTGCGAAAACTGACTTTGATAATCGTAAGAAAGCTCGCTTAAATAGTCACTTCGGCCCGGTTGGTCCGCTAATGTAAAATCACTCAGAGTAGGGGCTGCGCCATAGTTTTCAGTATCCCATGCATAAAATTCATCACTGAACCTAGCAACGCGTTCTTTATCGCGGTATTTTGCACCTACTTTAACAATAAGGTCGCTGTTGAGTTGCCACTCAAAGTCTAAAGCGGCAACAATTTTATCTTTTTCATTCACCTTAATTTTATATAGTTCGACCCACGATAAGCCCATTTGGCTTGGATCAAACGAAAAGCCACTTGGTAGGTGAGTACTGATTTGGTCCCATGGATCTGAGCCACCATCAATCGTGTTATAAGCGTAGTTTTTGCCTGTATCTCTGTCTTCAAGGCCTTCGTAACCGACATTTTTTTGGTCAAATCGAACTACAAAATAACTGTTATCTTCGCTGTTAGGCGTGTTGCCATACCTAAATTCGTTTTCATAGCTAGATAAAGACCAATTTAATGTTTTGTCGTAACCAAAGAAATGCTCACCAGCAAACTCAAAGCCAGTCATTTCTGTTATGAGCTCATTTCTTATATGTTGTAGCTCTGCTCTGTCTTTATCAAAACGCATACGATGCTTATAGTGCGTTTCATCGTCGATTAGTGTGCCGTACATGGCACTCGCACTAATACTGCCTTGTTCTAGCTGGTATTCAACAGAACCATTTAAACCGTAAGTTTCACGAGTTCCGGTGTAATCTCTTAGCTCTAAACGATAAATTCCTAAACCATCATTTCCTCTACGAGGCTCAAAGTTATCTGTTGCCCAGTCCCGTTGCCAAGCTGTTGCGTTAATTAAAAAACCTAATTTGTCATTTAAGATACGATCGCCATAAAGTAAGTTGGCAGAGTAGTTATTTCCATCAGCTAGTTCATTTTGACCGAGTGCTAAATTGGCATTAAATACAAAATCATCAGGTGCTTTTTTGGTTATAAAGTTAACGTTACCACCAATAGCATCTCCCTCCATTTCTGGCGTTAATGCTTTTGATACCTCTACAAATTCAATAAGCTCACTCGGGAAAAAGTCAAACGCAGTGGCGCGGCTGGTGGTTTCTTCTTCTGCAGTTGGTAATCGGTTGCCATTGATTGTTGCAGAGCTCCACTGCGCAGGTAAGCCGCGAACAGCAACAAATCGGCCTTCGCCTTGATCGCGTTCTATAGAAACACCAGGGATGCGTTGAACTGCTTCAGCTGCGTTACGGTCTGGCAACTTACCGATGCCATCAGCCGAAATAACATTTTTAATATTTTTAGCATTTTTTTGGCTATTGGCCGCAGCCATTTCACCACGTTGAATTTGACCAACAGCAACGACTTCTTCAATGGTGTTAGCTGAATTATCCATCACAATAGGAGACAGTAATTTAACTTCATTGTTGCTTATCTCAACATCCACAATCTGGCTGCTATAACCCATATACGAAACTTCAAGTTGGTAGCGACCTGCATCTAATTTAGCAAGCTCAAACTTACCATCATAATCAGTCACTGTTGATTGATTTGTGCCAACGACTTTAACCAAAGCACCTGGCAAGCGATTACTATGATCTGTGATAGAGCCTTGAATTTTTGCATCAGTGGCAAAAGCGCTATGCGCTGATAAAAATGGGTAGCTGCACAAAAAAACAGCTGTGCTGAGTGTACGTCGTTTAATCATCTGTTGAGCCTCTTATTTTTAAATTAATCTGGACTAGACCAGATTTGTTGCAGACAATAATAGAGAGGCTTTTTTACAAAGATGTGACGGTTTTTTATTTTTAATATTAAAAAAGGGTCAAATGACCCTTTTAGGTAAGTTATAGAGACGTGCTTATAGAAATTGGCACATCTTGATATTGTTTTATTTTATCAAGCAAGGTTACTAAGGTTTTGTGGCTGCTTTGCTCACTTGCTGTTACTTGCACGTTGGTCATTTCAAACTGTGCGGCAAATAACGCAAGGTTAGCGATTATTTGCTCTGGTGTGATAAGCCTATTTGCAAAATAAATACTGTCGTTTTCAGTGATAGTAAATTGCGCTTGTTTTTTAGGGTTTTCAAGACTTGGTTTTGCTAAAGGGCGATTTACTTCAATAGCGCGCTCTTTAACAAATGAGGTTGTGACGATAAAAAATATCAGCAAGATAAACACAATATCAAGCATAGGGGTCATATCTACATCAGCGTTTGCAGTGGTTTTTTTATGTTGTTTCACCATAATTAGGTCCTTGTTGTTTTTGACCAAGCCACAAAAGTTACGATTAAGTGGACTAGCCATAGACGTGATTAATACCACGGATTATTTTTAAAATGCTGGGCGCCACAGCAGTTTTTAGGATCCTAAATTTAAAGTTAGCAGCTTTTAAAAAAACGGTAGTTAAATAAATATTCTAAGTTTATTAAATGTTTGTAGCGTTTTTGTAGGTAAAAATATTTATTAGCTTTGATGAAATGATTTTGAGGTTAGTCAGGTCATTTTTGTTGGAACTAAGTTTAAAGGATGGATAAATGCTAAAAATTAAGTCTTTAGTTTGTGCTATGTGCCTTGTATTACCAACAGCAAGTTTTGCTGAACAACCAGTAAACGGGCAAGATTTTATTAATTTATTTGAAAAGCTGTCAGGAAAGCAGCCCGGTATCAGAAAAGGTCACGCCAAAGGTGTTTGCGCTGTTGGCACATTTACACCTAATCAAGCAGCAAAGCAGTATTCAATCAGCCCTTTATTTAATGCGCCATCAAGAGCAAATATTCGTTTTTCTATGGGCGGTGGTAACCCTCACGCTGATGAAACATCTCGTGCCCCACGAGGCATGGGGGTGCAGTTTGTGCTAGAAAATGGTGATGTACATAATATTGCAGGGCTAACTACGCCGGTATTTGCAGGTAACAGCCCAGAAGCGTTTTTTGGTTTGCTAAGCACCTTAGTACCTGACGAAAAAACTGGGCAAATCGATTTTGCAAAAGTAAAAGCATACAGAGAGCAAAACCCGAGTACCTTAGGGCAATTTAATTGGCTGCAAAGCCACAACCCGCCAGCATCGTATGTGTCTTCGCGTTATTTTGGTGTGCATACCTTTTACATGGTTGATGAAAAGGGCGCTAAACATGCCTTTAGATGGACCATGGTGCCAGAAGAGCCAGAACAGGTGCTAACAGAAGAGCAAATGAAAACCTTCCCTAAATCATTTTTGGCTAAGCGACTTGAAGAGGATTTAGCGAAAGGGAAGGTGCATTATCGTTTTCAAGCAGAGTTAGCCGAGCAGGGTGATGTGTTAACTGACCCTTCAGTTCGTTGGCCTGCGGATCGCAAAACAATTAATTTAGGAAAGCTAACCATAGAATCGACAGGTGAGTCAGGCTGCGACCTCACAAATTATGACCCAAATCTGTTATCTAAAGGGTTTATGCCAAGTGATGACAAAGTACTTAAATTACGCTCAACAGCCTATGCGATTTCATTTGCGAAGCGTTTAACGGGGCAATAAGTCTTAAGTGTATCAGTCAGGTTTGATTAAAAGGAATTAATATACCTGACAGGTGTGTATGGGGGAGAAGAGACATTAGGCTGAATTTAGGTCGTTAGCTGTATTAATTAAATATAGAATAAAAATTTATACGCTAACGCTCATTTATTTATGCGTTTTTTGCAGGATTATTCTTCTGGGTCAAATGTGTAATCTTCATAGTACCGCAAGATTTTATATAGTTTGGGAACTCCATTTATAGTTTGGACTTCTATATCTACTACGTAGGCTAATTCATGCCATTGTTTATTGAAATTGTTATGCCCATGCAACATAGCTTCTTTTACAGCATTGTTTTCAAAAATGACTTTTGTAGGGTTCTTTCTAATATCTTCAACAATTGCTTTATCACCTGTTTCTGAGTTGGTGTCAAACTTCGTTTGATACCATACAAGTACTTTCTTTGAATGAATATGATCTGCGGGTTCACCCATGGCAGCGATTTTTCGGTTAATAAAATTTTGAGCTGCATTAGCTTGCTCAGAACTTACAATTAATTGATTAATAACGGTGGCATTGTCACTAGCAGAAATAACTAATTGAGAGCCTGCATCTTTTGCTACTGGCTCAATAATGTTTTTCCATTGTTGTAGATCTTTCTTAGTTAAATTCTGAGGTGGGTTATTAACCTTGCCTAAAAACCAATCAATAATATTGGAAGAAGTTGATACCCATTGGTAAAGTGAGCCGCCTTGCCACAAAAGAGGAACAAGAGGTGCAGCTTTAGTTACTAATTCAACAATTATTGAACCAGAACGAACTTCTTTAATTAATAACTCACTTGAAATGTCATAGTCTTCTGAAGACTCACGTTCAACAAACCTTTGGAATTGAGAACTAAGGTCTAATAAAGACACAGTTAAATCAGTCAAGTTAACTGGTTTTTCATTATTAATTTTGATTTCTAGTTTTTTATCAAAATCGATTTCAATAGTATTCATTGGCTCCATGCCTATCCTTTATAGCCTAATGGCGTGCTTAAGGGCCACAACGAAACAGAGGTCCCAGCGAAGCGACTACAGCACCTATTTATATTTTTCTCTGTGAGGATTTAAATTCTTCTCGCAGTAACCTAATAGATTCTTTTTTACTTGGATGAACCAATTCTCGAAAGTGCCAAATACAATATCTTTTTCCTTTAAACTCTTTGTTTGCATCATCATCGCACCCTATAAAAGTACAAAGCTCAATATTGTTTTTTTGCATTTCTTCTTTACTAGTTATTTCGATATCAGCGTGCGTTTCATTTTCATTGGTTATTTCAATATCAACATGCATTTTTTCAAGAAGAATGATTTCAGATAATGTTTCTTGAATTATTGATACCGCTTCAGAAACGCTGGATTTAAACCATTCTTTTGCCTCTCTTCGATAACTATATTTATTGTGCACAATAACTTCACACTCTCTAGGGTTAATGACCAGAGCATCGTAAGCAACTCGATATTCGTGAGGAACTCCCGTATTGTTGAGTTCTTTAGCTCGGAGAATTGGATCTTTTTTAGAATATCCAATCTTGACCAGATCTGGCATTGATTCATTTGTAATAATGTAGACCCAGCCTCTTACCACATTAATCTCCGCTGCCCATAAAAAAATATAACAATGTTTTGATAGTTTGCACGTAGCGTATATTTCTGCAGATTACACGCTTCAAATATTAATTAATCTATTTTTAACAAATAATGTAACGCATTGCCAACTATAAAATTTTTGTTTATAAAGATATTTAGAAAAATGAAAATGCGCTAGGCGCTTATTTTCTTGGTGTATGAAGTTAGATATAAATTTACATTAAAGTTGTGTTAAAAAGAAACATCAATGTACCGCCAATTGCAAACTTAAACTAAAGATCATCCATTAGGAGAGTTACTTTTTATTGCTGATGAAATATAACGAATGCTAGCATTAATCTCTTTGAGTATTTTAGCTTTTTGGGTGAACACTTTCTTTAATTGCAAAAATTTAAATCTCTTCTTATCGGAGAATTCACTTGTCATTTGATAAAAAAGTATTTCAGATTCGCAATTCGATTCAGAGATTCTCAAAAATATCCATTATCGAGAATCTAATACAAAGGCTGCATAGCCAAGATAAGAATCAACCTCAAGCGTATATGCGTCAATGGATTGTTTGCTTAATGCTAGAATGGACCCTTGAATTGGAGAGTAACAAATCAACAAAAAAAGCCACTCCGAGAGATGTTCAGAAACTTTTAGACAAATTGTGGATGGTAAGTTCGGATGCTTTGGATTTGAGTAAATCTAACAATGTTTGGCTAACTATGCGAATAATGCTTCTTCAACAGTTAAGGTTTCAAACTAATCAAAGCGAAAACATTTACTTTCTGGCTCGGCTCTATATTTTGATGTGTGATAAAAGTTCAAGCTCATACTTTAAAGAAGAGTTTAGAAAACATACGGAGTGTGAGTTAGATGAGTTTTTTGTTTTTGCGTTTTTCCTCGACTTAATATTTAAAGACAATGAAAAGCCTTATTACTCTTACAGTAAACTGATTCCAGTTTTAGTTCCGGGTTTTAGCTATGAGTTTGTTAAGAAAGCTTTACGTTCGATTGGAAGTGACCTTAATTCATTGCAAAAATTTTTAATGGATATAAGGCATCAGTCAAATACCGAGCATGCTAGTCGAGAAGAGTATTTTGCTGAGCCTAAGTTACTGTTAAAGCCAATTATATTTTTACCTGAAGGATTATGCACACCCCATAGTTATATTGCTTTGATAGGTGTTAGTGAGTTTGTATTAAGAAGTCTTAAAATGGCATCACCAGAAAAATTCAGGAAAAAGTTTTCATTTGCTTTTGAGCGATATATTGAATCACTTTTTAAAGATTTTGATTATCCGATTCAAACAGAAAAAGAACTTAGTGCACTTTATAAAAAGAACAACATACAAGGAAAAATTGTTGACTTCCTTCACTCAAACCAAAAGGTGAGTATTTTTTTTGATGCTAAAGGAGTTGAACCGAAACGAGACCTTCTTTTAACAGACAATGAAATCATAATTAAAGATAAACTTAGAGATACTATTTTAAAAGGAATTACACAAGCAGCTGAATGTATTGATAAGTTGATTAAAGTTAGCGAAGTTGAAATAGCACCATTTGAAAAAAGGTACGCAGTAGTCATTACCCACCAAGACTTTTATTTTGGAAATGGGATAAAGCTTGCATCTTACCTCGGTGATGAATACAGAGGTCGGATTGATGATGTCGTTCAAGAAAAACTACCTTTAGATAATGTACATTTTTGTGGGGTTTCAGATTTAGAAAGTATATTAGCTGTTTGTAAGGCTTCTGGAACAGAACTAGAAGATTTTTTCGACTTTTGTACACTTGAGGAATCCGATCCATTAACAGCGAAATTTATGATTAAGCAACATGTTGAAGCATATATGAGGAAGCATAGTGTAGAGTCTATACAGTTTGGAACTGAGCGATTAAACTCTGTCATAGATGAATTAAGCTCAAAAGTTAATATGTCAGTGCAAACTTCGCAATCGTACTGGAAACAGGGAGAGTTTCTGACTGGTAATTACCTTCAGTTAAAAAATGAATTGTTAAAGTTGTCTATTGCTAGAAATAATTGAAATCTTATTTGGAGTAACTCATACATTGATTGGTTAGTCATGCTTGGTGGTCAGCAGTTGGAACTTAGCGGAACTTTGGGATAGTTCTCACTTCGGGTGGTGAATCAGTCAGTTGATGCCACTCAATTGATGTTCACACCTATAGTTAAATTCTCAGATGTGCTACCCACCGCTTATCTAAATCTAAACAGATAAAAGCCCAGCTTAACTGGGCTTTGCACTCTCACAATTTAATGCTTTTTCATTTTACTCATTTCAGCATGGCAACTTTGAATTGTCAGCAGGGTTTTTGATAACGCGGCTTCACAATCATGTGGTTGTGGCTTTTTTAGCGCATGCTTGATTTCGGCTAGTGTTTTATCTTCAACTTCTTCAAGTTCACTAACATAGGTGGCATTTTTGTCGGCACCGAGTTTGGTGATTACTGATGTATAAGCTTTACGCGCTTCTACAGCAAAATCAGAGCCATTTTCGCGCTCGCCATTTTCGTTAATAGCATAAGGTTGTAAGCGCTCAACACTTACTTTTCGCGCATCTATCATGCGTTGAAATAAGGCAATAATGCTTGGGTCGGTTACTTTTTCCTGTGCTTTTTCATAAAAATCGATACCGCTATTCATAACTTGGATGATATCTGCAATATGATGAACGTCTTGTCCTTGATGAGTATTCATAATGACCTCTTTTTGAATATTAAAAACAATGCAATGAGTTACTTGCAAAGCATATTCCAGTTCATTACTTAAATATAAAGTTATTGTATTTCAAGTGGTTATTGGTTTTTAAGAGAAGGGGGACTGCTGATAAGCTAAGCTAACACCTTGCTTATCAGCAATAATTACAATTTGGTTGGTAAAATCTTACTTAAGCTCGTCGGCTACTTCGGCAACCTTTTGGCGTAACCAAATATGGCTTGCATCACGGTGTAATAGTGGGCTCCAAATCATATCGAGCTCAAACGGCGGAATAGGGAATGGCGGCTCAAGAATTTTAAGGCCCGGATCGTCTAAATAAATATTTGCGGCTTTTGATGGTAATGTAGCAACCAAGTTTTGTTCTTTCGCTAAGTGAATAGCTACATGGTAGTTACGGGTAAAGGTGGCAATATTACGGTGTTTACCAAAGTGAGCGAGCGCCTCATCGACCCAACCTAGCTTTTGCACATCTTTAGGGTCCATACCAACGCCCACACCAAAGCCTGTTTTACTTACCCAGATGTGGCGTGCTTTTAAATAGCTGTCGAGGCTAAAGTCTTTGATAATTGGGTTATCTGCTTTTACTAGGCAACAAAAGCTATCTTTCCATATTTGTTTATAGTGAAACGATTGCGGTAAGTTTTCAAAGCGGTTGATAGCCATATCTACCTTACCGTTTTCAACATCGTGGAAGGTAACATCACTTGGGGTCAAAATATCGAGTGTAGTATCGGGGGCTTCTTCGTGTAATTTACTTAATAAGCGTGGGGCAAGAGTGCTTGCTGCGTAGTCACTGGCCATGATACGAAAAACACGTTTACTTTGTGATGCTTCAAATTCGCGGTTTGGTGCAAGTGTTTCTTCAAGGGTCATTAAAATGCCGCGGATCACCGGCTGTAATTCTTTTGCGCGCTCAGTTGGTACCATACCTTCGCTGGTACGCACTAAAATAGGGTCGTTGAATAAATTACGGAGTCTTTTTAGGCCATTACTCATGGCAGGTTGGGTAATGCTTAGCTGGTTAGCAGCTTTAGTTACATTACACTCCCTTAGTAAAGTATCTAGGTAAACAAGTAAGTTTAAATCTATTTTACTTATATTCATTGTGTGTCCTTGGTGTTTACCAATAATGGATAAATCGTTGTGCAGCAGGGTATGGATAAATGTGGCTAACTACACCTTGCTTATAATTGTATTGTGCTTGTCGCCAATAGGCTGGATCTTCAAGCTCTGGGTGTGTACTCAATAAATATTGCTTATACACCGGATTTGCTGTCACAAAGGTACATAATTGCTCTGGAAACACATCTTGTGGTGCCACAGAGTAACTTTGCTCATTGGTTAAGTAATCATCGTACGACTTTGCTTTTGGTAAGGCGCGAAAGTTCATGTCTGTTAGGTACTGAACTTCATCATAGTCGTAAAAAATAATGCGATTATGTTTACTTACCCCAAAGTTTTTCAACAGCATGTCGCCTGGGAAAATATTTACGGCGATCATTTCTTTTAAAGCTTGGCCATATTCTTCTATTGCTTCAAACGCTTGTTGTTCACTGGCATTTTCAAGATAGAGATTTAACGGTGTCATGCGTCTTTCTATATACAAATGCTTGATGATTAACCATTCGCCTTCAATAATCATCGAAGAACCAATGGTTTTATGTAACTCTGCAAGTAATTTACTATCAAATCGGGCTAGTGGAAATACGACGTTCGAATACTCTATGGTGTCGGCCATGCGGCCAACACGGTCATGGCTTTTTACTAATTGATAGCGTTTTAATACGGTATCGCGGCCAAAAGGTTTGCTTTCACCAAAGGTGTCTTTAATGACTTTAAATACATAGCCAAACGAAGGCAGGGTAAATACCATCATCACCATACCCGGTGTACCAGGGGCAATTACAAGCTGATCGTTTGAATGATCTAAATGACTTAAAAACTCTCGGTAAAACTCGGTCTTACCTTGTTTATGAAAGCCTATTGCATTGTAAAGCTCTGCCAGGGTCTTGTTTGGCATAAGTTGATTTAAAAAGCGTACTAACGCTGATGGCGCATGGGTTTCAACCATAAAATAAGCACGGGCAAAACCAAAGATAACCCGCATTTGCGATGATTTGGTGAGTAGGGCATCAAGGTATAGCCCTTTGTCTTCATGGTGTAACACCGCAATAATAAATGGCTGTACGCCACTTTCTGACACCACGCGGCCAACAATATAAGCCGCTTTGTTTCGGTAAAACGGGGCTTGCAGTATATCAAAGCGCATTTGCCATGCTTGGTGATGTGTATCGGGCGCTTGTTTATAAAAGGCTTTTACCAGCAAGCGAATATCGCGTTCTAAATCAACAAAGGGCGCTTTAAAATCAAACTGATTAATAATTTTGCGTATCGTGGGTCTTAAGCCATCAACAACAGGGTGGTAACTGCGGTATTCAACTTCCATTGGTAGTGCGGGGGCATCTGCAAGCGTCGCTTTTACAAAGATAAAGTCATTATTAAAATAACGACGATGAAATAAACGACAAAAAACAGAGTTGTAAAAGGTTTCGGCAAGTTCTGCCTGAGGGTGAAAGCGCAAAAATTGCTGATAGAGCTGTTTGGTTTCGAGCCAGCAGGTTTGATCTAAGGTAATAATTTGCTGTTCGTTGAGCGACTTGAGCTTAGCAATGGTTTCGTTAACCCGATCATCGTAATGGCTAATTCTGAGTTTGCTAATCTCATTTATTTTTTGCCAATCTCGATGTGCAAACGCAAGTGGTGCTTTGGCTGTAATTGCTTGAAAGAGTTTATAGTGATTGCGAAACCCAGATAAAATTAACTCTGCAATGTGTTGTGGCTGCATATAAACTCCTTACTAATACCAACATAGAGCAATAACTCTATTGGTGTTAAGAATATGTTATTTATTCTACAAACCCAATAGTAAAGTGTATTTAATTATAGCGAGCGAGTTTTTTCTCAAGTTTTGCGAGTTTTTTATTAACACTTTTTACGTCGCGCCCGTATTGCTTGTTAATTGCTTTTAGCTGCTTTTTAATGTCTTTACTAATTTGCTTTGCTTCTTTGTCAGACAAAATTCGGTTTAAGCGCTGCTCTTGCTGGTACTGAGCTCGGTCTCGATCACGGCTTAAAATATCTAAACGGTGTTTATAGCTGCGAATTTCAGCTTCGAGGTTTCTGATAATTTGCTGGCGCTCAAGCTCGTTGAGCTCTTTAACAAAGTTTTGCGGAGCTTGTAAGTCTGGATCGGTTACTTGAATTTTGTGCTTGGTTGCACGGCTACCACAGGGGAACTCACTAAATACCGTGCCTCTGTCTGTGACACATTTATAGTATTCTGTGGTGGCAGCAAGAGATGTGTTGGTAAAACAAACTAGTGTAAGCGATATTAGATAAATGATTATGGCTTTCATGACGTCCGTGTCTCCTAATCAAATAAGGTGTCTAATATCTAAAGCTAGCTCGAAATATTGATTTATCAATAAGCGCTAGGGCGTATATCGTTTCAGCTTTTTAATGCTTTGCACTAAGAACGGAATATCGAGCCCTTGTTCAATGGCAAAGCCTTGTGCTGCTGAAATGTTTTTAAAGTTACCGTCTGAATCAATCAGGGTAATTCTGTCTTTCTTGAATGCGATAAATACATTCTGCGAGTAGTTAACACCGGTGTCGTCATGGCGTTTGTATAAGTTACTACCCAACATGCTTTGTTTTGCGAGTGTTTTACAACCAAGGTAATGCCCCACGCTGGTGGCGATAATATCACTTGGTTGAATAAGGCCTTCGGTTTGTACAACTTTTTTATCTGAGCTGTATAAACGAGAAGCTGTAACAATACCATTGCTCTGCTGTGTAAGACTAAAGGCAAACACAGCATTAGCAGATTCACGTGCTTGTGTTGTGGCGTCTGCACGTACAAGGCGAACCGCTGGGTTTTGGTCGTCGTTATTAATAAATTCGAATTGCTCAAAACCATTAATTTGAATTGAGCGATTATCAGCAAGCCACACAGGCAGTTGCTGTTTGTCTAGAATAGGGGCTTTGTAAAATGCTGGCAGGCCATACACTAAACTAAATAACGTATCTTCTGTTTCTACAGGTTGTAAGAACAAGTCTGTCTTACGTAATGCAGGCTCAGTGGCAACAAATTGCTCAAGGTCAGCATTATTTTCAAATATTAAAATATCGATAGCCGCACTCGACTCAGCTTTGCACTCGGCAAGTGGAGTAGGAGCTAAGTAATCAATATTATGTGGGTCAAGCCTCACATCGTGTGCTTCTTTGTAGCTTTCTAGATCTAGTAAATCGTTTTTAGCTAATAAGCTTTTAGCTGTTGTAGGGTAAGACAACGGCAATACATTATCTTGTTTAGTGATATCAAACTTTAAATTGGCATCTGCCCAAATATGAATACTGTGGCTAAGTGCAAAACACACTAAAATTGTGCTGGTTGCATAGCGCGGGAACTTATATTGCTTTAAACGCGCCAAGTGGTGCCAGGTGTAGTTACTGACTAATAATTGGAACGCTAAAATTAGCAGCACAATGCCGCCCGCAAGAATTGTTGTTAATGCCGGTGAGCTTGTTAAACGGTGCCACAACAAAGAAACGATTTCAGGTAGAGCAGACGTATTTAAGTGATAGCCCAAGTTAAAATAAACATAGGCATCAAGCGTTAAGAATGACGCACCGAGGGTTGCAATAATGGCTGCCATCCCCCGGATATGCCGAGGGTATGGAAACACTAAGCTTAATGGAAATATCGTTAAAACAAAGGCAATAAAAGTAATAAAGCTGGTGTGGCTTAACCAGGTCACGAGCATGTATAAATAGCCCATGAAGGTTGTCGGTGCACTGTCTGCAACTAAGTAGCTTAAGCTAATAAATAGCACTAAACCTATGTTTGCAAAGGTGAACCAATGGCCCCAACTTAAAAGCTGACTTACTTTTGAAGAAAACTGACTTTGTTGCGATAAATTCATAAATCTTATTTAACCGACTGTGCTAATGCTTTTGCAAAGTTGTCGGCAACAGCTTGTCTTTTCTCTGATGGTACATGCTCTTTTAAAATATGCGTGATAGAATTTCCTAAACACATAAGGCTTAAATCAACAGGCGCTTTGTGCTCTGTTAGTACATCAATCAGCTGATCAACGATTTGTTCTACTTGCTCATTAGAATATTTTGATATGATAGGCATCAGTTGGTTCGATAAAAAGAGTTATATTCCCGTATTTTAACACCAGAGGCGTGAAAAACAAAGATGACAATAGATGTTAAAAAATTAGTCGTTCATTATGTAGACAAAAAAGATGACGATACAGATATTCATTTACGCAATGATGAGATGGTTGTTAACGATAAAGTAGCCGTTTTTATAGAGCAGCTACACCATGCATATAATGGTAAGCCAGGTAAAGGCTATTGTGCATTCAGCGGCGAGAAAAACAGCATTGTTGCTTCGGCAATGCAAAGTTACCGTAACGACGAACTTGGTTTTTGGCACATGACAGAGCAAGCAACAAATGTGCTAAAAGAAGAGTTAAATAAGTATGCCTTTAATGAAACGGGTTATTTAGTTTTTTGCCATTATCAATATGTTGCAAGTGACTTCTTGTTAATTGCGATGATCAATATTAAAGAGCATTACTCAATTACTTCTGAGCTTGATTTAGCTTCATCTCGTCACTTAGATATTTCGCGTATGCAACTAGCTGCACGTGTCGATTTAACTGCGTGGGATACGCAACCAGAAGATAATCGCTATGTGTCGTTTATTAAAGGTCGTGCAGGTCGAAAAGTGGCTGACTTCTTTTTAGACTTTTTAGGCTGCGAAGAGGGCATTGATCCTAAACAGCAAAGCCAAGTTATGCTTAGTGCTGTAGAAGACTATTTATCTGAGCAACAATACGACAAGTCAGAGAAAGATGAGCTACGTAAGCAAGTTTTTGATTACTGTAATGATTGCGTAACCACAGGTGAAGATGCCAACGTTAAAGAACTTTCTGCAACCTTATCGAAAAATGACGACAGCCCATTTGAAAGCTTCTGCCAAGAGCAAAGCTATGACTTAGAAGAGTCGTTCCCTGTTGATAAGAAAACAGTCACTAGCATGGTGAAGTTCTCTGGCATGGGCGGCGGTGTTAGCGTGAGCTTTGAACGTAAACACTTAGGTGAGCGCGTCATGTATAACGAAGCAACCGATACACTGGTGATCAAAGGTATTCCACCAAATCTTAAAGACCAGCTTCAGCGCTTTATGGAGCAAGACGAAAGTTAATCTTGCTTAAGCTTAAAGCTCTAAGTTTTAAGCGATAAGCTGATAAATACTCTTTTTATAGCCCAGCACTTGCTGGGCTTTTTAGTTTTAGGTGCTTGAAAACACAATCACTACAGGAAGAAACATTGCGTCAAACGATAAATACATTTCGGTTTAGGGCCTTACACTAGAGGTGAATTTACAGCTCTAGAATTTCAACTCGATTTACCTAAGCTAAAGTAAAAATTTACTTCTAATATTTTCTTTGCTTTTATAGAGAAATTAGCAACGATGTTTTCTAAGCTTCAAAATAGTAAAAGGATATTCAGTATGATTGTTTTAGCCATATTTTTAATTGTGATTGGTATTGTTAATATTTTTAATGATCATCATTTAGCTTTTGCATGGCCAGCCCTGGTCGTGGGTATTTTGTTATTAGGGATAGGCATTTCTAGAAAATCGCCATCAAGTGGAAGCTCCTCCACAGGGAGTAGCTTTAGTTTATCAGACAGTTCATGTTCTGACGGCGGCGGTGATTGCGGTGGCGGAGATTAGATAAAGTAGTTCCATTTGCCATCATTGATTTAGTAAAACATCTACTGATGGTTTTAAGCATGGTTAATATAAAAATTCGAATAGTGGAAGGCGTAATAATGCTTTTCTTTTCCTTCAGTATCGCTTAGTTTTAAGACATTAAAGGTACAAATTCCCCCGATGGCTAAGGAGAGTCATAAATGAAACTTGCCCAACTAAATATTGCTCTTGCTAAATATCCATTGGATGCCCCTGAAATAAAAGATTTTGTTGATAATCTTGATTTAATAAATGGCGTTGCTGAAAACAGTGCAGGTTTTGTATGGCGATTAAAAGACGAATCAGGCGATGCCACCAATATTAAATTGTTTGATGATCCGAATATGATAATCAATATGTCTGTGTGGGAAAGCGTTGAAGATCTTAAAAATTTTATGTTTCGCACACATCACAGAGATTTCATGCGCAGAAAAGGCGAATGGTTTCACCGCTTAGCAGAAGATAGCTATGTTTTATGGTGGATTGAAGATAACCATATTCCAACCCCCCAAGAGGCATTAGAGAGGTTGCAGTATCTGCGAGAAAGCGGCGACACACCCAATGCTTTTACATTTAAAAGTAATTTTACGGCTGAAGAATTTAAAAAATATAAATAACAATAGACTGCAATAAAAATAAGGAAAAATTATGCATGTTGTATTAGGTGTTTTAGGTATTGTAGTGACCATTTTGGTGTTACTGAATCGACTTCAAGAAGGGGGGATAGATATTGGTTGGTTGAATCCTTTTAGCTGGTACCGACGTCGTAAATTCAGGAAACACCATGATTTAAATCCTGCATTTAAGTTAGATTCACCCATGGATGTAGCTGCGTTATATATGGTCGCAGTGGCCAAAATAGACGGTGAAATGAGTAAAGAACAAAAAGAAAAAATTCTAGCTCTTTTTAACAGCGAATTTCATTTAACTATGAAAGAAGCAACTGATTTATTACGCTCAAGTACGCATTTATTAGGGCATACTAGCGACGTTTACGATAAACCTCACAAAGTAATTGAGCGATGCTTAGATAAAGTAACAAAAGATCAAGCAGCTTCAATTTGTTCTCTCGTCGATGAGGTAGCTAATGTCGAAGGTGAACCGACGGCTCAGCAAAGAAAACTTGTCACAGAGATAAAAAATGCATGCCCTCAGGAGGCCTCAGGCAAGTGGTAATTAATCCACAAAACCAACCAGCTGAAAATTATAATGACAATTATAACCCCTTAACTGATTTTGAAACGTTTTAGTGAATATCGTGAAGAAGTAACTACTCATCAAATCTTTAAAGGTGTTTATAAGGGAGTTTTTATGAAAAAACAGTTATCGGTGGCTTTTTTGGCTTTATCGTCTTTTGCTAACTCAACAACTTGGGGAGAGTTAGAAGTAGATGACCCAATAGTCAAGGGGGCAAAATGTGCGGTTGCTGAGCCTGCAAGCTATGGTGGTTATATTTACAGTTGGCCATCAAAATATGACCAGGTGTTTTGGCCACATACGGATAGAAATGGCATTTGGTATTGCGAAACATCGGGTTTTATAGCTTTAATTGGTGATTTTGACGAACTTAAACCTGCAGAAATTGAGAGAATAACGGAATTTCTTGCGTCTCAACACATTTCGAAGCCAACTCTCGAGCAAAAGATAGCTTTGCTCGAGCAAACTTACGCACTTCGCGAAAAAGATGAATTTTTTAAAAATAAGTTGCTAAGGATCCTTGCTCGTTGGCAGCAGTCTTTAGGCAACCTTGATAAGGCAAATAGCTATCGAGCTAGAGCATTTAAAGATATTCAACATTCCCTTAATGGAGATTTAAATGGATATAAACAACTTGAATATCTTTATTTGGCGACTAACTACTCAAAGCAGTTTGCAGAGCAAAATAAACATGTAGGTTACTTAGACGATTTGGAAACAGCATTGAAATCAGTGACTGATCCTGAGTTAAAAGGCTATGCCGGGTACTTGTCGGAATTGATAAAAGACAGCACATATATCAACGAAGGCGGGAAACTCGACCCTGACTTACCGAAACAGTAATGAATACCGAATAACAAGGTTGATTATATGAAGTACAGGATTCTTGTGTTGTTAATGCTTGCGTCAAGCTTTCAGGCTAAATCGGTTCAGAAGCTGTCTAATACTGAACTTAGCTTTATACTTTCTTCTATGGAAGTGCTTTATAAGAATAAATCTTTCCCGCAAATTAGGGTCATTCAAAGCTGGGAGTCGCAGACTGAATGTGATGGTGAATATCAAACTTGCCCAAATGCTAGGTTATTCATATCAGTAAATACAGGCGATCTTTACGAAGTTCCAGCCTTATTTGAATTACCAAAATCCAAAGGCTGGCAATACGTTAGTTTTGTAGAACATGATGATTCATTCTTACTTATGATTAAAACAACGCTAGATCATGCAAATATATCCGCTGAGTCGAGAAGTAAGTGGCGCAGTAAATCCTATGCAATAAAAATTTCAAAATATGAATACGATGTACTAGAGGTCATAGAAAAGTAACTTCATTTAATAATTTTGCCTTGCAGCAACATGGATATTTAGGGCAGAAGTAATGTAAAAAATGAGTACTAGGAATAAAGCAATAGCTAAATAAGGGACACGACCATGATAAAACGTAACAAAGCTAATACTGGGCTACTTTTTTGTATCGGTGCCGCTATTGGGTTTTCGATCTTCATTGCATACCAGCAACTGATTATTGGTCTTTTATTTGCTGTAATAAGCGTTAGTGTTGCAATCTTAATTGTTTCAAATAAATGGCTTAACTAATGCTTTTCTGAGTGATGAAAAATGAATTTATCTTTCACTACAAAAAGATTAAATGTGATTGAAATAGACGCAAGCTCGTCAATGGTTGAGCATCATCAATTGACGATTGCCTTGCCGGCGATATTTACCCCCGCTGTAATTGCTAATTTACCTGGTTATTTTCAGGGGATAGATTCTATAGCTGCTGCAGAAAAGTGGTTGGCTAACATGCTTAACGAGTGCCGCTTATTAATGCTGCAATCTCAACATCAAGATGTTGTTGGGCTTTTATTTATCTATACCGAAAACCATGATGCTCATATTGGTTATTTGTTAGCTGAGCAATATTGGGGGCAGGGTCTTGCATTTGAGTTATTGCAGGGTTTTATCAATCTGGCTAGCACTCAGTCACACTGGCATAAGCTCATCGCAGGTGTTGATGAGTCAAATGTCCCATCAATTAAACTTTTAAAAAAGTTGGCTTTTGAAGAGCAAGCATCTAAGGAAAATGGCATGTTGTTTTATGAGTTTAATTTAATCCAAGGCACTCAATAATGACAATAACCGCATTTTTAGTTAACTCGTTTAGTGCAAATAATACAGGCGGGAACCCAGCAGGTGTCGTTTTGAATGCAGATAAACTCACCAGCGCTGAAAAACTGACGATTGCAAAAGAAATAGATTTTTCAGAAACCGCATTTGTGGCGCAAGATCATGAAGTTGACTTTGCTGTATCATTTTTTACGACAACTGAAGAAGTTGATTTTTGTGGCCATGCAACCCTAGCGGTGTTTGCTACGCTCTTCGAACAAGGGTTATTAAAACCAGGTTATTACACTCAACGAACAAAAGCGGGCTTGTTAGGTGTAACAATTGCCGCAGATGGTCAAATTACCATGGAGCAAGCCTTACCAAAGTACCTTGGCAACTTTGCTTATGATGACCTTGCAGGCTTACTAGGGCTTGATGAAACGACTCTGGTAGAAACAGGCTTGCCAATCGATGTAATAACTACAGGATTGCCAGATATTATAGTCGCTGTACCGAATGGCTACTTAGATAAAATTGTTATTGATGAGGCAGCGCTTAGCGAGTTCTGCAAACAGCATAATGTGATTGGTGTGCATGCCTTTGAATTATGTGAAGAGCAAAGTGAGCTGACCGCAAGTTGTCGTAACTTTGCGCCTTTGGTTGGTATACCCGAAGAGTCAGCAACCGGTAGCGCAAGTGGCGCGCTTGCATGCTATTTATCAAAACACGTATTTGTACAGCAAGAAAACCATTTTATGTTTGAACAAGGCCGAGCAATGGGGTGCAGTTCACATATTTCAGCCAGTGTTTTTTCGGATGAGCAGGGGGTAAGCAAAGTGCTTGTAGGCGGCTATGCCAATCACCTAGGTACACAAGATATTGCTTTATAAGAATACATACAAAAAAGCCGCGTTATAAACGCGGCTTTATTATTAAGCGAGTAAATTAATCAACCGCTAAGGTTTTTGCCATATCAGCACGGGCTCTGCCAGCAGGTTTAATTGAACCTGCACGAAGGCCGCTATCTGGAATAGCTGTACGCTTGTCATGCGCCATAGCCGCTGGCGTTGGCTCTGGCTCACTATCTGCAACTGGCGTAGGTTTTGCCATTGCAGCGCTTGCTGAACCTTTTACTAAAACAGTTTTTTCATTTTTAGCAGGTTCTTCAGCTTTTACTGGTTCTTCAGTTTTAACTGATTCTTCAGTTTTAACTGGTTCCTCAGCTTTCACTGGTTCTTCAGCTTTCACTGGCTCTTCAGCTTTCACTGGCTCTTCAGCTTTTGCTGGTTCTTCAGCTTGTACTGGTTCTTCAGCTTTTACTGGTTCTTCAGCTTGTACTGGCTCTTCAGCTTGTACTGGCTCTTCAGCTTGTACTGGTTCTTCAGTTTTAACTGATTCTTCAGTTTTAACTGGTTCCTCAGCTTTCACTGGTTCTTCAGCTTTCACTGGCTCTTCAGCTTTCACTGGCTCTTCAGCTTTTGCTGGTTCTTCAGTTTTTGCTGGTTCTTCAGTTTTTGCTGGTTCTACAGTTTTTGCTGGTTCTTCAACTTGAACTGATTCTTCAGCTTTTGCTGGTTCTTCAGTTTGAGCTTGTTTTGCTTTTAGCTCAGCTTCATATTCAGCAGCAGCTTGGTCGGCAACTGGAATAAATGCTGGCGCATCAGTTTTCTCATCACTCGATTTTTCATCATGCTCAGGGCGACGGCGACGTTGACCAGCAGCACGTAAGTGGCGAGGTGAACGACGAGAGCGTGTACGAGGTTGAGCTTGTTCTTCATCAGTTGATGATTCAACTACCGATTCAGTTTGCTCTGCTTGTTTAGGCTCAGCGTCAGCTTTTACTGGTTCTGCAGGTACTTGCTTTTCAGCAACAGGCTGTTCTGATTGTTCAGTTTCAACTGCTACTTTTTCTTTTGCAGGCTTAGCTGGTTTTTCAGCTTTAGGTGCTTGCTCAGTTGTTTCAGTTGTTTGTACTGCTTTTGCTTCATCTGCGCTTTCATCTGTTACGCGAACTTTTTTGCGTAAGTTGCGACGTTGACGACGAACCTTAGGTTTAGTTTCCTTTGGTTGCTCAGATTTCGTCTCTGGTGCAGTGTCTTTATTCGTTTGTTCTACATCATCATTACGTTTTTCATTACGTTTTCTGTTGTTAGAATTACGACGACGTTTGTTGCGATTCTCGTTACCTTCTTTTTGCTCAGGCTTATTCGAAGTACTTGTGTTTTCTTCTTTAGCTTGTGCATCGTCAGGACGTTTATTACGAGAGTTGCGACGGCGCTGGTTGTTGCTACGGCGACGGTTGTCGTTGTTGCGACGATTATTGCTACGTCTTTGTGCTGCTTTTTTCTCTTCTTGCTCTTTTTCAGCTTCTTCTTCGGCATTGCTGAATAACGACTTGAAGAACTTACCAATAGCAGCAAATAATCCACCGTCTGACTTTTTAGCCGCAGGAGTCGTTTGCTCAGCTTTTGGTGCAGCTTGAGGTGCAGGTGTAGTAGGCATAACAACACCTTTAAGAACCGGCTCTTCACGAACTGGTGCTGAAGGGGCTTTAGCCATTTCAAATGCTTCTGGCTCAGGAGCAACAACTTGCTCGTAGCTTACTGTTTCGATTGTTTCGTCTTTACGTAAGCGAACTACTTCGTAATGTGGCGTTTCCATGTGTTGATTAGGAATGATCACAACATCAACGTTATGGCGCTTTTCGATGCGTTGCACACTACGACGTTTTTCGTTTAATAGGTAAGCGGCAACAGCCACAGGCACCTGTGCATTTACTTGTGATGTGTTGTCTTTAATTGCTTCTTCTTCGATTAAACGAAGGATAGACAGTGCAATTGATTCGTTAGAACGAATTGTACCTTGACCATTACAACGAGGACATGGACCTTGGCTTGCTTCACCTAATGAAGGGCGTAAGCGCTGACGCGACATTTCAAGCAGACCAAAGCGTGAGATCTTACCAATCTGTACACGGGCACGGTCAGGGCGAGCAGCGTCTTTTAAACGATTCTCTACTTCGCGTTGGTGGCGTGGTGGAGTCATATCGATGAAGTCGATAACAATAAGACCACCTAAGTCACGTAAACGTAATTGACGAGCAATTTCGTCTGCCGCTTCTAAGTTTGTATTAAGTGCTGTTTCTTCGATATCACCGCCTTTAGTGGCTTTAGATGAGTTGATATCGATAGATGTAAGCGCTTCAGTTGGGTCAATTACAATTGAACCACCTGATGGTAAGCGAACTTCACGTTGGAAAGCTGACTCAATTTGGCTTTCAATTTGGTAGTGGGTGAATAGTGGTACATCGCCCTGATAAAGCTTAACGCGGCTCATGAAATCTGGACGGAAACGCTCAATATGCGCTTTCGCTTCTTCAAATACGCGTGCTTTATCAATTAAAATTTCACCAATATCACGACGTAAATAGTCACGGATTGCGCGGAAAATTACGTTACTTTCTTGGTGAATTAAGAACGGAGCAGGGCCGCTATCAGCAGCTTGCTGAATCGCTTGCCAATGCACTAATAGTGCTTTTAAGTCGTACTCTAGTTCTTCAAATGATTTACCAACACCTGCAGTACGAACAATTAAGCCCATACCTTTAGGTAGTTCTAAACGGCTTAGTGCTTCTTTAAGTTCAGTACGCTCATCACCTTCGATACGGCGAGAAATACCACCGGCACGAGGGTTGTTAGGCATAAGTACTAAATAGCTACCTGCAACGCTGATAAAAGTCGTTAACGCAGCGCCTTTTTGGCCACGCTCTTCTTTATCAACTTGCACAATTACTTCTTGGCCTTCTTTGATCACGTCACGGATATTTGGACGACCTTGGAATGTATAGCCTTGTGGGAAGTAGGTGCGAGCTATTTCTTTGAGAGGAAGGAAACCGTGTCTCTCAGCGCCATAATCAACAAAGGCAGCTTCTAGTGACGGTTCGATACGGGTAATTTTACCCTTGTAAATATTTGCTTTTTTTTGTTCGTGACCTGGGCTCTCTATGTCTAAATCATACAGGCGCTGGCCATCAACCAGTGCAACGCGCATTTCTTCTTGCTGCGTCGCATTGATTAGCATACGTTTCATATTGTTACTCTACTAATTCTGTCGCTGACATGACGATATAAACTCGTCTGTTCAGTGGTTTCTGACGGTTGTTTTTGTGCAGTCTCACGACTGGGTAAAGTCAAAACCTGAAGTTGTTTGCTTACATTGAGCATCACTAAGTGTGGCTGACAATAACATGTTCTCACGTTATTAAATTCTTATAGGTGTCAAAACTGCCGCCAATTCTGCGGTTTTAATTTACGAGTTTTGTCCCGAAGTCGACCATGTTCAAATTTTTATTCAATGTCTTGCTACAACAGCTGCTTCTGAATGACGTTGCTACGTCGTCACTATCAGTCAATTTATCTTGTTCAATTGCTTTTTATGTTCATTAATCAACATTCGTGCTCAAATTATTCAGGCAATATATTACGCGCATCGCCGATAATTGAACGCTCGTGTTGGCTGGGTAATTATAAAAGCTTTGGAAAACTTAGCGCGGATCTGTATGATCGGCAACCCAGAATATGCTTCACGAATGTATTAATGTGATAAAAGCACCGTTGTTACTTGCAAACTTTATGTTCGCGACGGTGATTATCCCACTATTACAGTCGCGTTAGCAACTAAATTATTTACTTAAATCAGTGATTAGGCAATGTCAGAAAAAACCGGCTTACAAGTTTCGTTTGTTACCATAGGTGAAGACCATCTAGGTCAACGTATTGATAACTTTCTTATTACTCACCTAAAAGGTGTGCCTAAAAGTGCAGTTTATAAAATCCTTCGTAAAGGCGAAGTGCGAGTAAATAAAAAACGCATAAAACCTGTCTACAAACTACAACTTAATGATGTGGTTCGTATTCCACCTATTAAAGTGGCCGAAAAAGAAGAGTTTGTGCCAAAAAAACTCGATAAAGTAAAACAACTTGAAGACGCCATTTTGTTTGAAGACAAGTATTTAATGGTGATCAACAAGCCTTCGGGTATGGCTGTGCATGGTGGCAGTGGCCTAAGTTATGGCTTAATCGAAGCACTTCGCGTACTTCGCCCTGAAGAGCGTAGTTTAGAGCTTGTACACCGCCTAGACCGTGACACATCAGGTTGCTTGCTTATTTCTAAACGTCGTTCAGTGTTAACTGATTTACATAAACAGTTACGTGAAAAAACCATGGAGAAAAACTATTGGGCATTAGTTGATGGTCAATGGGATTCTAAAACGAAAAACGTTACCGAAGGACTTCGTAAAAACACCTTGAAGTCTGGTGAGCGTGTGGTTCGTGTTGATAATACCGAAGGTAAACCATCACACACGCGTTTTCGTGTGCTTGAGCGATATGCTGAGTGCTCATTAGTGCAAGCGTCGCCGGTAACAGGGCGTACTCACCAAATTCGTGTACATACGCAATGTAAAGGTCATCCAATTGCGTGTGATGATAAATATGGCGTTGCAGAGTTTGATCAATACGTAAATAAGCTGACTGGTTTAAATCGTTTGTTTTTACATGCCCACGATTTACGTTTTATGCACCCTAAAAATGAAACAACCATGCATGTTGAAGCGCCACTCGATAATGCACTTCAAAACTGTATCAAAAAGCTACGTGCCGATAATGAACAAGTTTAAGCTGGTTATTTTTGATTGGGATGGCACTGTGATGGACTCTGTGCCAAAAATTGTTACCTGCTTGCGAAATACTGCGCGAGACTTAGGTATTCCTGTTCCAACAGAGCAACAAGCAAAAGACGTTATTGGTTTATCGCTGGCAAAAGCCACTGAAGTGCTTTTTCCGGCGCATTTACATTTAAGCGATGAACTCGTTGCAGGTTACAAAGCACAGTACCGTGAGTTAGATGTTACACCTACACCTTTATTTAAAGATGTAGAATCCGTTTTAAAGCAGTTAAGTGATGCAGGTATACAATTGGCTGTGGCTACCGGTAAAGGACGTGAAGGCATCGATAGGCTTCTAAATGAGTCAGGCCTTGGGAAGTACTTTTTGAATGTAAAATGCTCTGACGATGCTGAGTCGAAACCCTCTCCAGATATGCTTGAGCAAATTTTACGTGAGCAGGGCATCGCAAAAAGTGATGCTGTGATGATTGGCGATAGCCAACTCGATATGGCAATGGCTAATGCCGCAGGTATTGCTTGTATTGGAGTGAGTTTTGGTGCTCATAGCCCGGCGCAGTTGCAACAACATACGCCGTTATGTGTTGTTGATTCATACCAACAACTTTTGCAGGTTTTAACTACGTCCCTTGCAGCGCTAACACGTCAACACCAAACTCAGCCAGCACTTTAGTTAATGTGATCAGTGGCAGGCCTATCAATGTATTAGGGTCATCGCCACTGAGCTTTTCAAATAAACAGATGCCTAATCCTTCACTTTTAAAGCTACCTGCACAGTTGTATGGCTGCTCTGCATCGCAATAAGCGTTGATCTGTTCAAGTGTGATTGCTTTAAATGTCACATCAAATGGCACCACGGTGGTAATTGCTTTATCGCTTTGTATATCAAATACACTTAAACCCGTTAAAAAGGTCACTGTATGGCCACTAAACGATGAAAGCTGCTTAATGGCATTCTCTTTAGTATGAGGTTTACCTAAAATTGTATCGTTGAATACCGCAACTTGATCAGAGCCGATCACCAATCCTTCGCTAAAATGTTGTTTGGCAACACGGGCTTTTTGTTCGCTTAAACGAGCAACTAATTGCTCTGGCGTTTCAGCTGCGATAGGGGACTCATCAATATCTGGAGAAAAACTTTGAAAAGGTAAGTTAAACTTAGTTAATAATTGCTGTCTAAATGGTGAGCTTGACGCTAATATAAGTGTTGGTTTCATAATAAATTCTGGATGAAAATTGTATTTTGCCAAGGATAAGCCACAATGAATCCGAAAACAAAGCAGAAGATCGTTAAAAACCTACCAAAATTGGTTTTTTACTTTGACTAACTTACTAACTATCTATATGATGCAGCCCCTATGCAAAAGGTGAAAATTCCCATCACTCTTCATCCCAGCAAAGCAGCTCAACATCGTTTAACGTATGACGGTATTGTCCCGCTTGAAAAACTTTCTCGTTTAGAGCAAGTTGTGCAGGAGGAAGCAGGTGAAATAGCGGTAAAGATTCATTGCAAAATTGACGAGCAAGGTTTAGTGGTAATAAGTGGTAACTTATCAACACATGTAACTGTAACTTGTCAACGCTGTAATGGAGAATTAGGGTTGGATTTGGAACAAGACTTTGTGTATTCGCCAATTGGTTTGGATGCAGAGTCAGATCATCTACCTGAAGGTTACGATGAAGTAGAGCTGGACGAAAACGGTGAAATCAACGTATTTGAGTTAATCGAAGACGAACTGATTTTAGCTATTCCAATAGTGCCTACACACAACGAAGCTTCATGCAGTTATTCATCAGAGCCTACTAGCTTTGGTAAATTAGCAGCAAAAGATGACAAACCAAATCCATTTGATATTTTGAAACAACTTAAGAAAGATTCTTAGGAGAAGACTAATGGCTGTACAAAAAAGCAAAAAGTCTCGTGCAAGACGCGGCATGCGCCGTTCACACGATGCGATCAGTGGTCCAACTTTAACTGTAGATCAAGTTTCTGGTGAGACTCACCGTCGTCACCACGTAACTGCTGACGGTTACTACAAAGGCGTTAAAGTAATTTCTAACTAAGAGATTGCTATATGCTGACCAATCTAACCATAGCGTTAGATATGATGGGGGGCGATTACGGCCCCCGTTCATCTATCCCCGCTGCCGTGCAAGCGGTAAATGCTAATACCAACTTAAGACTCATCTTATGTGGTAATCAGCAAGTTATTCTAAAAGAACTCGAAGCACTCGATTCTGTTTCACACCCTCGTTTAATTATTCGCCATTGTAGCGAAGTGGTCACAAATGCGTGTGAACCTGCTTCAGCGGTTCGTTCTAAAAAAGATTCATCAATGCGAGTTGCCCTCGATTTAGTTAAATCGGGTGAAGCGCAAGCGTGTGTAAGCTCTGGTAATACAGGCGCGTTATTTTTTATGGCGCATTATGTATTAAAGATGCTTCCAGGCGTAAAACGTCCTGCATTAATCTCTGCTGTTCCAACCGAACGTAAAAACCCTGTTTATTTACTTGATTTAGGCGCTAATGTGCATTGTGACGCTCAAACCCTTTATCAATTTGGCATTATGGGTTCTGTGGTAGCAGGGCAGGCACTTGGGTGTGATAACCCAAGAGTTAGTTTATTGAATATTGGCTCTGAAGACATCAAAGGGCATGAAGGAATAAAACAAGCTGCACAGTTAATGCAGCAGTGTGAATATCTCAACTACACAGGTTACAGTGAAGGTAGTGATATTTTCAGCGGTAAAGCCGATGTTATTGTGTGCGAAGGATTTGTAGGTAATGTGGCATTAAAAACCTGTGAAGGTATTGCCAAACTGATCATGCATAAACTCACCAAAGCCTTACACAAGCATTTCTTATACAAAAGTTTAGCGTTTTTATTGCGTCCAGTGATAAAAAAACTCTACAAGCGGGTGAACCCCGACCAGTATAACGGCGCAAGTCTGGTAGGATTGCGCGGTATTGTTGTTAAAAGCCATGGCAATGCCTCTCCAAAGGCGTTTCATGCTGCTATTGATGAAGCCGCGCGGGAAGTCGAACGCCAACTCCCTGAAAAAATCGCTGCGATTTTTGAGCAAACACATCCAACAACAAAGTAGTGCAGCATATCTAAAACTTGTTATGCTGCCTGCTACAGAATATTTTTTTGTTTAATTATAAGAGCAAAGTATGGCACATAAAATTGCACTCGTATTTCCAGGTCAAGGCTCACAAACTGTGGGCATGTTATCTGAACTATTAGCTGATTCACAAATTGCTAAAGCAACATTCGCTGAAGCATCTGAAGCTCTTGGCTATGATCTAGCTGCACTTGTACTAAATGGTCCAGAAGAAGAATTAAATCAAACCCATCGTACACAACCAGCACTTCTTACTGCTAGTGTTGCTATTTACCGTCAATGGTTAGACGCAAACCCTGATGCCGATGTTGTTATGGCTGGTCACAGTTTAGGCGAGTATTCAGCATTAGTTTGTGCTGGCGTTGTAAGCTTAAGCGAAGCAGTTAAACTAGTAGAAAATCGTGGTTTATATATGCAAGAAGCAGTACCTGCGGGTGTTGGTTCTATGGCTGCAATCATCGGCTTAGGTGACGACGAAATCAAAGCAGCGTGTGAAGCATCAGCAAATGGTGAAGTTGTTTCACCAGTAAACTACAACTCACCAGGTCAGGTTGTTATCGCTGGCCACAAAGCGGCAGTTGAGCGTGCATCAGAAGCATGTAAAGAAGCAGGTGCTAAACGTGCTTTACCACTTGCAGTAAGCGTACCTTCTCACTGTGAACTAATGAAACCAGCTGCTGAGAAATTAGCTGCTGATTTAGCCGCTTTAACATTTAATACACCTAAGTGTGATGTAATCAACAACGTTGATGTAAAAGCTGAGCAATCAAGTGAAGCAATTAAAGATGCATTAGTACGTCAACTTTACAGCCCAGTTCGCTGGACTGAAACTGTACAAGCATTAGTTGCTCAAGGTATCACACAAAGCTATGAGTTTGGCCCAGGTAAAGTATTAACGGGTCTTGCTAAACGAATTGATAAAGCAATGGTATGTGGTGCGGTTAATACGCAAGCTGCTATTGATGAAGCGAAATAAGTAGGAATAGAATGACAAATTTATTTTCTCTTGAGGGCAAGGTTGTCCTAATCACTGGTGCAAGCCGTGGTATTGGTAAAGCGATTGCAAATACGCTAGTTGCACAAGGTGCAAAAGTAGCGGGTACTGCTACAAGCGAATCAGGTGCTGCTAAAATCAGTGAATACCTAGGTGACAACGGTA
This sequence comes from Pseudoalteromonas shioyasakiensis, assembly GCF_001550135.1. Taxonomy (GTDB): domain Bacteria; phylum Pseudomonadota; class Gammaproteobacteria; order Enterobacterales; family Alteromonadaceae; genus Pseudoalteromonas; species Pseudoalteromonas shioyasakiensis. The sequence goes on from NZ_LRUE01000014.1 coordinate 264,792, forward strand.
AAGGTTATGCCCTTAACGTTACAGATCCTGAATCGATTGAGGCGACACTTGCTGCGATCAAGGCTGATTTAGGCGATATCGACGTATTAGTTAACAATGCGGGTATTACTCGCGATAACTTATTAATGCGTATGAAAGACGGTGAGTGGGATGACATCATCGATACTAACCTAAGCTCAATTTTCCGTTTATCTAAGGCTGTTTTACGCCCTATGATGAAAAAGAAAAATGGCCGTATCATTAATATCGGTTCTGTTGTGGGCACTATGGGTAATGCGGGTCAAGCTAACTATGCTGCAGCGAAAGCGGGTGTAATTGGTTTTACTAAGTCATTAGCACGCGAAGTGGCATCACGTGGCATTACAGTGAACGTTGTTGCACCTGGTTTTATCCAAACAGATATGACAGATGAGCTGACTGAAGACCAAAAAGCAGCTACGCTTGCAAATGTACCTGCAGGGCGTTTAGGCCAACCTGAAGAAATCGCTGCTGCGGTATGTTATTTAGCATCTGACGCTGCTGCGTATGTATCAGGCGAAACATTGCACGTAAATGGCGCGATGTACATGGTTTAATGAAAGTTAGCAAAAATTTGCTAACGAAAGATTATCGAAAATTGTTGAATTTTTTGTGATCTTGCTTTAAACATACTTGAATTCGCTATTAAAATAAGCGATAAATGAACAAATACTATTCGAGAGGTTTGACCAGATAAGTAATTATCAGCAAATCCTTGAATCACAGAATTATGCGGCGTAAACTACGCCGCAATCTGAAAATAACGCATTGGCGTTTTTAATAAAGGAAAGAAGAATGAGCGACATCCAAGAACGCGTAAAGAAAATTATTATTGAGCAACTAGGTGTTAAAGAAGAAGAAGTAAAACATGAAGCTTCTTTCGTTGACGACTTAGGTGCTGATTCACTTGACACTGTAGAACTAGTAATGGCTCTTGAAGAAGAGTTCGACACTGAGATCCCAGACGAAGAAGCTGAAAAGATCACTACAGTTCAAGCTGCGATCGATTACGTTACAGCTCACGCTGAGTAATTTTACGCATTTTGATTTTAAGGGCAGCATTAAGCTGCCCTTAGTCTATCTATAGAATGATACTAATAAATTTGGTATACACCCCACCTAAAATAATTCCCTTATTGGAGGCAACCCGTGGCTAAACGTCGAGTCGTCGTAACTGGCTTAGGAATGTTGACACCGCTAGGTAATGATGTTGAATCTACTTGGCAAGGTTTGTTAAACGGTAAAAGTGGTATTCAAACTATCACGCATTTCGATACCTCAAGTTTCGGCACCAAATTCGCAGGTTTGCTGAATGACTTTGATGCATCAGCTTACATGTCACCGAAAGATGCAAAGAAAATGGATTTGTTTATCCAATATGGCATTGCAGCGGGTGTACAAGCACTACAAGATTCTGGTCTAGAGATCACTGAAGAAAACGCCACTCGTGTTGGTGTAGCAGTGGGTTCTGGCATCGGTGGTTTAACTTTAATTGAAGAAAACCACATCAAACTATTAAATAGCGGCCCGCGTAAGCTTTCTCCGTTTTACGTGCCTTCGACCATTATCAATATGATTTCTGGTCATTTATCGATTATGCACGGTTTACGTGGCCCTAATATTTCAATCGTTACAGCCTGTACTACAGGTCTACATAACATTGGTCATGCTGCACGTATGATTGCATACGGCGATGCAGATGCAATGGTAGCCGGTGGTGCTGAAAAAGCATCGACACCAATTGGTATGGGTGGCTTTAATGCAGCACGTGCATTATCAACTCGTAACGACGATCCACAAGCAGCATCTCGTCCTTGGGATAAAGACCGTGACGGTTTTGTTCTTGCTGATGGTGCAGGTGTTATCGTACTTGAAGAATATGAGCATGCTAAAGCACGTGGCGCGAAAATCTACGCTGAACTCGTTGGTTTTGGTATGAGTGGCGATGCTTATCACATGACGTCTCCACCTGAAGACGGTGCAGGCGCAGCTCTAGCGATGGAAAATGCCCTAAACGATGCACAAGTTAATGCAGACCAAGTTGGTTACATTAATGCTCACGGTACATCGACTAATGCAGGCGATAAAGCCGAAACATCAGCTGTTAAAACTATTTTTGGCGATGCAGCGAAAGATGTGATGGTAAGTTCATCTAAATCAATGATGGGTCACTTGTTAGGTGCAGCAGGCTCGGTAGAGTCGATCATTACTATCTTGTCACTTGTTGACCAGAAAGTAAGCCCTACAATCAACCTTGATAACCCAGATGAAGGCTGTGATTTAGACTACGTACCGCATACTGCACGTGATGCTAAATTGGATTACGCACTATGTAATTCATTTGGTTTTGGTGGTACTAATGGCTCGTTGCTATTTAAAAAGGTATAATTCTTTTTAACAACGGACTAAAAAGAAGAGCCCAGTTGTTTAACTGGGCTTTTTTGTATGAGTAAATTAAAACAAACAATAAAAATAATCACACCAGACACCACAATAAGCGCGCAAGATCGTGGCTTAAATTATGGTGACGGCTTTTTTACCACGGCCTCTGTGGTGAATTCTGTCGTTGAGCACTGGGGTTTACACAAAGCGCGTTTAGAAGAATGCGCGCAAAGACTATTTTTCCCCGAATTAGATTTAAGAGCAATTGAGCGTGAAGTTAACCACGCAATCACTGATACACAAACCGGTATTTTAAAAATAGTTATCACCCGTGGTGCAGGTGGGCGTGGTTATGGCTTACCAGATACACCAAGTATCCAAGTGTTGATCAGTATCATGCCTGCAGTTTCACACTATAAAAGTTGGCAACAGCAGGGTGTAAACCTAGCGGTCAGCGACGTGAAACTTGCACATCAACCTTTACTTGCAGGCTTAAAAACATTGAACCGTTTAGAGCAAGTGCTTATCAAAAAGCAAATGAGCAGCCTTGAATGTGATGACGTTGTTGTACTTGATTATGATAACAATGTGATTGAGTGCTCTGCTGCAAATATTTTTGCTATTAAAGACGGTCAAGTTATATCACCTAAGTTAGACCGCTGCGGTATCACTGGGGTTTATCTCAGCGCTTTATGTGATAAGTTAGCCATTGAATTTAAAGCAATCCAATTCGATGAGCTTTTAGCTATGGATGCCGTATTTATGTGTAACAGTTTAATGGGCGTGGTTCCCGTTGCACGGATTGCTGATACACAGTTTGATATTGAATGCAGTAAAGCGCTATTAACGGCGCAGTTTGCCAAGGAGAGTGTGTGATAAAAGTCATTGTTAGCGTGCTGTTATTAGCATTGCTATGTTGTGGTATTGGCTATCAACAGCTTCAATCAGCATTAAAAATGCCGTTAAAAGTTGAAAACAGTACTTTATTTAAAGTAGAACGTGGCACTGGCTTTAATCAGCTTTGCCAAGCATGGCAAACAAAGCAGTGGGTTGATAGCTGCTTTAAATTTCAGGTACTCGCAAAATTAGATCCTACGCTTACCGATTTAAAAGCGGGTCTTTATGAACTAGATACAAGCGCCGTTATTGATAATATTCGTCGTATCAATCAAGGTGCACAAGTGAGCTTTAGCTTCACAATTATTGAAGGTCAGCCACTTCGTGACGTTGTTGCTAATATCCAAAAACAAGCACATTTAACACAAGACTTAGACACAGAAAATTTAGCGACGCAGATAAGTAGCACACAAGAAAATTTAGAAGGCTGGTTGTTCCCTGACACCTATCACTACCATAGTGAAGATACTGCCAGCGGCGTATTAAAACGCGCATACAGCAAAATGCAGCAGGAATTAGACGCTGCATGGCAAACTAGAGCAGCAGATTTAGTATTAAGTTCACCGTATGAAGCGTTAATACTGGCTTCTATCATCGAAAAAGAAACGGGCCTTGCTTCTGAGCGACCACTAATTTCTGCGGTATTTACCAATCGTTTAAAAACCAATATGCGCTTACAAACCGATCCAACGGTTATTTATGGTATTGGTGCTGATTTTGATGGCGATATAAAACGAAAAGATTTAACAACCTATACACCGTATAACACGTATAAGATAAAAGGCTTGCCGCCAACACCCATAGCCATGCCCTCGAAAGCAGCGATTTTGGCCGCGGTTAATCCACCTGAGTCTGAATATGTGTATTTTGTTGCGAAAGGGGATGGCAGCCATCAATTTTCGAAAACATTGCAAGAACATAATCGAGCGGTAAAGCAGTACCAATTAAACTAACAACCAGAATTGAGTCATATGACAGCGAAATTTATAGTGATTGAAGGCCTAGAAGGGGCCGGAAAATCAACGGCTATTGCCGTATGCCAAGCTTATTTAGAAAACAAGCAAGTCGATTTTATTAATGTACGTGAGCCTGGCGGTACAGCTATGGCTGAAGAGCTGCGTAATATCGTCAAACAGGCTCACCAAGAAACAGTGACGGGTGAAACAGAGCTGTTAATCATGTATGCAGCACGCTCACAATTGGTTGCTAATGTTATTAATCCGGCACTTGAAAAGGGCACTTGGGTTTTAGGTGATCGTCATGATCTTTCATCACAAGCATATCAAGGTGGTGGTCGTGGTATTGAACAAACTAAACTCTCTTTTTTAGCTGATATGGTGCTAAATGGTTTAAAGCCTGATTTAACTATTTATTTAGACATTGACCCAGCTGTGGGTCTTGCCCGTGCAAAAGGCCGTGGTGAACTTGATCGTATCGAACAAGAAGCATTAGGCTTTTTTGAGCGCACTCGCGCACGCTACCTTGAAATAGCTAAAACTGATAGCAGTATCAAAACAGTGGATGCAAACCAAACAATGCCAGAAGTACATGCGGCAATCACAACCGTGCTTGATAACTTTTTTGCAGGTTTAAATTAATATGCCTTTGCCGTGGCTTGAAGGGCTTTATCAGCAACTAGCGCAAAGTTTTGCACAGCAACGCTTTCATCATGCTCAGCTATTTAACGGTGATAAAGGTGTTGGCAAACAATGTTTAGTCGAATCGCTCGCCGATGGCTTACTTTGCACGTCACCTGTAAATTTAAAAGCCTGTGGCAATTGTAAAAGCTGTCAACTTAATCAAGCGGGTACTCACCCTGATAAACGCGTTGTAAAGGTGGAAGGCCAAACAATAGGCGTTGATGAAATTCGTGAGATCAGTGATTTTATCAACCATTCAGCGGCGCAAAATGGTAACAAAGTAGTGGTGCTTGAACAGTGTCATAAAATGACCACTGCAGCTGCTAATGCTTTATTAAAAACCCTTGAAGAGCCAAGTTTGCGCCGTTATTTATTGTTAACGTGCGAACAAACAGCATTACTACCTGCAACAATTTTAAGTCGCTGTGCCGTACACGAAATAAAAGTTAACTCTGAATATACGAAAAAATGGTTAGCATCATTAAATATTGCTAATTATTCATGGTTAGAGTTATTCGCTAGGCAGCCACTTCTTGTTAAGCAGTGGCAAAATGACAACCAACTTGAAGCTGTCGATTCTCTTTATAAATTTGCAACTGAGATAAAAGACAGCCATAATTTCAGTGCGTTAGTCGACATCCTTAATAAAGATCATAGCTTGGTTAATGTATTTGCTTTGTTCTTAACAGAGCATCTTAAAACGCAATTAGTGTTAGGAATGGACTTTTTCAATTATCAGAAAGCACAATCTGCAATTTCAGAGTTTCTTTATAACAGTTCACATGTGCTTGGTTTAAACTTGGAACTAGCCATTTCAAAATTAGCGTTTACTTTACGTGAAAGCCAAAATTAGGAAGTATCGTGCAAGAATTATTAGTAGATATTGAAGACTTAGAAGAATTATATCGCTGTTACATGCCTTATCTAAAAAATGGTGGTTTGTTTGTTCGCACTAATATGCGCTTTGAAATGGGTCATTCATTGGCTTTAAAGGTTACATTACCAGATGCACTAGAGGATGATGTAGTAACAGGTAAAGTTGCTTGGATCACACCGCAAGGTGCACAAAGCTCAAACCCACCAGGTATCGGTGTTAATTTTATCGACGATAAAACCAATTTGAATGCGAAAATCGAAAAACTACTCGGTACTATGTTAAACTCCGGCAATCCGACCTATACCATGTAATAAAAGTAGTACCATGATTGTAGATTCTCATTGTCATTTAGATCGTTTAGATTTTGATAAACTCGACTTAGACTTAGACCAAGTACTCGATAATGCTCGTGCAAAGAAAGTAGAACACTTTTTATGTGTAAGCGTAACTTTAGATCAATTCCCAAGTATGCTGGATAAAATTAAACACTATCCAGATGTTTCTGCATCATGCGGTGTGCATCCACTTGATCAAAAAGACGCACTCGATAAGCAAAAGCTTATTTCACTTGCAAGCCACGACAAAGTGGTAGCTATTGGCGAAACCGGTCTTGATTACTATTACTCAAAAGACACCCATATTGTTCAGCAAGAGAGTTTTGTTGGTCATATCGACGTTGCCAATGAGCTAAATAAGCCGCTTATTATTCATACACGTGACGCTAGAGAAGACACTATTAACTTAATGCGCGCTCACAATGCCGAGAATTGTGGCGGTGTATTGCATTGTTTTACAGAAAATTGGGAAATGGCCAAAAAAGCCATTGATATGGGCTTTTATATTTCGATTTCGGGCATTGTTACGTTTAAAAATGCCGTAGAGTTAAAAGACGTTGTAAAGCAAATTCCGCTAGATCGTTTACTAATCGAAACAGATTCACCGTATTTAGCGCCTGTTCCATATCGTGGTAAAACAAACCAACCAGCCTATGTTGAAGATGTCGCTTATTACATCGCTGAGTTAAAAGGACTTACTTTTAACGAATTAGCTGAAGCAACAACTAACAACTTTTATTCGTTGTTCAATCAGGCTAAAAGGGCGTAATAGTGCACGGCGTATCGAATTTACCTCAGTTAGTAATGGGGCCAATGGTACGCCGAGCAGATGCAGGGCGAGTGTGCTTTCAATTTGTTACAACTAGGCCTTGCCAATACCGAATAGAGTTTAAAGGTGTTGAAACATTCTCGAGCCTAGAATCAATCCAATTAGGGCAACACCTTTACTTAAATTTCATTAATGTCATGCCAGTCAGTGGCCAGTTTGCAGTTGATTCACTGACCTACTATTCATTACATGATGAAGAAAAAAGCCTTGATTTATCGTCTTATTGCTATGAACGTGCCGAATCTCCGGCATTTGTGATCCCAAATAGACTCGATAGAATTCTGCATGGCTCTTGTCGCAACCCTCATCACCCTGCAAAAGACAGCCTTGTTGCTGCAGATAATTGGCAAAATGATCAGCGCCAATCTCTTAATGCAGGTGCTGACTTATTATTGTTATCTGGCGACCAAATATATGCGGATGATGTCGCAGGGCCTATGCTGCTCGCGATTGAAAAAGTGATTAGTCTATTTGGTGTGTTTCAAGAGCCAGCGCTTGATTTAGATTTACCAGAAGAGTTTGAGCAGCAACTTTATCAGCGCCATTTACACTTACCCAAAGTGCCTTGGCAGAAACGAAGCAAATTTGGTGTTGGTTATTGGCTAAAAAAAGATGAGCCGCACTTCTCAAGCTTAAAAGCTGAAAACCACTTAATCCATTTTCAAGAATTTATAGCGCTTTATTTATTAAACTTCAGCGCGGTTACTTGGCAGCTAATTGAGTTCGAGTCAATTGAATGCCCAGCATTAGCCCCTAAATACGCTAATCTATTTAAACTTGAAAAAGATGCACTGCTTGGTTTTGCAAAGGGTCTTCAAAGCGTTGAAAGGTTATTCGCCAATGTGTCGACATTAATGATGTTTGACGATCATGATGTCACCGATGATTGGAATTTAACCGCAGGCTGGGAGCAAGCTATTTATCAGCACCCAGCTAGCCGTCGTATTGTAAATAATGGCCTGATTAGTTATTGGTTAATGCAGGGGATTGGTAATGATGCAGGTGATAACTCGCTGTCTTTATTAGCCAGTTTTAAACAAAGCCTGCAACAACAGAGCTGGCATTTTAACGACTTTGATAAGCTAATACTCAATTTTAACCATTGGCATTACGAGCTTAATACCATCCCCAAAGTTGTGGTGCTCGATACCCGAACCCATCGCTGGCGTAATGAGCAAAACTTCAATGAACCATCTGGTTTACTTGATTGGGAAAGGCTCACCGAATTAGAAGAAAGCTTATTGTCTCACGATAAAGTGATTATTGTATCTCCAGCACCAGTGTTTGGTGTTAAATCGATTGAAGCAATCCAAGCGATTTTTAATTTTTGTGGGCAACCTTTGTTGGTTGATGTTGAAAACTGGATGGCCCATGAAGGTTCTGCTAAAAAGCTGTTAGATACTTTTCGCCGTGAAGATACACCAAAAGAAACCTTGATCCTCTCTGGTGATGTTCATTATTCATTTTGTTTTTCAGTGCAAAAGCGCTTTGGTAAACATAAAAACCGGATTTGGCAGTTAACCGCCAGTGGTATTAAAAATGAGTTCCCACGCAAACTTATTAATGTACTCGATAAGCTCGACTCAATTTTATATGCCCCGAAAAGCCCACTTAACTTTTTCACTAAACGTTGGCAAATGGAAGTTGATAAACACCAAACCATAGGCGAAGGACAAAAGTATTTGGTCAGTAATGCGGCTATCAGCTTAATTGAGCTCAATGACGGTTTGCTTGCTAAATATGAACTTATTCACGCTGATAACCAAATAACTGAATTTGATTTAAACGATAATTAATCGATTGCTTTGCGATTCGCCTCAACGTAGTCAGCAACATTACTTACTGTATCTAACCAAAAACCATTTTTAGGATCTTGTAGATAAACTATGAGCTGCTCTAGGGTGTCGGTGCCTGTAGTGTACTGATTTCGTTTGCCAATATCGTGGCCAGCCAGAATGATCCAACTATTGTTAGTTCGGTGCTGCTCTATGGTTTTTTTAATTTTTTCGAAAGTAAGCCCATCAATGGGTAAGCTAGTTAACTGCGAAAAGTCTGTAAAGTTGGGGTTATTCGCCGTTTCGTCGAGCCAAGTTCGACCTGTTTTAAAGTGCTTGGCTATTAACGGTACATAACTTTTAGTATTTGCACCACGGCCAACAAAGGTGTTACCGCAAGGGTAGGCAAAAGCGGTTGGTGTCACGTTGAGTGTGGCTTTTATATAGTCTTGCCCCTTTAAGATATCTTGCTCCATTTCTTTTAACGTAAATTGTTCAAGCGACACCCCAAGTTCACGAAGCCATTCAAAGTTGCCGGTACACAAGTGGCTTGCCGTATGATTAGCAATTTCGTGACCTGTTTTTACAGCCATTTGCCACTTTTCAACACGTTCTTTTACGTTAAAAGGGGATACATAAAATGTCGCTTTTATTTGGTATTTGTTTAAAAGCGCTAAACCGGTATCAACTTGGCTATGTCTTGCATCATCAAAAGTGATACTGACAGCATTTTTAGCCTTATTAGGGTAGTCAAAGCCTAGGTAGTCACTGCTTTTTGCCAGAGTTTGGCAGCTTATTAAAAATGGTAGTACGACGCACAAGGGTTTAAGCATAATCAATCCTTTATCATTGTTTTTACAATGAAATCAAAAAGGCTAATGCTTTGCTATGCGACTTTTGAATAAAAAAACGCCCAGAACGAATCCGCATTGTTCTGGGCTTAGGGGGTGGCTCGTGTGAGCCTGCGCTAACTATAAAAAAACACCTTCTAAATTCAGTAGGGAGAAGTAGAAAGTACTTTTAAGTGTAGTTAATCAGCAGGAAATTGCACGGTAAATGTACAAATTTTATACTAGTTTAAAATCAGTCTGTTACAGCTTTTTACCTAAATTAGCGCCTTATTTATACAGTCTTTATGCGCAACTTATACCCAAGTTATCAACTGGGTATTTTGGACTAAATCGCGAGGTAAAGAGTTCTTAATTTTATTCTTTTGCCACTTACCTAAGCCTACCGGACAACCACATAACATTAAAACTACTTCACCATTATCTTGCGTTGGTTTTTCGAGCCTAATATCTTTACCATTAAAGTAATCGTTTGCTTGGCAAGCAGACATCTCAAAGGTATTTTTATCGCAATCTTGGCCAAAGACAGTGGCAAACTCGTGAGTTAAGCGAACACCACCTTTGTGGATCACACCAAGTTGAATACCTAAACGTGAGTATTTAATTTTATCTTGCAGTTCATCAAAGCCATCAGGAAACAACCAGAGCTCTTTATCACGCTGCATTAACGTGCCTTTGAGTGATTTTAGACCGAACTGTTTTTTAATTGTTTGCATAAACGCTTGGCTTTGCTTTTTATCAAACTCAGCAAACGGAAATGCGCCTTTTTTAACTTTTTGATTAGGTTTATTGCTTGACGCTATTTTTTTAAATTTAGCGATGAAGAAACCTTCACTGTCGTAAGTTTGCGGCCAAACATGTAAATAACCTTCGCTGGTTGTTGCTTTGTCTGCGCCATCAAACAGGGTATCGAGTGATTGTACCTCGATGCAATCAGGAAACTCTGCTAATAGATACTCACACACTTGTTGGTTCTCAAGCGGTGTTAAAGTACAGGTCGAATAAACTAATGTGCCGCCAGGCTTTAGGGCATAAAAGGCACTTTTTATAAGGGCTTTTTGCACAGCAGCAATATCAATATTAGATTCAATTGACCAATTTTTTAAGGCGTCTGCATCTTTACGAACCGTGCCTTCACCTGAACACGGGGCATCTAGCAAAATACTGTCGAAGCACTCATACATGTAATCCCCAAAGATCACACCGTCAAAATGTGATAATGCACAATTACCTACGCCCAAACGTTTAAGGGTTGCTGCTAATACTTTTAAGCGTGACGATGACAATTCATTGGCCACTAACACGCCACTATTATCCATCATGGCAGCGATTTGTGATGTTTTTGATCCCGGTGCCGATGCCATATCAAGTACCGCATCGCTTTGCTGAACTTCGGCTCTCAGTGCTACCGGCGGTAACATTGAGCTGGCTTCTTGCACATACATAGCACCACTTAAGTGTAAATCGGTATTTCCGATGGCAAGGGCCGCTTCTTCGTCGCTAGGACGTGTTAGCCAGAATCCTTCTTCACACCATGGAATTGCTGTTAATTCCCATCCTTTTTTGGCGCATTGACGCTGAAATTCAGCGACTGACATTTTTAAAGTATTTACGCGAACAGATCGTCTAAGTGGGCGGCGACAGGCTGCAATAAAATCGTCTAATGATAAATGTTCAGGAAGGTAGCTTTTTACATCATCAATAAATGAGTCAGGAATATATGTATTAGCGTCCACTAAATGGCTCTCACATCACGTAATATTAGCTGGATCATACCATTTATAGCGCTATCGGGGGATATTTTTAGCTTTTTAAGAGCGAGATTGAAGTGTCGACATATTACCAATATAAATGTTCTTTATAGCCATTATTTTTGGTAAATATCATTTTATGTCGACATTTTGATGGTTTTTTAGTCTGTTTTTCCGTTCTCAAGGTTGACACATGCAATGATAGGGCGCATAGTGAACTCACAAATTGTCGACAATCTTAATTTAGTACTTTGATAGACCTATTATGACAGAGCAAAAAGCCAACGATAACTACAACGATATCACGATAACAACTGCATCAGACCAAGTGTTTGTCGACATGCGTCGTGAAATTGTCCAAGGCACCATTGAGCAGGGTAGCAAAATTTCTGAGCCAGAACTTGCTAAACGCTATGGTGTAAGCCGTGCCACCTTACGTGAGGCGCTAAATCGTTTAGAGAGCTGTTATTTGGTAGAGCGTAAAGCAAATGTCGGTTGTCGTGTTGTTGCGCTAACCGCAGAGCGTTTAATCGAAGTCTATCAGGTTCGTAGTGCCTTAGAAGGGCTGGCTTGTCGGTTAGCTGCCGACAACATGGAACCTGAAGAAGTGCAGGGTTTAAAACAGTTATTGAACCAGCACTTACAAACACAGCGTGTAAAAGAAGGTGAATCATACTACCAAGAAGCGGGCGACCTTGATTTTCATTATCGCATTATTAAAGGGTCGAAAAACGCACACTTAATTCATCTTTTATGTAATGAGTTGTACCAGTTAATTCGTATGTACCGTGTACAAATGGGGATGGTAGGGCCACGTGTATCAAAAGCGTTTGATGAACACTTGGCTATTATTAATGCCATTGAAAACCATGACGGTGAATTAGCCGAAATGCTTATGAAGCGCCATATTAGTGCGTCTCAGGCAAATATTCAGACTAAGTTTGACTTACTCGCAGCAAAAAATCAGTAGCGCGGTAGTTAAACAGTCACAATTTAGATTTAAAAAATAGAGTCAGCCAAAGAGCTGAAACCGTTCAAAGATAGGAGTTATCCAATGTCAGCAGGATTAAAGTTCAAACAGGCAATCGCCAACAACAAGCCATTACAAGTGGTTGGCACCGTCAACGCGTACTGCGCAATGATGGCAGAGAAAACCGGTCACCAAGCACTTTACCTCTCAGGTGCGGGTGTTGCTAACGCATCATACGGCATGCCAGATTTAGGTATGACTAGCCTTGATAATGTACTTGAAGATATTCGTCGAATCACCAGCGCTACCGACTTACCGCTTCTTGTTGATGCTGACACAGGGTGGGGCGGTGCTTTTAATATTGCTCGTACCGTTAAAGAAATGACCAAAGCAGGCGCAGCAGGCTTCCATATTGAAGACCAAGTAGCACAAAAACGTTGTGGTCACCGTCCTAATAAAGAGATCGTGTCTAAAGATGAAATGGTTGACCGTATTAAAGCTGCGGTTGATGCCAAAACAGACAGTGATTTTTACATTATGGCGCGTACTGATGCATTCCAAAAAGAAGGCTTAAATGCAGCGATTGACCGCGCAGCAGCGTGTGTTGAAGCTGGTGCAGACGCTATCTTTGCAGAAGCGGTGCATGATTTAGCAGATTACCAAGCGTTTGCTAAAGCGTTAAATGTGCCAATTCTTGCGAACATCACCGAATTTGGTCAAACACCACTTTATACAAAAGAGCAATTGAGCGAAGTGGGTGTTGAAATTGTACTTTATCCACTTAGTGCATTTAGAGCGATGAACAAAGCTGCACTTAATGTGTATTCGTCTATTCTTAGCGAGGGCTCACAACAAAGCCAAGTAGACAATATGCAAACACGTGCGGAATTATATGAGTTTTTAGATTATCACTCATATGAAAACACACTCGATAACCTTTTCTCAGCTAAAAAATCATAACGACAACATATAAGGAGAACACTCATGGTAGATAAAGCATTAGGCGGCGCAGGTTTACGTGGTCAAGTAGCAGGTGAAACAGCACTGTGTACAGTAGGTAAGTCAGGTTCAGGTTTAACTTATTGTGGTTATGATATTAGTGAATTAGCAGATAAAGCGCAGTTTGAAGAAGTGTCTTTTTTACTGTCGCGTGGTGAATTACCAACAGAGTCTGAGCTGACTGAATATAAAGCAAAGTTAAAATCACTACGTGGTTTACCAGATGCACTAAAAACAGTGCTTGAGAACATTCCTAAAGACGCGCACCCAATGGATGTAATGCGCACTGGTTGTTCTATGCTAGGTAACCTGGAAATGGAGCAAGATTTCTCAGAAGCGAATGATGCGATTGATCGCCTAGTTGCCGTATTCCCAAGCATTATTTGTTACTGGTATCGTTTTAGCCATGACGGCGTTCGTATTGAAACTGAAACAGATGATGATTCGGTAGGTGCACACTTCTTACGTTTATTACATGACGAAGCACCATCAGCACTGTTTGAGCAAGTAATGAATGTGTCTTTAATTCTTTATGCAGAGCATGAGTTTAATGCATCAACATTCACTGCGCGTGTGTGTGCATCAACATTGTCTGATATTCACTCTTGTGTAACGGGTGCGATTGGTAGCTTACGTGGTCCATTACATGGTGGTGCGAACGAAGCGGCTATGGATATGATTGAAGGCTTCACAAGTGCAGACCAAGCTGAAGATGCGCTGATGGGCATGCTTGAACGTAAAGACAAGATCATGGGCTTTGGTCATGCCATTTACCGTGAATCAGATCCACGTAACGTGATCATCAAAAAGTGGTCAGAAAAACTGGCAGCAGAAGTGGGTGATGATGTGCTTTATCCTGTGTCTGTTCGCTGTGAAGAAGTTATGTGGCGTGAAAAGAAATTATTCTGTAATGCTGATTTCTTCCATGCATCTGCGTATCACTTCATGGGTATCCCAACTAAGTTATTCACGCCAATTTTCGTGATGAGCCGTGTAACAGGTTGGACAGCACACGTGAAAGAGCAACGTGCTAATAACCGTATTATTCGCCCAAGTGCAGATTATACGGGCCCAGAAGCGCGTAGCTATACGCCAATTTCTGAGCGTTAATCGTAATTAAATCAGTGATAGGGGTAGCTTAGCTGCCCCTTTATGAAGGGGCGAAATAAATACAAAAACAATCAGCCCATCTTTGTTCACCGTCACCAAGTACAAGTAGAATCATCATGAATACAAATTTTAGAAAACCATTAGCAGGCACCGGAGTCGATTACTTTGATACTCGCGCTGCTGTTGATGCAATTAAACCAGGCAGCTATGCCACACTTCCTTACACATCGCGAGTACTTGCCGAAAACTTAGTTCGTCGCTGTGATCCTGAAATGCTAAATGATGCACTGTCGCAGTTAATTGACCGCAAGCGTGATTTAGATTTTCCATGGTTTCCTGCGCGCGTTGTGTGTCACGATATCTTAGGTCAAACAGCGTTAGTTGATTTAGCAGGTCTGCGTGATGCTATTGCTGCAAAAGGCGGCGATCCTGCAAAAGTGAACCCTGTGGTACCAACACAGTTAATTGTTGACCATTCATTAGCGGTTGAACACGCAGGTTTTGAACCTGACGCATTTGAAAAAAACCGTGCTATTGAAGACCGTCGTAACGATGACCGATTCCACTTTATTAATTGGACGAAAACAGCATTTAAAAATATTGATGTGATCCCGCCGGGTAACGGCATTATGCATCAAATCAATTTAGAGAAAATGTCACCTGTGATCCAAAAACGTGATGGCGTGGCATTCCCAGATACATTAGTTGGTACAGATAGCCACACACCTATGGTCGATGCGCTAGGTGTTATTGCAGTCGGTGTTGGTGGTCTTGAAGCTGAAAGCGTGATGCTTGGCCGTGCATCTTACATGCGTTTACCTGACATTGTGGGTGTTGAACTAAAAGGCAAGCCACAACCGGGTATTACTGCAACCGACATTGTATTAGCGATCACCGAATTTTTACGTAATGAAAGAGTTGTGTCGACCTACCTTGAATTTTATGGCGAAGGTGCTGATGCACTTACCCTAGGTGATAGAGCAACTATTTCTAATATGACGCCAGAGTTTGGCGCAACAGCAGCGATGTTCTACATCGATGACAACACACTTGATTATCTACGTTTAACTGGTCGTGAAGAAGAGCAAGTTAAACTAGTCGAAACATACGCAAAAGAGACTGGCCTTTGGAGTGATAGCCTTAAAACGGCTGAATATGAGCGTGTGTTAACCTTTGATCTATCATCAGTTGGTCGCAATATTGCGGGCCCTTCGAATCCACATCGCCGTGTTGCAACTAGCGATCTTGATAAAGCGGGTATCACTGGCGTTGTTGAGAATGAAGAAGGCTTAATGCCAGATGGCGCCTGTATCATTGCAGCAATCACAAGTTGTACTAATACCAGTAACCCACGCAACGTTATTGCTGCAGGTTTACTTGCGCGTAATGCCAACGCTAAAGGTTTAACTCGTAAGCCATGGGTTAAAACATCACTGGCACCGGGTTCTAAAGCGGTTAAGTCTTATTTAGAAGAAGCTAATTTGTTGCCTGAGCTTGAGCAACTTGGCTTTGGTATTGTCGCTTTTGCGTGTACAACCTGTAATGGCATGAGTGGTGCGCTTGATCCAAAAATTCAGCAAGAAGTGATTGACCGCGACCTATACGCAACGGCTGTACTGTCGGGTAACCGAAATTTTGATGGTCGTATTCACCCTTATGCTAAACAAGCATTCTTAGCTTCACCGCCACTGGTTGTTGCTTATGCTATTGCCGGTACTATTCGTTTTGATATCGAAAAAGATGTATTAGGGCATGATCAACAAGGCAACGAAATTCGCCTTATGGATTTATGGCCATCAGATGAAGAAATTGATGCGGTGATCAAACAAAGTGTTAAACCTGAGCAGTTTAAAAAGGTTTACGAGCCAATGTTTGATTTAAGTGTAGATTACGGTGAAGACAACGACCCGCTTTACCAATGGCGTCCACAAAGTACTTATATTCGCCGTCCTCCTTATTGGGAAGGCGCTTTAGCGGGTGAACGCTCTCTGAGTGATATGCGTGCGTTAGCTGTGTTGGGCGACAACATCACTACTGACCACTTATCACCTTCGAATGCGATTTTAGCGTCAAGTGCTGCTGGTGAATACCTGGCTAAAATGGGTCTCCCAGAAGAAGATTTTAACTCGTATGCTACTCACCGAGGTGACCATTTAACAGCACAGCGTGCTACATTCGCTAACCCTAAGTTATTGAATGAAATGGTTAAAGAAAATGGTGAAGTGAAGCAAGGTTCATATGCTCGCATTGAACCAGAAGGCAAAGTGACGCGTATGTGGGAAGCTATCGAAACCTACATGGAGCGCAAACAACCGCTTATCATTGTGGCAGGTGCCGATTATGGTCAAGGTTCATCACGTGACTGGGCTGCAAAAGGTGTTCGCTTAGCTGGTGTTCAAGTGATTGCAGCCGAGGGCTTTGAGCGTATTCACCGCACTAACTTAATTGGTATGGGCGTATTACCGCTTGAGTTTAAAGCAGGCACGACGCGAACTACGCTAGGTATTGATGGTAGTGAGAGTTTTAGTGTCAAAGGTGAGCCAACACCAGGCGCAACATTGACACTAGTGATTACCCGTGCCAATGGTGAAATCGTTGAAGTACCAATGACGTGCCGTTTAGATACCGCTGAAGAAGTGTCAATTTATTCAGCGGGTGGTGTACTGCAACGTTTCGCGCAAGATTTCTTAGAATCTGAGGAGCACTAAGCGATGGCGTTTAAACCACAAATTAAGGTGCCAGCGACGTATATGCGTGGCGGCACCAGTAAAGGGGTGTTCTTTAACTTAACTGACTTACCTGAGCCTGCCCAAGTGGCAGGTGAGGCGCGCGACAACCTGTTATTACGTGTGATTGGCAGCCCCGATCCTTACCAAAAACAAACTGATGGTATGGGCGGTGCAACCTCAAGCACCAGTAAAACGGTGATTTTATCGAAAAGCGCTAAAGCTGATCACGATGTTGATTATCTGTTTGGTCAAGTTGCTATCGATAAGGCGTTTGTTGATTGGAGTGGTAACTGCGGTAATTTAACCTCAGCAGTCGGGGCCTTTGCTGTGTCAAACGGTCTTGTTGATGCCAGCAAAATTCCAGAGAACGGCGTTGTTGAAGTTAAAGTATGGCAAGTCAATATTAGTAAAACCATCATAGTGCACGTGCCAATTACTAACGGTGAAGTGCAAGAAACTGGTGATTTTGAGCTTGATGGCGTGACCTTTCCAGCCGCTGAAGTGAAACTTGAATTTATGGACCCTGCAGATGGCGAAGGGGCCTTATTTCCAACAGGTAACTTAGTCGATGAATTAGAGGTGCCGGGTATTGGTATGTTGTCTGCAACGATGATCAATGCGGGTATTCCTACAGTTTTCATTAACGCCAGTGAAGTTGGCTACGATGGCACAGAGCTTCAAGAAGCCATTAACGGTGATGCATCGGCACTTGAAAAGTTAGAAACGATTCGCGCCTATGGGGCGTTGAAAATGGGGTTAATTTCTCATATTGATGAAGCAAAGGCACGTCAACATACGCCAAAAGTAGCTTGGGTTGCACCAGCTAAAACTTATCATGCATCAAGCGGTAAAGTTGTAAACGAAGCCGATATTGATTTAGTAGTACGTGCTATGTCGATGGGTAAGTTGCACCATGCCATGATGGGCACGGCTGCGGTTGCAATAGGTACTGCAGCTGCTATTCCTGGTACCTTGGTAAACCTTGCTGCAGGTGGTGGTGAGCGTCAGGAAGTAAACTTTGGTCATCCTTCTGGCACTTTAAAAGTCGGCGCTGCTGCAACACTTGTTGATGGCAATTGGCAAGTCACAAAAGCAAGTATGAGCCGAAGTGCACGTGTATTAATGGAAGGCTGGGTTCGAGTTCCTCAATAGTACACAGCTGTGCACAGATATAATTTAAATAAAGCGGCGGTTACGCCGCTTTGTCTAATCCGTAGCACTGTTGCTTCATACCTTCAATAAACTCGTCAAACTTGCCGCTCTGTTGCATGAGTTCTATTTCATCATTTAAGTCTTCTAAAACTTTTTGCCAGTGCGGCGTTGATTTGCTGACAGAAAAATATAGCGGTTTGTATTCAAGCTTGGGCTCTAATGCGACCAGTGATTCTAGTATTTGTCGTTTGCCGCTAATTGATAATTCAGACTTGTAAACGCTTGCTTTTAACACTTCAAGATCTGCCACAATTAGGCTTACGCGGTTGCTAAGTAACAGGTGAATTAGTTGGTACTCATTATTAGCGACGATTGTATCGATTTCTTTATTATCAATCATGGCATCGAGTTCTTTGGTGTTTTTATATGAGCGAACTACACCAATAGGCAAGTCTTTTACAGAGTTTAAATCCCCATTAAATGGAATTTGAGTTCCTTTTAATGCCACGAATGATAAATCCCCACCTGGAATAGCATGACTCAAGGCGAGTAAATCGTTGCGGGTTTTATCGAGGAAATTATCTGAAATAACATCATCTTCAATGAAATATTCAGGAAAGAGAATATCAGCGCGACCTAATTCAGCTTCTCTTACGGCGCGTGCCCAAGGATAAAAGCTAATGTGCACGCCATAGCCTTTTTCAAGTAAGGAGCTTACAGCAAATTGGTAAAGCCAGCCTTTGTTGCATAAGTTTTCGTCTATATAAGGAGGCCAATCTAAAGTAACGAGCTTTAAAACATGTTTGGCATCTAAGTTATAACCATATCCGCCGTTGAAACGCACCGCTTCTTCAGTGATGATTTCGCCATTTTTTTCAAAGCTAACAGGCGTAAGGCCCGCAAGAGCTTGATATGAGGCGAATAAAAAAAATACGGTTAGTAGTTTCATAAATTGTTTAAGTTTTTGTTATTTATCTAAAGCTTAGCCTTTTGCCGTAAATATACAACCTAGTAACTGTAACAATATCTAACGGATGGAGTACATTTTTCGATCACAGCTTATTTTAATTGGCTTGAGTGACAAAAAGTTTACATTTGTATTATGATATCACTTAATGCTTTTGCAGCTTAAGGATAACAACAATGATAAAACCAAGTATCTATATATCACTTCTAACAAGCTCTATGCTTGCTCACGCACAATTACCGCTTAGCGTTACAAGCCCAGATGGACAAATAACTGTAAAACTCGAAAAACAACAAAATCAGCTTGTTTATAGCGTAAATTATGGCAACCAAGAGTTTTTGCAGCAATCACAGCTTGGTTTAAATACCAACCTGGGTGATTTTTCACAAAGCCTAAAATATAAAAGCCATACAACTGCTTCAGTCAATGAAAGCTATAAGCTGCATAATGCGAAGGTGAGTGAAGTAAACTACACGGCAAATTCACTCAAAGCGCAATTTGAAAACCAAGAGGGCAGAATGCTTGGCGTCGAATTTAACGTGTCTGATAGTGATGTTGCATTTCGTTATCAGATATCGGGTGCTGAAACAGATACCCGTATTAAGGTGTTAGCTGAATACAGTGCTTTTAACCTACCAGATAATGCAACTACATTTATAAGCCCACAAGCCTTACCTGAAACGGGCTGGATGCAAACAAAACCAAGTTACGAAGAGCCTTACACCTTTAACGAAGCCCTTGGAACACCGTCAGCGAACGGCGTGGGCTATACCTTTCCTGCATTATTTAAAAATAGCGATAAAGGTTGGTTATTAATTTCTGAAACCGGTGTTGATAGTCATTATCTTGGCTCTAAACTAAGCGAAGGCACAAAAGACGGTATTTACCGTATTTCATTTCCTCAGGCTGGAGAAAACAATGGCATTGGTGCAACTTATGCGGCTATGGCAATGCCTGCAACCACACCTTGGCGCACCATCACGTTAGGAGCAAGTTTAAAACCAATCGTTGAATCAACCGTGGCGTTTGATTTAGTTAAACCCCTTTATCAAGCAAGCCAAGATTATAAAATGGGTCGTTCAACATGGAGCTGGATTGTTTGGCAAGACCCAAGTATCAACTACGATGATCAAATCTAATTTATTGACTTAGCTTCATCATTAAATTTTGAATATGTATTAATCGACAATTGGTGGGATAAAAACATTGGCCGCGAGAGAATGGCTGAATTGGTTAAGTACGCTAATGGTAAGGGCGTTGATGTTATTTTGTGGTACAACTCAAATGGCTGGTGGAATGACGCACCTCAAACCCCACAAAATAGAATGAACAGTGCACCTGCACGTCGAAATGAAATGGCGTGGTTGCAAAGCATTGGTGTTAAAGGGCTTAAAGTAGATTTTTTTGGTGGTGACAAACAAGAGACCATTAAACTCTATGAAGATATTCTCACTGATGCAAATCAGTATGGTTTAGTGATCACCTTTCATGGCAGCACTATCCCGCGTGGCTGGGAAAGAATGTATCCTAACTTCGTCACATCTGAAGCGGTTCTAGCATCGGAAAACCTTGTTTTTCATCAAAATTCGTTAGATTTACATGCCTATAACGCGACTATTTTACCGTTCACTCGTAATGCTATTGGCGCTATGGATTTTGCCCCAGTGTTTTTAAACAAACGCTTATCTCAAGATCAAACCGTCGGCACTATTCGCAAAACCACAGATACATTTGAACTGGCAACAGGTGTGCTTTATCAATCACCAGTACAGCATTTTGGCCTGACGCCAAATAACCTTGAAGAACAGCCTCAATTTGTTATTGATACTTTAAAGATGATGCCAACGGTATGGGATGAAACACGCTATATTGCAGGTCAGCCGGGTCAAGATGTAACGATCGCAAGGCGTCATCAGCAAACATGGTGGGTAGCAGCCGTGAATGGTGAAAATAAAGCCAAAACATTCGATATCGATTTACCTATGTTAGCGGGCAATAAAGTCACCCTGATGTTTGACAAAAAAGATGGCAGTGCTGGTACTAAGCAAGTCACAGTAAGTAACAGTGGCAAGTTAACCTTAAACTTATTAGCTCAAGGTGGCGCACTGATTATTGGTCGCTAACTGTGAGTTAATAGGCGATAAAAAAAAACAAGTAGAGAAAAGCGAGCAGGTTGCTCGCTTTTTTTTGGCTTTAGTTGCCTTACTAATTTGGGCGTGCTAGATTTCGTTGGGTGTGGTGATGTACTACACCGCTTTGAGGACGACCTTAAAGTTGTTATTTAAATTCGGGGACGACCCCATAAAGAGGTCGACCATGAATTGGATCCTACTTATTGCTGCTGGCTTACTTGAAGTCGCTTGGGCTTATGGCCTAAAACAATCAAACGGTTTTACTAAACCACTCATTTCATTCTTTACCATCTTAACCATGGCTGCGAGCTTCTATTGCTTAAGCGTGGCGCTTAAATCATTACCACTCAGTTTGGCTTATGCAGTTTGGGTAGGTATCGGCGTAATTGGCTCTGCAATTATTGGCATGACGTTATTATCTGAAGGCGTAAGTCTATTAAAAATTGCCAGCTTACTGCTGATTGCTCTTGGCATTATTGGTTTGAAACTCGCCAATTAGTGTTTGAATAAAAATCCGATAGGCTGTTGCTCTATCGGATTTTGGGTCTAGATCAAATGCAATTTGGGATTTATTAATTAGTGTAATTTTTTATAATCAACGACGACTTGCTGTTGTACGCCAAGGCCTTCAATGCCAAGGGTAACTGTGTCGCCGTCTTTTAAGTAAACCGGTGGCGTTTGCCCTAAACCTACTCCCGGTGGCGTTCCGGTAGAGATAACATCACCCGGTTGTAGGCTCATAAATTGGCTGAGATAACTAACTATAAACGCTGGATCAAACACCATAGTTTTTGTGTTGCCGTTTTGGTATTGGGTATCGTTCACCTTTAACCACATATCTAAATTAAGTGGATCCGGAATTTCATCTTTGGTGACTAACCATGGGCCAAGTGGTCCAAATGTGTCACAGCCTTTGCCTTTATCCCATTGTGAACCGCGTTCTAGCTGGAAGTTTCGTTCAGACACATCGTTACATACACAATAACCGGCAATGTAATCATAAGCGTTTTCTACATCGACATACGAGGCGTGTTTACCAATGACAATGGCAAGTTCAACTTCCCAGTCTAGCTTTTCGCTATTTTTGGGCTTGATGATATCGTCGTTAGGGCCGCTAATCGCGCTGGTGGCCTTGCTAAATACTTCAGGCTCATTGGGGATCGCCATTCCAGATTCTGCGGCGTGATCAGCATAGTTTAAGCCAATGCAAATAAACTTACCTACATCAGCAATACATGAACCGATACGCACAGGCTCTTCAATAAGCGGCAAGGTGTTTAAGTCAATTTGACTAATAAAATTGAGTGTTACTGGTGATAAAGCTTGGCCATTGATGTCTTTGAGCACGTTACTTAAACAACGTAGCTTACCATCGCTATCAATAATGCCGGGTTTCTCTTGGCCAAAAGGGCCGTATCTTAGTAGTTTCATGATGATTCTCTTTACTTCTATTAGTTATTCAAGGTGACGAAGCCGCCATCAATGGGAAAATTACTGCCGGTAATAAAGGCTGCATCATCTGAGCAGAGATATTCGACCAGTCCGGCAATTTCTTCTGGTTTACCCATGCGGCCTATAGGTTGACTTTTGGAGAGCTTTTCAAACATCTCAGCTTGATTATCTGGGTAACTTTGGGCTAAAAAATTATCAACAAATGGGGTGTGCACTCGACCAGGCGCAATACAGTTACAGCGGATGCCATCATTTATATAGTCTTTTGCAACGGAATAGGTCATGGTTAATACCGCGCCTTTCGTCATTGAATATGCAAACCTCTGAGCAATACCAACCGAAGATGCAACCGAAGCAAGGTTAATAATGACGCCGCTTTTTCGAGATTTCATGCTCTCGATAGCTGCATGAATACAGTTATAAACGCCCTTAACATTAATGTTATAGAGTCTGTCCAAATCAGCTTCTGTGGTGTTTTCGATATTGCCGATATGGGCAATACCGGCGTTGTTAACCAAAATATCAATGGGGTAGTGCTTGGTAATCGTATTAAATAACTCGTGAACTTGTTGATGGTTTGCAACATCGACGGCGTACGCATCGGCACTGCCACTGTCGCGAAGAATTTCATCTTTCACTAAGTTTGCAGCGTCAAGGTTTAAATCAACAACGATGATATGCATGTCACGTTTTGCCAAACGCAAACAGATGCTGCGCCCGATGCCACTTCCACCACCGGTTACTAGGGCAATTTTTTTTGTGTTTTGCTGGCTCATAAAAAGTCCTTAACTGGGGGAATTAAAATAATTGGTAAAGTCTCTTGGCATTATCGGACCAAATCTTTCGCTGCTCAGAGACTGGTAGAACACTTATCAGCTCATCGCTGATGTAATGCCAGTCGGTATAACAGCCATTCATGTTAACCACTGGCCAGTCGCTGCCCCATAAAATACGGTTGGCTCCAAATAACTGATAAATGAGTTCGAAGTAGGGGCGATATGTATCGATATCGACACAACCTGCTTTAGCTTGTGACATAAGCCCAGAAAACTTAATTGCAACATTTTTTAAGCATGCAAGTTGATAGAGCATGTCTTCCCAATGTTCAGATTTTGGCTTTGTTAAATCTGGTTTAGCCAGATGATTAATAACGATGTTTAGATGAGGATGCTGCTTTGCAATAGTGATGATATGCGGCAAATGGCACTCATGCACTAGGGCATCAAAACAGAGCTTATGCGCCGCTAAAAATTGGAAAATTGGTGTAAATTTAGGGTTTAAGATCCAATCAATTTGCTCAATATCTTGCAGCATAGGGCGTACACCTTTGAAGTAAGGATCTGAAGCAAATAAGGTTAACTGTTTGAGAACGTTAGCATCATTAAAGTCGACCCAACCAACTACACCAGCAATAAAACTATGGGACCTAGCAAGTTTTAGTAGGAAGCGCGTTTCATCATGTGAATCGGCTGCTTGCACCACAATAGTGTTAGCAATGTCATTAATAGCAAGGGTCGTAGTGAGCCTTTCTGGTAAATAATCTTGATAAAGCACAGTTAAATCTTCACTTAACCAGCGATAGTCGCCACGGCTCAATTGCCAAAAATGTTGATGGCTATCTATTTTCTTAATCGGGTTGAGTGTGCTGATTGTGTTCATGATGCGTCTCCGCTTTCTGGAGTCGGTGCATGCTGTGCAATGAGACCCGCTGTTTTTAAATCTTGCCAAAACTGGTTCGGGATCACCTGATTAAATAATTCGACGGTTTTGTGCACTCGTTTTTCGTTACCAAGCCCAGGTATAACCGAGGCAACGGCGGGATGCGCGAGTGGAAACTGTAAAGCTGCAGCTGCTAATGTGACATTATGATCAACACAAACAGCTTCAATTTTGGCGACTTTGTCGATGATTTCTTGTGGCGCTGGTTGATAGTTGTAGTATGGGTTTTGAAAATGACGAACGCCCGTTGCTAATATTCCCGAGTTATAGGGCCCACCTAAGATAATAGACGCACCATGCTCTATACATTCAGGTAAAAAATCATCGAGAGGTTGCTGCTCTAATAGTGAATAACGACCAGCTAATAAAAAGCAATCGAACAGACCAATTGCCATTGCACGTTGGCATATTTCAACTTCGTTAACCCCTAAACCGATAGCTTTAATTTGCCCACTTGCTTTGAGCTCTTCTAACGCGCGGTAGCCGCCTTGCTCAAATTGCATAAAATAAAAGGCATCTCGCTCGCCATGTGTATCAACCCCTAAGTCATGGACGAGTAAAATATCAATTTCAGCCAAGCCCAAGCGTTGCTGGCTATCTTCAAAAGAGCGCATAATGCCATCGTAGCTATAGTCATATTGAGCATCAAAAGGCATGGGGGTAGCAAAACTATGACGGAGCTGCGTTACATCAGCATGGGGATCGGGTTTGATCAATCTTCCAACCTTAGTTGATAGAATATAGTCTTTTTTACCAAGGCCGCGCAGGGCATCACCAACACGACGTTCACTTAACCCAGCACCATAGCGAGGGGCGGTATCGAATAATGAAATGCCTACTTCAATTGCTGCAGTTAAGGTGTTTTTAGCTTCTTCATCGCTCACTGCTTGATATAGGTTACCCATAGAGGCCGCGCCAAAACCGAGGGTTGAAACCTCAATGCCGGTTTTTCCAAGCGGACGCGTTTTAAATGTGTTTTTCATAACCTACCTCTTAAGCAGTTTGTGTTACTTCACCAAAAAATCGGGCAGTTCAGATACAGTGGCACAGCCTAGCTGATTCATGATCTGAGTAATTTGCATCATCAAGGCATTGATGGTGTGAATGCCGCCTCTATCGCCAAGGGCACCCACGCCATACACAAAGGGCCTACCTAAAAATGTAAAGTCAGCGCCGCTTGCAAGTGCACTCACAATATTTGTTCCGCTACGAAGCCCACTATCCATAAAAATTTTGATGTCGTTTGAATACTTGGCAGCGACAGTTTGCAGTGGTTTGACGGGAGATTCACCGGCATCTAGCTGACGCGCGCCATGATTTGACATAACAACCCCATCTGCGCCGAGCGCAATGGCCGCTTGTACATCAGACTCATTAATCAACCCTTTAATGATCAAAGGCCCTTGCCATAAATCGCGAATCGGTTTTAAACCTTCCAGATCTACGCGGCCCATGACGGTTTTATTCATAAAGGCTGCGAGTTCATCGGTAGGCATATTTTTTGGCATATACGGCTTGAGCGTTTCCATTTCTGGTTTACCAGCAAGCGCTGTTTCATAAAGCCAACGGGGTCTTGCTAGCATCTGCAAAATATTAGACAGTGTCATCTTCGGTGGCATAGCAAGGCCATTTCGAATATCTCGTGGCCTGTAGCCAAAGGTAGGCACATCAACGGTGACAACTAGCACAGGGTAGTGGGCTGCTTTGATGCGATTGAGTAAATCGAGCCTAATCTTTTCATCGGTCGGGTTATAAAGCTGAAACCACGTATGGCCTTCTGATACTTCTGCGATTCGTTCTAGGCTAGATGATGAAACCGTGCTTAGTACATAAGGAATGTTTTTTTCAGCGGCGGCTTTAGCAAGAATCTCAGGGGCTTTTGGCCACATTAACCCTTGTAAACCAACAGGCGCAATACCAAATGGGGCAGCGTATGTATGGCCAAATAATTCGACAGTTTGACTGCTACCTGCAAATGGCTTTAATAGTTCACTGCGTAATTGCACACTATTGATGTCATCTCTATTTCGCTTTACACCATGCTCTTGCATACAACCGCCTTCAAGGTAATCGAAGGCAAAGCGAGGAATACGTTTCTTGGCTTTTTTCTTAAGGTCAGCAATATCTGGGTAAAGGTGGTTAAAGTAATTGCTCATGATGAATTCCTCAGCTTTATTTCAAGCACGCAGGCCCAATGCTATCGAAGGTTTTATACGTTAATAAAAACTCTTGATGTCCCATTTGCTCAGATTTGGTTTGTTCACCATTGCCAACTCGAACAATCAACTCAAAAATTTCATCTCCCACTTGCTTAACGGTTTTACTGCCTTCAATAACAGCGCCGGCATTTATATCCATATCATCACTGAGATTTGCATAGGTTTCTGGGTTAGCGCAGATTTTAATAACCGGTGAAATGGCAGAACCAACAACAGAGCCGCGGCCTGTGGTAAATAAGGTGATATGAGCTCCTGAGGCTATCATTTCGACAATCTCTTGGTTGTCTGAAATATTTGGAAAACCAAACATAGGTTCGCCATCGGGCACCACATCCATTAAGAACAAGCCTTTTTTATTTGGCTTTTCTCCTGGTTTGATAATGCCGTTTATTTGCGATGCGCCAGACTTGGCATAGGCGCCCATTGATTTTTCTTCTTGAGTTGTTAAACCGCCTTCCGCATTGCCTGGGGCAAAACTGCCATAGCCCATTTTGGTGTAGTAATTTTCTGCTTTTACAACACAATCAATAAGTTGCTTGGCGAGTTCTGGGCTTTCGGCTCGATGAGCCATGATTTGCTCACAACCGACAAGTTCACCGGTTTCTTCAAAAATGCAGGTAGCATCCGCGCTAATTAATCGGTCAAAACATTTTCCAACTGCCGGATTTGCGCTTATGCCACTGGTGCCATCAGAGCCACCACAAATAGTGCCAATGACAAGCTCATCGAGATGCATGTACTCAATTGGGCATTGAGCAAGCTGCTCAAGCATGATTTGGCTTTGCATAATGCCTTTGGCAATAGTGTTTTTTGTGCCGCCATTTTGTTGGATCACTAGGGTATTTACTGGACGACCAGACTCAGTAATAGCATCGCTCAAATACTCACGGTTAAAACCTTCACAGCCTAGTGACACTAATAAAACACCGCCCACATTAGGGTGAGTGCAAATGCTTTTCATCATTGCAAGCGCATAGTTGTTTGGATAGCAGCCCGGGAAACCGATTAGTTGCACATCAGGGTGATCCATCTTATTAACGATAGAACGTGCAACATGGTGCGCACACTCAACCAAGTAAACCACAACTAGGGTATTTCGAATGCCTTTTGAGCCATCGTTTCTTAAATAGCCGCGCATATTATTCTCCCGTTACTGTATGGCGAGTGTGGCTAGCAATGTAGTCACTTTTCATATTGTGTAGATGAACATGTTGGCCTGTTTTTATAGCTTCAGTCGAAGAACCAATTGAAGCGCCATACTTTAAAATCTGCTCACCAGCGGCAATATCTTGGCAGGCAATTTTGTGTCCGATAGTGACACTTGAATCGAGTGTTATTACCTGATTTGCAATGTTAATTTGTTCGCCTTTTTGCGCCGATTGGCAGCAAACAATGACATTATCGTGTGGGTGTAACTGTACAAATTTATTCTCAGCCATAGCCATCTCACGTTGTTAATCTGCAACGATTTGAAAAATGAATTTCTTTGTAAAATATGTTTGGGCTTGAAGTGAGTCAACGCGTTTAGCACGTATTTTAAACAGGTTTTTGTATATGAAATTTTGGCTGTAGCGATGTTTTATGTTTAATCATTTGTACAAAAATCACTCTGGCTGATGGTGATTTTCTACATGAAATATGTGCGACTCTATAAACTGGTTTGACATTGTTTGAATCGATTTTACATGGCATAGCGAGTAATCAGTGAGCCTTGTATTAAAAAAACAGGCTTGTTTATGAACACACACAAAAGAATAAACACTAAGCGTAACGATGACCGAGTCGTATCAAAGGACATGCTGATACCATTTATTTTGGTGGCGGCACTTTTTCCGCTTTGGGGTTTTGCCAATGATATAACTAACCCCTTAGTTAAGGCGTTTAAAGATATTTTCTTGATCTCAAACACACAAAGTGCTTGGTGCAATTTGCGTTTTACTTAGGCTATGGCGTAATGGCAATTCCTGCCGCTTTGTTTATTCGGCGCTTTAGTTATAAATACGGCATCGTTTTAGGGCTTGGTCTTTATGCTGTTGGGGCTTTATTGTTTATTCCAGCAAGTGTGTATGGCGAGTTTAACTATTTTCTTGCGGCATTATGTATCTTGACCTGTGGTTTAGCGCTGTTAGAGACAACGGCAAACCCATATATTTTATCAATGGGCAGCCCACAAACTGCAACCAAACGACTTAATTTAGCGCAAGCATTTAACCCAGTAGGCTCTTTACTTGGCATGTTTGTGGCCTCAAACCTGATTTTAAATAATCTTCATGTTGCAAAGTTTCGAGCAGAAGAAAAAGCAGCACATCCCGAGTATGCGCAAATGCTACCTTCGATTGTCAATGGTAAATTAACCGATGCACTACAGCAGTTTGCAGTAACCAATCCTGTACATCACCAACTCATGCAAAGCGCTGATTTAGCGACTATTCGCACCCCGTATGTGGCAATTGCATTGGTTGTGATCTGTTTATTGTTTGTTTATTTGTTTTATCGGTTGCCTAATACACAGCTCATGGCATCAGATAAACGCAATCAAGCATTAAAGCCTTTATTTATAAGGCTTATAAACAACAAACCCTATCGTGAAGGGGTAGTAGCACAGGTGTTTTATGTAGGTGCTCAAATTATGTGTTGGACCTTCATTATTCACTATGGCATGGCTGAGGTAGGGCTAAGTGCAGCTGAGGCACAGCATTTTAATATTATTGCTATGTGCTTTTTTCTTGCGAGCCGATTTTTATGCACCTACCTACTAAATTGGTTTAAAGCGGGGCTGTTATTAATGTGGTTTGCAATAGCCGCTGCGAGCTTGATGTGTTTGGTGGTTTTTATCGGCGGTGAAGTAGGGCTGTATTCTTTGGTCGCCACCTCTGCCTGTATGTCTTTAATGTTTCCAACTATTTATGGCATTGCGCTAAATGGCTTAAAAGCGGATGCAAGTATTGCATCCGCGGGGCTGGTAATGGCAATCGTTGGCGGGGCATTAATGCCCCCATTACAGGGGATGATTATTGATGCGAACCCCATTGCTTTTTTAAGTGCTGAACAAACGTCATTTATATTACCTATGCTGTGTTTTGTTGCAATTACGATTTTTGCGTATCGCGTTGTATTTATTCATAAACAATAAAAGGAGAGCCAGATGCAGTACTGCCTTACATTAGAGCTAAAAAACGACCCAGAGCTTATAGCTACTTACGAGCAGTACCATAGCCCTAAGCAAGTTTGGCCTGAAGTCATAAGTGCTATTCGCGATTCAGGAATTACCGACATGGCGATTCATCGTGTTGGCACAACCCTTATCATGATACTGCAAACCGATGATTCATTTAGCTTTACAGAAAAAGCAAAACAAGATGCGATGAACCCACAGGTGCAAGCATGGGAAAGCCTAATGGAGCAGTTTCAGAACGTAGATAGTACTAATCAGCAAGGTAAGTGGCAGTTAGTAGAGAGGATATTTTCGCTAGGGGAGCAGGTGGGTTAGTTTCCGAATTTAAGTTTCGAGGGGCTAGTTTAAAGTTACAAGTTTCAAGGGGCTAGGAGCTAGGTACTAGGCGCTAGGGTAGACCGAGTGGATTCGAACCACTGATTTTGGCGTGGGTCATAGAGAGCGGTAGTGCTCTAACCAACTGAGGTTCAATTGTATAATATTGATTAGGATAATAAAATTATGAGGAATTTGAATAAATTGGTACGACCGAGTGGATTCGAACCACTGATTTTGGCGTGGGTCATAGAGAGCGGTAGTGCTCTAACCAACTGAGTTTCAACTGTTTAATATTGATTTTAGGATAATAAAATTATGAGGAATTTGAATAAATTGGTACGACTGAGTGGATTCGAACCACTGATTTTGGCGTGGGTCATTGAGAGCGGTAGTGCTCTAACCAACTGAGTAAATCTTTTTAGATTAGTGTACTTATTAATAGAAGTTGTGGAATTAAAAAGAAGCAATAAAGATATAATTGGTACGACCGAGTGGATTCGAACCACCGACCTCTACCATGTCAAGGTAGCGCTCTAACCAACTGAGCTACGGTCGTACAGGCATTTAATTCTGAAGTAGATTAAATGTTTTGGTACAACCGAGTGGATTCGAACCACCGACCTTTGGACCGGGCCATTAAGAGTGGTAGTGCTCTTTCCTTTGGTTATACCTAAATCATGGTACAACCGAGTGGATTCGAACCACCGACCCCTACCATGTCAAGGTAGTGCTCTAACCAACTGAGCTACGGTTGTATTTTGATTTAAATGGTTGTTAGCGTGGCTAAACAACGGAGGCTAATATATAGCGACTGGTTGTGTGAATCAAGCAGCTTTAGCTATTTTTATGCTAAGTGCTGGTTTTTTATTCATAACGGACTAATTTCGCACGTTCTGTAAAAACCTTGCCACCAAGTAACATGGCTTTTCGCAGAGCGCTTAAGACTTTGTAAAATTGCGGCATTACTGCCGCTATCTACAAACTGGGCCATTTCGGTGTCATGCCATATTTGCTGGTAAAGAGGTTGTAGGGTTTCTAATCGACCCACTAAGAATGATTGATAAGGCTGTAATTGCTCTAAATAAAACTTTTTAAACACATTACTAAGCGTTTGCGCTTTTTGTTTATTCTTGTTGGCAGGGCAGAGATCATCTTTTGAATACTTCATGAGCAGCGCTGTTAATTGTTGATTGTAATGTGTTTGCACCCTTGCTGCCGAAATAAGAAGCTTGTTGTATTTAAAGCGATTTAATACTTCGAGTTGGTTGATGATTTGCTCAGGCTCTATAGCGTTTATTTTGCCGTTATTAATATGCTTGTTTAATTTAGCAATTTGCTCCATCGCGCTCACGGTTTCACTAAAACCTGCGGTGTTTTCATCAATGTGTGTCGAACTTAGCTGCCAGCTTTGCTTAAACTCGCTTTCGTTGAGCAGCATAGCTTTAAAGTAATTTGATAGGTTTGCTTGCTTTTGTACTGCGGTGAGTTTTATTTTTTCAACTAGCTCACCTTGCTCATCAAAGCTTTCTAAGCATTCATTTGCGCTTTGAATAAACTTAATTTGATAACTAAGAACATTAGCAGGCGTTGCTGTTTTGCCAAGCTGGTTATTGTGCTCAGCAATAAGGTTTGCAAGTTTACATTGGCGTAATTGGGCAAGTTCAAGCATGCCAATGGTTGCTTTATCTTCAGTATTTTCAGAAAAGTGGTTAACAGTGAGTGTACTTGGTTTAGAGAGTTTAAAACTTTCAGTCTTAAGTACGTTTTCTAATCTTTGCGCATAGGTGTGATTTACATCACCGGAGGCGGGCGTGCAGGCAATAAGTGCCACACACGCTGTTGCGATGATAGAGTTTAAAAGGCTATTGGTTTTGCAAAAAAGGTGCATGTTTAAATCGCCTATGAACAGTGAACATCAACATAATTGCTGCGGCACTTAACCCCACAATAATGCCTATCCAAAAGCCATGAGGGCCCAGTGCTGGAACAATTAAATCTGTACGAGCAAGTACGAAGCCAAGCGCAAAGCCGATCAACCAATAGGATACAAAGGTGATATAACCAATTGGTGCCGTGTATTTCAATCCACGTAAAATACCATTGGCAGAAACTTGCAGGGCATCTGGTAACTGGTAGATACAAGCAAGTACCATGATTGAAGAGGCAAGGGCCAATACTTCAGGGTTGTCAGAATACAATTGGCTTATAATATCACGGGCAAAAAAGGTCACACTTGCCAGTAAAAAAGCAATAATTGCCGCGAGAATATAACTCGTTTTAACGGCATTTTTTAACTGCTGATAATGTTGTTGGCCAAACAAATTGCCTATTCGAATGCTAATGGCAATTGAGAGGCTTAACGGCATCATAAACAATAATGTCGTTACACTAGCCGCAATTTGGTGACCGGCAACAGCAACCGCACCTAAGTGCGCTATAAACAAAGGAATACAAGCAAATAGTGTAACTTCAAAAAAAGTAGCTAATGAAATTGGAATACCCACTTTGGTGATAGTCCACAAAGTAGCGGGCTTTGGCGCTTCGAAATTGGCTAGCAATGCTTTGGCATCAATCTTTTTGTTAAAGTGACAATAAATAACCTGAGTTAACGCCATTGCTGTAAATACCAGCGCCGTGGCAATACCACAGCCCGCGCCACCGTACGCTTGAAAACCTAATTTACCGTGTATAAATACGTAGTTGGCCGGAATATTAACTGCTAAGCCAATTAAACTAATGTAAAAAGCAGGTTTGGTCATTCCCATACCTTCAGTGATATTGCGGTACACACTGAAAAGTAAAAAACCGAAAATACCCCATTTAACAAAATGAATGTATTGCTCGGCTAATTCTGTAATAGACTGTGAAGTATCTAATTGACTAAGCACTGTATCAGCAAGGCTTGCCAGCCCTAAACCGATTATGGCAAGTACTAACGCCAGATACAGGCCCTGTTGAAAGTAGTGGCTAATACCTTGTTTATCGTTTGAACCAGCAAACTGCGCTATGATCCCAGTTAACGCCAATAATATGCCTTGCAACGCAAGCATTAACGGATTCCAAATACCCGTTGCAATAGAAAGTGCTGCCAAGTCTGTTGCACTCACTTGGCCTGCCATCACGGTATCTACAACCGTCATTAAAATAAGGGTTACCTGTGCCAAAAAAACAGGAATGGCTAACGAAATTAACCTTTTGGCTTCCCAACTACAAAAAGACATAAATTACACGACTAAATAAACAGACAGCCATTGTAATCTATTCATAGATCAATAAAAATCGCAGTTATCTATTTAATGAAAAAAGAGAAAGCGATGTTCACTGGAATTGTGCAAACGCAAGCCGTTGTGGTTGATGCTACTAACCAAGGCGGTGTACTAAGGCTAGCTTTAAAAGTAGATCAGCAATATGCTGAAAACCTGAATATCGGCGCAAGCATAGCCATTAATGGTTGTTGTTTAACCGTGGTGAAGTTTGCATCAGACACGAAAGGCTGCTGTGTTATAAATTTTGATGTGATTGATGAAACATTGAAGTTAACCAACCTAGGTATGCTGGCTGTCAATGATACGGTAAATTTTGAACGTTCAGTGACTTTTGGTACTGAACTAGGTGGGCATATCGTGTCGGGTCACATTCATTGTATGGCCGAGATACTTTCAATTAACCATTTTCAAGATAACTGTAAGATGCAATTAGCATTAGCAAAAGAGTGGCAAAAATACGTTTTGTATAAGGGATTTGTGAGCGTTAACGGGGCAAGCCTCACTGTAGGTGAAGTTGATGAGCAGGGCTTTTGGCTACACCTGATCCCAGAAACACTCTCTATTACCAATCTCGATAACTACCGCGAAGGTGATAAGTTAAATATCGAAGTTGATCAGCAAACTTATACCATTATCAACACGGTCGAAAATTATCTTTCGCAACAAGCAAAATAAATACATCAAACGAGCAAATTAAAAAATTTGCTCGTCGTCACTATCGACATGTAATTCGAGTTTGTTATGTGCGTAATCTATATGCATATTTAAATGAATGGGATTGCAACATGCTGCGCAATCTTCATAGTAATCTTGGTCACCGTCGCTTGCATCAAGTGCAACATGAATGTGGTGGCCACAGTGAGGGCATGAAATCCGTTGTGTGTATTGGTCTTTCATCAGCTTTTACCTTAATCAGGCATGCCTGAGTTCGTTAAATTGCAATCTTCATTAAACCCTAACTCATCAAAAATGAATCTAGATTTAATTAGATTGATATAACTCACTAACCGAATAGATGTAAGCGTAGTGCTACCAATTCGGTTAGCATCTTTATTAATACGCTTTATAAGCTAAATATAGCTGTGTTTAGCGGTTTGTGACATTCCTTTTACAGTGAATTCTCGCTTATTTCAGTAGCTGATCAATTTGTTGTTTTGCTTCAGTAAGATAGTGCCCTGCAAAGATATTGGCATTATTGAGCATAGGGTATAGTTGATAGATGGCTCTACGTTGCTCGTAACCTACCTGCAGAGGATAGATTTCGTTATAGGCATCATAAAAGCTATCAGGCAGTGGCGCATATAGCTCACTCATTGCTATATCGCATTCCCGATCACCATAATAACAAGCAGGATCAAATACACTGGGAACATTATTATAAAAGCCCATATTTCGACGCCAAAAATCTCCGTGTAATAACGAAGGCTCTACAACATGGCTATGCAGTGCGTCTTTAACAAAAGCGATGAAGGTGTCTTGATTGACAAGCTCAATGCCTTTTTCTTGTAATAACTGTAATTGCCAACCAATGCGTTCTTCAGCAAAAAATACATCCCATTTTTTGTGCCAGCGATTTGGTTGTAGAGTAGGGCCAAGGAAGTTGTCGTTATCTAAGCCGAACATAGCTTGGGTATGCTTTTGGTGTAAATGGGCAAGGTGCTCCCCCATTTCATGCCAATTGGTATGGGGCTTTTTATCAAGCTCTAACCATTCAAGCACGATAAATGAAAACTCAATATTGCAACCTGTGGTGATGCAATCTGGGATCATAAATAAGCTTTCTTGGGTTAATAGCTCAAGATTAAAGGCTTCGCACTCTAGGCGCTCCAGATCACTCAAGTGAGCGACTTTCACAAAAAAGTGGTGTAGATCATCACCAATTTGGAAGTATTTGTCGTTATTGGGTGATTGTAATTGGCGCTTAAAGGTATGCTTAAAATCAAAGTGCATCGCTTGGCTAATCTGTTCATTCACCGAATTCCACATAATTTTGTTCACCTTTTAACCATATAATTAAACTATGGCAAAAAGACGATGAATTAACAAACCCATAGCGTTAATATTGTTAAAGTTTATCGAAGTATTTATGAGGGGTCAGATGAATAAAAGTCTCATTACTAATTTAGTGGCGCTTGCCTTAGTATTAGTCGGATTTTTATTTGAACAAGCAATTGTGCTTTCTGTTGGTTTATTTGCGTTATCGGGCGCAGTAACTAACTGGCTTGCTATTCACATGCTATTCGAAAAAGTACCATTTTTATACGGCTCTGGGGTTATAACTTTAAAGTTTGCGTCTTTTAAGGTGGCTATTCGTAACTTGGTAATGACCGAGTTCTTCGCCGAAGAGAAAATAGATCAGGTTATGGCGCTCGCTAAGCCAAATATTGATTTAGAGCCAGTGATCAGTGAAGTTAATTTAAGTCCGGCTTATGATTCATTAATTGAGGTTATCGAAAACTCACAATTTGGTGGCATGCTATCAATGTTTGGTGGCCGTGATGCGCTTGAGCCGATGCGTGAACCTTTCATTGAAAAAATGAAAGCAGCGGTGATTGATATTTCAAAGAGCGACGAATTTAAAACGATTCTAGATGAAAAGCTATTTGCCAACTCTCATCTTGGTGGCTCATTGCACAGTACTGTTGAGCGTTTAGTTGATGAGCGTTTGAATGAGCTTACGCCAACCATGGTGAAAGATATTATTCAAACCATGATCAAAGAACATTTAGGTTGGTTAGTGATTTGGGGCGGAGTATTTGGTGGCCTATTTGGCCTGATCGCTGCGCTAGTTTAATGAAGAAGGAATTTGTAGCAGGCCTTTAAAGACCTGCTACAGTGAATTCATCATTATTTAGAACCAGCAATAACAATCACTGTGTCATCAGATACTTTAGCAATATCTTGAATACTTGTTTTTGTTGCTGTTTCAAAATTTAAGTATTTCGCAGAGTTATGAAAACCATAAGTGCTTGCAAACTTATCAGTCGTCATATCATTGCAAAGTAGTTTTTCTGTCATTACTCGTTTGCTTAAGCGTAGATCGCGCATTGTGCTTGATACGTTTAATGGTTTGTTAGAAGCAATGGCCATGCAAGCTTGCGTGCCTACAGAGTCATCTGCTGCGACAAATTGTGCTGCAGTTGCATCAGTTGCTGCTAATGAAGAACCTAAAATTAATGCTGTACCTAGTGCTGTAGTTAACGTATTCATCTTTCTCTCCAGTTGTTGTCCGTATTACGTTTAGTATGTGCGACCTCGCTTTTATGGATACTTCACACTTCCTGTTTGCTGGGCACATTTAAAGTATTACGCTAAACAAGAACAATTGCTGTTAATGAAAATCGACAAGATGTAAGTAAGTATGTAGATGTGAACAAGTAAAACTAACCGCTTGATAAGTGCTATTTTAAAGTGTGAATTTTGACACAAATAGGTTGAATTTTTTTTCATTTATTTTTTTAAAACGTGTTTTGGCTCGTATTAAAGGCTTAATTTTTACGTAGCTGTTACATTTAAGTATTAACTCTAGCTTTTCTTAAAAAGGCTAATCAGAGTATAAGGAGCATGAGTGACCACAAAATTAGCAGGCTATTATCAACAAGCCTATGCATCTGAATCAAAACACTTTAATCAATGTTTTTATTGTGGTTGTGAAGCAACTGAGCGAGATTTTTGTCCGCCACTGCATATGCTGCAAAGTATTATAGATTTAGGCGAAGAGGCTGAATTTATATCAATTCCAGCATGTTATGAGTGCTTTGCATTACTGCATAACGAACGAGTGCTGACGATTGATGGGCGAGTTACAAAGCTTAAAAAGAAACTTTCAACAAAGTATGCAAAAGCGCTGAGAATTTATCGCATGTGGCATGAGAGTGAACTTCACGATATGAGTGATGAGTTTGTGCACAGTATTAAGGCCGGCATGAAGCTAGGTGCAGAGGCAGCTGAGCGAGTAGCATTTCAAGGTTATAGCTATGCAACTGAAGATGCCAGTGTCACTATTCGTGAGAAGCGTGCCGAATTTGATGTGCAAGGCAAAGTCTTTCATGACTTTAAAGACGCGCTTAATTACAGCATTAATGATTTACAAGTCGACAGAACAGAATTCTATAAGCTGGTGGTAGAAGATTATAACGGCGATTTTAACCGTGCATTTAGTCAATACCGCCATCGACACGAAAAAGTAACCGCAACTAACGATGCTGATTCACTGATTAAAAGTTTTGCCAAGCAGCATAAGCAAAACTCAGACTTTGTAACTCGAACTGTGAAACATTTTATCAACAAAGATCCGAGCTTGACGACCGAAGGTGCGTTAGAGCAGCTATATAACAACTACATAAAGAAATAGTGCTCTGTGAGGCTGGTTGTTCGTCTTGAATATTGGTGACTGGCCTCGTTTACTCGCATTAGAATTAACAATTAGTTAAAGTAATTAAATAATAAAAAAGAGGAACGTAAGAATGCAAAAATTTGCACCATCCTTGTTGGTTATGGCGCTTGGTGTCGCGTTAGCGGGTTGCCAAGACAATGGCCCGCAAGATCCAAAAGTCTCAATTAACAAAAACCCATACCCAAGCACTTATCAACCACTTGCATCACAAAGTACGTTAATCACTAATGCCACTGTTTTAACCGGCACAGGCGAGCGTTTAGATGACGCAGATGTATTCTTTGTCGATGGCAAAGTACAACAAGTAGGTAAAGACCTTTCTGTTCAAGCTGATAAAACAATTGATGCACAAGGCAAATGGGTAACACCGGGTATTATTGACGTGCACTCACATTTAGGTGCATACCCAACTCCATCGGTGGCATCTCACCAAGATGGTAACGAAATGACCAGCCCAGTGACTGCAGAAGTATGGGTTGAGCATTCAGTATGGCCACAAGACCCTGGCTTTAACCGCGCTCGTGAAGGCGGCATTACGTCATTACAAATTCTACCAGGTTCAGCTAACTTAATTGGTGGCCGTGGTGTAACGCTTAAAAACATTCCTTCGCACACGATGCAGGGTATGAAGTTTCCTGAAGCACCGTATGGTTTAAAAATGGCATGTGGTGAAAACCCGAAACGTGTTTATGGCCGCAAAGGTGTTTTACCATCAACGCGTATGGGTAACATGGCGGGCTATCGCACAGCGTGGATTGAAGCGACTGAGTACAAACGCGAGTGGGATAAGTACGAAAGTGATTATGCCGCGGGTAAAAACCCTGCAGCACCTCATCGCGACATTAAGCTAGATACGCTAGCTGGTGTGTTAGAAGGTGACATTTTAATCCATAACCACTGTTATAAAGCAGAAGAAATGGCCATGATGATCGACCTTGGTAAAGAGTTCGGTTATCACTCAGGTACTTTCCATCACGGTGTTGAAGCATACAAAATTGCTGACTTACTCGCCCAGAACGGTAACTGTGCGGCACTTTGGCCAGATTGGTGGGGTTTTAAAATGGAAGCCTACGATATGGTTCAAGAGAACGTAGCAATTGTAGATGCTGTTAAAAATTCATGTGCCGTTGTTCACTCTGATTCAGATACAACTATCCAACGCTTAAACCAAGAAGCTGGTAAGGTGATGTATCGCGCGAATGATGTGGGTTATGACATCTCTGAGCAACACGCAATCAAGTGGATCACTTCAAACGCGGCTAAATCGCTAGGTATTGATGATAAAACAGGTTCACTTGAAGCAGGTAAGCAAGCTGATGTGGTTATTTGGAACCAAAACCCATTCAGTGTTTATGCAAAAGCTGAACAAGTATTTATCGATGGTGCCAAAGTTTATGATCGTAACGATGATAAATACCAAGCACAAAGTGATTTCATGCTAGGTCAAAAATAGGAGTAACATTGATGACAAAATTAACTAAATCATTAAAGCTGTCACTTGTTGCTGCTGGCTTATTTTCTGCGACAGCAAGTGCTGCATCGGTAGCGATTGTAAATGCAACACTACACACTTCAACAGAGCAAGGCGTACTTGAAGGCGCAAGCGTTGTTATTGAAGATGGCAAAATTGTTGCTATTAACCCTGCGTCTATCAACGCGGATACAACCATTGATGCAAAAGGCCAAATCGTGACTGCTGGCTTTATTGGTACTATGAACCAATTAGGCTTAGTCGAAGTGGGTGCTGTTGCAGGGTCACGCGATGGTGGTGACGACAAAGCGGGCATTGATTTTGATCCAAGCCTTGCATTCAACCCACGCAGTAGCTTAATTCCTTATGCTCGCAAAGGCGGCATTACTCAAGACGTGATTGTACCAAACGGCGGTGACAGTATCTTTGCGGGTCTTGCATCTGTAGTTGATCTATCAGGTAGCTTTGAAAGCGTAAATAAAAAGCAAGTTGCACTTGTTGTTCATTTAGGTGAAAAGAGTAAAGGCTCACGTGCTATGTCGATGAAAACACTTATCGACAAGCTTGAAGGCGAAAAGTCAGCTAAAAAAGACGACAAAAAAGAGCCATCAACAGAGCAAAAAGTGCTAGCAGCTGTGCTTGCTGGTGATATGCCACTGATTGCGAGTGTTCAACGCGCATCTGACATCTATGAACTTGTTAAGTTAAAAGAAACCTATGGCATCAATTTAGTGATTCATGGCGGTGATGATGCTGTTGTGGTTGCGGATGCTCTAGCTAAAGCGGATGTTCCTGTGATCATCAGCTCGATGGCTAACTTACCGGGTAGCTTTGACTCATTACATGCAAACCTTGCTAACGCAGGTAAGCTTGAAAAAGCCGGTGTAAAAGTCATTATTGGTGTTGCTGGTGATTCAAGCCACAATGTATACCAATTACGTTTTGATGCAGGTAATGCTGTGTCATACGGTATGAGCCAACAAGGTGCACTTAGCGCAGTAACCAGCAATATTGCTGATGTTTTTGGTTTAAACTCAGGCGCAATTGCCAAAGGTAAACGTGCAAACCTAGTTATGTGGTCTGCAGATCCATTTGAGCTTAACTCACACGTAAGCAAAATGTGGATCAACGGTGAAGAGGTTTCAACCGAAGCGCGTCAAGACAAACTACGCGACCGTTATACAACTGATTCAGCGATGCCACGCGCTTATACTAAATAAGCGTTTAAGCATTAAAAAGGCCGCAAATTTGCGGCCTTTTTTTAATACCAATCAGCAATAATACTTAAACATTTTGAGGTATTAAACCTGTCGCTACCTGCGTTAAAAACTTCTCATTTAGAACAACTAAATAACGAAATTTTTGCCTTGTTATCAACGAGGTTTTATTGCCTCAAAATAGCTCACTTAATTAAGCTAATTGGTATAATATTTTTTCAAACTAAAAAATTAGATTACTTAGTTTATAAAGGCTAAGGCCAAATATAAGCAGTATTACTGGCACAATTACAAGGTTAAGTAACAGCGAATTAGTGTAGCCTTTCATCACCGATTTTTGATTCACTAACCAAACAAGGTAACAGGTCACAATTGGTAGTAATAAACCATTGGCAGCTTGCGCAAAGATGATAACCGCAACCGGATCAAGCCCAAGCGATGCGACCAGTGCACCGAAAACAAGGATAGTGATAGCAACCAGTTTAAAACGTGTATCACTCATTTGTGTTGACCAACCAAGCATGCCGCAAACAGCGTAAGCACCCGCAAGCGGTGCGGTGATTGCGCTAGTAAGCCCGGCAGCACATAAACCGATAGCAAAGAAATAATGGGCCATACCACCTAGAAGTGGCTCAAGCTGCACAGCCATATTGGCCGCTGAAATTTTACCTGCATCGGTACCGTAAAAAGCCACAGAGGCTGTTGATAAGATAGCTAACGTGATTATGCCACCTAAAGTTATCGAAATACCGGTATCAAGGTTTGTTTCTTTGATTACTTTGTCGATATTTTTTGAACTATCGTGTTTTTCTGCAAGTACCCCAGAGTGTAAAAACAGGTTGTAGGGCACAATTGTTGTGCCTATCAATGCAAGTACCGTGGTAATTGAATTATCAGGTAAGCTAGGTATAAATCCTTTTAGCACTTCACCAAGTGGCGGAGCCGCCATCACCAGCGTTGAAATAAACACTAAACTCATCAACACCACTAAAACAATTAACGCACCCTCAATGACTTTATGTTTGCCAGTGTACAAAAGAACTGCACTTAAAACTGCAATAAGGGGAGTCCAGAGTAATGGGCTTACAGAAGGTAGTATTTCTTGTAGTCCTAAACTTGCACCAGTCAGATTGCCTGCTTCATAAGCTGCACTGCCAATGCCAATCGCACTTATTACTAATATTACAGCCAGGGCTTTAAATACCGGTGTTTGAATGGTGGTTCTAAGTGCTGAGGCTAAATCTAGCCCTGTAGCCACACCAAGACGAGCTGCCATAGATTGCAACAAAATAGTCGCTATGACAGAGAACAATAAAGTCCAAATAAGAGCAAAGCCAAAATTAGCACCAGCAACACTTGCCGTGGTGATGGTACCTGGGCCAATAAAAGCAGCGGTGACCAGAAGTCCGGGACCTAAGCGCATAAAAAACCTTTATTATTAGAGTTTTAGTATTTTTGTGGGGAAATATTATTCATACCACAAAATGATCAATAGGTAAGGGTAAAGGCTCTTAAGGCTGCGGTAAAGTAGAAATAGCAACAAGGCTAACCTGAATCGAAATTTAAGAAAGTTGAATAATGCTAATTGCAAGTAAATCTTATTTAAGTTATTTTGTTGTATATGCAACTATATGTGGTGAACGCTTTTGAAAAACAATAAACACCAATTAGAAGTGCCTTTAACGGTCTCTATGGGACATTTAACAGGTTTAGCGAGCCGTTTATTTAATCGGCTTTTAACTTCTCGGTTTAAGCAGGCAGGTATAAATATCACTGCGGAACAATGGGGAGTGATCTTAACTTTAAAGCAATATGGCTCCATATCACAGAGCCAAATCTGTGACATTTTGTATCTTGAAAAATCAAGCGTAAGCCGCTCAGTAGAAGTATTAGAGAAAAATGGCTGGATTGTGCGAGTTAAGTCGGAAGCAGATAGCCGTACTAAATTGGTTAACCTGACAGAGCAGTCACTCGATGTTGTAAGCGAATGCACAAAAATTGCTCAGGGTGTATTAGATGATTCTCAAAATCATATTGATCTTAAAGGTTTAAATGAATCGCAAGAGCTATTAGTTAAGGTTGTCTCAAATCTTCGATCTTTGCTCAAATCTTAAATTATATTTTTTATTAATAAGGAATTAGTATGTCTAAAAGAAATGCATTAATTACAGGTGGTGCGCGTGGTATTGGTGCAGCTTGCGCAAAGGCGTTGGCTGCTGAGGGTTACCGAGTATTTATTAATTATGTAAATAGTTCAGAAGTTGCAAACAAGCTTGCTGATGAAATTATCGCAAATGGTGGTGAGGCTTTTGCTGTTAAAGCAGACGTCCGAGATCCGCTTCAAGTTGAAGAAATGATCAACAATATTAGCCAGCATGGCGGAGTTGATGCACTTATCTCAAATGCGAATATGAGTTTTACTTCGAAGCCATTTCTTGATCAAACTTGGCAAGAATTTTCTCAAAAATTAAATGATGAAATGTTTGCGGCTTACAACACAGCTCAACTTGCAGCTAAAGTAATGAAAGAAAAGCAGTTTGGTCGATTAATATTTATTTCAAGTACTTTATCAGAAATGCCAGCACCCGCTTTTATTGCTCACGGTACTGCAAAAGGCGCGCTTGATAGTTTCAATAAATATTTGGCTCAAGAGCTTGGTCCTTATGGGATCACTTCAAATATCGTTGCGCCTGGCCTTGTAGAAACAGATGCAACAAAAGAAGCGCCAGAAGAGTTTAAAGAAATGATTAGGCAACACACACCGACGCAAAAAATTGCTCAACCGGAAGATGTTGCGAACACAGTGCGCTATTTAGCAAGCGAGAAAAGTGGCCATATCACAGGCACTTACAACCCTGTTTGTGGTGGGGCTTATATTCAATAATTTGAATAAAAGTACAGCAAAACTAACGGTGCTTTTTAAAGCACCGTTTTAGTTTAGCGACCTGTAAAAATAAATTTAGTTTTCTTAAGTTTCAAATAATACTAACATCTATTTTTACTTCATAAATTGCTCAGCAACGCTGTAAAATTTATACACTTTGCGAACAATTGGTACTGAAAAAGCTAAATCATATAAATAACCATTTATAAATCAGTGCTTTAAATTGGTTGGTTTTTTGCAAGGAATAGGCATTCATGTTGTTATAGAAAAGGAAATGAAGATGCCTGAACTTACTTTTTCAGCTTATGCGGCTGTGTATGTTTTTCTAATTATGCTTACTATTCAGTGGATAGTTGCAGCTGTCACAAAAGCCAAACAACCCAATGCGGTGCCTGGTAAACTCGATAATTCATTAAGTCATGACAGCTTTGTGTTTCGTTCACATCGCACGTTTATGAATACCTTAGAAAATACCCCGTTATTTTTAGGTACCGTATTTCTGGGGTTCTTTTTAAACTTGAACAGCAGCGCATTTGCACTGTGTATATGGGTGTATGTGATTGCAAGGATCATTCATATGCTGCTGTATTATGGTGTGGCTACTGAGAAGAATCCAAGCCCACGCAGCTATTTCTTTTTAATCGCTGCTTTGGCAAATATTGTGATGCTCGTTCTGATTGGTTTACGTTTGATTT
Source organism: Pseudoalteromonas shioyasakiensis (assembly GCF_001550135.1). Lineage (GTDB taxonomy): Bacteria > Pseudomonadota > Gammaproteobacteria > Enterobacterales > Alteromonadaceae > Pseudoalteromonas > Pseudoalteromonas shioyasakiensis. The sequence goes on from NZ_LRUE01000014.1 coordinate 309,015, forward strand.
AAACAGCATTGCTAACAATAAAAAAGGCATTGAACGAAAATTCATTCAATGCCTTTTTTAATAGTGAAAACCTAGCTACTCAACGCCGATAAAGCCACCTGTTTGATGTGACCACAGGGCAGCATAGATGCCACCTTGTGCGATTAATTGCTCATGAGAGCCTTGTTCAACCACGCCACCTTCATCAAGCACAATGAGCCTATCCATTTGCGCAATAGTTGATAAACGGTGTGCAATGGCAATTACAGTTTTGCCAGTCATTAAATCGTCTAGGCTAGTTTGAATCGCGGCTTCAACTTCAGAATCAAGAGCACTGGTCGCTTCATCCAATATAAGAATTGGCGCATCTTTTAGAAGTACTCGTGCAATAGCAATACGTTGACGTTGACCACCAGAAAGCTTCACACCGCGTTCACCAACTTGTGCGGCAAAGCCTTTATTGCCTTTACTGTCTTCAAGGTCTTCGATGAACTCAATTGCTTCTGCTTGCTTTGCGGCCGCAAGCATTTCATCTTCAGTTGCATCGGGTCTACCATAAAGAATGTTATCTTTTACTGAGCGGTGTAACAGTGAGGTATCTTGCGTCACCATCGCAATGTGCTTACGTAAGCTTTCTTGGCTTACCTCAGCGATGTTTTGACCATCAATACGAATTGTGCCCGAGTCAACATCATAAAAACGCAGTAATAAATTCACTAAGGTAGATTTACCCGCGCCAGAGCGACCCACTAAACCTATTTTTTCACCAGGTTTAATGTCTAAATTTAAGCCATTGATAACAGGGCCGCGATGGGTTTCGTTGGCAGCTTTACCATAGTTAAATTGCACATTCTCAAAGCTTATCGACCCTTCATTAACAGTAAGAGTGCTTGCGTTTTCTTTATCATCCACTTCAATCGGCGTTGATAGGGTTTTCATACCATCAGCAACAGTACCAATGTTTTCAAATAGGCTACTGATCTCCCACATGATCCACTGTGCCATACCGTTTAATCGCAGTGATAAACTAACCGCAATGGCGATAGCACCAACACTGATGGCGCTAATTGACCATAGATATAAAGAGAGGGTAGCAATACTAAATACCAATAAGTAATTTAGCGTGTTGATAGAGAAGTTTAGGCTAGTAACTAAGCGCATTTGCTTATATACCGGTTGTAAAAACACATCCATGCTATCTTTTGCATATTGTTCTTCTCGCTGCGTGTAGGAGAACAATTTGATAGTTGAAATGTTAGTGTAGCTATCAACTACACGTCCGGTCATTTCTGAGCGCGCATCAGCCTGCGAGCTGGCTACTTTCTTTAGCTTAGGTACAAAATACATTTGAATAGCTGCATAAAGAACTAACCAAACTAATAATGGCAACATTAAACGCCAGTCAGATTCTGCGACCAAAAACACCATGGCGCCGAAGTAGACCACGATATACATAAGTACATCGAGTAATTTCATCACTGATTCACGAACAGCTAATGAGGTTTGCATTACTTTTGTCGCAATACGGCCGGCAAATTCGTTTTGATAAAAACTAACACTCTGACGAAGCAAATAACGGTGTGCTAACCAACGGATAGACATAGGATAGTTGCCAAGCAGCGCTTGATGTAACACCGCTGAGTGAAAGAACACGACAATAGGCAACACCACCAGCAACATAACCGCCATTTTTGTTAGCTCAGCTTGCTGCTCTACAAATAAGGTATCTGGGGTGTATTCGCCAAGCCAATCGACAAGTTGCCCCATGTAACTAAATAGCGATACTTCTAAAATAGCGAGCGCTGCGGCACTTAACGACATCAGCAGCAATGATAGTTCCATGCCACGGGTATAATGACGGCAAAAAGCAAATAAGCTATTAGGTGGCTGAGAGGGGTGCTCTTTAGGAAACGGATTAGTCATCCGCTCAAATAAACGATACATAGACGACGCTTTTTAAAAATCAAAGTGGCGTTACTATACCATTTGAGTGGTTTTTTAGCAGTTCATTTAATTTAAAAACTAAGATTAAAATCTATCAACTATTCAGTTATTTACATCTAGTGTGAGAAATGAAAATATAATAAGAAAAAGGAATTAATGATGAAAAAGTTGCTTTATACGCTGTCCCTCGTTTTTAGCTTACCGCTTTGTGCCTACCAAACCGATACCCACATATTTAAGGGCAAAAAAACTGCCATCGAAAAACCCGTAACGGTGACATTACCGGATGGCTATCAAGACTCAAAAAAGTACAATGTTATCTATGTATTACATGGCTATAGTGGCAATCACAGCGATTGGACTAAGCTTACAAACATTGAAAAACTGGCAGACCAATATGATGTCATCATAGTTAATCCAGATGGCAATTTTGGTTCGTGGTATCTCGATTCTGATATCGACAAAAGCTCACAATACGAAACCTACATCGCAGACGATTTACTAAATTATATTGATTCTAAATATTCGACCAACCGGTCTAAAAGTGGCCGTGCAATCACAGGCTTATCAATGGGTGGCTTTGGTGCTTTGAACATTGCAATAAATCACCCAAACCTGTTTGCAGCAGTTTCAGGAATATCTGCAGGGGTTGATGTTAGGCCCTTTAGTGCAGAGTTTGACCTTGCAAAAGTACTAGGCAGTTACTCTGAAAACAAAGAAAAATGGGATAGCATTGCCATTATTAATAACCTTCATAAAATTGCTGCTGGCAATACGGCATGGAAAAAAGGCGCTGATACCTTACCGATTATGCTTGATATAGGCGTTGATGACTTTTTTATTGAGCAAAACCGAGCGCTACACCAGGCGATGTTAAAAATGCGGATCCGCCATGACTATGTTGAGCGTCCGGGTATTCATGACTGGCACTATTGGAATAAAGTGATTGCCTATCAATTTTTATTTTTAACCTCTCATATGGCGCCATAAAAGATGTTTCAACGTATTCTTGTGTTAATTGCTATCTGCTTTTTTGGTTTTATTGGTTGGGTTATCTATCTTGCCAATACTGGGCAAAAGTCGCTGTTTTTCGAACTTGTTGCGGCAATTCCTTACGGTGATAAGTTGGGGCATTTTTGCTTATTTGGACTACTTACGCTATTCATCAACCTTGCCTTTAAGTTTAAAACAATGAACGTTGCTGGGCGGCCTATTTATTTAGCTGTGCTGATTGTAAGTACATTTGTGATTTTAGAAGAGCTAAGCCAGTATTTTGTAGAATCTCGAACGCTAGATTTTGTTGATTTAATCGCTGATTTTGCGGGTATTGCCGTATTCAGCGCTATTTCAGCTTGGCTTTGTAAAAAGTTATATCCAATTAAGGTCTAAACTTTCAGTGACTTGTTAGGTTTCGTCTATACTCAGTGTAGACCTAGCTTAAAAGTTGCGTATGAACAAAGATACCTCGGATTATTTGTCAGACATTATTGAGCTTCTACTCGATGCAGTATGCGTAGTTGATGCCAAAGGCACGTTACTTTTTACTAATCCAGCCTTTGAAACAATTTTCGGATACGCGCCAGAAGAAGCCATAAATAGAAACATGTTGGACTTTGTTTATCCAGAAGACAGAGCCAAAACCATCAATGCCATTAACCAAATAGTGGTTAATGATCAGCACCCACGATTTGAAAACCGCTGGGTTAGAAAAGATGGCAGAGTAGTGCATGTTTTGTGGTCTGTTTATTGGTCAAAAGAAAAGCAAGTTAGAGTAGCTATTGCTTATGACATTACAGAGCAAAAAAAGCTCGAACAAAAACTGATTTATATGGCAGGGCATGACCCTCTGACCGATCTTCCCAACCGCAGTTTCTTAACCACCCAGCTCGAGGAATCATTGTCAATTGCGAACACCATTTCAACCGTGATTGCAGTACTGTTTATCGATATTGATGGCTTTAAGCAAGTAAATGATATTCATGGTCATGGCGCTGGCGACAAGCTCTTAAAAACTATTGCTATGCGTATTCGTCATGTCTTAAAAAAAGAAGATAGTGTAGGGCGCTTAGGGGGCGATGAATTTGTGGTGATCCTCAATAGCATTAAACACAAAAAAGACGTCATCGAAATGGTTGACGAATTAATAACCGAGATTTGCCAACCCTTAATTTATAACGATGCAGAGCTTATTTACTCGCCAAGTATTGGTGCCGTATTGTTCCCTGAGCATTATGGTGACGCAGAATATCTCATTCAGTGTGCCGATAAAGCCATGTACAAAGCAAAGTATGAAGGGGGTAATCGCATGGTGTTTTATAATGAAGGAATAAAGTTACCCGGCGCTAAAAACACAGGGTAACTTTGGAGTGAACGCAGTGTTATTTACAATAAGTACTTGGCACGCAGGATTTGAATGTCTTCATCGCTTACGTCTAATTCAGCTTGAATGTAATTAAGTACACTTCCGTGTTGCTGCACCATGCTCTCAATTGCAGATTCAAGTAAAGGCTGAGTGACCCCTTTAAGTGGCATCGCTACTTCTTTTGGTAGGCTGGCAAAAAACTGCATCATTGCTGCATGTTTTGGGTCCATTTTGCCAGTGTCTTTAGCAAGCATATTTTCAAAATTGAGGTAGTCGTTTGATGCAAGATAGTCATTCATAATTGTCTGCTGATCAACACCTAACACAGTTAAAATCAATGCAGCACTGATACCCGTACGGTCTTTTCCTGCCGTACAATGAAACAATAAACCGCCGTCTTTGTTTACTAAGCGGTCGAACATCTGTGTGTAGTTTTGTTTTTGGTCTTCTACAATTCGCGGATACATTTGTACCATGACATTTTCGAGCTTTTCACGGCTTAGGTTAGGATCACGAAGTACTTTGCCAATTTGTCCCATATCAAAGTCCATTTCGTAGTCACGGTCGATGATTTCAACCTTATCAGCAGCCCACACTGTGACTTCTGAATCTCGCTCTGAATTAGCACGAAAATCAACAAGGGTATCGATATTTAAGCTATTGATAAGCGCATAGTCGTCGTTTGTTAGATTCGCTAAAACCCCAGAACGGTAAATTTTGCCCCATTTAACAGTGCGGCCATCTTGGGTTTTGTAGCCGCCTAAGTCGCGGAAGTTACGACCACCTTCAAGTGGAATTAGTCGCGTTGTGGTCATAGTTGCTTCACCATTTTCTGGTTTTACAAAAAAGTAGTAACGCTGATGCTCATCACTTGGTGACCAATTAAATACATTGGTAGTAATATCATCAGCAATGAGTGTTGCATTCGTTAAATCTGGTGTTGTTGATACCAGCACATCAACAGCTGCAGGGATATCTTGCTGCCAGCTAATTTGGTAGTTTTCATTATTAAAATTAGTTTGTGCAGATTCAATAGCGACTTTAGGCGCAGTTGCTGTGCAAGCTGCAAGTGTTGATGAGACTAAAGCAGCAATGGCAATTTTTTTAAAGATTGTTTTCATGTTTTTTCCTTGGCTATTAGTCAGCTCAGAGCGATTAAACTCTGAGCTGAAAATTCAAAAGTAGGTTAGAAGTTGATGCGAACACCCGCCATATAACGGCGGCCGTAACGTTCAATTTGGTTAGGGGTGGCTTCTGTGCCGATGTAACGCACGTCAATTTCATCGGTAAGGTTGTTGATGTTGGCGTAAAAACTCACATCTGAACCATACACAGGCTCTGCTAATGTGTAACTCAGTGAAAGGTCTAAACGGGTCTGTGCAGCCCAATATTCACCCATGCTGTCGTTTTCTGTGGTTGATAACCAATCATCACGATACTGATAATTTAATCGCGCGGAGAATAGGTCGTTTTCATAGTAAACAGAGCTGTTGAAAATCATGTCTGATGTGCCTGGTAAACTAAAGCTGCTACCTGAAAGCGTGGTAAATTCACTGTCTAAGAGGGTTAGGTTGGCAGAGAAACCAAAACCATCCCAACTCTCAGAAATAAAATCGCTGGCTTGACCAATGAAGTTAAGCTCGATACCTTGGAAGTGACCTTCGTCACCATTGATAAACCCTGTGTATTTCCATTGTTCACCGGCAAATTCACTGATGTAGTTACCTGCATCTACATAGGTCGTATCCGCATAAATGACATCATCAATGTGTCGGTAGAAAGCGCCTACTGCAACAAGACTTGCATCGCCTGCATACCACTCTAATGACATATCAGCACCATATGAAGACTCTGCCTCTAAGAACGGGTTACCCCCCGAGATGGTTTGCTCTGTGGTATCAATCGATGCTGATGCGCGCCATTCATTGTAAGTAGGGCGGCTCATACCCGTTGAAAGTGCGGCTCTGAATTTAACTTGATCAGATAAATCAATATTTAAATTCACACTCGGTAATACTTCGGTGAAGGTATCAGAATGTTCTCCTTCTGGACCACTGCTGGTGTAGTCAGTACTTTCAATACGTACCCCACTGACTAAAGAACCCCATTTGAATTGGTTGGTCACCATGGCATAGGCGGTAGTGATGTTTTCATCAATATTGATTTTGCTGGGGTTATCTGGGGTGACCGTAAGACCACCTGATGCGCTTTCTAAATCAGCTCTCAGCTGTTTATTATCGTAGTAAGTGCCGTTAATGCTGTTTGTGAAATCAGTATGCCACGCTTGATCAGTTACATAGTCACTTGGGTCAATACCATAAAGTGATGCCATGCCACCATTTGTGCCATAGCCCTGTGCTTCACGCTGGTCATGGCCTAGCCCCATTTTAAAGGTGTTGTTAAGCCCTGCGAAAGTAAAGTCAGTTTCTGCGTCTAGTTTAAATTGCAGGCTATCAATCGATAACGCACTACCGTAAACCAGCAGCATTTCGTAGCCATAATCTATATCGTTAAGGGAAGTGCCTGGTGCAAGTGTGACAAGAGGGTCGTTAATATCTGTTACATCATAGCTTGCGACCGCTGTGCCATATAAACTATAAGGCAGGGGTAAAAACACATCGTTTTCGGTTTTTGTGAAGTTTGTACGCGCTTCTAAAAACCAATCACCTAACTGGAGATCAGCACCAAGTGTGTTGGTCCATGTTGAGTTCTCATACAAACCATACTCTAAAGAGCGGCTTACCATGGCAAGGCCTGTGCCTGTTTCACCTGCAGCTAGGTTGCTGCCCGCAGCTTCTGCACCGCCTGCAAAATCAAACACATACTGGTTGCGCTCTTCATGATCTTGGAATTTACTGTATAGCGTGCTGAAGAAAAAACGGTTCATTGAATCGCTCGGACGATATTCAAATCGGCCACCATAGGCTTCGTCTTCACGTTTTACTTTATAGCTACGCATATCAAGTTCGTTAACTAGAAGCTCTGAATCCACTTGTTCTAAGTCGAATTCGCGGTTATCCGTGATTTGTTCACGGCTGTTTTGTGATGCGAATAAACTAATGCCTACATTTTCGCCTGACCATGACGTTCGCACTGAAAACTTACTAATATCACCATCCCCTAATGCTTGATTACCTAAACCTACATCAGTGGCTAGTGAGAAACCTTCAACATCAAACGGGTTAAAAGTTTCGATATTAATAAAACCAGCAATCGATTCGCCTGGCATATCAGGCATAATTGCTTTATTGGCAGATAAACGACTAGTAATAACAGACGGGAAGCTGTCAAAACGCGGAATACGGCCATTTTCAGCGCCAGGAATGGTCATGCCATCTATGGCAATTGTGGTGTAACGAAATGGTGCACCGCGAAAGTTTATATAGCGTGCTTGGCCTTGATCGCGTTCAATAGCAAGGCCTGGAACGCGACCTAATGAATCCGCTAAGTTTTGGTCAGGAAAGCGGCCAATGGTATCAGCAGCAATAATATCAACAAAGTTAGAGGCAGATTGCTTTGCCATAATAGCTGCTTTTTGGCTGTCTTTGATAGGGGATGCAACAGCAACGACTTCTTCTATTTCGTTATAGTCTTTTGTTTGTGCTGCATAGCTATACGACGATGAACAGGCAAGTACTACGCAAGCCGCTAATCGATTTCGAGCAAATGGTGTCACTTGAATACTCCGGGTTATTTTGGATGTTTTAAAAAGTTGGGCAAAGAATGGAATAGAAATATTGCAGTTTGGTTAAACCGGCATCGATATAAAATACAGGGATATCTTTTAAATTTTTGTATTTATTAAACAATGGGTTGGTAATTTTTAGAGATGTCTTTTTGGTTAATTTACTTAACCAAATAAGGGGACATGAAAAGTTAAATTTGATGTTTTTATGACAAATAAACTAACCCAAACGCTTTTCATAGGTTTGTAATACAAATGCTATAAATTAGTCATTTAAAAGATACTTTTAACAATAAAAAATGCCACGTAATTTTGTTTTCACTATTTTAAGACTGCTTATTGCCACACTGGTTTTACTGCCTGCCATGGTGTTTTTAAGCCAGCAAACAATTGAGCCTGTGGTTTTAAAAGAGCAATACAGTTACAGCTGCAAAGTAAAAAATACGAGCGGTAAAAAGCATTTTCATATTTATATGCCGACTAATTGGCAGGTTGAAGAGTTTGCGCAGACCTTATGCGATACGTTGCTCGCTAAGCAGAGTTTTGAAACTGTCACTGTGTCTTGGCAACCCAGAGAAATGCTCAGCACAGAACAATTACTCAGTGACAATTATGCGCTTTTTCTAAATCGTGATTATGCCTTAAGTGGTCTACTTCCAAATTGGGATGATTTTTATACAGCAATATTAAGCTTGCCAAGTTATCAGATTTCATGGTTTTCACATCAAGACAATATGCAGCTTTCAGCAAATTCATTAAAGAATAAACGAATAGGTTTACTCGAAGACAAGCGCAGTGAGTCTGGTTATTTAGCCCCTATGAGTGAATTAAAACAGTTTGGTCATGGGCTTGATAATGCACAATTGGTTTTTTACCCGAATAGAGAAAGTTTGGTTAATGATTTCTTGGCAGAAAAACTCGATATTATTCCGAGTGTCGGTCACCATGGGCAATTAAAGCGTTGGCCAGCGTCAAAAACACAGCCTTTACAGCATGTTTCATCAACCTTATCTTGGTACCTTAATGATCAATATGCTGATTTAGCGCCGTCCCTTGTAACCTATTTACAGCAATATCAGTCAAGGCTGTTAAAGGTTCATACCACGCATCCTTATAGTCTCGATAAGGGGCTAAGATGAATTACTTAAAAGCCCTTGTATTATTTTTACTTATTTTTGTTGGGCTGATTTATTTATCTGGGCAAAATGCTAAGCAGCAACTAATGATGACACTTGCAGAGCAGCTTCCTCAGGTTGTTAACCCTTCACTCAATAATGCCATAGATGAAAGCCAAGAACTTTCGCGCATGAGCCACTCACTATTAGATGATTTGCATGACATTACTTTTGTATCAAAGCTACCGGGGGATTTAGTTGCTTCTTTGACTGTGACTGAATTAAACCTAAGTAAAATACAGCTCTCAGGAAGTGACACACTTAACTGGCAATTTGGTAATCACGCACTCTATGCAAGCATTGATAGCTCGGTTAACTTTAACTATTGGCTGGTGGCTTTTTGGGCAAGCGCATTTACTGCAGTAGGTCTACTTATTGATTATTTGTTCAAGTTTATATTTAAGCTCCAGACTAACAGGCAAAAAGTACCTATACCCGATCAATTAATGACTGGGAAAGATAAATTAAGCACTGCTATTGAAGAGTTACGCTGGTTTGATGGTTTGAAGCAACAGGGTTTAATAAAGGGTTTAACGGCACAGCAAGAATTACAATTGGCATCGTTTAAAGAGCAGCAACAATGTTGGTTTAGCATAGCCCTAAAGCAAGGTTTAAACATTGAACAAGCATTAAAAGCAGCAGAGGCTGATGATGCGTTATGCTTTGACTTAGCAAATCAACAAGTGATTATCCATGGAGTACCTATCCGGCTTTCAAAGACACCTTTACTTTATTATTTTTGGTATGCAAAAAGAAAGTTTGAAGCCGAGCCTGCTTATTTAAATCCGCCACAGGGTAAACCTGATCATAAAAATGGCCAGCAGCTAGCCAAATTAATGCAGCAGTATGGTGGTCACCAAAAAGCGATACGTGATCTTGATGAAGGCTTAAAAGGCAAAACCTTAGATCAAAACCGCAATAAAATTAAAACTGAGCTGCAACGCGTGCTTGAAGGATTGGCATGTGATTATCTTTTTGATAGTGAAAGGGACGAGCGAACTGCTCGCTATCGTTATAGCTTGAAGTTACCAGCGTCTAAATTAAAGCTTGGCCCGTAGTTTTAACCTAGTAATTTGTTTTCTAACTCATAACTATTGCGCGAAATGAAATATTAGTTAGCCTTTAATGATTCATTGAAGGAGTGAAACTATGTTTAAGCGTAAAATAATAACAACAACGGGTGCTTTGTTTAGCTCATCGCTGTTATTGATCTCGGCAGCTCATGCCACAACACCTCAATATAAAGATCAACAAGCTTTGCATGATATTGCAAATGCCGTTTCTAAAGCACGTATAGAGCAAGATATTCAAACGCTGGTTGATTTTGGCACTCGCCATACTCTATCTGAGACGAAATCAAATAAACGTGGTATTGGTGCTGCAAGACGTTGGATCAAGTCTGAGTTTGAGGCGATTTCTAAAGCCTGCGGTAACTGCCTAGAAATCATCGAAGTAAAAGACACTATTTCCGGTGAAAAGCGTATTCCAAACCCGGTTGAAGTTGTCAATATTGTGGCTATTCAGCGCGGTCAAGTTGATGCGAACCGAATGGTTATGATGTCGGGTGATATTGACTCGAGAGTGTCAGATGTAATGGACTATACCTCAGATGCGCCAGGGGCTAACGATAATGCATCTGGTGTGGCTGGCGTGCTGGAATCGGCGCGTGTTTTATCAAAGTATAAATTTAATGGCTCAATTGTTTATGCAGCTTTATCTGGTGAAGAGCAAGGCTTGTTTGGCGGTAAAATTTTAGCTAAATATGCACAAGAGCATAACTGGCGTGTTCATGGTGTTTTAAACAATGACATGATTGGAAATTCAACCGGCATTAATGGGGTAACAGATAACACAACTGCACGTATTTTTTCTGAAGGTACACGCGTTATTGAAACCAAAGAGCAAGCCCATAAACGCCGTTTTACAGGTGGTGAAGTTGACTCTGCAAGCCGTAACCTAGCGCGTTACATAGATACAATCGCAGATCGCTACATTGAAAATCTGGATACCATGTTGGTATATCGACTCGATCGTTTTGGTCGAGGAGGGCATCACCGTCCATTTAACGATGTTGGCTTTGCAGCTGTGCGTATAATGGAAACCAACGAAAACTATAATCAACAGCATCAAGACTTGCGTACTGAAGATGGTATTACCTACGGTGACACCATTGACCATGTTGATTTTGCCTATGCGGCGAAGTTAACGTCACTTAATGCAGTGACAATGGCTTCAATGGCATGGGCTCCAGCGCCACCAACGGGCGTTAGTATTTCAGGTGCAGTAAAACCAAGTACAACATTAGCGTGGCATAAAAGCGATAATCCAACGGTGGTCAGTTATAAAATCTATTGGCGTTACACGAGTGAGCCAGAATGGCAATTTAGCCGCGATGTTGGCAATGTAACCGAAGCAACCCTTAAAAATGTTGTTATCGATAACTACTATTTTGGTGTTGCCGCTGTAAACAAAGACGGTATTGAATCACCAGTTGTCTTTCCTGGTGATGTTGGCGCGTTCGAATGGCCAGACAAATCAACTAAATAGGAATCGTTAAGTCATAGCGGACACCACCCAGTTCGCTATGAGCTGCTGTAATCCGCCAGTTATGGGCTTCGACAATTTGTTTTACTATCGCAAGCCCAATTCCTGAACCTGATTGTTTTACTGTTTTTAAGTCTGGCACTCTATAAAGATGGTCAAAAATCTTTGCTAAACTCTCGTCGCTGACGCCAGGGGCTGAATCTTCATAGCAGATTAAGAGCTGTGTTTGGTTTTGGCTAATCGTCAAATTAATCTTACCAGGGTGATTTGTGTACTTAAGCGAATTACTGATTAAGTTGGCAAATAACTGTGAAAGCCGTGTTGCATCACACTCTAAACTAAATTCATCAGCAATATTTTGTGTGAAACCCACTTCAAATTTATCAAGCTGGATCAGCATATCTGCGTGTAAACTTTGGAAATACTCAGCTGCATTAATTGTTGCTACGTTGAGCTGAAAGCTACTTTGCTCTAAAAGTGAAATTTTATTTAAATCAGTCACTAAAGTTGCCATGTCGGTGATTTTTTGGTTGAGCTTTTCGTATGTAAGCTCATTAAATTGTGTGAGGCCTGCTTGGAGCGTTTCAAGGTGTAAGCGCAACCCGGTTAATGGACCACTTAACTCGTGAGCAACTTGTGATAATAACTTACTACGTTGACTGATTTGTTTATCTAGATAATTTCGGCGCTGTTCAATAAGCTGTTTTCTCTGTCTTATTCTTAATAAAGCAATGCCCATTACAGCTAAAAGCAGGCTAAATAATAAAATGCTGTATAAGATCGTTTGGCGCTGTGAAGCAATTGCTTGGCTTTTTTCATTGTCTTGGAGCTTTAAATCTTGAATGGCCAAATCACGGTCGCGCATCGCAATGGAGTTTTGCAGCTCCGCTAAACGTTGATTGTAGTTGTTGCGGGCAAAACCTTTTTCAAGCTCTGTAATAGTCCGTTGGTACGACAATGCCTGTTTGTAATCAGCTTGTTGTACTGCCACAGTGATCAAATGTTCTAGGGCTGTGATTTGCTTTTGCAGCTTATTTTTTTGGTTGCTTAAATTGTAGGCTTGCTCAGCAAAATGTTCAGCTTGTTCGTGCTCAGTAGAGCCAATGTATAGCTTTGCTAATGTGAGTAATACATCAATATATAAGTGATCGTCTTGCTTGAGTTCAGTGATCACTTGTTTTTCAATGGTTAATGCTTGAGTTGCTTTATCGACTTCGAGCAAATTTATCGCAATATTATGGTTTGCCCAGGCTGTATTTCGTGCGCTGTTATAACTTGCGAACACCTGTTGAGCTTCTTGTGCGTATTCAAGTGCTGCATCGTAGTTTTTTAGCCCATATTCGCATTGGGATAGTTTAACTAAACTATGTCCGATATCAGAAAGTGAACCCGTTTGCCTATCAAAACTAAGGGCTATAATAAATTCGCTCTTTGCTTTTTCGTATTGTTCTAAATCTAAATAACTTTGGGCAATTGAATAACTTATGCCAGCTTGTAACGAGATAGACGGCGACATCTGATGAATAACTTCACGGCGTTTTAGCTTATATTCGAGTGCAAGCGTTAAGCGGTCTAACTGTTCAAGATTACGCGAATAACCATGATAGAGCATTTCTTTTTGCTTTAAGGTTAATTCGCGATTGTTGTCGTGAATATAAACTTCAAGCAAGTTTAAGGCTGCTTGATACTCGCCAGCATTATGATAAGCACTGACAAGACTCGCCACGGCATCAATTTCATAATGGGTAAGTTGTAAGCGCTGAAATAGGGCGACATTTTGTTGCGATAAATAAATTGCGGTTTCTAAGTCACTTTTTCTATATGCCAACCGCGCTTTCGCTAGATACAACTCGCTGTAAATGGGGGCGTCGCTTTTGTATTTAGGGCTTGCTTCAAGTTCATCAATGATAGTTTGCGCTTGTTGAAATTGGCCGAGGTGTATGTGAACGTGAATTAATCTAACGTTATAACTTACTTGTTCTGCAAGGCTGGCAGACTCAATAAGCTTTTTATCGATGGCTTTTAAATAGTCATATCGTTTTTGGTAGTCACTGATTGTTCTGGCTTCATCAATGTTTTGTTGCAGTGTTGATGCAAAAGCACTGTTCATTGATAAGGCAAAGCACAGAATTACAGAGGCTTTAAGTTTCATAGTGGGGTTTATTATTATTTTTATTCCTAACTAGTCTAGCATGTCATTCTTTTAAGTGGGAATGATTTGCTTTTATAGCTAAAAAGAATTGCATTATGCAACTATGCCTCTTGCATCTTGCAAATACTCAGTCTGATTTTTCATAACACCTTGTTATAGCGTGAGTTATATTTTGGAATGGTTACTGCTTTGAGTAATAACACATCCACAGGAGAGTGTAATTATGAAAAGTAACATACCCGCTTACCTAATAACCGCACTTGCAACAGGCTTTGTAAGTGCTGCACCATTTGAACAGTGCCCGAGTAAAGCATTTTTGATTCAAGGTTCGCCTGCGCAAATGTTTGGCGTTGACCTAGTTTCTGCCAAAACCACCGTGCTTGCAGCGTCAATGGATTTTACAACAGAGGCGAATAACGACAGCGTAAATGCGGTTGGCTTTAATTATCAAGACCAGTACATGTATGGCTTTAGCAAACAAGCCCCGAGAAGTGTTGTACGTATTGGTGATGATTATGTTTTACAGCGTTTGATTGTAAATGGTCTACCAGATACCAATTTTTATGTTGGTGATATTCATGTAAGTAGTGAAACTAATCAGGCGGTTTACTATTTATACCACCCTAAATTTGGTCTATATGGCATTGATTTAACTGAAGAGGCCGACGAGTATCAGGCGCAATTAGTTGCAGGCTCAGCTAACTGGAATTTAGCTATTTATGATTTTGCTTTTCATCCACAAAGCAATCTTTTGTATGCGGTTGAGTCAAACGGCGACCTTTATGAAATCAATTTAGATAATCAGACACCCACTTTTGTCGCTAACCTCGACATAGCCGGCGATACCGGTGCTAATGGTGCTGGTTATTTTGATGTACAAGGTCAGTTTTATTTTAGTAATAATCGCAGCGGTAAAATCCATAAAGTAGATTTAAGCACCAGCCCTGTGGTTGGTTATACACCTACCGCTGCAGTGTTCACCTTAGGGCCAACATCGAATCAAAATGATGGTGCACGCTGTGCTATTGCAGAAGTAAAAGTAACTGATAACTCAATCGACTTTGGCGATGCCCCTATGCCATATAAAACAGCGCTTGCTGATAGTGGTGCCCGCCATCTGTTTGACCCTAATGAAGACCAATCAAATTTAGTTTATTTAGGAGCCGTTGTTGATGGTGAAAACATTAACACTCCTGCAGATTTACAGGCTTCACCCGTCGATAGCTCAGATGATGGGGTTAAATTTGTCACTGATTTTGTTGCAGGCTCTACCAGCCAGATAATAGTGACCGCACCTAATGATAATGGTTATTTATATGCTTGGTTCGATTGGGACCAAAATTTCCAGTTTGATCCAGACGAAATCACAGTAAGTAAATACAGCTTAAATCAAGGTGATAACAGTGTGCTGGTTGATGTACCGAGTGATGCTGTGATGGGAGCAACATGGGCACGCTTTCGTGTAACCGATGGCAGCGAGGCTAACCCAATTACCGCAAGTGGTGGGGTAACAGGCGGCGAAGTCGAGGATTACCCGGTAACAACATATGGAAGTTTGGTATACCCAAGTGAGAATGGCTGGGTAACCCTTGCCTATGAAGATCAATGGCCTTTTGCTGGTGATTATGACTTTAACGATTTAGTTGTAAATTACCGTACTACATTGATTGATAAAGAAGGTCAGGCCATTGGTTACAAAATAGAAGGGGAGTTGGTTGGAATTGGTGCTGATTTTCATAATGGCTTTGCAGTTCGTTTGTATCAAACGATAGCCGATGATGTTGATAAACGAATATTAAGAAGTCAGATAGATACAAGTTCAATTAATTTAACGATAAATGGCGAAACACAATCACATTCTATATTAGAACAAGGGGTTGAAGATGCTATTTTCATTATCATGCCAGACACTTGGGATTATGCAGATAAGCAGTCAAGTTGTAGTTATTTTAGAACTGAAACAGGCTGTGATACCAACAGCAAAGTTTCGTTTAGTTTAACCGTTTCACTTCAAAGTGGAGTGACCACAATTGAAGCGCCAAAATATACTTTAGACCCATTTATTTTCGCGGCTCAAGATCACTACCATGGTGAGTTTTTAGTTGGACAAAACCCACGTGGTTGGGAAGTTCATATTAAGAATCAACAACCAACCGAAAAATTCAATTCACAGTTATTTTCAATCACTGACTCTGATGATGCCAGTAATAGTGCTCAAAGTTATTATTTCCAAACTGAAACGGGTCTCCCTTGGGCAATGGAGATTGGCAGTTCATGGGCGCATCCAAAAGAGAGTGTTGATATAACACATGCGTATAGTGACTTTAGATCATTTGCTGAATCAGAGGGACGGGAAAAGCCGCTTTGGTTTAATAATGCAAAACTTGCAAATGTTATTCTACGAGGAGAATAGTCATGAAACATTATACTTTATTAATCATTAGCTTAATGTTATCTGCGTGTGGTGGCGGTGGAGAAGGTAGCTCTTCAACTGAATCGGTAAGCACAACTGTTACGCAGACACCCACCACAAGCACGCCGCCACCAGAAACAACACCTCCTGACACGAGTGTGGAAACAGAGACAATGGCAGATCTAACGATTGCTCCTCAATTTGATTTAAGTAGCAAGATAGAACTAAACATAGATGTTGATTTGAACATGGGTGATAGCAGAGCGTATTTAAATATCTGCTTGAAAGGCGATGATAATAAGGCTGATTACGATCAATGCTTATTGCGGGCACCTCTAAAACAAAGCAAATTAACGTCGACTGTGATGCTGGCAAATAGTGCCTTAGAGCTTGTGGCAGAAGTTTGGTTTTATGATTCTCAAAATGAACCACTGCGTTTTGAGTGGCAATATGATGGGGAGCAATCAGCGGTGTTCACTATTCGTTAAACATGAGTGATCGATATTATGTCTTAGTCAGTTTAATTCTAATAGACTGAATATTTTCAACAGCTTGAAAGAGGATTTTGTAATGCAATATATCGAAGAGGTACTGCAATCAGTTAAAGAGTCTAATCCAAATGAGCCTGAGTTTTATCAAGCTGTTGAAGAAGTGCTTTCATCAATAAATCAGGTAGTAGAAGGTAACAGTGAATATCAACAGCAGGCAATTCTAGAGAGGTTAGTTGAGCCTGAAAGGCAAGCAATATTTAGGGTTCCTTGGCTTGATGATGACGGCAAAGTGCAAGTTAATCGTGGTTTTAGAATCGAATTTAGCTCAACTCTAGGCCCTTATAAAGGGGGCTTGAGGTTCCACCCGAGTGTCAATCAAAGTGTGGTGAAGTTTTTAGGCTTTGAGCAAGTTTTGAAGAATGCACTCACAGGGTTGCCATTAGGAGGCGCTAAAGGCGGTGCTGACTTTAACCCTAAAGGAAAAAGTGACAATGAAATTATGCGTTTTTGTCAGTCATATATGACTGAACTCTATCGTCACATAGGTGCTAACACAGATGTTCCTGCTGGTGATATTGGCGTTGGGGCGAGAGAAATTGGTTATCTATTTGGTCAATATAAACGGATCACTAATCAATTTGAAGGGGTACTAACTGGTAAGCCTGAGATTATGGCAGGTTCTTCACTGAGAACAGAAGCAACTGGCTATGGTGTTGCATATTTTTTAAGTGCCATGCTAGATGCTAAAGGTGATTCTTTAAGAAGTAAGCGATGCCTAGTGTCTGGTGCTGGTAACGTAGCATTGTATTTGATGGAAAAGCTTGTCCAATACGATGCTGTTATTCTTAGTTGTAGTGATTCAAAAGGGACCTTATATTGTAAAGATGGGCTTGATGTGGCTCTCGTAAAACACTTAAAAAATGAACGAGGTGCTGAGCTTAGGGATTATTTGAATGAACACAAAGATGCTGAGTTTACGCCTGTAAATCAATATCCTAGCGACGGACATCATGTATGGCGATATGAGGCAGATATTGCACTTCCTTGCGCAACCCAAAATGAAATTACCGAAAAAGATGCTGAAGCTTTGGTTGAAAATTGCTGCTCTGTTGTGTGCGAGGGTGCAAACATGCCGACCACAGCTGATGCGTTAAAAGTATTTAAAGACAATGATGTATTTTTAGGGCCAAGTAAGGCTGCAAATGCTGGTGGAGTTGCTACCAGTCAATTTGAAATGGCTCAAAATGCCAGTATGCAAAAGTGGCGAGCTGAGCAAGTTGATGAGAAACTTCAACAAGTTATGAAGTCTATTTTCGATACAATTTCAGCTACCGCCAAGCAGTACTCCCATGAACACGACTTGGTACTTGGTGCGAATATAGCGGGTTTTGAACGAGTTGCAGATGCTATGTTAAAACAAGGAGTTGTGTAATAAATAAAAGACATCCATTTTTTTAAAACGAATTAAGGAGACATCCATTTTTATAAAACGAATTAAAGAGACATCCATTTTTATAAAACGAATTAAAGAGACATCCATTTTTATAAAAAGACACCCAATTTTGGTAGTTAAAAGCTAGATAGCCACAGCTTTTGGTTGACTTCATTTATGTACAAATTATGTTTAGTTCTTTGTTGTTATTTAAATTTAAAAATTAGTTATTTAATTCTAGATGAGATTAAATTCAGTACGTAGAAATTTTCTATTTTTTAAAATAGATGAATAAAAGTAGTAAATGAAAAGTTAAGTGTTTAGCAAAACAAAGCTTGGCTATTAGTTATTGAGCTTCTTCTCTTTCGTTTCATGTGTTTTGCATACTCAGTTATAGCTTGCTCTTTACCCGCTGTATTTTTAAACGAGCGGGTAAAGGAAGTGGTGAGTGTGAGCCAGTTTTCAGTACAAATGTTTAACCTTTCAAGTATTGGTAATGCCTCCTCTGGGATTGTCCCAGGCTTGTCATCTCGTATTGAACGCCCAGTCCAATCAACAAGTTGAAGGTATGTTTTGAGTTCAAATGGTATTCCCTTAGGCATATGTTTACGAGGTTTACCTGCAAAGCGCATAAGCGATTTCGGTTGCTTATTATTTTGAGCTGCATTAATTCTAGATTTAATACTGGTGTAGTCAGATTGCTCAGGTAAATCAGCCGCTTTTGCTCTAACAGGATTTAAATCTACATAGGCAAGACAAGCGGCAAGTGCTGCTTCATCAAGTAAAGCTTGTGACTTAAAGCGACCTTCCCAAAATCGTCCTTTACATTCATCCTCTAGATTCGCTTTTCGTGCAATACTCTCGTTAAGAACTCGCATAAACCAGCTAATACTGCTGAGCCGTTCTCGATATAAATTTACTCTGGTATTAACCGCAGCGAGCTCAGCTTTTGTTAGCAATTCGCCATTTAAGAATCGTTGGCATAGGAATGTACTTTTGAATAACTTGTGCCACCTAATTAGAATCGCTTTATTATTTAGACGCTTAGCTTTTGCTATATCAATGTGAAGAACCAGATGAGTGTGATTACTCATTACAGCGTAGGCACAAATATCAATACAAAATATTCGTCCAAGTTGAAGTAGTTTGTTTTCAACCCAATCTCGCCGGTGTTCATATGAACGACCCGTTAGTGGATCTTGCCCGAACAAATAAGCGCGACGAACGCAGCGTGAAATGCAGTGATAGTAAGGTGTGTTTGAAACGCTAATTAAGTTTCTACGTGGGGTTGCCATGCTCTTCTCCTCCATGAGTTGAACAATTTAAGTTTAGTCATAATTTTGTGAAGTGAGAAATATTAAGTTGGGTGTCTTCTTAAATTTATTCTTTAGATATGAAGCTCGGTTAACTCCTTAAATAAATATGGGCGTCTTAATTTAATATGGGTGTCTTAATATCTTTTCATAATATGGGTGTCTTAATAAATTAAAAAGCTCAGCGGTGCTGAGCTTGTTTGAAATTTGAGAGTATTTTTCAAGTAAATGATTACGAAAAGGCTTTTTCGCTTAGGAGTTCTTGCATTTGTTCACGCATTTTGAACTTTTGAAGTTTGCCTGTTACTGTCATAGGGTATTCTTCAACAAAGCGGATGTGCTTTGGTACTTTGAAATAGGCTAGTTTGTCTTTTAAGAAATCACGAATGGCATTTTCATCAAGTACTGCATCATCTTTAGGTTGGATCCAAGCGCATACTTCTTCACCGTATTTTTCATCGCTAATGCCAAATATGGCTGCATCTTGAATACCAGGGTAGGTGTAGAGAACTTCTTCTATTTCTCTTGGGTAAATGTTTTCACCACCACGGATGATCATGTCTTTTATTCGGCCAACAATAGCAACAAAGCCATCTTCGTCCATCACACCTAAGTCACCAGAGTGTAACCAACCGTCTTGATCAATTGTTGCTTTCGTTTTCTCTTCATCATTCCAATAGCAGCGCATAATTCCAGCACCACGACTACATACTTCACCCGGTATGCCGACTTTTTGAACATCACCCAGCTCGTCGATAATTTTCACTTCAGTATGGGCTAATGCACGGCCCACTGTGGTGACTTGTTTTTCAAGAGGCGAGTCTGTTTCGGTCACGTTATTGATAGGGCTACACTCAGTTTGGCCATAACCAATCACAACTTCTTTCATATGCATTAATGAGTGTACTTTTCGCATGACTTGTTCAGGGCAGGTTGAGCCGGCCATCACGCCTGTTCGTAGGCTAGTTAAGTCATAGTTTGCAAAGTCTTTAAGCTCTAACTCAGCGATAAACATCGTTGGAACACCATGCAGGCCTGTACAGCGTTCCTTTTCAACAACTTCTAGGGTTGTTTTAGGGTCGAATGAATCACCCGGAAAAACTGCGGTGGCGCCTTTACTTATACATACTAAATTGCCAAGCACCATACCAAAGCAGTGATATAGCGGTACAGGAATACAGAGTTTATCCTCATGTGTCAGCTTCATCGCTTGGGCCATCAAAAATCCGTTATTGAGGATGTTTTTATGCGATAAGGTCGCTCCCTTTGGATTACCCGTAGTACCAGAAGTAAATTGAATATTGATATCTTGGTCACAGCTTAAAGTAGCAGCTATTGCATCAAGCTCTAGCTTATGGGCATCTGTTGCGCGCTGCATGATATCGTTGAAGCTAAACATGCCAGTAGCAGGCTCATCACCAATACGAATTATATTTTTTAGATGTGGCAGGGCGTTTAAATTTAATTCACCTGCTTGTGAATCTTTAAGTTCCGGTGCGAGCTCATAGAGCATGCTTATATAATTACTGGCTTTAAATTCACTTGCTGTGATAAGTGTTGAACACTCAACACTATTGAGTGCGTATTTTAATTCGCTTGGTCGGTATGCAGGGTTGATGCACACCATAATTGCACCAATCTTGGCTGTAGCAAATTGGGTTAAGCACCATTCAATATTGTTAGGAGACCAAATACCAACCCGGTCGCCAGGTTTTACGCCAAGTGATAATAATCCCATTGCTAACTGGTTAATCTGCTGCTGGTATTGTCTATAGGTTAATCGGATCTGTTGATGATGAACCACAATTGCGGGGTGATTAGGGTGATTGTCGACAATATTGTCAAGGTACTGTCCAATTGTTTGTTCTATCAATGGAATGTCTGTACGGCCTTGATAATAGCTTTGAGTAAGTGGAAGCGCATTACAGTGTGTGTTCTTTGTCTGCATTGTATTCTCCGTGTCCGGTTAATTTGTTGTCATGGACTTGATGCAAAAGAATTGAAACAATCAATTAGGATGATTTCAAAACATGCGTACCTGATTAACTAAACATAGATTGTCGACAAAGAAAAGCTTTATAAGACTAATGTACAGAGTGTAATTTTAATAAAGCAGAATAAAGAATGGGTTTTGAGGTATAAAAAAACGTGCCGTAGCACGTTTTTTTAAGAATAAGCAGCAATTAAGCTTTTGGCTCATCTTGCTTATAAGTTTTACGCATGATGTACACGTAAGCACTAATGAATGCGTTTTCTTGGAATTTTTTTAGGCCTGTGTCTTCAAAATCAATAGGCACTGGGTTGCGCTTAAGCTGCTCTTTGATTTCAGTTGCAGATAAAACTTGCACATCTAAACGCTCAATTAACTGAATAGCCGTTTCCATTTTGAAACCTTTCGCACTACCAGCGAACTTACCTTTTGCTTGACGCTCTTTGATTGCTACAGAGTCAATTTGGTAATCTTCCATTAATTTTTTGAAATCAAATTGGAATTTACGCATTACTTCTGTGTCATTACCGTTACCTAAGGTAAAACGTGTTTGTCTGACATCACGGATATCAAATACGTCATTGTCTTTGGTTAAAATACACAGTAGTACGTCGCTACCTGTAATTTCTACACCGCATGTTCTCATGGTCATTCTCTAAATAACTTAATTTGCGCAATTATAGCAAGTAACGTTATGAAAATCAGTTGCTTTAAAAATGAATTTTTATAGCGATAACACTATGGTCACTTACACTAATGTCTTCGGTCAGTTGTGTAGGGGAAATATGCTTGTCATAACTTTCATAGTCGAGCGCTTTCACCTTTGAAACTTGGCAGTCGGGATTAAAATGTGCAGAGGCAAGAATATAATCTAGTACATTACCTTTACCTTGGTAATAATGGCTAAAGGGTTTGTTTTTCTCATCATAAAACGACCGACTAAACTCGTAGCTGTCGGTTAGGCCAACAACGGGTTCGTTATGTTCTATGCAGGGCTCACAGCGTGTAGGATGAAACCCTTGTGTCATAAACGATAAAGTAGGGCTAGTAAGTACATCGTTAAAGTCACCCATAACGAGCGTTGCACATTGCTTTTCGCGTTGGGTTTTTAGCGCATCATAATAAACAATAGATGCTTCCAATGAACGCGATATTTGCGACTGCATGGTACCCACCGTCTGGTGTAACAACTGCAGCAACGGATCTTCAAGGTTATGAATATTAAGAATATGCGCCATTGATTGCACACGTTGTGACTTAAAGTGAACAACATAAAAGCAGACTTCACCAAAATCAGGTAAATCAATCATGCATTTAATCGGGGTGCGGTTAAATTTGAACTCATTTTGATTGTTTAAGTACTCAAGTAATTCAGGGCATGGTGTCAATGCATCGGCCGATTTAAACGGGTATTTACTGGCAATCGCAACCACAGGATTGAATAACACTTGCGGATAAAGGCTATCATGGGACGGGCTATCGACCGTTTTAAAATAATCATATCCCGCTTCTTTGCATTGCACTTCTAGAGCATGCTGACTAAACACTTCTTGAAACGCCACCACATCAGGGTTTGCCTCATTTAAGAAATTAGCTACAAACAATTGTTTTTGCTGCCATTGCGTATTGTTATAGCGTTCATGTAACTGGTAAAACGAGTAGGGGGGCGCGGTGTAATTTAATAAATTAAACGTTGCGAATTTGAACGTACGCGTGTTTGGCATTTTCATCACTCTAAAAGTACTGACTCACTAAGTATGAAATGACTTAACTAATTGTCAATTTAGTCTTCTAACTACTTGTATTTGAGAACGTGAGCGGCGACAATAGCTGCTTGTATTTGCGAAGACTCAGTAAATACAAGCTTAAATAGCAATGCTTATTCGTAAAAGCGTTGCAGAGTTACATAAAATTTTTTTAAAAATATTACATGTGATGCATTGTAGGCATCACCACTGTATTAAGGATTTATAATGCCAGTTATTACCCTCCCTGACGGCAGTCAGCGTAGTTTTGAAAACCCAGTAAGTACATATGACGTAGCGAGCGATATCGGTCCAGGTCTTGCCAAGGCAACGATTGCAGGCCGTGTTAATGGTACTCGTGTTGATGCATGTGACTTAATCACTGAAGATGCGCGTTTAGAAATTATCACAGCAAAAGATGATGATGGTTTAGAGATTATCCGTCACTCATGTGCGCACCTTATTGGTCATGCAGTTAAGCAGCTTTTCCCTGAAGCAAAAATGGCAATCGGTCCGACCATCGATAACGGTTTCTATTACGATATCGATATGGAACATTCTTTAAGCCAAGATGATTTAGATGCTATCGAAAAGCGCATGCTTGAGCTTGCTAAAACAAACTACGACGTTGTTAAAAAGACCGTAAGCTGGCAAGAAGCACGCGATACTTTTGAAGCGCGTGGTGAAACATATAAAATGGAAATCCTAGACGAGAACATCGCGAAAGATGATCGTCCAGGCTTATACCATCACGAAGAATACATCGACATGTGTCGTGGGCCACACGTTCCAAACATGAAGTTCTGTCAACATTTCAAAATCATGAAAGTGGCAGGTGCTTATTGGCGCGGTGATTCTGAAAACAAGATGCTGCAACGTATCTACGGCACTGCATGGGCAGATAAAAAGCAACTTAAAGCGTATTTAAAACGCTTAGAAGAAGCTGAAAAACGTGATCACCGTCGTATTGGTAAAGCGCTTGATTTATGGCACTGGCAAGAAGAAGCACCAGGCATGGTGTTTTGGCACAATGATGGCTGGAGCATTTACCGTGAACTAGAAGACTTCGTTCGTGAAAAATTACGTGAGTACGATTACGAAGAAGTTAAAGGCCCATTAATGATGGACCGTGGTTTATGGGAAAAATCAGGTCACTGGGACAAATACGCAGATGCGATGTTCACAACTGAATCTGAAAAGCGTGAATACGCAATCAAACCAATGAACTGTCCGGGTCACGTACAAATCTTTAACCAAGGTTTAAAATCATACCGTGATCTTCCATTACGTATGGCTGAGTTTGGTTGTTGTCACCGTAACGAACCATCAGGTGCATTACACGGCTTAATGCGTGTACGTGGCTTTACTCAAGATGATGCGCATATCTTCTGTACTGAAGAGCAAATCATGGATGAAGTTTCTGCATGTATCAAAATGGTTTACGACACATACGAAACGTTTGGTTTTGAGAAGATCGTTGTAAAACTATCTACTCGTCCAGAAAAGCGTATCGGTGAAGATGAAATGTGGGATAAAGCTGAGCTTGCGCTAGCTGATGCATTAAAAGCAAACGACATTGAGTTTGATTACCTACCAGGTGAAGGTGCATTCTACGGTCCTAAGATTGAGTTTACACTTTATGACTGTTTAGACCGTGCATGGCAATGTGGTACTGTACAGCTAGACTTTGCATTACCAGGTCGTTTAGGTGCAACTTATGTTGCTGAAAATAACGAACGTCGTACACCAGTTATGATCCACCGCGCAATTTTAGGTTCAATTGAGCGTTTCATCGGTATTTTAACTGAAGAATACGCTGGTTTGTTCCCAACGTGGCTTGCTCCTAAGCAAGTTGTGATCATGAACATCACGGATAAACAAGCAGATTATGTGCAAGAAATTGTACAAAAATTAAATAAACTTGGAATTAGAGCCGCTGCTGACTTGAGAAATGAGAAGATTGGCTTTAAAATCCGTGAACATACGTTAAAACGTATTCCATATTTACTTGTTGTTGGCGATAAAGAAGTTGAACAACAAGAAGTGGCAGTACGCACTCGCACAGGTGAAGACCTAGGCAAATTTAGTGTTGATGATTTCGTTGCTAAAGTAAGCGAAGAAATTAAAAATCGACAATAAATCATGAGCGTGTAGGGCAAAACAAACAGCCAACTACACGCTTTTTATTTTATATTCTTGGAGGATCGTACCATTAGAGGCGGCAAGAAAGGGCAACAAACAGCTCAAAAAAATCGTATCAACGAAGATATTACAGCTAAAGAAGTTCGTTTAATTGGCATCGACGGCGAGCAAGCTGGCATCGTGTCATTAAAAGAGGCGCAAGCTATCGCTGATGATGCGGGTGTAGATCTTGTAGAAATCAGTCCTAATGCTGAGCCACCTGTTTGTAAGGTTATGGACTACGGTAAGTTCATCTTTGAAAAAAGCAAAGAACTAAAAGAACAAAAGAAAAAGCAAAAGCAAATCCAGGTTAAAGAAATCAAATTCCGTCCAGGTACGGATGAAGGTGACTACCAGGTTAAGCTACGCAACTTACGCAAGTTCTTAGAAGCGGGTGATAAAGCTAAAATCACTATCCGTTTCCGTGGTCGTGAAATGGCTCACCAAGAAATTGGTATCGAATTATTAAACCGTGTTAAAGCCGATTTAGAAGATGTTTCACAAGTTGAATCATTCCCAAATCGTGTTGAAGGTCGCCAGATGGTTATGATGATGGCACCTATTGCTAAAAAGCAATAAACAGGGTATATTACGCACCGATTTTATTTCAGGTCTGCAAGTAACAGTTTACTGTTCACCTGAAATAACCGGTTATAAGTAAGGTTGCACTGCTTTTGTAGTGAGCCTTCACCGGACTATGGCAGTAAGTTAGGCCTTAAAAGTAGAGCTATTTTTATATCTCTCGCCTGCTTGCTAATTTTTAAGCAATACATTTGGAGTTATTGCAATGGCTTACAAGCTAAAAACTCACAGAGGCGCGGCTAAGCGTTTCAAGAAAACTGCTTCTGGCGGTTTCAAGCGTAAACAAGCGCATCTTCGTCACATTCTGACTAAGAAAACTTCTAAGCGTAAATTACACTTACGTCCTAAGATGATGGTTCATAAGAATGACCATGGTCTAGTTTCACGTATGTTACCATTCGCTTAATAGGAGTCTTCAGAAATGGCAAGAGTTAAACGCGGTGTTATCGCACGTGCACGTCACAAAAAAGTTTTAAAGCAAGCTAAAGGTTACTACGGAGCACGTTCACGTGTTTACCGCGTAGCTTTCCAGGCAGTTACTAAAGCGGGTCAATACGCTTACCGTGACCGTCGTGCTAAGAAACGTACTTTCCGTCAACTTTGGATTGCACGTATCAATGCAGCAGCTCGTCAAAACGGTCTTTCATACAGCCGTTTTATCAATGGTCTTAAAAAGACTTCTGTAGAAATCGATCGTAAGATCCTTGCAGATATCGCTGTTTATGACCAAGTTGCATTCGCAGCGCTTGTTGCAAAAGCAAAAGAAGGCCTAGCGGCTTAATTTCGCTTTTCATAAAGTTTAAAAAGGAGCCTAGTGCTCCTTTTTTTGATCTTAATTAATATTCATAACTAACAACGATTTTGCATAGCGTATGTCGTTTGCTCCATTTTTTTGTTGAATCACCGCAGTTTACGCAATCCATTCAGATTAGTTGTTATAATTTCCCCAATATAGAATAAGTACCGCACTTGAGAGTGATATGTTTGCGAGTTTAGTGTTTTTATCTGCTGCAGTAACTTTAGACAGCCACTTACCCCCACTGTTGCCATGGCAAGGCGATAGTGTGTCTTTAATGCAAGAAAAAGGACCTTTAACCACAGATTTTGAATTAAGCGAAGGCACTTTATCGCCTGATTATGCAGACACTATGGCGTTTGTAGATCGCCTTGTTGCCGCAAACCCAACACAATTCAAAGTAACGACTATTACGACAAGCAGTTCGGGTCGTGCGGTTAAGATGTTAGTGGCGAATGAGCAAGGTTTGTTTGATGCAAAACAACTTGTTGCTGATACAAAACCAACCATCTTCATTCAAGCAGGCATTCACAGTGGTGAAATTGATGGCAAAGACGCCATGTTTATGTTGCTACGCGATATTGCAACAGGTAAACGCCGCGATATTCTGAGCAAAGTCAATATTCTGTTTATTCCTATTTTAAATGTTGATGGTCACGAGCGCAGTAGCCAATACAACCGTATTAATCAGCGTGGCCCGATAGAAATGGGCTTTAGAACGAATGGTCTAAATTTAAATTTAAATCGTGATTACACTAAGCTTGATACACCCGAAGTACGCGGTGTGATGCAGGTTATTAATCAATTTAAGCCAGATTTATACGTGGATGTCCATGTAACCGATGGCGCTGATTACCAATATGATGTTACCTACGGCTATAATCCGGTTTTTTCTAGTGAATCACCAAGTGTGTCACAAGCGTTAGATAATCTATTTAAACCTGTTATTGATGCCAAACTCGAAAAAGCAGGGCATATACCAGGTCCACTGGTTTTTGTAATGGACAAGCGCGAATTTAAAAAAGGTTTAGCGGGGTGGGTGGCAACACCACGTTTTTCAAATGGTTGGGGTGATTTACGTTCATTACCAACAATATTAGTTGAGAACCACTCTTTAAAACCTTATAAGCAGCGCGTATTAGGTACTTATGTATTTATTGATGGTGCTATTGACGCTTTAGCTGCAAACGATAAAGCCCTTAATGAAGCGGTTCAAAAAGAGCTCGATTTTAAACCGACACAATTAGTTGTTGAACGCGGTTATGCTAAAGAGCCAGATACCATCGAATTTAAAGGGATCGCTTATTCAAGAACTGAAAGCGCATTGTCAGGGCAACCTGAAGTTAAATATTTAGGTGAAGCTAAAAACTATGACGCATTACCGGTTTTTTGGCAAAAAGAAGTTAAAAAGACCGTTAACGTTCCTGCTGCGTTTTATATTCCGCCGGCGTACAGCCAATTGGTAAGTAAGCTTAAATTACACGGCGTAGAGGTAACGACGTTGAATGGTTCTGTTTCTGAGCCATTAACCCAAGCAAGCGTTGCTGATTACTCATTTGCAAAAGCACCTTTTGAAGGACGTTTTCGTGTAGAGGCGACATTTGATTACAATACTGTAGAAAATGTCGATATGACCGGCTGGTACAAAGTCTCAACTGAGCAGCCATACTCAGAACTGGCTACACACTTACTACACCCAGAAGCGCCAGATTCATTCTTTGCTTGGGGCGAGTTTAATACTATTTTTCAGCGCACTGAATACGTTGAGAATTACGCTTTAATGCCTTATGCACGACAAATGCTTAAAGAAAAACCTGCATTGGCTTTAGAGTTCGATAAAAAAATTCGTGAAGATAAAAACTTTGCAAAAGATGCTGATGCTCGCTTGCATTGGCTCTATGAGCGTACACCGTTTTATGATCAAGGCTATTTAAAATACCCAATTTTAATGGCGTTTGAACAGTTACAAAAAGGACAATAACATGAAAGTGATTGCTGTTCCTGTTACTGGCTTTGCGCAAAATTGCCGCATTATCATTTGCGAGCAAACGAATAAAGCGGCCTTGGTTGACCCAGGTGGCGATGCAGACAAACTTCAAGCAGAACTTGCTGCTTTAAATTGCCAATTAGAGGCAATTTACTTAACACATGGTCACTTAGACCATGTGGGCGCTGCAAAGCAACTCGCAGAGCATTTTAGCGTTGATATCATTGGCCCACATTTAGATGATAAATTTTGGTTTGATGCCTTGCCAATGCAAGCGCAAATGTTTGGTTTTGCACCAATTACACCATTTTATCCAACGAAGTGGCTAAATCATGGCGATACAATCACCGTAGGTGAACTTGAACTATCTGTACGCCATTGCCCAGGGCATACGCCTGGTCATGTTGTTTTTTACCACCAAGGTTCAGAACAGGTGATAGTGGGTGACGTGATTTTTCAAGGCTCTGTTGGTCGTACTGACTTCCCGAAAGGGGATAGTGCGCAATTACTCGAATCAATTAAGTCGGAGATTTTATCATTCTCTGATGAAGTTGCTATTTTGCCAGGCCACGGTCCGAATACCACCGTAGGGCATGAGCGAAAAACAAATCCATTTATTAGCGGACGTTTTGGTTAATGCCAACGTGTAACAATAGTTAAGTAGTTTGTAAGTGGAACGGTATAAAATTGCAATTTTTTTGCATAAATAGTAGAAAATAGGCAGACTGATTTTTAAATCAGTTATATAATTTAACCAGTATTTTTACAGAAAAAGAAATAAAATGTCTCTGAACCAAGTAGATCGCCAAATTTTGGCATTATTACAGCAGGATGCTAGCTTATCTACGGCAGAAATTGCCGATAAAGTTGGTTTATCTCAATCTCCATGTTGGCGTCGTATTGCTAAGCTTGAGCAAGATGGCTATATCAAAGGTAAAGTTGCTTTGCTTGACGAGAAAAAGCTTGGCTTTGATATGTTGGTCTATGCCCATGTTCGTCTATCTAACCACGGTAGAACGAATCTAGCTGAGTTTGAGCGTTTAATTATGAGCTATGATGAAGTAACCGAGTGTTACAGCATGGCGGGTACCATGGACTTCATGCTTCGAATTATTTCAAAAGGTATTGAAGGGTATGAGCAGTTTGTTCGTGATAACCTACTAAACCTTGAGTTTGTTCAAGAAGTTCACTCAAATGTGACCATGACATGCGTTAAGCGTAGTACGTCTTTACCTCTTTAATCTTTTTCTACTACGTTTTATTTTTTCGAAAACGGTTAGTGCTTTTAGGTACTAGCCGTTTTGTTGTTAATAATTGTTAACTTTTGCGGATTTTGCTAGAATTCTGCGCCTTGCCGAAATGCATTCACTATAAAGAGGATCTTAATGTTTAACTTACTCAGCAAAGCGCCAAGCTCTGCTAAAAACGATATTCTATCAGGCTTGACCGTTGCGTTGGCATTGGTACCAGAAGCGGTTGCGTTTGCTTTTGTTGCTAATGTTGAGCCTTTGGTTGGTTTATATGCCGCATTTATTGTTGGCTTAATTACGGCTATTTTTGGTGGTCGTCCAGGTATGATTTCTGGTGCTACCGGTGCACTAGCCGTTGTAATGGTAAGTTTAGTTTTAGATCATGGTGTAGAGTATTTATTTGCTACCGTGTTATTGATGGGGATACTGCAAGTACTCGCAGGTATCTTCAAGCTCGGCAAGTTTATTCGCATGGTTCCGCACCCAGTAATGCTGGGCTTTGTAAATGGTCTTGCGATTGTTATTTTCTTAGCTCAACTTGGGCAATTTAAAGTACCAGACGGGATGGGCGGCCAACAGTGGATGGAAGGGCAAGCACTTTATATTATGCTTGGCTTAGTAGCGTTAACTATGGCTATTATTCATTTCTTACCTAAGCTAACCACTGCTGTACCTTCATCGTTAGCTGCCATTGTTACTGTAACAGCGATTGTGATTGGCTTTGATTTAGAAGCGCGCACTGTACTTGATTTCTTAAAAGGAATGACAGGCAATGAGCAAGCAACAATTGCCGGTGGCTTGCCTGAGTTCCATATTCCAATGGTGCCATTTAATCTTGAAACATTAAAAATTATCTTCCCTTATGCGTTAGTTTTAGCGGCAATTGGTTTAATTGAATCGTTATTAACACTGACCTTAATTGACGAAATTACTGAAACCCGAGGTCACAGTAATAAAGAGTGTATTGGTCAAGGCGCTGCAAATATTACCTGTGGTTTCTTTGGTGCAATGGGTGGTTGTGCGATGATTGGTCAATCTATGATCAATATTAATTCAGGTGGTCGCTCACGTTTATCTGGTATTAGTGCAGCATTAATACTGCTAGCATTCATTATTTTTGCAGCCAGCCTCATTGAGATGATCCCACTAGCTGCTTTAGTTGGCGTTATGTTCATGGTTGTACTTGGTACCTTCGAGTGGGCAAGCTTCAAAATGATGAAGCGTGTACCTAAGTCTGATGCTTTTGTTATTGTGCTTGTTTCAGGTGTAACCGTAGTAACAGACCTTGCGATCGCAGTATGTGTGGGTGTCATTGTTTCGGCTTTAGTTTTTGCTTGGCAGCATGCGAAACACATTTACACAAGCAATTACATCGATGAGCAAGGCTCTAAAGTGTATGAGCTTCATGGTCCTTTATTCTTTGGTTCGGTTAAGAACTTTGCCGAGCTATTTGATGTTAAAAATGACCCAGAAGACGTGATCATTGAATTCAAACATAGCCGTGTTGCTGATCACAGTGCGATTGAAGCGATTGACAGTCTTGCAGACAAATACGCAAAAGTGGGTAAGAAACTGCATTTACGTCATTTAAGCCCTGATTGTATTCAACTATTACACAATGCGCGTGATTTAGTTGAAGTGAATGTGATTGAAGATCCAAATTATAAAGTGGCTTCAGATAAACTAGCTTAAAAATAAAGCAGAGAAAAAGCGAAGGCTGTTGTGGCCTTCGCTTTTTTAATGTCTGAAGAATGCGGTAAGGCTATAAAAAATTAAGATAGGCGGCAGTGCTTTGTTCTCGTGACTATCGGTATAATAAAAATAATTATGAAAGGTAATCTGATATTTTGAATTGGCAATCATTAGTTGATAATCGACAACGCTTTTTCTGGGTTTTGCAAATTGCAGGCTGGATAGGTTATGCGTTAGTTAATTATATCGGCTCAAAAGTCTTTGAAATGCGTGATATTTACGTATTTGTTATTGTACTAAACGCTTATGCAGGCTGTTTAATGACAGTACCTTTACGTTATATGTATCGTAAAGTTTGGAATGCCTCACCTTGGGTATTAATGCTTGTCGTTTTTGGTGCTTCCTATGTCACAGGCACATTATGGGCCGTTGTACAAAAATTCAATTTATGGGAAATCTACCGTCACGGTTACCGTCCAAATGAATGGTTTTATTACTTTCAACAAGGGTTAGATTCGGTTTATATCATTCTTTGTTGGAGTGGTTTGTATTTTGGTATTAAGTATTACCAGCTATTGCAAAGTGAGCGACAAAAGGCCCTCAAAGCAACCACTATGGCTCACGAAGCTCAGCTGAAAATGCTGCGCTATCAACTTAATCCGCACTTTTTATTTAATACCCTAAATGCAATCTCAACCTTAATTTTGGTAAAAGAGAACAAAGATGCAAATTTAATGGTGTCAAAATTGAGTGACTTCTTACGATACACACTCAATACAGACCCAATAAAAAAGGTGCCATTAGAGCAAGAAATTCATGCCCTCATGCTGTACTTAGAAATTGAAAAAGTACGCTTTGATGAACGTTTACAAGTTAATGTAGATGTAAGCGAGCAGGCAAAAGAAGCCTTGGTACCAAGCTTGATCCTCCAACCTATTATCGAAAACTCGATAAAGTATGCGATAGCGCAACTAAATGAAGGTGGTGTGATTGATATTAAAGCACAAGTTTTTGCAAATGAACTATTATTGGAAGTAGGCGATAATGGTCCTGGTACTGAGCTTAAAAATGGCCAACTGGTTAATTCTCAAGGCGTTGGCATAGCTAATACACAGGACCGCTTAAAAACACTTTATGAGAACAACTACTCGTTTGTTCTCTCTGACAATACGCCAAGTGGATTAAAAGTTAATCTGCGCGTTCCGTTTGAAAAGGCTGTTAAGAAATGAGCAAAATTAGAACTTTGATCGTTGATGATGAACCGCTAGCAAGAAAAGGCTTAGCAGTTCGACTTTCTGAGTTTGACGATTTAGAAGTCATTCGTTTATGTAGCAATGGTCAAGAAGCAATTGATGAATGCTTATCGGGCAATATTCAATTGGTTTTCTTAGATATTCAAATGCCAAATATGAACGGTTTTGAAGTTGCAAGAGCACTTAGTGAGAGCGTAAATCCATTACCTGCTATTGTGTTTGTAACGGCTTTTGACCAGTTTGCAGTTAAAGCATTCGAGATTCATGCGTTGGATTATATTCTTAAACCAGTCGATGACAACAGACTAAAACAGGCGGTAGAAAAAGTGCATACCTATTTAAAAACGCAACAAGATAACGCCCATAAGAAAAAACTAGCGAGCTTTGTTGCAGGTATTACAGGCAATAATTGCGAAGAAATTTTAAAGAAGTTAGCAACTGGCGATAGCCTTGCTGACCGTCGTTATCCAGAATCATTAGCTGTAAAAGAGCAGGGCGAGATTGTTCGTGTGCCTGTTATTACAATTCAATGGGTTGATGCGGCTGGTGACTATATGTGTCTTCATTGCCAAGATGGGCAAACGCATATCCTTCGTAAAACAATGAAAGAGCTTGAACAAGAGCTTGATCCACAACTATTTGTGCGAGTTCATCGCAGTGCCATTGTGAATACTAAGCAAATTAGCAAACTTGTAACTCAAGTAAGCGGTGAGTATCTTTTAGTGCTAGATAACGGCCAAGAACTAAAAGTAAGCCGTAGCTATCGCGATAAAGTGAAAGCAGCGCTCGCGAGCTAATACCAACCCGCAATAATACTTAATCATTTTGAGGGATCAAACCTGTCGCTAACTGCGTTAAAAATTTCTCATTTAGAACAACTAAATAACGAAATTTTTGCCTTGTAATCAACGAGGTTTTATTGCCTCAAAATAGACTACTTAATTAAGCGGATTGGTATAATAGCTATTCAAAATTTAATAAGTTAAAAACAAAAAAGGCGCAATTATTAATTGCGCCTTTTTTATGAAAGTTCGTAACAGATTAAACAGTTACAATCTTCATAGTGTTTGTTGCACCAATAGTTTCCATTGCATCACCGTGAGTTAAAATCACAGTATCACCAGCTACTAGTGAGCCTTGCTCAACAAGCGTGTTTAATGCATCACGTACCATGCTTTCGTCTTCACACTTCGTTGAATCGAAAAATACAGGATAAACACCACGGTAAAGTGCTGTTTGGCCCAGCGTACTTGGATGACGTGATAATGAATAAATAGGTAAACCAGAGCTGATTCGCGACATCAATTTAGCTGTGCTACCTGATTCAGTCAGAGTCACTATAGCTTTAACAGAATCTAAGTGGTTAGCTGCATACATCGCAGATAATGCAATTGATTCAGCATTTGATGAAAAACGGCTGTCTAAACGGTGCTTAGAAACGTGCGTTTCTTTTTGTGATTCAGCACCTAAACAAACGCGAGCCATAGTCGCTACTGTTTCTTCAGGGTAGTCACCAGCGGCTGTTTCTGCAGATAACATAACTGCATCAGTACCATCTAATACGGCGTTTGCTACGTCCATAACCTCTGCACGTGTTGGCATAGGGTTATCGATCATTGATTCCATCATCTGTGTTGCAGTAACAACAGTACGGTTAAGTGAACGAGCACGGCTAATGATAAGCTTTTGCTTACCAACTAGGGCTGCATCACCAATTTCAACACCTAAGTCACCACGAGCAACCATTACAGCGTCAGAAGCAAGTACGATATCGTCAATTGCTTCAACAGTTTCAACGGCTTCTGCACGTTCGATTTTCGCTAATAGTTGTGCGTTTGAGCCAGCGGCTTCTGCTAAAGAGCGAACATAACGCATGTCATCACCACTGCGTGGGAATGAAACAGCAATATAATCAACGCCAATCTCAGTAGCAGTGATTAAATCTTCTTTATCTTTATCAGTGAAAGCAGGGGCTGTTAAACCACCACCTAAACGGTTGATACCTTTGTTATTTGAAAGTACGCCACCAACAGTAACAGTCGTGTGAACTAGGTCACCGTCAACGTTATCTACTGTTAATTGAATTAATCCGTCGTTTAATAACAGTAAGTCGCCTGTTTTAACGTCGTTAGGTAGCTCTTTATAGTCGATACCTACTGCATTAACGTCGCCTTGGCCTTTTTCCATTTTTGCATCAAGGGTAAATTTTGCGCCAACTTCTAGGTTTACTTTACCGTCTTTAAACGTTGATACACGAATTTTAGGACCTTGTAAGTCAGCAAGGATAGCAACGTGTTTGCCTAAACGCTTAGCAATACTGCGTACCGCTTCTGCACGGTCTTTGTGATCTTGTGCTACTCCATGTGAGAAGTTCAAACGAACCACATTTGCACCTGCACGAATAATTTTTTCTAGGTTGTTATCGCGATCGGTTGCCGGTCCAAGGGTCGCAACAATTTTTGTGCGTCTTAGCATCAAATTCTCCTGTGCGCTCAAATATATTAAGCGAATTGATGGTTATCTATTAAAATGTCGTGCTATAAACCTTTAATATAGGCTTATACATAAGCACAATGTAGAACTCATAAGTAAAAAATGATTGTTTTTACTTATGAGAATCTGGCTCTTTGTATTAATTATAGAGTATACAAAGGGTGAATGACGTTATTATGACACCGGTGTCAGGTAGCGTCAATACACATACCTTTTTAAAGGGTATTATAAAAATCTGGTCCGATGCCTTGGTTATTTTGATATACTGAGTGCAACGTCGCTTCATGATTTCGATGATTTATCTCAAGTTGGCTGTCAAGCTCGCATTTTTGGGCTGCTTGGGTATAATGCGCGCGTAATTATTTTGATTAACTAACCAATAGTTGTTACCGAGGAGGACACTAAATGCAAGTTGCATTAGTAGGGTTAGGCGTTATGGGTAAAAATCTTGCCCTCAACCTGATTGAAAAAGGGCTGACATTAGTAGCTTATGATAAAAACCCAGATGCGGGTGCCGAGTTACTAAGCTGTGCGAAAGCACTAGGTTTGGCAGACCGTTTACATATTGTGTCTGATTTAAATGATATGGTTAGACGCTTAGAGCCGCCTCGTTCGATTCTTCTTTTAGTTCCTGCTGGTGAATTGGTTGATAAAGTATGTACAGAGCTTGCAGAAGCAGGTGTTGACTGTGATGACATTATCGTAGATTGCGGCAACAGTAACTACAAAGATGGCATTAGCCGTAAACTTAAATATCAAAACAAATTTGAATTTGCCACTATGGGTATTTCTGGCGGTGCAGAAGGCGCACGTCACGGTCCTGCAATGATGGCAAGTGGTTCAGAAGGCGGCTGGGAGCGTGTTGAGCCGTGGTTTGAAAAAGTAGCGGCAAGCTACAAAGGTGAGTCGTGTTTTGCACGTGTAGGCCAATCTGCAAGTGGTCACTTTGTGAAAATGGTGCATAACGGTATCGAATATGCGTTAATGCAATTAATTGCAGAAATGTATCAACTATTACGTTTAGGTACTAATCGTTCACCAAAAGAAGTGGCTGACATTTTCAATGAATGGTCTGAAGGCACTTTAAATAGCTACTTATTGTCAATTTCAAGCCATATCTTAAGCCTTGAAACGACAGAAGGTGAGCCGCTAGTTGATTTAATCGACAATAAAGTTGGCGCGAAAGGTACAGGTTTATGGACTGCACAAAATGCCTTAGAGCTTGGTATTGCAGTGCCATCACTAGTTGCAGCTGTTCAAGCACGTCACTTAACAAATACTTGTGATACGCATGCTGCTAAAGAAATGACTTACGCTGCTAAAGCAACTGATACCGTTGATTTAGACTTAGCAGAGCTAAAAGATGCATTCACATTGGCAAGTTTACTTGCTTACCGTCAAGGTTTAGCGCTTATCAAAGGTGCGTCTCGTGCTCATCAGTGGAAAGTAGATCTTTCTAAAACGCTACAAACGTGGCGCGCAGGTTGTATCATCCGTGCTGATTACTTAGACAATGTAGCTGAAGGTGTAGAATTTATTGATTCTATGCAGAGTGAATCAGCAGCATTACGTAAGGTAACGGGTGCAGCAGTTGCATCTGGTCTTGCATTCCCAGTGTTAACTGCAACGCAAACTTACATTGCGACGTTAACAACACCAAGTAATGGTCACCTTGTTCAAGCACAACGTGACTACTTCGGTGAGCATGGTATTAAAACTCATAGTGGTGAGATTTGCCATTTAACAGACTTAGTTGAGATTGACGAAAAAGTTCGTTAATTATCAAAAAGCATAAAAAAGGCACCAATTGGTGCCTTTTTTGTATTTGCTGTATTAACGACTTAGCTCACCGCGCAGGTTGTCTTGCATCAAGTGACGAATTGTTTCTACTTCAAGCTTTTGACTAAATAAGTAGTGTAACTTGGTCAAACAGGCTTCTAATGTCATATCGTAGCCACTGATCACACCACAATTTAATAAGGCATTACCGGTTGCATAACCGCCCATATTAACTTGGCCTTTTAAGCACTGCGTTAGATTAACAATTACCATACCGCGTTTACTTG
The DNA here is from genome assembly GCF_001550135.1 of Pseudoalteromonas shioyasakiensis. Lineage (GTDB taxonomy): Bacteria > Pseudomonadota > Gammaproteobacteria > Enterobacterales > Alteromonadaceae > Pseudoalteromonas > Pseudoalteromonas shioyasakiensis. Next base: position 346,540 of record NZ_LRUE01000014.1, read on the forward strand.
CATCATTAAGAATATCTAAGAACGCCGGATCTTGCGGGGCATTACCTACGCCAAAACTTAATAAAACTAGTGCTTTGATGTCGTCATTAACTAAACTTTTAACCACTTTTGGGCTGATCCCAGGATAGAGATAAAGCACACCTATTGGCTGTGGCGTGATATTTGACACCTGTAGTTCGTTATCAACGTAAGGGCTTAATTGCCCTTTGATCAGTTGAATATTAATTCCAGACAGTGCTAATGGTTCAAGGTTCGGTGATGCAAAGGCATCAAAGCCATCAGCATGGGCTTTTGTTGCACGGTTACCGCGGAATAATTGGTTATTAAAAAACAGGCTTACTTCAGCAATTGGGTAATTGGCGGCTAAATACATGGCATTAAGTAAGTTTACTTGGCCATCAGAACGAAGTTGCGACAATGGAATTTGTGAGCCTGTCACAATCACAGGTTTTGTTAGGTTTTCGAACATGAAAGACAAAGCAGAAGCTGTGTAGGCCATGGTATCGGTACCATGCAAAACCACAAAGCCATCATAGTCTTGGTATTTACTCTTAATATCGTCAGCAATTAATTGCCAGTGGGCAGGGGACATATCTGAAGAATCAATGAGCGGGCAATATTCGTGAATATCAAACAAAGGCATTTCATCACGATTAAACTCTGCATTATTGACCACTGTTTCGGTTAAAAAACCTTCTGCCGGAACATAGCCACGGCTCGATTTTTTCATACCGATAGTACCACCCGTATAGGCGATATATATACGTTTACGTTTCATAAAAAAAGCCCAGTTAAATAACTGGGCTTAGTATACCTAAAATCGCTTAGCTAAGTAACTTATTGAACTACATTACACACTAAACAACGAGCGTAAACGCCTTGTGGATCGTTGTAATCTTTTAGGTTATCAATTTCACTACTTAACTGATTAATAAGGCTTTGTAAGTTGGCTTGTGTTGCTAGTACTGATTGTGATGAATCAGACTTAGCAAAGAAGCTCTTAACAGCCGCGGTGCCAAAGATATCTTGCAGCATTTGCTCCTGTGGTGTTAATGACTGTTTGATGGTCTTAACATCATAATGATTAAGCTTAGCAAGCTCAGCTGCCGCCTTAATTGCATCTTGCTTATCACCAAGTTTATCAACTAAACCTAGTTCTTTTGCTTGAGTTGCAATCCATACACGGCCTTGGGCAATTTTATCAACTTGCTCAGGGGTCATGTTACGCGCTTCAGCCACTACATTTAAAAAACGTTTGTATGCATTTTCAACGCTCATTTGAATGATATCTGACATCTTCTCATCAAGTGGGCGTGCAATAGAGAAGCCAGCGAGGTCTGTTGTAGCAACGCCATCTGAGTAAATACCTAATTCAGCCATTGTGTTTTCAAATGTCATGAAAGTACCGAATACACCGATTGAACCTGTAATTGTGCTAGGGGCTGCCCAAATTTCATTGGCTGCAGATGCAATCCAGTAACCACCTGATGCTGCCACTGAGCTCATTGAAGCGATAACTGGTTTACCCGCTGCCTTAAGAGCTAATACTTCAGCACGGATAACTTCAGAAGCAAACATACTACCACCACCTGAATCGATGCGTAGTACTACGGCTTTTACTTTGTCGTCAAGACGCGCTTTGCGAAGTAGGGCTGCTGTAGAGTCACCACCAATTTCACCTGCTTTACGCTCGCCATCAACAATGGTGCCTTTCGCAACAACCACAGCTACTTTTTCAGTGATTGGGTTATCGAACTCAACAGGCGGTTTTACCAGCGATAAATACTCACGGAAGCTTACTTGCTTAAAGGTTTTGCCTGTTTCTTCTGCACCAACTAACTCAATAAGCTGTTGGCGAATTTGTTGTGAGGTTTTTAAAGAATCAACCCACTGATTATTTAACGCGTACTGACCCGAGTTACCGTCAACTGCTTGCATTTTTGCAAGGTAAACATCCATATCTTCATCGAAATTACTTTCATCGAATGGACGGCTTGCAGCAACGTCAGTTTTATACTCGTTCCAAAGTGCAGTTAACCAAACGCTATTCGCTTCTTTTGCCGCATCTGACATGTCATTTCGAATAAATGGCTCAACCGCTGACTTGTAAGTACCCACACGGAAAATATGTTGAGTTACTTTTAATTTTTCAAGCGCATCTTTGAAGTAAAGCGGGAACATACCGTAGCCTTCAATGCTCACACCACCATAAGGGTGCATAGACACTTCATTAGCGTGGGCTGCAATATAGTATTGAGCTTGTGTATAGTAATAGCCCGTTGCAATAACTTGCTTGCCTGCATCTTTAAAGGCATCAATTGCTTTAGTTATTTGTTTTAGCTTATTGATGTGTGCACTTGGCATTTTTTGTAGGTCAAGAAGCATCACACTGATGCGATCATCCTTAGTTGCTTGGTTGATCACTTCAACAACATCATCAAGAAGAATTTCTGATGGTGCTTCTTTACCCATAGTTGCATCATTGATTGCTGCTTCTACAGGATCAACATACGTTTTTTCTTCAACAATAGGGCCATTTAAGTTTAGGCGTAGCACGGTTCCGTCTGCTACTTTTACTTGGTCTTCTTCACCTGTGATGGCAACAAAGAAGAGTATTACTAGTAATAGAAATAATATGTTTAGGACCAAACGGCGGGAGAAATTAATCCCGGTCCAAATGCCTTTAAATATCTTTGCTAGCAAAATAAATCCTTAATTCAGTACAGCTTAGTAGTGATCTCATCTTAGCTTAGAATAACTTTAAAATTAACTGTTAAATAGTAACAGAGTGTTTAAAACGACAATTTGCTACAGAATAATTACCGGTGAAAAGTTGATTATTCTAAGTTATTGCCGCAGAATCTATTTCAAATAGAGGTTCGACCAGTTAACGGGGCACACAATGTTAGAACAAAAATTACAATTACCGCATACCGAACTTCGTAATCGTTTGGTTATGGGCTCAATGCATACCGGCTTAGAAGAAGGCTGGCATAACCGTAAACGCTTACGTGCATTCTACGAAGCACGTGCCAAAGGCGGCACGGGTTTAATCATTACAGGTGGTTATAGCCCAAATATTCGTGGCAAGCTATCTCCGTTCGCATCAACATTTAACTCATTTTATGATGTGATCAAACACAAAGCATATACTGATGCAGTGCATCAGCATGGCGGAAAAATTTGCTTACAATTATTGCATGCAGGGCGCTATGCTTATCATCCATTCAATCAAGCGCCAAGCTCAATTCAGGCACCTATTAATCCGTATAAACCTAAAGAAATGTCGTTAGGTTCAATCAAAAAAACCATCAAAGACTTTGCTAACTCAGCAAAAATGGCTGAAAAAGCAGGTTATGATGGTGTTGAAATCATGGGTTCTGAAGGTTATTTGATTAATGAATTCATGGCTAACCACACTAATAAAAGAACAGACCACTATGGCGGTAGTTTAGAAAACCGCATGCGCTTGGCTGTTGATATTGTTAAAGCTGTACGCGCTAAAGTAAGTCAAAAGTTTATTATTGTATTTCGTTTGTCTGTGATGGATTTAATTCCTAATGGATCAACACCTGATGAAGTAAAACAACAAGCCCTAGCACTTGAACAAGCTGGCGTTGATATCTTTAACACCGGTATTGGTTGGCACGAAGCTCGTGTACCAACCATTGCCAGTATGGTACCACCAGGTGCATTTAAAGAAGCATCAAAACGCTTGAAAGAAACGGTATCAGTGCCAGTTATCGCGGTTAACCGTATTAATACTCCAGAAATTGCCAATGGAATTTTAGAAGCAGGCGAGTCTGATTTAATTTCGATGGCACGTCCTTTATTAGCAGACCCTGAGTTTTTCAATAAATACGTTAATAATAAGTCTGAACAAATCAATATTTGTATTGGTTGTAATCAGGGCTGTTTAGACCATGTGTTTAAAAATAAACGTGCCACCTGTTTGGTTAACCCACAAGCGGCTTTTGAGTTAGATTACAGCCTTGAAAAAGCACCATCTTCTCGATTAGTACTGGTTGTAGGGGCAGGCCCTGCTGGCCTTGCTGCAAGTTGTTACTTAGCAGAGAAAGGTCATAAAGTGACTTTAATTGAACGTAAAGAACAAATGGGTGGCCAATTTAATTTAGCCATGCAAGTGCCGGGTAAAGAAGACTTTAACCATACCCTTAACTACTTTACTAATGAATTAAAGCGTTTAAATGTCGATTTACAGCTCGGTACTGAATTTACTGACAATATGCTCAATCAATACGATGATGTGGTTTTTGCAACAGGCGTACGTCCGCGTGAAGCCAAAATAGAATGCAGTGATGGCAAACGTGTATTCGCTTATGATGAAGTAATTCGTGGTGAAGTAGAACTAGGCGAGAAAATTGCGATTCTAGGTGCCGGTGGTATCGGTTTTGATATGGTTGCCTTTTTAAGTGAACACAAAGGCCAAACAATTGAGCAATTCAAAACTCAATGGGGTATTGAATGCGAAGCTGCGCCTGAAAAAGACAATCGCCAAATTTACATGCTTAAGCGAAGTGCAGGGCGCTTTGGTAGTGAACTGGGTAAAACAACGGGGTGGATCCATCGTCAAGTTGCTAAACAACACGGTGTTAAACAAATCGCTGAGTGTCAGTATCTAAGCTTTGATAAGCAAGGTTTGAAAATTACTGTAAAAGGTGAAGAGCAAATCCTCGATGTTGATACTGTGATTGCCTGTATTGGTCAGGTGTCAAATACTGAAACGTTCGATAATCAAACCGAAAACGCTAAAGTACACGTTATTGGTGGCGCAAAACTAGCTGCTGCTATTGATGCTAAACGTGCGATTTTTGAAGCGCTACAAGTTGCTCGTAAAATTTAATTGAAAGTAAACTAGAAAACGTGCGGTCTGTGTGATTAATCTATTTAGTCACGAGACCGCTATGTTGAACACACACCTAATACCCCTTTACCATCGCATTTTAAATAAACTGCAATTTTTAGATGGGCTCCCGAGTCTATTAATTCGCTTAATTTTAGCACCAGTGATGATCATTGCCGGCTTCAATAAACTAGCTTTAAGCGGTGATGTAACTCATTTTTATCAGTACTTTTTAGCATCAGACGATATTGTTGCTTGGTTTGGAAATAGTGACTGGGGTTTAGGTCTACCCATGCCCTCTGTATTAGCCTTTTTAGCTGCATGGACTGAGTTTTTAGGGGGGATCTTTATATTATTGGGTTTATTTACTCGTTTAACAGCAATCCCTTTAATGATCACCATGCTGGTCGCAGCGACAACAGTGCATGCCAGTAATGGCTGGTTTGCTGTAACACCTACCGATGCCAGCACCAGCCCTGCAAGAGTGCTGAATTGGCTTGCAATACCAGGAAGTGAAGCCAGTTTAGTTAATTCCAATGAAGCCAGTGAGCGATTAACGAAAATGCGCGAGTTGCTAGAAACGCATGGTTATACAGAGTACCTCTATGCGAAAGGAAAACCTGTGATTTTAAATAATGGTATTGAGTTTTCCGCAATATACTTTGTTATGCTCTTAAGTTTATTTTTTGTAGGGGGCGGTCGTTACGTTAGTTTAGATTATTGGTTAACTAGAAAAGCATCGAATAGCTTTATTGCTCATAAAGATAAATGATAAGCTTGGGTTTTCTGCCCCGATTAATAAGGGGCGTCGTACTTAAGCATTTACGGAATATTCATGGACGCTTTAACGCTATTACAAACTCGACAATCAGATCCTCGTCTTATCTCACCTGGACCTACTGCAGAACAACTTGAAATTATTAAGCGAGCGGCCATAAAAGTGCCTGATCATGGCTGTATTGCGCCTTGGCGGTTTATTGTGGTTGAAGGCGACGCACGTAATAAATTAGGAGATATCTACCATCAAGCTGCTGTTGCTGAAAACCAAGATGATAGAACCATTGAGCGCGCTAAAGAGCTACCTCTGCGTTCGCCTATGATGATCATTGCCATTGCTGATGTAACTGAAAACCCAAAAGTGCCACGTATTGAACAAGTACAAAGTGCAGGCTGCGCTGTACTTGCAATGCAACAAGCGGCCTTTGCTCAAGGTTTAGGGGGCATTTGGCGTACAGGTTATTTTGCACAGAGCCCAGCTGTTAAAGCGGCACTTGGTTGTAAAGAAGATGATGAGATTGTTGGCTACTTATATTTAGGTACGCCAGAAGTAGACATTAAAAAACCAATCAGACACAAGCCAGAGACATTTTTTGAGAATTTATAAATATTAGGAACTTTTTTGTAGTTAAGCAGTCAGACACTATTAAGCTTACTTATGTTAGTTTTTTTAGATTTAGCTTAGCTGTAAGAAGCGCACGGATGCAAAAAACGAAATAATTCTTCTTCAGTGTGTTTTTTAATCGGTTATTTTTTGTTAACGTATGGATAGTCTTAAAAAAATAACGATAAAGAAGACGAGAACGATGGGAAACTTATTTTTACGTGAAAAAGAAAATTGGTTCGCTTGGTCAATTTGGGGCTTAGTTGGCGCCGTGGTCACTTTTTTTGTTGCCATGTCTACGAAGCAACCTCATTACCTTGGCTTGTCTGCTGTAGTGGTATTACTCCTACTGACTTGGTGGATGCAAAGCACTAAACGTTTCGATTTCGGCCGCGCTTTTAAAATTTGTTGCTACGTTTTAACGATCACCTGCTTACCAGCCTTTGCATTAGTCATTATACCTAGCTATAACCTCAATAAAATTGACGTAATAGTGCAGGGTTCAGGCTTTGCAATTGTTAGTTTAATTGTTTGTTTAGTTTGCTCTTTAATCGCAAAACGCCCTAAGCAGTACTATTAAAATTACTTTTTTAAAGTTTTTTACATTAAAGGCTTTACAACGAACGCAGTAAACACTATTATGCGCGCCGTACGGAGAGATGGCAGAGTGGTCGAATGCACCGGTCTTGAAAACCGGCAGGGGTTTGTAGCCCCTCTAGGGTTCAAATCCCTATCTCTCCACCATTATTTAGAAAAACCGCCTTCAGGGCGGTTTTTTGCTATCTGGAGATAAGTAATGTCAGCAAGCGAATCTTCTTCTACACTAATGCGCATTGTTAAACATGTTCTGCTTTGGTGTATCTTTTCTTATTTTTATCACAGCGGGATCAATGTACTTGTAGCTATGGCCCATGATGCGCAGCCTGATTACGGGCTAATATCTTCAATCGCTTATGGTATTGGCTTTAATGTGTTAGTAGGGCACCTTATTGGCAAATACGACAAGCATTGGCCTGTCATTGCTGCATGTGTGATTTCGGCTGTGGGTCTTATTGCCGTGCCTTTAGTTATGTTAGGCAAAGATGGTTTAATGAGCGGCTTTTTTATTGCTTCGATGATCGCTACATTACCTGTTGCGACATTTGTAATTGATAAAATAAAGCAGCGAATTAGTGCAAACACTGAGCAAACGCAGTAAAACTAGGCGATATTCGTTGTTTTTTTATGTTAGTATGAGCACGTCTTTTAACTAAATAAACGTGAATTAAAACATGTCAGATAATTTTACAACAGACGCTGAAAAAGCAAGTTACGGTATTGGTTTACAAATGGGTGAGCAATTAAAAGCGAATCCATTCGAAGGTTTAAACTTAAATTCTGTATTTGAAGGTATGAAAGACGCATACACTGGTAACGATTTCCAAGTTGAAATCCCAGCAATTCAAGCAGCTTTTGAGAAAATCAACGCTGAGATCCAAGCTCGTCGTGAAGAAGAAGCTAAAGTTCTTGCAGCTGAAGGTATTGCATTCTTAGAAGAAAATGCAAAACGTCCTGAAGTAACAGTAACTGAATCAGGTCTTCAATACGAAGTACTTACTGCAGGCGACGGTGAAAAACCAACTGCAGATTCAACAATCCGTGCACACTACCACGGTACACTAATCAACGGTACAGTATTTGATAGCTCATACGAGCGTGGTCAACCAGCTGAATTCCCAGTTGGCGGTGTAATCAAAGGTTGGACTGAAGCAGTACAAATGATGGGTACTGGTTCTAAGTGGCGCTTATACGTACCACACGAACTTGCTTACGGTGAGCGCGGTGCTGGTGCAGCAATCGCTCCTTTCTCAACGCTAATCTTTGACGTTGAGCTATTAGAAATCATCTAATCGATTTCAAATAGACATAAAAAAACCTGCTTAAAGCAGGTTTTTTTATGTCTGAAACAAATAGCTAATTAGCTATTTGATTCAGCGTATTCTTTACACGCAGCAGTGTCTTCACATTCACCATATAGGTAAAGAGAGTGGTTAGTCAGTTTAATACCATTCTCTGTTGCGATTTCTTCTTGACGACGTTCAATAGTATCGTCTTCAAACTCAACAACCTTACCACATTTTAGGCACACTAAGTGGTCATGGTGAGTGCTACCTGATAATTCAAATACTGACTTGCCGCCTTCGAAGTGGTGGCGAGATACAATACCTGCATCATCAAATTGGTTAAGAACACGGTAGACAGTTGCAAGACCAATCTCTTCGCCTTTGTCTAAAAGAATTTTATAGACATCTTCAGCGCTGATGTGTTGGTTGTCTGGAGATTGCAGAATCTCTAAAATTTTAATACGCGGCAGAGTTACTTTTAACCCTGCTTTTTTTAATTCCAAGTTGTGATCAGTCATTCAATCTGTCTCAATTTTATTTAGTTATACTAGGCATCATCAAGATGCACACGACACATTAGCAACTATTAGAATAACGTGCCTAGTTACTAAGTGCAAAGAACAATTCGTCTATTTGCCGATTTTTCAAACAAAAATGAACTGGTTGTGCATCTTTACATCAGCTAGTAAATGCGAGTAGTACTTGTTATTAATCAGCAAGTTCCGCTAAACACATTTCGTCATAAACCTGAGCACACCAGTCTTTAACACGCTTTTCAGTAAGCTCTGGTTGACGGTCTTCATCAATACCAAGGCCAACAAAATTGCTGTCATCTACTAGTGCTTTTGAAGCTTCAAAGTCGTAGCCTTCAGTTGACCAATGACCCACTACGATTGCGCCACGCTCAGTAACGATATCGTTGATCATGCCCATTGCATCTAAGAAGTATTCTGCATAGTCTTCTTGGTCACCGCAGCCGAAAATAGCAACAAGTTTACCTTCGAAGTCAACTTCTTCTAATTCAGGGAAGAAATCATCCCAGTCACATTGAGCTTCACCGTAGTACCAAGTTGGAATACCGAATAACAATAAATCGAATTCAGCAATCTCTTCTTTAGAACTTTTTGCAATGTCGTGAACCGCTACAAGCTTTTTACCTAATTCTTTTTGAATCATTTTAGCTACGTGTTCAGTATTGCCTGTGTCACTTCCGAAAAAAATACCTACGCTTGACATGGATTTAAAACCTTCTATCTATCAATAGCCAATCTTTCTTGTAAAATTGTTTCAATCAACGCGCTACGGCTAATATTCTGCGCATCTGCCATATCGCTTAATGCTTGATATAACTGTGATGAAACCTTAAATTCTACACGCTTTAAACCACGTGCTTTATCTCGCTTTATTTGATTACGTTTATTTACTTTTAATTGCATATCGCGAGGTAGGGGATTTGTTTTCGGCCTACCTGGACGCTTTTCGTATTCAAATAAATCGGGTGTTGTTCTATCTGTTTCTGACTTTGCCATGTCTAGCCCACACCTGCGCCTTGCCAGAAGACTTGAATAAGTCCTTTCGCTATAAACCCAGAACAGCCTAAAAATAGCACTAACCAAACGATGTATCGGCCAAATCGTGGTACATCACCTTTTTTAAGGACGTCTTGAATTGCCATTCCAATAAAAAAGAAAATACCGGCTAAGCCAAAATACAACCCTAAGGTATCAAATTCGTTAATTAACTGACTGACCATCAACGTATAAACCTTTAAATTAAACGGCGCGTACTATAGCACACAAATTTGTAATAATTTAGTGCGCACGATCAAAAACAGCGAATTTTATCAGCCCAATTAATGAGCTAAAAAATCGCTGATTGCTTTATTTACAGCAAGTGGTTTTTGGGCATGTAGCCAGTGACCAGCACCATGAATAATTTTTGCTTTTGCATTAGGGAATAACGCCATAATAGCAGGGCGGTGTTCTGCTAAAATGTAGTCAGAATCATTACCTTTAATGAATAAAGTATCACATAAACAAGAATCATTTTCACTAACTTGCGCTAAAATATTTTCATATTGCTGGTATAAAACAGCTAAATTAAAGCGCCATTGATAGTGACCTTCATCATTTTTAGCAAAGCTTTTTAATAAAAACTGACGTACGCCCATTTCATCAATGTGCTTGGCAAGTATTTCATCAGCCGCTTTTCTATCTGTGATATTAGATTGTGCAACTTCGTTTAGGCCTGCAAAAATAGCGCTGTGACGCGGGTTATTAGCAGCAGGAGAAATATCTAACACTACAAGTTTATCAATAAGCTCTGGGTGATTAAGTGCTAATTGCATGGCCACTTTGCCACCCATTGAATGACCTATGATGTGCGCTTTACTAATATTTAGATGTTCAAGTAACTCACTGACATCTTTAGCCATTGCGTGATAATTCATGGTATCGCTATGGAATGATTTACCGTGGTTACGTAAATCAATATTCGTTACACGATAATTTTCAGCTAATGCTTTTGCGATTACATTGAGGTTTTCAAGTGAGCCAAACAAACCGTGGATCAATACAACGTCTGAACCTTGACCCATTTGTTGGTAGTTTAATAGCATTTTCAACTCCTAATTTTAATGGCAGTATTTTGCCTAGTGAAATTACAAAATGCAAAACATAGAGAATTGCTGCGAGCTTAGGTATAATCAATGAGAACTTTTAAAATGTGACCCGTAAAGACAGGAATAACATGAAAAAAATCGACATAGACGACGAGTTATATCAATACATTGCAAGCAACACGCAAAGTATTGGTGAAAGTGCATCAACCATTTTGCGTCGTTTATTAAACCTCTCTGATGGCGCCAATGCCCCAGTTGAAACAACTACTAAAACTGAACAAGAAACCCCAGTTGTTGAAGTACAAGAACAAGCAGAACAAGAAACAAGCCCTGAACCAAGCGACGAAAATGTTGAAGAGGCTGCACAAACTGTCACAGCATCGACACAAGTGAAAGGTAATGTGTTTAATGTATTAAACAAAGAAGAGCTAGCAATGCAAAAAGGTGTTGTTGGTCGATTCTTATTTATACTAGCTGCTTTATATAGAACGCATAAAAAAGATTTTGCTAACGTGCTTGAAATTAAAGGCCGTGACCGTGTTTATTTTGCCACTAGCAAAGAAGCACTACTGGAAAGCGGTAGCAGCATGAATCCAAAAAATATCACTGATACTGAGTATTGGGTGATGACAAATTCAAATACAACCAGAAAAAAAATGATGCTTCACGAAGTAGCACTGTGCTTAGGCTACAGCGCAGATGAAGCAGAAAAAATTCGTGATTACTTATAATCCATAAGGAAATAATATGGCGATTCATCCAGATGCAGGTAAACCTGCACCGCAATCAAGCTTAGTGAATGTACCAAAACTGATCTCGGCTTATTACTTAAATGAACCCGACCTAGAACAAAACCCAGAACATTGTGTTGCTTTTGGTACGTCTGGCCATCGTGGTTGTTCGTTCGATGTAAAATTTAATGAATCGCATATTTTAGCGATCACTCAAGCAATTTGTGATTACCGTAAAGAAAACAATATTTTTGGTCCACTTTTCTTAGGTAAAGATACACATGCATTGAGTGAAGCGGCTTTTAACTCTGCTATTGAAGTACTTGTTGCAAACGAAGTGCAAGTCATTGCACAAGAAAATGACGATTACACGCCAACGCCCGTAATCAGTCATGCTGTTGTTTGCCATAACAAAGAAAACCCAAATGAACTTGCTGATGGTATTGTGGTAACTCCTTCACATAATCCGCCAGAAGACGGTGGTTTTAAATATAACCCGCCAAATGGTGGCCCTGCAGATACTGATGTTACTAAGTGGATTGAAGACAGAGCGAATCAATTACTTTTAGAAGACTTAGTTGAAGTAGAGTTATTTCCATATGCTAAAGCATCACGTTCTGGTTTTATTAAGTACCAAGACTTAATTACCCCTTATGTTGATGACTTAGTTAATATCGTTAATCTAAAAGCAATTAGCGATGCGAAAATCAAAATTGGTGTGGATCCACTTGGTGGCTCTGGTATCAACTTTTGGCCAGTCATTGCAGAAAAATATAATTTAGACTTAACAGTCGTAAATGAGTCTGTTGACCCAACATTTTCGTTCATGCCTTTAGATAAAGACGGCAAAATCCGTATGGATTGCTCTTCTCCTTATGCAATGACAAACCTGATTGCATTAAAAGATGACTATGATATCGGTATTGGTAACGACCCTGATTATGACCGCCATGGTATTGTTACGCCTGACGGTTTAATGAATCCAAATCACTTTTTAGCAGTTGCAATTGACTACTTATTAAATAACCGCGAATGGTCAAAAGAGGTCGCAATTGGTAAAACGCTGGTATCAAGCGGCATGATTGATAAAGTAGTTGCACGTAATAACCGTGAAGTAAAAGAAGTACCGGTAGGCTTTAAATGGTTTGTTGAAGGCTTAAGCAAAGGTACCCTTGCTTTTGGCGGTGAAGAAAGTGCAGGGGCGTCATTCTTACGCTTTGATGGTACAGTTTGGAACACTGATAAAGATGGTTTCATCTTAGGTCTTCTTGCTGCAGAGATTTTAGCCGTAACGGGTAAAACACCTTCACAGCTTTATAAAGAACTTGAGCAAGAGTTCGGTGCGCCTATTTATAAACGTATTGATGCGCCAGCTAGTGCAGAACAAAAATCACGTTTAAAAGCGTTATCAGCTGATGATGTTACTGCAAGTACCTTAGCGGGTGATGCCATTACGCAAAAACTAACGCATGCGCCTGGTAATAACGCTGCTATCGGCGGTTTAAAAGTTGTTACTGAAAACGGTTGGTTTGCTGCACGCCCATCGGGCACTGAAGATATTTATAAAATTTACCTTGAATCATTCAAAGGTGAAGAACATCTAGCATTATTAGAAAAAGAAGCGAAAAAGCTGGTTGATTCAGTAATTAGCTAATTCCTTTTTTACCTATTAAAACGGCTGAGATTCTCAGCCGTTTTTGTATTCTACTCTCACGCATTTTTAGGATAGAACAATGAGCTATTCAACTCCTTCATATCTCGAAGAATTAAAAAGTACCGGCGACTTTTTAACCCTGACTCGCAACAATGAATTTTCACTCGAACCTTGTGCATTTACCCTTGCAAATGGTACTGATGTCACAGTTCACGACACGGGTATCATTGAGTTTCAACCTGCACAGCAAACAAGCAAAGATATTGTACTTTCAAGTGCGGTACATGGTAACGAAACTGCGCCAATTGAAATTTGCGATCAATTAATCAAGTCAATCATTACAGAACAACTTACTTTGAAGCAGCGTGTACTGTTTATTTATGGTAATCCTAAATCTATTAATATCGGTAAGCGTTTTGTAGATGAAAACTTAAATCGTTTGTTTAATGGTCATCATACTGTTGAAGGCATTGCTTCTAACCCTGAGCGAGTTCGTGCAAAGCTACTTGAAGACGTGGTTACAGATTTCTTTGCTAGAGGCAACCAGGGCAGTGAGCGTTTTCATTATGATCTTCACACTGCAATTCGTGGCTCTAAAAATGAAAAGTTCGCAGTGTATCCTTTCTTACATGGTAAACCGTGGAAAAAATCACAACTGCAATTTTTACTTAGCTGTGGCGTAAACACGGTACTAATGATGAAATCAGCGGCCACAACCTTCAGTTACTACTCGTCGTTTGTACATGGAGCTGACTCATTTACGGTAGAACTTGGCCAAGTAAAACCATTTGGCGAAAACGACATGTCGCGATTTGAGAAAACCAAAAAAACCTTAATTGCATTAATTAGTCAAGAATCTGTCGAATATAAAGAATTTAATGCAGGTGATTTCGAGTTGTTTTCAGTATATAGAACAATAAACCGTACTTGCGAAGACTTTAGTTTCCCATTTGCTGATGATGTGGAAAATTTCACCGGTTTCGCAAAGGGTGAATTATTGGTAACTGATGGTCAGACCAGATATGAAGCAGAAGTAGACGGTGAAGCTATTATCTTCCCAAACGCTGATGTAGCCTTAGGTCAGCGCGCTTTGCTTACTGTTATTCCAATGCAAGTTGATAGCAACTTTATTTAAAATCTCTGCATTAACACCCATCTAAATTTAGTTAACTATATGACTATAAAGAACTTATCTTGTTGTATAGTTAACTTTCCATGCGTTTTTAGCCATTTGTCATCTATTCGTCTATGATTAGTTGAATAACAACTTACGTTAACGTAAAGTGACGGCAGTTTAATTTAATTAGATTGAATATTGCGCAAACTTTATCCTTACAGCTCATGCTGATAAAAATATAATTAAGGGCAGTAGCGTAGGTTTCTGACAACGAAAGAAGGTAGGTTATGAGTAATCCAAATAACGTATCGCTAAACATTAATCATGAACTGTCATTTATTGATGGTCACGCATTAACGATCCCTACATTAAGTATTCTTAATGAGGAAGGCGACATCTACGAAGGTGCAACCGCACCTGATATCGACAAAGCTACGGCAATCCGTCTATATGAAACAATGCGTTTTATTAGAGCACTTGATGAACGTATGCAAGCAGCACAGCGTCAAGGCCGTGTTAGCTTTTATATGCAATGTCTAGGCGAAGAAGCGGCTGTAACAGCATCAGCTGCAGCGCTTGATCAAAACGACATGATCATGGCCCAATACCGTGAGCAAGCAGCTTTACGTTATCGTGGTTTTAGCCTTGACCAATTCATGAATCAAATGTTCTCAAATGAAAAAGATTTGGGTAAAGGTCGCCAAATGCCAATTCACTATGGCTCACGCGAACTTAACTACATGACTATTTCATCACCGCTTGGTACACAAATTCCGCAAGCAACAGGTTATGCATACGGTCAAAAAGTTCGTCATATTGATGCCCAAACAGGTGAGTTAAACAGCACTATTGATAACATCACTATTTGTTACTTTGGTGAAGGCGCTGCATCTGAAGGTGATTTCCATGCTGGTTTAAATATGGCCGCAGTTCATGAAGCACCGGTAATTTTCTTTGCGCGTAACAATGGTTATGCGATTTCTACACCTGCGGATGAACAGTTTAAAGGTGATGGTATTGCATCACGTGGTGTTGGTTACGGCATTAAAACAATTCGTGTTGATGGTGCTGATGCACTTGCTGTTTATGCTGCAACGAAAAAAGCCCGTGAGATTGCGACTACTAAAGGCGAACCAGTTTTAATTGAATCGATTGCCTATCGTTTAGGTGCTCACTCAACCAGTGACGACCCTAGTGGTTACCGCACAAAAGATGAAGAAGCAAAACATAAAGGCTGTCCAATCGAGCGTTTCCGTAAGTGGCTATTAAAGCAAGGTTGGTTAGACGAAGCGCAAGACGCAAAAGACAAAGAAACTATTCGTGAAGAAATTTTAGCGGCCCTTAAACGCGCTGAAAAAGTTGAAAAGCCAGCATTAGAAGAGCTTATTTCTGATGTTTATGATAAGCCAATCCCATCACTGCAAAAACAATATGAAGAACTAAAAGATCACATTTTGCAGCATCCTGATGCTTATCCAACAACTGCAGGGAGATTAAAGTAATGGCTAAAATGAACATGCTTCATGCAATTAACTCTGCCCTTGATATCACCATGGCAGAGCATCCAAATGCATGTATTTTTGGTGAAGACGTTGGTTATTTTGGCGGTGTATTCCGTGCAACATCGGGCTTACAAGAAAAATATGGTAAGCATCGTGTGTTCAATACTCCATTAACTGAGCAAGGTATTTTAGGTTTTGCTAATGGTTTAGCGGCGTTTGGTGCACCTGCTTTAGCTGAAATTCAGTTTGCAGATTATATTTTCCCTGCATTTGACCAAATCGTGAATGAATCAGCAAAATTCCGTTACCGTAGTGGTAATGAATTTAATGTTGGCAATCTAACAATCCGTACTCCATACGGTGGTGGTATTGCAGGTGGTTTATATCACTCACAATCACCAGAAGCTTATTTTGCTCACACACCGGGTTTAAAGTTGGTTGTGCCACGTAACCCATACCAAGCAAAAGGTTTGCTTCGTGCATCGATTAAAGATGATAACCCTGTTATTTTCTTTGAGCCGAAACGTTTATACCGTGCATCAACAGGTGAAGTTCCAGAAGAAGATTACAGCATCGAGCTTGGCAAAGCTGAGATCGTGCAAGAAGGCACTGATGTCACTGTACTTGCTTGGGGTGCTCAGATGGAAATCATCGAAGACGCCGCTAAAAAAGCTGCAGAGCAAGGTATTAGCTGTGAAGTGATCGACTTACGTACCATTTTACCATGGGATGTTGAGACCATTGCTAAATCAGTGACTAAAACAGGTCGTTTAGTGGTAAGCCACGAGGCACCAATCACCAATGGTTTTGGTGCAGAAATCGTTGCAACAATTCAACAAGAGTGTTTCTTACACCTTGAATCGCCAATTGCTCGCGTGTGTGGCTTAGATACGCCATACCCATTAGCACTTGAAAAAGAATATGTGCCGGATGCACTTAAAGTGCTTGCTGCGATTAAGCAATCAGTAGAGTTTTAGGAGTCAGTATGTCTAAAGATTTTATCTTGCCAGATATCGGCGAAGGCATCGTAGAGTGTGAAATTGTTGAATGGTTAGTTGCAGAAGGCGATTCTGTAAAAGAAGACCAGCCTATTTGTGATGTTATGACCGACAAGGCGCTTGTGCAAATTCCTGCTGTTCATGATGGTGTGATCAGTAAGCTTTATTATGCAAAAGGGGATATTGCGAAAGTACATGCACCATTATTTGCAATGGATGTTGATGGCGAAGCACCAACACAAAGCGAAGAAGCGCAAGCGCCTGCTGCAACTGAAGCATCATCTGAGACTGGTGAGCACTTAGAAGATTTCATTTTACCAGATATAGGTGAAGGTATCGTTGAGTGTGAAATCGTTGAGTGGTTAGTGAGTGAAGGCGATGAAATCGTAGAAGACCAAGCTGTGTGTGATGTAATGACAGACAAAGCATTGGTGCAAATTCCGGCTAAGTACACAGGTAAAGTTGAAAAGCTTTATTATCAAAAAGGTGATATTGCAGCGGTTCACAGCCCATTATTCCAAATGAGCATTGCAGGGCAAAGCGCAGAGCCAGATGTAAGTTCTGCGGTAGTTAAAGCACAAACAAATGCAGCAACTAAACCTTCGCAGAAGCCTGCGGCTTCAGCAAACTCTAGCAAACAACTTAATAAGAAAGCAGTTGCTTCACCTGCTGTTCGTCGTAAAGCCCGTGAACTTGATGTTGATTTAACGCAAGTACCAGGCTCTGGTAAAAACGGCCGTATTTATAAACAAGATATCGAAGATTTCTTGAATGAAACACCAAGCCAAACAGCAACACAACAAGCTGCGCCAAAAGCGGCAGAGCCTGTATCATCTGTGGCATCTTCTGGTGGTAATCGTGTAGAGCCTATTAAAGGCATTAAAGCGGCAATGGCTAAGCAGATGGTTGCTTCAGTTTCGACAATTCCTCACTTTACTTTCTGTGATGAAATTGACCTAACTAAACTGATTGCAATGCGCAGTGAGCTTAAAGAGCAGTATAAGCAACAGGGCGTTAAGCTCACTATGATGCCGTTCTTTATCAAAGCACTGTCGTTAGCGATTAAGCAATTCCCAGTACTAAACTCGCAAGTAAATGATGATTGCAGCGAGCTAACTTACTTTGATGATCATAACATCGGTATGGCGGTTGATTCTAAGATTGGTTTACTCGTACCAAACATTAAATCGTGCCAGTCAAAGAGCATCGTAGATGTTGCAAACGAAGTGACCCGCTTAACTGAAGCAGCACGTGATGGTCGTGTTTCACCGGATGATTTGAAAGGCGGCACTATTAGCATTTCTAACATCGGTGCGATTGGCGGCACAATTGCAACCCCGATCATCAATAAACCTGAAGTAGCGATTGTTGCTTTAGGTAAACTGCAGCATTTACCTCGTTTTGATGCACAAGGCAATGTTGTTTCAGCTGCTATTATGCAAGTAAGCTGGTCTGGAGACCACCGAGTGATTGATGGCGGTACAATTGCCCGCTTCAATAACTTATGGAAGTCTTACTTAGAAGACCCTGCAAAAATGATGATGGCGATGAGCTAACATTAGTAAGCATTAAAAAAACCAGCCTCGGCTGGTTTTTTTAATTGTAAATATTGTCTTTGCTATATGCTGTAAAAATACAATCCATAACCGAGTAACAGCGCTGGAATTGTTGAATACACCGTCGCGATTAAGGCCGCTTTTGGCGCTAATGCAATAGCTGGGAATAGGGCATCGCCGTCATTTGAAATTGCATTGGCTGCCATCGCACTAAATGGAATAATACCCTGAATATAGAGTGTCATTACGACGATTTGTGGACCGCAGCCAGGTAATAAGCCAATAGCCACAGCCACCAGCGGTGCAAGATAAGCATACTCAGAAAACCAGACTGTTAAATCAACACCGACTAGGTTAACGAGAATTTCAAACAGCATAAAGCTGGCAACAACCCAGGCAGTAACAAAGTGTGTGTCCATTAACACTTTCGTTAGTTTTGAGGGAGGTGTGCAAGGCGCTTCTTCACTGGTTACTTGCTTATAACTGCTGCCTTTAGAAGACAGAGACCACACAACCACGGTGAATAGCGCCATGATCGAGCCAAACAGGGTGACGCCAGTATTAACGCTTTGACTAAATTCGCTAAGGTCAGAATTGGTAGCGATAACAAAAGCAATAATCAAGCTTGGTACTAGGGTAAACTTCCAAATAGGGCGGCTAAATTTCAAAGCTCTTGGTTGGCATTGTGGCTGCTCGTAGTATTCACCTGCTTCGTCAGGTTGAAATTTATCTGGGCTATGAAATGTATTAACTATCTGACCGCTAATAATACCTACAGCAACACCGATTAACATCATTAATAAACCATCAAGCGGGCGGGTTGCTAACAGTAAAAAGGCGGCATCGCCCATGGTTGCGGTTAAGACAGCAACAACAGAGCCAAAGCTAGCCTGCTTTTTAGTAAATTGGGTAACCACAATAATGGCACCCCCACAGCCAGGTAAAGCACCTAAAATAGACGCAAAGCTCACCTCTAGAATGCCTGATTTAGCACGTAAATAGCTAAGCTGTAATTGAGGAAGTCGATCAATAAGGTAGTAATAGATTAATAAGGTGGCTGCAACAAATACAGATACTTGAAAAAAAGCATCACTAAGCGCTTGTAGGGTGAATTCTCGGCTTGCAGGTACCGCTAAAGAAATCAGTAATAAAAGGGGTAAAATTAAGCGTTTATTGTCCGTAATGTAACACCTCGCTTTATTAGGAATAAACCTCGTTTGTGTTAGTGAGAGCATACAGTGCAACCTAAAAATTAATCAGGGTACACTGTATTACGATTTTAAATGAAAATCAATCTCATTTGTATCTATTTGCGTTGAAACTCAGAAGTGGCATTCCAGGTCGGCCATTCTTTTCGTTCTGAGATATCAAAACCTACTTGATAGAATAACTGAAGGTCCTGAACGGCACCTGATAAATCCCATTCATCACGGTAACGGTCGCAAGGCTGATGATAACAACCACGAAGCACTAGGCTCATACGCTTACGGTAATTTGCCGTTTCTTCGTCAAGGGCTTCACTACCACCACCGGCATACATTGCTGGTACACCCATGTTTGCAAATGCAAAGTGATCAGAGCGGTAGTAACCACCTGAAGACGGCTTAGGGTCACCAGATACTGTACGGCCTTGTGCTTTAGCAGCTGTTTCTAGCAGGCTATCCATTTCTGATTTACCAATACCAACAACACTGATGTCTTTTACTTTACCTAATAGGTTTAAGCTATCCATATTGATGTTAGCAACCGTTTGTGATGCTGGGATCACTGGGTTTGCAGCATAATATTTCGAGCCAAGTAAACCTTGTTCTTCAGCAGTAACGGCTAAGAAAGTCATTGAACGGCTAGGGTGCTCAGGTAAGGTAGCGAATGCTTCAGCAACTTCGATTAAACCAGCAGTACCCGTTGCATTATCATGGGCACCATTATAGATTTGGTCACCTTTACGCGTTTTATCTGTACCAAGGTGATCCCAGTGAGCTGAATAAATGATGTGCTCGTCTGGCTTTTCGCTACCCGGTAACGTCGCGATAAAGTTATACGAAATTGACTTTTTGATTGTGTTATTTACTTCAACACTTGCAGTTAGGTCGCCCATATCAACATGGTAAGCGCCTTTTGCCGCATTAGCTTTCATGGTATCGAAATCTAAGCCTGCTTTTGTGAAAAGCTCTTTAGCAACATCAGTTGTTACCCAGCCTTCAACAGCAACACGGTCCATGTTGTTATTTTCTTTTTGGAAACCAAATTGCTCACCGCTCCAAGAGTTTTCAACAACTGACCATGGGTAAGAAGCCGGTGCTGTTTCGTGGATGATAATCGCACCAGCTGCACCTTGACGGCTTGCTTCTTCATATTTGTATGTCCAACGACCGTAATAGGTCATGGCATCGCCGGTGAATAAATCAGGGTTTTTCGTCGCAAAACCAGGATCGTTTACCAGCATAACAACTGTTTTGCCTTTAACATCTAGGCCTTCGTAGTCGTTCCAGTTGTATTCTGGTGCATTAACACCGTAGCCAACGAATACTAATTCAGAATCTTTAATGCTTTGCTTAGCACTAATACGGCTGCTACCCATTACCATATCCTTTTTGTATTGGTAATCTTTGCCGCCAATGGTAAGTACCATGTCTGAATCAGCTTCTAGTGAAACAAGCGGTACTTCTTGTAAGAAGCTATCACCGTTACCCGGCTCAAAACCCAATGCTTTAAATTGGTCGGTTAAATAGGCAAGCGTTAGCTCTTCACCTTTAGAAGATGGTGCACGGCCACCGAACTCATCAGAGGCAAGCACTTTAATATGCTCTGCAAGTTGCTCTGCGTTAATGCTTTGATAGGCTTTTTCGACATCACTTGATGTGATACTTGTTGAAGCACAGCCCGCAAGAATGGCACTTGCAAGGACTGTCATTGGAAAATAGCGTTTCATAATAGCTCTTTTTTTGTTTTATGGTGGCATTAGTATATGAGGTTCTATTAATGAGAACCAGTTTTTACGGTAAACTACCCACAATACATCAAGAAGTTAAAAAATAAGCAATGAAACGATTTACTGCTCCCGAGCAATGGTCAACACAATACCTCACAACGGGGGCTTTTAGTGACCTAGCGACGCTATTTAATTTAGATAAACTGTCAGATTGGCCATCTTGCCAGTGGTTTAATCAATATCTAAATGCGAAAACTACACAGGGCAAAGCCATAACCTTTGTTGAAGATGAAAAGTTTGCTGATGAAACCCGTTATTATGAGCAAATCATATTTGAGACAGGGCAAGTACCAACAAGACAACAAAATTGGCATGACCTTTTTGGTGGTTTTATTTGGTGTTTATTTCCAAAAACCAAAGCGCTGATTAATCATCAGCATATCGAAGAAATTAAACTGCATGGTCTAAAAGAGCGTAGTAAACATCGAAATGCACTTACTTTATTTGACGAATGCGGTGTGGTGCTGGCAATTACTGAGCAAAGCTGGCAGCAACAATTACGCGACCATCAATGGCAGCAAGCCTTTGTAGAACAACGTGAACATTGGGGTAAAAGCATTAAGCCATTTATGTTTGGTCATGCTAACTACGAAATGCTCACTCAGCCGTATATTGGATTAACGGGTAAAGCATTATTTGTAATTGTTCCTGATGACATATTTTGTAAAGATTTAAGCGAGCAATATGCGTATCTAGATCAACGTCTTTATGAGATGATAAAGCTTGATGATTGTTTGCGTGATAATAAAAATTTATCGCCCTTACCCTTGTTAGGCGTACCAGGATGGTGGACTGACAATGAAAATCCAGAATTTTACAGTAACACTGATTACTTTAGACCGAAACGAAGGAAACGCACATGATTGAAGTGGCCGGGCTTAAAAAGAAGTTTAAGCTAACAAAAGATCATAAAAAAAATAAAACGGACAACGTAGACCCCCGTGAAGATAAAGAATTTTTTCATTCTGTAAGAGACGTCAGCTTTCAATGTAACAAAGGTGAAGTACTCGGTTTACTCGGCCCAAATGGTGCCGGTAAAACAACCACCCTTAGAATGATTTCAACAGCCTTAAAACCAGATGAAGGCAGCATTACCATCTCTGGTCACGATATCGTTAAAAAGCCGTTAGTTGGCCGCAAATCAATTGGATTTCTTTCAGGTAGTACCGGCTTATATGGGCGTTTAACAGTTAAAGAAAACGTTGAATACTTTGCCCGTTTACATGGCATGAGTAAAAAAGCGGTAGCCGCTCGTTGTGATGAGCTATTCACCTTACTTGATATGCACAGCTTTATTGATAAACGCGCCGAAAACCTTTCAACAGGTATGAAGCAAAAAGCCAATATTGCCCGTGCTGTTGTTCATCATCCTGATGTGGTTATTCTTGATGAGCCGACAACTGGTTTAGATATTATGACTACGCAAACCGTAATTAACTTTATTCGCGGCCTTAAAGAGCAGGGCACACCAGTTATTTTTTCAACGCACCATTTAGATGAAGTTGCCTTACTTTGTGACCGTGTTGCAGTGATAAACCAAGGTATTAGTTGCTTTGATGGCACCTTAGATGAGTTTAAACAAACAGGTCAAAGTGAAGAATTAAACCAAGCGTTTATGAATATTTTAACGGAGAGCCGTGATGTTTGAAGTATTTAAAAAGGAATTAAAAGAGCTGTTACGTGACCGTAAAACATTGATATTCGTTGTTGCACTACCGGTTGCTATCTTCCCACTGTTATTTGCTGTTATGGCCTTTATTAGTTCACAAGCGGCGTTAGAGGCAGAACAAGAGGTCCATACTTACGCTATTATCAATGGCAATTACGCACAAGATTTTACAGATAAGGTGTTTTACCATAAGAGCTTTGCTTTATATAAAGGCGACGAAACCTTTAATACGGTAGAAGATCTCACTAAAGCGGTAAAAGCAGGCACCATAGACATGGGTATCTATTTACCGTCAGACGCTAAGCAAACCTTAGATGATGCAAAGCAAAGCGAATGGCAAGTTGTGTATAACGACGCAAAAGCAATTAACTTCTTATTTGACCGTGTAAAAGAACTGGCAAAAGAATATGGCGATACGCTGCGTACAAACAAACTATTAAGCTTTGGTGTATCAGAAGAGCAACAAGCTGCCATTATCGAGCCTATTAAATTTGTGAAGGTCGACACTGCAGATAAACGTGAAAATCTTGGCGAGAAAATAGGCGGGTTTATTCCTTATCTACTTATTCCTCTGGTATTGATGGGCGCAACGTATCCGGCGATTGATTTAGGAGCTGGTGAAAAAGAGCGTGGTACGCTCGAAACCCTTCTACTTACACCAATCACCCGTACACAGCTGGTGTTAGGTAAGTTTGTAACCTTACTTGCTTCTTCTATTGCGACAACCACCATTACTGTACTCAGTATGGGTGTGTGGATATCAGTGGCCATTGCATTCGTAGATTTAGCAGTTGTTAAAAACGCATTTAGCTCTTTAACCGTATTAGATTTAGGGCTGATTTTTGTGTTGTTATTACCTATTGCTGCAATCTTCTCATCATTAGCGTTGGCTATTTCAATTTATGCGCGAACCTTTAAAGAAGCGCAAAACTACATGGCACCACTTAGCATGGGTGTAATTTTTCCAATTATGGTTGCCTTGATGCCAAATGTTGAACTGACGAGCAAAACAGCATTCATTCCTGTTACAAATGTAGCTTTGGCAATCAAAGAAATTATTAAAGGTACAGTTGATTACACACTCGTGGGTTTAATTTTCTTAGCGACAGTGATTGTGGCAGGTGCATTACTCGCGTTTTGCGTTAAATGGTTTAATAAAGAAGATGTCTTATTTAGATAAGAGATACTGATTTTACCTAATAATAAAGCACCATTTTGGTGCTTTATTTGTTTGTAAGCCAAGCTAAGTACCTGCCAATCCTTATTACTTAATATATTTTCTGTATACTCCGCTTTTATTACTATTCTCTCCTATACTCTAAAGCAGAGTAGAAAAGAAGGCTTTCGATTCAATGGATTCTGGACATTCAGCGCATTTCTATCAACGTTACAAATTACCAATACTCGCTTTTTGTATTCTCTTGCTATTGGCTATTTTTGTATCTGTAAAGTATGAATACGACCTTAGAGAGGATGTGTTCAGCCGCACCTTTGAACAGATGCAGAGAGAGCTCGACACTAAAGAAAGTGTATTAAAAACAAGTTTAAGAGAGAATATTTCTGCACTTAACTTTTTAGATTCAACGCCGCCAGTGCTTGCAATTATGCGCGCTACCAATGATCAAAATATAGATCCCGTGTTAGGCACGCCTATCTCGGCATGGAAAGATCGCCTAGCAAAAATCTTTACTGGTTTTATGTCAACAGATAAAGACCTCGCACAAGCTCGCTACATTTATATTGCTGATAATGGCAAAGAAGTTGTGCGGGTTGATAGTTTAAATGGTCAGGCTTATAGAGTGCCTGATGACAAGTTACAACACAAAGGCCAACGTGATTACATGCAAATCACAGCAGAGCTTGAAAATGGCCAAATTTATATATCACCTATTAACTACAATCGTGAAAATGGCCGTTTACAACAGCCCTATACCAGTACATATCGTATTGCAAAACTAGTAAAAGATGCTGAAGGTAAGCCGTTTGCCGTTTTGATCTTAAACTATTATGCAGCCGATTTGCTTAATAAGCTGACCAGTAACATTGCTGATAATCTGTCTGTGTATTTATTAAATGCGCAGCAACAATTTATCTATCACCCAAAGGAAAAATATCGCTTTAGTTTTGAGCTTGATGACGCTCATTATTGGAATGAAGAATTTAGCAGTAGCCAACAAATGATAGGTGTTGATTTTTTTGACGTAGTAAACCTACCTGAAAAACTATATATAGATAAAATTATTGAGTTTAAAAATGGCGTTCAAATGCAGCCATTGACACTGGCTGTCTCAATAAATACCGATACATTGCTGCATGAAATACATCACAAACGATTAAGGTTTATTGGCATTTTATGCTTAATCATTTTAGTCGTGCTGATGTTATTTATTATCTACCAACGTGACATCAACAGAAAAATTGAGCTGAGTTTTCTTAAAGAAAAGAACAGTAAAATCATAGAAGACTCGACAGATGCCATCATTATGGTTCAGCCAAATGGTGTTATTTGTAATGCGAATGAAACGGCAAAAACGTTTTTTGGTATTACAGAGCAAACCACCCATTTTGATACCTTGTTTAATTATAACGATGAAGATTTTCAAGGGATTGCACAAGCCATTAAAGAAGGGCAGCGTTGCTCGTTTGAAGCGGTTCACATTAGTGAACAGAGCACTCATTATTTCTCGATTACCATGACACCTGTTTTTGATGCAGCGAAGCAGCAATATCAAATAGCGGCAATACTACGCAATATTGATTCACTTAAGTGCGCTCAACATCAACTAGAAAAGCTTAATGTGACACTAGAAGAAAAAGTAAAAAGCCGCACAGCCGAGCTCGAAAAGGCCACCGAAGAAGCATTAGCTGCTAGTAAAGCTAAAAGTGAATTTGTCGCTAACATCTCCCATGAAATCCGCACTCCAATGAATGGTGTCCTTGGCATGCTCGAAATGCTTGAAGAAGAACCATTATCTACTCAGCAAATGCAATATTTACATTATGCAAATACCAGCGCTAACTCATTGATGACACTGATCAATGACATTCTCGATTTTTCAAAAATTGAAGCTGGTAAACTTGATTTAGATAGTCATGAGTTTGATGTTGTTTCAGTGTGCAGTGATTTAATAACATCAATGGCTGTTCAAGGTCAGAAAAAAGGTATTGAAATACTGTTCGATGCGCATGCTATTACTAAGCGTGCTGTAATGGGTGATAGCCACCGCTTAAAACAAATTCTCAATAATTTACTCAGTAATGCATTTAAGTTTACCCATAAAGGTCATGTTAGTTTAACGGTTAAGGAACAGCTGCATACAGATAAGTCGCTTTGCCTAAGCTTTGTAGTTGAAGATACAGGTATTGGTATTTCGAAAGAAAACCAAAGTAAATTGTTTGAAGTATTTACCCAAGAGGACTCAAGCACAACACGCCATTATGGTGGCAGTGGTTTAGGGCTTTCAATAAGTCGAAAGCTCGCTCAGTTGATGGGCGGTGATATTATCGTTGAAAGTGAAAAAGGAAAAGGAAGCCGCTTTTGTGCAAGTATCACAGTGTCACTCAGTGGCTCATTAAAAGAGCAGGGTACGATTACGGCTTTGAATAACAAACAAGTTGGTTGTGCAGTTTTATATGCTCTACTTGGTCAGAACATTGAAACCCAATTAGAGAAAACTTGTCAGCCTCAGCCATCGAAAGTTTCTCGAATAAGTGATATACCTGAAAATGATTTCAATCAGTTAGATTTACTTATCATTGATCATAAACACCCAGAACTAAATAATGTGTTGAGTTTTGCAAATCGATACCCCGACACCTGTGTATTAATTTTAGGTGTTATGGCATCACTTAAACAAAAAGAAACATTACCGAGCAATTGTACTGTTATTGCAAAACCTGTCACTCCAGATGAATTAGCCTATAAACTCGCGGTTTTATTTAATGATAATAACTCTGTTATTGAGCGTAAAAATACAGATACTAAAGAAATTATTGAGCTTGATTTAACATCTCGTTCAGTGCTTATCGTCGACGATAACATGATTAATATTGAGGTGAGCAAAGCCATTTTAAGAGATAGCCATGTTCATATTGAATCAGCCAGCGATGGTCTTGAAGCAATTGAGGTATTGAATAATAGCGAAACTCAATTTGATCTGATCTTGATGGATTGCCAAATGCCAAACTTAAATGGGTATGACTGTACCAAAGCAATCAGGCAGGGAAAAACAGGCGAGAAATACCAAGATGTGGTGATCATAGCCATGACCGCAAGTGCGATGGCTGGCGATAGAGAAAAATGCCTCAGTGTTGGTATGAACGACTATATCACCAAGCCAATTAAACAAGCCACATTGCGTAAAAAGCTATCAATGTGGCTGAAGGCTTAAGCGGCATCGCGTTCTTTATTAAATGCAGGTTTAGGCGTTAATGCACTAATATCAGCAGAGTGAATCACTTTTTGTGTTTCACTCCAGTGCAATAACTCAATACGGCCAGAGCTGTTTTCAACTAATGCAGTGCAGCTCTCAATCCAGTCGCCATCATTGCAATACAAAATTCCATCAACCACTTTAACGGCTGGGTGATGAATATGCCCACAAATGATGCCATCGACGGCTTGTTTTTTTGCTTCGTGGATTGCCGCTTTTTCAAATGCGTCAATTGCTTCACGTGCTTTATGCACTCGCGCTTTTATCCAAGAGGCCAATGACCAATAATTACCGCCAAATAAACGGCGAATGCGATTAGTCCAACGATTTAAAAAAAGTAAAAAGTCGTATCCTGCATCGCCTGCAATACTGATTAATTTGTTGTAGCGGGTTGCTGAATCAAAATCGTCGCCATGCAACAGTAAAAACCGTTTGTTGGCTTTTGTGGTATGAATATATTGTTTATGTACTTCTATACCGAATAATGAATCATTAGCATAATGGCGAAAGGTTTCGTCGTGGTTACCCGGTATATAGATCACTCGAGTGCCGTCTTTTGCTTTTTGTTGAATAAGCGCTAATACATCATAATGGCTAGGGTGCCAAAAGAACTGTCGTTTCATTGACCATAAATCGACAATATCACCGACCAAATACAGAACATCGCATTCAATCGCATTTAAAAAGTCTAGTAAATACTGCGCTTGGCAGTCTTTATAACCTAAGTGAACGTCGGAAATCCAAACGGCAGGATAGTGGGTTTTACTACTGCAAGTGGTGTTATTCATGGCATTTACTCATGGTGTAATAAAGTAAATGCTAGGCAGAATCAATGACAGTTAAAAGACGCTTTAGCGAAACATCTATGACAATTAATAAAACAAAAAAACCGCCGAAGCGGTTTTTTAAATTTTGTAGAGCTGACTTAATTAGCCTTTAACAAGTGCGGCAATTTCGGAAGCGGCACTGTCTAAATCAAGCATTAGCTTTTCACCAGTACGACGGTTTTTAAGCTCCACCTTATTTTCATCAAGGTTACGCTCACCAATAACTAGCGTGAAAGGCACACCTAGTAATTCCATGTCGTTAAACATAACGCCAGGGCGCTCTTTACGGTCATCAAACAACACATCTAAACCTGCATCTTTTAAACCTTTGTAAAGGTTATCTGCAATGTCAGGAATACGATGAGACTTATGCATGTTCATAGGAACAATCGCTAAATCAAAAGGCGCGATAGGTTGCGGCCATTTAATACCGTATTGGTCGTTGTTTTGCTCAATAGCGGCAGCTACGATACGTGATACACCAATACCGTAACAACCCATTGTCATTACTTGGTTTTTACCTGATTCACTTAATACGCCTGCTTTCATTGCTTCTGAGTACTTAGTACCAAGTTGGAAAATATGGCCAACTTCAACACCGCGTTTAATTTGCAGTGAGCCTTGGCCACACGGGCTTGGGTCGCCTTCCACGATATTACGGATATCAGCCACTTCGTAGTTTTCTACATCGCGATCCCAGTTGATACCGCTGAAATGTTCACCATCTTTATTAGCACCAGCTACAAAATCAGCCATTACGTTAGCTGTGCGGTCAACAATGATTGGCATTGATAGGCCGACTGGGCCTAATGAACCAGGTTTTGCGCCAATAGCAGCAACGATATCTTCTTCTTTTGCCATTTCAAGCGGTGAGTCTACAAGCGGGTGTTTCTCAGCTTTTAACTCGTTTAGATCATGGTCGCCACGTAATACAAGGGCAACTAAACCACGTTGTTCGTTTTCATCTGGTGCGCCATACACGATTAATGTTTTCACTCCGCGATGAGGTTTAACACCATAGTGCTCTTTAAGCTCAGCAATTGATTTTGCATCAGGCGTTGGGAACGCTTTTAGTTCTTTGCTTGGAGCTGGGCGCTCTTCAGTCGGTGCCAGTGCTTCTGCTTTTTCGATATTTGCAGCGTAATCACTTGCATCACTAAATGCGATTGCATCTTCGCCTGATTCGGCAAGTACATGGAACTCATGTGACACGCTACCACCAATTGAACCTGTATCAGCGATAACAGGGCGGTAATCAAGACCAAGGCGCTCGAATATGTTGCAGTATGCTTTGTGCATTACTTGGTATGTTTTCTCTAAACACTCATCACTTAAGTGAAAAGAGTAAGCATCTTTCATGGTGAATTCACGGGCACGCATTACACCAAAGCGAGGGCGAACTTCGTCACGTACTTTAGTTTGTACTTGATATAAAGTAAGTGGTAATTGCTTATAAGAGCTCACTTCTTTACGTACAAAATCAGTGATCACTTCTTCGTGTGTAGGCCCAAGTGCAAATGGACGGTTATGACGGTCATTAATACGAAGTAATTCAAGACCAAACTGCTCCCAACGACCAGACTCTTCCCACAGATCAGCTGGTTGGATAATTGGCATTAACATTTCGATAGCGCCTGCTTTATCCATCTCTTCACGTACAATGTTTTCTACTTTTTTAAGTACGCGTAAACCAGAGGGCAACCATGTATACAAACCCGACGCAACGCGGCGGATCATGCCTGCTCGTAGCATTAATTGATGAGAAACAATTTCAGCATCAGACGGAGTTTCTTTAAGTGTTGCGAGTATATATTGACTGGTACGCATCTCTATTCCAAGTAGTGTTAAAATTATTATCGTTTACTCAAGACGTTTGAGTAGTAACAAGGCGCTAAGTTTACCAGTGGACGCACTGACACTAAAGCGCTATATGCTAAAAACTAGCATTTTTCAATGCTGGTCACTGTATTATGATTATTTTGAACATGCCACCTAATATTAAAATCATATAGGGTCATGCCATAGCTTTGATCAGACTCGCGTTGTTTTTTATAAGCTGGGCGAGGATCTTGCTTTAATACATTGGTGATAAACGCTTTTAATTCAGGTTGTTCGGTCTGTTTTTCGATAAACGCAAGGGCTTCATCGCTAAACTCGACACTCATATCGGTTTCTGGTCGGGTATCGGCAAAACCAGCACTGGCATCCGTCATGGCATCTGAATAGGGTAAGTAAGGCTTAATATCTAAAATTGGTGTGCCATCAAGTAAATCGATACCGGATAATAACAAGCTTAACTGACCATTTTTATATTCTATGCCCTCTAATTTTACGGCACTCATGCCAATTGCATTGGGGCGAAAGGTGGCACGTGTCGCAAATACACCTTTACGTTCATTACCGCCTAGGCGAGGGGGTCTCACCATCGCTGAATACCCCTTATCAGCGGTTTCATGAAATCTGAATAGTAGCCAAATATGGCTGAATTCATCGAGGCCGCGTACAAACTCTTCACGATTAAAATCGCTACTAAATACCAGCTTTGCTTTCGCTTCAGGAACCAAACGAGGTTGGCGAGGTATGGCAAACTTTTGTTTGTATGGAGATTGAATGTGGCCGACGGCAGTTAATTGGTATTCGCTCATTGTGCATTGTCGTTATGGAAATCTGCCGACATTCTACATGCAAACGTAAAAAAAGGCAGTTGAGACTGCCTTTTTAACAATTAGACTGTTAAGTCTAAATTAAAACATGTATTGGAATGATACAGACGCTACATCCATATCTGGGTCAATGTCATCTTCTAATTCATAGCGTTCATACTCTAAACGAACTTGCATGTTTGTTGTGAACGCATATTCAATACCTGCACCATAAAACACGTCGCCGCCATCTGTATCGGCACTGATGCTGCCAAGCTCGCCTAGGTCTTGCTCAATTTCAGCATCCCACTCTAGCCAACCACCTTTGGCATAAACAGAAAAGCTATCTGTAATTGGGGCTGCTAAGCGTGCTGCTAATGAAACACCGTCAATTTCAGCTTTAGAATCGATATCGCTTACTTCATCAAAATTTTGATAAGCAAGTTCAAGGCTTAAGTACTTGTTAAACTGAGTACCAATATAACCTTTTAGCATTTGTGAATCGTCATCAAAGTCAGTGTCATTTTCACTGTCTTCAAACTCAAAAGAATATTGGCCGTAGCCGATACCGGTATAAATACGCGGAGAATCCATTTCAGTAATATCTGCATGTGCAGCATTATTAAAACCTAGTAGTGCTAAAGAAAGTGCAGAAAGTGAAATTGCTTTAATCATTTAATAGCTCCTTTATAAAATAAATAAACGAATGTTTCGCGTCATTCACAAGGAGTATTGCAACGGCAATGCCAAGCTGAAAACAAAGCCTAAAGTATTGTTTTTAGGCTTTATAAAGTGGTTTTTTGTTCAGTTTGTTGAAACTGTAATCAGGCATTCAGTTTGGCAGTCGTAACAATTTCAGGGTGCTCTGTAGAAGTTACTAGGTACAGTTTATAATTTTTTGTTGCTTTAAATTTTTAGGCTTTTTGTAAAAGGGTTTCTGTTTCTATCGCGATCTCTTTCATTTTTATCGCATAGTTTTCGATTTTCTTTTCTTCGTCAGTTACGGCTGTATATGAAGGGACTTCGATTGGGTAGCCTGCTTCATCCATCGCTATAAAACTAATAACGCAATGGTTGGTTTCAACTAGGTTTTGTGTTTTTGGGTCGCCACAGCGTACTTGAATAAAGATTTGCATGCTTGTTTTACCTGTATGGGCAATACTGGCTTTAACTTCGACTATTTGGCCAACCAAAATAGGGCGCTGAAACTTTACACCCGCAACAGAAACAGTTACGCAGTAATGACCGCTCCAACCTGCAGCACAGGCGTAACCAGCTTGGTCAATCCACTTCATTACCACACCACCATGAACTTTACCGCCAAAATTGACATCAGTAGGTTCAGCTAAAAAACGAAAGGTTACACTTGAAGACGGCATACTTTACTCACTTTTATAAAACACGACATTTTCAGCATAGCCTAAAAAAGGGGCCGAAGCCCCTGCAATTTAGGATAAATTTTAATTAAATGAGTAACGTGCGTTACATATTAGGGTAGTTTGGCCCGCCAGCACCTTCAGGTGTTACCCAAGTAATGTTTTGACTGGGGTCTTTTATGTCGCAGGTTTTACAGTGCACACAGTTTTGTGAGTTGATCACAAACTCTTTTTCACCTTCAACCTCTTGTACTTCGTAAACACCTGCAGGGCAGTAGCGTTGTGCTGGTTCATCGAATTTATGTAAATTCACCTTAATTGGAATCGAGTTATCTTTTAGCTTTAAATGGCATGGCTGTGATTCTTCATGATTGGTATTTGATAAAAACACCGATGATAATTTATCGAAGCTTAGCTTGCCGTCTGCTTTCGGGTAATCGATTTTTTCGGCCTGATCAGCTGCAACTAATGTGGCATGATCTGGCATGTTGTCTTCAAAATTAAACGGTAAGCTGCCACCAAATAGGTTTTGATCTAGGGTGTTATAAGCACCACCTAAGAACTTACCCAGTTTGTGCATAACAGGGCCAAAGTTACGTGATTGATAGAGCTCTTTGTACGCCCAGCTTTGTTCAAAAGCTGATTTATATTCAGCTAAATCGGCATTTTCTTTACCGTCGCTAAGAGCTGCTACTATCACATCAGCAGCAACCATTCCTGATTTCATGGCTGTATGATTACCTTTGATCTTAGCAAAGTTCAATGTGCCCGCATCACAACCTACAAGTAAACCACCCGGGAAGTGCATTTTTGGTAATGAACGCAGGCCACCTTTGGCAATGGCTCTTGCACCATAGGCTATACGTTCTCCGCCTTCTAAAACATCTTTAAAGACAGGGTGATGTTTCATGCGTTGGAATTCATCAAACGGGCTTAAATGTGGATTTGAATAGTTAAGGTCTACAATTAAGCCCACCACAACTTGGTTGTTATCGCTATGATACATAAATGCACCACCACTGGTATCACCGGTTAACGGCCAGCCTGTACCATGAACTACTGTGCCTTCTTTGTGTTTACTCGGGTCGATTTGCCAAATTTCTTTGAAACCTAAACCGTAATGCTGTGGTGATGCATCTTTATCAAGGGCAAAGTGTTTGATTAGCTCTTTACCTAAATGACCGCGGCAGCCCTCAGCAAATACTGTGTATTTAGCTCTAAGCTCCATACCCGGCATGTAACCATCTTTTTCGTTGCCGTCTTTATCAAGGCCCATATCGCCAGTGATAATGCCTTTCACTGTTTCGTCTTCAATAATCAAAGAGTGAGCACTAAAACCAGGGAATATTTCTACCCCTAAGTTTTCCGCTTGCTCTGCTAAAAAGCGACATACATTACCCATAGAGACAATGTAATTGCCTTCGTTATGGAATGTTTTAGGGCTAGCAAAGTGGGGGATGCTGGTGGCTTTTTCACTGTTATTGAACCAGTAAATATCATCTTGCGTTACTTTAGTGGTAACTGGTGCGCCTAATGACTGCCAATCAGGTAATAATTCATCCAGCGCTTTGGTTTCGAAAACCGCACCCGATAAAATGTGTGCGCCCACCTCAGAGCCTTTTTCTACCACACAGATCATTAATTCTTGTTGTTTTTCTTGTGCTTGTTGAGCCAATCTAATCGCAGTTGATAAACCTGCTGGGCCTGCGCCTACGATGACTACATCAAATTCCATGGTTTCGCGTTCGACCATATAAACCTCTTCTCGGTGACGGACCTGCTGTAAAGAACCTTATTTCATACTTGCAAATGAAACGTTACAGGCTGTGAATACTTTAAGGTTATTTTAGGTTGACGTTTACGTCAACAGGAAGTAGTCTGAATTCATAAAATAAATAAGTTGACGTTTAGGTCAACTTTGAGAACACACAATTGATGGAGTCACGATGAAAGTCCTCGTTCCAATTAAAAGAGTAATTGACTACAACGTCAAAGCACGCGTTAAAGCCGATAAAACGGATGTTGATCTAGCTAATGTAAAAATGGCGATGAACCCGTTTTGTGAAATTGCAATTGAAGAAGCTATTCGTTTAAAAGAAGCAGGGACGGCCACTGAGGTTGTTGCTGTGACTATTGGTAATAAATCATCTCAAGAGCAATTACGCACGGCTTTAGCACTCGGTGCTGATAAAGCCATTCATATTGAAACAGAAGAAAAGCTTGAATCTTTACATGTTGCTAAATTACTTAGCAAGATTGTAGAGCAAGAATCACCTGAGCTAGTTATTTTAGGTAAGCAATCGATTGACTCTGACAACAATCAAACCGGTCAAATGCTTGCAGCTTTAACGGGTCGTGGTCAAGGTACCTTTGCATCTAAAGTCGATGTTCAAGCAGGTACGGTTAATGTAACGCGTGAAGTAGATGGTGGCTTACAAACAGTTGCTCTTAAACTACCTGCTATCGTAACCACAGACTTACGTTTAAATGAGCCACGCTACGCTTCATTGCCAAACATTATGAAGGCAAAACGTAAACCACTTGAAGTAATTGCTGCTGACAGCCTAGGTGTAGACCTTGCGCCTCGCGTGCAGCTGGTAGAAGTAAATGAGCCAGAAAAACGCAGTGGCGGCATCATCGTAGAAGATGTAGCAACATTGGTAGAAAAGTTAAAAACAGAAGCGAAGGTGATCTAAATGAAAACATTAGTGATAGCCGAACACGATAAAGGTGTTCTAAAGCCTGAAACCAATAAAACGATTACTGCTGCTGTTAAACTAGGCTTTGATGTAGATTTACTACTTGCAGGCGAAAACTTATCAGCAATGAGTGAACAAGCAGCATCAATTGCAGGTGTTAGTAACGTACTTATTGCCGATGATGCAGCTTATGCTAATCAACTTGCAGAAAACCTAGCTGATCTAGTTTTATCTTTAGCTGATAACTATTCACACATTGTCGCAAGCGCAACAACAACGGGTAAAAACTTTATGCCGCGTGTTGCTGCACTTTTAGATGTAGCGCAAATCTCTGAAATCATCGACGTTATTGATGCAGATACCTTTAAGCGTCCTATTTATGCAGGTAATGCAATTGCGACAGTTAAATCATTGGATAGCAAAAAGGTTATTACTGTTCGTGCAAGTAGCTTTGATATTGCACAAGAGCAAGCACCAGTAGCTGTAACTAGTGTTACAGGAAAAGGTTCTGTTGGTCTGAGTGAGTTTGTATCAGAAGAACAAACTGAGTCTGAGCGTCCAGAGCTTACTGCAGCACCTGTGGTTATTTCAGGTGGTCGTGGTATGCAAAATGGTGAAAACTTTGCGTTATTAAATGGTATTGCCGACAAACTAGGCGCAGCCATTGGTGCTTCACGTGCTGCTGTTGATGCGGGCTTTGTACCAAACGATATGCAAGTAGGTCAAACAGGTAAAATTGTTGCCCCAGATTTATATATTGCTGTGGGTATTAGTGGTGCGATTCAACACTTAGCGGGTATGAAAGACTCTAAAGTGATTGTTGCTATCAATAAAGACCCTGATGCGCCAATTTTCCAAGTTGCTGACTATGGTTTAGTTGCCGATTTATTTGATGTGTTACCAGAGCTAGAAAGCGCTCTGTAATTCATAACGATTCTGGTTGTTAAAAGCTGTTCACCTTTTTAGGTGCGCAGCTTTTTTTCGTTTAACTATTTTACCGGAAGGTAACCAAACTCAAGCATTTTCTGTTGTATCTTGTTTGATTTAACAATCACAGCGAGCTTGTCGCCAATCTTTTTTGAGCGGGGTGATTGTGTGTTTACTATTAGCACAAGTGGTCTAACAAAGGCATAGTCGCCACTTTGAATTGATTCAACAGAAGGGCTTACACCGTCGATCTCAAGTAACGTTACTCGATTAATACGTCTGTCATTTTCTAATTTACTAATAGCGCCATATGAATCATAGGCAATGGCATTTGGAATACGCTGGACTATACCCAGCGCTTGATTGAACTGATCATAAAGCTCTACTTTTTGTTTAGAAAATAAACCTCTATTACCCGCCATTTTTAGGCGTATGTAATTACTGCCTGGCTCTTGTATATAATCTAAGTTTAAATATTCCAAAAACACATCAAAACTACCATGACTAGTGCCTTTACTAAAAAGCAGGATCTCATCATTTTTTGCGCTTAGCTCGGGAGTATAAGGAGAAACCTCAGACCACGCCTTTAGTTTTCCTTGGTAGATATCCCTCAGCTCTTTAGTGGTAAGTTCAGTGATGTTTAAGTTTTTATTTACAAAAAATGCGATTGCATCTTGGGCTATGATTATTTGCCGCAAAAAGGGCCAGCGTTGTTGCTCTTCTTTTGTTAAATATCGAGAGCTGGTGCCAATATCAATTACATTATCGGCAATGGCTTTAATCCCTTTGTCACTGCCCATTGGCCTAATTTGTATACTATTTCCAAATTCTTGGCTTAAGTCGTCTTTTATATCGACTAATAATTCTGTCACTGTGGTTGAGCCAGCAATAAAAATAGGCTTCGAATAAATATTTTCTTCAATTGCATACGCACTATGTGCAGAAATAAGAGTTGTAGATAGCAAAAGGGCTTTAATAGAGCGAAATAGCATATAGACACAAACTCCTAAATAGTTAGCTTCCTATCAATATAGGCAATGTGTCTGGCTTTGCTAATTCTTTAGGCTGTAAACTTTAAAATATTTAATGATTTACACACAAAAAAGCCGCTCGAAAGCGGCTTTTAAATTATGTGGCGTTACTTATTAGTAAGTCGCGCTGCCTTTTGTACGAGGGAAGGCGATAACGTCACGTACGTTACCCATACCTGTTACATATGCAACTAAACGCTCAAAACCTAGACCAAAACCTGAGTGCGGTACAGTACCGTATTTACGTAGGTCGCGGTACCAGCTGTAATCTTCTTTGTTTAAGCCCATTTCTTCTAGACGCTTATCTAATACATCTAGACGCTCTTCACGTTGAGAACCACCGATGATTTCACCAATACCTGGTGCAACTACGTCCATCGCTGCCACTGTTTTGCCGTCTTCGTTTTGACGCATGTAGAAGGCTTTAATATCACGCGGGTAGTTTTTAATAACTACTGGCGCATTAAAGTGCTCTTCAGCAAGGTAACGTTCGTGCTCAGACTGTAAATCTACACCCCATTCAACAGGGTATTCGAATTTCTTACCACACGCTTTTAAGATTTCGATAGCATCTGTGTAATCAACTTGTGCGAAATCTTTAGTAACGAACTCTTCTAAACGAGAGATAGCTGTTTTCTCAACACGTTGTGCAAAGAATTCCATATCATCACGACGTTCAGTTAATACTGCATTGAAAACATATTTCAGCATGTCTTCAGCAAGTTTTGCGATATCTTCTAAATCTGCGAATGCAACTTCAGGTTCAACCATCCAAAACTCGGCTAAGTGACGAGATGTGTTTGAGTTCTCAGCACGGAAAGTTGGGCCAAAGGTATAGATTTTTGACATTGCTGAGGCATATGTCTCACCATTTAATTGACCAGATACTGTTAAGAATGCTTCTTTACCGAAGAAATCTTCACTGTAATCGATGTCGCCTTTATCTGTGCGTGGTAAGTTTTGCATATCTAAAGTAGATACACGGAACATTTCACCGGCACCTTCACAGTCACTTGCAGTGATGATCGGTGTGCTGATCCAGTAGTAACCTTGCTCGTGATAAAAACGGTGAATCGCTTGTGCTAAACAGTTACGTACACGGGTTACCGCGCCCATGATGTTAGTACGAGGGCGAAGGTGTGCGTGCTCACGTAAATATTCAATGCTGTGACGTTTCGCAGACATAGGGTAGGTGTCTGGGTTCTCAACCCAACCTAATACTTCTACAGAGTTAGCTTGAATTTCGAAAGACTGACCTTGACCTGCAGAAGGCACAAGAACACCTGTTACAGATACAGAACAACCTGCAGTTAAACGTGTTACTTCATCATAATTATTGAGTGAATTAGGTACTACCGCTTGAATAGGATCAAAACACGAACCGTCATGAACGGCTAAAAATGAAATTCCTGCTTTTGAATCGCGGCGTGTACGGATCCAGCCTTTTACTGTTACTTGGCTGTCTACCGCAACCTTGCCTTTTAATAGCTCTGAAATCGCTAAATGGCTCATCTTCACTCCAATGATATAAGTTGCCTAATATAATAATGCTGTGCATTGCACTTGAATCGACTATCTTACCCTCGTAAATCAAATAAAAAAACTATTGAGGCGTACTCTTTAGTAGTTTTTCTTCAATTGAGTAAAATAGCAGCAATATTTTGCGTAAAATTTGCGTTTATTTAAATTCTCGCTGCGCTAATTGGTTATTTTGTGGCATTATTAACAATTCCCAACAGGATAACTGTCCTTTAGTCTTTAATTAAATTGTATAACAGGTGCTATGAAACAAGTTTTTATTCTTCGCGGCTTACCAGGCTCAGGTAAATCATATTACGCACAAAGCCTTGCTGATGAGTTGGTAGCTGGTAATGAAAGTGATTATGTCGTGTGCGCAACAGATGATTATTTTTACAATAGCGAAGGTGTGTATCAATTTGATAAGTACAAGTTATCTGAGTATCACAATCTAAACCTTGCACGCTTTATTAATGCCTTAGCAGAAGAAATTCCGTTAGTAATTGTTGATAACACTAATATTAAAAAGTGGGAATTTATCGCCTATGCACAAGCGGCTACCGCACTGGGTTATCAAGTAAAAGAAGTGATCGTTGGTGAAATTAAAGATAAATCATTGCAGCATCTTTACGCCAAGCGCTGTGAACATAAAGTACCGCTTCGAATGATCAGTAAAATGGCTTATATGTTTGAATGGTAAAGTTTAAAGGAAAAGGAAGCATTAGCTTCCTTTTTTAATTGCCTGGTTTATCAATACGCCTGTTGTTCAATGGCTGCATAAATAGCATTGCATAACTTAGTTAAGCTTTGTTCGTCGCTTATGTAAGGCGGCATCAAATAAATTAATTTACCAAATGGGCGTATCCACACACCTTGCTCTATAAAAAAGCGTTGAATTTTTGCTACATCAACAGCTTGATTAAGCTCAACAACTCCAATTGCCCCCAATGTTCGCACATCAACGACAGCATCAAGCGTCTTACACTTAGTAAGCTGGGTTGTTAATACATCATTTATATGTTCAATTTGTTCTTGCCATGGTTGCTCTAATAGTAAATCAATACTCGCGCAGGCTGTGGCACATGCAAGTGGGTTCCCCATAAATGTTGGGCCATGCATTAATACGCCGGCTTCACCTTCACTAATGCCAATAGCTACTTTGCTGGTGGTTAATGTCGCTGAGAGCGTCATCATGCCGCCCGTTAATGCTTTGCCAATACATAAAATATCTGGCTCTATGTTGGCGTGTTCAACAGCAAACAAGGTGCCGGTGCGACCAAAGCCTGTAGCGATTTCGTCACAAATAAGTAAAACATCATACTTATCACACAGAATGCGTAAGTGTTTTAAGTAATCAGGGTGGTAAAAATTCATGCCCCCAGCATTTTGTACTATGGGTTCAATGATAAATGCAGCAACATCTTGGTGGTGAGCTGCAAAGTAGCTTTCAAGCGTATCAGCTTCTGCAGGGCTAAACTCGCCATTAAATTTAGCACTCGGCGCAGGTACAAAAACATGTTCAGGTAAAAACCCTGAGTACATGCTGTGCATTGAATTAACCGGATCGCAAACGCTCATGGCTGCAAAGGTATCGCCGTGGTAGCCCTTAAGCGGTGTCATTAGTTTTTGTTTGCCGGTATAACCTTGGCTAAGCCAGTATTGAAGAGCCATTTTTATTGCTACTTCAACACTCACAGATCCACTGTCGGCTAAGAACACCTTATCGAGTGACTCAGGTGTCATACTGACTAGCTTTTTACACAGCTCAACAGCAGGCTCATGAGTTAAACCACCAAACATGACATGGCTCATTTTACTAACCTGTGTAGTGATTGCCTCATTTAAAACAGGGTGGCAGTAACCATGAATCGCACTCCACCAAGAGGCCATACCATCTATTAGGCTTTCGCCTGTTTCTAAGAAAATACGATTTGCATTGGCATGACTGACTGGGTAAACGGGAAGGGGCTGAGTCATAGAAGTATAAGGGTGCCAAATATGCTCACGATCAAAATCTAAATCTATTGGTTGTTTATTAATCATATGTAAACTTTATATCGCTTCAGTTCGTTGACAATGTTACGTCAAGTCGTAGACTAAGCCAATCAAACCGTCCCAATAATTTAAAAAAAGAGACTATTATGGAGCACGCAGTTGTCCGTCACGATTGGACTCACCAAGAAGTAAAAGCATTATTCGAAATGCCGTTCAATGATTTGTTATTTAAAGCGGCCAGTGTGCATCGTGAAAACTTCAATCCAAATGAAGTACAAATTTCTACTTTGTTATCGATTAAAACCGGTGCTTGCCCAGAAGATTGCAAATATTGTCCTCAGTCAGGTCATTATAAAACAGACTTAGACCGTGAACGCCTTATGGAAGTAGAAAAAGTGGTTGAGCAAGCGCGTGTTGCCAAAGAAAAAGGCGCAACCCGTTTTTGTATGGGTGCTGCGTGGTCTGATCCGAAAGAACGTGACATGCCTTATATTTCAAAAATGGTAAAAGAGGTTAAAGAGCTAGGCCTTGAAACCTGTATGACCCTTGGCATGCTAGATAACGAAAAAGCCCATGCATTAAAAGACGCGGGCCTTGATTATTACAACCATAACTTAGATACATCACCTGAGTATTACCAGCAGATCATTA
Source organism: Pseudoalteromonas shioyasakiensis (assembly GCF_001550135.1). Lineage (GTDB taxonomy): Bacteria > Pseudomonadota > Gammaproteobacteria > Enterobacterales > Alteromonadaceae > Pseudoalteromonas > Pseudoalteromonas shioyasakiensis. Next base: position 387,606 of record NZ_LRUE01000014.1, read on the forward strand.
CAACCCGTACTTACCAAGACCGTTTAAACACTATCGATAACGTGCGTGATGCCGGCATGAAAGTATGCTCTGGCGGTATTGTAGGTATGGGCGAGCAGGCTGCTGACCGTTTTGGTTTATTAATGCAATTAGCTAATTTGCCGCAGCAGCCAGAGAGTGTGCCAATTAATATGTTGGTTAAGGTTAAAGGCACGCCACTTGAAGATGTCGAAGACTTAGACCACTTTGAGTTTATTCGTACCATTGCTGTTGCACGTATAATGATGCCGAAAAGCTATGTTCGTTTATCAGCTGGTCGTACGGCGATGAATGAACAAATGCAATCTATGTGTTTCTTTGCTGGTGCTAATTCAATTTTCTACGGTGATAAACTACTGACTACAGAAAACCCTGAAGCAGACGCTGACATGATGCTGATTAAAAAATTAGGTATGAACCCAGAAACCCGTGAAGATTATTCTGATGAAGCGGTTGCAGCATCACTTTCATCAAAAGTTGCTGATAAAGCAACATCAGAACTATTTTACGAAGCGTAATATTTAAATGGCTTTTGATTTTATTGCCGAGCATCTTGTTGAGCGACAAGCAGATGCATTACTGAGAAAGCGCCAACTTGTTGAGCAATCAAGTGGGCGCTTTATTCAGGTTGCAGGTAAACAGTATTTAAATTTTGCCAGTAATGACTACCTTGGCTTTGCTGATGATTTTATTGAAATACAAGCGCAGCATCTAGGTAGCCACAGTTCAGCATTAGTGAATGGTTATAATAAACCACAACAACAGCTTGAACAGCGTTTATGTGAGTTATTAGGCTATGAAAGCGCCATGTTATTTAGCAGCGGGTTTAGTGCCAATAGCAGCGTATTAAAAGCGTTGTTTCAAGATAAAAGCGTGGCGCAATCATCGGCAATTTTTCAAGATAAGCTTAATCATGCCAGCCTAATCGATGGTGGCCTTCATTCTGCCGCTGCCATGGTGCGGTTTAATCATAACGACCTTAGGCACTTAGAATCTCGGTTACAAAAGTCAAAAGCAAAGCATAAGCTCATAGTGAGCGAAGGGGTGTTTTCGATGGATGGCGATCAAGCCCCCATTGAAGCGCTCTGTAAACTTGCTAAACAATACAATGCGTGGTTGATGATTGACGACGCCCATGGCTTTGGCGTATTAGGCGAGCAAGGCTTAGGGAGTTGTGAGGTAATCAAGCCTGATTTACTGATCATCACCTTTGGCAAGGCACTAGCAAGTAGTGGTGCTTGCCTGCTTGCATCAAAGAAAATGATTCATTACATGCTGCAGTTTAATCGTGAATACATTTATTCAACGGCAATGTCACCACTGATGGCAAGTTGTACTCTTGAACGACTCGAAAAGTTACTAAAAGCAGATAAGAGACGCTCTCAGCTTTCAGAGAATATTGCCTACTTTAGAGCGCTTGCCAAAGAGCATAACTTAGCATTAATGGAATCAACAACGGCTATTCAGCCTTTGGTATTGGGCGATGCAGAACACACGCTTACCGTTGCTAATAAGCTTAAAGAGAAAGGCGTGTGGTTAACCGCTATTAGACCGCCAACGGTGCCTTTTAATACGGCACGACTTAGAGTCACCATAAGTAGCGCACATCAAGCTGACGATATAAAACAGCTTGTTGATTCGCTAGTGGAGTGTTTATGAGTGTTCAACTGCAAGCGCCTTTGAGCTTTCAACACAGTAATAAGCTAACAACACAAACTAAGTTCTCTAAAGCGGCTGCAAATTACGCGAGCCATGCTAATGTTCAAAAACAAGCGGCTGCGCACTTATTCAAAATGATGGCCAGTAAACATCAGCAGGGTACTTGCCTTGATTTAGGTGCTGGGCCTTTAGTTAACACGGCAATGCTTAAAACACACTTTGATACTGTATTAGCAATGGATTTAAGTCATTCCATGCTAAGCGCAGAGCAAAACCCGCATTGTTTAAAAGTGTGTGCTGATATGGATAACCTACCATTACAGCAAAATTCGCTAGATTGTGTGTTTAGTAATTTTGCAATGCAATGGTCTGCTGATTTAAAAGGGCTACTTAAAAGTCTTTTTTACTCCCTAAAAGCAGGCGGCAAGGTTTATTTAAGCTGTGTTGTAGATGGATCCCTTACAGAAATCAAACAGGCTTTTGCTTGTTTAGATGAGCAAAACCATATTAATCAGTTTCATGGTGCTAGTCATATTATTGAGTATGCAAAATTGGCGGGGTTTAAACTGAACTTTGCAGCTGATAGATGTTATATAGATGCCTATAACTCTCCATTAGAAGCACTGCGTTCAATAAAAGCAATTGGTGCTACATCATTGCAAACTAAGCAAAAACGCCAAGGGTTATTAACAAGGCAGGCACTTAATAGTGTTTGTAGAGCATACCCTCTGGTTGATGGGCATGCTAGAGTGAGCTATCAAGTTGTCCTTTTAGAACTAGAAAAAAAGAATTAACTCAAAAATGAAAGAATTTTTTATCACGGGTACAGACACCGATGCCGGAAAAACCCATGTCACTAGTTTATTATTAAACTTACTAGCGCAACATAAACAGCGTGCGGTGGGTTTTAAACCTATTGCAGCAGGTGCAGAAGAAGCATTTGGTCAGCTAGTGAATGATGATGCATTAACCTTAATGGAAAGCTCATCAATTGGGGTTAAGTATAATATTGTTAACCCCTTTACCTATGAGCCACCCATTGCACCGCATATTGCAGCTGCCCAAGTAGGTGACAGACTGACATTTGATAAGCTCGATACTGCTTATGCAAATGTAAAAGCACTCAATACCGATTATATTCTTACAGAAGGTGCAGGCGGTTGGTGTTTACCTATAAACGAAACCGATTTACTCAGCGATTGGGTTAAGTCACAAAACCTTAATGTTGTGCTAGTAGTAGGCATGAAGCTTGGTTGCCTTAATCACGCACTACTGACAGCGGCTCACTTTAAAGCGCTCGGTGTAAATTGTGTGGGTTGGATAGCAAATCATGTAGACCCAAACATGCGTGAACAAGAGGCCAATTTAGAAACACTAAAATCAGCATTACCTTTCCCGCTTTTAGCGATTAGTCCGTATACAGACGGCACCCCTAAATTAAAAATTTACAAAACCTTACTTGAAATTTTATCTATCAACCCATAATAATTGAGTTGTTACTTTTGACATACTCTGTCACAATTGGTTGCAATTAGTTCCTTGCAACCAATTGCATAAGCCCTAAACTTAGTTGGTAGAACACCCAGATAATTTTATTAACTAACGATTTTTAACCATGTCGTTAGTTAATACAATTGGTATGTTTATTCTGAGGTTTTTATGAAGCGTGTATTTTTGTTTCTACTTACAAACTTAGCGGTAATGCTAGTGTTAGGTATTGTGTTGTCTATTGTGATGAGCGTACTGGGTATTAGCCATCGCAGTTTAGGCGGCATTTTAGTTATCTCAACTGTATTTGGTTTTGGTGGCTCGTTTATTTCGTTATTTATGTCGAAATGGATGGCAAAAAAATCAACCGGTGCACATGTTATTGAACAGCCTCGTTCTGAAACAGAACAATGGTTAGTTTCGACGGTAGCTGCGCAAGCGAAAAAAGCAGGTATCGCGATGCCAGAAGTGGCTATTTACGATAGTCCTGAAATGAACGCATTTGCGACTGGTCCAAGTAAGAACAACTCGCTGGTGGCTGTGAGCACAGGTTTATTACACAACATGAATCAAGATCAAGCTGAGGCGGTATTGGCTCATGAGGTATCCCACATTGCAAATGGTGACATGGTAACGCTTACTCTTATTCAAGGTGTAGTGAATACCTTTGTTATCTTTATGGCGAAAGTATTGGCAGGTATTGTTGATAACTTCCTTAATAGTGATGAGGAAGAGGGCGGTAGTAGCTGGACTTACTTCTTGTTCGATATGATTTTCCAAATGTTATTTGGTGTTCTAGCAAGTGTGATTGTTGCTTACTATAGCCGTAAACGCGAATTCTCTGCGGATGCTGGTGCAGCTAAATTAGTTGGTGCAGATAAAATGCGTAGCGCCCTTGAGCGTTTAAAACAAAACCACCCATCACAACTAGAAGGTTCAATGATGGCGTTTGGTATTGCAAGCGGTAAAGGTGTTGCTGAATTATTCTCATCTCACCCACCACTTGATGAGCGTATTAACGCATTACGTTAATCTTAAAAACGAAAAAGCCAGCTGATGCTGGCTTTTTTTATTGTTGGTTTTTCTCTCGCTCGAGTTGTTGTGGCAATAACACCTCAACAATTTCACGGGCCGGTAAGGTATACCTTACACCATCGAACATCACAGATGTGTGTTCATCAATACTGGTGATCCCTGTTAAGGTCCAGCCTTCACCGCGCTCTTTACAGTAAACTGTAGTGGTAGGTTGAATTACTTTAAATTCTTCACTCATCGAACTTAATCTAATTGCTTGAAATTGCGTTTATAGTAAGACAATAATGCCAGCTCATAAAGCAAAAAGAAGAAATTAACGTGTCTAACCACGATGACTTAGCCTTTGACTTACGCCCAATTCGTCATAGAGATTGCCAAGCGATATGGGATATTTTAAAGGATCCCCAAGTGCAAACATTTAACGATTACGATGCTGATATAACGAAAGGTAACGTGTACGACTTTATTCAAGGCGACATAGAACGTTTTTATAATCAACAAGGCATTCGTTTAGTTATTGTTTTACGAAGTAGTGGGCAGGTTATTGGCAGCGTAGGCATATTTAACATAATTGACGGGCAGGGCATGTTGGGGTTTGAGTTATCGTCACAATACTTTGGCAAAGGAATAATGCAAAAGGTACTAGATATGCTATTTGAAAAACTCACGACCTTTGTACCTGCTCCGCTAAACAGTGTGTTAGCTTTAGTTAACCAAAATAACAGCGCCAGTATTAAACTTTTAACTAAATGTGGTTTTCAAGAACATGACGCACATTGGGTAAAATACGTTAGTTAATTACTATAATAGTACAATCTTGTTCTGCTAGGGTTGCTACTATAAAATAGCGCCTCATTATTAAAAAGGAGCGCTTGCAGCTATGGCAAAAGCCAAACCAATTACCAGTATTGAAAGTTACGGCATTTACAGTCATTGGGATGCAAAAGATAAAGACCTGCCTCAAATTACCGAATTTACAACAGACGTTCCTGCACAGTTAGATATTGAATTTGGTTTTATTGTTAATATTAAAAAGGCCAAAGGACAAAAAATTAAATTTTGTGTTTACCATCCAGATATTCCAGATGAAGATGGCGAGATCATGCCACCATTTGAGGGTGAACAGTACGTTAAAACAAACGATTGGCAGTTTTATTTAGGTGATACGATATGGGCACCTGTTGATAATAAAGTTGGTATTTGGCGCATGACTATTGAGTTAAATGGCCATATAATTGCTGATAAATCCTTTAATTTATTAAAGGAAGCCGAAGGCACTGCCACTGAGTTTTGGAAGCATCGCGGTTATTAATCTTTAAACCTGAGAGGGGCTATGTATCAAGGAAGTTGTTTGTGCAGCAAAGTAAAAGTAACTATTGCTGGTGGCATAGACTCAATTATTCATTGTCATTGCTCTTTATGTCGTAAAAATTCCGGCACAGCCTACGCCACCAATGGCTTTATTCAACGAGATGGTTTTAACCTCACAGAAGGTAAGCAGCATCTAAGCGCGTTTGAATTTAAACCCGGCAGAATTCGCTATTTTTGTAGCTGTTGTGGCTCGCCTATTTATAGCGAGAATAAAGATGATCCAAGCCGCTTACGTATTCGTTTAGGTTTATTAGATAGCGATATAAACGAGCGTCCGCTCAGTCATAACTTTGTAAGCTCTAAAGCAAATTGGGATACATTTGACGAAGAAATTCCATGTTATGATGGTTTTGAACCAAGTAGAGGGAAGTAACAGCTATGATAGCGAATACACCAAAACCCCCTTATTACGCCGTGATTTTTACGAATACCTTATCGGATGATACCGCCGGTTATGAAGACGTGGCCAATAGAATGGTGGAACTTGCAGAGCAACAACCCGGGTATTTAGGTATGGAGTCTGTTCGTGATGGTTTGGGTATTACGGTGTCGTATTGGCAAAGCTTAGATGCAATAAAAGCCTGGAAACAAAACGTTGAGCACTTAAACGCCCAGCAGCTCGGCAGAGACAAATGGTACAGTGCGTTTACAACGCGTATTGCTAAAGTAGAACGTGATTATTCGTTGTGATAGTCATTAATGATAAAAAGAACACATCATACTATATTGGGGTGAATTTCAATCTCAGCTTATCTTTAGATTTAAGATTTTTAATCAACAGGTATTGTGTGTAAGAGGGGCTAATAATATTCACGTGCAACAAATGAGAATAATCCCATTATTTGCTTATTCAAAAAATGCAAAATCTCTTTTCCTTTCTATAATTTAAATATCAATAGCTTGCAGACTTTATTGTCATCTTTTGTGGTGCCTTATTAGCTAGTTAAATGTTTATCGATAATACAGGACTCGGTGTGGAATCTTCTTTGTTTATCAAATACGGTGGTTTTTCTCGAATTTATATCGTCATAGAAAAGTTTTATGACAATATTTTGAAGTCAGAAACCCTTAATACACATTTTAAAAATACCAATATGGAAAGGCTGATTCATCATCAAACAAGTTTTATCTCATCTTTAATGGGTGGACCTGATTACATCAGTGATGAACAGCTAGCACAAGCCCATAAAAATTTAGGTATTAATCTTAAAGATTGGCAAGAAATGATAAATATCTTGTCGCTTACATTTTCTGAACAAGGAATATCAGAAGATGACGCGAAGCAAGTCATAGCTAAGCTTGAAACAAAACGAGACTTTATCGTATGTCATTAGAACAAAACTACGCGGATTATTCTGTTTTAAATTATTTGCAGTTACCTGTCGTTGTTTTTTCGGCTAATGAACACAAGGAAGTATTTCAAAACAACTCATTTCAACTTGTTGCACAGCATTATCTAAATGCATCGAACAATCCAACTAACAGAGGCTTAGTACAATTAATTATTTCAAAATTATTAGAAATTGATACTGATAAGCTTGAAGTAGAAATTAATGATGCTTCATATCGTCATATATTTAGGTTTACTGCCAATGTAGTAGGTGAGCACGTCATTGTTGAAGTTGAGGATATAACCGAACTTAAGAGAAACCAGTTTTTGTTTAACAGAACAAATTCATTGTTAGAAGACTACAGTAAGCAAATGTTTGAACTCGCCCATACTGACCAACTAACAAATGTGCCAAATAGGCGAGCCTTGTTTGCAAAATTCAGTCAATTACAATCAAATCATAAAGATTTTAGTTGTACTGTTTCTCTTATCGATCTTGATCACTTTAAGCGTTTTAATGATTCATTTGGCCATGATTTTGGCGACCAAGTATTAGTCACATTTGCGAAGCATGTAAAAGATAGTATTGATGATACGTGTTACTTTGCAAGACTTGGCGGCGAAGAGTTTTGCCTTATCCAAATAAACAATAAAGACACGGTTTGTTTTGCCAATACCGAAAAACTACTACAAACAACTAAGACCATAAAGCTAATGACACCTGATAATTCAAATATAGGCATGTCGTTTAGCGCAGGTGTTGCTGTGTATGGTAAAGATGGCATTTCACTTGATGAGCTTTTGAATAATGCTGATAAAGCACTTTATTTTGCTAAAGAGAATGGCCGTTCGCGTGTAGTAAAGTTTGAAGGTGCTTAAAGCGCTAAATTGATTACTGTTACTTAATACATTTTAGATTCGCTTAAAGATTAACATCTAACTTTGCAGCTCTCCTATCTATCTCTATATACCTAACACGTAAAGGTTATGTTCAAAAGTTAAGTATTAACCATCACTCGGTTTATCTGAAATTAGTGCCTTCTATTGTAAAGCTTTCTTTTGCCTAGCAATTAGTTAATTAGTCTGGTAGAAAGTAATAATAAAAAAGCGAATTTTCATGTTTAAATAAACACGCTACTAGTTAGCTATAAGCATATTTTTGGGCTTGGGATTATGTGTATCAACCTAGATTCATTTGAAGTTTTTAATCTTGTGTTGGGGAGCTGTTCAAGTTTACCTGATGGATATCATGAAAAAGGGAGTGTTAGTTATCATATTCAAGGTTCAATTATCAAATGTATATCTGTACGTTTAAGTGAATTTTACTCTAGAGGTGAAATTTATACTGGCGATTTGTTAGTTAATGAAGAAGTTGTTGCTATGAACCCACAATTTCAACCTGAAACTATTACGCATAAGTTCTCTAACCAAACTGACTATCGGGACGATGGGGTTGAAGTGAATTATCAATTTAAAGTTGAAAACGTTAATATTGAATTTAGCTGGCATTGGCTTGCTGATAAATTAGCGCCAAACTATATCTGTATTGAAATTGATTAGTGTAAAATATGCTAACAAGCTAATTAATGAAGACAAATATTGGTTATCAGCTTTTATTTACTATGTATCCTTTGCAAGAAACTAGAAATATATTTGATAATTAAATGCTGTTGAAAAGTAGCTAAAGTAGATGTCACTTAGGCTGTTACATGCCTTAGAATAGATTTTCGCTTCTTAAGCTTTACAGGACTGACTATGAGTCTGGAAAAAGGAATCCATATTAGAGAACTTCATAATTTTTTTAATCATATCTTCGAATATGATGTTTCAGTTTATGAAGCGTATTCAGATTTTGATAGTGACCTGAAACATTTTTCCTCTTTAAATGAAATAAAAGATTACGTTACTTATAGACTTCAGAAAACTGAAGACCATCACAAAGATATAAATTTATCATTACATTATAGAGATTCTTGCGGCCAAGTATTTATTGAAAAGCACGCCCTCAACGCAGATAAGTGTAATGGTGCCAAATACCGATATACCAGCGATGGATGGGGCATTATTAACTTTAACGTATTAATTGAAGGCGACTATTTTTGTTTGTTTTGCTTACACTGTCGTTGTGAAAAAGAGGCGAAGGACTGGGAAGATACATTTCCTGAATTTGGTAATCCTAGTTCTTGGGATTGGAAAAAAGTAAATTATCATATTAATAGACTTACCAAGTCTTATAAAAATATTCATAAAAAGCTAGCAGTAAAACTCTAAATAGACCGTGCTCTAGGGCTATTTTAGTATGCATTGTATTCATTCTTCACTTTGTTTAGTCTATTATTTATAGCTTGTTATTTGAGCATTAGGTTTCAATATTATGAATAAATGGAAATTCCTTCGTTTTGCTTTAATAACCTGTGTAGCAGTCTCATCTCTATTTACACCGCTTGAGCCGAAGGCTAACCCGGCTATCAATTTGAGTGCATTAGGTGTTATTTTTGTATTTACCTTTTTGGCTCTTTTATTTGTTGTTGGCATGCAAGTTGTTAATCCACCATCAACAAAGGTATGGCACAAGCCAGATTGGAATCGCAATCCATTCAGCTTGGAAGATCCAATACAGTTCTTTCATCTTGCTGCGTATATAATGCTTGTTCAAGGCGCTGTTGTTTTATTTCGGTTGCTTCTCTCAAGTATTCCATTTTACTTAGAAAACTTAGTCCCGTTCATTATAGGGGCTGGCGCACTAATTGGAATCAAGCTTGCTATGCTTTTTTTTAGGGTGAAGTATGCTGAAAACACCTAACAACAGAATTAGAACGTTCATTATGATGCGGTTATTTAGCTACCCTATATGTATTACGAAGAGTTGAATAATGAATGAAATAATGGACCAACTGAGAGACAAGAAATCCCAAAAACGTCGTTCAGCAGCTAAGAAGTTGCGGAAGCTAAAAGATATTAACGCTGGTCCGTATTTATTGGCTGCGCTTGAGAATGAACTCAATGATGAAAGGACTTGGGAAACACAGTATCTGATGATCATGGCTATAGGTGAATGTGATTATAAGCCAGCATTGCCATTTTTAAATGGACTCGTAAAGCAAGATAATAAAGCAACTATGCTTTACGTCGCTATTGGAGATGCAATAGTAAGACTTTCTACAGAGAGCTACAATATTTAAGCTTATTGATATTGGCAATGAGGCACTCATTGAAGGGGCTTTTCGAGCAATGGCTATGCTAAAAATGATACCGGGTGATAGTGAGATAGAAAAAATTATCAATTACGTTGCTGCAAAAGATTTGAACCAAGGTATTCATTTTTGGGTCGTAGCAGCAGCTCCAGGGTGGTCAGGATCAATAGTAGAAGAATGCTTAAATTATTGTGAAAGGTCACCGCGTGAAGAAATCACCAACGCTGTTGCTCTGGCACGTAAGGGAAAGTACAAGAAATGGAGTCCACTGTAAGATGAAAAGGAGTAAATACGCCTTAACGCGTAGCTACCTAGCATCATTTTTAATTTTATTTAGTGGCGGAGTCAATGCAGTTGTTGAGCTAGAAATACTTAAAATGAACGGCTAATAGGGTAGTTATAATCTTTATAACAAGTTTAAGCCAAACGTTTTATGACTTGGCATCATACAGTTCCAAAAAACACTCAATATTTGTTTAACTTAAGTGTGCTTAATGTAACTAGCATCACACCAATAGCAAAGCCCATTACTAAACCTCCCGATAAATCGGAACTAACACCAAATACCGTATCCGATTCTCTGACATTTGTTAGCCAGTGAAAGAGCATGAACGAAACGCTAGAAATTGAAGAAAGTAGAATTAGCTTTACCTTGTTAGACACAACAACCTCAAATATTGACGTATTTTAGTTTTATGGTTGTTAAGTAATAGCAGACGTTGATTGATATTGCGAACAATCTTGAAAGTGTGCAATTGGATTAGAAAAAAGCCCACAATAGTGGGCTTAGTGTTTATCGTAACTACAAAGTGTAATTAAAACCAATGGCAATACCGTCATCTTCGGTTTGTGACATCTGTGCTTCTTGATCAGCGTCATTACTCGAGAAGTCGCTAAAATCTTTACGAGCTTCAATATATAAAATGGTGTCTTCTGCCATAAAGTAGTGCGCACCAATTACTGCAAATTGGCGTTTAAACACATCTTCAGGGTCGGCATTAAAGTTCGGCTGAATAACATAGTCACTACCTGCATCAAAAACGTTATAAGCAACAAAAGTACGTATGTCATTATCAAAGCGGTAGCTTAAAATTGACTCTAAACCAACAGCATCTTTTATTAAGCGGCCTAAGTTGTCGGTATCGTGGTTTTCGTTTTTATTTATATTCGCTGATGCATACCAACCCGGTTTATAAAAATCACCATAGGTAATGCCCATACCATAAATTAAATCGTTTACTGATTGATTTCTGCCACCTGCGTACACAATATCGAACTGGCCACGGTTAACACCAGCAGTGACTTTTAAATTAGGGCTAACCGAGTAGGTGAGTGCGGCGCCATAAGTCGAGTTAAATTCTACTTTTTGTGCAGCATTATTGCCTTGGTTCCAAAGTACTTCACAAGAGCTTCTTGAAATATCAACGATGTCGCAGGTATAAAATTCATCAGATTTTAGCTGTGCCTGAAGAGCAAGATGAAAATCACCCCAGGTATTACGATACTGCAGTACTTTATCGCCGCGGCCTGTGCCATTTACAGCTCCATCATCTTTATTGTAGGTATAAACACCTGCAGCATTACCATCCCACACTAAGCTGTAGTTGGTGTTATAAACAACGTCGTACCATGCGCCCCATTGTTTACCTAATGTAACTTGGCCGTAATCGTCATGTTTAAGGCCAACATAGCCTAAGCGGTTATATAAAAACTCATCTTGAATTGATTCAAAGCGATTGCTGTATACGATATCGCTGCTACCAACAGGGTTTACACCCCATTCAAGTAAAGCAAACGCTTGCCAGCCGTTCTTTAATTGGCGCTTAAAATCAAAATTAATGCGTGATGCACCGTTTACTACCTCAGTTTCGCCTTGCGTATTAATCACCCTTGCATCGATAAAGCCACCAACAGTAACGCTATTGGTTTGATCGTTATAGATCTCTATGGCATTGGCTGTAGGTATGGCAAGCATGCCTGCAACAAATAAGGCAGTGTGTGTTCTTTTCATAAAGTACCTTGATTAAATATTGTCCCTAATAGGTATAATTTAGTTAAGGAACGGAGATTATCAAAGCTAAAATAGGGTCAAAAGTGAAAAATTATCATGCAACAAACCGACTTTGAGGAAAAATTATTCACTTTAGGTTCACTATATCGAATTATCAATGAGTTACTGAGCCTAAAAAACAGACACTTTCTGGCTTAGCGTTCTGAGCATAAGTTTAGTATTTGGGGTTTCGGCGCCTAAGCCATACAACAAGGTCATAAAATAGCAGTCGAGCAATATAGCTGCTTTCACTTTATTAAATTGCGGTTGGTCGGCAAAAACTAATGATTGAATTAATTCCATGTGTTGTTGTTGGAATGCTTGCGAAAACAATCGCTGGCTAAAGAGCACTTTATAAAAGCGGTGATGTAAACAATAAAACTGATAAAAATATTGTGCGTAATGATTAATCTTTAAGCGAGCAGGGCGGTGAATATCGGTTTCTTTTGCGCGCTCCAACACATCATTAAATTTGTCTTCGAGGCAGGCTTCTAAAATAGCCACTTTATCAGCAAAATGATTAAACAAGGTGCCAACCGCTATGTTGCTTGCTGCTGAAATTTGCCGCGTAGAGGTATCGTTAAACCCTTGCTCAGTAAAGAGTCGCCAAGCCGCCTCTAAAATACGTTGTTGAGTATCGCCATGTTTGCTCATTTTTAACCTGCTGTTTTTATTTGGTTATTTTAAAAGTGAGCGTGCTCATATACATATATGAGCACGCTCATTAAAGGTAGTCGCTAGGTGTGAGCTTGTAAAATTAGCCTGTGTATTTAATTAAACTTTCATGGCGTGCCAAGCGGCTTTAGTTTAAAATTGCCCGCAGTTTCGTTTTTACTTTTTACCCGCTGGAGGGTACCGCTATCATTAGTACAGCTAATATCACCATGCAATTTGGTGCTAAACCTTTATTCGAAAATATCTCAGCAAAATTTGGCGATGGTAACCGTTACGGTTTAATCGGTGCGAATGGCTGTGGTAAATCAACCTTCATGAAAATCCTAAGTGGTGAACTAGAGCCATCTTCAGGCAATGTCAGCACAGATCCAAACGAGCGTATTGCTAAACTAAACCAAGACCAGTTTGCTTACGAAGAGTTTTCTGTAATCGACACAGTGATCATGGGACATAAAGAGCTGTGGGAAGTAAAAAAAGAACGTGACCGTATTTACAGCTTACCTGAGATGAGCGAAGAAGACGGTATGCGTGTAGCAGATCTAGAAACTGAGTTTGCCGAAATGGATGGTTACTCAGCAGAAGCTAAAGCCGGTGAGTTACTAATTGGTGTAGGTATTGGCACAGAGCAACACTACGGCCCTATGTCTGAAATTGCACCAGGTTTTAAACTGCGTGTGTTACTTGCGCAGGTACTATTTTCTGATCCAGATATCATGCTACTCGATGAGCCTACCAATAACTTGGACATTTACACCATCAAGTGGCTAGAAGACGTACTAAACCAGCGTGACTGTACCATGATCATCATTTCGCACGACCGTCACTTCTTAAACTCAGTTTGTACACACATGGCCGACATCGATTACGGTGAGCTTCGTATTTACCCAGGTAATTACGATGAGTACATGTTTGCTGCAACGCAAGCTCGTGAGCGTCTACTAAGCGAAAATGCCAAGAAGAAAAGCCAAATTGCCGAACTTCAACAGTTCGTATCGCGCTTCTCTGCGAACGCTTCAAAAGCAAAGCAAGCAACATCACGTGCTAAACAAATTGATAAAATTCAGCTTGAAGAAGTTAAAGCATCTTCTCGCCAAAGCCCGTTTATTCGTTTTGAGCAAGAAAAACAGTTATTCCGTAATGCCTTAGAACTAACAAATTTAACACAAGGCTTTGAAGAAACATTATTCAGTGGCCTTGAAGGCCTAGTTGAAGTAGGTGAGCGTATTGCAATCATCGGTGAGAACGGTGTTGGTAAAACCACACTATTAAATACTCTTGCTGGTCGTTTAGCACCGAAGCAAGGTGAATTTAAATGGTCTGATAACGCTAATATCGGTTATTACGCTCAAGACCATGCTGACGAGTTCGAACAAGACATGAACTTATTTGAGTGGATGGAACAATGGCAACAAGAAGGTGACGACGAACAAGTTGTTCGTAGTTTCTTAGGTCGTATGCTGTTTTCACAAAACGATATCAAAAAGTCAGTAAAAGTGATTTCAGGCGGTGAGCAAGGCCGTATGCTGTTTGGCAAAATTATGATGCATAAACCAAACATCTTATTAATGGATGAGCCAACCAACCACATGGATATGGAATCTATCGAAGCGCTTAACTTAGCACTTGAAGCATACGAAGGGACATTATTGTTCGTATCACACGATAGACAATTTGTATCATCGCTTGCAAACCGTATTTGGGAAATCAAAGACGGCAAAGTTATCGACTTTAAAGGTACATATACTGAGTACCTAGCAAGCAAAGAAGCTTAATTAGCTGATGAGTGATTAAAAGCCATGCATGTCATGGCTTTTTTGTGCTTCTAGAGTCGCATCTTGATGTGAGTTAGGTATATAATACCCGCCACAAAATAAGGACAAAAGTCCGCTTTTTAGAAAACTATTTAACTGAGGTGTATTTATGACTGTTGGCATTATTATGGGTTCCAAATCAGACTGGCCAACGATGGAACATGCGGCGTTAATGCTAGAAAAATTCGGCATTGAATACGAAACTAAAGTTGTTTCTGCTCACCGTACCCCTCAATTACTTGCTGACTATGCAAGCTCAGCTGCAGATCGCGGCATTAAAATTATTATCGCAGGCGCCGGTGGTGCTGCGCACTTACCAGGTATGGCTGCGGCGTTTACATCACTGCCAGTTTTAGGTGTACCAGTTAAGTCTAAAACACTAAATGGTGTTGATTCGTTATTATCTATCTGCCAAATGCCTAAAGGTGTTGCGGTAGGTACTCTTGCTATTGGTGAAGCAGGCGCTGCAAATGCTGGCCTTTTAGCGGCACAAATTTTAGGTTGCCAACAGCCTGAAATCTTCGCAAAAGTTGAAGCTTTCCGTAAAGAACAAACAGACACTATCTTAGCTAACCCTAATCCTGCAGAGTAATATGAATATTCTAATTTTAGGTGCAGGTCAGTTAGCTCGCATGATGAGCTTAGCGGGTGCACCGCTTGATTTAAATGTTGTTGCCTACGATGTGGGTAGTGAAAAAATCATTCATCCATTAACTGGTGAAGTTCAAAACAGTACATTACAACAAGCTATTAATAACGCAGACGCGATTACAGCAGAGTTTGAACACATTCCTGATGATGTACTTACACTCTGTTGTCAAAGCAATAAGTTTTATCCGGGTAAAGCGGCAATTAAAACAGGTGGCGATCGCGCACTTGAAAAAGCATTACTTGATAAAACAAATGTTGAATGCGCGCCTTACCAATTAATTACAGAAAAAGCACACCTTATTGCTGCTGTAGAGCGTTTAGGCAAGCCGCTTGTGATCAAAACTTGCCAAGCGGGTTACGATGGTAAAGGGCAGTGGCGCTTAAAGTCTGATGATCAAATTGACCAAATTTGGTCAGAAATGGCAGATTTCATAGCATCAGGTACCGAAACTGCGCCGCATTCTATTATCGCTGAAAAGATGATCCCATTTGACCGTGAAGTATCTATCATTGGTGCACGCGACAAAGCGGGTAACACCGTTATTTATCCATTGACTGAAAACCAACACACCAATGGTGTACTTACGCTTTCAGTTGCGGGTAAAGAAAAAGCTGCGATTCAAGAGCAAGCTGAACTGGCATTCAACAAGCTTGCGCAAGAGCTTGACTATGTGGGTGTATTAGCAATTGAGTTTTTTGATGTACAAGGTACGTTATTAGTAAACGAAATTGCACCACGCGTTCATAACTCTGGTCACTGGACACAGCAGGGTACACATTGCTCACAGTTCGAAAACCACATGCGCGCTGTTGCAGGTTTACCATTAGGTAGTACAGAGTGTCTTCGTCCTACTGCTATGATCAACGTATTAGGTCAGCCTTCAATCCCACACTCAGTACTAGCAACGCAAGACGTTACAAGTCACTGGTATGGTAAAACGGCTAAACCGGGTCGTAAGATGGGTCATATCAATGTATCGGCCGATAACCTTCACCAATTAGGTGAGCGTTTAGCGGCACTGGCTGAAATTTTGCCAGAGCAAGACTACCCAGGAGTAGCTGATACCAGCACTCAACTTATTTTAAACTAATTAGTTTAAATTCTTAAAAGCCGAGTTTATCTCGGCTTTTTAATCACTATTATTTATCCACAAACTTCGCTAATTTTGTACCTCTTGTCTCAAAGCACTTGCGTCAGGGTCATCTTGCTATAGACTAATATTTTTATATTAATATTAGTTCGTTATGTTACATCCTCGATTTAGAACAGTCGTATTTGCGTTCTTTATGGCGCTGTTTATGTCTGGATTTATGTCTTTAGTGATCAGCATTTTTAACGTTGGTTTAATCGATAACATTGCAACCATTTGGCTTCAAGCATGGGCTTTTGCATTTTGTGTGGCATTTCCTACCGTTATTTTTGTTGCACCTGTGGTGCATAAGCTAACCAATAAACTTATCAGAGCACCGTTGTGATAGCCGAACGCCCAAAGCAGTTTCTATTTATTGCACTATTTTTAATATCAGCATTACCATTTGTTGGCTCTGCTACGGCACTTGTAGTCGGTGCTTTATTTGCCATGATATTAGGCAACCCATTTGCAGTGCAGTCACAAAAAATAAGTAAATGGATGCTAAAGTTGGCGGTGATTGGCTTAGGCTTTGCTGTTGATTTTAATCAAGTTATAGAAGTAGGGCGCAGCTCTATTGTGCTTACTATTGTCAGTATTACCGCTATTATTGGCCTTGGTGAAATTTTATCTCAGTTATTTAAGTTAAATAAAAACACCGGTGTACTTATTTCATTTGGTACAGCCATTTGTGGTGGTAGCGCCATTGCAGCAATGGCGCCGGTTATAAAGGCCAAAGATCACGAAGTAGCTATATCACTCGCTGTGGTGTTTTTATTAAACGCCCTTGGCTTAGTGTTATTCCCAATGATTGGTCATTACTTTGGCCTGACTGAGCAACAATTCGGTGTTTGGGCAGCACTTGCTATTCACGACACCAGTAGTGTAGTGGGGGCTTCCGCTGCGTATGGCGCATCAGCGCTTGCTATTGCCACAACCATTAAACTAACCAGAGCGATGTGGATAATCCCTTATACAAGCATCGCGGGTGTGTTTTGGAAATCGGATGAAAAAGCCAGTATCCCATTGTTTATATTTGGTTTTTTAGCAGCTGCACTGATTAATTCGAGCTTTCCTGAGCATCAAACACTATGGCATGCACTCAATGTTGGTGCTAAACAACTGTTAGTAATGACCTTATTTTTGATTGGTAGTGGTTTATCTATTTCAGTCTTAAAACAAGCGGGCATTAAACCTTTTATCATGGCGATGATCTTATGGATCATTGTCAGCAGTATTATTTTACTACTTATAGTAGACGGATTTATTTCATGAAAAACGCTTTATTAACTTCTTCAATAGCACTGGCTGTAGGCTTACTTGCTAATAATGTATCGGCTGCTGATTTACGTGTTGCCACCTTTAATGTGAGTATGGATGCAACTAACTATGCTAAAAAAGGCGAATCAATAGATAAAGATGCTTTAAGTAAAGCATTAGCGAGCAACCACCAGCAAATTCGTAACATTGCCGAAATTATTCAGCGAGTAAGACCTGATGTAATTTTACTAAATGAGTTTGATTATATTGATGCAGACAAAGGCATTAACGTATTTCGTAAAAACTACCTGCAAGTATCGCAAAATAAGCAAGTTGCCATCGATTACCCGTATTACTTTATTGCACCTGTTAACACTGGTTTACCTACTGAGTTTGACCTAGACAACGATGGTGTAAAGGGGCATTACAAAGGTGACGCACACGGCTTTGGCTTCTTTGAGGGGCATTATGCAATGGCAGTATTGTCGCGCTATCCAATCGATTTAGATAAAGCGCGTACATTACAAACATTCAAATATAAAGATATGCCAAATGCACAAATGCCTATCGACCCTAAAACAGGTAAAGACTGGTATTCAGCTGAAGAATGGCAAGCAATTCACCTAAGCTCTAAATCATTTTGGGATTTACCAATTGATGTAAAAGGCAAAACGTTTCATTTGCTTGCATCTCACCCAACGCCGCCAGTTTTTGATGGTGACGAAGACCGCAACGGTAAGCGTAACCACGATGAAGTGCGCCTAGTTGCAGATTACATCAACAATGCTAACTACATTTACGATGATAAAGGTCAAAAAGGTGGCTTAAAAGCGAAAAGCCGTTTTGTTATTGTTGGTGACTTAAATGCCGCGCCAGAAGGGGGTAAGGCACGCCCGAATACCACAGACCAAATTTTAAAAAATCCATTAGTGAATACCTCTTTTACGCCAACAAGCAAAGGCGCTAAAGAATCGTATAAAGAAGATTACGCTAAAAACTATACCGCTTATTGGCAGGCTCGTGCTGATTACGTTTTACCATCAAATTATGGGATTGAGATAAACGATGGTGGGGTTTTTTGGCCACAGAAAAACTCTGAGCTGTTCCGTTTAATTAAAGATCGTAACGCATCGTCTGATCATCGTATGGTATGGCTTGATATCAGCTTAAAATAAGCTGTTATTAAACGGAAAACTTTGGCTGTTTATCCTATAAAAATTGCTATTTCATCAGTGCTTCTGCTTAAATAGGGCGAATTATAATAACCCGTAAGAAGCACTATGAAATTCAAAACCACTGCTAATAAAACGTTAGTGGCTCTCGCAGTCGCATCTAGCTTCATGCTAGCAGGTTGTCAATCAACCGCCTCAACGCCTTCTGAAGAACAAGTTACCAATGTAGCACCCGTTGTTGCTACTCCTGCTGATACAGGTTCAGCTGAAATCACGTTAGAGCAAGCAATGGCTCACCCTGATTGGTTAGGCCGCCAGCCTGAGCGTGCTTTCTGGAATGGTGATTCTAACAGCATCGTTTATGCACAAAAGCAACAAGGCAATGAGTTACGCGATTTATACGTTCAAGCGGTAAATAGCCAATCTGCATCACAATTAGCGTTAAACAAACTACACACTGTAGGCGCTAAAAATGCCGTTTATTCTGCAGATAAAAAGCAACAGGCTTATGCATTTGAAGGTAATATCTTCGTTAAAAACCTAAGCACTGGGCAAATTACACAAATCACTCACGATAGCGCACAGCAATCAAAACCACAGTTTTTAACTGATGGTAGCCTTGCATATCGCCAAGGTAATGCATTTTATAAAGTTGATTTAGCAACGGGTCGTCAAGTTGAATTAGTTAACTTACACCTAGACGATGCACCTAAAGGTGTACAAGAGCCAGACACTTACATTGCAAAAGAGCAGCACAAACTAATTGATTACATTGCGCTGACGCACAAAAACAAAAAAGATCGTGAAGAGCGGAAAGCACAAATCAACGAGCAAAACGACAGCATTGCTAATGCACAGTTTTATTTAGGTAAAGGTAAGCGTTTAGCAGATGTACAGCTTTCACCAAATGGCCAAGCACTTGTTGCAGTAACCACAGAAAGCCGTTCATGGCGCGATGAAGGCGATATCATGCCTAATTACATTGCCGATGATGCACGCGTAAAAGCAGAAAAAGTACGCCGTCGTGTTGCTGATGAAAAACCAATCAGCTCAGACGTTGTTTACATCGACCTTAAATCAGGCGAGCAAACAACGCTTGCATTCGATACCTTACCAGGTTTTGATGAAGACGTACTTGCAGCTGTTAAGAAAGAAAACTACGCCCGTGATGGCAAAACTTATAAGTCTGAAAAAGCACCACGTGCCATCAACTTAATGATGGATTGGGGTTGGGACCAAAGTGCAATACAATGGAACACAGATGGTTCACAAGTGGCTCTTATGCTAGAAGCATGGGACAACAAAGACCGTTGGTTGGCGACTGTTGATACACAAAACAATAAACTTGTTTCACAGCACCGTCTGCATGACGATGCGTGGGTTAACTATGCATACAATGATTTTGGTTGGTTGAACAACTCAGACACGCTTTACTACTTATCTGAAGAGTCTGGTTACAGCCATATTTACAAAAAGCCTTTAAACGGTAAAGCAACGCAGCTTACTAAAGGCCAATTTGTTGTTTCTAACTTAACGTTAACGGCTGATAACTCAGCGATTTACTACAAAGCCAACGTTGAGCACCCAGGTCTTTACGAAATCTATCGTGTAAACCCTGCAAACGGTGAATCTGAGCAAGTAACCAACCTTGATGGTATGACTGATTACCAGTTAAGCCCAGATGAAAGCAAACTATTGCTAACTCATTCAAAAATTATGTCGCCGCCTGAGCTTTATGTTGCTGATGCAAAAGCAAACACCCAAGCAACTCAGTTAACGCATACAGTATCTGATGAGTTCTTAGCGAAGAAACTAATTGCACCTAAGATTGTTGCTGTGCCTTCAAGTCACACTGATCAGCCAATTTACGCAAAAGTATATTACCCAGCTGATTATAAAGAAGGCGAAACAGGTAAAAACCGTAAAGCGGTTATCTTTAACCACGGTGCAGGTTACTTACAAAACTCACACATGGGTTGGTCTGGTTACTTCCGTGAGTTTATGTTCCACTCACTATTGGCTTCAGAAGGCTACGTAGTAATGGACATGGACTACCGTGCATCGAAAGGTTACGGCCGTGATTGGCGTACAGCTATTTATCGTCAAATGGGTACACCTGAGATCCAAGATTTAGCAGACGGCGTAAGCTGGATGGCAGACAACGCAAACGTAGATACACAAGCTGTAGGCACTTATGGTGGTTCTTACGGTGGTTTCATGACGTTTATGGCGCTATTCACACAACCTGATTTATTTAAAGCAGGTGCTGCACTTCGTCCGGTAACTGATTGGGCTCACTACAATGGTCCTTATACGTCTAACATCTTAAACCACCCAGATGTTGACCCGATTGCTTATGAAAAGAGCTCACCAATTTACTTTGCTGAAGGTCTTAAGAGCCATTTATTAATTAACGCGCCTATGGTTGATGACAATGTATTCTTCCAAGACTCAGTACGCTTAGTACAGCGCTTAATTGAACTTGAAAAGGAAAACTTTGAAACAGCTATCTTCCCAGTTGAGCCACATGGTTTTGTACAACCATCAAGCTGGTTAGATGAATACCGCCGTATTCATAAGCTATTTAAAGAAACGCTTTAACTTTTAGAGCAATTTAGAACTGACTTATAAGCAGCCTTGATATTCAGGGCTGCTTTTTTGTTTTTATAGCAATTGATATTTACCATTAGATATTAGTATTTAACTTGTTTTGCCATAAATAATATCTTTATGTTTCTCGCTAATTAAGCCCCGAAATCCACCACTCACTAAATTAGGCTGCTTTGTGTTGTTCATCGAATATCGCTTCTGATTGCTCACAAGATATTCATTACCGTTGCCTTGCATTGAGCACCCGTTCTAGGTGAGCAATTTAATTACCTGTAACCCTTAGTAATATTGATCAGTGACCTAGCAATATTATGAAACCAGCTAGTTATGTTAATTTAATAGTAAATTAGGTACAGGGACCATTAGTATGACAACATAAAAGTGCACGCGCCCTTTGAATGGAATAAGTTTAGTGATATGCCAATAAAACTTTACCTTTAGTAAATCCATATTGGTTTATGTAAAAATTAGCTTTGTTCAAGTAATACGCCTTCAAGTGGAAGTGCTCTTGATAACACTTGGCCTTTTGGTAAAGGTTGTTTAGGTCGCGCAACTACGGAAGCTGAGAACTATGAGCCAAAACAATTTGATGAAATTAGTAGAGTCGATAGTTGCATTAACGCTGAGTTAAATCGATATGCCCAAATGGTACCGATTGTCACGAGTACAGTGATAGTTTAGCTAATAAATGTTTAAGATTATGTCAGGTGAAATAGCATGAATTTAAAAAAAATCCAGATATTGAAACTAGTATGGATAACCTGTTTTACTTTAGTCATTCTTTCTGTTTTAGAATCTGTTCAATATGTCAGCCAAACTCACGAGTTAGGTGTGTTCATACTAGTTTTACTGGGACTTTTAAGTTTTCCATTAGGTCCGTTTTTATTGTATCTAGTTACAGTTTTACCAACTATAGATTATCAAAGCAGCTTTGGTTTAGAAGTGTTTGTTATTAGTATCTGTTGCTTTATCGGTGGATATTTTCAGTGGTTTATAATTTTACCTAAGATTATTAATAAATATTGGAATTAGCTATTAATTTAAAGTCTCACAAACCGAGGCTTTTGGTTAGAACTATACAAATTGAAATAGGATGAAGCTAGTCTATAACTATCTAAGTTCTAACTTGATAGATCTAAACCAATTTAGTGTACAACTAATTTAGGGATTACGCTCCTGAATTAGGACGCTATATTTAGTCTGCCCCAATTTGTTTAGCGAAAATATATACGCGACCATTAAATGGACTAGGAAAGTTTAGATCTAATGGTGCATCTAATATGAATTTAGGTGTTTTCCACGAACAAATTTTGTATAAGGATGGTACAAATAGTGGCTTTTCTTATGCAGATCCTGATACGAGTGGATATTCATGCAAGGATAAAGAATACGATGATGCATTAATGAGAAAGCAGAGGAACGAGAAAAAATCTCATTTGATATGAAAAACTATAATGTGATAACTAACAACTGTCAGGACTATGTTGATGAGGTTATTAACCAGTATTATAACGTATTAGCAGACCAAAATAGGCATAAACGATGAGATTCAAGTGGGTTTTATTAATATTGATTTTTGTTTTAGTTCTTATGCCACCATTAAATATTTATGCTAAGTGGCATTTAAAAACATTCTCAGGTGGATTTATTTATACGCTTTTAAATTTGACTTATGTTCCCGATGATTATTATCAGCAAGTAGGAGGAATTTGGGTTGATACAAACAAAAGTAGAAGTGCCAACATACACTTAGAACATCGATATAGAGGGAAGTATGGAGTATATGTTATTGGTGAAACTGTTCAAAATAAAAACCACAATGTCTCAGCAATAATGAATTGTGCAGACAAAATTATTGAGTTAGAATCTGGCTCGAGTAAAATCACTGATTTAAATAGGAAAACCGCAACCTCTCTCTTAATTGGTATGTACGATGTAGAAAGTGACTTTCCTCACGAAGTAATCTGCTCTATATCAATTTACGAAAAAACAAAAGGACAGTTTTTTATATTCGTTAGGAAATTTAGACATTATTAGCAACCCTAAATTTTTGAATCCAAAGCCTCGTTAGCCGGGGCTTTGTAATATTTGATATTCAAGATAAATCATAATTAATTTTTATGAAAAGATTAAATAGCAAGGAATAATAACCAGATTATTAAATCGCGAGTAAGGTTACCCGCGCTTTTTTATTATTTTTATAAAGACAGGCAAAGCGAGTAGAGTGCCGCCAATTGCGCCGATAAAGTGGGCATCAATGGCAACATTAGAGGCGATTAACTGACTCACCGATTCACTCGGGCCTGCTATTTGCTCCCAAATCACTTTAGCCCAAGTACCAGCAAACAATAACCAGCCAGAAAACATGCCTGCTTGTACATCTTTAACTGCTCCCCAAATGATCACTCCGTGCAGTAGAGCACTTAATCCGGTGTAAATTTGGATATCTGGGCAAAATAGCCACACACCTAAGCCACACCATAATGCAAGAATGGCAATATTAAACGCATAGCGAGCAGGGCTTGTATGCTCAGCGTGCAGAGCCCAAATTAATAAAATTCCGGCACAATTTAAGCCTAAATGAGGCCAATTTGCGTGCACGAATTGACTAGTGAAAATGCGCCAAAATTCACCATTTGCAACTAACTCACGGTTAAATTCGAGATATTCATTTAAGTTAAAAGTAGCAAATAAGGAACTTAGTATTACTAAACACAATGGCGGCAGAATATATTCTAGTTTCAGGGGCAGGTTTATCATGTTATTTTTGTTGTATCTGAGATTGTCGCCTATTGTGCACGTTTAATTTTAAGATGCCAAATACACTACGGGATTAAGTTTATTTATGTTATTCAAAACCAAAGCGCTGTTAGCTCTGTCCACCTCTTTAATTTATTCAACGGCTATTTTTGCAACCCCTGCAAAAATTGAAACTCGCGAACCTGAAGCTGCTACAGGCTTTGCTCATAAACAGGTTGTTGAAGGCGATAAGTACATGGTCGCAGCAGCAAACCCTTATGCAGTAAAAGCAGGGCAAAAAATGCTTGAGCTAGGCGGCTCAGCAGTTGATGCAGCCATTGCAACGCAATTAGTACTGACACTGGTAGAACCGCAATCGTCGGGGATCGGTGGTGGTACGTTTATGATGTACTTCGACAGCAAAACCAAAAGCCTAGCCAGTTTTGATGGCCGCGAAACGGCTCCAAGCAATGCTGATGAAACACTATTTTTAGATAAGCATGGTAAAGCCGTAAAATGGATTGAAGCCGTTGTAGGTGGTCGTTCTGTTGGTGTTCCAGGTATTTTAGATGCATTTGCCACCGCCCATAAACGTTACGGCAAGTTAGAGTGGCAAACCTTGTTTGGTCCTGCCATTGAATTGGCTGATAAAGGCTTTATTGTGTCGCCGCGTTTACATCAATTATTGGCTAAAGAGTTAAATCCAGGGGTTACTAAGCTACCTGTTATTCGTGACTACTTTTTCCCAAATGGTAAACCGCTTGCTGTAGGTACGGTTAAAAAGAACCCTGAACTTGCCTCGCTTTATAAAGATATAGCGAAACAAGGCATTGATGCTTTCTATAAAGGTGAAAACGCCAAAAAACTTGTGCATGCAGTGCAAAACTCAGCAGTTGCACCGGGTACTTTAACGGTTGAAGACTTAGCTAATTACAAAAGTAAAGAGCGTGCACCTGTGTGTGTTGATTATCGCCAATACGAAGTGTGCTCAATGGCACCACCAAGTAGTGGTGGTGTAGCTGTATTACAGATTTTAGCCTTACTCGAACATAAAGACATGGCTAAACTTAAACCAAACTCTGTTCAAGCATTGCATTACTTTACCCAAGCATCGCGTTTAGCGTTTGCTGATCGCAACGTGTATATGGGTGACCCTGACTTTATGCCAATCCCAACACAAGGATTACTCGATAAAGACTACCTTGCAGGTCGTGCAAAGCTTATTTCTGAAAAAGATGCTCACGCAGAAGCAGGCACACCGCCTAATTCACTTGCGTACGCGCAAGATGATGCTTACGAGTTACCATCAACAACTCATGTATCGATTGTTGATAGCCAAGGTAATGCGGTTTCGATGACCAGCTCTATCGAAATGGCGTTTGGTTCAACAGTAATGGTGAACGGGTATATTTTAAACAATCAACTAACAGACTTTGCTTTATCGCCTACCAAAAATGGTAAGCCATTAGCTAATCGCGTTGAAGCAGGTAAACGCCCGCGTAGTTCAATGTCGCCAGTCATGGTGTTTAACAAGGACGGCAGCTTACGTTTAGTGGTTGGTTCACCGGGTGGTAGCCGTATCATTGATTATGTAGCTCAAGTGGTTGTAGGTGTGCTTGATTGGAACCTAGATGCACAAACAGCTATTAACTTACCGCGCATTACTAATCGTAATAATTACACAAGCCTCGAAAAGGGCACTGAACTTGCCAACGCCGAAGCTGATTTTGTTAACCGCGGACACACAGTTCGTATCCTAGATTTAAACTCTGGTTTACATGCTGTTGAAGTTAAAGACGGTAAACTTTATGGCGCAGCCGATCCGCGCCGCGAAGGCATAGCTTTAAGTGATAAAAGCCACTAAAAACAAGCTCAGCAGCCTTAAAGCTGCTGAGTTTTCATGTATACTATCTGCTATGCTATTTAGAGCATAAAATTCATTTTCTTCAATGGTCTGACAAGGTGAATTGTCATTGCAATTTCGCCTTCAAGAGTAATAATGTCAGGTCATAATTATGACGCATCAAAGCTTGGAAATATGACTACAAATACCGATCCAAATTATCTTTATATTCCTTATTCAGGCCCAGGTCTGATCGAAACGCCACTATTAAATAAAGGCAGTGCTTTTTCACAAAAAGAAAGGGAAAATTTCAACTTAGCCGGTTTACTGCCACCGCGTTATGAAACGATCGAAGAACAAGTTGAGCGTTGTTACCAACAGTATTCAAGCTTTAGCGATAACTTAAACAAGCACATTTACCTTCGTGCTATTCAAGATAACAACGAAACACTTTACTACCGTTTAGTGCGTGATCATCTTGAAGAAATGATGCCAATTATCTACACACCAACGGTAGGCGATGCCTGTGAAAAATTCTCAGACATTTACCGCAGTGCCCGTGGTCTATTTATCTCTTATGAAGATCGTTTCCAAATTGATGATATTTTACGTAACGCGACTAAAGGCAAAGTAAAAGTTATCGTTGTGACTGACGGTGAGCGTATTCTTGGTCTAGGTGACCAAGGTATTGGTGGTATGGGTATTCCAATTGGTAAATTATCACTTTACACAGCATGTGGTGGTATTAGCCCAGCTTATACGCTACCAGTGATGATTGATGTTGGTACGAACAACGAAAAACTACTTAACGACCCTATGTACATGGGTGCACGTCATAAACGTATTTCGCAAGAAGAGTATGACGAATTCTTAGATCTATTCATCAAAGCCGTTAAACGTCGTTGGCCAAATGTGTTACTTCAGTTCGAAGACTTTGCACAACCAAATGCAATGCCATTACTAAAACGTTACCGCGATGAAATCTGTAGCTTTAACGATGACATTCAAGGCACTGCTGCGGTTACTGTAGGTTCTTTACTAGCTGCATGTCGTGTTAAAGGCGCGAAGCTTTCTGAGCAAAAAGTTGTGTTTGTTGGTGCAGGTTCTGCGGGCTGCGGTATTGCTGAGCAAATTATCAGTACTATGGTTGCTGAAGGCATTAGCGATGAGCAAGCGCGTTCTCAAATCTTCATGGTTGACCGTTTTGGTCTGCTTACTGAAGGTATGGAAGGCTTACGTGACTTCCAACAAGCACTTTGCCAATCTAAAGATGGTTTAAGCGAGTGGACATACAGCGGTGAGTACGCATCGTTATTAGATGTAATGCACTGTGCACAACCAGACATCCTAATTGGTGTATCTGGCCAACCTGGTTTATTCACAGAGCAAGTTATTCGTGCAATGCACGCATCTTGCCCACAACCGATTATCTTCCCGTTAAGTAATCCGTCTAAGCAAGTTGAAGCACTTCCATCAGATGTTATCGAATGGACAGACGGTCAAGCAATTGTTGCCTCTGGTAGCCCATTTGATCCGGTTGAGTATAACGGCCAAACGTTCCCAATCCCACAATGTAACAACAGCTACATTTTCCCGGGTATTGGTTTAGGCGTAATTGCTGCTAAAGCTACACGTATTACAGATGCAATGCTGATTGTATCAAGTGAAACACTGGCTGAGTCTTCACCACGTGCAAACACTGGTAAAGGCAGCTTATTACCAGCACTCACTGAAATCCAATCGTTAAGTAAACGTATTGCTTTTGCAGTAGCGAAAAAAGCGATGGAAGAAGGTGTTGCACTAGAGCTGAGCGATGAAGCGCTATGGGCAGCAATCGAGAAAAACTACTGGCTTCCAGAGTACCGTAACTACAAGCGTCGTAGTATCTAAGCTATAACACGCTGAGTAATTGAAAAAACAGGCTTTTAAAGCCTGTTTTTTTATATCTTAATAATAGTGTCTTGTTCATATTCAATTAACCCTTTAAGGTGATAATGAACGGAGTTTTTAATTAAGGAACAGTATTATGCGTAAGTTAGTTTTTACCGCTATGGCCGCCGCGCTAAGTTTTAATGCGTTAGCAGAAGCAACACCTGATGCTCCTCATATTTATATTCAAGGTAACGCAACGGTTAAAGCAATCCCAGATAACGTTAAACTGACAGTAGGTATTGTTGAAGTAGATAAAGATTTAATTGCCGCTAAAAACAAAGCCGATGCAACCATGGCGAAAGCAATTAAGCTTGCTAAAAGCCAAGGTGTAGAAGAAAAGGGCATTTATGCCTCTAATATCTCAATTCATCGCCAAACAGAATATAACCGCGAAACAGGTAAGCAAAACTTTGTAGGCTACAGAGTAACGCGTAGTTTGTCTGTTACCTTAACTGATATTAAAAAATACCCGATTATGCTTCAGCAACTAGTGAACTCGGGTATTAATGAGATCAATCAAACTCAGTTTGTATCAAGCAAGTACGAAGAGCTACAAAAGAAAGCGCAAAAGCTTGCTATTAAAGATGCTCGTGCTGCTGCAAAAGAATTTGCCAGTGACTATGGGGTTGAACTTAAAGGCCTGTATACTGCATCAAGTAGCCCTCTCGATACAGGTAGCCAACCTTATATGCGTGCCAGCAAAATGGTTATGGCAGAAGCTGCACCAGATAACTATGTACCTGATGCATACAACGGTGGTGAGCTTACAATTAGCGCAAGCAGCTATGCGGTATATCTAATCGAAAACTAAATTCAGTTATTGATTGCTGGCAAACCTTGCCAGCAATTTTTCACCTTGCTGCTCTGAAATACGAGCAATCGCTTTTAGCATATTAGTAATCTGTTCACGGTCGTACTCATTACTAATATGCGTATCTATATCTTCAATAATCGCCCCTAAGTAAACAAACAGGCTATCTGTTGCTTTCTCGTTATCAGATGCTCTAAACAATATGTTTTTAAATGCCTCAAGCACGTTAACCATTACATAGGCGTCATTTTTTGCATAGTTACGAATTGGCGTAAAGTTATCATGCAGCAGCTCATCAAATGATGTTTCGTGTATAAACAAGTGCGGTTGATTGTTCTGGCATCGTTTAAGCGAGTAGTTCACATCGTAAATGTCTAAACGCAATATGAGCAATATACTCAACATATCAATGGCTTTTACCGCAGTACCGGGATCGTTAATACCCGGGCTCATAGCTTTAACCGCGATTTCTGAAATTTGTGTCATACCGTAGCGGTAATGGTCACTAATATATTCTTCGATATAAAAAATAAAGCAGTCTAGTAATTGCTCTACCAGTTCAGGTTTGTCAGATAAGTCAGTATCACATTTTAAAAACGGATAACCTTTAACTGTAAAGAAGCCTTGCTTAACTGAAATATAAATTTTAATACCGTGCTGTTGGCATAGTGCGCACAATTTATCGGTATGAGCGCCTTTAAAGTAGCCTTCTGTTTTACTTTTAACACTATGCCAGTCATCAAACTCAGGAAAATGTTCAACAGGATTTTCTTGTTGCATGCCAATTATGCATTTAAGCTCACCTTTGGTATTTTTAAACAAGTCGTTTAGTACATTATCGACCTGAATTGCTTTTGAAATTGAGTGAATAAAAAACACAAAAAAGCCCAGCGAAATTAAACCAAACACCAAAGAAAAGAAGATACCGAGTGAAGGGATCCCCATGTCGCCATCGCCAATGGTGCGTATGTTTATCAACATTAATATGGTGTAGATAATACTGCCAAGATAAAACCCTAGCACTAATTGGTGTGACTTACGGGTAATAAGCCCAGGTAACACACGCGGTGAGAGGCTGGCACTGGCACTATTAAGCACCACCATAACCATAGAAAAGCTAAAAACCGTTAGCGAGATAATGCTGCCTGCAAGTGTACTGAGGATGGTTCGGGCGTTCTCTTCGCTATCGACCAGTAACACACCAATGAGCTTTTTAAATTCCATAGATAATGACGAATACTCGACCGCTGTGGTTATTAAACCAAATAATAAAAACACCACAGAGAGCAATGAAGGGTAAAAACCGATGCTACTGATCATCTCGCGGTAGTTATCGGCGATTTTTCTTGGCGTAAACATGCACTTCCTTAAGAACTGTTAGACATTAAATATCATACTGAGCTAACCTAACTACTTACTTAACAGCCTAGCAATAAACAGTGCTAAGCGTCTAACTTTAAATAAAAATTGGAAAAACTGTGATTGTTTCAACGTTTGCTGCCATTTTGGCCATTTTATACATTCAACTTAGCTTTCGTGTAATTAAACTGCGTAAAGCAAAGCGCATTTCACTTGGCGATGGTGGCGATGCTAGCCTACAAGCAGCAATACGCGCTCATGCTAATTTTATTGAATATGTGCCATTTTCCTTGATTATGCTATTTTTATTAGAGTACCAAGGTCTTCCAAGCCATTATTGCTATATTTTAGGGGCAATGCTCTTGGCTGGCCGTTTTTGTCATAGTTATGCACTCGCTGATAATCTGATGAAATTACGTGTATTAGGGATGATGCTAACTTTCTTAACTATGTTGATCAGTGCCGTGATGTTATTAGTTACACAGGTATTCTAATATGCAGAAGGTTGTTTTTACTTTACTACTTTTGTTATTTTCGATTTCAGGCGTAGCTGAAGTAAAAACAATCAATGGCAAAAAAGAAATAACTATCCCTCCAGCAACACTCAATATTATTTATCCTAAAACCATGCCAAGCCTCATTGAGGATAATTATTACCCGTTGCTTTTACTTAAAACAGCATTAAAAAGAAGTGGTTATAGATATACACTTACCCCTGCGGCAGAAGTGTTAGGGCAAAATCGTGTTTTAAAAGAAATCGAAAAAGGCACCATTGATGTTTCTTGGACCATGACCAATAAAGAGCGAGAAGAGCGTTTATTACCAATACGCGTGCCGCTTTTCAAAGGTTTGTTTGGTTGGCGTGTTATGTTCATTAACGAGCAAAATCTAGCGCACTTAAGTCAGCTAAAAACCTTAGATGATTTAAAAAGTATCTATTTTTTACAAGGTCAGGATTGGCCAGATACCAAAATATTGCGCGATAATGGCTTAGTAGTTTCTACCTCGTTAGATTTAGAGTTTTTATTTGTCATGCTTGAAAGAGGGCGTGGCGATTTATTTCCTCGATCTATCCTCGAAATCAATGACGAATATGCAGTATTCAAAAACCAAATGCCGTTGGCGGTACTACCTCAGATAATGCTTAAATATAAAAGCCCAATCTATTTTTTCTTTAATAAGAACGACCCAGAAATAGCCAAAGCAGTGAATCAGGGCTTAAAAATAATGCGTGAGAGCGGTGAGTTTGATGAGCTTTTTTATAAATACAACGGCGAAATTATTAAAAACGCCCACCTGCACGACAAAATTGTTATAGAATTGCGCAATTATGATTTACCAAGGTTAACCCCAGTCAACGACAAATCGCTGTGGTTATCATTTGATCAGGTGCCATGAGCTCTAAAATATTTATAATCGGTTTACCACGAACCGGCACAACCAGTATCTGTAACAGCTTTTTACAACTCGGATATAAAACCGCCCACACAGCCTATACCCAACAAGCAATTACAACCGCAGACGTTATTGCCGATACCCCGGTATTTAGCGAATACGCCTTACTTGATAAACATTTTGCAAATAGCCGTTTTATCAACCTTGAGCGCAATTTAACTAAATGGCTGCCTTCGATTAGGCAGTTATTAGCACGTATGCACACTAATTTAATGCGCCCAGACGGTGGCTTTAATATCCATTTAAAGCGCTGTTATCTCGATGTTTTTGGTCAGTATAGCTTGGCAGATTTAGAATCTGATGAATACTTAACAGCGTGTTATAACCGTCATCAACAGCAGGTAGCAGATTATTTTAAAGGCCGTGAACAGCAGTTATTAACACTGGATGTAGCAGACTCAAACAGCCCGCAATTACTTCAGCAGTTTTTAAACACTCAGCAGCCAATTAACTTTAAACAGCTTAATATAGGCGGTAAGGTCACAGCGTGGAATGATATAAAACATCCCGATAAAGTGTCATCGACCCGAAGTGGTAAAATTGATAAATCTCTTGGTTATAATCACACGTAAAATACGTTAAAATCGCCGCCATTATAAGTTTAGTTGTTCCTTATCATGTTTGAATTGAAATACCACACGCCATTTGAATGGACAGAAGGTGTCTTAGCTGACTTCGATACCTTTTTACAAGATCATGCTGCAGCAGAGAAAAAAGCCTCTGGTATGGCTATGTCTATGCTTTCTCATTACCCAGACCGTCGTAAGCTTGTTAGAGCCATGACAGACTTAGCATTGGAAGAAATGATCCACTTTAAACAAGTTTTAAAGCTATTAATGGAACGTGATGTATCTCTTGGTAATGACCAAAAAGATCCTTACATCAAACAAATTCGTGCGGTATTTAGAAATGGTCGTGATGAATTTTTAATGGACCGTTTATTAGTAGCAGGGGTTATTGAAGCTCGCGGACACGAGCGCTTTTCGCTTGTTGCAGAAGCTTTACCTGCAGGCAAAGAAAAAGAGTTTTATGTCGCGATTGCTAAATCAGAAGAAAAACATAAAAACTTATTCGTCGAGCTTGCCTATGAGTATTTCGATAAGCAAGATGTTGATACACGCCTTGAAGAGATCCTCATCGCAGAAGCCGAAATCTGTAAAAATATTCCGTTTACAGCAGCGCTTCACTAGTGAGATGCTTGTGTATTAGGCCTTTTAGCCTAATACACAAATTAATGTTTTATCCCAAAGCAGTAAATTAGGGACTAAAAACAATAATTAAGTCTCCAGAAAATAGTTTTGCCAATCCTAATTGATTAAATAAACAGCATACATTCATCTTTCTCTCCTATAGTTAAATTAGTACCTAACTGTGAGGAATAGAGCATGAAATGGATGATGACTCTTACGACGCTGTCGTTAATAGGGATTGTAATTACCGGTAATTCAATTTACACCGAAGTTAAAATCTTTCGTTCCAACGATAAGCCAACCGAAATAACCGCTAGTATGTATCGCTCGCTTATTTGGCATAGTGATATTTATAAAGACGATCAGTTTTTAAATACCGCGCAAAGCTACTTTAGTGATGGCAAAATTGATACGCGTGAATACAGTAAACTTACGAGTTTAGCGAGCAAAATAGCCGGCCCTATCATCTACATTCAAGAAACCGATGAGCAACTGTGGCATGCAAGGTTAACCTACAAAAAATACCTTGAAGAGAAAACGGTGGAACGACTGGCAAGTTTACATTGATGAAAACTGCTTGATCAGCGTGCTAAGCTCAACAATGGTGGGCTTACCGCTGAGATAATTGGTATCAAGATGGTAACTATTGCCAAGCCAATAGGGCTTTTTGGTCGTGTTATGGCCATGCACTGAAAAGTCGATACTTGGGTTTATTAAAGGTTTTTTCGCTTTGGTTAAGCTTCTATCCCAAAGCAATGCGCCAATCGCTTGTTGTATATCTTCTGTAGGATTTTGCCAATCCCAATCAGAACAGGTGGTATGCGATAAACCAATTCTTAATGCTCCGTATTCAACATAGTAAGAAAGCGGGCATTTGAGTAGTTGCTTACAGGCAAATGCAAGTTCTTCATCGCTTACTTCTAGATGCCAGCGGCCGCCGTTCTCAACCCATAAACGGTAGTAACCTTTATCCTTTGCAAGTAAAGACTCAAGCAACATATGCTCGTGGTTACCAAGGCACATATGTACACCAAGCTCTTTAAAACGCGCAAGTAACGCAATGCTGTGCTCACCCCGGTCAATCACATCACCAAGTGAAAACAAGATATCTTCGCTTGGGTTAAAATTAACAGAGCAAAGTGCCTGTTCAAATTTAGTTAAATCTGCATCTAAATCGCCAATAACAAATACACGTTTGCTTTGTTCAAATTGCATCTTAACTTGAATTGGGTTTTGCGAGGCAAGAGGGCTTTTCACTAAATTCAAAATACATTCCTTTAAGCAGCGTGTAGCTCAAGACTAACATAACTCGTTGCTATTTTAGCACTGGGTGGTTATTATCTAGCCTCACTTTTTAGGAGTTACTGCCAACATGAACAACTAAACCTGTTATCCAATTTCATTTTTATCTTTTTGGACCAACAGGGTTAGTAGGCGTTGCTCACTATCACTTTTAATATGTTTCTTCTCGTGTGATCACACGCTTATGCCCCTGTAATACAGGAGGCACTATGCCACAACTTCAAGCTTTTAATTTAAGTTATCAACATGGCAATGGCGATGTTGTATTTAACGATCTTTCATTTTCACTCACAGCTAAAGTCACCGCGTTAGTCGGCAGGAACGGCTGCGGTAAATCTATATTAGCGTCAATACTTGCTAAGCAAAAAGAGCCTAGCTCTGGTACGGTTGTTTGTAATTCAACCCTCGGTTTATACCGACAAATGAACGATGTAAATCAGGATGATAACCTAACAATTGCAGAGGCTATTGGGCTAGAGCCTGTGTTTAAAGCACTTGATGCTATAAACCAAGGGCAAGTTACAGAGCAGAACTTAACTTTGCTTGAAGGTAATTGGGACTTACCAGAGCGCTTTAATGCAGAACTTGTAAGGCTTGGCGTAAACAACAAAATCCCTTACTCCTTAAGCAAACATTTGAGTGGCGGTCAGCTTAGCCAATTAAAGCTTTGGGCACTATTTACCTGCATAAAGCCCGATATTTTAATACTGGATGAGCCATCAAACCACCTAGATACAAAAGGTAAAAGCTGGCTGATAAAGCAAATACACAACTTTAAAGGCCAATTATTACTAATAAGTCACGACCAAGAATTATTAGAACATGCCCATGAAGTTTGGGAGCTAACAACCCTGGGTTTAACACAATATGGTACGTGTTTTTCTGAGTACCAGACTCAAAAACAGCAGCAAGTTGCTGCCCTTGAAAATAAATTAAACCACGTTGTTAAACAGCAAAGTAAGCTCAAGGCAGCAGAGCAACTACAAAAGCAAAAAACACAAAAACGAGCAGGCCAAGGAACCGCCCTCAGAAAATCAGGCAGCCAGCCTAAAGTGTTGATGGATGCTAAAAAAGATAAAGCAAGCGCTAATTTATCATCACAAAGTAAAAATAGCGCTAAGCGAGAGGGTGAACTCACTCGAAATAAACATGAGCTTTCTAGCCAGCTTGAACAAACTAAAGCGCAGCAATTTTATTTAGCGCAAGCAGATGAAGCTAAGCACCAAAAAATACTTAGCCTGGAGGGCGTTGTATTAGCACACGGGACACAGAAGCCGCTAAATTTTCAGGTGTTCAGTGATGATAAAATTCATTTAGCGGGTGCTAATGGCACTGGTAAATCAACCTTACTTAAAACTCTGACATACGACATACCAGTAAAAGCAGGGCAGTTACATTGCAATCAAGCACTCTATTACTTAGACCAACATTTTACATTAATAAACAACGAGCTAACCCTGCTTGAAAACGTGATGACTTACTGTAAAAACCTAGATGAGAGCACCGCACGAACTCTACTTGCCAGTATTGGCTTTAGAAAAGACGCTGTTTTTAAAAAAGCCGCACTTTTAAGTGGCGGTGAAAAAATGAAGCTCGCCATGTGTATCGTCAGTAATATTGAAAGCACCGCATTTTTGCTACTCGATGAGCCCGATAACCATCTCGACCTAGAATCAAAACAGCTCTTGGCTCAGTCATTACAGGGCTTTAAAGGCGGGTTTATACTCGTAAGCCATGATAAATACTTTGTAGAAAGCATCGGCTGCAATAGGCAAATTGGTTTATAAAATAGCCATTTACAAATAAGCTTGCTAGGGTGGTTGTAGGTACTTTATACCAATCCGCAATAATACTTAATCATTTTGAGGGATTAAACCTGTCGCTATCTGCGTTAAAAATTTCTGATTTAGAACAACTAAATAGGGCAGTCTTTATTCCTGTAAGTGCTGATAAGAGTTTTAAAATAGTATCTGTGAAGTCTGACAAACGAATTTCCTTATTTAACAAATCTAAATTAACAGAACAATTAAAGTGTTATGAGAGATATTTCTCTCATAACTACGTTTATGCTCTTTTTTTATCTCCATACTTTAACACAATATCTTTTAAAGCAAGCTGATCACTCATTTTGATTAAGTCATTGCCAATGATATTCAGCGTCTAGCTTACTTAAATCAAATCGTACAGCTATCTAATTTGAGCTTGAAGGGCATCTACGTGGCTTTCGTTATTACGAACAGCTTGTTGTAAAAATTAATCATAGTTAATGAACTTAAAGCCATAATGGTTACAGGAAGTGAAACCAAAATTGCTTTTATATTTTTGGGAAGCCGTACAAGAAAGGCATTTCAAATCTAAGACTGTAAAAAGTCATCGTTGTAGTCTTATTGTAATGAAGTAAGGCGTGTTGAAAATTTACAAAGTAAAAATGAGAACTTCATAAAAAGCTAAAAACCGTGAAAACCCAAATTAAGCAAAAAAGGGGCTAAAAAACCTTAAAATCTAACGACTAATGAACCTGCTTATAAAGATAAATAACTAATTTAACATAATATAAATTATGGGTAGTTAGTGGTAGGTATGAATAAATGAATTTGTTAGACGTTAAACGCTAACCCAAGGCTTTCAACAAGTTGAAAGGCTTGGGTTTTAGCGTTTAATTATTGGTATACAAATCGTGGTACATTTCATCGGGCACTTGATTATCAAAATATTGATTAGTTGGTTTATATCTAAAAACTGCCGCTAAGTGCTCACCTCTATAAGCTTCAACACCTAATAAGGTTTTCTTAAGTCGATAACCGAGCATCAATAATTCATCCCTATTGAAAGTATCGAGAACTTGCTTAGTATTATTTTCAACAACCACTAACACATCAACAATACGGCCTTTATAAATTTCTTCATACGTGATCATCGCATTGTTATTTTGGATCATATCCCTAATTCGCTGATATGGGTCAGTGCTTGGCGGCTTAGGATTTTGCGTTTGTTTAGGTGCTGCTTTACTTTGTCCAGTTGCAGGTGTTGCGGGTTGATTTTCAACTTTTGCTACTGGCCTGTTGCTAGGTTCGTTAGCACCTTGTTTAACAATTTGAGTTTCACCACTAAAAAACGAACTTAAGAAATAAATTGCAAAACCAATTACACCTAAGAAAATTGGCAAGTAAAGCATAAACTGTTTTGTTTTAAATATGTTCACACGGTCATCAGAATAAACATCCGTGTTATCTGTTGTTAGCTGGTGACTTAGATATGAGCCGAAATATTTACTGTCGTATTTTTCAGTACCTGACTTAATCTTTTTAAATACTACATCACCTTTAACACCATTAATTGAACCTTGGTACATTTCCCATTTGTACTTGTTATCAAGTCCAACCATTGAAAGTTTTAGGAATGTAATTTTACGTTCAATCCTTCGCTTCCATGTTGTATGACAATCGGCAAGCGCTTGACCCATACAAACTATATCCATACCTCGATGACGGTGTTCAGCAATGAATTGTGTCATTTCGTCAGATAGCTTTTGTCTGCCACTGGGGAAAAAGTTTTGGAGTTCATCAAGAACAAGTAGGCAGTCGTTTTCTACAATTTCATAGACTGTGTGAACTTGTTCCTCAGTCACTTCGGTATAAAGTTCTTTAAGTTCATCTACTGTTCGGCCTGTTAGTTCACTCACTTTTTCATAGTTAAAGCCGTTAAGTCGTGCAAATACTTTACGGCCTTTTTCTAATGAAGGAATGATGTGCTTTACTAGTGCTTCATAACTTTTACCAGAGCCTGGCAAACCTTCGTGAAATATAATCATGACATTACCACTGGAATAAGGTTAATACTTTGCGGGTTAATCGAAATGTATACCCTATTCCGATTATTCCTAGGGCTTCACTGAACCCCGTTGCACCTAGCAAGTAACCTACATCTGAGGAAATTCCCCCAGTAAACTGGCTGATGCCTGCTTGTATAAATTGTGGTGGTTCTATCATGGCAAATATGAACCTGAAGCCTTCAAGTAATTTTTCAAAGGTTTGTAGTGATAGCCAAAGTAAAGCGTTTAGTAAGAAATCTAATATCTCATAAACCCAGTCTACGAATGCTTGCCATTGCTCGGCAAACCAGTCAATTAAATCATTCAATTGCTATTCTCCATGCAAAAAAGCCAGCTACTAAAAGTAAAATCGCTCGTATAGCAGGTAAGATATTTTGTACTGCTGGTGAGCAAAACTGGTCTATATCAATACGAAAAGTTGCGCCCATTACATCGACTGTTGTAGACCATGTTGGGCATGCACCACCAAAAGACGTTACAAAGAAATTGTCTATTGCAGTGAATATGGGTAGTGCTTTCATCTGGTCGGTATGTTCTTCCAAGACTGTTCCGAAATTCTGATTTTCCCAATCAAACTCGGCTATTTCAGTCCAAGTGTCAGGCTTTGTTTCATAGTCAATTTTTGGCTTGTCGCCGTCATATTTGCCTAAACTTTCTAGTGCTTTAGATTGCTTCTCAAGTTCGCCCGTTTGTTTCTTCATTTCGCTTAACTGGGTATCGAGTGCAGCAATAATTGCATCTTCATCAACACCGTTTATGGTTGATGTTGTGCCATCTTCACAAGTAACTTGTGCGTCACCATTAGCTAATTGTTGGGTAGTGCACGAATCGCCATTTTCTACTTGAGCCAGTGAATCAGCACAGGCAATTTGAACACCATCAGGGGTTGCTACAACACTACAGTTTTCACCATCTTCACCGTCTACCCCATCAATACCATCTCGGCCATCTTTACCATCAATGCCGTTAATGCCATTGATACCATCGCGGCCGTCAGCGCCGCTTTGACCTGCAATACCCTGTACGCCCTGCTCACCTTTGTCGCCCTTTTCACCTTTTTCACCTTTTTCACCTTGTTCGCCTTGCTCTCCCTTTTCGCCTTGTATGCCTTGCTCTCCTTGTAGGCCATCGGCACCATCAGCACCGCGTGCACCAGCTGCGCCTTGTATTCCTTGAATCCCTTGTTCACCTTTATCACCCTTATCGCCTTTTTCGCCCTTTAATTGACCACTAGAAACTAAGTTATTTAATTCTGTTTCAGTGATGAATGATGCTTCAATTGCAGTGATTCTTGTGTCGTGTTCACTAACTGTTTGCTCTAATCCGGTGACTTGATTCCAGTTAATTGAGATACCGCTCTCTGGACAGCTAACTTGATAAACTCCCCCAGATGACTGAGCTGAGCAAAATTTATCTTCACCATTATTAGAATCATCAACTACGTGCTTACCTGTTGGGTCACACTCATTGCCTGTGAAAGTCCCAGAGCCAACTGACCAAGTTGTGGTAGTTTCACCAACTACAGTATCCAACCAAGGGCCACCCGTTACTTCACATATTTTACCGTGACGAGATAAGCAATTAGGGTGTCCGCCGTCTGGGTAATCTTCATTGTTAACAGTGATTGAGTTAAAAGCAGCTTGCTCACCTACGCCGCCTTTGCAAGACTTATCAACTTGGTCGGGTTCTGCTGACATGTAGCAGTATTCAGGTTGTTCTGGTTGTATTTCCCAAATCTGTAAATTCGGATTAAAACCAATTCTTAATAGATGC
Organism: Pseudoalteromonas shioyasakiensis; assembly: GCF_001550135.1. Lineage (GTDB taxonomy): Bacteria > Pseudomonadota > Gammaproteobacteria > Enterobacterales > Alteromonadaceae > Pseudoalteromonas > Pseudoalteromonas shioyasakiensis. The sequence continues at coordinate 427,296 of NZ_LRUE01000014.1, forward strand.
GTATGATTTGGATAATCATCAGGCGGGCATGAGTTCTCAGGAATAGAACCTACTTGAGTACCATAAAATTTTTGATTACTTACTGTGTACTCACAGTCACCGTTCCACTTTTCTTGACCAAAGTTTTGATGAAGTTTGTTAGGTTCTGCTGCATCCCATTCAAATTGAGGTGGTGAACATACGTCCGTTCTTGCTGCGAAATATTCTTGTGCCTTTGTTAGCCAATAACCTTGGCAGGCTTGATATACATTATCAGCAGGTTTAGGTGTTAAATCATTTGAGTCACATACGTATTGGTACTTGATTTCTTGTTTAGGTGTAACACCATCACCAACATAGTACTGGTCGGCCAAGTCTTGAGGTTCATCTGCTGCAATGGCCAGTGTTGCAAACAGGCTAAACATCATTAAACAGAGCCACAGTTTAATGAGTGAAAAAGTTAGCTTAATTGGGTGTCTTACTGCGTACTTAAAACCTCGAAAACACCATGATAAAAATTTACTCGCTTTCGAAACCACGAATGACCGCAACGGCGCAAGCAATGCCAAGTGATGCATAGTAGAGTCCCCAAATCATGATAATTACTCCATTAAAAAAGCCACGCACCTGCAAAGAAACGTGGCTTGATGTGCGATTTTTGAAACAGGTTAAACGATGATTAACGGAACCAACCGATAACCTTGTTATAACCCCACTTAGCTACACCGGGTAAAATCTTGATAGCTGCGATTGCTGTGATTGCTGCCACGATAGCTGTTGCGTCAATTGCGCCTGTAACACCTGTAAAATCCATAATGATTTCCTTTTAGCTTGAAAAGATTAATTTTTAAGTATTGTCGTTTTCTGGTCGAAACCAGTTGATTACTGTTCCATAGCCCCAAGCGGTCATGTAACAGATGATGACTAGTGAAAAGCCAGCAACGAATAATGCGGTTGCCTCTTCACTAGAAATTTCGTTAGGGTCAAACAACGAAGAACCTAACAAAAATTGTTGGTACTCGGTCGGCTCAAGCATGACAAAGCCAGTGCAGTCTTGGATTGATTGCGCGGTTGGTTTTAGTTCGCCGTACTCAAGCTGGACACAAGTAGCCATGATTAACTTGCCTTTTTATCTAGTACATTAGATGCAGGAATTAGTTGTAAGCCAAAACGATCTAACTCAAGTTGTCCGTATTGGTTAACCTTGAAACTAGATGGTGCTAATTCATATTCACCGACTTGATATGCATCATTGTGGTCATCATGTGTGATTTTAAATTCCACAGGAAAAACACCACCCATATGTGCATAAGCTTTCTGTTCATAAACAGTACGAGCTGGTTTATCACCTTTAGCTGGGAAAGTTCTTGGCGTTGGAATGTGTGCGCCGTTTGTATCGATAATTTGGATTCTCATTTGTCTGATTCCTTGTTGTAGTCATCAATCGCGGCACGTTGGCCGTCAGTAAATTGATTTGTGCGTAGTTGAAGTTTTGCGTATTCAATGAATCTATCGAATGAATAAGCGACGATAGCAATAGAAAAACATGCTATTGATTCTAGGGTGTAGCTACATGCCAAAAGCACGTAACCAAAGAATATTGATGTAATAATTAATGGGTTCATGACACCAACCTTAGAAAACCTTGGTTCTCTTTAAGTAAAACTTGATTTGATAAACGGTCAGGTTCTTGCCATCCAGTCGGGTGCTGTTTTGAAAAATCAACGTTAACCATACGAATAAGCGGAACAACATTTGACGCTGTTGCTTGTAGATTTTGTAAGTAGGCTTTTGGTACTACATTGGTGATCAACTTAATATTGTCATTGAAGGTTGAACTTGGAGTAGTTGCTTTTACTTCTTCCCAACCTTCATGTTTAAGTAAACGGAAAAAGCGGAAAAGGCGGTTAGCCTTAGCGTATGAAACTTTTTCCATGACAATATCAGTGACCTTATCACGTGAGTATGTAACTTTTTTATAATGCTCTTTTAGTTGAGCCTGAACTTCATCATCTGAGTATGTACGCATGGTTGCACCCTCGAACGTTTTGAATATGTCAGACCAAGATTGCTCCCATAACTTTTGTATTAAACACCCATCAAAATTGCTGCTGTATTCTTCGAATAGCCAAAGATTAGTAGGTATGCCTAAACGGTTTAACATGCGAGGCATTACACTAGCTTCGAAACGAAGTGCATTTTTAGCAAACTGTTGTACTTCTGGTGCTGTCATTGAATCAAGCTGACGTTTGAAAATTTGGTCTTTAGTTTTGTCGAATTTTGCTTGTGCTTTATTGGTTTGATCTTGTAGCTCAAACTGTTTTAAGTACGCTTTTAAACGTTTATGTCGTGACCCCTTACCGAAATAAGCGGTCGTATCAAATGCAGATTTAGCGCCCCTCGTTTGACCATTAGATATGTTGCGTAATGCGTGAATTACGTTCCGACTATCTGACTCGGTCGACAAGTGAGCGCTAAATGTGCAATCGATTTGTGCTAGTTCTGCGTTGTGGTACTCAAGAATTTCACCCATTTTAGGGAGTGCATATTCAAATGTGGTAATAAGTGCATCAATACATAGCATCACATCACATGTGCCAAATACGTTATGACCTTGAAGTAATTTTGCAGGACTAGCTTTTAGTTCTATGTGTGGATAGTAGTTGCTGCCCCCTGCTCTCACTTTGAAAGCAAGGTTAGCCCAAGAGCTTGGGAGTGATTCGTAAGGGTGACGCAAAGCAGACACTTCGGCCAAGCAGATATTTTCACTATCTAATCGATAATCGTTAGGTGTAAAAATCACGTCACCCGCTTCCATCTTACAACCTCTTTTTTGACACTCTCGCAAATCAATTAAACCACTTGCTCCATCTGGAGAAGCAGCTACAACTGATTCGTGAAAAGGTATCTTAATCCTTAAGAGGTCTATCATCGGAAAAACTGTCAAGTTAAATAATATTGCCAATATAGGATAAAATAATTTTACTTTCAAGATACTGGATAAAAAAACACTACTTATAATGACTATTAATTTAACCCTAAAGAAGCAAAGTGATGTTTGAAGAAAAAATAAAGTCATTGAGATTGGCTAGAAATCTTACCCAAGAAGATGTTGCAAAAGCGATAGGGACTACTAAAACAACATATATAAAATATGAAAAAGGAACTCAGTCGCCACAACTAAGCACAATAGAAAAGCTGGCCAAATTTTACGGTATGAGCCCACAAGAAATAATAAGTGATCAGGAAACTGATATAGATGAAAGATTAATAAGTAAAATAGGTCTTATTAAACAGCTGGGAGAAAAGGAAAAAGAATCGATAATAATGATGATTGAAAGCGTAGCATTCAAATATCAAACAAAATTACTATCGAGGCAATTTGAAAAATAAATCCGAATTTCGGCCAAGAGTCCACTATTAAAGTATGTGGACTCTCCCACCTACCGTACCTATTCTGGTACATCGGTTTTTACTGAAACATGGGTTAGGTTTATCAGGGGCGCATGGCTGCGCGGGGTTTTTCTTCCAAAAATAGATGGTTTGCGCTTCGCTTGGTTACGGCCAATAACCTACAGCTTTTCAAATTACTTATGAGTGTGGCCTACGTTCTTACGAACAAGTCCCCAGTGGTACGTAATATCGGAGTTGATTATTACGTAACGAGTTAAATATTACGTAATAAATTACGTACCTTTTGAGTTGGTACGTAAAAAATAACATACCCATAATTGGCATTATGTTACGGGTTGCTTGCTCTGGGGAGCTTGCAATCGTTGTGCGCTTCGCTATTTTGCACAACGAATACCACAAGCGCCCCGCCAATAAACCATTTTGGCGCGGCACTTTCTCAACATAACACGTTTCAAATTAT
>NZ_LRUE01000015.1 GCF_001550135.1 Pseudoalteromonas shioyasakiensis
GCGTGAAATTTATTTCGCGCGCCATGCAAGCATAACGCCTACGTAGCAGCGGCTTTATTCCGCGCCATTGGTGAGGGATGTGAATTATGAGATGAGATGTTCGAGGTGTTAGGAGCTAGGAGCTAGGTGCGAGATGCGTGGTGAGAGATACGAGATACGAGAGTAAACGCGATATAAATCTGATGCGTTCGTAGGAATGGCTTCAGCCATGAGCTCTCAAACACCACACCTATGTAAAACGATTAGACGTAGGCGTGAAATTTATTTCGCGCGCCATGCAAGCATAACGCCTACGTAGCAGCGGCTTTATGCCGCGACATTGGTGATGGATGCGAATTGCGAGTTGCGAGTTGCGAGAGTAAACGCGATATAAATCTGATGCGTTCGTAGGAATGGCTTCAGCCATGAGCTCTCAAACACCACTCAAATGTAAAACTAGTAGACGTAGGCGTGAAATTTATTTCGCGCGCCATGCAAGCATAACGCCTACATGGCTAGGTTCGAGAGAAACGCGATATAAAATCGCTGCTACAGACTCGTGTCTCGCATCTCATGTCTCGTATCTCGCACCTCGAAACTCGCTAACTTTCCCCTTTACTCTCGCTAACTTTCCTCTTTACTCTCGCTAACTTTCCCCTTTACTCTCGCTAACTTTCCCCTTGCAACTTTCTAATTAAAGACAGCTGTCATTAATTAGAGTGAAAAATGTCGAATACTACAATTAAGCAAAAAAATAGCGCCGTTAGGCGCTATTTAAGTTTCATATCAACTTAGGAATTAAAAACTAAAACTTAATTTTGCGTAGTAGGTCATACCATCAAAGCCATAAGGTAGTGCTCGAACAGGGTATTTAAAAGCTTTATTCGTAATAAAATCAAGCGCTTCATCTTCACCTAGCTCGTCTGGCGTTACATCAAAGATATTATCAATACCCGCCGATAGCATGAGTTCGTCTGTTAGCTGATAGCCCACGTTAACATCCACTAATACCGCTGATTCTACCGTGCTTGTGTCTTTAAACTCACCGGTAGGTGATAACTCATCAGGTAAACCAATGTGGTCATTACCAAAGTATTTAACGTCTGTTTCACCATAGTAGTTAAAGCGTAGCATGCTGTTGAAATCGCCACGATCGTATTCAAACGTTAGCGTTGCACGCTCACCAGGTTGACCGTCTGTTAAGAAACTACGTTGTAAATCATCAAGGGCGATTGACTCAGGAATCCCCTCAGGTGCATTTACATCATCAATTTCAGTTTCGTTAATGTTACCCGCAAAGGTTGCTGAGAAATTACCGTCATACAAATCGGTGCGGTACGAAGCAATAATATCAACCCCTTTGGTGGTTGAATCAACTGAGTTTGAGAAGTAGTTAGCTTGCTGTGCTCCTGTTGCATTAAGCGCGGCCACGGCCTCGGCACTAAATGAAACATCGTCCGCCGACATTAAGCTGCCAAGGGTAATTCTGTCTTTAATAGCAACATGGTAAAAATCAACGGTTAGCGATAAATCGCTAGTTACGTTGTAAACAAAACCTGCACTTAAGTTTTCTGAGCTTTCAAGGCCAAGGCTATCAACGCCAAGTGCTGATGGGAAATCAGAGCCCGCTGTTGCTGTGAATGATTGCAATAACACGCCACCAGCACCTAAGTTGGTGGTGTAGGCTGTATAGGCACTTTGTTGCAGTGATGGTGCTCTAAAGCCAGAAGAAATCGCACCACGCACGGCAAAGTCATCGGTAATTTCATAGCGCGTTGCTAGCTTACCAATGATGTCATCACCTGCATCAGAGAAGTCTTCATAACGAAGCGCTGTACTTACTTGCCATGCGTCCGTGATCAGCGTTTCGGCATTTACATAAAATGCATAGCTGTGACGGCTCTCTTTGTTTGACGCTTCAGGGCGTAAACCGTTATAAGCTTGGAAACCACACTCAGCGAATACGCTGCTGTCGTTTACCGCAGGGTATGAGGTATCTGAATTAGCTAAACCACATGCATAAGAGGCTTCTTCGCCCGGCACGATTTCATAATTTTCTTTACGGTACTCAGCACCCACAGATACGTATAATGGCTCGCTGCGACCAATATCTACAATACCATTAAGGTCTGCATTAACGGTTGTTTGATCAAATCTAAAGCCACCTGAGTATCCGCCTGAAGGGCCCGCATTAGCAGCAATATCAGCATCACTTGCATCTGGGTTATTCGCCACATATTCAGCAGCATACGACGCATTTAGAGTATTTTTTGAAGTGAAATCATAGCTATTCTCACCATATACGGCAGATACGTCATAGCTCCAATCTGGATTTAGCTCTCCGCGCAAACCAAGTGAAAACGAAATATCTTCGGCTTCGTTATCGATACGAGGTAAAAAGCCATCGCCATATACTTGCACAACGTTCTTCGCTGCTTGGTCAAAGTTACGGTAAAAACCATTACCTAGGGCAGTACGGTTTGAGTATCCGCCAAATGAGTAAAGCTCGGTCTCACCAAATGGTAATGCCATGTTATAAAACACAGAGGTAAATTCGCTATCAGCATTCCCCTGTCCCCAACGAACTTCGTCAGACAGCGTACCGGCTGGTACATCAACTGAGCCTCCAGTATCACGTTCAGCTCGGTTGGTGCCATCAGCATCACGGTATTCTAAAGAAAAGTTAATGAAGCCGCCTTCATCACCTAAATCAAAGCCACGGTTTAAACCCATTGAAATAGTGTCACCATCGCCTTCACCCGTGCTACCCGCTTGCACATAGCCCGTTGTAACACCCGTTGAATCGTTTAACGATAAGTTGATAACACCGGCTATCGCATCAGAACCATATTGCGCAGCAGCACCATCACGAAGTACTTCAACGCCTTTTAACGCAGTAAGCGGAATCGCATTCATATCGGTACCCGCAGCACCGGCACCTACAGTACCATTTAAACCAAAAATAGATTGGTTATGGCGGCGTTTACCATTTATAAGCACTAACGTTTGGTCTGGCTGTAAACCACGAAGAGTCGCAGGTCTAAATAAGTCAGAGCCATCTGACACTTGCGTACGAGAAAAGTTAAATGAAGGAGCCGTCGCTTGCAGACTTTGGCCCAGTTCAGTGAAACCACCTTTGTTTAAGTCGTCAGCATCAATCAAATCAACCGGCGATGTTGATTCGGTAGCCGTACGATTGGCAACTCGTGAGCCTAATACAGAGATTTGTTCGATGTTTTTATCTGCTTTCGCAGCAGATGCTTGCTCTGCTGCCTGCACTGAAGTCGCAGAAACAGCCACACTAACCGCAACGGCCAGCATACTTAAAGAATGTGTTGTCATGTGTATCCTGTTGATATTCAGGCTTTCCTTAAAACAAAAAGACGCCCCTTTTGGAGAAATTAAGAAAAGCACTAAGCACGTGTTGTTGATTTTAGAAATCACGATTTTTGAAAGTTAACTCAAGCCTGCGAGTTAACTCTTGCAAAACATCCTATCAACAAATACACAAAATGAAAGAAAAATCAGGTACGACTTAGGTATAAATTTTTCCATTTGTAGTATTAATGGAATTTTTACGGTTGGAATTATTCGTTTTTCAGTAGAAACAAGCAAAATAATGCAACTATCAGCTTATCTCTACTGAGGAGGAAAATGTTTACTGATCTTGCTCAAGCATCGCCAGCTTTTCATCTTCAAGCATTAACGCCATAGTGGCAATCTCAGATAAGCTCTCGTCTAGCGCATTAAAGAAGGTGACAAACCCTTCGCCTAGTTTTTCTGGTTCAGGATGATTTGCCAGCGCCTGATCCCACATTGCAAAAGTAGTAAGTAAATCGAGTGTTGCTTCAAAATTATCAATAAACAACTGGCCATCTTCGCTTTCGTTTTCTTGCTGCGAATCAGCCTTGAGTAAAAATTGTAAATCGCTGTGCCAAATATCTTGGTTCACAATGTACGCTGCAATATACCCGCTACAAAAGTCTTGTAGTGCTTGGCTTGGTTCATTGCTGTTAACTTCATTTGGGTATAATTCGGCTAAGATTTTCTTTTGTTCAACTTGTGCTTCGGTTACGTTGTCGAGCAGTTCAATCATTGCATCGCGCGGCTCTGAATCTGTCATTAAGGTGTTGAATACCGCTTCATCATTATCGGCAATATAATTTGCTAACTCTGACTCACCAAAAAACTCTGAGCAGGCTAACAAACCAGACATATAGCCAATCACTTGATCCAAGCTGACTTGATTAGTTTCTCTTTGACTAGCGAGGTAATTTTTAAATACATCCGAACTTTGTTGGTTAAGCATATTGAGCCTTTACATGTTGTTTTGGTAAGGGTGTATTCCTACCCTAGCGAATTCACAAATTTTTGCAACAACTGAAATACTGTCAGCTAGTTACAGTCTTCCTGACCTGACTTTGTACCGGGAACACGCAGCTAATTCGTGTGCCCATTCCTTCTGTACTTTGAATATCAATACATCCTTGATGTTCATGCACTATGGCATATACCATGGTCATCCCCATGCCGGTGCCTTCACCAACAGGTTTAGTGGTGTAAAAGGGATCGTATATTTTCGCAATGGTTTCTTCTGACATACCGGCGCCATTATCTTCAACATCGATATAAATATGCTGCTCAAGTTCATACACAGCAACGGATATTTCAGCTTTTGCGCTTAAATTATCACAAGCTTATTTGGCATTAATTAAGATATTAACAATCACTTGGCTTATGGCGGGTAAGTTACACCAACTTTGTGATATCGGGCTGTATTGGGTATGCAAATGGCAATTACGAAGTTGATTAGCAAGTAGTTTAACGGCACTTTTTACCGCCTCCGTCATATCGGCAAATTGCTTGTCGTGACTTTTAGGCCGCGAAAAATCCAGTAAATTAGCCACAATTTTACTGATCCTTTGCAAGCCTTGTGAGGTGTCGCTTATTAGTTCAGGTAAATCATCAGCCATAAAGCGAAACGAATGTACTTTATTAAGCTCTGTTAACTGCTTACAAAACGTGGCTTTATCAGTATCGTTGCAGGCAAATTCATCACATACAGCAAGTAACTCGCTAAAGTAATTACAGTAATTTTTTAAACAATCAACATTACTAATGCTATAGGCAAGAGGGTTATTTATTTCATGGGCAACCCCAGCACAAAGAGTGCCTAAAGTGGCCATTTTTTCGGCTTGAATGAACATAGCTTGATGATGCTCTAAGTCAGCAATTTTTTGCTCAAGCTCACTGTTTAATGCGACTAGAATACGGCTTTTGTCTGCGAGCAATTGTTCAGCTTCTTCTCTGGCCGCTTTTTCTAACAAATAGGCTTGCTTAAAGTCATCCATATTCATCTCAAACATTGTTTGTCTCTTTTAAAACCTAGCACAAGGCTTGATTTAAGGCTATGTTATTGATTAACGATGACTCATAGTAAAACGGTATGGCAGAACAAGTTAGCAAACAACATATTCAGGTTTTATGCATAGATGATGACGAAATCGTGCTGCGCACATTGTTACGCTTATTAGCAGCAAGCAACATCACTGCAAAAGCCAGCTCAGATCCACTTGAAGGACTAAAAGTTTTGGCCACTTATAGCTTCGATGTGATCATTTGCGACATGCGTATGCCAAACATGGACGGCGCCGACTTCTTTGCACAAGCACTTAATATAGACCCAGAACCACACCGAATTTTGCTAACCGGTTACTCAGATATCGACAACACCATTGCCGCTGTCAATAAAGGTAAAATTCATGCCTATATCCAAAAGCCATGGCAAAACGAATTACTGCTACGAAACATTAGTGATGGCATAGAAAAAACCTCATTAAAGCGCCAAAACAAGCAGTTAGAGCAAAAAATAAAAGCGCAAAACAGCCAGTTAAAAGAGCTAAACAACAACCTTGAGCAAATGGTAGAAAAGCGTACGTTACAAATTCGAAAAGTGCTCAAACAACTCGAAGAAGTCAACGAGCGTGAAAAACACGAGCACCGTACCACCTTCGAAATCTTATATAACTTTATAAACGCTAACCCCTACCTAGATGGTAACCAAGCGCAAAATATAGCCACAACTTGTAAGCAACTAGCACAAAGCCTTGGCTTAGAAAAACAGCGAATTGAAAGAGCAGAAATAACAGGTTATCTTGCACAAATTGGCTTGCTCGCTATGGAGCCTGAGCTTTATAAAAAGCCAACCAGAGAACTAACCGAAAACCAAAAAAAAATCTTTTACACCCATCCAAGTACCGCGCAGTTAATGCTCATGCCTGCTACCCATTTACATGATGTCTCGGAGGCTATTTATTACCAATTCGAACATTACAATGGGACAGGCCAACCTAAAGGCTTAAAAGGAAAAGAAATTCCGATAAAAGCTATGATATTAGCGGTAGCAAGAGATTTTTGGCTAGCAGTTGAACAATTCAAGAGCGCAGACGAAAGTGACTTTGAAAGAGCACGTGATCAACTACAGCTATATAGCGGAACCTATTATCACCCTAAAATTCTAGAAGCCCTTAACAACATAGAAATTAAGTGTGCCAGCGATCAAAAAGTCGGCACCATGAAAATTATCTCGGCTCAAGATCTTAAAAACGGCATGGTACTTGGGCACGCACTAAGAAGCTACGACGGTATTTTGTTATTACCTAAAGGGCATGTGTTTGGTGCAAAATCAATTGCAAAGCTGCAGCAGCTTGAAGCAAGAAAACCGAATCCTTTCAGGATCATGATCAAAAATTAGCGAATAAAGTGATCACATAATCAGCTTACTTCGTTACAATGTGATTTATATTACGATTACTTCATATAGGAGCACTCAGTGTCGCGATTTTCCGCCATTACCGATAAGCCTCATGACGGCCGATTCAACAAAAAAACGGGCATTTTACTGACCAACTTAGGGAGCCCAGACGCCCCTACTACCGCGGCACTTAGAACTTATTTACGCGAGTTTTTATCGGACCCTCGAATTGTCGAGATCCCACGCTTTATTTGGATGTTCATCCTTTATTGCTTTGTACTTACGTTACGCCCAAAACGCTCAGCAGCACTTTATAAAAGCATCTGGACTGAAAACGGCTCACCGCTCACGCATATTACCCGAGAGCAAAGCAAAAAATTGGCAGCCCTTTTAAAAAACAAAGGACACCACGACACTGAAGTGGTCATGGCCATGCGCTACGGAAACCCTTCAATTGAAGCGGGCCTTGAAGAGCTGCGCGAAAAAGGCATCACTCGCGTGATCGTACTGCCAATGTACCCGCAATATTCAAGCACTACTATTGGCTCAACGTTTGATGCTGTATCGAATGTTCTTCGTAAGTGGCGCTGGGTGCCTGAGCTACACTTTATTAATGGCTATCACGACAACCCAACATACATTGATGCCCTAGCCGCTAGCATTAGCGAAGATCTTAATGCCCATGGCACGCCCCAAAAATTGGTGTTTTCGTACCACGGTACACCTAAACTGTTTTTAGAAAACGGCGACCCTTACTATTGCTTTTGTATGCAAACCACCCGTTTAGTAGCAGAGAAACTTGGCTTTGAGAAAGACTTTGCTGTAACAACTTTCCAAAGCCGTTTTGGTAAAGCTGAATGGTTGAAGCCATACACAGACGCAACCCTTGAAAGCTACCCTGCTGAAGGGATTAAAGATGTTGCAATTCTAAGCCCTGCATTTAGTGCTGACTGTTTAGAAACGTTAGAAGAACTCGAAGGCGAAAACCGCGAAAACTTTGAACACGCAGGCGGTGAAAAGTACCGCTACATTCCTGCATTGAATACCCGCGATGACCATATCAATGCGATGTTTGAAGTGATAAAACCATTACTTAAATAACAAAAGGCCCTAGTTATTATATACAGTAACTAGGGCCTTTTTTAATATTTAAGCGTGTCATTAATCCTTACGTGTCATAACCAAAGTTACCGTGCCAGCAACAATCCCCCAAAACGCAGAACCAACAGAGAACAAAGTTAGGTTTGAAGCTGTAACTAAAAAGGTCACGATCGCAGCTTCGGTATAATACGCCTCTGTTAAGGCTTGCTGTAAGCTGCTCGCAATGGTGGCGAAGAGTGCAATGCCTGCCAACGCCAAAATTAATGCCTGTGGCAAACTTGCTACCAAACCGACCAAGGTTGCCGCAAGGAGCGCCATAATAATGTAAAAAACACCACCAGCAATGCTTGCCCAATAACGTTTGCTTGGGTCTTTATCGGCCTCAGGGCTCATACAAATGGCAGCCGTTATAGCCGCCAGGTTAATGGCATAACCACCAAATGGTGCAATAAATACATTTAAAAGCCCGGTTACATTTAACGCTGCCGATACAGGAGCTTTGTAATGATGTGCTTTTAAAACAGCAATACCCGGTAAGTTTTGCGACGTCATGGTGACAATAAACAGCGGCAAACCAACACTTATCATGGCGTTTAAGTCAAACTCAGGCGCAATGTAAGCAAACTCGCTCATTTTCCACTGCCAGCTAGAGGTATCAATCTGCCCAGTCACACCAGCCATTAAAAAGCCCGCAACAACCACTGCAAGCATAGCAAAGCGAGGAAAATAGCGCTTTCCACATAAATAAACAGCCACCATTAAACCAATGACTAAAGGTAGCTCACTCATAAAGTTGAACACATCAATACCAAAATTCACCAGCACGCCTGCAAGCATGGCACAAGCCAATTGGCTTGGGATCTTGTTCATCATTTTTTCGAACACGCCGGTAATACCAGACAAAAACACCAGCGCCGCCGAGAACATAAACGCGCCAACAGCTTGGTTTAAGCTATAACCTTGGGCACTTGAAATAAGGAGTGCCGCTCCGGTTGTTGACCACGCGATAAGAATGGGCACTTTGTAGTAATAAGACAACGCAATCGAGCTGACGCCCATCGCAAGACCAAGCATTAACACCCAGCTGGCAACTAAATCAGGTGTGCCACCTAACACCATAACAACCTGATAAATAAGCGCGATTGAACTGGTAAAGCCAATAATAACGGCCACTAATCCAGCGGTTGCTCGACTGATGAGCTGACTCATGTACACACACTCCTTGGCAATTAAAAATCTACCATATCCTATGATTTGCCAGATGGCACTGTACACTTTTGTAGTATTTTAAGATTTATTTACTATACAGATGACACAAAAAAGGCGTGTTATAACCACGCCTTTTGAAAGTTTAAACGGCCTCTAAACAAGGCTCTTCGACAACTTTTGGCTTATCAAAAATACCTAAACGAATGCGAATGAAGTGCAAAATCTCTTTGGCTACATCAATACCCAACGCACCTTCTAAGCCTTCAAAACCAGGGCTTGAGTTTGCTTCACAAATTTTAAAGTGCTGCTCATCAAACAATAAATCAATGCCAGCCACATCAAGGTTAAGTACGTTCGCAGTTTGGGTTGCAAGCCATTCGATTTCTGGCGTAATAGGAAATGACTTACCTGTACCACCAGCACTGACATTCGCTTTAAAATTTTTACCCTGTGAGTTACGTTCCATACACGCAACAGCACGGCCACCGATAGTAAGTACTCGCAAATCACGACCATGACTCGACTTAACAAACTGCTGTAAAATGATGTTTGCTTGTGGGTTTGCCGCTTCAATCAGCTGCATTAAGTCATCAAACTCTTCTTTTGATTTTGATAAGAACACGCCACTGCCCTGCGAGCCCGATAACGTTTTAATAACCACAGGAAAGCCAATTTGCTTTTCAACCAAATCAATATTCACCGGAAACTTAACCAACATGGTATTCGGCGTAGGTAAATTACATTCAGCAAGAATTTGCTGTGCAAACAGTTTGTCTTTCACTGTTTCGATTGATTGCGAGCTATTGACACAATAAACACCTAAACGCTCAAGATGGCGGATAATCGCCAGCGCAAAATAGGTTGTACTTGCACCCATACGAGGAATAACAAAGTCCGGTAATTCAACAGATTGACCATCAATTAAGATACTTTTACCGTCTTCACGAGTAATAGTTAGATCAAATTGATCTGGCGAGTAAACTTGTAAATCTATGCCCTCTTCTTTGGCTGCAGCAAGTAAACGTTCAACTTCATAGGTTTCTTGCTTTAACAAGCCTTGGCTATCTTTATAAATGATCCACCCGCGCATGGTAGGTACCTCTAGTCTTGGAGTTTCGGTGACAAAAAAACGCGGATTATGCTCAGCATTCAGAGCCGAGTAAAACAAATTAATTTTATCGACACGATAATAAAAACCACTACTTAGTGATTAACTATTGACCGAGTTGTTAACTTGAGGTAAAAACTAACAATGAGTTAACATAAAAACCCGTAAGAGAAACATGTGAACAGGACGCTTGCATTAATCTTCATTCTGCCACTTACAGCATTTGCACTGAATGAATGGCACATTCAAAGTGATGGTTTTAAAACAAAACCCAGCACACAGCAGTTTGTTGCCTCTTACAAAGCAGAAGCCGACCAAATAGCCCCACAGCCCATTGTGAACTTAACTGCGCCGCTTAATCAGCTATCTAATCACGCGCACGATTACCTATACAAACAAGGCCGTTTGCCTGACCAATTAGCAAACACCGCATTCAGCGAATTTGATTTAGACACCCTAAAAACCCTACAACCTGGCGATCACTTTATTTTAGTCATCGACGAATACCTCAGTTACACCGTCGAAATTAGTAACATCATCGAAGCCAGCAATGGCGATAGAAGTGTATTTGGCAAGGTCAATGATCATGCTAAAGCAGGCCATCAAGCCGTGATGACCCTCACAGAAAACACCCTACAAGGCCAATTTGATGCCGGTAATCAAAGCTACAAGTTTCAAAGCCATGGTGAATACGGGTGGGTAACGAAGTTGTAGGTAACGAGGTACGAGTTGTTAGCTACGAGTTGCTAGTTTCAAGGGGAAAGGGGAAAGGGGAAAGTTAGCGAGTTTCGAGATACGAGGAACGAGATACGAGATGCGAGATACGAGGAACGAGTTTCGAGTCTGTAGCAGCGATTTTACATCGCGTCCTAGAGTCTGAATCCTAGCACCTAATGTTTCCCCGTAGGCGTGAAACTTGTTTCACGCGTCTGAAGGCTGAAGGCTGACCGCTCTCATTTATGTTTGATTCGGCACTAAAGTACCTCCTACAAGAGCTCCTAAAAGGTTAAAATCGCTGAGAAGAACACACGACCTAATCAACCCCACTGATCGACTGACATCTAATATCTGACCTCTAACGACTAAAAGCCAGCGATTTTACATCGCGTCCTAGAGCCTAGTACCTAGCGCCCAACTCCTAGAACCGAATGTCTTAATTCGTAGGCGTGAAACTTGTTTCACGCGTCTGAAAGCTGAAGTCTGAAGGCTGACCGCTCTCATTTATGTTTGATTCGGCACTAAAGTACCTCCTACAAGAGCTCCTAAAAGGTTAAAATCGCTGAGAAGAACACTCGACCTAACCAACCCCACTGATCGACTGACATCTAATATCTGACCTTTAACGACTAAAAGCCAGCGATTTTACATCGCGTCCTAGAGTCTGAATCCTAGCACCTAATGTTTCCCCGTAGGCGTGAAACTTGTTTCACGCGTCTGAAGGCTGAAGGCTGACCGCTCTCATTTATGTTTGATTCGGCACTAAAGTACCTCCTACAAGAGCTCCTAAAAGGTTAAAATCGCTGAGAAGAACACACGACCTAATCAACCCCACTGATCGACTGACATCTAATATCTGACCTCTAACGACTAAAAGCCAGCGATTTTACATCGCGCCCTAACGCCTAGAGCCCAAAACCTAGAGCCCAAAACCTAGAGCCTAGCGCCTAATACCCAGCTCCTAGCGCCTAGTCCCTTTCCAACTTTACTCTTTCCCCTAGAAACTTTCCCCTAGAGCCTTTCCCCCGCTAACTCACACCTACTCCTCAATCGCGGGCCACAAACTTTCACCGTCGCTGTCGATTGGGCTTAAAATCTCAAGGCCTAGAATTTTGGCGATCAGCGGGTACACATCTAAATTACTTACTTCGTCTAAACGAAGGCCTTGTTTAAAGGCGGGGCCGGTGGCGATAAAGGTTGCGGCCATATCTTCGCTATAAGCGTAACCATGAGTGCCTAAATAACCGGCCATTTTACTGTCGGTAAACACCCGAGGCGCGTCGGTTTGTAAAATAATATCGCCAACGCGCGGGCCTTTATCATAGTGATAATCACGCTTTTGCTGCTCACTTAACACGATATAACGACCATCTGCAGCTTTAGCGAGCTTTTTAGTGAATCCGCTGATGTCTGCTTTGCTATCTGGTTTTGCATAATATAAAACCCGAGGGCCGGTGTTTTGCACAATGAAGTTTTGGTCTTGCGGCAAGCTATCAATTTTAATACTAAGGCTTGGTTCTACAGACGCCATACCGTGATCAGACACAATCACTAAGTTAATGTTTTCATCAAGCGCTTTTAAACGGCTCGATAAATCAGCCATTAAACCATCAAGCTTTTGCACTGCGTCATAAGTTTCTTTAGCATCAGGGCCAAACTCGTGCCCCATGCTATCGACCAACGAAAAATAACTTATCACTAAACGTGGGCGCTGTGCTTTTGGCAAGCTCAACCACTGAATAATTTGATCAACACGCTTTTGGTAATCGCTATGTTTCGAATAATGATAAAAGTAATCAGGCAGCATGCCGTTAAAGCGCGCATCTGATTCAGGCCAAAAATAGGTGGCGGCTTTTAAGCCTTGCATTTGTGCAAGGTTCCAAAGCGGAATGCCATTTACCCAAGTGCTATCGTCTTTCCCTTTACCCATTTTGTAGCAGTCGTTACGCTCAGTATCACAAAAGCGGTTCTCGACAATGCCATGATTAACAGGCAATAAGCCGGTTATAATCGACAAATGATTCGGAAAGGTTTTGGTCGGGTAAACAGGGCGCATTTTGTTTGCTCTCACGCCCTGTTCACTGATTGCTTTTAAGTGCTTTGCATGGTGTTTTTCAATGTAATCCCAGCGAAATCCATCTATCGAAATAAGTACCACAGATTGCTCTTGGTCCGCTTTTACAAGAGAGCTGAACGCTAATAAACCCGCTAAAACTAATTGCCAAATACGCATGCGAAACCCTTTTTAGTTCAATTTGTTAATTTGCTCAGAAACTTTACCAAACTGTTTTGAAAATTTTGTGATCATGCTTTCGAGCTTTTTCACACTACGCTTTAAACGTGAGCCGTTTATTTGGCTATAAATAAAGCCCCAAACGCCTGTAACCACACTTAACACAATAAACACAGCAACGGGTAGGCCATCTAAGTGTTCAACCACTTGCGGGTTATTATTGAGTAAATCAATGCCAGCATCTGGTACAAGTGTATTAACTAGTGGGTAAAAATCTTGGGCATCAAAGTACCACGCTAGCCCTACTGACGTAAGACCAAGCAATACCATACGGTTAAAGCCATGTACCATGCCAAAATTTCTGACAGAAGAGTTGTTGTACTTAATGTCTTTACTCACATTAACCGCATACTCACGGTAATACTCAGAGTAACGCTTAGTATCAACACTGCTGTAGGCGTAATACACCCAATCACCAATATCAACAGAGCCCAGTAAATCTTCACCCGCTTTAAAAATAAATGGCTCACCCGATGCGGTTTCGAGCATGATTTCACCTTTTAAAGTGGTGCTACGATTACGATAAACCTCAACGCGCTCTTTTACATCGCTACCAACATACATGCCACCTCGATAGGTGGTTGTGGTTTCTGTGGTGGTCACGGTTTGGCGGGTTTCATTGGCATGTGCGCTTTGCTCTTTTTCTAATACTTTGCCAAGCACTGCACGGTGATGAATAGTGCCTTTTTCGTTACGTGCCCAAACATTTTTATGCACATAATCGTTTTCATAAGCAAGGCTATACTCATCCATAATGGCATGCTCAAGCTGGGCAATACTGGTTGGTTTTGTTATGCTTGGCTCTAACGCTTTTTGAATGCTAATGGCTTGCTCATCATCTTTTGCAAGTGACTGTTCTTTTTCAGCAATCGCTTCAACGTGTTGCTTAGCGCCACAGCAATAACAATGTGCAGCATCTTGGCTAATACGCTGCTGGCACGAAATACAAATAACATCTGACTTACTTGGCGTTCTTGCCAGCATGTTATAACCCAATTGATTTAGGGTGGTCGATAGCATCACATCTGTTGCCGCTAAAATCGCATCATACTTTGCTTCTTGTTTGGCTTTGGCTTTTTTATGGTAGTTGTGCTCTGCCATAAACACCCCAATTGCCACAGGCAACGACGCAAGTAGCGCAGGCAAAAACTCAAGCTTTGCAGCAAACAACATGATTAAGAATGTAATAACACTTAGCACCAGCCACAATATCGTTCCGCCAGTGTAGTTTCGGCTAATGGTTTTGTCCCAGCTGCGATATTGTTGATCGGCAAAATGCACAATCACAACTGGCATAAAGCGGTCATTTTTAACTACCCGCCTAGCATTGCCATCAGCAATTCGATAATTAAGCGTTAACGGTGTTTCCTGAAAAGCAGTGATCACATTGCCCTTTTGTAGGTTAGCAATTACATCTTTTTCTGCATCAACACTAAACTCATGAATAATGCCGTCTTTGTCTTCTACTTCTAGCCACCAATAACCATATAGCATGTTGTCTTTATTGGTTTTATAGCGGCGCTTATAGTAATACATTGATTTCACAACGCCTGTGATCGTACTCGCTTGTGGCGCATAGTTTTTTACATCAACCAGCAAGTCAGGGCTGAGTTCTTCAACCGTGTGCATTTGTCTTTTTTGCTCAAGAGCTTCTCCACAATCACAACAGTGAAGATCGGTGGCATACACCGTATTTTGGCAATGTTGCATTTTCATTCCTTGCTTAATTAATTGCTTAAATCAATGGTTAATGTTTGTTCGCCAGCATCTACTTGGTGCCAACGTCGATACGTTTTATACCCAGGCGCCGACACTTGAATATCATAAGCGCCAGTTTTTAATGTCATGCCGGGGCGATATTTAGGGCCGATATTCATAATGCGAATAGTGGCGTTCGCCGGGTTTGTAGTAATGGTAAGTTTAGTTTTTTGCTCAACCAGATATTGTCTACGCTGTTGCTGCTCAGCACTTAAACTGGCATCGCCGTGGCGCAAAATATCAACCTTGGCTAAAGCATGGCTGAGCGGGCTAAAGCTCTCGTAAATATGCAGTTTTTCTTCAAACTTTAAACCAAGCGGATGCAGCAGAGGCTGCGCATGCAAAGTCCAACGAATCGCATAGCTAAACACCGGATTGCTCGACTCATCGACCTTGTCTAAAAAGTAGTTAACAGGGCTTTGATCGTCTTCGGTAAAGGTGTTATGCACAAACATTACTGGCACTATCAAAATCAGCGCAGGCATAATCAGCTTTTGCAAAACAGATACAGCAGTGGTTGGTTGCTTTTCTTGCTTAGGTTTAATCAATTGCCACAGTTTTAACGGCAGCTTGCTAAAGGTTAAGCAAATCAAAAACAGTGACAACGACATCGAGATAGGCGGAATAATCACCGAACGCAATGCTTGTTTACCGTACTCGGCATACTCGCCACCATCAGCAAATTTACCTTCGGAGCTATTGAGCATGGCAAGGTATTTGTCGGTGCGCTTTGCAATGTTTGGATCAAGCACCTTGTCTTTAAAGTTCTTTTTATTCCAATCGGCGCGAATGTTTTTTACGTATAAGTCACCCATTCTATCTGCAATTTTTGCTTGAATTTGTGGGTGTAGCTGAAACGCAACCCAGCTTAAGTTTGGCTTTAAACTCATGCCGCGTTTGCGCATTTCGCTTTGCCATTGTGCATTAGCTTCACTTGTAACCTTATTGGCTACAGCATTAGCAAATGCTTGGCGTTGATTCACATTCCAGTTGCTTTCAAGCTGTAACCCTTTGCTGGCAAAATGTGCTCTAAGCTTCTTTTGTGTTGTTTCGTGAGCACGAAACGCCATTAAGTTTTCGATTGTAAATGGGTAGCCCGTTTCACTCACAAACATCTTATGAAAGTTCGGGTGCTGTAAAAAACGCAGCTGGTAATGATCTGGGTCATCGGTGTATTTGTATCGCTTGTCTTTAAAGCCGCCATCACCACCGGTTGCTAAACTAGCAGCCTGTAGTGCGGTATAAACACCACCAGTAAGCACCCCCATTAAAATCGTGCCTGCAGCATTTTCAGCAACCGAAACATCTTCTTCAATAAGCCAGTAATCAGGCTCAATGTAGCCAATACCGGCTTTTAAAATATTGCTTCGGTAGTCTGCTGCTTCGCGTTCATAACAACGATTTCGGCGGTCTTTTTCGCTGCTTTTGTCATAACGCTCGCGGCATTTTGCAATGCTGTGGTGGTAATCATAAATCTTCGGGCCATACTTTTGTGCACGTGCTGACGCTTTTGCAATATGGGCTTTTTGCGCTTGCTGGTATTTGCTCCAACCACTATTGATCTCTTGCTCAACTTGCTGCCAATAACCTTGCTCGCGCTCACCGATACTTGCCAAAGTGCTGTTGTACTTTTTACTGCCATCAGCATAGGCTTTGTATTTAACCACCAGCTCATCATATAACTGGCTGTAGTTTTTATAATGTTTATCAAAATCTTGATACGCTTTTTTCTGTACAAAGGCAGCAATAATCTTTCGCTTATCTTGCTCTAAGTTGTCTGAAAGGGCGGCATCGCTATACAGTAAGCCACCAAACAGCGCCAAAAAGGTCAGGTTTTCTGAGCTATGTAATTGCTCAGGGTTGTAATCAAGGTCGTTCACTTTAATCGAGTTAATCGCCAGCGCGTCTCTAAGTGCTGCACTGTAGGTAGCAAACTGGCGCTGCTCTGCAGTTGAAGGCTCAATTAAGGTTTTTTCAATGGCATATTTTTGGCCAAAAAACACCACCGGCCAAACTAAGCACAATAAAGCGATAAACGAGATAATGCCACGGCCTACTTTGGCAACCATAGCTTTTGGTAAAAAGTCAGCTAACAGCAGTGCAACACCCACCCCAGAGACAGCTCGGCCATAAATTTCAAGGTGTTCAAGATCTTCTGCCGAAGGGGTACCTAAACCGACTAAAGAGACTAACTGGGCATTAAAAATTGCCTCGGGTAATAAATATAAAGTAGCTAAAACAAGTAGCAAACAGCGCCACCAAAACGGCTTTATTAAATCAGTCATAATTTTATTCTTATTGTTTTTTACGCAGTTCTAGTTCAACAGCAGGATCTGTTTCTAGGCTAAAATCTTCATCGGCTTGGCGAGTCCCAATTTCTAAATTAGGTGCTGAAGGAGTCGATGTTACTTTTGGAATATAAGTTTTTTCTTGAGTTGATTTGAGCGTGCCGCCCACCGCAGGGTAAAGCTGATTCCCTTTATAAGCATACAGCTCATCAAGGCGCTCTAAATCAAGGTCAGCAGGCATGCTGGCAATCAACTTAGCGCCTGCTTCATCGCTAAAATACGGCTGCATTTTTGGTAATTCAAACACAGAACAAAAGCCATAAACGGTATCGTCCATAATTACAGAGTCAGGGCGAAGAGAACGCGACTGCGCTAATAGGCTACGCTCATGATAGTCGTGGCCGTTAATAGAATAAGTGGCAATCATAATACCGCGCGCTTTAGCAACCGGCTTTAAGCGTGCTGCACTTTGCTTGTAATGACGAATATCAAGTACATAACCAAAGTTACGTTTTAGCTGTTTTGCTAATTTATCGAGCTTAACTGGGCTGTCGTAACGTTTTTCACGATGATAGCGATTACCAAGTGCTTGTAAGCTCTCAAGCTCTTCTTTGTTGCGCTCGTAAATTGGGTCGCTACCAGCGCCGCGTTTTAGGTCACTTGCTAACTTATTCATTGAGGCTTTTGCCGGCGACTGAATAAATGCCAAGTAAATATCTGGGTTAATATCGCGCATACGAGTCAGGTTGCGCATTTCTAAACTGCTAAAAAAGTAGTTACCACCGCCAACAAACTCATACGCTAAATAATCAAGCATTTTTAAATCGTTAACTGAGGCATTTGATTTTATCTCAATATTCAATTTTTGATGAGGCTTACGATAGCGCGCAAATGTGGCAGCAAGCTCTCTAAATGAAGGTGGCATATCATCAGTAAGTAACCCGGTATCTTGGTTACGATGACGTAAATAGCCCCACTCTTTTTTATAGCTCATCGACTCAATTTTGCGGCGCTTATTGTCAACTGTGCCTGTTTCGCGACCTGTACGGGCATCATGATGCACAACCCACACATCGTCACGGGTAATTCGCACATCAATCTCAACAACGTCAAAATTGTTGTCGATGGCATCAATTACCGCGTTAAGCGAGTTTTCTGCATAACGAATTGAGCCACGGTGGCTCTGCAAATTAAAGTTACTGCATTGCCTAGCAGAGGCGTAGTTGATATTACCAAGTTGGCTTTCATAAAACCCTCGTGCATATAGTGCACCCTGCTTGGCCTTGATGGCATTTTTTTCGGCCACCGTTAAGGTGCTTTCAGCGCTTGGCTCTGGGGTGCTCTTACAAGCCGTTAAACCAATACAACACAGAAGAATACTGGCTAGTAGCCATGGTTTTTGAGACAAAGTTTGCATCATTGCTATACAGCCAAAAGGCTTTCCTTTCTAATACAAGATAATGAAGAAGTGCGTAAAACTGAATAATATATGAATAAAGGCCACGATTTAAAGTAATAACTTTAATAAAAATGAATATTTTAATTTAAGATACAAGCTGTTAGATTTAATTTAATAAATGGCAAAATGTTGCTAACAAAACGCAAAAGCCCGATTTTACCGCTTTGTGGGAATATAAAATGATCGATTTTGGTAAAAAAATAACGCCTGCGCGCGAAATGCGCTCTACCAATAATTTACACACTGCGCTTGAAAGTGATCGGGGCCGCATTATTAACAGTGCTGCAATTCGCCGTTTGCAACAAAAAACCCAAGTTTTTCCACTCGAACGTAATGCTGCAGTGCGCTCAAGGCTTACCCACTCGCTTGAAGTACAACAAGTGGGCCGGTTTATTGTGCAAACCATTTTTAATAAGCTTAGTGATGCAAAACAAAAAGAATATGGCCTTGCTGGGCTTGAGCGCCCGCTAGAAAGCCTAGTAGAAATGGCGTGCCTAATGCACGACATAGGCAACCCACCGTTTGGTCACTTTGGCGAAGCAGCCATCAACCAATGGTTTGATAAACACTTAGACGCACTGACTCCTGAGCGCTGTAAAGGCATTGGTATTAGTGTGATCTTTAAACACCTAGCCCAAGACATAAGAAGTTTTGAAGGGAATGCCCAAGGTATTCGCATAATTCATTCATTACTTTCTCTAAACTTAACCTACAGCCAAAGTGCCGGAATTTTAAAATATACACGCCCGGCCAGCATGGCGAAAATAGACAGCCCGCAAGATAAAAACTACTTGATGAAAAAAGTGGGTTACTACTTCAGCGAAAAGCCGTTTATTGAAGCGCTGCAAACTGAACTCGAAATTGAGCAATACTGCCGTCATCCTGCTAGCTACATTATGGAGGCTGCTGACGATATATCGTATTGTTTGGCCGATATTGAAGATGCGGTAGAAAAAGGCATTATTAGTGTTGAGTCGCTTTGCGAAAAACTAAAAGAGCAATACACCCGCACACTCACAAACCTAACCATAGACGATACCAAACACAGCGACTTTGCCGAAAAAGCCATTGATTATGCGTTAAGTAAAGCGCAAGAGCAGCCGTACAATTTTAACAGCGAATTTTTTATCTACCTGCGCGTGACCTTGCTACACCCATTAGTAAGCTACGCAGCAGAGCGGTTTATTAATAATATTGAAGCCATTTACCACGGTGATTTTAATCAGGCTTTATTAGAAGATCGCAGTCACTTGCACGCCGTCACGCTCACCTTAAAACAAGTGGCATTAAAGCATGTATTTTGCCACAAAGAAGTAGAGCGATTAGAGCTACAGGGTTACCGTATAATTAGCGGTTTACTTGACTGCTATAAACCTTTACTAGCCCTTGATGCTGATGCTTTTAAACGCGTGTTAAAAGGCGACCAAAACTATTTAATTGAAACTCGTCTGGTTAAAAAACTATCTAATAAACATTTAAATAGCTACCAAAAAGCCATTGATGCCCTAAAAGCAGAACCGGATCATTTTGCCGCTTACGAGTTCTATTATCGCTGCCGCTTAATTCAAGATTACATAAGCGGAATGACTGACCAATTTGCTTACGACGAATACCGTGCGCTCATGGTAATTGATTAACCACTACGAATACGCTTAATTTGTTAACCAAATGTGGATAAATTACTCGTCTCAGCTTAGAATTAATTAACTGTTAGGTCATCGACTAAACCTTACTGGTCCGGAACTTATGCCAATTATAAAAACAACTTTTCTCTTATTACTCCTAAGCTTAAGCTTTACGAGTAAAGCGCAGTACAACGAAGCCATGTGTATTTTGTTAAAACAGCAAATGCATGAATACCGCTTTAACACCAGCAATAAAAACTATCGCTCAGCTGCCAGAAACTATGAGAAAAACTGCAAAAATCCAACGCCAGTAAACAATGCAGCTGCTTTCGAAAAACTAGAACAACAAACGAAAGAAACAGCCCCAGTTAATTCAACTGCAGCAGCTAACCCTAGAGTGCACTCAGGCGCTATTCAAGCAGAACCTGAAGAAACTACGGCACCAATTGCAGAGCAAACCGTTGAACCTATCGAACAGCAAATGCCAGCAATTGAGCCTGAAGTTCAAGAACCAGAGCCTGCCGAACAAACAAGTGCCTCTGCAGAACAAACCGAAATACCAGCAAAAGTTGACCGTATTACGATTTCTGATGCTCCTAAAGAGCCTGTAGTAGAATCAACTACTAGCCCTGCTATTCAAAATCAAGCCGCTGAAGTTAAAACCCAAAGTGCTGAGACTGCAACTGCTGAAAAACCAGCTGAACCTGAAGTAAAAGCAGAACAGGCACCAAAACCTGCGCCAACACCCGCACCTATGTCAGAACCTATTCCTGCAAGCAGCGATAGCTCTTCAAGCTCATTATTAATGCCAAGCTTAATTGTGTTGTTGGTATTACTTGTTGCAGGTTTAGTGATTGTGCGTATTCGTCAAAGCAAAAAAGCAGACGCCGATTCAGAACTTGAACAAAGCCTAATGCAAGCTAAAGCCCTTAAAGCAGCTGCAGAAGCACAAGCAGCTGCTGAAAAAGAAGCTGAGGAACTCAAAGAAGCAACAGCCGCGGTGCTGGCTGAAGAACAAGAGCACCCTCATGAAGACAGCTACCCGCTTGCCAACGATACATTTACTGCAACCGAAACAGATAATAATGACGAGCTTTCTGAGCTTATGCACTTTAGTGCTCAGCGTGATAAAGAAGAACAAGAGTCTGAAACTTCACCTGAACAACCACCAGCAGAAGACTTTGCTGATGCCCATCAATTTGAAGATCTTGAACTTGGTTACGACGAGAAAAATACAAACGACGCTGATGACGACTTTTTGGATGAGCAGCGCGGCCTAGAACAAGAGCTAAAATTAGCAAACCTTGATTCAACGTATAGCATCAACGAGGAAGCTGAGCCGCAAGCTGATGACGTTCAGCAAGACGAGCCTGAAACACAGCCGGAATCAGAAGAACCGAGTTATACTGCTTCGTCATCATTTGGCTTTGACGAGTACACAACCAAAGAGCCTGTTACTGAACCTGAGCCATTTGAAGAGCCGAAATTCGAGGCCCCTGAAATAACTGAACTTGATGAGCCAGAACTTGAAGAGCCAAGCTTTACTGCATCGTCGTCATTTGGTTTTGATGAGTACTCAACAAAAGAGCCGGTTGACGGCGATGACCCTGTTTTAGCTGAGATTGAAGAACTCGAAAAGCCGGAAATCGATGAGCTTGAAAAACCAGAAATCGAAGAGCCTAGCTTTACGAGTTCGTCATCATTTGGTTTTGATGAGTATTCAACTAAAGAGCCTATTGCCGACGGTGAGCCAGTGTTAACTGAGATCGAAGATCTCGAAAAGCCTGAAATAGATGACCTTGAACAGCCAGAAATTGAAGAGCCAAGCTTTACGAGTTCGTCATCGTTCGGTTTTGATGAATACGCAACAAAAGAGCCTATTACCGACGATGAGCCAGTGTTAACTGAGATCGAAGATCTCGAAAAACCTGAAATCGATGAGTTTGAGAAACCAGAATTTGAAGAGCCAAGCTTTACTGCATCTTCATCTTTCGGTTTTGATGAGTATTCAACTAAAGAACCTGTTGCTGACGATGAACCTGCTAAAGATGAAGTACCTGAATATGACTTATCGTCACTGATGGGTGATGATTTATCGTTTGCCGATCATTTTAATGAAGACGAGCACACAGTCACAACGCCAAACACCGCAGACGATAACGACGATATTAACGATGATGATTTAGCAAAAGCCTTACAAGCGCTTGAACAAGAGCTACAGGATGAGCCAGCTTCATTTAGTTTAGAAGAGTCAACACAGCCAACGGTAGAAACGGTTGATTTGTCTGGCGAACTGAGTGACGACGATAAGCTTGAAGAGATTGATAGCGACTCTGACAACGACGCAGATAAAGAGCCAGAGCAACAAGACGATAAGCCGAATAATCCATTTGCTAACTTATCACTTGATCCAGCCTGGGACCCAAATTCAGACGAAAAACCTGTGATAGAAAGCAAAAACAAACAGCCAAAATCACAAGCCTTAATTGACGCAGAAGAACGCGCCAAACAGTTTAAAACGGATGAGTGATTAAGTTACGAGGTACGAGGGGAAAGGTACGAGGGGAAAGTTGCGAGAAACGAGAAGAAAGCCCGTAGGACTGGCTTTAGCCGGGAATGGTTTGAGTAAGTAACGAGTAATGAGTTTCGAGGTGCGATCTCACATCGCGTCATAGCGCTAAAGCCCAGCGCCTATGTTTCCCCCCGTAGGCGTGAAACTTGTTTCGCGCGAAATAAATTTCACGCCTACAGTATCGTATTTTACCTAAGCAATGTGCTGGCACAAACTAACTTAAAGCTTAGAGTTTTCTTTCCACTTTCACTTTTACTCTCGCTAACTTTACTCTCGCTAACTTTACTCTCGCTAACTATACTCTTTCCCCTTTCCCCTCGCTAACTAAACACTCACTTAACCACTGACCGTGGGCGCATTAACCAATGGAAAATAAATATCAAACCAAAAAACACCGATACGGCTAAAGCACACAACACAATAATATTGGTTGGTAAAAACGAGTCTGTGCTGTAGCTGTAGCGTTTTAATTCTTGCTCAGCGCTTAACTTAGCTCGTTCGGCTTTGCTAGGTAAAACAAACTCATGAAACGAATCTGTTGGTTTTGCTTCTGTACGGGCAAGTTGCGCACTTTTTTGCTGCCATAACATATCAAATTGCTGAAACTGAATTTGCTTATTTTCAAGACACGACTCAAGGTTTTGCAGCTGTAACGAACGAGCAGCACAACGTGGCGGCATAACATAAAAGCGCTCCCATGCAGCTTGTTTGCTGATGTAGGCTTGCTCAGTTAATGGCTTTGCCAAGCTGTTTTCGAGTTCTGCAATGTCAGGGTTATACAACGACGATTTAAGCTCAGCAATTTGCTCTTCACTAAAGCAGGTTTCAGATATTCGTGCTGACAAGCTTTGAATGCGCTGTTTATAGGCTTCAATTTTGTCGAGAAGATTGGTTTTACGCAGGGCTATTTGTAGCTCGATACGTTCGGCTTGCATGCTTTGACATGCTTCTGAAGGAGCACTTTGCTGCGCCCAAGCAAAAGCGGGCAACAACAAGGCTGTTGTCATTAAAATCCGTTTAATCATTAATTTACGTCACTGTAAAAGTTAGAGGTACAGATTATCAGTTTCTAGTAAAACTGCAACAAATCTGAGCCAAATTCACTAAAAAGGCTGATCTATCATTACCCAAAAATTGGCCCCTTCTTTTGAATTAGCAAGCTCTGTTCGAACGACTAATCCCGACATCATAGCTCTTAACGAAACACCATAGTCATAATGGTAGTCTTGCAATAATGCATCAAAGGTTAAATGAGGTGCCACTCGACCCGCTTCTACAAAGCCAACTAACTGAAACCAATCCAGCTTCAAAAACTTTAACCAATTTACATCTGCTATTGGGTTATATTTAAGGGTATAGCGATATTCGAATGCCCCATAAATAGCGGCTTTGTCATGAAACCGATAAAAGTCATAACCCCGTAAACGCTTAAATCCTCCTAATGTAGCGCCTTCGTTATACGGTGCAGCATCAGAGATAAACTTAGTGCCATCAAGAGTGTGATTAACTTGCCAGCTAGGTGAATAAGCAGCCCAAAAATTAAATGCTAAAATACGCTGATGAGCAAACTCACTTGCCCCTAAAGAAATAAACTTACTGCCATTAAACTGCCACAAATCCCAATCATAAATATCGTCACTCCCTGGCATTGATTGGCTATAGGCAAGATACTGTCTGCTTCCGTAACTTGGGTTAGTTGCAAAATCGGTGTTGTCATAGAGCAGACCAAATTCCATTGCTGAAATACTGCCATCTTGTGTACCCTCATTAAATTCAAAGCTTTGCGAGCGCCTAAAATAGCGTGCAGTTGCAACCATTACTCCCGATTCCAACGGGTTCCACTGTGCCCCGCCCGATGGGTCAGAAACCAACAAGCCGTTTTTAAGCTGGTAACGCACCATACCTGTTTGCGATGTTGCGCCAAACGGTAAAGCGTATTCGATGCGAGCATCAAACCAATTAGAGCTACCATCGGCTTCTAAATAAACCTCGTTTGAAGAGTCATTACTACCGGGGAACACGGCGTTGTCTGCAATGGGCACTTTATGGCCTCCGGTATAAGCTCGCTGATCAGGAAAATATGCAGCCATGCCACTGGCACTAAAATACCAGCGTTCTGAATCTAACACCTTATAGTTAAACAGACCTGCCCACGCGCCTTCGCTCACATCACCTTTAAATGCAGTAGCGCCAACGGTCATTTGTGGTTGATGGTAACCTTTGATCATGCCACCCACACCAAAGTTAAGCCCCATGGTATCGGTGCTAAATAAGTAGGGAAGCACTAAAGACTCGTGCTTTTTATTCGCGCTCTCAACACGCTCAATACTTGCTTTTACACGGGAAATATCAGCATTGGCCGTTAGGCTTGCAGCCACACAAACGACACAAAAAATAACTTTAAAGTTAAGCATTACTAGCTCCTTTAGTAAGCGACTTAAATAAGCATAGCTGGTGCTTAAAAACTTTAAAATGATTTAACGCAAATGTTACTGATGAAGTTGATAAAACTGCTGATCATCTAAAGCAAATTGAGCAAGCAACCAATCTTTAAACAGCTGCACTTTTTGCCATTTAAAATGTTCGGGCGGCGCAGCAAGGTAGTACTTATATTGGCAGTGATACTCATAGTTTGGATAAATCTCTAGCTGACCAAGTTGCAGTTGAGTTTCGATTAAGCGCCGCCTTACCATTGCAATACCTTGCCCTGCTAACGTGGCTTGAATAACCAGTGCAGCGTTATCAATTTCAAGTGCGGGGAGCGCATCTGGGCTTACAGCTAATTGCTGAGCCAAAGTTAACCAACCGCGCTCTGCGTCTGGGCACACATCTTTAATTAGTTTTTGTGCCAGAATCTGCGGTTTAAGGGGTTTATTAACATCAATGGCACCGGGTTTATAAGCCAAAAATAGGCTGTCGTCGCTGATAAGCTCACTGTGCAAACCTGGGTAGTTTCCTTGACCAAATCGAATGCCTAAATCAACTTGCCCCGCTGAAAAGTCGGCAAGTTGATCGCTTGGCTCAATACGCACTTTGATATTGGGGTATTTGTTTTGAAAATCACTAATACGGCCCAGTAACCAACCACTGGCGAACGAAGGCAGCACAGTTAAGTTTAACGTATTCGGGTGGCTATCTTGGCTAACAGCCTGCACACCTGCCTGTAAATGACTAAAGCCCTTAAGTACATGGGGTAATAGCTGTTCGCCTTGGCGAGTCAGCTCAACATAACGGGTATGACGAGTAAACAAGCTGCAATCAAGCTGTTGTTCTAACAAGCGAATTTGTTGGCTAACCGCAGCTTGGCTAACAAACAACTGCTCTGCCGCAAGCTTAAAACTACCTAACTCTGCCGCGTGTTTAAAATACCAAAGGCTTTTTAATGGAGGTAACTGCATACGCATTTATAGTTAATAAAAACTTAAGCATAGGTAATTTTTAATCGTTTGTCAGTAGTAGCAACACGAGTAATACTCATATTGCCAACCGCGTTAAGACAAGGACAACCACCATGAAATACTTACTTATTTTATTACTTATATTTGCCTCAAGTTTTAGTTATGCCAACCAACCCGTAATTACTCAGCTTGATACCGATGAAGGCTACCCTTATAAAAACTTAATTAAAAAAGTAGAGCGAGTAGAAATTCGCTATGTAGAAAACAGCCATTCGGTGACCTGCAAAGTCAATGTGCAAACACTGCATAACCAATACATGGGCAAAGAACAAACAGTCTCAGCCAAGCTATTTGCAAAACGCCCAATGGCCGCGTGTTTAACCCGCGAAAAAGCTAAGCAAATCCTGCATATGCTGTAACCATTTCAACCTTGTGAAACTAGGCTACGAATAGCTGTACTTCCCCAGTAGCCTAGTTTTTTTAGCTGACGGCGTGACCTGTTTTGTCTAACGGCTGAACGCTCTTTTATGTTTGATTCGGCACTAAAGTACCTCCTACAACACCTCCTACAAGATTGTTATTGCAGAGAAGAACACACGACCTAACAACCCCACAGTTCGACTTTCCCCTAGCTCCTTTCCCCTCGCACCTCGTATCTCGCAACTTCCCCCTCGCATCTCGCAAACTTTTCTCTCAACACACCTCCACCTTCTCTACCTCAACTGGCTCCGCCAACGCATTTTCATAAAACGCGAACACCGCTTTGGTATAAGGCTGAGCATAATGTTCATCAAGGGCAGCTTGCGATTCAAACTGCTCAACTAAAAATAAACAACGCTGCTCTTTACTTGCAAACAGCTCAAAACGATTACAACCAGGCTCTGCGCGAGTGGCTGCTAAAATGCCCTGTAAACGCCCTTTACAGTCGTCAAATAATGCCGCCTTTGGGGTAATTTTTGCCACGATATTAATCATACTGACTCCTTACTAAATAACTTTAAAACCAATGCCCTAATTGGCGGGGCAACCGTAAAAGCCACCACAAACGCAGCAGGCCACGCATTAGCAAACGCCTTCATCCAACTTAGAAAAAATGTATCGCTTAGCCCTAAGTTGACATAAGTGACCCATGCCGAAAGTAAAAACGACATTAAAAACGAAAATGCCGCAGTAAAAGTAAAATGAATTTTCATATGTCCTCCTTGGCGTTACTATATTTGCATAGGCCAAGTGGCAACAGTCACGAAAATGCAAACTAAGATTGAGGGAGTCGTATGCTGGATGATCTGCATTTATTTATAGAAATAGCGCGCCGTAAAAACATGAGCCAAACAGCAAAAGATTTAGGACTGAATCTATCGACCCTATCAAGGCGTATTCAGGCGTTAGAAGAAAAACTCGCTGAGCCATTACTGCAACGCACAGCCCGAGGCATTGTGTTAACCGCCAAAGGCGAATCACTGTATAACGAGTTAGGCGAACAAGTGCTTGCTCTTAACAGCCAGCTTGAGCAACTAAATAACTCACCCACTGCAAAAGAGTTTTACCTTTTGTGCCCACAAAACATCATTGCGGGCCCACTGATGGGTGCAGTTAATCAGTTTGCGATGGCAAACCCTACGCTAAACCTCCACATTTACCCAAGTAATGCCAATAGCCAGCTAAGCCAAAAACGTTTTGACTTAGCTATTCGCATCGGCGAACAACAAGACTCAAGCTACTTTCAAAAGCGCTTAGGCATGATCGCAATAAAGCTGATTAAAAAGAAAGATGCCCCAACATCAAGGCTTATATTGCCCTATTCAGAGTCACAACTTCCCAGCGGTTTACTAAACAAATTAAAAACCGAGTATGAACACATAAGCTTTTGTTTTGATATTACAATCGCCAGAAAAATGGTTGAAGCAGGCTATGGCATTGGCTTACTACCCATGAGCGAAATTTGCTGTATAGACGACACCAGCGACTTTAGCTATATCGAATCAGCCCACAGTATTCCCGCAAGGCCAATTTACGCCCTATGGCCACATTCACGCACACCATCAGCGAATGCCCAGTTGTTGATAGAACAACTCCAAACCAGTATTGCAGACTCCCCTAGCTTGCAAGGAGAAATATTAGGGCTTTAGTTGCGAGTTGCGAGTTGCGAGTTGCAAGGCATTGTAGGTCGGGCTTTAGCCCGTCAAATAACTCAATCTTTAAACCAACGATAAAGGCCAAACACAAACAACATGGCCGCAATGCCAGCCAAGGCTAATTGCCAAATTTTAAGGTCATTCAACTTTGTTAATTGAGGACCAACACTCTCATTTAAAGGAGTTGAAGCTTGTTTATTGGGTGCTTCGATTATCGGGCTATTTATTGCAACTTGGCTTGTGACTTTGTTTGTATTTATTTCTGTAATGGTTGGCTTTACTGTAATAACAATATCTTTATAGTCTGCTTTAGCTTTACCACTCCAAGCAGATTCAAATAGCGCCTTTTGCTCAGCTTTATTTTCGCTACACCATACAAAATCAGCTTGCTGAATATTCTTCGCTCTACAGCGATCAGGTAATTGATAAAATTGCCCCCAAGCATGGCGCTTTTTATCGTCATTATATGAATTTGAATACACCGTAGAGTTATGTACTTTGGTGTTTAAAAGTGCGGTAGGGTTCGAGCGATACGTATAATTACCGCCATTGCCAGAGCTTCTCTTTGGGTGTTTGCAGTGTCTCGCCAGCAGCGTAAAAAGCTCATCTAAACGTTGATTCCACCGTTCACCTTGCCTAGCCGTGTAGCTACGATTCATTCTTTTACGAATGCTCTCGCGCTCAGCCTCAATGTTATCGCAGCGACTTTTTGAATATTGCTCTTCAGCAAGCGTGTTGAAACTCGCAAGCAAAGTAGCGAGTAATAAAATCCATTTATTCATAACATTACATCTGTGTAATTATTTTGACCTTCAAAAAGCAACTAATTAAAATTTCGCTCTAGTACCTTACTGTAACATCACACCCTACTGGACCTTTTAGTGTAAACCCCAGATTAAAATGTACTAATGAGCGATTAGTAACCTCCTCAAATTCGTCATCTCTAAAATAGCTCTTATGTGCAAAAACTGAAGCATTAAGGTCTGTTGAGTAAATGAAACAAAAACCTCCAGAAGAAAGATTCGTAACAGTTCCTTGATAAACGATTGGCTTACCTTCTGAGCCGTGCTGAATAGTCCTTACCTTTGATTTAAAATTTGGCGCTAACCTGAGAGACTTCAAATGAGCAAACATCTTTTCACCTTCACCTCGATCTCCGAAGATAAACTGTTGGCATGCATAATCAAATTGCGGATCTATATTATTATCTCCAGGGCTAAAGCTTCGCTTCAGATGAGTGACAATTAATTCATGATTTTTAGACCTGTTTTCATTTATCAATAATTTAGCTAACTTGTAATGAGGCCTTTTGATAAATGGGGAATTATCAATACAAAGTTGTAAATATCTCATTGCCTCTTCTTTGTTATCATTTTTGAGATAAAAGTCAGCTAACCTAGAACATAAAAACTCATTTCTTGGGTTTTTCTTAAACGCCTCTTTTAAAATTAATAAAGCGCTATCATGTCCTGATAAATAATTTTCCAACCTAGAGTTAAGAGTGAGTAAATGAGGATCATTTGGGAAGCTTTGCAGGCCATTAATCAATAACTCATCTATATCTTGTATTAAAGACTGAATAACCCTTTTATTAATATTTTCAACATTCTCTAGGTTCTTTGTAGAATCTTCTAGTTCATCAAAAATAATCTCAATCAGAGCATGGTAAGCGTGAGAAGCTTTAGAGGATCCCAGTTGTTTTTCTAATATAGCTTTAGCTTCGGCTCTAAAGTTTCGAACTTCAATATTAGTGTTAGCCAAATTAGCCTTTTGCTTAAAAATTAAAGCCTTGGTATGTTGAACAGCTCTACTATCTGGATTTTCTTTTTCTGCTCTTTGTATCGCAGAAAAGGCAGCATTTATATCACACCCATGGTGGTTTAGCTCAAAAACCGCTTTTTGATGATACAAGTAACCAATATTTGCGCCATCAACTTCAGCTGCTTCATAAATTTGATATACGAGACCTTTATCAGTAAAGCTCTCAGCGAGTCCTCTACCTCGTAGTAATTGTTGGAAGCAATCATTATCGCTCGAATAATCTAAATTCAAACTACCCACAATACGTAAGATTTGGTTTGCTTTATCATGAGGGTTTGATAGCGTTTGCTCAAAAACTATTTGAGAGATAATTTCATGCCTTGAAGTATACGCATAGTCTCTAGTGCGCGCATCATGGATAACCTTGATTACATGTTCTAAGGGCTTAAATAAACGCTCTTCAAATTGATGAAAACCTATCTCTGAAACTCTCGATATTAATCCTGCCCTTACGTTATATCCAAACCTATGTATACTACATATATCCAAGTACAATAATTGTGCTTCTCTTGAGTTTACCCTTCTATATTCATCTATAATTATTTCCTCAAAGGATCTACCAGAAGTAACTTCATGAAGTGCAACTAACAACTGCCTTTCAGCAGACAACTTGAAAAAATTTCTAATATCTTTTGAACTTTTACCTTCCAAGAAGCCTAATGAGTTATTTGTTATTAATTTATCTGTTAACTTACCTATCTCTCTTTCTGATAATGCCCCTAACTCATATTCTAGGTTAATATAGGGATCAATCTCTATACCACCAGAATTCCACTCATTACTTCTTGTCGTAGAGAATAGTGTTAGCTCTACTGAGTTCTTTCTACATAAATCTAATAGTTGTATTATTTCATTAGAATTTTTTAATATTTCATCGACAAATAAAAATATCCTTTCCTTAGATATTTTATATAGTTCAATAATTAGCTCGCATCTAATAATACCGCTAGAGTCCAAATAAAAACTATTTTTATTTAATGTCTTACCGACTTCCCAAGCGAGCCTTTTTAAAGCAATCGTTTTTCCAGAACCTGCATACCCCTTTAACAAACATGTTTTTACACTTTTTGTTGAGTCGTTTAATACAAATTCTAATATTATGTCATTTATAATATCTCTTTCAAAATCCAAAGATTGCTCAAATGCTCCCCAAGAATCATCAAGCCCTTTATAGAAGTGCTCAATTTTAACACCTGAATAAATCATATTTTGATCTATCAACTGCAGCTCATTTTCAATATAAGCTTTTAAATCCTCAGATGCTTTTTCTTGCGTTACATTTATACTCTCTAACCCTTTTATTTTTTTCCTTGATAGTTTCAAGAGCCTCTGATGTACAGGAATCTTAGAATCTATCGCATTCATAAACTCTTCAAAAGTGTTCTTGAATGAATCCATACGGTAGCCAGACC
The DNA here is from genome assembly GCF_001550135.1 of Pseudoalteromonas shioyasakiensis. Classification (GTDB taxonomy): domain Bacteria; phylum Pseudomonadota; class Gammaproteobacteria; order Enterobacterales; family Alteromonadaceae; genus Pseudoalteromonas; species Pseudoalteromonas shioyasakiensis. Next base: position 31,630 of record NZ_LRUE01000015.1, read on the forward strand.
ACATTCTCATTTCATATGTAGTTAAACCTGGATTTACAATCATGTATTTTGGTCGGCTTATACCTAAATCTGTTAAATCAAATAGAATTTGATGAATATTTGGATCGCTAATATCATAACCACAAAAAATAATAGGAAACTCCCTTCCCATCTCTTTTAAATGTGCAAAAAGTCTAGATCTGTTATTTTTATGTTTTGCATACTCTTCTGAAGTTAAAATTAATGGTACTTCACTATTCCTTACATCAGAAATACATCCATGAAGTTTAAAGTAGGGCAAAGAGTTTATATCTGATAAATGCTCTTGGAGCTTATCATCATCATGAGTTACTCTAACTAGTTTTTGCAAGCTATTTGAATTAGCTTCATATGCCCTTTCAATAATCAAATCATAATTAGTTGTAAAAATAGCCTTCCATCGAAAGCAACTTATTAACTTGTGGAACTCTGCGGGTTTAGCGGGTTCAAATATTTCTTTAATAAACTCTTGAACTGAAAAAATACCAACTTCATGTTTAGCGCACTCAGCTACTTTGACTAAAGAGTGGCTTTTTAGTTCACCACCTAGATATTTTTCACATAATTTTAATTTAAGCTTATCACCTGAAATATAAGCGTTACCAACTTGATATTTGGCGCCAAACGATGCGCCAGCTCCAAGAAAAAGCACAGCATTCCCAGACTTAATTGAATTTAAAAAAGTTTCACTTATATCCATATTAATTATCCCTTACTAAACTTTCAAAATCGATTTTTAACTGATATAAAAAATTACCAACTTTAGATTATAACCAAATACTAAATTTATTTTTAAATTATATATATTGCTTTTTCTTCCGCCACTAAATCAAGCTCATTATTTTGCTGTTGGTAAACAACACTTTCAGCAAATTCAAAACAATTTATGCCTGCCCATAATTTGGCGTTGTTAGCCTGTGCCACCTGGTAGGCCCAATCGCTTACTGAGCGTGACTTTTCAGCATCACAATTAAAATAATCGCTTAACTCATTTGTTATATGCTGATTATGAACAACTAGGTTTTGCTCTTGCCAACGCTCGCGGTGCTCTTGCGCGGCTAAAAAGTCACGTTTACTGTTATTGCATTTACTATGAGCTGCCACAAAGTTGTGGCCGAGATCGTTGGCGTAACGCGTAAACGGAATAAAGTGATCAACCTCAGTTTTGCTGTTTAGTGCCTTTTGACAATAAAAACAGTGACCACGTTGTAGTTCTATTAATACAGGTTTTGCTTTATTGAGTGCATTGCGATCAAAGCCAAATAAAAAGTCATGAAGTTGGCTCTGTGGACCGATTAGCGCTTGGTTGTATTTAATACTTTGAATTTTTTGTAGCCATGCATTTTTAGCTAAGTACACAACTAAATCGTAAAAGCGTCTAAAGCAACTGGCAATACCTGCATTTAAGGTGATGTATTGCAGCCCTTTAACATGAGGGTATAAGAAGCACTCTTCCTTGCCATTTAACTTCTGTAATAACCATAGCGGTCCATCTTTAATGGTTTGTAACGTTGTTCTGCGTATGTTTCTCCAATCACTGCACTTTTTTAATTGGCTAACTGAATTAATGTTATTTAATTTTGCATCGTGCAGTGTGGTGATTATTTTGGCTTGTTTTTTGGAGTTGGTATTTTGTAAAAGAAGCTGGTCTCTATTATTACCAATGGCACCAAATGGAGATGCTTGATGCCAATACAACGTAATAAACTTTTCGACTAATTCGTCAAAAGTTATTTGTAATTGCGCATTCGGATCTAATTGCTGTTTCTCAATACTTATATCAGCTAACGCATGCAACAGGGCAAACTTATAAGTGGCACTGAAGTCCCCTTCCACCAGCATACGTTGAATATATGCGATAAAGTCGAGCTGTTGTTGCATAGCCATATCCAAACTATGCCTTTACTGCAGACTTTGATAAAACGCTGAGTGCTTCTTTTAAGCGCATAAACTAAATCCTGTTACTGCGGCTTAAATGAATAAACCGCTCCATGGTTATTTCTTGATACTAAATGACGAGCCGTTAAGCCAGCATTAAGTTTAGGAACAATCTAGCATGAATAACCATGAAAAATATAGGTTTTTTCGATGAATGAAATAATAACTCTAATTTATTGAAGAGGATTTTAGTGCAGAAATGCACTGCAACGGGTTACAATCAATTTTCAAGTTTTGTTTTATCAGACTAAAGAACTATCTAAAACTTGAACTCTTTTTTATGATAACCACGTGTTATTGAGCTTTTAAGGATATCAAGCTCTATGCAAATACCTAATATTGAATTTCATCTCCCGATTAGGCGGTTACTGGAAGCAGTAGCCACTTCAAACGTGGAGATAAAATATGAAAAAATCGCGCTCATTAAGGCGTCATCATTACGCTAGATTAAAGAGTAAAGTTGTAAGCCAAACTTACTTTGGTCATAGCAAAAACGATTGGCGTTGTGCACTTGAAAACAAAATTGGTTTTTATGCTAACACTGCAAAGTGCACTTCTTCGGCACTTAGCTCAAACCCAAGAAACAATAAATGGAATTCAAAAAAACATCAATTAACGCTGCAAGAACGCAGAAGTGAACTTGATACAAAAGAGTTTAATTACTAAAGCTAAAAGGTCGGCAATTGCCGACCTTTTTTGTTATTTGCGCTAGAGTTAAGCAGCCAAACTACTTCATCGTTCTTCTATGCAGAATAGCGTTTAGCCATGTTTCTGTGGCGCGCTCTGGGCGTTGGTCGGCGCTTTGCCATGACTTGAGGATAAATAGGTCGGTGCCTTTAATAATGCTCTCAAGGGCTTGTTCGTTTAGGTCGGTAAATTCGCGACCGTTGTGTTCGCGCTCGCCGTCGCCGTATTTAAACGATACATACACGATGCCTTGTGGCTTTAATGCGCGGGCAAGGTTATTGAATGCGTCGGTTAAGTCGTTTTTTGCTACGTGAATAAGGCTCGCGCAGCACCAAATGCCGTCGTATTTGGCAACGTCGTTTAGCTCTAGAAAGCTGCTTACTGCTACGTATTGGTTTAAGTATTCTGACGCCAGCTTTGCCATCGCTGGGCTGATATCGAATGCATCTACGCTATAACCACGCTCTTTAAAGATGAAAGCATCGCGGCCAGAGCCACAACCGGCATCGAGTAAAGCACCTTTTTTTGGGATCAGCGGTAAGAATTCGTCGTAAAGTTCATTAAGGTCTACATCGAGTGTGGCATCAACAAATGCTTGCGCATTTTGGTTGTAGTATTCGACGGTTTTGGATGCCATTTTACTTCCTTTATATTGGCAAGATTGCTTGGCGCTAAAATACCATTAAAGCTAGGTAACGCAAAGGATGAAATGTGATTTTAAATGCTAAAAATCAACGCTTTTAAAGTGGACATTAGAAGTTAGTTGGAGGGAGGAAGAAGGTAGTAGTTACGAGGTGCGAGGGACGAGGTGCGAGATACGAGGAACGAGATTTTATACTTTTAACTCAACAACATTGCACAATTGGCAATTTACTAGCACTATTATGTATTAAGTAGACTTAAGTCTGAGGTAAGCATGCACGACAAGCAAACTCATTGCCAGCCAACAGGTTGTAATAACTGTAAAGACAAATTAGAACTTGGTTTTGATTTTACAATGGCTTTTCAGCCAATTATTGATTGCACCGATAAACATATTTTTGGCTATGAGGCATTAGTTAGAGGGCCCAATAATGAGTCGGCTTATTCTGTTATCTCACAAGTGAACGATGAGAACCGTTATACCTTCGACCAGCTTTGTCGTATTAAAGCTATTTCGCTTGCAGCTAAGCTGAAGCTTGATTCTATTTTGAGTATTAACTTTTTACCTAACGCGATTTACAAGCCTGAGCGTTGTATTAGAACAACCCTTGAAGCTGCTAAACAATATGACTTTCCGGTAGAACAAATTATGTTTGAGTTTACCGAGGTTGAAAAGGTTGAAGACAGTACGCACATCAAACGTGTTGTTGAGTATTACCAATCACTCGGATTTATTACCGCAACCGACGACTTTGGCTCTGGGTATTCTGGTTTAAATTTATTGGCTGATTTTCAGAGCAATATTATTAAGCTCGATATGGAGCTGATACGCGATATTCACCTAAATAAAGCACGCCAAATCATAGTGAACCATTGTATTGCTATGTTTGAAGAGCTCAACATCACCGCCCTTGCCGAAGGCATTGAAACAGTTGAAGAGTATCAATGGTTACGCCAAGCCGGCGTAAGTTTAATGCAAGGGTATTTCTTCGCTCGCCCAGGGTTTGAAAGCCTGCCAGAAGTTGATTTTAGTAAGTTGGATTAAGTACGAGTAACGAGAATCGAGTTGCGACAAAACAAGAGCGGTCAGCTTTCAGCCGTAAGCTCTCAGACGCATGAAGACATTAGGTGCTAGGTTTTGGGCGCTAGGACGCGATGTAAAATCTCGAACCTCGCATCTCGCATCTCGCACCTTTCCCCTCGTAACTTGAGACTCGCTAACTTAAAACACTTCCCGGCTAAAGCCAGTCCTACGCGGGAAACATCAGGTTCTGGGTTCTAGGATCTAGGCACTAGGACGCGATGTTAAATCGCTGCTACAGACTCGAATCTCGCACCTCGTAACTTTACTCTTTCCCCTTGAAACTTGAAACTTATAACTCGTACCTTGCTAACTTCTTCCAGTATTTAATCGTATTTGTATTATAAATTTTTATTTAGGATGCTAGGCTGAATATTCTTTAAGCATATTGAGAAAGGATAATGATGTTTTTACGCATACTGTTAGTCTCAGCACTTGTTTTATGGTCTTCTGCAAGCCTAGCCGCTAAAGAGCAGTCTCTTAGTTTTGATGCTGAGTTAAGCAATTATCAATACGACTTACCTGTACAGTTTTTTAATTTTTCGTCACAAAATACGCCATTAAAAATGGCTTACTCTTACCTTAAACCTAGTAATAATATGCCTACCGCTGTGCTCATGCATGGCAAAAACTTTAACGGCCATTATTGGACTAATACTGCCAAGTACCTTAATAGCAAAGGCTATGGAGTATTGATCCCAGATCAAATTGGTTTTGGTAAATCATCAAAGCCCGCCGATTATCAATTTTCGTTTGCTGTATTAGCCAATAACACTCATCAGCTAGTGTCATCTTTAAATATTGAAAACCCTATTTTACTTGGCCACTCAATGGGCGGCATGCTAGCAAGCCGTTACAGCCTGATGTTTTCTAGCCAAGTTAGTAAACTCATTTTGCTAAACCCAATTGGTTTAGAGAACTATTTAAATTATGTGCAATACAAAGACACTGATTTTTTCTTTAAAAATGAATTAGCTAAAACACCTGAAAAGGTTATTGCTTACCAGAAGAAAAACTATTACGACGGTAAATGGAATAGCTCTTACGAGCAATTAACCCATTTTATTAGTGGTCAAATTCAAGGCCCTGATCATAAGCATATGGCGTGGGTTAATGCTAAAACCTACGATATGATTTTTACACAACCGGTCATAACGGAGTTTGATCAGTTAAGCATGCCTGTGTCTTTAATTATAGGCACCCGCGACAGAACTGGTCCTGGCCGCAATTGGAAAAAAGCAAATGTTGACCATGAGCTTGGCCGTTACGATAAATTAGGCAAAGCCGCGGCAAATATGATCCCAAAATCGCAATTAATTGAATTAGACGATATTGGCCACCTACCTCACATCGAGGATTTTGAACGCTTTAAAGGTGCATTAGACAAAGCGTTATCATTTTAATTTTGGTCGCGCGAAACAAGTTTCGCGCCTACGTGTAGCAGCGGGTTTATCCCGCGTCATCAGATGCTAGGTTCTGGGTTCTAGGATCTAGGCCCTAGGACGCGATGTAAAATCGCTGCTACCTCGAATCTCGCACCTCGCATCTCGCACCTTTCCCCTTTACTCTTTCTAACTCGCTAACTTTCCCCTTGAAACTTTCCTTTTTTAATAGCGTTATTAGGGGCTGATCTGTATAATCCGCGGCCTATTATTTACCCTATTGCTTGTTTATTTTCGCAGTTGCTGCGCCCATAACCCTGTCAGTATTTTTCTAGGAACAATTCGTTGATTTCAACCGCAAATATCACCATGCAGTTTGGTGCAGAGCCTCTGTTTGAGAACATTTCAGCTAAGTTTGGTAACGGTAACCGCTATGGTTTAATTGGCGCGAATGGCTGCGGCAAATCGACCTTTATGAAAATTCTAAGTGGTGCGCTTGTGCCAACGTCTGGCAATGTGTCGATTGCACCGGGTTTAAAGCTAGGTACGCTAAGCCAAGATCAATTTGCATTTGAGCAATACACTGTGGTTGATGCGGTGATCATGGGTGATGCAGAACTATGGAAAGTTAAACAAGAGCGCGACCGTATCTACTCTCTGCCAGAAATGAGTGAAGAAGACGGCATGAAAGTCGCTGAACTTGAAAGCGTTTTTGCTGAAATGGATGGCTACACAGCAGAAAGCCGTGCAGAAGAAATTTTGATCCAAGCGGGTATTGAGCAAGAGTTTCATTATGGCTTAATGGCAAACGTTGCGCCGGGCTGGAAACTACGAGTGCTTTTAGCACAAGCACTGTTTGCAAACCCTGATATTTTGCTACTTGATGAGCCAACCAATAACCTTGATATTCACACCATCACTTGGCTAGCTAACGAGCTTAACCAGCGTAAGTGTACGATGATTATCATCTCGCACGACCGTCACTTCTTAAACTCGGTGTGTACGCACATGGCCGATATCGATTACGGTGAGCTACGAATTTACCCGGGTAACTACGAAAAGTGGATTGAAGCTTCAAGCTTGCAACGCGAACAGCTACTTGCTGAAAACGCAAAGAAGAGCGCCGAAATTGACGAGCTACAAGAGTTCGTAAACCGTTTTGGTGCTAACGCATCAAAAGCAAAACTAGCGAGTTCTCGTGCTAAGCGCATGGATAAAATTAAGCTTGATGAGGTAAAAGCGTCAAGCCGCATTAGCCCATCACTTCGTTTTGACGAAGGCAAAAAGATGTATCGCCAAGCATTAGAGCTTACCAAGCTAGGTCATGGCTTTGATGGCGAAACCCTGTTCAGCGGCGGCGAGCTACTACTTGAAGCCGGCGCTAAACTTGCTGTTATTGGTGAAAACGGTGTTGGTAAAACCACCCTATTACGTTGCCTAGTGAATGAATTACAAAGCAACGAAGGTGTGGTTAAGTGGTCTGAAAATGCCAGCATTGGTTATTGCCCGCAAGACAGCAGTAAAGACTTTGATAACGACTTAACTTTATTTGATTGGATGTCGCAGTGGCGCACCGCTAAGCACAACGATTTAATGGTGCGTGCTATGTTAGGCCGTTTATTATTCACCGCAGACGACGCTAACAAAAAAGCTCGTAACTGCTCGGGTGGTGAAAAAAACCGCCTATTGTTTGGTAAGTTAATGATGCAAGACATCAACGTGCTCATTATGGACGAGCCAACCAACCACATGGATATGGAAGCCATTGAAGCACTCAATAACGCATTAAAAGATTACCAAGGCACGCTGATTTTTGTGAGCCATGACCGTGAGTTTGTATCGTCTTTAGCGACTCGTATCATCGATATAAAAGATCAACAGCTTATCGATTTTCAGGGCACGTTTGACGAATATATGGACCATGTTGCGCAACAAGCGCAATAAGCCCTTCCTAGAAAAGGTGAGCAAGTTAGCTCACCTTTTTTGTTTACGTTCAGTTACATATTCACTTTACTGAATTACCCATTTTAGGTAACTTAAATTTCTGTGACTTCAATAGAACAATAAATTTAAGGGACCTAAATGAAAAAGCTCCTCAGCGTATCGGCACTGACTCTGGCTCTAACAGGCTGTGGTGGCGGTTCATCTACAGATAAAACGCCAGATGTAAAAGTAGAGCAAAATACTGCACCGACGCTTTCTGGCTCGCTCACTCTCTCAGCCAAAGCGCTTGAATCAACTAATTTAGTTGTTGATTTAAAAGATGAGCAAAACGACAGTGTGACAACAACGATTATTGATAAACCAGAGTGGCTGACTGTAACCACCAGCAGTAATCAAGTAACTTTTAGTGCAGAGCCAAGCTTATTCGAAGTAGCCAACCACGCTTTTACTTTAGAAGTCTCTGATGGTAAAGCGAGTAATCAATATACCCTAATCGTTAATGTCGCCGAAAACCGTGCAGCATGGCAACCTATTGAGCTTAGCAATAGCGAAGTGATGGGGAACTGGCATTCAAGCGATGGTAGTGTGCAGCTTTCGTTTGCCACTGAAGACACTGGTGTGATTGCTCAAAATGGTGAGTTAAGTCGTTTTGATTGGTCGAACCCTGATGTTATTGCACTAAATACTCAAGCGATTGATTGCTTGCATGAATGTAATCAACAAGCCCTTCTTGAAATGGAAGTATTAGCTAAGCGCGATGATGCTATTCGTGTTGAGCTTTTTAATGTTTCAACCGATAAAGGCGAAGTAGTTACCCTTTATAAATCAAATACAGAGCTTAGCTCTGCGTATTATGTTGATATGGACGACAATACTTTTCACATGGTGAATCATTTAAACACCGAAGGTGAAGAAAGCTATTTTGAAGTATCGATAGCAAGCTATATTCCAACAGCTTCAGGCAGTACCACATCATTCCCTTATGCAGAGTTTTCGGCGATCTTAGAAGGTAAAACGTTAGCGATTAATGGCGACAAATTTATTACGAACAGCTATGCAAATCAGCTAAATAAAGAAGGCTACGAGGTGAATGTAGAGTTTGACCTTAACCTCGTTAATGCCGAAGTGGTTGCGCAGTTCGATAATTTTTCGGTGCTAAAACTGCAACATGTTCTTAGCTATCATGATGAAGCTGACGCTGCGAATATTGTTGAATCAGAAGAGCTAACTGAAGCTATGAAAGTGCAAACGTCAGTTGTTGCATTACAAAAACTGACACCGATTGCGGTTCCTGAGCTTAAAGTGGGTAAAACGTATACTGGTCGCTTAAATAATAAAAATTCAGATACAGGTGAAGGATTAACGTTTCGCTATTTACCATCATATTTCACTATCACAGCAGCCGACACTGCAACGGTAACATTCAATACGCCTATAAGTACCGACTCGTTCAAGTGGCATTACAACTTAGACAATAATGGCGAAACCGTTAAGGTAACCGGCAATGGCCTAGATACCAGCTTACAATTTTTCACTCAACCTGATGGTAAAACTCTCATGGTGCGCGAGCGAAATAAAGAAGAGCGTCAGGCTCGCTTAGGGTATGAATTTTTGGAAGTGATTGATGATTCAACTATCACTCTTGATGACTATAAGCATCTATTTAGCTACTTACGTCAAGACTACACCAGCGGCAACCTGAAAACATACTGGTTTATAAATGATGATGGTAAAGGCAGCTTCTATTATGCTGATCAATATGGCCTTGAAAACAGAGCTAACTTTACGCCAAATACCTATTGGCAATTTGAAGCTGATAACAGTATTAGTTTTGCAATGATGTCTCAGTGCCCAAGTGCATTTGATTACGCTAGCTGTAAGGATGAGGTGTTAGGCGATGATGAAAATTTATATGCCTCTTTAATTAATTTTAAAATTATTCATAAAGAAGCAGATAAATTCATTTTCGACCGCCTGTTTTGGCAGCGTATCTATAACTACAGCGATAAAGAAGTTGAAGAAAACATATACCAAAACAGTTATTGGTTAGGGATTGAAAAGTAAAGGAGCTTGCAGCGGTCAGCCGCGCGAAACAAGTTTCAAACCTACATGTAGCAGCGGGTTTATCCCGCGTCATCGGCGAGTTCTTGGCGCTAGGATTTAGGTTCTAGGCTCTAGGCTCTGGGACGCGATGTAAAATCGCTGGCTTTTAGTCGTTAGAGGTCAGAAGTTAGATGTCAGTCGATCTGCTGGGTCGGTTAGGTCGAATTTTCTTCTCAACAAAAGTGCCTCTTATGCAACATTGTAGGAGGTACTTTAGTGCCGAATCGAACTTAAAGAAGAGCGGTCAGGTTTCAGGTCAGACGCGCGAAACAAGTTTCACGCCTACGAATGAAACATAGGCGCTAGGATCTGGGTTCTGGGTTCTGGGTTCTAGGCGCTAGGACGCGATGTAAAATCGCTGCTACAGACTCGCATCTCGTTACTCGCACCTTTCCCCTCGTAACTTGAAACTCGCTAACTTAAGACATTTCCCGGCTAAAGCCAGTCCTACGCGGGAAACACCAGCTGCTAGGTTCTAGGCGCTAGGCTCTAGGACGCGATGTAAAATCGCTGCTACCTCGTATCTCGTATCTCGTATCTCGTATCTCGCATTTCGTATCTCGAACCTCACATCTCGTAACTTTCCCCTTTCCCCTTGAAACTCGCTAACTTTCCCCTCGTAACTAAAAAAGGCCACACAGTTTAACTGTGTGGCCCTTGTACTTAACGGAATTTTAAATTAAATATCGAAGCGATCGGCGTTCATTACTTTCACCCATGCGTCGACAAAGTCTTTTACAAAACGTTCGTTGTTGTCGTCTTGTGCGTAAAACTCTGCGTATGAGCGTAGGATTGAGTTTGAACCAAACACTAAATCAACACGTGTTGCTGTCCATTTAGTTGCACCTGTGCTGCGCTCAACAATATCGTAAAGACCATTGCCTGTTGGCTTCCATGTGTAAGCCATGTCAGTTAGGTTTACAAAAAAGTCAGTGCTAAGTGTGCCTACATTATCTGTAAACACGCCATGCTTTGAGCCACCGTGGTTAGTGCCAAGTACACGCATACCACCAACAAGAGCGGTCATTTCTGGTGCTGTTAAGCCCATTAATTGCGTACGCTCTAACATTAGCTCTTCTGCTGAAACCACGTAGTCTTTCTTCAACCAGTTACGGAAACCATCGTGAATTGGCTCAAGTACGTCGAACGAGTCTGCATCTGTCAGCTCGTCTGTGGCATCACCACGACCAGGCGCAAATGGCACGGTTATATCAACACCCGCTGCTTTTGCAGCTTGTTCAACCGCAGCTGAGCCACCAAGTACAATTAAATCAGCGAGACTTACTGGTTTACTTAAACCCGCTTGTACAGATTCAAGTGCGCTTAATACTTTAGCTAAACGCTCTGGTTCATTACCTTGCCAATCTTTTTGTGGCGCTAGGCGAATACGAGCACCATTTGCACCACCGCGATGGTCTGAACCACGGTAAGTACGCGCGCTATCCCATGCTGTTGCGATTAAGTCTGCTTGGCTTACACCACAGTTAAGTAGCTTGGTTTTAAGTTCGCTAATTTCGCTGTCTGATAAGGTGTAATCAACCGCTGGGATCGGATCTTGCCAGATCAGATCTTCGCTTGGTACATCGGCACCTAAATAACGTGATTTAGGACCTAAGTCACGGTGCGTTAGTTTGAACCATGCACGTGCAAACACATCACTAAAGTATTCAAAATCATCGTTAAAACGCTCGATAATTTTACGATAGGTTGGGTCCATCTTCATCGCCATATCGGCGTCGGTCATAATAGGATTTAAACGAATTGATGGATCTTCTACATCAACTGGTTTGTCTTCTTCTTTAATGTCGATTGGTTCCCACTGCCACGCACCTGCCGGGCTCTTCTTAAGTTCCCACTCGTAGTTAAGCAGTAAGTAGCAATAGCCGTTATCCCACTTAGTTGGGTGAGTTGTCCATGCGCCTTCGATGCCAGACGTCATGGTATCGCGGCCAATACCACGTGAATTGTGGTTGTTCCAGCCAAGGCCTTGCTCAAATACATCAGCTGCTTCTGGCTCAGGGCCAACGTTTTCTTCGCTACCATTACCATGGGTTTTACCCACGGTATGACCACCGACTGTAAGCGCTGCAGTTTCTTCGTCATCCATTGCCATACGGGCAAATGTTTCACGAACTTGTTCTGCAGTTTTAAGCGGGTCTGGGTTACCATTCACCCCTTCAGGGTTTACATAAATTAAGCCCATTTGTACCGCTGCCAATGGATTTTCCATGGTGTCTGGTTTAGCTACATTTGAATAGCGCTCATCACTAGGTGCTAACCATTCTTTTTCAGCGCCCCAGTACACATCTTTTTCTGGGTGCCAAATATCTTCGCGGCCACCGGCAAAGCCAAAAGTTTTTAAACCCATTGATTCGTAAGCCATATTACCGGCTAAGATCATTAAATCAGCCCAAGAAAGCTTGTTACCGTATTTCTTTTTAATTGGCCAAAGTAAACGGCGTGCTTTATCTAGGTTAGCGTTATCTGGCCACGAATTTAATGGCGCAAAACGCTGATTACCTGTACCACCGCCACCACGGCCATCTTCTAAACGGTATGAACCCGCTGAGTGCCATGCCATACGGATCATTAAACCACCGTAATGGCCCCAGTCAGCTGGCCACCATTCTTGGCTTTCGGTCATTAAGTTTTTTAAATCGGTTTTAACGGCTTCAAGGTCAAGAGATTTGAATGCTTCTGCGTAATTAAAGTCTTTGCCGTAAGGATTCGTTTTGCTGTCGTGTTGATGAAGAATGTCGAAATTGAGTGCGTTCGGCCACCAGTCGGTATTTGATTGAGCGGTGACAGTGTTACTACCATGCATTACCGGGCATTGGCCCGTTTTTCCATTACTCATTATATGCTCCTCATAAGCTAAAAATATGACGAAACGCTAAAAAGTCGCTTTTATCCCTTTCGTCATAAAGAGAGATTTTCTAATAGTTATGAATAACTAATAGCGAATAAGTTCCTGTTGTTTAAAACTATAGGAGCTGTATATGAATAAAGCTAGATCCAGATCATAGTTTTAAATCGATTGCACCGATAGAAAAATCTGATTTGATTCATTTTATAAAACCGTCCATTTTATAAGGGTATTTTTAAACAGCGAGTAGCCCTTATGAAAACCATTAATCCTGACGTTGCTAGACAACTAAGCATTAACTTTTTTATCGCCAACTTACCTATTTTGATGTTAACAGGGCTGGTAGTCGCATCGCTTGTGGGGCTAGCCTTTAGAAGCTCGGTGTTGTTTTGGCTAGCGCTGTTAATAACGCCTTTGAGCATTAATTATTTATATTCTAAAAAACGTATTAAACAGTTTTGCAAAGACAACAAATGCACTGATATTTCTTGCCTTGCTAAGCAAACTGATTAATTTTTAATTTTATTACCCAGTCACCAGATTATTTAGCCAACAACTTGTATAAAATATTAATTAGTTATGTGAGCTTTTGCGGCAATTTGAAGGTGACAGTAACGCCGTTATCAGGTTTGCTATCGATGCTCACTTCACCTTGCAGCGCTTGCGTTGCAAGGTTATAAACTATCGACATACCTAAACCACTACCGCCATTGCCTCGCTTAGTAGTGAAAAATGGCTCAAATACCTTGTACATTACATCTTCGGTCATGCCATGACCGTTGTCTTTATAGGTTATGGTGTAACTATTGGTGTCGTTATCGATACTTACAGCGATATCGATGCGGTTTTGCTCACGGCCAACAAATCCGTGCACACAGCTGTTATTTACAAGATTTAAGAATATTTGGCTAAGCGCCCCCGGAACGGTTATAAGCGAAAAGTCATCAACACAGTTGATGTTTACTTCAACATTATGACTTCGTGTAAGTGGCATTAAGCTATGTAAAATATTTTCAAAGTAATCTTTAATGTTGGTTTCAAGTAAATTAAGCGATGATTGATCAACCGCCGTTTGTTTAAAGTCACTGATGAGCTTTGCCGCCCGTTCAAGGTTGGTAAACGATATTTTGATACACTCGTTTAAATGATTCATGCCTTCAAGTAGGGCTGCTTTTGTTAAGGTATTTGAATCTATGTGTTTATTAAGCGTATTTAGCTTATCTTTTGCCGAGCTATTTGCTGTGACTGCGATGCCGATAGGCGTATTTACTTCATGGGCAATCCCCGCAACAAGATTACCTAGTGAAGCCATTTTTTCGGCTTCAATGAGTTTTTCTTGCATTGCGGTCAGTTCAGATAAGGTTTTTTCAAGCGTACGAGTACGTTCTGCAACACGTTGTTCTAGATGCTGATTAGCACGCTCAAGTTCAGCATTGATACGTTCGTTTTCTTGTGCCGAGAGCGCTCTGCCATAAAGATCAGCCAAAGCACCGATGAATGAGCATTCATCTTCTGTCCATTGCCGTTTACCACCTATGTGCTCACAGCAAAATATTCCGATCATTTTTCCTTTATAGCGAATTGGCGCATCGAGCATTGCACCTATGTTAAGAGGTGTTAAGTAACTTTCGCTAAATTCAAAGGTGGCAGGGTCGGTATGAGCATCTACTGCGGTAATCGTACGTTGGGTGTCGAGCGCTTTAAAATAGGCAGGGTATGCATCACGAGGGAGCACTAACATTTGAATTTCTTTGCCGTTTTCTCTATCAAGTAATAAACGGCATTCAATTGCGGTGTTTTCTTCATTTAACAGCCAGATCCCAGCTCGGCCAATTTCTAGGCCATCAAGTACAGCATTCAGAATTAAGCGTTCAGCTAATTCAACATTGCCACTATCAAGATCAGAAGAAATCGATACTTCATACAGCAGTTGGACTAGTTGTTGGCGCATACTCTCACCTTTTAGTTTTACGACTCCTTAAGTCTAGACGAACATTGTGATTCTGACAGAACGAATATAAGTTTTTAAAAACTCATTAAGTATTAAGTAGTTGTTCAGATTAAAATGGGTATATTGTACCTAACTCCTGTTGATACCCCTTACGACTTTATGTTGTTTAAGCAGTTTGGCCAGCTCTCCCCCGAGCTGGTTTTTTTTGCCTAGTCCACAATGCTCACGCATGTTACAGTTACCTCAGAAATCACTAAAAATTAATATGTCATGCGTTATACCTTAATTTTAATCACTTTTTTAATGAGCTTTAGCACATTTGCAGCAGCTCAAAATGAGCCAGAAAACCGCCCAGGTTTAACCGAAGCAGAGCAACAACAAGCTCTCAATAAGCTTCAAGAACCTATGTATAAGCCATTGTTAGAGCGCTATATTCTTGATGAATTAAAAGCTGTGCGCCAAGATCAACAAAAACTGCGCGAAGATGTGACAAAACAAGTTGCTCATACGCAACTTGATACTGCCGACCGTGCATTAACTTATACAACAGATACTATTAATAATGTGTTTTTCATTATTACGATTACCGCGTCAATTTTGGTTTTAGTCGGTTGGAATTCACTGCGTGATGTTAAAAACAAAGTAGAAGATATTGTTAATACACGCGTCAGTGCGATTACAAAAGAATATGAAGAGCGCCTAAAAGTACTTGAAGAAAAACTACGTGAGCGATCTGAAGAGATCCTATTAAACCAACAAAAGATCTCAATCACCAATGAAGTTCATTCTTTATGGATGCGTGCCAATTTAGAAAGCGATGTTGCGAATAAGATTGAGATTTTTGACGAGATCTTAAAACGTAAACCAGAAGACGTAGAAGCCATTGCCTACAAAGCAGATGCACTGTTAGAAATAAACGAAACAGGTGAAGCTATCGAGCTTTGTAATCAAGCATTAGAAATTGATAGCGACTACGGCTATGCATACTGGCAACGTGCTTGTGCATATGCGTTACTGCACAAACACGCCGATGCAATGGCTGATATTCGTATGGCCCTTGAGTATTCTCCTAACCTACGTAACGAGCTATTACACGAAAGTGCATTTGCCAGCCTACACGACAACGACAGCTTTAATTCGTTGCTAAACGAAACGGCTTAGCCGAACCCCATGTAGCAGCGGGTTTATCCCGCGTCATTGGCGCTCGGGTTTAGGTTTTAGGTCCTAGGCTCTAGGTCCTAGGCGCTAGGACGCGATGTAAAATCGCTGCTACAGACTCGCACCTCGTTACTCGCACCTTTCCCCTCGAAACTCGCTAACTTTACTCTTTCCCCTTGAAACTCACTAACTTTACTCTCGCTAACTTTACTCTCGCTAACTTAATCCCCCTCTATTGCAAAAACACCAAATACCGCTAAACTAATCATTAAATACCTAATGATTATAAAAGTAATCAATATGCGTTCTGAACAGGCTGCAAAAATGGCACAAAAGCTGGGAGATTTGATTCGCCAGCACCGAACTCTTCATTATACGCAAAGTACATTTGCGAAAATGATTGGGGTATCACGTTCGACTGTACAAAAGTTGGAGCAAGGTGATGTTGTGAAAAGTGACATTCTTTTTGAAGCGCTGGTAGTACTTAACTTACAGGGATCGCTTCTCGATGAAATAAATGAATTAGCGGCCGACGTAGGTGGATACAATGCTCGCCAACGCAAACGAAATTCACCACAGGAAATCAATGATGACTTCTGAGTGCTATATTTTTATAGATGGTTTAGAAGAAAAACCCGTTATCTGTGGTTACTTTAAATTAGATAATCAATCAGGTCGAGGTGAGTTCAACTATGGTAAGAGCTATTTAGCCCGAGACGATGCCTTTGCTCTAGATCCAATACATCTGCCACTAAAATCGGGGGTTTTCAGTTACAGCGCAAACAGAGGTGTATTTGGCGTATTGAGTGATGCCGGAGCTGACTCGTGGGGACGTAAGTTAATTCTTTCGCTTCATAATACAAAACCTAAAAACGAGTTAGAGTTTTTATTAGCTGGCTCTGGGTATGGTGTCGGAGCTCTTGTTTTTAGCCTTTCGCGAAGTGCCTCAAAACATAAAACTAACAAAAACACCTTGTCTGATTTAGCCTTGCTAGATCAAGCTAAAGATGACTTGCTAGCGAATAAAACAATTTCAGATGAAGCTAAGAAAGCATTTGAGTTTGGCCAAAGCATGGGGGGAGCTAGGCCAAAGACCTCTATACAAATTGACAACAAACTCTACTTAGCAAAATTCAATCGCCAAGATGACTTATTCAATCTAGTCAGAGCCGAGCATGCTGCAATGAAAATGGCGGAACATCTTGGTATTCGAACGGCTCCTACCTTTATTCATAAAACACATACCGGTGATGTGCTACTTGTTGAGCGGTTTGATGTTAGTAATGGGTTACCAACACACCACTTTTTAAGTGCAAATAGCTTACTGCAAAAACCCAAAGTTGCTATGAGTGATCTTTCAAGTGACTACTCATATGGTCAGTTAGCTGAATTTATTAGGCATCAAACGATGCAAAATGCAGGTGATGCTGAAGAGTTGTTTAAGCGAATGGTGTTCAATGCGTATATTGGTAATACAGATGATCACACTCACAATCATGCATTCCTATATTCATTTTCACAAAAAAATTGGCGATTAAGTCCAGCCTATGACATCACTCCAATCAACAACTCAAAACAACATGGTTTGGGCTTTGGCGATGATGGGCGTTATGCAAGTAAAAGCAATTTTTTATCTCAGGCTAAGCGATTTGGACTAGCAACTTCAGCAGCAAAAAAGATCATTAAAGAGATTGAAGAATATTGCAAAGATTGGCCGATTCACTTTAAACATTTTGCAGACGTTAGTGATGAAGATATCACCCGTTTAAAAGGTGTAATTCCTGAAATAAATGAAGAGTAATAGCGCGAAACAAGTTTCACGCCTACGTTTTATCCCGCGTCATAGGCGCTAAGCTTTGGGTTCTAAGACGCGATGTAAAATCGCTGCTACCTCGAATCTCGTTACTCTCACCTTTCCCCTTGTAACTCGCTAACTTAAGACAATTCCCGGCTAAAGCCAGTCCTACGGGGGAAACATTAGGGTTTAGGTGCTAGACTTTGGGCTCTGAGACGCGATGTAAAATCGCTGCTACCTCGAACCTCGAACCTCGCATCTCGAAACTTGCTAACTTTACTCTCGCTAACTTTCACCCATAAAAAAAGCAGCTGGGCTGCTCTTTTTTCTAACGGAAGAATAACACTTTGGTTATTTTGCCATTTTCTATTTTGTAGCTGGTAACGAACTCAGAGCGCTTGTCGACGACTTTAGGGTCTTGTGTACAGGTTTCAGAGAGTTCGTGATCAATCACGATGTTGCCAAGTACAATGCGTTTAATTGGCGATGATTTAATGCACTTTAGCTTTTTAAACATGATGCCGTATCGTGCAATGAGTTTTTCTTTACCGGTGAACATCAACTCATTCGGGAATGTATAAAACTCAACGTTTTCATCGTACATCTTAATAAAAGCATCAATGTTACGAGCATTATAAGCTGCAATCAGCTGTTCAATAACCGCCATCGATTCACGTGACTGACGTGCTTTTTCTTGCTGCTTCGCTGTTAGTGCTTCTTTAGCTTGGTTAACGGCTTTTTCTGCTTCTGCAACGGCTTGCTGTTTTTCGGCAACTGTTTTTGGTTGCTCTGCAGGTGCAGGGGTTTGTGTACCGAGTACTTTGCTATCATCAACTTCTGCAACCGCTTTTAAGGCTGCGGCTGTCGCTTTTTGTTCGTCGTTGCTTGCGGTTGTTTCACTCGTTGTCTTCGCAGCTTCTTCAGCTTTTTCTCCTACTTGAGCGGCTTCTACAGTCGCTTTTTCAGTTTCAGACGCTGATTTTTGCTCTGTAGCTGGCTTTTCTTCAATAAACTCTAAGCTAGGTACGTCCTTCTTTTCGGCTTTTTGTTCATTGCTTGTTTGAGGTTGGGTTTGTTCGGTGGTTTCGTCACTTGCAATTGACTGCCAAGAGAGTAATAAACTGATTGCAAAAAATAACGGTTTCATACTTTTCCTAAATGCATCATTCCTGATTTGAGGCGCTAAGGTAGCAAATTCTAGCTGTTTGGCATAGTTTTTTACCAATATTGCTCTACTGTGATCTGCCCTGGTTCACGGCGTCTGTTGCGGCTAAAACCAAGCTCTAACAAAATAGCCGTAGTATCTTTTACCATTTGTGGGTTACCGCAAATCATAAATTGTGCGGTATCAGGTACAGTTGGGCGCCCTATTACATCAAATAAACGATGATCTTTAATTACGTCTGTGATCCGGCCATTAAAACCGATAGTGGCTGACTCTCGGCTGACTACAGGCGAATAGTAAAGATTTGGGTACTGCAGCTGTAGCGCTTTAATGCGCTCTTGATAACTTAAGTCCTCGTTAAGACGCACTCCATGCACTAAATGAACATGCTCAAACTTTTGCCACACTTCGCCCTGCTCTAATATTGAAATAAAAGGGCCAAGCGCAGTACCTGTACTCAGCATATAAAGCTGCTCACTGCTTGGTACTTCATCAAGGGTAAAAAAGCCTGTCGCGCGGCGCTCTATAGTCACTGAGTCACCCGGCTTTAATTGTGCGAGTTGCTGAGAAAGTTGTCCGTCTTTCACATTAATAAGATAAAATTCGAGGTCGGGATTGTTCGGCGCATTTACATAAGAATATGCACGAGCTACACGTTTATCACCCACTTGCATCGCAAGCTTTGTAAACTGCCCCGCCGTGAATGGCTCGACATCGGCATTAACGATTAAGCTAAATAATGAGTCGGTCCACCATTTAACGTCTTTTACCTTAGCTTCAACCCAATTAGACATACACATCCTCAATTGTTGTTCCTCTATTAAAGGTGGCAACAATTGCTTGAATTTTCAAGTTTTAAGAGGCGGATGCGAGATGCGGACAGGATTTTACGCGAGGTAAATAAGTAGCTATAAAAAAAGCCGCATAAATGCGGCTTTGAGGTTAGTCTCACTTCACTTTGGGCGTGTTTCCAAATTTCAGTGAATACGTTACCAAGGAACTTATTTAAATTGATTCTAAAGCAATTTTAACCATTTCGTTAAAAGTGCTTTGGCGCTCTTCACTTGGTGTCGCTTCACCAGTGATTACGTGGTCACTCACAGTAAATAGTGCCATCGCTTTTGCGCCGTATTCAGCGGCTACGCCGTACATGCCAGCTGTTTCCATATCAACAGCAAGTACGCCTAGCTTGTCTAATTCTTGATAGAATGTATTATCTGCTTGGTAGAATGTATCTGTTGTAAATACATTACCTACCTTAGCTTCAATGCCTAATTCTTTTGCTGCGTTTACGCCGTTAAGTAGTAAACCGAAATCAGCAATTGCGGCAAAGTCGTAACCACGTACACGCGCACGGTTTACGTTTGAATCTGTGCTTGCACCTTGTGCAAAGATAACGTCACGAATTTTGATATCGCTACCAATACCGCCACAGGTACCAATACGAATTAGATTTTTAACGCCGTAACTAACGATCAATTCACGGGCATAAATTGACATTGATGGAATACCCATCCCAGAGCCCATAATACTCACTGGTTTACCTTTGTAGGTACCGGTAAAACCATACATATTACGAACGCCTGTTACTTGTTTTGCGTCATCTAAAAAGTTTTCAGCAATGTATTGAGCGCGAAGCGGATCACCCGGCATTAATACCGTTTCTGCAAATTCGCCTACATTGGCGCTGATATGAGGAGTACTCATTATTGGTTTCCTTTTTTGTTCGCTAATAGCTTGTCGTTAAAACTATCACCGTATTCAAGTGCAGGAAGATTAAACCACTGGGCAAGGGTTTGACCTATGTCTGCAAAACTAGCTCGTTCTCCAAGCGGGGTGTTTGTCATTCCCGGTTGGTATGCAAGTACTGGCACGTATTCACGTGTATGGTCAGTGCCTGCTGCTGTTGGATCACATCCGTGATCGGCAGTGATAATTAACACATCATCACTATTTAGCTGATTTAAGATAGTCGGTAGATAATCATCAAACTCTTTTAATGCTTTAGCATAGCCAACTGCATTACGGCGATGACCGTACTTTTCATCAAAATCAACTAAGTTTGTAAAAATCAAACTATGGTCAGGTGCGCTTGCAATTACTTCTGAGGTTTTCTCAAGTAAGTTCATTAGCCCTGGCGCTTTGTGTTTTTGGGTGATGCCTTGGTGCGCATAGATATCGGCAATTTTACCAATACTGATCACTTCACCGCCGTCTTGCGATAATTTATCAAGCAAGGTTGGCGACGGTGGCAGCACCGAATAGTCACGACGATTGCCTGTACGGGCAAAATCGTCACGGCTCGAACCCAAAAATGGCCGCGCAATCACTCTTCCTATGTTCATTTCATCAAGCAGCGCCCGTGCGATTTCGCAAACCTGATAAAGTTTCTCCAGTCCAAATGATTCTTCGTGCGCGGCTATTTGAAACACGCTATCAACTGAGGTGTAGCAAATCGGCATACCGGTTTGCATGTGTTCTTCACCTAGCTGTTCTAAAATGGTTGTTCCTGAGGCATAACAGTTACCTAAAATGCCAGGAATCTCAGCGCGAGCAATTAGCTCATCAACAAATTCTTGTGGAAAACACGGCTGTGTATTAGGGAAGTAACCCCAATCAAATAACACAGGTACACCGGCCATTTCCCAGTGCCCTGAAGGCGTGTCTTTACCACTTGATAACTCTTTAGCGTAACCCCATGCGCCAATAGGTGCTTGGCGGTCACTAACTAAACAAGGCTCTTTGCCTGCGGCTTCGCATGCATCAGCTAAACCTAAACGGGTAAGATTAGGTAGCGATAAGTGCTCACCTGTTTCTTCTGCATAGGCTTTAAGTAAATGAGCAAAGGTATTTGCGCCTACATCACCAAACTTCTCTGCGTCAGGTGCTGCGCCAATTCCTAGGCTATCTGCCATTAAGATGAGTGCTCTTGCCATGGGTACCTCGTTATCAATATGTGAATACTTTATATGCTCTTCGAATTTTTGGTACAGGACATAAGTCCTGTTTCATAAAACAGAAACATTATAAATTTGCATCTCTAAGCGAAGCAAAAGAGATTAATCGTGTCTTTTTTGCTATTGTGATCTACCTAACAATGTTTCCTTCTGTGTGGGCGAGAACTTTAGTGACACGAACAATTATAGCTATTGCTGGCGCATCTGCGTCGGGCAAGTCTCTTTTTAGCAAGACAATTTATAACGAATTAGTCAATGAGCTTGAACCGGGCGCGATCGCAGTGATCGAAGAAGATGCTTATTACAAAGACCAGTCGCATTTGCCGTTTGACCATCGAACGCAAACCAATTACGACCATCCTGATGCTTTCGAGCATGAGCTTTTGCATGAGCACTTACTTCAATTGCGCGCTGGAAAATCAGTAGACGTACCAACTTATGACTATGCAATGCATACCCGTAGCGATGAAACGCGTCGAGTGGCACCTGCAAAAGTACTTATCGTTGAAGGTATTTTGCTATTGAGTGATCCGGCACTTCGAAAAGAATTTGATATTAAGGTGTTCATTGATACACCGTTAGATATCTGCCTTATGCGCCGTATGCAACGAGATATGGAGCAGCGTGGCAGAACATTACAGTCCGTTGTTGATCAATATCAAGCGACAGTGCGACCTATGTTTTATCAGTTTATTGAGCCATCAAAGCACAAAGCTGATCTCGTAGTCACACGCGGCGGTATGAATCGCGTTGCCATTGATATAATTAAAAGTAAAATAAAATATTTACTGCAACAATAACAACGGGAAACAGTCAGTATGACAACATTTATGAGCTTAGTAGGCATTGTTGTGCTACTAGGCATTGCTTTTGCGGCTTCTACGAACCGTAAAGCAATTAATTTAAGAACTGTAGGCATCGCCTTTTTACTTCAAGTGTTAATTGGTGGCTTTGTCTTGTTCTTTGAAGTGGGCAAAAACGTACTGGCAAGTATGTCGCGAGGAGTCTCATCAGTTATTGGTTATGCCAATGACGGGATTAGCTTCTTATTTGGCTCACTGGCATCGCAAGATACTTTAGGGTTTATTTTTGCGATTCAAGTATTGCCCGTTATCGTGTTCTTCTCAGCACTCGTAGCTGTGTTGTATCACATCGGGGTGATGGATTGGATAATCAAGATTCTAGGCGGTGGCTTACAAAAGCTATTGAAAACCTCGCGCCCTGAATCGCTTTCTGCAACCGCCAATATTTTCGTTGGCCAAACAGAAGCACCATTGATTGTTAAACCATTTATCGCCAGCATGACTAAGTCAGAGCTATTTGCGGTAATGGTAGGTGGTCTTGCTACCGTGGCCGGGTCTGTTATGGCAGGTTACGTAACAATTGGTGTAGAGCTTAAATACTTAATTGCAGCCAGCTTTATGGCAGCACCAGGTGGTTTCTTAATGGCAAAAATGATTGTGCCAGAGACCGAAACACCGAAAGAAGATTTAGCTGATTTAGACGTACAAGAAGAAAAACCGGTTAACGTAATTGATGCAGCCGCATCAGGTGCCGCAAACGGTATGCAACTAGCACTGAACGTAGGTGCGATGTTACTTGCTTTCGTAGCACTTATTGCACTTCTAAATGGGTTATTAGGCGGTATTGGTGGTTGGTTTGATCATCCAACATTAACGCTACAAGAAATTTTAGGTTACGTATTCGCTCCAGTTGCATGGTTATTAGGTGTACCGTGGAACGAAGCTGTAATCGCAGGCAGTTTTATAGGTCAGAAGGTTGTAGTTAACGAATTCGTTGCTTACCTCGACTTTATTAATTATCGCGATACGTTAAGTGCGCACACACAAGCGATTGTCACATTCGCGTTATGTGGGTTTGCTAACTTATCATCGATAGCAATTTTACTAGGTGGATTAGGCGGTATGGCGCCTAGTCGGCGAAAGGATATCGCACGCTTAGGGCTCAGGGCAGTGTTAGCAGGATCTATGGCTAACCTCATGAGTGCAGCAATTGCAGGTTTTTTCCTCTCGCTAGCTTAGAAACTTAATGAGATGAGCCGTAGTTGCAAAACAATAGGATAGGACTTTAAGGGGTTAAAGGTCTATCTGACTTGAACGATACTTCACCAAGGGCCGCAAGGCCCTTTTATCGTTTTATGTGCTAAGATTTAATTACTAAGTCCTTTTAAGTACATAAATGAACTATTTACGACTTTATTTACTAATTCTTTTCTTTAGTTGGCCAGCACTGAGTAAGCCGACCCTAACCGTTGTGACTGAACTGTCGCCACCTAATCAAACTCTAATCAATAACCAAGTTGCCGGTGAAAGCACCAAGCTTGTGAAAGCCATTTTTGCTAAAGCTAATTTGAACGCGAATATAGAGCTTTACCCTTGGGCCCGTGCTTACAATATGGCACTGAAGAAACCGAATATCTTTATTTACAGTATGGCGAAAACCGCTGAGCGCGAAAAACACTTTCATTGGATTGGTGAAGTGGCAACCTACCAAATGGGCTTTGTTAAGTTGAGCTCTCGCAGCGATATAAACATCACTGAAAACGAGCAAGCTAAGCAATATAAAATAGCGGTTCAGCGTCATGACCTAGCGGCGCAGCGTTTAACAGAGCGTGGTTATACAGTGGTATATACCTCTGATATCAATAAATCGTATCAGCTGTTGATGTCGGGCAAGGTTGATTTAATTATTGATGATAAGAACTATATTGCGGCCATGGCTGAGCAATTAGCACTGGATGAAACTCGTTTCAGCTTTGCTCATGCAATCGACTTTTTAACCATGAAAGGCTATCTTGCCGCAAATATTAATACCGACCAACGTTATGTCGATGCCTTAAAGGCTGCGTTTAATGAGGTGGTTATGACACCAAGATACAATGCAGTGATGATGCTCGCGCAGCGACCTTAATTCGCTTTGTATTGCTCAATATAAGTCTCTAATAACCCTTGTTTACTGAGCTTGTCATAACTTGCCTGTAATCGGCTTACAAGCTCTTCGGGTAAGGCCTTATTTAAGGCTAGAAAGTTTCCTACCGTGCCATTAAGAGGCAACTCAACTAACTTAACCACTTCTCGCCCTTGGTGACCATACTGCATTAATTGGTAATTAAACGACAGCTCCGAGCCAATAATGAGCTCTATTTTATTTTTGAAAAATAAATTAATGCACTCGTAATAGTGGCTTACTTTGAGAAGATTTTTTTCACCTTCAAAGCCAATGCTTTCTACAAACTTTTCGTAAATGCTATCTCTGACAACACATAAGCTATGATCTTTTACTTGCGATAAATCGATTGGATTAATACGGTCATTTGATTGTAAGCGATAAAAAAAGTTACGAGAGGAAGCCATTGGACCAATCCACTTGAATAACTCTTCACGGTCGGGAATACGTGCTGTAGAGACCAGACCTGACAGCGGCTTTTGCTGGGCTAAGTGATACGCCCGAGACCAAGGTAAGAGCTCGAATTGACATTCAATGTCTGCATCAACACACATTGCTTTAACAAACTCGAGGTTTATGCCTTCTAAATGCCCTTTATTTGAGAAGTTATACGGCGGAAATTGCTCGGTGTAGATGGTGACACTATCTTTTGCCAATACTACAGGTGCAAAGCTTAGGCATGCTAACAACAAATATTTTAAGATAATTAATACACTCTAATGACATAGCTGCATTAAATATAGAAATATTCACTAGCTCAGTCAATTTTTAGGCATAAAAAAAGCAAGCCGTAGCTTGCTTCTTCTCAACTTTACTTTTCAGTAAAATTATAGCGGCTTGATGTTGTCCGCTTGAGGGCCTTTTTGACCTTGTGATAGAGTGAACTCTACACGTTGGCCTTCAGCTAAAGTTTTGAAACCTTCAGATTGGATAGCGCTGAAGTGAGCGAAAACGTCTGGACCATTTTCTTGCTCGATGAAACCAAAACCTTTAGATTCGTTAAACCACTTAACTGTACCTGCAACAACGTTAGACATAGTCATATTCCTGATATAAAAAATTAAATATTGCCCGTAGTGGGCGGGTGTAGCAAAAAATCAGATGGAACTTAAAAACTTCAGGACGGTACTACAAGTATTACTTATACAACAACGAAATAAAGATTTATTAATTACACGCTTTTTAGCTACCGCTCACTATATAGAGTTGCCAGAATATGTCAAATACTATCGTTTGCTTAGGCTATATAAACTGGGCACTTGAGCTACATTAAAGTAACTAAAACAATCCTTAAAACTCAAACTCAAGTGCTAAACGAAAGCTGTGATCCTTGCCCGATTGACTAAGCTCACTAATAAAACCCGCTTCCCATTTTAACTGGCGTTTAGGGCTAAATCTGTGTAGCCCAATAAAGCCTGGACCAACCCCAAAAAAGTCCTCTCCCGCATAGATTTCTATCGATGGTTGAAAGGCCGAACGATAGCGATAACGGTATTGTAAGCGAAACTCGCTTTCCCACTCGTTTTCAATATCAGCGCCCCATTCATACACTAAAAATGCGTTCATAGTCAGGCTTGTACGGCCAAACTCTTTTTCCCATAAAAAGCCGGTCGTTGCTTCGTATGCATCGAGTGTATGCTGTTTTTCAAGCTCAAATAATGCTCCCCAATCGGCCCACAAACGACCTTGCTCGACCAATTGCCAACGTAATTCTACTTCATACGAAGATAAACCAAAGTCACCGTTATCATCGCGCTCGCCAACTAAGTAGCCCTCAAGGCTCATGGTGTCGTTAATTGCGCCGCCAAAGCCTGCACGCTGTGCAAGCACATTACCGCTATCAGTTTGCCTAGACACCAAACGCCACTCAACTTCGCGCTCAAAAGGCAATACATAAGGGTGGTACACTTTATCAACTACCATGCCATCAGCCTGAGCAACTTGGCTAATACTTAATAAAAACAAGCAACTTAAACTAACTATTAAGAACCGCATACTGGCTCCTTGGTCTTTTTAATTTTTAAAACGTTGGCTAAAGCGATAAACCCCAACGTAGCAATGATATACACCCATAGCGCGGTTTTGCTTGGCGTAGCTTCGTAACCTACTAAGGCTTTTAATACGCGCCCAAGCTCTGAGTTTTCAATTAAAAACCCACGCCAATCTAAATAATTTGAGGTCACATCGAGTAAATCGATCTGACTTGCTAAATCAATAAATATCAATAGCTTTGCTGTTGCATTTAAGGCAAGCAACACAACCAATGGCTGCTCGCCTACACGCTTAGCAATACTCTCAAGCAAAAAGAACAACAAAACGCCAAAGCTAATACAAATGCCCACACCTAAAGATGTACCCAGTATCAATGGCTCAGCAGTATCTTTACTGTGCCAAAAACTGACTAAATAAATCATATAATGGCTTAAATACAACGTCATGGTTGCAATCAAGGCCAGCGCAGCCGCTATGCTTCGTTGCTGAAAGCTAATTAATGCAGCGATAAAGATGACAATACACAGTAGCATTTGAATAAACTCTAAGCCTCTGTGATCAAATAACTGACTCAGCCAAGCAGCGCCTTGCACAAACACTAAGCTTAGTAGCGTACCAATCACTGCATAAATACTCAGTTGGCGCTGACTTAAAGGCACAATTAAACTCAAAAGCACGGCTAAAATCACCACAGGCAAAAGCTGATTAATGCTCATTAATAAACTAGTTATCAGCATCATTCACCTCCGTAGCCACGACAGTTCCTCTGGCTGTATTAGGCGAAAATTCACCAAAAAAGTCATAACGCCCAGGGCTGAGCGGCCCAATATAAATGACGCTCGTGCGACCTGGGTAGAGCACTTTTTCGCGGTTTAAGTCAAAGCTATCGAACTCTTCTGGCGTGTCATCTTGGTTTTCGATCAAAAGCCGCAGTTTTTTATTAGCAGGTACTTTTATTTCAGCGGGGTAAAACAAGTGATCTTTTAAAATCAGCTTGTACTCTTTGGCATAGGCAAGCCAAGACGACATATATAGTAACAACATAGAAATTGCCAAAATCCATTTATTCACTGACATCTCCTTGCATAAAAGAGACACTCACCCGCAAGCCACCAAGGTGACTGTCAGCTAAAGCAATATCAGCGTTATAAATCGACACTATGTGTTCAACAATGGCCATACCAAGCCCGGCTCCTTGTTCACCAGAGGGATGTTTATCGCCACCCACACGGTAAAAACGGTTAAAAATGCGCTGTTTTTGAGCTTCATCAATACCGGGGCCCGAGTCATCTATTTGCCAGATAAAACGATTGTTTTCGGTTTTCAGAGTAATACAAATCTCTCCCGCAGCTGGGGTATATTTTATGGCGTTACTCAGTAAATTGCCAAACAAAGTAACTAAGGTGAATTCATCACCGGCGATGATAAAATCATCGCCATCAATGCTAATTGTGTGCTCTTTTTCGTCAATACGATCATAAAGTTGTGAGGCAACCTGCTGGCTAATTTCTAACACCGACACGGGGCTAAATTGCGCTTGCCATTGCTCTGGATAGGTACGCCCCAAAATCAGCATTTGTTCAACGATATTGCTCAGCTTATCAACGCCTTTTTCCATCGCATCAAGCTCAACACTCTCAACACCTTGAGCCACTAAATTATGCACATTGATTTTTAAACTACTGAGCGGAGTACGCAGTTCGTGGGCCGCATCAGAGGCAAAAAAGCGCTCTCGTAAATAGGCACTTTCAACCCGTTTGAATAGATCATTTAAGCGGCTAATTACGGGTTTTATTTCTTGCTCTGGGGTTTGCCAAGGAATAGCTGTAAAGTCATTTGCTTGACGATGTTTGAGTTGATTTGATAACCGAGTTAGTGGCGCAAGCCCTTGTTTTACAAACACACTAATAAGGAGAGCAAGGATAGGCACACTCCATAACAGCGGCGTCATGGCCGACAAAATCACAGTTTCGGTTAGCGCCACACGTTTGCTCAAAGGCTCTGCAATAAGCACCCGCTTATTGCCTTCGCTTAAGCGATACACTTTGACTCGTTGCCCAGCCAAGTTCTCAACACTAAACCCGGTTTGCCACTGACTTTGATTACTAAGATTTTGCTGCAATGATTTTGAGCTTGAGGCCAAGCTATCATCAACCCAAACTTGAAACAATAACTGCGGTAAATCACTGGTAAAAGCTGGGGTTTCTTTACTGAGTGGCTGCTCGATTAACACATGTGCCAGCGTTACCAGCTCGTTATCGAGCAGTGCTTCAGCCTGATTCATACTTTCACGGTAACCTTTAGTAAATGCCAAAAAGCAGGTTAAGATCACCATAGACAATATAAGTAGAGTCAGCCTTTTACGAATTGACACTAGCGTTTACCTACCACATAACCAATGCCGCGCAAGGTTTTAATAAACTCTTTTGGGAATTTTTTACGCAAGTGATGAATGTGTACTTCGATGGTATTAGACCCCACCTCTTCGCCCCATTCGTACAGTTTACTTTCTAACTGCTGTTTTGATTGCACGCGACCTTGGTTTTCTAGCAAGGCTTTAAGGAGCATAAACTCTTTGCGCGGCAAGTTTACTGGCTCACCTTGAAATCTTACGGTAAAAGCGGCGGTGTCCATTTCAACATCACCAACTTTTAAAGTGCTGGTTTGTGCTTGGGTCACACGCCTGCTGGCAACCCGAAGACGGGCAAACAGCTCAGCGGGATCAAAGGGCTTTGCTAGGTAGTCATCAGCACCTAAATCAAGCCCCATGACTTTATCATCAATACTGCCCCGAGCAGTTAAAATCACCACGGGCAGGTTTTTACGATGCTTTTTGATGTGTTTTAAAATGTCGATACCATCACCGTCTGGTAGTCCTAAATCAAGGACTACCAGCTCAATTTCATCATTTTGCAGCCATTGCATCGCTGACTTAACGGTCGAACTATGTTCAACACTGTATCCTTGTTGACGTAAAGAACGACACAGGCCTTCTGCCACTAAATGGTCGTCTTCAACGAGCAATAAATGCATAGCTTATCTCTTTATTTTTTTCTCTACCTTAGCCAATAGTTTAGTAATTTCTTGTTGGCGGTAAAGATCTGCTTTGGGTCTTTCAGGGCGCGCTGGCGCTTGCTGTGCAACCAATAAAAACTCTCTAGCTGATTTATACTTGCGCTCGTCATATAGGAATGACGCATATAAATAGTTGCTATCGATACCACGCGGGTTTAGCTCAAGCGCTTGCTTAAACAGTTTTTTCGCTTCATCGTCATCACCAAAACCAATAGGCCAACCTGGTACTTTACCGTATAAGGTTGCAAGGCTTGTGTATGCCGAGCCATCAAGCGCTTTTGGATCTAGGCTTAGCGCTTTTTCAAATTGTGCTTTCGCATCTTTTGCAAGACCTAGCGCGCCTAAGCCCCCTTTTGCACCTGCATAGCTCGATAACACAATACCGTACCAAATATGGCTGGCTGCTTGCTGGTCGTTGGCTTTGCTAAACTCTGCGGTTTCGCTCGCTAACTTTTCGAATGCATCTAACTGTGCATCGTCAACTAATTCGTAATTAACCACTGCCCACTGCTTTTGCACCGAACTTAAATCGCTATTAAAGTCGGCTTTTGCAGGCGCAGCCATGATAACACCTAACATCATTAGGGCTTTTAAATTTAGTTTAGTCATAATCATTCACCTTGATCAATTTAGTTGGCAAAAAAACTTTTAATTTTAGGAAGTTGTTTTGCTATTGCGTTATCAACGAGTGATGGAAATGCGCCGTTAATACGGGCAAATAATGTTTCTGGAAAACCAATAAAACGACGACGTTTTTTTGATTTAATTAAATCTATTAATGCATCAGCCACTTTTTCTGGCGGATCCATGGTGTTACCCAGCTCTTTGTTCATCGCGCGTACTTGCGGCGAATTAATCGCGGTATCGGTGGCACGAGGCGCTAAATACAATACTTTCACATCGCTGTGGCTGAGCTCTCTGGCAAGGGCTTCGGTCATCCCTCTTAGGCCAAACTTGCTTGCGCAGTACAAGGTTTGATACGGATAACCAATGCTGCCAAACGATGAACCAATATTGACAATCGTGCCTTTATTGCGGGTCACTTGTGGTAAAAACAGCTGACACAATTTAATAGGCACATGTAGGTTAATATTTAACAGATGATCAATTTGCTGTTCGCTAATTTCACTAAACCCCTGCATTACATTAACGCCTGCGTTATTGATTAGTAACGTTGCCCCGCCAATTTGCTGAGCAAACTTAGCTAGGTCATCGCGAGATTCACTGTTACTAAGGTCGGCCTGAAAATACTCAGCATCATTGCCACATTCCAATTGCAGTGCAGCAAGTTGCTTCACATTTCGACCAACGAGTAATAAACGCCAACCTTCTTTTGCAAGGCGAAGGGCAATAGCACGGCCAATGCCCCCTGTTGCACCGGTTAGCACACAAACTGGGCTACTCATGCGCTTTGCTCCAAGTCAGCCTCGCTAAAGAAAGGTTCTGAATCGAGGTCACGGAAAATATTGCCGTACAATTTATAAAAACATTTTGCGGCGTGAATGATGGCTTGCTGGTCGTCCTCGTTATCAATTTTGTTCATGAGGTTTTCGAAAAACTTCACATGCTCAATATCCAGTGCACCGTGCGAAGTAAGGTAGGTAAACGCCTTTTTAGGTAAACCTACGACCTCACGGATTTGCCCTGCTGCATTATCGGCTAATGCAATCGAGGTACCTTCGAGCACATGAACCATGCCAAAGAATGCCAATGGGTTACCGCGATTAATTGCATCGTAGGCGTACGACACCATTAACTCGGTCGAAAACTGTGGACGAGAATGACGCACTTGCTCTTTATCAAAACCACAGGCTGCAATATCGTTTAGCACCCATTCTTGGTGGCCTAACTCTTCTTCGATGTATTCTGCAACAGCTTCGCGCAGCCACTCTTGTTTATCGCTCAGCTTTGCACCAACTGCCATCAGCAGTGGTACTGTGTGCTTAACATGGTGATAAGCTTGCGTTAAGAACGATGCATATTCACTTAGGCTTACTTCACCTTTAAAAACGCGTCCAATAATCGGCGCAGCTAATAGGTAGTCACGTTCTTTCTGTGTTTCGGCTTGTAATGTATTGAAAAATTGACTCATGCTGGTCGCCTCTTGGTAAAGTGCTGAAATTTCTTTAGCAAAAAATTGATTAATAACATCGCGTTTAGGGCGATTATTGCTGGTTAATAAACCTTGCGTGTGGCTCATAGGCTCTGTCATTCGATGCCACTTTCTGATCTGTGCGTATTCGGGTAGTTGCGCGTTTTGTGCCGTAATATGGGCGGCAAGTTCAGCGTCATTCATCGCTTGGTTTGCATAGATAAGCGCGGCTAAAAATGCCTGACCTTCGCCAATCACCACTGCTTGTTGTACTTGGCTGTGGCTAAGCAATAACGACTCTGGCCACTCGGCACTGATATTGCGCCCAAAGCTGGTGATCAGCTGATTTTTCAAGCGGCCCTGAATAACCAAGCGACCTGCTTGCTCAGTAACGAGATCGCCAGTTGCATACCAGTCATCAGCATCTTGTGCTGCTTGACCTAAATACCCCAAAAACAATGAGCCTTTGATATAAAGCTGGCCATTT
This sequence comes from Pseudoalteromonas shioyasakiensis, assembly GCF_001550135.1. GTDB lineage: Bacteria > Pseudomonadota > Gammaproteobacteria > Enterobacterales > Alteromonadaceae > Pseudoalteromonas > Pseudoalteromonas shioyasakiensis. Next base: position 63,930 of record NZ_LRUE01000015.1, read on the forward strand.
TCAATTTTGTATTGAATGTGCTTAAGTACTCGCCCTGCGGTGTCAATGTCATCATCATCGCGAGTGTTTAAACTCACCACCGATGAAGATTCAGATAAACCATAACCTTGATAAACCGGCAAACCGAGCTCACGAGCTTGCTTAATAAGCGCTTGGCTTACAACTGCGCCACCTACTGCAATAAACTTTAAGCTTTTAGGTGCTTGCCAGCCTTGCTTTGCAAAAGCCACTAAACAAGTCAGTAGCTCAGGCACTAAAATAAGGGTGTTTGGCTCAGTACGTTCAATTGCGGCTATTAATTTATGTGGTTCAAGTAGCTGTGCACCTGAAAAACCAAGTTCAGCTAAAGGCACTAAGTTAACCGTGCCACCCGCTAATAGCGGCGCATACACACCGGCTAAATTCTCAAGCAAAACAGGTAGCGGCAGTAAACATAAATGGTTTGGTTTTTCTAAACCAATGCTTTGATAAAGTGATGTTGCCACCTGCAATTGGCTTTCAAGCGATAAACACACGCCTTTTGGTGTGCCCGTTGAGCCAGACGTAAAGGTAATCTTTTGCGTGTTTGCAAAATATGGCACAGGCTGTGTATTACTCAATTGGTAAACATATAAAGGGTAATGCTTACATACATCTACTAACGCCACTAATTTAGCATGCTCGCCTTCGTAAGCACGGTCACAAACAAATAAACCTGCCCCACTGTTTTGTAAACCAAACGCAATTTGCTGAGCAGTAAAAAACGTTGGTAGCGGAATAGCCACTCTTTTAAGCTCGCTAAGCGCAGCTTCTAATACACACCAAGCAGGTGTGTTATCTAATTGATAAGCCACACCTTGGGCATCAAATTCTGCCAAGGTAGGTAGCAAGCGAGTCACTTGTTCAGTAAATTCTTGTTTAGTTAGTGAGCGCACACCATCGTTTTTGTGGCAAACCATTAAGGTATCGCTATCTTTATGTGGTAACTGTGTTAACCAACTCATAACGCCTCCAAAAATACAGCAAGCTCAAGCGATGACTGTAAACACTGCTGTTTGATATTGAATAAAACGGGGGTATTTAATACACGCTGATGAGCTTCGTTTAGGTCAACCACACAGATGGTTGGTTGATTGTCGTAATAGCTACCCCAGCTTGCTGGATCTTGAAGTGCTTGCGCATTTGCAACACCGATTTCTTTGCAATTGACACCCAGCATTTTTAATAGCGCTCTCACTTTGCGGGTTGCACAAAACACTAAATAATTTGCTCCTGCTTGATAGAGTGCTTCGTTCATTAAAACAAAATGTGCCAAGGTGGCTTTTCGGTGCGTTGAGCATAAATTACCTAGCTCAAAAATGTGCTCACGCTTGGCACCAACAAAGTGCTCAATAGACGCAGGGAGGTATTGTTCAATAAACAAAGGTTGTGATGCAGAGCGAAGGCCTAACGTACATACTTCATCATCAACATTAAGCTCACAAAGAAGCGGCATGAACTGCGAAATTTTCGCGTCATAGGCTGCAGCAAAACCTTGCTTAATATTACGCTCAAGGCGGTCACGAAATTGGCCTCCTTCACGAGTGCAAACAAAGGCAGGCTCTTGAACTTGAGTTTGATGTGATTGTTGAACTGAAAGCATAATTGTTCGCTCCACTTAGGTTATGTGTAAAATTTATCGAGCGAAACTTAAATAAAACTTAAGAAAAATTAATTTTTATAAATATTTTTCAACCTTATGAAATTCAGTACTTTTATTTTTATAAAAAACAAAAATGCCAGTCTGTTAGACTGGCATTTTAATGCTTAAATTAGCGTTTAACTTAGATTACTTAACGATAGTCATCTCTTTAAGTAGGTTTTGAGCATTATCAACTTTATCCATTACCCACAACATGTATCGTGAATCAACGTGAATTGAGCGATTTAAGTTTTCATCGTAATCCCAATCACCAATAATGCTTTCGTAAACACCATCAAATAACAAACCAACGAGCTCAGCATTACCGTTTAGCGTTGGTGAACCTGAGTTACCGCCTGTGGTATCTACATTCGATAAAAAGTTAACCGGAACCGTATTCATACCGCCGGTGTAATCACCATAAAGCTTTTGCTTAATTAACTCGTTTTGTTTCTCTGGTGAATTGAATGGTTCAACACCGGTGTTTTTAGCAAGTAGTCCTTCTAAAGATGTAAAGGGGGTTGCCACTAAGCCATCTTGCGGTGAATAGCCGCCTACCGTACCGTAAGTTACACGCAGGGTGCTGTTAGCATCAGCATAAACTGGCTTATTAAGTGCCTTGTTATAAGCGATGATTGCTTCCATTAGTGCAGGGCGAGCAGCTTGCTGTTTACCAGCCAGTTCTTTTTTCGCATCTTCAATATCTTTTGTGACTGCAAAGATTGCATGCGCATACTGAATGAATGGATCGCTACTTTGCTTTAACTGAGCAAGGTCAAGTTCTGTCATCCATAAACGTTTACTTTCATCTGCAAGAACCGATTTAGCATACATATCATCAAGCAAGGCTTGCTGTTTTTGTTTATCAAAACCGTTTGTTAGACCCAGTGCTTTATCAACCTCTGCAACTCGCTCGTCTTTAGGTAATGCAGCATATTGCTCAATAAAGTACAGTAAAATAGCTTTATCTACGGTTTCATCATAACGACGGCTCATGCTTTTTAAACGAGACTCGATACGTGGCATATCACGTTCTTGATAACCGCTTTCGCGCTCAGCATCTGGCTTTTGTTTTTCGTAAGCTAAACGGTATAAACGTCGAGCAGTTGAGATCATTTGTGAGCGGTGTACATACCCTAACATACGGTCGCGCTGGTTATGCTCTTGCGACTGAGCAACTAGCGCAGATAAATCAGCAAGTACATGTCCGTATTTAGCTTTGCGCTTACTATCTTCGTTGATCCACGCAGTGAGATCTTTTTCGAATTGTTGCTTACGGCTATACATTGACCCTTTATTGAAACTCTCAATCATTGAGCCATAGTTTTTAATATAGTTGTTGTAACCCGCAATCGTGCTTTCATAAGCGATACGTGCCTCTGAACCTTCAGGCGCATTTTCTTCAATTAACGAGACATATTTAGAGTTATATTTACGCGCTAATGGGTAAGCTGTGTTAAACACGTAATCAACTTCAGGCGAAATACGGTAACGGTTTGTGCTGCCCGGATAACCGGTAACCATCACAAAATCGCCTTCTTGAACACCTTTAGCGCTTACTTTTAAAAACGCATCACTTTGGTACGGCACGTTATCTTCTGAATATTCAGCTGGCTTGCCATCTTTGCCAACATAGGCGCGATAGAACGAGAAATCACCCGTGTGGCGCGGCCACATCCAGTTGTCGATATCACCGCCGTATTTACCTACGCCCATAGCAGGTGCATACGCTAAACGTACATCTTTAATTTCTAGCGATTTAATAAGGTAATACTCAAGACCACCGTGGAAAGTATACACATTACAGCGGTAGCTCTCGTCTTGCTCACACTCACTAACAAGTGCTTTCTCATTTGCTTGAATTGCATCAAAACGTGCTTTACCGGTTAACTTTTCAGTCCCTTTATTTACTTTATCTGTAACGTCGGTTACTTGCTCTGTTACAAAAACACGAGAACCCGGCGCAGCTGGGACTTCTTCGCCCGTTGTTTTAGCTAAAAAGCCATTTTCTAAAATATTGTTTTCGGTAGTCGAGTTATATTGAATCGAACCATAGGCACAGTGATGATTTGTGACAACTAAGCCTTTTGGTGAAACAAACGAAGCTGTACAGCCACCAAGGCTAATTACCGCGTTCATCGGAAACTCTGTTAATTTTGAAATTGACTCTACATCAATGCTCAAGCCTTTCGCTTTTAACACTGATTCAAGCTCTGGTAGCTGGTGAGGTTGCCACATGCCTTCGTCGGCAACAGCAACATTTGCTACAGCGAGACCCACTGCAGCAGCAATAAATTTAAAACGCATAGTCGTCCTTTATATTATTATGTTTATCATTTTTAGCGCTCGTATCATTATCATTGTGAAAATGAATAGCAATATTTTGCGACCGCTAATGTCAAAATTTGTAAACCATTTTAGGTTCATGAACCTAATATTTAGACTCATAAACCACGGCATTGTGGCCATGTAAGCTTTCTTGGTGTTCAACCTTAAATTGGTAATCAGCAATGCTCGGCATGGTTTCGAAGCACTGCTTCAATCGCCTTGCTGCATCTTCGCAAAACAGTAAGTTTTTTGCGTTAAGGGCAGCAAATGCTTGTTCATCTTCACGCTTTACGGCGGTTTGTACTGGGGTGCCTATGGCTTGCTCACATAATGTGATAAAGCCGCTAATATCAGGTAGCTTTTCACTACTAAAAGTGACATCAATATAAGCATAAGAGCGCTGGCTATGGGGAGTTGCAATTGAGCCCTGTTCACTTGCAAGCCAATTGAGTAAAGAGGCTTTATCTATATGCTCATCACTAAATTGCTTATCGACTGCCTCGCTCAAAAGCTGCCTCGATAATGCCGCTGAACACGGGCACGTGCTACTGTAGGCAATATCGACTTTTAAGTTAATGGTAAGTGATTGCTGCTTTGTAATAGTTAAAACGACAGGGTAAGCATTGTAACCTGCATTGTCGCTAAGTAGCGCTGGTTTTAGCTGTGGTAAATCAAAATGCAGCACCAGTTTTGCGCCTTTACTTAAGCCTTTTTGTGATGCTAAAACAGCCTGCATAAACTCGTTAACACGCTGAGTCGTTAAACTTTGTTTAGCCAGTAGCTGATTAAGTAGTAAATAAAGACGCGACATATGAATACCTTTAGCATCACTATCAAGGCTAACGAACACATCAGCTTTGGTATTCAAGTGCACATCAACATGAGTTTGTGCAAGCTTCAAAGGCAATGCTATTTTCTCCATGCCGACCCATTTTAAAGGTGACTGAAAATCTACATTAGAGTGCGAGGTAATATCGGGTAATTGCATATCGACTTCTTTTAACGATTGAATGTTAAGACCTTAGCGGCCTGTTTGTGCGGGGTCACTTGTTGCCCATCAAAGACACACTCGCCATTTACAAAGGTATGTGTTATTCGGTGTGAAAAAGTGGTGCCATTAAATGGCGTCCATTGGCATAAGTAATGCGTGTTTGTATGCTCAACGTGCTTTTCTGCATTTGGGTCAACCAGGACTAAATCAGCAAAATAACCTTCTCTGATAAACCCCCGCTCTTCGATAGCAAATCGCTTTGCCACGTTATGCGCTGTTTTTTCAACGACTTGCTCAAGGCTCAACGCACGACGTTTTACCTGCTCAAGTAACGACAGTAATGCATGCTCGACTAATGGGAGCCCAGCAGGGGCAGCGCTGTATTGTTGCTGCTTTTCTTGCCAAGTATGAGGGGCATGATCGGTGGCAATAATATCAATGCGACCATCGCGCACTGCTGCGAGTAGCGCTTGGCGGTCTTGCTCTGATTTTATGGCGGGGTTACATTTAATTTGATTGCCATAGCTTGCGTAATCATCTTGATTAAACCACAAATGATGCACGCAAGCTTCGGCAGTTATGTGCTTTTGCTCTATGGGTGCGTTACTAAATAGTTCTAGCTCTTTTGCTGTTGTTAGGTGTAAAACATGCAGCTGCGAGCCATAGCGTTTTGCCAGCGATACGGCATACGATGAAGATGCATAACACGCCAACTCATCACGAATTAACGGGTGATGTTCGATACGTAACTCACCATAGCGCTTTGCTAAACGGCGGTGATTTTGCTGAATAACTTCGCCTTGCTCACAATGGGTGGCAATGAGTACTGGGCTTTCCCGAAAAATGGCTTCAAGGGCATGAGGGTGCTCAACCAGTAAATCGCCTGTTGATGCCCCCATAAACACTTTAACACCACATACACTTTTGGCATCAAGAGCCTTTATTTCATCGAGGTTGTCTGGGGTTGCGCCAAAGTAAAACGCATAATTCGCAGCGCTCGTTTGCGCTGCTATCGCGTATTTATCTGCAAGTGCTTTTGCTGTGGTAGTCGATGGTGAAACATTGGGCATTTCCATAAAGCTTGTAATACCACCTGCAACTGCGGCGGCGGATTCACTGGCGATCGTGCCTTTGTGGGTAAGGCCTGGCTCTCTAAAGTGAACTTGATCGTCGATCATGCCAGGTAATAGCAACAAACCGCTTGCATCAATTACCTCATCATTGGCCTTGGCACTGATATCTTTGGCAATTTCAGCGATTCGATTACCAACAATTCGTACATCGTTTATTTCGCGCTGTCCTTCATTAACAACGCAGGCATGTTTAATTATAATAGCCATATGACTCCTTGCTTATTCAGCAACATTTGCAACTTATCGTAAAAAAATGCACTCCATGGCAAGATTGATTGCAGACTGAATTGTTACAATATAACATACCACAAAGTTTTTATTTGGACACTGTTATGAGTCAAAAAGATCAATTGGGTCGGGCTATTTAAGCTGTAAAGTTATAAGTGGCTTTCCGATCTTAGAGAATTTTAACGGCTTATCGCAGCCAATAATCACCTTATCGCAACGTATGAGGTCAATTGTAATAAGACACAGTATGCTGGGCTCATTGATCACATGGTGATACCTGCCTCATATAAGTGCTTTTTTAGCATCTTTTTGTAATCCGTTTTAACCGCTATGCAAATCAAGAGCTTATAAAACGTATGTGCAAGGTTATATCGACACAATTTAATTTTAAAAATGACGAGAGAAAAACTATGAAACACCTAATCGCAACCGCGATCAGTTCTGCGCTGTTACTTACAGCCTGTTCAGAACCGCAAACAACAACATCAACGCCTAAATCAGAGCAATCAGCCCCTGTTGCTGCAAATGAGCAAGCTAACCCACTGTTTGTGAAAAGCGTATTACAATACGAAACGCCTGATTTCAGTGCGATTAAAGATGAACATTTCATGCCGGCATTTAATAAAGGCATGTCTGAGCAAATGGCTGAAGTGCAAGCTATTATCAACAATCCAGCAAAGCCTGATTTTGCCAATACGATTGTTGCGCTCGAGAAAAGTGGTGAGCTATTAACACGCACACGCAGTATTTTTTATAACTTAGCGGGTACGGATTCAAACCCGGCACGTCGTGAATTACAAAAAGAGTTAGCGCCAAAACTAGCGGCTCATAGCGACAACATTTTCTTAAATAAAGCACTTTTTGAGAAAGTAGCGGCTATTCACAGCGAAGCTGACAGCCTTGCCTTAACTGCTGAAGAAAAGCGTTTATTAGACGTTTACTACAAACGTTTTGTGCGTGCTGGTGCAAAATTAAGTGCAGAGCAAAAACAACAAATTCGTGATATCAATACAAAGCACTCGAGCTTAACAACCCAGTTCTCACAAAACTTATTAGCGCTTACTAAAACAAATGTTGTTTTAGTGGATGACAAAGCAGAGCTTGAGGGCTTACCAGCAGGTCAAATTGAGCAGCTTGCCAATGCCGCTGCAGAGGCAGGTCACCCTGGTAAATACCTAATTAAGATCACAAACACCACGCGTCAGCCTATTCTGGCAACACTGAAAAACCGTGATTTACGTGAAAAAGTATGGCGTGCATCGGCTGAGCGTGCATTATCGGGCGAAAATAGTAACCGTGATATCGTGGCAGAACTTGCTCAGTTACGTGCTCAAAAAGCGAAACTATTAGGTTACGACAGCTGGGCTGATTTTGGTTTAGAGTCACAAATGGCGAAAAAACCACAAGCTGTATTTGATATGTTTGCGAGTATGATCCCTGCATTAATGCAGAACGTCAACGCTGAAGCGGCGGCTATTCAAGCTAAGATTGATGAGTCAGGTGAACAATTTAAATTACAGCCATGGGATTGGTTATTCTACGCAGAGCAAGTGCGTAAAGATAAATACAACCTTGACGAAAATGCAGTGAAAGAATATTTCGAGTTCAACCGCGTTTTAGAAGACGGCGTATTCTTCACCATGAACCGTTTATACGGCATCACCTTTAAACCACGTAATGATATTCCGGTTTACCACCCTGATGTAAAAGCCTATGAGTTATTTGATGAAAATGGAAAGAGCTTAGCCATTTTCTTTGCTGACTACTTCGCTCGTGAAGGCAAACGTGGCGGTGCATGGATGAGCTCATTCGTTAAACAATCTGGCCTTAAAGAACAAAAGCCAGTTGTCGTAAACGTTATGAACATTCAAAAAGGCGCGAATGGCGAACCTACGCTTATCAGCTACGATGAAGCAACAACAATTTTCCACGAGCTGGGTCATGGCTTACACGGCATGTTCTCAAACGTGAAGTACCCGACTCTATCTGGCACCTCAGTATCACGCGACTTCGTTGAGTTCCCATCAACATTTGAGGAAGATTGGGCCATGTACCCTGAAGTTATCGCTAACTATGCAAAACACCATAAAACTGGCGAGCCGATTCCTGATGAGCTACTGAAAAAAGTAATTCAATCACGTAGCTTCAACCAAGGTTTTGATACCCTAGAGTACGTTGCAGCTGCATTACTTGATATGGAGTGGCATTCACTTTCTGCTGATGCACCATTACAAGACATTGAAAAGTTTGAGCAACAAGCGCTTGCTAAACATGGTGTTGATGTACCATTTGTACCACCACGTTATAAGTCAGCCTTCTTCTCACACTCAATGGGCGGCGGTTACTCAGCGGGTTACTACGCTTATATGTGGAGTGAAATCTTAGCGGCAGACGCCTTTGCATATGTTCAAGAGCAAGGTGGTTTAACTCGCGAAATGGGTGAAAAATACCGTAAAGAAATTTTAGAAGTGGGTAACTCACGTGACCTTATGGAATCGTTCAAAGCATTCCGTGGTCAAGAGCCAGACACGTCAGCGTTATTAAAACGCCGCGGCCTAAAAGCAACGGTTCAATAGTTTACCTTAAGCTCTAAGCTGTAAGTCAGAAATGTGGGGTTATCGAGTATTGATGACCCCACAAAGATAGTAAAAAGAGCTGTCAGCCGTCAGCTATCAGCGTTCAGACGCGCGAAACAAGTTTCACGCCTACAAAAAGGCGCTAGGCTCTAGGCTCTAGGCGCTAGGACGCGATGTAAAATCGCTGCTACCTCGCATCTCGCATCTCGCATCTCGCATCTCGCATCTCATATCTCGTATCTCGCATCTCGAAACTTTCCCCTTTCCCCTCGCAAACTTTCCCTCACTAACTTAAAAACAAAAAAGCCCTTACAGCGAACTGTAAGGGCTTTGTTATCACTATTTAAAAGTCTTATTTACGTTTACGGCGACGGCCGATAAGCGCTAATGGTGCAAGTAGTAGTGTTAAGAAACCAAAGCTACCGTTGCTAGATTTAGTTACTTTCTTCTCTTCTACTGGCTCAGCTTCGTTAGTTACGGCAACAGTGAACTGCTCTGATACAGAGTCTGTACCATCGCTTACTGTTACTTCAAATACTAACTCGTCATCGCTTGAGATAGCACCTGGCGTGAAGCCTAGAGTTGCAGTGTCAGCACCTGTAAGTGTTGCTGTTGTGCCGCTTAGTTGCGTCCAGGTGTAGCTTAGCGTGTCATCACTGTTACGGTCTGACGCTGTTGCCGTTAATGTGCCTGAAGCAGACTCAGAAACAGACTCATCACCCGATACAGAAAGTAATGGTAGTGCGTTATCACATGCTAATGCATCACCAGCAATTACGTTTGAGAAGATTGGTGACGTTACATTGCTAACAGTTACGTTATCAATCCACCAGCCGAACTCACGTACTGCGCTGTCTGATGACATACGGAAACGTAATTTTGCACGGTTACCGTTTAGTTCAGTACCGAAACGAATTGTTTCGTAGTTACCATAAACACCGTTACCATCCACATTGTTACCTGTGAAAGTATCGCGATCTTGTAGTGCTTGCGCGTCGTTTTCGATTAACGGGCCATCGTAACCAACATCAAATGTACCGCCCATTTCAGTAACATCAACCCAGTTACCGCCGTTTACGCTGATCTCTACAACACCACCATCCCATTCGTTTTCGATTAGGTAGAAGTGCCAGAATGAAACTTCAAAGTCACCCGCAAAACCGATATCAAACTCTCTTGACTCAACTGCAACATCTGACTGGAAGTCATTGTTGTTTAGGTACATTGTTTGCTCGCCAAGACCAAAGCCAAAGCTGTTAAAGAAGTTGATATTACCGCCCGTTGCCATGCTTTGTGTGCCAACTGCTAAGTCGTCACCTGTCATTACGTTTTCTTTCCAATCACGTAATGATGCACCTGCTACTTCCATATCGTCAGCAGTTTGTGAGCTCACTGGTGCTTTATCTTCAAAGTCCATGTTCACAAGGTAAGATACTGTATCGCTTGCTCCTTCAACAATCTCGTCATCAGCAGAAAGCTCTGGGAATGACACTTCGATTTCAAGTGTATCAGCAGTGCCTGCATCATTTAGTGTAAACGTGATAGGTGCGCTTGTTTGTGAAGCGTAAGGAGTTGTATCGTCAAAAGTGATTAAACCATCATTTTCGAACGTTACATCGTGACCACTAACAACCGTTAACTGTGCTTGAGTACCAGTTAGTACTTCACTACCTGTGTTCATGATGCTAACAGTTAATGTGCCTGTTTCACCTTTGTCTAGCACGTTATCGTTTGAACAATAACCTAGCTCTGCACCGTTGTAGTTTGGATCCATTGCCACATCTTTGAATGTGAAGCTAGCAAGTTTCATTTTGTCAGATTCAACAACACCTGTTAAATCTTCGCTGAAACGCTCTGGTGCTTTAGCACCTAAGCCCATACCACGCTTAGCAAATGCACCTAAGATTAGTTTGTAATCTTCTGGGTCAACTGCGTACGCTGCAGCTAAGATAGCATCACGTGCTTCTGTGTATAGCGGAGCAACTGGAGTTAGCTTGTAACCAGCAACTAAGTAGTTAGCCATACGGTTTTGAGCTTCTTCAAAGCCGTGCTCGTTGATAAGTGCTACATAGCTTTCCCAAAGCATAGTTGCCCAAATTTCACCTGCTGCGTGTGGTGAACCAACATTAGTTGGAGCAATACCTACATCAGCACCTGCATCTTCAGTAATGTGGCGGAAAGACAGCGGGTTTACTTCCATATTGGTTGAATATGGAACACGACGAATACCATAGTAGAAATCTTCTACGAATGTACCGCTACCGTAGGCTTTTTGGAACTTGTCGTTACCTGGAATGTTAATATCATCAGCTTTAGCAATGAACATCAGTGAGTGGAAATCACCCCAACCTTCGCCCATCGCACGGCCTTGGAAGTTGATAAGACCTGATGAGTTACCCACTAAACGGTTACTGATGTAGTGACCCCATTCGTGAGCAATAATACCGTTATCTAGCGTACCGTCTTTTAACGTTGCTTTGTTGAACATATTAACAGTAACAGTGTCGCCTGCAGCGATACCATCGTAAAGTGCGTGACCGTCAGCATAGTTCAGACCCATGTTAGGAATGATAACTGCATCGTCTTCACCGCCCATTGGCGCTGGTTCATCTGTATCAGGGTTGTTGTTTACAACGATAGCACCAATTGCACCCGCTTCTTGAGCGTGTAGTACTTTTGCTGTGAAGTTACAAGAACCACGATCGACTAGCGCAATTTTGCCAGCCAGTTCAGCTGCATTTGTTGCAGGTTCACAACCGTCTGTTACGCTACCAGAATCTACATCATTGCCATCAACTAAACGAACAACTTCGCCTGCGATATCAGCAAATTGCATTTGACCAAAGCCAGATACTTTTGATGATTCAAGAAGACCAATTGTTTCATCTGATGTTACAACCACACCAAAGTCTACACCCACTTTCGCATCTTTCGAGTTGTATAAGTACATTTGCATGCGTGGGCTTGCACCGTCAGCAGGTGTTGCCATATTAGCGTTATTTAAACCGCTATTATCTTGCGCTTGTGCTTCGATTGGGTCGCCTTCTACACCACCACGACCGTAGTTAGATACCTGCGCAACATTTGATGTTTCGTCAAAACCATGGTCATAGAAGAAATCGTGTAAGAAGTTGTTCATGTAGAACAAGTTAACAATTGCCGCTTTACGGTTGTCGTAGCTGTTTGCTACTTGATCAACTTGGTAAGGGTAATCGAATGTGTAATCTGATGTAGTTTCAGCAGTGAAGTCACCTTCTGTGTAACCTTGAGGTGCAATTACATCAGCATAAGCAAATACGTTGTTACCTGATGTTGTTGTAGCGTCATCAGCAAGCCACGGATCCATCGTGCTTAGTTTTTTGTAGTAAGACAGGCTTACAAGTGGTGCATCTAGGATTTCAGTTTCATCAATTTGATCTGGGCCATCAGCTGGGATCACGTCACCGTGTGGACCTTCCCACGGGTAACCATCTTCGTCAGCCCATACACGGTAGTTAAAGTCTGCCGCGTGTGCTTTTAAGTCTTTCTTGAAATAAACTTTGCTGTTTTGCGCGCCAATAACGTAGCTGAAGTAATCGCTTTCTAGGCTGTTTTTGTCAGCAACTTCTACTTCAACATAGTATGCAGATTGCAGCTCACCCGCCACTTCAAAGAATACTTTCTTAGCACGTGGCTGGCCTAATACAACTTTGTCACCACTTTGGTTAGACACAGTGTACTTAACATAGTCACCTTGCTCAGTTGATTTAGTTAAAGACACATTGATATCAGCAAGTTCTTTAATTGCACGTTTAATGCTTTGCTCAGCACCTACAAACTCAGCAAGTGGCGCGAACGACTGCGTTGCATTTGAACTTGTGTTAGCGAAATAACCAGAACCTGCAACTAGGTTATATTCTTTATCCATGATCAGGTTGTATTCACGGTTGAATACTTCAATGTCATGAACTTTTTGCTTGTATTTAGCTGTGATTGAGCCAAGCTTCTGCTCAGATAAATCTGCTAATACTGCGCTTGATACACCTTTTTTAGCTGTGCTAACACCTGTTAAGGCATTTAAATAAAAATCTGCAGCGTAAGCATTACGTTGCTCAGGAAGCACCATTGCCATATCAGGCTTAGCTTGACCTACTGCATTCCATAAGAACGTAGCTTTACCTAATTGCGCATCGAAAATAGATTTGTGACCCGATACAGTGCGACGCTCAGCTAATGCACGTTGCTGAGATACTTGAGGATTAAATTGTACTTGAGAGCTAACGCTTGAAGCATTATAAAAGCGAGTTTGTTCACTTGCCTGTACTTGAGTTGATGCCAAGATAGCCGTTACCATAGTAGCAACTGCTGTTACTTTGAATTGAGACATTCCTTACGTTCCCTATTGTTATATTTTTATTTTCGGTTAACAATCATAACCAAGCCCAATGTACCCAATACAGCAATTAAAAAACAGAATTAATTGTAAACAAAAGTAACAGACAAACAGGATTGAAATGAAACAAACAATTAATATACAAGCACTTATAATAACATTAGCACTAGTATCAGGCTGTCAAAAAAATGAAATAAGCGAGCAAAATACAACACAGCAGCCAACAACCAGTTCACAAAAAGAACAACTTTCAGTTAAAGATGTTAAAAAAGCAGTCGAAATCAACAAGCAAAAATCGACGAACGCTTTTAGTAATAATGGCGAAAAAATTACCTTTGATGCGCCTACTTTAACCAAGGGCACAGAAGTCTTTAATCACGCAATGCAAGAGCGCGGCATCGCAACGGGTGCAATTTACTTAACGCTAAAAGAAAACAGCTTACCAGTAGCGCTTAGCAGCCAATATACGCTGAAAAAAATGACCAACAAAAGCTATCGCTACGTTGCAGAAAAAGACACTGATTTATTAAAAGTGCAAAACGCTTTTAAACAAAATGCCAATGTCGATATTGTTGAAATTAAAGTTGATTATTCGCCGATAAAAGAGGTGATGTAGAAGCTGTCAGCCTTCAGCTATCAGCCGTCAGACGCGCGAAACAAGTTTCACGCCTACTTGTAGCAGCGGGTTTATCCCGCGTCATCATGCGCTTGGTTCTAGAAGGAGCTGTCAGCCTTCAGCTATCAGCCGTCAGACGCGTGAAACAAGTTTCACGCCTACATCAAACCGTAGGCGTCATGCTTGCATGGCGTGTCTAACATTCAACGCCATTTAATCAAGCTAACTCAACATTCAAAAACAACACTTTTCGGCTTAAAACTTACAGCTGAAAGCTTAAAGCTGTTTTACCTACTCCACCACAAAATCAAAATAGGTGGCGGGATATGCTTGCGGTTGGTAGGTAAAATGCCACCATTCCATTGAATAAGGGGCGAAACCGGCCTCTGTCATCAGGCTTTTAAGTTTATATCGATTGGCTTTTTGCTCTGCACTAATTCGCGGGTCGTCGGTGTTAGAAAGAGTGTCGAACATATCAAACGGTGAGCCCATATCGAGCTCTTTGCCTTTTGCATCAACTAACGTTAAATCAATCGTTGAGCCACGGCTGTGACCCGACTTAGCGGCGATGTAATCACCAAGTAACTTGTCTTTACCTAAGTTTGGATAAAACTCAGCTTTGGTGCGGGTATCTTCTAAATCGTTAACCCAACGTACAAAGTGATCAACGGCACGCTGCGGGCGATAACAATCAAATATTTTTAAGCTCAAACCTTGGGTTTGCGCTGCTACTTGCACATTTTTAAGAGCCGCAGCAGCAGTGCTATGCAATAAACATTTAGGTGCGTTGTAACCATCAACTGGTTTGCCAACAAAGTTGTGATGACCAAAATAACGGATATCTAACACAGCATTCGGTAGCAAAGCACCTACATCCACAAATTCGCTACGTTTATCATCGCTTGGGTTGGCATAAGCAGTACTTGCACTCATAAGCGCAATACCTAACAAAGAAGTGGATTTAGTTAAACGAGCCAAAAAAGTGAATGCCATTTTGATTTCCATAAATAACTTAATAGCATCCACTATTGCACATTAAATAACTTATTCCAAGATTGAAGGCTCAGAAACTGGAGCAAGGTCTTGGCTGTATGTGGCATCGACAACTGAACGGTTACGACCGGTTTTTTTAGCTTGATATAAAGCTTGGTCAGCAAGCTTAAATACTTCATCAATGCTTAATTGCTCAATTGGCCAGCCCGAAATACCAATTGATACATTAATGCAGCCAACCGGGTCAATGTAGCTTTCTGACACCCGCATACGCAAACGCTCAGCCAGCTGATACGCACGTTTTGCTTCCACTCTTGGCATAATCACAATGAATTCTTCACCACCGGTACGGGCAACTACATCACTATCACGAGTAACATCTAACAAAATTTTAGCCAACGACTGCAGTACCACATCACCAATATCATGACCGAATTCGTCGTTAACCCGTTTAAAGTGATCGATGTCGATAGCCAATACAGCAAAAGGGCAACGTTGAGCTATCAAATGGCTAATTTGCATATCGAGACTACGGCGATTATGCAGGCAAGTGAGGGGATCAGTTTGCGCTTCTTGGCGCAATAGCCCTATTTTACTTTGTAATAGCCCGACCCCTTTTAACATGGCTTTTCTGAGCTCATTACTTTCAAAGTACCATGAGCGAATTTGTGTCAGCTCAAGTGACGTTGAAGGGCGATCTAACGTATTTGCAGTTTCGGCTAACTGCCTTAAAGGCTGAGCAATTAAACGTGCTAACACCCAAATCAATATAAATGTGAGTACACCTATTGGGGCGGTTTTGATAAACACTTGCCACATTAAATTATCAAGCGGTGCAAGCGTGCTTTCTAGAGGGCGCTGAGTGACGACTCCCCATGGAGCAACTGTCATAGGAGCGTAGCCTGCAAGCATCTCAACGCCTTTGCTATTGGTAACAAGCTGGGTGCCGGCGTTTCCTTTTAGTACTTCTTCAATTACTTGGTTATCAAACACTTGCTCACCAATACGGCTTTTATCTGGGTGATAGAGTAAGCGATGGTTTTCATCAACCACATACAGATAAGAGCCATCTTGATAATAATGAACTTGCAGCAATTCATTTAAAATACTGGCACGTTTTAAGTACAAAGTGCCGCCAATATAACCAATGAAGTTACTTTGTTTATCGAATAAAGGCTGCGACATAAAAATCAGTAAATTGCCTGCCATCGAAATGTACGGCTCGCTGATCATTGGAGTACGATACGACAAAGCCGCTTTAGTGCCAAAGCTATCTACTTTACGGTTTTGTAGTTTCAATGACTTTGGTGATACCCCTAAAATATCGCCTTGTGCATTAACAATAATGGTCGAATTAAAACTATTGGTTTGTAGCCTTAGTCGGTCAGCCTCAGAATTAATTAAGCCTTGATTATTAAAATCGTCTTCAAGTATTTTTCCAACATAAGCAAGCTGTTGCTGAGCAGTCAGTAAAAAGTTATCGGTCGCCGACACCAACTTAGCGGCGTATGCTTTATGGTTATTTAGGGTTTTATCTATTAGTTGTTGCTTCTGAACTTGATAGCTCGAGTAATAACTATTTAGAAAGGTAATAAGCGTTGTAGAAAACGCTAACACTAAAATTAAGCGGCGTAGGTTTAAACCATGGCTAAGACTATTAAGCACGATATTTCTCACATACAGGCCCAAAGTCCATATCGGGTACATCTAATACCTTTATACTAGCAAGATGTTCTATGTACCTCTATAGAACTTTTGTCATAATTTGATTTAGCGCAAACAAATGAGTGCAATTACTCTAATTAATTAAAGTAACTCTGTTTAAAACTTCAGCTACCAAGCGCTCGTTGAATATGAACAACATCAAAGTCACTTACCAACAACCTTCGCGGTTTAACATATTGAATTTAATGAACTATAAACTTAAGACAGTTAAAAGAACGGCTAATACGTACGATTTATATTGTTCAAAAAGCAGCTTGCTTTGATATAATAATTTATTACACTATAAAAACAAAATAACAATAAAGTTTTCCTATGCGTCACCACTGTGCTGAAATCATCAATAAACTCCCTTCACATCGCCTCATGGCGTTAGATGTAATGCGGGGCTTTACTATTACCGCCATGATATTAGTGAATAACCCGGGTAGTTGGGGAGCGATGTATTGGCCTTTGAAACATGCACAGTGGCATGGTTGGACACCAACCGACTTAATTTTTCCGTTTTTTATTTTTATTGTCGGCATGTCTATCACGCTTTCAGTAAATAGCTTGCGTGCTAAAAGGGTCAGTGATCAGAAAATACTAAAAGCGGGGGTTATTCGCACCATTAAACTCATTGCCCTCGGTTGGTTTTTAGCCTTGTTTTATTACAACTTTCGAGACCCTTCTTTTAGCTGGCTTGATGACAGGTTATTGCAGCTGCGTGTGTTGGGTGTGCTGCAACGTATCGGTTTGGTGTATTTAGTCGCTCTGTGTTGTTATCTCTATTTATCGCCTAAGAAAATAGCCATTACTTGCATCGCTCTTTTATTGTTTTATGGCGCTGCCATGCTTTATATCCCGTATACCTTGCCAAACGGCGAGGTAGTCAGTGGCTTATGGTTACATGGCAATAACTTAAGTGCCTACATAGACAATGCCGTATTTGGTAGTCATCACCTGTATTACGCCAATGCTAAGCCACTGCCATTTGACCCTGAAGGGCTGTTCTCAACACTGCCTGCCACTGCAAGTGCGCTTAGCGGCATCTTGGCTGCGGTTTATTTAACTAAGCAACCCGACCTTAAAAAACAAGCTCGTACACTTATCTTACTGGGTACATTAGCTGTTATTGCCGGCTATGCTATTTCGCCATTAACGCCTATCAATAAAGCCTTATGGACGCCAAGCTATGTACTACTCAGTTCAGGGCTTGCAGCGATTTTCTATGCACTGTGCAGTGCTATTTTAGATATTTATAAGCTGCGCAACTGGGGCGCTCCATTTATTGTATTTGGTGCAAATGCGATATTATTTTTTATGTTTGCAGGCGTGTTTGCACGGCTATTAATTATGATCCCGCTCGGCGATAGCAGTTTAAAAGGCAGTATTTATGGCTTAATACAATTAGTGATCAGCAATGATCACCTCGCTTCTTTTAGCTTTTCACTGCTGTTTTTAGTGGTGTCTTATGGTGTCATGTACAGCTGCTACCGCAAAGGCATTTTTTGGAAAGTGTAGGCTTTAAAATTGATGAGCCAGTCAATCACTGGCTCATCAAATTAGCAATTAAGTCTGTTATATTGCATGGCTTTGTTTATCGAGTAGATACAAAATAGACTGATAACTAATGCCACTGTGTTCAGTTAAACCAATTTCGCAACTACGGCTATTAGACACACCCCGACTACAGTTTTTTGGTACTTGTTGTTTAAGGGTTTTTAACGCGTTGCTATTGAGTTCTGGTAAGTTAAAGCCCTTATCACCGGCAAAACCACAGCACTCAATATCAGCTGGAATAATCACTTCATTACTACATGCCTTGGCAAGTGATACTAGGCTTTGCTCTTTACCTAATCGCTTAGAACTACAAGTAACATGGAGCATCACCGGCTCATTTACGGGCGTGACTTGCAAATTAGGCAGTAAATGCTGGGCAGCAAAATCAGCACTTTCATAAATTGTGAGTGCTGTATTTTGCGCGGCATTTAAGGTAGTAAGTGCACAAGGGCTGGCATCAAAAACAATGGGGTATTGGCCATTACTTGAAAGCGCCTCGAGTTCAGTAAGTAACTGCTCACTTTTGTTTTTAAACTCTTCATTAAAGCCTTTGCTAGCAAATGGCATACCGCAGCAAAGTGAATCTGCCTGTTTCGGAAGTACTACTTCATAACCTGCTTTGGCAGCGAGAGAATAGATCACATCAAGCAGTGGGCGCTTATCATCGGCAAGTTTATCAGCCGCAAAAATCCGGCTTGCGCAGCTTGGCATATACACCAACTTTTTCGCTTGTTGGGGTTGTTGAAGCTTTCTATTAATTGGTTGCTCAGCCCTTGGCCATGCCGAGTAATACAGCGGTGTACCAAGCAACTTATTAGCAGGTTTACTCAGGCTTCTTAGGTTACTGCTGCCGATTGCTTTTTCGAGCACCTGCATCACGGTTAAACCAAACCGTGCACCCGTAGCAACAACCGCAAAATGCTTGCTAGCAAAGCGTGATAATGACCGTGCAACTTTGCTTGATGAGGCTTGCTTTGCTCTGAGCGATTTTATAAATTCGCCCGTGTTAATCCCCACCGGGCATTTAAGACCGCAAAGACCCGTAGCCGCGCACGTATCAATTCCAAGGTATTTAAAGTCGGCCTCGATAACACTGAGCTTTTGATTTAACTTCTGTTTGCTTGCTACATCTTCGGTTGTTAGTAATTGATTGTGTAGCTCTGTGCGGTGTCGCCATAAAGTAATACGCTGCCTCGGTGTTAAGCTAAGCCCTTTTGATGGGCAAACAACTTCGCAAAAGCCACATTCAATACAGGTATCGATAATATCATCACTTTTTGGCATGACTTTTAAATGCTGAGTGTGAGCATTTTTGTCGTGATTAATAATAACCCCAGGGTTAAGAATATTTTGTTTATCGAATAAAGCTTTAAGCGCAACCATCACTGCAAAGCCGTCGTCTCCCCATTCGGTGACAACAAACGGCGCCATGTTACGCCCTGTACCATGCTCAGCTTTTAATGACCCTTTTAGTTCAACCGCCACTAAGTTCGCCACATCAGCCATAAATTGCTCGTATCGGCTGACTTGCTCTGGTGTATCAAAAGCTTGGGTGAATACAAAGTGTAGATTTCCGGCAAGGGCATGGCCAAAAATAATGGCTTCATCATAAGCATATTTAATAAATAATTGATGCAGCGCATTCACGCCATCAGCTAATTTATCAAGGGCAAAGGCAACATCTTCAATAATTACAGTGGTGCCAGTTTCGCGCACTGCGCCAACCGCAGGAAACGTACCTTTACGGATATTCCAAAGTGCCGCATTACGGGCGCTGTCTGCTGAAAACTCAATCGCTGCCAGTTGGCTTTGCTTAAACTCGGCAAGAAGTTGCTCAGTGCTCTTAGTGAGCGCATCGAGAGCCTGTGCATTTTGAGCTCTTAACTCAATTAACAGTGCCGCTGATTGCTCAGGGTAGCTAGCCACTTCTTTTGGCATTATGGCATGCTCGGACACCGAGATCAGAGCACGTTTATCTAGTAGCTCAACAGCAGCAACATCAAGTTCACTCAGCCTTTGTACCAGCTCACACACCTTGCTGATATCGTCAAAAATAAAGAAACCTGTGTGTTTGTACTTATGCTCAACCACAGTGTGGTAGGTGATATCGGCGATAAAAGCTAACGTACCTTCAGAGCCAATAATGAGGTGCTTAATGATTTCGATTGGATCAGAAAAATCCAGCAGCGCGTTTAGACCATAGCCTGTGGTATTTTTTAAACGATATTTATGGGCGATGCGCTCACTCAAATCGGGGTTTTGCTTTATGCTATCAACTAGGCTCATTAGCTCATCAACCCAAGGGCTATGGCTTTGCAAAAAGGCATTACAGCTTTGGCTATCAGCCGTATTAAGCACAGTGCCATCGGCAAAAATGAGGGTCATATCTTTTACTGTGTGGTAGCTGTTTTGCGCCACTCCACAACACATGCCTGATGAATTATTTGCCGCCATACCGGCTATTTTGCAGCTATTAATTGAAGCGGGATCAGGGCCAATCTTTTTACCAAACGGGGCTAATACTTGATTTACTCGAGCACCAATGATCGCCGGTTGTAAACGTATTGCCTCGGCGTCATCAAGGATTTCAAACTTGCTCCAACTATCACAAAGTAAAACCAATACAGAGTCGGTAATTGCTTGCCCAGATAAACTCGTTCCAGCGGCGCGAAATGTGATGGGTACCTGTTGCTCGTTGGCAGCAATGATCACTTGTCGTGCTTGATTTTGATTGCTCACTAATACAATTAACTCAGGGATTAATCGATAAAAGCTGGCGTCTGTTCCGTACGCATAACGGCGCGAGTAATCTTCTATTAATGCTGACTCTGGTAAAAAAGGTTTAATTTGCTGTTTAAATGCGTGTAATCGAGTTAAAGCCATCTCGCCCCCAGGCTTGTCATATTTACGCTGATGATTATGGAATATATTATTACTTTAAATTGTACTAAAAAGCGACCCATTAAATTGATAAATTATCAACTCGCCACGCTTTTTATCAGTATAAAGGTTTGGTTATTTAAGCCTATTAGCCCTATTTGGTGATCTAACTTAGCTTTTTGCAGTCGGACTCAAAAACCGTTAGGGTAGCAAAAAAATACTGTATTTATATTTAAAAACCCATTAACATCAAGAATAATTTATTCTAAAAACTAAATAAGCGTTTTGCTTTGGAGCTTGCTGTGTTAAATAAGTTTGCACTATCGTCACTGGTTATCGGATTAGGATGTTTCATGCCATTACAATCATCATTTGCTGAGTCTGCATTAACTTTAAAACAACAGTTAGGGCAAAAGCTCATGCTTGACCTACGTTATTACTGCGAGCAAGACCCAGGTGAACAAAAATGCCGTACACCGGTGACAGAGCTGCCGGCCGATTTGGCGAATATCATCACTAAACATAATATTGGTGGGGTGATTTTATTTGCAGAAAATATCGATACCGTGCCGCAAGTGATCAAACTTAATAATGACCTACAAAAAGCCGCTGCTAAGTCAGAGTTAGGCTTACCGCTGTTTATTTCGATAGACCAAGAAGGTGGCCGAGTTGCCCGAATTCCTCGTGATGTTGGTACGTCGTTTACCGGTAACATGTCGATTGGCGCCACCTATAAAGAACATGGTACCCACTTCGCAACTGAATCTGCACGCATCATTGCCGACGAGCTATTGGCACTGGGTGTTAATGTTAACTATGCACCCACGGTCGATGTAAACATGAACCCAGATAACCCAGTTATTAACGTGCGCTCTTACGGTGAAGATCCGCAATTGGTGGCAAAACTAGGTGGCGCCCAAGTAGCTGGGTTTGAAAACAACGGCGTTATTTCATCATTGAAGCACTTTCCGGGGCATGGTGATACGAACGTAGATAGCCACACAGGCCTGCCAAAAGTAATGCATGATAAAGAAACCATTTGGCAGCAAGATCTCCCCCCTTTTAAAGAAATTATTAAAAACCAACAACCGGGTATGATCATGACTGCACATATTCAATACCCTGCCCTAGACGACAGCACGTTTGTCAGTAAAGAAGGCAAAACCATGATCAAACCGGCAACGATGTCGCGCAAAATCATCACCGACTTATTACGTGATGAACTTGGTTATCAAGGTGTGGTGATCACAGATGCCCTCGATATGGCGGGGATCAGCCACTTTTTTGAACCAATTGAAGCGGTAGTAAATACCTTTGCAGCGGGTGTTGATATTGCCCTGATGCCAATCGAAATCAGAAGCCCTAAAGACTTAGCAGTACTTGAGGCTCTGATTGAGCGATTAGAGCAAGAAGTACAACGTGGCACGTTAAATGCCAACGAAATGAGTGCTTCTGCAACACGTATTTTAAAACTTAAAGAAAAGTTTAAACTTACCTCTTCACTTGATGACGAAGCAGCCATCAAAAAAGCGCAGCTGTTACTCGGTGATCAAAGCCATCGAAAAGTAGAAGCTGAATTAGCATTAGCTGCTGTCACCGAAGTGAAAAACGAGAAAAACACCCTACCGCTTAGCATTAAATCGGGCAGCAAAGTGCATATTATTATGCCAGATACCCGCAAATGCTATGCTTTGCAGCAGGCGTTAATTGATAACACCGATAAGCTAATCAGCTTTAGCTGCACAAGTTTGCAAGGTTATGAGCCGCTTGCAACATTAAAAGAAATTAACGAAGCAGACATAATTATTGCCGCAAATGCGTCACCAAAACAAAGTGCTGTTGAAGTCGGCGGGATGGATGATTTAGCTGATAACCCTGAGTTTGCAATTGCTAAAGCAGATCAATCAGCGGCATTAGAGTCATTGTTAAAACAAGCAAAATTAGCCCATAAAAAGACCGTATTTGTCAGCTTACGAGCTCCTTACGATATTGCCCAATTTGGAAAATTTGGCGATGCTGTACTTGCCACCTATGCTTACAATATAGATGTAGATACAGATGAAAAGATTGCTGGCCCTGCTTTTACAGCGCTGGCAAACGTTTTACTAGGGAAAGCCCCTGCTAAAGGGCAACTGCCGGTTACTATTAATGACCTGAACTGAGTGTTATTGTAGCAACAATGGGCAAGTGTTAATTTCAAGGAGAGTCACATGCAAAAAAATGCATCTTTAACCACTCCAGCGGCTATTCGTAAAATGGTACGCGAGGGTGACTACACTGGCAATACATCGGGCTTTGCACCGGGCTTTGTGCAAGCTAATTTAGTGATTTTACCTAAACAATACGCGTTTGATTTTTTGCAGTTTAGCCAAGCAAACCCGAAAGCTTGCCCAATCATTGCAACTAGCCGCATACCGGGCGTTACCGATATGCCAACTGTTGGTGAAGACATTGATATTCGTAGCGACTTACCCCGTTACCGCGTCTTTAAACATGGCCAAATGGTTGAAGAGGTTACCGATATTACGAATCATTGGCGCGACGATTTAGTCACCTTTTTAATTGGTTGCTCGTTCTCATTTGAAGAAGCGCTGATTGCCGCGGGTCTTGAGATCAGAAATATCAGCGAACAAAAAAATGTGCCTATGTATGTGACCAATATGGCTTGCCAAAGTGCAGGGATTTTTCACGCCAATATGGTTGTAAGCATGCGCCCAATGAAACCTGCCGATGCCATTCGCGCGATCCAAATTTGCAGCCGTTTTCCAAGTGTACATGGTGCACCTGTGCATTTTGGCGACCCTGCTGCAATTGGCATTAAAGATATCAACAAACCTGAGTTTGGTGATGCGGTGACCATTAAAGAAGGCGAAGTGCCCGTATTTTGGGCCTGTGGTGTGACTCCACAAGTTGCAATTGCCAACGCGGCACCTGATTTTTGTATCACGCATAGCCCAGGGCATATGCTGATCACCGATATTCCAAATAGTAAAATGGCAGCGTTATAAATGACGATGAAACTAAACTGTGACCTTGGCGAAAGCTTTGGCATGTGGAAAATGGGCTTAGACGAGCGAGTTATGCCACATATTGATATGGCAAATATTGCTTGTGGCTTTCATGCTGGCGATGCCGATGTGATGGCAAACACCCTAGCCCTCGCCAAGCAACACAAAGTAATGGTTGGCGCACATCCAAGTTACCCAGATAAGCAAGGCTTTGGTCGCCGCTCAATGGCTATGAGCGAAAAAGAGCTGACCAATTGCCTGCATTATCAAATTGCTGCAATTGATGGTATGGCTGCAGTACATGGTTTAACGCTTGAATACGTTAAGCCACATGGCGCATTGTATAACGACATGATGAGTGACGAGCAAACGCTGAATATCGTTATGCGTGCAGTGGCAAGTTATGCAAAGCCATTAAAATTAATGATTTTAGCTACCAACCAAGCTGCCAAACACAAAGTACAAGCAAACGATCTTCAACTAGAACTCATTTTAGAAGCGTTTGCCGACCGTCAATACACAGACGAAGGTAAACTTGTTGCACGCTCTTTAGCCGACAGTGTACACGACAAAGCGGCACTAATGGCGCAAGTTAAACAGTTAGTTGCCCATGGCACAGTTACAACGCGAAGTGGTCAGCAGCTGGCACTTAATGCCAATAGCCTGTGTGTACATGGCGATAATGAAGCGGGTATTGCACTCATTCAAGAGATCAAAGCATTATGTCAGCAAGCTTAAGCGACGCAGCGCTCAGCCAACACATTGAAACCATGATGGTTGAACAAAACCCGCGTGGAATGCAGCATTTATACGCAAACCAACTAACGGGGACGTATTTACGCGCAGCAAAATACCTTTATAAAGCACAAGGTACTGTGTTGATAGGTACTGGCTTTGCGGTCAACAATACCTTCGAAACCGATGGTCCGGTTGGTGCAATTGCACTTTACAAGGTGCTCGAAAAGCTTGGTAAACAGCCTATTTTGGTTACTGGCAACCCCCTTTACAGTGCCCTAAAAAATGACTTTAACTGTTTTGAGCTGCCAATTAATAGCATTGATAATGCGCACACTTTTAGCATTAAAGCCCTTGCGCAACTAAAGCCTGATTGTGTTTTATCAATAGAACGCCCGGGGCTTAACGAGCATCAGCGTTATTATAATATGCGCGGTATTGATATTTCTGAGCATTGCGGCTGCTTTGATTTTTTTGTGACAGAAGCACCTTGCCCCACCATAGCGATAGGTGATGGCGGTAACGAAATAGGCATGGGTAACCTTGCAAAGCATATGCAAGCGCTAAACATCACACCTTGTTTAACAACCTGTGATGAGCTGTTACTTGCCGATGTATCTAACTGGGCAGCATACGGGCTCATTGCCTTTTTAAGTCGCTGGCATAACACTGATTTGCTGGCTGATATTGAGCCACTCAACATTTTACATTACCTAAGTGAGCGCGGTAGTGTCGATGGCGTCACCCATAAAAATGAGCTCACCGAAGACGGCCTGCATGCAATGCATGGTCAACAATTAATAACTCGGCTTCGCCAACTTGGCGGCTTTACGACAGAGAATGAGGTTTAACAATGGGCACGGTATACCTAAACGGTGAATACCTTGGCGCTGATGAAGCAAAGATTTCACCCATGGATCGCGGCTTCTTATTTGGCGATGGCATCTATGAAGTGATCCCATCATACCAAGGCAAAATGCTTGGCTTTGGCGCACATATTGAGCGTATGAATAACGGTTTAAACGAACTTGAAATTAAGCTCGATTACAGTGCCGATACATGGCGTAAAATCTGTAATGATTTATGCGAGAAAAACCAAGGTGATAATCTAGGGATTTATTTGCACGTTAGCCGCGGCGCCGACACTAAGCGTGCCCACGGTTACCCAACTAATATTACCCCGACCGTATTCGCGTTTGCTTTTGAAATTCCAGCAGAGCCACAAGGCGATATCGACAATGCAACAACTTACACTGTATCGCTTGAGCAAGACCGTCGCTGGCAACGCTGCCATATTAAATCAACGGCACTGCTTGGCAACGTGATCCATTACCAGCACGGTGCAGCAGCAGGTAACAAAGAAACCATTCTATTTAACCGCTTAGAAGAAATTACCGAAGCTAGTTCAAGTAACGTGTTTATTGTTAAAGATGGTGTGATCAGTACGCCACCACTTGATAACCAAATTTTACCGGGGATCACCCGCTGGTTAATCCTCAATATTCTTCACAGTTACAGTGACTTTAAAGTGCAAGAGCGCATTATTAGTAAAGACGAGTTACTTGATGCCGACGAAGTATGGATCACCAGCGCCACTAAAGAGGTTGGCCCAGTTGTAAAAGTAAATGGCAAGTTAGTAGGCGATGGTAAACCTGGTGCAGTTTGGCAACAAGTGCAAAGCTTGTTTACCAAGCATAAGTTTGATTACTAATTTCATCGCCATTTAAAACAAACGCCTACTTAAAGTAGGCGTTTTTGTTTTAGCTGTTATTTAGTGCTTATTTTATCAAATGGCCAAGCTTGCAATAGGCCATCACTGGTTTCTGAATATAGTTGCTTACCATCGTACGCCACACTCAGTACTGACGTACGTTGGCGCTGTTGTTTAGCTTCGTATTCAGCGATTAATTCACCATCTGCAACGCGATATAAACGCATCTTCATTTTTGGTGAGCCCGTTAATAGCCATTTATCTTGATTAATAAATTGCGATGCAGTGAATTCAATAAAGTTAGAGTATGAGGCCACTTCTGATAGCTCTTTTTGATTGGCTAAATCAAAAAATACACGATCATCAACCGAGTCAATTGCAAAGCCCAAGCTTGCTGTTTTATTTAGAGTAACGTGATTTACTCTGGTCGCTAAACGCTCTTCAAAGCGAGTACTACCATCACTTGTTGACCAAAGCTTAACGTATTTGTCGCTTGAGCCGGTAAACGCCCACTGACCATCAGCCGATAACGCCACGCTATTAATATCTAAACGATGAATATCAAAACGCTTAGTATCACCTGTGCGAGTATTTATTACCTCAGCCTTGCCGCTACGATAAGCGATAACCAACGTATCGCCTACGGCTGAAATAGCGATGTCTCTAGCGATTTCTTGCCCGGTAAGCCAAGTACCAATACTACGCCCAGTGCGAGTATCGTATAAAGTCACCGATAATCGATTTGAAATGAAAAAACGAGATTTGTTAGCGCTAAAGCCCACAAGCTCAACATGTTCAGCGCCCTGCCCTGTTATACAATCGTATAAACGCGCTTTTAACTGATTATCCCAAACGCACACCTCAGATTGGGTTGCCACTAACGCGTGACTAGCATCTTCGGTTAGCGCCGTGGCACTTAGTAGCTCATTGCCATGGGCAAATTCACTACTAGCAGGAGCAGTAAACACCTCACCTCCACCACAGCCCACAAGGCTTAGTGCAAATACACAGCAAAGAGGTTTAAGCAATTTCGACGTCATGATCATTCTCAATTTTTATAATTATTTTTGTATTGGAGCAGTGTAATGAAAATAAGCGGAACTTGGTAGGGGAACTAGCTGTCAGCTTTCAGCCGTCAGCCATCAGGTTGAGAGTCGAGATGCGAGGTGCGAGGTGCGAAATGCGAGGTACGAGATGCGAGGTGCGAAATGTGAGGTGCGAAATGTGAGGTAGGAGGTGCTTTAGCGCCGAACAACAGCTTCCTAATCACAGCTTAAGATAACCCCACGATTTTTGTAGGCGTGAAATTTATTTCGCGCGAAGAGCCGGTAGTTATGCGATGTTACTGGCATGCCATGTAAGCGTAGCGCAAAGTAAAGTTAAGAGTTACGCGGCATAAAGCTACATAAGCTAGGCCCTGTTTCCTAGAGCCTAGCGCCTTTTAACTTTACTCTTTCTAACTTTACTCTTTCTAACTTTACTCTTTCTAACTCTACTCTTTCTAACTCTACTCTTTCTAACTTTACTCTTTCTAACTTTCCCCTTGCTAACTTTCTTTACCCATGCGTAAAACAAAACACATTTAGTTTATTACCGTCTAGGTCTCTAAAGTATCCCGCATAAAAGCCGGGCATTTCGCGTGGGCCGGGGGCGCCTTCGTCTGTGCCACCTAGTTCTATGGCCTTCTTATAAAAGGCATCTACTTGGGCTGGGGTTTCAACAGCTAGAGCAATCATAGTGCCGTTACCTACAGTGGCTTTTTCATCGTTATAAGGTTTGGTAACCGCAAAACCGGGCTTATCTTGACCTGTGCTCCATGCGACAAAGCGGTCAGTTTCTAAAAAGCGCTCGGCGTTTAGAGTGGCGAACAATTCATCGTAATACTTTACTGCTTTAGCTAGGTTGTTAGTGCCTAACATGATGTAACCTATCATTGTGTGCTCCTTACGTTTAAAAGTGTCTGTACTCAACATAAAAGGGAAATGACCATCTGTCTATTGATTTCTCCATTCATCGCAATGGACTATATTTCTGATGGTTGTTACTTTATAACAGGTTAAAACGCCCTAATTTCTGCTCACTAACAAGGAAATAAAATGAAGTTTAAAACGTCTTTACCACTGCTTGCAGCAGCCAGCTTTTACAGCCATGCAGGAGCTAGCAATACCTTTCAACTTGAAAATGTTTTTGATCTTGAATACGCCAACCAAATAGAAATGACAAAAAATGGCGATACAATTTACTTCGTGCGTAATCGCATGGATATCAAAAGCGACCGTAAAGTCAGCAATATTTGGTCAGTAAACCCAGATGGTAAAACCATGCTACCGCTAACGTCTGGCGTGCATATGGATTACTCTCCGGTATTGTCACCAGATGAAACTCGTTTAGCGTTTATTTCTACCCGAGACGGTAGCAGCCAAATCTATGTAAAATGGTTAAAAACCGGTAACGTAGCAAAAATTAGTAACCTAACGCAAAGCCCTGGCGGATTAACTTGGACGCCAGATGGCAAACAATTGGTGTTTAGCCAGTTTGTGCCAGCAAAATCAGCAAGCCCTGTGTCTTTACCGGGTAAGCCAGAAGGCGCTAAGTGGGCAGAGCCAGCTAAATATATTGACGATACCTATTACCGTGCCGATGGCGGTGGCTACTCTGAAAAAGGTTATCGTCACTTTTTTATCATCAGTGCAACGGGCGGCAATGCACGTCAATTAAGCTCTGGTGATTTTGATCATGGTGGTGCTATTAGCTTTAACGAAAAAGGCGATGCGTTTTATTTTTCGGCTAATCGTTATGAAGATAATGAATTACACCCAACTGAATCTGAAATCTATAAACTTAGCTTAGCGGATCGTTCAATTACCCAAATAACAGACCGTAAAGGCCCAGATTCACGCCCAAAAGTCTCGCCAAATGGTCGTTATCTGGCATACACAGGCTATGACGACAAAAAGACTAACTATGAAAACAGCGACATTTATTTACTTGATTTGAAATCAGGAAAAACCTCAGTACTCACTGCTGATTTAGACCGTAGTGTCGAAGATATAAAATGGGATGATAGCGGCAGAGGTCTTTATTTTAGCTACGATAGCGAAGGCAAAACACACCTAGCTTACCAGCCGCGTAGTGGTAAACATAAGGTGATTACCTCAGAGATTGGTAGTGTCGCCTTTGGTCGTCCGTATTCAGGTGGTGATTTTGATGTGAGCGAAGGTGGTGAAGTTGCATTCACACTCGCAGATACACAGCGCCCAGCTGATGTAGCATTAATTAAGCGTGGTAAAACCGCACGTTTAACGCAATTAAACGAAGATGCGCTGGGCGACAAAGAGCTGGCTAAGGTTGAAGAAATTTGGGTTAAATCAAGCCACGACGGTTTGGCTATTCAAGGTTGGATTGCTTACCCACCGGGCTTTGATAAAAACAAAAAGTACCCACTTGTACTAGAGATCCACGGCGGTCCTGTTGCAAACTACGGCCCTCACTTTAGCCCTGAAGTACAATTATACGCGGCCAAAGGTAATGTTGTACTTTATATGAACCCGCGCGGCAGTGACTCGTACGGTAAAGAGTTTGCGCAAACAATTCATCATAACTACCCAAGTAATGACTTTGATGACTTAATGACAGGTGTTGATGCTGTCATCAATAAAGGCTTTATTGATGAAAGCAAACTATTCGTTACTGGCGGTTCAGGTGGCGGTGTTTTAACTGCATGGATTGTGGGTCATACAGACCGCTTTGCAGCAGCTGTTGTTGCTAAACCAGTTATCAATTGGATCAGCTTTGTACTAACTGCTGACTTCTACCCTTTCTTTGCTGACTATTGGTTCCCAGGTAAGCCATGGGACAATATTGAGCATTATATGAAACGCTCACCAATAAGCTATGTGGGCAATGTAAAAACACCCACTATGCTGTTAACCGGCGAATCAGATTATCGCACCCCGATTTCTGAAACCGAGCAATTTTACCAAGCGTTAAAGCTGCAAGGTGTTGATACAGCGATGGTACGTATTCCTAATGCCTCACATGGTATTACCGCGCGCCCATCAAACCTGATGACCAAAGTCGCCTATATTCAATGGTGGTTTGATAAGCATAGTGAGTAGTTGCGAGTTGCGAGTTGCGAGCAATAGTTTAGGTGCGGCTTTATGCCGCGCCATACACAAAACATAAAATAGTTTCACACTTACCTGTAGCAGCAGCTTTATGCCGCGTCATTTAATAAAACCATAACGCGGGGTAAACCCGCTGCTACTTTCTAACTTTACTCTTGCTAACTTTCCCCTTTCTAACTTTATTCTTGCTAACTTTTGAATTTCAATCTGATAGCTGACGGCTGAAAGCTGATAGCTCTCTTTTCCTGTAAACCCCCTTTACAGTCAAAATGTGAGTAACTCCTTACATATATCTATCAAATATCGGACATTAATCCAAAAGCAGTTAGTAAAAAATCGGTTTATAGCCAAAATCAGTAACTTGAGTTAGTAAAAAATCGGTTTGTGCCGCTAAAAACCTAGCTTCAGTTAGTAAAATTTTGGTTTGTGAGGATGTTGAGTTGGTAAAAAATCGGTTTATAGCTTGGGTGAGTTAATAAAAAATCGGTTTGTAAATCGCAAGATTTTACAAAACAGTATTAAATTGCCGTTTATATGACCTAATTTTGGCCATTCTAGAGGCTGTGCTCTGCCAATAAGCCCTAAATTAAGGCTCATGAGGCGGAGGTAGTTAAATCCTGATCTAAAATTCTTAAGCTGGTAAATGCGTGATCTGTATTTTTATAAGCTAGTAAATAGCTGATCCAAGACTTGGTTAAAGAGTGATCCGAGATGCGAGATGCGAAGTGAGAGATGCGAAGTGAGAGATGCGAAGTGAGAGATGCGAAGTGAGAGATGCGAGGTGCGAGATGCGAGATGCGAGATGCGAGATGTGAGATGTGAGATGTGAGATGCGAGTCTGATGGCTGACGGCTGAAAGCTGATAGCTAAAATGTGAAAAAGGGCCCGAAGGCCCCTAACAACATTATTGAATTTTATACCCAGGCTGCGTGGAGATGCAGGTTTCAGCAAGAGATAAAACGCATTTAGACAAGGCATTGATTGCAGATAATGGTGGTTCCCTTATTAAAATCAATAACGCAGTATAAATGCGTTTTAGCCTTGCCCTTCGGGCGCTTCACAGGGGCTCCACTACTACGTTGTGACAAATCGAAAGGTACCTACATTCCTTCATTGTCACGCCTTGTATTGAAACCCCTGTGATAGCGCTGAAAATTACATCTTCACGTAGCCTGGGTATACGCAGGAAATTACAACTTGGTTAGAACTGGTTCATAGTATTTGCTTCACCACCGGCTTTAAGCGCATTTTCACCAGAGAAGTACTCTTTATGAGTATCACCAATGTTAGAACCTGCTAGGTCTTGGTGTTTCACTGATGCTTGCTCACGGCGGATTTCTTGACGTTGTACGTCGCGAACATACGCTAGCATACCAAGGTCGCCGAAATAGCCTTCTGATAGAATATCAGTGCTTAGCGCCGCTGTATGGTAAGTTGGTAGCGTGATTAGGTGGTGGAAGATACCCGCTTCACGTGCACCATCTTTTTGGAAGTTTTGTACAAGTACATCTGCTGCCGCTGCAAGCTCTGTGTCATCCATTTCTGGCGCCATTAATGCTTTATTGTCATCGATGCTTGGGTAAGCAGATAGGTCTTTACCTTGTTCTTGCCACTCAGCATATACTTGCTCACGGAATTTAAGTGTCCAGTTGAACGACGGTGAGTTGTTGTATACCAGCTTAGCATTTGGTACTTGCTCTTTAACGCGGTTTACAAGCTCAGCGATTTGTTTAACGTTTGGCTTTTCTGTTTCAATCCACAGTAAGTCTGCGCCTGATTGTAAGCTAGTTACACAGTCTAGAACTACGCGGTCTTTCTCTGTGCCTTCACGGAACTGGTATAAACCATTATCTAAACGTGTTGGTTTGCAAAGCTGACCATTCAGCTTCATTGCTGTGTCGCCTTCATTTAAGTCATCTACACTGTTTACAGGTGTTGTTTCAAGGAACGACGTGTATTGGCTAGCAAGGTCGCCTGGTGTTTTAGATACTGGCACTTTTTGAGTAAGGCTTGCACCTAATGAGTCAGTACGAGCAACGATAATACCGTTATCAATACCAAGCTCTAAGAATGCGTAACGAACAGCGTTAATTTTTGCTAGGAAATCTTCATGCGGTACAGTTACTTTACCAGCTTGGTGACCACATTGTTTTGCGTCAGATACTTGGTTCTCGATTTGGATAGCACATGCACCCGCTTCAATCATCTTTTTAGCCAGTAGGTAAGTTGCTTCTTCGTTACCGAAACCCGCATCGATATCAGCAATAATTGGCACAACATGGCTTTCGAAGTTATCGATTTTATTTAGTACTGCTTGAACATCACCGCCGTTTGCTTTCGTTTCGTCTAGGTCTTTGTAAAGGTGGTCAAGTTCACGTGCATCAGCTTGCTTTAAGAAAGTGTAGATTTCTTCGATTAGCGCTGGAACAGATGTTTTTTCATGCATACTTTGGTCAGGTAATGGACCAAACTCAGAGCGAAGTGCCGCAACCATCCAGCCACTTAGGTATACATAGCTGCGTTTGGTTGTTTTGTTATGACGTTTAATTGCCATCATCATTTGCTGTGCAGTGAAACCATGCCAACAACCTAATGATTGTGTGTATTGGCTGTGGTCAGCATCATAGGCTGCCATGTCTGCACGCATAATGTCTGCAGTGTATTGAGCAATGTCTAGACCCGTACGAAAACGGTTTTGTAAGCGCATACGGCTTGCGTATTCTGGGTTGATTGACTGCCACGTTTTGCCTTGTGTTTGACATAAAGTAGCTAGGTTATCTGTTTCGCGTTGATATGTTGTCATAATAAAAATCCTTCGAACGGGTTATCTATTTTTTGTTAGTGAGAGTGGCTACTTGGCGTTTGCTTCGTAGCGCTTAATTCAACATTAGGCGGATTTTTTGGATTTAGTAAATTTATAGTTGTTATTGCCACTATATTTTTAGTGAATGGTAAATAGCCTGCTTATTAGCCTTTTTTACGATATGGTTGAACCATGAATGATCAAATTAAGCTCGTTTAAAGGACATTATTATGACCACTCTCTCACTTAACGGTTTAAGCGTTGATCAACAACTTGCACAGTTTGTTGAACAGCAACTTTTACCTGGAACAGGCATTAGCACAGACACCTTTTGGCAAGGCTTTGCTGATATCGTCAATGAACTAACGCCAATCAATCGTGCACTTTTAGAAAAACGCGAACAACTTCAAGCTAAGATTGATGACTATCACAAACAGCAGCCGGTATGGGATGCAACTAACTATCAAGCATTCCTTGAAGACATTGGCTACCTCGTTCCTGAACCCGCTAGCTTCAGTATAGAAACAGAGCAAGTAGAGCCTGAAATCGCAAGTACAGCTGGGCCGCAGCTTGTTGTGCCAGTAAGCAATGCACGCTTTGCTCTAAACGCAGCGAATGCTCGCTGGGGCTCTTTGTATGATGCGCTATACGGCACTGATGTATTGAGTGAAGATGACGGCGCAGAGAAAGGCTCTACATACAACCCTGTACGTGGCTTTAAAGTAATGGCTTATGCCCGCCAGTTCCTCGATAAAGCATTGCCTTTAGCAAATGGCTCACACATCGAAAGCACCAGCTATTCGGTGGTTAATAATGAGCTTTTAATCACATTACGTGACAGCAGTCAGGTTCGTTTAGCAAACCCTGAACAACTTATTGGCTACCAAGGTGAAACGCAAAATCCAAGCGCTATCTTATTGAAAAATAATGGCTTACATGTAGAACTGCAAATTGACCATCATCACCCAATCGGCCAAGCAGATAAAGCAGGCCTTAAAGATGTACTACTTGAAGCAGCCCTCACAACGATTATGGACTGTGAAGATTCCGTTGCTGCCGTTGATGCCGAAGACAAAGTAAACGTTTATCAAAACTGGCTTGGTTTAATGCAAGGAAACCTTGTAGAAGCATTTAACAAAGATGGCAAAACCATTGAGCGCCGTTTAGCACAAGACCGCCAATATCAAGGTGTAAATGGGGAAACAATCACGCTAAAAGGCCGTAGCATGATGTTTGTGCGTAACGTTGGCCATTTAATGACTAACCCAGCTATCCAAGATAGTGAAGGCAATGACGTGTTTGAAGGCATTATGGATGCCATTATCACCAGCACCGCAGCGCTTCATGATTTAAAAGGCACAAGCACCCTCAAAAATTCAACGGCTAATAGCATTAACATTGTTAAACCAAAAATGCATGGCCCAGAAGAAGTGGCCTTCACGAATACCCTATTTACCCGCGTTGAGCAGCTGCTAGGCTTACCAGCAAACACCATTAAAATGGGTATTATGGATGAAGAACGCCGCACTTCAGCTAACTTAAAAGCCTGTATTTTCGAGGCTAAAAACCGTGTTGTATTCATCAATACCGGTTTCTTAGACCGTACTGGTGACGAAATTCATACTTCAATGCAAGCAGGTGTGGTATTGCCAAAAGGCGCAATTAAACTTGAGCCTTGGATCAGCGCATACGAAGATCGCAACGTTGATATTGGCTTAGCTACAGGTCTCAGTGGTAAAGCACAGATTGGTAAAGGTATGTGGCCAATGCCAGATAAAATGGCGTTAATGATGGAACAAAAAAGTGGTCACCCGAAAAGTGGTGCAAATACCGCGTGGGTGCCCTCTCCTACTGCTGCAACGCTGCATGCAATGCATTATCACGATATTGATGTATTTGCTTGTCAAAAAGCGCTTATGGACCGTAAAGAAGCAAGCCTTACCAGCTTACTAACTCCACCGCTTATGAAAGATGCCAGCAGCTTAAGCAAAGAAGATATTCAAGCCGAACTTGATAACAATGCACAGGGTATTTTAGGTTATGTTGTGCGTTGGATTGACCAAGGTATTGGCTGCTCAAAAGTACCAGACATCAACCATGTTGGCTTAATGGAAGACCGTGCCACACTGCGAATTTCAAGCCAGCACATGGCCAACTGGCTGTATCATGGTGTTTGTTCTGAAGAGCAAATTAGAAAAACCATGGCACGCATGGCGAAAGTCGTTGATGGCCAAAATGAAGGTGATCCTGCTTACAAAAATATGGCTGATTCAGCCGAAACCTTAGCGCAAAGCGTTGCTTATCAAGCAGCGTTAGCCCTTGTTTTAGAGGGAGTTAAACAACCTAGTGGTTATACTGAACCATTATTGCATGCGTTCCGTATAAAATATAAGTCGTTAAATTAGCCACTACACAACTCTCCTTCGAGTTTCATGTGTCGTTCATAGCAGCCCTAGGGCTGCTTTTTTTTGACTAATATCAATTGAACTCATAACGACAGTGAATACTCATCATTCACGGCATAATAAAAATCTATTAAAAAAGGGGCATTTGTTACCAAATGCCCCTTTTTACGTACTAATACGTACTAACTTTTTTAAAATTAGTTTTTGACAATCGCATTGTGATAAACGTTTTGCACGTCATCACAGTCATCTAGCATAGAAATAAACTTTTCAAAGTTTGCGATATCATCTGGATCAGTGATGTCAGTATGAACTTGTGGAACAAACGTGATTTCGTCTACTTCAAAGTTAATACCTTCAAATGCTTCTTCAAGAGCAGTTTTTGCTTTGTAGTACTCTGTATGTGGAGCGAAAACTGACACTTTGCCATCTTCTACTTCTACATCCGTTACGTCTACATCAGCCATCATTAGCGCTTCAAGTACAACTTCGTCGTCATCACCTTCAAAGCCTAAAACAGCTAAGTGATCGAACATATGCGCTACACAACCCGGTGTGCCAATTTTTGAATCTGTTTTTGTAAACGGTAAACGTACATCTTTGATAGTACGGTTAGGGTTATCAGTTAAACAGTCTACAATTACCATACAGTTACCAGGGCCATAGCCTTCGTAACGTGCTGGAGAATAGTCTTCCCCTGCTCCACCGGCTGCTTTTTTGATTGCATTATCGATTACGTGTGCTGGAACTTGGTCTTTTTTTGCACGCTCAATAATACGTTTTAGCGCTTGGTTAACTTCTGGATCTGGTTCGCCATTTTTAGCAACAACGTAGATTTCTTTACCGTACTTAGAATTTACTTTAGTTTTTGCATTGGCTGTTTTAGCCATGGCGTTTTTGCGGACTTCAAATGCTCTGCCCATCTTATGCCTCTATGAATACATTTGATAATTGCCGATATTTTAGCAACTCATGACGGCTTGGGCTAGTACTAGGACATTTAGAAAAATAAAAAACTAACAATAAATCTCAGGAAAAATTAAAAAAAAGGCTATTTAACATAACACCTTATTTTCTTGGAATGAGTCAACCAAAGTAGGTAGTTCTGAAAAATGATGCATTACATAATCGGCCTGATTCGCATACTCGGGAATTTCATCCGGAGCGTACAAGCAAGCACGCATATTGGCATTATGCGCAGCCTGAATATCAAATAAGTAATCGCCAACATATAGTAACTCAGACTGATCAAGCTCCCATAGTGTAGCAATCGCATTCAAGGCACTTGGATCAGGCTTAGCTGGCGCATCAGAGCGAGTCAGCACAGTTTCTATTGGTAAGGGGTTATTCTTTAATTTAATAGCAGCTGCACGGTCGTAGTTACGAGTTACAATCGCCATCGGGATATTATTTTCTTTCAGCCTAGTAATTGCCTCAGCAACACCTGGCAATAAATGAGCGTGTTGTGCATCTATGAGTTCATGCTGATGAACTATGTTCATCGCCTCTTCACGCATGTAAGGCGAAGGTAATGATGCAATGTAAGCAAGTAAGTCATTCTCAACAGGACAGCCTACCTGCGCTTTGATAAGCGAAAAATCCAACTCTGATGAAACCAAAGTACCATCTAAGTCAAAGATTACACCACGGATATTGTTGTCATGGATAGTCATATAAATCCCTGTATATGAGAGTTGGGAAAATTTTGAAGCCCATTAATAAGATAGTTTACGAAATGGGTTAATTAAAGGATCAAAGGATTAAAAAAGGAACTTTTTTAATCCTTTTGGATTGGTATTACTCTGGATTGACCGACTCAAACCTAGCCTCAAGCCAGGTATCATCTTGGCTAAAGGTCAGTGTTTTTACCTTTCCTTTGCCTTCAATGTTTACCATATTTACTTGTGCTGGCCATAGGTCACGAAGTGCTCCGTTGCTCATACGAATACCATGAATTCCCTCTGGTATCGTGACTTCTTGATAAACCCAAAAGAATTTACCATCAACTTGCGCACCCACATCTTTAAGTTCAAGTGGTTTGCCACCTAAAGTTTGTAGAGCAATATGTGACTCAACATAATCAGCAAAACGCTTTTGATCTTCTTTATTACTTAATATATCAGCATTGCCGTCAAACAAATGTTCAACGGCGTGTTCTGTATCATGTAAATAAAAACGATGCATCAGCTCTATGTTGTTAGTCCGTTTGTTAAATAACACGGTAGTCACAGACGCTTTTAACTGGTGCGCCATAGTTGGCGCACTCAGTAATAAAGCAAGAATAATGGCTGTAAAGCGCATTATTGTTGCTCCTCAGCATCTTTTTCGTCGTCTTTTTTCAGCTCAGTTTTAATATCTTGCATGATATCGCGGCTAACTTTCGCTTTACTCTTCTCACGTTTGTACACTTCAATGCGTGATGGAATAATACGACGCGGGTAGTTGTTGTTTTCTACATCAACATCCGCTGTTTCCCAGCGTGGATCGACTGTAACAGACACTAGGTTTTTACCTTTTTCTGTAACAATTAGCTTTTGTACATGCTTGTGGTTACGACGCCAGATTTCAGCCGGAATGTACTGCTCTTCTTTCGTACCATCTTCATAAGTAAGCTCAAGTAAGATAGGCATGACTAAGCCACCTAAGTTTGAGAACTCAAGTACGTAGTAGTTTTTATCTTCTTTGATTGCACGCTCAAACGTTTTACGTTCCCAAGGCTCTAAACCTTTAAGGAATTTGTTATACGCGTTACGCTCTTTGTTAGTTACTGTGAAGCGGTCGTTTTCGTCGTAGAAGTCAGTTACGTCTGGGTTTTCTTCAACCCACAGTTTTTTGCCTTCTTCTTTATTACGTTTTACGAATAACGGCATTGGCTTGTCAGCTTCGATATCACGTAAACGATTAAAGTCGATATCAGGGTTTTTGGTATCTAAACGAAGTTGGTAAACCTTGTCTAACGAGATATCAACGTGATCTGTGGTGTAGAACCAACCACGCCAGAACCAATCAAGGTCAACACCTGATGCTTCTTCCATAGTGCGGAAGAAATCAGCTGGAGTAGGGCGCTTGTACTTCCAACGCTGTGCATATTCTTTAAATGCAAAATCGAATAACTCACGGCCAAGGATCACTTCACGTAAAATGTTAAGTGCAGCAGCAGGCTTAGTATAAGCATTAGGGCCTAAACGTAATACGCTGTCTGACTGAGTCATAACAGGCACTTGGTTTTCAGACTTCATGTATGCAACAACATCGCGAGGCTCAACACCCCAAGGAATTGTGTGGTCCCATTCACGACCAGCAACACCATCTAAGAAGCTGTTAAGACCTTCATCCATCCACGTCCATTGACGTTCATCAGAGTTAACCACCATAGGGAAGTAAATGTGACCTACTTCGTGGATAACAACGCCGATTAAGAAACGCTTTTCTGCTTGTGAGTAAGTACGTGTACCGTCGTCTTGTAGGTCAGTACGCGGGCCATTGAAGGTGATCATTGGATATTCCATACCACCTACAGGACCATTTACAGACTGAGCCACAGGGTAAGGGTAGTCAAACGAGAAGCGTGAATACACTTCCATTGTATGAACAACAGCTTCAGTAGAGTACTTCTTCCAAAGGTCGCCACCTTCTTTCGGGTAGAAAGACATTGCCATTACTAACGGCTGATCTTTACCGCCTTGATGATAGCCTTTTGCGTCCCACATAAACTTACGTGAAGAAGCCCACGCAAAGTCACGTACGTTTTCAGCTTTAAAGTGCCATGTTTTAGTTTTGTTTGTGCCTTCTTTCTCGTTTTCTAACGCTTCTTCTTCAGTCACGATGAAAACAGGGCGCTTAGCATCTTCAGCTTGTTCAAGACGCTTACGCTGTGTGCTAGTCAGAACGCTGCTTGGGTTATCAAGCTTACCTGTTGCCGATACGATGTGATCAGCAGGTACTGTAATTTCTACATCGTAGTCACCAAACTCAAGCGTAAACTCACCGCTTCCTAAGAAAGCTTTGTTAGTCCAGGCTTCATAGTCAGTGTATGCAGCAAGACGAGGGAACCACTGCGCTAATAAAAAGATATCGTTACCATCTTCTTCAAAGTGTTCATAACCTGAACGCGCGCCAACGGCGTCTTCTTCAACAATGTTAAAGGCGAAGTCCATGCTGAACTCAACGTCTTTACCCGGTTTAAGCGGCTCGTTTAAGTCGATACGCATTAAGGTATCTACTACAGTAACTTTAAGCTCTTTTCCGTCTTCGTCTTTAACATTGGCGATTTGATAACCCAGCTCGTTGTCGGCCATGAATTGCTGACGACGTAACTGACCTAAGCTCAATTTAGTTGATTTTGGCTGAGGGTCACCTTGCAATGTTTTACCATTGAAAGTAGATGTCATTTCAGCAATTGAGTCAGATTTAAAGATATTTTGGTCTAGTTGTAACCAAAGGTACTTTAACGTGTGCGGCGAGTTATTTTTGTATTCGATAGTTTGGCTTGCTGTTAAGCGGCGTTTCTTTTCATCAAGCTTTACATCGATGTCGTAGTTTACTTGCTGTTGCCAGTAATTTTCAGCGGGTTCACCGGCTGCACTACGGTATACGTTTGGAGTTGGAAGTGCTTCATCTAGCTGACGGAACTTGTCAACGAATGAGCCTTTAGTTTGCTCAACAGATGACGCCATCACAGCTGAAGATACTGCTAAAGGCAATACCAAAGCACTCAATTTGAGAACTGCTTTTTTCATTGTTAATCCTGTAATTAATTTGCCAGCGTACCATCGCAAACTGCTAACAAAGTTGCAATAAAATAACGATAAAGTGCGGGATTTTTCGGGTAGTATTCGATGTTTTAATGAAGACCTATTTTTCACAAAAAAATTGCCTTGATTAACACCTTGTAAACCCCCTTTACAAAACACTGGTTAATTTTAGTTCAGCACTAATTCATCCCAAAGTATTACAGTTGATTAGTAGATACTCTGCTTAAATT
Source organism: Pseudoalteromonas shioyasakiensis (assembly GCF_001550135.1). GTDB lineage: Bacteria > Pseudomonadota > Gammaproteobacteria > Enterobacterales > Alteromonadaceae > Pseudoalteromonas > Pseudoalteromonas shioyasakiensis. The sequence goes on from NZ_LRUE01000015.1 coordinate 104,744, forward strand.
CTAGTTAATGATGAAAGGGTGATTAGATGAAGTTTTATATTGTAAAAAAAGACTCTCGTTTAGCAGCCATTCCTGCTCAAGAATCAATTCTAAACGAGTACAAAGAACGCGGATTTGAATTTGTCGAAGTGATTGCAGCTTGTGATGAGTCAGATGCATTATCTCGCACGAACCCGAGTGTAAATGGGTCTAAAAAGTGGCTAATTTACCCGACTGCACTGGTAATTTTATCCTTAATTGCCATTATTTTTGTAATAAATTAAATTTTGCGACATTTGCTATTGAAATTTACTGCCATTTGTATTTAAAATCGCCCACTTTTTTGATTTTGGGGTCTGCGAAGCATGCATTTTAAACCCCAAAATGTTTGGTAATCAGCATAGAATTCGGTGAGCGTATGGATTTCTATATCCTAAAAAAACAACAAGAACTAATTGCAATTCCAGCGGACGAACAAAATTGTAAACAGTACCTAGATTCAGGGTATTTTTATATCGACAAAGTAGCGGCATGTAATGAAACAAATGCCCTTAAGATTTTACAAGCTAAGCAAACCAAAGCGCTTAAAGTACCTATGATAATGGCATTGTTAGCATTGCCTATGGTGGTTTTTGCTTGGTATAGCTTAAGTTAACAAACCAGGCTGGGCATCTTGGCTCAGCTTAGGTATATTGACGCTCTTAATAAATAATAAGAGCGTTTAATGAAAGTCCTTCATACATCTGATTGGCATTTAGGCCAACAATTCTACGAGCATTCCCGATTCGATGAGCATCAAGCATTTCTAGCTTGGTTAACCGATACGCTTGTGTCAGAACAGATCGACTTACTACTGGTTGCGGGTGACATTTATCATACGGCAACGCCACCTGCCAGCGCAGAAAACCAACTCTACCAATTTATTAAAACCACTAAGCAACATTGCCCCGACTTACACATAGTGATTATTGCTGGTAACCATGATTCAGCAAATCGTATTATGGCGGCAAAACCTTTATTGGCTCAGTTTGATACCCATGTTGTTGGCCGCTTTGATAGCAATGTTCCTCATGAAGTAGTACTGCCAATCAGCACAAAAAATGGCGATGCGAATGTTGTTGCCATGCCATTTTTACGTAGTAGTGATTTAAGCAGTTATAACCGCCAGCAAGAGCAACCGTTAAGTTACAACCAAGCCGTTGCTCTCGCCTACAAAGATGCATTACAAGCAGCAAGCGAATTACCAAACGCGCCATTAATTGCTATGGGCCACCTGCATGCAAAAGGTGGAGACATCTCATCTGATTCTGAACGTAACTTAGTGATTGGTGGTGAAGATGCAATATCGGCAAGCATATTTACTGATCAACCTGATTATGTTGCACTAGGGCATCTTCATAAAGCTCAGACAGTCGCGAAAAAAGAAACTATTCGCTACAGTGGCACGCCTATGCCGATGTCATTTTCTGAAAGACGCTATCAGCATCAAGTTGTGATAGTCGAGCTTAGTGACTCAGCTACATCTGTAAACCCCCTTTACATTCCTAGCTTTTGTAAAGTCATGTTGCTACCAGAAAAAGACTGCGTACCACTGAACGAACTATGTGAGCTTATAAAACAACTCGATTTAACAGATGAAGATTTAGCGCCATACCTGCGGGTTAAATTGAGCGCCCATGACACTGACACCACTTTTAGAGAACAAATAGAACAAGCCCTTGAAGGTAAGCAGGTTAAGTTTTGTGGTATTGAAAGGGTACGTCAGCAAAGCAACCAGCAAGACGATGAACAAACTCTATTTGAAGATGTCTCGCAAATTGAAGCGCTAAACCCACATTCACTTTTAGAGCAAGCATTTGCAAACAATAAAGATATGGCAGGGCAGGCGGTGCCAAAAGAATTAGAAGGCTTACTAAGCCAAGTGATCGATGAGTTGAATGCAGAGGACCTACTATGAAAATTTTAGCGATTCGTGTTCACCAACTAGCCTCTATCTTAGACGCCGAAGTCGACTTTAGCGCTTCACCATTAAAAGAAGCAGGGCTGTTTGCCATTACGGGTGATACTGGCGCCGGTAAAAGCACATTACTCGATGCCATTTGCTTAGCGCTTTATAATAAAACCGCAAGGTTACGCGGCGATACAGGCAATAAAATTGACTTTAACGGCGACAATATCAAACTCAATGACTCGCGAAACTTATTACGCCGCGGGGCAGGGCAGGGCTATGCCGAAGTTGACTTCATTGGCCAAGATAAACAGCAGTACCGAGCAAGGTTAAGTTTTAGCCGAGCGCGTAATAAAGCCGATGGCAAATTACAACCCGCACAACATAGCCTGTACTCATTACCTGATGAAGCCTTAATCGCCGATCGGAGTGCTGCAAGTAAAGAAATTGAGCGTATTATCGGTTTAAGCTTTGAACAGTTCTCACGCGCTGTGCTGCTTGCTCAACATGAATTTGCAGCATTTTTAAAAGCAACTGGGGATGAGCGTGCGCAACTACTTGAATGCTTAACAGGCACCGATAAATTTAGCCGTATTGGTCAGCGAATTTTTGAACGCCATCGTGAACAGCTGCAAGCATTAGAGCAGTTAAAGTTAAGTTTAAGTAACTATCAGGTTTTAAGCCCTGAAGAGGTCGAAACGAAACAAGCAGAACAAAAAGCGCTTGAAGCTAAACTTGCTGAGTTGCAAAAGCAAATAAAACAATTTGAACAGTACCAAGGGTGGTACAAGCAAGCATCTCAGCAGCAACAACAGCTAAACCAGGCAGAGCAAGCAAAGCAAGAGTTACAGCAACAAATGCACGCGCTTGCTGAAAAAGCCACTGAAGCGAAACAAGCCCAGCAATGCCTAGAAATAAAAGATAACCGCGAGCGCGTTACTTCGATTGCTGCTCAACATGGGCAACTTATTAAAAACCGTGAGCAGCTTTTAAATGTTGATCATAAAACATTGATCAAAGACGCTGAGCAAACACTTGAGAAGCAAACCGCGCAACTAAACCAAGCAAAGCAAGCACAAAAAGACGCGCAGCCTATTATTAGCCAGGCCCGTGAGTTAGATAAGCAACTTGCCGTATTAAACCAGCAAGCAGCGGCGCAAAAAGTACAAGCAGAGAAAGCTAAGCACCATCATCAAGAGCTGACTAATACACTAAATAGCCATAAAGCAGAGCAGCAAAAACAGCTCGATCAACAAGCACAAATAAATAGCTATTTAGAAACACATGCACAATGGCAACCATTAGCAAAAGACTGGTCATTCTTTAAAAGTGAGTTAAGCCGCTTTAGCCAGCAACAACGCACGATTAGCCAATCACAGCAAAACGTAAAAGCTCTTCAACCTAAAATTGATGAGCAGCAAGCAGCCGCGCAGCAGTGTAAAACTCAATACCAAGCCCTTGAGCAAGAAATTAAGCGCTTAGTTGATCAGGATACCGCCTTTAAATCGAGTTTAAACACCCAATCAATGGCGGATATTGATGCGGGGCTTGAGGCGATTAAACACCTGATTGAAAAGCGCCAAGTGTGGCAAACTAATCATCAGCAGTTAAAAAATTGGCAAACCCAGCTAAACACATTAAGCCAAACTGAGCAGCAACTACAAACAGCATTAAAAGATGCGCAGCAAGGGGCAGAGCAAGCGCAGCAGCAGGTTTCGCTTTGTGAGCAAAGCTTACAACAAGTGCAATTAAGAGCCAGTGAAGGGGTCAGCCAGTTACGTGCCACCTTAAAAGCAGGGGAGCCGTGTGCTGTATGTGGCTCAAAAGAGCACCCCTTTATGCATGAAGAAATGGTTAACGAGCAATTTAGTCAACTTATTAACGACTTTACCAACCAACTAACTAACGCCAAACAGCACTTAAAAGCTCAGCAAGCATTACAGCAAGCTAAAAGTAATGAGCTGGCGGCATGCAGCCAACAGATAAGCTCGTTAACTGGGCAAATCTCAGAGCTGAGCGCTCAACAACAGAGCCTCAAAGAAACCATGGCAGCTAATCGTACTGAGCTAAATGATTTAACCGAAGATCAGTTAAACGAGCGTCAGCAACAGCTAAGCTTGCAAAAACAGCAGTACTACAAAACCCTTGAACAGCAACAGCAGCTGCAAAACACGCTTTCGGCTAAGCAAGCTGAGTATAATCAGCAAGGGCAAGCGCTACATAACAAAGAGCAGCAGTTAAACGAATTACAGCAACAGCTGAATAATCAGCAAACACGCTTAAACGAGCTCAATGATGAGTATCAGCAGCTTTATACGACACTGAATCAACAGTTCACTAGTGCACCTTGGTGGCAGGCACTCAATACACAAAGCATTTCTTTAGAGAACATTGCAGAGCACGTTGAGGCTTATCAAGCTTCGCTGCAAACGGCAGATGAGCTTAAAACTAGCTTAAAAGCCATTGAGCAGCACCTTGCACATGTAACTCCGCAGCTAAACGAAGCACATACCTCCTTAACTCAGTGCAACGAGCAACTAAGCCAAACTCAAAACGAACTCACGCAGATAAAATCAAAGCGCGAGGGCTTATTTAGTAACGCGGCGATATCGGTAGATGAGTTTATAGCAGAGCTTGAAAAGGCGATAGATTCAGCGCAGCAGGCACTGCAACTTGCCCAGACTAACCATAGTAATGCGGTGAAGGCGCGTGACGAACAAGCCATTCAAATCGCCAATATTGACGAGCGTGAAAAAGAGCTCACCGCTGAGCAAGCAGCGCTTAATGAGCGCTTTAGTCTGTGGTTTAACGATTTTAAAGCGCAGCACCCAAGCTTGGATGAGCAAGCCGTTAGTCAGTTATTAACAATAAGCCCCGCTGAAATCAAACAAACTCTGGCAGATTACCACACCGCCGAGAGTAGCTTAAAAGACGCTGAGGCTCTTTTAAAACAACGACAACAAGCGCTGGCTCAGCATCAAAATGATAAGCCAGCTCTCGGTGAAGATGAGCTGCAATTACAGCTTAGTCAAGCCACAGAGCAACAAGTACAAGCGAATAACGCATTATTGCAAGTTGCGACTGAGCTTAAAACCCATCAACAAAATAGCCAAGCGCTGGCTGATAAACAAAAGCAATTGGTTGAACAGCAAAAAAGCTATGAGCACTGGCATTTACTCAATAAGGTGCTCGGGGATGCCAGCGGTAAAACCATGCGTAATTTAGCGCAAACGCAAACTTTAAAAATACTGCTACATTATGCGAATAGTCACTTACAGACACTAAATAAACGCTACAAATTAACAGCCATAGGGCAAACGCTCGATATCGCTATTATCGATAAAGACATGGCCGATGAGCAGCGCTCTGTTAATACATTATCTGGCGGTGAGTCATTTTTAGTGTCGTTAGCACTGGCATTAGGGCTTGCTTCGTTGTCGTCGAATAAAGTACAGATAAACTCTTTGTTTATCGACGAAGGGTTTGGTACGTTGGACAGTGAAACGTTAAGCATCGCGATGGATGCTCTTGATTCACTACAAGCACAAGGCCGCAAAGTAGGGGTTATTTCTCACGTATCAGAAATGACCGAACGCGTAGCCACGCAAGTGCATGTAGCGAAAAAACCAGGTGGTTATTCGACCATCTCAGTTATTTAAAGGATTAGCATGCCAACTTTTAATCACGAAGAAGCAAATCACTACGATGAACGCATTTTGCGCCTAGTTCCAGGTTATGAGCTATTACATCAAGCAACCGCAGCCCAATTAGCAACCACGCTGAGCGATGATGCGTGCATTTTAGTGGTTGGTGCCGGAACAGGTAAAGAAATCATCGAATTAGCGGCGCTGAAACCAAGCTGGCAATTTATTGCTCAAGATATTTCACAAGACATGCTCGATATTGCCGAGCAACAGTTTGGCCAGCATAACATTAGCGACCGCGTGACAGCACACAGCGGTGATATCAACGACATCGACACTCAATGTGACGCCGCACTGTGTTTACTGGTAATGCACTTTGTTGAAGATAATGGCGATAAAAAAGCGCTGTTAAAAGCGATTCACAGCAAACTTAAAAAATCGAGCAACTTATACATTGCCGATTTAATGCGCCCTGAAACCGCTTTTGAGCGCGAATCTCAACTACAGCTCTGTACGCAGTTAGGTTTGACCGAAGTCGGCGTAGAACGCATGCGCCACAACCTAGAGCACGAGTTTTACCCATTAGACCGCATTCGTTTTTCAGAGTTAATGAATGAAACCCGCTTCAGCACCCCAAAACAGTATTTTAAAGTGCTTGGTTTTGCTGGGTATGTGGTTGGGAGTTAGCTCCCGAGCCTAATACCCAGCAGCCTGTCCGTCTTTACGGGTTTCTGATGCGCCGTAATAAACGCCGGTTTTTGGGTCTTTCAATATTGCTTGATAACCACCGTATGGGCCAACCGCGTCTTGTAAAGTGTGGCCTTTTTTCATTAACTCGCGGCGGGTTTCCATTGAAAAACCTGACTCTAAGCTAACAAAACCACCGTCTTCCATAATCTCACCGGTTGGCTGCGATGAACCTGTGTGCAGAATACGTGGTGCATCACCGGCTTCTTGCAGGTTCATGCCAAAATCAATCATGTTGATAAGTATTTGAGCGTGCATTTGAGGCTGTGTGGCGCCGCCCATTACGCCATAACTCATATATGGCTTGCCATCTTTGGTGACAAAAGCAGGAATGATTGTATGAAATGGTCGTTTGCCTGGCTCATATTGGTTCATGTGGCCTTTTTTAAGGGCGAACATTTCGCCACGGTTTTGCAATACAAAGCCTAATTTTGCCGGTGTCATACCTGAGCCCATGCCACGGTAATTACTTTGAATAAGCGAAACCATGTTGCCGTCTTTGTCGGCGGTCGTCATATAAATGGTATCGCCTTCTACTGGGCCTGCGTGGTCACGTTTTGCGGCTTTGTTAGGGTCTATCAGTTTGCGTCTTTGGTCAGCATATTGCTGCGATATAAGTGTTTGTACGGGAATAGTGTTAAACGCTGGATCGGCGTAGTACTTAGCACGATCTGCAAACGCGAGTTTTTTCGCTTCAACAAAGGTGTGTACGTATTCAGGGCTATCAAAGCCCATTGCTTTAATATCGTAACCTTCAAGAATATTCAGAATTTGCTGTGCAGCAATACCTTGGCCATTTGGTGGCAATTCCCAAAGCGTATACCCTCTATAATCGGCGCTCACAGGCTTAACCCATTCACTATGGTGCGCAGCTAAATCTTCATACGATAAGTAGCCGCCGTTTTCTTTCATATAGCGACCAATTTCTTTAGCAATATCGCCTTTGTAAAAGGCATCGCGGCCGCCTTTGGCAATTTTACGATAGGTGTTTGCAAGGGCTGGGTTCTTAAAGATTTCTCCTTTTTCAGGCATAGCCCCATCTGCCATATAAACATCTTTAAAGCCTGGGTATTTACCACGAGCAGCCACACTTTTTTGCATGTAATAAGCAATCAGTTCAAACACAGGGAAGCCATTTTCAGCGTAGTCGATAGCAGGTTGGAGTAAGGCTTTCATTGGTGTTTTGCCAAACTTTTTATGTAACTCAAACCAACCATCTACCGCACCAGGTACCGACACAGGCAAGGGCCCATAAGCAGGAATGTAGTCACCTTGTGCTTTTAAAGTATCAAAAGACAAGCTTAGTGGTGAACGACCTGAGGCATTTAAACCGTAAAGTTGCTTGCTTTTGTTATCCCAAACAATGGCAAATAAATCGCCACCAATTCCACACCCGGTCGGTTCAACCAAACCAAGCACTGCATTTGCCGCAATAGCTGCATCAATGGCATTACCACCGTCTTTTAATACTTGTAAGCCCACTTGCGTAGCTAACGGCTGTGATGTTGCAACCATCCCTGATTGTGCGATGACTTCAGAACGACTAGCAAAGTTATGGCCAGTGATGCGATCGTAAGCTTGAGTGGCGCCTGTTGCGCCTAAGCATACTGCTAGCACTAAGCTTTTAAATAGTGGAGTTGGTTTCATAATTTTTTGCCCTTTTTGTTATTTTTATCACTATAAAAAGCAATTAAAGATGAGGCAATGGCTTTGCGTTCTAGCGCGAAAAATCACGATTGACTTCAAAAATAAGAAAAACAGCGGCTAACTTACCTAAAACCAATCCAATTTAGTAAATAGCAGAACCATTTAAGCACTGCTGTGCAACTGTCAATGTTTCGCCGTGAGAGTGCATATCCTCTGCTACAAACTGATCAACAAGAGGGTCAATCAGGTTTTCTTGCTTCATGGTATCGAGGGCCTGTTGCAGCTTAGTGACCACCTCTGGCGATGTATTTTTGTTAAGTGCTAAGTAATTACCCACTAAGGCAGGGTGCTTTAACTCAAATACCGGCGTGACTTGGTCTGGGCTCATACCTACATTCATCAACTGTGATGAAAGAGTGAGAGAGGAGCCAATCAGCAAGTCATGCTTACCTTGCTTAAACATTTTTAGCTCTTCAAACTTTTTTGAGTAAGTTAAAAATTGCTGGCCTTCAGTAAGGCTAAAATCAGCAAGAACGGTTTGATAAACATCACCACGAGATACGCCAATGGTGTAGTTTTGCAACGACTGTGTACTTGTCACTTTAATGTCGTTGCGAGCATTTAAACGGTATAAACATGAATGTCCAGATACCAAAGGACCAACCCAGTAAAATTGAGTTTCTCGCTTTGCGGTGCGTGAAGTAGAATAAATTCCAGCATTGGGTTGGGCGAGTGTTAGTGACATTGCGCGCTTCCAAGGCAATACACTAAACGTACAGCTCAACTTGGCTCTTTCGCACAAAGATTCCATGATTTTGGTGTTAATACCGGTGAGTTGATTGTGCTGCACAAAGTTATGGGGAGGGAATACTTCGGTGTATAAAGTCAATTGTTCTGCACTCGTCATGGCAGTGCTGGCAGTGAATAAACTCACTATTGTTAAATGCTTAAACATCGCTCTTAACTCCAGTTTTTGCAGGTTATTCTGGTTTAACAATTCGACTTAACTGCTTTTGCAGTGTATTTAAACAAAAAGGCTTAATGATAAAACCGTTCACTTTTGCTGTGATCATCTCGCTTACTGTTTGTTTACTGTCTTCGCAGGTTACCATCAATACAGGTAAATCACTTAGGACTGGGTTTTCACGAATATGATTAAGCAAACATTTGCCATCCATTTTCGGCATATGCAAATCAGTAATCACCAGATCAAAGCTGTGTTTTTCTAGTAAATCAAACGCTTGAGCGCCATCAGTCGCCTCCGTTATATCCTTATATTCAAGCCTACGCAACATGTTTATCAACACATGGCGCATAAGTGGCATATCGTCAACGACCAGTATTTTCATCTAAAGTACTATTAAGTATTACAGTATTTAAAGCTTAGTTTGCTAACTCAATAACGCAATAAACCAGAAACTAAGAAAAAATATCTGCAACAAGCTGGCTAAGTCGTGCAATTTTAATATTGCTCAATTGGCGGTAATCAAAATAGGGGCAAACAATCACTTTATCTGATTTACTAATAGCAAATTCATCGTCAAGCCAAGTTAGCTGGCAATGCAAAAGCCCGTCATTTATAAGCTGCTTAGCATGAGTTCTCCCTGCAATTATATGTAATTGCTCTGGTTTGCCTAATATCGGTGGGCTAAACAGTAATGCAGTTTGGCTATGTGTTTGCAGTAGTTGTTCATCGCGAAAGCTCTGCCAATCAGGTGCTCTTTTTGCAAAATCATAATATTCACTTGGTAGTGCAAACAGCACTTTACCATACACGTTAAAAACTTTGCGCCAACCATTTCCACATGCTTGGTTTATTTCGTTTATTTGGCCGGGTTGCATTGCATGCAAATGGTCAAGCTGTTGCCAAGCAGGCATCGGTGGGCGCTTTTCTATATAAACAGCGACTCTAAAGGCTTCATCACCAAAACCCTGCAGTGGCATACTTTTAACGACACTCATGACTTTTTAGCGAGGATTCGATCTAGGTTATTTGCAAAGTTTTGGCGGTCAGCTTGGCTTAACGGCGGCGGGCCACCGGCCATTTCAACGCCACTTGAGCGCATTGTTTCCATAAAATCACGAACATTTAAACGTGAGCGAATGTTTTCAGTCGTATACAACTCACCGCGTGGATTAAGCGCTTGGGCACCTTTTTCGATAACTTCAGCAGCTAAAGGAATATCACCGGTGATCACCAAATCATTTGGCTCGATGCGCTTAACAATTTCGTTATCGGCAATATCAAACCCAGAAGATACCTGCAAACGGCTAATAAACTTTGAGGGTGGCACTCGCATCGCATGGTTCGCCACTAATGTGGTAAAGGTTTGTGTGCGCTCTGCGGCACGAAACAATATTTCTTTAATAACGACGGGGCAGGCGTCTGCATCAACCCAAATCTTCATGCTGTTCTCAATCTTTAATTTTAGACATTAATAGTTTACCGTAATTGAACTAAATTAGTGCTATTAACGTATTAATTTGTTTAATTTTTAAAGGGAGTAAAAACGTGCAAACATCATTAAAGTTAATCGGGGTTTTATGTATCACAGCCATTTTATCTGCTTGTACAGGCGTGCCAGACAACATCAAACCCGTCGATAATTTTGAGCTAAACAAATACACAGGAACCTGGTACGAAATTGCACGTTTAGATCATTCATTTGAACGCGGCCTTGAGGGCATTACCGCTGAATACTCAATTAACCCTGATGGCAGTGTAAAAGTTATCAATAAAGGTTACAGCGCCGAAGATAAAGAATGGCAGCAAGCTGAAGGTAAAGCGAAGTTTGCAGAGCAACAAGACATTGGTCACTTAGAGGTATCATTCTTTGGGCCATTCTATAGCTCATATGTAGTGTTTGAATTAGATAAGCAAGACTATCAATACGCTTATATTACTGGCTATAACAAAGAGTATTTATGGTTTTTGTCGCGCACTCCTAACGTTACTGAACAGCAAATGCAGGACTTTATAAACACAGCAAAAAAATATGGTTTTAAAACAGACGAACTTATTTATGTTGACCATGAGAGCTTGTAAAGGGGCTTTACAACTGTCTTTAAACTATCACGAATTTGCAACACAACTGTAATGGATGCTAGGCAAACTTAGCGTCGTTAATTTGAAACAACATGTGATCCCCCAATTTAACCCCCTGCTTGGGTAGGCATTGCCTACCCATTTTTTTATTACTTAATTAAGCACTATTGCGAATTGGTATCAGATCAGTTTTTTACTAACTACACTACAAAATCATCACCGAAAAGCCACTCAACAGCAAAACAGACATAGTTAATACACTGACATGCTTTACCCATGAAACAGTAAAACTGTATAAAATCATGAGCATAAGTACACTTAAAGCCATATAACCGCAAAATAGCAATGCGCCGTACCCAGCATCTGACAGCACGCAAAGCACCAAACTTAGTAAAATACTGATCCAGCCGCTGAATAAAAAGCTACTTCGCTGTTTTTCGGTTAATTTCTTTTTAAATACATCACGGAAATGATTGAATTTTGCAAGTGCAAAACAATTAAAGCCTAAAAAGCAGAGACTAAATTGCAGTAACTCCATCATCCTTGTTGCTCCTTTAACAGCCTGTTTTTATTTAATTTAGTCTTATTTGTAGCGGTTTTATGGCTAGGTATTTTTTTGCTTTGTAGTAAAAACAGCAGCCCAGCACAAATAAACGCACTATCAATACCTAATAAGGCCCACTGCTGAGTTAGTAAATACGTGATCCAATTACCATCTGTTGTCAACGCATTTACCACAGGTACTAATAAGCAAGCAGCAGCGTTAAGCCAAGCACTATAGCGCCAGTGGCGTTTTTCTCGGCCGATCACAGCAACGATTAGCATCGCCAGCCAAGCTAAGAAAAACACGAGTATTTCTTTATCGGCACGCCCGGCTAACCCTAAAGGTAATAATCGATTAGCAATGAAGAACGCTGCGGTTGCAATTGGTAAACCCATCAGGGTGGCTAAATTTAGAGTCTCAACGAGCTTAAGCCCAAAGCTTGGTTTTTGGTCTGCTTTGAGCCTCTCGCGTAAGCGTTTTGCCCACATGATGCAGCCTGTAGCTATCATGGCACAGCCAGCTACGCCACAGAAAAAATACAACCAACGCAGCAACGGCTCGGCTAAACGACCACTATGTAATGCTGTCATTGAGTCATAAAACTGCGCCGAAGCGCTCCAATCTTCGCCTGAACTGGCTTCAAGCTCACCTGTTACACCACTAAATAAGTAGCGTGGTCCGTTATCTACAACCTCTTTGCCGGTTGCCAAATAAACCACGATTTGTGAGGTCGCTGTATTGGCATTTCTAACAAACACGTAGCTAATGTCGGCATTCGGTGACTTAGTATAAATCTGATCTAACACATCTTTGATTGCCACCATAGGGCGCTGCTCTTCACTGGGCTTTGCACGTTTATTAATAGGCAATGCCTCATCAAACATTTGCCTTAAGCCATTTTCATATACAGTCTCGGCAGGGTAGGGGAACAGCATAAATATAAGCGTGATAATCCCCGTGTAGGTGATCATAATATGAAATGGTAATGCCAGCACCGACGAAACATTGTGTGCATCGAGCCAACTTCGGCTGCCTTTGTTTGCTCTAAAGCTAAACATATCTTTAAAAATACGTTTGTGGATCACGATGCCTGTTATAAGCGCTACCAACATAAATAATGAGGCTAAACAAACAATTATCCGTGCAGTAAATACATCTATGTAATGTAAATCAAAGTGTAAGCGATAGAAAAAGTTACCCCCCTTAGTTTCCCGAGGTTCGGGTAATTGCTCTAAGGTATTAGGGTCTAGATGTGTATAGTTGAAAGGTGCACGGCGCTGACCAGGCTGTTTAGGCTCAGCAAACCCATAGCTTAAAACAGGGTTACGCGGCTCAGGTAAGTTTATCCGCCAAGATAATGAATTAGGTGCCTGTTGCTGTAATTGCGCAAACACATAATTAATTTGCTCAGCTTGAGACTGAACCCGTTGTGCTTGATGCTGCACATGGTGCGTTTCAGGTTTGGCCCAAATAGTGATTTCATCTTTAAAAAAGCTGATGGTGCCAGCAAAAAAGATTAAGAACAGTAGCCAGCATACCAGCAAGCCAACCCAGGTATGAAGCCAAGTCATTGAGCGGAAAAAGCTCTCTTTCATAACCAATCCTTAATCAATGAAAGGGCCAGCAATTGCCCACCAGTTGTTAGTAAAATAGTGATCCAAACAGTCTTTAAAGACTTAACTGCAAACACCCAAATAAACACACAACAGTAAAAAAATACCGATAGAGTCGTGGTTAACAGCACGCTGTCGAGTTTATTAAGTGGTAATAACACAGCTAGTAATGAAATAAGCACACTGGTAAAGGCGTAACCACCAATGATGGCTGCAACGAAACGCAAAAACACAGCAACACGATAAGATAGACTCACAGAGCGATTTTTAGCTGTATTTTTAGGGCGATTGGTAGTCACTGCATCTAATGATTGAGAATGCATGATAATCCCTTAAAAAATAACACGAGAAGAAAACCCCGTATTATATCGCCGACAAACAGAAAAGATAGTAGTTATCATTTGCATACACGTATTAAATAATGAAACAAAACCAACTAACTCGATCTGTTAGTAAAATAATGATCTGCTAGCTTTGTTCTGTGCAATATCATATGGTGTTAAGTAAATAAAAAGGGAGCTGCAATGAAAACAATAGGCTTAATCGGTGGCATGAGTTGGGAGTCTACACAAAGTTACTACCAGCTTTTAAATCAAGGTATTAAAAACAAACTTGGGGGGTTGCATAGTGCCAAGATAGTTCTCGTTAGCCTCGATTTTGCCGAAATAGCTATGCTTCAACAGCAACAAGATTGGCCACAGATGGCCGAGATACTCATTAAAGCCGCTAAGCAAGTTGAAGCTGCGGGCGCGGATTATTTATTAATTTGTACCAACACCATGCATAAACTTGCTGAGCAAGTACAAGCGGCGGTTGCAATTCCTTTGTTACACATTGCAGATGCAGTTGGTGAAAACCTGATCCAACATAACTTTAAAAAAGTGGCTTTGTTGGGCACCCAGTTCACTATGGAACAAGACTTTTACAAGCAACGCCTAGCTGATAAATTCGCCATAGATGTGTTAATTCCTGATACACAGAGGCGTGAAACAGTGCATCGAGTGATTTATGATGAACTATGTAAAGGCATCATCAGCCCAGAATCTAAAGCTGAGTATTTAACCATTATTGATGATCTAACTCAGCAAGGTGCTGAAGCCATTATTCTTGGTTGCACCGAAATAGCGCTGTTAGTTCAACAATCAGATACATCTATTCCATTACTTGATAGTACAGCACTTCATTGCGCTATGGCGCTTGAGAATAGTTTAAATTAGGAGCACACCATGTCGAACCACCATAGCTTAAATTATGTTGAATTTGCTGCTAAAGATTTAGCCGCAACAAAGGCATTTTTTCATCAGGTTTTTAAATGGCAATTTACCGACTATGGCCCTGAATACACGGCTTTTAGCGCTGAATCAGCGGGCCTTGATGGCGGTTTTTATCAAGCCCCATTAACTAGCTTAACCAATAATGGCGGCGCGCTACTGGTGCTTTATTCAAATAATATTAAAGAGACTCAAGCACAGGTAGAAAAACACGGCGGCACAATTATTAAACCCTTGTTTGATTTTCCTGGAGGCTGTCGTTTTCACTTCACAGAGCCAAGTGGTAATGAGTTAGCAGTTTGGTCAAAGCAAGCATAGATCATATTTTTACTAACTCATGAGTACTCAATCATTATTAGAACAAGTTAGTAAATGCGTGATCTGCGAACCTCATTTACCACTCGGAGCGCGGCCCGTTATTCAGTTTAACCCACAGGCTCGTATTTTAATTGCTGGTCAAGCACCAGGAATTAAAGTGCATGAAAGTGGCAAACCTTTTAATGATGCAAGCGGGCAAAGGCTTCGATGTTGGCTTGGTGTAACGAGTAATGAGTTTTACGATGAGCGCAATTTTGCTATCTTGCCGATGGGCTTTTGTTACCCGGGCAAAGGAAAATCAGGTGATTTACCGCCAAGAAAAGAGTGCGCGATTGCATGGCGTGAAAAACTCTTAGCGCAACTTAATAATATTGAGCTCACCATTATCTTAGGTAAGTACGCGCAGGCATATCATTTACCCCACACTAAGCAGCTACCTTTAACTGAGTTAGTAAAATCGTGGCGTGAATATTGGCCAAATTACTTGCCACTTCCTCACCCAAGCCCTCGCAATAATATCTGGCTAAAGAAAAATCCGTGGTTTGAGCAACAAGTATTGCCTGAGCTTAGTAGTAAAATACGTGCAATTTTAGCAAGGTAAAAAATGGAAAATAACTTTTTTGCTGAAAACGGCTACTACCATGTAAAGGGCCTTTACACAGAGAGTGAGCTTAGCAAGGTAAGGCCAATTCTCGATAAATTTCATCATCACTGGTTGCAAGAAAACCAATCTTTTTACCAATCCAGAGGGATTAATAGCTCAGGTTTGACTGGTGCTGCATGTTTAAGTGTTGAGGAAAAGTTTACTCTTTTTGAGTTTGTCAGCGCCAACACACTATTGAAACAGGTTAAGGGTATTGTTGCTGAGCCCCAGTTTATGAATACTCAACTATTCTTTAACCCTTACAACCCTAAACAGGCAAATTATTGGCATCGCGATATGCAGTATCACTTAGAGCTTGATGCGCAAAAGGCCGCTCTTAGCGGCCCTGAAGTGTTGCATTGCCGCGTTGCTTTTGAAGATGAGCCGGGAATAGAGCTAATACCAAGCAGCCATAAAAACTGGGATTCAGATGAAGAATTAATAGTTAGATTAGAACAGCAGGGCGCTCGAAATAGTGACTCACTAACTCGTGGTAAAAGTGTAGCACTCAAAAAAGGTGACTTACTCATATTTTCGGCAAATATGATCCATCGGGGCTTATACGGTATGAATCGTTTCGCCCTAGATATTTTATACTTTGAACGTCACCCAAGCCTTAATGAGTTTGTACAAACTGGATTTTTACCAACTGCACAACAAAAGCAGCATCTAAAAAACCCTATGGTATTCAAGTAAGCACAAAAAAGCGGCTTCTTAGCCGCTTTCTTTATTTTATTGTGCAGTTACTGCAACATTGCGAACAATTCTTTTAACTGCGGCATATACTGCTTAACTAAGTTAACGTTACTTTCGCTAACATTTGCTGTTGCAGTACTTGCTTTAACACCTTCTAAAGCACCTGCCATTGAGCGAGTCCCCGCATCAGATGAAGATGCTGTAAGGCTTTGTAAACCACTCATTGCTTGATTTACACGTTGCTTGTTCTCTTCTGACATACCCGCTTTAAGGTTTTCTAAATACGCCATTGATACCTCTGAGCCAACAGTAACTAACTGCTCAGGTGTGAAACCATATTGCTTGGTCAGGGCTTCAAACTCTGTGTATAGCTCGTGATCTTTAATGTGGCCTAATGCATCCATTACTGACGAACTGTCAACACCATCAGAACTACCTAGCATACCACCGAGATTTACAGTATCTAATTCAGACTGATTTTGTGACCAATTGACCACAGCAGGTAAGGCTTTTATATAACGCTGTAGCTGGCTTTCAGTAATATCTTCTGCGAAGCTAGAAAAACTCATCGCAAGTAGGCTCATAGAAATAAGTAGTGCTTTCATCGTGATCTCCTTTCTTTCAAAATGGTTAGCAACCGGCGCAAATAGTCGAGCTATTATGTTTAGCCAATTACAAATGTTACAATACCTTTTTTACCATAGCTAACTGAACCTGATGTTAATTATTTCTAATACCGTCAAAATTGATGAATGGGAACTCGACTTTAGTGCGATCCGCTCGCAAGGCGCTGGCGGGCAGAACGTCAATAAAGTAGCTACAGCTATTCATCTTCGTTTTGATATTAATCGCTCAAAGTTACCTGACTTTTACAAACAACGTTTACTTAATTTAAATGATTCTCGAATTACCAAAGAGGGCGTTATTGTCATAAAGTCGCAAAGTCATCGCACGCAAGAAATGAACAAAGAAGATGCGCTTAATCGTTTGAAAGAATTAATCATTAATGCAACACAAATACAAAAGAAACGAAGAGCAACAAAACCAAGTAAAAATTCTCAGAGAAAGCGCATGGACTCTAAAACAAAAAGAGGACAAACAAAAGCATTAAGAAAAAATGTAAAATTCTAACTTTCACATCAGAAGATCGTGTCAAAAATAAGCAGAACTGTAAAGAAGTGTAACTTGTTAACAAAGTTAATTGATGGTTAATCCTGCCGCGTCTATAATAGTCATACAATCTCACCATTAATGAAGGAGCCGCGTATGGGCCAGAAATCACGCATTGTTGCCGCTGCAATGATAACGCTGTCAGCTTTGCCTATGTCGAGTTTTGCTGTAGATTCATGGCAAGCCGGAAGCGCGTATCCGCAAGGTAGTGAAACCTGTTACAACGAAATTCTTTATAAAGCCAGATGGTGGGCAACCCCAGGAGAAGAGCCTGGCAGTTCACAATGGGGCGCTTGGGTTGCAGATGTCGCCTCAAAAACCTGTGTACAGAGTGTCGTAAAGAAACAAGACGATTTACTTAAGTCTCTACCTACAATTTTCGAACCAAATATCAATAAAAAAGGGAGTTCTGATTAACTCCCTTTTTTAATCTTTAATCAAACGTGTGATGCCTAGTCATTGCAAAGCGATTTAAGATGTGATGCATTATATACACCGCACATAAGCTCAATAGTATGGCCACAGACACCGACGAAAAACGATAGAGCGCACTGTAAACCAAATCTTGCCCCGGCCCTAATGACTGGCCAAACAAAATACCAAATGTGGTGATAATACCAAAGCCAACACCCGGAATACCGCCACCAATTATGTGATAACGACTAAAGATAAAGGTCAAAATCCACAGAATTAACGCAGGAAATATCAAAATATCTGTATGGTTATACAAAAATAACTGTGCCACTAACGCTAAGTTACAACCGATTAGGGTGCCTATCGCGCGCTGCCATGCAGCCATACCTGCCGCTTTCCAGCACAATGAAAATAATATCAGTACCGAGGCTGCTTGAGCGGAGATAGAGTCTTGTAAATCAAATACCTGAAATACAACAAATGATAAAGTCGCGACGGTTGAACAAAGTAATACTTCGTGGCGTATACTTTCTTTTGCTTTCTCTGGCATTACCCGACCTTGGCGTGGTGCAACATCAGGGAATAAACCATGCATTAGCATCGAAAACAGCACAGTTACGACAACTGCAACAGCGTTACTAATGATCAGCGGATAAATACTGACACCACCGCCGGTGTAGGTCGAAAAATGTAATTGAATCGACAAACTCACCACCGTTGTGGCGCCAAATAAAAAGTTAGCACCACGGCTCATTTGATAGAACAAAAAGGCAAAGGCTATAAAGCTCATCATTGTCATTACAACAGGCAAGTGTGCAAACAGCCCTTGCACAACCAGCACAAATAGCGCACTGAACACCGCGCCTGCGTAAAACTGACGAATAATATGCATGTTAAGCACAGGCACTAAACCGAGTAGTAGCATAGGATAAACAGTAAAAAAGATACCATTCGGCCAGTTCATCAATTTTGCCAGTGAAAACCCTAATGCTGAGCCCGTAGCAATGCGTAGTGCTTGGCGTAAGCCATTACCATCGAGTTGCAATACTGACATAACTCACCCAGCCTTAGTAAATGAAGTGCAGAACACTAATAAAGCGAATTTGCATGCTTGCAAACCAACTGCCAATGCTAGAGTCAGGCAAAAGCTGTACGGTTGCACGCGCACCACTTGGAAATTTTGCCAGCATCTGGTGTTCATCTAGCTTAATATGGATACGTTGACGCTGTGCATCTCGTACCCAACGGTTGCTGCTTTCAGTGGCACTGAGTAAACCGTTAGCATTAAGCTGGCCATCACTCACACCCGCTTCAAAACTAACAATTTTGCCTGTAAACACTTTGCCCGGTAGCGCATCAAAGCTGACTTTTGCAGTGCTACCAATTTGAACGTGAGCTAAAGACTTTTCACGAAAATCAGCCACTAAATCAGCTTTATTAGCAACAATCGCCATTAACGGCTGGCCCTTATTAGCATAGGTACCCGGTGTTACCTGTAAGTTTGCTGTTTTACCGTCGGTATCAGCTGTCACTGTGGTGTACGACAGGTTTAGTTTCGCTTGTTCAAGCTGGTTTTGAGCATGACGAAGCGCTAAATTGTCATCCCCTATTTTACCGCGCGCTAATTTAGCCTCGCTAAGCTGGGCTTCAATTGCAGCCACATTGGCTTTGCTTGATTGATAGTTCGCATTGATAGTTTCGTACTCTTGCTCTGAAATAGAACGCTTTTTCAATAGCGACTCACCGCGTTCAAACAGCAACGTTTGCTCATGTAGCTTAGCTTGAGCAGCCGCTAACTGTGCTTCTATTGCCTTCACACTACTATCTAAACGTTGGTTTTGTAGTTTTGCATCATCATATGCAAGTTCAGCTTGTTGCACGGCAAGCTCAAACGGCTCATCGTTAATCTTAAACAAGGCTTGCTGTTTTTCGACGGCTTGATTATTAGTCACTAACACGTCAGTCACACGACCACTTACCTGTGGGGTCACTTGCACAACCGGATGATACACACGGGCCTGCGGTGTAACAGGCATATACAAATCGGCAATCACAAAATATAAAAATAAAACAATAAAACCCGCTAAAGAGATTTTTACGTAACGGGCAAACTTTTGATCTGGTGTCATAACGTTACTTATCTCCTGAATAATGACGGATACACTGACGAGCATTCTGTTCCATCTGAATTAAGCCATGCGCCATGGTATCGAGTTGCTCAGTGGTTAAATCGGCATAAAGGTGCTCTTTCACATCGGCAATAATCACCTGCAATGTGTCTAACAATTGTAGACCTTGCTCAGTGAAGTACAGACGTTTACTGCGTTTATCTTCAGCGTCAGCTTTACGAGCAATAATCTCTTGTTGCTCAAGCTGCTTAATAGTGCGAGTTAGTGAAGGCATTTCAATGCCTAAGCTATTTGCCAACTCTTGTTGCGTACAACCTTGGTTTAAATGAAACAGGTGCATCATCGCAGTCCAGCGAGATTGAGTAAGGCCTAAAGGCTCAACCGCCAAAGTGACAGCATCGCGACATAAACGATGCACACGGCCCATACTGCCGCATAATGTTAAATCAAGAGTTTCGTGAAAAGGGGGAGTGGAAGACATGATGCGCTCCATTTACTTAGCATGCTAACTATCTTAATATAGTTAGCATGCTAAGTAAATATTGGTGCAATTAATAAAATAGATAGCTGCGTTCGATAAAAGCGAACAACA
Source organism: Pseudoalteromonas shioyasakiensis (assembly GCF_001550135.1). GTDB lineage: Bacteria > Pseudomonadota > Gammaproteobacteria > Enterobacterales > Alteromonadaceae > Pseudoalteromonas > Pseudoalteromonas shioyasakiensis. The sequence goes on from NZ_LRUE01000015.1 coordinate 125,145, forward strand.
GCAAAAGTTATCTGATAGATAACACTATTTAGCAATTAACTCCTTGATATGGCTTTCATAGAGGTCTAATTTATCAGCAACAAATCCTGTGTGTTGGAATCGTACTATGCCTTCTTTATCAATTAAAAAGCTGCTCGGCATCCCTTTAAGTTGGTATTGCCTGCCAATAACAGCGTCTGGGTCATAAATAATATTAAAGTTCACTGCAAACTCAGCTAAAAATGCATCGGCATCACCGCGCTCAACATCAATATTTACAGCTATCACTTCAAGCCCTTGCTGTTGATACTTGCTCTGCATCGCTATAAACCAAGGAAACGAGCGTCGGCACGGGCTGCACCAAGATGCCCAAAAATCGAGTAACACGACTTGCCCTTTGTATTGATTTAATAGTTTAGACAACTGCTGCTGACTTGCAGCTAAAGGTGGGGGAGAAGGGGGCTCTGCCATAGCAGCAGAGCTGGTAAATAAAAGACATGCAATTAAGGCGTATTTGATCATTGATAATTTAATAAATTCGCTGGTGAATATTGGTCAGTGAGCACCTTGGTATCCGCTGGCCAATCTTGATTACCCTTAGTATAAAACAAATGCTCGCTGAGTAACTGCAAATCAACATCGTAAGGGGTTAGCTTATTTGCGAGTTTGTTGACGCGTTCGGCTAACTGTTGCTGGCTAGGCATAGTCTCGAAGCCAGCTAAAATAATGCGATTAGAGTTTTCATCGGTCACAACATTAACAAAGTCACCAAACACATCGAAGTAAGTTGCCGACTCATGCTGGTACAATTTACTCGATGAAAAAGTATTTGCAGCGACAATTCCGCCATCAGCCAAAACACTTTTTACTTCCGCAAAAAACTCCTTAGTGAGGAGGTGCTCAGGGATATAATCGCCGTTAAAGGCATCAAGAATAATCCAATCGTACTTTTGTTTTTTAAGTGCGGCACGTTTAATAAAAATTCGGCCATCTTGCACCTTAGACGTTACGTTATTAGTTTCTACAAAGCTAAAATAATCACGGGCAACTTTTATTACCGCGGGGTCAATTTCGACATTTTCGATATGAGCGCTAGGGTAAAGCTCATGAATGGTATTAGAGAGTGAACCTCCTCCTAAACCTATGATCAATACATTTTTAGGATCATCAATAAATAGTAAGCTTGCGAACGTCATTTTGGTGTAATTAAACACCAGCTTTTTAGGCTCACTCTTATACATACAACTTTGCGTACTTTTACGGGTTTTTTCGTTAAATTTTAAACACAGTAAATCGCCTGTCTTCTCCACTAAAATATTTCGATAAAGCGAGCGCTCTTTATGTATTACTTCGGCTAAGCTGCTAAAAGGCAATGTCATGAGCAAACAAACCATTAAGACTCTAAACATACAGTACGCTCCTTTGTTTTTATTTGACTAACCGCAATTGCAAGCAAACCAAGCGCGCCTAATACCGCTGCAAAGGTTTTAATGATGTCGTTAACATCAAACGCTAACACCATATAAAAAGAGGTAATAATCGTACCAAGCGCACTACCTAGGGTGCTCACAAAATACAAACCACCGGCAACCTGGCCACTTTTTTCATGATCGGTAACCAATAATCGCACTGAGTAAGGTGAGATCATACCGAGTATTGTTGTAGGAATAAAAAACAACGCCGTTGATGCCAGCAACGAGCCGTAACGACTGTCTTCAACATGGGTGAAAATAAAGGTCATAATTGGCTCAGCAAACAATACTATTGGCACCACCATAATACTCGCTACAAAGAAAATGAGACCATATTTAGTTAACGAAGGATTGCGGGTTGAGAGCTTACCGCCAAGTAAATAGCCGAAAGATAAGCTCAACATAAATACAGTGATAATACTGCCCCATATATGCACACTGCTACCAAAGTACGGCGCTAAAATTCGCCCGCCTAAAAGCTCAATTCCCATAATGCAAAAGCCGCTACTAAAGGCTAAAAAGTAGATAAGCGCATTGATTTTATTCATTAAACACCCGCTGATTTTGTTGTTATTTTACCCATCTTAACCTGATGCAGATAAGGATGCCATGACTGTTTTTTAAGCTGTAAAGGCCGTTGACAAAATATAGTCTTTTTAAAATAAATAATTAAAAAGGCTAGGTTAAAGTACATGTGCTCTGGTATTTTACTGGGAACAAATTAAGCAAGGATAAATGCAATGGATCAGCAAGTAACACACATCAATATCGACAACCCAACGACTTTATTTGGCCTCAAAGTTCGCACCAGCAATATTAATGAAATGAGTGGGGAAAGTGCCAAAATAGCGGGCCTATGGCAGCAGTTTTACACAGACATAGCGCCAAAATTAACCCCATCTAGTCAAGTTTATGGCGTGTATACTCATTATGAATCTGATGTCACAGGGGAGTTTGATGTCTTTGCGTGTACTGACATGCAAGTCACATCATCAGAGATAGAACAAACTACACTCGCCACAGGTAACTACCTTCGCTTTAGTGGCAAAGGAGCAATGCCACAAACCGTCATCGATGTTTGGGGCCAAGTTTGGCAGTACTTTAGTAATGAACAGTGCCCTCATATTCGTGCATATAAAACTGACTATGAGTTTTATAAAAGCAGTGAAGAAGTTGAAGTATTCATTTCAGTTGAATAACGCCAACCCCTATTTTTAGTGTAAAGCCCCATTACAGATAAAGCCGCTTATTGCGGCTTTTTGTTTGCTTAATTGGCGTATCTCAGCGCTAATTGTTCTGCTTTAGCATAAGCGTTAGTCAAAGAACGTTGATGTCTTTGGTCGTTAAATTCTTGATACTCACAGGCAATTTCATCAATGTGCTCAGCACCTAAATACTTACTCAAGGTTTTAATGTGCGGCACTAAATGGCTCATACTCTCGCGTATACCACCGACCTCAAAACCAAACTCACCCGTTGAGGTAATAACCAGCAAACGTTTACCTGTTAACAATGGTTGCAAAGGAAAATCCCCCCGCTGCAAGTCAAAATCAAACGTTTTATTGATCCTAACGATTTGATCAAACCATGCTTTTAATTGCGCAGGCATGCCATAGTTATACATAGGCGTTGATATCACTATGGTATCAGCCTTAACTAATTCATTTATCAATTCATCAGATTCAGCCAGTACTTCTTTTTGCTCTAGCGTTAACTTGTTGGCTGGCGTAAACACAGCACCAATCCAAGATTGATTAATAAAGGAAGGTGGATTAATCCCAACATCACGATAAATATACTCAGCTATAGCATTATTTTGCTGTAAATGATTTACAAATTTCTTAGCAATATTTTTAGAGATTGAATCATGATTAGGGTTTGCATTTTTAGCTGAACGCACACTAGCATCAATGTGTAGCAGAGTAGTCATAGTAAATACCTCATTAGTTAATGAGTTGGTATCATCAATAAATAAGGGATATTTAACAAACGAGTTATTATTTACCATAAGTAAGTTATACTCACCTATAAATTTAGGTGGGTTTAACTATGCACATATCATTACAAGCTTTAAAAGCCTTTGAGTCAGCTGCGAGACTAGGTAGCTTTAAAGCAGCCGCCGCTGAGCTTGCGATTACACCTACAGCGGTATCGCACCACATTGCGAACCTAGAAAGCCGCTTAAATATTGACTTATTTCATCGCGAAGTGAGAAAGATTACCTTAACTCCATCAGGCGAGTACCTGAGCCAAAACACAACTAGCGGCTTTAAGCTTATTTTTGCGGCAATAGAATAATTGAGCCAAGCACATAACCAAGTACGCATCACCACAACATCATCTCTAGCAGCCCTAAGATTAATACCCGCTTTAGATGAGCTTTATAGCGAGAAACCACATTTACAGCTTGATATATCAACCAGTGAAACTTTAGATAAGCAACTGCATACCTTGCCTGTTAGGTTAGGAAATAGTGAGGAAGTAAACAAAGCAGATATCATCAAATATGAGCGCTTTGATATGTTTGCGGCAAACGCGCAACAAAGCGCCCCTTGGCTTGATAAACAGGTTACTTTATACACCAGCCAATGGAAAAATAATGCCCTACCAGCCCCACCATTAACGCGGTGGCTCAAAGTAAATAACCTAAGTGATTCATGTTTCAAGGTAAAAACATTCGATCAAGAGCTGTTTGGTATAAATCAGGTGCTCGCCAATAAAGGTGTGGTGTTTTGCTCAAACACCTTAGTACAACCATACCTAGATGCAGGGTTACTAACATCGTTTAATAGCCAAGATGTTGAATCAAAACTGTGTTACTACATTCCCGAAAAGTCTCGCTTTGAAACAGCAACACATAACGTTGTGATTGAATGGCTTGAGCGGTTACTGAATTAATGATGTACAAATAACCATCATTTAAGTTACTGTGGTTTAGTAACTTTTAGTCACCAATAAGGATGTTGTTGTGTATAAATTACTACTCTTTGCTAGCCTATTTCTCGCTGTTTTTTCTACCAGCGCAGCGAAAATTATCGATGATGAACACGTCACAAAAGAAACAGACTGCTTCACAGGTATCTTTGCTGACTATGATTCGTGGCATCAATTTATTGCGCAAAAGAATAAACGCAAAGCTAAAAACGAAGAAGCATACTTAAAGCGCATTAAAGCCTTTGAAGAAACCTTTCCACAAGATATGTTCGATAACTTTAAAGCTAATTTAACCTGCCATAATTTTAAATATCAGGTCGATAATGTTGAGGTGCTTGGTTATATCATCAAACCTAAAGTCATCAAGAATAAGCTTCCAGTATTAATTTATAACCGCGGCGGTAACGGTAATTTTGGCAGTGTTTATTTTGCAGCAATGATGCGCAATTTATTTCCTTTAGCAGAGCAAGGCTTTGTGGTTATCGGCAGCCAATACCGCGGTACATTAACTAAAAATGATGATTTAGATGAGTTTGGTGGCAAAGATGTTAACGACGTACTTGCGCTTATAGATTTTATTCCTCACATAGCAGGTGCAGATGAAAGCCGCATTGGCATGTTAGGAGTAAGTAGAGGCGGTATGCAAACCCACCTTGCGATGCAACACACAAACAAGATAAAAGCCATTGCAACCATTGCAGGGGCGACTGATTTAGTCAAAGAGCTTACGTTTAGACCTAACATGGAAAAAAACGTGTATGTGCGTCGTATCCCCAATTATAAAGAGAACAAACAAGCAGAGCTTGAAGCACGCTCTGTGATGAACTGGGTTGATAAGCTATCACCTAAAGTGCCCATATTACTTATTCATGGCAGTGACGATAAACGAGTATCGGTCGAAAACTCAATTCAATTTGCCAAAGCGCTAGATAAGCATCAAATACCTCATAAACTTGTGGTGTATGAAGGTGATAACCACTTTTTAATGAACCATAAAGAACAACTTGAATCAGAGCTAGTTAATTGGTTTAACAGCTATTTGTAAGTTTAAAGGGTCAAAACCCTCTCTAACGAACTAGCTAACAAAGTTTTTAAAGCCATTATGAATCAAAAGGTAAAATCTTGAATAAATTTTATCTTGATAAGATTATTATCAAGTAAGGTGTTATGGTGAGTATTTTTTAATACTATTAAATCAGGCTTTATAGACAATTACATATTATCTATCAACAAGCTAAAAGAATAAATGGGTCTCTATTAAGGAAACTAAAAATGACAAGGAAATGGCTTTTTGCATTATGCTGCAGTATTTTTTCAAGCTCAGTCGTTGCGGTAACTATTGAGGATGTGAATGTAGCAATTAATGATACTTTCAATTATTTACATTCTAATAAATCTATCACAGAGATCGATGAAAAACGCCTTCAAAATAATATTGATATCCTTGAGTCAGGCTCTCGAGAAATGACATTTTCTCCTGAAGATTTTGCAATCATACTACGCGCTCAGTTAAATGCCGCCGAAGCTATTAATAGAAAGTACAAATTTAATAACCTTCCTATCGATGTTTCTCAAGTACAAAAACTACTTAATAACTTAGATGACTTAAAAGAAGTAACTGACTCATATCTAGGTGACCTTGAATATACTGCGGGACAAATTTCAGCTCATCAATTAGATAATTACAGCTTAGCTTATCGTTATTGGTCAACGTGTGGGGAATCAGGTCATGCTGGGTGCATGAATATATTAGCATCTAGCTACGAAAGTGGTGAATTTGTTGTGGAGCAAGATCTTGATAAAGCAGTCTATTGGCATTCCAAAACAATAAATACCGGTATACGTTGGATGTGTGCAGGACTGTTTTCAGCACGCCGATTAGCAATCCTTAATACAATAGGCATAGAGACTCATAAATCAACATCTTTTTGGCTAGATACAGCTTCAGAACTGAGAGCAAAATTAGCAACTCATACGGATAAACCAGGTGTCTGTGATGAAGACAGTGAATATTTGCTTAACTATGTTTTACTTGGTTTTGATGATAAATGGCTCGATAAAATAGCAAAAATAAAACTAGATTCAAAAAATATAGTTAATAATGGCCGAGAAAAGTATTTATCTCTTTTTAGTAAGGCTAAAACGATTGAAGAATTACAGCCAGCGTTAGATATTATGTATGATGACAATAGACGCTGTATTGGCGCAGAGGAATTTGCGTTAAAAGTACGAAGAGATAGCACAGCATTGAGTCAGATTTTAAACTACGTATCAAATTTAGACCCTGAACAATGTGCTGCAGAAAAATATACCATCAACCGCCTACACCAACAAAGTATGGCAGATTAAAAGAGAGACCATGTCACTATAGAATTACAATAGACAAAACTTTTTCCTTATCAAATTTATACATAACCCTCGTAATTTTTTCGTGTAACGGGGGTTTACAGTTTGCATAAAAAAACCGCAGCTTAATGTCTAAGCTGCGGTCTTAATGTCTAAGCTGCGGTATTTTTTAATAAAGCATATTTACTTGTTAAGTAAATGCTTTTCGAAGAAGTTAGCCATCATAGTGTGATAGTGCAGGGTAGTGCCTTTACCTTCTCGTAGGCTGTGAGAACGGTTCGGGTAAGAGAAAAACTCGAACTGTTTATTGTGCTTAACTAATTCGTTAATTAAACGCTCTGAGCCTTGGTAGTGTACATTATCATCTCCGGTACCGTGGATCAGTAGCAACTTACCTTGCAGGTCTTTTGCAAAGGTGATCGGAGACGTGTTGTCGTAACTTTCAGGATCAGTATTTGGGTTACCCGCATAGCGCTCTTGGTAGATAGTATCGTACAAGCGAATATCAGGCACTGGGGCAGAGGCAATCCCAACTTTATATTTATCACCATGGCGGAATAACAAATTAAGCGTTGAACTACCACCACCTGAGTGACCCCATACACCAACACGGTCGGTATCAATGACATCCCAACGTTTTACCATTGCATCTAGGGCGTCAACTTGGTCACGCACGGTTATAGAGCCTATTTTTTTGTAGATAGACTTACGCCAATCTCTGCCCTTTGGTGCGCGCGTGCCGCGGTTATCAACTGAAGCAACAATAAAGCCTTGCTGAGTTAGATACGACTTGTATAAGTAACTGTTACCTTCCCAGCGATCTTGTACTGTTGAGCCCCATGGCTCACCGTAAACATAGAAAACGATTGGGTATTTTTTGCTTTTATCCATATTCGCTGGGAACATGATGTAGCCATCAAGCTCAACACCATCGCGCGCATTAACCGTAAAGAACTCGTGAGTCGGTAATTGCTCAGTCGCTAATTTCTCTTTTAATGCTTTGTTCTCAACTAAGGTTTTCACATTACTGTGATCGCTTACTTTGATGATCTCTTTCATTGGTGGGGTGCCAAATTTAGAGAAAGTATGCATTGCCCAAGAGGTATCTTTAGACATGTAATAGCTGTTTGAACCATCAAATGACGCAGGCGTTACGCGCACCGGTTTAGAGCTGCCATCAAGCGAGGTACGGAATAAGTAACGCTGGCCCGGATCATCCGGTGATGCAGTAAAGTACATAACGTTTTTATCTTCGTTGAGCGCTAACATATCAATGATGTCGTACTCGCCCGGTGTTAAATCGACTATCGTTTTACCATCGCGAGATACACGGTACAAATGGCGCCAGCCATCACGCTCACTGTGCCAAATAAAGAACTTACCGTCTTTTGACCAGTTTGCTTTATAAAACCATTCAATAAAGGCATCGTCTTTATCTTCAAGAATTTTAGTCAGCTGCTGTTTTTGCCAGTCGAATAACCAAACCTTGTTGTGGCTTTGCGGGCGGTTAAGATCTTGGATCATCAAAGATTCACCAGTGCCTGCCCAGCTAATACGTGGAATATAACGATCGCGATTATCACCACCTAGTTCAGCCCAACGGGTTTTCTTGTCATTAAGACTAACCACCCCCACTTTAACCGCAGAGTTCATCTCGCCGGCTTTTGGATACGGGAATTCTTTAAGGGTAGGGTAGAGATCATCGGTGTTATTGATCATGGTGAAGTATTTCACGCCACTGGTATCAAGCTGCCAATAGGCAATTGATTTGTTGTCTGGACTCCAGCGAAAACCATCACGAATGGTAAATTCTTCTTCGTATACCCAGTCAAAATTACCATTAACAATGGTGTCGTTACCGTCAGTGGTTAAAGCAGTCACAGCCTTGCTGCCGACTTTTTCCATGTAGATATTGTTATCACGCACGTAAGCTACTTTTGAGCTATCTGGTGAGAACTTAGCAAACATCAGCTTTTTCGCTTCGATGTTTTCGCCACCTAACTGATACAGCGAATCAGTTTCGAGGTTTAATAGCCAAAAATCACCACGGCTACGTGAGCGCCACACTTGCTCGCCATTGGTAAAAACCATCAGCCATTTACCATCTTTAGACCATTGATAGCTTTCAACAGTGAGTGGCTCTTTATCACCTTTGGGAATTAATTTTTCGTAGCTAACCAGTACCTTACGACCCGTGACATCAGCGTTATAAAACACAATATCATTGCCTTTTACGCCGTGCTCATCGTCTTTAGCTTTGTCGTCTTGGTTGTTTTTATCGCTTTCGCGCTCTTCAAGTACCGTATAACCAGTACCATCATCGAGCCACGTAAAATAGGTGCTACGCTCAGCTTTAAAGTCTTTTTCTTTATAAATTTGTTCAAGCGAGAGCGAATTAGCCGTTGCGTTCACTGTTGCTGATGGTGTGCTTACTTGCTCTGTACTTGAGCATGCTTGCAAACCTAAACCCGCAACCACAGCAAACGCAAGGGTTGATGTTTTTATCAAGTTCATTTTGTTGTTCCTAGGTTTTAACTTACCTAGCGTACCAAAATAAACTTATAAAATCTGAGCTTTTATCGTGTTATCAGGGGGGTTGAACTTAAACTCAATCGTCCCACAAGAACATACTGGCTTGCTTATTGGCAATACGTAGTTCGTAGATATCACTACAAGGGCGCATCGCCGCACCATAGCAAACATGTAACGGCAATAAGTGCTCTTCTCGAGGATGACTAAAACGCGCCACAGGGGCCATTTGCCATTCTAATAACTTAGCTTGTCGCTGCTGTTCACTCAGTTCAGTATTGCCACAGACATCGACTAACCATTGCTCAAAAGCCATATTTTGCGCTTTAATTTCAGCGGTTTCAGGGGTGAAAAATGCGCGCATATTATGAAAAGTAAAGCCAGAACCAATGATCAATAAATTATCGTAATCAAGCTGTTGTAAAGCCTCACCTATCGCTAGGTGTAAGCTCGGCTCAAGGCTTGGATGTAACGACAATTGCACACAAGGTATATCTGCTTCTGGATACATAATTTTCAAAGGCACATACATACCGTGATCAAAGCCACGAGATGGGTTTAATGTGCTATCGATATTAGCTTTTGCCAATGCTTGATGTACTTTTTCGGCAAGGGCTGGTTCACCTGGGCTTGGGTACTCAATACTGTAAGCAGGCTCAGGAAAACCATAGTAATCATAAATTAGCTCAGGAGCTGCGCTCGAAGTAATGCTAATAGGGTTCGCTTCCCAGTGCGCACTCACCATCAAAATAGCTGACGGCTTTTGAATTTTTGCAGCAATAGACTGCAAACAAGTGACCATATCGGCATGACTTGGATCGCCAAGTAAAGGCATAGGACCGCCGCCATGAGAAACAAAGAAAACGCGTGGCTTTTGCATAAATGTGCTCCTTAAATACACTTTTCACTATAGTGCACGCACAGAGATACAAAAACTAGCCAGAAAAACGCACAACTAGAGTGTGAATTTACACACCACTAGTTTGTAAGTACTAACTTAAATGCCAAGCTACGTTCATGGCGGGGACTTGCCCTTTTAAGCCACCTTCGAGAGGTTCCTTGCACAGTAATGTTAGTTGATAAAAAGCATCGTAGTGCTGATGTAGCTCATCGGCGACTACACTAAACGGCGGGCCCGAAAACTCATTTTGCTGATACTCAAAGACCACCACTAATTGTTTAGCTCTATTGGTCAACTCTAGTAAATGCTGGGTATAGCGAATGCGCATTGGCTTTGGCAGCGCAACTAAGGCAGCACGGTCATAAACCGCGTTGATAGTGCCAAGTTCATTCGCGGTCAGTGCAAAGATATCACCTACCCAAACGGTTAGATTTGCGCCTTGGTAACGTAATAGCTCGCCGTGTTGGCTGATTTCGGGTTCTAGCTTTAACTCATCAAATAATTGCTTAATGGCAATCTCACTAAGCTCAGCCCCAACAACACGCATACCTTGTGCTAGCAAATAATGAATGTCGTGAGTTTTTCCGCACAGTGGTACAAAAACAGTATCGCCTTGCTGCAAATTCAAGTTAGTAAAATACTGATCTAGATAACGGTTAACGTCTCCTTCATGAAAACCAATTTCGTTATTTTCCCAACGTTGATGCCAATGCTTTGCGTCCATTACATACCCCTAAAATGTTTCAATAAAAACATGATAACTAATTACAAAAATGCTAAAAATAGCAAGATAAACAAACTATGATTGCATAAATGAGAACATGATTGACGATATTGCCCTATTCATACAGATTGTTAAACAAGGCGGCCTAAGTAATGCGGCTGAAAGCTTGTCGTTGCCTACCGCAACAGTATCGAGACGCTTGCAACGACTTGAGCAACGCCTAGGCGAGCAGCTTTTAAATCGCTCAGCAAGGCAATGCACGTTAACACAAGCAGGAGAGGTGTATTTTCAAAGTTATGTTGAATTAATTGAGCAATTTGAACAAACTCACCGCCAACTTAATGAGCAAAAAGCACAATTGTCAGGAAAGCTTAAAGTTTTAGCACCTCTGAATATTAGTCATGGTTTCTTAAAGCCGATGTGGCTCGCATTCACTAAACAGTACCCTGATATTCAACTTGAGCTACTGCTTAATAACCAACTTGTAGATCTCAGTAAAAGCCAAGCTGATATAGCAATAAGAGTCGGGCCGCAGGCTGATTCTATGCTCCATCAGAAAAAGTTAGGCAGTGTTGATACCTTATTTGTAAGCACAAAAGCATACCTTGATTCGTCACCTACCATAGAAGAGCCTGCAGATTTAAAACAGCATAGGTTAATTGGTACCACGTTGAGAAATAAATGGCAGCTAACTAATACACAAACAAATGCAACTCATACTCACATGTGCCGCTTTGCTAGTACTTTTAACGATACTGGATTTGTAAAATACTTAGTTTGTGATGAGCAAGGTATCGCTTTGTTACCTCGGTTTGAGGTTATCGATGAATTAAAGTCTCAGCAGTTAGTTCAAGTACTGCCACACTGGCGAGGAGAAAACCGCGACATTTATGCCATCTGGCCAAGCGCACGTTTACTGAGTAAAAAGGCTGCCTGTTTAAAACAGTTTATAACCGACTATATTGCTGAACAATTATAACGTCTGCCATTTATATTCCATCTGTTTGGCGGTCAGTAGGGCGTGTTCGTAACTAATAAATTCAGCGACTAACGCTAGGCTCATATCAATGCCTGCAGAAATTCCTCCTGAGCTGGTAAACTTACCGTCGGTGACCCAACGAGTATCTGCAATCACATTGAGATCAGAAAACAAAGCAGCCAGCTCAGGTTGATCTTGCCAATGAGTCGTGACATTTTTACCGTTCAAAAGCCCTGTTTTGGCAAGCAAAAACGCCCCCGTACAAACACTCGCAACACGCTTGGTGTTAGTGGCTGTGTGTTTTAACCAAGTAATAACCTCTGCTTTTTCTAGCTCTCGTGTATGGTCACCACCAACCACAACAAGGAGATCAAGCGAAGGGCAGTCAGCAAAGCTGTAATGGGGGTTTACACTATAACCACCGCGGGCAAGTACAGGACTATCACTTTCGGCAATTAAACTCACTTGCCAATCATTATTCGCTAGGCGCTTAGCAGTACTAAACACCTCAAACGGACCTGAGAAATCGAGTACTTCGGCATCATCATAGATGTAAATTCCAATATTCATACAATTGTTCCTATTATGTGGATTTATTTCTCAAGTAAAAAAACGTACTATGCCATTTTTGCAGTTCGTTAATGACATATTATTAAATTGCGCACTGTATACAAATAAAACTTCAAGGCATTGTTAATGCGTTTTTTATTCTTATTGAGCGTGCTGCTGGTTGGTTGTAAAACAACACAGCAAAGCGTTGCTGAAATTAGTGAAGTATCGCCGGGCACTATTTATTTTCAGGGCGAAACATCAAAGCAAAATGTTGAAAAGTTCGAACAGTTATTAGTAAGTAGCGATCAACAAATCAACACCTTGGTTATTAATAGCCAAGGTGGTGATGTGATGGCGGGTTTACATTTAGGTGGCTTAGTTCATGAATATCAACTCGATGTTGTGGTACACGAGCTTTGTGCATCGTCTTGTGCAAACTATGTACTTACCGCAAGCCCACATGTCCTCGTTGAAGAGCAAGCCGTTATCGGCTGGCATGGGGGCTCATTACAGCCATTATACGTGCCCATGGAGCAACCGCCTGAGGTCGCTAGCTATATAGCAAAATGGCAAGCCGCAGAGCGACAATTCTTCGATATCATTAATGTTGAACAGGCAGTTACTATCATAGGTATGATGCCTGGTATTACAGAGAAACGTGATTCTGCTATTTATAGTTACGACGCCCAAACCCTGAAGCGTTTAGGGTTGCATATTGAGTTTGCTGGTGCGCAAACAGGGATGTCAGCAAGTGGCGAAAAACTAGCGCAGGTATTCGAACTTGAAGAGTCTGTACTTAACCACTTTTTGATGCTCAACGATATTGTTTCAGCAGAACTTATTAACTAATAAAAAGCCAACATGACGTTGGCTTTTTATTAGTTATGTTGGCTAAGCCAAGAGTGGATTTGTTTAGCACTTCTTGGTGACACTATTTCAGCACGACGTTTTAACTCTTTATGCCACGCCAGATCATTTAAAGCCGCATCACTTAATGGCGCGTTTCTGTCTGTGTTTTTTAGCACATAATAGGCGTCTACAACATCCGCAAGGCTAATACTATTGCTTGTAGCAAAGCGTTTAGACATTGACGCTAACGGCTTATTCAACGAACTATTAACCGATAAAGGGATCAAGCTGTCGGCAGGGTATGATGATGCAATACCATCGTTTTTCATCGCTGGCCAAATAGTGTATGTGGAGCCCGGTTTTTGCTGCTCAAGTAATGCAATAACAGAACTAAAAGGCGAAGTTTGATTGCTTATAACTACCGGCATTTTAAACGTGTGGAATGCACCAAAGAGTAAGATTGCACGGCGCTGCTTAGCGAAAACATGCTGATTTATAGCCTCTAAATAGCCAGTTTCACGGCTACGCTCTAGCTTTTGCCAATCCTCTTTAGAGAGGGTTTGCCAGTTCATTGCAGGCTCAGCAAGGACAAGGCGAACTTTATGTTCACGGGAACTATTAAGCTGTTTTAACTTTAAAACTAATTGCTCATAAACATCATATTGCCATGCCATAAAATACAGGGTGTCGCGCCAAATGTGCCTTACGTCATCAATGCTTATATTCTGTTTGCTCAACAAATATTGATCAGCTAAATCTTGATACCGCGCATTACCAAACTCAACGACAAGATCATCAATCTGCTGCCAGTTACTAGGCTCATCTAAGTATTTAATAAGCCTAGTAACAACATGCTCGCTGCCATGAACATCACCAATCGCAACGAGTTTATTAGCGTGTAACGCTTTATTAAGTTGGCTGTCGTAATCATAATTTGCAGCTTTGACATTACTTGCAAAACATACAGATGCCAAGACAACAAACCCGATGAGCTTTAAAACCTGCATATTAATCTAACTCTAATTGTGCTTTTTCAACAGTTTCCGCGGGTAACTCTTTTTGAACAGAAACCCCCAATTCTTTGAACTCTGAGGCCTGCTTAATCAAGTTTCCTTTACCACGATACAGCTGAGAAAACGCTTTATCATAGCTTTCTTTGGCGCGATCTAATTGCTTACCAACCCCTTCCATACTGGTTAGGAAACTATTGAGTTTGTTGTAAAAACGCTCTGCACGAGCGGCAAGCTCTTTTGAGTATTTAGTTTGCTCTTCAAAACGCCACAGTTGTTTTACGATATTCAAGCTAGTCAATAAGGTCGTTGGAGTTGCAACTAAAATGTTTTTTTCGATTGCTTGCTGATAAATATCACTCTGGTACTTAAGCGCTTCAACAAATGCAGATTCTATTGGTACAAACATGATCACCACTTCGGGGGAGTTAATACCAGGTAGTCTGTCGTAGGCTTTGCTTGCTAACTCGTTTATACGTGATTGCACCGCGGTGACATGCTCTTTAAGCGCTTGCTGCGCTTCAAGCTCTGTATCGGCATTTACATAGCGTGTATACGCGTTTAAAGAGGTTTTAGCATCGATAACTAAATGACGTTGCTGAGGTAAATACACCACAACATCTGGGCGTAGACGGCCATCTTCTGTGTTAAACGATACTTCTCGCTGATAATCTACTCCAGCACGCAGCCCTGCGCTGTCTAGTACGTTTTCAAGCATTAACTCCCCCCAATTACCTTGGGTTTTCTTTTGCCCTTGTAATGCGGTGCTCAGCCTATCAGCTTGTTCGGTGATAGCTTGGCTTTTAGCCTGTAAATGCAACAACTCAGTTTTTAGTGCTGCACGCTGCTTTAGATCTTCCACGTGGATCAATTCCATCTTATCGCGAAAGCCTTTTAGCTCTCCCTGAACCGGTTTTAAAAGTTGCTCAATACTCTCTTGGTTTAAGGTTTTAAAACGCTGCGATTTTTCTTCAAGGATTTGATTAGCGAGGTTTTCAAACTCTTTTTTGAGTTGCTCTTTGCTTTCTTTGATATGACTAAGCTGCTCTTTAAAATGCAGTTCTTTTTGTTCTATAGTGCTTCTTAAGGTACTTAAATCAACATCGCGCTGATTGAGTGCAGCTTTAGTATCAGCTAGCTCAGCTTCAACTTGACGCCAAAACTGGTTGTATTGTTGTGCTTGCTTTTCTTGCTCTACAAAGCGGGTTTTAAAGTGTTGAGACTCATCACGTTGCTCAGCGTAATCTTGCTGTAACTGCGAAAGCGTAAGTTGGCTTTGTTCAAGTTGCAGCTGCTTTTGTTCTAAATGATTTTGCTGGATTTGCTGACTATTTTGCAGTTCGGTTAACTGATTTTTTAAGCGACTTTTTTGTAAGGCAAAAATAACACCACTTGCAACAGCACCTACAGCAGCACCAAGCACACCACTTTGCCAATTAATCTGTGCAATCAGCTCTGTAATCATAACGAAAACTCAATAACTTAAAGACACATCATCATAACGAATTAGTGCTCAGCAGAGTAGGGGGTTTAGGCATAAAAAAAGCCAGCTCAAAGTGAGCTGGCTCTAACATTACTAAAATTTAGTAACCAAATGGGAAATCAACATAATGCTTATGTAAACTGCAATTTAACAACAAGCATAATAATAGACGCCCCAAAATTTGATTAGTTCAAAAAAACTTTAAAAAAATTTAATTTTTTATCAGAGCAAGCATTTGCTCTTCATCAAACTGAGTGAAACTCATTGATTTTTCGGTAAATAATGCATCAACAAGGGCTTGCTTATGCTGCTGCATTTTAAATACTTTTTGTTCAATTGAGTTAGCCATAATCAATTTATAAACAAACACTGGGTTAGTTTGGCCAATACGGTAGGCACGATCTGTCGCTTGTTTCTCAACAGCAGGGTTCCACCAAGGATCAAAATGAATCACAGTATCGGCTTGAGTTAGGTTTAACCCTGTACCGCCGGCTTTTAAGCTAATTAAAAACACGGATGTATCACCTTGAGTAAACTCTTCGATAACACGGTCGCGGTGTCTTGTTTGCCCGGTAAGCATACTAAAACTGATGCCTAATTCATTTAATCGCTCTGCTATCACATCAAGTGCCATGGTGAATTGACTGAAAATAATCACCTTACGACCTTCGCTAAGCATGATAGGCAAATGCTTAGATAACCATTCAAGTTTAGCGCTACCAGCCTGTGAACTAGGGTCGATCAATTTTGGATGACAACAGATTTGTCTGAGCTTTAATAATGCATCTAAAAAGGCTAGCTTACTTTTTTGTACTCCTTGCTGTGCAAATAGGTCGACTAATTTCTGCTCTAAAGATTCAGTTATACCGTTGTAAATTTCTTTTTGTTTGCTCTCAAATTCAAACTCTTTAACTAGCTCAGTCTTCTCTGGTAGCTCTTGCGTTACCTGTGCTTTAGTACGACGCAAGATAAATGGCATGATCAACGACTTAAGTTCATCAGCTCGGGCAACGTCGTTATCACGCTCAATTGGCGTTTGAAAATAGCTCTTAAAATGTGCTTGCGAACCAAGTAAAGAAGGCATTGCAAAGTCGAGCAAAGATTTAAGCTCAAATAAGTTATTTTCGATAGGCGTGCCGCTTAAGCAGAGCTTAAAGTCAGCATTAAGGCGCTTAACCAAGCGTGAAACCTGCGCAGCGTCGTTTTTAATATATTGCGCTTCATCAAGAATGATGTTTTCAAAATACAGCGGCGAATAAAAGGCAATATCACGCTTCAATAGAGGATAAGTTGTTAAAATACAATCTGCTTGCGACAACTGTTGTAATTGGTCGCTGCGCGCAGCACCGAAGACGGTGGTAATTTTTAAGTTACTCGCAAATTTATTAATTTCACTTTGCCAGTTACCAACCAAGCTGGTTGGGCAAACAATTAACGTGGGGCCTGCTTGTGGTGATTGCTTGGCATTAGCTAAAAAGGCAATAACTTGTAGAGTTTTACCTAGCCCCATGTCATCAGCCAAAATACCACCAAGCTGGTGACGTTTTAAAAAGTTAAGCCAATCAACACCATGTTGTTGATACTCACGCAATTGCACACCCTGGTTTAAGCCTTGAATATCGGACTTTTTAATAAGCTGTTGTGAGCTATTTAATTCAGCTAGGTAAGCATCTAGAGCATCGTCAACAATATTAACCTTAATTGCTTTTTGCTCGATGAGCTTAGGCAAAAACGACAAAGGCATTAAGATTTCGTCACGGGTTTTAATATGCTCAAAACGTTCACGATAATCATTAAGCTGCATCATCGCGGCCTTTTCAACCACAGCAAAGCGTTTTCCTACAGTAAAGTAATAAAAACGCTCACTTTGTCGATTAAGCGATTGATAAGTATTGTTATCAGTGACAAACAACTGTTGAGTTTTAACACCAGAGATCACGATTTTACTAACTATCTGATGACCTTTACCACGCTCAACTTGCAGTGAAAGCTGTTTAAGGACTTTGCCGACGGCTAACTCATCATTAATTTTCCAACCGCGTTTTAATAAGTTTGGAATTATTTCAAACTTTAACCAGTGCTCATGAATAACCGATTGTTTATTAAAGATAAACTCTGTTTGTAAAGCCCCTTTACATAATTCAAAGCCAAGGTTAGTTAATTCATTTACAACGGTGTTTTCTAATGACTGGTTTAATATATCAGCTGGCGCCTGGCTTAAATCATACAAAGAGTTTTGATAATTAAACTGCAATCCTAAGCGGATTGTGCCCTCGTCATTATTAATACTGATGACAGGGAATACAGTTCGAGCTAGGCTTTTTTTGCTTTCCTTAAATGCATGAGGGATCACACCTTCACCAAAATTATCATTGAGCTGTTGATAAACGCGGTCAAAGTTCTCTGTGTGAATAGCAGGCATATTGGCAAGTAGCGCTATTTCATCAGCCGTTAACGGAGTACGAATTCGGCCTACTTTTAGCTTTTCAGGGTCAAGGTAAGTAGGGGGCGTTGTTTTTAACAATAACCAATTATCTTGCCCAGCAAGCGTCATGCTCAATGACGTTAAGTCTTTGTTTTGTTTCCAATCAAACTCTAACGCTTGCATACTGTCAGCTTTAATTGCTTGGCGCGAACGGCCTAAAAACAAACGCTGGGTGGCAATTAATTGCTGTAGTGCTGCAAAGCCCCATTGACCTTTAAGCTCTAGTTTACCAAGGGCATTTTGAGAACGGATCCAGCTATATAACCGAAAATCCGATTCTAATAAATCAGTGGGGGTTACAAAACTATTTAATTGCTGCTCGGTAAGGTTACGACCAAGCGTATAGTTATGCTCAGCGTCATAATTAGCTATTTTAGGGGTAAGGGTTACAACTGATTTCTCTACATCAAGAACAAATAATAAAACCTGTTTGGCATTGTCACTAGCAACTTGCTTAAGGGTTTTTAGCTCACTAAACCAATCGTTAATGATGTAGTCTTCACCATAGTCACCTGAATGTTCAATTTTGAGTTTTAGGAGCACAGCTGCAATATGACGGCATTTAGTTTTAGAGCCACAAGTACAATGCGAATCGACCGAAAAACCACTTGGTAATTTACTGATCTCAATATGCTGAGTAAAAGTATTCCCTTCGTTACCAAACATAGATGCATCAATAACGCTAAAATCACTGTTATGTTCTAACCAGTTGATTTGGCCGTTCTGGTGATACTCTTTTGCTTTACTTAACACATGCGGCTTAAATAGCTGTTTAATGAAGCGCTCAGACAGAGGAAACTGAGTTTCTTGCTCTTGTTTGATTTCTTCAAAGATAGCTAATAAGTCATTTTTGGATAAGTTAGCAGACATAACGCTTTTGGCAGTAAAAACAAAAAATAATTCTGCCAGTATATGATCTATCGGACCAGAGCTAAAGCACTATTGAGCAATATTGGACTGGTTGGAGCTGATAACTTGGTAAAAATCTGCTTTAAAATAAAATCAAAGCTGAAAACTGACATGCTGAGTATTTAACAAACAACAATCGCACAAGATATAAACAGGTTAATAACAAGGCAGGGGCTTTACAGATCAATTTTTTACTAAGCAATCTAATTATGAGAGTAAAAAACCTGTAAAGGGGTTATTAGTTGGTAAAAAACTGATCTGAGAGTGTAATAAGTACCAATTTTACTGGTAATAGATCAATATTTTACTAACGAAAGGGAAGGGGAGATCACGCTTTTACTAACAGTAAAAGCGTGAGAGATCATTCTTTTACTAACTAATTAAAGCTATTTAATAGCTTAGTTAGCTGCTCTAAGCGTTTGTCTGTCATCACTTTATTATCGATTTTCACAGATAAATCACCGCTTTTTATGTTACGTTGTACGCTGACAAACTCACTATCAATAAGGGCTTCACGACGGCTTGGCGCTGCTGGCTCAGCAGTTAATAGCTTGGTAATTGCAAGAGCACGTTTATCATCGCTGCTGATTTGCGCTATTTCGCTATCACTACTTACGTCATTTACAAGCTTGGTAAACAGCTGCTCATCACGCTCTTTGGCACTAATAAGCTTTTTAGCTACTTCACGGCCAACATGATTCGCAGTTGGGTAAAGACTTAAAACCTCAGAAGGTAGATTCTCAAACGCTTTAATAGCATCAGCAATAGCAGTGTGTGATACACCTTCAATTGCCGCAATCTCACGATAAGAGCCTTTTTTCCCCTCAGCAATAAGCTCATCACGGGTCTGTTGATATGCTTGACCTAGCTCCCATAGACTTGGGGCAATGTATTGATCAGATGATACAGCAAGAATTTTAGCATCTTGATCTGTGAAATCTTCAGAGCTTAAAACTAAGTAATCAGAGTTACTTAAGATACATGCTTTTCGACGACGAGAACCTGCTAATACAAGCATTTCGTCACCTTTATCCCAACATAGGGCAGGGTGCTGGTTACGGCCGTCTTCGGCAATTGCAGGAAGGATATCGGCAACTGACTTTTCATTTAGTAATGATTGTACACGGCGGTTTTTACCATAGACCTTTGTTTTAGCTTCAATTTCTGAGCTTGGAATAACCTTACACACCAAAGTAATTTGACGTGTAGGATCGCTTGGAGCAGGCATACTGATAACATCACCAGCAGAAGCTTGCTCTAGCAAAGCATCTAAACTGCTACTTTCGATAGACGTTGAAAAAGGGTCTAAGCTGGTATCGTTTTTACGTTTTTTAGCCATTTTTATTAATTACCTTACTTAGCTGTATTTAGAGACGATTGAGTTGACTGCCAATTAGAACGGATCAGCATTTCAAGTTCATCAACTACATCTTTGATATTTTCTTGCGCACGAAGTAGTGACTCACGACTAGCTAAGCTATCTGACGTTTTTTGATCAAAAATGGTATTAAAAGAAGATGAGCTGGCGGTAATTGCCGAGCTATGATTAATTGGGTAACTCATTACTTGACGACCAAATGCACTACGAACATCTTTAACGATGTCGCGCTGTGAATGGTTCCCTTTAACATAGTTAGTTACTAAGAATTGCATGAAGTCCCAACCTTGGTGGCCAAGCGCAGCAACTGTATGGTAAATCTCGCCTAATCGCTTTAAGTATTTATTGTTTGCATCAAAGTCTACAGCTTCAGGATGAACAGGAATAAGCATCGATGTAGAAGCCATTAATGCATTATAAAACATAAAGTTAAGTGATGGAGCTGTATCAATTAGAATAATATCAAATTGATCTTTTACCGGTTCAATAACTTTTTCGAGCAATTTATGATAGTGACGAGTTTTATCATAACTAGAGCTATCTTTTAATAAAGTTGCTGTTTCATGCTCGAAGTAAAAGTCATCCATACCAGAAGGCAAAATACGTATATTAGGTATATGGGTAGGTAAGAAAGAGTTCGATACTAACTCATCCCAGGTTTCGTTTTCTTCAAGCTCAATGCAATCACGCATTAAATCACCAACTGTAATTGGATCAGGCTCACTTGGTGGGAAAAAGCTTGATGAAGAACCTTGTGGATCAAGGTCGATAATACCAATTCTGTATCGTTTAATATTGGTAGTAGCAAGTGCAGCAGCAATGTTTACCATGCTGGTAGTTTTACCACAACCACCTTTTAAGGAGTTAATAACAATAACTTGTAATTTATCATCAACTGTACGGTGATCAGGCTTAATATCCATGATATCAGCCATAGCAAAGATATTTACTAAGGTATAAGCGTAGTGGCCATTTGCACCACGTTTGATATCAAGTGCATCAAAATCACCATTATCATGACGTCGTTTTAAGGTACGATTATTACAGCCTAATAAGTCAGCGGCTGCTTTTTGCGTATAAGTACGAAGTTCTTTTTCTTCAGACTTTAAATGGGCACGATAATGTTGAATACGTCCTTCTAGCGATTTTTCAGCAACTTCTGCTGTCGCTTTTAGTAACCTATAAGTGGCTAGCGCATTATTATTGATAGACATACTTTCTTCCTCAAAGTTATGCTTTAAGTATAATGTCCATTCAAATTGCTGTAAACAAGTATTTAAGGCGACATACCTTTTATTTATAAGACATTTAATAAAAATTTGTAACTTTACTGATGCTAAGTATAAATAAGTAAGTTTAATATCGGTTAAGTATATAGGTATATAAGGTTAAGATGCTAAAATAGTGAAATATATTACTGATTTCGTTGAATATTTAGTAAAAAGCCAGATCGTGTTTTTACTTGGTAAAGATCAGATCTTTAATGACTCGCAGATCAGCCAATTACTAAGCAAAAAATGAGCTTTCGACTTATGCACAGTTTAACCACTGGTTTACTCACAAAAATAGTGGTGTAGATCAATTTTTTACTAACTAAATTATAAAGTTATGCACCGAGAGCATGACTAAAATGCACAATAAGTTAGTATGGATCTGATCTATAGTTGGTACAGATCAGATCTATGCTAACTTAAGAGCTGTTTATCCACATGGAGTTTTAAAAAAGCAATTTATGTCGTGTTAATTAGCTTTAAAAAGGTGATTCACCGGACATAATTTGAACTGAGTTAGTAAAATCGCGACCTATCAACTATAACTTAGTAAAAATCTGATCTAAAAATCAGCTATTACGAAACAGTTAGTATAAAACTGATCCGAAGAAATAAATTATGATCGGATCAAGTTTATACTAACTTAAACATTTAACTTTTGAAGTTTTATGTGTTGTTATTAACTGTCGAAGAAAAATTGGAAATAAGAACAATGAGCCGAAAGGTCAACATCTCGGTAGATAACTTACCCGATACATTACGCGGGCAGATCCACGGGGTGGAAAGTGCAATAGATAATGAAAGTCTTGCACTATTTACAGACAACAAAGATGTGCGTGTTTCAATTGAAAATGCTGCACATGGTTTGAGAGCTTACTCAAATACATTTAATCATTATGATTTATGGGGACGATTTGTCCGTTCTGGTCATAAGAAGCTTCCGGTTGAAGAAGCACCAAAGAAAACCATCGTTACACGAAAAATCTCTGAAAAAGTAGACGGCATTCTTTATGATGGTGAAATCAAAATTACACCTGCGGTAGTAAGCACAAGAAAAGATGGTGAAGATGTTGAATATCTTGTTTGGCCATCTGATCGTGAAGAAAAGGTCGAACGTGCCTTAATTCGTTTAGCCTCAAAAGGTAAAATTGTAAAAATCAATTTTAAGTCTGGTATTCAATACGCGGTTGTTTTTTCAATGAATGAATTAGCGCAAGAGCTGAAAGCTGTTGGTCAGTCGATGCCTTATCCGCAAATCAAAGAATCATTAGAAGCATTACAAGGTTCTAAACTTTCTTTTAAATATTCAGCAACAGATACTCGTAACTCTGATATTGATGACTCATTTTACGAATCGAACATGAACTTTTTATCGTCGCTTCATTTTAGTGGCAAAAAAGGTCAGGGTGGTAACGTAAAATGTGTAGCTTGTTTGAATGCCTTCGTTCATAACATGATCGACAACCTTGAGTACAAAGGTTACTATTTTAATAGTGCTCAAGAATTAAAACGTGGTTTATCTCGTTGGATGATGCTTCGTTTATATCATCTATGGCGTTATGCGGCACCGGGTAAGACCTACCATTTCCGACTATTATCTATTATGGAAAAATATGGCTCTATTTATTCAACAGACGAAATTACCGAGAATAAATTAAAAGCTTTGCGTCGTGATATGACTACGACAATGAAAGACTTAATTGAGAAAGGTGCAATCTCTGAATATAACATTACCAATGTCAAAGATGACAAAACGGGTAATATTATTGATTACACATATGAGATGCATCCATCTGATCAATTTTGTGATGAGATTCTTACGCTTAATAAGCATAACAAACGAATCGAAATTCAAGGTGGGAAACGCATTGTTGAAAATGCAGTTTTAATCGATGAAGATAAAATTGAAGAAATAGTCGAAGACTAATTTCTTTAATACTACTAACTACAAATAAAAGGCCACTGATGTGGCCTTTTTAACATAATCAATCTGTTACTTGTTCTAAGTAAAGTCTATCAACTAAGAAATC
This sequence comes from Pseudoalteromonas shioyasakiensis, assembly GCF_001550135.1. Classification (GTDB taxonomy): domain Bacteria; phylum Pseudomonadota; class Gammaproteobacteria; order Enterobacterales; family Alteromonadaceae; genus Pseudoalteromonas; species Pseudoalteromonas shioyasakiensis. The sequence goes on from NZ_LRUE01000015.1 coordinate 148,976, forward strand.
ATATTCTCTTTTTCGAGGATGACTTTCTGGTTTTTGATAATCAGTTAATGTACCCAGTTTTACATCTGGTTCTGGGTTTATCAAAATAAAAGGTAAAGCAGCACTAACATGATATCGGTTTTGAGCTGTATACCTCACATTAACTTGTGGACTAACTCTTGTTGGTCTACGAATTCGTAATTTTTCTTTATCACCTAAACTTGCAACACGACTTTGTTCTTGTGCAACTAGCGCTTGCCAAGAGTGTTGGTCGATCATTCTTGGATTAGAATAACTAGCCGATTTATCGAGCATTGCTAAGGCCATTTTTTTAGTTAGCGTTTTAGTTGCGTGTTTGTGCATCCAAGTAAAACGAACAGAGTAGGGCGATTCAGTTTCAAAATGGATCTTACGATATGCAGCAAGTGTAATGAGATTAGGCACAGCATTGTGAACCGCTTCAAATCGCGCATCATTATTATCGATAGCTATTACACTATTTTTAAAATCAGCTTTGGCTTTATTTAACTGATTTATCCTTGCAATGAAATGTTGCTTATCGACATCTTTTAAAACTAATAAACCTGGATGTCTTTTTAATACTCGACTACTTAATCCTGTCTTTTTATAAAAATCACCAAAGGAATTTAGAATTAACTTATGAGCATCATCGCCTTCAATTTTTTGTACACTAATTGAAGAAGGGACTTTCTTTTCGTCGTTTATGTCGATATCTGGCAATTGATAATATGATGCCTTATGAAAACCCACTTCCTTTAATTCTTCACAAAACAAATGAGTTAACTCACTTACTAAATCAAACTGACTGCGTATTTCTAACTTCGTACTCATAGGAACACATCTTACTTATTGTTAGTTCAATTGTAACCTTATCTTTTGATATTTTGTAGTTTAAATTTTCCATGTAGCTGACCTTACATCTTAATTAAACTTAGTATGATGTGTTCCTTCCATTCCATTAGTACAAGTTTTTAATTTGATCAATGTAGAACTCAAAAAGTATATTTTAAGCATGTAAAGCTGAGGTTACAGTAAGGCATTAACTAGGTAAGATGTGTTCTTGTGCTGTGCGGTAACGAATAAGGTGTCAAAGATGTGTAACTGACTGGTTTGAAACAATAAAATGTTGGAACCCTAATTGTTAATATCGAAACTATTTATCAAATAACGAAATAATCGTAAATAGCTGAATATTGTCCTTGAACTTAGTACGTGCAATAAGTTAGTTTTCGTTAACGGTCTATGTTAGGAATGAGGAAAGAACATGCAATCGTGGAACCCAGACAGCTGGAGAAAACTGCCGATACTTCAGCAGCCAGAGTACCCAGATCAAGAAGCCCTTAAATCTGTTGAAGGGCAATTAAAAAGCGCACCACCTTTGGTATTTGCCGAAGAGACGCGTAGCTTATACAAACAACTAGAAGCTGTATGTGAAGGTAGAGCCTTCTTATTACAGGGTGGTGATTGTGCAGAGTCATTTAGTGACTTTAATGCCGCAAATATCCGCGATACATTTAAAACACTTTTACAAATGGCCGTTGTTTTAACTTATGGTGGTAAATGCCCTGTAGTTAAAATTGCGCGTATGGCAGGTCAGTACGCTAAGCCTCGCTCATCAGATTATGAAACAATCGATGGTGTTTCATTACCTTCGTACCGTGGTGATATCATCAATAATTTTGAATTCACAGAGCAAGCCCGTGTACCTGATCCACAGCGATTGATGACGGCATATCATCACAGTGCTGCAACGCTAAATTTATTACGCGCATTCGCACAAGGTGGTTTAGCCGATTTACACCAAGTAAACCGTTGGAACATGGGTTTTGTAGCAGCAAATCCGCTTAAAGAAAAATACCAACAGCTAGCTGACAGAATTCAAGATGCGCTTGAATTTATGGAAGTGTGTGGTATCGACTCAACCGTTGCACCGAGCTTAAAAGAAACAGACTTATTTACATCACACGAAGCGTTGTTATTAGGTTATGAAGAAGCACTAACACGCCGTGACCACTTATCAGGTGATTGGTACGATTGTTCTGCACACTTTGTTTGGATTGGTGAACGTACACGTCAACTTGATCATGCACACATCGAATTCTTTAAAGGTATTAAAAACCCTATCGGTGTGAAAGTTGGCCCGAGCATGGACCCAGATGAGCTAATCAAACTTATTGATGCAGTTAACCCTGATAACATTCCAGGTCGCTTAACGTTAATTACACGAATGGGCGCTGATGTTCTTCCAGAGAAACTACCGGCACTAGTACGTAAAGTACAACAAGAAGGCCGTAAAGTTATTTGGAGCTCAGATCCAATGCATGGTAATACTGAGAAAGCGAGCTCAGGTTATAAAACACGTAGCTTTAATAATATTCTTCGTGAAATTAGCCAGTTCTTCGCAGTACACAAAGCTGAAGGTTCATACCCAGGTGGTGTTCACCTTGAAATGACTGGCCAGCACGTGACTGAATGTACTGGTGGTGCGTATGGATTATCTGATGAAGATTTAGCACAACGCTACCGCACACAGTGCGACCCACGCTTAAATGCGGATCAAGTTTTAGAACTAGGTTTCTTAGTTGCTGACTTATTAAAAGACGCACGTAAGTAACACTAAGTTATTCAAAAAAGGCTGCATATTGTAGCCTTTTTTCATGTCCGATACTAAATAAGTTAGTACTTACGTCTTTCAAGTCCAGTATCAGATATAATCTTTGCAGAAATTTCTTCTACTGAATGATGAGTTGAATTTAAAAATTGAATCTTCTGCTTTTTATAAAGCATTTCTACTTCACGTACTTCGATACGACACTGTTTTAAAGACGCATATTTTGAATTTGCCATACGACGCTGGCGAATATCGGCAAGGCGAACTGGGTCAATCGTTAAACCAAAAAGTTTATGCTTGTAAGCTTTTAAACACTCAGGCAGGGTGCCTCTTTCTAAATCATCTTCTGTTAGCGGGTAATTGGCTGCTTTAATACCATATTGTAATGCTAGGTATAAACTAGTGGGTGTTTTACCGCTTCGGCTAACCCCCACTAAAATAATGTCAGCTTCAGAGTAGTTTTTAATGTTAGCGCCATCATCATTGGTCAACGCATAGTTAACCGCATCAATACGAAAATCATAACTTTTCTCGTGCATTGAATGCGTTCTATGAACCTTAGGTACCGGCGCAACTTTTAACTCTTGAGAAATTTTATCACTGTATTGTGATAAAAAGTCATAACACACCGCGCAAGACGATTTAATAATTTCACTTAGCTCGTGGTTAACAAAAGTGAAGAACACGAGTGGCTGTTCTCCATCACGTTGCGCTGTTGAATTAATTAAGTTCTTAACTTCAATTGCTTTTTTTTCAGTTTCAACAAAAGGAATAGTTTTGTGATTAAACTCAACAGGAAACATAGATAAGGTCGCATGACCAAAGACTTCAGAGGTGATTGCTGTTCCATCAGAAATATAAAATGCAGTTCTCATATTTAACCTTTTTATTACCTTTATCTGCAAAATAGGGGCTTCACGGTTTACGTGAGGTCTGTTGCCAGTGTAGAATGACTACGACCTTTTTAGAAGGTTTTCTTTCTTAACTCTCACAGTTAGTACTACAATTTGTTTATGGAGAAAGATCCGTGCAAGAATACGTTCTCTGGTATCAAGAGCTTGGTATGCAAGATGTTCCTCGTGTTGGCGGTAAAAACGCTTCACTAGGTGAAATGATCTCAAACCTAGCTAACGCTGGTGTTCAAGTGCCAGGTGGTTTCGCTACAACCGCTGATGCATTCAATGAGTTTCTAGAGCAATCTGGTTTAAACTCAAAAATCCACGATATTTTAGACACATTGGATGTGGATGATGTAAATACACTCGCTAAAGTCGGTGCCGAAATCCGCCAATGGATTATCGATACACCATTCCAACCAAACCTAGACCAAGCCATCCGCGACGCATATAGCCAACTACACGGCGACGCATCACAAGATGTTTCATTTGCAGTTCGCTCATCTGCTACAGCAGAAGACATGCCAGACGCTTCATTCGCAGGACAACAAGAAACGTTTTTAAACGTACGTGGTATTGATTCAGTAATGACTGCTATCAAACACGTGTTTGCCTCACTATTTAATGACCGCGCTATTTCTTACCGTGTTCACCAAGGTTATGACCATCGTGGTGTTGCACTTTCAGCTGGTATCCAACGCATGGTTCGTTCAGATAAAGCAGCTTCAGGTGTTATGTTCAGTATTGATACTGAATCTGGCTTTGAAGATGTTGTATTTGTCACTTCAAGCTATGGTCTGGGTGAAATGGTTGTGCAGGGTGCTGTAAACCCAGATGAATTTTATGTTCATAAACCAACACTTGCTAACGGTAAACCAGCGGTAGTTCGCCGTAATATTGGTTCAAAAGCAATCCAAATGATTTACTCTGCAGATGAATCACATGGTAAGCAAGTTGAAATTGTTGACGTTGATTCGTCACTTTCAAACAAATTCTCAATCACAGATGCTGAAGTTCAAGAACTTGCAAAGCAAGCTGTGATCATCGAAAAGCACTACGGTCGTCCAATGGACATCGAGTGGGCAAAAGACGGTAACGACGGTAAGCTTTATATCGTTCAAGCTCGTCCAGAAACAGTTCGTTCCAACGAAGACGCTAACGTAATGGAGCGTTTCCAATTAAATGGTACAAGCACTGTTGTTGCTGAAGGCCGTGCAATTGGTCACAAGATTGGTTCAGGTACAGTACGCGTACTAGATTCAATTGATGAAATGGACAAAGTACAACAAGGTGACATTCTAGTTACTGACATGACTGACCCAGACTGGGAGCCAATCATGAAACGTGCCGCTGCAATTGTTACAAACCGTGGCGGTCGTACATGTCACGCGGCAATCATTGCTCGTGAATTAGGTATTCCTGCAGTTGTTGGTTGTGGTAATGCAACTGATTTAATTAAAGCAGGCCAAGATGTAACTGTTTCGTGTGCCGAAGGTGACACAGGTTATATCTACGAAGGTATTTTAGATTACGAAGTACTTACTTCACGTGTTGATGAAATGCCAGAGTTACCAATGAAAGTTATGATGAACGTAGGTAACCCTGATCGTGCATTTGACTTTGCACGCTTACCTCATGCAGGTGTTGGCCTTGCGCGTGTTGAATTCGTAATCAACCGTATGATTGGTGTTCACCCTAAAGCACTTCTTAACTTTGATGCTCAATCTGACGAGTTAAAAGCTGAAATCTCAGAAATGATGGCAGGTTATGAATCACCTGTAGAATTCTATATTTCTAAGCTTGTTGAAGGTATTGCAACACTAGGTTGTGCGTTTGCACCTGAGCGTGTCATTGTTCGTATGTCTGACTTTAAGTCAAACGAATATGCAAACCTTGTTGGCGGCCAGCAATATGAGCCGGAAGAAGAAAACCCAATGATTGGTTTCCGTGGTGCAGCACGTTATATCTCTGAAGATTTCCGTGACTGTTTCGCGTTAGAGTGTGAAGCGATTAAACGTGTTCGCAACGAAATGGGTATGACTAATATTGAAATCATGATCCCATTTGTTCGTACGCTTGAAGAAGGTAAGCGCGTTATTGAATTACTTGAAGAACATGGCCTTAAACGTGGCGAAAATGGTCTGAAAGTAATCATGATGTGTGAATTACCATCAAACGCGTTACTTGCAGATGAGTTCTTAGAATATTTTGATGGTTTCTCTATCGGTTCAAACGACTTAACTCAGTTAACATTAGGTCTTGACCGTGACTCAGGTTTAATTGCGCATCTATTTGATGAGCGTAACCCTGCAATCAAGAAACTATTATCAATGGCTATTCAAACTGCTAAAGCAAAAGGCAAATACGTAGGTATTTGTGGTCAAGGTCCTTCAGATCATGAAGACTTTGCAGCTTGGTTAGTTGAGCAGGGCATTGATTCTGTTTCTCTAAACCCAGATACAGTATTAGAAACTTGGTTATATCTTGCTAAGAAATTAGCCGACTAAGTACTTTATTTAATTAAAATAAAGATTCTGATATAAAAAATGCCAGCACTTAGCTGGCATTTTTGTTACTTCGAAGGGCGTGTTGTCCTTTTATGATTGATTTTGCAGCAGTGTGTTTGGTATTTAGGCAAGGCAGAGCCTGTGTCGTGTGGTTGTTCCACATAAATAGGTGATAACGCAGCATCAATGCCAAACACGTGCTGCCCTTCGGGTTCTTTCTAGGGGCGATTAACTCTTTGTTGCTCGATTTTTACTTAGCCCACTAGGTTACAAATCTCGCGCCGCGATTAAATCGCCCCTAGAGTGAACAAAGTCTAATCTACAAAGGACAACACGCCCTTTAAATCAGCGAGCAAGTTTTTTATCAATATAAGCACATGACTTAGTCAGAGCCTTTTGGCACAAGGTTAAATAATCACGCGCTTTAGGATAGTAAAAAGATAAACAGAAAAGTCCTGCAATAAAGAAGATCAGCGACGGTCCGGGAATAATGACAAAAACTAAACCCAATAACATGCACAAGGCACCTAAACTGATTAATGCAATTTTTTTCATCTGACTATCTCATTTGCTGCTTTAATACACAGTATAAAAGTATTGCCCCCGAAATCGATAAAAAGAGTGTTACAAACTGTAAAATCTTCAATTTATCTTAGCTATTAGCATGATATAATTTGCAAAATGCCTTAATTTATCACCGTCATGATAGCAACAATAAGCCAACAACAAGCCGCCACAGAACTCGTTTCTAATTACTTAGATACAATACAAAAACAAGGTTTTAGTGGTGATACCGATGCAAGCTTTTCTACACGTTTAAGTTTATCGACCGATAACAGCGTTTACCAACAGGTACCTCAAGGTGTCATCTTTCCAAAGTCAGCAAAAGACATACAACTTGCTATGCAAATTGCTTCACGTGATCCATTTTTATCACTGACTTTTGGTCCACGCGGAGGCGGTACAGGTACTAATGGACAATCGCTAACCCCGGGTATAGTTGTTGATTTATCTCGCTACATGCGTGAAATCTTAGAAATCAATGTCGAAGAAAACTGGGTGCGCGTGCAAACGGGTGTAATAAAAGACCAATTAAACGACTTTTTGCGTCCTTACGGTTTTTTCTTTGCGCCCGATTTATCAACAAGTAACCGTGCAACAATCGGTGGAATGATAAATACAGATGCATCAGGTCAAGGCTCTTTGGTTTATGGCAAAACAAGTGATCACGTTTTAGGCCTAACAACTTATCTTGTTGATGGCACTGAAATGTCAACAACCCCTATGCCTATTGAAAAAGCAAAAGTAATTGCTGAACAAAACACGACTGTAGGTAAATTATATAAAACAGTTATCGATATTGGCCTTGAAAACCGTGATGCTATTTTAGAAAAATTCCCACGTTTAAACCGTTTTCTAACCGGTTACGATTTAGAACATATTTTTTCTGATGATTTACAAACCTTTGATATGAGCAGATTAATTACTGGCTCCGAAGGTTCTTTAGGTATTGTTACAGAAGCGAAACTTAACATTACGCCCATTGCTGAATTTAAAACATTAATCAATATTAAATACGATAGCTTTGATTCTGCACTTCGTCATTCACCCTTTCTAGTCGCAGCAAATGCAACATCGGTAGAAACAGTCGACAGTAAAGTACTTAACCTTGCTCGAGAAGATATCATTTGGCACTCAGTATCGGACTTAATAACCGATGTTGAAAACAAAGATATGCAAGGGCTCAACATGGTTGAGTTTAATGCGGTTTCACCAGAAGACATAAAAGACAAAGTAGACACTCTTTGTAAGTTACTTGATGAATGTGTTGCAAAGCAAACTAATGGCGTGATCGGTTATCAATTAACGAATGACAAGGCTGATATTTTAAAAATTTATGCAATGCGTAAAAAGTCAGTGGGTCTTTTAGGGAATGTAAAAGGCAATCAAAAACCATTAGCTTTTGCTGAAGATACAGCTGTACCACCAGAAAACTTAGCAGATTTTATAGTGGAGTTTCGTGAACTTCTCGATAACCACAATCTTCAATATGGTATGTTTGGCCATGTTGATGCGGGTGTTTTACACGTACGACCTGCTTTAGATATGTGTGACCCTGAGCAAGAAAAATTGCTTCGTCATATTTCAGATGAAGTCGTTAAATTGACTGCCAAATATGGCGGCTTAATGTGGGGTGAGCACGGCAAAGGATATCGAAGTGAATATGGCCCTGAATTTTTTGGCGAGCATTTATTTACACAACTTCGAAAAATTAAAGCGGCATTTGATCCAAATAACAGAGTAAACCCGGGTAAAATCTGTACGCCATTTGAAAGTAAAGACTTACTCGTTTCTGTTGACGATCAAAAGCGTGCCTGGTTCGACAAAGAAATTTCTATCGATGTTAAAACAGAATTTAATAACGCGATGACCTGTAATGGTAATGGTCTGTGTTTTAACTACGATGAAAAATCACCAATGTGTCCGTCTTATAAAGTAACAGGTGACCGCCGATATTCACCAAAAGGACGCGCGAGTTTAATGCGCGAATGGTTACGACTTCAAGAGTCTGAAAATATTGATTTACTCAATGTTGAAAAAGAATTGATCAATGGTGAAGTAATCACTTGGTGGGAGCGCTATCAACATAGTCGCGATAAGAAAAAAGGTGTTTATGATTTTTCTCACGAAGTGAAAGAATCTATGGATGAATGTTTAGCTTGTAAAGCATGTACTACTGCATGCCCAATAAAAGTTGATGTACCGACATTTCGTTCACGCTTTTTAAATTTCTACCACAGTTATTACGCTCGTCCCGCTAAAGATTACTTAGTAGCAGGTATCGAGCAAACTGCGCCGGTGATGGCAAAGTTTGCTAAGGTGGTAAATCCAATTGTAAATACAAAGCTTGTTTCAGGTTTAATTAAAAATACCATTGGTTATGTTGATACGCCAAGCTTAAGTGTACCGCAACTTTCTAAACGTATTTCTAAAGATCAGCAATTTAATTTTCAATTACTTAATTCGCTTTCAAAAGAACAACAAGCAGAATATGTACTGATAGTACAAGATCCATTCACTAGTTTTTACGAAGCCGAATTAGTCGAAAGCTTTATTAAAGTGATTAAAGCGTTAGGCAAAAAACCAATGCTATTACCGTTTAAACCAAATGGTAAAGCTCAGCATGTAAAAGGTTTTTTAAATGAATTTAAAACAACAGCAAAAAATGCAGCTGAGTTTTTAAATTCACTGAGTGAAATCAACGCTCCTTTAGTTGGGCTCGATGCATCTTTGGTTATGTGTTACAGAGATGAGTATGTCTCAATATTAAAAGATGAGCGTGGTGACTTTAAAGTTGAATTAGCTCATGAATGGCTTCAAACACAAAACTTCAATCAGCTTTCACTTACCACTAAGTCGAATTCTACTTTTAAATTATTAAGTCATTGTACTGAAACAACAGCAATGCCAAATGCGTCTAAAGTTTGGCAAACCATTTTTGCTGATCTAAATTTACAGCTTGAAACTACCAGTACGGGTTGTTGTGGTATGGCAGGAACGTATGGCCACGAAAAACAAAACCAAGAAAATTCACGCGCACTTTATGAAATGAGTTGGCAACCAATTATTTCAAGTAATGAGCCTGAAACTATTTTAGCAACTGGCTTTTCTTGTCGTAGCCAAGTGAAGCGCTATGAGAAATTTAAACCAAAGCATCCACTGCAATTAATTGCAGAGCTACTTTAAGTTGTAAAAATAAAAAAGGCGCTCAACGCGCCTTTTTTATTGGTAACTTTTTGCGATGGGCTTGGTACTCATGCCATGAATGAAAACACTAAATAAAATGGTTGTTAATGTTACCGTGGCAATTTGTTCTTTGTTTGCAATTGCTGTATCCATCACCATTAAAGTGAAAACGATAGACGCCAAACCTCTTGGGCCAAACCACGCAAAAGTAAACTTGTCTTTGAAATTTAGATTAGTAAACATAAGTGAAAGTAGTACCGGCACAATTCTAAAAACCGTCACACTTAATAACGCGTAAAAAACAATTGGCCAGGTAATATCATTCACAATTAAGTGACCACATACAAAACCGAATAAACACCAAATTAGTAGCGCAACAAATTCAGCGATATGCTCAGAGTCTTTAACTAATGTTGAACGTATTTTTTTAGGTGATAAGTAATCAAATAAAAGTCCCGCAACAAAAACAGCTATAAAACCACTGCCATGAAAATTTTGTGTTAAAGAGAAAATGGCCATTACTAAACCAATCAACAAAAATGGACTGCTATTATTTGCAAAGTAATGACGTGCTAATGCTATTTTTAAAAGTGGAATAAATACTGCCATCGACACGCCTGCAATAACCAGTGCAACACCTAACTCTCTTGCAAAAACAAGTAAAGTATCGATTGTCGTTACAGCACTTTCTGGGTTTTGAACTAATAAAAGTAAAACTAAAAAAATGGGGACACAAAGGCCATCGTTCAAACCACTTTCAGTATTTATTCCTTCGCGAACTTTTTCTGGTACCGATGTACATTCTAAAATTCCTTTGCTAAGCGCAGCATCCGTTGGTGTTAAAATAATCGCGATCAAGGCAGATTGAAAAAGTGATAACTCCGAAAAGAAAAACAATCCACCGGCAACACCTAACATTAGTGTCATCGGCAAAGCCATAAAAAGTAGCAGGCTAGGGTACTGATAACTATGTTTTAATACGGGGAGTTTTGATTTTGCTGCATCGGTAAATAAAAAAATACTTAAGGTTAATTCTACCAAAGGTAAAATGTCGCTGAGTCCGGCTTCGCCTAACTTAAACTCACTCGGCAAAAAGTAAGACATTGCAATTCCGACCAACACAAAAAACATCGGCCCAGTAATTTCTGTTCGTTCTAGCTGACGAATTGTCAGCGAGTAAAATAAAAGAGCTGAGCCAACTAATGCCAGTATTGTATATTCCATTAAACTTTCCTTTTTATTCCAGACTTTGCGCGTTCTTTTATATTTGTTTGAATATAAATTTGATCTGTCGTAGCGATTTTTGCATGACCTAAATCTTCAGATAAATGTTTTAGCGGTCTTGTTTGAGCATCGTGTGTTGCACCGGTATGTCTTAACCAGTGAGCAGTCGCCGCTTCAAGTTGTTCCGCATCATCTTTAAAGCCATCTTGTAAAAGAGACTGTTTTGCTAAGTCAAAACTTTGTTGTACCAAACGACGAATTTGACGAACAGTCATTCCACCTTTGCCACGAATTTTATGAACTAGCGGCTCAGCTTCATCAACACGGGGCAGGGCAGGTAAACCTCGGTAAAGCCTATAACGTTTTAGATATAATATAAAATCTTCACTTAAGGTAACATCACGTAACTTGTTACCTTTACCCATAATTCTTAAAAACCAAAAACCATCATTATCTTGCCAAAAATGTGACATAACCGGCGACCACTGAGGGCGTTCTGATAACTCAGATATTCGTAAGTACAATCCTTTTAAGCAAGCAAGAGTGAATAAATTTCTCTCTAAATCAGGTTGTTGCTCACATAAATCTCGAGTAACACCAAAAACATATTCCCATTGAATATCACTGAGTGTATCGGGGATTTTAATTTGCGATTGCACAACTAAGTAAGGGCTATTCTTTTTAACAACCGGTACAAAGTTAGCAAAGGTTTTTTCTTCTAAAATTGCGAACTTATAAAAAACATTGAGTGCTGTAAACATAGCTGCGAGTGTTTGTTGGCTAGCAATATTTTCTTTATTTATGAAAGGGCGCCAATTTGTATTGAGTCGTCTTATGCCTTGTTCATCTTTATAACGCCATTGCACTGAATTTGATAACCAGGCTGAATCTGGTTCAACCATAAAATCAACATAAGCTTCAATATCGTCACGCTTTAGATCGAACACCGATTTTTCAGCAACCAACCAAGACCATAAACAAAAACGCTCAAGCTCATTTCGAAAACGATTAAATGTGGCTTCTGATTTTCGGCCATACACATATAAAAATTGATAAAGAAAAACTAAGTCATTTTTTGATTCAGCAACAGTCAATCCAACTTGATGTATAAAGTTATCAAGTTCTGGATATTCTGTTGCAAGAGTATCATCTTCAAGATGGGCAATTTGGTAACGCAGTTGTTTTAGTGTATCGACGAGAGCAACGAGCATAATGATGTAATATCTTGTAAAATAGCTAGTTATAAGATTACCACAAAGTCCGATACTGTCTAGTATTGGACTTAATATATCTTTAGTATTTGCAACATTAACTAGATTGCCATACTAATATTCAAGGAATATGTATGAAAAAGTTTATCGCTATTAGTTTAGTTTTAATCACTACAATTTTAGCCGGTTGTGCTACAACAGGCAGTGCATCTCCCGATGAAAAACGTGCTTTAGTACAAAGCATGAAAAACAATACATTAAGAGAGCTTTACACTCAAAAACCTGATGTTAAACAACAAATTGCTAACTCTGCTGGTTATGCGGTTTTTGATAATGCCAATGTAAATGTTGTTTTAGCCAGTTTTGGCGGTGGCTATGGTGTTGTTAAAAACAACCTAACCGGTAAATCAACTTACATGAATATGGGTGAAGCGGGTTTAGGTCTAGGTTTAGGTGTTAAAGACTTTAATGTTGTGATGGTTTTTCATAACCAAGCAGCAGTAAATCGCTTTATTGAACATGGTTGGGCATTCGGTGGAAACGCTGATGCAGCAGCCAAATATGAAGATAAAGGTGGCGCTTTAGTTGCCGAAGCAATTGCAGACCAAGTAACTGTTTACTCTTTAACCGAAAATGGCCTTGCGTTACAAGCGGTACTGAAAGGCACTAAGTTTTGGGTAGATTCTGAGCTTAATTAAGCTATTTAAAACCCTTCTAAAAGTGGGCTAGTTAGCAACCTAACTCCCGCTTTTAATTATTTTATCTAATTTAACATAACGTAATTTATGGGTAATTGTTATATTTTAATCTTTAGGTAATCACTAGTTTTCTAAATCCACATTTCTAATGATTTAATACTTAAAACTGCTGTTCATTTCAAACTTTTTATTTATCTACGCTATCAGAAATTTCGTATTTAATTCATAAGCCACTAATTTTACTTAATATTATTTCTTCATCTTATTATAGTAAGACTTTCAGGTTGGGACATAAGGCTTAGGCCTCAATACCGCTCACGAATCACATTAGTCTAAACAATAATAACAAGGATTCATCATGAGGAAGTTTTTTCTAATCATCATAATTGGCTATTTCGCATGGGATTATTATGCAGTTAATTATGGGGGTATCTCACCAACACAAACGCTTCAAACAAAAATTATTGATCCCGTAAAATCAAATTACAGCCATAATCGAGATATCACAATATCTGATTATGAAAAGCCCGAGTATGAATGTGATGGCCGACAATATTGCAGCCAAATGAACTCTCTAGAAGAAGCGTTATTTTTTTCTAAAAATTGCCCTAACACAAAGTTAGATCAAAGCCCTGGTGAAGCCCCCTGCCAGAGTGATTTTATTTTGCGAGATTAATGTATTTTAAAAATCAAGTTGGCTAAATTTTACAATTTAGCTAACTTTTAACCCATCTCCCCAACTTTTCTTAGTTAAATAATATTAACTTTTGTAACATAAAACCGGAATTTTCCTAGTTCTTTATCACGAATTTATCGCTAAATTGTTTATAAACATTAGTGTTCAAATTAACACTACCTCTTTCTGGTTCAGACTGTTTTTACTCCGCTAATTTACTTTCTGAACTTAAAGCTGTACTTGGGTGATTTTAACGTGAAACATAGAATTAATACCGATACCGAAGTTAAATTTTCTGAATCTGACATCCTCCTATCGACTACTGATTTGCAAAGCCATATTACCTATGCCAATGATGAATTTTGCAAGATAGCTGGTTTCACGCTAGACGAAATGGTAGGTAAGCCTCATAACCTTGTTCGCCACTCTGATATGCCGAAACTGGCTTTTGCAGATTTGTGGCAACATCTAAAAAATGGTCAATCTTGGATGGGGCCTGTTAAAAATCGCTGTAAAAATGGTGATTATTATTGGGTTAATGCCTTTGTAACACCGATTAAAGATAAAAGTGGTTGTACTGTTGAGTTTCAATCAGTCAGAACTAAACAAAGTGACGATGTCGTACAAAGAGCGACCGCTGAATACGCTAAAATAAACAATAATCAAAAATCTCATGCCACTGCAGCAAAGTTCGATTCCACTCTTTACATAAGTGCCCTATTATTCATTAGTTTTTTAGGTTCGCTGGCTGCCGTTTTTAGCTCTGGATTCGATATTTTTCATTGTCTACTAGTTCTATTTTTAGCATCAGCTAATGGGCTTATGTATATTTGGCGTCAAAAATATTTAGCGCTTATAAATAAAGCAAAACAAGTCTACGATAATCCTTTAATGGCTTACCTGTATTCTGGTACCAATGATCAATCTGGCTTTTTACATCTTGCCCTTGAGATGCAACAAGCTAAATTAAAAGCTGTTGTTGGCCGAGTTAATGATGTGACCATGGGCGTTAATCACAACGCGCAACAATGTGCAGAGTCTGGTCATAACGTGACTGAACTTTTAAATAAACAAACAGATGAAGTCTCTCAAATTGTTGTTGCCACAGAGCAAATGACGGCCTCAATCAATGAGCTTTCATCAAGCACAATGCAGTCTAATCAAGCTGCTGAAGAGTCAAACCAAGCAACCGAACAAGGCTCACTTGCGGTCAAACAAACGATAACTTCAATTAGTGAGCTTGATGAAAAACTCAAAGAAGCAAGTAGCCAAGTAGAAAACTTAATTGAAGGTAATCAACACATTGTGGCAATTTTATCTGAGATAAACGCCATTGCCGATCAAACTAATTTACTTGCTTTAAATGCGGCTATCGAAGCTGCCCGAGCAGGCGACCATGGCCGTGGTTTTGCTGTTGTTGCAGGTGAAGTTCGTGCATTGGCATCACGTACACAGCAATCAACTGAAGAAATAAACAATGTGTTAAATCAGCTCACACACGCCTCGAAACAAGCACAACTTGCCATGAAAGACGGACTTAACTTGTCGGCTAAAAGTGTTGAGCTTGCACATCAAAGCGGCGATAGTTTAGACCATATTAAAGCCCAGTCTATCAAACTAAGTGAACTCAATAGCATCATAGCGCATGCAATGAACGAGCAACTGACAGCAAGCCAGGTTATTGCTACCAACTTAACGTCAGCACAAGACTTTGCTCATGAGTGTACAGAGCTTGGCCATACTTCGCAGCAACTTTGCGAAGCGCTCCTCAGTAAAGTGACAGAGCAAACTGCCTTGATTAATCAGTTTAAGTAGCGAAAGCAATACTATTTAATTAGGTTTATTTTCGGTGTGTGCTTATTAGTACACACCGCATCGAATGCTTCTGCTAACCGTTCTGTTTCTTTGAATACCTGCTGCCAATACTTAATTCGTGTATCAGCATCAAGTTCTGTAAAGTCTTTACGATCTGGGATTTTGCCATAAGGTAACGAAGCAACAAAGTCAGCTGATGGAGTGATCATCACTACGTTTTCATAGTTACTCGGGGTAACACTGCGCTTTAGGCTCTTATCAAACCAACCTGCTTTAGGGCTGTTATTAAAATGCGGATATAAAATAAGCCCGTCATTATGAATACTTAAGTCAAAGTGATAATCGATGATACCGCCATCGCGATACATACCTGGTGGTGTTCCTTTGATATTTTTAATGCCCTGCATGACTAATGGAATAGAGCCTGAAGCAAGTAACGCATCCGCTAAATTATCTTCGCTTAGCTCAATAGTATGCGTATTAAAGGTATTGTTATCTGAAAACGATAACTGACTATCCGCAGGCTGAAATACATAACGTTCATATTGCTTACTTAACAAACGTCTATTCATTCTATTGACTAAATAGCTTTTAGATAACCCCATTAACTGCATCACTTTGTTTTCTGATGCTGTAAAGCCATTCGATTTTGCAACTATAAAGTGGGCTTTAAAAATAGGGTTGTTAATAATTTCTTGAATACCATTTTCAGCAAAAACTGTGCTTAATAACTCTCGCGCTTTTGTTGTTATCTCTTCTGGTTTTGCTTTATTCGATGAATAGCGTGTTTCAGAGTAAGACTTTGCTAATCGAGATATTGCAGCAACAGGGTCATTTTGAGCAAAACAGGCAGATCTAAATGCACCGGCACTTGACCCTAACAAGTTTAGAGGTGTAGTGCGGTCTTTAAAAAATTCACCAAATAGATATTTATCTAAACCAAATAATGTAAACCATTTCGGCCCGCCGCTTGCTCCTAAAAAGGTATTAAACAAATCGGCAGACAGGCCTTGCTCTTGAATTACTTTTGCAGCACTTGGCCCTGCGTAAATATCTATCATGGTTACTTTTCTCGTTATTGTTTTAGATTATTTGCGCCAAATCCCTTGTTCTGTTTGACCTTGAACCTGCACTTTTTCAGAATCAAAACTCGGTTCTTGCCCTGCTTCACGTTGACTATGGTAGTCTTTTGTCACAGATAAGATGGTTGGCGTTAAGCGTATGATAGCGATAACGTTCACCACTGTCATTAAACCTAAAGCAATGTCTGCAAGATCCCACACTTGTTTAATGGTGGCCGATGCGCCCCAAATCATCATGGATAAATATAAACAGGTGTAAATTCCACGGCCGAGTTTATTATCTAGTTTAAATAAATGTAGGTTACTTTCTGCGTAGGCATAGTTTGCAACCACTGAAGTAAACGCGAATAAACAAATTGCAGCCGCTACAAAGTAAATGCCACCAGCAGCCATATGCGCTGTCATCGCAGATTGAGTTAAGCGGATCCCTTCCATTTCGCCGCTAATATCAATATTAGCCAATAAAATAATCACCGCCGTACAACTACACAGCACAATGGTATCGAAAAACACCCCTAGCATTTGAATATAGCCTTGAGTGACTGGGTGATTTGGTACTGGTGATGCACAGCCAGATGCATGTGGCACACTACCCGCTCCGGCTTCATTCGAATAAAGCCCTCGCTGAATACCATTTTTAATTGCGGCACCCATTGCTCCTGCGCCTGCTTCTTGTAAGCCAAAGGCTGAAAGTAAAATATCTTCAATCATCGCAGGCACTTTACCGATATTCAATAAAGTAATAATAATGGCGGCTAGTACAAATAAAATGCCCATAACTGGCACAATTCGTTCAGCAAAGCGGGCAATAGCTTTAAAGCCACCTAAAATAATAGAGCCTGCCAGTATCGTGATCACAATACCTGAATACAAAGTAGGAATTTCAAATGCGTAATTGAGGGCATCGGTAATGGTATTCGTTTGCATGGCACTAAACGTAAAGCCATAACCAAGAAACAAGCAAAAAGCAAAACACACTGCAAGCGCTCTACTGCCTAAGCCTTGCTGAATATAATAAGCAGGACCGCCTCTAAACTCGCCATTGGCATCCCTGACTTTATAAACTTGCCCAAGTACGCTCTCGGCAAAGCCTGTGGCCATGCCCAAAATGGCAATCACCCACATCCAAAATATTGCGCCACTGCCCCCTAACGAAATAGCAACGGCAACCCCCGCAAGGTTACCTGTGCCCACGCGAGCTGAAAGACCAGTACATAAAGCTTGAAACGAACTAATTGAGTTTTTATCGGTGCTGCTACTCGACTTTAATAGGCTAAACATATGGCGAAACTTAACCAATTGAATCGCTTTTAACCTTACCGAAAACCAGATCCCAGCAAACAGAAGAATATAGATAAGAATTTGGCCTTCTCCCCAAAGAAGACCATTGATTGTCGATACAGCACTGTTAAACATGGCAAGCCTTTATTGTTCTTATAGATAAAAAATCACAAAAAGTGAATAGCTAACCACTTTAACTCTATTTACAAATATCTCAAGTAGGCAATGGGATTAATTGCCCGGCCTGCTCCCAACTAATTTAGCAGTTGTTGCTGTAAAAAGGCACGACCTGCCGCTAAACCTAATTTGTGATCATAGCGCAGATCTGAATCTGTACTACCCAGTAGCTTACTGCGTAATTTATCGCCTGCAAAAATTTGCGTGATACGGGCATCACTTGGTGGGTTGGCAATGAAATCGAGTTCTTCTTGATAAGCTTGTTCGTGTTGAACCAAGTAATCAATGGTTTTAGGGCAATAACCTGATACGCAAACTAGTGACTTTAACTTATTTACCCATTCAGATTGTACTTGAAAGTTTTCATCAACAGTACGAATGACCACAATATCACGAGCACCACGGTTATAAGCTTCTTTCACAGGTAAAGGTGCGGCTAAACCACCATCTAAATACATATCATGCACTAAATCAGTATTAGAGCTTTGAATAATGGCATCGTTTGCGGCCTTTGTTGTTAGCCAAGGCGTTAAGTTCACTCCATCTTTATATAAAAATGGCAGTGCGCTTGATGCTTTTAATAATGCCAACCATTGCGTATCTTCACCATTTGGGCTCAAATAATACGGTTTACGATCAGCTGCGTTAGTGGTTGTGATCAACAGTTCGCGTTTACCTAGGCTTTGTGTTGCTGTTTTAAAATCAAGGGCACGGTTTACCTCTTTGGTTTTATCAAAATACCAATCAAGGTCAACAATGCTTTTACCAAACAGCCCGCGGCCAAGTTGGAAAAAACGTTTATGACGAGAAAGGCCTCTGATCAAACGTTTTGCATAGCCTTTTTGACGCGCTAAATAACTTGTTAAGTTTTGTGAGCCTGCCGATGTGCCAATGAATAAATCGAATGGATCGTAATTATTTTCTAACCATGCATCGAGCACACCTGCGGTAAAAATCCCTCGTTGCCCACCACCCTCAGCGATTAATGCTGTTTTTGTTTGTGGTTCTACTGCGGCAATTGTTTGAGATTTCACGGTGCACCTTCCTAGGGTTATGGTTAATAAATATATTGTATTAAGTTAATTTCAATCCTTAAAACGGATTATATAAATTGATTTAATCTATAAAATCGTTTAATAAATGAGTGTCAGGGCTTAATCAATGCGCATAAAACTCATTACACGCATTCACTATTTGCCAAACCGTATTAGTTCATGATGCTTGCTAATATTTCCAGCGCATGTTGTCTGTCACTCAATTCATACAGGTCATTTGTAAAAATAAACTCATCAACCTGTAGCGTTTGTTTAATCATACTCAGCTTATGCTTAACGCTCGCTTGACCGCCAACAACAGAAAGTCCTAAAAAGTTTTCTACTTGCATTTTTTCTTGCGCTGTCCACAAGCCTTCCATTGTTGCAACAGGCTCTTTAAGCCAAAGTGGCTTGCCGCGCATAAGTGCTAAGATGCGTTGTTTCGCTGTGGTTGCTAAAAACTGTGCTTGTTCATCGGTGTCAGCTGCAACAACGGGTAAGCCAAGCATGACGTATGGCTTATCTAATACCTCAGATGGTTGAAATTCTCTGCGATACAATGCAATGGCATCTTCAACAAAGCGTGGGGCAAAATGACCAGCAAATGCATATGGCAGGCCTTTTTTTGCCGCAAGTCCAGCACTATAAAGGCTTGAGCCCAGTAACCAGATTGGTACATTTGTATCTTCACCTGGGATTGCGCGTACTGGAGAGTCACCTTTATATGGGCCAAGTAAAGCTTGCAGCTCCGTTACTTCATCATTGAAGTGCTCAGCACGTTGTTCGTCACGGCGCAAAGCACGGCTGGTAATTGGGTCACTACCTGGTGCTCGGCCTAAACCTAAATCAATGCGACCGGGGTATAAACTCTCTAGGGTGCCAAATTGCTCAGCAACCACCAGCGGTGGATGGTTAGGTAACATCACCCCACCTGCACCTACGCGAATATTCTGAGTTTACCTGCGATATGACCTATCAGTACTGAAGTTGCGGCACACACGATTCCGCGCATATTATGATGCTCTGCCATCCAAAACCGATTAAAACCCAGTTTGTCGGCTGTTTTTGCATAGGTAACACTATTTGCTAGTGTTTGCGAAACGGTTTCGTGCTCTTTCATTGGGCTCAATTCAAGCAATGAAAAAGGTGTGTTGCTAAGATCTGACATTCGCTCTCCAAAATTTAACTCTTTATAATTAGTTAATGAGAGCGAATGGCTATTTTTCAAATGCTAATTAGGCTCGGCTTTGTTGCTGTTTTTCCACCTTTAGGCCATCGGCATCAATACCACGCTTCCAATAAGCTGATGCAACAATGTGTTCACGGTCAATTTCAAAACTGCTTGTTACTAATCGGCGAATTGCTTTTACCAAGTTTGCTTCTAGTGCCATAAACACCATAGGTTGCGTGTTATAGCCAGCACATAAGAGTGTTACTTGGTCGAGTAGATCTGTTTCTGGCTCATCTGTAACTAACCATTCAACACTATGTTGGATGTGTGCCTTAATTTGCTCAAGCTCAATGATGTCGGCTTTATCAGCAACATGAATAATGACATCAACAGTGGCATCTTGTGGCAGGGCTTGTAAGTAGCCATTGATTGCATTTACTGAAGTTAAATCTGCCAGCATTAAATAATGTGTTTGCGTAAAATCAGTGAGTTTTTTAGGGCCTGGGCCTGCTATACCTACCTCGTCGCCTACACACGCATTTTGTGCCCAGTTGGTTGCCACGCCTTGATGTTGGTTAACCACAAAATCGAGGGTAATTGCACCGTTAAATGGGTTGATATCACGAATAGTGTAAGAGCGCATTAATGCTGGGTGCTCAGCGTGTAAATCAAGTTCAACTTTTGATTCTCCGGCATGCGGGAGTAGCACCTTTACGTACGCACCTTTTGCATCTTGTGGAAAATCGGCAAACTCCTCTGAGCCAACAACAATTCTTTGTAGATGCGGGGAAATACGTGTAGTACTTAATACGTTTGCACGACGAACTTTTCTAGCCATCTTGGTCTCCTAGCTGGTTAAATTGCACAACGCCCCAATAGTTGATATAGTCAACTATACGCTTTTAATTGACTTTGTCAACTAATGTAAACTTGCTTAACTTAGGTGAATCATGCCACAAACCTCTCTTTCTTCAGCTTTATTTACACTGGCACAAAGTTACCGTGTCACTGTACGCGAAGCCATTAACGCCAACGAGCTTGGTCTTAACGCACTGCATGTACGCTGTTTACATATTATTGCCGAAACACAGCACTGTACTGCCAATGATATTGTTGCCAAAACTGGTCGTGATAAAGCACAAATAGCACGCTTAGTAAAAGAGCTTATAAAGCTTGAACTGGTTTCTAAATGTGCCGACGAAAACGATAAGCGCTGTTTAATTTTATCCTTTACTGATCAAGGTAACGCCCTGTTCTCGCGTTTAGAAGTTGCAGAGCAAGAAGTTGATGCCAAACTTTGCCACGGTTTAACTGATCAACAAGTACGTGATTTTATCGCTATTGCCACAACCATGATCGAAAATATCAATCACAACACCCCGTGATCTTATTGGCAAGATAACCACAAACCACTATACTGTACAAACGTACAGTATAGTGGTTTTGTTATGCGTGTTATTCCTATTTATATCGAAGCTGGCGTATGTGGTTTTGAATCACCGGCAGCACAATACAAAGAGCTAGGCTTATCATTAGATCAGCTATTGATTAAACACCCTGATGCAACATTTATTGGTATTGCCTCTGGCGAATCAATGCAAGGTGTGGGGATTTTTGATGGTGACTTATTACTGGTTGATCGCGCCGAAGACGTTAAAAATGGCGATGTCATTGTCGCGAATCTAAATGGTTTATTTGTTTGTAAGCTATTAGATAAACACAATGCACAGTTATTATCAGCCTCACCTAAATACCCCGCAGTGCAACTACGCCAATCGGATGAATTTCAATTAGAAGGCGTGGTCACTCGCTCAATTCGCTTACATCGCAGTAGTAAAGAGCTATTAGCATGTACGCCTTAGTCGATGCGGTGGCCTTTTATGCCAGCGCCGAAAAAGTATTTGATCCGGCTATTCGTAGTAAACCGGTTGTGGTTCTTACTAACAACGATGGTTGTATTTGTGCCGTGTGCCCTATTGCACGAAAGCTGGCTATTCCAAAATTTCAGCCTTATTTTCAAGTAAAGAAAATACTCGAAGATAACCAAGTGGTGATCCGCTCATCTAACTATGAGCTGTATGCGGATTTAAGCGAGCGGATGATGAACGTGATTGGCCGCTTTTGCGATAATCAGCACATATACTCTATTGATGAATCATTTTTAAACTTTACTGGTTTCAAAAAACTTATTCACGATTGGCATCGTTATGGCCATGATATTCGCCGTACCGTATGGCGCGAAACAAAGCTGCCAGTCGGTGTTGGATTTGGCCCAACAGCAACCCTAGCCAAAGCCGCCAATCATGCAGCGAAAAAACTCCCCGGCTTTGATGGCGTTGCAGTGATTGACTCAGAAACTTCACGGGTAGCCATTCTAAAAGCCATGGACGTACAAGATGTTTGGGGCGTTGGTCGACGCTTAGCTAAAAAACTCAAAGCAATGAATATTAATACAGCCTTTGATTTAGCCGAGCAAGACCCACGAAAAATGAAACGCCTATTTAGTATTGTATTAGAGCGCACAGTGAACGAGTTACGCGGTAAAAGCTGTTTAGCCTGGGATGAAGTACGCCAAGACAAAAAAGAAATTTTTTCGACCCGTAGTTTTGGAGAGCGTATCACTGACGCCACCGCGCTGAAAACGGCACTGATCAATCATTGTGTCATTGTAGCAAGAAAACTACGTGCGCAAGGCTCACACACTCAACGCTTATTAATGTTTGTGGCCAGTTCTCCTCACCAAGATGGCTATTATAAAAAGTCCTATATTTATGAGTTTAGTGTCGCCACCGCCGATAGTTGCGTGTTTGCCAATGCTATCAGCGAGGTATTTGATCATCTCTATAAACCTGGGGTACGATTTTATAAATGTGGTGTAGGTGCTCTTGAGTTATCAAGCCACATGTTTCAGCAACCTGATCTATTTCAAGCGCCTATCGATAACCCAAAACTGATGAAGTGTCTTGATAGCATTAACACCCGTTATGGCGTGGGTACCCTTGCCATAGCCAGCGAAACTCCAACGACCCGTTGGCATATGAAACGCGCGTACTTATCGCCTCATTACACAACCCGCTGGCATAACCTACCAAAAATACATTGTTAAAAATCTGCCAGCTTAGCATTTAGTAAACTGCATAAATCCTTAGGTGCCAACGAAATCTCAAGGCCTCGCTTACCAGCTGAAACATACATCAAGTCAAAGCTATCTGCAGATTGATGCACATAGGTATTAAGGCGCTTTTTCTGACCTAGCGGGCTTACTCCACCTAAAATATAACCTGTGGTATTTTCGACTTTTTGTTGTGGAGCCATTTGTACTTTTTTAACCTTTGCCGCCTTTGCCAGCATTTTCAGGTTAACTTGTTGGCTAACTGGCACAATAGCAACCAAAAGCTGGTGGTCAGCGTCTTCAAGTACTAAGGTTTTAAATACTTGCTCAGCTGGTAGCTTAAGCTTTTCAACCGCTTCAAGGCCAAACTGTTGTTGCGAAGGCTCATGCTGATAGCTGAGCACATCAAAGCTAATACCTTTCTTCTTCAGTAAGTTTATAGCCGGCGTCATTGATTTTCCTATAACTAATTAATTAGCAGTCACTTTATAAAACATACCGTGAACAAGGAATATAAGGCAATAGAAAAACCGCTACAAAACACACGAAATAGACCTAATTCGACTACACTAAAGTAATGAATCCTGGGCAGGGTAACAAGCATGTCTAGACACACAGGGCTCTATCTAGCCAAACAGTTATTTATCATACTCACCCTATTGTATGCAGTGAATTTTGTGTGCAACGAATACCTCGCGTGGAATGCCTACATGGATTGTCAAAGCAAATGCCATACGCTTGGCTTAGAAAAAGGCCGAATACAAAACACCACATTTTCAGAGGATGTGACTTTATGCCGTTGTCTTGCTGATACCGACTACTACGTTGTGCTGAACTAAATCTGAAAATACCGACTAGGAATTAGGGAAATTTCACGTATTATTAAATTGATTATAAGTTAAACAAAGGAAAGTACATGTTTTTAGACTACTTTGCACTGGTCATGCTAGTGTTTGTAACGGTAGTAATATTTTATGGTGTTATTGCCATTCACGATATTCCCTACGAAATTGCCAAAAAGCGTAATCACCCTCATCAAGATGCCATCCATTATGCAGGCTGGGTTAGCCTATTTACCCTACACGTGCTGTGGCCATTTTTATGGGTTTGGGCGACATTATGGCGTGATGACCGCGGTTGGGGTTTTAACCAGATCCAAAAGGAACAAGAAGACTTAGCTGAAAAAGTGGCAAGCCTGACAGCCACAGTGGCAGCGCTACAAGCACAAATAAATGCTCAATCGAATAATAAAGAGAAATAGAATATGGATTTGTTATTAATACTCACCTATACCGCATTGTGCATTGGTATCTTTAAAGTTTTTAAAATCCCACTAAATAAATGGACGGTACCTACCGCGGTACTTGGTGGTGTGGTGCTGATCGGCGCTTTGATCCTGTTAATGAACTATAACCATCCACATTCAAATATGGCCAGCAGTGCCTATGTCACAACACCTATTGTGCCAAATGTACGCGGAACCGTTGAAGAAGTGGCTGTTAAGCCAAATCAGCCCGTTAAAAAAGGTGAGTTATTGTTTCGCCTAGACGATACCTTATATCGAGCCAAACTAAATCAAGCGATTGCCGCTTTGCAAGATGCAAAACAGTCAGTGCTTGGTTTAGAAGCGGCCTATAAATCAGCACAAGCCAGTGCACTAATGGCTAAAGCTGAATATGATCGCAGTAAGAAAGAATACGAACGTTATGAAAAAGGGGCAAAAAGCGGTGCTTACTCAAAAGGCCAAGTTGATAATAAATTAGGTGTATACTTAGCAGCAAAGGCAAGTTACGAAGCAGCACAGGCCGAAGAGCTACGTCAAAAACTTGCATTTGAGTCTGAAATAAACGGCGAACAAACTAAAATTGCCGCAGCTCGCGCTAATTTAGAGCAAGCTCAATTTAACTTAGACAGCACAAGCGTTTATGCACCTACCGATGGCTATGTTACACAACTAACATTACGCCCTGGGATGATTGCAGTACCAATGCCACTACGCCCAGTAATGACCTTTGTGCACAAAGAAGATACCGTTTACGTCGCTGCATTTAGACAAAATTCACTATTAAGACTCGAACCAGGCTACAAAGCAGACTTTATCTTTAAAGCTATTCCTGGCAAAACCTTTGCGGGTGAAGTAATCGATGTATTACCTGCTATTGGTGAAGGGCAAGTACAAGCACAAGGCACACTGATGGGCACTGAGTTTTTTGCTCGCCAAGGCCGCGCAATTGTCACCTTAAAAATCACAGACGACATGAGTGAATATAACCTACCACAGGGGACAAGCACAGAAGTCGCTGTTTATTCAGAACACTTCGAGCACGTATCAGTAATGCGTAAAGTATTGATCAGAATGAAAAGTTGGCAAAACTACCTATTCTTAGATCACTAAAGTAGGCAATTACCAATAAAAAAAGGCGCTTATTAGCGCCTTTTTTACTATCTAACTAAAGTTACTTAACTAGAGTTACTTAGTTAGGTCATCGAAAAACTTCTTAACACCGTCAAAGAAACCTTTTTCTTTTGGACGATTTTTAGAGCCATCTTTACCCATGCTTTGCTCAAGTTCTTCAAGCAATTCACGTTGACGATCATTAAGATTAACCGGCGTTTCAATAACCACTTTACAGATCAAGTCACCTTGAGCGCCACTACGTACAGACTTAACGCCTTTACCACGCATACGGAACATCTTGCCCGTTTGGCTTTCTGATGGGATCTTCAGTTTTGCACGGCCATCCAGTGTCGGTACTTCAATTTCACCGCCCAGTGCTGCTGTTGTGAAGCCAATAGGCACTTCACAATACAGGTTATTACCATCACGTTGGAAAATCGGATGTTCACGTACAGAAACCTGAACGTATAAATCACCTGCTGGTGCTCCATGCATGCCCGCTTCACCTTCGCCCGATAGACGAATACGGTCACCTGTATCAACACCCGCTGGGATCTTAACTGATAAGGTCTTAGTTTTTTCTACGCGACCTTGGCCATGACAGCTGTCACATGGATCAGAAATAATTTGACCTGTGCCCTGACACGTAGGACAAGTTTGCTGAACCGCGAAGAAACCTTGGCGCATTTGTACTTGGCCTGCACCATGACAGGTAGTACATGTTTTTGGTTTAGAACCCGCTTTTGCACCGCTACCGTCACATGGCTTACAGCTAACCCAGGTTGGTACTTTAATTTCGACATCTTTACCACGAACAGCCTCTTCAAGGCTTAAGTCCATGTTGTAACGTAAGTCCGAACCACGTTGTTGACGCGATTGACGACGACCACCGCCACCACCAAAGATATCTCCAAACACATCACCGAAAATATCACCAAAATCACCATGACCGCCGCCGAAGCCACCGCCATGACCGCCACCACCTTGTTCAAAGGCTGCATGGCCGTACTGATCATACATTTGACGCTTTTGCGGATCAGTTAGTACTTCGTAGGCATCTTTTACTTCCTTAAATTTAGCTTCAAGGTCTTTATCGCCTGCGGTACGGTCTGGATGATATTTCATCGCTAAGCGCTTATACGCTTTTTTTATGTCTCGTTCGCTGGCATCTTTGCTCACGCCGAGAACTTCATAATAATCGCTTTTTGACATATCTATCACACTACTCTTTTTACTGCAGCTACACTGCGTAAGGTAAATCGACTGATACAAATCGTATTATGGTCATAACCATTTAAGAGGATTAGCAACTTATCAATTTACCGTTTATATACATGCAAAAGGCGCGTCAAGCGAAATCGCTGGCGCGCCTCAATCATTTCATCCTAACTTAATTGGCTAAACAAAGCAGCCATTATTACGTTAGGCAGAAGCGAAACAAGCAATTACTTGTCGTCTTTCACTTCTTCGAACTCTGCATCAACAACATCGTCGTCTTGTTTTGCAGAAGATTGCTCAGCACCTGCATCCGCACCGCCTTGTTGCTGCTGTGCTTTAGCTTGTGCAATTTCCATTAGCTTTTGCGACTTCTCAGCAAGAGCTTGAGTTTTCGCTTCAATCTCTTCTTTGTTGTCACCTTTAATCGCCGCTTCTAGCTCTGTAAGCGCAGCTTCGATTGCTTCTTTATCTTCTGCAGGTAATGCATCACCCGCTTCTTCGATTTGCTTACGTGTACCGTGAACCATTGCATCAGCTTGGTTACGAGTTGCTACTAGCTCTTCGAATTTCTTATCTTCTTCAGCGTGCGCTTCAGCATCACGAACCATTTTTTCTACTTCATCGTCGCTTAGACCTGAAGAAGCTTGGATTGTGATCTTCTGCTCTTTACCTGTATCTTTATCTTTAGCAGATACATGTAAGATACCGTCCGCATCTACGTCGAATGTTACTTCGATTTGTGGAGTACCACGTTGTGCTGGACGAATGCCTTCTAGGTTAAATTGACCTAGTGACTTGTTATCGCTTGCACGCTTACGCTCACCTTGTAGTACGTGAATCGTTACCGCTGATTGGTTGTCTTCAGCTGTTGAGAAAACTTGTGATTTCTTAGTAGGAATCGTCGTGTTTTTCTCGATTAGAGCTGTCATTACTTGACCCATAGTCTCGATACCTAGTGATAACGGAGATACGTCAAGTAGTAGTACGTCTTTAACGTCACCAGCTAGTACACCACCTTGAATCGCTGCACCTACTGCAACTGCTTCATCTGGGTTAACATCTTTACGTGGCTCTTTACCAAAGAACTCAGCAACTGTTTTTTGTACTAAAGGCATACGTGTTTGACCACCAACAAGGATGATGTCATTTACGTCGCTTACTGATAAATCAGCATCAGCTAGTGCACGCTTAAGTGGCTCGATTGACTTAGTTACTAAGTCTTCAACAAGTGACTCAAGTTTTGCACGAGTAACTTTAACGTTCATGTGCTTAGGACCAGTTGCGTCGGCAGTCACGTACGGTAAGTTAACTTCTGTTTGCTGTGCAGAAGAAAGTTCAATCTTCGCTTTTTCAGCAGCTTCTTTAACACGTTGCATTGCAAGTGGATCAGTTTTAAGGTCGATACCTTGATCTTTCTTAAACTCTTCAACTAAGTAGTTGATAACACGGTTATCGAAGTCTTCACCACCTAAGTGAGTGTCACCGTTAGTTGCTAGAACTTCAAACGTGTGCTCGCCTTCAACTTCGTCGATTTCGATGATAGAGATATCAAAAGTACCACCACCTAAGTCATATACAGCAACAACGTTTTCACCTTTGTTTTTGTCCATGCCGTATGCAAGTGCAGCGGCAGTTGGCTCATTGATGATACGTTTAACTTCAAGACCAGCAATACGACCAGCATCTTTAGTAGCTTGACGTTGTGAGTCATTGAAGTATGCAGGTACTGTGATTACTGCTTCAGTAACCGCTTCACCTAGGAAGTCTTCTGCTGTTTTCTTCATTTTTTTCAGCACTTCTGCTGAAATTTGTGGTGCAGCACGTTTCTCGCCACGTGCTTCAACCCATGCATCACCGTTATCAGCTTTTACAATTTTAAAAGGCATGATACCGATATCGCGTTGTACTTCTTCGTCTTCAAAACGACGACCAATTAGACGCTTGATTGCAAATAATGTGTTAGTTGGGTTAGTTACTGCTTGGCGTTTTGCAGGTTGACCAACTAATGTTTCACCGTCTTGCGTATATGCAATGATCGATGGTGTTGTGCGATCGCCTTCCGCGTTTTCGATAACGCGTGCTTTATCACCGTCTAGTACTGCTACACAAGAGTTAGTAGTACCTAAATCGATTCCAATAATTCTACCCATGAATCTTCTCCAACTTCAAAATTCGTTAAAACGTTCGATGACTAGTAAATAGGGGTGCAGGAAACTGAATTCAACTGTAAAAATGAAAAAAATTTACTTTTTTTTGAAATATTTTCGAAATGGGCGTTTTTTCCACAAAAAGCGCTGTTTTCTCAACCTGCTTGCAGGATAAACAAACTGGTCTGATGACTTTAGCTATGCTATAACAAACACCATAACAATAAATGTTAAGGAAAATTATGCATTTTGAACAATTACTCGCCATGGCAGCTGAACTAGGCAAAGACAAAACAAAAGTGATGCAGTTTCCAGAAAACTGGTGCCAAGGCCGCACAGCGTTTGGTGGATTATCTGCAGCTTTATTATATCAAGCTATACGTCAGCATATCGATAGCTCTCGCCGCTTACTATCTTTAAGCACTAACTTTGTTGGCCCGTTAATCGCTGACAATGATTTTTCAATCGACGTTGAAGTCTTACGTGAAGGCAAAAACAGTGCGCAGGTACTCGCTAAAGTGATTCAAAATGGCGATGTTTGTGTGATTACACAAGCCTGTTTTGGGGCTGAGCGTCAGTCCGATGTTCGTGTAGATGTCACTAAGACCATGCAGCTAAAACCTGTTGATGAGCGTTTCACTCTACCTTATAAAGAAGGCGTGATGCCGGCATTTTTCCGACATGTGGCACTGTGTTTACAAGACGGCAATATGCCATTCTCTGGAGCAGACACCTCACATTTAGGTGGTTGGATGAAATTCAAACATGTACCAGAGCAAATGACTGAAGCCCATATCATCGCTCTAACAGATGCATGGCCACCAACCTTATTACAAATGTATAAGCAACCTGCACCTGCAAGTAGTATGTCGTGGTACATAGAATTTGTTGAAGAACCTTCAATTGCCCATGATGCTTGGATTGGCTACGAAGCAGTAACACATCATAGTAAGGATGGCTATGGGCTAGAAGATGGCTGCATTTGGAGTGAAGACGGCAAGCTAATTGCGCTAAGCCGCCAAACCGTCGCGTTATTCGCGTAACTCAGGCTCTGAAAGTTGCGCATACTCAGTACCATCAAGGCGAATAATTGCTTGGTACTGGCCTGACTCAATAATCTCACCAAGACCCAAATTAAAGGTGTTTTTTAACGTTTTACTGTAAAAAAACGCAGGTCTTGGTGCTTCTTTAAAGATTGCATGCACAATAAAAGGTTTTACCTCAGCGCTTTGTTTATATTTTTCTAAATAATATAAAAACACCCGTCGCTCTAAAATAATTACATCGACCCAGCCTTTCATAAGGTGATCAACTTGTGCTTCTTGGTTAACTACTTCTTCGTAAGAACGCAAAATATTGGTAACCGATTTAAAAGGTGCTTCAATGAAATTCGTCGCATTTTGAAAGGCAAGCACGCTTTTACCTGCTAAATCGTAAATACTATTAATTTTCAGCTCTTTATTGGCAAGGCTAACCGCCACATTTTGGTAGCTCAGTAGCTCGTCACTTTTATAAACATGCGGCGTGAGTACGGGTGGAAAATTTAATGCAATATCTACTTTGCCCTGCATAAGCTGCTGCTCAGCACGCTTATTAGACATGTAATGGATATCGATATTAGAAATGCCTTGCGATTTAAAAGCAGCTTTCAATATTTCGAGTTGAATACCGCTGTTAGTGTCTTGAATGACGTAAGGAGGCAAAGAGGCGCTTGCAGCAACAACTATAGGCTTTTGCGTATTTGGCTCAGATAAACACTCACCTTTAACACTAACAAACAACATTAAAAGGATAAATAATTGCTTCACTGATCACCTTAAAGAATTAAATGTATTAAAAAGCGTAATCGCTTTGTACAAATATTAGCTTATATTAAACAAAGGTGCATTTGAATTTATACACTATTTGATGCAAACTTAACTAAGTTCTTGTTTAAGAGACCCTAAGTTTGCAAACAGCCTGTCCTAGCTGCGATCTTGTCATTGAGATCCCACACTTAAGTGCAAAACAAGTGGCAATATGCCCTCATTGCAATACAAAGCTTTCGGCATCGCAAGCTAACCAAGATAGTATGGTGGTCGCACTAAGCTTAAGTGCTATTGTTATGCTACTGAGTAGTATGTTTTACCCATTTCTGTCTTTTACCAGTAGTGGTATTACCCAAACAATCACCTTACCCGATGCCGCACGTATTCTCTTTAATTACGACAACGACTTTTTAGGTTTGTTCATCGACACCAGTATTATTGGTCTGCCACTACTTTTATTAGTACTCATAATTCCTCTGCATTTAGGCTTACTAAAAGCGCTGCCGTATCAATGGGGAAAAAGACTGTTAAAAACCACCTTTGCGTTAGAGCCTTGGATCATGTCTGAGATTTTCTTAATTGGTGTGATGGTCAGTATGGTTAAAATTATGTCGATGGCCGATATTGAATTTGGTGTAAGCTTTTGGGCCTATAGCGCTTTTGTTATCTGTTATGTGGCAGCCACAGCAAAATTAAATAAGCACACCTTATGGCAACAATTAAAAGAACCAGAATATATAGAGCAAACACAGCCAAATACGCGTGCTATTGATCAAGGATTAAGAGCATGTCATGTTTGTGGACAACTGTGTGCGACCGAAACCTGTTCACGCTGCGACTCTAAAACTTACAGTCGTAATCCTTTTAGTGTGCAAAAAGCCGCTGCGTGGTTATTAACCTCAGTGGCCTGTTATATTCCAGCCAATGTCTATCCTATTATGTACACCACAAGCCTTGGCGATGAAACTCCATCGACCATTATTGGTGGGGTAATGATTTTATGGAATAGTGGCTCGTACCCTATCGCAATGATCATCTTTTTAGCGAGTGTGGTTGTTCCCCTTGCCAAAGCGCTAATATTAAGTTTTTTATGCTTTATGGTGATGAAGCCAGCAAACAGACAAACTAAAAGCTATACACGTATCTACCAATTGACTGAATTTATTGGTAAATGGTCAATGATCGATGTATTTGTTGTGGCGATTCTAGTAGCCTTAGTACAACTAGGAAACTTAATGTCAGTAACACCTGGCATTGGCACAATATTTTTTACAACCATGGTTATTTGCCAAATGTTGGCAGCCCATGCGTTTGATCCACGTTTATTGTGGGATAACCCAGATAACTTAAGTACTGCGAAACAAGAGACCTTGGCATGAGCGAAACTGCTAAAATAAAAACAGCGCCAAATATATCGGCCATCTGGATCATTCCAGTTATTGCCTTATTAATTGGCGCATGGATGTTGTACCAGTATCAAGCAAATAAAGGCACCACCATCTTCATCAAAATGCCTCATGCAGAAGGTATTGTGGCTGGTAAAACAGAAATAAAAGTACGTAGCGTGAAGATTGGCCAAATCGACCATGTTCGTTTATCAGATAAACAAAATAGCGTTATCGCACGGGCGCAAATCGATAAACATTACGACGATTTACTCACAGATGATGCTAAAATTTGGGTTGTAAAACCACGGATTGACGATACCGGCATAAGCGGCATGAGTACCCTACTCTCTGGTGTGTATTTAGAATTTGCACCGGGTGAAAGTAAAAAGCTGGCCGAAAGATTTGAGCTACAAGATGAACCGGCTCTAATTGGTAAAGATGTAAAAGGTGGGCGCTTCACCCTATTAAGTTATAACGCAGAAGTGCTTGATGTGAGTACCGGTATTTACTTTAAAGATTACAAAATTGGCCAAATAGAAACCGCCACCTTTGATTGGAAGAATCAAGCGATGAAATATGGCATTTTTATCAATGAGCCATATCAAAACTTGATCACCTTAAACTCTATTTTCTGGGTAAACTCAGGCATCGAAATAGACCTCTCTGCAGATGGTATTAATGTTAATACAGGCTCGTTAAGTAAATTGCTCAAAGGCGGTATTTCTGTTGGTATTCCTGAGCAACAAGCGCCCGGTGAAGTTGCCAGTAACGGCCATAGTTTTTCTTTAAGTAATAGCTACAAAGCCGCCTTAGAAGAACGCTTTTATGATTTTGACTACTACTTAATCGACTTTGAGCAATCAATTCGCGGCTTACGCGCTGGCGCTCCTGTAGAATACCGAGGTATGCGTATCGGTAGTGTAGTTGAAGCACCTGCAAGTGTCATAATAGATGGTAAGCCCGCACACTTTAGAACTGATAACACCGCAGTACCTGCCCTGATAAAGATTGAGTATGGGCGCCTCTACCACGACAGTACAGCAGCACGCGAGTTTTGGCATTCGAGTTTAAATGGCTGGATCAAAAATGGTCTTCGAGCATCTTTAAAGCCGGGTAACTTACTCACTGGCGCCGTGTACGTTGACTTAGATATTTACGATAATGCAGAGCCTGCCGAATTAAAGACAATAGCCGAGTACACTGTATTCCCGAGTGTATCAAGCGGTATTACAGTCATAGCAGACCAAGTCTCTGATGTATTAAATAAAGTAAATAACCTTAAAATTGAAGATAGCTTGGCACAAATGCAGACCACCTTTGCCGAGTATCAAGCGCTTGCTCATGACATGAGAGAGCTACTAAATAAGCAAGATACGCAAGACTTACCGGGTGATATTAATCGCAACTTTGCAGAAATGACTAAGAGCATGCAACAGTTCGATAAAACCATGAAACAATTCGAAAAAACTATGGCAAGTTATGAGCAAGGTTCAACATTCCACCAGCAGTTGCAAACAACTTTATCTGAATTTAAACGTTTAAGTGAAGAGCTACAGCCACTCACACGAGGTTTAAACCAGCAACCTAATATGTTGATCTTTGATAAAGAGCTACCAGCAGACCCAACGCCGAGGAAACAATAATGAACTATAAACTCTGTGCTTCAGTGGCATCAGTGCTGTTACTTTCGGCCTGCAGTCAGACTTCGTTCTCAACCATTGAGTATTATCAATTTTCGCAGCCAATTGTAGCAATGCAGCGCTTAGCTGAGAATACGCAAGCTCAGCTCAGAATTAACACCGTACAGTTACGTGGTGCGCTGAATAATCGCGGCATTGCTATGGTTCTCGACAACAACCGTGTCAATGCTGCTAACTACCATTTATGGAGCGAATCACCTGATTTAATGTTAACCGCCAGTGCCCATCAACAGCTTTATACTGAACTTGATAATTGGATGGTAATAAAAGGTTTACCGGTGATAACCGATTTAGATCAGCAAAGTTTCTATGAATTAGAATATGAGCTACATCACTTCAACGGCGATGAACAAGGCAATGCCAACATTGCCGGGCTTTGGCGTTTGTACTATACAAACCCTGAGTCGGGCCGAAAGTTAAAAGCAGTCAATTACTTCAATGAGCTTACGCCATTACAAGACAGTGATTACGAAGGGCTTGTTGCAACACTTGAGTCAACCTGGCTAAAGGTCAACAAACAGGTTGCAAACGAGGTATCAAAGCTTGCTCTTTAATAAGAGTTTTAAAGGCTGATTGTCATCATTAATGATGACATCGCCTAGAAACTCAAAACCGAGTTTCTGTAACACCTTCTGTGAACCAATATTTGTTTGCGAGGTTATTGCAGCAAGCACACCAAGCTCTAATACGTGTTTTTTTGCCATCAATAACCGAGCAGCAGCTGTAATGATACCCTTACCTTCATATTTAGCTAACAAGGCAAATCCTAAATCGGGGATAGCTAACGCATCGCGCTGAAAGAGCCCCACCATTCCAACTGGTGTATCATCAGCTAAACAAACAATATAACTGCCAAAGCCCAATTGCTGGTGGCTATTTATAAAGGTTTGTTGAATATAATGCTCAGCTTGTACGGGCGTATTAATGTTTTTATTACCAATGTGCTCTAAAAATGTTGCTTGGTTTAAAAGCTCAACGATAAAAGTCGCATCATCAGGCTGCCCGGCACGTAAATATATATCTAACATTTATTAAAACACCTTACTAACGACATCATTGGTAAAATTAAGGCAATCAAGAACACGCTCTTTTTGTACTTTAGATAACTCGTCAATATCGAAATAGCCGAACTCTGTGTGCTCATCGCTCAACATTATCTCTGCGTCCTCAGCTATATAAGCACGGAAAATAAACGCATGAGAGTTAAACGCTGTATGATAATAAACACCACTTAAATAAGCTATTTCTACGTCACAATTAAGTTCTTCTTGGCATTCGCGAAGTAACGCTTGATGAATGGTTTCACCTTTATCTAAAGCGCCGCCAGGTAACCCCCAACTTTTTTGACCGTAATCAGCTTTTAGTAATAACACCTGACCTTGGTTGTTGGTGATAACCGCATGGCTACTGAGTCTGTAAGTATCTGAAAATGCCATAATCCCTTTGCTCAATTAATAAAAAGTGACGTTATTGATGAGTGTAAAATAATTATCATCGCAATAAAAATTGTTATTGACTAAATTAATATTCAGGATTATTTTTCTTGCGATGTTTTGGGCAAAACAAAAGCAGTATACCCTCTATACTGTCTGGCGCCAGCCAACGCAGGCACTTTCCCTAATGGGTCCATAAAAGTGTGTTCGCGTAAAGCAGTTACTTGAGTCTATAGACTTTTGATTTCTGTAAGCAATCTCGCATTGCTTAACTGTGTGAAAAATATAATGCAAGAACCTTCTGCGTTAAGTTTACTGCCGCCAGTATTGGTGGTGGTTTTGGCCGTATTTTTACGCCGCCCTATTTTATCTTTACTAATTGGTGCTTTGTTTGGTTTAGCCATGCTAGGTCCAACCGCTGTGTTAGCCAATTTTGCTGATATTTCATTAAAAGTAATGCAAGACGAAACCATTGCCTGGCTAATTTTAGTCTGTGGTGGATTTGGTGCATTAATCGCTTTATTAGTAAGAACCGGGGGGGCAAGTGCCTTCGCCGAATTAGCGTTAAAGTTTGCCAAAGGCCAGCGCTCATCGTTAGTGATGACCTTTGTGCTAGGTGTGATTATTTTTATTGATGATTACTTAAATGCGTTAACCGTCGGTGAAACCATGAAACGTATCACCGATAAGTTTAAAATTAGCCGTGAAATGCTCGCTTATGTTGTTGACTCAACCGCTGCGCCTATCTGTGTGCTTGTACCACTCTCAACATGGGCCGTTTTTTTTGGTGGCTTGTTAGTTGACAATAATGTTGCACCAGAAGGCCAAGGTATTGCCGTCTACATTCAAGCAATCCCTTATATGTTATACGCTTGGTTTGCAGTAATTGTGGTATTACTGGTTAGCTTAAATGTGATCCCTGCTTTTGGTCCGATGAAAAAAGCACAACTACGTGCCATGAATAATCAAATCGAGATCTCGAATAGCCAATACACAGATATTCAAACAGCAGATGAATACGCAGTGAAAGCAGCGGAAGAAAACTTTGAAACAGCAGCATCAAACGGCAAACTCTATAACTTTTTAGTGCCGATAGTTTTACTTGTTGCGTTTACTGTTTACTTTGACATTGACGTATATAAAGGGTTGCTTGCAACCTTTGCCGTTGTTTTACCTTTTTACATGTTACAAAAGTTAATGACATTGTCAGAACTCGTTGAGCGTATGCTCGATGGTTTTAAAAGTATGATCCCCGCTATTGGGACTGTGGTTGCTGCATTTATATTTAAAGATGTGTGTGACCAATTAATGCTTCCGCAATATGTCATTAATACATTAAGCCCTTATATGACAGCACAGTACTTACCTGCCGTGGTGTTTTTAGCAATGGCAGTCCTTGCTTTTGCAACGGGTTCAAGCTGGGGTATTTTCGCGGTAACGATTCCTATTGTAATGCCACTGGCTTACGCTATAGATGCCAACATTCCTTTAGTGATTGGTGCTTTGTTGTCAGCGTCATCGTTTGGTAGTCAAGCCTGTTTTTATTCTGACTCCACGGTACTTGCTGCACAAGGCTCAGGGTGTGATTTAGTCAGCCATGCTATCACACAACTGCCTTATACCTTACTTGCAGCAAGCGCTGCATTTATAGGGTTTTTACTTATCGCATAAATCAAAAAGCCCAAGCAATTGCTTGGGCTTTTGTTTATCAACTATTAGGTTACTTTTGGAATTTGATCCCTTTGTAATAACTCTCTAAGTTTTCAACTTTTGTTTGGTCTTTCAGATCAGCAAATGGCTTATCTGCAAACTTACTACCACGCATTTGAATATTTAAACGTGCAGCTTCACTATTGAACATCGTTTTCTTGTAGTAATCTTTCAGATCAGCCAATGTCACTTTTTCAACTTCAGCGATAAGCTTTTCTTTAGAGTCAAAGTTGAAGTTTTCACGGTACCAATCAGAAATAAGCGGTGACATTTCATCACTTAAATTCTTAGGTTGCTCTTTTAAAGACACAAGCGTTGCATTTTTAAGTTGTGCAAATGTTTCTTTTGTCATGTTATCAAGCTCAACAGCGTATTGCTTTTTGAACTCATCAAAACGCGCTTGCATTTCTTTAGGGCCTTTAACCGGTGTTTGAATATAAAGGCCCAAAGCAGAGTAGTCTTCGATAGGACGTGCAAGCGCACCAACCGCATAAGCTAACTGCTCTTCTGTACGTAACTTATCAAACGCAACGGTTCTAAAGTGGCTTTGTAAAATTTGTGCCTGTGCTTTTTGCTTATAACCTGGGGTTGGGTGAACAACCATATCAATAATTGCTACATCAGCTACATCAATATCTTTTTGCAGTACAATACGTTCACCAGGCTGAGGTAACCAGGCTTTGCTTCTGGCAAACTCAGTCGCTTCATGACCTTTAGGTAGTATAGCGGTTAGCTTACTCGCAATAGATTCAACATCGTTTTGGTTATAGTTACCAAACGTGAATACGCGTAGATCATTGGCTGCAAGTGTTGATTGTTTAATAGCCGAAAAATCGGCAAGGGTTAGTGCATCTGCCGCGGCAATCAAGGTTTCGGTGTCAAATTTACCACTACGAGTAAGCTTAGAGTACTCACCGAATGCTTGATAGAACGGGAACTGTTTTTGCTGATTGAGTAAATCACGCTTAAAACGATCGATTGCTTGGGCAAAACCTTCTTCAGACACATCTAGCGTTAGATTTTCAAGCGCCTGAGCTAAAAGTACGTCTTGTTTATCAGTAAAACCACTTAGTGATAACACAAGGCCGTTACTTGGTTGTAGCCCTAAGCTCATACCTGCAACGGCTGCTTCTGTGCTTAGTTTGCTTTGTTGTAAGTTATAAAGATCAGCCCACACTGCATAAAGAACTTGTGATTTAACATTCACAAGGGCATCAGGTGTATTAATATAAACTTCAACAAGACCTTTTGGTTGCTCAGCAAATTGCTGACTTGCTTGGCGCCAAACTTTTACACCCTGCTTATCAAATACCAGTTCAGGATGCGCTTGTTGTTTAAACTCCGCCGTTTTAATTGCAAAGCTTTCTGGTAATAAGCGGTTTACTGTTGGTAATGCTAAAGCGTATTCGCTCGGTTTGCTCCAGCTTGCAACTTCTGCTTCGCTGATATCTTCAATGCGGTATTTACCATCGTAAAAATGCAGCTGTGAATCTGTTTCTTCTTGCTTTGAAATATACCAAATACGTAGCGTATCTTCGTTTAATTGTGAAAGCACATTTTGCACCGCATCTGCATCAAACTTTGCATAATAATAAGGTGCGTTAATTGCGTTGTTCACAGGGAATTTTTGCATGCTATCAGTTAAGTTACTGACATAACCAAACTCATCACCTTTTTCGAGGAATTGAAATTCATTGTTTAATGATGTACGAATTTCATTAAAGTATTTGCTATCAACACCCTGCTCTTTAATAAGCGCAATGTACTGCATAACCATAGCGACAATTTCTTCGCGGTTTTGCATGCCAGCATCAGTCAATTCAATATTAACCGTTAAGCTGCCGTAGTTACCATATTGTGTTGGAGCATCAGAAGCAGATAAACGTGACACCCAGCCTTTATCACGCAAGATTTGCGCAGGACTACCTTGCATTTCGTTACTTAAAAGGTATGAAACAAAACGATTTGGTTTAACCGCAAACTGTGAACTGTTATCAGCAATTGTGAACTCTAACTGTAGTTGTTTTACATCTTCATTTGGTGAGTAGTAAACACGCTTTCCGCCAGCAACAGAAAAGTCTAACTTATCAGTCACCGTTGGTTTTTCGATTTTTTTATTTTCAATATCAGCAAAATACTGTTTAGCTTTTGCTTCCATTTCAGCAAGTGGACGATTTGAGATCATCGCCACTTTCATAATGTTCGATGAATAATATTTGTTATAGAAAGCAACGGTTTCTTTATGCAGATTGCTGCCTTCTTTGTCCCCTAAAGTTTCTAGGTTACCAATTAAGAAACGGTTTGCAGGGTGTGAGCCCATCATTTGACGCGCTAGTTTAAATTGGCCAAAAAAGTCCATTTCACGACGCATTGACCACTCTGCGTTTACTGCATTTTTTTCTTTGTCTGTGTATTCAGGGTAAAGCTTTGGTGATTTAAAAAAGTCTGCAAAGCGGTCAAGTGCTTCGTCGTAGGCATCATTGTTCACTTTGAACATGTAGTTTGTGATATCTAACCAGGTGTAAGCGTTATGTGCGCCACCATTTTTGGTCATGAAATCACTGTAACCTTTAGTGTCTGGGTAGCGGTCTGTACCAAGGAACAGCATATGCTCTAGGTAGTGCGCCATGCCTTGTTGCGACATAGGATCGTGCAATAAACCAACGCCTACACTCAAAGCAGCAGCTGATTTTTCAGCACTAGGATCTGAAATTAAAATTACATCAATTTCGTTATCTAGTTTTAATGTTTTGTACTCACGGGTGTCGTTTGGGCTGATAACTAACGAGTCAGGAATAAGGTTAGTATTAGCTGCAGGAGGCGTTGTGGTAGAAGTAGAAGAACAACCAGCTAACACTGCAAAAGCGATTGCACTGAGTCCAATTATTTTTTTCATTATTTTGTATCCATTAGAAATTGAATAAATTTTTATTTATCATGTGTTTTCGAGCGCCGCAATTCAATGCTTTTTAGCTAAGTTACAGCAAAACTTTGTAACACATTGTGAAAATGCAATACTTACGGTTAAGATTAATAGCAATAACTATAACAAAGGATGAGCTATGGAAAAGTGGCTAATTGTAGCAATGTTCACTCAGGTCTTTCTGACTTTTTCAGTCATGTACATTATGGGTAAGCGTCGTTTTCGTGCGGCAAAACAAAAAACCATCGAGATGAAAGACTTCTTAACAATGGAGCTTGAAAAGGCTGGGGATAATGTTCGCGTAGCAGATCGGAACTTTATCAATCAATTCGAAATGCCTGTGCTGTTTTTTATTGCGTGTTTAACAGCTCTGCAAGTCAATGCTGTAGGTACTGTATTTGTTGCCCTTGCTTGGGTTTATGTTGCATTAAGAATTATTCATAGCGTAATACACTTAACTTCAAACACCTTGAAGGCGCGCTATTATAGTTTTGTTGTCAGTAGCTTTATAATGCTAGTAATGTGGGTGCTTATTTTAGTTAGAATCTTCTAATAATCATCAATACAAAGAAATAAGGCGCTTTTTAGCGCCTTATATATACCCAAGCCACCTCAAGATGCAGAATTCAGCGTTTCTCAGGAGCTTAATATCAAGGCGTTACTTTGTTGGTTGGAATTATTTACGACGACTAAAGCCTGCAAGAGCTAATAAAGATAGCATCCACGCAAGACTCCCGCCTGAGCTACCACCGCCATTGTCTGAAGAGTTATCTTCATCAATTAGCGTGTTCTCTTTTGGTGATAAAGAAGCAGACGAATTCGGATCATCATCAATCACTGTCACACTGTTAATGTAAAATAAGTTTTCACCACTGAAACCTGATGTTGTATCTGGGCACTGCTCTTCATTAAGATTTACTACTGGGATTTCTCCACAGTGAACTAAAGAGGTGATTTGTTCTAAAACATCCATACTCTGTACAGTTACTTCACCAAAAACAGTAAAGCCACCATTTTGTAAGTCGAGGTTAGCGCTGTTATCTTTTAAATTGAAAAACCACTGACTTGTCGCACTATTAGCATTACCACCAAGCTTGGCCATTGCAATGGTACCTTTAACATTCGACAGCTCTGGCTCATTGGTAATAGCGTCAGCAGTTTCTA
This sequence comes from Pseudoalteromonas shioyasakiensis, assembly GCF_001550135.1. Lineage (GTDB taxonomy): Bacteria > Pseudomonadota > Gammaproteobacteria > Enterobacterales > Alteromonadaceae > Pseudoalteromonas > Pseudoalteromonas shioyasakiensis. The sequence goes on from NZ_LRUE01000015.1 coordinate 190,107, forward strand.
TCGCCTCAAAATCAGTATCAAATTTAAAACCACCACCTTGCAATACAAAGTTATCAACTGAGCGATGGATAACCGTACCGTCGTAGCTGCCATCTGCAACATAGTTTAAAAAGTTTTCAACGGTAACAGGTGTATGTTGATCATAAAGGTGAACAGTAATACTGCCCAGATCTGTCTGCATTTCAACAATAGTAGCATTGGCTGTAAAACAGCTAGCCAATAAAGCAGGTGCAAGTAGATGTTTTTTCATTGTTTATCTTTCCTGATAATTTTTATTATAAAACTGCAAGAAGCTTAAACAAAATAAACGGCCGCTTAAATAGCAAACAAAACAGTTACACAAAACGCGCCAAAGCAATTACATCTCAGTTACATTAATTTACACCATGTATTCATTATGGTTATAAAAAATTTAAAGAATAAATCAAAATCGTCTTATCAAATAGGCTCAGTTTGTTAGTATCAGCACGACAACAATGAACACACAGGAATGAACCATGGCGAATGAAGAGAACGCAATATGCGATTTTGGCTTACACCAAGGTGAGCCTTACAGTAAGTTACCCGCTAGTTTTTTAAATTGGATGGTCGGCAATAATCATCAAAAGTCTCATTACGCAGAACAAGAACTACAACGCAGACAACTTGCCGCAACAGGACAACTAAATACAGAAAATAGCGACAAAAGTTTATAAAAGACATTTAATTTAAACTTAAGTCGTTTAAACTAAGCGCATAATTAACCTACTGCTCTATTCAGGCAAACAATTATGCGCTTTTTTTTACTAACATCGCTACTGGTTACCCTAACCGCATGTAGCTCCTCTTCTAATAATACTGATTCAGCCCAATATTTAACTCTGCTTCATACTAATGATAACCATGGTCGTTTTTGGCATAACGAACAAGGTGAATATGGCATGGCTGCTCGTAAGACTTTAATTGATCAACTAAAAGCCGAAGCCAAAGCACAAGGTCATGCTGTTTTACTGCTTTCTGGTGGCGATATCAATACGGGTATTCCAGAGTCTGACTTACAACACGCGGAACCAGATTTTAAAGGTATGTCGTTAATTGGTTATGATGCCATGGCAATTGGTAACCATGAGTTTGATAATCCACTGGCAGTACTTGATCAACAACAAAAATGGTCAAACTTCCCTTTTTTATCAGCCAATATCATCGATAAAACAACTGGTGAAACTCGTTACCAAGGCTATAAAATCTTTGAAAAGAATGGGCTTAAAATTGCGGTAATCGGCTTAACTACCACAGATACCGCTAAAATCGGTAACCCGCAATATATCGGTGGCCTAGAATTTAAAGACCCTACAGACGTTACTGCAAAGTTAGCTCCAGAAATTGATAAACAGTACAACCCAGATATTACCATCGCTGTTACTCACATGGGTCACTATGTTGATGCTAACTTTGGTATTAATGCACCCGGTGATGTGACTATGGCGCGCAACTTACCAAAAGGGATGCTTGATATTATTGTTGGCGGTCATTCACAAGAGCCTGTGTGTATGAAAGAAGCCAATGTTGCTGACAAAAGCTTTATGCCAGGTAAAGAGTGTAAGCCTGACCAACAAAATGGTACTTGGATCATGCAAGCCCATGAGTGGGGTAAATATGTTGGTAAAGCTGAATTCAAATTAGAAAACGATGAATTAACTTTGCTCAATTACTCACTTATTCCTGTAAATCTTTATATCGATGATGAAAACGGCAATAAAAAGCTAGCGGCTGAGTACATTGAACCAAACAAAAACTTACAAGACATCCTTGCGGTTTATCAGCAAAAAGGCGCAGCACAAATTGCTGGTAAAATAGGTAACGTGGATGCAAAACTTGAAGGTGACCGCAATAAAGTACGCTATGAGCAAGTAAACTTAGCACGCGTTATTATTGCTGCACAAATGCAGTCTGTGGGTGCTGATTTTGGTTTGATAAGCGGTGGCGGTATTCGCGATAGCATTCAAGCAGGCGATGTAAGTTATAAAGATATTTTAAAAGTTCATCCTTTTAAAAACCGTATCACCTATATTGATATGACAGGCCAAGAACTATTTGACTACTTACAGGTTGTTACTTCTTTCCCTCCTGATTCAGGTGCCTACTTACAATATTATAAGCTAAGCTTTAAACGCGATAACGACACTTTATCTGATGTTAAAATTGCTGGTAAACCACTTGATATGGCTAAAACTTATCGTATGAGCATTAACAGCTATAATGCCTCTGGTGGTGATGGTTACCCTACTCTTACCAGTAAAAAAGGCTTTGTGAGTACAGATGATACAGATGCACAGGCATTAAAACGCTTCTTTGAGCAAAATAGTCCTGTTAAAGCGGCTGATTACGCCCCTAAATAAAGACTACTTAAATAGAAAAAGGGAAGTCAGTGACTTCCCTTTTACTTTTAAACTAGATTACTTCCCAATGACTTCAATATCGGCAATCTCAATCGCTTTCAATCCGTAATGATGTAATCGAGAACGGGAGCCTTCACCATGGGCCTTAGGTGGATAATAGGTTTCTTTTATCTCAGGCTGCTCTTGCCAAACTTCATCAAGTGCTGCCCGAATTTCACTTAATGTTTTTTCTAAACTATTGGTAAAGTTTGGGCGCTTACGTATTGTGTGACCAAGCTCTACTAACCGGTAAAAATACTTGTTCGCTAAAGTAAGTAATTCTTCTGGTACATCTTTATTTTGATTAAGCACTACATCAGGATGTTCTATACAAAACTCAACCAATGCAAGGTAAAAGCACAGCGGTTTATTAGCAAGCGCAACTGTTTTATCAACAGCACAGCTAGCAGCCAAGGTTTTATTTTGAAGATCGACTATCAATTTAGGCTTTTCTTCTGCCTGAACAGCAACTTCTGGTTCGTGTTTTGCAATTTGGATTTTAGTGCGTTCACTTATAAATAATAAATAAGTAAATGCAGCTGCAAATAAACACACCAAAATCAACACAGCGATATCATCTTTAGCAAATAAAGACGATGCCACAACAAAGCTAACCGTTAATGATTTTTGTGGTGCATGCAATTGCTTAGTGATTAAATCTGCACGAGCAGGATAATCAGAGATCCCCTCAATGGAGTAAACCATCACGCCTGAGTCAGCTAATTGTGCATTAAGACGCGCGATATAATTGAGTACCATATCTTTACTACCTGAATGCTTTAAAAAGTCATCAGGTAAATTTAAATGGTTTAAATCAAGAGCAATGCGGTTTTCAACTTTTGCTAGAGTCAGGGCATCATTAGTTGTTGTCTTATAAGCTTTTGCTGTAATAAAGCTGGCAAATAAAACCAGGCAACAGCTTATAAATACTCCGCCATAAGCAAGTTTTACTCTAATTGGCAGCATTGCTATCCCCTACTTTCATTGTTTGCTGAGTCGACTCACATTCCCAAAAAGACTCAACATGATTAAAGTAATGAGAATTTTGATTGTGTGCCAATTGGGTTAACTGCGCTTGAACAGCACATAAAAGGTCGGTGTTCTCATCTTGCATTTTTAAATACCAACGACTGCCACTTATATTGTCGCGTATAGGCGTAATGTAGTTTTTAGAAAAACGTTGCTGATCACTGTCTTGCCAATAAGAAGAAATTAAATCGACCTTACCACTTGCAAGCAGCTCTCTTAATTCAGTATGGGAACTTGCGTAAGTGATATTAAGGTTTTCTAGGTTGATATCTAATTTTTTAAATAATTGTTTAGGGAGAATGTGTCCAGAGCGGCTCGTTGGGTAATCAAGCAAACCAATACGTTTATCTAAAAAGTAGCTTTTTTCAATGCGAGGCTTTTCTTTACTAGAAATTAAATAAGCAGTGTAGTCAGGAAAGCCAACAACCGCTTGGTAGTTATAGGTTGACTCGGCCATAAAGGCATTAATCAAGTTTTCTTTAGCCAGAATCAAATCTGCAATCCCTTTACCTAAAAACTCAATTGTGTCAGAAGTTTTATAACCCCAATAAGAGGTGACCTTGCCGTATTGTTTACTAATGATGTCATCAGCGCACAAAGTTTTAGCAACATCCTCAGCCAACACTTTGCCAGATGAATACACCACCAGCTCGTTAAGGTTAACCTCTGATTTAGTATCACATTGAAAAGACGTTTCAATAAATGCATCTATATCAGATACAGCCGGTTTACCCTGCAAAATTCCGATATAAAAAAACAAAATAACTGCTAGAAACAAAAATGTAACAATCGACGATTTTTTTATTAGTATTGTTCTTAAATTCAATTTTAATAGCCAACAACGCTCCGTTGTCTCTATTTGAACAATTATTCTTACTTATTACAACAAGTAATTTTACCTGAATATTTTAAGTTATTGATAAATAACATATATGAACAAGAAATTATGAATCTTATTGAGTCCTTTCTATTTGCTTTTAAATTCAGGAAAATATGCATCAAGAAATCGTGCTTCAGGGCACATTCATTTTTGGACACTGAGTCAATGTTACAAAAAACAATAAAAATGTTGCTGTTATCGACACCAGTTATTTCTGCGGTGTTAAGTAACCCAGCTAATGCATGGGGTCAGAATGGTCATCGAATTATTGGTGAAATTGCATCTAAGCATATTACAGACACCACCAAGCAAGCATTAGTTCCTTTACTTGATGGTGATTCTTTACCACAGGTAGCAACGTGGGCTGATGAAATGCGTTCTGCTCCAGAAAAATTCTGGCAAAAGAAATCTTCGCGCTGGCATTACATTAACTTTAAAGAAGGTGATGCCAAACCACATTACGAATCACATGCCCACCATAATAAAGAAACCGTGTCAGACATCCTCGAAGGCATGGAATATTCAATCTCAGTATTACAAAACCAAAAAGCTTCTCTAGGTGAAAAACAGTTCGCACTGCGTTTTTTAGTTCACCTTGTTGGTGATAGCCATCAACCTTTTCATGCCGGTCGCGGTGAAGATCGTGGCGGCAACAATATTTCTGTCACATTCTTCGGTCAAGATACCAATTTACATAGCTTATGGGACACAAAACTCATTGAAAATGAAAATTTGTCCTATACTGAGTTTGCGCAATTTATAAATACAACAAATCAAGCGTTAATAACGGACTATCTTGCCAGTTCACCTAGCGATTGGTTAATCGAATCAAATAACATTGCAAACTCTCTGTATAAAGAAAATGAAACAAACGTAAGTTATAGTTATATCTATAAAAACTTACCGATTGTTAAAACTCGCCTACAACAAGGCGGGATAAGATTGGCAGGTTTATTAAATAATCTATTTGATAAATCAGCAAAACCGTTAGTAAAGGCACTTAAGATGCCAACTGACAGCAAACTATAAATGAAACATAACCTCTAACACGGGAAATAACATAATGAAAATCCAACTCCGCAAAACAGCTCTATCACTTGCTATTGCAGCATGTGTTGGTGTGAGTGGTGCAGCGTTAGCAAATGAAACAACATCTGCTATCAAGGGTCAAATCAAAGGTCCTAGCGGCAACCCTGCTGCAGGCACTAAGATTACTATCGTTCACTTACCTTCAGGTTCAACTAAAGAAACTGAAACGAACGATGCGGGTTACTTCACAGCAAAAGGCCTACGTGTAGGTGGTCCTTACCGCGTTGTTGTAGATTCTGACGTATTCGCAGATCAAACATTCAACAACATCAACCTACAAGTGGGTGCTGACTACCCAGTTAATGTTACGTTAGAGAGACAATCTGATGTAGAACAAATCGTAGTTACTGGTCGTCCTATCAGCCGTATGTCTGGTGGTACAGGTCCTGCTGCAACGTTTACTCTTGAAGATTTAGAAAACCAACCAGCTATCAACCGTGACTTAAAAGATATCGTTCGTATCGACCCACGTGTAACAATCGATGATAGCCGCGGTTCAATCAACTGTGGTGGTGGTAACCCACGTTTCAACAGCTTAACGCTAGACGGCGTTCGTATGAACGATAACTTCGGTTTAAGCTCTAACGGTTACCCTACAATCCGTGCTCCTTTCTCTTTTGATTCAATCGAACAGGTTGCAGTTGAACTAGCACCTTTTGATGTTCAATATGGTGGTTTCACATCATGTAACATCAACGCTGTTACTAAATCAGGTGGTAACGAAGTACACGGTGGTATGTTCTTCGATTACACAAATGATTCAATGAAAGGCGATAAAATCGAAGGCGAAGACTACGATAACGGTGATTACACCGAAAAACGTTACGGCTTCAATGTTGGTTTACCACTAATTAAAGATAGCCTTTTCTTATTCACATCTTACGAAAAACTTGAAGGTGTAAAACAATACAACTACGGCGGCCTAGACACAGGTAGTGTTACAGCTTCAGACGTTGCACGTGTACAACAAATCGCTCAAGATGTTTACGGTTATGATGCAGGTGGCATGCCATCAAGCGCACCAGTTGAAGATGAAAAAATCTTGGTTAAGTTAGACTGGAATATCAACGATGACCACCGTGCTAACTTAATCTATAACTATAACGATGGTTTTACACTGTCTCAGTCAGATGCTTACAGCAACACTGTTACTTTAGATAATCACTTCTTCAAGCAAAGTGCTGAATTTACATCGATCATTGGTTCACTTTACTCAGATTGGTCTGATGAATTTTCAACTGAAATTCGTTTAGGGAAATCAGAATTAGATCAGACTGTTCGCTCTTTAGATGCTGCAAGTAGCTTCGGTGAAATGCAAATTCGTACAGAAGACGGCGGTACTATTTATATCGGTCCAGATGATTCTCGTCAATCTAATGCTCTTAGCTACGAAACAGTGACAGCAAAAATTGCGGGTACATACTACCTTGATCAACACACTATTACCGCTGGCTACGAGTTTGAAGAGTTAGACGTATTCAACCAATTCGTTCAGCATACTCAAGGTGAGTGGCGCTTTAAATCTGTAGACGATTTTGAGGCTGGTTTTGCAGACCGTGTTTACTACAACAACGCTGCTGGAACTAACGATCCTACTGATGCAGCAGCTAACTTCTCATACGCTCAACATACTTTATATGTTCAAGATGAGTACAGCTTTACAGATTTAGATGCAACATTAACGTTTGGTCTTCGTTACGACAAATACACAAGTGACGACAAACCTAACTACAATGAAAACTTTACAAACCGTTACGGTTTCAGCAACCAAGGTACATTCGACGGCATCGATTTAATTCAACCACGTGTTGGTTTTGAGTGGTACGCAACAGATGCACTAGAAGTACGTGCAGGTGTTGGCCTATTCTCAGGTGGTAACCCGAACGTTTGGTTATCTAACTCATACTCGAATGATGGTATCACTAACATTGGTACATCAATCAGAGGTGGTGTTGACCTATTTTCTACGCCAAACGTGAACGGCGGCACACCAGGTTACGAAGTACCACAAAGCCTTTACGATCAAGTTGCAAACACAGTCATTGGTTCAGGTGATTCATCAGTAAACGCTGTTGACCCAGACTTCGAAATGCCATCAGAGTGGAAATACTCAGTAGGTGCAACATACACAACTGAAGATGAGTATGTATTCTCACTAGATTACTTATTCACTAAACGTAAAGATGCTGCTTTCCTAGAAGATATCGCGTTACAAGATTCTGGTGAAACAACATTTGATGGTCGCCCAATTCTTGAGTCTAAAGAAGGCCGTAGCGGTGACTTATTACTTACAAACGTAAGTGGTGACAGCGGTGAGTCTCATGTTATCTCAGCAGCAATGAGCAAACGTTTTGATAACGGTATTAGCGTACAACTAGCTTATGCTTACACTGACTCAACTGATGTTAACCCTATGACTAGCTCGGTAGCGAGCTCAAACTACGGTAACTTAGCGACATACGATCCAACTAACCCAGGTGCACACACATCTGATTATGAGATCCCACATCGCTTTACCATGACATTAGGTTACACAACTGAGTTGTTTGATGGTTACAACACTCGTTTCAACCTATTCAGCGAAACATACAAAGGTCTTCCTTACAGCTACACGTTTGATGATTCAGACTATGATGTTTGGGGTGATAGCAACTCAAACGGCGGTCGTCAGCTAATGTATATCCCTGAAGTGAATGACCCTAACGTTGTTTACGACATGACTCCTGAAGAAGTAACTGAGTTTAACGAGTGGATTTCTGCTCAAGGCTTAGCTCGTGGTGAAATCTCTGGTCGTAACCGTCAAAATGCTGATTGGTTCACTAAAGTTAACTTCAAGATGACTCAAGAGTTACCTGGTTTCATGCCTGGTCATAAAGGTGAAGTGTTCTTCGTTATCGATAATTTAACAAACATGTTAAACGATGACTGGGGCGTACTTAAGAAAGGTAGCTTTGTTGGTAACAGCATGGTTACTGTAGAGCTTGATGACCAAGGTCGTTATGTATACTCAGACTTCAACCCTAACAATGGTAAAACTGCAACACAAAGCAGCGCATCAGTTTGGGAAATGCGTGTAGGTGTACGTTACACATTCTAATAACGAGTTAACCTTGTTATAAAACAAAAGCCCGCCCCTACTGGCGGGCTTTTTACTGAAGAGTGCAATCCCTATTATAATCATCCGCAGAATTATTCAATAAAATAAAACAATACCTTAAGACTATTTATAATGGGTCATTAATAATAAAATAAAAAATAACACCCATTTTAAGCGAATAATTTAAATAACCAATATAGCAATAAATCACGACTTCCATTTAACAAATAATAACTTGAAATTAAATAGATCTTAGATTAGATTACAAATTAACCAGTATTAACTTTGAGGATATTAAGATACTTGCGTTAACATTAAAAACATTCATTATTTAAAAGGACAAAAACATGAATTATATTAAATCGTTATTAATTAGCTCTGTCTTTATTTCAACTTATATATTTGCACAGTCTGATAGCTATGTAGTCGATAATGTTGTAGTTTTCCCAAATGCATTTAATACAACTGAGGCTGAATTTTTTAGTGGTTTTCCATATGAAGTTAATGGAACTGGTTCACTTGCTATTTGGGGGTTTGACAGAGCTTCAAATATGCGAGCTTACTTAAGCTACGTTGATATTTATCAAGATGAATTAGAACGAGATATTTTACATCAAGAAGTCTCTAGGGCAGAAAGAGTTGCCTGCCCAATGAATGAAGATAGAACAGATAATAAAGCGTATATGGTTGTAACTTTCACGGATTTAAGCTTTAGACTCCCCGATCAAACCCGCTACTCACATTTTTATAACGGCGATGTAGTAGGCGGAACTGATTGGAATAACAATGGGGAAATAGATGTTCTCGAAAACATATCAGAACTTAGTCTCCATGTCCAATTTGGTCAACGTTATCCTAGCGTTTGTAATATAACATTACGATAAGTAATAATAGCTTTGATTAACTTAACATTAATCAAAGCTACGCCATTATTGTGAATAAACTGCAAGTGGGTGTGTTGTGTTAATAGAAACATGCACTGCATCACCTGGGCGTACCATCACTTCATGGCTAACACGGCTTGTCACTACAGTATCACATGCTAATTTAACCGCGCATAAGCGACTGCCACCTTCGTAACGTACCCATGTCACTTTACCATTACTGGTAGTAGCATTTTGAATAAGGTGAACATCATCAGGGCGAAGTAATACATCAACCTTCGCGGTATCATGATCAACTTTAATCGCTGGTGCATTGCCTAAATCAGTGGTGGCGATATCACCTTCACAATTACCGGCAATGAAACTTGCTTCACCTAAGAAGCGCGCTACAAAGCGATTGCTTGGTAAGCTAAAGCAGCGTTCAGGGGTATCTATTTGCTGAATTATGCCTTCTTTCAGTACGCCAACACGGTCACCGACAGATAAGGCTTCTTCTTGGTCATGGGTTACCCAAATAGCAGGAACACCAGCATCTTTTAATGCATTACGAATATCCCAACGTAGGGTGTCTTTTAAAGCCGCATCTAAGTTTGATAAAGGCTCGTCAAGCAATACAAAGTCAGGTTCGTGAGCCAATGTACGCGCAAGGGCTACACGCTGCTTTTGACCACCTGATAAAGTAGCAGGCTTTTTATTACGAAAAGCTTCAAGACCCAGTAATTTAATCCAATGATCTGCTTTTGAGGTATCGGTTAATCTAAAGCAAATATTTTGCTGAACTGTTAAATGCGGAAATAACGCAAAGTCTTGAAATACCATACCCACTTTACGTTTTTCTGGTGGTACTTTTAACTTTGGGGTAGCTCGCCATGAGCCTAAATTAATTTCTCCTTCGCTGATAGGAATAAGCCCAGCTAACGCTTGTAAAATTGTACTTTTACCACAGCCAGTTGGACCAACTAGCATGAGGATCTCACTTTCCCCAAGTGATAAGTTAAGTTCACTTACCACACGATTGCTACCATAATCGATAGACAGCTTACTAACTGATAGCATTAAACTGATCCTTAATGTTCTAATTGACTGCGCTTTTCGCCTGAGAGCATTATAGCTAAGCCACATGCTGATATCACTACTAACAAGAGCCCAGGTATTGCAGCGCGACCGAAATAACCGGCTTCATAAACACGCCATAAATAAGTTGATAGGGTTTCAAACCCTGTTGGGCCGAGTAACAATGTTGCTTCAAGCTCTCGCATTGATTCTAAAAATACCAAGGCTGCACCAGCAATGATACCGCGTAGGGTTAAAGGCAAGGTAATACGCATAAATGCTTCACGAGGGCTTGCGCCTAATACGCGTGCTGATTTAATTAAACTCGAATCTAAGTGTTCTGTGCTGGTACGCACTGAGCCAACTGCCAGCGGTAAAAATCGCAGCACATAGGCAATCACTAATAATGCCAGAGTTTGGTATAAAAGCGGTAATTGCAGGCCACCATAAACCAGTGCAGTTCCCATCACTATACCCGGAATACCAAATCCGAAATAAGTGACTCGTTCCATAATGCGCCCTACTTTACCGCTTAAGGCAGCATGCGCTACAGGTACTGCAACAACAACAGCAACAATAGCCGCAATACCAGATGCATAAGCAGAATTCCACGCAATGCTGAAATCAAAATCAGCAACACCATCACGGGCAAGCCAAAGGGTAAAAATGGCTAACGGCAAACAAATAGCCAATAATAAAACTGGTAGAAAAGTCACTAGCATTGCTAACTTTTGACCGTTTGATGGAAATAACATTAGCGGTCTACCGTGGCGCTCAGAAGCTGTTTTAATTTGTGATTCGATGAACAGTAAAAAGCCTACTATCACCATTAATTGTAGCGATAACATCGCTGCTCGGCTTAAGCCAAAGGCGTTATATTCAACATAGATCACGCGGGTAAAGGTATCTAAGCGCATCATCGCCGGTGTACCGAAGTCTGATAAGGTATAAAGCGCAACCAGTAATGAGCCCGCTGCTATACCGTTTATTACACGTGGTAATATGACTTTAAACACACTCATTGGCATCGACATACCTAAAGTGCGAGCCGCGTTTACCATGCTGGCATCTAGACTAAGTAAAGACGAACGCGTTGTAAGCATTACAAATGGAAACGTGTATAGCGTCATTACAATGGCAGCACCCGTTAAGCCATACATAGGCGGAGTTTCAAAGCCTAACAGCTGATTAATTTCACCACCGGGGCCAAAAGCTGCATATAAAGTAAACGCACCAATATAGCTTGGAATAGCAAGTGGAGCTGCAAACAAAACAAGCCAAAGCTTTTTAAAAGGAAGTTGAACATAGGCACTAATAAACGCCAGAGGCACGCCAATTAAAATAGAGCCTAAAACAGTTAACACCATAAGTGATAAAGTGTTACCTAGAATTTTTAAATTGTGACTATCAAAAACAGCCGTCGCATCACTGGCTAAAGTGATCAGAATATAAACTGGCACTAACGCCAAAAGCGCTGCAAGCAGCGCCATGGGATAAGAAGCAGGTATGCGCATTATAAAACACCGCTACTGCGCATAAGGTCGAGTGTTGGCCTTAAATCTGCCAATTGAGTTAAATCGATTTTCGGCGGTGACACATCCGTTAAGGCTGGTAATCCAGCGGGCTGGTCAATACCTTGGATCAATGGAATTTCGTAGGCTTCACGTGCTAAGTAGCTTTGTACTTCTGAACTTAGTAAGTAGCGCATAAAGTTCATTGCGTTCGGGTTATCTGTCAGCGATAACACACCTGATGCATTAACTAAACAACCGGCATCTTGATTGGTAAAAGCAAGATCAAGGTTTGCATCTGGTTTACCTGATTTAAGACGTAACGTGTAATAATGATTTGCAAAACCAATATCCACTTCACCACGTTCAACGGCCATCACTACGCCAAGCTCGCCGGCATAGGTTTTCGAACGTTTTTGAACTTTCTTAAGCCATTTAGCCGTTTTATCTTCACCTTCAAGAATACGCATTGCCGTGACAAATGATTGGAAAGAAGCATAAGCAGGTGCCCAACCAATTGATAAATCGCTATCGGCAATAGCCATTATGCTATCTGGGATCTGATCTTTTGATAAACGCTTAGTGTTGTAAGGTAATGTACGAATACGACCTGTCACTGGTGCCCAGCCTGGATAGCGGAACTGAGGTTGTAATTGCGCTTCTAAGTCACTTGGTAGTGGTTTAGCTAAACCTGCGTCTGTTACTAAGCCAATCGCACCTGAGTCAACGGCCCAAAATAAATCAGCACGTTTAACACCCGCTTTCGCTTCAGCCACAATCATGTTGGCAAGTGCAGCAGTTGGACCACGGCGAATTGATAAATTAAGTTTTGGGTTTTTCTTTTGGATTGATTGCAGTACGTTTTCGTACAAACCACCTTCACCACGGCCTAAATATAAGGTTAAGTCACCCTCTAGGGCGGGTAAGTCTTTCACTGAAATAGGGCTTGCAGCAGAGGCTGCAAAGGCACGAGAAAGAGGTAGCGGCATTGCGCCCACTACCCCAAACGCAGCCAGGCCTTGAATAAAGGTCCTACGCTTCACTAAAATACATCCTTACGTGCTTTTTCGGCTTCTTCTAGTAACACCTTAGCGCGATCTAGTTTTTCTTGCATATCAACAACCACTGCACGTACTTGGTCAACAGACCCTTTATCAGAAATAGCTTTAGGCAGGGTTACGTTAAAATCTTTTTCGAGAACTTCTACTAACTTCGCATCTTTTTCGATAAGTGTACCTTCAACACCTTCGAATAAGTGAAGGTAAGTATCGTGTACAATTTGCGTTGCTTCATCGCTTAAACGTTCTGCGTATTTTGCAACAACACGGTCTAATTTATGTTTGATCTCATCGATAGTAGCGCTTTGCGTCATTGTTTCAGAAGCAGTTGCTTTTACAGCTTTTAATAAGCCTTTTTGCTGGAAGTCGGCAGCAAGTTTAACAGCTCCAAGACCCTGCCACAAGGCAGCATTTAAGGCCTTTTGGTGCTCACGTACTTCGCTTGCTGGTTTTTTGTCATCAATGGCCATTTTGATACCATAAATGCCTTGCCAGATTGATGCATAAACCGGTACATAATTCGTTTCAATCGCACTGTGAAACTTTACTGATTCCCAGTATTCAATTAAATCATCGCTTTTAACTGCTTTTGCGCCTTTTGTTTCATAATCGGTAACCATGGTGTCAACTTTACCGATCATCCACTCAACGTCTTCTGAGTAATCTTTTAAATTTTCTTTTAGATGATTAACGTGCTCACCAATTGGGCCATTTGCCAATACAGGTTGGGCAATAAAAGTAGATGCTAATACTAGGCTAAGACCTAGTGTTTTAACGGTGTTTAACGCTAATTTCATAGGGGGGACATCCAAGTTTCTAATTGTAAATGATAGCCATTATCATATACGTATCGATTGTCTAAATCAATTGCTATAAAGCCTTGATTACAGAATTACACATTTTTATTTAAGTGATTGGAAAGCTTACTAAGAGTGTTCATAAATTGATTAAGTTCTCGGCTATCTAAGTCGCTCACTAAACCGGCTTGCCACTCATTTGCTAATGGCACAATTTGCTCATGCAAACGGTTCCCCTCAACGGATAGTGATAACAAACTTGCGCGTTTATCCTTAGGGTTTTCTTTGGCTATTATAAGGTTTCTCGCCAATAGCGACTTTACTGCACGAGACACCGTTGATTTATCCATTTGTGCCATATCACATAATTCTTTGGCAGTACGCTCACCATATTGGGCCAAATTCGCAATTATCCGCCATTGTGGCACCGTTAAATCGAACTGCTGTTGATATAGCTCACTAAACTGCTCACTCATTTGCATTGCAATATTGGTTAATGAATAAGGTAAGAACTGTTTTAAATCGAGCGTTGTTTTATTATCTGTCTTCATGGCTGCACTACTGTCAAAGAATATTTACACAAGTAAATTCAGTGTAGTTTGAATTTAGTCTCACATGAGAGTATCTTACCTAAAACCTTTCAGGAGTCTAGTGATGAATAACGAATTACAATATATGACAGGCTTTGGTAATGAATTTGAAACCGAAGCATTACCCGGTGCATTACCTATCGGTCAATTCAGCCCGCAAAAAGTTAAATACGATTTATATGCTGAGCAGTTCAGCACAACGGCATTTACAGCGCCACGTGCTGATAACCGTCGTACTTGGTTTTACCGCATTCGCCCGTCAGTAATACAAGGTGATTACACGCCAATTGATAATGGCCTTATTCGCACCGCTCCTATTACAGAAGTGCCAACACCACCGACAATGCTACGTTGGGATCCAATTGAAATTCCAGAACAACCAACTGATTTTATAGATGGTTTAGTCACTATGGCTGCCAACGGTAGTGCCAATGCACAAACAGGTATTGGTATTCATATTTATGTCGCTAATAAATCAATGCAACACCGTTACTTTTATAATGCTGATGGTGAAATGTTATTTGTGCCGCAACAAGGTGAGCTATTACTTAGAACCGAGTGCGGGCAACTAACCGTTCGTGCAGGAGAAATTGCCGTAATTCCTCGTGGCATTAAGTTCGCTGTTGATTTGCTCACCGATACAGCACGTGGCTACATCTGTGAAAACTATGGCCATGCCTATATTTTACCAGAGCGCGGCCCAGTGGGTGCCAATGGTTATGCAAATGACCGTGACTTCCACTACCCTGTAGCAGCTTTTGAAGATGTAGAAGGTGATTTCGAACTCGTTGCTAAATTCAATGGCAATATGTTCCGTTGTGATATTGGTCACTCGCCATTAGATGTGGTTGCTTGGACGGGTAATAGTGCACCTTACAAGTATGACCTTGCTCGATTCAATGTTATGAATACAGTAAGTTACGATCACCCAGATCCATCAATCTTTACTGTATTAACATCACCATCGGGTACAGAAGGTGTCGCTAATATCGATTTTGCTATCTTCCCTCCACGTTGGATGGTGGCTGAGAACACTTTCCGCCCACCTTATTACCATCGTAATATTATGAGTGAGTTTATGGGCTTAATCGAAGGTGTGTACGATGCCAAAGAGCATGGCTTTGTACCAGGTGGTTCTAGCTTGCATAACTGTATGTCGCCACATGGTCCAGAAGCCGATGTATTCGAAAAAGCATCAAATGCTAAGCTTGAACCACAACGCTACGAAAACACCTTGGCATTTATGTTCGAATCGCGTTACGTTATTTCACCAACTAAATATGCCCTTGAAGGTAAAGAGCGTCAGCCTAACTACACAGATTGTTGGCGCACTATTAAAAAACATTTCACAGGTAAACAGGACGTATAATGAAACTTTATAGCTATTTTCGTTCATCAGCTGCATACCGAGTTCGCATTGCGCTTAATTTAAAGAACATTGATCACGAGTTGGTGACGGTTAATTTATTAAAATCAGAACAGCAAAGTGACGAGTACCTAGCTAAAAACCCACAAGGGTTATTGCCAGCACTTGAAACTGATCAAGGTGTACTTGCGCAATCGCTGGCTATTTTAGAGTGGTTAGAAGAAACTCATCCAGAAACGCCTCTTTTAACGGGTGATGCATGGCAAAAAGCTCAGATCCGTAATTTATGTTATGCCGTAGCGTGCGATATCCACCCTATCGATAATTTGCGTGTATTAAAGTACTTGGCTAACGATCTTGGTGTTGATGAAGAAGCAAAAACGACCTGGTATAAGCATTGGGTAGAAGTTGGCTTTGAAAGTATCGAAAAGCTACTTAATGAAGCGAACACTTTTTGTGTGGGCAACAAACCAACGCTTGCTGATGTGTGCTTAGTGCCGCAAGTATTTAATGCCTTGCGCTTTAAAGTCGATATGACCAAGTACCCTAAAATTGCTGCGGTATATGAGCAATGTAATAAGCTTGATGCCTTTATTGATGCTGCACCGCAAAACCAGCCAGATGCGATTTAAGCTTTAAGATTTGTTTTTAAAAAGGCCCGAACATTTCGGGCCTTTTTTATTTGTTATCTAAGCGCTGAGTTAATCACACTCACATGGTTAATTAAATCGAGCCCTAAGTCGGTTAAGTAGCCACCATCAGGACTATCTGTAATACCTTTATCATAAAGACGTTTTGCTGCATCTTTAATTGAGCTTTCGGCATCGGAATGAATTTTAATTCCCTGCATTTGAGAGTTGCGAGGAAATTTTGCAAGCAGGGTTAGTTCGTCGATCATATTTTTATCAAATTGCATGTGTTCACCTTTTTATTATTTATTCCTTGTCATAAGCTTAGTGTAGTTATACAGATCTGCCCAACGGGAGGCGCATTTTGTTAAAGAAAATTTTACTGTTAAGTACTTTGTTTACTTTAGGGTTTCTAAACCAAGCGCTAGCAAAGGAAAAACCACTAATTGTGCTTGATGGTCAAGAGGCATTAAACAATCAAAAAGTGTGTTGGTATGAAAATAAACGCTATACCGAAGGTGCGTATATTACTGTTGGCGATATTACGTTAATTTGCACTGCTAAACAGCCTAATTTTTCAAACACTGATTTGGCTTGGCTCAGACTAAATGCTAATGGCGAGATTATTTACCCTAAACAAGCGAAAACGATTCACGTCAATTAGCTTAAAACGCACAGATGGGGTACTATTGCGCGGTTGCAAATAACCTAAGATTTATCATGGACAATCAACCAAATAATCCGTTACATGGCGTTAAACTAGCCGACATCGTTACTAAACTTGAAGAAAAACTTGGTTGGGAAGGTATGGCAGCGCACGTAGACGTACGCTGCTTTCAAAATGACCCAAGTGTAAAGTCGAGTCTTAAGTTTTTACGAAAGACCCCTTGGGCACGAGAAAAAGTAGAGCAGTTATATATTGATACCTTTATCAATAATGACCTAGCTGATGATGGCACTTTCCAATGGAAAAGCATCAAAAAGTAACCACTTAATCTTCAGCTGCTACCATCACCGAAAGCGATTTCGGTGATATCTCTACCTCTAGTTTATCTGCGGTTTTCACCTCACCATCAATAACATAGCTCAACCCTTTTTCTGCGCTTACTGTTACTCGTTTAGCATTTGTGTGATGACTGTTAATGGCAAAACTAGTTTGCGTAATGCTCGAGAAGACTAACTCCGCAATACTTAAAGTACTCGCTTTAGAATCGGCACTAGGTGTTAGCCAATTTACATCGAGTAAACCATCTTGATGATCTGGCTGCCCTGCAGATTGAGCAAGTAAAGTAGTAAATGGCGCGGCGTTGGCGATGATTAAACTGGTGGTATTGATTGTTTGCTCATCGTTATTATCAAGAGTAACAACATAGTCTTGCGCTTCATGCTCACCTAATGCTTGCCAAAACCCTTGTAAATAAGCTAATTGCCCAGACTCATTTTTAGCATCACGATGGGCTTTTTCAATCATCTTTTGTTCAAAACCAATCCCTGCTAGTAATAACATACGCTCGCCATTACACACAGCGGTATCTATTCGACTCGCCTGCCCTTCAATAATAAGCTCACACGCCTGCTCTACCGGAATAAGCTTCGATTGTATACCCATCAACACATGAGCGAGCGCATTGGCAGTACCTAAAGGAATAATACCCAGTTTACACTCTGTATTAACAAGTACACTTGCCACCTCTGTTACTGTGCCATCACCACCACAGGCGATGACTACATCAGGGTTCAATTCTAGTGCTTCTTTGGCTAACTCAGTACCATTTACCTGCTCTGACGTGGTGTAAACAGTTAAATCGTAATACTCAGACAAACGAGATGTAATTTGCTTACGTTTAGCTTCCCACAGTTTTGTGCCAGAAACAGGATTAGCAATGAGCACAGCTTTATTTTTGATTAATAGGTCACCTCTACGATGGCGACGCACAAGATGACGCAGCTGGCGCTTGTTTAAATTTGCAGTTTCTCGTGTCTCTTTAATTTGTGCGAGTACTTGGTGCACATCGGCATCTTTGTTTTGGCTAAGTAAGTAAGCTGCCATTACAAATACTGAACGACCACGCCCTAAGGCGCAATGTACTACAACACGTCTATCTGCTTTTACTTGATGGTCAATCCAATTAATCGCTTGGTGTAGTTGCGCGCGTGTTGGCACGCTATGATCAAGAACAGGGATATTTAAATAACGAATATTCTCTTGCGTAGAAGACCATTCAAGGCCATCAAACTCGCAAGTTACATCTAAAATAGCTGTAATACCCATTTCTTTCATGGTGTCTATATCTGAAGGAAATAAACGACAGGCTAAAAATAAATGCTCATTAATTTGTTGTAATGGTGGCACTTTGTCGTGTTTTCTCGACCAAGCATTGTAAAGTTGTGCACCCAATAAAAATGGAATAAAAGCCCAACGAATATAGATAGGAATAACGCCATTTTCACGTTTTCTAAAAATACGTGCGATATTAAAAAAATATGCGCCACTAACCAAAAGTAACGACAAAGCCGTCCAATAAAAAAACAGCGCAAAGTAAAAAGTTTCTACCCGAATAGCCGCAATTATAAATACAATCGCTAAAGCTAAGTAACTAAATGCTGCCCACATAATCACTCCTTGTTATTCTAATTGCATACTACGTTGCAAGTTTCACTCCAGTAAAAGCCGTTAAATTACCCCTACTGGCTATTTAAAATCAGTAACTTAGCATTTATAAAAAAGCTTACCATTTTAGTTTAGGACATTTTTTCACAATTTTATGAATAACTTACAATAATTTACATAGAACGAATTGCATAGATTTGCCAAGTACTCTTTCCCTGCTAGTCTAAGTTAAAAGCCATGCCTAATAATCACAGGTTTTTAGTAGAGCTTTCGTCAAAAATTTAAATCAACCCGAGCCTAATTCGTTATGAAATACGATGACCAAACGCTACTTAATTTACTTGCAGCAGAATATGTTTTAGGCACTTTACATGGCCATGCCCGTGATAGATTTAGCCGCTTAATGCGTACCTCTCCTCAAGCCCGATACGCAACCTCATTATGGCAAAGACATATAAAAAACCTAGAAAACGCGATTGAATCTAACCCACCTGATCAGCAAGTTTGGGATAAAATAACAAAACGGATTGACCCACTATTTCTACCAACACAGAAGAAAGCAAAAGACCCTAACTTTGGAATATTTAAGGCTTGGGCTGCTATTGCAACAGCGGTTTGTATTGTGTTGGTATTAATTACTTGGCAACCGCAAGAGTCGTTTAGTGATAAAATCAATCACTCGGTAACGTTTTATGACTCAGCAAATAATCCAGTTTGGAATTTAGAAATAAGCGATCACAGTATTTTACTAAAAGCAGCTAGCGGCATGAGTTTACAAACTGATTATGATTACCAGTTGTGGATCCGTTTAAAAAACTACCCCAACGCCATCCCTATTGCTTTATTACCAAAAACAGATAGCAAAGAAATTGCCCGAAACGCAATATTTAAACCAAAAGATATCACTTTACTTGCGATAAGCCGTGAGCCAATTGGCGGTTCACAATCAGGTAGCCCAAGTGAAATTATTTATACAGCCGTACTCGATGCGAACAAATCATACACAGACTAGAAACAATATATAAATACGAGCAAAGCCAGTATTTCTAAGATAGATGACCTAGTCGATAAACCTTTGTACTTGCTATAGTTACAGCCTCTTTTTATTTATATTAAAAGAAATGGGGTCATTCGAGTATCAGACTTGTCTGCCTGTATTATCTTAGGAATAAAAATGAAAAAGTCGTTGTTGTTTACGCTATTTCTATTAATTTTTAGCTCTATCTGTCACGCCCACCAGCAAAGCACCGCTTATCTTAATTTAGAACAACAAACGAGCAATAAGCTATTGCTAGTAGGCTCTTGGCAAGCCTCGGTGAATGATCTCGATAAAGCAGTAAACTTCGATAAAAATCAGGATAATGTAATTACATGGCATGAAATTACATCACAGCAACAAGCAGTATTAGACTATCTAAATAGCCATTTTAATGTGTTACAACAAAATCAAAGCTGCAAGGTCACGGTTGATGGTGCACTTAGTATAGATAACCACTTTAATCAGTCGTATATCCATGTGCCACTACAAGTTGATTGTCCATCTGATAGTTCTATAACAGTTAATTACACAGCCCTATTTGAATTAGATGAGCATCATCAAGCAATTGCTGCCATTGCAAAGTCAAGCCGCGTATTTGAACAAAATACGGCAAAACAAGTTATAAACTTTAAAGAGCAAAGCTTCACCACAACGTTTATAGAATATGTACATCAAGGCATATTACATATTTGGATGGGCACCGATCATATTTTGTTCTTAATTGCCCTATTGCTGGGCTGTGTGTTAGTTCGTAAGCAAGGAGAGTGGCAACATGTCGAGTCTAAAAAACAAATTCTAATTGATACAGCTTGGATCATCACCGCTTTTACACTTGCTCACTCATTTACCCTAACAGCAACGGCAATGAATATCATATCGCCAAACACCCGATGGGTAGAATTAGGTATCGCGCTTTCTGTATTATTTGCTGCAATAAATAATATTTGGCCAATGATTATGCGTTTAGGCTGGATCACATTCTGTTTTGGTCTATTACACGGTATGGGGTTTGCGAGTGTTTTAGGTGAGCTTGGTTTGTCAAATGAATACCAGCTAATGAGTATTTTAGCCTTTAATTTAGGGGTTGAGATTGGTCAACTGGTTATTTTAGCAATCTGTTTACCACTGCTAATGCTACTTAGAAATAACACTTGGTACAAAAAAGCTATTATGCCAGCAGGCTCAGTGGTAATTGCCATTATGGCAATCCAATGGTCTATAGAGCGCTTTTAATAAGCGCTTTATTCAAATGGTAACAACAAGGTTTTCATTGTTGGACGTAGCGCTTTAAGTAACTCATGAATATCTAAATCTGGGTTGAGCATTTTACGCAATAACAGGCCACCCATTACTGAAAACATCACTTCAATACGGGCATTCACTTCTTCAAGTGCTGTGCCTTGTAATGGCCCTCTTTCACCCACTAATAATTCACGCATAGAATCACGAGCGTGGCTATCTGACTCTCGTAATAAGTTAGCCACTTTTTCATTGCGTGCAGCTTCGGCGAGCATTTCTAAATCAAGCGCACCTTGATTCAAATCGGTATGGCGCTCAACGCCTCTGCCTAGACCATCTAGTAATACAGTGACACGATCGCCGGGTTTATCAGCAAACTCTTTAAAGATTGAGAACATTTCTTCCATATCACGCTCAACAATCGATTCTATAATCGCTTCTTTACTGGCGAAGTAATTGTAGATGTGGCCAGCACTCATACCCGCGGTTTTAGAAATTTCGGCCATTCCCGCGCCATGATAACCCTTACGTCGAAAACAATCCGCTGCGGCACAAAGCACTTGATTACGTCTTGCCTCAGCAAGCGCAGGGTCATTGTGTCTTTTCGTTTTTTGCGTCATGGTTTCTCCAAGCTTTATTGACTAGGGTTAACTTTAATTTAAACAAGGTTTACAGGATCTTAATCTTTGAGGAGAGTTAAAACAACTAAGAACCTGCAAAACCTTAAATAAATTATGCTTTTGCTGATTTATTGCACAGATTTTTGTGCATTCCAGCCGCCACCCAGTGCTTTATACAAATTAATTTGGCTCGCCAGATACGCTTGCTTACCCAAAATTAACTGTTGTCCTGCACTGTACCAATTTCTTTGTGCATCCAATACTTGCAAGTAGCTGTCGGCACCCTTTTGAAAACGCGCATCCGATAAAGTAAAAGATAGCTCATTACTCTGATACAAGTCATTCAGGGCATCTAGCTGATGCATATAACCTTCGCGGTCAGCAAGGGCATCAGATACTTCTTTAAATGCCTGTTGAATGGTTTGCTCATAACTGGTTAGTGCCATTTCTTGTTGAGCTTTTGCAACATCGAGATTAGCTTGATTACGGCCCATGTTAAAAATAGGCAAGTTTACCGAAGGCACAAAGCTCCAAGTCCCAGAACCTGAATCAAAAAGATTACTTAAGTCAGCTGAAGCTGTCCCCGCATTCGCGGTTAAACTGATGCTTGGATAAAATGCCGCTTTTGCCACACCAATGTTTGCATTGGCAGCCAATAAATCATGCTCTGCAGCTTTGATATCAGGTCGCTGAGTCAATAGCTCAGACGGTAACCCTACTGGCACATCAGGCAAACTAAGTACATCATCTATACTTTCACTTGGTAATAAATCTGCAGTGACGGTTTTACCTACTAGAAAATCGAGGGCATTTTTATCGCGCTTAAGTAAACGCTGATAGTTTGCAATATCGACCTTAGCGGTTGCTACTGTGCTTTCAAGTTGCGATAGCGTTAACTGAGAAGCAGCACCTAGAGCAAATGTCTTACGAGTTAGCTCTAAAGACTCCTGCTGAGACTTTAAAGTCTCGTTTGCAAGTGCCAAAAGCTCTTTGTCCGTCGCATAGTTAAGCCATGCATTCACTAATTCGGAGATCAAACTAATGCGCACACTGGTTAAACTGTACTCGGCCGAATATAGGTTTTGTAATGCTTGCTCTGATTGGTTGCGTACTTTGCCCCAAAGATCAATTTCGTAAGCGGTTAAGCCAACAGTCGCTGAATAATTTTCAGAGATATTTGCTTGACCAGTACCAGATAAATCTGCCGGAAGACGCTGACGAGTACCCGATGCATTTAGGTCTATGCTTGGGTAAAGCGCTGAATCTTCAATCTGATACATTGCTCTAACCTGCTGCACATTCAGTGCAGCAGTTTTAATATCTTTGTTGTTTTCCAGTGTGAGCGCAATCAGCTGTTGCAGCTGCGCATTACTGAAAAATGACTGCCAATTCAGCGCATTGATATCGCCCGCTGTACCTTGGATATCATAGTTTTGAGCAACGGGTAATTCACGTTGCTCCATATCTGGCGCCATATTACATGCAGATAACATAAGTGCAGCAACAGACACTGAGATAAGTTTAGCTTTCATTATGCCTGCTCCTCATTAGTTGATTTTGTTTTGCCTGGGAATACTCGGCGCACCAGTACAAAGAACAGCGGCACAAAAATTACTACGATGGTCGATGACGCAAGAGTACCGCCAATAACAGCAATACCGAGTGCGTTTTGTGCACCTGAGCCTGCACTTGATGCAATTGCCAGTGGTAGTACACCACACACAAATGCCATTGATGTCATAAAGATTGGACGTAAACGTAGACGAATAGCTGCTACCGCGGCATCGACAAGTTTCATACCTTCATCCATTTTATGAATAGCAAACTCTACAATTAAGATGGCATTTTTTGATGCCAGACCTATGGTGGTTAATAGACCCACTTGGAGATAAATATCGTTTGATAAATTAAATACAAATGACGCAATCGACGCACCAAATACACCAAGCGGTACAATGAGCATAACTGCAGCAGGAACTGACCAGCTTTCATATAACGCCGCTAAACATAGGAATACAACCAACAATGAAAGTGCATAAAGTAATGGCGCTTGACCACCACTTAAACGTTCTTCATATGAAATTCCTGTCCATTCGAACGATACGCCCGGTGGTAATTTCTTAACCATTTTCTCAACTTCAGCCATCGCTTGACCAGTACTGTAGCCTGGAGCAGCAGCACCTTGGATTTCCATCGCTGAGAAGCCGTTATAACGCTCAAGACGCGGTGAGCCATAAGTCCAATAAGAATGAGCAAAGGCAGTAAATGGCACCATGTCACCATTGGCGTTACGTACATACCACTCATCTAGGTCTTCTGGCACCATGCGTGATTCTGGCGTACCTTGTAAGTACACTTTTTTCACACGACCACGGTCAATAAAGTCATTTACATAGCTACTACCCCAAGCCGTTGATAACGTATTATTGATATCTGCTTGAGTTAGGCCTAATGCTTCGGCTTTTGCTAAATCAATATCAAGCTCTAGCTCAGGTTTATCTTCTTGACCATTTGGACGAACACCTGATAACACCGGGTTTTGTGCAGCCATACCTAAAAACATGTTGCGTGCTTCAAGTAGTTTTTCGTGACCTAGACCAACCCTATCTTGTAAGAACAAGGTGAAACCGTTTGCAGTACCAAGCTCAACAACCGCTGGAGGTGGGAAAGCAAACACGAACGCTTCTTTAATCGTTGAGAAGTACCCCATGGCTTTACCCGCAACCGCACCGACAGTTAAATCAGGACGCTGACGTTCATCCCAGTGTTTTAAACCCACAAAGCCGATTGCCGCGTTTTGACCAGAACCTGCAAAGCTGAAACCTGTTACCGTAAAGATAGACTTAACCGCTTCTGATTGTTCTTCTAAGAAGTGGTGTTCCATCTTTTCAACAACTTTTAAAGTTTGCTCTGTTGTTGCACCGGCAGGTAAGCTTACTTGGTTAAACAAAATACCTTGGTCTTCATCTGGTAAGAATGCCGATGGTAATTGTGAGAAAATAAACACCATGCCACCCACGATTAAACCGTAAATAAGTAAATAGCGTTTACTGTGCTTGATCATACGAGACACAAAACCTTGTGTACCCGAGTTCGTTCTGTCAAAACCACGGTTAAAGCCAAGGAAGAAACGACCAAATAAAGATTTATCGTTATGTACATGACTTGGTTTTAACATTGTCGCACACAAAGCAGGTGTTAAAATCAATGCAACTAGTACTGATAAACTCATCGCAGTTACCAAGGTAATTGAGAACTGGCGATAAATAACCCCTGTTGAGCCTGGGAAGAACGCCATAGGCACGAATACAGCCGACAGCACCATCGCAATACCAACAAGGGCACCTTTGATTTCATCCATTGATTTACGTGTTGCCTCAAGAGGAGATAAGTTCTCTTCGGTCATTACACGTTCAACGTTTTCAACCACGACGATTGCATCATCTACCAGTAGACCAATGGCAAGTACCATCGCAAACATGGTTAAGGTATTAATTGAGAA
This sequence comes from Pseudoalteromonas shioyasakiensis, assembly GCF_001550135.1. Classification (GTDB taxonomy): domain Bacteria; phylum Pseudomonadota; class Gammaproteobacteria; order Enterobacterales; family Alteromonadaceae; genus Pseudoalteromonas; species Pseudoalteromonas shioyasakiensis. Next base: position 215,518 of record NZ_LRUE01000015.1, read on the forward strand.
GCCAAACACTTGCAAGATAGCAAACGTACCAAGCAATACAACAGGTACTGCAATAGTCGGAATAAGTGTTGCTCTGAAGTTCTGTAAGAATAAGTACATTACCAAGAACACCAGCACAACAGCTTCGATTAGAGTGCTGACAACTTTTTCAATTGAAAGCGAGACGAATGGCGTCGTATCGTAAGGAACAACCGTAGTTAAACCTTCAGGGAAGAAAGGCTCAAGTTCAGCAAGGGCCGCTTTTACGCCATCTGCTGTATCAAGTGCATTAGCACCACTGGCAAGCTTAACACCTAAACCTGATGCCGGTTTGCCGTTAAAACGCGCAACAACACCGTAGTTTTCACCACCTAATTCAACATCAGCAACGTCACTTAAACGAACAACTGAACCATCAGCATTGGTTTTTACAAAAATATTTCGAAATTGCTCAGGTGTTTGTAAGCGGCTTTGTGCAGTTACCGTTGCATTTAATTGTTGGCCACTTACTGCTGGCAACGCACCTAATTGACCTGCTGAAACTTGTGCATTTTGAGCACTGATTGCAGCACTAATATCAGCAGGAGTTAATGAGTACTTCAGTAATTTAGCTGGGTATAACCAAATACGCATTGCATATTGAGAGCCAAACAGCTGCACTTCACCGACACCGTTTACACGAGAAATAATATCAAGCACGTTTGATGAAACATAATCACCTATATCGATGTTGTTCATACTGCCGTCTTCAGATACAAAGCCTACAACCATTAAGAAGTTACGAGCCGATTTTGCAACCGAGACACCTTGACGTTGTACTTCTTCTGGTAATAACGGTGTTGCAAGCGACAATTTGTTTTGTACTTGAACCTGTGCAATATCAGGGTCTGTATCTGCACTAAAGGTTAAGGTTAACGTCGCTGAGCCGTTAGACTCTGAGGTTGACGACATGTAGAGCAAGCCATCTAGCCCTTTCATTTTTTGTTCAATAACCTGTGTAACCGTATCTTCTAGAGTACGGGCCGACGCACCAGGGTATGTGGCTTGAATACTAATTGCAGGTGGTGCAATTGATGGATACTGTGCAACCGGCAAACTTCTAATTGCTAAGATACCTGCCAGCATAACAACGATAGCAAGCACCCAAGCAAATATGGGCCGATCAATAAAAAATCGTGACATTAAGTTTCTCCGTTACTGGCTGTTAGCTGCTGATTCTGCAGGCATTGCATTGACTGGTGCACCTGGGCGGATTTTCTGTAAACCTTCAACAATTAACTTATCGCCGCTGTTTAGGCCGTCTGTCACTAACCAGTTTGAACCAACAGTACGATCAGTTTTAAGCACGCGTGCTTCTACGGTATTGTCTTTGCTTACTACCATGGCAGTAGGCTCACCTTTGGTGTTTCTGCTTACGCCACGTTGCGGTGCTAAAATCGCATCACTTTTCACACCTTCAACAATCACTGCACGAACATACATACCAGGCAGCAGTAATTTTTCAGGGTTAGGAAATTCAGCACGTAAGGTTACTGAGCCTGTGCTTGGATCAACAGTCACTTCAGAGAATTGCAATGTACCTTTATGTTGATAAGTACTGCCGTCTTCCATCTTTAATTCAACTTTTGAATGTAAAGCGGCATCTTTATCAAGCTCACCCGCAGCAATGGCTTTTTTCAAACGTGTTAGTTCACTGCTTGACTGGGTTAAATCAACATAGATTGGGTCTAATTGAGTAATGGTTGCTAATGCTGTTGCTTGATTAGCACTCACAAGGGCACCGGCAGTGACATCTGATTTACCAATTTGGCCACTAATTGGCGCTAACACTTTGCTGTAGTTTAAATTGATTTCAGCGGTTTTAAGCTGCGCTTGAGCTGTCAGTAAGTCAGCTTTTGCACCTTTGTATGCTGCATCAGCTTCGTCGTAATCTTGTTGGCTTACTGCTTTGATGCTCAATAGCTCTTTATAGCGTTCTGCTTTTGCTTTGGCATTTGCAATACTTGCTTGAGCTTTAGTAATAGCAGCTTTACTAGTCGCTACTTCAGCTTCAAATGTAGATGGGTCAATCTGATATAAAGCTTGGCCTTTTTCAACCTCAGCACCTTCAACAAACATACGTGATTGAATAATACCGTTAACCTGCGGACGAATTTGCGCGATACGTGAAGCAGCCACACGACCCGGTAATTCTTTAGTTAGCGTAAGTGGTTTGCTTTGCATCTCAATAACACCAACAGGAACAGCTTGAGCTGCCTGCGTTTGCCCTTGAGCCGATTCTGATTGGCCGCAGCCTGATAATAAAACAGCACCAGCCAAAGCTGACACTGCAAAAAATGGAATGCGAGAGCGCTGCATGTGTAGTTCCTTAGTTTTAGAGTGAACGATCATTCTAAACTAAAAAAGGCACAGATCAACCATCTTTAAAGAACTTTACATTAAATAAAATGCTTGCTTTAACGCATGAATTTTGTGCAATAAATAAATTGCTAATTGAATTATTACGAACGTAACTGAGAAAGTTGTTTTAAAACTATTAGTTATGCGAATTGAAGTTATATCAATTCGCAGATTATTCGCCTAAACACATGCCCATTGCGCGGGCACTTGCTATTAAAGAATGTTCTAGAGGGATGACGCGATATTCAGAAGTAGCTTCTTTTAAACTGATTGGTTTAATTTCACCGTCTTTACTGACAGGAATAAAACCAAACTGGCCTTTCTTTACTAGCTCGAATGCTTGCACCCCAAACTCTGCTGCAAGCACCCTATCAAACGCATTAGGTGTGCCTCCACGTTGAATATGCCCTAATACGGTTACTCTTACATCAAGATCAAGCGCCACACGTATTTGTGAAGCAAGCTGCTCAGCAATGCCACCAAGCACTGGGTTTTCGTAACCAAGTTCATTTGATTGTTTACTAACAACACCACCAGCAACAGGCTTTGCTCCTTCTGAAATGACAATGTTGGCAAATCCATGGCCTTTATCAAATCGTGATGTTAGTTTGGCTTTAATAGCTTCAATATCGTAAGGAATCTCTGGAATAAGTGCGACTTCTGCGCCAGCTGCAATAGCAGAGTGCAAACAAATCCAACCGGCATCGCGCCCCATTACTTCAGTCACAATCACTCGGTTATGACTTTGCGCTGTTGGTATTAAACGATCAATGGCTTCGGTGGCGGTGTCGACAGCAGTCTGAAAACCAATTGTGTAATCAGTGCCATATAAATCATTATCAATAGTTTTTGGCACGCCTACGATATTTAAGCCATGTTCAAATAAGTGCTGAGATACCCTATGTGAACCATCACCACCAATATTAATTACGGCATCAAACCCAAGTTGCTTAATAATACTGATTAACTCATCAGAGCGGTCAATAAACACTTGTTCGCCCGCTATTTCAGCAGGAAATGCGGTTGGGTTCCCTTTATTAACTGTTTCGAGAATTGTTCCACCACGAACATGAATACCCGCCACAACTTCACTAGTTAAGTGTATAATATCATTTGGCTTTTCAAGCACACCACAATATGCTCTTCGGCTACCATACACCTGCCAATTGCCATCATGTTCGGCTGCTTTAACCACCGCTCTGATCACCCCATTGAGCCCAGGGCAATCACCCCCACTTGTTAATAGCAGTAATTTTTTCATTGTGTTACCAACTTCGTTCACTGATTAATTACAGATTAGCTTATATGTTGAAGTTTCGCGTATGACTTACATCAACTAAAACTTGGTTTTTTTATGCGTAGAAAAAAGCGCAACAAATAGCACTAGTAATACATACTTAGGCAGACTAGTCAGTAAAGTGGTGTTATCAATATTTGCAGAAAAGGTGTTAACAGCAAAATATAAATGCAGCGCTAAAAATGGTGTCAGCAATATAAAGTATGAATACGTTTTATCTTTAAGATACAGCGACTTACTAATGAGTAAAAATATTAAGAGTAACGCTAATAAAGGAAGACCTAAAGTAACGATATCAACCATTGATAAAGCAAAGTTAGGTGACAAATCATAAAGGGCTGAAAGTACTTCGGTTGGAATCGCAATAGCCGAGCCATAACCTATGACTGGTATAGATAAATAGGCAAATAAACAGCCAAAAATAAATAAAAGTAGTACGTTATATTTCATAACCCCATTCCATGGTTTGTTCATTATTAGCCTTACGCTAACTAATAATGAACAAATAATCCACTACTTTTTCAGTACCTTACATCGTTAAAATGTCTTAACTTTAAAGGCTAGGTTTTCCACCGCACAGCCTGTACTACTCGTATTTACACGGTAATAATGAGTATTGTCTGTGGCATTTAAATCTAATAAAAACTCATCATGCTGAGCGACTGCTTGTTGCTCTTGTGTTAAGCACATAGCTTGTACAAGCGAACGTAATTTAGCATCTGAAAAAATAGTGCCAAAACGCTGCATCGGCAGTGGCGGAATTTTAATACTAGGGAGTGCATTATCAACAGTTCGTTTAGCTAGAGTAAAACCATCCTTTGTTACATCAATAACTGCACCAGCAGGCCAATAACTGATTGCTCCGTTGTTTTTAGCGTCAGATTTAACATGCACGACACCGCTTTTACCAATCACCGTCATTAGTGCTGTTTCACCAGCTCGAATTGATACAAGGGCTGTGGTCTCATCAATGCCAAAGCCATGCTGTTGCCCGGTATCTGCCAGTAATCTTGCCAAACGCATTGTTCTGTTGCGCTCGCTAAAGTGTGTATCAAGAACACCATAAGTAAAACTGCCAAGCCCACCTTGTTTTTCATAGGTAAGACTATCAGCCGAAATCTTATCACCGCATTCATTTTCACAGCGCTCACTCGGCGCAGACACCGCAAACGAGCCTTCTCTCATTGCCGCTAAACTTGTACCATTTGAAATCATCGGCACTGTGCCATAGGCATTTTTACCACCACTTTGCACCGCTGTACCTGCGCTTGTGCCAACAAGTAATGGTCTTTGTAAAATTGCGTGAGTCCAAGGATATTGCTTGCCGTTGTCATCAAACAGTACTTTTCTGGTTAAACTCTGATCGCCACCGTTAAACATAATACCCGTAGCGTTTTCAATCAGTTTAACTAAATGATCGACCCCTTTATCACAAAGCGCTTTTTCGGCCTTAATTCGATCAGGGTAAATTGTCTCACGATTAAAAACGCCCATAGAGTCAGTGCGTAAAGAATCCAAACTCTCACATTGCTTACTAGTAATCGCTTTTGCTAAGGCGGGGGTTAGAGGTAACCAGCTTGATTCTACACCAGTAAAGTCTAATAGCCCTTCATAAAAGTCAGCTGATTCATATGGATCTCTGCTTGAAGCCGTAACCGCTAAAATTGTTGGTGATTCGGTGGTTGTTTTTAATGAAGCAGCAACAAAATCTAAAATATCATTGGCCGCACGTTCGTTATTATCACTAGTACTAACCTGCTCTATTTGACGGGTCGAATCTGTATTTAATACAGCCACTTCAAGTGAGTCTATGACAAAGCTGTATTCTGAATCAGTGAGTTCGTTTAGTAACTTGTTATCTAAATCACGCCATGCCCATAAAATATCACTTTTAGTGATCAAACCTGACTTTTCACGTGCAATCTGTGCTAATACCTTAAGCGTTTGCTGACGATTTTTTTTATTCTTGCTTGGCCAATTTGTCTTTATTGTAGATAAAGCATCATTATTTAATCGATATTGATTATTCCGTTTACCACTAATCTGTTTATTCGAAAGGCAATTTTTAGGGCTCATACTTGAGCAGGTGGTCAAGGCACCGCCGACTAAGACCAACGTTTGCTGTTGATCATTTGCATAGACTTTGCTGCCAAATGATGCGAAAAACAAACCAAATACCAAAGAAAAAGCTGAAGTTTGATATTTAGTCTTTTGCTCCTTAAGGATGTTCATATTGTTACACTCTTGTAAAAAAATATTAGAAAATTGCTTGCGCAGCTTTTTGTTGCTTGCTATAAAAAAAAGGAACATTTAAAAACGCGAGTAAGCTAGCACTGTATTACTAGCTTTGTCAAAAGACCTTACGGATTGGAATTATGTTGAAAAACGCATTATCGCTTTGCACATATTTCTACTCTCCACACTACCTTTCGGAGTGGTTTGACGAGTAGCCACACCTCACTTCCTGTGAGGGGCTAGTTGTGTCTATAAACCACTGCCCTGTCTAAAAAATTATAACAATTATTCAAAACGTCACGGTTTTGCCGTGTGTTTTTTAAGACAAAGGTAAATCAATATGTTTCGTCAGTTATCAATTGCTGTAGCAATCAGTGCTGTGCTGTGCCCAGTACAAGCTGTGTATGCTCAAAACGACCAACAATCAGAAAAAATTGAACGAGTAGAAGTAACAGGATCACGAATTAAAGGGGTTGATTTAGAAGGAACCATCCCGCTTACAGTGCTTGACCAAGATGCAATCAAGCGCTCAGGAGCGAACACTATTCATGAATTATTAAAAGATTTATCCGTTTTTAAAGGCGGATCCGGTACCTTTTCAACATCAGAAAGTGGTGGTACATCAACCTCAACGCCAGCGGGTCAATCCGCTGCGAGCCTTAGAGGTATGGGTCCTTCTGCAACATTAACGCTGATTAATGGCCGCCGTGTTGCACCAAGCTCGTTCGCAGCAGGCACTGAAAACTTTGTCGATGTGAACTCAATTCCACTTGCTGCAATCGAGCGCATTGATATTTTAGCCACTGGCGCATCAGCAATTTATGGTGCTGATGCTGTCGCTGGTGTTATTAACTATATTCTTAAAGATGACTATCAAGGAGCTGAAGTAAATACTTCTTACACCAATAGTTTTGACAGTCATGACGAAGCTAAGAAGCAGCTTAACTTAGTCTACGGAACCAATATCGGTGAAAGTAACTTAACGGTATTTGCTGATATTTACGACCGCAATGCCTTTAAAGCTACCGACAGAAGTTATACCGCAACACCTAATCTAGTGAATGGTTACTCATATTTACCGAAACTTGAGAACTCACCAAACATTTATTATTACAGCAGCCGAGATGGCAATGAACTACCAGCGCCAAACTGTAAAACAGAGCTTGTCACGACTGAGTATGGTGAGCAAATTTGTGCTTACTATGCTAACCAAGATGATTACCTAGAAACCCCATTTGAAAGCCTTTCAACTGGCTTTATGTTTAACAGCACCTTAGGTGATTTAGATTGGCATACCGATTTCTTCTATAGCCAAACTAAATCAAAAGCCTATTCATCACCTGCACCAATCAATCAAATAAACGATGATGATGGTCCGTTTATCATAGAAGATGCGCTATTCATTTATGATAACGCTGATGGCAGTAATGACTTAATGGACCAGCTTTATATTGATCCATTTACCACTCAAGCAGGTCGAGATGTTTATGGCTTTGCATTTGATGCACGTTTTAATTCACCGCGTACTGTTGAAGTTGAAACTAAAAACTTTCGCTTAGTCAGTAGCCTAGCTGGTTACATTGGTGATTGGAGTTGGGAGTCAGGTGTAACATTTTCTCGTTCTAAGTCAGAGCAAGAAGCGATTGATGGTATTTACAACCGCTACCAATTTCATGCTGCAATCACTGGTGAATTATGCTCTGACGGTTCAACGGCTACATACGATGGAACACAGCTCAATTGTGCGCAAGGTCAGTTAATGCCATTCTACAACCCTTTTTTACAGGGTGATGCTAATAATGATGCGGTGCTTGAGCTTGCAAAAGCAAACCCTAGTAGAAGTGGTGAAAGTACAGTTTACGGATGGGATTTAAACTTTAATGGCGACTTATTTACATTTAATGAGTTACCCATTTATGCTGCATTTGGTGTTGAGGCTCGCCGAGAAGAGTTAAAAGATATTCCGTCTTTAGACTCTCAAGCGCGTGCTGAAAATGGTTATTTAGTTGATGTTTTTGGTTTTGGCTCGAGCTTATCAGAAGCAGACCGTACGCAATACGCTGCATTTGTAGAGTTGAATATGCCAGTTACTGAGCAGCTAGAACTGCAAGTTGCTGGTCGTTACGATCATTACAATGACTTTGGTGGAACGTTTAACCCTAAAGTTGGTTTCAGCTACCGCCCTTCAGATTCTCTAATTATTAGGAGCTCTTGGTCAACGTCGTTTAGAGCACCTTCATTAACTCAAGCTGGCGTAAAATTACGTACCACACAATCAAGCTTTGATTGCGGCGCAAATCAGGCAGTTGCAGACTTATACTGTATGGGTGATGGTACGGAAGTCAGTGTTAACAGCCTAGAACTTGGTAATCAAGCACTCAAAGCCGAAGAGTCTGAAGCGCTCAGTATTGGCTTTGCATGGAGCCCATCTGTAAATACCAATCTAACTGTCGATTATTGGCATTTTGATCATGAACAAGTTATCGATACCAATATGACTGCCGTCCTAGATAGAGCAATTACGGATGCTTCTCTTCGTCACTGTGGCTTAGTACCACAAGGACAACAAGGTATTTCGTACGAGCAGCAGCTGTGTGAAGTAACCGATAATGCTGGCCTTAATATCGAAAGTGATGGCGCTAATCTTTCAGAGATCCTAACAAACTATATTAGTGAGTTTAACCCGCGAGAAGATGAGCTATTCCTGCCACTATTTAGAGACCATGTTATTCCACTGGAAAATACCGGCACACAAACCTTAGCGGGTATCGACTTTAAATTCGATCATCGTTTTCTTTTTGCAAAAGGTAATTTAACACTCGCTTTTGATGGTACACACTATTTAGAGTTTGAGCGAAACAAACCCGGTTCAGATGCAATCGAAAAGCTAATCGGCACTTATCGCTACCCTGAAAATGTTGGCAGATTCTCTATCGATTGGGATGCCGAGAGTTATTATTTAAACCTAGGCGCCAATTATACCAGTAGCTATGAGGATGATATTGAAGGGCTTCGTGGCCGTGAAATAGATGAGCTAGCAGAACTTGGCGAGCTTAATGATGAGTTAAAACGCGATGTTGATGACTGGCTAGTATGGGATTTATCTGCCGGGTATTTTATCAATGATTCATTATCAATCCGTGCTCGTATCGATAATATCTTCGATAAAGAACCGCCTAAACTGTATGGTTCAAGTCGAGGTTTTGATTCTATAAACCATAATGCTTATGGCAGTCGCTATACGTTAAGTTTGAGCTATCGCTTTTAGCAAGGTTTGGGCGGCTTAATAGTCGCCCACATCTTTGAGCTTACGTTATCTTAAACTGACGACTCTCAGTATTAATCTTTCTTAGCAAGGGCTACAATACCTTGCTTATCTTATAAACGTCGAATGACATTTAAGTGACTTTATGAAAAACAAACAGTTTGCGATGCCAGATGCGAGCATCATTTTGTTGTGCGTCGCAGTTATCGCCTATTTTGCCAGCCTATTTATAACCCCCGGTGTGTTTAATGCCGAAAAAGATAGCCATAGCGTTGAATTATCACAATATCAAACAGCCTCAGATCATACACCGCCAGCATTTTTTGCAGAAGGTGGTGAAATTGGCCTAGCTAATGTCTTATTTGAAGGGTTAGTGTCAGGTGATAAGTATGGCGCAGCGATTGGTGTAATGGCGTTTATTTTAATCACTGGCGGTGCGTTTGGGATTATCTTAAAAACCGGTGCGATAAATAACGGCATAATGGCACTCATTAATAAAACACAACATATTGAGTGGGTATTCATTCCTCTCTTGTTTGTGCTTTTCTCTTTAGGGGGGGCGGTTTTCGGCATGGGTGAAGAAGCCATCGCCTTTTGTATTGTGTTATTCCCGATTATGAAACAACTTGGCTATGACGCAAAAGTGACGGTATTAACAACCTATGTTGCTACACAAATTGGCTTTGCTACCTCATGGATGAATCCATTTAGCATTGCCATAGCTCAATCAATTGCTGAAATTCCCGTTTTTTCTGGCGCAGGGTTCAGAATGGTTGCTTGGCTTGTTTTTACTTCATTTGGCCTTGTATTCACCATTCGCTATGCCAATTCTATCAGAGCAACTAAACAACAATCTAACCAACACATAAACAGTGCAATAAATTTAGATAACGCAGATAAACTAATCTTACTTACTTTTATTGCTGGCATTGTTTGGGTTATTTGGGGCGTGATGGCTCGGCAGTATTATATTCCTGAACTAGCAGCGCAATTCTTTTGCCTAGGTATTGCTTGCGCTGTAATAGCCAGCCTATTCAAAAAACAAACTGCCAATGAAAGCGCAAACGCATTTAAAGAAGGTGCCCAAGAGCTCTTACCTGCAGCGCTTTTGGTTGCTTTGGCAAAAGGCGTTATTTTAATACTTGGCGGTAGCGATTTAACGTCACCTTCGACCCTTAATACCTTACTGTACTATAGTGCCACCAGCATCTCAGTTGTGCCCGATTATATTGCTGCTTGGGGCATGCTATTATTTCAAAGTGTATTTAACTTCTTTGTTTCGTCTGGTTCAGGACAAGCAGCCATAACAATGCCGCTAATGTCGCCGCTCGGTGATTTATTAAATATCTCACGTCAAATTGTGGTGTTGGCATTTCAGTTGGGTGATGGTTTAACTAATATTTTTATTCCTACTTCTGCTAGTCTCATTGGCTGTTTAGGTATTGTTAAATTAGATTGGAGTGAATGGGCACGTTTTATTTGGCGCTTCACTTTGGCTTTGTTTGGCCTTGCCAGTGGTTTTATTTTTCTCGCACACTTTATTAACTATCAGTAAAAGATTTAATTATGTTAACACTTATAAAAGGCGCAGACGTTTTCGCCCCCTCACCTTTAGGCATTCAAGATGTCCTTATTGCTGGCACAAAAATAGTTGATATACAGCCTGAAATAACTATCGATACCTATCAGGGGATTACCAAGGTAGATGGCACTCATTGTATTTTGGCCCCGGGGTTTGTGGATTCACTCGTTCATATAACTGGCGGTGGCGGCGAAGCTGGCTTTGCAAGTAGAACACCAGAAATGAACCTGACTGATGCAACACTGCATGGTACAACTACTGTTATTGCAGCCCTGGGCACTGACTCAAGTAGCCGAACTCATAGTAACCTGATTGCTAAAGCAAAAGAGCTGAAAGAGCTTGGGCTCAACGTTTTTTGTCATTCGGGCTCATATCATTTACCTGCGAAAACACTGACAGGCTCTATCACCAGCGATTTAATGTACATAGATGAGTTTATTGGCGTGGGAGAAGTTGCTATATCTGATCATCGTAGCAGCCAACCCACAGTGCAACAGCTGGCAGAACTGGCTGCAGAGGCAAAAGTGGCCGGCATGTTAAGTGGTAAAAAAGGCACTGTCAGCATTCATGTTGGCCCTGTTGATACACATTTATCGATATTGCATGAGGTTGATAAGCTAACCGATATTTCGCTAGCACAATTTTACCCAACTCACATGAATCGTAATATCGACTTACTTAATGCTGGGGTAGAGTTTTGTAAAGCCGGTGGCACTATCGATTTTACAACAAGTACAACAGAGTATGACCTTGCTCATGGTGAATACTCTGCCGCACACGCACTTGCCTATTGTATAGAGAATAAAGTCGACCCAACGAAGCTCACTATGAGCTCTGATGGCCATGCAAGCCTCCCTATTTTTGACAAAAGCTATAATCTGCTTGGCCTTGAAGTAGGTAAAGAGTCCACATTGCATGGCTCGTTTGTAGAAGCAGTGCAAAAATTTAATGTTTCGATTGAACACGCTTTAATGGCTGTTACATCAAACCCTGCACAGATACTGGGTATAAATAAAGGTGTAATTAAGCAAAATGCAGATGCCGACCTTGTGTTACTTAATAAAACAACGCTTGCGCCAACAGAATGCTGGTCAAAGGGTGTTCATATGGTAAGCAAAGGCAAAGCACTTGTTAAAGGCACCTTTGAATAAGGCCGCAATCGGCGGCCTAAACAGTATCCGAAATTCGAGTAACAAGTAGTTGCTCGACTTTCACCCCTTCAACATCAACAACCTCAAACTTATAGCCACCGTAATTAATAAACTCGGCGCGTTTAGGCAGGCGTTTCATGGTGTATATTAAAAACCCTGCGACTGTTTCGTAATGAGACTGTTCAGGGAACTCTTCAATTTCAAGTACCTTAGCAAGCTCAACCACAGGTGTTAAACCATCGACCAGCCAAGATGAATTATCACGTTGAATAATTAACTCTTCACCCTGGTGGCTAATTAAGTCGCCCATAAATCCTTTCATTAAATCTTTAACAGTAACAATACCTACCATTAGCGCATACTCATTAACCACTACGGCAAACGGCTCTGCCGCTTTTTTGAAAGTATTTAGCGCCTCTGAAAGACTCAATGTTTCTGGCAGATAAAAAATATCTTGGCTTATCAGTTCATTATCGATTTCAGCGGTTTGCCCTTTTAGCACTTTGCGCAAAATATCTTTTGATTCAACCGAACCAATTAATTTATCTAAACTACCATCACAGACTAAAAAGTGATTATGAGGGTGCTCAATAATTTTGGTTGCAACTTCTTGAGCATCCGCCTTTACATCAAAAAACACAATTTGATCACGAGGAGTCATCACACTCGATAAAAAACGTGCCTCTAAATCAAATACATTGCCAATTAGCTCATATTCTTGTTGCTGTAAGCTGCCGTACTCTGCCCCTGCATCCATCATCGCAACGATGTCTTCTGTGGTGACAATATCTTCTCGTTCAGCGGGTACTTTAAACGCGCGTAAAACCAAATTAGTTATACCATTAAAGAAAACAACAAAAGGAGTGAGCGCAAAGGTCACCCAACGCATAATGGACACCACGTTAACTGCAACTGCCTCTGGCATAATCATGGCTAACCGTTTAGGTAATAAGTCAGCGAATAGAATAAACAAAGAGGTAATACTCAAAAACGAAATCAAAAAGCTGATTTGACTCAATAACGGGCCTTGATAAATCATGCCTAAAATTTGTTCTATGTAAGGAGATAATGCTTGCTCACCAACAATACCACCTAAAATGGCAATTGCGTTGAGGGCAATTTGTATCATGGCAAAAAATGCCCCAGGTTGCTCTTGCAAACTAAGTACTGCTTGGGCTTTTTTGTTGCCTTCGTCCACCATAACTCGTAATTTGATCTTACGAGATGCCGCAATCGCAATTTCGCTCATTGCAAACAATGCACTGATCAAAATTAAAATCATGATAATGAGTAAATCACTCATTGTAGCTCCTAATAATTAAGCGCATTCAGAGTGTTGAATGCAAACAACTTTTTGCTCGTTTAGGCTAGCGAGAGTTTGGCGAGAATGGACAAAAAGCAGCTGATTATAGCCACTTTGTAGCAATCAACAAGTGCTATTTTTAATCGTTAATAGCAAAGCCTTTATTTAATTTTTCAAGAGTAACAGGATTGATATTTTTATTGCAGGCAAAGTATAACTGAGGTGTGCCAACGGGCAGTTTAAATATCGGTTTTAAATCTTCAAGGGTGCTGTCGTTATCGCGCTCATATTTAAATTGTTCATCGCTGAGGATGACTAAATCTATACTTGAGCGTCTGCTTTTCAGTACATCGTAAATATTGTCAAAACTATCAAGTAAGATCAGCTGATTACGCTCATCAAAGCCGTTTTCTTTTAGGTAAATGTGTGAATAGTTATTTTTTAATACTGCAATTCGGTATTTCTTAGCTTCATCTATGTTAGCTATAGTTACTTGCTCAGATTTAAAAGAATAGAATGACGCTGAAAAGCCACCAATTTTCGCTACCCAAGTAAACTTATCTTCGCGTGCCGGAAGCCTTGCCATAGAAAAGATGCAGGTATTGCTATCACGCAATGCAGCGTTATATGAAATTGACCAAGAATTTACTGACAGCTCATAATCTACGCCACTTTTTTCTAAACCTGATTTAACTTTATCAACCACAGTGCCAGTTAATACGCCATTTTTATCTAGGTATTGAAAATTAGGAAAGTTTTCGGTCACCACAGTGATCGCTGCAAAACAAGGTTGCAGAAAAAGCAGCAATGACAGGGTTAGAATTGTGCGCATGATGAGCGATACCAAATAAATTATAATTATTTTTTATAATAATATAGCTCGAAGTTGCAGATATTGAAATATTATTTAGTAAAAAGGAATGAGCGGAAACAGGGTGTTTCCGCTATAGAGTCAATTACTTATTCATTGCATTAATCAAAAAAGCTGAGATTTTAGCGCCTTCTCTTAGAGTTGTTTCAGAACTTGTCTGACCGATTAATGAGCTATCTGTGAATGGTGCAATTTCCATCATGTCAGCACCAGTAATTGGGAACTCGTCAGCCAATGCAACTAGAATGTCTAATGCATGCTGAGGTGTTAAACCACCGGCTTCTGGTGTTCCTGTCGCTGAAGCAAAGCTTTCATCAAGTGCATCAATATCAAAGCTCACATAAAGCTCATCAACATTATCTGCTTTTAGCTGCGCAATAACTTCTTCAGCAACAGCTTTAGCGCCACGTTCGATGATTTCGTGTGCCCAATGTTGTTTAACGCCAAACGTGTCTTCCCAGTGTTGCTTAGGCTTACCACTAGAGCGAATACCAAATTGAATTAAGTTACGTGGAGCTGGTAAGTACTCAAGAATATGTGTACACCACGAACCAAAACATAAATCGATACCTAAACGTTCTACTAATAAGTCTGTATGAGCATCAAAATGAATGATTGCAGTGCGTTTACCTGCATCACGTTTTGCTTTTAAGTAAGCTTTAGTCAGCGGGTAGCTAATTGAATGGTCGCCACCAATACCAAAAATACCCTTATCTGGGTAATTTGCATAAAAGCCATCACAGACATCTTCAGTGATAGACAAAGGCGATACATGATATTCGCTGTTTTCATCAGCATATAACGCTTTTTGACAGTTTGTAATGGTTGCATCGTTAAGGTATTTATCATGCAATAAATGCGGGATCACACGAACATCGCCTAAATCAAAGGCGCGCGCTTGTGGTTGTTGATCAATCAAAGTAGAACGTAAAAATAATGGACCCCAGTTAGCACCACGTAAAATACCACCGCCACAGTCAGAGCTAATACCTAAAATTACCGCTTTGTGTTCAGACTCTGCCAGTGTTTCAAGTGACTCTTTCCAAAGCACATCAACATTATCTGTTTGACCGTATAATTTAGTACGCAGCGCATCTTTACGTTCTTTTGCTGTATTAACTGTAAATACGCCATCGCCAGGAGGACAAAGACACTGACTTAGTTTTTCGTGGAAGGCTTTTTGTGTGTTACTCATCTCTACTCCGCTGATCTTTATCTGCATATTCATGCGTAATTAAAAAAGTTACGCAATTAAGTTTGTGTATAGTCTAGATTTTTGAGACTCAACAATCACTTGCTCAACCAAACCTATAACTCACTGATATTAAATGGTTATAATTTTAATGCAGATGAATTTAAACTGCTCTAGTCAAATAAGAGCGCTGTATTTTGGCAGGTATAACATGCGCGAAAAGAAAGTCAAATTTTGCGGCAACCTAGGTGATTGCCGCTATAGATTTATATTCAAACGAAGTGAATACTCATTATTCGTAGCCTCTTGGCTTCTTAGTTTTGATAACGGCAATGTATGCATGCCAGCTGGCGTAGCTCAATAAAGGCATAATGACAATAAACCCAGCAGTGCCTGTAATAAAGCCGACAAATACTAAACATAGTATCAAACCAGCCCAGACAACCATGGCACCGAAATTGGTTTTAACCGCATTCATTGAAGAAATTACCGCAGTCATAATATCAACTCTGCGTTCCATCATAATTTGCGGGGTAAACGCTGAGATAGCAAATACAGTGACCAGTAAGATACCACCGACAATACTACCGAGCGTTAAAAACGCAGATAACTGCTCAAAACTCGGGTTAACAACGTTCGGGTACAATGCATGAATAAGTGCAGCTAAGCGCATCCAAACAATCATAATTACCATTAATAACACCGCAAAGCCCCATTCACCTGCAGGGTTTCTAAACATCGATTTAAGGCTGTGCATTAAAGTGGGTTTGTGGCCTTTTTCAAGCTCCCATGCGACATCGTAAAGTCCGGCAGCAAAGGCAGGACCAATTAATGCTAAGCCAACGACTGCAGGCAATATAACTAAGTGCGTATCAAACTGATAAACAAAATACATGATAGTCGCAGGTATCAAGGTAAATACTAATCCGTAGACTAGACTCAGTATGGGCGCATTAGCGATATCTTTAAATGCAAGTGCTAACCAATGAAAAGGCGCACCAATTGAAATTTTCGAGCTTTCTAAACAGCGTGCAAACTCATGGTGTTTACTCATAGAAGATGAAGCAGGCATAATATATCCTCTTTTATCGTTACTTCTTTAGGTTTAGGTTATCTGTGCAATTCTTGCAACATTGGTGATCTAATAGGACATCTGTCCTGTACTTTAAACACATATGATTAAAGTATTACGCTTTAGACAAAAATAAGGTTTAATAATGGAAAAGGTATTTCACTTAGGGCTTACTCGTCAGGACTTAAACGGCGCAACCCTTGCGATTGTCCCTGGCGACCCTGACCGCTCAGCACGCATTTCAACACTTCTCGATAACCCTGAATGCTTAGCGAAGACCCGTGAATTTCATGTATACCGAGGTGAGCTTAACGGCCACAGTGTTGTAGTTTGTTCTACCGGTATTGGCGGCCCATCTACATCAATTGCTGTTGAAGAGCTTGCTCAGCTAGGTATTGATACCTTTTTGCGTATTGGCACGACCGGTGCAATTCAGCCACACATTAACGAAGGCGACATTTTAATTAGCCAAGCTTCAGTTCGTTTAGATGGTGCTAGCCAGCATTTCGCACCACTAAGCTACCCTGCTGTGTCTGACTTCTTTGCAACACAAGCGATGGTAAATGCATGTGATAAGCTAGGAATTAATTTCCACATTGGTATTACTGCATCGAGTGATACTTTCTACCCGGGTCAAGAACGTTACGATACTTATTCTGGCTATGTTCCTCGCTCATTCCAAGGCAGCTGTGAAGAGTGGCAAAAACTAGGCGTGATGAATTATGAAATGGAATCAGCAACACTATTTACTATGTGTGCCGCCCTTGGCTTACGCGCAGCCTGTGTTGCAGGTGTATTAGTAAATCGTACTAAACAAGAAATTCCGAATGTTGACCACGGCGAGATTGAGAAAAAATCAGTCGCCGTCGTCATTGAAGCTGCAAAACTATTGCTAAACTAGTTTAGCAACACAGTGCTCAAATGCTGGTGGGTTTGCAAAGCTTGCCAGCACACTTTTAGCCACCTCATATTGATTTTCTGCCCCTTGTGTTTCTAACAAGGTGATTGACTTAACTGTTTTATCATCAAAGGTTAAGCCCGCAAGATAAAACTGACTCAATGCACTTTGTAATGGCGAAAGGCTTGGACTATAAGCAGCATTTTCAGCATAACTTCCGTAAAAGTCACCTTCATCAAAAGTCGTTAATTTTACCGCGCTAAAGTTACCTGTGTATGGCACGTATGCATTGAGTGCCAATTGAATAAGTTTAGCATCATCAATCGAAAGCTCAGTAAACTGTTTATCGCTTTGCTTATTAGAAAATAAACAGGCTTCATTGCCTAGGTCTTTTGGGCCAAATGAATAAGGTAATAACTCATGCAGATTAAAGTCACGTTCTGGCAATAAAATCTCAAGTGAGTCTGCGGTGCTCAATTCATTCATAAATTGACGGCAGTAACCGCAAGGTGCATCGCTAATAGCAATTTTTAACACTGCTTGCGCGCCATTAAGCCATGCATTATTAATGGCTGATTGCTCAGCATGAACGACCAAACTCAATGCTTGATGAGAAAACTCAACATTTGCGCCAAAATAGAAATTTGTTTCGCCTTGCTTGTTTAACCCAACTGCAATGGCGCCCACATTGAATTTAGAAATAGGCGCGACAGAAAATAAACTTGCGACGGGTACACAAGCTTTTAGTAACTCAAGTTGGCTAACTTGAAACTGCTGACAAAGAGAAGAAATATCAGATTGAGATAAGATGCCACGTTGCTGTTTAAGCTGGGCAAAAAGAGAATTTTTTTGTTGATCATTGAAGCTAAATGGCTCTGAATTTTGAGCTAGTTTGCTTGCATCTATCCTAGTTGCTGTCATAACAAATTATAATTATTAATTGGCTAAACAGTTTAAAAGGTTACGTAATGAATTGCTAGGTTTTGGCGGTAAACATCAAGGTAAATCGCACAATAAAAGCTAAAAATTAGCGGTATTTGTAAGCCCAGATATACACAATAAAATAGCGATGACTAGCTCGACTAATTATTGACGAACCAGCCAATTTTTTGCTTTGTTAAAACATTCAAAGTTTTCAGCTTGTAAGTTATAGCGCTTTGCTTTTTGCATAAATAAGTCGTGCATAAAACCATCAAAACTTACAACTATTGCTACAACAGCTTTTTTCAAAGAGTTTGCCACTTCCGGCATAATGGTGAATAAATCAGCAGGTGCGAAATTGTGCGTCATCTCAGACACATCAACGAGTATTTTCTCTGACCCATGTAATTCTGAATATTGTTGGGCAATTTGGTAAAAATTTATCACATCCTGTGCACTAGCAGTCCCTCTTAACGTCATCATCACGAGTGACGTCGATGCATCATAAGTGATGCAAGTAGACACGTTTGGCATAAGTTACTCTAAAAAAGCGTGGGGGTTGATTTGGCTTAACGGTAGCTGAACCAAAAAGCTGGGCTATTTTATTAATATCGCCTCTCTAGTCAATACCTAGCAATAAAATAGGTATGACCAGTTGTAAAATTCAGATTTTAGGATTAGATCTACTTTAAAGAGTTGTTATGCAAATTCATATCTTATTTACTTTAGACACAAGTATGAGTTTTCCTTTCATAGAATCAGCTTTTTCAGATAAACCTATATTTAGTTAAAATTTATAATATTTAGCGTTAATTAGACAGCAAAATGGGTGAGCGTTTTTTAAGCTCACTTTTAAATGGATTGGTGTGTCATGAAAGCGCGATTGGTTATATTATTTGGCTTTACCTTGTTGATTTTATTAATTTCAACAACACCTAAAGCGATGCCCATTAAAGAATTTGAAAAGCTTAGAACCTCAATAAGGCAAAGCTACGCCAGTTCACCTCAAGAAGGGCTTGAGTTTGTCAATGCGCTGATTGAAACTACCGAACTAACACTAGAACAAAAGATTATAGTCACTAATTATAAAGCTTGGTTTTTGCTTGAGACTGACAAGCTTGAACAAGCCATGGAAACCATTGTTAAGTACATGAATATGGTTTCTCAATCTGATGAAAAAGACCTCATGTATGGCTATTTTAATATTTCAGGGGGCATTTATGCGCGCTTAGGTCTATATGAAGAAGCCTTAGCGTACTATCGCGATGCCATGCCATTTGCACAATCTCGAGATGAGCGTTTAGTTTATCAAACCGAAAATAATATCGCTTTAGTAAAGCTACGTTTAAACCGTTATAAAGAAGCTGCCGACTCGTTCACATACTATCGAGATTATGCCCACAGTAAAAATCAAACTCTCAACGAATCATTTGCAAGTAATAATTTAGCGCTAGCTTTAATTGGGTTAAAACAGTATCCAGAAGCACTCAAGATTATCAATGAAGCTATTGGGCTGCAAAGCCAACACAACTACACCACTCACCTTGCTTCAAGCCTTGTTTTAAAAGCCAAAGTATTACGTTTTCAAGGTTTTTTAGAAGACTCAGAAAAGGTACTCAACGAGGCTTCAACGCTTATTGAAAATAAACAACTTGAGAATGAGCAACTTAATATTATTTTATGTTTAGCAGAAACGTATGAGGCACAAGGACATACTGATAAAGCACTCACAACGCTTGCATCCGTTGATACTCACACTGTTAGCCATACTAATTTTGAAACCCTATTATCGATTGCCAAATTAAGTGCAGAGCTTTACGAGCAACAAAAAAATTATGTAAATGCACTTAGCGCTTATAAACAATATTCGTACATTAACGCCGCTATTTTAACCAGACAAGCCAAAGTGAATTTAGCAAAAGCACTTGCAGAAGCCGATGTTGCCGCAAAAGAAGTAAGAATTTCTAACCTAACTCGTGCTGAGCAAATAAAAGCAACTAAAGCCAACGCATTTAAAGACCTCACGATTGTAGTAAGCATCTGTTTAGTTGTTATTTTATTTGGCTCACTTATCGCCATTAACAGCATAGACAAACAAAAACAAAAATTAACTAAAGCATTAGAGCAGTTAAAAGATACACAAGATCATCTGATTGAAATCGAAAAAATAGCCTCTTTAACAGCACTGGTATCTGGTATGGCGCATCAACTTAATACCCCTATTGGCACCATAGTGACCGCAAGTTCATTAATCGATGATTACATGGAAGGTTTAGAAGAAAAATTTAAAGCCCGAGAGCTCTCTAGCAAACATTTTCATAAGTTTATTACCGATACCAATAGCGCTAAAGAGTTGGTGATCAGTAGCATTAATCGACTTGCCGGAATTGTCGAAGAATTCAAAGCGCTCAATGTGTCTATTCACCTTGATAAACCAATGAGCAAAATACAGCTACCAAGCTTTATTAGTCATCGTTTATACCCTTTGAGTAAACATCTTGGTAAGCAAATTGAGTTTAAAATTCATGGTGATGAGGCTGTTATTACGTCATATCCAACTATCTTAAGTGATGTATTAAAAACCTTGGTTATTAATTCCTGCGAGCATGGCTTTGTTAATTCTGACCAAGGTGTTGTCGAGGTAACAGTTAAAGCCTATACACATGTGGTTGAAATTACTTACCAAGATAACGGCGTGGGAATAAACGACGAAATACTTCATGAAATATTTACGCCATTTTACACCACTAATTTAGGCGGAAATCATTTAGGGCTTGGTTTAAACGTGGTATTTAACGCGGTTAAATATAACCTAAGAGGGAAAATCGGCGCCGAGCCATGTAACCACGGCGCACGATTTGTTATTAGCCTACCAATCGATGCTCGATTGGTCGATGATACTAGCTATTAACCGGTATTACGCATACCTGCAGCGATACCTGTCATAGTGATCATCAAGGCATTATCAATATCGCCTTCAGATCCCTCGTCAGCTTCGCGTGAACGACGCAGTAACTCGACTTGTAATAAGTTAAGTGGATCTGTGTACGGGTTACGAAGTGCGATTGACTCTTTGATCCAAGGTTGGTCTGCAAGTAAGCTCTTTTGTGGGCTAAGCGACTGAACAAGCTCAATCGCCTCGCTCAATTCTTGACGTAGCTTCACGCCTAATGGCTTATATTGTTCAGTTACTAGTGCATCATCGTAATGCGCACTTAACCATGTATCTGCTTTACTAAATACCATTTCTAGCATCTCTAAACGAGCACGGAAGAATGGCCATTTTAAGCTCATTTCATGAAGTGTCTCGATGCCATACTTATCTAAAGCAGCTTTAAGGCCTGTTAATGCACCCAACCAAGCTGGAAGCATTAAACGGTTTTGGCTCCATGCAAAAATCCATGGAATAGCACGAAGGCTTTCTACTCCACCGTTCGGGTTACGCTTCGCAGGGCGAGAACCAAGTGGTAATTTAGAAAGCTCTTGCTCTGGCGTTGCCATTCTAAAATAAGGCACAAAGTTTTCATCATGGCGCACAACTTGACGGTAATGCTCACAAGAATCTGCACTAATAAGCTCCATAACATCACGCCATTCGCTCTTAGGCTCTGGTGGCGGCAACAAGTTACTTTCTAGAACTGCACCGGCATAAATATTTAAGCTTTGTAGCGCTACAGCAGGCAAACCAAACTTAAAGCGGATCATTTCACCTTGCTCTGTTACACGTAGGCCACCTTTTAATGAACCTGGAGGCTGTGAGCGAAGAGCTTGGGCAGCTGGCGCGCCACCGCGACCAACAGTACCACCACGGCCGTGGAATAAAATAAGTTCAATACCGCGATTTTCGGCTAATTGTACCAGCTTATCCATAGCTTCATATTGTGCCCAACCGGCAGCCATCATACCTGCATCTTTTGCTGAATCTGAGTAGCCGATCATGACATTTTGCTGGTTTTGAATATGACCTCGGTACCAAGTGTTATCAAGTAAACATTCGATAACCTCTTTACCATTATTTAAGTCGTCTAACGTTTCAAATAATGGCGCAACCGGTAAGTTAAACTTACAACCACTTTCTTTAAGCAATAACTGCACTGCCAGTACATCAGATGCGGTACGTGCCATCGAGATAATATACAAGCCAAATGTTTGAGCATCTTGCGCTGCGATTACATCGAATGTATCTAGCACCTCTTGTACTTCTGGGCTTGGTTGCCAATGTTTTGGAATTAGCGGACGTCGAGAGTTTAGCTCAGCAAGTAAAAACGCTTGTTTGTCTTCTTCTTGCCATTGATGGTAATCACCTAAACCTAAATAACGTGTTAGCTCAGAGAAAACATCACCATGACGCGATGAATCCTGACGTACATCAAGTTTTGCAAGGCGCAGACCAAAGCTATTAATACGGCGCAGAACATCAAGTAGCAAGCCATCGGCAACTACTTTCATGTTGGTCTTAATAAGCGAGCGATAACACACTTCGATTGGGTGTTTAATTTGCGCGATATCGGTAATTAAATCTTCAGAATCAGTGCGCTTTTTCTTAATTTTAGCGCCCAAATGCGTCACAGTTTCAGCAATTTGATTCTTTAATTTTTTAAGTACCGCACGGTAAGGTTCAAAGTCTTGGCCCGCAAGCTCAATAAGCTCATCGCTTGCATCCGACATAGATAACTCATTGCTTAGCGTTTCGATATCACGCGAATACAAATCAAGTGCCATCCAGCGACCATGATCAAGTACTTGCTGTGTGACTTCAGCAGTTACAAACGGGTTACCATCACGGTCGCCGCCCATCCAAGAAGTAAATTCAATTGGGCTGAAATCAATAGGTAGCTCTAAATCAAGCTCTGCTTTTACGTCTTCGCCAAACTCACGTAAGAAACGCGGAACAGCGTGCCATAAGCTATTTTCAATAACCGCAAAACCCCATTTAGCTTCGTCAATTGGCGTTGGGCGTGAGCGACGAATGTCATCGGTATGCCACGCTTGGCTAATAAGTTGGGCAATGCGGTTTAATAAATCTGCACGTTCACTAGGTAAGTTGTCTTTACGCTCTAAAGAGGCAAGGCAATCACTTAATTCTACGTGTTTATTGATCATTGTACGGCGTGTCACCTCAGTTGGGTGAGCCGTCAGAACTAAATTGATGTGGAGTTTTGAGAGTGTTTGCGCCAAGTGATTAGGATCAACTTGACCTTGCTTTGATGCTGTTGCTAACGCTTTTAATGTTTGAGTGAGAGGGTTTAGTTGGCAAAAACCAACATCATTAAAGCGAGATACGGTATGAAATTGTTCAGCAACATTAGCAAGATTCAAAAAATGATTAAATGAGCGTGCAACCGGTAATAGTTCTTCATCTGTGAGAGCGTGTAGTACTTCGATAAGCGCTTGTCTGTCGGCTTCGTTACCACTACGTGACGATTTAGATAAAGCACGAATCTCTTCTACCTTATCTAAAATGGCTTGTCCTTGTGCATCTTTAATGGTTTGACCCAGCATTTGTCCAAGCATACTAACATTACCGCGAAGTGCAGCGTATTGTTCACTCATTCTCATACTCCTTTCTTTAACTAAGTTGAAAGTACTTACTGCACAGTATTTAGCCAAGCACGAACGCAGCTAAACACTGATCCCTTTTATTAATATCATTGTCAGCGTTAATTTAATAGATCGAATTTTCTAACATACTCGTAAAAAAGAATAACCAATCTATAAACATAAAAGTGTAATAAATACGCAGCTTAGTCAGCTGCAAAGCGTTAAAGCCAGCTCAATTGGTAAAATGGACTTACCAATTTAAAAGGTAAAATCCCCGTAATTTAAGGCATCCTTAAAGTTTGCATGGTCAAATTTTTACCCGCCTTTTTTATGTGTTTGTAGGTTTAGATCAAGACAAACAGAGCTACTATCACTTTATTAGTTGGTGATAGTTTGAGCGAAAAAATTTTCAAATATTTTTATAACAGGTCAAAAATGCAACTCTATATTTTGTGCGGTGCAAGCAGTGAAATTGCAAATGCCTATTTCACCACTCTATATAAACGAATAAACACGGGTCATATCGTAACCATCAGTCGAGGTGAATTTAAGGCAAGTTTTAATGAATCTATAAGCAATGAGATAAGCCACCAGCATTTTATTACTGACTACTCAGAGCAAAGCTTAAGTGGTATTGCGAAAGAACTTGCCGGTGGCCAATATGATTTGGCCCAGTTGATGATATTTAACGGCCTATTGCATGATCCAGATAATGTGCCTGAACGTAAACTTGAACAAATATCTGAGCAGCACTTTATAAATAGCATGATGACAAATGCTCTACTACCAATTCGCTGTGTGACGTTATTCTCATCGCTTTTAAAGCCACAAGTTTCAACTGTGGTGTGTGCCCTTAGTGCACGTGTTGGTAGCATTCGTGATAACAAGTTAGGCGGTTGGTATAGCTATCGGGCATCGAAGGCGGCATTAAATATGTTATTTAAATCTGCAGCAATTGAACTTAGCAGACGCTATAAAAAATGCCACTGCGTGTTATTTCACCCAGGTACTACTGATACGCCATTATCAAAACCTTTTCAGGCAAATGTGCCCGAAGGAAAGCTATTTACCCCTGAGTTTGTAGCTGAGCAATTGTATTTATTGATAAGTGATGCTGACTATTTACAACAATCACACAACCCTGCCTACTTTGACTGGCAAGGAAAACCCATAGACTGGTAACAGGAAATTTATGCATTTAACAAAACAAGCCATTGCTGATTTAGAAAACCGCTACCGCGCCCATCTAATTAATAGTTTGTCGGGGTTTAAAAGTGCCAACTTAGTCGGCACACAAGATAATAATGGCCAAACTAATTTAGCCATTGTTAGTTCAGTATTTCATCTTGGGGCACATCCCCCTTTAGTGGGTATGATAATTCGCCCTCATTCAGTGCCTCGCCACACCCTAGAGAACTTATTAGCGACTAAGCACTACACGATTAACCATGTCAACAAAGACATTTATAGCAAAGCGCACCAAACATCGGCACGCTACGACAAGGACGAGTCTGAATTTGATGCAACAGGGCTTACTACTGAATACCTAAATGACTGTACAGCGCCTTTTGTTAAAGAAAGTAAGCTTAAATATGCGCTTGAGCTGAAAGAACACCACCACCTTGCAATTAATGGCACTGAGCTAATCATAGGTGAAATAACCGATATCTACTTAGATGAGGCTTGCTTGCAAGAAGATGGCTTTGTCGATATTGAAGCCATTGATACAGTCGCAGTGAGCGGGCTAGATAGTTACCATGTAACTGAACGTTTAGCCCGCTTAGCGTATGCTAAAAAATAATCTTTAATTTAAGCACTAGAGTATAAATGGCTTAGGCGCATGGGTTAACACCTCAAAGCCAGATTCGGTGACAACAATGTCATCTTCTAGGCGCACACCACCATAGCCTGGTATATAAATGCCAGGCTCAATGGTGATCACATTACCAACTTCAAGGTTGTAGTCTGTCAATGTGTTAATAAATGGCACTTCATGTAAAAACAGCCCTAAACCATGACCAAGACCTTTACCCGCATACTCGCCAAAGCCCCCCTCTGCAATTACATTGTTTGATATAACATTTAAATCTAAACAATTAACACCTGGTTTAACCATTTCAAGTGCCGCATTTTGTGCATCGAGTACGGTATTATAAATACGGGTTTGTTTTTCTGACGCTTCGCCAATGATGTAACTGCGGGTCATATCAGAGCGATAACCATTTACAACCGCACCAAAGTCAAGGGTTACAAAATCACCTTGTTTTAAAACCTGATCTGACGGGTTACCATGCGGCAAGGCTGAGCGTTCTGCAAACAGCATAATAGTAGCAAACGACATTCCTTCTGAACCGAGCTTTTGCATTCTAAATTCAAGCTCTAACGCAAGGTCACGCTCAGTTACACCCGGTTTAAAATAAGGTAGCGTTTGTGCTAATGCTTCATCAGCGATGGCTGCAGCAGCTTTAATTTGTGCAACTTCCCAGCTATCTTTAACGCGTCTTAGTTTTTCAATTAAACCGTTTACCGCTGTTAAAGTGTGGCCGCTTAGCTCATCTGCCACACCTTGCCAAATTGCTACCGTGACATAACTTGCATCAAATGCGACATGGCTGTTCGGGTTAAGGTGTCTATTTATACAATGGCCAAGGGTTTCGTTGTCTCTGTCTCGACAAACAATTTCGAACCCTGTTGTTTCAGCAATTGCACGTTGGTGGTATCTGTAATCAGTGATCAACACACACGCATTTTGAGTAATTAATGCATAAGCAGCATTACCGCTAAAACCACTTAAGTAACGAATATTTTCATGACCAAGTACTAACATGGCGCTGTAACCTTGTTGCTCTAGCAAGGCTTTAAATTCAGCTTGTCTTTTTAAGTAATTAACTTGCATTGTCGCTCCTTATTTTTTGCGCATGCTAACAGTTATGTCCATAAATACGAATATTATGCGATTAGTCGCAGTGAGTTTGCATCAGCTGTTTACTCAAGCCACAATGCACAAAAAACCAAGGAGTACACAATGACAACTTACGGTATTGGCACACAAACGCCAGAGCAGGCGCTTGACTCTTTGTCAGATATGACAACAGATTTAACCCCTATTCAAAATGACGAATTTCATGCACGTATCGCAAAAGCACAAGCGTATATGCAAGCAAACAATATTGATGCAATATACTTAAATGCAGGCACTAACCTAGCCTACTTTACAGGTATGCGTTGGTACGCAAGTGAGCGTTTAGTTGGCGCTATTTTACCTGCTAAAGGTGATGTGCAATACATAGCACCGTTTTTTGAAATCGGCAGCTTAAACGATTTTATGGTGATTGATGGCCCAATTCGTGGCTGGCAAGAACACGAAAACCCTTATCAACTGTGTGTAGATGTTCTTACAGAAATGGGCATTAGCAAAGATGGTACCCTTGGTATTGATGAAAGCGCACAGTTTTTCATCTACGACGGCATTAATAAAGCGAACGGCAATTACAATATTGTTAACGCACAGTGCGTAACAGCTCACTGCCGCATGCATAAGTCAGCCAGCGAACTTGCCCTAATGCAACGTGCAATGGACATGACTTTAGAAGTACATAAAGCAACGGCAAGTATGCTTTATGAAGGTATCACCACAACTGAGGTTGAAGCCTTTATTAAAAAAGCGCACCAAAAAGTCGGCGCACCGGGTAACTATTTTTGTATTGTGTTATTTGGTGTTGCGTCGTCTTTCCCGCATGGCGTTAAAAACCCGCAAACCCTTAAAAAAGGTGATGTGGTACTGATTGATACTGGCTGTAAAGTACATGATTACCTCTCTGACATTACCCGTACTTATGTATTTGGTGGAGCAACCGATCGCCAACGTACGTTTTGGCAACACGAAAAAAATGCCCAACTTGCTGCTTTTGCTGCCGCAAAAAATGGTGAGCCATGTGGCAAAGTAGACGATGCTGCAAGGCAGTACCTCGCCGAAAATGGCATGGGACCAGAGTATCAAACACCAGGCTGCCCACACAGAACAGGCCATGGCATTGGTTTAGATATTCATGAATGGCCATACCTAGTGGGTGGTAACCCTACCCCACTCGCAACAGGTATGTGTTTTAGTAACGAACCTATGTTAGTAATACCGGATGAGTTTGGTATTCGCTTAGAAGATCACTTTTATATGACAGACGAAGGCCCGCGCTGGTTTACCGAGCCTGCTCATAGCATTGATGACCCATTTGGTTTAGCTAAATAAAATTCAAATTAACTTTATAAGGCCAGTTTTCTGGCCTTTTTTGTATCTGAATTATTACAATCATTAACAGTGTGGACATTTTAGAGACAACCTATCAGCTTTTATCATGTTATGATTTCAAGAATTTAACCTAACATAATTACGGAGAATAAATGGGTTTACGTTTTAAAGTTCCACATACCCTGATACTGCTGCTGTGCATGATGGTTGTTGCGCTTATTGCTACTTGGTTAGTACCACAAGGTTTTTTCACTACTACATTAAGTGAATCAGGCCGAGAAATGGTTGTTGCGGGCACCTATCAAACAGTTGCTGAGCGCCATTACTTAACTCCATGGGATTTATTACAAGCCATACCTCGCGCTTTTGCTGCTGCTCAAGATGTTATTTTCTTTGTGTTAATTGTTGGCGGTGTATTAGCTGTTGCACGTGCCACAGGCACTGTTGATGCTCTCATTGGTAGGCTTTTAGAGCGACACGGTAAAAAACCACAACGATTAATCTTTATGGTGGTGTTTTGCTTTGCCTTAGCATCAAGCAGTATTGGTACCGCCGGCGAATATATTCCTTTTGTTATTATTCTTGTAGCGCTTTGTAAGGCAATGCGCCTAGATGCAATGACTGCCGTAGGTATGATAGTCGCAGGTTATGGTATTGGTTATGGTGTTTCGGCATTTAACCCATTTACGGTATTAATCGCACAGCAAATTGCAGGTATTCCTGTTTACTCTGGTCTGTGGTTACGTTTAGCTATATTCATTCCATTTGTGCTCATTGGTTTTCATCATGTTTGGCAATACACCAAAAAGGTAGCGAACGATCCGTCTAAATCGATGATGATTGGCGTGCCTTGCCCACTGGAAAATCAAACAGCAACAAGTTACCCAGCACTTGCCCTGCGCCATAAACTCATTTTAGGCAGCTTTATTATTACCCTTGCAATTGCAGTATGGGGCATCGCAACGAAGGGCTGGTACTTATACGAGCTAGGTGGTGTTTTTATTGCTTGGGGTGTGGTTGTCGCCATTTTAGGCAAACTGTCTGCTGATGAAGCAGCTAACAAATTTATAGAAGGCGTGTCTGATCTTGTTACTACTGCAGTGTTAATTGGTGTAGCACGGGGTATTGCACTAATTTTAGAAGACGGCCAAATCCTGCATAGCCTTGTACATGGCATGTCGTTACCGCTTTCTTATGTATCAGCTGAAATATCTGCAATTGGTATGTTGGTTATTCAAACCCTGCTTAATACCTTTATTCCTTCTGGTTCAGGGCAAGCTTATGTCACCATGCCACTAATGGCGCCACTAGGTGATTTAGTGGGTGTACCAAGGCAAGTCGCCGTGCTTGCTTATCAATTTGGTGATGGCTTTTCAAATATGATCATCCCTACCAATGCCGTACTTATGGGTATTTTAGGCATGGCTGGTGTGCCTTACGGATATTGGTTTAGATTCTGTTTGCCACTACTGATCAAACTAATGGTCGCAGCATCGGTTGTATTGGTATTAGCTGTAATGTTTGGCTATGGCTTAGATGTGCAGCCACAGATAAACTAACTCGTTTGGGTAAAAAAAAAGCGTCAATTGACGCTTTTTTATAATCCTATTAAAATGTTTATTATGTTAACTATGGATTAATTATGTCTTAATTAAACCTTCTTAAACACATTGCTTTAACACGTACATAGTTAAAACCATTACCATAAGCCCTTGAAAAATTGACTTCCCAACTTGATGTTGATAACACCTTACTGCTTGAAATATTAACATTACGTCCCGTACCTAAAAGCCTTAATTCAGGACCACCACTCACTGCAAAATAACCTGAAGGGCAGTTACCTGAAACCGCTCGCCTCATCACACTATAAGACGAGCTAACTGGCACATATCCGCCGACTCTAACCAGTATGCTTTGGTACGTATCGCTCGTATCTACTTCGCAAATAAAGCTTCCGTCAGGATAAATCACCCTAAGCGATGAATTAACAGGGCAAGAGCCATCTAAGACATCTTGTTTAGATGCTAAGCTTGCTTCTAAGTTATCTAAGTCAGATTGAAGAGCTGCAGTTTCTGCTTCTAAAGCTGATATTTGTGAAGCATTCGCATCAACATCACTTTGTAAAACCGCGATATCATTTTCATTCGCTGTTATACGCGCAGATAAATCACTGATATCTTGTTGAATGAGCATTACATCAGCTTCAATGCTAGCAATAGATGCGCCTGTGCTTGCTGCTAAGGCGTCTAAGTCAGCTTTATTTTGATCTATTTGCTCTTGAAGATGCTTAAAAGGAACACCATTTGGTGTTTCTCCAT
Source organism: Pseudoalteromonas shioyasakiensis (assembly GCF_001550135.1). Classification (GTDB taxonomy): domain Bacteria; phylum Pseudomonadota; class Gammaproteobacteria; order Enterobacterales; family Alteromonadaceae; genus Pseudoalteromonas; species Pseudoalteromonas shioyasakiensis. The sequence continues at coordinate 245,789 of NZ_LRUE01000015.1, forward strand.
TGCCTTTTCCAGATGGTTCTGCATGTAATTGGGTAACGAGTAAAGTACTCGCAGCCAAAACGGCTAGTTTTAATCTTGATTGAGTATTCATAATATACCTCCATTTAATGATCACTATCGTGCTAGAGGTATATCCAATTACATAAAACTTCATAAGCCACACTCTAGTGGTTTAAAATACACAACATTGTAGGTATGGATTTATCTCTACCAACGAATTAACGTTAGTCACTGTTAACCCAAAAGCACTATTTAGTGGTGTATTTAAAGAAGTCTGACCAAAAAAAAATGTAAACTTAAATATTAAAAAAGTTTACTTTATAGCTAGTTCCAGAAAATGAAAGTTCAATTACTATAAAGTAATGCCTAAAAATTGAATATAAATTAGTATGCCTCACATCAGGAGGCATTCTTATTAGGAATTAAGTTCGGTACAGCACTTTAATTACATGCCAACCAAAGCGCGTTTTCACTAAATGAGGCTCTAAGATTTCGCCGCTGAAAGCTACTTTGTCAAACTGTGGCACCATTTGCCCACGTCTAAATTCCCCCAAGTCGCCGCCTTTTTTACCCGACGGACAAGTTGAATGTTTTTTAGCTAGGGTCTGAAACTTAGCACCTTTTTTTAGTTGCTTGATAATGTCTTCAGCTTGTTCTTTGTGCTTAACAAGAATGTGCAGTGCGTGCGCTGTATTTGCCATGGAAAATCTCGAAAATTAAAACGCGCATATTTTATCACGGCAATCACCACTGAGCCACTGCGGCTATTTATGTTTACTTGTTGCCTGCAAAAATCCTGTCACCAAACAAAATTGCGCAATGTAATACGTTATCATTATTGCGATATCTGCATGGGCTATTTCTAAATAAAAACGATTAAGGCCAAGAATAGAGTCTGATATTACAAACACTGCCCCACCTAACACTAAAAAGCCGTTCGACTTATCCGTCATCCAAGTAAGGCTTGCCATTATGGTAAGTACCAACATATAGAAAAGCACAGGGACGAGCATGTCATTTAAGTTTGGATAGAATAAGCAAAAAACGATGATGGCCAAAAATAGATAAAGAAGTACAACGTCTAGTCGCCAGTTTTTAATTGGCAACATGGTAATGATATAAAAGGTATGGCTTATAAAAAAAGCCGCTAAACCACCTATAAAGAGTTGCCCTGTATCAAGGGCTAGCAACACATCACCTAGTGCTGAAAAACTAAGAGCGAATAATAAAGTAATAAAAGTGCGATTTTGTACCTGACTACGCCTTTTTAACACCATCACAATCAATAGGCCGATTGGTAATGTTTTAAATAGCTCCAAAAAAGGTTGAGGCAATGCTGGCTGTAATAGCAGTAAAGCAATGTAAAACGTACTTAGGGTTAGAAAGAGAATGTTCATATTGTTATTATTGTTGTTTGTTCCCAATAATGAGAATAGCAAGCTTTGCTTTAAATGTTTATAAAAAATGCTGCTTTTGTCTTTCAGTCAGTAACTTACACTGTGTCCGTTTGCCAAAAAAACGATAACGATTACGACCAACCCAATCATACATACGATCGCGAATGCATTTTGGCAGTAGCTTGAAAACGTTAGCCAAAGAGAATGGAAAACCTAGTTGAGTTGCGATAAATAACACAGCATCACTTTGTTTATATAGCTGGTTTTTATCAATGACTAACATTGAGGAAAGTGGATCTTTAACTGCATGAGCCTTTAATAAACGCTCACCTTTATCGCTTTGCATTGGGCATAACTTAAAAGTGATTTGCTTATCAAAGCGAACAATAAACCGCACACAAAAATGGCACAGATTACACTGACCATCAAACAGGATGACTGGGCAGTGAGTTTGCAAAATTAACCGCTTACTTGCACGACTTGTTTACCAGTAAAGCCACCTGCAAGTTGTTTATTTAAAGCTGCTGAAACAGCCTCAGCGTTAAAATCAACGGCATGGATTTGTGGTAGTTTGATCTCACCACGGGCTGCATTATCGAGTAATAAATTTCCCATAAAACTCAGCTTTTGTTGCGCACATAAGCTATTTGCAAGCCATGCACCACCTAAGGATACAATGCCAATATTTGGTGCGCGTCTAAACATCAGTTCTTGTTCAAACTTAGGTAACTCATTTAAACAGGCAATACGGCCACAAAAGCGCATAAGCTCAACGTTACGAACAGTGGTATCACCACCAATACAATCAAGCACTGCATCAAAGCCCTGCGGACCTAATTCACGGCGAATTTTATCTTCAAGTTTTGGGTCTTTGTAGTCAAACACCACATCAGCACCTAATTGCTTAAGTAACTTATGATTGTGTTTGCTAGCAGTGGTAAATACGGTTGCGCCACGTTGCTTAGCAAATTGAATAGCGAATTGGCCAACGCCGCCTGCACCTGCATCAATAAACAGTGAATCCCCTTCGCTTAGCTGCAACTTATCAAGGGCAATTAATGCCGTCATACCTGAACAAGGTAAAGTTGCAGCATCTGCCGGTGATACGTTATCTGGCACAACCGATACCGCATAGTTTGGTACCGTTGTGTATTCAGATAACACACCTTGGTCACCAAGGCTGGCGTGCCATACAACACGTGCACCCACACCAGGGAATACACCTTTATTTGCTTGAACAACCACGCCAACAGCATCATGGCCTAATACATGCGGGTAATGCCATTTACAAAAACCTTGTTTTGCAAAGTTGGCATCACCATGATTTAAGCCCACATATTCAACTTTTATCAAGAGCTCGTTGCCTTCAGGGCTCGGTACTGGCACAGAAAGCTCAGATAACGCAATCGCGTCATTTGGCTCAAGCAGTGCGAGCGCGCGCATTGTTGACGGAAGTTCTGTAGTTTGTTGAATATGTGACATTGAATACTCTGGGTTAAAGGTTGTTTAGTTCAAAGCTCCAGCGACCATTAAACGCTTGATAAGCACTTACTTTGGCCTGTAACGAAGCAATTGTTGAATCAACAGCGTTCTCTTGCGCTATTAAAACATCCTGTCTCGCATCTAACAACTCTAAGTAAGGAATTTGTCCTTCTTGATACATTGCTTGAGCTTGACCAAATGCTTTATTCGCATAATTAAAACGCTGATCAGCATAACTTAACTGTTGCTGCTGTTTGACTAGTCTTTGTAAAGTAAGTTCACTATCGCTAATGGCTTTTAATACTTTACTTTGATAGTCACTGTAAGCGGCTTCACTTAAAAACTGCTGTGCATCACGCTGCGCTAATAATGCAGGATAGCTGAGTAATGACCATTCAACTTTTGGCGTTACTTGCCATTGTTGCACGGTATCTTCTAAGCCATTACTGGTTAAGCTCACCACACCTGCAAACCCTGCCAGACTAATATCTGGCAGTAGTGCTTTTGAGGCGGCAACACTTAGCGAATAAGCCTGACTAAACTGATACAAAGCACTGGTAATATCTGGTCTGAGAGCCATTGCTTCACTGGCTTTAGTAAACGAAACGCTAAATTCGTGGCTGAGTAACTCAGGCTCTTCTATCAAAGTTATGTCGCTTGCAAGTCGACCAGTTAGTACCGCAAGGGTTGCGAGGTCACGATATTGCAAGTAACTAAGCTCAGGAATAAGCGCTTGTTGCTGCTTTAACTGCGCAAGGGTACGGTTAAGATCAAGCTCATTCGCAACCCCCTCTTCTACTCGCGCTTTGAGCACATCTATACTTTGCTCGAGCGCCTCGATTTGCATCTCAATGATAGCTTGCTTTTGCACATTACCTTGATAGCTTACATAGCCTTGCACTACAGCTGAAACCACTTCAACCTGTAATGCTCTTAGCTGCTCTGCTTGGTTTAGTGCACCTGCATTAGCTGCATCCACCAGCGCTGTAATACGGCCAAACAAATCAAGCTGCCAATTAACATTAACCCCTGCGTTTGATTGGCGCGTAATTGCGCCATCTAAGCTGCTGCGCTCTGCGCCTACGCTTAGGCTGCCCTGCGGATAATAATCCGCGCGGGCTGCACCTAAACGGGCAATGGCTGCATCAAGCTGAAGTTGACTGGTTTTTAGGTCGTGATTCATTGCTAATGCATCAGTTACTAAATTGTTTAACTGCGGCGAATCTAAACGGCGCCACCAATTATTTTCGCTCGCACCTTCGTTTTGTTCACCAATTTGTGTATCGCTAACAAATTGTGTCAGGCTCACTTGCTGCTCTTGCATATCGACGCTTTGTGCGCAGCCTGCCAGTGCTCCGGCTAACAGCATTGCACTAACTAGTTTGCCGTGTTTAAAGATTGCATGAAGAGGCTTATGCATCATGTTGCTCCTTCTGCGATTTTTTAGTTACTAACATATAAAACACCGGGGTGAACAATAAGCCAAACACGGTTACACCAATCATGCCTGAGAATACCGCGTTACCCATGGCATGACGCATCTCTGCACCTGCACCAGTTGCTAAAACAAGGGGGACAACACCTGCTGTAAAGGCAATTGACGTCATTAAAATTGGGCGAAGTCTTAAGCGACACGCTTTAATAATGGCTTCAAGGTGAGACAGCCCCGTTTTATGCTGATCTCGTGCAAATTCAACCATCAAGATGGCGTTTTTGCTTGCCAGTGCAACCAGTACGATGAGTGCAATTTGCGTGAAGATGTTGTTGTCATCACCAACAAGCCACACACCTAACAAGGCCGAGAAAATCGTCATAGGCACAATCAAAATAATAGCCAGTGGTAATCTTAAGCTCTCGTATTGGGCAGCAAGTACCATGAACACAAGTAATACAACCAGTGGGAAAACATACACCATGGTATTACCTGCTAATATTTGCTGATACGTTACTTCTGTCCATTCAAACTCGATACCATTTGGTAATGTATCGGCAAGGATTACTTCAATCGCATGCTGTGCTTGGTCTGAGCTATAACCTGGCGCAGGGCTACCATTTAGTTCAGCTGTTGGATAACCGTTATAGTGCATTACACGATCTGGGCCTGTTGTTGGCGTTACCGTTAATACAGAGCCTAATGGCACCATCTCACCCATACGGTTACGTACCTTAAGATTCAAGATTTGATCTGGATCTTGACGGTAATCGGCATCAGCTTGTGCATTAACCTGATAAGTACGACCAAACAAGTTAAAGTCATTGACGTACACAGAACCTAAGTACACTTGTAAGGCATTAAATACTTCATCAAGTGGAATACCTTGAATAAGCGCTTGCTCACGATCGATGTCGATATCCATTTGTGGTACTTGAATTCTAAAGGTTGAGTATAGGCCCATTAACGCAGGGTCTTGTTGTGCTTTAGCAATGGTTGCTTGTAAGCTATTAAAGAGTTCCTCAAAGCCTTTGTTAGCACGGTCTTCAATTTGTAGTTTAAAGCCACCTGTTGTCCCTAAACCTTGAATTGGCGGTGGCGGGAATACCGCAACAAACGCTTCATCAATAGTCGCAAACCTTTGATTTAACTGAGCCGCAATTGCCATTGCTGACATACTCGGATCTTGGCGCTCTTCAAAAGGTGCAAGTGGAGTAAACATAATGCCGCTGTTAGGGCTATTTGTGAAACCATTCACCGATAAACCAGGAAACGATACTGTGTTTGCAACACCCGGTACTTGTAATGCAATTTTTTCCATTTCTTGCACGACTTCTTGAGTTCTATCTAAGCTTGCCGCATCTGGTAACTGTGCAACAGCAACTAAATATTGCTTATCTTGCTGTGGGATAAAACCGCCTGGTACAGCATCGAACAATTTAACTGTGCCACCAACAAGCGCAACATAAGCAACTAATACAATCACACTCATACGAATTAGCTTTTGAACCAGCTTTTCGTAGCCATTGGCGCCTTTATAAAATAAGCGGTTAAAAGGTTTAAATAGCCAATTACCGAATATGCGATTTAATAACTTAGTTAAACGGTCTGGTTTTGCATCATGACCTTTTAGTAACAACGCCGATAACGCAGGCGATAGTGTTAACGAGTTAAATGCTGAGATAACCGTCGAAATTGTAATAGTTAATGCAAATTGCTTATAAAATTGACCAGATAACCCCGTAATAAACGCTGTTGGAATAAATACCGCACACAATACAAGTGCAATGGCAATAATTGGTCCTGTTACTTCGGTCATCGCGACACGGGTTGCTTCAAGTGGCGATAAGCCCTGCTCGATATTACGCTCAACGTTTTCAACCACAACAATGGCATCATCAACAACAATACCAATGGCAAGAACCAAGCCGAATAGCGATAAGGTATTAATCGACACACCCAACCATTGCATAACCGCAAACGTACCAATCAAAGATACAGGTACCGCAATAAGCGGGATAACCGATGCACGCCAAGTTTGTAAGAACACCACTACAACAATAACCACTAACGCAATTGCCTCTAGTAGCGTTTTAATAACAGCATCAATTGAGCCGCGTACGAATACAGTTGGGTCATAAACAATGTCGTATTCAACACCTGCCGGAAAGTCTTTTGATAAACCTTTCATGGTTTCACGCACTTGATCAGAAAGCTCTATCGCATTTGACCCCGGGCGCTGGAATACCGGCATTGCAAGGGCTGGTTGACCATCTAACATCGCTCTTAGTGCATAAGTGTCTTGGCCTAATTCAAGGCGTGCAACATCACTTAAACGTGTAAGCTGACCTTGCTCACCTACTTTGATGATCACATTTTCAAATTCTTCTTTTGAGCTTAAGCGCCCTTTTACATTCATCAGAATTTGAAATTGATTACTTTTCGAAGTTGGTTGTGCACCTAAACTACCCGCAGCTACTTGTTGGTTCTGCGCGCGTAATGCATTTACTACGTCCATGGCTGTTAAGTCACGAGCAGAGAGTGCATCAGGGTTAAGCCAAACACGCATTGAGTATTGACCACCACCAAACATACGAACATCACCCACACCAGGAAGACGTGCAATTTGGTCTTTGATATACAAATCGGCATAGTTGGCTAAGTAAGTTGTATCATGCGTTTTTTCTGGTGAGTATAAATGCACCACCATGGTTAAATCTGGTGATGATTTTTCAGCGACAACACCTAAACGCTGAACTTCTTGCGGTAAGCGTGGTAGCGCACTGTTAACACGGTTTTGTACTTGTACTTGCGCACGATCTAAATCAGTCCCTAATGCAAAGGTAACTGTTAACGTCATACGGCCATCACTGGTTGCTTGCGAAAACATATACAACATGTTTTCAGTACCATTGATTTCTTGCTCAAGCGGCGTCGCCACTGTTTCAGCAATTACCGTTGGGTTTGCACCCGGGTAACTTGCCGTCACAACAACAGTTGGAGGCACTACCTCTGGGTACTCACTCACTGGCAATTGAAATAACGAGATTGCCCCTGCGATGAGAAAGATAAGCGACAGCATCGCTGCAAAGATGGGTCGCTGGATAAAAAAGTGTGAAAATTTCATTTTGACCTACTGTTTAGCAACCAAATCTGAGTGATTATTTGAAAGAGTGAATGCAATTCCATCGCTATTAATAGTGACTGTGTTTGGTGAAATAGGCATACCAGGACCAACACGCGCCGGGCCATTCACAGCAATCACATCATTTTCGTTTAGACCCGATGTAATCGCTCGTAAGCTGCCGTAACGCTCACCCACAGTCACTAATTTATATTCAAGAACATTGCCTTCACCTACGGTAAGTACAAAGCGATTCTTTAAATCAGTCCCAATTGCACGTTCTGGCACGATGACTTTTTCGCTCACTTTATTGGCAGCAAGTTTGATACGAGCAAATGAACCCGCACGTAATTGTTGTTCATCGTTTTCAAACACTGCACGTACACGAAGAGTGCCGGTAGTTTCGTTGATTTGGTTATCAATGAAGTTGATTTTGCCATTGTAGTTAAAGCTGGTTTGACCCACTTTTTGCATCACAACCGCTTGTTCACTTTGCGCTGTCACATCAGCAAATGACCGATTCCACGTACGCTCATCAATATCAAAATAAGCATACATTTGCTGGTTTGAAACAATGCTTGTTAATACGCTTTGACCTGCAAGAACATTGTTACCTTTGGTGATATTCGCACGAGATACAACGCCATCAATTGGCGAACGCACTTGCGTAAATGCTAAATCAAGCTCAGCGGCAGTAAGCTCAGCTTGTAGTGCTAGCAATTGTGCTTCGCGTTGTCTTAGAGTTGATTTACGAGACTCAGCTTGCTCCGTTGAAATCGCTTTTCGCTCTGTTAAGCGATCTGCGCGTTTTGCTTCACTTTTAGCTTGCTCAAGTGCCGCCTTTGCGCTCTCGATTTGCGCTTTTAAGCTATCTACTACGGCAGCAAATGGGCGAGCATCAAGGGTGAAAAGCAAATCGCCTTCTTTTACGCTGTCACCTTCTTTAAAGTTAATTTTATCGATAACACCCGAAACACGCGGCATAAGCGCAACTTCTTGTGGCGCCTCTAAACGCGTTGTATAGGTGTGCCAATTTTGTACCGGCTTAACAAGCACTTGTGCTACATCGATTGGTTGTAATTGCTGTTGCTGCGCTGCTTGATTGGCTTCTGTGCCACATCCTGCAAGCGTTAAGCTCGCAATGGTCACTGCCACTGCAAGAATAGATTTGTTCATCACGACTCTCCTGTTAATAGATTGGAGACAATATTACGGAACTAATTAGCGGATAAAAATGATAGATTTTTAAATTCATTAATGCCAGAATGGCACCAATAAAGTTTAAGGAACTGCTATGGATACCACCAGCCGCTTATTAATGTTGCTTGAAGTGATTGAACGAGGCTCATTTGCCAAAGCCGCAGAGTCTAGAAATATAGACCGCTCTGTCATTTCAAAACAAATTAGCCGTCTTGAAGATGAATTAGGGGTGCGTTTACTTAATCGAACCACGCGCTCTTTTTCGTTGACTGCCGCTGGCGCTGAAATGGTAAAAAAAGCAGCTGAACTCAGAGATTTGTTATCAGATACCGTAAGACTTGCAGAGAATTACCACCAAGAACCCCGTGGTACGTTAAAAATTACCTCATCAAGTATTATCGGTAAGCGTTATATTCAGCCTGTAATTAATGACTTTCAAAAACGTTTTCCGCAAGTTGAAGTAGAGCTTCGTTTAGACGACAGACTGATTGATTTAGTATCAGAGGGCTATGATTTGGCTTTTCGTGTTGGCGAACCAAAAGACTCGTCATTCATTGCTCGTAAAATCGCCCGCAACCGTATGTTACTTTTAGCCTCACCTGAGTTCATCGAAACATACGGTATGCCTAAACATGTTGAAGACTTAAAAGAATTACCTGCTGCTAGCTATTCAAGCCCAAGTAAACGCATTGGAGGTATTCGTTATCGTAATGCCGATGGCGATATTATTGAACAAAATATCAAAAGCGTCTTTCGTGCGAACGATGCCGAAGTACTTTTGATGAAGGCTATCTCAGGCAATGCTTATGTGCTAGCACCGGCTTTTATTCTTGATGATGAAGTTAAGCGTGGCGATCTCGTGCCTATTTTAACCGATATGGAATTACTCGATTACAGTGCGGTGTATGCAGTTTACCCACACAGAGACTTACCAGTAAGAACACGTTTATTCTTTGATGCTATGCGTGAATACATAGGCAAAGATATTCCGGTATGGGAAGCAAACATTCCTGACTTTGACACTATGTACAAAGGCTAACTTGCTAAGCTTGAATAGCCACTAACTCGCTTTATTTTGATTGCTTAATTCATAAGCCGTTACCACTCTATTTCGGCCTTGCTGTTTTGCTTGGTATAGTGCATCGTCAGCACGCTTAATAAAGTTTTTTAGGGTTTGATTTGGCATGTAGCAAGCAACACCAATACTAATAGTCAAATTAATAGCTTGCTCGTCTATGTTGTGGATAGTCGTTGATAACTGCTCGCGCAGCATATCTGCAAATTCATATGCACTTTGCGGGTCGCTGTCAGGTAAAAAAATAGCAAACTCCTCACCACCAATACGAAAAACATAGCCTCTGTTAATGCGCTGCCTGAAGAAACTGGTTACTTCAATTAAAATGCGGTCGCCCACATCGTGGCCGTATTGATCATTAATATTCTTAAAGTAATCAAGGTCTAGCATTAAAATAAACAAACCATTTTTGTTTTTTAGCTCAACTTCAAAATAATGGGTCATCGCTAAGCGGTTACCTGCCCCGGTTAAAGGATCAAGTAAGGCTAAGTTTTCGAGCCGCTTACCGTATTGTGCACGACTATTCTCAAAAGTATGAGACACCGCCCATATACTGATGTAGGTAAACGAAAAATTAAGTAAAAAGTTAACACTATTGAGAGGTTCAAGACTTGGCTTGGTTAATAGAATAACACCTTGTAGCACAGCCACTATCAGCGACAAAACTTTGCCGTATTGTTTACCTAATAACAGATAAAACAAGACCGGTAGTGAGCAAGTCCAAATAAACAACAAACTTTTAATGTCGCTGAGATACGTGCCTAACGTGATGAGTAGCGATAAGAAAACGCACAATGTGAGTGATTGCCAAAGATGACCGTTGCGTTTTCGAGTATAAAAAAAGATATAAAAACAAAACGATGCAAAAACGACTTCTAATGCCCCAAGAACAAAAAAGTCATTAATAAAAAGATTAAAACCAGCGAATATTCCTGCAAGTACACCAAGACAAAAGCCCATCCATTTAAGAACGTTATTTCGTAATGCTTGAGTGCCTCTTAGCGCCCCAATATCCATCAGGTTTCTCGTTATTGTTGTAATTGCCTAATTTTAACGCGAAACAAGTAATATAGGAACAAGTTATTACTAAAAAGTGCATAAAGATGCACTCTATTACAGTGAATATTAAATCAACTAGCCCCAAAGCTTTAGGGGGAACACTCCCCAAATCACTAAAATGACAGACCATTGCAATGTGCAAAACATTGCAAAACCATTCAAGTAATTAATAAGAGGCATTTTTTTATAATTTAATACACGCCATAAACCAAACAACATGGCAAACGGTAAAATTGTCGTTGCTATAGCTAAAATACTACTCGCGGGTGTTACCTCACCAATACGCAAAAATGACTGAGTCAAGAACAATGGCAGTGGAACCAGCAAAAATGTCGTAGCTAAAAAAGGAATCAGTACTTTTCTCATTAAGTTAAAACGGCCTAAAACCAAACAAATAGAGCCGTAAATCAGTATCCATATCAAACCGATTAACCCAAATAATAAACTCAACCACATTGGTACCAGTACCCAAAGACTGGTCTGCTTATATGTTCGAAAACCATCGGTGATTAAGTGTTTACCACCGTCAGAAATATATAGTGCATGAGAAGCTACTCGCTTTGTGTTCTCGCGAAATAAATTACCGCCCACAGGGTGCAAGACTTTCTTGTGCCCCTGAAAGGGTTTAAGTACTAAATCCCCCCCATCCAATGATACAGATGCAAAATGAAGTAATTGGTCAAAATACTCAAAACGTTTCATTCGGGTTGGAGAAAGTGTGTAAAAACCTTGCCATTCATCTACTTTTAATTCTGAGCTTAATGGCGTCAATGGTTTATATTTTTTAATATCAAGGTGATTAATCAACATATCATCAAATTGTTTATAATCAGCTGTTTCGATATCAGCATTAAAAGCTATAAAAAATGCTTTTTGCTCATTTGGGAAATAACAAAAGTTAGTCCGATAACCCAAAGTAGAGCCACTATGACATTTACCTACTACACCATGCCTATCGCGAGTTGTAACTCCAAACGCGTAACCAATGTCCGTTAATTGATTTAAAGCGGCTTCGGTTTTGAAAGGCTTACCCATACTTTTTAACAATGAAGATTCGATAAATACCCGCCCATTTACTTTTCCATCACCCATCAAGAATCTAGCAAACAGTGCCATGTCATTAGCTGTTGTTGTGAATTGTCCTGCAGGCCTTAAATACATAGGAAGTGTGACTTGGCTGACACCATTTTCGAAATAACCCATTGCAAGCATTGGATCGTGAAAAGCCCCCTCTTGTGATACAAATTTAAACGTACTCATGTGCATACCCAGAGGCGCTAGTAATTGTTTATCGAGGTATGCTTCGTAGCGCTCATTAACAACCGCTTCAATCACCATACCAAGTAAAGCATAACCAATGTTAGAGTATGAAAGGCGGCTACCTGGGCGATTTCTTATATGTAATTGATTTGGAGCAATAGTATTTTGTAGGGCTGTATCAGGCTCTGCTTTTGTCGTCAAAAGTTGCCAAAGTCGAATATCTTCGAGACCAGATGTGTGATCAAGCAAGTGTCTAACCCGAACAGGGTTTGTTGAAGCCCAGGAATTCTTAAAATCAATATCAGATAAAATTTCATCAACCGGAGTATCGAGAGACAGTTTACCTTCTGTTACAAGGTGTAATACACCAGTGGCAATAAGCGTTTTAACAATAGAACCACTCTGAACTTTGTTATCAGTCGTCATTTTCGAATCTAAACCTGCGAGCCCTTTCGCCCCTAATTCAATTTCACCTTCTGAAAAGGTTGACCAGACGACCCCAACTAAGGATTCATTATTCAATGCTTGTTCAATTTGAGTAGACAATTCACTTTGTGACGTTAACTTTTTTCCCAGTGCGGGAAAGTGAGACACGAAAGAAGATAAAATCAGTACGATATAGAGTATTTTCACAATTTTTTCATTTTTATTTTTATAGATCAGTCCCAAGGCTTAAAACATAAACCCTACTGTTTTAAATTCTTAGGCTATAGTGGCAAAGCGTATTATGGTTAAAATAAACAACTGAACTCCAGTAGAATTTTAGTCATCGATTAAGTCAGCCACTTCATCAATTAATTCATCAAACTCATCGTGAATATTACGACGTTGTTTTTCGGTTAACGTAGGCTTTAGCTCCAATAGTAAGTTAACGTAGTTATCGAGATTTTTATCATCGGCGGCAACTAACTCATCGCTCATAAAGGCAAAACGATCATTAATAATAACAGCAAGTTGTTGGTTGAAATCTGCTGGTTTTTGTTTTTGCATAAACAGCGTTTTTAATGTATCTAAACGCTTTTGTTTGTATTGCATCCACAGTAAAAATGTACTGACTCGAGTATTTGATGAGTTCTCTATCAGTGTTTGTTGCTGTGCAGATAGCTTGGTACCGAACCACTCTTTATAGTTTTCAAGGTTTTCTTCTAAACGTTCTTTTTTATGTTGCTCAGGCGATTTTTCTTCGTGCTCTTTGTACTCATCGTTAATGTTTTCTTGCAGTGCAGCAACAAACTCAACTCGCTGTTCATATGAAAGAGAGTTTGCTAAATCAATAAGTTCAGGCTCGATTTTATCAACCAGCGTTTGCCAATGCTGCTTTGCTTGTACGAAGTGTGCTTTAAGTTCGTTATGATCAACTTGCTTATCTAACATGGCCTTTAAGCTTTCAAGATCACGTTTGTATAAAGGGAGTTGTGTTTCTCGATGCCAATCGCGGCTGGTTTTGACGATATGCTTAAATTTATCAGCTTGGTCACTGTTGAGGTCAACATAATCATCAATCCAAAACCCTGATAACCAACCTAAGTTATTGTAAGTGAAGCTAGGAGAACACCCAGCAACGGTGAACAACAAACTAAATACGATTAGATACTTTGATAGCTTTTTCATTGTAGTTTTTTCAAATCCTGTTTCAAAACAAAGTAAACATACCACCGAGAACAAATATTCAGCAATAGCAATTAAATGAAATTAATTATCATTTAAGTATTGACGAACAGCTAAACCTAAGTAATAATCGTTATCAACAACTTGGTTGGCTAAACTATTCTCACAGCAACATCATGCTGTTAAAGGCTTTGATGCTGTTTAACCAAGTTAGTTCAAGACGTAACTCTTGATTGTCACCTGTTTCCTCGACCCAAACATAGACATAAAACGTTACACTTTACTTGCTACATTGCTCATATCGGTGACGGTAGATATGACACGAAAAAGCCCGCTACGGGCTTTTTTTATTTCTTTAATTTTTCTGTAAAATCTGTATCTTAAGCCTACTTGTTAATTGCAAAGCTTGCCGCTGTCTATAAATTGGGCATTTGCAGCTGTTGGGTCTAAACTAAAAGTGATGTTTTGCTCAGTGGCTGTTTGGCAATGCATTTTATCAATAGCTCAATGCTTTGTTATTGATACCTAACACACATTTGGAGGCAGACTATGATCAAGCCTAATTTTAAATCACTATTGCTCGCTAGCACGTTAATCTTGTCACCTTTAGCAAATGCCAGTCTTGAAGATGCCCAATTAGCGGCAAATGAAGGTCGTTTTGAAGAAGCGCTTCATGAATTTAATTACCTTGCAGACAGAGGTTATGCCCCTGCAATGTATGAGCTTGCTAAAATGTACGAAGGTGGCTTTGGTGTGCAACGCGACTACCGTAAAGCAGCAGAGTTGTACGAAAAGGCAGTAAAAAAAGTACATGCTGATTCAATGTTTGCATTAGGTGTACTTTATCAAGAAGGTAAAGGTGTCAAACTTGATAAAGAAAAAGCAATTTCATTATATGAAATGGCATCACAAAAAAATCACCCAGCAGCGCAGTTTAATTTAGGGGTTATGTACGCCAATGGTGAAGGGGTAATTCAAGATTACCGCACAGCGCTTAGCTGGTACCAAAAAGCGGCAGCAAATAACTTTACTCTTGCTCAGTTTAATATGGCATTGATGTATTACGAGGGTTTAGGTGTTCCTAAGAATCTCGAGAAATCATACATTTGGAATACCATTGCTGAATACAACGGCAACATGGATGCAAGCCATAGCCGTAAGCTTGATGAGCGCAATATGATGCCTGCAGAAATTGAAGCTGCGAAAGAAAAAGCAGACGCGATTTATGCAAAAATTCAGGCTGGTTTATACGCACCTGATGGGCGTCTATAACAAGCAGTGTACTTGCGCTTATCAGCGCAAGTACATCCATTTTAATAGTTTGATAAGCAACTTATTTTGCTTTAACAACAAGCTGGTACGTGGATTAAATTTACCTGATACTAAGGTATTTCGTGCATGGCTAAAGGTTTTAAAGCCCTCAATACCATGATAGTGCCCCATCCCAGACTCACCAATACCACCAAATGGTAACTGATCGGCTGTTACTTGCATCAATACATCGTTAATTGCCAATGTACCACTTCTGATTGATGCGCTTAATTTGCTGATTTTGTCTTTGTCATGACCCAAAATGTATAAGGCAAGAGGTGATGAATCGGCATTGATGGTGCCAATCACCTGTTGCAGTGATTCATAACTCACAATTGGCAGTAAAGGACCAAAGATCTCATCTTGCATTACCTGCATATCGTCATTTAGTTGCGTTAAAATATGCAAACCCATGCGATGTTTAAGTTCATCGACTTGATGCCCTTCTATTGGCTCAAACACTTGAGCCCCTTTGTCTTTTGCATCATTTAATGTCGCAATTAAACGTTGATATTGTCTATCAGAGACAATAGACGTTAGATTCTTACCTTCAACACCTTGTTTAAAGTGCTTTTTATACAATTCACTAAGTTGCAGAACTAACTGATGCTCAAGCTTTTTAGGTACAAATACATAATCAGGCGCAACACATATTTGCCCTGCGTTATTTAGCTTGCCAAATAACAGAGTTTTTGCAGCCTCTTTGATATTCACATCATCAAGAATCACAACCGGTGATTTACCGCCTAACTCAAGGGTCACTGGGGTGAGGTTTTTACTGGCCGCTTGCATCACTTTACGCCCTACTGATGTTGAGCCAGTAAATAGTAAATGAGCAAAAGGTAAATCACAAAAAGAGGAGGCAGTGTCGGCTTCGCCTTCAACAATAATACAGTGCTCAGCAACGTCACCGTCTATTATTTGCTTAATAACAGCATTAGTATGTGGGGTAAATTCGCTTAGTTTTAACATCACGCGATTACCCGCCGCTAATGCGCTAAGAGCCGGTACTAATGCTAATTGAATTGGGTAATTCCACGGCGCAATAACACCCACGACACCTTTAGGTTGGTAATGAATATGTGCCGATGAAGGCCATAAACTGATACCCACACTGCGTGATTCGTTTCGTGACCATTTAGGTAAGCGCTTTATGGTGTCGGTTAATGATTTTACCGTTGGCAATAAGTCACCCAGTACCGTATCGAACTCGGTACGGTAACCAAAGTCTTTGCTTGTTGCTGCAACTAGGGCTTGCTCATTTTCAATTAGGCGGGATTTAATCGTTTTTAAAAGCTTAATACGCTGATCAATGGCTAAATAAGGCTCTGCCATAAAAGCATCGTTGAGTTTTATAAATTCACTCTGTAATTGTGCGTGTATATCAGTCAAAACATCATCTCTTGATAAACGATTTTAGCCACTATAACTAGCTAAATTTATCTGAGCAACTTTATAAATGTAAAAACAGCGCTCATAGTGAGCGCTGTTATTGGTTGGAATAGGTTGAAAACTTAAAGGCTTAACTAAAAACCAAATACCACTGCGGCAATAGTCATAGTAACTACAGTGATCATCGCAATAGCAATTATGTTCAGTGCAAATCCAGAGCGGATCATATCGCGCATTTGAATTTGCCCAGAGCCGAACACTATTGCATTAGGCGGTGTCGCAACTGGCATCATAAACGCACAGCTACACGCAATAGCCGCTGGAATGACCCATACCAGCGGTGTACCAAATACTGACTCAGCAACAGGGCCTAATAGTGGTAAGAAACCTGCAGCTGTAGCTGTGTTACTAGTGATCTCAGTTAAGAAAGTGATTAAGGTTGCCACTGCTAGAACACTTAACACCAATGGAATTGCACTCGCCCCTTCAATCATGTGAGCAATATACTCAGCTAGGCCAGATGATTTGATTTGCGCAGCCAGTGTTAAGCCACCACCGAATAGAAGCAACACGCCCCACGGTACTTTAGCGGCACTTTCCCAATCAAGAATACGCTCACCATCACCTTTGTTTGCCGGTAACACGAACAACAATAATGCTGCAGCAATAGCAATACCCGTATCAGAGATTTTTAAGCCCGATAAGTCGGCAAGTACAGGTCTGAAGATCCAGCATACTGCCGCTAAAACGAACACGGCTGCTACGCCTTTTTCAGCGCGCTGCATTGCACCAAGCTCTTGTAACTGCGATAAGAATAACGATTTAGTATCTTTACTTGCTGCTTTGGCACAATCGGTATCTACTTTATAAGCAAACTTAGTTAACCAAACCCAACATAAAGCCAGCATAACAGTTGCAAGAGGTACACCTACTTTCATCCACTCAGCAAAGCCAATATCAATTTTGTAGCTGTCTGATAAATACGCAGCCATAAGTGCATTAGGTGGGGTACCAATTAAAGTAGCAATACCACCGATACTTGCACCATAAGCGATTGATAATAACAACGCTTTACCAAATTGATCATTTTCAGGGTTAGACTGTTTAACCAACATAGTAATTGACATAGCAATTGGTAACATCATCACAGCAGTTGCTGTATTTGACATCCACATTGATAAAAATGCCGTTACTAACATCATGGCTAAAATTTGTAGGCTTGGCTTAGTACCAGCACGAAGCATGGTATTGAGTGCAATACGCTTATGTAAACCCCAACGCTCCATCGCGATTGAGATCAAAAAGCCGCCTAAGAATAAAAAGATCAAAGGGTGTGCATAAGGTGACGCGACCCCTTTGATTGCTGCAATGCCAGCAAGAGGTGATATAACCAGTGGCAATAATGAAGTAGCAGGAATAGGCACAACTTCGCTTACCCACCAAGAAGCCATCCAAAATGCAAGGCCTGCGGTACGTAGTGCTGATACACTCATACCCGCTGGTGGATCGATTAAGCAAGTTAATAACATCACTAATGGGCCCAGCAGTAACATTACTGTGCTCATTAATGGGCGTGGCTGTGAGCCATCTTTTGTTTGATTTACTAATGACATACCGACTCCTTAGAACTTGTATTTAAGGCCAATTGCAACGCTGTTGTCTGATTCAAGTTCTAAATCTAAATCAGTATAGAATAAGTATGCTGTGGTTTGTTTATCAAAAACATAGTCTACACCTGCTGTCCATTGTTTACCTTCTTCAGCATGGCGAATTTTTGAGTCGTCTTTAACATATTGCAGCTTAGGTACCCATTTATCGATTGCATAGCTTGCGCTAAGTGCATAGCCATTGCCTTCTTTCGTACCGTCGGTTGATTCGCTACGCTGGAATAAACCCGCTAACTGTAGGTTATCAAGTTTCCATGCTGCAACAACACGGCTCGCTGTTAACTTATTAAGTGCATCAACATGGCTGATAGCAACATAATAGTCTTTAGATTTTAATGCACGGTCACCATAAATAACCGTTGCCGCAAAACCATCTTCATCGTTGCTACTGTCATCTTTTGGTGCATAAGTTAACGCAAGTGATGCGCCACCGTATGTTTTTGAGCTGTAGGTAATGGTATCGCCGATACGGTCTTGACCTGGGATCAACTGAGCAATATCTGCTTGGGTTTCGTTAAAACCGTCTACTTTACCTTCTGAGTATTTAAAACGAGTGTCGTTACGACCTACAACCACTTCACCAAAATCACCTGCAAGGCCTAAGTAAGTATTACGAGCTGAAAATGGCTCGCTGGTATCGTCATGTTCAAAGCCTTTTACTTGAACTTCGTATTTGAATACTGCTTTTAGCGACTCAGTTAGTTTGTGGCTACCTTTAATACCAATACGAGAAAAAGGTGCTTCGATTTGCGTACCTTCATCTGCATAGCGCATAACGCCTGTATCTGTGTTTGCTATTTGAACTTCTGCTTTACCGTATACCGCGTAGTCTGCTGCCATTGCTGAGCCAGCTGTGCTCGCTAAAATCACAGCCGCTGCTACGCGTGTTTTTGTCTGAGTGTATATTGTTGTCATTATGCGCCCCTTATTAGGTTCAAATTGTTGTTCCTAACTGTTAAGGCAAGTTGGTTGCCAACTTAGTTAATTTTAAAAAAGCTGTTAAATAACAGTAAATTAACTTTATTGACGTAAAAGAGGCTGTTTTTTATGGGTGGATATCCACACATTTTTAAAAATGTGCTGTCACCAGTTCCACCCATTGTGAAGAGTTTAATGTGAGAGAGTTGCTTAGTCTTTGAACATTTCGCGATTAATACCGTATTTGGTCATCTTGTCGTAGAGGGTTTTACGTGCAATTTGTAATGTGGCCATGGTGTCTTTTATGCTGCCATTGTTTCGTTCTAGCGCTTCTTCGATAAGTGACTGCTCATAAAAGCTAATTTTCTCAGCAAGGCTTAAGTCTTGAGCAAGCTCGTTGTCACTGTTTGCATCACTGTACGAGGCAAAGGCCAGATCAGAGCCTAGCAATACCGCACGTTCAGCCTGATTTCTAAGCTCTCGCACATTACCCGGCCAATCGTAAGCAAGAAGTCGCTGCTTTGCTTCACTACTTAGTGGTGCAGGCGGTTTATGAAAACGTGTCGCTGCTATCGAGCTAAAATGTTTAAACAGCAGTGGAATATCGGCCTTTCTGTCTCGTAATGCCGGAATACTCACTTTAACTAAGTTTAAGCGGTAATATAAATCGGCTCTAAACTCCCCCGCTTCGACCAGTGTCATTAAGTCTACTTTTGTAGCTGCAACTATACGCACGTCTAAATCAATGGCGTGGTTATCACCTACAGGCGTTACTTTACGCTCTTCAAGCACCCTTAATAACTTTACTTGTAAACTTGCAGGCGTTGACTCTATTTCATCTAAAAAGACAGTACCGCCTTTAGCAAATTCAAATTTACCTTGGCGAGATTGCGTAGCACCTGTGTATGCACCACTGGCTGCACCAAAGAGTTCGCTTTCAATCAGTTGCTCGGGAATTGCACCGCAGTTTATGGCAACAAAATTAGCCGCTGATCTGTTACTTTGATCGTGCAAGTAACGGGCAACTAACTCCTTACCTGTTCCTGTTTCACCTTCTATTAAAACATCAGCGGGAGTATCGATAACTGCATTGA
This sequence comes from Pseudoalteromonas shioyasakiensis, assembly GCF_001550135.1. Taxonomy (GTDB): domain Bacteria; phylum Pseudomonadota; class Gammaproteobacteria; order Enterobacterales; family Alteromonadaceae; genus Pseudoalteromonas; species Pseudoalteromonas shioyasakiensis. Next base: position 265,808 of record NZ_LRUE01000015.1, read on the forward strand.
GTAAATGCATCATTTGTTGCATTTGCTCGGTTTCACCTAAAATTCGCACACCCGGCGCAGAGGTTTTCTCTACTGCGATTTTTAAGGCGCGGTTTTCCATCACTAAAGCACGTTTTTCTGAAGCGCGCGCGATACAATCTAACAATTGCTCTGTTAAAGGTTTTTCGAATAAATCATAAGCGCCAAGCTGCATGGCTTTAACAGCTACAGATACATCGGCAAAGCCGGTAAGAAAAATAACCGGAAGTTCACTATCAAAGGCTTTCACTTGTTCTAAAAGTGCCAAACCGTCCATTTTTGGCATGTTTATGTCGCTTAAAACGATCCCTTCAAAACGACGACTTAATTTTGAAAGTGCCGCAGTTGGCTCACTAAAACACTGAACTTGATAACCTTCAATCTCAAGGAGTTGCTTTAATGAATCGCGGATCACCGCTTCGTCATCAATAACGATTACCTGATTACAGGTCGCTGCAACTACACTCATGATGGTTCCTTATTTGTTTGTAGGGTTATTATAAATTGTGCGCCGCCTTCAGGACGGTTATGCGCCGATAATCGACCGTTAAATGAGTCGATAATTTGTCGTGAAATAGATAAACCCAAACCTAAACCGTTGCTGGTTTTTGTACTGTAAAATGGCTCAAAGATGTTACCTAATGCGTGTTGATCAATACCTGGGCCTGTATCAAGAATAGAGAGTTTTACGCGGTCGTCGAATAGTTCGAGGTCGAAACTCAATTCGCGCTTTTCAGATTCACTCATTGCTTGGCTGGCATTGGTGATCACGTTTACCAAGACTTGTTCAAACTTAACGCTGTCGACCCACACCGTTATGTTTGCATCAATATCAGCAGCTTTTACCTCGATATCGTCTTGCTTTAACTGGGCGCTGGCGATCATTAACGCATTTTTTAACATGCTCGCTAAGCTTTGCTGCCTAAGTTGGGTTTGTGCGGGTTTACTAAAATGCTTAAGCTGAGCGACAATTTTGTGAACACGCTCTATTAGGGATTGCACCAGCACTAAATTTTCGCTGGCTTGCTCAATATTGCCTTTAATAAGCAGCCTCTTTGCACTTACTAAATAAGTGTTCATGGCACTTAAGGGCTGATTGATTTCATGGTTAATGCCCGCACTTAATTGACCTATCGTTGCAAGCTTAGCTGTTTGGATCAGTGCTTTTTGCGCTTTTTCGAGCGCTTGGGTTCGTTCAATTACTTCTTGCTCAAGGCTATGTCTTGAAAACAAGAGCTTTTTGTAGCCCGCAAAGCGCACCATCGCCATATGAATTAACACCACGGCAATAGCATAAAACACACTAAACCAAAGCAGCCGAGGTATTTGCGCAAGCTCCACATTAGTTACATCCACCAGCACACTGGCTTTGGCGTTTATAATGTCTATTGTTTCTGTGGCACTAATAAAGCGCGCTTGCTTGCCATTAAGCTGAATATTTTGCTGTGCGGTTTGTTCACTTAAAGACTTATGATTATGTTTAAGTAAACTCGGTTTATGTGACAAATAGCGTCTCGACTTAACCAAAGCAGCCATTTGTTCGTCGTTAAGCGATTCAAGTGACTTTAATCGCCAGTCCTCAACGTCTGACATCACTATGACGCTATCTTCTAGTGCGATATAAAAGTGAGTGCTGTCTGATGCATTAAGTAGCTGTCGGTCTTGTTCAAACTTTTTCGCATTCACTTTTAACGTGACAACGGCAATCACTTTGCCCTTCTCTATAACGGGCTCTGAAAAGTAAATGCCCCGCTCACTGGAACGCATACCTAAAGCAAAATAAGCAACTTTTTCACCTTGCTTGGCTAAATAAAAATAAGGCCGAAAAGCAAAGTTACTACCCAAAAAGGTGTAATCAACTTGCCAGTTACTACTTGCCACCACCGAGCCTGTTAAATCCATTAAATAGACATCTGATGCACCACTGGCACGTTGGATATCTTCTAAATAATAATTAACAGCCTGCTCGCCTATACCTTGCTTAACCACAAAAGATTTAACTAAATCATTGGCACTCACTAGGGTCGGAATTGTTTTAAATCGGGCTAATTCGCTTGAAAAATAATGACTTAACTGAGTAGCTTGAACACGGCTTTGTTGCTCTGCTTGTTGATAGTCGTGAGCGCGTCCAAGGTAAAAAACTAACACAAGCAACAATAAAAGCATTGCACCTGCAATAACTAACTTTTTACTTAATGACGACATTCAAACCTTTGAGAGCAGCGCAACTAGAAATTAAACTGGTAGTGTAACGATAAATCTTCTGTTGTACCAGCGACAGCGCCATTGTCCATACGTGGATCAAACACATTATATTTTTTACCTAACAGATTTTCTGCTTTGAGCATTAGTTGGCTGTTAGCGTTTAGCTGCCATTTTAAGCTGCCACCCAATAAACTATAGGCAGACTGTTTAAAGTGAGCACCGGTAACTGAACTTACTTCTACTTTATCACGCCATAGTAGGTTTAAACTCACTTGCCAGCTGTCAGATAAATTATAACTACTCACTAAGCTTGCAAAACGCTTAAAGCTCGCATTAATTGGGTCTTCAAAGTATTGCGTATAAGTACCTGTTACAGAGAACTCTTTACTCGATTGCCAAGTACCATCAAGTTCAATACCGCTGTTTTGGGTGTTAAATGAGTTTGTAAAAGTAAACAAGGCATCATTAGATTGCGTTGGCTCAATGTTTATAAAATCATTGAGTTCATTATAAAAAAGCACCGCATTAGCCTGTAACTCTGAGGTTTGATAATGCCAAACAAGCTCAGTGGTTTTGACCGATTCAGAGCGAAGTGATGGGTTACCTACTGTGACATCATCATTTGAAAAAAGCTCATTAGTAACCGGGGTTCTGAACGATTCGCCATATTGCACTTTTACGGTATGCTCTGGATTTATTACATAAACACCCGCAAGGCGAGGCGAAAGTTTACTGTCGATGTCTTTCACATCGTCATAGCGTGCCCCTACAAATAAAGTAAGTGCATCTGAATAAGGTATTTTTAACTGCCCGTAGGCGCTATATGTTTCGAAGGTATATTTAAGTGATGCAAATTCAGGAAAGTCCATCACCGTCACAATACCTTGCTGATAATAAGCGGGGTCAATAATCACTAACATCGACTCATCATCATAGTAATTAGTACGTACCCCAGCTTCGACTTGTTTAGCCTCTGCGTATTCTATACCAGCGGCAAGCTGCCATTGATTATCAAATTGATAACTCAGTTCAGTCTCAAATTTGCTATCGATCGTTTGCCAAGCTGGACCAAGTAAAAAGTCAGGTATATCGTCAAACGCAGCGATTAAACCAGCACTTGAGATATTATGTTTAGTGTACGAGTAACTAGAGTCTAGCTTTAACTTGTCGTTATTAATCCAATTATATTTAATGCCAACAAAAGTGTTATCACTAGTGTGTTGGTTTTGCGTTGAATAGCCGGCAAGGTTTAAAAATTCATCAAGAGAGGTTTCGTTGTAACGAGCACGTAATTGCAGCTTTTTGTAATCAACACCTGCTTCTAGGTAAAGCGCTTCAAGAGGATCTTTTACTCCTTGCGGGTAGCTTTCGCCGTCTTTTTGATCATACGAAAAACTCGCAAAGAGTGATGTATCATCATTAAAAGAGGTATTGAACTGCCCTGTTGCCCCGTAGCGACCATTATTGCCAACCACAAGTTGCAGAGCATTTCGCTCTTTAGAGGTAACAATATTCATCACCCCTAAAAACGCATTACTGCCATACAGCGCCGAGCCTGGACCGCGAATAAACTCTATTTTTTCAATGATTTCAATAGGAATATAAGGCATGTAAACAGAGGCTTTACCAAATGATGATTCATTGACACGCTCACCATTGATCATCACCAGTACATTGCCGCTATCAAGGTATACACCCCGAGCATGATCTTTAGGCACAGCACCAACCCAATCGCCACGGGTTGATTGCATACCTGGCACAAAATTCATTACCTCATAGGCGTTATCAACACCAAGCGCTTGAATTTGTTTACGGCTAAATACACTCATGGTTGAAGGAACAGATGACAAGGTTTCGCTGGTTTTACTAGCAATATCGACTTGCACATTAAGCAAGTCTTCAAAACTTAAAGAGAATAAGTCTTGCTCGTCAGTCGCATTTGCAACCATTGGAATGGTTGAGGCAACTGCAATTGAAAAAAGTGCTGAACATCTTAAAAGCTTCACGCTGCGAGATACCTGTACTAATAGCCCATGCTGCAAAAGCAACACCTTGTTTACACTATTAATACAAAAGATTGGCAAGCTTGCAATGTTTTTATAGTTTTAGTTGAAGACTTCTCGGAAGTAGATACAAAAAAACCCACTTTCAGCTAAAAATGGGTTTTAATTTTATTGAGCTAAGCTTAATTAAGCTGTTTCAACATTACCAGTACGCTTTGCCTTGATGTACTTATATAAACCAATAAGTGACGCCGCTATCCAGAAAATTTCGATAACAAAACTAGCAAGGTTAAAGTTATAACAAAGACTAATCAGTAACAGAATCGCACCTGTTAAGTTCATCATGTTATACACAAGGCCGGTTGGCGATGCTTTATTCAGTTGTAATAAAAAGAAAGCACCAACCACTAAGAATGTGCCTGTCATGCCAATAATATCAAATAAAAGTGCTATCACGTGCGTGAATCCATTTTGTTCATGTGTTTATACCCATACAACTGGCCCAATCCATGGGGAGGGTTGTTTTCATTCATTGAAACAGCAAACCGGTCAATAGTATCAGAGCATGAGGGATAAACGAGGATAAATGTCCGTATTTTAATTCTATTTATGCGTTACCTTACCACCGATAATTTTTAGAGCAGGTGCACCGCGGATCATTGTTTCGCGGGCGAATTGACGTTGGCAGTCAGGGCAGATACCTGTTTCATTGGTAAAGTCTTGGCTAATACGTTCAACAAAACATTTAACCAACGCTCCTTTTCCACCTTTGCGGTATTTAAATAATTGGGTTTTACATTGTGAGCAAAAAATATCGACTGTTTTGGTCGGGCCTTTTTTGTTTGGTTTTGCCATTACAACTACATTGCTAAAATAAAACCTTACCTTAACATGTTAGGGCCAGAGCCCCAAAACTAAGCCGATAACAGAAAACTGTAATATTGAATAACTTGCATTAACTAAGAACAATTTTAATGGGCGTTGTTCAAAAATATAGCCAATACCTAAGGCACAGCTAACCCAGCACAAGCCAATAATAAACCCTGTGCCAACAGCTACTCCCACATTGACATTTGCGCCAATAAATAACGATAAACTAAATGCAATTAAACAACATAAAACAAAGCTACCGCCAAACACCATAACTGGGTTAATACTCTGTAGGTCAAGTTCAGTTAAACCACAGCTTTCCATCCAAATACGTTTAAAAAGCCAAGGTGAATACCACACAGCGCCCAATAAGAAAGATGCAAGGGCAGCAAAAAAGATCGCGAAGTAATTAAGTTCTGAAAAATGCATACGCCAGACTCATACAACTAACAGGTTTAATTTGACTTTAGTTAAGGATCAGCGATGCAGCAAATCAAAAAGGCTGAGTTTTGTACCTATTAATATCTAAACCATACTTTAGGATTAACCGCAGAATTATTTCAGTTTAATAAACAATCAATTTAGTGTTGTACGGGTTTTTTCTGTAATTTACGTTGTAGGGTTCTTCTGTGCATATTCAGTTGGCGCGCAGTTTCAGAGATATTACCATTGTTGCTATGCAATACATGTTGAATATGCTCCCACTCAAGACGCTCTGGCGACATTATTTGGCTTGGCTCTGGGTTTACCGATGAGGCACCAGCTTCAACATCACCCAAGATTGTTTTTAATAATGAATTGAAATCGACAGGCTTTGGTAAGTAGTCATCAGCACCTAAACGTATAGCTTCTACTGCACTGGCAATACTGGCAAACCCCGTGAGCAATACGATACGAGCTGAAGGAAATTGTTCTCTTAAAGGTTTAATTAGCGCAAGGCCGTTATCATCCCCGAGTTTTAAATCCACCAGAAAGTGGCTTGCCTCAAAAGTGGTTGTTTTTTGTAAAGCTTGCTCAGCGTTATGAGCAAGTGAACATGTGAAGCCTTGTTTTGTAAAGCGCCTCGCAAGCGTGCTGGCAAGGTTTGCATCGTCTTCAATAATTAAAAGTTTCATACAATTTTTAAACTAACCATCGCAATCGCGCCTTGCTGTGGGTGATTACTTAGTGTTAATGAGCCATTTAAGCGCTCTAAGGTTACATTAGAAAGCATAACTGCCATTCCCATTCCATCGCTACTTGGCATGAGCTGACCGCCTAATGATGCCATTTGTTGCTCGCTAAATCCTTGACCGAAATCACGTAACGACAATGAAAGTATTTGCTCATCGATTTGCCATTTAGCTTCGATGTTGTGTTGCTGATTATGGTTATTTGCCGATACGGCGTTTTGTAACAAGTTTAAAATAGCCGGTAACAGCATAGCATCACTTAAAATCGAACAATCAGGGGCGTCATTTAGCCACTGTAAGCTTTGCTCAGGAAAATGCAGAGTCATCGCATCTTGAATGGTATTTTGCAGTGCTTTAGCACTAATCACTTGTTGTGTTTCACCAGTTCTTAGTGCATTTGAAAGTGACCTAAAATGAGCAAGTTGCTCTTTACACTGAGCTAATGGCTTGGCCATTTCATGCACAATGGGGTCATCAGCTTGTTGCTCTTTAAGCTCTTCAAATAACAGCTGTAAGTTTGCTATCGGCGTTGCAAGTTGATGCGTTACTTGTGCGGCAGCGCCATCAAGCGTTAATAATTGCTCATGCCTTAATTGTTGCTCGCGGGTACGGGAAATAGTAGCTTCTCTGGCTCTTAACGTGCTGTTTAATGTGCCAATTACAAAGGCAATAACGATGGCGCTGATAACAAAGTTAATCCACATACCAATAAAATGATGAGTCATCTGCATTTGGTGCATGGTGTGTTCGGGCATTTTTATCAGTAAAAAACTATAAGCGGCGATTGCCAGCACAGCCGTGTAAGCAAGCCCTTTCGCATTAACCGTCACCGCCGCTATCATTATCGGTAACAGTAATAACGAAACAAATGCATTTGTTGCTCCACCACTTAAGGAGAGCAAAATAGTTAAAAACAATAAGTCGGCTGTCAACTGCATCAACACAGCTGCTGGCTTGGCTTTCGTTACTTTTCTATAAGCGAATATACTTAACAGCTGAAAGATTGCTTCAATACAAATTACAGCAAGTAAAGGTAATAATGGAATTTGGTATTCAAACAGAAAATATACCGCAATCACAGCAACAAACTGCACGGCGATTGCGGCGCTTCTTAAAATTAGTAGGCGACTGATCGCCGGATCGGTTTGCATAACGGACTCTTTAAAGCTTAATCATCGTCCATTGAAATTGTAAAAACAGCACAAGGCGTTCCTTGATGAAACACCATTTGCCATTGTTTACCATTAAAACGCCACAGTGACATACGCACTGAGTAGTTAAACTCTGAGCGAGCTGAACGTCTAAAGGCCGCTTGATAGCTTAGCTGTGCAATATCATCACTGAGCATTCGGCCTTTAAAATGTTGATTATAAAACTGCGGTACCACCTCAGTTGGTAGGCGGGTTAAAACTTGGAACTTATTAAATGACGTGCCATCAGCGGCTATTTCAATAAAATCATCATCAAGTAATGCATCAAGCGCTTCAGCAGATTGACGTACCTCTGGCTCAAGGAGCTGTCGCTCTGCATCAATTAAATGATTAAATAACGTCTCTTTAATTTTACCGCCCATAGTAACCCTTACTGTTTGAGCACTTTACCGCCCTTCATAACAAACTGAACCTGACTAAGTTCACTAATGTTATCAAGTACATTCATATTCACGCTGATAATATCTGCTTGTTTACCAACACTCAAGTCACCGAGGTTATCACTTTGACCTAATAGTTTAGCAGCTTCAACGGTGGCTGATTTAATAGCTTGTTTTGGTGTCATGCCATATTTAACTAATAACTCGAACTCTTTAGCATTATCACCATGCTTAGATACGCCTGAATCTGTACCAAAGGCTATTTTAACCTTGTTTTTTAACGCCAATTTAAACGATGCTTCCATTTTTGGCGCAACTACTTCGACCTTATCAGCAATTGCTTTTGGCATATTCGGATTATTAAGTACCTCTTCTTTAACTGTTGCGCCAGCGAGTAAGGTTGGAACTAAATAAGCGTCTTGCTTTTTGAAAAGCTTAACCGTGTCTTTATCTAAAAAAGAGCCGTGTTCGATTGAATCAACACCTGCTCTAAGTGCTGCTTTTATACCTTCTGTGCCATGAGCATGAGCGGTCACTTTGCGGCCTAAATGATGGGCTGTGTTTACAATGGCACTGAGTTCTTCATCAGTAAATTGCTGATTAACCCCTGCCGCTGTATTACTTAATACACCACCTGTCGCGGTAATTTTAATTACATCTGCACCGCTTTTAATTACATCGCGTACTGCACGAGTACAATCGGCAGCGCCATCACACACCCCTAAGCCACCCCCTTCTGTCGCTTTGGTGATATCACGGCGATAGCCATGCATATCACCGTGACCACCGGTCGGTGTGATCATATCTCCCGCTGCAAAAATGCGCGGGCCAACAATGTCGCCACGTTCAACTGCTCGCTTTAATGGAAAGATAACTTGATAGCTGCTACCTAGGTCGCGCACAGAGGTAAAACCTGCATCAACCGTACGTTGTAAGTACTTTAGAGAGCGAAGAGCGTAATCGGCTTCGTATTCAGTTGCCCATTGGTGTGGGTTACGTTTTGCATCTCGCTCAAAGGTAACATGAACGTGCATATCAATCAGACCCGGCAATACCATCTGATTTTTTAAATCAATAACATCTGCATCACTGAGGTTTAATTGCTGCTTTGTTAGAAAACCAGCTTTTATTGCGGCAATTTTATTGTCTTCAATAACCAGCGTTTGCTGCTCTTTGACATCTTGATCAGTGCCTACCAGAATCTTTCCAGCATGAATAATGGTGGTTTGTGCATTAACAGCAAACGAAGATAATAAAGACAGTACCGATAATGTACTTATTTTTAGGTTTATTTTTTTCATAATCGCCTCTTTTTTATACTAGGTTTAACTTAAATACTCAGTAAATGCCATTATTTACGACATAGCGCGGCAATGAACTAGTGTTAACAAGTGAATTTTGATATAACTTCGGAAAAATTTAACAAGTCTGACCACATAAAGAGAACACATTATGTCTTATGCCCAAATTACTGGCTGGGGTAAATGTATACCACCAGCAAGCATCAGCAATGATGAAATTAGCAATATTGTTGATACCAATGATGAATGGATCACAACACGTACAGGCATCAAATCTCGCCGTGTCAGCCATGTTTCTACTGCCGATTTAGCGACCGTTGCCGCAAAGCAAGCCCTTGCTTGTGCTGGTGTTGATGGTAAAGACATTGATCTTGTACTTCTTGCGACTTGTACACCATCAACTATGGTGGCAAATACGGCCTCTTTAGTGCAGAAAAACATTGGTGCGGTTGGCGCAGCAGCAATGGATACTAACGCTGCATGTTCAGGCTTTTTATATGCATTACAAGCAGCAACGGCACAAATTCGTGCAGGCATGATCAAAAAAGCGGTTGTTATTGCTGCTGAGCGCATGACTTGGTACATCAACTGGGCGCGTCGCGACAGTGCTGTATTATTCGGTGATGGTGCTGGTGCGGTTGTTTTAGAAGCTTCAGATACACCATCAGGTTTACTTGCGACTAAAACAGGCTGTGACAGTGAAGACCGCGATATCTTGCACATCGAAAACTTTGGTAGCGATTTAAATAAGTACGAGCCAATTGGCCCGTCTAACTTATTATTCGAAGGTCGCGAAATCTTCAAGCGTGCTGTTAAAGGTATGAGTGAAGCTTGTGACGACGTGCTGAACCAAGCACAGTTAGAGCTTGATGACATTGACGTATTAGTTCCTCACCAAGCCAATTTACGTATTATCCAAGCTATTCAGCAACGTTTGAAAGTAGCTGATGAAAAAGTAATGGTGAACATTGCCGACTACGGTAATACGTCTGCTGCAACAATTGCGATTGCAATTTGTGAAGCTGTTGAGCAAGGCCTTATCAAACCTAACTCAAACATTATGTCAGCGGCCTTTGGTGCAGGTTTAACGTGGGCGGCAAGTTACATTAAATGGGGCGAACGCGTGACACCTATTGCAGTGTCTGATGCAGCCTTACCTGAGTGTGATAAAACAGGCCTTGAACTTGTTGCACCAGCTGTTGCAGCATGTAAAGCGGCAGAATAATACCCCTATTATTTATAGAAAAGCGCGGCTTAGTCCGCGTTTTTTTATGAGCAAAAAATGGACTATATAATGGAATTATTAGGCATACATCACGCTGCAATCATTTGTAGCAACTATGAAAAATCAAAGCATTTTTATAATGAAGTATTAAAACTGCCGATTATCCACGAACTATACCGTGCTGAACGTAACTCGTATAAGTTAGATTTAGCACTTCCTGATGGTAGCCAATTAGAATTGTTTTCGTTTCCTGGAGCGCCACAAAGACCCAGCTATCCAGAGGCACAAGGGCTACGCCATTTGGCGTTTAAAGTTGCTGATATTGCAAAATCTAAGCAGTACTTAGAACAACAAGGCATTTCGGTTGAAGAAATAAGAGTGGATGAAATCACCGGGAAGCAATTTACGTTTTTTGCCGATCCCGATGATTTACCGTTAGAGCTTTACCAACTCTAGATTATTGGAAGCGATCTTGTAAGTAATTGAACACGGCGCGAATACCCAATGCCTCACCACCTGTAGGGCGACCTGGTAATGCACGTAAGTTCCAAGCCATAACATCAAAGTGAACCCAAGGAGTACTTGGCTCAATAAACTCTTTTAAATAAAGAGCAGCAGTGATCGCACCACCAAAAGGAGTGGAAGCACAGTTAGCAATATCAGCTACGTCACTTTTTAATAATGCTTTATATTGATCAAATAACGGAAGTTGCCATACAGGATCATGGCAGCTTTCGCCTGCATCCATCAATTTGTTAGCAACATCACGGTTATTTGCGAAAAAGCCCGGTAATTCAGTGCCGAGGGCTACACGACAAGCACCAGTCAGAGTTGCAAAATCAACGATAAGATCGGGGTTATCATTTTGTGCTTCAGCAAGTGCATCACACAGCACTAAACGACCTTCAGCGTCCGTGTTATCAATTTCTACTGTGATCCCTTTGCGAGTTTTGATCACATCACCTGGTCTAAATGCATTTCGAGAAACCGCATTTTCAACCGCAGGTACCAGTACTCGTAAGCGAATTGGTAAGTTGGCAGCCATAATTAACTGGGCAAGACCAATAACATGCGCGGCACCGCCCATGTCTTTTTTCATATTACGCATGCCTGAGCTTGGTTTTAAATCTAAACCACCTGAATCAAAACACACGCCTTTACCGACTAAGGTAATCTGTGGAGCATCTTTTGCGCCCCAGCGTAAATCAAGTAAGCGAGGCTTATTCTCAGACGCACGACCAACCATATGAATTGTCGGGTAGTTTTGCTCTAATAATTCATCACCAACCCACTCACTAAACTCACCATCAAAGGTGTCGGCTAAATCAGCCATCACTTGTGATAGGTGTTGCGGCATCATATCTGCAGCAGGCGTATTAACTAAATCACGCACTAAATTAATAGCACTTGCATGCTGCGATAGACGCTTAACTAAGCTTTCATCTTTAATAGCTAGTGTGGCACGTGGCGATGGTTTTTCTTTATATTCACTAAACTCGTAACCACCTAACACAAAACCCAGCGCTACTTGTTCTACAAATTTGTCATCACCTTGAATTTGATAACAACCTGCTGGCAGTTTTGTTGATAAGTCACCTGCTAACCAAAAGTCTTGTAAATCATTAACTAAACAATACACATGCTCAAGTGAACCGGTTTCACTATCAGCAATTAAGGCCATGCCTTTGTTTTTAAAATCACAATTCGTTAGCCAATTTTGTAAGGCTTGCGGCTGCTCGGTTAACCACGTTGATAGGTCAGCTTTAGCAATAAATGACAGGGGAATTCCCGTAGAAGAATGGCGAATTAATGAACTCATTAAACGACTCGATATAAAGAAAAGGTATTTAAGCATACCAATATCTTGATACAAAAGGTATAGGCAAAATCAGATAAGCAAAACCTAATCAGTCTTTGTTTTGCTTCTCTTTTTCTTCTTTTTCTACTTGTTGATCAATCTCTTTAATCGACTTATTGATATTGAATGAGCTAGGTAGCACATCAACACCAACCCATTGCCCCAGTTTTACAACCAAAGGAATTGTCACGGGTGCAAAGGGTAATACAGCAAATACGCCCAAACCGAGTCCTTTTAATATATCTAAAAATTGCTCATTGGCAGTATGCAATTCTTCTTTAGTAGCTTGGCCTTGGGTGTATCGCCTATAGATATGAAGCATCTCTTTTGTTTCTTGCTTTTCTTGGGCAAGTGCGATTTTAAGTGCTACCATAGCGCGCTTGAAGCGTAGAGTCTGACGCTTTTTGGTAATTTTAGCCACTCTGAATGGGGCTCGATGAATAACTTTGTATAATCGCATTTGGTTATTTTCACACAGCATGTGAAGTTCACAAAGCATAATTTACTTATATTAGTTTTTGTTTTATTCTTAATACTCTATTCGTAATTATTTTTCAGTATTAAACATGAACACACCTATACAACAGGCTGAGCCAAAACCCCAAAAGCCGGCCCCAGATGAATGTTGTGGTGGTGGTAGTTGTTGCCCATGTGTTTGGGATGAATACCGAGAAAAATTAAAGCAATGGCAATTAAACAACATTCCGCAACAAGCCTAATAGACCGTTCCAAATCCAATTTCGCTTAAAAACCAATCAAAAAATTCCTTTTTTAAAATATTTTTAGATATTTTATATACTTTCTTACGCTTAAAAGAAAAAACAAGAATAAATTATCCCTTTTGATTTCATGCACATAATTAAAAAAACAATAATAACGTGCAAATAAAAACGCCAAAAACAACATCGCATTAACAATTTGCAAAATAAATTTACAGGCTGTATAAGAGATTTACACCAAGTTTATTATTTAACTTCGGTGACATAATCATAAATATTCTAACTGGGGAAGTCAGAATGAAATTCAAAAATAATGCGCTACAACAAGCAATTAAATTTGCTCTAGCGACAACAACAGCAGGTCTGTTTGTGTCGGGTTCGGTTGTTGCTGCAGAGCAAGCAGCAGAAGAAACGAAAGTTAACAAAAACGTAGAAAAAATTGCCGTGGTAGGTACTCGTTCTGCGCCACGTTCAATCGGTGATTCACCGGTGCCAATTGATATCATTGGTGGTGAAGAGCTAGATAAAGGCGGCAACACCGATATGCTAGAGCTTTTAAAAGGCTCAGTTCCTTCTTTTAACGTTCACCAAAACCCAATTAGTGATGCAGCGTCACTTGTACGCCCTGCTAACTTACGTGGTCTTCCTTCTGACAGCACATTAATACTTGTTAATGGTAAACGTCGTCATCGCGCATCAGTTATTGCCTTCTTAGGTGGTGGTATCAATGATGGTGCTCAAGGTGCTGATATCTCAGTTATTCCAAGTATTGCCCTAAAGCAAGTAGAAGTACTTCGTGACGGTGCTGCGGCACAATACGGTTCTGATGCAATCGCTGGTGTAATGAACTTTGTATTAAAAGATGCCTCTGAAGGTGGTTCATTCGAAATTCGTCAAGGCGAATACTACGAAGGTGATGGCGATACAACACAAATTTCAGGTAACGTAGGTCTACCATTTACCGATAGTGGTTTTGCTAACTTAAGCTTCCAATATAAAACAGCTGATGCAACTAGCCGTTCAGTACAACGCCCTGATGCTGCGGCACTTAACGCAGCTGGTGTACCTGAAGTATCTTCTTTAGCACAAATTTGGGGGGCACCTGAAGTTGATGATGATATTACAATCTTTGGTAACATTGGTCTTGAGTTAAGCAACTCATCTGAATTCTACATGTTTGGTAACTACTCTGAGCGTGACGTACGTGGTGGTTTCTACTATCGTAACCCACACACTCGCCCAGGTGTTTACTCAAATGACGGCGGTGAAACACTGCTTGTTGGTGATTTAACTGGCGATATGAGCGGTAACTGTCCTACCGATATCATGATTGATGATAACGTTTTAGATAACCAAAGATACATCGATCTAGTTGCTAACAACCCAGACTGTTTTGCATTTAACGAAATGCTTCCAGGCGGTTTTACACCTAACTTCGGTGGTAACATCACAGATACTGCATTAACAATTGGTACTAAAGGTGAAATCACTTCTGGTTTCCTTGAAGGTGCTTACTATGACTTAAGCGGTACAGTTGGTTACAACGAATCTCGTTACTTCATCTACGACACAATCAATGCATCATTAGGCCCAGAAAGCCCGCGCGATTTCAGCCCAGGTAAATACTCACAGTTAGAGAAAAACTTTAACGCAGATTTATCAAAAGGTTTTGACTTTGGCTTAGCTTACGATGTAAACGTTGCCGGTGGTCTAGAATGGCACGAAGAAACATTCACAGTTGTTTCTGGTGACGAAGCGTCTTTCACAGCTGGCCCACTAACAGAACAAGGTTTTGGTATCGGTTCAAATGGTTTCCCTGGTTTCAAACCATCTGATGCGGGCGAGTATACACGTCGTAACTATGCTGCATACGTTGATGTTGAAGCACCATTCACAGAAGACTTCCTAATGGGCTTAGCACTACGTTATGAAGATTATGATTCATTTGGTTCAACAACTAACTACAAGTTAACTGGTCAATACCACTTAACTGAAGACTTAAACATTCGTGGTTCAATCAGTACAGGTTTCCGTGCACCAACTGTTGGTCAAGCAAATGTAAGTAACGTTCAAACAAACCTAAGCAGCGGTGTTCTTGTTGACTCAGCACTTTTACCACCAACAAACCCAATTGCCGTGCAATTAGGTGGTACAGAGCTTGAACCTGAAGAATCACAAAGCTATACATTTGGTGCAGTTTGGACAATTGGTGACTTATTCTTCACAGTTGACTACTACAACATCCAAGTTGATGACCGTATCAGTCAATCAGATAAAATTGAGTTAAGCCAAGCTGATAAAGACACACTTGAAGCAGCAGGCGTACCAAACGTACAAAACTTAGCGCAAGTAAGCTTCTTCACGAATGACTTTGATACAACAACCCAAGGTGTTGATGCTGTAGCTAACTACTCAACTGATTTGTTAGGCGGTAGCTCAACATTCAGCTTAGCGTATAACTGGAACGACACTGAAGTAACTAAGTCAACAGACATTACTGGTGAGTTTAAAGTAAGCCGTTTAGAAAATGACTTACCAAATCACCGAGCAACGCTTAGCTGGGCACAACAGTGGGAGAATTTCTCTGCATTTACACGTGTTAACTACTATGGCGAATACCAAGGCGTACACGTAGATTACGATGCAACAGCGAAAACAGCTGATGCTGCAGTAACGATTGATGCAGAAGTGACTTACTTCCTAACTGAAGAGCTTAGCTTCTCTGTAGGTGCGACAAACTTATTCGACCAAGAAGCAGAGAAACTTGATTTCTATGACAGTACTGGCATCCCTAACAATAACTGGGGTGGTAAATACTACGAAACGTCGCCATATGGTATCAACGGCGGCTTCTATTACGTGAAAGCTACGTATACTTTCTAAATAGAACAGCTTTCTAGGTTGAGCAATCAACCTAGAAAGTCGATACCCCGGATTTATTCTGGATATTTATAGTTAACCAAGGCGAAAGACATTTCGCCTTTTTCGTTTTATAGTAAATAAAAATAACAAATAACCCGCCATTCCTATGCTGTTACAAAAAGCGAATCAACTACTGAATGAAAACAAGCTTAAAGAGGCTGAGTTTCATTTTAAAACCATTCTCGATTCAGATCCTGAAAATGGCGAAGCGTTATTTGGATTGGGCCGTATTGCACTGCGTTTAGAACGTTATGATGCTGCGGTTTACCTTCTACAAAGAGCCTGTGAACGACTACCTCACATGCTTGAACCGCTCCATGCTCTTGCCGATGCTTTTAATGGCGTGCATTCACCGCAAGATGCATTAACTGTACTAGAATATGCTAAATCAATTGCCAGCCATAACCCTGAGCCACATTACTATCT
The DNA here is from genome assembly GCF_001550135.1 of Pseudoalteromonas shioyasakiensis. Lineage (GTDB taxonomy): Bacteria > Pseudomonadota > Gammaproteobacteria > Enterobacterales > Alteromonadaceae > Pseudoalteromonas > Pseudoalteromonas shioyasakiensis. Next base: position 282,118 of record NZ_LRUE01000015.1, read on the forward strand.
TGCTCAGCATTATCTAACCTATGGTGAGCTAGACAAAGCGTACATTATTTTAAAGCATGCCCTTGGTATGGGAAATTACCCTGTAAAAGCATACATTTTATTTGAGTTAGTGCAGTTTGGACGTTTTAACAACGAACAAAATTACATAAATGAGCTACACCAGTTTTTAACTTTAACCAATAATCTGCGCTTAAAAATGGTGTGTTATTATGCACTGGGTAAAAGCTATGATCAGTTAAATGATACAGGACAAGCTTTTAACTACTTCAGCCTTGCTAATAAGCTACAAACAAAACTCACGCAGTTTAAAACCCGTGACTTAGTACCATTTTATCAGCGCATCATAGAGCAAAATACTGCCGAGCTAATTGATGCCAGAGACAAAACATTCACAGGCACAATCACACCCATTTTTATAATTGGCATGCCAAGAAGTGGCTCAACGCTGGTAGAGCAAATGCTGGCAAGCCACAATGACTTTGCCAGCCTTGGCGAAGATGCCAGTATCAGTAATCAGGTTGTTGCATACCTTGAACAACAAACGCAACTCCCCTACCCAGATTGCTTAGCAGAGCTGAACCAAGGGCTAATTAACAATGCCCGCAATATTTATATTGAACGAATAAAGCAAGCCCCAGTTGTGCGCCCCTTTATGATCAATAAGCTACCAGCTAACTATCAGTCACTTGGATTGATTTACTTACTCTTTCCTAACGCCAAGTTTATTAATATGCAGCGCGAGTATAATGCAATGGCTTGGTCAGTTTTTAGCAACTATTTTGCTGAAAACGAACCTTATTTTTGTTCACTCCCAGAGTTTAAACAGTATTTTGATTTGTATCAGCAGTTAATGGAGCATTGGCAAAACGTGATGCCAGAGGCGGTTTTTGATTTAAGCTATGAAGCACTTATCAGTGACAGCGAACAAACACTAACAGCCCTGTGTAAGTTCTTAAACATTGAGTACAGCACACAGTTTTTAGATTTTTATAAGTCAAAAAAACCGGTGGCAACGCTCAGCAAAACGGCTGTAAGACAGCCGTTAAGTGATAAAGCATTAGAGAAATACAAACGCTACGAGAGCGCAATGCACACGCTTATGCGTGAGTCTCAAACCAGTTCAACAAGTCAACAAATTGATCAAAACGCGCCTGTGGGTGAGTAAGCATATTTATGTGATCATAATCGACCTTATGGCCAAACTTACGGCCATAAATGGTCATCGTTTGCTTGCCGATGCCCGACTCTTCCATAAATTTTTCAATATCAATCGGCTGGCATAGGGCTTTATCTTTAATACCCGCCACATGCATAATGGGCGGCAGCGCCTTATCAGCTAATGCGTTGGCGTAATCAAAGCCATCGTCAGTATCGACCCAAGGTTTACGCTTAGCCCACTGCATACTTTGATAATGTGATTTACGGGTTTCATCATCACTGCCCCATTTCAGCTTTTTAGCAGGCACAAAACCATGCTTACGGGCAACTAATGGCGCCAAACCATACCAAATCAAATTACCTTGAATATACTTGCTTGGGTGATGGTTATACAAAGACCGTTTAGAACCAAAATAACCGCAGGCTTTCACATCATCAATCAACTCAGGAAAACGGGCAAACACACTGTTCATTAACACCCCGCCCCACGAGTGCGCCACCCAATAACGCGCAGGCTCGCCTTCAAGCTGCTTAATTTTATCTAAAAATGCAGGGATATCTTCTAAAATAGCCTCGGTTTGACCATACTTTGCATGCTTTGAAATCGCAGGTTTACTCTCACCACGACCACGTAAATCTGCCACATAGCAAACATAGCCATGCTCAGCTAAAAATGGCGCTAAACCTTTATTGCTGTGGGTGTAAAAGATTTTGCCATTTTCAACGGCACCATGCATAAAAAACACCGCAGGGCCTTTCGCATCAGTCTTACTGATACGGCGTAAATGTAAGGTTTGGCTTTCGGCGAGTTTAATAAACACCGATTCTTGTTTAATCGTCACGTTTGACCTTTTTATTCTTATAGACTCATCGTACCAGTGTTAAGTTACGCCAGTCTATTCAGCAAAGCAAGTTTTGGTGTGTGGCGATTGCCATTCAAAATGAGAATCTCAGGCACGATGAGATTTTGACTAAATTGTAACACCAATGCAGAGCCATTATTTATCGATGTTAGAAGTTCGAGTTACAGAAGCCTTTGGCTAAATGATCTCTAACAAAAAGGCTATGAAAAAGTGCTGAAGAAGTTTGTTTGGTGATTTTAATGCTACGTAATTAACATATTCTGGAGAGACGGCATTGTGCCATGTGCGGTCATTAGGCCATCATTGAGTGTGACTAGACGTTGAGCATGACCATATTAGGACAAAAATGTTTAGAGTATTTATTTGGTAGCTCAACACTAAGAGACTGATAATGCTTGGCTAAACTTGTGTAGCGAAGCGAAACTGAGCCAAGCGTTAGCAGTCACACCTTAATTGGCTTGTTATGTTTAATCACTAAGGCTAATGACACCCAAATTAAATTTATCCATTTCTTCTGGGTAATTTATTACAGTTGAATAAACCAAAGTTCCATTACAGCTTACTGTTACTTTATAAATATCGCTTCTAGATAATACCGTAAATCCTTCATTGAATTTTCCACTTACATCTCGGGTATAAAAGTTATGAATGATTTCGGCATCATTGGGGATTAATGAAAGCAAACAGTCTCCTTCTACTTCACCCGAAATAGAAACAACATTTTCACCTATTAATAATAATGAGCATCCGGAAACGACCCCAACACAAACGAGAATACAATATCGAATCATAAATTAAACATAATGCCATAATAAACAGCGCAAAATATCAGGCTAAACTAAGCGAAGAATGAGCGCAACCCCGCTGTTCTATGTCCATTGTTTAATTAATTTGTTCTGTTCTCTTTTTAAACTGTACGTATTTAACATGTACTTTATTACCGTCTGTACCAAATGCATTAGGTAAGACTATTGCTTTTCTCAGCCCTCTTAATATGACCCTTGAATGTATTCGTGGTGGATTAATACTCAATATTTTTAAATTTATTACTTTACCTTCATTTGATACATCAAATTCCACGGTGGCTTCTGTATTTGTTACTGCACAAGCAGAAGGTAAAGAAGAATTGAACCGTATTGTACTGGGTTCAAAAATACTGTCTTTACCTTCTATTGGTGCTGCGATGCTTATGGGCTCATCTAGCAAATCAACATCAGGGTCATTGCATGCTTTAGTTACGCCAAATTGGACACCAACCACAAGTAATAATGTGCTAATCATTATACCTCCTGAGAATATAACGCCGCGTTAAGGGTGCCGGCACGCAATACATAAGCTTCTGCAATGCACCGTAAACACTGAACCCAACGCAAACCAAAAATGCCACGCGTGCCAAATCCCTCTTAAACGCTTTGTTATGTGCGTACTTCCTGCTTCCAATAATTGTAAAGGTTTTCAATGTCACAGGAGCAAAGGTGCTTAATACCGCCCTTTAAAACGCTCTCAGGCCAATCCCACCACTGCATTTCAAGCAACATGGCTATCTCTGACTCCGAAAAACGGAACTTAATATGTTTTGCTGGATTTGAACCGACAACCTCATATGGCGCTACATCTTTGGTTACGACAGCTCTACTTGCGATGATGGCGCCATGACCTATTTTGACGCCAGACATAATCATTGCTTCTGAACCAATCCAAACATCATTGCCAACTACAGTATCACCTGCGCGTTGAAATCCATCAGTAGCATCGGCGAAAATCTCATTGTCTTGGTAAAAGAATGGAAATGTACTAATCCAATCGTTTCTATGCCCCTGATTTCCCGCCATCATAAACACCGCGCCGGAGCCTATTGAACAGAAACTACCGATAATAAGCTTATCAACATCATCTCTGTCCGGACTGAGATAACGAGCACAGTCATCAAAGCTATGGTTGTGATAGTAACCAGAATAGTAGCTATGCTTGCCTACAATAATATTCGGGTTTGTCACTTGTTGCTTTAACGTGATCCCCGAAAAAGGAGATTCAAAATAATTCATAATCTTAATTTATCCTAGAAGCACATAACGCTTTGCTAAGGGGCAATTGACTGTTGGCAATACTTGCGCGAAGCGCCAAGCCAACTGTTAATTGTCCCAGTGAGTTTACGAACGAACTTGAGCAACTTGTTATAAGCCATCTTTAGCACCATGCGTAAACAGTAAAAACTTGGGGGCATAACCCGTAAATACAACATGCCCTGATATATATGACATACCAAACGTCACGATACCTAATAGCCAAATACTATGATCATATGGTTCAGTGAACGCAAAAGTTACCGTAGCTAAAATAGCAAACAATGAGAGTACAAAGATGAAACCCGCAAGCACCCTAAAAGGAGTTCTAACTTTAGCTAATTGTTCCTTCGGTAAACTCATATCTTCCTTTGGCTTATAACGCTTGGCTAACCGGCGCAAAATAGCAGGCTAAAATTAGCGACGAAGGAGCGCAAGCCTGCTGTTTTGCGTCCCTAGGTTTAGGCACTTGTTATGTATTTTTTAACCTTAGCTTATACAAACCAGTTAACCTTTTTGATAAGCCCATACAAATCATCACTGCATAGAGCAATGCAACAATATTCCACCCTAGATAAATTAGAACTCCAGTATTAATAAAGCTATTAATATACAAAGCCCAACCTAAATTTCGGTCTATTGCTCCTTGGGCAAAGTCAGTACTATTTACTGTAAATAAAGCAACAGTCCCCATTAACGCAAAAATGAAGAAAAGTACTGAAACAGGATAATAAATCCACACAACTTCAAAATATGCACTTAAAGCGAAGATTATGGTGATTATTGCCCACCTAATTGTTTTCATACTCAAAACCTAAGAAATACATAACGCTTGCCGTAAACGGCACAAAATAGCAGGCTAAAATTAGCGACGAAGGAGCACAAGCCTGCTGTTTTGTGTCCTTTGTTTAACGGCCTTGTTAGCAGTTGCTTTGTTTCCGCCATGCTCTTATTTTTTTAACTAAAGAGACTTCATTTTCACCAGCTACTGAAGAGCCATAAAACTGCGGGTTAATTTTGAAACCATAAGGCCCCATAACTCTGTACTCTGGAGCAACTGAGATAATTACGAGACCGGCTTTTAGGCCTCCAGTAGCTCTATGAACTGGATTTTTGCAACCTCTCACGGCTTTTTTAGGTATGGTCTTCATCCCAAAAACTGTGCAAACTTTTAAAGAATCAGAGTTAAGCTCCAATGCTCTACCACGTGGGAAGAACAGCATTATTTGATAACCAAATTCACACAATACAATCCATATGAGACACGCAACAAAAACAATAAAGTAAAAATCACTTAACTCATTAAAATTAACAACGCTATCAACAAGATCTTGCCACAAAGCATTGATCAGCCACACTCCACCAATAAAAAGAAGTATGTTCAGAATTAATGTTGATAATTTGAAGGTAAAATTTTCGTTGTTCACTTTTGACTGCTAACGCCCTGTTAATGGGCGGATTACGCTTGGCTAAAATTAGCGAAGAATGAGCGCCAGCCAAGCAGTAAGGCGTCCATTTTAAACAGCTTGTTAGGTTACGAACCTCAATCTACATTGTGATACTGTGCTGCTTGTTCGTAACAGTTAACACATACGACTGACATTTGATTAAACTCTCTGAATCTTTCTGTCATGCCGTCCTCTTCCTCAAAAACAGCCTCACATTGATAACACCAAGCTTGAAGATCATTTGGAACGCTTGAATTTTCAATGAAACCGAGAGGCTCTCCCTCAGGTTTGACAAGATGACCACATAGTACGGCAGCCACTCGCTTTCCATGCTTACCGCAATCAATATACATCGGTTCTATATCTGTACTCATTAGTAACCTAACGCCCGCATAATGGGCGGATAAAGCTTGGCTAAAATCGCGAAGAATGAGCGCCAGCCAAACTTTAGACGTCCATTTTTAATGCGCTTGTTAGGTGTACTTACACTCAAATGTTTTGTGTATATGCATTAATACCAATTAATTCGGAAACACCATTACCCGATTTTAAAGCGAAATTTATTGAAGAAACAAACATATCCAATGATAAAACTTCAAATTGAACCGTAAATTTTGCTGAATTCGATTCGCCATCTGAAACTGAAATAAATACAGCAGTATGGCCAGCAGAATCGATGCAATAAAACTTAAGAAAACAGTGTCCATAAGATGAGTCGACTTCACCTACTTCGAAGATTATTTCATCCGAATTAGACTTGGGAAAACTAGACAAATTTTCTGCGAGATCACGCAGCGATTGAGCATTAAAATACTGCTCCGTTTCTCCTGCGAATCGCTCATTGCATGCCTTAACCCATATTTTGGATGGATCATCTTGCAAAAACTCGAGCTCTAATCTGGGTTGCATCTATATGTACACCTAACGCCCAGCACAGCGGCTGGCAAAGCTGGCACGTAATTGCGCAGCAATTTGAGTGACAGGTTTGACAGTCCGTTGCTGCTGCTTGTTAAGCATTTCTTGCTCCTGAAACTGGATAACCCCACTCGTTTTCTTTACGGACTATGAAATACCATAAATCCGAACCATTTTTCGGTGTTTTAGCTGATGAGGTGTAAATACACTCGCCATTTGAGCTTGTAGTTAGAAGCACTTGCTCGATAACTTCTTCTTCCATTCTCGATCCTTTAGAAATTATCTTCAACTCGAACAGTTCGTCATTCCATGGTTCTCCGAGAGGCCGAGATAGCTTAACCTGAATATGCAATCTAGATTCTGAATCCAATTCACAACTAGTTTCAGTGCTTGGCATCCAGTCCGGCCTTAATCCCTCAGAAAACTCCTTCCTTACCTGAATTATGGATGGTTCATAGCCTTGGTCAGCTTCAATTTCACCTATGCATCCCCAGCAATCACCACCACAATCGATCGATAATGGATCACCCTTAACTTCTAGTTCTCTATTGCAAATGTGACAATGTGAATTCATAGGACTGATGCTTAACATGTTTATAGCGAGCGAATCGCGCGTTTTTCTTCTATAGCATCGCTCGCTTTTCTTATTAGATTATTTTTAACAAACTTGTTAACTAATTGCCAGTGTTATTAAAATTTAGGAGTTCTCGCTTTTACCTCAGGATAAAAACGAGCGATTGGGTCGTTTTCTTGACTATACGAGCGACTGAGCTAAAGCTGTATATATACAAATTCATTTCAAAGGAATGAAAATGAAAACTCGTTCTCCTTATTTAAACTACATTGCAGACTATATGCTCACTCGTCAGTATTCATTAAGAACAATTAACGCTTATTTAGGTTGGATCGCAAAATTTATTCTCTTTCACATCAAACGTCACCCAAGCTCAATGGGAGATGCAGAAGTCAAAGCGTTTTTAGACCATATTGTATTAAAACGTAATATGTCACCTAAACACAAAGCGCAGCTTTAAATGCGCTGGCTTTTTTATATAAACATATTGTCAAAAATGAGCTTTCTTTAAACTTGAATTTTGCACGAAGTAATCGACAACCCAAGCTGCCTGTAGTGATGACGCCTGATGAAGTAAAGCAATCTCTTACTCACCTGCACATATTGCAAAGAGCGACTTTGTGTAAAAAAAATGAGCGCCATAACAGACATAAACAAAACGGGCGTAGCAGTATGTGTCAGGTGCAGCAATTTATTAGCCGTTTAAGTTTGACAATATACTTTCTATATTCCCCTTCCATGCAGGGTAATCTTCTTCATTTTCTAGCCACAACTCATTTAGTTCTGACTCTCCTGATAAAACTCTCCGCAGGCCTTCAGAAATATCAGACTTTAAATTTTCAATTCCTTCTTTTCCTTGCTTTGATAGCCATTCGTCATAGTCTTCGGTATTATAATTATATTTTGTACCGTTTAATATGTAGTCCATTATAGAAGCAGCAACAATAACTTCGTGGCATTCGTCGTATTCCAGATACTCCGCATCTTTATGGTTTTGTGCTTTTTTGATAAAGCTGAGAGCGTCTGTTTCCATAGCTTCATAAAGTAAGTCACAAGAAGTATCATCATCAAACACTCCCATTCCCCATGCACCCATATTATTTCTCCTTTGTTGATTTGATTTCTGCCAAAGCCTTTATAACCGGCAGACTGCCGCGAAGCTGCGTTTAGTCTGTCTAGCGACGCAGTGGCGGTGGCTGTTAAACTTGTTAGGTGACTGGCTACGCATTTTTTATTACACCAAATTCATACTCATATGCCGCCCCACCCTCATTAAACACCCAACCTTCTTCGATAGCCCCTTTAATAATATTACGAATGATATTTGGGGTTATTTGAGTTTGATGACTAGATAGCCAATTATCTGGCCGATCAATATTCAGAGTAACATATAAAACCTTGGGCATTTCACAGTCCAATTCTTGAATACCTATGGTCATTGGGCTTTGAAATGCCCCCTGAGTGTAAGTTGGCTTTGAACGAATTAACCAACCGTATGTATGCCCTTCATACTCAATTTTTCTAATTCCTTTTTTAGGTAGTGCCATTCAACTTTTTAACCTAACGCCGTAATAAACGGCACAAAATAGCAGGCTAAAATTGGCGACGAAGGAGCACAAGCCTGCTGTTTTGCGTCCATTATTTTATGGCTTTGTTAGGTAGCGAAAACCTCTGCTTTACCAATCACTTTTACAGTAGGGCTTTCTCGACAAACAACCTCTAAACATTCGTCAGAAGTAACTATTAAGTGAGACCATTCACCATCATTTCCCATAAAAAAAGTGAGTGGACTTTCTTTGTGCCAGCCGTGACCTCTTATTTTAAAAGTATTGAACTTTGGTCGTTGTTCGCTCCAAACTTCAGTCAACCCATGCTCATCAAGACAACGAAAGCCATTTACAGATTCAAATAATAGCTCGTATATAGTTTGTGATTCTTCGTGAAATACACGAGCAACAAGTTCATGGTATTCGTGTTTTGCGTCGCCTTTAATCAGGTACTTTACACCATTCGATTTCTCTAACGTCCACTCTTTGGTACCCCATGACAAATCAACTAACCACAAACTGCCATTTTCAAAAGGTGTTGGCCAACTCTGAAATTCCATCTAGCTACCTAACAATTCAATAGTGAGCGCGTCACGAATCTTTCTGCCAATGTCACGCTCATGTATTTAATAAATCTATTAGTAACAAATAACTTAAGGCATCGGCAACTCGTATTTTTAATCAATCCTAAAGGGTTTCAGAAAAATAAAATGCGCTCGTTGCTCATTTTTTAATATATGTGCGTACTACATAGTTTGGAAACAAATTAACTATTATTTTAAGCCAACCTCAATGTTTAGCTATCTCTGAAAATAGACATTTAGGGTATTTGCGTTAACTAATTACTGGAAAAAACATTTTAGAGAGTCGGATGTATTAGGTGAATTTCGCATAAACATTTCTATTGGCTAGCGCACCACTGAAGAGCTAGAAATAGCAACAAAGTGACGCAACCCATTTGTTAGCGCCTCAGCGAGAGTATTTAGTGGTTTGTTATAATCCGAACTAAAGCCCACGTTGCCATCGCTTTGGATAGATACCTTTAAATACGATATTATTAAGTTCTTGCCTATCGATATGCCCTTTCTTGCACTTAATTCCATAGTAAATAAAGGCAGTTAAAGCACAAAATGCGTATAGTGATAAACAAAGAATTAATAAGCATATTGTGAACATTACAGATACTGTACCAACATCGTAGCTACGTATTGGGATATCTGACTCAATACCAAAGCTCGAGGCAATTATAAAGAATAACGGGTACGCTGCTGAAAGCCCAAGCAGGCAACCAATACCACCAACTTTAGCAGACTGCGAGTAGAAATATGGTTTTAGTCTTCTCTGACTATTAATCGCTTGAATTAGCACAAAGCTTTCCTATGGTGTATAACGCCGCAATATGGGACGTATTAAGTTTGGCTGAAATTTGAGAGGAACGAGTGCCAGCCAAGCTTTAGACATCCATTCATTGATGCGTTTGTTATATTTACTATGCTACTGAAAGCATAAAATCATACCCACAATTCACCACCATTTTTCAGAGCCTTAAGTTTTTTTAAAACCTCTTCAGCGTGCTCCCAGTCTCTGCAAGGAATAGAAATTTTGCCTTTACTTTTTTTTCTATTCCAGATCAAAGGAGTTCCAGCTCTGGATTCAATAATTTCGCATTCACCAACATTTTTAGGAATTTGATATTTAGGCACAGATCGAATCCTTAAGTAAATATAATGCTTAGCTAACGGACACAAATTGTAGCGCGAAAATGCCAAAGGCGCGCCCCGTTTTTCTCCCAGTGAACGTGTTAAGCGTCTTTTATGTTCAAAGCAGGAATTTAATTCATTATCTCGAAAACGCTAAAACTTTCACAACGGTTATTTTTTATAGAAATAATTAAGGATAAACCCGGTCTCTGTGGTTTTGATATCTCTACGAAAACATGCAGCTCACTTTGATTTTTACCAAGCAAGCGAGCATACTTGAAATGTTTATTTTCTGAACTTGTTAGCTCATTTATCAAGTCAAACTGCTTTTTACTGTATTTGCATTCTGAACCTTCATTTTTATGACTACGAACATCCTCAATCAGTTGATTTAGATAAACGATACCTACGTCTGAGTAGCAAAATGCCCGAGAGCTTCAAAATGCCAATAATAAAAATATACTAAAAGCTTTTCTCAAAAAACCTCCTTGTTAAATAAGAACATAACGACCGCATATGCGGCTGGTTTGGAGCGCAGCGTAAAACCAGTCCGACAATATCCGCTTGTTAGGCATTCTTGTACTCTTTCTTGGTTTTCCACCACATATAAGGCCCACCAATTAAAAATAGTACCAATATAAACGGCATAAGTAGGTTATCTGATTTCCACGCCTTTTCTGATTTGGCATAGGAACGGATTACATTTTGCTCTATCTTGACTTCAAATACATCGTGAAACTCTTTAGTTGTATATATTGGCTTCGTACTTTCTCTAGGTTCAAATAGAACCTCAACTCTTTTCCCTTTAGAGTTGAATAATGAGTCATAAACTATGCTCTGGCCGTTAGATTTAGAAGGGTAATTGAAATTATAATTATCATCTACAAATGCAAAGCGAATTCCGTAATCATACTCCTGCACCCAATCGATATACCCATCACGACTAACCAGCTCTTCTTTATAAGGGAAGCCACCGTTTTTTTGAGTTAGTTGAACATAGCTAATAGATATACCAAGAGCAACACAAACAGCAGCTAATATAAGATTTCTATAATATGTAAACTTGGACATGCCTGATTGCCTAACGCTATATTAACGGTTAAAAAATTGTGGGCTAAAATTGAGCGAAGCGAATAGCCCGCAAGTTATTTATCCCTGTTTAATTGCTTGTTAGCTCTCGTTTACTAACTTTGCCTCAACTAAAAATTCATAAAGCCCAGTAGCGATAAAGCGGCCATAACTATCCTGAGTGTAACTTTCACCATCATAAACCCGATCTACAACAACAAAATACATTTCACATCTTTTGGTAAGTGGAACCATCAAATTCAAACCTATGGTGTCGTTCTTTGTTTTAATTCTAATATATAGTTTGGTGTTTTTGGGTGGTCTATTAGCGGTTGATGCTTGCTCCGCACTAGTAATAGCATTAATTAATAGTTCTTTTGATTGGGTAGAATTTAATGCTGAATTTGTCACATTAATATACTCAGAATTTATCGCTTCAATTGAGACAATATCTTCAAGAGTAAGACTACTAAATTTAGCTAGTTTATTTGATCCTTCTGAATTATCCCAAAAATAACAAATCCAGCCATACACAATATAAGTGACAATTATAACAGCTAAAACTTTCCTCAATAGTCAATCCTTACTTTAAAAGCTAACGCCCGTATAATGGGCGGATTAAGCTTGGCTAAAATTTGAGAGGAACGAGCGCCAGCCAAGCGTTAGGCGTTCATTATTAATGCGTTTGTTATGTGCTCTCAGCTAACCAGTTACAATTCTATGTTTTTGTTTGATTGGTTCAGTTGATGACCAACCCATTTCTTCAGCAACCAGCTTGGCAAGTGACCTAATTTCTTCCCAATTAGGATCGTCAAATAAAGCACTACTTTCAAGATACATGGCTGAGAATTGCGCACCTGAATGCTGATTAATAAAAACATCTAACGCCTCAATAGATGCTACTTGTTTAGGTGTTAAATCACTAACTTTCAAGTCGTCTAAGCATTCACTAAACTCAAGCACCAATTCATCACCAACAGCCGCGAAACTTGGATAAAGTGCCTCTTGAACTTTTGCTGATGCGGCAAGTGCCATAATCGAATTTTTCAGGTTGTCCATATTTCTACCGGAATACATAACGCCCGGCTCAACAAGCAAATTTTTGATGGCTACTTTTTTGCCACGCCAAAAAGGTGACAGCGGAAATTTGTCTGGTCCAGCCGCTTGTTAAGCCTTTATTGCAACAATGAACGTAATAATGGCGCACGATAATCATTGTCCTTTTCATTGAACTCCAGCCTTTTCTCAGAAAGATCAATGTTTATGAAAACCTCAGAATACAGTTCTTCCTCTCCGTCAGGATTGAAGAAGAGCTTCATTTTGCAAGGTGAGACCTCAAGCTGTTCAGGATTGCATGCAAGCCCAACCACTTGGGCGTATACCTCATTTGAAACCGATGCACCACTTACGGTAGCTCCGTAGAGACTAGCTAGTGATCTTATAAAGGCAACTGACTCCGCCCCGGTGTTCTTGAAGAATGCCTCTCCCCAATAAAAGGGATCATCAATACCTTCTACTGCTTGCGGGTTCCACGATGGCAACAGCTCGATTGCAAACCCAACTATATTGCCTTTCAGGTTGCCTTTAACGACAACTTCATATGAACCAGATTCGAGCTTCTTGGAGTTTGAAATTGTAAAGGTCAGATCGACAAAACCATCTTCCTCACCAACAACTACTTCAGGATAGTCTTTGGCGGAAGAAAAAATACTCCAAATCATTATTAGCATTCCTAAAACGTATTTCATATATGCGCCCCAGCCCGCTTTCTGGCGACATAATTTTTTGTTACGCGTAATCATTTTATTGAACCACCATGCGCCCATATGCCTACTTTATTACCCGATGGATCAATTAGCTCCAAAAAATCTCCAGCAATGTTGTTTTCGAAAGAATAAACAACTCCAGTCTTTTCGAGAGTTTTTAGAATAGTTATTTGTTTATCGCCTATATGAATTCCAAACTCTGCGCATGGGCAAGAACCATCTAAATCTAAAATTAACTCTCCTGCTAAGCATATTAGCCTTGTTTCAGATTGAGCTTTAAATAAAGACAACGTCGTGCAATAAAACTCTTTGGTTTCCTTAAAGTTATTTGAGTTAAGTGTTAGATAAATCATTCGTTTATGATGCTTCCTTGGGCATATTTCCTTACTAATTGGCGCGTAAATGCTTTGCTAAAATCAGCGACAAAGGACCACCAGCCTGCTGTTTTGCGTCCATTGTTTTATGGCTTTGTTAGGTAGCGAAAACCTCTGCTTTACCAATCACTTTTACAATAGGGCTTTCTCGACAAACAACCTCTAAACATTCGTCAGAAGTAACTATTAAGTGAGACCATTCACCATCATTTCCTATAAAGAAGGTGAGCGGACTTTCTTTGTGCCAGCCGTGACCTCTTATTTTAAAAGTATTGAACTTTGGTCGTTTTTCGCTCCAAACTTCAGTCAACCCATGCTCATCAAGACAACGAAAGCCATTTACAGATTCAAATAATAGCTCGTATATAGTTTGTGATTCTTCGTGAAATACACGAGCAACAAGTTCATGGTATTCGTGTTTTGCGTCGCCTTTAATCAGGTACTTTACACCATTCGATTTCTCTAACGTCCACTCTTTGGTACCCCATGACAAATCAACTAACCACAAACTGCCATTTTCAAAAGGTGTTGGCCAACTCTGAAATTCCATCTAGCTACCTAACAATTCAATAGTGAGCGCGTCACGAATCTTTCTGCCAATGTCACGCTCATGTATTTAATAAATCTATTAGTAACAAATAACTTAAGGCATCGGCAACTCGTATTTTTAATTAATCCTAAAGGGTTTCAGAAAAATAAAATGCGCTCGTTGCTCATTTTCTTGAATATAAGAGCGAAATAACTATGCTGTGTATTTTTACAGCAACTGATATTGGTACCACACAAAACGTCTCATCTGCATTTTGATTCATCTAGTCATGTGGTGACTTACACAGTTCATGATGCCTGAGGCGGTTACCAAACATCGAAGTGAGTCTATCTGTACCACCTGTTTTTTCATAAAACTCTTGTACTGTTATTTCTTTTTTTTCGTAGCTCATTAGCTGCCAAAAACCGTAAAAGCCTCTAAACCAAAAATAATAGAACACAGCTCCTACGCCTAATAAAAGATATACCGCTTTACCTGCTTTTTGTTTGTATTTTATGGCGCAATAAAAAAACCAGATACAACTTAATACAGCGACAATGGAAAACCCTAAAAAAGGTGTCACTACAGAGTTGGCATTATCCCAAAGCGAGCTTAGACAGGTTGAATGCCAATTTAACTGCATAGAAAAAATTAACGTAATTTTAAAAAGGAAGTACAATAAAACAGTTGTAAATACAGCATATAAGATACAACTTTCCTTGCTTTGTTCTTTATTCAAACCTTTCACTTTCGAGTTATAAAAACCTTTTGAAACCATCATGAATTCAGCTAACAAAGGTGAATGAACATACCTCGCTCAAATGTTAACTAAACGACCTTTTAAAAATTACCACGCACTCTTTGTTGCTAGGCAAGGCTGAAGTGTTAAAAAGCTCTGGTTTGCAGCAGCATCCCAAGGCCAAATACCACTAGTAGTAGGGTACACCAACTGTAATGCTTCAAATTTGTCATTATTATACCAACAAGCTGAAAGCATAAACTCTTGTTTATTTTCTTGTGATACCTCACAGAAAGTAACATCAAAACCTTCTAAGAACCCCTCATAGAATTCACCAATTGAGAATTTCTCACCATTTTTTAAACGTCCTTCATAATTATTTACTATTGAGTGAGCTAGTTTGCTGTTTAAACCGATTATAATAAGTTCGGGTGCATCATATGTTTTACTGATACCTGTTGAATATGTAAAGTTGGGGCTCTCACCTTCAGGATCAAAAACTGATGTTACATAACACCCATATTGCTCAATGACTTGTAGGATTTTTTTCTCTGCTTCATTCATAGTTTAAACTAACTCCATATTCATAAAGCATTATTTAACGTAACGGCTGCTTCGTATTTATAACATCAATCAACTGTCGCTATTCTCTATTAGTCTTTACACTCAAAACCTTTAGAGTCGACTTTAGCGATGTTGTCTTTATTGCCACACTCTTTAATTGCCATCTCTGTGTGATTGTGCTCATTGTATTGTTTAGCAATTGCGCCAAGGCTTAGCACAATTACTACAGCTATCACTATTTTTTTAATTTTAGACATAAACATTCCTTTGAAAATAAACTATTTAAATACAACCAGTTGCGCTTGCTATTTTTGATAAAACTTAATCAATAAGCGCCATCGAATTTAAATTGAAGTTATAAATAGAGAATGACTCACCTTCTTCTTTTAACGTGACGGTTATTTTTGCGTCTCCATTAGTGTATGAAGCTGGAATTAAATAAGTAACATAAGTACCAGAACCACCTCCAGTAACAGCTTTAGAGCTAACATTTATAAATTCAAATTCACCTAGTTCTTTTAATTCGCCCAACTTTGAAAATGCACGCATGATTTTAGAAATATCTTCATCTGTGGCATTTTCAATTGATGATGGGGTCATATAGTTTTTTAGAGTTTGAGCATCCCAATTAGAAATATCTACAATTGCTGAATTTAGGTAAGGAATAGCAGTTTCTTTGTAAGCAGACGATTTATTCGCAGTCCAAATTGCTAAAAGTACAAATAAGCTAATTAACACTAAAAATGTTATACCAATTCCTTTAAGTATCTTTTTAACCATGATTTTTATTATTTTTCCTTGATTGAATCACTTACGAATTTATCAGCTTTAAATGTCTTATGGTAGTACCCAATGTGACCCAATTTGTGTCAAAATTTTATAAACACAAACCTTAGTTGCTTGTATCATGGCCAATATGCCCGTTCTTTCGCTCTTAACCTCAACTAGCCCATACTCTGAGTAAATCCACTCAATCAGTTCTCAACTTATTTTTACTCACCATGTATTAATGCTACTAAGCAAAAATATCCACCGCAAACTAACTCAGAGCAAAGATTTATTTGGTACAATCAGCCTTTGATATGGCTAACAGATAGGTTTTCCTTAATGCATCCGCGAAATCGCCACTTAAATGGCTACGACTTTACTTTGCTATGCAAAGATACTCCTGCCCTAACACCTTATATAACGCAAACGCCAGCGGGCACTGATACCATTGATTTCACCAATGCATTAGCGGTTAAAACCCTCAACCAAGCGTTATTAAAAAGCCATTATAAAATCGATTTTTGGGATTTGCCCGACAACTACCTTTGCCCACCGGTTCCTGGCAGAGTGGATTACATTCATCACTTGGCCGATTTATTAGCAAGCGATAACCAAGGTCATATTCCGACGGGTAAGCAAGTAAAAGTGCTTGATGTAGGCACAGGTGCAAATGTGATTTACCCGCTTACTGGTAATCACGAATATGGCTGGCACTTCACAGGCTCCGATATTGATGCCTTGTCTGTTAAAATTGCCAAACAAATCGTGCAATTCAACCGCCTGAAAATTAATGTTAAGCAGCAAAACAACGCCAATAAAATGTTTACGGGCGTGATATCGAATAAAGATGTTTTTCACCTAACTTTATGTAACCCACCGTTTCATGCCAGCGAGCAACAGGCCAAAGCAGGTACTGAGCGTAAATGGAAAAACCTTAACAAAGCGCCACAAAAAGCGCTTAATTTTGGTGGCCGCCAAAACGAGCTTTGGTGTGAAGGCGGTGAGCGCGAATTTATCAGTAAAATGTGCGTTGAGAGCCAAGAGTTTGCAGAGCAATGTATTTGGTTTACATCGCTTGTTTCTAAGTCTGACACTTTACCGCATGTAAAAAAGCTACTTAGCACACTTGATGTGAAAGAAGTAAAAGTTATAAAAATGGCACAAGGCCAAAAAATTAGTCGCTTTATTGCTTGGAGCTATTTTGACCAAGCTGACCGCGAAGCCATTCTTAACGAACTAGTATAAGGATAATAAGATGATCGACTTTCGTTCAGACACAGTTACAAAACCAACAGCAGCTATGCGCGCGGTCATGAATGACGCCCCAGTAGGCGACGACGTTTATGGTGACGACCCAAGCGTTAATCAACTTGAACAATTTGCTGTTGAGCGCCATGGCTTCGAAAGCGCCCTTTATTGCAGCTCTGGCACGCAAGCAAACTTACTAGCATTAATGGCGCATTGTGAACGTGGCGACGAATATATTTGTGGTCAACAAGCACATAACTACAAATTTGAGGGTGGCGGTGCTGCTGTATTGGGTTCTATTCAACCACAACCAATTGAAAATAATGCCGATGGCAGCCTAGATTTAAACAAAGTTGTGGCTGCAATTAAAGCTGATGACTTTCACTTTGCTAAAACCAAACTACTTAGCTTAGAAAACACCATTGGTGGCAAAGTTCTCCCGCTAAGTTATCTAAAAGAAGCCAGAGAGTGTGTTGATAAACATAACCTTGCTCTGCACTTAGACGGTGCCCGCGTGTATAACGCGGCGGTTAAGTTAGGTGTTGATATCACTGAGATCACCCAGTATTTTGATTCAGTGTCTATTTGTTTATCAAAAGGACTCGGTGCGCCTGTTGGCTCACTATTATTAGGTAGCAAAGCACTGATTGATAAAGCGCGCCGCTGGCGTAAAGTACTTGGTGGTGGTATGCGCCAAGCGGGTATGCTTGCAGCCGCTGGCCAGTATGCACTTGAGCATCACGTAGCAAGGCTTGCTGAGGATCACGATAACGCGGCGTATTTAGCTGAGCAGTTAAACACGTTAACTGGTTTTGATACGTCAACTTTTCAAATCGATACCAACATTGTTTACGCAAATGTTGCCGAACATATCGATTTAAAAGCAGTGGCACATGCACTAAAAGAGCAAAATATGCTGTTTTCACCGGGTAAACCACTGCGATTAGTGACCCATTTAGGCGTCACTAAGCAAGATATTGATAGTTTTATCTCGGCATTAGCGGCCGAGATTTAACGCTTCTTTATAATGTTTGCGGCACACCGATACATATCGGTCGTTGCCGCCAATTTCTACCTGATTACCGTCTGCAATCGCATTGCCATGCTCATCGGTACGCAGTACATGGTTAGCTTTACGACCACAATGACACACTGTTTTTAACTCAATTAGTTTGTCTGCCCAGGCAAGTAGGTATTGTGAACCACTAAATAACTCGCCTCTAAAATCGTTACGTAAGCCATAACACAGCACCGGAATACCAAGCTCATCAACCACATCTGTTAATTGCATTACTTGGTCTTTTGATAAAAACTGACACTCATCAACTAAAATACAATGGCGCTTTTGCTCTGCATTTAATGATTTGATTAGCTCAAATACATCTTTATCTGCATCAAAAATATGCGCATCAGCCTGTAAACCAATACGTGAAGACACCTTGCCAACACCTGCTCTATCATCAATAGCCGCTGTTAAAATAACCGGTTCCATACCACGTTCGCGGTAGTTAAATGCAGATTGTAAAAGTGTGGTAGATTTGCCTGCATTCATTGCAGAATAATAAAAGTACAGCTGTGCCATGATGTTGCCCAAATTTTAAAGTCGCAATATGCTACCCTAATCGCGCGACAACATCATCTATTACCTTACTCTTATTACCTCAATCGTTGTCCCAGTAAAATTGCTGTTTTATAACAAGCCTTCGTGTTTCAGTAACCACTCTTTTCTTTCAAGGCCTCCTGCATAGCCTGTGAGTTTACCGTTTGCGCCAATAATTCGATGGCACGGCACAATAATGCTAATTGGGTTTTTTCCATTTGCAGCGCCCACTGCACGCACCGCTTTTGGGTTATTAATGGCAAGTGCAATATCTTGGTAACTCTTGCTTTGACCAAACTCAACATCTATAAGCGCACGCCACACTTGCCTTTGAAAGTGAGTACCTTGGGTATCAAGGGGTACTGTAAAACGTGTACGCTCACCGTTAAAATATTCATTAAGCTCACTTATACAAATTAAAATGGGTGTAAGAGTGTGCTCATCAACAACCTCTGTTTGCATTGCAACCACCGGGTAAAAGCCGACGTAACTGACGCCTTTTGATGTACTTTGAATGGTAATATCGCCAATCGGGCTTGGCATAATAACTTGTTGCATACTCATAATTGTTGCCATAGTTGAAAAGTTAAATAAGAGCGAAATGGCGCGCAGTGCTCGCTATTAAATTCGCTGATTCCAGCGAGGGCTTTTTTAACCCCTAAGCCGCCTGCCAGTAAAATATCGGGGTGGCTTTGACCGCGTAGCTTGGCGTAATTAACTGTCCACGGGCCAATACCTTTGAGCTCAAGCCAATTATTAAGCTCTTGATTATCTGGATTTTGCTGACAATAAGCACTTAAACGCCTTAGCGCATCTTTGCGTGATTGTGGCATTTTAAAAAAATCGAGTTCAGAATTGGCAACCCATTCAGGGCTTGGAAAATAGTGGTTATTACTTTGCTGATTAAACTCACTTACAAGCTGTGTTACTAGGTTATGAGCCGCTGTAACACTCACTTGCTGACCAAGTACCGCACGTATCCCCGCTTCATAGTCTGACCAAATTCCCGGCAAACGCAGCCCAACACAAAGCGGCATCGCGCCTTTAAGCTCTGCATCTAAATGCTGTTCAATAGTGTGCGTGTCGGCGTCTAAATCAAGCACACGGCGAATGTTATGGATCACTTGCTGTAAATAGCGGGTGTTATCAATATCAATTGCTACTTTAAAATGGTTTTTATGCTCAACAAAATGCGCTGTGAATTGCCCTTGGCAATATTTATCTTTAAAAGTGCGACCATAGCTTGTTGCGCTCAACCATTCTAGGCCGCTAATTAAACGGCGCTGCAAAAAATCATGGAGTGCTTGCCAGTTATAAGGCGGCCTAAATGCCAGTGTTAAAGTTAATGTTGAGGCTGGTTTTTTATCTGACTTGCGTAACTTTGAAGGGGCAATATTTAACTGCTTTAAAAAAGCATCATTAAAACGACGAATACTATTAAAACCAGAAGCAAATGCGATATCTGCCACCGACAAATCTGTTTGTTGTAATAGCTGCTTGGCAAAATTGCATTGGTTAAATAATCGATATTGGGTGATCGACAGTCCAAAATGTTGGTTAAACAAACGGCGTAAATAGCGGCTCGACACGCCGAGTCTGTCGGCTAAAACCTCACAGTCGTAAGCCTCGCCTTTATCAATCAGTTGTTTGGCACGTAATGCGGTGGTTTTAGTACCTAGCCAAGCGGGGCTATTCGGTGCACTATCTGGACGGCAGCGAATGCAGGGTCGAAAACCATCTTGCGCAGCTAAGTGCGCGTATTGGTAGTATTCAACGTTCTTTTCTTGTGCTGTTGGTGCGGGGCAAATGGGTCTGCAATAAATGCCTGTACTTTTTACCGCCACAAAAAACACCCCATCAAAGCGTGGGTCGCGGCTTTGCCTTGCAGTTTGCCATTGTTGGCTAGTCATAATTCTTCTCGTTACACGCTAATACCGTTAGCTTAACTGAATATTATTTTTTGACTAGCCAGTTTCGGACCTTAACTATTTAAACAGCTATTTAACTGCGGCTAAATATCGGCGTTCAACTTCCGGCCAATTGATCACTTCGTAAAATGCTGCAATATATTCAGGGCGACGATTTTGATACTTTAAGTAATACGCATGCTCCCACACATCAAGCCCTAAAATAGGCGTATGATTATGCATTAATGGGCTATCTTGATTAAGGCTACTTTCAACGACCAATTGGTTATTTTCATCAACACATAACCAAGCCCAGCCACTACCAAAGCGGCTTACCGCGGCATTAGTAAATTGCTCTTTAAATGCGTCATAGCTGCCAAATGTATCAACTATTGCAGTGTTTAACTCTGCACTTGGCGTACCACCGCCATTAGGAGACATAACTTGCCAAAATAATGAGTGATTATGATGGCCACCCACATGCTCTTGTACTGCTTTTTGTAAAGACTCAGGCATTGATGAAATAGTGCGGAGTAATGTTTCAGCATCTTGCTCTGAATAATGGCTGCCCTCTAGTGCAGCATTCGCTTTATTAATATAGGTTTGATGATGCAAGGTGTGATGTATTTCCATGGTTTTCGCATCAATGTGCGGTTCAAGTGCATCATAGTCATACGCTAAATCGGGTAATGTAAAAGGCATACTGATTCCTTATCGTTAATGTAATAACTGCGTTTTATGGGGATGGTCAGCTAATAGCTGGTTGATTCGGTTAATGAGTGTCGGAAATGCCGATGCCATGCTCGCAAACTTAACCAGCTCATAATAGGTTTTATGATGATGGTGCAGCACCAAGGTGCGAACTTGCTGCTCTGGGTGATTTAATAGCACGCTTAATCGTTGATGAGCATGACAAAGCCAGGTGCATGCTTTATCGGGTTTTTGCATGACTTTAAAGGTGTCGGCAAGATTCAAAGTGGCAACAACAAATGCTGCAATACAATGCTCTAACGAGCGAGTTACCGAATGGTTGATTGGAATATTAGAAAATTGCGCCAGAAGTGTTTCGGCGCGGATGCTTGCAACCGTGTAATGATCACGCGCAGTAATAAGCTCGCCAGATTCAAATGCTAAGTTGCCTTGATAAATAGCACTTTGCCAAGGAGCAAGCGCATCATCAATGGCGTGCGAAGTTAACGGTGTGTGGCGTGTTGTTTGAGTCATAAAAATCACCTGCACTTATACCAATCATTCTATGTGTATTTAAACTACACACAGAAAAGATCAAATGCAAATGATTTTTATTTATATTGTTATTTGATAATTTTTATTTATAGCAACATTACTTATTGATGCGCAAAGTCGATAAGCTCTTGGCCTGTTAGGCGGTAAATAATCCATTCGTTTTGTGGTTTAGCACCAATGCTGTCGTAAAAATCAATGGCTGGTTTATTCCAATCAAGTACCACCCACTCAAAACGACCACAGTCTTTTTCGAGTGCTTGCTTAGCTAAGTATTGCATAATTTGCTTACCAGCACCTTTACCACGGCTATCTGCACTGACGTAAAGATCTTCTAAATACAAACCATTTTTGCCAAGCCATGTAGAGTAATTATAAAAATACACTGCAAAACCAATTGGTGTGTCGCCGTCTAAACAAATAACACTATGCGCCGTTGCGCCTTCACTGAATAACGTTTTTAAAATAGCTTGCTCGTCTGTTTTAACTGCGTCGGGTTCTTTTTCGTAAATAGCAAGTTCGGTAATAAAATGTAGGATTGTTGCAGCATCACTTGCGACTGCCGGACGAATTGTAATTGCGTTACTCACTCTGTATTCCTTTTTTACATCATTATTGTAACGCCCAGTTTATAAGGGCTTTAGCATGGTGTAAACGCCCTTTACAGAAATACACGGCATTTAAAAAGGGGCTACTAAAAGTTAGCCCCATTATGCTTTATTTACTCATCGACTTATAAAGTACCGGAAGTACAAATAAAGTTAAGAAGGTTGCACTGACCAAGCCGCCAACAATAACCGTAGCAAGTGGCTTTTGTATTTCGGCCCCTATTCCTGTGCTAAGGAGCATTGGAATTAGCCCAAGCATTGAAGTAAGCGCGGTCATGAGTACGGGTCTTAGCCTTGAAACAGCGCCTTCAAATACTGCTTTATCTTTGCTATCTCCTGCACTAATCCTTTGATTAATGCTTTCGACCATCACAACACCATTCAATACAGCAACACCAAACAGTGTGATAAATCCTACTGAACTGGGTACAGATAAGTATTGTCCTGACACATACAATGCAATCACCCCACCAATTACAGCCAAGGGAACATTGACAAGAATCAGCACCACTTGCGATAGGTTACTAAAAGCAAAATAAAGCAATAACGCAATCAGTAATAAGGCCACTGGCACTACTATCATTAGCCGCTTTTGTGCCCGTTGTTGGTTTTCGAACTGACCGCCAATCGCCACACTGTAACCACTAGGTAACTGCATTTTATCGGCAATGGTAGCGCGTATATCGGCAACTACAGATCCCATATCTCGCCCCTGCACATTCGCTTGAATAACCACCCGCCTTTGAACATCATCGCGACGAACTTGCGGAGCGCCAGACTCAATTTGTACATCGGCTACATCCCCCACCCTTACAATGGCACCCGTGGGGGTTTGCAGTCGAAGATCAGCAATCACATTCGGGTTTTGCCTAAATCTTTGGGCTATGCGTACATAAATATCATAGCGCTCATTGGCATTAATGATTTGCCCTGCGGATTGCCCACCAATACCATGCTGAACTACATCCATCAAATCAGCCACCGATAAACCAAAGCGCGACAATGCTAAACGGTTAGGTTTAACTATCAGCTGTGCTTCACCGCCTATTTGCTCCATCGCGACATCTTTAGCACCAGGTATTTGCTGAACTAACTGCTCAATTTGTTGGCCTTTTTCAGTTAAAACGCCTAGGTCACTACCAAATAATTTTATGGCCAATTGCGCTTTAACACCGGATAAAAGCTCATCTACTCGCGTTGCTATAGGCTGTGAAAAGTTAAACAAAAGCCCAGGGAACTGCTCAAGCTTGGCTTCCATTAGCTGCTGTAATTCGACCCGAGTTTTCGCGTTTACCCATTGCTCATGAGGTTTTAAGCCTAAATAGATTTCAATGTTGTTAACTGGTTCAGGATCGCCTCCCACTTCAGCCCTACCGATTCGGCTCAGCGCATATTCCACCTCACTAAATTCAAGCAACATGGCTTCAAGCTTAGGCGCCACTGAGATTGCCGTATCGAGACTTGCAGATGGGGAAAGTGTCACACGTAGGTTAATAGTGCCTTCTTCAAGCTCTGGCACAAATTCAGTACCCAGCCTAGGTAGCATAACGGCCGCAACAATCAACAATAACCCTGCTATAGCTAAAACGCTGCGTTTGGCCTGCAATGCTTTTTGTAAAGCCCGTTGATAAAGCATATCGATAGGTTTTAACAAAATACTTTGCTTTACTGTCACGCCTTTAGCAAATAAGTACACACACAGAGCTGGCACCACAACCAAGGCAACGATCACAGCGCTAATAATCGCAAGCATAATACTCACTGCCATTGGCTGAAATAACTTAGCCTCAACGCCTTCAAAGCTAAACAGCGGTAAAAATACCGTTAGAATAATCAAAGAGGCAAAAAAGATAGGCCGTGCCACTTCTTTTGCAGCAATAGCCACCAGCTGCGAAGAAGGCTTATGTTGATTATGCTTAAGCCCTAAGTGTCTAAATACATTCTCAACCATCACAACTGAGCCATCTACCAGCATACCGATTGCAACAGCAATCCCACCTAACGACATTAAGTTTGCCGACAAGCCAAGCCATGCCATTACACTCAGCGCTAAACCAATCGAAATAGGGATCGACAACAACACCAAAAATGTTGCTCTTAAATCCAACAAAAATAGCGCTAATACAATGATAATAAACACAAAAGCTAAAAGCAGTGCATCAATAACCGTTTGTACCGCTTGGCTAATAAGCTCTGCTTGGTCGTAAATGGCTTTAAATTCAACCCCCTTTGGCAGCGCTTGATTTATCATCTCGACACGCGCGTTAATGCCATCAATTGTTTGCTTGGTATTAGCGCCCATTCTTTTCAGCACGATACCAGTCACCACTTCACCACGATTGACTATTTCGCCTTGTTCATTGCGTTTAGATAAGGTGACAGCGCCTTGTCGAATTTCACTGCCAAGCTCAACATTTGCAACATCTGCCACTTTAACGACTGTACCATCAATGGTTTTGATAGGTGTTTGCGCAATCTCAGCAAGCGCTTTGTCTCCTGGGGTAAACCAACCTGTACCACGAATAACAAGCTGCTCTTGACCACGATTCATATACCAGCCACCCACATTACTGTTGTTAGCATCTAGAGCTTCACTAACATCTTGCTGTGTTAGGTCATAAGCAAGTAACTTATTGGGGTTTATGTTCACTTGATACTGCTTAACCTCACCGCCAAATGACAGAATATCGGTCACACCATCAATAGGTAATATAAGTAATTTAACCACCCAATCATTTAAGCTACGCAGTGCCATGCTATCTATGTTGGCATCTGGCTTTGCTTCAAGTAAATACTGATAGACTTGTCCAAGCCCTGATGTATTAGGGCCCATGGTTGGCATACCCACACCAGCTGGGATCAGCTCTTTAGCAGACTGCAAACGTTCAAAAACCAGTTGCCTAGCAAAGTAAATATCAACACCTTCTTTAAACACCACAGTGACGCCCGATAACCCCGTTTTAGAAATAGAACGCACCTGCTCTACATCGGGCAGCGCATACATAACTGCTTCTATCGGGTATGTGATCAGTTGCTCTACTTCTTCAGCCGCAAGCCCTGGTGCTTCGGTATTCACCGCAACTTGCACATTCGTCACATCAGGAAAAGCATCTAAATTAAGTTTTGGGATCATAAATGCACTCACTGCAATCGCTGCAAGTAAGGCCAATACCACGAGTAGACGGTTCTTTATCACCGCCTCAATTAATAAATTAAACATGCGTCACCTCTAGTGGTTATGCGGATCAAATCCGCCTTTAGCTAGCTGTGATGCAATAAAAAAAGCACCTTGGGTGACAACTTCAAGCCCGGCTTTAATACCTAATACTTCACGATAATCACCAAAACTTCTGCCAAGGGTTACTTCTTGGGCAGCAAAGCCACCATCGTCATCAACGACAAATAACTGCCAGTCACCATCTGCACTACGTGTTAACGCGTTTTCAGGTACGGCAAGTACCTCTTGGTCTGTTTCAAAATGAAAATACACATCCGCAAACATGCCTGGGTGCAAACTATGCTGGGTGTTTTTTACCTCGAGCCTAACGGTTCGTGAGCGTGTTTGTTCATCAATGGTATGTGCTTCTTGAATGACTGTTGCTTGATAGCGATTACCGTTTACTTCTAACAGCGCTGTCGAGCCATTATTAATAATACGGTCTTGGTTCGATGAAAGCTGAGCTGCAACCCAAAGCGCTGATTCATCAGTAATCAGCATCAACTCAATCCCCGAATCAACTCGCTGACCTTGGGCAAAGTTATCGGTTAAAACAGCACCGGATGTTTGTGCAAATAAGGTATATTCGCCGAGTTTTTCTGGGCTTATAGTCAGTGTTTGAGCTATAGCTTGTTTTGATAAACCAAAGGCAACTAAGCGGCTATAAGCTACTTCATACTCGGCTTTGGCAGTTAAGATTTGCTTTTTGCTCACCGTGCCTGGTGTCATTTTAGTTAGCCGTTTTAACTCTGCTTCGGCCAATCTAAATTCAGTTTGCTGGCTGGCAACTTCGCCACTAAATAAGGTGACTAAAGAGTCACCTTTATTGACATGTTGCCCTAACAAGGCATGGCGCTTTACAACGATTGAATCAACGCGCGGTGACACCACATAACTGGCATAACCATTGGCTTTAATTTCACCCGGTGCATATAAGGTTTGATTGTGTTTTTTCAGTACAAGGCGCTCAACCTTGATATTAGCTAGTTGCTGTTGCTGCTCAGTTAAATTGACTTCATTAGCATGCTCAGCTTGTTCATTTTCTTGATGTTCATGTGCTTCTTTCGCAGAATTATTTGTCACATACATAAAGCATACGCACAGTAATGCGTAACGCATAAAATTTCTTAAAAACATATATCGTCTCTTACTTAAAATGGGCTAAGCCCAAATAAAATCTAAAAAGGGTTTGGGATTAAGTAAGATCTAAAATAGGTGGGCGATGTAACGGTGCTAAATCTGCTGATGTGAAGGTTAAATCGAGAGATTCAATTTTAGTAAAATAGGTATCAGCAGGCTCGGTCAATTGCAGCGAATCGACAAACGCTGGGCTGTGACAAACATGACAATGGCCTTTTTCGGCTGAATCAGACAACTGTTTGCTCAGTTCGGTGTGCTCTAATTGGTGTAACAGGTGATCGCCATTGGCTGCACAATGGGCTTCAAGGTCAATTTCTTCTGATAGCAGTACCGAGGTGTGATTAAACGCAGCATTATGATCGGCCACATCAAAGCTATCCAGCAAGGGCTGGAGCAATAATACGCTAATCAAAATAATAAATGCAGCTTTCACATTGAGCCTAAAAATTAGAACTAAGATTGGTACAACGGCGATAAATTAACAAATCCACCGGCATTTGAACAGTAAATTATAATCTGTACACGAACAAATCATTACAAACATTTCAATACCACGGCACGCATGGTATAAAAATAAAGCAAATCAATAACTCGGTATTTTTATGGGACACGGACACCACCATCATCACGATACAAATAACCAAAGCACCCGCCAACTCATGCTGGCAGTTGCAATCAATGTGTTATTAACTGTCGCTCAGGTGATTGGCGGCCTTGTTTCTGGCAGTTTATCGTTAATTGCTGATGCACTGCATAATTTAAGTGATGCCTCGTCGTTATTCATTGCCCTAATCGCCCGAAAAATAGGTGCCAAACCAGCTAATGATCGTTATCAATACGGCTATAAACGCGCTGAAATTTTAGCAACCCTATTTAACAGCTTAAGTTTAATTGTGATTGGTGGTTACTTAATTGTTGAAGCGATCTCCAACTATTTAAACCCTGAGCCCATTGACGGTTGGATCATCATTTGGGTCGCTGGACTTGCGCTCATTATTGACCTTGTCACCGCCCTTTTAACTTACAAAGCAGGCGCAAAAGACAGTATGAATATTCGTGCTGCGTTTATACATAATGTGTCTGATGCATTAGCTTCTGTGGTGGTGATCATAGCTGGTACCTTAATCATTCTTTATCAATGGTATGTTGTTGATTTAATTGCCACTATGCTGATTTCTGTGTATGTCATTTATCATGGTATTTTGCTGCTAATAGCGAGCAGTAAAATTTTAATGCAAGCAGCCCCTGATAATTTTTCTTTAACAGCAGCTATTACTGAGCTTAAAGCCCAATTTGCCATCACTGATGTTGATTACCTCAAAACGTGGCAAATAGATGATCATCACTTTCATTGCGAGCTCAAGTTTAGTGCCAAGCAAAACATCAATAACGATGAAATACGTCACTTTTTACATGATAACTTTGCAATTGAGAGCTGCACCATTGAACAAGTTTTAGTGTAAATGTTACGCGTTATCATTTACTATTCAGTTTTGTTTTAACAGCAAACTGAAGGAACAAACCTTGTTGAAGTTGTGGTTACGTCGTACGCATTTATTGCTTGCCTTAGTAAGTGGTTTATTTTTGATTTGTTTAAGTTTGACCGGTGCGTTGCTTATTTACGCAAAAGACATTCAATACCTTACTCAAAGCGATAAATGGACTGTAACACCTGCGGCTTCAGCACTTGATTTTGATGACCTCATAAAACACGTTTCAGCTTCAACTAAACAACCAGTTACCCTGTTAATACCTGAGCAGCGCAGTGATCTTGCTTGGCAATTACAGTTAGCAAACAACCGCTATGTCAGTGTAAATCCTTACAACGGCCAAGTGTTACATGAGTACGATTACTACAGTACGATTTATGGCTTTACCATGGCTTTGCACCGCTGGCTGCTATATGAAGATGGCGATAAAAACCGCCCGTTAAGAAACTGGGTTTCGGTGTGTGCGCTCATTCTTATTATTGAAATTCTGCTCGGTTTTTATATTTGGGTTAAACCAAAAAATCGCATGAAGCGCTTGGCTATTAAGCGTAAAGCTAAATTTAGAGTGTTGATGTATCAGCTGCATACCGTTCTGGGTGTTTACTTTTTAATTCCCCTCATT
Source organism: Pseudoalteromonas shioyasakiensis (assembly GCF_001550135.1). GTDB lineage: Bacteria > Pseudomonadota > Gammaproteobacteria > Enterobacterales > Alteromonadaceae > Pseudoalteromonas > Pseudoalteromonas shioyasakiensis. The sequence continues at coordinate 311,268 of NZ_LRUE01000015.1, forward strand.
TTAATTGCTTACACAGGTATGGCGTTTCATTGGAAAGAACAAACCAAAGCCGTATTAGAATTTGTGATGCAAGGCACTGTTGAAGAGAGACCTAAACCGCCAGCCGTTATTCCCCCTTTAGCAGACACGCCTTTACAAGTGCAAAAAGCGTTTGATAACGCACAAACTGTATTTCCTGAGGGTAAGTTATTTAGAATTTATTTACCGAAAAAACCAACTGATAACATAGGCTTTAGAATAGAGAACCCGGGTGAAAGCCATGCCTATAGTTGGGTATGGGCAAACCCATATTCAGCAGATATTGTTGCAAGCTATGATGCCAGCCAAAGCTCATGGACCACGCAAACATGGAACTTTAAATATAAGTTTCATATTGGTGATTTTGCAGGCCCTATCGTGCAATTACTGTGGTTACTATTGGCTTTGTCACCGTTATTTTTCACAATTTCAGGTATTTACTTTTGGTACAAACGGCATTACAAATAAACAACCATTACTGAAAATGACATTCGCCATGAATAGTGAGCTCAAACATGCCTTTAACACCGAAATGATATTGGCTAAAACGAGTTATGAGAAAGCAGATTACACAACCGCTTTTTATCACTTAGAGCGAGCTCATATTCTGGGTCAAAGCTATATCATTGCGCATACTTACTCGCATTGGTGGATGTGTAAAATTGGTTTTAAAACCCATAATGCCAAGGAAATAATTGGTCAGTTTGCTCGCATGGCTGCTTCAATTGTGTTTTCGCGTATATGGGTCCCACTCGGTAACACCGGCGGCACTAATGTTAGCCCTTTCAAACCAATGCCTATACCTGATGACTTGAAACGTTTTTTAAGCTAAAGCCGCTTTAATCTGCAGTTACTTGGTAGCTATTAAACACGACAATCCCCTATTTATCATGACTCTCCATTTAAGCCCTTTGGCTTAAGCAAGCAAATACAAATGACTAAAACCCGCCAACTTATTATTGCAAATAATTATCATTAGCCTTGCCTTTACACTTCTTTACATTTAGACTGCCGCACAATCACATAATAAATACTGATTTAACAAGGACAAGCATGTTAAAAACTTCACTGACTCTGGTCGCTCTTGCACTAAGCAGCCAATCATTTGCTGATGATGCCATCAATAAAAAACTTACCGCAGAAGAAATGGAACACGTTGTTGTATCAGGCAGCCGTGTATTTGAAAGCATTGATGAAGTACCCGCTTCCGTCACGATTATTAGCCAACAGCAAATTGAAGAGCATTTAAAAGTTAATCCAGAACTACAAAGCTTACTTGCGCAAATGGTACCAGGCCTTGCTCCAGATACGGGTAGTTCGAGTAATACAGGTCAGAGTTTACGCGGCCGTGCACCACTTGTGATGATTGATGGTGTGCCACAATCTACACCTCTCAGAAACGGCTCGTTAGGAGTTAAAACACTCGACCCAAGTGCCATTGCGCGTATCGAAGTAATTAAAGGTGCTACCTCTGTTTATGGTAATGGCGCATCGGGCGGTATTATTAACTACATCACAAAACAAGCAACAAGTGATGGTCAGCCAGAAGGTGAGATCAGCCTATCGTCACGCTTTAGTGCAGTTAAGTTAGAAGAAAGCGCTGGTGCGCGAGTCTCCGCGGCAATTAATGGTCGTGCTGATAAAATTAGCTATTTATTCACCGCAAGTTACGAAGAAAATGGCGTTCAACGTGACGCTGAAGGCGATATTCTTGGCTTACAGTACGGTTTATCTGATGCAGTAACCGAAAACTACTTCACCAAACTTGGTTATGATTTTGACGATGAGAAGCAACTGCAATTTAGCTATAACTACTTTAGCTCTCAACAAAAAACTGATTTAGGGGATGTTGTAGGGGATCTTAATGATGGCGAAAAAACCTATGCCATACATGTACCTAAAGAGCTGCAAAAGCAAGGTAAACCACAAGGCCCAGACGGTAACGAAAACATTACCTTAAAATACACAGACTACGCCCTGTTTACTAATACCCAAATGACACTCGACCTTTACATGCAAGACATCGAGAATGTGTTTTTCTTTTCTACAAACTTAGCTAACCCAGACGAAGGCTACGAAGGCGGCCAATCAATTATTCGCTCTGAAAAGAAAGGTGCACGCGCTACCTTCAATACCCTTGTAGATTTTGACAATGTTGAAGCTACCTTCATTTATGGCCTAGATGCACTGAATGATGTGACGTCTCAGCCACTTGTAGATGGCCGTGTTTGGGTACCAGAAATGGATATGGAAAGTCTTGCTGGCTTTTTACAAACAAAATGGGTTATCAATAATGATTTAGTTATTAAAGCGGGTGTGCGCCAAGAGAGCATTGATTTAACCGTTGATGATTACAATACCTTAAAGCTTTGCCGCTCTGAAACACAGTGCTCAGTACCGCTAAGTGTAAAAGGTGATACCATAGATTACGATGCAACCACTTATAACGTGGGTGTGAAATACAATTTACTTGAGACTTTCAGCCCGTTTGCCAATTATTCTCAAGGGTCTGATATCTCAGATATTGGCCGCCTATTACGTGCTGCAACGGTAAACGATATTGGTTTAATTCAAACAGAAGCATCAATCATCGATAACTATGAAATTGGTTTTACCTCACAGTTTGATGACTTACGTTTTGAATTTGCAGCCTACCGTAGTACATCAGAATTTGGCACCACGAATAGCTTTAATGAAGTAACCGGTGTTTATGAGCCGGTACGTGCACCGCAAGAGATTTGGGGTTACGAAACACTGGTTGATTATAAAATTAACCCAACTCTAAAACTGGTTGCAACTTACAGCTATGTTGAAGGTAAAAACACCGAAGACGACATTTACTTAGGCTCGCGTCAAATTAGCCCACCTAAAGGCACTGCTAACTTAAACTGGCAACCTAATGATGAATTATCACTAACGGTAAGTTATTTATATGTGGGTTCTCGCAAACGCTTTGAACCAAATGCAGACGGTGACTATGTTGGCGACCAAGGGCCAATTAGCAGTTACAACCTATTTAATCTAAGCGGTCGTTATAACTTTAGCAAAAACTGGCAAGCGTTTATGGGGGTTGAAAATCTATTTAACAATGATTACTACCCTGCCCGTGCCCAGTCATACACCTATGGTGGCTATAACATTAAAGGCTTAGGTACCACTGTTACACTTGGTGCAACTTATAGCTTCTAAATTACTTTAATGAAGAACAACAAGCCCTTCTTAGTAAGGGCTTTTTTCATTTAAGAATAGAAACGATAGATTGTTCATTTATCAACCATTAACGCAAACTTAAACGAGAATCACACTCAATAGTAAACAACTGATTTACAAAGGAAAAAGTTTGCAATCTTGTTTTTATATACTACAATTACCGCAACTTGGAATTCGAGGACAGCATTATGAAAGGTAACCAAAAAGTCATCGATAGTTTTAACAAACTACTCGCAAACGAATTAGCCGCTATAGATCAATACTTTATTCATTCTCGTATGTATGATGATTGGGGCCTAAATAAGCTGTATGAGCGTCTTAACCACGAAATGGAAGAAGAAAAAGATCACGCTGATTGGTTGATCAAACGTATTCTATTCTTAGAAGGCGTACCAAACATGACTAAACGTCGTGATCTATTAATTGGCTCAGACGTGAAAAGCATGATGCAAAACGATTTAACACTTGAACTAGAAGTGGTTGACTGTGTTAAAGAAGCAATTGCAATCTGTGAACAAGAAAAAGACTATCAATCACGCGAAGTGCTTGAAAAGCTATTATTTGATACAGAAGAAGATCATGTTTACTGGTTAGAACAACAGCTTGGTCTAATCGACAAAATTGGTAGCCAAAACTACCATCAATCTCAAATGGGCGAATAGAGGCTAATTGTATGAAAGGCGATAAAAGCGTCATTGCTGCACTTAATAAAGTATTAGCGAATGAATTAGTAGGTATTAACCAATACTTTTTACACGCTCGTATGTTTAAAGATTTTGGCTTTTCAAAATTAGATAAAGCTGATTACAAAGTATCTATTCAAAAAATGAAAAACGCCGACCGTTTAATTGAGCGTATTTTGTTTTTAGAAGGTTTACCAAACTTACAAGATTTAGGTCGCCTACGTATTGGTGAAAACTCTGAAGAAATGATCGAAGCGAATATGAGCTTTGAACTGGATTCATTACCTGATCTTAAAGCGGCAATTAAACTTGCTGAAGAGAAAAAAGATTACATCAGCCGTGAAGCGCTTGATCACATCTTAGATGAGCAAGAAGAACAGATTGATTGGCTTGAAACACAGCAGCAGTTAATCAAAACCGCAGGGCTTGAGAATTACCTGCAATCTCAAATGTAATTTGCTAAAACTTAAAAAAGCAGCCTAGGCTGCTTTTTTTATAGCTAAAATTTGTGATTAATCGTCTTCGCGATCAATGATTGACACTTTATTACTTAAAATTAAAGAGTTAGGAATTAAATGCACAGCTCCCTCGCCTTTAATTGTGATATAGCGCAGATTAAGGTCAATCACAGTGCCCTTTGAATTACTCACTTCAATGTAATTACCAAGTTTAATGGGCTTATAAAGCACAATCATGACACCTGCTACTAGGTTTGAAATAGCATCCTTCAACGCAAAACCTAGAGCAAAGCCTGTTAGGCCTAAGCCGGCAACTAACGCGGCTACGTCAAAACCCAGTTTCGATAACGCCAGAACAATACCAATGAATAATAAAATAGCTCGCTGCGAGTTAGAAATAAGCCGGAAAGTTTCAAGTGCAGTTGAATCAAACCGACGTTGAAACTGTTTAATTGCCCGGTCAATAATAAGGCTTGCTATGTAAAAAGCAGCAAGTACTAAAAATGCTTGAATAAGTTGGCTAGTCATAAGATTTTCAATTAAAAATAAAGCCCATCATAGGCTTAAAATTGTATGAGGAAAACTATTATTGCTTTTCAAACACACAAGAAACATCAGGTTTACTCAGTGTATAAGTGATATTGCCATTGTCTTTAAAACGCAGATCTTCTGTTGTTGAACCGTTATCGTCTTCGTTTTCACAGCGAAAATATCGCTTGGTTCTAACAATGCCATTTACGAAGTATTTTAACTTCGAACTGACAACGCAAAAGTGTGGTATCTTTTTTACCTGCGTGCCGTTATGTAAGTCACTAAAATCGATTAACGTCCCTAAGCTAAAGCCTTGCGTTGATTCTTTTATCAATGAAAAAGATGCGTTTTGGCAAACCGCATCACTGCCCTCTTTTGTTTTGTAATCACCTTGTTTGTCTTTTATCAGTGCCAAAAACTGCGTTTTATTGCTCGGCTTTACATCCAGCAGAGCGCTGGCAATTGATGAGGTTGATAGTAAAAAAGCCACTAAACAAAAGTAATATCTCATTGAAAATCCATAAACTTATAGACACTTTACTAGCATAGCATGCTGATTAAGGTTGGTGAATTTATAACGTATTAGTTAATACGATTAATAAATGCTTTTGGTTCTATTTTATGAACTTTGCATAGGCAACCAATCTGTTTATATGCTATAAATTTTAATGATGATAATTTTTGGAGGGAATCAAATGAAAATAGTCAAACTCATCGCTTTAACCACATTTTTGGCCTTAACCAGTACTCAAAGCCTAGCGGGTGATGACGACTGGAAAACAATTGCAGAGAAAAAGGTCAGCTACAAAAGCGAAACCGATACCGTAAACCCTATTACCAGCAGCCGTTATAGTCACATTAAGGTTAAATGCACACATGGCACAGTGAACCTTAAAAGTATTAAAGTCATCATGAATAATGGTGAAGAAAAGGTATTTGAAAACCTGGGTGTTCTAACCAAAGGGATGTCATCACGTAGCTTAAGTTTACCAGACAAAAACGACGCTAAACTCGATAAAATAAAACTTGAATATGAATCGGTAGGCAGCACAGCACTTAGTATGGCTGGTGTGACCGAAAAAGCCGAAGTTGAAATCCTCGCGAAAAAAGCAAAGAAAGATGATTAAAGTTGCGAGTCAATGATGTTTGAGGCCATACACTTTCACAAGTAGCGGCCTCTTTATGTCGCAACTTTTTTAAGAGCAGACGCGCGAAACAAGTTTCACGCCTTCGAGTGCCCTTGTAGGTCGCCATTTATGGCGACAAAAACCGTGGAGATTTTCACGTAGGAACGGCTTCAGCCGTGAACCTTAGATGTTCGGCTTTAAAACGCCCTTGTAAACTTGTAACTCGATAACTTTACCCTTAATCGCGCTAAAGCACGACCTACAAACGCTCGAAACTTGCTAACTTTACCCTTGCAGCTCGCTAACTCTCTCAACGCTTATAAAGCGCCTCAATTGTTGCTGAATCAAGCGAATAAGCATTGATCATATAACCTGCTAACGCACCTGATGCGTTCTCTGGTAATTCAAGCTTTTGTGATAACGCATGAAGTGTAAATTGATATCTGTGAGCGCCATGACCTTCTGGTGGGCAGGCACCGCCAAAGCCTTTAAAACCATAATCATTTGTTATTTGTACACTCCCTTTAGGCAAAGCATTCTTGTCAGCATTTCCAGCACCGCTCGCTAAGCTTGATACTGATTTAGGAATATTCACAACTTGCCAATGCCACCAGCCACTGCCTGTAGGGGCATCAGGATCATAAACGGTCAATGCGAATGCTTCAGTTCCTTTAGGTGCATTTTGCCAAGCGAGTTGTGGAGAAAGGTTATCGCCATTACAACCAAACCCTTTAAACTCTTGCGCACTCTCCATAAAGTCACCATGGGCAATGTCTTTGCTTGTTAAGGTAAAAGACTCAGCGAATGTGGTGCTAGATAAACATAGCAAAAATAACGGTGTAGCAATTTTCAATGTTGATGATTTCATAATATTCTCCGATTAATAAGAATAATCATAATACCTAGCAAAGACAGATCAAATTAGTACCAAAACTGTCAATTATTAGCCTGCTTCGCTCATGATTGTTTTACGAAGGGCTGTTGGAGTCGTATTAAACAAAAGTTTAAACTTATCGGTGAATCTAGATTGCGACGAAAAACCACATTGCTGGGCAATAGTGCCAATAGATTGTGAGCTACTTTGAATTAAGTGTAGTCCATGGCTTAAACGCGCGTTATCTTTAATTAACTGAAAACTACTGTCTTCTGCGGTTAGCTTTCTTCTGAGTGTCGATTCGCTCATCGCTAACGTCGTTGCAATACTGCTTGCATCCCAATCACGCGTTAAATCACTCGCGATAATAGTATGTACTTTGTGAGTCAGTGTAGGTGGCTCAATAATTGAACCTAAGTCTTTGAAGCCCTGCGAAAATAGTACTTGCAGCAGCTCTTGTCTTCTAATTGGCCATAATTGTGGTGGTGTTACTGCAGCCCATTCAATAAATTGTTTTAAGGTCATTTGAAACAGTGGATCGACTTGCCCAGTAATAAACTTTTTCTTTGCTCCCGATTGATACTTCAAACACTCAAAGTCGGTGTAATCAAATTCAATCAATAACGCAATATAGCCAAAGTTTTGCGGAATATTGCGCATCGCAACCTGTGGTGTATTTGCCATAAAGACAAAATCACCTGCATCACAGTTAACTTCTTCTGTATCTATTAGCGTTTTGCTGCCAGATAACACAACGACAAGTAATGGGTTTGCGATAGGCACATTTACAATATGTTGTTCATCATTAGCGCAGTAAATCGAAAACGGTAAAAACGGATGTCGCTTTACAGTGCTTAAACCTATCTCTATCAATTCATTCATAATTTACAGTGTTTTTTATTGCTCTGAGCGGAACGGCATCATCCGTGAATTTTAGTTATTCGGCGTTGAAACGCCTCCGACCAACTTGTAACTCGCAAACTCTACCCTTCTATGTCGCTAACTTTACTCTCGTATCTCGCTAACTTTACTCTCGTAACTCGCTAACTTTACTCCAATTAAACAAGCATATTGTTTAACATCATTCCTGGCATTAAAAATACCATTGCAAAAGAGAATGATCCGGTGAGTGCAATTGCAAGACAGCAAAATGCCGTTTGCATTAAAAAGACGTTGGGTTTACCAGAGGCACTTTTTTGAAATGACACATAGGCAAGTAACAGATTTTCTCTAATTTTTTGAAGGTAAGAACGCACGACTCTGATGATAGGCAAGCTGTACATTGCTAAAAACGCAAATACAACTTCTATTCCACCAAAATGAAATAACAGTGCAATCTCAGGTGAGAACCAACCAACAATAGCTATCAAGCACCAAAATGCAGCTTTTTGGTATTTATTTAGTTCGTGCCATTTGATCATCGTCTTCCTTGTATTTCCAATTATATTTAAATTAAGTGAGCAGCTGATTTATCTAATTTAGTTATATACGCTTTAAGCTCTGCAAGCTTAAGTTTTTCGCCTTGGTGAGCATTCATCGCTTTTGCAAAGTAGCTATTGGCTTGATGCTGATCACCTTCATGCTCATAAATGAGTCCAATGCGCAAATAAGTAAAAGCAAGATTATTAGGACCTAATTCTGTTTGCAGCGTTTTAGCGCTATCAAGCTCAAGAATTCTTGCTAGTGCATTTAACGCATAAAGCGCACTATCGCTCGAACCTCTGATGTACTGAGAATGAGCAAGTTCAAGCTCTTTTTTAAGAAACTCAGCTGTAATTTCATTTGCGTTTGTAGGTACAGCTAACGAGACTAAAGCAGCTAAGGTTAAAACTTTAAACATGTTAAACCTCCTTTTAAAATGTGTTTTACAGATTAATCAAACTCGATTAACTGGTCAAACTTTACTCTCGTATTTCACTAACTTCTCTTTTGACGCGCTAAAGCACGTCCTACATAGTATCGCGCGAAACAAGTTTCACGCCTACGAAAGAAAACATTAGGCGCTAGGATTCAGGCTATGGGACGCGATGTAAAATCGCTGCTACTTGTTCGGCGTTAAAACGCCTCCTACAAACTTGAAACTCGCTAACTTTACTCTCGTATCTCGCAAACTTTCCCCTTTAATGGGGCTTAATCGCGACCAAAACCTATCTGCTTTTTGCCATTTAATCCTTTTTTATGCCATTCGGCTTGCTCTTCGCAGAATATTTGCGCGTCTAATTCCTTACTTGGCTCTTCATTTAAACTGCCTGCAGGTACAAGTAGATATTTACTGTCTTGTGATTCAAATGGCAGCGCTGAGCCACAGGTTTTACAAAACGCTCTAGACAATGCACGTCCAGGGTAATTAAACCGCGTGATGTGATGTTGGCCTTTACCCCATTCGATAGCATCAGGCGAGGTAAACAAATTTGCAGCGTGAGCAGTGCCAGTTAGTTTGCGGCATTGTTCGCAATGACAGAAGAAAAAACGCCTAAAGTTATCAGCGACTTTAAAGCTGACTTCGCCGCAGCAGCATCCACCAGTAAGTAGTCTAGTCATATCTATCTCCTTATTCGCCAAGCTAAAAATTTATTCCCTAAACGATGCGCTATTTAATAATTTTTGGCAATAAAAAAGGCCATGTTGCGTTTACAACATGGCCTTTTTGCATTGACACAACTTAGAAATCTAAGTTTGATAAAACTTCATCATCAACGTTATTAGACAAGGTCACTTTAAGTTTAGGGGTACGAGCCATTTCACGTTTAATCGCAAAATTAGCTTCTTCGTTACGCGCCCAACTACGACGAGCAATACCGTTGTTTACATCAAATAATAGCATAGATTTCAAACGACGCTCGGCAGCTTCACTACCATCTAGTAGCATACCAAAACCACCGTTGATCACTTCGCCCCAGCCTACACCGCCACCATTGTGAATAGATACCCAAGTAGCACCACGGAAACCATCACCAATTACATTGTGAATCGCCATGTCTGCTGTGAAGCGGCTACCATCATAAATATTTGATGTTTCACGGAAAGGTGAATCAGTGCCACTTACATCATGGTGGTCACGCCCAAGTACAACCGGACCAATTTCGCCACGATTAATGGCATCATTAAAGGCTTTAGCAATTTCAGCGCGGCCTAGTGCGTCTGCATAAAGAATACGAGCTTGCGAACCAACAACCAGTTTGTTTTGCTTCGCATCTTTGATCCACGTGATGTTGTCTTGCATTTGCTGTTGGATCTCTTCAGGTGAGTCCGCCATGATTTTATTTAAAACGTCTGCAGCAATCGCATCTGTTTTATCAAGATCTTCTGGTTTACCTGACGTACATACCCAGCGGAACGGGCCAAAGCCGTAGTCAAAACACATTGGGCCAAGAATATCTTGTACGTACGATGGGTATTTAAAATCAATACCATTTTCAGCCATTACATCGCCACCAGCACGTGATGCTTCTAGCAAGAACGCATTACCGTAATCAAAGAAGTAAGTACCTTTTGCTGTGTGCTTGTTAACAGCATCGGCGTGGCGCTTAAGCGTCGCTTGTACTTTTTCTTTAAATACTTCTGGCTCTTCACGAATTAAACGATTTGACTCTTCATAGCTGATATCAACCGGGTAGTAACCGCCTGACCAAGGGTTATGAAGTGAAGTTTGGTCTGAACCTAAGTGAATGAAAATATCTTCTGCTAAGAAGTTTTCCCATACATCAACCACGTTACCGATAAAGGCTATTGAAACCACTTCTTCATTTTGCTGAGCCGTACGTACACGCTCAACAAGCTCTGGCATGTTATCGATTAGCTCATCAACCCAACCTTGTTGATGACGCTTAATAGCTGCCTTAGGGTTAACCTCAGCACACACGGTAATACAGTTAGCAATGTTACCCGCTTTAGGCTGCGCACCACTCATACCGCCTAAACCAGCAGTTAAGAAGATCTTGCCTTTTGGTGATTCGCCTTTTTCGAGCACTTTACGGAACGCATTCATTACGGTAATAGTTGTACCGTGAACAATACCTTGTGGGCCAATGTACATAAATGAACCCGCAGTCATTTGACCGTATTGAGTTACACCTAGTGCATTGAATTTTTCCCAATCATCCGGCTTTGAATAGTTCGGGATCATCATACCGTTTGTTACAACCACACGCGGTGCTTCAACTGATGATGGAAATAACCCCATAGGGTGACCCGAGTACATGTGTAGCGTTTGGTCTTCTTCCATTTCGCTTAAGTACTTCATAGTTAATAAGTACTGCGCCCAGTTTTGGAATACCGCACCGTTACCACCGTAAGTGATTAGCTCTTCAGGGTGCTGTGCTACTGCAGGATCAAGGTTATTGTCGATCATTAACATGATAGCGGCAGCTTGTTCGCATTTAGCTGGGTAATCGTTGATTGAGCGCGCTTTAAGTTCATAGTTAGGCTTAAAGCGATACATATAAATACGGCCAAATTGCTTAAGCTCAGCGGCAAATTCGGCGGCTAATTCTTTGTGCCATTCTTTAGGGAAATAACGCAATGCGTTACGAATAGCTAATTGCTTTTCGTCAGCCGATAAAATGTCTTTACGTTTTGGAGCACGGTTTGCATCACTTGGATACGGTTTTGGCTCTGGCAATACGCTTGGGATACCTTGCTTAATTTGTTCTTGAAAAGTCATTATTTGCTCCCTTAGTTAACTTTAAACGCTTGCGATTTAACAAGTTCTACCATGGCATCAATGTCTGGCTTAAGTAAACGGTCTTCTTCTAGTTTGGTAACTTTGCTGCGAATTAACGCAAAGTTTTCTTCAATGATGTCTGAACACTTGTTAGGACGTCTAAATTCGATTGCTTGCGCTGCATACATCAGCTCAATAGCAAAGATTTTATCAAGGTTACCTAAAATCTGGTTTAACTTACGACCAGAGATACTACCCATAGATACGTGATCTTCTTGACCCATTGATGTTGGTACGCTGTCTGCTGATGGCGGGAAACACAATGATTTATTTTCTGTTACCAGTGCCGCAGTCACATATTGCGGGATCATCATGCCAGAGTTTAAGCCACCCGATGTCGTTAACAAGCGTGGTAAGCCGTGTAAGCCCTCAAGCAATAAATAACAACGACGATCAGCAATGTTACCAAGCTCTGCCGCTGCGATTGAAGCGTAATCTAAAACCATAGCAAGTGGTTGGCCGTGGAAACCACCACCCGAAATAGCTTCTTCTTCGCTGATCACAATTGGGTTATCTGTTACAGAGTTCATTTCTGTTTCAGCAAGCTCTTTTAAGTGGTAGTACGCGTTACGTGATGCACCATGAACTTGTGGAATACAACGCAGTGAGTAAGGGTCTTGAACACGGTCACAATCAGTGTGTGAAGCCATGTTTTCAGAGCCTGCAAAAAAGCTACGCATGCGCGCTGCAACTTCAACGTTACCTTTAAAAGCACGAATTGCGTGTAACTCTTCACGGAACGGCGATTCGCTACCTTGCATACCTTCAATGCTCATAGCGCCTGCAATATCTGCAAGGTCTAATAAGTAACGCATTTTAGTAAGCGCTGTAATGGCGTGCGATAAAATAAACTGAGTACCGTTGATTAACGCAAGACCTTCTTTAGCGTGCAGATCAAGCGGCTCTAAGCCATGCTCTTTTAATACCTCTGCCGCGGGTTTGATTGTGTCGTTTACCCAGAACTCGCCTTCACCTAAAAGAGGTAAGAATAAGTGTGATAACGGTGCTAAGTCGCCCGACGCGCCTACTGAGCCTTGCTCTGGAACAACTGGGATAATATCAAGTTCAATAAACTTAAGCATACGCTCAACAACGGTTAAACGAATACCTGAAAAACCTTGGCTTAATGCATGTACTTTGGTGATTAGCATCAGCTTTGAAATAGGTTTAGCGATTGGCTCCCCCACACCAACAGCGTGTGTGATTAATAAGTTTTTTTGTAATAGGTTGGTTTCTTCTGGAGAAATTTGTGTATCACATAATGGGCCAAAGCCCGTATTGATACCATAAATGGCTTTATCTGAGGCAGCCATTTTGTCTACGTTTTGGCGGCTTTTATTAATTTTATCAATTGCTTCTTGGCAAAGCTCTGCCTGTAACGTACCGGCTGCAATAGCATTAACGCTGTCTAACGTTAATTGGTCAACACCATACTTAAATGTCATTTATAACTCCTAAAGAACAGGATTAAGTTTTATTTAGATGGAGTCTAGCTTGCTCTAGTTGTTTTACAAATGCATAATTATCGTTATTCATTCCAGATTTATCGAACTAAAAGAAGAGCTATGCAAGTTCATGACGTAGACCTGCGCTTATTGCGCGTTTTTGTAGCAATTGTTGAGTGTGGCGGGTTATCAGCCGCAGAGTCACGTTTGAATATTGGCCGCTCCACCATCAGTGCGCATTTATCAGATTTAGAAGTAAGGCTTGGTATTAAATTATGTAAACGTGGCCGCAGTGGTTTTGAAATTACAGACGCTGGCGCCATCACTTATCAGGCATCGATAGAACTGCTTCAGCAATGCGAAGCCTTTGCTAATACCGTAGCCAGCTCTAAAAACGAGTTATCGGGACGTTTAAGTATTGCCATGATAGATACCATGGTCAGCGACCCACGCTGTGCCATTCCCCGCGCGATAGCAAGGTTAAAAGGCAAAGGTAAAAACATTCAGTTCGATATTAATGTGTGCGAGGCACGAGAGGTAGAAACCGCAGTAGCCAATGGCCGCTCGTTGGTGGGGATTGGTGTTAGCCGCCATCATATTCGCGGATTAAATTACACCGCCCTACATAACGAAACTAACTTTTTGTATTGCGCAGTCGGTCATCCATTATTTGAGTGTGAAGACAAACAAATAGATGAGCTCATTAAAGAAGCCGAAGTCATTACTAGTAACTACATGCGCGATAAAGAAAGCCGAAACGACGGATTAAACTATCAAAACAGTGCTGTTGCTTATCACGATGAAGGTATTGCACATTTAATTTTATCGGATGAGTTTATTGGTTATTTACCCGATCACTACGCACAGTTTTGGGTTGATAAAGGCATTTTCAAAGCTATCCAGCCAAAAAAATATCACTACGATATTCCAGTGGTATTGATCACCTCAAAAACAAACGCCAGCTCGCCTTTAGCAAATGCCATGATTGATGAAATTAAGCGTTGTTATTCGGTTTAGCTTTAAACTTTTTTATTAAACTAAAAGCAATCAAAATCAGACCAAAAATACCAAGCAATATACGAGCTATGTTGCTTTTAAATAGCGCCTGTTCATAACTTTGAATCATTTTACCATTAAGTTTTAATTGATGGACTTTATACGCTTCGGCACTTTTATCATACGAAGCCAAAATATGAACGTTATCATTTAAGCTAATTGGTAAGTTAGTTGGTCTAAGGAATGTAGTCGTCTTCTCAGTACCAACAACTGTCATGAGTTTACATTTAAATTTGCCACAATTTCTATGTGAATCATAAAAGCGTTGTACTACGCCCTGCTCATCTATTAGTTGCTCTTTTATAGGCAAATCCAAAAAATAGAACGCGGCAATAATCTGTACTAACCCTATAAAAAATAAATAAGAAGATAAAAATTTTTTTTCTTCTTTTTTTGTGAATTGAGTTATTGGTGACTGGTGCGGCGTATTAAGCATTGAGCTGTGGTTCTTTGAGTTCTTTAATTAATACGAGGCTAAAGGCGATCAAAGCAAGGTTTGTAGTCACAGGATTAAACGCTTCGACTAACAGTGCTGGTTGTAAAACAGCAACAAACAGCATTAGCCCTACTAAAGCAGCTATGTTGAGAATATTGATTAACATTGAACGATAGAAAATAAAAAACAGCACGGCAAATATAATTTCACCTATGCCAGCTGCTCGGGTAATGAGCGTTGAGATTTCAGCATTAAAACCAAAACTGGCCGTCATTTTTAGTTCAAGGGGGGCTATGTGAATAAGTTTTGGCATCAGCCCATGATAAAGCCAACTAAAGCTGATAATAAATCGAGCGATTTGAATCGTAGTTAAATGCTTCATCGGGTAAATTTACTTTGTGTGCTCTAATATTCAGAGCACACAGTATAGCTTATAAGCTAGTAGGTTGACCGAAACGGTTCTCAGCTTCATCACCTGCTAAAAAGCCATTTTCGATTAACGCCCAGATACCACCAATAACTGGAACTAAGCCAATCAATACCCACCAACCTGATTTATTACGGTCATGCCAGCGCTTTACTTGAACCGCAAGCGAAACCCACATAAGTGGGATATAAAAGATTAGTGTGATCACAGAGATTGCTGTTTCATTACCACCTGTTAATAATGCAACTACGAACATAAAAACAAATGAAGCTACAATAATACCTAAGAAAGAATACCAATAGGTCTTACGAGGAATACGACCTTTAAAAGAAAACAAAATTTCTTTCATGCTTAAAGTGGTTGTTTCTGTTGATGCTGTAGCAAGGTTTGATTCTGGGGCTTGATATACGTTTTCTGACACTGTCATTTCCTTTGATATGTGTTGTAGCAAACAGTTTTAATCTAGTCTGCTGATTTATGTTGTTAATAGTGCTGAATTAAGCATGAATAAGATAACACAAAATGATTGAATTTGGGTACTAAGAAATTGCTGGTAAACTTTATGCCTATGAACGTTATAATTTAGAAAATGGGTCTGAAAGCAACTCAGCTTTGAAATAACTTATCGCATCTTCAACATCAGAGAATGTTTTTTGCTGAAACTTAACCCCTCGTTCGAAGTAAAAAACCTCAATATGACTCTTTGCGTCGTAAATACAATGCCCTTCAATTCTTGGTAAAGTATCAATCGCATAGGTTTCTCTTTTAATGCCTTTTTTATTAAATACTGCTTTAGCTCAATAAGCTCCTGACGCATGTTAGCATTCACTTTATTAATATTATTTAATAACTTACTGAGTTTTCATGGTAAAAGCAAGTAACCTAAAGACATAAAAAAAGCACCCTTAGGTGCTGTTAATTAACTCGGTTGTTGCCAATATTTGGCGTATAAATTTGGGTAGGTTTGTTTTAAAAACTTAGCTTTATCTTTAAAACGTTTACCTTTTGGTTGCTCAAGGCCTGATGGCACAAAGGGTAATTCGTCATCATTACGTTCTTCGTAAAGCATACCAGCAATTAAATCGTACTCATCTAAATACGGGTAAGGCTGTTCGTTTAAATGATAAACTGGCGTACACTCGGCAATTGAGTCCGGGTTTTCAAGCGCCTTTAAAAAAGCCTGTTCACCACGTGAAATAAGCCAACATAAAAACTCAGAAAAACCATAATCATCGTTACAACCGGCCATTACATAAGCGGCACCAAATAGATCCCAGGTATAGGCTTTACGCATACGTAGGTTAAACTGCTTATCAAATTCCATCAGCTGCTGGTCAGATAAATCAGTCAGCTTTGCTTTTAATGCGTTACAAACAGACTCAGGCTCAGCAGTTTTATCTTCGGCGGTCACAAGTTGCCAAAATTCACTTTCGCTTAAAACACTCATGATAAGATCTCTTTCACGCGCCCTACTTGACCATCATCAAGTTGAACTTTAATACCATGCGGGTGGTTTGGGGATTTAGTTAATATACGTGACACCACACCTTGAGTTAACTGGCCTGTTCGTTGATCTTGTTTTAAAACAATGTTGACTTCGCAGCCAATTGAAATTTGTGAACGCGTAGGCACTGCCATTGCTATATCTCTTTCAATAATTTTTGCCGATTATAGCCATTTGCGGCTGGCTTACCAAATTAAACCTGTTTGATTGGGCTGTTTTTAAGCAGCGCCTTTGGCAATATCTCATTTAAACGTTTAGTGATTGCTTCAGCTTTGCCTTTTATTTGAAAGTCATAACCTTGGCCGTTACCATCTAAAATTACGGCTAAATAGTTATCAGCAACTTTCAGTTGCGTAATACGGCTTAATTCAAGAGTCTCTTCTTTATCGCCATAATAAACCTGCTTAACCGTTAAGCTTGTGCCTGTTGCCGTCAGTGTTTTACTAAGCGCTGATTTGGCAGCAAGTTTCTCTGTTGAGCGGTAGGCCTGTACCATAAAACCGATAGCAAATATAAAACCGGTAAAACTTGAAATAGGTAATGAGTCTGATTGCAAGCTGTACACACCTATACAAATAAATAACATAGCAAGGGCTAGATTTAACCTAACCATCTGTTTAGGGGTTAAATTTACGTACATTATTATTCCTTTAAAAACGCAATTGCTTTTGCATTGATAGCTAAATCTATAGCGCTCAATTCTTTGATAATTAAACTGGAAATTAACTGGGTTTGCTCAGCGGTTATCGGCAGCTCTTTACAATAACAACTTACTTTTAGTGATTGCGGTAGCTTTTTTAGGTCAGCAGTATGCGTTAACCATGAAAATTCTTGTACTTGTTCTTTTGCTTGTTCGCACGCTTGCGTTAATGCAACTCGAATAGCCTTATCTAGACGTTTTTCAGTTTTAGTCATGTTCTGCTTGTTGTTTTTTAAATTCTTCGTAGCTGTCTTGCTGGCGCTTTACGCACTCATGGTACTCTTTATCTGCCATATGATTGCATTCACTTAAACGCGCCGATTGAATTTCATGATAACGGGCATCTGAGCTACAAGCTGATAAAAGTATTGCAAGGGTCGCAATCACGGCCAATTTTAAGGCATTTAAAAACATTAAATTTCCTTTATGTAGTTATACATTGGTGCTGCGTTTTCCTGTATATTGCGTGGGTTTAAATATTATTACCAAAGGGTTCTATATGATGTTGTCGCAGTTACAACAGCTGTTTCAGCGTATCGATAAAAGTAAAATTTTTCAATCATTTGTTATTGCTGTCATTGTTATTTCAGCGCTAACAGTGGGTGCACACACCTACTCTTTACATCCAACTGCTGAGCTTGCCTTACATTGGATGGACTTAGGTATCACGGTATTCTTTTTAGTTGAGCTCGTGATACGGTTTATCGCAAGCCGTGGTTTTAAAGACTTTTTCACCAAAGGTTGGAATATTTTCGACTTTATAATAGTGGTGGGTAGCCTTTACCCCGCTGCTGGCTCTACGATTTTTATCGCTCGATTACTGCGTATTTTCCGCGTGTTGCGACTTGTATCTATGATCCCAGAGCTTAGACTGCTGGTTAACTCGCTTTTAAAAGCCATTCCACAAATGGGCTATATCGCCCTGCTCATGTTTGTAATCTTCTATATCTATGCCGCCATGGGTAGCATGCTGTTTGCTGATATAAATCCAGTACTGTGGGGTGATGTGTCTATTTCTATGCTCACATTATTTAGGATTGCCACGTTTGAGGATTGGACCGATGTTATGTATGAAACCATGGCTGTGTATGAACTCAGCTGGATTTTCTACCTAACGTTCATCTTCTTAACAGCCTTTGTATTTTTAAACATGATGGTTGGTGCAATTTTAGAAGTTATGTCTGAAGAGCATCGTAACGCCCGTGAAGAGCAAACATCTGATGCCGACATGCCTGCAACCAAAGGGCAAATTGCTCAGCTACAAGCTGAAATGGCTGAACTCAAACAACTACTGAAAGAAAAGCAGTGACGTTTTTGGAGCTAAGCTTTTTAGATAATAGTTTTTAGCTATTAGGCGCTAGGACCTAGACCCTAGCGCCTTTTTTACCCTCGCTTTTCTACCTTCCATGGTGGGTTTAAGCGGTTTTCTCCGGCCCAATATAATTTAATTTTATTCCCTGATGGGTCTTTTAGAATTGCTTCTGTCCATAAATAACGCTGGGCTGTTGGCGGCTGTTCAAAGCTAATACCTTTTTTAACAAGGCTTGCATAGAGCTCATCGAGCTGCTCATGTTCAAAATAAATGACCGCACTATTACTAAACTCTTCAGTTTCTAATGACAGCGAAAATGTAGCATCACCATCTGGGCATTGAAAGCGTGCGTAATGCGGTGTATCTACTATCTGAATCATTCCTAGTGTTAAGTAAAAAGCTACCGCTTCATTCATATCCTTTACAGGTAACGTCACCTGATTGAGATTCATTTGCTACTCCCATGTAATGCTTTATTCGTTACATCAGCATATCGCGTTCATTAAATTAAGCAAAAGATAAGTTATGAGTTAGCGAGTTGCGAGAGTAAAGTTAGCGAGTTACGAGAGCAAAGTTTGTAGGAGGCGTTTCAACGCCGAACAAGTAGCAGCGATTTTACATCGCGTCCTAGAGCCTTAATCCTAGCGCCTAATGTTTTCTTTCGTAGGCGTGAAACTTGTTTCGCGCGTTTGTTTATAAGAGGCGTTTCAAACGCCAAACATTTATGGTTCACGGCAAAAGCCGTTCCTACATAAAAATGTTTAAGGTTTTGTCGCCATAAATAGCGACTTACAAAGACTAGCCATTGGTAAAAACTAATTGAGATGGGTTGTCTGTTTGAATAAACAAGACTCTTGTCACTGTTGAACCTGATTCGTCTTTTGATGTGTTTGTGAAAAGGTAGTTTTCATCAAAAGTACTCAACTTATCAAGATCAAAATCAGAGTTAGCCTCATGGTGAAATGACATAGCACAGACTTTACCTCTGCAAGCAAAGTCTTCAGCATAAACATCGTTTGTGCGAATTTGATTCAACATCTCGAGCAGCTTAACTTCTCTTTCTATTGAATTATCGGTTTCTTCTGCACCTCGTACATTATTCAAAAAGTCATGAAATTCAGGAATTGTGATTGCGCCAAATACGCTTTGCTGTTTAATTTGCTCATTATCAGTGATGAATAAATTGGTAACAGATTCTGATGATGAAAAATGTCTATCAGCTAAATTCGTTTGTTGACCTTGCTCTTCACTCACCTTATTACCTTCAGGATCTGAACTGGCTAATTGTTTAACTTGAATAGTGCTTTGATGTGTATCTTTGTTATTCGCCGAGATCACTTCTTTATTAGAATCACTGTTAACTTGACTCTCTATTACGGTAGCCGTCACCTCACTATTGTTGCTCGATGAAGTAACCAAATAAGTTATTAGCGAACTGATAGCAATCAAAATTAAAACTGTGAATCCATTTAGTTTAACCATTACTAAAATCCTTTTATTTTTAAACCTTAATTCCTTGAAAATACAATAGATTATTTTGTATGACAAGTAATGATTTTTTAGTTTATAAGATACAAGGGGAAGTTTGTAGGAGGCGTTTCAACGCCGAACAAGTAGCAGCGATTTTACATCGCGTCCCAGAGCCTAAATCCTAGCGCCTAATGTTTTCTTTCGTAGGCGTGAAACTTGTTTCGCGCGTTTGTAGGTCGTGCTTTAGCGCGTAATTTGAAAAATGTTCAAGGTTTTGTCGCCATAAATGGCGACCTACATGGCTGAAGCCGTTCCTACACGAGCTCCATATGCAATATTGGAAAAGGCTTGCCCATATCATCTAAAGGGGAACGTGAGGCAACTTTAAAACCCATATGCTGATAAAACCCAACTGCAAGTGGGTTTTGCTCATTTACATCCACTTTGTTGGCGGCTAATTGCTCAACCGCAAAGTTAAGTAGGGCTTTACCTATGGCCTTACCTCTTGCGGCATTTAAAATAAACAACATTTCTATTTTGCACTCATGTACGCCAACGAATCCTAAAATTGTTTTATTTTCATCCTTAATGCACTTTAAAGTCACATTAGGAAACGCCTGCTCAATGATGATTGGCTTAAAAAAGGCTATGTCGTCTTCTGTTATAAAATCATGAGTTGCTCGTACTGAGTTTTCCCATACAGCAAGTAGCTCTGGGTAATCTTGAGCGTTCACATTGTCTATTTTCATTATTTGCCATTTTGTTCTACATTGATTGCCGGTTACATACTAATGTGTAACAGCAAAATAAGTCTAGAGCGTTTGAGCATTGTCATTACCAACTAAAGCACTTTGTAACTCTTGCAAAGACAATGATTTATAAAAATACCACCCTTGTATTTGGTAATCCTGGTTATGACTCTCGATAAAATTGTACTCGTCCACAGTTTCAACCCCTTCAAAGATAACAGTTCGGTTCAACTCTGAGACTAATGACATTATCGCCAAAATCATTTTTTGCTTAACACCATCTGTAATTGATTGGGTAAATACCTTATCTATCTTGATTACATCAAAGTTGATTTCTGTAAGCCACACAAGGTTAGATACCCCGGTTCCAAAATCATCGAGCGCTATTTTAAAGCCATATTTTTTAGCCTTTAAAGCGAAGCAAGCTAATAAAGTTAATGGCAGGCCAATGCGCTCTGTGATCTCTATCTTTACTTGCTCACTCCTTAGCTCATGCTTACTGCAAAGCTGATGTAAGTAATCTAAAAACTCGGGGTTTTCAATTTCATATGCATTAACATTAATTGCGACAGAAAAACCATGATCGGTTTTCATAATTGGTGCTAATTCTTGAAGGGCCTTCGTCGCGCATTCATAGGCCAACATAGGATACAAAGATAACTGCTCAGCAACACCTAAAAATAGTTCCGGTGAAACCTGGCCATGTATTTCGTCTTTCCAGCGGACTAAACTCTCAACACCAATTATTTTGTTAGTTTTAACATCTATGATGGGTTGATACTCAAGATACAACTGTGCATTTTTGATTGCACTTCGAAGTCTGAATTCCATGGAGTTTTGCATATCAAAATATGAGCTCAAAGAATAGGCTATTAAAAAGCTAATTAAACCAAGCATACATATGATCAATACAGATATATACAGCGGGAAATACAAAATACCTGGGCGATTATTCTCAGTGACAACACAATAAGAAAATTGTGTACTACACGTTTCTACCTGTTGCGTTGGTAAAAATGTTTTGCTGTTAAATTGATATTGGGTTTCATAGTGATGAAAAACATACTCTTTATTTTTAGAAATAATTTTAAATTCAAAGTGCTTATTTAATTCATCAATATGTTTAAAAGGCTTGTTTACAGTGAATGCGATGATATCGTCACGTTTAGTGACGTCATACTTTGTTTCTACCGGAAAAACACCCGCAACCTCTGCTGCAAAATCATATCCTGAAGATGAATTATATAATTGCTGAGTAAGTAAAGTTGTTTTATCTAACTTACCCCAATTTGCAGAGCACTTAACCTTACCTTTTCTAATTAAACCTAGATCATGAACGTATTCATAATTTGCCAAAATCACCCGTAATTTATTAATGGTTTGAGTGTCACATTGACGAGATGATATCTGTGACGCGGCATTTATTGCTGATGAGATATCTGCAGATATATGCTCAGCCTTATTTAATAAAACGTTCGAAAATTGCTTTTGGTGTCTTACCTGAAAATAACTTACAGACACATGAAAAACGCAGGTTAGAAAGAACATTAGTAAACAAACAATAAGTGGCAATTTGTTAAAGTTGAATGTTCTTCCCTGCATAGCTCATTACTGTGTTGTTGGTTGCTGTTAAAAATTAATCATATTGTATTATTAAATCAAGTCCTAGAACCTAAAACAGGTAATTATTATTTGATAAATTGATCCAGCTCGTAAGTCTACTTAAAAACAAATAGCAACAATGTTTCAATAATGCCTCACTTACACTTTAAATTTACCCACTAAATCTGTCAGTGTATTCGATAACAGGTTTAGTTTCTCTCCATTGCCTCTTGCACTATCGGCAATTTCGCTTACATCATCAGCCGCATTTTTTATTTCAACAACATTGCGGTTAATGTCTTCGGCTACATGCTGTTGCTCTTCGGCTGCAGTGGCAATTTGTGTATTTAAATCGCTAATATTGACGATAGACGCGGTTATTTCGCTAAATTGTTGCTGTGCTGAATGAGCTAAATCAACTGTTTTGTTTGTACGGTTTAAGCTGGTTGTCATCTCTTTAGACACTTGATCAGACATTTTACGTAACGTATCTAACTGACTTGCTATTTCTTCTGTTGATTCTGAGGTCCTTTGTGATAACGCACGCACCTCATCTGCAACTACCGCAAACCCTCGACCATGGTCGCCTGCCCTCGCCGCTTCAATTGCTGCATTTAAGGCTAACAAATTGGTTTGCTCTGCAATGCCTCTTATCACGCTTAATATCGACATGATGTTTTCGCTTTCAGCGTCGAGTTGGTTTATATCTTGGGTTGCTTTGGTGATCACCTCAGACAAAGACACAACACTATCAACCGTTTCAGATATAACACTTTGCCCAAGCTCAGAGGCCTGCTGTGTTTGCGATGCAAGCTCGGCTGCATTGGCACAACTAGCAGATACTTCATTAGCAGTCGCTGCCATTTCATTAATTGCTGTGGCCGCCATTTCAAGGGCTTGTTGTTGCTGTGATGTTGAGCCAGATAACTGTGCCGCCTGTGATGATGTTTGCGCTGAGGTATCACTAACATTTTGCGCACAATCATTAATTTGCGTGACTAAATCCGATATTAGATTCAAAAATAAGTTAAAGCTGTTAGCCAGTTTGGCCGTTTCATCGCGTGTTTTAATCACTAAACGTTTAGTTAAATCACCACCACCTTGCGATATCTCGGTAAGACCATCACTTACTTCAACAATAGGTGCAGAAATTAATTTAGAAATATAGCTAGCAACTAAAATGAACACAGCAATCAAGATTGCACTGATGACTAAAATAGTAATCGTCATTGCGTTTGCAGCACTCATCACTTCAGATTTTTCAACTAAACCTATAAATTTCCAGCCTAGTTCTTGCGAGGTGTAAATATTCGCTAAGTAATCTTTGCCATTAATGTCAATTTCAAATTGCCCCTGATTATTATCAGCGAGCTGTTTGTATTTTCCGTTATTGACTTGTGCTAGCTGCTTAAACCTGTAATCAGCATTTTTAATGTCAACGAGTATATTGCCACTATCTTCAATCAACATTAAATAGCCAGTTTCACCAAGTTTAATGTTCGCAATAATATCGGTAAGGCCCTGCAAGGATACATCCATGCCCTGCACACCAATAAACTCTCCTGCTTGTTTAATCGCTTTAACAGTAGAAACAATGACCATGTCATCGGCTGCCCAATAATAGGCATTGGTTCTTACCGTTTTACCATCTGCTGCTTTGCCTGTTTCGTACCAAGGCCTTACTCTTGGATCATAATTCGCTGTAACTTCACCCTCTGGCCATTGAATATAACCGCCTTGCTCATTACCCATATAAATATAAGCAAGTCCCGGGTGGGTGGCGCCAAAGTGATCAAACAAACTAAAGGCGTTTTGTTCGGTGCTACTACCACTTAAATGATCAAGCTTTTCTGCACTAGGTGACTGTATATGGGTTTTAACGCCTTGCTTGGCGTCTAAGATAGCGGCATGGGATGCAAGGTAATCGACGTTTTTTTCGATTTCGGCAAAAAACATACTGATACCATTATCGACTTGTCTTGCTTCTCTTTGACTAAGCTCGGCAAAACTATCGAGGGCTTGCTGTCTTGTTTGTGTAATTACAAGCACAGCAATGATGATGAGTGGCAGCACAATTGCTGACGCAAAGGCGAGTTTTAATTTTTTTGAAATGTTCATAGCCAACTTCCAACTAAGCACTTAAGAAAATATAGTGAGGCCTTGGAAGTTCGGCAAATAATTAAGTGTTTATTTTTTCGGAGCAAAGTAGATTAGACTAAATAAAATCAATGAGTTTTACATATCTTCTAAGATTGCTTTAACTCGAATCTTACTTTCTCAAAATATGACATTTAGTTGACAGACACATGGAATGTACTAACTTTAACATTAGTAATTAACATGCTTTTAACAAAGCCATGCTAGATACTTTCCAACCAATTGGCAGCATTTGCGGGATGCAAATTAGCTGCCTATTCCTACTTTATGTTTAAGCATATAGCTAAGTAAAGCTTGGGCATCTGGGTGTTTATCTGATTTTAACCCTGTTACAACACCTTGTTGATCCGCCGCCGATTTATGCTGGCCTAACTTCTCTTTTGCCTGAATTGAATCAAGTTCGATTTTAATACCCACTATGCCACGAAGTAACTTGGCTTGATAATCAACTGGCAACAAACTGGTGTCGTTTAAAATACTTGGCTCGTATTGGCTAATTAGCTCATCTAGGCAGACTAAGGTGTTGTCATCATCGAGGTATTCTACTTTGCCCTGGGCATGCACCGCAGCGTAGTTCCAGGTCGATACAGCTGGCTTCTCACTATACCAAGTGGGTGAAATATAACTATGCGGCCCATTAAAAACCACTAATACACGGGTACCTTGCAAGCTTTTGCCATGACGATTCGCTCGTGACACATGACCATATAAGGTACCAAACTCGCCCTCATCGGGTTTATACACTAATGGTAAATGAGTTGCCTCAAACTCACTATCAACCATCAATGCAAAGCTGTAGGTTTTGATGAACTGCGATACTCGCTCTGGTGTCATTTTCCATTTATTAGGGGTGTGCATTACTTTCCTTTAGTGCTAAAAAAGGCCAGCAAACTGCTAGCCTTAATATTGAGTTGTGTGATTAATGTTGACCATCAACAATAATGCGTAACATACGACGAAGTGGCTCAGCTGCACCCCATAACAGTTGGTCACCCACTGTAAATGCACTGATGTATTCTGGTCCCATCGCTAATTTACGAATACGACCTACCGGAATAGACAGTGTGCCAGTTACTTTTACAGGCGTTAAATCAGTTGATGTAATGCCACGATCATTCGGGATCACTTTTACCCACTCATTGTGAGAAGCAAGAATTTCTTCAATTTTCTCAACGCTAATGTCTTTGCGCAGCTTAATTGTCATTGCTTGTGAGTGACAACGCATTGCGCCAATGCGAACACATAAGCCATCAACAGGGACAGGTTGTTCGCTACTACCTAAAATTTTGTTCGCTTCAACTTGCGCTTTCCACTCTTCTTTACTTTGACCGCTTGGCATTGGTACATCAATCCAAGGGATAAGGCTACCAGCTAGAGGAACACCAAACTGGTCTTGTGGTAAATCGCTTGAGGCAATTTTTTCGGTGACTAACTTATCAATCTCAAGAATCGCAGCATTTGGATCTGCAAGCTTGTCTGCCACTGTTTCGTGAATTGCACCCATTTGCGCAATTAACTCTTTCATGTTGCGTGCGCCTGCACCAGAAGCCGCTTGATATGTCATTGGGCTTACCCATTCAATCAAGTCTTGCTCAAATAAACCGCCTAGGGCTAATAGCATAAGTGATACGGTACAGTTTCCGCCCACATAGGTTTTAACACCTCGCTCTAAGCCTGCACTGATAACGTCTTTGTTTACTGGGTCTAGCACAATAATACTGTCGTCACTCATACGCAGTGCCGATGCCGCATCAATCCAATAACCTTGCCAACCTGATTCACGTAATTGCGGGTAAACGGCTTTGGTATAGTCACCGCCTTGGCAAGTAACAACAATATCCATCTTCGCAAGCTCAGCGATATCATTGGCATCTAAAAGCGGTTTAGCAGGACCCGCAAGATCAGGACCTAATTGACCGGTTTGTGAGGTGGTGAAAAAAGTCGTGTCGATATTAGAAAAATCATTTTCTTGCTGCATACGTTCTAATAACACAGAGCCAACCATGCCCCGCCAACCGACTAATCCTACTTTTTTCATTGTTTGTTCCACTGTTTGATTCATTCAAATTACCTAAACTGTTAAAAATTAAAGTCCATTGCGTGAGAGTTTAATTTTTACAGAAGTAATCTAGCATTGCGGCCCAAGCAAAACCAGCGCTAACCGAGTAACATCAAAAATTTTCATCTTAGCATCGGGCAAGCCTCTGGCAGCACTAAGTTAAGCGCACCAACATGCACTTCAAAACGCTGTTGTTTTGAGGTGATTGGCTCGCCATCTAAGTTTATTGGCATTTCTGTTTGTGTTTGCCATTCGAGCCATGGCACTTGAAAGCGTTTTACCCACTGTTGTGATGAATTAGGATAATTGCTTAGCTCTTCGATAACCGCTGGTACATCTGAAATTGCAAATGATGTAAACGCCACTAAATCAACCAAGCCATCATTTATGTACGCATGTGGCGCAAGTGACTGGCCACCGCCCGCTTGGCGGCCATTACATACGGCAGCGGCAATAATATCGCCCGAAGTACGTTCACCATCAGGCAGCGTTAACTCGCCACTGTAAGGGACAAAACTCAGCGCTTGTACAAGACCAGCCAAGGTATACGCCCCACCACCGAGTAAGTTTTTCAGTGCAGGCGGTGTGGTTGCGGTAATTTTTGCCCCAAAGCCAGCACTGGCTACGTTCACAAAATAACGCTTATCAACCTCTACGGTATCAATTGCATGCGGCTGACCATCTGCGGCAAGTTTCAGTGCTGGCAAGTACCCATGAGGAATATTAGCGGCTGTAGCAAAATCATTCGCTGTGCCCATAGGTAAAATAGCAAGCTCTAAACGTTGTGACTTTTCCAGTTTCATTAATGCATTAACGGCTTCATTAACGGTGCCATCACCACCAGCTACGACAACACGTTTTACACCCTCTGCCACGGCTTCATTAATAAAGCGCTCAATGTCACCGCCTTCATAAGTAACACGCACTGCAAGTGGCTGACTGGTTCGAAATTGACCGATAGCGTCACGAAGCTGCTCATCAGCCGCTTTTTTGCCATTTATAATTAACCGTAAGTCCATTTTTAATCCCTGTTTTAACACTTAGAACTACCATAACACGCAATGGTTTAATATACCCAAACTACCTCAAGATGCGAGTTTCAGTTGGAATTAAAAGCGATTTAGGCAAGGCATTGATTGCAAGTAATAGTGGTTCTATTGTTAAAATCAATAACGCAGTATAAATCGCTTTTAAACCAACCCTTTGGGCGCTTCACAGGCACTTACTCTCATCGTTGTTACTTCTTAAAAGGGACTGCCATTCTTGCAAAGTAACGCCTTGATATTAAGCACCTGTGAAACGCTGAATTCTGCATCTTGAGGTGGTTTGGGTATAGAAACAAAAAAGCCCTGCTAGTGCAGGGCTAAATCAACGTTAGGATTTATACAATTAAAAATCTAAAGATGTAGCTATTACTGTTAATTGATCATCAGCATCATTATCACCGCAATTTGCATTTGAATTAGTAATAACGCTTCCATCCATCTCAACAACGGATAATTTTAAAATCTTATTAGCCAATGCTGCATTTGTAATTAAAATCAAATCACTTTCATCTTTAATATCATAAGTATTTGAAAATTGAGCTAGTGAAACCTTTACCTTACCATTTGAAAGCTTATACAGCTTATCTACATATCCTTCACATTGGGTTGCATTAACTGAGAATGAGCATAAAGCACTTAAAATCACTACTGATAACATGTTCTTCATAATTAACTCCATTGTTCCTTGTTAAATCAGCTATAAATACTCATATATTTCCATGACAGTTGTATATTATTTAAATTACAAAAAAATTAAAAAAGCCCTGCTAATGCAGGGCTAAATCAACGTTAGGATTTATTATTGTATCCTTCCTTGGTCAGAGATTTAAAACTGATATTTGTACTCAATTGAGAACTCAGTGCCTTTCTCTTTAGAACGAGTTAAGGTACCCGCTGACTCTATTTCAGATTTTGCGCCCAAGATATTCGTCACTTTGAACTTCAAGCTTGAGTTGAAATCAGGGAAATAGGTGTAGTTAAAGTCTAGAGAGTGGAAAGGTTGCTCCATCCAGTCTTCTTGACCTTCAATGCCAGGAATTATAATTCGCTCACCAAATACGTTATAGATTAGTGTTGAAGCATGTTGCCCACTAGGTGCGTCATAACCTAACTGCATATTCACAACATATTTTGAATGACCCGTCATGCGACGTGTTGTATTTGTAACCGCTGCAGAAACCCCTGTTTGTTCAACAATCGCCTGACGGTCCATGTTGATTTCTGAGTCACTTAAAGTCACGTTACCTGTCATGAACACGTCTTGCCAGAATCCACCTAAGAAAGCGAAATCTTTCAGGTATTCAAATTCAACACCAGCAACATAACCATCTTCTGCATTAGCAATACGTACCAATGGTGGACCATCTTGTGCAGGTGATTGAACAGACTCAATTGGATCAACCATGTCTTTATAGAACACACCAACAGAGAAGTTCTCGCCCGTATCAAAATAGTTTTCCCAGCGGAAATCATAGTTTTTGATTTGCGTTGTACGTAAACCAGGCGTACCACCTACAGGGTATTCAGTAAGCGGATCGATGTAAGTTGCATCAGAAATCTCACGTAAATCTGGACGAACAACTGTTTCACCATAGCTTAATCGCCACTGCGTTTCGTCGTTTTGCACATAAGTTAAAGCAAGTGCGCTATAAACGTCATCTTCACGGAATGCGAGCTGATCTAACTCATCATAATCGATTGAAGATGCAAGGCCACCAGTAAATGGGTCAAGAGGAACAGATACTTGACGGAAATCTTCCCAACGTAAACCACCGGTAATACGCCATGTGTTATTGAAGAAGAAATCAGCTTCGAAGTAGTATGCATCCACTTTCTGCGCTGACTTATAGTCATCGCCTGAAACCGTTGTGTCGTTTAAGATTGGCTGCGTTAGTGACGCGTTTGTAAGTACATCATCAGATAAAATGGTGTTTAACTCATTTCCGTTTAAGTCAACATCTGAGAATGCACGTGTATTGATATCAAAACGACGGTTAGTTGCTGAACGCTCTTTAGATATAAAGTCAGCACCTGATTTAAGCTCAACATCCACGCCATCTAACATAATAGGCAACGTAAAGTTAAAACCGTAGTTCTCTACTTCATCATCCAAATCTTGGAAAGTGTAACGTGCAGCTGTTGTTGCATTGGTTAATGCGCTTTCGTTTACTGTATCGTAAAACCCATCTTCGTTAGCATCAGTAACGATGAAACGAGTTTCCATGTTACCTGGTGCGTAACGGTTTGAGCGACCAATTGAATACTTCCAGTCAAAACCCGCGTAATTCAACCAATCAAAAGTATGCATACCTTTTAACTGATTAACGATCAGCTCACGCTCTTCATAACGAACATCGTACGAGCGTACACGCTTGTTGTCTGAGGTATTGTTGTTTTGGTCAATACCTAAACGGTCTGAAATTTTATCTTCAGTATCACGTAAGATTAATGCTGTGTAGTCAATTTTATGCGCTTTGTCATACTCAACACCAACAGTAACCATACCTGATGTTTTAACCGTGTGTTCTGTACTTAGTACTTGGTCATAACCACGGATCATGGTTGTTGAGTTTTCACCAATCAAGAAGCCTTGACCTTGATACTCATCTGCAACAACATGCTTATTATCATAACTAAGCGACGATAAGAAACCATAGCGCCATTTATCTGATTCGAAGCTATTACCTAATGTGGCAGTGAACTTCGTATTCGGATCAACCTTTGCTGATTTTGGATCATATTCGCGATTTAACGACAGTGCTAAAGCACGGCTTTGCTCAGGTGTTAAATCATCAAGCGATTGACCACTTTGGTATACATCAAGGATAGGACGTGGAATTTCGCGTGTGCCATCGTCAACACCGTACCAGTCATCCGAACCACCGCTGTATTCAAGACCATCATCAAAGTTATTGGTGTTGTAACCAAGCTGACCCGTCACATCAAATACAAATTGATCTGGAATTGATTTCAAACGAATATCAACGTTACCACCACCAAAAGACGCTGGCATTGACGGTGAATACGATTTTTGTACTGATAAACTTTCGATAATACCTGATGGAAATAAATCCAGTGGTAATACCGAACGCGTTGGATCTGGGCTTGGTACAGCAGAGTTATTTAACTGTGTACTTGAATATCGCTCACCTAAACCACGAACATAAATAAACTTACCATCAACAAGTGTTAAACCTGTTACACGGCGTAGCGCTGCAGCAGCGTCACTATCACCACTGCGTGAAATTTGCTCTGCACCCATAATATCAGCAACGAATGCTTGCTGTTTACGCTCTTCTAGAACAGCTGTTGCAGTGCCTTTTAAACGACTTGCACTAACAACAACTTCTTCAAGAACAGCTTCTTCGTCTACTTCAGCTGCGTGTGCTGAGACACTCAAGCCGCATAAGATAGCTGCGCTTAGTGCTGTTAAGCTGAACTGTTTTGAATATTGTTTCATGTTTACCTCTATCTGAAATAAGTTACAGAAAGTTGTTTAAAGGTGCTAAACACGTTGTTTAGCACCTCGCTTACTGTGTTATTCCAGACCTACCGTCCAACCTTCAGTCCAGTTGTTATCAGCAGATACTGCACCAATGTGCGTTGTTGTATCGAAGAAACCGTCGATTGCTTTAACGTCTGTCGCTGTTGTTGTATCGATAGTAAAGATACCATTTACAACTTGCGTTTGACCTGTAGCAACTAAGTTACCTAATGTGTTTGTCCACCAGTTCTCAACACTGAAATCTACACCGCTTGGGTCTTTGAAGTTTTCAGAACATGCAATCACTGATGATTTAATCATTAAAGTACCATCTTGGGCATTGTTCACTGTTTCACTTTCACCTGAAGCAGCACCTTCAATCTCAAGACATTCGCCCATACCTTCAGGGCCCGTTACGATTGCGTTATAGATTTGCGCTCCCGTACCTTCACGGAAGTACATACCTTCTGAGTCATCTTCACCATCAAAGGTATTACCGATAATTGTTAAGTTAGCAATTGTTGGGTTTGACTTAGGTGTTTTAGACGGTGTAGAACCATCGTTGTCTGCTTCAATACCACGGTTGGCGTCTGAGTTATCAGCTGCTTGCTTAACAAGAATGTGCTGCATTTTACCTTGGAAACCATTGTCCCAGTCGATGCTGTCATCTTGAATGCTTGTTAGTACTAAGTACTTCGCTTGTACGTTACCACCGAAGAACTCAACACCGTCATCCGCATTTTGGTGTACTTGTACATACTCAACAGTTGTACCAGAACCAACACCACCGAACGTGATACCGTTTAATTCGTTATCTGGTGCGATTTCGTAACCACCATTCATCACACGAACATAACGCAGCGTACCTGAGTTATCCGTTGTATCAGTACCACCGAACACGGCACCTGACTCAACACCTTCAACTTGAAGCGCACAATCGCCTTCTGCTGGACACTTGTTTGATGGTGCGTTACCAAGAAGAACTAAACCGCCCCACTGACCAGCTGCTGTAGTACCACCCATAACATCTTGGCTTGAAGTGAATGAGATTGGCTCATCTTTAGTACCGTTAGCATTAATTTTTGAACCACGGCTAATTACTAAGTAATCATCGCCTGTACGACCATATACTGTTACACCTGGCTCAATTGTTAAAGTAGCTGAATCTGCATTATCATCACCTACAAATACTGCACCGCTTAATGCGTAGTAGTTACCCGCAGTAAGTGTTAAATCTGCGGTGATACGACCAGACACTTCACATGTTGTTGTGCTGCCATCAACTGGAGAAATTGACGTTGTACCTGATGGGCAACCTGCTACTGCTGGTGGTGCAGTTACTTCACCGCCACCGTAACCAAATGCCCAACCTTCACGCCAATCATCTGAGTCATTTAATGCACCAACAAAGTCAACTGTATCAAAGAACGCATCAACAGTATTCGCTACATCTTGGCCCGCGCCTAGTAATGGAGAACCTGCAATTGGTTGACCGTTTGCACCAAGCATTGGCTTATCATTAATTACGTTGCCAGATTGAGCTGTAAACCATGTTTCAAGCTCAAGTAACGTGTTGCCGCTACCATCAACTGGGTTTTTGAAGTTTTCGCCATTAGTACACGACATAAACGTATTTTGCATTAAGATAGTGCCATCGTTAGCGTTGTTAACTGTTTCGCTAGCACCGTCTTCCGCACCTTCAATTTCTAAACACTCACCCATTTCGTCAGAGCCAGTGATCACAGAGTTGTAAAGGTGTAAACCTGTACCTTCACGAAGGTAGATACCCTCTGCATCATCTTCACCGTCAAAGTTGTTTCCGATGATTGTTAAGTTAGAAATGATTGGTAATGATTTTGGTTCTTTAGACGGTGTGCTACCGTCGTTATCTGCTTCGATACCACGGTTTGCATCTGTTGAATCTGGATCTTGTTCAACATAAACGAATTGCATTTTACCTTGGTAACCATTGTCCCAGTCGATGCTATCATCGTCGATGCTTGTTAATACAACGTGTTTAAGGTTTACAGCACCACCGAAGAATTCAACACCATCATCTGAGTTGTTGTGAACTTGTAAGTATTCAACTGTTGTACCAGAACCTACAGCACCGAACGTAATACCATTTAGTTCATTATCTGGGGCAATTTCATAACCAGCGTTTTTAACAACAACATATTTTAATGTACCTGAATTATCTGTATTGTCTGTACCGCCAAATACAGCACCTGATTCAACACCTTCAACTTGAAGAGCACAATCGCCTTCAGCAGGGCACTTATTAGAAATACCATTACCAAGAAGCACCATACCGCCCCATTGGCCTGCAGATGTTTCTTCACCAACTACGTCTTGCTTAGAAGTAAAGATGATAGGGTCGTTTTTAGTACCTGTAGCTTCAATTTTAGAGTCACGGCTAACAACTAGGTAATCAGAACCGCTGTTACCGAATACTACCGCACCTGCTTCAATCGTTAATGTTGCACTGTCTGCTTTATCGTTACCAACAAATACTGCACCATCAAGTGCCCAGAATGCGTCTGTTGATAATGTTGTATCTTCAGTGATTACGCCTGAAAGAACTTGTACTGTCACATCACGACCTAATGCAGCAGACACTTCATTCGAAAGACTTTGGCTGTATACACCCGGTAACTCTTCAGTTGTTGGTGGTGTAGTTGGGTTAGTAGGTGTAGTTGGTTGCTCAACTGTTTCTTCTACGTTGATGTTGATATCACCACCGCCACAACCTGCTAGTGAGATTGCTGTAGCTACAAGACTAACCTTGAATAAGCCAGATAATTTCATTGTTCACTCCGTTAAGATAGATATTTAATTATTGTGTTAGCGCATAAACTCAAGTCACCAAAAAGCACTGAAACTTAATGCTTTTGGGTCACTTGAGTTTTAAACTGCGACTACCTTACGGGAGCTGTATGACAAACTAGTTACACTTTAATAAACATAAAATGACAATATTAATTATTTAAAAAAGAGTAAGTTAGTTTATTTTTAAAACGGAAAAAAGCCGCCCGAAGGCAGCTTTGGTGTTGCGATTATAAATTAGTTCTTTTGTACGCTTACCTGTTGAATACGATTTAGAGTAAAGCGGTACGTAATGTTTCGGCGTGCACTTTTTCACGCTTCACATACTTGATCCATTGCTCAGCTAAACGCTGCGACTTTTTGTGTTTTTCCGCTTGTTCAAACGCTAAAATCGAGGCATCAAAGTTTTGTAAATTGTACTGCGCCATACCTAAGGCAACATATACATTTGATTCGAACTCTAAGCCGCCTTTATCTAGAGCTTTACGTGCTGCATCCGCTGCTTCTTCGTATTTTTCAAGATTAATACTTACCTCTGCAATACGTTGTTCGTACTGACCATGCGTTACTAAATCAGCGGCTTTTGCAAAGTAAGCAAGTGACTTTTCAGCTTCTTTTGCTTGTACCATTGCTTCTGCAACAAAGGCATAGTTTTTCGCTGATTTTTCAGCGACACCGTCTTGCATAGCTTTACTCATCACGTTCGCCGCTTTAAAAGCCAGGCCGTTGTATAAATACACTTGTGATAATTGACGTAAATCTGATTTAGATTTCATGAAACCTTGTTGGTATGCCGCTTCTAAAATCGCTAATTGCTTTTTCTCTGCGCCTGTTTCACCGTACATGCCACCTAACTGAACCCAGTACTCTGGCTTGTTGTAAAGCTTAACTAAACGCTCAAGTACCTCGACCACTTTGTCAGACTGATTAAGTGAGTAGTACATTGCACGTTGTAAGATTAACCAGTTTTCTTTTGGCATTTCACCTTTGCTGTCGGCTTCTGCGATAGCTAGGTTAATGTTCTCAATGCCTTTTTGGTAATCTTTAAGCTGATAATACGCTTGAGATTTCAATACGTAATAAGCATCTGTTTTAGGCTTGTCGTTAATCACATCCCACTGTGCTAAATATTTGATTACCTTTTCGTAATCGCTATTAGCCATTGCAAGTTGCGCTAAGCTAAAGGTGGTGCTTACACGTAATGTTTCTGGGATCGCATCTTCGTTCACTACTTTTTCAAACGATGCAATTGCTTTATCAAGGTCGTTTTCGTTGTAGTAAATAAAACCATAGAAATTATGCATCATGGCAATTTCATACGAGTTCATGCTCGAAGAGCGCTCTTGAATACTATCAAGAGCTTCTAGCCCTGCTTTTGCATCACCATCATCAGCCAGCTTCTGTGCTCGTGCTAATTGGCTATACACTTTTTCGCGCAGTGCAGGTACTCGTTTAGTTTTTTGTTCTTGTGCGTAAGCTGTTGCCAGTGTTACACCTGGTAACATGCTAACAACGCTTGGGACTACAAGGCTGCTTGTGAAAGCAGCCGCGCAAATCACGGCAACTTTTAAAGGTTTCATAATCGCATTCCTCTTTTCTAACCGTTAATTTGGAAAGAAATTTTGTTCTGTACGCCCGCTACTTCAACAGCTTCACCGTTAACAACGCGCGGTTTATATTTAAATTTAAGTGCTGCATCCATCGCAGCGCGGTCAAACAATGACTCTGGTTCAGCTTTAATAACTTTCGGGTCACGTACTGTGCCTTGCTTGGTTACTGTAAACTCAACAATCACATAGCCTTCGATCCCACGCGATAAAGCTCGGCGCGGATAAACAGGCGCTACTTTTACAATCGGTAAGTATTCACCGTCGCTTGATTCAAGGGCTAAGCCGCCAGCTAAGTTAACGTCGGCTTCAACACTAGCACCAAAGTCAAAATTGGCATTGCTCGCGTTAGGATCACTGTTTTGCATTTGCGGTGATTCCATTGGCGGAGGTGGCTCTTTTGGCGTTGGTGGCTTTTGCGGTTTACGTTCTTTCTTTTGCACTGTCTCTTCTTTTTTCAGACGAACAAAATCAAGTACGTTTCCTTTTACGGGCTCAGACATGGCCCCTTCACCACCGGTGATCAGTGCCTGCATGCCTAAAAACAGCATGACAGTCACGATACCAGCGATGATTAATGCAACTATATAACGCATCGCTCACATTCCTTATGATGCTTCTTGCGCAGCAATCGACACATCAAATGCGCCTGCAGCTCGCGATGCATCCATTACTTTAATAAGTACATCGGTTGTGGCTTTTTTATCAGCTTGAATAACCACGCTACCTTGTGGGTTTTCAGCTTTTAAGCGCTCGATATTTGCTTGTACTGCACGAACATCTACTTGGCGTTTGTTGATCCAAATTTCACCTTTGTCAGAAATAGCAACTAAGATGTTGGCACGCTCTTTTTTCACTGCCGTTGCTGCTTCTGGGCGGTTTACATCAATACCGGCTTCTTTTACGAATGATGCTGTTACGATAAAGAAGATAAGCATGATGAAAACAACGTCTAGCATTGGCGTCATGTTGATTTCTTCTGCGTCGTCTTCTTGAAATAAGTTACCTAGTGGCGCTCTCATTGTTAGTCTCCTAATGGGTGATGCTCACATCACCCTAAAATTCGTTTAGTGGTCTAAGACCATGTTGTCTTCAAGTAATTGCACTTCGCGTTTTGCACGACGTTGTAAGAACGTTGATGCGAAAACCCCTGAAAGTGCACCCACCATACCGGCCATTGTTGGGATAGTGGCTTTAGACACCCCTGATGCCATCGAACGTGCACTGCCTGTGCCTGTGATTGCCATTACATCAAATACTTCGATCATGCCGGTTACGGTACCTAACAGACCTAAAAGTGGACATAACGCAACCATTACGTTGATTAGCGCAAGGTTATTATTTAGTTGCATGCCAGCGCGTGAAATCATCGCTTGGCGAATTTGCTCTGCGTTCCAGCTGTTACGCTCTGCTCTATTGCTCCAAGTGCTTTTTACGTCTTTCTTGTAGCGTTTAAAGCCACCAAAGAAATACATAAAACGCTCAAGTATCAATAACCACATCGCGAAGATGAGGACCCCGATGACCAAGAGAACTTGGCCACCTGTGTCGAGGAAATCACGTAGAGCATTGATTGCATCAATCAATAGCACCATGATTTATGCTCCTTTCTCGCTTCGCTCTGCGATGATACCTGCGCTTTGCTCTTGTAAAATCAACAGCATATTTTTAGAACGCGTGTTAAGAAGTGTGTATAAGAATACTGTTGGAATAGCCACAACCAGACCAAGTACCGTTGTTACAAGTGCCTGAGAAATACCACCCGCCATTAGTTTAGGGTCACCTGTACCGAACAAGGTAATTGCTTGGAAGGTGTTAATCATACCGGTTACCGTACCTAGTAGACCAAGTAGTGGTGCTACCACAGAGATAATCTTAATTAGTGTCAGGTTACGAGTAATTTTTGGCATTTCACGAATGATTGCTTCGCTTAATTTAAGCTCAAGCGTGTCGTACGCTACATCTGGGTACTGATCTTTCACTTTCATTACGCGACCAAGTGGATTGTCATCACGTGCCACTGTGTCTTTAAGCTGACGACGGATTTTACTACCCATAATCATCAGAGATACAAAACGCTCAAGTGCAATTAGTAAAGCGATTAAACCAACACCTAAGATGATGTAACCAACCGTACCACCTTGGTGAACTTGCTCTTCAGTATCTGGTGCTTGTACTAAAAGACCTAAGATTGAACCGCCAGTTGGGTCAAGTGCAAACGGTACAACACCTGAGTTTGCTTGTTGTAAATCAGCTGCAGTTGCTGTGTAACGGCTGCTTGGCTGACGCGTAAGCTGGCTGATTGTATTTGTAGCCGGTGTGTACTCAAGGTATTTACCATCTGCGATTAAGTTAAATGCACCAACACGCACCACTTCTTTTTGTGCTTTGCTGCCACCTTCAACGATTACATCTGTTGTAAAGCGAGATACTTTACCTTGTTCAGTCATTTCGCGTTGTAATTCAAACCAAACTTTTTCGATATCATCGATAGAAGCAAGCTTTGACGTTGAACCCATTTTTTGTGCTAGCTCATCCATGAAGTTACTACGACCAGGAAGCTCTGCAGAAACAACTGACGTCATGAATTTATTGCTTGAATCGCCCGCTACTTGTTGTAACACACCGAATAGCTCTTTAAGTGAACCCATACGGTTTGAAAGCGTGTCTGTTAAGTTAGCTAGCTTTACTTCGTTTTCTTCAAACTGAGTTTCTAATCGCTCAGATTCGTTAAGCATTGCAGTACGTTTTGCTTGTGTATCTTTAAGCATTTGTACTTGTTCGTTTTGACGCGCCATGAACTCTTGTTCACGTTGCTTATTCTCAGCGCTTTGTTGTGCTTTACCTTGCTCTAATGTTTTTAGTAATGAGTCTAAATCCATTGGCTCAGCCGCTAGGCTGCTACCAGCAAAACCAAGGCCAGCTGCAAACACGGCCATTTTTGTCATTTTCGTTAATAATTTCATCTCAAACCTCTTATTCAGCAGCGTGGACTGGCAGTGTTAACATATCTGGGGCAAGTTGCTTACGTGCAATGCGTAAACCTTTGTTGATTTGGCTGATTGCAGAATCTGGTAATTCAACAAACGATTTTGTTTCTTTATCCCAGCTACCTGCTTTTTTGCCGTCGCGTGTTAAATAAATAAGTTCTAAACGACCGATGCGTAAGAAATCCACTTCGCGCTCTTGGCCATCTACATTAAGTAATGCTGTGTACGCTTCGATAGTGCGACCGTAATCAACTTCTACTTGGTAAGCTTCAAGTAAGCGGCGGAATTTTTCACTTGAAGTGATGTCTGCGCGGTCCATCATTTCTTTTAATGATGCAATACGCTTGCTACGCTCTTCAGTTAAGAAAGGTACGTCTAGTGCAACAAATTGCTCAAGACCTGTGATCATACGCATCATTAACGGCGTGATTTGACGCTCGATAACCGATACCTGATCCATTGACTCGTTTAACGCGTCCATTTCAGCAATTTGGTTGTTTAATTGCTTAGTAAGTTGCGCGTTATAAACAGTTAAGCCGTCAATTTCTTTATTAAGGGCTTTGAATTGTTGTAAACGACCTTGCATTGAATCTGCAATCTTGTCGATTTTAGTTTGTGATTGCGCTGCAGATTTGTTTATCTCGCTGCTTTTATCAATTACTTTATCTAGATCGTTTGCATGTACTGCTGCAGATGCCGCTACAATACCTGCTAAAATCAGTGGTTTAACGCCTTTCATCGCATACACCTTTACTCGTTAAGTTAGCTTAATTTGCTAGTTGGGTTGTTTTATTGTGCGAAAGGATAACGATGAAAAATGACAAGCATGTTGCGCAAAAAATACAAAAATATGACAGCTGTAACAATTAGTTTATATTGGGCAAGAATAAGGCAAAAGTTGCAGAATTGTGTCCTTATTAATTTTCAATTTTTAGCTTTGGGTTCGGTTTGTTACCCTAAAGAAGGGTAAAATACTAACAAAGTAGAATACTAAAAAGTTTCTTTGATATATTACAACTCAAAATATATCTGAGATAAACAGTATGGGTAAAGTCAGCTTCTTAAAATTAAACGGTAATATTGCAGATCAAGTTATCAACCTCAAAGTTAAAGAATCTCAAAAGCATCTTATCGACAACAATGCCGAGTGGATTATTCAAGCTATTTTCAACGAAGATAGTATCAGTTATGGCATTTATGTAGATAATAAACCTGCTGGTTTAATATCTTTAATCGATCCAAGAATACTCGAAGATTTCGATGAACATTTTCAAAAAGATTATCTCTACTTGTGGCGCGTTATGGTTGACTATAATTTTCAAGGTCTTGGGCTGGGAAAACAAGCAATTAATTTTAGTAAGCAATACGCCTCACTCGTAGGTTTGCAAGGTGTGTCACTAACCACAATGGATAAAGAAGATGGTAATGCACTTTCAATTTATCAAAAGCTTGGATTTGCTCCAACAGGAAGAAGACTAGATGATGAGATTGAATTGATTTTTAATTTTGAGCATATACATTTGGCCTAACTCCCTGATATATGATCTTTATTTGAGCTATTTTCATCTTCGGGCTCGTTACAAAGCCAAAACGAGGTTAATTATCACGTTTGGCTTAAAACTTTTTAATTCAATAGGCTTAACCAGCAACCAAATTAAATAACGTCTATAATTTGCTGATAATTGCTTTGCCAATCTAAATAA
Organism: Pseudoalteromonas shioyasakiensis; assembly: GCF_001550135.1. Taxonomy (GTDB): domain Bacteria; phylum Pseudomonadota; class Gammaproteobacteria; order Enterobacterales; family Alteromonadaceae; genus Pseudoalteromonas; species Pseudoalteromonas shioyasakiensis. Next base: position 351,465 of record NZ_LRUE01000015.1, read on the forward strand.
TTAACCGGGATAGCAGCATACTTCCCTTTATTTTCAAGGACTAAAGATGGAAAACCTTGAATAGGTAAGCTTCTCGCTTGGTTTATTTCGGCCATAAGCAATGAATTTATTTTTTCACTTTCAATTTCTTTAATGAATACGTTTTTTTCTAACCCAATTTGCTCTGCAAGGCTTGTAAGGGTGCTGATGTCAGATGGATTTTGTGCATCTAAGTAGTAGGCTTTTTGAATGGCGTGTAGCATCTCTTGCTCTTTATTGTGCTGCCTTGCAAGAAGCACAGCACGGCATGCAGGGTAAGTAGAGCGTCGTGGTTGCGCGGTATGCCAAAACTCATGATTGAATGGCGTGCCAAGCTGCTGTTCAATACGTTGCCATGTTTGCTGTAAAAACTGCTGCATATCTTTTGGCATTGGCTCATCTGAATCAGGCGCGAGGCCACCCACTTTATATTCAATAGCAAGTTTATCGCCAAGGGCTGCTTGGAGTTTTAACCAGGTTTCTCTGTAGCCCCAACACCAACTACACATTGGGTCGTATACATAAATTAACTTTGCCATTTAGCTTATCTCAGTTAGATCAGAGACCACTACATTACGCCCTTTTGCTTTGGCTTTATAGAGGTTGTCGTCAGCTTGTTTAATCGCTTTACTAAATTGGCTACCACGTTCTAGGCTGGCAATACCGATACTACAGGTAATAGTCACAGACTGCCCCACATCATAAGGGATCTGTTTCTCGGCGACATAACTACGCAGTTTTTCAGCCACGGCATGGGCAATATTAAGCCCCGCTTTTGGTAGCAAAATAATAAACTCTTCGCCGCCATAACGGGCTTTTATATCTGTGCCACGTAACTTATCGTGCAGCATAGAGGTAAAGGCTATTAATGCCTGATCGCCAAAGTCATGACCATAAGTATCGTTAAGTGATTTAAAGTTATCTAAATCAATTAATAATACCGACATAGGTAAATAATTAGCCGCTTCAGCTTCAAGGCGCGGCTGAATATGCTCATAAATGTAACGACGATTGGCAAGACCTGTTAGCGGGTCTGTTAATGCATCGCGTTTTTCTATTAAAGTAATGTCAGCAATTTTTTGATGGCTTTTTTGCCTAAAGTATTCACTGATCCCAGAAAACAAAATCACCATAGAGAAAGAGGCTAAAAAGCGTGAGGTTTCAACTTGCCCGTAATGCGCTTGCCCGAAGTTGGGGCTAAACAGCAGTGCAACTGCACTAGCATACATAATCCCAACCAACACACTGCCCACTTTTAACCCTAAGGTGACATAAGCCACAATAGGGTAAAACATAAGCCAATATAAAGCGGTGTTTTCTTTGCCGCCGGTGTATACCAATGCTACACAGAGCAGCAAAATGATCGATAAAATAATGCAGCTTACAGAGACTAAAGCACCAGTGCGAAAGTAATAGAGCATGCACAGCACAATAGTTATATCGCTCACCACTAACATAATAGTGAGCGGTAAGGCGTAAATTTGATAGTTAGATAACACTAACGAAGTGATTAATACGATGGCAAAAAAAGCCATGGCAAATAACGTGAAGGCACGACGCTGTTTATCCGCCGTGTCGACACTGTTTAAAGTAATGGCATTAAGCCAATTTTGATCCAAAATTGCAGTCTCTTAACAACTAAACTTTAAATTTAAGTACCAATTGCTCAAGCTCATAGAACTGGGCTTTCAATTTAGTGCACTCATTCAAGGTGTTATTAAGATTGCTTTGACCTTGATTTGAAAGCTCACTAATTGAGTGTATATCACTGTCTAGGCTTTGAATCACTTGGTTTTGCTCAGTCGTGGCATTGGCAACACTGTGGTTCACCTCATCAATTGACTCAATGGCACGGGTTACCTCAGCCATTTTATCGCCTGCTACATGAGCTTGCTCAACACTCTTTTCACTGTCGCGGATACTGGCCGTCATAACTTCAACGGCAGACGCAGAACCTTGTTGTAACTGAGAAATGGTGTCTTCGATTTCTTGTGTTGATTGTTGTGTACGGTGCGCAAGTTGGCGTACTTCGTCGGCTACAACCGCAAAACCACGACCTGCTTCACCTGCACGTGCTGCCTCTATCGCTGCATTAAGTGCTAGCAAGTTAGTTTGCTCACTCACACCTTTGATCACTTCAAGTACTTGGCCAATGCTTACAGTGTGTGCATCTAAGCTATTAATGGTTTTTTGCGCCTGCTCCATATTACGAGATAAAGCATTAATAGCTGATAAGTTGTCAGCTAATGCAGATTGGCTTTGTAATGATTGGCTGTTAGCACTGGTTGCTAACGTTGACGCATTACTTGCACTATTTGAGATTTCTACCGCACTCGATGTCAGCTCATTGATTGCAGTTGCCACGTTATCAGTACGTTTTGTTTGGTCAGCATACATGTCGAGCGTGCCTTGAGTTTGATTAACTAAACTCTCAACTAAGCGCTCAAGCTCAACGGTGGTATTTTTAACTTGCTCAATTGATGTATGAATTTTCTCGATGAACGCATTAAAGTAATGGCTTAGCTCGCCAAACTCGTCATTGTTTTCAACCTCAAGACGGCGGGTTAAATCCCCCTCACCCTCTGCAATATCTTTAATTGCATCGTTTAAGCGCTGCATTGGACGCATTAAATAGCGAAGTAAAAACTGCATCATTAATACAATCGCAACTATACCTAATAGCATGTAAATAGCCGCCATATTTCTAAATGAGGCAACTGATGAGTAAGCAATTTCTTCGTTGATCACCACACCTAAATACCAATCAACGTTTTGAATTCCTTTGATTTTGGTAAACGATACTAATTTATCTAAGCCACCTACCTGTACTTCAACAAACTCAGATTGTAACGACAAGCTTTTACCGAACAAGTCACTCATGTTTTTGTCGTTAAATTTAGTTTCTGGGTGGCTTAAAATGCGCCCTTCACTATCTAGTAAAAAGCCATAACCAAACCCTAAAAAGTCAATTTCGTTGACGATTTTAGTGATGGTTTTCATGTCGATGTCGGCACCTGCAACACCGCTAAACACACCGTTAGCTTGCATTGGCGCTACGGCCGAAATAGTCAGTTCATTGGTGGTTACATCAATATACGGGGCAGTAAAGGCTGTGTTTGTTTTGTTTTCAACAAGCTTGTACCACGGACGTGTTGTTGCATCGTAGTCAGGTGGTAAGACAACAGATTGGTCATTCAATACAAAGGTACCGTCGGTGATACCGATGTAGGTATTTTTAAAGCTCCCCGCTTTGTCGGCAGTGTTCAGCTGAGTAAGTGTAAGCTCTTTGCTATCACCAAGTTGATAGGTATCAGCAACTGACGAAACAATGGCTAATTTAGCATTTAACCAGTTAGCTATATTTTGCGACACTGACTGAGAAATCTCTTGAAGAACAAGCGAAAGCTGCTCCTGCGTTTGGCTGCGCATAGAGATGAAGTTATTAATGGTGAATAAACCGAGCACTATCACTAAAACCAGTGATGCAGCCACAGTTACCTTGGTGGTAAATTTAAGAGTGCTTTGCATGACAAACCTGTTTGTTATTTTTTTCGTTGTTAGCCTCTTTATATTTAACAAATTTAAAGCTCTTTGTCTTATAAAATTAAGCTAAAACTAGAAAAACGTTCCTTTTATTAAAGTACGCTTTCTTTGAAAATCAATTACTTTGTTAACGGCAGCCAATTTCACTTCTTAAGTCGTATTAATAAAAAAGCAGCAAAAAACCACTTGGAACGTTCCTATAAATTATTGCTTAAACCGTCCCTGAATACGTATTCATTAAATCATTCTGTCATCTAGTTTTTTCGGTATAGCAAAAAAATGGCACAAAAAAACCCCGCAACTCAGTGCGGGGTTTTTATTGATAGTAATTTTAGCCGATGCGTTTTTTCCAGCTATCAGCTAAACGTACAACATTTAAGCCATACCAAGCGATAAATGCATAACAAATCACTGGTACAAAGAAGCTTTGTTGGATGTTTACTGTATCAGCAACTACACCTTGTACTAATGGTACTAAGGCACCACCAACGATTGCTAAACATAACCAACCCGAACCTTTACTGGTTAGTGAGCCTAAACCTTCAATAGCAACAGAGAAAATAGTCGGGAACATAATTGAGTTGAATAAACCAATTGCAAGTACAGAGTAAAGCGCCACATCACCTTCAGTGAATATAGTCACTAACAGCAATACAATAACCATCATGGCATTAAAGAATAACGCTTTTGAAGGCGCAATTTTTTGCAGTGCTGCAGAGCCAATGAAACGACCTACCATTGCACCGCCCCAGTAATAAGCAATTAAGCTTGCAGCCGCATGCTCTTCAAGGCCAGCGATGTGTTCTTCGCCAAAATAGTTAACTAAGAAGCTACCAATTGAAACCTCTGCACCTACGTAACAGAAGATACCTATAACACCCATCATTAAATGAGGTGCTTCGGCAAGGCTGTGGCCTTTCGCTTTACAGTCTTGCTCTTCTGTATGCTCTGCAATCACTGGTAATTTAAAGAAAGCAAATACTACAGCAATGGTCAGTAGTGCTGCTGCAAGCATAAGGTAAGGCACTTTTACAGATTCTGCAGTTGCTGCGTTTGCAGCTAGTGTGCCTGCTGTACCAAAGAATAAAATACCACCCACATATGGACCAACGGTGGTACCTAGTGAGTTAAGTGCTTGAGCTAAATTTAAACGTGACGACGCCGTTTTTTCAGGACCTAACGCCACAACATACGGGTTAGCAGATACCTGTAATACGGTAATACCTGCTGCTAGAACAAATAACGCACCTAAGAATAACCAGTACTCATGCACAACAACCGCTGGGTAAAATAACATACAGCCAATTGATGCCACGACTAAGCCGGTTAGTACGCCATTTTTGTAGCCCATTTTTTTAACCAACATACCCGCAGGTAGCGAAACAATAAAGTAAGCACCAAAGAAACAAAACTGAACCAGCATTGCCTCTGTGTAGGTTAAATCGAATACCCCTTTTAAGCGCGGGATCAACACGTCATTTAAAACTGTAATGAAACCCCATAAAAAGAACAGGGTTGTCATTGCTGTCAGTGGTAGCAGGTAGTTTTTATTTTGCTGCGAACCATCGGCGACAAACGATTGGTTTGTATTTATTTCACTCACGTGGTTTTCACTCCGTTAACAAGTTACCTTTGATTCTACACATTGAAGTAAAAATAGCACAAAGATTTACTAGGAACGTTCCAATTTTTTTATTTCCTGCTATAGTTGCAAGATGTACACAGATTTATTAATAACCCATGGCCAAAGTTGACTTTAAAAGCCCCGATTTTCTTAAGCAGCATATTCAAGATACCCTTGCTTTTTATCACCCCCATTGTGTTGATCATTCAGCCCATGGCTTAGCTGGCTTTTATCAGTTCTTTAAAAATAATGGCGCGATTTACGATAAACACACTCGCCATTTAGTCTCGAGCACCCGCTTTGTTTTTAACTATGCAATGGCGTACATAGAGTTTAAAGACCCAGAATATTTAAGCCTCACTAAACATGGTTTAGCTCACCTTGAACATGCGCATAAACAAGCATCTGGTGGTTATGCTTGGCTTATTGAGCAAGATGATAACGGCAAAGTAACCGTGTTAGACGACACCAACCATTGCTACGGGCTCGCTTTTGTAATGCTTGCAAACGCGGTTGCTTTAAAAGCAGGGGTGAACGACTGCAAAAAAACTATTTCACAGGTATGGGATTTATTAGAGCAGCACTACTTTGAACCACAGCATAATGCCTATCTAGATGAGCAAAATGCCGATTTTAGCTGTGCAGATGACTATCGCGGTCAAAATGCCAATATGCATTTATGCGAAGCCTTACTCATGTGTTTTGAAGCAACTAACGAGACCCGTTATTTAAAACGCGCTACAGAGCTTGCCGAAACTTTTACGGTAAAACTGGCAGCTCAGAGTCAGCAGTTAGTGTGGGAGCACTACTCTAAAAATTGGCAAATCGATTTAGATTACAACAAAGATGACCCGCAGCATTTATTTAGGCCTTGGGGATTTCAACCAGGTCATCAAACTGAGTGGGCAAAACTGTTACTTATTTTAAACCGCCATATTGATGAACCTTGGTTGGTGACGCGCGCTAAAAGCCTGTTTGATGAAACCCTGAGCATCGCGTGGGATCAGCAACATGGAGGCATTTTCTATGGCTTTGCACCAGATAAACAAATTTGTGATAGCGATAAATACTTTTGGGTGCAAGCCGAATCATTAGCCGCAGCGGCCCTACTCGCTGATGCCACACATGACGAAAGCTATTGGCAATGGTACGAAAAAATTTGGCAATACAGTTGGCAACATATGGTAGATCACCAATATGGTGCCTGGTATCGCATTTTATCAGCACAAAACCAACCATACAGTGACGAAAAATCGCCAGCAGGCAAAACCGACTACCATACTATGGGTGCCTGCTACGAAGTATTAAGAACCTTAACCTTGAGGAATGCATAATGAGTTTAGTGTGTTTTGGCGAAGCATTAATCGACTTTTTATCAGATGGTAAACAACCAGAGTCATTTACCAAATACGCAGGTGGCGCACCTGCCAATGTTGCTGTTGCAGCAGCAAAACTAGGCCTAAACACCAGCTTTTGCGGCATGTTAGGCGATGATATGTTCGGTCACTTTATTAAACAAGAGCTTGACCAGCATGCAGTAAACACCCAGTACTGTACATTCACCGATGCGGCTAAAACAGCATTGGCGTTTGTATCTCTTGATGACAGTGGCGAACGCTCGTTTAGCTTTTATCGCCCACCAGCCGCCGATTTACTATATCGCGTAGACGATTTTGACTATGCAATGTTTGCAAATCACGCCATCATGCATGTATGCAGCAACAGTTTGACTGAGCACAACATTTATCAAACCACTATTTATGGTTTAACTCAGGCGAAAAAAGCCGGTGCAATTTGTAGCTTCGATATGAATCTGCGCGAAAACCTATGGCCAAGTATGCGCCATACGCTTGATAGAATGTGGCATGTTATTTCTCTGGCAGATATCGTAAAACTCTCATTTGAAGAGCTTGAGTTTTTAAATCAAAAAAGCCATCAAGAAATGCCACTTGAGCATACCATTGATGCCATTTTAAAGGCCGGTGTAACCTGTTTGCTAGTTACCAATGGCGGCGAAGCAATCAGCTTTTACCACGCAGACTTTAAAGGCCAAGTTAACCCACCAGCTACGAAAGTGGTTGATACCACCGCCGCAGGCGATGCGTTTATTGGCGGCATGCTATCAAAGATTGGTCAGCACTGTGAAAACAAACAAAGCTTTAAAGCGTTTTGCCAAACCCCAGCTAATATCGAACAAACCATTGCTTATGCAGCTAAAGCCGGCGCTTTTGCTGTAAGCCGTTATGGTGCATTTGCGTCTTTACCAAGCGCAGCCGATTTAGCCTAGAACTTTGTTTAGGTTGAGTAAAAAGCCCGGCATCAGTAATTAATGCCGGGCTCATTCGCTATTGCTCCGTTTTACATTTATCGATAATTGGTAAATACCTAAACACCTTCATGTTTGGATCGACCACCACATGATCCCCCGCTTTTAAAGCAATGCTAATCTCGCCATTTCAATGTTAAGTTGTTCACTGATTGAATAACAAAACGAAAATATTTCATCATAAAATCAATGCAAAAAAGCCCAGCGTTTCTATAATTAATACTGTGATTTACTTAAAAGGATTTGATTATGCTCACTTTAAAACAACCTCGTATGTTAACGATTTTATCTTTCGGTTTAGTATTCGCCTCACCAACTGTTTATGCCGACCAATGGCAATTTTCTGTAGAGCCTTATTTAATGGCCACTGCGATTGATGGCAGCTCGGCAATTGGCACTATAGAAGCCCCCCTTGAAGTCGAATTTGATACCATTTTAAACAACCTCGACAGCGCATTTATGCTCCATCTTGAGGGATATCATCAATCAAACTGGGGTTTTATTGCTGACTGGGGCTATATGGATTTAAGTAAATCTCATAACGCCCCAAAACTTGGCGTGCTCAGTGCTCGGGTGCGTCAAGCGGTGCTCGAATTAAGTGTTGCTTACCGTTTTTCTAGTCCTTCGATGGGTGATTGGGTTAACTATGTGGGTATTCGTCGTTGGGATAACACCTACGAATTCGATCTTGATCCTAACTTTATGTCACAAGTGTCCGTAGTCGACAGAGATGAAGATTGGATTGATCTCATTTTTGGCTTTCACTTTAACAAACAATTAAGCGAACATTGGCAATTAACAACTGCTGGGGATCTCGGTGGCTTTAACTTAAATGCTAAATTGACTGGCAGCTTTAAATTAGGTGCGGTGTATCAAATAAACCCGCATTGGGATCTGGGTATGAGCTATAAAACCACTTATGTAGATTACCAAACAGGCCAACGCGGAAATAAAAACTTCTTTAGTTATGATACATTTACCCACGGCCCGCAAATAAGCGTGAGCTATCAGTTTTAGTCGTTAGCCTGCTAGTAATTTGTTTCTATTTCATGGTATGTTTTTTAACTAATTAAAGAAAAAGGAATTCATCCTATGAATAATAAGCTTCTTGCTGGGGGCGCAATTGCTATTGTTGCAGGTGCGTTGTTGTACTCACAAAATAAAGCCAGTGTTGATGTAGATTTACCTGAGCTTGCCTACGTACCTGCCGACACGGCGGTTTTTTATGGTCAACTTAAACCGTTTCCGTACAGCAAATACTTTGCGCTTATGCCAGATGCAATGAAAGGCACGAGCGATTTAACTCCCATCATTGCTGAGCTTAAAACAGTTGATGATAAGAATGCCCTATTCCTTGCATCACTGATGGAAAAATACCAACAATCACTGAGCTCTTACGATGCCTTCAAATCGATTTGGGGCTTTGGTGATGACTACAAAGGCATGATGTATGCGCAAGGTTTAATGCCGATTGTACGTTTTCAGGTCGCTGATCAAAGCAGCATTATCAATAGCATTAAGCAATCTGCTGATGAAGCAGGTATTGCGTATACAACAGAAAGCCTTGAAGGCGTAAGTTACACGCGCTTTACCATTGAACTTGAAGGCTTAGATAACTTCAACCTAATTGCATCAACTCACAACAATTGGGCTACCATCACGCTAACCACTGCGCTTTCTAATGATCAAGATTTACGTATTGCCCTTGGCGTAGAAAAACCGGCTCAATCACTGGCTGAAACTAAAAAACTACCTGAGCTTATTAAAACTTTCTCACTTGATGGCAACTCGGTTGGCTTTGTTGATCATCAACGTATCGCTAATGCTGTAACAGGCAAAGAGGACTCTCGCTTACACCAGATGCTTAAAGAGCTACTTGATAAAGCCCAGCAATCCAACGCATTAGCAATGATTTCAACACCTGAGTGTCAAGATGATATTGCAGCTATTGCCGCTAAATGGCCTGCAACAGTATCAGGCACAACAAAAACCCGTATTACCGCCGACTACGCCGACTTTGACGTAAAAGCGGTACTGCAAAGCACAGATCAAGACTTACTTAATACGCTACAAGCCGTGCGTGGTTTTGTACCAAAACATACCACTGAGCTTGACGGGCAAATGATGAGTGTTGCCTATGGTATTGATGTAGCAAAAGTACTGCCGCTTGCCAACACACTAACCGGTGCAATTAAGTCAGCTGAGTTTAACTGTGGCCCAATTGTCGCACTACAAAATGAAATGCAAGAAGTAAGCACCGCTGGCCTTGCTATGATGTCGGGTTTTGCAAACGGCGTGCAAGGTATGAGTGTGAGTGTTCAAGACGCTGCATTGACCATTGATGACTACAACGGCCCACAAATAGACAAACTTGATGCCATCGTTACCCTATCTGCGACCGACGCCCATGGCTTGTATTCAATTGCGCAAGGTTTTGTGCCGCCACTTGCGAACATAAAACTACCAGCCAATGGTGATGCCGTACTGATCAATGAATACATTCCATCGCCTGTGCCACTTAACTTTGATATTAAAATGGCCCTTAAAGGAAATCATATTGTGATTTTCACGGGTGATAAGTCAGCGCAGATTGCCGAGACTTTAGAGTCGCAAAGTGTCACTAAAAATGGCTTTGTGAACATGGCATTCGACGTACAAAAAATCTTATTACCTTTGCTTGATACGATTGCATCAACGGGTCAATTAAGTGATGAAGAAATGGCTGAGCTTGATTCGCTACGCGACCAACCTGTGGGTGTTTATTTTGCCACAGACATTACCGACAACGGCATTGGCCTTGAAAGTAACGTACAAATTACTAAAAAGTAGTTTTGAGTTTGAATCTAAAAAGAGCGCTATTTAGCGCTCTTTTTTTGTTGCCATTTAAGTGAGTTGTTAGTGTCTCGACTATTACAAATGGTGTCGTTTGAACTCTCAATACCACCGAGTTTGGCAAGTCGGTCGTACAGCACAACATTGCAGGTTGCGGCTAGGTTCATACAGCCTATGGTTGGCACATACACTACTTCATCACACCATTTCAGCACGTCTTTACTGACCGAGCCATCTTCAGGGCCAAATACATAAAATGCGTTTTCAGGGTGCTTAAATTCAGGCAGTGGCGTTGCACCTTCAACAAGCTCAATCACCACCGTTGTGGCACCTTCAGGCTTTGCTTGCTCAAGGCTTTCGACTTGCGTGAGCGGAATATGCTCAAGCACATTTTTGGTATCGGTGTGATACTTATTAGCGCGTAAATAGCGGCTACCAGTAAAAAACACCTGCTTGGCGTTGTAACAACCCGCGGCACGTAATACGCCCCCCACATTGGTTGGGCTTTTTGGGTTTAACAGGCCAATGCTTGCTTGAAGGGCGCTCATTAATCAATGTCTCTAGTTGGCCACTCGGCCACGTATAGATCAAAGTCATCTAGGTCTACATCACAGTCTTTTACTGTTTTGTCACGCACAGAAATACCCAACTCATGCATCATGTCTTTACTACCACCGTTCAGTAGCGGGTGCCAAGACGCAAGGCCACGGCCTTCGTAAAGGCGGCGGTAGCTACAGCTTTGCGGCATAAAAAAGATATCTTTGAGGTTTTCTTTAGTGAGCTTTACACATGAAGGCACCAAGGTTTGGCGGTTCGCATATTCACTGCAACCACAGGTGTCGTTGTCTAGGTATTGGCAAACGATATTAGTGAAGATGAGTTCTTCACCCTCGCGAAGTTGATCCGTAGCGGTAAATTCATCTTCGTCTTCACTGTCGATAAATGTGTTTAAACAACATTTACCACAGCCGTCACAAATGGCTTCCCATTCGGGTTGTGACATTTGCTCAAGCGAGCGCTTAAGCCAAAATTGATCTTCTAACATGGTATTACTCAAAGCCCCTAAACAGCGCGCATTCTAGCGTAAAGCCAGCATGCGCGCAAAGGCGGTTATTTTTGCTCGTTAACCCAACGCTTAATTTTCTCTTCAAGAATTGGCATAGGTAATGCGCCATCAATCAGCACTTGCGTATGGAAAGCTTTAATATCGAACTTATCGCCTAGCTCTTTGCTAGCGTAGTCACGTAGTTCTTGAATTTTGAACTGACCTAACTTGTACGACAACGCTTGGCCCGGCCATGCAATGTAACGCTCAACTTCGGCAATAATATCGCTTTCTGCCATTGATGAGTTAGCCAACATGTAATCAATACCTTGTTGACGTGTCCAACCTTTCGCGTGGAAACCTGTATCAAGCACTAAGCGCATTGCACGTAATTGCTCATCTGATAAACGGCCGTACCACATGTAAGGGTCGGTAAATAAGCCAAGCTCTTTACCTAAGCTTTCTGCATACAATGCCCAACCTTCTGCAAATACCGTATAGCCACCAAATTTACGAAACAGCGGTAATCCTTCAATTTCTTGTTGCAAGGCAATTTGAAAGTGGTGACCCGGCGCGGCTTCGTGAATAGACAGGGTTTCTAGTAAAAACTTAGGCTGTGCTTTTAGGTTAAAGGTATTGATATAGAAAATACCTGGGCGTGAGCCATCTGGTGCTGGCGACTGATAAGATGCACCCGCAGCTGATTCAGCGCGGAAATCTTCAACTGCTTTTACAACGTATGGCGCTTTTGGCGCAATATCGAACATTTGCGGCAGCTTAGCATCAATCTTTTCTTTTACTGCTTCGTACGCGGCAATTAACTCTTCTGGCGTATCGTAGTAAAACTCATCTGAGGTTCTTAGGTGTTCAAAAAACGCTTTTAAGTCGCCTTCAAAACCGACAGTCTCTTTAACTTTTTTCATCTCAGATAAAATGCGCGATACTTCGCTTAAACCAATATCATGAATTTCATCGGCGTTTAAGCTAAGCGTTGTATGCTGTTTAATTTGATACTCATACCATGCTTTACCATTTGGCAGGTCGCTGTAACCAATGCTTTCACGGGCATTTGGAATGTAATCATTCGCTAAAAAATCAGCCATTTTTTGATACGCAGGCACTAAACGCTCACTGATCATCGCCATGTACGCGCTTGTTAGCTGTGCTTTTTGTTCGTCGCTGAAAGACTCAGGTAACTGAGCAATTGGGCCCCAGAATAATGACTCTTCTGGTTTTTCTACAATATGAGTTTGAAATTGCGGTAACAGTTTTTCAGCAAGCGGTTTAGGAAGAACCACTTTGTCTTTCATGCCTTGGCGCATTGATTGCTCAACACTGTCTAACCAAGCGATGAAACCATCAGCACGTTTTTCAAATGCTTGATAATCTTCAACCGTATTAAAAGGCTGTGCGCTTTGCCCAGAGCCTAACGCAGCAAAGGTATTATGCGCCCCGCCCATTTGGTTAATTGGCATTAAGTAACTTGGAAACTGAGCGCCTTCAATCGCAAGGTCTAAATCGCGGGCTAGAATTTCGTAGCTCAATAATGACTGACCCGTTAATTGCGCTTTGTCGATATTTGCTAGTTTGTTTTTGTATTCTTTAACAAAGTTAAGCTGCTCGTCGCGGTTTGCTTTACTAATAGGTGCAATAAATTGGTCGTTATATTCGCTACGGCCAATGTAAGTACCGCCAATTGGATTAAACTTTAAGCCTGCTTCAAAGTAGTCTGCTAGTAATGTATCAAGTTGCTCTGTGGCTGACGTTGCGCTTGGTGCTTGTTTGCTTACTGCCTGAGTTGTTTTTTCGTTGCTTGGCGTTGATTCATTACAACCAAGTAATGCAAACATCACCGCCGAACTAAGTAGTGCTAGTTTTACGTTTTTCATTCTTTCCCTGCCCTTATATTAAGTACGCGTAAATTATGAGGGTTTAGTTCCCTATTTAGCAAGTAGCGCTGCAACTTATCGCAGTTTATTTACACTTTGTGAGCTGATTGCTAGAGTGACGCCTCGACTTACCAATTTTGAATAAAAATGAAAAAGACAGCTCTCGCTATTAGCCTAGGCCTAGCTTGCCTAACCTCTTTAAATACCTACGCAACAACCTACTTATCGGCAAAAGCCATGGTAGATGTAAATTCAGGTAAACTGATTAAATCACCACTTATCAGTATAGATAACGGTCAAATTACAGCTGTACAAAGCAATAAACAGCCTAGCTTAAAAGACGGCGATAAGCATATTCAATTACCAGAACTGACTTTGGTGCCAGGTTTAATGGATATGCATGTGCATTTAACGAGCGACCCTACCGTGCCGCGCAGTGAGCGAATTGGTCAATCGATTCCGCGCAAAGCAATTAAAGCGGCGCATTTTGCCGAAAAAACACTGTATGCAGGTTTTACAACGCTGCGTAACTTAGGCGCAGAAGGCTACAGCGTGATTGCAGTACGCGATGGCATTAACGCAGGCGACATTGTTGGCCCACGTATTTGGGCGGCTGGCCCGTCTTTAGGTGTTACTGGCGGTCACTGCGATAACAACCGTTTACCACCAGAAATGAAATACACCGCCGAAGGCGTTGCTGATGGCCCATGGGCTGTGCGCGCTAAAGTGCGTGAAAACATTAAGTACGGTGCCAATGCTATTAAGTTTTGTGCTACAGGCGGGGTATTTTCAAAAGGCACAAAAGTCGGTATTCAACAATATAGCCAAGACGAAATGAACGCCATTGTTGACGAAGCTCATTTACGTGGCCTAACCGTTGCAGCCCATGCGCACGGTACCAGTGGTATTAAAGCAGCCATTGTTGCTGGTGTAGACAGTGTTGAGCACGTTAGCTTTGTCGATGACGAAGCCATTAAACTTGCCAAAAAACACGGCACTTGGTTCTCAATGGATATTTACAACACTGAGTACACGCTTGCCTTTGGCGAACAAAACGGGGTTGCAGAAGAAAACCTTAACAAAGAACGCCAAGTATCTAAAAAGCAACGTGATAGCTTTAGTCGTGCAGTAAAAGCAGGCGTAAACATGGTGTTTGGTACTGATGCAGCGATTTACCCTCATGGCGATAACGCGAAGCAGTTCTCGCGTATGGTTGAATTTGGTATGACACCACTGCAAGCCTTACAGTCTGCCACCATCAATAGCGCTAAACTGCTAAAAATGGATGATCAACTTGGGCAAATCAAAAGCGGTTTCTTAGCCGATATTATCGCCGTTAAAGGCAATCCGCTTGAAAACATTGCAGTACTTGAAGATGTACAATTTGTTATGAAAGACGGTAAAGTTTTTAAATAAGCTATTTTGCTGGCTTTGCATGAGTGGAGCCAGCAACCCTTCCTTGTATCTATATCGTAAACAAAATTTCCAATCATAAAACCAATTGTTAGCAACTTGTATCTAAATAAAGAAATTACCCAAAACAGATAAATAAAACTTGAAATGAAAATAGCTCGCATTATCATTGCCGAAAAATTTCGACAATTTACCTATAATGACGACACATAAATACTCAATTTTAGCCCTTGCCTGCTTAAGCGCATTCAATGCAAACGCCAACGATTTAGACTCAGTTGAACGTATCACCGTTTACGACAAACAAAACCGTGTAGTACTTGATTCGGGCCTTGCCACTAAATCAAATATGACCCTAATGGAAACGCCAGCCCCGGTTGTAGTTGTTGATCAAGAGCTTATCAACTCGCAAGGCGCAACAAACTTACAAGACTTAGTGCGTAACATCAGTGGTGTAACCCAAGCCGGTAATAACTACGGTATTGGCGATAACTTAGTGATCCGCGGTTTAGGTGCAAACTATACATACGATGGCATGTACGGCGGTGCAGGCCTAGGTAACACTTTTAACCCAACACGCTCAATGACCAATGTTGAATCTGTAGAAGTTCTTAAAGGCCCTGCAACTGGCTTATATGGTATGGGTAGCGCAGGTGGTGTTATCAACCTTATTGAAAAGAAACCACAATTTACTGAAAAACACACCGTTAATGCCGAGCTTGGTCAATGGGATAGCTACTCATTAGGCTTTGATCGCACAGCAGCATTAACCGACAATCTTGCTTATCGCGTTAACGCAAAAACCGCACGCAGCGATGGTTACCGCGATTTAAAAGACGACCGTGATGAAATTTATGGCGCGTTAAAATACGTATTAAGCGACAAACAAGACATCATGATTTCTGCCGCTTATATCAAAGATGCCATTGCCGTTGATTCAATTGGCCACCCTATTCGTATTTTTAACAGCGACTCAGTGAATGGCAAAACCGCAGGTGAAGTAACCGCTGCCGATTTAATTAACGACGCAACGGCACAAGGCCTGCAACTAACCGATCAGCAACGTCAGCAATTAGCAGACTCACTGGCAGCAAATGATGGTTTAACACCTTATACCTTTGGTCATAATGGTATTATCTCGCCAATGGCAAATGATAACGAAGGCGAAGAGCTGCGCTTTAAGTTAACCCATAACTACTTCATTACTGATAATTTATTTTTAAATCAGCAACTACAATACCGTAATTACGAATCAAGCTTTGCCCGCCAAACGGGTGCTTATAACTATGTTTATTGGAACCGCAGAGGCGTGATCAATGCCGACCCACGCGCTCCTTTAGTGGTTGATGACGAACTTTACCCATTTGCCGCTCGTCGCCAAGAATACCGCCAAGTAGAAGCTGACGAAAAATCATGGCAATACTTTGCTGACTTGCGTTATGACTTTAGCTTTGCCGGAATTGATAACGAGCTACTTGTAAACGCTAACTACGAAGACCGCGATATTCGTTTTAAACAATACTCAATTTACGATGCCGACAAGGTTATTAAAAACAAAGATGGAGAGGTTATTTACCAAGGTCAATTACCTTACATTTTTGATATTCGTAACCCGAGCTGGGGCGAAGGTAGTTTTTTTGATTACGACCCGCTAAAAACCAGCGATTACAACAAAAAGGTTCAGGCTTGGGGTGTAGGTATTCAACATGTTGCCTATATTCACGACACATTCACTACCCGTGTAGGTGTTGCGTTTAACCGTATTAAACAAAGCTACGAACACTTTGGTGTTGATGCGCGCTACCGCGCTAGTGCCGCCGAGCCAACGCCAGAAGCAGATACATCAGACAGCGGTATGACCTACAACCTAGGTGCAACCTACAAACTGAGCGATGATATTTCGTTCTTTGTAAACCACTCTAAAGGTCGTACAGCTTACAGCGTACTTGGCAGTGTATCGGGTAACGAAGCAGACCGCGATGACGCCGAGTCAGTCAGTAACGACATTGGTATGCGTGTAAAAGCCTTTGACGATCAACTACTAGCCTCACTGGTGGTATTTGATAGTGCCCGTACAAACCTTGAGTATGCCAACCCAGATTACGAAGCCGGTGTATCTGATGCTTCAGTACCAAAAAGCTTTTACGATGGTGAAGAGCAAACCAAAGGTGTTGAGCTTGATTTAAATGCTGATTTAAACGAGCAGTGGAAACTTAACGTAAACGCGGTGTATCAAGACGCCCGCGATAAGAAAAACCCTAACTCATCATCTTTCGATACTCGTCAAAAAGGTGTGCCTTATGTAACAGCAAGCAGCTGGTTAAGCTATGACGCTAAATGGTTTGATTTAGCCGAGCCACTGACAATTAACGCAGGCGTGCAATATGTTGATGACCGCAGCACAAACTCAACCTCGTTTGGTATTCCTGATGGCTACGTACCAAGCTACACGGTTTACGACGCCGCCATTAAATACCAAACAGATGATTGGAAACTACAGTTAAACCTAAATAACTTGTTTAACAAAACCTATTATTCAAAAGCAATGTTCTTAGGCGGAATGCCAGGAGAAGAACGTAATGCTAAATTAACCTTTAGCTACACACTTTAATTGTGAATTGATAGCAAAAAGTTTGAAGAGAAGACTGGTTTGTGTCAAATCGACTACGGTACTAACTCGTTTATATGCCAAAATGAGTAAACGAAAATGTTCAGAGGGTGGCTTAGAGCGTTCAAGAATAGTTCTTAGTGAATACTTTCGAGTGGACATATAGCCTACAATGTAATTTAAATAAGGGGATTGAGTTTTCATTTTCAATCGCTCACATAGTCAAGGAAACGACCCAATCGCGCGTTTTATACATCCAAGATAAGCAAGATACGCTGGATTTTATTAACACTGGCAATTAGTTGACAAATTTGTTAATAATTAACCAGCGGGCTAAGTTAAGGTAAAAAGCGCGCAATTAGCTCGCTATAAGAATGTTAGTTGTTACATTAAACACCGGAGGTTTAAATGAAAGATTATTCAATTTATGTTTCAATGCTCGCCTTACTACTATCATTTTATACGTGGTATAGTCAAAAGCGTGATGCTCGAGCGAATGTTACATTTACACATAGGTTATTATTGAACTCAAAGAATTTAAGAATAACGTTAACAAACCTAAGTACTAAGCCCTTAAATATCATTGAAGTAAAGTACGCATCTAAATCATCAGTAATAGACAGAAAAATTAGTTTAAAGTCTAGTTTACAAATTCAACCTGGGGTCAGTGTTGATATTGATATCGATTTAGAGAAAGAATCTGAGTATTTAGATGGGGTGACTGAATTCGAATTTATCTCATCAGTAGGTGTAAAACATATTTATAAACTTCAGCACCCACTTACTGTTGATCTTCAAATTGAATATTTAAAACTGGCAGCAACTTCTTTCGAGACAATAGATAAAGAACATAAAAAAGCTCAGACTGAACTCATAAATAATCTTGATCCAAATATTACCAATAACTAACTTTTAAAAAGTTGGCTTTAGGCTCGCTCTTGCTTCGCTTATATTAACCAACGATTTTTTGCTTCTCAATGGGCGTCAGCATTATTTTTAGTTCCGAGTTAACTAGGGTATTTAATAAAATGTCGACAAAAAAATATTATTCGTTCTGATACTGGTCTTTATTGCTGGCTTTATATCAAGCCAAGTAGCCGACCTTTCTATCCCACAATACGCAGTTACTTTTATGGCCATGATTAGTGGCTTTGTGGCAGTAGCTTTAAATAGGTGAAAGCACTTGGATGACCTTAATTTAACACGCAAAAAAGATGCAACTTTAGAGTATATAAAATATTTTAGCGAGTACCGTTCAGCTCTGCTTAACTTGATTGAGCCCGCTGTAAAAGAAGAAACATTTCATTCTAATTTAATGGAAGCAACCAAGAATATGATCGCCTCCCTAAATAAGTTTCATGTCGTATCTAAAGATTTAGTATCTGTTAAAATAGAATAAAAAAAACGCTCAGCTAGTAACGCTAATGATAAATTTCAAAGCTAAATCTAATGAATATGGCGAAGATAAAGCGGCATTACTTAAGTGGTTTGTAGATGAAGATATAGGATCTAAACTCAATATCATAAGGTATGAGGTAATCTTACTGATCAACTCTGAGGTTGGTGACGGCTCAGGCACTGATAGTTTTAAATCAGCAATTGAGTCAAATAATGCTTTTTTTTAATTTCGGACCTCTCCAAATAGAATGCTAACAAATCACTAATCTCAGAGATTTTATTCGCTAAGCTCTCCAAATTCTGGTGAGAGGGGGAGGTAGGGCTAACTTAGTTTTCAAATAGCTTAAGGCAACGAATGCAAAATTTTGATTTCATAAACTCGGATTTAATATCCATATTTTCAGCATGTGTCGGAGTTCTTTCCATTGCTGTTGCGATATACTTCGCAAGGAAGACTCACAACTATCAGAAACAAATTGCAGAATCCCAAGGTGTATTTAAAAAAGGGGATATAAAGCTTTCTATTTTCAACTTGGATAAAGACTTAAATGGTGGCTTCCTAGACTACCTCTTTATAGCAGGGCCGATAAGGAAAGATACCATTTCATATCTACCATTTCCGATTCAAGTTACTAATGAAGGTTCTAAATCAGTTAATGATATTGAAGTTATGACTCGAATTCATAGGAGCTTACGTGTAGTTAATAGTCAAGATATGGGGGTAAAGTTATCTTCAACGGTGAAAAATATTAGATATAGCTATAATGATTCTGGTAATCACCAAATAAGCTCTCTTTATATCGACAGTATTAATCCTAAGCTTTCGGTTAATTTTGAGGATGGTTTCTTACTCAAAGATGCACTTCCAATATTTATGGATATTAAAAATGAGATAAATTTATCCTTTCACTTTATTGCATCAACACAGTTGACTATGAATCTATACATGAAAGATGAAGAGCCAATTATGCGTAATTTAAAGGTCGTAGTTATTGACACTTCAGAATCTACATTGAAGCACCAGCTTAATCAATATAATAAAGCTATGGAGCAGTCCTATAAAAAGCCTAGTTTTTTCAAATGGCTTTTGGGGTCGAAAAATAACATAAAAAAGTTTACGCTGTTAGAGTTTGATAAAGAAAGCTATTTAGATAGTAATTCGGGCCTCTCTAAAATTGATTTAACTAGTGTAAATGCTACTTCTGGATTTTTTAATATAAACGGAACTATACATTCACATTATCAATGGAATAAATAAAGTCCTAACAATTTAAATTAGTGAACTTGAAGGTGTATATGCACTCTGTCTTACGAAAGCCCCGTAAACCTATCATCATTGGAAGGTATTTTCTTCTGGCTCTAACGGAACATGTATAGTCTTTGACCGTGAGAAAATTTATTGCTGCTATAGAAAGATTAATGGAGTGTCAGCCAAACCTTTTAAATATAAAACCATTAGTGAAATGCATAGTGTATCCTTATCAAAAGACGATTTGCCATTTTTAAAGCGCTCCCTATACAGTGATGAGTGTGAATTTCGTTTATTTAGTGCCCCTTCAAAATCAAAAAATGGAGTACTAAGATTAGCTATTCCGAAAATCACAGTTAGTCAAATAAGCTTGAGTCCTTGGTTGCTCAAATCAGTGGTTACCCATGTGAAGCAATTACTAAAGGGCATAACCCATGCCTGACCATAAACTCATGAATGTCCAAAAACGAGTTTCTCGGAATTATCGTTCAAAGCAAACCTTTGCGCATCTACTAATTCCAGTTACGTAACATGCTAGACAAGATCTTCATTTGTCATTATAAAAACTGTCAGATTCAATTGAGTCACTCAACCAAACCTGACAGTAATAGTTAATTAACCTAGCTTAAAGCGTCATTACGATTCGGCCAGTGATGTCGCCTTTTAGCATGTCGTCAAATATATCGTTGATATCTTCTAGGCGTTTTTCTTCAATTATGGCCTTAACTTTACCTTTAGCAGCAAAGTCTAAGCATTCTTGTAAGTCTTTACGCGTACCAACGATTGAGCCTACAACAGACACACCATTTAACACGGTATCGAAAATTGGCAATGGCATATCTTCGGGTGGTAAACCTACAAGTACGCATTTACCGCCACGGCGCACGCTTTTATAAGCTTGCTCAAAACCGGGTTTTGATACAGCTGTACACACAACACCATGTGCCCCGCCCACTTGCTCAAAAATGGTTTCTGAAGGCACTTGCTTCATAAAATCTATGGTGATGTCTGCGCCAAGCTCTTTGGCTAATGCCAACTTGCTCTCGCCGGTATCAACGGCAATCACATTAAAACCCATTGCTTTTGCGTACTGCACTGCTAAATGGCCTAGGCCACCAACACCGACAATTGCCACCCAATCACCCGCTTTTGCATCGGTCACTTTAAGCGCTTTATAGGTAGTAACCCCAGCACAAAATAGTGGTGCGGCTTCTGCAAACCCTAATCCTTCAGGAATTTTCACCACGTAATCACCATGGGCTACACAGTACTCGGCGTAACCACCATCGACTGAATATCCTGTGTTGTGCTGCTCAAGGCATAAAGTTTCTTTACCTTCTAAACAAAACTCACAATGACCACAGGCGCTGTATAACCAAGGAACACCGACACGGTCGCCTACAGATAAGTGTTTAATGTTTGCGCCTACTTTTTCGATAGTACCCACCCCTTCATGGCCCGGCACTAATGGCATTTTTGGTTTGACTGGCCAATCTCCATGACAAGCATGTAAATCTGTGTGGCACACTCCACATGCGGCAATTTTAACTAGCACATCGTTAATTCCCACCTCTGGGCATGGGATATCTTCGATAGTTAATTTACCCTTGTACTCTTTATTTACTGCAGCTTTCATAACGTTCCTCCATGGTATTATTAGATTTCAGCCTATACGATAAACTTATTAACTGTCACTATTATTGATCCACATCAAATAGCTAATCACTGCGACATTTAATTAAACTTTTATTTAAATTCAATGGTTTAAATTTAAAATATGGCGTATCTACACTTTAGTAGTAGCAGATTGCATAGTGGCTATTTCTTTTAGTTATACCCCGAGCGTGCTAGCATTTAATTTCTGAAATTTTTGAATACTAAAAATTATGAGCCTATCTGAAAAAAACTTAGCTTTTGTTATGCACTGCGGTGAAATGGGTAGCCGTTGGGGCTTTAACCGCACCATTGGTCAAATGTGTGGATTATTAACCATTACTAAAGAGCCAATGACCGCCAATGAAATTGCCGATACCTTAAGTATCTCGCGCGGAAACGTAAGTATGGGTATTAAAGAGCTACAGTCTTGGCGCTTAATTAAAGTGCATCATATTCCCGGTGACCGTAAAGAATACTACGGCCCTGCTGGCAGCATTTGGGATATGGCCAACCGCGTATTCGAAGAGCGTAAAAAACGCGAGATAGACCCAACCCTTAGCCTGCTTCGCGATAACATTTTAGAAGAAGCCCACACTGATGATGAGCGCTTTGCTCAGCAGCAAATGCAAGAAATTCACGACCTACTCGAAACTGTAACCAAGTGGTCAGCAGAGCTACAACGCTTAAGCCCTGAGCAGCTTCAAAGCCTAATGAAACTAGGTTCTGGCATTGGTAAAGTGCTTGATTTTAAAGACAAGATTTTGAAAAAGCCGGGGAAAGGGGAATAAGTTAGCGAGTTACAAGGGGAAAGTTTCGAGTTACAAGAGTAAAGTTTGCAAGTTACAAGAGTAAAGTTTGTAGGAGGCGTTTTAACGCCGAACATGAAGCAGCGATTTTATATCGCGTCCCAGAGCCTAAATCCTAGAGCCTAATGTTTTCTATCTTAGGCGTGAAACTTGTTTCGCGCGCTCTCTTGTAGGTCGTGCTTTAGCGCGTTTTGAACGCGGCAATCATAACTACACTTGCCTTTGCTATACTAATAATTAAGTGTTTATTTACGTTCTGACTTAAAAGGATATTAATCTATGTATAAACAGACAGAAATAAATTACTCGTTAATTGTTATTTTATTAGTGATTAGTGTCTTTATAATTTTATCGCCTGAACTGGCTGACCTCAAAATAATTATATTATCGATAAACCTGCTTGTTACTTTGTTGTTCTTTTCACTAACAATAGTCATCAATGAGCAAACGCTTCGTTGGTATTTTGGGTTTGGGATTATTAGCAAAGATGTTGAATTATCTCAGATTGCAGAGACCTCAGCTTACAAAACAAAGTGGTATCAAGGAATTGGCATTCGTATGCTAAATGATGGCTGGTTATACAATGCGTCAGTTGGACAAGCCGTTAAAATAACTTTAACTGACGGAAAAAACATATACCTTGGCTGTAAAGACGTTGATGCACTGCAACAAGCACTCAAGGTAAAGGTTTAAAAATTGTATCGAGGGGAAAGTTTGCGAGTTTGTAGGAGGCGTTTCAACGCCGAATAAGTTAGCAAGTTGCTCGGGTAAAACTTGTAGCTTTACCCTTGGACCTTGCTAACTTTTATTAATCAATTACTTAATCGCTGGGTAACCGATGCGATCTGATAAGTAACCAACACTGGTTGCAAAGTAATACGAGCGATTCCAGTGCATAAGTGCTTTGTAGTTATCGTAGGCTAGATACATACGGCCGTTTACGTCATCTGGCATTACCATTGCGGCAGTAACATCAACGTTTGGTAAGTCGCTACCATCCATTTTACGAACACCGATTGCTTGCCAATCAGCAAGGCTGCGCTCTGAATCTTTCCAATACTCTAACCATTGGCTGCGTGTTCTAGTGCCACGCTTAAGAATATTTGAGTTATCAAAGCCTTCTGGTAGTTTAACTTGGCGACCCCAGGTTAAATCATCGTTCCACCCTGCTTGCTTTAAGTAATTGGCGATTGAAGCGAATGCGTCTTCTTCTGTGGTCCAAATATCTTTGCGGCCATCACCATTGTAATCAACAGCGTAAGCGTTAAATGAGGTTGGCATAAACTGCGTTTGCCCCATTGCACCAGCCCATGAGCCTTTGAACTTATCAAGGGTAATGTGGCCCTCTTTTAAGATATCAAGCGCTGCCCAAAGTTGGTTTTTATACATGGTTTCGCGGCGACCATCAAAAGCAAGTGTAACTAATGATGCAATTACACTGTGACCACCTTGGATTTTACCGAAGTTACTTTCAAGGCCCCAAAGTGCAACAATAAAGCGTGCTTGAACGCCGTATTCTTTAGCTACTTTTTCAAGAACCTCTTGGTTTTCTTTGTATAGCTTACGCGCGCGGTCAATTTTCCATTGCGGCACACGTTTTGGTAAATAAGTTTCGAGGGTTTCTTTTACTTCTGGCTGATTTTTATCAGCTGAGATCACTTTCTTTTTGAATTTAGCTGTTGCAAGTGCTTGATCAACTAAGGCTTCATCATAGCCTTTTTCAAGTGCTTCTTTTTTTAATGCTGCAACATAAACGTCAAAATCAGCTTGTGTTTTTTGTTCTGCCAATACTGAAGTACTTAGTGAAGCACTGAGTAAAATGACGGCAAGTTTTTTAATCACTCTCAACTCCCTTGTCTTTTTTAAATTGGGTTAACAGATTTTCTTCCGGCGGAGGTAATTGCAAGTAGAACCCTTGGTCAATTAACGCTTGCTTAACCGCGTCTAAGTCTGCCACACCTAACTTTTCACGGCTTGCTAGATTAATCATCATCACGTACTTAGGTTGACCAAACGTTTCTAGTAATGGTTCAGGTACGCGTGAGAAATCATCTCTTTTTTCTACAAAAAGGTATGTATCCGCTTTTTTAATACTTTTATACACCGCAGTTAGCATTATGGCCCTATAATATCTTGCTTAACGAAGGCGCACACTATAACATGAGTGATATAATAAGTTAGAAAAAATAGATTAGATTTTTACTGTATATGCCTTGTTCAGCCTGTGTTTATACTTAAATAATGCTAATCCAGACAATTCAATTGAGCGTGTATGTCGGAACAAATTTTTGAATTAAAAGGGAACCTTTTTACGTTATCTGTTTTACATTTATTTTCAGCAGATACAGCCCTTTTAAGTAAGCAGTTAGATGAGAAAATCGCCCAAGCACCTAAGTTCTTTGCCGGTGCGCCTATCGTAATCAACTTAAGCGACGTACAAGATGAAGCGCTTGATTTCTCTTTCTTAAAATCAATGTTAAGCGGCCTTTCGTTAAACCCTGTTGGGGTTTGTAATGGCTCTCAAGAGCAAAACGAAAGCGCAAAAGCTGCGGGCCTGTCGGTGTTAAATTATTCACAAGACGTTAAGGGTGCAACCGCTAAACAACAAACAAA
This sequence comes from Pseudoalteromonas shioyasakiensis, assembly GCF_001550135.1. Taxonomy (GTDB): domain Bacteria; phylum Pseudomonadota; class Gammaproteobacteria; order Enterobacterales; family Alteromonadaceae; genus Pseudoalteromonas; species Pseudoalteromonas shioyasakiensis. Next base: position 376,485 of record NZ_LRUE01000015.1, read on the forward strand.
TACATCTATCGTTGAAAAAACCGTTCACCTGCCTGCGCAAGTTATTCATGGCACTGTACGTTCGGGCCAGCAAGTGTATGCAAAAGACCGCGACCTAATCGTAATTGGTGCTGTAAGTCATGGCGCCGAAGTGATTAGCGATGGCAACGTGCACATTTATGGCACCCTTCGCGGCCGTGCAATTGCAGGGGCTAAAGGTTACAACGAAGCAAATATATTTTGCCAAAAATTAGAAGCAGAACTTGTTTCGATTAATGGTAGTTATTGGATCAGCGACTCTCTACAAGGTGAACACTGGGGCAGCGCAGTACAAATCCAACAAAAAAATGATTCATTAGAAATTTCAGCTTTGGTTAAAGGATAAATCTCATGGCAAAAGTGATTGTCGTTACTTCTGGTAAAGGTGGTGTTGGTAAAACCACATCGAGTGCTGCGATTGGCACAGGTTTAGCGCTTAAGGGCTTTAAAACCGTTATTATCGACTTTGATATTGGTCTACGTAATCTTGACCTTATCATGGGTTGTGAACGCCGTGTTGTTTATGATTTCGTAAACGTAATCAATGGCGAAGCTAACCTAAATCAAGCACTTATTAAAGATAAGCGCGTTGATAAGCTGCATATTTTACCTGCCTCACAAACCCGTGATAAAGACGCCCTAACCCGTGACGGTGTTGAGCGCGTATTAAACGAGCTGAAAAAAGATTTTGATTACATTGTGTGTGATTCTCCAGCGGGTATCGAAGCTGGTGCAATGATGGCAATGTACTTCGCTGATGAAGCGATTGTAACAACGAACCCAGAAGTATCATCAGTACGTGACTCTGACCGTATTCTTGGCATTTTACACAGCAAATCAAAACGTGCTGAAGAAGGCCTAGAAAGCGTAAAAGAACATCTACTATTAACTCGCTATAATCCTGAGCGTGTTGAAAAAGGCGAAATGCTTTCGGTAGAAGACGTACAAGAAATCTTAGCGATTAAACTACTGGGCGTTATTCCTGAATCACAAGCTGTACTTAGTGCATCGAACTCTGGTCAACCGGTTATCCTTGATGGTGAATCGGATGCAGGCCAAGCATACACAGATGCAATCAATCGTTTATTAGGCGAAACTGTTGATTTTCGTTTCTTAGACGTAGAGAAAAAAGGCTTATTTAAACGGATTTTTGGAGGTTAATGTGTCTTTACTTGACTACTTCCGCTCAGAAAAGAAAAGCAGTGCGTCATTAGCAAAAGAGCGATTGCAGATCATTGTCGCGCACGAACGTTCACAGCGTGGTACACCAGATTACCTACCACAGCTAAAACAAGACATCCTTGATGTTATTCGTAAATACGTGAATGTAAACACTGATGCTGTTCAGGTGCAGTTTGACCAAAACGAAGATGACTTAGCCGTACTTGAGCTAAACGTCACCTTACCTGACGAAGAAAAGAAATAGTCAAAATTGGGCGCTTAGTTTTTATAACAGCGCCCTTTTTTATTTCTGCCACTGCATATGAAACTCATAGTCGTCTTCGCCTAGAGTTTTAAACCCTGCCCGCTGATATAGCCCATAAGCTGGATTCGCTTTTAGCACCGTTAAATTGATCTCTGCTGTTTGCGCTTTGAGTGCATCTAACACCTTAGTGCCTAACCCTTTGCCCTGCTCTTTAGGTGCAATTTGTAGCTGTAATAAACTGATTGCTTGGTCACTCACGATGAATTTGGCTGCGCCTACACATTGCCCATCATTTAACACTAAATGACTGTATTCAAAGTGCTCTGCTACTCTTGCTTTATGCTGCTCAAGTGATAAAAATAACCCCTGATTTTCTAAGTGCTCAACCATGGTATTTAATCTTAAGTCGAGTAAATAGGCTTTGTCTTGCTCCGTTGTTTTTACAAATTCAATCATTATTGTCTTAAAAAAGAAAAAGGTACTTTAATAAAAGTACCTTTTTAGGTTGCAACAAACAACATCTCTTGGGTTAGAAATTATAATTTGCGCCTAGGTAAAAACGGCGGCCTGAATATTGGTTATAGGTAAAACGATTGCTTTGTTTCCAATATCCTTCTTCTATTTCTTCTGTTAGGTTCACCACTGACGCGGTAAACGAAAGATCCTCTGTTAAGTTATACGAAGCATTCACATCTAGCTGACCATAATCTTTGGTATACAAGTTGTAGCCTTGGTGAATACCGTTGGCACGGTCATCTTTCCAGTTGTAAGACGCACGAACACTAAAGTCGTCATTTTCAAAGTACACCGACACATTATATTGGTGCTTAGCGGTACCTGGTATTTCGGCCTCTGTTTTTTGCCCGTCTGTCGAGACTTCGCTGGTGCTGGTATCTGTGTAGGTATAGTTAGTTAAAATACCAAAACCATTATCAAATGAGTGCTGGAAGAACAGCTCTAAACCTTCTGACTTTGCATCACCACCACCTACTTTGGTGTTCATTTCGACTTCTATTGGGCCGTTACAGCAATCGTGTTCACGCTCTACAATTTCTACGGTCGAAATTGGTAAATTAGAAATATCTTTAGAGAATAACGTGGCACCCAGTGCAGAGCCATCGCCGTAATACCATTCAATACCCAAATCGAATTGATCAGATAACATAGGTTCAAGGCCTGTGTTTACCGAGGTACCATTACCACGGCCAGTCCATGAATCTGGCGAGTTAATATTAACTGGAGGACCGTATGACTCTGCTTGGCTTAAGTCTGAATAGCTCACTCTTGCCATGGTGCGTGCTGCTGCAAAGCGCACCACAAGATCTTCGGTTGCATCCCATGCAAGGTTAAAGCTTGGTAGTACTTCACTGCCATCGCTACTGCGCTCATTTGGATCGGTATCGTCATCGTCTTGACCAATGACATCATCGTAGGTCAAGGTGCTAAGCTCTGTATTAACATAGCGCACACCGACATTACCGCGGAAGTCTTGCCATTCAAAATCAGCTTGGGTGTAAACGGACCAAATTTTTTCTTCTAGGGCGTACGTGCCCGAAAGTGTTGGCACCACTGTTTGGCTAAAGTTTTCTTTTAAGTAGTTATCAAGGGCTCCAAAATCAAATGCTAAGAAGTTAAATGCACCTGTATCACCTGCACTGTTATCAACTACATGGTCGCTTACCAATGTTGGTGCATCTGGGTGAAAATCTGGATTATGGAACCACTCAGTTCCTGGTAAGTAGCCGCGGTAGCCACCGTTATCCGCTATACCGTCATCCCAACGAAAGTCGTTACGAATACCTTTGATTTCGTGGTCGCGGTATTTAGCACCTACATACACACGGGTGAAAAAGTTGCCATCAAGGTCAAATTTTACATCTGTTTGAATGTAATCTTCTGAGTCTTCATTTTCAGATGAGTAAGAGTCAAACCAATCATAATACTGGTATGCTTCTTTATCGGTGGCTAAATCAGTCGACACTTCGTAGCTTGGTTTTCCGTTTTCAATAGACCACAACCAGCTGTTTACTGAGCCTAAACGTGCATCAATATTGGCGTAGGTTTCTTTTGAAGTTCCGCCTTCAGCTTCAGTATGACCAAGTTTTACTGTAATGCTGTAAGTGTCGCCATAATAAGTACCTTCAAAATCATAGGTGTTTGATTTTGACTCGCCAAAACGCTCACGTCCTGTTAACTGCGGTGATAACAAACCACGGCGAACAGCCACACCACCATTTACATCGGCATCACCCCAGTTATTATCATTAAGTAAACCATTATCGCCATTACCGTAGGCAACCACAGTATCGCCATCAAGCACAATGCCGTAATACGGGTTGTGGTTATCGTTCCATTCTGCAAAAGTAATGCTTTGCCCTGTTTGGTCGTAGCCTAACTTGGCACCAAAATAGTTAAAGTTTAAATCAAGTCTGTCACTCGGTGCCCACTGAACAGCCACTTGATACCCATCGCGTGTACGGTCTTGGTTTGAGTTATTAACACTCATCGCACGAGGTGCCCATACATTGTTGTACACTTCGCCAGTGGCTTGGTCTACCAGCGCTGGGCGTTCTGCCCCTTCAACGGTATCTGAGTGAAAACGCCAGTGTGATGCGTTGTTAGTGATGGTTGTTACGGTGCGATCTTGACGTGTAAAGCCGGCCAGTACACCAAAGTTTTCGTCGTCATTTTTCCAAGAATACAGCACGTTGACTTGTGGCTTAGTGTCTTCAGACACATCATCGTAAGTCACCTCTGCACTTAGCGCCCCTGAGTTTGCTTCCATCTCAAGAGGTTTTCGGGTGTGTAAAATAACCGTACCACCAATACCGCCTTCATCGATGCGTGCTTCAGCACTTTTGTACACTTCTACACTTTTGATCATGCTTGAAGGCAATAACGTGTAATTAAAACTACGGGTAGGAGTACCAGAACCTGATGAAGCAATATAGTTACCGTTTAATTGGGTGAGAGTCCAATCTGGTGACGTACCACGAATACTCACGCGGCTACCTTCGCCACCGTCGCGGTCAATCAAAACGCCCGATACACGTTGCAATGAGTCAGCGACGTTTTTATCAGGAAACTTACCAATATCCTCTGCGGTGATTGCATCAACTGTCGCCGTTGAAAGTCGTTTTATTGCTAAATTCTCTGCGGTTGAAGAACGAATACCACGTACTTCAATCACTTCTACATCTTCATTTGCTTGCTCTGCTGCATAGCTTGTATTGATTGCCGTCAGTAGCGAAATTAAAATTGCATTACGCTTAAAATGCCTTCCTTGCCCTTTTGTTTTTATTGCAGTTTGCTTGCCCATGCCTATCTCCAGTTGTGTGTTCTGTTTTTGTATAAGAGGTTTTAATTCTCAAAAAACGATTTATTGTTGTCGGTTTTTAAACTGATTATTGGTAGTTAACAGCTTGTTAAACTCAAACTCAGAATAGGGTGAGTGGTCAAAAAGTGATAATAAAAATTCGGTGAGAGATATGACAAAATCGGCGTTAGGAATATTTTATATTCATTTTTATATTTTCTGAATTATAGTTAAGCTCAGCGAATTTGAGTTAACTGGCTCAGCAAAACAAACTCAAAAATACATTTAAAATATTGATAATAAATAACAATTTAACATGTTGCGTATTTATTGATGACTCAGAAATTGAGTGACTAAAAGATAGGTGTAATAGATATGGTAAAAACACGCCCATGAAAAATGGTAAATTTCTTGAAGTATGCCTAAACGAAGGGTGCTTAAAGCAGCTTGCTAACAACATTTCAATGGCTAGTAACTTAGGCGCGAAACGCTTTGAGCTATGCAGTAATTTACACCTAGGTGGCTTAACACCAAGTGTTAATGCGATTGACTGTGCTGTGAAAAACCTGACTAATAGTGCAGAGTTAGTGGTGATGATACGCCCCGAAGCAGGCAACTTTTTTGTTAGTGCTGAATGTCGCAACCTAATGCAAAAACAAATTACACTGGCAGCGAATGCGGGGGTGCACGGGGTGGTATTCGGTGCAGTAAAACACGGCTTACTTGATTTAGAGGTGACCCGCTCTTTAGTTGCCACAGCCAAACAGCATGGCCTGATGGTGACCTATCACCGTGCATTCGATACCCTTACAAACCCGTTAAGCGCACTTGATAAACTGATTAGTTTAGGCGTTGAGCGCGTATTAACAGCAGGCACGCCATGGCAAAGCGGTCAAAGTGCTGTTGATGGTCTAAATCAGCTCAACACATACTTAGCACACAGCGCTAATCAGATAGAAATTGTTATGGGTGGTGGCGTTACTTTAGAAAACGCGGCAACACTTTGGCAATTAATAGAAAACCATTCAGCAAAGGCGGCTGTGCATGTACACTCATGCGTCCACAACGAAAATGGTGCAATTAATGCTGAGGATATCAATAAGCTTCTTTCAAAGGATTAAGCATGGCAACGTATTTTTTAGGTATTGATGGCGGCGGCAGTAAGTGTAAAGTTCGTTTAGAAAATGAAAATGGCTCACTAATTAGCGAAGCCATAAGTGGCTCAGCAAACGTGGCCACCAGCTGCAAACAAAGCCAAGAGTCAATACTGCACGCTACTGAACTTGCATTTCTTGAGGCAGGGCTTGCCTTAAGTGAGCTGAAAAACACTTATGTGCATGCAGGACTTGCCGGTGCTAATATCGACTCTGCCTATCAAGCTATGACCAAATGGCAGCACCCTTTTGCCAAATTTACCCTGTCAACAGATATGCTGATTGCCTGTAAAGGCGCGCATCAACACCATGATGGTGCGGTGATTATTCTGGGCACAGGCTTTTGTGCGGGTTACCAACAGCAAAACCAATTTAGCGAATTAGGTGGCTACGGATTATTACTAAGCGATGGTGCCAGTGGTGGTTGGTTAGGCTTACAACTTTGCCGAAAAGCATTTGCAGTGCTTGATGGTGTTGCGCAAAGTTCAGCTGCAATAGATACCCTACTCACCGAGCTTAACTGCGACTCAAGCCAAGCATTAAGTCAGCGATTAATATCAGCGCGCCCGGCTGAGCTTGCCAAATTTGCGCCGCTCGTTTTTAGCCATTCTGACGATGCTTTTTGCCAGCAATTAATCAATGAAGCTTGCGCATACATTACCCGCTATATCGCTTACTTTGAAAAGCAAGGCATTGAAAACGTTACTTTGATGGGCGGTATTGCTAGTGCTATCACGCCTTACTTAACTGATGCCAGTAAAGCGCGTTTAACCCCCGCCCTTGCCAGTGCAGAGCAAGGGGCTATTTTAATGGCGAGAGAGGCAATTTAATCACCTAATTGCGAGCGCATTTGTGAGGGAATTTCGCCAAACAAACGCCGAAATTGTTTACTGAAGTAACTCGGTTCAGAAAACCCGCACTGATAGGCCACTTGTGAAATGGGCAGTTGCGTTTCAATCAGTAGCTTGCGGGCATTTTCGAGACGCACTTCGTTTATAAATTGATTAGGTGTTTTTGCTAAGTGTTTTTTAAAACGGCGCTCTAAAGCACTTACCGACAAGTGTGCAAGCTCAGCTAATTCATCAATGCTGATATGACGATGATAATGCTCGCGAATAAATTTTACCGGCTCTTCAATTGCCCTTACATGAGAAAGCGCTTTTGAGGTTTTTTGTAAATGTCGGGTCACTCCGTAAGTGCCGATCACATTGCCATCGTGATCTTTTAAAGCATGCTTTGATGTAGAAAACCAACCAAGCTCACCTTGCTGGGTTTGGTTAAGTTCTAAACGGTCAGTCACTATATAGCCTTCCATCACTCGTTTATCGTCATTGACGTACTGAAACGCAAGGTGCTTTGGTGAAAAATCGAAGTCTGTTTTTAGCAATATTTGCTCCAGTGTTTTATAACCCTGATGCTCAATAAAATGCTGATTACAATGCAAGATTCTACTATCTGTGTCTTTTACCCAAAAGAGGATATCTGGCAGTAAATCAAATGCAGCAATCAACTGATTTACGCCAGCTTTTTTTATTATTTCTTGAATATCCATCGCTTAATTTTGTCTCAATAAAGAACAGCCCTATATATTTTAAACGCCGATTTTGTTGCATTGTCAACCGAATTTTTATTAGCGCTTATTGGCTAAGCTTTCCTATTATCAATAACATGATATTAACAGTAGCAAACGCTATTTAAATTAGGAGCGCTTAAGATGAGCAAAGCTAAGATCCGCATGGCAATGGTAGGCGGTGGCGATGGTGCCTTCATTGGCGCTATTCATCGAATTGCAGCGCGATTAGACGGAATGATTGAGCTTGTTGCAGGCGCATTCAGTTCAGACGCAAACAAATGTAAAGCAACTGGCGAACTACTTGGGCTTGATAGCAGCCGTTGCTACGACAGTTACCAAACGCTTTTTGTCGAAGAAGCAAAATTACCTGCTGATGAGCGTATTGATTTTGTGGCTATTGTCACGCCAAACCACTTACATTTTCCGGTCGCGAAAATGGCGCTTGAACATGGTTTTCATGTGCTCTCAGATAAACCTGCAACGCTTACTCTCGCAGAAGCAGAGCAATTACAAAGCATTATTGCAAAACAGCAAGTTTTATATGGACTGACCCATACTTATACCGGTTACCCAATGGTCAAAGAAGCCAAGCATCGCGTTAAAGCTGGTGAGCTTGGCACCATACGTAAAGTAATTGTTGAGTACACTCAAGGCTGGTTAGCTCAAAGTGAAGACGAGGGCTCAAAGCAAGCGAGCTGGCGTCTAGACACCAGTAAGGCTGGCATTAGTTGTTGTATGGGCGATATTGGCGTGCATGCAGCTAACTTAGCCGAGTATGTCTCTGATCTCGAAATCACCGAGCTTTGCGCCGATTTAAATCATGTGGTTGAAGGCCGAGCCCTCGATGATGATGGTACTGTGCTTCTTAGATTCAATAATGGTTGTAAAGGCGTTTTACTGGCAAGCCAAATTGCCATTGGCGATGAAAACAACTTACGCCTGCGTATTTATGGCGATAAAGCCAGCCTTGAATGGTCGCAACTTGAGCCTAATAGCTTATGGCTACGAGGCCACAATCAAGCCGCAACATTACTTAGAGCGGGCTTAGGTGAGTTACACCCTGACACACAAAATGCCCTGCGCGCCCCTGCCGGCCACCCAGAAGGTTACCTTGAAGCATTTGCCAACATTTACAGCAATTTTGCAGCACAAATTCATGCATTTAAGCAAGGCGACAACGCAACAAATTCAGCATTTGATGTGCCAGGCATCAATGAGGCTGTGCGTGGTATGGCGTTTATTGAGCATGTTGTTGCTTCAGCTAAACAAGATACTAAATGGCACAAATTACAGATTGGATAAAAAAGAATGAATAAAATCAAAGGGCCAGCAATATTTTTGGCGCAGTTTATTTCAGAGCAAGCACCCTTCAATAACTTTAAAGGTTTATGTGAGTGGGCAAGCGGTTTAGGTTACAAAGCGATTCAAGTGCCAACCTCAAACCCTGAAATTTTCGATTTAGAAAAAGCAGCTCAAAGCCAGCATTACTGCGATGAAGTCACTGGTATTGCTATGGAATATGGACTTACAATTTCAGAGCTATCAACACATTTGCAAGGCCAGTTAATTGCTGTGCACCCTGCCTACGATGAAATGTTTGATAACTTTGCCGCAGAGCATGTAAAAGGTAACCCTGCAGCTCGAACTAAGTGGGCAACAGAGCAACTGATGATGGCTGCTCAAGCAAGTAAAAACCTTGGCTTAACAACCCATGCGACGTTCTCAGGATCTTTTTTATGGCATACCTTTTACCCGTGGCCACAGCGTCCACAAGGACTTGTTGAACAAGGCTTTAGTGAACTTGCTAAGCGTTGGTTACCCATTTTAGATTGCTTTGACGAGTATGGCGTGGACGTGTGTTATGAATTGCATCCGGGTGAAGACCTGCATGATGGTGTGACATTTGAGCGCTTTTTAGCAGCAACCAATAATCACCCACGCGTTAATATTCTTTATGATCCGAGCCATTTTGTATTGCAACAGCTCGACTATTTAGCGTTTATCGATATTTATCATTCGCGCATTAAGGCGTTTCATGTCAAAGATGCCGAATTTATCGCAAATGGCCGCTCAGGTGTTTATGGCGGATTTCAAAACTGGGAAGACCGACCAGGGCGTTTTCGTTCTTTAGGTGATGGCCAAGTAGATTTTAAGCAAATCTTCAGCAAGTTAACTCAATATGGTTTTGATGGTTGGGCTGTACTTGAATGGGAATGCTGCTTAAAGCACCCAGAAGATGGGGCAAGAGAAGGCGCTGAGTTTATTAAAGCACACATAATAAACCCAACAGATAAAGCCTTTGACGATTTTGCCAGTGGCGCAACAAACACTGAGCGTAATAATCGAATTTTAGGTTTATAAAACCGACAACAATAGAACACACAGGACACACAATATGGACAACAATAATTATAACCGCATTGTCTTTCGGCTTTGCTGTATAGCACTGATTGTGACCTCTATGACCTTTGCCATCCGTGCTGGTATTTTGGGTCAACTTGGCAGTGAGTTTGGCTTAACCGACACCGAATTAGGTTGGGTTAATGCCATGGCATTTTTAGGTTTTCCCGTTGCGACTATGGTCGGCGGTATTATTTATAATGCCATTGGCGCGAAGAAATTAGTGGCTTTAGCGTTTATTTGTCATTTACTTGGTCTTGTTTTAACTATCACTGCTGATGGTTTTTGGGGCTTACTGGTTTCTACCTTTTTGATTGGTTTTGCCAACGGGGCTGTTGAAGCGGGCTGTAATCCACTGATTGCAGAAATGTACCCTAAAAATACCACCACTATGCTAAACCGTTTTCATGTTTGGTTCCCTGGTGGCATTGTGATAGGCGCACTTGCGTCGAATTTTATGTCGGGAGCGGGTTTAAACTGGCAATGGCAAGTGGCTTTAATTTTAGTTCCTACGGTTATTTATGGCGCTATGCAGATCAAAGCGCAGTTTCCACGCTTTGATACACGCACTCACTCAACTAGCAGCAATATTCGCCACTTATTCACGCCGTTATACATCTTTTTAATTGCCTGCATGACATTCACCGCAACCACTGAGTTTGGCACACAACAATGGATTGAGCGTATTTTAGGTTCATCGGGTGCCTCTCCTATGGTGGTATTAGCCTTGATCACTGGCCTAATGGCTGTTGGTCGCTTCTTTGCAGGCCCCATTGTGCATAAGCTCAACCCTACTGGTGTATTACTTGGATCTGCCATTTGTGCAAGCTTAGGTATCTTCATGATGAGCCAAGCCGAGGGCAGCATGATATATCTAGCAGCGATGCTTTTTGCACTTGGCGTTACCTACTTTTGGCCGACCATGCTTGGCTGCGTTGCTGAATACATTCCAAAGTCAGGGGCGCTGGGTATGTCGTTAATGGGTGGTGCAGGCATGTTTGCTATGAGCATTTGGAACCCTGTAATTGGTAGCTGGATAGATACCGCACGCTCATCGGCACAGGCAAGTGGCGCAAGCGCTGAACAAATTGAAATTTTAGCCGGACAGGCTGTATTACAAAACCTACTGATCTTCCCAATTATTTTAATCGTCGCATTCATTGGGTTGCATCTAGTAATTAATAACAACAAACGCACCGAAAAATGTGCGTCTTAAGCAAGTAAATCGTCGAGGAACACTATGTTTAAATCTCTTAAAGCACTGACTTTAATGCTCACCGTTAGTAGCTGTGCACTCGCTAATGCGGCTGATAATCAGCTTACACAACAAGAAAAGCAAGCTGGCTGGCAGTTGTTGTTTGACGGCAAAGATATGTCGAAATGGCGTAATTTTAAAAGCGAATCTTTAAATCCTGCATGGGTCGTTGAAGATGGCGCTATAACATTAACCAAAGGTGGTGGCGACCTGCTTACTAAAAAGCAGTACCAAAACTTTGAATTACAGATTGATTGGAAAATCTCTACCAAAGGCAATAGCGGTATTTTTGTGTTAGCTGATGAAACCGGACAGATGATTTACTCTCATGCGCCTGAAATTCAAATTATCGATAACGAAGAACACCCAGATACCGAAATTGACTCGCACTTAGCAGGGTCAATTTACGATTTATTTGCAGCGCCAGTTGCGGCGCACAAACCAGCAAATAGCTGGAACCATGTACGCATTAAAATGCAAGACAACCACTTACAAGTTTGGCAAAACGGTATTAGCACCACCAGCATTGTGATTGGCAGTACAACATGGAACACCCTTGTTAAAGGCAGTAAGTTTGCAACTTGGAAAAACTTTGCAACGGCTGAACAAGGTCATATCGGGCTTCAAGACCATGGTGACAAAGTGTGGTTTAAAAATATAAAAATCAAGGAGCTATAAGATGTCTGATTTTAAACATAAGGTATTAGTTGTTGGCTCTGGTGCTGGCGGTGCAATGGCCGCATACACGTTAACCAAGCTTGGTCACAAGGTGTTATTACTTGAAGCGGGCCGTAATTATGACCCGAAAACAGAAAGCCCGATGTTTCGTCGTAACAACGAAGCCCCACTTATGGGTGCAGGTAACAAAGACAAAAACTTTGGCTTTTACGACGCAACCGTTGATGGCGGCTGGCAAGTACCTGATGAGCCATACACGAGTGCCAAAGGGAGCGACTTTTATTGGTGGCGCGCACGTATGTTAGGTGGTCGAACTAACCACTGGGGCCGCTATTCATTACGCTTTAGTGAGCACGATTTTAAAGGTAAAAGCCGTGATGGTCACGGTGCCGACTGGCCATTTGAATACGCTGATTTAGCACCTTGGTACGATAAAACAGAAGAGCTTGTTGGCGTATGTGGCACTAATACAGGCCATGAAGATATGCCAGATTCGTCACCGGGTATTTTACAGCCGCCACCAAAACCGCGTGTGCCTGAACTTCTAATTGCCGCTTCTGCAAAGAAAATGGGCATTCAAGCAGTGCCGATGCATCGCGCGGTATTAACTCGCCCGAAAGATGATCGCATGGCGTGTTTTTATGCAACACCTTGTGGCTCTGGTTGCTCAATTGGTGCTGCTTTCCAAACTACGACATCATTACTGCCAATGGCAAAAGCCACCGGAAACTTAAAAGTCATTACCGATGCTATGGTTAAATCAGTTAAGGTTGATGAGCAAGGTAAAGTCACTGGCGTCACTTATGTTGATAAACACACAATAACCGAACATGCTATTGATGCCGATGTGGTTATCTTAGCCGCCAGCGCCTGTGAATCAGCACGTATTTTATTAAACTCAAAGAATAAAAAGCACCCTAAAGGCCTTGCTAACTCAAGTGGCCAAGTAGGTCGAAACTTGATGGATTCGACGGGTGCATGGTTAGGTGCGCAAATTCCGGCACTTAAAGGTCGCCCACGTTATAACGAAGATGGACATACCGCTAATCACTTATTTATTCCTTGGTGGGGTCATCAAGCACAAGCTAACAATGAATTAGATTTCCCACGTGGTTATCACTTTGAAATTGGCGGTGGCTTTAGACAACCAGGCTCGGGTGTATCGGGTGATAAACAAGGCTATGGCCCTGCCCTTAAACAGCAAATTCGTGATGCATATGGCTCTTACGTTGGTTTTGCTCTGCGTGGCGAGATGTTACCGAACAAAGATACCTACATGGAAATTGACGAAAACGTTAAAGACAAATGGGGTATTCCGGTATCAAAGTTCCACTTTAAGTGGTCTGACAGAGAATTAAAGCAAATCGAACATGGTTTAAAAACTGCGAAGCAAATTCTAGAAAACATGGGGGCGACCGTTGGCGAACTCCCGCCTGCTGAAAAAGCAATTTCAAAAGGTGGCGAAATCATCCACGAAGTGGGCACAACACGAATGGGTAGCTCCAAGAAAGACTCGGTCACCAATCAATGGGGTCAAACATGGGATTGTAATAACCTATTTGTAATGGATGCGGGCGTATTTGCTTCTAACCCTCATAAAAACTGTACGCTCACCATCATGACACTGGCAATGCGTAATTCAACTTGGCTTGCTCAACAAATTGATAACGGGGTACTTTAATTATGCATCATCGTAACGAACACGACTCATATAACTATGTTTCAAACATGAGCCGCCGTGAGTCTTTAAAATGGCTTGGTCTATTAGCTGCGGGCTCAGCGGTTGGTTTAACTGCTGGCTGCACAAAAGCACTTGAAGATGACGGTGCAGTCTCTGCAAAAGAGCATTGGCCTGATTTAGATATTAAGCCTGTGACCGCTAAAGGCTATGGTCAAGATCCAAATTTAGTGATGCCACCAGAATCACCTTGGCCGCTGACCTTAACGGCAGACGAGCTTACGTTGGTAGCGCTATTAGCTGATTACATTGTGCCACGAGAAGGCGCTATTCCTTCAGCCAGTGAGCTAGAAGTACCGGCAGTTATTAATGAGTGGGTAAGCGCGCCTTATGAAGGCCAACAACGCGATAGAATTAAAATTTTAAACTCTCTAGCGTGGCTTAACGATGAAGCGCAGCTTCGCTTTAAAAAGCAATTTGTTGCGCTTAACGAAAAGCAACATCGTGCGATTTTAGACGATATTGCATTTTTAAACGAGCAAACACCTCTGCAATTTCAGCGTATTGGTAAAGCTTTTTTACGCTTTAAAGAATTAGTGCTTGCTGCCTTTTTCTGTACACCTGAAGGCTGTAAAGACATTGGTTACCTTGGTAATGTACCTATTGCAGGTGATTACCCTGGTCCTTCTGATGAAGCAAAAACCCATTTAGATCAGGTTTTAGCTGAGCTTGGTTTAAGCGAGTACGCCTATATCGATTAACTTTCCCCCTTGTGTTATTTGTAACACAGTGCAGGGGGTCAGCCCCCTGCTTTTTTTAGGATTGAAGTATGTTTAAAACCCGCATTTTATTGCTCATTATTAGCCTTGTATTTAGTGGTCAATTATTCGCAAAACTGCCAGTGAGTGTGCAGCTATGGTCAGTCAAAGACACCTTAAAAAGTGACTTTCATGGTACGCTTAAGTCTCTTGCCGAAATGGGGTTTGACGGCGTGGAGTTTGCCGGAGACTTTGGCCCATACTCAAATAATCCAGCAGCCTTAAAAGCAGAGCTCAGTGAATTAGGCTTAGTTGCCAGTAGTGCCCATATAGGCTTTGATGCACTCAGTGAAAACACTATTGATAGCACCCTGCTGTTTTACAAGACCCTTGGCGTTACTACACTTTATGTACCTTGGGATGAAAGAGCATGGCACCCTGAGGGAGTTAAATCTCTAGTTAAAGAGCTTACTAAAGTCAGTGATTATGCGACCCGCTTTGATATGAAGATCGGTTTTCACAATCATAATAAAGAGTTTAATGCTTTTAATAATGCAACGTTTTGGGATTACATTGCCAGTAATACCCCCAAGACCATGCCATTGCAGTTAGATATTGGCTGGGTCAATTACGCAACTAAAGATCCAATCTACTTTATTAAAAAGTACCCTAACCGCACGCTTGCTACGCACATTAAAGTTCGTACGATTGAGGGTAGCAACATGAGCCCGATAATCGGCGAAAACAACATTGATTGGCCTGCCATCATCGATACTTTAGAGTCACATGGAAACACCAAGTGGTTAGTGCTTGAGCAAGAAGAATATCCAAGCGGATTAACCCCACTACAAAGCGTTGCTAAATCAAAACAAAACTTAGATAAGATTTTACTTGGTTTGTAGGGTTATTTTAGAAATGAGCTCGCTTTAAACAAGTGAGCTCATGGCTTGGATTTAAAAAGTCGTTCACTCATAGCTCTATATTAAGGTTCATCTTGCCAAGAGCTACTACCTTCAGTACGTTTTGCAAAGCTTTCTGGTTTCCTAATTGGTTTATCTATGCTTTTATAGAATATCAAGATTCCAGCTCCACCTATGACGGGGAGTAACCAAACCAGAACTATTTGTGCTACTTTTTGAAAAGTTTCAAAATCATTTCTTTTATAAATTTCTAAACTAATCAAAATATTGAACACTATTAGCAACCCCAAGCCTGCTAGTGTATAGTTTTCCATATCTTAATCCTATTGATGTCAAAAACATTCAGTAAAAACGACCGAACGACGGCTTAAATTGTTTGTTATACGCTTTAAAACGAACAGCTAATCGTCCTTTCTTCGGTGTTTAAAGATAAATCGCCCAAATTGAAAACACAAAACCAAAAATACAATGAGAAATATAAGTCCATTTACCCACTCAGGCAAAAACTCCACAATCTTCGGAGCAATGAGTTTTAGAATACCGAAAACTGCTACGATGAGAAGAATGAATGCAGTCCCTTTCACAAAAGCACTCCTAAATTTCCGTTCAATGCATCTGTTTATATTTTAAAATACCAACGTCAAAATTAATTGCGGGAATATCCTTAAATGTACCACCCATCTAGCATAGGGACAAAAAGGATGGCTATATTAACAAGCGGGGACGATTCACATTCTTTAATCCCAGCATGTTCCTCCCAGATCTACAGCGGTTTGTTATGTGGCTTACCTCTTTGATATAGTTTTAACAAATTACTTAAGGCATTGCTATCACAAGTTTTTTAAAATCTTTTATGTAAAATTAAATACATTAATATGCTCGCGTCGATCATTTTAATAAAAATATGTGCAAAGAACAGCTTGGCAGTTTTCAATGGCTCATAATCCTTAATGAAGATATATAACGTGACTTATTCTACCAACCTATTTTACATTTATTCTTATATCTTTCATCGTTTAACATCTTATTTAATTTCAACAAGCTAAATAAAGCACAGCATTAAAAATTAATAATAAAACATTAAAAATAGCGTTTACTTTCATTTGTTCGGCAGATTGTTTTATCTAAGTAGCGAAGTACTATATTAAAAAAGCCTCTCAGGGACTGAGAATGAAAGTATTGAATTTAAGGAAGAGTTCAGAGAAAAGCACACTTGCGATCCTCGTGACTTTAGCCGTCTTAACATTGTCTATTCTAAAAGCGACATCCCAAAAGCATCCACTTTATGACCTGCTTTTGCTGGCTTTTATGCTTACATCGTTAATAATTATTTTATTGGTATTGAGCAGTAAAAATGAGCTGACTATATGTCGACACGGTATTTTTTATAGCTCAGCGTTTGGAAATGTTCATATTGAACCAAACAAAACTAAACTAATTAAACAATACTCTAAATATGGTTTTAATTGTGTGGTAATCATTGGTCATGGCTACTTTATATTCGCGCCATTTTATTATTTAACGTCGAAACAAAAACAACGACTTAAAAGATATGATAATAACTTACTGCATTGGCTAGAGGTTACGCGTAAACGCAGTAAGTTTCAGGGCTTTTAGTACGAATACAAAGCATACAAAAGCCCTTTAAAAAGTTAGTTACTTAGTTTTGCCACTCTTTAAGTACGTCTTTCACATACTCATAGCGCCATGAGTTAAACAGATCTGGCTTTGATGCAGCTTTACGCTCATCGGCATCGAGCTTCCAATTCCAGCTGATCAGTTGGTTAATCTGTTTTTTAGAGGCCAATACATCTTCAGGAATACCCTGCTCTTTTGCAGCTTTGGTAATTTTTTGTTTAATATCTTTAGCCGCTTTTTTGTATGCCGGAAAATCAATTAAACGTTTTAATTGTGCAGGTTGTTCGCTATCAGGAACGGCTTTACCACGCTCAATACATTTTAAAATTTCAACACCCGAACGGTTCACTTCCATTGGCTCAACACCCGGTACTCTGCGTAACGCATTTAGACTTGCAGGCTTACGCTTAGCAATTTCAACCATGTTATGCTCTTTTACCACGAAGTTAAGCGCGAGGTTTTTGCGCTCTGCCTTTTCACGGCGCCATGCGGCAAGTTCGCGTAATACTGCTAAGTCGTGCGGTCGTAATTGCCAAGCATTTTTAATATCTTTATAAAGCTGATCTGCTGGTGGTTGGTAAGCACGTTTTTGCGCGACTAACTCGCTTTCGCTGATCACGATGTCAAAAAAGCCAGCTTCATCAATTTGTTTTTTAATAATTTCAAAACAAGGCAGTAAGTGATACGTATCGGCAGCGGCATAATCTAGTTGTTTTTCTGTTAGCGGTCGCTGTAACCAGTTAGTGCGCGATTCACTTTTATCTATTTCGATATCAAGTAACTCTTTAACCATGTGGGCAAAGCCCATGCAGTTTCCATGACCTAGTATTTGTAGAGCAAATTGGGTATCAAACAGCGGTGTTGGTACAAAGCCAGCGTATTTTTGAAACACTTCAATATCTTCTGACGGTGAATGCAATACTTTTAACACCTCTGGGTTTTTAAGTACTTGCCAAAAATCAAAAAGCGACAACTCAGCCAGTGGGTCGATTAACGCTAAATGCTCACCATCATATACTTGAATAAGTGCAACTTCAGGGTAAAGCGTACGACGACGCATAAACTCGGTATCAATTGCCAGTACCGGTTTTCCTGTTATTTTTTCTACAAAATCATTTAATTGATTTTGAGTTTCGATCAGTTGATATTGCACTTATACCCCTTTCTTTACCATAAAAAAGCCGGCTAATGCCGGCTTTAATTATTTTTCTTCGTCCTTTAAGGCTCTTCTTAGAATCTTACCAACGTTTGTTTTTGGTAGTTCATCTCTAAACTCAACGAGTTTAGGCACCTTATAGTTCGTTAAATTATCACGACAGTGCTTTATTATATCTTTTTCAGTTAAAGATTGATCTTTTTTCACGACAAAAACTTTAACTTGTTCGCCACTGACCTCATGAGGGATACCGATTGCCGCTACTTCAAGCACGCCATCGTGCATAGCAACAACTTCTTCGATCTCATTTGGGAACACGTTGAAGCCAGATACAATAATCATGTCTTTCTTACGATCAACAATATAGAAGAAACCTTCATCATCGTAAGTTGCAATATCACCTGTTGCAAACCAACCGTCTTTTAAGCACTCGGCTGTTGCATCAGGGCGGTTATAGTAACCTTGCATAACTTGTGGGCCTTTAACCCAAAGCTCGCCTGGCTCACCTTTCGCTGCTTCTTCACCATTTTCAAGCATAAGCTTAATATCAGTGCTAGGAGCAGGTAAACCAATTGAACCGTTATAACCTTCAAGGTCGTAAGGGCTAACAGTTACAAGTGGTGCACACTCAGTTAGGCCATAACCTTCCATTAATTTGGTTTTTGTTACAGCTTGCCATTTTTCAGCAACTGGACGCTGTACCGCCATGCCACCGCCAAGTGACATTTTTAGGCTTGAGAAATCAAGTTCAGCAAAACCTGGGGTATTTAGTAAACCGTTAAATAGCGTATTTACACCTGTTACCGCAGTAAATTTGTGTTGTGCTAACTCTTTTACAAAGCCAGGCATATCACGAGGGTTTGTAATAAGTACGTTTAAACCACCGTATTTCATAAATGTTAGGCAGTTCGCAGTCAAAGCAAAGATGTGATAAAGCGGCAGTGCTGTAATAACCACTTCTTTTCCGCGATCTAAAACGTTATCTAGACAACCTGAAACTTGTTCAAGGTTACCAACCATGTTGCCATGCGATAGCATTGCACCTTTAGATACACCCGTTGTACCGCCTGTGTATTGCAAGAATGCTAAGTCGTTTAAATCAACATCTGGCTTTTTATAGCTTGCTTCGTTACCAGCAAGTGTATCGGCAAATTTGATTACATTTGGCAATGAGTAGCTAGGCACCATTTTCTTAACGTGCTTAACCACAAAGTTAACGATGTGCTTTTTAAGGCCGCCCACCATATCACCCACTTGGGTAACCACAATGTGCTTAACGTTGGTTTTTGGTAATGCTTTTTCTAGGGTATCGGCAAAGTTAGCAAGAATGAAAATTGCTGATGACTCTGAGTCATTTAACTGATGCTCTAGTTCACGCACGGTGTAAAGTGGATTTACGTTTACCACTACACAGCCTGCACGAAGAATACCTAAAATAGTTACAGGCGTTTGCAGTAGATTCGGCATCATCACCGCTACTTTATCGCCTTTTTTCAGACCAAGATCATTTTGAATGTACGACGCAACACGTTTTGTAGCACTGTCTAACTCACTATAGGTCAACACTTTACCCATGTTGGTAAAGGCTGGAAGGTCACTATAGTCAGCAAAACTTTTTTCAAACAAGTCGAGTAGCGAGTGATAATGCTCAGGGTCGATTGTTTCAGGCATACCTTCTGGGTAGCGTTTAAGCCAGATTTTTTCCACTCTTAGCTCCTGTTTATAATTATATTTTTTAATAACCTTAATCTAACTAAGGCCGTTTCTCAATGGAGTAAATACTCTAATGGTGCAGATAATCCCACATTTGGTGCAATTATACAATTAACTTGCTTTATACTGCCCAATAAATGCATGAATGTGCTCTAAGGTTAATGCAGGACTTTGCATATGGCAATGGTGACCTCCAGGTATCTCATGAATTTTTAACTCCTTGTAATATTTACCATATGCCTCTAGGTTATCCCTAACGAAAGGGTAACCCTTATCCCCTAAGATAAGCTGACATGGTGCGTTAATTTGTTTGATGGTTGCAATACATTGTGCCTCATCAAAGCGAAATCCTGAGTGATTTTTAAGCTTAGGATCGGTTGTTAAATACCACTTACCTGCTTTTTCGTAACTATTCCGTGTCATTAAAAGCTCTGCTTGTGGGTATTCAAGGTCGCCACTTGCAAGCCTTGCACTAATAATGTGCGCTATTGAGTCAAATGCACGAGGGCCTTTGCTGTTTACCCGCGCTCTATTTAATATCGCTTTACGAAGTTGGCCGCTCATTTCATTGCTGTTGGTTGTAACGCAGCCAATTCCCTCAATAAAGTTTACCGATGCCACCTTTTCAGGGAAGCAGCTCGCAAAAACGCCAGCGACCATAGCGCCCATAGAATGGCCAACTAAATGCACTTTCGTTACATCAAGCGACTCAATAAACTTATAGACGTCATCAATGTAGTCAATAAAGTAATAATGGGCGTCACTACTTCGCCAATCAGATAAACCATGGCCAGGAAAATCAAGGCAATACCAACGCTGATTTAGCTGCGCATTTTGTAACATAGGTATGTAACTATGTGCGTTATCAAGCCAACCATGTAAGGCAATCACAACCTCTTTGCCATCACCAAAGGTTAGGCCATGCATTGCCTGAGTGCCAGTTTGAAAAGAAAAAGGTTGCACAATTACTCCTATTTATTAAGCGTTTCAACTTAAAGGCGTTTATTTATCGTCTGGCTAGTATACAATAATCCTCGCAGTATAAATAAGGGCACAATAATAAGGTTACATCAATGAAATTAAAATTAAGTCTTTTAGCATTATTATGCTCAGCAGGCTCAGTAATGGCTGAATCAGCACCAAAAAACATCATTTATATGATTGGTGATGGTATGGGCCCGGCATACACAACTGCATATCGTTACTTTAAAGATGATCCAAATACTAAAGTTGTTGACCCAACTGTTTTCGATACTATTTTGCGTGGTATGGCACATACCTACCCTGACGATCATACCTATGTAACAGACAGCGCAGCAGGTGCAACAGCTCTGAGCAGTGGTCATAAAAGTTATAATGGCGCAATTGCCGTTGATACTGATAAAAAACCAGTAAAAACCATGCTTGAGGTTGCTAAAGAGCGTGGCATGACAACAGCACTCGTAGCTACTTCGCAAATCAATCACGCTACACCAGCAAGCTTTGCTTCACACAACGAATCACGCCGTAACTACGACGAGATTGCTAACGACTATATCGATAACAAAATCGCAGGTAAATTACCGGTTGATTTAATGCTAGGTGGCGGCACGAAATATTACGTTCGTGAAGACCGTAACCTTGTAGAAGAGTTTAAAGCGGCTGGCTATCAATACAGCGATGACTTTGCAGCAATGAATGACTTAAAGCAAGTTCCTGCTCTTGGTTTATTTGCTGAAGTTGGTTTACCGTTTGCGCTTGACGAAAATCCAACGCGCCTTACGCAAATGACAACTAAAGCACTTGATTTACTTAATGGTCAAAATGACAAAGGTTTCTTTGTGATGATCGAAGGTAGCCAAATTGACTGGTGTGGTCATGCAAACGACATTGCATGTGCAATGGGCGAAATGGATGACTTTGCTAAATCGATTGAACAAGCAAAAGCGTATGTAGATAAAAACCCTGATACCCTGCTTGTTATCACTGCCGATCACTCAACAGGAGGCTTAACACTCGGTGCTCATGGTCAATATAAGTGGGAAACTGACATTGTTAAAGGTGTTAAAGCAACAGCTGGCACTATCACAAAAGATCTACTTGAAAGCGATGACTTAAAAGCAGTATGGCAAAAGTATTCTGATATCGAGTTTACTGATGCAAACAGCATTAAGCTTAGCCAAGCTAAGAAAATGGGCGAGAAAGCGTTGCTACTTGCAGTAAAAGATATCATCAATCATGCCAGCTTCACAGGTTGGACTACTGGCGGCCACACCGCTATTGATGTACAAGTATTTGCCTATGGTAAACGTGCTGAAGATTTCTACGGTTCGCAAAACAATACTGCGATTGCCGACAAGCTGATTGATTTTATTAAACAGTAATTTATATTGAATACAGTCCAAGCATAAAAAAAGCCTAAACATTTTGTTTAGGCTTTTTTTTGTGAATTCAGTTTTACCAATTAGCTAAGCATATACATCAACGCCAATAAGGCTTTGCACTTCGGCGCGGCGCTCTAAGTTAGCAAATTCCGTATAGGTTGAAATAGCGCGACTGGTTTTTGGGTTGCTTGGTTTATCATAAATTGTTTGCTGATAGCTTTGCGACTCAGCTTTAAATTCATCAGCAATAGCAACAGCTTGAGGGCTTGATTTAACATACTCTGTTGACGATTTTTGCTCAGCCGTTTGGTCTGATATCGCTTTAGGCTTATCAGTAACGGTATTTTTACGGCTATATTGACCGGGAATGTCACCGGTATAAAAGCCTGAGCCAATAGGTAAAGTCAAACTCGTAATTCCACATCAAACATGACTAAATTATGTGCCATAACTGACGGGCACGCAAGTCCCGTTATTCTTTCTGTTATTCTCGGCCTGGTAGCTTTTTCCAAGTCACTGTATCACGAACATATTTAGGCTGCGCATTAGCTGCAGTCACCGTTTCACCGTTAGCGAATGCAGTGGCAACCGAGGCCAGCATGTACTTCGCATCAGGCAGTAAAATGTTTTCATTTAAACTTACATTTGCCAGATCTGTAACAAGTGCAGGATAGGTCTGCCAACCCGTCCCCACCGCTGCCGCCGTTGTTTCAGGTAACGTTAGCAACTCAGGTTTAATGACTTGCTCTTCATCAACAAGCGTCATTAAGCCATTATCATCAGCTTTATAATGAGCGTAATAAATCTCACCCATACGTGCATCAATGGCAGAAAACACATCGCTGGCTTGATCTTGTTCAAACGCTTGTTGCGCCATCATCTGCAATGTTGATACGCCAACCAAAGGTAAGCGTGCGGCATAAGCTAAACCTTGTGCAATCGCAACACTGATACGCACGCCCGTAAAGCTACCCGGTCCTTGGCCAAAACCAATTACATCTAAATCGGTTAGTTTACATTGCGCCTTTGCGAGTAACTCATCAATTAAAGGCAAAATCTTTTGGCTGTGCTGCTGAGGGCACTCTTCAAAATGATGAAATGTTTGCCCTTGATAATGTAGCACCAGCGATAAAGCTTCAGTTGATGCATCTAAGGCAAGAATATTGTGTTTAATCATCTAAGTTACTCTAATTGATCTGTTCTAAAAACGCGTTTGCCATTGCTAAGTCGCGCGTGCGGCGCATGGGTGGCAAACTTTTTAAAAATACTTGGCCGTAATGGCGTGTTACTAGGCGGTTATCGCAAATAACCAACACACCTTTATCTTTACTATCGCGAATAAGTCGCCCTACCCCCTGCTTTAATGCAATGACCGCTTGGGG
The DNA here is from genome assembly GCF_001550135.1 of Pseudoalteromonas shioyasakiensis. GTDB lineage: Bacteria > Pseudomonadota > Gammaproteobacteria > Enterobacterales > Alteromonadaceae > Pseudoalteromonas > Pseudoalteromonas shioyasakiensis. Next base: position 399,913 of record NZ_LRUE01000015.1, read on the forward strand.
TAATTGAATATGCGCAAATGGGTCTTTGCCTTGTAACTGGCAATCTTGCATTTTTGCTTGCAATAATGGGTCATCTGGTGCGGCAAACGGCAATTTATCAATGATAACACAACTTAATGTGCTGCCTCTAACATCTACGCCTTCCCAAAATGAGGCTGTACCGAGTAAAACGGCATTACCGTGACGGGTAAACTTCTCAAGGATAATGCGTTTAGACATTTGCCCTTGCATATAAACCGGATAATCCATTTGTGTGGTTAAACCTTCCGCCACTAAATGCATCATACGATAGCTAGTAAACAGCACAAAGCAGCGACCTTTTGCTGATTTAATCAACTCAAGGGTCAGCTTGATAATAGCATGAGGCATATTATTCGCATGAGACTCAGGTAAGTAGCGCGGTAAGCAAAGTAGCGCTTGTTGTTGGTAATCAAACGGACTTTCAACAATCATGCTTTGCGTTGGTTTTAAACCAAGGCTAGCGTTAAAGTGTTCTAATTCGTTATCGACCGATAGAGTCGCCGATGTAAACACAAAGCCTGCTCCTGTGTCTTTCATCATTTGTGCGAATTTAGCCGATACATTAAGCGGTGTAATGTTTACCGTTAGGTATCGGCGAGTGGTTTCATACCAATAACTATAGCCCGTTTGTGCGGTATCAAATACCCGCTCTAACTGACCTTTAAAGGCCAGCGTACGCTCAAACGGATGCTCTATTTTTTCGCTACGGTCTAAGCATAACTTTAATACTTGGTATAAAAAGTCGAGGTCGCTAATGACCCGGTGCAGTGCTGCACAAATATCTTTATCAGCCAGCTTTTCACGCCAATCACCACGGCTACCATCAACCCCAAACTGCAAGCGTAAATCTGCCACGCTGGTTTCTAACTTGTTGAGGGTTTTACCTAATTGCAGCATATCGGGGATATCGGCACGGTAAATTGCTCGTAAGTCATTAATTAAATCCACCAGCTTTTTGGTGCTAACACTTTCACCAAAATAGTCACTGGCAATTTCACTGAGTTGATGAGCCTCATCAAAAATATAGGCGTCTGCCGTTGGCATTAATTCAGCAAAGCCTGTGTCTTTTACAGCCATATCAGCAAAGAATAAATGATGGTTGATCACCACCACGTCAGCTTCCATGGCATTTAAGCGGGCTTTACGAATATAGCAATCTTGAAAATCGGGGCACTCTTTACCCAAACAGTTATCAGCGGTTGAGCTAACATAAGGCAGTACTTTGGCGTCTTCTTCTATGCCAATACAATCTGCTAAATCGCCTGAACGGGTTTCACTGGCAAACTTTGCCACCATCGCGAGTTGATGCATTACATCAGGATCATCTGTTGGAACATGCGCAACATGCTGACTTAAACGATACGTACACAAATAATTCGCGCGTCCTTTCAAAAGGGCGACTTTTTTAGTGGCGCTCAGTGCTTTGACTAAGTTGGGTAAATCACGGTGAAACAACTGCTCTTGTAGTGCTTTTGAACCCGTTGAGATGATGGTTTTGCCTTTTGATTTTAACGCAGGCGCTAAGTAAGCATAGGTTTTACCCGTGCCTGTGCCCGCCTCAACCACTAATTGGTGACGTTTTTTTAAGGCATCGTCAACTGCAACAGCCATGTCAATTTGTGGCTGCCGAGGAGTATATCCATCAAGAGAAAGTGCAAGGGGGCCAGTGGCACTGAAAAGTTGTTTGATAAACTTCGCCAATAGATTAAAAGTGATGGGCAGATTTTACGTAACTGACTTGCCAAGGGCAAGACTAAATGAGGAAGCGTTGCTTCCTCATGGTTAAAAGTATGATTGGGTTTAAATCATTGTCCTTGAATCGTTAATGTAACGCCCGATACAGCTCGATAACCTTGTAAATCTATGTACCAAGTACCAGCTTGTGGGTTATCAAATTGACAACTTTCTTCATTACCATTTTTGTACGGCCGACAAAGATAATTTGAACTTGTTGACGCTGAGCCATAGTTAACATACAAATCTGCATCGCCACTACCGCCAGAAATAGTCACTGTTAAATTACTGAGGCCTGCGGGTATTTGTTGAGTAAAGCGCTGCCAACTTCCGGTAGCCACACTCACGTTTGTCTCAGTTCGGTCAACGTTTTCGCCGCCACCTGAGGTGCTATAACTTCCCGTGAGTGACACATTCGAAATCTCATTCCACGCTTCAACCATGACATGATACGTGCCAGTTTGAACTGACGACATCACACAGCTTTCATTACTTGTAGAGGTTGTGCTTTTACAATCAAAATCCTGTAAGGTCGGCTTACTGCCAAATTTAACGTATAAATCGGCATCGCCCGAACCGCCCTCGGTTACAAACTCAAGGTTACTGCTCATTGCAGGTACCTCAAGCGTAAAGAATAGCTGCTCTTTTGCTGCGCCCGACAAACCTGTTTTAGCTACGCCATTTTCAAGCTGATTAGTCGGCTCAGTTACCACATCACCAGCGTTCTTTGCCATTTCAGCAACATAGCTCACTGCCAATTTTGCAAATTTACTCGCGTGAGCCGCATCAAATTGGGCATCATTTGATGTGTGGATCAATGGGTTAATATCACTCATTGTTGATTCAAATGGCATTGAGGCGGCAAACCCTTGTTGATACCAAGAGGCATGATCTGAGCAGCCGTAACCACATTGATCAAAGCCATAGCTCACTGTGGGCTGGTAAGCATCGAGCAACTGCGATAAATACTGATTTTGCGAAGAGTTTGTGTAATCGGTCATCATCACAATATCTGTGCTGCTGCCGTTATTGCCAGTCATATCAAACTGCACCATACCTACAACATTCTTACCCTGAGTTTTATAACTCTGAGCAATATCTTTTGAGCCCCTAAGACCCACTTCTTCAGCGGCAAACCCCATAATTTGAATGGTTCGCTGAGGTTGGTAGTTATTTTCCACAATTGCTTTGAGGGTTTGTGTGAGCACTGCAATACCAGAGGCATTATCATCTGCACCAGGAGCACGACCATTACTTGGATTAGACTGATTGATTGAGTCTAAATGACCACCAATAACGACGATTTCATCTGCTTTTTCTGCACCAGGAATGGTCACAATAACTGATGATTGCGAAAAACTATGGTTAAAATACTCAACGCTTATATCACTGCGGCTACTGGCTATTTGCTGCCAATGGCTCTTTAACCAATCAGCTGCATCAATACCACTTTGCACTGAATAATATCGGTTATGAAAGTTCATCATGCTATTAACTGTATCGCTCAGCTCACTACTATCAATCGATGATATTAGCGCGTTAACTGTCGCGGCATTATCAATACTGTAGTTTACTAGGCTCGCATTCATAGCTGTCTGAGATACAGCATTTAATTGCTGAGTATAGAGCTCGGCATCTGCTAATGAGTCATGGGCTACAAAACCACCGCAGCGATGATAGTTATCGTGCATAAACTCACTTAAACCAGCGATATCCTGCTTGTTAACGCGCATAAAATTAACTTGATTCAAAGCCGATTTTTGCATCGCAAAATTACTGCTTTGTTTACGTTTACTTACTGTATCTTGTTGAAAGTGCTCTGCAGCCAGGGCATCAATAGTGACCCAAATTGTTTCGTCTTGCGCTGCATAACTTAGTTGGCTCAGTGACAGTGTGGCAAAGCCCACTAGGCACTGTATTAGGCGGGTTGTCATAATCAATCCTTTTATGATTTGCATTTTAATGAAAATAAAAAAGGGAGCCGAAGCTCCCTAAAAGGGTGGCTAGTTAGCCGAAATGGTGAGTGTTACACCACTTGCAGCGCGATAGCCGCGAAGGTCGATATACCAAGTACCCGCTTGTGGGTTTGTAAATGTGCAGGTTTCGCTATTGCCGTTTTTATATGGGCGGCAATCATAGCTCGATGTTGTCGATTGAGAACCAAAGTTCACATACAAGTCAGCATCACCAGAGCCACCAGAAATAGTCACATCCAGTGACGAATAACCCGCATCTAGCTCTTGCGTGAAACGAGTCCAGCTATTTGTGCCAACACTTAAGTTAGACTCAGTACGGTTTATTGGTGTTACACCACCACCGCTGCCCGAATCAAAGCTACCTGTAAGTGATACACCAGAAATTTGATTCCACGCTTCTACCATTACGTAGTAAGTACCCGCTTGTACATTACTGATAGCGCAGCTTTCTGTGCTAGTAGATGAAGTACTTTTACAATCAAAGTTGCTCAGTGTTGGTTTTGCGCCATACATAACGTAAAGGTCTGCATCACCACTTCCACCTGTTGTATTGAATTGTAAATTCGTTGCGTCTGCTGGTACTTCAAGAGTAAAGAACATTTGCTCTTTCGCCGCACCACTTATCCCAGTGCGTGCAACGCCATTGGTTAGCTCTTCATCACCGCCCGGAGGTGGCTCAGTTGTACCACAGCTACTACCCGCACTTAAGCTTGAAGTCACACCAACCGCCGCAAGCGCTGCTTGAACATCGGCTGGGTCATAGCTTAAATCACACGCCGCATCCATCACGCCGTTACCTGCTAAATCCCAGTTTGTGCTGGCAGTCCAGTAAAGTTGGTTAGCGCGCGCCATCACAACAAACGCCTTTTGCGTATCCCAACCTGGTGTGGTTGCAAGGTTATAAAATGCCTTGTTGAATACACCTGAGCTGTAATGTACATCCATACCAGAGTAGTAATTGTTTTGATGATCAATTGAGCTGCCATCTTGGGTTGGGTTATTCATGTAACGTAATGCACCGTTACCTTTAAAGATTTCCTGACCCACTAACCAGTCATTTGAGCCTTTCATGTAAAACTCGGCCGCTTCACCTGCCATATCAGAGAACGCTTCATTCAAACCACCTGATTTACCAGAATAAACGAGACCTGAGTTTTGCTCGGTAAAACCGTGGCTTACTTCATGTGCTGATACGTCAAGACTTACCAGTGGATAGAAGGTATTTTGACCATCACCAAAGGTCATAGCACTACCATCCCAAAACGCATTTTCGTAATTACTGCCGTAATGAACGCGCATTTTTAATTGGAAAGTTAATGGTGCAGTGCCTACCCAATCGTTATACATATTAAAAATTACATTACCGAAATAATGCGCATCATTTAAAGGCGAGTACGCACCGTTAATTTCTTTAAAGGTATTTTCAGGACATGTAAACGAATACGCTGTTGAACCACTTGTACTACCATTTAAGTTAATGGTTCTTACATTGGCGTTATTCATCGTACAAGTATTGCCAGATTGGGTAACATCTAGACTATCAAAGTCAGTACCGTAGATGTATTTACCGGTTTTTAAGTTACCACCAGGGCCTGTTGCACTAGCATGTTGTAAGTTATCGAAGCTAAATAAAACTTCACCGCTGTTGGCATCAATAATTTGATACGGACGAGATGGGTTATCACCATAAGTCACATAAGATACTTCATACACTAGGTGTGCAACGCTGTCTTCATCAAGCCAAATTGCTAAACGTGACTGTTCATTATGCTTTTTTAACCCAACCGATTTAATTGCAGCAGGTGAGTTCGCAAGGCCTTTCGCCATTGCTTTTTTCTTGTTTAGTGCCGGAGACACTGAGTCGATGTCGGCGGCGATATCATACACCGCTGCACCATGTGCACGTTTTAATTGACCATTATCATCAAATGTGAGGCTAACCGTATCGCCGATAACTGGTAGACCTTGATACATCTGCTGATAACGGCGCGTGGTGTTGCCGTTACTGGTTTTGATTTCTTTTAATACAACTAAATCATTCCCTGCACCTAAACCAACTAACTGATTTGGATTTGCACTCAATACTGATGACGCATTGGTTTGCAAAGCTTGGTTAATCCCTGTTTGTTCGTTTAGGTATTTCTTGTTCGCAGCTACTGCACTTGTTGCTTGAGTCAAAGCAAAAGCAGCAAGAGTTGCTAATGTGATTTTAGATAAATTCACGTTTACGCTCCGTTAGATTGTTATGTATTTAATATTTTCCTAGTAACCGGACTGCACTGTTCCCGATTAGTGACCAGCCTAGATTGAATGGAGCGAAATTGAAAATGAAACAAAAAATTTACAAACAAAGTATTAGCTCTAAAATAAAAGCCCTTAATTAACAGTAGGATAATAAATTTTAAGTTTATTAATTGTTAACAGATAAACTATCCGTGTAAATTTATTGATACAAAATAATAACATTTATTAAACATTTGTACCTTTTATTTGTTTTTATTTTGCTCACCTTATTATTTGTGATTCACAGCTAAAAGGATTAGATATCCATAGAAAAAGTCTGGGTACATAACTTGCAGCAATGCCAAGTATCTAGGATTTAAGGACTAAGCATGATTACTGATCTGATACAAAACGAATGGCTAAATGAGCCATGGCTGGTCGTCATTGGTGGTACTGTATTAGCCGCCACAGCTTTGTTTTTATTAAAGTTTGTAATCATCTATTGCTTAAAGAAATGGACCCAACGAACCGACTTTGTTTTCGACTCATTACTGGTTGACTCACTGTCTACACCATTGACCTTGTGCACAATGATGGTGCTTGTGATCATTTTTGGTCAGTTATTAAACACCACCGGCTTTATGGCTGAGCACCCCTTACCTATTGCGGCCACTGCTAAAGCCATTTGTATTTTTGCCTTAGTGTTATTTTTAGATCATTTTTTATTTGGTACCATTGATTATTACAGTGCCCGCTCAGTGGTAGTTTCCAATAGTCATAGCATCATTAAAGGATTAATCCGCTGCGCAATTGTGTGTGTTGGCTTATTGGTGTTATTAGGCACGTTGGGTATATCAATCACTCCGATTATTGCCTCTTTGGGCATTACCTCTCTTGCCGTCGCTTTGGCTTTACAACCGACACTCGAAAACTTCTTTTCTGGCGTTCAGCTGGTGATTGATAAACCTATTCGGGTCGGCGACTTTATAGAGCTTGAAAGTGGCGATCAAGGCTTTGTTGAGAAAATTGGTTGGCGCTCAACCTGGGTAAAAATGTTGCCAAATAACATGATAGTGATCCCCAATAGTCAGCTGTCTAAATCGCGCATCATTAACTATTTTTACCCAGAAAAAGAGCTCAGCGTCCCCGTTGAAGTGGGTGTTCATTATGGCTCAGACCTTGAAAAAGTTGAGCAGGTTACGTTGGATGTTGCTAGGCAGATATTAAAAAGCCATGAATGGGGCGTTGATGATTACGAGACCTTTGTGGTCTTTCATACCTTTGATCAATCAAGTATCAACTTTACAGTCATGTTAAGAGTAAAAGAGTATTTTAATCGCTTTTGGGTGAAATCTGCGTTTATCAAAGCATTACATCAACGTTACGCAGAAGAAGGAATTGTGATCCCTTATCCAATTAGGGCAATTAATACCAGCCAAGAATCAGCTCAATTTAAACAGGCTGATTGACCTAACTGAGGTTATCACTATTGCGCTTTTATCAGGTTTATTTTGTCTCTTTTGAGACATTATTAACAGCGATTATACATATGCAATCAGCGCCTTGAATTTTTACTCTAAAATGTCATAAAAATCGCATAAACACTGTGACATACCTATTTTAGAGGCGTACTATATGCGGCCAGAAAGTGACTGCTTTCTGCGTCTTGTTATACAAATATTTAAGGTCAAACAATGAATGCTTGGTACCTCATTTGTTTTCTTTCAGCATTAGCTATTTTTATTGCTTTTGCTAACCAATTCATCCTCAAAATGCAAACCACGATTGCTATAACAACTGGCTCTGTTGTTATTTCTTTACTACTTATTCTTGCCGTTAAAATGCTTGGCGATACTACCGCCCTCGAAATGACCCAAATTGTTTCTAGTATCAACTTTAATCAGTTGCTATTAAAAGGCATGCTCGGCTTTTTGCTATTCGCAGGTGCGCTGGAAATCAACTTAGCAGCCCTTCGTAAGCAACGGTGGGAAATTACCGCATTAGTATTATTTTCAACCATTACCTCAACGGTTATCGTTGGTTACTTAAGCTATTATTTGTTTGCTTTTGTAGGCTGGCCAGTACCGTTTATTTATTGCTTGTTGTTTGGTGCTTTAATCAGCCCAACTGACCCGATTGCAGTTTTAGCCATTATTAAACAAATGCGAGCCCCAGAAGGTATTTCTGTGCAAGTTGAAGGTGAGTCTTTGTTTAATGATGGTATTGGTTTGGTGATTTTCACAACGATATTTTCAGTGGCCTTTTATGGCACCGAAGCCACCTTTACTGACGTTGCTGAATTGTTCTTAGTTGATGCAATTGGCGGTATCGTGTTTGGTCTCGTGATTGCGTTAGTCGGGCATTTTTTAATTATTAATAGCCGCGATGTGAACATTCGTTTGCTACTAACCTTGACCATTCCAACAGCCGGCTTTGCAGCAGCGAATATTTGGGAAATCTCAGGTGCGCTTGCTATGGTCACCAGTGGTATTTTACTTGGCAATATTACTCGTTCAAAAGCAACAGAGCGTACGGGGCCTGAAGATACTCGCTACGTAAAAGACTTTTGGCATGCCACCGATAGCTTTTTAAATGCCTTGCTGTTTTTGATTATCGGTATGCTAATTGTCACTATGCCGATTACTCTTGAAGAAATTGGCTTAGGTTTACTGATGGTACCTGTGGTGTTGCTAGCGAGATTTATAAGTGTAGGTGCGCCATTTGTATTCTTTAAAAAGTATCGCCAATACGATAAGCACTCGGTGAAAATACTCACTTGGGGTGGCTTACGGGGTGGTTTAGCACTAGCAATGGCAGCTGCTATCCCACGCGATCAAGTGATGATTGCAGGCTCAGATCTTCACAACCTAATTGTTATTGTCACCTACGTGGTAGTGATTTTCTCGATTATCGTACAAGGTTTAACAATTTCGCCGCTGATCCAAAGTAGTATTCAATCAGCAGAAGCGAAAAATTAAGCACTGTTTTTTATTTTAAAGGCTCGTTTATCGAGCCTTTTTTTGTGCTTTTTCTGCATACATTCGCGCGTCTGTAACAGACAGCAATTTAGTCAGCGAGCAAGGCTGCTGATCAGAAAAATCAGCAATGCCATAAGAGAAACTAAGCTCAATTTGATTATTAAAGCTATTAGGTAAGTGACTGAATGATAATAACAAGCGCTGCATTATAGTGTCGCATTCACTGCTATTTAAATCTGTAAATAAAATTACAAACTCATCACCGCTCAAACGAGCAAGTAAATCCGCTTTGCGACAACAGTTCTCTAGTAATCCTGCAAAATCTTTCAGTACTCTATCGCCAGCGGCATGACCAAATTTATCGTTAATTGTTTTAAAATTATCTATATCAATAAACACTAATTTTGCTTTTAAGTGCTGGCGAATACATAAATCAAGGTAATGCTCTGCAGTGCCAATAAAGCCGCGACGATTAGGCAATAAGGTAAGCTCATCGGTAGTGGCTAACTGCATAATTGCAAACTCTCGCTCGACGATTGCAGCAAAGTCTATTAGCGCTTTAGTTTCTTGTTTGCTAAAACTGCGTGGTTGATGATCGATAAGGCACAAAGTACCAATTCTATTTCCTGATTTAAGTGTAATTGGGCAGCCCGCATAAAAACGGATATTCGGATCTCCCATTACCAGTGGGTTATCTTCAAAACGCTTATCGTTTAAGGCATTTTCAACTACTAGCGGGTCTTTGTATAAAATTGCATGGGCGCAAAATGAAATATCTCTTGCGGTCTCTGTCACATCTAGCCCCACACATGACTTAAACCACTGTCTATGCTCGTCAATTAAGCTAATAACACAAATGGGTACAGAGAAAAATTGTTGGGCAAGGCGAGTTATTCGGTCAAAGGCAGGCTCACTTTGAGAGTCTAAAACATTCAACGAACGAAGCTCTTCAAGTCTAGCTTGCTCGTTTAATGGTAATAAAGGTCGTTCCATTGAATTGCCTTGTAAGTAACAACACAAGTGTCTCTTAACGTTAGCAGAAAAAAACACTCAGTTGCATAAAAACAAATTCTTATATGGAGTATTAAGCCCATGTATCTAGGTGTTTATTACCCTCTTCATCTTCTTCTATGGCACTTTTGTTGCCTTTATCATCTTTTTTCGCAGCTTTTTTGCGGCGTTCTATTTCACGTTTTTGGCGCTTTTCAAGCTCAATTCGCAGCACGTTCGCATCTTTTACGCCCGCAATATGAAACGCACCTTTACTTTCCACTTGTAAACGCGTTATTCGACCTAAAAAGGGGATCATGATATCCATTTGTACCTCCTGCTGTACCTCCTATCTAACCATTATATATCGGCAGTTATAAGATATACTTTAATTTCGAAAAAAAATGCTTGCCAAAGATTAGCAAAGCATGTTTATCTATATACGTAACTTATTTAAACAGATATACGCACTGGTTTACAAAAACGAGTGCAATACAGGAAAAATTATGCGCTTCAATCTGACAACTATCCATCATCACCATCATTCACCGGAATAGCCTGTCAGGTTTTTCGCTGAGAGGTTATTCCTAAAAGGAACCTCTGGCGAGTAATCAACCAAATTATTTATTTTCGCCCTGAGGTTCCCTCGGGGTTTTTAGTTTTTGAATTAAAGGAAAATGAATAATGAGCAATACCAACCGTTTACGAATCGCCATCCAAAAAGGCGGCCGCTTATCAAAAGACTGCCAAGATTTACTAAAGCAACTTGGTGTTAAATTAAATCTTCGTGAACAACGTTTAATCGCACACTCTACCAACATGCCAATTGACGTACTACGCGTGCGAGATGACGATATTCCGGGCCTAGTAATGGACGGTGTGTGTGACCTAGGTATCGTTGGTGAAAACGTACTTGTTGAAGTTCAAGCCGAACGCGAACGCCAAGGCGTGGCATTCGAAGTAAACAAACTTTCTAAACTTGATTTTGGTTACTGCCGCCTAGCACTTGCATGGCCACAAGAACTTGGTCCACAAGATAAAAGCTGGTTTGAAGGTAAACGCATTGCCACTACCTACCCAGAAATCTTAAGCCAATACCTAAAACGTGAAGGCATTAATGCAAGCACCGTCATGTTAACAGGCTCTGTTGAAGTCGCACCGCGTGCTGGTTTAGCTGATGCAATCTGTGACCTAGTGTCTACCGGTGCAACCTTAGAAGCTAATGGCTTAATGCAAGGCGACACCATCTTAGAATCAAATGCATGTTTAATTCAAAACAAAGACCTTACTGATCAAAGCAAACTTGATTTAATCAACACGTTAATGCCGCGTTTACGTGGTGTGCGCCAAGCAAAAGAAAGTAAATACATCATGCTACACGCACCAAAAGCAAAGCTTGATGAAGTATGCGACTTACTACCAGGCACAGGCCAACCGACTTTACTATCGCTTGCTGGTAGCGACGATTATGTAGCACTACACATGGTTAGCAGCGAAACCCTTTTCTGGGAAACAATGGAACAGTTAAAAGCACTGGGTGCCAACTCAATTCTTGTTATGCCAATTGAAAAAATGATGGAGTAATTATCCATGTTTCGCTGGAATGAGGAAAATCAACAAGCACAGCAGGCGGTTCTTACCCGCCCTGCTGTTACTGCAAGTAAAGAGGTTGAAGCAATTTGTATCGACATCTTAAATGCAGTTAAAACTGAGGGTGACGCAGCGTTATTAAAAATGGCAAAAGAGTTTGATAAGCGCGAAACACCTCGCTTATTAGTGCCAATTGAAGAAATTAATCAAGCTGAGCAGTTATTATCAAACGAGTTAAAAGCCGCCATCGAAACGGCCTATGCCAATGTAAAACGTTTTCACCAAGCACAATTACCAAAAGACATTAAGTTAACAACGCAACCTGGCGTATTGTGTGAACTTAAATATCAAGCCATTGAAGCGGTAGGCATTTACGTGCCAGGTGGCAGTGCGCCACTGCCATCGTCAGTGATTATGCAAGGGGTACTTGCACAGTTAAGTGGTGCACAAACCGTTGTGCTTACTACACCTGTAAAAGCCGATGAAACTATCAACCCAGCCATTTTATATGCGGCAAAACTATGTGGTATTAAAACCATTGTAGAAAGTGGCGGCGCCGGAGCGATTGCAGCAATGGCATACGGTACAGAATCAGTGCCTAAGGTGAACAAGATTTTTGGCCCGGGAAATAGCTTTGTCACCATGGCAAAACAACTTGTTGCGCAAACTATTCCGGGCATGGCGATTGATATGCCAGCGGGCCCTTCTGAAGTGCTAGTGATTGCTGATGAGCGTGCAAACCCAGAGTTTATTGCGGCAGATTTATTATCGCAAGCAGAGCACGGTGCGGATTCACAGGTTATTTTACTGTGTAACAGCGAACGCATTATTGAAAAAACACAGCAAGCATTAACAGAGCAGCTAGCAAAGTTGAGTCGTAAAGACACTGCCGAGCAAGCCCTTGCTAACTCAAGCTTGATATTAGTCGACTCGGTTGAGCAAGCCTTTGCAGTGTCTGCTGAATATGGCCCTGAGCACCTTATTCTTCAGCTTGCTGATGCGCAGCCTTATTTAAGCTTAGTGAAAAATGCCGGCTCAGTATTTGTAGGTGATTACACTCCGGAGTCTGCCGGAGACTATGCATCGGGTACGAACCACGTACTACCAACGTATGGTTACAGTGCGACCTATTCGAGCTTAAACTTACTGGACTTCTTTAGAACTTACACAGTGCAAACCATCAGTAAAAATGGCTTACGTGAATTATCTAAAGCAATTTTACCTTTAGCTGCAGCAGAGGGGCTTGATGCTCACGCTAATGCTGTTTCAATTCGTCTTGAGGCTATGAACAATGAGCGATAATTCAAAAATAACAACGCTGTTGCCAGATAACATTGCAGCGCTTACAGCCTACAGTTCGGCGAAAAGTGAAAAGCTGACAGGCACAACCTGGTTAAATGCCAATGAAAGCCCTTATTCTCGTACGCCAAAAATCAATTTAGCTGATTTAAATCGCTACCCAGATCCGCAGCCTCAGCAAGTGATCAATCGTTACGCTTGCTATGCTAATTTAGAGCCAGAGCAAGTACTGATGACTCGTGGCGCTGATGAAGGTATTGAGCTATTAGTACGTACTTTTTGTAGCCCAGCTAAAGAAAGCATCGCACTCTTTTTGCCAACTTACGGCATGTACAAAGTCACTGCTGATACCCACAACATTGCGATTAACGGTTTAACTCAAGAGCTGTTATTAAAAGGCACGGTTGATGAAATTGTCACTGCAGTTGCTGATTCAAAGCTGGTGTTTATTTGTAACCCAAATAACCCTACCGGCAGCATGACAAGCTTAGACAAAATCAGAAAAATCACCCAACAACTTGCGGGTAAAGCGATTGTAGTGGTTGATGAAGCTTATATAGAATTTTGCCCAGAACAAACAGCGGCAAGCCTAATCAACGAGTTTAGTAACCTTGTGGTACTAAGAACCTTATCAAAAGCATTTGCACTTGCAGGTTTAAGAACAGGCTTCACGCTAGCCAACAGCGAGCTGCTTGCACCTATTCGTAAAGTGATTGCGCCTTACCCTGTATCAACGGTGGTGGCGAGCATTGCAGCAGATGCATTAAGTAGTGACAACATCGCTTCAATGCGCCGTCAGGTGACTATTCTAAATAGCTTAAAAGGCAAACTGAAAAGCTGGCTTGAGCAATCACCTGCCGTTATCAAAGTACTGAGCGGTGAAGGTAACTTCGTCACCTTAAAACTAAAAGACAAACAATCATTTAATATCGCACTTGAGCAAGGACTCGTGATGCGTGCCTTCACCTTATATGGTGAAAATGATTGGTTACGAATTTCTATCGGTAACGAGCAAGAACTAGAACAAGTAAAAATTTGGTTAGATGGTTTATCACTGACCAGCAAAACAGTAGAACAGGAATTATCATGAGCAACCCGTATTTATTTATTGACCGCGATGGCACGATTATCGAAGAGCCTATCACCGACAAACAGGTTGATAGCCTAGAAAAATTAGTGTTCTTGCCGAATGTGATCCCTGCTCTATTACAACTTCAAGCGGCAGGTTACCGCCTTGTGATGGTTTCAAACCAAGATGGTTTAGGCACTGATAGCTTCCCGACAGCTGATTTTGATATTGCCCAAGACAAGATGATGGATATCTTAAACAGCCAAGGGATTAAATTTGATGAAGTTCTGATCTGCCCTCACTTTGATGAGCAAAATTGTGACTGCCGTAAACCAAAAACTGGTTTACTTACTGAGCTGATGCGCTCAGGTAAAGTCGATTTAGCACGCTCATTTGTGATTGGCGACCGCCAAACAGATATCGGACTTGCTAATAACTTATGCTGCGAAGGTATTTTGTATGATGGCAGTTGGGATGCCATTGTCACTAAGCTGACAACCGCGAACCGTGAAGGCCGTGTCACTCGCAATACCAAAGAAACGCAAATCGATGTGCAAGTTAATTTAGACCAAACAAAAAATGGCGAAATTAGCACTGGCCTTGGCTTTTTCGACCACATGCTTGACCAAATTCGTACACACGCCAATATCGGACTTAATATTCAAGCCACTGGCGACTTACACATTGATGAGCACCACCTAGTTGAAGATATCGGCATTGCACTTGGCCTTGCCCTTAAACAAGCGCTAGGTACAAAAACGCAAATTGGTCGCTATGGTTTTGCACTCCCTATGGATGAATGTAAAGCAGAAGCGCAAATTGACTTATCGGGCCGTGCCTCGTTTGTATTAAATGCTGATTTTAGCCGTGAAAAAGTCGGCGACTTAGACGTACAAATGGTTGAGCACTTCTTTAAAAGCTTAAGTGATAATGCCGCCATGAGCTTAATTCTGTCGGTTAGCGATGGTAATTGTCACCACCAAGTTGAAGGCCTTTTTAAAGCGTTTGCAAGAGCACTTCGCGCTGCGATTGCAAAAGATGCTTCGCAACAAACAGCAAGCTCTAAGGGGTGTTTATGATTGCCATAATTAATACCGGTTGCGCCAACATTAACTCTGTTCGTTTTGCCTTTGAACGCTTAGGAAAAACGCCTGAGGTTATCACCTCACCTGAGCAACTAAAAGGCTTTGAACGTGCCATTTTACCCGGCGTAGGTCATGCTTCTGTTGCCATGAAACGCTTAAAAGACGGTGGTTGGCAACAAGCAATTGATGAATATCAGCGTCCGTTGATGGGCATTTGTTTAGGCATGCAATTACTTTGCGACAGCACTGAAGAAGGCAATGTTGATTGCCTTGGCAAAATTCCAGGTATTGTTAAGCACTTAGATGTGGGCACATTAACTTCACCGCACATGGGCTGGAACGACCTAAGTGTATTAAAAGAGCATGCCCTCACCAAAGGGTTATCAGCGCAAGATCAAGTGTACTTTGTGCATAGCTTTGCTCACACAGTGAACGATGCCACCCTAGTTAGCGGTGAATACGGGCAAGCTTTTTCAGCAATTGTTGCCAAAGATAACTACGCAGGCATGCAGTTCCACCCAGAGCGAAGCGCCAAAGTAGGCACACGACTTTTACAAAACTTTTTAGATTGGCAGCTGTAAGCGCAGCAAAAAATAAGAGAAATAAACGTGATTATTCCAGCACTCGATGTATTACAAAACCAAATTGTGCGCTTATACCAAGGTAAGTATGATACCGCACAATTTTACCCTTACGAACTTGGCCCACGCTTACAAGAGTACGCAAATAGCGGCGCAGGCAAACTACACTTAGTTGATTTAGAAGGCGCACGCGATCCAAATAAAAAACAGTGGCAGCATATTCAAGCTGCAACCAAAGCGCTTAATGTTCCTTATCAAGTTGGCGGCGGTATTCGCTCTGAACAAGATGTTGCTGACTGGCTTGAAGCCGGTGCTAATCAAGTCGTGATCGGCTCAATGGCCGTTGAAAAACGTGAGCAAGTACAGGCCTGGATTGAAAAGTTTGGCAGTGAACACTTTGTTATCGCACTAGATGTTAATAAAACTGACAACGGCTGGGCACCAGCAACACATGGTTGGTTAAGTGAATCTGAGTTTGGCTTGTTCGAACTTGTTGATTTTTACGTGGCACTGGGTGTGGTTGATTTTCTGTGTACTGACATCAGCAAAGACGGCACCATGACCGGCCCTTCGTTTGCACTTTATGAAGATTTAACTAACCACAACAGTGAGATTAAAGTTCAAGCATCAGGCGGTGTAAGCTCACTGGATGATATTGCAAAGCTGAAAAAACTGGGTGTTGGCGGTGTTATCTTAGGTAAATCATTACTCGATGGTGCCTTTAATGTTGAGGAGGCGCTAGCATGTTATCAAAACGCATAATCCCTTGTTTAGATGTAAAAGACGGCCAAGTCGTTAAAGGCGTTAAATTTAAAGGCCATGAAGTGGTTGGTGATATCCTAACGCTTGCCAAAGCCTACAGCGATGCCGGTGCAGATGAACTGGTGTTTTATGAAATCAGTGCCAGCGTCGAAAAACGCCTACTTGATGTTAATTGGGTAGAGAATATTGCACGCCACATTGATATTCCATTTTGTGTAGCGGGCGGCATTAAATCTGTTGCTGATGCAGCACGTGTTTTAGAGCGTGGCGCAGATAAAATCAGTATTAACAGCCCTGCAATTGCTCGCCCAGAGCTTATCAAAGAATTACACGATGAGTTTGGTAAACAATGCGTGGTTGTGGGTATTGATAGCTTTTATGATGAAAACACTGACGAGTATTTAGTGTATCAGCTGACTGGCGACCCAAATGCATCAAGCCGTACTCGCTACAAAACCGAAGAATGGGTTAAGCGTGTGCAAGACCTAGGCGCTGGTGAAATCGTGCTCAATTGCATGAACCAAGACGGCGTGCGTAAAGGCTACGACAATGTTCAGCTATCAAAAATGCGTGCACTGTGCGATATTCCACTAATTGCATCGGGCGGCGCAGGTACGATGCAAGACTTTGTTGATGTGTTTCAACAAAGCCAAGTTGATGGCGCGCTCGCTGCCAGCGTATTTCACAAGAACGTCATTGATATTGGCGAACTAAAACAATTTTTAACTGATAATAATGTAGCGGCTAGACTATGCAATTAACCAAAGACACTCTTTCTCAAGTCGATTTTGCCAAAAGCGAGTTGATCCCAGCTATCGTGCAAGATGCACGCTCTGGGGTGATTTTAATGCAAGGCTTTATGAATCAAGATGCATTAGCTGCCACTTTCGACAAACAAAAAGTAACCTTTTACTCGCGCTCTAAAGAGCGTTTATGGACCAAAGGCGAAACATCAGAAAACTACCTTGAAGTAGTCTCAGTTCACACCGACTGCGATTACGACTCACTATTAGTCCTGGCAAACCCACTTGGGCCAACATGCCACCTTGGTACACAAAGCTGCTTTGGCGATGATGCTAAACCTAGCTTGTCGTTTTTAGCTGAGCTTGAACAAGTGATTGTTTCGCGTAAAGACGATGACCCGAGCAAAAGCTACACTGCGTCTTTGTTTGCAAAAGACTTAAGCCGTAGTTGCCAAAAAGTGGGTGAAGAAGGTGTTGAAGTTGCCCTTGCAGCCATGAAACATGATAACGATGAATTAACCAATGAATCGGCAGACTTACTGTATCACTTAACCGTGTTATTACAGCGCCAAGGCCTATCATTGGCTGATGTGGTGAACTGTTTACAAGGCCGCCATAAGTAATAAATATAGAGTGTGGTATCTAAATACCGCACTCTATTGCTGTTTTAACGCTTCTAACACAATTTTAAATGCAGGCGAAGGTTGCCTTCGGCTCGGGTAATACAAATAATAACCGGGAAATGCGGGGCACCAATCAGCTAACACTTTAATTAAATTACCATTTTTTATATGCTCACCAAACTCTTCTTCAGGTAGAAACGCAATACCTAACCCCTGTAAAGCCGCATCAACAATATGATGAGAGGTATTAAAGATTAATTGACCGCGTACATTCACATTAAGTTCTTCACCCTCTTTTTCAAACTCCCACGCATATAAACCGCCATGAGTCGGAAAGCGAATATTGATACAATTATGTGCAGTAAGATCCTTTGGTGTTTTAGGCTTTTGATGCTTAGTAAAATACTCAGGGCTTGCAACCGCTGCCATATTGAGCTCTTTACCAATAGGCACTGCAATCATATCTTTATCTATAGTTTCGCCAAGGCGAACACCAGCGTCGATACGCTGAGCAACAATGTCTGTGTAGCCATAGTTAACATTAAACTCAATATTAATATCTGGGTATTGCTTTAATACATTGGCCAGTTTTGGGAGTAATGTGTTCTGAATGATAAAATCACCACAAGTAATTTTTACCGTACCCGCAGGTTTGTCTCTGAGTTCAGTTAAGGCTTCTAGCTCATTTTCGATATCATCAAAACGATGCCCGATTGCATTGAGTAAACGCTCCCCGGCGAGTGTCGGTGATACGCTTCGAGTTGTTCTGGTTAACAAACGAATATCTAAGTTTGCTTCTAGTGAACGAATAGCTTGACTCAAGGCAGACTGAGTTACGCCTAACTGAGCAGCAGCACGCGTAAAACTGCCAGTTCTTGCCACAATGACAAAATAGTTCAATTCATTGAGGTTTTGTTTGATCATCCACCAGCCTATTAATAAGTATTACTAATAAAGCATATTAGTATTCATTAGCTAGTCTATTCAACCTATGTCTGAAAAAATACTCCATCACATTTAACTGTATGGACTAGCATGACAAGTTACTCAACCTATCAAGATGATCAGCCTATCGAGCAGCAAGCTAATTGGAGTGGGGTTTTTGCGATGACATTATGTATTTTCGCCTTAATAGCCTGCGAGTTTATGCCTGTAAGCTTATTAACACCTATGGCTGAAGATTTATCAATTAGTAAAGGCATGGTTGGTCAGGGGTTAGCAATATCTGGCTTTTTTGCGGTGGTCACAAGTCTATTCATGAGTCCTTTATTTGCTAAAAGTGATCGAAAAACCTTACTAGTCGCTCTGACCTTGATAATGCTACTGTCAACTTTAACAATCTCTGTAGCTGATAGTTACGCTGTTTATATGCTTGGTCGTGCGTTAATCGGCTTAGTCATTGGTGGCTATTGGTCACTTTCAACTGCTTCTGCAATGCGCTTAGTTCCCGAGGAAAAAGTGCCTAAAGCACTGGCAGTATTTAATGGTGGTAATGGTCTTGCCATGATAATTGCAGCACCAATTGGCAGTTATTTAGGCAGTGTTCTTGGCTGGCGAGGCGCGTTTATGTGTTTAGTGCCATTTATCGCTATTGCTGTATTTTGGCAATGGCAGGCTTTGCCTAGCATGCCAGCTCAGCAGCAATCAAAAGGACCTTTTTCTGCATTTAAGTTATTTAAAAAGCCACTCGTCCGTTTTGGTATGCTAGCTGTCGCGCTGCTATTTATGGGGCAATTTACTTTATTTACCTATGTAAGGCCCTTTTTAGAGTCAGCGTTTCAAGCCACCAGCCAACAAGTCTCTATGGTGTTATTTGTTATTGGTTTTGCAGGCTTTATTGGCACCTTATTGATCAGTAAGGTCATAAAACTCAGTTTAGCGTTTGCCTTAATAGCTGCCCCTACGGTTATGGCTTTAATAGCATTTTGTTTAGCTAATCAAATATCTCTTTTTAACATCAACATCGTATTACTTGGATTATGGGGGTTAATTGCAACTGCAGCGCCTGTTGCTTGGTGGAGCTGGGTAGCTCGTGCTTTACCAAAAGATGCTGAAGTTGCAGGAGGATTGATGGTAGCAATTATTCAATTTTCGATAGCGCTAGGCTCAACATTCGGCGGCATATTATTCGATGTTTATGACTACCCTATTACCTTCTTTGTTAGCGCAGCTATCTTATTTTTTGCAGCCATTGCCAGCTATTTCACTATAAAAACACCCTAAAAAATCATTAGGTGCTCATACTTGGGCTACCTAATGTTCATTTTAAGCACATAAAGATACAATCGACACTTTTAGGCAATAAATCGACTGTTCTAATATAACGCCAAACTGCACAAATAACCGACAATAACCTCATCAAAGCTGCATTGTGAAAACAAATTGCAGTCCCTGTTAATCAAAAAATAGGAGAGTGTTATGACAACCTCAACTGATAATTTTTACCAAAGCGATGCTGTTAACTTTGAAAAAGTAATTTTCAAAAACCAATTACAAATGAATGTAGTCGGTAATCTTTTTACACCTAAAAATGCAGAAAAAGGTGCGAATCTTCCAGCACTTGTAATTGGTCATCCTATGGGTGCGGTAAAAGAGCAAAGTGCTACTTTATATGCAACTAAACTGGCAGAGCTAGGCTTTGTAACTTTGGCAGTTGATCTTAGCTTCTGGGGCGAAAGTGACGGCGAACCACGTAATACTGTACTACCTGATTTATACGCAGAGTCATTCAGTGCCGGTGTCGATTACCTTGCTAGCCGTTCATACGTCAACAAAGAAAGCATTGGTGGTTTAGGTGTATGTGGTAGTGGTGGTTTCATCATTAGTGCCGCAAAAATTGACCCACGTATCAAAGCTGTGGCAACAGTTAGTATGTATGACATGGGTGGCGCAACGCGCAATGGTTTAGGCAACTCTATTGATCTTGATATGCGTAAAGATATGCTCGATGAGGCTGCAGAGCAACGTAATGTTGAGTACCTTGGTGGCGAAGTACAATACACTGGCGGCTGCCCCCATCACATTGATGAAAGCTCACACCCAATTGCAAAAGAGTTTTATGACTTTTACCGCACTGAGCGTGGTGAATATACACCAGAGCGTTCATCAGCAGATTTAACAACTCACCCAACATTAAGCAGCAATGTGCGTTTTATGAACTTTTATCCATTTAACGATATTGAGACTATTTCACCACGTCCATTACTGTTTGTTGCCGGTGAACACGCTCACTCATTTGAGTTTAGCCAACAAGCCTATGATTTAGCTGCTGAACCTAAACAATTATTGGTTGTACCAAATGCAGGTCATGTTGATTTATATGATGATGTGGGTTTAATTCCATTCACTAAAATTGCTGAATTTTTCACAGCAAGTCTTTAACTAAAACGTGTCATGGTAACGAATGGGACATAGGGATATGCCCATTCGTTTTTTATACCAATTCGCTTAATTAACTATTATTGCCCATTGGTATTATATGTAGCCGGCTATTTAGCCGTTGCTAAAAACGCCTCTACATCTCGTTTTGGTGATAAACCAAAAAACCGAGAATACTCACGAGAAAATTGTGAAGGGCTTTCGTAGCCAACCTTAAAAGCAGCACCTGAGGCATCCATACTCTCGCCAACCATCAACCTTCTTGCTTCCATTAACCTTAAACGCTTTTGATATTGCAACGGACTCATTGAAGTTAGATCTCGAAAATGATGGTGGAAAGTCGATTTACTCATTTTCGCAAGACCCGCTAAGTCCTCTACACTCAAGGGTTGATCATAGTTTTCTTTTAACCACTTAACACTACGTGCAATTCTAAGCCCTTGGCTACCTGTTGACACTATATGGCGAAGCTCTGCCCCATGCTCACTGTTAAGTACACGCCAAAAAATTTCGCGTTTAATTAATGGCGCAAGTACTGACATAGACTCAGGATCATCAACCAGATCAATTAATCGTGTAAAAGCGTTAAGTAGTGGCTCAGTCATCTCACCTAAGGTCATTCCCTTATTGAGTGATTGCTTGTTTAATTTGTCGAGCGGTATTTGCGAAATCAGTTCACCTAACATAGCCAAATCAAGCTTTAACACTAAGCCTAAATAAGGTGCGTCGTCTTTTGCTTCAAGAACTTGCATTTTTGCAGGCAAATCAATTGAGGTAATCAAGTACTTGTGTGGGTCATACTTGAAAACATCTTCGCCCAAGGTCATGCTTTTTGCCCCTTGTAGCACCAGTGCAATACTTGGTTCAACCACACACATTGAACAAGAGGTGGCGGCCTGTGTTTGTCGATAAAAAAACAAATCCTCAATCACGCTATCAGCGGTTTCTTGCTGGCCAATAAGCGGCGCAATCTTATCTGCTAAAGCAGCGCTCATTTTAGCAATAGCATCATAATCTGAATGCATAACCAACCCAATTAAATTCAAGATACTTAACTATACGCTCGGTTATACAATATTGACCAGTGGTAAATTTGCCGCCTCGGACTAATAGGCAATAACTTGCGTGCATTGTACTTTTTAAAGGCACAGTTTTTAGCCAAAATGAAGATTCGTTCGGTTACAAACACATGGAGAAAAGTATGAAGTATATTATCGGTACCCTTATCTTAACGATGAGTGCATTTAGTCATGCAGAAAACGCCTCTTCACAACGTTTAGAATTACCGCAAATCACAGTGCAAAAAAATGGCACTCAGTACCCAATGACTGGGCTCGACAAGTATTTCACGGGCAAAGTACGCGTCGAGCCTAGTTTCCAAGCTCATGGCGAAGCGAAAGCCGCTGGTGCCATGGTAACCTTTGAGCCAGGTGCTCGCACAAACTGGCACACTCACCCTGTTGGCCAAACCTTAATTGTTACATCAGGTATGGGTTGGGTTAATCCGTGGCACGGACAACCTCAGGTTATAAAACCAGGTGACGTTGTACATATTCCTGCTAATGTTAAACATTGGCACGGTGCTACAGATAAAACAGCCATGATGCACTTAGCTATTCAAGAGTCAAAAGACGGTAAGGTTGTTGATTGGTTAGAGCCAGTAACAGATAAGCAATATTTAAAAAAGCAGTAAAGATGGTAAGTGAAATGCAAATAAAGTTCACCAGTAACGGCAAAACTATGCAAGCGACTCTAGAAAGTAACAATGCCGCTAAGCATTTTTATCAACTTCTACCACTGACTCTAAAAGTAGAAGACTTTGCCAATGCTGAGAAAATTGCCACTTTACCAGAGAAATTAAATCTACAAGGCTTACCTGCTGGCACTGATGCTAACGCAGGAGACATTACTTATTACGCACCTTGGGGTAACCTTGCGCTCTTTTATAAGCAGCAAAGTTATGCAAATGGTCTGATAAAACTTGGTAAAATAACGGGCGATAGTCAGTTTTTTAAAAGTTTAGGCCAAGCGGATGTCACTATAGAGCCCTTGTAGTAGATACTAACTCTCCAGTTAGCAAAGCTGCTTCTGTACGCCACAAAGCAGCTTTTTTATTGCCTGACTTTATCTGCCCAGTGCTTTTAAAACATCACGAGCAAAATCATGCTCACTAAAGCCTTTAAGCCCTGCAAGGTCGTACCCTCGCCTAACAATCACTATCTGCTCGCTTGGAATGATCACTAAAAATTGACCACGGTTGCCTCGCGCTGCAATGGTATCGTTTGGTAACTCAGGAAAACGTTCGTTATAAAGCCACCACTGTGCGCCGTATCCTGGTGCCGTTTCTGGGGGTTGAGCAGGGGCTGGTTTACTAATATAACTTAACCAGTCTTTTGGTAATATTTGCTCACCTTGCCAGCGGCCATTATTCAGGTGTAATAGCCCTAAGCGAGCAAGATCCCGAGAAGTAGTCCACACTTGCGATGACAAAATATAGTCACTTTGCCAATCTGACTCTAAAAACGTGTGCTGCATGCCGATTTTATCGAGTAAATTGTCATATGGATAACGTAAATAGCTCGCTTCATCGTTAAACGTTTCTCGTAAGGTACGTAGCGCTAACATGGTGTCGTTATTAGCGTATTTCCAACGGCTACCTGGCTTAACTTCTAACGCAGTATGCGTTGCTGTGTCAGACACTAAACCTCCGCCCATATAGACACGATCCGTACGATTGCCCGCTTTATTACTGTCTAAGCCCGATGCCATATGAAGCAAGTTTTCAAGGGTAATTTCGCCGCGTGGGTCAAGCGGGTGAGACCAGCTTTCAAGCCCCGCAGGCTTAGTAACATCAAGTCGCTTTTGCGCTACCGCCACACCAATAATGCTCGCGCCAATACTTTTTGCAACAGACCAAGTACGCTGGGCGGTTTCAGGGGTAAAACCGGCTTTATATTGCTCTGCTAGAATCGCCTCAGGGCTTGCTATTAAAATTGCCGAAGTTCGTGCGCCTTCACCATAATGACGAGTAAAAGCCTGTGCAATAACCTCATCAAGCGCCTTATTGCCCGTCGCTTTATTAACACCATTTAGCGTTTGCCAAGGCTTACCATCATCCTTTTGATAGGCTAAGTTTTCTTTAAACGGTGCTTGCACGAGTGTTGCAGCTTTAAGGCTTACCCCTACGGGTAAATCAACACAGCCTAAACGAGGCCGCCACACCGATATACGTTGCTTATCTTTATCGTAATCAACAATGACTCGTTTATGCTCAGTATCAATGTTCGCTTTTAGTGTTTTTACAGTGTCTGCGATTAAAGGGTAAATACCGGTAAGTTCATCAATATCGATTTGATCTTTGCTTTTGCCAGCGTTAAACGTGGCACTACAGGTAAAATTGGCGACGTACCCAGCGGCATAAGCGTTCAAGGTTGTATCTGTTTCTTCGCTACAAACAAAAAAGCTAGTGCACAACAACGTACTCAGGAAGGTTATTTTTTTCATTATTACTCCATGGAGGCCAAAGAGTTTAAGTTAGCAAAAGAAAAAAATAATGATATGTTTTTACGTCAGTATTCGCTCTTTAAGCGATAAATCACCGAATAAAAAAGGAACAACAAAAAACGCCATACTGGGTATGGCGTTTGGCTTACTCAATCTAAAAATTATTTAAAATGTCGAGGCATCAATTACATAACGATAGCGCGCTTTTTTCTCCACCACGCTTTGCCATGCATTATTGATTTCAGAGGCTTTGATTAACTGGGTTGCTGGCAGAATATTATTCTTAGCACAGTAATCAACAACTTCTTGCGTTTCTTGCATATCACCAATTAACGAAGCATTAAAGTTTACCCGGCTTGCAGCCAATGCTAATGCATTCATATTTAATGAAAACTCTTCTGGCATACCCACTTGGGTATACGTGCCGAATGGTTTTACTAATGATGCATATTTAGCAATATCATATTTCACTGGCAAGGTATTAATTAAATAATCAAGCTGCGACTTATGTTCGTTGTAAGCGTCTTCACCGTCAACAACAACCACTTTAGCGCCAAAGGCTTTAATATCAGCTACTTTATCTTTAGAGCTTGTGAATGCATAAACATCAGCACCTTGCGACACAGCCAATTTAACAGCTAAGTGCCCAAGCCCACCAATACCAACAACACCTACTTTATCGCCTTTTTTCAAGTTAAATTTAAGCAACGGAGAATACGTTGTAATGCCGGCACATAATAAAGGAGCAGCATGCTCTAAACTAATGTTTTCAGGAATATGCACTGCAAAATGATCGCGAACAACAATGTTATTCGAGTAACCACCTTGTGTGATACCCGTCGGTGAGCGTTCATCAGGGTAGCCATAAGTGAATTTTGTTTCTGGGCAATATTGCTCGCCTTGATCTTTACAGCTATTACAGTCAAGACAGCTATCAACCATACAGCCTACACCAGCACGGTCGCCCACTTTAAACTTAGTCACATTCTTACCGACCGCAGTTACGATACCTGCAATTTCATGACCTGGTACTTGAGGGTATTGCTGTGCGCCCCAATGCCCTTTCATCTGATGAATATCTGAGTGGCAAATACTGGCGAATTTAATTTCGATTAAAATATCGTTATCGCCTACTGGGCGTCTTTCGAACTCCCATGGTTTTAGTAAGCCTGAATTATCAAAAGCCGCATAGCCACGAGATTTTATATTGCCATTTGCAAGCTGCTCAGATGATGCTGCAAATGAAGGCGCCGCAAAGCCACCTAATAACAGGCCTGCACCTAAAGCTGAACTCGTTTTAATAAAATTACGACGTGATAAGTCTTGCGTTTCATGTTTGTCACACATTTCAATGTACCTTATGCTAAATAATCTTCATCTGAAACAGCTTCGAACCAGTCAACAGGTTTACCATCGAGTGCTTCTTGAACTGCTACATGCTTCATTGCACTATCAGCAGTCGCACCATGCCAGTGACGCTTTCCGCAGTTACACCAAATTAAATCACCTGGATTGATGACTGTTTTCTCACCACCCTCGCACTGTGTCCAACCTTGACCTTCTGTAACTAATAAAACTTGGCCGAGTGGATGAGAATGCCAATTTGTACGAGCTCCTTTTGAAAACTCCACCACAGCAACACCAACGCGAGCAGGTGCTGGTGCATTAAATAAAGTACTGATTTGCACTTTACCTGTGAAACATTCTGCTGGCCCTGCGATTGGATCTTGAGAACCTGACTTAATTACTTGCATATCGCTTGTTTGCGCTGAATCACTCATATGTTTCTCCTTGGGTTGCTTAGTTTTTGGTCTACTATTTCAGTCTAAAGCATCGCGAAAAACCATAAATGCCTGAAGCTCGCGCTTTCTTGCCTATTTGTGTAAAAAAAGTTTTTAAAGCCTTTAAACCTTTTTTATCAGCACCTGCGACTAAGCTAATAACACCACACATATGAAAGGGAAGAACCATGTTAAGTACAGTAAAAACACTCTCACTAATTGCCGCAGGCTTATTATCAGCACAAACATTTGCTTGGGGTGATATGCCACTACAAGAAACAAAAAACCTAACGCTAGATGCAGCCTCATTAAGCGCTTTAAAAGTAGAAGCGGGCTCTGGTTTTTTACACATTACTGGTAGTGACAGTGATGAAGTAACCGTTAAAGCCGAGATTTATCAAGAAAAGCCTCATGATGAATATTGCTTAAACCTTGAAGCCAAAGGCAATAACGCAGCACTTAGTGCAGGCCAGTGCGATTACCACACCAATAAGCAAACTCGCATTGATTTAACCGTTGCGATCCCTCGCTCATTTAATGTTGATGTACACGATGGCTCTGGTGAAATTATCATTAGCAAAGTTGCGAATACTGTGATCAACGATGGTTCTGGTTCAATTACCGCAAATGACATTACAGGCACATTAGAAATCAATGATGGTTCGGGTAGCATAGAGGCACGTAATATCAGCCGTGATATTAAAATTCATGACGGCTCAGGTAATATTGATGTTGCCAACGCACAGGGCAATATTGAAGTACACGATGGCTCTGGTGGTATCGACTTAAATGATATTTCGGGTGATGTTGTCGTTTCAGATGGCTCAGGCAGCATTCGCGTTGATACTGCAGCAAACTTTGAGTTACTTAGTGATGGCTCTGGCTCAGTAAAAGTAACCAACATTGCAGGCAAAACCAAGATGTAAGCTTACGCTTTTATAGTTTTTAGCAACTAAAATGCCTTCCTTTGCGAAGGCATTTTAAATTGTAATAGCTAATCTTTATTAGCATTTTTACAAGGGCTTAGGTATCCTTTAGGAAACGTTTAAGGAACTGCTATTTAAAAGGATAGCCTGATATGAAAAAGCCACTCGCCGCCTTACTAACTGGCCTTGTTTTAACAGGTTGTACAGGACTAACAACTGAACAACAAACGGCCATTGATAACTTAACCCCTTGCGAGAAAATTAACGCCCTATTAGGTGCTTACGACAACCGCTTTGAAGGCTTAAAACGTAGCCGTGTAAATACTAAATACATGGAAACATGGACAGCGAAATACAACCTTATTGCCGATAACTGTCAAATCACGGCGCTTGATAAAGACAATGTTACCTACCGCTGTGTAGGCAATTACGAGCAACAGCAACAGGCTGTCGCCGATCACACCCGTGCGGTTAATTTTACCCAAGCGTGTTTAGCGGGTAATAATTGGCATCAAACACAAAAAGAGTCAGCTGAATCGTTACGTACCACGTTTGTGCTTGACGAAAACAACCCTGTTATCTCAATTCATTCGGGTAAAACCCTATCACGCAAACAGCCTTGGTCTACCACTCTTGAAATTGGTAAGCCAATTGAAGGCAAGTAATACACTAATGAAGGCTACATTAGCCTTCACATCACTATGACAAAATCAAAAAAACCAACCAGCCAATTTAAAACAGATTGCATCGGTCAATGTCATCGCCTAAATGGCTATTGCACTGGCTGTGGTCGCAGTAATGATGAGATTTTTGATTGGATCATTTTATCCGAGCAAGAAAAGCAATCTATTTTAAATACTCCTCGCCCTGACATAAAAGCGAAATAGTTCTGACACCCAAGCGTCATTAAAGCTTGTTAGCCTGATTCAAACTGACCATCAGGTAACGATAATGACCGCTATTTTTGTAATTAACTTAGCAAGCTCTACTGAACGATTAAACCGTGTTAGCCATGAGCTAAATGCACAAAATTTGGCATTTGAACGCCTTGATGCAATTGATGGTAGAGAGCTGTCTGATACAGAGATAACCAAGCACTATAGTGCTGATTTAAACCTAAAAAAATTCCATAAGCCCTTGAGTAAAGGTGAGATTGGCTGTTACCTGAGTCACAGAAAAGCATGGCAAACCATTGTCGATAGGCAATTAGATTACGCCATTATTTTAGAAGATGACTTTCTGCTCGACCGCTCTATTCACAGTGCAATTGAAAACATTAGTACATTAAAACAGCCTTGGCAGCTAATAAAATTGGCCGCTTATAAAGACCGAAGTCGGGAAATTGCCTTTACAAAACCCCTTGCTGATGAGCAACACTTAGTCATTCATAAAAAGCTTATGTCTGGCTGCTGTGCAACGGCTGTTAGTTTTGAAGGTGCAAAAGCGCTGTTAAAAGCCACTGCCGAATTTGGCCGCCCCGTTGACTGCGATTTACAGCATGTGTGGGAAACCGGTGTTTATGGATACTCTTTGCTGCCCTACCCGGTATCACAACCCGATAATGCACAAAGTGATATTCGGGATAGATCAACCAAAGTTAAAAAGTCATTTTGGCGACGTAAAAAACAGCAACTTCACAGTGCACTACTAAACACAAAGTACACAAAGCAGTTTGTAAAAGCGCAGCAAGTACCAAACAAAAAAAAAGGAGCCGCAGCTCCTCTCTTACCAATAAAAAATCATTAACGATTTATTTTGCTTAGCTGTTATTTAGCTTGATTTGGGTGGTCAACACCCATCCATGCTTTAAACAATGCCATTTGAGCTGGTGTTGCATCTTTTAATGCTTTGACCTTTTTCTCTTTATCAAAGTCTTCGCTAAGTGTTAGCGTTGTGCTTTGTAATGCATCGCGTCTAATGAAATCAACAGTCACTGTGTCGCCTGCTTTAAACGTTTCGAGGCTGGCTGTTAAATCTTTACCAACATGCTTTTTGTTAAACGCCACGATTTTGTCATCAGTCGTTAAGCCCGCTTGCCATGCAGCGCCACCACGGCGAACATGAGTTAGGGTTAATAACTCACCGCTGTTTTTTGCAAACGAATCAATACTAGGTACTGATTTTGCGCCTTCAGGGCGAATTAAACCTAAGCCTACTTTTGCAAGTAGCTCATCAAAGTCGATAGCAGCTGGCTCATCCACATTCGTTTGCCACCAAGCGCTGTAATCACGACCTGTTAGCTCTTTTAAAATTGCTTTAACATCATCTGGCGTAAAACCATCTGGTAAACGATGCTTGTTGTAAAGCGCGCGGTGAACGTCGCGGTAACTGATTTTGCCATCGCTGTTTTCTAGCAAATCAATATCAAGTGCCATTGAAATCAATGAACCTTCTAAATAGATATTGGTGCTGTAGTTGCGAGCGTGGTCGCCGCCTTGGTTGATCCACTTATCAAAGCTTGTTTCAGTTGCGCTTTGTACTTCGCGACCCGGTGTTTGTAAGTGACGATTAACGGTTTTCGTTAACGTACCGAAGAACTCATCAGTTGTTTCAATGCCCGCGCGCACCATTAAGTGATCTTCAAAGTAGCTGGTTGAGCCCTCTGCAATCCATAATGTTTTTGCGTAGTTAATATTGGTGTAGTCATACGGCGCAATACCTTTAGGACGGTATGCTTTTACGTTCCAAGTATGAATAAATTCGTGAGCTGCGGTGCTGATAAACGCAAGGTAATCTTTACGAGAACCAAAACGGTCACGTGGGCGCTGGATAATTGTTGAGTTTAAATGCTCTGTTGCACCGCCTGCACCTGACGTAGCATGTACCATAAATACATAACGCTCATACGGGTAGTTATCCCAAATTACGTTGCCCGTTGTCACTAGCTTTTTAAGGTCAATTAGCATTTGATCTACATCGTAGTTGCCTTCACCCCAAATAACGAGTTCGTATTCACGACCATCAACAGTGAACTTGTGTAGCTCATTGATACCCGTTTCGATTGGTGAATCAACTAAAATGTCGTAATCAGCGGCTTTAAAGCTGTGTTTAGAACCCGCATTTTCCATTCCCGATACTGAGCGCCATTCTTTTGGTACATTTAGCTCAACTTTAACTGGGTCTTGGCGGAATGATTCGCTGAACATGAAAAAGCCAGATGCATCAATGAAGGCATGACTGTCATCAATATGACGAGCACGTTTACCTAGCTCGTTAGCGTACACTTGGTAATCTACATTGACTTGAGTAGGTTCGTTTAGGTGAACACGCCAAGTGCTGTGGTCAATTTTTTCCCACTTTAATGCCTTACCATCATCATCTTTTGCTTCGAAAAAGCGCACACCATTGGCAAGATTTAAAATTTCGTAACGGCCAGTACGCCAAGCTGGAAGTTTAATATCTAAATGCGCTTGCGCTGTTTGCGGAAACTCAACACTTACATTACCTAAATGGTGCTCAGGCTGAGTGATAGACAGTGAGTAGTTCACATCTGCAAACGCACTGCTAGAACAGGCCGCCAAAATAGACATTGCCAAAAACTTTTTCATAACAACTCTTTTTATTACTATCAAAATTGCGAAACAGCCTAACAATTGCGAGAAAAAATGTGAATTAAAAACCGATAAACAGCCATTGCAACAAGTTTGATAGACAAAATAGCTAAGTTTTTGACTTGGAACCTACATTTCGTATTAATTTGTTGTAAACTTAGCGTATAGCAATTTGAATTTTTGATGGCGGTATTACTAGGTGCAGCAACAGCATGATGTTCTTAATAAAAAGCTAAAGCAAGCGATCGACGCTCGAACAGTGGTCGAAGATGCGCGCAAACATCAAGTTGAAGTTCTTTCTCAGTTTGCAGCGAAACTATCGCTAAGCTGTAAAGGACTAGACATTGAACTAGACAATCGTTTAGCGAAATTTAGAAATGCCCTTAAAAAAGGGGTTAAATTCGAATTACTCACCCCCTTTATCGATGATGTGCTTGGCCTGTTAAAACAACAAGAAACTAAGCAAATGGCACTGCAACGTGAGCTAAATGAAAGCGTCACTGACGCTGGCAAGCAACTGCAAAAAGTACGAGGCTTGCCTGAAGATGCTCGTCGCTCGCTACGTTACTTACTCGATCACGAATTAAATAATATTCAGTCTAATCATGACTTTGTGCCACTACTTTCAAAGCTGATTTTAATTTATCATCAAGCCTTACAAGCCAAGCTTGCAACAACAAATACAGCTGAGGCGCAAATAAGACCAGAGCTTGCCACACAGCTGCTTTCTCTTGCCAATGACTTAGTGCTCGAAGATGAAAGTGCCGAGCAAATTAAGACTATCAAAAGTAAAATAACCCATAATGATAGTGTTGACGATCTGCTTGATTCTGCACTGAATATTATCAGCATCGTTACGCGCAATATGAGCAAAGAGCGCCAATCAGCGCAAAGCTTTTTGATCTCATTAAATCAAACAATCGAAGATTTACATCATTCCATTGTTTCTACCAGCAAGCATTCAGAATCTCTGAGCGCTGAATACGACACGCTTAACAAGCAAATCGAAAGCAAAATTAAAAACCTGCATACGCAAACACAGCAAGCGACGTCTATTTCTTCGCTTAAAGAGCTTGTAGAAGAAGAATTAAAATCATTAAGTGATGATTTAATTGCGAAAGAAAAGCTAGAACAAACCGAACGCGAAAACTTACTAGCCAGCTTTAACGATATTAATAGCCGCATTAGTCATTTAGAAACCAAGCTTTCGACCTATAAGCAGCGCCTAAATGAACAGCGCTTTAAAAGCTTACTCGATGGCCTAACTAAGTTGCCAAACCGTGCGGCGTTTGATGAACGCTTTAATCATGAATTTAACTTATTTAATGTGCAAGAATCAGACATTACCTTTGTAGTGATTGATGTAGACCACTTTAAATCAATCAATGACCAATATGGCCACAGTGCTGGTGATAAAACACTGCAAGTAATTGCTAAAGCATTACAAAAATCAATTCGTAAATCAGACTTTATTGCCCGTTACGGCGGCGAAGAGTTTGTGTTACTAATGAGTGGAATGTCGATTGAAAATGCCACTGTGCCGCTTGAAAAAATGCGCAAAACAATTCAAGGCATTCCGTTTAAATTTAAAAATAAGCAAGTAGAAATCACCATTTCTCTTGGTGCAACCCAGTTGAAAAAAGGTGATACCCCGCTGATTGCCTTTGACCGTGCAGATGAAGCACTATACAAAGCCAAGAACGAGGGACGAAATAAAGTTTGCATTAGCAAATAAAGGCCTCATCTAGTATGTGAGGTCTTTGACACACAATGATAAAGGCTCATAGACGAGCCGGGAGAGTGCTTATGTTAAAACAACTGAATCCTACAGGTGTACTGGATTTACTATCGCAACTAGAAGTTGATCTACTCGAACAATCATCCACCAGCGAGCGCTATAAATTATTTAGGAACTGTGTGCTCGCTGTTCTCAATGTGGGCAGCCACACCGATTCAAGCTTAGAAATTTACAATAAATACGAAGACTTTGATATTCGCTTATTAAGCCGCGAACGCGGGATTAAGATCGAACTTGAAAACCCACCCGAATCCGCCTTTGTTGATGGCGAAATCATTACCGGTATTCATGAACATATCTTCTCGGTTATTCGCGATATTCTGTTTATTTGTCAAAAATACGAAAAAGATTTAACAGAGCAAAAAGCCATTACTCATATGGTATTCGATATGCTGCGAAACGCAGGCGCATTGAGAGTAAATAGTGACCCGAGCATGATAGTTTGTTGGGGCGGCCACTCTATTAATGAAGTGGAATACAAATACACCAAGCAAGTTGGTTATGAGCTAGGCCTTCGTGGCTTAAATATTTGTACTGGCTGTGGCCCTGGTGCAATGAAAGGCCCGATGAAAGGCGCAACCATTGGCCATGCCAAGCAACGTATTACTAATAATCGTTACTTAGGTTTAACCGAGCCAAGTATTATTGCCGCTGAGCCACCTAACCCGATTGTAAATGAGCTGGTGATTTTGCCTGATATCGAAAAGCGTTTAGAGGCTTTTATTCGTACAGCCCATGGCATTATTATCTTCCCAGGTGGGGCGGGTACCGCAGAAGAGCTGTTATACCTTTTAGGTATTTTGCTACACCCAGATAACGAAAAACAATGTTTACCAGTGATCCTTACTGGCCCTAAAGAAAGTGAAAACTACTTTATTGAGCTGTGTAAATTCGTTGAGAAAACACTCGGTAAAGCGGCGCTAGATAAGTTTGAAGTGATCATCGATGATCCAGAGCGAGTTGGTAAAACGCTTAAAGCGAAGATGGCTGAAGTACGCGAATACCGTAAAAGCCAAGGTGATGCTTACTACTTTAACTGGACGCTAAAAATCGATCATGATTTCCAACAGCCGTTTGCACCAACACATGCTAATATGTCGGGCTTAGATTTACATTTAGATCAACCAACTCAGCAACTCGCAGCTAATTTACGCCGTGCGTTTTCAGGCATTGTAGCTGGTAATGTTAAAGACGAAGGCTTACAAGCCATCAAACAACATGGCCGATTTGTGCTAAGTGGTGAACCTGCGCTTATGGCTGATATGGACAAACTACTGGCAGCATTTGTTGAGCAAGGCCGAATGAAATTGCCTGGCAGTAAGTATATTCCTTGCTATGAGATAAAAGCCTAACAGGAGCCTATGTGACAACCCAATTACTTTTAATAGATGCGCTAAATCTTATTAGGCGCATCTATGCTGTTGATAGTAATCAGAGTCATCACAGTGAAGAGCATATGATAAAAGCAAGCTGTGCCCGAGTGGCACATGCTTGTAAAAAGTTACGCCAGCAAACGAATGCGACTCACGCGATTGCCGTGTTTGATGGTGAAAGAAGTTGGCGTTATCACTACTTTGAGGCCTACAAAAGCACTCGTTCACCAATGCCTGACACCCTCAAGCAAAACTTATCACGCTTTAAACAAGCAATTGAAGACACTGGCATTGTGGTGTTTTCACCTGATAATGATGAAGCCGACGATATAATTGCTACTCTTGCTTACAAGGCCGCAACTAATAATGTGCCTTCTACCATCGTTTCTACCGATAAAGGGTTTTTGCCGTTTTTATCTGAGCAAATTACAATTTTTGATTACTTTAAAAAACAGTATATTGAGCTTGAAGATATCAAGCAGCGCTTTGGTGTACCAAAGCATCGGCTTGCTGATTTTTGGGCATTAGCAGGTGATAAAACCAATGATATTCCGGGCGTTAAAGGGATAGGTAATAAGTCGGCGCAGCAATTAATCAACGATTATGAGTCGATAGAAGCGGCCATGAACGATGATGAGCTAAACCCGACTCTAAAACGTAAGCTGAGTTCAGAAATGGACATGTTCGTAATATCAAAAAATCTTGTTATGCTGCGTACCGATATTAACTTAGGCTTTAGTTTAAAGCAGTTAAGGCTCAATTAGTCGCAATCTCGTAGCACAGTTTGCCAACTGAGCGTATACTGAAAATTCGCGTTAGTTTTATAGAGTTACACATGTTCAAAAAGGTTTTCCAATATCTGGTACTTGGGTTAGGTGTTTATGCACTGATAGCAACCCTAGTGATCACTTTTTATAAAGATGATCCGCAAGCCATGATCTGGCAAGACCGCGAAGCTTTTAATAAACGCTATATCGCAAAACTATCGATTGATAAGCCTGAAAACCTGAATGCGGTGCTTGATTATTTAGGTAGCCCCGATCTAACCTATGCTAAACGAGTCGAAGACAATGTTTGGCAGATTATTTTTTACCGCACTCAGCATGTTAAATCTGATGGCATAACCACCATCGATGAGTGCACAGGCCTACTATTTAAAAATGGTCAGCTGGTATTATGGGGGCCAAGTGCCTATGAAAGCTATCAACAAGAAACTTAACCGCTTATGATGGAAAACGTGACGCCACGGGAATTGGCACGCTTATTTGATAGTACACACCAGCTACTTAAGCTTTATCATCAAAAGCAAAAATGGTCACAAATTTTCCCTTTGTTAAGTAATCTAGCTGAGCGTTATTACCTGCTGTATCAAGCCTGCCCAAAAGGTATGCAAGCACAACTAAGCTTGTATGTACCGAACCATGGTTACACCACAAACTTAGTTGTAAACCAATGTGTTGTCGCTTGCATTTTGTGCCGCAGCCTTAACTACAACCAAGCCATTAGCGAACAAATTATTAGTTGCTGTTTAGCCAATTACCTTTGCGTTCAATCCCAAAGTAATAAGTTAGCGGCAGGACAGACCCTGACGGCTCAAGATAAAAAGCTTTGGCAGTGTCGCCATCAATTAGCAGCAAAATTACTAAAAGACTCAGGCCCACATACGCTTTCTATTCAGCATTTATTAGCGCGATTAAATAAATATAAACAAGCCCTATTAAGCGCGCCAAAAATTATGATTTACGATGGCGCAACAACCTTAGTTGCTTTGGCTAATATTATTGCCATGAATACGACTTACCGCGAGTCAGGTGGTCACATTAGTGTGCACAAAGCCTTAGCTGATATTTATTTACGCACCCCTAATGAATTTGCCCAAAATGCTATAAAAGCACTGATTGCGCATATTGGCCCATACATTCCGGCCAGTGAAGTAAAGTACGCCGAACAAGTACTTATTTATTTAGCCACAGATGAACATGGCCGCCATATATTGGTTGATGCCAGCCGCCCTGAAAAAATTCGTTGGCATCGCTTTAAAGCAAGCTTAACTATTTTTGACAAACAAAGGCATTGTAAAGACTCTCGTTTGCTATACACAGTTTGGTTTAGTGAAAACATTAACTTTGCTGAGCCACAGCCAATAAATCAGCAGCGTAGGCAGCAGTATTTAGAGCTAATTAGCACGTTAAAAGTATCGCAGGAATATAGCTATCGTGGCTTAAATAAGCTTTTAAGCCCCTACCCTGAATTGATAACCCAGCTTACCGTTGCTTCTAAACCCTACAATAAAGAGCAGCAAAGAGCTAAAGACTTGCGCCATTGTTTGTCTATGGTCGGATACGATAACGCCCCTGCTATTATCCAAAAAGTATTATTTCAACGCTTGGTTGCAACCACATCACACCCGCTTTTTCAGCATATATCTAAGCGCCTTGAGAATATGGTGCGCATTATTCAGGCGCTATTTAAGCACAACGATTCAATTCAATTTGAGCAAGTTACTTTGCCCTTATATGCCTATGTTCTTTATCTTTGCGAACATCAAGCAACCTGTATTTCTCGTAAAACTGTATTTGAGCAGGCCGAAGAGCAAGTAATAAGTCCACCGCTTGCCTGTTTGTTTGGGGTTAGTCACTTAAATCAAGAGCCACTAACGGCGTATTTAAATCAACTGATTGGCGATAACAGTTGGACACAGCATTTACTTGGTAGTGAGCAACATAAAAAGCAAACACTCGATATCAATGAAAAACATTGGGTCGCGATTAAGCTATTTACTTATTATGTTTTTCAACCCAAAGCGCTATTTAGTAGTTGGCAAGAACAGATTATTTTCGACAGCTTATCGGCTGCTGGTTGGCAATCAAAAGCAGATTTTTATGCATATCTGAAAAACTGTGAATTTGCAGACAATTTTTAGATTGTGTTGTTAAAAAGTGCGAAAACGTTAAATAAATATGAACTTTAGTCTGTTTATAGTCAGTATTCACAGGATAAACTGGCAAAAAGCTGAATAAATTGCTATAAAAGCCGCTTAAATTTTCAAACACATCCACGTAAACCCTCTAACAAGTAAATCGCATGCTATTTCGCGATAAGTTTACGTGTTTATCTACTCATAAATAGGAAAAGTAAATGGCTAAACAAACCATCACAGTGATCAAAGGCGACGGCATTGGTCCTAGCATTATTGATTCAGCACTTGAGATCCTTAAAGCTGCAGGTTGCGATTTTGATTATGAATTCGTTGATGCTGGCCTTGCTGCCCTAGAAAAAACTGGTGAGTTACTTCCGCAAGAAACAATCGACACAATCGCGCGTAACAAGATCACTTTAAAAGGTCCTTTAACGACGCCAGTTGGTGAAGGTTTTACCTCAATCAACGTAACTTTACGTAAAAAGTTTGGCCTTTACGCTAACGTTCGCCCTGTTAAATCATTCGCAGGTACACAAGCTCGTTACGACGACATCGATATCATCACTATTCGTGAAAATACACAAGGCATGTACTCAGGTCTTGGCCAAGTGGTTTCTGAAGATGGTAACGAAGCAGAAGCAATGTCAAAAATCACCCGTGAAGGTGCAGAAAAAATCGTTACTTTTGCATACGAACTAGCGGTACGTGAAGGCCGTAAAAAAGTAACTGCTGTACACAAAGCTAACATCCTTAAATCAACATCTGGTTTATTCCTAAAAGTTGCACGTGAAGTAGCTGAGCGTTACCCACAAATCGAATCAACAGAAATGATTGTTGATGCAACTTGTATGAAACTAGTTATGACTCCTGATGAGTTTGATGTAATTGTTACTACAAACTTATTCGGTGACATCCTATCTGACCTATGTGCTGGTCTTGTTGGTGGTTTAGGTATGGCTCCTGGCGCAAACATCAGTGAAGATGCAGCAATCTTCGAAGCTGTACACGGTAGCGCACCAGACATCGCAGGCAAAAACCTTGCAAACCCAACGTCAGTGATCTTAGCATCTATCCAAATGCTAGAGCACCTAGGTATGGGCGACACTGCAGAGCGCATCCGCAGCGCAGTTGCTGATGTTATCAAATCAGGCGACCGTACAACTCGCGACCTAGGCGGCAGCCACGGTACTACAGACTTCACTCAAGCTGTAATTGAGCGTCTATAAGAGAATACTTGTTTAAGGCTTATGACAAGCTAATAACCCTTAAACACCTCCTTCCAAAAGCCAGTCTAAGACTGGCTTTTTTATACCCTCTATTAAATTGAATACTTAATTGGACATCCACTTTTATTTTTTTAGTAAAACCTCAACATAAAGCTAGACACCCATCTTTAAATTTCTCACTTCTCAAAATTATGACTAAACTTAAATTGTTCAACTCATGGAGGAGAAGAGCATGGCAACCCCACGTAGAAACTTAATTAGTGTTTCAAATACACCTTACTATCACTGTATTTCACGCTGCGTTCGTCGCGCTTATTTGTGCGGGCAAGACCCACTAACGGGTCGTTCGTATGAACACCGGCGCGATTGGGTTGAAAAGAAACTACTTCAACTTGGGCGAATATTTTGTATTGATATTTGTGCCTACGCAGTTATGAGTAATCACACACATCTAGTTCTTCACATTGATATAGCAAAAGCAAAGCGCCTAAATAATAAAGCGATTCTTATTAGATGGCACAAGTTATTCAAAAGTACATTCCTTTGCCAACGATTCTTAAATGGCGAATTGCTAACACAACCTGAACACGCTGCGGTTAATACCAGAGTAAATTTATATCGAGAACGGCTCAGCAGCATTAGTTGGTTTATGCGCGTGCTTAATGAAAGTATTGCACGAAAAGCGAATCAAGAAGATGAGTGCAAAGGTCGATTTTGGGAAGGTCGCTTTAAATCACAAGCTTTACTTGATGAAGCAGCACTTGCTGCATGCCTTGCTTATGTAGATTTAAATCCTGTTAGAGCAAAAGCGGCTGATTTACCTGAGCAATCTGACTACACCAGTATTAAATCTAGAATTAATGCAGCTCAAAATAATAAGCAACCGAAATCGCTTATGCGCTTTGCAGGTAAACCTCGTAAACATATGCCTAAGGGACTACCATTTGAGCTCAAAACATACCTGCAACTTGTTGATTGGACTGGGCGGTCAATACGAGAAGATAAGCCAGGGAAAATCCCAGAAAAGGCATTACCAATACTTGAAAGGTTAAACATTTGTACTGAAAACTGGCTCACACTCACCACTTCCTTTACCCGCTCGTTTAAAAATACTGCAGGTAAAGAACAAGCAATCACAGCTTATACTAATCATATGAAACGAAAACGAAGAAGCTCTATAACTAATAGCTTAGCCTTATTTACTTAGTTACGCATTCGACACTAGAAGTCAATTTTACAAATCCAATCCTTTTAATTCTAGAGGCATAACGACTACTGCGACTAGCGCTGACCAGTGTGTAAAACTAAAAAATTAACTCAGCACATAAGGCTGAAATTTAATTGATAACAATAAAAAATCACCATTCTTATAGCAATTCAACTTGTTCTGAATAATTCACATCTATCTTTAGCTGATTCTTATTAAAAATAAGATGGGTGTCTGGTTAAATATTTAAGTTGGCTGTCTTTTAAAAATTAACCAAACCTTATTGTAGCGAGGTGTTAAAGTGGGTGTCTAATTATAAAAAAGAATCCGATTCTGATAGTAGCTAAGTTATGCAAGGCAGTAACGTAAATGCATTATCTATTGGTATAGTTAGTAATTTGCCACACGAACAATTCAATGCATAGTTACACCCCAAAATAATGACAACTAAGCATCTAGATGCAACAAAAATATCAAAAAACTCAAATATAGAAAAATTAATGCAAAAAGCCACATTTGCGGTTGACATCAGTTTCCAAAACGCTTAAAAATACTCCTAACATTTTTTAAACAGCAGCCATCTAGTCGGCTGTGCATTTTTTAAAAGAAAATAAAAGATAATGAATATTCGCCGTCACCTTTTAGTCGTCAACGTTCTCGTACTGGTCTTAGTTACAAGCCCAGCGGGAGGCTATTAAAAGGTGAAAGCACGCTTTTTAAAAAACCCCCGCCCTATGCGGGGGTTTTTTTATGCATTTATGCTTGCACACACAGAGGAATGAGGATGAGTACAACTGAATATAATGGATCCGAACTAGTTGTTCGGGCACTTAAAGAATTGAATGTTAAGTATATTTTTGGCTACCCTGGCGGGTCTGTTCTTGATTTATATGACGCGTTATTTCAACAAGAAGATATTGAACATATCTTAGTACGTCACGAACAAGCAGCTACTCATATGGCTGATGGTTATGCCCGGGCTACCGGTGAAGTCGGTGTGGTGCTAGCAACTTCTGGCCCTGGCGCTACAAACTGTGTAACAGGTATCGCAACAGCATACATGGACTCTATCCCAATGGTGGTGTTATCTGGCCAAGTTCCTACTGGTTTAATTGGTGATGATGCATTCCAAGAAACTGATATTGTTGGTTGTTCTCGCCCTATCGTAAAGCACAGCTATAACTGTCGTAGCGCAAAAGATATTCCAACAATCTTAGCTAAAGCATTCTACTTAGCCAGCACAGGCCGCCCTGGCCCGGTTGTGGTTGAATTACCTAAAGATATGCTTAATCCAGAGTTAAAGTTCCCATTCGAATTTCCAAAAACAACTGAGCTTCGAACTTATAACCCGAACACTAAAGGCCACTCAAAACAAATTCGCAAAGCGGTTAGCGCAATTTTAGAAGCTAAAAAACTGGTTATTTACTCAGGTGGCGGCATTATTCTATCAAATACCTCTGAGCAACTAACTCACTTGGTTGAATCATTAAATGCGCCAATCACTAACACCTTAATGGGCCTAGGTGGTATCAGCGGTACTCACCCTAACTTTATTGGTATGTTAGGTATGCATGGTAGCCTTGAGGCAAATAAAGCCATGGCAAATGCTGATGTTATTTTAGCTTTAGGCGCTCGATTCGATGATCGGGTAACAAATAACGTTAAAAAGTTCTGCCCTAATGCCACGATTGTTCATGTTGATGTTGACCCAACCTCAATTTCTAAAACAATTAAAGCGCATATCCCGGTTGTTGGCTGCTTGAAAACAGTGCTTGAGCAGTTACAAACGGCGATTGATAAGAGCCCTATTTCAATTGATCGTTCGGCACAAGAAGACTGGTGGCGTCAAATTATTAGCTGGCGTGAACAAAAATGCCTAAGCTACAGCACTGATGGCGATAAAATCAAACCTCAAGCGGTTATCGAGGCAATTTACAAAGCAACCAATGGAGATGCTTACATTAGCTCTGATGTAGGTCAGCATCAAATGTTTGCTGCTCAGTATTATCCGTTTAAACACCCTCGCCAATGGATTAATTCGGGTGGCTTAGGCACCATGGGCTTTGGTTTACCTGCGGCAATGGGCGTTAAGCTTGCCTTCCCTGAAAAAGAGTCTATCTGTGTGACAGGTGATGGTTCAATTCAGATGAACATTCAAGAGCTATCAACTTGCTTACAATACAATTTGGCTGTGAAAGTTGTGTCGTTGAATAACCGCTCACTGGGCATGGTACGTCAATGGCAAGATATGATGTACTCTGGTCGTCACTCATCTTCTTACATGGAATCACTTCCTGATTTCGTAAAATTAGTTGAAAGCTATGGCCACGTAGGTATTCGTGTTGATCATATTGATGAGCTTCAGCCTGCTATTGAAAAAGCCATGTCTATTAACGACAGACTGGTATTTTTAGACATCTGTGTAGATGAAAAAGAACATGTTTACCCAATGCAAATCAAGCTAGGGGCTGTCGATGATATGTGGTTACGTAAAGGAGTAAAAGCATAATGCGCCGTATTTTATCAATCTTATTAGAAAACGAACCTGGCTCGTTATCGCGCATTGTAGGCTTATTTTCACAGCGCGCTTACAACATCGACAGCTTGACTGTTGGCACGACTGACGATCATTCTCTTTCGCGTATTACCATTACAACCATGGGTGATGATCGCATCGTTGAGCAAATTACTAAGCAGGTTAACAAACTGGTAGATGTTCTTAAGATTATTGACTTAACCGAAATGGCGCACATCGAGCGTGAGCTATTATTGGTTAAAGTTTTTGCCCAAGATGAAACCACTCGAGCAGCGGTAACGCGTGTTGCTGATGTGTTCCAAGGTGCTATTTTAGATATGGGTCGCCACAGTTACACACTGCAACTTGTAGCGAGCACAGAAAAAATTGAATCTTTTCTTGATACCCTGCGTCACGAATCAGACATTATTGAAGTTGTACGTTCAGGTGCGGTTGGTATTGGTCGTGGTGATAAAGCGTTAAAGGCATAAGCCTTTTTCGCTAGCGCGACAAAACTCCAGATACAAAAAAAGGGCTATAAGCCCTTTTTTCAATAATTAGTAAGTTACCCTATTAAGGATTAACTTGGTCTTTAAGACCTTTACCCGCTTTAAAGCTTGGGATAGTTGCTGCTGCGATTTGGATTTCTGCACCAGTTTGTGGGTTACGGCCAGTACGCGCTGCGCGCTCTTTTACTGAGAAAGTACCGAAACCAACTAATGCTACTGAGTTACCTTCTTTAAGAGAGCTAGTAACTGCGCCAGTGAATGCATCTAGTGCACGAGTTGCTGCCGCTTTTGAGATTTCTGCATCAGTAGCAATTTTTTCAACTAATTGAGCTTTATTCATTGTTAGATTCCTATTCGTTATTATTTTGCCTTCGCAAAACCTATCTTTATGCATTTTTGAGAAGTTAGCAACAGCAAATTGCTATTTTTACGTAATTTATTCAAAAATGACTACTATTTAACTATCAATCACAAGGTTAGTGATATCAGTATTAATAAAGACTTAATTTAACTTCCATCACAAAATTTTATGAT
Source organism: Pseudoalteromonas shioyasakiensis (assembly GCF_001550135.1). Classification (GTDB taxonomy): domain Bacteria; phylum Pseudomonadota; class Gammaproteobacteria; order Enterobacterales; family Alteromonadaceae; genus Pseudoalteromonas; species Pseudoalteromonas shioyasakiensis. The sequence goes on from NZ_LRUE01000015.1 coordinate 442,809, forward strand.
AGCTAAACCATCATTCAATTTTCTCGATAACCAAGGTAACTTCCCCGACCTCAAAGCCAAACTTATCAATAGCGGTACGGTTTATCAAGCGTGATTGTGTTACCAAGTACATCCAATCATCGAAATTTACCACTAAAGTACTACCATCATATGGAAGCTCGACAGAATATGTCCAATGGAACACGCTTCCATTGCTCTCACCCTTTGCTTCGCCAATCACATCTGATGCTGTCCCTGTGATACTGCCATCATCATTAATGGTAATGTACCAAACACGCGTTTGCGTTTCGCCATCATCATAAACAAATTGCTCGTCAATCACTCCCTGATTGCCGTTCCAAGATGCTTGCATGTCAACAACCAGCTTACGTGTTAACTCACCCTTGTGGTCTTGCACAACGCCGTAGGCTTTGAGCTCACCACTAAAAAACTGCTTAAAGTCAAACTTAGGCTCTGTGCCTTGATAATAATCAACATCAGGCGCAGAGCAGCTGGTAATTAACAGTACCATAGCGAAAATAAAGAGTGCTTTGAGCTTAATCATGTTTCCCTCCAATAAGCTGTTTACGAAGTGATGGTTCAGACGTGTCGGCGCTTAGCCAAATTGCTAAGAAGTTGTCAGCGAATCTATTATCATCGATCCGACCTAGCTTTTTATCATTAAAGTAAAAAGTACCGATCCCTTGCTCGTTGGTTTGAAACGACAACGAATCGTTTTTTTTGATATCAGGCCAAAGAGTTAATAATTGTTTATCGTAAGCACCTACCATGTCATTAAGCTTTAAATGTTGCCATTGCTCGTTGGTTGCTTTGACGATATCTTTCGCATCGAAATCCCGCAAATAGGTGAGTGTAAGTTTGCTGGGATGTTGGCCAAACTGATACGAACCCGATGGGGTCTCTAATTTCGCGTTATAAACATCCCAAAACAGATACTCCATTTTCGCTTGGCCCACCGTTTTAAAGCCATTTGCATACACGCCCGCAGAGAACAATAACGCAGCAAATAAACTTAAATTAAGTGATTTTTTCATCAAATAATCCTTAAAGTTGTGTTGTTAAACACTACGAAAAACCACCTAAAACTGATCATTTAGCCGCTAAAAATCGCTTATTTATAGCGATTATAGCCATAAACATACTTGCCCAACCTAAGCCATAAACAAGCCAAAATTGCCAAAGAACAAGCTCAGTATTAAGCACTCCAAAGCGCATTCCAGCGTAGTAACTAGCAGGAGCAAATAACGCGCAAACACCCCAAGCAATATACCAAGGCAGCTTTTGTAGAAACTGCATCGAAGTATTAATGGTTAAAAGCAGTGCAGCCCAAAGTACAGCAAGCCATAAAGGAAAAGGGCTTACTTTAAAGGCAAGTAAGTTTAAGCTGCTGGCAAGCCATTCATAGCCCAGTGCGAGAGGCAAGCCACATAAGAGTAGCCAACTATCTTGCTGGCGTTGCTTTGATAGATAAATCATCAAAGCGACAACAGCTAAAGCGGGTATCAGAGAGTTATGCTCAAGGAGTAAGGCCATAAACCAGACTCCTTGAAACAGAGCAAAATTAATAATCGAGCGCGATATCATCGCCAGAATGGCCAAAACGAGGTTTACGGGCAGCTAAATGAACTGTACTGATAGCACGGGTTCTAAACGCACCTTCACAGTAAGCTAAATAAAATAACCATAAACGATAGAATCGCTGGTCAAATTTGACTTTATCTATTTCAGGCCAGCTAGCGACAAAGCGCTCTCGCCAATCAGCCAGTGTTCTTGCATAGTGAACACCAATATCTTTTACACTATGCACAACCATGTCTGTTTGCTGCTTTATTTGCTTATTCATTTCGTCTAAACAAGGTAAACAACCACCCGGGAAGATGTACTGCTGGATGAAATCGGAATTTTTAAGGTAATGGCTGTAACGCTGATCAGCTATGGTGATTGCTTGAATAAGCATGGCACCACTGTCTTTTAATAAAGACTGACATTTTGCAAAAAAGCCAGGCAAATACTCATGCCCGACAGCTTCAATCATTTCAATTGATACAAGCTTATCGTACTTGCCTTCTAAAAGACGATAATCCTGCTTTAATAAAGTAATTTTATGCTCAAGGTTAAGCTCTCTAACCTTTTGTTCAACATAGGCATGTTGCTCATCAGAAATGGTGGTCGTCGTTACATGGCAATCAAAATGCGTTGCTGCATAAATCGCAAAGGCGCCCCACCCTGTGCCAATCTCAATCACCGAATCACCTGGTTGTAAATCAACCTGCTCACAAATCAATGCTAGTTTGTGCTCTTGGGCCTGTTCAAGGCTAGCTTGTTTAAAAGGGTAAACAGCACATGAATACAACATTTCGTCACTTAAAAATGCACTGTATAAGTCGTTGCCTAAATCATAGTGCGCCGCAATGTTCTTTTTTGAACCGCTTGCTGAGTTTTTATTTTTAATGTGATTAACTCGGTGCGAAATGCCACTTAAAAAGGCAAATTTTTTCTCGAATGCATCTAGCTGGTCTTGATTTAAAGCGAATATTTCAATAAGTTTAGTGAGGTTGTCACAATCCCAATAGCCAAGAATATAAGCCTCTCCGGCACCCACACTGCCAGATAACGCAAATGACTTATACATAGCAGGATCATTTACCGTGACCGTTGCATGTAAATCACTTGTAATGTCACCGAATTGCTCTTTTTGATTACCCTCTTTTAGGGTAATGCAACCGACATTGATACTGTTGAATGCACCTATTACCAGTTTTTTATAAAGCTTTGTCATCCAGCCGGTCGTTTGGGCTTGTGTTAAATTTGATACTTTTTCCATCACATCACCTAGTTGAATTCTCTTGTTTGCCCGAGTGGCCAATAAATGGCACACGTTTGCAAAACAACTTCAAAGCATGAAGGTAAATACCTTTAAAAATACTTAACGTCATAGCCGGAAACTGTTTAAGCACGGCACTAACCTGCTCTTTCGTGAGAGGGTGCTTTTGCAAACGCAGGGTTGCATCAAACAAAAGAGTGTCGTCTTTTTTATTTTCAATATGAATCATGGTGTTATCAGAATTCATTCTAATATGCCAATGATAGTTCATATCTAAGTTCATGAAAGGTGATACGGAGAAAACCTTTTTAAAGTTCACTTTTTTTTCAAGGGGTACGACATAATAATGACGTTCATTCCAAGGTGTGTTGCTGACTTCAGCAAGCATGTGAGTGAAATCGCCATGACTAGTTTGAAAGAAGAAAAAATTAACCGGGCTAAAATAAATTCCTAAACAGCGCACCTGTCCGAGCATAAAAACATGGGTAAATTCATCGTCAATGCCAAGCTCTTTAATTTTATTAAGTGCACGCTGTTTGAGTGGCAGCTGCATATCGGTTTGATAATTAAAATAGTCGCTCTGATTAAATTTAAGCGCCTTGAAACCACTTAAGCCAAGCCAAGGATGAACTCCATTAAGCTCATCAGGCTTAGCTAAATCGACCCACATCATATAAAGCGGGTATTTAAAGTGATGCTCTTTGACGGCAAAGCGCCTGTGGCGAACATCACCTACATATATGGCGCTATTCAAACTCGACTCCGAGTTGCTTTGCCACATTTACAGCACTTCTTACACCGTCTTCGTGGAAGCCGTTGTACCAGTACGCACCGCAAAAATAGCTATTATTTTTACCGTCAATAAGAGACTTTTGCTGCTGAGCGGCAATCGACTGTTTATTAAATACCGGATGATGATAAGTAAACTCACGCAGAATTTTGTCTTTTTTAATGCCTTCAAGGTGATTAAGCGTGACACAAAATTGCGTGTCGCTCTTAATGCCTTGCAAAATATTCATCTGATAAGTCACAACAGCAGCTTTGTCTGTGTTGTTATTTAACAGATAATTCCAGCTCGCCCATGCTGCTTTGCGTTTTGGTAGCAGTGTAGTATCAGTGTGTAGTACCACTGAATTAGCCGTATAAGGTATAGCTGATAGAACACTTTTTTCGTCTTCAGTCGGATCTAATAACAGCTTTAAAGCTTGATCTGAATGGCAAGCAAACACAACTTTGTCGAATGTTTCACTATGGCCATCATCGAAATGGACATGCACACTATCATCTTTTCGAGATACCGAGCTGATATTACTATTTAAACGAATTTTATCAGCAAAACCTTGGATCATAGGTTTAATGTATTCGCGAGAGCCACCCGGAATAACATACCACTGCGGGCGATTCGTGATATCCAACAAACCGTGGTTATAAAAAAACTTAACAAAAAACTCTACGCCAACTTCCGCCATTTCTTTAATGCTTGTTGACCAAATAGCAGCGCCCATCGGCAAGATATAATGAAAACGGAAGAACTCGTTAAAATCATGCTCGTCTAAAAACTCACCTAGAGTTTGATTTTCTTTATAATTTTTTTCAGCATGTAATGATTTACACACATCATTAAAGCGTACAATGTCTTTTAAAAGTTTCCAGAATTTAGGGCGAAAGATATTGCGTTTTTGTGCGAACAAACTCCAAAAAGTATGACCGTTATATTCAAAGCCTGTTTGTTCGTTATGCACACTAAAGCTCATTTGGGTTTTCTGACGCTCAACGCCCAAGCGCTTAAGTAGCTTTTCAAAATATGGGTAAGTTCGGTCGTTAAAGACAATAAAGCCAGTATCAACAGCGTACTCAACGCCATCAACTTTTACGTCTATGGTTGCAGTATGGCCACCTATGTAGTCGTTTTTCTCAAATACGGTTACATCGTAGTGTTTATGCAATAGGTGCGCACAGCTTAAACCCGCTATGCCAGATCCAATAACAGCCACTTTTTTCAACGTGATAATCCTTTTGCAAGCTTCAGCCAAAGTGGCGTAGGAAGCATTCTTAAAAATTTTAAAATGAAGGTAAAACGGTGCGGAAAGTGCACTTCTTTGCGCCTTTTCGCGACCCCTTTATAAATATAATTTGCCGCTTTTTCTGCACTCACAGCCATAGGCATTGGAAAGTCATTTTTGTCTGTAAGCGGCGTTTTAACAAAACCTGGGTGAACTAAAGTGACATCGATATCTTTTAAATCAACCGCTAAGCTATTAGCTAAATAACTTACACCGGCTTTAGACGCACCATATGCTTGGCTGCGTGGTAAGGGTAAATAAGTCACACTAGAGCTTACTATTACAAGCTGACCACCGGGCTTTATTTTTGGTAATAACGCCTCCAGGCAATAGCCCATACTGAGCAAGTTGGTCGTGATCACCCGCTCAAACAAACTGCTGTCAAAATTGCGAGCATCATCAATGTATTCACAATTGCCAGCATTTAGAATAACCCGGTCAAATTGTGTATAAGCCACTGTGCTCGAACGAATATCTTGAAGGTCGGTTGCGTCAAACTGGCAAGACTCTATATTTTGATGCTGGCTCAATTTAGCAAGCTTTTCTGTATTTCTACCGCATGCAATGACCTGTTCATTATTGTCTGCATAAAGCTTTGCTAATGACTCGCCAATACCTGAGGTTGCACCTGTAATTAATGTCGTCATTATGCACTCGCTCTTTTATCGATGTATTTCACAGCCGAGCCAAGCACTGGAATATGCCTGTAGAGCATAGCACCTACATCAAAGTAATCGCGATGGTTAATTATTTTATCGCCAGCAAATTTTAAACGACTATGGCCTGCAACCGAGATTGCTTGGCCTTTATTGAGCTTTGGATGGCGATAATGCATGGTCCAATAAATAAACGCGATGTCATCTTTGCTCTGAATATTTTCAGTCACATAGCTGTCTTCGATAGCGAATTCGCAAGAAAGCACATTGGCATAAAGGTTTTTAAAATAGTCACGCAGCTCCCCAAGACCATTTACCGCATGCAAGGGATCTGCAAACTGAATATCAGGATGATAGATTTCATCCAATAACTGTAAATTGTCTTTATTGAGTGATTGATAAACATCAATAAACCTATCAAGGGTCGCCTTGTCCATATCACACCTTAAATGCGTTTAGCGCTCGCTCTCGCGCGGCTTTATGATCAACAATTGCTGCCCAATAACTGCTCGACTTACCCTGTTTCGCTAAATAATCATGCGGAAAATGGATTTGTTTGGCAGGTATTTTTTCCAGCTCTGGTAAATATTTACGGATAAATTCACCATCTGGATCAAATCGCTCGCTTTGGGTGATAGGATTAAAAATTCGAAAATACGGCTGAGCATCACACCCCGTACTTGCAGCCCATTGCCAGCCACCGTTGTTAGATGCAAGGTCGCCGTCTATTAGGTGCTGCATAAAAAAACGCTCGCCTTTACGCCAATCAATTAATAAGTGCTTGGTTAAAAAGCTCGCGACCACCATGCGTAAACGGTTATGCATCCAGCCAGTTTGCAGAAGCTGCCTCATTGCAGCATCAACTAACGGGTAGCCTGTTTTACCTTCACACCATGCCTTAAAGTCGCTTTCATCATCACGCCACTTCACAGCGTTGTATTTCTCATTAAAGTTATCGTATTTATTTAGGTTTGGATAAATCGCGATAAGATGGCGGTAAAATTCACGCCAAATCAACTCATTAACCCAACAAAATAAGTTACTTTTACTGCTGCGTAGTACATCTGGGTGGCGCTGTTGGATCAGTGCCAATAATTGATGAACGCTGATAATGCCAAGTGCTAAGTAAGGGCTTAAACCTGAGGTGCCTTTAATGCTTGGGATATCACGCTGGTCTTGATATGTTGCTAGCTTCTCTTCAATAAAGCGCGCGCAAACGTGGCTGAGCGTTTCATCATCAACAGGCCATTTTTCTGACTTGCCGTCTGAGGCTAATAACTCACTTGGCTGCCACTCAATGGGTTCGAACATCTGTGGCGGCTCAGCAAAATAAAAGTGGGTGTCTTGGTAAACTTTTAGCCATGCATTTTTAAATGGCGTGAATACTTTAAACATTTCGCCGCTTTGATTTTTGATGCTTCCCGGTGGCGCAATTACATCACCGTCGTATGCATAAAAAGCAATATTTTTACTGTCAGCATGCTGTAAAAACGCTTTATCTCGGTTTACTTCGTTAAGCTCATATTCGTTGTTAGCGTATACATTTTTTACCTGATGTTGCTCACAAAATGACGCTAATTTTTCAACACAACCGGCGTAATCAGCTGCATCAATAATATGTAATTCAATACCTTTGCTAGCTAAAAGCTCCCCCAAGAAGCTAAGCCTACGCTTTAATAAATCTAACTGAATAGCAGCCACATCATGCTTTTGCCATTGCTTTTCAGTAATAAAAAATACCGCATTTCGGCAACCATTTTCGATAGCCTGATACAAAGCGTCGTTATTAAAAAGGCGCAGATCGCGCCTAAACCAAAATAATGTATTCATTAAATTCCGTAGCGTAGTTTTAATTCGTTCGGATAGGGGTCAAGATACACTTGCTTAGCAAGATACTCGTTTGGGTGCACTTTTAAATGATGCTTAATTAGCGTAAGTGGTACGTATAGTGGCACCAAGCCTTGGCGATATTCATCGATGGCATCACGTAGTTCTTGCTTTTCAATCTTAGAAAGCGATTTTTTAAAATAACCTTGCAAGTGCATTAATGTATTAGCGTTATTTTTACGTGAAGCTGGTTTTTTAAGGGCTGTCATTAACCCTAAAATGTATTCATCAGCCAAAGTTTGGATATCTTCGCCATCAAAAGTGCCAAGCAGATTTCCTAAGCTACGGTAAGCTTCGTAGTTATGTGCCATCAATAAGTACTTATATTGGGCATGAAACTGAGTCAATCTATGTACTGTGAGTGGTTGCTCGCTTAATGTTTGCCAGTGCTTATAGGTATAAACACGCATTACAAAGTTTTCGCGAAGATGCATATCATTTAAACGACCGTTTTCTTCACATGGTAACAATGGGTTATGTGCCATTATTTGCTCTGCAAAAAAACCCACACCTTCTGAAGTATTGCCAGTACCCGCTTCGTTATAAATTTTAATACGTTCCATACCGCAACTAGGACTTTTCGCGCAAAACACAAAGCCGCTTAACTCAGCGGTTTGCTCTGTTGCCACTCGTTTACCATATTCTGTTAGTTTAGGGCCAACATCGCCTGTGCCATCTGGGCGGCACACTTTAATAGTATCGCCAACACGCACTTGGCGAATAGTTGGTCGAGGGATTGGCAGACCTACCGCCACTTCAGGACAAAACTTTTTATATTCAACATGGTTAGCCAACTCATCCATGCAAAAATTAGATTTTTTGTGGCCGCTGTCAAAGCGAACCTTGTCGCCTGCTAAGCAGGCGCTTAAACCAATTTTAATTGTCGATTGCTGCATATAAACTCTACTAATAGATTAGATTACCAATTGGATTTAGTAATTTACTAATACCTTTATTGAAGTGTAGGGCACTACTAACAACTGTAAAGCACAAGCACCCTTCAATTGTTTTTGGCGTGTGATTGTGGCGACCATCTAACATCATAAAGTCACCTGGTACATAGTGTCCGTCTTCATCACTAAACTCCCCATCTAATAATAAAGTGAGCTCAAAACCCGTATGTGTGTGCTCAGGTATTTCACCACCCGCATCAATGTGCAGTAGACTTGCTCGTAATGGACCGTCGTCTAAATCTATGCGAGAGCGAGCAAGTTTACCTATTTGCATAAAGTTACTGTGTCCGATACGTGTAAGTGCTCTAGGTAAAGTGTAGGTTTTATCTTTAACATCAACCGACACTTGTTCTTGCTCGTACACTTCATCAATTGATTCATCAGCGGTGATGGCATCAAAAAGTGTTTTATCGAACATATCATCCGAGTCGGTAGCTGATTCAGTAAATACATTGTCAGCATTTTTCGCTTCGAGCGCAGCGAGTTCTTTTTGACACACAGGGCACATTTCAACATGAATAGCGACTGCAACACTCAAAGTGGCAGGTAGATTACCTTCACTGAACTTGGCAAGTAATTCGTTGCTAGGATGGTGCTTAATCATGGTGATCTCCCATTTCATTGCGTAACTTCTGCAAGGCTAAGCGAAGACGAGATTTCACTGTGCCTACGGGAATGTTTAAATGCTCAGCAAGCTGTTCTTGCGACATATCTTGAAAGTACACCCCGCGCACAACTTCACGTTGCGCAAGCGGTAATTTATCAAGGTATTGTTTGATCTGTTTATCTTCTAAGTGGTCACTAAATTCGTGCTGGCCGGGCTCGGCTTCATCAATCAATGGCCAGATATCTTCACTAATGCACTCTTCTTTACTGCTCTTCATTTTTCTTAGCATATCGAAAGAGGCATTACGCATTACTGTGTATACCCAAGTTGTCGCTGCACCTTTTTCTTTATGGTAAAGGTGTGCTTTACGCCAAACTGAGGTTAGTGTTTCTTGAACTAATTCCATCGCTTGTGCTTCAGAACCGAACTGCTTTATTCCAAAACGTTTAATTTTTGGTGAGAAATATTGGAAAAGTATTGCAAACGCACGTTTATCACGGTGCTCAGCAACAGCAAATAAAGCATCTGCAAGCTCTTTGCTTGGAGTATCTGGCATGGCAGAGTATTGACCTGTGTTAGGTTTACAACCTGTTTGAAGTTGTTGACTTACCATCTTTATGTCATCCAATTATTGTCGTTAGAAGTAATACGGCAAAAAGTTGATGTTAGATCACATTAATCAGTAAATTCGTTGTTGATTAGAGTATGGAGGAAACTTAGCAAGTTTTCAAAGTTAGATTTATAAGCAAGTTGTTGTTTTTTAACTAACGATATAGGCAAAATTTCAAGCCAGCGAGCAACAACCCAAGCAAGGTTATCAAATTGTGGGGCTTTATATAGACCTGCTAAATCCGGCTGATTTGCAAATACAGCACGAAGTGTGTCACTCAATAAAGTGTTTTCGTCATTAATTGGCGTGCTTACATACCATGAAGGTGACGTAATTATTTCGATGTCAGCATGTCGAAGTTGCTGCTTATCCTGAAAAGCGTTATGCATAGACACTGCATGCTCAGCATAAACATCAATTAATAATTGACCATTATCATCTTGATTGAAGTCGGTTATTTGCACTAAACAACCAATTTCGGGCAAGTTAAGATCTGTATCGTGTTGGTAAGTGCACAGCACAAAACCAGTGTTATCTTGTACAGCTTCTTTGACCATCGTTAAGTAACGCTGCTCAAAAATTCTTAGCTTGGTGAACCCTTCAGGTAAAATAAAAACCGGTAAAGGAAAAATCGCACGCTTCATAAAGTCTACTATTCTAAAACCACATGCCTTTAATTACGTGCGCTTTTAATCCGCCGATCAATATTTCATGAAATCTTAATATCTACTTTGTACCTTAGAAGTTGAACCATTGTGCAACGTTACGAAATAATTCGATAGATGCATATGCACTGAGTAAACTCAAAACCGGTGCAACCATAAGTAAAAATAAGCTGATTTCACTACTCATTGTCTTGTTTCCTTACTGCTTGTTTGTTGCTTTAGGAGCTTGAGCAACTTTTAACTCTTCTTCTTTCGAAGCAATTGCATCTTCACTCATGTAAGTATCTAGTAACTTTTGAGCATCAAACTCAATGCTGTTCATTACGCTTTCCTTCAGCTCGTTACTCGCTTGTTGAACATAGCTTTTAACAGATTGTGTAATTGTGTTGCTGATATCTAATTCAAAGTCAGTAGCACTTGCTTGAGTTGACCCTAATACAAGTAACGCAGCAGTAGTTAATTTAAGTGAGTTATTCATAGTGGTATTCCTTGTCTCTTTAAGTAATTAGTCGTAATTACTTAATCAAAGGTTGTGCCACCCTGAAAATAAATTTTAAACTATTGATTTTTAAGATTTTAATTATTGATTGGTTTTTTAGCCTTATTCAGGGTTGGTTAATAAAACCAATAGATTTAAATGTTTTGACCAACATTTAGTGAAAAAATAAGCATTGCCAATTTCAGCGCACACTTGTACACTGAAACTGTTTTATTCACTCATTTTTAGTAGATAGATATGACAGAGCAACTCCCTTATTCACGCCAAGAAGAACAACTTAACGTGCTTACTCACGGCATGGGAGTCCTGTTTGCGGTATATGTACTGTGGGACTTAGTTTCACAATCTAAAGCTGTGTCAGCTACGGTAAGTGCCATAGTGTATGGCTCAAGCCTACTGGTATTATTTTTAGCCTCGACCTTATATCACGCCAGTACCAGAGAGCGTATACGAGCCATTTATAAAAAATGTGACCACTGTGCGATTTACTTGCTTATTGCAGGTACCTACACGCCTTATTTGGTTATTTCGTTATCTGGGGCTTGGGCAATTGCTGCTTTAGTGTTTATTTGGTCTTTAGCGCTTGGTGGTGTTGCATATAAATTACTGGTCAAAAACACGAATAAAAAAGTCTCGCTCGCTACCTATTTATTAATGGGCTGGTTTGCACTAGCACTTGTTTATCCACTTTATTTGAACCTTGATTTAAGCGCTTTATGGTGGCTGCTAGCTGGCGGGATTGCCTACAGTTTAGGCACTGTATTTTACAGCGCTAAAACCCGCCATTACAGCCATGCAATTTGGCATGTATTTGTGCTAGTTGGATGTGTTTGTCACTACTTATCAATTAGTTTGTATGTTTATTAGTCCCATTGATGCAGGCGCATATTAATTTTATCCTTATTAAAAGTAACACCTTCACTGAGTAGTTTTTGTCGTTGCTCAAGGTGTTTATTGCTGCCTTCTGGAAACGATATTTTACCTTGGCTATTAACCACCCGGTGCCATGGAATGCTTGATCCCTCGGGCATCACTTTTAATAACCGCCCCACTAACCTTGAGTTATTAGGGTATCCCGCAAGCTTTGCTACTTGCCCATAACTGGCAACTTTCCCCTCAGGAATGGTGCAAATAATGGTATAAATTAAATCTTCTTTAGTTGCCTGCTGCACGACTCGACTCCAAATACTGTTTACTGACCTCGCTAAAATCTTGCCAAATAGCTCTTGCAACAGGGCCATGATGAACTGAGTGCTGTCTAAAAACTCGAATTTCTGCGCCAAACTGGTGTTCACGATCGATAATTTTAATTTGTTGTAATAAACCAGCATCGATTTCCGCTTGGCAATGTTGCAAACTGATCATTGCCCAGCCCGCACCAGAGAGCAAAAACGACTTAACACTGGTTATATCGTCAATTTTCATTAACGCAGAGCCTAGCGTATAAGAAAGCCTATCACTGTCAAAACTCAAGTCACTTTCAAACATGGCTAAACACGGGTAATTTTGAATATCTGCAAAACTGATTTCACTTGGCACTACATCAGGCGCACTAACTATACCTATATCAAATTTACCAATCGGTAAACTTTCAAGGTCTCCTGTTGCATGAAACAAATCAAACCAAGGGCCAATTCCTAAATCAGCCTGATGACTATTAACCTGCTCTAGAGATACAAAGCGCTTACCTGAAGAAATACTAAACTCAGTACTAGCAAAACGTTTGAAGGTTTGGCTGATCACTTGGTTATAACTATTTTGATGGCAAAGTTGCTCGTAACAAATTTTATAATTGGCTTCATTACCTAGTGCCAGCTCTTTTGCAAGTGAGCTTAACTCACTGTTTGCATTAAGTAATTGCTTGGCCTCACGATAAAAAATACGGCCCTTCTCAGTTAAATGCAACCTGTATTGGCTTCGGTCTAGTAGCTCAAACCCTAGCTCTGATTCTAGCTTCTTAATAGCTAACGTGAGCGCAGGTTGAGTCTTATGCAATTTAAGTGCGGCTTGGCTCAAACTAGAGCTTTGCACAATAGCATCTAGAATGATTAATTGATTTAAATTCATTAATGGCAAACTATATAAATAAAACTTATGCTGTTTCTAAAATTTAATAATTTTTATTTTATATCTTTGCAGCGTATCCTGCAGCAAATTTATGCTTTCTTATCTATGGAGAAGACAATGAGATTGGCAACCGCCGCGTTAATGAGCAGCATGTTTTTGCTTCTTGCGGCATGTTCAGAGCAAGCACAGCAAGGTGAAGCAGAGCCGGTAGTACGTCCTGTTAAACTTTTTAATATTGGCAATAATTCAGAGCAAAGCATTCGCAGCTTTCCTGCTGAAGTGGTTGCTAACCAAGGTTCTTATCTCGCTTTTAGAGTAAATGGTGAGTTACTTGAGTTCCCTGCACTTGCGGGCCAACACGTTGAAAAGGGAGAGCTTTTAGCAAAACTGGATCCTGAAGATTTTCAACTGCAGTACGAAGAACGTAAAGCACGCTTTGAACTTGCTGCGTCTCAACTTGAGCGTGTGCAAAAGCTTTTTAACCGCTCTATTGCCAGTCAATCTGAGTTAGACCAAGCCCTTGCCAATAAACAGGTTGCTGAGTCAGCGCTAAAAATTGCCAAAACCAACCTCGATAATAGCGAATTACGCGCGCCGTTCGCCGGTACTGTAGCAAAGGTATTTGTGAAAAACTTTGAAAACATTCAAGCAAAACAAAATATCCTTCGCCTTGAAACCCGCGACCTAATGGACGTGGTTATTCAAGTACCCGAAAAACTCATTGCACGCATCGATAAAGACGTTCACTACCAACCTGATGTTGTATTTGATGGTTACCCAAACAAGTCATATCAATTAACGGTCAAAGAGTTTGATACCCAAGCCGACCCAATTACTTTAACGTATAAAGTTGTGTTTTCTTTACCTGTGCCAGAAGATTTTAATCTACTTGCCGGTATGACTGGCCGCGTTGATATAGATTTAAGCAAAATCACCAGCTCACAGTCACCTTATACACTACTGCCAGTTGAGGCGGTATTCTCTGAGCCTACTGAGTCTGAAAACGATAACAGCTATGTGTGGCTTTATGACGAAAACACCGGTTTAGTGCACAAACAAGCTGTTGAAGTTGGCCAATTACACCGTGATGGCATTGAAGTACTCTCAGGTATTAAAGAAGGCCAAATCGTTGTGGCTGCTGGCGTGCACTTTTTAGAAGAAGGCATGAAAGTGCGTCCATGGCAAAAAGAGCGAGGCTTATAATGAGCTTTGCTGCACTCGCTATTGAAAGAAAAGTCATTAGCTGGATGTTCGCGCTGTTTTTACTGATTGGTGGAACGGTCGCTTACTTTGGCTTAGGACAACTAGAAGACCCTGAATTCACCCTAAAAAAAGCCATGGTGATCACCCTTTATCCTGGCGCGTCACCACAGCAGGTTGAAGAAGAAGTCACCTTCCCTATTGAAAATGCAATTCAACAGCTGCCGTATGTTGATTACGTAACCAGTATTTCATCACCGGGTAAATCGCAAATTACCGTTGAGATGAAAAGCAATTATCGTAAACAAGACTTACGCCAAATATGGGATGAGTTGCGTCGCAAAATCAATGATCAGGCATCGTCGATGCCCTCTGGTGTTTATCCAAGCAAGATTATGGATGACTTTGGTGATGTATACGGAGTGATGTATGCAGTCACTGGCGATGGTTATTCTTACGATGAGCTAAAAGATTACGTTGATTATTTAAAACGTGAGCTTGTTTTGGTTGATGGCGTTAGTAAAGTAACCGTGGGTGGCGAGCAACAAGCACAAGTCATGGTCGAGATTTCAACCCGCAAACTGGCCCAGTTAGGTATTTCGCCTAATCGAATTTATCAGCTTTTACAAACTCAAAATAGCGTGTCGAACGCAGGTAAAGTCCGCGTTGGCGATGAATCAATTCGCTTACACCCAACTGGTGAATTTAAAGACGTAAAAGAGCTCGAAAACTTACTTATTTCTAAGCCAGGTGAAAATGAGCTTATTTACTTAGGTGATGTTGCTACCGTTTTTCGTGAGTACGCCGAAGTCCCTAACAATATTATTCGCTATAACCAACAGCAAGCATTACTGGTAGGCGTATCGTTTAGCACAGGCGTTAACGTTGTTGATGTAGGCGCAAATATTGATGCCCATTTAGCGTCACTGGAATATCAACGACCACATGGTATGGAAATAAACAGCGTTTATAACCAACCTGCCGAAGTTGAAAAGTCAGTAAGTGGCTTTATTATCAGCCTACTTGAAGCCGTTGCCATTGTTATTATCGTGCTTTTAGTCTTTATGGGCTTTAAGAGCGGCGTATTGATTGGTGTAATACTCCTACTGACCGTACTAGGTACCTTCATTTTCATGAAGTTATTTGCCATTGATTTACAACGAATTTCGCTTGGTGCTTTAATCATTGCCTTAGGGATGCTGGTAGATAATGCCATTGTGGTAACCGAAGGCATATTAATAAACCTCAAGCGCGGACAAACAAAACTGCAAGCTGCAACTAATATTGTTAATCAAACCAAGTGGCCATTACTGGGGGCTACGGTTATCGCAATTACTGCCTTTGCGCCGATTGGCTTGAGTTCAGATGCCAGTGGTGAGTTTGCTGGCAGCTTGTTCTGGGTGTTATTTATTTCATTGTTACTAAGCTGGATCACAGCCATTACTTTAACGCCTTTCTTCGCTGATTTAATGTTTAAACAAGCCACTGAAAAACAGCCACATCACGATGAAGACCCTTATCAAGGTGTTATTTTTAATGTTTATAAAGGCGTATTGCATACAGCAATGCGGTACCGTAAAACTACGCTACTGCTGATGGTGATCCTGCTTGTTAGCTCAGTTTATGGCTTTAAATTTATCAAGCAGTCGTTCTTTCCTGCATCGAATACTCCTATGTTTTATGTTGATTATTGGCATACGCAAGGCGCTGATATTCATACCACTATGGATGGTGTTGCAAAACTCGAAAAATTCTTACAAGCCGACCCACTGGTTGAAGAAATAACCACAACGGTTGGTCAAGGTGCACCGCGTTTCATGCTGACTTACGCACCTGAAAAATCATACCCAGCTTATGGGCAATTGATTATTCGAGTAAAAGACCGCGAAGCTGTTACAACCATGATCAAAAAAGTACGCGATTACCAACACGAACATGTACTTGATGCTCAGCTTAAAGTTAAACGTATGGAAATTGGCCCATCAACAGATGCAAAAATTGAAGCGCGTTTTTCTGGTGCAGATCCTGTTGTACTTCGCCAGTTAGCAAAAGAGGCGAAAGATATTCTGCATCAAGATGCGGGAGCATTTAATATTCGTGACGATTGGCGTGCTCGCTCAAAGTTAATTCGTCCGCAATTTAACGAGCAAAAAGCCCGTCGTTTAGGAATTGCCAAATCTGACCTTGATCAGCTGCTGTTAACTAGCTTATCGGGTAAACAAGTGGGCGTTTATAAAGACGGCACACAAATGCTGCCAATTATTGCTCGATCGCCTGCTGAAGAGCGCTTAAACGTTGAAAGCCTGCGAGACTTACAAATTTACAGCCCAGTGTTAGGTGTGTTTGTACCGGTGACACAAGTGGTTGACGACTTTGTTGTTGAGTGGGAAGACAGCTTGATCATGCGACGTGATCGTAAGCGTACCATCACTGTAATGGCCGACCACGATGTCATTGGCGATGAAACTCCAGCGAAGCTCTTTGCACGTGTTCGCAAAGACATTGAAGCTATTGAACTACCACGTGGTTATGAATTGCAATGGGGCGGCGAATATGAATCGTCAACAGATGCGCAAAAAGCTATTTTCGGTTCATTACCTCTTGGTTACTTAGCCATGTTCGCAATCACAGTGTTACTGTTCAATTCAGTTAAAAAGCCTTTAGTGATTTGGGCAACAGTGCCACTAGCCATTGTGGGTGTATCAGCTGGTTTATTACTAATGAATGCAGCATTTAGCTTTATGGCACTGCTTGGCTTACTGAGCTTAAGCGGTATGCTCATCAAAAACGGCATTGTATTAGTTGATCAAATTAATCTTGAACTCGATAGTGGTAAAGACCCTTACAAAGCAGTATTCGACTCAGGTGTAAGCCGTGTTCGCCCTGTAGCGATGGCTGCAATTACCACCATTTTAGGCATGATCCCACTGCTATTTGACGTGTTCTTCCAGTCTATGGCGGTAACCATTATGTTTGGTCTTGGTTTTGCGACAGTGCTGACACTAATTGTTGTGCCTGTGCTCTATACCATGCTGTTTAAGATCAAAGTACCTAAACAGCGTCACGCTAATTAATACAGATTGGCTCTCAACCAAAAGCCCTAACAGCAAACTGTTAGGGCTTTTTCTTAATTAGAATGACTGGTAACTAAAACTGCCACAGCTTAAAAAGCTATTCAAACACTACATTTTAAAAGCTCAAGCTTACTTTTTCAGGCTTAATGTACCTGTGCGTTTGGTGCTGCTACGTTTCGTTTGATTTGGTTTTGCTGAGTGCGAATTGCCAGCCTTTGCTCTTGATTGACCTTGTTTGGCATCATTACGTGCTTTTTTCACGTATTTAGAAAAATCGCGCTTTTTTTCTTCTTCATTGCGTGGTTTTTGCTTAGCACGAGCTTGCGTTGGCTGTTTGTTTTCATCAATTGAGCGCTCTTCTGTTTTACCTGAGTCGGCAATTGAGTTATTGATCTCTGCCATTTCTTGCTCGGTTAAATGACGCCACTGCCCTACTTTTAAACCTTTTAGGGTAACGTTCATGATACGTGTGCGTTTAAGAGTCACCACTTCATAACCTAAATATTCACACATGCGGCGAATTTGGCGGTTTAAGCCTTGTGTTAGCACTATAGTAAATTGCTGCGGGCCTGTTTGTTTAACCTTACATTTTTTAGTAACGGTATCTAGGATAGGAATACCGTTTGCCATCTTATTCACGAACTGGCGATTAAGTGGCTTATCAACCGTCACTACGTATTCTTTTTCATGATTATTACCAGCGCGAAGAATTTTATTAACGATGTCGCCTTCGTTAGTTAAGAAAATTAAGCCTTCTGAAGGTCTATCCAAGCGTCCGATTGGGAAAATACGCTCTGGGTAATTAACGGCTTTAACAATATTGCTTTGGATTTTTCGCTCAGTCGTACATGTAATACCAACAGGTTTGTTATAGGCAATATAAACCAGCTTAGGCTTTGCTTTTAAAGGTTTGCCATCAATAAGTACATCATCGGCTTCACTAACTTTTACGCCCATTTCAGGCAAGCTGCCGTTAACAGTAACACGACCTTCTTCAATATATTTATCTGCCTCACGGCGTGAACAAAAACCTGTTTCACTGATAAATTTATTTAATCGCTTTAACTCTGTCATGGCACACTTCTGTCTGGATTTTAAAGCCGCTAGTTTATACCAGAAGCCTTTACCAAGCTAGGTAGAATCTAGGCTCTTTCACTACACTTTTAGTGTTGCGCTGCGTTTTTGGGCTTTTCGCTCAATAAACTATGTAGCGTATCAAAATCGAAGGCGTACTCAGTGCTTTTGCTGTTTTGCAGTAAGAAGGTTTCAAAAGGGATAACCGACCAATCTTTGATGTTTCTTAGCCAGCTATAACTTTGAATATTGTGCTTTGTTATCACCCCAAGCTGAAACTTAATCTCATCGTGATTTTGCCAATAAGGGTTCCCATTATGATGATCGACCACGCTAATTAAAGCCCATGCTCCCATCATAAAATGCCCGCCAACACTGGCTGTGAGTTTTTGTTGTTCTATTAAGTCTAAATTATCATCAAGCCAATCAATGCCACCAATGAAATAGGCTTTATCTTTTTTACCTTTTACTGCTTCTAGGGCACCTTGCGCCATTAAATCAGACGCACACCAAATCACATTCGTATCTGGGTATCGTTGTAATAATCGGCTCACTTTATTCTCGGCTTCTTGCTTATTCCAACTGGCATACACAACTTGCTCAAGCTCAACATCTTGTTTTCGTAAATAATGGACAAGGCCGTCACTACGGGTGTCAGATTCAGTGCCATAATGGCCATTGATAGCAACAAAGTGAGGTGTTTGCTTTGTATTTATCGCCTCATCAAGTAAGGCTTTGCCAAGTTGCTCACCCGCTTTGAAGTTATCGTGAAATACTTCACCTAACCAATACTTAAAGCGCTGACGGGGTTTACCCACTTCGTCACGCTCTACGCCAACAATCGTTTCTTCAAGGGTGATAAAATTCACTTTATGTTGTTCAAGCAAGCTCATTGACTGCTCTGCACCACCTGGGTAATTGATTAAAATTGCGTAATCAGGTTTGGGCTTATATTGCAGGTATTGTTTGAGTTCGGCTAATTGAATGTGGCGATTTCCACCACCATAAATTGTTGTGAGAGAAACATTATTTTGCTTGGCAGCAACCTGCATCACATCAGTGACTTTTTGCCAAAATACATCGCTTTTAACTGAGGGATTAACTAACAGCACAGAGAATTGCTCGCCAGCATAAAGTGGTGAACAGCAAAGCAATGTAAAAACCAACAAGCAAACTCGCATTACCACTCCGCTTTGTTTTTCTTTGATTGTAGTATACGAGGAATTATCTAGACAATTTCCGCCAAATTAATTCACACGGACCATTTGTAAAGTACTGACTATACACTTTACAAAAAAACAATTGAAAAACAAGCACAATAGCAATAACCAACCAATAATCTATGCGATCAAAATTAAGTGCTGCGGTTGGATATGCGACTTTAAAAAACAGGATAAAAATCACTGTTTGCATTAGATATAGCGTTAATGACATGCGACCGGCTTGCTGTAACAGCAACCAGTTACTGGGGGAATTTTTAACTATTTTCACAATGATGTGGCAATAACAAATGGCCATAGCTAAAGCAGCAAGCCAATTAATCGGTTCAGCAATCGCGTACATGAATACACTTTGGTCAGGCTCTATCATCAACCTTAGGGCCGTAAAACTTATCGCTGCAGCAGTAATCAACTTAAGCTGAGAGTGTGTTAAACCTTGAACAAATACCCCTTGTTTATATAAATAAACGCCCACCAGCATTAACCCTGCAGCCATCCACATTGTGATGAGTGGCACAGCAATAAGCATTATTATAAAAATCAAAAAGTTACTGACGAATCCTGCAAAATAAGAAGAATAAGCCGCGTCATATGCCATTAAAAAACTCTCAGAGCTTCTCGTTACAGGGCTAAACTCTGGCTCTATAAAGGAGAGTAAAAATGAAATGAAGGCACCAAGAAGTAAAAACAGCATGCCCATACGCAGTATTTTTTCGTCATCTTGCTGGCTAAATTTAAGCGTTAACCAGCCTGCACAAGAATAAATAAACAAAATATCGCCAGCCCACAATAAAAAACCATGGGCAAGGCCTATAAAAGCCAAAACTTTTAGTCGCTTATGTTGCTTCTCGACGCTTTGCCAAAGCTGCCATTGAATAACTAAAGAGGCACCAAATAACAAGCAAAAAAGGCTCCTAAAGCGCCCATCAATAAAAGCAGTATTAAAAATGTATATTAGTGAATCTGAAAGTGGTGGCGTAGCACTTGGGGTATAATCGTACTCGAACACAGCAAAAGTGTAGATGTTCATAAACATCAAGCCGAGTACTGCAATACCCCGTAAAACATCCATATTTATATTGCGCATAAATCCCTTATAGGTTCTGTCTGCAGCTATCGCTCCAATTTACCGCATTTTCGTATATCTTGGGAAGGTCAGCACTTTCAATACTTAAATAGGCAACAGCCTGTTCAAGTGCCCACCAACTGCCAGTTTCGTAAGCTTTGACGGTTTCTAGTATGTAATAGAGGATATTTTTTTCTTGCATGAGAGCAGCATGAATTTCGTCAGGAAACGGCAATCGATCCAATAGCTTTTCCATTGGCTGATCTAATATGGCATCGAGCAACGAAAACAGTCCCGTTAAAAATGCCTCACCTGTTTGTTGCTTAGCAACACGCTGCGCTATTAATTCGCAAAAGCGCGCTCTAACAACACAAAGCCGAGTAAGCTCGGCTGGTTTTGACTGGGCACTGTGGGCAGTAATAATTAGGCTAACAAACTTTTTCAGTCGTTCATGGCCTAAATATACAAGCGCTTGTTTTAGAGAGCCAATTTTGCTTTTAATAGGAAACACGCCGCTATTAATTAAGCGCAGCAATTTATAAGCAAGTGCGGTATCTAACGAGAACAAGCCCGCAATTTCACTTATATTTGGATCTGGGCGCATGACTTCAGCATAAATTGATAATACCAGCGCGTAGTTGTAATCAATATCGCGATGCTGAATCATTTTGGGTTTAGCAAAGAAATAACCTTGAAAGAAATCAAAGCCCATTTTATAGGCTTTGTCGTAATCATCGGCTGTTTCAAGCTTTTCTGCCAAAAGCTTTATTTTTTTATGTTTTTTAAGCTTATTTACAACAGGGGCAATTTCTTCAAAGGGTGTTTGCTGAACATCAAACTTGATAAGACGAATAAGTTTTAAAAAGCGATCCCACTCAGGTTGGTAAACAAAATCATCCAGTGCCAACTTGTAGTTGTTGTGAAAAAGCTCGCGACAATATTCGTAATTTTCGTCGGTAGGTTCCATAGTTTCGAGTAACTCAATCACCACATCTTGAGTTGGCAAAAACGCACAAAGGTCCAGCTTCAAAGACTCTGGACCTATATTAATTAATGCTTTTTTGCCCGACGTAATATGACGGGTACCTAAATTGAGCTGGTTTTCCATAATCAGCCGAGCCGTTGCCGTACTCTCTGACACATCAGGAAAACTATTTTTTAAACTATCTCTAAATAG
This sequence comes from Pseudoalteromonas shioyasakiensis, assembly GCF_001550135.1. Taxonomy (GTDB): domain Bacteria; phylum Pseudomonadota; class Gammaproteobacteria; order Enterobacterales; family Alteromonadaceae; genus Pseudoalteromonas; species Pseudoalteromonas shioyasakiensis. Next base: position 464,451 of record NZ_LRUE01000015.1, read on the forward strand.
TAGCTCATAGGCGACAACTTGTTGACGACGATTAAAGACCGCTTGCCTAGCAACAAATACAGCCACTTTACCTACTTTTTATATTTTATCTCACACTAAGTAATTAATAGCTGAAATTGACAAAAAAGTCACTTAATTACCATGAATCACGCATTTTTTATTGATATAAGCCTGATAAATAGCCTTCTGCAACGGATTGCCACGTAAAACGGGCATTTTTAGCCTGTTCACAAATTGCACACCATTGTTCTGGTTGTGATTTTTTAAGCTCAAGCGCATCGCTAAAACTAGTAACAAGTTCGTAGCTTTGTGATGCTAAACTCTCACCTTGGAAACTAAAACCACTCACATGATGCTCTACCGTATCACGCAAACCGCCAACACCGTGGACTAAACATGGCTGACCTGCTCGCATTGCTAACATCTGACTGATACCACATGGCTCAAACGAACTTGGCATTAAAAATAAATCGCCTAAGTGATACATGTATTCGCCAACAAAATGTGCGTACCCTTTTAAAAATAGCAGGTTTTCTTGGCGAGCCATAACCGATGTCATAATTTGCTCAAGTTCAGCATCCCCTGAGCCTAAAATAATCATATAGCCGTTATGTTGTTTTAAGCGCTGACACAACTCATCTAACACCAGTCCTTTATCAAAAGACTGGCGAAGTAACAGTGCTTTTTGGTCCGTTAAACGGCCCACACTGGTTACTAATGGCCCTGAAAACGGCTGAGTTTTAAATTTAAGTAAGCGTTGATGCGCTATGTAATAGCTTGAATCTAAAACAGGACTTTTTGCCATCCATTGAAATAATGCATTTTCGGCATGTTGATAAAGGCTCGCTAAACTAATGTCCTCAAGCTTCATTCCAGGGTATTCGCAACCATTAAGAATGCCCACTACGCGGCCTTGTTCATAAGCAGCTTGTAGGTCAGCTTCAAGCCCCTCACCACCAAAGAAGCCTTTTTCTGCATCACTAGGGCGCAATACTTCTTGGCAATAAGTTGGCGATACAAGATGAACTTTATCCACTAGATTAATTGCGCTGCGCATTGGGTTAAAACAATCAAAATAACGCGGATCGCATAACCTTTCGCCGTTATAACCTAGACTTGGGAACCAGGCTTCTAGGCTTGAGCTATCGCCTTTGAAAGGGCGTATCCCTTGCAATGCAAGGTTATGTACTGTGTAAGCTAAAAATAAGTGCGATAGTTTTTTATAGCGGCTATCTGTTTTAAGTAATAGAGCAACACAAGCACTGTGCCAATCATGTAAATGCACAACATCCGGCGTGCGGATAAGCCCTTGTAATAAAGCCTCGCAAACTGCAGCGTTGAAAAGAGCAAACTTACTTGCATCGGTTGCAAACGGGCGGCCTGGTTCATCATTACAATAAACAGCACCATTATGGCGGCTAAATTCCCAATGAGATATAAGCAGTTGCGTTACACCTTCATCACTTTTAGCGAGCTTCCACACATCCAGTTTTTGCATTTGACCTGCAAATGGCACATGCACAACACCTATGTGATGACGCTCCAAATAATCAAAGCCATAATCAGGGATCACCACATCAACACTAAGGCCTTTTTCAACTAAAGCTTTAGGACAATCTCTAACAACATCCGCTACACCACCGACTTTTGCATTCGGTAATGCATCATTCTCTGCAGCTACCATCAATACATGCATGCTTTGCAGTACTCCATAAAACTGTTATACCAATCAGCAATAATACTTAATTAAGCGAATTGGTATTATTCAAATATAAATAAGGGAGGGACATGCCCTCCCTTTTTCATTTAACGCGATTGCTTAAGCAAGTCGTTTATTATCTTGCTCTTGTTGTTTTAACTTTTTTGCAAGTTCATTCAACATATCACGAGTTACCAACACAATCCCTTTTTTCGAGACTCTAAAGCCATTTTCTTTGTCAGCTTTGTGATCGTAGCCAATTTCTAGACCTGCTGGGATCTCACAATTACGGTCAATAATAGCACGCCTAATTCGGCAATTTCGCTGTATTTTCGCACCAGGTAAAATCACAGACTCTTCAATTTCACAGAATGAGTGAACATATACATTCGAGAACAGCAGTGACTTTTTAACTTTAGAGCCAGAGATAATACAGCCACCCGAAACTGTTGAATCAACAGCCATTCCACGTCTGTCATCATCATCAAAAATAAACTTAGCAGGTGGTAACTGCTCCTGATAAGTCCAGATTGGCCATTTTGGATCATAAAGGTCAAGCTGAGGCTCTGGCATTACCAGCTCCATGTTAGCTTCCCAGAATGAATCAAGCGTACCCACATCGCGCCAGTATGGTTGACCATCTGTGTTAGAGTCTCTAAACGGATATGCAAACACGTTATGCTCTTCGATGATAGCTGGGATGATATCGTGACCGAAATCACGGCCTGAGCCTTCCGTTTCTGCGTCTTTTTTCAATTGTTCAAATAAGAACTCAGTATTGAAAATATAGTTACCCATTGATGCTAAGCAGGTTCCTGGTTTACCCGGTACAGACGTTGGCTCAGCAGGCTTTTCATCAAAACGACGGACACGATTACTTTCATCAACCGTCATTACACCAAATGTATCTGCAGCTTCTTCGCAAGGTACTTCAATACAACAAACCGTCATATCAGCACCTGTCTCAACATGTTTTGCCAACAAACCACCGTAGTCCATACAATACACGTGGTCACCAGAGAGGATCATGACATACTTAGGCAGTTCATGACGGATGATATCCATATTTTGGAATACCGCATCAGCTGTACCGCAATACCACTCGTCACCATATCGCTGAGATGCAGGTAAAATCTCTACAGATTCACCCAATTCTTTCTTAAAGTGACCCCATGCACGGTTTACGTGACGAATTAACGAGTGCGACTTATATTGAGTAGCAATACCAACTCGACGAATACCTGAATTAATACAATTCGACAATGGAAAGTCGATTATTCGGTGTTTACCACCAAAATAGACTGCTGGTTTAGCACGCCAGTCAGTTAATTCATGTAAACGTGAGCCGCGACCACCGGCAAGAATTAGGGCATACGTTTCTCTGGTTAAACTACTTATGTATCGGTTTGCATAACTTGGCATAACTCTCTCCGTCTTAAGCTAGCTGCTTTTCTTCTGTGTGTTTTGCTGTGCACTAGTATCCAGTAATGGCTCCAAATGCCAGATGTCGTCACTGTATTGACTAATGGTTCTATCGCTCGAAAACATGCCACTGGCTGCAGTATTCAAAATACTCATTTTGGTCCAGTGAGCAGTGTCTAAGTAGGCTTGTTCAACTTGCTCTTGCGCTTCTACAAAGCTGGCAAAATCATGAGCAACTAACCATGGATCGTGCGGGCTCTTAATTGCCGCAATAATGTCGTCAAATAAATTAGGCTCAAACAAATTGAAGTGACCGCTCTCAAGTAATTGCATTACTTTATAGAGGCTGTCAGTTTGGTGAATAATCTGCTCAGGGTTATAGTGCGCTTTGATATCATCAATTTGCTCTGCACGTGCACCAAATAAGAAGAAGTTGTCAGCACCCACAGCATCACGAATTTCGATGTTAGCGCCATCTAACGTACCTATAGTCAATGCGCCGTTCATCATGAACTTCATGTTACCTGTGCCAGATGCTTCTTTACCTGCTGTAGAAATTTGCTCAGATAAATCCGTCGCTGGGCAAATAGTTTCCATTGCTGTCACGTTGTAATTAGGTAAAAAAGCAACTCTTAAATACGGTTTAGCAAGCGGATCTTTGTTGATCACTTCTGCTACGTTATTAATTAATTTAATAATTTTCTTCGCCATGTAGTAACCTGGTGCAGCTTTGCCGCCCAATAGCACACAACGAGGAACAATGTTTGCTGTATCGCCTTGGCGAATACGGTCGTAAAGGTGAATAACGTGCAATACGTTTAATAGCTGACGCTTATATTCGTGAATACGTTTCACTTGCACGTCAAACATCATTTCGGCATCAAACTCTACGCCACAGCGGTTTTTCACTAACTCAACAAGGCGTTGCTTATTGCTGTGTTTTACAGCTTGCCATTGTTTATGGAATTTAGGGTCGTCATATAAACGACGTACCTGACTAACTTTACTAAAGTCTGCAACCCATTCATCACCAATATGTTGATTAAGCAGTTTAGCCAACTCAGGATTACAATGTGCTAACCAACGACGAGGTGTTACACCATTGGTTTTGTTATTAAACTTCTCTGGCCATAGCTGATAAAACTCATTGAATAGGCCCGCTTTAAGTAGCTCAGTGTGAAGTGCAGCCACACCATTCACCGAATAGCTACCAACAATCGCTAAATACGCCATGCGAATTTGTGGCTCAGGGCCTTCTTCTATAAGCGATAGCGCACGTTGTTTTTCAACATCACCTGGCCATGCTAACGCAACTTCAGCGAGGAAACGTGCATTGATTTCGTAGATTATTTCTAAAATACGCGGTAATAATCGAGCAAATAAAGATACTGACCACTTCTCTAATGCTTCAGGAAGCAAAGTGTGGTTTGTATAAGCCATAGTTTTAGTCGTGATAGACCAGGCTTCTTGCCAATCAAGCTCATACTCATCAACCAAAATACGCATAAGCTCAGCAACAGCAATACTAGGGTGCGTATCGTTTAATTGAAAAACATGGTAATCAGCAAAATCAGAGAAGTCTTCGCCATGTTTGCTAACCCACGTGTCAATAATGTCTTGTAAGCTCGCTGATGATAAGAAGTACTGCTGACGTAAACGCAGTTCTTTACCGTTCTCACTGCTGTCATTCGGGTAAAGAACCATGGTAATTTGTTCAGCTAAGTTTTTACGCGCTACTGCTTCTGAGTAACTACCCGCATTAAATTCGCTTAAATCAAATTCGTCTGTTGCTTCTGATTTCCATAAACGTAAGGTATTTACAATATCATTCTTGTAACCCGGAATTGGCACATCATAAGGCACAGCTAAAACATCATGAGAATCTAGCCATTGACGGTGCTCACGACCATATTTATCAGTATAACTTTCAACATGACCAAAGAATTTTACGCGCTTTGATTGCTCAGGTGCACTTAGTTCCCAAGGGTGTCCCTCACGTAGCCAGTTATCTGGTTGTTCAATTTGATGACCATTTTCAATAGCTTGATTAAACATGCCGTATTCATAGCGAATACCATAACCAACCACAGGTAGTGCAAGGCTTGCACAGCTATCTAAGAAGCATGCAGCTAAGCGCCCTAAACCACCATTACCAAGGCCTGCATCATGCTCAGCCTCAGCAACTTGCTCGAGCTCTGTGCAGTATTCTTGTAACGCTTTAGCGACTTGCTCATCTAAGTCTAAGTTCAAAATCGCATTACCAAGAGCACGCCCCATTAAAAACTCAAGTGATAAGTAAGCTGTTTTACGGCGTTTTTGTTCATGGATTTGCTGTTTGGTCACACGGCAACGAGCAACTAATCGGTCACGAATAGTTAATGCTAATGCATGGTATAAATACAGCTGTGATTTACCCACTTTGTCACGCCCAAGGGTGTAATAAAAATGGCGTGATAAGTCATCATCTAGTGTACTTTCATCAACTGTAGGCGCATCCTGCCAGCCCTTTACAATACATACTTGATCGGCATTTTTAGCCATGATTTAGATCCTCTGAATTGGCGGTAAAAACCCAGCTGCTCATTGCAGCAATCTGGTGTTCCTTATCAACAAATTGTGCTGACATAGGATGAATGCTGGTCAGTGCTAACTGCCACTTTCCTTTATCTAAACTAGGAAGTTGGCAAGTTACCGGCTCTGCTCCTGCATTTAATATGATCAATAAAGCTTGATTTGTATGCTTGTCGGTCAGGCTGTATATCAACACTTGGCGATCACCTTGATGCCAATCATCTTGTTGCATATTGGAGCCTGATTCGGTGAACCACGCGACTTCATAACGTGGGTCATTATCGTGAACAAAAAAGCGGTGTTTAAAAATGCTGAACTGCTTACGAATGCGCAGTACATCGTCAATAAATCGAGTCAGAGGATGACTGAATTGAGAGTCTTTCCATGCAAGCCAGCTTGTACGATTGTTTTGACAATAGGCGTTGTTGTTACCGCCTTGTGAGTGTGCCATTTCGCTTCCTAATGAAAGCATAGGCACGCCTTTAGAAAGTAACAAAGTTAACAGCATATTTTTTTGTTGTTGTAAGCGTAATTTGCTCACTTGTGGATCGTTGGTAAACCCTTCGACACCACAATTGAATGAGTGATTGCCACTGTGGCCATCACGATTTTGCTCACCATTAGCTTCGTTGTGTTTATGCTCGTAGCTGACTAAATCAGCCAGCGTGAAGCCATCATGACTGGTGATAAAGTTAATACTGTTAAGTGGCCCACGTAGGTTGTGCTCAAACAAGTCAAACGAACCATGTAAACGTTTTGCAAGCTCGCCAATTACGCCCTGCTCTTGTTTCCAAAAGCGTCTTATCGTATCGCGATACTTATCATTCCATTCACGCCAAGGCGCAGGAAAAGCCCCTAATTGGTAACCACCTGGGCCAATATCCCACGGCTCTGCAATCAGTTTAACTTGGCTTAGTACTGGGTCTTGATTAATCGCTTGGAAAAACGCATGTGCCTGATTAAAGCCATTTGGGTTACGCGCTAAAATGGTTGCTAAGTCAAAACGAAAGCCATCGACCCCCATCACTTCAACCCAATAACGCAAGCTATCAAGTACCAGCTGTAAAGAGCGAGGCGAATCAATATTTACGGTGTTACCACAGCCGGTATCATTAATATAATGCTGGGGTTTATCAGCAACGGTGCGGTAGTAACCTAGATTGTCTAAACCACGTAGCGACAAGATAGGTCCATCTGTGCCCGCCTCTGCAGTGTGGTTATAAACCACATCGAGTATTACTTCGATATCTGCTTTGTGAAGCGCCGCCACCATTTCTTGAAACTCGCTAATATCATCATTAACCAGATACTCTTTATGCGGTGTAAAGAAATTAAGTGTGTTGTAGCCCCAGTAGTTTTGTAAGCCTTTGGCTGTTAAAAACTGCTCACTGATAAAAGCATGAACGGGTAATAACTCTAAGCAAGTCACACCAATAGTACGTAAATGTTCTATAAAACTAGGATGGCTTAAACCTAAAAACTTACCTTGTAACGGTTTTGGGATCTCAGGGTGGCGGCAGGTTGCACCAACCACATGACACTCATAAATTACCGTTTTTCCCCAGCAGTGATTCGGTTTTTTACCTGTGTAAGGTGCCAGTTCACGGACTCGTGATTTTGGCATATCAATGGCATTATTAACCTGACTTAACTTTCCTACAGGCATTTGCCCATAGTGACGTTCACTCCAGGTAAACTCACCATACAAATCGCGGGCATAAGGGTCTAACAGCAATTTGTGATTATTAAAAAATAGTCCTTTTTCAGGTGCGTACTCACCATCAGCTCGAAAGCCATACAAGGCGCCACTTTTCAGAGGGCTCACTTTCAGTGTCCAGATGCCACCTTCGTTCATATGCATCGCAAGGGTAAGAATTTCTGAATGACCGCTGCTATCAAATAAGCACAGAGACATATGCTGTGCTTGTGGTGCGTACACAGCAAAGTTTACGCCCTCACCAACAACAGACGCCCCTAAAGGTGAGCTCACACCGACTTCTAGTTCGACACTATGACTCATCGCTCACCTTCTTAAGGTAAATTGTCGCAAGGCCAGGCAAAGAAATACTAATACTTTGATTAAAGCCATGACTTTCTTTCGCTTGGCTTACAATTATTTGCTCTGCATGATTAGTTGCTTCAACGCCGGAACCAAAATAATCCTCTTTGTCGGTATTCAAAATAACTTGATAGGTACCAGCTTTTGGCACACCAATCACGTAGTCGTGATACACCTGCGGCGTTAAATTACAGATCACCACCACAAAGTCTTCAGCTTTTTTTGCATAGCGAATAAAGCTAAACATACTTTGCTCAGCATTATTGCTATCAAGCCACGCAAAACCCGCAGGGCTTGTATCCTGCTCGTATAAAGCTGGCGTGCTAGTGTATACAGCATTTAAATCTTTAATCGTTTGCTGCATGCCTCTGTGGCTAATATGTTCAAGTAAATGCCAATCAAGCGATTGGTCGTGATTCCACTCTTTACGCTGGGCGATTTCTGCCCCCATAAACAATAATTTTTTACCTGGATGTGCCCACATAAAGGCATAATATGCACGTAAGTTCGCAAACTTTTGCCAGTCATCCCCTGGCATTTTTTCAATTAATGAGCCTTTACCATGCACCACTTCATCGTGGCTAAGCGGTAGAATGTAGTTCTCGCTGTAGGCGTAAACCATTGAAAACGTCATTTCATGGTGGTGATGCGAACGGTAAATTGAATCGCGCTGCATATAATGCAAACTGTCGTTCATCCAGCCCATGTTCCACTTATAACCAAAACCTAAACCATCATGGTCAACTTGGCGCGTAACACCAGGCCATGCTGTTGACTCTTCGGCCACCATCATAATGCCCGGATTTTTTGCATAGCAGCGCATATTGACTTGTTTTAAGCACTCAATGGCGCCTAAATTTTCTCTGCCACCGTATTGATTTGCAACCCACTGCCCTTCTTCACGGCTATAGTCTAGATAAAGCATTGAGGCAACCGCATCAACGCGTAAACCATCAATGCCAAATTCATGCAGCCAATACATTGCATTCGCAATTAGGAAGCTACGAACCTCTGCGCGATCATAATTGTAGATATAGGTATTCCAATCAGGGTGAAAACCTTGCCTAATATCAGCATGTTCGTATAGATGGGTGCCATCAAAACGATGTAAACCATGGGGATCACTTGGGAAATGACCTGGTACCCAGTCAAGAATAAGGCCAATATCGGCTTCGTGACATTGCTCGACAAAGTAAACAAAATCTTCAAAGCTGCCATAGCGACTGGTCGGGGCAAACAATCCAACAGGTTGATAACCCCAAGAACCATCAAATGGGTACTCGCTGATTGGCATTAATTGTAGATGCGTAAAACCGAGCTCTTTTGTGTAAGGAATAAGATTATCAGCAAGTTCACGCCATGTGAGATAGCGCTCGCCATCATCTCGTCTTTGCCAAGAACCCGCATGCACTTCATAAATACTAACAGGCGCATCAATACTGTTTCGTTTTGCACGATTTGCTAACGCCTTTTCAGAAAGCTGAATACCTGTTTTTAGCTTTTGTAGCACTGACGCCGTACCCGGTGCTTGTTGCATCTTAAACGCAAATGGATCGGCTTTATCAAGCACTTCTCCTGTTAGAGTGGTGATAGCAAATTTATAGCATTGATGCTCTTTAAGCCCAGGAATAAATAACTCCCATACCCCACTGGCAGGATGAAAACGCATAAAATGACGATTACGCTGCCAATAGTTAAATTCACCAATAACCGATACACTACTGGCATTCGGCGCCCACACTGTAAAGCGAACACCATCAACGCCTTGTTGAGTCACAAAATGTGCACCAAAATGTTGATACGCATGCTCTAAACTGCCTTCATTAAACAGATACATTGCCTGTTCATCTAAGCTGCTTTCAAAGCTGTACTCATCGTATTGTTGATGAGTAAATTCATTGCTATAGCTAACATCTAGCTGGTAGTCAGGCTTAGTTTTTGATTTGATATTTGCGATAAATAAATGACTATCACCTTGTTGCTGCGCAACGATTTTTTCTGTGCCAAGCAGAATCGAAACACTGCTTGCGCCAGGCAAAAAGCAACGAATTTCATAGCTTGTAGGGCCACTTTTATGCGCCCCAAGAAAGCTGAAAGGATCTCTAAAACAACCACTGGCTAATGCATCGATTTGTTTTTGATAAATAACAGGTTGTGCACTTTGCTCTTGACGAACACGACTTCGCATTATTGATTCCTTATCGAAATTAAATTGGCTAAGAATGACTGTTGCGCTTCGATAATCTGCGCCGCTGGACGCGACAATAAACGCCGCCAATTTGGGTACTCTTTATCAGTACCGGGGATATTTACAGGCAGTATTTGCTGATCTAAGTCATCTATTTGAATAGTAAATAGCTTTGCTGGTGCTGCCGCTAATGAGGATGCCAACGCTTCATAAACCGTAAAGGCATCTGTTTCTAACGATAAATGCTGATTTGACTCTCGTGCGATAAAATTAAGCATACGATGCTTTTCAATGTTTCTCGCATCGAATTGAGCCCGAGTTTGCTCATCATCAAGCAAACCATATTGTTGTTTAATCGTAATATCATGGCCAATCCACCAGCCTTTAAATGGTGGTACGTCATGGTTGGCTATCATTAAAAGACTATGAGGAGCAAAATGCTCAGCCGCTAAAAACTCACCTTGGTGGTCCTTTTCAAAGTAAAACAACCCGTTTGAATAGATTGCACTTGCTTTTAGTGCTTCACGCACTTCATTAGGTACAACACCTAAATCTTCGCCAATCACCACACATTGATTGAGGTGAGATTCAATCTTTAGAATTGCTAATAGTTGTTCAAAGGGATAATAGACATAACAACCATCTTGCTGGGAGTTATTTTCAAAACACCACCAAAGTCGGCGTATCGCCATAACGTGGTCAATTCTAAGACCACCAACATCTTCCATATTGGCGCGGATAAGTGAGCGATAAAAAGCAAAATTGTCTTTACTTAACTTTTGTGGATTAAGTGCCGGTAAGCCCCAATTCTGACCATGTTCAGCCCAAGGGTCTGGCGGAGCTCCAACATGTGCATTTTCGGCAAATAATTCATTTTGGCTCTTGAACTCACTACCATCACCTGCACAGCCAACGGCTAAGTCATTAATAAGACCAATTGCCATACCACTGTCACGGGCAGCTTGCTGGCAGATATTTAATTGAAGGTGAGCTTGCCATTGTAAATAGCTAGCATAATCACGGTCCCCAACCAACATAGTTGCAAGACTGTGTTTATGGGTTTCACAAAAACGAGTGAACTGCTGTTTTCGCTCTGCTGAGCCAAATTCACAAAAGTGTTGATATAAACAGCTAAACACTTGATATTTAAAGTCACTAACTGATGTATAATCAATGTAAGTCGCATCGGTTTGCGGTTTATCCGCTAACAATTTAATAAGTGCATTATTATTTTTGGCGTCTTCGCATAATGACACTGCAATATACAGCGGGTTCAATAACGCTCGGCTATTTGGACTATAGGGACTCGCCCTCTCTGGGCTGTGTTCAAACAGTAAATGCAGTGGATTAAGCAACACATAATCCATGTTTTTAGTCGCGGCTGCTTTAATAAGCTTTGTTAAGTCAGCGAAGTCACCAATTCCTAACCCCTCTTCATTGCATAAGCTATAAAGCTGAATGGATAAGCCCAAACGCTTTTTGTCATCAATAGAGAAGCTTTCTTTAGGTGTGATCCAAAGCTGACTGTGAGATTGCTGATCTGCCACAGTAATGAGTGCATCATGATAACCAATTGGCATTTCAGGAACTGGCAATGCAAGTTCAAGATAACGAATACCGTTTAGACCATAATCACCAAGAATAGCTAAACCTTGTAAGTTTTCACAAGTAAAATGAATATCAAGCGAAGGCACGCTTAGAGTACATGAGCGTGATAATAAACGCTCATCAACGCGTACTTTCAAAATTGGGTGGTGTGCCTCAATAATGCTTGTATGAGGCAACAAATTCAGCCATGTACCTGCATCCAATGCAAAATTAAGTTGGTTAACTGCATCAGTATCCTGAGTATCTACACCACAACAACTAAGTGCCTGCATGCGTGTACTTTCATCGAAAATAACATGCTCACCAGTGTATTTAGTATATTCATAGCCTATGCCATGCAGGTAATATAACTGCGAAAGTGACTGCATCAAAATACCTAAGCGCGTTGGGTATTAACAATGCTGTTATCAGTACCAAAACCGTTAGGAATATAACCATCTGCTTGGTGGTCATTGTCCCATGTTTCGCCATTGATTAAGTAACGGAAGTGAAATTCTTGATCAAGCGGTAAGCGCTGCTTGCATTTGAATACTTGTTCTTTTTTATTAAACTTCATTGGCACTGGCTGCCAATCTGTGAACTCTGCAACTAATTGCACATCATCAGCATCAGGGTGTTGAAATTCAAAGGTAACTTCTGTTTCGTCTTTAGTTTTAAAAAAACGTTTACTTAGCATAGTGGGCTCCAATTCAACCAATTGGTAAATTAATCCTTGCCACAGTACCGCATTCAACGACTCATTCAGCGGAAGCTGTGCGTTTCAGGTTTCTAAACTTGCTTACTAAAACATCAAGTTTGAATCTAGTAAACCAAACCTATATTTACGCATTATGACAGTGCATCTGTATGTTTTTCGCACCACCATAGTGCATAAAACACACAAAAACTACAACAATCATATTGCTGTATTATTACGAGCAATAACTGAACCAAGTTGATAATAAAATATACTTTATTTTCAGTACCTTTTTTATCAACCCTATTCGCAACTTATAAAAAAATAGATAACAATTTAGATTGGGTAAAGTGAATAAAATTGAAGTGAAAAGTTAGAGCAATCATACTAAAATAAACACAACTTCGTTCGTCAAAAATACACTGCCAACAATTTATAAAAACAAGACAAAACAGATTTACACCGTACATCCTCGTTAAATAAATTAACAAACAAGATGGTAATAAAATCTTTATTTTTGACTGATTTTTAATTTTTTATCACATGAAAAATGATAAAACGCAACGCAAATTTAATTTTATAAACCAGACGCTAATCCCGCACTACCCAATTAACGTTTTTAAAAATTATCTCAGTGCATATACAAACACAATAAGTAGAAAAGCGTAAATTCGAACGGACTACCAATCCCTGAAAGCATTAACAGTGCTGCTTTTCAGTAATGTTATAACCACTTTTTCTGACCACAAGAATAGCTAGGTTAAAACTAGCAGGCCACATCAAAAGTTGGTATATAACATTTAATAATTAACAATCAGCCGAAAAAATAATAAATTCCACACATGGCGAGAAGAGATAATAAAATAAATACTAAGTGGTGACTTATTGTTTAGCTAAACAATAACCATAAATATTATTAGTATGAAAGTATCTAAGCATTTTTATCGTACCAGTGCTAAAGTTTGCTCGATGAATAGCAACAATGCAGTATAAAAGTAAGACTTCAATTAACTAGCATAAGAAAAACATTTTAGAGTATTAACACTAATGACTATGAATTTTCACATTCTATACTCATCCATGCCCCAAAGTATGAGAAAGGTTTTGTCTAATCTAGATACAAACAATATACTCGATGTATTAACTGGTGAGGTTTTATTGTAAAACAAAGACACCACAATGGTAGTAATGTATGGCCAATGCTCTTCGAACTTTATCAATAAGTATTATAACTTTAATAGCTTTTATATATGGCTTAAATATCTTCTTGACTAAACAGGTCAATGATTTGATGTACGCGCCAAAAGGCTTAGAACTACATACCTTCCAAGGTACAGATGTTACAGTGGTAACAGCTCCTTGGTATAACCTCGTGTTAAGTGGCCAGCATTTAGTTTACGATAATAATATTTCTTATATTGTTATTAATACAACAAATGAGTCAGTCGTAACCGCGATGACTTCGGATCTTATACTCACTACATTATTCTCACCGGTAAACATTATCATTTTAATCTTGTTAGCATTAGCCATCAGTTGGTTAGTTAACTTAAGATTTCAAAATAATCATGAGAAATACACTCTCAAGATGCTCAATACTAAAGCAATTGAATTACTCAACAGCCTAAACTTAGCCAGTGAATCAGGTATAAACAAGCATACACAGCTTGAACAGTTACAAGTTAACTTTCAAACACTTACAACCCATATAACTAATTACACACGTGAATCTGAAGTCAGTATTTATCAAGATAAGTTAACCCACCTTATTGACCGACATGCCTATATAGAACACCTTGCCAAACAATTGAGACTTGCTGAGATGGATAAATTCAGCTGTGCTTTACTATTTATAGATTTAGATGGATTCAAACAAGTAAATGACTCTTTTGGTCACAGTTTTGGTGACGATGTGTTAATTCAAGTAGCAACACGCTTGAGCAGTGTTTTACGCCATCATAAAATAAGTAATATTTCCCCAATTAGTCAATTAGAACAAAACTTAGCACGCCTTGGTGGTGATGAGTTCTCTATTTTCATTAACTTAAAAGATGATAAAGACAAAGCATTAGAGGTTGCACAAAATGTGCTGCACGAAATCGAACGTGATTTTGTCTTAGGTAACAAGCTAATCAAAATTAGCGCTAGTATAGGTATAGCGGTTTACCCAGATAGTGCATCCACCCCACAAGCATTACTGCAGATGGCTGATGTTGCCATGTATCGAGCCAAAACAGATGGTCGTGGAATTTTTAAAGTCTATTCTCCTGAAATGGGTAAAAAGATTAGGCGCTATCATTACTTGCTAGAAGAAATGCGTCTTGCTATTGCTAGCAGCAGTTTTCATTTGTCTTTTCAACCTATTGTACATGTAGATGATTGTGCCATTGACTACTTCGAAGCGTTAGTTCGCTGGGATCACCCTGTTGAAGGCTCAATCACGCCTGATGAGTTTATCCCCATTGCTGAAGAGTCTAATCTGATACTAGAACTTGGTGATTGGATCATGCTGGAATCATGTAGGCAAATGTCTGCTTGGTATAATGCGGGGATGAAGAAAGTATCTATTTCTGTGAATATATCCGGCGTGCAATTAAAACATTACGATATTTATGAGTGGGTCATGGAGAAGCTTGCCAAAACGGGGCTGCCTGCAAAAGCGCTGATGCTAGAAATAACCGAATCAACCTTAATCAAAGCAAGCAACAAGATTATTCAATCGTTAGAAAAACTCAGAAGCGAAGGGATCACCATTGCGATTGATGATTTTGGTACCGGTTTTAGCTCGTTAAGTACTCTTGCAGACTTACCTATCGATGTGATCAAACTTGATAAACTGTTTGTTGCGCAAGCTAACGACAACCTTAAATACAATGAAATAATGCACTCTGTCAGTGAACTTGGCCGAAAACTCGGCCTTAAAGTTGTCGCCGAAGGAGTTGAAGAACTCGCTCAATTTGAACTAGTTAAATCGATGGGCATAAACAGTGTTCAAGGCTACCTAGTGAGCCACCCTGAGTCGTCTGTTAATGTTGGCCATAAAGTATTGCAAGATAACATTAACTTTATGTCTGTTACTGGAACAGGGGTTTGGAATATACAGCAACCGCTTTAGTAAGTTATACTAACGACATTATTCAAAGCCATTCCCTTGTTAATGTTAAAAAAAAGCTTACTTACAGTTTTTATCTTATCAGTCACCATCATTGGATTATTGGTCGGCTCTTCTATTTATACCCTTTACAGCAAAAAACGTTTAACGGTAGACCCAAAACTGAGAGAAATCTCCGGTATCGAATTTGATAAGTTCAATCGACTCTGGGCTATTAATGACAGCGGTGACGAGCCAAAACTTTACCGTCTTAATGAAGATGGCTCTATAGCAAAAGAAATTTTGGTAACCAATGCTAAAAACATTGACTGGGAAGATATGACACAAAACAAATTTGGTCACTTTTTCTTGGGCGACTTTGGCAATAATAAAAACGACAGAAAATGGTTAACTATTTATAAAATAGAAAACCCTATCGATATCAAAAGCGACACCACAGAAGCAGAGATAATCAAGTTCACTTATCCTGAAATGGACGGCAGCCCAATCCAACCAGATCAACGTAACTTTGATTTGGAGGCCTTTGTAGCCCTTGGCCGACACCTCTATTTATTTACTAAAAATCGCACTGAGCCATTTGATGGTATTACAAAAGTGTATAAAGTTGGCGATCATGCGGCTAACTTTGATGCACAATTAATAGATTCGTTTCAAACTTGCACCACAATGGAAAAACTTTGTTGGATCACTTCTGCGGCTCTAAGCCCTGATAGAACCAAGTTAGTTCTACTAGATTCAACCAGCATTTGGTTATTTGAAAACTACCAAGGCGATAAGTTTTTTTCCGGAGATGTATCTCGTATTGATCTCGGGATCGTAACGCAAAAAGAAGCAATCACTTTTTACGATGACAACACAATTGTTTTTACAGACGAAGAGTTTAAAGGCATTGGCGGTAATGCCTATGTTATAAAGCTCGATGAAGTCGAAAAGAAAGTCATTCGCAAAGCGCCCAAAACCAATCAATGACTAAGTGCGTTATTAGAGAGCGCTTTTTCGATATCTACACCTAATATCAGCACTCCCATGTGCTGATTTTCCTTATCAAATATGGGCACACTAAACTGTACCTGAAAGTGTTTAGTCGATTCATCAAACTCCACTGTATCAATGTAATAGTCATCATCTTGCTGGTACATATTTAAAAATTTGGCTTCATCACCCTGCCAATAGTCAGTTGTGACTTCACTAATAATGACATTTTTACCTTGTTTATCGCTGACAATTATTTCTGTAATAACACCTAGCATCTGCTTTTGCCATACTTGTAAGAATTGTGAACCTTCAAGTTTTAAGTAGCGCTCTGCCAGTATAGATGTATTGTCACGGACTTGTTGTGCCCACTGATGATCAAGCTGTTCGAGATCTTGCTGTGCGAGTGGTTGCTGATTACTTTTAATTACTGCTTGCTGCACCTGTTCTGAATTCGCTAATTGCTTTATTTTTTCTAAAAGCCCTTGCACTAAAGTAAGTTTTTCAATTTTTGACAACACAAAAGGGCTTTGTGAGCAGCTACTTATGTGGCTGTTAAAGGTTTTTAAAAACTCAGGAAACTCCTCGAGTGTTTTATTTGCTGCAAATAAACCCAAAGGTACGTAACGATAGAATGTTTGAGTATATTCATCCGGCTTTATCTGTAACTGCACAGCATTGAATTCAAACTCTTCTAAATCAAGCAAAATTCTATCTACCCGCTGCTTTTTAAATACTTTTATAAGCTCTTGGGTGGTATTGACTTCGACTTCAATTTTCCGATTAGTTAATTGATACCAATCCGCCTGATGACTCCCTCTTACTACGCCATAACGAAGATCGTGTTCGGCTATTGAAGCTGAATCTGCATGGGTAAACCAGTACCAGTTTTCTAAAAACATCGGGGCAGAAAGCTCACCATACTCTTGCATTTGCGATAACAGGTTTGCGGTAAAGTAACCATCGAGCCGATTTAGCTGCACTTCCCTTTTAGCCCTTAACCAAGGTAACTTCTGCAAGTGAAATGGCACATTGATTTGCTTGAAAATACATTCAACATGCGTAATTGCGTTGTGTGGTGCGTTAATTGGTAAGTTAGTACCTAACTGAAAAGGCTGAGCTACAGTGAGTGACAGCAATAATGAAGCAAGCATCAATACAAGCCTAAATAACTAACGAGTAACAGTTATTATAGACAAAAGAAGCGGTTTTACCTGATTAAGGGTTAACGCTTAAACTTTGTCTCTAAAATCACAGACGACGTTGTTCGCTCTACGCCATCTAAGTTACCTATGTCATCTAATAGGTGACTTAACTTTTCAAGGTTTTGCGCTTGCACAACAGCAATCAAATCAAATTCACCACTAATTGCATAGAGCTGTGAAATAGCATCAATCTGCTTTAGTTCAAGATTCGTTTTGGTGGTCAGTTTTTGTTTCACTTTAATCGAAACGTGGGCCGATACCATTTGGCTCAAATAGGCGTCACCATAGTCTACGCTGTAGCCTTTGATCACACCTGTTTCTTCTAATTTCAACATTCTGCTTTGAACAGTTGAGCGCGATAAATTAAGCGCTCTCGCTAGGTCAGAAATACTCGCACGCGCGTTGGTTCTTAAGATAGCTAATAGTTTTTCATCTTGTGAAGTTATCACTTTGACTACTCTTTTCGTTAATTTGCTTTTTATTTTAGTCATTTTTCACAAAATAGCACTGCAAATTTAAGTCCCTAACCCAGATAATAAGAAAAATAGATAAGAAAAATAATCTCATCGTGCTTAATTAGGCAGGAACGGCTTAACTGACCTATTTTTTGCAATTTAACTTTTTTCATACTAAGCCAGATTTAGGTGCAATAAATGCAAGTAACAAGAGAACTTTTTAACGACGTAATGGTACCAAACTACAACCCATCAGAGGTGATTCCTGTTCGCGGTGAAGGCTCACGTGTTTGGGATCAAAACGGTAAAGAATTTATCGATTTTGCAGGTGGTATTGCCGTTAATTGTTTAGGCCATTGTCACCCAGCTCTTGTCAATGCCCTAAAAGAGCAAGGCGAAAAAATTTGGCACTTATCAAACGTAATGACAAACGAGCCTGCACTTCGCTTAGCTAAAAAGTTAACTGACGCTACATTTGCAGATAAAGTATATTTTGCAAACTCAGGTGCAGAAGCTAACGAAGCGGCATTAAAATTAGCGCGTCGCTGGGCATTAGATGTACACGGCGAGCAAAAGAACCAAATCATCGCGTTTAACAAAGGTTTCCACGGTCGTACATTCTTCACTGTTACCGTAGGTGGTCAAGCTGCTTACTCAGATGGTTTCGGTCCTAAGCCTGCTGCAATCGATCACTGTGACTATAACGATTTAGCGGCGTTTGAAGCACTTATCAGCGACAACACGTGTGCTGTGATGATGGAGCCATTACAAGGCGAAGGCGGTATCATTTCGCCAACGAACGAATTTATTAAAGGTGTTCGCGCGTTATGCGACAAACACAATGCTTTACTTATTTTTGATGAAGTACAAACAGGTGTTGGCCGTACAGGTGATTTATACGCATACCAAGGTTTAGATGTAACACCAGACATCCTAACTACAGCAAAAGCGCTAGGCGGTGGTTTCCCAATTGGCGCGATGATCACAACAACTAGCATTGCAGAGCATTTAAAAGTAGGCACACATGGTTCAACTTACGGTGGTAACCCACTTGCATGTGCTGTAGCAGAAGCGGCTTTTGATACTGTGAATAGCGAAGAAGTACTTGCTGGTGTTAAAGAG
Organism: Pseudoalteromonas shioyasakiensis; assembly: GCF_001550135.1. GTDB lineage: Bacteria > Pseudomonadota > Gammaproteobacteria > Enterobacterales > Alteromonadaceae > Pseudoalteromonas > Pseudoalteromonas shioyasakiensis. Next base: position 483,540 of record NZ_LRUE01000015.1, read on the forward strand.
CGTGAACAACTTTTACGCGATGGCTTTGCAGCAATCAACGAAAAATACGACGTATTTAGTGAAGTACGTGGTAAAGGTCTATTATTAGGTGCGGTTCTTAACAGCAAATTCGAAGGCCGTGCACGTGACTTCCTAGTAGCAAGCACTAAACACGGTTTAATGAGCCTTGTTGCTGGTACAAACGTTGTGCGCTTTACGCCATCTTTAGTTATTCCATTAGAGGATATCAAAGAAGGTTTAGCTCGCTTTGAAAAAGCGGTTGCAGACGTTGTAAACGGTTAATCCTAGTTGGCGCATGCTCAAAGCATGCGCCATTGGAGTGCACTTAATGCAAGTATTACGTCCTATAACAGCAAATGATTTTGCTGCGTTAAAACAAATTGCTGTTGAATCTGGTCATGGTTTTACCTCGTTACCGGTTGATGACAATTTACTACAAGAAAAAATTGAACGCGCTGAACGCAGTTTTGCAAAAGATATTAATAAACCACAAGACGAAACCTACTTATTTGTATTAGAAGACAGTGAAACGGGTGACGTTATCGGCACAACGGCTATCGAAGCTGCCGTGGGTATGTCGGTTCCTTTGTATCATTACCACCAAGGTAAAACTGTTCACCATTCACCTACTCTCAACGTATATAACACGGTTGATATTCTGAGTATGTGTAATGACTACACAGGTTGCTCTGAGATTTGTACCTTGTTCTTACGGGAGCAAAATCGCAAAGGCTTAACAGGTCGCTTTTTATCACGTTCTCGCTTTTTATTTATGGCCCAACACAGCGAACGTTTTGCTGACACCATTATCGCAGAAATGCGTGGTGTGAGTGATGAAGACGGTCACTCGCCTTTCTGGCAGTGGTTACAAGAGCACTTTTTTAGTATTGAGTTCCCACAAGCTGATCACTTAGTGGGTTTAGGCGATAAAGTCTTCATCAGCGAGTTAATGCCTAAGTACCCTATTTATGCCAACTTACTGAGCAAAAAAGCCCAAGCTGTGATTGGTAAGGTTCATGAAAAAACCAAGCCTGCGCTTAAACTTTTGGAAAAAGAAGGGTTTGAGCACCGTGGTTATGTTGACCTATTCGATGCAGGGCCAACGGTTGAAGCAAAGCTTGGCAATATTCGCAGTGTCCGTGAGTCACAAGTGTGCCCTATCAGCATTGGTGAGCTTGCGCATATCAATGAGCAAAGCTCAGATACATTAGCTATTTGCAACCAAGGCGTGAATGACTTTAGAGCCACATTCACCAAACATGCTCATTACAACCACGCTAAGCACACATTAATCGTCAGCCAAGAAGTGGCAGATGCACTTAAATTAAAACAAGGGGATGCAGCACGGTTCTTCCGTTTGTAACCACTTAAGGAGTTTAAAATGAGTGTAACAACTCAACTTATTGCTAACCAATGGCAAGCAGGCCTTGGTCATGATTTTAGTTCAATCAACCCAAGTAATGGCGAGGTTGTTTGGCAAGGTAAAACAGCCACGGCTGAACAAGTCGCCGATGCAATTAAAGCAGCTCGTAATGCGCAGCTAGGCTGGGCTGATATGACTCTTGAAGAGCGTATCGTTATTCTTGAAAACTTTGTAGCAGAGCTTAAAGAGCATAGCGAAGAGTTTGCAACGATCATCGCCCGTGAAACAGGTAAACCGCTTTGGGAAACACGTACCGAAGTAGGTGCAATGACGGGTAAAATCGCCATTTCGGTCAGAGCCTATAACGAACGTACGGGTACCACAGAAAATCCAATGCCTGGCGCTAAAGCGTTTATTCGTCATAAGCCACATGGTGTTGTTGCGGTGTTTGGTCCTTACAACTTCCCGGGTCACTTACCAAATGGCCATATTGTGCCAGCTATTTTAGCGGGTAATACAGTTGTATTTAAGCCATCAGAACTAACGCCTCATGTTGCTGAGTTCACCTTAAAGCTTTGGCTAAAAGCAGGCTTACCATCCGGTGTCATCAACCTTGTTCAAGGTGAAGTTGACACAGGTATTGCTTTGGCATCTCACCAAGATATCGATGGCTTATTCTTTACGGGTAGCTCAAATACAGGTCACCTATTACATAAGCAATTTGCAGGTCATCCAGGTAAAATCTTAGCGCTAGAGATGGGCGGTAATAACCCACTGATCGTAAAAGATGTCGCAGATGTAAGTGCGGCTGTTCACGACATTATCCAGTCTGGTTTCATTACGTCTGGCCAACGTTGTACCTGTTCTCGTCGTTTATTCATCGAGAACTCGGCAAATGGCGATGCAATTTTAGAAAAATTAATTGCTGCAACAAAAAACATCAAAGTAGCCGACAGCTTTAGCGAAGATCAACCGTTCATGGGTGCAATGATCAGCGAAAAAGCGGCTTTAGGTATGGTTGCAGCTCAGCAGCAGTTACTTGATATGGGAGCAACCTCTCTTGTCGAACTTAAGCATCTTGAACCGGGTACTGGTTTTGTAAGCCCGGGTATTATTGATGTAACGGCTGTTAAAGATATGCCTGATGAAGAGCACTTCGGTCCTCTTATCAAGGTTTATCGCTACACAGATTTCGATAGCGCGATTAATGAAGCAAATAACACCTCATTTGGTTTATCTGCTGGTTTATTAAGTGATGATAGCGATGACTACCAACATTTCTTAAAACGTATTCGTGCCGGTATCGTTAACTGGAACCGACCAATTACAGGCGCATCAAGCGCTGCACCGTTTGGTGGTATTGGTGCTAGTGGTAACCACAGAGCGAGCGCTTATTACGCTGCTGACTACTGTGCTTACCCTGTTGCTTCTGTTGAAGCCGAAAAAGTTAACTTACCACAGACCCTTGCGCCGGGCTTAATTATTGAATAATTGTTTGGCGGCCTCGCCGCCTTAATTGAAGGAATTAAACATGCACACAGATGTAAACGCCCTATTTGAAAACCTATGGGACAACTATTTATCAGTTACGCCATCGGCGGTAAAAGTACATGAGTTACTTGGCTCTACACAAAAAGATGACGTGATTAACGATCACATCGCACTGCGTACTTTTAACCATGAGAAAATCGGTTTAGAGAAACTAGCTGCGCACTTTTTAGCAGTTGGCTACAAAGAATGCGGCGAGTACCATTTCGAAGCGAAAAAACTATACGCAAAGCACTTCGAACATTCAGATCCTAAGCAACCTAAAGTTTTCATTTCTGAATTACTTGTTGAGCAATGCTCAGAAGAATTACAAGCTATCGTTAACGACATGGTTGAACAGATTGACGAAGACGCTGTAACAGCGGATAATTTCCTATATTCAGGTACGCACTGGCAAGTAAGTTCAGACACTTACAAAAAGCTGCTAGCAGAAAGCGAATACGCTGCATGGATGTCAGCATGGGGTTACCGTGCTAATCACTTTACTGTGAGCATCAATGAATTGGCTAAATTCGATGATATCGAAAGTGTAAACCAAGCACTTAAAGATGCAGGTTTTGCGCTAAATACATCTGGCGGTGAAATCAAAGGTTCACCAGAAGTATTACTTGAGCAATCTTCGACTCTTGCTGATGACAGCGAAGTTGAGTTTAGCGATGGTGTTGTTGCTGTACCGAGTTGTTTTTATGAGTTCGCTCTGCGTTATGCAAAACCAGATGGCGAGCTATACACAGGTTTTGTGGCAGCATCAGCTGACAAAATTTTTGAGAGCACCAATGCTCGATAAGTAAGTTATATTTTAATACTCAGGTCATTATGAAAAAACTAGCGTTTAACTATCAAAAAAATCGTTTTTTTTATCAAATGGCTTGGGTATTTAACCTTCCTTTAGTACTTGTTGTAACCTTTATTAGTATAACTGTTAAAGCCAATGAAAAGAGTTCTTTAACTATTCTAACTCCTTCCTATTTTGCGAATGAGTATGACGAAAAGAACATAAATCAACACTTTTATAAAGTGATTGAACCTGCGTTAAGTGATGAATTTCAGCTAAGTGTCCAATTAACTAATCACGCTCGGTTAATGAAACGCCTAGCAAGCGAAAAAACGAGTTGTACTTACAATGCGATTAAGACACCCGAACGAGCTAAAAACATGTTGTTTTCAAACGTGCCTACGTATATGCACATGCAAAGACAACTGTTCGCTTTAAAACCGAATATCGAGAACCTTCCATCTTCTGCATCCGTTGAAAGCCTTTTAGCAAATAAACAAATTTTTGGTGTTATAGGCTCTACAAGCTACCAACAACTGGACCCTATTTTTGACAAGCATAATACGAAAATAGCCCGTATTTATGGTGAAAACCCGTTTTTACAATTAAGTAAGTTACTACTAAATCGACGTATTGATTATATCGTCGCGTATCGAGAGTCTTTATATTCGCACCTAGACGCGCAGCAATTAAAATTGCTCAGCTCACGAACGATAAAAGAATACCCTCAATTTATTAATGGCTTTTTTACCTGCAGTAAAACCGCGGCGGGTTATCGTGCCATTGCACTTATCGATGAATATATGAAAAGTGCAGAAATGGCTGCCTATATTCAGCAATTACACAACCAAAGTAATCACCCAGATGACGCAAAAGCCATGCTCAACATTTATACACAAAGCTATGGAATACGCTTCGAAAACAGTGACTAAGCCAACTCGATTTGCTGTACAAAAATAACTCGAAATATTATAAAAAAATACTTGCGCAAATAAAAAAGCAGATCTATTATCTCGCCGCTTCTTGATGATAGCCAATCCGAGTACATTACAAACTCTGTTTGTAGCAAGGCGATAGAGCAACTATCCAAGAGTGTATTTGATTGCACAGAACATACTGTGCGCTTAATAACACTCAACTGACTCGGACTTCCATTTTTCCGAGCAGTTGCTTAATTGCCGGAGAGTAAAATGGCTATTTCACCACTTACACAAGACTTAACAATCAAAGTACCTGCAGCGTCGGTTGCTGCAAACGAACCAGTCGCACAACCATCAAACCAATTTATTGAGCAACTTGTTGCACAACATGGCGCGCCATTAATGGTGCTAGATTGTGAATCAGTTCGTCATCAATACCGTGCATTAAGCCGTGCTTTACCTGGCGTTGCTTTACACTTTGCATTAAAACCACTGCCTCATCCAGCGGTTGTTCGTACGCTTTTAGAAGAAGGTGCCAGCTTTGATTTAGCAACCAGCGGTGAAATTGACTTAGTCGCCAGCCAAGGCGTACCAAGTGACCGTACGATTCACACGCACCCAATCAAACGTGATCGTGATATTCGTGATGCACTTGAATACGGTTGCAATGTGTTTGTGGTAGATAACATCAACGAACTAGAAAAGTTCATTGCATACAAAGACCAGGTTGAGTTACTTGTTCGCTTAAGTTTTCGTAATGCGGAAGCTTTCGCAGATTTATCGAAAAAATTTGGTTGCAGCCCAGCAATGGCCATTGAAATCATTAGCTACGCGCAACAATTAGGTATTCGTATCAAAGGGTTGTCGTTCCATGTTGGCTCGCAAACAGCAAGCCCAGCTAAATATGTCACTGCTATTGCTGCATGTAACCAAGTGATTAACGACGTAGCCACATTAGGATTACCAGCGCTTAGTACGCTTGATATTGGCGGTGGTTTCCCAGTGCCTTACAACAAAGACGTGCTGCCAATTGATGAGTTTTGTGCGCCTATTAATGATGCCTTAGCACAGTTACCAGAGACAGTTCGCGTAATTGCTGAACCAGGTCGCTTTATTGTAGCCAGTGCTGTAACCAGTGTTGCATCAGTAATGGGTCAAGCAGTTCGTGATGGCAAGCCTTGGTACTATTTAGATGATGGTATTTACGGCTCATTCAGTGGTTTATTGTTCGATGAAGCCTCGTACCCTATCGACTCGTTAAAGCAATCAAACGAGCGCGTAGAGTCAGTATTAGCAGGCCCAACTTGCGATAGCATCGACTTAGTAAGTGAGTCAATCATGCTACCAAAATTAAACAATGGTGATTTAATCATCAGCCGTATGATGGGTGCTTACACATTAGCAACCGCAACAGATTTTAACTTCTTCAAACGTGCAGAAGTTATCGTACTGAATGATGTAGTGCAGGTTGACGCACTCACCGGTTAATCGTTTCCTCGACTAAAAGCATGTAAGGCAACATGCTTTAACTCTTAAAATGCAGCTGCTCATTCCAGCTGCATTTTTTTATATATTTATTCAAATAAAGAGTGGTTTATAGTCGTTTTCTAATTGCTCAAACGACAAGTTACCGATAAAACGGCCAAAGCTTAGCCAGGTTGCTAGGCCTCGTAAGTCTTTAAAGTGTGGCGGAATAAATTTAGGGTCTTCAATCACACCTAAATCATGTAATTGCGATATCAGTCTAAAATCATCAATTGAGATTTTACCGACCAATAACAAGTGCAATTGATCAATTCGACCTAACTGAATGGCAACCCGAATAAGGTTATACACCAACACGAAACCTTTGATGTAGGCGATATCTTTGGTAAAAGGTAAGCCTGTTGCTGTACTGCCTCTAAACACCCGCTGAGTAAGCGTATAACTGTCGTCTTTACTCAAACCTTGCGCTACATAATCACGATAAATATCAACGAACTCCGCGCCATCAATAACCTTAGTAATACCTTGAATACGGTTCACTAATTTTGCTAAACGTCGTGGCGTCGACTTTAAAGTAATAATTTCGGTTAAGACAGCAAGGCCCTCTTGGGTCACTGTAGAGCTCGGTGTGCCTTTACTTAAACAGGTTAAATAGGGCTGAGCAAGACCGTTTTGCGTGGTCCCCACATGAATCCAGCCTTCATGCACCTCTAGAATATCTAGCTCTCTTTGAGAGAATTTAACATCTTGATTAAGTTTAATATTATTTGCACCTGCCGCAGCATCACTCACAATACCGTCGCTCAGAATAACCTCAACATCGATACCCGGCATCGTTTGAGCCACTTGTGATGCTAGAATTTTCACTGCATCTTGTGCATCTATGTTTTTTGGATCATCCGGTAAAATATCCGCATCAAGCATACTCTTTAGCGGCTGCTCAAGCATGGTTGCAAGCTCAGAAAGTGAAGGCTCCCCTGCATGGAATAAATCCTTGGGATGACCGAACAACTCAACTGACAAATCATGAAATTCAGGGGTACCACGATACTCAATCATACTGAGTACTGTTTTATATTCAGTGCACATCTTGCTCATGTATTGGGCAATTGGGTTTAGCTGCCCTAACTGGCTGATGATATCGCGATTTAAATCAGAAAACGCGCGGCGCAACTCGCTTGGTACAAAACCAAGATCACGCTGTTGGTAATAGGCTTGATCAACCGTTGGGTTCTTTTGGCATTTATGCTTAAAAAACTCTTCTTTGATTTGTTTATCCCAGTTGATCGCATCAAGAATACGAATGGGTGTTTGCAATGCGATTAATCGGTCAGATAACTCGCGTGTTTTTGCTAATAATGCCTTATCTATCATGCTCTAGGCTCACTGTTAAATGAGCCTTGAGCATAGGCTAAATTTGCATAATTACAAAGTAAAATTAAGCGGTTTTGAGCTAAAATTTAGCATGCTTAGAAACTAATTTTCCATCGTTGTAGAGAAGTAAACTGGGTACTGAATTAATGCCATTTTCGATAAATAAATCATTACCATAATCGATTGAAACCGGCATAGTTGCAGAGAATTTATCAACATATTCTTGCACTGCACTTTGATCAGTCCACAGCTGACTCACTTTAACCTCGACATCAATTCCTTGCTCTGCCAGCTTATTAATGTGTTGCTGCGCTAGTACACACTGTTTTGCCATTGCAGGGCGCGTGTCGGCTAAGTACCAGTCGCACCACGTAGCGGTGAACAGCACGGCTTTTTTACCTTTGTTCGGAATTACCAAAGGAGTCGCTTGGCCTTGCTTTTCGCCTAGTAAACGCGCTTTATCAACTTTGCCATTGTGTGATAACAAACGTAATGTGTTATCAAGCGGTTTATCTGCTTCGTGGCCCTGAAAAATCACCTTTTTATCACTATCAATCAACACATGAAACGGGGTGCCCATAAATTCATAATGTTTAGCAACCTGGGCTGTGTGATCAGTAAATAGTGGCATAGTGAGTGAAAAACGCTCTTTAACCTTAGCAACAGCGTCTGCGTCATCATTAAGGTCAATATTAATAGCCACAAATTGAATTTTATCGCCATATTGCTCATATGCATGCTGAAAATGTGGCATTTGCTCCATACATGGCTTGCACCAAGTCGCCCAAAACTTTAAGTAAACGGGTTTTTCGCCCAAGTAACTGTGAAGTTTGACTATTTTCCCTGCTTCATTTTCTAAAACCAAAGGGGCTGTATTTGCCGATGTGCTTTGGCTTACAAGCAACAAGCCTGTTAGTAGTATCAGGGGTATAAACTTATATTTCATTGTGTGTCCCTAAAATAAAATCTATCTTAAGTTTAAGGTAAGAGAAAATATTGTAAATTTTCGACATCTGCTATCTAAATGTGATTTTAGTGATTTATCGCAAAGTAAGGTTATAAAAACACACAGCACGTTTAATACCTGCATAAAATAACACTAAACTTTTTATAGATCTGAAACGTATTACTTCAAAAAGGAGTCATCATGAAAAATGAGCTAGACGGTAAATTAATTCTATCTGTGTATGAAAAAATCATTCAACACGGTGAAGATCATGAAGATGGAAAGCTTTATGAGGGTATTTGCGCTTTTTCGGATATCGATGGTTATACGGTATATCTAAAAGGCAGTGGTGTGTTACTGCGCTTTGGCTTTCATAATACTTACCACCTTGACTATCAACATGAAAAGAACAAAGAAGACTTTTTAAAGAAAGTGCTTTATATCGCAGAACAGGAACTGTAAAGAAGTAATGAAACGACGGGTAAAAGCTGAATCAAAGCAACAGCAGGCATTTATCAACCAAGTTATTAATGAACTAAAAACTAACCCAAGTAAGTTAGATATTATTCGCGAAAACCTTAGCTACTATCGCGAACAACAGTTCCTCAAGCGTGGCTTTTTGCTTGCTATTGAGCGCTTTGATTGGGTATTTGAAGCAAGTAACGATGTAGATCAAATCTGTGCGCAAATTTTAGCCGATGATTACATTGGCAAACGTTTGCGCCTATACCCCTTGCTATATAAGGGCGTATTGGAACGTACCTATTAGATATCCCACCGCTAAAATATGATCTGTTCGGTAAAAAATGCTAGGTTAGCGCCATTTTGAAATAATGAGAACTGGACATGTCAAAAACTATAAACTCTCACAACACCCATGAGGGTGGCAATAATGGGTTGTTTAACCGATTTTTAGCCACTGTTGAATTTTTGGGTAATATGCTACCCCACCCTATCACTTTATTTGCAATGTTCTGCGTTGCCATTATAGTTTTTAGCGGCATTGCCGATTGGTATGGTTTAAGTGCTATCGACCCACGCCCAGAAGGCGCTGCAGGTCGAGACCCTGATGGTGTTATTGAAGTTGTCAGCCTACTTAGTGCCGAAGGCCTGCAGCGCATCGTTACAGGCCTTGTTACGAACTTCACCAGCTTTGCACCACTTGGTACGGTACTGGTTGCTTTATTAGGTGTGAGTGTTGCAGAGCACTCTGGTTTACTCTCTGCTGCTATGCGCGGCATGGTAATGGGCGCATCTAAGCGTTTAGTTACTTTTATGGTGGTGTTTGCTGCGATTTTATCAAATACGGCATCAGAACTTGGCTACGTCGTACTAATTCCATTAGCAGCCATGATATTCCACAGCCTTGGTCGTCACCCTCTTGCCGGTCTTGCTGCGGCATTTGCTGGTGTTTCAGGTGGTTACAGTGCAAACTTATTGCTCGGCACCATTGACCCGCTACTTGCTGGTATCACCACACCTGCAGCACAAATGATTGATCCAAATTACCAAGTTGGCGCTGAAGCAAACTGGTATTTCATGATGATTTCAGTATTTCTAATCGCTACTCTAGGTACGTTAGTTACAGAGAAAATCGTTGAGCCTCGTCTTGGCAAGTACAACCCAGATGAAGCAAGCAATGATTTGCCAAAGAACGACATTGCAGGGCTAACTGATAAAGAAAAGTCAGGTCTTAAGTGGGCAGGTATTTCTCTGTTAGTGGTTTCATTATTACTTGCTTGGACAATTGTTCCTGAAGACGGCATTTTGCGTAACCCAGAAACAGGCCTTGTTGCACACTCGCCATTTTTAAAAGGCATTGTGGTCTTTATCTTTGTGACTTTCGGTATTCCGGGTTTTGTTTACGGCCGCGTTGTTGGCACGATGAAAAACGATAAAGATGTCATCGATGCCATGAGTAAAAGCATGAGCTCGATGGGGATGTATATTGTGCTGGTTTTCTTTGCAGCACAGTTCGTTGCTTTCTTTAAATGGACCAACCTAGGCACAATTTTAGCTATTAACGGCGCCGCTCTGTTACAAGCATTAAACCTTACTGGCCCAGAAGTATTTGTGCTCTTCATTTTAATGTGTGCTTTAGTAAACTTAAGCTTGGGCTCTTCATCTGCACAATGGGCTGTAACGGCACCTATCTTCGTGCCAATGTTAATGCTCATCGGCTATGCGCCAGAGACTATTCAAGCGGCGTACCGAATTGGTGACTCGGTAACTAACCTTATCACCCCAATGATGAGTTACTTTGGCTTGATACTGGCTGTTGCGACTAAGTATAAGAAAGACATGGGTATTGGTACATTGGTTGCGACCATGCTTCCATACAGCATGATCTTCTTTGTTGGTTGGGTTGCATTATTCTACTTATGGGTATTTGTTCTGGGCTTCCCAGTTGGCCCTGAATCACCGATTTACTATCAGCCTTAATCTTCTTAGAGAGGTAAAAAGCCAAGCATTAGCTTGGCTTTTTTGTACCTGAGATTGTTGAAAGCTAACTTTACGACTATTATTAAGACATTAATTTTTATTGTTATTTTATATGAAAAAGCTATTTAAGCTGTGGTTTCTATTGCACGCATTAAGTGTATTTAATTTATATGCCAATCCAACAAAGCAACTCGAAACCGCATTTGCAACGTCGTTAGTTTTAACGGATGGTGACAGTATTACTCTTGGGTTTGGTGATTTTGATCCACAAACACTGTTTGACCCGCAACATGCCAACAAAGATGAAGACAGTATCGCACTTAGGAAGGAGCTTAAACTCTACAGTATTCCTTACACTTGGCAGCTTGATGAGCCAATTTATCAGCACCAACTAAGTGTAACCAGCAGAATAAGTTATTTAAATCAATCAGATTTTATCTCACTGTATGAGAATGTCGCTGACGACTATATTTCAGAAACGGTGTATAACGGGATGCTCGGTTTTAATGCCGAAAAAGCACTTGGCTCTAAATGGTCATATCAATTTGGCTTTAATACTCACTACTTACATTACAACAATGACTATGAGTATAACTCTCCCGAGTCTAGGCGTAACTTTAAGCCTTTAGCTGAAAATCTTTACACCAACCTCAACAGTAATGCGCTGGTGTTAAACCCAAATGCGACCATGATCTACCGCTTACCTAGGCATTGGGGCTATTACGAGTACAAGCTTAACTTCAATTACTACTATGGATGGGCACTCTCTCACCCTGATGGGATAAGCAATGCAACACCCGAAACATGGCGCACACTTAATGGTATTAAAGCTAAATTTAACATGTTCAAAATCGGGGTTTTTGAGCAAGCTTTTTACATTAAAGGCCAGCGTATCGATTTAGGCGGCGATAGTCGCGTAGCATTTGAGACCGATCACTTTTATGAATATGGTATCGGCTTATTATGGGACAGTAGAAAGTGGACGTCATGGTTTGACAACTTTGGCATTGGTATCAACATTCACAACGGTAGTAGCCTCGATGGCGCAGCTATTGTCTTGTACTTTAACGAAATTTAATACTATTTTTTAAAGACAAAAATTTTAAACAGACTATATTCTTAGACATAGTTAAAATTCATGGAAGATTTATATGAAACATCACCTCGCAATCGCTTGTTCATTACTTGCCTTAACGGCTTGCGATAACCCCCCTGAACAAACAGTTAAAACCCTACCTCTGCAAGTGAGTGCTGCAGATACCATTTATTACGGTGGCGATATTCTTACAATGGCTGGCGATGAACCCGAGTATGCGCAGGCTATTGCTACCCAAGGTGACAAAATCATCTTTGTGGGTGATAAAACTAAAGCCCTTGAGCATAAGTTTGGCAAAACAAAGCTGATTGATTTGCAAGGCAAAACCTTAATGCCAGGCTTTGTTGATGGCCATAGCCATGTCTATGGTGTTGGTTTGCAAGCCATGGTAGCCAATGTATTACCTAGCCCAGATGGAGATGCCAATAGTGTTGAGCAAATCGTTAATATTCTTACCGCCGCACAAAATAACCCTGACTACACCACATTTATTGAAAAAACGGGTGCTATTTTAGGCTTTGGTTACGATGATGCTGAGCTTGATAGATACCCAACTAAAATGGACTTAGACCGCGTTAGCACCGAAAAGCCGGTCATTATCATTCATACCTCGGGTCACTTAAGTGTCGCAAACAGTAAAGCCTTAGCCATGGCGGGCATCGACGAAAACTCAGAAAACCCTAACGGCGGGCTAATTCGTCGTATGGCGAACTCACAAGAACCCAATGGGGTGCTCGAAGAAAATGCGCACTTTGGTTTACTGTTTAAGCTCATGCAGTCGTTTGATCCTGACTTACAAGATTTAATGCTGCAAGAAGGGCAAAAACTCTACACAAAATACGGCTACACCACAGCACAAGAAGGCCGAGCAACTCAAGAAGCCTATGATTCGATGGTAAGAGCATCCAAAGCCGATAAGTTCGTGATTGATGTGGTTGCCTATGCCGATATGGCCACCAGCAGCAGTTTTATGGACTCACCCTATAACAGTAAAAACTACACAAATCATTTTCGTATTGGTGGTGTAAAACTTAACTTTGATGGCTCACCACAAGGGAAAACCGCTTGGTTATCTCACCCATACTTAAAAGCACCTGAAGGACAAGAGCAAGGCTATGCAGGCTACCCTACTTTTAATGATGAACAAGCTTATCAGTATATTGAAACTGCCTTTGCCAATGACTGGCAAGTGATGACTCATGCAAATGGTGATGCCGCTATTGAGCAATTTTTAAATGCTGTTGAAAGTGCCAATAACAAGCTTGGTAAAAAAGACCGCCGCCCGGTACTTATTCATGGCCAAACTATTCGTCAAGATCAGGTAAACCGTCTTAAAGAATTAGGCATATTTCCATCGCTCTTCCCAATGCATACCTTTTATTGGGGCGACTGGCATGTAAATTCGGTGCTTGGTCACCCCCGTGCAGATTTTATTTCACCCACCCATGCGGTTCGCAAACAAGGATTAATGTTTAGCACCCATCATGATGCACCTGTAGCTCTGCCCAATGCACTGCGTGTATTAGATGCAACGGTTAACCGTACGACCCGTACAGACCAAGTATTAGGCCCAGATCAACGCGTTTCTGTGTATACTGCACTACAAGCAATGACGACATGGCCGGCTTATCAACACTTTGAAGAAAGCTTAAAAGGGCAATTAAAACAAGGGATGCAAGCAGATTTAATTATCCTTGATAACAATCCGTTGAAAATAAAGCCTGCAGAGCTACATAATTTACAAGTGCTAGAAACCATTAGCCGCGGTGAAACCGTCTACAGCAAAAACTAAACACTTTTCAAGGAGTAACATGAATAAGTTTATACAATTAGCCTGTGCTGCGCTGCTGTCATTTTCAGCGTTAGCAGCACAAACAGCTGCTACAAAACTGGATATTTTAAATCTTAAGGCGCAGTCTGAGCATGTGCTAACTTCTGGGCAGCCAAGTCAAACTGATTTTGCGAAATTAAAACAACTTGGTGTTGAGAACATTATCAACCTTCGTGGTGATAACGAAACGAATTGGTCTGAGCAAGAGTTAGTCACTGAGCTTGGTATGAACTATTACCATATTCCTGTGCAATCTAAAGCTGATATTACCATTGAAAATGCTACGAAACTTCAGGCTTTGCTCAATGAGCACCAACAGCAAACCACCTTACTGCACTGTGCGAGCAGCAACCGTGTCGGCGCTCTTGTAGCGCTATACAATGCCATAACCTTGAAAAAGCCAGTTGATGAAGCTGTTGAGATTGGTAAGCAATGGGGCTTAAAAAGCCTTGAAGGCGTGGTAAGAAGTAAAGTAAACGAAGAAGTTGGTCAGCTATAAGCTGACCAACATGCTGCTTTATATTGCCTTTTTCTGACTTTCTTGTTGTTTCTTAGCTTCAACTTGCTGAAACATCGAATCAACGAGCTCAATGATTTTTTCGTTCGCATCAATAAACTTATCTAAACCACCACCCGTGCGATAGCTTGCCTGAGCAATTGTTTCAGTTTGGTCAACATTAGTGACCCAAATATTGGCATATGCCATATAAAGGGCTAAATCCCAACGCCAGTTAGCAACATAAAACGCAACAGCATCACAACCATCTGTGTTAGCAGTTGAGATGTCTGTTTGATACGCTTGATGTTTCATAACATAGTTGGCTGGGATCACACGCGTTTTCACGTTATGTTTTGCAAAGCCTGATTGTAGTGATGTTACAACACCTTCTTTTACCGCTTGATGCTCTGCAATACACACGGTTTTTGGTTTTTCCGCTTCAAAACGACTTACATCTTGTTTCGCTGCACAACCCGCAAGTACAGTAGCTGCAACTGCAACAGCTGATATTTTTGCAATATTCATTATGATTTTCCTTTTTTATAATTTTTAAAGCTGCCATGCATAGCTTAGCTTAGTGAATAAGGTACGCTGATCTCGCTCAAGACTCTTCAACGAATCATCTTGATACCCTTTATCAGAATATCCTAAATAAAACAGTGTCTGCGAGTTAATCTTGTACGAATACACTAACTGACTGCCATAATCACGGTTAGTTTGGCTTACATCAAATCGATAAGCTTCGTTGTTTCGATCGACATCTTCAAACTGCAAAACGAGTTTCAGCATTGAACGCATATTAAATTTATAATAAACGCGTAGATCCGTTAAGTTAGCAGTATAAACACGCTCATTTTGCTCGTTATCTAGGTAGCTGTAGCTGTGCTCTAGTTGCACCTGCCAATGATCGTTTATATCCCATGTCATCTCAGGTTCAATGCGAACCATAGTACCTAAAGCTGCATTATTGTAATCAATTTTACTGCCATATTGAGCATACAATAAAAAGCTAATGTCACGAATGGGTCTAAAACCGCCGTAGATATAACCTATGTTTTGATTAAAAAACTCGCCAGCATAAAACTCATTACGATGGATAAAGCCAATTTCTGTTTGCGACTGCATCTTACCTTTAAAGGTAAAAAAGCCATCGTATTCTTCTTCGAGTAGGTCGCCATTTTGCGCCCATGTTTTATCCCACTCAACATTGTAGCTGTACTCTGTGATTGCATCATCAGCATCGCGATACCATGTTTGCCCACCACCTAATTGTACTTGCTCGTAATCAACTTTAGCTTGGTAACCTAAGTCTGAGCGGTATTCTTTACCTATATTTTCGTAATTAGCATAAACTTCGTAATCACGCTTAGTTCTTGTAAATTCAATAGCATAAGCTTGATCTGATTGATTTTTATCAATGCCATAATAATCAACTAAAAATTCTGAGTTAGTGGTATCTGTGCTTGCTACTTGATACTGCAAACTATCTGATTGATTAAACCAGTAACTACCATCTAAAGATAACACCGTATTATGATAATCATCATTTTCACGGTGCGTGCTCATCACACCAATTGTGCCTTTTTGGCCAATATCAAACTGATAACGCCCCGCTACTGCTTGCGTTTTATCTGCCAGATTAGCAAAGCCCGAACCTTGATTTGTCGGAAGTAAGACACTGGTATTCTGATCGTCAGCGTACATAAAGCCATAGCTGTGCGCGCCGGTTTTACCTGTTAATTTTAAACCCACATCAGGTTCAGCAATCATTCGCGTGTATAAAAGCTCTAGTTGGCTGGTATCAAAATAAGACGCCCCATCTAAAAAGAATGGGCGCTTTTCAGCATAATAAATTGAGTAAGTAGTATTTACATCAAGCTCAAGTGAATCTGCCTCGACCTGCGAAAAATCAGGGTTAATGGTGGCATTAATAACCGCATCTTGCGTCACCCCCCAACGTAAGTCCAAGCCCGCTTCAGTATCAATATCACCATTTTGCCAATCACCCGGCACTTTATCTTTGGTATCATGGCGAAGCGCAGTTAAAGTGGGCGTAAGCTGAATGTTTTGGCTTTCTGTCATGTTGGCAAAGCCTGTGAGTTTATCAAACTGGCAAAAGCTACATTTCACATCTCGGTCAAAACCAACATTCGACATTTGATAATACACATCACGCGGATAATTTCGCCAAACTGCAAAACTCCACGTCAACTCTGTTTGATCTTTTGGAAAGCGAAGTGCAGTGAATGGAATACGCATTTCAACCACATAACCGTCGTCGGTAATTTGCCCTGCACTATCCCAAATGGCATCCCATGATGGATCTTCCACCCAATCATCAATATCCGTCATGCGCATATCGCCTTGCGCACCCAGTGGGTTTACATAAAACTCATAGCCGGTTCGTTCATCATTGAAGGTATCAATCATCAAGGCAACATTGTCGTCTTGCCAAAGCGTATCACGATCTCGAAGGGCGGCACGAATTTGAGAAGGGTCATTATCTTTTGCAATAAAACCAACATACAAGTATTTACCATCTTCATACATGTAGGCATCGGTTTGTACGAGCGGCGTGCCTTTTTCGGTTGGCTCATTCTGATATTTTAATGGTACTTTTGTGGCGTATTGCCAATGCGACTCATCCATCACACCATCAACGCTAATAGACTCTTTAATATGGGCAAGGGAGAACTCTGCTTTATCAAATGCATTGGCAGAAAAAGGCATACAGGCAACACTAAGTAAAAAAGTAGGGGCGACTATTTTATTTATTATTCTTTTTAAGTACTGCATAAACATCCATTTAGACACTGACGCGCTAGAAACGCTACTTGACTGATTTCAAAGCGATTGTAATTCAGTAAGGTACATTTGTTAATCTAATTTTCAGTTTTGTGTCATAAAATTTAACAAAATACTCCATTTGTACTAATAAAAGAGCCAAAAAAGCCCCATTGCCAAACAGCAATGGGGCTTTTCATACGTTTGTTATCGAAACCTATTACTTTTTAAGGCTTAATTTATTGCCTTTCAAAGATTTGCGAACATTTGCGATTCGTGAACGGTTCTTTGCACGCGCTTCACCCGTTGCCTGACCCGAAGCCTTATTTGTACGGCTACGACGTAAGTGCGACGGCTTCTTACCAATTTTATCAATCAGTACTTCACGGCTGCTTACTTCGTAACCTGGTAAAACAACACGCTTGATGCGCTGTCCGATTAGCTTTTCGATATCGAATAAAGTGTTTTCTTCTTCACGGCTGACAAACGAAATTGCTTGACCCGGCTTACCAGCACGACCTGTACGGCCGATACGATGCACGTAGTCTTCTGCAAGCCAAGGTAGATCGATGTTGATCACACGTGGCAACCCTTCAATATCAATACCACGAGCAGCTACTTCAGTTGCGACCAGCACGCGAACTTTACCTTCTTTAAACTCGCGTAAAGCGCGGCGGCGGTTACCTTGGGTTTTATCACCATGACAAACAACAGCAGGAATACCATCAAGGTTAAGCTCTTTTACAAGCTCATCGGCAGTTTCTTTCATGTTTACGAAAACAAGTACCTGCTGCCAGTTTTTCTTACCTATCAATTCAGATAAAAGCTCTTGCTTACGGCGCTCTTCAACTGGATAAACAACGTGTTGCACTGTTTCTGCGGTACTGTTGGTTTGATCTACACGAATAATTTCAGGCTGCTTTAGTACTTTACTCGCAAATTGTTTAATTGCCGCCGGGAAAGTGGCAGAGAACAATAAGATTTGACGCGCTTCATCACAGCCATTAATAACCGTTTGCATATCGCTGATAAAGCCCATGTCTAGCATACGGTCAGCTTCATCAAGCACTAAATGCTTAACATTAGCTAAGCTGATGTTACCTAAACGAAGATGATCAAGTAAGCGCCCTGGCGTTGCAACTACGATATCGACACCTGCTTTCAAATCGTTAGCTTGACCCGCTAGATTAATACCACCAAACAAACACACTGTTTTGAGTTCGGTGTATTTTGCAAACGCTTTAAAATTATTGGCGATTTGCTCAGCTAACTCGCGGGTAGGTGCAAGCACTAATGCACTTGGTGCATTATTTTCACTAACCGCTGATTCTGATAATTTTTGGATAAGTGGTAAAGCAAATGCAGCGGTTTTACCCGTGCCTGTTTGCGCACTAACAAGTACGTCTTTGCCTTTTCTTACCGCAGGAATTGCACTACGTTGAACGGGAGTAAGCGTTTCGAAATTAAGCTCTTCTAATGCCTGTAAAAGCTCAGAAGAAAAACTAAATGATTTAAAATTCATGCTGTATAACCTGCGGCCATCATATCAAGGGTCGCAAATTATACAGAAAAAAAATGACTTTAGTTAGTTATAACTTAACTAAAGTGCCTTTTAATGCCACGCCGGCAACAAATGTGCCCGCACCACATTGATATTCTGTTTGGCTAATAAACTCACGCTTCTTGTAATACGACTGAATATTTACAACTGCATTCATGCCTTCACGAACAGCACGCTCTTGTAATGCTTTTAAAGCACTCAGCATTACCCACTCACACGCCTCTCGGTCAGTTTTATTAAATGCGTTAGTTTTCTTGTTGGTGATCACTTCACCATAATTGGTTTTAATGCTGTTATGGCTTTGATCAGCAAAATACAGCGGAATATCTAACAGCGCTTGTTTCGCTTTGCTAGTTTCAAGTAGTGCTTGTACAGGTAGCGTTTGTATATCATCACGAGCAAAACTGTTTATTGAAAACAAACAAGCTACTAAAACACAGGCAAGGGTCAATAACTTCATTTAAAAATTCCTTCTATAAAATTTCCATGCAACACCAAAACCGACTGAAACATTATAATCTTGCTTCACGAGTGGGCTTGCATCTTGTTGACTGTTAGCAAGGTGATGATATTTAACAAAACCACCTAACCAATACTTTGGTGTGTCAAAATGTACCCCAATTGATACATCAGCACCAGAAAAACCTGAACGACTTGAGTATGCTTGGCGAGTTTCATTGCTATGTAAGTCACTCACTCCATAGTAGTAATCAAGGTATTTATCGCTAGCAAAGTTGATATTGCCACGAAACGCTAATGAAAATTGTGAATCCGCCTTTTCGATGATCGGCACTCGATAATACACACTTGGCCCATAACGCCAGCCAATATCATCAATACCTGAGAAATCTGTCGCAATGGCTTTGCGTGCAAACAGGCTTAAATACAAATGCTGTTTAGCGTTTGGTTCACCTATTAGGTAGTAATTAAGTGAAGGCCCTAATTCAAACACCCAATCTAGATCATCCATACCTTCTCGGGCTTTGTTGTCCTCACTGTCTACTGCAAGACCTACGTTGGCAGATAAATCTAAATGGAGATTTTCTTGTTGCCACAAAAAGCCAGTGAAGTTATTACGGTCGATGGCCATTTTATCACTTTGATAACGAAAATAAGGCACAGGCAATAGGTATTGCTCACTTTCATCTGAACCTAAATAATGGGGGATATCAGCATAAAAAAGGCCTGCACCGAACTCCATTTTTGCAGTGCCCTTTTCTACACTGTCTTCTGCAGCATAAGCATTAAAAGTTAGAATAAATAAAATACTTATGATGCAGCGCTTGATCATGCTTGCCACTTTTTAAAAATTAACGAGGTATTGATGCCACCAAACGCAAAGTTATTACTCATAATGTAATCTGTTTGCATTTCACGGCCATCGCCCTTGATATAATCTAAATCAGCACACTCAGGATCGACATCTGTTAAATTGATAGTAGGTGCAAACCAACCATCATTCATCATATTGATACTTGCCCATGCCTCAATGGCGCCACATGCTCCTAAGGTATGACCTAAATAACTCTTTAATGAGCTAATAGGTTTCTTACCAAGGGCATTGAAAGTCGCCAGAGACTCCGCAATGTCACCCCGATCTGTTGACGTACCATGAGCATTCACATAGCCAATTTGGTCGGCAGTAAGCTGTGCATCATTAAGTGCCATTTCAATAGCTACTTGCATTGTTTCTGCGGTAGGTTGCGTCACATGTTGACCATCTGAGTTGCAACCAAAACCGACGAGCTCCGCATAAATGGTCGCGCCACGGGCAAGGGCATGCTCATACTCTTCTAAAATGAGTGTGCCTGCACCTTCACCAATAACCAGACCATCACGATTTTCATCAAATGGTCGTGGCGTACTTTTCGCATCATCATTTTTTGTGCTGGTCGCATACAAGGTGTCAAATACCGCAGCTTCTGTGATGCATAACTCTTCTGCGCCACCAGCCACCATGGCTTTTTGGCGACCATACTTAATCGCTTCATAAGCATAACCAATACCTTGCGAGCCTGATGTACACGCAGAGCTGGTAGTGATCACCCGACCTTTTAAACCAAAAAAGACACCCACATTCACAGGCGCTGTATGCGCCATCATCTGGATGTAACTGGTGGCCGTTACGCCTGTCATTTCGCCGGTTTCCATCATTTTTGCAAAAGCCAATAATGGTGGCGTTGACCCCGTAGATGAGCCAAAAGCAATGCCTGTAGAGCCGTCGGTTAGACTTGAGTGCTCTAATAGCCCGGCTTCTTCTAAAGCAAGCTCTGTAGTACGGGTCGACATCATAGCAACACGCCCCATTGAGCGAACTTGTTTACGCTTATAGTGGCTTGGTTTAGTAAAATGAGTAACAGGTGCTGCTAGTCGAGTGTTTAATTCTGGCGCCACATCCCAGTCAGTCATGTACTGAACAGCATTTTCACCTTTTTGCAAAGCGGTTTTAAACTCGCCCCAGGTATCACCTAATGCAGTAATGGCAGACATGCCTGTAACAACAACGCGCTTCATTACACCATACCGCCATTCACAGAAATAACTTGGCGGGTGATATATGCAGCGTCATCGGAACACAAGAACGACACAGTACCCGCGACTTCACTAACCGACCCCATACGTTTTAATGGGATCATTTTTAGCATTTCATCAACCGGTAAATCGTCTGTCATTTCGGTTTCGATTAACCCTGGAGCTACGCAGTTAACGGTGATCTTACGTTTTGCAAGCTCAAGCGAAAGCGCTTTGGTCGCACCAATAATGCCCGCTTTAGCGGCACTGTAGTTAACTTGCCCGCGATTACCGGCAATCCCTGACACTGACGCCATAGTGACAATACGGCCACCTTTACGACCTTGCACCATTGGCATCACCGTTGGATGAACCACATTATAAAAACCGTCAAGGCCAGTACGGATCACTTTATCCCAATCATCACCTTGCATCGCTGGGAACGCCATATCATTCGTGATACCTGCATTACAGATGACCCCATAATACGCACCGTGCTCGGCAATATCAGCTTCAATTTGTTGTTTTGCAAGCTCTCTATCGCAAACATCAAATTGCAATAAGCTAGCATGACGACCAAGCGCACTGATTTCTTCACAGGTTTGCTCTGCTTCAGCCACACCACTGCGACAATGAACAGCAATATCAAAGCCATCGTTAGCTAATCTAAGTGCGATTGCTTTGCCAATACCACGGCTTGAGCCGGTGACTAAAATACGTTTTGTCATTGATTTTCTCTTATAAACTGCATTGGGTCTTGTGGTTGAAACACATTAATTTTTGCTTCTGCTAAGCATGTTTCATCGCTATGTATTTGACACTCAAATACACTTAACCCTGATTCTTCTTGATATAATTTTGTCACCGATACTTTAAGCGTTTGCTCGTTTTTAAATACCGGTGCATAGGTTTTATATTTGCGCGTACCAATTAAAAAACCGATTTGTACTTCATTTCCTTTGTCTTTTGCCAACGCACCAGCATACGCTGCGATAGTTTGCGCCATATATTCACAGCCAATATAACTGGCAACGCCATTTAAGCTCTCGTCATAAAACGGGCTGTGTGAACTTATATCCACTTCACAACAACCTGACTCTTCGCTGTAATTGGATAGGCGATTGAGCAATATCATTGGTTCGCTATGAGGGACTACTTGCTCAATTTTATAGTGATTCATTTAGATGTCCTAGTACTACACTGACATTATTGCCACCAAAGGCAAACGAATTTGATAAACAAGTGTTAATTTCTGCCGTTTCTGGTTGTGTTATTAA
This sequence comes from Pseudoalteromonas shioyasakiensis, assembly GCF_001550135.1. Classification (GTDB taxonomy): domain Bacteria; phylum Pseudomonadota; class Gammaproteobacteria; order Enterobacterales; family Alteromonadaceae; genus Pseudoalteromonas; species Pseudoalteromonas shioyasakiensis. Next base: position 505,952 of record NZ_LRUE01000015.1, read on the forward strand.
ACCAATTTCAGCCAATGATTCGTCTTTTATAACCTGATTGCATACTAATTGATTAAATTCTGGGTAAGCCAAATAGAGCCAACATAATCCAGCTTCTAAAGCACCTGCAGCGCCTAAGGTGTGGCCGGTCAAATGTTTAGAAGAACTGACCTTAGTATCTTTGCCAAATACCTCACTGATTGCCAGAGATTCCATGGCATCATTTTGCGGTGTGGCTGTTCCATGGGCATTAATGTAGTCGATATCTGAAGGCGTTAAATTCGCGTCTTGCAACGCCGTTGTCATAGCAGCAATAGCGCCAGAACCGTCTGCAATCGGTGCTGAAATATGGTGGGCGTCGGAGCTTTCACCACCACCTAAAAAGGCAATACTTTGTTTTGTATGCTGCTCTTTACTCATAACAAATAACGCTGCGGCTTCACCTATATTGATGCCTGCTCTGTCGCCACTAAACGGCTTACAAATTTCATCGCTGATAGACGATAACGAATCAAAGCCATTAATAGTGAGTTGGCACAAGCTATCTACCCCACCACAAATTACCACATCGGCTAAATCGGCATTGAGTAAGGCGCGCGCACTAATAAGCGCCTTGGCACTTGAACTACACGCAGTTGAAATGCTGTAACTTGGCCCCTTCGCAGCGAGTTTTTTGGCAATATAATTGGCAGGTGCGACGAGCGCTTGGTCGTAATAATCAAATTCCTCTGGCCACTTTCCCTTAGCTGAATGGGTAATTCGGCCTCTTTCACCTTCTTGAATTGCAGCAGTACTGGTACCAATCACCACCGCAATACGGCTGCTCGGAATGTCTATGTTTGCTAATGTGTCAGCAATTTGCCCCAGCGCTAAATCGATTAGCTGATAAAATCGCATTGATGCTGTTAATGGCAGTTCATCAACCAACCCCACAAAGGTTGGGCGCTGCTCAAATGCAAGCGACGTCACCTCTGTGAGTGTTTGTTTAGGTTGCAAGCTGATACTTTGCATTGTTTGTTGATGACCAACCCCCAATGCACTAACAATACCTAAGTCGTTAAGCCAAAATGGCATAATCAATTAACCCTTTGAAATTTAATTTTGTAATCTCGCTGAAAGTTTACAAGTTCTGTTGTACCGTCTAAATAGCGAATTTCACTAATTAACTGCTCACCCTGATATAAGCGTCGCGTTGAGCCTTGTTCAACCAAGTTCAAGCCATAAAGCTGCGAGTTAAGCACAGTAACCGGCCAGTGTACAAGCATGATATCAGCAAGAATATAGCGAGGATCAACCGCGTTGATAGGAAGCATTTTTTCGCTTTTAATTGGCCCTAGTGGCGCTTTTTCTAACTGAAAAATTGGCATACCTTGAGCCGTCATAACAGCCAAGTTAATACCCGTTTCACTGTTTAAACTCAGTTGCGCTAGTAATGTATGCTGCTCATCGCCATGGCGTACTTCAAGCACTTGCTGCCAATTATCGGCAACTAATGACGGCGGTGGATCAAGCAAATAAATCCCTGCATTTGGCGCTAAATCAACGCCCGTTTTTACTGCAAATTCACTGGCACAACTTGCCACTAATATGCTCAAAGATAAGAGCAAAGAGCGTGTTAGTCGCGACATAATTCAACCAACGTATTTAAGCGTTTGTTGCTTTGTTTTACAAATGGGTTTTGTAAGTCCCATGCATAACCCGCAAGAATAGCACTGATCATCTCGCGCACTTGTTGGTTTTTCTCACTGTAAAAAATCACGTCCTGAAAGGAGCCATCATACCAAGCACTGACGTAGGTTCTAAAGCAATTAACTCCTTGTTGCAAAGGCTCACTGTAATCGTTTTTGAAATCAACTTGCTCACCACGTAAGTAGCTATCAACTAAAGGAGCGACCAATGAGGCTGATTTTAATGCAATCGTCACCCCAGATGAAAATACCGGATCTAAAAACTCACCGGCATTACCAAGTAGTGCAAAATGTTCACCATACAAGCTCGACACATTAGCCGAATAGCCTTTGATAGCACGCGCTTCGCCAATTGCTTCACGATTGGCTAATAACTCACTTAAATAGCTATCTTGTTCGATAAATTCATTTAAACCAGCGAGTGGTTGTTTATCATTAAGCTGCTCTGGTTTACCAACAACACCAATGCTTGCCGTACCATCACTAAATGGGATCAGCCAATACCAAATATCTTTATGCTCTGGATGAACATTAATTAAGATTTTTTCACGGTCAAACTGGGTATCGCTAATATTATCTTTAAAATGGCTGAAAAAAGCCCAACGTACAGGGAAATTTGATGCTGACTCTAAATCAAGTAAGCGAGGTAATACCCTGCCAAAACCACTAGCATCAAGTACAAAACGCCCTTTAATTTGATAGCCTTGCTGGTTTTCATCCGTAACATCAAGTAAAGCGCCATCCTCACAATCGGTGAACGCTAACACGCTATGTTGGTAACGTATTTCAGCCCCTTGCTGCATGGCACCATCGGCTAAGCATTTATCAAAGTCAGCGCGTTTTACCTGAAAAGTCGTGCCAGGGCCTTCGCTAAATTTCTCGGTAAAATCGATTGTGGTGTGGTCGCCACGACGCTGAAACGCCGCACCATTTTTAAACTGAAACCCAAGTGATTGTGCCTGTGCTTGCACCGCTTGCTCAAGGCCTGCTTCTGCTAAAAAGCTCATGCACTGGGGTAATAAACTTTCACCAATCGAAAAACGAGGAAAGGTTTGCTGCTCTAACACCACCACATGCCAACCTTTTTTCACCAGTAAACTGGCAGCCACGGCACCTGAAGGGCCAGCACCAATAATAACAACATCAGCCTGTTGAACTTGATTATTCACCTATTATTTTTCCTTATTTTTAGGTAATGCAATACTGAGCGGCGCCAGGATATAGATACAAACTAGCCCCACTAATACCGTTAATCCGAAACTGAAAATGGCCGGTGTTTTCGAAACGGCCAACATGCCAAATACCCACATCGATGATGCCGCTGACAAACTAATTGCGAGTACATTGCTCGAGCTTAAATTATTAACCTGATAAAACACCAAGTAATCGATTGCCAACGCTAATATCAATAAACAGCCTAACAAATTAAAAATCGATAACTGAGATTGCAGCGCACTGCATAGTAGCAGTACAGCTGCACTTGTTAGTACAAGTACTAACGTTTGTTTACACGCCGTTTTAAAACCAAATTTAACGCTAAAGAGTAGTAACGCAAAGGTCATCGCAATGGCCAGTGTCACCAGTAACGAATTTGAGTAATGACTTAAACCTTCGCTTATCATCGCGACTTTATCGTAAACAATTAAATCTGGGTCAGCGTTGGCTAAATCCATCAGCTCGGATTTATTTACACCGGTTACCATAAACCAGCTTGCGGTTAGTGTATTGTTTGAGATCACTTGGCTAGCGATTAACGGCGCTAACGGTGAATTAAGTGCCCCGTTTAAATCAAGCATTGATGTTGAAAGCTCAACAGGCGTCCCTGTCATTTGGCTAACTACACTCATAGCTTGCTGGGCTGAATGCAACTGCTCATAGTTTTGCTGTTGTAATTGTTTACTAGGCACTAAGTCACTAAGCATCACAGCAGTGCCATTAAGGCCGCGAATAGTTGCTTTTAATGCTTCTTGTTCTACTAATAACTGCTGCGCATTATCGGCAAATAAAATCATGATTTGGCCATTATCCTTACCTAATAAAGACATATGCAAAGCTTCGTTTTGCATTAAGTCAGCAGGACTTGCATTTAACAGCTTTACATCATCATTAATCACAGGGGGTTTTAGTAAAGCAAAGGCACTTAATAGCACTAACATCAGCATACTGAGTGCGACGCGGTAATGCGTTAAGCGTTTTAAATAACCACTTAACATGTTTGCTAACTGATGCGCAGCAGTGTTAATGGTTAATCCTGTTTGCCAATAAGGCAATAAGATACGTGTGCAGAGCCAAGCTGTAACTAGCCCTGCAACAACAAACACGCCCACTTGACTGAGTAACTGCACCGGTGAGAAAAACAAACTCGCGTAACCGAGTGTGGTGGTTAGTAACGACAACAACAGTGCCAGTTTGAGCCCTTGGCTAAAACCTTGTGGCTGCTCAGTTAAATCAAGCATGCCATGAAATGCATAATCAATGGCAATACCAATCAGCGTCACGGCAAACACCATGGTTAATACATGGATTTGACTAAAAATACAGATCAGCGCAATGGTGCCGCCAATAGCGGCGCTTATCACGGTTACAGAGGCCAGCCACAATGCATTTATCGAGCGAAACACCCACACCACCATCACAATAAGCGCCAGCAAGCTCACCGAACCAAACAAGGTCATTTCAAATTTGGCTTGCTGCGCATTTGCTGCGGTGTGAAATAAAGCACCAGCATAACGAATTTGTGTATCGGGATAGCGGCTTTCAAGCTCAGCGATATAGGCAACTATCCCATTGCTTAAAGCTATTGATTGATTTATTGAAAAGGCATTGTCAGCACTTTGCACGAATAACATTAAATACTCATCACCTTGATAGTTAATGTTAATTCGGCCATCTTGCAGCTCAAATTGCTGCATGTGTGCCATAGCCTCAGATAAGAACCCCGCTGTGGCAAGTGTAGGGTCTTGGTTGATAGTGCTTGAAACAAAAGGATCAGCGACTTTACTCAATTGGCTAAAGTAATACTGTTGAAAGCGATTAGCATCGCCAATCGCTTGCTTATATTCCTCGGAAACTAAATGCCCTGCGTACTGACCGTAAAATGCTGCCAACTGGGATATTTCTGGTAACTTAAAACGAGGCTCAATATGTTTACTCGCCAGCCACTGTTCTAAATTATCATAAGCTTTTACTGCATTTTCACCACGAAAAGAAAAGCTCAACTGCTGTTTATTAGCCGCAAAAAAGTGTTCTTCGACTTGCTGTAAACGCGGTTCTGACTTTGGTAACAAAGCCAAAATATCATTATTCAACGTAGGCTGTTTTAGAATAAAAACAACCACTAAGGCGCTAACTAATAGGCTCAGCCAAGCAAGCGTTAGGCCCCATGCTTTCACTGTTTTTGCTCTTTATGAGGATAAGCAAAGCGTAATACAGTAAAGTTACCATTTGCTTCTTGCAGACGCACACGGCTCACTTGCTCTGCTGCTACACATAATTCGAACTGACTAAATAGCTGCTTTAGCAAGTCATCTTTAGGCAATAAAGTCTGACAACCGGACTCTGCATGCTCTGCCATCGTAAATTGCTCAGCAAGTGCCACTTCATTATGCTTTAAAATTGCTTGCAGTAAATTAACGTAAGGCTCAGCGCCTTTTTGTAGCTGCGGCTCATCTTGATCGTTAAGGGTATATACTTGCCCTTGCTTGATTAATAGCGTGCTTTTAACCGGAGATTCAACCTGCCAAGTGAGGCCATCTTCAGTAAGTTCAAACGAACCTGTTGAAATAAAAGGTTTACTAAATCCTTTAAAATGCTTCTCTTGGCTAAATGTGCCTTGCTCTGTCACCGCGCTTGATGCAAACACAGGGAAAAGAACTAGCACACTCAGTAACAACACGCTTAATCGCATTAAATCACCTTTTGAAGTTTTTCATGTAGCACAGGCGGCGAAACAAACTGCATTTCTTTTTTCTCTATATCAACCGCAACTTGGATAGTCGTTGCTTTGGTTAACTTTTTACCTGTAGCACAATCAGTGATTACGTAATCAATACGTAATCGAGTTTCATATTCTTTTAAGTAGGCATCAACGCGGATTTTTTGTGTAAACAATGCAGAGCCGACGTACTTAATATGCATGTCAATAATCGGCCATGCATAGCCAGATTCTTGCATTTGCACATAATCATAATCAAACAAACGCAGTAATTCACAGCGCGCGACTTCTAAATAGCGCGGGTAATTACCATGCCACACCACATTCATTGGATCGCAATCATGAAAAGGAATTTCAATCTCAACATGAGTACTCAACAGCGAGCCACGACTATGCATATAAACTCCAACGTTTTGTTTGAATAGCGTCTACCGTAAAGCGAAGAACAGCCTCTAGAGGACGGTCTTCATCAAGCAGCGGGAAAAACTCGCTAATGTCTTGATACATACTTTGTACATCACTAGTTAAACTAGCAAATTCAAGCTCACCGCTATTAATACGTAAACGTAGACCTTGAATACTCGCAAGCAAGGTACTTGCAACCACTTGTTCGGTTAGCTGTAAGATACGCAAACAATCTCGTGCAGCGATGGTTCCCATGCTCACTTTATCTTGGTTATGACACTCGGTTGAACGAGAAAACACACTTGCTGGCATGGTCAGTTTTAATGCTTCAGCCGTGTATGCACTGGCGCCAATTTGGACCGCTTTAAAACCATGGTTAATGTAACGACGTTCATCATTACTCGCCGATAAATTAGAAGGCAAACCATTGTTATAGCGCGTATCAACTAAGGATGCGATTTGTCTGTCTGCTAAGTCGGCTAAATTAGCAACAGCAGTTTTCATGCTATCCATTACCATTGCAATATGACCGCCATAGAAGTGACCACCATGCAGTACGTGTTCACCTTCACCATCGATGATTGGATTATCATTTGCCGAATTTAGTTCATTTTCAATCATTTGCCTAAACCACGGCAAACTATCTTGCAGCACACCAATTACATGTGGAGCACAGCGAATTGAATACCTATCTTGTAAGCGGTCTGCATTACGGGGGTGTTCTACATGGTTTAAGTCTCCACGGATCCATGCAGCTACTTGCTGCTGCCCTGGATGTGGTTTCACTGAAAACAAAATATCATCAAAGTGATGACTGTTACCTTTTAATGCAAGGCTTGCAAGGGCTGTTATACGGCTGGTCAATTTAACTAGATAATCAGCTCTATCATAAGCAAGGCATGCCAAAGCTGTCATCACGGCAGTGCCATTCATGACTGCCAGCCCTTCTTTCGGGCGCAGCTTTAATGGCTGTAAGCCAAGTTCTTGCATCACCTCTAGACTGTTTTTTATTTCGCCTTTGTAATACACATCGCGCTCGCCAACCATAGCACCGGCTACATACGAAAGTGGCGTTAAATCACCACTGGCTCCCACTGACCCTTCTTGTGGGATCACCGGTACGATATTGTGATTTAAAAAGTCACGTAATAAATTTAACATCTCCCAGCTAACACCAGAATACCCTTGTGAAAGCGAGGTCAAACGAGTCGCTAAAATAGCGCGCCCTTGGACTTGATTAAACACATCACCAAGGCCACAACCATGAAAACGAGTAAGATGCAGTGGTAACTCATTGACTAAATCAAGTGGCACTTTTACGGTTACTGAGTCGCCATAACCTGTGGTAACACCATATATCACGCCATCGTCTTCGAGCAACTTATCTAAAAAGGCCACGGCGCTGTCTATTTTATTAGCAAATTGACGGTCTGATGTTAACGCAACAGCACCTTGCTCTAATGCAATATGAACAATATCTTCGATTGATAAACGCTGTTGGCCAAAAACGGTAGTCGAGTGCTCTGACACCTTAGTTCTCCTTGTTTTGACTACGAGACACTTGCTCGTCATTTTGCCAAAAATCATAAAAATTAAACCATTGATACGGATAGGCCGCAGCATAAAAACTGAGCCTTTGCGCATAATCGCTAACAATTTGTTGTAATGTTTGTTGCCTCGTTTTACGTGGTAAAACGAGCTTGTCGGCGTATTTTTCAAAAATCACGCGGTAAAATGTTTCGCCATTGGGCTTTTTATCTTTTAAACAAAACAGATGAAAAACCGGGCAATCTAACAGCGCAGCTAAAATAAATGGCCCTTGTGAAAAAGGGGCTGGCTTACCTAAAAAGTCAGCTTCAATAACTCTTCCTGCGGTGGTTGTACTGGTTCTATCACCGACAATCACCACAATTTCACCCTGCTCGACTTTTTCTTTGAGCATAATTGCCATATCAGGGCCAAGATCGGTTACTTGAATGAGGTTTACCGCAACATCCGGATTAATACTTTTCAGTAATTTATTAAATTCAACAGCATGATGCGTAAACACCAATACATTGATTTTTTTACTGTTTCGATGTTGGCTAAGAGCTCTACATACCTCTAAGTTACCAAGGTGTGAGCCGATAAAAATAGCCCCTTGCTGTTGCTCATCAAGTTGTTTAAACAGCGCTTCGTTGGTGTAAAGAATATTATGTTGCTGAATTCGTCCAAGCCAGGCATCTATTTTGTCAAAGGCGCTGTCAGCGAAGCAGCGAAAATGACGAAAGCTATCGCGCCAAGTAACTGCTTTACTATTGCCATTCACCTTGCGCGCTTGGGTTAAGAATGCATGTGATGCTTGGCGGGCAGTTTTGCCTGTTAAAAACAAATAAAATACCACCGGAAACAAAACCAACCACAAGCCTTTTCGACCAAATACGCGATAACATACGAGCAATATTTGCATGCCTAAGCGATTGCCACGTTCTTGCATTTTTGACCAGTGCTTTACAGCCATTAGCCTGCCACCTTACGCCAAAGTAGCTTAGGTGAGCGTAGCAACATGCCAAAGAATAAGCGCGTGTGCAGCCAAGAAATACCTACATTATCGTGTAAGGCTCGAAAATGAGATACGCCACTTTCAGGGTAAATGACCTGGGTTGGCAAAAACGTGACTTTAACACCTTGCCAATAAAGCCTGACTAAAATTTCAATATCAAAGTCCATGCGCTTGCCAAGCGTTTGCTTAGCCATTAATTGCTCAACGGCTGCTAAGGGATAAACCCGAAAACCACACATTGAATCAACAATATCAAAGCTGAGTGTTTCTACCCAAACCCAAAAATGGGTGATATAACGACTCAAATAACGATGCTTTGGCACGGAGCTATCATAAATAGGACAACCACTGATCACCTTGTTAGGTGATGCATTACTTAGTTCAATCAACTTACTAATATCGGATAACGAATGCTGACCGTCGGCATCAACCTGAATGGCATGGCTAAATCCTTGCTGGTAGGCAGCCATCAAGCCAGTTTGAACTGCACCACCCTTACCTTGATTTTCAGCATGGCTTATCAAGGTTAAAAAATCGTACTGTGCGTCAAGCTCTGCAAATACTTGCTTGGCATCTGCGTCACTGCCATCATCAACCATGATTATCGGCAGCTTTAGCTCTTTTAGCTCATCGAGTACTGCAGCGATAGCATGGGTGTGATTGTAATTAGGAATAACAATACAAAACTGGTTCATGGCTTAATCACAAAATACAATTCGACCAGACGCATGCTGGCCTTTTTCTGATTGATAGCTAAACAAACATTTGCCTTTTGCATTGCGCTCAAGGGTTAGGTTTACCGTCATATCAGGGGTTGTTACTACCTGAAACTTTAACACTTCTAAATCTTGTATTAGTTTGCCAAAACCCAAATATTGCTGAGCATATTTTACTGCCCAATCCAGCTGTACTACGCCTGCTAAAATTGGCGCATCAGGAAAGTGGCCGCGAAAATAATCTAAATCAGCCGCAATGGTTAACGCTAAACTCACGCTAGTTTCTGTTTGTGATAAAACGGCCACCTCTGGGGTCACGTTATTCAGGCTTGGCAAAATACTGCTCCAATGTTTTTAAACTTAATTTAGCTTGGCTGTTAAAAGGAAGTGCATCGATGTAGCGCCATTTACGTGGTAAGCAAATACGTTCAAAGCGGTTTGAGAGGTGTGCTTGTAAAGCGCGGTTAATTGCCAATTTACCCTGTTGTTCAAGCTCTTTATTTGCCTCATCACTGAGTACAACCACCGCACCAATTTGCACGCGCTTAGCTGGAATAACCACCACTTTTACTTCTTTTACCCAGTCGTGACTTTGCAGATAACTCTCAAGCTCATCTAGATTCAAACGTTTTTCTTCAATTTTTATCGTTCTGTCTATACGGCCCAACAGTTTAAATTGACCATTTTTATGAATAAGCGCTCTATCATCTAAAGGGAAATTCGATTGCTCTAAAATCGCAGAATCTAGCATCAAGCGCCCTTCATGATTCAGCGATAAAAAATTACCATTAAACGGCTGCCATGGTACATCAACCGCCGCCTGTGTAACTTGTCGATAAGCAATACCGCCGGTTTCGGTACTACCAAATACTTGGGTAGCAGGGCGAGCTAACTGGTTAAATAAAGTTTCGGCATGCTCATTATTGAGTGGTCCGCCAGAGGAGAATAACCACTTAATTTTGTCGCGATCAGGAATTAACACATTATCAGCACATAAACGGCCAAGTTGCGCAGGGCTTGAAACGAGCGCTGCATAACGAATATTTTTTAGTCTTTGCGCAATATGTTCAGGATACTGAATTTGTTCACTATCAATTATATGGCCTTTCGCCAACGGCCAAAGTAAACGAAATAATAAGCCGTAAATATGTTGATGCGAAACAGTTGCTAAAAACGTAAATTGGCTGGGTAAGTCAAATGACATTGAAAGTACTGCAAGCTCTCGATTTAATACCCGCCACGGTTTTACTATCGGTTTAGATTGTCCAGATGAGCCTGACGTATAAAATATAACCGCTGTGTTTGTTGGCCATTGTAAACGGTTAGTTTGCAAGGGCGTGTGACCAAGGCTGTGCTCAAGGTTAGTAAAAAGCACATCGTCATCGATATTGGTCGCATCGCCGGCAAAAAAAGCAGACTGTGCTAGCAATAAACTTAAGGTTTCGTGCTGACCATTAGGTGGCAAAATAACATTATAACCACTACACGCTAAGGCAAATAAGCGCACTGCAAATTGGTAGGTATCAGGATGGAATAACACCACATGGCTGCCAGCTTTAAGCGCTGTGAGCTTACTTTGATAAGCCGCAATATCAGCAAAAAACTGTGTTTGTGTTATTGGCTGCCCTGTAACAACAAATGCAGCGTCTGGGTGAAATTTCAGGTTACTCGCTACCATTACTTTTAACCTTTTGTCTTACAAGCCATTCCACAAGGCCTAAGAGAGCTATCAGAATATAGGCTATTAATCCGTTATACAGAGTCCATGTCTGTAACGAAGTAAATAGGCTAGTGTATAACGCAATACTGCCATTAATAATAAAAAACGCGCACCATACTTTAGTAACTTGGCGCGTGTAATTAACCCCTTTTTCATCAAGATCAGGCTCTTTAATTCGAGCAAAACTTTCAATGACTGTTGGGCCACTTTTCAACGAATAAGCAAAGGTTATGGCCATTACTGTATTTATAATGACTGGGTAAAGCTTTAAGCCCAGATCACTGTTAAAAAACTGCGTCGTTGCTAAAGCGATAATAGCCAAAATAGAGGCTGGCTTTATCCATGGCATAGATGTCAGTAACTTCTTGCTAAGTAAAAGCCTTAAACCTAACAATACCATCAATACCAAGCTCACTTGCCTTAATGAGATATGCTGTAATCCAAAATACACAATAAATGGGTATAAAGATAAGCATACTAAGAGCAGTGTTGTGGTTATCACTTTGAGCATAGTAATGTTTATGAAACGAGCTTTTCTACTTCGTTTACAACATCTTGCACAGTACGCACTTGCTTAAATGCATCTGGCTCAATTTTCTTACCAGTGATTTCGCGTAGTTTTACAACTAAATCAACAGCATCAATGCTATCAAGATCTAGGTCTTGATACAGGTGCGCATCTAGGCTGATATCATCAGCATCGATCTCAAATTCATCTACTAAAATGCCCTGTAAAACGTTGTAAATGTCAGCAGCGGTTTTCATGCTTATTCCTACTTCTAAGTCTGTATTATGATTGGTGTTGGTTAATAAATTCTGCCAATGCATCTACCGATGCAAAATGGGCTTTTGTTTGTTCTGAGTTTGCGTCAATCTTAACGTTAAACTCTTTTTTAATGGCTAAGCCAAGCTCAAGCGCATCGATACTATCTAGGCCTAAACCATCAACAAACAAAGGTTGGTCATTTTCAATATCATCCACGGTAATATCTTCAAGATCTAAGCTGCTAATGATTAATTGTTTTATTTTGTTCTTTAGTTCAGTCATAGGTGCCTGAGTTCCTCTGAAAAGTAATGTTGCAAATCACGGGTTAATTGTCGTGCTTGCATGGCGGGTTGTTCATTATTAAATGTGTCGTTAAACGTAAATGGGTCAGTGGCAAAGCGCATCTCAAAATGCGCTTTTGTTGCGGCAACGCAATACCATGGTGTGCCTTTAGTCAAAGTGCTGGGTTTCATACTAATCAGCACTGAGGTAATTGGGGCTTCACAACGCGCAGCAATATTCGCAGCGCCACGCTTAAATTTTAACTGTTCACCTGGGGTTGTGCGGGTGCCTTCAGGAAAGATAATCAGGTTATTTCCAGCAGCGAGTGATGCTTCACAATCATTAAGTAACTCTTGCGGGTCTTCATTACTAATATAACCTGTGCCTTTAATGACACCGCGCATAAATGGATTTTTAAATAGGTGTGCTTTGACCACGCAGTCAGCATTTTTAATCACAGATATCAGCACCACAACATCAATTAATGAAGGATGATTGGCAAGTACTAACTGCCCTTTAAGATCATGAAATTTCTGTTTATCTTGCACAGAGAAATGGATAGCACCGGTGTAATGCATTAAGGCAACAAAGAATTTAAAACTATAGTGAACCGTTAAACGGGCTTTTTGCTTACGTTTCGCTTGGCAAGGTTCAAATAAACGTTGTAGAGGCAAAACCAACAAGGTGAGTACAATACCGCCAAAACCAAATACAGAAAAACAAAACCCGGTTGCCAGTACCCGCCAAATTTTATTCAACTTAATGTAAACGTTAGTCGCCATGGTACTGTAGCATCCAAGCTGATTGTTGATGTGAAAGCAGCGATTGTGATCCTTTGCTTGTTAAAGCAGCTGCTAATTGCAAACTCAGTGGTAAACACGAGTCACTTTGAGTATGTTCTGATTCAGGAAGTTTCGTTAATTCAAAATATGGCTTACCGGTCTGCGCTGTTGATAATACGAACGATACACTATGAGCAATTTGTTGCTCGTCGCTAAATGCTAAGTACTCATCTGGTAATACACTTTCGGCATGAGCAATCAAAATTTGCTGTTCAATACCACTATGAACACGCGCAAAACCATCTATCATGGCTGAAATAATACTGTCTTGACCACCAGCAATAGCATTCATCGGGGCTTTATTTTTTGCAATAATCGAAAATAATCCGGTTGCAGCATTATGTACACTCAAACCAAATGCGGTCGGAGAAAGAGGTTCTTGTTCGACAAGTGAATGTAACAGTTGCGATGTTTTTGGTAAGTCGCCATGACGCGATGAAAAATTAACAGCTAGCTGCTGATACTCACCTTGCGCTTGATGCATAGTATGAAGCGCCATTTTCATAAATGGGCTTAAGCGGCGGCGCTGCATCGGTGCAACCCAGCTTAAATCAAGGTCAGCAAGATTGAGATGGCTTAATTCTGCTATTTGTTGCTCGGGTGCAACCCATAAACTCAAATTCTCAACAACAAATTTCACAAATATTATTCTTATAACGCCAAACGATTGCTAATTTTACCTATTAGCTACAAAAAAGTAAAACAATGGTGCTTAATTACAGCCGTAATTAAGCACTCATTCATTTTTATCGTAAAATAACGTCTTTTTCGGTTAAAAGTTGTGCTTTTTCACCTACTATATCAGCAACATCGAGTTCGTTAATGTAACCTAAACCGATTTGTTGCTGAGCACTTGTTAGTGGCACATAAGGAAGACGGAACACAGGATTTACCGCGCCTGTCATCATAAGTGCCGTATTGATTGCAATTGGATTAGGCTCGCAGAATAACCAGCCCATAAGTGGCTGTAGTTTTGCATTAAGTGCATCATTTTGCTCATCCATTAACTGACGGAATAAGCCTGGAATAATATTAGATGTAACCGAGATAACACCGTGGGCTTTATGAGTGTGTCTTGCATCATGCGCTTCATCGTCGTTACCTGACCAACAAGCAATACCTTGCTGTTCATAATGAGCAATACGCTCATTGCCACCGCACTCTTTTACACCGATAAAGTTTTCGTGCTTCGCAAGTGGCTCAATGATATCGGGTGTTAAGTCTTGGCCTGTACGACCTGCTACGTTGTAGATAAACGCAGGACCAATATCAAGTAAACGGTTAAAGTGCTCTTTCACGCCCGCCAGCGACGTACGTCCGTAATAAGGGTTAATTTGTAGCGCTGCATCCATACCGGTGGCAAAACCATACTCGGTTGCTTTAATCGCTTCGCGTGTATTGTTGCTACCTGTATTACCGACAATTAATAAACGGTCAGAGAATTTGCTAACACTGTGAGCAATTAGCATTAAGTGTTCTTCCCAATTCATTAATTGCCCTTCACCTGTGGTACCACCGACAATAATGCCATCAACACCAGCTGCAATTTGCTGTTCAACAAGGTCGTCATAACATGCAAGATCAATTTCACCATTGGTTAAATAAGGTGTTTTTATAGCGGTGATCAAACTTGCTTGTTTAATTGTTTCTAGGTTGCGCATAACTTTTTTAATGTTTGGAAAATTTGCGCTAGTTGTATCACAAACACAGGCATTTTCCGAGTAGTGTGCTGCAATAAATAAAAATACTTGAGAAAAAATCAAAGTTAAGCCAAAATCAAACACTGTATAAATTAACAGTGTTTATTGTGAGTATTTGATAATGCAACTTTCAAAATTTTTGGCAACCTACTTTTATACCACCGAAGAGCTGTGCCATACCCTCTCAATTGATGAGGAGACGCTATCGGCATGGCAACAAAGTAGTTTATTTCCAAAGCCGAGTTACTGTTTGCAGAGTCAATTAGAATGCTGTTCGTATTCGGGCATTTATCAATGCGAAGAATATCAAGACTATTACCCTCGTGGTGCCGCTAGCTGGGGGCAATTAATTATCAAACATGACATAAGCTCATCCTGCCAAGCATTTAATTATTTTGCTCAGCAATATTCAAATCAACTCAGTAAGCTTGCTGAGCAAGGCTTTGCTATCGATGAAGAATTATTTGGCAGTGAAATTGACGAGCACTTACAGCAAGTTTGGCAGCAGTTTTTATGCAGTAAATACGGTGTGCTAACACAAAATGGCTTAGTTGAAGAAGCCGTACAGCTCGATGTGGCTAAATTATTAATTGATGATATTACGGAATTACGCACAAAAACGGGTTTAAGCGTGGAAGAGCGCCAAAGCTTACATAAAGCGCTCAAATTAATGAACCGCGCGTTAAGCCATGGTACGGGCAACGAAGGTAAAAACACCTTGCGCCATCGTTATATTGATGACGTAGTGGCAAAGTACGATCTATCGGTAAAATAACCTCTCATTTTTGCGCTTAAAATGAAGCTAAACTGAATGACCGCACAAAGTTACAACAGTGTTTATTTTGTTATAAATAGGTTAATACAATTTGCTACCTTTGTTTTGTAGGTTTTCATCTGCTTGATCGATAGATTGGTCTGGTTGAGTTATTGCTCTTGTCATATTTGTTATTTTGACAGCTAGCAATAACTCCTTTCTTCCAAACTAATTACATCAAAATAAAGGATGAAAAGATGAAACCTTTTCCAAGGCTTGGTCGCTTAAAGGCGACCTACTTAGCCATGCTCGGCTTATCGATTGCCCAACCAGCAACCGCAGAAGAAACATTTGTTACACAACAAAGTAAAGCGGATGCCCTTACATTCACTTTGATCACTGGGGACAAAGTATCGGCTGTTGTCAATAAAGACGGCAAGCTAGGCGGCATTCGATTAGTGAATGCAGATGGTTCAGATACATTCACCAGTATCTTTAAACGTGGTAACAACACCTATGTTGTTCCAAACCATGCTCAAGCCTTAGTTGATTCAAATGCGATCGATTTAGAGTTATTTAACATTAATAAGTTATATGAATCGGGTTACGATGATGCATCAACCGACGCGCTCCCCGTCATTGTTGAATACCGCGATGGCACCCTTGCAGGACCTGCAGTCCCAGCAACGCTTGCTGGTATGTCATTAACCGGTGAAATTGAGCTAATCGACAGCGCCGCATTTGCAATCAACAAAGACAAAGCAGCGCAAACTTGGCAAACCCTGGTTGCACAAGCTGACGTTGAAGGTATTTGGCTTGATGCTGTCGTTCATGCTCACAAGGTTACCCAGTCAGAAACACTGACTCCAACAGTCCCACTAACCGGCGCATATGGTGAGTCAGCGATTAACTATAATGGCGAAGGTATTAAAGTTGCCGTACTTGATACAGGCTACGACACCGAGCATCCAGACTTACTAGGTCGTGTCATTGCATCACGTGATTTTACGTATTCGAGCAACGGTGTAGATGACTTAAATGGTCATGGAACTCATACAGCCTCAACCGTTGCAGGCAATGGCCATGAGTCAGCAGGCAAATGGGTCGGTGTGGCACCAGCCGCCGATTTAATTATCGGTAAAGTACTTGGTAATACAGGAGGAGGATCAACCTACGGTATTTTAAATGGCATGCAATGGGCGGTGCTTTCAGAACAAGCTGACATTGTAAATATGTCATTGGGTGGCACAGCAACAACCTGTAGTGGCCCATTGGTTGAGATGGTTGAAGCGCTTAGCGATAAAGCTTTATTTGTTATCTCTGCGGGCAATAGCTTTACCCGTGAAACGATTGGTTCACCGGGCTGCGCGCCAAGTGCATTAACCGTGGGTGCTATTGATCGT
This sequence comes from Pseudoalteromonas shioyasakiensis, assembly GCF_001550135.1. GTDB lineage: Bacteria > Pseudomonadota > Gammaproteobacteria > Enterobacterales > Alteromonadaceae > Pseudoalteromonas > Pseudoalteromonas shioyasakiensis. The sequence goes on from NZ_LRUE01000015.1 coordinate 522,683, forward strand.
GATGGTAATACGGCGTCGTTCTCTTCACGCGGTCCATCGCCAGATGGCCACTCAGCAAAACCAGATATTGCCTCGCAAGGTGTCTCTGTGGTTGCCGCGGCTTCTGGTGGCTTAGGTGATACGGCCTACCGCGTGTATTCAGGTACATCAATGGCTGCCCCTCATGTTGCCGGTGGTGCTGCAATTGTAATGCAAGCTCGCCAAGACCTTACGCCAAAAGAAATTAAAGACGTGCTTACATCATCTGTATTTAGTAGTGATGCTCACGTCCTTGAGCAAGGTGCCGGTGCCATGAATATCGACCGTGCCATTGACCAAGCTATTGTGGCCCCTGCAAACCGTGAACTTGGCTACTTTGATAATGCCAATAGTGCATTTACCGAAACACAGATCACGTTAACAAACACCTCTGATGAAAATATTAAATTAAAATTGAAATTAGATTTAATCGGTGAAGATGGCAAAACACAATTACCGGCGACCTTGGCAGGGTTAGATGTTAAATCTGTAACAATCCCAGCCAAAGGTGTTGCTCAAGTCCCTATATGGATTGACCCTAGTGTGGCACTTAATAACAGTGCTTATGGTGCAATTACAGGTCGTATCACAGGCACAACCGTTGGCAATGCAGATCAGCAAGTGACTGTACCAGTGTCATTTTGGATTGACCAACCTCACGTTAATTTAACAGTAAACCTAACTGATCGCTGGGGTAATCAAGCAGGCTCGCCATCTAAGCTTTACTTAATTAATGAAGAAGATGATTGGGGCAGTCTTGTTAGGCTCACTGGCGGTAAAGCCAATATCGATGTACCTGCTGGTTACTATACGTTGATTGCTAACATTATGACTTACGATAACCCGCAAACCAGCTCTGGTTTAGTTGAATCAGCGGCACAAATGGCTGTATTAAATCGTAAGATTGATGGCAAAACAGAGATTAACTTTGATGCACGCAACGCTCAACCTGTCACCTTTAAAGCTGACCAGCCTCTTGATCCACAAGGTTATTCATTTGGCTTTACTTACGCGATTGACGATCAAGAAGTTGCGAAGCTTGCAGCTATCGAAATGGCTCCTGATTACGTAAATGATATGTATGCTTGGTCACAAGGTCATGACGATCGCTTTCGCTCATTTATCACCACCCGCGCAGTGGCTCCAGAAACAACCGTCACAATGCAAAACGGGGTTGAACTTGATTACATCAAACAAGGTTTAGCACTGTCTTTTCATGGTGAAGGCTCTGCAGAAGTCGTGCCAGTAGGTGATGCTGGTTACAGCACTGACTGGAGCCAATTTGAGTTAGACGGAAAAATTGCGCTTATTGCTAACCCTAATTACCTCACGTCTTACATGGTCGGTAATGCAATGAAAAATGGTGCCAGCGGTGTGATTTTTTATCGTCCTGGTCGTGGCGGCCGATATAAAGGCGCGATCACAGGCACACCAAAAGTACCCGTGATTGGTATTAGTACCGAACAAGGTGAAGCCTTAATGGCAGAAATCGAAGCTGGCAACAATATCGTTAGCTGGTCTGGTATTGCGGCTGAACGCTCACCTTATGCTTATTCAATAAACCATATTACTGATGGCCGAATTCAATCTGGGAAAATCAATATTGCTGAACATAAAATGCATAAAATAAGTGCGTCTTATCACTCGCAAAATGATGAGCGCCCTGCATGGACTGATGTTATGGCAATGACCAACAGTACCGGAGAGTTCTACTCAACAGGTAGCTCACAGTTAATTATGTTGCCTCATCAGCGTGATGAATATTACACAGCAAGTACAAAAAATGCATGGACGAATGTCGTTATGCCAAACTATCAAATTCAAAGTGCTGGCGCTTATTTTGATGGTCCACGCGCTATGACTGAAGGTGCAGAGCAAAACACCACTTGGTTTAAAGGTCCACGTGCTGGTAGCTTAGGCAGCAGTGGCTCGGCGATTATTAGCCGCGATACCAACGTTCTTTACTTTAACCTTGCCTCGTTTGGCGATGCCGCAAACCATGATGGTATTTTTGGCTTTATGGGTAGCTCAGCCTTTGGTTTAAAAGTAAATGGTGAGCCAGTATCTCCGTATCAAGGTACGTTAACTCTTGAGCCGGGCTCTCATCAAATTACCTTAGAAATGCGTTCTTATGCCCGTGGTGTTGGTGAGCGCTCTCCAGTCAATGATAAGCTAGGTTCTCTTTACCAAGGTTTCTATACATTTACGGCTGACGAGCAGCAACAAGGTGTTCAGCCAATTTTAGTGCCTATGGTTGATTTACCTGTTGATATTAACAACAGCATGAAAGCAGGTGAAGCGGCTCAAGTTAAGTTAACAGGTTTACTTGACGGTGTAGGTGAAGTGGCGCTGGCAGATGTACAGTTCCAATATGCGTACGGCCAAGAATGTACGATTGCTAACGTGCCTGCTTATATCTATTGCCCTGTATCAACGAAGTTCTCAAGCGAAAACTGGTTAGATGCACAAGTTGAACACATTGACGGTGAATGGGTAGCTACGATCCCTAATACTGGCAACGTCGGTGACTTTGTCCATATTCGTACGATTGTTTCAGATTATGGTTCAAGCCAAGCCGAGCAAATTACCATGCGAGCTTACATGTTAGATTAATTAGTTAGCGCTAATCAGCAAAGCCGCCTTCGGGTGGCTTTTTTCATGTAAAAACAACATGATCAAGTATTAAGAATCTAAATGCTCGTACTGACCACGATACACTTCGAAAGTCTTCACAACGGTGTGTTGCTCTTTACTTAGATTATCAAACCAGGTATCGAAACGCTCATCATCATCTTGCTCACTCAGAGCTAAATACTGTGCCAACAACTCAATAATATCGTTGTGAGTACACGACAAGGTGTCTACATGATTAGCTAAAACAGAATGGTCTTTATCGCGAAGCGTGTTCATTACATTTTGATCTAGTTCTTCACGGCTAGTTTTATCATTCACTTCCTTATCCTTCTTTAAAATAAGCACGCATACCTAGTTATAACAGCCTTACCGACAATATCCAGCTTTTTAAATCTAACTGCTTATTGATTGTTCAGCTTGTACAAAATTAAGACAACCCAATATAAATAAGAATCATTTTTATCTTGACCCAAATAGTCAACCACTCTATACTTGCTACATTATCACATAACAAAAAGGTGCATTATGAAGCCAAATATCCACCCTGATTACCAGCAAGTCGCGTTTCATGATACAGCGGCAGACAGCTATTTTATTATTGGTTCGACAATTAAAACTTCGCGCACAATTGAACTTGAGGGAAAAACCTACCCTTATGTGCCAATTGACGTATCAAGCGATTCACACCCGTTTTATACCGGTAAGCAAAAAGCCGTTGCAAGCGATGGCCGTGTTGCTGCGTTTAATCGTCGTTTCAAAAACTTAGCGAGCAAGTAGTTGCTATAGGTAAGAACATGAAAGTATTAAGTTCATTAAAAAGCGCGAAGAACCGCCCGGGCTGCCAAATCGTAAAGCGTAAAGGTCGTGTCTATGTTATTAATAAAGACAATCCGCGCTTGAAGGCAGTTCAGGGTAAAAAGAAAAAGCGTTAAAAAAGGTGCCTCGGCACCTTTTTAAAATTATAGTAAATCTAACTCAATAACTTTACTTACCAAATAACAACTCCCAAAAACCTGGCGGCTCATGTAGCTCATGGTATTTCTTACGTAGCTCATCAATAGATTTAAGCGGCGCTTTTGCAGCTTCAAGGCCACGGGTCGTTGCAAGTTGCTTAGCTTGCTTTGCTTGATTTATGACTTTATCAAGCCCTTCTAAAGACGCTGTTTTATGCTGTTTAAAATCAGCTGTTTTGGCTGTCTCTAACAACTCAATAAATTCATCGATAGCGGTATTAAAGGTGGCTAAATCAGTTGCTCGCACTGAGTTTTTATAAGCAAGCCCCATGTTTTTCATATTGGCCTCAAGGTCAATATTGTTGGCCGCGCTCAGACTGGAAAAAACGATTAAAAAACTAATAAAAATGGCTTTCATACACTCTCAACCAAATACAAATTATGCACCCATTATAAAGCGAAACGCTACGTAAACCTAATGCCATTAAAATACCGAATACAGCAACAAAGTAAATATTCTGTAATCACCTTTTCACAACAAACAAAAAAAACACCTAAACCCCACAAAGAACCTAACACACTGTTTAAATTGAAATTAGATGTGTACAAATTGATACGTAGTTTTTGTTTGCAAATAATAGGGACAATGATAAAGTGCACCGCGTTAACATTTTAAGAACAACCGTTAACAACCCTTTAAGGGATAAAATAAAAACTAACAGGTGAAACAATGAAAAAACATAACATCTTAGGTGCAAGTATTAAGCTTGCCCTGTGCACATCTGCACTTGCAATTTCAGGTCAGTCATTTGCTGCTGATGAAGAAGGTGTACAAACAATCGACCGTATCGAAGTAACAGGTTCTCGTATTTTACGTGAAGGTGCTATTGCCCCTGCGCCAGTGACAGTTATCACTGGTGATGACTTAGTTAACACAGGCGCGGTTAATATCGGTGAGGCACTTAATAAATTACCAGCTCTTGGTAATACTTTTTCACTTTCAAACTCTGGCCGTTACATCGGTACTGCGGGTTTAAGTATTCTTGACTTACGTAATATGGGTACTGACCGTACGCTAGTACTTGTTAATGGTAAACGTCACGTTTCTAGCTCTGCAGGCTCTCAATCAGTTGATACAAATACAATTCCAAGCACATGGGTTGAGCGTGTTGAAATTATCACCGGTGGTGCGTCAGCTGTATACGGTGCCGATGCTGTAACGGGTGTAGTTAACTTCATTCTTAAAAAGAATATCGAAGGCTTTAGCGCAAGTGTAACTCGAGGCGAATCAGACCTAAGCGATTACAGCAACGAAAAAGCAACACTCTCTTACGGCACAAACTTCGATAATGATCGCGGTAACGTGGCATTCTCTGTTGAGTATTCGGGTCAAGATACTTTAAATGCGTTAGACCACCCTTGGACTGATGGCTCTTACCGCAATATGCGCAACACAGCTCAAACAGCTGAAAACAAAGATGATCCAGCTTTTCCTGACTACATTTATACGCCAAATGCAGGTTACTATGCGATTAATAACGCAGGTGTGTTTGCGCTAAGTAATGGCTTTGTAAATTCATTTAACCCAGATGGTACTTACCGCGAACTTAACATTGGTGACCAAGTTGATGGCCTTGCATGTGCTAACTGTGATTCATTTAACCTAGCACAGTTTAACCAAATTCAACCTGAGTTTGAACGCTACAACATTAACTTCAAAACGAACTACGATATCGCAGAGGGCATGAATGCGTATCTTGAAGCAAAGTATGTTAACAGCGAAGGCCAAAGCATTGGTCAGCCTGCATTCTTCTTCTTTAACCCAAATAACAGCATCAAGATTGATAACCCTTACCTTGACTCAAGCGTTAAAGATCTAATGGAACAAGAAGGTGTTAGCTCAATCATGGTTAACCGCATGATGACTGACTTAGGTCGTCGTGTTGAAAACAATACACGTGAAACAACCCGTTTTGTTGCAGGCTTAAAAGGCACGGTATTCAATGACTGGGAATTAGATGCGTCAGTTGTATATGGCCAAACTGATTTAGAGCGTGTTAATGGCGCTAACATGATCATGGCAAACTACTACAATGCCCTAGATGCTATTGATGATGGTTCAGGCAATGTTGTTTGTCGCAGCGAAGAAGCACGTGCTGAAGGGTGTGTACCTGTTAATATCATGGGCTTTGGTGCACCGAGCCAAGAAGCGATTGATTACATCAATACTGTTTCAGTAGGTACTTCAAAGATTACCCAAACAGTTGTGTCTGCTTCACTTGCAAATTCAGCAATTTATGAATTACCAGCTGGTTACATTGGTTTTGCAGCGGGTGTTGAATACCGTAAAGAAGAAAGCGAAACTGAAGAGCCAGACAACGCAGCCGGTACCTTCTTTAACGCGCTTGGCGAAGACAAAGGTGAGTTTGATGTAAATGAAATTTACTTCGAAGCATCAATCCCACTTCTTTCTGACTTACCTCTTGTTCAAGATCTAGTACTAGATACAGCGGTACGTTACGCTGACTACAACACAATTGGTGATGCAACAAGCTGGAAACTTGGTTTAGATTGGACTGTAAACGATCAACTACGTGTACGTGCAACACAATCAGAAGCACTTCGTGCTCCAAACATTGGCGAAATCTTTGGTGCACCGAGCCAAACATTCTACAGTGTTGACGATCCATGTTTAGCTGATAACTTGAATGATCTACAAAATTCAGAAGTACGCCGCGCGAACTGTGCAGCTCTTGGTGTACCTGCTGATTTTGAATCAGACTACGATGCGCAAACACTTGAAGGTTTAGTAAGTGGTAACCGAGATGTGAAAGGTGAAGAGTCAACCAGTACAACAATTGGTTTTGTTTACCAACCTTCATTCATTGAAAACGCTGTAGTGACAGTTGACTACTGGAAAATTGAACTTGAAGATGCGATTTCGACCATCGGTTCACAAGACATTCTTGACCGCTGTGTAGATGCAGAAGGTGGTATTAATAACCAATACTGTAACCTAATCACGCGTGATAGCAGCTCACATGAAATTACACTTATTCAAAACTCAGTTCTGAACGTGTCTGGTCAAGAAGCATCAGGTGTTGACTTTGAATTAGGTTATGACTTTGATGCACTAGAAGGCAACTTCTCAACACGTTTAATTGGTACGTACTTAATTGAGCGTAAAACTTTCCCATTCCAAGACCAACCGAGCGACTACTATGAGTACGCAGGCACAACTGGCGAAGCGAAATGGCAAGCAAACCTTTCAATTTCTTATAAGCGTGATGGCTTCTTTACAACGTTTGATACACGTTATCTAGATGAAGTAAGCCTTTACACAGACCAAGAACTTGCAGATAACCCGAATCCAAATAGCTTAATGACATTTGGTACTTACGTTATCTCTGATGCAACAATTGGTTATAACTTTGAAAATGGTTTTGGTGTGAAGCTGGGTGTAGATAATATCTTCAACCGCAAACTTCCATACGGCACGTTAGGTACAGGTTCTGGTAGTGCAAGTTACGACAACATCGGTCGTTTCGGCTACTTAAGACTATCTTACGATTTCTAATCGTAAAATATTTGATTCTCTTGGGGCTGCACATTTGTGTAGCCCTTTTTCTATCAGATATTTAAAAACTATCCTATGCCAATCATTTACTTAAAACCTGACAATTCAAGCTATACTCTTTCCTATCGGCCTTTTAACTTAATAAGACTATGCTCAAAACGGTATTTATCATTATCTGCCTATTTTGCTTACCAAGTGTTTTTGCCAAGCAAAAAATTATTTTTATAAACCCAGGTCATGCCGATACCAATGTCACAGGCCCGTTTTGGTTTGAAGTGTCAGAGTTGATGCGTGATGCTGCTAAAGACTTTGATCTCGATTTAACAATTCATTATGCCAACCGAAATCATATTGAAATGAAGTCATTAGTGGCTAATGCGATTAAAGCAAAGCCAGATATGCTGATTTTAGTTGATGAGAAAAGTGTGCTTACCCAACAACTTTTAAGCTTAAAGCACATCTCTACGCCCATCTATTTTTTACTTAACCGCCCATCAGAACAAGAGCTAAAACGTTTGATTGATCATGGCATTAATATCGCTGGTAGTGTGGTGCCCGATAACAAACAAGCGGGGCAACTATTAGCCGAAAAGCTATTTGAACAAGCTCAGCACACGGCAAATATTCTCGCGATTAATGGTGATTACACGACCCATGCAGCACTTGATAGAGAACAAGGTTTAGAGCAAAGTGTTCAAGCGTATGATAATGCTACTATTACCGCTAAAACAGTCGCCAACTGGTCAGCAACACAAGCGTATCGCCAGAGTCTTGGCTACTTTAGCCATCAATCTAACATCAATATGGTTTGGGCTGCCAATGATGCCATGGCATTAGGGGCTATTGCAGCGCTTGATGAGTTAAATAAACGCAAAGATGTATTGGTTGGCGCAATAAATTGGCCACTCAGAGTTGTGGCAGAAAAAATAGACGTCACTATCGGCGGTCATGTCACACTAGGAGCTTTAGCTATAGTAAATGTTCATGATCTACTCAATAATTACGCAACCGGAACTATGCATCATGAAGTGGCCATTTTCAGCCAACATAGCGAACAAACGCTTAAGCTAGTTGAACAAATTCACAGTGATAACTTAGCAATTAACTTTCGCGTTTTCAGTAATGCGAATAAAAATGCCCTTCCCTTCAGTGTTGAATCACTTCTTTTAGAGGTAACCAATAGCAAACTGTAAAGGGCATTTACATTATTTATTACTGAGCCAAACTGCTTGATATGGGGTTAGCGACATTGTTTGTGTTTGCTCAGTAATTTGCTCACCGCTAATTAAATCTCGCCATTGCTCGGTACCAATCAAATTTAAGTCGGCAAGCGTAAGCGTTTGCGGCTCGTCACTAATGTTATAAACACAAAACATACTTTGCGAACGGTTGATACTTTGTCGCCAAAAACCAAAGAGCCCTTCGCTTAAATGTAACGTATATTGCGTCGCATTAGGGTGAAATGCACTTTGCGCCTTACGAATAGCCATTAGGTTTTTCATCGCTTTAAACACAGTACGATGATGGGCATTTTCATTACTCAGCTTTGCTAGTAAATCTGACTCTTGCCAGCGGTGTCGGTTAATCGCTCGGTTATGTTGGCTGTTTTCAAAGCGTTCATAATCATTGGTGGTACCGAGTAAGCTATGAATATACAAACCTGGAATACCTTCAAGCGCAAACATAATGGCATGCGCACATAAAAAGCGTGCAACACCCCATTTATCTGGGCCTTTATGGGTACCTTGCAACGCATCAAATAAGGCAATGTTTAACTCATAAGGGGTATTGGTGCCATCTGGGGCGGTACGTAATGAAACTTTTCCGCCATATTTCGCAGTCGTATTCACCATTTCGGCAATTTCACTTTGCTCTAACAAGCCTTCAACGGGGCGCAAGCCAATACCATCATGTGAAGCTATAAAGTTAAAGTATGCCGTCCCTTCTTGAGGAGGAGGCATACTCATCATCCAATGTTTTAATGCGGTGCTGTCACCACTGAGTAAAGTGTGTAATAACAGCGGTGGTAATGAGAAGTTATAGATACAGTGCGCTTCATTGGCATTACCAAAGTACGATAAGTTTTCACGGTTCGGGATATTAGTTTCTGTGATAATAATCACATTAGGCTCAAAATGCTCAATAAGGGTGCGAAGCAGCCTGATCACTTCGTGCGTCTCAGGCAGGTTAATGCAGCGGGTATTGAGTTTTTTCCATAAAAAAGCCACCGCATCAAGGCGGAATATACGCACACCGTTATCTAAATAATGACGAATAATGCTGACAAATTCATTGAGCACATCTGGGTTAGCAAAATCAAAGTCGACTTGGTCATGACTAAAGGTACACCACACATGTTGCAAACCGTCTTTAGTTTCAACCGCCTGTAAAAGGGGTGATGTTCTCGGGCGAACAACTTGCACAAGGTCATCACTCTGGCTTGCCGTTTTAAAATACCCTTTTCCCGGCTCTTTGCCCTGAATAAAGTTTTCAAACCAAACGCTACGGCTAGAGCAATGGTTGATCACCAAATCTGCCATCAACCTAACATCCGCTGAAATATCGCGGATATGTTGCCAACTACCTAACGCTTCATTCACTTGCACATAATTCATTACCGCGAAGCCTTCATCTGAGCTATATGGGTAAAACGGCAAGATGTGTAGTGCATTAAGCTCAGGTAAGCATTGGTTTTTTACAAAGCGATGTAACGTATGCAAAGGCGGCTCTTCAGGCTTAGCAACTGCTTCATCCGTATTAGCATGACGAATAATCGAATCACCGTAGGCAATTAAAATCATATCTTGCTCATCCCAACGGTTTTTATGCGGCGTTGGGTCTCGAACAGGATCATCACCTAACATGGTATTGATTAATCTATCTGCGAGTTGTTCAAGCGTTGTTGATAACTCAACTTCGCCGTAGATGCAGGTTAAATGCTGAATAACCCTTTGTTGCAAAAGCTCTAAAGTCACGTGCCTTCCCCGTTAAATATATTCTTTGTTATCAAGCTCTACGGCTTCTTCTAAGCGAGCAAACACCTCCGGCATTGCCGAAGCTACTCGGTTCCAACTCGGCACAAAGGGTGCTTCCATTGGGTTTTCTAAAAAGTGCTGACCTGCATTCATAATATTTTGAGCAAACATTTCAACGGCTTTTTCTTCATGATGAATATCAAGTGTTAAGCCATTCATTAACGCATCGTTGTGATAAGTTTCAATAAAATCGAGAGCAATACGGTAATAGGTTGCCTTTAATGAGCGAATCGTTTCTGTCGTAAAAGTCACCCCTTGGGTAGCCAGCTTTCTGAATAAAGCTTTGGTGATATCAATCGACATTTTCGACAAGCCCGCCGCTTGGTTTTCTAGCGATAAGTCTTGGTGTTTGTGATCATAGTTATCAGCAATATCTACCTGACATAAACGGTTATGCGAGTAATTACGATACATCTCTGATAGCACGCCAATTTCTAAGCCCCAGTCACTTGGAATACGAATATCATTAAGTACATCACGACGGAATGAAAACTCACCCGCTAGCGGGTAACGAAATGAATCCATATATTCTAAATAATCGTTGCTACCTAAAATTGTTTTAAACGAACGCAATAACGGCGTTACCAGCAAACGTGACACACGGCCATTAATTTTGCCCTCAGCGGTGCGCGGATAAAACCCTTTACAAAATTCATAGTTAAAACGAGGGTGAGCAACGGGGTAAATTAAACGTGCTAATAGCGCTCTGTCGTAAGTCAAAATATCGCAGTCATGCAGTGCAATTGACTCTACTTTTGAGGTTGCCAACTTATAGCCCATGCAATACCAAACATTGCGACCTTTACCTAGCTCTCGTGGCGCAACGCCCAATTTTTGTAGTTCTTTATCAAGAGCTTGTAAACGCGGGCCATCATTCCAAAGTACCTTATGAGGCTGATCAAGCTCCGCAAAAAACTGCAGTGCATGGCGATATTGGCTTTCATCAGCGCGATCTAGACCAATGGTAATTTGCGATAAATAAGGCACATGTTTCAGCTCAGCAATAATATTTTGCAGAGCGGGTCCTTCTAACTCACTGTAAAGCGAAGGCAAAATCAGGCCCATTGGGCGTTGTTTTGAAAAGCCCAACAACTCTTTTTCTAGTTCTTCTACTGGGCGGTCAGCAATATTGTGTAAGGTCGTGATAATGCCATTTTGATAAAAATCAGCCATGAGATTGCTCCTGTTTTGCTGCAAAACGCGCTTTGATGATAGTTAACGCAGAAACTTCTTGAACCCAACCTGCTGGGGCGGGCTTTTCGCTGAGCTGCCATGCTTTTTGTAATATTTGTGATTGCACTTGGCTGCCAGGGTTATTGATTAAAATAGCGGTGTCGGCCGCCTTTAGCATGGCTACATCGTTTTGACTGTCGCCAAGCGCTATCACAGTAAAAGGATTGCGATAGGCTTTTTTGAACTGATTTAACAGCCACTTTTGTGCAAGTCCTTTATTGTTACCTTTGGTTAAATGGATAAAACGCCCGCCAACAAGCACTTCGTAGCCTGCTTGGCTCATTGCATCTATCAAACCTTGCTTTTCTTCCTCACTACCCGAAAAACAAACCGGATCTGAGTATTGTCTTTGTAGAGCCAATTCACTTTTATCGACGGGGAGTCCTGTTAACTCGGCTATTTCTTGTGCACTAAATTGGCTAAACAAACGTACACAATGACTAAATTGGCTAGCATATTGTTTAAGATCTTCATGCAATTTATCGGTACTTTGCGTCATGGCAAAGCGCCAATAACCTTTATATTCATCACAGCCAATCGGCTTTACTTTGAAATAGTCTTTCGGGATATAAACAGCAGCACCATTTTCCACAATAAAGGGCTGGTGATGATCCAAACCTTTTTGAATATCAGTGACTTCAGCAAAGGTTTTGCTGGTGTTAAAAATCACATTGACACCGGTATCATTCAACTTTGCCAAAAATGGTTTGATCACCTCACATTCGTAACTATCGTGATCGAGCAATGTGCCGTCTAAGTCAGTAAAAATAAGTGGCTGAGCAATCTGGTCAGCGAGAAGTTCCATCTTGGTGATATCACGCTCGGTATCAAGCAATAATAACGCATCCACGCTGTGCGCAAGAGTGGCTAAGTTTTCCCGCGTAATACGTTCAAAATGAGAGATAAAACGCTTTAAACTCACTTCGTCAAACGTGCCCTGCCCCTGGCCTTTTTTGGCAATTAGTTTATGCTCTTGCTCTAAGCGCCACGCATACACATCTTCAAATGAAGGCGCTTTTAACATAATGGTGTAATCGGCCATTGCGAATACATTTTGATATTCATTCGCTAAGCAACTATTTACGCAGCGACGCCAAATGCCGTCGGCATCTTCTAGTTGCTCTAATTCATTTACCGGAGTTTGCAGTTGATAAGGCTGCTGAGGTGTACTGGCTACACACCAGCCTTCAAAAAACAGGATATCAATCGGTTTTTGGTTGCTAGGCCACTGGTCTTTTGGCACCGGATCATCAGTTAGTTTATCAAATTGAGGTAATGGCACTTCCACTTTGCCTGCCAACAAAGCTGATAAGGTTTGTTCCATTAATTGCGTATCATGCGTACCCGGTACACCACGACTCGCAAACAAAGGATGAACATCTTTAGCAAGCTCGTTGCGTGCATCACGACTTAAATAAAAGTCATCGATTGATAATGACACGCTATTAAATTCGGTATTGCTATTAACCCAGGTCACTAAGAAATCAGCGAGGGTCGTTTTACCTGAGCCTTGGCAGCCATTAATCGCCACCAGCATAGGTTGGCCGGTCATTTTTGCGCTTAAGATATCGTGCGCGAGGGGTATAAAAAACTGCTCACTTAAGTATTGATACTTGAGTGGTAACTGATGCTTCGCTAAAAACGGGGTAATATCCACAACATTTGCCTCTTGCATAATCGCTCCTACCAGTATGACATAGAGATAAATGCAGTTAGTAGACCAGTTTTATAATTCCTTATTTTTTAAATGGTTACAAAAAAAGCGCATATTTAATGCGCTTTTTTGGTGCAATATTCAAGCAGTTTTTAAGTTCTAATCAGCTTGTTGCACTGCTTTGGGGAGAACAGCATTTAAGATAATCCCCAAAATTGCGCATAAGCTCACACCTTGCAAACTAAACTCATCACCACCGATATGCATACCACCAATACCAAACACTAAAATCAGTGCGATGATAGTCAAGTTGCGAGGCGCGGTAAGGTCTTCACCTGATTTTACTAAGGTATTTAAACCAACAACGGCGATAGAGCCAAATAGCAAAATCATGATGCCGCCCATCACCGGTACCGGAATCGTTTGTAAACCCGCGCCCATTTTTGCCACAAACGCCAGCACAATAGCGATGATTGCGGTCCAAAGCATCACTCGAGGGTTGAAGTTACGTGTAAGCATTACCGCCCCCGTTACCTCAGAGTACGTTGTATTAGGTGGACCACCAAAAACCGATGCCGCAGAGGTTGCTAAGCCATCACCTAGTAAAGTGCGGTGTAAACCCGGTTTCTTTAAATAGTCTTTACCTGTTACTTGGCTAATAGCCATCATGTCGCCAATATGTTCAATTGCTGGCGCAATAGCCACAGGCACCATAAATAAAATAGCCTGCCATTTAAACTCAGGATAAGTAAATGCCGGTACCGCAAACCAGTTTGCTTCGGTGACCGCATTAAATTCAACAATACCTATAAATAACGAAGCAAGGTAACCTGCTACCACACCAGCAAGAATAGGAATAAGTTTAAATACACCTTTACCCCATACCGCAAAAATCAGCGTAACCAGTAATGATAAACCAGAAACCCAAATTGCTTGCTCATAAGGAACTAATTGTGCACTGCCATCCCCTGCTTTACCCATTGCCATATTCACAGCGACTGGGGCTAAGGCTAGACCAATCACCATGATCACAGGGCCAACAACCACAGGCGGTAACACCTTGTGCAGCGCATTCACGCCTTTAAATTTTACTATCAAGCTAAGCGCAACATAGCAAAAGCCTGCCACCATCAAACCGCCCATAGTTGCGGGAATGCCCCACATTTGCACCGAGGCGATAATAGGTGCGATGAAAGCAAAAGACGATGCTAAAAAGATGGGAACTTGGCCTTTAGTAACCACATGAAACAGTAAAGTTCCTAAACCTGCGGTAAATAAAGCCACATTGGGATCAAGGCCTGTTAGTAACGGCACAAGTACTAGTGCGCCAAATGCTACAAACAGCATTTGCGCGCCAGTTAGAATGGTTTTTAACGAAAATGTTTGATGATTTTCCACGTGAGCGCCTTACACTGTGCCAAAAATCTTGTCACCGGCATCTCCTAAGCCTGGAATGATATATCCTTTTTCGTTTAAATGACTGTCTAAAGATGCTGTGAAAATTTCAACATCAGGGTGGGCTGCAAGGGTTTTTTCTACGCCCTCTGGTGCTGCCACTAATACAATCACTTTAATATCTTTACAACCTGCTTTTTTAAGCATATCGATAGTTGCAATCATTGAACCACCGGTTGCAAGCATTGGGTCAATAACAAGGCTTAAACGCTCATCAATTTTACCAACCAGTTTTTCAAAATAAGGCACTGGCTCCAATGTTTCTTCGTTACGCTGAAGACCAACAACACTTACTTTTGCAGCAGGTAATAACTGCATAACACCATCCATCATACCAAGGCCGGCACGTAGAATAGGCACAACAGTAATTTTTTTACCTTTGATATGTTCTACATCTAATGTTGAACCATCCCATCCAGTGATTTGTACGCTTTCTAATGGTAGGTTTTTTGTTGCTTCGTAAGTAAGCAAAGTACCTACTTCAGACGACAGCTCACGAAAACTTTTAGTACTAATACCTTCTGCACGCATAAGGCCAAGTTTGTGTTGAACTAACGGATGAGTAATTACATGGATAGACATAAGTAGAACCTAAATGAGATAAATTACGCCTATTTTAGCGCAAAATAGTCTTCTCGACTGCAAAAAATGCATGTTCATCGCATTAATTCTTTGAATTGGTCTAAAATTACACTATCAGCTGCAAATATTAATTTTTTTGCAACAACACGCACCGGCAATGTTTAACATTTTATTTATTTTGGGCCTGCAGTAATGAAAACGTTTATCTTCACTTCGATACTACTTTTGTGTATTTGCCTACCGGTCCACAGTGAAACACTCGATATTCAAGTTATGGCAGACTTTGTTCCGCAAGATGGCGGTAACCCTGAAAATGAGGCCACCACGTTTTTGCTGGCTGCCGCAGCTGAATTAGGCGATGAAATCAGCCTACATTTTATACCTGCAAGCCGCTTAAGAGAGTGGCAGCAATTAAGAAAAATGAACAATGTTTGCTTGTACAATAAATTAAAAACCCCAGAGCGTGAAGCTCATGCTGTGTTTAGTCAGTACCCTCTGATGGCATTTCCTTCAAATAAACTGGTGGTATTTAATAAGCCCACCATTCCAGACGCTATTACCCTACTACAAGCTATCTATTACTATGACTTAACAATTGGCGTCACTAAAGGCCGTTCATACTCAGAAGAGATTGATAAGTTTGTTCGTTTAAATGATGAGCACTTTTTTATACTCGATGGGGCAACAAATGCACCAAGGCTCGGGCAAATGTTATTTCAAAATAAAATTGATGCCGTTTTAGAATACCAAACTGTATTTAGCAACCGTTATAAACGTTTCCCCGGTCTGAGTAGTATTCGTTATATAAGCCTTAAACCAGAAAAAGCCGCCGTGTTTGGTTATATTGCTTGTTCACCAACAGAGGTCGGCAAACAAGCAATCGCGCTGTTCAATAAAGCGCTTAAAACTGAAAAGGTACGCACATTAATTAGTGAGCGCCTGATGGAGTTATTTCACGAAGGTGAAAACACACAAATAGTAAATGCCTTCAATGCAGCGTTTGAGCACTAAGCCGATAAAATCTGCTCCATAACCCAACTTGTGTGTAGTGCGCTCTCACCGGTTGATGGGTGGGGTTGCTGAGCATGAAAATAGTTCGCCATATTTTCAACATGATATTGTTGAATATGTGCAGGGTTATCAATTACGAACTGTTGTTTGCCCTGTGCGTTGTTAAGCACAATCGGTTTTTCGTCAAACACACTAAAGCTAAGCTCGCCTTCACTGCCATAAATCATCACATCATCAAAACGATTTGCTGAAGCAAAGTTCCAGCTCCCGGTGCCGGTAACACCAGATTGATGCTGCCAGTGCGCGGTAATAGCATCGAATGCTGAATATGAGCCCTGTTGATTAGCACATAAACCATGCACCGTACTAAAGTCACCTAAAAGGTAGGCAAGTAAATCAAGACCATGGCTGGCTAAATCGTCGAAGTAACCTCCTCGTGCCACATTTTGATCTGTGCGCCAGTTGTACTCACCCGATAAATCAAGAGCGTTAGGAGCTTTACTTAAATGCCAACTAACATGACGAGGCTTACCAATCGCACCTTGCTCTAATAACTGTTTAACGTGATTAAAGCGTGGTAATGAACGGCGATAATAAGCCACAAATAGCGGCTGTTTAGCCTCTTTAAACGCTGCAACAATATCAAGGCTGTCTTGATAACTTGGCGCCAGTGGCTTTTCAATACAACAAGGTTTACCTGCCGCAGCAACCTCAAGAGCATACGCTTTATGGCTATCTGGCGGCGTGGCAATATACACGGCATCAACACTGGTATCGTTAATGAGTTCGCTTGGCGATGCGAACACCTTTGCGACATTATGGCGTTTAGCGTAATCATGTGCTTTTTCTAAGTCGCGGCGTGTCACCCCAATAAGCGCAATACCTTTTGCTTGTTGATAAGCAGGGCCGCTTTTCACTTCAGTTACAGCACCACAGCCGATAATGGCAAATCGCATTGGCTTATTCATTGCTAATCCTTTATTTTTAAATACGTTACAAATTGCTGCTGCATGTAGCCGTTTATTTTTGCATGATCAGGGCTCCAACCTGCTAAAAAGCGATAAAAATCGCTCCATGCGTAACACCAAAGCGCTCGCCAACTGCTAACAACATGCGCTGGGTTTACATTCGGTTGATAACGTTTTAGTGCCTGTATGAGGGTGTCAAAATAGCGATTTAAATAGTCATCTGCAACTGATTTTAATGCCGTATCATCTAAGCAACTGCCTAAAAAATACATTACATCAATCACCCCAACACCCTTGCCAACATATTGAAAATCATAGCCAAGAACATGCTGGTTTTGTGGCGCAATCGCAAAATTGGCAAGCTTAGCATCACCATGAATTAATGTTTGGTAAGGTGACTCATTCAACGCTATATCAATAGCGTGCGCCTGCGCTTTTAAGCTTAAATCGCTCATACGCTTTAGCTCATCGGGCCGCGTTGCTAAATGCCAATAACTACCTCGCGGCCAAAGGCCATCGGCAGAGCTTGCTAAATGAAAAGCATGAAAGTGTGCAAGCCAGTTTATAATTGCTTGAATGTCGCTGTGTGTAGCACTTGCAGGCTGGTAGCCAAGCGCACTGAAATCACTAAATACCAGCGCTTGTTTACTGCCCTGTTGTATTGCCTCAATACAGTGGATAGCCGCAGCTTCATGGGGTAATTGCTCTGCGTAATGCCGATACCAATTAAATTCGAATAAGTAAGATTGGCGCTTTCTGGCAAGTGCAAAATCACTTTGTTTTATACGACTATGATTGATCTGACTAGGCACTTCAATCGCTTTAATTACCGCAGCAGCACCATTCATTTGGCAACGAATAATCTCACCGCATCCACTCCATACTGATGCAGCTTGCTGTAGCTCTGTAATATTTGAAAAGTGACAAGTAACGAATTGCCTAAGATCCATAACGCTCTGTAATTTATATAAACCGATGGCAATGGTAGGTGATATTGGCTATTGGCACAACGGCCTATAGGCAATAAAAAACCCGTGCTAAGCACGGGTTTTCGAAGATAAAGTCCTAATACTACTCAGGACTTGCATTGTTGAATTACTCGTTTACCACACTTTTAAGTGGGTTTACTGGCTTTGCATTGTCATCCAGTAGGTTCATATCAAAGTCGAACTCATCAACACGAATCGCTTTTTCACGCTTCTTGTTGTAATCAATCAGTTTTGCATATTCTTCTTCGTTGATAACACTTGCAACAAGTGCATTATCAAGCGTTTCTGCAAAACGAACGCCCGGCTTAATAGTTTTAGCACGCAGAGCTTTTTTAACTTTCTTAAGTAAATCAAGGCACGCCATTTTCGCTTTGTACGCTTGCTCATTGATGTAATGACCATCACCTTCAATTGGGTTAACCAAGTGAGTGATTTGCGCTTTAAATGCCGTATCCATTTGCGCTTGAGTCGCAAGTTCACGGATTAAATCATCGCTGATCTTAGGCATTTTCATTGAGTAGTTCATCGTAATGAAACGCATAAATTTACGAGTACCACTTGCAGGGAAGTTATCTAAGAACTTATGCAATGCTTCTTCAGCGCTTTGTAGTGCAAAGCGAGTCGCATAGTGGAAGTAAGGCGCAGCTTGCTCACGTTCACTGCTTGCTACTTTTTGCTCGTAGTATTTAATTGATGCCATCGCCGCATATAAGAAGCTCATTACGTCGCCTAAACGTGCAGATAACATTTCTGCTTGCTTAAGTTTGCCACCTAGTACCAATAACGAGAAGTCAGCGTAAACTGCAAGTTTTGCAGATAATTTATGCGCTGCTTTTTCGTATTCACGTACTTCTGGTAGTGACGATTTAGCACCCGCAGTAAACGGTAATACGCCTAAACGGAAAGCTCGTAAGCTATTAGCTACGCTGTAACCCACTGTTTTACGTAAGATGCTGTTGAATTCTTTATCTGCATTTTTGTCTTCGCTGTGGATAGACTCAACCATAGTTTGTAGGTAAGGGTGACAACGCATTACACCTTGACCAAAAATCATAAGGTTACGAGTAAGAATGTTTGCACCTTCAACCGTGATTGCGATTGGTTGTGCAACATATCCACTTGCTAATGTATTTTGCGGACCATTTTGAATTGCTTTACCTGCTTGAATATCCATTGCTGAATCAAGCACGTTACGACCAATTTCTGTCATGTGGTATTTAGCAATCGCAGTAACTACAGATGGTTTTAAGCCCATGCCTAAACCTTCTGTTGTTAGAACACGCATTGCTTCTTGAAGGTAAGTTTTACCTGCGATATCAGCAAGCTTCTCTTGGATACCTTCGAATTGACCAATCGCCAGACCAAACTGCTCACGTACTGCTGCGTACTCAGAAGCACCTTTGAATGCCACTTGTGATGAGCTAACACCTAATGCCGGTAGAGAGATACCACGGCCTGCACCTAAACAGCTAACCAGCATTTGCCAGCCACGACCGATGTTCTTTTGACCACCAATGATGAAGTCCATTGGTACAAATACTTTTTCGCCGCGAGTCGTACCGTTGTAAAAACGGATACCCATAGGATCATGACGATTACCAAGTTCAACACCTGGGTGATCTTTAGGAATAAGCGCACAGGTGATACCTAAGTTTTCTTTACCACCTAGTAAACCATCAGGGTCAACTACCTTAAATGCTAAACCTAATACTGTCGCAATTGGCGCAAGTGTGATGTAGCGTTTGTCCCAGGTAATTTCTAAACCTAATACTTCTTCGCCATTGAACTGACCACGTTTAACAACACCGATATCTGGAATACCACCCGCATCTGAACCCGCTTCTGGGCTAGTTAGTGCGAAACATGGAATATCACGACCATTTGCAAGACGCGGTAAGTAGTGATCTTGTTGCTCTTTAGTACCAAAGTGAAGTAATAGCTCACCTGGGCCTAAAGAGTTAGGAACCATCACGGTTACCGCAACCGCAGAACTCTTAGTCGCGATAGTCGCAACGATTGTTGAGTTTGCATAAGGGCTGAACTCTAAACCGCCGAATGATTTAGGAATGATAAGCGAGAAAAAACGCTCTTTTTTCAAGAAATCAAGAATGTAGTCAGGAAGATGAACACCGTTTTGAATTTCAGAATCATCAATCATAGATAATAATTCTTTCACTGGGCCATCTAAGAATGCTTGCTCTTCAGCGCTCAGCTTAGCTGCTGGCACGTCACGAAGTGCATCGAAATCAGGTTTACCTTGGTAGATTGAACCTTCTAACCAAACATCACCCGCATCTAACGCTTCTTGTTCTGTAATTGAAATACTAGGTAATACTTTTTTTAATTTTGTACGTAAGCTCATAATAAACTCATCCGACCAGATAGTAATACCTACATTACGTCATAAAACGAGCAATAGATCAATTGGTCCAACCAGTTTTTTTAACATTTTTTTATATTTATTTTTTCTTTGCACGCTAAGCACTTGAATACAATGGGTTTACACGTGTACGCTCAAACGCCTTTTTTTATCCCGAAATGGTTAACAACTAAAGGCTGAAAACAAAAAGCCCAACTAAAAAGTTGGGCTTAGGTATAAATACTGAAGGAATGGCTTAGAGCTCATCTTCGATAGGGAATAACGAAATAAACCACACTTGAAAACGTCGCCACGAAGACGTTTGTGGCTCTTCATCAAACTGCTCATTACTCACTGTGTCGAGCCAAACTAAGTCATTATCTTTAAGCTCGACTTTCCAGGCATATTCAGGCATTTGCGTATCAACCCAATGGGCCAAAAAGCGGCTAAGCTTTTCGCTTTCGATTAAAACGCCCATCTCGGTATTTAAATCAAGCGAGCGAGGGTCGAGGTTCATGGTGCCCACAAAAATCTTTTTATCATCAAAGGTCATGGTTTTTGCGTGTAAACTTGCTTGTGATGACCCAGTTACTTTAAGCCCCGCTTTGCGCTTAATGGCCATTAAATCACTGGGTTTTAACTCCCACAGCTTAACCCCGCCTTTTACGAGATCTTCTCGGTACTTTTTATAACCAGCATGCACCGCAGATACATCGGTAGCAGCTAAAGAATTAGTCAGTACAGTGACATCAACACCCTGCTTTGCCCAATTGGTCAGTAATTTAACGCCCTGCTCACGAGGAATAAAATACGGCGACACAATAATTGCTTTTTGTTTCGGCTCGCCCATTTCTTTAAACAACATTGGCGACATATTGGCCGATTTTTCACTGACGTCGTTCATTACCTTATCGGGATGATCATAAAACAACACAGACTTTTGCCAATCGAATTCTATTTCATCGTGCAATAAGCGTTTTACAAAGGCGCTTTCGCGTAACTGCTCAACGTAATTACTCTGCTGATTCTGCTCAACATAGGTCGATAAGGATTTAGTGATATCAATAAGTGATTGCTCATCACGTTCACCGTGCAAATCTTCAACAGGGTAAGACAGCTGATGATTCCAATATAAATCAAATGCTTTTGATGCCTCTGGCACAATTTCGCCAACACTCATAACATCTAAATCAATAAATTCAGAATGATCTTCAGCCGAGAAATACGCATTACCTATGTTGCGCCCACCGGTGATAAAAATCCGATTATCAACGATAAAGCTCTTGTTATGCATGCGTCTAGAAAGCTGGCTAAAGTTGGTAACAAAACCAAGCGCTCTAAAACGACGGTTAGGAAATGGATTAAATAATCGAACTTCAATATTAGGGTGAACAGCCAGTGCTGCTAAATCAAGCTCACTGTCGGCTTGCGATAAGTCATCAAGCAACAAGCGAACTCTTACTCCCCTATCTGCGGCTTTTAATAAAAAGGCCGTAAATAAAATGGTGGTTTGCTGTCTGTGGTATAAATAGTACTGCACATCAATAGTGTGCTCTGCAGAATCAATGAGTGCCAACCTAGCTACAAAGGCATCGACCCCATCTGCTAAAGGATAAAACCCTGATAACCCAGGATGATTATTACCCACTGCATCTCCTATGGTACTGGGTGTATCCGCTGCAATGGCATAGCTTGGTTGAATGGACTCTCGTGAAGGTAACTGCGCACAGCCCGCGGTGATTAAAATGAGTACTGCACAAAAAAGTGATTTTGAAGAGTCTATTATCATGGCTTCCTACCAATGACCGTGTGATACACGTATCTGCTTTGTTATAACCCTAATAAATGAAGGGGTTAAAAGCAAATAAAAACTCGTAAGTATGGGGATAAATTAGAAGAATTAAACGAAGGAAAAATTGTTAAGCACGCATGCTTAAGAGCAAGTAATTAAGCTACTTGCTCAGTGATATCTGCAATTTCGATCAGTTTGCGATTAAGTATTTTTTTACAACAACCACAACACTTGCCGCACTGGCTACCCACTTGCAGCTCTTTAGATAAATCGCGCATCGTCATAGCGCCATCATCAATTGTTTGTTCGATTTTTTTATCAGTCACACCATGACATAAACAGATATACATGAATGCAAACCACTCTCATTTCTCTTGATGGTCAGCATATTAATCTAAACGGTAATAGTTCGCAATAGTGTTATAGGCAATATTTGCATAACTTTTATACCTAAAACTCATAATTAGCACACAACTAAAAATTTTCCCTTATGATTTGGGCAGTTAGTTAAAAGCGAGCAAAGAAAAAATTTTTAACTTTTTTGAGAGGGTTTGGTTTGGAGTTGAAAGAAAAAGAGAGGATGGCTCAGATACAGAGCATTGGTAAATAACAGAGAAGCCGACACTTCAACAACTGGAAAAACATGCGCCTTGATTAAGGGAAGAGCAACTCGTCCTTAGCTGCTTTTAAAAGTTCATTCCATCCCTCAGGTGGATGACCAGAATTTAACATCTTTTCGAATACTTTGTAGGCATCGGTTTTACTACCGTATGCACGTTTATTATTTTCATCATTGACCCATGCATAAACGATGATTTTTGACCCTAAATGATATCGAAAAAACAAACGGTATTGTTGGAAGAACTTTGCTCTAAACCAGTGCTTGTTATCATCACCTAATGTGCTTCCTTGGCGAAATTCAGGGCTGGTAGGATCGTGCGGTATGAGTTCAAAGATTAACCGTTGAATAGCGGCTAATCGTTTCGTGGCATTTTTTTTAAGGTAGCCCTTTGGATCTTTATTCCGAAGAGCCTCAACTTGAACTTTAAGGCTTATGTATTGCTCTTTAAACAATGGATGAGTGTAAAGTGTCCAACCATTTACGACCATTGGTATCGTTTTTTGCAAACTTACTCGTCCTCATCCAATAACGGAGCATCTAAATCGATTTCAACACCTTCAATCAACACATCAACGTTTTCTCGCATACTTGCTGATAACGGTTCTATTCTTTCAGGATGAGCCTGCATATCACGCGCTATGAATGATAAGAACTCGCCAAGCACAGGATCGCTTTCTTGCACTGCTGCACGCGAAATAACAACGCTGCCATCAGATTGAATCGTGTATTTAATTTTATCTTTTTTACCTAAGTGCAACGCCTTACGAACAGGGCTAGGCACCGTAGTTTGAAAACGGTCTGTCAATGTTGATTCAGTTTCTAAAGCAACTTGTGCCATAACAACCTCTGTCTTTTATTTGCTTCATTAGCTTTGATTTTAGTACGAACGAACAGGCAATGCAAATGCATTACCCTTTAAAAATGAGCTAGAAAATACTCAAGTTGCTTAATGCTGTAAGGGGGGACTTGTCTAGACACTCAGCTAGCTGAGTGTGCGCTCATTCCCTCACGACGTAACATGATACAAAGCACCTGCAAACTCTAATCGTAGTAGCCTAGCCATCCTTTCACGTATCAATCTTGGTTAGTTAATAACTAAAAATTAGGCTTCAATAATCTTAAAGGCAAAAAGAAAGACCTGACCCTGTTTGTTTTTCCTTTGCCGATTTCAAGCCAATCTGGAGCTATTGCTTGTCTCATTAGTGGCTCCGACACAGATTGCACAATCAGCTATTAGTGTAGTGCACTGTTCTACTGGGGTTTATTGCTATTATTTTCAGGAAAAACATAAGAAACAACAATCTTTTTCTTTTCCTGATCAATGGAGTTAATTTTAACTGAAACAATTTCACCTTCAGACATCTCAGGTATAGACTTTTCATTATGTAGCAGAGCTCTCAATCCTTTTTCTAGTTCCAGAAAATAGCCAAAATCAGTTCTCGTAACTACTTTTGCTTTATGAATAGTATTTATTAAATATTTACTTACTTTATTCCACGGACTTAGCTCTGGGTGAGCGTCTTTAAAAGAGGCATTAAAGGGTACTGTTGAGCTATCAAGCACCATTGCATCTAAAATATCACCTATGGAAAAATAGTTGCTCATTCCCTTTTGAACTCCATAAATATTCCATGATAAATTAGGAATAAGAACAATCCCTTCATAACCATCAGCCTCTACTAGAACACCATATTGCTCAATGCTTTTAACTTTTACTGAAATAATTTCATTCGATTGAATTTTCAAACCAAAATCCTCACTAAATATTATTTAGCATTAAAAACGGAGCATCTATGGGGCAGGTATTTCTTTTGCCACTACCCGACTCAAGTTTGAATAGTGTAATTGAAAATAATCACCCAATTCTTTTTTTTGCTCGACAAATAGCGCAAACTTAAGGCTTGATGTTGCTTTAGATTTTCCAAATAGGGGTAACACTTTGCCGATTTCAAGCCATTCTTGAGCTTGTGCTTGCCCATCGTAAAATGCCCTACACGTTGAGAACTTCTATTAAACCATTGCTTATATGACATTGGACGAGCTAATAGGCAAAAAAATACCTGACCCTATTGGTTTATATGAAAATAGTGCTTTAAACCTAGAGTAAGTTTTAAGTCCTGACTGTCACTAATAACTAAAGTAATTTGCTCATCAAAATTTGTAAAACAGTAAGACTTAACCCCACTTAGTATACATAATCATCCCATTTCTAAAAAATATTGTTGCAACTTTTTCAATTGGACTAGTGAAAGAAATCCAAGTATCAAAATGGTAATAGTTTTCCAGTAATGAGGTTTAGAAAACATATCAACTGCTGCAAATAAAGCAATTACAACAATATACGATACAAAAACATGCTTATCTAATGTTCTGACATTACTACGAATATTTTTAATGTAGGGCAAAAAGCTATAGCTACCCAAAAACAATAAGCACATCAAAATACCTAATTGCCAGCCATGTTTAGCTAAAAGTACAAGGGGTGCACCATACAAAATAAAGCAGGCTAATGCTTTGTTATTTGAAGATTGCTCCATTGAATTACCTATATTCCTTTATTAATTATGCAAGTGTGCGATATGCACATATGAGGTCTGGGCTTGTATTTTTCTCTCAACTAATAGCTTAAATTTAAATGGTTTTCATAATTCAGTTAGGGAAAGTAAAGCTTAACCGTATTCTCAAATTTTGGTGTACATTTTTTATGATGATGGTAGAGATAACCATGTCTCTTTACTTATCAAAATTACACTTATAATTGACTTTCCCTCCAAATTCAGCACCGGCATATTCAGCGCTCGTCTTCAAAACCAATACCTTCTCTCCTCTAAACTTTGCTGAAATAAGGCAATAATCAGAAAAACCCAAAAACTTTTCAAAAAGACTGACTTCTATAATTAAAAGCCCACCGTCAAAAAATAAAGTACCACTTTCAAATTCATCTCCGGCGCCAATCAATACTGATTTAAAACCTTGATCATAAGTGTACTCAGAGTAGGCAACACCTTCCTGTGTTCTTATTGAACTAAATTCTGTATCAAAGTGAAAATAAAAAGGCTCAAACTGATTTTTAATAAATACACCAGCATCTTTTGTTATGTACCAAAATAAAGTTAATACAATAAAGATAACTAAAAATAGTTTTCCAAAGACTTTCATAAAAACACTCATTAAATTTGAAAAACAAAATCGAGATTATGGATTATCAATACAACGGCCAGCCTACATAGCTGAAGGTCTTTCATATTTACCTCAACTAAAGACTAAACTGCATTGGTTATTATGATTTAGAAGGAAAAATGTAGCTTGACCTCTTTGGATAGATAAAAGCTACTTACCATTATTCTTTATTTTTAAAGCTTAAATCATTTTGACAAAAAGCATCTATTAAACCATCACTATCCGCTTTATTTATTTTTGCTTCTTTAGGGAGCTCTATATACAAATAATCATAGTTATATTTACCTTCATCAGTCATTCGATTAAGTTTATATCCAATCATGAATTTATCACCTCTACTGTAATCTAAAACTGATATGTTACAATGAGTTGTGTAGTTAATCGAAAATACTAATGAAGCTTTAGCATCTTCGAATTCATCATAGCTCCCAAATAGAGGCACTGAGAAACTATCTATCACTCCAGTGTATTCATCAAAAGCTTTTTGTTTATCTAAAAATGAATCTACTTCAGAATTGACAATATTGATAAACTTTTCTATTGAAGGTTTAATATCATCGAATTCAATACTTGTGTTTCTATTCTTAAAGAAAGTCATATCCTCAGCAGTGTAACCATATACTAGGCATTTTTTTGCTGTAAAAATATCACCTCCGATTCGGCCTAACAGATAAGAGTCTTCACAATATTCTGATATAGGCTGTAACGCCATGCAAATGCCACTTTGGAATAAAAGGATAAAAATTAAATACTTCATAGTATCTCCACCATTTAACTTGAGTCTCTTCGATTAGCTCAGAAAAAAACTGTTACGTTTTTGGCATAGTGCTTAACCATAATCCACGAAAGAAAAACAAGAACCGACTCCTAGCTCTGTTGAATTCCATTCAATTTTATTAAAAAAACCATAATGAAAAACATTACTACAATTGCTATAGATGAGTATTTAATGGCTTTACAAGCCCAAACTTTGTCTTCCCGATAGGATTCAACTTTGAACAGCTTAAAACCATGATAAATTGCACCTGTTCCGCCGTAGTAGTTTATGAAAAGCTCTTTTTTGCGTATTTTGGAGCTAAGATAAACAAAACCATTACAAACAAAAATAAAACAGCCGAAAGTACCATCAAAATAATAAGAAAATAATCTATCATTTCACCAGTTCACATTTACATATTTATCAGTAACTTACTATACCAATAAAAAGCAAGTTGTGCTCCAACCAAACTTAAACACAATCTGGTGTTTTTAGTTGATAGTAAGGTACTGCATTTGTTATTTTACTCCTAATACTAAATATGTAATCGAGGACACATGGAAGCGCCTACTTTTGAATTAACCCGTGATAACTTTAACTTAATCTTTTTTCAGACTTTCATAAAAACGAAAGTGCAAGCTGAAATACCTATCTTGAGATGCGCAGTCCCTTTACCTAAAGCACAGAAATTCAAAGCAAAATTAATCACCGGTGCTATATTCATCATTGCTTGCCACCTTGTTTGGAAAACACAATCCGGTGCAGGTGCAATTGCCGCTGTGATCATTACATATCTCAGTTACTTTTTAGTTCAAATGTTTATCGCCAATAAGCGTTACTTCATCCATGAATCCCCGTTGTGCGAAATTAAAATAAACCAAGAACAGGTTTACCTGCCTGCACTTTTATTCGATGACAGAAAACCACGAACAATTAAAAGAGAAGATTTACTTAATGTTGAGGCCATATGGAATTTTACACGCACCAAAAGCGGCTACGATATTAACGATCCACAACCTAGGCGTGCCTATCTATTTTCTGTTATTTTTAAAACTCGCTATGGTGATTCAATTCCTTTAAATGACTGGAGCTTAGAACATCCTGAGCTTTTCAAGAAACTTGTTGAGTATGATTACCCAGTAACTATGATCAGAACAGCCAAACGCGGGTCACCAATAACAGTTCACATAAAATGGTTCTTCCTATTTACCTTTATATGTACTCTCATCTACTCACTTATAAAGTATGTAATTTAGCGGACTTATAAATATGCAATTGGCAAAGTAACTGCGAACAAGCGCTTTGCCTTAAACTTACGCTTTATTGTTAAACAGCATACCAGAGTGATTACTAGAAGTAGGAGCAAACAATAAGTTTATCATCGTAGAAACATTACTTTTTACGGCAAGCTGGACTGCATTTATTTCTTCATCAAGTTGTTCATTAAGCTCTAGCAACTCACTTTCTCGTTGTTCTGGAGCTAGGTCTTTGTTGCTTTTTAAACTATTAATCTTATTTTGTAACTCCTTTATTTTCACTACTAGCTCTTGCTGTGTTTGTGATGTCTTTGATTGAGCTTCTGCTTGTGGATCAGAATCAACGCCCGCTTCTTGTTGTTTAGAGCCTTGAAGGTTTGTTGCTTTTTCACTTGCTGGGTTTAGCTCATTTTTATTTTGCTGATCTAATAATGGCTCTTTTAGGAATGAGGATATGTACGAAGTTAGCTGCATAGTTTTCCTATCGTTAATTTTTTGACGTTTAGCTATAAACCTTTTGAAAACAAAATAGATGCACAATCCGTACCTATTTACCACCCAAAACTTTTATGTTGCTAAGCATGTTTTTTCCTTTAAAGTTAGCGATATTAAACTTTAACTATTAATCCCCTCTTTCAACAAACCAATACTAAAGAATCAGTTTTTAACTTTTAAATAACCTTTTGTGATCTCTTTTTAAACACCTGCCGTAAGCCTTATTGAAATGGACACGTCGTAACGTCCGAACATACAAAGATATAAGGAAGAACGATGAAATACATACTCCTGGCTAGCAGCTTACTTTTTCTCACCGCGTGTAGCGATGATGATGACGATAATACCGAAGTTGTTACCCCTCCCCCAGTTCAAGAATTCACTCCAAGTAAAACCTATTCTGTAACTTTAAGTGGCAAACAAGAAGTGCCAATGAATGACTCAATGCAAACAGCAACTGCAACGGTAGAGCTTGACGAAAGTTTAATGCAATTTCGTGCAACACTTGATGCAAGCTCAGTCGAAGGTTTTAGCGCAGCACACATACACGACGGTGATTTAGGCGCTAATGGTGATGTTGCTTTTGCATTTGAAGCCACTACCGATGGTATGTATGAAGTCGCAATTACCGA
The DNA here is from genome assembly GCF_001550135.1 of Pseudoalteromonas shioyasakiensis. GTDB lineage: Bacteria > Pseudomonadota > Gammaproteobacteria > Enterobacterales > Alteromonadaceae > Pseudoalteromonas > Pseudoalteromonas shioyasakiensis. Next base: position 551,885 of record NZ_LRUE01000015.1, read on the forward strand.
CCTTGATGAAAGCTTGATTGCTGATTTAATGGATGGCGATTGGTACATTAACCTTCATACCGAACAATATGCAAACGGCGAACTTCGTGCGCAAATTGTGCCTGATACAACCAGCATCATCACGTTTGTTTTAAATGGCGATCAGCAAGTGCCTATGAACGACAGTGACGCAATGGGTTACGGCTATGCATCTTATGATAGCGCCACGACAGAATTACGACTTCGTGCGGTGACTATGGGTGTTGATGACGCTACAGCAGCTCACATCCATACAGGAAAATTAGGTTCAAATGGTGATGTATTTGTGACTTTAGAGCAAGACGACGAAGTCATGACTGACTGGGTTGTACCTGAAGATACCATGATAGACAGCGACACTCTGGCAGTACTTTTAGACGGCGGTCACTATGTTAACGTTCACACACCAGAATTTGCCGGTGGCGAAATTCGCGGCCAAATCTTAACAGACAACTATGCAGTTGCGACCTTTGACTTGAGTGGTGCACAAGAAGTGCCTATGGTCAGCACCATGGCTGATGGTGATGGTTATGCCCTTGTTGATACAACAGACTACAGTGTAGAGCTTACTGTTGTCACGTCAGGCTTAGACGATGCAAGTGCTGCGCATATTCATACAGGTCGTATCGGTACTAATGGCGATGTATTAGTAGCTCTTGAACAATCAATGGACGACAGTAACGTCTGGATGACACCAAGCAACACGCAAATCAATGCAGATATTTTTGCAGTGCTGGCTTCTGGCGGTCACTATGTCAATGTTCATACACCTGCTAATGCTGGCGGCGAGCTTCGTGGGCAAATCCTAACCAGTAACTATGGCTTTACGAGTTTTAAACTAAGCGGTGAGCAAGAAGTTCCTGCCATCGAATCTGATGCAAGTGGTGAAGGTTATGCATTAATCAACATGGATAACTATGCCTTAGAGCTATTAGTAAACACAATGGGTGTTGATGATGCGACAGGTGCACACATTCACACTGGCCGAATTGGCACGAATGGCGACGTACTCGTTGCACTTGAGCAGTCAACAACTGACGCGGGCATGTGGATGACACCAGCAAATACCATGATCAACGCAGAGATATTTGAGGTACTTGCATCAGGAGGTCATTACGTTAACGTACATACGCCTGCTAACACGGGTGGCGAAATTAGAGGTCAGATCCTAACAGACAACTATCAGCTCGTTACTTTCCCACTCAGTGGTATGCAAGAAGTTCCAGCGGTTGATACGATGGCATCAGGTAGTGGTTATGCCTTAGTCAATATGGATAATTACCATCTAGAATTAAGAGCGTTAACCGAAGGTGTGAGTGATGCTACTGCTGCCCACATTCATACAGGTCGTATAGGCACCAATGGCGACGTTCTTGCCGCGTTAGAGCAATCAAGCGATAACATGAACCTGTGGCAAACACCTGAAAACACCATGATCAGTGCAGATATTTTTGCAGTACTCGCATCAGGTGGTCACTACGTTAATGTGCATACTCCAGCTAACCCAGGTGGTGAACTACGTGGTCAAATCCTTACCGACAACTACGTGTTTGTAACCTTCCCGCTTTCTGGTGAACAAGAAGTACCCGCGGTCACAACGGATGCATCTGGTGATGGTTATGCGCTAGTGAATACCAATGATTACAGTGTTGAGCTGCAAGTATTAACATCGGGTGTAATCGATGCAACTGCTGCACACATTCATACCGGTGTAGCCGGTGAAAATGGCCCTGTGTTAGCTCCTCTTGTACAAGACAGTGATGATATGAATCGCTGGATGAGTAGCACAGGCTTAATGATAGATGCCGATATCTTTTCAGTTTTAGCTTCAGGCGGTCATTATGTAAACATTCATACGCCTGCAAATCCAAGCGGTGAGATACGAGGCCAAATTCAATAATTTTATAAAGTCAGAGGCCAATATTTTTGGCCTCTTTTATGACTAAGCATGAGAACATTACTTCATAAAAAGTTATACCATTAACTTTATTGGCTCATGATATTTGGCACTCTAATCCGCTCTGATTCACTCTTATCTTTATTCAAAACTGCGAGTGTCTCATTATCAATCCATCTAATATCGCCTAGTAAGCCATTAAACAGAAACTCATCAGGCTCAGCACTAAATAAACGTTTTGAAAACAGCACTTCCCCGATTTTATTTTTGATTTTTACAAAACAATCAAAGCTCATCGATTCGTGATGGCACTCTAATTCTGCAATAAGTTTTCTGTTACGGTTATGCTTTTTTCGAAAGGTATAATGGTTAACAAAACTATCTCTCAAAACCGCTGCATATGCTTGATTAAACGGCTCTATTGGCCATTCATACATTACTGTTAATTTAACTAATGCTTGCTGCAACGTATCTAATAGGCATAGTTTCTTTTCATTCTCACCTAATCTATTAAATGCTATAAAATCAAAAGGTTGATAAAATTTAAGCACAGAACTACTTAACTCTGTGGTCCCATCACGTTTATCCGATTCACTTAACTTAATAATTACTCGGTAAATTCCGTTAGTCTCTATCTGACAAAAATACCGTTCATAATGGGCGTATACACTTCTAGAAAATAAGATAAATTTTCTACATTCGGCTAGCTCTTGTTTAAAGGCCCACAGATCAAATTCTTTTAATTTCATGTTTATTTTAACGCTGCTTTTTTAATAGCTCAATTAATCTCACAATAGCACCCCTCAGCATCTGAGTTAATAAACTGGCTATTAAAACCCGCACGTAAGTTTGCGATTACTAGCTCAACAAAGCCATTCTGACTTGAACAGGCGAGTCCCTTTGATAATGGCCCTGCATACACAAGCTGTTGATTTTCTGAAACAAGTACTGCGGCAGGTTGAGCGGGTAATATTGCAGCAACCGCAGATGTTGGTTTAAGTTTTATTACTTCAATACCTTGCTCTGCTGCATAGCTGCTAAGGCTTGTTATGTGCGGTTGTGAGCGCTCTGAGCATACACAGGTATTTTCATCAATAATGTACAAGGTATCGGCATTGTTGATGTCAAGCCGCATACTTTGTTGAAAAGCAGGTAACCAATTAGCTGTGGCTAGCTTTTTATCTGGATCAAAGGTGCTTGCTTGTTGAGAATAAGCAAACACCAAGGCTAATGCTACAGAGGCAACCCAAAGTAGAGTTGCCATTATCAGCCATTTGCTATTTGAATTTAGCAATACCTTGCTCCAGTACATCGATACTTACATCAATTAACTGTACGCGATCGGTGAGCTTTTCAATCATCAAGTTGTCGTTGGCTTGGTTAGCAATTAAGGCTTGTGAGTTCTCGGCAATAGCACGTGTATTACCCGCTTGATTTTGCACTACATGAGCAACCGATTGTGAGCTACTTGCGGCAACATTCACCTGCTCTGTCATCTCGGTAATTTGCAGTTTCATCTGCGAACTAATGGCCGACAACTGCTCTATAAGCGCAACACTACCCTGCATCGACTTAGTTGATGAGGCACTGTTTTGCATCAAGCTTTCAAGCGTATTAGTTATTTTATCCGTCGTGTTTTTACTGCGTGTTGCCAAGTTTCTAACTTCATCAGCCACTACCGCAAAGCCGCGGCCTTGTTCACCTGCACGTGCAGCTTCAATTGCAGCGTTAAGCGCAAGTAAATTCGTTTGCTCAGCAATTGACGAAATTTCATTAAGTAATTCTGAGATATGCGAACATGCACTCACCAGTTGGCCTATATTTTGATCTGCTTCTTGAAGGTTATTAGCAAGCTCAGCCGTTTTGCTGTCTGTATTCGCCACTTCATTTAATGCCTCTGTAGCACTTAAATGGAGCTGCTCAAACTGTGTTTGTAGCTCATTACTTTCTTGTTCAACATGAGCAAAGCCTTCGGCGACTCGTTCACCTGACTGCGCGATATCCGTCGATAGCTGCTCACGATTAAGTGCTTGCTCATGCAGTTCGTCGTGTACTTCAAGTAATTGTTTAGACTGGTTTTTTAAAACACTACTTTGGCTTTGAACATCACCAATCACGCTCGATACAAAACCTAGTAAGCGGTTAAAACCCGCCACGGCTTCACTGTGGCTATCATCCGCTCTTAAGCTAATATTTATGCTGTTTTCGTCGGCCATTATCTGCTCTGTAGTTGTGCTTAACGATAAGCCAGAACTACGTTCAAGATGAAGGGTTTTTGCAATGTAGCCAGCTACAATCGCTTCAACAATGGCATACACGGCATGGATAAGTACGGTGCTAAAATACAATCGATCTGGGTCAAAAACGTATAAACCGACTTCGTTTATCTGTAAAAAGTAAAAGCTCAAATGGTGAACTGCCACAAAAGCAAGTGCAGTAATAAACACGCGCCATTCAACAAACATGATCAACACGGCCATTAAAATAAATATTTCAAAGTGAACTTCAATTAAGCCGTAGCTTTGTTGGATGTGTAAAAACGAAAACATCATGCAACCGGCAGCCACAACATGGGCTGTTAATTTGCTCGTTGGGTATTGATGGAGCATCCAAAGCGGTAAAGATAGCAATAATAAACCGGTTACCACACCTGTAATTAGGGTCGAATAGATAAAACCCAAAACTAAAGATTCAACAAACAATAAAAGGAACAAATAAGTAAAAAGGCGGCGCACACTCGTCATAGATAAAGCCTTAATTATTAAATAATATACAAAAATACAATTAATCGAGCCAATACGGTTTGATGCGCATCATGGTTCACTTTATTAATTGCAATAATGCTCTAAATTGATCAGTCCCTGCTTTTTCTAGCCATTGAAATATCAAACTTTCTGTACAAGTAATAATAGCACCTGCTGCCGATAGCTGCTTAATTGCTAACTCTTTGTGTTTTTCGTTACGTGATGCAATGGCATCTTCCACTACAAACACTTGGTAACCATTGGCAATTAAGTCTAAACATGTTTGCAGTACACACACATGCGACTCTGTACCCGTTACCACTATTTGCTTACGGTTAAAGCCAGCCAATAGGTTGTTAAATTGAACCTCTTGGCATGCGCTAAAATGTATTTTGTGATGGCAGTTAGTGCCACTTATAAAAGGTAAAAGCTGTTCACTACTTTTACCTAACTTGGTTGGGTTTTGTTCGGTAAATAAATAGGGAATATCTAAAGCTTTAGCTGCTTTTATTAACTTTTCGGTCTGATTAACAGCTAAGCCAAAGTCGTTAATTACCGGTTCAAGCCCTGCCTGAAGGTCAATAATCAATAACAATGCATTACTTTTTTGGCTTATAAATGAATGGCGCATCACGTTCTCAAATTGCTGATAATTGAACTAGTTATAGCATAGGTTTCAGTTTCAGCAACAAGTAGACCTTATTACTATTTTTTCTTTTCAGAACCATTAATTACGGTCATAATTGTGCTATATTTTGTTAAAAATTATGCGCAAATAATAATTTAGGGTTAATCAGTCAGTGCCTAAACTTTTTCTTTTGATTTTCAGTTTGCTGTTCTTCACGCTTTCCTCTTCGGCGTTGGCACAAAACTATGCTTTGCAAATGCAGCGTATTTCAACCGATGAAGGCCTTACGCAAGGCAGTGTAACTAAAATCGTGCAAGATGATTTAGGCTTTATCTGGATTGGTACCTATCAAGGCTTAAATAGGTATGATGGTTATCAGGTAGCGCCTTTTGCTGGTGAGTACATACTTGATCAGCGACAAATTACCGCAATGCATAAAACTGACGACGGAAACATTTTCGTCAGCACTGAGTTTTCAGGTGCTTTTCTAATAGACCCAAAAACACTAAAAGTTGAAAAAATCTATTCTGGCAAACTAGACCCTGAAGATGTTTTCTTTTCGCCTATTTTAGCAATCACTGAAGACGATTACTTTTTTTACTTCGCTATTGCTCAGCACGTTTATTCATACAACAAGCAATCAAAAAAGTTTTTGCATGAGTTTTCTATCAATAAAGAAGAGCATATTGTTCGGGCACTCACCCTGCACGACAACTTTTTATATATCGGCACATCAAATGGGCTTTTCTCAAAAAACCTTGCAGATGATCATATTTCGCATATTCCGCTAACCGATAAATCTCAGGTCACCGAAGATAATAAAAACGTAAAATTTTTAAGGGTCGATGCGCAACTGGGCTTATTTGTTGGCACTGTAGAGGGCATGTTTGATATACCTTTTAACGCTAACCGTTTATTGGCATTTGATAAGGTAAGGCTGTTAATCCCTAACTTAAATATTTGGGACTATTCTGTTAGCTCATTCGGTGAATATGTTGTCACAGAAAAAGGATTGTTCGAATTTAATCGCCAAACAATGTCGGTTGAGTTCATCTTAAACTTTGAACAAAGTAAGTTTTTGATGTCTGACAATTCAATTCAAGATGTCATGATTGATAAAACAGGGCTGCTGTGGCTTGCCTCTCGCTCACAAGGTGTTTTTACTTGGTCAACACTCGCAAGACGTTTTAAACATATTGAATTAAAAAATAACCAAGCTCGCTTCAACAATAATGTCTGGTCGGTATTACAAGATCAAAACAATACCGTTTGGATAGGTACAGATAATGGCCTAATGAAGTACAACCAAGTTACTAAAGATATTACACCCTACTTAGTTAGTAACGATGAAAAAGCCTTTCATGGTGAGCATGGTATTTATGGTATTACCGAGGCTAACATTGATGACAACAACCGTTATCTGTGGCTAATGAAATACATAGGACTTGCCTTGTTTGATAAACAGACCGGCGAACTAGTGCCTATAAAAGGCAATGCTGAGACCATGCACCTCATAAATTACGGCCCAAACTGGGGCTTTCGTGCTATGGGTAATGATCAATTTGCATTTTTAGATGAGCAAAATTTTTATAAGTACAATGGTAAAACAGGCGAACTTACCACTATTAAAGGATTAAAAGAACAAGTTGACCTAGTTAATGCCCATGCTTTTTTAAAGCCACTGCCTGATCATCCTGATGAATATGTACTGAGTATGTCTGGAAAATTGTACCGCTACAATGAGCAGACTCAAAAGTTAACACTGATATACCAAACAGATAACTATAACCCTTTAGCGTTCACAACAATTGATGACTGGGTGATGGATTATAACAATACGCTTTGGCTTGGCTCGGCTGACGAAGGACTTATTGGCATAGATGCTAAAACTTACGAAGTTAAACACCGTATTAATATACAGTCGGGCTTAAAAGCTAAATCTGTTTTTGCATTGCAAATAGATCGTTTTGGTTTTTTATGGTTAGGGACTCAAAATGGCCTTTACCGCCTTGACTTAAGCTCCTTAGAACTTGACCGTTACTTTATTCGCGATGGTTTAGCCGTTAATGAATTTAACATTGATGCCGACACCACCTTACATAACGGACAACTTGCATTTGGTAGTACCCGAGGCGTACTTTTACTTTCACCAGAAGACTTTTTATCGTCGCCTGTAGAGGCTGGTAATATAAATACCGAAATAACCAATGTAACTTTGCTTTCGCGAGAGCTTAACTACCATCCATATAAATATGTGAATACGCCTCTGCAGATCACCTATGATGATATGGGCTTAGCAGTCACCTTTTCTAATTTTGATACCATCAATAAAGATAAAACATCGTACCGAGTGACCCTTGATGGGCCAACCTCACTGCAATACGACAAGCTAACAACCAATGAGGTCTTTTTCACTAAGTTACCGCCTGGTGATTATGTGTTATCAGTGTCGTCGTCAACCGAGTTAAGCGATGCAATATCAGCGTCTAGACAACTAAGATTCAATGTTGCACATGCACCTTGGTCATCCCCTTCTGCAAAAGCAAGTTATGTCATTATTGTTTTAGCTGTTTTGTTTTTCCTATTTTGGCAATACCGTGCTCGTCAGCAAATGATCGGCCGTGCGCATGCAGAAGCTGTAAAATCACAACAACAAACCGAACTCGCTTTAAGTAGTACTAAAAGTGGTGTTTGGGAGATTAACCTAGCAGAACAATTTTTAAGAACGACTCGCTTTTCTGCTGAGCTGGGCTATGCCGAATATAAAGATGGTATAAACCTCAACAAGTTTGTGGGCTTAGTGCACCCGCACGATCGCAATAATGTAACTAGCCAGTGGCAACTATTTTGTAAGCAAACAAATAACCAACAATGGAATACCACTTACCGTTTAAAACATAAAAATGGTAGCTGGCTTTGGTATGAAGACATTGGTCGTATTGTTGCAACCGATGAAAACAACCGCCCATTAAAAATAACCGGTATTTATACCAATATTACTGAGCAACGCGCTAATGCCCAGCAAGCCAGTGTGCTCGGCGAAGCATTTGGGCAAATAAACGACTGGTTGCTAATTTTAGACAATCAACTCAAACCATTTTCTGCTAATGCCAGTTTTGGTGAAGCATTCGCCACGCCAAACAATGTTGCAGAGCTTACTAGTCGCGACTTTATTGCAGCCATAGGCCGTGCAAAATACCTTGAATATATAGACGTATTAAAAACACTTAAGCCAAAGCAAAACTGGAAAACAGAAGCTGTTATTCGCACGCTAAAAAGCCCTGCACACCCGGTTCATATTAGTGTCACGGCTGTAGCCAAGGAAAACCAATCAATTAGTCATTATGTAATTGTAATTTCAGACTTAACAGAGCAAAAACGCGCTGAAGACGATTTGCGCTATTTAGCAAATTATGACCCGTTAACGGGCTTGCCTAACCGCTCCCTAATGCATACAAAAATTAGTAACTGTATAAATAACGCAAAAAAATACAATAAACTAGCTGCATTATTGTTTATTGATTTAGATAAATTTAAGCCTGTAAATGATTCATTCGGTCATGCTGTCGGCGACCAATTACTTTGCGATATCACGCAAAGAGTAAGCCTAATGTTACCTGATAACGCCGTAATAGGCCGTCAAAGTGGCGATGAGTTTTTGGTACTTGTTAAAGATTTACACTCCCCGCAAACACTCAGTGAGCTCGTTAAAAAGCTCACAGAAGAACTGGCAAGCAAAGTTATAATTGACGACTTTTCAATCAATATTTCTGCGAGTGTTGGTGTCGCTCTTTACCCATTTGATGCGAAAACAGCAGATGATTTAATTAAAAATTCAGATATAGCCATGATGCACGCCAAGCAATCTGGCCGTAACAATTTTAAATATTTCACTGAGCAGATGAATAACCAGCTAACCAAAAAGCTGTTACTTGAAAATGCCTTGAAAGATGCGTTTAAAGACGATGAGTTATTTAATAACTATCAGCCTATTGTTAATGCTAAAACTAAAAAAATAAACGGCGTTGAGCTTTTAATGCGCTGGAAGAACGAGCAAGGTTTTGTATCACCTGCTGAGTTTATCCCTATTGCCGAAGAAATTGGTTTAATCGATGCGCTGACTGAGCAAGCCCTTGATAGATCGCTAACAGAGCTGCTACCTATGCTGCGTGCTAACCCTCAGTTTTATTTATCATTAAACCTGTCACCGACGCATATTTTAAAATCGAACTTAACTGAACGTTTATTACTTATTTTGAATAATCACATGGTTAAGCCGGTTCAACTACGTCTTGAAATTACAGAAAATACGCTTTTAGAAGATAAAGAGAAAGCCTCTAAGCAGCTGCAAAAACTTAAAAATGCCGGCTTCAAACTATTACTTGATGACTTTGGCACAGGTTACTCGTCACTAACTTACCTAAGTCAATTCCCGATTGATGTGATCAAAATAGACCAAAGCTTCGTGCGTAATATCGGCCAAGATAAAAGTAATGAATCGATTATTAAAACCATCCATGCGCTGTCATCGAACTTAGGCTTATATTGTATTGCTGAAGGGGTTGAGACAGGAGAGCAAATCAGCTTCTTAACAGAGATGGGCTGCGAAGATTTACAAGGTTACTACTTCGCGAAACCCATGCTGGCCGATGACCTCATTGCAGAAAGTACGATTCAGGCAATCATTGATCGACTAAACGCGCTTTAAACCATTTATTTAAGCAGCGATAAAGCTCATCTTTATTTATGGGCTTTGAGATAAAGTCATCCATACCCGCTACAAGGCAACGTTTTTGGTCCTCTTCAAAGGCGTTCGCCGTAATAGCAATAATGATAGCTTCGCCATACAGCGCAGGATTCTGTTTTATTTCTTGTGTACATTGATAGCCATCCATGTGAGGCATTTGGCAGTCCATCAAAATAATATCTGCCGCAAAGCTTTTAAGCTGCTCAAGCGCCTGTAAGCCATCGTTTGCCATTTTGATAGAACACTGGGTGTCTTGCATCATTTTTTGCAGCACGATTTGATTGACAGGGTTATCTTCAACAATTAATACATTTATGCCACTAAGTGTTGGCTTGTCTGTACTTTGTTCTGCCGTTGCTTCTGCGTCGCTCACAGTGACTGGGATGGCAACAGTAAACTCACTGCCCTCACCTTCTTGACTCACCAAAGAAAGCTCTCCATCCATCAACTCTATAATACGTTTACTAATGGTTAGCCCAAGCCCAGTACCACCATATTTACGGGTGGTCGATATATCGGCTTGAGTGAACTCTGTAAACAGTTTGGCCTGTTGATTGGCTGAAATACCAATGCCTGTATCACGAATTGATATTTCAAGAGCGCCATCGACCATTTGGCATTGCATGTTTATTTCACCTGACTCAGTAAATTTACCCGCATTGCTCAAAATGTTATTGATTACTTGGCTAAATCTTAGCGGATCTAAACGGATATACTCAGGTATATCGTTTGCTATGCTTAAGTTAAATTCGACACCTGTTTTCACGCTGGTATTACTAAATACTTTTGCTAACTGTTGCAATAAAGCCTTAATCTCAACGGCGCGGTTTTCTAATTTAAGTGCACCCGCTTCAATTTTAGAAAAATCTAAAATATCATTTAAGATCAATAGCAAATTATTAGCGCTTTGATGGATCATCGCCAGCTCATCACGTTCAGTTTCGGGCAGTTTAGGGTTTTCTAATAGCAGTTGAGTCATGCCTAAAATACCATTGAGCGGGGTGCGGATTTCATGGCTCATGTTCGCTAAAAATTGCGACTTAGTACGGTTAGCTTGGTTCGCTAAGCGCACAGCTTCGACTAGCTCATTAGTTTTATCATTAACTTGTTGCTCGAGCTGGGCATTAAAATCGGTCAATTTGTTATTCAACACTTCGTTTTCGTGATTCGCTTGATGTAAGCGATTAAAATTAAGCGCCAGCTTATTTGCTAAACTCGAAAACTGCGACTGCAAACGACTCACTTCTAGCCAAGTTTGTGGTAAGTCGGTATCTGTGATTGCCCGCTCAGGTTCAAATTTGTCTATTTGTTCAGCTAACTTTTCGATAGGAGCAATTAACCAGCGGCTTAACTGCGTTATGAACACACTGGTTAATAAAATAATGAACAATATCATCACCAAAGACTGACCCCATGCACTCACCGCAACATTGTTGGCATGTTTGCGATTGAGCATGGTCATTACAATCCAGTTATGCTCTGTTGAGCGAGCTTCTCTGGCGTAAAACTGCTGCTCGTTCTCAGCATCAAACATTTTAAAGCGTGCTTCGTCTGCAAATGAATCTATTTCTTCATCTGTTAATTGTTGTAACTCTTTAAAGTCATCTAATGTGCTAAATACCACTTTGTTGCTGGCATCTAAAATCAACAACTCGCCTTGGTGACTAAATAGACTGGGCCTAAGGCCTGCAAAATAATCAAACATCAGTGAGCCTTCAACGACGCCGGTAAAGGTATTTTCAATATAAATCGGTGCTGATACCGCAACTATAGGTAAAGAGCCAAAACCGCGGCCCTTAAATATTGTTGAGATATAACCAAGCTCATTATTAGGCGCATTGATAAAGTAATCTCTATCTGCCACATTGGCGCGAATGTTTGACTGCTGCAAACTAATCGCTAACGATTGTGGATAAAAGTGAGTGACATCAGCAAGGGCATCAACAATGATTTGTGTTCTAAAATCAGGGTATAGATTTGCCATATTTTCAAGGGCAATTTGACGAGGAACTCCATTGGCTATACTTCTGGCAGTAAGTACCACCCCTTTTTTATGGTGATCGAGGTGACCATCAATTGTGCGTGCGATTTCTTTGGCTTTTTCTTTTAACTGTGCATTTATCTCATACTCAATGCGCGCATAATGGTTATTGGTTAGTACTACTGAGGTTAATATAACTACCAGCACAACCAGCAAAGTAACAACATAATTAAGTATTTTATAGAGTGACGAATAATGTTTATGCCACGAATAGCGGCTAAAGAAGAAGCTTAGTAAATCAATAACAGATAAGTAAATTGCCGCATTTAAGCAGTATTTAGCAAGTGCGATGGCAATGGTTAAAATTGGAAGACCTAAAAAGAAATGGCCAAAACTCCAAAGTAGGGGTAAACCAATTACAAACCAAAACAGCATGCCTCGTAAAAAAACTGGCCGCGCTTTTGACAAACAGAATACCTGCAAGCAGATCAATTCTAAGGCAAATACAATGGACGGCCAAGCATGCCCCCAGCGGTAAAAAATAAACCCTGTACTTAAAATAAAGGTGATTATTGCGAACCGCCAACCGAATAGCAGCAAGCTTAAGATCACAAAAAACTGACCAAGAAGAAATTCTGAGCTATCTAAAAACCAAATTGGTAATAAATTAACAACTCCCGCAACACAACCAAGCAGTACTGCGGCTAAAAAGTTGAAATATGAAGGCTTATTTTGAAGCAAAAAAGGTATCCTAACTTCATAGTGATACCTTTAAATTAAAAGAAAATTAAACTTTTTGCCACTTTAATTAACATGGTGGCATTCATGACTTTCTATTTGCAGCACACTTTTTCCAATTTTAAAGCGCGATTGCAATAGTTTTTCGACCTTTAAGCGACATGCTTCGTCATGCTTTTCAACGGTACAATGCTGTTTTAAAACAACGTGCGCGCCAACAATAATGTCTTTGTCTTGGCGCATTACCGTGACATTATGAACATTTTGTACATGTTCAACCGAAGCGATACTTTGTTCAATATCAGCTACATTCGGCAGCTTACTTCTATTTTCAAGTAAGCCTTGAATACAACGAATGATCACTTTAACCCCAGTAAACAAGACAAAGGTAGCAATCAACATACTCGAAATAATATCAATTTCGGCCCAGCCAGTTAGGTGGATTAAAATACCAGCGAAGAAGGTTGAAACCGTTGAAATTAAATCAAAAAACGAGTGTAAAAACACCGCATACACATTAATGCTTGCTTTGCGCCCTTTGTATAGCACCCATGCTGCAGCACCATGAAATAAAAAGCCTATCGCCGAAATCACCGACATCAGATAGCTATTAATTTGTAAATCATGACCATCGCTATGATGAAGGTAGCGCTCACCCCCTTCATAAAGAATAATTAAGCTAATGCTTAAATATAAGATGCCATTGATCAAGCCACCCGTAAGCTCTGCGCGCTGATAGCCATCATTAAAGTTTTTTGCAAAATATATCGCCATGCTTGAGGCAATAAGTGCAATAAATAAAGAACTGTTATGAACAAACAAATGCCCAGCATCAGCAAGTACAGCAAGCGAATTCGAATAATAGGCGCCAATAACCTGTATCACCATAAACGAGCACGTTATGGCTAAGGCAATCAACAAGCGGCGTCTAGATGCTTGGTGTGTTGTAATATCTGTCATGAAGAAGTGAAATACCTATCAGCTGGAAATGCGGTAATGATATAAAGTCTCAATTGTAATACGCAGCGCACTTAAACGCACTAAAAACTTAGTTAATAGTCCCTTTTTGAAAGTTTTTTGCACGATGTGTTGCTAATAAGAAAGGAATTAGCAGCGAATAAGTAAACTGAATCACTCACTTGTAAGCTAAAAAATAGTAAGGCGTTAACAACACGTGTTGTTAACGCCTTTTACTCGAAGCAGATTTAAAAAGCAGGCTATTAAACTTTAAACTGACTGACTAAATCTTTAAGGTGCTGAGCACGCGATAATAAGCTTTGCGTACCACGCTGTTGTTGCTCAGCGTTATCATGTATTTGCATTGCACTGTCTGAAATATCATGAGCCGACTGATTGATATGCTCAACCACCGTGCCCTGCTCTTCTGTGGCTGCTGCAACTTGGTGATTGCCTTGGCTTATAATCTCAAACTTCTGCTGAATAGACTGAAGTGCAGACACTGCAATATGCGTAAGTTCTGTGACCTTTTGACTACTTTGCGTACCTTCGGCAATCGCTTCTTGTGATTGCAATGATGAGCTTTGTAAGCGCGAAATCTGTTCCCTAATTTCAGAAGTCGATGTTTGCGTACGCTGTGCAAGTGAGCGTACTTCATCAGCAACCACCGCAAAGCCACGGCCTTGCTCACCCGCCCTTGCTGCTTCAATTGCCGCATTGAGTGCCAATAAGTTAGTTTGCTCTGAAATTGCATTGATCACTTCAACAACCGAGTTGATCTCAGCTGCTTGATTAGCAAACTCACCGATACTTTTATCAACCGTGATCAAAATATCATTCAATTCATTCATGGTTTGTGCTGTGGCAGCCATACTTTGATTGGTTTGCACGGTTTCTCGTACCGCTTCTTCCGTGTCACTTGCTGTACGATGAGCAATATCAGACACCTCGTTAATAGTTTGCCCCATTTCTGTAATAGCTGTGGCAACTTGATCGGTTTGCGCGCGCTGATCTTCGGTAGCAACAAAGGTTTTATTGGCAAAGCTCGCAAGATCGTCGATCCCTTCTCGCATCGCTTGCTCTGTGACACTGATTTCATCCACCAGCTCGGCTACTTTACCAATAATGGCATTAAAGCCCTTAGCAAGATGTCCCAGCTCATTATCAACACTGTCATCTAAACGTTTTGTTAAATCACCGCCGTGACCTGCCATGCCCAGTAGTTCATCACCAACACTGCGTATTTTCTTACTTAGCCAATTAGCAAAATAAAGTGTAAGCACCAAAAAGATACCCGCAAGCACGACACTTACGATAATCGACATCCAAACGACTGTATTAATCGCGCTTGATATCTCTTGCTTAGGCTGAACCGCTACAAGAGTAAGGCCTGTTCCTTCAATTGGCATAACCCCAGCATAAACATCTTCATCTGCGAGCTCGACTTGCGATAGAGTAAAGCCAATATGTTTGCTGCTCAAAAAGCTTTGTAATGCGCTTAATGAAGCGACGCTTGTGACTTGTTTACCAATATAAGCATCGTTTGCGTGTGCAATAATTCGCTTGCTGTCATCAATTAAGAATAAATACCCTTGCTCACCAATTTTACGCGACGTAACAATGCTAGAAATATCTGAAATATCATAACCAAGCCCTGCCACACCGAGGCGTTGCCCTGCAATTTCAACCAAGGTGTTAACGTATAAAGTGAGGTGTCCACCCTGCTCACTCACATCTAAGGCGAGCGCTTGGCGTTTATCTGAGCTAATAAAGTCAAAAAACCAACTGTCTCTTGACTCACTTTGTGAGATTGATTTGAAAAAGCCGTCTTGTGTGTAATAACTCATTGAGTTTTTGCTTACCCAAAACACCGATGACGCACCGCTTTTTCTTTGTAAGTCAGCAAAGTACGCCATAACACGTTGATGAATTGGCGAGCTTTTCTCACCTTCGTTCATCCACGTATGCAGAATTTGGTTTTCAGCTAAAGACTGTGACACAGAGATCGGGTAACGCATTTGAGCGTCAATTTCGGCAGCCACTTTACCCACAGCGTCAGGCAATAATTGCTTTTCGGTTTGTTGGTAATAAAGCCGAGAAAATTGGCTGGTATTGATTAAGGCGCTAACCACAGTGACAACAAACAATGCAATTAACACAAAACTAATAAAAATAGTGCGCAGCGATAGATTTCGCATTCAGCAAGCCTCATACTTAATGGTGGAGTTTTGGTTTTAGATCATCCTTGCGTCCTATCAATAATTTTAGGTAACAAGTCTGTGTTAAGCAATTGCTATTTAAGCTTTTACTGTTGTTTTTGTATGAATAATTATCAAACTCAAACAGAATAGGAACAAACGCCAACTTGTACCTTTTTTCTAGTTAAAACAATAGATACAAACAGCTCACTGAAAAAAGCCGTGCTTATTATGACCCTGCTATTATTGCCATTTTTTGCTTGTAGGTTTTTGGCGACATGCCATACCAGCGATGAAATGCATGATGGAATGCGCTAATTTCAGAGTAGCCACATAGAAAGGCTATTTCTGTGACTGAGAGATCTGTTTCGTTTAACAATGACACACTTTTTTGCTGTCTTAATCTTGCTAATTCGTTACTAAAATTTGTACCCTCTTTTGCAAGACGGCGCTGCAGTGTTTTTTCACTCATATTAAGTGCTTTTGCCATTGCTTTACTGGTAATTTGGCCTTGAATTAAATGCTCTTCAAGTAAAATTCTAAGTACCTGTGTCACATTCGTTTGTGTCACCAGTTTCATCTGGCTTGATAACACAGGTTCACTATCGGTATTTTCGCTAAAAAACAGGCTATGGGTCGTTGCGCCGTATTCAATTTTGCAATTAAAGTGCGTATTAATCTCACTGTGTGGCTCTTTACGTTGCAAGCAAATTCGCGTTGGGTGCCAATCTTTTCCCTTTACAGTGCGTGCTATTTTTACACAAAACGCCATGGGCGCTTCGTAGCTTAGCAGTGACATATCACGTTCACCATCACTAAAGTTAAAGCGAAGCTCATACTCACTACCGTGATCGATCAAAGATACATTATGGGTATCGCCCATTAATTTTTGATAACGCAATATCAGCCGAAAAGCACTCAATAACTGAGTTGACTGAATAATCGCCATGCCTACCACCGGAATAGCGCGTACATTCATGTTACTGCCAACATAAAGACCTAAATGGGTGTTTGGTAACATGGCTTGCGCCTGCTTCCAAAGCATACTGACACTGGCTTGTGGGTATCGGGCTGTTTGGCTACTTAATTCTGCCAAAGGAATATTTGCCGCTGCAAACAATTCATTAATTGGTAAACCCTGCCACTTAAACGACTCAGCCATAGCACGAAGCCACCAGCTTGATAAGGTTCTCATGCACGTCCTAAATAAACAATTTAATGACCTATATTATCAAGTAAATAAAAGAATAAAAGCCTATTGTTAACCTGTAATTAACAACGGAGACAACAATATGGGCACTGTAGCAAGTAAACGCGAGTTCGCGAGCTTTAAAGAGTTTTACCCCTATTACTTACAAGAACACAAAAATAAAGTCTGTCGACGCTTACATTTCATTGGCAGTTGGATTGTTTTGGCTATTTTGTTTGCCGCTATTTATCAGCAGCAATATAGCTGGCTAATTTTATGCCCAGTTGTGGGCTATGGCTTTGCTTGGGTTGGTCATTTCTTTTTTGAAAAAAATCGCCCCGCTACTTTTACACACCCTTTTTATAGCTTTATTGGTGATTGGGTCATGTTTAAAGACATTATTATTCGCAAAGTACCATTTTAGGAAAACACCATGACCATGAAACACACAGTATCAGAGCAAGAATGGCAAGCCCGTGTTGAGCTCGCTGCCGCGTATCGCCTAGTTGCTATATATGGCTGGGATGATTTAATTTTTACCCATATTTCAATGCGTGTTCCCGGCACAGATAACGAATTTTTGATAAACCCGTATGGCATGATGTTTCACGAAATTACCGCATCAAGTCTTATCAAAGTAGATCAACAATGTAATAAGCTGCATGACAGTGAATACCCAGTTAATCCTGCGGGGTTTAATATTCATAGCTGTATTCATATGGCGCGTGATGATGCCCATTGCGTTATTCACACCCACTCACTCAATGGCACGGCAGTGTCTGCTAACAAAGACGGCTTATTGCCTATCTCTCAGCAAGCTGTTGTTGTGCACTCAGGTTTGGGTTATCACGACTACGAGGGCATTGCCCTTAACCCTGCTGAGCAAGACCGTTTAGTGAATGACCTAGGTTCTAATAACTTTCTAATGCTACGTAATCATGGCCTATTAACAGTAGGTAAAACGGTCGCTGATGCATTTTTGTTTATGTATGTTTTTGAAGCTGCATGCGCTGTACAAACTCGTACTTCACAAAATACCGAGCAACTCGTACAAGTACCTAGCGCGATTATTGAGGGTATCAAAGGGCAAACTGAAGTTGCTACTAAGGGACTGGGTGGCGCAATTGCTTGGCCTGCCTTACTGCGCTTACTCGACAATAAAAGTCCGGGTTACGATCAATAAGGATATACCATGCAAATTGATATCATGACTAAAATAGTGCTGCCTTTAGCACTATTTATCATCATGTTTGGCATGGGGTTAGGGCTTAAAAAGCAAGACTTTGGGGCATTATTTATTAGCCCCAAAGCACTTTCATTAGGCTTAAGCTGCCAACTACTGTTATTGCCAAGCGTTGCGTTTTTATTAGCAATGAGTTTTACCCTAACCCCAGAGCTCGCTATAGGTCTGATTTTAGTAGCTTGCTGCCCTGGCGGTGTGACCTCAAACCTTTATACCTATTTATTCAAAGGGGATGTTGCGCTGTCAATAAGTCTAACAACGCTAGCCACATTTATCTCACCCTTTACCTTGCCACTGATTATGCATTTTGCCATGCAAACATTGAGTGTGCCGGGCCACGAATTCGCTTTGCCAGTGATTAAAACCATAGTGCAAATGCTGATGATAACGGTGCTTCCTGTTTGCTTAGGAATGGTATTTAATCACTTTAAACCCCATTTGAGCTTGAAAATAGAACCCTTTATACGTCGTTTTTCGAGTGTGTTCTTAATTGTGATAGTGCTTAGCATTATTCATAAAAATGCTGACCAAATGCTGAGTTTTTTGCGACCAGTGGCATTGCAACGCTGACATTAAACCTCAGCACGCTGTTACTAGGGCTGTTTTTTGCAAAAATATCGGGCTTAGATCACAAGCAACAAATGAGCATTGCGGTTGAAGTTGGGCTACAAAATGGCACTCTTGCCATTTTAATTGCGAGTACCTTAATCAATAATGCCGCCATGGCAATTCCTGGAGCAACCTATAGCTTATCAATGTTTGTAACGGGTTATATTTTTTGTCGCTTATTTAGCGCGCATCATACAAAACACCTTGCCATTCTCAACAAAGCATAAAAGCCAAAGTGATGACTAAAAACAAGGAAGTTTTTAATCACACAGTAATAAAAAATAGTTAAAATTTGAGATAACCAAACGAGTCTAAAACACACCTAATAACAAAGTTCATCACCCATTCCAACTATTAATTTTTTATTTATTTTTCAAAACTATACATAAATCATTAGTTATAATTTTTGCTCTGTGGTCAGTCTTGTTTAATAATATATTTTCGTTCACTATCAATTTATGGCTTGTTATATAGGGACATATTGTGGCCGAACTTAATAACTCTAAATTGCCCGTTCATGTTGCTGAATTAAAGTTTGCACTTGATAACGTACCCGCATACGTTTACATAAAAAATGAGCTCGGGCATTACGTTTATGCTAATAAGCTTACCTTGAGTTTATTTGCTTGCTCTGAGCAAGAATTACAACATAGAAGTGATGTGGACTTTTTCCCAATTCCTGACGTAAAAAAGCTAGCCAAAATAGACAAGCGGGTGCTCAGCGGTGAGCGTACCCGTGAAGAAGTTGAGCTTACCTTTCCCGACGGACACCAATATATTTTCTGGGAAGTGAAAACCCCTATTATTTGCGACACAGAGCCTAACAAAGTCATCGGCATTTTAGGTATTGCAACAGACATTACCGAACGAAAACACCTTGAAGAACAACTCCTCTACGCTGCCTCCACCGACCCGCTAACTGAACTTTTAAACCGCCGCTATTTTTATATTCGCTTATCGCTTGCGTTACAAATGAGCAAGCGCGACCAAAACTATGGTGCAGTAATATTTATCGACCTCAATAAGTTTAAAAAGTTAAACGACCAATATGGCCACAATACCGGCGATGCTTACCTTGTTGAAATTGCTAATCGAATGAAAACGGTTGTGCGCGAAAAAGACTGTTTAGCTCGCATTGGTGGCGATGAGTTTGTTGTATTACTTGAAGGGCTTGGTCGTGATGAGCAAACAGCCAAACAAAATGCCTATCGCGTTGCCGATAAACTGCAAACAGCCATCGAAGTTGAGTTTATTCACCAAGATCTTAACTATAAGGGCTCAGCCAGTGTCGGCGTCACCATGTTTTTAGGTACACAAAAAACAGCCGATGAAATCGTCGCACAAGCTGATCAGCACATGTATTTGATAAAACATGCACTTAAGTATTAATACAAATCCTAAATAATTGGACGGTTTTTAAGCTGGTTGCAATTACAAATCATTGGCGCAGGTTGCTTTGTGGTGGTAATCTGAGCAGTGAAAAATAATATTAATTGTATTAAGGAAAGTACATGGACCCCGTTTCTAGCATTTTAGACCTGTTGTTAAATGTAGAAGTCTTTCTTCTAATTTTTGTTTTAGTACTACTAAAAAGTAGCGTTAAATTTGTGCCGCAAAATCGTGCCTGGTTAATCGAGCGTTTTGGTAAGTACCATTCGACCAAAGAAGCCGGCTTAAACTTTATTGTGCCATTTATCGACCGTATTGCCGCTGACCGCAGCTTAAAAGAACAAGCGCAAGATGTGCCTTCGCAGTCTGCTATCACTAAAGATAACATCTCGCTTATCGTCGATGGTGTGCTGTATTTCCGCGTGCTTGACCCGTATAAAGCCACGTATGGTGTTGATGACTATGTATTTGCGGTTACTCAGCTATCGCAAACAACGATGCGTTCTGAACTTGGTAAAATGGAACTAGATAAAACCTTTGAAGAGCGCGACATGTTAAACACCAACATAGTTACCGCGATTAACCAAGCATCTGAGCCTTGGGGTATTCAGGTTTTACGTTACGAAATTAAAGATATTGTGCCACCTAATTCTGTAATGGAAGCCATGGAAGCACAAATGAAAGCTGAGCGTGTAAAACGTGCGCAAATTTTAGAGTCTGAAGGTGACCGTCAGTCTGCCATCAACGTGGCAGAAGGTAAAAAGCAAGCCCAAGTCCTTGCTGCCGAAGCTGAAAAAGCCGAGCAAATTTTACGCGCTGAAGGTGAAGCGAAAGCGATTATCGCCGTTGCTGAAGCACAAGCAGATGCACTACGTAAAGTAGGTGAAGCCGCTGACACCGAACAAGGCCAAAAAGCAATTCAACTCGACCTTGCCACAAAAGCCATTGCTGCTAAAGAAGCCATTGCTCGTGAATCATCTGTGGTATTACTTCCTGAGAGTGGTACTGACGCAAGCTCGCTTGTAGCTCAAGGTATGTCTATTATTAACTCTTTGAATAAAAAGCAACAAAGTTAGGTGAGCTAATGGCATTTTTAGATACCCATTTAGCCGAAGCACTGATGATTATAGGTGTTATCGCGCTAATTGTTGAAGTTGCTGTACTGGGTATGAGTACCTATGTATTACTGTTTTTAGGCTTATCTTTATTTGCCAGTGGCTTACTAATGAATATAGGTCTACTTGATACGAGTTACACTACCGCGCTTTGGAGCAATATCGTGTTTACTCTTGGTTTTGCACTCGTGCTTTGGAAACCTCTCAAACGCATGCAGGATAAAACCGATACTAAGCCGATACATAGCGATTTTGCTGAGCTTACCTTTGTCGTTAATGCCGATGTTGATGATAAAGGGTTAACCACACATCAGTATTCGGGTATTACATGGCAATTAAAAAGTCAGTCTCCCATTGCTGCTGGTAGCACAGTAAAAGTAACCGACAAACAAGTTGGCGTACTTTGGGTAGAGGCGCTATAACTCAGCAATAGTTAAACCTCATTTAGAGCCAAAACTCTATTTAGTTTTGTAACCGTGTTTGCTATGGTTAGAAGCACTCACGGTTACAAGCAAGGTTGCAAAAATGAACAATAATAAGGCACTCGTTGTAGAAGGTGGCGCAATGCGTGGTATTTTTGCCACTGGCGTACTAGATGCTTTTATTCAAGCCAATTACCAACCTTTTAATCAATGCTATGGTGTTTCTGCCGGAGCCACTAACATTGCTGCCTATTTGTGCGCCCAATACAAACGTAACCATGCAGTGATCACCGATTACTCTTGCCGGCCAGAGTTCATCGATTTTGTTCGTTTTATCAAAGGTGGTCACCTGTTTGATTTAGACTGGCTGTGGCAAGAAACCATCCGTGATATTCGTCTAGATCTCGACACCTTCGAAAAACAAGCTAGTGAATTTTATATTGTCACAACCAACATACAAACTGGACAGGCAGAGTACTTAAAAGCAAATGCAACTCATCTTGAACAGCAATTAAAAGCCTCTTGTGCGCTGCCGATTGCTTATCGAGAATTTCCTGTTATCGACAATTTGCAACTTACTGATGGTGGCGTGGCAGATTCTATTCCAATCCGTAAAGCATACGAGATGGGCAATAAGGAAATCACCGTTATTTTATCTCAGCCTCTTGGCTATAAGAAAAAGCCTTCAAAAGCGCCTTGGTTCGTCAAACGTCTTTATAAAAACACCCCTGCATTAGCAGAAGCCACCTTAAGACGCGCAGAAAATTACAATCAAAGCATTGATTTTATTACCAACCCACCAAGCGATTGTAAAATTAATATTATTGCACCGCCACCCAACTTTGCAGTTGGTCGAACAACAAAATCATTTGAAAAACTCAGTGCGGGCTATGAAATGGGCTTAAATGCGGGCTCAAATTTTTTAACTCAAGTTGCCTAAGCTAACGCTTTAAAAATAGGAACAATTTTTAAGCGTTTTCGATGTCATTGGCTATACTTTTAAGAGTTATGTTAGCCAAGGATTGACCATGAAACTCCCCCTACCTTTTATTATTGCCTGCAGGCTTTTAATACTCTCTTTTCTATGTTTGTTTTCATTTTTTAGCCAAGCCATTGAGTGGCCTCAACAAGTGCAAACGTCACAAGGCACACTCATTGTTTACCAGCCACAACCCGAGAAACTAAACGGTAATACTTTAACAGCCCGTGCAGCGATGTCATTTTCGGTTTCAGGCAATGACGCTGTGTTTGGCGTATTTTGGTTTAGAGCTAAACTAGATACTGATCGCGAAAACGATACCGTCACCGTTCGCAATATCACTGTCACCGATGTACGCTGGCCTGAATCAAAAGATGCAGAAGAACAAAAATTTACTGCTGTCGTTAATGAAGCAATAAAAGCCAGTCAATTCGAAACCTCGCTTTCGCAACTCACCGCCAGCCTTGAAAGTGCAGAAGCAGCAGAACAAAGTTTAACGCAATTAAAAACCGACCCTCCAACGATTATTTTCAAAGAGCAACTGTCGGTATTACTGAGTTTTGATGGTGAACCTAAGTTTAGTAAAATTGAAAACAGCCAATATGAGCGTGCTTTAAACACCGCTATGACAGTGATTAAAGATAGCAAAAGCAAACTTTGTTATCTCACCGATGGGCAATTTTGGTATCAGGCAAAACAAGCCAAAGGGCCTTATGACTATACTCAGTCGCCACCGGCTGAACTTGTAAAAATGCTTCCTAATGATACCGAAAGCTCAGATCTAAGTGCACCACCAGCCATTGTTGTAGCAACTAAACCCACCGAACTTATTGCAACTGATGGCGCAGCTAAATGGAAAAGCTTAACTGGTGGCGAGCTCATGTATGTGTTTAACACTGAAACCCCGTGGCTACGTGAAATGCAAACGAATAACATGTATGTCTTGTTATCTGGGCGCTGGTATCGTGCAAAACAACAAACAGGCCCATGGACATTTGTACGCGGCGATGAACTACCAGAAAGCTTTGCCAATATTCCACCTGAATCAGATTTAGGGGGCCTCAGAGTTTCAGTTGCCGGTACTGAAGAAGCTGAAGAAGCTGTATTAGATGCAAAAGTGCCGCAAACAGCGGCTATCAGCCGTAAAGATACCAGTTTAACTGTGTACTATGATGGCAAACCTAAGTTTGAACGGATCCCGGGCACGCAAGTTTCTTATGCGATTAATACGGATGCACAAGTGCTGCAAATTAAAGGCAAATATTATGCAGTCGATAATGCGGTGTGGTTTAAGGCAGATTCCGCACAAGGGCCTTGGCTTGTTGCTGATAGCATTCCAAAAGATGACATCGCAAAAATTCCTCCAAGTTCCCCCGTATACAACGTCACTTACGTCGAGATATACGAATCAACTCCTGAGGTGGTGTATGTTGGTTATTACCCAGGTTACATGTGGTCATACCCTTATTATGGCGTGCCAGTGTATGGTACAGGTTGGTATTACCCACCATACTGGGGCGGTGGCTACTACTACCCTCGCCCACCGACTTGGGGTTTTAATATTGGCTATAACAACTGGACAGGTTGGTCGTTTGGCTTAAGTTGGAGCAATGGTTTTTTAAATTTAGGGATGAATTGGAATGTTGGATGGCCAACCCATTATCGACCTTATCATTGCTGTAATGGCTGGTATGGCGGTGGTTACCGCGGCCCAGTTATTATTAATAATGGCAATATCAATATTGGTAACAAAATTAATGTCGGTCATAAACCGGGCCACCATAATAAGCAACCAAGGCATAATATTTATAAACGCGATCAGAGTAAGTCTCGTCTCGCTTCAAAGCAGCAAGTGAAACGCGATTTAAAAACAGCCATCAGCCAACGCGATAAAGCAAACAACGTGTTTGCGGATCAAAAAGGTAACGTGCTCAAGCGTGATGCCGATAAATGGCAACAACGTGTTGAGGGTAAATGGCAAACATTACCTACCGATAAACAGCAACAAATCAAAGATCGGGCACAAAATATTGACCGCCAACAAGTGCAAAATAAATTGCAAAGCATAGATAAAAGTAAAGCGAAGCAAACATTGCAGCAACGCCAGCACACTCAAAATAGGCAACAAAATCGTATGCAGCAATTAAATAGGGCAAATAGAGCACGTCAGCAAGGTATGCAGCGCCAACAAATGCGCCGTAATACACAAAGACAAATGCCTCGGCAAATGCCTAATCGCGGTCATTAATGTACAAATAGGAACAAAACAAAGCCAGTGTAAATACTGGCTTTGTTATCTTAACCAGAGCCAACGCACCTCTGTGGCTACCTTTAAGTCGTTATAGATATTTATCTCAAGAAAAAGCCTGCAAAACAATTGCAAAAACTTGCTTAAAACTATTTCTCTATTAGTTTTAATACTAAGTCCTTACAAAAATTTGCACGCTCATGTTAAATAACTACACCGTTCGTACGCGATTAGCCGTCTTGGCTTTGTTACCGGTTACAGTTTTTGTGATCACCTCTATTTTTACAATGTCTATTATGTCGGGCATGGTAAAAGGCATCGACAGTTTGTATGACGATAGAGTCATCCCCCTTGAGCAGATAAAAACAGTATCGGACAATTACGCAGTTAGCATTGTTGATCTATTCCATAAATACCGCGCTGATCAAATTTCAAAAACTGACTTTCTATCCGCCGTTGAAAATGCAAAAAATGTTGCTGATAGCAAATGGAAAAGCTACTTAGGAACCAAGCTAACCACAGAAGAGCAGCGCTTAGTTAATATCGTGGAAAAGAATCTCGCTGTAGTAGAAAGCGAACTAAGCACATTTTTAAACCAAGTAAAAAGTGACCAACTTAAAGCAGTACCTAACGAGGTATTCGTAAAAAATCTTTACGATGTGTTTGACCCA
This sequence comes from Pseudoalteromonas shioyasakiensis, assembly GCF_001550135.1. Lineage (GTDB taxonomy): Bacteria > Pseudomonadota > Gammaproteobacteria > Enterobacterales > Alteromonadaceae > Pseudoalteromonas > Pseudoalteromonas shioyasakiensis. The sequence continues at coordinate 577,658 of NZ_LRUE01000015.1, forward strand.
CTCAGTGAAAGCTATCAAGGGCTAATAAGCTTACAAATCAATGAGGCTAACAAGTTTAAAAACGCCGCAGATAAAGATTTTGCTCAAGTCAGTATCGCTATGACTGCCTCTATCACTATATTAATAATTTTATTATTGGCTATTGCCTTTATTATATACCGCTCTATCCATAACCCATTGTTATCGTTAAGTGAAACGATAGGTTCTATCTCTGAAAATGCCGACTTACGTCTGCGCGCAAAAACCCATGGTAATGACGAAATAGCCCAAGCAGCACATCATTTTAATGCCATGATGGAGCGCATTCATGCATTAGTAAATGATGTAACGAGCGCCACTCTCACCCTTTCATCTGCTGCTGAGCAAATGAACTCAATTAGCGACCAAGTTGCAAGCACAGCCACAGAGCAAGAGCATCAATCAGCAATGATTGCCACCGCCATTACACAAATGAGTAGTGCCATTGAACAAGTGGCCGCAAATGCATTATCAACATCAGAAAAAGCCACTCACACTGATAAAACAGCCAAGCTGGGTCAGCAGTCTGTGCAAGAAAATATCGATGCAATAAACCGTTTATCACACATCGTTAATGCGAATACAAAACTAATCAATGAGTTAAATACACAATCAACCGATATCAATCAAGTGGTGATGATGATCCAAGGTGTTGCAGAACAAACCAATTTACTCGCTTTAAATGCAGCTATTGAAGCGGCACGCGCTGGTGAGTCGGGTCGCGGTTTCGCAGTAGTAGCCGATGAAGTAAGGCAGCTTGCACACAACACGCAAAAAGCCACAGCCAGTATTAACGAAATGATCAGTAAACTACAAACAATGGCGCAGCAAGCAGTGACCGCCATGGGTAATGCTGACGAAAGTGCTAAACAAAGTGTTGAATACGCAGAGCGCTCATCACAATTACTGACTGAAATTACTCAAGAAATGGCACTTATCGCCGATATGAACAACCAAGTATCCACCGCAACGGATGAGCAAACCACTGTTGCTAACGAACTAAGTTGTAATATTAATGAATTTAGTAGTAGCATTTCACTGGTTAGCGAAAGCTCGCAGCAAAATGCTCAAGCCAGCCAAGAATTGGCCTCACTGGCTTCGCGTCTACAACAACAGGTGCATGTTTTCAAAGTATAGTCGTATAAACGTGCGCTCAAAAAAGGACTTAAATTAATGAACAGAGCAATACTGATATTTCTAATGACATTTGCTCTGTCGAGTCTACAAGTATTAGCTCATGAACAAATTGTTATTCAGCTTGCTAAACCTAGTTATAACGATGCGGCGAAAAATCAATATATTCACGATATTCTCGACAAAAGTTTTGCCGCAATGGGGGCGGATGTTGTACTGCTTTACAATATTAAGCCTATGAATAATAAACGTGTTGTAGAGCAGCTAAGCCATAATAAAACAATTACCTTAGCATGGCTTTCTTTACCCCAGCAGCAAACTGATTCATTAGTCAGAACGACTATTCCTCTCTACAAGGGCTTACACGGCCAACGTTTGCTTATTATCCGCCATGAAGATCAAGAAAAGTTTAGCAAAATCGAAACCCTTGCTGATTTAACTCCCTTGGTTGGCCTACAAAAACAGAGCTGGTCTGATTATAGCGTACTGAAAAACAATGGTTTAACAGTCAATGGCGAGCTTGATTACCCAGGCATGATCAAAGCCCTTGAAACTGGACTCGGTGATTACTTTCCACGCTCAGTACTAGCTATTGGTAGCGAACTAAATAAACTAAAGCAGTTCAATTTTGTTATTGCACCAAACATTATGTTGCAATACCCCAGTGACTATTACTTTTACTTAAGTAAAAGTAATAGTCACATTAGAGATATGCTAGAACAAGGTATGCAAAAACTGCAGCAATCAGGTGAACTTGAGAAGCTCTATTTGCAATACTTTGGAGATGTTGAAAAACAATTTTCTTTAAAGCAACGTCACATCATAACGCTAAAAAATAAGGAGTAAGCATGCTAAAAGCGCTGATAATCATCATTATGACATTGGCGATTTTTGCTGCGGGTTTTATAGCTGGAGTGTACAGTTTACCTATTTTAACTGAACAACCAGCACCCGATATTGCTATTTTGAAGCAGCATCAAGGTCGATCGCAGTTTAGTGCAACGTTTAAGCCCGGCCTCAAAGGCTCAGATCGCTTTCATTATGGTGATGGCATGGTGTATCTAACGAATGATGCTATTTCTATGCAAGGCACGTTATCACCAGGTCCCGACTATCAACTTTATCTATCACGAAATTTCATTGATAACGAAGACGATTTTTTAGCACAAAAAGGCACCATGCAGCGTATTGCGGGGGTACGTTCGTTCAATGGCTTTAAATTAGTTGTACCACAAGGTATCGATGTCAGTGATTACAATACAGTAGTTATTTGGTGTGAAAGTTTTGAGGAGTTTATTACTGCAGCACAGTACCAATAGCTGTATTAATAAAAACAAAGCCGCCTTTGGAGAGGGCGGCTTTAAAGCGGCAGCTATGGGTGTGAGCTGCCTAATCAAGAGTCATTGTTTATGCAACTAATTAGGCTGCATCTTCTGTGCTTTGAGTTTCATCGCTGTGGCGAATTAAGTAATCAAATGCACCTAAGCTTGCCGTTGCACCACTGCCCATAGCAATAATGATTTGCTTAAACGGCGTTGTTGTTGCATCACCTGCCGCGTAAACACCCGGTAATGATGTTGCACCTTTGCTATCAATTTCGATTTCGCCAAAGCGAGTCAGTGATAACGCTGAATCTTTTAACCATTCAGTGTTTGGCACCAAGCCGATTTGCACAAAGATACCTGCAAGCTCAAGTGATTTTTCATCGCCAGAGATGCGGTCAATATAGCTTAAGCCTGTTACTCGTTTACCATCACCAACAACTTCTGTCGTTTGCGCGTTTTTGATAATAGTAATGTTGTTTAAGCTATTTGCTTTACGAATAAGTACTTCGTCAGCACGTAAGGTATCAGCAAATTCAAGCACAGTGACATGCTCAACAATGTTTGCAAGGTCGATTGCAGCTTCAATACCAGAGTTACCACCGCCGATAACAGCTACAGCTTTGCCTTTAAATAACGGACCATCACAGTGAGGACAATAAGCAACGCCATGACCGCGATACTCTTTCTCACCTGGCACGTTCATTTCACGCCAGCGTGCACCGGTTGCTAACACCACTGACTTAGCATTTAAGACCGCGCCATTTTCTAGCGTAATTTGATAATTATCTTGCTTAGTAAGCGATGCCGCACGTTGGTTTTGCATTACATCAACATCGTATTCTTTTACGTGCTCTTCAAGTTGTGCAACCAATTTAGGGCCTTCGGTCGCTTTAACTGATATAAAGTTTTCAATTGCTAATGTGTCTGATACCTGACCACCAAAACGCTCTGCAATCACACCCGTATTTAAGCCTTTACGTGCTGAATAAATTGCCGCAGAAGCGCCTGCAGGGCCACCACCAACAACAAGTACATCGAATAACTCTTTATCGTTCAGTGCTTCGGCTTGTCGTGCAGCCGCTTTGGTATCTACTTTATTTAAGATATCAGTCAGGTTTACAGCGCCTTGGCTGAATAACTCACCATTTAAGTACACAGCCGGTACTGCTAACACATTACGCTCGTTCACTTCGTCTTGGAACAAGGCGCCATCAATCATCGTAGCCGTAACATTTTCATTGTGTGCCGCCATCAGGTTAAGTGCTTGCACTACTTGCGGACATGTTTGACAACTCAATGAAATATACACTTCAAAGTTAAGCGGCCCAGGCAATGATTTAATTTGTTCAATTTCAGTCTCTGATGCCTTACTTGGATGACCGCCTGTATGCAGTAGAGCAAGGATCAAACTGGTGAATTCGTGGCCCATAGGCACACCCGCAAATGTGATTTGCGTATTGTTAATAGGTGAAGATACCACCACAGATGGACGACGCACATCTTGGCTAGGGTTATCTCGCACCGAAAATTTGTCGCTTAACGAAGCTAAATCGTTTGCTAAGTTTTTAAGTTCTGTTGATTTATTGCTGTCATCCAAGGCGATAAGCAGCTCAACAGGGCTGGTAATAGAAGCAAAGTGGCTTGTTAATTGGTTTTTGATATTCGTATCTAACATGGCTTAGCCCTTGAGTTCAGAATAAATAATCTAGAAAAATTTTAGGGATAACTGCCCATCACCCGCTAATGTGCTTAATGTGAGTTGTGATGGGCAATTAAGGTTGCATTGAGATAGCAAAGCAAAGCTTTGCTATCGTTTAATGCTGTGGCAAATTAGATTTTGCCAACTAGGTCTAGTGAAGGAGCAAGTGTCTCTTCACCTGGCTGCCATGATGCAGGACATACTTCACCGTCGTGGTTAGCAATGTACTGTGCAGCTTGTACTTTACGTACTAACTCTTTCGCGCTACGGCCGATGCCTAAGTCGTGAGTTTCGATTACTTTGATTTCGCCTTCAGGGTTCATTACGAATGTACCGCGAAGAGCAAGACCTTCGTCTTCAATCATCACACCGAAGTTACGTGTAATACGACCTGTAGGGTCACCAATCATTGGGAATTTGATTTTACCAATTGTGTCAGACGTATCGTGCCATGCTTTGTGAGTGAAGTGCGTGTCAGTTGATACTGAGTAAACTTCAACACCCATTTCTTGAAGTTGCTCGTAGTAATCAGCAACATCACCTAGCTCTGTAGGACATACGAAAGTGAAATCTGCTGGGTAGAAGAAGAAGATTGACCACTTACCTAGCACGTCTTTTTCTGTTAGTTCTACAAAGTCACCGTTGTGGTAAGCTGTTGCATTGAATGGTTGTAGTTTTGTGTTAATTAATGAAGTGCTCATAATATTCCTCATTGATGTATTTAAAAAAGTTTAATTAACGCAGCCTTGCGTCTGCTTGATTAATACAATAGAGGTGTGAGCGATTAAAATAAAATTGATTGTTTAGATTAAATTGATTTGTTTTTTAGATTGAAAGATTAAAAATACCAAAAACTATAAAGCCCTCAATCACTTATGTAATCAAGGGCTTTCACTTCAGGGAATAAAATTACTTACTAAAACCATATAAACTCTTTGGTTTAATGTAGTTAGGCTCAATTCCTTGCTCTTTTGCGGCTGCTAACATCACTTGCTCAATCCAACCTGCATCCATAATGTTCATATAGTTACCATCTGGGTCAAAGTTAATGTTAGATCCCATAACCACCATAAAGGTATCGGTCACTTCAGTGTTGTCTGCTGGTACTTGAAATTGATGAATAGAACCGCCTGGCTCAAACAAATAGCTACCAGCCACTTGTAAATCGTCAGGGTATTCTGTGTAGTGCCAGCTGCCTGCTAGGGTATATAAATGTACAACCCCAGTATGAAAGTGCTTTGGCAAAACCGTACCCGGCTCAAATAAAACACGTAATACCCATACCCCATTTTCAGAATCCAGCATGAGTGGATAAATGTGCACGCCTGGTAAAGCGTTTTTAATTAGCTTTTCATCATTTGTATGAATAGTCAGTAAGAAATCTTGATGATTAATAATATCTGGTAATGCCATGTGTGTGCCCTCTTTTCACTTGCTTTCAATAAGTTAACTAGTTGCCTTTAATTTGCCGTGGCGGTATTTGTGCGTGGTTCTTCTTTACACAGCCCTTGTTCATACGCCCACTGCAATGCATGTTGCATACCTTGCTGTAATGTAAATTCTGGTTTATAACCAAAAATGTTTTGCGCCTTTTCATTACTGTACGCTGCACTTTTACGACTTAGCATGCGCATGGTCGACGGATTGATATCTGTGGTTTTACCAACTAGGTGATAACACCACTCAATGAACCCTGTTAGCTTTAACGCTAAAGCCAAATTCACTACTGTGACGTGATTTTTCCCTTGTGCCTGTGCCAAGTAATTAAAATAAACTTGATTAGTCACTTGCTCAGGGCCTGATAGATTAAAAATTTCACCGCTTGCATCGTCGCTCATGGCACTTTGGTAAATGCCTTTGACTAAATCATCAATATAAACAGGCCCAAACATGCCCTCTGGTACCATGAACTTGCCTTTGGCGATTTCTTGTAATGGGTAAGCTATCCACGGTCTTGAGCCGGGCCCATAGACATCGCCAGGTCGAATTATTGTGACATTTAGTTTTTTACTGGCGTGATAGCTTAGTGATAAATGCTCGCTCATCATTTTCGAATCGTTATAGGCTCTGCCATCAGGGAACAAAGGCGCATCTTCTTTAATATCAGTTTGCCAATCACTACCATAGATGGCCGTCGACGAAATATGAATAAAGCGCTTTACTGTGTTTGCAGCCACCGCTGCATCGAGTAAGTTTTTCGTCCAACCCACATTCGCCTGCCATGTTTGTTTATAGCTAAACGCATTTGAAACAATTGCCGCTGTATGAATAACTAAATCGCAGTCATTCATTAATGAGCGCCAACTCGCTGGCTCATTCAAATTACCAGCAACAATGTTAAATTCTTCACAAGGGGTTAAATCAACACCGCATACAGCAATACCCTGCGCTTTAAAGTAGCGGGCGAGTGAGCGGCCAATAAAGCCATTACCACCACTAATAAAAACTTTTGAGTAGTTCATTGTGTGTTCCTCTAAGCACGTTACAGCCTTAATTGCTGTTAATAGGCCACCTGGTTAATACATTGTTAAACTTTAATGACCTGTATTACTTTACTTTTCACGCAATTTTTTTTACTTTTTACGCCAGCGCACTAGAAAAGAGCACATTATGCCCCGTTTAACACAAGCTCCTGATCTTATTAGAGTATCTGCTCTACACGGCTATATTGAACTGATCGAAAGTAAATTGGTGAACCCTGACGCACTATTATCGCGCGTTGGTTTAGACAGAAAACAACTACAAGATGCCAATAACTTTGTGCAGTATCAGCAACTCATTCAGCTATTAGAACTCACCGCGAAAGAATTAAACCTGCCCTATTTCGGGCTAGAATTAGGCCGTTGGCAAAGCTTGAATATTTTAGGGTCTGTTGGCTATTTGATGGGCAATTGCGACACCCTTGAAATGGCGCTAAAAAATTTAACTAAGTACTATCATGTTCATCAAAATAGCGCTGACTTACTCCTTGAAGTAGACCAAGACTATGTAAAGCTATCATTTTTAGTTCGCACTAGCCTAAAGGTAAGTGTTTATCATGGTGCCGACTTAGCCTTAAGTGTTGGGGTCAATTTATTAAAGCAGTTAACCGATGATCAAATAAAACTGTCTCGTTTGGAGCTTCCCCATAGCTGTGATGACAACCAAAGTGTTTATCGCCAAGCGCTAGGGCAAATTCCAATATTTAACTGTGCACACACGGCAGTGGTATTTGAAAGAAAATACCTAAAGCTCCCTATTAAGAACTCAGATAAGCAACTGTTTTCTATACTTAGCCAACAGCTTGGACAGCCAGCAGACACAAAACGCGAAAACATTGCAGATCATGTTGAAGTGCTGATCAAACAATACTTACTCCACGAAGAATTTGGCGTAAACCTAATAGCCGAAAAGCTATCAATGAGTGCTCGTAGCTTGCAGCGTCACTTAACAAAGCATGACACAACCTTTCGTGAATTAGTTGATGATGTACGCTGTAATCTAGCACACCAATATTTAACAGAATCTAGCCTCAGTTTATCGAACATCTCAGATATCTTAAGCTTTTCTAATTACAGCGAGTTTACTCGCGCTTTTAAGCGCTGGTATGGCATTCCACCAAAAGATTATCGTAAGTCACACTCGAGCTAATGGCGCAAAAAGTTAAAAACGAGTCGTTTAAAGCTAAGTTTTCTGTTAACAATTTATATATATTGACTAGCTAGTTTCGCTAATTAGTGGTCGTGCAATGTTAAGAAGAGTGTTTATTACCGGTGCCAACAGTGGCATTGGGTTCGAATTGGCAAAGCAATATATTAGCCGTGGTGACGATGTCGCGTTATTTGACGTACATTTCAACGAACAAACAAAACAATCGTTAAGTGAGCTTGCTGATGATTACCAATACATTGAGTATTTTGCTACGCATATCTGCGATAATGAAGCGCTGCAAACTCAAGTAAATAATGCAATCGCAGCGATAGGCAAACCAGATTTAGCCATTTTTAGCTGCAGTACCAATGAGCAACTAAGTAAAGAAAATAGTATTGCTTGTCAGCACTTTGCAACACTAATAACGCCACACTTAAGCATGAACGGCCACCTAGCAATTACATCCCCCCTTATTGATGCAACTAAATTTACGCCAGAGCCAAACGCTTTGATTTTAGCCAAAAAGCTACGCAAGAAATTTAAGCCAAATAACATAAAAATCAGCTTAATTTGCGAAAGCGAAAAACATATGGCTGTGGCAAACCCTATCGATACCGCAAAGCATATTCTGCGAGGCTTAGATAAACAAAAATTAATGGTGATCCTAGGCTTACAATCTAAACTAACCTATATCATGAGTCGTTACTTACCGAATTGGATAATGGGTTCTGTGATGGATCGCCTCATTAAACAACAATTAATAAGAACAACACGCTAAGGAATCCCCATGAACACACATGATAACCTAACGCAATTAATAGAGTATACTTGTCAAACTTATGCCGACCTTCCTGCCTATAACAGTGCAGGTAAAACACTCAGCTATGCCCAAGTTGAACAACAGTCTCGCTATTTGGCACAGTGGTTTCAACAACAAAGTGGTCTTGTTGCTGGAGACAGAATAGCCATTCAATTACCGAATATTGTTGATTACCCTATCGTTACCTATGCAGCATTTCGTGCAGGTTTAATCGTAGTCAATACCAACCCGCTTTATACTGCCCGTGAAATGCTACATCAGTTTAATGATGCAGATGTTAAAGCCATTGTTATTCTTGATGCTCTTGCCGATAAATTAGCAACGGTTATCAATGATACGTCAATCAAAACCGTTATTGTTGCAGCCGCGGTTGCTGAGCCGACATTGCAAGAGGGTCAATTTTCGTTAAACGAACTCATTCGCCAAGGTGAAAGACTCGCCCCTCTTAATACTCATCAAGCCAGTCGTGATGATATTGCTGTTTTACAATACACCGGCGGTACCACTGGAGTTGCCAAAGCTGCGATGCTTAGTCATGGCAACATCTTAGCCAATGCCGAGCAAATGAATGAGCGCTTTGACGACATTTTAAAGCCAGGTCAAGAAACCGGTATTTGCCCGCTTCCGCTTTATCATATTTACGCCTTTACAGTGAATATGGTTGGCCTATTTGCCATGGGGCAATTTAACGTACTGATCCCAAATCCTCGTGATTTAGATGCGTTAGTTAAGCAAATCGAACCATTTGAGATTAATTACTTTTCAGGGATTAACACCTTATTTATTGGCTTGTGTATGCACCCAGGGTTTAGGGCACTGAATTTTTCAAACCTAAAAATGACCGTTTCAGGGGGCGCAGCTTTAACACATGCTGCAGCTGATGCGTGGATGAATACCACAGGATGTACAATCACAGAAGGCTACGGCTTATCAGAAACCTCGCCTGTTGCAACCTTAAACGACTTTAAAAAAGAAGAAATTGGCAGCATTGGCCGCCCACTCTCAAACACTACTGTGGAAATTTGGGATGAAAACGACGAGCCTGTTGCTGACGGTGAGTCTGGCGAAATTGTTGTTAAAGGCCCGCAGGTGATGATGGGTTATTGGCAGCGCCAAGATGAAACCGACAAATGTATGAAGCGAGGTTTTTTCAAAACCGGTGATGTGGGTCTAAAACTACCAAGTGGTAATTACAAAATTGTAGACCGTTTAAAAGACATGATTATTGTTTCTGGCTTTAACGTGTACCCTAACGAAGTTGAAAACGTACTTTGTCAGCACCCAGCTATCTGTGAAGCAGCCGTTATTGGTGCAAAAGATGAAAAAACCGGTGAGCGTGTCTGTGCCTACATTACTTTAAAAGAGCAGATTGATGAGCAACAGGTGAGTGACTATTGCCGCGAAAACTTAAGTGCTTACAAAGTGCCTAAATCAATCATTTTTATGGAACAATTGCCTAAATCGACGGTTGGCAAAATTCTACGTCGAGAATTACGCCAATAATAAAGCGATCGTTTTAGCCGCCTAACTGGTATAAAATAGTTATTAAATAAAGCATACCGTTAGGTATGCTTTTTAATTTAAGCGGTTTAAAGGTCATTATGGAAAAGTTTATTAATCACATTCAACTTGGTTACTTAGGTTTACTACCATTTTTAGGCTGCGTAGGTTGGCCACTTATTGCTGGAAGTAATGCCGTCAATTTAGACTTTTTCACTTTTTATAGCATCGCTATTTTAGCCTTTATGGCTGGCAATTTATGGCATGCAGGTCAGCAAACGCATGCTGATGCTATTAAAGCAATTATTCCTATCTTACCGATTGGCTTTTTAAGCTTTTTACCAGCAACTTGGACTCTAGTCTGGCTCGCAGCAAGTTTTTGGTTAGTGCTGTTATTTGAAAAAAGCTCACCGCAGTGGCAAACCTATCACGTTGATTATCAAAAAATGCGTTTTGTTTTAACGTCTGTGGTGTTTGTATGCCACATATTTGTAATTGGCATGAATATCTATCCTGAGTAGCCCTTTTCTTGCGTTTGCGGTAACATCCGCGGCTCAGTTTTTTAAGGACTTGCTATGATAGATCAACTGCGCGCTAAACTAGACCACCTTGGCGAAAATTACGTAGAAAAAAACGCTCACTTTAAAATAAAAGTGATCCCGTTTTTTTGTGCGATTCACATTAAAAAAGATCATAAAAACCAAGGCAATTTAAAGCTATATTCAAATCAGTTGATTGAAATATTTTTAGCTACCATGTTCTTGTTATTCGGCTTAATGCTTTTTGACACAGACGCGGGTTTTACCCATGGTCCTATTCATATCGTTATTGCCGTATTGATTAGTTTTAACTTAATCTTTAAGCAAATAGCCATTGAAGGGCTTAAAACTCGCTTAGCCCTTTGCCCTGAAATCGCACAAGAAACAGCGCCAGCACAAGGCAAATAACAACATGTTTTTAGACCCTAGTTGGCGCATATTAACGGTTGGCGATGGTGATTTATCATTTTCACACTCTATTGCGCGTTATATAAAACCGGCCAAGCTTGTTGCTTCAACTTATGATGATGCAAACACCATAGAACAAAAATATGCCGACAATGCACTTAGCGCCTTGCGACTACTTAACATTGAAACACTCACCGAGTTTGATGTAACAAAGCCAGACTCGTGGCAGCGCTTAGATGGCGCTTGTTTTGATGTGGTTATTTTTCAATTTCCACTTATACCCGCGTTTAAAGGTGAAGCTGCATTTAAAGCAAATACCCAACAAGGTGGTATGAATGTTTTAAACCGTGCTTTGTTGCATCGCTACCTAGACTACGCAAGCCAGTTCGCATTAGATAAAAACGGCCCAATGCTCTGCTACATCACCTCTAAGGATGTAAAACCTTACCGCGAATGGAATATTGAAGGCAGCTTAAATCAAGGGCTAAACTGCCATTATCTAGGGCAAATGCCATTCGATATTAATTTATTCCCAGGCTATAAAATTCGCAATGTAGACCGCGATAAACACGTTAAAGACACCAGTGGCATTACCTATGTATTTAGCAAAAAAGCTGACAATAGCATTACTGTAAAGCTGACTTTACCCGCTTATTTAGGTGATAAACACTGTGCATTATGCCGCGTAGGCCCTTATATGGCTCAAGAAGATGAAGACAAACATTTGTTAAGCAAAAAACATAAACAAATGGAAAAGTTTGAACAGGATTGGCAAGCATGGCTTGCACAAAACAGCGAGGAGTAACCATGAACTTTGTGATTGTAGGTACCAATTTTATAAGCGATACACTACTGAGTGCAGCTAAACAAATTGAACAATTCTCCTTATATGGTGTGTGCTCTCGAGAGCAGCAAACAGGCGAGGCTTTCCTTGCAAAGCACGATGCTCAAAAGGCTAAGGTGTTTACCAATATTGAGCAAGTATGCGAAGACCCATTAGTCGATGCCGTCTACATTGCTGCGCCAAATAGCTTACACAAAGACTATGCTGTAATGTGTTTAAAAGCCGGTAAACATGTTTTAGGTGAAAAGCCTTCGGCTGCTAATAGTAAAGAACTTGAGGCCATCATTCAGGCGGCCAAAACACATCAACGCTTATACATGGAAGCGATGATGACCACCCATTTACCAAACTTCGCACGCTTAAAAAATGCAATTGCAAAGATTGGCACACCCCGCAAATATATTGGTCAATATAGTCAGTACTCATCACGTTACGATAAATATAAAAATGGCGAGCGACCAAATACTTTCTTGCCAGAATTTGCTAACGGTGCATTAGTCGATTTAGGTATCTATCCGCTGTATATTTTACTCGCATTATGGGGCGCGCCTCAGATTGTAAAAGCCAGCGGCGTGTTACTTGAGACCGGCGTTGATGTAGCTGGCGATGTATTATTAAATTACGCAGATAAGCAAGCGGTGATCAGCTATTCGAAAATCTCGCAAGGCGATAATTTTACTGAGATACAAGGTGAAAAAGGCCGTATTCGTATAGAAGCAGTCTCTTTATTAAAGCGTATGCAATACATAGGTAACGATGGCACGGTTGAAGAACTCTCTGAGCCATTTGATGAACACTTTATGCGCCATGAAGTAAGCCACTTTATTCAAGCAGCGAATGCCGGACAAATTGAGTCTTCAGTTAATACTCATACGCTGTCAAAACAAGTTATGGCGGTGCTTGATGAAGCGCGAAGCCAACTTGGCGTTGTGTACCCCGCCGACCAATAAATTTAATATTCAAGGGCAGTTGACACTGCCCTTGTCATTTTAAGCCTCTTTATTACAAGCTTAAATGATGACCTCTAATTAACTTACTCGTAATTTTTATTGAAATTAGATTTTTGTACTATGGTTAATAATATTTACTTTCAATGAGAAGGGTAATATTTTGACTATTCGCTTTTTACTCAGAGCTGTTTTCACAGCAACCATTGCCCTTGCAGCAGGCCTACTCCTCATTATTCTATTTTTGCAATCAGGCCAAGACGAAAGTATGGAGTCGGCCCAACAGCGTTATGAACTAAGTCATCTTGCTAAGTTTTCATCTTCAAACTCGATTCACCTTACAGAACTTGCTCGTCAACATGTTGTAACCTTAGATCCTCGCTATGAAGCTGAATACCACCAGCTTGTTGATCAAATTCAAGGAAAAGCTGCTTGGCTAAATGGTGAAAAGAAAAGTTATGAACAGCGTTTGAGAGCGTTTAATGTGGCTGCTGATGATTTAGCCCTCTTGCAAAAATCTAACGACTTATCACTTAAATTAGTTGAAACAGAAGAAAAAGCATTTAGCTTGGTCAGTGATTTGCTTGGCCGAGATACCAATAACTTAACCCCTAGCGAGCATAAAAGGTGGGTGCAAGCTATCGAGCTTTTAACCAACGATGCTTACATGGCAGAAGTTGAGAAAATTCAGCAACCTGTGCAAGCGTTTTTAAGCTCTATTGAGAAAAAAAGTGCGGCTGAAGTCAAAGGAAATCACGACCGTGTGGTTACCTTGAGTTTAATTAGCACAGTTTTAGTCCTGACTATTATTGCTACCTTGATATTGTGTTACTGGCAATTAGAGAAAAAGGTAATTAAAGCAACCCATGCCTTGATTGCTGAAGCCAAGCGTATCTCTGAAGGGGATCTATCTCGTTATATTGACCACAAAGCCGATGACGAAATAGGCCAGCTTGCGAGCAGCTTTAATATTATGGTTGATAAGCTATCTCAGCTTCTTAAAGAGATACATGATCAATCAGAGCAAGCGCAAGTGGCAGCAAAAAGCCTAGATGAAATTTCACAGCAAGCTAAAACGCTAAATGATATTCAAAGCCAAGCGATTGAGGTGATTTCAAGCTCAGTCTATGAAAACTCAACGGCCGTTAAAGAAGTGTCTCAAAACTGTGCAGAAGCGGCAAGCAGTGCCACCGCAGCTAATCAGAAAACCCAAGAAGGTCTACAGGTTGTACAACAAGGAGTTAGCTCTGTTGAATCAGTGGCCGATACACTCACCAAATCACTAACAGACCTTAACCAACTCGAGTCCTCTGTGAATGAAGTCACGGTTATTTTAAGTGTTATCAGTAATATAGCCGAACAAACTAATTTATTGGCACTTAATGCCGCAATCGAAGCTGCGAGAGCAGGTGAACAAGGCCGAGGTTTTGCCGTTGTTGCTGATGAGGTAAGAACTTTGGCTAGTCGCACACAAAGCTCTACTCTTGAGATCCAAGATAAAATTGACTCATTACAATCTGCAACCAATGCTGTGACGCAGAGGATACGCTCTAGCGATAATCAAATTAAAGAAGCGGTGATAAACTCAGAAAAAGTGGGCCATATGCTCGATGAAATTAGCATACAAGCAAAAGCCATTTCTGATGCCAATATGACCATAGCTTCTGCATCTGAGCAGCAATCTCAAGTAACAGAAGAAATCGCCCAGCGTTTAAACGAAGTACAAGACACCAGTCGAAAGTCGCAGCAACAAACGCAAAGCATTTCGGACTCATCGAGTAAGCTGGCTAACTTGGCGAATAACTTAAACGGGCAAATTAATCGCTTTAAATTAAGCTAGTCGCTGATCAAGCTCAGCGACTAGCGATTAGTTTAAAATCGGTAAGTAACAGATGCACCGATAGTTTGCGGGTTAACCACTGCCACATAGCCTTGTGGGTAACGACCACTGACAGGTTCTTGTGAGGTATATGCTTCTTCATCTAAGGCGTTGTTGATGAAGGCACTTATCAACCATTGTTCAGTATCATAAGTCATCGATAAACGCGTAATGGTGTAATCACCTGCAACGCGCTCTTCTGTGTTTGTTAAGTCGCCATAAAACTCATCAACATAATTGGCACTTAAATTCACTTTTAGACTATCGGTAAACCAATGCGACAGACCTAAACTCGCCGTTAACTCCGGTGCAGAGTTTAAATCATTGCCAACGGCATCAGGAAAGGCTGATGATTCATCAATTTTAGTTTTCAATAAACCGAAACCGCCATGTAACTGCCACTGATCGCCCAACATGCTGTAAGCTTCAACTTCTAAACCATAGCTATGAGCATCTTCAATATTAGTGATTTTACGTGCTGAGCTAAGCGCTTGATAACCGTTGAAGTTATTGTAAAACACATTAGCACTGATATTCATGTCACCATTATTTAAAACGCTGCGCGAACCAATTTCATAGGTATTAACGGTTTCTTCGTCGTAGTAGTAATAATCTTCAGCAGTAAAATCGAGTGCGCCACCACCCGCGTTGTAGCCACGACGTGCACTAGCAAATAATGTCGTTTCGTCACTAATATCATATTGAATCGCGAGCTTTGGTAAACGAAGTGTGTGTGAATTATCAAGTTGCTCAACGAGCATATCACCACGAAATGCCATATTGAAATTACGTAATTGTTCTTCACGCTCAATACGCAGACCCGCTGTTAATGTTAATTCGCGGCTTAGGTTAAAGCTTGTTTCACCATAGACTGCGGTCGATTTACTGCTATCGTCGCCGTAATAGTTTGTTGCTCCCACACTTTCAAAGTCTTGGTCACGATCAAAGTAAGCAAGACCAATGAAGCCTGAGTAAAAATCATTGCTTAAACCAAAGTTAAGTTTAGAATCTACAGTGATATTACTCTCATCCATTGATACGTCAGATTCTGCGCTTTCAAGTGGCTCGTATGCTTCAAAGCCCCATTTGTAATCCATGTAAGCAACTAAAACATCTAACGATAAATCATCGTTAATCTTGTAATCAACATTTACTTGCGTGGTTTCAGATTCAGTATCCATAATACGTTGATATAGCGGCTCATAATCAAATGGCTCATCCGCTAAAAAGTATTTACGACCCGAATTACCTTCTTCACTGTAAGTTGAATAAGTTAGCTGTACAGCAAGATCTTCATTTGGTGTGTAAAGTAATTTAGCGCGTGTGCTGCTGGTATTTAGCTTGTTTAATTCACGATCAGTTGGATTTGTTTCGTATACCGGTGGATTCGAAAACGTTTCGCCATCAACATACTGAGTTGATAAACGAAATGCTAATACATCTTCAACTAACGCCCCTGATACCACTGCGGCAGTATCTAGGTAGCTATCTTGGTTACGATAACCGACACGTACTGCTCCTTCAAATTCTTGAGTAGGTGCTTTTGTTGTCATGTAGACAGCCCCCGCAATACTGTTACGACCATTACTGGTTGATTGCGGCCCTCGGTAAACTTCAATTTGTTCTACATCCCACAGACCCGTATCACCGGTTAAATCGGCTACAAACGGTTGGCTAACACCATCAATCAAGGTTGAAACACGAGCCTTTGAGCCACCACTAAATGAGTTAAAACCTGTTGCACCACCATTACCAGATACGCCTCGCATATCTGGCACCGAGCCTGTTAAAACTACAACGTTCGCCATTTCTGATAGTGCTTCAGATATCGACGCAAGTTGGCCGTTTTCTAAAAGCGACTTATCAACAACCGCCACTGACGACATGGTCTCTTTAAGTGACTTCTCTGTTTTTTCACCTGTAACAACAATGGTATCCATGGATTTTCGACTGCTTTGGTCGTCAGCCCATGCTGAGCCTTGCGTAACAAGTAATGATGTAAGCATAACTTTGGTGAGTGAATTAAGTTTAAATGCAGTAGCCAATGTCCTTTCCCCGTAAGAGATTATTAGAATTAAACAAATTAAGTTTGATAAAAAAGCGCTAGGAAATTAACACAAGCTTAATGATATTGCAATTGAGTTTAGTTATCATTTACAATTACATTTAACATCAGCTACAACTATAATCTTATGCTCATTTTTACCGTTACCCTGCTTGTCGTTTTCGCTGTCAGTATTTTCTACTGCACCAGAAAGCAGCAGCGATTCTTAAAAAAACCAATTAAAAAACAATGGAGATTACTTTCAATTACGTTAACCGTTTGCGCACTAATACTTGCCCTTCAACAGTTTTCAACCACGGCAACCGTGTTCTTCATCATCTTTAGCATCATGCTAATGTTGATGCTGATCCCTTTTATTAGCCTGCTGCAAAGAAAAGGATAATTCATGACAAGCTCATCTAAACGCCAGCCGACTTGGTTAGGAAAAACCCTAGCAGGTACATTCTTAGGGCTGGCACTCTCATTTATTTTCGTTGCTTTTTTTGCTTGGTATGGCCCAGGAGGCATTGATGCTCGCGATAAAGTGCAATTTAACATGTGGATGATCACGCCTGTTTGGCTAACCATTTTTAGTTTTAGTTATTTATTCAACTCAGCAAAACAAGCGTGGCTTATCCTTGGCAGCTTAACTTTGCTGCTTTATGGCGTGTTTTTTATGCTAAGGAGTGCCTCATGAAAGTAAGATCGGATATTCTTCGCACCTATCAAGGTGTACACACATGGACAGGCATCATTGCAGGTTTAGTGCTGTTTATTGGTTTTTATGCGGGCAGTTTGACCATGTTCAAGCATGAAATCCAGCAATGGGCAGCACCTATACAAGCTCCTAAAATCACCAGCTCTAATTATGACTACCAAACGCTGGTAGATACTGCGATTAATGAGCGAGGCGAGCAACTTGCCAAAGGCTTTAACCTTGATTTACATACCCAAGGTGCACCTCTTTCGTGGTATATCAAAGGCAATGCCCGAGGCATGGAGCTTGATAAAAAACTTAACTTCGCACACCTAAATGCTGATGGCACATTAAACGTCAGCGCACAAACCGAAAACGAACTTGCCGATTTAGTTGATTATTTACACCGTACAGCAGGCTTTATAGGCGAAATTGGCCATGACCAATCTGGTGTTTATATTCTTGGTATTGCCTGTGTTTTGTACTTTTTAGCTTTGGTCTCAGGGGTAATTATTTTACTGCCGACATTAGTTAAAACCTTTTTTGCACTGCGAAAAGAAAAAGGACCTAGTCGATTTTGGCTAGATAGCCATAACCTTATTGGTATCGCCAGTTTACCATTTCACTTAGTCATTGCATTTACTGTGGTGGTGTTTGCGTTTCATGATTTTATTTATGGTGGTTTAGCGCAATTTTATGATGGTAAGCCATTGTTTCAGCGCCCTGCACCTGCCGCGCAAAGTTTTCATATTGAAAACTTACCACGTATTAATGAGCAAGTACTCGCAGCGAAAAACTATGCTCCCGGCTATGAGCCAATCCACATTCGCTATAGTAATTTAAATTCGGCATCACCTTCTGCGGTGTTTATGATGAGTAACAATAATGCGGTAGTACGTGGCCCGGATACCGATTACTTATTTATGAACCCATACACGCTAGAAGTGGTTAATTCAAGCTATCCGCAAGGCGAAGATGCAGTGTGGGGTAACATGGTTGCCAGTATTTTCTCACTCCATTTTGGCACCTATGGTGGAGATTGGGGTCGTTGGGGCTACTTCGTTATGGGGTTACTTGGCGCCTTCTTATTCTATTCGGGTAATCTACTGTGGATAGACAAACGCTTCAAAAAAGATCCCAATAAACGCAGCACCTTGTTTATGGCAAAACTCACCATTGGCGTTTGTTTCGGGTCTATGATAGCTGTCGCTTTCACACTCGTTGCTGCCAAATGGCTACCTACATTTGTTAGCAACACAAACTACGCCACCCTATACAGTTATTACGCCGCTTTTTTTGCTTTTGTAATATATAGCTTCTTAAAACCTGTACAACAGGCAACCACTGCGGGCTTTTATTTACTAGCTGGCCTATGTACATTAATGGTGCTATCAACCTTACTAAAACTTGCTTTAAGTAACGTTAATTCGCTTTTTTACACAAGCTATATGGTTGATATTGTCGCTGCTATTTTTGCTGCTATTTTCTTTAAAATGGCCAAACGCCAGCAACAAAAACAGACCACGCAAACCATCATGCCAGCCTTTGAACAAGCAAGTCGAGCTTAAGCATTCTAAGTATGGGTATCAAAGCAATTTGATACCCATACTTTTGCTTTATCGAAAATCTGTGTCCGTTTAACGAAAAACATTTCTTCTCCTACAAAACATCAGTAAAATCGCCGCAAACTTAAGGTATTAACTTTCATAAGGACAGTGATGCAGCGCACCATTCCACCGTTTTTTATTGCTGTTATTTGCGTGCTTCTCGCAATGGTTACCATTCAATCTGGTGCCTCCGTTGCAAAGCAATTATTCCCTTTAATTGGCCCTGAAGGCACCACAGCACTGCGCTTAGGCTTTTCAGCTGCTATTTTGTGCCTTGTGTTTAAACCTTGGCGCGCATTTCCACCTATTGGGCAACGTATGCCTATCATCGTTTATGGCTTGAGTTTAGGTGGCATGAATATTCTGTTTTATTACGCGATTGAACGTATTCCTTTAGGGATAGGTGTTGCGCTAGAGTTTACTGGCCCCCTTGCGGTTGCTCTGCTTTCGTCACGTAAAAAACGCGACCTATTTTGGGTAGCCTGCGCCATTGCTGGCATTATTTTATTATTACCCGATATGAAAGGCGAAGACAGCCTCGACCCTGTAGGTGTTATTTTAGCCCTGGCGGCGGGTGCCTGTTGGGCGTTTTATATATTGTTTGGCAAAAAGACCGGAAACCAAGGCTCAGGCGGAATGACCGTTGCCATGGGTATGAGCGTCGCCGCGATTGTACTTGTGCCTTACGGCGCAGCTTCTCAAGGAGTTGCACTATTGAGTTGGGAAGTTTTACCGCTCGGTATTTTAGTGGCAGTCATGTCGAGTGCACTGCCCTATACCTTAGAAATGGTGGCACTACGTAATATGCCAGCGCAAGGCTTCAGCATTATGATGAGTTTAGAGCCCGCGATTGCAGCATTGGCTGGCTTTATAATCCTAGGTGAATTTTTAAGCGTGTGGCAATGGCTAGCTATTTTATTAGTGATTACCGCTTCAGTTGGCAGCTCGATGTCGAGCAATTCAGAAGATCAGAAAAGTCAGAAAAACAGCTAATTTAACACTTTAAATGCTTTTTTTAATACTTAAAGACTAAATTTTAGACTCAAAAACAGCTTTTATCGGCATTCGTAAAGTGAGGGTTCTCACTATAATGCTCACTATTAATACAAAGTGGTCTTATCTCTTTGTGTCGGAATAAACCTAATAGTGGGATTTACTTATGTCGATAAAAACTAACTTGTTACTTTCAAGCCTTGCGGTTGCAAGTGCATTAGCTACATCAAATGTTGTTGCAGCTAGCTGCCAGGGCGAAATCTTTGCAATGAACTCAGGCCGTGGTGAAACCGGTGTTGTATTTAGCCTTGACGAGCAAAACAAATCGGCTACGGCACATTCAATCGCCCAGTTTAGTTCTGCTGCGATTGCTTATGATGCCTCAACAAACCGTACTTATTATGCTTCATCACCTATTCCGTTAGAGTACAAAGTTGATGTAAGTCACCTAGACATCAGTGATGAGCAGTTTTCTCACCTACCAATTCGTGCCGATAAATTCAAATATAGTCGCTTGGCCTATTTAGATCATGCTACAGCTGAACATGTTGTGGTTGGTACAACTAAATCTGTAATTGGTATGACCTATGATGCAAGCTCTGATTCACTACTTGCAGTAAGTTTTACCAAGCTTTATAGCATTGATAAAAACACTGGCGAAGCAACTGTGCTGGCTGATTATAGCGACATTGATGGCTTAAGCCGCGCTGATTTAGTAATTAAAAATGGCGAGCTTTTATTAATAACCACAACCTCAGTTTACAGTATTGACCGCACAAGCTTTGCGGCTACCGAGCTTTCAAAACACGATTTAATCGCGGTTGGTGGTGCCACAGTTAATAACAATGGCGACCTTGTGATCAGCCGCTCTGTCATCAATGACCATGGCGATAAAAACGAATCTAAGCTATACCGTTTAGATCCGTACTCAGGCGAAACCTGCCTTGTAGCAACACTACCAGTTCGCATTAACGACTTAACGACCAATACGCAAAATGCTGTAGCATGTGATGTAGAGCCTAGCTGCTCATTACCGAGTGAACTAATCCCTTACTATTCAGAAGCAGTGATTAAACAGCTAGATAGCAACTGGAAAAGTTATGACTTTGGTGATCAAGAATTTACCGCACCAGCTGTATTTACCTCTGCGCCAACATTTAATGGTAAACACGGTGGTACAAACCGTTTAACTGACGTATCACCAACGGGATATTCTGTATCTTTCCAAGAGTGGCAATATCTGCAAGACGGCCAAGGTCACCCTAATATTGAGTCGTTTGACTTCTTAACAATGGACGAAGGTCGCTACACAATGAGCGATGGTACTATCGTTGAAATTGGCAGCTTTATTTTAAACGATACTAAAGCTTATAAAGCGGTAGAATTTAGCGAAGCATTTACAGCAAAACCACATATATTCTTGCAAACACAAACTTTTAATGGCCCTCATACAGTTTATACGCGCGTTGCAGGCTTAAATAATACAGGTTTTAGTGCTGCATTTTATGAGCAAGATAGTCTAAATGAAGGTCACCGTAATGAACGCGTTGCTTACTTTGCGATTCTTCCTGGCTCAGGTACAACGGGTACTCTAGAAACTCGTGCAGGTAATAAGCAATACAGCTTACACCAAGCTGATATAGATCATAACGGGGGCCAAATTGGCGATCATTTCTACCTGATACACGAAGAGCAATCTTTAGATGCTGAGGTAGTTCACACTAAAGAGCGAGTACAAGTAATGGATATCGAGGAAGTGAGCCTTGCTCAATCTATTACAAGTAGAGGTCCAGATAACTTTAGTATCCGCAGAAAATAAATACTCCTAAATCTAGGCGCCTTAGGGCGCCTTTTTCATATCTAATTAGTAATACCAATCCGCAATAATACTTAATCATTTTGAGGGATTAAACCTGTCGCTACCTGCGTTAAAAATTTCTGATTTACGACTGCATGGATGCAGAAGGTAGAGCAATGCAGGAGCAATTGCCGAGCACAACTAAATAACGAAATTTTTGCCTTGTTACCAACGAGGTTTTATTGCCTCAAAATAGACCACTTAATTAAGCGAATTGGTATAAACTTGCCTTTTCATACAGACAAAACTCTCCGACATAATTTGTTACATTTATTTGTATTAACATACCACTTTTGCGGTGAATGGTGATGATAACTATTATCAGTTGTGATAACTTACCCGCCAATTGTTTCCTTATTAAAAACAATAACCCTATAAAAATTTGCTAAATAACACGCGGAGATAAAAATGAAATTCACTCAGTTGCCTGTTGCAACCGCTATTCTTTGTGCACTTTACCCTCAAATCAGTTTTGCAGAACAAACAACTG
Organism: Pseudoalteromonas shioyasakiensis; assembly: GCF_001550135.1. Taxonomy (GTDB): domain Bacteria; phylum Pseudomonadota; class Gammaproteobacteria; order Enterobacterales; family Alteromonadaceae; genus Pseudoalteromonas; species Pseudoalteromonas shioyasakiensis. Next base: position 600,090 of record NZ_LRUE01000015.1, read on the forward strand.
ACGTAGAAGCTAACCTCGAAAAAATCGAAATTGTGGGTATTCGACAAAACCGTATTAGTGAAGGCGCGACAGGTTTAGCACTAGAAATTGATGAAACGCCGCAATCAATCAGTGTGATCTCTGCTGAGCAATTAAAAAATTATTCTGCTTTTAACATTAATGATGCTTTGCGCTTAGCGCCAGGTATCAATGTTGAAGAATGGGAAACAAACCGTACCAACTACACATCACGTGGTTTTGAAATTAAGAATACACAAATCGATGGGGTTGGCTTACCGAATGACTGGGGTATCGTTACCGGCGCAATGGAAGCATACGGCTACGAAAAAATTGAAGTTATTCGTGGTGCCAATGGCTTACTCACTGGTGTAGGTAATGCATCGGGTACGCTTAACTATGTACGCAAACGCCCTAAAAACGAAAACGGCGGCGAAATCGGTGTCTCTGTTGGTTCATGGGATTTTAAACGTTTACAAGCTGACTACTCACTATTATTAACCGAATCAGGTAGTTGGGCTGCTCGTTTTGTTGCTGCCGTAGAAGATAAAGAGTCATACCTAGATGGCCTTGAGAACAACCGCGAGTTTTTCTCTGCGGTGGTAGATGGTCAGCTTACTGATAACTCAACGGTTACTATCGGTTACTCATATCAAGACGCAGATACCGATGGCAATACTTGGGGCGGCCTTGTTTATAACTACACAGATGGCACTCAAGCTAAATGGGATGTCAGCGACACAACCACCCAAGAGTGGACAATGTGGGACACCATTAATACCTCTGCATTTGTTGAATACAACTATGTTTTTGCAAACGCATGGCAGCTTCAAGCGAGCTACAACTTCCGTGGTTTTGAAGAGCAAGACAAACTATTTTATGCCAGTGGCAGCATTGATAAAGACACCAATCTTGGCCTAAGTGGTTGGCCGGGTCGCTACGACAGTGAAGTAGACGCTGATTTATTTGAAGTAAAAGCATTTGGTGCCTTTGAATTGTTTGGTAAAGAGCACCAAGCAAGCTTTGGGGTAAGCCATGCTAAAAGTGATGATGTGATGTATCAACACCCATTTGATTTTGCAATACACCGGCTTATGGACCAACCCCTGCATTTCCATATGATTTAGATGCGATCCCAGAACCTGATTGGTTAACACCGGTTCTTTATTCAGATATTGAACAAAAGCTAACCCGTTACTTTGGCTCGGCTCAGTTAAATATTACTGATAAATTATTTACCGTGGTTGGTTTTAACGCTATTGAGTTTGAACGCTCAGGCATGAATGCCGGTGCATCTATCGATAATGATGAGAGCGAGACAAGCCCATATGTCGGTTTTACCTATAAGTTAAACGATGATTTAAACTTATACGCCAGTTACTCAGATATTTATCAGCCACAAGAGCAAGCTGATTACAACGGCCAATATTTAGCACCTACCAAAGGCACTAACTTTGAAACTGGTGTTAAGGCTTCTTGGTTTGATGATGCCTTAATGACAACATTTGCTTATTTTACTGCAGAGCAAGATAACTTTGCGCAATATGCGGGCCTCACTGAAGATGGTATTTATTACTATGAAGGCGTGTCTATTGAGTCAGAAGGTTATGAATTTGAAGTCACAGGTAAAATCACCGACGCTATGAATATCGTCGCATCTTATACGCATATTGATGTAACAGATGAAAATGGTGCCGACACCAATAAATGGGCACCTCGAGATGTTGTTGGTGTAACAGTGGATTATGAATTAACAGATGCAATGGTTGTGGGTTTAAATGGCCGTTGGCAATCTAAAATTGAAAGCACTGATTACAATGTTAAGCAAGGTAGTTACGCCCTGCTAAACGCCTTCGCGCGTTGGAATATTAATGACCAAGTTGCAGTACAGGCAAACGTTAATAATATTACTGATGAGCAATACATCAATAGCTTACAAACTGTAGGTTATTATGGCGCGCCAACAAACGGTAGCCTAACTCTGACTTATAAGTTCTAAACGCTGTTTAGAAAAAAGTGTCGCCCGAATGGGCGACACGCATCTATTAATTAGGGCAATTACCTAATTCATAATACCCAGCACTGGTTTGCGCTAAGGTACTAGTATAAAAAGTGTTATAAAGACCTAGGTTATCACCTGAGCCCACCGCATAGGCGTAAGAGCCATTGGTGGTTGCGCGGTTTGCTTGCACATGTGCATAGTTGCTTGAAGTGGTTTCGCTGCATTGGTAATCACCATTCGGTGTTGAGTCACACGCATCACCCACACCATCTGCATCACTATCTAGCTGATCACTATTGGCCACCAGCGGACAGTTATCTAGGCTATCACTGACACCATCGCTGTCGGAGTCACTCGTTTCACCATCTGGAGTGCTGTCACACACATTACCAATCCCGTCATTATCGTTATCAGCTTGATCAGCATTTGCTACATTCGGGCAATTATCTGCGCCGTCGAGCACACCGTCGTTGTCTGCGTCATTAGTCGGTTCAGTGGTGGTTCTGCATGCCTGTAATGGCCCTGCACAACTTGAGTTATCATCAGCAATCCACTGACATTGATTTGTGCTCGCTGAATATTCACGCATAGTAAATGCAGCGGTTCCAAACGCTAAATAACAGGCAGAATAACCTTCGCCCCAGCTTATATGGCCTTCGTTGATATGAAGATTGTAATCGCCTGTCACGCCAGCATCGATGACAAAACTAATGCTATCTATTGATGTCAGCAAAGTATCATCGCTCGCGGTTATCACTGCGGTATTATTGCCACCCGCTAGATTGCATTGCTCAGCAAAGTACTCAAGCCCATTCACTGTAGCCGTCACATCACCATTGCTAAAACTGACCACGACAGTACTTAAGTTTTGATTATCATCAATCACCGTGCCGGTTACTGTAGCGCACTGCCCGTTTACACTTGCCGCAGTATCACTCAGTAACGGTGCTGTAGCTGCTGGCTCTGGCCCTACACGTACCGTAAGATTAGCTTCATCACCTTGTTTCGCTTCGTTATCTGTGGCACTGACACGCACTTCATAAAGACCATCGCTGAGTGCACTTGTCACCCCGCTAAAGGTATTATTCGCATCGACTTGCACGTTCAGTGACTCAATTAAGCTTGCCGCGCCTCCGGCTAGGCTATACACGTTAATATCAACATTGGTTACACTGCCTTCTAGGTCGATTGCACTGCCTGTAATGGTGAGCTGGTTATTACTGTCTGTGGCAGTTAAATTACTAATTTCAGGGCCTGCATTACGATCAACTCGTTTATTGTTAGCCGCAAAGTACTCACCGAGATAGGTTGCAAAATTAATACTGTTTGCCGCCACATAATCACCAGACGCACCTTGCCCGCCCGACCATGAGTGATCCAAATTATTAAACCACAGCATAGAAACTCGATTGTCTTGCCAAAGTGACTGCTCAGCGGTACGCGTTGCATCATCACTTATTGTCGTCGTACCTGAAAGTTGATTAACCTCATAAAGGGCAGCAAAGCCATCTGCATTTTGCTGGTTGTAACAGGTATTGACTGTGGTATCGGCAGTACCGTGACCAATCACCGCTATTTGTGTAGCAAAATGATCTTTATAACTGCCAGCATAGCTTTCACAGCGGGATACAAAGGTGTTTTCAGACACTGTTTCACAGGTCGAAATTGCCCCACTTGAACTTGTGCCGATGGTCGGCCCTGCGCTTGGTGCAACTCCGGCAAATACATCAGGCGCCACACAAGCCGTTTGTGCAGCCATTGCGGCTCCAGATGATAAGCCTGCAATATACACTTGTTTAGGGTCAATATTACGCGCTGCATCAGAACTTAATGCATTGGCTAAATTAATTAAATTCTTATAATCACCAGAGCTTCTATTGATTGCTCCTTGCCAATATGACCAGCAGCTATAGCCTGCTTTATTCATAGCATCAGGAACGGCTATTACCATGCCATGGGCTTCGGCTGCATCTTCAAGATTCGCAGTTAAGTAGTTATTAATGGGTTGCACGCAGCCATGCAGTACTAGCATCAAAGAATGGCCATTGCCTATGCTTGATTGCGTATCAGGAGTGTAAATATGAACATTATTAAAACCGCCAATGCTGACATTTTGCTGCCAACTCCCTGCAAAACTTGGCTGCGAGAAAATAGCAGCACAGAGCACTGCGAGCGGAGTAAACGACGCTGATTTTCGTTTACATAATTGTGTTACTTTTTGCATATATCGCCTTTATAGTCGTTATCATTGTTGTCTGTCAGTTGATGACTAACTCAATGTAGTAGAACTATTTAAAAAGCGACCTATAACTATAGTGCTACACCTACAAGAAACCTTAACCCCAAATAACCACTTTTTATTAATGCACTTTAGTGGATTAAAACAAAAAAGCGCTGCAGGTTTCTGCAGCGCTTTTACTAAAACAAATGAGTCTTTGTAAATTAATATATCGTTAGCTTGATATTGTTTATTCCTCTTTCTGCCACAGGTCGACCTTGTGGGCCAAGGTGGTGGGCTGCATGGAACTTAGACCCTATTGCACTAATTCTGTGTAAGAAGCTAATTTCTTCATCATATTTAAGTGCTAATGTATTATCAGGACGCTCACCATCATCAGGCTGCATAACTCGCGCATATAGATCTGGAGTTGCAGTAGAGAAAGTGATTTCACTTTGCTCAGAGCTTAATGTAAGCCACTGAATATCCGAGAAGTACCCTTTAAACTCTGGTAATTCCCAGCGCTCGCCAGCAACGCCTTCATTATAATCATTTTCCCAAACAGAGTAGTTTACGCCCTCTAAGCGGTTAGCCCATACACGGTAAGGACCATCACCTAACCAACGTTTATGCTCAATTGCTTTTTTCGGATAATTAAAACCAACGCCATGAAGGATGTATTCACCGTCAAGCCAGTAATCAACATCCATTGATAAATGACCTTCAGGGTGAACAGTCCAAGTTAGCTTTGTAATGCCTGCTGGCGGGTTCATCACTTCAATCACTAAATCATTAGCAATAATTTCAGACTTTAATTCTGTCGGTTTTTTATCTTGTTGCGCTTCTTTCTCAGCATTTGGATCATGAGTTAGCCATGAACCAATACCATTATAAACCCCTTTATTTAGTGAGTTATCAGAACGAAGTAGCTTAGGACCATTTGTCAACGCCGCAGTTTGACCTTGCTTACTGTATGACTTTAATAGACCTGTTGTTGCATCAAAAATAATTGTTCTATCAGCAGCCTTAACCGCTAACTCAGATTCGTTTTGACTAACAATTTGAGCTGGTTTAGTTGCTGATGCCTGATTTTCAAATTGCTCTTGAGTTAATTTTGCAAGTTTAGCCGCACTTTGGATAGGCCAAGCATCTGTCCAAATTGAATTCTGCTGCTGGTCAAAAAATTCAACCTCTAACCAACCATTTTGCTGCCAATTGTCAGGTAAGTTCAATTGTACTGTTCCTGTCGAGTCTGGCTTAATAGCAGGGAGTGTGGCTTTATTGCTCGCTACAAGCTGCTTCTTATCAGAAAACGCAGTCACTGGCTGATATAAACGCCACTCGAGCGACATAGTTGATAGATCAACAAAGTCATACAGGTTTTTAACTTGCAACTGACCGTCAAAAGAACCGGCAAGTAACTGGCCATTCTTTAAGTTTTCAACTTGGATTGGTGACCAAATTTCTTTAATTGTAAAAAAGCTCGCTTCTTTTTCACCATAAGGTCCAACAATACCATCTGGCGCATGGTTAAAGTCGGTATCAACACGGCCATTTTGATCTGTACGCTCAACACCCTCATCAGCAAACACCCATAGGAAACCACCGGCACCAACAGGAGTTGACATCATGAAGTCCCAAAAATCTCTCAAACCTGCACCATGGCCACCATCATACAAGCCATGTAAGAACTCGGTTGGGAAAAATACTTCATTACGGGCTTTTTTAGCTACTAGTTCCGAGTAAGTTGGGTAATGATCAGTATCGATATTACGGAACAACTCCCAAGGATGAAGAATTGGACGGTTTTGAATGTCATAAAGGTGATAATCATCATCAACATCGGTATTAAAACCGCCTTCATTACCGTTCGCCCAGAATAAAATACTTGGGTGTGCTTGGTCGCGTTTAACAAGCTGAGCAACTAGGCGTCTCGCTGATGGCGTATCAATAACTGGCTTTTGCCATGTGCCTAACTCATTAATAACATAAATACCAAGACGGTCCGCCGCTTCTAAAAAGTGCACATCGGGTGGATAATGCGACATTCTAACAGCATTCATGTTCATGCTTTTCATCGTCTTAATGTCATCGATGCTGGCTTGTTTAGTCATAGTACGTCCAGTTGCTGGACGGAAGCTGTGACGGTTAACCCCTTTAAGGATAATTTTTTCGCCATTTAAATATAAGCCGTCATGTGGGCGTAATTCAAAAGTTCTAAAGCCAAAGGTTTTATTGAACCTATGTAGAGTTTTAGAGCCCTCTTTTAAATCAATACGTACTTGATATAAATTAGGCGTCTCGGCGCTCCAAAGCTTAGGAGAGTCCACGTTAGTTGCTAAGTTAACCTTGTTACCATTAAGTGTGGCATTAAACGTTTCACTTACAGGGTTGCCATCTAAATCTAAAATTTGTGCTTCAACTGCAGAAGCATTTGATTTATCTAGTCCTTCGAGATAAACATCCATTTTAAATTCACCAGACGCTTTTGCATCTAATGAAACCCAATCAATATGAGATTGTGGCAAAGACTGTAAAAAGACTTGACGATAGATACCACCGAACACCCAGTAGTCTGCTGCGCGTTCTGCTGCTTCGATACTTTTGTTAGCCGAAACTTTATCTACCACAACCTTTAGCTCATTAGCTTCACCACTTTTTAAATATGGCGTTATGTCATAGCTGAATCGATAAAAACCACCTTGGTGGGTTGGGCCCACTTGTTGTTGGTTCACAAACACAGTGGCATCTGTCATCACACCATCAAAAACAATTTCAATTTTGCGACCAGACCAATCAGCAGGTAGGGTAAAATCACGACGATAAATACCTTGTTCGCTATGTTTATCTGGGATGTAGCCGTAATCATAGTTACCGAAGCCTTGTTGCTCCCAGTTAGAAGGAACATCTATTTTGCTCCATTGACCACAGTTTTGCCCTTCACTACAGTAAAAGTCCCATTTCACCGCATCATCACTGCCGGTGCCGCTTAACATCATGATGTCTGTTTTAGCTTGATCATTAGGCTGAACGTCAACACTTTGCTGACTATTACAGGCTACAAACAAGAAGCTTAAGCAAGCGATAAACGCATTTCTTATAATACTGGTTTCAAACCATGCAGGTTTGCTTATTAACCTTAACTTTTTTTCAAGCCGGCCAAAATAATCCTTCCTCATATGTGTTCCTCTAACTGTTGAAATTATAATGTTTTTAGAAAATTTTAAGTCTACACAAGCTTATATTAACACCAATTATATACATATCATAATACAATTGCCACCGGTAGCATTTTGAGCTTCATCCTCCTTGCGTGCTTGTTTTACGCATCATATTTGACACCACAAAACGTACTATCATATTAATTTTAATAAATAAATTAATAATTATGTCATTTATTACTTAGCTTGCACCAAAAAGAAATATAGCTTTGCACAACAACAGAACAAACTCTTCCTGAAGCAGAAAATAATACAAACCGCTATGCAACTACACATCTAAATTCTTTATTTGAAAATCATTAAAAAATTAAACCGTTGATAATGAACGACTTATTTTTAAAATACACAGAAATAAGTAACAAATTATTAAAAAGAATATAATAATACTTAAACATCTAAATTTTCTGTGTTATAAAATTTAGGAGCGTGGTTATGGGGATGAAGACAACACAACAAGCCTGGCATGCTTACTTGCGGTGCAACTATTTGGCTAAAAATGCCACCGGTGGCAAAAATGCAGGAAAAATACACTTATTAAAAAAACACACGATATCAGCACCTTGTCGAACATTAGAGGTTTTTCTAATGATGCTGATTTAACACTGAATCAAATAACTTCTGTTATTGATTCGCATTAAAATAATTTTGGAGGTTATTTTAAATGTTTAAGAAAACGACATTAGCCAGCACAATTTGTATGGCCCTTTTTGGGCAATGTGTTTATGCAGCAGATGAGGCTGCAGAGCAAACACAAAACGCTCAAGCAAATGACAACAATGATTCCCTTGAAATAATTGAGGTTGTTGGGATCCGAAGCAGCTTAAATAAAGCCGTTAATATCAAGCGCCAATCAATTCAGGTTGTTGATGCAATTGTTGCCGAAGATATTGGTAAGTTTCCTGATAATAACCTTGTTGAGGCGCTACAACGTGTAACGGGTGTACAGGTAACAGACCGCGCATCGGGTGAAGTAAATACTGTTACAATCCGTGGCTTAACCGATGTTACAACAACAATTAATGGCCGCGAAATGTTCACCGCAGCAGGGCGTCAACTTGCTGTTGCAGACATACCTGCAGCATTACTTGAAAGTGTAGAGGTATACAAAACACGCAACGCCAGCCAATTAGCGAGCGGTATTGCGGGTCAACTTAATGTTCGCACCCAACGCCCATTTAATTTTGAAGGCTCAAAGGTTGTGGTCAATGCCCGTGGCGTTTATCAAGACCAATCTGAAGAAACCGATCCTATAGTGAGTGTGCTTGCCAGCAATCGTTGGGAATCATCAGTTGGTGATGTCGGCGCATTAATTAACCTTTCATTTGCTAGCACCAGCTACCGAGATGAAAATAGTGCACCAGGTGGTTTCGTGCCATTTAGAGCTGATAACTTAAATCGCATTTACCCATGGCCAACAGGCCTTGAACACGGTATGGACAGAACGCCAGGGGCAACCATGTATGACCCTGCAACTGACAGTGAGGTTGAGTACTATCTAAGTCGTGACGCACTAAATCAGTCAGATCTAACTGGTAAACGTGAACGCCCGGCAGTAAACCTGTCATTTCAATGGGCACCAAATGATACATCAGAGTATATTTTCGAAGCATTTTACAATGGCTACCGCAACGAAAGTAATAACCACCTACTATTTTCATACGCAGATTCTTCACGGGTAGAAACCGTGACACAACCAGTGTTGTTTGAAGGCACAAATGTCATCAAATCTCGTGCTTGGGGTGACTCAGGTGCATTTACCAGCGGCGACTTTTCTAAGAGCCAAACTGATAGCTACATGTTTGCATTAGGTGGTAAATGGGCGCTATCTGAAGATGCAACACTAAAATCTGAGTTGGTCTATCAAACAAGTAAATATGAACGTGAGTTTGTTGCTATGCAGGCAAATACTCGTTTCCCATTTGTCATGGCAGACTTCAATCATGAAGACGGCATCATGGCATGGACTGTTTACGATGAAGAGTTTGGTACTCCACTTGATTTAACCGATCCAAGCTTATGGACCACCAGTACCATGTTCGACAACGGCGGTGAGGATAATGGTGATGGCTTAACATTCACGCTTGACCTCGACTTCTATGTTGACTGGGGTATCTTTACAAAAGCTAAAGCAGGTGTTCGTTATGATAAACGTACAGCTGATAGCAGTAGTCGTGATTCTAATCGATTTAACCCTATTCCATTAGCATCTCTAGGCTCAGAAGCGCACTACGTAAATAGTGATTTCTTTGATGGGAAAAGTGATTTGCCGAGATCATGGGTTGCCTTTAATGCAAAAAACTTATGGCAAAACCGTGCAGAGTATCGTGATACGTTTAATTTCTACGATAGCGCCGATGGCGAGCGTCGAATGACGCTACAAAAGAACTTCGATATCGATCAAACTTCATGGGCTGCGTATGTGCAAAGCCAATTTGAAACACAACTTTTTGGTAATCGATTAGACGGTGATATTGGTCTTCGCTATACCTACGCAGGCGCTGACATGGACTTTTACCACTGGGATGGAGAAGTTGGTGGCATAGTACAAAGTACTGGCCGAAACAGTAGCGCAAAGTTCTTACCTAACTTAACGCTACGCTATCATTTAAGCGATGATTTAATTACTCGTTTTGCTTATACGCAAACCTTACGCCGCCCAGAGTTTGGCCAATTAAATAGTTTTATTAATTTACGTCCAGACACTACAAATGTTGGCTATGGCAACGCAAGCGGTGGTAATCAAAGTCTACGCCCAGTTGAATCTACGAACTATGACTTCTCACTAGAATACTACTTTAATGAAGGTAGCTCAGCGTATGCGACCTACTTCTACAGAGATATAGAAGGATTTGTTTTTGATTCATTACGCCAAGCTCAATTTCCAAACCCAGAAACAGGCGAGATGGAAGATTATATACTTTCTCAACCCGGCAACACCTCCAATGGTGTTCTTAAAGGCGTTGAAGTTGGCTTAGTTTACTTCCCTGAATCTGTTCCACAATGGTTAGATGGTATTGGCCTTCAAGCAAGTGGTACCTTCTTGGATTCGGATCAAGACATTCCAATCTTTAGCAACGAAGGTGAGTTAACAGGATACACAAACAGAAGCGTATTTGGTGTTTCAGATACCTCTTACAGCGGTGTATTAATTTATGAACGAGAAAATTTCAGCACTCGCCTCTCTTACGTTTGGCGTGACTCATTCTTAAATCGCTATGGCTCAGGTCGTTTCGCGCATCCACGAGGAGTTTATCGTCGACCAGAACAAAGTTTAGACTTCCAAGTAAGTTACGATGTCACTGAAGACTTAGTTGTGACATTTGATGCGACAAACCTAACAGATGAGGTTTACCGTCAATACTACGAACTACCAACTGTTCTAAACGACTCAGCATCTATTTATAGCCGTACATTCGGCTTAGGATTCCGCTATAGCTTCTAACTAAGTTTAGCAAAACCAAGGAAGGTTTATTTGATTTCCCCATCAAGTTAGAAAATAAAGCACTGTACCTTCAGGGTCGGTGCTTTTTTCATTTTAGATAGACTAGATTTATCTTCGCGCAACAACATTGCCACCGGTGGCAACATTTGCTAAAGTTGATTGCATAAATAACAGTCTTAGGCCATTAAAAAACAACTAACGTGCCTAAGTTACTCACTGCTAATTAAGTTTAGTCATTACATATTTAAATTTTGCCACCGCTGGCAACGCAAGATTTTGAGGAACCTTATGTCAATTAAATCACAGCCGCTTTCACTTCACCCTGATAGGCTATTTTCGAGTGACCCGGCAATTGTTAGTGTTGCCCGAGAGCTTTATGAAGAAATAAAAGATCTTCCAATAGTCAGCCCACATGGCCATACAGACCCAAAGTGGTTTAATAAAAACCCTAACTTTGGCAACGCCACTGAACTCTTTATAAAACCAGATCACTATGTATTTAGAATGCTTTACAGCCAAGGTATTGAATTAACCGAGCTTGGTATTCCTGAGCATGGTATCGATGGCGATTTAACACGATCAAAAAATGCAGATCCAAAAAAAGCTTGGCAGATTTTTGCAGATAACTATTACCTATTTGCAGGTACCCCAAGTGGCTACTGGTTAGATGCCGTTTTTTGTGATGTATTTGGTTTTAAAGAAAAGCTTAACTCTGAAAACGCACAACAATACTACGATAAAATCACCGCTGAACTTGCAACAGATGCTTATAAACCGCAAGCATTAATGGATCGCTTTAATATAGAGCTCATAGCAACAACTGAAGGTGCATTAGACTCACTTGAACACCACAAAGAGATGGCTGAAACGGCCATGGCCAAACGAGTTATAACCACATTTAGGCCTGATGATATTGTGGATGCGAGCCGAGAAGACTTTACTGACAATCTCACTAAGCTTGGTGAGTTAACAGATCAAGATACCAGTACTTGGCAAGGTTATTTAGAAGCAGTTCGCATTCGTCGCGCTTACTTTAAAAAAGAAGGTCGAGCAACTGCAACCGACCATGGTCACCCCAGTGCGATTACTGCTGATTTATCACTATCTGAATGTGAAGCATTATTTAAAAAATGCCGCACAGGTAACGCGACAGAACAAGAGCAAGAACTATTTCGTGGCCAAATGCTAACGGAGCTGGCAGGTATGAGTATTGAAGATGGCCTTGTGATGCAAATTCATCCTGGTGCACATCGTAATCATAACCAGCCAATTTTCAATCAATTTGGCCGTGATAAAGGCGCAGATATTCCAAGCCAAACCGAGTATGTTAATGCGCTTAAGCCTCTTTTAAGTAAATATGGTAATCATCCAAAGTTAAAAATCATTTTATTTACCCTAGATGAAACGACTTACAGTCGTGAGCTGGCACCGCTTGCTGGTCACTACCCTAGTTTAAAACTAGGTCCGGCATGGTGGTTTCATGATAGCCCTGCCGGTATGCTGCGTTTTCGTCAGCAAACAACTGAAACCGCAGGTTTCTATAATACGGTCGGTTTTAATGATGACACGCGAGCTTTTCTATCGATTCCAGCAAGGCATGATGTAGCACGTCGAGTTGATTGCCGCTACTTAGCAGAGCTTGTTACAAATCATCAAATAACAATTGAAACAGCCCACGAGCTTGCTTATCAACTAACTTATGGGTTGGTTAAAAAGGCGTATAACTTATAAAAATCTAGCACGGCATTACTGCCATAATGTCGTGCTTACTCAGGAACGCGAGATGTTGATTCGCGTGTCACCAAATGCGGCGTTACTGTTTTTGGCATAGGTAGTTTGTCTTGATTACCACGAGAGCGATTAATCAACTTTTGTACGGCTAAGCATGCCATATTAAATACAGGTCGGCGTATTGTTGTCAGCGATGGAATGATCCGAGATGCAAGAATATTGTCATCGAACCCCGCGACCGATAACTGTTCTGGCACTTTAATGCCTTGGTTGTTAGCCACACGGAGCACAGCTGCGGCCATCTCATCATTATTAGCAACGATTGCTGTTGGCCTAGGTTGTTTGCTTAACAACTCCCTAGCGCACTCTAAACCACTGTCGTAACTATTTTTGCCTTCAACAATATATTCTGAGGGTAAATTTACATCATAAACCTGCAATTCAGCTAAAAAGCCAGCTAAACGCTCTATTGATGAACGATAATTTTGTGGGCCAGATATAAAGCCAATGTCCTGATGGCCTAATTCGACTAAATGGTCTGCCATATCACGCATTGCTGCACGCTCGTCAGATACAACAATATTATCAGCGTCATCCAAATCAACTGATGCAAGCCTTACGTATGGACAATCAACATCTCTTAAAGCTGCAGCGAGCTCTTTGTTTTCTGATACCGGAGGCAAGATAATGACGCCATCTAATTTTGAACGAGCGATAAAACGTAAGCAGTCATCAACAAAATCTTCGCGTTTTGCAGAACCTGGGTGTACCACTAACTCGTAGCCTAATTCAGCACAGACACTCAATGCACCTCGTTGCACTTCATCAATATAGAGTGCATCAGGGTTATCATAAATTAGCCCTAACAAATACGAACGGCTTGAGGCTAACCCCCTGGCTTGCTTATCTGGCGAGAAGCCTGTTTGCTTTATTATCTCAAGCACTTTTTCACGTGTTGCTTCACCTACCGCAGGGGAGCTATTTATTACACGAGAAACGGTACGTTTTGATACCCCCGATAAGCGGGCAATATCATTAATTGTCACTGACATAGAAGATTCCGAAATAACTAACTTAGCTATAGTAGCACCAAGCTTTTATCCATAAAAGCTGTTAACTCTAGCAAAGCAATTGTTTTTATTAATCAATCAACCCTAGTAAGCGAGGTAAAAACTCACTTATGGCAGGTAAATAGGTCACCAACATAAGCACCATAAACATCACGCAATACAAAGGCAGCATTGGCTTAATGATTTTATGAAGCGAAGTTTTTGCTACTGCGCAGCTGACAAACAATACACTACCAACCGGCGGCGATACCAAACCGATTGATAAATTAAGCACTATCATTACCCCAAATTGCACCGGTGACATGCCAAACTGTGCTGCAACGGGCAAAAAGATCGGAGTAAATATAAGCACTGCAGGTGTCATATCAATAAAAGCCCCCACTAATATTAAAATGATATTGATTAATAACAAAATTAGTAATGGGTTATCACTTAAGGTTAAGAAAAATTGACTCACCATTTGCGGAATGTGTGAATAGGATAAAACCCACGACATCGCACTAGAAGCGGCAATAATGAGCATCACGATTGCCGTTGTCTCACAAGCTTTTAGCAGTAGTTTAGGTAACTCATCTAGCGATAATTCTTTATAAACAAAAACGGCTAAAACCAGTGCATATAATACAGCGACAGCCCCGGCCTCTGTGGCTGTGAATACTCCGCCTATAATACCGCCAATAACGATTATTATGAGTAACAAACTAGGGATGGCTGCAATCACTTTTTCTAAAACCAAAGCAAGTGGTAAACGTGCTGCTACGGGATAGTTGTTTTTTAAAGAATAGGTAGCACAGACCAACATCAGTGTTAAGCCCAGTAAAATACCTGGTAAATAACCGGCAACAAACAATGCCGCGATCGACACACCGCCACTTGCTATGGCATAAATAATTAAGATGTTACTTGGCGGTATTAGCATACCTGTTGTTGCTGCGCTAGCCGTAACTGCGGCGGCGAAGTTTTCACTATAACCGTGCTTTTTCATTTCTGGCACCATAAAGCTGCCTATCGCCGATGTGGCCGCCACTGCAGAACCAGAAATTGCGCCAAACATCATACAAGACATCACATTGACCAGCGCTAGACCGCCCGGTAAAAAACCGACCATAGCCATAGCAGATTCAATTAAACGCCTAGCAATGCCCCCCTGCCCCATGATCAGACCCGATAAAATAAAAAACGGAATAGCCAGTAGTGCAAAACTATCTATTCCACCTATCATTTGCTGCGCAATGGTCGTTGCCGCTGGAGTAAAATCCATGTGTAAAACCAGTGCTAACAAGGTCGACAGAGCAATACTAATTGAGATCGGAACATTGATTAACAGTAGTGTGAAGAAGCAAACTAGCAACAAGATGGCTGTCATTTCCATTATTCTTGCTCCTGTGTTTGTCTAAAAAAATAAATGATATTTTCAATGCAATTAAGTGTGATAAGTACGCCGCTAATTGGCAAAGCAACGTAAATAAACCCCATATTGATCCCAAGAGCAGCTGAACGTTGATCTAATGCAAAGCTTAAGTTCATCAACATACCGCCTCCATAAACTAATAGGCTGAGCGCGGTAATCAGTACTGAAAACTCAATTAAAAATGAACACTTACGACGTATCGTTGGAATCATCTTCTGATAGAAAAGATCAAGCCCTAAGTGTGCTCGGGTACGATAGGCATACGAAGCACCTAAAACGCCAATCCACATAAGTAAAAAACGAGCAAGTTCTTCAGTGTAAGAGTTAGGAGACCGCAAAATAAAGCGTGAGAACACCTGCCAACTAACGACTGCAACAATGGCAAACATCGCAACAATTAATACCCATTCAATGAGCTGATTTATTTTCGCATTAAACTCTTTCATAACGCCTCCTGCATCGCTTTTATTGCCGCAATTTGTGCGGCGATAGGCGTGCCTTTAAATGAGGCATGAAAAGGGGCTACTTTCTCTTGAAACACTTGTTTATCTGGGTAAATAACCTCAACACCCGCATCAACAACGGCCTGTAATGCCTGATCAGAAGCTGATTGCCACAAACTACGTTGATAGGTAACAGAATCTTGCATTGCTAACTTCAGCCAGTGTTGCTGCTGAGTCGTTAATTGCTGCCAAACCTTTTGACTAGCAACTACGATGTCAGGCACAAAAGTGTGTTCATCTAAGGTGTAGTATTTCGCAATTTCATAATGACGAGATAGGTAATAGCTAGGCGGGTTATTTTCTGCACCATCGACAACACCTTGTTGCAGCGCAGAATAAAGTTCACCCCACGCAATGGGAGTGGCAGCGCCACCTAAAGACTGCACAGTAGCAATAGCCATTGGGCTAGTTACAACTCTAATTTTGCTACCAATTAAGTCATCGGGCGTTCTAATAGCTGCATCTGTTGTGTAAAAACTGCGACTACCCGCATCATAATAGCCAAGCCCTTTAAGGCGAGCTACAGCTAGGTCATCAAGCAATTTTTGCCCAAGCTGACTATTGAGTACTTTCCAAAAGTGCTCACTATCGTTAAATAAATAAGGCACCCCAAATACTTTCATTTGAGGCACAAAGCCTTCAAGTGGGCTTGACGATACTTTTGTCATCGACAAACTACCGATTTGTAATAGCTCTATTAACTCTCTTTCCGTGCCTAATTGTGCTGCGGGATAAATTACAATTTCCATTTGATTATCAGAGTAATAAGCTAAACGTTCTGCCATATACTCCATGGCTTGATGAGTAACATGGCGGCTATCTAATGTATGCGCCATTGTTAAGCGAATAACCTTGTTGTCGTCACTGCAAGCAGTGATAAAAAGTAAACAGCAGCAGAGAAATAGCGTGCTCAGAAGATTTTTATGCATTGTTGTGTCTTCTTTGTGTGTTCAATTGTGTGTTCATGTTGTCTTATATAATCCTTTATATTTCATTAAGGTACATGGCAATCCAAGCTATGACCTGCGTATCCATTTAAAAAATTTTGTGAGTTTTAAATGGAAAGCTATAAACAAACGTTAATTGTATTACTTATTTGTTAAAGGCCAGTTTTGACTACCGGTAGCAAATTGTCAAATCTTATTTGCCACCGGTGGCAAAATTAACTACTATGTTCAGCAATACACTGTAACAATGCTAAGAGCGGGCACAAAAATGCAAACTTTAAATCGTAAAAACTTTAATAAAAACAAATATCCAACGAGTATAATGCAGTTTGGAGAAGGCAATTTTTTACGTGCATTTGTCGATTGGCAAATAGATAAGCTTAACGAACAAACCGGTTTAAATGCCGGTGTTGCTATCATCAGACCCATCGACTACGACTCGCTGCCACTTCTTAATACACAGGATGGCTTATATACCTGTATTATTCGTGGTATCAATGAGCAAAACAAAGCTGTTTCTGAGCAGCGTATTATCAGTTGCGTTAACGAAGAAATCCCAGTTTACAAAGAGTTTGATAACTATTTAAAGCTTGCCGAGAACAGCGACCTTAAAGTCATTTTTTCGAATACGACAGAAGCCGGCATTGAATACATTCCCGAGGACAAGTTATCTGATACCCCTGCAAAGGCATTTCCTGCAAAACTAACGCAATGGTTATTTCACCGCTTCAAGCACTTCAATGGTGCAAGTAGTAGTGGCATGATCATAATTCCTTGCGAACTTATTGATTATAACGGCGAAAAGCTTAAAGAGATTGTATTGCAGTACAGTCAGTTATGGGATTTACCAAGCGAGTTTGTAAACTGGCTTAACGAGCACAATCATTTTTGTTCATCCCTCGTTGATCGTATTGTGACGGGATTTCCGCGCGATGAACATCAAGCTTTACAGCAACAATGCGGTTATTACGACAACTTCATGGTAACAGCAGAATACTTTCATTTATTTGTGATCCAAGGGCCACAACATTTAGCTGATGTATTACACCTTGAAGGAAGTGACTTAAATATTAAGGTTGTTGACGATATTGCGCCTTATAAACAACGAAAAGTGGCTATTTTGAACGGTGCACATACCGCTATGGTTCCACTTGCCTATATGGCAAATATTGATTCGGTTGGCGAGGCTCTCGCTTCACCTCTGCTTGAAAAATACGTTACTAAACTGATATTTGATGAAATCATCCCTACTCTATCCTTACCTAAAGAAGAGTTGCAGATTTTCGCTAATGACGTATTAAACCGCTTTAGAAACCCTTATATATGTCACCTACTGATGTCTATTTCATTAAATAGCATGACTAAATTCAAAACACGCTTGTTACCTCAATTAGAGCAATATATTAGCGACAACAAAACTGTACCACCACTCATCGCAACAGCTTTAGCTGGGCAAATATTGTTTTATCGTGGCGAGCGAAATGGCGACAAAATTGAATTAGCCGACAGTCCAAAGTGGTTGGCTTTATTCAACGAGCAATGGCAACAACATCAGCAAGGATCAATAACAACCAATGAGCTAGTAAGCTCTGTGTTAGCTGCTAAGTGGCATTGGGATAAAGACTTAAATGAAATTGCAGGCCTTACAGATAAAGTGACTGAGCAACTAAGTCTAATGCTATCAAGCTCAGTTGAACAAACGCTTGTTAACTTATTGGAGTCATAAGCATGAGCAGACTATTACGACTTCACAATACTGATGATGTGGCCATTGCCTTACAGCCAATCAATGCAAATGAAAGAATCGAATTTGAAGGCTTTTCTTTTAAAACGTTAGAAGACATAGATAAGGGTCATAAAGTTGCGCTTAAGCCGATTGCTAAGGGTGAGCGAGTCATTAAATATGGCGCCCCAATTGGTTTTGCACTTGAAGATATTAATCCTGGCGCATGGGTACACACACATTGCATTAAAACAACGTTGCATGATGAATTAACATACCAATATCAGCCAGAGTTCGTTGCACAAGCCCCCGAGGAACCATCACCTGAGGTCAATATTTACCGTCGTGCTAATGGTGAGATTGGTATTCGTAACGAGATATGGTTGATCCCAACCGTTGGCTGCGTGAATGGCATGATCAAACAAATGAAAGATGAGTTTTTACGTAACCATGCTGATCTTGAAATTGATGGCGTACACATATTTCCACATCAATTTGGCTGCTCTCAGTTAGGCGATGATTTAGAAACCACAAAAGTTTTATTGCAAGATATGGCTTTACACCCAAATGCCGGTGGTGCGTTAATCGTTGGTCTAGGGTGCGAAAACAACCAATTAGCTGCTTTTAAAGCGGGTTTAGGTGAAATAGACGAATCACGAATTAAGTTTTTAATTTCACAACACTCTGATGATGAAGTTGAAGATGGCGTAGCTCTGCTTGAAGAAATCTACAGCGTCGTTAAACACGATAAGCGAGAAACCGGCAAGCTCAGTGAAGTAAAATTTGGTCTTGAGTGTGGAGGCAGTGATGGACTCTCAGGGATCACAGCCAACCCCATGCTTGGCTACTTCTCTGATTACTTAATTGCTCAAGGGGGCACAACAGTCCTGACGGAAGTCCCCGAAATGTTTGGTGCAGAAACATTACTCATGTCTCGCTGTAAAGATGAAGAAACCTTTAATCAACTTGTCAACATGGTTAATAACTTTAAAGGTTATTACAAAGCACACAATCAGCCTATTTACGAAAACCCTTCTCCTGGTAACAAAAAAGGTGGAATTAGTACATTAGAAGATAAGTCGTTAGGTTGTACGCAAAAGGCCGGCACAAGCAAAGTACAAGCGGTGCTTGAGTATGGTGAACGCTTAAGTGTCGCTGGTTTAAATTTACTTAATGCACCGGGTAATGATCCCATTGCCACCAGCGCACTTGCCGCTGCAGGCTGTCATATTGTGTTATTCACAACTGGCCGAGGTACGCCTTATGGTGGCTTTGTTCCGACTTTAAAAATTTCTACTAACTCAGAGCTGGCAAATAAAAAAACGCGCTGGATAGACTTTGATGCTGGTGTGCTAGTCAACGGTAAAAGCATGCCTGAAGTGCATCAGGAATTTGTCGATTTATTAGTTGAGATAGTAAACGGTAAGCCAACATGTAACGAAGTTAATGATATTCGTGAAGTCGCCATTTGGAAAAAAGGAGTCACTCTGTAATGCAGGCTAAAAAAGTCGCCATTATTGGAGAATGTATGGTGGAATTGTCTGGCCAGCTATTCGCAACCATGCAACAAAACTTTGGTGGTGACACCATGAATACCGCAATTTACCTAAAGAAATTAGCGGGCGAAAGAATTGATGTCTGTTATGTAACTGCCATGGGCGAAGATGCATTAAGCCAAGCTATGATAGCTCGTTGGCAGGACTATCAAATAAATTGCGACTTTGTTCTTAAAGATAAGCAAAGACATGCTGGCCTTTATATGATTCAAACAGACCAACATGGCGAGCGTTCTTTTCAATATTGGCGCAATAATTCTGCTGCAAAACACCTTGTTCAGCAGCCAACATTTTATAATATCATCAATAAATTAACTGAGTTTGATGCTGTTTATTTATCAGGCATTAGTTTGGCAATTTTGCCCCCAGATGATTGCTATGCATTACTTAACGAGCTGACAAACTTAAAACGCGCAGGTGTAAAAATTATTTATGATAGCAATCACAGGCCTTCGTTATGGCACTCAATGCAATACTGTCAGGATATTAATAAGCGGATGGCGCAATTAGCCGACCTGGCTTTGGTTACGTTTGATGATGAAGCACTGATTTGGAATTGCAAAGATATTTCAGCTTGTAGAGAGTGGCTTCATGGATTAGGCGTTAAAGAACTTATAATTAAAGATGGTGGAAATGGGTGCCAATACAGTACATTAGAGCAGCAAAATGCAACGCATTATCCTACCAATAAAATTAATAAAGTCATTGATACAACAGCGGCAGGAGATGCATTTAATGCTGGTTTTTTATCGGCTTGGCTGCAGGATCAAGCTATTGAAGAATGCGCAAAACAAGGAAATTATATTGCAGGGCAAGTCATTCAGCACCAAGGTGCTATCGTTGAGATAACAACCTAAGTTTTACTAAAATAAGGTTTAACCACCAATTAACTTAGTGGTTAAACCTGCAAATACGAATGACTTAATAATTATTTAAAAGTTAAAGCCTAGAGAAACCCAATAACGGCGACCATCTTCAACATATCCGTATTCATCTTCGGTGATTTCTTTATCAAACAGATTATAAACACCAAATCCTAACTTAATGCTGCGGCTTAAATCATAGTTACCACCAATATCAGCCAAGGTGTAATCTGGCGCAATTAAGCTGTCTTGCGACGGGCCTGTTGTAGGCTGGCTTTCTTCGCCGCGGTAATGAATACGCAGCCAGGTACCTAGCTTATCAACCGGGCGCCAATTAATTGAAGTTTGTAAAATATGCTTAGGTAATTGGTTAAGTGGGCTGCCTTTGTATTCACCGGTTTTTTGCTCAGAATCGGTGTAGGTGTAGTTGGCACTGACATCAAGCTCACTGGTAATGTCGTAAGATACTGATAACTCAAAGCCTTGCGTAACGGCTTCATCCACATTGACATAGGTCGTTGGCATCGAACCAAACTGATTTGGTCCATCAGTACACTGGGTGAGTGGGCACGAAATACGGGTAATTTTATCTTCAAACTCGTTGTAAAATACGGTGCTTGAAAGTGATAAATCACGGCTGGCATCATAGTAGATACCCATTTCGTAGTTTACTGATTTTTCAGGGCTTAAATCTGGGTTACCGTAAATATTACCACCTCGGCTCACTTGCCCCCAAGCTGCGGTAGATTGACGAATATTCGGCGCTCTAAAGCCTGTTGAGATACCGCCTTTCACCGTCAACGACTTAGTTGCTGTATACACACCATATAAACGCGGGCTGAAATGGCCTGAAAAATTACCATCATGGTCATAACGAAGACCGGTAGTGAGTTTAAACTGCTTGGTTGCAGCCCATTCATCTTCTGCAAATACTGACCATTGCTCGTTCTCAACATGCGTTAAGTCACTAATGCGGTTACTGGTGTAATCGTCCAGCTCTTCTTTTAAATATGACGCACCAAATGCAGCATTATGATTGGTAAATGGTAAAGTCCAGCTTGTTTGCGCATCGGTATTTTCGACGTACATTTCACGAGAGGTATTATCGAATTTGTCATACTTTAAGTAACTGCGTGATGAGCCAAAATCATAAAAACCATTATGGCTTAGTGAGTAGCTTTCTTGGTCGTACTCTGTGGTTGATGACTCTGGGCAACCATTACGGCCACAACTTTCACCTTCTGCTAAAGGAGCAACTGTTTTACCTAATGTTTCGTCGAGTTTTTGTTTTGCAGAGCCTACTTCAAGCATAATTTCATGGCTATCAGAGGGCGTTAAGATAAACTTTGCTTTGATGTTACTTTGCTCTTTACCACGAAAACCGGCTTCGAAATCGTCTTCGTCACGTTTTGAAAACTGACCTGATAACTGCATACCTAATAACTCAGGAATTAAGCCACCCGCAGTAAAGAAACTGCCTTGGTTTATATTACCCGAGTCACTTGATTCTTGAATCGTGCTATCTAAACGTAGTTCACCATACCATTTTTCTGGTGTTTTACGGGTAATAATATTGATAACACCACCAATTGCATCTGAGCCATATAGTGAAGACATAGGGCCGCGAATAACTTCAATACGCTCAATTGCTGAAATAGGTGGAGTCCATGCCCCCTCTACACCTGGGCCATCACTGTTTGGACGAGTTTCGCGTGAGGTTTGGCGCTGGCCGTCAATTAAAATCAAAGTATATTGACTTGCCATCCCGCGAAGACTGATATCTTTTCTGTCGCCACCACCTGTGACAACCACACCAGGAACGTCAGTCATCGCATCGGTTAAATCACGGTAAAAACGCTTTTCAAGCTGCTCACGGTCGATAACACTGATGCTGGCTGGCGCCTCTTTAAGCATTTGCTCGTAACCGGAAGCCGATACAACTATTACTTCCATGTCTTGTTTTTTGTCATCAGCGTATGCAAAATGGGAAAGACCTGCTAAAACAGCAGCAGTGAGTGGTAAAACAGAAGAAACAACCCTCGTCATAATAATACTCCGTGACTTTTTGTTTATAAATGATAATAATTAGCGTTTGCATACTAATGAGAAGTCCCGATTTTCACAATTTACGATTTCTTAAAACTGAATTAAGAAGGCCTGAACCATGAATTCCAAGCTGATAAAAACATTGCGTGTATTTTCTCGTACTGTTGAAACAGGCAACATGAGCAGTGCAGCTGCAGAGTTATCGATGACCACATCGGCTGTCAGTCAACACATTAAGCAATTAGAACAAGAAATCGGATTGAGCCTATTTAACCGTAGCCCGCGCGAACTGACTTTAACCGAAGCGGGCCACCTGTATTATCAAAGCTGTTTAAAAATACTGGCACTGGCTGATCAGGCCAGTACGCAATTGCAACAATTACAAAATAAGCCTAGTGGCGAGCTCAAATTAGTTGCGCCAGTGGGGTTTGGCGGTGGCCTATTAAGCGAGCCATTAGATCGCTTAATTAACGAGTTTGATGATTTACGTATTCAGTTAATTTTGACTGATGAGCCAATTGATATGATCAAATGCGGCGCTGACCTAGCGATTGCGATTGGCCCATTAACTGACTCAAACCTCGTTGCTCGTAAATTAGCAACTTGGCCGTTAAAGCTATGTGCTCATAAAGACCATGCAATTAGCAAACTCGATAAAGCCAATTGGGAAGACCTTGGCAACTTTGCCCGTATCGCCCACAGCAACGCCGACAGTAATGCGTTTAACCCGTCAACGCTGGCAAGCAAGCCGTTACCGAAAGCAAAGATCACCGTAAATAATATGCAAAGCTTAATTAAATTAGTGTGTGATGGTGTTGGCTATGGCGTATTACCAGAGCCAGAAGTCAGGCATTTACTAAAATCGAAAGAGCTGGTTGAAATCGCACCTGAGTGGGCAATGCCAAATTACACTGTTTATGCCGTAACACCAGCCAGAGACAGCTTAGCGGCAAAAACAAAAACTGCCATTGATACATTAAAACTGTGCTTTAACCATGTGTCTAAGCAAGTTGAGTTAGTTGATTAAGACGCTACAAGGATAATACCCATTTGCCGTATTCGGATGGGTATTATCCAAATTAGTATTAGCCTAGCGCCAGCCAAACGCCCACACACATCATTAACGCGCCAGCAATACGGTTTAACCACTTCACATTATCGCCTTTATCTAAAAACAGCCTTAAGCTCTTTCCGCCTGTTGCGTAAATCAACATACAGATAAATTCGCTCAGCATAATAATGCTCACTAATACCGCAAGCTGAGGAGCAACCGCTAAATCAACATTAATAAACGGAGGGAGTAAAGAAATCATAAATGCCCACCCTTTTGGGTTTGCAATGGCAGTGATATAACCCTGCGAAAATAATTGCCCACGACCAATTTGTTGCTGTGTATCATCGCTAGGTTTAAAGCTGGTTTTAGCGCGCCACATATTAACCCCTAGGTAAATTAAGTACGCACCACCTAAGTATTTTAAAAAGGCAAATAACTCAGGGTAATTAAGCATAATACTAGCAACCCCAATCACCGCAGCAATGGCTACCGTGGCAACGCCTAACACCTCGCCGACCATCATCCACAGCGTACGTCTAACGCCCACACTCATCCCTAACGTCATGGCAAGCGTCATACACATACCAGGTGTAATAGAAACAAAGAAAAAGGTCGGAATAAAAACCGCGAGTACTGCTAAATCGAGCATAAATGCAATCACATGTTTATTGCTTAAAAAGAGAAAGCGATTAAATCACATTCACTTAAATAAGCAAACAAACACGCGATTGCTAACAGGCTTATAAAAACATACCGCCCGATGCTTCTATTCGTTGCCCGGTTACCCAACGGTTTTCATCACCGAGTAATTGCGCAATCATAGGGCCAATATCATCAGCTTGACCAACGCGCCCCATGGCTGTAGATGAACTCACTAATTGAGCTACATGCTCATTATCACGGACAGCACCGCCACCAAAATCAGTGGCAATTGCGCCTGGAGCGACGATATTCACGGCAATATTGCGACCAGCCAGTTCTTTTGCCATGTATTTGGTTAATACCTCAACGGCCCCTTTCATGGTGGCGTAGACCGCTTTTCCTGGTAATGCAAAACGTGTCAGCCCTGAAGATAAGTTAATAATACGCCCACCATCATTGATCATCTCATGCAGTGTTTGCGTTAAGAAAAACACCCCTTTTACATGTACATTCATCAAATTATCAAACATAGCTTCACTGGTATCAGCAAATGCACTATCACTGCCATGGCCTGCGTTATTAATTAAATAATCAAATCGAGATGTTTGCCATTGTGTTGCCAAGGTACTTTCAAGTGTTTGTTTAAATTCAGCAAAACCTAAAATATCGCTCACATCAAGTTGAATGGCGACGGCTTTTGCCCCCAGTGCAGCTACTTCTTCTACAACCTGCTGTGCTTCATCTTTATGGCTTCTGTAAGTAAATACGCAATCAATGCTCTTACGTGCCAAACTTAAAACTGTATTTTTACCTAAACCGCGATTACCACCTGTGATCACTGCAATTCTATTGCTCATCATGTTTACCTTTTGCTTTGAAGTAATTGTGAGCAACCAGTATATTTACACTGCAAAACCAGATAAACCATGTAAAATTGAATTAACTGTTCGTAAATAACAAACAATCATGAATGAACTAAATGCCATGAAAACCTTTGTTCAGGTTGCAGAGCTAAAAAGCTTTTCAGCTGCAGCACTTGCACTGAGCATGCCTAAATCATCTGTCTCGCAGTTGGTCAAACAACTCGAAGATACGTTAGGTGCTCGGCTTCTAAACCGCACAACAAGACGAGTTACGCTGACCAACGAAGGCACGGTTTTTTATCAGCGCTGCAAAGATATGCTTGCTGATATAGACGAACTACAAACCCTATTTCATAAAAAAGACGAAGCGTTATCAGGGCGTCTTAGAGTAGATATGCCACAGCCAATTAGCAGACGTTTAGTGCTACCGAATCTAGACAGCTTTTTATCTGCACACCCGCAATTAGAGATTGAACTGAGTAGTTCTGACAGACGAGTTAACCTAATTGAAGAAGGCTTTGATTGTGTAGTGCGAGTCGGTAATTTAGAAGACTCATCGCTGATTGCGAAAAAAATTGGCCACTGCCCGATGATTAACTGTGTAAGCCCAGGTTATATTAAAAAACACGGCAACATCACAGAACTTAGCGATTTAGCCGAGCACTACATTGTTCGCTATAGCCAAACACTCGGCCAACTTGACCCCGGCTTTGAATACCAAGATACACAAGGCGATTGGCAAACCCTGACCATGAAATCACAACTTACAGTTAACAACACGGATGCCTACAAAGCAGCGTGCTTAGCAGGGCTTGGCCTTATTCAAGTGCCTCGTCATGGAGTTCTTGACGAGCTCAGCCGTGGTGAACTTATCCAAGTTTTACCTGACTATAATTTGCCGCCCATGCCTATGAATATCGTCTACCCAAATCGACGCCATTTACCAAGGCGTACCCGAGTGTTTATTGATTGGTTAAGCGAGCAATTAAAACCGATAACAAAAAGCTAGTGAGCTTATTAAAATAATGTAAGGAATAGTAATATTTCCAAAAAACACTCTTTTCCTAACGCTGAGAGTTATAGCTCAGCTATGTGCGAAAGAGTTTCAGGATGACGCTGAACCAACTTTAGAAGAGTTACTGCTTGCCCATTTGGTGCGCTTCGCCCCTGCTCCCAGTTTTCTAAGGTACGAGATGATGTGTGCAGCAAACGAGCGAAGACACCCCGTGACATATTAAATTGCTCACGAATACTTACAATTTCATCAGGTGAGATGTCTAACTCACTAATGTCGTTAATTTGATGCGTTTTAAGAGTTAGCTTGCCCTCTGAATGCTCTTTAGCCTCAACAAGTGCAGAACTTAACTCTGCAAATAAATCACGACTGCTCATTACGCCAAATCTCCATAAAAGCCTTTAAATGTTTCTTTTGATCTGCTGTTAAATCAGACATTTCACTCTTACCATAAATGGTCAATAAGTAGAAACGATGTTTTTCATCAAGGAAATAATAAATAACACGAAAGCCACCGCGCTTGCCCTTACCTTTGCCAGCAACTCGCACCTTACGTAAACCACCTGTACCTTGAATAACATCCCCCTGTTTAGGTTTAGACATTAATTCAGCTTGGAAAACCCTAAACTCTTCATCGCTAAGATACTCGTTACGGTACTTTTCAAATATAGTTGATTCAACAAATACACTTTTCATTGGCAAAGTATACGCAAACAACGTATAGATGGCAAACCTGTACGTGATTAACGTAGTTTTAGTATTTATAGCTAGATATCTTTGCTCGAATTTTCTTGTCGGTATCTGGAATTATAAACATGAACAACATTTCCTCTTATTTGCTAACCGTTTATCTACGAATAGGAATATGCAAGTAGGCAATACAAAAATCCCCGCTATAAGGCGGGGATTTTTAATATTTAACAAATTACTGAGTAACACCGTCAACGGCAACTGGCTCTGCGGGTTTTTCGTCTCTTAATAAGTATCTATCTAACCACTGCTCTTGCTCCCAAAGTACATGCAGCAAGCTCTTACGAGCGCGATAGCCATGCGCCTCATAAGGTAACATCACTAAGCGAGCTTCTTTACCTAAGCCTTTTAATGCAGCGTACATACGCTCACTTTGCATTGGAAAAGTACCCGAATTAGGATCTTCTTGACCATGGATCATCAGCATAGGCTCATTGATTTTCTCAGCGTGGAAAAACGGTGACATAGCCGCGTACACATCTTGCGCTTGCCAAAAATCACGCTCTTCACCTTGGAAACCAAATGGCGTTAGGGTGCGGTTGTAAGCACCACTGCGGGCAATACCGGTTTTAAATAAGTCGCTGTGCGCTAATAAATTCGCCACCATAAAGGCACCATAAGAGTGACCAGCAATGGCAATTTTGTTTTTATCTGCCACACCTTTTTCAACAAGTACATCAACCGCTGCCTTAGCACTTGCCACCAGCTGCTTACGGAATAAATCGTTTGGCTCTTTACCATCAACACCCACAATTGGCATCTTCGGGTCGTCAAATACAGCAATACCTTTTGCAAGATAAGGCATTGGCCCCCAATAACCGATATAAGTAAACTCATACGGCGACTCGCGCATTTGTGACGCAACGGCTTTATCTTTATATTCAAGCGGATAAGCCCACATTAGAACCGGTAACGGGCCTTGAGTTGAATCATAACCAGGCGGAAAATAAAGCGTACCACTAAGCTCAACGCCGTCATCACGCTTGTATCGAATTAGCTCTTTAGTCACCCCTTTAAATTCTGGGTAAGGGTGCTCAAAAGTCGTAAGTTGAGTCAGGGTTTTATCGTCTAGGTCGCGAATAAAAAAGTTAGGTTGCTCAGTTTTAGATTCGCGAATAGTAATTAAACGCTCGCCTTCATCATCAAGCATGGCACGCACACGCTCATAGTATGGCGCTTCTGATTGCCAAATGCGTGTTGTGGTATTAGTTTTTACATCATAACGGTCTAAAAACGGAATATTCCCCTGCTCAGATGCACCATTACCGCGTAAGAAAAGATAACGCCCGCCAACAACTTTTAATACATCAGCGCCCAAATCATTTTTTTCATAAATTGGGTAACCTGGGTTTTTGTAGGCATCGTTATAGCTGCGCTCAGAAAATAACACGCGATTTTTATCTGCATTACGTGGTTGAATAACAAATGTGCGAACTTGTCGGTCGCTAAAGCGCCATTCAGATAACAGAGCAACATTACCGTTGCCCCAAGTAATTGAATCAAAACGGCGTTCAACTTTAGCAAATAACTTAGCATCACGTTTAAATGGTGCTCTTAGGCTATAAAGGTAATCGTGATGAGGAACGTCGGTTTTCATATCACCGCCGTCTTGTGCTTCAGCCCAAATTACTTCAGCGCCTTGATCTGCTCGCCATTGAAATTCGCGGCGACCAGTACGCACACTGTCATAACCTTGTGGAATGTTATCTGCTAAAGGCTGCTTCGCAAGCTCTGCAAGCGTATAGCCACGCATTCCCCAAATTTGCCAAGTCGCAGCAAATCGGCTGTAAGGCACTTGATAAGAAAAAGGCTCATCAATCATGCCAACCAAAATATTGGTTGAATCAGGTGAGACCGAAAACGATTTAATTAAGCCCGGTTGACCAATTGGTTGGCCTTGACCACTAAGCGGAATATAAGTCAGCTGGCTTTGCGCAAAAAACTTAAATTGTGCTTCATCATATGGGCTAGTTAACAAGTTTTGATAAGTACGCGCAGGCGCTTTTTCACCACTACTTTGCTGAATAACTGGCACAATCTGCGAGCTGTCGTTGCTGATACGTGCTTTACCAATATTAACCGCTGCATTAGCTACAATGGCGCTGCTATCTGGCAACCAAGTATAAGGCGTGCGCGTTAGCACTGAATTAAGTGGTGTATCACTTAACTGGCGGGCTTGCTTAGTACTTACATTATAAACCCATAAGTTAGCACTCGATTCTTGCTCAACCACAAACGCCAAGTATTGACTATCGCTTGACCAACTTGGTGAGCGTAAAATGCCATTTGGCAAACCAGATACAACAATTTCAGAACCGGTTTCAACATGCTTAAGCACTAAAGATGTGAACTTATTACGCACTCTTGAGCGCGAAAAATTAGCAGGATTAAGCTTAATACCCGCAAGTTTCAACTCTTCTTTGGCTAAGTCTTGTAAGGTATCGATGCGTTTTCTATCAAATAACGCCAGCCACTGGCCATCATTCGATAAATAACTACTTGGTGCAAGCTTAGCATCAACCACAGCAGCCAGTGCAGGCGATGGAGTTTGATAACCTTGATTAGCAAAACTGGGTGTGCAAACAGCTGCGCCAATAACTAGCGCAAAAAGCAGTTTAAATGCTTTCATGTTCGTTCCTTTTTCGTTTTTATTTTCGATTCTGTAAACAAGTAGAACATGTTTGCAGCATTTCATAAAGAGTTTAGGCCCTTTTGGCAGCCAATCAGTGACTTAAACAGCTAAATTACGCTAAAATAAAAGCACTCTATTCGCCACTTTTTGCTAATAAAAATGAAAAAATCGACAGGCAAAGTCACAATTTGGGATGTTGCTGAACAAGCACAGGTTTCAAAATCAACGGTGTCTTTGGTCCTTACCAACAGTGATAAGGTCAGTAAAAAAAGTAAAGAAAAAGTACTGGCTGCCATTGATAAGCTTGGCTATGTGTATAACCGCGACGCTGCAGCACTACGCAGCAAGCGCTCAAACCTAGTCGCGTTGGTTATAAATGACTTAACCAACCCGTATTCAGCTCAGCTTGCTGTTGGTCTCGAAAAACACATCTTTGAGCTTGGCATGCTGCCAATGCTGGTGAATATTGCGGAGTGTGTCGAAAGGCAAACTCAAGTGGTGAAAACCCTAAAAGAATACAACGTATCGGCGTTTATTATGTGTCCGGCTCCGGGCACACAGCAGCAGTGGCAAGATGATTTAATAAATAGTGGTTTTCCGGTTATTAATATCATGCGTGAAATTCCCTTTTCAGCAGCGCCGTGTATTTTGCCTGATAACAAAAAAGGCACACATATTTCGACCAGCCATATTTTATCGCAAGGCATAGAAGAGGTAGCCTTTTTAGGTGGTACGGCAGAAATATCTGATTACCATGAACGTTTGAGTGGTTTTTTAGCTGCGCTTGAGCAATTTAATATCACTGACGAAAAACCCGTTATTCAAGCACCAACAAACCGCCAAGGTGGCCGAGAAGCCTTTAATACCCTTATAAAACAAGCGCCAAATACCAAAGCCATTGTCTGTTTTAATGATGTGATTGCTTACGGCGCGATTGAAGCTATGCGCCAACACGGCCTAGAGCCGGGTAAAGACATCAAAGTTATTGGCTTTGATGACTTAGAAGATTCGCGCTTAATGTTGCCTTCCCTTTCAACCATCGCCATTAATGCCGATGAAATCGGTAAACGCACCTGTCAGGTGCTAAAAGAACTATTAGATAAATCAACACCCCCAGTTCGCACCTTGGTGGATGTTAACTTAAAAATACGAGATTCAAGTCAATGAAAAAAGTGTTAGTGATCGGCTATGTATGGCCTGAGCCTAATTCGTCGGCAGCCGGCACCCACATGATGTCACTCCTGCGCACCTTTCGCGCAGAAAACTGGCAAGTCGAATTTGCAAGCCCTGCGCAAAAAACCGAACACATGGTGGATCTCAGCGAGGATGGCATTACCACACGGGTCATTGCATTAAACTGCTCAAGCTTTGATGAGTACGTGCAAGCGTATAACCCAGACATTGTGATGTTTGATCGCTTTATGATGGAAGAGCAGTTCGGTTGGCGAGTCGACAAATACTGCCCTAACGCTCTTAAAGTTCTCGATACCGAAGATTTACAGTGTCTAAGAAATGCCCGTCACGACGCTCATAAAGCAGGCCGAGAATTCAGCCATAGTGATTTACACAGCGATATTGCCAAGCGAGAAATCGCCGCTATTTTACGCTCAGACATCAGCTTAATTATCTCGCATTACGAGATGCAGCTACTCAATGACGTTTTCAAAGTCGATAACGCCCTACTTCACCACTTACCATTTTTGGTTGATTTACAGCATATCCCCACCAGCACCAAAGCATTTTCAGAGCGTAAACACTTTATGACCATAGGTAATTTTCGTCATGCGCCAAACTGGGATGCAGTATTGTACTTACAACAGATTTGGCCGCTGATCCGCAAACAATTACCCGATGCCGAACTCCACATTTATGGCTCTTACCCGCCACCAAAGGCAACAGCACTTAACAATCCAAAAACCGGCTTCTTGATCAAAGGCTGGGCTGATGATGCTTATCAAGTGATGGAAGATGCCCGAGTATGTTTATCGCCACTGCGTTTTGGGGCTGGTATTAAGGGTAAGTTACTCGAAGCGATGATCATGCAAACGCCGAGCGTAACAACTCCTATTGGCAGTGAAGGCATGCATCAAAATGAGCCTTGGTCAGGCGCAATCTGTGAAGATGCACAGCAATTTGCAGATGCAGCAGTGGCACTTTATCAAGATGAAGCGTTATTTACTCAGGCACAGCAAAATGGCCAGCAGTTATTGCAAAAATATTATGATAAATCAAAACTTCAGTCGCAGTTAATCGCTAAAATCACCGCCATTAGTGAGTCATTAGCGCAGCATAGACAGCAAAATTTTACCGGCCAAATGCTCAAACATCACACCATGCGTTCAACCCAATACATGGCGCAGTGGATTGAAGCAAAAAATAAGTAATTTTGCCGTAAATAACACTAGACATAGCAGCTTTTGTCGCTAAAATCGCGCTGGTCAATTTAAGCGATATAGTCTAGCGATTAGACTATATCTTATTGAATTTTGGTCTATCCTTAACTGAACAATTTAACCTTTGGTTCAAAACGCCTTTGAAAACCGCAACGTTTACTGAAAAACGAAAATTTATCGTGAAGCTTGGCAAAATGCTTCATAAATACGGTACACCTGCATACCGACTAGAAGCGCACTTAATGGAAGTTGCGACTTACCTCGGTTTGAAATCATCTTTTGTTATGTCGCCAACATCAGTGACATTTGTTATTTGGACAGATGGGCACGAAGAAGAGTACACCCATGTTGCGCGTGTTGATCCGGGCGATCATGACTTAGGCTCGCTGGCAGATACCGATGACTTAGTAAACAAAATGCTTAATGGCGAGCTGACGCTACAAGAGGTCGATAAACAGCTCGATATTATTTACACCATGCCAAACCCATATAATAAATTTATGACTGGCGTTGCGTTTGCGACTTCGGGTGGTGCATTTGCCATGTTGATGGGTACTAGCTGGAATGATGTATTTTGGTCAGCGCTTATTACCTTAGTGGTGTATTTATTTGTACTTTGGTCAACACGCTCTAAACGTGTTGCCCATATGCTTGAACCATTAGTTGCCATCGTATCGGCGATTATAGCCTGTGCTATTAGTGTCTATATTGACGCCCAAATTAACATACGACTAGTGGTACTTTCTGCCATCATTGTGTTTATACCCGGCTTAGCATTAGCCCTAGGTTTGGCAGAGTTAGCGGCAAGGCATTTAGTATCTGGTACAGCTCGGGTGATGGACTCATTCATGCTGCTGTTTAAGCTGTATTTTGGCGCCTTTATTGGTATTGGTATTGGTTTTGCTATTTTTGGCCAAAGTGACTTTGTGCAACCTGAGCCTTTACCCAAATGGACAGCTTGGCTAGCTATATTCATGCTATGTAGCAGCCTAATCGTGATTTTTAGAACCAAGCTAAAGCATGCAGTTTGGTCTATTGCATCTGGCTTTATCGCGTATGGTACAAGTATTGGTTCAGCCATGTACCTAGACTACACATTAGGTACATTTGTAGGCGCATTAGCCGTGGGCGTTTTTAGCAACTTATTCAACCGCGTTGTCAATGCTCCAGCCTCTATTGTAGCTATGCAAGGACTGATCGTATTGGTACCTGGTAGTAAAACCTATATTGGCTTGAACTCACTTATTGAAGGCCAAGATTTCGTTTATGCAGACCATATTGGCCAGCAAACATTTTTGATTTTCATGTCATTAGTAGCGGGGCTTATCTTTGCTAACGTCGCGCTGCCACCGAAGAAAAGTTTATAACTTACTAAGCCCGAGTTTCTCGGGCTTTTTTACATCCTCGTTTTAATAAGCCGACTTTGCTTATCAGCAACAAACTGATATAACTCTAAGTGCATGTGGTAAAAATAAAAAGGATTTATTCAGTGATAAGATTGGCTTGGCTGTTATGCAGCTTTTTCGCATTCAATGCGTTTGCAGAACCCCAGTGTATTAACTGTCATCAAAGCCAAGTTGAAGATTGGCAAACATCCCATCATTTTCATGCTATGGAAAAAGCCACTCCCACTACAGTGCTTGGTAATTTCAATGAGCAAACCCTTGACTACCAAGGTCAGCGAGCACGCTTTTATCAACAAGACCAACAACTTTTTATAAGCATGCCAAACCTTGATGGCAAGCTGACTGACTACCCTGTTTTATACACATTTGGCTATGAGCCATTGCAGCAATACATGTTTGATATGGGCCAAGGCCACATTCAGCTGTTTCCATTTGCATGGGACTCACGCAGTAAAGCACAAGGCGGTCAGCGCTGGTTTGTACTGCACCCGGAACAAAAAAAACACGACCTATTTCATTGGTCGCAAAAAGGCCAAAACTGGAATCACATGTGTGCCGATTGCCACTCAACTGATTTCAAAAAGCAATTTGACCTTAAAACGAATAGCTTTGATTCGAGTTATTCAAGCATTAACGTGAGCTGTAAAGCGTGTCATGGCGATCCACAAGCTCATTTAAAATGGGCTGATGGCGATAGCAGTATTGCCGATAAGGGCTTTACTCATAATATTAAAAAGCAAACTCCGCTTTTTACCCAAAAAGCCGATGGCAGTATGCAAAGCGTGCAGCCACTGGTAAAAAGCGAGCAAGTGCAAGTGTGTGCAACCTGTCATGCTCGCCGCTCACAGCTTGATGACCGCAAAGACCCTCATAGTTTTTTACAAAGCTTTCAAGGCTCTTTACTCACTCCTGAGCTTTATCATGTTGATGGTCAAGTGTGGGATGAAGACTATGTATGGGGTTCATTTTTACAAAGTAAAATGTTCAATGCAGGGGTTACCTGTAGTAACTGTCATAACCCTCATTCGGGTAAATTAAAGCTACCGGGCAATCAAACCTGTACGCAATGTCATAGCCAAGAGGTGTTCGATACGCCGAAACATCACGGTCATAAAGTGGCAAGTGAAGGTAGCCAATGTGTTGATTGTCATATGCCTGCCACCACCTATATGCAAGTTGATGCAAGGCGCGACCACAGCTTCCGGGTACCACGCCCAGATTTAACATTAAAAACAAATGCTCCAAATGCCTGTAATAGCTGCCATGAAGACAAGACGCCGCAGTGGGCGGTTAGCAAAATAAAAGACTGGCATCCAAATTCAAAACACCTTGGCACTGCGCATTTTTCTGAAGCGTTTTATGCCGCCGATAACCGTTTACCAAATGCCTCAACCATGCTGACCAAAATCGTGCAAGATAAAAGCTTTCCTGAGATTATTCGCGCATCAGCATTAAGCCGTTTAGCCACAAGCCCAGATAACAACGCTGTCGTTGCGATTGCTCGCTCAGTAAAAGACAGCGAACCATTAAAACGCCAAGCCGCCATTGAAGCGGCGATGCCATTTGATATCAATCAGCGCTGGCGCTTATTAAACCCGCTTTTAGATGATGAGCATTTACCCATCAGAGCCGAAGCTGCAAGAGCACTGGCGGCCATGTTAACTCAGCCGTTCCCTACTGGGCTCAACGAGCAAGACAGCAAACGCTTAAATGCAGCCCTTGATGAGTACAAAGGCATTCAACAATACCAAGCAGAGCGTGGCTATTCCCATACCAATTTAGGTAATCTGGCACTCACACTACAAAAGCCAGCGCAAGCCAAAACACATTACCTACAAGCAATTAGTGTTGAGCCTATTTTTGCTCCTGCTTATGTCAATTTAGCTGATTTATACCGAAACCAAGGCGATGAAAAAGCAGCGCAAGCTATCTTAAAACAAGGCTTAGACGTTAACGCAGAAAGCGGCGATATTCATTATGCTCTGGCAATGAGCCTTATTCGCACAAAACAAAAAGACACCGCCCTTACTCATTTACAAAAAGCAGTACAGTTTGCACAAGAAAATGCAAACTATCAGTTTACCTACGCCCTGCTATTACAAGATTTAGGCAATATGCCAGCTGCAATATCAGCCCTTGAGCGCGCTTTTAATCTAACACCAAATAACCCAGATATCAGCTACAGTTTGGCGCAGTGGTATGTGGCAGAAGAAAACTACAGCCAAGCGCTGTTTTATGCTAGAAACCTAGCCCGTTTGGTACCGGGTAACCAGCAAATTGAGCAGTTTGTGAAACAGCTCGAAATGATGAATAGTATTAATCATTAAGCATTAAAAAAGGGCCAAGTAGGCCCTTTTCAACTTAACTTATGGTCAATAATTAATGACCATAGTTTAGTGATTTTGCTTTTTCGATTGCTTCATTCACGTTAAGAGACGCTGACTCTTGACGCGGTGGGAACTCTACAAAAGATTGTACATGTTCGTTTAACTTAGCAATGATTGGCTGTAGCAACCAGCTCTTACGCATGATTTGGTGAAATCCTGTTACTCCATCATAGTGCTCTAATGGATCTTTACGTAAGTTAAATAGTTTAGGCATGCTATGAGTTACCATGTCTTCGTAATATAAGCCATTTGGTTTAGTCGCAAAGTGCATTTTCCATGGACCAAAACGCACTGCTGTAAGCTGTGACTCATAGTAATAGAAGAAATAGTTACGCGCAGACTTATCAGCCTTACCAGTCCAGTATGCTAGGTTGTTTTCACCATCAATATACACTTTGTCTGACTTTTTAAGCTTTTCACGTAAGTTCTTTTCGCCTAATGCAGCCGCAATTGTAGGGAAAACATCTTCATGCGATGAAATACCATTTAGCTTTAAGCCTTTTGGTATTTTGTTTGGCCAACGAACTAAGAAAGGCACACGTACGCCACCTTCCCAGGTTGTCATTTTTTCACCGCGGAATTCAGTTGTACCTGCATCTGGCCAGCTTGATTGCTCAGGGCCATTATCACTGGTGTAAATAACAATGGTGTTATCGGCAATTTTTAGCTCATCAAGTTTATCAAGCAGCTTGCCAACATGGCCATCATGTTCAATCAGGCCACTACCAAATACGTCTCTTCAGAGCTAATACCCGTCGCTAAATGACGGCTTTCTGGTTTTAAGTGTGTGTAAACGTGCATACGACTAGACGCATGCCAAATAAAGAATGGCTTTTTCGCCTTAACTGCACGTTCCATAAAGTTAAGTGAGCGCTCTAACACTTCTTCGTCAAAGGTTTCCATACGTTTGCGAGTAAGCGGGCCGGTATCAATGATTTTGCCATTAGCGTAAGATTCGATAACACCACGTGGACCAAACTTTTTCACAAACTCAGGATCTTTTGGGTAATCCGCTTGCTCTGGCTCTTCAGATACATTGAGGTGGTACAAGTTACCGTAAAATTCGTCAAAGCCATGCTTTGTTGGTAAGTGCTCATCTAAGTCACCTAGGTGGTTTTTACCATATTGCGCAGTCATATAACCGCGATCTTTTAAAAATTCAGCTAACGTAGGATCGGCTTCTTTTATGCCAAGTGGGTTACCTGGTTGGCCCACTGTTGTTAAGCCTGTTCGAATTGGTAATTGCCCCATTAAAAACGCAGCACGACCCGCTGTACAACTAGGTTGTGCATAGTGATCTGTAAACAATGCACCTTCGTTAGCAATGCGATCAATATTAGGGGTTGGGTAGGTCATACCGTGCGAGTATGCACTGAGTGAGATTGGCGCAACGTCATCAACCATAATGGCTAATACGTTCGGTTTATCTGCAGCAAGGCTTACCGTTGAAACCAAGCCACAGATAGCCGCCGCTATTAGTTTTTTCATAAATCATCCCTTTTCATTAATAGTACTTTTTACTCTAGATGAGCAGCTTTCAGTATAGATTAAAAAACAAACCAGTCTAGTCTCTAAAAGCGGCAAAAACGATTTAAATCAAATTTCCACAAAAATCACACATTTTTATTAAGCCACTGAAAAACAATAGCAAAACAATACTTAAGTGCTTTTTGATTGCCTCGTTTTATTTACTGAGGCTTGTTCGATTTTTGTTCTCGCATTTGTCACTATTTTTATGCTATTTTTATTTTAGAAAGGAATAAATTGATGCCTCTTTAGATAGAGGCTGAAGTCGAGAATTTATTAAGCTAAAAGTATCTAATTTCAACTTATATAAACTAAAAAAACATTAATTTTTCAAACTTTTGTGTAAGGAAAACACATGACTTCTCTTCGATTCCCCTCTTTACTAACGCTTATGATTGCAGCTTCGAGCCATGCGGCTGAGCAAAAAGAAGTACAAGACATGTCAGACCCTCTGGCCGTTTATACTCAAGTAGGAGTTGGCGCTACAAATAAAGGGCTCAATTTCAAAGTTGGCCAAGCATACGATACGGGCATAGCAACAACTGCCGGCATGAATGTGTTTGAAGTAAAAGGCATATATGGCGATGCGCTAGGCTGGGAGAGCGATAGCAAAACGACAGATTCAATTGACTCATTCCGCTTTCGAAACTTCTCAGTTGACTTAAGCACTATGAGTGCAACACAGATTGATGCCAACTATAACCTAAATGCCAACCTTGTTGCTGACGAAAGTATGGATGTTTCGTATAGCTATATAAAAGCACTAAAACCTATGGGGCGTTTTACCTTTTACCCGTTAGCTGGTGTGGGTGCATCGCTCGGTGAAAATACGTTAGAAGATGATGGTAGTCGTGACAGTGGTTATTCCATTATGGGAGCCTATGGTTTAGTGGGTATGTATGCAAAAATTACTATTAACGATAAAATTTGGCTTAACTACAATCCATTTTGGCTAACAACTATCGGCGGTAGCGATAACTATAAAGACCACTACTACGGTCTAAACCAAAGCCATATTTTGACTCATGAATTTGCAGCAAGTTACCAAATTAACCCGCGTATGAATCTACGCTATTTCGCAAACTGGAATGAAAACGTTGATTTTATGGATGGCGATCATCGTCTCGAATTTAATTATCAGCTATAAATTAAAATTTGAAATATCAAGAAACAACAAGGTAAGGGATTAAGTGAAAAAAGTTGTACTAATAAATATGCTTACAGCAAGTTTGCTAAGCACGCAAAGTTTTGCATCAAGTTACGATGAATATGCAATAAAACCTGCAGAGCAGCAGTTAAGTAATCAACAGCAAAAAGTTGATGAGCCCATTTCATTTTTACCCATACCGACTTTTATTACAGAGCCAGCTGTAGGGCCTGGGCTTGGTGTTGTTGGCCTTTTTTTTCATGATAACGAAAAGAAGGCCAAAAAGAAGAAAAAAGAAGGCTCTACCTTACCACAAAGCATTAGTTTAGTGGGCCTGATGGGCACTAAAAATGGTACCAAAGGCGGTGCTGTTGGCCACATTACCTTTTGGGATGAAGACCGAATTCGCTATCAAGGGATTGTTGGCTGGGCGAGTATAAACCTTGATTTTTATACCTTCGACGAGATCAAGC
The DNA here is from genome assembly GCF_001550135.1 of Pseudoalteromonas shioyasakiensis. Taxonomy (GTDB): domain Bacteria; phylum Pseudomonadota; class Gammaproteobacteria; order Enterobacterales; family Alteromonadaceae; genus Pseudoalteromonas; species Pseudoalteromonas shioyasakiensis. The sequence continues at coordinate 639,109 of NZ_LRUE01000015.1, forward strand.
TACTCACACCATTATCGTTGAATATTGAAGGCCCAGCGGTGTTTCAAAACCTTAAGTTACGCTATGACGACAGTAACTTCTTTTACGGCTTTAAACAGATTTATCGTAAAGTAGAAATAAGCTTAGCCGAAAACCCTATCGAAGATTTTCTGCTCGAAAACAATATAATCAAGGACCACCTTTCACTTGATGTAAATACGTCAGGTATTGGTCCATTAATAGAATACGATAGCCGAGATAACCCCCTTAACCCTGAGCGCGGTTTTAATTATAAGGCCGAATATTTATATTATGATGAGGCTATTGGCAGTAAAGTTGATTACACGAGCTTAAAGCTTACCGCCTTAAATTACTGGCGTTACACCGATAAATTCAACTTTGCTCTGCGCATGCAGTATGACTCAGTTAACAACCGTGGTGAAAAACGCTTACCGGTTTATATTCCGCCAAGTATTAGCCTTCGCGGTGTGTCTGCAACTCGCTATCAAGGCCTTGATGTATTTGTTACCGAAGCAGAAGCGAGCTATAAAATCACTCACAAAATAAAGCTCAATGTGTTTACTGGTATGGGCTGGGCAGCCGATAACTTTTCTGACTTATCGAAAGCTGAAACCATAGATACTGTAGGTGCAGGCTTTCGCTATTTAATTGATGAACATTACGGTATTAGTATTGGCTTAGATGTAGCCCATGGCCCTGAGCAGAATGCAATTTACATTCAGGCGGGGTCTACTTGGTAATCCAAACTAATACTTTTGTTATTATTTTAACGACCAATTAAACCTAAAGATTGAATTAATTTATTTCACTGCTATCATCAATAGCTCAATAAATATTCAGGGATTGAACGGATGCATAAAAAAGTATCAACCAATCATTATCCATTCAAAGATTTTAAACCCCATGGTCTCGTAGAGTTTTATCAACGTGAGCATGTGCTTTTAACTACTGCCACAGGGCCTTTCAACGAAGAGATTATTGACGCGCACTCTTTTATGCAAAAAGATTACATCAACAAACTCAGCGCTGATTATGGTCAATGGTTTGAATTGGTTGAGTTTGAAAATTCATGCATGGCAACCCCCGGGGCACTTGAAAAACTAATGGTGTATTTTGTTGAGCTTCGACGTAAAGGTATTGCGCCAGCCAAAACAGCCTTAGTGATAAAAGAAGGGCTTGAAGGCGGTAGCTTGTTGAGTGATACCTACTGCAATTTGTATAAACGAGCCGGCATGGTAATGAGTGTATTTAAGTCAAAAACGGCGGCTCTAAACTGGTTAGCAGAAGAGCCTGCTACAGAATTAGCTTGTTAATATACAATTTAATTTAAAAAGTGTTGCTCTTCTTCACGTAAGGTCAACACTTCAACTCCCCTCAGGGGTCTACCAAACGCTTTGCTAAAGATACTGCTGAATTACAACTCAGCAATCATTTTAACAAGCGCTTGTGTGGTCCATTCAAGTTCATTGAATTTAATATCAGGTTGATAGTAAAAGCCTTTTTTTCTGGGTCTATTTACATAGACCTTTATCGGCAGAATCACTTTAGCAAAGCCTGAAGGTAAGGTTTCGAGCCTCACTTCCATGTAGGTAGAGTCTGTACTACTTGGTGCGCCAACTAATTGTGTGTTTGCAAAAAGCTTAAAACTATCCAGCGCATCTAAACAAGCACTGGCACATTGTCCTGGCACAATCACTTAAACAGGTGTAGTAAACTGACTGGCGCTTTTTGGCATTGCTTGTTGCTCTGCTGAGACTATCTCGACATAAAATTGTTCACCCTTTTCATAAGCAGCTTGCATACTTTTGTGGGTTGTCTTTAACCATTGATGCCAAGGGCTAGCTTTATCATAGCTTGCGACTACATCGCCAAAATAGTCAGTATTACCTTTAGAAGTTCGCCACCACACTTGGGTATTTTTGTGTAACTCATAGCGACCATATTTAAACTGTTCACTGCCCCAAAGTGCTGAGGCTATTTGTTCACTCCACATTGATGAGCCACCTTGATTATGGCGAAGATCAAGCACCACAGCTTTAGCTTGCATTAACTTACTATGTTGCTGTTCAATGGCGCTCAGCATTGTTTGATAATCTGCTTGCTGCTGCTCATTGGGTGCATAAGTTGGCATGCTGATCCAAGCAATATCCTCTAAAGGCCAATTGAGCTCAATTGGTAACTTATCGCCGTTGTAAGCATTTTTAAGTTTTTCTTTGACACTATCAGGCCTAATACGCCAGTTTAACTTTAAGCTGTAAGTAGAGCCGTCGGCTTTTTCAAACGTGCAGCTTTCAAGTGGCGACAAAAACGGGTTTCCATCATCAACCGTTAGTCGCCAGCCATGGTTCCACCAACTACCGGGTTGTTCTACTTCGCCGTAATAGCGAAAAACACGCTCAACGAGCAAAGTATTAATTGCAGTATTATCACAGCTTACGAGCTTATCGCCTTTGGCAACCGTATCTAATTCACTGTAATACACTTTCAACGCATCACCCCGCCAAACTGTTGAAAAGCCCGGCCAACTTCTTTGTGGCTTTAGTTCTCTAGGTAGAGTATCAACCGCTCCAGCATGACCATCTTGTAGAACAGTTCTAAAACGTGCAATAGCCGCAGCAAAACCTTGTGAACTATGCGCTTTTACAGCCAGCTTTAAGCCTTCTTGCTTTGCTTTTTCGAGCTGTTTTGCAAAACCTGGGTTACGTACATCATGCATCCCTGGGTGATTGATAACCGACAACTGATAAGCCGCATCAACATCTTTTATAGCAAGTTCAGACCAATTAATTTCAGAGTGAGTGACTGTACTGCCCTCATCGGCGCGAGATAAGTTCACACCAAAACTAAAGTTTAGAGCTGTAAAGATGAGTGATGAGTAAAGCGTCAAGCGTTTCATAAAAATCCATTTTAAATAGTTATTATGTTTAAAAAACACCCTATTTAATCACTAAGGCATTGTTGTGGCAATAAAAAACAATTCACATGCTAATAGATTAAAAAAATTCATCTATCAGGTTTATTTTAATCGTTTGTCGGTTTAGAAGGATTACTCTAAAGTTAACCCATCAGCGCTTTTACGCTAAACAGCTTCACACCATTGAGAGTGTTTGCGCTAACCGAATTGTTGTCACAAAAAGTCTAGCTTGTGTGTTCTCTGGGCTTTTTATATACCGAGTTACTGCACACGCGGTAACTCAACCAAATTGTTGTCAAAAGCTTAGCTTGTGTGTTCTCTAAGCTTTTTTATTCCGAGTTACTGCACTTGCGGTGACTCAACCAAATTGTTGTCAAAAGCTTAGTTTGTGTGTTCTCTAAGCTTTTTTATTCCGAGTCATTGCACTTGCGGTGACTCAACCAAATTGTTGTCAAAAGCTTAGTTTGTGTGTTCTCTAAGCTTTTTTATTCCGAGTCATTGCACACGCGGTGACTCAACCAAATTGTTGTCAAAAGCTTAGTTTTTGTGTTCTCTAAGCTTTTTTATTCCGAGTCATTGCACTTGCGGTGACTCAACCAAATTGTTGTCGAAAAGCCTGGCTTGTGTGTTCGCCGGGCTTTTTTATGCCCGCTATAAAATAAAAACGCCACTAGATGTGGCGTTTGGGTAGTTTCGACAACAATAAGAAATTGCTTTTAAAAGAAGCCCAGTGGATTCTCACTGTAACTTACTAATAGGTTTTTAGTTTGTTGGTAATGATCAAGGGCAAGTTTATGTGTTTCGCGGCCTATACCTGACTTTTTATAGCCGCCAAACGCAGCGTGTGCTGGGTACATATGGTAGCAGTTAGTCCAAACACGGCCCGCTTCAATCTTACGACCAAAGTGATAAGCACGGTTCATGTTTCGACTCCACACACCAGCACCTAAACCAAATTCTGAGCTATTAGCAAGGGCTAATGCTTCGTCTTCATCTTTAAAAGTCGACATTGAAATTACCGGCCCAAAAATCTCTTCTTGGAACACGCGCATGTCGTTAGTGCCTTTTAATAGTGTAGGTTGAATGTAGTAACCGCCGTTAAACTCATCAGACAGTTGCTCCACTTCGCCGCCAGCGAGGACTTCGGCCCCTTCTTTTTTACCAATTTCGATGTAGCTTAGAATCTTATCAAACTGAGCTTGTGATGCTTGAGCACCCACCATGGTTTCAGTATCAAGTGGGTTACCCCGTTTAATTTGTAAAGTTCGAGCAAGAACACGCTCAATAAATTGCTCGTAAATATCTTCTTGAATAAATAAACGCGATGGACACGTACACACTTCACCTTGGTTAAAGTACGCAAGTACGGCTCCTTCAATCGCTTTACTCAAAAATTCATCGTCTTTTTCCATTACATCGTTGAAGAAGATATTTGGCGATTTACCACCTAGCTCGACCGTCGAAGGAATAATATTATCAGCAGCACATTTTAAGATATGTGAACCCACTGGCGTTGAACCAGTAAAGGCAATCTTCGCGATTCGAGTACTGGTTGCCAGCGCTTCGCCCGCTTCTTTACCATAGCCGTTTACCACATTTAGAACACCTGCAGGCAATAAGTCACCAATCACTTCAAGTAGCACTAATATAGATGCTGGCGTTTGTTCAGCTGGTTTTAAAACAATACAGTTACCCGCAGCAAGGGCTGGTGCAAGTTTCCATGCAGCCATCAACAATGGAAAGTTCCAAGGAATAATTTGCCCTACTACACCTAGTGGCTCATGAAAATGATAAGCCACCGTGGTTTCGTCTATCTCACCGATTGAACCTTCTTGCGCGCGTACACAACCTGCGAAATAGCGAAAGTGATCAGCCGCGAGTGGCACATCTGCCGCAAGTGTTTCACGAATTGCTTTACCGTTATCCCAGGTTTCGGCCACTGCCAGCATTTCTAGGTTTTGTTCAATACGATCGGCAATTTTTAATAAGATATTGCTACGCTCGGTGACCGACGTTGTTCCCCATGCCGCTTTTGCATCGTGGGCTTTATCAAGTGCCAGTTCGATATCTTCTTTTGATGAACGAGGTACTTTACAAAACACTTTACCGTTTACTGGGCTAATGTTTTCAAAGTATTCTCCTTTTACAGGGGCAACCCATTGGCCACCAATATAATTCTCATACTGCGCTTTAAAGTTAACTTTTGCGCCTTCACTACCTGGATTTTCATAAATCATAATGTGTTCTCTCTTCAAATTGTTGTGTTTTATTTAGCATTGACTAAATCATGCGGTAGGTTATTGTTTAATGAACCGCTAACAATTGAAGTTAGCTCAGTTACTGAAAACACACTTGATTCCTAGTCCAGACTTTTTGACTATTTGTCCAGAATTTAGGACGACAGCGAGGCAACAATGAACACATCAGTTAGCAATAGAAGTTTAGATAAAAAACGACAACGTATTGATGTGCTTATTGAAAATAAAGTCAGTTTTGCGGGCGAACATGCTGAATTAAGTATTTACGACACCTATTTAGATGCCCAAAAAGTGGCGTTACATTCCACTGAATTATTATTTTGCGGCATGATCAGCGGTAAAAAAATCATGCATGTCGCCGACAGTGATTATCATGAAGAGTTTTTACCAAACCAGTCATTTGTACTTGCCCCAGAGCAAGGGGTGCTAATCGATTTTCCCAATGCATCTCTTAATCAACCAACAACCTGTTTAGCGATTGAAATCAGTACCGACAAAATAAGCCAAGTAGTTGATGCTCTTAATTTTAACCAGAAAATTACCCAAGATGACTTTTTTCAATATCAAGCCAAGTTAGTGCACGCACAGCATAACCTGCAAACTCAACAACTGCTGGAGCGCATGATCACCCTGTTTAGCGAAAATGAGCAACACCGCGATTACTTAATTGATCTATCACTCAATGAACTCATAACCCGTCTGTTACAGCAGCAAAGCCGAGACTTAATGATAGCAAGTTGTAAGCAAGGCAAGCTCGCAACCCCATTAAGCCATGTAGTAAGTTATATAGAACAGCACCTTGCTGAGAATATTGATATTGATGTGTTATGTAAGATAGCCTGTATGAGCCGCAGTAAATTTTATCAGCAATTTAAGTTAGCCTTTGGTGTTACGCCCGCTCTTTGGCAACAACAATTACGCTTACAAAAAGCGTATAAATTGCTCGAAAAAGGCGAGGCGATTAGCCAAGTTTGTTACCAATTAGGCTTTAATAACCCAAGCCATTTTAGCCGTGTATTTAAACAAGCCTTTGGCGCAACACCTAAAAGTATCGCTAACCATTAAGTTCTGGTTTGCGATGAGAATAAACACGATAGGTCAAGGCAAGTAAAATACAAATAGCACTAGGCACATAAAGCGCCGCAAAGCTCATTTTTGCAAATAACCATGCCCCTGCTAAGCCGCCAAAAATAAACCCTAAAATGATTAGGCCGAACAGTTTAGCCTTACGTTTATCAAGTGCCTCGCCACGTAAAACGCGACCAAACATAATACCTAAATCAGTGAAGATACCCGTTACATGGGTGGTACGAACAATTGCACCACTGTAAGTTGTTGCTAAGGCGTTTTGTAAACCACATGCCGCAGAGGCCAAAAAGTGCCCGTAACCCGAGCCATTAAACAATAACCAAAGTGCGCCCAGTAAAAGCCCTGCTTCAATCAATAATGCCGTGTCGTAATGACGACCTAGTTTAAGTGCTGAACTATGCAACAAGAACCCAGCAATACCAGACCCAACTAAAAATGACAGTAATACACCTAATAAATGTAAAGCATCAAGGCTATTGCCATGCATGAGGTCTGCGCCAAGCAAGGTTGCAGTTCCTGATAAATGGGATACCGCTTGATGCTCAAAGCTAAGTAAACCAACCGCATTCACACACCCAGCCACCAGCGCCAAAATAAATGCGCCAATCTCAACCCATTTTGGTAACTTAGAAATCACTCACTATTCGCCTTTTTCTCACACTCGTACTCATTCTTTTATGGTACGCCTATTTTTATGACTAAAAACACTTTTTTTCGACTCTTTATATGGTAATTTACCATTAAGTAAATCGATTAAGAACCTACAATGACAAAGCCAAAAACTTGGACGCTAAAAAGTATTGCCAAAGAGTTAGGCGTTTCAAATGCCACCGTATCAAATGCGTTTAATCGTCCTGATCAATTATCGAAAGCACGCCGCGAAGAAATTTTGGCGGCCTGTAAAAAGCTCGGCTATTATGGCCCAAACAAGGCGGCGCAATCATTACGCCGAGGCACCTTTAATATTGTTGCCCTAGTGCTACCAGACAGCGTGGAATATATGGTCTCAGATCCGGTTGCTAGCAGCTTTATGCGCGGTGTATCGGCGGTGCTCGAAAAAAATGGCATTAATCTTTTATTATTTTCAGGTAACAACGATAACCTAAATAGCGTAGTCGATTTTGTTGATGGCTTTATTTGTTATGGTCGCCCACGCAATAAACAACTTGTTGAACAGTTAAAACAGGTTGCCAAACATGTGGTAACGGTTGATTTTAACATCGGTCGTGATGCCTCTGTAAACGTAAATAACCAACAAGCCAGTTTCGATATTGCCAAGCATGCACTACAAAAAAATGATGATCGGGTTGCTATTTTAGGCCTGCGCTTACTCGATAACGACGTATTATGCCGAGTATACGAACATCATGAATTTGAAGCCGGCCAGTCGATTGCTCATCAACGGCTGCGTGGTTATCACCAAGCAATCAGCGATGCTGACATCACCCTGGGTGATGATAGAACATGGAATATTCCTGAAAGCAGCGAGCGCTATGCCAGCATTGCCGCCAAAGAAGCGCTTAGCAGCACACCAAGACCAAACGTACTGTTGTGCATGAGTGATTTAATCGCCCTTGCCGCCATGCGCGAAGCATTAAAAATGGGCTTATCGATTCCTGAAGATGTCAGAATTGTTGGTTTTGATGGCATAGATGAAGGCCAACGATTTGTGCCAAAACTCACAACTGTCCATCAAAATAGCGAAGAAAAAGGCCGCATTGCTGCGACCTTGTTTCTATCGAAAGAGCAGCAAACAGCCGAAATCGACTATCAACTGCAATTGGGTCAAAGTAGTTAAGCTAAAAAGTCAGCCAAATTAACAATGCTTTGTTCGCCGTCTCGGTGATCGACAATGATCACTTCGCGGCTAGCAAAGTCAACTTTTAACTCGATTGAGCTGGTATCATCATGCCAGCTTAAACGACACACACTGCCTTCACCTTTCGCAATAAACTCACCGTTAAATGCTGGGTGCTCATTACGTAATTGAATTAGCTTGATTAAACCTTTCACCACAGGTTTAGCAAGCGCAGCATCAATGTCTTGCGCATTTAAATAAGGGCGATTGATATCACGACCTACATTGGTGCGAGCTAATAATTCCATATCGTTTTCACAAGCGAACAGGCCACCATAATAAACTTGTGGAATACCTGGCGCGAAGAACTGAATCGCACGCGCTAATAAGTAATCAAAGTCATCTGCGCCCAATGCATTGTAATATGTGCAGTTAACTTGATATAAATCGACATTACTTGCTGCTGCACCAGTTGCTAAGCGGCTTTGCCCTTCACTCTTTTCGTGAATGGTTTCAACCAAGTTATCAATTTGCGCTGCGTTTAATAGACCCGGTTTATCACCCATTGGGCCTGCGTCAATGATGCCAATGCCATCATGGGTATCGAGTACCGTTAAACAGTTTCGCGGCGAAATAGTTAACCAATTCAGTAAAGCTTGCGCATCATTGCTAAACAAGCTGTGTAAAATAAGGGGTGGTAAAGCAAAGTCATAAACCATATTTACACGCTTTGCTACTTCAACCTGAGTCTGGAAATGGCTGTGGATCTCGGCAATGGTTTCCATACCCGCTTCATTAGCTTGTGCCGAAAGCTTATTTAAATACTCAAATGTTTCATCCAACATAAAGCAGTTTGTGCCAGCTTCTTTAATCGCATAGCCTGCCGCATCTAAACGAATAATGTTGACATTATTATCAGCAAACTTGCCAAGCACCGTATTTAAATACTCGATACCCGCTGTTGATTTCACATTAATATCAATTTGGTTATCGGTAAATGTAGTCCAAAAATCATAGGTTTGGCCATCACCACACGCAATAGGTGTAAAGCAGCTACCCGGACGCGGACGGTAAATCGCTTGTTGCTCAACCTCAGACATGCCATTTGGGAATACATCGTCTTTAGTTAAAAATAAATCCCAAAATTCAGATTGCTTGCCTTTAGCGAGTACATCTTTAAATTGGAAAGATTGTGCTGAAACGTGGTTAACAATTAAGTCAGCCATAAGGTCATAGTTTGCACCAAGCACGTTAATATCGTCCCAGCCACCAAGACGCGAGTCTACTTCACTATGATCAATAGGATCAAAGCCAGCATCACTGCCATCAATCGGATTATAAAATGGCAACAAATGTACACCTGCAAACACATTGTTAAGTGGGCCATTTAATAAATTACTTAATTCATCAATACCTTGACCAGTAATACGGTCTGCGTAGGTGATTAATTGCACTTTATTGTTGATCATAATTGTTAATACCAAGTTGAAACTTAATCGATTAAGATATATCTTTAACCACGACAGCAAATTATTCAAGCAGTTTTTATAGTTTTTATACACTAATATACATAGTAAAGGCGCAGACCTTTCGGTGGGGATACAACAATGAATAGAACACACGATCCTTTGCAAACCATTAGATGGCTGACATACATGATGTTTTTTATGTTTGCGATGACCTCTGATGCGGTTGGTATGATCATTCCTGAGCTTATCGAAGAATTTAATTTAAGCATGACCCAAGCCAGTGCTTTCCATTATGCACCTATGGCACTTATTGCATTCAGCGGCCTATTTTTAGGATTTCTTGCCGACAGTTTTGGTCGCAAGCAAACCATCATGCTGGGACTCGGCATATTCACCATTTGTTGTTTTCTGTTCGCCGTTAGCAGTAGTTTTAGTATATTTGTAGTGCTGCTTAGCTGTATTGGTCTTGCAATTGGGTTATTTAAAACCGGTGCTTTGGCGCTGTTAGGTGATATTTCTAAAAACAATTTAGAGCACACAAAAACCATGAATTTGGTCGAAGGCTTTTTTGGTGTTGGCGCCATTGTAGGCCCTGCACTTGTCAGCTTTTTAATCACCCAACAGGTAAGCTGGACCTACCTTTACGTTATCGCTGGGGTTTTATGCTTAATTTTAACCTTAATTGCTTGGCGTGCAGATTACCCTAAACCTAAAAAGCTTGAAGAACACGCAAAACCGGCCTCTCTTGCAACCACCATGAGTATGATGAAAAACCCATATGCACTGGGTTTTTCATTAGCGATTGCCCTTTATGTTGCAACCGAAGTGGCTATTTACGTGTGGATGCCTACTCTACTTGGCGATTACAACGGCCCTTGGCAATTACTGGCAACCTATGCACTGACTTTATTTTTCATATTACGCGCTGCTGGGCGTTTCTTAGCGGTGTGGCTGCTGAACCACTTCAGCTGGCAAGCAGCAATGCTGTATTTAAGCTTAGGAATTGCACTGTGTTATTTAGGCTTAATCTTCGGTGGTGTTGACTGGGCGGTATTCTTACTCCCTTTATCAGGGCTATTCATGTCGATGATCTACCCAACCTTAAACTCAAAAGGTATTTCTTGCTTTGCGGTGCAACAGCACGGTGCAGTTGCTGGGGTTATTTTGTTTTTTACTGCCCTTTCTGCGGCAGCAGGCCCATTATTAATGGGTGTGATCAGTGACTACTTTGGCCACATTCGTTACGGCTTTTATCTCGCAACAGGTTTCGCATGTATACTGTTTTTAGCCATGCTATATAACTACTTACGAAACCCTGCTGAGCAAGCTTTAGCGCAGCACAGTGCATTAAGCCACTAAATAAAAATCGTTAAAAATCAATTATCGAACATAAATTGTGCAAGTTTTTCGCTAAAAAGACTTGCACTGTGTAAAATTATTGTTATCTTTACTTAATCGATTAAGATAGCAATTTAGACAACAAACCATCTGGGATTGAGACGAGGCACATTATGACAACACACAAACATGCCCTTTATACATTAAGCGCGCTTGCATTAGCAGTAAGCCAAAACTTACACGCAGAAGAGCAAGCACAACCTGAGGCTAAAAAAAGCGGCCTTGAAACTATCGTTGTAACCGGTGTACCACGCCGAACAACCATCATGGCATCAAGCTCATCGGTTAGCAGTGTTACATTAGCTGAAATTGAAGTATCAACACCTCGTTCTACTGCAGAAGCATTTAGAACAATCCCGGGTGTTCGTTCAGAATCAACTGGTGGTGAAGGTAACGCAAATATCGCGGTACGTGGTTTACCGGTTGCATCGGGCGGTGCTAAATTCTTGCAACTACAAGAAGATGGCTTACCTGTAATGCAGTTTGGCGATATTGCCTTTGGTAATGCAGACATTTTCATGCGCTTAGATTCAACAGTGCAAAGTGTTGAATCAATCCGTGGTGGCTCAGCATCAACAGCAGCAAGTGATGCCCCAGGTGGTATCATCAACTTTATTTCAAAAACGGGTGAGAACGAATCAGGCAGTGTATCGACCACGGTAGGCCTTGATTATGATTCAATTCGTACAGACTTTGAGTATGGTACTTACCTAAACGACAGTGTGCGCTATCACATTGGTGGCTTTGTTCGCCAAGGTGAAGGCCCACGTGAAACCGGATATACATCAAATAAAGGTGGCCAAATTAAGGCAAACCTAACCAAAGAATTTGATGCTGGTTATGTTCGTGTTTACTTTAAACACCTCGATGATAAGAGCGTAGGTTACCTACCTATGCCTATGTACTCAGATGGTGATTCAATCCCAGGTTTCGATGCACAATCAGATACGCCGCATTCAGCGCTTTTCACACAAACTCTACGTTTAAATGGTGATAACCAAATCAGCACAGGCGATATGACCGACGGTATGAACCCAGTTGTTACCTCAGTGGGTTTTGAAGCAGCATTTGATTTAGAGAACGACTGGCGCATCGAAAACCGCTTTAGAACATCATCAGTAAGCGGTAACTTTATTTCTCTTATTCCAGCTGAAGTCGCATCTGCAAGCTCTATCGCTTCTAGTATTGCTGGTGATGGTGCATCGCTTGTTTATGCAAATGGTGGCTCAGCAGGCGAAGCTTACGGCGATGACGATTTAGCAATGCGTATTCACACATTCGATGTAACGCTAAATGACATGGGTTCAATTGTTAATGATCTTAAGTTAACTAAGTCGTTCTCTGATGAAACTAGCGTTACCTTTGGTTACTTTGCATCAAGCCAATCGATTGATATGTCGTGGCTTTGGAACTCATATGTTATGGAGCTAAAAGGCGACAACGCTGCATTACTTGACGTTTACGCTTCGAATGGCGACAGCTATTCAGATAATGGCTTGTACGCTTATGGTACACCTTACTGGGGTAACTGCTGTCAACGTAACTACGATACAGAGTACGAAACTCGCGCACCTTACATTAACTTAGCCACTAAGTTTGGCGATTTAAGCATTGATGCAAGTGCTCGCTATGATTCAGGTGAAGCGCGTGGTAACTACGCAGGTGCAGTAACATCAACAATTGATATGAATGGCGACGGTACCATCTCAATTCCTGAACAAAATGTTGTTGGTATTGATAACGCTAACCCAAGCATTGTTAACTACGACTGGCACTACAGCTCATACTCAATTGGTGCAAACTACCAAATTGATCCAAGCTTTGCGACTTTTGCCCGTTTAAGTAAAGGCGGCCGCGCAAATGCAGACCGCTTACTATTCGGTAAAGTTGAAGCAGATGGTTCGGTTGCCGAAGCCGATGCAATTGATGAAGTAAACCAATACGAAATCGGTGTGAAAAAACGTTTTGATTCGCTATCAGTATTTGCAACAGCATTCTACGCAGAAACTGAAGAGCAAAACTTCGAAGCAACATCACAAAAATTCTTCGACCGCGAGTACGAAGCAAAAGGTATTGAGGTTGAATCAACCTACTACGTAGGTGATTGGGATTTCCGTGGTAACTTTACTTGGACAGACGCAGAAATTGCTAAAGATGCGTTATCACCAGAGTTAGTCGGTAATACACCTCGTCGTCAAGCTGACCTTATTTACTCATTAATGGCAACTTACAACTTTGACAAAGGTGCTGCTGGTCTGAGCTTTATTGGTACAACAGATGCTTACGCACAAGACAGTAACGACCTTGAGTTTGATGGCTACACACAAGTGAATGGTTTTGTAAGTTACAATCTATCTGAAAACTTAAGTCTATCGCTTAACGTGAACAACCTGTTCGACACCGTAGGTATCACCGAAGCAGAAGAAGGCTCAGTACCTGATAACGACATTATCCGTGCCCGTACTATTAACGGCCGTACAACGTCGCTTACTTTAAAATATTCTTTCTTTTAACTCTCCTCCCTCGTTTTAGCCCAGTTTTTACTGGGCTTTTTCGGCTTTAATAACCAGCTTTTCTACTACACTTAATTAAATAGTCGTAATTACCACCATTCTAATAAAAAACACTGATAATAAGTTAATACTTTGATCTATAATCAGCATGGGTAGGTATTAACCATATAAATTAGGAACATACATGTTTGTCTCTAGCAAAAGCCACTCTTTACTCCAAGATCAATACAACGCGCTATTAGCTGAAGTTGAGGCACTTAAAGCCGACAATCACGTATTACGTGACGAAAACGAACGCTTAGAAGCAAAATTACATCAGCAAGCTGATGATGCAGACCAACTGTTCCTTGCCAACTTATTGAATAGTTCGATTGAATGTATCACGCAAATTGAGGGGGTACGCCAAACTGTACTCGACTCATACCTTGTTATCGAAGAAGAAAGCCAAGTTACTTTACAAATAAGCCAACTATTAAACGACTCAAATAATGCCCTGCAACATATTGTCAGTGAAATGGCGAGTATGGCAGGCAAAATGGGCAGCATGACCAGTAACATTACGGGTCTGTCTGATATGGCCGATAGCATCAACACCTTTGTATCAACCATCTCTAAAATCTCTGATCAAACCAACTTACTTGCGCTAAATGCCGCAATCGAAGCTGCCCGTGCTGGCGAGGCAGGTCGTGGGTTTAGCGTTGTTGCCGACGAAGTTCGTACACTTGCAACCAACACCAATAAATCAGCCCAAGAAGTATCTGATCTAGTAAAAGAGATCATCAATAAAACTGGCGAAACGGTGACCTCTGTTGAAGATATCCAGCAAAATAACACTCAGCTTTCAACCAGTTTTGATACGCTAAACAATGACTATGGTTCTATCATGAATCACTGTAGCTCAATGAAAGAAACCATTATTAATGCAGCTACACGCTCATTTGTGCAAACCGTAAAACTAGATCATATTGTTTGGAAAGGTGAAGTTTACTCAGTTGCCAATGGCACAAGTAATAAGTCGATTGATGACTTTTCAGATCACACCATGTGCCGATTAGGTAAATGGTATAATTCAGAGCAATCAAATGGCTTCAAACAACACAATGCTTATCGTCAATTAGAAGAGCCACATCGTGAAGTTCATCGCAATGGTGTTGAAGCGTTAGTCATGCTGCAAACTGGCAATAAAGACGCAGCGATTAATCACATTAATAAGATGGAAGCAGCCAGTGAACGAGTCATGCATTTACTAGATCAAATCGCTAATGGCTAATAGCTAATGATTAGTTACTCATAATCAAAAAACCGAGCTACGATGCTCGGTTTTTTATCTATTTAAGCTAGTTATTCAACTAGGCCTTCTTGCAGTACTGGCATAACAGCTCCTTGCTGCTCTTGGCGCTTTACATAGCTAAACAACATTAAGCAGCCAAGGGCTAAACTTGCAGCTAGCATAGAGCCAAGGGTTGCAAACCTAAAACTATAAAACTGTGCAACAACCCCTGCTGCCCCTGCCCCGCACATAACACCCAGTTTAATGGCGTTCGTATAAAACGCTGAGGTAAACCCTATTCGCTCGGGAAGCTGATCTTGTAAGACGGTTAAGCCAATGCCCGCAAAAATACCGTAAAATAGCCCATTTAAAACTTGCAACGCGATTAAGTGCCATACTTGGCTGGCAAAAAACACCCCTAAATAAAATACAATTGCACAACAAAATGCCACTGCAAGCATCGCAACTTTATTGTATTTTTTAGCAAGCTTTGCCCCATACAGCATGATAGGAATTTCTAACAGTGCCACTACCCCCATAAACAGCCCGGGTGTATGTTCAGCAAACCCTAGTTCTGTAATGCTATAAAGCGGCAGTGCCGATGAATACATAATATTACCCGTTGAACCAAGCATAATAGCTAAGCCCAGCAACCAAAATGATAAACTCGTTGCGGCTGCAGGCTCTCTGCCATTTTGCGATTTTTGAGCGCTGTAGTCAGGAATAAACTTAAATGCAAAGATAAGTGCAACCAAGGCACACACCGCAGCAAAGTAAAACGAGCGGCTAAACTCGCCTCCAGCGGCTAATAAATAACCAAGCGGCGGGCCGCCGACCCAAGCAAAGGAAATAGCAGCACGTAAACGGGAATTAAAACTGGTAATGTCGATGTTCTGTTGACGCCCAGCCCATTGTCTTGCCACGGTCATCATTTGCGGAATTGCCGCATTGCCCATCGCAAGAAACAACACGCCTGCGAGCAATACTTGCCAAAATGCAGTGGCATTCGCAAAGGTCACTAACGCACACACCATACCTGATACAGCCACCATAAATAACTTTCGCGCACTGGTGCCTTGATCAGCCATGCCACCTAACCACTGACTAATAACTAACCCAGTAATGGTGACCGCCACCATATAAACACCTAAATACACGGGCGGTGTTTGCAACCCTTCGACAATGAATAAGCTCATCAATGGGTTAACAAATGCCCCCATTAACCCGGTTAGCATACTTAGAAGAATAAAAATTACACCATGCTGTTTCAGCAATGCTTTCACTCACAACCCCACATTAATACGACACGTGAACAGATATTTAAAGGGCGCAAATTATACACAGTTTTAGCGAAAACTTCATTTTGTAATACAAATAAAAAAAGCCCAGTGGGGAAACTGGGCTTTGAGCAGTGAAACAATGTTAGTCGAAGGACACTGTCACTGGGTTAGAACAAACAGTATCAGATACACAAACTTGATATTCATAGCTTGGTAACTCAGCTTTACGCTCTACATCGCGATAGAAACCACGATCAGCTACTGTTTCAAGTAGTTCACCATTACGGTAGATGCTTACTTGATCAGCCACAGTTTGCCAGCTTAAATCAACACGCATAGTACCTAAACGTGTTTTGTTAGCACGTTTAACCGATAGCTCAATTTCAACATCAGATACCACAACCGTTTGCGTGAACGTATCTGTTTGACCTTCGCTATCTGTCGCAGTTAGCGTCACTTCATAGCTGCCTGCTTGTGCGTAAGTATGCATAGGATCAGCATCTGTTGATGAAGCACCGTCACCAAAATCCCACGCCCAAGCAACAATATCGTCATTGCTATCTGTGCTGGTATTAGTGAAAGTGACATCTAAACCTGATGTTTCAAATGCAAAGCCAGCTTGTGGAGGCTGCGAGCTCACTTCACCAATAGCGCTAAACGTCAGTGACCAGCTGTTTAAAGTACCGGTATCAGCAGACAGTACATCTTTGACATTGAGTACCCAATCACCTGTCGCAACTTCGCCATTAAAGTTAGCCAGCGAGTAGCTTTGTACTAGATCATCAGCACCACCGCCAGATTGGCTGTGAAGTGTTGCAGTTGTTCCTTGCGGCGACGTTAATGTGACGATTAAATCACCAATGTAAGTATGAGTAATATCAATACTTGCATCCGTTGAGAACACAGTAAGTTCATCAGCTACAGTAATCACCGAATCAATACCCGTGTCATTGTTATCAGGAATAGACACTGGTGTTTCATTTGAGAAAGTAAAGTCATTTAAGCCAACAGGGTTAACAAACAGTGACGCACTGCTTTGTTTAGCTAACTCACCTGATGTTGCATCAACAACAAAACTATAACTGCCCCATGCTGTTGCTTCTTGTGTTGGCACCGTTAGTGTAACTACATCTCCAGGTACAGCTTCTGTTTGCGATAGTGTTGCGCCCGCTAAATCAGCTTGAAGTGCTAGGCTAACGACACCATCCCACTGGGCGATTGAACCAATTTCAAAGGTATATGTTGCAGTTTCACCAGCAGTAATTTGCTGTGAACTTGGCGACACTGAGATTTTGAAGCTTGGAGTTGGATCTGCTTGCTCAAGTGCTTGATTCACATTTAAGCGATTGCCAGACACTGTTTTGCCTTGCAGCGCTTCATTTTGGTCGCCGCTATTCATTAGCAACTCTTTAAGTTCAAGCGCTGATAAATCAGGGTTGATCGAAAGCACTAATGCAGCTGCACCAGCAACATGCGGTGTTGCCATTGATGTACCAGAATAGCTAGCGTAACCATTGCCCGGTATCGTTGATAAAATTGCACTACCTGGTGCGCCTAAATCAACACTTGTTAAACCCCATTGTGAAAAGCTCGACATGTTATCTCTGTTGTCAGTACTGGCAACTGATAATACGCTGTCATGCTCGTAGTTAGACGGATAATGAGGGTTTTGATCGTTATCAACCGCATCGTTACCCGCTGCTGCTACAAATAGAATATCGGCTTGTTCACTTGCCGTAATAGCATCTGCCAGTGCTTGGCTAAAGCCACCGCCACCCCAGCTGTTATTTAAAACACGTACATTTACGCCTTGGTTTTTAAGATCAACCATATAATCGATACACTTAATTGCATCAGAAGTTGAACCTGTACCATCTGCACTTAAGAACTTACAGCCCGCAATTGATACCTCATGGTTCACACCAACAACACCGGTGCCATTGTTACCTGACGCACCTATTGTGCCCGATACGTGAGTACCATGGCCTTGGTCATCCATTGGATCACCTGAGTCGGTAATCGCATTAATACCGTGCACGTCATCGATGTAACCATTACCGTCATTATCGATACCATCACCCGGAATTTCGCCAGGGTTGATCCATGCGTTATCAGCTAAATCTTCGTGGCTGTAATCAACACCGGTATCAATTACACCAACAACAACTTCGCGGCTACCGGTTGAGATTGACCATGCTTCAACTGCATCAATGTCAGCATCGGCGACACCACCTGTTTGACCTTCGTTGTGTAAACCCCACAACGAAGAAAAATCAGGATCATTAGGTACACTGGCAATCGATACACGGTAGTCAGGCTCTACATATTCAATAGCAGCATGGTTTTGTAGACGCTTGATAGCTTCTTTGCTGCTCATACCTGCAATTTTAAATTTAGCTAAACGGCCAGACAAAATGGCTGAATAGTTATCATCGACACCATCTTTGTTGATATCGCTGATGGTGGCTTTAACTAAGCTACGAGCATGGGCACGCATTGCAGCAGAGGTGCCTTTTTTATACATAACAAGTACAGAGTCTTCACTTGCACCAACGACGGTTGTTTTTGCTGGTGTGCTGATTTGTGCAGCACCTAAACATGGTAATAAGGCTAGGCTTAATACAGATAATTTAGTTTTCATATTTACTATCCATAATTTGTTGAACTGATCGAATCACTATGATCCGACCACCAAAGCTCATTACTTCTGAATGATGAATATCACGTGGCATAGTTCATAAATGGCAAATTGCAGATAACAGGCAAGAAAAAAAATGATGCTAAGTTTAAATCCATACTTTTTTGCTGATTGAATCAATAAAAATACGTCCAATTCACACTTTTTTGTGAAAAAAGAACCCTTAATGATCCATTAATATTTCCCCAACTTTTTTACTGCTTTTAAATCAAAACCCATACTAAAACCTAAACAAACACACATAACTAATTGAAAATAAGTAATTTATAAAAACCACAAAAACTGATGATTTTATATTATTCCAAATCTGTCTAAAGTAATTTTCTTGTTATTTGTACGACCTCAGAGTCACAACTAACAAAGTTGCTTCATTCACTTCTGATTGTTAGCTAACAGTTAAATATCACATAAATTAACCCGGCAAGGCATGCTGGTACATGGTTCTAAAAGAGAAAATAATAATTTTAGAGCTTTGATTAATAATAATTTAAAGGAAATAATCATGAAGTTAAGAAAGTCTCTACTTACCTGTGCAATTACTATTGCGTTAGGTTCAAGCTTTGCAGCAAGTGCAAACAGAGATGATAAAACACAATCTAGCACTGAGCTTGCAAGCCAAGTTTCAACACTGGGTGTATCAAACTCAATTACCCTAGATCAAGTATCGGTTACCGGTGTTGGTAACGATGCGGTTATTGCTCAACAAGGTACAGGTCATCGTGCAGAAACTGTCAGTGTAGGTGATGGCAACATGGTTGAAGTAAGTCAAGCACAAACATCTAACTTATCTCTTATCTACAACACAGGTGACGATAATACTGTTTCGCACAGCCAAAACGGCACCATGAATGGCGCATTGTCTGAAACCGTTGGTGTTGGCAATGCTATTCGCGTTGAGCAAGAAGGTGCAGGATTCTTTGGTGTTAACAACGAAGCTATCAACGTCATGGTTGGTGATGAAAATAGCGCAACTGTAACGCAAGGTGATGGTGGCCATTGGTTCTACAACTTTGATTTACAGGGTAACAGCAACACAATCAGCGCAGAGCAAAGCGGCTTACTAAATGAAGCAACGTTCAATGTAATTAGAGGTGATGACAACAGCATCGAAGTAATGCAAGAGGGTGTTTTCAATGCGTTTACCTCTGATGAAGTAATTGGCAACGGCAATGAAATTACTATTGACCAAACAGGTTTCTTCAACAGCGCTGAGCTTACTTCGCTGCATGGTGATTATAACGAAGTTGAGTTTGAGCAAGATGGTGACTCTAACAGCGCATTAGTTGCAGAAATCACAGGCAATGACAACGAGGTTAAGTCTGATCAAGAAGGCAACAGCAACAGCTTTGAGTCAGGCGTGATTGTTGGTGATGGCAATACATTATTGGTCAATCAAAAGCATGACAGCAATACCGCTGGCTTAGATGCTATTGGCAACGACAACGAACTCACTGCATTTCAAAATGGTAACGGTAATGATGTGTACTTAGGTGCTATTGGCGATAGCAATGAGTTTGTTGCTAACCAAATTGGTGACGCAAACAGTGCTCACGTTGCTAACTTCAATGGTAGCGACAACAACGTTGATATTGCTCAAGGCGGCAATGAAAACACTGTACTAGTTCAGTCTTCATACCCAGACGACTCACTCTCTTCAAACGATAATGACATTGCAGTTAATCAGCTGGGTGACCTTAACGAAGCGGCACTAACATTCGCAAGCGTGCTTGATAGCAACAACAACCAAGTTGCTTTCACACAAGTTGGTGAACTCAATGCCATCGACCTGATTATGGAAGGTAGCAACAACTCTGTTGATATTAGCCAAACAGGCTCAGAAAACTTTGTTGTAGGTATCGGTGAAAGTGCATTCTTGCTAGGCGGTGAGGGTAACTCACTGGTCGTTGTACAAGACGGCAACGCAAACCTTGTTGAAGGCTCAATGATTGGCTCTAACAGCACAGTTGTTATCACTCAACTAGGTGATGGCAATACCGCAACTGTAACCCAAGAATAATCGCTTAAGAGGGAGCCTTGCTCCCTCATTCCATTATGAAAATAAAAAACTTACTACGCATATGTTGCATCGTGCTTGCAGCTCAAAGTACGGCTAGTTATGGCGAAGACCTCGAAATCGATGGCTTAGTACTCGATAGAAGTATTAGCCGATTTGGCCATCAATTTTATTTTGAGTTTGCCAACCTATGGCGCGATTTACCTTCAACAGCAGGTTTTAATATCGAAATAAAAGAAACGGTATTACCCCGAGCGGGGACTCGACTTGTCTTAAAAATGAATAACCAAATAGTGTACGTCACCTATCTAGGACGTCGCTTAGAGCCATTAGATGAACGTGTAAAACAAGCCATGTATAGCGTGATGGATGCCATGGCACGCAGTCAAATGCAGCAATCAACACCCGATATGGCAAAAAATGGATGGTAAAATGAAATACTTAACAACACTAATAATAATCCTCTGCCCTCTTTCTAGTTGGGCAACCGAACTCGTTTATACCCCAATTAACCCAAGCTTTGGTGGCAGCCCATTAAATGCCAGCATGCTACTTAATAAAGCGCAATCACAAAACAAGCACAAAGCGCCGGTTATCGAACAAACCTACGGGGAAAAATTTCAAGATTCGTTAGAGCGTACCTACTTAAATAGAATGGTACGAGAAATCACAGATATGGCATTTGGTGACGAAATCGACGACAGCATCTTTAATGGTGACTCGACCTTTATGACGGGTGATTATGAAATTCAAATTATCACCAGTACCAGTGACACAATCACCGTTAGAATTACCAACACCTCTGATGGCACAGTGACAGTAATTGAAGTACCGAGGTTTGGATAATGAAGACACTCACATTAGCAGCAATGGTATTACTTCTGTCGGGTTGTTCATCAATGGGCAATTTAATCCCGCCGACCAAACAACTAGCAGACTCTCTTGAGCCAACCGAAACTTTCCAGGCTTTGCAGGCCCTTCCTCAACCAATGGGAAGCATTCCTGTGTCAGTGTACTCATTTCGTGACCAAACTGGGCAATACAAACCACAGGCAAATGTAAGCTCATTTTCTACCGCAGTAACACAAGGTGCTAACTCTATTTTAGTGCAAGCATTGCATGAATCTGATTGGTTTATTCCGGTAGAACGCGAAGGTCTACAAAATATCTTAACTGAGCGTAAAATAATTCGCGCTGCGCAAGCCGAAAACGATAAGCTACCTGAATTACCACCGCTCACAACAGCAAAAATAATCTTAGAAGGCGGTATTATTAGTTACGACACAAATATCAAAACCGGCGGGATTGGTATGGAATACTTCGGGATTGGCGCATCAGAGTTATATCGTGAAGATGCAATCTCAATTTATTTACGCGCTGTCGATGTTCGCACAGGCCAAGTTTTGTTATCCGTCGCGACAAGTAAAAAAGTGCTCAGTCAAGAAATGCGCGCAGGCTTCTTTCGCTATGTGAGCTACAAGCGTCTTGCAGAAGCAGAAGCCGGATTCACCGACAATGAACCTATGAGTATTTGCGTAACACAAGCAATTGAAAAAGCGCTTAGCGACCTTGTATTAAAAGGTATCAACAAAGGCATTTGGTCTGCAAAAGCGGTCTAATTTAATGAGTATATTAGTGTGGCGCTGAACATCACAGCGCCCAATTTGAACTTTCTGCTTAATTATCCATCGAAATAAATACTTATAGCATTCAGTCAATTAAGTTTTATTTATGAAATGGATTACTTTCTCCAAATGCGCTTATTCTCTTATTGTTTTAGCCGCACTGATTACCCTAGTCATCACAATTGATAATTTTGACAGTTCAAAAAGCCTGCCAATTGGCTTTGTTTTATGGGGTATTTCGCCTTATTTATTAATGGCATGGATGGTTGAACACAGTAAAACAAGAGTGGCACAAATCGCCACGTTTATTGTCACTATTATGTGTGTCTTATTTGGTACTGTGACCATAGGTTCAATCTATTTTTCTCATGATGCACAATCAGCGCTGGTGTTTCTTTTTGCGCCATTATGGCAATGGCTGGGATTATTAATACTCTGTATTCCACTGTACTTTATGAATAAGCTCACATCTAAATCGAACCGAGGCTCGAATAATGGAAGCTAAACGGAAACACGATTTTGAAGGATACTTGCTCGAAGCTGGATTTTTAAGCATCGAGCAAGTGCTAAACGAGCTTTAATAGCAAACACTACCACAGGGATTAAACTGGTTATAGTTTGTTACTGTGTATTTTGCAAAGACAAACTCACTGCCATGTAATTTTGTGCCCAATTAGCCAGCTCCACGCGGTTACGCGATGCCGTTTTCTTGAATGCACTGTACAGGTGGGTTTTAACTGTATGATCGCTGATATTTAAACGCTCTGCGATATCTCGATTACTCGCACCTTGGGCAAGTAAGTGAATCACTGATTTTTCTCGTTTAGTCAGTAAGCTGAGGTCAATATCCGTATTTACCGAATCGTTACTAGCATTGAATTGGCTGCGAGACATTGCAGATAGCATATGGTTAAAGGTAGAAGAAATACTTTTACGGCTAAAAAACAGCTCGCCATTGATCACTCTGACCAGCCCTGCAAAAATATCTTCAGGTGATTGATCTGCAAAAAACACCCCTTTAATACCATTTAAAAGTAAGTTTTTTTCGCAAATTGCATTAGCGTCCGCATTAAAAATAACCACTAAATGTTGCTTAGCAAGTTGCACTAACTCTGCAGGTAGTAAGTCTTTCCAATGTGCGTCAGTGCTATCAATCAAATAAAGGTTAAACTCTTCGCGCATAGACTCTTGAGGCAAGCTTGCATCAACTTTCACACGCATAAAAAACGCATCGAGTATTTTAATTAAATATTGATAATTTTGACTGCGGTTTTGTAACCTTGGCTGTGTTTTTAGAAATACAGAAGTTGGTTGAATCATCTCATTTCTTCCTTGAAACATTTTATTCACAATACCTAATTTAGATACATGATTCAACCGTTCATAAGCCTTTATTTTGGCAATTTACAACATTGCTAACCCATTTGGATGGCCAGACACCAAAGTTAACAAAATGTAAACCAACAATACTCGCATCTCCCCTTTTACAGTGAGTCATTAAGTAGTTTGTAAAAACGTGATGTTACACCGTTCGTCCAACCAAATCCTTGCTGTACTGTGTATTCGCCACCACCTGCACGGCTAACTAATTCGCACACATTGTACTTTTCAAGGAGGCACTTATCCTCTGCAAAACGCATTTCGATCATACTCAGCCAGTTTTTCATGATCGCCTGTGCCTCGCTGACAAAGCCATACTCTGTTAAACCTTTTACAGCGAACCATTGTAGCGGCGCCCAACCATTAGGACTATCCCATTGTTGTGATGTACTACACAATGTTGTCACTAAACCACCGGGCTTTAAAAACTCATTCATCAGTTTTTGCTTCACTTGTTGAGCTTGTTGTACAGATGCAGCGCCTACAAACAAAGGAACAGCCATTGCCATCGAATCGACACTACTTTGCTGATTGAGTCTAATGTTGTAATCACGATAAACACCCGCCTCAGAATTCCAACAATAGGTATTAATTGCATCTAAGCGCAGTGTAGCCAGCTCAGCAATCGACTGGCTCTTTTGTTCTTTACCAAGTAAACGGTAAAAACGAGATAACGTATGCTCTAAGTTATACAGTAAGCTATTCAAATCAACCGGTATGATATTGGTTGTTTCAATACTTTTTAGGTCACTATGATCGCTTAGCCAACGGCTACTAAAGTCCCAGCCAGACTCGCATGCAGCGCGAATATGTTGAAAATAACTTTGTTGCTGCTCAGTTGTTAGCCCTTCAGCGTCATGTAAATCTTCTTTTAATGACTCTGGACGAGGTGTTGCCGCACTATCCCAATATCGGTTTAAAATAGCCTTATTAGGCACTTTTACAACGCGCCTAATAGCAGGCGTTTCACTGCTAAGGTCGTTACAGCCTTGCATCCAAAATTGATACTCAGCTTCAAGTGCTTTTACCGCGTTTGCTAGCCAAGTTAAATCTGCTTCTTGTTTATATTTTGCGTCCCATAGCATCGCTATCATTAACGCCAAAACAGGTGGTTGCGAGCGAGAGCTATAATAAACTCGGTTACCATTTGGAATACAGCCATTACGTTCTTGTAGGTCTATAAAGTTATTAACCATGGCTTCAATGGTGGCTAGGTCGCCACAATCTTCTAGACCCAAGGCTGTAAAATAACTATCCCAATAATAAATTTCTTGAAAACGACCACCCGGTACAATGTAGTCAAACTGCAAGGGCATTAGTGAGCTTGCTAAATCTGTATCTGCATTGCGATGCAAGTGTGGCCATAAATCAAGAATATACTGTTTAACCGAAGTGGTATCTAATTTCGCAGTCGGAATAGTCTGATCAGCAAACAAAAAGTTCGACATAACAAATTCGCGCAGCTCATCACCTTTTAAAGGGCCTACAAGTTGATACAACTCACAAGCACTTTGCCAAGATAAATTTGGCACTGCATCGGCAAACATTTTTGAATCAGCAAACACTTCTGCTAGCTGTACGTCTTTAAATAATTGGCTATTAACGAAGTTCATGACAATCCCTTATTCTGCGCTTGAAGCCGCTTGATACTGTGGTTTTAGGGTAATTTTCTTAAAGATTGAAACGGTGATTAATAGCAAGGCTATTGGCACTAATGTGAGATAAAACGCATGCTGACCGCTAAATTTATCGAATACAAAGCCCGTAATAATTGAGCCTGTTGTTCCACCTAATGCTGAAAAAACCACAATTAAGCCTGTCATAGCCGCATGCTTGTGCTTAGCAAGTGAACTCAGCATGACAGAGTTAAGTAACGGGTAAATCGGTGCCATAAAAAAGCCAATCAACGGCAGCATGTATGCTGCAAAAGGCACATCAAACACACTTTTCACTTGGCTACCATCAACATCGTGAGTCAAAGGCAGCACCAATAATACGAGCATACCCATAGCGACCAAGCAGCCCATTAATAAACTAAACCAACTAATAAACCTAAGTACTTGCCCTGCTACCAAACGACCAAGCGCTAACGCAGCTGCAAACAAACTAGCAAGTTGGATACTGACATCAACAGGCAATTTTAAAACTTGGTTATTAAAGGTCGGCAGCCAAGTGCCCACGCCTTGCTCAATTAGTACATACATAAATGCACTAACAACAAAAATAAGCACAAGGGGTTGGTAAGTCAGCTTTAACATGTCAATAAAATCATGAAGCTGCGATTGCTGATTAGTTTTTAACTCTGGCGATTTTATTGGTGCCGCAAGCACAGAAACAAACGCCACCGCAACAATCGCTGCGAGCAAGTAATAAACATTCAACCAGTGGCTACTTTGCGGGTCATCAGCGTCTATAAATAACGCAAAAATCCAATAACCCGACAGCACGCCAAGCATAAACACCCCTTCAATGGTGTTTAATAACGCTGAATGTTTATTAGCATTATCAGTCACTTGACCAATAACAGAGTAAACAGAGATTTTCATTACTGCAAAGCTGCAACCAATTGCGGCAAAGAGCGCTTTTAATACCCAAAAGTCGGCAATGCTCGGAACAACCAAGCACATCACCGCAACCAGTAATAAAGCGCCAAGCATGGCAATTTTATAGCCTATACGAGGGATAAATGACGCCACTAAAAATGACACAATGGCAATACTAAGATCCTTAAATCCTTCAAGAACAGACGCCTGAGTTTTGCTTACATCTAAGCTATTGATTGCTTGTAAAATAACAGTGCCCACACTATTAAGCATAATAGCAAAGACAAAATAGCTGCATGCCAGCGCGATAGTTATTCTTATAGGATTCATTCACTTCAACCTATGATTATTTTTATTCAGTCTAGTTTAGCGCAAAACAAAATGCAAACGTTTGCATTTAAAATTACACATATTGCTAACATTCAAAAGGCTTAGCGCTGGCTCGACTGCCTATTTACTAGTTCTATTTCAACAACTTGAGATTCTACCGACTGCCCTGTTAACTGGGCTAACAACTTTTCAACAAGAATAACTGAAGCGCGTTGAGTATTTTGTTTAATACTCGACAAAGAAGGATGACTGATATCTGCCATGGCAATATCATCAAAGCCCACGAGGGCAACGTCGTTTGGAATACTAATGTAACGCTCTTTCAGGGCTTTCATCGCACCAAAAGCCACCATGTCACTACATGCCATAATGCCATCAAAGCATAGCCCTTTTTCTACCAACAATTGGTTAATTCCTTTATAAGCAGCACTACTAGTAATATCGATAGAAACCACGTGAGGAGTGGCTTTGGCTTCATTAATAGCATCTAAATAACCACGGTGGCGTTCACTAATTTCAGCGTGCCCAGGGTCACCTAAAAACAATATGTTTTTAGCGCCATTTGCCAATAAGTGCTCAGTCGCTAGGCGACCCCCTAAATAATTATCGCTGCCAACAATTGGGTAACTGCTGGGTGTTTTTGGATCGCCCCACACAACCAAAGGAACACCAGCACTCGCTGCAGCTTCAATATTTGCTTGGCTTTTACCTTGGCCGACCACAATAATGCCATCGGCACGGCGGCTATTAATAAAGTAATTTGCCCAATCATCGCTGGCCATAAACGAATTAGAAAGTAATAACTCTAAGCCAAATTTATTTAGCGCTAAATTTATTTCACCAACAATTTTAAGTAAGAAAGGGTCGTTAATAGACTGTTCTGTATCACCATCGAGGTTAATAATAACCGCAACAACATTGGTTTTTTGGGTGCGAAGGCGGCTAGCAGCCGTGTTTAAACTAAAGTTATGTTTTTTTGCTAACTGTTGAAGCTTGTCGCGAGTTTCCTGTTTTATCAATGGGTTATCATTGAGCGCACGGGAAACTGTCGACGTAGAAACACCGGCTAATTTCGCAAGATCAGCTAACTTTAATTTTCTATCATTCATGATACTGAAACACTGCTTTCCTTTAAAACATATGCTGGCAATATACCACCATTTCGACCAAATCGCTGCGCCAAAGAGCATAATATTTTTTCAGTAAGCAAAACAGACCAACTCACCCTGTGGGTAAAAAAAGGACAAAAAATTGAAAAAACAAATTGCAAACGTTTGCATAAATCTTTATGGTTTATAAAAGCAAGGTGTTAACAATTGCAAAATATTCGCTAATACATTGCTTTCAACAACATAAAAAATGGGAACACACAATGACAACTACATACACACGCAGTGCGCTAGCCTCTGCAATTTTGCTAGCTTTGAGTGGCCAAACAGTTATGGCCGAAGAGCAAACTGAGCAACCAGCTAAAGAAAAAGTAGAACGAATTATTGTATCTGGTACACCTGCAGGTATTGGCGTACGTAAAATTGATGCTGGCTATGCAGTAACCAATATAGATGCAGATCAAATTGTTAAATTATCGCCAAAAAGTACAGCTGATTTATTCAAAGCCGTGCCGGGTGTGTGGGTAGAAAGCTCGGGTGGTGAGTCTGGCGCGAACGTATTTGTACGTGGTTTCCCTGGTGGTGGTGATGCACCATTTTTAACATTAAGCCTTGAAGGTTCGCCAATTTATCCTGCGCCTACTTTGTCATTTTTAGAAAACTCGTCGTTATTCCGTTTAGATGAAACAATCGAAACGATGGAAGCACTGCGCGGCGGTCCAAACCCTGTTGTATCAAATGGTCAACCTGGTTTAACAACTAACTTCCGCCTTAAACGTGGTAGTGAAGATACCGAAGGTGTATTCAAATACACAACTTCAGATTACAACTTACAACGCATTGACGCTATGGTAAGTGGTGAGATTTCTGATGACTTATTCTTCATGGTGGGTGGTTATGTTAAAAGCTCTCCAGGTATTCGTGATGCTGGATTCACATCAGAAAAAGGCAGCCAGTTCACAATTAATATCACTAAAGAATTAGAAAACGGCACCATTAATTTATACACCCGTCAAACCGACGACCACGGTGCTTGGTACTTACCAACACCACTTAATGTTGACGGCGTTGACGCAAGCTACACGCAGCTGGGTACTTTAAATCGCCAAGCGACTATCTACACAGGCGCAAATAATGACGAGCAACAGATCGACTTAGGTGAAGGCCGTGGTTGGAAAGGTCATGTTTCTGGCGGTAGCATCAAACTTGAATTCGATAACGGTTGGAGCTTCACAGATCGCTTCAACATCACTAAAGGTGATGCAAACACGTACGGCTTAGTACCGGCAGGCTCTGCAACAACCGTTGGTGCGGTGGCTGATAACGGTGAAACAGCAACAGGTGCAGTAACTGGCACAGAATACGATGCAGACACAGCGGTTCAACAACTTGGTCGTTGGGTGGTATTAAAAGAAATTAGCGCATTCACTAATGATTTAGCATTCGCTAAAAAGCTTGATAACTTATCACTGGCCTTTGGTTATTACACAGCAAGCACATCAGCAAATGACTGGTGGAGCTTAGGTAACACAGCGTATCACGTGCTTGAAGCAGGCGGCGAAATGCTAGACGGCATTGAGTGTAATGCAAGTGTTGATGGTTGTGACTTCAACTACGATATCAACTCTACAGGTGATGCACGTACCAATGCCTTTTACACAACGGCTCAATATAAATTCAACGATGACTTTACACTAGATGCCGGTGTTCGTTTTGAAAACCACGAAGTGGAATACTCGGTTGATGAAGGCCTTGATGGCGTAATCGATAAGTCTGTTCAATATGACGAAAGCAAAACATCGTGGACAACGGGTATCAACTACTCAATTAACGATGACATGGGTGTGTTTGCCCGCGTAAACCGTGGTTACAAAATGCCTTACTTTGACGACTTCCGCGATAACTTTAGCGCATACGAAGGTGGCGAAAAGTTAATTAAAGAAGTAACACAAGCCGAGTTTGGTTATAAGCTATTAACTGATAGCACCGATTTCTATGCAACATTCTTCACTAACGAAGTAAAAGGTGACACTTTTGTTCGTCGCCCAGGTGTACCAGCTGAAATCTTAACCAACGAAGCATACGGTATTGAGCTTGATTATAACTACAACCACGAATCTGGTTTCTCAGTTAACTTAAACTCAACGCTTCAAGAAACAGAAATCACAGAAAGCCCAAGCAACGAAGGTAACGAAAGCCAACGTCAGCCAAAATGGCAAGTACGTGTAACACCAAGCTATGACTTTGAAGTAAGCGATATGTATGCAACCTTATACGGCACAATCTCAGCGGTTGATGATCGTTGGGGCGACAACGAAAACACGGTTGTGTTAGAAGGTTACGAAAAAGTAGACATAGGTTTAATTGTTGAGCCTATGGAAGGTATTAAAGTGCAATTAGCAGTTGATAACTTAACTGACGAGCAAGGTATCACTGAAGGTGACCCTCGTAATGCTGATGCACCGAATGGTCGTTACATTATGCCTCGTACTACACGCTTAAGCATTAGCTACGAGTTTTAAGCGATTCTCCCAAACCCCTTGATTGAAAGAATCAATACCCAAGCCACAGTGTTTTATAACCTGTGGCTTTTTTGTTTTACAATCAAGAACTGTAAATGCTCTGCTAAAGACTTATGTGATTCAAGAATTAAATGCACACCTTCTTGCTGGCAAGGCGTAGCGATTGCTGTGATATCCAAAAACAGAGTTTGCTGTTTCACACACACTTCAGAAAAAGCCTCAACTAGCTCGCTAGACTTAGCAGCCGCTCCAGCATAAATAGATTTATAGGAGCCTACCTCATACACCGCCGGCGGGCTTAGTATCATTATTTTGGGCAATTCGCGGTGCAAATAGTAGTTTTTTATATCTAAAATAAGTGCTTCGAGGGCATTGGCAATATCAGCAGCCGACAGTGCAAAACGGCGCTTTAAATCATTCGTGCCGAGCTGAATAACAATCACATCTAAATGATAAGCCACTAAGTAAGGTTCTAAGTATTTAATGCCCAGTTTATCACCACTGAAAGGCGGGTCGTTCACCAGTGTACGATTGGGCTGGCCGGCTTCAATAACTTGGTAGCCGGCACCTAATTTAATACCCAGTAAACTAGGCCAGCGCTCATCTGCTGCAAAGCGCTTACCATCGACGGGCGAAATACCATAGGTGTTTGAATCACCGAAGCATAAGATATTCATTAGAATGGATTCAGTGTGTAACCTTGCTGTTGCAACTGTGCATGCGCCGTCATTGCCGATAACGCCATTTGCACACCAGGAATAAGCTGCTGCTGTTTTACCTTCATGTGCGTTGCAGACTGCCGACACACATACACAACGGTATTATGTGCCAACAATTGTGAGATCAATTGCTGATTTTTATTGTCACTGTCAAAGCGCTGTTTATAAAAACTGTTTTCCAGTACATCAACACTCGCGCCACCATGCACAACTAAAGCGAGTTGAATGTTCTCAGGCTTCACACCATGGGCTATATGCATATTAATGAACCTTGCTAATGAGTTCATTTTGTTATTCTGCGCCCCTTTTTTTGCCGCATCAGCAACATCAAATGCCACTTTGAAAACCGTTTGATCAGAGATTTCTGCATGGTTTGGCACATCATAATAAAAACCAAAACCTTTAATAGCTGGCTCAGCTTGCTCTGCATGACTAAACGAAGATAATAAGGCTAAAGATAAACCTAACAGTGTTGATTTCATAAAAGTTCCTGTTGTTTTTTACTCTAGCCTACCTTGTTTAAACCCGTTTAACTAGCATCAATATGTTGGTGCGCTTTAAAGGTCATGCCTAAGTAATTAAAGGTGTTTTTAAACATCTCGATAAACGCGTTAGGTGCGTGTGCAGATCCTGCATTTGAGAGCAATGAAAACTGCTTTTCACGCAGTGTTCTCAGTTTTGGCCTAAGTGTTTCATCATCCATGTAATCAGTGATCCGGTCTAAAAATGCTTTAAACTGCGGTGTGGTGTTATACCAATACACAGGTGATGCCAGCACCCAGTGTTGATAATTCAACAGCGCTTCAAATACCGCATAAAAATCATCATTTTTATATTGCTTATCGTAGCAATAAGGCGAGATAACATAGTCATCTAGACATACCACATCACCACCATATTGCGCTTTATAATCATTAACTTGTAAACTCGTATTACCCTTTTTTCGCGCACTTGAATAAATAATTACCGTATTTGTTATTGGTTTTTGTTGCATGACTATCACTCCTTTTTTATGATGTGCGCAGCGTAAAACCTCAAGCTAACTTTAGGTCAACACCTTGGAGCAAATTATGTCAGATAAGAAACTTATTGATGCAAACCTAGCGGTTGGCTTTGTGGCAAAACGCAGTGGCGTAAAAGTTTCAACCTTGCATTTTTATGAGTCTAAAGGACTTATTCGCAGCTGGCGTAATAACGGTAACCAGCGCCGCTATAAACCCGATGTATTGCGCCGAATTGCCGTAATAAAAGCTGCGCAAACCATGGGTATAACTCTTGAAGACATTAAACAAACGTTAAGCACCCTACCCGAGCAACGCACACCCACTAAACAAGATTGGGCAGCTCTTTCAAAGGTATGGCAAACTCAACTAGATGAACGAATTCAATACATGCAGCGTTTACGCGAGCGCGTTAACGGTTGTATTGGCTGCGGCTGTTTATCAATGGCAAAATGCCCTATCTACAACAAAGACGACTATTTAGGTGAAGAGCACAGCGGCGCTGTGCTTTTAGAAAGAGATTAATACACAACTGTTTGTGCTCTTAAATTAACTGCAAATAATACAGTGACGACAGTGCACTGCCATTAACAATAATTGTTAACCAAAGTACGGCAATAAAACTGCGTTTTTTAGATTTATGTCTTAACCATTGCTGTGCAATTAATGAACCTGGCCAGCCGCCGATTAACCCTAAAATATGCAGTGTACGCTCAGGTACTCTTATCACATGCTCGCCATGTTGCATCGCTAAACGTTTATCCCAGCCGTATACCAAAAAGCTTATTAAGCTCGCTACGCTGTAAGTGCCTGCAATAAAGTAGGTAATATTAAGTTGCCACGATATCAGCCATAGCAGCGCTAGAAACAACAATGAAAATGTAATTAATGTTTTCTTAATCAACGAATTATCACCTATACTCTGCAAAACAAATTAATTTTATCGGGGCGCTATTATGGCATACCTAAAATCACTTTTACTATCAATCTGCTTATGTTCGCTTTCTGTTATGGCGGCGGAGCAACAACTTGATGACAAGCTAAAAGTGTTTGAGCCTTACTTAGGCACGTGGCAGTCAGACTTTAATGTCGCAGCAGGTAAACCTGCGGTGCAAGATGTGAGTACCTGGCAACGCGCGCTCAATGGCACGGCGATTAAAACCATTCACTCTATCAATGAAGGTGAATATGGTGGTGAGTCGATGATTTTTTGGGACAATAAAAAGCAGTCTTTGGTGTTTTATTACTTCACTACGGCAGGTTTTTATACCCAAGGCACTATGAATGTACTTAGCCCTACTCAATTTGTTGCTTATGAAAATGTAACGGGTAATAAAGAAGGGATCACTAAGGTGAAATCGACAAGCGAGTTTAAAAACAACAGCTTTGTAGTGTCAACCTCTTACCTTAAAAAAGGTCAATGGACAAAACCCGATACCCGAACTTACACCCGCAGCGAAAAAACAGTTAAGTTTAAATAAAAGCTTTAAAAAAGGGTAAGGCGTTTATCACCTTACCCTTATATATTAATGTCTAAAGTCTGCCATTAATGCTGGGATCCCTGGCAACATACCCACCATTGCCATCACGCTTGTTAAAATAACAAACATTACTAATGGAATGATCCAGCGGCTCATTGGGGATAGTTCAGAGCTTCGTTCTTTACAACCAATTAAGCCCAGATTGTCGAGCAACATAGTTAATGACCAGCCAAATGCAGGATTCACTAAAGTCGATGAAAACACCACAATAGCAGCCGATTGCGTAGTTTTACCTTCGCGAGTCATTTCCATACCCGCTTCTAGAAGCGGGATAAACACACCAACTATTAGCGCGACGCATAACACGGGTTGCCAAATAGCTAAATCCATTGGGTAGCCCCAAATACTGGCAATAATACAAAATAATGCCGTTAACACCGCTCCGGCAGGAATTGGGCGTTTAGCGATGGCTGCTGGCACGATGTAGGTTCCCCATGACGAGGTAAAATTAGAGCCGCCTAACAAGGAACCAAATGTCTGGCGGATTGAAGCGCTGAACATGGTATCGTCAATGTTCATTTGTACTTTTTCTGTGCGCTCAGGATAACTAATTTTTTGGAATACTTGATGCCCTAAAAAGTCAGGTGACCACATGGCAACCGCAAGCACCGCGAATGGCAATACCACCACAAAGCTCTCTAGGGTTGGTAAACCCAGCATCCAACCGGTGTTTTCACCCCACCAATACATTGGGTTCATATTTGGTAAACCCGGTGCGGTCTTAAACTCAAACGGCGCTCCCAGTAAAAATGCAATTAAACCGCCAAGTAAACAGCTTAATGGCACGGCTAACCAACGTTTTTTGTAGTGCTCAAGTAATGCATACAACACGATAGTCGACAAAATCACAATGAAAGCGATATGGGTCATATCAATGCCTTCAGCCCATGCAAATAGCTTTTTAACCTGCGAAATCGTGCCAATAAAACCAAGGTAAAGCAGTAAACCGCCACACACGCCTCGGCTGGTTAACCCCGCCAGTAAACTCCCGCCTTTACTAAGCGCCAGTAATAGGCCAAACGCCCCTATCAGTAAACCGAAGGCCATTGGGTGACCACCCGCAGCAACCACAATCGGGATCAAAGGAATAAGCGGCCCATGCGTACCCGCTAAGTTTGCTGTTGGTAAAAAGAAGCCTGAAAATAATAAAATGAAGATCGATACAATTAACAGCTCATAGCGCACGTTTTCTAGAATAAAACCTTCACCTAAGCCCAGTGGCGCTGCAAACGTTGCAGCAATTGCACCCACCATAACCACCTTGCCTATGGTCCCTGCCATGGCAGGGATAGAGTCTTCTAATTCAAACCGATAATCACGAAATGGTAAGTTAGGACGCCAGCGCTTAGGCTGCATAATTTGTAATTCGTGTTCAAGGTATTCGTCACGACTCGAAAATTCACTGCTGGGTTTATGAAGAGCTTGATAGCTTTGCTGGTCGGTATGAGTATCCGATCCTTGTTCAGCAGGCGTTATTGACGCTGATTGCTGCCTCGTATTCATGAGTTCTCCTACTACCTATCTTGAAAAATTATGTGAGTTTTTATTATGCAGTTAGGGTAAAGCAGTCAGATACAAAACACGATTAGGCAAAAGGTCGGGTATGAATTTATAAAATAGGTGTTTTTAATAAGTTGAGAGACTCATAAAACACACTCAAGCAATTGATAATTAATGATTTATTTAGATTTAGCGCTTTTAAAGAGTAAGCAAAAGATTGTTTTTTAAGCACATTAACTATTAGTCTAATAAATTGTATGAATAGCAAACAGCTAGAGAAAAACCACTTTTAAATTAATCGAATTTGCCTATTCTCCAACTACTAATATACTAATTTATTAGTAGCTTGATTAATGCTAACTCACCGATCGGTGGCTTTCTTACATAAGCACATAAAGGGATGTATGGACACACAGCTCAAGCCTTGGCAATTTAATATCATTGTTTGCTCTGTTTATCTGCTGTTTGGCTTGTTTACTATGCAAGTGTTAAAGACACTGGCGGTATGGCCTCCAGCAGGAGTCGCATTGGCAGGCTTGATGTTATTTGGTCGTAAAGCCTGGCTGGGCGTTGCATTAGGCACCTGTTTAGTTGTGCTTTGTTATTTTTATCTAAGCGGCTTAAATCCATTCACTTTTAAACACATAGCAATAAATGCCGCGACAACCACAGGTAATACACTCGCTGCTTTAACTGCATTTTGGCTAATTAACCGAAAACTTAAACAACACACACTGCTGACAAGCGTCACCAGTTTAGCCAGAGTGTTTATTGTTGCTTGCATTGCGATTGGCGTGATTTCTGCGCTTTTCGGTGTGGGCATATACTCACTAGTTGGTATCGAGTGGTTTAATGGCTTGTATGTAGGCATATTAAATTGGAGTATTAGCAATGCCTTAGCAGCAATTGTGTTCACCCCTGCCCTTTACTTTTTATGGCGAAATTGGCCGCATACGGTCACCCCTAGTGAATTTTCTAAACTTCTGTTGCTTACTTTTACCGTGGTTTTGTTGTGTTATTTTATTTTTGGCCCCGCATACACAACCATGACATTGCCATTTTTACAGCCTGCATTACTGCTGTTTCCACTGCTTTATGCCGCTACGCGGTTATCACCAACCGCCACCAGCTGCATGAATATGTTAGTATTTTTTGCAGCTTGGGTCGGAAGTAATCAAGGCTGGGGGTATTTTTATTATCATCATCCTAAAACAGCAGAAGTGACCATGCAGTTTTTCTTTTTATTTACTCTTTCAGCGGTATTACTTATTCAAGCCGTGTTTATTCAGCGCAAGAAAGAGCAACAAAAACTAACCACCATGCTCGAACAAAAAGTAGAAGAGCGAACCTATGAACTAGAACGTGCTAAGCATGAGGCATTAGCCTTATCTGTAACAGATCATTTAACACAACTTTATAATCGTCGCGGCTTCTTCGAAAAGGTTAATCAGCAGTTTGCAAAATATCATGACGCGCAATGTACCTGCTCCTTATTACTGTTAGACTTAGACCAATTTAAAGCTATAAACGACAAATATGGTCACGCAACTGGCGATGAAGTAATACGAACCACAGCGCATAAGCTCATCCAACATAGCAGAGCATCAGATATTGCGGGGCGCATTGGGGGAGAAGAGTTTGTCTTATTTTTACCTATGGCAAATAACCACACAGCCTTTGCTATCGCAGAAAAGATCAGAGCCGATATCGAACAACAAGACATCATCGCCGACAACAAACACGTTAAATTCACCGTGAGTATTGGCGTAAGCACCTTACAAGCAAGCGATCTGCATATAGAATCGATGTTAAAACGCGCCGATAAAGCATTGTACCAAGCCAAAAACCAAGGTCGTAATCAAGCGCAGTGTAGTTAGAATGAGTTACGAGTTGCTAGTTACGAGAGTAAAGTTACGAGAGACGAGGTACGAGAGACGAGGTACGAGAGACGAGGTACGAGAGACGAGGTACGAGAGACGAGGTACGAGAGACGAGGTACGAGAGACGAGGTACGAGAGACGAGGTACGAGAAACGAGATGCGAGATGCGAGATGCGAGATGCGAGATGCGAGCATGAGCTTAAGTTTCTTTGCACTATACGACTAGTAATTAATTAACGGCTCTGATAAAAATACAATGGATATGGAAGAAAACGAGCTATAAGCCCGTTAAGTTTAATGGAATTACTATCCTTGTGAGGTTCAAATGGAAATTGAAGTAAACAGACCAAAACAATATCATGATAAAATTAGAGATTACACTTTATGGGCCGACTCTAAAAAAATCGGCAAAGTCAAACCCAACTCTTTAGCCAACTACACAATACCTGATGACGCTGAATTTATCTGGTTCTCCATTGATTGGTGCTCTAGCCCTAAACTTTCTGTCAAAGATATTCAATCAAATAAAGTAACTGTTTCAAACACTATGAGCAGGAACTTACTATCGGGTCTATTTTTACCCATTTATTACGTTACTTTTGGTAAAAATAAATATCTAACAATTACGAGCGATGTATAACCATCCTTAATCGATTTTCAGATCCGATTACTTCACCGCATAACGATATTTTTACCCTTTGTCGCGGCATAAAGCCGCTGCTACCTTGTAGGCGTCACGCTTGCTTGGCGCGCGAAACGAAGTATTAGATACGAGTAACGAGATGCGAGCATGTAGCAGCGATTTTACATCGCGTTTTTCTCGAACCTCGTATCTCGTATCTCGCAACTAGCGCCTAGCTCCTAGCTCCTAGCTCCTAGCGCCTAGTTCCTTAAAACTATTTCGTCTTTAACTTATTCAACTCATCATCTTGTTGTGCAACGAGTGCATTGAGGGTTTGGCTACCATCTCCGGCTTGGGTAGATAGCTCAGCTAGTTGCGATGCGGCATCTGAAATTAACGTCAGGTTGCGGTTTATCTCTTCTGTGACTGAGCTTTGCTCTTCTGCGGCCGTTGCAATATGGGTAATTTGCTGCGTGATTTCGTCCACTTTGACGACAACTTCATGTAATGCATCAAATGCAACGGAGGTTTCATCTACCGCAGTTTGTGCACGCACAACACCTTGCTCAATGACCTTAGACGCGTTGCCTACTTCAAGCTGTAAACTGTCGATTAGGCCGCTGATGTCATCGGTTGATGAACGTGTTTTTGAAGCAAGTGCCCTTACTTCATCAGCCACCACCGCAAAGCCACGGCCTTGTTCACCGGCCCTTGCCGCTTCAATTGCCGCATTCAGTGCTAGTAAGTTAGTTTGCTCTGCAATTGTTCTGATCACATCTAAAATTTGTGTAATGTCGTTACTACGTGCCGCAACTTTTTCAACTGCTTGATTGGCCTCTTTGATTTCATCCGACATGGTTTTAACTTGGGTAACCGCAGACGACAAGCTCGATTCACTGCTCACAACAAGGCTGTTTATTTCATCAGCTTGCTGTGCTGACTGCTCTGAGGCTCTTGCTACTTCGAGTGCTGTTGCGCTCATTTCATTCATGGCGGTCACAACACTCTCAATTTCTTGGAACTGCGCTTGAACGTTGTGCTTAGTATCAACAGCAACACTGGTCGCTAAGTGAGCCTGCTCTTTGGTTTGCGTTGATACATTTTTAAGCTCACCAATTAAGTCGCGCAATTTAGCAAGAAATGCATTAAAGCCAGTTGCCAATGCGATTAGCTCAGCGTGAGTATCAACATGCAGGGTTTGAGTTAAGTCACCTTCGGCACTGGCAAGGTTATCAACGCGCTGTTGAATTTGCTGTAGTGGTGCCACAATTGTGCGGATCACTAAGGTCATGATTACAAAGGCGGCACCAGCAATAATAATACCTGTAACCAAGATTAAGCCACCTAGTGTATTGGCATTTTCGCTCATGCTATTTGCTAGCGCATGAGGCCCTTCAAGGGCAAGCTCAGCGGGTACTTCAATCAATAAGTTCCACTGTGTTTTCGCAAGCTTAATGCTAATTGGGTAGTTAACTAAATACTCATCACCAACTTTAAATACACCACTTTGTTTTTTCGCTTTTACGTAATTGTCTAAAATGCTTTTAGTCACCGCCTCTTTTAACGGTCTGCCTAGCTTATCTTTGTAATGGCTACTACCAACCACTAAATCGAGTGAACTTAGTAAGGTAACGCGGGCTTTACCGTTATACAGCTCTTTTGAGAGCTTTTCGGTCATGCTTTGAAATACAGGCAATGTTAAATCAACCCCAGCAACACCTATAAATTCGTTATCACGAAGAATGGGCACAGTTAGAGAGGTCATCATTTCAGAGTAACCCGGGGTGATTTCGTATAGGTAGGGCTCCATAATGCAAGGCACTTTGGTGTCTTTTACACACAAGTACCACTCAGCTTCCCGCTGGCCAAATTCATTGAGCGTATCCACATATTTTTCAGCTACATCGTCAACCACTTGTTGCTCGATTACGCCGTCTCGGTTGCGCGTGAAATAAATTTCTAGTGTGCCAACGCCTGCTACAGAATGATCATACCCGCTGATAAAATTAGCATCACGGCCATCAAACGCATTTGCTTCAAATTGCGAGTAGATAGATGAAAGAATATCATTTTTTTGTAATAGAGAGCGATTCAACTCAACCACAGCATCGCGGGTTAAGGTAGCTGCCGCATCGTTGTCACCTAAGATAGCGGCAAATGAATAAGGCACTCGGTACGCTTCATTAATAAACCCAGCAACTTGTTCACCATATGCGGCGGCATTTGAGGCAAGTTTATCCTCCACCTCTGCAACAATCAGCTTTTCTGATTGCGCAGCTAACTGCTGGTTGCTGCTTGACAGCTGCCACCATAAAACACTTGATAAAACAAACACAGTAATAAAAATACTGCCTACCGTAAGCCATAATAACTTTTTCGCTAATGCTAACTGCCGCATCGACATTTCCTGTTTTTATTGTAGGTTTGCTAATAGTTTAGACCATTTGCATGACTACATAGGGACAATTAGAAAAAAAGTATGAAGTTTTACTGTGATTGAGCCGCTTTGTTAAGTTAGCCCAAGTTTTGCTGCCATTCGGTGGGTGACATACCAAACCATAACTTAAAGCGACGACTAAAAATCGACAGCTCCGCATAGCCTAAACGCAGTGCTAAGTCGGTCATATTGATGTGCTTTTGTTGTAATAGCCGCATTGCCTCTGACTTTCGTACTTCGTCCAACAATTGCCGATAACTGGTGTTATGCTCAGTTAATATTCGCTGCAGCTTTTTGGGGTGTAGCCCTACACTTTTCGCGGTATTTTCTTTATTACACTCACCGGTTGCTAGCAACATTTTCATCGCACTTTCTATTTGCAGCATTTCATCGGGGAGTTTATTAAGGCGTTGTAGCTCAAGTTGATCCGCTATTAGGGTGTCTAAAATGGCATCATTGAGCTGGGGTTTATAGGATAAAAATGCGCTTGAAAAGTAAATCGCATCTACGTCACTGTTAAACTCAACCTCGCAATTAAGCACTTTATTAAATAATGGCCGCTGTTTCACTGCGACAAATTGCCGTAAGCACACTTTATCGGCCCGCCATTTCGGGCCAACTAATTCTTTTAATATTTTATTGACCAAACACACTGCCAACTGAGACTTTTGCTCAAACTCGTGTTTTTCGTCAGACAGTCGGACAAAACGTACCTCACAACTCGTTTGCCCAAGCAGGGCAAGGTTTAGCACAATACCTTCAGCATGCAGGTATATGTATTTTTGGGCAACATTGAGGGCATCAAGAATCGTAGGTTGGCGCGACATGTAAGCACCAATCAAGCCTACCGTACTCATACTTTGTGATGCGCCAAGCTTTAAGCCAAAACATGGCTCATCACACGCTTGAGCAGCAAGCTCAAGTAATTCAAGGTAATGAGCGTAAACAACAAAGCTGTCTGGGTCGCGTAACTGTGCGGGTAAAATACCTGCTTTCTCCAACAAAGTAATTGGATTTACGCCATATTGCCTCACTAAATTCTCAAACCCAGCTAAACTAGAAGAGCGAATTAAACTTTCCACGCAGTGTGCCTTTTGTCCTAAAGAGTCATTTCAGTGTCCTAAAAAGTCAAATCAACTGCAAGCGATTTATTTATGCTAGAACAAACTCTGACAAACAGAACTTACAGATGAACATTGCCACAAAACCAGTAAGCATCGATAGCATTTTAATGGCCGACTTAGTTGCGCAGCGCAGCCATGCCAAAGCAGCAGGTATTGAAAACTACCAGCAAAGACGTGAACACTTACTTGCGTTAAAAGCCATGATTACTGAGAACCAAGCACGTATTATCGAGGCCATTAATCAAGACTATGGTAATCGCTCTCGCCATGAAACCTTACTTGCCGAAATCATTAATGCCTGTGCAGATATCAATAGCACTTTAAAGCACCTTAAAAAGTGGATGAAAGTGCAAAAGCGACATGTTGATCACCGTATGTATTTAGGGGCAAAGAACCGAGTTATTCCCCAGCCGCTTGGTGTTGTAGGGTTAATTGTGCCATGGAATTTCCCGATAAATTTAGCCTTTAGTCAATTAGCCGCAGCATTTGCAGCAGGTAACAAGGCGATGGTTAAAATGTCTGAAAACTCTCGGCATTTAAGCGCGCTTTTAGGCGAGCTAGTGGGCAATTATTTTAAGCCCGAAAAGCTGCAATTTTACTGTGAGACTGGTGAAGTAGGCATAGCCTTTTCAAAGCTTCCCTTTGATCATTTAATGTTCACAGGCTCAGGTGAAACCGGCAAAAAAGTGATGGCTGCAGCGGCGCAAAACCTAACGCCTGTAACCCTTGAGTTAGGAGGTAAATCTCCTGCTGTGATTGCTACTGATTACCCGATGCAAAAAGCTGTTGAGCGCATCATGTATGTAAAGCAAATGAACGCTGGGCAAATTTGTACCAATGTTGATTACGTATTTGTGCATCAGTCTCAACTTGCGCTATTTATCGATACAGCAACTCGCTGGGCGAAGAAACATGTGCCAGATATCAATAGCCAAGATTACACAGCCATTATTGATGACCGCGCATTTAAACGCCTTACAAACTGTATTGAAGAAGCCAAACAACTTGGCGCTGACGTCATCACTCTCAGCGACCAAGTGGCAGATGCCAACACGCGAAAACTGC
This sequence comes from Pseudoalteromonas shioyasakiensis, assembly GCF_001550135.1. GTDB lineage: Bacteria > Pseudomonadota > Gammaproteobacteria > Enterobacterales > Alteromonadaceae > Pseudoalteromonas > Pseudoalteromonas shioyasakiensis. The sequence goes on from NZ_LRUE01000015.1 coordinate 681,208, forward strand.
CTCTGACATTAATTTTAAACAGCAATGACAGTATGAGCATTGATACCCGCGAGACTTTTGGACCTATTTTAATGGTAAAAACCTATCAAGACTCGCAGCAGGTCGTTGATTATATTGCAGAGCGAGATAGACCTTTAGCGTTTTACCCGTTTAGCTACAACAAACAGCTTATTAACTTTTATATTGAGCAGGTGATGTCGGGGGGTGTAAGCGTTAACGATGCCCTGTTTCATGTCGGTCAGCACGACTTACCTTTTGGTGGCGTAGGTGCCAGTGGTATGGGGCATTACCATGGCTATGAAGGCTTTTTAACCTTTTCAAAATTACGTCCGGTGTTTTATCAAGCCAAGTTTTCGAGCGTGAAATTTTTAATGCCGCCTTACGGCAGGTTTGCCGATAAGCTTTTAGCCTTTTTAAGTAAATTAAATTCATAATAATAAACACCAACAGGTGATAATAATGCAGCAACACACATTTGATTTTGACCAAATTATTATAGGCTCTGGATTTGGCGGCTCTGTGAGTGCGCTTCGCCTAAGCGAAAAAGGCAACCGAGTTTTAGTACTCGAAAAAGGCCTACGCCGCGACGATAAAGAGTTTCCAAAAACCAACCTAGATATCAAAAACTATATGTGGCAGCCAGAAATTGGCCTAAAAGGCTGCATTCAATTTTCGTTTACCAGCAAAGTCACTGTGCTGCATGGTGTGGGTGTGGGTGTGGGTGGTGGTTCACAAATTTATGCCAATGTGCACCTTATTCCTGATGATGAGGTCTTTCAATCTCCAGCCTGGACACGAATAAAATCAGACTGGAAAGAAAGCCTAATGCCCTACTATGGCCTTGCACAGCGCATGTTAGGCAGTGCCAAAAATACCTATACCAATGTTGCCGATCACACATTAAAAGAGATTGCAGAGCAGATGGGTCAAGGTGACTCGTTCAAAACCGTGAATACCGGGGTGCTTTTTGCAAAACCCGGCGAAGCCTATAACAAAGAGCTACCCGACCCATACTTTAATGGCGATGGTCCAAGGCGAAATACCTGCCATTACTGTGGTAGCTGCATGATTGGTTGTCGCCATAATGCCAAAAACACCTTGATGAAAAACTATTTGTACTTTGCCGAACGCAATGGCGTAGAGATAAGACCCAGCTCTGAAGTAATCAAAATCACCCCGCTCAATGCGGATGGCAGCGCCGGATACAAAATTAAGATTAAAGATACCAGTCATCGCAACAGCCATATTTATACGCTAACAACACGTGGCGTTGTGCTAAGCGCAGGGGTCATGGGCACCGTGCCTTTGCTTTTAAAAATGCGCGATAAAGACAAAACATTGCCCAATATTTCAGCTTGGCTTGGTCAGCAAATTCGCACTAATTCAGAAACCCTCACCACCCGAACAACACTACTAAAAAAGTTGATGATGGCGTTGCGATCAGCTCATTTATTTCGGTCGACAAAGACACCAATATTGAAATTTGCCGGTTTAGAGAAGGCGCCGATGGCACATGGCTTTATTTACCTTACGTTCCTATGGTGACTGGAAAAGGCCTCAAGCGTATTGTTAAGTTCTTAGTGAATACACTGCGCCATCCAATAAAAACAGCTAAAGTATTGCGGCCAAAAGGTAAAGCCCGCAGCTCGATTCTATTTTTGGTGATGCAAAAATCCGAGGCGTTTATTCACCTAGAATGGCGACGTAAATGGTATCGCTTATTTAAAAACGGCATTACTGCGGTGCAAAAAGACAATGACACGCCGCTTAGCGTTAGTTTTCCAAAAGCAGAAGAAGCAACCAAACTCTACGCCGAAAAACTCGGTGGCGTGCCGGGGTCTGCCTTATCTGAAGTGCTATTTGGAGCACCGATGACGGCGCATATAATGAGTGGAGTCGCCATGGGAACTGATGCCTCTAACGGCGTAGTTGATAGCTCCGGAGAAGTGTTCGGCTATCAAAACCTACGAGTTATTGACGGCTCAATCATACCGGGTAATTTAGGGGTAAACCCATCATTAACCATTACCGCATTGTCGGAATATGCAATGAGCCAAGTGCCGGTATTCGATGCAGCCCGAGCAAGCAAGATAAAACCAATAGAATTTAGTGAACCACGCGAAGGCCTAGTATCTGCGCTTACGGGTTCAGGTGATTTAGCAAAATCGATTGCTGAAAAACAAAAAAGCCGTGCATAAAGCACGGCCTATTTTGATAAATAGCGATTAGATAACTGATAACTCTACAGCAATGTTACCGCGTGTAGCGTTTGAGTATGGGCATACTTCGTGCGCTTTATTAACAAGTGCAAGAGCGGTGTCTTTATCAAGATCACCTACCGATACCGCAAGCTTAACAGCAATACCAAAACCACCTTCAATAGGACCAATAGATACTTCAGAGTTAATATGAGTATCAGCTGGTAATTTAACTTTTGCTTGGCCAGCCACTAACTTTAATGCACCGATAAAACAAGCCGCGTAACCTGCAGCAAATAATTGCTCAGGGTTTGTACCTTGACCATCATCACCACCTAACCCCTTAGGAGTTGATAGTGCCACATCTAAACGACCATCATCTGATTTTGCTGTGCCTTCACGGCCACCTGTTGCTGTTGCTTTTGCTGTGTATGCGACGCTTTGTAGTTCTTTCATGATTACTCTCCTAATTGAGTGAAAATATATTTTGCATGCAAAATATATTAGATCAGCTTTTTCGTGATTGCAAATACTTTGCATGCAAATTAAAATACTCGTATTGAATTTTGAGGATCGAGTATGAAATACCCACAACTAAAATTAGATAACCAGCTATGCCATCGCTTATATATGGCATCGAATGGGATTGCCCGTGCGTATCGAGATTCTCTCAATCAATTAGATTTAACCTACCCGCAATACGTAGTGATGATGGCGCTGTGGGAAAAAGATCAGATCAGCATTGCTGAATTACTTGAAAAAACTGCCATTGATGGGGGTGCGATGACGCAAATTTTGAAAAAAATGAGCGATAAAGCATTGTTGTCGATCACCAAAGATAGCCAAGATAAACGCAAACGACTCGTGCAGCTCGAAGCCAAAGGCAAGGCGATGCAAGATCAAGCTGCCGATATACCGTCGCAAATTCGTTGTCGCTTCCCAAGCATTAACGAACAACAAGCACTGCAACTGATTGAATTACTCGATTTAGTAAATAGTGACCTCAATTAACAAAAATTATTTGAAAGTGAATTTGGATTACACCGCTTTTTAATAAAACAAGATGCGCTATAGTGTTCAAAACTCATCAATACGGACACCATCATGAAAGCATTTGGATACACAACAGCAACCCCAACGTTATCGGACTCATCACTACAAGCGATTGAATTACCTGATCCCGTTGCCACAGGTCACGACATTCTTGTAGCCGTAGAAGCAATTTCAGTAAACCCTGTTGATACTAAAATTCGCGCTAATTTGTCACCAGACACTGGCTACAAAGTTATTGGCTGGGATGCAGTGGGAACCGTTAAAGCTGTTGGCGACAAGGTTTCGTTATTTAATATCGGTGATCGTGTGTTTTATGCTGGCGACTTAACGCGCCAAGGTAGTAATGCTGAGCTGCAACTTGTTGATGAGCGCATTGTTGGTCTTGCACCAACAAGCCTTAGTAATAGTGAAGCAGCCGCCCTGCCCTTAACCAGTATTACTGCGTGGGAGTTATTGTTTGACCGTTTACAAATTGAAAAATCTAAGAACAATAAGCCAGCCTCTGTATTAGTGATAGGTGCCGCAGGTGGTGTAGGCTCAATTTTAGTGCAGCTTGCCAAACAGCTTACCAATTTAACCGTAGTTGGTACCGCCGCACGAGAAGAAAGCGCCAACTGGCTTAAAGATTTAGGTGTTGATCATGTGCTTGATCATAGCAAAAACCTTAACGAGCAACGTCTTGCGGCCGACCTGAGTGAATTTGATTACGTAGTGAGCTTAACGCACACCGACCAACATCTAGATAGCATTATGGAAGTGATCAAGCCACAAGGTAAATTGGCACTGATCGACGACCCTGCAAGCTTTGATATTTTAAAGTTAAAGCGTAAAAGTATTTCGTTGCATTGGGAGTTTATGTATACCCGCTCAATGTTCCAAACCGATGATATGATTGCCCAGCATCAGCTTCTTTCTGAGCTCTCGACCTTAGTTGATAGCGGCACAATCAAAACAACATTGGGTGAGCATTTAGGTAAGATAAACGTAGCAAATCTTATTAAAGCCCATAGAATTTTAGAATCTCATAAAGCTCGCGGAAAGCTTGTGTTGGAAGGGTTTGAGTAACGAGTTGCGAGGGGAAAGTTAGCGAGATTAAAGCTACGAGAGGAAAGTTAGCGAGAGTAAAGTTTCGAGAAGCGAGGTGCGAGCATGTAGCAGCGATTTTACATAGCGTTTTATTCTCGTATCGCCCCTACCTCACCAATATCGCGGCATAAAGCCTCTGCTACCTGTAGGCGTCACGCTTGCTTGGCGCGCGAAACAAGTTTCACGCCTACGTCCAAGGTTTTACTTTTGTGTAGTGGTTAATTATTCATGACTAAAGTCATTCCTACGAGAAATAGATACGAGCTTGTAGCAGCGATTTTACATCGCGTTTCATTCTCGAATCGCTCCTACCTCACCAATAACGCGGCATAAAGCCGCTGCTACCCGTAGGCGTCACGCTTGCTTGGCGCGCGAAACAAAAATTAAGATTCAAGTTACGAGATACGAGGTGCGAGATACGAGGTGCGAGATACGAGAAGCGAAGTGCCAGCTTGTAGCAACGATTTCACATCGCGTTTTATTCTCGTATCCTCCTACCTCAACCATGTTGCGGCATAAAGCCGGTACTACCTGTAGGCGTCACGCTTGCTTGGCGCGCGAAACAAAAAATTAAGATTCAAGTTACGAGATACGAGGTGCGAGCATGTAGCAGCGATTTCACATCGCTTATTTTCTCACTCAACAATAATAACACGCATCATTAAAGTGCATTACAACACTTGCCTTTCACTATTTTAGTGCCTGATATCAGGGACGCCCTTACCGCCTAACATTAACCAATTGATTTTTAATGCATTTAAATTTAATAAAGGTTTGGCACAGATCTTCCAATAGTGAGTATGAACTGGCACTAACAAGGAGACTAACGTGACTAACTTCTTTCACACTCTTTATCTACTTTGGCGATTAGACATCAGCACATGGCATATGCATGAAGCAAACGATCCGCATAATGTCGCTGATTTGGAGCGTCGCTATGTTAAATAATGACCCCGCATTTATTGAAGCGCTTAAAAAAATTTCGGTTCATCAACTGACAATCACTGAAGCGTCTGAGCAGTACGACATTCCTAAGCGTGTGTTATACAAAGCCGCACGACAGCAACAAGTTAAACAGAACAAACAAAAAGCGTATTTAATTGCCACTCAGAAGCGCCTTCAACAAAGTCTACGTAATGTAGAAATGGAGTTAGCTAGCTTCAGCTAAATAACTTCTGTATGGTTAAAATACATGCACAATAATGATGGATTAAGTATGCACGCAGTAGAAGTAAACTTTGATGGCTTAGTGGGGCCTACTCACAATTACGCGGGATTATCGTATGGCAATGTCGCTTCACTAAGTCACGCCTCTTCGCATTCGAACCCCAAAGAGGCCGTGCTACAAGGCCTTGAAAAAATGAAGGCAATGCACGAGTTAGGGCTAGAACAAGGTATTTTTGCACCCCATGCTCGCCCCGACATTAATGTGTTAAAGCGTTTAGGCTTTACAGGCAGCGATAGTCAAATTATTGAAAAAGCATTTAAAGCCGACCCTGTTTTACTGCGAGCTTGTTACAGTGCATCGGCCATGTGGACAGCCAATGCTGGCACTATTTCGCCTTCAGTCGATACGCTTGATGGCAAAGTGCACTTTACGGCTGCTAACTTAAATAACAAATTTCACCGCTCGCTAGAGCCCGTTACAACTACGGCTTTATTAAAAGCCATGTTTAACGATGAGCGTTACTTTAGCCATCATGCGCACTTGCCTGATCAAGGTTTTTTTGGTGATGAAGGCGCCGCAAATCATAATCGATTATGCGATAGTCATGCAGATTCAGGGCTTGAGATCTTTGTTTATGGTGCAAGTAGTTTTAATAGCGCCTTGCCAAAGCCCGTTAAATTTCCTGCAAGACAATCTCTTGAAGCTTCGCAAGCAATTGCCCGTTTACATCAGCTAAAGCCAGAAAATCAGTTATTTATTCAGCAAAACCCTGATGTGATAGACCAAGGTGTCTTTCATAACGATGTAATCGCAGTGGCCAATGGCAATGTACTTCTATGCCACGAACAAGCGTTTTTGCATCAAGCTGATACGTTAAAACAAATTAAACAAGCTTATATTGGCAACAAGCCACTCCATATTATTGAAGTGCCAACAAATAAAGTGAGCATTACAGATGCTGTAGGCAGCTATTTATTTAATAGCCAATTAATTACCTTAAGTGATGACAGCATGATGCTGGTTACACCTAAAGAATGTCAGCGTAATCAAGCTGTTCACGATTACATTCAAGAAATGATTTTGGCTGACAACCCAGTTCAGCAAGTGCGCTTTTTTGACTTGCGCCAAAGCATGCAAAATGGCGGTGGCCCTGCTTGTTTACGCTTGCGTGTTGCGCTCAATACTGACGAACTCGCAGCGGTCAATCCGGGTGTGCGATTCAGCGAAGAAAAATATAACCAATTAGTGAGCTGGGCTAATAAGCATTACCGTGACTCGTTAAGTAGCGACGACTTTGCCGATCCAATGCTTTTAACCGAAAGCTACCAGGCACTTGATGAGTTAACTAGCTTACTTAACTTAGGCTCTGTGTATCCATTTCAACAAGAATAAATAATGAAAATTAAAGCAGTACACTCTATTAAAGGGGTGTCTAAATCACTCAATAGTTTACTGATTGATAGCGTTGCCAGTGGCGCATCAATCGGCTTTATAGCTCCGCTATCATTACAGTCAGCACATGACTACTGGCAAGGGGTCGATGGCGATTTAGCAACGCCTTACCGTAGGCTTTACCTTGCCCTTGATGGTGATACGGTGATTGGCTCAGTGCAGCTTTCTTTGTGCGCTAAAGCCAATGGCGCTCACCGCGGCGAGGTAGAAAAGCTCATGGTACACAGCGAATATCAAGGCAAAGGAATTGCAAAACAATTGATGAATAGCCTAGAAACCGACGCCCGTATCTTAGGAATTCAATTACTCGTACTTGATACCCGCCAAGGTGACACTGCTTCATATTTGTATCGAAAACTCGATTACATTGAAGCTGGCACGATTCCTGGTTTTGCGAAAAGTTCCTCCGGTGAATTTGACGCAACGGTGTATTTTTATAAGCAGGTCGCCTAGATCTGCTTTTATAGCCAATTGATATAATCATAAAGTCGACTAATAAAAATCTTTAAACGTACTAAACTAGTACTGCGGATTTTTATTAGGAGCGATAAATGGCGCTATCAATACAGCAACGGGTACTCTTTCTAGCCCTACTTCCCCCCCTACTCATTGCAATTATGCTGACACTCTACAACTATGTGCAGTCAAAACACAGTGGTGCACAAACCGTTGAAAGTTTTGCTACACAAATGGAAAACGACCGAAAGGCCGAGGTCAGTAACTATCAAAAAATTGCCATGAGTTCGATTGCTCATCTCATCGCACAAGATGATGGCTCTAATACTGAACAGCTGCAAAACCAAGCAAAAAGTATTTTGCGAAATTTGCGTTTTGATGATGCTGGCGATACAGGTTATGTGTTTGTTTATGATGTAAAAGGGATCAATATTGCCCATGGCGTTAACGCCTCACTTGAGGGTAAAAACCTTTATGATTTTAAAGATCCTAATGGGGTTTATCTGATACGAGAGCTGATTGATGCTGCGAAGAAAGGCGGTGGTTATGTGCAGTATTCTTGGAAAAATACCAACGGCAGTGTAAACCCTAAACTCGGCTATGCCGCTTTGGTACCAAAATGGAATTGGGTGCTCGGAACCGGCTTTTGGATCAGTGGCCTTGAGCAACAAGTTGCAGTAACAGAACAACGGGTTAATGAAGGTATCGATAATGCCTTTATAAACACAGTTATCGCTTCAATATTCGCAGTTGCAATTACCGCAGCGATTGCAGTGGTGGTATCGCGCAGTATTACTAGCCCACTGCACACAACCGTACTCGCAATGAACGATATATCACAAGGTGATGGCGATTTAACCCAGCGTTTAATGGTGAAACGAGACGATGAGCTTGGCAAGCTTGGCAGCTCGTTTAACCGCTTTGCTGATGACGTTGGTAAAATGGTTATTGATATACGCCAATCATCGCAATCGATGAATCAAGCGTCACACAAACTCAACGAGCTACTTGCTAACATGCACGCAGGTATTAATCGCCAACATGAAGAAAGTGAGCAAGTTGCAACCGCAATAAACGAAATGTCGGCGGCGTCAATGGAAGTTGCCCGCAGCGCCCAAGAGGCCTCAACCGCTGCTGAACATGCCGATCATTTAGTAAAACAAGCTAACAATCAATTACTGATTGCTATAAAGGTGATTAATGGCCTTGCCAAACAAGTTGATGAAGGGGCTAATGCGGTGGATCAGCTTAATCAACAATCGAGTCAAATTGGTAGTGTGCTTGATGTGATCAGAAACATTGCCGAGCAAACTAATCTACTGGCACTGAACGCGGCTATTGAATCTGCCCGAGCAGGTGAAGCGGGTCGTGGTTTTGCAGTGGTGGCTGATGAAGTGCGAACTCTAGCAAAACGCACGCAAGATAGTACTCATGAAATAGAGGCAATGATTGAGCAAGTACAGCAAGGAACAACAACTGTAAATAGCATTATGCAGTCAATCAAATCTGGCAGTGCAACCAGTGTTAATGAGGCAGGCGAAGTCGAAAAAGCGCTTAATGAAGTACTGCTTTCGGTTAACACCATCACATCACAAAATGCACAAATTGCCACAGCCGCTGAAGAGCAAACGTCAGTGTCTGAAGCGATTAATCAAAACATGACGACCATTGTCGATATTGCTAACAAAACCGCTAATGATACCGATGTAGCAACGTCATACATGCATGAACTAACAGACACGGCAACGCAGTTAGAACAAAATGTAAGCCGTTATAAAACCTAATAACTGATTGATGGTTAGGCAGGCATTGCAGCCTGCTTAACAAAAATCATTGGTCTTTTGTAAGTTCTTTAACCAATCGAACAAATCATTATCGTAGCGCTTTAGACGCTGTTGATGTTTGTCATTAAGGCTATAAAAAGGCGCAATACAAATATACTTTTCGCCCATAATAAGTACTAAGCGCAAACCAAAAAATGAGTAATGGTGAATAAACTGCACTTGTCTTGCATGCATATGACGGCATTGTCCAAATAAATTACGGTAATGCACACCATGGCGACACACCGTTAAATTACGCTTTGAATTAAACACCAACAGCGCTAATAGTAATGAAACAGTGCACAGTAAAAAACTAAAAAGTAAGCTGCTCACTTCTGATGAGCTATAAATGAATCCCACAAATAAGATTACGTTAAATGCAGCTAGCAGTGCCCATCCCCTAAACTCATAGCGCTTTTCTAAATCAATGACCTTCATTTTTGTTCCTAGATTTTTATTTTTTGCGATGGTGTCAGCAAAATGTGGAAGAAAAATGGATTTACCTAAAAGCACGCTAAATTAGCATTTATTTTATTCTCACTTTCAGCTTGTTACATAAAAGGTACAAAGGTGTTGATCGAAACTTATCATTAGCAATTCAAGTTACATTAAGTTTTAGTTATTACACTATTAGTAAATTTTTAGAACACAAAGGGAAGAAATGATGAACTTTAAAACTACATTACTTAGCAGCGCCGTTTTATTTGCACTTGTTGGTTGTGGCTCAGATGACGACAAGAACGATTCGGTTGATCCTCAGCCGCAAACTGCACAGTTCACGTTAGGTGTGTCTGATGCACCTGTAACAGGTTTAAAAGCTGTAAATGTTGTGTTTGATTCAATCACATTGAAAACCCAAGGTGGTGAAGAGTTCACTTTTGAGACCCGTGAAGATGATGATGAAACCATGCCTGAAATGGTTAATTTATTAGACTACACAGGTGATGATGTATTTTCTTTATTAGAAGATGAAGAAGTAGCTGCGGGTGAATATCAATGGATCCGTGCAGATGTCATCAATGGTGACACAAACGATTTAACCATGACTTCGCATGTTGTTTACGAAGATGACAGCATTGCACCACTGGTTGTTAAACGTAAAGGCAACGATGGTATCGGTGAAATTCAACTTGATGGTTTTACCCTAAACCAAGCTGGTAACGAGTTTGTTATTGAATTTGACCTTAAAAAGTCACTAGTTGATCCACAAAATAGTGATGAGATCTTCTTAAAACCACGCGGTGTTCGCTTAGAAAACCTTGCTGAATCTGAAGATATCGAAGGCACTGTAAGCGATGTACTTATCGCTAACTGTGAAACTGATAATATCGATATCGCACTGGAAGATGGCTCATTCGGTCATGCTGTTTACTTATATAGCAGCGATGTTGAAATGCCAATGGACAACTATGAAGTTAACGAAGATGAAACACCATTAGATGCACCTCTTGCAACGGCGGATGTTGTTTTCGATAGCGAAGATAACCAATACGAATTTGAACTTGCGTTCATTCAACCTGGTGATTATCAACTTGCTTATACCTGTGCAGCACATATCGATGACGTTGAAACGCAAGACGAAGCATTTACGCTTTATCAAGTAAAACCAATTACAGTAACATCGGGTGAAGACTTAGACGTGTCTTTCACTGTTTCTGAATAATATTGGCATACCCCATCAAAAGCCCGCACTGCGGGCTTTTTGTTGTTTATAATGTATCGTAACGAATAATTACTTCGGATATTTGATCCACCACTTTATCCGCACCGGTTTTAATGTCTTCCATGATCATGCTGACTTCTTCAACATTTTGCTGAGACTCGCCAGACAGAGCTTCGATTTCTTCGATAAGAGCCGTCATTTTTGCTGCGATTTCTTGCGTCTTACCAATTAAGCCTGATATTTCACTGGTCGACACAGAAGTACGTTGCGACAAATTTCTTACTTCATCGGCAACCACCGCAAAGCCGCGGCCATGCTCCCCGGCTCTGGCAGCTTCAATCGCTGCATTTAAGGCAAGTAAGTTTGTTTGCTCTGCGATGCTATTAATGGTGGTTACAATTTCACCTATTTGTGATGACTGCTGCGCTAAAACATCCGACAGTTCGCGGGTTTGATGAACCTGCTCGCTCACTTTTTTTGAAGACGCAACACTACTTAAAATTCGCTGCTGACCATTAGTCACGACTTGCGAGGTTTCTTCAGACGTGTGGCCGGCATTTTCAGCTGCATGTTTAACTTCTTCGGTGCTGTTAACTCTGGCAGTGACATCAGATGCAAACTTAATGATCTGCGTCACTTTACCCTGTTTATTAAAAATAGGGTTATAGGTTGCCTCTAAGTAAAGCGGGCTGCCATCACGTTTTTTACGAGAAAATTGCCCAGAGAAAATGCGCCCGTTAGCAAGCTCTTGCCAAAAGTTGGGGTTCTTTTGATAAAAGTCGTCATAACAAAACAGTTTGTGATGCTGACCTTGGATTTCAGCAAGACTGTAACCTACAACATTTAAGAAATTATCATTTGCAGAAATAATATGACCATCCGGCGTAAAGCGGATCATCGCGGTGCTTTTATTAACGGCATCATAGATTGCCGACATTTCATCAAGTTTTTCGACTTCTTTAGTAATTTCTGAAGCGAACTTAATTGCACAGCGCACCTTGCCATCATCACCGCGTACCGGAAAGTAGGTTGCACGCAGCCAAATATTTTCGCCGGCACCATTTATGCGCGAGAAAACCCCTGACTTTGCTTGGCCTCTAGCAATATCTTGCCAAAACGTTTGATACTCTTTTGAGCTGCTATATTCAGGCGCACAAAACTTACTATGATGCTGACCAATAATATCGCCAGCTTGCACTTTCATTGTTTTACAAAACAAATCATTGGCTTCGAGAACAGTTCCATCTGGTGTAAATTCGATATAAGCAATATTTTCTCTGATCCCAGCTAAATATTGCTGACTTTTATCAACATCATGCTGCAAGGCATCAATGAGTTGATCTTTATTTTTACTAAACCACATTGAAACACCAGTTATTAGGGTAGTTAAATAAATATTAGCTCAGTAGCACAAGAAATAGAATTACAAAATGGTTCTTTTTTCTTAATGATTAACAGGTTAACCAACTGCCAGTTCTAACACTCAAGCGCTTTCTTCTTAAACATTGAGCAAATATATAATATTATAAGCCTTACCTAAACAGCCTAGGCTTTGTTATGACCTCGCGTATTCTCAAATCGATTTTTTACTCATCTTTTCTATTAGGCTCTGCTGTATTTTTGCAAGGCTGCCAAGAACAACCTCAATCAGATCAAATCGCCGTCACTGGCGGGCTTATCCAAGGGCAAAAAGAAGGGCGTTTTATTGCCTATAAAGGCATTCCGTATGCTGCACCTCCGGTGGGAGAGTTACGCTGGCGAGCACCAGAGCCTGTGCCTAAGTGGCAAGATGTAAAAGTACTTAACGATTATGCGCCTGACTGTATGCAAAAACCATTTGCAGCCGATGCAGCACCGCTTACAACAACCCCTTCGGAAGATTGCCTTTATTTAAATGTATTTAAACCCACTAAACACAGCGATACCCCTTACCCTGTTGTGGTTTGGATACACGGTGGTGGCTTTGTAAACGGTGGCGCATCACCCGCTGTTTATTCAGGTGAGAGCTTTGCTAAACAAGGGGTTATTTTTGTTAGCTTTAATTATCGCCTAGGCCGATTTGGCTTTTTTGCGCACCCTGCTCTTAGTCGTTTTGAGAACGATGCACTGGGCAACTACGCTTTAATGGATCAAATTGCGGCTCTAGAATGGGTTAAACAAAATATCGCTCAATTTGGTGGTGATGCTGCAAAAGTAACACTCATGGGTGAATCTGCGGGGGGCGCATCGGTACATGCGATGATGCAAACCCCTGCTGCTAATGGCTTATTCCAGCAAGCGATTATTATGTCAGCAGGCGGACGAGAGCTTTTTAAGCAGTTGCCTCTAACTAGTGATGATGACACCGTATTAAGCGCCGAAAAAATTGGCGAAAACTTTGCCAAGCAACACACCATTTTAGGCAGTGATGAAAATGCCCTTGCTGCACTACGTGAGTTATCTGCCGAAGACGTGGTTGATGACCTAAATCTGAGCACATTAAACCGACAAAATGATGTTGAACCTACGTACGTTGGCGGGCCAATTATTGATGGCACCATCATCAATTCGGCGACTGAAGCGCGCTTGAGTAAAGGCACATTTAGCCATGTTGCGACCATGGTTGGCACAACAGATATGGATTTAGGCTTTGCTAATTTTGCTTCTAAAGAGGCGTTATTCGCAAGTTTTGCTCCACACAGTACACAAGCAAAAATGACTTACGATGCAAGCGGCGAAACGCCATTGCCTTTACTCAATTACCAAGTTGGTCAAGATGCTTTAATGCAAGAGCCTGCAAGGTTCGTTGCAAAACGTGTGACAGATATGGGGAAAGATGCCTTTTTGTATCGTTTTGGTTATGTGGCGCAAACCTTAGATAAACCTGGTGCAGAGCACGCTAGCGAAATTCCATACTTTTTTAATACTGTGGCAGCGAAATATGGTCATGTCACCACTGAGCAAGATAAGCAAGCCGCTAAAATAGTGCACCGTTATGTGACGAATTTTATTAAATTAGGCACACCAAATGGCCCGGGTTTACCGACTTGGCAAGCATATAAAAATGATGAATCTTTTATACTGCAAATGAGTAAATCAGGGACTGCAGAGTTTTTACCGGATCCCTTACAAGCAAGGTTAAACATCACAGAAACAAAAGCTGAAAATTAATCAAATAAGGCGCTTAATATAAGCGCCTTATTTTTACCCTTGCTGCTGAACATACTCAAGTGCAGTCATTTTGTGATATGTCACATTAGGATGAAATACATGAGTAGGATCTGGGTCAACCACTTCAATTGGCGTGCCTTGACTGCGTGCAATATCGAGTGCCATTTGGGTAATATTGACGCTAAATGAGGTGCCAATAAAGACGATTTTATCGGCATCAAGCATACGCTGTTGCGCCTCAGAGATTCGATAAAGCTCAGTGTAGTATTCGTCAAATAACAACACGTAAGGCTTAAACGACTCGTTGAGCTTGGGGCTTTCATTAATAATATTGAACACCTCAAGTAGTGAGTGGTGGAGGTTGTCTTCGTTGACTTTATCCCACGGCGCGTTAAAAGCCATTACATCGTCACCTTGATGGTGAAACAGTGTCATTTGATCTAAACGACCATGAATCGCAATAAAGTCAGTGTTACCTGCTTTACCATCAAGGCCATCGATATTTTGCGTAATGAGATTTTTATCACTCAACCAATGATGCACCTCATTGGGACCGTGATGGCGATAGGTTGCAAAACGATGATAATACCAAGCTAAAAATTCGCGGGGATTATTTTCGTACATAGCACGCGTTGCCATTTCCATCGGCGTATAATTTTTGCTGCCAATGGTCCAATAACCATCCTCGCCACGAAAGGTCGGTATACCGCTAGCGGCACTCACTCCCGCCCCTGTAATATAGAGTGTATTCATAGAGATAACTTTACCTTGTAACCAAGTGCATCGGCTGTCACTTGTTGATTATTATCCATACCACCAAGACGATACAAACTTCCTTGGTGCTCTAATAAACCTCGATGATCCATGCTCGCGGTACCGGCTTTTGGCATCACTTGCCACGTGTTTTTATCAACATCAAAGCGCCAAACATGATCACTCGCTGGCGCTGGTTTACCATCGTACCCCATACCATTGTAGTTATATGGGTTATCAGAGCCGCCCATCATATAAATGTCGCCATTAAAACTGGTTGCTGCCATACGGTAATGGGCAACACCTGTTGGGTGTGGCACGGTACGCCAATCTATCTTTAATGGGTTATCAGCATCAATCGTACCTTTTAAGCACTGTGCAACCGCAGCGAAAGAACGGCGTTTATCAGCATTCGCCTGTGTTTTAACGCCATCACATACCAATATAGTGTTTCCACTAATTGCCGCCGCTTGGCCAAACACCGGTTGACCTAAAAATGGCGAAGCCTGTTGCCAAGTATCCGTTTGCGTATCATACACTTGTACTAAGTTAACATTGCCATCGTTATGCCAACCACTGACTAAATAGATATAACGCTGCTGGTACGAAAGCGCCACGCTGTCATCCACCGGCACTGGCATATTGGCCAGTTGCGTATATGAATTAGAGAGCACATCATAGCGATATACATCGGGTGTAGAGATTTCTTGATGATCGGCGCTAACGGTATACCCACCAAATACATAGGCATGTTGACCCACACCCACCGCAGTACTCGCCAAGCGGCCACTAAGAGGCAACGTACTTGGTACGGCTTTAGCTGCTTGCCACGCCTTATCGCCCACTTTAAGGACCCACACTTTATTGTGAACATCTGTATGTGCTTTGCCTGAGCTCAAGCCCATAAAGCTTAAAAAGTATGCTTGTTCATCAATAACAACTTTGGCTACAGCGTTGTTCGCGACGGGTTCAGGTAAGGCAGGTATGGTTGCAAGTGCAATAGAAAATAACAGGCTCATAAATTAAATAGGTAACTTAACACATCGCTAAAGAATACCATTTTATGAGCCTGAAGAAAGGCTCGCTATTAGTAAGCAATACTAATACGTTGATTTAAATGAGCTGCCGATTGTGCTTCATCAAGCATCGCTTTAGCATAATCAGTGACTGATATTTTGCTTTCGCCGTTTGCATCAGTAAAGAAGCTGTCGCCACCAACACGGTACGGGCCTTCTGACTCACCTGGGTAAATGACCGCAGCTGGTGATACAAAAGTCCAAGCTGTATCTGCTGTTGATGCTCTAAATACATCAAGTGCTTCACCTTGAGCTATGGCTTCTGCTTTGTATTCAGCAGGAAAGTCTGGGCTTGATACCAGTGTTACACCAGGTGCCACTTCTAAGCTACCTGCACCACCCACCCATAAAATGCGTGTGCCTGTACCTGCAAGCGCGTTTAATAATTGCTTTGCTGTGTTTGCAACAATTTCATGGTTACCTAAAGCACGACCACCAATTGCCGCAATAACAACATCACTACCTGCAGCTGCAGTTGCGATATCGTCTTTTGTTAAATCAAATTCAGTCACAGTAACGTTATCTTGAGTTACTTTACTTACGTCTCTAACTAATGCATTTACTTGATGACCACGTGCGATTGCTTCTGAAGTAATGTGGCTGCCAATCCAACCTGTTGCGCCAATAACTGCTAATTTCATGAGGAATTCTCCGTTGTTTGTTTCAATGATTGCAGTTTACTTGTTCACTAATTACTGATAAATACACTAAATAGATACACATTGTTTCACTTTAAGATACCAATGGATAAACTCAATTCAATTACTAGCTTTGTCGAAGTTGCCCGTACAGGCA
This sequence comes from Pseudoalteromonas shioyasakiensis, assembly GCF_001550135.1. GTDB lineage: Bacteria > Pseudomonadota > Gammaproteobacteria > Enterobacterales > Alteromonadaceae > Pseudoalteromonas > Pseudoalteromonas shioyasakiensis. The sequence goes on from NZ_LRUE01000015.1 coordinate 697,881, forward strand.
GTTTTACTCAGGCTGCAGAGCATTTAGGTTTAAGCCGATTACAAGTTTCTAGACATATTCAAGATATTGAAAAGTGGCTAAATTTAAGATTGTTTCATCGTACAACACGCAAAGTAAGTTTAACCCTTCAAGGCGAAGAAGCCCTTAGCTATTGCCAGCAAATATTAAATCAAGTATCTGATTTACAAAGCCGAGCGCATAGCCATAACAACGAATTAGTGGGTACTATTCGCGTTGCCTCACCGATTGGGCTTGGCCAACATAAACTGTTTGATGCCATTAAAGAGTTTACCAAACGCCATCCACAGACGCGCTTTGAACTGTTACTTTCAGATAGTTTATCGCAGCTGGTTGATGACCGCGTTGATATCGCTTTGCGCTACATCCACCAGCCTGACGAAGGTCTTATTGCCCGTAAGCTAATGTATATCGCAACCGCCGTATGTGCTTCTAACGATTATTTAGCTGCGAACCCACCGATTAATGAGCCGAGTGAATTATCTGTTCACAATTGCCTTGTTCATAACAAACACACTATTTGGCAATTTCAACACGACGACAACACACAAAAAGTCACGGTTAAGGGCAACATTGTTGCCAACGATATGGGCGTACTTTTAAAAGCAGCAAAACAAGGAATCGGGGTAGCTCACCTACCATGTGATCTCGCCAATGACTATTTGGCATCAGGTGAGCTTGTAAAAGTACTGCCAGAGCACACTACTATGGGCTCTCACTTATGGGCGGTGTACTTATCGCGTAACTTCCAACAAAATGTGGTGAGAGCGTTCATCGACTTTTTAGCAGAGCACTGGCAACACGATATCTTATAATCTAAACCTGCTGCAAATACGTATAGGCTATAAAAAGGAGCCGAAATGCAGCACTTAGATCATGAAATATCACGCATCATAGAGATGGCGTGGGAAGATAGAACCCCGTTTGAAGCAATAAACCAACAGTTTGGATTAAACGAAAAAAACGTTATCGCGCTAATGCGTGAGCAATTAACACCTTCGAGTTTTAAACTTTGGCGAAAACGCGCAGCGGGTAGGCAAACCAAACACTTAAAACTACGCCATCCAGATATATCCCGTGGTTATTGTAAAACCCAATATAAACATAGATAGTTTACTCGGCTTAAAACCTAGTATGAAAAAGATTACTGATTCAGTTGATTAGCAAATTGCCCTACTGCATCAACCACTTGCTGGGCACCGTGCTGTATGTCTTCCATCACTTGACCAGACTCATTTGATAAAGACACGCCTTGTTCAGCTTTCACCTTACCTTGCTCAATAACCTTTACTGTATTTTGCGTAAGTGACTGATTATTATTTACCACTTCAACAATTTCTTCGGTGGCTTTTGAGGTTCTTGAAGCAAGCTGTCTGACTTCATCAGCAACCACCGCAAAACCTCGACCTTGCTCACCGGCACGAGCGGCTTCAATTGCTGCGTTTAGCGCCAGCAAGTTCGTTTGCTCCGCAATGCTACTTATACTTTGCACAATGGCTGCAATTTGTTGTGACTGTTTATCAAGAGCTGAAATCTCTTGGGCTGCTTGCTCCATCTGCTGGGCTAATTCATTCATCACCGTCATGGTGTTTTGTAACACCTCAGCCCCTTGTTGAGCCAGTTTATCGGTCTCAGTTGATGTGCCATACGCAATTTCGGCCGCTTGTGAAATTGCCTGTTCACGATTAACTTGCTCAGTGATCACAGTGGCAAACTTCATCACTTTGTAAAGCTCACCAAAATCATTTGAAATGGGGTTGTATGAAGCTTCAAGCCACACTTCATTGCCATGACGGTCAACACGTTTAAAGCGATCAACAACAAACTCACCACGCTTTAAGCGCTGCCAAAACTTCTCATACTCAGCTGACTCAGCAAGTTCAGGCTCACAAAACATACTATGATGCTTGCCAACGATCTCATCTTTTTTATAACCCATACTCTCTAAAAACGGTTCATTTGCGTTAATAACCTTGCCCTCAAGGTCAAACTCAATAACCGCCATCGAGCGATAGATAGCATTAATAGTATCGCGCTGTTCACGAGAAGTAGAAATTGCATCGGTAAGCACAGTGCCGTAAATAGCAAAGTAATTAAGTTCGCCTTGCTCTGTGTGTACCGGGTGTGCAATCAAACGGAGCCACTCAAGCTTGCCATCATAGCGAGTTATTTGTAAGTGCCCTACTCCATGCTGCTGATTTTCAATGGCGTTTTTTAAGTCTTTAAATTGGTCAGTATTTCGAGATTGTTCAGTAATAATATCTTGGAAGGGCGAGTCAATTAGCTGGTTGTGCGAGTAGCCTAATTCATCTAAAAAGTTCTGGTTAATATAAGCCATCGTGCCATCAGCACGCAGCCTAAGCACCAACATCTCTTCATCAATACCCGAAGTGAGATCTTTTAGCGGATAAAGCTCAGCTTTTAACGCATCAATTTCAGCTTGTAAGGATTTACTAAACCACATAAAACGCCCTGATTTTTTATTAACGTGTTGTTGTTCATAAAATTGTAGAACAATTAACGCAGGGCGCTACTTTAAAATAAGGAAAAAGAATTAAGAAAAGTAATTTAACTAAGAAACTTGAGAGGTCAATTTAACGTATTTCTCAGCCAGCTCATCTAAAGTTTCACGATGATTTGGATCTGGCTTAATGCAATCAATAGGACACACACTCACACATGTAGGATTATCGTAATGTCCAACACACTCAGTGCATTTATTTGGATCTATTTGATATATCTTCGCGCCCATATATATAGCCTCATTCGGGCACTCAGGATCACACATATCACAGTTAATACATTTGTTATTGATGAGTAATGCCATGACACACCTTTAAGCACGATGATGGAGTATTGCCTTTAAAAGCTAATATAGATTTCAAAAAGCAGCGAAAATTGCAGCCGCGTAATATAGATTGCTGCGAATGAAGTTTCTTTGATCTGGATCAAGTTTAAAAGTAGTTAAGATTCTCCAAGAGAGATATTACAGAACTAATGCACTGGGATTATCTATCGAACCAAGCTATGTGACGAAATAAGTGAGGGGTTTTATGGTGACTAGATGAGTTTTCGGTATGGGCAGAGTCTTAAGGGCATAGCTCGTTTATGGACAAAGGTGCGATCGAGGATTTAATCGTAACGCTCCGCAAGCCTGTTGTAGGCGCGAAGTGGCTAAAATTTATAAATTTTAGCCAGGTAGTGAAAATAAGTATTTAGCGGCTTGTTATGTATTTTCTTTAAAAGAATACTCTTCTATTTCACTTACAGAGCGTAGGGTAATCTCTGGGAAGTCCACACAAATACGCAGGCTATAGGGAGCCTGCGTGTTTGTTTCCCAACGAGCACTAATGAGCGACTAAAGAGGTTGCTTTTAAACCACTTGCTCTGCACTACCTCTCAAGGTTTTTGGAATATAGCGAATTAATTGTTCATAACTTTGAATAGTTAAACGCTGCTTTGGGAACTCATGTAGTTGAATATTTAAGTACTCAGTTTTTGAAACTGGTTTAGCCATACGCTTCAGAAAGCCCGGAGTACTTTCTGAAAACAAACCACTTTCTAATGTAACAGCCGAGATTTCTTGCCAGGGAATAAACAGGTTTTTATGACCAAACTTAAAGGGAAAAAGCACTCTTAAATAAAGCCCCCTGTTATTTGCTGCAACCTTTAAGATTCCGTTATGTCGTATTTTACCAATATACCCACTTCCAATTCGGAAGCTTTCTTCTAAACCCCAGTCATTATTTTTTCTGTATCTTTTAGCTAAGTTTTGCCAGCCACTTTCTTTTCCTAGTCCATAACAAACTCCAAACCAACCAACTACAAAAACAACATAAAACCAGTTTGAAGTGAAAAAAGACGATAAAACTGTCTGAGAGTAGATCACATACTCTTGAACTAAAGGAGATATTTCACCTCCAATTCCCACGTAGATGAATAGAACAAAAAACGAAAGAAAAGAAATAGTCCAAATCAATCCAATAAATTTAAAAACAATCTTCATACTTTCCTTGTGTCCTAATCAGCTTGCGGGCGACATAATTTTTTATATACGAGTTTATTACAACCTATCAAATTTCATTACTCTGTAAAACTCACCAGAATTAGAGCATTTATAGTTGCTACCATTTAAACCTCCGCCTTTGATCTTAACGAGAGTTTTGTCTTCGAAATAACACGTATTCAAAGTGGACGTGAATATAGCCTCACCTCTGAAATGATTAAAACCACCATTAATGGAGGCACCATTTTCAGTCATCTGTGATATTGCAGTTACAAACTTTAATTTTCGAGACAAGTGCAGAAATCTTCCATAAGTATCAAGGCTTCGATAAGGGGCTAAAAATTGTTTGCTAAATGTTGAGGAGCCAAAACAGCAAACTGTTTTTTGTCCTTGTTTATTAGATTGTTAGGGCTACTTTTACCCAAATGGTGATTTAAAGCAACTACGTTTATACTCTTTAATTGTTATATCAGCACTGAAGAGACTTTAAGGCTTAATTTAGCTTCGCTTACTAACTCTTCTGAAAGAGCCAAGAACCTGAAGCTGATATTTAGTTCAATGTCTGCGCCCATTTGGTCTGTCCCTAGATGCATAAGAATTTGATAGTGCGAGTTACATATTTTTCTGCTTATTCGGAATGCGAAAAGGCTACAGCAATACGCAGCTTTAATTTGTTATGCAACTTCCAACCACAAATCAATATTGAATTCCTTTAGGTGTTTTTTAATTGCACCAATTAGATTAATAATTTCTTGTTCAGGCATTACTTGGGCTTTGATATAAATATCGCTATTACCCTGACCATACTTGGATATCCACTCATCGGAGAAGATGGTATCCGTATAACTTTGAATCTTAGTTTTCAGAAGTTGTTCGTGATACTCACAATCCCTTAGTGCACTTGACAATACAATAACCAAATCGACACCACCATCTTTTCTTTCTCCAACGATATCGATTTTATCTAAGTTCTCAATAGGGTCATCCATGTTCAGATTCCTTAAGTTACGTGATATTCAAGTCTTTGTGACATGCGGTTTGTCAGGCAAGAGCAAAGCAACTGGTTTTGTCAGCGCTTTTAATTTGCCTTGCTATATGCAAGTGACACAAATTTCATTATGTCATCTAGCAATATTAGTATTGCAAAGCTAATGATTAAAACAATTAAATAGTACAAATTATAAGGTGACCAACTAGCAAGTAGTGTGGCTTTATCACTATCTGATAAACAAGACTCTAAGATGCCATTTAAGCAGCGTTTTTGAGCTAAAATGAACTGCTCACTACTTCTATATGACATTCCAAACATAGTACTTGTGTAGCCTAATATGCCAAACAAGAGTCCTTTCAAAATCCTTTTATACATTGATTAGACACCCTAAACCTTCATGTGAATATAATTTTATAGTGATCTTCCCCTGAACAACTACTCCTTTATTCGATAACCCTTTACTAAAGATTCGTTTTAAATTGACTGACGGCCTCAACCACTTCTTTAGCACCTTTTTGAATATCATCGATTACACTTCCTGCGCTATTAGATAACTCTAATGCATCTTTTGCTTCTACTAGACTAGATTCAATTTGAGTTACCGCATCTTGTGTTAGTACTTTATTTTCCGTCACGACACCTATTATCTGCTCAGTAGCGGCACTCGTTCTTGAAGCAAGCTGCCTCACTTCATCAGCCACAACAGAAAAACCGCGTCCTTGCTCTCCAGCTCTTGCAGCTTCTATTGCAGCATTGAGAGCAAGAAGATTAGTTTGGTCTGCAATACCTTTAATACTATCGACCAAGTCAGCTACTTTAGCTGACTGTACATCTAATTTATTGATACCTTCACTGGCTGTTTCGAGTTTCTTAGAGAGGGCTTTCATCGTTGATATTGTTTGCTTAACAACTTCTAAACCGTTTTCTGCATCTGCGTCTGTTTGCTTTGAAATATCGTAAGCAATCTCTGCAGTCTGTGAGATTGCTTGCTCTCTTTTCATTTGTTCTGTAATGACAGTCGCGAACTTAGCAACTTTATATAAATCACCATTGTCGTCATGAATTGGGTTATATGAGGCTTCAAGCCATACCTCATTACCGTGGCTATCAATCCTTTTAAAACGGTCTGAAATAAAGCGCCCTTGCTTCAGCTCAGACCAAAACTGTTTATAAGCACTCGATTCAACTTCATGTGGATCACAAAACATGCTGTGGTGCTTTCCTAATATTTGATTTTGAGAGTACCCCATGGCTTTCAAAAAGTTATCGTTAGCATTGAGTATTATGCCATCCAGGCTAAATTCAATCACAGCAGAAGAGCGACTGAGAGCAGTAAGCATATCTTCTTTCTCTCTTGATTGAGATATAGTTCTTGTCAGTTCAGCTGAATACACGGCAAGTTCGCCATTTATTGGTTGTAAAATGCTCCTGAGCCACAGTTCACGACCTGTATTAGTTTGTAATTGTAAGGCGCCGTGCCAATGGTTTAACTTATTTATTGCCGAGAGTAATTTTTGTGTGTGGGGTTTATTAATTGATTTTTTTAAGAGCAAATCATTTAAGTTTTTACCAACTAGATCATTCGCTTGAAGGTCTAGCGCTGCTGCAAATCGCTCATTTACTTCAATGATGGTGCTATTTTTGTTCAGCAGAAAATACAACATCTCTTCTTTGAGCTCATGCTTTATATTTTCGTATTCAGCAGCCTGCTCTTTTAAATAAATATTTTCGGATAACAGTTTGCGATTAGTAAACCACATTAGGTATGTTCCTTTGGATTATGAACTCAAGATTTGAGTAATTTTTATCATAATACAAATATAATTGCTTATTAATAGTACATTAAGATGAATGGGTACAAAGAGAGGTTAAAAACCAGGACGTTAACTCAGAACTCCAAACTTTGTTTTAAACAACACTTTCACACAAGTATAGTTCCGTACCTTATTGACCTAGGGTGATTTACTCGCGCGTTGATAATCTCTGATGAATTGAGGTTTTGATGTACTCATGCGTTTCCAAGTTAGTGTTTGACCCAACACTAACTTGGCTTGATGATAACGAATGGTTAGTAACACAGATAAGTTTCATTGCTGTGTTACGAAATACTTAAAGTGAAAATCGAGAAAAAAATGAGTAGCCTCGTTGCGTCATGAGCAAGCCCTAATAAATCCGAGTATAGGATTTCAAGGCTTATCTATGGTGACCTAACTAAACTTTACTTTTTTAAAGGCAACATACGTTTTAAGGTATTATCAGCCAAAATGTAATGATGGAATAATGCAGCTGCGGCATGCAAGCCTATTAAGTAATAACCTACTTCACCCACAGTCTCGTGTATTTCTTTGATAGTTTTAGCAAGATCTTTATTTTCACTTGCTAATGGAGGTAGCTCTAAGCCAAAAAATGGCACTGGTTTACCAGCCATACTCAATATCAGCCAACCTGCTATTGGCATTGCAATCATGAAGACATAGAGCGCTAGGTGCACAAGTTTGGCTAATGTATTTTGCCACATTGCAGGCTCAGGTTTTATTGCAGGCGTTGAGCCTGCCAGCACACGCGCCACTAACCTTATAACTACTAGAGCTAAAACAGATAAACCCAACATAAAATGCCACATTTTAAAAGCGTCGCGGGTTTCAGTGCCTTTATCAAATAACTCGCGTAATTCAATACTGCCAAACACTGTCACGATTAAAATAAACATAAGCCAGTGCAATACAATCGAGAACGAACTGTAATGAGTCGTTGTATTTTTAATCTTCATAATGCCCCTTTCGTAAAACGCGTTCAGATAACTGCTAAATTTATACGTGATATAGACTCACAATTACGCTATCCTTTGAACGCTCTTGCTGTAATGATCTAAAACAAAAAATGAGCTATCTTAAATTATCTTGTTTACTTATTAGCGAAACTTTACTGTACTTGTTTAAACTTAAAATAAACTTAAGTCATTTAATTATATAAGCTTACTACTCTTTATAGCCCTCAAGATCCACCTTACATTATCGCAAGCAATACCCAGTTTATTGCCCCAACTGACATGCATATTTACGAACAACTCTCACCATCTACTTCTATTTGAGTTCGTAGACTTTGAAATAAAACTCTCTGAACATTACAGTGAAAATTAAAATCCAGTTTTTCGATTGCAACAATCTTTTTATTCCATTTTAAAGATTGAAAATAATGAGCAATACTAAACTCATCAAATTATGAGAGTTAGGGTATTCAAAATGATTAAGACAGTTACTTTTGCAATGATGCACTTCGCAATCGCTTTTACAGTGACTTACTTTTTAACCGGTAGTTTTTTAATTGGCGGCTTGGTTGCTATTGTTGAGCCAGCTGTGAACACTGTTGCGTTTTACTTCCACGAAAAAGTATGGCGTAAAGTTGAAACTCAGAATAACTTTAAACAAGATTCAGATGGGATAATGTTTGCATAAGAATTAACTAGATTGAATTGGCTCACAAACCAACGAATATCCCCATATTACACCTCGAACTGTAAATTAAGCTTTGCCACTAGAGCCGGTGGCAGAGCTTCAGAGCAAAAAGGCTAAAGCTGTTTTTAATTATTAGCCGAAATTAACGAGCCCTTTTAATACTTCTTGTAAAAGAGCTCAAAACTCCCTTCCCTAGATGCATGATAATTAAAACTAAACAAAATAAACATATAACCTTGAATTAAATAAAAAAAGAAAATTAATCCATTCTTTTTTCATTAAATATAACCCCCTAAAAGCAAGGTTAAGCCCTTTCAATTTAGAGCTAATACTCAAATTAGGCTTGCAATTATCACTTTTCAGCTTACACTTGCGCGCCAGGTGAGCGTACACTTGTAAGCTAAAGGCGAAAAATGAGAGCGTTATTAAATTCATTATCAAAACATTTATTGCATCATCAGTCATGGGCAGGATACTGGGAGCCTGTGATTCAGTGCTTTAAACCAGGCTGGCGCGAAGGCTACTTTCGTGCACAAGTAAAACATGTACAGGTGTTTGCTGAACAAAGCGTTGAGTTGATTATAGAGCCAGAGAAAACATGGCCAGTTCATCAAGCAGGCCAGCACATTGCGTTAACAATCCAAACGAATGGTCGAATGCTAACGCGTGTATTTACAATCGCAAGCGAACCACAATTGGCAAGGCAGCAGCGACAAATTCGTTTATTGATCCGCAGCCAAGAGTTCGGCGCATTTACATCAAAGCTAATAAATTTGAGGCTAGGGCAATGGCTTAATATTTCTGAGCCTAAAGGCCAGTTTGTTATACCAAATACCGCGCGCTCTTTAATCATGCTTGCCGGTGGCTCAGGCATTACGCCATTTATAGCCATGCTTAAATCTTTACCTGCAGATAGCAAACACACTATAACCCTGCTTTACTATGCAAAGCCGAACAGCCACTGGCTTAAAGATGAGCTTGAGCAACTAAAGCAATCACTGAGCAATTTTGATTATCACTTACTTGAGCGCAACAAAGATGGCGATGCGACGACATGGCTGACAAAAAATGCGCATAAACACTGGTTAGTGTGCGGCCCAGCTGCTTTGTATAAGCAAGCAGCCGCTTTAGCTAAGCAATTAGATACGCCTATCGACAGTGAGCATTTCAGTGCAGTCCCTGCAGTTTTAGCAACCTCTGATAAGCACGAACTAACACTCACTCATCAGGGCAAAACATTCACGATTGATAACCAACAAACCTTACTGTCCCACTTACAAGCGAATGAACAGCCGGTGTCAGTTGGCTGTGGTATGGGAATTTGCCATCAATGCCAATGCGTTAAAAAGCAAGGCATCGTACGTGATATTCGCACCGGTGAGCTCTCTGATAGCTCAGAGCAGTTAATTCAACTTTGTATATCGCAACCAGTCAGTGACGTGGAGTTATCAGCATGAAGACAACAAAAACAGTCAATTTTGAAAAATTAGCAGCTCAACTCGATAGCGTTAAAACAGATGTAAAATCAAAACTCGGTGAGCAAGATGCAAAATACATTCGCCGCGTTATTGTTTGCCAGCGAGTGTTTGAATGGAGTGGCCGAATTTTATTAATGCTAGGCTTTATTCAGCCTGTTTTATGGCTCGTGGGTGTGCTTAGTTTAGCCACAGCAAAAATCCTCGATAACATGGAAATTGGCCACAATGTGATGCATGGCCAATACGACTGGATGAATGATAAATACATAAATTCAAAGTCTTACGAGTGGGATATAGCGTGCGATGGGGCTAGTTGGAACCGCGTTCATAACTACGAACACCACACCTATACCAATATTATTGGTAAAGATCGCGACTTCGGTTATGGATTACTGCGCTTATCGAATGACTTTCGTTGGCGAGTAAAAAACCTATGGCAATTTGTCACTTACTTATTGCTCAGTGTGCTGTTCCAATGGGGTGTGTCGTACCATGAAATGGCAGCCGAGCGAGTATTTTTTGGCAAGAAAAAAGATGACCGCGATTACAAAGTACCGCATAGCGAACTGAAAAAGCGCTTTTTTAGTAAAGGGGCACGCCAGCTAGTGAAAGACTACCTGCTCTTTCCGTTGATTGCTGGGCCTTTATTTTTGTGGGTTTTGGCGGGCAACTTAGCGGCTAATTTATTACGTAACCTGTGGACCTCAACCATTATCTTTTGCGGGCATTTTACCGGTGAAGTTGAAACATTTAACCAGCAAGACTGCGAAAATGAATCACAAGGTCAGTGGTATTACCGCCAAGCGTTGGGGTCATCAAATATCAAAGGGGGTAACCTGTTTCATGTAATGACTGGGCACTTGAGCTATCAAATAGAGCATCACTTATTCCCAGATTTACCTGCAAAACGCTACCGCGAAATTGCCCCTAAGGTGCAAGCTATCTTTAAAGAGCACGGTGTTCACTACAATACCGGCGGCTTCTTTCGCCAGTACTTTTCTGTTGTAAAACGGATTGTGCGCTATTCTTTTCCATAATTGATAAACGCCAGTGCATAGCGCTGGCTTTTTTATAAATAATTTTAAGGCAAGGAATTAGCTTCGAGGATCAGTTCGTTAATTTCTAACTGTAATTCATCATCTGCTGCTTGTTCCGCGAAAGTTAAAGCTGTATTAGCAAAATTTAGCGCTTGGGCCTTATCGGCTTTCTCTAGGTAATTCTCTGCAATCGCAAAATTAATCGACGCTAAATAATCCTCTAGTTTGAATAGCATTGCTAACTCTAGCGCCTTGAAATAATAGCTAAGTGCAACTTCTGGCTTTTGATAGGTAAAGTCAGCGAGCGTTTCCCATTGAAACGGATGATCAAGCGGTGTGCCTGCAAACTTGTCGCATATTTCTTTTATTTTATTGTACGCCGCCCACTCTTGTTGTTTATTTGGAGCATTAACAATATCAAGCGCAAGTTGATGAATCGCCTCATAATGAGGTGGCTTTTTAATTGATTCAACCTCTCCAAATTGTGCCTTATGCATTCCCTGCCCTCTCTAAGCTAATTAAATCTCATTCGATTCAGACCAAACCCGTAACTCATCGAGAATATGCAGTGCTGAGCGGCCAAAGTCAGTAAGCTCATAGGTCACCGCTATCGGGCGGGTGCTAATAACATGACGGGTGATCATCGCTCTACTTTCAAGCTCTTTTAGACGTTGGTCGATCATCTTTTTGCTTGCACCACCCAGCATACGCGTTAAATCATTAAAACGCACAGGGCCATCTTTTAAATGATAGATAATAGATCCCGTCCATTTACCGCCAATCAAACGCATGCCTTTTTCAATTGCACACGGCTCCATGCAAGCATTTAAAACTTTTTTTCTACCCTTACTATCTGTTTCTACTGAACTTTCCAAAACATCCTCGCATTTTTCAGACTAGTTACAAAAAGGTGACTGGTTGATTAAATAATCTAGGTTACTATTATATACCACAGAATACATTTTGAACACGATAAAGTAATTAGCAAACGGATACTCAACTATGAAAAACGTATTAATTCTTAACGCACATCACTATTACCCTTTTTCTGAAGGTAAGTTAAATGCTGCTTTAATCGAAAAAGCCGACGCTTTTTTTAAAGCAAAAGGCTATCAAACTCGTGTGGTTAATACACAAGACGAATTTGATGTAGAAACTGAACTTGAGAACCATCAATGGGCAGATATCGTCTTTTTGCAATCACCTATTAATTGGATGGGCATGACTTGGTCATTCAAAAAATACATGGATGAAGTGTACACCGCGGGCATGGGTGGAGCGCTTTGCCATGGTGATGGTCGCCATCAAGACAATCCAAAAGCCAATTACGGTAAAGGCGGAACCTTAAATAACACTCAATATATGATGTCGCTGACTTTAAATGCACCTGCAGAATCATTTGCAGATGCCACTGACTTTTTTGAAGGTAAAAGTGTTGATGACCTTGTTTTCCCAATGCATATGAACTTTAAGTTTTTCGGTATGCAAGCGTTACCTACTTTCGCCTGTTATGACGTGATGAAAAATGCAGACATCGAGAGCGACTTTGCGCGCTTTGAAAAACACTTAAACGAGAACTTTTAAGGAGCACTCATGAGTAACGAATCTATTTATAGCAATAAACTTCATCCGGGCAGTGCTTTTCCTAGTATTAGTGCTGCACTATTGAATGGTGAAGAGGCTGTTCTTGGTCAACCTCAACACGGTGCAAGCTGGCAGCTTGTTGTTGTTTATCGTGGTAAGCATTGCCCTTTATGTACTCGCTATTTAAATAGCCTCGAGCAGTACAAAGCTGCGCTATTAGAAACGGGAGTTGATGTAATTGCTGTTTCAGGTGATAGCAAAGAGCAGTTAGAAGCGCATTTAGAACAGTTATCTGTGTCATTTCCACTTGCTTACGGTTTGACTACAGAGCAAATGCAAGCATTAGGTACTTACATATCTGATCCCCGTTCACCGCAAGAAACAGATCACCCTTTCGCAGAGCCTGCACTGTTTGTGGTTAACGAGCAAGGTAATGTACATGTGGTTGATTATTCTAATAACCCATTTGTAAGACCTGATTTAGCAACCTTGGTAAGTGGACTTAACTGGATACGCGATCCAAAAAATAACTACCCAATTCGCGGTATGCATAAATAGAGAGTAGCCATGAGCAAATTTACAACTTTGCTGATTGGCTTGGTGAGCATAATGATGTGCTCACCACATGCCTTTTCAGCACAACTCCCCCATGCACATATTGCTTCACCTAATCACTATGAAGTATTGCTAGATAACAGTGAAGTACTTGTTTTGCGTATGACTTTAGCACCTGGTGAGCAAGATAATTGGCATAAGCATAATGCTGAAACTGTCTACTTTGAGACAGGTGGAAAGGCAACCATCAGTACAAAAGAGTCACAAACAACACTCGAGATCCCCAATGGCTATGTGATGTGGCATGACGCATGGACTCATCAAGTCAAAAATGAGGGTGAAACCACCATCACTGCAATTATTGTTGAGAGCAAATAGGTAGGATCAATTATGGCATTAGAAAACCACCCAATGTGGCGCTTACCTAAGCATCACCTAGATTTAAAAAGTTCACATGACCATGTTCATTGGGTTGAATTATTTTATGACCTTATCCATGTGGTAATCATTTTTCTGCTAGGTAATTTTTTAAGCGACCACTTACATTTAAGTGGTTTTCTTACTTTTGCAGGTTTATTCATCACCGTATGGTTCGCGTGGGCTGACTCCAGCGTTTTTAACTCACTCTATGTCAGTACCGATGTAAAACATCGGCTGATCATGGCCTGCCAAATTGTCACCGCCATGGTTATGGCAGCCTCTATTCCCCATGTACTTGACAAAGGCTGGACATATTTTGCATTGGCCTATGCCGCAAACCGACTTATTACAGCGTATTTATTTCATCGCACCAATCAATTGGGGATCGAATCAACAAAATTAGCACGCACTGTGAGCCGTAACTACTTTGCTCTTGCCATTATCTTTGCGACCACAGCTTTTATGCCTGCACCCTATCGTTATTGGGTATTTGGCACTGCGATTGCCGCTATCCAAGTTTTATATATGGCTCCAAAAATTGGTGTACTTGAAAATAAACGTTTTTTACCACGCCTTGGGCATATGTCTGAGCGCTTTGCCCTTTTACTGCTCATTGTCGTAGGCGAAGGTTTCTTTAAATTGGTGATTACTTTATCAGAAAAAGGAATTTATAAAGTCGACCCCTCTGTACTAGCTAACTTTATGTTTGGCGGTATTGCAGTATTTGTGCAATGCTGGATTTACTTTGACTTTGTTGGCAATGGTAAACCTAAAAATCAGCATAAATGGACACTCGTAAGTTGGTGGTTAGCACACCTATTTTTAATGTTATGTGCAGTTATGGTTGGCGTTGCACTCGCCGGCGAAGTGAAAGCTGGGTTTTGGCAACCTTACCCACTTAAATATGGTGTCATTGGCTGTGTAGGGTTAGCAGGCTACTTATTGAGTTTATTGTGGATCCAGTTAATGATCGAACACCGCGTAGCCCATCGTTTTGCAACAGCTAAAGTAAGAATGTTTGGCGTTATACTCGCTTTAGTTACCATTCTCATTTTACCCCATGTACCTTCGCTCATTGGCAACTTACTTTGGGGCACAGCACTGATTTCACAAATTGCCTACCCAGTCACTCGCGCATACTTTACCCTTTCAAAAGAAGAAGCTAATTCATAACGATTAAAACACCTTTGCAAAAATGACAAAGGTGTTTTGTTATCCCTGCTGTTTTTCGCAAAGACTTTCCTAGCAATAATATCGCTATTCAATCATCCCTTCTTAGGGGTTGAAACAAGCATTAACGGACTCATGTCATAACTAAAGGCAATGAAAAATGCCGGTGTGAATCACATTGGCCTGCACTTTAGACGTAACGAATTACCCATCGAATGGGCATTAAAGCACATCGGCGAACATGTTTTGCCCAAGTTCCATAATTAAGGAGTTATGATGTCACAATCAATTATGCCAAAACTGGGTTTTGGTACATTTAGATTACAAGACGAAGTTGCATATCAAAGTGTGCTAACAGCTATTGAAGAGGGCTTTAGACACATCGACACCGCGCAAATATACGGTAATGAAGAAGCTGTTGGCCGAGCGATTAAAGACAGTGGTGTTGCACGTGGTGAGTTATTTATTACCACCAAAGTATGGAATGATAAGTTAAATAAAACGGACTTTATTAACAGCGTAAAAGAGAGCCTGACTAAACTACAACTAGATTACGTCGATTTACTGCTTATTCATTGGCCAAGCCCTGCCAATGGCGAAAGCATGGATGAGTATTTAACCGAGTTACAATCAGCAAAAGAGCTTGGTTTGACTAAAGAAATTGGTGTTTCAAACTTTACCATTGCACAAATGGAAGAAGCCTTAAGTATTTTGCCAAAAGGCGCGTTATTTACCAATCAAGTAGAAGTACACCCCTACCTAACCAACCAAAAGGTACGTGATTTTTGTACGCAAAACGACATTCTCGTTACCGGCTATATGCCATTTGCGGTAGGTAAAGTACTTAAAGATCCAACCATTAAAGCGATTGCAAACAAACACCAAGTAAGCACTGCTGAAGTGGTCATTGCTTGGGAATTAGCGCATGACATGGTGACGATACCGTCATCGACCAAACGCGAAAATATGGCTACCAACTTAAAAGCCCTTTCGCTTAGCTTAAGCCAAGACGAGATTAATCAAATTGATGCCCTTAGCTGCGGCGACAGGCAAGCAAACCCGGACTTTGCTCCTGACTGGGATCATGATGAAGTAAAAACAACTCATGCTTGGCAATTTCAAGGTGCTGATAAAGCGCTCACTTTGGGATTAAAAGCTGTACCAGCACTTAAAGCAGGGCAAATTTTAGTTCGTAACCTTGCGATTGGTATCAATCCAGTTGATTGGAAGTTTATTCAAGCTGATCCTATTAATTGGCCAGATACACACACACCTGGCGTAGACGGTGCTGGGGTTGTTGAGCAGGTAGGCGATGGCGTAGATACCAAACTAATTGGTAAAACAGTCGCTTATCATCATAGCTTAAGTGAAAACGGCAGCTTTGCTAAGCACTCGGTTCTTTATGCTGAACGTGTTATGCAATTACCAAAAGAGTTAGCTGCTAATGTTGCTGCTGCATTGCCTTGCCCACTGCTTACTGCGTGGCAAGCCTTTAGCAAAATACCACTACGCAAAGGCGAAAAAGTATTAGTTACCGGCATGGGAGCTGTTAATAAACTGCTGACGCAAATGCTGAACCACAGTGGCTTTGAAGTTCATGCATTATCAAAAAGCTTAACTTCAGAGCAAGCAGAAAAGCTTGGCGTTAAGTTAGTATTACGCGACGCGCCTTCTGAGGGTGGCTACTTTGCACTCTTTGATGCTAATGGCCCTGAAGAAGCTAAAAAGTTAGTGCCACTCCTACAAGCAAATGGTCATGTGATCAGTATTTTAGGGCGTATTGAAACCCCAGTCGATGAGCCATTCACACGCACTATTTCTTATCATGAAATTGCCCTTGGCGCATTACACGATTATGGTGATACACAGCAATGGCAACGTCTTGTAAGTGATGGCGAAAAGCTCCTTAATGACATTGCGTCGGGTACTTTAAATGTTGAAGAACCTACAGACTTTGAATTTAACAATCTCAACGATGCGCTTGAGTTTTCTAAAGTTCAAAAGCAAAAAGCCGTTGTAGTTGTTTAGTGATCATTTAAAAGGCCTCTTTTGAGGCCTTTTTTATTTTATGCGACTGTTTCGTTGGCTGTATTATTGATTACAGCTAGGTGATAAATAATCACTAAGTTTGCAATAAACCACAGATCTTTAATCACAAATTGACCAAGTCCTGCTAAAACCGTCGAACTGCTAAGCGCATTCGGTGCGGTAATTAAAAATGTTTGTGTCATGATAAAAACAACGCAACAGGCAAGCCCTGCCAATACTATTAATTTGTTGTTTTTAATCAACAAGCCAACACAAAGCAACAGCACACTGACAATGTCAAACACACCAATTACATTCGATGCACCCTGCACACTAAAAACCTGATATAACCACGACATAAACGGCGATGTTTCGACAAGTGTTACAATCCCCTTCGCTTCAAAAGCAAAAAACTTCATGGCGCCAATCCAAACCAACACTAATGCCACCGATGCATAATTTAAAGCAATATGCGCTTTATCACTTAAAGCCTCTTTGTAAAACACAAATAAAAACAGTGGAATAACAGCAAAATACTTAATGATCCCCTGCCCTGAACCAATCACAGGAAAGCCTCCTTCACTTGCAAGCCAACGATTAGCGCCAAACAGCGTAATCAAACAGAGCATTGATATAGAAAATGCAGTGATGGTCGGAAGCGCTCTATTGATAAACCCCAAATGTGAATGAAGGCTGGTAATGCCAACAAAGCAAAAAGCAAAGCCTGCGATCATACTCATGATGTGAGCTGGCACCTGAGCGTCTAATTTATAGAACGAAAAAATACTGCCAATGGCATTGGGGTTTGCTCCCAAGATAAAAGACAAACCCAATAACGAAAAACTGATGGTGATAAGTGCAATCACTAAATTATTTGATGTACGTAAATTCATTTAAACCCCTCTCTACTGCTTGTTTAAAAGACCTCAGTTAGGGATAAAAACATTCACACTGAATTAAAATATAAGAAAATTCTGATAGTCATTTTTTATAAACCATTGAAAAATTATGAAAAGAATCGACACTGCTTGATTTTATTTAGGCAAAAAATAAACCTCTTTTTTTCAATATCAGCAATTTTGTTCAAGTTTTTAGGTTGCCTGCTTCGCTATATTGGCGTAGGAATAATAACGAAGCGCACAACCTTCAGGAGCATCTGTGAGCAAAGACAATCACTTTAAGTACATCAACAACGAACAGCATCAGAGCATCTCGATGTTGACTGCGACTATGAGTGATTTTACCTATGCAAAGCATGCTCACGAAGAGTATTCAATTGGCATTACTCTACAGGGGCGGCAAGATTTCTTTTGTCGTAATGCGTTTTATAAAAGCGTACCTGGCAATGTTATTTTGTTTAACCCTGAAGATATTCACGATGGTCACTCTGGCACTGAGCAAAACCTAGAGTATCTAATGCTGTATATTCATCCCGATGAATTTCAGCCTTTGTTCAAAGCGCTAGGATATCAGCAAGATTGTACATTACGTATGGCAAACACCTTGTATGCTGATCCATTACTGCGTAATCAAGTGATTCACTTATCAAGGCTTTTACAAACCAATAGCACCAGCAAAATAGAGCGAGAAGCTGCAGTATTGCAAATGGCGCAATCTTTAGTAAGGCTCAACGGCAGCCTTGATTTACCGACTTTAAGCACCCGAGTTGATAGCTTACTTCTGCGCGCAAAAGACTATATTTTGGCAAATATCGACAATGACATTGCTATTGATGACATTGCCCATGCTGCCACTATGTCGAAGTTTCATTTTATCCGCCGCTTTCGCGAGCACTTCGGTATTACTCCACATCAATATGTTTTGAACTGTCGTATTAATTATGCCCGTAGAGCGTTACAAGTTGGCCGCGATGCCACCAGCGTGGCGGTTGAATCTGGCTTTGCAGATGCCAGTCACCTCAATCGTAACTTCAAACGAGTATTCGGTATGACACCAAAACAATTTCAACTGCAATGGGCTCGTAGATAGAGCTAAATTACTGATTTGGAGCTGTTATGGCAGATATTTTTGCATATGCTATTGGCATTATGTACACCCCTGGGCCAATCAATTTACTCGGTTTAAGCAGTGGCTTAAATAAACAAACACGTTCACACCTTGGGTTTTTTATCGGCGTGGGTAGCGCGATGTTTATCTTATTTGTGCTGCTTAGCTACCTTGGCTTACAAGTGATCAACCCGCAATTTTTGCCTTATGTGAGCTTAATTGGTTGCGGCTATATTTTGTATATTGCTTGGAAGGTCGCAAAAGCAAAAGTACAGGTGAGTGATACCTCAGCGGATGCCTCACTTAGCTTTTTCGATGGCCTGTTTATGCAGCTATTAAATCCAAAAGCCTTGGTGGCCACTTTGCCAATTGCTACGATTCAGTTCCCAAGCGCAGATATTACCGGCGCTGCAATCGTATTTTGGTCTCTTATTTTAACCATTCTTGCCTTTGGTGCGCCTACAAGTTACTCGTTAGCGGGCTTAATGCTTGGCAAGCAAGTATCACGGCCGGGTGTTTTTAATGTGTTTAATAAGCTGATGGCTATTTTGTTGGTTTATGTCGCACTAATGATTGCCTACGAGCATGTGCTAACCCCGTTAATGGCCTAAAATTGATCATCCCTCGCAAACAGGCATAATAGCGTTATTCAGCAAACGGTTATCACAAAATGATGCAAGGCAATCTATCTATCCGCTCTTACAGTACTAAGCCTGTTAGTCATAGCCATGACTATCATCAACTTGTACTGCCCTTAAAAGGTGTGATTGCTATTAGTGTCGGTGATTTTCAAGGTAAAGTCGCCCCCGGTGAATGCGTGGTTGTCAAAGCCTCGCAAACACACCTGTTTACCGCAATGCCAGAGGCGCGATTTGTGGTGGCCGATATGCCAAAGCTACCAAGTAACCTAGCCACTGCTGAGCGCTGCGTGTTTGCAATTAATCAATCACTTTGGGCATTTTTGCAGTTTGTGGCAAAGCAACTTGAGCAAGCGGTTAATCGTGAATTAGAACTTGCCATGTTTAACACCTTCAATTTGCTGTTAGCTGAGCAAATTATGCAGCCTAAGGTCGACAGCCGTATTAGCGAGGCCTTGCTTTATATTGACAGTCACTTAGGTACTCCTCTTCAAATCAAACACCTTGCCAGCATTGCCTGTTTAAGCCCAACGCAATTTAAGCTGCTGTTTAAGCAACAAACCGGATTGACTGTCATGAACTATGTAACCAAACAGCGAATGGAAAAAGCCCAAGCCTTACTCAGTCATACCGACTATCCGTTACAACGTATTAGTGAGTTAGTTGGTTACAATGAGCTTTCATCTTTTAGCCGTAGTTTTTCAAAGTACTTTGGTTTATCACCAAGTAAATTCAAAAAATAACTTTAGTTTTAAACGCCAACAAAACCGTCCTTTTTGTCAAAAATTGTGCATTGATTTTGATTATGCTTTTGATATCTTAAATTTAAAGCGAATCACCAATGAACCATACCATCGCGACCATTGCCGTTTTAGTTGCCAGTGTGTTTTGGGGCACAACTGGTACAGCCGCAAGCTTTGCACCAGACATTAGCCCTTTTGCAATAGGTGCGTTTGCGATGGGATTTGGCGGGGTATTACTTTGCCTAACCTCAATAAAACAGCTAATAAACAATACTAGTACATTGCGTAAGCATTACCACCTAACCCTACTAGGCTCAGCCTGTGTTGCTATTTATCCGCTGGCATTTTATACCTCAATGAATAGCGCTGGTGTGGCAATAGGCACTGTTGTTTCGATTGCCAGCGCCCCTTTATTTACCGTCTTATTGGAATACTTAATTGAGAAAAAGCCTATTGCAACTCGCTGGCTAGTGAGCTTTTGCTTTGGTGCAGTAGGCATTAGCTTAATCGCGTTAGGTAAAGAGCATAACCTTGCTGCTAAGGGGCTGTTTAGCCAAAACATCGGAATTTTACTTGGCTTAATTGCAGGGCTTACCTATGCGGGTTATTCATGGGTTGCCAAACGCTTAATTAGCTACGGCATTCATTCAAGAGCGACCATGGCAAGCCTATTTGGTGGCGCTGCATGTGTACTCTTGCCTTCGTTATTAATCACTGGAGATGCGCTTTTTGCCACAGTTACCAATACCAGCGTGGCGCTTTACATGGCCATAGTACCGATGTTTTTAGGTTATTGGCTATTTAGTATTGGCTTAAAAACCATAGCGGCTAGCCAAGCCGTGCTCATTACTTTACTTGAGCCTATCATCGCCACCATACTGGCTATTGTGATTTTAAATGAGCAATTTCAGCAAATTGGCTGGCTTGGCATTGGCTTAGTGAGCATTAGCTTGGTAATTCAAACAGTCAATATTAAGCAGTTCGTGATACACTGCAAAAAACGCATATTGACGATTTAAGATGAGAAAAGACAGCCGACTATCACGGGTTTTACATGTGCTGATCCATTTAAACAGTTACAGCCACCCTGTTACATCAGACACATTAGCAAACATGTTAATGACCAACCCTGTGGTTGTGCGCCGTACTATGGCGTTACTGCGTCAAGCAGGTTATGTATCGGCAATTAAAGGTCACAATGGCGGCTGGCTACTGGCCACTCCCTTAACAGACATCACCTTATTTGATATTCACCAAGCGCTTGGCGAAAAGAACCTGTTTGTAATTGGTCTAACCGATGAGCACAGCAACTGCCCTATCGAGCATGCAGTTAACAGCGCCCTGCAAAACGCAATGGATGATGCAGAAGCACTGTTATTAAAACGTTTTGCTGAAGTGTCGCTTGCAGAGCTTGCCAGCCAATTTAAAAAATAAACGTCGTTACACTGCCTATTAATTGGCTTACAGCAATAAAAATAGGCAATAATAGCTTCATAGCGAGCCTTATACTTATAAAGCAAGCGGCATTTCGATTTTAGAAATAAAATCTCATCATTATCATCATGTAGAACAAGTACTCTAAACACCCTGCAAACCCCACCATTTCAAGCGATTAAGTAAATTCTTAATCTATTCTGGTCATTTTCCGATTGCCTGCCATAGGGCTTTTTCGGCATTTTAGACAAACACCCTGTCATTTTAGGCAAACATTCGTTTCAGCCGACTTCTATACTTAATCTCAATCAAGGACGCAAAGCAAACAGCTCTGCAATCGAGAATAGTCTCTGTCATTACTTATTAACCCAAAGAGAATTTACGCTCATGAACAAAGTTACTTTTCCAAACACTAACGGTTTAGATATTACTATCGCTGGCTTATTAAATTTACCTGCTGATTTTGATGAAACGAAAACATACCCAGCCGTTGTCGTATCGCACCCAGGTGGTGGTGTTAAAGAGCAAACAGCAGGGACTTACGCACGTAAACTAGCTGAGCAAGGTTTTGTCGCTATTGCATACGATGCATCTTACCAAGGTGAAAGCACTGGCGAGCCACGCCAACTTGAAAACCCACATGTTCGTACCGAGGATGTGAGTGCAGTAATCGATTACTTAACGACCTTACCTTATGTAGATAATGATCGCATTGGCGCAATGGGTATCTGTGCAGGGGCAGGTTACACCGCAAATGCTGCAATTAACGACCGCCGTATTAAAGCCGTTGGCACAGTAAGCATGGTAAATATTGGCCAAATGTTCCGTAATGGCTGGGATAACAATGTAAAAGACAGCGACGCTATCCCATATATCCAAGCTGGCTCTGATTCTCGCACATCGGATGCAAGTGGTAACGACATTGCGACCATCCCAATGGCACCGCTGAAAGAAGAAGATGCACCAAACGAAGAGCTTCGCCAAGCGTGGGAATACTACCACACAGACCGCGCAGCTTATTGCACGGCACCGGGTTTTGCGACTGCACGCAGCTTAAATCAAATCATCACTTATGATGCATTCTTTAAAGCTGAGGCATTTTTAACGCAACCATTACTGACCGTCGTCGGCAGCAATGCAGGCAGCAAGTGGATGAGCGATGACCTAATGGCACGTGCAGCATCAAGCAGCAAAAAAATGTACATCGTTGAAGGTGCAAACCACATGGACCTATACGATGGCGAAAGTGAAATCACTGAAGCCATCAGCGTATTAACCCCTTTCTTTACAAGCAACCTGTAATTATTAATCCGTATGAGCCCACACAGGGCTCAAACCTAAACGGTATTTAGGAGAAAAACATGAATATTCAAACAGTTAGTATTAAAAACCACGATATGGCATGGGCTATCTCAGCACTTGTTTTAACACCTGCTAATTTTGATGAGTCAAAAACCTACCCAACCATGATCAGTGTTCACCCATTTGGTAGCTGTAAAGAACAAACCTCAAGTAGTGTATATGGTAAAGCACTTGCTGAAGCGGGTTATGTGGTTATTGCCTTCGATGCCAGCTATCAAGGTCAATCTGGCGGTACACCTCGCTTTATTGAAAACCCATCACAACGTGTTGAAGATATTAGCCATGTTATTGATTATGCGGTGACACTCCCTTATGTCGATAACGAGCGCATTGGTAGCATTGGGGTATGTGGTGGGGGTGCTTATGTATTTAACTCAGCACTGACTGAAAAACGCGTAAAAGCCGTTGTCGGCATTACGCCAGTTAATTTAGGTCGTCTTTTCAGAGAAGCATTCACCGAGTTTAACCCGCTAGGCTCACTTGAAGCGATGGCAGCACAACGTACTGCTGAAGCACTTGGTGGTGATTTACAAGTTAACGAATTACCCCCACCAAGCATTGAGTTTGCCCGCGACAATGGCCTGACTGAACGTGATGTTTTCGAAGCGACTGATTACTACAAAACACCGCGTGGTCAAAGCGAAGGTGGCGCAACACGTATGTTATTTTCTCATGCACAAAAAACCCTCACTTGGGATGCTTTCGCGTTTGCCGAAACATTAATGACTCAACCTATGATGGCTGTAATTGGTCAAAAAGTAGGGGCATTTGGTGCATACCGTGACGGTAAAGAAATTTACGGAAAATCATTTGCATCAAAAGACAGACAACTCGTTGAACTAGAAGATTGGTCGCACTATGACCTGTACGATAAGCCTGAACCAGTTGCGTTAGCGATGCAGCAAATACTGCCTTTTTTAACCAAGCATTTATAAAAAGGCACTTGTAAGCTGAGCATGCATAAAGCAAAGAAGTTAGGCCTCATGCTTGGCCTAACTTACTTTTTTTGTTGATTTGAATTTGTGATTTTAGGAGTTAACACAATGATTAAATGGCTATTTATAATACTCGCAGTTGTAATATTAGGGCTTTTATCTGTTTCCATTTGGGTCACACAAACTGAGAAATCACAGCATGCTAAAAACAGCTTACGTCTACACAGTGCTGAGCCGAGAATCACGCTTGATGCCAAAACAGCCGTCGTGGTTTTTTCTCGCTCTGGGAATACTGGGGTTTTAGCAGATCACATAGCACAAAAGCATAACGCGGAGCTGTTTGAGATAACGGCTACCGATTACGAACTAGGTATTCCTGGTTGGATAGCCGCTCTAAACGATGCCAGAAGCAACGTAGCAACAATTACCCCGAGCAATATTAACCTTGAAAAGTATCACACCATTTATTTAGGCTCGCCTATTTGGCTTTATAGCCCTGCCCCACCGATTTGGCAGTTTGCAAAAAATAATGACTTTTCAGGTAAAAATGTGATTTTATTTAATACCTTTAACAGTAAATTCGAACAGCATTTTATTGATGATTTTGAAAAGCTAGTTCGGGCAAATGGCGCAAAAACGTTTTCTCACAGGTACGTGAATCGTGGCCGTATGGGCTCTCAAATTAGTAGCCAAGATATGCTTAATAAATTTGACAGCCAAGATAACTAACCGTGAGTTTTAAACATGATAGACACCAACCATCAAGAGATTGCTAAACCACTCGCGCAAAAGATTATGTTATTCGCTAATAAAGCGGGTGATATTACCTCTCATACACCAGAGCTCACATTGCACATTCGTAATGCACCAACCGACCCCTTGCATTGTATTTACACATTAAGCCTTGCGGTGGTGCTGCAAGGTGCAAAAATGCTTTCAGTTGAAAACAGTGTACTGCCCTGCTCTGGTGGACAAACCATGTTAACCACTTTCGACTTACCTGTAGTATCCCATGTGACCGAAGCGACACGCCACCAGCCATTTGTTGCCATGGTGCTAAAACTTGATTACAACTTAATTTTGCAAACAGCCGCAGAACTTAAACTGCCTAAGCAATCACGCAACGAAACGTTTGAGCCGATTTCTATTCATAATATCGATGCAGGCTTAACTGATGCACTCACTCGATTATTTGAGCTTGAATATAATCCCGCACTTCGCGACGGCTTACAGCCATTACTCATGAAAGAAATTGTTATTCGCCTTTTACAGGGGCCTCATGGACCTCACCTTAGAAAGTTGGCATCAGAGGGGTCACCAAGTAGTCATATCGTTAGAGTTGTGAGCTGGCTTAAAACCAACTTTATGCGCCCAGTGCAAATTGACGAGTTAGCAAAACAAGCGCATATGAGCTCATCAACATTTCGCCAACACTTTAAAACCATTACTGGCACCAGCCCATTGCAGTATTTAAAAACCTTACGCTTACAAGAAGCTCGCGATCAAATGCTGATCAATGGTCTTGATGCTGGTCAAGCAAGTGGTGTGGTTGGTTACGAAAGCCCTTCGCAATTTAGTCGCGAGTACAGCCGTTTATTTGGCCTGCCTCCGCAAAAAGATATGCAAAGGTTAAGACAACAACAGATTTAAATAAGCTTGTTATAACTTGCTAATTGAAGCCAAATTAGATTGTTTACCGGTCACAAATTCGTACAGCACTTTAATTGGCAGGGGTTTACTGAAGTAATAGCCTTGTACTTGAGAACACTCAAGCTCTTTAAGTATGTTCAGTTGCTGCTCGCTTTCAACACCTTCAGCAATTGATTCCATATTTAACGCGCTGGCTAAATCAATCATAGCTTTAACAATTGCTTTGTCAGCGTCGCTGGGGGTTTCTAAATCATCAATAAATGATTTGTCGATTTTGAGCTTATCGAGAGCAAAATCTTTTAAATAATTCATTGACGAATAGCCTGTGCCAAAGTCATCAATCGACATTTTAAACCCTGCTTCACGCAGTTTTGTAATCGTACTTAAAGCAAACTGAGGATTACCAATGGCAATGGTTTCCGTTAATTCAAGTTCAATACACTCAGGCTCTATAGAGTAAGTTTGTAATACAGAGATTAAATCGCCAAGTAGCTGTTTTTTGACAAACTTCGTTGCAGATAGATTTATTGCAAAGGTAATTGGTGGCATGTTGTCGTCTTGCCACTGGCGAATTGTTTTAACGGTATTTTCGAATACCCAGTCATCAATTTCACTAATGCGGCCACTGCTTTCAGCAATAGGTATAAACTCAGCAGGTGATACATTGCCTAATGTTTCGCTGTGCCAGCGTATTAATACTTCAACAGCCACCACAGCGCCTGATGCAATATCTATTTGTGGTTGAAAAACTAAATAAAGCTCATTATTTTCAAGGGCATAATTAAGGGCATTGATGATTTGTAATTGCCTAAGCCCGGATTTATTCATTTCTTCGGCGTAGAATAACGCATTGTTTCTACCCTGCCTTTTAACCTCAAACATCGCTGACTCGGCCATCTGCAATAGCGGCTCAAATTCTTTGCCATCCATCGGAAACAGGGAAACCCCGACCGATGCTGTAACAACAATGAGTTCATCATTAATCGTCAGTGGCTCACTGATCACTTTTAATAAATCGTGGCTGCTCTTATTTATAGCGCCGGTGGAGGTATAAGGCGTAATAAATGCAAAGCGGTCGCCTTGCAGCCGGGCAACCATAATATCCTCCCCCATAAAGTTACAAATTCGCGCACTCAAGCTTTGTAACACTAGGTTGCAACTTGCCATCCCCAATGCTTTATTGAGAATCTTAAAGTTGTCTAAACCAATTAAAATAAAGGCTGCTTTAGTATCTGCTTGAAGCTTAATAGTTTGTTCAAATTCCATCTGCAACTTGTCTTGGTTTGCAAGCCCCGTTAGCTGATCAAAATAAGAAAGTTGATGTATGAGGGTTTCACTTTCGACTTCTTTAGTTACATCATGCTGAAACGAAATGTAGTTACTCACCTTCCCTTGCTGATCCTTTAATGGGTAAATGGTAGTTTGCTCAACAATCACTTTACCGTGCTTAGTCATGTTAACCAAAGCACCCACCCAGGCTTTTCGATTTTTTAAGTGCTCCCACATTGCTTGGTAAACAGCCGGTTCAGTTTGTCCGGCACTGATTTTATGCGGGCTCTGACCTATTAGTTCATCATACTCGTACTGGCACATATCGAGGTAAGCGCGATTCATATACTCAATTTTTGCATCTGTATTGGTAAACATAATGGGGTGTGGATTTTGCTCAACCGCTTGAGACAGTATGTGCATGCGTTTGTTTAGAGTAATTTTATGAAACCATTGCCACACTGACTCAGCCCAAACCGTTAGCATGTTTTTATCTTGCACACTAAACACCTTAGTTCGATGCTGTAAAATAATGGCCATATGGCACTGACTATGGCGTATCACTGGCACCACTAACAATGAGTTAGAGTCGCCAGGTAACCCGTATTCTTTCGCATGTTTTCGGTTAACAATGACAGCTTGCCCAGCCGCAATTTTGCCTTGTAACTTTTCAGTGCACACATCAAAAACATTACCTTTCTGGGCTCGATAATCATGTTGCTTTTGTTCGTTACAAATAAACAAGGCTGCGCCATCGCAATTGGTAATTTCGAGGGCTTGATTAACTGCATAATTCAACAACACATCTTGATCGTCTTGAAACGAAATTTCGGTTAGCTGTAATAAACCCCGATTAAATTTACTTTGCTGAGCAAGTGCCGCCATACGCCCAACTTTTTCTGACACATCGCGGGCGTTTACTAAATACGTTGGGCCATCATTATCGTGCTCAAACAAGGTAATCGAAAATTCAAAATGAATAACCCAACCATTTACGCTAATGGGTAAGGTATTGACCAAACACACAGCTGATTTTTTTGCCTCCATTAGCGTGCGCATAAAGTCTTGTGCATCAGATTTTTCAAACATACAGCTAATATTTTGCCCAACCATCTCTTTAGTAAACACATGGCTATCGGAGTTATCACTGAAGACTTCGCGAAAAGTACCGTCTTTTTCAAGCTCAAAAACAGAGTCTGGCAGTGCGGTGAGCGTTGCTTTTAACTGATTAGAGGAGTTATCTAGTGCTGCATACGGTTTAGTGACGGTTTCAACAAAGAGGATTTTATATAGTAAAAAGTAGGTGAGCCCTTTATATACATGCCCAAAAAAATTAAAGGTGTTGGTGGTATGCGACACATCATTAGACACCACAAAACAGGCCTCACTTAAAATAGCTAATAGGCAAACTAATGTTTTACCGGCAATATTTAAATTTGTTCTGGGCTTACGAAGTTGTGTCGAAAACATCAAAACAGCGGCACCGTATAGCGCCAAAACAAGTAGCTCAATTAGAAACTTAATATGGCTACCGCCTACTCCTTCGATGTGTATTTCTGGCAGTAAATCAGGAAAGTAAAAGAATGTGCTTGCGATGAACAAACTACCAAGCAACAAAGAGCTAAGTAAAGCGCGCGCATTTAACGGTTTATATTTAACCCAAATCCCTGCTGCAATAATTAAAAAAGCAGCTCCATTAAATAACCGAGCAATGAGCCAAAAACTTAATACCAAGTTCATGTCTGCATTGCCTTCATGCATGCTGTCAAAAGCCAAGAAATGCAATGAATCAAAAATAGCAACGCACAACATGGCACAAGAGAGCAGTAACAGTTTGTAGTTATTGGTGAAATGCCAAGTATTCCAACCAATTGCAAAAATTAAAAACGAGATCACAACTGAGAATAATTCGACGCTCGTATGCATTGCTACATAAAAAGGAATAGCAGCAATAAGCCCTAATCGCTCAAGTAGTAAGACAACAGCCAGCAGCAATACCCCTACCGCAACATAAGGTACTGTGTGTAAAAGCTCTTTTTGATGTGATGGATGAACAACGTATTTCACTATAATTTTTGACTATGTTTAATTAACACCCTTAGAAAAAAGGATAGTAAAAATAACTAGTAACGACAGTGAAATACCAAAAAAGATGAGAGCAATGCGCTAAGTATGACTTAGCGCATCTTCTATTAGGCTTTATTGAATGGATTACGGGTATCTTGGTCGGCATCTAGATTACGCATCAAAATTGCGTGATCTAAATCGATATCTTCTGGCAGAGGAATTTTAACAATATGACCTGAGCCTTTTGCATCGCTAATGGCTTCGCCTTTTTTGTTTTCCATAAAATCCAACTTAAAGTTGATGTTACCTTTTGGTGTCATAAGCTCAAGTGAATGACCAGTACAGAACTTATTTTTCACATCAATTTCAACTAAGCCATTATCGTTGCGGCCTAATACTTCACCGACAAACTGCTGTTTATCTGATACCGAATGACCGTACTCATAGTTTTGATAGTCTTGATGTGCATGGCGTTTTAAGAACCCTTCGGTGTAGCCCCGGTGCGCTAAGTTCTCAAGAGTTTTAAATAAGTTTGCGTCAAATGGACGACCAGCAACGGCATCATCAATGGCTTTACGATACACTTGTGCAGTACGAGCAACATAGTAGAAAGACTTGGTACGGCCTTCAATTTTTAAACTATGCACGCCCATTTTCGTTAGTTGATCAACATATTGAACGGCACGTAAATCTTTTGAGTTCATAATGTAAGTACCATGCTCGTCTTCAAAAGCAGGCATGTACTCACCTGGGCGCCCTTGCTCTTCAAGCATGAATACTTCGTTACTTGGTGCACCATCACCTAGGGTTGGGATCACCGCTTTAGGGTCAATTTTATGTACCATTTCGCCGGTTTCATTTTCGGTGCCTGGTTTCACATCGTAGTTCCAGCGACATGCATTAGTGCACGTTCCTTGATTTGGATCGCGTTTATTAATGTAACCTGATAGCAAACAACGGCCAGAATACGCCATGCAAAGTGCACCGTGAACAAACACTTCAAGTTCTGTATTAGGGCATAGTTCACGAATTTCAGCGATTTCTTCAAGCGATAATTCGCGCGATAAAATGACTCGTTCAATACCCTGCTGAGCCCAAAAGTTCACTGTGGCATAGTTCACCGCATTGGCCTGCACAGATAAGTGAATTGGCATATCTGGCCATTTTTCACGCACTAACATGATAAGCCCAGGATCTGACATGATCAGCGCATCTGGCTGCATCTCAATAACTGGCTCAATATCGCGTAAATACGATTTTACCTTGGCATTATGAGGAGCAATGTTCGACACTACATATAATTTTTTATTTTGCGCATGGGCTTCGTTGATACCGGTTTGCAGATTATCTAGGTCAAACTCATTGTTACGAACACGAAGGCTATAACGAGGTTGGCCTGCGTAAACGGCATCTGCACCATAGGCAAAGGCATAACGCATATTCTTTAAACTACCCGCAGGTGATAACAACTCAGGCGTAAAAGGACGAGGGGTCAAAATAGGTGACGACATGAAAGCTCCACACATCGAACCGAGTACAAGTCGGTTGCATGAATTAATACAAGAATGAAGCGCGGCAGTATAATAACCTGTCCAGTAATTTTATTGATCTAGATCATGATTGATTCATAGAGCTTATTGTTGAGTAGGTGACAAACGAAAAAAGCGCCATAAGCGCTTTGGTCATAACAACAATATAGAGGAATAGTTAATGGGCTGAGCCATCTCCGCCACGTAATACGTTACTAGATGCTTTACACCCATTTTCAGCGATATAATCAACAGCTGCTTTGGCTTGCACTATGCCCCAGCCGTAAGCATGATCATAACCCATATCCCCCTGATCATCGGCAGATGCCCTCAGTGCTAAACGAATACCATTC
Organism: Pseudoalteromonas shioyasakiensis; assembly: GCF_001550135.1. Taxonomy (GTDB): domain Bacteria; phylum Pseudomonadota; class Gammaproteobacteria; order Enterobacterales; family Alteromonadaceae; genus Pseudoalteromonas; species Pseudoalteromonas shioyasakiensis. Next base: position 728,610 of record NZ_LRUE01000015.1, read on the forward strand.
GCAGAACACTCAGGATAATTACTCCATACCAATGCAGCTACGCCGGAAACATGGGGAGTTGCCATCGAAGTACCTGATTTAAAGTCATGATCTGAAAACTCAGCGACTGTTATTGTGGTTTTCTTACCGAGGTTGTCCATTAAATTAAGACCCTCATTTCTTGTCACAGAGCCAGCAATCATAGAAGTAGGGTTAATAGTGCCGATTAGCTGGCTTTGGTTATTATTACGAATAATAACTCCCACACCGCCATCCGCTTCACACTGCTCTACTTTTTTATAAAACGGAATTTCCCCTCGTTCGATTAGACAGATTTTTCCTGTTACATCTCCACAGCTCTAAGTACCTAAACCACAATCAACGAGCTCCCCTGTCACAGTACCAAAACGCGAGCCATCCATACCATAATATTGGAAATTAATAGTATCTTGCGTGACATTAAATTTTGAAAAGCGCGCGCGGTCAACAGGCACAGTTGAGAAAATATTAACGCCTGGCGCTGCTAGTTCAATTTGACTGCTTCGCTGAGAAAAGATTGCATGATTTTTAGTGCTATCAACCGCTGCGACTGAAATCACACTGTCATAAGAGGCAGGATAGCTATGTAAAGCTTCACCAGCATTTCCTGCTGCCGCAACCATTAATATATTTGCACGAGCAACTTTATCTAACGCTTTTTCTTCAATCGGGCTTGAGTATTTTCCACCAAGGCTCATTGAAATAACCGTTGAACCGGCTTGCTGGCACTCATCAATCGCACCTGCTAAATCCGAAGCGTAAGCCCAGCTACCATTACCTGCAAAAACACGCACAATGTGCATATCAAGGGAATGATCATCGACAATCCCTGTCGTACCAAATTCATTGTCGATTGCGGCAATCGTGCCAGCAACATGAGTGCCATGACCAAATGGATCTTGATACCACACACCAGCACCACCATCGTCTGAGCCTGTAACACCAGCACTCGGCAAATCTGGGTGCTCTAAGGCATAACCGCTATCAATTACACACACTTTTTGTCCGCCTTGATATTGAACTTGATCAGCTTGAACCATCGATAAACCATACGGAATATATTGCGAAGCGCCTTCAGACATTAACTTTCTTGGTACGTCAGGGTAAAAAGTCTTTACGTTTGTAAGCCCTGTAACATTGGCTAACTGAGTTTTATCAATCGAAATTGCAAAACTTTCTAGTGAACTAAGCTCTTTTTCTATTTTAATATTATTTGATAACAACTCAGATTTAAGCGCTGAGGCTTTATTACTATTTGCTTCTAGAACAATTCGCATTGATTGATCAGCTAAAGAAGGAAAACTATAAGCAAGAGCAATGCTTGCCGCTAAAACTGTTTTTTTATTTATCATCATTAAACTCCTTCTCTACTCTGCGTTGTCGTCATTTTTGCTACTTGGGCAATCTTTCACTTGTACATTGCCACTTATTGTTCCGGCATTGTTATAGCCTTGGTATGGACCAGACTCGAGTAACATCACATTCAATAACCCATTTGCACCAAATCCAGATTTAATACCTTCAGAAATATCCATCATGCATGCAAAGCCAACCCCCTCTCCAGGCAGGCTAGGATTGGTTGAGTTATAATTAAACTCAACTTGATACATCCCCTCAGTGCAAATATCTTGTTTGCAGAATAACCGCTCATCACCAGACTCTGCCCCATCAGGCGACACTGGATCTTCACTACATAAGCCTGCACCATAAACCTGTGCGTTAAATGATACTCCTCCAGATTGTTGCCAATCTAATGCAGTTACATCTTTGTAATTTACTTTTCCGCTTACTTCTCCATCACAACGAGCTGCATGTGCTGTAAACACAGCTTTTCCAGCCCCACCCTTTGAATTAAGAGTGCCGCCAGCGTTAACTTGAGCGTCTAACTTTGCACATCCACCCATAATAGCGAATGATGTGATTAACAAACCTAACTGCGCTTTTTTCATATTAATTCCTTGTTGTTTGTTTTTATTAAAAACAGCTAAAACCACTCAATAATAAAATATATTTAATTTATACAATTAGTTATGAGTGACAAAACAAGTAATAGAGGAAGTGAAATGAGAATTCAACACACTAAAAAGGGTAAAAATTATGGCAAGAAAAACAATTAATTTGACTGTAAAAAAACACCTTTATTAACAAACTGTTAAAGACACATTCACACAATATAAGAGTGTATCAATCTGTACCAAAATGTAACCAAGCACTTAAATATTATAAAAACAGATGCAAACTAGCACTTTAGAACTACATAAATTAAACTAAGTAAGGACTTATACAGAAAAGAAAAAAGGTGACCAATCCTATGGCCACCTTTTTAGATCAAACTCAATTAACTATCCAGGGTAATTGGTTTTGATTTGCTAATGTTAACAGCAAAGCCCTTAACATTGATATTTTTATACGCCAGTTAAGCGTTCTCGGCGTTTTTTCCACAATAAGAACTGATAACCAAGTAGGCCATCGGCCTGAATATTGATCCGCCCACCTGCGGCTTTTATCACTTGCAATTGCTTTGGCTTATCGTCGAATTCAAATTTGAATTTATATGACTTCAGTGTTTGCTTAATCAAACTAATGGCAAGCTCGTGCTCTTTTGCAGCCTGAATGGTGACCATTTCATCCTGATTAAAGCGGTACTTAATTTGTTTATTTGTTGCGATTAGTTTCGGCATCAAATTAGCGATATGTTCATTCCAGTGCGCAGACTTTTTTGCGTATTCCATTGAAGCCGCCTCATCTAGCTCCCATGTGGTCAATAGCTCTTCAGGAACATTAAACCCTTTGTTGGTTGAGCTTGCAGCTTGATGGGTTTGCGCACTAGCTTGATCAGGAATAAAGCTTAGAATACATAACCATATTATTGTTATTAATGAACTTTTATACATTAGCAGGCCTTTGTTACAAAGATATTGAAATAAAGGCCCAGCCACCTAGCCGGACCTTTAAGCGCTTAACACAAAATGGTATTAGTCATTAATATGTGCGCAGCGGCCAAATTCAGCACCTGCCGACACCGCATCAACCACTTGCTTAGGGAAGCTAAGTTCACGGTCGCGGCCGTTATCACATACAAATGCCTTATTCGCGTCAATTTCAATTGATAACACTGCGCCAGCAATGCCTGCCATGATCTCAGAACCATCAGCACTTAGGCCAAACATGTTATCGGTAAGTAAGCCTTTTGCTTCAGTAACACCTTGCTTAGCAAAGAACTCTTCTGATGACATCCAGCCAATACCTTTTAAATAAATAGCGCCAACAAAACCGCCAGATAGAGGGCTACCAGCGCGTCCGGTGATCATCGATAAGTCCTCATTTGCATCAAGAACCATCACTGAAGGTAAGCCAAACCCTAGTTCAACTAATTCTTCATGGTTGTAGCCTAGGTCGCAATAGTTGGTCCAGAAATTAGTCGCAGGAATGTTGTCACACCAACGTAAGCTACCAATTTTTTGAGTTGTATTGGTTACTGTATCCCATACTTTTACGCCAGCAGGGCGACGGTTTTCGATGGCGCCAAAGGCGACATAACGACCATTTTCAGAAATAACTGAATTGTCGATTGCACCAAACTCCGTATAGGTATCAACAAGCTCGCCATTCACCCAGGCAATTTGCGTAAAGCCATTCGTTGAACCTGTAATGGTTTCGCCATTACCAGAGATACGATCTGCTCGTGCCCATGCCGTACGACGAATTTGCTCATCGCCATTCATAATAGCGATTTCTTTACCGCTACCATAAGAACGGTCAACCATTTGGGTGCCAGGTAAAACGCTTGCTTTACCCGTGTTTGCATCCCAAACAGTAGGCATACCAACTGAACGCGCAGCTTCGCCTTCAGCACAGCGATTTGAACCATCGTATGGGAAGCGTGTTGTACCAACAATCAATTTACCATCATCATCCATATCCCAGATGCTATGTGAGCTTTGCCCCTGCTGACTTGAAAGCGAGCAACTATTCCCCGTTAAATCTTCAAGCATTGATACTTTGCCAGAGTTTATATCCCAGACGCCGCCTTGCATCACTCCATTATCATTAAAGTGTGCGGTAATAGCAGCTTTAGTGGCTGTTTTGTTCATTGCTGTGCTTGTAGAGCTTAATAAAGCGTAGCCATCAGGGCTTACTAAAGTATCAAACGAATTAGTCGCACTGTCGTATAAGAAAGGAATACCCGAAGAGGTTGTTCCAAGTGCTTTTTTACCGTTTTTAGCGTGATCCATTACAAACGCTGAAATCAGTGGCGTATATTGAATACCATCTTGATAACCGTTGAAGAACATCTCAACTTGTTTAGTTTCACCCGCTGAAACAACTATCTCTGTCATCGCACAGGCATTATCTATTCCCGGGTTTGCACTTTCGTTGTCATTCCAATATTCAGCTTCAGAAAGAATATTCGTTTGCTGAGTTGGATAACCACCGGCATTGATCTCTTGAGTATAAAGAGCATAACGTGCCCCAGGCGTTAAGCCATTAATGGTAAATGAGCCATCTGGGCCGATACGGCCTTGTGTCATGTTACCTGACTGTTGGCTGATCACATCTTCGTAAGGGTTATCAAGGTTACGCGCTATTAAATTCACCCCTGAGTACTCTACTCCCTCTTTTGTTAAAAGCTTACCTTGAATAGAGCCAAACTGTGATTTGTACTCACTGGTAGGATAGAGATCTGAAATATTAACGATGTCATCTTTCACATTAATGGTGTGTTGATTTGCACCAGCACTGCCGCGCACATTAATAAACGGAAACATGGTCTCAATGGCAGAATAATCCAACATACTAGAGCTGGTAAATTTAGTGACACCCTCACAACCTGGTACACCGTCGTATTGCGGACTATAGCTTGCCGACATATACACTAAATGGCCATTTGCTTGCGAGTGAGACATATTGATCGCATGCCCAAATTCATGGGTGAATACCCCACCAACTTGCGTGCCATCGGTATCACTGATATCAACAAACCAGCCATTCATTAAAGCTGTCGCTTCGATAATTTCGCCAGTTTCTTCATCGGCCCATTCAGGGAATGCAATACCTAAAACAGCGCTTCTTGGCACACCAAAATAGTTTTCTAAAATGCCACCATCAGTGTCGTAATTGACCCAAAAGCCATAACCGTTTTCAACACCATAAATTTGATCAACATTTTCTGCTGTCACATCCGCAATGCCTGTTTTCTCAAAAATCGTGCCCTGTACTGACATCTCGAAAGTCGACGTTTCTACATCAGACCACTCTTTCACAGCATTCGCCGTTACTTTGTTGGCTTGCTCAATCGTTAAAAACGTATAATCTCGGTCAAGTTCAGTGTATGCAGGGATCACTGTGCCATCAGGTAAGGTAACATCAACGTTAAATACAGTGCCTTTTTCAAGTACAGTGAAGGTTTCGACATCGTTACCGTCTTTATCTTTGATAAGTTGGCCGCCATCTGTCCACACTGGAATACTGCCTTTTGAGGTGTCCCATTTATATGGCTGCATTGTCGGTTCATGAATATAAAGTGGGCCACCGGCTAACGCACCTGTCGAAATAGTTGCAAGGGTTAATGCTGCTGCGATTTTAGAAAATTTCATTATTGTTTTACTCCAGACAGTTCACCTACTAAATCCATAAAAACTCCCACATCGACTGCACCTGGTGTGGTTAAGAGATTTTGTTGCTCTGCTGATAAGCTGCTGGTATCTAACCCTTCAAAAACGCCTTTGTTAGCAAAAATGTTTTCTACTTTGCCATTGCGCACTACAAATTTACCTTGAGCTAAACCAACGGTCGTTTGAAACCCTGTGATTGATGCTGGCTTATACATAAAGGCAATCACTTGTTCGCCTTCACGCCATTTAGAAAAGCCCTCTGGTGTTGCACCTAAATACACTTTGCCATTGCCCATAGAGCGGGGCTTGATCAAGCCAAACTGACGAAAAGTGTAATTTGAATCGTCTTTTAACTTGCCTTTTGCATCTGACGAAACCTGAATAGTCACTTCGGTATAGGGACGATTATTATCAAAACCATCTGTTACGCTTACCACCTGGCCAGCAATAATGCTCTGTGACTCAACAGCCATCTCTTTTAAGTTTTGTTGTTTTAGTTTCATTGCATTGGCTGCGGGGCTCAAAGTCAGCATGGTGCCAAGTGCAAAAGCTGACGCGCATGACAACTTAGAAAGTGCACTGCGTAGTTTCATTGTTCTCTCCTTTGATTATTCAAAATAAAAATGGAAGTAAGATTTTTGGTTTATAAAAAATCAATTCACTAATATTTTATGATTGAATAAGTTCAGGAATTCACGAAAAAACATGTAGCGTTTTGTACACTTAAATTTAACATTTCGATTACAATTTTATTGTTGCTATTTTTCTCTGAAAAGATAGATTAAAGATTCAAATTAAAAGCAGATATTATTGATTTTAAATGATTTAAAATACCCCCAACTTATCATCGGAAATTATCTTACCCGCACAAAATTGAACAAAAGGTTAACAATAACAGTTGATGTTATTACACTTTTAAGATGCATTATAGAAATGGTAAATTAATAGCAATTAGCTTAGCTAAGTGAGCACGTTCTAAGCGAGTAGAGATTGGGTATGTCAGCAGAGAAACCCGCTGACATTAAGTGAAGAATAGTAAACTAAAACAGCTGAATTTCTTCAGTTTCAAGCGCAAAGGTTTTGCCGTTTGCAAAACTTATATCGATATAAAAAATATGACTACTCTCAACTTCAGGAGCTTGGTTAGGTTTTAGTTCAATAAATATAGGTGCTGTAGTGGGTAATACGCTCGTGAAGTCTTCTACACTGGCATAGTTGCCATCACTGTAATAATCAAAATCATTAACAAACATCTCTGTGATATCAAACACACTATTTAAACTCATACCCGCAGTGAGTTCATTGTTGTAATCAGCGCTTGAGTATATATTAATCGCTGTAATGGTGTTCGCGCTCCCTAGTACCACTGCAGGGATAGCACACTCTGCATACTCTTTATTAGGGTCGGGCTCATTTCCTTCACTATAAACGCCTTCACCAACACCGCCTAATTTAATGGTATAGGCATCATAAGCGAGTGCTGTATTAGCCTCGTTTTGCTCTGGGGTGACAACATAATTATTAATATCGATTGCAATGGGGTAAGGTGAGCACTCAAGCTCATCGTTTGAGTCTGAATTACAACCAGCTAAAAAGCTTGCAAGTAGAGTGACCAGTAAAAGATTTTTCATTATTGTCCTTATTAGTTTTATCATTTCCTGAGTTAATAATTGCCCATAAAATAGACCACAACAAGTACTTAACTGCTAAAATTCGCTCACACTTTATACCCGTGTTGCTATAGATGGTTAAGGTTCATGAAAATGCCATCAAATGACTATTTAATTAAATTAGGAATTTTCACGTAAAGCGCGTATAATTCGCGCCCGTTAATATTTAACCTTTTAAATTTAAAATTATTGGAGCATAAAGATGGCTTTAGAGCGTACTTTTTCAATCGTAAAACCTGATGCAGTTGCTAAAAACCACATCGGTGCTATCTACAACCGTTTCGAAACTGCTGGTCTTAAAATCGTTGCAGCTAAAATGGTTCACCTTTCAAAAGAAAAAGCTGAAGGTTTCTACGCTGAGCACAGCGAGCGTCCTTTCTTCGGTGCTTTAGTTGAGTTCATGACATCTGGTCCAGTAATGGTTACTGTTCTTGAAGGTGAGAACGCAGTTCTTAAAAACCGTGAAATCATGGGTGCTACTAACCCTGCTGAAGCACTAGCTGGTACTTTACGTGCTGACTACGCAGACAGCATCGACGAAAATGCTGTTCACGGTTCTGACGCTGTTGAATCAGCTGCACGTGAAATCGCATACTTCTTCGCTGACGAAGAAATCTGCCCACGTACTCGTTAATTTCGAGTTCACAGCTAAGTCTGTGATGCAGAAGAAAAAGGGCTTTCGGGCCCTTTTTTAGTCATTAGCTAAGCTTATTGTAAATATGTTTAGCTAATGACTAAGTCGATTAAATAATATACAATCGCGCACCCAAACTACTTACCACCGTCACTGATTGAGGTTGTTTCATGGCCACTGAAAAAAAGATTAATTTATTAGATTTAAACCGAGATGCAATGCGTGAGCTTTTTGTATCATTCGGTGAAAAGCCATTCCGTGGCGATCAGGTGATGAAATGGATTTATCATTTTGGTGTAGACAATTTTGACGACATGACAAACGTCAACAAAAAGCTAAAAGAGAAACTAAAAGCTGAATGTGAAATTGTTGCTCCTGAAATCTCAGTTAAGCAAGTAGCAAGTGATGGCACCATCAAATACGCTCTGATGCTACAAGGTGGCCAAGAAGTAGAAGCTGTTTGGATCCCAGAAAAAGACCGTGCAACTTTATGTGTTTCATCACAAGTAGGTTGTGCCCTTGAATGTACTTTCTGCTCAACAGCACAACAAGGCTTTAACCGTAACTTATCAGTATCTGAGATCATCGGTCAGGTATGGCGTGTTGCAAAAGACATTGGTTTAGATGGCGATAGCACTAAGCGACCAGTTACTAACGTGGTAATGATGGGTATGGGTGAGCCATTACTAAACCTTAAAAATGTAGTACCAGCAATGGAACTTATGATGGACGACTGGGGTTTTGGTTTATCAAAGCGTCGCGTTACATTAAGTACCTCTGGTGTGGTACCTGCTCTTGATTTATTAAAAGAGAAAATTGACGTAGCGCTGGCTATTTCACTTCACGCGCCAAACAATGAACTACGTGATGTACTGGTACCAATTAATAAAAAGTACCCTATCGAAGAGTTTTTAGCGGCGTGTCGTCGTTATATTGATGGCTCTAAAGCAAACAAAGATGTGACTATCGAATACGTTATGCTACAAGGTGTAAACGACAGCACAGATCAAGCTCACGAATTGGTTAAAACTCTTAAAGGTACACCTTCAAAAGTGAACCTAATTCCGTTTAACCCATTCCCAGGTAATGAATATGGCCGTTCGAGCAACAGCCGCATCGACCGCTTCTCTAAAGTATTACAAGCAGCGGGAATTACCTGTATTGTTCGCCGTACCCGTGGTGATGATATTGACGCAGCTTGTGGTCAATTAGTGGGTGATGTTGTAGACCGTACTAAACGTTTAGCGAAAAAGAAAATGCGCGAAGATAACGCTATTGCGGTAAATGTTCACCAAGCATAAGCGTAACTTTTAAAGATAAGCCTTTGTGACAAACTCGTTATTTTTAAAATAATAGATGCAACACAAAGGCTTTTCGGTAAGATAGGCATACGGAATCAAAGAAGAGATTAGGTAATGCGTTCTATACTTGCCATTACTGTTAGTGCAATAGCATTAACAGGGTGTGTTACAGAAAACAGCTACAATGGTAGCGACAGACCCGTTGTTGAAAAAAAGATTAATAATACCGGTGCTGCTCGTACTCGTATCGCCCTTGCGTTACAGTACTTAAAGACAGGCAACAACTCGCAAGCAAAATATAACCTAGAACGTGCCGCAGACTTTGCCCCTGACCTTCCTGAAGTACACTATTCTTTAGCTTATTACTATCAACAGGTTGATGAACCTGAGCTAGCAGATAAAGCCTATCAACGCGCACTAAAAATCGCCCCTAATGATCCGAACACCTTAAATAACTACGGTGTATTTTTGTGTGGCATTGGCGAATACGACCGCGCAGCAGAAGAGCTTCTTAAGGCGATTTCAATTCCTAGCTATATCCGTGTAGCTGAAAGTTACGAAAACTTAGCCTTGTGCGCGATTGAATTTGATGATTTTGAAAATGCAGAAAAATACCTTAAGTCAGCACTAAATCACAGCTCACAGCGTCCTTCTTCAATGATAAGCCTTGCTGGTTTGTATTACGCAAAAAGCGATCTTCATAAAGCTGAAGATATCATTGAAAAATACGAATCTTTAGGCCGAGTAACACCTCGAGCACTCATGCTCAGCTACTTAATTCAGCAACGCATGGGCCATATTGAAAAAGCTGAAACAACGGCAGGTATTATTCTACAAACCTATCCAGGTTCAGTAGAAGCGAAAACCATTTCATCTGGGCAAACTAAACGCTCAGAATTTGAAGTTCTACGAGAAAAATACCGTCAAGCGCAGCTTGAAGAACTGAAAATCTCAAGCGATAACAGCATAGTTAGCAAAGATCAGCCAAAAATTCGCATCGTGAAAAGAAAAGCGCCTGCTAAACAAGCTGTTGTTGCACAGGCGTCAGTGGCTGCTACCGGGCAAAGCCTTGTAAAGACCACAAATGTTCCAACAACTTATGAACAAACTTCTCTAGTTGAGCAGCCAACTGTAAACAAAACTCAACCCGAGCCACAAACTGTAGCGCAAAGTAATAAGCAGGTGCCTACTGAGGTAAACTCAGACAGCGAAGAAAAGCCCGTAACAGAGACTTTAGCCTCTTCACAAACGAGCGATACAACGCCAGAGACGCTCACAAAGCAAACTGACGAAGGTTTCCAAACAGTTTCCTCTCGTAAAGTTGAACAAACTCCAGTTATTGCAAAGCAGCAAACAGACGCGCAAAGCAATGATGAAGTGACCATAGTGTCATTTGGTGCACCGCAAACGCCAAGCGTTCAACAACAAACGCCAGCAAACTCGCAAAATACCAAAAATGATGCCAGCACTGTGGTGTTTTACGAAGCAGAAAAAGACGAAAACGTATTTAGTGGCAGTCAAACAACGGCGTCAACCGCAAATAGCACTGACTTTAGCGTGACAAACGAGCCGCTTAACTTACCCATGCTGAACGCAAATGTACCGGCGCTGAATATCCCGTATCATATTATTGAAAATGGTGAAAACCTCTTTAGCATTTCGGTGCGATACAATGTTAAACTACAGAAGATTTTGCTGTGGAATGGCTTAAAAGAATCGGATCGTGTACAAAACGGTACTCGCATTTATTTGAACGATCCGAACATTTATCACGACATCAATGATGGCGACACACTCTTTAGCATAGCCACACAGCATAGCGTATTGATCGATCAGTTAATGCGCTGGAACAAATTGAGCCCAGATGTCGCCCTAGAACCTGGGCATAGACTCTTATTGGTAGATCCAGACTCATACGCATTATGAATGAAGAAAACAATTTAGAACAACCACAAGAAACGCTCGGCCAAGCGCTAAAAAAGCGCCGCGAAGACGCAGGAATGAGCCTTGAGCAACTTGCTGGTGCATTAAAGTTATCAGTTTTACAGTTACAACGACTAGAAAACGACGAGCACGAACTACTAGGCCCTGCGACCTTCGTAAAAGGTTATATCAGAAGCTATTGCCGTGAGCTTAAAATCGATAGCCAAGCCATGCTTGAATTACTGCCTGAGCACGTTGAGCCTGAGAAAAAGTCAAAAATGCAGAGCTTTTCTCGCCGCACAGAAAAAGAAGCACATGACAGCCGTTTAATGCTGTTTAGCTACTTTATCGTAGCGGTGATCATTGGCTCGTCTGTGTTTTGGTGGTGGCAAAATAGCAACCAGAATATCGAAGAGCCGGTCACGACTGCGATGCCAAACCAACTTGAAAGCAGTGATATTTCACCTGACTTAACTGTAGAAGCACCAGCTGAAGAAACCATTCAACCACTCGCTGAAGGCGAGCAAGAAATCGCTCAGCCTGAAGCTGATGCGCCAACGACCAGCAACGAAGCACAAAATCAAGCTGCATCACAAAACCAATCTGCTGCTCAGCCACAAACTGAAAAGGCAGATCCTGAGCACAGCGAAGTGGTGATGCACTTCAATGAAGATAGCTGGGTAGAAATTCACGATGGCAACGGCGATCGCATCGCTTTTGGTGTTAAAAAAGCAGGTTACATTATGACAGTAACCGGCCCACAGCCGTTTAATGTAGTATTAGGCAAGCACCAAGTAGTCGACATTACTTTTCAAGGTCAAGCCGTCGATACCTCACATTTTGCCAAAAATCGCTTAGCTAAATTTACTTTACCGTTATCAGAGTAACCGCAATGTTTTCAGAATCTCCTATTAAACGCAGAAAATCGACCCGTATTAACGTAGGTAACGTGCCAATTGGTGATGGTGCGCCAATTGCCGTTCAGTCGATGACTAACACCAACACCCTAGATATCGATGCAACGGTTGCACAAATTCAAGCTATTCAAGATGCCGGCGCCGATATTGTGCGTGTGTCTGTACCAACCATGGAAGCAGCTGAAGCATTTAAAAGCATTAAAGAACAAGTCACTATCCCGCTGGTAACAGATATTCACTTTGATTACCGTATTGCATTAAAAGTGGCTCAGTATGGTGCGGATTGTTTACGTATTAACCCGGGTAACATCGGAAGCGAAGAGCGTATTCGTGCCGTTGTAGACTCTGCACGTGAGCATAACATTCCGATTCGTATTGGTGTTAATGGCGGTTCATTAGAGCGCGACTTACAAGAAAAATACGGTGAACCAACGCCAGAAGCTTTACTTGAATCAGCTATGCGCCATGTTGAGATCTTACAACGTTTAGACTTTGATCAATTCAAAGTATCCGTTAAAGCGTCAGATGTATTTTTAGCGGTTGGTGCGTATCGATTACTTGCCAAAGAAATTGACCAGCCTCTGCATTTAGGTATTACCGAAGCCGGTGGTATGCGCTCAGGTTCTGTTAAATCAGCTGTTGGCTTAGGTATGCTACTAGCCGAAGGCATTGGTGACACACTGCGCGTATCCCTTGCTGCCGATCCGGTACAAGAGATCAAAGTTGGTTTTGATATTTTAAAATCATTACGCATTCGCTCTCGCGGCATTAACTTTATTGCTTGCCCGAGCTGCTCACGCCAAGAGTTTGATGTGGTAAGCACCATGAACCAACTTGAAGAGCGCCTTGAAGACGTGGTTGAGCCTATGTCTGTGTCGGTAATTGGTTGTGTAGTAAATGGTCCTGGCGAAGCACTTGTAAGTGATATTGGCCTTGCTGGTGCGAACCGTCGCTCTGGCTTATACATCAATGGTGAGCGCCAAAAAGCACGTATCGATAACGATAACATTGTCGACCAACTTGAAGGCTATGTGCGCGACTTTATCGCTAAAAAAGAGAAAGAAACGCCAATCGACATCAAAATCGTTGAATAATTCGCATATACTCGGCAAACCCTTGGGTTTGCCGTTTACCTTTACCGCTTAGACGGTATAATGACGGGTCAATTTTTTAGTTTTTCTTGAGGCGCGATTTTTTCAGCGCAAGTACAGTATTTAGGATTTATCAGTGGCAAAACAAATTCAGGCAGTTCGTGGTATGAACGATTGTCTGCCAGGCGATACGCAAATTTGGCAGAAAGTAGAAGACATTTTACGTGAAACAGTTTCATCGTTTGGTTATCAAGAAATTCGTTTTCCAATTGTTGAATCAACCGACCTATTCAAGCGCTCTATCGGTGAAGTAACCGATATCGTCGAAAAAGAAATGTACACCTTTGCAGACCGTAATGGCGATAACTTAACACTTCGCCCTGAAGGTACGGCAGTATGTGTGCGTGCAGGTAATCAAAACGGTTTACTGTATAACCAAGAACAACGTTTATGGTACATGGGCCCTATGTTCCGTCACGAGCGTCCACAAAAAGGCCGTTACCGTCAATTCCACCAATTTGGTTTAGAAACATTCGGCATTGCCACTGCTGATATTGATGCAGAAGTTATTTTGCTGACAGCCCAATTATGGAAAGAATTTGGTATCAGTGAGCACGTTCGTCTGGAGCTTAACTCATTAGGTTCAAATGAAGCGCGTGCAGACTACCGCGATGCACTTGTTGCTTACTTAGAGCAACACGTCGATGTACTTGATGAAGACTCTAAGCGTCGTATGCACACCAACCCTTTACGTGTGTTAGATAGCAAAAACCCTGATGTACAAGCTATTTTAACTGATGCGCCTAAACTATCTGAGCACTTAGACGCTGAATCAAAAGAACATTTTGAAAATTTATGTGAACGTTTAGACGCTGCAGGCGTCGAATACACGGTAAATGAAAAGCTTGTACGTGGCCTTGACTATTATAACCGCACCGTTTTTGAGTGGGTAACTGATAGCCTAGGCGCACAAGGAACCGTTTGTGCCGGTGGTCGTTACGATGGTCTAGTTGAACAACTAGGCGGTAAAGCAACACCAGCGGTAGGTTTTGCAATGGGTCTTGAGCGTTTAGTGTTATTACTTCAAGCACTAGAAAGTGTAGGTGACATCCGCCGTAGTGCTGATGTATATTTGGCAGCCATGGGCGATAAAGCCAGCATTCAAGCGCCAATCATTGCCGCTCAATTACGTAAAGATGTTGCAGGTCTACGTGTTATGGTGCACGCAGGCGGTGGCAACTTTAAAAAGCAATTAAAACGCGCAGATAAAAGCGATGCGCTAGTCGCGGTTATTATCGGCGAAGATGAATTAGAACAAGGCGTTGTGACTATTAAGTACTTACGTGAGCGTAAAGAACAAGTCACCTTAAAACTAGAAGAAGCGAAAACGCTACTAGCTGAACTTATTTAAGCCCAGCTAGCAACAGAGGTAAGCATGGAAATTTATTCAACAGAAGAACAACAAGAAGAAGCGATCAAACGCTTTTTCCGTGAAAATGGTTTAGCACTTGCAATTGGTATTGTTGCAGGTTTAGGTGGTTTATATGGTTGGAAAGCTTATAACCAAAACCAAATCACCACAGCTGAGAAAGCATCTGACTCTTTCACACAACTTGTTGAAAGCGGTGCCGTGCTAGAAAAAGCGGATACGTTTATTAAAGACAATGGCGAGTCAAGCTACAGCACGCTTACAGCATTTGTTGCGGCAAAAGAAGCCGTTGAAAAGAATGACCTTGATGCAGCAAGCGAAAAGCTGAACTGGATCATCACCAACGAGCAAAACCCTGAGCTTAAAGCAACGGCAACAACGCGCCTTGCTCGTGTTCACCTTGCACAAAAGCAATATGAGCAAGCGCTAACAACGCTAAACGCCCAGCTTCCAGCATCATTTGCTGCTGCAGTCGCTGAATTAAAAGGCGATGTTTATGCTGCACAAGGCGACAAAGATCAAGCTCGCAGCCAATACCAAGCTGCTGCTGATAATGGCGGCCTTGAAAACAATCCGTTATTACAAATTAAACTTGATGACTTAGCACAAACTAGCCCAGCGGCGTAAGGGGTTAAGATGAAGAAGTTAACAGCGGCAACACTTGCTCTGTGTATCGCAACCCTGACTGGGTGTTCGTCAAGTGATGACGAGGAAGAACTAGTACTGCCTGAAATTGTTAATCAATTTGAGACAGAAGTAGTTTGGCAAGAATCAATCGGTGATGGTGTTCAGCACTATTTCTCGCGCTTAACACCGGCTATTCATAACGATGTTGTGTATGTAGCAAACCGCGAAGGTGAAGTTGAAGCCCTATCGCTTGAAAATGGCGATACGCTATGGCAAACAGATGTGCGTGAAAACCCAGCTTTCTGGCCTTGGGAAACCACAGAAAGTGCCAAGTTATCGGGCGGTATTTTACAAGCTTACGGCAAAATCTTCGTTGGTTCTGAGCATGGTTACTTAACTGCTCTTGACCGTGAAACAGGTGAAATTGTTTGGCGTAAAACGATGCCAGGCGAAGTACTTGCTAAACCAGCTGCAGGCGACGGCCTAATTTTTGTAAACCTAGGTTCAGGTAAATTATTAGCTGTACACCCAGATACAGGTGAAGAGCGTTGGAGCTTTGAACAAGAAGTGCCACCTCTGACGTTACGTGGTCAAAGTTCACCAACTGTAGCCAACGGTGGTGTATTGCTAGGCCTTGAAACAGGTAAATTAAGCGTATTAATTTCTGAAAATGGTTACTCTGCGTGGAGTGCTGAAATTGCTTCTCCAAAAGGTGCGTCTGAGTTTGAACGTTTGGTTGATGTAGATACACAAGCATTAATTAGCGGTCCATATGCTTATGCAATCGCCTATAATGGTAACTTAGCAGCCGTTGATATTCGTTCTGGTAATGTTGTTTGGAAACGTGAGTACAGCAGCTACCGTGATTTATCAATGGATAGCCAGTCTATCTATGTTGTTGATAGCGATGGTGTTGTTTACGGTCTAGATAAAACATCAGGTATTGAGCGTTGGAGCCAACCGGCACTGCGCGGCTGGTACTTAACAGGCCCTACCGTGGCTGGTAAATATTTAGCACTAGGTGACCAAGAAGGTAACCTACACTGGTTAGACAAAGAAACGGGTGAGCTTGTATCGCGCGAAGACTTTGACAGCTCAGGTTTCTTTATTGAGCCAGTTGTTGCCGGTGACAAGTTAATTTTATACACCCGAGATGGTGAAGTTAGCGCGGTTAAAATTCCAAACTAACTTACTAATAGTAAACGTTATTTTTCTAAGGCTTCGCTTGGCGAAGCCTTTTGTTGTTTTTTTAAGAGGTAGTTTATGCTTCCCGTGATCGCTCTTGTTGGGCGACCCAATGTGGGCAAATCCACATTATTTAACCGTTTAACACGTACTCGTGACGCCCTCGTAGCCGACTTTCCAGGCTTAACACGAGATAGAAAATATGGCCAAGCTGATTACGATGGCTATGAATTTATCGTGGTAGACACGGGTGGTATTGACGGTTCTGAGCAAGGTATCGAAACTGAAATGGCTGAGCAATCGCTACTAGCGATTGAAGAAGCCGATATCGTGCTATTTTTAGTTGATGCCCGCGCAGGTATGACTGCCGCAGACCAAGCGATTGCTAACCACCTTCGTAAACAACAAAAGAAATGTTTTGTTGTGGCAAACAAAGTTGATGGCATTGATGCAGATTCATACTGTGCAGAGTTCTACCAGCTAAGCTTAGGCGACGTACATCACATTGCAGCGGCTCACGGCCGTGGTATCACGCAATTACTTGAAACAACTCTACAGCCTGTTATTGCAGAACTTGCAGGCGAAGCTGAAGAGCTTGAAGAAAGTGATGACGAATTAGTTGATCTTTACAGCGAAGATGAAGAAGGCGAAGACAACCAGCAAGCCTTTGCTGACAAACCAGTAAAGCTTGCTATTATCGGTCGCCCTAACGTTGGTAAGTCAACACTTACAAACCGTATCTTAGGTGAAGAACGTGTAATCGTTTACGATATGCCGGGTACAACCCGTGACTCTATCTATATTCCGATGACACGTAACGACAAAGAGTACATTCTTATTGATACTGCGGGTGTTCGTAAGCGTAAGAAAGTAAGCGATGTTGTAGAAAAATTCTCTGTGATCAAAACCCTTAAAGCGATTGAAGACGCTAACGTGGTATTGCTTGTGGTTGATGCGCGCGAAGGTATTTCTGATCAAGATTTAAGCTTACTTGGTTTTGCCTTAAACGCAGGTCGTTCATTGGTTGTTGCTGTTAACAAATGGGACGGCCTTGATGATTACGTTAAAGAACGTATTAAGTCAGAGCTTGACCGTCGTTTAGGTTTCATCGATTTCGCACGTTTACACTTTATCTCTGCTTTACATGGCACAGGTGTAGGTCACTTATTTGAATCGGTAGACGAAGCATACGAGTCAGCAACTAAGCGTATCAGCACAGCGATGCTGCGTCGTATCATGGATATGGCTCAAGCTGATCACCAACCGCCACTTGTTCGCGGTCGTCGTGTAAAACTTAAATATGCTCACGCAGGTGGCTATAACCCACCACGTATCGTGATCCACGGTAACCAAGTTCATGACTTACCTGATAGCTACAAACGCTACTTAATGAACTACTACCGTAAAGCATTAGGTATTATGGGTACGCCGATTAAAATTGAATTTAGAGAAGGCGATAATCCATACGCGGGTCGCACTAATAAAGTGACTTTATCGCAAAAACGTAAAATTCGTGCATTTGCGAAAGAAAACCGCAACAAGTCGTAATTTCTACAGCTAAGCTTTAAGTATTAAAAAAACCTTGTGAGTATGACTTACAAGGTTTTTTTATTACTAAAACTATGCTTTATTTAATAAACGAACAATAAATAGAGCAGCATAAATGGACTTTTTAAGTCAGGTTATTTACGTCGATAACGTAGAAGAAGTACTCGACTTTTACTATCAAGCATTTGGTTTAAATACCAACCATATCAGTGACGATGCCGAATACGGTGAACTTGTGACAGGATCTGTAAAACTTGCTTTTGCGACCCACCCGCATGCGCAATCATACTTCAAGCAAGGCTATATTCGCGCCCATCCTAAGCAACCAGCTCTTGGTTTTGAGCTAAGATTCAGCTGCCATAATTTAGTCGAAAGTTACGATAAAGCTGTGCTTGCTGGTGCTGAGCCATTGTGCCCGCCAACTAAAAAAGACGCCCAGCATTATGCGTATGTTCGCGCTATTGAAGGCACTTTAGTGTGTTTAGTAGAAGATTAGCTTTTTGTAAGGTCCGTTTTTGTTAGGTCAGTATGCAGCTCAAGGGTTAACTCGCGTAATAACTCGATTCGCTCCAAACTCATATTTGAGCGTGCCATTAACTTAGCCGTTAATTCTTCAGCATCAACTTTAAGTTGCATGCCCTGCTCTGTTAACGAAATTACTTTTTTACGCTCATCTTCACTTGATACCTGACGAGTCAATAAACCTTTGCTTTCTAGGCGCTTAACTATTGGTGTTAAGGTGCCAGAATCGAGGTGCGTGTCATGAGAAAGTGCTTTTAAGCTCACTTGGTTATTATACCAAAGTGAGTGCATCACAATATATTGCGGATAGGTTAAGTCATAAGCTTCGAGGATTGGTCGAAACGCTCTGATCAACGCATTTGTTGCACTGTATAAAGTGAAACATACATTGTCTGATAAGTTGTTGCTCATGCTGCTACCCTAAACTGAAATACAGCCGTATTATTGCCTTAATTTAGTTTGCGCGCAAATTATTTTCCGACGATCTATTGCCTTTTATAGTAAAGATCATTAAATTGATCGCAAATAGTTTGCGCACAAATGTTTTGTGCAACTCATTAATTGATTCTAATCTAGCAGATTCGAGGTTTATATGGCGACAAGTCAACAAATTCATTTAGTTTCACGCCCAACGGGTGTACCAACACAGGCTAATTTTGCGCAGGTAGACGTAACACTTCCTGATTTGAACGACGGCGAAGTGTTAATTAAAAATACCTGGATGTCAGTTGACCCCTATATGCGCCCGCGCATGATTGATCGTAAATCATATATCGCGCCATTTAACTTAAACGAAGTGATGGAAGCCGGTGCTATCGGCGAAGTAGTTGAATCACGCAATGATGACTTTCCTGTTGGTAGCAAAGTAAGTCATATTAGCGGCTGGCGTACCATGCACATTAGCGATGGCAGCGACTTAACGTTACTGCCAAACGTACCATTACCAGACCAACTGTTTTTAAGTACTATGGGCATGACTGGGTTAACTGCATGGGCAGGTTTAACAAAGGTAATTAGCCTAAAAGAAACCGATACCGTGTTTGTTTCAGCTGCATCAGGCGCTGTAGGTAGCGTTGTTTGCCAAATTGCTAAGCTAAAAGGCTGTAAAGTGATTGCTTCGGTTGGCTCTGACGAAAAAGCACAAATGGTTAAAGCGTTGGGTGTTGATGCAGTAATTAATTACAAAACGGTAGCAAACCTAACAGAAGCCCTTGAACAAGCGGCACCACAAGGCATTGATGTGTACTTTGAAAACGTAGGTGGCGATCACCTTGAAGCCGCACTCAATGTAATGAACGATTACGGCCGTATTCCTGTATGTGGCATGATCTCAGGTTACAATAACGACACTGCACAACCTGGGCCAAGCAACCTGTTTTATATCAACTCGAAAAAGCTCACCATGCAAGGCTTTATCGTGATTGATTACTTTGATCAGTTCCCTGAGTTTATTGAACAAATGGGCGCGTGGATCAGCGAAGGTAAAATTAAATCTGAAGAAACGGTATACCATGGCATCGAAAATGCCGTTGATGCATTTCTTGGCCTGTTCGAAGGTAAAAATAAAGGAAAAATGCTAGTTAAGCTTTAACGCTTAGCATGCAAATAAAGCCTGTATCTTAGTTGGTACAGGCTTCTTATTATCAGTCATTCAAAATCGATAAATACGCAAGTTCTGCTAGTTTCTCTAATGATGACGTTGCATTAGACTCAGGCTTTTCAGCATGAACTGAGTAGCGCCTTTTTGGGATTTTAACTTGAATAAAACCATGATTATTGGCCATATCAATACGCAGCATTTCACGTTCTTTTGGCGTTAAATGATTTTCATGGATCTTTTCAAGCTCACCATGATCAAGCCAAATAGCAGCACAATTTGGACATTCGTCTATTTCAACCACTTTTAGTGGGGTGAAAAAGCGTCGCATCATCACCACGTCAGGGCAATTCGGACAATTAATTCGCTTTGCTAAATCAACACATTCTGTTGGCAGGGTTTGTAAATGAGCCACCAGCACTTGCGCGGGTTTTAAATTCGGATCGCTAAAGTGAAATATTTGTCGGTTATCAAAAAATACCCCACCGCTTTTTGATAAATACACGTTAACGTCGCCAATGCTCACTGCTTCAAGGGCTGTTTTAGTACGCGGGCAAAACATAGTACATCCTTGTTTTATAATTAATTTAGCGCTTTTGTAATTAACGGTTTAAGCGGCTCAGGTAAGCTGATGTTACCAGCTAATACAAAGTCATGTGCTTCATTTGACATTTTTTGCCATGTTTTACGAATAATACCCAACCATTTTTGCTCATCGTAATCAGGCTTACTACTTGCAAAATCAAGCATGTAATGCTCAATAAACACAAGGCTTGCAATGTCTTCAATCAATTGGCTATCAGGGTTTCGTTTTATGTTCTTTTTAGCAACGGCTGCGTATACGCGCTCACATTCTTCCGGCGCGTAACCCGCCGTTTTCATAAGGGCTGTTACACGCTCGGCATGAAAGTCATATAAAGCAGTACGCCATTGATAATAACCTTGCTTACCCATAGGAAAATCACTGCGAGGAGAGCGCCAACGCTCAATATGTTGGCCTCGCGCAGCAATATGCATCAACTCATCGGCTTGTGGATTAAAGCGGTTTAGCATATCGGTCATACGCATTGCATATAAAGACTCTTTTGCTAGCTCTTGATCATCTTGTTTTACACGATTTGGGTCGACAGCATTCGCTGCATCTATCGCTTTTATAACGGCTTGGTACATAGTGTTTAATCTTACTTGTGCTTGCAATTCATTGTATTTAGGTACAATTATTTTTTTAACTTGCTAAAAATTCAACTAAAATTCTAGATCTTCGCTAGACAACCAGCTAACCCTAAACTAGTATTTTTAAAAGCAAGATTAGCACTTAAATACCTACTTAATTCAGAGACGCCATTGCGTAATATTACATATTTTTCGTTGTTATTTACTTCTTTTTTTCTCAGTTTCTGTTTATTTTCGGCGATCGCACTAAAAGTGTTTTACGATAGACAAGAAATGCATGAAATTGAGCAAAATGCAGCACTTAACAGTTACAGCAGTAACCTTGAAAAAGCACTTGATAGCGCACTCCTTGGTCCTTACCTTGTTCGCGCCGCGATGCGTGACTTTACATACACACAAACTGAATTCGAAACCCTTGCCACTGAGATATTAACTCATAGTGATGGTAGCCAAACTATTCAACTTGCACCAAAAGGGGTTATTCAATACAGCTACCCGCTAACCAGTCACGAGAGTGTGATTGGTGTCGACTTATTCAAGATGCAAAGTATTGAAAAGTCATTACAAACAGCCATTGATACTCAAAAAATGCAAATCGATGGACCTAAAGAGTTGGCTCAAGGTGGTCAAGGCTTAGTCGCTCGATTACCAATTTTTGATCAAAATGAGTTTTGGGGGTTTGCAATCGCGGTGCTGCGTTTTCCAGAATTTATAGCAAATTTGAGCCCTGAGACTACTTCACACCCTCACCTCTATGAGGTTTGGCAAAAAACAGCGAATAGCTACGCGCCGCTTTTAAATAACCACAGTTTTGAGCAAAGCCACTGGTCAACTTACAACCTCGATGTTGAAAATCAACATTGGGTTGTGGGTATTAAAGACGAGTTTGCTTATCGAGCGCATGTTGAATTTTTAGTATTACTACTCATAGCTCTGTTACTTTCATCGGTTAGCTGCTATTTGATTACGATTACTTGTCGGTTACGTGAGCATGAGCAAAACCTCGAAAAACTTGTGCAAAAGCAAACCTTAGAGCTGTCTGAACAGGCACTTGAATTAAAACAAGCTCAGTCACTCAGTGGCGTAGGCAGTTGGCATCTGTCGCCTGATAAAAGCATTAGGCAATTATCATCACAAGCTAAATCGCTATTCAAAGAACAAAGCAAAGCGCAATCAATTACTGATGTCTGTGAAAAAATCGATAGCTTTTATAAAAATTCGTTTTTAAATTTTATTCATACTAAGCCTAGTAGCCCAACTGAAATTGAGTACACGATTAAACTCAATGGAGAAAAACGCTGGTTTCATGAACACGCTGAATGGAACCCTAAAACTAACACCTTGGTTGGTACGATTAAAGACATAAGTGCTGAAAAACAACGCCAACATGAGCTTTACCAACAAGCACATTTTGACTCGGTCACTGGCCTTGCCAATCGCCATTACAGCGAAAAATATATCGCTAGTTTATGCCCTGAAGACCAATACAGTAGCGGTCTTACTTTATTGTGTGCCGAGATCAAAGGCTATCGTCAATTAGAAGATATTTACGGTCAAGATTACTTAAATGAACTACAGACAGCGATAGCTAACCGGCTAATTGAATTTTCTGACTTACATCAAGCGTTTTGCGCTCATATAAAACCTGGCTGTTTTTTAATATTACTAAAAGAAGCCATTTTTGATGAAAAGCTTGCCGCTCTATTAGATAAATTACAGCATCAGGTCGGCGGTATTATTGAAACCGCTGGTAGCGCTCATTTTTACCACTTATACATTGGCGTGGGTTATCCACACTTACAAAACATCGATGCGGCTGAGCAAATCAATACAGCCCTCATTGCGATGAATGAATGCCCCCGTACACAAAAAACATTTACTGTTTATAGCCAATCTCTGAAAGATAAGCTTATTGCACAAAGTAACCTCGAAAGTGATCTACGTCATGCGCTTGCGGCCAACGAACAGCTAAGTATGGTGTATCAGCCAATTGTAAACACTATAGATGGCACACTGATTGGCTGTGAAGCGCTTGTACGTTGGCAGCACCCTGTTAGAGGGTTTGTGTCACCAGTGGAGTTTATTGCAATCGCTGAGCAATCAGAGCTCATTAATTTATTATCACGTTGGATTGTTGCTAAGGTTGCTGAAGATTGCCACCGCATGGTTGATAACAATATTCGTATTAAAGTATCGATCAACCTGTCGCGTAAGCAGTTCTCTGATGTGCATTTAGTTAAACGACTCAGTAAAGAAAAAGCTAAGCTATTTCCGGCTAATCAAAAAATTAATCTTGAGATCACCGAATCCGCCCTATTTCAAAATACCCAGTACGCCATAAACCTAATGCATGAACTTAAATTAGCAGGTTTTAATTTATCACTTGATGACTTTGGAACGGGTTATTCATCACTGTCGTCGATTCAGCAGTTTCCGCTAGATAACGTTAAGATTGACCGTGCCTTTATTTGTAATTGCGTGGATAACCCACGTGATGGTTTATTTTTACAAACGATGAGCGATTTAGCCCATCAACTAGACTTAACGATTACCGCAGAAGGAGTCGAAAGCTCAGAGCAGTGGCAATTGGTGAGTGATAAAGGCATTGATTATATTCAAGGTTACTTAATTTCAATGCCCTTATCTATTGATGATTTTATAGCGTTTGACCCGGTTGCGTAAGATCCAAAGCCAAGCTTTGTTTTGGCTTTTCGATCATACGGGAAAGCTCTTTTTCGCCATCAAGGACAATAATGGTTGGCGTATACATTAAGTCATACTGTTTTGCTAACCCTGCAGGGTCTAGCTTGTCGTAGCCAACGGCCACTAGTTTAAGTGAGCCTAACTGCACCTTTGCAGTATCGAGAAGCTTCAAAAATCGAGGCACTTCACGTTTTGAGTCATGACACCAAGTGCCTAAAAACACCAAAACTTGCTTACCTTGCAGTGCTTTTATCGTGGTTAACTCTTCTTCACTCGGTGTGTATTCATCGTACTCTTCACTAAGTGCAGAGTAGTCTTTAAGTAAGTCATCACGACTTATCTCTCCACTGTATGGAGCGGTACCTGCAAATGTCAGGGCAGAGAATAACAAAGCGGCGATATAAATTAGTTTTTTCATTTTTTTTGTTCTCAAGATATTTTCCTCACCTTAACCAATTTAGCAACAACACTCCAGCAGGCTTTGTGCAAAGAATCGTTATTTTTTGCAGGTTAAATTGGCATGTAAAGTAAAAACAAACTACTATATTAGATATATCTAATGTAAGGTTTTACTATGTTTTCCTTCAGAACAATTGTGATTTGTACTGTGTTACTTTCACCTAGTCTTTATGCCGAAACAAAATCAGCGACTCTAGAAACTCAAGCAGCGCAGCGAGCAACTGAATTTGCCACTACGCTTAAATCAGCTTTAGGAGCCGCAATCAAGCAAGGTGGTTTAGTCGAAGGAATTAACGTGTGCAAAATGCAAGCCCCGGCCATTAGCGATAGCTTATCAACTGATGGTTGGACGGTAGCACGTAAAAGCACTAAAAACCGTAATCCAAATAATCAACCCGATGAATGGGAAGCTGAAAAAATCGCCCAGCTGCTCGATATGATCAGAAACACTGAGAGCATCGACAATGTGACTTTTTCAACCAATAAAGATGGTCAATTTCGCTTTGCTAAAGCGATAAAAGTCGCGCCAGTTTGCCTCAATTGTCATGGCCAAACAATTGCGCCAGAAGTAAAACAAGCACTCAACGAACATTACCCAAATGATTTAGCCACAGGCTATCGGCTTGGTGATCTAAGAGGAATATTCTCTATTACCAAAACGCTCGAAACGCCTGAGCCATAAAATAAAAGCCTTGTACTCGCATAGTTTGCTCTTAGCCATTAAAATACCCTTTTAAAATCAACCATGGTGCCATTTATGTCTTTTCCTCCTTGCCCACAATGTAACTCTGAATACGTGTATGAAGATCAAAACAATTTAGTATGCCCAGAATGCGCTCATGAGTGGGATCCTAATGCGGTTGATACCGATGATGTGATCAATGTGAAAGATGCTAACGGCACCTTATTGGTCGATGGCGATAAAGTGACTGTTGCGAAAGATTTAAAAATCAAAGGCAGCTCACAAGTGATTAAAATAGGCACCAAAGCCGTGATTCGCCGCGTGTTAGACAAAAAAGACCACGAATTAGACTGTAAAGTTGATGGCGTTGGTGAAATGATGGTAACCGCTAAGTTTGTTAAAAAAGCTTAATAAGCAAATAAAAAGCCACACTGGTTTAAGTGTGGCTTTGGTATACATAACCTAGGGGGTTATTATTTAGCGGTAACAAATTTGCGTCGAGTTACCACCAACAAGCCTATTGCCAGACATGTAAGGAACGATAGCGAACCGCTACTTGATTTTTTAGACTCTGGCGCAACATTAATTGTCACCTGTTGCGACACACTTTGGCCGTATTCGTCTGTTGCTGTAACACTGAAAATAAGTGTTGTTGCTT
This sequence comes from Pseudoalteromonas shioyasakiensis, assembly GCF_001550135.1. Lineage (GTDB taxonomy): Bacteria > Pseudomonadota > Gammaproteobacteria > Enterobacterales > Alteromonadaceae > Pseudoalteromonas > Pseudoalteromonas shioyasakiensis. Next base: position 754,362 of record NZ_LRUE01000015.1, read on the forward strand.
CATCAAGCTCAGGCAAATTAAGAGTTAATACGCCTGCATTGTCGTCATTTAATGTAACATTCACGCCAGAAACTTGGCTCCACACTAACGAAGTGCCTTCATTTGCTGACGCAGTCAATACCAGTGTAGCTTCTTCTATTGCACTAACTATTAGGTTTTGTTCACCATTAACTGTCAATGTTATAGGGTCTATCACCTTAATAGATTCAGCGGTATAGCTATCAGTTTGCTGTTCTGACACTTCAAAAGACACACCAAAGTCAAGTTGAGATCCGACCATATCAGTAACATCTACCTGCATGCTAATGTCAGTTTGTCCGTTTAAGATCAGCTGAGTTTTTCCCTCTGTAGTAACGAGTTCTGCACCGTCTACAGAGAGTACTTCGGCCCCTTCAGTTAATAGAAACGATAGAACAGCCTCACTCGGAATTGATGAGCTATTAATCGTTATTTCATAACTCACCTGTTCACTACGTAATACAACGTCTGAATCTGCTTGAATACTTAATAAAGGGTTTGTAATAACAAAATCAATTGGGGTATCTGCAAAACGTTGTCCTGATTTTGTTTTTGCGGCAAGTACACCTAAATAACGGTCACCTGGTTTTGCATCTTCTAGCTGCCAATTCGCTTTGATAGAAAATGCGCCTTCTTCACCAGCAATTAACTCTGCAGTTAAATTGTCCATTGATTCATCCTGTAACGTAGCGACTGTAAAACGAACATCATCCACCGCATTTGCTGCAGAACCTTCAAAGTTGTGGATCACGATGTAATACACACCTGGCTCAGGTTGTAATAGGTCGCATTGTTCATTGGAGTCAACTCCTGCACTGATACAAATCATCTGATTTGAACCTTCATACGCGCTGACATCACCGTCTAAATCTTCATCTAGACCAATGTAAACATCTAAGTCTTTACTTGTCGTACTTTCGATATTTACCCAAACACGTTGCGTACTGTTGTTTACAACTAATGGCAGAACATAGCGATTGTCTTTTACATAGCTCCAATCCATATTGTAAGGCTGAGTTTCAGGCGCTTTTATTTGAATTTGATACTCTTCTACACGTTTCAGACCACGCGCAAGCAAAGTTAAATCATCTAACTTAGCACCGCTTTTAAAACCTGATACTTGAAGGCTACCTGCTGCACTATGAGTTTGCACTTGTTGTGCTTCAGGACCAACACCCGCAATAAAATTAACCACTGCTGGCAGTGTTAATGTATGGCTTGGCTCGCCATCTTTCAAAATTAGATGCCCCATTTGCACATCGGTATCCGAACTATAACTACTGCTTGCGGTGATGGTCAGCGTTTGCGTTTCCCCTTCATTTAATGTGAATGAGGCAGGTTCCGCTGTTAATGTAATATCGCCTACTCTCGCAGCCGATGTTACTTGCCAGGTCCCTTTACGGGTTGCCTTAAACGTTCGACTCCACTGACAACTAATAACACAAGCTTGATCTACAAGTTGTGCAAGATTGAGTGTTGCAGGGTTTCCGCCAGATTGTGGATCAGCCGCTAAATAATTTGCTTCTGTTTCGTTCAGTACAAGTCCTGCTTGTGCAGCATATTGCACCTGCAGCATACCGTTACCCATTTCATAAAAATTAGCTGGGGTTGGTTGTCCTGTATTGTCATCATCAACAAAAGCATTACTATCGGCAGTCATAACAATCGCAGATTGTGCTTCGGCTGGTGTCCACTCTGGGTGCAACGCTTCAATTAGCGCATATGCTCCCGCAACGTGTGGGCTTGCCATTGACGTTCCATCTAAAAATGCAAATTTAGCTTCAGATTTAGTGTTACTAAATGGCTGGTTTTCAGTGAAAGGTGCATAAATACTTACCCCTGGAGCGGCAATATCTAACGAAAAATAGCTATCGTAAGGAAGTCCTGGACCACGTGATGAGAAATACCCAGCAATAGAGCCAGCATCAGGATCGCTCACCATTTCACCTTCTTCGATTACGGCAATATGGTTGCTACCTTCTGCTAGCCAATTAACTAAACTCTGACCTTTAGTTGCATCTAAATGAATTGATGGCAGCACATGAAAATCATTATCTACCGTTTCACTGCCACCATCGACATTGATAAGTACTAAACCACCAGCGCCGCCAGCTTTAACATTTGAGCCTTTTGCCACACGCGCAATTTCACCGCGTCGACACACAACGATTTCACCATTAAAAGTACCAGCGGCAAACTCCGTTAAACAGTCACCATCACCAAAGTCAGCAGCATCCACTATTTCAGCTGTTAAACCACCACTGGCACTGCGGCCAACTAAAGGTGACAAACTAAAATTACCACCAGTGAAGCTGATCTGTTTTTCTGCAAAGGTACGGTCATGTGTGAACGCAGCAACCGTTGTCACCCAAGGTAAGTTTGCAGGGGTACCTATGGTGCCACTATCTGGCCCTGAGTTGCCCGCCGATGTCGCCACATGGACACCAAAGGTACGTGCATTTAAAAAGGCTTGGCTTTCAAATCCATACCAAGGATCTGTTGCAGAACCACCAACTGAATAATTCAGTACGCTTACACCATTTGCAATCGCATGCTCTACAGCTTGTAAAGTCAGCTCTGGTAAACAACCTACTAAATAATCATCGCTATTACCCGGATAACAAACCTGATAAGACACAATATTAGCGTGTGGTGCCATGCCACTTATTTGCTCGAAAGCGAAATTAGACTCTTTTCCTTCTGCATTATAAGCAGGTACATTTTTTAAGATATTACCTGCAACAGTACCCGCAACATGGCTACCGTGACCATTAAAATCAAACCCGATTTCCAAACGGCTTCCTAATTCATCATAGCGCTCTTCATCGATTGGCACTAAAGGATAGCCATTTAAGATATCGGCATAACTCACAATACCAATCAGTTTGCTATTACAAAATTCACTATGGGTTTGGCAGTCACCAAGGTATTGCCCATCGCCCAGTGGATTTACATGGGTATAACCGTCATCACCCCTTGCTGCAAAGCTTGGGTGATCAGCATTAATTCCTGTATCCATAATGCCGACAATGACGCCTTCACCTTTTGTCGCAACACCTGTCTCACCATCCCAAATAGCAGGAGCACCAACATAGCGAGGTCCTGAATCTGTGTGAAGATAATGAATTTGACGTTTTTCAACGCGCTTTATGCCAGTTTGTTTACGTAACACATTCGCCGCATTTTCTGACATACGAACGGCAGCACCATTCATACTGTACTGATACTGAAAGAGGGTATTAATTTTCTCACCAGCATGCAGGCTGGCTTGTTGTAAGATGCTTGTCTGCCCTGCTTTTAAATCAGCGGCATAATGTTTTACCGCTGGCATGCTGGCGTTCAGTCGCGACAAGCCCGAGAATTGGGATGATTTAGCAACCGATGGGTCTGAAAATTCAACTAGATACACATCATCACTAATTACAGCGCGACCTTTTAGCGCTGCAAGCGGTTGATAATTCAAGCGTGCATTATCATCACCTTCAACAGCTGAAACATGACTAACACTTAATAGGCCGACCATACTGGCTAAAATGGAAAGTTTTTTCATTATTTTTATTCCTTAATTCCAAATACTGCGGTGCGTTGAGCTCGCTTGAAGTACACCCATAACGCCATCATCAGCAAAATAAATAGACCCGTGCTACCACTTGATTTATGTGTGCTTTGTTCAGCTTCTTGGGTAACCACCAAGGTAAAGTCTTGAGATGTTTGGTGACGAGAGTCTGAAACACTAATGGTGAAATCATAGCTTGCCGCACTGCTCACGCTACCCGCTAACACACCGTCGTCGCTTAGTGTCAAACCAGCAGGTAAGTTGTTACTTGAAAATAATAATGTGTCACTATCAGCATCGGTAAATAACGCATTTATAGCGATATTTAGCGCTTCACCAGCACTAGATTGAAGTTGTGTATTTGCGCTGTCCACTAGCACCGGCGCGTTAATGTTCAAGCTGCTCACATTGACCGTAATATCTGTCGTTGAGCTCATGATCACGTTGTTATCGCGCATTTGCCCGAATACGCTCAACACATATTCTGAATTAGTCTCTGCATTTAAAGAAGCGGGGTTATTTACTAAAATGCGACCATCAGGCATTAAGGCTAGTGAATCATCAATAAGAGGGTTTGCTAGATAGAATTGATAAGTGCCAAAAATATCACCCGCTTCACCAGGCCCAATATTGAAGAAGTTGATAGACTCTAGTTGGATTTGGCCTACAAGATCACCCGCTTGCGCGCTCTCAAATACATCAAACTGCTGACCCGCAGATGGTTTAGCAATTGCACCTGACTGATCTGATAGCTTGGTTCTTGACCACATATGATAATCAGCGTTGTTGCTGAACAGCACAAATCCTTTACCGCATACAGCGCGATAGTCACAATAGCCATCATGCATAGCTGTTAAGTAAGCTTGCTCACCGGGTGCAAGAGTCATTTCGCTATGGTAATTTTCAACCGCTTGCGCGCCAGGTGCCTTACTTAATTTTACGTAATTTGCTTCGTTAGAGATTGATTCAATCTGATTACCAAACCAGTCATAGCTTATAGTCACCACTTTAGGCCCCATGTTGACTGGGTTAAATAATAAAGGCGCATCGCCTGTCGATGGAATTTGATCACGAACAGTTCGCACAAAATACCCTAGATTGCGATCAAACTCTTCTGCAGGTAAATCTTCGCGGATAAGTTCATCGGTACAATAATCAACGAGTAAACCTCGCGAGTCAGTTACAAATCGAATCGGCAAGCTTGACTGTTTTAAGTTTGCACTTGGATTCGATGGATCAGCTGCAATAGACGCATCGACATAATAAGCGGTAGGTACATTTTGCTCATCAATATCTATGAAACCATATAAAAGCAGATCCGCATTAGAGGCATAGTTCAGTAATGTTCCCGCTGCAGTGTCTGGGTACATTTCTAAGAATGATTCTCTAAAAATAAAAAACTCAATCGTACCGTTCATATCACTACGGTCGAAATACGTTCTAAATGCTAAGTCTTGTTTACTATGAAACGTTAAGCCTAAGCTTAATTTTTGCTTGCTCTCACATTGCTCCTCTGGCACAACTGCACTGGCTAGGTTTTCAATAATCATGCTACTTTTAGCACCATTTGCAGCTTCTGATATTTCGGTTTTGCGACCAACGGTCGGCAATACAGTGAATGTTGCATCGGTAGCAGAGGTATTTTCAAACGCTTGTTCGCGAGCAAAAAAGTCTTCAAATAAACTCTCACCCAGTGGATTATCGCCCGGTTCATTCAAGAAAACAGAACCGTAATACTCTTGATAAGTATCGTAATGAGCTTGAATACTCGTTGCCGGTCTTGCACGTAGCAACCAAGGCAGATGCATAGCTGACAGAGACTCATCATTAGACGCAGTTAGATGCAAATCACCATCGAGTTCAGTGGCACGCCAGTTCTTTAGGGTGTAGTCTTTAGCATCAACCAGAGGCCATTTTTCAAGTAAAGCGCCATCAATAGTCACTGACACAGGGAAGGTCATGGCACGATGAGCTTCAACCGTCACTGAACTTGGTAATTGCCATGTCAATGCAGCGTGCGAAGGGCCGCCTGTTTTTTGTGTTATCGATAAATCATAGGTAATTGCTTTGTCTGTTAGATTTTTAACATACACTTGCTCGGTTACTGTTCGCGTTTCATTGTCAGCAATATCAAGATTTCCTAAATGCAAAGACGGCTGACCATCTGGCAATGAAAATGCCACAGCTGTATTTTTTAAAGCCTCGGCTTGCTGTAATTTTCCTGCGCCGCTATGTGTTACTTCAGCTTGTTCTGAACCATCACGATTTAACACATTGCTATTTGCGCTATTCATCAAAATAGCTTTTACTTCTTGCCCTGTTAAGGCGCTATTTTCACTTTTAACAACCGCTGCAGCGGCTGCAACTTTAGCAGCGGCAAAAACAGCATCGCTTGCCGAAACCTGTTCACTCCCTGTGCCCACTAATGCCACCTGCACTGCGTCAGTCGAGTCGACTAAATCAGGTTTAATAGCATCAATGTCACCACGAACAGGACCATGTAATGAAGTGCTAGACATATAAATAGCACTGTCATCTTCAATTGATTGTGTTGTGCCTACAGATATTGCAGCTGGGGCTACAGCTTGAATAGGGGTTGCATAGTGACTCAATTGTTCACCACTGCCTTGTGGTACAATCACCACACTGCCTAAGGTTGCCGCTTTTTGAATGTTGACACCCAAACGTGCGTAGTCGCCAATCCAAACATCTTGGTTACTGTAATAACCAGGCCCAAAACCTGAGATATCTAATAAAATAATATCTGCTTTATCACTCGTATCTCCATCACCGTCTGGGTCCAATGCCCATTCAAGTGCTTGTGCGACAATATCAACAGTAGGCTGATATGGAACCACATTAGCCCCAACTTTAGAGGCACGGTATACCTTCGCAGCCCATAACTCAGCTGATGGTGCTAATTGATGGATGATTGAGGCTAATGCCGTACCTCGACTGCCACTTTCGCCATTCGGGTCGTATGCAGAATCAATTGGATTAAAGTCATGATAAGCCGCATATGACACACGCTCACCAAAAAAGTCCAATCCTTTGGTTACCACCGAGGTAGGGAAACCATCAAATGGCACATCCGCATATTTCCATGCTTTTTCATATGCTTCGACAGTCCCCTCTCCACCAAGAAGTTGATGAGTGTAATCGATACCGGTAGAAATAATCGCAACACTTACACCGCGGCCTAAGTCACTATCGACAACCTGCGACTGTTCAACTGCTGTAAGCGTTTGCTTAATCGTCATTGGTTTTGGTAAAGGCACTAGTCCCGTTGTTGCATGAACATGTTGTACACCCGGCATAGACGAAACTAACTCGGCTTGTTCAGCAGTTAAATTGACCGTTAAGGTATTCCCCAGAACTCGCCTTTGAGAGGCTAAGCTAATATCTGCAAACTCTTTTTTTAATGATTTAATAAAATCAGCTTGTTGCTCGGCTATTGCTTGAGTTTGATTTTTGTTTTGAATGGCTGAGCTTGCCACATCACTCAACACAATTAGGTACTGCTCTTTTTTGTTCGATGTTTTAATTTGCTCACCTGTTTGTGGTAAGGCAAACGCAGCAGAGCTGAGTAAACTTACACCACATAACAAGGAACAACCCCGTCTTATGGAATGAGATAAAAATCGCATAGTTATTCTCTTTTTGGTTATTTTTATGGTTAGGAGCCCAGTACTCCATTAACACCGGCTTGTTATAAAAGCCGAAACACGCAAACACCATCTTAAGAACCTCAAATTTTTATCTTTTTTTATTTATTATTATTTTTCAACAAATTAGATGACCGCCGTTTATCTCAACTTTATTACTATAATATTTTTTAAATGTTATATTTGTTCACATTGCTGAAACTGAAGGCGCATTTTTTTAACTTTATTTTGCCTTCGAATGTTAAATAAGTAGTCGAGTTCACTTTGTCATTGATTAATAAATCAAAATTAAAAAACGTCTCTTTGAATGAATGGACTGTCGTGCCAGATCAGCTTTTAATTAGAGGTAAAAAGGGTGAAGCAAAAGTACCTGCTAAAGTCATGAATGTACTTTTACTCCTTATCTCTGCTAAAACAAAAACCGTCGCACGAGAAGAATTCATAGAGAGTATTTGGCATAGCCAACCAGAAGTCGGCGAAAAAGCACTCAATCAAGCGATATGGCAGCTAAGGAAAGCATTTTCACAAACAGGGGCTGAACAAGATGTCATTCTTACAGTAGCAAAAACAGGCTACCGTCTTGATGAAGATTTATTCTCTGAGCCAGTAAAAAATGTAAAAACCGCTCATTGGTCACTTAAACACACCATTTTTATCATGTTGGCAATATTCATTTTGCCCATTTTATATTTTCAATTAGCACACTTAATGGCTGAAGAGGGCTCAAGTTCAGTGACTCAACGCCCCACTAATCTGTCATATTTTAAAGGTGCCGAAGAGAACCCTGCATTTACGACTGATGGAAAAAAAATGGCCTTCCAATGGGATAATGGCGTCAATGTCCCAGGTATTTACTATATTGATTTAACAAAGAAAAGCTCTGTTCCCATTGCAGTTTCTGAGCTAGATGAGCATGCTGTGTCACCCACTTGGTCGCCCGATGGTGAAGCCGTCGCTTATATGGTTAGTAATGATGAGCACTGTAAAATCATCATCAAACATTTAAATACTGAAACGCGGCAGCAACTGAGTCCATGCTATGCGGGTAACCTGACCACAACGTTAAGTTGGTCTCGGATTGGTAATCAATTAGCCTATGCAAGACAAAATGATAAAGGTGGCGTAAACCTTCATAGTGTCGATATGGACACGGGTCTTGATAGTGAAATATCAATTGCTCAAGGGAAATTTCATGATTTCCCTTTTGCTTGGGCAAATACGAGTAGCGCGATTGCATACGCCAGCCGACAAGACCCTCTTGGCAACATTTATCTGCGCGATAAAAATGGTAAAACTCGGCCGTTATTGAAAGAAGAGCGAGAGATATTTTCACTGGCATGGAGCCCTAATGATACCTACCTTTATTTTGTGACGATTTGGCAATCAGAACTTGCCATATTACGTATCACATTAAGTGATGGCACTGTTACGCCTGTTTCATATGAAAATATTCCAGGCCGGATCGCAGTACGTTTAGGTGAGCAACCGCAATTAGTCTACCCCCGCTATACTTCAATGGAACAGCTCTATCAAATAATGCCAAGCGGAAATATCGCTGCTATGCCATTTTCATATGGCCGTGATCTTTATCCGGCTTATTCGAAAAGCCAAGAAAAAATCATATTCTTTAGCAACAAAGGTGGATTCTTCCAACTTTGGTCTGCAACACTGAATGAGAAATTCGCTCATAAATTTACCCGCCTAGATGGCAGTCCTTATATTCATGCTATTTCTCATAAAGGCGATAGATTTGTGATCCCCATGCAGGATAAGAAAGATAATCCATACCAACTTTATTTAGGTAATGTTGCCGATGGCAAACTTACCCAATTAAAATTTCTAGATTACGCCACCAAAAACTTTAGTTGGAGCCAAGACGATCAATCACTTCTTTACAGTGCAAATTTAAATGGTAACTGGCAAATATGGCAGCAAAATCTTCAGTCAGGGATCACCGAGCAATTAACCTTAGATGGCGGTATTTTTGCTCAGCAATATAAAGATGGTCGTATTTTTTATGTTAAAGCCGACAGTAATGGAATTTGGTTGCTTGATGACACAGCTAAACAACCGCTTATCGCAGATTTACAACCCAAAGACTGGGGCAATTGGCAGCTAACTGAGCAAGGGGTGATATATTTATCGCGGACAGACAGTGCAGATGAAATTCGCCAATTTAGCTGGCAAGGTGAAGACCGCATTTTACATAGTTTGCCACCACGCTCAGTCAAAGATGACCGCTCAATTGCGATGATGCCCGATGGCAGTATTATCGCTTCTATGTATCTGGGCAAAGAAGCGGATATTGTGGCCGTTGATTTAAAAGACGATTAATAGCCAAACTTTTCAACAATAATCCCTGTTACTTCACAATGTTCGCAGCTCAACTGCCAACCTGCGGCCCATGAGGTTGCGTTAAGCTTTGCTTTGCAAAGCGGGCAAACTTCGCCAGCAAAGGTACTGGGAGTAATATCTTTAGCTTGCTTAGAAAACGGTCTTAAAAACCATAGAATATTATCGTCGATACTGATGGTTAGATCGTGGCGTAACGTCTCGCAATAAGCATCAAACACCGCTTGTTTGTACTGTTTTTCGTGCTCAGTAGATTGACTAGCATAAACACTCAACGCATTTTCGATTTTTTTTAGACGTTCGGGCCATGCTTGTGCGTCTATATTCGCTTTGCAATCTAACAACTCTTCAAGAGTGTAACTTGTATAGTTTGGTTCAAACATCATTGCCATCCTTGCTTTGGGTTATTAATTCTTTGGGTACTCAGTGCTTTAGATATAACGTACCATTTTTATTTATTTGCAAAAGCCATTGTTCAAATAAATTGTTCGCAATACTCAGCTCTTCATCTGAAAGTGTCGGGTATTGCCTTTGCTCAAACCACGCATAACGATTATACACATCGTTATTTTGCGTGATTTCCATAATGAGTCGATTTATAGCGTAGGCTTTTGCTGCACTATGCTCACCAACTTGTTCGCTGTAATACATGCTCGCTAAACTCATCAGCGCTTGTTCACTACCCTGCTTCGCTGCTTGCTCTAAAAATACGGTTTTACGCTCTTTAAAACTATCACGATTTTTGATGAACTCTGCACGTGACAACTTCTCAGGAAATTGCGACTTCATGTAAAATTCGGGCGTTAGCCCAGCAAACGTTTGCTGCGCATAAGCGGAGCCATTTTCTGCAGCCTCTGCCAAATAACTGTAAAAAGAACGCCGCGTTGCTAAATCTAATCCTTGGCAATGCTCATATTTATCTAAAACACGGCTTTGTATCTCGCCAGCATCACTAAACTCATAGATTTCAGCCAACTTTACTTCCAGGACCTGTTCATCTAAAGGCGCATTAAAACAATACTTAAGGTTTTGCGCGATGAGGTAGTTAGCCTCCACATCACCTTGCTGAGCACGTTGCTTTAGCTCTGTAAAATGGTCTAGAAACACGCCATCAAAACGCCAGTTTGGTGGGTTTTTGATAATAAGCTCGCGACTATTATTTACCTCATTCCCTTGCTCAACTAATTTATCTGCTAACAAACTCGTTTCAAGCTTGGTAGCGGGCATGCTCACTTGTGCGTCAACTTGCTGCGTAGCTCTTTTATTATTCGATAGTTCTGAACTGGTAGCTAATGGAGCAGTTTTTTGAGAGACGTAACTGTTAATAAATATTACGCATACTAATACCATAGCCACAGTTAAAAGTGGCTTTTTCCGTTGTTTAATAAAAGCATACCCAGACATAACAACCTACTTATCACTCTTGTTGCTAAGTAAGTTACAAGAAAACAATAATAAAAGCGAAGCTAAACTTCTAAATATGACAGCCTAAAATCATGATGGCGATCAAACAAACTAACAACTTTGTACCCAAACATTGAGTTAAAGTTATTAACTTGCTAGATTATTTTTTGTTCGAAAAATAATCCCTTTACTTAAGTTTATGCAAAATATGGAGATCATCGAATGCGCCTCATGCTCAATACATCGATTTTTATAATTGCCGGTCTTACCCTTGCTGGCTGTGGCGATAATAAAACAGAAACAACAAATTCTGAAGATATAAAAACTGCGAGTTCTACTATTAAAAGCACGCAAAAATTAGTCACTCCAGAAAACTACATAAGAGCTGAAGATGACTTTTCATTTTTCGACTTTCAACTAAGAGCAGGCGGTAAAATCAATGAGTTCTTTTACATCACTGAACCAACGCCACTGGATCAGCAAAGTGTAGTGAGAATGAATAAAGATACTCTGTATGCAGGCGCTGTAGTAGATACTGAAGGAGGTGCTACTGTAACAATTCCTGAGTTTCCTGATGATCGATATTTCTCGGTCTATGTTGTTGATAATGATCACTACGCAACAGCGGTATTTTATGAATCAGGAACTCATGCTTTACCTAACACAACAAAGTATCAGGCAGTTATTCAAAGGATCCAGCTTCTTGCTCCAGATGACTCTGCTGATGTTGCTCTTGTAAATGAATTACAAAAGAAAATTATCATTTCTACAAATAGTAATGACACTTTTCCAAAGCCTGACTGGGATAAGCCATCAATGCTTAAACTTCGCGCCGATTATGAAAAAGAGTTTCAAAAATTCGCACAATACGAAGCTGATTGGATGGGCAAAAAAGGAGAAGTTAACGAACAAAGCCGCCACTTAGCAGTGGCTGGTGCTTGGGGTCTATTTCCTGAAAAAGACGCTGTTTATATAAACTATACAGGCCCTGCCGATCCAAGTAAGTGCTATTCTGCAACATACGAAGTACCTGATAATGATGCGTTTTGGTCTATTACTGTTTATGGTGATGATGGCTTCATGAAATCAACGAACAACATAATTAATGATCGTAATGTTACCCTAAACGAAAATGGAACATTCACCGCATTTTTCGGCTCAGAACAAGCTTGTGGCGATCAAGCTAATAGAGCTGATATTACTCAAGGCTGGAACTTTCTCATGCGAGTTTACAGGCCTGGCGAAAGTATTTTAGACAGAACATATAAGCTACCTGAAGTCACAGAAATTTAAATTACTATCTTGAGCCTGAATTATGAACTTTAGGCTCATTACAGCCATTTTCACTGCTTAACTGCGGTTTCGCTTCGCTTGCTTTGAACAGGTGAAAAACTTAAAGTTAGAAAGTTACCAGAGCCTACTAAGGGTCTAGTTCGTCTTTATTAGGAATATTGTGTATGGACGCATTACCGTATCTTCAAAAGATGACATTCAAACGAGAGCACGTTTTCTCTTTTGATACATATCCATTCTCTATTCCTGCGGTTAATCAGCTCTTTGAAATAGACTTTTCAAAACATGTCACAATATTTGTAGGTGAAAATGGTTCTGGGAAATCGACTCTTTTAGAAGCAATTGCTATCGCCTTAGGTTTTAACGCCGAAGGTGGTTCTAAAAACTTTAACTTTCAAACTCAGCAATCGCATTCAGAGCTTCATAAGTACTTGCTACTCTCAAAATCGTTTAAGAGATACAAAGATGGTTTTTTCTTGCGAGCTGAAAGCTTCTATAACGTTGCATCAAATATTGATGACTTGGATTCGGGATTTTCTGGAGGATCTAAGCTGATAGATGCCTATGGTGGTACATCCCTTCATCATCAATCACATGGCGAATCGTTTTTAGCGCTTATGGTAAACCGCTTCATCGGCAATGGGCTTTATATTTTAGATGAGCCTGAGGCTGCACTTTCTCCTGCTAGGCAGTTGGCTGTTTTAAGTCGCATGTTTCAACTAATTGAACAGAACTCTCAGTTCATTATTGCCACACACTCACCGATTTTAATGGCATACCCGGGTGCGAGGATCTACCAAGTGGGAGCACAAGGTATTGAACAAATAAATTATGAGGATACTGAGCATTACCAAATTACAAAGGCATTTTTAAACAACCCACAGCCAATGCTCGAAGAGCTTTTCAAGCCTGAAGGTGACTGATACCAATCCGCAATAAGACTTAATCATTTTGAGGGATTAAACCTGTCGCTACCTGCGTTAAAAATTTCTGAGTTAGAACAACTAAATAACGAAATTTTTGCCTTGCTATCAACGAGGTTTCTTTGCCTCAAAATAGACTACTAAATTAAGCGAATTGGTATGATTTTATTATTTCTGATGCTATGCATGAACAAAGGTAAGCAATAAAGCATGCTTACCTTTGTAGGGCGTGTTTAGATTTAACTAAATTTGTTTTGGTAATTTAGTCGAAATAACGGCGGTAATAACAATAAATAACAGCGATATAGCCAAACAGGCTGCTAAGCCATAAAGCTGAAACACTAAGCCCGACAACATAGTACCAATTAAGCGTCCCATGGCATTGGCCATATAGTAAAACCCGACATCAAGTGATACGCCATCGGCATCAGCCATGCTAACAATTAAGTAGCTGTGCAATGATGAGTTAATCGCGAAGACTACGCCGAACAACATCAGTCCGCCTATCAACATTGGTTTTACTGCCCAGTCAAAACCAATGGCAAGAGCAATGGCTAAGGTGACTAAAGCAAGCAATGATGCCCACTTAACTGTCTCTGCACTTGGTGATGTTTGCTTATTAAGCTTAATGATTTTAGGAGCAAAAGATTGCACAGCCCCATAGCCAATGACCCAACTAGCTAAGAAGGCCCCCACGGTCCAGTGGTCCCAATCAAAGGCTTGCGATAAAAACACCGGAAGTGCAACTACAAACCAAACATCACGCGCACCAAACAAAAACAACCTCGCGGCTGACAAGATATTGATTGAACTACTTTTTGAAAATATCTCGTTAAACTTAGGTTTGTTTTTAGCTTTGCCTAAATCATTTTTAAGTGCATAAATACTAAAACACCACACCACCAGCAAAGTGGCAGCCATGGTTAGCATTGCGCCTTTAAACGACATTAATGTGAGAAGTAAACCACCTAAAAAGAAGCCCACACCTTTTAATGCGTTTTTAGAGCCTGTTAGTATCGCTACCCATTTAAACAAGGTGCCTTCTTGGCCACTGGCAACCAGCATTTTAATTGAGCTTTTAGCACTCATTTTATTGAGATCTTTTGCAATCCCAGACAGAGCCTGCGCCAGCATCACATAGGCAACACTTAGCCATTCAGGGGGGACTGCCAACATGAACAAGGCTGCAACCTGTATGGCAAGGCCAATATTCATGGTTTTGTTTAAACCAAGCCTTGCGCCTAAATAGCCGCCCACTAAGTTAGTGACAACACCAAAAATCTCATAAAACAAAAACAGCATGGCAATACTCAAAGGCGAGTAGCCAAGCGCATGAAAATGCAGTACCACCAACATTCTCAATGCGCCATCTGTAAGCGTAAATGCCCAGTAATTCCCAGTGACAATTAAGTACTGCTTTATATCAGCGGGAAGATTAGCCAAACGCGTCATTGCTTTTAACCTTGAAGTGATCGCGCAACTTTTCGGGCAAGTTCGGCGGTACGGTTTGCATAACCCCATTCGTTATCGTACCAAACATACAGCTTAACTTGTGTCTCGTTGACAACCATGGTTGATAGCGCATCAACAATGCTTGAGCGTGGATCAGTTTTATAATCGATAGAAACAAGTGGCTTTTCTTCATAGCCCAAAATGCCTTTTAGCTCGCCCTCTGCGGCTTCTTGCATCCATTGGTTAATTTGCTCAGCAGTGGTTGGCTTTGTCACTTCAAACACACAGTCAGTGATTGATGCATTGGCTAACGGCACACGAACCGCGTGGCCGTTTAATTTACCTTTAAGTTCAGGGAAAATATGTGTAATCGCTGTTGCAGAGCCGGTTGTAGTTGGAATTAAGCTCATGCCACATGCGCGAGCACGGCGTAAGTCTTTATGGGGCGCATCTAAGATAGTTTGCGTGTTAGTGATATCGTGAATAGTGGTCATTGAACCATGTTTGATACCAATTTTTTCTTGCAATACTTTAACCACAGGCGCTAAACAGTTGGTAGTGCACGATGCTGCTGTAACAATATCATGCTGATTTACATCGTATAAATCATCGTTTACACCCATTACAATATTCAGCACACCGTCTTCTTTTACAGGGGCGGTGACAACAACTTTCTTCACACCTTGATCAAGATAGGCTTGCAGTAACTCGGTTTTTTTCATCACACCAGAGGCTTCAATAACGATATCGCAACCAGACCAATCAGTGTCTGCAATCGTTTTATTTTGCGTAACGTTAATTTCGTGGCCATCGATGATCACACTGTTGTCTTTACTTTCAACCTCATGAGGCCAAATACCGTGCACCGAATCATACTTTAGTAAGTGAGCCAATGTAGCTGCATCACCCGCAGGATCATTAATTTGCACAAACTCAACGTCGTCCCATGCAAACGCTGCTCTTAGTGATAAACGACCCATACGGCCAAAACCATTAATGCCTACTTTAATTGCCATTGTTAAGCTCCTACTTTTTGAAAATTGTCGAAAAATGAACGTTGTACTGGGTTATGCAACGATTTAGGGCGAATAGCCTGCACTTGATTAACTATGTCATTTTTAGCATAGCCAAGCTCATGCATTAATAAACCAATAACTAAGCCTGTACGGCCTGAGCCGCCTTTACAGTGCACAGCCACGCTACCACCGCTTTTTATGATGGCAAGAATCTCGTTAAGGTGTTTGTTGAAAGCTAAACTAAACGCTTCGCTTGGCGCGTCATCATCGATAATAGGTAATTGAAACCAGCTGAGATCTGCTCGCTCACATTCGATTGCAAGCTGCTGCGCGCCATTTTTAACAAGCTCTTCATCGTACATCAGAGTAATAATTGCTTTTGCATCTGCCGCTTTTAAATCAGCAACAGACTGTGATAAACCAACGTCTTTTGTGCCAGGGCAAGGGGTAAAAATAAATGCCCCAGTTTCTAGTTGTAAAATATCAAATGGATGTGATTGCATTATGATTCCCCAATTATTCTTTAAACCAATGTGTTGTTTTATTGACGATTGCAACCAACGACAGCATCACAGGTACTTCGACCAACACCCCAACAACCGTTGCTAATGCTGCACCCGAGTGCAAACCAAATAATGAAATAGCCACTGCGACCGCTAACTCAAAAAAGTTAGAGGTACCAATTAAACATGCTGGCCCGGCAATGTTATGCTTAAGCTTAAGTTTTAACGCAATGAAATAGGTGATTGCAAAAATACCGTAGGTTTGCAAAACAAGCGGAATAGCAATCAGTACAATGTTTAGCGGTTGGGCTAAAATCGTGTTCGCCTGAAACCCAAACAGTAAGACCACAGTGGCCAATAAGCCAACAACTGAATACGGTTTAATTTTCTCTAAAAATGACTGCACTGCAGCTTCATTTTGTGCTGAATTATTAAGCGCTTTTCGTGTTAATACCCCGGCGATAAGTGGCAGCAATACATACAACACAACCGAAATCATCAATGTAAGCCATGGCACATGAATATCAGATACACCCAGCAACACCCCCGCAATAGGTGCAAAGGCAAAAATCATAATGATGTCGTTCACAGACACTTGCACTAAGGTGTAATTTGCATCGCCTTTGGTCAGTTGTGACCACACAAACACCATTGCCGTACAAGGTGCAACACCAAGCAAAATCATCCCAGCAATATATTCTTGCGCCGTTTCAGGGCTAACCAAATCAGCAAATAACCCTTCAAAAAATAACCAACCTAACGCGGCCATTGAAAACGGTTTGATTAGCCAGTTAATGATTAAAGTGAGTATCAGCCCTTTAGGGTTATTACCGACTTCTTTAATCGTTGAAAAATCAACTTGCACCATCATTGGATAGATCATTACCCAAATAAACAGTGCAACAACAATGTTTACATGGGCCACTTCGGCTTTCGCTATTAGCTCAAATAAAGGCGGAAACATCACCCCAAGCGTCACACCGATGGCGATAGCAGCAGCAACCCATACAGATAAATATCGTTCAAAAACACCCATTTTCAGTCCTTAATTGCAGCAACGAGCAACACGAGTTGGGCGATCATCACCCATCGCATTTAGCCTTGCTAACTCGTTTTCTATGAAATTTGGTTCGTTTACCACGGTCGAGGTAATTGTTTGTTTCATCCACATAGGTAGAGTCGGGTTTAAAGAGTAAAATACCCACTGCTGGTGTTTTCTATCCGACAAAATGCCCTGTTTTTTAAGCTGCGCTAAATGCCTTGAAACCTTTGGCTGACTCTGCTCGTTAAGTGCCGTCATTAGCTCGCATACGCAAACCTCTTGCTCAACGGCGATAAGCAATAAGCTTTTTAAACGAATATCATCTGCAAGGGCTTTATAAAATGTGGTTGGCGAAATCGATGCTGGTTTTTCTTTGTTATGGGATTGCACAAACTGTTTAATTCGCTCATTGAGCTCTTGCAAGGTTTTTTCAAAGGCGTGAGGTTCAGGACGCGTTTTTGGATCAATAAAGTCCCAGCCTAAACAATGTGTACCATCAACGCGATTAGCGCATTCTTTTGCAGCGTCATCACATAAGGTAATGACGTAATCAAAATGTAGGTTAGTTACATCGTTTAAGTGCTTTGAGTGTAAGTCATCAGTTTTTAGACCAAAATGCTCAATCGCCGCAAGCGTACGAGGGTCTACCGCATAAGGTTCTGTGCCCGCACTAAACACCTCAAACTCACCTTTACCATGATGTTTAAGCAACGCTTCAGCCATAATTGATCGGGCTGAATTTTCTGTACATAAAAAGAGAACTTTCACGACTCACTCCATAACAATTTGGTTATATAATATTTTTGTTATATAAAGTGCGCAAGTTATTTTTCTTGATGACTTAGTTTAAATTGAACTAAAGAAAGAATCTGGCGCATCTTTGCGCCAGCTTAGATCTTGCCGTTTTTAGAGGGTTATTTTGCTTGTAAGGTTAAATAGTCACTCATGACTTTTTCAAGATGATCGTAATCTTTTTGCTGAGTAACAGCCCCTGCGACCACCACCTGCGTTGTTGGCTCATACATCACCAAAGTGCCCCAAAAGCCACCATGTTGATAAACCAAGGTGCCGTTATATTCTTTTGCAAATACACCTAAACGGTAAGGGCTATCTGCTGGTAAGCCTTTATCCGAGAGCATGAGTTTGAGCGTTTCTGGATGTTTGAAGACCTTACCTGAAAATAAAGCCTGATAAAATTTAGCCATACCGATTGGGCTGGCAACAAGCCCACCGCCACCATATAAATCGACAGTTGGGCTCCAATTAAAAGTATCGGTGCCATGCAAGTATTGATGTACGCGACGAGATTCATCCACAGCAACCGAATCACCCCGTTCCCAGATCACATTTTCAATATGATTTTTGTCGAAACTTAAGTATTGGCGAACCGCTTCAGGTAGCGGTAAATCTGTCACTCTTTCAATAATATGGCCGAGTAACACATAACCGGTATCTGAATATGAAAAACGCTCACCAGGTTTACCAACTGGGTCGCCCCACTCTACACACCCTTTAATTTGCTCGCGCATCGTAATATCTTGCTGCGGATTTGCCATTATGCCAGCTAAATACTGATCGCTTTGGGCGTGATCGTATAACCCTGCCGTGTGACTCAGCACTTGCTTAAGCGTCATTTTATCAAGGGCATAACCATCGCTTTCAAGAAGCGCAAAAAAGTCGTCAGAAATTAACTTATCAAGCGTTGTATCAAGGCTTAGTTTTCCTTCCTCGTGCAAACGTAGCACCGTTGCCGCAGTGAAAGTTTTGGTCACACTGGCAATTCTAAATAAACTATTTGGGTTAATAACTTGCGGCGCATTTTCTTTACTTTGCTTTGCCGTTGAAAAAGCATGTCCATCATCAACAATCACATGAAGTGCAAAACCTGTAAGGGGAGCTTGTTGGTTTGCATTGAGAACTTGGCTCATTAAAGCATGGTGAGTTTCGAGTGGCTTTGTAGGCTCAGCAGCCACTGGCAAAGCCATTAACGATAGAGCAACAAATAAAGAGCTTAGTGTTTTTTTACTCGCTTGAAAGCACCAGCGTTCCATAACATTTTCCTTAAAAAATAGTCCTTAATTAGCGCCTACAGCTTTCGAAAAAAGCAGTTAAGCAGCCTAAATACTGCTTAACTGACATTAACAAACGACTTTCCTCTTGTCGAATTAATACGTTAATGCTATTTAGTAAGCATAATTGCAGCCTTAGCAAACGTATTTTGAGGCGTTTTAAGAAGTTACTGATGCTCCCTTAAGTCTCTTTCAAATTCAGTTTCTGTTTTAACTGGAGTGCAATGTGTAGTGACTTCAGTTTTGCCAATTTTTTCTGGTTCGTCTGAGCTATAAATCGTGGTGTTATAGCTTCGATCTATTTCCCCTGGGCAGTGATGATCTGCGATTACTACATCCTCAAATTCACCCATTTGCTGCTGTGAGGCACAGCCAGATAAAAGTAATGCAATAAAGGTTAGTGTGTATTTCATAACAAATTCTCTTCAAAAGTTCGAGGTGAGTTTTTTGGCACATTGTCTTGGCGTAAAATCCATTTTGCTATGTCATCTTTACGCATAAACTTAACCCCCTTGTGCTGCTTTGCATAGGTTATAAAGTCATCCAACGCTTTCACTCTAGCGGGAGTGCCCGCTAATCTATCGTGAGCACTGATAGACATCATTCTTCTGCGTTGTTTGCCTTCCTTGTAGAGCACATCAAACTCGTCCTTAAGCTCTTGTAAATACGCTTTACCAGTCATGGCTGTGCTGCCAGTGTACCGAACTATATCGTTGTTTCTATAAGTGTATGGAACAACAACAATGTCGTCACTTCCGACAGGTGTTAGCGATGGCTCATCACGAGATAAATCGTCTATATGATAAATAAAACCTAATTCTTTAAGGATTTTGAGTGTGTTTTTTGAGTGCCTCATCCAAAAAGCGTTAAACCCCACAGGCCGTTGCCCTGTGACTTTTTCAATGATATTTGCACTTTTTATGTATGACTGTCGCTCTTGCTCTTCACTCATAGAGTATTGAGGGGTCCATGTTTGTCCGTGCCCTGATGCTTCATGCCCGCGCCGAACGACTTCTTTTGCTAATTCAGGATTTAATTCAACAGCTCGGCCAACCATATGAGAAGTTACTTTAATTTGATGCTTATCCCATAAATCTAGCAGCCTGGGTATGCCTTCATTCATGCCGTACTGGTACCAAGAGGGTGAAATAGTGTCTGGATAACCCAGCTCTTGCGGTGGAAACGGGCCTGGATCTGATTGGTCTTGCGCTGTTGCCTCAAACTGCATCGAAATTGAGATCACAAGTTGAGCATCATCAGGCCAAAATACAGATGTTGCCTCCTTAGCTTGAGCTACACCTAAGGAGCTTAGAACAAACACCGACGCAATTAAAATTGGCTTTAAAAATTTCATCATTTATTTCCCTGATATACTGGGTAGTCTGTGTAACCTCGCTCATCACCACCAAATAAAGTAGTAGGATCTGATATTTCATTCAAAGGTAAATTGTGCTCTAAACGATAAGGTAAATCAGGGTTTGCAATAAACTTTCTGCCAAATGCAACATAGTCAACTAAGCCTTCACCAATTAGTTTATCGGCCTTTGCTAATGTGTAATTTCCTGCAACCACTATTTTGCCACCAAAGCTTTCACGTAATTTAACTCTAAACTCATCTGTTACGAGGGGAGCATCATCCCAATCAGCTTCCGCTAAATGCACATAAGCAATTCCAAGTTCATCAAACTTTTTAGCTAGATATAAAATGGCATCGATTGCTTGCGGATCATCCATGCCTCTTTGTGTAATAAAAGGAGCTAATCGAATAGCCGTTTTTTCTGGGCCGATAGCTTGGCTAATTGCGGTAATGATTTGCAGCGCGAACTTTGCTCTATTTTCAATATTACCGCCGTATTCATCGGTACGTTTGTTTGATGTTTGCCTTAGAAATTGATCAATTAAATAGCCATTGCCTGCATGTACCTCAACGCCATCAAACCCTGCTGCAATCGCATTTAAAGCAGCTTGTTTATAGTCTTCAACAATGCCCTTAATTTCATTGGTCGATAATTCACGTGGTGTAGGACAATCAAGCATTTGGCCTTCGCCATTTTCATCAACCACCCACACTTGCGCATTTGGAGCAATAGCACTTGGCGCAACTGGCAAGCCGCCTGGATGAAAGACACTATGCGACATTCTGCCAACATGCCATAACTGAGAAAAAATGAGACCATTTTGCTGATGAACAGCCTGCGTTACTTTGCGCCATCCATTGATTTGCTCTTCAGTATAAATCCCGGGGGTAAATGAGTAGCCCTTTCCTTGTGCAGAAATTTGCGTCGCCTCTGATACTATAAAACCTGCACTGGCTCGTTGCGCATAATATTCTGCCATTAAACTTGTCGGAATATCGCCTGGTTGAGCCGTACGTGAACGGGTCATTGGAGCCATCACTATTTTATTTGCGGTTTTATGATGACCAATTTGGTCTGTATTAAATACTCTATTTTTCATGTGTGTACCTTTTAAATAAGCTCGCTGCGTGTAAATAAAATTTCTATTTTTAAGCCATCAGGCCCTTGAATAAACACTTGATGCTCATTCGCTGCCGGCACTTCCCGCTCAACGAATGGTATTGAAGTTGCTTCTAGCCGTGCTTTAACTTCTTGATAATCAGTTGCAAAGAAAGCAAGGTGGTCAACCGTTGATAAGCCAACTGCTTCTGTTGATACCGAAGCTTGGGTTAAGTAATCAGATTGCGATTCATTTATGCCAAACTTAGCTGCTATATGAATGCATGGTGTATCCAAGTCGTCATATAACCAAACACCATCAAAACCAAATGCTGGCCTTGGCCCCTTTTTAAGGCCTAACGACTCTAAAAACTGAGCCATGTGCTGGATATTCGTTGCTAATAACAGAGCATGATTAAGCTGCATTTCTATCTCCTTCAAGTGATGAAATGAGTTTAACTATTTTGACTAAATTGATAATTAGCCTTAGAGTTAAATAAGTATTCATTAAAACTGAAGAATAATGTCAAAAATTGATGATATGGCGCTTTTTGTTCACGTTGTAAAAGCGGGAGGTTTAGCCGCTGCGGGAAGAAAATTGGGGCTTTCGCCTGCAAGTATGACAGCACGAATTAATAAAATTGAGCAAAATTACGATACGCGATTGTTAACGCGTAATACGCGCAGTATTGCCTTAACAGATGCAGGTGAACGTTTTTATAGTGGCTGTTTAAGAGTATTAGCAGAAGTCGAAAACACAGAAAACATACTTCAAGAGTCGCAACAAAGCCTAAGAGGCCAGCTGAAACTCTCTGCAACATCTGACTTTGGTCGCCAGTTTGTTGCACCCGCATTAGCAGAATTCATCAATAGCCACCCAGATGTTAAACCGCACTTAGTACTGACAGATGGGGTTACCAATATTGTTGAGGAAGGTATTGATCTGGCATTTAGATTCGGCAATTTGCCTGATAGTAACTTGATTAGCCGCCCGCTATGTAATAACCGCCGTGTGCTTTGCGCCTCACCTAGCTATATAGAATCGTTTGGCTTGCCAAGGCATCCCGAAGATTTAAAAAATCATCGTTGCCTTGTACTTGAGCGACTTGGGCAACCGCTAAATGACTGGCATTTTGAGGTAGATAACACGCACTTTTCTATTAAAGTAGCTCCCCACCTTTCATGCTCAGACGGTGAGGTGGTAAGACGCTGGGCAAATCAAGGCCATGGCATAGCCTTAAAATCATACATTGATATCAAAAATGACCTCAAAACAGGCGACCTTATTTTGATACTAGATGAGTATGTTCGAGGCTTTAGCCACAGCGATAAAAAAAGTGTCGGCCTACAGGTGATATATCCAAGCAGGCAATTCCAACCTCGGCAAGTGAAAGCGTTTATAGAGTTTTTTGAGTGTTGGTTCAAAAAGCACTGCTAACTTTAAATAAATCGCAAAGTAGATTTAATAGTTAACACTACTTTATAAGCATATTCACAGCCATAATTACCAAAAGCCCTGCAAAGATTTTCTTGATGGTAGACACAGGCAAATGATGCGTTGCTTTTGCACCTAATGGTGCGGTAAACCACGAAGTACAAACAATACCAAACAAGGCTGGTAAATAAACAAAACCGGCAAAGCCCTCTTTTAATGTAAGGTACTGACTGCCCGAGCTGATGTAACCCACTGAACCAAATAGCGCAATGACAATACCGCAGGCCGAGGCACAGCCAATAGCTTTTTTCATATCCACCGAGAAAAACGTTAGTAACGGCACAAGTACCGCACCACCGCCAATACCTATCATGGCAGAGAGCCCCCCCGTGATGCTTGTATAAAATGTTAACAGGCCTTTATTAGGTAGCGAGCGTAATGTTTGGCTGTCATTTTTACTGCCTAAAATCATTTTTAGTGCAATAAGCAATACACTCACAGCAAATACAATTCGCACTACATGTTCTGGTAATAGTGAAGCCAAAAAGCCACTGATAAGTGCACCTAGTGCAACCCCAGTCATCACCCACGGAGCCAATTGCCAAGGCACATTACCATTTTTATGGTGAGCGATAGCTGATGACGTAGATGTAAACAGAATTGAGGCAAGCGATGTAGCAATCGCCACCAGCACAACTTGCTCAGCAGGTAACACCTGAAAGTGCAGCAAGATCATGCTTAATATGGGCACAATCACCAAACCGCCACCAATTCCTAATAGCCCCGCTAAAAAGCCAACCCCACTGCCAAGTACGGCGCAAGCGATAATAAGCACGATTAATTCATTCATTGTATTTGTCTATGTTGTTGGTTTAGGGAACCGAGTATAACAACAATAAAGTACGGGGTTGCTCTCAAAAGTCCTGTTAAGTAGTGAATATTACTCACGTTTTATATGAAATTACTGCAACTCTAACAAACCCATTTAGAAATCCAGACGTCCAAAATGACTTTAAAGCATTTTTTCACTATCCCTTCCTAAATGTTTTACTAAAACAGTAAATATTTATGAATCTGCCTCATGTTTTACCTGAAATAAAAACGTTTTTCTTCATGATACTGAGCACGTATAAATTGATACCAAGCCACCTCAAGGTTAATGACCTAGCGATTTAAGGAAGGTGAGCAGCAATCATTTATCTCAGGAAATATGGACACATTGCTATGAACAACGATTTTAAATATACAGTTAAAAGTTTAAAGCTAGACGAAAACTATCACCCATCTAACAGCACGCGTATTACAACTAACTTTGCTAACTTGGCACGAGGCGCAAGCCGTCAACAAAATTTGCGTAATGCATTAAAAATGATTGATAGCCGCTTTAATGCACTAGCAAATTGGGATAACCCGCAAGGCAACCGCTATTCAGTAGAACTTGAAATCATTTCGGTTGATTTAGAAATTGCGGGGAGCGCTGAAGCTTTCCCATCTATTGAGGTATTAAAAACCAATATCATTGATCACCAAACTAATGAACGTATCGAAGGAATTGTTGGTAATAACTTTTCATCGTATGTACGTGATTACGACTTTAGCGTACTGCTGCTTGATCATAACAAAGCGAAAAACGAATTTAGCATTCCCGAAAACTTTGGTGATCTTCATGGCAAACTTTTTAAAAGCTTCATAAATTCAGAAACCTATAAACAACACTTTAAAAAACCTCCTGTTATTTGTTTAAGCGTGTCTGATAACAAAACGTACCATCGTACAGAAAACCAACACCCAATTTTAGGTGCTGAGTACCAACCAAATGAGTCGTCATTAACCGAGCAATACTTTAAAAAAATGGGCTTGCAGGTGCGCTATTTTATGCCACCAAACACAGTTGCTCCGCTGGCGTTTTATTTCTTTGGTGACCTGCTGAACGATTACACCAACTTAGAGTTGATCAGCACGATTAGCACCATGGAAACATTCCAAAAAATCTACCGTCCAGAAATTTATAATGCCAATGCCGTGGCGGGTAGTTGCTATCAACCAAATTTAAGAAACGCCGATCACTCGATCACGCAGATTGTCTACGACCGTGAAGAGCGCAGCCAACTTGCGATTGCACAAGGTAAATTTACAGAGCAGCACTTTATTAAGCCTTATCAATCAATGCTTGAGAAATGGTCTGCTAACTACGCGATTTAAAGAGAGTAAAAATGAGAAAGTTATTACCCACATCGACAGCTGGCAGCTTACCAAAACCTGCTTGGCTTGCTGAGCCTGAAACCTTATGGTCGCCTTGGAAATTGCAAGGCGCAGAGCTTATCGACGGCAAACAAGATGCGCTGCGTGTTGCCTTACAAGAGCAACAACAAGCTGGCGTTGATATCGTGAGCGACGGCGAGCAAACTCGCCAACACTTTGTAACGACCTTTATCGAACACTTAAATGGCGTTGATTTTGAAAACCGTAAAACAGTGACCATTCGTAATCGCTACGAAGCCAGTGTACCAAGTGTAATTGGCCCGGTATCACGCAGCAAACCAGTGTTTGTTGAAGACGCCAAGTTTTTACGTTCGCAGACCAAGCAACCTATAAAATGGGCATTGCCAGGGCCAATGACCATGATCGATACCTTGTATGACGCCCACTATCAAAGCCGTGAAAAACTAGCGTGGGAATTTGCCAAAATCCTCAATCAAGAAGCGAAAGAGCTCGAAGCTGCTGGTGTTGATATTATTCAATTTGATGAGCCTGCGTTTAATGTGTTCTTCGATGATGTTAATGACTGGGGCATTAAGTGCCTAGAAAGAGCAATCGAAGGCTTAAAGTGCGAAACCGCCGTGCACATTTGCTACGGCTATGGCATTAAAGCCAACACTGATTGGAAACAAACACTAGGCAATGAATGGCGTCAATACGAAGAAGTATTCCCAAAACTTCAAAAATCGAATATCGATATTATTTCACTTGAGTGCCACAACTCTCGCGTGCCCATTGAGCTATTAGCACTCATTCGCGGCAAAAAAGTGATGGTTGGTGCCATTGATGTAGCGAGCAATGAAATCGAAACCCCTGATGAAGTAGCACAGACATTACGCGAAGCCTTGAAATATGTTGATGCCGACAAGCTTTACCCATGCACAAACTGCGGTATGGCTCCCCTTCCTCGCAACATAGCAAGCGCCAAGCTCAGTGCGCTAAGTAAAGGCGCAGAGATTGTGAGGGGGGAGGTTTTAGGGGCTAGGATTTAGGCTCTGGGCTCTAGGCTCTAGGCTCTAGGCTTTAGGAGTAGTTAGCGAGTTACTAGGGGAAAGGTGCGAGGTTCGAGGATCGAGATGCGAGGTGAGAGGATCGAAGTGCGAGACGCGAGGGTCGAGTCCTTGTCGCCATAAATGACGACCTTGTAGGTCGGGCTTTAGTCCGTCAGATTTTATATTTGCTATGGACCTGATTGTGTAGCAGCCATTTTACATCGCGTTTATGGTTGTTTAATTGCGAGGGTAAGTTAGTGAGTTACTAGGGGAAAGGGGAAAGTTACGAGGAGCGAGATGCGAGATGCGCTTCTACCTCACCCCTAGTCGCCATAAATGACGACCTACATGTAGGTCGGGCTTTAGCCCGTCAATTTTTGAATTTGGTCTGAACCTGATTGTGTAGCAGCCATTTTACATCGCGTTTATGGTTGTTTAATTGCGAGGGTAAGTTAGCGAATTTTTAAGAGAAAGTTGCGAGGTGCGCGTCTACCTCACCTCTAGTCGCCATAAATGACGACCTGTATTGTAGGTCGGGCTTTAGCCCGTCAGATTTTAAATTTGGAATGGACCTGATTGTGTAGCGGCCAATTTACATCGCGTTTTATCTCGCCTCTCGTTTCTCGTTTCTCGTTTCTCGTTTCTCGTTTCTCGTAAAATTTATCAATGACGCGGCATAAAGCCGCTGCTACAACGTAGGCGTGAAACCTGTTTCGCGCATCCTATCCTCTAACGACTATTCTCTATCAACTAACTCCTACGTCCCCCCTAATGCTTTTAAACCACCCCGTTCAGAAAGTGTTAATCCAAAAGATGCAAAATTGAATTGGCTAGATTAATTATTTTTTGCTAGATTTCAGTTGTACCCAATGGATGGGCAAAAATTGAGGGATTAATATGAACGAATTTGATATTTTCATTAAAAATATTGTTTTAGATTGTATTCGTGAGCAAGGCACCTGTAGTGACATTTACGAAGAAGACGAGCAATTAACTTTTTATGTTGAGATTGAAAACCACGACAACGTGATATCACGCAAACAATTTAAAGTTACTTACCCAATTAACTACTCTATTCAGTCAGCTCTCAAGCATGAAACTGATTTACTTAGGTATTTAGACTCTGGTGAAATCAGAACGCCATTTACAAACGACATTGTCGAAGTACTTAAATCTGAGTTACAAGCCTTTATGTTCAGCAACAAACCACATGGCGAATATCATATTTGCTGATTCTTGATTTATAGCCTGAAGCAAAACAACCAGGCTATAATTTAACTAAATCACTATTATAAATACGGTAGCGTAAAGTGGTTTTCTTGCTGGGGCAGCAACGAGGATCACTTTCATCATATGTACGTAATTGTATAACAAGCTGTTCGCCAATCTTTTTCGTACTATCTACTACGCCGTTAATAGAAATAGACGACAATTCGCTATAACCATCATCTTGCACCTTAATGAGAGTCAGCTTCTCTAACCAAACATTGCCTGATTGATAAGTCCAAAATATAGAGACTCTTCCATCACTATGCTCATAAAAACGCTTTAATCGGCCAATTTCATCATCAGAGACTAATTCTGGAAAATGATCTTTATATTGACTCTGAATAAACGCATCTACGTGCTGCTGAACTTGCTGCTCGGTGGCATATCCTGTTAAGGATACAAAAAGTGCTATTAATCCAAAGCTTTTCAACACAAAACTATGGGGCTTTAGTTTGTTATTTTCAGACAACCCCATTGTTTACTCCATTGATAACTGTTTGTTGATAAAACTTGGTTTAATTAGTTTGATAATAAAAACTTGTCTTGGAGAGTGGTTTGATTATTTCATACTCAAGGCCAAAAGCATTCCTATCCCCCTCCCTAGGTATACTATAATTGTCTAAAAGGACCACCCCCCAATGATTATCACTAAGACCACCGAAAATCACATTAATGTTGTCATACTCATCTTTTGTAATAGCTGCAACCTTATACTCAACCATTAAATCTCTGAGTTCTTGTGTATCAGCTGATAGCTCCATCAAGTTTGGCTCTGCATCAGGGCTTAGAATTTTATAATCGGCAGAGGGTACAAACCCAGCATATCTTGATGGTGTATAGCTTATTAATTGGGTGGGAGAGTAAAAAGTATTGTTAACACGGTAAACGTGCGGCGCAGATTGCTGTATGAGTTTCAAATTTTGGCTATTTTTAAATGCTAAAATTTGTGCCTCTGATACATCTAAAAAAGACCTAATTAACTTAAGCCTTTGTTCAGTACACTGATCTTTTTTGCAAATAAATAAATTAGGGAGTTTTGTTCCGAACTGCTGTTCAACATTTAAATACTGACTACCAAGCACTCCTAAATTAAAGTTAGTGAACGCTTGCTTATCTTTGTCATTTTTAAATTTTGTGGCATGTATATCAAAGATGCTAAACGGGTAAAAAGAGGGTAAATAGGCAAGCTCTACATCGGTTTGCGGCATCATTTCGTCCATATGCTTTAAAACCGCGAGATACTCTTGCTCTATCTCATCATTAAAATAGTCTGGTCTTTCAGCCAGTGCTGTAACAGAAAATAACAAAGCACTACACAGTAATATTTTGTTTAACATGAAAAAAACATCCTTTTAATTAAAACTATTTAAAATAACCATACCATTTTAGGTACACAATTCCATTACTTTGTGTTGAGCTGCTTTCAAATCCCAAAAGTAACCAATCATAGCTTAAAGCATTAAATTATTTATATTTTTCAACGCAAAATCTTAAAAGCAAAAATTTCATTATGCTAAGCTAACTTCAATTATAAGAAAATATCATTGATTGGTATCAGAGTAGCTTTATGGAGTAATGCTCAAATGATAAGGATATTGTGCTTGTTGCTATTTTTTGCAACCAATGTGGCTGCAAAGGATGTTCAGAGTGAAATCAGCCGTGTTCTTCACGGTTATACAACATATTCTGAATCTGTCGAAATTTTAGCTAGATTAGAAAAGCAAATGCCTTATGAAAATGCGCTAGATGATGCGCAAGTGATGGCGTTTAAATGTTGGTTTTCTAATGTATCAACCCCAAACAGGGTTAGCGAATATAAACATTTTCTAGAAACAGCCAAACCAGTCATTCATCAAGCAAACAATTTAAACTTAATACAGGAACTTGCTGTCTGTGAAGCAAACCAAGAGTATACACAAGGTAATTATCAAACAGCTCTAGAACACTTAAAACCAATAATTAACACGTCGTCATTAGACGAAATAACCTCTTCAAAAAAATTGTCAATCATTGCTCTTGCCCACATAGTACTTAACCGTATTCAGTTAGCTAAAGGCAACTATCAAGAAGCATTCGACTCTGCTAAAACTGCTTATCAGTTATTTGAAAAAGCAGGTAATGACTACGAAAAAGCACTCGCATTAAAAGAAATTGCCGATATTCACATAGCGTTGTACAACTATGAACTTGCAATTGAACAACTGCAGCGAGCCAAATTAGCGTTAACGAAATTCAATGAGCAAGAGCAGTACAAAGTAGCGGATCAACTCGCGTATGCCTATGAAGAAAAAGGCGACTTAATAAAGGCTATTGAGCTATACGAGTCGATTAAAAAAGATGTTCGCCGTTTCGAAAGCGACAACGGATATGCTTACATATTAATTAAACTTACAGAACTCAATATAAAACTTAACAGTCTATCTCAGGCTGAGTCATACCTAACTGAGTCGAACACGCTCTCTGTTACTGACAGCTGGATTTTGACTCTTTACAACTTCACTAAATCAGAATGGTACTTGGCTACAGCTCAGTTGCAAGCCGCCCTTTCATTTCATGAGAAGATAGCCGCCGCGCAACAACAATCTTGGCCCAAGAGCTTAAAGGAGCGTTATTTAAATTTAACCTCGCAGCTTGCAGCTGCAACAGGAGATACTTCCTTACAAATAGCATCTCAACAACAATTAATCTCTTTAATTAAAGATAAACAACAAGCTATCGCAAATAATACGCTTATTTCTGCCAGATTAAACTTTAATTATGAACAGCAGATCCTTGAGATTTCTCGTTTAGAACATGAGTCAAAGCTACAACAAAAGCTATTATCAGTAGCCGAAGATAAGTCTTTTTGGCAAGGCTTAACTATGATGATAACTTGCTTGTGTTTACTCTTATTCGCCGTTTATACATTCAAACAAGTTCGCCAGAAAAAGTACTTTGAAATACTCGCTTTAAAAGATGAACTAACAGGCATAGCGAATCGCAGAGCTATATTAAATTTAAAACGAAGCGTCATGCTGCAAAACAAACTCAATCAGCAAGTCAGCTCATTAATTTCTATCGATATCGATCATTTTAAAGCGGTCAATGATCAATACGGTCACGATATTGGTGATGAATTAATCATTTCCATAACCAATACGATTGTGCAAACCGTCCGTTGTTCTGATCGGGTAGGTCGTGTCGGCGGCGAAGAGTTTTTAATTGTGCTTGAGAATCAATCTTTAGAGCATGCAAAAGATATTGCCGAGCGCATCAGACTTTCTGTTGCCGAAAAGGAACATACATCATTGTCTATAAGCGCAACGATAAGCTTAGGTGTTATAGAAATTGCACCAAATGAAACGTCTGAACAGGCAGCCAAAAGGGTAGATTTACACCTTTATGAAGCAAAAAGAGGCGGCAGAAATACTGTTTATTCTTAGCTTTAAGAAGAGTTCAACAGCAATCAAAAAAGACACAGACTAAAATCCGACCAAACGAATGAAACACTCAACTTGTTCTTTCTGATCCAAGACTGGAATTAAGCTAAAGAAATAGTGGGAAAATTTAAGAGCACTTTCTGATTTGTATAGCTTCAAGTTTCTGATTAAACGCTAGAATTTGTTATTTTTCACGATTAATCGCTGGAATAAATTTGCCATTAATATTTTGAGCAAAATCCAAACGAAAAAAAAGGCCAAGTGCATTAAATGCACTTGGCCTATTATTAGAGTGATTTCAACTTTTTGTCAAATCAAGACAGCTAAGCGAAACTAAACAAGTCGACTAAAAACTCTAGCTAATGACGTCGTTTGTTTCTAAAAATGATGACGTCTTTTGATAAATCTATGTTTGATTTACTAAAATGTGTAAATCGTGATTGTAATTTTTGCATACAACAATCATTGAGATGTGCTTTGTCATACAGAACAAAATCTGTCCTATTTGGATCCATGTAGATTTGAAAGATTGGCTGCACGTTACAGCACCCAGTAATACGTTTTTCGCACGTTCTCGCTTTTTCAAAATTAGCTTTTCTATTTAATATTAGGTAGTTAGAAACAAATTCACGTATGCTATCTGCATCTATTTGTTCACTGTTTTTCGTTGATAGTTTTAGATACTCATTTTCAATCAGTGTATCTAAAACATCAGCATTTATTTTCAACATACGAATAGCGTCATACTTATTCACATCATCTATTGCTTTCCACTTTTCTTTCAATAATTGCTTTAACCCTTTCTCACTTACATATAAATGATTAACACGCTCAATGCTTGTATTGACTTTATATAAACCTTCGACATGACTATTTAATACACAACTAACAAGCTCATCTCTCGATAAATCAAACAAATCATAGATGCCATTGGGCACATCACTTACTTTCAAGAATTTATCATCACATTCAGAAACTAGCTCAAATGATTTCGATAAAGCTTCTGCAACTTTTCTCATGTCATAAAATGACTTATCTTGTTGCTTACAAAGATAGATTGCATCAAACATGTTTTGCTGAGCAACATGAGAAAGCGACTTCATATTGATACCCAAAAACTCAGAAAGAGCTGCCCCGTCGACTTGGTAAGAAAAACTTTGTGAATCGAATTTACTGTCAAAGCGATGAGTAGAAACGTATAAAGACTTGTCAATCTGAGCACCATGATATTTTAATAAAAGAGTCTTTGCTTCTACCTCTTCAGTCGATTTTAAAAAGTTATACTCATGCTGAATTGAGTAGATTGAGTTAGCAATCTCATCGAATCGATGATGCATGACTAACTCACCACATTTCTCAAATTGCGCTCTGTGCTTTAATAATAAGTGCCTCCACGTTTCACTTAGGGATGGGCATGACAAAACCTTGAACACATCATCTAATAAAAACCTCATTTCCTGAACACTAAATTTTTGAAATTTAATTTTTGCTTGAATAAAGTCAAAGGGTCTGAATAAAAGGCTTGAGAACCCTAGTAGCTTTTCAGCAAACTCTGAGCTTTCAGTCTCACTCAAACACAGCATGTATCGCTCAAAACTCAGTAAATCATATGACTCTTGTAAGTCATAAAGAGGCAGGTTTTTTACATTGATTAGCGAACATTCATGTACCCGACAACTTGTCACTTCAATATGCTGCCATTGATAAAGTTGAATCCCCGTGTTGTGATAGCAGTGAGGACAAATCTTAATATTATCAGAGTCATTTATTGTGCCGCTTTTTTCAAGCACTTGCGCATAGTCTAATAATTTATATTGCTCAATATCCTGTTTAATCTGCTCATTTTCAAGTAACTTTTCAAAGTGAGAATGTGCATAAAGTTCAAATCGCGTTGGTGTCTGAATAGCATTAGATAGCATCAACTTTTTAACTGTTGCAAATCCATAAAAGCGAGCCACGGCCGCACACGCTGCATATGGTGATATAAAATGATTAGAGTTCATAATTAACTCCTAATTCTACTTTTAGCAAAGAGAACTTTTTAGAAAATGGATTTGCTTGATTTTTCTTTGACGCACTAATTGAACTAAACACAGCAGCAAAATCTTTCACGAGAACTTCATCTCTATTTTTGTCGCATGCATGAAAAACAGCCTTGCGAATAAGCATGCTCAGTTGACGCAAATCACCTTTTGTCATGGCAAAAATAGGCAAGCTGATTTCAGGGTTTGTGAAGTCAATTTGAGAAAATTTCAAATGTTCATTCAGAGTTATTAGATATTTCACAAAGTGAACATAATTTTTTCTTGTCGAGACTGAAAGCAGTTTCTTCTCAATTATGAGTGAACATCGTGATGCGAATTGTTCATTAATTTCAAGTATATTCATGACTTTTGAAGTGCCTGCAAACACAAGAAACAACCCTAATTCATCAACTAACTCTTTAAGGTAATCAGCAATTTGGCGCGCCGATT
This sequence comes from Pseudoalteromonas shioyasakiensis, assembly GCF_001550135.1. Lineage (GTDB taxonomy): Bacteria > Pseudomonadota > Gammaproteobacteria > Enterobacterales > Alteromonadaceae > Pseudoalteromonas > Pseudoalteromonas shioyasakiensis. The sequence continues at coordinate 787,959 of NZ_LRUE01000015.1, forward strand.
TCACACCCACTTTTTCAACAACTTGCTGAAACTCATCAAACACAAGAACACGATAACGCTTGTTCTTAACTTGCTGCGCGATACGTCGACGAAGCTCAACTTCAGAGCCTTGTATTGAGCCGGGCTCGGCCATACTACCTAAGATTGCACGGTAAAGGTCAAGCGGGCTCATGTTCGACGGCGAGCGAATATAACATGCTTTTATTGACTTGTTTTCACTTACGTCTGTGCTGTGCTTTTCATTGAATCGCTTTATAAAAGCTTTAACCAGCGTTGTTTTACCACTGCCTGAGTCACCTACTATTACACTACAACTACCCACACCAAGACTCAGTGTCTGCTGTGATTCTTCAAGCAAATCAGCAAGCTCAAGACGATTATTCGCGCAATCAAATGTTTTACTGTATAACAATTCAGCCTTGCCTTTTAAACAACTCATAGCTCACCACCGGGCTCAAAATCATCAAAAGTTGCACCAGTGTCGATATCTTCTTCGACAGCAACTTGCGCATTTAGCGAGTTTAAAATTTGCTCGCGCGCATCAATAGAATCAACATCAATTGCTTTATCGTTATTGTATTTTGTCCGAGCTGCCTGTTTGCGACCTGTTTCAATCTCACGCTTTTCAGCTTGCTTTTGCTTAGCTTTTTTGAAATTAGGCAAACCCAGCTTGCTGCCATACTTATACTCATAATGCTTACGCTCAACAACATCACATTCACTGAATTGCGCGTTACGAGCAGCATCAAGCTCAGCTTGTTGAACCCCCACGTCGGTATGATGATTCATCTCACGCAGTGGCACGATAAATGTGTCGTTTTGATGCTTCACAACAACACTACTTGTATCAATATCACTGTAAAAACATTCAACACTTTTCACATCTGACAAGCTCAAGGCTTTCAGCTCATCACTTACATACTGCTCATTTTTAAGCTTAATTGAGCCGTTACCGTATAGCTTACACTTTGCACGATAACAGCCGCGAAATTCAGATAACTCTGCATTTTCAGGTACGGTTTGCAGCAGTGGATTTTTACTGATTGCATTCATCCACACATCAAGCGGCGCACGATTTTTAAGTCCACTGTGAGCTGATTTCATATATGTATTTGTGATGTAATCTTCAAACGCAGCGACAAATTCTTCAAGCGTCATTGATGCATGAAGTTCAGCATCTTCTGTCGCTTCTAGATGACTATTATTTATACGCGTTTTTGAGCCTAGATAGCCCGGCAGTTTACTTAAAAACTCACGTCGTAGCGTGCGGAAGAAGCTTTCAATAAATGGCTTACTCTGCCCCTCGCCACTACGCGTGACGATTGGGTTCGAACCCAATTGCAAAGCAAGCGACTTGTACATATTGCCTTTAGTCGCAGTTGTTGCGTCTGTGATAATTTTTGACGGTATACCATACGCAGGCCATAATGGGTTATCTTTGGGAGTCACAACACTTTTCAAACATTCGATAGCTAAATCAGCAGATTCAGATGCGTTTTTACCTACATGAATTGAATAGCCGAGAGGGCAACGCGTACAAGTATCAATCGCAATCATCATTACAATAGTGCCAAGATATTTGCTCGCGTCGTTGTTTAAACCTTGATTGATATAAACCGCGTCCATTTCAACCCGTTCCAATGGGTCTTCAGGCACAAACTCACGACCCAGTTTATAACGCAGTTTTTTAGCTTCAGCTTTGCTTAAAGTCTTTTGTGTCGTCAATAATGCAAGCGATTCGTGAAAACGACGATATATAGTGTCGACACACGGTATGACTGGATAACACGCTGGCTTTGATTTACTAAGCTCGCGTATCTTGGCTCTCAACATATCTGCTATTGCATGTACAGATTTTGCAGTTGCATCGCTTCTAACTAGATAATAATCACAAAAATACCCGTAGATTAAATCTTCTGTTGCAGCCGTCATTCGCTTTGAGCTTTTCTTTGCGTGATGGCCATGGCCAATTGATGAACGTATATCACAACCAGAATCTCGGTACGCTTTTATCTTCGCTTGGCACGTGCTACGCGAGTATTTTCTTGAGTTGTAACTTTGCCAACCGAAAGCTGCGATGCTTTCATCAACATTATGCTTTGCAGTAAAATTTTTACTGTGTTTCTCGAAATGCAAGTCAAAAAACGCTTGCCACATACTCATCTGATTTAATTGATTTTCAGTCAGCAATTGTTGCATTGGTATGTCAGAAGCGCGCTCATACAAAAGCGCTTCGCTATTTATTAGCTTTTTATGAAGCTCAGATTGTGTCATGCACTCAATTCTTGCATTACTCATTTTCTGACTGTCATCATCAAGCAATGAGTAAAAAATCATATTATCGAAGTGCTCTTGCGCTATCGAACGCACTATATAAGAACTGTTATCCATTCTAAACTTTGTGCCTTGTTTAATCACACCGCTCATTATGCATCACCGTGAATATTGTTAGTTAAAACGGTTTCATTACAGATATTGCATGAAACATCCATTTTTACATAATCTTTCAAAATAAAATGACAAATCAGATTTCTATTTAAGTTCAGAGCATCACAAATTGCGTGTGCTTTCTGTAGAGTCAGCTCACTCGGTAAGACATTAAGCAGTATGTTCACATGCTCATCATTCACAACTTTCATTGACAAAGCATTGCGTAATATCATCTTCATGTTTGATAAAGCCCTGCGTGACGGTAAGTCTTCTTCGGTCAAAACCGAAAATTTAAAGCCCAGCTTCGCAAGCGCTTTTTCAATCAAAAAATGAGTGCGTTTTGTCTTTTCATCAATCGCTTTTGAGTGCTTCACTTCGACCACACAAATACTTTCATCACAATAACTTAATGAGAAATCAGGTGTATACAACCGCTTCTTATTGTCATCTGTATAACTGATTGAAAATGGCTGGGTTCGAACAGATTTTATCGTTTGATCAAACTCAAACATCAATGCAAAATGTGACTCATTGAACGATTCGAAAAAATGCGGCTGGTTATCTTTCAGTGTCGGGCAAAGGCCGCTGATATTAAAACGACTGAACCGATCAAGGCGACGTCGCATACTTTCTTTGTTATATACACTATCAATATTGCTGTGATTTGAATGTTCATTCATAACGCTAACTCTCACTCTAAAATTCAATCTCTTTTTTTAAAGTAGCGGCTAAACTCACAAAATCAAGCTATTTACCATTTATTTTTAAGCTTAACGTCATTTCAAGCAATTAACGCCATATAAAGATAATTTAAAATAATAACTAATTGAAAAAGAAATATCTTTTTTTGTCACAAATACAAAAAACAAAACAATAAGCTCTCAAATAACCGGCCGTTATTAGCAGTAACTTTTTATGGGATGAAAATCTAAACGGAGAAACTTCAAAAGAGTGGAATGACACAGACAATCAAACTATACTGTATGCATATACAGTGAGGTGCATATGTTTGTTATTCCAATTTTTATCGAAGCGGGCATTACCGGCTTTGAATCACCAGCAGCAGAATATACTGAGCTAGGCATATCGTTAGATGAGCTTGTTATTCGCCACCCTAATGCGACCTTTATAGGCCTTGCATCTGGGCAGTCTATGCAAGATGTCGGGATTTTTGATGGTGATTTACTTGTCGTTGATAGAGCTGAGAACGTATCTTCCGGTGATGTTATCGTTGCAAGCTACAACGGTACATTCGTGTGCAAAATTATCGATAAATCGAATCGCTTGCTAATCTCTGCATCTAAGAATTATTCATCTGTTTATATCTCACCTGAAGACGACTTCAAACTCGAAGGCGTCGTTACAACCAGTATTCGGCTTCATAAAAATAAAGTCGCACTCAGTAAATGTTTGCCCTAGTTGATGCAGTGGCATTTTATGCCAGTGCTGAGAAAGTGTTTGACCCAGCTATACGACACAAGCCCGTTGTTGTTTTAACAAATAACGATGGGTGTATATGTGCTGTATGTCCTATTGCTAGACAAATCAACATCCCCAAGTTTCAGCCTTACTTTAAAATTAAACGCTACTTAGAGCTGCATGATGTTGTTGTACGCTCATCTAACTATGAGCTTTATGCTGATTTAAGTGAGCGAATGATGACGGTTATCGGGCGTTTTTGTGATGACCACTACGTATACAGTATTGATGAATCATTTTTAAGTTTCTCTGGATTTTCTAAAGTAATTAGTGATTGGGCTGAGTATGGGCAGGTTATTCGTCGTGCCGTGTGGCGTGAAACGGGATTGCCTGTTGGTGTTGGGTTTGGGCCTACCCCCACGCTCGCAAAAGCAGCCAATCATGCCGCTAAGAAGCTGTTTGGATATAACGGTGTCGCCGTTATCAATGATGATAAATCACGCTGTGAAATTTTATCTAAGATGGCCGTAACCGATGTGTGGGGAATTGGCTCTCGCCTAGGTAATAAATTAAAACAACTGAATATACAAACAGCCTTGGATTTAGCAAATCAAAACCCTAAAGCAATGAGAAAAATGTTCAGCGTCGTGGTTGAACGCACAGTTAATGAACTCAATGGTGTAGCGTGTTTAACTTGGGATGAAGTAAAACAAAATAAGAAAGAAATCTTTTCAACACGCAGCTTTGGCGAGCGCATTACTGATATCACTCCTTTAAAAGCTGCGCTTGTAACACATGCTGCTATTGTGGCTAGGAAGTTAAGACGACAACACTCTTTAACAAAGCGTATTGTTATATTTGCAGCCAGCTCCCCGCATGAAGAAGTCTATTACAAAAAGTCGATGCTGTATGACTTTATCACACCAACATCCGATACTCGCGTCATTGCAAAAGCGGTGTCAGAAGTTATCAATACACTATATAAACCCGATACCCGTTTTTATCGATGTGGAATCGGTGCAATTGAACTTGAGAGTGAGTACTTTTATCAAACAGATATGTTTAACAAAAGTGCTGACAACCCTAAAATAATGACGTGTATCGACACAATTAACAACCGCTATGGTGTTGGCGCTTTAAGCATTGGCAGTGAAAAGCTCACGCAAAAATGGGCTATGAGACGCGCTTTTTTATCACCACATTACACTACCCGATGGTCAGATATTCCCGTGATTGACTGTGACTGAAACAGTGAAGTGAAAATATTTAGATAAAACTAAGCTAAACAGTCATCATGCTGTGAAACCGTACTGAAGCTGCTTAATAACATTTTTAATTAGCTCACGTCCGCGTATTGAGTTCAACACTAATCGAGGTGCTCGACTGTTAAATTGAATATGAGCAGTATTTAACCATGCATTCCAATTTTCGATGCAACCAAAATAGTTAATTCCAATCATACTTAGTCTTGCAACTTCAATCGCATGTTCGCTAGTTTGTGAACTTAATGATTTAGATTTACATCGCGATAATGTTGCAGATGTTGTACCTAATGCGTTTGCGACTGTTGCCATATCCCACCCCATTAGACTGGCAAAAGCATACACTCCGGATGCATTCACACCATTTCTTACAACTGTTATTTCTGACAAAGGGTTTGAATGGGATGTAAGTTCTCCACATGAAATTATTTGAACTAAATCAGAGTTACTTGATAACTTTAACTGGCTTTCTGTCATTTGACACCCGCTTAAAATCACGCATTGATTTAAGTTTAGCAGAGAAATCTTTTGAATTAGCATTAACGAAATGGAATGTATCGAGTCACATAAAAACACATGTTAGATTAGTTGCTATATCGATTTCAGCGTAACTAAGAAATTGCTTATGATACTTACTTAATGTAAGGGCTAATTTACCTTCTACGGCTTCGCGAATTAAAGTATCACCTTATTTAACCCCCAACTCTTCACAATGCTTGTCTGACAGTGGAACGTCGACGTTTTAACCTCCTTTTACAGGCCATTAGCTTAGGACTTGTAATAAATTAATTTAACACAAAGTAAAACAGAAGCTTTATTTCAGCCTATCACAGCCTCTTTTCCGGCATAATAGATCGTAAATTGACTTGTATTAAACTTATGATTTCCGAGCACTTTATATTTATGGTAAAGCCCTGTTCTCTCAGCGTTTTCAGATGCCATACGAATCACAAATTTATTAAGCCTATTCTGATGTGATATATGAATCGAGTCCTCAATTAGCTGTGTAGCTATAGACTGTCGGCGATTAGCAGAGTCGACATATGTATTGAATAATTCGCATACTCTGTTATGAAAGTAAAAATACCTAAACGCCACAATTTCGCCCTCTACGATAGCTAGCAAAATGTTATGGGTATCATCAAGGCTTTCATAGCCTGTAGGAAAAAAATCCCTAAAAAACATTAATTGATTCTCAAGAAATAATTCATATTCATTCCTTACTTCCATGGTCATTTTAGACACTATAGCTTTTGAAAGTTGCAATGATTTTATATGCTTTAACTGCATTGTAATCGACTCCTTGGTAATTTAATTATCTAGACTAGCATAAGAAAGCTATCTAAGTGATTCATACATCAGAAAAGATTATTGGCCCGAGCTCACGTCCAAAGTTCTCTGCTCCTGCTACATCAGGTAGTCTATAGCGCCTCATATGCGGTCCTTTGTCATGCGGTCTTGGAGGAGTAATAGAATTTAGACTATTTGCTGAAGCTACTAGTCTAGTTAAGATTGGGAAGTCCAGACATTAGTTGGATCAAAAAGACGTTCACAGTTGTTCTTGCCCGTACTGTGGAAGAGTTACGAGGAAAACCTGCGGTAGAATTGAAAGATATTAACGACTCTCGCGATAGAATTTGCGTATCTCAAAGTATGGGAATACCGGTGATTGAGCTTACGGAGCTTTCTGAAGCTGTTACAGCACATGCAACAAAAGCAGCGTTTAAGCTTCGTCGATTTAAATCTTATACATCAGCAATAACAGTATTCATCCACACAGATTCATTTAGACAGGCAGAGCCGCAGTATCATAAGTCACAATCAATAAAACTACCCTACTCCACAGCGGATACATCTACACTGGTGTCTTATGCAAGCTTTGCATTAAAAGCTATTTTTAAGAAGGGGTTCAAATACAAAAAAGCCGGTGTTATTTTTGAAGAACTTTCATTACACGATGATATGCAACAACTTGAGCTTTTATCGGAGAATTTACCACTGAATATTAGCTCAAAAACGTTAGTCATTGATGATGATAAATAGAAAATTTGGACGAAGTACATTGAAACTTGCAAGTGAAGGATTCTCTCACCCTTGGAGACCTAAAGACGATTTAGCACCGTTAAATTACACGACTAAACTTTCAGATATCCCTACTCCGAAAGCAAAGTAAATTAAAAGTAATTTTCAATTATTATAGCTCCCGAGTACAAGAGACAACCAAGGCCGGCTAGAATAATAGCAGTATTGAAAATAGACATGCCGATCTTGAATTTACGAGGTACCGTTTCTTCTTCCATGTTCAGACCCATTATGCAGTAATTGCTAAACTGTAGTTATTACTAAAGTCCAAATTAAAGTATTTTGGTAGTTTAAATTGGAACGCCAACCCTAATTAAGGTACATCATTCTTGACATAATATAGCACATATTTTGTGATGAAAAGAGTGAGCCTTTCTTACTGAGCTAACGTAAGGTTAGAAATTACATAAGTATAATATCGTAATCAATAAGTCATGAAGAGCAACAAGTGCACCTATTAATTACACATGGCGTTACCATATTTTTAGAACTTATGTACTATACTTCATTGTGATTAGTAGCTCTGGAGTTCGAATGGCTGGATATCCTTATACATCACTTCACGATTTGGCACTTAAAGATATTGAGTGGGAACGTTGGCAAAGGCTCGTTAATTCAATTGCAGCGTTGTTCAACTCGCCAGTGGCATTTATAAATCAAGCTTCCAACAAAGGCATTGAAGTTCTAGTTGCTTCAGAATTACCTACGACCCATTATTCCCCAGGCGGCTCTGCAAGTATTGAAACTAATGTTTATTGCCATAAAGTAGTTAGAAGTAACTCGCCGCTCTACGTCAAGGATGCCTCAAAAACTAATGAATGGGATAATAACCCAGAAGTAACAGAAGATAATTACGTATCGTACTTGGTTTATCCTATCCATTGGCCTGATGGTAAGTGCTTCGGTACTTTATGTGTTATGGATACATCGCCGACTAATTACAAGCAACCTTTTCTTGAGATGCTTGAAGTATTAAGAGATGTGATCAGCAGTGATTTGGCACACCTTTATAAAGAGAGTGAATTAAAAATAGAAAGTCGATTAGATCCCTTAACTGAAATACATAATAGACGAGGCTTTGAAGAAGCCTTTATCCAATTTCAAAAATTAGGTAACCGTCTTAACAGAGCAGCTCAATTACTTTTTATAGATCTAAATAACTTTAAGAAAATAAACGATACTCTAGGCCATAATGCTGGTGACGAAGTCCTTAAACGTTTTGCCAATGTTCTAAGATCATGCATCAGAAAAACAGATTTGCTTTGTCGCTGGGGTGGTGATGAGTTTGTTATTATCTTAAATAATGAAGATAAAGTTGCACAAAAAGAGTTCATTGAACGAATTAAAGAAAAACAAGAGAATGATTTTAAGAACTATGGTTACAAAGAAATTTGTTTTTCTGTGGGTGCTGTAGAAGTAGTGCCAAATATAAACTGCGACTTAGCTCAGCTATTACACAAAGCCGATAACATCATGTACTCTTGCAAAAAAGATTAACCGCTTACAGTAAACAAGCTCTTACTACCAACCTTCCGCTTAAGCTCTATAGCAATATACAACAGCTGTGCTACCTGTCCTTAAAGGCGCCTAGCAATACTATAAGAACAAGGTTTATTTTTCCCTAAGCTATATCTAAAGAAACTCACTACCAAATGGAAACTTGACTGAAAAAGAACTATTTTCTAGGCTTATTTTAGTATGACGCTAAGGCGCATTAAGAGCCGTAATGAAAAAAAACAACTTTGAAACTAACTCAACCTTCAGTCCTACAACAAACTTGCCTGACGTTCGCTTCTTAGAGCTCATTGAATCACTCTCAAAAGTAGCTGTTCAAGGCTACAATCGACATCGTGAAGTAATTTATTGGAATAAAGCAAGTACCTTTCTATATGGGTACACTCAAACTGAAGCTTTAGGAAAAAAACTAGAAGATTTGATCATCCCTCCTTCAATGAAAAAGGATGTCATTGCAGCACATAAAAATTGGCTTGAACACAACATTCCCATTCCATCATCCGAATTAACTTTACAAGATATTAAGGGTCAGCCGGTGCCTGTTTTTTCATCTCATGTTTTATTAAAAACTAGAGGAGATGAATTTGAAATGTTTTGTTTAGATATTGATATTTCTGAGCAAGTATCTGTTCGTAAAGCTTTGGAAAAAATGGTGTCTTATGATCCAATAACTAACTGTTTGAATCGTCATTCCATCGAGTTAGTTATTAATGAGCTTATAACAAGCAATATAAAGGGCTTTTCTCTACTATTTATCGATATAGATCGATTCAAAGATGTGAATGATGTTTTCGGCTATGAAGCGGGTGATGAATTACTCCTTAAAGTTTCTGAGCGCCTCTCTACCCCATTAGAAAAAACTGACTACATAGCTCGCTTTAGCGCTGATGAATTCATAGTTATTTTGAGTTCGAAGCCCTCATCAAATCATGAAAAATTAACTCAGCTTTTGGTTGATTCATTTAATTCACCTTTAAAACTGCATGACCAACTGATTTTTATTTCAATTAGTGTCGGGATCTGTCGTTTTCCGAATGATGGAAATTCAGTAAGAACTTTATTACAGTGCGCTGAAACCGCAATGTACGACGCCAAGGAAAATGGACGTAGTCAGTTTAGAATTTATAACAAAGCGATGAGCGATAGCTCGCATTTCCAGATTGAGATATCACAGCGCCTCAGAGAGTCACTAATACATGAAGAGTTTCACCTTGTATATCAACCCATCTACTGCGCTCAGTCTGAAAAAATAGTTGCTTGTGAGGCTCTATTGCGTTGGGATTCTAATGCTAATAAAAACAATACCACTCCTGATACTTTTATACCCATTGCGGAAAAAGTCGGTCTCATGATCCCAATTGGTAACTTAATATTTCATATGGCCCTCAAAGAACTAAAAAAATGGCGCTCTAATGGTATAAATGATGTTCGCATGCTGATTAATATTTCAGGAAAGCAATTGCTCCAAAAGGAGTTCTTTTCACAGCTTTCTGAATTACTTGAAATATATGAACTTATCCCATCAGATATTGGACTAGAGCTAACAGAGCATGCCTTAATTGAAGCTGATGATGAACTTCTAAAAAACTTATCATTACTTCAAGTACAAGGCGTAGACATTGCTATTGATGATTTTGGGACTGGCTATTCATCTTTAAGTTACTTAAATAAACTCCCAGTTAACACGTTAAAGATCGATAAGTCATTCGTAGACTATGCACCATACAGAAATAATGATAGTGCCATATTTGAAGCTATTGTGGGTGTTGCGCATAAACTAGATCTTTTAGTTATTGCTGAGGGAGTAGAAACAACGCAGCATGTTGAATACTGCAAGTCTAAAAATGTCGACATGCTTCAAGGTTATAGCTATTCTAAGCCATTATCTTCACAAGATCTGGAAAGTTTTTTGTTACCGTTTAAATCTTAAATAACTTGCTACACCACCCATTTGAACATTAGTTTGGAACGTGATTTTAATGAGTAGGTAACGTATTTTACCTAGTATTCAACACGGTTTTTCCCTTCTTTTTTCGCTTTATATAGTAGTTTATCAGCTTGCTTTATCACATCTTTAATGGACAATTTTTTATGTAACTCAACCACACCGGCACTAAATGTAAAATTCAACGCTTTGTTACCATGGTTAATCAACATAGTTTTAACTCCACTTTGCAGCCTTACTAGAGCATTCTTAGCCTCTATGACATTGACCCCCTGAAACACAATAACGAACTCTTCACCTCCAAAGCGAAAAATTAAATCTTCACGCCTAAGAAAAGTCTGAGCTATCTTTGAAAACCCCTTTAATACCTCATCACCTGCTTGGTGACCGTACGTGTCATTTATTGATTTAAAATTATCGAAATCAATAAAACCAATAGCCAAAGGCAAGCTTTTTCGTACATGGAGGCTTATAGTTCTTTCAATGGCATCAAAAAAATACCGACGATTATAAACACCAGTTAAGTCATCATAAAACACTAAGTTAACAAGCTTATCTTCTAGCTTAGCTTGTTTTTGGGCCATAAATCGATATGTACAACAATCAGCAATCAACTCAGCAAAATAAACTTCATCCTTATTCCACTCTCTGAAATTGGCTTTTTGTTCAAAACAAACAACCCCGATAGGACTCCCTTCACTAAAGATAATTGTATCAAGCATCGACTTGATATTTTCTGTTTTTAAATAAGTATAAGTGAAGTCGATTGTTCTATGATCAGTATGCGCATTATCAGCTATAATTGGAGCGCCGAATTCTATTGCTTCAAAATAGCGCGGGTAATCACTCTTAGTTAGATATGGTAGGTCTTTAGGGATATCATTAACTCCCCAATCAGTATTTGCAACACACTCTAAAATGCTTTTTTCTGGGTCCGAATTAAGCAACCAAACAGAAATACGACTGACATCCAAAGTTTCAAGTGAATCCTGCAAAACTTGCCACATAAATACTTGCACCGGGGCACTGTAATCAACCTTCATTGATGCATGGCGCCGGATTAAATTGGAGCTAACTAGAATTTTATCGTAATTATCCAAAAACAACCCTTATAACTAACTATAGAAATCTTCAAAGAAATGTAACTTACACATATAAGGTTAAAATAACGTAATCGGTTAACACGTAAATAACATACACAATTCCATGAAAACTCCAATTTGAATTAGAACAAAACACTTAGAGTGGTAACTTGATTTCAATTCAATGCAGAGAAAACAAAGAAGTACCCCCGACGCCAACCAAATCACAAACTTAACATGGCTATCACATCGATAAAATCAATCAACTCAAAACAAAACTTAAAAAAGCACTCAAGCGTGTAGATGAGCTTTGGGACGTTGCTGAACCTAACACTCCTAAAGGAGAAGAGCTTGTTATGCTTACTCAATTAATCGAAGATTACAAGTTAGCAAACACTGTTTCTCAAAGGTGAATCGCCCCGAGTTTGCCAGAGACTCAATAACTTGAGAAACTGGAACTATGAAAAAATCAAATCGATATACATTATAATTTCGTGAACGTGCAATTAGGCTTGTTACCACACAACAGCATGAATACCCTTCTCTTTGGGCTGCGCTAGTATCGATTTCAGATAAACTGGGATGTACCCCAGAAACACTTAGAGCATGGGTCAAGAAATCTCAAGCTCAACCGTCTAAACCCTCTTCTAATACGCAATCAACTGAAGAAAGACTTGCCGCCTTAGAGCGCGAGAATAAAGCGCTCAAGCGAACGAATGATATCCTGAGGCAAGCTGCCGCTTTTTTCGCCCAAGCGGAGCTCGACCGCAAACAGAAGTAATAGTGGATTTTATTGATGCTTGCAGAGAGCATTACGGTGTCGAGTCAATTTGCAAGGAATTGCCGATTGCACCATCAACGTATTATTCTCATAAACAGATACAAAGAGAGCCTGAGCGACTGTCTAACCGCAAAAAGCGTGATGCTGAGCTGATGATACTCATTCGCGAAGTGTGGGAGGGTAATATGTCAGTTTATGGTGCAAGAAAAGTATGGAAGCCGCTACAGCTTGACGACCATCAAGTCGCCCGCTTTACAGTCGAGCGATTGATGCGAGTTATGGGAATTCAAGGTGTTCGACGGGGTAAAGCACATAAGACAACGATACCTGACGAGCAACAAGATAAGCCACTGGATTTAGTTAATCGTCAATTTACTGCTGAGCAGCCAAATCAACTTTGGGTCGCTGACATCACCTATGTTGCCACATGGAATGGGTTTGTTTATGTCGCTTTCATGATAGATGTTTTTTCACGATACATTGTAGGTTGGCGTATATCAACGACAATGCACACAGAACTTATTCTTGATGCGTTAGAGCAAGCTATTTGGCATCGTGGCAACCCCGGGGGGTTAATTCACCACAGCGACAGAGGCAGCCAATATTTGTCTATACGATACACTGAGCGACTTGCTGAGGCTGGAATTCAAGCGTCTGTAGGGAGTGTGGGTGACTCTTATGACAATGCATTGGCTGAAACAATAAATGGATTATTTAAAACAGAGATTATTCGCAGAAATGGCCCGTGGAAGAATGTTGATGCTGTTGAATACGCAACGTTAGAGTGGGTTAATTGGTTTAATAATCAACGCCTATTATCTTCAATTGGGTATATTTCACCAGCTCAATATGAAACAGACTACTATGATAATTTAAACGAGTCAGGTAAGGTGGCCTGACTTAAACAAACTAGTCTCCGATGAACTCGGGGCGATTCATGAGTAACATCCGTATTCTTTTTTATATAAGCGGTATTGTAAAATAAGCTTTATTTAAGCCCATATTCCACTTGCTTGATCCTTAACAAACTTTTCATTTATCTTACTGGGTGGTCAAGTTAACTAACCACAATACCACTGAAAAACAGTAAAACTTATTCGACAAGCGAAAGCCACTGCTCAAATTGCTTAATAGTAGTTTCATGCTTTCTTTTTAAGCCCAGTTCAGAGCACATCTCTTCTACAGGGTTTGAGCTATTATTACTTTTAGCAAAAGTTGCTAATCCTAGAGCTTCCTCAAAAGCAAGCTCTTTCCAGTTTCTCTCGTATCCAAACGCGTTCACACCACGCCAATGTATTAACTCGCAAGTATCTTCTGGCGATAACCAAACTGTTGGCGAGAAACCCGAATTCTCTTTAATTCCTGCCCATGGCTTTAAAAGCTCATAAATGTAATCAACTTGCTTTTTACTCGTACGTGTTAAGCCGTGTAAGTTAGCAATCTCCAATGCCAAAGTATGTAATGTGATACCGGGTCTTTCTTTCAATGTTTCTTGAGCAATTTCGGTTAACCGTGGCTTATACTCTTCTTTAAAGTAGTTGCTTGCATCAAGCACATTACTGGTAAGCTGTTGAGTATTTGCTACAAGAGATGTTTCATGTTGAGCTGAAGATGTTTTGCAATTGGTATTAGCAGCCGTTTTTAGAACCTCTGCTTCTGCTTCTGCTTCTGCTTCTGCTTCTGCTTCTGCTTCTGCTTCTGCTTCTGCTTCTGCTTCTGCTTCTGCTTCTGCTTCTGCTTCTGCTTCTGCTTCTGCTTCTGCTTCTGCTTCTGCTTCTAACAAGCTATCCTTTTCTCTCTCAGTAGCAAGTATTTCATTTAACTTTGAATCTAACTTTTTCAGTGCACTTTCTGAATCTACAAAATAGTCCGTAGACCAGAGCCTAACGATATTCCAACCTAAACTTTCAAGGATTATTTGTCTTACGCGATCTCTATCTCTAGCTGCTGGTGAGCCGTGATATGTAGCACCGTCGCATTCGACACCAGCAATGTAGCATCCGGGTTTATCTGGATGAAGAATCCCTAAATCAACTCTGAACTTACTGACACCAACCTGTGTTTGGACCTTCCAACCCATGTTGCGTAATTCGTTTGCAACGGCTTGTTCAAAATCACTATCAAACTGATCCACTCCGTAACGAGCCGACGTACTTTCCGCAAGTGAAATAGGCCCTCTTTCAGCAAACTCTAAATAATGTTTTAAATGTTCGATAGCAGTTGAAGAGGTACGGCTCAAATCAATCATTGAAGAATCAAAACTACTGAAAATTACGACTTCAGTCGTTGCTCTCGTAATGGCAACATTAAGTCTGCGCTCACCACCTTGTTTGTTTAATGGACCGAAGTTCATACTCATCGTTTTCGCTTCTGGCTCAGTAGGACCATAACCTAAACTAAGCATTATGATATCTCGCTCATCACCTTGAACTGACTCTAAGTTTTTAACAAAAACAGGCTCTCTAGTTTCTGCTTCATGAAAATACTTTTCAATTTTTGGGTTATTCCTTCTAGCATCGTCGAGTAAGTCTTCAATAGTGCGTTGCTGCTCTGTGTTTAAAGTAACGACACCAATTGACAATTTCTGTTGCTGCTTGTTGAGCAATCGCTTAGTGATTTCGTTTACAACAGCCTGTGCTTCTTTGATATTGTTCCGACCCTTGCCCTTTGCATAAAGGCCATTAACCCGATGTAAAGAAACAGCTGACTCTTTTGTCTCTGATGATGGGTAAGTTACTAATGAGTTTTCGTAGTACTTGCTGTTTGAGAATGCAATTAGAGTCTCATGTTTGCTTCGGTAGTGACCCATCAACCTTTTTAGCGGTAATCGAGCAGCTAAAGCTTGATCTAAAATAGATTCAAGATCTTCTTCATCTGGGGCATCGGAAGTACCGGCCGCGAAGAAGTTGGTTGGAGGCATTTGTTTAGGATCACCAACAATAATTACATTGCGCCCTCTGGCAATTGAGCCGACAGAATCCCATGTTGTCATTTGAGATGCTTCATCAAACACAACTAGGTCAAATCCTCTAAAGTCTGATGGCAGAAATTGAGCAACAGATAACGGTGACATCATCATACATGGAGTAAGCTCCAGCAATGACTCACCAAGCTCTTTAATCAAAGCTCTAATTGGGATATGACGAGTTTTTTTCTGGATCTCTTTCGACAAAACTCCGAAGTGAAGGTCGTTTTTAGCATCTTTGATTTCACTAGTTGGCACTCGACTTGAAGCCAGAGCAATAATGTAATCACTTGTTACTTCAGCTACTTTTTCATCTAATTTACGGAATGCTTCAATAGTAGCTTCATGTGTTGAAGCCTTAAATTCTCTTAAAATTTCACTGTCATCAATCAAAAGAGGTGCAAGCCAAGAAAAATAAGCTAATTCAAATTGCTCTAGTAATTCTGAAGATGAAATAACACCTTGGCTTAATGCCTGCTCAACAGACTCTAAACCAACGCTATTAGCTTTTGCTTTGGCACAAACCCACTCACACCAGCTTTTAAGTTTCGCTTGATTGTTTTTTATTACACTTAAGGCTTGACTTAATTCAGTTAAACTTGAACCTGAAGTATCTGTAACATTGAAATCGAGTAAGTTATTGTGCGCCTGTTCAAATTCTTTATAACTAAAGGCGAAATCATCTAATTTAGCCTCTAGTTGAGAGTTTTCAATAAAATCTCTGCCGTCAACAAATTGCTTTTTAATTACTATTAAAGCTTCTGTTGGGTCATTACATAACGAAAGAGCGCTATTTAACTTAGCTTTTACTTTTCTTCCGAACCCCACGGTAGCTATTAAGTCTTTCGAAGTTGTTAACCAACCTTTCCAAATACCTAACGCTTCAAGTTCATCATTAGTTTCAGAAATATCATTGGCAAGCTGCTTTGCTTCTAATAGCTCAGCTAAAATAGAAAGATCACTAAACTTCTTAAACCCAAACTCATTTGCTTGTTTATTAACTTTCCACTTAGCAAATAGAGATTTAAGCCAACTACTATTTGCAGCTTCATATTCTGAGTACCACCTGCTTATTGGAGCTTTCAATAGCTGACTAACTTCAATATTGCTACCTAGCTTGCTAATAAGCTCATCTAACTTTTCTTTTTTGAGAGCTAAGTTCTCTATAAGCTCAAATCGCTCGTTAAAGCCTGATTTTAAGACAAAAGTTATATCACGGTACTTCACAAGTTCTTTTAATTCATAAAATGAATTCAAGGCCAAGAAATTCTTGTTGTTCAGCTCAGGTGCATCGATGCCTAGGGTAGAAAGAGCCGATTGGAATTTATCTGTAATACTTTCAAATTCAATAAACCAAGCTTCAACTTTATTTATTAGCTGGCTTTGCCAAACATTTGACCATGCAGTAGCATTTATATAAGAGAAGCTAGTAAAGTCGAGTTCTTGAATATCTTCAAAGGCAATTTTAAGCTGCAAAACGATTTCATTTAGTGTGTTCAAGTCACTTTTTAAGGTTTTATCTGCACTTAAATCTAATGGCCAATTTAAGTTAAGTTTGACTTTCCCCTTATGAAGAGCAAGCCTTGATATTGCGTCTCGAACGGATACTCCTGACTGTGATTTTTTATGTAGCTCTCTCACATAATCATTTAACTTATCTTTTTTATCCTTTAGCTCAGAAACATGCATAGACCACGCATTAGGATTTAATCCCTCTCTTGATTGCCAAGCCTGAGCTAATTGCTCTAAAACGACCTTTTTGTTCGCTTTATTACTGTGAAGCTCTAAACATAGATGGTCCAAACCTACTTTTTGCAATCGCTTGTATACTACATTCAATGCAGCCATTTTTTCAGCTACAAATAAAACCTTCCGCCCCTTACCAATATTATGAGCGATAATGTTAGCTATTGTTTCGGATTTACCTGTCCCCGGAGGTCCTTCAAGTACAAAATCTTGCTCTTTTGCTGAAGCATCAACAGCAACTAATTGCGAACTATCACAATTAAGAGGCGTAAACACTTCAGCAGGGTCTATAGCCTCATCAACTTGATGTTGTTCAACAAACTCAGCAGATTGAATATAAGCATCTTTTGGACTTTCTACTAAGTGCTGAACAAATCGATTTTCTTTTAAGTCATCCAATCTGTCTCTTAAATCTTTCCACATCAAATATTTTGCAAATGAAAATGAAGATAAAACTAATTCCTCAACTACCTCAAATCCCTTTTGCTCACTGACAGCCTGCCTTACCTGACTCCAAATAAATGGAACATCTATCCCACTTTCATCTTCAGGCAGCTCATCTTTAAATACATTTAAGTTGATATCGTGTTCAGATAGCAAAAACTCGATCAAAGTAAGATTAAAGATTGCTTCCTCACCTTGTAATTGCTCAACATAAATGGGAGCTCGAGCACTTTTTCGAGTGAGGTTAACTGGAATAAGAATTAATGGGGCTTTAAAGCTTCGGGTATCCTCTGGGTTCTCTTTCCACTTAAGGAAACCCAGTGCTAAGAAAAGTGTATTTGAACCACTTTCTTCTAAATCATTTTTTGCTTTCCGAAACAGCTCGATAGCATTTTTTTCTACCTTTTTAGGAGGCTGATTAGCTAATAAAATTTTATTATTTAACTGATTAAGAGCGTACTCTTTATGTATTTCCGAGCCGGTTTGGAAACGAAATAACTCACTGTCTCGTTCTGAATCAAAATATGGACTTTCTTGAGTTGATAAGAATTTAAACTTTGTCCCATCCGCCAACATATCTTCCATATTAGCTATATCAGGACAATATAACTTTATACATACCGACTTATCATTGAAATTTAAAAGTTTATTTCTCTTAGTTAAATCAAGAAGCTTTCGGCACCATGAGTCAATGCGTGTTTCAGGGCTTTCTTCGACAACACGCTCTTCAGCACGAACGGGAGGTAAAGGAGGAACTTCAGGTAAAGTAAGTTCAACTGTTTCATCTACTGATTCAGTTTCAGCTTTAGCCTCTTCTATAGTTGATAACGGTTTAATTGACTGAGCTCGTGCTTGGCCAATATCTAAAACCATTACAAACTCTTCTTCTTTATCCTCGGCAAGTAAATTTCTGGCATGATCTTTTGCTTGTTCAAATGTAACAGGGGAAGCATTTGTTACGAGCGTTGTTTCAAACAAGACTAAATCTCGGTTATCCACGCGCTTTCTTATATCCTGTGGATCATCATTACAAAGAATTGGCAACTTCTCATCAATTAACCAAGCACCAGCAAAAGCATGCCCACTAGTGATAGCCACCACAGGATTTAGACCCATAGCTTCTATACAACTTGCAAATAAGACAGAAGAATCTAAACAAGCGGCCATTTTAGATTGGCTGATATCCGCTGCTAGACGAATTCGTTGGCCTGTTTTTGCGAAGCCTTGAGGAGGGCTGACATATGCTAACTTTTCTTGAAAAATGACATTCCAAAGCGCAGCAAGCATCAAATATGGCTTTTCTCTAGTGTTCGACTGATATCCATCTACTGAGCGTCCATGGCCACTACTTTCTAAAAGTAAAGCGACTTTTCTAACTAAAGACTCTACGTATAAACCATTTGGCTTTACAAAAGCCGCTAGTAAATCTGGCTGACGACTCTCTCCACCCCAAAAATTGGCGGGGAGAATACTCACTTTATGCTCACTACTACACAGGAGAAGGTTTTCATCATCCAGTAGCTCAAATTTAAGCCCTAGAAGAACTTCTTCGGTCAGGCCAAAAAGTGTTTCAAAAGGAAATTTAAGTTCTTTGACTGGTAATTTAACTGACTGTCCAGAAATCACTTCATCAATAAGCCACTCAGAGGAGTCTAACCAACCTTCAATAGCATTCAATCTTAACTTTAAATTACGATGGACTGGTTTGTCGTAACATTCCGGTACAATGATTTGGATATTACGCAAAACTGAATATGAATTTTGCTGTGCAGCTAGTGAAAAAGTAGAAATCACATCAACTTCTAATTCAATATTGCCTTGGTTTTGCTTATTAACTTCTTCCATGAGAGATTGTAACCCTTTGTTCTTGCTTAAGTAGCAATAGTAGTTTTAACCAATGTAACTAGAACATTAGGATTGGTCAAGAAACGGGCGGCACACATTTAATCTATGTCAAAAAGTTTTTGGTTAACCTACACAGTTGAGTGGCTTAAAATTGTTGTGCAAAGAAGTGGCCAATACAACGACCCTTCCAGAAAAAGGTATAACTTGAAAATACGTAGTTTCTGCCTCAAAACTATTCAAAATACGAGCTATAAAGGTCCACTTTGAGCTAAAACAGACGGTCGTTCTAGCTCATTTTTGGACATAAACGCGTTAAAATATTTGAAGAGTCATGACTAAATTAAGGCATAAAAGTATGCCACTACATGGTAGTATTTAGTAAGGAACGCTGTGAATTCATTTCAGCACAATATGGGCACTAAGCCTAATAACTTGTGGCGTTTCTTTTTAACTGTGACAAGATATTATCATTCAATTTTAACCAATTAGTTTCGTATTCCCATGTCTTTTTGAAGTCGTCATTGCTCCTTGAACTTTCAAGCATTTCTCTAAAATCGAAAACACCTAGAAAATTATCAGCCGTAACATCATACCTTCCATAACCTCGGTTTTCAGGCACAATATATTTTAAAAAATTAGATTTAAAATCAGATATAGTGCTTACTAGTTCCTTTGAATCATTTAGTTTTTCTTCTAAGAATTCTTTTTCAAAACCTGTAATTGTGCCTGTCGCTTCTAAAGCACCAGATTGGTTTATAGCGATTCCCCAATTTTTATAGGCCAATGAAGGGTTCTGCCGATTTATATCTGAAAGAAGTGAGTCATAGGGAGACAGCATTTTTTCTACCGCCTTAGGCACACTACCTCCCGGCAAATATAATTCACCAGTAGCAACAGCTAGCTCATGCATATAGTCATCAACTGTTTTAGTTATGTCTATCTGGCTCGATGTCATCGTCAGCGGTTTGGTATACGTTTGGTTTAGCTCTGGAGGCGCGCTTTCATGATATACGTCATCCGCCAATTTTTTAAGCTCAGTTTCTAAAAGAGCCTTGCCATTTATAGGTGACTCTAAAGTCACATTTTGATTATTAAGTGGTTGCGGTAAACTTCCAGAATTAACCTTCATAATACGTCCCTGATTTAGTGATG
This sequence comes from Pseudoalteromonas shioyasakiensis, assembly GCF_001550135.1. Taxonomy (GTDB): domain Bacteria; phylum Pseudomonadota; class Gammaproteobacteria; order Enterobacterales; family Alteromonadaceae; genus Pseudoalteromonas; species Pseudoalteromonas shioyasakiensis. The sequence goes on from NZ_LRUE01000015.1 coordinate 808,627, forward strand.
TAATTTCATATCGGCCTATTCTGATGATTCTTTACATTCATCGTTTTTTAAAAAAGGCAGCCAAGCTAATTGTATTATTATTAGGGATAGATTATTCTTTAAAAACTTAGGGGAGTAGTCTCTTGCATTTAGCAAGGAAACTGTCAACAGTCTCCGAGCAACATCGCTCGTGGCAGTTTCGAACCGTATCAGGTTTTGACAAGACTTAAGGCAATGGGTCATTTCGGGCAGAGGTGGTTTATTGCCTTATTATTCCAGTCTGCCCTAAGGGTAAATAATGAAACTACGTCACTGCCAAAGCTCACTTCATTTTGTAAATAGACCTGCCATACGCCTTTCAGGTATTGCTATAGAGGGGGCTCAGTCATGGTTTTAGCTATGACAGCTATTATTGCGGGGTTTATCTTACTCGTATGGAGTGCAGACCGCTTTGTTGAAGGAGCGGCATCTGCAGCTGGTCATGCTGGCTTGCCTTCAATTTTAATTGGTATGGTTATTGTTGGTTTTGGGACTTCGGCTCCGGAAATGGTTGTATCAGCAATGGCTGCAAGTGATGGAAACCCTGACTTAGCGTTAGGTAATGCACTTGGGTCCAACATTGTAAATATTAGCTTAATTCTTGGTGTAACAGCCATCATTGCCCCTATCACTGTTCAGTCTAAAATTGTTAAAAATGAGCTTCCCTTACTATTAGTTGTCGTACTTTTTTTGGGGTATTTGCTGTATGACGGCGCTTTATCAGTGATTGATGCAAGTCTGTTGCTGGGCGGATTAGTCTTGTTCTTAGCATGGTCTGTGTACTCAGGTATGAAATCACCGAGTGATACCCTTAAAACAGAATTTGATACTGAGCTTAAAAGTCACGCCATGTCCTTAGGAAAAGCAATTTTCTGGCTCATCGTGGGCTTAACATTACTCATTATTAGCTCTCGCATACTTGTTTGGGGAGCGGTTGAAATTGCAACTGCGCTCGGTGTCAGTGACCTTATTATCGGCTTAACTATCGTTGCATTAGGGACATCTTTGCCAGAGCTTGCAGCTTCTATTATTGCCGCTAAAAAGGGAGAGCATGACATCGCAATTGGCAATGTTGTGGGGTCGAATATGTTTAACATCTTAGCTGTAATTGGTATCGCTGGTATTATTGAGCCTATCCCTCACATTTCTACAGACGTACTTTACCGAGATTGGAGTGTGATGCTTGTACTTTCCGTTATGTTGTTGGTTATGGCTTACGGTTTTGGCCGACAAGGCAGGGTAAACCGTTGGGAAGGTGGTGTCTTGCTTACTTCTTACATTGCTTACAATGGTTACTTAGTTAACAGCATCATTAACTAGCTTTCGTTATCAAATCATTTAGAAACAAACGCGTATATTATTTATATTTAAAGGGAAATCACCGATGGAAACCATCATAAACTTTTTTTCTGAGCACCAATTACAAATCATAGCGATAGCCAAGAATACATTGCTTACTATTTTCATTTTAATAGGAGCTAGTATTTGCTCAAAGCTACTTAAACGAGCTGTACATAAAGGTGTTTACCGATTGAGCAAGCATGATGAAATCATTACTAAGCTGCTTACCACGCTATCAGGCTATGTGGTTTATTTAATTGCAATTGTGATTATTTTAGATTTATTTGGAGTCAATACGGCCAGTCTTGTCGCACTCGTCGGTGCCGCAGGCTTAGCGATTGGTCTAGCCCTAAAAGATACGCTCAGTAATGTGGCTGCGGGGGTCATGCTACTTTTCTTAAAGCCTCTAAAAAAGGCAGAGTTTGTTGAAGTGTCAAGCTATACAGGGAGTGTAAAAGATTTAGGTCTATTTACCACTGTCCTTGAAACCGCCGATGGTGTTTTTGTGTCAATCCCAAATAGCACGGTTTGGGCAAATGCGATAAAAAACTTTACGAGAAACGAAAAGCGTCGCATGGATATCACTGTGGGTATTTCTTATGGTGATTCAATTGAAGATGGGCTTGCGGCATTAAGGGAGCTTGTTAGTGAAGAATCTCGAATTTTGATTGAGCCAGCCCCTCAGTATTTAGTCCACACATTAGCAGATAGCTCTGTGAACTTGCAGCTTCGTGCTTGGGTCGCTACACCACATTACTGGGATATATATTGGCAAACACAGCGTAAAATTAAAGATAAAGTGGAGAGCAAAGGGATTACTATTCCGTTCCCTCAACGTGATTTGCACATAATAAACGGCGATAAAAAATAATGAAAAACCTCGCTCAGTCCTAGCACGTTTCTCTATGATAGAGTGACAGGACTGGGCCTTTGCTTGAGAGCATAGCTCGCGTGTAATAATTTAAAAACAGAATTTACTATGCTCAAATATTGGTATAAAAACATTCCAGCACACCACAATAGTCCTGAGCTATTTTGGCGAAGCCGTTTGATCGCCCATTCTTTATTGATATGTACTGTGTACTTCTTTGTACTGACTGTTATCAATATCTTTAAATTCAACAGCTATGAGCTCGCTTTGCTTGATGCGGTTGGGCTAACTTTGTCTATTTTACTATATGTTTGGTTCATTAAAAGCTCAAAAATTAAAGCGGTTTCATGGGCTGTGGTGTTATTGATTAACAGTTTAATACTGACATTTATTATCTCAATTAACGGCGCGGCCTATTCATTATTTTGGGCAACATTAATTCCTCCATTTTCATTTTATTTAGTAGGTCGAAATTGGGGAAGTTTACTTAGCTTTTGCAGTGTGTGCTTTTATAGTTTATGAACACTCACAGAATCCGGAACCTCTTAAAATTGGCCTTGGCTCTGTTTTTAATATTATTGAAGTTGCCATTGCTCACATTGTCTTATTTCGTTTCTATGAAAAAACTCGCTGAAACCGATAAACTCACTGGATTGTTTAATCGAGAAAAACTAGATAGAACGCTTTCAAGTTTACTAAAAAGCTCGAATTTTGGTTTCATACTACTAGACATTGATTATTTTAAAGAAATAAACGATACCTATGGTCACTTGGAAGGCGATAAAGCGCTTGTCATTGTTTCAAATAAATTAAAGTCAGTATCTCCAAGTAAAGCGTTATGTGCTCGTTGGGGTGGCGAAGAGTTTGTAATCATCATTGAAGGGGCAACCTTAGATGAAACAAAAGAGGTTGCAACGACCATTATTACAGATATAAATGGTATTTATTTTCACGAAAAAAGATTGTCAGTCAGCTGTGGAGTGACGATTAATCACAGTGATGATAATACGCTAACAGTAATTGAACGTGCTGATTTAGCTCTATATCGTGCAAAGAAAAATGGCAGAAATCGAGTTGAATATAATGAATGAAACTTGGATTAATTTTGTGGTCATTACGTTCATTAATGACCACATTTTGAATGTTTAAAGTTATCTTGCAGAGTGCTTCAATGACGACACAATGAATTGACACTTTTCTTGCTCAATACTTAGAGGGTGATTATTCATTAATTTAGAAATATCATAAGCTAAAAGGAAACTTCTACCACCATCTTTATCTAGCTCACCATAATCAATGTCCGTTTCTTTATAAAAGTCCTTGCTATGTGCCACTTCATTTCGGAGTTTTATTAAGTTAATCAAAGTCTGATAAATTTTACTTTCATTGTCTGTAATGAGCTTACCAGATGATAAAAGGAACCCTAATACATCTAACTTTTTACTTAAGTTCATTGAAAGAAACGCTGTTGCATGTCTTTTGTGATCAGCTTTAGGGAAATGACGAAAAGCCCATGAGATGATGCCTTCATTAAGCAAGCTTTCCAATGAAGCGGCAGCAACTAAGATAAAGGAGTATTTATTTGAATTGAAGAATGCATCATCATCTTCAGTGTGTGCCGGCAGATATTCTGCTGATTCAATTAGTCCTCTAGAGGAAGTAAATACAAAATGCATTTCCAAAATTCTGATGCCTCGTTGCTTTATAGCGCCCCGCACTGCAATGGCTTGTTATGTTTCAACTCGTTGAGTTTTGCTTTTGGCAAATTCTAAGGTCTTTATTAGTAACGTAAAGCCTGAGGCCATTAATAAGCCACCTACAATGAAATAAAATAATACAGGATTTTCATTAAGTTTAACGCTAAATCCAAATGCTGAAAATTGCATTTCGAAAATACTGAACAGGCTATAAATAAAAACTATAACGGATAAAATAAAAAGTAGTTTATTTCCAAATCTATAACTCATAAGTCAACTTTTCCCTTTGAAACATGACATGTCTATAGCGAGCGAATCGCGCGTTTTTCTAACACAGTGTCGCTCGCTTTTCTGAATGACTCATTTGTAACAAACTTCTTAACTAATTGCCATTAAGACTAAAATGCAGTAGTTCTAGCTTTTGTCTCAGGACAAAAAAGAGCGATTGGGTCGCTTTCCTGACTATGCAAGCAATATACTTTGACGAAATAGAAAAGCAATTTTGAATGGCCGAAGTTCGCTCTTTTGAGTAATTCGCCTAAACACGTCTTGGGGCGTGCGACGTGAAGTCGTATGAAGCGCTGTTCACCGCTTAATGAGTGAACCATCTGTATCACCAGATGATCCTAGGAGCCTGAATAAAGTAGCGGCTCTGACAATGTAACGAAGGTTGGTATGCGCCAATCGGGATCTTAATCGTGAGAGGACGATCCTCCTGATAACCACAAATCGGGTGAGTGCTAGGCAGTCAGTATGATGAACATAAGTGAATCCGCGTAAGGTGCGTTATACGATGAAACAGCGGAAGTGGTTAATACGCTGTAGCCAAAAGGCACGAGAGTCGGAAAGAGATTGCCCCATGCTCTTTCGTGATCACTGAACTCTCCGCACTATAGCGGGCATCTAACCTGACATTGCGCAACATACGGAACACGGTAAGCCTGTATCACTCCCTTTGGGAAAGCTTATATAGCCGATAGTGATGCAGGTAGAGGATGTTGGAGAAAGCAAAGGCTGGATTGTAATGATGCAGATACAGACGTCTGTCTGGCACGAAAGTGAGCTGACTTCCGACTGGTCTTCCGTTGCAAGAGAATTTGAAGAACTTTATTCAAGGAGAAACGCAAATGATGATTTCAAAAGAGATTAGTGCCTCCCCTGACAGTGCTCAATGGCAATCCATAAATTGGAAAACTGTTGAGTCGCACGTTTTAAAGCTTCAGATGCGTATTGCAAAAGCAACAAGAGAAGGTAAACACAGCAAAGCGAAAGCGTTGCAGTGGATACTGACTCACTCGCATTCGGCAAAACTTCTTGCTGTTAAGCGAGTATCACAAAACAAAGGCAGTAAAACGCCCGGAATAGACGGCGTCATCTGGAATACGGATACGCGCCGCATGAAAGCAGTCAATCAATTGAGCAGAAAGGCTTATCAAGCCAAACCGCTCAAGCGTATCTACATCCCTAAGAAAAACGGCAAGCTCAGACCTTTGGGTATCCCGTGCATGGTCGATAGAGCGCTACAAGCGCTTCACCTTCTTGCACTAGAGCCTGTGTCAGAAACACTTGCTGACCCAAATAGCTACGGATTTCGGCGCAATAGAAGCACTGCTGATGCTATTGCTCAGTGTTTTCTCTGTTTGAGTAAAAAGCAATCCGCGCAATGGGTTCTTGAGGGAGATATCAAAGCCTGTTTCGACAAGATTGGGCATCAATGGCTTATGAATAATATAGCTGTAGATAAACGAATGTTGGAACAATGGTTAAAGTCTGGTTTTATGGACAAAGGGCTGTTCTATCGCACTGACGAGGGAACACCACAAGGCGGGATCATATCTCCAACCTTGATGCTGATGACTCTTGCAGGTCTTGAGCAACGCATTAAGTCCACCGCACTTAAAAATGGGGCGAGAGCCAACTTTATAGGATACGCCGATGATTTCGTAGTCACATGCACTTCAAAGGACGTGCTGGAGAACGATATCAAACCGTTGATTGCTGACTTCTTAGCACATAGAGGCTTAACGCTCTCCGAAGAGAAAACGCACATTACTCACATTAGCCGTGGTTTTGACTTCCTAGGCTTTAACCATAGGAAGTACAAAGGAAAACTGCTCATTAAACCGAGCAAATCTAACACGTTAATATTTCTGAGTAACTTGCGCGAACTCATTAAAAAGCACGCAACTACCCCCGTTAACGATCTAATCAAGTTGATAAATCCGAAACTCAGGGGTTGGTCGAATTACTATCGCCATTGCGTTGCCAAACAAGTATTCGGATATGTGAGCCACAAACTATTTCTAGCGTTATGGCATTGGGCTAAAAGGCGTCATCCAACAAAATCAAAAACTTGGATCGCCATGAAGTACTTTATCAACCGTCGAGGCCAATGGCAATTTCACGGTTGGCAGAAGAGCATGAACATGAACATGAACATGAACATGAACATGGATTGTCAGTTTAATCTATTTCAAATAGCTAAGGTGCCAATAGAGAGACATGTGAAAATCAGGAGTGAAGCTACGCCTTTTGATCCTTTATACCAAGAATACTTGGCAAAGAGAAAAGCAAAGAGGCAATGCCGCAACTCTTGGAATGAGCCTAATCTCGCTGCTTTATAAGTTGCTGGGTACCAATTAGGTGCCTTCGTGAAGGCTTGAGCCGTATGCAGTGAAAGTTGCACGTACGGTTCTTAGGAGGGCGACACTTGGTAACAGGTGTCGTCTATCCGACAAAGGCAGCTTAAATTGCCGCCTTTTCTTAATTAACAATCTGTTTCTCTGGATATCTTGATAGCATCTTCAATCTCAATTCCGAGATATCTAATTGTGTTATCGATTTTTGTGTGACCAAGTAGTAATTGAACAGCGCGAATATTTTTGGTTCGTGCGTAAACCAAAGTCGCTTTGGTTCTGCGCATTGAGTGAGTACCATATAGATCAGAATCAAGCCCTAACTGCTCAGCCCAACTCCTGATTATAGACCTGTAATATGAATAGCTTATTGGTTGATTAGTGCGACGTAAACTCCTAAACAAATATTCACTAGGTTTCAATTTACCTTCTTGAACCCAACGGCTAATACTTTGTTGTGTTCTCGGAGTTATCTCAAATTGAACTTCGATCCCTGTTTTCTTTTGTGTCCATTGAACCCTCTCGAAAACTTGATCTTGGGTTGCGACATCTCTAACCCTTAAAGACAGTAGATCACATGATCTTAGTTTGCTGTCTATCGCCAAGTTAAGTAACGCCAGTTGCATCAAGTTATTTTGAATTTCAATGCGAGTACGTATACGCCAAATCTCTTCAAGTTTGAAAGGACGTTTCATCCCAGTAGCATTGTGGTTTAGTTTTTGTTTCATAGTGACCTCCTAATTAAAAGTCACTATTGATAATAGATAGATTGCCAATGACTAAGGTTTGTCGGATAGACGACACTTGTTACCAAGTGCCGCCCTCCTAAGAACCGTACGTGCAACTTTCACCGCATACGGCTCAAGCCTCCACTAAGGCAACATAATGTCACCCAGCAATGTCACAAACTTGCTACGACAGGTTGGGCCCAAGTATTTCGTCCGTAATTATTGGTCTTCCTATTCTCCAGGTAATCCCGATATTTAGGATCGTACGGGGTTGACGCACTTCGGATCTTAACGTGTCTTCTGATTGGCGTTTTGTTAATTTGAGCAAGAATGAGAACTCGTATTTCATTGTTTATCATTTGATAACCATGAAATAGCCATTGACCATTTAAACCTTGAAAGTATTTACGACCAACCCACATTCTGCTTCTACGGGTATGACGCCGCCGCGCCCACCGCCATAGCGCCCAGAAGATCTGATGACCTACATAGGTAAAGGTTCGCTTTGCCACACAATGGCGATAATAATTCGCCCAACCGTGCAACTTTGGATTCATTAGTTTAATGAGATCTGTCGTTGATACAGTTGCGTGTGATCTGATAAGTTCACGCATGTTACTTAAGAATGACAGCACGTTGCTCTTGCTTGGTTTAATAAGCAGTTTTCCTTTGTACTTTCGAAGGTTAAACCCTAAAAAGTCAAAGCCGTCATCAATATGGGTAACATGTGTTTTCTCCTCAGATAGAGTTAACCCTCTTTCCTTTAGGAACTTAACCAGTTGCGGTTTGACCTCATTAACGAGCACATCTTTCGATGTACCTGTGATAACGAAGTCATCAGCATAACCAATAAAGTTTATCCTTGAGCCAGTTTTAAGCGCTATCGATTTCACTTGCTTCTCCAAGCCTGCAAGCGTCAATAACATCAGTGTTGGCGAGATTATTCCACCTTGTGGCGTTCCTTCGTCTGTTTTGTAGAATAACCCTTTGTCGATAAACCCGCACCCAAGCCATTGTTTCAATATTCGTTTGTCCATTGGAATGTTATCTGTTAGCCATTGGTGGCCAATTTTATCGAAACAAGCCTTGATATCGCCTTCGAGTACCCACTGCGCTGAGCTTGGTTTACACAAGCACTTAAAGCATTGTGCAATCGCATCAGCCGTGCTGCGGTTCGGTCGAAACCCGTAGCTGTTTGGGTCAGCAATAGTTTCAGATATTGGCTCCAAGGCTAGAAGATGTAACGCTTGTTGCGCACGGTCTATCATGCACGGAATACCTAATGGTCTGAGTTTGCCGTTTTTCTTGGGGATATAGATGCGTCTGAGCGGTTTCGCTTTATAGCCTTTTCTGCTCAATTGGTTAACTGCCGCAAGTTTTTGTGCATCAGAATTCCATGTGATGCCATCAATTCCTGCCGTTCGTTTACCTTTATTTTGTGATACTCGTCTGACAGCAAGTAATTTTGCTGACTTCGAGTGAGTCAGTATCCATTGCAAGGCTTTAGCCTTACCCCGTTTACCTTCTCGAATTGCCTTTGCAATACGCATTTGAAGCTTTAATACATGTTGCTCAACGACTTTCCAGTTTATGGATTGCCATTCGCTGTTGTCTGAAGAGGCACTAACTTCAAGCGAAGTCATCATTTGCGTTTCTCCATCAATAAAGTTCTTCAAATCATCTTGCAACGGGAGACCAGTTGGAAGTGGGCTCACTTTCGTGCCAGATAAAATCTGTATCTGCATCATTACAACGCAGCATTGGCTTTTTCCAACCTCCTTTACCTGCACATCTATCGGCAACCTTCACAGGTTACTTTCCCGTAAGGAGAAATACAGGCTTACCTTGTTCCGTATGTCGCGCAATATCAGGTTAGATGCCCACTATAGTGCGGTGAGCCTATCGATCACGAAAGAGCACTGTCCAATCTCTTTCCTACTCACGTTGCCGTTTGGCCACAGCATATAAACCACTTCCGCTGCTTCTCGTATAACGCACCTTACATGGATTCACATACGTTCATCATACTGACACCCTAGCACTTACCCGATTGTGGTTATCAGGAAGAAACGCCTCTCGCGATTTGTTTCCCGCCAATTGGCTTTGTTACATTGTCTGGCTCGCTGCTTTATTCAGAGCCATAGGGTCATCTGGTGATACAGATGGTTCACTCTTATCGCGGTGAACAGCGCTTCATACGACTTCAAGTCGCACGGACA
>NZ_LRUE01000016.1:0-211698 GCF_001550135.1 Pseudoalteromonas shioyasakiensis
TCGTCGTTTTGCTTTTTTGTAAGCAGTCCGCCGTGTCGGTGGATGCGCATTATAGGGATGCAGCGAATTAACGCAAGAACTTTTTTGAGAAAACTTTAAAAAAACTGCCTTTTGTGTCCTTTTTAGTCTAAACACCACAAAAGAGAAACTTTATTAACGCTTCAGTAACTTTTTAACCGTATTTAAGGCCATAAAAGTACAAGACTCTAAAAACAAAAAGGCCCAGCAATATAGCTGGGCCTTTAAATTGTTCGCGTTTTTAGGTGTTAAGCAATGCCGTATTGATCACGGTATGCTTTTACTGCAGCTAAATGCTCATCCATTGTACCTTTGGCTTCTAGGTAACTAATTAAGTCAGCTAGTTTTACAATAGAGATAACTTTAGTGCCAAAGTCACGCTCGACTTCTTGAATAGCAGATAACTCAGCTTTACCTTTCTCTTGGCGGTCAAGTGCAATTAAAACACCACTTAAGTCTGCACCATTATCTGCAATGATTTCCATAGACTCACGAATAGCTGTGCCTGCAGTGATCACGTCATCAACTAACATGATCTTACCTTTAAGTTCAGAACCTACTAATGTACCACCTTCACCGTGTGCTTTTTTCTCTTTACGGTTAAAACAATAAGGTACATCTTTGTCGTGATGATCAGCTAAAGCAACCGCTGTAGTCGTTGCGATTGGAATACCTTTATAAGCAGGGCCGAATAATACATCGTAATCAATGCCCGCATCTTCAAGTGCTGCAGCGTAAAAGCGACCCAAGCGTGCAAGGTCACGACCGGTATTGAATAAACCAGCGTTGAAGAAATAAGGGCTAGTGCGACCAGACTTTAAAGTAAACTCACCAAATTTAAGCACCTGCTTTTCAAGTGCGAATTCAATAAACTCTTTTTGATAATCTTTCATAACTAATAAACCTACTTCTTTATTAAGCTAATGCTTGCTTTTGAACGTCGATAATCTCACGAATTGAGTGCTTAGCTAATGTAAGTAGCTCATCAAGTTCGTCGAATGAGAAAGGTTCGCCTTCAGCAGTACCTTGGATTTCGATGATTTTGCCAGTTTCGGTCAAGATCACGTTCATATCTGTTTCGGCTTCAGAATCTTCTAGATACTCAAGGTCACTAATTGGTTGACCTTTATATACACCAACTGAAATTGCCGCAATCATATGCTTAAGTGGGTTTGAATTGATCATACCTTTACTACGCATGTAAGTAAGCGCATCAACTAATGCAACGCACGCGCCACTGATTGATGCTGTACGTGTACCGCCATCAGCTTGAATAACATCACAATCGATAGTAATGGTGTTTTCACCTAACGCCTTTAAATCAACCGCGGCACGAAGTGCACGTGCGATTAAGCGTTGAATTTCCATTGTACGACCGCCCTGCTTACCGCGCGATGCTTCACGACCATTACGAGTATGTGTTGAACGAGGTAACATACCGTATTCAGCCGTAACCCAACCTTTACCTTGGCCTTTCATAAAGCGTGGTACACCTGCTTCAACAGTTGCTGTACACAAAACTTTAGTATTTCCAAACTCTACTAATACTGAACCTTCAGCATGCATAGTGTAATTACGTGTGAATGTAACCGGTCTAATTTGGTTAGGTGTTCTTTCGCTTGGACGCATTAACGATCCCCTTAATTCTGAATTTGCCACATTATAAGTCGATGTGGTGCCAGATGCCATGTTCATTTACATAATTAACTGCATCAGAAAAGCACATTTCAGAAAATTTACGCTAGAGGTTAAAAGCTGATTCGGTATAATCAGTCAACTTTGTAAATTTAATAACACTAGGAAATCATCCATGATCCACAGCATGACAGCTTATGCGCGCCGCGAAATTAAAGGCGAATGGGGCACTGGCACTTGGGAAATTCGTTCAGTAAACCAACGTTACCTTGAAACTTTTATCCGCGCACCTGAGCAATTTCGTGGCATGGAACCAGTTATTCGTGAGCGTTTACGTAAACATTTACAGCGCGGTAAGGTTGAAGTTTTCTTAAAGTTTGCTGCAAATCCAGCGCATGTTGGTGAGTTAACGATTAATGAATCACTCGCTGAGCAATTAATCAAAAGCGCACAATGGGTGCAAAACCAAAGCAATGGTGACATCAACCCTGTTGATATTTTACGTTGGCCTGGCGTTATGGAAGCCGAAGAGCTCGATATGGATAGTGTAAACACTGCGCTAATTGCAGGGTTTGACCAAGTAATTGAAGATTTTAAACAAGCTCGCGGCGATGAAGGCGCAAACTTACAAGAAATGATAGCAACTCGCCTTGATGCTATTTTAGAGCAAGTAACTATTGTTGAAGGCCACTTACCAGAAATTGCTAAATGGCAGCGCGAAAAACTAAACCAAAAGCTAGAAGAACTAAAAACAGATATTGATGAGTCTCGCCTTGAGCAAGAACTTATTTACCTTGCGCAAAAGCAAGATGTTGCTGAAGAACTTGACCGCTTAAAGTCGCATGTTAAAGAAACCAAAAAAATCTTAACTAAAGGCGGCGCATGTGGCCGACGCCTAGACTTTATGATGCAAGAGTTTAACCGTGAAGCAAACACATTAGCATCAAAGTCTATCAACAGTGATATCACAAACGCTGCTGTAGAACTGAAAGTGTTAATCGAGCAAATGCGTGAACAGATCCAGAATATTGAATAAGCACGCTTTACAGTTTTTTATAAGACCCAGCACCTGCTGGGTCTTTTGTTTTAAAAAGTCTAAAAGCAGGCAAACTTGAGCACTTTTAGCGAAATAAAGTACAATAGTTCAATTAAAGGCTTGGATTAGCGATAGTCCGAGCCTGTTTATTTTTTATTAGAGACAGATCATGGCGCAAACTCGCGGAAATTTATTTATCTTGTCAGCTCCATCAGGGGCTGGTAAATCAAGCTTAATTGGTGCTTTACTAAAGAAACACAGCGATATGAAAGTATCGGTTTCGCACACCACTCGCTCACCTCGTCCGGGTGAAGAAAACGGTGTGCACTATCACTTTGTTTCTGTGGATGAGTTCAAAGCGCTAATTGAGAAAAATGACTTTTTTGAATGGGCGCAAGTGTTTGATAACTACTATGGTACGTCTAAGCAAGCAATCGAAAGCCAACTTGCAGCAGGTATTGACGTATTTTTAGATATCGATTGGCAAGGTGCTCAGCAAATCCGCAAATTAGTTGATGATGTTGAGACTATCTTTATTCTTCCACCATCAAAAGAAGAACTTGAATCACGCTTAAATAACCGTGGTCAAGACTCTGCAGAGGTAATCGCAGGAAGAATGGCAAAAGCACAATCAGAAACATCGCACTATAATGAGTATGATTATGTTGTTGTTAACGATGACTTTGATACTGCACTTACAGAAATCGAAACTATCGTTATGGCTAAACGTTTATCGTTAAAAAGCCAAACTGTGCGCCATCAGGCGTTATTAGAGAACTTACTTAAGTAATACTTTTTAAGAATAAGATAAAAATTAACCACAAGCTATTGGCGAATTTAACTTGGTACAGTAAACTACGCCTTTGCTTAAGAATTTATTTGGAGTGCTGAGATGGCTCGCGTAACTGTTGAAGATGCAGTAGATGCAATTGGTAATCGTTTTGACTTAATTTTAGTTGCGGCTCGTCGTGCCCGCCAAATCGCGGTTGGTGGTAAAGATCCACTCGTTGATGCTGAAAATGACAAACCAACGGTTATTGCTTTACGTGAAATTGAGAAAGGGTTAGTAGATAGCTCTTCTATGGACTTAATTGATCGTGAAGAACAACAACATCAAGAAGCAGCAGAAATGGCTGCTGTGGCTGCTATCGTAGGTGGCAACCAGTAATCAAGCTCCCCGCTTTGATTTAGCTATACGGCTAGTATTTCTACACTAGCCGTTGGCAAGCCCTTCTTTTCATCGTATATTCTATTCATACCGTTACCGATTTACTTCATTTGCGCATTGGAGTGTGACTTTGTATCTATTCGAAGGCCTCAAAAAGAAAATATCCGAATACTTACCACCTGCTGATATTGAGCTGGTACAAAAAGCATACGTGGTCGCTCGCGAAGCCCACGAAGGCCAAACACGCTCAAGTGGCGAGCCTTATATCACCCACCCTGTCGAAGTGACACAAATACTTGCCGGCATGCACTTAGACCACGAAACGCTGATGGCTGCCCTGATGCATGACGTGATTGAAGACACTGACTTTAGCCAACAAGACTTAGCTGAAATTTTTGGCGACACGGTTGCCGAGCTTGTTGAAGGGGTGAGTAAGCTAGATAAACTCAGCTTTAAAGATAAAAAAGAATTCCAAGCAGAAAACTACCGCAAAATGATCATGGCGATGACTCAAGATATTCGCGTGATCTTAATCAAACTGGCTGACCGTACTCACAACATGCGTACTTTAGGCGCACTGCGCCCTGACAAACGCCGTCGTATTGCCCGTGAAACCCTAGAGATTTATGCGCCAATTGCGAACCGCCTTGGTATTCATGATATTAAAAATGAATTAGAAGATTTAGGCTTTCAAGCGTTATACCCGATGCGCCATCGCGCATTAAGATCAGAAGTAGTCAAAGCACGTGGTAACCGTAAAGAAGTTATCAGTAATATTAAGACTGAAATTGAAGCGCGTTTAGAAGAGTCTGGCATCGAAGCAACTATATCAGGCCGCGAAAAACACCTTTATAGCATTTACAAAAAAATGCTCAATAAAGAGCTGTCGTTTAACGAAGTGATGGATATCTACGCGTTCCGTATCAATGTTGATAATATGGATACCTGTTACCGCGTATTAGGTGTTGCTCATAACCTTTACAAACCAATCGAAACCCGTTTTAAAGATTACATTGCTGTACCAAAAACCAATGGTTATCAATCACTTCATACCTCATTAGTTGGCCCTCATGGTATTCCTGTTGAGATTCAAATTCGTACCCACGACATGGATCATATGGCAGATAAAGGGGTGGCTGCTCACTGGATGTATAAAAAAGCCGGTGATAGCGCAGGCCACACAGCACAGCAGCGTGCTCGCCAATGGATGCAAAGCTTACTGGAGCTTCAGCAAAGTGCGGGCTCATCATTTGAGTTTGTTGAAAACGTTAAAACAGAGCTATTCCCTGAAGAGATCTATGTTTTCACGCCAGATGGTCGTATCGTTGAACTACCTATGGGTGCGACAGCAGTCGACTTTGCTTATGCAGTTCACACTGATGTAGGTAATACCTGTGTAGGTGCACGCGTTAACCGTAAACCTCACCCACTAAGTAAAGCACTTGATACAGGGCAAACGGTCGAAGTCATCACCAGCTCAGGGGCGCACCCTAATGCAACTTGGCTAAATTTTGTTGTAACAGGTAAAGCACGTTTAGGTATCCGCAATTACCTGAAGAGCCAACAGCATGAAGAAGCCATGCTGCTCGGTCGACGTTTACTAGACTCAGCACTTGGTGAAACCAAACTGGATGATATTCCAGATGAAAACATTCGCCGTGTACTTCAAGAGCATGAACTAAATACCGTACTTGAGCTATTAGTCGAAATAGGCTCAGGTAATCTTATGAGTGTGCTTATTGCAAAACGCTTGATGCAAGTTGATGCTGACGACCTAGATGACCTTGCACAAAAAGCAAAAGCAACCATCATAGGTACTGAAGGCATGTTAGTTAATTACTCTAAATGCTGCCGACCTGTACCTGGCGATGCTATTACTGCTTATATAAGCCAAGGTAAAGGCCTTACAGTTCACCGCCAAGAATGTAAAAACATTCGTGGTTGGGAAAAAGAGCGCTCAAAATACTTAGTTGTAAAATGGGACGATAACCCAGAGAAAGAATATATTGCAGCCCTTCGTATTGAGATTATCAATCACCAAGGTGCGCTGGCTAAATTAACCAATGTTGTTGCCTCAACCCAAGCCAACATTGTTGAAATAGCGACTGACGAAAAAGAAAGTAATTTATACATGATAGATTTAGGCATCACGGTTAAAAACCGCGTTCATGTTGCTAACATTATGCGCCGCATTCGCGTTATGCCTGATGTGCAAAGAGTCTATCGTAAAAAGTAACAAGGATAATCATGAACAAATCTTTTATTTCTACTGATAATGCACCAGCAGCAATCGGTACTTACAGCCAAGCAGTTAAAGTAGGCACGGCTGTTTATTTATCAGGTCAAATTCCACTTGTGCCAGAAACAATGGAAGTGATCTCTGAAGACTTTACTGAGCAAACTCACCAAGTATTCAAAAACCTAACAGCTGTTTGCCAAGCTGCGGGTGGTCAAATTCAAGACATGGTAAAAGTGAATATCTTTTTAACTGACCTATCTAACTTTGCGATTGTTAACGAAGTGATGAGCCAGTACTTTAAGCAACCATACCCTGCACGTGCCGCAATTGGCGTACGTGCGCTACCAAAAGGCGTGCAAGTTGAGATTGACGGTATCATGGAGCTACCTTCAACAAACTAATCAGCCCTGCCAGCAACGCAAAGTTGCTGGCACTTTTTTAGAAAAAGTTCTTACTTCCCTCACCCGAAATTCTTGACTCATTAGCAAATCTCTAGCACTCTGTTGTTATAACAAGTAAAACCTTTAGCTAATGTAGTAAAAAAGGATCTCCAGGTGTTTAAGCTCGCTCACAACGGCAACGTTTTATTAGATGTTCATGAAAACTCGCCTCCTAGTGCTGCGTTTATTATCGAAGCATTAGAAAAGTCACCATTTTGCGAATGCAGAGTGGATCATGAAGCTATCAATAATTTCTTCAAAAGCGATTCAAATGAGCGCATGCTTGTTGTTGCCTCTAAACATGATGCGAGCCTAGTTGTTACCCTGAGTGATGACAAAATGCTGGCTACAGGCGAGCTGACTTTAGCTGAAGGTGGCAAAGTCATGACGCTTGACGATGCTAAAAAAGAGCTTATCAAAGCAGGTGTTGCCCGCGGTTATAAGCAAGCTTTCTTAGAAAAGTTATTACAACAACAGTTTGAGCTACCTGCAGGTGAAGTTGCTAAAGGAGTGCTCGCAAAAGGCCGTTTACCGATTGATGGCCAACCGTCTAAGTTTGTACCACAGGTTGAGACCTTAAAAGACCGCTTAAAAACACCTAAGCTACGTGAAGACGGCACAGCCGATATGCGTGACTTTGGCAAGCTCGCAAGTGTCGAACCTGGTGTATTACTTATAAAACAAATTCCTGCTACTCCTGGCAAAGAAGGATTTACTGTTACTGGTGATGTACTTCCTGCAAAACCGGGGGAAAACACCAAGCTAGTCGCAGGTGAAGGCACCGAAATATCAAAAAACAACCCGCTCGAGCTAATTTCTGTGATCGCTGGTGTACCAGTGGATATTGCCAACGGTATGCGTGTCGATGATATCTTTACTATTGCCGATGTAAACGTAAAAAGTGGTCACGTAGACTTTGAAGGTAGCGTCATTGTTACTCACAACGTTGAACCGGGCATGCGTATTAACGCCAAAGGCGATATCACAGTGATGGGCACAGTGGAATCTGGTCATTTATCAGCGGCTGGCGATATCACTATAAAACAAGGTGTAATTGGTCACCAGCTCGAAGATAAAAAGCTGTCATGTAATATTATCAGCCAAGGTGACATTCACTTATCACATGGTCAATACTGCTACCTTGAAGCCAATAATATCCTCATTGAACGCCAAGCCAGCCATTGCACAATGAAAGCTACTAAGCTGTTGCAGATAGGCCAAGAAGATAATCCGCAAGGTAAGCTATTCGGCGGAGAGATCCTAGACGCACAAATGTTAATTGCCGGCGAAATTGGCAATGAATCTGGCGCTAAAATGGTTATTCACTTAGCAGCTTCGGGTGCTGATGTCACCGCACAAACAGATCAGTGTTTAAAAGATTTAGCACAAACAGATTCACAACTTGATACTTTGCAAGAAGCTATCGAAAAAGCAGATCAAGTAAAAGACGCCGAAAAGAAAAAACAGTTACTCGCAAAAATTGGTGCCACACAAATGCACTATTGCGAGCAAGCTGAAATGCTTGAGAAAAAGCTATCAAGCTTAGAGCATCACCTGCATGATTTACTGGAAGATGCGCAATTAGTCGTTAATAAAAAACTGCATTCTGGCGTCGAAATTCATATTTTCGAAAAAGTTCTACTCACTAACCGCCAATACCCACCATGTAAGGTAAAACTTGAAGAAAACAAGGTTGAGGTAGAGTTTAAGACCAGTTAATAAAAAAGAGGCTTAAAGCCTCTTTTTACCAGGGTCATTACTCTTTAAAGAATTCCTTCCACTTGCTGTTTTAGCTGTTCAGGCCAAACACCAACTTGTACTTGCCCGATATGCTGTTTTTGTAACAACAACATAGCGAGTCGTGATTGACCAATACCACCACCAATTGTTTGCGGAAACTTCTTCGCCAGTAGCTGTTTATGCCAATCAAACTCTAACCGAGCTTGGTCGCCTGTAATCGCTAATTGAGTAGCTAATGCATCAGGGCTTACACGAATGCCCATTGAAGAGATTTCAAATGCATCTTCAAGCACAGGGTTCCAAACTAAAATATCACCGTTTAAGCCTGCAAATTTACTACAGGTTTGTGTTGACCAATCGTCATAATCCGGTGCTCGTACGTCATGAATTTTGCCATCTGCAAGTGTGCCGCCTATACCAATTAAAAATACCGCACCGTACTCTTGTGCTACCGCTTTTTCACGTTGTTTCGCAGTAAAGTCTGGATACATCTGACGTAGCTGTTCACTGTGTACAAAGGTGATTTGCTCGGGCAAAAACGGCGTTAAATCAAACTCGCTTGCGACAAAGCGTTCGGTTGCTTTAATCGCCTGATAAAGTGATGTCACGGTTTCTTTTAGCTTGTCTAAAGTACGCTCTGTACTCTCGCAAATTACTTTTTCCCAGTCCCATTGGTCAACATACACCGAGTGAATTGGGCTTAAAGATTCTTCATCAGGACGAAGCGCCTTCATGTGCGTATAAAGTCCTTCACCTACCGAAAAATCGTAATCAGCCAAGGTTTTGCGTTTCCACTTAGCTAATGAGTGGACTACTTCAAATTGGCTACCCGGAATTGTTTTCACTGCTACCGATACAGCATTTTCAGTACCGCTTAAGTTATCTTGAATACCATCGCCTACTTTTGCCAAGATTGGTGCTTGTACTTCAACTAACCCTAATTGTTGTTCTAATTGGCTTGAAAAAAACTGTTTTACTTTACTAATTTGCTGCTGTTGCTGCAGGTAGTGTGAACTCATAATAATTGGCCTCATTCCCAGTTATTGTTACTTGCTTAATTAGAGAAACCCGCTGCTTGGCCCCTCCTGTTAAAACAATCCTCAACTAAACAAAGATAATTTTCAATAACCCACAATAAAAAGAACTTAACATTGAAATTTTCATAAAAATAATGCTATAAAATTTATTGATTCAATAATTAACACTAATAAATACCATGGAAAATTATCAAATCGATAATCTCGATAAAAACATCCTTAATGCTTTAATGGAAAATGCGCGAACAGCCTATGCAGAACTCGCTAAACGCTTTGCAGTCAGTGCCGGGACTATTCATGTACGGGTCGAAAAGATGAAACAAGCGGGAATTATTACAGGCACCCAAGTCAGTATTGATGCCAAACAGCTTGGTTACGATGTTTGCTGTTTTATTGGTATTAACCTCAACAATGCCCGTGATTACCCACAAACTTTACTGCATTTAAAAGAACTAGAAGAAGTTGTCGAAGCCTATTACACCACAGGTAATTACAGTATATTTATCAAAGTGATGGCGCGCTCAATTGATCATCTACAAGATGTGTTAATTAACAAAATACAAGCCATCGAAGCTATTCAATCAACAGAAACGCTGATCTCATTACAAAACCCAATTAGCCGTGCTGTTGTTCCCTAGGGTATAATCAGCGCCAATTAGAATCCGTCAACGAGCACACAACTATGGATACAACTCGCTTTGAGCGTGTTAAGCGCGTGTTAGACCGCCGCCAAACGGACCTAACGGTTTGTTTAGAAGAAGTACATAAGCATCATAATTTATCGGCCATTGCCCGCACAGCTGACGCGACTGGCTGCCATCACGTACATGCAGTATGGCCAGAGAATCAAAAATGGTTAACTAACAATACCTCAGGTGGTAGTAAAAACTGGCTAGAAACTCACTTGCATCGTAATATCGATGAAGCGGTTGCCATGATGCGTGCGCAAAATCCTGAAGTACAAATTTTAGCAACTCATCTCAGCGACGATGCAGTCGACTTTCGTGAAATTGATTACACCAAACCGACGGCTGTTATTGTTGGCCAAGAACGTGATGGTATTTCGCCGCGTGCCCTTGCCCATGCAGATAAAAACATCATTATCCCTATGCAAGGAATGGTGCAATCTCTTAATGTATCTGTTGCTGCTGCACTTATTCTATTTGAAGCACAACGCCAACGTGAAGAAGCCGGACTTTACAACCGCGATATGCTTGATGCGAAAATAAAGCACCGTATCTTATTTGAAGGCTGCCACCCTATCATTGCTGAACAATGCCGTGAAAAAGAGCTACCGTACCCTGAGCTTGATGAAAGTGGTGAAATTGTTGCTGATGAAACGTTCTGGAACATTTTAAAACACACGCAACCGCTTGAAGCCACTAACGAGAGCAAGTAAACTGAAAAACAGTCTACTAATTAATAATTTGAGTCACCTTTGAGTCATCCTAGCTTAGCGTTATACCCAATTACAGAATTAAAAGGCGTCGGCCCGAAAATGGCCGAGCGCCTTGCTAAGCTAAATATTCATACGGTGCAAGACATGCTGTTTCATTTACCTCATCGCTATGAAGACCGGACCCGCATTCACCCAATTTGCGAACTCCAACCGCATAGCCATGTTAGTGTTGAAGCCACCATTGAAACCAGCCAGATTACCTTTGGTAAAAGACGCATGCTGGTTTGCCAAGTAAATGATGGCACGGGCCGTTTAACGCTGAGGTTTTTTAACTTTAGCGCAGCTCAAAAAAATGCCTTAAGTACAGGTAAAATCATTCGCTGCTTTGGTGAGATCCGCCGTGGTCGTGTTGGCTTTGAAATGACACATCCGGAATACAGCTTATCGGATACCCCTTCTGAGCAACCAACGAACACCACGCTTACGCCGGTTTATCCTGTTACCGAAGGGCTGAAACAGTTATCTATTCGTGCACTTAGCGATCAAGCTCTTGCACTATTAACTAAGTACCCTGTCGAAGAGTTACTGCCAGAGCAGTTTCAACCGACCGGAATGTGTTTAGCCGATGCACTTATGACCTTACATCGCCCACAAAACGATGTTGATTTAACTGCCCTTGAACAAGGTATGCACCCTGCCCAGCAACGGCTAGTGTTTGAAGAGCTGCTTGCGCAAAACTTAAGTCTTTTAAAGCTACGTCAAAAAGGGCAAACGGTAAAAGCAGTATCATTAAAGCCTCATAATCAACTTGAGCAGCAGTTTTTAGCTAATTTAGCCTTTAGCCCAACTAACGCGCAAAGTCGTGTGGTGGCAGAAATCAAAGGTGACTTACAACACCCATTTCCGATGATGCGTCTAGTGCAAGGCGATGTAGGCTCCGGTAAAACCTTAGTTGCAGCACTCAGTGCGCTCACCGCGATAAGCGAAGGCTATCAAGTAGCGCTAATGGCACCAACAGAGATTTTATCAGAGCAACATGGCATCAACTTTAGCCAATGGTTTAATCAACTCGGTGTTGAAGTCGCTTGGTTAGGTGGCAAAAGTAAAGGTAAAGAGCGTGCAGCAACTTTAGAAAAAATCGCCTCTGGGGAAGCACAAATGATTGTTGGCACCCATGCGTTATTCCAAGAGCAGGTTGAGTTTAACAATCTCGTATTAATTATTATTGATGAGCAACACCGCTTTGGTGTTCATCAGCGCTTATCACTGCGCGAAAAAGGCCGCTTTGGTGACTGTTACCCGCACCAATTAGTGATGACAGCAACACCTATCCCGCGAACGCTAGCAATGACAGCCTACGCTGACTTAGAAACCTCAGTGATTGATGAGTTACCACCCGGTAGAACGCCTATTACAACGGTGGCTATTCCAGATGCACGCCGAGACGAAATAATTCAACGTGTGAGAACAGCGTGTACAGAGCAAGGTCGTCAAGTGTATTGGGTTTGCACTCTGATTGATGAATCTGAAGTACTGCAATGCCAAGCCGCGGAAGATAGCGCAGAGCAATTAAAAGCAGCACTGCCAGAGCTAAACGTTGGCTTAGTGCATGGCCGGATGAAAGCCGCCGAAAAGCAAGCCATTATGAGTGAGTTTAAAGCGGGCAATATTCATGTACTCGTTGCCACAACGGTGATAGAAGTAGGTGTTGATGTGCCTAATGCCAGCCTTATCATTATTGAAAACCCTGAACGGTTAGGGCTTGCACAACTCCACCAGCTGCGCGGCCGTGTTGGTCGTGGGGCTACGGCATCACACTGTGTTTTACTCTATCACGCGCCATTATCAGCTACAGCGCAAAAACGCTTAGGTGTGCTGCGTGAAAGTAATGATGGCTTTGTTATTGCTGAGCGAGATCTCGAAATCCGTGGCCCAGGTGAAGTACTTGGTACCAAACAAACAGGCCTAGCCGAATTTAAAATTGCCGACTTAAACCGCGATAAACAAACACTCGATCATGTAAGACCCATTGCCTTCAAAATTTTGAACGACTATCCAGAGCTTACCGATAAATTGATTCAACGTTGGCTTGCTGGCAAATCAAACTACGCACAAGCTTAATCGCAAGTCTAACTAGGCTACAAATTCTCGGCTAGAACAAAAAAGCCCAGCTAATTAGCTGGGCTGACAAGTTAGGGAGTTATCCAAAGGTTGGATTAGAACTTGTATTCAATACCAACACCTAGGTAGTCTTGGTCAACTTGATTGTCTGTATCAAACGTTGAGTAGAAACCAAATACTTTGGTGTTTTTGCTAAGCTTGTGATCAACACCTGCAGAAATAGCTGTTTTCTTATCGCCTTCATCAAAGTCAATTACTTGGTACTGCACTTTGAAAGTATTACTATTCATTTGGTAAGCAGCATTTACTAAGTAGCCATCAGCTTCTGCACTACCATCCACTTTTTCTTGTGTTTGGTACATAGCACCTAGTTTAAAGTCACCTAGTTTACCTTGTACTGTTGCACGAACAATGTCGTAACCTTTTACTTCGCTGTCAGCTGCAACTGATGCATAGAGTTTGCTTTCTTTAAGTTTTGCATCGCCGTAAGTTAACGCTACTGAGTAACCGTTATCAGCGTCTACATCATCTTCAGCCACATAAGTTGCTAATACTTTGAAGCCACTGAAGTCTTTAGAAGCATAAGAAATTGTGTCGCCTAAACGGTTTTCACCTTTAAATGCGTTCTTGATATCACCTTCAAGGTCATTGAATAAATCAACTTTACCTTGAGACTGCTTCATTGCTGTATCGTTACGACCGATAACAACTTGACCAAAGCTACCTTTAACACCCACGTATTGGTTACGTGCAGTGATGTTATCGTCATTGTCGCCTTTTGAATCAGCGTCAGATACGTCTACACCAAACTCAAATTTATAAACAGCTTCTAAGCCTTCAGAAATTTTTTCTGAACCTTTTAAGCCAAAACGTGAGTTATTGCTTTTAATTTCAGTGAAAGACCCTTCGCCATCATCTGATGATTGAACAGTCACGTTTGCTTTACCATATACATCTACATCAGCTAATGCAGAAAAAGATAAACCACCAAATAAAGCTAGGAATAAGCTAGACTTTGCAAATTTCATGTCGTTTCCTCAATAATCGCAACAAAAAACACATGTGTGTTTCGATGCGCGCAGTGTGACAGCGAAAAATGACAGAAAGATGACAATTGAAATAAAAGCGTCAATTTAGCTTCATAAAATGTAATTATTTTTGAAATAAAAACGTAACCTTCTGTTGCAGCATTAATTTTTTATGAAAGCTAAATTAAATTAATTTTAAGCTTTTATTTGTAGTTCAGTTAATAAGGTCACTAACTTCTCTAATAAAGGAGTTTGTTCGTTATCTCTGTGGTAAGCAACAAACACATCGCGCGAGGTATGCGCAACATCTTCAACATGATAAAGCTCACCAGATTTAAGCTGCTCTTCAACTAGTAACTGAGGAATAAACGCACTGCCGCCACACTTCAAAATTAAATCAAGCGCAATACGACCCGTGCTGGTTCTAAAATAAGGAGGAGCGTGACCGTTAAACTCACGAGCATGCCATAAAGAAAAGGTGGTTCCCCAATCAACATAAACATATTGATTATCGAAAAAGTTTTCACTATTTGCTGTTTCAAACGCGCTCACTGGAATAATAGGTAGCTCACAAATTCGCTGTACAACTAGTTCATCTACTTTAGGGGGATCGAACAACACAGCTAAATCTAGAGTACGTTCCAGTAATAAGCGAGTACTCTCTTGTTGTGCTTTGACTTCAGCAACTAACGACACACCCGGCATAGCAGAAACAATATTAGTAATACCAAACTGTAAAAATGCATCCCATATATTAGGTGTTCCCGCTAAGCTAATTTGCTTATGCATATTATCTGCAAGTGCCACATCAACTTTTGCGCGCTGCATACCCGTAATGATCATTTGTGCGTGTGGCAGTAGTCGCTCACCCGGCGCCGTTAACTGTATGTTGTTTCGTTGACGAATAAATAAGTTAACGCCTAAACCTTGCTCTAATTGTCGGATCCGAAAACTCACCGCAGACTGTGTAATATATAAATTTTCAGCTGCTTTACCGAAATGGCGTGTACGAACCACTTCAACAAAAGTCTTCAATAAATCGATATCCATTTTTTACCCTTACGATAAAAATAATTTGTTTAATAAAATCGACAACTTGATCCATACTCCAGCAAGAAATTAGGGCATGAGGATAAAGCCATGAGCAATGACATTTCATCACTTCGTCAGGCATTTGCAAGCCAACGTCAATTCTATGATGATCAAAATTTCCCACGCGGTTTTGGTCGTAGTGGTCACTTCACTTTGCTAGAAGCCGACATTCTCGAGCAGCATGGTGTTGTTCTAAAGGGTTTATACAACAAAACCCTAGAACCACAAAATGAATTTCAAACTCAATTTGTACAAGTTGTTACCGGTAATCTTGAAGCGACCAATCCGATTGAGCGCGCTTGGATAAAATACCTTAAGCAAACAACCTGTAAAACCAAGTTTCACACATTATTTGGGCGCTCTCGCATTGCGACCTCAACACCACAAAGTGTTGAATATTATTCTGAGTCAGACAGCCTATAACAATTTGCTTTTTTACCCTTTTAGGGTTAAAACTTGTAATAACTTTTGTTTCGCCAATAAGTTATTACAAGGCAAGCTGTGACTCGAAGAATATTAATAATTGAAGATACGCCAACCATTGCGCGGGTGCAAAAGCACATCGCGCAAAAAGTTGGATATGAAGCCGACATAGCCGGTAGCTTAGCTGAGGCAAAAGAGCTTATTAGCAAGCACAGTTACTTTTGTGCCGTAGTAGATTTTATTCTACCTGATGCGCCAAACGGTGAAGCAGTTCCTTGCACCATCGAAGCCGATATCCCGACCATTGTAATGACTGGCAACCTTGACGAAACAACACGTAGTATCGTTGAAAAACACCCCATCATTGACTACATCACCAAAGAAAATAAACAAGCCTATCAATACCTAGAAAAACAACTGGCTCGCTTGCCTCGTAATGAGCAAATATTGGTATTAGTAGTCGATGATTCAGCGGCAACACGCCACCATATTTGTAACTTATTAACCCGTCATAAATACCAAACAATCGAAGCGGTTGATGGTGTTGATGCTTTAAAAGTACTGGCTGAAAACCCAAAAATATCGGTGATCATTACCGATAATGAAATGCCTAACATGAATGGGGATGAGCTCTGTGTTGAAATTCGCCGTTTATACTCCAACGATGAAAAGGCCATAATCGGCATTTCTGCACTCGATACTCTGCATTTATCAACGCGCTTTTTGAAATCTGGCGCAGACGATTACCTTCGTAAGCCATTCAACAATGAAGAGTTTTATTGTCGGCTCAGCCAAAACGTCGACATGCTTGAAAACATTAAAACGATTCGTTTACAAGCAAACACTGATTATCTCACTAAGCTGCCTAATCGCCGCTATTTCTTTGGTGAAGCAAACAGTCATCTAAAAGCTGCAAAAGTGTCAGATACCTCAGTCTCTTTAGCCATGATTGATATTGACCACTTTAAATCAATTAACGATAACTACGGTCATGATGCCGGCGATGAAGTTCTTAAGGGGTTATCGCAATGTATGGCAAAGTATTTTGAAGATAACTTAGTAGGCCGCTTTGGTGGTGAAGAGTTTGCAGTCTATTTTGCTGATCAAGACAAACAAGAATCGTTGCAACGCTTAGAGAAGTTCCGCTTATTTGTCGAAAAGCACAGCCCTGAGTTCAGTAAAGACCATATCAAGTTTACACTGTCGATTGGTTTTCATAATGGGCCTGTTTATAGTTTGGATGAACTAATAAAACAGGCCGATTTAAAGCTTTATCAAGCTAAAGACACTGGCCGCAACAAGCTAGTAAGCTAAGCCTACACAGGCTTAGTTACCGCCTCTAATTGCGCTTTGCGTTGCTTACGGCTCTGACGATACGAATCCCAGCTGAATAATGCCAAAGCGCTCCAAATACATGCAAATGTCACCACTCGCTCAGCATCAAATACCTCACCATAAAAAGCCACCGCAAG
Organism: Pseudoalteromonas shioyasakiensis; assembly: GCF_001550135.1. Lineage (GTDB taxonomy): Bacteria > Pseudomonadota > Gammaproteobacteria > Enterobacterales > Alteromonadaceae > Pseudoalteromonas > Pseudoalteromonas shioyasakiensis. The sequence continues at coordinate 16,849 of NZ_LRUE01000016.1, forward strand.
CATAAACATTAAACTTGGACCAATGTACTGAAAAAAGCCAAGCGTACTGTATTGCAGGCGCTTTGCTGCACCGGTAAAACATAACAGCGGTAAGGTTGTCACCACACCAGCACTAATAAGTAACAAGTTAATGTGCCAATCGTTTGCAGTTAAATCAGAGCTTGCTGATGGCATCATCAACCACCAGTAAATTAGCGCAACCGGTAATAAAATAAGTGCTTCAAGCAGTAACCCTGGCAATGATTCAATCGGCAGCTTTTTACGAAGTAGCCCATAAATAGCAAACGATCCTGCTAATGAGAAAGCAACCACAGGGAATGAACCAAAGCTCACAAGCTGAAGCAACACACCACAAAGCGCTAGACCTACCGCAACGCCTTGCCACTTGCGTAGTCGCTCACCTAAAAATAACATACCCAATAACACATTCAGTAATGGATTTATGTAATAACCTAAACTGGCATCGAGCATATGATTATTGTTCACTGCCCAAATAAATAACCCCCAGTTAAAGCCAAGTAAACTTGCTGTTATTACCAACATCAAAAGTAATTTAGGTTGTCCGAGTACAACACGAATACGCTGCCATTGATGACGAGCAGCAATAATAAGAAGTAAAAATAACACCGACCAAATAACACGGTGCATTAAGATTTCAAACGCAGAAATCTGCTGTAGAAACTTAAAGTAAATGGGCGCAAGACCCCACATAAAAAAGGCTAAACAAGCGAAAATAACGCCTTTTCGCTGCTCAATGTTGGTAGGCATAAGTTTGGCTTTATAGTTTAAAAACGCTATTTTACGCCCCCTTAGCAGTGACGCAACCAAAACACGCTAAATAAACCCATGTATTTACTTCTTAAAAGGGACTGTCATTATTGCAAAGTAACGCCTTGATATTAAGCACCTGTGAAACGCTGAATTCTGCATCTTGAGGTCGTTTGGGTATATTTCTACAGACATCGCCATAAAAAACCACTAAAATGCTTGGCGATGAATACCAATACCGCAATGTCCAACACACCCGTTCGATCACCACAAGCCGTACTCAAACAAGTGTTTGGTTACAAGGACTTTCGTGATGGCCAAGAAGCGATTATAGCCGCAGCGCTAGACGGACAAGACTCGCTTGTACTCCTACCAACGGGTGGAGGCAAATCATTATGCTATCAAGTACCTGCTTTGATCCTTGATGGTGTGACTGTGGTTATCTCGCCGCTTATTTCCTTGATGCAAGACCAAGTTGCCCAACTAAGAGCACTCGGCGTGCAAGCGGCCTACATCAACAACAGCCTGCCTTTTGAAGAGCAGCAAGCTGTCTATCAGCAATTGCACTATGGGCAAATTAAGCTGTTATATGTTGCACCAGAAAAAGTACTGCAACACGAATTTTTAGAACGCTTGAGTCATCTAAAACTCGCACTTTTTGCAATTGATGAAGCTCACTGTGTGTCGCATTGGGGTCATGACTTTAGGCCGCATTACTGTCGGCTCAACGAGTTAAAGCAACGCTTTATGCATGTGCCCATGATGGCCCTTACAGCAACGGCAGATAAAGCAACTCGTTACGATATTATTGAACAGCTTCAGCTTAACCACCCTTACGTGCACACTGGTAGCTTCGATAGACCGAACATTCGTTACACCATAGAAGAAAAATTCAAACCTATGGTGCAACTGCTTCGATATTTAAAAGAGCAGCAAAATCAAAGTGGCATTATTTATTGCACCAGCCGCAAACGGGTTGATGATGTAGCCGAAAAACTTGCAGACGCCGGGTTCAATGCCGCCGCCTACCATGCGGGAATGAGTAACGAGCAACGCCAATTTGTGCAATCGGGCTTTGCCCGTGACGATATTCAAATTGTGGTTGCGACCGTTGCCTTTGGCATGGGAATTAATAAACCAAACGTACGTTTTGTGGTGCATTACGATATTCCAAAAAGCATCGAGGCTTACTATCAAGAAACCGGTCGTGCAGGTCGTGATGGCCTGGCTGCAGAAGCGATTATGTATTTTGATCCGGCAGACATAGGCCGCGTACGCCGCTTTTTTGAAGATATTGAAGACGAGCAACGTCGTCGTGTTGAAGAGCAGCGCTTTAATGCCATGGCAAGCTTCGCCGAAGCACAAACATGCCGCAGACAAATCTTGCTCAATTATTTTAGTGAATATAAGCGCGAAACCTGTGGTAACTGTGATATTTGCTTAAACCCACCCACCAGCTTTGATGGCACCCTTGTAGCGCAACAAGCCTTGTCGTGTGTATATCGTGCTGAGCAACGTTTTGGGATTGGTTATATTGTTGAGTTACTGCGCGGTGCAAACACTAGCCGCATTCGAGATAACAATCACCATCAGCTAAGCACCTATGGCATAGGTAAAGAACACAGCGTGGAATTCTGGCTAAGTATTTTAAGGCAGCTTATCCATCAAGGGTTATTAAGCCAAGATATTACCCAAGGTTCGTCATTACGCTTAACCGAAGCCGCCCGTGCAGTACTTAAAAGTGAATATGCATTGCAACTTGCTGAGCCTCGCTTACAAGCTAAGCACGTTTACCAAGATAAACTCGCTCAGTTTAATTACGATAAAAAGTTATTTGCGAAATTACGCGCTTTACGTAAAGAACTGGCCGATGCCGATGATGTACCACCTTATGTGGTATTCAATGATAAAACCCTCGCTGAAATGGCGCAGTTAATGCCAACCAACGACAGTGAGTTTTTGAAGGTGTCAGGTGTTGGTTTCACTAAACTCAATAAGTACGGCGCACCGTTTTTAAATACCATTCGCGACTATCTTGCCACCAATTAGGACTGCTATGACTGAACTAACTTATGATGCCGAGCATGAGATTATTCTCATAACGTCGAGTGAGCTTCCACACGATGAAGACTTTGAACTTTGGGCAACCCTTTTCTTGCACGCGCCAGCCATAACAACCGCCGACTTTGATGCCGGTGCTGATCGTCATCAATTACGCTTTCACTTTACAGATCATAGTTTTAATCTAAACTTTGAACATTACAGTGAAAGTATTTGGATCAATGCTGAGGGCATAGAAGCCAGTGCTGCATTGCCACAACTTCATCAGTATTTAGTAGCGCAATTACAATAATAAGCTAGACATTTTCCCACGCTTAGTATGTAGTAGTTGCACAGGAGATACTCAACTAAGGGTGTAAATGGGATTTAAGCAGTCGCACTTTGTTGCTAGGTTAATAACACTATTACCAATCTGCATAGCAGCCAATGTTCATGCAGAGCAGTTCTTTACTGACGATAGTAATTATTGTCAAAACCAACGTACGCTTAAATCACAAGATAATAACTTACGCCGCCAGCTCGATGCGGATAACCCCCTACCCGATGCCGCTAATAACCGTAAAATAGTCTCTATTGAACTTGAACAGCTGAACGTATTTAACACTGAGCTTGAAGAAGAAAATAACTTTTTATTTCGCTTTGCCAATCGCGCTCACATGACTACAGAGCCTAATGTAATACACAGCGTTTTATTGTTTCAAGAAGGTGATGTTTACAATCCACGTAAACTGCTTGAGTCAGAGCGATTACTGCGTAAACAAGGCTACTTATATGATGCGCGTATCAACGCAAAGCTCGATTGTGATGGCAACGTACATGTAAAAGTAATTACGCGCGATCTGTGGACCCTACTGCCCGAAATAAGCTTTAGCCGCAGTGGTGGTAAGAATGAGTCGAGCATTGGCTTTCGCGAATCTAACTTTTTAGGCTGGGGTAAACGAGTGTCGTTTAGTCGTACCCGTGATGCTGATCGCACTGGTTATCTGTTTGTGTATGATGATCCGCATATTTTCTCTAGCCGTTATCAAGGCCGTTTAGAATATTCAGATAACGATGACGGTAAACGTCATTATCTCGATGTAAGCTATCCTTTTTTCTCGATTGATACGCCCTACAGCTACGGTGTTACAAGTTACTCTGATCAACGCCGAGAGTCACTTTACTATCGCGGTGACGTAGTTAGTGAGTTTGAACAAAAAACCTTATTAAACCGCGCTTACTTTGGTCATTCATCACAACTTGGTAATAGTTGGACTCAGCGCATTAAGCTTGGCATCGAAAACCGAGAAGAAACCTTTAGAGAAACGCCATTCACGCGCTTTCCTATCGCTGAAGATAGAACGCTGAGTTACCCTTACGTTAGTGGCCAATGGTTTGAAGATCACTACGTTAAGGTTAGAAACTTCGATAGCATCTACCGCACTGAAGATTTAAACCTTGGTTGGAATATCCATGCCTTACTCGGTTATTCGAGTGATGATTTTAGCGACGATGCCAGCCGTACTATTTATTCGTTATCTTTATCAAAAGCGCATTACTCTGGAGACAATCAGTTATGGCGCTTTAAAGCAGACCTTGATGGCTACTGGAATGAAGAAACCGATGATGTCGAAAACCTATTCGCTAGCACGCAGCTACAGTATTATCTCAATACCACACTAAGGCAAAGCTGGTATGCCAAAGTACGCTTACAATATGCTGAAAACCTCACTGCTGATAAACAACTCACTATTGGTGGTGAAAATGGTCTACGCGGTTACCCGCTTGACTACCAAGTAGGCGACCGCAGCTTCTTAGTGAATCTAGAAAAACGCTACTACTGGGAATATGACTTACTACAATTGTTTAAAGTGGGTGGTGCCGCGTTTTATGATATTGGTAGAGCTTGGTATAACGACAAAGATAATGGTGCCAATGGTAACGTGCTACAAAATGTGGGTGTGGGCCTGCGCTTAGCGCCAAGCCGTGCCAATGCCGGTACGGTTATTCACCTAGATATTGCCGCACCTATTAACAAGCAAGATGACGACATAGACTCTGTGCAATGGCTAGTAACGGTTAAAAATACCTTTTAAAGTAGTGTTATTGTTAAGCTAAAAAGCTAAAATCGAAGCGTAAAATATTAACTTAGGAACCCTTTTGGACTTCGTCGAATTCTTTAACGAGCAATATCATTTAATCGTGACTATTATCGCGGTTTTGCTCTATCCATTACTGCGTAAAACCACCAAAAAGCTGCTGTTAAAAGCAATTAAAGGCAAGGCTGATCCGCATCGTGAATACCGTGCGGAGCTGTTGCTGAATATTATTCTTGCCATTGTTATGCTGTGCTTAGTGTTAGTTTTTTGGGGGATAGAGCTACGGGGCTTATTAGTACTTGGCTCATCAATTTTTGCCATGCTAGGTGTCGCGCTTTTTGCCGCCTGGTCTTTACTAAGTAACCTAACAGCGTTCTTGTTGATGTTTATTCAAAACGACTGCCGTGTTGGCTTTTGGGTAAGAGTAATTGACGGTGCAAACTTCTTAGAAGGCCGCATTATCGAAATGGGCTTAATGAATGTTGTACTTGAGCATGTTGATGGTCACAAAGTGATTTACCCAAACAACATCTTTGTCACCCGCCCTGTAATGGTGTTAAAGAACCCACCTACAGCGACTAAAGCGCCAACCATAAAACGTATTTTAGGCCCAAAAAAGTAACGGCTTAAAGTTAACGAGACCTTGCTAAATAGGTGTTATTTTTCTGCTTCCGTAGGCGATTAATATAAAACAAAATAGAATGACTAAAGGGTGAAATAACACGATATGAGCAACACTTAGCTCTGTAAAAAAGCCGTGCGTAAGTGAAATAGCAAGCGTAAATAAGCCTGTGTAAAATAGAAACATTTTCATCTTTGATCCTTTAGTCATTTTTACGACAATTAAGTAAGTAAAAAAACTATAAACCTTGCACTTGCTCTAAGGTCAAGTAATAGATGGGGACAGGCGGATACAAAAAAGCCAAACATATAGTTTGGCTTTTTGAATTACAGAATAGGTTATTAGTTATTTAAATCTGCGGTTTTTAACTCGTCTTCAATATCACTTATTTCATCAATAAAGTTTTCGAGCTGTTGTTCAACTAGGCTGTTTGCGTGAGCAAAGTAAGCAAGATGGAATACTGCATCCCCCTCGTTTACCAGCGGCATAGTTTGCTGACCAATGACAATACCACTGCGTGGCGCCAGTAGTTCAAGTTCAGCATCACCTAGTGGGCTACTTATATAAGCTAGAACCTGCCCTTTCATTACTCGCTCACCCAGTGATACCTGTGCACGAACAATACCGTCAACTTCGGCACGTATCCAACTCGTCGAGCTTGCAATAACCGGCTCTGGCAGTTTCTTAGCACGCTTACCACGCACCATTTTTAAATGACGCATCACATAATCAACACCTTGCACGCCTGCAGCAATGGCAATTGGGTCAAAGCGAAGCGCTTCACCAGCTTCATAAGTAATAACGGGTATGCCTAAATTGGCCGCTTCACTGCGCAATGAACCATTACGAAGTGACGCATCAATCACTGCTGGGGTGCCAAACGCTTTTGCCATGGCTGCTGTTGCAGGGTCGCTCAAATTAGCACGAATTTGCGGCAAGTTCGTACGATGAATTGCACCTGTGTGTAAATCAATAATATGCGTACAATGCATTGCCACTTGAGTAAAAAACGCATTCGCCATTCGCCCAGCTAACGAGCCACGCGTTGAGCCCGGAAAACTGCGGTTCATGTCACGGCGGTCTGGTAAGTAGCGTGACTTGTGAATAAAGCCAAACACATTCACAATCGGTACCGCAATAATAGTACCGCGCAATTGCTCTGGATCGATTTTAGCAAGCAACTGCCTAACAACCTCAACACCATTGAGCTCATCACCGTGAATAGCAGCACATACCATTAATACAGGCCCTTGCTGCACACCATTGACGACTTCAATTGGAATATTTAACGGCGAATGGGTGTAAAGCTTGGCAGCTTCAATTGCAAATGTTTTACGTTCGCCAACACCCACCGTATCGCCTAAAATTGAAAACGGTGTATTTTTCTTAACCTTAGCCACGCACTTTTCCTTTTAATAGAGCGCTTATTTTCTTAACCTTTACCACGAGTTGCAGTTTTCTTTGATGCCGCTGTTTTTTCAATAAACTCGACAATCATGCCTGCAATGTCTTTACCGGTTGCAACTTCAATACCTTCAAGACCAGGTGATGAGTTAACCTCCATCACCAATGGACCACGAGCAGAGCGAAGTAAATCAACACCTGCTACGTTTAAACCCATCGCTTTAGCTGCAGCAACAGCTGTTTTTCTTTCTTCTGGAGTAATACGAACCAACGTCGCACTACCACCACGGTGTAAGTTAGAACGGAATTCACCTTCTTGCGCTTGACGCTTCATCGCGGCAATTACTTTATCGCCTAATACAAAGCAGCGAATATCAGCACCGCCCGCTTCTTTGATATACTCTTGCACCATGATGTTGGCTTTTAAGCCCATAAACGCTTCAATTACACTTTCTGCGGCTTTGCGTGTTTCAGCTAATACCACACCGATACCTTGGGTACCTTCAAGTAGCTTAATAACGACTGGCGTGCCACCCACCATGCTTAATAAATCTTTTACGTCATCTGGTTTACTTGCAAAGCCTGTCACTGGCATACCCACACCTTTACGAGAGAGTAGCTGAAGTGAACGTAACTTGTCGCGCGAGCGAGTGATCGCCACAGATTCATTGACAGGGTATACACCCATCATTTCAAACTGACGTAATACCGCACAGCCATAGAAAGTTACTGACGAACCAATACGCGGCACGATAGCATCAAAATCTTTTAAATTTTCACCACGGTAATGGATTTCAGGCTGCTCTGAATTGATGTTCATATAACAACGAAGTGCATCAATTACTTTCACTTCGTGGCCACGCTGCTCTGCGGCTTCAATTAAGCGACGTGTTGAATACAAATTTTGGTTGCGAGATAAAATACCAAGTTTCATAAGTTAAAAACCTTAACTGATAAACTCATACACGTAGCAACGTGTGATAAGTCCTTTTCCTATAATAAATGAGATAAAGCCGGATCAACGACTATGCGATTTTCCATTGCTGTACGCCCTAACAACATTCTAAACTTCATTGTTGAACGGTTACTTAAAGTCACCCTTACAGGCCAGCTTTGGGTTCCTGCGACTAATTTTGTTTCAATAAAGTAGCGTAGCTCACGCTGACCGCTTGAACTGGTCACATACTTACGCTCAACTACTTTGGCGCGACACTCTACCGTTGTTTCTACATCGTCTTGTAGAGGATGGGTAGTAAATTTCACCCATGCTTCGCCATTTTCTGAAAATTCCTCAATGTCAAAAGCATGAATACATGAAGTTCTCGCTCCGGTATCAACTTTTGCTTTGATTTTTTCTATTCCCAGTTCAGGCAGGCCAAGCCATTCTCGCCAGCCAACAATAATTTTTGCGCTCATTAATGTGCCCTCTATAAAAAAGTGTCTTATACGCTACAGAGCTAGAAACACCAACGAAATATATTTATCCACTCGATAAGTCGATTTCATTAATATAGTCTTGACTATACTAATGTATATACTCAACCATATCCCACTATTTGTAAAACGAGAGTTCAATATGATCAATGGGTTACTTCATGTCTTAATTTTAGACGAACAAGGCGGTGCACGTGCTATTGAAAATAGTACTGAGCTGCAAAATTGGCAACCCGAACACGGAAAACTTTGGGTGCACATGGACTACAGCCAAGCTGAAGCCGTTGACTGGCTTGAGCAAAGTAATTTATTAACTGATTTCGAGCTTGAGTCCCTTATTGCCGATGAAACACGTCCGCGTTTAAGCAAAGTCACTAATGGTAATATGCTGTTTTTACGTGGCGTTAATCTAAACCCTGCGCAAAGCCCAGAAGACATGGTCTCGTTACGCTTATTTATTAACGAAAATATTGTGATCACAACCCGTAAGCGCCGTTTATTATCGGTGCAGGATGTTGTTGAATCGTTTGATGGCGGCAATGGCCCTTGCTCAATCTCTGAGTTAGTTTGCCAATTGGCGCAAAACTTAACGTCGCGTATGCAAGCTGTTATCGACAGTTTAGATGACACACTCGATGGCTTTGAAGATGAAATTGATGAACCAAACAAAGGCTTTGATCATCAATCATTAGCACAAATACGCCGCCAAACAATCGCGTTAAAACGTTATTTAAGGCCACAAAAAGAAGCGCTTATTACTTTGTTAAACAACAAATATAAGTGGTTAGATGAAGACGATAAGGCACGCTTAAACGAAACAACCAATATGTTGATCCGTTATTTAGAAGAGCTAGATAGCTCAATTGAACGCGCGCAAATTATTCAACAAGCAATAACAAGCCAAGTATCTGAGCAACTAAACCAACGCATGTATGTGATGTCGGTGGTTGCAGCGCTGTTTTTACCACTTGGCTTTTTAACTGGCTTACTAGGTGTAAACGTAGGCGGTATTCCGGGCACTGAAAGCCCTTACGCATTTAGCTTATTTATTATTTTTTTGGTGGTGCTAACTGTTGGGATTGGCATTTACTTTAAAAATAAGAAGTGGCTATAACGCGACAACCTTTTTAATTAAATCAAGGCGGACGGCATGTTCGCCTTTTTTTGTTGCCAAAATCAGGTGCTCACCATCGGAGTTGAGTATTTTGAGGGTCTCTGCTTTTCCTTCTAACTGCTCACCAGATACTAAGGTAATGCGTAATAGAGATTTATGCATGCACCATAATTCATATTTATCGTAGTCGCCACAAGCGATAGGTTGATAAGTCATTAGCTTTTTGGAATTGTTTGAGGAGTTAATCGAGCTTAGAAGATATTAAAGTGAAGAGCAAATGGCGCTCTCGGCAGGGATCGAACCTGCAACTTAGCCTCCGGAGGGCCACGTGATATCCATTTCACCACGAGAGCACATTTGTCGTCGTCAATACTGACTCGCGATATCAGCATGACAACCCGGCAATGATAATGGCATCTTGTGCTAAATGCTAGCATCGAGGCCTTTATATGCACATAAATTCAGCAATTTGCATTAAAACACTTCACTTTCGTGCAGAACCAAGGTATTAACGTATACTTAATAAAATTAATAACAAGGTGGCAGTATTGCCATGTAAGGGGAATTTGATCATGAGTTTAATGTCTACAGAGCAAGTCGCGGAGTTTTTAGGTGTAAAAGTCGAACGCGTAAAACGTCTTGCTCGCGAGCATTTACTGATCTCGAAATCACAAGATGACAAAGGTGAACCTTTGTTTAATCCAGAAGACGTAAAAAAATATAAAGAACTTGCCGAGCGAATTGGCGGTCTTTAATTTTTAGCTTTTTCTATGAAGTGGTTAAGCTGTATTAGCAGTGGCGCCACTTTATCCATCGCACCACGTTGTTCGTACCAACAAATACATAAAAGCAAAAACAGCGCATGAAATGCCTCGAGCTTTTCAACTGATAAGTAAAACTCATGATGTTCGCACACTAACGCTTGATAGCGTTTAAGTAACGCCAGTTGCTGCTCGTCATTTAACGCAAAGCTCACTACCAGCGCAGCTAAGTCGAAGTAAACATCGTTGCTTTTGGCATACTCAAAGTCGATTAAAAACATACCCGACTCATTCACAATGATATTTTCTTTCACTAAATCATTATGACAAAAACCCATGTCTTTAGGCACTGAAGCAATATAAGCCAGTGACTGTTTAATTAGCTCTGCATGTTGCTGGTACCGCGCTGTTTGTTGGTAGTAGTTAATTTCGTAGGCAATATCCATAGGTTCAGTAAGCACAGGGTAACGGTGTAAATTAACTAAGTCGGGCAATAAGCTACTACAAAATTCACCGCTGGCAATACTACCTGCCACGTATTCGAAAATAGCCGTATCGGTTGCTTGCTCTAACCAAAGTGGGGCTGGGCAGCAGCTTTGCTTTGCAAAGTGCGCTTGCGCTGCAAGGCCAATCGCCGGCCAATGGTCGCGATAGTGCTTAACCAAGAAATCTTGGCTTGCTGTTTTAACCAGGTAGTTATCATTGCTTAGCCCCTCAACCAGCGGGCTGATTGAGGTGATAACTAAACGTGAGTTGAAGCGCGTAAAAAGCGCGTGAATTTGTTGCTCAGTTTTCATCTATAGCTGTGCAAGCGGCTTAGCCTGATGCTGCTCGTATTCTTCATACCAGGTTTTAAAGCCCCACGCGGCCATAATGGTGTAAAACACGAAAAGTACTAAGGTTGGGTAATACCCTTTTTCAAAGTATAGATACATAGATGCTGCATCAATCACAATCCAGTACAACCAGTTTTCCAGTACCTTCTTGGCAACAAGGTAGGTTGTCACCACCGCAAAACAGGTGGTAAAGCTGTCTAAATAAGCAAAATCAGCGTGAGTGTAATTGGTCATCACAAAACCAATGGCAACTGAGGCCAGTGAGGTGGCAAGCAAAATCACCGCATGACGCTTTAACGACCATGAAATAATGGGCAAATGATCTTTATTATTCATGCCCCTGCGCCAAACCACCCAACCATATACCGCCATATACATGTAGTAAAAATTAAGGAGCGACTCCATCAACAGTGCGCCATTCCAGTACATTACGGTATAAATAAAGGTGCTCACAAACGCGGCTGGCCAGCACCATAAGCTTTCTTTAATCGCTAACAGTAAATACGCCATCGATAGGGCAACGGCAATATATTCCCAATGCGACATGGCAGTAAAGCCAGAGAAGGTTTCGCTTAAAAATTCCATAACTCGCGCTACTTTAGGGTTTAGTCTTCGCTAGGCGACAAGTCACCATGTAAGAATTTACAGACGAAAATAGCTTTACCAAACTCTTCATAAGAACGTTTGATTTCAGTATTAAGTACAGACATCACTAAATCATAGTCACCGAAAATCTGAGTAGATAAGGTGTTGGTGATCACTTTAAGACCTTCGTAACTGTTTACACGGTCAATAAAACCTTTGATAAACGGAATGTAGTCTTGATGTAGTGGGTACTTACTGATCTCTACTGAAAGTTTCATTATGATTTACCGAGTCTTTGAAAAGTATTGCATTGTAACCCGCTTATACTAACAAGTCATGGCTATGGTTATTTTTTAGTGTAAAATCAGCCCCGATAAACATTGAGGATTCATTATGGCACGCCGCATCACTTACAAATTTAAAAACCAGCCTCGCGAAATCAATTTTGCAAAAGATAAATACCGCGATATGTACCATGCCATTGCTGCGGCTGAAGGCATTGATTTAACCAATTATTTAAAGATGGAACAGCAAGTCGAAATGACTTCAAAAGGCTCTGCAGCAGTACGTAACTTTCGTGACCAAGAATTCGCACGAATGGGTTTCAGTGACGTGTATTTTATTAAAGAGTAACAAAGTTACTCTTGATACTCGTAGCTCACACGTGGGGTGATATTACAGAGTAACTCGTAAGGAATAGTTGTTGCGCACTGGGCAATCTCTTCAACGGGTAGCTCAGGCCCCCACATAATCACCTCATCACCCACTTTGATGTTGTCGCGGTTATCACCAATATCCACCGTGATCATGTCCATCGCTACACTGCCAACAATACCATAGCGTTGTGATTTAATAACCACAGGTGTGCCCTGCTCAGCATGACGTGGATAACCATCACCATAGCCCATCGCAACCACCGCAAGCTTAGTCGGTTTATCGCTATGCCAGCGTCCGCCATAGCCAACACACTGATCGGCATCGACATCGCGTATCGCGATAACTCGCGTTGTTAAACGCATAACAGGCTCTAGTCCGTGCTGTTGCCCTACGCCATTGAGCATTGGCGATACACCATAAAGCATCAAGCCAGGGCGCACCCACTCGCCATGACCTTTTGGCCAAGCAATAATGCCAGCAGAGTTTGCAAGGCAATGCTGCTCACTTTTGCCATCTGCCAGTGAGTCAAATAAGGCAATTTGCTGAGCGGTTTTTTCATCATTGATGTCGTCGGCGCATGAAAAATGCGTCATTAACTTAATGTCATCGCGGGCATTCGGGCTTGCTTTTAAGCGACTGTAGAAAGACTCAAATTGCGATGGCGCAATACCCAGTCGATGCATACCCGTATTCACCTTTAACCAGCACGCAATTGGTGCATCAAGGCTTGTATTTTCAAGCGTTGCGAGCTGATTTTCATCATGAATAATGGTTTGAAAGTTATTGGCAAGCAAGATAGGTAAATCATCTTTATGAAAAAAACCTTCAAGCAATACAATAGGTTTTGTCAGTCCACCTGCACGTAGCGCTAGCGCTTCGTCTATTCGAGCAACCGCAAATGCATCGGCATCATTTAAGTATTGAGCAATTTTAACTAAGCCATGGCCATAGGCATTGGCTTTAAGCACTGCCATTACTTTGCAACCAGGCGCAAAGCGCTTCACTTGTGCTAAATTATGAGCAAGTGCTTTTAGGTTGATTTCGGCAATGGCTAAGCGCATTAGTATTCGTCGTCCATAGCTGGACCCGCGTAGTTATCAAAACGCGAAAATTGACCTTGGAAGGTTAAACGTACTTTACCGATTGGACCGTTACGTTGCTTACCTATGATGATTTCGGCCACGCCTTTTTCAGTACTGTCTTCGTTATACACTTCATCACGGTAAATAAACATGATTAAGTCGGCATCCTGCTCGATTGAGCCTGATTCACGTAAGTCGGAGTTGATCGGGCGTTTATCGGCACGTTGCTCTAGGGTACGGTTAAGCTGCGATAGTGCAATAACCGGACACTGCAGTTCTTTTGCCAGTGCTTTTAATGAACGAGAGATTTCAGCAATCTCTAAGGTACGGTTATCCGATAAGCTTGGCACACGCATTAACTGCAAGTAGTCGACCATGATCATACTAATACCGCCATGGTCGCGGGCAATACGGCGTGCACGCGAACGCACATCTGTTGGTGTTAGGCCCGATGCATCATCAACATACATCTTACCTTTTTCCATCAACAAGCCCATGGTTGACGACAGACGCGCCCAATCGTCATCATCTAGCTGACCGGTACGAACTTTAGTTTGGTTAATACGACCTAGCGATGCCAGCATCCTCATCATGATTTGCTCTGAAGGCATCTCTAGTGAGTAAATAAGTACAGGCTTATCTTGTGTCATGGCTGCGTGTTCGGCTAAGTTCATCGCAAAGGTTGTTTTACCCATCGATGGACGTGCCGCCACAATGATAAGGTCAGAAGGCTGCATACCCGCTGTCATTTTATCTAGGTCAGCATAGCCGGTACTTACACCCGTCACACCATCTTGTGGCGACTGATAAAGCTCTTCAATCTTATCAACAGTTTTTTCTAAGATACTGTGTAAGTTTTGTGGGCCTTCGGTGCTTTTACTACGCTGCTCAGCAATTTTGAATACTTTACTTTCAGCAAAATCGAGCAGGTCATGACTGGTACGCCCTTCTGGGCTAAAACCAGCTTCTGCTATTTCGTTCGCAACACCAATCATTTCACGAATAACAGCGCGCTCTCGCACGATATTCGCGTAGGCATCAATGTTCGCCGCACTTGGTGTGTTCTTAGCAATTTCAGCGAGGTAGGCGAAACCACCAACACTACTTAACTGATTATTTTTCTCTAAGCTCTCAGAAATAGTGATCAAATCGATTGGATCACCGCCTTCAGCAAGACTAACCATAGCCTCAAAAATCAGCTTATGGGTTCGGGTATAAAAATCCTGCGCAACCACTAACTCAGCAACACGGTCAAACGCTTGATTATCAAGCATTAAACCACCTAAAACAGATTGCTCAGCTTCTATTGAATGGGGAGGGACTTTTAACGTATCGACTTGCTTATCTGGTTTGGCCATAACATCACAAAACTAAAATTGAATGGCTCTATTCTATCTACTTGCTAAGGCTGTGCAAATAGTTAATACCAATCGACTTAAATATTTGGTCATTCTAGCGTGCTAAATAAAGCGCTAACTGCGTTAGAAATGTCTAAAGTAGAGTAACTACATGTCAAAATTTCAGCCTTGTTATCACTTCATTTATCTGTCGCTATTTAAGACCAACAACTTAACACGATTGGTATAAGCGGGAAGTCCTCCCGCTTTATTGTAATTGAGTGAAATATTGTAATTGAGTGAACTCTAATCGTTATTTCTGTTTACGAAGTTCAATACGTCCACTAATCGTATCCATTTCGATATCAGCATCCCCACCGTTAATACTAAATTCTAAGTCGCTAGATGGGCCATATTTCGCCTTCGTTGCTTTGTCATCGCTGAGCTCATTAACAATTTTACCGTTAGCGTGAGCTTCAATTTCAAACTTTGCCGATACATCAGCTGGGAAGTAAAACTCGGCGTCACCACTGACTGATTCAAAACGAATATTGGCATCTGCTAGTAACTTGTTGATGTGAACTTCTGCTTCACCATTTACGGTATTGATGCGCAGCTTTTTAATTGCATCAAAAGCAAAGTCGATATCACCGTTTACATTTTCAAGGCGAACATCTTGTGCTTTGGTTTTTGATTTAATGTCGCCATTCACCGCGGTAAAGCGTAAAGCACCTTGCGAGTTTTTATCGTTAATTTCACCATTGACTGTTTCAAAGCGAATATCACCGTTTAAGTCGTGGGCATTTACATCACCATTGACCGTTTCAAAGCTCATGTTGCCGCTAATATCTTGCACTGTGATATCACCGTTGACGGTATCAATCTCTGCACCTGCTTCAAGCTCTTTAGCACTAACTGTGACATTCACCCCAGCAAACTCAAGCTCACTACTTTTTGGCATGTAAATGGTCAATCGAGAGCCGTCACCGCTATTCCAGCCACCTAAGTTACGCGGCATTTTTACGATAAATTCAACACGGCTGCCTTCAACCTCTAAACGATAGCCTTGTGCTTTATCGTCAAGCTCACCTTCGATTTTAAGTTGTGGTTTATCCCACCCTTCAATGCGTACATCACCACGTTGGTTTTCAATAAAAATACGTTTATTTGCAGGTACATCAATTTGTTCATTAATAGTTTGTCCTGCCATTGCCATCAGTGGCAGTAATCCTAAAGTTAAGGCTAGTAATTTCATAATTGTCACTCCTAAATCGTTTGCCACTTCGGTGCATGCACCTTGTTAATTAAGTCCAATTGTTGCTGATAAACCTGCGACAGCATTTGTAATAAAGCTGGGTTTTCAGGTTCCTTCTCAAGTGCTTGCTTAATGGCACTTTCGGCTTCTTCTAACTCTTTTAGTTGTTGCTGCCAGTTATCGGTTAATGCAGGTTGATTTTGATACTGCACCAACAAACCTTGCTTTTGCTTGGTAAAATAATCGCTCATTGCCATCATGCTATTTGGCTCACCTTGGCCAACAAAAAGCTGTACGGTCAATAGTGCGGCAATACAACAAGCGGCAACTGCAGCGAGTTTATTCCAGCCATGGGTTGGCTTATCAGTTTGCTCTGATTGCCCTGTTGCAATTGCTCGCTCAACACCGGGCCAGAGATCTTTGTCTGGGCTAATATCTTGCTTATGGTTAAGCGAGTCATTTAAAAATTGTTCAAATTCTGGCTTACTCATTTTCATACCACTCTTTTAATAACTGCCTTGCACGGTGAAATTGCGATTTACTTGAACCGACCGCCATATCAAGCATGCTTGCTATCTCTTCATGGCGATAACCTTCAATTGCATGGAGTACAAACACCATACGTGCTCGCTCAGGTAGTCTCAGTACTAATTTATCGAGGCCGTTAAAGCCGTCGCAATCTGCTGCGCTTTGCTCATCCATACCGCTTTGTTCAAAACTCACTACTTTTTGAAACCAGCTTTTATGTTTGCGAATGTAGCTAATCGCAATATTGCTGGTAACACTGTGTAACCAAGTCGAAAATTGTGAGCGTCCATCAAAGTTCGCGATTTTGTGCCACAACTGTACAAACACTTCTTGTGTTGCATCTTCGGCGTGCTCTTTGTCAGCAAGTAATCGCAAACATAGGCTATAAACCCGCTTCACATGCAACTCATAAAGTGTTGCGTAGGCTGCTTGATCACCGCTTTTTACGCGCTCAATCAAGGCATGCTCACTTTGCTGGGCGAACGCTTGTTCTGCATCTATCAACATCCTGGATGTTGTCCTTTATGATTATTGTTGTGAATTTAGTGTATTAGACGTAAGGAGGGATTCAAAAGGTTTAAATGAAATTAATTTTTTTTGTGTAAGCTACAAATAATTGAGCTTACACAATTTTATTTGAGGCTTTGCGTTATTCTCCAGGTGATGCTTCGCTTTCTTCTTCAGTTGTTTCTGCGGTTTTGTAGCTCCAACCTAAAAATACGATACGTGCCGAAGAAGCAGGCGTACCGCCATTTTGTACTTGTAATAAACCCGCATCATAGTGAGCACCACTGCCCCCTGTTGCGGTAATTGTTGAGCCACGCACACTACCAAACAGCTCACCACTGCCCGATAGCTTCACTGTTGTCAAAGGGGCATAAATAGCCGCATATAAATTCGCAGCACCACTAAATTGCACACCATTTACACCATTAAATGATGAATAAAATGATAACGACGGATGGCCACTGGTGGTTAATCCTTCTTGCTCAGTAATGACTTTTGCGCCTGCACCAATATTTACTTTTCCGGTTAATAACACTGTTAAGCTACTGTCTTTTTTAATTGTTAGGCTGGTATCCCCTTCCATCGAAAAGTCGCCATCAATCAGTAAAATAACATCACCACCAGAAACTTCCATTTTGCCGTCACTGGTCATCTTGAGTCTATCAAGTGCAAAAATGTACTCTTTGCTATTACTGCCATTGGCTTGGTTTTGCGCTTTAGAGTTAAACAAGAAAATATCGGCAAGGCTCGGCAAAATTACTTGGCTACCACCGCTACTAAAAAAGCCCTTTTCAGTATTAAGTTTAAATTGTTGCGTAGGACCAATCGAAACAGAACTATAACTGCTCACTTGGTCTGTGATGTCTGTCATTTTCTCTGGCAAAATTAACGGGTCGCAACTGGTGTCTGGATTTGTTGGGTCATAATCGGGGGCTGTTGGGTCAGCAACGGTTATCGGTTCTACATTCGGGTTTACGTTAAACTTGCTATCACTGTAGTGCACACCATCTTGTTGATTATTGTAGGTGTCTTTAAAATCGCCTGAGCCGCCATACATAATATCCAGAGCTTCGCCTTGGCTATTCGTAATGAATGTTGACCACTGCATTTTCGCATCACCATTGGCTCGCACAACCCCCGAAACAGTCCCACCACGGTGGGTATAATAACCTCGGGTATAGACATTACCGTCAACACGTAAACCACTGCCAGGAGAGATATAAACGCCGGTATTTGAATGGATATTACCAATAATTGGTGATGAACCATTTAAGTAGATAACCCCGGTTGCTTTTACATCGCCTTTTATCGGTGAATGGCCCGATAGCACCACATCTGAATCACCAGCAATCGTTGAAACATCACCATCATTAGATTTGGTTTCTTCATAGGTGCCTTTGCTCGAATCGTAACTATCGATACTGCCACTTCCCGACAAGTTAACCCCTTTACAGCCCACCATCGCATTAGTGAAAATCGAGCTTCCCTTCGCGCCTTGTACAGCAAAACGGGCGACTAAATTACTTTGCGCATCACCATCAAATCGTTGCCCTAAGCTTGCAATTTCAAGCTCACCGGCAGCGTTTTGACTTAAACTGGCATTAAAAATGGCATCATCAGCGATAACACCAGAGCCCGATGCATTACTGGTTTTACTGATCAAATCTTCAACCGCTAATACACCTTCCTCATTCAAGGTTTGTTGCAATAACTTAGCTTGTTCAAACACACCTTTTTCAGCCATTAAGCGACTGTTTAATTTCTTTTGAAAGTTACCACTTAAGCGCTCTTGAACAATGTTTTCACGCAGCGAACTAAGCACCACGATGCTGGCCATACTGGTTAAGATCAACACTGTTATTAGGGTAAAACCATTTTGCTTGTTATACACTGCCAGCTCCGTATGCTTTGACTAATATTGCATTGGTTAAGGCAATATCAATATTAATGCCATTGCCAAATTGAGCAGGTAAATCATTTGGCTTTACAGTAACGGTAACAAGCTCCCCGGCGATATCAAATGACAAAGCTTCGATACCTGTCAGTAATCGCTCTGAGGCAGCACCATCGAGTGAACACATTAAGTTACTACCATTTAAGCTATATACTTCAACCACCTGCGCAGTTGTTGCAGAGCCATCACAGGCAATGACACCACTTGGCTGAGTAATAGTAATTGTGCTTTTATCTGCACTTATGGTGGGTGTTAGTTGTGTTTGCTTTATGCTGCGGTTGAATACTTTACTGGTATAGCGAATCACTTCTTGAGCGTTTTCAAGCTCTTTACTCACTTCAATCGTGCTTTTAATCGCCGAGTAAGACAAGCTCACCCCAGCTAATAAAAAAGCACCTGCTGCCAATGCCACCATCAGTTCAACTAAGGTAAAACCCTGAACGTGTTTATTCATGAGCACACCGCCGTTAAATCAGGGAAACTGGCATTTAGGCTAATTTGATTTTCTGCATTGTCTGTCATGCGCTTATCAACCCAAGCCACATTAACTTGCATATCATCACTGTAAGTAGCTGGAATAGTCAGCTGATAATCACTAACTTGTGGCGCGAGCGAAGCTCTAAATGTCGCGTCTTGAAAAAGTGCGGTATTGGTTTTTTGAATTTCACAAATACGCGGCCACAAACGCTCTATGGTGTTTTGCCCTTGAATAAGTGACACGGTGTAATTAAAGCTATTGGTTGCATATTGTAGCGATTTTAGCTGCGCTGCCGCCAAGCCTAATAATGCGATGCCAGCGATCACCACTGAAATCATCACTTCTAATAATGAAAAGCCTGCCTGCTTATTCATGCACATCCTCGCTGTGAATTTTCTACTAACCAGTTTTGGCCACTTTTAAGCACACACATCACGTAATCTGTGGTGTTTGTGTGTTCATCTTTCACTAAAATTTCAGCTTGTTTATCAACTTCACCACTGGCACTAATGGCCAATGCGACTAAGTTGACGGTAACTCCGCTTTTTGTGACCGAAAATTCTTTTAAAACTGTGTCTACCCCGCCCTCGTTGAGGGTCACTTGCCAGCTATTATTACTGACAACTAGGTTAATAGGTTTGTCGCGTTTGACCGCTTCACTGCGTGCAAATTTATAGGCGCTATTTAATTGATTTGCAGTTGTTACCACGCGATCTTGCAAAATTTGTTGGCTAAAAGACGGAAAAGCAAGAGCTGCCATAATGCCAATAACACTCAGCACAACCATTAACTCAATTAAGGTAAACCCTGCAATTCGACGCAATTGTGTTACTCCCAGCAATCACTAAATGAAGCGCTATAACTACCATCATGTTTAACGGTTAAGTCACCACAGCGATCACTTGCTTGCGCCGAACCCGATTTAGGAGCGGCTTTTAAACTGTAGCCACGATTTTTAAAGTCGCTTACAGCACCTGATACTTTATCTGTTGCTGTGTAGGTAAAGGTGTAATAGTCGGTATTTTGGGTTACGAATGCATTAGGGTAGCCGCCATTTCGTGAATAAATACGTTCAAGGCTGGCGCTGTATTGCAGTAACTCTTGTTGAATATCAGCACGGCGACTACGTTGCATGTGCTCAGTGTAAGCAGGCAATGCTACGCTATATAAAATCCCTAAAATAGCGATCACGATAAGAATTTCTACTAATGTAAAGCCTGTTTGTTTACCCATTCCATGTGGTACTAATGCACTTTTCAACCTCAACCCCTTAATACTTTTTAACCAGCACAATATAAATGACAGCGTTGTCAGTGTCAATTTTAACCAATTTACTTTTACTCATTCGATTATACTGATAAGAACAAGAAAATTAAGAAAAAAGAATGTATGTTTGTAAAATAGGTAATCTTATAGGATGGTATTTATATGTTTAAAATATAGAAACCAATACTATTGGATGATCAACGAAGAAGCAATAGCGGCACAAAATGCTACAATTTATAAATTTCGGGCACAAAAAAGCCGCACCTAAGTGCGGCTTTTTTTACTTAATATTGCTATTAAGCTTCAGCGATAACGATTACTTTGATAGTAGCCGATACGTCTGAGTGTACTGCGATTGCTACGTCAAATTCGCCAGTCTCACGGATAGTACCTAGAGGTAAACGAACTTCTGATTTAGCAACTTCAACGCCAACAGCTGAAATAGCTTCAGCGATGTCGCGAGTACCGATAGAACCGAATAACTTGCCTTCGTCACCAGCTTTAGAAACTAGTGTAACTTCAGCTAATGCTTCTAACTTGTCAGCGCGAGCTTGAGCAGCAGCTAGATCTTCAGCGATCTTAGCTTCTAAATCAGCACGACGTGCTTCGAAAGTTTCGATGTTAGCTTTAGTTGCAGGAACTGCCTTACCTTGTGGGAAAAGGAAGTTACGTGCGAAGCCAGATTTAACTACAACCTGGTCACCTAGGCCACCTAGGTTTGCGATCTTGTCTAGTAGAATAACTTGCATGTCTCTACACCTTTTAAAAACTGTTAATCCGCTGCTTACTTATGTAAGTCAGTGTATGGAAGAAGGGCTAAGTAGCGAGCACGCTTGATAGCAGTTGCTAGCTGACGCTGATATTTAGCGCTAGTACCTGTGATACGGCTAGGTACGATTTTGCCACTTTCTGTAACATAGTTTCTAAGAGTAGCTAGATCTTTATAATCGATTTGTTGTACGCCTTCCGCTTTAAAGCGGCAGAACTTACGACGTCTGAAATAACGTGCCATGAGTAAAATTCCTCAAAAAATTCTTTCTATATGTTGAGCATGCAAGACCAATTGGCTTAAGCCGTTTCGGCCTTCGTGACGGTTTAAAAACCCCGTCACTTGCACTTGTTGCCCAACGTGCAATTGTTGAGTTTGTTGTTGCATTGGCGTGCCGCTGGCAACAACTTGAAGCCTGACATAACTATTACGGTTAAGGTCTGCTTCAACTTGCATCGATTTATGTTCAAGAACAAAAATACAATGCGGTATACCAGCAGGGCTTTGACTATATTTAGGTGTTTTACAAACAACCCCAGATAATGTCAGCTGATTCATATAAGGATTAAGCGGTTGGCTCATCTTTTTGTCTCAACTGCAAGCGCCATGCTTGAACTCAAAACGATTAAGCAGCTGGTGCTTCTTTCTTCTCTTCTTTCGCAAGAGGAGATGCTTCAGTTACAGCGTCTTTAGTACGCATAACTAAGTTACGAAGCACTGCATCGTTGTAGCGGAAAGTAGTTTCTAGCTCGCTGATTACTTCAGTAGGTGCTTCAACGTTCATAAGAACATAATGAGCTTTGTGAAGCTTGTCGATTGGGTAAGCCAATTGACGACGGCCCCAGTCTTCAAGACGGTGGATAGTACCACCAGCTTCAGTGATAGAACCAGTATAACGTTCGATCATACCAGGTACTTGCTCACTCTGATCAGGGTGAACCATGAATACGATTTCGTAATGACGCATGGATATTCCTTACGGTTAATAGAGCCTTCTACCGTTTCGGCCAGTCGGTTTAAGGCAAGGAATTAAATTTAATAAGCCGAAATGAGCGCGCATTTTACGCTTAGATTGATAATTAAGCAAGATAAAACAGCAAGCCAAGCTAGATTATTGTGCTCTATTAAGATTTTCTAAACGCTAAAAACAAAAAACCCAGCCGAGGCTGGGTTTTTGAATTCTGAAAACTAAAATTACTTGATTTTAGCTTCTTTGAAAATCACGTGTTTACGAGCTTTAGGATCGTATTTTTTGATTTCCATTTTTTCAGGCATGTTACGCTTGTTCTTGTCGGTAGTGTAGAAAAAACCAGTACCAGCAGTTGAAACTAAACGGATCTTATCGCGCATGATTCAGTTCCTTAAACTTTTTCGCCACGAGCACGGATTTCTGTAAGAACCGCGTCGATGCCTTTTTTATCGATAATACGCATACCTTTAGTAGTAGTGCGTAGTGTTACAAAACGTTTTTCACTTTCAACCCAAAAACGGTGAGTTTGTAGGTTAGGTAGGAAACGACGTTTAGTCGCGTTTCTCGCGTGTGAACGGTGGTTACCAACCGCTGGACGCTTACCTGTAACTTGACATACTTTAGACATGTCTATATATCTCCAATAACTTCGCTCGAGCTTAATTTTCCCTTAGGCCAGTATTTGTGCCCCGGGATAAATCGAAGGGCGCTCTTTATACAGCTTATACAGGCAAAGATCAAGTAACAGATCTTATCCAATCAGCTCATGTGTAAATTTGATAGCGGCTAATTATAAAGATCGAATGCCCTTAGGGAAAGTAAAAACTGCATTTAAATTAAACTAATTTCTAAAATCGCCCTAAACTGCTCATTTTTAACACACTCTCTAATACAGTTGGCTCTATATAAGCCCTCTTTCAGCAAACGAAACACAATTTTCACCACCCACTATGATGTGATCCAGCACATTTATGTCAATTAAGGCTAAGGCTTGCTGTAATTTTGTGGTGATTAATTTATCGGCCTGACTAGGTTCAGCAACCCCACTTGGGTGGTTATGAGCAAGTATCAGAGCCGCCGCATTATTACGCAGTGCAGCTTTAACAACTTCGCGTGGGTAAACAGAAGCGGCATTAATAGTGCCGTAAAAAAGTATTTCGTCTTTAATTAGCTGGTTTTGACTATCTAAGTACAGCACCATAAATACTTCTTGCTGTAAGCCTCGCAGCTGAATAGTTAAATAGTCATACACTGCTTGCGGCGAAGTAAATAGCGCCTCGCGCTTACATTGCTCAAGCATATAGCGCCGGCTTAGCTCAAGTACCGCTTGAAGCTGCACATACTTAGCAGCTCCTAAACCCTTTTGGGCACAAAACTCTTGTTCAGATGCATTAAATAAGTTGTGCAAAGTGCTGTTTATATCGAGCAGGTGCTCAGCCAGCTCAATGGCATTCATGCCCGGCACACCGGTACGTAAGAAGATTGCTAATAACTCTGCATCTGAGAGTGCTTTGGCGCCTTGGGCAAGTAACTTCTCCCGCGGCCTTGCTGATAAAGGTAGATCGGTTAATGGCATTGCTTCATCCTTAAAACAACTATTCCACTTATTAAACTGTACTATAAAATCCAATTTTTTCCTGTCTGTATAAAAGAAAACTTCATGCTATCGGTAAAGATTTGCTATCGTTAGCCCATATCGACAAAGGTTAAATTTCACGTAATGACAAAATCAGTAAATAAAAAAATCCTGCTAGGTATGAGTGGTGGTATTGCAGCCTATAAATGCGCAGAACTTGTTCGCCGTTTAAAAGATCAAGGCTGTGAAGTAAAAGTCGTCATGACCGACTCAGCAAAACACTTTATTACTCCTTTAACTATGCAAGCGGTTAGCGGTGAGATTGTTTCTGATTCATTACTCGACCCAGCAGCAGAAGCCGCAATGGGTCATATCGAATTTGCCAAATGGGCAGACCTTATTTTAGTCGCCCCTGCAACCAGTAATATTTTAGCGAAAATGGCGATGGGTATTGCGGATGACTTACTAACAACCCTACTACTGGCTACCCCTGCAAAGGTAGCGGTTGCGCCTGCAATGAACCAACAAATGTATGCCCACCCTGCTACACAAGCAAATCTTGCCACACTAAGTGAGCGCGGCGTGGCTATTTGGGGCCCTGGTAAAGGCGAGCAAGCTTGTGGTGATGTAGGCGCAGGCCGTATGTTAGAGCCTCATGAGTTAGTCGCGCTTTGTACACAACCTGAAGTAGAGCCATTACTTAAAGGCAAAACCATCACGATTACTGCAGGACCAACCCGAGAAGCCCTCGACCCAGTTCGTTATATCTCTAACCACAGCTCAGGCAAAATGGGTTATGCCCTTGCAGAAGCTGCACTTGCGCTAGGTGCAAAGGTAAATCTGATTTCAGGCCCCGTAACAATTAAAGCACCTGCCAATGCCCTGCTTACTAATATAGAAAGTGCTGAGCAATTACTCGCTGCCTCAATGAAGCTAGCCGCGCAATCGGATGCTTTTATTGGCTGTGCAGCAGTGGCTGATTACCGTGCAGCTGCAATTCATGAGCAAAAGATGAAAAAGCAAGGTGATGAACTGACCCTTACCTTAGTTAAAAACCCAGATGTTATCGCTAACGTCGCTGCGCTTAGCGAAAACCGCCCTTATACCGTTGGCTTTGCGGCAGAGACTCAAGATGTTGCAAGCTATGCTCAAGGTAAATTAAAGAACAAAAACCTCGATATGATCTGCGCAAATGACGTATCAAAAGAAGGCCTTGGCTTTAATTCTGATCATAATGCTTTAACACTCTTCTGGCACAATGAGCAGCTAGATTTAGCAATGGGAAGTAAAAAAGATTTAGCCATGAGCGTAATGACTGAGCTTGCCAAGCGTTTGTAAAAATGCTGGAAAGAAACTGAATAAAACATTAACATAAGCCACTCATTTGCACAAAAAATGGCTTGTCTGACTCCCAACAGCGCAAGTAATAAATTATAAGAAAGGAATGGTCATGCCTGCGACAAAAAGAAGTAATCGCAAAGAGCAGATTCTGCAAGCACTCGCACAAATGTTAGAAACCAGCCCAGGTCAACGTATCACCACCGCAAAACTCGCGGCTGAGGTAGGTGTGTCTGAAGCTGCGTTATATCGTCATTTTCCGAGTAAAGCACGGATGTTTGAGGGCCTAATCGAGTTTATTGAAGATACCCTGTTATCACGCATTAACCTCATTTTAGAAAATGAGAAAGAAAGCCAAACACGTGTATACAATATTTTGCTGTTATTGCTAGCCTTCGCCGAGAAAAACCCGGGCATTACCCGCATTTTGACCGGTGATGCCTTACAAGGTGAACAAGAGCGTTTACGTGAACGTGTACAAGGCTTATTTGAAAAGCTAGAAACTCAGTTCAAGCAAGTGCTACGCGAACGCAAACTTCGCGAAGGTAAAGCATTCCAGTCAGACGAAAGCACCCTAGCCAACTTCTTACTCGCCTATGTAGAAGGTAAGATGAACCAATTCGTGCGCAGCGACTTCAAAGCAAAACCAAGTGCACAATTTGAAAAACAATGGCCAGAACTACAAAAGATTTGGTTGTAGTGAGTTGCTAGGGGAAAGAGTAAAGTTGGAGCTGTCAGCCTTCAGCCGTCAGCTATCAGATTGAATTCCAAACAGTTAGCGAGCTTCTAGGGGAAAGAGTAAAGTTAGCAAGCTGCTTTCTAACTTTCCTCATTCTTTTCTCATTCACTTCTCTTTGTGCAATTTTTTCTCGTGAAATAAATTTCACGCCTACAAGCTTTAATCTCGCTAACTTTCCCCTAGCAACTTTCCCCTAGCAACTTTCCCCTAGCAACTTTCCCCTCGTAACTTCCCCCTTCCACCTCCCCAAACACGCCACTTATCGTATCTACTCGAATTGTTTATTAAAAACGCTACACTGGGTGCATCAATTTAAAAACAACGAGAAAGATGAATGAAAGCGCAATTATCACTTTTGAGCTTAGCCTTGGTGACAAGCCTTGGTAGTGCACAGGTTGGTGCGAAAGAAGCTCTGCAATTTAAAGACGTGTTTGATTTTAAATACGCAAAAGGCACCCAACTTTCTGAAGATGGCCAAATTCTTAGCTTTAGTGCCGACCCTTATCGCGGTAATGCACAAGGTCAGGTTTATACATTAAACAACAACACCCTGCTAACTAGCGTTGAGCGTGGTACTCGCCCAACTATTAATAAAGCAGCAAACTGGGTCGCTTTTACTCAGGTACCTACCCTACTTGAAAAAGAAACTACCAAGAAAAAAGACCAGCTAAAAAACAACCTTGTTTTAGTGAATACTAAAAATGGTGAGCAACAAACCTTTAACGATGTAAAAGACTATGCGTTATCAGATGATGGTGTATGGCTTGCTTACCGACTCGATAAGAAAGCTGATAAAAAAGACAGCGAAGAAAAAGACGAAAACAGCAGCGAAATCAAGCCAGACAAAAAAGACAAAAGCTTTGATTTAGTGCTTGTTAACCTACAAGACAAAACCACTCACACTGTAAATAATGTATTTAGCTATGCGATGAGCAGCACTGGCGAGCAATTACTAGCAAGCCAAAGCTACAGTGATGGGGCCGACAACCAAGTAGTGTTAGTTGACCTTAATAATGGCTTTGCAACGAGTGTACTGATTGATGAGCCAGGTGTGGTTGCAAATAAAATTGCATGGCAACCAAACAGTAATACCGCAGCGCTGTTAGTTGGTAATTACGTTAATGATGATACACGCCGTCGCGACCACAGCTTACAGCTTTTACAAAACGGCACACTTTCAACCATTAACTCTACAGATAGCAGCTGGACTATCGGCAAAACAGCATCGCTAAAATGGTCTGAAAATGGTGCTCGTTTGTACTTTGAAAACCACCCTAAACTCGCTGCAAAAGTTGCCCTAAAAGAATACAAAGATGAAGCCTCTTTATATGATTTCGATACCATTCGCGACCAAAAGGGCCTAAACGTTTGGCACAATAAAGACGCTGAAATTAAGCCACGCGAAGAGCAGCAATGGAACAAAGCGAATAAGCTTCGTCATTACCAAGCGGTATATCATGTAAATGGTCAGCAAGTTGTGCAGTTAAGCACGCCTAACATGCCTGAGGTTTCGCTAAATACTCATCGCGAAGCGCTATTAGGTTATTCAGACCGACCGTACCTAGAACGTGTTATGTATGGCGGTTTTTACGCAGATTACTTCAGTGTTGATGTTAAAACCGGTAAACAAACCGCTATCGTCAGCGACTACCCGTTTAGACCAAGCCTTGCGCCAAATGGTCAATTTGCGGCATTTTTCCAAGACAACCAAGTACAGCTCAAAGATTTAGGTAACAACAAGGTTTCAACCTTATCTAAAGCAATTAATGCTATTTTTGCTGATGATAAACATGACTACCCATCACCTCAGCCGGGTTATGGTTTTGCTGGCTGGTTAAACGACAGCAGCCAAGTACTGGTTTACAGTAAATTTGATATTTGGGCTTTTGATGTCGCAACACAAAAGGCAACGCGCCTAACTCAAGGTAAAGAAAGCAATACCCAATATCGTGTTATTAAACTAGATAAAGACCAAGTGGGCTTTGCCAAAGACGAAACATTATTACTAAGCGCAACCAACCTGCAAGATAAGCAAACTGAAATTGCAAAACTTGATTTAACAAGCAATAAAGTAAGCAAAGTACTTTCGGGTAAAAAGCGCTATGATGTAGTTAAAAAGGCGAAAAATGCCGACAAATACCTCTTTACTGCACAAACATATCAGCAATTCCCTGATTACTACCAAGCTGATTTTAGCTTCAAAAAGCCACAGCGTGTTACCAACCTAAACCCACAAATTAGCAACTTTGCATGGGGCGAAAAACCTGAGCTTATTAGCTATAAAGGGTTTGATGGTGAAGATTTACAAGGCGTATTAATTAAGCCTGCGGGCTACAAAAAAGGCGATAAGGTGCCAGTGGTTGTGTACTTCTACCGCTATATGAGCCAACGCATGTATGACTTCCCGAAAATGGAATTAAATCATCGTCCTAACTTCCCGATGTTTACTTCAAATGGCTATGCGATTTTCTTACCTGATATCCGTTTTGAAATTGGCCATCCGGGTAAATCGTCAACCCAAACGATGATCAACGCCACTCAAAAGTTGATTGATTTAGGCATTGCTGATCCAGATAAAATTGGTTTACAAGGTCACTCATGGGCAGGCTACCAAAGTGCCTTTATGATCACCCAAACAGATATGTTTAAGGCTGTTGTATCGGGTGCGCCAGTATCTAACATGACCAGTGCATACAGCGGTATTCGCTTAAAATCAGGCCTTGCGCGTCAGTTCCAATACGAAACAGGGCAAAGCCGCATTGGTAAAACGTTATTCGAAGCCCCAGAGCTATACATCGAAAACTCACCGGTGTTCTTCGCCGATAAAGTGAATACCCCAATTCTGATTATGTTTGGCGACAAAGATGACGCTGTGCCGTGGCACGAAGGGGTTCAATACTACCTCGCGCTTCGTCGTGCGGGTAAAGATGCCACCTTCTTACAATACGAAGGTGAACCACATCACCTGAAGAAATTCCCTAACCAAGTGGATTTCTCAGTACGCATGATGGAATATTTTGATCATTACTTAAAAGGCAAACCAGCCGCTGAGTGGATCAAAAACGGTGTACCCTTTATTGAAGAATAAGCAATAAGCTGAATTTAAGCTTACTGCACACCTCCCCCAGAGCCAGCATTTTTGCTGGCTTTGTTCTATAAAATCAATCACACCATCTATTTTTTCGATTTTATCAATCGATTTAAACCCCAGTTTGTAAGTGGAAAGTTAACCAGAACATAACTATATTTCACCCAACTTCTAACTGGAGACAACACAATGTTTAAGAAATCAACTTCAGCTTTGTCTAAAGTAGCTGTTGCGGTATCACTGTTGGTGGCAACAGGCGTACAAGCTACAAACGACATCAAATCAAACCAATTCTGGTGGCCAGAGCAATTAGATCTTAGCCAACTTCGTGCCCATGGCGCAGAGTCAGATCCTATGGGTCCTTACTTTGATTACAAAAAAGAATTCTTAAAGTTAGACCTAAATGCAGTGAAAGCTGATATTGAGAAAGTATTAACTGATTCTCAAGATTGGTGGCCTGCTGACTACGGTCACTATGGTCCATTCTTCATCCGTATGGCGTGGCACGCATCAGGTACGTACCGTACTTTTGATGGTCGTGGTGGCGCAGGCGGTGGTCAACAACGTTTCGACCCATTAAACAGCTGGCCTGATAACGCGAACCTTGATAAGGCGCGTCGTTTACTTTGGCCTGTAAAACAAAAATACGGTCGCAGCATTTCTTGGGCTGACTTAATGGCGTTAACAGGTAACGTTGCGCTTGAATCAATGGGCTTCAATACCTTCGGTTATGCCGGTGGTCGTGAAGACGATTGGGAACCAGATTACGTATACTGGGGTCCTGAAGGCAAAATGTTAACTGACGAACGTCGTGACAAAAAAGGCAAACTTAAAGGCCCATTAGCGGCAGTTGAGATGGGCTTGATTTATGTAAACCCAGAAGGCCCGCACGGTAACCCTGATCCACTTCTAGCAGCAGAAGACATTCGTTTATCATTCGGCCGCATGGCAATGAACGATGAAGAAATCGTTGCGCTAATCGCCGGTGGTCACAGCTTTGGTAAAGCACACGGTGCGAAAAAAGCAACGTGTTTAGACAAAGAGCCAGCAGCTGCAGGTATCGAAGAGCAAGGCTTAGGTTGGAAAAACAAATGTGGTAAAGGTCACTCAGAAGATACCATCACATCAGGTCTTGAAGGTGCATGGACAGTGACACCAACACGTTGGTCAATCAACTACCTACAAAACTTATTCAGCTTTGAGTGGGTTAAAACTAAGAGCCCTGCAGGTGCGACTCAGTGGATCCCTGAAAATGGACAAGCGTCTAATCTAGTGCCAGATGCACACATTAAAGGTAAGCGTCATGCGCCTATCATGTTCACAACTGATATCGCGTTAAAAGCAGATCCTGAGTTCCGTAAGATTTCAGAGCGTTTCTTAAACGACCCGAAAGAGTTCGAACTGGCATTTGCTAAAGCATGGTTCAAACTAAACCACCGTGATATGGGCCCACGTGCTCGTTACCTAGGTGACTTAGTGCCAGAAGAAGTATTAATTTGGCAAGACTACATCCCTGCGGTTGACCACAAACTAGTAGACAGCAAAGATATCGCGTCACTTAAAGCTAGCATCTTAGATTCAGGTTTATCTGTATCTGAACTAGTGCGTGTTGCTTGGGCATCAGCAGCAAGCTACCGCGACACAGATATGCGTGGTGGTGCAAACGGTGCACGTATTCGTTTTGCTCCGCAAAAAGATTGGCCAGTAAACAACCCGAAAGAAGTGGCTAAAGTACTGAGCAAACTTGAGAAAATCCAAACTAAGTTCAACAAAAAAGCATCTGGTGGTAAAGAAATTTCACTAGCAGATATGATTGTTCTTGGTGGTGCGGCTGCAATCGAAAAAGCAGCAAGCGATGCGGGTTTCTCTATCTCAGTACCATTTAAGCCAGGTCGTATGGACGCGTCATTAGAAATGACTGACGTTGAATCATTCGAAGTACTTGAGCCAACAGCAGATGCGTTCCGTAACTACTACAGCTCAGCATGGAAGTCACCGGCTGAAATGTTAGTTGAACGTGCTGATTTACTAAGCTTATCAGTACCAGAAATGACTGCACTACTAGGTGGTATGCGTGCCCTTAACGCGAATACTGACCAAACTAAACACGGTGTATTCACGAAAAAACCTGGCACATTAAGCAACGATTTCTTCGTTAACCTATTAGATATGTCAACGAAGTGGTCTAAGTCTTCTGAGGAAGGTGTTTACGAAGGCCGTGACCGTAAGTCAGGCAAACTTAAGTGGACAGCAACACCAGTAGATTTAATCTTCGGTTCAAACTCAGAGCTACGTTCAATTGCTGAAGTGTATGCCTCTGACGATGCTAAACAGAAGTTCGTTGATGACTTCGTAGCAGCGTGGACTAAAGTAATGACGCTAGATCGTTTCGACCTACGTTAACCCATATTTTCGCAACCAACAAAGCCGCTAAGTTAGCGGCTTTTTTTATTTTCGTTGATAATTTACTCGACAAGGCAGCGGTTTACGTTAAAAATAAAACTTTATTATTATATTTATTTGGACACAGGCATTAGGGATGATTGCGCGCTTTTTACTGCTTTTTGTTATCTACTCATTATGCCTAAGCATGACGACCCAAAGCCGTGCAGATAACTCCCCTATTGTTAATATCGATCAACGTAGCGTTGACCTCACTCAATTTGCTATGAGCTATTTTATTGATAGCACAGGCGCCATGTCTCTTTCGCAAGTTCAGCAGCAAAATTTTACCAACAGTCAAAACGAGCTTACTTTGGGCACTAACGCTAAAACTACGTGGTCAAAAATAGTTATAAAAAATAGCTACAGCGATACCCTACGCTTATTTGTACATAACCCTGATGCCTATCATTTAGAAGAAGTCAGCTTTTACGAAACACAATCAGCACAACTGATAAACCAATCGGTTATCCAACTTGATAAAACAGGCCCTAAAGCCAATATGTTTGGTGGCAGTGCCGTGTTTTCGTTTTATATTGCTCCTAACCAGCAAAAAACAATTTACGTAAAAAGCGTCACTTTTTCTCATCAGTGGTTTGCACTAACGATTTATGATGAAGAGCATTCAAAGCGAGCCCTTGTCGGGAATGGTAATTACATTGCGCTGCTTGTCGGGATGATGTTAGCGCTGATGATTTATAACTTCTTCTTGTATTTATCGGCCCGTAAAATCGAGAACATTGTTTACGCCCTGTATCTTATCTCTGGCACGGTGTGGGTGGCGCTGTCTTATGGTGTTGCTGCTAACTTCTTTGGTATTTTTAGTGCTGAGCTATTACAGCTCAATTCTAACTTACTGAGCATGCCAAGCTTTTTAGTAATTTTTGTAATGCTCATTTTCGAAACCAAAAAGCATTACCCTAAAGAGCATATCGCGCTGTCGATTATTTTGTTCTTACTGGTTGCTGATTTTATCTATAGCTTGTTCGATATTGTGGGGGCATTAAAACCTGCCAGTAGCTTAGCAGCTTTAATGATGACGGTGACATTTGGAGTATCTATTTCGCTGTGGCGAAAAGGTAACACACTGGCAAAATACTTTTTGCTCGGCCACTCTATGTTCGTTATTTTCAATATGCTGGCGGTGCTTTATTACAAGGGGATCAGCGACGCAAACGTGATAAATAGCCACGGCGTTGGCATAGGTATTTTGCTCGAAGCCTTAATGATGGCGTTTATTCTTTCTTATCGAATTAAGAGCCTCGAAAAAATTAAAGCACAGCAAACTGAGCTCAATCGCTTGGTCGATACAGATCCTATGACAGGCCTTTATAACCGCCGTTACTTTGACAGAAAAAGTGAGGAATTGATTGCCGCTATGGCAAGTAATCAGCAAGAGTTAACCCTCCTAATTGCTGATCTCGACCACTTCAAAAACATCAACGACACATATGGTCACGATGTTGGCGATAAAGTCATTATCGCATTTGCCAACATACTCACCTCAGAGCAAGGCCTTGCTGATATAGCCTGCCGTTACGGCGGCGAAGAGTTTGTGTTATTACTCAATTGTAACCTACTTGATGCAAAACAAGTTGCCGAGCGAATTCGCCAAAAAGCTCAAGAAACCTACATCACCATTGATGAAGTACAAACCGTGCAATTTACCGTGAGTATTGGTGTACACAGCGTAGCTCATGCTTCAACAACCGTGAAAGAAACCCTCACCATTGCCGACAAAGCATTGTATAAAGCGAAAAGTAACGGCCGTAATTGTGTTGAAGTGGCTGCTTGAGGGGAAAGTTTCAAGTTTCAGAGCAACATAA
The DNA here is from genome assembly GCF_001550135.1 of Pseudoalteromonas shioyasakiensis. GTDB lineage: Bacteria > Pseudomonadota > Gammaproteobacteria > Enterobacterales > Alteromonadaceae > Pseudoalteromonas > Pseudoalteromonas shioyasakiensis. The sequence goes on from NZ_LRUE01000016.1 coordinate 50,324, forward strand.
GGCGTTAAAACCATTAGCTGAAATGAATGATGGTTGTTCCGGGTTGCTTTTTAGCTTGGTACATAGCCGCATCCGCTTCTTCAATTAGCTGGTTTGCTGCATACACACCATCGCCGAGAAAATGCGCTGTCACACCAATACTTGCTGTGACTTCAATTGACTTACCTTTACAACTAAAAGGGGCTGAAAATTGATCCGCAATTTTATGTGCCAAGCGATTCAGAATCGTCGTGTTAGTTACGCCTGAAATAGTCACTAAAAACTCATCTCCCCCCATTCTTATCACATAATCGGTACTTCTGACGGCAGCTTTAAGTTGCTTTGCAACCCATACCAAAACTTCATCGCCTAGTGCATGACCATGCTGATCGTTGATTTGTTTAAAATCATCTAAGTCGATATAAATAAAGCCCATTCCCTCAGCTACATCACCATTTTCACTAAATACATCATTTAATAATTGCTCTAGATAACGACGGTTCGGTAATTGAGTAAGCGGGTCAAGATTCGCAAGCTCAATCAAAGCCTGCTCTTTATTTTTTCGAGCTGAAATGTCACGCACAATCGCAAGAAGATAGCTTTTCCCTTGATGGTCGATATGACACACACTCACTTCTGTAGGAAAAACCTGACCATCTTTTTGTTTTAAGCACGACTCAAAAATAGTGGTTTCTTGAGCTTTTATACGCTCCACCCTTTCTTGCCATTTAGCCTTGGTATCGTAGTCAGGGTTAATGTCTGGAATGGTTAGTTTTAAAAGCTCCTCCTTTTCATAACCTAAGCACCTATAAGCAAATTGATTACAATTAAGGATTTGACCAAACTGAGGGTTTGCAACAAAGATGGCATCATTCGATTTATCAACCAAATGGGTCAGCAAAATATCCGCGGCCGCCTCTTTATTGACTGTTGTTAAGTCAATAATTTGCGAAATATAACGCACAACATTACCGTCATTATCCATCTCGGCAACAATATTTAGCTGACAATAAATTGCATGACCCAACTTATGCATGTAACGCTTTTCGATTTGTAATGGCTGCTCAGGAAACTGATTAAGCTTGGCACGAATAGCTTTATTTAACTCTCTGTCATCAGCATGAGTTATAACAACATCATCTGCGTACACCTCATCGCCTTCGTAACCTAATAGTTGTTTTAGTGCCGGGTTTGCATATTCGAGTTTACCGCTAGGCGAGGAAACAATGACAGGGATAGGTGTAATTTCTATTAACCGATAAATAGGATTAACAAACATCTGTACGTCATTAAGTTTCATGGGCAACTCGAGTCCAATACATTATTACTACTCAGTAAAATGAAATAATAGACTATAAATTAGCTATCAGCTATCAGCTATCAGCTATCAGCTATCAGCTATCAGCTATCAGCTATCAGCTATCAGCTATCAGCTATCAGCTATCAGCTATCAGCTATCAGCTATCAGCTATCAGCTATCAAAATTATGTAGGGCGTCATTTGGGGTGGCAAGAATTGATTCTAGGTTTTGGGTGCTAGGTGCTAGGTGCTAGGTGCTAGGTGCTAGGCGCAAATAAAAGACATCGAGTTTCTTCTGTGTGAAGCTTAGAATTCAAACTATGTCGTCAAATATTTAATAAAGACTCATCAAACCAAACATCAACATAATCTCCAGCGATTAAAAACCTATAGCCTGGAGGTAGCGCAAGAAATTTTTTGATATCAGGACACCACTCACCTAAATGAGCAACATGAAGAGGAACGAAAAAATCAGGTTCTTCAGAAAACTCTTCTCCACCCCAAATGTACCAACCTGTTGTATCTCCTTCAGGGGAGTGTCTTAGTCCATTAATAGGAATAACCCCTTGCTTGACGTTACGAGAAATACCAACTTTCATATCTTCGGGAGATGATACAAAGTCAGCATTAAATTCATTACATACCAATCTTTGAATTTTTGTAATTTCAGTCATTAAAAATCATGCACCTTTTTCTGCGCTTTAAACACATGGGAGCAGGTTTTGCTTTTTGTCACTACCTCCCCCATGCCAGCAAGCGGTTCTTTTCATTGAGCCGCTTAGCCAGTTTTGAAAACAAAATCCAAGCTACCACAGCTAGAAAAAACAAAGCCCCGCTAGTGCAAACCTTAGGTCTGCGAGTGCGAGGCTTTGGATTTAAATCTCTGATCAACCTAATGAAGCTAAAAGTTCATCATATTTAGATAGAACAGATCTAAAATCATTAGGATTTACAATTTTATCTAGTTTCTCTTTTATCACAGGGATATCCTCTTCTCGGATTCCCTCTGCTAATAAGTTTAAAATAGCGCACCTATCTCGATAATCTCTGGAGTCAGAATAGCAAACTAATAGGTTCCCAATTGAGTATGTTGGATCAAGTTTATATAACGCATAGTGAATACTTAAAACTGTTCCACTCTTAAGCTGCTTATCTTTTAACTTATTAATCAAAAGTTTAATAACTTTTTCATTTTTAGAATTTAGCTCAGCTAGACTAATTACACATGAATCAACGACATAATGGCTTGGGTCATCTAATAATTCGCAAATCTTTTCTAAATTATCAAGTAAATCAAATTCAGCGAGAAATTCTATACAATCAGAGCGAATAAGTTCATCGCTATCTAATAATCCTCTGTTAAAAATATTTTTAATTTCTTCGGTATACTCAAAGCATGCCAATTTAGAAAATGATCTTTCTCTTATTTCACTGTCATCAGATAATACACCTTTTTTAAGCTTATCAAATGATTGTGGGGTTTCATCACTAATAACTTCTATATCATCCATATAAACGTTCAGCATATTAGTCATATCATTTTACTCCAGAGCTCATAGTGTCAGGTCTTTCTTTTGCCACTACCTCGCCCATAGCGTCAGAAAATAATTTAGCTTAACTCTAATGGTTTTATTTAACTACTTATCACCAATCATATGCATGTAAAATAAATGGGTAACCTTATAGTTGTCTAGTTTAGGGGCTAGGTGCTAGGTGCTAGGTGCTAGGTGCTAGGTGCTAGGTGCTAGGTGCTAGGTGCTAGGTGCTAGGTGCTACCAGCATAGTTTGACTTTTTATGAATGCGATAGATTTTATTCAGCGCACTTATCATCACTGACTCGTATGAAACTAAGCTCTTCCTTAATCTGCTGCTTTAGAGAATCATTGGAGACTTTTTGTATATTAGTCCTAAGCATTTCTAGCGCGTAATCACCTTCAACAAGCAAAAGAGAACTGAATGCAGAAGAGCCGACAAAGGTATTTTGATTGTTAATCAATAGCTCAATCAACATATCAACATCTTCACGTTCGCCTAATAACCCGAGCCCACTGATTGCAGAATCCTTTAAAACATTCTCATCCGAGTTAATCATTTCAATGATGTACTTACGAGCACGGCTTTTATTCACGTTAGCATCAAAGCATCTATTCTTAAGGTTTAACCTCCACGTTAGAGAAGATAAGCGAATTAAGTTGTCATTTAGTAAGTGCTTTTGACTAGTATTATTCCAAATATCATTCAAAACCGTGTTGTATATTTCTGGGTTAAACCCTCGACTAGACCAACCGATTGATATTAAGTTTGCAACTGAAAATACAGCAGCCCTATAACGTGTATTCCAGTAAGAACCAAGCTCTATATTTTGCACTGAGGTATCTGCTTTCAATATCGCTTTTTCCAAATCTGATGGCCACTGCCAACTAACATCATCAGCGTGCGAATGAAATGTAATCACCAGTAGAAAAGAAAGTACTAAGTAAGCTTTAAAGCTGTTCATAGAATAATAACCGAATAAAAAAAATAAATTAAAGTAACTTAAATTTAAGCCCAGATATTTCAAACTCTTTTATTTTTTTTACTAAATAGCCTGACATTAATGGATAGTGACCTTTCATATTAGTTATTAGAAAAATAGGATTTTCAGACTCATTAAAGTATTTGAAGCTATAACGCTTAATATCGAGTTTGAAACCATTCAGCTCTACAAAGTCAGAATCATCTTCATTTAGTACATTGATTTCTTTTGTCACAGAAAACAAATATAGAGCTTCACCATCTAGCATTAATTCCGACCAAAACCCGCAACTACTCAATAAATCGTTTAATTTATTATATGCAACTAGGTCACAAACTAAACATTGAGGATGAAGCCAATAGAAGGAGTTTTGCGAAAAGCCTCTTCGTCCTTGAAGCTCAACCTGTAATACCTTCCCACATGGTAATGGATTTTGAACTGATAGAGCCGTCGAAAATAATAAACTCGTTTCTGAGGTATCAACCGGAGTAATAAATTCATCTTCATATTCTGGATAAAATTTATATACTTTATTCATCTATTACTCCATTAATAACAGCCACGCGCTGAAGCACGACCTACAAGCAAGTGCTACCCTAGAACCTAGTTCCTAGGGCCTAGTTCCTAGAGCCTGACCACTAACACTTTTCCCTTTGCAACTCGCAACTCAAATCAACAATACTGCCCTGCTGCAAAGCCGCAGCTCCAGGCGTATTGGAAGTTGTAGCCGCCTAGCCAACCGGTGACGTCGGTGACTTCGCCGATGAAATAGAGGCCCGGTGACTTTTTCGCTTCGAAGGTTTTTGAGCTTAACTCGTCGGTGTCTACACCGCCAAGCGTGACTTCGGCTGTTCTGTAACCCTCTGTGCCGTTTGGTTTAATTTGCCAATTGTGAATGTAGTCATGTAACGCGTCGATTTGCGCATGGCTTAGCTGGTTTACATTACAATCAGGGATCGCTTTAGTATCGTGCAGCATTTCAACAAAACGCTTTGGTAAAATTGTCGCAAGGGTATTTTTTAGTGACTTCTGCCCTTGGCTTTGACGCCACAGCTCAAGCTGCTGTTTTAAATCGAGCTCGGGTAACAAGTTGATGTACACAGTTTGTCCTGCGCGCCAGAAAGAGCTGATTTGTAGAATCGCTGGGCCCGAAAGGCCACGATGAGTAAACAAGATGTTTTCTTTAAACTGGGTGCCATCTTCACTGGTAACCAGACAAGGAATGCTGATCCCCGACAACCCGTCAAAGCGATCTTTATCATGCTGGTGCAACGTAAATGGCACTAATGCCGCCATGGTTGGTAGCACTGTTAAACCAAATTGCTCTGCAATTTTATAACCAATTGGTGATGCACCGAGCTTAGGCATGGTTAATCCGCCCGATGCAACAACTAACGACTCACATTGATAGCTGTCTTGCTCAGTAATAACTTCATAGCCCACATCGGTTTTTGTCACGCTGAGTACTTCGTTACGCAGCGCTATGTTAACACCCGCCCACTCACACTCAGTTAAAAGAATGTCGACGATATCTTGAGCGCTGTTATCACAAAATAACTGGCCCAGCGTTTTATGGTGATACGCCAAGCCGTGACGGTCCACCAGCTCTATAAAGTCATGCTGGGTATAACGACTTAAACACGATTTTACAAAGTGAGGGTTGCCACACAAGTAGTTGTCTGGGCTTGCGTTTTCATTGGTGAAGTTACAACGCCCGCCGCCGCTGATTAATATTTTACGGCCCGGCTTTTTGCCCATATCAAGCACAGTAACATTGCGACCACGGTAGCCTGCTTGTGCAGCACACATCAAACCTGCGGCACCGGCGCCAATCACAATTACATCTACTTGGGTCATTACTCATACTCACTAAAAAAATTTAGCTGATTATAACAAGTTATTGTCGCTGCTGTGTTAACACTGAGGTGTTTTTACAAAAAAGATAAAACCAAAAAACGAAATAAAGCAAAAACTCAAAACCACAAAATTATAACTTTATTATGAGAAAACTACTAAAAAGCACCATAAAAAGACTATTTTAGACGTCTATACATTTAGTTATAACCAAAATAGAGACAACCATAATAAAACGATATTTTAACTAAATTTACATTTATTTTACCTTTGTCCCCCTTCGCGAAAAATATCGTGGAGATTTACATAACAATCTAGGGATCATTATGACAACTAACAACAACTTGAAGAAGTGCGCAATTGCACTGAGCTTGACTGCGTTGTTTGGGACGACGGCAGCAATGGCTACTCCAAACCAACTAATGTCACCATCTATGCAGGAAACTGCAGCGAAATTACAAGGCCAAGAAGGCTTTGGTACACAATTCATCATCAAGTATAAAAACAACAGTGATGAAATGATGACAATGTCGGCAGCAGAACAAACGCCGACTATGATGAACAAAAAAGCAAAAGGCTTTGTTAAAAACTTCACCAGTAAAAAAGGTAAAGTAAAAGCACAATATGTTCGTGCAATGGCGATGAGTAATCACCACGTAATGCGTGCTGATAAAAAACTTTCTGCTCAAGAAGCACAAGAATTCATGCAAGAGATGGTTGCATCAGGTAACGTTGAATACATCGAAATCGACCAAATGTTAAAGCCATTTGCAACGCCTAACGACCCACGTTATGACGACCAATGGCACTACTACGAGCAAGCGGGTGGACTTAACCTTCCTACGGCTTGGGATACAGCAACGGGTAGCGGTGTCGTTGTTGCGGTACTTGATACAGGTTACCGTCCTCATGTTGATTTAAATGCCAACATCCTTCCTGGCTATGACATGATCTCTAATGTGTCTGTAGCTAACGATGGTGGTGGTCGTGATAGCGATGCACGCGATCCAGGTGATGCAATCAGCGCTAACGAATGTGGTTACACACATGGTGCGCAAAGCTCAAGCTGGCACGGTACGCACGTTGCGGGTACTGTTGCGGCAGTAACTAACAACGGTGAAGGTGTTGCCGGTGTTGCTTACAACTCAAAAGTTGTTCCAGTACGTGTACTTGGTAAATGTGGTGGTTTAACTTCTGATATCGCTGACGGTATTATCTGGGCTTCAGGTGGTTCGGTTTCTGGCGTACCAGCAAATGCTAACCCTGCTGATGTTATCAACATGAGTTTAGGTGGTAGCGGTTCATGTAGCTCTACAACACAAAGCGCTATCAACCAAGCACGAAACAACGGCACTGTGATCGTAATCGCTGCGGGTAACGATAACGATAACTCTGCAAACTACAACCCAGGTAACTGTAATGGTGTTGTAAACGTTGCATCTGTTGGTCGTAACGGTGGTCGTGCTTATTACTCAAACTACGGTAGCAACATTGATGTTGCAGCACCGGGTGGCGCACAAAGCTTTGCGAATGACTCTGAAGGTGTTTTATCAACACACAACTCAGGCTCTACAAGCCCAAGCAGCGATTCATATCACTACTCGCAAGGTACATCGATGGCAGCACCACATGTTGCGGGTGTAGCAGCGCTAATCAAGCAAGCTAAACCATCTGCAACGCCAGATGAAATCGAAAGCATCTTAAAATCAACAACTCGTTCTTTCCCTGCAACATGTACAAGCTGTGGTACAGGTATTGTTGATGCAGCAGCCGCTGTGGCAGCAGCATCAGGCACAACACCGCCACCACCAACAGGCAATGTGTTAGAAGATGGTCAAGCCCTAACAGGTTTAAGTGGCTCTGCTAGCAGCCAAACTTTCTACACAATGGAGGTGCCAACAGGTGCAACTAACGTAACCTTCACAATGAGTGGCGGTACAGGTGATGCTGACCTTTACGTTCGTGCAGGTAGCGCACCAACAACGTCAACCTATGATTGTCGCCCGTATAAAGGCGGTAACAACGAAGTATGTTCTATCGATAACCCAACAGCAGGCACTTACCATGTAATGCTCAATGGTTACTCTGCATACTCAGGTGTTAGCCTTGTGGGTGATTTAACAACTTCTGGCGGTGGTTCAGGCTCAGGTTCACCACAAGCAGGTGGCGGCACAGTGACTGATATCTCTGCAAGTGCTGGTCAATGGAAACATTACACACTAGAAGTACCAGCAGGTATGGCAAGCTTCACTGTTACGACGTCTGGTGGTTCAGGTGATGCTGACTTATTCGTTAAGTTTGGTAGCCAACCAACGTCATCTAGCTATGATTGTCGTCCGTACAAAAACGGTAACGCAGAAACATGTACATTCAGTAATCCACAAGCAGGTACGTGGCACTTAAGCTTAAATGCTTACCGTACTTTCTCTGGTGTAACATTGGATGCACAGTATCAACCTTAATAGTTGATCTCCCCAGTATCCCCCTGGGACTTTTCAGCCGGACTTACGTCCGGCTTTTTTGTATTTATACCCAAACCACCTCAAGATGCGAGTTTCAGTTGGAATTAAAAGCGGTTTAGGCAAGGCATTGATTGCAAGTAATAGTGGTTCTATTGTTAAAATCAATAACGCAGTATAAATCGCTTTTAAACCAACCCTTTGGGCGTTTCACAGGCACTTACTCTCATCGTTGTTACTTCTTAAAAGGGACTACCATTATTGCAAAGTAACGCCTTGATATTAAGCACCTGTGAAACGCTGAATTCTGCATCTTGAGGTGGCTTGGGTATATATTAAAGCTTTTCAAGCACAGCTTCAGCGCGGCTTACTACAAACTCTTTGCCTTGTTCAACAAACAGCCCTGTTACCGTTTGGTTTTCAACGATCATCGCATAACGCTTTGAACGTACGCCACCAAAGCCAGCTGTGTCTTTATCTAGACCAAGTGCTTTAGTAAAGCTTGCATCACCATCGGCTAACATACGAATATGCTCAGCGTTATGAGCTTCACCCCATGCTTTCATTACAAATGCATCGTTCACCGATACGCAGTAAATTGCATCAACGCCTTTCGCGGTAATTTTATCGGCTAGCGTAATAAACTCAGGTAAGTGAGCATTTGAGCAGGTTGGCGTAAATGCACCAGGCACCGCAAATAACACTACTTTTTTATCTGCAAATAATGCCTCTGTTGATAGGGTTTGCATGCCCTCGCTAGTTAATTCACTAAGGGTTGCTGCAGGTAAAGTTTGGCCTTGTTCGATCATTGTAATTCCTTGAAAGAAAATAAGAGTACAGAGTATATACCCAAAAAATTGAATACCGCATGATTTAAGGGCAAACAATGCAAACCATTGCTCGCCCCTTGAAGAGTTATAAACCTAAGCTGGTTTTAATGGTGTGCATTTGCTCTTGTAGGCGGTGCTGAATATCACTAACCAGTGAATTTGACTCACTTACCTGCCCTTTCATGCTCTGCATTGATTGGCTAAAGTTTTCGAGTAAGGCATTTTGCTGTTTAGCAAGCTCCATAGCATCAAACGCGACTTTGTTAGCATCTTGCGCGTTATCGGCAACACCTTCTGAGTTACGTTTAAGCTCTTGAGCATTTTGTGTTTGTAGCTCGGCATCAGTAGCCAGTGCACTAATTTGCTCTGATACCATGGTTGAGTTTTCACTTAGGCGGTTTAGCTGATTATTGATGTCATCAAGCGAGCCTTGTGTTTGTCTGGCAAGCTTTCGTACTTCGTCAGCGACAACCGCAAAGCCTCGACCATGCTCACCTGCACGTGCCGACTCAATCGCCGCATTCAATGCCAGTAGGTTTGTTTGCTCAGCAATGTTTTTGATCACCTCAATAACTTGGCCAACATCATCAACGCCTTTTAATAGCTCTTTTAAGCTATCTAGACCTTGCTCAACGCGCTCTTCAGTGCGAGAGCTTGAGGTTAACATGCTGTCGGCAAAGCCTAAGCTCTGCTCCATCGCACCAAAGGTTTGTTTGGCGTTATCAGCAACTTGACCATTAATGTTATTAACCTGCTCACCAATGTGTTGAATATCAGTAAGTAAACCTTGGTTTTGTTCAACCTGAGAGTGGCTGGCATCCGTTTGCTGAGCAATGGTATGTAAGTGCTCGCTCATCTCTAGCATAAAGTCGTTAATAACCTTAAGCATTTGTGCTCGCTCTTCTGCCTCACCACGCTGGCGTTCAATCAATTGATTAAAGTAATGAGCAATTTCACCAACCTCGGTTTTCGGGTTTTTACTCTCAATGTTTTTAAGTTCATTACTTTCAATCAAGAAGGCAAAGCCATCACGCAATTGGCGCAGAGGGTTAAGCACTTGGTTGCGCTGTACAAAATACACACCCGCCGCTAAAACCACCAGCATGCCAATAGCGACACAAAACACGATAAACACTTGTTGCTTAAGCTGGCTTTGTTCATCTTTTAATTTTTGCTCTGCACCGAGCACCGTTGCAGACAACGCGCCGATTTGTTCGCGAAGTGCTTGCATGCCGGTTTGTCGTTGCTCAGCTTGCTCAAGTGTTGATGCTAAATCACGAGGGAAACGTTTAGGCCAGCTTGTTAGCTCTGCTTTAATATCACCGGCTAAATCTTCTGCTTCTTCACCAAAAAATAAAGCGTCTTCATCCACTTCACTCATTACACCTAGGTTTTCGAGTCTGTCGATTTTAGTAGCAAGGGCATTTAAGTTTTCAACACTTTGATTAAGGCTGTTTTTAGTGTCTTGATCAAAGTTGATCACTAACTTGTAAGTATATAAAGCAAGTGATGTCACTTCGCTGTAGTAGTCAGCAGCAAGTTGATAATATTCAAGCGCAAGCGCTGTTTGCGGCTGTGCTTTACGTGCATAGCCAATTAACGAAGAGGCAGAGCCTGCCATTTGTCTTAACGAGTTATCGAGCAGTGCCATTTCGTTACCCGATAGCTTACCTAAAGCGCGATACTTACCATTAATGTCTTTATCGAGGGCCGTAAGTTGGCTATTTAGTTGACCCGCTAGATCATTTGGTAGCTCAGCTAAATGCTGCTTTTTAACATCGCTAATCAGCGTTGAGGCTTTATTTAAGTGTTGGCTGTCACCTTGCTCTAAATAATCATCAAGGTAACTTTTTAAATCAATAATGATGGTGTTTTTCAGCTTATTATAAGCGTTATCTTGCTGCTCTAAGCCGAGTAAGGTTTGACTAGCCCAGAACAGAGTGGCTGCCAGTAAGATACTGGCGAGTGTGAGTAAAACGGCCAATAACCGAGTAAATGATGACACGCGCATAAACGATATTCCCAAGTAACGTTACGCGCGTAGAATATTAACCTTTTATGACAATTTGATGTAAGCCGTAAAAAATAACAGGTAAAAGTGAGAGTAACTAACCCAAAAGGATTAAATAAATACCAATTCGCTTAATATTGCGGATGGTATCAGACCATTGCAGCTTTTACGTATACATCAAAGCGGTTCTTCTTGGTTTTGATTTGCATACTCGGGGTTTTGTCATTTAGAAATGGGGCGTAATCAGGGCGCTTCACAACGACTCGCTTACTAGCAAGCGGATAAGCAAATTCTAATAGATCATCGGCATCGCTATCTCCGCCAACAAGCTCTTGGAATACTCGCATTTCTTTTTTAACTAGGGCTGATTTTTCACGATGAGGGAACATAGGATCTAAGTACACAACATCAGGAGTATCACTACACTGCGCCAGTAAAGTATGGCTTGAGCCAAACACTAGGCTCATGTTTTCTTTCATCCAAGGGCCGATTTCTGCATCGTTATAGGCGCGTTCTAGGCCGTCAAATAATAGCGCAGCAACTACAGGGTGGCGTTCATGCAAAATCACTTTACAGCCTAGTGATGCCAGTACAAAACCATCGCGGCCAAGGCCTGCAGTGGCATCAAGCACCACTGGCGTGGCACCTTTGTTTAACCCTACAGCCTTAGCTATTGCCTGCCCTTTACCACCACCAAACTTGCGTCGATGAGCTGCAGCACCCGTTACAAAATCAACATGAATAGCACCAAGCTTTGGCTCGTCCTTTTTCTTCAGGCTAAGACCTTGGTCGTCATAATGAAGCGAAAATCCCGCATTTTGCTCAGCCCACTTAGCCAAACCAAAACGTTGCTCAATCGCATCTAAATAAGGACGCATTTCTTTAAAAGGACAATGAATTACCACGTAAAACTCCGAGCTATATTATTCGGCGCCAGTATAGCATGGCTTAAAATAGCTCGATATCCGTTTGTGAAGTCACATCTTCGGTCTCACTCGGTTCAGCCATTTTTTGTAAGCTCGCTAAAAGTTCACTACGCGATTCGATAATATGCTTTAGCTGAAACTTTATAAACGATAAGTCTTCATTCAGTGAGGTAAATATTAGCTGGGTTTGTTTTAATTGCTGCAAGTGAAATGCGACTTCGTCGCTGCCCGATAAACCACTTTGCTCAATAGACTTATTTAGCTCATCAAGTTGGGCGGCAAATTTCTCGACAGCATGTTCGCGCGAATCACTGTTTTGGTACATTTGATCAGATAACTCATTAAACGAGTTACCAATTTGCTGCGCCTGAGTCAGTGCCCGCTCATTGTTTTCCATGTCTTGTACTTTGGCGTTAGTCACCTCAAGAATATGCGGGAATAGATCTTTATAACGACCATAAAGCTGGGCATCATCAAGTGGCATGTTTTTGATCAGCATCGACACTTTAGGGTAATTAATAATAGTGCGATGGCTAAAATCAACAAAGCGATTTGCATCACGGTGTTTTTCGAGCAGCTCTTGCTCAAGTGGACACACCCCGCCCTCAGCACTACAAAATATGCCTACATCTTGATACCAAAACGCCAGTACGACATCGAGCTCCATCGGATTAAAAAACTCAAACATATGCTCAGATAACGCTTTGATATCGTGTGCATGATAGCTTTGCCCAACGTAGCGCATTATACGACCCATATCCCCTGAATCTGTCATCGCGATTTCGGCAGTGATTTGCGCTCGCTCTACATCACTTTTAAGCTTTTTAGAGTGCTGACGATATTGATATAACACGCGAATACGTGCCATGAGTTCTTCAGCATTAAATGGTTTTACAATGTAGTCAGCAGCACCTGCGTTATAACCTTTTACACGGTCTGGTAGGTCAGCTTTACCCGATAAAAACATCACAGGCGTGTCTTTTGTTTGCGGGTTAGCTTTTAATTCGTTACATACCTCAAAGCCCGTTTTACCCGGCATTTCGATATCTAGTAAGATGATATCAGGGTTGTACTTTAACGCCTGTCTTAATCCTTCGTCGCCATTTTTAGCATGGATCAGTGTGCAAAAGCCCGATAGCGATTCCTCAATCACATGATGGATATATTTATCATCATCAATGGCTAATACAAGTTTTGACATGCTTAATTCCTATAAACTCTTTTTTAAGAAGGATAGTACGAGAGCGTGATTTTGCGAAGAAATATTAATAAAAAAAGCGCCTTACGGCGCTTTAGATCAACAAACTTTATTATGCAGCAATGCCGCTGTGTCTAAGTAGTGCATCAACTTGAGGTTCGCGTCCTCGGAACTTTTTAAATAGCTCCATCGGCTCTTCACTGCCCCCTTTCTCTAAAATGTTCTTTAAGAAAGCTTCGCCCGTTGCTGGGTTAAAGATGCCTTCTTCTTCAAATTTAGAAAACGCATCAGCCGAAAGTACTTCAGCCCACTTGTAAGAGTAATAACCTGCGCTGTAACCGCCCGCAAAAATGTGGCTAAAGCCATGCTGAAAGCGGTTAAATGCAGGCGCTTTAACAACGGCCGTTTTACTGCGCACATCATCAAGAGTTGCTTGAATGTTACATGGCTCACCCGCTTTGTAAGTATAGTGAATAGTAAAGTCAAACAACGAGAACTCAAGCTGACGCAGCATTTGCATACCTGATTGGAAGTTCTTCGCAGCTAGGAGTTTATCTAATAACTCTTTTGGTAACGGCTCATCTGTTTCGTAATGGCCCGAAATAAAGCTCAGCGCTTCTTCTTCGTAGCACCAGTTTTCAAGGAACTGACTTGGTAACTCAACCGCATCCCATGCAACACCGTTAATACCTGCAACTGGCGCAGCATCAACTTGTGTCAACATATGGTGAATACCATGACCAAACTCATGGAATAACGTAGTCACTTCGTTATGCGTAAACAAAGCAGGCTTATCACCCACTGCTTTATTAAAGTTACACACTAAGTACGCAACAGGGGTTTGTAATTCGCCGTTTGCACGTACTTTTCGACCCATGCAGTCATCCATCCATGCGCCGCCACGCTTACGATCGCGAGCGTATAAATCTAGATAAAAACGGCCACGTAAAGTATTGCTACTATCGTAAATTTCGAAAAAACGTACATCGGGGTGGTAAGTATCAAACTCTGTGACTTCTTTTACGCTAATACCAAATAAACGATTTACAGTAGTGAATAAGCCACTTAAAACTTTATTGGCAGGGAAATATGGGCGCAGTACTTCATCAGAAATCGCGTATTTTTCTTGCTTAAGTTTTTCACCGTAATAAGCGTAGTCCCACGCGGCAAGCTCTGTCACACCGTGCTTATCTTTTGCGTAAGCAGTTAGCTCAGCAAGCTCTTGCTCAGCTTGTGGTTTAGACTTAGCTGCTAAATCTTCTAAGAATGAGAAAACTTGCTCTGGCGTTTCTGCCATTTTAGTCGCCAATGACATATCAGCGTAGCTGTTAAAGCCAAGTAACTCGGCAAGTTCATGACGAAGGGCAAGCTCTTCGCTCATAATGGCAGAGTTATCAAACTCACCGGCATTAGGGCCTTGATCAGAGGCACGCGTCACAAACGCAGTGTAAAACTCTTCACGTAACTCACGGTTATCAGCATAAGTCATGATTGGTAAGTAAGATGGAAAATCTAACGTGAATACCCAGCCATCTAGCTCTTTACTTTTAGCTGTATCAGCACCAAGAGCTAACGCAGACTCTGGTAAACCAGCCAGTTCGCTTTCATCTGTAATGTGCTTTTGCCAAGCGAGTGTGGCATCCATGACATTGTTACCAAACTTAGAGGCCAGCTCAGATAAACGCGCACTGATTTCGCCATAACGCTTTTGTTGCTCTGGCTTTAAAGCAATACCAGATAGCTCAAAATCACGCAGTGCATTAGTAATGGTTTTTTGCTGGGCAATCGTTAGTGTTTTAAATTCGTCACTGTTGTGAAGCGCGTTGTAAGCATCGTATAAACCTTGATGCTGACCAACAAACGTTGAATACTCAGATAACAACGGCAAACATTGCTCATAGGCTTCACGTAGCTCGTCGTTATTAACGACAGAATTCATATGTGATACCGGTGAAAATAAGCGTGATAACTTGTCATCAGCTTCTTCAAGCGGAAGCACCAAATCATTCCATGTGTATGATTTAGTTTCCAGTACCTCATCTATTTTGGTACGACACTCAGCAATCGCTGCTTTTAATGCTGGCACTACGTGTGCTGGTTTAATTTTAGAAAACGGCGGAAGCCCTTCTAAACCAATGAGTGGGTTATTTTCTGCAATTGTCATTTTCGTTCTCAAATTTTATGCGAAGATGATTTTGAAGTTGGGGCGAATTGATGAAATACAAGGGGCTTAACCTTGGTCTTTATTATGCTATTATCAACTTATTACTAAATCGATTAATTAATAAAGAATTATCTATTTTTGAGGACAAACTATGGCTCAGCATTTTGATTACATTGCAATTGGTGGTGGTAGTGGCGGTATTGCCTCTGCAAACCGTGCAGCAATGCGTGGCGCAAAAGTCGCTCTTATTGAAGCAAAACACATGGGTGGCACCTGTGTAAACGTGGGTTGTGTTCCAAAGAAAGTTATGTGGCACGGCGCACAAATTGCTGAAGCAATTAACGCGTATGCACCTGACTACGGCTTTGATGTTGAATTAAAAAGCTTTAGCTGGGCTAAATTAGTTGAAAGCCGCGAAGCGTATATAGGCCGTATTCACCAAGGTTACAACAAGTACTTATCTAGCAATGGTGTAACTGTAATCAATGGCTTTGCTAAGTTTGTTGATAACAAAACAGTTGAAGTTAACGGTGAGCTATACACGGCAGACCATATCCTTGTTGCTGTTGGTGGTCGCCCTACTATTCCTAACATCCCAGGCGCTGAGCTTGGTATTGATTCAAATGGCTTCTTTGAGCTAGACGCACAGCCTAAGCGTGTTGCTGTGGTTGGTGCTGGTTACATTGCCGTTGAAATCGCAGGTGTACTTCATAGCCTTGGTACAGAAACACATCTGTTTGTTCGTAAAAACAAACCACTACGTACTTTTGACCCATACATCGTTGATACGCTTGTCGATATTATGGCAAAAGAAGGCCCTACTCTTCACACTGAGTGCACACCAAAAGAAGTGGTTAAAGAAAGCGATGGTAGCTTAACAATTCACTTTGAAAATGGTCACAGCCAAAACGTTGATGAAGTTATTTGGGCAATTGGCCGTACACCAACAACAGACAAGATCAACCTTGCAGCGGCAGGTGTTGAAGTAACTGAAGGTGGTTACGTTAAAGTAGACGAATTCCAAAACACTACAGCTGAAAACGTATACGCAGTTGGCGATATCATCGAAAACGGTATTGAACTTACGCCAGTAGCCGTTAAAGCGGGCCGTACTCTATCAGAGCGTTTATTCAATAAAGAATTGCCTGATGATTTAAAAATGGATTACGAGCTAGTACCTACAGTGGTATTCAGCCATCCACCAATCGGCACAATTGGTTTAACAGAGCAGCAAGCAATTGATCAGTACGGCAGCGATAACGTTAAAGTATATAAATCAAGCTTTGCTGCAATGTACACAGCGGTTACTCAGCACCGCCAAGCATGTAACATGATGCTAGTGTGTGCAGGCGAAGACGAAAAAGTTGTTGGCTTACACGGCATTGGTTTTACCGTTGATGAAATGATCCAAGGTTTTGCCGTTGCAATGAAGATGGGCGCAACCAAAGCAGACTTTGATGCTGTTGTGGCAATTCACCCGACTGGCTCTGAAGAGTTTGTTACCATGAGATAAACTCGCGTTACGAGTCAATTTTAAAACCTTGTGGTGCTGCCACAAGGTTTTTTTATGCCTATGATTACAAAGAGAGGGTGAGTTGTTAAACTCAGTTAAAAGAATAAAAACGTAAACTACTTTGCAATCAATCACTTTATTTCCTGTACACCTTGTACAGTGCATCTTTCTGTTTCAAATGTTATTTGGTGCATTATTAATTAATAGCCAAAAACAAAGTCGTTCCTTGGTGCTGCTGTTTGCGTTTCAAGGCTGTGTATGTGCCTTTAACCTGCTAGAAGGGTTAGGGTTTTCTAGTTACTTAATCACCCCTGCATTTACATTACTGTATGGGCCTATGATTTACTTTTTTACCTTGTCGATTACAGGTAAACAGCCCTTTAAAACATCACACTACGCGGTTCACTTAATTCCTGCGGCTATTTCCTTAGCCTTTACCCATTACACGCAAGCGATTATTTTACTTGGTTCGCTCAGTCAACTTGGCTACTTTTACTTTGCTTATGGCATTTTAAAGCGCTATCACAAACAACTTATGCATGCGCGATCAGATGCTGAGAGCCTTAAATTAAAGTGGCTGATCAAAGCATTATTTATTTTTGCCATTATTGTCATATTCGATTTGCTGCGCATGAATGCGCAACCAATTACGCCGCTCGATTTAAAGATGCACTGGTATTTATTAAACGAAATACTGTTACTGCTAATGTTTAGCTTTTTGTTGTTTCACACCATCAAAAATAGCTTTCAATTCGAGCCAGTCACATTCTCTGAAGAACCCGAAGCTGAACAAACTGATTCGTCTGACGAGCAACTTGCACAGCAAATTTTCTCAACCATTGATGACTTGATTATTAACGAATCGCTTTATCGACAACCTAGGCTCTCACTGAACGACTTAGCAAATCAAACTGGACTCTGTAGTAAAGAAATATCTTGGGCTATTAACAGCACAACGGGAAACAACTTTTGTGAGTACATCAACCAGCATAGAGTGAATGATGTTAAACGCGAAATAGAGCAAGACTCACCTCAAAAACTCAGCCTGATAGAGCTGGCATTTCAAGCTGGCTTTAATTCTAAATCGACGTTTAATGCCGTGTTTAAAAAAGAAACGGGATTAACACCGAGTCAATTTAAGAAGCAAACGCAAAATAATTAGCTCATAAAACAGACAAAAAACGTCCTAAATCCTATTTTAGGACGCTTTTTTACAACCCAAACGCTAATTTAAACAAAAAACAGCTTTGAGACTCCTGATGAACAAGTCCTATTTTTTACTACTCACATTGTGCCTATTAATAAACTTTTCGGGTTTTGCGTTTGCAACGAATCACTCTTTAGAAGTAACGAATCAAGCCTTAAAAGTACAACCAAGTCGTGTTGGTGCAAGCGACCCAATCGCTTACTTTCAATCGAAAACAGCAGCAATAGAGTTTGCTAAACAACAAAACTGGGCTCAGGTGAATAAACTCACAGAAAAGCTCATTAATGAATATCAACATGATGGCGATACTTGGTATTTACTTGGTCTCAGTTATTTTCAATTGGCCGATTATCAAAATGCCAGCAATGCTTTGAAACGCGCACTTGCAATTGGAACTAGCTTAAAAGGCATTCCTAATGGGGCCAGTAACCCTAACGATTTAATGGTGAAAATTGCAGAGGCATATGCAGAGCTTAATAACCAACAGCAAGCCGAGTATTGGCTTAAAGAAGCACTGGCAGCAAGATGGGATGACCGCCCAACACTTGCTGGCACCAGCTTATTTAAATCTGGTATTAACCCTCACTTTCAAGGCTTTGCGCAATCAGCCAGTTATAAATCACTTGCAGGTAATGATTTAGATACTGAGCTCAATCGAGATCAAAAATGGCGCGCCGATTTAGCGTTTTTAGTCGCAGAGATTAAACGTTTACACGTGGCAATGTATCAAAACATGAGCTCACAACAGTTTGCAGAAAAAGTAGCTGAGATTGATAAATCGATTCCTGATCTGACTGATCAGCAAATTGTTTTTCAGTTTATGGAGCTAATTGCATTGCTTGGCAATGGCCATAATTTATTGATTCCAGCATGGGGTAAAAAAGGCAACTTTCAGCAACTACCATTTCAGTTTTATCAATTTAGTGACGGTTTATATATCACCAAAGCTAGTAGCGATTACCAACAATATGTTGGCTATAAAGTTGAGGCATTTGCCGATACACCAGCCCAGCAAGCTCTTGAGTTAACTAAGCGTGTTAATGCTCGCGATAATGAAATGCAAACCCTTTGGCTAGGCCCATATTATTTAAGTTTGCTTAATGTGCTAAACGGGCTTGGCATTAGCAAAGGTAACGAGGTAACACTCACGCTCAGCTCACCAAAAGGCGCTATCACCACAATTACACCAGCGCTCAAATCAATGCAATTTGCAGGCTTTCCTAAGTTACCAAAACTTGCTGAACACCCTACGCTTAGATACTTAGCAAAAAACAAGATGCCAATTTGGAGCGAATAAATTACTGTATGTGCAATTCAATGATGTGCGTAATAGCAAAGATCTCACTCTTGTTGAATTTGCCATGCAGCTACAAGAACAGATCAAACACGATGACATTGAACATATGGTGCTAGACCTTCGCCATAACAGTGGTGGTAATGGCTCGCTCACCCCGCCTTTGGTGGCAACGGCCGCATTTTTTAAAGTATTAAAGCCACAAGGAAAGTTATTTATATTAATTGGCCGCAATACGTTTTCGGCAGGTCATGATGTAGCTGTTAAGATTGCCAATATAGTGCCTGCTATTTTTGTAGGTGAATCATCAGGCACCCGCCCTAATGTGGTAGGTGAAGCAGGCTGGTTTAACCTGCCATACAGTAAGCAAACAGGCCTTATTTCGAGCCAATTCCACCAGCAAAGCCGCGCAGAAGATCATCGTATTTGGTTAGCACCGGATATGCCAATTACGCTTTCTGCAAAAGACTACTTTGCAGGTGTCGACCCGGTAATGGATGCCGTTTTAACTATAACTAAGCAATAAACAGTGCTGGCACAAACCTTGTAACTGTTAATAAAGTAATCAGTTATAGCAAGAATTTGCCCTTGTTTACTGTGTAATTAAGCAATTATTACGCAGTAAACAAGGCATTTTTACAAGGAGGCACTGTGTCTAAGTCTGCAATTTTATATCGCATGGTGACCGATGAGCATATTTGCCCATTCGGTTTAAAATCAAAAGATTTATTAGAGCGTCATGGCTACGATGTTGATGATCGTCATTTAACCAGCCGTGAGCAAACTGACGAATTCAAACAGCAGCATGATGTAAAAACCACACCACAAACCTTTATCAATGATAAACGCATTGGCGGTTACGATGATTTGCGCGACTTTTTTAATCTACCTGAGGCAGGTCAGCAAGGCACCAGTTACACCCCTGTATTAGCGATTTTTGCAATGACCATGTTACTAAGCTGCGGTTTTACTTATGCCAGCGGTGAAGCTTTATTTTCTATGCAAAATCTGATGCTGTTCGTGGCATTATCAATGGCGGTATTAGCGATACAAAAGCTGCAAGATTTATTCAGCTTTTCTAACTCATTTATTACCTATGACCTATTGGCCATGCGTGTCGTGCCCTACGCCTATGTTTATCCATTTATCGAGGCGTATGTAGCGATAGGTATGGTGGCTAAATTACCCGCCTTAGCTGTTGCACCATTTTCATTTTTTATTGGTGGTATAGGTGCGGTATCGGTTATTAAAGCTGTGTATATCGATAAACGAGAGCTGAAATGCGCCTGTGTTGGTGGCGACAGTAATGTGCCGCTCGGCTTTATATCACTGAGTGAAAACTTATTTATGATAGCCGCGGGTATATGGATGCTATTTAGCTAATACAAAAACGCGAGGGATTACCCTCGCGTTCATTTTCACTATTAGTGAGGATTATTAAGCCGTACCACCCACGGTTAGGTTATCAATTTTAAGGCTTGGTTGACCCACACCAACGGGTACGCTTTGGCCATCTTTACCACACACGCCAACACCTTTATCAAGGGCTAAGTCGTTACCTACCATCGAAATTTGCTGCATCACTTCAGGGCCATTGCCAATCAGTGTTGCACCTTTGATAGGTTGTGTGATTTTACCGTTTTCAATTAAGTAGGCTTCAGAGGCACTAAATACAAACTTACCTGACGTAATATCCACTTGGCCACCACCGAAGTTAGGAGCAAAGATACCTTTTTTCACTGAGCTGATAATATCGGCTTGGCTGTGCTCGCCACCTAACATATAGGTGTTGGTCATACGTGGCATAGGTAAATGAGCGTAGGATTCGCGGCGCGCATTACCAGTAGGGTTAACACCCATCAAACGGGCATTTAGCTTATCTTGCATGTAGCCTTTTAGAATACCGTTTTCAATAAGCACGTTATACGCAGCTGGTGTCCCTTCATCATCCACGTTCAATGAACCACGGCGATCAGCAATAGTGCCATCATCCACGACTGTACACAGCTCAGATGCCACCTTTTGACCTACTTTACCGCTAAACGCTGATGCGCCTTTACGGTTAAAGTCACCTTCTAGACCATGGCCTACCGCTTCGTGTAGTAACACACCCGGCCAACCTGCGCCTAGCACGACTTCCATGCTACCAGCAGGCGCATCGATTGCTTCTAGGTTTACTTTTGCTTGGCGAACAGCTTCTTCGGCGTACTCCATCCAACGCGGTTTGCCATCAACTAATTCTTTAAAATAGCCATAATCTAAACGCGCACCGCCCCCTGCACCACCGCGCTCACGACGGCCGTTCTTCTCTAGTAACACTGAGCAGTTTAAGCGAATAAGCGGGCGAATATCGGTAGCAAAGGTGCCATCACTTGCAGCAATTAACACTTCTTCATAAACCGCCGACATTGAACTGATCACTTGCTCAGCATCCGGCGCTAATTGACGAATATAGTTTTCAAGTTCACGTAGCAGGCTTACTTTGTCATCGTTGCTCATGCTCTGAATTGGTTGATGCGGCGCATACTGCTCTTTAGCAGCAACATCACTGAATACTTGAATCGTTTTGTTTTCGCCAGCATTGGCAATGCTGCGCGCTGCCGTTGCGGCTTTGTTTAACGCTTCAAGGTTAATCGCATCTGAGTATGAAAAACCGGTTTTTTCACCGCTAACAGCACGCACACCCACACCACGTTCAACGTTGTATGAGCCTTCTTTTACTAAGCCATCTTCAAGCACCCAAGATTCGTGGTGGCTCGATTGAAAATACAGGTCGGCATAGTCAACTTGATGTTGATGAATAAAAGCGAGCGTTTTTTCTAATTCTTCTCTCGTTAGTTGGCTGTCATGTAATAAATGCTGTTCAACCGTGTTCATAATAAATGCTCTCTAAATCGTTGCTGAGACTGCACAGGCATGTCTTGGCGAATTGTATTCAAGCGGTTTAAATCAAGCTCATGGCTGATAAACCCGGTACCAGAGGCAAGCTCACTGAGCGTTTCTCCCCATGGTGAAATAATAATGCTGTGACCATAAGTGTGGCGGCCATTCTCGTGCTCGCCCCACTGCGCTGCGGCAACCACATAACATTGTGTTTCGATTGCCCGCGCAGCTAATAAAATATGCCAATGAGCAGCGCCGGTGACAGTAGTAAAGGCACTTGGCACTAAAATAAGCTCAGCCCCTTGGCGCTGCATGGCGGTGAATAAGCCACTAAAACGTAGATCATAACATACTGCTAAACCAATTTTACCAAATGGCGAGTCGACCACCACAATATCCTTGCCTGCTTGCGTCGCATCAGACTCTCGGTAACTGCGCGTAGTGTCGGCAACATCTACATCAAATAAATGAATTTTATTGTACTGCGCAACCACATCGCCTTGGTTATTAAATAAAAACGAGGCAGCTAAATACTTACCATTTTGCTGTGAAACAGGCAGGGTGCCAGCAGCTAACCAAATATCATGTTGCTTACATAAATCGGCAAGTTTCGTTTTATATGCCTCACTTTGCAGACCTAATTCATAACTTGCTTGGCTTTGCTTACTAAAGATCAAAAAGCTTTCGGGTAAACACACTAGCAATGGCCGAGTTGCAGGAAGGGTTGATAATGTCTGTGCTAAAAAAGCGAGGTTTTGCTCAGCATTCATGCTTGAGCACATTTGCACTGCAACAACCTGTGGGTGAGGGTTAGCCTTCATTGTTATCTAAACTCGCTGAAGATGCGGCATCTTTTAATTTTAGTTGCGTCGACGACTGCGGCTGGCTTTGCGCGGCTTGCGGTAACGTCACTTCACGGCTCTTACGATCCACTTCTTTCACAACAGGATCGTTCATACTACCTGTTACTTTAAAGTTGATCTCTGAAATCACCCGCGCCGAGTGAATCACCTTATCGATTGCCAGCGCTGCCAGACCACTTACAGGGTTAACCATCCATGCCACAATCACTGGAATACTCGACGTCACCTGTGGTGCAACCGCTAGGTCGTAATCAATTTCAAAGGTGTTTAAATTAGTATGGCCTTTAATCGTTAGATCGGCAGGCACACCATCAAGCTTGGTATCTTGAGTGTAAGCTATGCCCTTTTCTAGCTGCATGGTGCCTTGCATGCTGTTATAGAAAAAGCCTTTCGAGAATACATCTCTAAAATCCAGTTTCAGCTTACGCACTAACGAATCTAAACTCAGTAAAGAGAATACTCGCGCACCACCATCACTTATTTCTGCAAGGTGCCCTTCACCTAAACGCCAATCTAATTCACCAGCTAAACTTGGTACATCAAAGCTATAAGGTGCGCCTTGCCAAGCAAGATCAAACTTAATATTGGCATCTGAATCTTTGACTGTGGTGGTGATATCAAACTCGTCAAATAACTCGCCAATGTCGTCACTTTGTAAGTTACCGCTAAAGCGTGTTTGCCCATCAGCAAATTGCCCTTTACCACGTAATACGTGATCGCCTTTGTCGATGACCAGCTCAGTGAACAAGAGTTTATCGTTCTCCCCAACTAAGCTGCTTTTAATTTTATCGAGCTGATACTCAGCCACTTTACAATCTTCACAGTTAAACTCGATGGCTGGGACTCGGGTTAACCAGCTTAAATCTTCTGGTTCTGAATCTTGCTCTGTTTGCTCTGTGGCTTCGTTAAAATTAATACGCAGGTAGTCTGTAAAAATTTGAATTGGTCTGCGTGTCTCACCTGTTGGAATAAGCGCATCGGCACGTAATTCTTTAGCATTTAGCTTTAACTCTAAATCTGATTGCTTTGGTGCTAAGCGAAATTCAAAATCATTAAAGTCGATATTGTGTAGTGCCAGTTTATTAAATTTACCCGTTACGTTGTTGAATGCAGGCATCACACTTGGCGCATCAGACTTAACTTTGGTAAGCGCAATAATTTGATCAATTAAGCCAAACCAAGGCACTATTTCGGTTTCTGGTAAATCGATAGATACCGCAAAACCTTCACGATTAAGCCCTAAATCTTGTGCACCTAAAATTAAATGGGCGTTACTAAATTTCTTTTCGCCGTTATCTAAGATCGCATTAAAAAATAACTGCTCATCGATATTCGCGGTGATCAAGTTAGAAATACGGTCGCCCTGTACCACTGCGGTTAATGGCCATTTCTGCTCTGCGCTTTTGCTATAAGGTGCAGGTAGCTGGCTAGTCACACCGATTAAATTACCACTCACATCGGCGCGGTAATTAAAGTCATTCGGTAAAAAGTTAAGCGACACATTAATATCTACATCACTTTGGCCGCTTAAGTAACCGGCCAATAAACCATGAGCTTGTTCAATTAAAGGCTCAGCTTCAAGGCCCAGCTTTACCGCAATTTCGGCGCGATAGGTATCAGCCACATTTTCACTGTTGTAGTTGGCTGTAAGTGGCATGCCCATCCAATCTGCTTTGGCATTTTTTAAGTCGATTTTATCGTTATTAAACTTAACAATACCGGTCATGTGGTTAAGGGTGATACCAGGCTGTGCAAGGTAAACCGGAATATTAGCTAATTCAACTTCACCAATCGCATCAACATGACCCGAACGTAAATTTACTAACAGCTCAATATCGGCTGTCGCTTCGCCTTGCGGTTGCACAACTTCAAAAACACTCGCCAAAGGCTTGGCAAGCGGAGTTGCCGTAAAGAACGGGTTAAGCTTATCGCCATGAGCACGTTTATTAATGGCAACTTTTAGGATTTCTGCATTCATTAAATCAGCAATACTGACATGAACACTCTCCCCCAAAGCGAGGTTAACCAGCTTGCCCGACTTACTATAGATATCCATGCGCTCATTTTCGAAATGTAAAATGACGTTGGCATCTTCAACTTCTGGCCAGCTTGGTGAAAACTTATATTTAGCGTTTTCAACATTCGCTAACACTTCAAATTGACCTTGCTGCTCTTTAAACGGAAAACCTTTAAATGGCCCCGAGAACAGCACTTGAGCTTTATTAACTTCACCGCCCTTAATTGCACCATTTAGGTAATTAACTAGCTTTTCGCTCATTACAGGTAACGGGAAATAATGCCCAGCGACTTTGGCATCAGGGGCATAGGCTTCGGCATATAAATCTAACCGCGGTTCATCGGTCAGGCTTAGCATCATCTCTGCAGCCACAGTAACTTCGTCGTTATCAAGCCAGATATTATTGCTACTAATGCGCCAGCCATCATCGTAATGGTGAAGGTCGAGTTCTACATTTAATTGGTTATAGGCAATATCTTGGCTAAAGCTGCCGTTCGTTAGCAGTTGATTGTTCTCGCCATATAGCTGAATTCGCCCAGCTGATTGATTAATTAAGCCATCAACACGAATCGCCTGACCGCCAGGAATGCCCTGCAGTGACAGCCAATTAATTTGTTCGCCCTGAAACCAAAGTTGCCAGTTATCTTGCTGACCCAACTCAAGATAGGCATCACTTAACTGACCATTGGGTTGACGGGCTAAAAACGGGGCAAGTACTTCAAAGTTACTTAACTGCGATAACTTTGCCAGCAATGCAAAATCAAATTGCTTTAACCAAATTTGGCTTTTATCGCCAAGTTGAGCTTCAAACTGTAAGGTTGGCCATTGTTTTAAGTCACTTTCAAAGGTGAGTCCGGTGCTTTTTAAGCGCCAGCCATTTTGCTTTGGAAATAAATGAAAACCACCTTCACTTAAACTAATTTGGTGCGCTTCTTGGTTTTGTTGCCAGTTAATGAAACTCGGTAGCCACTGCACTTTTACATCGCTGATCAGGCCTTTTTCAAGACTAAACCAGGTTTGTAAATTGATGTCTGAAGTAAGTTGCTGCTTGTCGGTATTAATATATTGCGCCAGCCACTTAGATACATCAACGTTAGCTGCTTGCACATAGATATCGCCAGCCATGGTTTCAAGAGTCGAACCATTCAGCGCCATGCGGGCGTCAAAACTACCAACCGAAATTCCTGGTAACGCTAATGTGCCCGAGCCTTGATGTTGCTCTGGGGTATTTTGCCAGACAATGTTTTCGAGGATCAGCTTGCGCTCTTTACCATCATTGAGGGTAAAATTAAGGCTACTGTCTTGCACCGCAAAGTGACCCGTTTCACCAAGGAATAAGCCTTCAATTAGTTCTTTTTGCTCAAAGTTGCTGGTTTGCTGGTTATTCCCCAAATCAAGCATAGTGGGTAAATCAACATCAGCATGAAAACCATTGATCACAAAATAGTTCGATTTAAGCTGACGGGTTTTTACTGATTCCCATAAGTTAACTTCAAGGCTCGCTTTATCAATGGTGAGTGCAATCGGTGAGGTCTGGTTATCTTCAAAAGAAATATCTTCGATGACTAAGGCAGGGCCTTGGCCATGCCAACTGGCTGAGATTGAGCCAATCGCTAAATTTACATCAAAGCGTTCATACAAAAACGCTTCAATGTCATCTTTATAATCATTTGCGTATGGCAGTGAATACTTTACCACAGAGACAATAACGGCCAGCAGTACGAGAGTAATAGCAAATACTTGCCATAACTTACGTAAACAATAAAAGCAGACCGTTTTTGCCTTCATTACATCATTACCACATCAAACTGTTCTTGGTTATATAAACTCTCTGTTTGAATACTGACTTGCTTACCGATAAATAGTTCCAGCTCAGCAAGGTTATGATACTCATCGTTGATCAATGCTTCGCTTACCGAAGGAGCTGCGTAAACCATAAACTTATCAGCTGCATAAGCACGGTTTACCCTAACGATTTCACGTAAGATTTCGTAGCAAACCGTTTCTACTGTTTTTTGCGAGCCGCGCCCTGAACACGCAGGACACACATCACAAAGAATGTGCTCTAAGCTTTCGCGGGTCCGTTTGCGGGTCATCTCTACTAAGCCTAGTGCAGATAAGCCGTTTATGTTGGCTTTTGCACGATCTTTTGCAAGCGCAGACTCAAGTGAATGCAAGACTCGGCGTTTATGCTCATCACTAACCATATCGATAAAGTCGATGATAATGATGCCGCCTAAATTACGTAAACGTAGCTGACGAGCAATTGCTGAGGTCGCTTCGATATTAGTATTAAAAATGGTTTCTTCTAGGTTACGATGGCCAACAAACGCACCGGTATTTACATCAACGGTTGTCATCGCTTCGGTTTGGTCGATAATTAAATAACCACCCGATTTGAGCTCAACTTTACGATGTAGCGCTTTTTGGATCTCAGTTTCAACATCGAATAAATCGAAAATAGGACGCTCACCCGGGTAGTATTCTAATGCTCCCGATAACAGCGGCACAAATTCTTCAGTAAACTCTTTAAGCTCTTGATAGGTTAGTTTTGAGTCAACACGAATACGCTCCATATCTTCACCTACGTAGTCACGTAGAGTACGAAACGCCAGTGTTAAATCTTCATGCAAGATGCTTTCTTTACTGGTTTTTTTGCGCTTGGTGACGATTTTTTGCCACAGTTTTTTCAAGAACTCAGCATCGTGACGTAGCTCAGCTTCCGACGCCCCTTCTGCTGCGGTACGAACAATAAAGCTGCCGTCATCATCACCATATTCGGCAACAATTTTCTTTAAACGCGAACGCTCTTCTTCCGTTTCAATGCGCTGGCTTACCCCTACGTGTGTTGCATCTGGCATAAACACTAAATAACGAGAAGGAATAGTGATATCAGTTGTTAAGCGCGCGCCCTTGGTACCTAACGGGTCTTTAACCACTTGCACCATGATATGTTGGCCTTGGCGCACAAGCTCACGAATATCTTGTACTTTTTTGATTGGCTGCTCATCAACGCCTTCTACAATTGAGGCACTGTTTACAATGTCTGATGCATGTAAAAAGGCAGCTTTCTCTAAGCCAATATCGACAAACGCAGCCTGCATACCCGGTAGTACGCGACTGATTTTACCTAGGTAAATATTGCCCACGATCCCAAGGTTGCCAATTCGCTCTAGTTGGATTTCTTGCAGTACGCCATTTTCGATAAGCGCAACGCGACTTTCGCTCGGTGTAACGTTGATCAGTAATTCAGTGCTCATGTTACCCTCTTAAAAATTCGTTTAATAACTGCTCTGTCTCATATAAAGGTAAGCCGACAACCGCAAAATAGCTACCCGAAAGGTGACTAACAAAGCGACCACCTAAGCCTTGAATTCCATAACCACCGGCTTTATCTTGCGGCTCTCCACTATGCCAGTAAGCACCAATTTCAGCATCGCTGAGCGGTTTAAATGTAACATCGGTGACAACAAGGCAGCTTTTTACTTGCTCACTATCAGCAATTGCCACAGCCGTCATCACTTGATGAGTACGGCCAGATAAGCGCTTCATGGTGGCGGTAAAATCAGCTTGGTCTAGCGGCTTACCGAGTGCGGTATCATCAATGACAACCACGGTATCGCTGCCAAGTACTGGGCGGTCAGTGTAACCCATAGCAACGCCCGATTGCGCCTTGAGTCTAGCAAGACGCTCTACATAGTCGCGCGGGGCTTCGTTTGGGAATTGGCTTTCATCAGCATCAACGCTAAATTGAGAAAACTCAACGCCAAGTTGGCTGAGCAACTCTTTTCGGCGCGGTGATGCAGACGCCAAATAAATTGCGGTTTGCATTATCTAATCCTGAAATGACGGCGATATTTACGCAAAATTAAGAATATCCACCACCAACAAAGCATGCCGGTTAGTACTGGCCACATATAATGCGGGCTAAAGTAAACGCCCATTAAAAAGTGGTTAAGCCAAAACTGCATGAGGTGGTAAAGCGTTAAAAACAAAGCAATTAAAATGCTTTGCTGCCATAAAGAAAAGTTTCTAATTTTTTGGAAGTTACTCGCAGTGATAAATATACACACAGAGTAAGTCAGTGAATTCACACCGAGTGGCGAGCCTGATGCAAGGTCCATTAATAAACCAACCACCCAAGCTGTGCCAATATTTAAACGGTGTGGCACCGCTAACGACCAATACATTAATACCATTAACACCCAGTCTGGGCGGTATGGTTCAAACGAAATCGGTAACGGCATTAATGCCATTACCAATGCAAAGAAGATACTGATAGCAATCAGCAAAAAGTGACGACTATTCATTGCTGATGCTCTCCTGCTGATTACGCCACAGCACAACCAATAAGCGAATACGGTCAAGTTGCGCAATTGGCTCAGCATAAACCTGCGCAAAAGGGCGCCCTTCATCACGGTTAATTTCGGTCACTACTGCAACCGGATATCCCTCTGGGAAGGTGCCACCAAGGCCTGACGTAACCAAGATATCGCCAATGCGAACATCAAGGCTATGTGGTACATGCGAAAGCTTTACCACGTTAATTTTACCAATGCCCTCAACCACGGTACGTACATCGTTACGTAAAATACGTACAGGTGTGGCATGGGTTGTATCGGTCATCAGTAGTACGCGCGAGGTAGTTGAACCCACTTGAGTGATTTGCCCTACTACACCCATTTCGTCAATCACAGCTTGGCCTTCGCTTAGGCCATCCGTTGTACCACGGTTAATAACCACTTGGTGGCTATACGGGTTTGAGTGAACAGAGAGGACTTGTGCAATAATTTTACGATTTGATTGTTTAGCCGATGAACCGAGTAAAGCGCGTAATTTATCGTTTTCACGAGATAAAAATGACAGTTGTTGTAGTTGTTCGCTTTGTAGTAACTGCTTCTTTTTTAACGCTTCGTTTTCGGTTAATAGCTGTTCGCGGGTATGCAGGTTCTTCGCGCCAATACTAAATAGCTCATAGGGCAAGTTGGCAAGGTAAATAAGTGGGCTAACTAAAGTGTTTAGGCTGGTGCGGATTGTTGTACCACCTTGAGTGTAGCGATCGCCCACGATCAGCACGACACTCAAAAGCACTGCGACAAAAAGTCGCAGTTGCAAAGAGATGGTACGACCAAAAAGTAACTTCATTAGTCGTAACTAAATACGTCACCACCGTGCATATCAATCATTTCTAGTGCCTTACCGCCGCCACGTGCAACACACGTTAATGGATCATCAGCAACCACAACTGGAATACCGGTTTCTTCCATTAATAAACGGTCTAGGTCTTTTAATAATGCACCACCACCGGTTAATACCATACCGTGTGCAGAGATATCAGACGCAAGCTCTGGTGGAGATTGCTCTAATGCAACCATTACCGCGCTCACAATACCCATTAATGGCTCTTGCAGTGCTTCTAAGATTTCGTGTGAGTTAAGCGTGAATGAACGCGGTACACCTTCAGCAAGGTTACGACCACGTACTTCAATTTCAATAGGCTCGTCTGTTTTGAAAGCTGAACCGATTTGGTGCTTGATGTTTTCAGCTGTCGCTTCACCAATTAAGCTACCAAAGTTACGGCGTACATAGTTGATGATAGCTTCATCAAATTTGTCACCACCAATGCGTACAGATGAAGAGTAAACCACACCATTTAATGAAATAATGGCAACTTCAGTTGTACCACCACCGATATCAACAACCATTGAACCGGTTGCTTCAGACACTGGTAAGCCAGCACCGATAGCCGCAGCCATTGGCTCTTCGATTAGATATACTTCACGAGCACCAGCTCCCATAGCAGACTCACGAATAGCACGTTTTTCTACTTGCGTTGCACCACAAGGCACACAAATAAGTACACGTGGGCTTGGGCGCATAAAGTTGTTGTTATGCACTTGCTTGATGAAGTGTTGCAGCATTTTTTCAGTAACGTAGAAATCAGCAATAACGCCGTCTTTCATTGGACGAATTGCTTTAATGTTACCCGGAGTACGACCTAACATTTGCTTAGCTTCGGTACCTACAGATGCTACGCTCTTAGGACCACCAGCACGCTCTTGACGAATAGCAACAACTGAAGGTTCGTTTAATACGATACCTTCTTCTTTTACATAAATTAGGGTATTGGCTGTACCCAAGTCGATCGATAGATCGTTTGAAAAAATACCACGGAGTTTTTTAAACATGAGGCTGGATGACCTTTGAAAATTCGTTCTTATACTAGCTGCTCTCACTCTATCATGCTAATCATGAAAAAGCGCAACTGCTTTAATTAAAATGCTAAAAAAGGAAGCATCCATTGCTTCCTTTTTAAATTTTTATCGTTCGCGTACTAAACGGAAACCGATATAGTTTGCACGAAAATCTGGCGCTAAGATTAAGCGCGTTGATACGCGTGCTAGGCTAGGAGCAAAATTCCATGCACCGCCTCGAACAGCCACATCAGACTGTCCTGACTTTTTGTTTGTCCATTCCCACACATTACCTACTGTATCGTATAGGCCAAATGCGTTAGGAGAAAACGACCCTGTTGGTGCAGCGCTCTTGTTTGACCATTCGCTACCACACCAGCCACAGTTCGCTAAATTTTTACCAATTTCGTTACCCCAAGGGTATTCAGTTTCTTTACCTGCACGTGCAGCGTATTCCCACTCAACCTCATTTGGTAAACGAAACAGCTGGCCTGTTTGACCCGATAACCAATCAGCATACGCTTTGGCATCGTTATAAGTTAAACACACCGCCGGAAAATCACTTTCTTGATCAAAGCCTGGGTTGCGCCAGTTTAAGGTTGCTTCCCACACTGGTTCGCCATTTAAGTAATACGCACAGCCGCGATCTTTTTCTGCTTC
Source organism: Pseudoalteromonas shioyasakiensis (assembly GCF_001550135.1). Taxonomy (GTDB): domain Bacteria; phylum Pseudomonadota; class Gammaproteobacteria; order Enterobacterales; family Alteromonadaceae; genus Pseudoalteromonas; species Pseudoalteromonas shioyasakiensis. The sequence continues at coordinate 82,191 of NZ_LRUE01000016.1, forward strand.
TGTTTTATAGCCGGTATTCGCAACGAATTGCTCATACTCACCAACGCTTACTTCTTTGCTTTGCATTGCAAATGAGTTAGCAATGGTTTTTTCTACCACTGGGCGCTCATTCGCTAACCCATTGCCGTTAATGTCACCCATCTTAAATTTACCAGCGGGAATAACTACAATGCTGGCAGAACTGGTTTTATTAACAATACTTGCAACAGGTGCTGTTACAGGTTGCTCTGGTGCCGCAGTCACTTCAGCAACAACAGGCTCTGGCACTTTAACTAGGTTTGCATTAATGGTTTGTGCTTTACGCAGATCAATTCGCGCTTTATAGCTTTTGTAGCCACGTTTGCGAATTTCAATATCATGAAAACCTTTTGGTAATGATGTCGTTAACCTAGTTGCACCATAGCTAACACCATCAATAAACACTTCGTCGTCATAAACATTTGAACGCAGTGTTAATTCAACCATTTTAGATTTTTTTAGATCAGGTAATGGTTCAACCTTTATTGGCTTTTTTACAGAATAATCGCTTACTGGTTGCTCACTCATACGTGAAACCGATACCACCTGCCCATTATCCTGAGAGTCACTGAATGTTAACTGACTATCTGAATAGGTAGTGCCGTAGCTTGGCTGAAAGTTACCAGCCAGTGGCGTGCCATAGTCAGCACAAAAACGATTATCTAAGTTAAGTAAGCTACATAAACGGCTGCTGTTTACATCACCGCGCATCGTCACACTTAAGTTAACGTTGTAGTTACCTTGACCACTGAACGCGCTGTTCACGACATGGCTACTTAAAATCTTAACTTGTGCACCGGCAAGGTTACGTTTTGGCTCAACTAAACGCTCTTCAGTTAAGTTAGCAAAAATCTGGTCTACAAAACGTTTAGTGGCTTTTTGTAAGCCCATTTGTTGGCCACGTTGTTCACAGGCAGCAAGTGTTTCGGTGCGCTTACAGTTAATCGTGTGATTAACCTCTAATGTGCCTTCACGAGTGAATTCGTTACGTAAACGCTCAACACGTGCCGTTGCTAACTGCTCTTTTAAACTTTCTAAGGTGTTTAACTGGGTGTGCTTTGATACACGAATTTGCTCAATGTCTTTTCTATGTGAAGCAATTGCCGCCAATTGCATCGAAATATCATCTTTGTTTTGTTTGTGATCAACCACAGCTTTTTGATAGCGCGACTGCGCATTGCTGATATCAAGAGTTGGGTCATCAATAAGTCGGCGGTACATCTCGTTCATTGCATCTAGCGCTTGGTTTTTTTCTTTATCTAGCTCAGTTGAGCGGGCGCGCAATAATTCGAGTTGTTTTTGTAACTGACTTTCTTCTTTTAGGTGTTTTTCGAGGATTAAGGTCGAGTTATCGTATTCGGCTTGTTTTTTACTGATCTCTGATTCAATGCCAGTTACCGTAGCAGTATCTTGTGCAAATGCACTAGTTGCTAGCAAACTAACTGAAATTAACAGAGATAAAGGAGCAATTCGCATATATTCCATTCCCAAAAAGCGGCAATTATTTGGTCATTATTATTTTTTTATAATTAAACTCTTATGCTATGTACTTGCAAGGCAAAACACAAGCTTTGTTCAATTATTATCTGAGTTTACATCTATTACCTTAGTTGATGCCAGTAAATAACAAAATCATTTGAGTTTAATTGACTAATTTCTATCTGTAAGACGACTTTGCTACAATAAGACGTGTTTTTTTACGAAAATTAATGCCGTGAATAGTTCTTTTGAATCACCAGTACAAACAATTCATCACCCCTTATTAGCTGCACGTAAAATTCAGCTGAGCATCAAGCGAGATGATCTTATTCATCCGCAAATTAGTGGCAACAAATGGCGTAAGCTAAAGTTTAACTTAGATGTTATGCAGCAACAGGGTAAATCTGAACTACTCACTTTTGGTGGCGCGTTTTCAAATCATATTCATGCCACGGCAACTGCAGGTAAACTATTTGGCTTTAAAACCCACGGTATTATTCGCGGCCCTGAGCTAGACGAAGCAAATCCAACACTCAACTACGCAAAGCAATGCGGTATGAGCTTACACCCAGTAAATCGAATTACTTACCGCTTAAGGCACGACCAAACGTATTTAGCACAGTTACAAGCGCAGTTTCCGAATGCCTACATATTGCCAGAAGGCGGCACTAACACAGCCGCACTTTTAGGCTGTAAAGAATTAGCGCAAAGCCTACCAAGCTCTGATGTGATTGTTTGCCCAACTGGTAGTGGCGGCACACTAGCAGGTTTAATCGAAGGTGCACCACAACACACAAAGCTGTTAGGTGTCGCAGTACTAAAGCAAGCGCACTACTTAATTGATGAGATAAAGCAGCTAAGTAATAAAGCAAATCAGCAACAAAACTGGCAGCTGCTTTGCGACTTTCATGATGGTGGTTACGGAAAGTTTAGCGATGACTTGTGGCAATTTTGCCAAACCTTTAGTGAGCAGCACGTAATCCCGCTTGAGCCAATCTACAGCGGCAAAATGCTCTATGCCGTTTGGCAATTAATAGAGCAAGGTTACTTTAGTCAAGGAACGCATATCATTGCAGTTCATACTGGTGGGCTACAAGGTTTAGACGGCCTTAAGTACCGAGGGCTAATTGACTAGCTGTAAGGTGTAATATCCGCCAGTTTTTGCAATGGCTCAGCAAAGTAAAAGCCTTGAGCCGCAATGATCCCTAGGTTTTTTAAGGTCGCAAGTTCGTTCTGTGTTTCTACTCCAACCGCATAAACAGGAAAGTTTAGCTCAGTACCCTTAGAAATTATTTGCTTTACAATTTTTTGCTGTTGGGTGTTGGTATCTATATTGTGTATCAGTTCAAATGCTAACTTAATACTGCATACATTTTTGATATTTCTATAAGTTGCTATATGTTCTGCGCTACGCACGTTATCAATAACAATACCAGCAGACAGTTTCTCTAAACATTCAAACTGTTCACTGAGCTTTTTATGCTGTTTTAGATAATCGTCTTCGCTTAGTTCAAATTGCAATTTGTCTGCGCTATTAAACCCTTCCATTTGCTGTTTAAACCACAGCCAAAACTCGTCATTAAACCAGTTCATTGCGTGTAAGTTTATACTCACCGTTAATGAGCCCGTTTCGTTCAGCAGCATTTTCTTCACTTGAGAAATCACAGTTTGGTCCAATAACAAGACATCTTTTTTACTACTCATGTGAGGAATAAAATGCCGAGCCGCAAGCAAGCCTAAACTCTTGTGGCGAATACGGATCAACGCCTCATGCTGTAAAATATCGCCTGTTTGTAAGTCGAACAGAGGCTGAAAAAACAACATAAAATGTTTTTTCTTTATGTACTCAAATAGGTGTTCTTTACTATCAGCAAGCATGCTTGACTGGGTATGGCCAAAGGGTAAGCGATGAATGTGCTGCCAAGCACTTTGTTTCGCCAGCGCTAATGCTGATTTAGTAAGCTGATAAACCACAGCCTGATCAGCCCCTGTGCGGTAATTACACACACCAATTTTTATATCTGCACGAGACAAGTCACTACGATAATTTAAACAAGCTTGATATATAACCTGATGTAATCGCTTAGTGTATTTATCAACTTCGGTGGCAGGCACACTGTTTAAGGTCATGGCAATACCACCCGATGGCAATAATTTCACAGAGCGATTTACAAGTTCACCAAATCCTTTTGCTATGACTAACTTAAAGTAATTATCAACGTCGAGGTTAGCAGGGAAAGGGTTCTTCCAAAAGAATAGCGCAAACAAATGGTTATAGTTTGTTGGTACACCATACAAAATATTTAAATCCTGATGACCTAATGGTTTAGGTGATGCAACTTTCTTGGCTGTAACCTGAGTGCTTAATTGTTCAAATGGTTTGCTCAGCGGTTTTTCTGTAATTGCTAATTGCTTGAACATTTTTTTCCACCAGCGGAAGCCCCAATACCCAGTGCCAAGCAATATTAAATTTAGGAAAATAAATAAGTGACTTTCGACCAGCCAAGAAGGCCAATGAAATAAACGCAAATTAACCGTTTTATAGCTAAATACCTCTTGCTCTAAGTCGATAAAGTTTGCAAAGTTATGTGGTACATCACTAGCGCTCATTGCAAAGCCTTGGCTTTTAACTAAGGTAGCAATAATATCTTGCGAGGCAATCGGGTCGAGGTTTAATTCATACACTTGTTTGGCAAGCTCTGTACCCGTGCGATGAACTTTGTCGTGCAACACATCACTTAAGAAAATATTAAAAACAACTAATAGCAAAAAAGCGGCCGCCACATAGATGACCACCGGTTGCTTTATTTGTGAAGCTAAGTCTCGTTTCATTTCACAGGTTAGTTGCTTAAACATATACAAAGTGTTGTTCAAGAACCCTATAAATACAAGGCTACAGGGCGATTTAAAGCAATATCAGAAATATCCTAGAACCAGCGCTGTCAAAAGTTTTGTAATTTTAAACACCTAGCAAAAACAGTTAATGAGAATTATTTTGTAACCGACAAACTGCTACTTAAAGAGTAGTAAGAAAGTTTGCAGTGCTAAAGCTTCTCCAAAATCAACGCAGTTGCTAATCAACTTTAAACACATTTAGGGCATCGGATGTTCTTTGCTGTGCATTTTCTAAATCTGTAATTAACTTCTCAAGTAACGCTAATTCGTTTTGAACATCATGCATGTTTGAAGTGATATTTTGACTTGCTTTGCTCGCTTCTTCAGCAAGCTGACTTTGCGATTCAATCGCATCGGATACCGTATTTGTTTGACTGCTCACATCAGCAATATTCGCTGTTAACGTATCTATATTCGTTAACGCTTGTTCACTGTTATCACTAACCATTTGCGTTGAGTCAGAGGTATTTTCCATATACACCTGCAACTGCTGAACCTGCTGTTTTATATCATCTAGTACTGAAGATATTTCAGATGTAGAGTCTTGGCTACGTGTAGCTAAACCACGAACCTCATCGGCTACAACAGCAAAGCCACGGCCTTGCTCCCCTGCCCGAGCAGCTTCTATTGCCGCATTCAATGCAAGTAAATTCGTTTGCTCTGCAATGCTCGAAATCGTATCGAGTACAGATTGAATACTGTTTGTTTTAGCACTTAGGGCATCTGATTGTTCATGGGCTTGCTGTATTAACTCTGACAACGAGCTAATACTTGCTTTATTCCTACCAATAATTTGTTTAGTACTTGCAGATAGATCATTCGCCTTTATCGTATTTTTAGAGCTCTCTTCTGCAGATACTGCTATTTGCTCTATCTGGCTATATAGCCTAGTGAAGTTGTCATGCAATGTTGCGGTCGTTGAATTAATATTTTCAACACGCTCAGATAGCTCTTTTGCAAATGTGATCAATGATTGAACACTGGATTCGCTGGTGTTATTTGCTTGCTGAACTTGCCTAATTAAATCGGTAAGCGCATCGACGAGCTCATCAACGCTTCTGGAGATTGCACCAATTTCATCACTCGAATTATCGTTAATTCTCACCGCTAAATCATGGCTGGTAGCAATAGTGCTAATCACATCTCTAACCCTAGTTACTTTTCTCGCCAGCGACTTAATAACGAATAACCCAAAAGCAAAGAACAAACCTATAAGAATAATGGCAAAGCCACTAGTGGCATAAACCTTAGTATTTGCACTACTACGACTTTGCTCAATCAGCGACTCTAAAGCTTGCTGCTTATTTAGAATATGCTTACGGACCTTACCTATTAACTCAGTGGAGTGAGCAAACCAATCTGATGGTGTTGGGTAACTTAAAGATAACTCACCATTTTCTTGATTAAGCTTTTCAACAATGCTCTTTACATCTTGGTAAGTTTGCGAGTTGGTCAATTCTGCTAACCACTTTTTATCAGCATCACCTGTGAGTGTTAAAGATAGCAAAAACAAGGTTTCTTCAATATTGTGAAAATAGCTACTGACTAAGACTTGATTACTCTCAGAAATAAACTTGGAAGATAAGACACCATTCACTTTACCTCGCACTTGCCCAAGCCTCTCCTTCAATAAAGACATTTCGACTATTGCAAGACCAGAGGCGATTGCCTCACTTTGTTTGACCTGTGAGACTCGTCTGTTGGCAACATCGAGCATAAACTTATTTGAATCAGAATAGACCACAAACGCTTGTTTACCTTGCTTCTTGTCGACACTTTCTCTCAGCTCAGTGATTTTCTTATGTTTTGCTAATACCGCATTGAATAGTGTTGATGAAACCTTATGCTGCTGAGTGTAACGGGCAAATTTATCAAATGCTTTATCGACCACTACACGCTGCTGTGCAACACGCTCTTTATTTTGACTATAACCAGAGCCAATTAGGCCTGCCGTTAAGCCTCTTTCAACAGCCGTTTCGTGAGCTATCTCATCAATCATTAAAGCTTCACGTATATATACAGCATCTTTCTCAACTGTGCTTTTTCTAACAAGCGACTCATTGATAACAGTATAAGACGCTGCAAACATCACAACCAAAGCAAAAGCGATAACCGCTGCAAGCGCCTGTTGAAAACTAATCTTCCTTAAAAGCTGCATAGTTAATAATAAAGTTGTGGAATTAAGGTTCTATAAACTTAGACCAGGTTTTGAATATAGCCAATTCGGCCTATCAAATTGCTTTTATACCAATCCGCTTAATTAAGTAGTCTATTTTGAGGCAATAAAACCTCGTTGATAACAAGGCAAAAACTTCGTTATTTAGTTGTTCTAAATGAGAAATTTTTAACGCAGTTAGCGACAGGTTTAATCCCTCAAAATGATTAAGTATTATTGCGGGTTGGTATTAGGTTAAGCATTAACTCTCGCACATAAAAAAGCCCCGCTTATGCGGGGCTTCTTAAAAACTAATTACATAGTTTTGCTATATCAGCAATTAGAACGGAATATCGTCATCAAAGTCGATTGGTGGTTCCATTGGGTTTGATGCGCCGCCTTGTGGTGCATTTTGTGGTTTAGGAGCAAAACCGCCTTGTTGAGGTGCGCTGCTTTGCTGCTGACCATAACCGCCACCATATTGGTTATTACTTTGTTGTTGTGGTGCAGATTGCTGTTGTGGACGCTGTTGCTGCTGTGCTGGCGCAGACTGTTGCTGTGGAGCATAGCTATTATTACTTTGTGATTGCTGTGCACCACCGCCGTAACCGCCACCTTGTTGTTGACCACCTTGGTAACCGCCTTGTGATTGACCACCTTGATAGCCACCACCTTGCTGCTCACCACGACCGCCTAACATTTGCATTTGACCGCCCATGTCTACCACGATTTCTGTGGTGTATTTTTCTTGGCCTGATTGATCAGTCCATTTACGCGTTTGTAAACGACCTTCAATGTATACTTGTGAACCTTTACGAAGATACTCACCAGCAACTTCTGCTAGTTTGCCAAATAACACAACACGGTGCCATTCAGTACGCTCTTGCATTTGCCCTGTGTTTTTATCTTTCCAGCTATCTGTCGTAGCAATGCTGATATTCGCTACGCCATTGCCATTAGGCATATAACGTACTTCTGGATCTTGGCCTAAATTACCAACCAAGATAACTTTGTTCACACCGCGTGCCATGGAACTTCTCCTATAAAACGTTAGATTAAACCAGCCACTTTGCGTGCTTGGTCTAGGTCAAATTCTTTATCATTAATCTTTAAATAGCTGCGATTTTCATCACAGACAACCGTTGCTTCAATTACGCCCGGTAAAGCAACAAGACGAGAAGCAAGCGCTTGTGCCTGCTGCTCTGAACTTAATTCAGTCATTAAGCTAATTATTTTACTTCTTGGTGGGACTTGCATATTCCAAGCAAGGATAAGCCATATTACCCCAACAAGTGCCGCCGCCGCAAACACTGCTTGCGCACTTAATGCTTGAGCAACGTAACCCCCTAATAAACCACCTAAAAAGGCACCAAAAAACTGCGTAGATGAAAATACTCCCATCGCAGAACCTTTCTGGTTTGCAGGGGCAATACGCGAAACAAGTGCAGGCATGGTTGCTTCTAAAAAGTTAAAAGCAATAAAGTAAACCAACATACAAATACCGATGCCAATCACCGAATCAACCCATAACGACATCGCGAGCATACTTAAAACAAGCAGCGCGATTGAGCCAATAAAGGCTTGTTTTTCTTTTTCTTTACGAATAGCCACAATCATCATTGGTGCCATCAAGAAAAACGCTAAAAACAGTACAGGGATATATAAATACCAATGGTGGTCTGCGACTAAGCCATCTTTTATCAGCTGGCCCGGTAAGGCTACAAATACGGTAGTTAATGTAAGATGAAGCAGCATCACACCAAAATCAAGGCGTGCTAATTGTGGATGTTTAATTAGTTGCTTAATATCATCAAGGGTAGCAAGTGTGTCACCTTTTGGCGCCTTATTGACAGCATTTGGCACTAAAAACAACACAATTAAAATACCTAAAATGGCCAGTCCTGCAGTAAGCCAAAATACTCCAGCAACTCCCCACGATGCAGCAACAATTGGCCCTAGTAGCATAGCAATGGCAAAGCTCATACCAATACACATACCAATAACGGCCATAACTTTCGGACGCTGTTCATCACGGCTTAAATCAGAAGCAAGCGCCAATAAGGCACTGGCAATTGCCCCCATGCCTTGTAGTGCACGCCCTAGCGTAACCATTTGCACAGACTCAGCGGTTGCCGCAATAACAGAGCCAAGTGCAAACACACAAAGGCCACCAATAATCACTTTTTTACGACCAATTTTATCAGACAACCAACCCATAGGAATTTGCAGCACGGCTTGCGTTAAACCATAAGCACCAATAGCAAAGCCAATCCAAAGCGGCGAAAACCCTTCTAATTGCTGACCATAAATCGCCAATACTGGCATCAGCATAAATAGGCCAAGCATACGGAATGCAAAGACGCTCGCCAACGAAACGGCAGCGCGTTTTTCTCGAGAGTTGAGTGAAGATGCTGTCATGAATTACTGATCTTGCTGTCTATTAAAATTTGAGCGTGGATTCTACCACAAGCGAAAACTAAATAATCACCTGTAAGTGATGATTTTTTCTTTGATCAAGGATTAATCTTATCGCGTATTATGAGATACTGAAAAAATAATTAGGTAATAAAACGAGATAGCATGGAAAACATTGAAGTCCGAGGCGCCCGTACGCACAATTTAAAAGACATCAGCCTAACCATTCCCCGTGATAAGCTGATAGTTATCACTGGCCTATCTGGTTCAGGGAAATCGTCTTTAGCGTTTGATACTTTGTATGCAGAAGGGCAACGTCGTTATGTTGAATCACTGTCAGCGTATGCAAGACAGTTCTTATCGCTAATGGAAAAACCCGATGTTGATCACATCGAAGGTTTATCGCCAGCTATCTCTATCGAACAAAAATCAACGTCACATAACCCGCGTTCAACGGTCGGTACTATTACCGAGATTTACGATTACCTTCGTTTATTATTTGCCCGTGTAGGTGAGCCACGCTGCCCTACTCACGACTTGCCACTTGCCGCACAAACTATCAGCCAAATGGTCGATACGGTTTTAGCTCTGCCAGAAGGTAGTAAGCTAATGCTATTAGCACCAGTGGTAAAAGATCGTAAAGGTGAGCACGTTAAGCTGCTTGAGCAACTCGCAAGCCAAGGTTTTATTCGCGCCCGTATCGATGGCGAAGTCTGTGACTTATCAGATCCACCGACCCTTGAGCTTCATAAAAAGCATACTATCGAGGTTGTCGTTGACCGCTTTAAAGTAAAAGATGGTCAGCAACAGCGTTTAGCTGAATCATTCGAAACGGCACTTGAGCTATCAAGTGGTATTGCCCATGTAGCGGCAATGGACGATTCACTCAGCGAAGACATGCTGTTTTCTGCTAATTTTGCCTGCCCAACGTGTGGCTATGCCATGAGTGAACTTGAGCCGCGTTTATTCTCGTTTAACAACCCTGCGGGTGCGTGTCAAAGCTGTGATGGTTTAGGTGTGCGTCAGTATTTTGATCCAAACCGTGTTGTGCAAAACCCTGAGCTAAGCTTATCGGGCGGTGCAATTAAAGGCTGGGACAAACGCAGCTTTTATTACTTCCAAATGCTGCAAGCAGTCGCAGAACATTATAAGTTTGACCTAGAAGTGCCTTTCCAAGAGCTTGGAAAAGATGCGCAAAAGGTGATTCTTGAAGGTTCTGGCAAGACTAAAATTGCCTTTAACTATCGTAACGACCGTGGCGATTTAATTACGCGTAACCATGAGTTTGAAGGCGTTTTAAATAATATGAATCGCCGCTACCGTGAAACCGAGTCAAACTCAGTTCGCGAAGAGCTTGCTAAATACCAAACAAGCCAAGCGTGTCCGAGCTGTCATGGCTCTCGATTACGCGAAGAAGCTCGTCACGTATTTATTGGCCAAACAAACCTGCCAGCTATCACCACAATGAGTATTGGTGAAAGCATGGCATTTTTTGATGGTTTGAATCTAACTGGTCAGCGCGCCCAAATTGCCGAAAAAATCCTCAAAGAAATTCGTGACCGTTTATCTTTCTTAATTAATGTAGGCCTTAATTATTTATCACTTGAGCGAAGTGCCGATACCCTGTCGGGTGGTGAAGCGCAGCGTATTCGTTTAGCGAGTCAAATCGGTGCAGGTCTTGTTGGTGTTATGTACGTATTGGATGAACCATCAATTGGTTTGCACCAACGCGATAACGACCGCCTACTAAAAACCCTTATTCACTTACGCGATTTAGGCAACACGGTCATTGTGGTTGAGCATGACGAAGATGCTATTCGCGCTGCGGATCATATTATCGATATCGGCCCGGGTGCCGGTGTTCATGGCGGCCATGTTATTGCACAAGGTACCCATGACGATATTCTAGCCAGTAAAGATTCAATCACGGGTCAGTACCTCTCTGGTGAGAAGAAAATTGAAGTGCCGGAGGCTCGCCATCAAACCAACGACAAATGGCTTGAGTTATTTGGTGCCACAGGTAACAACTTAAAGAACGTTGATTTACGCATTCCATTTGGCTTAATGACCTGTATCACCGGTGTGTCAGGCTCAGGTAAATCGACACTTATCAACGACACTTTATTTAAACTGGCTCATACCGAGTTAAATGGCGCAACGACCGCAGAAGCGGCACCGTATAAGTCAATCAAGGGTCTAGATCATTTTGATAAAGTGATTGATATTGACCAAAGCCCTATTGGCCGTACTCCGCGTTCAAATCCTGCAACTTACACCGGTATTTTTACCGGTATTCGTGAGCTATTTGCGGGTACTCAAGAAGCCCGTTCACGTGGCTATAAGGTCGGTCGTTTTAGCTTTAACGTTAAAGGTGGTCGCTGTGAGGCCTGCCAAGGTGATGGCGTGATCAAGGTAGAAATGCACTTTTTACCTGATGTATATGTACCTTGTGATGTATGTAAAGGTCAGCGCTACAACCGTGAAACCCTTGAAGTACAGTACAAAGGTAAAAACATTCACCAAGTACTCGAAATGACCGTAGAAGATGCCCGTGACTACTTTGATAAAATTCCGGCTATTGCACGTAAACTGCAAACCTTAATGGATGTAGGCTTGTCGTATATTCGCTTAGGTCAAGCTGCTACGACTCTCTCCGGTGGTGAAGCGCAGCGTGTGAAACTGGCTCGTGAACTTTCAAAACGCGATACCGGTAAAACCTTATATATCCTTGATGAACCAACTACGGGTTTACACTTTGCTGATATTCAGCAATTATTAGTAGTACTCCACCGCTTACGCGATCACGGTAATACCATTGTTGTTATTGAGCATAACCTTGATGTGATTAAAACTGCTGACTGGATTGTCGACTTAGGCCCAGAAGGTGGCTCTGGCGGTGGTGAAATTTTAATTTCTGGTACACCTGAAGACGTTGCCGAGTGTGAGCGTTCACACACAGGAAGGTACTTAAAACCACTACTATAAAAAGGATATTGCGTGCGTAGGTATTTAAAAATTGCAAAATGGCGCGCTAATAAACAGTTTCAACAACAGCAACGTAGCTGGCAGCCTCATAAAACGAGGCTGGTTGAACGATTACAAGCCATTTGGTTTAACTTAAGTACCGCACAAAAGCTCTATCTTTTAGCATTAAGCAGCCTGATTGTTCTGCAATCGGGCTGGTTAAGTGCCACCATCACCATTATTGCGCTTGTTATTGAATTTTGGCCCAAGTTTAACCAACTTTGGCACTCTCTTGCCGGCAAAGCACTGATTTTAATCTTCTATGCCAGTATCGCTAATTTTGTATTAGCTGGTGCGAGCGGCATAGTTAATGATGTAACTCATGTATCAGCTAGTCACTTTAATTACACCCATAACTTTGCCACCCTGTTATATTTACCACCTTGGGCAATGGGAATAACCCTAGGTACTTTATTGTTATTTCAACTTTTTTTACCCTTCTATATCTTTGTTTTATTGCTAATAAAGCCATTTGGCTCTGAGCGAGTTAAGTTTATTAGTCAAAGCTATTCACCACTGTTGACTGCCATCGTGCGCTTTGTTTTAGCGTCAGTGGTCTTTATTAACCTAATTTCGTTCCTTGATGATAAGCCACCTGAAGAAGTACTCGATAATATGGTTAGCACCTTTTTAGATAGCAAAGTTATTGCTAAAGAATCAGGTGAAGAGCAGCAAAAAGCAGTCGAACAACTCGGTGAAAAACTCGAACAACAACTTCCTGAAAGTACACAAAACTCAACCCCTAACCAAGACGTCAATATAGAAGGTGACAGTGAAACCGCCGAAAACCTTCGTCAGTTTCTAGATACCAAAGGTTACTTTGAGCGTAGCAAACGTTTAATTGCGATGTTTGCTTACAGCTTTGAAGCCGATAGCTATTCACGCTGTTTAAAAGCAGAAAACAGTAAAGCCGTTGAGCTGAATGATTACGAAATAGTGCAAGTAACCCCTGATCACCATGCTGAGTATGGCTATCGATTTGAAGTCATTGCTTGTGACTCGCCAGGCGTTACCCCTGTAGAAAAATAGCGCAGCAATCAATATTACTCGCTTGGCTTACTGCGTTTCTCTCTTATGAAATGAAATATCGAAAGCCCAATAAAACCAAAGCAAACTAAGGCGATTACTAAATTAGGTATAAAAATAAGTAACATAGTAGCATCATAGCCGATCTTTGCGAATGCAGCACAAAGGCTACCAATGATAAGCTCAGTTAAGATTAGCTCCCATTCTAATGAGCTATTCGCAGCTACAGTTTTAGCCGCATAATGTTTTACTTTAAAACCCATATCAAAACCTCCAAGCTCCTATTTGCTTCATTCAAATTATCATCAATAGGCAAAAACACAAAAATAAAATGATTTAAAACCTTATTTCCCCTCATAAGAGTCACACCTAAACCATTGAAAATATTTAAGTTAATATTTTAAAACCTTATATATAAATCGCTTAGAACTAGATAAGCGACTCAAGCAACTTTCCTCGCTATTGTAGTTTCCATCAACGGGCCACCAACCAACTTTGCTTCGCTGATAAAACTAATCAACCAATTAAGAGAATAAAGTTATGAGCAACTCAGCTTTAAAAATAGTGTCGATACTCGCAGTAAGCACGCTTGTTGTTACACTGCCAAACCCCTTATTTAATAGCCAAGATACTCAAAAATTAGAACAACATCTTGAGATATCTATCGAGGTTTCTATCGAGCAAATGAACAAAAAAGTTGACCATCAAATTGAGTTAAAACTCAACAAGTAATGCCCTGCTTGCCCAGAACATTGGGCAAGCTTTTTCAATTAACAGGCTAAAAGAATGAAACAACTAACTCAATTACTGCTCTCAACAATTGCTGCATCATGCTTGTTAACAACGAGTATTTGTAATGCAAAAAGTGCCGTTTGGCAGGTAAGTAAAGGTGATGAATTTATATACATTGCGGGGTCAATTCATGTTTTACCGCCCAAGGAACTACCGCTACCGGCTGAATTTAATCAAGCATATAAACAAGCCGATACCCTAGTACTTGAAGCCGATATGCCAGCGCCAAGTAATAGCTCAGCACAACTTACTATGCTTAAAGCACTGAGTTACGAAACCGGTGAAACATTAAGTAGTAAGCTCTCTGCAACAGTAAAAAAACAATTAGAAGCACAGCTTACTCAATACGATATGCAACTTAGCGAACTCGACAGCTTTCGCCCTTTTATGGTGAGCTTGCTGATGATGTCGCTAGAACTACAAAAGCAACAGCTTTTCGGTGAAGGTGTTGATAGCTATTTCGCAAAGCGAGCCAAACAAGACAGCAAAGAATTAGCTTTCCTCGAAACCTTGGCATTTCAATTACACCTTTTTAAGCAATTAGGCAGCCAAGACGAAGATGCCTTTATTCAGTCACAGTTAGCTCAAGTATCAAGTTACCAAGCGCTTTACAGTGCAATGCTTGATGCATGGCGCAATGGCGATATGCACGCAATGAATGAGCTAACTATCATGCCATTAAAACAACATGATCCCCTCACCTACCAAATACTCATTAAGCAACGTAATTTGAATTGGCTTAATCATATTGAGGATTACTTTACTGATCAGCAAAAAGAGTTGGTACTTGTTGGCGCTGCTCATTTGGCCGGTGAAGATAGCCTATTAGCCTTGTTAGAAAGTAAAGGCTACGTGATTGCACAGTTGAGCGCTGATGAGGAGTAAAAAAATGGAAAAAACAGACAAAACCGCTGCCGCACTTATCTGCTTGTTTACTGTTTTAATTGTGCTGAGTTTTTAATAAAAAAATACCGCTTTATAGCGGTATTTTTTATTTCAATAATTTGTGCAAGCTTACGGGCGAGGAATAAAACCTACCGCATCGTAGACTGCTTTTAATGTTTTTTCAGCGCGAATACTCGCCTTTTCAGCACCTGACTTCATAATGCTATCAAGTAGTGACTGATCTTCGCGAATTTCTTTAAAGCGCGCTTGGATTGGCTCAATCATATTAACGACCGCTGCTGCAGTGTCTTTTTTCAGGTGACCATACATTTTGTCTTCATATTCAGGCACTAAGTCTTCAATTGAGCGCTTAGTTGCGACTGATAATAAAGTAAGTAGGTTTGATACACCTGGTTTTTCTTCACGATCAAAGTAGATACGAGCTTGCTCGTCTGAATCGGTTACTGCTTTCTTCAGTTTCTTTTCAATCTTCTTCGGCTCATCTAATAACATGATGTAACCGTTTGGATTTTCATCTGATTTAGACATTTTCTTGAGCGGATCTTGTAAGCTCATTACACGCGCGCCAAACTCAGGAATGTAAGGCTCAGGTAATTTGAACACGTCACCGTATAGGTTGTTAAAACGTGTTGCGATATCACGTGTCAATTCAAGGTGTTGCTTTTGATCTTCACCCACTGGCACTTGATCTGCTTGGTATAACAAGATGTCTGCAGCTTGCAGTACAGGGTAAGAGAACAAGCCCACATTAACGTTATTCGCATGCTTAGAAGACTTATCTTTAAACTGCGTCATACGGTTAAGCTCACCCATTTGCGCGTAACAGTTTAAAACCCAACTAAGCTGTGCATGTTCTGGCACTTGAGATTGTACAAATAACGCCGCTTTTTCTGGGTCGATACCACATGCAGCATAAAGCGCAATACCGTCAAGCACGCGCGAGCGTAGCTGCTCAGGATCTTGGCGTACAGTAATGGCGTGTAAATCTACTAACATAAAGAAACTTTCGTGGTCTTCCTGTAGCTTAAGCCACTGGTTAATAGCGCCAACATAGTTGCCTATTGTCATACCACCGGTTGGCTGAATGCCACTTAACACTACTGGTTTACTCATGATGTTCCTTTATATTTTTACTAAACTAAAAAGACGAAATTAAAATGCACTTACCTTTGGGTAAGAACGGGTATTATATCTAAGAAATTCTCGCAGAGGTACTCTGGATTGAAATCAGCGAGGTTTTCACCTTGGTTATAGCCATAACTGAGTGCGACAACGTCAACCTTAGCAGCTTTTGCTGCCAAAATATCACTTTTTGAGTCGCCTATCATAACCGCTTTGGCTGGGCTGACATCTAATTGCTGACAAGCAAATAGTAAAGGCTCAGGTGATGGTTTCTTTGCCATATCATCACCACATACAATCAACTGAAAATGACTAGTCAGTGAAAGCTTATCAAGTAACTTTTCGGTAAAACGACGTGCCTTATTGGTGATCACCACTTTAGGAATACCAGCAAGTGCAGCAAGCCCAGTTTCTACATGTTGATAAAGCGCACTGTAGTCACCTACAACTTGGTCATAGTGCTGATAAAACAAATTAATTGCACGCTCAGTAAGGGCTTCATCTAAATGCTCACTGATTTGCATATCGCCACTTAAACCACGCTTTACAAGTGTTTCTATGCCATTACCTACCCAGCTCTCAACTAGCTTTTGTGTAACAACCGGAAATGCGAGGTCAGTTAGAGTCAGATTCATCGCAATGTATAAATCATAAACACTGTCGACTAAGGTGCCATCTAAATCGAAAAATGCCGCATCGTATTTCATGACTCAACCTTTGCAAGCTCGCTGCGCATCGCATCGATAACCGCTTTGTAATCTGGTTGATTGAAAATCGCTGAGCCTGAAACAAACATATCAGCGCCCGCTTCTGCAATTTCAGCAATGTTATCAACACCAACGCCACCATCAACTTCTAAACGAATATTGCGACCTGAGTCATCAATAATTTTACGCGCTTGACGAAGCTTTTCGAGGGTATGAGGAATAAAGCTTTGGCCGCCAAAGCCAGGGTTAACCGACATTAATAGCACTACATCAACTTTATCGAGCACGTGCTCAAGGTAGCTAAGGCTGGTTGCAGGATTAAATACAAGCCCTGCTTGGCAACCACTGTCTTTTATAAGTTGCAAGGTACGGTCAATATGCTCGCTAGCTTCTGGATGAAAGCTAATAATAGAAGCGCCTGCTTCAGCAAAGTCGGGAATTAAGCGATCGACAGGCTTAACCATAAGATGCACATCTATCGGGGCTGTAATACCGTAATCGCGCAGTGCTTTACAAATCATTGGGCCAAAGGTTAGGTTTGGCACATAATGGTTATCCATCACATCAAAATGTACAACATCTGCCCCACTTGCGAGTACACGATCAACATCTTCACCTAAACGGGCAAAGTCAGCTGATAAAATAGAAGGGGCTATTAAATACTTTTGTAATGTTTCCAACATGAGAGATTCCATCATAATTTGTGACTGCAAGAAGAGCGCATAATGTAACCCAATCGACAGCTGATTAAAACACCACAGCTAACTGTTAAAACGCTATTACTCAAGGCTAATCCTTTTAGCTTATTGAATTAATGTAAATTTAATCAAAAATTGAACAATCGTTCTATTCAGCTGCTTGCATAAATGCATTTAAATGAAACAAAATATAAACATAAAATTTACTTTAAAAGACTAATTTTATTAAATTTTTATTTAATTCAGCCGTAATTAAGTTTGTTATTTGAGCAATTGTTATGTATGCTTGTCTAAATAACACAAACAAGGGTTATTCTCATGCGTGCTTTTAAAATAGGGATCTTAATCGCGTCCGCACTTACGGTTGCTGCGTTTGTATCTTTTTCATCTGCTGATGAAGACGACTTTTTAGCAGCGGCGTCTGGCTGCTCATGCAATACGCTTAACGTATCATCATCTTCTGCTCAATGTATGAAAGCAGAACAAGAAACAGGATGGTTTTCTTGGTTAACGGGTGATAGCCGCAGCGCTCAGTTCCATTATCTTGATTTACTTGAGTTATTAACAAGTAGTGAAGAGTCAAAGAAAGTTAGCGGTTTAGGTTCTAAGTTCTAAATCGCATGAACAAATTCATTAGTGCATTACAAAGTGTCTTTGCGGCATTTTTTGGTGTGCAATCAGAAAATAAGCGTCAAGCTGACTTTAAAGAGCATTCGCTCAGTACTATTATCGTCATTGCCCTCGTTTTATTCAGCCTGTTTGTAGCAGCGATTTATTTCACCGTTTCTTTGGTGCTAAATACATAGCCATTAGCTCATTCACTTTATTGCGTGAACCGCCCTTCGGGCTAATCGTGCGCTTTACCTGAATTTCATCCAGTGATGCTTGGCTGTAGATCTTACGAGTCCACACCGTATCGTGGTTAGAAATAAGTACCGGCGTGTTATTTTCGAATGCAGCCTGCTCAGCTAAATTCGCCAAGTTAGCTTGATCATCTAAATTGAAACCGCCTTTAGCGTAAGAAGTAAATGAAGCTGTTTTACTCAACGGCACATAAGGTGGATCGCAATACACTACCGCATTATTAGGAATAAGCTTAAAGACTTCATCATAGCCTAAACACGTAAAGGTGGCTTGCTGGGCTTTTTCAGCAAAGAAGTGCATTTCTTTTTCAGGAAAATACGGGCGCTTATATTTACCAAAAGGAACGTTAAAAATACCTTTAAGATTGTAGCGGCACAGACCGTTATAACCATGACGATTCATGTATAAGAATAAAATTGCGCGCTCATACACATCGCTGCTCTGATTAAACTGAACACGGTACTCATAATAGGCTTCAGGATGGTTATTGAGCTCTACAAATAGTTTTTTTGCATCGCTAATAAATTCGTCAGGCGTTCGCTTTAGCTCGGTGTACAGGTTGATCAGATCCGCATTAATATCATTTAAAATATAATGCTTAAAATCAGTATTGAGGAATACAGAGCCAGCACCAACGAAAGGTTCAACTAAGGTGTCAGCATCCATACTCGCTTGCTTTAAGCGGGTACGAATATCTTCAACTAGGCTGTATTTTCCACCCGCCCATTTAAGGAAGGCTCTGGTCTTTTGCTGCATCTGCTCTTAACTTCAATTCGGTGTTGCGCGATTTTACACTAATCAGTTTTAATTTACTGATTTAGTGAAGCGATTTCTTGTTTAATTTTACTTATTTTTTTATAAAACGGCTGATTTTTACGCACATTATCAGAAAGTGTTGTTACGCCCTTCTTAGCCTCATTCAGTGTGGCATAACTGCCATAAGTGACAATCCACCAAAGCTTACCGCTCCGTAAGCTTTGGTAAGTATTTACCTGCCCTTGCAAGCCATTTTCATTAATAAACTTATCACTGATCTCTTGCTTAGTGACCGCTAGTAATTGGATTACAAAATTGTCGTCTGGCTGAGACAAATACCATGCATTCCCAACTAATGGCTGCTCTGGCTCAATTGCAGACTCAGCATCGCTGATGCTGGCTGCTACAACTTCATCTGCCATTGGTTGCTCAGTCTCTTGTGCTATTGGCTCTGCTGGCAAAAGGCTATCAACAATCGCAGCCACGTTATTGTTATGACTTTCATTGTTATGGTTTTTACTGTCAGAGCCATCAACTGGCAACTCGGTTTCCAGAGTCGTGTTGTTATCATCATTAGTAGCAACTGGCTGCTGGGCTTGAGACTCATCTTGAGCTTGTTCTAGAACAGGCTCTTTGCTTGCTTCTGGGCTATTTATTACTGCTTCTGCAGGCAGTGCTGTTGCCACAGAGCTTGTTGTATCTTGTTGGTAATGTGCTTTCCACCACTCGGTCATATCAGCTTTATATAAAAAGCCAATGATCAACAGCATGGTTGTGATTAAGAGCAAAATTAAATAAAGCAGTTTATAGCTTTTCTCGGGTGTACGAATATCCGCAGTTTGCTGTTCAGGCTGCCAAGCTAGCAATAAGGCAGGGTTACCATGCGCTTCTTGTAAAAATGTGCGAAAAACTGGGTCTTCTTCAACAGGTAGGTTATCGAAAAACCAACGCATAAGTTGCTTACTTTCGCTCAAGTTAAGCGCTTCAAGGTGAATTTCGACCGCTTGGCTAAACTGGCCGACCGATTGTGATGCAATCAATATGTATAACGTGCTCGGGCTTTGCTTGGCAAGAATTTCTAATTGCTGAATTAACTCTTCAGATAAATGACGCCCTCCATCAATCACCCATAAACAATCACCACAAGGCTGTTGCTTATAGAGTTGATAGAAGTTTTCAGACAAACTTAAAGAATGATCAATTAGCGGATTGCTAAAGCTTTGTTCTAACAGTTCAGTCATAAACTGTTGGTCGGTCATTTTTCCAGACAACTGAACAAACGCTTTATTAAAGTCGAGGTATTTATCAGTAATGAAGGTTTCTAATAAATAGCTTTTACCAAGGCCTGACGGGCCAAGTAAGCAAATTAGATTTTGCCCATATTCAAACTGCAGAGCGATTCGATCAACTAGCGCAGCACGGCTAGGCAATATTTGCGATTGCATTAGCGCGCTATTAAATCACAAACCTGCTGATCAGTAACATCACTTACCAGCGCACATTGACCAAATTGAGTAGGTAGAATAAAGCGAATCGTACCTTTTTTGTTTTTCTTATCTTTACGCATGTGCGTTAAAAACTGCTCGCTTGTCATTTCTGCCGGAATATCGACTGGTAAATCATACTCAGCAATCAATTTAACAATGCGTTCAACTTCTGCAGTAGTTAAGTCATCACGGGTATGTGCAAGGCGTGCTGCCAGCACCATACCTGCCGCAACGGCTTCGCCGTGTAGCCAGTTACCGTAACCCATTTGTGCTTCAATAGCGTGGCCAAAGGTATGCCCAAGATTAAGTAATGCGCGTAAACCGGCTTCTTTTTCGTCCTGTGCAACTATCAAAGCTTTGATTTCACAACAACGGTAAATCACATGCTGCAATGTTTGCTCATCAAGTGATTTAAGATTAGCGATATTTTGCTCTAGGTAAGAAAATAGCTCTGTGTCGTAAATAAGGCCGTATTTAATGACTTCTGCCATACCGGCTGCGAATTCACGCTCAGGTAAAGTATGCAACGATTGCGTATCGATAAACACGGCTTGCGGCTGATAAAATGCACCAATCATGTTTTTACCAAGTGGATGGTTTACTGCCGTTTTGCCACCAACCGATGAATCCACTTGCGAAAGCAAGGTAGTTGGTACTTGAATAAAAGGCACGCCACGCTGATAACATGCAGCAACAAAACCAGTTAAGTCACCTACAACACCGCCACCTAAGGCAATAAGGCAAGTATCACGACCACAGTTATGTTCAAGTAAGAACGCCGATATCTTTTCAAACCACTCAAGTGATTTGTATTGCTCACCATCAGGGATAATAAAAGATAACGGGTTAAGATCAGCCAACGACGTCATTACATTGTCAAGATATAAAGGTGCAATGGTGTCGTTGGTGATAATGATAGGTCGACAATCGCCGATGTGCTCGCGTAGCCGACCAGTCTCTTTAAGAGCAGATTGACCAATATAAATAGGATAACTTCGCTCGTCCAAATTAACTGTTAATTCAAGCATAGCTAGTTTCCTTTTTATTATTGGTTTTTAAAAATCTAATTTCTCGATGATTTGATTAGCAACAACTTTCGCGCTTTGCTCATCAGTGCGGACAACAAAATCAGCAACTTCTTTGTATAACGGTTCGCGTTCTTCAGCTAAGCGTTCTAATACATCACGCGGTGCTTCTTCTGTTTGCAATAATGGGCGACGCTTGTCGCGCTGCGTGCGTGCAACTTGCTTTTCGATTGGTGTCTCTAGGTATACAACGATACCGCGAGCAGATAGCTTGTTACGCACTTCTTTACTGATCACAGAACCACCACCAGTAGCAAGAACAATACCTTGCATCTCAGTTAGGTCTGAAATTACAGTTTCTTCACGAAGTCGAAAGCCCTCTTCACCCTCAAGATCGAATACCCAAGCAATGTCTGCTCCAGTACGACGCTCGATCTCTTGATCTGAATCGAAAAATTCAAGGTGTAATTGGTCAGCAATGTGACGACCAATTGTGCTTTTGCCAGCCCCCATAGGGCCCACTAGAAATATATTACGTTTCTCAGCCATATCTTTTTAGTACAAACGAACTCTAAAATTTGAAATAAAACCCCGCCTAACGACCTGGCCCCAAAATTAAGGAGGGGATTATCTCAGTAATTGCTTGGGTATTTCAAGTCAATTAGCATAAAAAGCTAGATAACGAGCAATTAAACATGCTAATTGCTCGTTGCTTAAGAAAAAATCACTTAATCGATTTGAATTTTTGGTGTTACAAAGATTAACAGCTCTTTCTTCTCGTTAAATTCACTCGTACTTTTGAACAATACGCCTAAGTAAGGAATATCGCCTAACAGAGGTACTTTCTTAGTTGAGTTAACGATTTGCTGTTGGAAGATACCACCAAGCACCACAGTTTGGCCGTTTTCTACTAATACCTGAGTTTGAATTTCTTGGGTATTAATTGCTACAGCAGAACCTGTTGGTGTTTGTACTGTATCACCACGCGTGTCTTGCGTGATAACGAGATCTAAAATCACTTTGTTATCAGGGGTGATATGTGGCGTTACTTCTAAGCTCAATACTGCTTTTTTGAAGGTTACTGTCGTTGCACCACTTGATGCTGCTTCAACGTAAGGGATCTCAGTACCTTGCTCAATACGGGCTTTTTGTTGGTTAGCCGTCGTAATACGAGGACTTGCGATAATCTCACCACGGTTCTCTTCTTCAAGGGCACTTAACTCTAAATCTAATATTGTGCCGTTAGCTAATTTAGCTACTTGAACACCAATACTACCCGCAGGGCTAGAAACCGGTAAGTTAACATTTAAGCGGTCAGAAATACTTGGGATATTATCGTAAGAGCCAGCACCAAACATGCCACCAGCGCCCTCTAATGTGCCAGAGATAGCACCGTCGCTACCTACATCGCTGATACCCCAGCGCACACCTAAGTCTTCTTGCACATTATCATTCACTGTTACCATGCGTGATTCAATCACCACTTGCTTAACAGGAATATCTAAGGTTTCCACCATACGGCGCACGCTTTCGATGCTTTTCGCTGTATCTTTGATAAGTAAGGTATTAGTACGTTTATCAACAGACACACTGCCTCGCGCAGAAATAATGCTGTTGGTGTCTGTTTTCAATAAGTCAGCAAACTCTTCAGCTTTAGCATAGTTAAGGCGGATATATTCACTGTAAAGTGGCTCTAAATCCTCAACTTGCTGTTTTGCCTTAAGCTCTTTTGCTTCACGTGCGGCAAGCTCTTCTGATGGTGCAACCATCAAAATAGTACCGTCCATGCGCTTATCAAGACCTTTAATTTTAAGCACAACATCAAGTGCCTGATCCCAAGGAACACCATCTAAACGCAATGTGATATTGCCTGTAACTGAGTCACTGGTTACTAAATTAAACTCGTTATAGCCCGCAATAATCTGTAGCACAGAGCGAATTGGAATATCTTGGAAGTTAAGGCTCATTGGGCGACCTTGATATTCAATACCGCCTTCGAGGTAGGCGCGCTGTGTATCATCTTTTTCAACAGTTAGCGTAAAGATATTTTCAATTTGTTGATGAGTAAACTTAAACGCTGCATTTGGTTCAACCACAATGCGCGTCATATTACCTTCTTTGAAGGTTTCGATGTTACTTACAACCGTACCAAAATCCATCACATCTAATTGATACAATAAGTCGTCTAAAATATCAGTGTGGTGGAACTCTGCAATAATTTTGCCGCCACTCTCATGAACATCAATTGCTGCTTGCGTATCTTGTAAAAAAACTAACAGGCGAGCTTCGCCTTTCTCACCACGGCGAAAATCAATCGACTGTACTGTATTAATAAAGTTGCTAGACGCTGTCAGTCCATCCGCTGAATCATCCGTTGCGATTGGGTTATCTGAAACATGCAAAGTAACGATATTGTCTTTCGCCATTGTTTTATAAATTTTTAGCTTATCTAACGTTACAACAACTTTTAAACCGTCTGCGGTCAAGGTGCTGGTTACATGCTGGATACCTGCTTGGTTAACTGGCACATCACGCACTTCATTATCAACACCTACATTGCTGAAAAGCATTTCAATACGAGCAGGGGCGTTATATACCTGAACTTTTGGTTCAAATGTTAGCGCTTCATCAAATACTAGCTGTAATTGTGTTTCACCTTTCATTAGCGGGTTATAACGTACGTCATACAGTAAAGGGGCAGCGATTGCTGTCTGCGTCAAAATTAAGGCTAATGCAGCTAACATGAATTTATGCATGTGTTTTAACCAAGCCATTCCTTTATGCATCTTCTTTTTACCTTTCATAAGATTAACTTGCACCATTTGTTTCCGCCTCTAACATTTCTAGCTTAGTCAGGCGCTCTTTCCAACAACCAGCCCCATCCGGGATTAATTCTAATAATTCTATATAATTGTCGTGCACTTGTTTAATTTCACCATGATACAAACCAATATAATTACCTACAGTAACTCGATAAAGCGTATCGTCTGCAGCTTTTATTAGCGCCCACGTATTACCAACACGGCCAATAGTTCCTTGCATAACAAGGTTATCTAGCGGGTACTTTTCAAGTGGTTGACGAACACGATCAGGGTCTGGGTGTAAGCAGTTTTTAACTTGCACTAAATTGCTCTGAATAATTTCCGGTTTAGGCGCCACAAATGGACTACGTAATTTTCCGGCATTATAAGCAAAGTGCTCGAACTTAGTGATCTCAGGAATCGGCTCAACTTTAGGTGTTGTACTTGCTTTAACTTGATCAATAAACTCTTTTTGTTCTGAAGTATCATCATTACACGCGCTAAGTACAAGTGTCATGGCAATAATTAAGGGAAGCTTTTTCATTTTTTAGTGCCCCCTTCATAACGATAAGTCTTAGCAACAACACTAAAAGTGAGTTCATTATTGCCGAGAGTTTGGATTGTAAAGTCATGCAAACTTACAATTCGCGGTAACTGAGCAACTTTACCAACAAATTCACCAAATTCATGGTACGTCCCGACGACTTCTATTTTAATTGGCAGCTCTGTATAAAACTCTTTTTCCACTTCAGGTAACCAGCCAATTTTCAAAAACGTCAAACCACTAGTAGTGCCAACGTAAGATAAGTCGTCTAACAAACCAGGTGTCTCGTTCGAGGTTGGTAAGCGCTTTAATAGCTGCGAGAACTTATCTTCCATCTCAACCATTTGCTGGCGATAAATCTCTAAATTACTCGCAATAGCATATTTTGCTTTATATGTTTGGCGTAGCTCGGTTTCTTTGGCTACAGCACTGTGATAACTGGCGATTTCGTCAGAAACTAATAAGCTGTAACTAAAGTATAAAACCAGCGCAGCCACAAACGCACAGCACAGAGCTTTAACAGCAATAGGCCAATCGCCCATGTTTTCAAGCTCAATTTCATTCCAATCTATGTCTGTTAACGCTTTGATATCAAGGTTCATTGCGTGCCTCACCTATCTGATCAAATGGTTTAACGTAAAAATCCATATTAAAGTCACTCAATAATCTTGAGGTTTGTTCACCTGCGACAATACCTTGCATAATAGGTCGTTCTAATAAATATGAGCTCTGAACTTGACGCAGCATGGTAGATAAACGGTTATTTGATTCACTGCGACCAATTACATGAATGCGGTCATCACGACGTTCAAGTTTCGTTAAATAAACCCCAGCAGGAACAATCTTGGCGACTTCATCCATGATTTGTGTACCTAGGTTACGGTTACTTTGTAGCTCTTCGATTAGACGCATACGCTGTTGTAAGTTTTCTTTTTTCTTATCAAGTTCGTTAATTTCACGAATACGTTGGTTCAATAAAGCGATTTCTGTATTCAAAAAGTTATTTTTTACATTTTGCCCATCGCGTAATCCGCCATAAAAAGAACTTAGTAAATACATACTTAAGAAGCTAATAACAACAACACCAAACAACACAGTGACGAACTTATTTTGTGAGTCTTTTCTTTGTTGTTCGCGCCAAGGCAGCAGATTTATATGTGGCATGATGAAAAGCTCCTTAATGCCAATCCTGTGGCTATCGCAAATTGAGTGCGGTGACGCTGCAACATATTGCGATCAATCTTTGGCGAAATTTCAATGTTAGCAAATGGCTCTGCAACAACAGTGTGAATGCCTAGCTCTTCAATTAGGAGCCTGTCTAAGCCTTCGATCATAGCAGTGCCGCCAGTCAGGACAATGTAATCAACTTGATCTTTACCACTGGTTGTTAAGAACATCTGCACTGCACGACGAACTTGTTGCAATAATGAAGTTTGGAATGGGGCTAAAACTTCGAAGGTATAATTTGGTGGTAAATCACCTGTAGTTTTACCAATTTCAGCTTCATCAAAGCTTTTGTTGTAATACGCAACAATGCTATTGGTATACTGGTCGCCACCAAATACTTGGTCACGGGTGTAAATTGTTTCACCTTCTTGTACAACGCTAACAAGCATCAGCACAGCACCAATATCAACCACAGCGACACATTTATTGTATGCATCACTAGGTAATTGTTGATAATACACATCCATTGCTCGACTTAGCGCATAAGTTTCTACATCGACAACCGCAGCTTTTAAGTTGGCTGTTTCAAGAGCACCAACTCGCGCTTGCACACTTTCAGTTCGCGCAGCAGAGAGAAGAACATTCACTTTACTTGGATCAGCTTCATTGATGGCAAGTTTTTCAAAATCGATATTTACTTCATCAAGTGGATATGGGATTAAACTATCAGCTTCGATGGCAATTTGTGACTCTAATTCAGCATCTGTTAATGATACATCCATAAAAATCACTTTCGTAATTACAGTTTGACCTGAAACAGCTACTGCTGCGGTTTGCACTGATTTAGGAATTTTTCTTTTTAGTTTAGCGATAACATTACCTATCGCTTCTATGTCTTGAATAGAACGCTCAGACATAGCGCCTTTAGGCATAGGTTCAATAGCTAACGCTTCAAGCCGCAAACCTGCGTCTGTCTCTTGCAACAACACTGCTTTTATACAGTGCGATCCGATGTCGATTCCTACCATCATAGATGAAGGCTTTTTAAATAGCTGACTTAGCATGTTTGCAACTTGGCCTTTGTTTTAATAATAAACAAGTTATAATTTTTATCTGAAAAAATATTATTCATTTTTTAATCAATATATACTAGCAGTCTCCGATTCTAATTGGGAGTCCATTTAGGGAAAATATAAGTGATTTTATTAAAGCGAACTTTACAATTTATTATCATCTGCTCATTTTTAGGACTAATCACTTTAGTTGGTCTATACTATTACGTTAAACCTGATATTCCTAGCGTACAGGTTCTAAAAGACGTTCAATTACAGACACCTATGCAGGTATTCTCACGTGATGGATTATTGATTAACCAATTCGGTGAAAAACGCCGCATTCCCGTTACAATAGACCAAATCCCCCAACCATTAATCGATGCAATTTTAGCAACAGAAGATAACCGTTTTTACGAGCATATTGGTATCGATCCAATTGGTATCGTACGTTCAGCCATTGTACTCATATCTACAGGCGAAAAGAAACAAGGCGCAAGTACTATAACCATGCAGCTTGCCCGTAACTTCTTCTTAACTAGAGAAAAAGCATACATTCGTAAGGTCAAAGAGATCTTCATTGCTTTACATATCGAAAGTATATTAACTAAAGACGAAATCCTCGAATTATATTTAAATAAAATTGAATTAGGTAACCGCGCTTTTGGTATTGGTGCAGCAGCACAAGTTTACTACGGCAAAGACCTCAATGAGCTTACTTTAGCGCAAATGGCGATGATCGCTGGCTTACCTAAGGCTCCTTCAGCCCTTAACCCTATTCGCAACCCTGTACGCGCAAAGGCACGTCGCAACGTTGTACTAGGCCGTATGTATACCGAAAAGTATATTACACAGAGTGAATACGAAGAGGCTATCAATGCACCAATTACAGCTAAATTCCATGGTGCAGAAATTGAAGTGTACGCCCCTTATATCTCTGAGATGGTGCGTGCTGAAATGGTTGAACGCTATGGTCATGAGCGTGCTTACAATACTGGTTTTAAAGTTTACACCAGTGTTGATTCAAATATTCAGCAAGCTGCACAAGATGCCATTGTTGATAATCTACACGCTTACGACATGCGTCATGGCTACCGTGGTGCTACGGCTCAGTTATGGGACAGTGAAAACGAAAGTCCACTTAACCAAGAAGAGATCTTATCTAAATTAAAAGATGTCAAAGAGTTTGGTCCACTATTAGCTGGTGTTGTCACTAATGTCGCTGAGCAATCAATTGATGTGCTATTAAAAAGCGGCGAACAAGTGACGGTTGAGTGGGATGGTCTAAAATGGGCACGCAAATATATTACCCGTTACCGTCAAAGTTTCGCACCAAAAACGGCTACTGAAATTTTATCAGCGGGAGCGCAAATTTGGCTGCGTAAAAATGCAGATGAAAGCTACATTCTTAGCCAAGTGCCAGAAGCATCGAGCGCACTTGTTTCACTTGACCCACAAGATGGTCGTATTAAAGCCATTGTCGGTGGTTACAGCTTTGAACAAAGCCAATACAATCGCGCAGTTCAAGCAAAACGCCAGGTTGGTTCAAACATCAAGCCATTTATTTATTCAGCAGCACTTGAAAACGGCTACACACTCGCTTCAATTCTTAACGATGCACCAATTAATCAATGGGATAAAAGCCAAGGTGTAGCATGGCGCCCTAAGAATAGCCCGGCGGTTTATAATGGCCCTATCCGAATTCGCCGTGCACTCGCTCAATCGAAAAACGTAATTTCTGTGCGTCTGTTACGTGGTGTTGGCCTTGAACGTACTGCAGATCACTTACTAAAGTTTGGTTTTTTAAATAGTGATATTAATCGTAGCGAGTCATTGGCCCTAGGTAGTGCCTCAATCACTCCTCTTGAACTAGCTCGCGGGATGAGTACTTTCGCCAATGGCGGCCACTTAATTACCCCTTACTTTATTTCTGAAATTCAGGATTCTGCTGGTAATGTGTTATTCAAAACAGAGCCAGAACTGGCCTGTGATGAACCAGAGCAAGTTGTTACACCAGAGTTTGCATCATTAGATGATAACCAATTGGATCAAGCACAAAGTGTGAGCACGCCACGTTGTGCTCCGCGTATCATTTCAAAGCAAAATGCATTCTTAATTTCGCAAGCTATGCACAGCGCAATTTGGGGTGGTGGTAGCTGGACTCACAAAACAGGCTGGAGTGGTACAGGTTGGCGTGCACAGGCCCTTGACCGCCGTGATCTAGCAGGTAAAACAGGTACCACCAATGACTCGGTTGATACCTGGTTCAGTGGCTTTAACCGCAATGTGATGACCTCGGTATGGGTTGGTTTTGATAACCCAGGAAAAGCCCTTGGCCGTTCGACCTACAATAGTAACCTCGATAAGTCACAAATCTCTGGTGCAGAATCGGGTGCTAAAACCGCGCAACCTGCATGGGTCGACTTTATGCGTGCTGCCCTCGATGGCATGCCAGAAGCACCTATTGAGTTTCCTGAAGGTTTGGTATCGGTTCGTATCGACTTAGCAACAGGTCTTTTAAGCCATAAGAATGACTATACCAGTCGTTTTGAATACTTTATCAAAGGAACAGCACCAACCAAGTACGTACTTGATCAACCAACAGACGTATTTGAAGAAAAGCTCACCACAGAGGAAGAGTTGTTCTAAATAACTAAGTTGCTATAAGACATAAAAAAGCGCCCTTCTGGGCGCTTTTTGCTTAGCTATTTAAACTAAGATCAGCAAAATTATTTTAGGTTATTTACCAGCCAATATAGGTCTGAATGAACCCCAGCGGCAGTGACTTCTTTACCCGCTCCAGGGCCTTGGATCACCAACGCATTATCTGTATACCACTGTGAATTGATCACAAAAATGTTATCGCCCGGTTTAAGGCTGGCTAATACATCATCTTTACCAACATTGACTAAACCAACCTGAGCCTGAACCTTACCATCAACGAGTGTAATAGCACCGGTGTAGCGCACCACTTTGTCTTCTGCCGCAGCTTGGGCTGCTTTTTCTGTCATGAATTCATCGAGTAGCTGTTTGTTTGCAAGAAAATCTTGCCAGCTACCTGCAGCAAGCTGTTCAGGCATTAGTGGTGTCAAAGCAATATCATCTAGCTCTAAATCAAGGCCTAGATCACGCGCTAAAATCAGTAGTTTACGCTGCATATCACGGCCAGATAAGTCTTCACGAGGATCTGGCTCTGTATAGCCCATTTGCTGAGCTTGAAGCACTAAATCTGAAAACGGCACGCTGCCATCATAACTGCTACATAACCACGATAAAGTACCCGAGAATACCCCTTCAATACGGTTAATGCTGTCTCCGCTATTTTGCAAATCAGCTAAAGCAAAGTTAATCGGTAAACCTGCGCCCACACTGGTGTTATAACGCCACAACAAGTTTCGCTCAGCCAAATTAGTGCGTAGGTTTTGATACCAGCTATTTTCTGCGGTACCCGCATATTTGTTTGCACTGATCAAATGACAGTTAAGCTCTACAAAATCAGGATACAACTGACTAAAAGCCTCACTGGCAGTGATATCAATCACCACTTTGTGCTCATAATCTAGCTCATTGATACGTGCTAATAACTCAGCTTTGTCGTAGCTTTGCGCTTCATTATGCCACTGCTCTTGCCATGTTTCGGTATTTAAACCACTAGCACTAAAAAGCATTTGCTTAGAGCGTAAAAGAGCTACTACTTTTACTTTGTACTGAGCAGATAAACGAGCAAACTGAGTTTGTAGTTGCGATAAAAACACTTCGCCTACATTACCAAGGCCAGCAACAATAATAGCAAGCTCTTGACCTTTGTTTACCAGCTTGTCATGTAGAAGAGTTAAAACATCACTATCAATTGCCTGATCGTTTAAGATCAACACATAGTTATCGTCTTGTTGTACAAAACGAGGATGAATGCTTTGCTCTTTTAAAAGCGCTGTTGCTTGCTCTGTCAGCGCAATTACATCAGCCGTTGGTGCAACCACTGCACAACCACTTAAATTTGACTCGACAATATTGGCACGGCCCGCTAAGTGGCTGACAACTTGGTGAGTGCTTTGACCTGGCACTAATAAGTAAGTATCTCCATCTTTAGTAAAGTGGTGCAGGCTGTGTTGAATTAATTGACTAAGCTCACCGACTTCACCACTGCTTAGTTTATCAACCCGTAATAAATCTATGTTATCTAAGGTAGTAATAAAACGCTTTGCTTTACTATAACCTTCTTTGACTACTTCGGTTGGCGTTGCATCACAATCAAAACTACTTCTTACCACCAATTTAATTTCTGTGTCTTTTAAAGGCGACAAGGTTTTTGCATGCAATACTGGGTTACCTAAACGCGCTAATAAGTTAGCTTGCTCGCGGCACACCTTGGCATACTTAACTGCATTTTTAACTTTACGAGGGTCAGTACTAAATACCCCTTGTGTGTCTGTCCAGATAGACACTTGCTTAGCAAAAGTATAACTCGCTAACAAAGTGGCACTGTAATCACTACCATTGCGGCCTAATGTCACCGTATTACCTTGGCAATCTGCAGCTATAAAACCCGTTACTACGTTGATATGTGTTCTGCTAATCGCATCACTGCATTGCTGTTGGTTTTTTTGATGTAAAAGCTGACCATCATTTAGAGTAAATAGCTGCCTTGCATCAACATCTTGCGCATCAACACCTAACTGATTTAGGTAAGCGGCCAATAACCGCGCCGACCACACTTCACCATGAGCAAGTAAAGGTGCTTCAAGTAACTGCTGCTGACTAATTAATTCATTTAATACGGCAAGTTCATCTTTTAACTGTGCCAAAGCCTGTTGTTTATTCTGACCTGTAAGTAGCTGCTCAATTAAAGCCCGTTGATTGTTATCAATAAGCAATAGAATATCGCTAACAGCCTGGCTATCTTGCTGCTGGTAACTTTGCCAAAGCTTTACCAGAGTATCGGTTGTTTTACCCGATGCCGACACAACGATGCAATCGCCCTGCTCAGTATTCGCAAGAACAATGTTCGCTACCGCATGGTAACGATCTGCCGAGCTTAAGCTTGAGCCACCAAATTTATGAACAATATTTACCATTTCTTCTACCACAATGCCGTATGTGCTGGCGTTAACTTAAATGACGAGTTTTGCTGTGTATCTTGCTGTGTTAGCTTAGCTTCAGCTTTTGTAACTTGTTGGCCTTGACCTGGTTTTACTAAATTGAAAACACGGTCTAAATCTGCAATGAGATCTTTTACGTCTTCAATGCCTACAGAAATACGGATCAACGTATCGCCCACACCAGCTTCAAGGCGCGCTTTAGGCTCCATGCCTGCGTGGGTCATTGTTGCAGGGTGACAAATCAAGCTTTCTACCCCACCTAGCGACTCAGCAAGGCTAAAATCTTTAAGGCTAGTTAAAAACGCTGCTGCATCGTTAATGTCGCCTTTAATATCAAAGCTCACCATGCCACCAAAACCACGTTGCTGTGCTTTAGCAAGCTCATGTTGTGGGTGAGAAGCAAGGCCTGGGTAGTAAACTTGGCTTACATAAGGTGAATTATCTAAATACTCAGCAATGGCAAAGGCATTTTCTTGGTGCTGCTTTAAACGTACATTTAAAGTACGTAAACCACGAAGCGTTAAGTAGCTGTCAAATGGTGCACCAGTAATACCGATATTATTCGCCCACCAAGCAAGTTCATCGCCTAGCTCTTGCGTTGCAGCAATCACTGCACCGCCCACTACATCAGAGTGACCATTGATGTATTTAGTGGTTGAGTGCACAACAATATCAACACCAAACTCAATTGGGTTTTGTAATGCAGGTGATAAGAAGGTGTTGTCAGCCGCAACCAAAGCACCGCACTGCTTAGCAATGCTAGTGATTGCTTTAATATCTGTTAAACGCAAGATTGGGTTACTTGGCGTTTCAATCCAAATCAACTTAGGTTTAATCGCTAAAATTTCTTGGAGATTTTCAGATTTAGTTAAATCCAAAACTTTTAGTTTTAACAGGCCACGTTTTTCAAGCGAGGTGAATAAACGGTAACTACCGCCATAACAGTCATGTGGGATCACTAACGTGTCGTCACTGTTTAATAGCTGAGTTGCTAAATGCACAGCAGACATACCTGTTGCAGTGATAATACCTCTAGCACCACCTTCAAGCTCAGCTAAGGTTTCAGCTAAGATATCGCGATTTGGGTTACCACTGCGACCATAGTCATACTGGCGCTTAGTATCAAAATCAGCAAATGAATAGGTGGTTGATAAGTAAATTGGTGGTACAACCGCACCATGATGTTTATCGGCTTCGATGCCGTGACGAACAGCAATCGTCGCTTTATTTTTTTCGCTCATTTCATCACCTATTCTTAAATTGGATGTTTAGACGTCTAAAAGGTTAGATGATCAAATATGAGAAGTCAAAGCATTTATGGCTTACACATAGAAGTTTATACATTTACACCACTAGATGGCTAAATAACTAGTATTTGACTATCTTTTTTAAAGAGATAGAATTTCCGCATCTTGCGCTGTGAATAAGGCGTAAATCACTGACAACCGAGGCAACGAAACAACTTATGGCTAAATGGAACGGTGAATACATTCACCCATATGCAGAACACGGTAAAAAATCAGAACAAGTAAAAAAGATTACCGTATCGATCCCACTTAACGTATTAAAAGTATTAACTGACGAGCGTACACGCCGCCAGATCAATAACTTGCGTCATGCGACGAATAGTGAGTTATTGTGTGAAGCTTTCTTACATGCTTTTACAGGTCAACCATTACCAAATGATGACGACCTACGTAAAGACAACCCTGAAAAGGTACCTGAAGAAGTTAAAAGAATTATGCAAGAAATGGGATTAGATATCCCAGTGCTTGATTCAGAATAAGTATTTCGGCCATCGGATCACCGCCGATAATCGCAGATATAAAAAAACTCAGCCTAGGCTGAGTTTTTTATTGCGCGATATACCTAATAGCTAATTAAGCTTAACGCATGTAATCTTCTGGCATGTCGATTTGCGCCACACCCGACTCTACTGCTGCTTCAGCAACAGCACGTGCAATACGTGGTAATAAACGCGGATCCATAGGCTTAGGAATGATGTACTCGGCACCAAACTCAAGTGACTCAACGCCAGCTGCTTTTAATACTTCACTTGGTACAGGCTCTTTCGCGATGCCGCGAATAGCATGAACTGCAGCAATTTTCATTTCATCATTAATTGCCGTTGCACGAACATCTAACGCACCACGGAAAATGAATGGGAAACAAAGCACGTTATTTACTTGGTTAGGGAAATCTGAACGACCCGTTGCCATAATTAAATCGTTACGCGCACTGTGTGCAACTTCTGGAGCAATCTCAGGATCTGGGTTTGAGCATGCAAACACGACTGGCTTATCAGCCATCAGCTTAAGATCATCTGCTGTTAACAGGTTAGGACCTGATACACCAACGAATACGTCAGCATCAGCAATAACATCTTGTAATGTACGCTTATCGGTATTGTTAGCAAATAATTGCTTATACTCGTTTAAGTCATCACGACGTGTATGGATCACACCTTTACGGTCAAGCATATAAATGTGTTCACGCAGTGCGCCACACTTAATTAAAAGCTCCATACAAGCCACAGCAGCAGCACCGGCACCTAAACATACGATGATGGCATCTTCGATGTCTTTACCTTGCACTTCAAGGGCGTTAAGCATACCAGCAGCAGTTACAATAGCTGTACCATGTTGGTCATCGTGGAAAACTGGAATATCACAGCGCTCGATAAGTGCTTTTTCGATTTCAAAACACTCAGGCGCTTTAATATCTTCAAGGTTGATACCACCAAACGTATCAGCGATGTTAGCAACCGTATTAATGAAATCTTCTGTTGTGCGGTGTTTAACTTCAATATCAATTGAATCAAGACCAGCAAAACGTTTGAATAGTAACGCTTTACCTTCCATTACAGGTTTTGATGCAAGCGGACCTAAGTTACCTAAACCTAAAATTGCGGTACCGTTTGAAATAACTGCAACCATGTTGCCTTTGCCTGTGTATTTATAGGCATTTGCTGGATCAGCAGCAATTTCACGGACTGGTTCAGCCACACCTGGGCTATAAGCTAAAGCGAGATCGTTAACCGTTTCGGCTGGCTTGGTTAGTTCAACACTAATTTTACCTGGAACGGGGTGAGCGTGGTAATGTAATGCTTGTTCACGAAAATCTGACATAACGCGATAGTATCCTGCAAAAAGTTAAAAAGTGAGAGAGCTTGCATCAGTACGATACCTGTAATGTATAAAAATTCCAAGTATTATCAGGTCTATCCTGTTATATGCTATATCGCTTAATTTTAAAGGATTTCCCAACAATTTCTGTGCATAGTTGCGATTAATCAGACATAAAAATTCACCTATTTATGACCTTTTAAGCACGTGTTTTTGTATTTTATACGCACGTACACTGCAATTAGCCGAAGTTAGCCCAAAACAGCCATTTCAACGAAGTTCACAGCATTTACTCACAAAGTTATTTAAATTTATTATTTCTAATAACTTTTAGATACCAATACGCTTAATTAAGTAGTCTATTTTGAGGCAATGAAACCTTGTTGATAGCAAGGCAAAAATTTCGTTATTTAGTTGTGTTCTAAATCAGAAATTTTTAACGCAGGTAGCGACAGGTTTAATCCCTCAAAATGATTAAGTATTATTGCGGATTGGTATACTCATTTATACAAAAAAGAATATAGCCAAGGGGTGGCACTTTGTCTGCAAAATTAGCGACATAATGGGCATAACAGCCAGAAATAGTTATGCAAGATACATAAGTGAAGATGATAAGTAAGTGGCAGCGTTAATAATGAGTTTTGTGAATTTTAGGCATAAAAAAAGCACCCTAAGGTGCTTTTTTTAACTAAACAGCAGAGATTACTTCTTGCTGCTAAGTGCACCGAAGCGCTTGTTGAAACGATCAACACGGCCGCCAGTGTCTAAAATCTTTTGCTTACCAGTGTAAAACGGGTGACACTCAGAACATACGTCTAAGTGGATGTCTTTACAAAGAGTTGAGCTAGTTTCGAATTTGTTACCACATGAACAAGTTGCAGTGATAGCTTCGTACTTAGGGTGAATACCTTCTTTCATAGGGAACCTCTAGTTAAGGCCGTATCGCTCTCCAAACCCGAAGTCTGGCACCATACGCAGTTAATACAATTAATAGGCCGCGTATTTTATAGCTCAAGTGACCTTGCGACAAGCTTTAAATGCATATTTCGCTAAAAAAATAATCAAGTGGGCTGTTGTTCAGTATTTGTTGGTAGGTTTTTAACAGTAATTTTAGTACATTATCTTTCTATCTTTGTTTCAGTTGAGTTGTTATGCACTTTGTAGAAGTTGCCATAAAAGTCCCTTTACAGCGTACCTTCGATTATAAAGTTGAACAGCTGCTGCATAGCCCTGAGTTAAAGCCTGGTATGCGCGTTCGTGTGCCATTTGGTAGTCAAAAAAAGGTTGCCGTGGTCTTGGCTCTTAAAACGTCAACCGATGTTCCTGCTGACAAAATCAAGTCGATTATTGATGTTATAGACGACACGCCAGTGTTATCTGAACAACATTTAGCGTTACTTAAATTCACAGCACGCTACTACTGTTACCCATTGGGCGAGACTATTCATACGGCACTTCCGGCTGCATTAAGGCAAGGCGAATGCCCAGATAAAACCAGCATTAACATGGTTGAGCTAACCGATAAAGGTGCAAAGCTGCCGTCGCTGAAAGCAAAAACCCAGTTGAGTTTATTAAAACAGCTAGCCGAATCAGGCAAATCATCGGTTACAGAATTAAAAGCACTCGGATTTACCAAAAAAACCATCGACAGTCTGCTTGATAAAGAACTGATCACTCAGTTTATTGAACATGATAACCAATGGCAGCAACGCGCGCCGACTGTTGGTAGCAAGCCGGTGCTTAATAAAGAGCAAGCTGTTGCCTGCACTAGCATTAACCAAGCTCGTGGTTTTACCAGCTTTTTGCTTGAAGGGGTTACCGGAAGTGGTAAAACCGAAGTGTATTTGCAATGCCTAGAAGAAGTACTCAAAAAAGGTCAGCAAGCCTTAGTATTAGTGCCTGAAATTGGCTTAACACCACAAACAGTCAACCGTTTTCGTCGTCGCTTTCCTGATACACCAATTATGCTATGGCATTCAGCCCTAACAGATAACGAACGTTTACAGACCTGGCGTTTTTGTGAAAAAGGCAGCTGCGCCATAGTGATCGGCACACGTTCGAGTATTTTCTTACCCTTTTTATCTCTTGGCATGATCATCGTTGATGAAGAGCACGACAGCTCGTTTAAGCAACAAGATACACTACGCTATCATGCTAGAGACCTAGCCGCTTATAGAGCATACCAGCATAATATTCCGCTCGTTCTAGGTAGTGCCACACCAGCACTTGAGACCTTACATAAAGCAACTAATAACAAATACCAGCTGTTGAGCCTCACTGAACGCGCCCAAACCAGCACCGATAACCAGTTTCAATTAATGGATATGAAAGGCCAGCCTGAGCAGGCGGGGATTGCCCATGCTAGCCTTGCCTATATGCGTCAGCATTTAGAACGTGGCAAGCAAGTGATGGTATTTTTAAACCGTCGTGGTTTTTCGCCTACCCTCATATGCCATGAGTGTGGTTGGCTAAGTGAGTGCTCACGTTGTAGCACCAGTGCAACCTTTCATAAAGCCATTGGCCAGATGATTTGTCACCACTGTGGTGAACAACATCAGGTGCCCCACCAATGCCCTGATTGCGGCAGCACGCAGATTTTTCCAAATGGCAAAGGCACTGAACAAATCGAAGAGTTTTTAACACAAACCTTCCCTGACATTCCGATTAGTCGTATCGACCGAGATTCAACTCGGCGTAAAGGCAGCTTAGAAAAAGCGCTTGATGATATTAACCAAGGCGGTGCGCGCATCTTAGTTGGCACACAAATGTTGGCAAAAGGCCACCATTTTGCCGATGTTAGCCTTGTTTTAATCCTAGATGTCGACAGTGGATTATATTCGTGTGATTTTCGCGCTACAGAGCATTTAGCGCAACTTGTTACGCAAGTGGCAGGCCGTGCAGGTCGCAGTGGTGAACCTGGGCAAGTATTATTGCAAACTCACTTTCCTGAGCACCCGCTACTGCAAGACTTAGTTAATAATGGTTACCAAGATTTTGCCCGTTACGCACTCACAGAGCGAGAAGACGCGCAGCTTCCGCCAATCACAAATATGGCTATGGTTCGTGCCGAAGGACATAACATAAATCAAGTGATGGATTTTTTAACTGATTTGGTTCCTGTCCAGAACGTATCTGGTATACAATTGCTCGGTCCGATACCTGCACCACTGGAACGTGTAGCAGGTAAATATCGCTTTCAGTTACATATTCAGGCGCAGGAACGCTCCCACTTACACCAATATTTAGCGCAAATGGTCGACTATATAAGTACCAGTAAATTAGCGCAAAAGGTGCGTTGGAGCTTAGATGTTGATCCTATAGATATGATTTAAAGGCCAATTAAGAGTCATGGCACAACACGATTACATAAATAAAAAACCAGCAAATCGAAATAATAAAAAACAAGCCCCGGCGAAAAAGCCCTTCCCTATTATTCTTGTTTTAATTGCGCTTATCTTAGTAGGCGGGTTTGGTTACGGCCTATGGTATATCAAACATAATGCTGATCCTGAGTTAGTAGAGCAGCAAGCAAACCCGACTAAAAAAGAAGAAGTAGTTATTCCACCACCTAAGACACCTGAATTTATCAAAGAGATTAAAGAGCACGAAGTTCAGGTTGAAGTAAAAGAGATTGAACAAAAAGGCCCATATGTAATGCAATGCGGCTCTTTTAGAACATTAGAGCAAGCACAAACATTAAAAGCTAAAATCGCTTTTGCCGGCTTAGTGGCCGAAGTTAAGAAAACACAAGGCAGCAATGGTGTTTGGTATAAAGTGCGCTTAGGCCCATACGAAACCAAACGTTTAGCCGAAAGTGACAAGAATAAACTTAAACGCATCAAAATAATGGGCTGCGGAATTTGGCTTTGGACTTGATTTTAGTTCATTCACCCATATAAACACCTCATCAATCGCTTTTTACGAGCGGCCTTGCCGCTCGATGATGAGGAATAATCATGACCACTATTGTAAGTGTACGCCGCGACGACAAGGTCGTTATTGGTGGCGACGGCCAAGTTTCACTTGGTAACACCGTAATGAAGGGCAACGCCCGCAAAGTTCGACGTCTTTATAATGGCAAAGTAATCGCTGGTTTCGCTGGCGGTACTGCTGATGCCTTCACCCTTTTCGAACGATTTGAAAGCAAACTAGAAATGCACCAAGGCAACTTAACCAAAGCTGCCGTAGAAATGGCCAAAGATTGGCGTAGTGATCGTGCACTTAGAAAGCTCGAAGCACTATTAGCAGTTGCAGACGAAACTGCTTCATTAATTATCACAGGTAACGGTGATGTTGTGCAGCCAGAAAACGACCTAATTGCGATTGGCAGTGGTGGTAACTTCGCACAATCAGCAGCCACAGCGCTACTAGAAAACACCGACCTAAGTGCACGTGAAATTGTAGAGAAAAGCCTAACGATTGCAGGCAATATCTGCGTATTCACGAATAATTTCCAAACTATTGAAGAATTGTAATAGGAACTGCCATGTCTGAGATGACGCCAAGAGAAATCGTTCACGAGCTTGATCAACATATTATTGGCCAAGCTAAAGCTAAAAAAGCAGTTTCAATCGCGCTACGTAACCGCTGGCGCCGTATGCAACTGAGCGATGATTTACGCGCAGAAGTAACGCCTAAAAACATTTTAATGATTGGTCCAACTGGTGTGGGTAAAACTGAAATTGCACGCCGCTTAGCTAAACTTGCTAATGCGCCTTTCATTAAAGTTGAAGCAACAAAGTTCACCGAAGTGGGCTATGTTGGTAAAGAAGTAGAAACGATCATCCGCGATTTAGTTGATATCTCAATTAAAATGACGCGTGAACAGCAAACCAAAAAATTCAAACATCGCGCTGAAGAAGCGGCAGAAGAGCGTATTTTAGATGCTCTTTTACCACCAGCACGCGATACCTTTGGTGAGTCAAAAACAGAAGAGAACTCTTCTACTCGTCAATCTTTCCGTAAAAAATTACGAGAAGGTCAGTTAGACGATAAAGAAATTGATATCGATGTTGCACAAGCTCAGCCAAATGTTGAGATCATGGCTCCTCCTGGTATGGAAGAAATGACCAACCAGCTTCAGAGCATGTTCCAAAACATGGGTGGCGATAAGCGCAGCAAGCGTAAGCTAAAAATCAAAGAAGCGTTTAAGCTATTGGTTGAAGAAGAAGCAGCAAAACTTGTTAACCCTGAAGAGTTAAAAGAGCAAGCTATCTTCGCAGTAGAGCAAAACGGTATCGTGTTTATCGATGAGATCGATAAAATCTGTAAACGTGGTGAAGCATCAGGCCCAGATGTTAGCCGTGAAGGTGTACAGCGCGACTTACTTCCTCTAATCGAAGGTTCAACAGTAAGCACTAAACATGGCATGGTTAAAACTGACCACATGTTATTTATCGCATCTGGCGCATTCCAAATGTCTAAACCATCAGACATGATCCCAGAGCTACAAGGTCGTTTACCAATTCGCGTTGAGCTTGAAGCACTAAGTGCTGATGACTTTAAACGTATCTTAACTGAGCCTCATGCTTCATTAACTGAGCAACAACGTGAGCTGTTAAAAACAGAGCAAGTTGACGTTGAGTTTACTGATGATGCCATTGAACGTATCGCGAAAGCGGCTTGGCAAGTAAATGAGAAAACCGAAAACATCGGTGCCCGTCGCTTGCACACAGTGATGGAAAAACTAATGGAAGAAATTTCATTTGATGCCTCAGAAAAAGCAGGTTCAACACTAACAATTGATGCCAATTACGTTGAGCAGCATTTAGGTGCACTCGTTGAAGATGAAGACTTAAGTCGCTTCATTCTTTAATCAACAAATTAGCGTTATAATCTAAAGCCTCCTGTTGGAGGCTTTTTAGTTTTTATAAGGTAAGGCTCACATGAAAGAAGTCACTAGAGTGCATTATCACAGCGTTAGCAAAGTATTAGATGTTCATTTTGATGATCAGACTATTGCTCAATTTAGTGCTGAATTTTTGCGTGTTCACTCACCGTCTGCTGAAGTGCAAGGTCATGGCAATGAACCTATGAAACTCGTACTTGGTAAGCAACACGTAGGAATTAGCAAGATTGAGCCGGTTGGTCATTATGCAATTCGATTAGTGTTTAGCGATAATCATAATAGTGGCTTATTCAGCTGGCACTATTTAAGTGAGCTGCAAGCTAACCATGATGAGCTTTGGCAGCAATACCAAACAAGAGTCTCAGAGCACGAAGCAAGCAAAGACAGCGTGCCTATTAAGTTTGTGCCTTAATACCAACCCACAATAATACTTAATCATTTTGAGGGATTAAACCTGTCGCTAACTGCGTTAAAAATTTCTCATTTACGACTGCATGGATGCAGAAGGTAGAGCAATGCAGGAGCAATTGCCGAGCACAACTAAATAACGAAATTTTTGCCTTGTTATCAACGAGGTTTTATTGCCTCAAAATAGACTACTTAATTAAGCGGATTGGTATTAAAATCTTGTCGCGGTATACACCCCCAAACAACAAAAAAGCGCGATGACGACACCGTCACCGCGCTTTTGTTTTTCATCAGACTAATTCTTAAACTTTAAACTTATCGATTGCCTGGTAGAGCACACGTGCTTGCTCAGACACCTCTTCGCTGGTTTGCGCATTAGTCGCCGCATGGCCCGATGCTTCTTGGGCGATATCACGAATACGTACCACGTTTTTATTCACCTCAGAAGCCACTTGGCTTTGCTCATCAATTGCGGTGGCAATGTGAGTACTCATATCCATAATGGTTTGTACATCTTCGGTGATTGAGCGAAGTAACTCACCGGCTTTACTTGCCTGTGCTGCACTTTCACCACCTTGCGTACGACATTGCTGCATAATGCTCACCACTTCTTGCGTACGCCCTTGCAAGGTCGAAATAATACTCTCGATCTCTTGCGTTGAATCTTGGGTACGCTGCGCAAGTGAGCGAACTTCATCTGCTACTACCGCAAAGCCACGACCTTGCTCACCAGCACGTGCTGCTTCAATAGCCGCATTGAGTGCCAGTAAGTTTGTTTGCTCAGCAATGCCACGAATAACATCAAGGACAGAGCCAATGGTTTCAGCGTCTTTTTCTAACTGCGACACCACGCTTGACGCATTACCGAGTGAATCTGATAAGTGATTAATTTGTACCACCGTCGATTCAACCTCAGAACGACCTTGCTGCGCACTTAAGTTAGTTGACTCAGCTTTTTTCGCTGCGGCTTCTGTGTTGTGTGAAATATCTTGAATCGTCGCCTGCATTTCAGTGGCAGCTGTAGCAACCATATCTGCTTCGTGAAGCTGCTCTTGCATACCTGAGCTTGTTGCTGCTGTCGTTTCTGATAAATGCTCAGTTGCCACGTTAAGGGTACTTAGCGCGGTATTAACTTCATAAATTAGCTTTTTGAAATCACTGATCAAGCTATTAAAATCAACCGTCATTGTGGTGATTTCATCTTTACCCGATTGAGTAATCGACATGCTTAAGTCGTTATTACGACGAATTTCGTTAATCGTATGGTACACACGTTCGATAGGCTGAATAATTGAGCGGCTAGTAAAGTAAACTAATAGCATCACTAAAATGCTCGCAATAATAAATACAAGAATGGCAATCAACTGCGCACTAGCAGCACTCGATTCTACAAACGCTTTTGTTTGATCTGTAAGCTCTGTAACAATAGCATCACTAAGCTCAACACTGCGTTTCATCTCACCGAGCGCCCCTGATTCTAAATCAAGGCCTAAGGCAACTTGTGCATCAACTAAGGCTTTAAATTTACTTTGATAAGTCGCAAGCAAACTAAGTAACTGGTTTTCATAATTTGTATCGAACCCAGCGCTTTTAATCTCTGATCTAAAACTAGCAACTAAATCATCAAACTTGCCCATATACTTTAAATCAAAGCGCAGCATAAAGTCTTTTTCTGCACGGCGAAGCTGTAGCATTAAAGTGAGTAACTTATAGTTTTCGCGCTCGCTTAATAATGTTTCTACTTGATGCACCGCACCACGTAAATCACCATAAAGAGCATCTTTAGGGTGTAAACCTATTTTCTTTTGTAGTACCACAACCTCATTGAAGTCATCGTAATAAGTTTTCGCAAGGCGTCTAAATTCATTTAGCTTAGATGAGTCCATCGACAAATCTTTCACTAACTCGTCTAGTCGCGCCATTTTATTTTTTAGCTGCGAATACTCTTTTTCAAAAAGCTCAAGGCTATCGACATCTTTGTAAAACAAAAAGTTTTTTTCATGTTTACGCATCGCAAGTTCATGAATGTCGAGCTCCTCCGCATTTTGAATTGTTTCGTTGAGCTTTAGCATCATGCGCGACTCAAAGATAATTACACACAGCATCACAATCATTGCAAGACCAACAACGAGCGCGTTTAACTGTAAACGACGCTTAATAGTTAAGTTTTGTAATACATTCATTCAAAGTGCCTTATAGAAACATGCATTTAAAGTATAGCTAAACTATTTAAAGCAGCTAATAAAAAGTGGTTAAACTTGCCGCGCATTTTCCAATATAAGGTACTTTTAAACAATCAGTTTTTCTTCTAAATCAACCTGTTGCCATAGGTGTTTATGCAATTTATCCAGCTTTTCCCATTGTTTTTTTTGCAACCAATCAACCAAAGGTGCTGGATCACTCGGAAAATTCAGTTTTTTGTTCTGTGGCGATTGCAACCAATCATCCATCGCATTGGGGTTTAAATAGCTCATCACATGGGCTGCTCCCATCGACAATAGCGTCTGTGCATTAATCCCCTGCTCAAATTGTTTTCCAAGTGGTTTTAGCAATAGCTTTTTACCTAATTGTAACGCTTCACTTGCAAGTTCAAATCCGGCGTTGCCAATTACACCACCAGCATTAGCGAGATCATTTAAAAAGCCAACGCGTGAAGGCGCTCGCAAGTGAATATTTCCGATTGAACAGTCCTGGGCATCTGGGTGATAACAGTAAAACTCACGCTCAGGAAAGTCTTTAAGGTAGTCGACCACACTGTCTAAATTCTCAAAAGGTAGATACACCAACACCTTATTTTCGACCATCACCGGGTTATCATGATGATGATTTGCAATAAATGGCGGAATGATGTTTTCTGCATAAGGCTGCCAATGCACCCCTAAATAAACACTCGCTGGCGCATAGTTACGGATCAGGGCACGACGAAAGAAAGCTCGGCCAAACATCGGCACTTTATCAGATAAAAACGCCGCTTGATGGCTCATACCAATAACAGGGATACCTTGCTGTTTAGCAGCCCATGCGGTAATCGGCTCAAAGTCATTAAACACCAAGTCATAGTGACGTAAATCAAGATTTTTTATATCTTTTATAAGCTGCAACGGGCGCGCATTTTTCAACGTTTTAAAGCTATCAACTTGCCCCGATTTGCTGGTAAACGACAAACCTCGAAAAGCTCGGTAATCAGCAAAATCGTCCATATCAAAGTAGTCTTGCTCTTTACGACC
The DNA here is from genome assembly GCF_001550135.1 of Pseudoalteromonas shioyasakiensis. Classification (GTDB taxonomy): domain Bacteria; phylum Pseudomonadota; class Gammaproteobacteria; order Enterobacterales; family Alteromonadaceae; genus Pseudoalteromonas; species Pseudoalteromonas shioyasakiensis. The sequence continues at coordinate 126,831 of NZ_LRUE01000016.1, forward strand.
CGAAAACACATAGTCAACATCGACTCCTAATGCTTTAAAGGTCGTTGCCATTACTCGTGCTCGAGTAATATGGCCATTACCCGTACCTTGAATACCGTACAAAATTCTCATATAGATCCCACCACCATTACAGCTAATACTGCACAACTTGACCCCATCACTGCGCCAATCACCACATCAGCAGGGTAATGCACACCAATAATCACTCTAGATGCCGCCACCCCTGATGCCCACATCAGCCACAGCACAGCAAATTCAGGAAAATAGATAGTCAAAATCGTCGCCACCACAAATGCCCCAGCACTATGCCCCGACGGTAAGCTAAATTGGTCGCTCGGCACCAAATACGCGCCTTGCACTAAGCAGTCGCAGGGTCTAACCCGCGCGATACGCTTTTTAGCTAAAAAGTAAATAGGTCGCTCAATGGCAAAGCCCACCAATATACTCATCGCCAGTTGTTGAAAGTGCAGCTGCTCGGTGAACCACCAAAACCCAAGAAACAACACCACGTAAAGTCCGCCATCGCCGCTTTTAGATAACCCAAGCGCTGATCTTCTGAGCCAAACTGGCGAAGCGTCGTTAAACACGCTTAAAAACAGCTGTTCATCCACTTTAGCCAATTTAGTAAGTATGTTGTTTGCCATGGTGAGCTCCTTGTCATACTTTGCGTCTAATTTTTATACTCATCTCAGCTTAGGCGCTAAAAATAACAATTAGGTGACGCTTTTGAGACACTAATGTTGCGATGGCGAAATTCCTTTGATTTAAACCAATAATCCGCTATTAAGTCGTTGTTATTGAGTTGTATCAGGGTATACTGAGTACTAAACAGACAGTCTCTTTAGAGGATGAAAAAATGGATTACAGCACTTCTGATTTATGCGACCACTTTGCAGATGTGGTTGATGTGCTCGAACCAATGTTTATCAATTTTGGTGGACGCCCAAGCTTTAGTGGTCGAGTAAAAACCGTTAAATGCTTTGAAAATAACGAGCTGATCCGCGAAATTTTATCAACCGATGGCACTGACAGCGTGTTATTGATTGATGGTGGTGGTTCTACCCGACGCGCCCTTATTGATATAGAGCTGGCTGAAATCGCATTAGAAAACAACTGGCAAGGCATTATCGTTTACGGTGCAATTCGCCATGTTGATGAACTTGAAGAGCTAGACTTAGGCATTCAAGCAATTGCCTCTATTCCTGTTGCTGCCGATAGTGAAGGCGCAGGTGAGGACGGCATTGGCGTTAACTTCGCAGGCGTTTCTTTCTTTGATGACGACTTTGTTTACGCTGATAGCACCGGTATTATATTATCTGCTGAAGAATTAGAGTTAGAAATAATAGAAGACTAATCTCGGTGACAAACTACCTTAAAATTTATGATGAAGCGGCGGTAAAGCACTTATGTGTCCGCCGCGCTAACGAACTTAAAGCTTGGCAAGCCCTTGCCCTTCTCGACACTCAAGTTAACGCTCCACAAGCACTCATCGATGCAAAACACTTCGGTATTCGCTATGTTTTAGTTGGCGTATGTGAAGATATTGGCCCTCGCGCTAACTTAGGTAACGGTGGCTCAGGACAAGCGTGGCAAGCATTTTTAAAGCGCTTTTTAAACCAAACGCATAACCAGTTTTTAAACCACGAACGTGTGTTGCTACTCGGCGAAGTTGCCCTTGATGACTTAAACCAACAAGCTGCTGACCTTGATAATAAAAACGACGCCGACTTAGCCAAACTACGTGAATTATGCGCTGATATAGACACCCGCGTTGAGCAAGTGCTTGCAATGATTTTTGCAGCTGGCCTTGAGCCAATTGTAATAGGTGGCGGCCATAACAACTGCTTAGGTATTTTACGCGCCCTTAGTAAGCAACATGGTAAACCAGTCAACGCTATCAACTTAGACCCTCATGCTGACTTCAGAGAGTGTGAAGGCCGTCATAGCGGTAATGGTTTTAGATATGCGTACAGTGAAAACCACCTTGCTGACTACCATGTGATGGGTTTACACGAATTTAAAAATAACCAAGCGATTATGGATGCCCTGACAAGCGCAAACTTCACGTTTGATAGTTACCAAGATATTCAAGTACGTCGTAAAGTCGATTTATCTTCGGCATGTAAACACGCATTAGCGCAGTTTGATAATGCACCGCTTGGAGTCGAAGTCGACCTAGACAGCATCTCACTAATGCCGGTTAGTGCATACACCAACTGTGGCTTTAGTGTAAGTGATGCAGAACATTTTGTGCATTTAGCAGCTAGCCAAACAACTGCTCGCTATCTTCATTTATGCGAAGGCGCCCCGTCACAACACCCAGTTGGTTTAGAAGCAGGTATGAACGACGCAGGCCAAATAATCACCGCCCTTGTGAATGCGTATTTGCAGGCGAGAGAGGCAAGTTAGAAAGAAGCGATGTAACGACTGATTTTTGGGGAAGTCGGGTCGAACGAGCGATACTCAACACATGGAAGCGATCATCTCTCAGCCTTCAGCTGTCAGACGCGCGAAACAAGTTTCACGCCTACCTGTACGACCCTTAAATTGGCAGCAAGATTCGAGATAAAACGCGATGTAACGAGTCAAACTGCTCTCTAACTTTCAATCTGATAGCTGACGGCTGACGGCTGACGGCTTTAACTTACCCCTGATGCTCTAACCGCCACTGTTTTAACCACGACATCATGCCTACGCTGCTAAGCGGGTAATTAAAGTAATAACCCTGAGCGGCGTAGGTGTTCAACGACTTAACAAATTTAAGTTGCTCTAGGGTTTCTACCCCTTCACAAATCACCTTGGCATTATTTTGATTATGCATATCCACCATGCCAGAGACTAGGCTACGAACTTGGCTTTGATGGGCAAAATCAGCGGTCAACGATGCTGCTACTTTAATATACTCAACATTAAGATTAGGCAACTTAGCAAGCCAAATTGGCGTGTCACCAAAGCCATCAATACATAGTTTAATACCAATGCTATTTAGCCTTGCGACCATGGCTTTACCTTGGTCGTCTAGGCTCATAAATAGATCGAGCGGGCATTCAATGATTAAATCGCCCGGCTCTAAGCGGTGTTCAGTCATAATGCGGTCAACAAATTCAATGAACTCTTCATGCAGCATTTCTGGGCCAAACACGTTAATACTGAGTGGTAGTTCAATGCCTTCCATACGCAATGCCATAGCAAGCTCAGCAGCACGTTCAATAACATACGCTGCCACAGGGTAACTTAAGCCAGCGACACGAATATCATCAATGAACTTGTTAGCCGAAAGAATGCCTTGCTTAGGATGCTGCCAACGTAGCAGCAATTCTAAAAACTCAATTTGCTCGTCGCTATTACGAATAACTGGCTGAAAATAAAGCTCAAGTTCGCTGGAAAAATCTAAGTGAGCTAATTCGCGTAGACGTGCTTGTTGCTCTAGTTGCTCAATCATCATTTGTGGGTGATAAGGCACAATTTCTCGCTCAGGGTTTGAATCAAGGGCAAGGTTGGCAAATGAAATTAAGTTCTCGAAGCTGTATTCTGGTTCGTCACAGTTCACGTAACTGGCGCGCACTTTAACTTCAATTGTACAATTAGCAACGTTGAATGGCTTTAATGTGACTTGCCTAATTTGACTGATCAGCTGCTCATGAAGATGTTTTTGCTCTTCGAGTGAGCAAATAAACGCAAAGTTTAAGCCCCCCAAATGCGCTAATTTTTCAGCATGTGCGGTGTTACCTGTCATACTCAGCACAGCATCAACACTGAGCTGCTGTTTAATACGTGTGGCCGATTGCGCTAATAATAAATCACCAAAGTCACGACCAATATGCTGGTTAACATCGTTAAAGCCTTCAAGGCGGATCATCACTAATGCACAGTTTGCTGAGTGCTCTTCAGTCCATGCAACAAAGCTATTTCTAAGTGCATTACGGTCTGGTAAACCAGTCAGTGGAGCAGCATCTAAGTCATCGTTATGGAGCGGTTCAACTTCAACCTGCTCATCTTCTTCGGGCTCTTCGTAATTAAAAAAGCCTGAAATAGATAAAATAACTACCGAGAAAACAAGCCAATATAAGGCTGTGTCGAGTAATAGGTGGGCAGAGTATAAAACCGCGAACGAAATTGCGGCAGAGACACTCAATATTATGGCAAGCCAATTAGTGGTGCGAAATGCTTGCCATAAATGAAAACATAAAGCTAAAGCAAGTAAGATAACCAGCCATGGTAATCCTAAGCTTAAAATAGCTAAACCTAGTACGCCATTAACGACTAGGCTTAGTCTTAAAATAGGGTTTTGGGTTACGCATAGGGCACAGATCATTGCCATAAAAACGCTACCAGCTAAAAACACTGGCACTACATCACTTGTTAAATTTACGAGTTGCGTGCTACTACTCGCTAAACTAAAAATCAATGACATGTAATCCAAACTGCGTAATAAAACTTATCTAACTAAGTCTACCCAAAATCCACAGATTTAACAGTTTATTTACGCCGAATTGGTAACTTAATTGTGCTGGGTGGGATATTTGCCAATGAGCAATATCAGCACGAGCCCCTACTTTTAGCACGCCACGATCATCTAGACCTAACGCACCCGCGGCGTTTCGTGTTACGCCAGCTAATGCTTGCTCTGGTGTCATACGGAAAATAGTGCACGCCATATTCATCATTAAGTGCAATGAACATAATGGTGAAGTCCCAGGGTTGAAATCAGTTGAAATAGCGATAGGAACTTGGTACTGCTGCAGTAGTTCAATTGGCGGATACTTTGTTTCGCGTAAAAAGTAAAATGCACCAGGTAACAATACCGCTGCAGTGCCCGCTTTGGCCATTGCTTGAATGCCAGCTTCATCTAAGTGTTCAATATGATCCGCAGATAAGCCATTAAATTCTGCAACAAGCTCTGCGCCATGTTGATTAGATAACTGCTCAGCGTGCAACTTAACCGGTAAGTTGTGCTTTTTAGCCGCTTCAAACACACGGCGAGTTTGCTCGTTGCTAAAGCCAACGTTTTCACAAAAAGCATCAACGGCATCAGCTAAATCAGCTTCAACAACACGGTCAAGCATCTCACCGCAAACCAAATCGATGTACTCATCACTACGGCCTTTATATTCAGGCGGTAATGCATGAGCACCTAAAAACGTGGTTTTAACATCAACCGGGTGATTTTCACCGAGTAAACGAGCCACTTCGAGAAGTTTAATTTCGTTTTCGCAATCAAGACCATAGCCAGATTTAACCTCGACCGTCGTCACGCCTTCTGCGTATAACGCATTTAAGCGCTCTTTAGCACTAACAAACAGTGCTTCGTGGTCGGCTTCGCGGGTTGCACGTACGGTGCTTGCAATGCCGCCACCGTTTGCAGCGATTTGTTCGTAGCTAACACCTTGCAAACGCTGCTCAAATTCTTCTGCACGGCTACCGGCAAACACTAAGTGAGTGTGACAATCAATCAACCCAGGTGTTAACCACTGCCCTTTTGCAGAGACTGTTGGCGTTGCTAACGCGTCAAACTTAGGTAAATCGGTTTGTGCACCTAACCAGGCAATTTTGCCATCTTTAACGGCAATCGCTGCATTTTCAATGGCGCCGTATGGTGCATCAACAGCAGGATCCATTGTGGCGATATTGGCATCTGTGATCAGTAAATCCCAGAGGGCTTGAGCATTGTTGGTTGTGTGCATTTTTCACCTATCTTGATGCTTGCTAAAGGCTCAGTATGAGCCTAAATTTAAATTTGCTTAAAGTTTATCAACTCATCTTGTATATACAAGAAAATTATGTCACCTTGTAACACACTGTTAACTTAAAAATAAACTTTTCATAATGAGCGTCCCTAAGTTTGCGCAAATAAAAGAATTCATTCTGGAAAATATTCAATCGGGAGAATGGCAAGAAAACGACCGTGTCCCTTCAGAAAACGAACTTACCAGTCAATTTCAAGTTAGCCGTATGACGGCTAGGCGTGCACTTAGTGAGTTAACCGATGCCGGTATCTTAACCCGCAGCCAAGGCCAAGGTACTTTTGTTGCCAGCTTCAAATCACAATCTTCGTTACTAGAAATCAAAAACATTGCCGATGAAGTTAAAGCGCGAAACAGCAATTACAGTTGTACTATTTTAGTGATGGAATCAATCAGCGCAATTGCCCCCATCGCGATTGCTTTGGGTGTCGAGGTCGACAGCCATGTTTATCGAAGTGTGATTGTGCACAATGAGAACGAGCAACCTTTGCAAGTTGAGGAGCGTTTTGTGAACCCTGCTCTTGCTAAAGACTACTTACAACAAGATTTTCACAGCCTAACACCCCATGAATACTTATCGCAAAATGCCCCACTCACCGAGGCTCGCCATACGGTCGAAGCAATCATGCCCAACCAAGAAATGTGTGAATGGCTCAACCTTTACAACGAAGAGCCATGCTTACAAGTGATCCGCCGAACGTGGTCATCGCAAGGCATTGTAAGCTTTGCCCGCTTAGTTTCGCCGGGTAGTAAATACCGACTGGGTGGCCACCTAACTTTTAAAAAATAACTAAATAGGCGCTTTATAACGAAAACTCAGTGACTCAATCGCCGAGCCATCAATGATACGCTCGCCTTTATCATGGCTAGTAAATGTCGGTGGCTGATTACCCTGCTCAGCGCATTTTTGTTGGTAGTAATCTGCTTTTGTAGGATGCGACGGATTGACCACATTATAAATGCTGCTCGCGCTTGACCAATTTTCGAGTACTGAAAAAATCGCCGCTATCACATCTTGCTGATGTACCATGTTCACCACTTGCTGACTTGAGCTAGACAGCTCTTTACCTGCAACAAACTTACCTGGGTCGCGCCCAGGACCAACAAGGCCCGCTAAACGCAACACTTTACCACCGGCATTGAGCACTAACTGCTCAGCATCAAATAGCAGTTGCTGGCGCGCTGATTGGCAATTAATTACTGTACTTTCGTCATAATGACCATTGTCAGTTGGGTAAACACCCGTCGAAGAACATAAAATAAAGCCTTTACAATTTAGTTGCTTGGCAAGCTCAAGTCCTGCTTGCAAAGTAGCTAAATAATTACTTTCTGAGCTGCGACTACGCGGTGGAATTGCACTCACCCACCATGCATCTTCAAGTGAAACATCGTGTTTAAGCACTGTACCTTCAAGCGCAAACTGGCGCTGAAAATCATGTTCGTGCTCGCTACTACGGTGTGTTCCCTGCACTTGCCATGCTAATTCTTTTGCCTCAACACAAAGCGCACTACCAAGCCAACCTGCACCTAAAACGACCAGTTTATTATTTTCATTACTCATTTATCCAACAACCTCATAGTATTTATTATTAACGTTCGCTTAACGGTATAGCGATTTGGGTGCAAATATGATTAGATAGATAACTCTACCCGATAATAAAAACACGTGCATCTATGTTAAATAACCTCTCTTTACGTAAAAAAATATTACTACTCATCGGCGGGACGATAAGTGTACTACTGATCATCGCGTCTAGTTTTTTTGTTAGCCATATTGCTGACCTATCGCGCCAAGCTATTCAACGCGAAGCCGACAGCTATTTACAGAGTGAACGACTTTCAATGCAAGGTTACTTTGCCAAATACGGTAAAGTGGTTCAAACCTTCATTACAAATCCGCATTTAGTGAATTGGTTCGACAATTGGACTGAACGTGATCAAAGCCTTGATAACCAACCTGGATACGACAGCGTTAATCAAGATTTTGTGCGTATCAGTGGCAACGATGACAACATCTTATCTGCCTTCTTTGCATCTGCAACAACAGGTGAGTACTTTAAAGAAAATGAGCGAACCACTCATTATAATGGCCAACCTTACTACGCTTACAAACGTGGTTGGTGGCAAGATGCTTTAAAGATCAACAAACTCTATGTAGGTCCTATTTCTGTGGATTTAACCACAGGTAATGCCTCTGCAGTTGTACAACAGCCTGTTTATAAACAAAACAAACTAATAGGCTTTGGTGGTGTTGATTTACAGCTAAATAATATCAACGACATGGTTGAAGAAATTCGCTTTAATGGCCAAGGCTTTGGTTTCTTACTTGATGGCAATCAAAAAGTTGTGCACTTATCTAAGCGCACTGGCCACAAGCTATCTGTGACTGACGAAGGTCCGAATGGCAAGGAAGGCTTAGATGCCCTCGAAAAACAATTTAACGACACATCAGGCTTTAGCGAATTAAACCGCGCGATGAAAAGCCAAAAAGATGGCAGCAGCTTCGTTACATTCAAAGGTGAGCAATATTACGTTGTTTACAACCGCCTTGAGCTAGAAACCCCTTACCTTGATTGGTACGTGGGTATTTTAATTCCGACCAGTATGATTGATGAGCCAGTAAATGATGCGGTGATGACAACCACAACCTCAGTGATCATCATTCTTGCGATTATCATTGCGATGATCTTCTGGGCCACGCAAATGATCACCAAGCCGCTGACTAAGCTAACTTACATCATGCGTGATATCGCATCAGGTGATGGCGATTTAACACAGAAAATCGAAATCAAGAGTAATGATGAAGTGGGCCAACTTGCTCATCACATGAATACCTTCATCGATAAACTTCGTGCAATGATGCTTAATACTGCTGCGCAGGCTGAGCAACTAAGCCAAGCTGCGAGCCAGTTAAAAATTGTATCGCAAAAAACCAACGATGAAATTCAGCAAGAAAAGCAACAAGTTGACAGTGTGAGTGCGGCGGTAACCGAAATGGCGTCTACAGTAATGGAAATCTCGCGTAATGCCCAGCATACCAATAATGCCGCTGAAGAAGTGCAAACCATTACCGTTGACGGTACGAAACGTTCTACTCAAGCTCAGTCAGTCATGACCGCCCTTGCAAGCCATATTGGTGAAGCGTCTAAAGTGGTTGCGGGTCTTGAGCAAGAAAGTGGCAATATCGGCGCGGTGGTTGATGTTATCAACTCAATAGCTGAGCAAACCAACTTACTCGCACTAAACGCGGCGATAGAAGCAGCCCGCGCGGGTGAACAAGGCCGAGGCTTTGCTGTTGTTGCTGATGAAGTTCGTTCACTGGCAAGCAGAACGCAAGAATCAACAGATGATATTCGCAACATGATCAGCCGTTTACAGCAAATTGCTCAACAAGCATCAACCATGATGCAACAAGGTCAAGAGCGTGCTGAAGGGTCAGTTGAGCAAACACAAATTGTATTGCAAGCACTGCAAGATATCGCCCAATCAGTGACAAATGTACAAGATCAAAGTCATCAAATTGCGACTTCGACAGAGCAGCAAACTGTGGTTGCAGAAGATATCAACAATAGCTTGGCAGCAATTAATCACTTAGTGAATAGTACAGCGGATCATGCCCATGAATTGGCGGATGAAGCACGTGATTTGAATGAATTGGCAGCCGCTTTAAATAAGACGGTGAATCAATTTAAGCTATAAAGATAAATTGCTGAAGCAGTTAAAAACCCGATGTCACCTGAAGATGACATCGGGTTTTTATCGTCAGCCTTCCCTGTTAGTCGTGGCGCAACCGCTTTCGCGTGTTCCATAAATTCGTGCCACTGTTGCTTGTTCCATAAAGCAACTCCTTTGTTGGTCAATCCTTGTGTTGGTTGCGTTTGTACTTGTTCCATATAGTCTCCTCCTTACGCTAGCTTCATCCTGTTTGGCTCCTGCCTAAGCTTATTCCTTGCTGTCATCTCCGTTCACTTTATCCATAAAGCGTTGCCATTGTGCGCTACTCCATAACGCCTTGTTACTTCCTTGTTGTCCTTTGTGCGTAGTTACATTATCCATACTGTAAACTCCTTGCGGTTTATCGTCCGTTACTCCTACAGCCCTTCCTTGCTGTGCTCCATTACCCATCCTTGTAGATTAATGCGGTGATTATCGCTTAGCGATGATATACACAGCATGAATCAAACCTGGAATGTACCCTAATAAGGTTAAAAGAATATTAATCCAGAACTGCGCACCTAAACCTACCTGTAAAAATACGCCGAGAGGTGGAATTAAAACCGATAAAATAATACGTATTAAATCCATGACTCACTCCTTGAAAAAGATAAGCCCAGCCAAAGCTGGGCTATATAGGGCTTGCTATTATTCAGCAACAATAGTTAATTCATCGATTACTTTGCGAACATCTTCAGCATTTTCAGCAATGCTTACCGCTAATTGCTTTTCTGCATCAGACTCAACAGTACCTTTTAGTGTTACCACACCCATGTCAGTATCAACATCGATGTCTGTACCACCAACTTCTGAGTTAAATAAATAACGTGTCGTGATTACAGTACTGATTTTTGCGTCGGTTAAGTCGCTTTCTGCTGAATCAGCTTTTTCTGATTTCATGTGCTTAGCTTTCATGTTTTTAACAACAGTTAGTTTGTTATCAACAGAGCTAACACCGTCTAGGCTAAGAACTAGCTCTTCAGCAAGCTCTTTATCTAATTCGCTATCAACTTTACCTGTAAGTACAACCTTGCCATTCGTTACATCAGTGTTGATGTCAAAGTTGTTAAGGTTTGTGTTCATAAGAAGCACAGTTTCTGCCTTACCATCAATCCAAGCATCTTTACTTTCATTTTCCCAGCTGCTTGCCTGAGCTGACATGCTAGTTGCACCAATTACTAAAGCGGCAATCATAGATTTGTTAAAAGTGTTCATAATCTTTCTCCTTTTGATTAAAGACACTTTTACTAATGCGACTATGATGCCAACTATTTACTTGTTTATTTTCAGTGGGTTAAGCACTTATTCAGCGGCTATTTATATTCATTTAGGTAAAGATTTACAAGCTGCTCGGTAAGAAGTTCACGATGTTGCAAAAATGGCCACTTAGTTGCGGATTTTATTAATCTGTGGTTAATTTAACGAAGTTGTTTATTAGCAAAAAACACAAATCATTGATTTATTTGAAAATAAACTTTGGCCTAAGGCTTGCTTCGTAATTAATAACTAAAAAATCACAACAGGGAACTATCATGGCCGTTAAACTTGAAGATCGCCCAATCGATCAAGTAAGAGAAGAAGTCATTGATCAACTCATTTATAACTACAGTCATGCTGTTATTTCAGCCGAAGCATTTGAACGCCGACTAGACCAGGCAATGGCAGCCACTAGCAACGAAGTACTGGTTGAACTAGTTGCAGATTTAGAGCTAAAAGCAGATATTGACTACAAATCGCATAAGCATGCGCAATTTAAACCTCACTACAGCCACAGCAGCGACAACGAAAGCCTGCAGCTTCGTAGTATTTTGGGTTCAAATGAGCGCAGCGGCCAATGGGTAGTACCAAAAGAAATTCACCTAACAAACTGCCTAGGTTCAATCGAACTAGACTTTAGCGAAGCAATTTTCCAACATCAGCATGTCACCATTTACGTGAACTGCATTTTAGGAAACGACGAAATCTACGTACCAGAACATGTAAATGTGGTATCTAAATTGTTTAGTGTGATTGGCAGCGTAGAGAATAAATCTGTAGCCTTAAATAAAGGCCAAGGCCCAACCATCACTATTGAAGGTAATGTATGGCTAGGCTCAGTCGAGATTTCAGTTAAACGTACTATGAAGGAAAAGTTCATCAGCTTTGCCAACAGCCTAAAAGCCAGTTGGAAAGAAATGAATAAGGTGCAGTAAAAGTTGCGAGGTGCTAGGTGCTAGGTGCGAGGTGCGAGGTGCGAGGTGCGAGGTGCGAGGTGCGAGGTGCGAGGTGCGAGGTGCGAGGTGCGAGTTATCGTAGCCGCAGTTTTACATCGCGCAATATAATAAGATAACGCGCGAAATAAATTTCACGCCTACATCAATCGTAGGCGTCAAGCTTGCTTGGCGCGTCTTACATACAACGCTTTTCCATCAATCAATGCCTGACCTACAAACAACACCGCTCGGCTCAAAACTGACGGCTGAAAGCTGATAGCTCACTAAACTTCACACCCACATCAAAGACATTTAATCGCACAAAGAGGATATGAGGCGCTTCGCTTTAGAGATAACAAAAATATTATTATCACTTCCTCATTCTTTTCTCATTCACTTCTCTTTGTGAATATATTTTCGCGCGAAATAAATTTCACGCCTACATCAACCGTAGGCGTCACGCTTGCTTGGCGCGTCTTACATACAACGCCATTTGATCAACCTATGCCTGACCTACAAACAACACCGGTCGGCTCAAAACTGACGGCTGAAAGCTGATAGCTCACTAAACTTCACACCCACATCAAAGACATTTAATCGCACAAAGAGGATATGAGGCGCTTCGCTTTAGAGATAACAAAAATATTATTATCACTTCCTCATTCTTTTCTCATTCACTTCTCTTTGTGCAATTATTTTCGCGCGAAATAAATTTCACGCCTACATCAATCGTAGGCGTCAAGCTTGCTTGGCGCGTCTTACATACAACGCTTTTCCATCAATCAATGCCTGACCTACAAACAACACCGCTCGGCTCAAAACTGACGGCTGAAAGCTGATAGCTCCCTCACTGGTCATTATTCCTCTCACTCGGGATATCACTAAAATACTCTACAAACTCAACTTCAAAACCTGCGGGGTCGATGAAATATACATTTTTACGATAAGGGTTTTCTGGGCCGTGTTTATCAATTTCATAACCGGCTGAAACAAGTCGCTCAACTACGGCATTAATATCGTTTGTCACATAAGCAAAATGAGCAAGGCCTACTTGGTGGCCTGCTAAATCACGGTTTTCAGCTTCACCGTTATCGCTTAATGCAAGATATTGGTAATCATCACCAAAGTGCAGCCACTTGCGCGGTTTGCCCGACCATTTGCTATCGCCTTGGCTACGCACACGCCAATGCGGGAACGCGGCTTTATAAAAGTGCAGCATGTCATCAACATTACTAACAACAAGGTTTACGTGTTCTAAATACATGGTAGTTTTCCTTTTTATTTTTAAACTGCCACCAAGATAAAACCTCAAGTTAAGTTTAGGTAAAGCGTTTTTTCAAATAAAAAAGCCCCACTAAAGTGAGGCTTTTAAAAAATGATTCGTTATTTATAAATTAACTACCTGCAACCTGCATTTGTTCAATCAATACAGAGCCAGTTTGAATACCGCCGCGACGCTCGATGTCGCCACCTAAGCCCACAACAGCCTTAAACATATCTTTTAAGTTACCAGCAATCGTGATTTCACTTACTGGGTATTGAATTTCACCATTCTCAACCCAGAAGCCCGCTGCACCACGTGAGTAATCACCCGTTACCGTGTTCACACCTTGGCCCATAAGTTCAGTTACTAATAAACCTGTGCCCATGGTTTTTAAAAGCGCTTTTAAATCGGCATGGGTTTGTTCAACTAGCCAGTTATGAATACCACCAGCATGACCCGTTGGTGCCATCGACAGTTTGCGTGCTGCATAGCTTGCTAATAGGTAAGTTTGCAGCTCACCACCTTGAATAATTTCACGGTCTACAGTTTTTAAACCTTCAGCATCAAACGGCGAAGACGCTAAACCTTTTAATAAATGCGGGCGCTCAGAGATATTCACACAATCGCTAAATACTTTTGTACCTAAGCTATCAAGCAAGAAGCTCGACTTACGATAAAGCGCGCCGCCACCAATCGCCGACACTAAATGGCCGAATAACGAGTTAGCAATATCTGCTCTAAAGATCACAGGCACTTTCATGGTACCGAGCTTTTGGCTGTTAAGTTTAGCCAAGGTTTCGGTTGCCGCCTCGAGGCCTACTTTTGCAGCGTCGTTTAAATCATCTTTATGACGCGCGATGGTATAAGCCGAATCGCGCTGCATTTGCTCGCCTTCTTTACCAATCACCATCGTACTAATGCTATGACGCGTACGCGGGTAACCTGCAATCATGCCATGGCTGTTACCATAAACACGTAAACCTTGGTGAGAAGAAAAACTCGCACCATCTGAATTTACAATGCGCTCATCGGCATTTAACGCCGCTTGCTCTGCTTGATGACAAAACTCAACACCTTGCTCTGGGCTAACTTCCCACGGGTGGTATAAATCTAAATCTTGCGGTGCAAATTCAAGTAACTCTTTATCGGCGATACCATTAAATGGGTCGTCAGAGGTGAACTTTGCAATATCAATGGCTTTTTCGACCACTGTACGTAATGTTTTAGGGTTTAAGTCAGCCGTTGAAGCAGAGCCTTTGTTGTTACCCACATAAACACTGATACCTAAGCCACCGTCTTGGTTAAACTCTATTGTTTCAACTTCGCCCATACGCGTGCTGACAGACAAACCTGACGTGCTCGACATCGCCGCTTCAGCCGCAGTAGCACCCAATTTTTTTGCATGCTCCAGTACTTCGCTTACAGCGTCTTTCACTTCAGAAATGTGTTGATAAATAGGATCTTTCATCTTGTGTGTCCTAGGTTCTGATATTTTTTATAGTGTAACGAATGCTAACACACTGCGAGACCAGCATCAGCTAATATTAATCATTAACTAAATGGCGTATAATAGCGAATAGTTAAGTTTACTGAATGAGCATCCTTATGGCGAAGAAGAAAAAGCCACTTATCGAAGAAGAAATTATTTACGTATCAAAAAGCGAATTAAAACGTGAAGCCATGCAATATCATGGTCTGGGTGCTGAAATTGCAAAAATGCCGAAAAAGCAACGCGATCGTTTACCTCTTAATCACGATTTAAAAGAAGCCCTTGTTGTTTCTGATAAAGTAAGTGATAAGAGCGATGCTTACCGTCGTAACTTAAACTACATCGCAAAAGTATTACGTACCACAGAAAACGTTGATGAAATCCAAGCGATGATCGACATCATGCTTAATAAAAACAATCAAGCGGATGTTTTGATGAACAAAATCGAAACCCTGCGCGATGATTTGATTAAACAAGGTGACGACCTGATCAATTCAACAATTGATCAATACCCTTCTCTTGAGCGCCAAAAAATGCGCCAATTAGTGCGCAGCGCCGCGAAAGAAGTGAAAGCAGAAAAGCCGGCCAAAGCATACAAAGAGTTATTCCAGTATCTAAAAGATGCGATTATGCTTTAATTTCCTTCGCGCAAAATAAATTTCACGCCTACATCAAACCGTAGGCGTCACGCTTGCTTGGCGCGTCTTGAACACCACTCAATACTCAACCATCGCGCGCAATAAATTTCACGCCTACATCACCGTAGGCGTCACGCTTGCTTGGCGCGTCTTAAACATCACGTAATACTCGACCATCGCGCGAAATAAATTTCACGCCTACAACCAAATACAATTCCAAAACGGGTAATCGCCAACGTGCTTAACTAATCTTGCGCGTAGAGGGTTTGCGACTACATATCGAGCTTGATGTATTAGGTCGTTTTCATCTCTGATTTGATGATCATAAAAATTACTTTGCCAGACTACGACTTTGCGCCCCTTTCTCTTACGAATAGACATGGTCACCATGCTTTTATACAGCTTAATTACTGCTGATAAGTTTTGCTGAGGGCGAAGTTGAAATATCCAATGTAAATGGTCAGGCATGAGGACAAAGCAGATTGTCTCTACTTTATCTTCTAAATAGTATATTGCTTTGGCAGCATCAACTGCATATAGATAGTTGGCAAATATAGGCACTCGACTCTCACAACAAAGAGTTACTGAATAATAGCAATTTGAATGTGAGTTACGCCCTTTAAGTCTCTTCCTTGACGAAAACATAAACCTATCAATCCTGAAGGTAAAACCTGATCTTAGAACTTAATAATGCACCTAGCCAATTTACACCACAAAATGTTTGAACCTCGCAATACAAAAACATCGCGCGAAATAAATTTCACGAATACATCAAATGTAGGCGTCACGCTTGCTTGGCGCGTCTTGAACACAACTCAATACAAACACATCGCGCGAAATGAATTTCACGCCTACCTCAAACGTAGGCGTCACGCTTGCTTGGCGCGTCTTGAACACCACTCAATACAAACACATCGCGCGAAATAAATTTCACGCCTACATCAATCGTAGCCGTCACGCTTGCTTGGCGCGTCTTGAACATCACACATCACACAAGACAAAAACACCGCGCGAAATAAATTTCACGCCTACATCAATCGTAGGCTTCACGCTTGCTTGGCGCGACTTGAACATCACACAATACAAAAACACCGCGCGAAATAAATTTCACGCCTACATCACCGTAGGCGTCACGCTTGCTTGGCGCGTCTTAAACACCACACAATACTCAACCACCGCGCGAAATAAATTTCACGCCTACATCAAACGTAGGCGTCACGCTTGCTTGGCGCGTCTTGAACACCACTCAATACAAACACATCGCGCGAAATAAATTTCACGCCTACATCACCGTAGGCGTCACGCTTGCTTGGCGTGTCTTGAACATCACACATCACACAAGACAAAAACACCGCGCGAAATAAATTTCACGCCTACATCAATCGTAGGCGTCACGCTTGCTTGGCGCGTCTTGAACACCACTCAATACAAACACATCGCGCGAAATAAATTTCACGCCTACATCAAACGTAGGCGTCACGCTTGCTTGGCGCGTCTTAAACACCACACAACACGCAACTAACGCGCGAAATAAATTTCACGCCTACATCAAATGTCGGCTGAAAGCTGACAACTCCTAAAACAAAAAAGGCTCTGAGCGTTCACTCAGAGCCTTTTTTAAATCGATAATCAATTACCAGATTTTTACGCGATCTTCTGGTTTGATATACATCTTGTCGCCTTCTTTCACATCAAATGCCTGATAGAATTCTGGCATGTTTGAAAGAATACCGATTACACGGTAGTGGCTTGGTGAATGAGGGTCTGTCATTAGGCGGTTGCGTAACTCTTCGTCACGGTATTTACGACGCCAAATTTGTGACCATCCCATGAAGAAACGTTGATCACCCGTGTAACCATCAATGATAGGCGCTTTTTCATCACCAAGTGATAATTGATAAGCAGTGTAAGCAACTGTTAAGCCGCCTAAGTCACCAATGTTTTCACCTAATGTAAGCTGACCATTTACGCTAGCATCTTCAAATGGTTTGTACTCGTTATATTGAGCAACTAACTGACCTGTGCGCTCTTCAAACTGTTTAAGGTCTGATTCGCTCCACCAGTTACGTAAGTTACCATCACCATCGTACTTCGCACCTTGGTCATCAAAGCCGTGACCTAATTCGTGGCCGATTACCGCACCGATTGCACCGTAGTTAACAGCGTCATCAGCTTCTAGGTTAAAGAATGGCGGTTGTAAGATAGCCGCTGGGAATACAATTTCGTTATTCACAGGGTTGTAGTAAGCGTTTACTGTTTGTGGTGTCATGTGCCACTCAGAACGGTCAACTGGCTTACCTAGTTTTGCAGTCATATCTGCATATTCCCACTCGCTGTGGCGAATGTAGTTACCTACTAAGTCATCACCTTTAACTTCAAGTGCTGAGTAGTCTTTCCATTTATCTGGGTAACCAATTTTTGGTGTGAACTTATCAAGCTTTTCTTTAGCAGCGATTTTTGTTTCTGGGCTCATCCACTCAAGGTTTTCAATCGCAACTGCATAACCTTTGATTACGTTATCAACTAACTCTTCCATACGCGCTTTCGCTTCAGGTGGGAAGTTTTCTTTAACGTATACTTTACCTAAGATTTCACCTAATACACCGTTTGATGCATCAACCGCTTTTTTCCAAAGTGGTGATTGCTCTGTTACACCGCGAAGTGTTGTGCTGTAAAAATCAAAGTTAAGGTCTACTAGCTCTTTATCTAGTAAGCGAGCATAGTTGCTAACAAAGTGGAACTTAAGGTAGTTCTGCCACGTTGCTAAGTCTGTATCGTTATAGATACCTGCGAATTTTTCTAGGTAGCTAGGTTGGCGAATGATTACATCTTCAGTTTTGATACCTGATGCATCAAGGTAAGCTGCAAAATCAAAGTCGCCAGTAAGTTTGTTAGCATCTGCAACACTCATCTTATTGTAAGATTTAGTTGCATCACGGCTTTCAACACGGCTCCACTGCGCATCAGCAATGCTTGTTTCAAGATCGATAATTGCTTTAGCCGCAGATTCTGCATCAGCTACACCAGCCTTGCTTAAGATTGCTGTTACGTATGCTTGGTAAGCTTCACGAATTTTTGTGAATTTCTCTTCATCTTTTAGGTAGTAGTCGCGATCTGGTAAACCTAAACCAGACTGATAAACATACATTGCGTTTTCACTAGAATTTTTCGCGTCGTTATTTACGTACCAACCAAACGGTAGGCTACCGCCTTTAATGCGAAGTTCAGCCATTAAAGCAACAAGATCTGACTTGTTCTTAACTGCATCAACGCTTTCTAGCACTGGTGTTAATGGCTTGATGCCTGCCGCTTCACGGCCTGCTTCGTCCATGTAGCTGTTATAGAATGCAGCTAGTTTAGCTTCATCAGAGCCTGGCTTAACGTCTTTATTTGCCGCTGCTTTTTCTAGCACTTCTTTCATCGCTTTTTGCGAATCATCGTAAAGCTGAGTGAATGAACCGTAGTTTGATTTATCACCTGGAATTTCAGTTTTCTCTAACCATTCGCCGTTTACGTGATAGTAAAAGTCATCTTGTGCGCGAACAGACTTGTCCATGTTCGCCAATTCAATGCCTGAATTTAAAGGTGCTTTTGCTTCAGTTACGGTCGCAGTTGCTGGTGCTTTAGTTTCTTGTTCTTTTTCACCACAACCAACAAGACCGAGGGCTAGTGCAATACTTGCCGCGGTAAGTGTTACTTTTTTCATGGGAGTCCCGTACTAATTATTTTTTGATGTATTTATCGAAAAACTAGCAAACCTAATTAATCATTAGTTTTTCGCTTTCACCATAATAAACCTCTCAAGCAAAACAATAAAACCGAATATGTAACAATTCTTATCAAAACAGGATGAGACGCATTTTTGAGCGGTGGGAGGGGGAGATTTAGTGGTTAGTGGTTAGTGGTTAGTGGTTAGTGGTTAGTGGTTAGTGGTTAGTGGTTAGAACAAAGTAAAATACAATTCATGTGTAGCAAGTTTTTTGTTTAATTACACAAAAAATAAAACCACCCTCTCGATCTGATCTGAAATCTAACTACTAAAAACTAACCTCTATTATATAACCTCCGCGCGAAATAAATTTCACGCCTACATCAAACGTAGGCGTCACGCTTGCTTGGCGCGTCTTACATTCATCACCAAGTCTGCAAATTAATAAAGAACCCGCAAACAATGCCGCTCGCTAGAAACTGACAGCTGAAAGCTGATGGCTCACTAAACTTCACACCCACATCAAAGACATCTAATCGCACAAAGAGGATGAGAAGCGCTTCGCTTAAGAGAAAACAAAAAATATTTTTATCACTGCCTCATTCTTTTCTCATTCACTTCTCTTTGTGCAAACATTTTCGCGTGAAATAAATTTCACGCCTACAAGCTTTCCCCTCGCTAACTTTTGTTATTTACCCTTGATACTTTTTCTTTATCTTTTCGATGATCTCAACATTCGCGGCTGGGAAGCTGTAATCATCAAGCTCGCTAAGTGCGACCCATTTGCCTTGTTGGCCTTCTGCGCCATGGGCTGTGCCTGTGAAATCATCAACAATGTGCACATCTAAACGCACGCATTTATCACCATAGTCATGTTCGATAACCATTAGCTCTTCACTGGCGTTTACGGTTAGGTTTACTTCTTCTAACAGCTCGCGCTGTAGCGCAGCAAATACGCTTTCGCCCTGCTCTACTTTACCGCCAGGGAATTCCCATAAGCCACCTTGGTGTTTGTCGTCTGGGCGCTTACAAATAAATAACTGCTGGTCTTTATAAATAACGCCAACAGCAACATGCACTACTTTTTTAGCCATTTGTTGTTTCCTTAATCATAAAAAAAGCGACGCAAGCGTCGCTTTTTATCACCGTGTTTTGGTTATTTTAATTTACCGCAACACTGCTTATATTTATTACCTGAACCACAAGGACACGGCTCGTTACGGCCTACTTTTGGCTCTGCACGTTGTGTTACTACAGCACCTTCTGGTGTTTCGCCACCGATGTGCTCAGCTTCTTCATGTTGGTATTCACGTGGTGCATTTTCGCTACGACGATGTTGCTCTTCAACTTTCTCAACGTCTTCTTCAGCACGAACTTGTACTTTACTTAAAATACCCACAACGTCGACTTTTAAGTTCTCTAGCATTTCAGAGAATAGCTCGAACGACTCGCGCTTGTACTCTTGCTTAGGATTCTTCTGTGCGTAACCACGTAAGTGGATACCTTGACGAAGGTGGTCCATCGCAGCTAAGTGATCTTTCCAGTGTTGATCTAGGCTTTGTAGCATAATCGCTTTTTCGAATTGACGTAGTACAGACTCGCCTACCATCTCTTCTTTTTGCTTGTATGCTTGTTCAACCGCTTCTTCGATACGCTCACGAAGTTTCTCTTCGTATAGTTTGCTATCGTCAGCTAGCCATTGTGAAATTGGCAGCTCGATTAAGAAATCTTGTTTTAAGCGTTCTTCAAGGCCTGGGATATCCCACATTTCAGCTAAGCTTTGCGGTGCAATGAATTGGTCAATCACACCATTTAACACATCGCCGCGAATTGCAGTGATAGTTTCTGAAATATCGCCTTCTTCAAGTAGCTCGTTACGTTGCGAGTAAACAACACGACGTTGGTCGTTTGCTACGTCATCGTACTCAAGTAATTGTTTACGAACGTCGAAGTTACGCGCTTCAACTTTACGCTGCGCGTTTTCGATTGCACGGTTAACCCAAGGGTGCTCAATTGCTTCACCGCGTTGCATACCTAGTTTGCGCATCATATTAGTCATGCGCTCACCAGCGAAGATACGCATTAGCGCGTCGTCCATTGATAAGTAGAAACGGCTTGAACCTGCATCACCTTGACGACCAGAACGACCACGTAGCTGGTTATCGATACGACGAGATTCGTGACGCTCAGTACCAATGATGTGTAAACCACCCGCTTCGATTACTGCATCGTGGCGTTTTTGCCACTCATCTTTAATCGCTTTGATTTGCTCATCAGTTGGGTTTTCTAGCTTTTCAACTTCGCTGTTCCAGTTACCACCTAACACGATATCGGTACCACGACCGGCCATGTTAGTTGCAATAGTTACTGTGCCAGGTAAACCGGCATCAGCAACGATGTCTGCTTCTTGTGCGTGGAACTTAGCATTTAGTACGTTGTGCTTAATTTTTTCTTTACGTAAGAACTGCGATAAGTACTCAGAACTTTCGATAGAAATAGTACCCACAAGTACCGGTTGACCACGTTCTTGGCAATCTTTGATATCAGCAAGGATTGCTTCGTACTTTTCTTCTTGTGTTAGATATACAAGGTCAGCACGATCGTCACGGATCATCGGCTTGTTCGTTGGCATTACTACTGTGTCTAGACCATAGATAGACTGGAACTCAAACGCTTCTGTGTCTGCTGTACCTGTCATACCCGCTAGCGTGTCGTATAAACGGAAGTAGTTTTGGAATGTGATTGATGCCAATGTTTGGTTTTCGTTTTGAATGCGTACACCTTCTTTTGCTTCAACAGCTTGGTGCAAACCTTCTGACCAACGACGACCTTCCATTGTACGGCCTGTGTGCTCATCAACGATGATAACTTCGTTTTCTTTAACAACGTAATCAACGTCTTTTTGATAAAGCTTGTGAGCACGAAGTGCCGCATACACATGGCTTAATAATGTGATGCTTGAAGCTGAGTAAAGTGAATCACCTTCTTGAATTAGGCCGCGCTCAATTAGTAGCTCTTCAACTTTAATTTGACCACGCTCTGTAAGGTGAACTTGCTTAGACTTTTCATCGATCGTGTAATCGCCGTCGCCTTCAACGCCTTCTTCATCTTCTTTTTCTTGAAGCTCTAGGTCAGGCACAATTTTGTTGATTTCGATGTAAAGCTCAGAGCTGTCTTCAGCTGGGCCTGAGATAATCAGCGGCGTACGTGCTTCATCGATTAGGATTGAATCCACTTCATCCACTACAGCGTAGTAAAGTGGGCGTTGTACACGCTCTTCAATGCTAAATGCCATGTTATCGCGCAGATAATCAAAGCCAAATTCGTTATTAGTACCGTAAGTGATGTCGGCAGCGTAAGCGATTTTCTTCTGCTGTGGCATCATGCCTGGTACGTTACAGCCAACTGTTAGGCCTAAGAACTCAAATAATGGGCGGTTAGTTTCGGCGTCACGTTTTGCAAGGTAGTCGTTCACGGTAATTACGTGAACACCTTTACCTGTTAAACCGCGAAGGTATGCAGGTAATGTTGCTGTTAGCGTTTTACCTTCACCGGTACGCATTTCTGCAATGCGACCTTGATGTAAAACCATACCACCTAGTAGCTGTACGTCGAAGTGACGCATGCCATTTACACGCTTAGATGCTTCACGTACCACAGCAAATGCTTCTGGTAGAATGTCATCTAGGCTTTGTCCGTTATCGTAACGCTCTCTAAATTCAGCTGTTTTTGCTTTTAAATCTTCATCAGAAAGCGCTTCTAATTGCTTTTCAAGCGCATTAATTAGAGCGACCGTCTTTCTTAGGTTTTTAATAGTGCGGTCATTGCGACTACCAAAAATCTTGGTAAATAAATTAGATATCATGATAAAACCGTTACAATGTATTCTTTGTTAGCTAGTCATTAGCTAACCCACTTTCTTCAATTGATAATTAATATGCGCTTATGCTCATGATGTAGGGCATATTAATTAACAATTTATCAGTACGCTGTTCAAAACACCGCTTATTTCGTGCGCTATCATACCAGAGTCTGCGCAACATCAAACCTTCTGTGTGTGAAGATATGGAATTTCGGCAAGAAAATTTAAAAATCAGCCATAATCTTTGATCTAACCCCATAAAAAGGGTGAAAACAAGATTACTGAATAGATATGGCGACAATCGAAATAAAATCAAGATCAGGGGAGAAAAAAGGCGATTCGAGGAACGAGATGCGAGGAACGAGATGCGAGGAACGAGATGCGAGGAACGAGATGCGAGGAACGAGATGCGAGGAACGAGATGCGAGATTCGGGGTGCGAGATTCGGGGTGCGAGATGTGAGGTGCGAGGGACGAGGTGCGAGATGCGAGTTTTCGTAGGCGTCACGCTTGCTTGGCGCGACTACCATACAACACGAATCATGCTTATAAACACATAACCAACAGGCGATGCTGAGAAGCTCAAAACTGACAGCTGAAAGCTGACGGCTCCTTAAATTTCACGCCTACACCAAAACGTAGGAACGGCTTTAGCCGTGAATAAAATAAAGATATTCGGCGTTAAAACGCCTCCTACAGAGTTTTATTGCTGAGGAAAACTCAACACCATACACCCCCACAGTTCGGCTGACGTCTGACGGCTGAAAGCTGACGGCTCCTTAAATTTCGGCACTAAAGTACCTCCTACGAGCTAGACCCACAAACCACACCGTTCAACTCAAAACTGACAGCTGAAGGCTGATGGCTCCTTAAATTTCGGCACTAAAGTGCCTCCTATGAGCTAGACCCACAAACCACACCGTTCAACTTAAAACTTGCAGCTTATAGCTTAAAGCTATGCCTTTATTTCTTCCGCCCATGTTGCGCTAAACGCTCTAACTTGGCTTTTAAAGATGGAGGGGCGTCTGCGGCGATGGCGCTGAGGTAATCGGCTGTTTGTTCGCTCATTTGGCGCTTCGAAACAGGCTTTTCTTCTGGCTTACTTGTTGCCGATAAGCGCTGTGTTGCCTGTGGGTTTGCGGTAATTTTAATTTGCCCAAGCTCTACCATGCCAGCGGCACGAAAATGCGAGAGCATATCCATTTTTAAGTAATTTAAACGCAGTGCAATCGGTGCCGAAACCGCTTCGATCATCAAAGTACCATCACGGTAATTACTTACCCGGCATTTTTTCGAAAGCGTTTCACCTAAAAAGTCATCAAGAATGGTTTGTTGAGAAGACAAGCCTTGGGTTTTACCAGCATAAGATGCCAAGCGACCACTCAAGCCCGCCACAATATCGCCAACAGCCTTTGGCGCGTATCTATCTTTTGCCATTAATCGTCTACCTAAAAGGGTTAATCACCACAAAGAGAATATACCACCTACGTAAATATGAAGCTATTAGGTTTGAGAGTCGAGATGCGAGGTTCGAGGTACGAGGTTCGAGATGCGAGATGCGAGATGCGAGGTGCGAGGTGCGAGGTACGAGGTGCGAGGAACGAGGTGCGAGATGTGAGGTGCGAGGTACGAGATGCGAGGTGCGAGTTATCGTAGGCGTCACGCTTGCTTGGCGCGTCTTACACTCAGCACCAAGTCTGCAAATTAATAAAGAACCTACAAACAACACCGTTCAACTAAAAACTTACAGCTGAAGGCTGACGGCTCCTTAAATTTCACGCCTACGTGGGAACGGCTTTAGCCGTGAATTGCTCTAAACACTTCGGCACTAAAGTACCTCCTACGAGGTAGGCCTTTGGCTAAGGCCTACAAATAACACCACTCAACTCAAAACTTACCGCTTATAGCTTATAGCTTATAGCTTATAGCTTATAGCTTATAGCTTATAGCTTATAGCTTAAAGCTTCTCTTCCTCCCCCGTGATTGTTTCTGGTACACTTTTCCTTTGTTTTTTTATTTAACTTTCGCGATGACTCAACACTCTCTTACTTTAATCGTATTGGCTGGCGGGCTGGGTAGCCGCTTTGGCGGAAACAAACAAATTGCCGAAATTCCTGGGCTGGGCTGTACCATCATGGAACTGAGTATTCAGGATGCGGTTAAAGCGGGTGTGAGCCAAGCGGTGATCATCATTAATAAAAAAATTCGTGCTGAATTTGAAGCAACGATTTTACCGCGCCTACCTGAGTCGCTCGAAGTAATCCTAGTTGAGCAAGAAATTAGTGCAGTGCCAAATAGCTATGAGCATCTAGCCACTGAACGACAAAAACCTTGGGGTACAGGTCATGCATTACTTTGCGCAAAACCCTATGTAAATAACCCTGCTATTGTCATTACAGCCGATGATTATTATGGCGAGTCTTCATTTACAATTATTAATGAGCACTTCAAGCAGCATAGCAATTGGGCGATGGTAGGCTACCCAATAAAAGATACGCTCTCCGAAGAAGGTGGTGTAAATCGTGGTGTATGCTCTGTTGATAGCCACCAGCATTTAACCGATGTGGTCGAGTATCTAGATATTAAACTCGAAAATAATGTTTTAAAAGGCAACAATCCACATGGTGAGAGATTACAAATTGCCGATGATGCCCTAGGTTCTATGAGCTTTTGGGGAATAACACCCAGTTTATTTAATGACTTAGAAACAGGTTTTATTGAGTTTTTAGAAAATACTGACAACGGTGTCACGAAAGAGTATTATTTACCAAATGAGATACAACTCGCGATTCAAGATAACCGCCAAGCTGTAACCGTTTATACTGCACAAGAGCCATGGTATGGCGTGACCTACAAAGCTGAACTGGATGCAATAGCACACACTTTATGTCAGTTACGTCGTAAGCTAAACGATTAAACCCTCGCCTCTTCTTGCAAAAAATAAGTAATGGAAAATTAATGAAGTCTAATCCTGTTGCAACTTATCTTTCTGAGCACTTTGGCTTAAGCACAGATAACGTAACGCTAAAGCCAATTGGCAATGGCCACATCAACACAACCATGTTACTTAAATCAGAAGAAAACGCTTTGGTTGTGCAAAAGTTAAATACCGACGTGTTTCCTAACCCTGAGCACCTAGTTGAAAATGCACGACTAATTGAGCAGCACCTAAGTGAAAAACACGACAATGGTGAATACAGCCTAGAAATTATTCGTCATGTTCCAACTATCGAAAGCGACTTTTTAGTTGAATGCGATCAAGGTGTTTGGCGTGCACTCGAATTTATTGGCGGCAGTTATAGTGAAGATGTGGTAGCAACTATCTCGCAAGCACAAACTGCAGCCAATGCATTTGGACAATTCGCGCTGGCATTACAAGATTTTCAGGCTGATCAGCTGCATCATGTGATCCCTGATTTTCATAACTTAGCGATGCGTTTTGATGCCTTTAAAAAGGTAATCGAAAAAGATCCTGTAAATCGTGTGGCCCTTTGCCAAGACGACATCGACTTTTGTTTAGCTCAACAAGGTTTGGTTGATGAGTTAAAACAACTTGAAGGAAACATTCCTTTAAGACCATGCCATAACGACACAAAAATCAACAACATGCTGTTTTGCACACAGTCAGATGATGCAAAAGCCGTCATCGACCTCGATACCTGTATGCCTGGTTATTGGTTATTTGATTTTGGCGATATGGTGCGTACCTTCTGCTCTCCTGAGCAAGAAGACTCTACCAACCTAAGTAATGTACGTGTTCGTGAAGAGATCTTCGCTGCTATCGTTAAAGGTTATGTTGAACCACTACAAAATGTGATCACCGACGCCGAAAAAGAAAGCTTCTGGCTAGGCACCAAAGTCATGACCTTTATGATTGGTCTACGCTTTTTAACAGACTTTATTGATGGCGATAATTACTTTGCCACCAAGCATGCAAACCACAACCTAGAACGCGCCCGCAACCAGTTTGCTTTATATCGCGATATTCTTGAAAAAGAACATACGTTAAAAGCGATATTAGAGATAAATAAGGGGTAAAAATATAGTGGTTAGTGGTTAGTGGTTAGTGGTTAGTGGTTAGTGGTTAGTGGTTAGTGGTTAGAGTAAAATACATTTCATATGTAGCAAGCTCTTTGTTTAATTATACAAAAAATAAAACATCCTCTCGATCAACTGATATCTAACTTCTAAAATCTAACTACTAAAATAATATCTAGCCTTAAAATCAGGAGATTATTATGCATATAAAACACCACGGAGCGGTGAAAGGCGTAACTGGGTCTTGCCATCAGCTATTTATTGATGACACAAATTCTGTACTTGTTGATTGTGGGCTCTTTCAAGGGGAAGACAGTAAACAAGACCTAGCGATTGAGTTTGATATATCAACGGTAAAAGCGCTGATTGTCACACATTGCCATATAGACCATGTTGGTCGCATACCCTACTTACTTGCTGCAGGTTTTAAAGGGCCTATTTTTACCTCGATTGCCACCGCCAAGCTATTGCCTATGGTGATTGAAGATGCCTTAAAAGTAGGTGTAACTCGCGATGAAGCAATGATCCGCACTTGCTTAAAGTTACTAAAACAACAAATTGTCTCTCTAGATTTCAACACATGGTACTGCATTCCCGCAGGAGTGGGCTTTAGCCTCGAAAAAGTAGCCCCAAGTGATCAAAGCCCCTTATATAAAATTCGCCTGCAACGCGCCGGGCACATTTTAGGCTCTGCCTATGTTGAAATTGAGCTAGGTAAAAAACCAAACACGCATAGAGTGGTATTTTCAGGTGATTTAGGTGCACCTTACACGCCATTATTACCAACGCCAAAACCGCCTTACCGCGCCGATACATTAGTTATTGAGTCAACCTATGGTGATAAAAACCATCAAGGTCGTAAAGAGCGCGTAGCCGTTCTTAAAAAGGTTATAGAACGTGCAGTAAGCGATAATGGCGTTGTACTCATACCCGCCTTTAGCATTGGCCGAACTCAAGAGCTGCTCTACGAGTTTGAACAGCTTATTCACTCTGCAAGCAAGCGCTCTATGTGGCATAAACTGCAAATTATTGTAGATTCGCCAATGGCAGCCAATTTCACAAATGAATATTTACATTTTAAAGCGCTATGGGATAACGAAGCAAAAAAACGCGTAAAACAAGGCCGTCACCCGCTCGACTTCAACCAACTACATACAATTGATAGCCACCAAGAACACCTTGCCCTTATAAACTTTTTAGCCTCAAAACAGCTGCCCGCAATAATCATTGCTGCCAGCGGTATGTGCAATGGCGGCAGAATAGTTAATTACCTAGAACGGTTTTTGCCCGACAAAACAACCGATGTCATTTTTGTTGGCTACCAAGGGCAAGGAACATTAGGTCGAGAGATTCAAAAATATGGCCCACGCGGCGGCTATGTATTTATCGATAATCAAAAAGTAATGATTAAAGCGCAAATTCATACCATCAGCGGCTACAGCGCCCACGCAGATCAAAAAGGACTAATCAGATTTGTCACCGGCATGCGTAAAAAGCCAAGTTTAATCAAAATCGTCCACGGTGATGAGCAAGCCAAACAAGCACTAGCAGAAAAGCTAAAAGCAGAGTTAGGCGAAAGAGTAGAGATAGTGGTTAGTGGTTAGTGGTTAGTGGTTAGTGGTTAGTGGTTAGTTATGAACTTTGAAAATCTAGATGTATGGAAACGGTCTGCACGATTAAGTGCTGAAATTTACAAATCAACAAATGAATTAAAAGACTTCGGTTTTAGAGATCAGTTAACCCGCTCAGGCTTATCAGTGCCTAGCAACATTGCTGAAGGAGTAAGCCGTGAAATTTACAAAGAGAAAAGTCGGTTTATAGATATCGCGAGATCTTCGCTTGCAGAAACAAGAACACAAATCTATATAGGCCTGGAGATAGGCTACTTAGAACGTGAAAAAGCATTGTATTGGATATCAGAAACCAAAGAGTTAGGGGCTATGTTAACAGGTCTAAAACAACAGTTTGATAATAGAAGTTAGTGGCTCTAACCACTAACCTCTAATATCTGACTTCTAATGTTTGCCTCGTATCTCGCCCCCGCTACTGCGAGTCGCTATTATTTATAACTCTCATACGCTTCTTTCATTCGCGCTAGGTTGCTATAAATATAGCTCGAAGTTAAACGGCCGCGTCTAAACATTGTATTGTCTAAAGAGACTTGTGTAGAAGGAGCGTAACCTTGGTTAAATACCAAGGTGTTTAATTTTCCTATTTGCGTTGATAGACCAACTCGCCACATTTCACGGCCTTTTAACTGGCCAAACGGTGTTACTTTCATATCTTTACGTGGTGTAAGTGGGATACTAAGCCCAACCCCTGCTTTTTGCGCATCTGTATCCTCATAGAATACTGCTATGTAGCTATCACCAAACCAAAAGCGACTTTCGAGTTTTACGCCACTGTCACCATAAAAATATTTACCAGCCGTAGCATGAAAAGTAATATCTTGCTCTACCCAGTTGTATTGGTATGTGAGAGTTTCGTACTCACGTGATGCGCGGTAGTCTGCATAATCAAAATAAGCAATTTTAGCACTTACTTTGTGACGCCCTTCAGGGCTTAACCAGGCAGTTTCGTTAATAATAGCTTTGTAATCAAAATAGTCTTTAAAGAAACCAATTTGCGTTTGGTTATAAAAGCCATACGGCAGTGCAAAGGTTTGGTGCAGCATTGCATTTACAATACCTTCATCTAGGCTGTAATTATCAAATACACCGTTATCTTCATAGTCGCTACTTTCATCTAAAATAGTTTGGCCGGTAACCTTTATACCACCACCTTGCCACAGCGGCACGTCAAGCTCGGCACGCAAGCCTACAGAGTAATCAAATACTCCAAACTCTGTTGCATAAGTATTAGATAAAGCAGGGCTCAAGGTTAAGCGCGGTTTAAAGTAAGGGCTTGCCTCTGCTTTACCGGCCCATATAACACCTTCAGGAATACTCGCTTTGCCTTGCTGAACATTTAAATCTGGGCTTACACCTTTTTCGATAAATAAGCGGTAGTTATCAACCTTGCCCTGAATCGCAATTAAAGGAATATCTGTTTTAGAAAGTTGTACGTTAAAGTGCGTGCTTTCGTTAGTTACACTTTCAGCAATACGGCCAAGTACAACACCAATGGCATCGATGTCGTTACGGTTAAATACCGAGTTTTCAAAGTTAACAAATACGGTATTCAGGTTATAACCAACCACTATATTTTCGAAGCCATCGTTAATCAGTGCTTGTTTTAATTCAATTACTTGGCTATTTAAGCTTGAGTTAGCTAGCTTTTGCGTATTTGCTGTTGGCGTTTGTTTTACACTTGCTACCGTAAGGGCTTTTGCTTGTTCAACTAATTCTGGCGCCATAGCTGTTTGTATAAAACCGATACCATGGTCATCAATTTTAGCAATTGGCTTTGTAGCAACCGGTGCTACATAAGGGGCTGCTTCAACTTTTTTATAATTTTGTTTATCTTCACTCGAAAGCGGCATACTAAAGTTCACACCCCAATAGGTGTCTTGTTTTGAGTAATCTGTGTTACTGTAAAATCGGCTGGTAAAGGTTAGCTCGCCAATATCATAAAGCCACTTTTTAGGAATAGTCACTTTAGCACCGGCATTAAATGCCTCTGCATCATGCTCTGCTTGCAAACTAAACCAGTCGAACACTTGGTACTCTATACCCCCAAATACACCATCCATCTCGCCATGAGGGCGTTTACTTTTTGCGATACCCGCTGAAAACCTAAAGTTCCATAATTCTTTTGATGCCACAGCATAATATGTTTCATAAAAATTAATATGCCCACCAACGTCTTTGCCACCAATAGCAAGGCTAAACCAATCTTTAGGAATATAAGGTATTTGGTACTTAGCATTAAATGATAAGTCTCTGATTTGTTTTCGACCTTCTCCTACAAACAAATTGTCGTGCATAGTGTTTGAAGCTATAAGGCCACTCACTTCTAAACCATCAAATAAGCCAGCACTAACAATAAAATTATGACCCTTTACATACTGGTTACTGCGATCAAAAAGCTCATTGTTATGACCAAAGCCTATTACTCCTTTTTCTTGAACTTCAGCGTTAGGAGTATTAATAAGGCCAGTATAACCAACGAAAGATTGATATGAGTTAATTTGTTCAGCAAAAACAAGCGGCGAACTTAGAGCTATTGCACTACCTATAAAGACATTAAGCTTAGACATAAACTATTCCGAGTTAAAATTATAAAAATCCTTAAATTAGATTAAATATAACATTAGATGTGAGAAACGAGAAGTTAATAGCGGAGGTGCTAGGTGCTAGGTGCTAGGTGCTAGGTGCTAGGTGCTAGGTGCTAGGTGCTAGGTGCTAGGTGCTAGGTGAACAAGATTATATTTGGGGTGAGGTAAAGCAAGTGGTTAAAAGCAATTAACTAACTTCTAACCACTAAAGCCTGATATCTAACTTCTAATATCTTATTTTTAGACCGCTTTTAAATGTCGCTCTGCTGGCGCTACCATTTCGGTTACAAAATCAGTGAATTCTTCACCTAGGTTTTCGTCACGCATGCTGTATTCAACAATCGCTTTTAAGTAGCCTAATTTATCGCCACAGTCGTGAGCACGACCACTCATGTGGAATGCTTCAACAATTTCGTGCTTCATTAGCTCATCAATAGCGTCAGTAAGCTGAATTTCGCCGCCTGCACCCGCTGGTGTTTTAGCAAGTAATGGCCAAATAGCTTTAGATAACACATAACGGCCAACAACAGCTAGGTTTGAAGGTGCTTCTTCAGCTTTTGGTTTTTCGACCATGGTTTTAATTGGTGCACTTTCGCCCGCTTTAATTTTAACGCCGCCGATATCAGCAATACCATATTTATGTACATTTTCTTGCGGTACTGGCTCTAGCATGATTTGGCTTGCTTTAACTTCATTAAAGCGCTTGATCATAGCTGCAATGTTTTCGGTTTTTTGATCAGCTGTATAGCTATCTAAAATTACGTCTGGCAGTACAACAACAAAGTCGTCATCGCCAACAATAGGTTTTGCACACATAACAGCATGGCCTAATCCTTTAGCCTCGCCTTGGCGTACGTGCATAATGGTTACATCAGCAGGGCAAATTGAGCGTACTTCTTCAAGCAAAGTACGTTTTACACGTTTTTCAAGCGTTGCTTCAAGCTCAAAGCTGGTATCAAAGTGGTTTTCAATAGCATTTTTAGAGCTATGCGTAACCAATACAACTTCTTTAATACCCGCAGCAACACATTCGTTTACTATGTATTGGATAAGTGGCTTATCAACCAGAGGTAGCATTTCTTTAGGAATTGCCTTTGTCATCGGTAACATACGTGTACCAAGGCCTGCAACAGGAATGACAGCTTTCATAATGTTTAGTCCCTTAATTATTGTGGTAAGAATAAATAATTACAAAGTATGAGTTATTAACTCATTTTGCGCAATAGTAAAAAAAGATTTATAACCAAGTTAGCAGTAATAATATTGACGGAGGATGAACAAGAACCGATAGGTTCTAGGAGCTAGGAGCTAGGAGCTAGGAGCTAGGAGCTAGGAGCTAGGAGCTAGGAGCTAGGAGCTAGGAGCTAGGAGCTAAAAGATGCTAGTGGCTGGAGTGCCACTAGCAAGGGGTTAGTTATAAAAATTAACTAGAGTAGTAATAAACTGTTCAACTTGTTGTTGGTCTAGTTCGTTTATACCTGCTGCAGCTGCACGGCCGCCGCCGGTGGCAAATTGGCTGCATACATCAACAGCGCCTTGTTTATTATTAAGTGGTGCTCTTACACTTACGGTATAACTTCCTTTATTATTATAGGTAAGCACTGCATGGGCTTTATTAGGTGCTTGGTTTGCAAGGTCGTTGCCTAATACACCACTTACACGGCGCGCCCACGGGGCGTCATCAAGTAAAATAACCTTTGCTGTATCGCAATTATGTAAAACCTTAGCGTCAGCCGCTTTTTGCATATCAGATTTGTAGGCTTTTTCTAACACGTAATAAACCGACTCACTGTCGTTAATGGCATCAAGAGGTGACTTATATTTTAGTAACTCGTTAAATAAGTCTTCTGGAGCAAAGTGTAAATCGGCTACCTCGCTGCCATAGCCGTTATAGTTAATATACGTACCAAATGCTTTAAGTTGTGACTTTTCGAGTTCTGTTAAGCCTAGTTTATCGGCTTCGCTATCGGCTTTTGCAAATAAATTATCGCCATAAGCAGCTGTGATTGCCCATAAGTGGTATTGCTTATCGATAAGATCGCTCACTATTAAGCTAGTACACATGTTTGCATCAAAATCGATGTGAGCAAATAAGTTTGCATGGTTTGGAATATCACCTGCTTTATGGTGATCTACATACATAACTCGTGCACCTACGCATAGAGCGTCGTGCAACTCTGCCATGTTTTTTTCCATCGAAATATCAAGTACACGAATATTATCACCGGCTTTTGGGGTAATTTTTTTTAGTAGTTGAATATCACGTTTCACACCTGTTACTTTCACGCTTTCAACAGGGTTAGCGAGCTGTAACTGTAATAGTGCGATGATGCCATCGGCATCACCATTAAAAATATCGTAGTTCATAAAGTCTCAAAGAATAATAGAAGTCAGATTACAGATGTTAGAGGTTAGACGTCAGAGATTAGATATCAGATTTTAGAAGTCAGATATCAGAAAAAAGATATCAGAGGTCAGAAGTTAGACGTCAGAGATTAGATACCAGATTTTAGACGTCAGGTTTCTGGCTCTAGATTTCTATAATCCCTGCTTCGCGTAAATAACCAATAATCTGCTCAACGCTTTGCTCAATGCTTTGCTCTGCTGTTTTTACATGAATCTCTGGTTGCTCTGGCACATCAAACGCAGAGCTAATACCTGTAAAATTAGGGATCTCACCGGCACGGGCTTTTTTGTATAACCCTTTAGGGTCACGGCTTTCGCAAACCTCTAATGGCGTATCGATAAATACCTCTACAAATTCCCCCTGGTTCATAATGCTGCGAGCGCGAGCACGGTCTTCTTTAAAAGGTGAAATAAACGCCGTTGATACAATTAAACCCGCATCAACAAACAGCTTAGCTACTTCACTAATACGGCGAATATTTTCAATACGGTCTTCGTCGCTAAAAGTAAGGCCCTTGTTTAAGCCCATGCGTACATTGTCACCATCAAGCAGGTAAGTATGGCAACCTAATTCGAATAGTTTAGCCTCAACCGCGTTCGCAATAGTCGACTTACCAGAGCCACTTAATCCCGTATACCAAAGTAATACCGGCTTATGCCCTTTATGTTGTTCTTTTTCAGCACGCGAAACAGTTTGATCGTGCCATACAATGTTCTCGGTCATGGTACCTCTTGGGGGTTCTAGGTTCTAGGTTCTAGGTTCTAGGTTCTAGGT
This sequence comes from Pseudoalteromonas shioyasakiensis, assembly GCF_001550135.1. Lineage (GTDB taxonomy): Bacteria > Pseudomonadota > Gammaproteobacteria > Enterobacterales > Alteromonadaceae > Pseudoalteromonas > Pseudoalteromonas shioyasakiensis. The sequence continues at coordinate 160,877 of NZ_LRUE01000016.1, forward strand.
TCTAGGTTCTAGGTTCTAGGTTCTAGGTTCTAGGTTCTAGGTTCTAGGTTCTAGGTTCTAGGTTCTAGGTTCTAGGTTCTAGGTTCTAGGTTCTAGGTTCTAGGTTCTAGGTTCTAGGTTCTTCAAAATGATATTCAATGGCTGATTCTTTTACGCAGCCTTTTCTTAATTTTATTAACGCTGCAATCATAGCAGCAACTTCTTTAGCTTCTGATATTAATTGCAAGCCAACATGCTTATCGATAAATTTTATCTCAATACCAATGTATAATTGAGTTACGAGCTCTCCTGCAGAGCCCTTTGCATAATATAAGAAACGAGCTTCATCATTCTCTGTTTCTCTTTCAAGGCCTTCAGCGATATTAGAAGGAATTGATAATGCAGCACGTGTTATTTGATCTTTAAAACCGTAATCTTTGCAAACAAGCATTACTTTATATATTTCACATGCTAATCGTGATGACTTCTTCCACACATCCATTTGTTCAAACTTCATAATTAGTCCCTTCGCCATAGGTGAAATCCATTCACAACTAAACCTTATCGCAAAATAAACCTAGCGCCTAGAGCCTAAAGACATATTTCTACCTAACGCCTAGCTCCTAGCAACCTAGCTCCTAGCACCTATTACCTAGCACCTATCACCTATTACCTAGCGCCTATTACCTAGCTCCTAGCATCCTAGCCCCTAGCGCCTATCGCCTAGCACCCAAAGCCTAATGGCTTTTCTAAAACGGAAAAAACACGGGTATCAGGGTCAGTACCACTAGGCTGTAGGTGATTGAGATCGGTAGGCCAAACTTTATGAAATCGGTTAGCTTGTAGTTGCCGGCATTGTAAACCATTAGGTTGGTTTGGTAGCCGTAAGGGCTAATAAAACTGCCACTCGCGGCAAAAGCGACTGCAAGTACAAATGGCATGTAACTTACGCCTAAGCCTTGAGCTATGGTAAATGCAATGGGGAATGTAAGCGCTGCTGCTGCGTTATTAGTTATTAACTCTGTAAATAATAGAGTAAGTAAAAATACACCAATAAAGGCGATATAAACGCTTTGTCCTGCAAGTAAGCCTTCGACTTGCTCGGCTATTAGTTTAGATACACCTGAGTTATCTAAGGCTGTAGCTAATGTTAAAGCGCTCATTACGATAAGCCAAAGCTCTAACGGAAAACGTCGCTTAATTTCGTTTAGCGATAAACAACGGAAACCCACCAGCACTGCTAGGTAAAAAATAAAGCTTTTTAATAAACTAATATCAAAAATTAAAGAGCCCGCAATGGTTGCCACAAAGCCCCAAGTAACAATACGCTCTTTTAAGCCTTTAAGCATGTTGTCGGCTTTAACACCGCTCAGGATAAAAAAGTTTTTAGTTAAGTTAGTTCGTTTAGCAAAGTCAGGGCCAACAGCAAGTATCAAAAAGTCGCCGCTTTGAATGGTAATATCACCTAACTTACCCGAAAGCTTTTCGCCTTCGCGGCGCACTGCAACTACAGCGGCATCAAAGCGTGCACGAAAGCCAGCCGTTTTAAGCGTTTTACCTACCACTGCCGCACCTGGTTTAATAACGACTTCGGTTAAGTTATCGCGCAGTAAACCATCTTGCTCTGCAAATAGGCTTAACCCCTCAAATTGCTGTAGCACCAGCACTTTAGTAACATCGCCTGAAAAAATAAGTTTATCGCCTTCACGAATCATCTGCGTCGGCGCTACTGGCGAAATTAAGCGGTTATCGCGTACTACCTCAACCAAAAATAGTGACTCTAAGCTACGTAAACCATTTTGCTCTACTGTTTTACCTATCAGCGGTGAGCCAACATTCACTTTAGCTTCAACAAAGTAATCGCTAGAGGTTTCATCTTTACAAACCTTACCTTTTAAGCGGTTAATCGTAAGTGCCATCACTAGTACACAGGCTGCCACTGCAGATAGGCCAATAGGTAAGAAGTCAAAGAATTTAAAGCCCTCTGCACCCCGTTCAATCAGCATAGAGTTAACAATTAAGTTAGTTGAGGTGCCAATTAAGGTAAGGGTGCCACCTAAAATAGCGGCATAAGAAAGGGGCAGTAACAATTTGGTAGGGGCAATGAGTTTATTGTTTTTAACCGGGCTAATTAAAGTAGCAACTACGGCTGTATTGTTTAAAAAACCAGAAGCCACAACTGTTGCCAATAAGGTTCTAACATATGACTTAACCACAGAGCCATTAAATAAAACATTGGCCAGTTTTCGTAAAAAGCTGGTGCGCTCAAAGGCAAATGCACAAACAACCAATAAGAGCAGTGTTACCAACCCAGGGTTTACTGCATTATTCAGTAATTGTTCGGTAGAAACCAAGTTTGTAGCAAAGCACAACAAACAAGCGGCAGCAAATACACGCTCAGGAAATTTTTGAAATTTAATTAAGCCTACAATGGTTGTAATAAATATAACCACTATCAACCATTGCTGTAAAATCATTCAAACATCCTTATTCGTAGCTCGCCAAATCATATCTTTTGCCAAAACTTTAAGGTATTAAAGCCGAGGCGCTTTTTAACAAAATAAACTGCCAGTAAGTTTTGTAAGCTAATAAAAAACGCGGTGGCAGTTGCGGCACCAACTGCCCCAAACAGCTTAGTAAAAATAGGCACACTAATTAAAACACCAAAGCCGCTAATGAGAGTAACCAAACGCATATCGCGCTCATGGCCGCTCATCATTAATAAGTAACCAACAGACCCCGTCACTACATTAACCGCTTGCCCTAAAACTAAAATCTGTAAAATAACAGCCCCTTGCTTAAATTCATTACCAAACAAGCTCATCAAAAATTCAGGAAACAGCAGCATAAATAGCACTATGGGTAATGCGCTTAAAACTAATAACCGCACCGAAAACAAAGCTGTTTTACGAATGCCATGCTCATCACCTTTGGCATGAAAAGCCGAAAATTTGGGTGCAACAACCAAATTTACCGCCATTAAAATAAACGAAGTTAAGAGTGCAATACGCTGGGCAACACTAAAAAAAGCGACCTGCTCTGCCACTAAAAATACACCAATGATGATTGGCGCACTCCACTGTACTGATTGGTTCATCATTATAATGACCCAGTTAGGCCTTGCGCTATGCCAAAGCTTTTTAGGGTCTGGCTTTTCGCCATTATTATTTAAGTTTTTAATGCTTAACCAATAAAAAAAGCTAGAAGTTACCCCCAATGATAAGCTTAAATAAAGCGCCGCATCACTTGCTGATTTAGCCGAAAATACAACAACTGCCGTGCCACACAACATTAAGTGAGCGATGTTTTGGCACGGGATACTAGCAACAAGTTTATGTCGAGCCTGTAAGCTCATTGCCACTAAAAATACAATACTCAAACCTATTACTGCAGGGGCTATTAATTGTAAAGTATAAGTTATCTTTGGCTTATTAAATACACTTACAGCAAGCCAAGGTGCAAGTATATAAATACTGACTGTAAATAAACTCGCTACAGGTAAAACATACTTAAGTGCGAAGTTTAATATTGCTTTCACAGTGTAGCCATTATCAGCATCAGCTGATGTAAAGCGCAACACAGTATTGTCAAAGCCAAGCCTGGCAATGCCAGCAAGCAACATAGTTAAAGCTAAACTTAAAAAAAAGTAACCGGCCTGCTCTGCCCCTAATTGCCTAGCAATAATTAAATTAAACAGAAAGGCCATACCAGCGCCTAAAACCCTAATTGTGAGGGCGATAGCAGCATTAATTGCTGTATGTCGGTGCTCAGCGTCGCGCAAAACAGCTTTAATTTTATAAAGCATTAAATTCTCGGTAAGTATGAAGAGTTTAAAAAAGGGATTCCTACTAAAAATTAGTAGGCATTTTTATTCACAAAGCCTTTGAATATAGTTAAGAACACTATTTTTAAATCAAGGAATAATGACCAATTACGAATGTACTCTAGGTCAAACTCTATGCGTTTTTCCATTTTATCTAATGTATCTGTTTCACCGCGCCAGCCGTTTATTTGCGCCCAGCCAGTAATCCCAGGTTTTACCTTATGGCGTAGCATGTAACCTTCTACCAATTTACGGTATTCTTCGTTATGTGCAACAGCATGAGGCCTTGGCCCTACAATCGACATTTGCCCTTGCAATACATTAATAAACTGTGGCAGTTCATCTAAACTCGTTTTGCGAATAAACTGGCCAATTGGCGTAAAGCGCGAATCATTTTTAGTAGCTTGGGTAACTTTAGCGCCGTCTTCCATTACATTCATTGAACGGAACTTCCATACCTTAATCGGTTTGCCATCAATACCATAGCGATTCTGCTTAAAGAATACTGGCCCCTTCGAGGTAAACTTAACCGCCAAAGCTAAACCCAGTAAAACCGGCGATATCATGATTAAAATAAGCGTAGAGAGTACAATATCTTCAATGCGCTTGATGATTGCGTTACTACCATCTAGCGGTGAATCGTAAATACTGATTGTTGGTATACCCATTATGACATCACTACGTGAGTGCAATAACTGATAAGTAAATACATCTGGCACTATATAAACACTTGCAGTGCTATCAGCTAGTTCTTTAACCAGCCACTTACGGCGCTCATAAGCTTGGGGTGGTAATACAATGTATACACGATCTATCCCACCTTCTTTACAATCAGCGACCAGCTTGTCCAAGTTACCTAGCACTTGAGCAGCAACTAACTGCTGCTTGGGAGTAGAGTCATCGTAGTAACCACCAAACACCAAACCAAAGCTTGAATTAGCTACAATATTATTTGCTAATTGTTGACCTAAAGTGCCTGCACCTGCAATCACAACCGAACGAGTATTAATACCCTGAGAGCGTAGTGTTCTTAAGAATAAACGCAGCACAACACGATATACAGAAAGCGAGACTAAAACAGATATAAACCAGTAAAACTGCAAGCCTTCAGGATTTAAGTATTGCGGGGCTAAAAAGTTAACACTTAAAAATAACAGAGCAGCACTAACAAACCAGTGTGAAATAGTTTTTTTTAGCTCTTTGTAAATAGAAAGACCACGCCATGATATATAAAGTTTGTCGAGTTCACTTGTAAAGTGAAACAGGAAAACTGCGAGTAAAGAGGCTGTTGTATGCTGAAGTAACCAAGGGATTTCTTGTAAAGCTACTGCTACCCATAAACAGCCAACAATAATAGTAATATCGAGGATCCGTTGCACGAATGCTATTACCGTTGAATTACTTTGCAAAATACCTTTATGCATTTATGTTTACTTCTCATTTTTATTATTACTAGGGGAAGGTTACCATCATTACACTACTGTTTGTTCATTATGGTAGCCTTTAAAGTATAATCTAACCGTTGGTTATTGCCATTTTTACAACGTTTATTTTTACTAAACAAAGGGGATAGCAGCAAGTGTCTTGCAGCTTGCTCGAAAAACTATGATGCTTGCACTGTAACTAATGCTTTATTTACAAGATCTATAGCTTTTTCGCTTGACTCAGCCTCAGCATAGCACCTTAATTCTGGTGCATTACCAGAAGGTCTTAAATGAACTATATCACCTGATACAAGCGTAATGCGTAAACCATCAGTTAAGTCTAATTCGTAGCTTTCATCATAGCCTAATTCTAATAAAAAGCTTTGCGCATTTTGCTGTAACGCAGCAATAATTTGTAAGCTTTTCTCTCTTGCAAAGTCCTTAATACGATCACTAGCAGTAAACCGTTGTGGTAGCTTGACTAGCAACTCAGATACATGCTTAGGTTGTGCTAACAAAATTAACGCAGGAAGCAAAGCATCTCTTGTTGGCAAAGCTTTAAGTAATTTACCACTGAATGTTATATCTGAACCTAGTAAGTAACCACCATTAGCTTCAAAGCCTGCAACTGAAGAGTATTGTTCAGCTAACTTTGAAAATTCAGCAATAACATATGGCGAGCCTATTTTAGTACGCTTGACTTGCTTAAAGCTTACTGATTTCTCAATTGCTGTATTACAACTTACAGGCGTTGCAAGGGCTTCGATATTTAATAACTGACTACATAATAACCCCAGTATATCACCACGTAACCAATTACCATTTTCATCAGCAATTAATGGTCGGTCACCATCACCGTCTGTTGAAAAAATAGCATCAAAACTGTATTCATTGGACCAATCAAGTGCACGTTGTTTATCTTCATCTGATACAGCTTCGGTATCGATTGGTACAAATTCATCACTTCTGCCAAGGCTGATGACTTCGGCACCTAATTTCTCAAACAGCACCTTATAGATATCACGACCAGCACTTGAATGCTCATAAATACCAACTTTTTTACCTTTGAGGGTATCAGCATTAAAAAGCGAGGTGTAACGCAGTGTGTAAGATTCACAGGCAGAAACATCTAATGGCAATTCATTTAGATGTTTTGGTAACGCTGCGAATATGGCTTTGCTGGCTAGGATAGCCTGTTCATCGGCTTTTGTGATCTCACCATCAGGGCGATAGAATTTTAAACCGTTACGATCAAATGGAATATGGCTGCCAGTAACCATGATGCAAGGCATATTATCTTGCATTGCTTTGTAAGCAAGTGCAGGCGTTGGTATTACTCCATAAAACACTACATTTAACTTGTATTGCTTTAACGCCTCAGCACATGCCTGCGCGATAGCATAACTACTTGGGCGGTTATCTATAGCAATCGCAACTGTATCAAAGGTGAATTCATTTTCTATTGCTGATATAAAGGCTAAAGCAAATGCCGCGTTTACATCAGGGGTAAAATCTTTTACAAGACCTCGTGCACCACTGGTACCAAATGCAATACCGCTCTTTGCTATGATTTCAGAGCAAACTAACTGGCTATCCATAAAAAACCTATTTAATTAATTCTTTTATTAAGCATACAACTAGTACAAATTGAACTGCACTAGCTGCTATTCTAACACCTAATATCTAACTTCTAATATCTGTCTATGCGTTTATTTCACTCGACCATAACGGTCTTCAAAACGTACGATATCGTCTTCGCCTAAGTAAGAACCCGATTGCACTTCGATTAATTCTAAGTCAACTTTGCCTGGGTTTTCTAACGCATGAACCGCTGTAATTGGAATATAAACAGACTCATTCTCTGTTACATATTGCTCTGTATCATCAATTTGAACTTTTGCAGTACCCGATACCACAATCCAATGCTCTGCGCGGTGGTGGTGCATTTGTACCGACAACTTAGCACCTGGTTTTACGGTTATACGTTTTACTTGGAAGCGCTCACCATTATCAACTGAGTCATATTTACCCCATGGGCGATACACTTCACGATGGAAAGTAACTTCAGAACGTTCTTCTGCTTTTAGCTGGTTTACAATCGCTTTAACTTGTTGTGATTTATCCTTATGGGCAACTAGAACGGCATCTTTCGTGTTTACAATTACTAGGTCTTCAACACCGACTGTTGCAACGAGTTTATCTTCACCAAATACAAGTGTATTTTTTGTATCTACCGCTTTGACATCACCTTTAAAGGCATTACCATTTTCATCTTGTGAAGACACTTCCCAAAGAGCAGCAAAGCCACCCACATCGCTCCAACCAGCATCCATTGGTACAACAACGGCATCTTTTGTGTGTTCCATTACGGCATAATCGATTGACTCATCAGGGCAGGCCTCAAAAGCAGCTTTATCTACGCGAATAAAGTCCATATCGCTGTTTTGTACTGCAATAGCTTTTTCGCAAGCTTCGTAGATATCAGGGCGAAATACTTTTAATTCTTCTAAATAGCGGCTTGCTTTAAATAAAAACATACCACTATTCCAGTAGTAATCACCGCTTTCAATATACTGCTTGGCTGTGTCTAAGTTTGGCTTTTCAACAAAACTGTCAACAACATAGCCATGCTCTACAGCGTCACCTCGTTTAATATACCCATAACCTGTTTCAGGGCTGTTACCTACAATACCAAATGTAACTAGTTTATCTTGGTTTGCTAACTCTGCAGCTTTATTTACACTTGCCTGAAAAGCAGCTAAGTCTTCAATTACATGGTCTGCTGCAAGAACAAGTAATAATGGGTCTTGCTCATTTTCAATGGCTTTAAAGGCAGCCAAAGCAATAGCTGGTGCCGTGTTACGCCCTACTGGCTCTAAAAAAATACCGCTATGCTCTGCACCTAATTGGCGCACTTGCTCTGCAGCAATAAAACGATGCTCTTCATTACAAATTAACATGGCTGGTGAGTGCGCTAAGCCCGCTAAGCGGCTTAGCGTATCTTGAAGCATGGTCTGCTCGCCGTTAAGCGTTAAAAATTGTTTTGGATAGTTGCCACGTGATAACGGCCATAAGCGTGTGCCTGAACCACCCGCCATGATTACTGGTAAAATCATAAAAATTCCCTGTGTTTATTTTGTTAATGCTTCAAAATACCATTTTGTATGCTTGTGGACCGCAGGCGATTTGAGTAATTCATCAAAACCAAACCATTTATATGCTGCATGCTGCTCGTTTAATGGTAATGCATCAAGCTGTTGCTTTGTAAGTTTTAATACATAAGCAATTGCGACATAGTGTGTTTTTATTTTATCGTTAAATACACAATCATCATAAAAGTGGTCATAAGGGCCGAGCAGCTCAGCCGTTGATAACTCAAGTTCGATACCCAGCTCATTAAAAGTTAGCCTTTCAAAAGCATTAGACAGTGACTCATTTTTTAAAATACGACCACCTGGAACAAACCAAAAACCTTCTGCGGGGCGGTTTAACCTTTGCCCAAGTAACGCTTCATTATTTTCGTTAAGTACAACAAGGTCTATAGATACCAGAGGGGTACTGTCGATGACGGTTTCAAACGTTCTTTGCTCTAAAAACATACTATTTTCTAAAGTTGTCTTGGTTGGCTAAAAACCACTCATACGTCTGCGCTAAACCACCTTCAAGGCTGATTTCATATTGCCAACCTAAAGACTTTAATCTAGAGACATCCATAAGCTTACGAGGGGCACCATCTGGTTTTGAAGTATCAAACTCAATTTTGCCTTTAAAACCAACTACCTTAGCTACAGTTTCGACTAACTCACGAATAGTACAATCGACACCTGTACCCACATTAATATGGCTAAGCATCTCTTGTGTATTTGAGTTATAAACATCATTACTAAGGTTCATAACATGTATCGAAGCCGCAGCCATATCATCAACGTGTAAAAATTCACGCATAGGCTTACCTGACCCCCAAGCAATAACCTTGTCATCACCAGCTAATTTAGCCTCGTGGAAGCGTCTTAGTAATGCAGGTATTACATGAGAGTTTTCTGGATGAAAGTTATCATTTTCACCATATAAATTTGTTGGCATCACTGAGCGATAATTTCGCCCATATTGACGGTTATATGATTCACACATTTTAATGCCGGCAATTTTAGCAATTGCGTAAGGTTCATTTGTTGGCTCTAATGTACCTGTTAACAAGGCACTTTCTTGCATTGGTTGCTCAGCTAATTTAGGGTAAATACATGAAGAACCTAAAAAAAGCAAGTCATTTACCCCAGCTAAATGAGCACTATGAATAATATTATTTTGAATCATCAAGTTCTCATATATAAACTCTGCAGGGTAAGTATTATTAGCAATAATTCCCCCAACTTTAGCCGCAGCTAAATACACTTGATCAATATCATTCGATTCAAAAAAATTAGCAACTGCACTTTGGTCCAAAAGGTTTAACTCTGAGCGAGAGCGAGTGATAACTGTCACTTCAGGTTGCTTTTGTAATTGCCTAACAATAGCACTACCGACCATTCCGTTATGACCAGCGACAAAAATAGTTTTAGCTTGCATTGTTCTTTCCATAATAAAACCCAGCTTTGCGCTGGGTTAATAAGTTTATAACTAAAAGTCCTGTAGTTACTCTACAGAAACACTAATGTCATAACCGTGCGACTTTAAAATTGCATGTTGCTTCGCTTTAGCTAAGTCATTTTGCACCATTTCAGCACACATTTCTTCTACAGTGATTTCAGGTACCCAACCTAACTTTTGTTTCGCTTTTGTTGGGTCGCCAAGTAGCGTTTCTACCTCAGCAGGGCGGAAGTAACGAGGGTCTACGCGAACAATTACATCACCTACACTTAGAGCCTCAGCATTATCACCCTCAATAGCAGCGACAGTGGCAATTTCGTCAATACCTTCACCACTAAACTCTAAAGTAATACCAAGCTCTTTAGCAGAAAGTGTTACAAACTCGCGTACAGAAATTTGCTTACCGGTTGCAATAACAAAATCTTCAGGTGTATCTTGTTGAAGCATCATCCACTGCATACGCACGTAGTCTTTAGCGTGACCCCAGTCACGTAGTGCATCCATATTACCTAGGTATAAGCATTTTTCTAAACCTTGCGAAATATTAGCTAAGCCACGGGTAATCTTACGTGTAACGAATGTTTCACCACGGCGAGGTGATTCATGGTTAAATAAAATACCGTTACATGCATACATACCATATGATTCACGATAGTTAACTGCTATCCAATAAGCATACATTTTAGCTACAGCATAAGGTGAGCGAGGGTGAAAAGGTGTTGTTTCTTTTTGCGGGATCTCTTGTACTTCGCCATAGAGCTCAGAAGTCGATGCTTGATAAAACTTAGTTTTCTTTTCTAAACCTAAAAAACGAATTGCTTCTAAAAGACGTAATGTACCAATAGCATCAACATCAGCGGTATATTCAGGGGCTTCAAACGATACAGCAACATGGCTTTGCGCACCTAAGTTATAAACTTCATCTGGCTGAACCTCTTTTAAAATGCGGGTCAGGTTTGATGTATCTGTTAAATCACCATAGTGCAAAAAGAATTTAGGGTTATCTTCGTGGATATCTTGATAGATATGATCTACACGTTCTGTATTAAAACTCGATGCACGACGTTTAATACCATGTACTTCGTAGCCTTTTTCTAACAAAAACTCCGCTAAATATGATCCATCTTGTCCTGTTACACCCGTTATTAAGGCTACTTTAGTCATTATCTTTTCCTTTTACTAACTTATCTATATCGCTTACAAAGCGTTCAATTATATTATTAATATCTAAATTTTTGAGCGCATAATTGCGCGCAATCATATTTGGTTTACTAGTATCTGTTGCGAATACAGCTTTTAAACCCGCAATAAAGTCTTTTGTATTTTCGGGTTCAACCCTTGTATATATCCCAGAGTTTGCTTGCTCAATTTTTCCAAGCTCTGTAGATTCTTCGGCTGTTACTAGTGCATGCCCTCCAGCTGATAATATATTGGTTAGTTTTGAAGGTAATACTGCATCTGCAGCTCCCTTCTTTTGTACAACCAAATGAACATCAGCCATAGACAACATCGCAGGAACATCCTCCCAGTCTTGAAGAGGTTTAAAATATACATTATCTAAATTGCTAGCTTTAGCGAGCCTTTTTAGAATATCAACATAAGCACCAGCACCAACAAAAACAAACTTTACATTTTTATCACCTTCAAAGCTTTTAGCTGCCTCTATCACAATTTCAAGGCCTTGTTTTTGGCCAATGTTACCTGCATAAAGTACAACTTTGTCTGTTTCTGCAAACCCCCACTCTTTCCGTAAAGCAGAACCATCTGTATCAGGTGTTACAAAACTGGTATCAGCCCAATTAGGGAAAAAAAGTAACTTAGACTTATCGACTCCTTTTCGCTCAGCGTTTTCAAGCATACTGTAAGAAATACTAGAGACTACATCAAACTTTTTCATTAGCCAAGATTCAGTTCGCCTTACGATTTTTGTAATCTTTCCCTCACTAACCATACCAAGACCAAACATAGCATCTACTTCAAAATCTTGAATATGCAATATAGTTTTCACACCAAACAGTTTTGAAAATAGCAATGTCGCTGGCGCACAAAACAAAGTCGGCTGTACTAAAAAAATTACATCTGGCTTATTTTTGATAAACTTAATTAGTAAAGCAATGCTAGATGAAACTGAAAATGTACTTAGGTGTAAAAGTCGCTTGAATGTAGTAACCTTTGAAGGGACATACAAAGGACTTCTAATTACTTTAACCTCATTTATGTTTTCAGATTTGTATAAAAAACTACTGTAGCTGTGCTCAACTTCCCAATTAGGATAATATGGAGGAGCAACTAAGGCTGTAACACTATAACCATAAATATCACTTATGGCTTCACACATTTCCCCATTATACTTTCCTATACCAGTCTTTTCTGGAGCATAATTTAAACTATATAAAAATAAGTTCATTTTTCGGACATCCTATTTAAAACTTTCAAAACATTGTTGCCGAAAGCATCTTCGGTATAGGACTCACTGACATCATAAGCAGCTTCAATAATACTTGAATATAAATCAGGCTCTTTTAGAACTTTCTGTATTAAGGTAACCCCTGATTCCAATTGCATATTTTTTTCTAAAAACAAACCTGTCTTTTTATTAACTATTAAGTCTTGTATACCACCTATATTATTTGTAACTACAAGTAACCGACTAATCATTGCTTCGAGTAAAACTAAAGGTAACCCTTCCTGTTTATAAAGGGTTGGAAAAAGTAGAATATCTGACTCGTTATAAAGCTCGTACTTGTCGACACCACTTACCACTCCTAGATACTCTATAGGCTCACCCTCTATCAGATCTTGTAATTTTAAAATAACTTCATCAGATCCATTCCCTGCAATTTTTAACTCAACATCAGAACCTAATATTTTAAGTTTTTTTGTAATTTCAATTGCTGTTTTATAACCTTTAGCCTCTATCAGATTACTTAAATAAAGCAATCGAATTTTTCGATTTCTTAGCGTTGGAGTTTCTCTATAATTCCTAAGCAGGTATTCATGCAGTTCATTTGAGAAGAAATTACCTACAACAAAAGAATTTTTTATTTTAAATTTTGATGAATACTGACGCTGCAAGGTATTGGACAAAAAAATATGAGCATCAACATTCCTGAAAAAATAATCTACCAAAGCTTTAAAATAAGGCTTGTAAGTATCATATTCATTAATTACACGTGAACCATGATAGTGAGCAACAACTTTAGCTTTGAAAAGTTTGCACATGACTAAAGCAATCAGAAATCTAATTAAACCTAGCCTACTGAGGCCTGGTGTCATATAGACAGTAGCATTGCGCTCCAACGAACATAGCAATTGAAAATACAAACCAAGCATTTGAAAAAGCTTCTTAAAACCAAAACCGCCAGTTTTATCGGGACCACTAGCTAAGTTACTATCAATAAACGCACAACTCTGATAGGTCGTTTTAATACGCTCTTTGATAACTTTATTGCAGTTTAGCTCACCACAAAGCTGCCCACTTAAGGTACCTATGAAAACCATCTCAGTCATTTAAAGTACCTTAACTTTTCTAAGAAAGTCAGACAGTAATGCTCTAAACAAATAATAAGAAAACTTAAAGTAAAGTCTCCATGTCAGAACTTTAGCCTTTTTGACAATCCTGTACCTTTCAATAGTACTTCGGAACTTCCTAGTATTTGAAACACCCTCATTATCAATAACAGCGATATCCAAATCTACATACTTGAATGTAGCACCTAACAAGTACCCCCTTAAATAAAACTCATAATCCCCGGCTATTTTATAATCTAGAGAATAGGCTTTATTTTTAAATAACTCAGCCTTTGTAAATACAGCTTGATGGCAGAATACCATTCCGAAAGTAATATCACTCAACTTAGAATTCTTAAATTTAACAAACCCTTCTGGAGTATCTCTCAAAGCATTACCATAAATGATATCTTCATCACCTGATAAAAACCTTACAGCTTCATTTAGTATACACTTAGAACAAAAGGTATCTCCTGCATTAAGGAACAAAATATATTCCCCTTCTGCCAATTCAACCCCTTTATTCATTGCATCATAAATACCACCATCAGGCTCAGAAATATACTTATCAACAATAGAGCTTTTTATTAAAAGCTCATTGGTACCATCACTTGAGCCACCATCAATAACTATATACTCATAATCACTATAAGACTGAGATTTAACAGAGTCCATTGTGCTCTTTAAATCATTAATACAGTTATAACTGATAGTTACGATACTCAACTTAACCATTACAACCTCTTTCAAATTTTATAAACTTCTTTAATTCAAGTAATGGCAAAAGATAAAACCAGTACCAAGGAGATGAAATTGGTTCTCCTCGAAAAAAACCCTGAGCAATAAAAAATACTAAACACATCGCTGAAAGTAATATTGTTTCGCTTTGCTTTGATTCTTTGAGAGAGCCTTTTAAAATATATAATAGAAAAATTACAAATAAAAACATATAAACTAGACCATAGTTTATTAGTGTTACTAACCACCCTATCGCTATAGTAAGATTAAAACTAGATGCTGTGTTAACACCACAACCTACATACAAACAGTTTTTCGCAACTAATTTGATACTTTCAATTTGTTCTTGCCTTTGAGCTAGTGATGAACTCCCAACATCGGAGCTTACAAACTTTGTTTTCAAATATTCTGTGATAAAATAATTATCTAAAGCAAAATAGAGGAGGAGAGAAATCGTAAAAAAAATAAAAATGGGTCTTACAAGGTTTTTATTTGTTCTTTTCAGAATAACCAAGTAGACGATAATTAACGATGCAAATGCCGATAAAGATAAGGTTAATAAAAGAGCAGTCAAAATTATTAGCAAAATAAAATAATCTCTAGCTGATAGTTTACTTCTTGTTAGATAATAAATAACAACCGGTCCAAGTGCCATCGCGAAATTACCTGCTTCTGATGTAAAAGATTGAATCCTATATACATACTCCCCCAAGTAAGGTAATCTCATCCATTGTAGCCCAAAGAGTGAAACCCCCCTCACACCTTCATCTAGGTCGCCACTAGTAGAAATTTGAATCTCTGTTAGACGGACATCCCCTACAAACAATGTTAAAAAAAAGCCAACTAAAGCTAAAGATGTTAATACAACAATTATGCTCCTAATCACCTTTTCATATTTTATCCAAGAGTAAGGTTCGAAGAAAAGAATTAGATAGACTACTATAATCACCCTAATAACTTCAGGAACAAAGTCAAACTCTTGATGTATCAGTAAAGATGAAAGTAAGAGAAAAATAATCTTACTTACAGACAAGGACACAGCTAGTAAACTAAATACACTTGAGTTATGTATTCTCCTACGACTAAATGCATCCAAAGCAAAAATGCTTATCAATATAGATATTGAAAGCATTAACCCTTTATAAAATGAATCAGAAAAATATCGAAAGACAAAGGGATAATAAAACAAAAAAAAGAAGAGCACCCCAGCCCCAGCATAAAATGAATGCTTCTTATACTCTAAGTGCATTATACAAGCCATTAGCTTTTTCTAAGAGCTGCATCAGAGTTGGTTCTAGCTCTAGTCTTTTTAATAATTCGCGCTTCTTGTCTTCCTTTTCTTGAGTCGGCAAAGAAACTTTTAAATCATCGCCTTTATCTTTAACATTTAGGTCATTAATAATATCTCTGTATTCAGAACTTTCAGAACAAAAAGAATTTTCCTTGTCTAAATTTAAAATATTTGCGACTTTATCTGTTACCAAATCACTATTAGAAATGACATCTTTAAACTCAAGAATATGTATCTTTTTTGAATTTCTATTAAGAAAGCCATAGAAATCAACATAATAATTAAGGCAGTCACTTAAACTTAAGAACCTCTCCCTTATAGCCAATGACAAGACACTATCAAGTGGTTCTCGAATAATTACTAGGATAGGCACATTCAACTTAAAAGCGTTCAAGACTTGTGCTTCACTGTGCATATGGTGAGCAATATTTATGTTATCAAAAGTATTTTCAGTTACAACTACTGCGTGAGTATTCGCACTTCTTGGGTAACCTTCAATGACAATGTCTGTCTTAGCATTCACTAATAGCTCATTCCTATAGTGCTTTGATAATGAGTAAAAGATATTAAATAAAAAAGGCTTTAGTGCTAAAAAACGCCTTACCCTAAATCCACATATACGAAAAAAACTCATAGTTATCTTAGCTCCTTGTTTTTGAATCTAAACAATAGATTCAGTCCAATTTTTTTTACCAAAAAAACTTTAATTGCAGCGAAAAGATCTTTTAAAATCAAACCATTGAAAAACCTTCTTTTAGGTTCAAAATTAATATCAACTCCGTTCTGAAGTAAGAATTTCTTGTATTTTTTAAGATAATTTTGCCTGATAATATTTGAAAAGAAGGCTACATAGCTATCTCGTGAGCCATTAGAGATCCTATCATATTTTTTAATACCAACCTGATCACCCATTTTACCTTCAAAACTTGAATAACTAAGTTTTGAAAGGTAAGCCTTATCAAATTTAATATTTAAAAAATTAAAAACGCTTTCCCAATCAAAATCATCCTCAACAATATCTTCATATGCGATACTCATTACGTTTCGATTGCCTAAATGCTTAGTCTTAAACCTTTGAAGTGAAATATACCCTTCATGTAAGTCCTTCTCGTACCCAGAAAGATCAAAGACTCCAGATTTCCATGAGTTACATATTGAAGCTATTACTGCCAATGGATTTCTATCTAATATAATAAACTTTGCATCAGGAAAAACTTCCATAAGCAGATCAGCAAATACATGATATCGAGGTGTTTTATCTATATAAACCTTATCGTACGCTTCTTCTTGAACCACCTTAGTATAAAAAATATTAAGCGCGTTTATATAATTTTCCTTACCACAATAATTTATGAAGTCGTTATACGCACGCCTACTAGATATTGAATTGTATTCACTACATTCCTCATACTTTTTCTCAATCACATTCAAAGCTGGAATTAATACCCACGGCTCAGCTGGGCACTCAACTTCACTAGAGCATTTGAGTATACGCTGCAGTAATGTTGAGCCCGAGCGAGGCAGAGAAAGAATAAAAACTAATTCTTTCATATTTCTAATGCACTCCATTCAGGGTAATGCTCACGAATGTATTTATTTAATGCGACTTCTGCTTCTGTATAAATACGAGGTTCGAAAGTTGAGGTTTGGTGTTCAGCAATTGTATCTGAGATCATACCCGCCCCCACCGTTACATTGGTTAAGCGGTCAATAATGATGAACGAGCCGGTACCTACCACTTGTTTGTATTGGTCAATTACTACAGGGGCAGATGTCTCGATAGTACAATTAGCAATTTCGTTTAATTGTAATTCGCTAGCATTAATTTGCTCTAGGGTATTTACATCAATACGGTGGTTAATATTGCTGATTTTACCAAACGTATTTTTAGTACCAATTTTTAGCTCGTACTCTTTACCTGGCTGCATAGCAGCATCGGCCATCCAGACAATCGTTGCAGCAAAGTTTGAGCTCGTTGTTGGTAGTTGCTTTTGGTCAGTGCTTGACTTAACAATCACATCACCGCGCGAAATATCAATTTCGTCTTTTAAAGTAAGTGTGATTGCTTGGCCCGCAAAAGCCGTTTGTAAATCGCCATCAGCAGTAACAATACGCTCTACTGATGATGTTTTGCCCGATGGGAATGCTGTAATTTGGTCGCCAACATTAATAATGCCGCTGGCAATGGTGCCACAAAAACCACGAAAGTCTAAGTTAGGGCGGTTAACATATTGTACAGGTAGGCGGAAAGTATCTAGGTTTTTATCGTCACTAATGGTTACTGTATCAAGCAACTGCATTAATGTTGCACCTGGGTACCAATCTAGGTTTTCGCCTTTATCTACAACGTTATCGCCTTTAAGCGCCGAGATTGGTACAAAACGCACATCAGGAATATCTAATTGTTCTGCAAAGGCTTTGTAATCGGCTTTAATCTGGCGGTAAACGTCTTGACTATAATCAACTAAGTCCATTTTATTAATGGCTACAATTACGTGTTTAAGGCCAAGTAGTGATGCAATATAGCTATGACGCTTAGTTTGTGTTTGTACGCCTTTACGGGCATCAATCATTACAATGGCTAGGTCACAGTTAGATGCACCAGTTGCCATGTTACGCGTGTATTGTTCGTGCCCTGGGCAGTCAGCAATAATAAACTTACGCTTTTCAGTTGCAAAATAACGGTAAGCTACATCAATAGTAATACCTTGTTCACGCTCTGACTGAAGACCATCTACCAGTAGCGCTAAATCGAACTCTTCGTCTGTGGTATTGAATTTTTTTGAATCGCTTTTGATAGCCGCCATGTGATCTTCAAAAATTAATTTTGAATCATGCAATAAGCGGCCAATTAATGTTGATTTACCGTCATCAACATTACCACAAGTTAAAAAGCGTAGTAGATCTTTGTTTTCGTGTTGTTTTAAGTAACCTTCGATATCTGTTTCAAGAAGATTTGGGGTAATTTGTTCAGTCATTTTCCATCCTTACTTAAGCTATAAGCTATAAGCCATAAGCTTGAAGTTTAAATACTTTCTATAGAGTTTTTCAGGCCACAAAGCATTGCCTGTAACTCTTTTGTTTCTGCAACCCATATAGACCCTATATCGTTAGATAAATATCCTATCTCTATTCCGATATAAATTTGAGTCCGAGCTTCTGAAAGCGATGAGCGAGCAATATCTAAAAATCGACGTTTTTCTTTATTACTATCTCTACTCATCCCTTCCGCGATGTTACTAGGTACTGATAAGCCAGCTCTAGTCAGCTGATCTCGAAAGCCGTAATCCCGCAATTCAGTTGTTCCTTTATAAATATTCGAAGACAACCTTGCCGAACGCTTCCAAACTTCTAAATTTTCAAAATTCATAACAATTCCTTGTTGTATCTATTTAGTAAAGTCTTTAATCCACTTAAGACTTACAGCTTAGAGCTTACGGCTTTTTAAAAGTAACCTTCCATTTTCTTTTTCTCCATTGAGCCTGATGAATCGTGGTCGATTACGCGGCCTTGGCGCTCTGATGTTTTTGTTAGTAACATTTCTTGAATGATTTCTGGTAGCGTTGTGGCGTTAGATTCAACTGCACCGGTTAATGGGTAACAGCCAAGGGTTCTAAAGCGTACCATTTTCTTCATTGGTACTTCGCCTTCTTCAAGTGGCATACGTTCGTCATCAACCATAATTAATGTACCGTCACGCTCTACTACCGGGCGCTCTGCCGCTAGGTAAAGTGGTACAATGTCGATATTTTCTAGGTAGATGTATTGCCAGATATCAAGCTCGGTCCAGTTACTTAGTGGGAATACACGAATACTTTCGCCTTTGTTTACCTTACCATTAAAGGTATTCCATAACTCTGGGCGCTGGTTTTTAGGGTCCCAACGGTGGTTTTTATCGCGGAATGAATAAACACGCTCTTTAGCACGTGATTTTTCTTCGTCGCGGCGTGCACCACCAAATGCCGCATCAAACTGGTATTTGTCTAGTGCTTGTTTTAAGCCCTGAGTTTTCATGATGTCGGTATGCTTTGCACTACCATGGGTAAATGGGCCAACGCCTGCATCTACACCTTCTTGGTTAATATGTACCAATAAATCAAAACCTAGCTTTTCTGCCATTTTGTCGCGAAACTCGATCATTTCTTTAAATTTCCATGTTGTATCAACATGCATTAAAGGGAACGGTGGTTTAGCAGGGTAAAACGCTTTCATTGTTAAATGCAGCATTACTGCAGAGTCTTTACCGACAGAGTAAAGCATTACTGGGTTATCAAATTCGGCAGCAACTTCACGAATAATATGAATAGATTCAGCTTCTAGTTGCTTTAGGTGAGTCATGCGGGCTTGGGAGATTTCCATTTTTACTCCATGAAAGTATGCTAGGTTTCGAAAGAAAGAAGCTAAAAAGAAGTCAGAAGTTAGATATCAGAGGTTAGACGAGAGATATCAAGTGAAAGATATCAGAGGTTAGATATCAGAGGTTAGATATCAGGTTTCAGATATCAGTTTTAGATATCAGATGTCTGCTTTCGGATATCGGTGCTTTGATTTCAGAAGTTAACTTCGATCACCGAGATTATTTAAAATTTTTTATTCAATTCTAGGTTCTGCAACACGCTTTTCGTGGTGACAATTAAGTCAAGCAGAACCTAGAACGTCTTTAATTACTTATCAGATTTATATTCGTAGTTGTAATAGCCGTAATAGCCGTATGCATTGCTTGCTTTACGTACTACACCATTAAATACAACACCTTTTACGTCTATGCCGTTTTGTTCAAAGCGGTTACGAGTAAGTTCAATTTCACGTAAATGGTTTTGCCCAAAGCGCGTTACTAACAATGTACTACCTGCATGGGCACTCACAATTGCAGGGTCTGTAACCGCTAAAATAGGTGGTGTATCAACTATAATAATGTCGTACTTGCCACTTACCTCATCAACCATTTTGCTAAAGTTACTATGCATTAATAGTTCAGATGGGTTTGGTGGTATTTGACCACGGGTGATTACATCTAGCCCTTCAACTTGTGACTTTTTAGTCACTTGATCAAGATTTAAACGGCCCGATAATAAATCGCTTAAACCATCGTCCCACTTCATACCGAACTGAGTTTGTAAGTAACCTTTACGCATATCGGCATCGATAATTAGTACTTTTTTACCGCTTTGTGCCAGAACTGTTGCCAAGTTTACTGAGATAAACGATTTACCCACACCTGGGCTTGGGCCTGATATTGCAATAATATTGTTTTTAGCCTCCATCATTGCAAAGTGTAAGCTTGTACGCAGGCTACGTAGGGCCTCAATCGATAAATCTGCTGGGTTATCTACCGCAAGAATAGACTTAGGCTTATCTTTAACTTTACGGGCACGGTTAAAACCAGTTAGTTTATCTTGAAAGTCTGAGTACGGTACTGATGCATAAACAGGTAAGCCAATGCTTTCGATCTCGGTTGGGTCTTCAACACCGCGGTGCATTGCTTTTTGAATTAGCACAATGGTAACTGCTAAAAAACCACCAACTAAAGTTGCTACAACAGCTATGAGTGCTTTTTTCGGCTTAACAGGCTCTGTAGTGTCTACCGCTGCAGCATCGACCACGCGCACATTACCAACAGTACCAGCACGTACAATATCAAGCTCTTGCGTTTTACCAAGTAACAAGGTGTAAATTTGGTTGCTTACCTCTACATCGCGTTTTAAACGCAATAGCTCTTGCTGTGTTTCTGGCAAGTTACCAACTTCGCCAACTAATTTTTGCTTTTGTTTTTCTACTGCTTCAATTTGCTCAAGCACACCTTGGTAAGTTGGATGACTTTCTTTAAACTTACGGCTTAACTCTAAGCGTTTTAGCTCTAGCTCTTGTAATTTAGTTTCAAGCTCAACCACTTGCTCAAGCACACCTTGAGTTTCTAGGCTAATGTTGATTGATTGACGTTTAATTTGGTAATCGTTAAAACGCTCTTCAGCATATTCAAGTTGCTTTTTAACTTCGGGTAATTGTACTTCTAAAAATTCAAGTGACTTTTGCGCTTCGGCACTATTACGCTCTACATTACGGCGTACATAAATTTGCGATACTTTATCAAGTACCTTTTCAGCGTGGATAGGGCCTTTATGCTCATAAGACATAGCAATTATGCCAGAATCTTTACCTTTTTCGCCGGCACTAATCTCTTGCTGTAACTCAATAATAGTTCTGTAGCGATTCTTTTTAATAAGAACAAACTCTGTACCAGGGCGCGCATTTAAATCGCGTAAAGTTAACTCATAAAAGCCAACGCTTTCATCTTTACCAACCGCACCTTTTAATACCAACTCACCATCAGGGTTAAAAAGCTCAAATGTTTTACCCTCGCCAACTACTAACTCAAACTCTTCGCCTTCAAACGCTTTAGGTACGTTAAATCTAAATACATTTATACTTTCGCCACCCCATGCAAAACTGCCCAAGCCTAAAAATGGCTCAGCTATATCGCCTTTAGATTCTGCAGCAAAACTGCGGTATAACTTACCACCAATAACTGGGAATAATTTAGGTTCTGCAACTATATCAAGTTTTAGGGTATCGACCGCTTCGCCAATCACAGAGCGTGACTTTAACAGCTCGATTTCGGTTACAGCGGCACTACTACTTTCGAACATACCCGCCATATCATCAAGGCCAGGTACAGACGGGCTGCTTTCTTCAACTTGTACCAGCGCTGTTGCTTTATATATCGGTGTACTTAACACCGCAACAGCTACACCAATAATGGCAAATACAGCTGTTACTAATATGATGAACCATTTACGATCGATTAAAGTACCTAGTAATGCGAGTAGATCTATTTCTTGCGATTGCGATTCTTGACTTCTATTTTGATTTTTACTTGCTGCTAATGCAGTGGGCTGAGCATTCATCTACTACCCTTTCCTTATAAATACTTTTGCCAAGCGCTACAAGCGCTATCGATTAATGCGTAAACGTGCTCAAAAGCCTCTTGGCTTTGACGGTATGGGTCGGGTATTTCTTTATCACCAACCCATTTACCTAGCAAAAATGTTTTACCACGAGCTTGCGGGTAGCGAGAGCACAAGTCGTTTATATGACGCTGCTCCATCACTAAAATAACACTGTGCTGTGCAACAAGGGCTGAGGTGATTTGCCTGCCCTGATGCTCGCTCATATCAATACCATGTTGCGTTGCAATTTGCTGTGCTTGAGCGTCTGCTTGTTTGCCTTCAAGGGCCGTTAAGCCCGCTGAAGACACACTAACATTTTTACCTTGAAGTTTACTTTTTAATACATATTCGGCGGTTGGGCTACGGCAAATATTACCAGCACACACAACCAGTACAGAATCAAACATAACATTTAACCTTTAGTTCGAAGTTGTAACGTCATTAATTGAGTCAACTGTACTTACCGAAGGTAGTAATAAGCTGATTACACGGTTCCAACGCGCTAGCGGTGCTGAAGTTACATACACAATATCGTGCGGCTGTAATTCAAATTGCTCTGCAAGCACTAATGCTGCAACATTTTTTGCATGTAGTTGGTATACATCAGCAATGATGCCATCGGTTTCTAAGTTGCGTTTACGTAATACAAATACGCCATTTGCATCTGCTGTATTTTCGTTTAAGCCGCCTGCATCACTTAAAGCTTGCGCTAAATTTAAACCATAACGATTAACGCCCACTGTACCAGCGCGTTTTACATCGCCTAATACAAACACTTTTTGCATATCGTTACGATTAACATGCACAATATCGCCATGTTTTAATAAACGGTTTTGCGAGATATCGCCATGAGCATAAAAGTCATCTAGCTGGATCACTTCGGTTTTATCGCCACGGGTAAATGTAACTGTGCGCCAATCAGCAGAATCTGTTAACCCGCCTGCTTGGTTTAGTGCATCAATTAGAGTAAGCGGTACTTCGGTTACAGGAAGAACACCGGGGTTATTTACTTCACCTGTTACATAGGCTTTTTGGCTTCTAAAGCCAACAATTTTAATATCTACTTGAGGGTCTTCGATTACGCGGCTTAAGCGCTTAACAAGCTCTTTATGAACTTGCTGTACTGTTTTACCAGCCGCTTGAATATCTGGAGCGTAGGCAAAAGTAATAGTGCCGTCGGCTTGAACACGGAAGCCGTCGAACTCAGCAGTACGTTGTACTGCAGCAGGAATTGTTAATTCAGGATGATCCCATACGCCAATTGTGATTACATCGCCAACACCTAATTTGTATTGATAATCAGAGGTATCGATGCCATCAAGGCTTGATGGTAACGCTGGTTTCGTTTTACTTTGCTTTTGTTGATTAATGAGAGAAGAGTCGATGATTTGGATATTAACTTTATCGAGCTCCTTCTCAAGATTATCTATTTGTTCGCCCGATTCGATTCCTTCAAAATGGCTACCGGGGATGATTGTACAGCCAGTCATTGCTAGTAACGCAAATGACGTTACAATTGTTTTACAGCTAAGCGCCATTGTTATTTCCCAAATAATTATTCTTAAAACGTCCAGTTAAAATAAAACCACAACTGTTTATTTTTACGCTGCCTAATTAAAGCATGGCATTACAAGGTTCGCAAGACTGAGTGTTTAGTAAACGCTCACTTGTGACAGGTTTTTGCAAAATAGTTAATGAATACTTCTAGGTTCTAGGTTCTAGGTTCTAGGTTCTAGGTTCTAGGTTCTAGGTTCTAGGTTCTAGGTTCTAGGTTCTAGGTTCTAGGTTCTAGGTTCTAGGTTCTAGGTTCTTCAAGATTGTAAATCGTTGCTTGTGTGTGTTTGCAAGCGTTATCGCGTTATGAATACAGAAGCCAACTTCGTAGGAGGCGTTTTAACGCCGAACATTTTAAACATGTTCACGGCTAAAGCCGTTCGTACGGGGTTGGCTACACCTTACCCTTCGCATTCACCATTTGTAGGCGTGAAATTTATTTCGCGCGAATTATTAATAACAGTGCCGTGTTTGAGACGCGCCAAGCAAGCGTGACGCCTACGCCTTACCCTTCAGAATTCGCCTTTTTGTAGGCGTGAAATTTATTTCGAGCGAATTATTAACAACAGAGCCGCGGTTGAGACGCGCCAAGCAAGCGTGACGCCTACGCCTTTTCTAGCCCTTCGGGCACGCTTCCGTTCCAGTTCGTCGCAGAGCTCCTCTCGCTCCATCTTGAAAGCAAAACTCTTTGCTTGTCTAGCCCTTCGGGCACGCTTCCGCCCCTAGGTTGCAGTTCCTACGTACTGATTTTATTATTATTTTTTGTTTTTCACGTGTTAAAGCTTAATGCCTACACCGTAGGGGGGGTGTTTGAACGCCGAACATTTAAACCTGTTCACGGCTAAAGCCGTTCCTACGTTATTGCCGTTTTGAATTACGACTTATAAATTTTCAGTTCCGTGGTAGGCGTTTTAACACAGAACATTGAAATCATGTTCACGGCTAAGGCCGCTTCTACGTCAATGTCGTTTTGAATCGCGACTTATAAACTGATTTCTTTATTATCTACACTTACGGTGACTTGTTTGTTCAATAAATTAACTAACAAAATGCTACGCATGTCACCATCTGACTCTTGGTAAATAGCTTGAACATTTTTAAATGACTCTGTGTTTAGGTAAACAACATCACCGGCTTTTGGTAGCGAAGATGTTACCTCACTCATATCACTCATAGATTTGAGTTGAGCAATTAACTGCTCAGGTACGATTTGAAATTTATGACCATAAGCAACAAAACCACTTACTCCACGGGTATTTTTTACCGCAGAAAAGTTACAGTTTTGCGAGTCTAGCTTTATAAATAAATAACTAGGGAAAAGAGGAGATGTACGAATTGAGCGACGACCCTTTACGATCCGCTCGATTTTATGTTCGGGAAAGAATACTTCAAAACCTTGGTTTTGAAGGTTAGTTTGAGCTCTTAGCTCTTGTTTTGATTTACAAAAAAGTAAGTACCAACTTTCCATAGTCACACCTAAAATACTCATTTTCCTTAAAACCAATCCAAAAGGATTGGTTTTTATGAGCCAGCGATTATACGCAGAGAATTTAGGCGTGTCTATTACAAAATTGTTATTACCCCAAGTGAGAACTAATCACTACCAAACAGGTCTCTGGTGTACACTTTTTCTGCAACATCATCGAGCTCAGTTACCATTCTGTTGGCAATAATTACATCTGCAGAAGACTTTAATTCAGCTAGGTCATGGGTCACTTTAGAGTTAAAGAAAGTTTCTTCATGTAATTCAGGTTCATAAACTATCACTTCAACACCCTTAGCTTTGATTCGCTTCATGATGCCTTGAATAGCGGATGCTCTAAAGTTATCCGAACCAGCCTTCATGATTAAACGATGAATACCCACTACCTTTGGCTTTCTTGCGAGGATCGACTCTGCGATAAAATCTTTACGAGTAGAGTTTGCGTCTACAATGGCGCGGATCATGTTGTTTGGCACGTTTTGATAGTTAGCCAATAATTGCTTGGTATCTTTAGGTAAACAATACCCACCATAGCCAAAAGAAGGGTTGTTGTAATGATTACCTATACGTGGGTCTAAACTTACCCCTTCAATAATTTGTTTAGAATTTAAACCATGACTTTCTGCGTAGCTATCAAGCTCGTTAAAGTAGGCTACGCGCATAGCAAGGTAAGTATTTGAGAACAACTTGATTGCTTCTGCTTCGGTTGAATCTGTGAATAAAACTTCAATACCTTCTTTAATAGCCCCTTGAGCTAGTAAATTTGCAAATACTTCGGCGCGCTCAGAACGCTCACCCACAATAATACGCGATGGGTATAAGTTGTCGTACAGTGCTTTACCCTCTCTTAAAAACTCTGGAGAGAAAATAATGTTTTCTGTATTAAACTTTTGCTTAATGCTTTCGGTAAAGCCAACAGGTACAGTTGACTTAATAACCATTACTGCTGCTGGGTTTATTGCTTGTACATCAGCAATAACAGCTTCAACTGACTTGGTATTAAAGTAGTTGGTCTCTGGATCATAATCGGTAGGCGTAGCGATGATGATAAAATCAGCATTTTGATAAGCTAATTGCTTATCTGTAGTGGCAGTAAAATTCAGTTGCTTATTAGCAAGAAAATCTTCAATTTCTGTGTCTGATATTGGCGACTTTCCGGCATTTAGTTGCGCTACTTTTTCTTCAACAATATCTAGAGCTACTACATTGTTATGTTGGGCCAACAACATGGCATTAGATAAACCAACATAACCCGTACCCGCGATTGTAATATTCATATATACCTAGTTAAACTGCTTTATTTTTTACTTTGCATTCTTCAATACAGTTACATTTTCGTTATTTTTAACACTCTCGAGCCAATGGAGGTCACAAATACCATCTGTAGGATTGAAGGCTGTTGGTGCTTCTAACAACAACTTACGAATAGAGTGGTGATCGTTTAAATCACATGACGATTTAAGCTCAAGTAAAACTTGCTCAAGCTCATCCCATGGCATCTTAACTTCGTGTGCACTCATGATTCTTTGGTGATCTGTACCAACAACGTTATCACCAATCAATAGCTCTTCATAAAGCTTTTCGCCAGGTCGTAAACCTGTACATTGAATTTCAATATCACCTTCTGGGTGTTTATTTGACTTCACTTCTAAACCAGAGAGGTGGACCATCTTAGTCGCTAAATCCATTATCTTAACTGGCTCGCCCATATCTAGAACGAAAACATCGCCACCTTTACCCATTGCACCTGCTTGTATTACAAGCTGTGCGGCTTCAGGAATCGTCATAAAATAACGAGTGATATCTTTATGGGTTAAAGTGATTGGGCCGCCTTGTTTTATTTGTTGCCTAAATAGCGGAACAACAGAGCCTGATGACCCAAGAACATTACCAAAACGCACCATAGTAAAGCGCGTAGTTTTTTGCGTATCAGATAATGCTTGTAGCACTAACTCAGCCATGCGCTTAGTTGTCCCCATAACATTGGTAGGACGAACCGCTTTATCGGTTGAAATTAGTACAAAGGTCTCAACGTTGTTTTCTATCGCAGCACGGGCAATGTTACTGGTACCAAAGATGTTATTTTTAACACCTTCTATAACATTGTGCTCAACCAAAGGAACATGCTTGTAGGCCGCAGCATGATAGATAGTTTGTACTTTAAATGACGAAAGTGTCATTGAAATGAGTTTAAAGTTTTGAATAGAACCAAGAATCGGCACTATTTCGATATTTAGGGAGTTTTGAAAAACGTAGTCTTTTAGTTCTTTTTCAATTGCATATAAACCATATTCAGAAAGTTCAAATAAAACTAGCTTCGCCGGTGAGTTTTTAACAATTTGTCGACAAAGTTCCGAGCCAATAGACCCTCCAGCTCCAGATACCAAAACAACCTTATCTTGAATATTGGCAGACATTAATTCGGAGTTTGGCTCTACTGGATCACGCCCTAAAAGATCTTCAACACCAACCTCTTTGACTTGCTCTAAGCTTGTATTACCAGCAACAATATCGGCCATACCTGGGATTGTCATAACCTGTAATTTAAAAGACTCTATTTTATTTAGAATTTCTTTTCTACGACTTCCCCCTGCACTTGGAAGAGCTAATAAAATTTTACTTGCAGATTTACTATTTGCCACTGAGGGAATGTCATCAGGATGAAAAACATTAATACCTTGGATAAAGGTATTTTGCTTTTTAAGATCATCATCAATGAATGCAACTGGGGCATACTCTGGTCCATTGGCTAGAGCTGTGGCTAATTGACGACCTGCAGAGCCAGCGCCATAAATAATTACATTCTCTTTTCTACGCATTATCAGTTTACCGACAATTGCACGGACAGTTAACCGACTGCCACCGATAAACAATAAAGAGATACACGCGTAAATAACAGGAACAGTTCTTGGTACCTGAACGCCTAAAAAGAATGAGCTAGCAACAAAGTAAATTGTTGATAAAATTACACCAGCAAGAATTGCCCATAGAGCTTGTGAGTTTATGTACCTAAGCACAGCACGGTAAAGGCCTAACTTTATGAAACTAAGAAGGCTTAATGGAGTTATGGCAAAAACCAACCACCAATTTTTTACTTCGTGGAATTCATCAAAGTTATCTAAACGCAAGATAAAGGCCAGCCAAAAAGCAGTAAATATAAATACTGTATCAATAGCCACAGACAAAATACGTTTTTGGCTTCTTGGTAATTTCACAAGGTAATTAAGTAACAATCGAGGGCCCTTCCTGAGCTAAGTGTTCACATCTGTGCCGATTTTACTACAGCAACAACATTCATAACAATGAAAATAATTTAACCTTAAACGACTGCGAACTCTTTATTAGTTTGTAATAATGAGTGTAAATTTGTTACCAAGTCATTTACTTTACTCTATCACCACTACCACTGCCTGTTACTGTCATAAGTATTAGCTTGAAATACAGTTTTATATTTAATGTATCAATCATTTGCTTATCTACCTCAGCTAACTTAGCTGGCGTTGACATGTCTATTTCGTTTACTTGTGCTAAACCTGTAATTCCTGGTCGCACATCAAATACGTTTAATTTACTTCTTTCTAAGGTTAGCTCTTCTTGGTTAAATAGCCCAGGTCTTGGACCTACTAAGCTCATTTCTCCTTTTAGCACATTCCATAATTGCGGAATTTCATCTAATTTCGTCTTACGTAAGAACGACCCAAATGGAGTTATTGAAGCAGAGTTTGCTAGATGACTTGCCACTGATGCAGTATCAACCTTCATTGTTCTGAACTTTACCAAGATGAATGGCTTTTGATTACGTCCAACCCGCTCTTGTCTAAAGACTGGAGAGCCTGTATCAAATAAACCAATAATGAAAAGTATAATCAAAAAAGGAAAAGCAAATACCAATCCGAACAAAGCAATGAAAAAATCTAAAATACGTAACATTAACGTCTACCCATGTTTATTTCTGTTAAAAGTTTGTCTGCTTTCGAAGAGTCGACCACAAAGTTATCAAGCAGGACATTTTCACGTTCTTTTTGCCCAAGAACTCTTAACCCTAAACGCAGCAATATCTCAGGAAAGTAAAAGTGCCTAATATTTACTTTTTGACTACCTGCAAGATAATTGAGTACTTGCTGAAGTGATAAAGCTTTTTCATCAGCTAATAGGTAAGTCTCACCATTTGCTTTGTCGGTCATTAAGCAAAGTTTGGTGAAACGAAGTAATTTATCTACTGATAAGTACGAACGCTGATTGCTAATTGCTTTGAAAGGAAATGCATGAACTTTAGAGACTAGTTTAGCTAAAGTTCTTATGTTCCCAGGTGCATCATGACTCAACACAAGTGTAGGGCGAATTATAATGTAATTAATGCCTGAATCGGAACAAAAAGTTTTTACTAAGTTTTCTGCGGTGATTCTTGTTTGAAGCTGTGGCTCCCCTTCAATTAACGAAGAGTTTTCATTAACATCTAAATTAGCGAATTTACCGTGCACATATGCCGTACTGAAGTAAATAAACTTTTTTATATTATTGTTTTTACACGCTACTAATAAATCTTTTAGAGCACTAATATTGGTTTGCTCAAGCTCTTGAATAGCCGCTGCATGTTTATGAGCAAACGATGCCAAATGAATAACTTGAGTGCATCCTTTTAGCGCACTATCCCACTGTGAAAATTCAGATAAGTCACCAGTTACTACAGATTTGACTGCGGCTTGAGTAGTAATTTCGCTCTCTCTTTGTGTTATCGAGATAGAGAAATCTTTTGCTAAAAAATCAACAAGCTTTTTACCAATAAAGCCATTTCCACCTGTAATTAAGACTCCCATATTAACTCCTAAAAGAATCTATTCTTAAGTCTTAAACTCGGTGCTTCAACTAGTTTCCACGAAACTGTAGAAACAACAAAGATCGTCGTAAATAGCACTAAGTAAGATGAAACCGTATTAAATTCAAAACCATTTGCTATAAATAACTGAATGATCGGGAAATGAAAGATATATACACCGTATGAAATATCGCCTAACTTTTTAAATGAAAGTACATTAGGCAATGAAATAAATACCAATGTAATGAAAACAGCAATTACAAATGGCTGTAAGTAATAGAAATTGAGCCACATCAAAATAACTGATGCAATTAACAAGGCTGAAAATTGTCTTTTCAATATATCAAAGTATTTAAAGCAAAATATACCTGAAACAAAATACATCATTTGCCCTGGCAGCTGTGATGCCAGTGTTTCAGCCATTGGAATAGTATCTTTATGCAATAAGACAAAATCTTTATAAATGAATGATAATACATAGATTACCAACATATATAAGTAACTATATTTACGCTCTAACAGCATGTAAATAATAGGAACCATGCAATAAAACATAACTTCTATTTTTAGAGTCCATAATGAACCATTAATGAAGGGCTCTGGGTTCGTTGAAAATACACCATCAATAGTAGGTGCTAAGAAATTCAGAAAAACCGCATTAGCTATAAAGTACTTAATTTCAGATGCATAGTTCCCAACTGAACTCCCGTCCCCGACCAGAAAATATAAACAGCTAGAAAACAAGATTAACAAAATATATGCAGGGTAAAGGCGAAGAAAACGCCCCCAAAAATAATTAATGAGCGTTTTTCTTCTGTCGTAGCTCATATAAATCAAAAAGCCACTAACAATGAAGAATGTAGACACAGCACTACCAGATAACCAATGTAGTGATTCACTAACTGACTCAGTCAGGGGGGTTTTAGCTAAAAAAGCTAAGTGTAAAAACACGACTGCCGTGGCAAGTACCAATCTTAAAAAGTCTAGATTATTGCTTTTATAAACATACTTCATTTATGCACTACCTCAAAAGCGCCATGTAAGTTTCAAACCATGACTCTGAATCAGGAAATAACTGCGCTCTCGTGTGTGAGGCTAGCCGCGTATCGTTATACGTTTCAAGATCAAATAACTTACTTATTTGATTTACGCAATCATGCACATCATCTTCTTTGTAAATCACACCCGCTTGATCTAAAACTGAATGAGCATAATCAAGGTCTGGGGCAATAACTGGAAGATCGTAAAACATAGCCTCTATTAAAGGATTACCGAATGTTTCAGATTTTGAAGGAAAAATAGCCGCAAATGCAAAGTCTTGATAATATTGTTTAAGATCTGCCTGAGGTAACTCCCCTAGGTTATTGATCGGTAGTTGTTGTTCTTTTATAGCAGCTATAAATTCTGCAGCTTCAGCTATTGATTCATCAACCGTAATATTAATAACAACAGGTAATGCCTTTTCTTTTATTTCAGTAGCAAGTTTCAATAAAAATGCATGATTTTTATGTGCATAAAAGCGACTAACATAAAGTAGCTCTTTTACTTTAGGTAACTCTTGCTTAGCTTGAAAATTTGCAATGCTCTCTCTTTTGAAGTTATCGCTAATTGGGTTAAAAATAATTTCAGAATCAATTGTCACTTTTTCATTGAGCAATTTTTGCATGTAGCTACTTTGAACAACAACTGTGTCTACAGCTTTAACTGTTTTACCAAAAAGGTAACGCTTAATTTTCTCTGCAATTTTTGCAACTCCACCCAAATTACCATACAAACGATCATCAACGATGTATGGATGATGAAGTAAGACTACTTTTTTCTGATTACTTTTAATACCAAATAAAAAGTTACCGAAAGCAAGAATTGCTTTAGGCTCATATTGTTTTACTAATGAGTTCATCAGTGAAAAGTTGACTTTAAACACATTCAATAAAGCTTTAATACTGCCAGGTACTACGTCAACAACTACAAATTTGCAATTTTCTGTCTCTGAATAAGTTAGAAACTCAGGCAAGTTTGGCACAATAAACACGAACTTCTCGCCGCTTTGTAATGCATTACGGATAAAATTATTAGCAATATTTTTGGGGCCTGCAGCAATCTGATTTGAAAAGTTAACGAGATACATTTTTCTTGCCCTCAAATAAGTAAATAAACAAAGTGAATAACATTAATAAAACGAATATGGTTAATGTATTAAAAATAAAAGCGTTTGAAATACCAAACCCTGTCAACATCATGAAGGCATAAAAAGAAACCCACAAAGGAGCAAACTTTGAACTGATCATTACCTGATAGAAGTATTTTAAAATCATACCTGTCAAAATTGCATACAAAAAAACTCCAACAGGACCAAAGTGTACATAACCTGCAGTTACACGACTTAGAGGCCAACCTACAGGGATCATGTACTTAAATGGTGAATTAATTGCAACATTATTTCCCTGTGCGAAATTATAGATATAAACACCTTCATCTAGTGGTGGTTTAGCCTCATAAAATGAGCTTGGAATAAACCCTGTAAAGAAATCCATAAATGTACTACCGAACCAAAGCTTATTTATAGAGTCAAAATATGGAAAGATAAATAGCGAAATATCAATATCACTGAATCGCTTAAATAACTCGCCCATATATGGCAAGGCGTCAGGTATTAAAGAGCCTGGATCTGACATATAGTAATCTAATGCTCCATCAACCCTTAAAATAGGTGCAAGAGAAGCAAAGAAAACTAAAAAGAATAATAAGAGTAAGTTTTTAACAGAAAATACATTTACATTTTTAATTTTATAGTTCCACATTAAAACTAAGAAAACTAAAAGTAGTAGTGGGTTTTTTCTTTCGCCGTAAGATGCCAACATGGCAAAGAAAAACACTGATATAAAAAATAGAAAAAGGTAATTTTTAAGCTTAATTTTTTTCAGTGACAAGTAAGTTATGTAGTAGCCTATAGAGAGCATCGCAGATATAAAAAAGATGTTCCTATACATTGCAGTACCTTGAACTACCAAGGTTTTATTATCCATATTACTTATCAGAAAGAAGAAACCGCCTACTTTATGAAGGAACAAAGCAAACATTAGTATAGTAAGGGCAATAAAGAAGTAGCTCGCATATTTAAATTTTACTACTTTCATGCCTACACCAATACTTGATACGCCAAAAAGTTTGCCCTTAGGTTCAAAAAAAGCCATGGTAAAAATACAAACAATTGCAAATATTAGCTTGTACATAACATGCTGAAAAAAGGCAAAACTAAAGTCATCTAAGTGGTAGATAACTTTTGGATGAAGCTCTTGCGGATTATGGGCTATAAAATATAGATATGGCACTTCGGCCATAGAAAACAAAATGAAAAAGGGAATTACATGGAAAAAGTCTTTCTTCCCCTTTTTCAAATAAAGAAGTAACAGCAATAGGACAATAAAATAAAAGGTTATAAATGCATCAATCATTGTATTGTTTTATTCTTTTTGCAGGTACACCACCAAAGATACATTGCTTTTCTGTAATTGACTTAGATACAACCGCAGCACTCGCAACAATCGTTTTTTCAGCGATACTTTCAGCGGTTTCTAATAAAATTGCACGTGTACCTAACCAGCAATTTGCTGCAATTTCCTTTTCTATACCAACAGGCTTGCTTTTAGGATCGTAGCCGTGACTGTGGCTGTAAATAACAACTCCTTCTGATAACAAGGTGTTATTTCCAATCGTTAATCCACCAGTGTGATCTAAATGGCAATTTCGGCATATATGTACTTTATCTTCGATAATGCATTCACCGGTGTTGTTCTCTGATACAAGCAATGTTCCTTTTCCAATGAAAACCCCATTGCCTATGGTTACAAGTTTGGGTGACTCAATTCTAGCACCAAACTCGATACGAACATTCTTACCTACTTTTTTACATACTGCCTTATAAAATAGAGTATTTAAAATATCGAAAAAGACTTTTAGAAAACGCAAAGGAATTCGTACACAGAAAAGTAGTAAGCCACTGTCTTGGTAAAGTTTCATAATACGATTAATCATTAGATAAGCCTATTTGCGAAAATATATATAAATAAACAACACAAGAAGTTAGATAATAAACACTAAACGAAATAGCTAAGCTCTCTGCACTTGCAGTTACAGCCAAAATATATATGCCCATTACTACCGCAGAAGTCAAAGCAACGTAAAAAAGTTGATATGTTTTATTCATAACTACCATTACTCGGTTGAATGCTAAAGCAATAGAATAGAATAAACAGATTAAAGTTACTTCTAAAAATAGATTCGCAGTATATTGCTCACCATATAAAAGTAAGAAATAATCGTAAAGAAAATAACCTATAGCAATGAAGAGAAGGCAAGATAAAAACATATAACGCAAAGCGTAGACAAGAAGTTGTTTTACATTGCTACCCGATTCATGGAGCTTCGTTAAGTTTCGTAAAACAATATTACAGATGATATTTAAAAGGATTGAACAAATCATAAACATCTGAAATGAAACATCGAATTCAGCAAGTGCTACAAAGCCACTTTCACTGTTAGCTGTTATATACCTTACAAACCAAAAGATAAAAGCATTAATTGCTGAACCTAAAATTACTGGCTTTATCGTATTAAATACACCTTTAGTTTTCTGAAAAAGCACATCGTATTTAATATTTTTTAAAACATGCATGTGATTTATCAAGACATTACATGCTTTGATTGCTAAATCTGTAAACTGATAAATAAGCATATAAAATAAAGCTATTTCTACAGTAATATCTTCATATGTATTGAAAATAAAAGCGGCCGATAAAACGATGCTAATTACTGTTGAGAAGAAAATGACTTTATAGATGCCTTTCCCTTTCCCTATGTACACCGAGGTCGCATAGCCATTCAACAGAGTTAATGAGATCAATATTACTACTGTCAAAACTATTTGAAGTGTCAAAAAATCAAAAGAAGATAAACTTCTTAAAAATGAACTACTTGACCATAATAATAAGCATAAGGTTGAGATAATTAATGCTGTAAATGCATAGAAAACACCATACGCAAGCACTGATACTCTACTAAAGCTCTCTTTAGAGCTTTCTTTAACAGCGAAAGGGTTTACTGCTGAGCTAAATGTAGTCTCAAATAAGTTAATTGTACTTCGCAAAAACACAAATGTCCCATAAACATCTTTTGATGTGTAACGAGCAATTAAAATATTAAGAATTAATATAAAGCCTTTCGCTATTAAAGTACTAAGCATTAATAAAAATGCACTAGAAAAGAGTTTTTTTAGCATTGAATTAAACGCTCAACCCAGTTTTCTATAGAGTAACTTTCATAAACTTCATTACTAACTGGAACATATGGTGAAGTTAGAAATTGTGCTAGTTCTTGCTCGTTCTGCTCGCCAATTACAAAAACATTTTCAGCTTTATAAAAAGGCTCTTCCATTACTAATTTATTGTTAGTAATTAGCTTTTTGTTTATTCCTAAGGTCTCAATGGTTCTCATTGTTAAGCCTGTTTGATCAGGGTGGCCATAATCAATAATGACCTCAGAATCACACATCACACGAGAAACATCTTGAGCACTCAGCTTATCGAACGAAACCTCTTCTATTGGTACCTTACGAAAGGACTTGTTAATAACTTTTAGCACTTTAAAGACGGGTTTGCTAGGGTAATAAAAAAATGTGAAAGCAGGTTTATTAAGGTTCTTTTCAACCAAAGAAGCCATCCCTAATACATCACTAAAGCGATTAGAGTGTAATGTTCCAACAAAAGCAGCTGAGTATTTATTATCTGAGACTGAATTTGCCTTTCGGCTATATTCTTTGCTATAAAAAAGCGGTAAATACTCAAGGTGTTCTATATTTTGACAATCAACCCTATCAAATGATTTTATTGCATCAAAATACTTAAACTTCCCTTTAGCACCTTTCACATTAGACAGTGAGTCCCATGAGTAGTACACAAACTTTGCTTTGCTAAAAGTCTGCTTCATTTTATCAAGCAAAAACTCTGAAAGGCCTTCACCTTTAATGACAACAATCAACTCATAGTCGCCTTGCCAGTCAATCTCATTTATAAAGTACTTTTCTGTTAACTTACTTGTGAGGCTTGGCATTAACCTTGACTTTACTCGATCAAAGTTACTCTTTACATAAATGTGGTTAATCCAATCTACAGAATGACCTTTTGACTCCATCACATTTATAATTTTTGTGTAATAGCCAAACGTATCTGGACTAAAGAGTAAAACTTTCATGCTTGTTGTAAAGTTCCGTAAATGAGTTAATCATTGATTCGAGATCGTCTTCAATTGTAGCCGGGCTAAAGTCAATCACACTTTGCAGCTTGCTAATATCAACTTCAGAAAAGGCTTCATTAACATTACTTTCAAACCAATTTACTTTACAGCCTGTTTTATCAGTCAAAACTTTTGCGATTGTATCTGCACGAGTGTTTCTTCCTGAAGCAATGTTAAATATTTCATTACTTTGAATGTCAGCTTTGGCTAACTTGTAGATTGCACTAGCTACATCAACTACTGAAACATAGTCTTTTTGATAGTCCTCGCGGATATACATATTTACTTCTTTTTTAGCGATCGAATCTCTAACTATTGAAGGTAAAAATAGAGGGCTGTTTACCGCTAATCCATAAACGTTACTTGGTCGAACTATGATTGCTTTATCTACTAGGTTTAATACTAAATTCTCAGCCGTAAGCTTTGTTAAGTTAAATAGCGCTCTGTTATCTTTAGCACAAACAGTGAGGTCAGCACTTTCACAACTTGCTTGCTGATTCATGTAAACACGCGTAGATGAAATATAAATAAATCTATCAAACTGGCTACTTTCAAGCATTTTTACTAGGTAACTGACGTTTGAATCGAGTACTTTCATTGGATTATTAGCGCAGTCTCCATGGCCTGCAGCATAAATCACTGTGCCTAATGCTTTAGTGAAAACACCCTCATCTAGCTTTTCTGGTACATAGACTTGCTCACCAGCCTCTCTAAGCTGCTTTACAATCTCACTACCTATGAAGCCTTTACCACCAATAACTGTGTAAATCATGCGCTGCCAAGCCTCTCACGTTGATAATTACCAGACTGGACATTTTGACACCATTGTGAGTTTTCTAAATACCATTTAATTGTTTTTAAAATACCTGACTCAAATGTTTCAAGTGGCTGCCAACCTAGCTCTTTGTTTATTTTTGAGGCATCAATTGCATATCTTAAATCATGGCCGGGCCTGTCTTGTACAAATGTAATTAACTCTTTAAAGTCATCTAAGCCAGCAGGCTTTTCTGCAATTAGATCATTCAGATGGTTACAAATTGTTGTGACTACCTCAATATTTTGTTTTTCATTGAAGCCACCAATATTGTATGTTTCGCCTAGTTTGCCCTCAGATACAACTTTATAAAGTGCTCTTGCATGGTCTTCAACAAATAACCAATCTCTTACTTGCTTACCATCGCCATATACAGGTAGTTTTTTACCCTCTAAAGCATTAAGAATAATTAGCGGGATCAATTTTTCCGGAAAATGATATGGACCATAATTATTTGAGCAGTTTGTTAGCACTACTGGTAGTTGGAAAGTTCTGTTCCATGCTCGAACAAGATGATCGGATGCAGCTTTAGACGCAGAGTAAGGTGAACTAGGCTCATAAGGCGTTTTTTCAGTGAAAAGACCCGTTTCACCTAAATCGCCGTATACTTCATCTGTTGAAATGTGGTGAAAGCGGAATACTGTTTTCTTTTCATCATTTAGAGAAGCATAGTAAGTTCTGGCAGCCTCGAGTAGCTCATAGGTTCCAACAACATTTGTCTGAATAAATTCACCTGGTCCATCAATAGAGCGATCCACATGGCTTTCCGCGGCTAAATGCATGATAAAGTCAGGTTGAAACTTGGCAAACGTAGCGCTAACTATTTCTCGATCACAAATATCACCTTTTACAAAATGATATCTTTCATTTTGTTCTACAGATGCTAATGACTCTAAATTACCTGCATAAGTAAGTTTATCGAAATTAACTACTGTATGTTCAGTTTCATTTATTAAGAAGCGAACTAATGCTGAACCAATAAAACCAGCTCCGCCGGTTACAAAAATTGTTTTACTCATAAATTACTCGATTAGAAGGTAGGAGCATCTGCTAGCATTAAACCAGCTTCATCTTTAGGTGATAATAATGGCTGCATACCATTTACAAGAGGCCATTGAATCGCAAGAGTAGGATCATCCCAAGAAATGCTTTGTTCAAATTCAGGTGCATAATAATTTGTGCACTTATAAACAAATTCTGCAGATTCAGTTGTTACATAAAAGCCATGTGCAAACCCTTCTGGCACCCAAAGCTGTCTTTTATTGTCACTATTTAATAAGACACCAACATGCTTTCCAAAAGTCGGGCTATCTTTTCGAATATCAACAGCAACATCATAAACTTCTCCGGCAATCACGCGCACTAATTTCCCTTGCGTTTGCTGCGTTTGATAATGCAGACCTCTTAAAATACCTTGGCCAGATTTACTGTGATTGTCTTGCACAAAAGTTACATCAGCAACATGCTCTCGGAACCAGTCTTCACGAAACGTTTCTAAGAAAAAACCTCGCTCATCACCAAATACTTTAGGTTCTAAAATTTTTACATCAGGGATATCTGTATCAATTATATTCATGAGAAAACCCTTCTTGAAAGTAGGCTCAACAAATACTCACCGTAACCACTTTTGACTAATGGAGCAGCTAATTGCTGTAACTGTTGCTCATTGATATATCCCATTCGAAAAGCGACTTCTTCAGGACAATTTACTTTTAATCCCTGTCTTTTTTCTATGGTTTCGATAAATTGCGCTGCTTGTAACAGGCTGTCATGGGTGCCGGTGTCTAACCAGGCCGTTCCGCGTCCCATAATTTCAACATTTAAAGAGTTAGTCTCCAAGTATTGCTCGATAACATCGGTTATTTCTAGCTCACCTCTAGGTGAAGGTTCAACATTCTTTGCATACTCAACAACTTTATTATCAAAGAAATATAAACCTGGGACAGCATAGTTTGATTTTGGCGCTTCTGGCTTTTCTTCTATAGAAATCGCTTTGCCACTCTCATCAAACTCAACAACACCATATGAACATGGATTTGCTACATGATAGCCAAAAACCGTTGCTCCAGACTCCCTTGAAGCAGCTAGCTGCAGTGACTTAACAAGGTCGTGGCCATAGAAAAGGTTATCACCTAAGATCAATGCGACATTGCTATTTCCAATAAACTCTTCACCCAACAAAAAAGCCTGAGCTAGACCATCTGGCGACGGTTGAGTTTTGTACTCAATATTGATGCCCCAATCTTTGCCATCACCTAGTAGTTCTTTAAAGCGGTCTAATTCTGCTGGCGTTGTTATGACTAGAATATCTTTTATGCCAGCATTCATTAAGGTAGCGATTGGATAATAAACCATCGGCTTATCATATACGGGCATAAGTTGTTTACTTACGACTTTCGTTAATGGGTAAAGGCGAGTACCGCTACCACCCGCTAAAATAATACCTTTAGTCATATAACTTCCATAATATTAATACCTGAATTTCAGGCTTAACTTTAAAAATGATATAGAGTGAGTTTCAAAAAAGTGCTTAGTTATCAAGCGCTTTTTGCTCTCTAAAATAATTCTTTCCTAAAACAATCAGAATGCCAATTAAAATCCCAAATAAGGCCCCTACAACACATATAAGCGCTCTTTTTGGACTTACTCTTTCTTCAGGAACTAATGCTGGATCGATAGTTTTGAAAACATACTCATCTCGAACTTCAGCGAACATAATTGTTTTAGCTTGTTCCTCAATAAGCTTAAAAAGTACAGTTTTAATATCTGCAACTTTTGTATTTTCAATTTGTTGCTTTAAAAACTCAGTGCTTTTAATTGCCTCGGCTACATCTCGCTCTTTCATCTCTTTGTTAATATCTTCGATGAGCCAAATTACCCATTGTTGGGCTATGTAGGGCGAAATATGTTCCACAGAAATTGTAATCATACCAGTGTCTTTTGAAGAATTTACGTAGACAATCTCTTTAAATTCTTTATAAGCTTCTTGTAGTGATGGCTTTGGCTTAAATGGAGGGTTAACATCTCTGACCCAAGTCTTTGTTTTGGCATCATAGATATCTTCATCGTAGGATATAGTATTGGCTTCGTATGACCAGCTTTCAGCAGCCATTAAATCTAGCAAAATATTATGTCGCTCAATGAACTCACTTGTAAATTTTCTAGATTTCAATACTTCAATTGCTAATGCTGACTTATCAGAAGAACCTGCTCCTAAATCAATTCCAGCCATACTAGCTAGACCACCAAATTGACCAGCTAATGCAGCTAAACCACCTTCTCCTTGACCACTATCAGCAGGAGAAAGCAGAGCTTCTGATTTATAAATATTTGGAAGGCTAAGCGCTAAAGCAACAGATAAACATGTAAAAATAACGGCTACTATTGCAATTGTTAACTTGCCTTTCCAAATAGTTAAGAAAAAACCTTTAAGATCTACGCCTTCATCTTCAGCATACATACTTTGTTGAATATTCTGTGAATCCACACTTCTTTCCATTGGTAAGTTATCTCATTTATTTAAAGTTACTAAAATTAAATGCTCGGTAACTATTAAATTAAATACTGCTAATAGCGGCTACTGCTACACCCAACTGATATACAATTTGTGTTGCTGTACTCCACAAG
Source organism: Pseudoalteromonas shioyasakiensis (assembly GCF_001550135.1). Classification (GTDB taxonomy): domain Bacteria; phylum Pseudomonadota; class Gammaproteobacteria; order Enterobacterales; family Alteromonadaceae; genus Pseudoalteromonas; species Pseudoalteromonas shioyasakiensis. The sequence continues at coordinate 201,761 of NZ_LRUE01000016.1, forward strand.
GTTAAGTTATCCATGTAATCTGAATTCAGAGGTACAACAATGGTATCACCCGCTTCAAGTGTGTTTATGTCATTTACAGCAAACCAACTACCAGTGGATGGAATTTTCACAGAGCCGTTTGCTTTGATGATATAAATACGCTCATCAGCTGCGCGCTCTTTTAAGCCGCCACTAAGGTCAATGTAATCGTCAACTGTGATACCTTGTTTGAATAAATGCGAGGTTGCATAATTAACTTCACCTATAACACTAATTGAATCACGCTTACTTGGTACATATAGGGCATCACCATCTTGTAAAACGAGCTTTTGCTTATCTTCAACAATTAATGGTAAATCAATGACTAGTCGACCTACAGCCTCAACACTTGAGAGATCATTTAACAGCTTATTCATTTCATCATAAGACAGAGTACTGCTACTTACTGAGTTTTCGAAACTTTTTGACGCAATATCACGGCGCAAATCTTCAGAAAGTTTTGCAAGTTGCTGTTGCTCTTGTTTGCGAATTGCTTCACGAGTGAAGATAGCTGCATTAGGCGCGGCAAATTCAGAAAAACCACCTGCACGTTCAAGTAAATTGCTTAATGTTTCGCCACGACGAATTGTGTAAACGCCAGGGAATTTAACTTCCCCTCTTAATTGAACTTTCACGTTCTCTTGCCAGTTAGGGATAGAAAAAATATTTATACTATCTTTACTTCGTAATGCGATATTTTCACCATTACTACCTAGCATTGCTGCTTGCAGGTTAAATTTAATGTGTTTAACCTTTGACGCATCACCATTCATTATGCGAGTGATCTCAGCTTGCTCTGTGTAAGCAGATTCAAGTAAACCACCTGCAGCAGCTATCAAATCGTTTACTTCACTGTTAACTGTAAGCGGATATACACCTGGGTAGGTTACGTGACCATTAATTTCTACAAGTTGCATCGCCACAGAAACTGAAGCTTGTTGTTTAAGTTTTGAAATAATTGGCTTTAATAAGCTGTAACGACTAAATACTGCATAATCTTCTGGTGATAATTTCTTGGTACCAGTACCCAATCTACCCTTAGAGATATCTTCAATTGATTTTGCATTGTCGCGTTCTAATTTAGGACTATCAGCTGAACCTGTAACCCCAATATATTTTTCAAATTCTCTTTGCTGGTATTCGTGCCATTGCTTGACTTTATATTGCTGCTGTTGCTGCTCTTCAGTCAGCGCCATATTCGCAAGAGCACTTTCTTCCGCTTGCTTATCCTGGTAGCGGCTAAACACAAATAACTTATCGTTAGCTTTCAATTCTAGATCATGCTCAGCAGCCTTAACAATTGCTTGTGCAATATCAAATTGAAAAACTTGAATATCACCTGCTACATTAACTTCACGAACAAGTAATCCGTAACCTAAATCAGCCTGAGGCAGCAAGTCACCACGCACTGAAGTTAGAACGTCTGAGATGTGTTTACCTTGATGCCATTGATAATGACCCGGACGTGCAACAGCACCAATTAAACTAATACTGTTTTGATATTGAAAGCTCACTGGATTAAAACGAATACGATCGCCATCGCGAGGAGTGTAGTTAATTTGATTGCTACTAAAGTCAATTGATAATACTTCTTTCATATTATTGTTATTGAAGCGTTCAACAATTGCTTTTTTAGCGTAAGCTTGCGGCTTTAAACCACCCGCCATTTTTAATAACTGTGCTGCTGTTTCACCTTTTTTTAGCTCAAAAATAGCAGGGCGTTTGACCAAACCTTCAACAGCGACTTGTGAGCCAACTGATGGGATAAAAACCACATCGCCAGGCTTTAAAATAATATCGTTGCTGCTATCACCGTTGATTAAAAGATCATACAAGTCAAAGTTTGCAACAACCTTGCCCGCACGTTTTACTTGAATATTACGCAGTGAAGCAATATCAGATACCCCACCACTAACAAATAGGGCATGCGATACGGTAGTCAGTGATGAAACAGAATAACTACCCGGTTTGTACGCTTCACCAAGCACTAGCACACGAATGCTACGAAGTTTGCCTACTGAAACAAATGCTTTAATACCAATTACTTCTTGTTCAACTTTTGCTTTGATTAACTCTTTGACTTCTGCAAAAGTCAGACCCGCCACTTGAACAGGACTTAAATTTGGAATGCTGATACGCCCTTCGCGGTCAACAACAACTTCATAGCTCTCGCTTTCTTTACCGTAAAAGTTGATGTTAAGTGTATCGCCACGACCAATTAAGTAGGTGTCGGGAACTGCTGCATTCTCGCTTGGCATAAATGATGTAGGCTCGCCAGCAAATAAGTCGTAACCAAAAGGCTTTACTTCATCAACTTTCGGAGCAAAGCGTTCTTCATCAGTTAATGGCTCATCATTTTGCTCTAGACGAGGTTGAACTGTAGGTTCTTGCTCAGCAGATTCACTTGAAGACTTTTTACCTGTAATGGTCGATAAGTCGACACCATACTGCTTTGCTAGCGCTTCTTGCTGTGCTCTAGGAAGCTTTTTAAATTGTTCGATTTGTGCGGCTGTAGGGGTAAAAGCCAATACTGATGCGGAAGTTAACAGCAAAAAAGTAATGAAGAGTCTTTTAAATAACATCACAGGTAGGGATATCCATAGTTCTACAGTCAAAAAGATTGTCTATTCTACCTGAAAATTACAGAAATAAAAAAGGGACTTTCGTCCCTTTTTGTCATTAAATTGTCAACACAACGATTTATTTAGTTAAAAACTGTAAACTAGCGTTAGTGACGTTTCTGTATCTGTGTTTTCTTTATCATCAGCAACATCTGAGTTGTGGGTGATGTTGTAAGCTACTTTCATTTGTAGTGAGCCATTGATTTTAGCTAGAATTGCAGATTCTGAACGTGTTTTAGTATTGGTATCACCATATTCAACTGATACTAATTGAGTAAAACGTGCGCTGTCTGAAATTTGCCAGTTGTAATCAACTTTACCTAAGGCGATTGCTTCCCCCTCACGCTCACCTGCAAGTGAATTACCGTTGTCATCAACTTCTGTGCTGTCATCAGGATATTGGAAGTACTTATAACCTGGACCAATTTCAGCGTTAAGCCACATGTCAGAACGGTCGATTAAACGTAAACCATAACCCGCTGAGATTACCGATTCGTTGCGATATGCACCAAAGTAATCAGATACGTGCGAACCGTAGATGAATAAGTGTGAATGCTTTTCGTTTAATTTATAGTTACCTTGCGCTGAGATTGAGTACTTTTCGTTGGTACGCTGTGTTTCTTTAACACCTTGGTCGTTTTCGATCTCATCTTCTTTGTAGATGCCGTCTAACTTGTACTCGTTATTCCAGTTTTCTAAGTTATGTAAAACCTTAACACCACCTTTTAGAGTTGTTGTTTCAGTGTTACCACTTGTAATAATGGCACCTAGTTCACTGGTTACATCCCAAGTTTTGGTTTCATCTGCTGCGAATGCGCTAGTTGCAGCACTTGCTGCAACTAGAATTGATAATGCTTTTAATTTCATTAAAAAATAACCTTTACTACTTGTACGTTAGACTTATTAGTCTTCTTTGTGCAAATGAACATCCATTTGCGGAAATGGGATTGTGATGTTGGCATCGTCTAATGCGATCTTAATGTTTTCCATTAAGTCGAAATACGTTGGCCAGTAATCAGCTGAGTTAACCCATGGGCGAACTACAAAGTTTACGCTTGAATCTGCAAGCTCAGATACTGCTACTGTGTATGCAGGGTCTTTTAGTAAGCGCTCTTCTTTATCTAAAACTGATTTAAGAACTGCTTTTGCTTCTTTAAGATCTGCATCGTAACCAACACCGATTACTAAATCGATACGACGAGTTGATTCACGAGAGAAATTTGTAATTGGGCTGCCCATAATTGATGAGTTAGGCATGATAATTACTTTGTTGTCTGGTGTACGTAATTCTGTAGAGAAAATTTCGATTTTCTTAACTGTACCCGCTTTTCCACCTGCTTCTACATAGTCACCTGATTTGAAAGGACGAAGTAAGATGATTAAAACACCTGATGCAAAGTTAGATAGTGAACCTTGAAGTGCTAAACCTACTGCTAAACCAGCCGCACCTAAAATAGCAATGAATGAAGTAGTTTCAATACCTAATTGAGATAGTGCCATTAAGATTGTTGCAGCAAATACAATTGCATAGACAATACTAGCAACAAATGAACCTACAGCTTTATCGACTTTCTTTTTATCAAATGCTTTTTCAGTTAAGCCTTCGCAGAATTTAGCGATGCGACCACCGATGAAGAAGATGATTAGCGCTAGAACCGCCTGAACGGCGTAATGTATGATTAAACCTGAATTCTCGTTGATCCAGTTCATTATTGTATCCATGTTCTCTCCTGAAGTTCATTTGTAGCATCACGCTGTACAAATTATATATGATCTTTGGTTAAAAAATCATTAAATTACGCATAAAACTACGAAATGAGTATTTGCTCAATTACAAAAGCCGCAAGTCTAATCTGCGAAACTGAACGCGAGCTGACCAGTGATGGTTTTCTGAATTTTCTGAGGCAAATAAGTTTTTTCTACTTTTTTCAATTTAGGGCTTCACAAGCCAACCTTAATTATGTAATATGCGCGCCACACCAAACAAGGTGTATCTCAGTGGCGGCTGTAGCTCAGTTGGTAGAGCCCCGGATTGTGATTCCGGTTGTCGTGGGTTCAAGCCCCATCAGTCGCCCCACTTCTCCCCCTTTGTAAATCCATATATTTTCCTAAATATTGTCTACTTCAATCTCAAGACTTAGTTTAATCTTCGATACCTGTTTTCAGATCTAAAAGCCGTCAGCTTTCAGCTGTCAGTTTTGAGCCGAACTGTGTTGTTTGATCGCAATATACATTCCCCTTCAGATAGTGTTGAATGTAAGACGCGCCAAGCAAGCGTGACGCCTACAATGTAGGAAGTACTCTAGTGCCGAAGTCTCTAAGATAATTCACGGCTAAAGCCCTCCTACGAGACAAGAGCAGCGAGATGCAGGGGAATGTAGGCGTGAAATTTATTTCGCGCGAAATGTTAGCAGCAGTGCCGTGTTTGAGACGCGCCAAGCAAGCGTGACGCCTACGATGTAGGAAGTACTCTAGTGCCGAAGTCTTTAGGATAATTCACGGCTAAAGCCGCTCTCTCGAGGTACTAGATGCGGGGTATTGTAGGCGTGAAATTTATTTCACGCGAAAGCCTAGCACCTAGAGCCTACCCCCTAATACCTAGCGCCTAATGCCTAGCCCCCTAATACCTAGCGCCTAATTTTTTCAAACCCCAAACAAAAAAATGCCACCTTTCGGTGGCATTACACACGGGATTATTTCTATTTACTAGAAATGCTTTTCAAAGTCCAAGGCGGTGCGCTTTACACCCAACCTCAAACTCATAATTACTTCCAACTTTTCATCTTGTGACCTTTAACAGCATAGAAAAGTATGAATAAATAACAAGGCAACATCACAATATAAGCCATTTGTTGTGCTTCTGCGCTTTTTACGCCGCCACTTGCTAAGCCCCAAAATAATGGACCAAACGCTCCACCGGCTATACCCATAACGAGCAGACCAGAGCCTACACTAGTTAGCTTGCCTAAACCAGATAATGCTAACGGCCAAACTGCAGGCCAAACAATGGCATTAGCAAAGCCTAGCACAGCAATGAGTAATAAGGTATCAGGCAGTACCGATTTTAGGCCAAATAATGTTGATATAAATACAGTTTCATTGCTACCAGTGACTATCGCTAGAGTTAACACACAACCCAATACCGCTGAAATTGTCAGCGCTGTTTGCTGCGATAACACTCTTGGGATAAGTAAAATCCCTAAAAAGTAACCCAACACCATACAACCCATAGTGTACGATGTCATAACACTGTATTTTTCAACACCTAAAGACAACGCAAAGCTACCAATGGTGTCACCTGCTATTACTTCAACTGCCACATAAACAAAAAGTGCCACAATCCCTAAGGCAAGACTCGGATGGCTCAGCGCTTCTTTTACCTGCCCCGGTTTTTGTTCATCAACGTCGTCATCAATTAACTCTGGTAATGGCATTTTAGTAACTGCAAAGCCGAGTATACCAATAAAAATAGCCATCCCTAAATACGGTAATATTAAGCCATTGGCCATTGCATCAATATCAGTTTGGCTAAGCTCTTTACCTACAAAGCCTTTAAAATCGCTGAGTATCAGTGCGGTAAACACAATCGGCGCAACAACACCTGCACCTTTATTTAATATACCCATAATACTAACGCGAGCCGCGGCTGATTCTTCTGGGCCGATTCTTACTACGTATGGGTTAACCGCTGTTTGTAATAACGTTTGCCCGGCTCCCATAACAAGTTGAGCGAATAAAAACAGTGCAAAAATTTGCGTTTTTGCAGCAGGAATAAACAGTAAACCTGCCACCATCATGGTCGCCATACCCAGCGCCATACCGTTTTTATAACCTACCTTTCTGATGATCATCGCCGAAGGTAAAGCCGTAAAAGTCACGGCGATATAAAACGAGAAAATAATCAGCGATGCCTGAAAAGGTGAAAGCTGCAAAATTTGCTGTAAAAATGGCATCAGTGAACCATTTAACCATGTAGCAAAACCCAGTATAAAAAACAGCGTTGCAACAATCGCCATAGGCACAACACTGCTTTGTTTATTCATTTCAGACATAACATTTCCCATAACAGCACAGTTCGACTCTACAGCGCTGCTGATTCAGATGATTATATAAAAGAGATATTAAATATTTATAACACTATCGCAACAAAAATGACAGCGCTGACATATTTCTTTTAGATACCGTAGGTGTGAAATTTATTTCGCACGATGAATTTTGATTAGCCGTCAGCTTTCAGCTATCAGTTTTGAGCGAACGGTGTTGAATGTAAGACGCGCCAAGCAAGCGTGACGCCTACGAGTTGCGGGGTATTATAGGCGTGAAGTTTATTTCGCGCGAAGTTTTTAGGCCGCCAGATTTTAGTCAGACGCGCAAGCAAAAATGACGCCTACGCTTTGCTGTAGGCGTCACATTTATTCATCGCAAAAACATTACTCACCAACAACGGTCACGCGGCTGGTTTGTTTTGCGTTTAAGCGAGTTCGTAGCGCAACTTTTGCATTGTTATCTACCTTCACTGGCTCAACGTAAGTTTGCCAGCTTTGGCCGTTGTCTAGGCTGTATTCAATGCTCAAATATGCAAATGCGCTATTGGCATACAATTTACCATCTTCAATCACACCGCCCGGTACTGGTAAATGCAGCTCGATGCCATCTTTAGCTAACTTATCAAGCTCTTTTAAGCCTACAGCACTTGAGAACTCAGCCCAGTCTTTTGCTTGTTTTTTACTATCGACGTTTTCGCCTTCCCAATCAGCTTTGTGCCATGCGCGCTCTGCCACTGACAAAATACGCGGGAAGATCATTGCTAATACTTGCTCTTCAGTACGGATTGTTTCTGACCATACCTGACCTTGCATACCCAGAATGTTCTCTGGTTTTTCAAGTTTAGGTAACGGGCGACCCACCAACGCTTCTAAATTAACGATTGGCTCACGAGTGCGGGTGTAGTCAGCATTGGCATACACGTCATCAGGCATGTAATTAAAGGCTTTTTTAGTATCTGTGTAACGAGTGGCCCAGTAATAACCACGCTCTTCAGGGCTTGCTTCGTATGGGTGGTCAAAGTACAAATGCGTACCGTGTGATAACACCACTTGATAACCGGCATTTGCTAGGCGGTATGCTCTATCGGCAACGCCCCATTCCCAAATGTTATCCCAAGTATTTACGGTAAAGGTTTTGTTAGGGAACTCATCACGTTTAAACGAATTTTCGCGGTCATACATGATGCCATCCTCCCAAATACCCGGAGAAATACCGCGTTTTTCAAGTAAGGTTGCAACACGTTGTGTGAAATAAGGTTTTAAATCAGCCGGGCCAGCTACACCGTTATTAGGATCGGCAAATAACGCCTGACAGATTGGCGAGCCTATCCACGAACCAGCACCGACTTCATCACCACCAATATGCAGGTTCTTTAACTGCACACCTGCTTCGCGGTACATTTGCTGAAGTTCATAAGTCACTTTATCTAAAAATGCGTAGGTTGAGTCCATACACACATTCATTGAGTTATCTTTGTAGTTTTGTACCGTCATATACACAGAGGTATCTTTGGGATCAGTAAGCAAATATTGCGTTGCTGGCCCCATATCTATGTGTTGAATTTCTTTGTTTGCAGAGCGCGTTTTAATGTTGTTTTTAGCGGCTTTCTCAGCTTCTTCTAACATATTGTGATAACGTGCTTCCATCGCTTTGATTGAGGCACGTGCATGACCTGGGCCTTCAACTTCAGGGATGATTTGAATGTGGCGGTCTTTCGCAAACTTTAATAGCTCAACAAACTCATCACGTTTCAAATAACCATTACCTGAACCCGATTTAAATGGCCCAGTGCCAAGCTGAGTTAATAAGCAATCGCGTTCTTCTAAATCAAAGCAGCGATAGCCACCAACGTCTGTGAGCTCTGGTAAGCCTGGGATCTCCAGTCGCCAACCTTCATCTTCTGAAAAGTGCCAGTGTAGCTTATTCATTTTATAGCGAGCCATTTGCTCAACCAGCTTGAACATGGCTTCTTTGCCATGATAGTTACGACCATTATCGTAATGCATACCACGCCAACCATAACGCGGTGAGTCTTCAAGTTCTAACTGCGGTAAGCTGGCACTGCCTTGGCTATTTGCAGGAATGAGGTTCAATAAGCTTTGCATCGCATAAAACACACCTGCGTTATCGCTACCTACGATATTGATCACTTCATCATCAATCTCTAGGGTGTAGCTTTCTGCTTTTGCATTATTGAGTTTAGGGTCAACTTTTAAGCGAATTACTTTGTCTTTGCCGACATTGATATGATCAGGCTGAGCTTTAAGGCTAATGCCATAGTCATCTTGCAAGTCTTGCATAAACACCATAACTTCGTGCTTAAGCTGACCTTGATAACTGATTTGCCAATTATTGTTTAACGTTGCGCTGCCACGATTAAAATCGACTTTACGAGGCTTAGGAATAATACGCTTTAAAGCATCCTCTTTACTAACCGACACCTTGTCAGTGCTATTACGCTCGAAACGTACTTTTGCCGTTGCTAAAACCGATAAATCTTTTGGCTCATTGTAACGGCGTAACTGATTTTCACGGGTAAATGGCGTCACAAACTGTTTAAAGTCTTCAGTGTCGGTGTTGGCAAATACGGCTGGTTTATTCTTACCCGAAACAAAAAATGCCCGTGGCATAAAGTCACTGTAAGCTACAATCCATACTTGCGCATCAAACGGCAACTCTAAACTTTCACCTTTACCTAAACCTTCAAATTCGCTCGTTGGTACGATGCGGTGTAAGTCACCATTAACGTGTTCAATATTCAGGCCCGCGACATGCTCGGTTGAGATTTTACGAACTGAGTGAATATAAAGCTGCCAATCGCTCTCGCCTGCAGGCAACGCCACATCAGAGCCATTATTGAGGGTAATTTTTCCTAAAAAGCCCGCATCTTTATTACGAAAGTTATCTTCTACCGAAAACAGCAGTTCGGTACCTTTCGCAAACTGATCAACTTGCGATTGAGTTAATGCTGCACTTGCCATTAAAGGCGCAGTCGCTAGCATTACCGCGAATAGTGACTTCTTAAAATCCATTACTTTCTCCTCGTTTAAGCCCTGAGTGTACGGTATTTCTGCGTACTATTTTTCATTTTTGTTAATAATTCGTTCCTATCATATAAAAACTAAAATGACAGCGCTATCATTTTATGAAAAATAAAGGTGAGGAGTTAACTATCAGCTATCAGCTATCAGCTATCAGCTATCAGCTATCAGCTATCAGCTATCAGCTATCAGCTATCAGCTATCAGCTATC
>NZ_LRUE01000016.1:211706-221194 GCF_001550135.1 Pseudoalteromonas shioyasakiensis
GCTGACGGCTGACGGCTGACGGCTGACGGCTGACGGCTGACGGCTGACGGCTGACGGCTCAAACCTTAACACAAAGATACTTCTCTTCTAGGTACTCATCTAACCCTTGGTGGCCGCCTTCTCGGCCTAAGCCTGACTGTTTAACGCCGCCAAATGGCGCTACGGGGTTTGAGATAAGGCCTTCGTTAATACCTATCATACCGTATTCGAGTGCTTCGCTTACGCGATAAACTTGCTTGATGTTTTCACTATAAAAATACGCAGCTAAACCGTAAGGTACGTCGTTCGCAAGCTGAAGTACTTCTTCTTCATCATCAAAGGCGATTATGCTGACTACAGGGCCAAACACTTCATCATGATAGATATCCATCTCTGGGGTCACATCAGTTAAAATTAATGGCGCTTGAAAGCTACCTTCAAGCTCGCTGTTATCACCGATTAACGATGCCCCTTTATCAACCGCATCTTGCACCAGTGTTTGCACTTTTTCTTTTGCTTTAGGGTAAATTAATGGGCCGATATCTACCCCGTCATCAAGCCCATTGCCAACTTTTAACTCAGCCACTTTGTCTGTGAGTTTTTCGAGTACCGTTTCAAGCACTGAGCGCTGAACAAAAATTCGGTTAGCGGCAACACAAGTTTGCCCTGCGTTTCTAAACTTAGCTCCCATAAGGCCAGCAACTGCTTCATCTAAATCGGCATTATCGAAAATAATAAACGGGGCATTACCACCAAGTTCCATCGATGTTTGTTTAATAGTCGAAGCGCACTGCGATAGCAACTGCTTACCTACACCGGTTGAGCCTGTGAATGTGAACTTACGCACACGCTCCGACTCAGTCATGATCTCACCCACCATTTTTGCGTTTTCGGAGACCACCACGTTCAGCGCACCTTTTACAAATCCGGCTTTATCAGCAAGATAGGCTAAGGCAATAGCGCACAATGGCGTATGCTCCGAAGGTTTAATCACAAAACTACAACCCGCGGCATAAGCGGGTGCCACTTTACGGGTGATCATGGCAATCGGGAAATTCCAAGGTGTAATACCAGCCACCACACCAATTGGTTGCTTTATCGTTGTTAAGCGATGCTTGCTGTCAGTGGCTGGAATAGTATCGCCATAACTACGCTTTGCCTCTTCACTAAACCATTTAATAAAGCCTGCACCGTATTCAACTTCGCCTAAGGCTTCTTTTAAAGGCTTACCCTGCTCTTTAGTCATTAACTCAGCAAGTTGTTGCTTGTGCTCAATAACCAACTCATACCATCGGCGCAGCGTTTCACTACGTTCGGTTGCAGTTGTTTGCTTTAGTTTGCTAAATGCCTCGTCAGCACTTTTTAAAGCCAGCTCAACCCCAGCTTCATCAATATCAGAAACCTGAGTAATCACCTCTGCGGTTGCGGGGTTATCTACACTAAAACGCTGGCTCGTAGAGTAAAAGTCACCGTCGATAAACGAATCAGAAAAAACCAAATCAGACATAGAACCTCCAAGTAAAAGCTATCAGCTATCAGCTATCAGCTATCAGCTATCAGCTATCAGCTATCAGCTATCAGCTATCAGCTATCAGCTATCAGCTATCAGCTATCAGCTATCAGCTATCAGCTATCAGCTATCAGCTATCAGCTATCAGCTATCAGCTATCAGCTATCAAAAACATAAAACCTGAGAAATGAATGTAAAGCTATTGCTGCTCAAAAACACAAATAACTGAAACACCCTCTCAATTTGCTAAAAACTGACGTCTGAAAGCTGACAGCTCTAAAATAGAAAAACCGCTGTAGAGACCAAGCAACTACAGCGGTTTTTACGAAATCAAAGCCGTTAAAAATTAATGCTCTTCATTAACGATATTGAGATTATACTTTGGAATTTCAACCACTAAATCTTCATCTTTGATCACCGCTTGGCAACCAAGGCGTGACTCTGGCTCAAGACCCCATGCTTTATCTAGCATGTCGTCTTCAAGCTCATCGCTCTCATCTAAAGAGTCAAAGCCTTCACGGATGACTAAGTGGCATGTTGTACATGCACATGATTTTTCACATGCATGCGGAATGCTAATACCATTCTTTAGCGCAACATCTAATACCGTTTCACCTGCAGGAGCTTCAATAGCAGCGCCTTCTGGGCATAACTCTTCGTGTGGAAGAAAAATAATTTGTGGCATACCTTACCTCGTTAAACTTCGTCTACTGACTGCCCTTGCAGCGCTTTTTTGATTGATGCATCCATTCTGCGAGCAGCAAATTCGCTACTTGCATTGTCTACAGCTTCAATCGCTGCTTTAATTTCTGCAGGTGTTGTTGCGCTTTCGCGTACGGCAACAAGTTTAGCAATTTCTGCTTTTAACGCACCTAATTCTTGTTCATCAAGTAATGCACTGTCGGTTGCCAGTGATGCTTCAAGCGCTTCAACAACACGTAACGCTTCAACTTGCTGCTCTTTAAGCATACGCGCTTGCATGTCGTCTTTAGCGTTAGTCATTGACTCTTTAAGCATGTTTGCAACTTGGTCGTCCGATAAACCAAATGATGGTTTGACCTGAATTTCAGCTTGCACACCGGTTGATTTTTCCATTGCCGATACACTTAATAGGCCATCAGCATCTACTTTAAAGGTTACGCGAATGTGCGCAGCACCTGCTGCCATGGCAGGAATACCTTTTAAGCTGAACTTAGCCAACGAACGACAATCATCAACTAACTCACGCTCACCTTGTAGTACATGCAGTGACATAGCCGTTTGACCATCTTTGAAAGTAGTAAACTCTTGTGCACGTGCAACAGGGATCGTAGTGTTACGTGGAATGATTTTTTCAACCAAGCCGCCCATGGTTTCAAGACCTAGCGACAGTGGTAATACGTCTAGTAGCAACATATCTGAATCTGGCTTATTGCCAACCAATACATCTGCTTGCAGTGCTGCACCGAGTGCAACTACGCGATCTGGGTCGATAGAAGTCAGTGGCTCTTTATCAAAAAATGCAGCAACTTGAGAGCGTACAATTGGCATACGAGTCGAGCCGCCAACCATTACAACTTGTAGTACTTCTTCATTCTCGATACCGGCATCTTTAACCGCACGGCGACAAGAACGTAGTGTTTTCTTCACAAGGCTAAGAGCAAGCTCATCAAACGTTTCGCGGGTAACTTCAACTTTGTGGCTTTGACCATCAAACTCTAAACCAACATTCACTGTTTGGTATTGGCTTAGCGCTTCTTTACAGGCTTTTGCTTTATTAATGAATAAACGCAATACTGATGCAGAAAGCTCGCTCACACCCGTTTGTTTTTTGAAGTAATCAACTAGTAGCGAGTCAAAATCATCACCACCAAGGCTCGAATCACCACCAGTTGCCATTACTTCGAATACGCCTTGGTGTAAACGTAAAATAGAAATATCGAAGGTACCGCCACCTAAATCGTATACGGCGATAATACCTTCTTGGCCTGAATCAAGGCCATAAGCAACAGCCGCAGCGGTTGGCTCGTTTAATAAACGTAATACCTTAATACCTGCAAGCTCTGCGGCATCTTTGGTGCTTTGACGCTGTGCATCATCAAAATAGGCTGGCACAGTAATAACGGCACCCATGATGTCTTGACCTGCAAAGCTGTCTTCTGCGCGCAGTTTTAATGCTTTTAAAATTTCACTCGATGCAGTAACAGGGCTAATTGCACCCGCAACTGTGCTGATTGCTAATGAGCCATCATGCTCACAAAATTCGTACGGCAGTTGACCATAGCTTTTTTCGATTTCAGCCTGAGTTTTACCTAAAAAACGCTTTACTGAAATTAGAGTGTTTGCAGGGTCTTGAGTAGCAGCTGCAGCAGCTCGCTCACCAACCACAATGCTATCTGCTTGGTATTGAACAACCGATGGTAGCATCGCGTTGCCTGCTAAATCAGTCAGTGTGCGCGCTTCGCCGCTTTGCACTGTTGCAACTAACGAGTTAGTTGTACCAAGGTCAATACCGACTGCTAATTTGTGCTCATGTGGTGCCGCGCTCTGCCCCGGCTCAGCAATTTGCAATAATGCCATAATGCTCTTTTTAAACTCTTAAATAGCTGTTGTGTAACAACTAACGATTAATCATCAAATAAACTGTCTTCAATACGCTCTAGTTCATCGCGTAACTTATAAACAAACTTCAATTTACGAATATTGTCAGCGGCAGCTTGCCATTGTTGCTCATCATTACTTGCCAGCTGAGCGGCTAATTCGCTGCTGTATTGCTTATCGAGTTGTTTAATTTGCGCTTCAAACTGGGCAATTGCTGCATCAGGATCTGCGGCATTTTCAAGTTCTTCTAATTCTTCACGCAGCTCCATTTGCTGCATTAAGAATAGCGGGTCCTGTAATGTTTGTTGCTCGGCGCGAATATCAACACCAAGCTCGCTTAGCATGTACTCAGCACGTTTTACCGGGTGTTTTAAGGTTTGTAATGCATCATTGATTTCTGCTGCATTTTGCACAGCAAGTAATTTATCACGGCTGCTAGAGCTTGCGTGGCGATCAGGGTGAACTGCACGTTGCAGCTCAAGGTAGTGTTTATTAATAGTCGCTAAATCAATGTTGTAATCTACTGGAATTGCAAATAACTCAAAGTAACGCATTACATAATCCAACTCGGTAAACAGGAAAGAACAAAGCCCTACATAGGCAGGGCTTCAAGCAAAGAAAGTTTTATAAGCTTAAACGGTGAAGCTTTCGCCGCAACCACACTCATCGGCTTGGTTCGGGTTGTTAAACTTAAACCCTTCGTTCAAACCTTCTTTGGTGTAATCAAGCTCAGTACCATCAATGTAGACTAAGCTTTTAGCATCAACGATTACTTTCACACCACGGCTTTCAAAAATTTCGTCGCCGTCTGCTAACTCATCAACAAATTCAAGAACATAAGCAAGACCTGAACAGCCCGTCGTTTTAATGCCAACGCGTAGGCCAATGCCTTTGCCGCGATTTGCTAAAAATGATTCTACGCGGTTTGCTGCCGCATCTGTCAATGTCACTGCCATGAATTTATCTCTTACTTCGCTTGTTTGCTTTTGTAGTCAGCAATTGCTGCTTGAATCGCGTCTTCTGCTAAAATTGAGCAGTGAATTTTCACTGGCGGTAATTCAAGCTCAGCACTGATATCAGTGTTTTTGATTGTTGCAGCTTCATCTAATGTTTTGCCTTTTACCCACTCAGTTACAAGTGAAGAAGAAGCGATTGCGCTACCACAACCATATGTTTTGAATTTTGCATCTTCAATTACACCTTCTGGTGATACTTTGATTTGCAATTTCATTACGTCACCACATGCTGGTGCACCCACCATACCTGTTGCAACTGACGGATCATTTTTGTCTAAAGCACCCACGTTACGTGGATTTTCAACATGATCGATTACTTTATCACTATAAGCCATAATACTATCCTCACTACCTGCTAGCGGCGGCGATCACTGATTAGTGATGCGCCCACTCAACTGAATCTAAATCAATACCTTCTTGATGCATTTCCCATAAAGGAGACATCTCACGTAAACGGCCGATCGAGTTTTTGATTAGTTCAACGGTGTAATCAATCTCTTCTTCAGTCGTAAAGCGGCCAATGCTGAAACGAATTGAGCTGTGTGCTAACTCGTCATTACGGCCTAATGCACGTAGTACATAAGAAGGCTCTAAGCTTGCTGAGGTACAGGCTGAACCTGATGAAACAGCAATGTCTTTAACAGCCATTAATAACGACTCACCTTCAACAAAGTTGAAGCTGATATTTACAATACCTGGAACTGAGTGACTTGGTTCACCATTGAAGTAAACTTCGTCCATATCAGCCATGATGCCATCAATCAGACGCTTACGAAGTGCGCTGATGTGTGCATGGTCTTTTTCGAAATCTTCTTTAGCGATTCTAAATGCCGCACCCATACCAACTAATTGGTGAGTAGCTAGTGTGCCTGAACGCATACCACGCTCATGACCACCACCGTGCATTTGTGCTTCTAAACGTGCACGTGGCTTACGACGAACATACAGTGCGCCTACACCTTTCGGACCATATACTTTGTGGCCAGAGAACGACATGAAATCAACTTTTAACTGTTGCACGTCGATAAGTACTTTACCTGCGCTTTGTGCAGCATCTACGTGAAACATAATTTTGCGCTCACGGCACATTTCGCCGATTGTCGCGATATCTTGGATAACACCTAGCTCGTTATTTACGTGCATTACGCTCACAAGTACTGTGTCTTCACGCATTGCAGCTTCAAGCTTTTTAAGGTCAAGTAAACCGTTTTCTTCAACGTCCATATAGGTTACTTCGAAACCTTGGCGCTCTAGTTCACGACACGTATCAAGCACTGCTTTGTGCTCTGTTTTAACAGTGATAACGTGCTTGCCTTTCTTTTTATAGAACTGCGCAGCACCTTTAATTGCTAGGTTGTTTGATTCTGTAGCACCTGAAGTGAAAACAATTTCACGCGGGTCAGCGTTGATCAGATCAGCAATATCTGTACGTGCTTGATCAACTGCTTCTTCTGCTTGCCAACCAAAACGGTGTGAGCGTGATGCAGGGTTACCAAAATTACCGTCCATAGTCAGGCATTGCATCATTTCTTTTGCCACACGTTCATCAACAGGCGTGGTTGCTGCGTAATCTAAATAAATCGGTAACTTCATTTCTCTCTCCGCTTTCGTCAAGCTACAGTTGACAGCTTACTTGAATGTTTTCCAGTTGCTTAATTGCATTGTTGATGCTGTTATCTTGGCGAGATGCGACTTCTTTCACATCTGACTTTTCAACCAATTCAGCAAGGGTAATACTATTTAAAAACTCTTCGATACGTGCGCTTAAGTCCGACCATAAGGTATGAGTCAAACAACGCATGCCGCTTTGGCAGCCACCCGTTGCATTGTGGCAACGTGTTGCATCAACAGACTCATCAACGGCGTTAATCACATCGCCGACAGAAATTTCGTTCGCTTCTCGACCTAGTAAATATCCGCCACCTGGGCCACGTACAGAGGTCACAAGGCCGTTTTTACGTAAACGGGCGAATAGTTGTTCAAGGTAAGATAACGAAATCTCTTGGCGTTCAGAAATATCGGCAAGAGGCACTGCACCCACATTTGTATGTAGTGCAACATCCAACATGGCGGTTACTGCGTATCTGCCTTTTGATGTTAACTTCATGGAGCCCCCGATGTTACTGCACGCTAAGGTGTGCAAATTTTAATTACCAGACCAAAATAGTCAAGTATTATATAAGCTATAAGCTATAAGCTATAAGCTATAAGCTATAAGCTATAAGCTCAGCATCAATACCTGACCTTTTTGGTCAAGTATTGAGTACATTGTAATTACCTGAGTAATTTAGTCAAGTATTATACTTATAACCTGTGATTATTTAATAGACTTATTAATAGAGGTAAGAATACCGCGTAAAATGTTCATCTCAGCTTCTTCTGGACGTGCGCGGTTAAATAAGCGACGTAGTTTAGTCATCACCATGCCAGGGTGTTGCTTGATGATAAAACCTGTGTCGTTTAGCGTTTGCTCTAAATGCTCGTAGAACAGCTCAGTTTGCTTTGCATTTGGGTAGGTTGCTTCGTCTTCTTCTTGTACTTTTGGCTGTTTATTTAAATATGCCATACGTGTTTCATAACACAGCGTTTGCACGGCCATTGCTAGATTTAGTGAGCTGTATTCAGGGTTTGCAGGAATACATACGTGGTAGTTACATTGTTGTAGTTCTTCGTTCGTTAAACCACTATTTTCGCGACCAAACACGAGTGCAACAGGGCCCTGTTCAGCCTCAGCCACTAATTTTTCACCACATTCACGCGGCTCAACCATAGGCCAAGATAAAGTACGTGAGCGTGCGCTGGTACCAATTGTTAAGCCACAATCAGCAATCGCATCTGCCAGTGTATCAACAACCACTGTTTTACCTAAAACATCAGTTGCACCGGCCGCAAGCGCACTCGCATGACTATCAATTTCACAAGCAGGATCAACTAGATATAAATTTGATAAGCCCATCGTTTTCATAGCACGTGCCGCTGAGCCAATATTACCAGAATGTGATGTGTTAACTAATACGATACGAATATCATCAAGTGTCATTGCGTTGTTACTTACTGAAAGTCAAAAATTGCGGGGATTATAACATAGCTATTGGGTATCAGCTATCAGCTATCAGCTATCAGCTATCAGCTATCAGCTATCAGCTATCAGCTATCAGCTATCAGCTATCAGCTATCAGCTATCTGATCTGACCCCGATAAAGTAGACACGGGGTTTAATTAACTTGTTCGTATTGCATGGGACTTTTATACCCAAGGGTGCCATGCCTTCTTACTGAGTTGTAGTATTTTTCAATATAAAAATACGTTTGTGTTGTCATTTCACTACGACTCAGTTCATTTAAATTCTTTATCCACTCCTTTTTATACTGCGCGAAGAAGCTTTCTGAGCATGCGTTATCCCAGCAGTTGCCTTTTCTAGACATACTCACTGTGACACCTCTATTAGTTAACCACTTCACTGTTTCCTTTGCGACATACTGAGCTCCTTGATCTGAATGAAAGAGCAAGTTCGAACCATCAGGTTTGCGTGCAGACCATGCCTTTCTCAGTGTTTTAATAACTAACTCGGCGTTGTTTATCCGGCTTGTTACCCAGCCAACAACCTTACGAGAATACAAATCAAGGATGACGCATAAATACTGCCAACCATCTTTACAGCGTACTTGTGTGATATCTGAAACCCACACGGTATTTACTGCATCAACATTAAACTGGCGTCGTAGTAAGTTACTCGCTTTGATTGTACCTTCTTTCTTCGCGCGGCTTGTATAGCGCCTCTTACCTGACTTTGAACGATACCCAACGCTTTGTAAAAGTCTCTGCACACGTCCTTTACTGCAATCAAAGCCATGTGCTACCGCTGCTTCCCAAAGCTTTCTATAGCCCGGGATACAGTGCTCCTGGTCGCTAATATGCTTTAGAAACTTAAGTAACGAACTGTTCTCTTTCTGGCGTGTGCTAGGTAATTGCTTTAACCATTTATAATACCCAGCCGGCGACACAGATAACCAACTGCACAACTTTTTCACTGTGCGTTTGGCGTCTGTGACCTTGTGGATATATTCGAACCTTATTCTTTTAGGCTGTCGAAGTAGACCTTCGCCTTTTTTAAAACGTCATTCTCCAACTGAGCATCTTCGAGTTGCTTCTCAAGCTTGCGAATTTGGCGCTCTAAATCTGTGTATGATTTGTCAGGGCCTTGGTTCTTAAGTGGCTTTGATGTTTTCTTCTTCGAGGTCATGTGACTTCTCCAACTTGATAGCATGTCAGGATGAATACCGTATTTATTAGCGACCATCTTAACTGTATCTGTGGTGTCTAACGACTCTTGAACGACTTTTATTTTAAATTCGAGGGAATATCTACGCTGTGACTTTACTTTCATGATTACTGACTCCAAA
>NZ_LRUE01000017.1:0-2211 GCF_001550135.1 Pseudoalteromonas shioyasakiensis
TCTGCTTCAAAGCCTCCCACCTATCCTACACATGTAGGGTCAATGTTCAGTGCCAAGCTGTAGTAAAGGTTCACGGGGTCTTTCCGTCTAGCCGCGGGTACACAGCATCTTCACTGCGATTTCAATTTCACTGAGTCTCGGGTGGAGACAGCGTGGCCATGGTTACACCATTCGTGCAGGTCGGAACTTACCCGACAAGGAATTTCGCTACCTTAGGACCGTTATAGTTACGGCCGCCGTTTACCGGGGCTTCGATCAAGAGCTTCGTCCGAAAACTAACCCCATCAATTAACCTTCCGGCACCGGGCAGGTGTCACACCGTATACGTCATCTTGCGATTTTGCACAGTGCTGTGTTTTTAATAAACAGTCCCAGCCACCTGGTCACTGCGGCTCCCGTCCGCTTAGAGAGCAAGTCTCATCACAGATAGGAGCGTACCTTCTCCCGAAGTTACGGTACAATTTTGCCTAGTTCCTTCACCCGAGTTCTCTCAAGCGCCTTAGTATTCTCTACCTGACCACCTGTGTCGGTTTGGGGTACGATTCGGTATAATCTGAAGCTTAGAGGCTTTTCCTGGAAGTATGGCATCAACAACTTCACACCCTTGGGTGCTCGTCTCGTGTCTCAGTCTTAAGAGTCCGGATTTTCCTAAACTCTCAACCTACTCACTTTCACATGGACAACCAACGCCATGCTTGTTTAGCCTGCTCCGTCCCCCCATCGCAATTATACCAAGTACGGGAATATTAACCCGTTTCCCATCGACTACGCCTTTCGGCCTCGCCTTAGGGGTCGACTTACCCTACCCTGATTAACATGGGATAGGAACCCTTGGTCTTCCGGCGTGCGGGTTTTTCACCCGCATTATCGTTACTCATGTCAGCATTCGCACTTCTGATACCTCCAGCATACCTCCCGGTACACCTTCAACGGCTTACAGAACGCTCCCCTACCACTCATACAAAGTATGAATCCGCAGCTTCGGTGCATAGTTTAGCCCCGTTACATCTTCCGCGCAGACCGACTCGACCAGTGAGCTATTACGCTTTCTTTAAAGGATGGCTGCTTCTAAGCCAACCTCCTGGCTGTCTGGGCCTTTCCACATCGTTTCCCACTTAACTATGACTTTGGGACCTTAGCTGGCGGTCTGGGTTGTTTCCCTCTTCACGACGGACGTTAGCACCCGCCGTGTGTCTCCCGGATAGTACTTTACGGTATTCGGAGTTTGCAAAGGGTTGGTAAGTCGGGATGACCCCCTAGCCTTAACAGTGCTCTACCCCCGTAAGTATTCGTCCGAGGCTCTACCTAAATAGATTTCGGGGAGAACCAGCTATCTCCCGGTTTGATTAGCCTTTCACTCCTAGCCACAGGTCATCCCCTAACTTTTCAACGTTAGTGGGTTCGGTCCTCCAGTTGATGTTACTCAACCTTCAACCTGCCCATGGCTAGATCACCGGGTTTCGGGTCTATACCTTGCAACTATACGCCCAGTTAAGACTCGGTTTCCCTACGGCTACCCTAATCGGTTAACCTCGCTACAAAATATAAGTCGCTGACCCATTATACAAAAGGTACGCAGTCACCCTCGAAGGGCTCCTACTGCTTGTACGTACACGGTTTCAGGTTCTATTTCACTCCCCTCACAGGGGTTCTTTTCGCCTTTCCCTCACGGTACTGGTTCACTATCGGTCAGTTGGGAGTATTTAGCCTTAGATGATGGTCCACCTATATTCAGTCAAAGTTTCACGTGCTCCGACCTACTCGATTTCACTTAAGATGCATTTTCGTGTACGGGACTATCACCCTGTATCGTCAAACTTTCCAGAATGTTCCACTAACACATAATAAGCTTAAGGGCTGGTCCGGTTTCGCTCGCCGCTACTTCCGGAATCTCGGTTGATTTCTGTTCCTACGGGTACTTAGATGTTTCAGTTCTCCGCGTTCGCCTCTTACACCTATGTATTCAGTGCAAGATACCTGCAAGCAGGTGGGTTTCCCCATTCGGAAATCCTAGTCTCAAGCGCTTTTTACTAGCTTGACTAGGCTTATCGCAAGTTAATACGTCCTTCATCGCCTCCAACTGCCAAGGCATCCACCGTGTACGCTTAGTCACTTAACCATACAACCCAAACGGGTCTTTGTTAGTGACAGCTGTTAACTTCGCCAGAAGTTAATTCATCAAATAATGATGAGAATACTAAAGTAGATACC
>NZ_LRUE01000018.1:0-30685 GCF_001550135.1 Pseudoalteromonas shioyasakiensis
CGCCGTGTCAGTGGATGCGCATT
The DNA here is from genome assembly GCF_001550135.1 of Pseudoalteromonas shioyasakiensis. Lineage (GTDB taxonomy): Bacteria > Pseudomonadota > Gammaproteobacteria > Enterobacterales > Alteromonadaceae > Pseudoalteromonas > Pseudoalteromonas shioyasakiensis. Next base: position 24 of record NZ_LRUE01000018.1, read on the forward strand.
ATAGGGATGCGAAGAATTAACGCAAGCACTTTTTGTAGAAAACTACTAAAAACTTACCTTTCGCGCAAAAAACAAGCTAAAGGCAGTAAAAAACACAGTTTACTGTACAAAATACAGTCAACTTTTCTCGAGAGGATCTTAAGTATTATCGAAAATAGGTAATACGCAAGTTTTTAAATAAAAAAAGCGCCACTATTTTTAGTGGCGCTTTTATCAATCAACTCTTAATTAGTACAAGATACTATATAACTTACGACGATACTTAGATGCCAAGGCATCGCCATCAGGTAAAGAAGCGATAATTTCTAGATAGGTTGGTTTTGCATCTGCGTAGTTAAGATCTTTTTCAAGTACATTAAATAACATCTCTAAAGCTTCTTCTTTACGACCCGCACTATTAAGAGCATTACTTAGTTCTACTTTTATCTCTAAATCATTTGGGTATTTTTCAACTTTATCCTGCAGTGCTTTTATTTCAGGTGAATCTGTTGCAGCTAATGCTTGTTCACACTTTGTTTGAATATTTGTGAAATACGCATCACGTTCGTTTTCTGCAACCGAATCTAATAATGCTTGTGCATCTTCTAATTTATGAATTTGAATACAGATATCAGCTAAAACTAACTTTATACGTGTATGGTTTGGATCAAGCTCATAAGCCTGCTTTGCATAGTTAAAAGCATTATTTAAATCTTGATTTATTAACGCTTGCTTAGCTTGCTCTAGTAATAACTCGTGTTGAGCTGGTAAATGTTTGGCTAGCGCATCGCGAATTTGCTGCTCTGTTTGAGCACCCGGTAACATATCAACAGGCGCTGAATCTTTTAACATCACAAGCGTAGGTAATGCTTGTAAACCAATTTGCTGCGCAAGTTGCCCTGCAAGGGCTTGCTCAACATCACAATCTAATGTCGCTACTAATAAATGCTCACCATACTCATTTGCTATTTTCTCTAAAATTGCAGCTTGCTGATGACATTCTGGGTTTTGCGCAGAGTAAAAAGTAAGTAGCACTAGCTTTTCAGCGGACGTTTCACCCAGTGCTTGCTGCAAATTTTGCTGGGTAAGTTTTATCATATTATTCATTTGATCGATTGCACTATATAAGTATTTAGGTTTTTATATAGTGGCAAACATAACAATTACAAGCCCCACGGGTCGAGGTCATTATGAAATTATCTGCTATTTCTGCAGCTTTATTACTTCTTAGTCCATTCGCACAAGCAACAACGCTCGATTTAAATCTCAAAAAAACTATGCCTGAGATTGAAAAGCTTTATTTAGATTTACATCAATCTCCCGAGCTGTCTTACCACGAAAAAGAAACTGGTCAAAAGCTAGCAAAGCAATTAAAACAACTGGGCTTTACTGTTACAGATAATGTAGGTGGTTATGGCGTTGTTGGTATTTATGAAAACGGTGATGGCCCTACAGTAATGATCCGCACAGATACTGATGGATTACCAATTGTTGAGCAAACAGGAAAACCTTACGCCTCTAAAGTGACTGTTACAAATGATGCTGGTGCAACAGTTGGCGTAATGCATGGTTGTGGTCATGATATTCACATGAGTTCATTTATTGGCACAGCACAACAGTTAATGACACATAAAGATCAGTGGCAAGGTACGCTAATGATGGTCGCACAACCAGCAGAGGAAGTAGGCGGTGGTGCAAAAGCAATGCTTAAAGAAGGGCTTTTTACTAAGTACCCTACTCCAGACCATGTTATTGGTTTACATGTAAGTGCGAGTGTTCCTGCTGGTAAAGTTAGCATGAAAACTGAATATACGATGGCAAGTGTTGACTCTGTTGATATTACTGTAAAGGGTAAAGGCGGTCACGGTGCCTATCCACATACAACAATCGACCCTGTTGTGATTGCTTCACGTATTGTGTTGGCACTGCAAACTATTACTAGTCGCGAATTGTCACCACTTGAACCGTCAGTGATCACCGTTGGCTCAATTCATGGTGGCTCTAAACACAATGTGATTTCTGATGAAGTAAAACTACAACTTACATTGCGTAGTTATAACCCTGAAGTTCGCTTACAACAAATCGCAGCGATTAAACGAATTTCTAAAGGTATTGCATTAAGTGCAGGACTTGATGAAAGCTTAGCACCTGAAGTATATGTGCATGAAGATGAGTCAATTCCTTCGACTTATAACAATCCAGCTCAAACCAACCTAGTGCGTTCAGCAATTGCTAATGCTATTGGTGAAGACAATGTACTTGAAACTGAAGCTGTAATGGCTGGTGAAGACTTTGGCCTATACGGTCGTACAGAACAGCACGTGCCAATTACTTTGTTTTGGTTAGGCGGTGTTGAACCGAGTCAATATGATGCAGCAATGCAATCTGGCGCAACATTACCTTCATTACACTCTAGTAAGTTTGCACCTGATTACAAAAAGGCGCTTCCTACTGGGATTACAGCGATGAGTAATGCTGCGGTTGCCCTATTCAACAAAAAATAGTTTAGGCTGACTTAGCTCTGGGCTTAGCTTTTCTTTTAAAACGTCGCTTTTGCGGCGTTTTTGGTAACTGGGCAAAGACTTGGCTGTCGCACTGCTTGGCTTGCTCAACTAAAGCATGTAACTCTGCCAACAATGGCGTTAAAAATTGCTGATAACTCATATGTTGCTCAGCTATACTCCCTAACGATGCTTCCCACTTAGCTGTTAAGTCAGGGCTAGCAAGCTGCTCTGGCAATGTACTTATGAGAGCTTTGCCTGTTGCGGTAGCTAGAATGTTTTTACCCTGACGCTCTAAAAAGCGGCGTTTAAATAAAAGCTCAAGAATACCAGCCCGTGTAGCCTCAGTGCCTAAGCCGTCGGTTTCTTTGAGGATCTTTTTAATTTCTGAGTCTTTCACATAGCGGCTGATGCCTGTCATAGCACTCAATAAGGTAGCATCAGTAAAATGCGCTGGCGGTGTCGTCATTTTGTCTACCACTTCACCTTGATTGCAATGCAGCGGCTGACCTTTTTCAAGTGGCGGTAAGGTTTGCTCATCTTTTGACTCTGTTTTGCCCATTAATGTTTTAAAGCCTAAACTAACATCTTGCTTAGCAGCAGCTTTAAAAAGCCCACCCGCAATTTCAACCGTTACTTTAGTTTCGTTAAATATATAGTCTGGATAAAACTGAATTAAATAATGACGGCAGATCAAGCGATAGATTTTTTGTTCATCACTATTTAATGATGCTGAGCGAAGCTGTTTTTCGGTAGGAACAATAGCGTGGTGAGCTGCAACTTTGCTGTCATTAAAACATTTACTCCGCTTACTGGTATCAGCTTGCTTGCAAGCTTCACTTGCTTGACCTTCATTATTGGCGATGGCAGCAATAATACTCGCTGCATCTTTATGATGCTCTTTTGGTAAATAGCGGTTATCTGAACGAGGATACGTAATTAATTTATGGCGCTCATACAAGCTTTGACAGGTATCTAGCACTTTTTGTGCAGGCATAGAAAACGCTTTTGCCGCGTCAATTTGCAAAGCAGATAAGTTATAAGGTAACGGCGCTTGTTGCTTTTTTTGCTTTTGCTCAAGCTCAACTATTTTAGCCGGTTGATTAGTTATGCGTGACACTACATTTTCAGCAAGCCCTCTATGTAATACCCGCCCTTCATCATCTTGATAAGGTTCACATGCTTTACTTGGCTGCCACTTTGCAGAAAATACTTGCTGCTGCTGAGTTTCAAGATGAGCTAATACTTCATAAAAAGGTTTCGCTACAAAGTTAGCTATTTCATTATCACGATTTACAACTAGACCTAAAATAGGAGTTTGAACACGCCCAACAGATAACACATTACCAAACCCAGCTTTTTGCCCAGCAAGCGTATAAGCGCGAGTTAAATTCATGCCAAATAGCCAATCGGCACGTGAGCGAGCTAAAGCAGATACACTCAATGGAATAAAATCGCGATTCGATTTTAAATTATTCAGCGCTTTTTTAACTGCACTTAAGTTTAAGTCGCTAATTAAGAGTCGTTGAATTTGCTGTTTTTTGGCTTGGCTAAGTTTAACCTGTTCGATCACTTCATCAACCAATAGCTGGCCTTCGCGATCAGGATCGCCAGCATGAACTATTGTACTAGCCTGCTTGATTAGCTTTTTTAATACAGTGAGTTGTTTACGTGTTTTTGCTTTAGGTTTTAATTGCCATTGCTCAGGCACGATAGGTAAATGCTCAAACCGCCACTTTTTAAAACTTGCATCATAGTCATCGGGTTCTGCTTGTTCAAGCAAATGACCAATACACCATGAGACACAATCACCATTACCTAGCTCTATATAGCCATCATGCTTTTTTTGTGGTTTTGGCAGTGCATCTGCAATGGCTCGCGCCAAGGATGGTTTTTCGGCAATGTAAAGTTTCATAACGCAACACTAAATACTGTTTTTATAAACAGTAGTCTAGCACAGGATTTTTAACGAAGAAACGCATTATGCTTGCTGGCTTCGTCGAGTAAAGAGGTAGATAAGCGGTAGGTAACATACGACCACAGTACCAATATTGATTAGCGGTAGCAGGGTCTTGTACATGTAGGTGCTGTAAGACAAATCCCAAAGGTGGCGGTCAACTAAACGGAACAACTGTAAAATGGGCGCCATTATCACAACCAACTGCCCTAAAACACTTTGCCATAAGTAGACTTTATCTTTAATACCTAAGTAAGCAATGATTGCCATCCAAGCAATATCATTAAAAGCCCAGACTACATAGCGCCAGATATAGATATCATCAAACTCTCTTAAAGCAGAATAAATAAGAGTTCCATAAAGGAAAAAAGCAGCAGTAATGATAGAGAAATAAAAAGCGGGCCAATCTTTACGAAGATAAAAAATAATAATAGCCGGGCTCAAAATGAACACCCAGCTATTGCTTAATATAACTCTAATTTCTACAAACCAATCAGGCAAAATGCAGTGCCTTAATCAGTTTTATCGTCATCACCGCCATCACCATTGCCAGGCATATAGCTATATTTATCAACTTTTTTCATTTTTATACTCCATTACATGTGTTAATGAAGTTTCACTTTAATTGATTTATTGCCTTACATCAATAGGGTCAGACTCGTGTGCTTTACCTTGCATAATAGAGATTTCAACACGGCGATTACGCTTGCGATCTTCATCGGTCACATTCGGTACAAGGGGCCTTGTTTCTGCGTGACCTACCACCATCATACGAGATTTATCAAAACCTGGCGCTTTTTCCATTTCACTGGCAACTGCCACCGCACGTTTTGATGATAAATCCCAATTATTAGTATAAAGCTCATTCGATACTTGGAAGTCATCAGTGTGACCTGACACGGTTATTTCACCCGGCACATCTTTTAACAGCGTAGCAATATCACGAATAATAGGTTTAAATTTTGGCTGTAAAAAAGCACTACCTGATGGAAATGAGCCATTCTCACGAATACGAATAATAATTTGCTGGCCTAATGACTCAAGCTCAATTGCACCATCCATAATTTGCTGTTCTAATTGCTGGGCAATTTTCTTCACAAGTTCATTTGTTTGTTCTTGATCAGCTGCTGAAATTGACTGCTCCAACGCTTGTTGCTGAGCCGTACTTTGCGATTCACCACCACGTTTATTACCGCGCTGTTCTTGACGACCACCGGCAGAGCTTTCGTCGCCAGCCTGAAACTCAAGCATTTGTTGCGTCATTTCTACAGTTTGTTGTTGAATCGTTTCAATAGGAGTGGGTTCAGGTTTACCCGGAGTGAACTCCATGGCAATGACCGAGGTTCCTTTTGGAATATCTTTTACTTCAATTTTATTTTGTACACCGAAAGCAAACTTCATGGAGCCGGCAATTTGCTTAAACTTCAGTACGTCCATTTCTGAGAAGGCAAGCAAGAGTACAAAGAAGCACATTAATAATGACATTAAATCTGCGAAGGTTCCCATCCAGGCGGGTAAACCTGGAGGTGGACATTTGCACTCTTGATCTGACATACCCTACTCCTCGGTATCAACTTTACGTTTTGATTCAGCTAAGTAGTTTTTCAAGATACCTTCAATTACTTTCGGGTTTTGACCATCTTGAATACCCAGTACCGCGTCGAGAATTAAGCGTTGATTAAGTGCTTCCTCGTCTTTACGTAGCTCTAATTTTACCTGAATTGGAATAGCAACAACGTTTGCTAAGAACGCACCATAGAGAGTTGTTAAAAGCGCAACCGCCATTGCAGGGCCGATTGCTTTTGGGTCATCCATGTTTGATAACATAGCAACCAGACCGATTAGCGTACCGATCATCCCCATCGCAGGAGCGATATCGGCAAGTGATTTGAATAACCCAGCCCCTAGCTCATGACGGTTAGCTGTAAGAGAAATATCTTTTTGTAGTGTGGCACGAACAACATCAGCATCATGACCATCCACTAACATATCGACCCCTTTGCGCATAAAACCGTTGGGGATTTCGGCTTCTTCTAATGCTAAGAAACCACCTTTACGTGCTGAATCAGCTAATTCTACTGCTTTTTCAATTAATTCTTCTGGAGATTCGATTTTGAACATAAAGGCTTTTGCAGCGACTTTACCTATGCCCAAAAATTGCCCCATAGTGAAATTCGATAATACGATAAAAATCGAACCACCAAATACAATGACCACCGAAGGCGTGTTGTAAAACATTGCAACTTGGCCGTCACTACTTAACACCATCGACATAGCAATTAAGCCTATGGCACCAAGAATACCTATTATGGTTGCTAAATCCACATACCCCTCCAGAGGAACAATTACACGACACCCTCAGGTATCAAATTTTTATTATTAACTGCTTATCGGCAAGCAGTTGAAATACTTAAATCATTAAATGAATTAATTTTATTTTAATGTAAGTTTTTTAAGCTACAAGTTTAAGCTGTATCTAAAACCGTAAAAATAGCATATTGAAAATGGATTATGCGTAAAAAAACACATCATTCTTTGACCTAGTTTAGCATTCCCCCTAAAATTGGCCTCACTTTCTAACAGCTATCGAGGCCACAATGGCAACAAAGAAACCAGAAAACTTAAGCTTTGAAGAAGCGCTGGATGAATTATCTCAAATTGTTGCACAAATGGAGCAAGGTGAATTGTCACTAGAACAATCGCTAAAACAATTTGAACGCGGCATTGCACTGGCGAATGCTTCGTCTGGTAAGTTACAACAAGCCGAACAAAAGGTTGCCATTTTAATGGGTAACGATAGCCAAGCTCCTCTTAGCAATTTTGATTCAAACTTGGACTAATTAAGTGCAATTAAAAGAACAACTACAACGCGCTCGTGAAGACGTTGAGGCACATTTAAATCGCTATTTCGAACTACCACTTAATACCGAAAAAACCATCAAAGAAGCCACCCATTACGGTGTTTTAAATGGTGGTAAGCGCTTACGTCCTTATCTTGTATACGCAACGGGTCGAATGATGGGCGCAGACAAGACCGATCTTGATATTCTTGCTGCCGCTATTGAGTGTATTCATAGCTACTCTTTAGTCCATGATGACTTACCAGCCATGGATGATGATGACTTAAGACGTGGCCGCCCTACTTGTCATATTGTTTATGGCGAAGCGCAAGCCATACTCGCGGGCGATGCATTACAAACGCTGGCATTTGATTTAATTGCCAACCATCAATTTGCCGTTCCTGCGAGCCAGCAAGTAAAAATGATTGCCTCATTAAGCAAAGCCTCAGGTATTGAAGGTATGGTAGGTGGGCAAGCACTGGATATTGAAGCGACCGATAAAGAAATTACCGTTGCGCAGTTAGAGCGCATTCATCAGCTAAAAACAGGCGCCTTGCTTAATTGTGCTATTACACTCGGTGCATTGAGTGCAAAAAGCTGTGATGAACATACTCTCGCACAATTAAACCTATTTGGCCAAGCAATAGGGCTAGCTTTTCAGGTACAAGACGATATCCTTGATGTAGAAGCTGATACTGAAACATTAGGTAAGCCACAAGGCTCAGATATTGCGGCTAATAAAGCAACTTACCCTGCTTTATTAGGTATGGCTGGTGCAAAGCAAAAAGCGCAAGATTTACTAGCTCAAGCTCATCAAGCTCTTGAGGCAATTGATTATGACACCAGCGAACTGGCGAGCCTTGCTAGCTATATCGTTGAACGTAATTATTAATGCCTAAAAAAGAAAGACAAAATAACTAAAAAATCAGAGCAGCAATGGGCTATAATGCACTCTGGTTAGCGAAGGATGTATAAAAAATCATGACACTTGATAGTAGCAAGTATCCATTATTAAGTTTGGTTGACGAACCAGCACAACTGCGTGATTTAGCGCAAGACAAGTTACCTGCGTTTAGTAAAGAGTTACGCGAATACCTACTTAATTCAGTTTCGCAAAGTAGTGGTCATCTAGCATCAGGTTTAGGCACTGTTGAACTAACCGTTGCGCTGCATTATGTTTATAACACTCCTGAAGATCGTTTAGTATGGGATGTGGGTCATCAAGCATACCCGCACAAAATCTTAACGGGTCGTCGTGACCAAATGCATACTATTCGTCAAAAAGACGGTTTGCACCCTTTCCCATTCCGTGAAGAAAGCCCTTACGATACATTTAGTGTTGGCCATTCGAGCACCTCTATTTCAGCTGCCTTGGGTATGGCCATTGCTGCCGAAAAAGAAGGTAAAGATCGTAAAACTGTTGCTGTTATTGGCGATGGTGCGATCACTGCTGGTATGGCATTTGAAGCGATGAACCACATGGGTGATGTTAACCCTAACGTGTTAATTATCTTAAACGATAATGAAATGTCGATTTCAGAAAACGTAGGTGCACTAAACAATCACTTTGCCCGTATCTTGTCTGGTAGCTTCTACACCAATATTCGTGAAGGCAGTAAAAAACTACTTTCTGGTTTACCGCCAGTGAAAGAACTTGCCAGCCGCATGGAAGAACACTTAAAAGGTATGGTCATTCCAGGTACTTTCTTTGAAGAGTTAGGCCTTAATTACATCGGCCCAATTGATGGTCATGACGTTAATATGATGGTAGATACCTTACGTAATATGCGTAACCTTAAAGGCCCGCAATTACTACATATTAAAACGCAAAAAGGTAAAGGTTATAAACCTGCCGAAGCGGATCCAATTGGTTACCACGGCGTACCAAAATTTGATCCTAGCATGTCAAAATTACCAAAATCTAAACCTGGCGCTGCCACATTCTCAAATGTGTTTGGTGACTGGTTATGCGATATGGCAGCTCAAGACGACAAGCTAATGGCAATTACCCCTGCGATGCGTGAAGGCTCAGGCATGGTACGTTTTTCTAAAGAGTACCCAGCGCAATACTTTGATGTAGCAATTGCTGAGCAACATGCTGTAACGCTTGCAGCTGGCCTTGCTTGTGAAGGGTTGAAGCCTGTTGTTGCTATTTATTCAAGCTTTTTACAACGTGCGTACGACCAACTTATCCACGATGTAGCATTACAAAACTTACCTGTTTTATTTGCTATTGACCGTGCTGGTATTGTTGGTGCTGATGGTGAAACTCACCAAGGTGCCTATGACTTAAGCTTTATGCGCTGTATTCCTAATATGATCATCATGGCGCCTAGCGACACTAACGAGTGCCGCCAAATGCTTTACACTGGCTACCAATGCAATCAACCTGTTGCTGTTCGTTACCCACGTGGTAGTGCCGGCACGTGTGAGGTTGAATCGACTATGAGCGCGATTGAAATCGGTAAAGCGCGTAGTATCAAACAAGGTAATAAAGTGGCCATCTTGTCGTTTGGTACGCTGTTAGAGAACGCCAAAGTAGCTGCAGAAGAGCTTAACGCAACAGTCATTGATATGCGCTTTATTAAGCCTCTTGATACTGATGCTATCAGTGAATTACTCGGCAGCCATGATGTCATTGTTACCCTAGAAGACAACGCCATTGCTGGCGGTGCAGGTTCTGCTGTGAATGAATACTTAGCCGCAATCAAAGCCGATGTGACTATCTTAAACTTAGGTATTCCAGATGAGTTCATAAAGCATGGTACGCAAGATGAAATGCACGCCGAAATGGGCCTAGATGCAAGTGGTATCTTAACTAGCATCAAAGAGTTCATGGCTTAAGCCAAACAGCATTCACTATAAAGGAGCCTTAAGGCTCCTTTTTTAATCGCTAGCGCATCCAAATTTTAATATCGGCTAAGCCATTAGCTTGTAGTGCACTAAGCTGCTGATCAACATTGTGGCTTTGTTCGAACTCAAAGGCATCTAATTGCTCGTCAAAGGTAATGTTTGCTACACCATCACCACCGCGCTTTTTAACTTGATGCAATGCAATATCAGCAAGGTTAACTGAGGTTTCCCAACCAATAACTTGGCCACCTAATAAAGGTAAAGGATAGAAAGACCAGCCAACCGACGCAGTAATAGTGGTCGATTCTCCATTCGGTAATCTAAATGGGTTTGCTGCAATTGCTTCACATAAATCGGCCACATAATTGTCTATTGCTGTGCGTTTGAAATCACGTAGTAAGAGTAAAAACTCATCGCCACTCCAGCGTGCAACATAGTCAGAACCTTGAGTACGACTATTCAATAAAGTCGCCATTTGCTGTAAGCAGCTATCGCCGGCGAGCGGGCCATATGCATCATTAATGCGACTGAAGTTATCAAAGTTAATTATCAATAGAACGAGCGACTTACCCTGCGCTTGCAATGACTGCGAGTTACGCTGGAAGTGTTCGATATCTTTAGGGAGCTGATCAAACAAGAAGCGTCGGCTACGTAGGCCTGTAAGCTCATCTGAGTGACTTACTAGCTTAAGCTGTGAGTTCACTTGGTTAAGCTTATCGTTAGCTTCTCGAAGCTCTACGGTACGTTCTGTTACTAAGCTTTCAAGGGCTAATTGCTTACGTTTCTCTTGCGCTCTAAATACCCAAAATACAAGGTAGAACAGTAAAATAAAGCTACTAGTAATTAAGAGTCTAAAATAAATAGTCTCATCAAAACGGCGCGGCACTACAAAGCTGTACTCAGTGCGACGTGCTTTTTGCCAATCTTCACCACGGCGTTTTGCTTCAAGTTGGAATAAAAACGAACCCGGCGGTAAGTTGGTATAGATTGCCTCACGACGAGTATTGGCATAACGCCAGTCACTGTCTAAGCCACTTAAACGGTAACGGAACTCGATACTTGAAGGGGCATAATAATCAATCGCAGTGTATTTTAACGTTACATCGCGTTCATCAATTTGTAGCTCTGGCTTACTGCCTAAAGTAGCGGTACTTAAATGACGAAGCGGCGTGATCAAGCTTTCAATGCGAGGCTTAAGTGCTTGTACACCAAAAAGCTCAACGCTCTTTGGTATTTCTACCACACCTTGTAGACTTGGGTACCAAATAGAGTTACCGGTATCTGCTACAGCATCATGGCCAAGGCCTGCACAACACTGACTTGCTTTACCATCAAGTTGACGGTCGAACGATGAGATCACTTGTTCTACTTTTAAGCTCTCGATATCAGTACCAAACTGCTCGACTGGCATGCGGTATACACCCTTCATGGTACTGACCCAGATACGTTTTAATTGCTTATCGTAAACAAGACTAAAAATAGAGCCATACGGCAGACCATCTGTCGCATCTAACTGACGCCACTGACCTTTGGTACTGCGATAAAATAAACCATCGTTAAGTGAGCCAATTAATATCCCCACCCCTTCGATATTCAAAATACTGGTAACGTAGGCACTTTCTAAGCTGGTTTGGTCGCCAATTTTTTCAATACCACGGTCGGTAAAGTAATAAGCCCCTTTACTGGTGCCAATTAAACCAAAGTTTTGCTCATCAAGAACATAGGTAATAAATTTACTGCTTAAGAATGCATTGTATGCAAAGGGTGTTAAACCACCGTAGCTTAAGCGGTACATACCACGGCCAGTACCGAGCCAAAAACCGCCTTTGCTAGAACGACTAATTGCGAATACAGGGTTATCGCGCAGTGCTCGCCCCGGCACCGTATACAAGTTTTGGTTTTCGTAATAAAACACACCGCGGCCTGTTGCGATGTACAAACGGTCACCGTCAAACTGTAAGTCGTGCACTGCTGCTCGACCAAACTGGTTACTCGGAATTTGATTTACAAAATTCTTGTTGTAATCGAAGTAACCAACACCGCTGCGGTTAGCCACCCATAATTTGCCATCAGGTGCTTGGCTAATTGCCATCACCGCTTCGGTCATATTTGAGATAGCTGAGTGACGTTCAATACGCCCTTCGTGAGCAAGCCATAAGCCTTCACTGAAGCTTGCCAGCCAAATGTTATTTTGATTGTCACGGAAAATATCGGCAAACCAAATGCTTTGATCGAGCTGGCTTGGCTCAACCCATTGCCAATCTCCTGAGTTATCACGAAATAACAATCGGCCATAGGTCGAGATCCAAAGCGCCCCATCTGAGTCGCTCATAAACTTATAAACGGCAGAATTACTGGCATTTGGCAGTGGGAATGGACGCAGCTCGTCATCTAAGTCAAGAAAGTAAGCACCCAGCTCGGAGGCAAGGTATAAATTCCCTTCTAGCCAAGCCATGTCATGAATAATGGTTTGTGCTAAACGCTCAGGTAATGAAACTTTGGCAGTCAGCTCTAATCGTAACTTTGCAAAGTCAGAAGAGGTATTGGTTAAACGCAATAAGTGACGCTCATTAACCAGCCAAATACCTTCTGGCGACAATGCCATTTGACTCACTGAACCCACAATTTGCGTAATAGCAGTGGCATTAGATACCGGCACGATTAGTGCGGAGTTTTGATTAAGCGTGACTTGATTTCGAGCAACGTAATAAAGGCCATTCGCTGCAATCCAAATACTGCCTTTGGAGTCTTCAAGAATATCGCGAACCGGACCTTTAACATTAAAGGTTTGCGACATCATGGTTTTAGGATCAAGTGTTACCAAGCCATTTTTGGTACCAACCCAAAGTAACCCAGTACTATCAACTAAGAGCTTATTAATACCATTACTTGGTAGGAAATCGCTGTTTTGCGTATTGAAGTTAGTGAAGGTGTTACCATCAAAGCGACTTAAGCCAAACTGAGTGCCCAACCACATATAACCTTGCTCATCTTGAGCAATGCTTTTTAAAGATTGCGATGGCAAGCCATTTTGGATGTTCCACTGTTTGACGACATAGTCAGTAATAGATGCAAACGCAGGCGTGCTGCAAAGCATCAACAAACAGACAACTAGAAATCGCATCATATACTTGCCACCAAGTAACACTTAACTCATCGTTTAAAAAGGCAAATAGCCTGCTTTAAACAAGGCTTGAACACAAATTAATGAAAATATACCTGCTAAAATATCATCAGCCATGATGCCCAAGCCACCGTGTAAACGTCTATCTAGGATTCTGATAGGACCTGGTTTAGCGATATCAAAAAAGCGGAACAATAAAAAACCAACCAACAGTGACTGCCAACTCAGTGCAGCACCAATCATGGTGATATAATAACCAGCAACTTCATCCCAAACAATGGCTGGATGATCATGTACCCCTAAGTCATCTGCTGTTTTACCACACGCCCAAATACCAAATACACTGATCACGACTGCAAACACAATCTGTAACCACAGCGGAAAGTACATAGTAGTAAAAATAAATGGCAAGGCAGCAAAGGTACCAAAGGTGCCAGGTGCTTTAGGGGCAAGGCCTAAGCCAAAACCCAAACCAAAAAATTGGTGTGGGCGTTTTAAATTGAATAATCGGTTACTGCTCAAACCGGCTCCTTCGTAAAGTGCTGAAAGCCCTTACCTTGATAATTAAATTGCTCACCATCAAGTAATAGCTCAATCTCACCTTCGCCACTTTTAATTTGACCTATACAACTTGCTTCAACACCATATTGGCGCAGTTTCATATCAACCATGCTTTTATTGCTTTCTGGCACAGTAAACAGCAACTCGTAGTCGTCACCATAATTTAAAATGTAGTCAAATTGCTCTGCACGTGGAATCGACGAATTTAATGCATCAGAAACAGGCACTTTATCAACATTGATCACCGCACTAACTTGCGATAGCGCTAAAATATGGCCTAAGTCTGCTAATAATCCATCGGAAATATCAATTGCTGCAGAGGCAGCGCCTCGCAGAACCTGACCAGCTGCAACACGTGGAGTCGGATAATCAAAACGATTATTTAAATAGCTTAAGTGTTCAGGGGCGATATCGAGGCCTTGTTTACGGGCTTCAATGGCTACACCAGCATCTCCTAATGGACCTGTTACATAAATCCAATCGCCAACTTTAGCACCGCTACGGCGCAGTGCTTTGCCTTCAGGCACGATGCCTTTAGCGCAAATCGTAATGGTTAAAGGGCCTTGAGTGGTATCACCACCAATAATTTGCACATTGAAGTACTCTGCAATCTCATGCATGCCTTCAGTGAACTCTTCAAGCCACTCTATATTTGCTTCAGGCAACGTAAGGCCTACCGAAATCCACGTAGGTTCAGCGCCCATTGCCGCAAGATCACTTAAGTTAACAGCTAAAGCTCGATGCCCAAGGGCACGCGCAGAGATGTCATCAAAAAAGTGTACGCCCGCAACTAAGGTGTCTGTTGTTACCGCCAATTGACAGTTTTCAGGCACAGTTACTAAGGCACAATCGTCACCAATACCTAGGTTCACATCACGGCGAATAATGCCACGCCCCTTAAAGTAACGATTGATTAGTTCAAATTCCTTCATACACAAAAAAGCCGGCCCAAGCCGGCTCTCCTTTACGGGGTTACTTACTTACGCAGTTCTTTCACTGCTTTATCAAGTACACCGTTGACAAACTTATGGCTGTCTTCAGCACCAAACATCTTAGCAAGCTCAATGCCTTCATTGATTGCCACTTTGTAAGGTACGTCTTCACGGAATTTCAGCTCATAGCCAGACAGACGTAAAATTGCTTTTTCGACCATGTCTAACTCATCAGCTGGGCGTGCTAAATGTGGTGCAACGATTTCATCTAATTGCTTACAGTTAACAACAACACCGCGTGCTAGGTCTTTGAAATATTCGACGTCGATCTTAGTCACATCATTTTCAATTAACATTTGCTGTTCAATATCAGCAATTGGGTTACCGCTTAACTGCCAAGAGTATACGGCTTGAAGTGCTAAGATACGTGCTTTACGTCTTGCTGCTGGTTTCACAGAGATTCCTTAAACTTAAATTTTGTCTAACACATTAACCATTTCAAGCGCACCTAAAGCAGCTTCGCCGCCTTTGTTACCCATTTTGGTACCTGCGCGCTCAATTGCTTGCTCAATGCTTTCAGTGGTTAATACGCCAAATGCAACCGGGATATCATACTCAAGAGATACTTGCGCAAGACCTTTGTTTGATTCGCCAGCGACTAAATCAAAGTGTGGTGTACCACCTCTGATCACTACGCCTAAAGCGATGATTGCATCGTGTTCTTTCTTTGCTGCAACGCGTTTCGCTGCTAAAGGTAATTCAACGGCACCTGGTACGTAAACAACTGTAATGTCGTCTTCAGATACGCCACCTGTGCGCTTAAGCTCATCAACAGCACCTGCTAATAGGCTGCTACCAATAAAGTCATTAAAGCGAGAAATGACAATGGCAAATTTTTTGCCCGGTGCGTATTTGTTACCTTCAATAATTTTCATTTAATAACCCTAAAAAATAAGTTTAAGCGGTTGCGATTGCGCAAAAATTACGGCGCATAATACCACAAAAATATAAAAGTAGCCTAGTAAATCTGTTTTCCCTAATTAAGACTGGGGCTCAACGTAGTCAACCACTTCTAAGTGGAAACCAGATAACGCATGGTACTTCTTAGGACGGCTCATTAAGCGCATCTTTTCAATACCTAAATCAGCTAAAATCTGCGAGCCCACACCCACAGTACGCGATGTACCTTGGAATTTACGATGACTGACATTTTCGCCAGCATCTTCAGCGGCAAAGGCTTTAACGGTTGCTTCTAGATCTTCTGTTGACTCTTGTTTACCCAAGATAACCAGCACACCGTTGTGCTCAGCGATATAAGCCATAGCATCTGATAAGCCCCAGCTACGATCAGCACTTCTATCTGATAATAGGATATCGTTAAAGGTACTTTGTAAGTGAACACGTACTAACGTTGGCTCGTCTTTCGATACTTCACCTTTTTGTAAAACATAGTGAAGCTGACCATCAATGGTGTCTTTGTAGGTCACTAAATCAAACTCACCGTGATCTGTTGGCAGTTTACATTTAGCAACGCGCTCAATGGTGGTTTCGTTTAGGTTTCGGTATTCGATTAAATCTGCAATGGTGCCAATCTTTAAGTCATGCTCTTTAGCAAATACTTCAAGATCTGGGCGACGCGCCATGGTGCCATCTGGGTTTAAGATTTCAACAATCACAGATGACGCCTCAAGACCCGCTAAACGCGCTAAATCACAACCTGCTTCAGTATGACCTGCACGTGTTAACACGCCACCAGGCTGCGCCATAATAGGGAAAATATGTCCTGGCTGAACGATATCGCTCGGCACGGCACCTTTAGCGATTGCGGCTTGAACAGTACGTGCGCGGTCGGCCGCTGAAATACCTGTAGTTACACCTTTCGCCGCTTCAATTGACATTGTGAAGTTAGTTGAAAAAGCAGCACCGTTATTTTTCACCATAAGTGGTAATTCTAACTGCTGACAACGCTCTTGTGTCATTGTTAAACAAATTAAACCACGGCCATGTGTTGCCATAAAGTTGATAGCATCAGCACTAATGTGCTCTGCTGCGATGATTAAATCGCCTTCATTTTCTCGGTCTTCATCGTCCATTAAAATAACCATTTTACCGGCTTTAATGTCATCGATAATTTCTTGCGCGCTGTGTAAATTCATAATGTGCCCATGAGAGTATGATTAATAGTGACGTATCTTTGCTTATTTAATAAAGCCAGCTTGTGCTAGCAAGCTCATTGATATGTCTGAACGGGAAGGTTGTTCAGCGCCTTTAATTAGGCGCTCTAAATAGCGAGCAATCTGGTCAACTTCTAAGTTCACCTGAGTCCCCACCTGAAATTCTGCAATCGTTGTTTGCTCTGCGGTATGCGGAACAATCGTCAGCTTAAAGCGATTTTGCTCAACCTCGTTAACGGTTAAGCTAATGCCATCAATACACACCGAACCTTTGTACGGAATGTACTTCATTAAATCATTGTCTGTGCTTAACCAGTACTCGGTTGCACGAGCATTGGGACTAATACTTTCGACAGTCGCAATACCATCAACATGGCCTGACACTAAGTGCCCACCTAAGCGAGAAACCGGTTGCATGGCTTTTTCGAGGTTAACTGTTTGACCTTTTTTATAATGTGCAAACCCAGTTAAGCTGATTGTTTCGTTTGATAAGTCAGCACTAAAACCATCGCTATGTTTAGCGACAACCGTTAAACACACACCATTGGTGGCAATACTGTCACCGAGCTTGACGTCTTTCATATCCAAATTAGGGCTTTGAATACGAATAGCTAGATCACCTTGCTTTTGTGTTAGTTCAACAATTTTACCTGTTGCTTCAATAATTCCAGTAAACATAGTGCTACTCTTTATTTTCAATGTCTGTGGCTTGCTTTGCTTTTATCGCTGTTAAGCGAATATCATCGCCAATCATCACTGTATCAGTAAAGGTCAGTTCAGTGATATCACTCATCATGGTGACTTCTGCAAAGTTTAGTAAGCTTTTGCCCATATCACCTATTAACTTAGGGGCAATATAAACAATGTATTCGTCAATTAAATCTTGCTCTGCGAACACCCCAGCAAGGGTTGCACCCGCTTCGAGCCAAATATGATTAAATTGTAGTTCAGCAAGACGCTTTAAAACCGCCGATAAATCAACTTTATTGTTATTTGCTGGCACCACTTCGTGTTTAACAAAGTGAGGCCACTTGGTGTGATTATCAAGCGAAGTGGTAAAAATTATCACCGGGCTCTCGATGCTGAATAACGTAAGCTCAGGCGTTAACCTGTTTTGTGAGTCAATAATGATTCGGGTTGGTTGGCGCAAAGGCAACGAGGTTGGCATGGTAAATGGCAACTCATCAACACGGACATTAAGTTTGGCATTATCAGTAATAACGGTGTCTGCACCGGTTAGGATAGCACAGCTTTGCGCACGAAATGCTTGCACATCTTGGCGCGCTTTAGGGCCTGTTATCCATTTACTTTGGCCGTTATTTAGCGCGGTTTTACCATCTAAACTACATGCCATTTTACAAGTCACATATGGCAATCCAGATTCCATACGCTTTAAAAAACCTTTATTTAAATCGCGCGCTTGTTGCTCAAGTAAACCAGATGCAACGCTAATACCGGCGTCAGCTAAAATTTGTAGGCCGCGACCACTCACCGCAGGGTTTGGGTCAACCATAGCGGCAATGACCTTGCTAACACCCGCGGCTTTTAAACCTTCGGCACAAGGCGGGGTGCGTCCATAATGACTACAAGGCTCTAAAGTCACATATGCAGTGGCGCCTTTCGCGTTGTCGCCAGCTACAGCCAAGGCATTCACTTCAGCATGGCCCTGCCCTGCGATTTGATGAAACCCTTCACCGACTATTTCGCCATCTTTAACCAAAACACAGCCAACATTCGGGTTTGGCGTCGTAGTAAAACGACCTTGTTTAGCAAGCTCAATGGCACGCGCCATGTAAGCCGTATCAAGCTCTGTAAACGACATGATTAATCACCTAAACGAGCGATTTCTTCACCAAACTCGCGAATATCTTCAAATGAACGATAAACCGATGCAAAGCGCACATAGGCTACTTTGTCGAGTTTCTTTAGTGACTCCATGATGCACTCGCCAATTAAATGACTAGAGATTTCACGCTCACCCGTAGCACGAAGTTGAGATTTAATGATGTTAACGACTTCGTCGACCTGCTCAGTGCTCACTGGGCGTTTCTCTAAAGCGCGATGCAAGCCATTCAGTAACTTGTCTTCATTGAATGGTTCGCGGCTACCATCTTGCTTGATGACTCTTGGCATCACCAGCTCAGCGCCCTCAAAGGTGGTAAAGCGCTCATGGCATTCGTTACATTCACGTCGACGTCTCACTTGGTGACCACCGCCAACTAGTCGAGAATCAATTACTTTAGTATCTTTTGCGGTGCAAAAAGGGCAATGCATAGGGTTCAACTTCCGTTTATAAAAAACAAAAAAAGGCCGCTTAGTAAGCGGCCTTTATAATAGCAAAAAACAACGCTATTGTTATCTTAATTACGGTTTAACCCGTAATTAAGCGTAAACTGGTAATTTTTTACAGATAGCTTTAACTTTCTCTTTTACTTCTGCTTGTACAGACTCATCGTTGATGTTGTCTAGTACGTCACAGATCCAGCCAGCAAGCTCTTTTGACTCAGCTTCTTTGAAACCACGGCGAGTAATAGCCGGAGAACCAATACGAAGACCAGACGTTACAAACGGTGAACGTGGGTCGTTTGGTACTGAGTTTTTGTTTACAGTGATGTTTGCGTTACCTAGTGCAGCGTCAGCATCTTTACCTGTGATATCTTTATCGATTAGGTCAAGAAGGAATAAGTGGTTGTCTGTTTTACCAGAAACAACTTTGTAGCCACGCTCTTGCAGTACTTCAACCATCGCTTGTGCGTTCTTAACAACTTGTGCTTGGTACGCTTTAAATTCTGGCTGTAATGCTTCTTTGAAAGCAACTGCTTTAGCAGCGATGATGTGGCATAAAGGACCACCTTGACCGCCAGGGAAAACAGCGCTGTTTAGCTTTTTGTAGATCTCTTCATCACCACATGCTGAAACGATTAGACCGCCACGAGGACCTGCTAATGTTTTGTGAGTTGTTGTTGTAACAACGTGTGCGTGAGGGATTGGGCTTGGGTATACACCTGCTGCGATAAGGCCAGCAACGTGAGCCATATCTACGAATAAATATGCACCTACTTTATCAGCGATTTCACGGAATTTAGCCCAGTCAACAACGCCTGAGTATGCAGAGAAACCAGCGATGATCATTTTT
The DNA here is from genome assembly GCF_001550135.1 of Pseudoalteromonas shioyasakiensis. Lineage (GTDB taxonomy): Bacteria > Pseudomonadota > Gammaproteobacteria > Enterobacterales > Alteromonadaceae > Pseudoalteromonas > Pseudoalteromonas shioyasakiensis. The sequence goes on from NZ_LRUE01000018.1 coordinate 20,081, forward strand.
GGCTTGTGCTCTAATGCAAGTGCTTCAACTTGAGCGTAATCAATTTCGCCAGTTTCGTCGTTTAGGCCGTATTGAATTGCATTGTACGTTTTACCAGAAAAGTTAACGTGTGAGCCGTGAGTTAAGTGACCACCATGAGCTAAGCTCATACCTAGTACTGTATCGTGCGGCTGAAGAAGAGCTTGGAAAACAGCTGCGTTTGCTTGTGAACCCGCATGTGGTTGAACGTTAGCGTAATCTGTGCCGAATAATTCGTTTGCACGGTCAATTGCTAATTGCTCAACAACGTCAACATGCTCACAACCGCCATAGTAACGTTTGCCTGGGTAACCTTCAGCATATTTGTTGGTAAGCTGAGAACCCTGCGCTTCAAGTACGCGTGGGCTACAGTAGTTTTCAGACGCGATCAGTTCGATGTGCTCTTCTTGACGAGCCGTCTCTTTATTGATGGCTGCAAATAACTCTGGATCGAAATCCGAAATATTCATGCTACGTTCTAACATGGGGTCTCCTAAGGCAACGTGTATGGTGTTTTTTAAAGGCTGTATTGTACGCTTAAAACGCACTTTTGCCTATCTTGTAAAGATGAACATATTTAAACAGGGATTGAATTTATTTCACAGTGTTTTAATAATGATATTTTTTTATTGATACATAACAAAAATTTATAAATTTAAAATATTTCATAGATATTTAAAATGTTACTTAAACAAAAAATCGCACTGTTAAATTGCGTTTTTATTAGGGCAAACTAAGCTTATATAACTAGTCAATATCAAGGATGGTATAAGTACATGTTAGCTAAACCAATATACGAATTAGTCCCCTACGGATACTTTTTTCTCGGCATCAGTTGTATCACATTAGCCAATAATTATGTGCCTACATTAATCGGCGTAATCTTATTTTTATTAGGTGCTAACATTTGGCGGATGCGTTCTGAAGCCAGAAGAACCGATCATTCAAGCCAGCGAGTCAAGCAAAGAAAACGTCGCTATTACTATGAATTTAAACCTTTTATCATTTTTATTTCGGCATTCACCTTGATGCAATGGACGCAAAATGAACTCGTTTCGGTGATCAGTATTTTGCTGTGTATCTCGGCAGGGGTCATTCTAAGCATGCGGATTTTAAACCGTCATAGCCATTCGTTACTTCATTGAGGGCTTTATTAAAAGACTGCATAAAAAAGAGCGGCTTAGCCGCTCTATAATCAAGGTTATGCTAATTTATTTAACAGCTCAGTTCGAAGCAATTGATAATCAAACTTAATATCTTCAGCCAAGCACTCATTTGCTAGCGCATCAGCGAGCGGTTTTGGCATAGGCAGTTCGATGTCTAAAATTTCTTCTACACTGTCTTTAAATTTAGCAGGGTGTGCAGTCGCTAAAAAGATACCTGCACTGCCATCTGCTAGATTTTCTTTCAAGCCTTGATAAGCAATTGCAGTATGAGGCTCTGCGATGTAACCCGTTTGATGAATTTTTTTCATCACCTCTTTTGTTTCTTCTTCACCAACACAGCTTGAATAAAAGTCATCATAGCTAAACCATTTGTTATCCAACATAAACTGAACACGTGGCCAGTTATTCGGTTTACTCACATCCATAGCGTTCGATAACGATTCAAGCGTGTCATTCGGTGCCCACTCTTTGCTTTGTAAGAAACGTGGCACAGTGTCGTTTTGGTTAGTTGTAGCACTTAGTTTCGCTACTGGCATACCAAGCACAGCACCGATCATCGCAGCGCACACATTACCAAAGTTACCACTTGGTACTGAGATATGCGCTTTACTACGCTGCTCTTTAGGTAATTGAGCAATGGCTTCAAAGTAATAGCAAACCTGTGCAACTAAACGACTGATGTTGATTGAATTAGCAGAATTTAGACCTAGCTTTTGTTTAACTTCATCGTCTAAGAAAGCTTGCTTTACCATGCTTTGGCAATCATCAAAGCTACCATCAACAGCATAGCAATGAATGTTATTGCCTAACGTTGTAAATAGCTTTTGCTGCGCTAGTGAAATTTTACCTTTCGGGTATAAAATCACGACATCGATATTTGGCTTATTATAAAATGCATGAGCAACTGCAGCCCCTGTGTCACCTGATGTTGCTGTTAAAATAGTGACTTTTTCGCCTTGGTTAAATTGTGCAAGACACTCAGCCATAAAACGGCCGCCAAAGTCTTTAAACGCAAGCGTTGGGCCATGAAATAGCTCTAAGCAATAAATATCTTTTTCTACTTCAACCAATTTCACATCAAAGTTAAATGCATTTTGTACCATCTGTGCAACGGTATCGGCAGGTAGTTCATCGCCAATTAGGTGCGATAAAATCTTACTGCTTCGGCTAACAAAGTCTAAATCAAGTAACGCATCAATGTCTTGAATTGGCGTTAGGCTTTCAGGGAAAAACACCCCTTGGTTACGCCCTAACCCCGTTTTTACCGCTTCAACAAACGACACCTGTTGTGTTTCATCTTTTAAATTATGTAATTGCATGTTTATTCCTTAAATTCTTTAAAGCTGTCGTGTGCCAAGCTGATCAAGTTTACAGATGTGGCTGAAACCTTGTTCATTTACGTAATTATCATTCAGCCAAGCTGCACACTTTTGAGCAGCTTCAAGACTCTTACACACGGTAAATAATGTTGGGCCAGCACCAGAAATACTGACAATCTCTGCGCCAAGCTCTGGCAAGGCACTTTTAGCTTCAGCAAAACCTTGGATTAATGGTGCGCGATGTGGCTCAGCGATTTCATCTGTCATAATTGATAACGCAGCATCAAAACGACCTGTTAGCAATAAGCTGCTAAATGCAGACAGTCGCTGTGCAAACTCAACACTGTCGTGCATTGATAATTGCGTTGGCAATACCGAACGCGCTTTTGCAGTATTCAGTGAAAAACCTGGAAAAGCCGCTACGTAATACCATTGATTATCAACGGGTAACGAAATTGACTTGTTCGGAATGAGTTCACCAGTTAATTGCAAACCACCTAAATAACACGGCGTGATGTTATCGTAATGACGGCCGCCACTAACAATGGCTTCAAAATCAGCCATCAACTCGATAAGTTGCTCTTGAGATAAGTTGGTTTCGGCAAATTTATCAAGGGCAGCAAACGCAGCCACAACAGAACAAGCACTTGAACCTAAACCTGAGCCAATTGGTAGGTTCTTTTTAAGCTCAAGTTTTACCGCTGGCATTGTCGGTGCAACGTGTTCTTTAAAATGAATTAAACATTGATAAGCCAAGTTTTCTTCAGCATTAGCAGGCAGTTTATGGGCATAGTCGCCTGAGCATACAAAAGTATCTTGCTCAGCGGCACTCACCTCTACAACATCACCTAATAACGTACCATCGATAGGTGCCAGCGCGGCACCTAGCGCATCAAAGCCGACAGCAAAATTCCCGATTGAAGCGGGTGCATATACACGGATCATCACCAGCTCCTAACGTGTTAACGTTTTTAAGATATCAGCAAATACGCCTGCAGCCGTTACTTCAGCACCTGCGCCATAACCACGAATCACAAACGGACGAGGTTGATAATATTGACTTAAGATTGCCAATGCATTTTCACCGTCACGGATATCGTAAAGAGCATGGCTACTATCTACGGCTTCAATGCCTACTTTACATTGACCGTTTTCAATAGTGCCCACATAACGAAGTACTTTACCTTCACTTGCAGCGCTTTGAATGCGGTCGTTAAACTGTGCATCAAGAGATGGTAGTTTTGCCATGAAATCTGCTACAGAATCATCTTCTGCAAACCCTTTTGGTAAAACTGATTCAACTTCAATATCGCTAAGTTCTAACTCAAGACCCGACTCACGAGCAATGATCAGTAGTTTTCGGGCAACATCAGTGCCTGATAAATCATCACGCGGATCTGGTTCTGTAAATCCACTTTCTTTTGCTTTTAATGTTGCTTCGCTAAGAGATAAACCATCTTGTAGCGCACCAAACATATACGATAATGAACCCGATAAGATACCGCTGAACTTAATAAGCTCATCACCGGCACCAAATAATGATTTCAAGTTATCAAGAACCGGCAGGCCTGCACCTACGTTTGTTTCGTATAAAAACTTACGGTTATTCTTTTGTGTTGCTGCTACTAAATCTTGGTAGTAAGCATACGAGCTAGTATTGGCTTTTTTGTTTGCCGCAACCACATGGAAACCGGCATTCAAGAAATCAACATATTGCGCAGCTAGCTTATCGGCTGAGCTACAATCTACAATCACAGGGTTAATTAAATGGTTTTGTTTAACAAATTGCTCAACCAGATTTAAATCAAATGCCTGCTCTGACTCGGCTAGTTTGTCTTGCCAGCCATCAAAAGCAATACCTTCGCTATCTAGATAAAGCTGTCTTGAGTTAGCAACACCGTACAAGTTCAGCTTGATGTTACGTTTTTCAAGCCATGCTTGTTGACGCTCTAACTGCTGAATAAGCTCTTGGCCCACTAAGCCACAGCCAAGCAAAAACACATCGATTGAAGGAATGTGAGTAAAGAAGTTCTCATGGCACACTTTTACTGCGTCGTTGCACAGTTCACCGTCGATAACCGCTGAAATGGCGCTTTCAGTCGAATCTTGTGCAATAGCAACAATGTTAACCTGCGCTTGAGCTAATGAAGCAAAGAACTTAGCCGCTAAACCTTTGTGCGCACGCATGTTATCGCCAACTAGAGTAACAATCGCAAGGTTACGCTGTACTTGTACTGGTTCGATTAAACCGGCTTGTGATTCTAATTCGAAAGCAGTTTGTAATGCTTCTAAAGCAAGAGATAGGTCACTCTCATGCACACAGAAACTGATGCTAAATTCACACGAAGATTGAGTGATTAGTACAATTGAAACATTGTCGTGCGCCAGTGCATTAAATACTTTTGACGCCATGCCAACTTTACCTTTCATGCCTGGGCCAGACACCGTTAACATAGCGAGGTTTTGTAAACTTGATAACGCTTTAACTGGATCATTCGATACACTGTCGTTACTGATCACTGAACCTTCTGCACGTGGGTTATGAGTATTTTTAATCTCGCACGGCACGCCTGCTTTAGCACAAGGTAAAATCGTTTTCGGGTGCAATACTTTCGCACCAAAGTAAGAAAGCTCCATTGCTTCTTTATAAGATAACGAATCAACCTTAGATGCTTTTTTGATATAACGCGGGTCAGCATTGTAAACACCGTCAACATCAGTCCAGATCTGGCATACATCAGCTTCTAGGCATGCTGCTGCAATGGCTGCTGAGTAATCTGAACCATTACGACCAAGTGTTGTTAGCTCACCTTGCTCATTGGCAGCAGTGAAACCCGGCATGATATAAATTGTGCTCGGTGCTGCTTTTAATGCTGCTTGAAAACGTAACTTACTTGCGGCCAAGTCAGCTTCAGCATCAATGTAGCCACCCACTGAAGCTATACAATCTGTCGCTTCTAAATAACGAGCATTACTGTCTTTAAGCATACACTCCATCAAGGCAACACTTACGCGCTCACCAAAACTGATTGCATAAGCACGTACTTGGTCTGGGCAACACTTTAAAAGTGCAACACCATCTAGTTTATTCTTAAGCTCGCTCAGATCAGGCCAATTTGCTGTCTGACCAAAGTCAGCTTCAACAGCAGCTTTTAGTTGTTCACAGCGTGCAACCAAAGCTTGCCATAACTCACTAAAATCTTGCCCCTGCTCTGCAGTGCTTGCTAATGCTACTAATGAATCTGTCATGCCACCCGGCGCTGACAGCACTAACAACATTTCATCGCGTAATTCTTCTTTGACTAACTGAGCTACCTGTTGCAAACATGCGTAGTCGGCCAAGGACGACCCACCAAATTTTAATACTCGCATTATTTATGTTTCCTCATTCCATAAACGAAAAAGGCCTGTGTTCTAGTGAACACAGGCCTATAATTTTGTTGCACCGACCTATGCCACTATCCCGTAAGGATGATGGTTGTAATAATAATGGTCGTTGCGTGATTAAATGTTTTCATAGCCTGTAGACTGCCTTAAATGTAGCCAGCCTGTCAACCCTTAAAGAAAAGATAAATTATGCGTTTGTGTTATATAAAAGATTAGTGAATACCAAATTTATGCAAAGTTGCTTTTAGTCGCACAAGATCTATCGGTTTATCAATGAAGTCAATAGCACCCAATTTTACTACTCTTTGTTTCATTTCAGCCTGAATATCAGCCGAAATCACTATAACAAAACACTCTATTTTCTCTGCTTTGATTGTTTCGAGCACTGCAACACCATCCAATTCTGGCATGGTTAAATCTAAGCACAATAGATCAAAGTTTTGCTCGCGCAATAAGGCAAGAGCTTCGCGGCCATTAGTGGCTTGTTGAACATCTGCATCCAAGCAATCCCCTAAACAGCGTACTACCTGCTTACGGGCAATATTTGAATCATCACAGACCAGTACTGAAAAATTAGGATTATTCATGAAATAAAAATCTTCGCTGTAGCAAATACAACATCAAAAAAGGCTAAATTAAAGATGGAATAAATTTATAACACACTTTTTCAAGCGCAGTAAGGGCAAGTTTTTTCAAAATTTACTAACAATTTATAAATGTTCCAGTAAAAAAGGATATATTTATTTCTTTTTAACCATTTATTAGCTAACTTTAGAACTAGCTGAATGTATTACAATTGTCACCAAGGAGCTATGGATATTCCATGCTACAAAAAAGCCTGTCTAAAGAATTATTAACAAATGTACTCTCAGTCTACTTTTTACTTACTTTTGTAGTGACCTGTGGACAAGTTATTGCTGAGTACGTTAATACCAAAGATTACATTCGCGACGAATTAACGACTTTGCAAAAAACATTTAGCCGTAGTTTAACCCGCGCTATTTGGGAACTGAACGATAAACAAACCATCACCACGGCTGAAGGCTTGCTGGCAATCCCTATGATCGAGGGTATTATTGTGCGTGATGATAGCGGCGAGGTACTCTCTCAGTTAGGTCGTTCGTTAGATATTCACGAGCTATACAGTCAACAGTTAGTGCAAGAAGAAGCGATTATCGAAGATACGCCATCAGGCTTATTCGGTTACACATTCCCTCTCATTTTTGAATTTTCAGGTAAAACAACCCAAGTAGGTGATGTAACCCTGTTTTCAAGTCGTGAAGTGGTCTTTAGCCGCATCATGATTTCTATCTACTTTTTAATTGGTAATGCGATGATCAAAACCACCTTTTTGATCATTCTTTTCTTACTTGCATTTAGAAAGCGCTTAACCGAGCCATTGGCACAATTCACAGAACAAATTGAAGATCTTGAACTAAACGACCTAGAAGGCCGCCATATCGAGATCAAAACTGTTGAGCACAACGAATTAAAAGTAATGGAAGAGTCTTTCAACCGCTTAATTGATAAGGTGGTACTTTACCGTGAAGAGCTCGAACATACGCAAAAAGAGCTTTTGATAAGCAACGAAAAGCTCGACCAACATAACTTACAGTTAGAGCAAGAAGTAGCTCGCAAAACTTCAAACTTAAGCCAAGCGATGATGGACTTGCAGCAACAAAAATACGAGCTAGAAAAACAAAAGCTGACACTAACTGAAGAAATTGATTTACGTAAACAAACTGAACAAGAGCTCATAACCAAGCAAACTGAGTTACAACGCTACCTTGATGAACTAAATATGGCGCAAGAACGCTTAGTTGGCTCAGAAAAAATGGCTGCTTTAGGTGGCTTAGTGGCGGGTATTACTCATGATGTAAACACTCCTATTGGGATTGGTGTTACTGCAACGTCATTTTTACAAGAACGCTTGGACCAAATTGAAGCGGCATATAAAGAAAAAACCCTATCGCCAAAAGCGCTTGAAGAGTTTATTAATGACGCCAAGCAAAGTACTAGCCTACTGACTAGTAACCTAGATAGAGCTTCAGAGCTGGTTGCAAGCTTTAAGCAAATTGCAGTGGACCAAGCCAGTGAAGCGGTACGTACCATTAACTTTAAAGAGTATTTAGGTGAAGTGATCCGCTCACTCCATCCAAAGCTAAAGAAAACATCGCATCATATTAATTTAGATTGCCCTGATGATTTAACACTTAACCTGCCTGCGGGTGCGATTAGTCAAATTTTCACAAACTTGATTATGAACTCACTCATTCATGGTTTCGAAGGAATTGAAAGTGGCATCATTGATATTGTTATCAAAGAAGAAGATGACGAAGTCGTTATCGACTTTAAAGACAATGGTAATGGCGTATCAAAAGAGCAGTTAGAAAAGCTATTCGACCCATTCTTTACAACCAAGCGCGACCAAGGCGGCAGTGGCTTGGGCACACATATTACTTTTAACCTTGTTAAGCAAACCCTGAGTGGCGATATTGAGGTATCAAGCGAAGTCGGTAAAGGCTTGCACTACCATATTAGTTTTCCGAAAAATATGCCAAAGCCACTTTCAATGTTTAACTCATAAGCAATTAACGCTGATGCCGAAATGATTCATTTCGGCATCAGTTTTTTATTGCTATGATTGGGCAAATTTATTGAAAGGATTAGCCTAATTATGTGGTTTAGTAACCTTATCTGTTACCGTTTTAAACAAGACGTTTCATACTCTCAAGAAGACTTCGACAAAGCCCTAGAACAAGACTTGTTCCGCTCATGTACAGGCCAAGAGCTTTCAACATTTGGTTGGACAAAAGCCTTTGGTAAGCATGGTCAAACCCTATCTCATTTCTCTCAAGACAGCATTTTAGTATGTGCTAAACGTGAAGAAAAAGTACTGCCAGCTGCCGTTATCAACGAATTGGTTGCAGAGAAAGTAGAGCAAATCGAAGCGGAAGAAAACCGCCCAGTAAAGAAAAAAGAAAAAGACGAACTAAAAGAAAATATTCTGCACACTTTACTACCTCAAGCATTCAAAAAATCGAGCCTACAGTTTGCGTTTATTGATCAAAAGAATGGCTGGGTTGTGGTTAACAGCGCAAGCTTTAATAAAGCAGAAGAGCTTTTAGCCCTATTACGTAAATCACTTGGCACGTTACCTGTCGTACCTGCATTTGCGAATTACGATTTAGATGTATTTTTAACTGACTGGTTAACTAATTTCAGTACCCCTGAAGGCTTTTCTATCGGTAACGATGCAGAGCTTGAAGAAGCCGATGACAGTGGCGCTCAGGTTAAATTAAAAGGCCATGATTTATCGTGTGACGAAGTAAAATCACACTTAGAAAATGGGAAGCGCGTAACTAAGCTGGCTCTTGATTGGCAAGAACGCGTTAAGTTCATGCTTCAAAACGATGGTTCAATTAAGCGTTTAAGCTACTCAGAAACATTAAAAGAAGAAAACGCCGACATTCCAAAAGAAGATATGGCAGTAAAACTTGATGCTGACTTTATCTTAGCGTCAGAAGAAATTAAGCAATTGCTAGAAGAGCTGACTCAAGGCTTAGGCGACGCAGAAGATTTATAAAATTAATCTGAGAGTTAATTAATTTAAAAGCGCGACTAAGTCGCGCTTTTTGTTGCTATTATTCAGTAAAAATTGCTTTTACTTCATTAAGCATATCGTTATATTCATCGTCACTGAACATATCTAGTGATTCAATCACGCCTTTGTCCATGTAAGTTTGCAATGCCGCTGACTTATCAGACACCTGTAAGATGCCTTCTAAAATCGCGCCAATACGAATAAAATCAACATAGCAAATATGCTCTGGACGATAGTTTGGATTTGCCCAGCTTTCAGCTACTTCTACAAACTCATCAGTAAAGCCCCAAGCACGCATAATTGCGCCACCTACTTTACCACCCAGCTTTTGAATGGCATGAGCAAGGAAACTTGGGTTTGCGAACACCTCGGGGTGCTTTTCAGCTTCTGTTAAAATGGGCAGTACGCCAATGTTATAAACCAATGCCGCTAAGGTAATTGTGTCGCGATTCAATGATGTATGCTTATTTCTGCGTAAGAAGAAGTCCATCAAGGTAATTGAGTGGCATGCTACTTTGAGGGTTTTCTGCCATGCCTTGTCCATGTAGCCTTTGATAAGCTCATTATGCGATACAAACAACTGCTCCATTGCCATTGCAGTTGCAATGTTCTTAATTTGACGCAGGCCAATTCGTGTTACAGCTTGGTGTAGATTTGTGACTTTAACTGAGCGCCCCATAAATGCACTGTTGGCGACTTTGATCATTCGTGCTGATAATGCCGGATCATGAGAGATGACATCTGCCATATCCATCAAGTTTACCTCGGGGTTATCCGCGGCTTGCCTTACCTTCACTGCAACTTCGGGTAAGGTAGGTAACACTAAAGTGTCATTATTTATTCTGTCGACCAATATGGTCAGTAATGCATTTTCTGTTGACATATGTGTGCCATCCTCTTGGGTTAGCCCGCCTAAACAAAGACAGACTAATGACTGACATTATTAGATTAGTTATAGTTTTAGTATTGTCTAACTTAGCGCTAAAGTTAAGAAATTCACAGAAATTATCTATTTTTTATATTTTTAACTAACTAGGGCGTGTTGACCTTTTGTGATTAATTTTGCAGCAGTGTGTTTGGTATTTAGGCAAGGCAGAGCCTATGTAGTGTG
>NZ_LRUE01000018.1:30819-252539 GCF_001550135.1 Pseudoalteromonas shioyasakiensis
AAATCTCGCGCCGCGATTAAATCGCCCCTAGAGTGAACAAATTTTAATCCACAAAGGTCAACACGCCCTAATAAATATTGCTTCTAGTGCTGTAAACTTGCCATATATATGTCAGGTTTGCTTTAATGCATAGACTTTTTGTTTTCTAAGCAATGACTCTCACTTTTTTAACGGGCAAAAAAATGACATTAAATAAAATTAGCCAAGCACTTATCTTATCAGGTGCTGTTTTCCTTGGTGCATGTTCTGACCAGCAAGCTACCACTTCTCAAACTAAGCCTGCTGCAGAGCAAACAAAGCAAACTACTGAACAAAACAACCCACAACTTATCAATGCTGAGAAAAGCCGCTTAGACATTTACACTGACTTTACGCTTACTTCTGATCTTAGCCACTTAAGCGATAACCAGAAGCAAATGATTGGCAAGTTAATCGATGCCTCAAAAATCATGGATGAGCTATTTTGGCGCCAAGCATTTGGTGAGAGCAAAGACGCTTTCTTAGCAAAAATTAATGATGAAAAAGTTCAGAAGTTTGCAGATATTAACTACGGCCCTTGGGATCGCTTAAACGGTGACCAAGTATTCTTGTCAGGCTATGAAGAAAAGCCACTAGGCGCTGAGTTTTACCCAAGCGATATCACAAAAGAAGAATTAAACAACGCAATCGTTGATGACAAAACCGGTCTTTACTCCGTGATCAAGCGCGATGAAAAAGGCCTTCTTTATAGCGTGGCTTACTCGGTTGAGTACGCACAAGAGCTAGAAAAAGCAGCTAATTTATTACGCGAAGCAAGTAAATTGGCTGATGATAAAGAATTTGCTAACTACCTAAGCATGCGCGCAGACGCACTAGTAAGTGATGACTTCCAACCATCTGATTTTGCGTGGATGGATATGAAAAATAACCCAATTGACGTGGTTATTGGCCCTATCGAAACCTATGAAGATCAATTGTTTGGTTACCGTGCAGCGTATGAATCTTATGTATTAATTAAAGATTTAGCATGGAGCGAGCGTTTAGCTAAATTTGCCGCTTTCTTACCTGAGCTACAAAAAGGTTTACCTGTAGACGAAAAATACAAGCAAGAAGTCCCAGGCTCTGATGCTGACCTTAATGCTTATGATGTTGTTTATTACGCAGGCCACTCAAATGCAGGTAGTAAAACAATTGCTATCAACCTGCCAAATGATGAACAAGTTCAGCTAGAAAAAGGCACTCGTCGTTTACAGCTTAAAAACGCAATGCGCGCTAAATTCGATAAAATCTTAGTGCCAATTTCAGAGCAGCTAATTGTTCCTGAGCAGCGTAAACACATTACCTTTGATGCTTTCTTCGCAAACACTATGTTCCACGAAGTAGCGCACGGTTTAGGTATTAAAAACACCATTACTGGTAAAGGAACTGTTCGCCAATCATTGCAAGAGCATGCAAGTGCCCTTGAAGAAGGTAAAGCGGATATCTTAGGCCTTTACATGGTTGAGCAATTACTTAAGAAAGGCGAGATCACTGACGGTACGTTAGAAGATTACTACATCACCTTTATGGCTGGTATCTTCCGCTCAGTACGTTTTGGTGCATCAAGCGCACACGGTAAAGCGAACATGATCCGCTTTAACTTCTTCGCTGAAGAAGGTGCATTCTCTAAAAATGCTGACGGCTTATACAGCGTTAACATGGAGAAAATGAGCCAAGCAATGGAGAAACTATCTAACCTTATCCTTACTATTCAAGGCGACGGTGATTACCAAAAAGTTGATCAGCTAATCGCAACTCATGGCGACATCAAAGCTGAACTAGCTAAAGACTTAGAAAAACTAAGCCAAGCTAACATCCCTGTTGATGTTACTTTCAAACAAGGTAAAGAAGTATTAGGTCTTTAAGCCTTATTCTTCTCTAACAAAAAACGCTGCAATTGCAGCGTTTTTTGTTGCCTGAAATCGAGTAAAACACGACTAGTGTGCAACGAAGTTCAAACCATATTTGGAGTTTAGTTCTAAAATATCCCCGTTGATCAGCATTTTTTGAAACTCTGCATTAAAAGCATCAATAAATTCATCGAGTTCGCGTTGTTTACTAAAGCCATAGTAGCCCTGATTAACCGTCACCGGCGGCGATAACATAATCACTTTATCTGCTATATCTAAACTGTCGATCACAGGCTTTGCAGCCCGAGGATGGGTAAGAATTAAGTCAACTCGGTTATGCATCAATTGTAAAAAGCTAGCCCGCACATTACCCACTTCAGATAGCGATAAATTTGCCTCGTTACGCTTAAATTCAGGACCATAGTTCCAACCTCGAATTGTACCAATAATATCTTTACGAAGGCTGGCAAAGTTTCCAACCCAAGTCACATCATTGTTCTTTTTGGTATATAAAACAATCGGGTCTTCGTAAAAGGGCAAGTCACTAAATTGCATATACTGCTGACGTATAATGGACTTGTAAGGACCAATAATGGCATCAGCCTGACCTTGCTCTACCATTTTTAAAGCGCGTTTTAGTGGCATGATATCAATAACCAACTCATGCCCTAAACGTCTGCAAATTTCGTGTGCGATATCGGCACCTAAGCCGACCACTGTTCCTTGCTGATCTTGTTCTAAAATCGCTGGAAAGTGGCTACCAACAAAGTAATAGCTTTTTGCTAAACAAGAAAAAGAGCTCAGAATAAGCAACACGGCAAACACTGTGTGTTTCATTTATTCTGTACCCCTTCGCGCATCATCCATTTAGCTTAGTCCAATCTTGCTAGAACAAACAGTTTAAAAGTGCGCTTTTAATGCGGCAATTTGTTCATCGCTATAAGGCACTGCAGGTAATTTACCCCAAATTGGTGTTGGCCAAGCTGCATCAGTTGTGAAGCGCGCGATATGATGAACATGTAGTTGCGGTACCATATTCCCTAGTGCTGCTACATTGAGTTTGTCTGGGTTGAATACCTGTTGTAATAATTTACTCAGTTTGCCCGACTCTTGTAATAAGGTAATTTGTAGCTCTTCAGAAAGGTCGATTATCTCTTTAACGCCAGCGACTCTTGGCACTAAAATAAACCAAGGATATTGGCTATCATTCATCAGCAATACTTTACACAGTGGCCAATCAGCAAGCTCAATGCAATCGCGTTGTAGTTCTGGGGCCAAAGAAAACGGCGTATCAGTATTTTTCATCAGTAAATCCTTTGATATTGGGTAAACAAACCCTACTTTATAGCATTTTGTTGCAGTTGCCTAAGCTTACCATTACCATCATGGCAGTTTTTATTCGAGCGAAGGTACTCCTGTGCTAAAAAAAATTAAATCTCTCTCACTTGCTTTGCCAGTGGTGGCAACAGCATTCAGTGTGACCGCTGAACCACTCACTCTTGAACGTATTTTTGACGATCCAAGCTTAGCAGGTAAAGCGCCTGTACAACTTAAATTCTCTCCAGATGGCAGTCGTGTAACTTACCTGCAAGGTAAAACCGATGATTACAATCGCTACGACTTATGGGAATACAACTTAAAAGATAACAAAAACCGCTTATTAGTTGACTCTGCTGCACTATTTTCTGGTCCAGAAAACTTATCTGATGAAGAAAAAGCACGCCGTGAGCGCCAACGTATTTTTGGTAAAGGGATCTTAGAATATAAATGGTCAAAAGACGGTAAAGCGCTTTTATTCCCGCTTAATGGCGACCTTTACTATTATGAGCTTACCTCAGCTAAAAGCCGTAAACTAACCGACACTGAAGCATTTGAAACCGATGCACGTTTCTCACCTAAAGGCCATTATGTGTCGTTTATTCGTGAGCAAAACCTCTACGCACTTAACTTAAAAACGGGTCAAGAAATCCAATTAAGTAAAGATGGCGGCGGCGTTATTAAAAACGGTATGGCCGAGTTTGTTGCGCAAGAAGAAATGGGTCGAATGACTGGCTACTGGTGGTCTGGTGATGAGTCTAAAATCGCTTATACCCGTGTTGATGAAAGCCCAGTAAAAGAAGCGATCCGTAATGAAATTTACGCCGATGAAGTAAAGCTATTTAATCAACGCTACCCGTTTACAGGTACCGACAACGTTAAAATTCAGTTAGGTGTTGTAAGCATCAACAATCAAAAAACTGACTGGGTTGATTTAGGCGACGATCAAGATATTTATATCGCTCGCGCAAAATGGTTAAAAGATAACAAAACGCTTTCATATCAGTGGCAAGACCGCTCGCAACATAACTTAGAGTTACGTTTTTATAATAGCGACACTAAAAAACAAACCGTTGCCCTAACAGAAACCAGTGATACTTGGATTAACCTGCACTTTGATTTGCAGTTCTTAAACGATAAGAAACATTTCGTTTGGGCATCTGAGCGCGACGGTTTTAAACACCTTTATTTATACCGCACAAACGGTGAAATGATCCGTCAAATCACCCAAGGTGAATGGGTTGTTGATAGCTTAAAAGGTATCGATGAGAAAAAAGGCATCGTTTATTTTGCAGGTCGCAAAGATACAGCACTTGAGAGCCACCTTTACAGCGTACCGCTATTCAAAAAAGGCGAAATTAAACGCGTAACTGAGCTAGGTGCTTACCATAATGTGGTAATTGCTAAAGACAACAAAACCTTTATCGATAACAGCTCTTCAGTGAATAAGCCTGGCTCTGCGGCATTACGTAAAATTAATGGCGAATTTATCACTTGGCTTGAAGAAAACAAGTTAGATAAGTCACACCCATTAACGCCTTACCTAGCTGATTTGATCACGCCTGAATACGGCACGTTAAAGGCTGAAGACGGACAAATCATGCATTACCGTTTATTCAAGCCAACTAATTACCAAGATGGTAAAAAGCACCCAGTTATTGTTAACGTGTATGGCGGCCCTCATGCTCAGCGCGTAACGAACAGCTGGCGTAGTAAAAACTTATACTTCCAGTACATGGCACAACAAGGCTATGTTATTTTCCAACTTGATAACCGTGGTTCATACAACCGTGGTAAAAAGTTTGAAGACGTGATTTATAAGCACTTAGGTGTGGCTGAAGTGGCAGACCAAATCAAAGGTGTCGAGTTCTTACGTACCCTTGATTACGTTGACCCTGAACGTATTGGTATTTATGGCCACAGCTACGGTGGTTATATGGCGCTTATGACTATGTTTAAAGCGGGCGACTACTTCAAAGCCGGTGTTTCTGGTGCGCCAGTAACTGATTGGGCACTTTACGACACTCACTACACTGAACGTTATGTAGGTCACCCTGCAACTAACGCGAAAGGTTACGAAGCAAGTGCAGTTTTCCCATATGCCGAAGGCTTAAAAGGCCCACTGATGATTTACCACGGTATGGCAGATGATAACGTGTTATTCACTCACGCCACTAAGTTATTCAAACAACTGCAAGATCAAGAAAAGCAGTTCGAAATGATGACTTACCCGGGTTCAAAACACAGTTTACGTGGCAAGAGCGTACAAACGCACCTACACCAAACCATCACAAGTTTCTTCAACCGACACTTTAACGTGGAGTAATCACGTTTAATTTCGGTAACTTAGACTAAAGGCTGATTGTTAAATCAGCCTTTTTTTTGTCTCAATGTATTCTACTATTTAACTAGATTTTCGACCTATTTTAGCTACGCTTAATACATTGCTCCTATGAGCATGACGAAGGAATACACATGAATTTACGCCGTTTTACAATTTTTCAGCGCCTCGCCATGTTAGTGAGTGTGGTCGTGATAGGGCTGATATTTTTAAGCGTCTCGAGTTTAACGCAGCAATACAGCTCGCTAAAGCAAGAGCAATACATTAAGACCCAAAACCTTGTTGAGTCTGCTTACTCTATTATTGAGCATAATTATGCGTTGTTTAAGCAAGGTAAGCTGAGTGAGCAACAAGCCAAACAAGCAGCCCTCGAAACAATTTCTGCACTACGTTATGACAACAGCAATTACTTTTGGATCAACGACTATCAACCCGTGATGGTCATGCACCCATTTAAGCCCGAATTAAATGGTAAATCTCTAGCGGGCAGTAAAGATCCAGATGGCGTGTTGTTATTTGTCGATATGGTCAATATCGTCAAAAAACAAGGTGAAGGTTTTATTCCCTACAAGTGGCCAAAGCCAGGTAAAGATAAGCCGGTTGATAAAATTGCCTACGTAAAAGGCTTTGATAAATGGCAATGGATTGTAGGCTCTGGTGTCTATATTGATACTATTGAAGAGGCATTCTCTTCGCTACGTAACCATGTAATTATTACCGCAGTTGTGATTATTGCCCTACTGGTTGCGCTAAGCTACCTAATTGCTAATAGCATTCTTCGCCCGACCCAACTTGCCGCAAACATGATGAAAGACATCTCACAAGGCGAAGGCGATTTGACCCAAAAGCTTGATGAAAATGGCAATGATGAAGTATCTCGTCTATCGCGCTATTTTAATTTGTACACCGCAAAAATGCGTGAGTCACTGAAACATGTTGCCCACAATGCCGAGCAAGTAAACCAGTTTGCCCATAGCGTTGATGATGCCAGTAAAACAAATCACTCTTTTATTGAATTACAAAACGACAGCTCAACACAAGTAGCAACCGCGATGGAACAAATGACCCATCAAATTCACGATGTCAGTCAAAATGCCGACCAAGCTGAGCATGCCGCTAATGAAGCAGCGCAAAATGCTGAAGCGGGCAAGCAGGTTCTTAACAAGACTATCACCGCCATTGAGACCCTGTCGCATAATATTGAACAAGTGAGTAAGGTAACGGCGGATCTTGCTGCAGAGAGTAACAACATTGGCTCAGTACTGGATGTTATCCGTAGCATAGCTGAGCAGACCAACTTACTGGCTCTCAATGCTGCCATTGAAGCGGCCCGTGCTGGTGAGCAAGGTCGAGGCTTTGCCGTTGTCGCTGACGAAGTGCGTACATTAGCAAGTCGTACAGGTAAAAGTACCGACGAAATTCAAGCTATGATCAGTAAACTACAAACAGGCGCACAAGCTGCTGTTGATGCTGTATCAGCAAGCCAACAGCTATCGACCGAAACGGTTTCACAAGCGGGCGAAGCAAATAGTTCATTGAGTGAGATTGAGCGACTTGTCTCTATTATTAAAGATATGAACAGCCAAATCGCCCGTGCTACCGAGCAACAAACCAGCGCCGCAGATGAGGTTAATTTACGGATTAATGAGCTTTCACAATCAACCGAACAATCACTGTCGAATACCGAAGGACTTTCGAACGCCAGTGAAAACTTAAAGCAAAGCTCACAAGCGTTAAGTGATGTGGTTAACCGCTTCAAGCTCGACTAACACCACAAAAAAAGCCCCACACTGCTGTGCGGGGCTTTTCAAACTTAAAACTTATAGATTTTAGCTTTTAGCTTATAAACAATAACGAGCGAATAAGCTGCTTACTGTTGCTGCGGTAGGCTTACCATGTTGCCAATCACCGCCTTCTACACCGCTACCTGCGATGTCCATATGAACATACGGTAATGGTTGCGCTGATTCAGTGCCATGTTTATCTAAACCACCAACAATCGCTAAGAATGCCATTGGGAACTGGTGACCACGAGCTGTCACTGCAGAAGCGGCATTGTTACTTGATAATACATCGTCAGCTAACGTGCGAGGACGAATAAAGTCATAATCTTCACGGCGGCTACGAGATACTTCGGCGCCATCTGCCCATAAATCGCCTAAGTCAGCAATTTGGCGCGAAATTTTCGCTGCGCGAGCTGGACCATTTTCAACATATGCGCTGTAAGGACCCATAGCACGTGCTGCGTGGCCTGTTAGTGTTGCAACAGTGAATAGCTCTGGATTTACTTCGTTTAAAGCACGATCTTTCATTTCGCTTAGTAAGTCACCCATTGCTAAACGGCCTTCAGCATCTGTGTTACCGATACGAACACGAACGCCTTCACGGCTGGTAATGATTTCGTCAGGAACAAAACAATCAGAACCAATTGAGTTACGAACTACGGCTAAATAAGCAATCACTTTTACGCCTTTTGGTGCAAAGTCAGCCACTGATTTCATAAAGCCAGCAACCGAAGCTGCACCGCCTTTATCACGGCTCATACCAGCCATAAAGCCACCCACTTTAAGGTCAGCACCACCGGTATCGTAAACTAAACCTTTACCAACAAACATTAAGGTACGCTCAACGTCGCCTTCAGGCACGTATTCTAGTTTTACAACACGTGGGTGATGACGCTCAACAGCGTAAGATGCGCGCGCTACAGTGCTCATCATTGGGTAATCTTTATCGATAGTGTTGATATCTGAAATCACTTCAACAGACACCTTACTACCAGCAAATAACTCAACGCAGTAGTCTGCAAAACGAGGTGGTGCCATACGCTCAGGCTCGGTACCACATAAATCACGTGCAGCGTATTGACCCGCAGCAATAGCATTAAGCGCTTTGCTCATTGCCTCATCTGCACCCACTAGGCTAATTTGGCTAATTGGTTCAATCGCTTGGCCGTGGAACTCACGTGCCTCAAGTGGTTGCCAAAGCGCTTGGCAAGCACCTAAATAAGCCACTTCAAGGGCATGCTTGTAACGGCTATCTTGATTTACGTTAGCAAGTAAAATTGCAGGCTGAGTGCTACCCGATGCTTTCGCCTCTAGTACACCTTGCTTCGCTGCATCAAAGTAACGACGTACATCATCATAATCACGATTTAGAGGGCCTGTAGGCGCTAAGATAACGCGTTTAGAGTCAATAACAAGTAATGTCACTTGTTTGCCAATACGTGCGTCTACAGCTTGTTGAGCGCTAATAGCTTGGCTTAAGCTTGCGTCTGCTAAAGAAGAAAAATCATCACCGATAATAATCAATGCATCGTGATTTGCATCCGCTAATTGCGGGGCTGCAACTGCATGAGGGTATGCCATAAAAAAGGTCCTGCTGTTAGAAACATAGGACCTTATTATCATTGATTTAGAGCGCTATTGCCAGCCAAGTAAGGCAACTTACGATATGGCTGGCAAGCTAAGTTTACTGCTCTGTAATGTCTGCTGAGTCTTTACGATGCTTAACAATCACAGACCAAGCTTCAAGCATAACCAGTACGCTCACAACCAGTACTAACAAATCAAGTGTCACCAGTAACCAGTTACCTTGTTGATAGTACTCGCCCAGTTTAATAACCCCAGCAAAGAACGCCATAACTAATACAAAACTCATTGGGATCAAGGTGTATTTAGCCGGGCGATTCGCTTTAATAAGCATTACCGAGATAACCAGTAGGGTTAAGCTTGCTAAGATTTGGTTAGTCGAACCGAATAATGGCCAAATGATCATACCGCCACTACCGTCAGCGCCACCAGCACCAAAGGCAAGCAGTAAACAGCTAAGTACTGCAATAAGTGTAGCTACAATACCATTACGAATGATGCTGATATTATAAATATCACCCCACTCTTGAATGATATAACGCTGCAGGCGCACGCCAGAGTCCATCGTAGTCCCCGCAAACAGTACCACCATTACAGCAAGTAAGGTTGATGCCACCTCTTGCGAGATACCCCAACCACTTTCAATTAAGTTTGCGCCACCATTAATAAAGGCACTCACACTACCGGCGCCTAAGTGACTGTAAATTTCGTGCCATTCTTCAGGTGATACTGCAAGTGCAACACCACTTACTGCAACTAGTGTAATAAGCGCAAGCATACCTTCACCTACCGCACCTAAGTAACCCACAAAGCGACCATCAGTTTCTTTGTTCAACTGCTTAGAGCTGGTACCTGAAGACACAATACCGTGGAAACCCGATACCGCACCACAGGCTATGGTCACAAATAGCAATGGAATAATACTTGGTGTATCTACCGCAGTTTGAGTATTAAACGCAGGCGCTGTGATATCCGGCATTGACACAAAAACCGCACCATATAGTAATACTAAACCAACCAATAACTGCATACCGTTGATGAAGTCGCGTGGTTGTAAAAGCATCCATACTGGCAATAATGAAGCAATGGCTGCATAGATAAATAAGATGATGATCCAGTTCGCATTCGCACTTAAGCCAAACATTTCATCAGGTAATGAAATCGGCATACCACTACCAAGGTAAATAGTGTAATAAAGAATTCCCACACCAATTAAACAAAGCGGAATTAACGACACTTTACGGCGTAGTAACTGGCCAATAACTAAGGCCACGACAATCGCTGACCAAGCAGGGAATACCGCGTTAGGTTGCGATACAAATGACTTGGCAATCACCACACCAAATACCGCATTCACCATCAGTAGTACTAAGAACACCACAATCATAAATAATGCACGGGTGCGTTTACCAATTACGCTTTCAGACAAAGCGCCCATTGATTTGCCTTTGTTACGCGCACTGGCCCATAGAGCGCCCATGTCGTGAACACCAGCAAAAAAGATAGTACCAAATACCACCCATAGTACCGCAGGCACCCAGCCCCAATATACGGCAATCGCAGGGCCAACAATTGGCGCTGCACCTGCAACAGAGGTGAAATGGTGACCCCATAACACAACTTTGTTGGTTGGCACATAATCCACACCATCCTCAAGTTCATGAGCAGGTGTGACAAAATTATCATCCATTTTAAATATTTTTTCGGCGATGAATTTCGAATAAAAGAACCATCCGAACAACATACCGACTATTCCGAGCAGCACGATTACGACCGATTGCATAGTCATCTCTCTTATTAAGTTATAATGTTGTCTAAGGTGTTGAACTAGGCAGGCCTAGCACCCCAACTAGACACTAACAAACTTTCAAGCACCAAGGTGTTAACCTTTAGTCTAATATATTCAGCTGAAAATGCTCGTGAGCTTGACTCTTTATTCCGACACCTATCCCTAACAGGCGTACTGGCTGGTTGTTACCTCGCTCATAGGCTTTACTCATTAACTCAGTAAAAATGCGTTCGTCTAATTGATGGTGGCTTTGATCGGCACTGGTCACGACAAAATTGGCAAACTTGACCTTCACAGATAACTTATTGATGCGGTTGTTTAATTGCTGTTTATCAAGACGGCGAGATAATTCATCCATCAAGCGGGGTAACTGGCTTAAACACTCATCTAAATTATTTTTGTTGTATTCATAGGTGTGCTCAACACTGAGCGACTTTCGTACTCGCTCAGTTGACACTTTGCCAACGTACTCGCCTGCACACTTTTGATATAAAGACACGCCAAAATTACCAATATGCTGCTGCATCCAATTAACCCCTTTCGCACGCACATCAGCCCCAGTGTAAAGCCCTTTAAGTTGCAGCTTTTCTAATGTCACCTTGCCAACGCCAGGGATTTTGCCAAGCGGTAAACTCGCCAAAAAGTCATCAACTTGATCGGGCAATACCACAAACTGACCATTAGGCTTGTTTTCATCGCTGGCAATTTTGGCAATAAACTTAATTGGCGCGACGCCTGCTGAGGCTGTTAGTCCGGTGGTGTCATAGATTTCTTGGCGGATTTGCTGTGCCATGAGTGTTGCACTGCCTTTGCACGCAGTACTGTCGGTTACATCAAGGTAGGCTTCATCTAACGATAACGGCTCAATAAGGTCTGTGTACTTTGCAAAAATGGCGCGAATTTGCGTGGAGATTTCTTTATAAACCTGCATTCGTCCGGGAACGATAACCAGATCGGGGCACAGTTGTTTGGCGTGATAGTTCGACATCGCCGAGCGCACACCATATTTACGGGCAATATAATTAGCAGTTGAAAGCACCCCGCGACGACTATTACCACCTATAGCCAGTGGCACATTGGCAAGCGCGGGGTTATCACGCATCTCAACGGCTGCATAAAAGCAGTCCATATCGATGTGAATGAATTTTTTCATCAGGAATACAACAACTGTTTATATATACAGTTATTATATTTAAACTTCCTGAGAGTGCAAGCTAAGAGGTTTGGCTTGTTTGTTGGTTTGGTTTTTTTCGGCTAATAAGCCGTGAACCAAATAACCAAAACGCGGCTTCTAATAACAAGCCCACGACAATTAAAGCGATAAATCCTGACATTGTGCCCATGCTATAACAGAGCAAAGCTAGAGCTAGCAAGATGAAAAGTGCAATCCACTTTATCACCCTCAAGGTTAGTTGCTGCATAATTAAGGTCCTTTAATGTGTGTTCATTTTGCTCACACTTTACGTAAGCGTGAACTTATAAATCTAGCACAATCTACTGAGCTTTCTAATTTCCTTGAGCTAAAAGCAGCATATTGCTAACCTAAGATTTCTCACAATCAACGAAGATTTACTATGCAATCGTTTATAGAACAACACCCTATCAGAACAAAAATTAATGTTGCATGGGGCGAAATGGATGCCCTGCAGCACGTCAATAATGTGGTGTATTTTCGCTACTTTGAAACAGCCCGTATCGATTTTTTTACTCAACTGGGTTTTCTTAAAGATTTACAAGTAACAGGTGTTGGTCCGGTGATCAGCGAAAACAACGCCCGCTATAAACGCCCTGTGACATTTCCTGATACTGTGCATGTTGGTGTAAAGATTAGTGACATTGAACAAGATCGTTTTATGATGCATTACACTGTATTTAGTGAAAGCCAAGACGCAGTAACAACCATTGGCTCATCACAAGTGGTTATGTTTAATTTTAAAACGGGTAAAAAAGCGCAGTTAAATGATGAGTTATTAACTGCACTTAGAGCCCATTCTAGCGATTAACAAGGATCTATTATGCTTTATAGCCCACTTGGTCGAAGTGGTATTGATGTATCTCGTGTTTGCTTAGGTAGCATGACATGGGGTATGCAAAACAACCAAGCCGATGCCGATGAACAAATCGCCTATGCATTAGATAAAGGCGTTAACTTTATTGATACCGCCGAAATGTATGCCGTACCACCTTCTCCAGACACCTACGGTAAGACAGAAGAGATCATCGGTAATTGGTTAGCGCGTAATAAAGACAAACGCGATGAGCTTGTCATTGCCACTAAAATAGCGGGTAACGGCTTACCTTGGGTACGCGATGCAGGCGATATTACTCGCCAAGCAGTGGTTGAAGCCGTTGATGCATCTCTTAAGCGCTTACAAACTGATGTTATCGATTTATACCAATTACATTGGCCTAACCGTACATCACCGCACTTTGGTAAACAATGGCCAGGTAAAGTGTGCTTCTCAGAGGCTGACACTGAGCAAAATATCGCGGGTATGTTAGATATTCTTGAAGGTCTGAATGACTGTATCAAGGCTGGTAAAATTAAGCACTGTGGTTTATCAGACGATACTCCTTGGGGCATTAGCCAGTACTTGCGTTTAAGTGAACAGCATAACCTTCCACGTATGGTATCGATTCAAAACGAATTTAGTTTATTGCACGCCAAAGATTGGCCGTATTTGATTGAACAATGTATTCATGAAGATATTGCTTACCTACCTTGGTCACCCCTAGGTGGCGGCATGCTAAGTGGTAAGTACTTAAATGGTGCTCGCCCTGAAGGTAGTCGTTGGACCCTAGTGCAACGTAATGGCCTATTTAGAGACACAGCACAATCACGGGCTGCGATTGCTGAATATGTTGAAATTGCTAACGCCTTTAATTTAACACCTTCACAACTTGCATTGGCTTGGTGTGATCAAGTGGATGGCGTAAGCTCAACAATTATAGGGGCAACCTCAATGGCGCAGTTAAAAGAAAATATCGATGCTTTCTCGGTGCAATTAAGCGATGAAGCTAACGATAAAATCGCTGATGTATTTACCCGCTATCCTATGCCTTTCTAAGCAATTATGTGCATTATTATAAGCCTGTGATCTGACAGGCTTATTAATACTTATTCATCATTTTTATACTCAACCTACAATTTTACCCATACTTTAGTGTATAGTTATTCATAGCATTTCACTATGTAGGTTGTTAATGAGTAAATACATAAAACAAGTAGTATGCGTAGTTGCAGGGATTTTACTTGCTCCCATTACTCATGCCTCCGACAAGCTCTCTATTACCTGGCTTGAAACTGATAACAAACCTTTTTTTCTTGATAAATCAGAGCAATATCCTTTTGGTGGCTTATGTAACAATATAACCGACCAGCTGATTGAAGCGATGCCAAACTTTAAGCACCAAAAATCACTATTACCACCAAAACGTTTGAGCAAATATCTCGACGAAGGACATCTTGCCTGCTATGCCTGCATGATCCATCGTGATAAAAAAACCAACCGTGCTACTTACTCAATCCCAACCACAGTGTACCCACCCTTTAGCGTATTAAGTACCAAAGAAAAAGCACTAAAAATTAAGCAAAAACACGGTAACCCAGTGTCATTAATCTCATTATTGACTGATGCAAATTTTATGTTTGGGCAAAATGATGCGCGAAAGTTTGGCAGTAAGCTTGATACTATAGCTAAAAATACCAAGCTTTATGAAAGTGCAGCATTAAGTGGCACTGGCAGCCATGCAAACCAAGCGCTACTATCGCAGTTAGAACATGGCTACATTGATTACACCATTGATTACCCATTTGTTGCTGATTATTACAATCAACAAAACCAACAGAATATTCAAAAACTCAACATTGTTAATCCGGCTCAGAATGTGGTTTTTGGCGCCATTGGTTGCTCAACGAATGCACCTAATAATTATGCCGAAAAAGTGCTTACAGAAATTAATGAGGCACTGAAAAACAAGGTACTACCAAGTGAGAGATATCAGCAAAGCCAACGAGTTTGGCTCGAACAAAGCTTTCCTGAGTTTTCAACTTATTATCAGCGCTACATTTTAGAGCTGCTTAAAGAGCCTGCCACTGATGAGTTAACAACACCTGCTGACCATCCATAAGAGTTACAGTAAAGGTTGAATTAGCGACAACCTTCCCTACTCCTTCAGGCGTGCCAGTCATAATGATATCGCCATCTTCTAGGTCCATAAATTCACTGATTTCAGCTAAGATTTGCTCAGTGTTATGCAGCATTAACTTTGTATCGCCTAGTTGAGTGTCTTTACCATCAATCTTTAGACTAAATTGATAGTGTAAGTTGGAATTAACGGCAACAAATTCAGTAAAAAGCGCAGAACCATTAAATGCTTTTGCGCGCTCCCAAGGTAGGCCTTTTTCTTTAAGCGTGCTTTGTAGGCCTCGCTTGGTTAAATCAAGCCCAAGCCCAACCGCAGCTAGTTGCTTGTTTTTAACTAAAAAACAAAGCTCTGTTTCGTAATGTAAAGTCTCACCTAAGTGTTCACTATTGAGGGAATCGGTGATAGAACTATTTGGTTTTGCAAACAGCACCATATTTGTAGGCGTTTCGTTATTTAGCTCTGCAATATGCGCTGCATAATTACGGCCAACACAAATGATTTTACTAGGTAAAAACGTTTTATCTGCAAATCTAACCTTATGCATTATTCCTCCGTTAAGTAATTTATTCCAAATAATGGCCTTTACATAAAAAAGGCTAACAGATGCGACAGCACCTGTTAGCCATGAGGAACATTAAGGGAGAAAAAAGTTAGTTGCAAGGAATAGCAGTATCGTTTTTCTTCGAGGTTGTCACATTCAATTTAGCAATCGATACCTGCCATGCACCTTCAGTGGCTAGCTGCCAAGGTGAGAACACTTGTCCAAGTTGCACACCTTGCTCAGCAAAGCAGCTCAAATCGATTGTCAGGGTTTGCCAATCACTTGCTGCTTTAACCTGTTTGCTAATATCAAATTGGCCGTCACAGTTTTCACCGCATTGCATACCCAGCATTAACGGCGCATCAGCAACTTGGTCTACCTTAATTTGCATTTCTAACTGCCCCGCTTTTTCAACGTATGAACGAAGATCCGACGGGAACGCCGCCATTAAACGAACCGCAGCCGCTTCTTTACCATTAAAGCTGATTGCGCGCGCATCTTCTTGTACGTCTTTATCAAAGGTTTTTACGCTAACAGCGTTAAGTGCTGCACGACTACTAGTCATGGCTTGGAGCTCAGAACCACTTTGCAACTGTAGTGACCATGGTGCTTTTACGGCACGCTCAAATAGTACTAAGTCTTCTAATTTAGCGGCAACTTGTGATTTTTCGCTTAAGTCATCTGCTAATGTATTTTTATCTTGGTAAGTTAAACCAAAGCCGTAAGGCAATAGTGGCGCGTAATCTTTATCACCACGGTTTTGGTTACCTACCGGGTTATTTGGCCATGAGAACGATAACTTACCTTTAAAGTCATGATTGATAGAGCCATCTTGCTTTTTAAAGATAACATCGCTGATTGCATCACCTTCACTACCTGGTAACCAAGTTGCGACAAACGCATCACTGGCATTGAGCTCTGCATTCACCCACATTGGGCGGCCACTAATAAATAGCGACACCACAGGAATACCGGCATCTTTTAGCTTTTTAAGTAGGGCTAAATCAGTTTTATTACCGCGTTGGTATTCAAGGTTATCTAAATCACCATTACCTTCTGCATACGGTTGTTCACCAAATACCACAATCGCAACATCTGGCTTAGCTTCAAATTCGCCATTTACATTGTATTGAACCTGACCACCGGCCTGCTCAACTGTATTTTTGATCCCATCAAAAATTGAAGAGCCACCCGGGAAGTCACTATTTTCATTACCTGTGCCTTGCCATGTGATTGTCCAACCACCTGACTGCATACCAATGTTATCAGCGCCCTGACCGGCAACTAATACGTTTGAATTTGCTGATAGCGGTAACAACTGTTGTTTATTTTTCAGAAGAACCAATGATTCACGTACCGCTTGTTTTGCAACTGCGCGATGTTCTGCACTACCAATGATTTCTGTTTTACCTGAAAGCGGACGCTTAGCAGGGCTTGGCTTATCAAACAAACCTGCGCGCATTTTTACACGTAAGATACGTGTTACTGCATCATCAATGCGGCTTTGCGCAATTTCACCACTTTTAACTTGCTTAATAAGGTTTTCGTAAAGTGGTTTCCATGCATCTGTTGGCACCATGTACACATCAAGACCGGCATTTGCTGCTTGCGCGCAGTTGCCATTAGTACAACCCGGAATTTGACCATGGCCGTTCCAGTCACCAACAACAAAACCATCAAAGCCCATTTTGCCTTTTAGTACGTCAGTAAGTAGGTATTTGCTACCGTGAATTTTTTCACCATTCCAGCTATTAAATGACGCCATTACAGTTTGTGCGCCAGCACCTAAGCCGCCCACATACCCTTGCGCATGAATATCAAATAACTCTTGCTCAGATGCTGTGTTATTACCTTGGTCATCACCGCCTTCTGTGCCGCCATCACCTAAAAAGTGTTTAACGGTACTTATCACGCGCTTATCAGATAAAAAGTCGTCATCAACCGCACCTTGCAACCCTTTAACAATGGCTGCTGAATATGCTTTTACAATTTCAGGGTCTTCAGAGTAACCTTCATAAGTACGACCCCAGCGGTCGTCACGAACAACTGCGACTGTTGGCGCGAATACCCAATCGATGCCGGTTACCATCACTTCTTGCGCGGTAGCGGCTGCAATTTTTTCGATTAGCTCAGGGTTGTTTGTTGCACCTAAACCAATGTTATGAGGGAATAGTGTCGCACCAATAACGTTATTGTGACCATGCACAGCATCGGTGCCCCACATAGTCGGAATTGAGCTGCCATCAAGCGAGTCATCAATTGAGGCTTGATACATTTTTTCAGCAAGATCAATCCAATCTGCAGCACTAGCATGTTTATCATTATTAGGGAATGCGCCACCGCCATTAAGGTAAGAACCAAAGCCGTATTTACGCATATCTTCAACGGTAATATCGCGAATTTCTGGTTGGATCATTTGCGCAATTTTTTGCTCAAGGGTCATATTTGCCAGCATTTTCGCAATTTTTGCTTCCATTTCTGGATTTGCAGCAATGCCCGTTTCGATGTTTGGCCAAATTTCTTGCTCAGCGCTCACGTTTGCCACCTTATCTTGCCCAGTGCAAGCTGTCATGCTGGCGCCTGCCATCATTAACGAGAAGAGTGTGAATGTTTTTTTCAATTTCATTTTTACACCTATGAAGATTGCTGAGTCTGAGTCGATACTTTTGAGCCAACCAGCGCAAAGTAAGTAATATATAAATAACAGGCGATAGGTAAGAATAACGCCATTTGTACGCCAATAGAATCGGCTAACACACCTTGTAGTAATGGAATAATTGCACCACCTACAATCGCTAAACATAAAATACCAGAACCTTTTGATGTGTACTTACCAAGGCCGTGTAAAGCAAGGCTGAAAATGGTTGGGAACATAATCGAGTTACATAAACCCACAAGCAGAATTGCCCACATAGCCAGGCTGCCCTCTCCAGTCATAGCAATCACAACCAGTAAAACAGCCAATAAGCCATGACATGCTAACACCTTACCTGCATTAAATTTTTGCATTACAGCAGCGCCAATAAAGCGGCCAACCATGGCTCCTGCAAAATAGTAGCTAATATAATGCGCGGCTTCGTTTTCTGGTAAACCCGCAATGTTATCAAGGGTCAAAAAGCCCACCAAGAAACTACCAATTGCCACCTCTGCGCCTACATACACAAAAATACCAACAGCACCTAGAATTAGGTGGCGATAGCGCCAAACACTGCCTAAATCAACAAAGTCTTCTAGGTCTTGGTGTGCCGCTTCGCTATCACTTTCTTTACCTAGTTTTGGCAGTTTTAAAAACGCAAAGATAACCGCAAGCACAAGTAAGGTTAACGACAACATTAAATAAGGGAGTTTCACTTCTTCTGCTGTAGCTTGACTAATTTCAGATAGAATTAACCAACCACCAAAAATTGGTGCGACTGTTGTTCCTAAAGAATTAAACGCTTGCGTCATAGTCAAACGCGAAGACGCTGTTTTTTGTGGGCCAAGAACACTTACATAAGGGTTAGCAGATACTTGTAAAATAGTAATACCCGAAGCAAGTACAAACAAAGCTAGTAAAAATAACTCATACACATGAGCAACAGCAGCTGGGTAAAACAGCGCACAACCAATGGCTGCAACCACTAAGCCGACCACGATACCAAATTGGTAACCAATACGACTGACCAACTTACCTGCCGGAATCGACATCACAAAATACGCGCCAAAGAAGCAAAACTGTATAAGCATAGCCTGCGTATAGTTAAGTGAAAACATGCCTTTTAAGTAAGGGATTAATATGTCATTAAGACAGGTGATGAATCCCCACATAAAAAATAATGTGGTCAATGATGCCAGCGCAAAGTGCTGCTTTGGCATATCTGCTTGGCCTGCTGCAGCCGAAACAGGAGTTGATACATGAGCCATAATTTTCTTCTCTAGTTAATTATATTTATCAGTTTGTTACAGCAAACTCTGGTACTTAATTACTAACAACAAATAGCGAAAAATGTTGCAACATCAAATGTAAGCGCTTACATTTATAACATATAAATCATATTTAGCAATTTATTTACAGAAAAAATGTAAGCGCTTACAGCGGAGCCAAAACTCTAAATATTCAAGCCTTACACTAACCCAAAGGACGAGTATTAACTGTGTATAAATCAATCTCACTGTTACCAGATTCGGCTTTGCTCAAGCCCGAATTCACTTTTGGGGTGGCAACAGCCTCATTTCAGATTGAAGGGGCACGCGATAAGCGCCTCGATTGTATTTGGGATACATTTTGCGAAAAGCCTGGCACCATTGCAGATCAAAGCCATGGCGATGTCGCTTGCGATCATGTTGCGCGTTGGCAGCAAGATGTCGAGATGATTGCAGATTTGGCTGTCGATGCTTACCGCTTATCTATTTCGTGGCCGAGGGTCATGCAACAAGATGGCTCGGTTAACGAGCAAGGTATGGCATTTTACGCTCAGCTATTATCGGCGTTAAAAGCACGTAATATTAAGACCTACGTCACCTTATATCACTGGGATTTACCTCAATACCTTGAAGATAATGGCGGTTGGTTAAACCGCGAGACAGCCTATAAATTTAAAGACTATGCCGAACTTGTTACTCAACACCTTGGTCACTTAGTTGATTCATTCGCCACCTTGAACGAGCCATTTTGTAGTGCCTACTTAGGTTATGAAGTGGGTGTACATGCACCTGGCATTAAATCGCAACAAGCTGGCCGACAAGCAGCGCACCACTTATTACTTGCCCACGGCCTTGCTATGCAAGTATTACGTAAAAACTGCCCAGACACAGAAGCAGGTATCGTATTAAACTTCAGCCCGACCTACCCTTTAACCGCCGATGATAAAAAAGCCGCAGAGCTTGCTGATCAATACCATAATCAATGGTATATCAAAGCGGTTTTAGAAGGTGCTTACCCATCTTTACTGGATGATTTAGCAGATGAAGTTAAGCCAACTATTATTGCTGGCGATATGGCAATTATTAGCCAAGATGTCGACTTTATTGGCGTTAACTACTATACCCGCATACACTACAGAAATACCGCTGATAACTGGTTTGAAGAAGCAAACCTTACAGATGTTCGCGTTACCGATATGGGCTGGGAAGTTTACCCACAAGGTTTAACTGAACTTTTGGTATCACTTCATCAGCAATATGATTTACCAAAAATGTATATTACCGAAAATGGCGCAGCCATGGCCGATACGTTAGAAAATGGTGAAGTGAACGATATAGAACGAGTAGATTATTATCACACTCACTTAAATGCAGTGTGTGATGCAATTCGCCAAGGCGTTGATATTCAAGGCTACTTTGCGTGGAGCTTAATGGACAACTTTGAATGGGCGTATGGCTACGAAAAGCGCTTTGGGTTAGTTTATATTGATTATCAAAGCCAACAACGCATTTTAAAAGAAAGCGCAAAACAATATCGCGCGCTACTCAAACAGCGATAAAAATAACAACAATCGAGAACACACATGCTGACAAAAAGAGAAAAAATAGCCTACGGATTAGGCGATACAGCAAGTAATATCATCTTTCAAACGGTGATGTTATTTTTAACTTTTTTCTATACTGATATCTTTGGTATTTCACCCGCGATTGTTGGCACCTTGTTTTTGGTGGTGAGAGTCGTTGATGCAATTACCGACCCATTAATGGGAGCTTTAACTGATTCAACCCGCACTAAGTGGGGAAGCTATCGTCCCTACTTACTCTGGCTTGCTTTACCATTTGGGGTGATCAGCATGATCACCTTCACCACGCCCGACCTTCCTGAATCAGGCAAAGTCATTTATGCGTTTGTCACTTACACTTTGCTGATGCTGGTTTACACCGCGATTAATATTCCTTACTCAGCGTTAGGTGGGGTATTAAGTAGCGACCCTAAAGAGCGAGTATCCATTCAATCATATCGCTTTGTGTTTGGTATGCTGGGCGGCTTAATTGTCAGTGCCTTTACTTTGCCTTTGGTAAATTGGCTTGGCAAAGGTGATAACGCAACGGGCTACCAACTCACTATGGCCCTGATGAGCGGCTTAGGTGTAATCTTATTTCTGATTTGTTTTCGCTTTACCAAAGAGCGTGTTGCAGCTCATAACAGCTCATCGTTGAGCTGGAAAACCCGCATGAACACACTATGGCAAAATGGTCCATTTAAAGTGTTGTGCTTTGCTGCATTTATGCTGTTAACCAGTATGGTATTGCGCACGACCCTTGCCATTTACTATGTAAAATATGTACTTGGTGAAGCAGAGCTAGTCACCTACTTTGTTACCATCGGCATGATAGGTAATATTTTGGGCTGTGCCTGTGCAAACCCACTCAGCAAACGTGTTGATAAGAAAACCGCCTATATTCGTTTGCAATATATCTCTGCAGCTATCAGTTGCGTGGCATTTTGGTTGCCGGGTGAACAACTGATACTTGCCTTTGCAGTGTACTTTTTATGGTGTTTCTTCACGCAAATGGCAACCCCGCTACTGTGGGCAAAAATGGCCGACACCATAGATTACGGGCAATGGAAAACTGGTGAAAGGCTAACAGGCCTAGTCTACGCAAGCGTGGTCTTCTTTATTAAGCTTGGTCTTGCCCTTGGCGGTGCCATTGCAGGTTGGTTACTGGCATTTTATGGCTATGAAGCTAATACCGAACTCAGTGAACACACGCTTTCGGGTATATTAATTTCGTTTACCCTTTACCCAGCAATAGGTAGTATGCTTGTCGCTTTTATAATGAAAAGGTATATTCTGGATAACCAAACGGTTGAGCAGATCAGTGCCGATTTATCGTTAAAGCAGCACCCATAATTTTGTTTAAAAAGGAATAACATGGCCACCATTTACGAGGTGTCGAAACTAGCAGGTGTTTCTCTTGCAACCGTTTCACGAGTAATGAACAACAATGCAAATGTCAGTGATGCAACACGTAAAAAAGTCACTGCCGCAATGGATGAACTTGGCTATCGACCTAACTCAATTGCTCAGTCATTGGCATCAAATTGCTCGAACAGTGTTGGCCTACTGGTCTCTGAATTACAGGGTCCGTTTTACGGGCCTATGATGAGCGGCATTGAAAATACCTTTCGTAATCAAGGCAAACATCTGATTATTGCTGCGGGTCACAGTGATGAAGAACGCGAAAAACAAGGGATTGAATTTTTAATTAGCCGTAACTGCGATGGCCTTATTTTGCATGTTGAAGCGGTCAGCGACGACTACCTTATAAAACTCAGTAAAGGTCGGACGCCGTTTGTTTTGATCAACCGCTATATCAGCGAACTCAGTGACCGCTGTATTTTGCTTAACAACATTAAAGGTGGCTATTTAGCGGCGAAGCATGTGTTAGAGCAAGGTCATAAAAATATTGCCTACATCAGCGGGCCGCTTTGGAAACAAGATGCTAAAGACCGCTTAGAAGGTCATAAACAGGCTCTTGCTGAGTTTAACCTTGAGTTTGATGAAAACCTATTATTCCAAGGTGACTTCATGGAAGCGAGTGGTTATGAAGGGTTAAAGGCGCTTCATGAACAAACGCATCCATTCACTGCGCTTATCTGTGCCAATGATGAAATGGCAGTGGGTGCCATGGCTAGCGCGCGGGATTTAGGGCTAACTTTACCTAAGCAATTGTCGATTATGGGTTACGATAACGTGTTTTTCACCCGTCATGTTTACCCACAATTGAGCACCGTTAATTATCCAATCGATGAAATGGGCCGCATGGCAGCTGATTGGGTGTTAAACCAAGTTTATCAAAAACAAACACCACCACTACAAACGCTATTTGAACCGGAACTGGTAGTTAGGCATTCAATTAGCCGCCAATCAGCTCAGATAACAAGCCAAGGTTAATCGGCTTTAATAGCACTTGTTCAATCTCAAGTTGCTTGATTTTTTCTGGTTCTGGCTCGGCGCCACTAACGATGACTAGATTTAAGTCAGGGTGGCGCTGTTTTATCTCATGGGCTAAATCAAGCCCTTCACCATCCGGCAAATGCATATCCAGTAATACTTTAGCAAAATTTTGATCGTGACTCAGGGTCGCAAGACATGCGGCACAACTTGGCGCTATAACAGTTTCAACACCTAAGCTTTCAAGCAATAACTGAGTGATTTGCGCCGCATCACTGTCGTCTTCGACCAGTAAATAGCGCGTGCTTTGTAATGTCATTTCAGGGCTGTCGTCTTGCTCAACCACAGGTGCAGTATTGCCTTCGCAAATATAATGATTGAGCACTTGGTAAAGCAACCCAGAATCAACCGGCTTGGCAATCATATCGTTAAAGCCAAGCGCACTTAATTCTGTTTTCACCCCTTTCATGGTGGCGGCGGTAAGGGCAATAATCGGCCCTTGATAACCCATTTTACGAAGCTCTATAGTGGCCTCTTTGCCGCCCATAACCGGCATATGCAAATCAATAAATACAATATCAAAAGGCTTACCCGCTTGCTCTGCATTAGCTACTTTTTCAATCGCTTGTTTACCATGTTCTGCATACTCCACTTCTGCCCCGGTGCTGGTGATCATATGGCCAACGAGATTACGTAAATCTTTTAGGTCGTCGACCACTAATACTCGCCCAGTGGTTTTTAACGTTGCTAGTTTTTGCTGGCAATCGGGGTTTGAATCAAAGCTCAGCACTTGGCGTTCAATATCTCGAATATTGCCAGGGTAAATCGAAAGGGTAAATTCAGAGCCCACGCCTTGCGTTGATTCAAGTTCAATAGAACCTTGCATACGACTAAGTAACTCTGAACAAATAGCAAGGCCCAATCCTGCTCCACCGACATCTCGAGATTCTACATCGGCAATTTGTTCAAATGGTTTAAAGATCAATGCTTGTTTTTCGGCTGGGATTCCAAGGCCAGTGTCTTTAATACTAAAAAACAGCATTTCCCGCTCATTAACCCAAGCAGTCCAAGCTCGCACTGTGATCTCGCCTTGGTTGGTAAACTTGATTGCGTTGTTGATGATGTTAATGAGGATTTGGCGTAACCGCGTAGCATCTGTGTTTATAACTAAAGGCAGAGCTTGCTGCGACTCAAACTTAAGAGTTAAGCCTTTATCAAGCGCAGAAACGCGCATTAAGGTATAAACGTCAGCCATTAGGCTATCTAAGTTAACATCACTGCAATTGAGCTCCAGTTTATCGGCAGCAATCTTTGATAGGTCGAGCACATCATTCAGCAAACTCAGTAAGTGTTTACCATTTCGGTAAATCACACCCAACTCATTTTGAGCATGCTGATTTTTATCACTTTGCATGAGTAACTCTGTGTAACCCAAGATAGAAGACAGAGGTGTGCGTAACTCATGACTCAAATGGGCCAAAAAGCGGTCTTTAGAGCGGTTTTCAGCTTCTGCTTTTAAACGCTCAACACGCTCATCTTCAACATCTCGGCGAGCTAAAGCGTAGCGTATAGCACGGGCAAAGCGGCTAGAGTTCATCTCGCTTTTAACCAGATAATCAACCGCACCGGCATCGAGTGCTGCAGAATCGAGAGCTTCATCTGATTGCCCGGTTAGCATGATAATCGGGCCGCGAAAGCCATTTGCTACAGCCCGTTTTAGTACTTCGAGGCCATCTGATGCGCCTAAGCGGTAATCTAACAAACAAATATCATGTTTGTTTTCGCTAAGCTCACTAATGGCCTCTTCAGGGCAACTTAACCACTCAACATCGAATGTATGGGAACCTAATTGGTCTAAGTAGTCGCAAGTAAGAATATAATCGTCTTCGTCGTCTTCTACTAAGAGTAATCGGGTTACCTTGTCTAACATTCTTATTCCTTATTCCAATTTGCTTAATTAAGTATGATTGCGAATTGGACTTAATCGTTCTGTGATGTTGGTAGCTCTACAAACTCTACCCAGTATTTCCCTAATGTTTGCATTAACTCAACTAAACCTTCAAAAGTAACCGGTTTAGTGATGTATGATGCAGCGCCCAAGTCGTAGCCTTTAACCATATCTTCTTCTTGTTTTGATGTGGTTAAAATCACAACCGGTATGCCCTTCAAGTTAGGGTTGGCTTTGATGGCTTGTAAAGCTTCTCGACCATCCATACGCGGCATATTTAAATCGAGTAAAATCAAGCCCGGACGAGGCGAGTTTTCTTTTTCACTAAATTTGCCTTTACGCTCAAGGTATTCAAGCAGTTCTACACCGTCTTCAACAAAAAACAGCTCGTTCAATACACGGCTTTCGGCCAATGCGTCTTGGGTTAATAAACGATCATCTTCGTCGTCATCAGCCATTAAAATGGTAATTGGTTTAACTTTATTAAGTGGCATTACGCCTCTCCTTGTAATGTGAAAAGCGATGCTTCCACGGGTAATTTAATAGTGAAACTTGCACCCTCACCAACGCGACTGCTTGCGGTTATTTCTCCGCCGTGACGCTCAACAATACGGCGACAAACCGATAAACCTATGCCTGTGCCTTTATATTGAGAACGACCATGCAATCGCTGAAACGGAACAAATATTTTTTCGAGATACTCTTCAGAAAAGCCGATGCCGTTATCTGAAATTGTAATAACTTCCCACTCCACATCGCTATTGTGAGTTTCGCTAAATTCTGACGTTCGTTGGTATGCAATATCAATCACAGGCGCAACATTCTCACGTCTAAACTTCACCGCATTAGAAAGAATATTTAAGAACAATTGCAGCATTTGGCTTGGATCGGCTTGAATATGCGGTAAAGTATCAAGGTTAACTGTGGTTTCAGATTCTTTTATCGCAATTTCAAGATCATCAAGAACTTCTGCAACAACTTCATTTAAATCAGTATCAGTAAAATCTTTACCCCGGGTGGTTACGCGAGAGAACTCAAGCAGGTCATTGATTAAATTAGACATACGCTGCGCCGCATTTTTCATCCGGCTAATATAGTCGATACCTTTTTCACCGAGTTCATCTTTAAACATCTTTTCAAGGCGGTCACTAAAAGCTTGAATCTTACGCAGTGGCTCTTGTAAATCATGACTTGCAACAAAAGCAAAGTCTTCTAACTCTCTGTTAGAGCGGCTTAACTCGTCTGAATATATGGTTAGCTCTTGGGTGCGCTCTGCGACTTTTGCCGCTAGATTCTCATTTTGGCTTTCAAGTTCAGCTCTATATTTAGCTTGGTTACGTTGGTTAATACGAGTTAATACAAACATACCTATAATCAATAAGGTACTGGTCACTGCCGTAATCGCAAATGTTAGCTTAGCTTCATTTCTAATCTCAGAAAGCTTTGCAAACTGCTCTATTTTAAAGTTCAGTTCACGCATTTGAATTTCATCAACTGCAGCGCGGATATCTTTGTATAAATCACGGCCTTGGTCTGTTAGTAACAAGCGGCGAGCCTTAACGTCTTTATTCGCAAGGGCCAGATCAGTTGTTTTAGTCATCACCGCAACTTTGTCGTTTACTAAATATATTAAACGAGCAATGCGGTCTGCTTGGCCTTCAATTTCAGAATGCAGACTTTTCACAAGCATAATCTGCGCCTGCATTGAAGCGATTGCATCATTGTAAGGCAGTAAATAATCTTCTCGGTCAGTAAGTAAATAACCACGCTGACCTGACTCAGCTTGCACTACAGATAAATGCAAACGCTCAATCGCGGTGTTAAGCGAGTTGGTGTTATCAAGACTACTTTGTGTTTCGGTGAGTGAGCGAATGCTATTAAGGGCTAAAAACGCATTAGCCACCACGATACACAGCACCACGGCAATAAAGCCAGCCCAACTGACTGCTATTTTTCCTTTTTGTTTTTGCATTTGCTTCCCAGTTTTTAAGTGCTTAATCAGCTGCGTAAGTGTCGCTTATTTCCTGTAAGTGCTCACTACACTGCTGACAATTAGCTATTATTTTATTTAATGCCTCTAGTGCTTTTTGTTTTGGCATATCATTTTCTAATACGAGCTTAACTAACTCTGCATTCATTGAAATACGGTTCAGCGGCGCACGGGCATCGTGCACCATTTTTCGTAAAGACTCGTTATTATTCATAGCTATCCTTTTATTTGTATTCGCCAATGCCTCCATAAGCATTTAAACGGTTATAAAGTGTTTTAGTACTGATCCCCAGCATTTGTGCTGCAATCGTCTTATTACCTTGTACTTTATCTAAAGTAGCGTGGATCAATTCTTTTTCAACTTCTTCAATGGTTTGCCCTGCAACGACTTGGTTTGCTTGACTCTCTTTATTCACTTTAGAAAATGGTGACTCTAGCGATTCAGGCAAGGTAATAACAGTGCCTTTAGGGTCACTCATAATAAAGGCGCGGTGAATAGCGTGGCGAAGTTCACGTACGTTACCTGGCCAATCATGGGCTTCAAGCTCTTTGATTTGCGCCGCTTGCCATTTAAAGTCAGTGCCGTTTTCTTCATTGAGTTGCTCTAAAAAGGCATTGGCAAGCAGTGGAATATCTTCTTTTCGCTCACGAAGTGGTGGAATATCAATGGGGAATACCGCTAAACGAAAGTAAATATCTTCACGGATAACATTGTTTTGCGCAAGGTCAGTCAAAGTGCGGTTGGTTGCAGAAATAACACGGCAATTTACTGCTTGCTCTTTTGTGCCACCCACTCGGGTTACTTTTTTGCTTTCAAGTACACGTAGTAAGTTTGGCTGCATATCAATTGGCATTTCAGTTACTTCATCTAAAAACAAAGTACCACCAGCAGCTTGTTCAAACACCCCCTCTTTACGCGCAATAGCCCCTGTAAACGCGCCCTTTTCATGACCAAAAAGCTCGCTACCAATCAGCTCTTTTGAAAATGCACCACAGTTGGTTGCCACTAGCGGACCATCACACTCAGTCGCATTGTGTATCGCCTGCGCCACCACTTCTTTACCGGCACCACTTTCACCCATCAACATTACATTGGCAGAAGTGGCTGCAACACGCTCAATCATAGTATAAAGCTTTTGCATCACTTCAGATTCACCAATTAGAGTGCCAAAGTGACGTTTTATTGCTGGCGTTGATTTTTTCTTAGGGGTCGCTTTTTTCGGGTTGAGTACACGCTCAATGTCTTCGCGTTGCAGTGGTTTGACTAGGTGGCCTACATTAGGCTCACACATTTCAGCCAGCTTACCTTTTACTGAAGGGTGCCCTGAAATTAACGTAACACGAGGCGATTGACCGATTGCTTTTAAATGCTCTAGTAAATGCAGGCCGCTGCCATCTGGCAGCATGAAATCTAAAAAGACATGATCAAATGTGTTGTTTTCAAACCATTGCTCCGCTTCAGCAAGGTTCGCTGCGGTATTTATATTGTGCCCGAGGAACTCAACTATGTGACAAACTACATCACTAAATTCACTGTCATCATCAACCAAAAGTACGTTTAACATATTCATTCCCTAAGCTTTTTTTGCCATTTTACGCATAGTTATAATGAAATGAAACTATATGCGTTAAATACCTAAATAGTTCTTAATTCCAGTTATATTACCTTATTAGTTTCGATTTGGGGTAAGTATAATGAATTAAATTCGGAAAAAAGGTTATTATGGCGAGTTCAATATTAAGCCAAGCTGTACTTGCATTAATTTAAAGTTGTAATTCTATGAAGTTATTAAGAAAAGTAATTCACCCAAGTTTAAGTAATGACTATGGAACGGTGTTCATTCGTCACACTGCCCGCGCCATTGTTTTAAAAGGTGAACAAATACTACTTTTATATACCGCCCGTTATGATGACTATAGCCTACCTGGCGGTGGCGTTGATGAAGGCGAAAGCATTGAGCAAGGACTCCTGCGAGAGTTACATGAAGAAACGGGTGCACTACAAATTAAAATAAAGCAGCCATTAGGATTATACGAAGAAATCAGGCCTTGGTATAAAGACGACTTTGATTGTGTTCATATCAAATCCTATTGCTACTTCTGTGAAATTAGCGATGAATTTGCAGACCCAAAAATGGAGCATTACGAAGTGCAAAATGGCATGCACCCTAAGTGGGTGAATATTTTTGATGCCATCGCACACAACGAAACCACCATGGCAATGAGTGAAAAACAGGGCCTATCGATTCAGCGCGAAACCTTTTTATTAAAGCTGATTGCTGACATTCTTTAAGTTATTTTACATTACTTTACGCAACCATCAGATATTGTGGCAGTCTATATTTATAGTTAAAACCAATTATGAGAGTAAACCATGAGTAAAGTAGCCCCCCTTTCAAAGCCAACCATCCTTTTACATTGGACCGTTGCCATTTTGTTTATCGGCGTATTCGCGATGGGCATTTATGTTGCTGATTTTGCCGAGCCACCCGCTAAATTTACTTATATGGGTTGGCATAAATCAATGGGCTTAGTGGTATTAGTTTTTGCCATTGCAAGGCTTATTTGGCGTATTAAAGAAGGTGCATTACCCGCGACATCTGCAATGCCTAAATGGCAAACAGCGATTGCTCACCTCACTCATGGCTTATTATTACTTGCAACTCTAGCTATGCCGTTATCTGGTTTTATCATGAGCTATGCGGGTGGTCGTGCAATTAGCTTCTTTGAGTTTGAGCTATTGAACGCACCAGAGAAAACACCTTGGCTTGCTGATGCAGGCAGCTTTGTGCATCACAGTTCAGTGCTTATTATCGTGGTGATTTTAGCCTTACACATTGCTGCTGCACTTAAACACCAGTTTGTTGATAAAGATGGCATGTTGAGCCGCATGCTAGGTAAGTCTTAAATCAAATTTAAGCGGGCTTAGGATGAGCATAAAAGCGCCATAAGCCCACTAAATTACTTATTAAAAACACCGTTTCCATTACCACTGCTAGTGGTGAAAAAACCAAAATGTTATGGACTATCCAACCAATCGTGCCAACAATCATCAGTATGCGTAAGGTAAAATCTTTGCCTTGGAATGAAGCATAAGTTTGCAGTAACGTTGCCGACAGCGCGATAAAGCTAACCCAGCTTTGCCAAGTAAGTAGTACTGCGCTAATACTCAAAAGCATAAAAGCTATCATCACCCAGGTTTTGCGGGCAAAAATACAATAGCCATAACGTAGTGCTGCAATCAGCATTAAACATGCAGCGCTGAAGTTATCGAGCAGCATAAAGTGCACAGATGTCAGTAAAACCGAGCTAAACAAACAAGCTAAAATTGCCTGCCTTTGTTTAAACTGAAATGAAGCCAAATCGAGTAATGTGGCAATGGCAACTAAGCACTGAGATAAAATAAACATAACGACTCCTGAAAAATCAGCAGTGTAATGTTTACTGTTTTGCTACGCCTTAACTTAAGTTAAGACGCCGTCTAATTCGCGATAAAGAAATCGCAGAAACCCCTAAATACATAGCAACCTCGTTTAAACTCAGTTGTTCAAGCCAATGCGGTTTTTGTTCCAGTAAATATTGGTAACGCTGCTCAGGGGTATTGAGTAATAAAAACGCTTCTTTTGCTTCTTTAAACATTAATTGCTGACTAATTAACTGATGTTTTATTGCTTGCCAGTCACTACTATCAAATAAAACCAAAGGCACCTTAATAAGCTCAGCATCACGTATCACTTTGAGCTGGTAAAGCGCTGGGGTTTTGGTTAACCAGTTACCATATAGCAGTGCAAATTCATCTTGAAAGTAGAACTCTTTACACTTTTGCGCACCTTGCGATGATGCATGTAATGCCCCAAGCACCCCAGATATAATTAAGTAACCTGCATCTTGTTCGTCACCTTGCTGCAATAAAACATCACCTTTAGCGAAACGCTTTATGGCGCATTGCCCAGCAAGCTTGTTACGAAATTCACAGGCTAGTTGATGGTAACTATCACCAAGTGGGAGTAACTGGGTATCAGTCAAGACTGCCAACCTTGCATTAGTAGTTCAGTAATTTGCTGGGCGTTTATACCTTCTCGAACCACAAAGCGCTCACCACACCAAAGCGGTGAAAAACCACTGTCGCCTTTAGCCTCTGCTTTTGCACGTAATGCGGTCATTGCAATCGACGCATACGGAAATGGCGGCGCCTGCTCTGGCATCGCCCCTAATTCTTGCATCACTCTGTTGCGTATTCCTCGGGCCGGTCGGCCAGAGAATAAGGTTGTCAATTCTGTTGAGTCTGGCTTAGCCGTTTTTAATACTTCACGATGTAAAGCACTTGTTGTCGCTTCTTCACAAAGTAAGTAAGCGCTCCCCACCTGCACTGCTACTACACCTAATGCTTGGTACTGGGCTACATCTTCTGCTGTACAAATTCCACCCGCAGCAATAACGGGAATATCAAGCTTTACACACTCTCGCACCAATTGAACAGTGGTTGGTTGCAGCGATAAATCCATTGATAAAAAATGGCCGCGGTGGCCGCCTGCTTCAATCCCTTGTGCAATAACCGCATCGGCACCATTTGCTTGTAACCAGCGCGCTTCATCTAATGTCGTGGCTGATGAAAGAACCGCTCC
This sequence comes from Pseudoalteromonas shioyasakiensis, assembly GCF_001550135.1. Lineage (GTDB taxonomy): Bacteria > Pseudomonadota > Gammaproteobacteria > Enterobacterales > Alteromonadaceae > Pseudoalteromonas > Pseudoalteromonas shioyasakiensis. The sequence continues at coordinate 62,618 of NZ_LRUE01000018.1, forward strand.
GCCCCACGCTTTAATCTGAGAAACAATCTCTTTACTGGGCAGGCCAAAGTGAAAGCTAACAATGGCAGGCTTATAAGGCGCGATAATATCGATCACTTGCTGATTAATTGGCTGGCGTGAAGCGTTACGGGTAAATTGTGAGGCATCGACAGCAAACTCATCGAAATAAGGCTCAAGTACATTATGCCATGCAGTTTGCTGAGCCATTGTATAGTCAGGTGTTTGATGACAAAAGAAATTAAGGTTGTAAGGCTTATCAGTATGCTGGCTAATGTAATCAAGCTCTGAGACAAGCTGCTCAGCCGAGAGCATAGCGCAAGGTAACGAGCCAAGCCCCCCAGCTTCACAAACAGCCACTGTCAGTTTGGCGTTTTGCACACCCGCCATTGGCGCTTGAATAATCGCAAGTTCGGTATTTAACACAGAATTTGTCATTACGTATTCCTTGTAAGTTTTGCAGCCTGTTGCAGTTTTTACAGAAAAAAGAGTGCCTAGCCAAGTTCAAATTAAATAAAACACAATTAAATCAAACAGCTAGAACAGCGAAAAATAGGTATTAGCCTTGCAAACCTTTTACTACAATTTTGTAAGGAGATAATGATGACTGATACTGTAACTACAATCAATCCAGCCAATGAGCAAACCTTAAATACGTATAATTTATTGTCATTGCAACAAGCACAGAGTGAAGTTGACCAATGTCATCAAGCTTTTTTAAAGTGGCGCACCACATCCCACGAGCAGCGAGCAAAATTACTCAATCAACTTGCACAAGTAATTGAATCAAACCAGCAAGAGTTGGCCCAGTTGATGACCGATGAAATGGGAAAGTTATATCAACAAGGCCTACAGGAAGTTGAGCTTTGCGCTGCAATTTGTCGCTATACCGCAGAGCAAGGGCCACAAGTGCTTGCTGATGAAAGCCGTGATATGCAAGACGGCCGTGCAATTATTAGCTACCAACCAATCGGTGTCGTTTTAGGTATCCAACCTTGGAACTTCCCGCTTTATCAAGTCATTCGCTATGCTTGTGCGAATATCATGGCGGGTAATACCACGGTGCTAAAACATGCAGGCAATGTATTTGGCATGGCTGAAAAAATTGAGCAATTATTTACTCAAGCTGGCTTTGATGACTATTGCTTTAAAAACCTACTGATTGACGGCAAAACCGCAAGCAAACTTATTGAGCACTCAGCTATTCGAGGTGTGACATTTACTGGTAGCGACGAAACAGGCAAAAAAGTTGCTGAGCTTGCAGGTAAACAGGTTAAGAAAACCGTACTTGAGCTTGGCAGTAACGATGCCTATGTTGTACTCGATGATGCTGACTTAAATACCGCGATTACCGCATGTACACAAGGGCGTTTGATCAATAACGGGCAAACCTGTGTTGCCGCAAAACGCTTTATTGTTGTTGATGCTTTATACGATGATTTTAAAGCCTTAATTAAAGAACAATTTGAACAAGTTGTTCTTGGTGATCCGAATGATGAAAAAACCACGCTCGGTCCAATGGCCCGTAAAGATCTGCGCGATAAACTTCATCAGCAAGTGACTGATTCAGTCAATGCGGGTGCGAGCATTGTTACCGGCGGTAACGTTGCTGAGCACACAGGCTTTTATTACACCCCGACTCTGCTTGAAAACATTAAACCGGGCATGCCCGCCTATGATGATGAATTATTTGGCCCTGTAGCATCGCTTATCAGGGCAAAAGATAATGATGAGGCTATGCAAATTGCTAATGACTCTCGCTATGGTCTTGGTGGCGGTATTTTCTCAAAAGACGAACAAGCAGCCATTGAGCTTGCAAAGCACCATTTTGATACCGGCATGGTGAATATTAATGGCTATGGTCTTGCTCAGCCGAACTTACCATTTGGTGGTGTAAAAGACAGTGGCTATGGCCGTGAACACGGCGGCTTTGGGCTACGTGAATTTGTTAATATCAAAACCATTATGATCAACGACTAACCACAAAAAAGGGCTCATTAGAGCCCTTTCTTATATCTAATTGTCCACCCTGAATAAGGTTATCACTTTTCAAACATGGGCACTTGCTGCTTAGACGCTGATGGCATTTTTAACTCATCCACTGCTTTTTCTTTATCAATCTGCTCTTGTTGTTTTTGATTGTCAGAATCGGGGTTATAAACAAGTTCAGTAAGTAGTGCAAAATGATCTGAGCCATATTTTGCCAAACGCTCAATACGCTTAACGCTAAACTCATTACTATGAAAAAGGTGGTCAAGCGGCCAGCGCATAAAGAAATAACTGGCATGAAACGTATTAAAAAAGCCGCGACCTTTGCGTGGATCTAACAAACCACTAATACGCATGAACAAGCGGGTACTCCGCGACCATGCAACATCATTTAGATCACCGGCAACAATACAAGGTCGCTGTCTGTTTTTAAGTGCTTTCGCTAAGATTATCAACTCAGTATCACGGGGTCGTGAACTGTCTTCTTCCGTAGGACTCGGAGGAGCAGGATGAATAAAGTGCCCTTGTACTTCTATGCCATCTGCATCTTCAAACAAAATATGAATTGAGGGGATATCGCTTTCTATAAGCTCACAAACTTTCTGTTGTTTGATTTTAAACTTGCTGTACAAGTGCATGCCATAGCGATTATCTTTTGGGCAGTACACTCGATATGGGTACTCTTGTTCTAAACTACTCAGTTCATTTTGCCAAGTTTGATCAGACTCTAACGTAATGAGTAAATCAGGTTGGTGCGTTTTAACTAAGCCAATGAGTTTGTCATATTCGGTGTTCGACATCAGTACATTTGCCGACATAATACGAATACTGTGCTTATCGGACTTATTGCTTGAGGCAACTTCTTTGTTAGCTAGCCTTGTGTAAGGGTAAATCCAGCCAACTTGCAATAACAGCACTAGGATACTAGCCAAAGCGCAACCAATATAAAGCATTGATCCCGTACGACTGATTAAATAGCTTGCAGCAATTAAACTCCCACAAGCAAGGTAAACCACTTGCAAGCGTACAAAGTCACAACTGCGAATTAAATAATGTTGGGAATATGAAAATGGCAAGATTGAGACCACTAGCAGCATGGCCAATAGTGAACTCAATCCATAAGTCATGATCGATTCAAGCAAAACTAGCGGCTCAGAATAGAAATAATTTCTCGGGTATCTTCCACTAAACGCACGACAGTATCGTCGACTTGAATTGAAATTAGACCATCTCTGTCTCGTGATTTAATCACTTTGCCACGGCGGTAAATATCACGGTCAAGAATATCGCCTTTACGTAATTTTTTTTGCCAACCAGGTGGTAAATCACCACCATTATCAAGTTTCTTTTCTAGGCCAGGTGGCAGGCTTTTACCTTTGTCCTTATCCTTGTCTTTATCTTTCGCAAGTGCGCCAGCCGTCACTAAGCTCAAACCTATTACTGCAACTGTTAACAATGCTTTCATACGAGTGCTCCTTTTGTTAGTCCCAGTTAAGCGTAGCAAGTTTTTCTGAACTGGGTATGAAAGCAGCTAAAAAAAGCCGCTAAGCGGCTTTTGACAGGATTAACGATGGCGAGTAACAATTGATAAAATCTCTCGCGTATCGTGTACTAGATGAATAAGACGGTCGTCGATTTCGATGGCAATAATACCATTTCGGTCGCGACGTTTAATCACTCGCCCATGACGATATATATCACGGTCAAGAATATCACCATGATGATAACGCTTATACCAACCTGGTGGTAAGCCACCACCATGCCCTACTTTTTTGTATAAACCAGGTGGTAAATCACGGTAACTGTAACGGTCGTACCTATCATAACGATCATGTCTGTCATGATGGTGATGTTTGTGATGTTTGTGGTGTTTTTTATGCTTTTTACGTTCGTGCTTATGTTCGTATCTATCATGGTCACGATCATGTTTCGCGTTTGCTTCCATAGGCATCAAACTCAAACCTAAAACGGCAACTGAGATAGTAAGTAATTTATTCATAATAGAGACCCTTAACGTTTGCTCTTGATAAAAAGCCTAACGTTTTAGCCTGAATCATAGATGAAGGGTTACAATTTAAAAACGTAACTGCTTATATACCCAAACCACCTCAAGATGCGAGTTTCAGTTGGAATTAAAAGCGATTTAGGCAAGGCATTGATTGCAAGTAATAGTGGTTCTATTGTTAAAATCAATAACGCAGTATAAATCGCTTTTAAACCAACCCTTTGGGCGCTTCACAGGCACTTACTCTCATCGTTGTTACTTCTTAAAAGGGGATGCCATTCTTGCAAAGTAACGCCTTGATATTAAGCTCCTGTGAAACGCTGAATTCTGCATCTTGAGGTGGCTTGGGTATATATCAACACATTAGAAAGCCAATCTTTACATTTCTTTAAACTTCTTTGGCACTATTTACGAAAACCCGCGTTAAAGAAGAAAAAGTAGCGAATGTAACGCACAGAAACGGCAGCAGCGGCAGTAGCTTATTTTGGTTAGTTGCAGTACTGGCAGGTTTTGCCGTACATCGCCGTAGCGCATAACAGACAAAGTTATTAATCGCGAAAGCTTTTACCCATCCTAAAAAGCAGTTACCCTTTGGTTTTTGTTGTACCTAACCAAAGGGTTTTCATGAAGTTGTCGATACTCTCAGTGCTTGTGAGCACCTCATTATTTAACCATCAAGCTTTCGCTAATAATGAGCTAGAACATATTACAACGACCGCCTCGCGCAACGAAGTGTTGGCAGATCCACTGCCTGTTGTGGTCAGCAGTATTTCACAAAAGCAACTAGCCCTAATCGCTCCTACCCATATTGAACAAGTCCTTAAGCAAGTGGCCGGTGCTAATCTTCAACACGGTAACGGCCAAGAGTATTTACCCGCTCTACGTTCGCCTGTACTTTCTGGTGCTGGTGCCTGCGGTGGCTTACTTACCGCTGAAGATGGTATTCCACTTCGCGCAGCTGGTTTTTGCAACATCAATGAATTATTCGAAGCCCACACAGAAATGGCTGAACGTATCGAAGTACTGAAAGGCCCGGGCTCTGCCCTTTATGGTTCAAATGCAGTGCATGGTGTAGTCAACGTGATCACGCCAGATACGACCTATGACCACAACCAACTTGGTTTTGATTACGGCTCGTTTGGCTACACTCGCTACAAACTTGGTACGGGGCGTGACTTTGGCCAGCAAGGTTTAGGCATTAATGCCACGATCACCCGAGATACGGGTTATCGTGATGACGAAAGTGTTGATCAAGAAAAGCTCTCGCTACGTCACCGTTTTGATGGCGAAAAACTAAGTGTAAGTACAGGCCTGACTTACACCCATTTAGATCAGCAAACAGCTGGCTACATCGAGGGCTTTGAAAGCTATAAGGATGAGCAAATAGCTCAGTCTAATTTTGATCCTGATGCATTTCGTAAAGCCCGATCTTTGCGTGTTTGGTCAAAGCTAAATTGGGCACAAGATGAGACTAACAGCTTTACCCTAACGCCTTATATCCGCGATCAAAACATGACCTTCTTTAAGCACTTTTTACCGGGTACTCCCCTTGAAGAAAATGCTCAGCAAGGTGTTGGCCTTCAATCAAGCTGGCAGCATAAGCTAACAGGTTCTAGCCTGTTAACCGTTGGCTTTGATGGTGAGCTTACAGATGCTGACTTTTTACAATATCAAGACAGCCCCACTCAAGGCTCAGCGTTTTTAGTCGCCACCGTGCCTCAAGGTAAACATTACGACTATCAAGTAACTAGCACCCTATTAGCACCATTTGTTAATCTTGATTGGCAACTTGATGAGTTACTTATCAGCCTTGGTGGCCGATACGAGCGTATGCGATATGACTACAACAACCATATGTTGGCTGGCCGCACAAAAGAAGATGGTACTCCATGCGCAATGGGTGGATGTCGCTATTCTCGACCAGAAAGCGGTGTAAATCGTTTTACTAACTTTTCGCCTAAGCTTGGTTTAAGCTATCAATATGCTAAAAACCAGTTTATCTACGCCAATGCTTCAGAAGGTTATCGAGCACCGCAAGCGGCAGAGCTTTATCAGTTACAACGCGAACAAAATGTCGTAGATCTGAAATCTGAAACAGCTAAAAACCTAGAGCTTGGTTTAAAAGGTCAACAAGCACAGCTGCATTATGTAGTTAGCATTTATGCAATGAATAAAAAGAACACAATTTTCCGCGACAGTGATTTTTATTACGTCAATGATGGCCAAACCCAGCATCGTGGTGTTGAGCTTGAGTTAGCTTATGCCATTACGCCAAGCTTATCGATGCAGTTAGCCGCGAGTCACGCCAAGCATACATACAGTTATGACCAGTTACTCAGCGGAGTTAATATCAATGGTAATCTCATTGATACTGCACCACGTAACATCGCTAACTTACAGCTACTTTGGCAAGCAAACGATATGACGCGTGTTGGCCTTGAGCTACATACCACCAGCAGCTACTTTACTGATCCTGAAAACCAGCATAGCTACGAAGGTCACTCATTAGTAAACTTAAGAGCGGCGTGGCAACTATCAGCTAATTTTACTGTGACTGCACGAATAAATAATTTAACCGACGAACGTTATGCAGAGCGCGCTGACTACACCACATTTAGTGGCGACCGCTACTTTCCGGGTAGACCGCGCAACGCCATGTTATCAGCAAGTTATCAGTTTTAAGTAACCGCATTATTTGGTGAGCTATCTCATAGTTCACCCACGCTGTTTAGTGTTTTGGTATGATAAATGTACCTCTTGCTATTACTCCTAAACAGCGTGTCATCATCTCAAAATCTAATTCGTAACCTTCTTTTAGTGCTGGGCATTTTTCTTATTGCAGCCAGTTTGCGAGCCCCTATCACTGGTATTGCACCGGTACTTGAACAGATCATTGATCAATTTAAGTTAAATGCATCACAAGCAGGCATGTTGACGACTTTACCTTTAATTGCATTTGCTATTGCTTCACCTATGGCAGCAAGCCTTGCTAAAAAATGCGGCCTTGAGGTATCACTGTTTATTGCCCTTGTATTAATAGGCATAGGGGTTGTCTCTCGTGTTATTGATTCTGCCACCGTGTTATTTATTGGTACTGCAGTGATTGGTGTCGGTATCGCGATTGGTAATGTGTTATTGCCAAGCCTGATAAAACGAGACTTTCCACACAAAGTCGCTGTGATGACGTCTAGTTATGTTTTGGCAATGGGCATATTTGGTGGCAGCTACTCAGCACTCATCATTCCGCTAGCTGAGTATAAAGACCTCGGTTGGCAATTGGCGCTTGCCAGTTATGCCTTATTGGTTGTGCTGGCTATTGTGGTGTGGTTACCACAACTAAAGCAACATACCATGCCAAAACAGGCACATGTGTCGAACAATACACAAAGCAAAATTTGGCACTCTGCACTTGCTTGGCAAATCACCTTATTACTTGGCTTTAACTCCTTTTTCACTTATATCATGCTAGGTTGGCTACCCAGCATTTTAATAGAAGGTGGCCACAGTGCGCAGCACGCAGGTGCTTTGCAAGGCGCCTTTCAAGTAGCCTCTGCGCTGCCAGGTATTGTGCTTATTCCACTACTTGCCAAATTAAAAGATCAACGCATCTTAACGCTAAGCTTAGCGTTACTTGGTGCGCTTTGTTCTGTTGGATTATTAGTTGCGCCTAGCTTTGCGATGCTTTGGTCAGTCACCTTAGGTTTTTGCTCAGGTGCCTGTTTTATCTTGGGCTTATCATTTGTAAGCCTGCGCACTCATGACTCAATGCAAGCTGCGGCGTTATCGGGTATGGCGCAATGTATCGGGTATTTATTGGCTGCAACAGGCCCTATTATTGCGGGCGCCTTACATAGTTATTTTAATAACTGGGCGGGAGCACTTTGGCTGTGTATTGCATCTAGCCTATTGTGTGCTTTATTTGGTTACTTAAGTGGCCGAAATATCACCATCGGCCAACAATAAATATGAAACCGCGGCTATTTAGGGGCGGTTTCAAAGGCACTCATATTACTAAGGTTATCGAGCCAAGGTTTATGTGAGCGATACCAAATATGCGCTTTAGGGATAAGCTTATCAGCTTGCTCTATAGCGCCAATACGTAAGCCATAAATACGCTCACCTGCACCTACAGAAGTCGCGTATAAGGCCGTACCACAGTTACCACAAAACCCTTGCGCACGCTGGTTACCACTTTCGGCAATTTTTATATACTCTTTTGGCTCAGCACCTGTAAAGGTAACCCCACCTGGCACAGACACCACAACCGTACGAAAAGGCGCACCCGAGATAATTTGGCAGTCAGTGCAGTGACAGTTAATCACTTTATTTTCATCCACTTCTGCGTGGTAAGTTACCTCACCACAATGACAACGACCGGTAACCTTCATATTAAACTCCTTGTTGAGGTGGCTGCTCTTTTACTGGATAGTGATTGGCATGTTTTAAGCTTTGTAAATCATTAAAACGTACTCCATGCTGGGCCATAATAAGGCGTATTTTTTTGCTAATCAATTGCCTAATGTAAAAGGGCTGGTTCGGCACAAAATGATGGATTGTATGGGTTCGGCCGAAATCAAAACAAAATAACTGAAACGGTAAAAACCAACGGCTGGTGATCACATGCGTTTGCTCAAGCAAGTTATTTACACCGCCATAATAATGCATTGAAGATGTCACTAAGTTAAGAGACGTTGAGCGAATGATATTAGGCACAATAAGTACCACCATTAAAAACTCAGCTCCCGCCAGTAACTCAGCTCCCCACGGCGGCAATGTAAACGGCTGCACAAACTGCACAGCATAATAAGCAATTACCCCATAAAGAATCGCAAAATACGCGGTTGCAATCGGAAAGCCCGCATTAAACACGCTTAAAAACTTAAAACCACTAATTTCTTTATTAAATCGCTTGGTATTGATTAATAAACCTAGCAGACCATCAGTAATGACCAAGGCTCTTAAAAATGGCGATTTAATGCCATTGCCCACTAAACGCTCTTCTAAATCTTGTGAGGTGCCGGATACTTTATGGTGATGTAAATGAATCTTTCTGCGATACCAAGGATTAACCGTATTGGGCCGCATAAGCCACACGGTTAACATCATAAAGTTATGTATAAAAGGGTGATTACTAAAATACTGCTTATGGATAAGGTCATGCTCAAGCTCATGCGATACCGAGGTAATAAAGGCAGCCAGAATGATGCAAAGCCACGAGGGAATAATCGCTAAGTAATAAAGTGTCGCAACACCGATTAGTGAAAACAACGACGCCAGCAGAATAATCATCGCAATGGCGTTTTGCTGGTTAAGAATAGGGTAATGCGATCTAAGCGATTGTTCTTCGGCCTTAATGGCTGTAACAATCGCCTTTATGTTTTGCTTTGCGGTTAATTCTGACATCACAAGCTTTGCTAACTGTTTGATGTCAAAATCATACAGTAATTACCTACTGCTCTCGAGAAAATTGCGTTAAAAATGGAATTACATCATTTGCTGGCAATGGTTTAGAAAAGTAATAGCCTTGTATATAGTCACAACCGGCTTCGGTTAGCACAGCCAATTGCTCGCGCTCTTCAACTCCTTCAGCAACGACTTTAATACCCAAAACACGACTCATTTGAATAATCGATTTAACCAGCGCTTCATCGCCTAAATCAACATGCACTTCATCAATAAATGACTTATCTAGTTTTAGTACATCAACAGGGAAGCGGCGCAAATAACTAAGAGACGAATAACCCGTACCAAAATCATCTAGCGAAATTAAACACCCAGCTTGCTTCAACTGCTTTAACACATCGAGATGATTCGTATTTTCTGGCGCTAAAACACTCTCAGTTAATTCAAATGAAATTTGTGATGGTTTAACCCCTTGCCCTTTAATAATCTCAAGCCATGCATTACGTTCAGGGTTAAACTCAGTAAATTCAAATAAAGAACGGTTCACATTAAAAACAAAGTTTTCATAACCTTGTGCTTCTAACGCCTTTATTTGCTGGCAGGTTTTAATCAATACAAGTTCACCGAGGGGAATAATCACCCGCGACTCTTCTGCTAACGGAATAAACTCAGCAGGTGATACCCATTGCCCTTGGTTGTTCCATCGCACTAAACTTTCGAATTTAGCGACCGTATTATTTTCAATATCAATAATAGGTTGAAAATACACTTCTATGTCGTTGTTCTTTACGGCTTGTGTAAGCTGCTCAACCAGTAAGTTGTGCTTTTTAACCTTGTTATCCATCTCTTTGCAGAAAAACAGATATTCATCGCCTGTTTGTTTTGCATTTAAGGTGGCAAGCTCAGCTTGGCGAACTAAGCGACGAGCTATTTTTTCGATATTTTCTTGTGAAGTCGCCGTTCCCGCTTGCTCAAATTGACTAATGCCCAGCGTAACTGAAACCTGCTGACTAATGCCGCCAATAGAAACGGGCTCAACAAGTAACGCGGTAATTTGTTTACAAACATGCTCAAGTTCACTGACATGCTGATAAGTTTGTAAAATTGCGAAACTATCACCATCGATCCGCGAAAAAGCAGACTCTTTAAAGCTTTCATCGAGGCGCTCTGAAAGCTCGCATAAAACCTTATCGCCAAAGGTTAAACCGTAAACGGTGTTGATATCTTGAAACTTATCAACATCAAAGTAGATAACGGCTAAGTTAGTATTCTCATCATCTTGATAAGACAAAGATGATAGCAACTGGCATAAGTACTCTTTGAAGTAAAAACGATTGGTCAAACCGGTGAGTTGATCGTGGTTTGCATGAAAATAGATTTTCTGCTCAGCTTCTTTTTTCTCGGTGATATCCAAAATAAACGCCACATAGCAATCTTCACCATTATTTTGCATTTTGGTTATCGATAAAAATTGCGTGTACAACTTACCTTGTTTGGTTTTATTAGTGATCTCACCAGACCACTTACCTTCAGTATTAATTTGGTGCCACATTGCTTTATAAAAATGCGGGTCATACTTGTTTGAGCTTAAAATTTTTGGATTTTGCCCTAAGACTTCATCCAACGAATAACCCGTCATTTTAGTAAATGCGGTATTCGCGTAGGTAATATGTACATTGTGGTCGCAAATAAAAATCGCTTCGTGACTTTGCTCAATCAATTGGTTTGCAAAATCAAGTTTAGCTATAAAGCGATCTTTTTCGATTTCTCGCTGGATAAGACCAGTAAATAACGAGAAAAAAGATTCAATTTGCATCGCATCATTTATTTCATGCTGAAATAGAGCTACAAGAATAGTATCGGTTTTACCCGAAATACTTTGTAAAGGCACACCCACATAGGCTTCGATACCCATATCAACAAGTAGCTGATCATTAGGGAATAACTGCTGAACACCCGAGCTGAAACTAGAGATACTGCCACAGCTGACATCGTTACAAGGCGTACAGCGGATATCGTAGCTGATGTTTTCAACAATTTCGTCACGCGCACACAAAGCTATAGTCGTTGCATGCAAAGTTGACTCATCGACTTGAGCTAAAAAAACATAAGAAGCACCAAGCACTTCTGATAAAGACAGGCATATTGCATTATAAAAGTTATCACTTTTAAGACTTGAAATACTTTCAACAATACGCTTTAAGTCGTATGTACCCACGCTATGCTACCCTACCGATATTGTGCACTAAGTGATTGACTTCACTTATAGTTCAGACCGCAAATTGTATTATAAGATGTATTCAAACACCATCGTACTCTAGTCTTAAATGATTAATTTTCAACCAAATAAGCACACATTTTTCGGGGTTATTTGTAGACTAAGCATAGTTCGAACTTGACCGCTTATAAATAGAACAAAAGTTGCTTTAATAGAGGCTGAATTGGTACTTAGATTTGAGTTATAGGTGCTAGGCTCTGGGTGCTAGGTTCTAGGCTCTGGGTGCTAGGCGCTAGGCGCTAGGCAAAATGTACCCGTAGGAATGGCTTTAGCCATGAATTATGTTTTTCAGCATTGCTGGTTCGGTTTTCTTGGTTCGGCAGTAAACTACCTCCTACAATGCTTTTACGTAAGGGTTGTTTTCAAAACCCAACAACCGCACCGCTCGGCTAAAAACTGACAGCTGATGGCTGATGGCTGAAAGCTTTTCAGGCATAAAAAAACCCCAGCAAAACTGCTGGGGTCATAAAAGTGGTACCAGTAGGTGGACTTTTACTTATTCCAGTGCCACGCCCTGCGTGGCGCTCAAGTCCGCTAACTACTTTTTTCAGGCATAAAAAAACCCTAACCAATTGGCTAGGGTTAAAAAGTGGTACCAGTAGGCGGACTTGAACCGCCACGCCCGAAGGCAACGGATTTTGAATCCGTCATGTCTACCAATTCCATCATACTGGCTTCATTTTTCTTTAACCTTCTAAACACGAGAAGATAAAGAAAAACCACTTTAGAGCAAAAGCTTTTTTAACTGCTTTTGTCTCTATGCCAAGCATTATACAAAGAATGGGTAAGGCAGCAAGCGTTTTGTGCGGCGTCACTGATCAACCGCACAATAATTAAACAAGTTGTTAACTTTAGAGTTTTGGCATCATTCGCGAAACAATCGCCTGACAATCGATATCATGACTCAGGCAGCCGTACTGACTAAACCCTGCACCACTTAAACGACTTTTTACAAACGCATCGGCAATAAGTGGCTCGCCAAATTGTAATAGTGTTGATGCTTGCCAAAGCTGTGCCAGCCTTTCAATTATGCGCCGAGCATGCATTTCAAGGTTTGCAGTATCTGTGAGCATCTCTTTTAGTTCATCGAGTTTTATCGCAAAATCAGGATGCAAACTGCGCGCTTTTTCAAGTTCATTGATAAGCACCTCAAGTGACTCGGGCTCACGGCTGAACACGCGTAAAAGATCAAGGCATTGCACATTACCAGAGCCTTCCCAGATAGAGTTAACCGGTGCTTCTTTATAAAGTCGGCTGGTAATGTTGTCTTGAACATAACCCACGCCACCAATACATTCCATAGCCTCATAAGTGTGCTGCACTGCCCGCTTACAGATCCAATATTTACCGATTGCTGTGGCGCTACGTATTAATGCCACTTCATTGCTATCATCTTGGTTATCAAGGGCGTTGGCAATACGCATTGAAATGGCAAGAGCAGCTTCGGCCTCGATAGCTAAATCAGCGAGTACATTGAGCATGAGCGGCTGTTGATGCAAGTTTTTACCAAACACACTGCGCCCAGCTGTATGCCAAATTGCTTCTTTTACTGCTTGTAACATCAGCGAGCTTGAACCCAGCATGCAGTCATAACGAGTTAGAGCGACCATTTGAATAATAGTGGCAATGCCTCGCCCCGGCTCACCGAGTAACCAGCCATGTGCACCTCTGAATTCAATTTCAGAGCTCGCATTTGATTGGTTCCCCAATTTACTTTTTAAGCGCTGAATATACATGGCATTTTTCTCGCCAGTTTCGAGCCAGCGTGGCACTAAAAAGCAAGATAATTGCTTTTCATCGGTATTAGCGAGTACTAAAAAGGCGTCGCTCATGGGCGCTGAGCAAAACCATTTGTGGCCGGTTAAAGTATATAATTGCCCTGCACCGCTTTCATTGATGGCGTCTGCTTTGGTGGTGTTCGCACGAACATCAGAGCCGCCTTGTTTTTCAGTCATCGCCATACCTATGGTGACACCTTTTTTCTCGGTCCAAGGCTTATTGTCTGAATCGTAATGATTTGCCAGTATTTTAGGTAGCCACATAGCCGCTACATTTTCTTGACTCGCAATGGCAGGCACACTAGCAAACGTCATGGTTAATGGGCAACCAGAGCCCGGATCAGCATGATTGTGTAGCACCGCCATTACCGCTCTTACAACATGGCTACCGGCTTTCTTTTGCTGCCAAGGCAAAGCGCTGTGCCCTTGCTCTATAGCATGCTGCATTAGCTGATGGTAACTTGGATGATAATCAACTTGGTCTATGCGTTCGCCAAAGCGGCTGTGAGTTGTTAATTCGGGTAAGTGTTTGTTTGCTAAGAACCCAGCTTGCAGTAATACACCTCCCACTTGTTCCCCAAACGCCGTTAAATGCGCAGTTCCCCATTGCCCAGCAAAACGATTTTGCCAGTATTGAAGTACCCTGTCGGCCTCATAGGCGTTGTAGTTTTCAAGTGGTTTGGGTTGATTAAATACTTGGTGAGTTTCGCTTTGAGAAACGGCCATAACTGTGTGCTCATTTTTATTATTTTCTCAACTATAGCAGGTCAGACCTGTTTGTCGACTTGCTAAACGGCCGTTAAGTATTTCTTGTTTGCGAAGGACTTTGCTAAACTACTGCGCAATTTAATTGGACGAGATTGTTTATGTCAGCTGAGTTTCCACGTGCCGGTTTCTGGCGCCGCTTTGCCTCTTTAATCTACGATACCTTGGTTATCATTGCCTTTGCGATGCTGACAACCGTACTGTATTTATTAGCTGTTCAAGGGCTAATTTCTTTAGACTTACTAAGTATTGGTGACGCTGAAGATGTATCTGCTTTCATTCAAAATTCACCATTATTGTATGGCTTTCGTAGTGTGTTATTAGTGATAGTGAGTGTTAGTTTCTTTAGCTATTTTTGGGCTAAGAGCGGCCAAACTATTGGTATGCGTGCATGGCGTTTGAAGGTGCAAACCCTCGATGGTCATTTAATTAGCTGGCATCAAGGCGCACTTAGAGCCATTACTGCACTATTAGGGTTAGGTAATTTAGTGGTGTTGGTAGATTTTAAAAATAAGCGTGCCTTACAAGATTACATCGCAAAAACAGAAGTGATCACCCTCACCAAAGAAGAAAATAAACGTATTTATCGCTCACTTGATTAAGTGATTAAGCAATACCGCAAGCACAAAAAAAGCGTGGCTCAAACCACGCTTTTTTTGTGCTTTTTAAACGACTATCAAACTCGTTTATTCAATAGGTAAGTTGCAAACCCTATAAACAGTAGGCTTGGTAACACAGCACCAACCACAGCTGGAATTTGGTAAACCATCACCACAGGACCAAATATCTCATTAGTTAAGTGGAAAGTAATACCGGTTATAACACCCATGATGATACGTGCGCCCATGGTTACTGTGCGAAGCGGGCCGAATATAAACGATAAAGCAACTAACAACATAACGGCAATAGATACAGGCTGCATGATCTTACGCCATAGTGCTAGCTCATAAGTGCTGGTGTCTTGCTCATTTTGCTGCAAATAACCTAAATATGACCAAAGCCCAGTAAACGACAGCGCTTCGGGCTTAACCGACACCACTCCTAATTTTTCGGCGGTCAGCTGCGAGTCGTAAAATTCTTCTTTGTGCTGCTCAGTACTGATCTGCTCTGGCGTGATCATGACTTTATTTACATCACGAAGTAACCAACCATCTTTACGGTTTATTGCCTCTTCTGCCTTGGTAATTTGAGTAAGTTGCAACGATTTATCAAAGTGATACATGTGCACGCCACGTAAAGTGCCTTGCTGATCGACATCTTCAATATTAATAAAGTTGCTGCCATCTTTCGCCCACACACCTTGCTTAGCATTAAATACATCACCACCATAAATCGCTTGGTTTCGTATTTCTTTTGCTTTGAGCTGTGCTTCTGGAGCACCCCATTCACCTAGCGCCATCATACAAATCGCCATAAACATAGCGGTTTTCATGACTGATGCAATAATTTGCAGGCGTGACATACCCGCCGCTTGCATAACGACCAGCTCACTGTTTGAGGCCAATGCACCTAAACCTGTTAAGCCACCAATCAAGGCTGCCATTGGGAAAAAGATAACTAAATCACCCGGCATGCTGTATAGGGTGTAAATCAGCGCAGTTGCAATATCATAGCTACCACGGCCAACTGATTTTAACTGCTCAATAAACTTAATGAGGGTACTAATACCTACCAGCACCATTAAAGCAAAACCGGTGGTTTGAATTATGCTGCGACCTAAATACCAGTCGAGTGTTTTCATCATGCGCTTAACTCCCGCTTAGTCACAACTGCCTTTAACCATGCGCCTAGCGGACGACCTTTAATAATCAAGAAACCACCAATAAACAAGGCTGATAAATGGATCCACCATAAACCAATTGAAGGTGGAATTTTACCGTCTTCAACAGCAAACTTAGCTGCATTCAATAAAATGAAGTACCCTAAATACAAGCTGATTGCGGGCACTAATTTAGCGAATTTACCTTGGCGCGGATTCACCACACTCAAAGGTACTGCGAGTAAAGTTAATAATGGAATTGAAAGCGGAATAGCTAAACGCCACTGCCACTGCGCAATTGCTTCAGAGGTTTTCATTTTGAATAAATCAAACGTTGGTATAGCTTCTAATTTACGACGCTGATGCTCAATTTCTTGATCTTGAATTTGTACACTGTAACCATCGAACTCTGTTAGGTTTAACGCAGCAGACTCGCCATCTGTTTCATAGCGCTTACCGTCATTAAGAACAAGTTGCTGCTCACCGTTATCTTGCTCAATCACCACACCACGCTCTGCATATACTAAACGGGCTAAGTCACCTTTTTCACGATCTGGTAACTGCGCAACAAATACCTTGTGTAGCTCTTTACCGCTATTTTCGATGTTGTGAATGAAGACTACGGCTTTCTCATTACCCGTTTGCTGAAAACGCCCTGCACGTAATGCCGATAAGCCTGCATCAGCTTTGGCTTGCTCTTTTAATTGATATTCTTGCTCACTGGCCCATGGCGCAACATAAAGAGTAAGCGCACCGGCTAAAATAGCCATCGCAGTACTTGAGATAAGCGTGACCCGAACCACATACCACTCACTAACACCACAGGCTTTGAAAACAGTCATTTCGCTGTCTGCATAAATGCGACTGTATGCCAAAATAATCCCTAAGAAGATACTCAAAGGTAAGATAAGTGAAGCAAGTTGAGGAAGTTTTAGTGCAATCATCGAAAGCACAAGTTTAGCTGGAAGACCCCCTTCAGAGGCGTCTCCTAATATAACAACAAACTTTTGAGACACAAAAATAGTCATCAAAGTTAAAAATACGGCGACCTGCGACTTGAAGACTTCAGTGGTCAAATAACGAAAAATTAGCAATGCTCGCCCCTGTTAAACATCGAGTTTCACTGGAATAGTAAGGAATTTTGAGTAAACTAGTTATTTTACTCACTTTATTATATGCCATCAAAGTTAAATATCATACCTAGCAAGAACATATAATCTTGCATAAATGGTGCAGATGGCGTCTATTATGTGATATTGATATTCACATTAAGATAAAGTTCAAAAACACATAAATAGAGTCATAGTTTATGTACTAAGATTAGTGCTATTAAACTAAAAAATGTAAGAAAGGACTCGAAAAAGAATTTCTTACCCTTATAAACTAAGGTTATACGACTCAATATCAGGAGTAACAATGGAATTTAGCGTAAAAAGTGGTAGTCCAGAAAAGCAACGTAGCGCATGTATTGTAGTAGGCGTTTATGAGCCACGTCGTTTATCCCCCATTGGTGAACAATTAGATAAAATCAGTGATGGTTATATCTCTAACTTACTACGCCGTGGTGACCTTGAAGGTAAGCCAGGCCAAGTATTGCTATTGCATCATGTACCTAATGTACTGAGCGAGCGTGTACTACTAGTAGGTTGTGGTAAAGAGCGTGAGCTTGATGACAAACAATATAAACAAATCATCTCAAAAACGATTAACACGCTAAACGAAACTGGTTCGATGGAAGCGGTATGCTTTTTAACTGAGCAACACGTTAAAAGCCGTGACACTTATTGGAAAGTACGCCAAGCAGTTGAAACAACTCAAGACTGCTTGTACACCTTCAATCAATTGAAAAGCAAAAAGAGCGACCCACGTCGCCCACTACGTAAAATTGTTTTCAACGTACCAACGCGTCGCGAGTTAACTATTGGCGAAAGTGCAATTGAGCATGGCTTAGCCATCGCTGCAGGTAGCAAGTTATGTAAAGACGTTGCTAACATGCCGCCAAATATCTGTAACCCTGCTTATTTAGGTGAGCAAGCACAAGAAATTGCTGATAACTTCGATAATGTAAGCGTTGATATTATTGGTGAAGAAAAAATGGCAGAGCTGGGCATGAATTCATACCTAGCGGTTGGCCGTGGTAGTGCTAATGAATCGGTTATGTCGGTGATCAACTATCAAGGTGGCGACAAAGACCAAGCGCCAATCGTGTTAGTGGGTAAAGGCTTAACCTTTGACTCAGGTGGTATTTCAATCAAGCCAGGCGAAGCCATGGATGAAATGAAATACGACATGGGTGGTGCAGCGGGTGTTATTGGTACTATGCGCGCTTTAGTGCAAATGCAATTACCAATTAACGTTGTCGGTGTTTTAGCAGGTTGTGAAAACATGCCTGGCTCAAACGCTTATCGTCCGGGTGATATCTTAACCACTATGTCGGGGCAAACAGTTGAAGTGTTAAATACCGACGCTGAAGGCCGTTTAGTACTGTGTGATGCACTCACTTATGTTGAGCGCTTTGAACCAGATACTGTTGTCGATGTAGCAACACTGACAGGTGCGTGTATTATCGCACTGGGTTCGCATGCCACAGGTTTACTATCAAACCACAACCCACTTGCCCATGACCTTCTAAAAGCATCTGAGCAAAGTGGCGACCGCGCATGGCAGTTACCTCTTTGGGATGACTATCAAGAGCAACTTGAAAGCCCATTCGCTGATTTCACCAACTTAGGTGGCCGTGCTGCAGGTACGATTACAGCGGCATGCTTCTTGTCTAAATTCACCAAAAAATACAATTGGGCGCATTTAGATATCGCAGGTACAGCATGGCGCAGCGGCGGTAAAAACAAAGGCGCAACCGGTCGTCCGGTACCTATGTTGACTCAGTATTTACTGAACCGCGCAGGCGTGAGTGAAGCAAGTCACGATTAAGCCTTACCGTAAGCTTAAAACTAACCCTAAATAAGGCGCCAAATGGCGCCTTATTAATTGAAGCAATTCGCGTTCTATGTCAAAATCCATGCTTTGATCTGTGTATCTGTGGGGACGAAAGTCACTATGAATATGAACGCACAATTTTACGTTCTAAAACAAGATGATAGTGCCCACCAAACGGCTGGCGCTGTTTTCGATCTGGCAGCTAAAATTGCTGCGGATCAGTATCGTCTAGGTCATCGCGTATTTATTTACGCTGATAACACCGACACGGCCCACATAATCGACGACATCATTTGGTCATTTGAACCAGATAGTTTTGTACCACATAACTTACAAGGTGAAGGCCCTAAAGGTGGCGCTCCGGTTGAAATTGGTATGACTCCACCTGTCGGCAACAGAAAAATATTAATCAACTTAGCTGAACACCTACCGGATTTTATTCGCCGTTTTCAGCAGGTTTATGATTTCGTACCCGTTGAGCCAAATGCTAAGCAAGCCGCCCGTGAGCGGTTTAAAAAGCTTCGCCAACTGGGCGCCCATATTGCAACGCAAGAAATTGACATTTAAGCATTTATTTAAGGTTCTGTGTAATGGATAAAACCTATAATCCGCAAGATATTGAACAGTCTTTATACCAAGGCTGGGAAGAAAATGGCTACTTTAAACCGTCTGGCCAAGGTGACGCATACTCAATTATGATTCCGCCACCAAACGTCACGGGTAGCTTACACATGGGCCACGCGTTCCAAGATACCATCATGGATACGCTAACGCGTTTAAAGCGTATGCAAGGCAACAACACTTTATGGCAAGTAGGTACTGACCACGCAGGTATCGCAACGCAAATGCTTGTTGAGCGTAAGCTTGCTGCTGAAGAAGGTAAAACACGTCACGACCTAGGCCGTGAAGCATTTATCGATAAAATCTGGGAGTGGAAAAACCACTCTGGTGGCACGATCACTAAACAATTACGTCGTTTAGGCGCTTCTGTAGATTGGGACCGTGAGCGTTTCACTATGGACGAAGGCCTTTCTGAAGCGGTTAAAGAAGTATTCGTACGTCTTCACAAAGAAGATTTAATCTACCGTGGTAAGCGCCTAGTTAACTGGGATCCTAAGCTACACACGGCGATTTCTGATCTTGAAGTTGAAAACAAAGACAAACAAGGTCACATGTGGAACCTACGTTACCCACTTGCTGATGGCGTAAAAACCAAAGATGGTAAAGACTACATCATTGTTGCGACAACGCGTCCTGAAACAATGCTAGGTGATTCAGGTGTTGCTGTTAACCCTGATGATGAGCGTTACCAAGATCTGATCGGTAAAGAAATTTTACTACCTATCGTAAACCGCCGTATTCCAATTGTTGCCGATGAACATGCAGACATGGAAAAAGGCACAGGTTGTGTGAAAATCACGCCTGCCCACGACTTTAACGATAACGAAGTAGGTAAACGTCACCAACTACCAATGATCAACATCTTCAATAAAGATGCAGCGGTATTAAGCGAAGGCGAAAGCTACACATTCGACGGTAAAGAGCTTAAATTAGACGCGCCAATTCCTGAACGCTTACACGGCCTTGACCGCTTTGATGCACGAAAAGCGATTGTGAGCGAATTTGAAGAGCTTGGTCTACTAGAAAAAATTGAAGATCACAGCCTAACAGTTCCTTACGGTGACCGTTCTGGCGTAGTGATTGAGCCACTTCTTACTGATCAGTGGTACGTACGCGTAGCACCTCTAGCAGAGCCTGCAAAAGAAGCAGTTAAAAATGGCGACATTAAGTTCGTGCCTCAACAATACGAGAACATGTACTTCTCGTGGATGAACGACGTACAAGACTGGTGTATTTCACGTCAGCTTTGGTGGGGTCACCGCATCCCAGCTTGGTACGACAACGAAGGCAACGTTTACGTTGGTCGTGACGAAGCTGAAGTACGCCGCGATAACAACCTTGCTGATGATGTTGCACTTAAGCAAGACGAAGACGTTTTAGATACCTGGTTCTCATCTGCGCTTTGGACTTTCTCAACGCAAGGCTGGCCGGCAAACACTGATGATTTAAAAACTTTCCACCCGTCTGACGTATTGGTAACAGGTTTCGACATCATTTTCTTCTGGGTTGCTCGTATGATCATGATGACCATGCACTTCATCAAAGATGAAGACGGCAAGCCACAAGTACCATTTAAAACCGTTTACGTAACTGGCCTTATCCGCGATGAAAACGGCGATAAGATGTCTAAATCGAAAGGTAACGTACTTGATCCTATCGACATGATTGACGGTATCGATCTTGAAAGCCTAGTTGAAAAGCGCACTGGTAATATGATGCAGCCACAACTAGCGAAGAAGATTGAGAAGAACACTCGTAAAACATTCGAAAACGGTATCGAAGCACACGGTACAGACGCACTGCGTTTCACCCTTGCTGCAATGGCTTCAACGGGTCGTGATATCAACTGGGATATGAACCGTCTTGAAGGTTACCGTAACTTCTGTAACAAACTATGGAACGCAAGTCGTTACGTATTGATGAACACAGAAGAGCAAGACTGTGGTTTCGCTACAGATGCTGAGAAACAGTATTCACTCGCTGATCGTTGGGTTTTAGGCCAGTTTGAAGCAACTGTTAAAACCTATACTGAGCATCTAGAAAACTACCGTTTTGACCTAGCTGCAAACACCATTTATGAGTTCACTTGGAACCAATTCTGTGACTGGTACCTAGAACTTACTAAACCAGTATTGTTTAAAGGTAACGAAGCACAGCAACGTGGCACTCGTCATACCCTAATCACGGTATTAGAAAGCCTACTTCGCTTAATGCACCCATTAATGCCATACATCACAGAAACGATTTGGCAACGCGTGGCACCACTTGCAGGTATCGAAACTGCGGGCACTAGCATCATGGTTCAAGGTTTCCCTGTTTACAATGAAGCTAATGTTGATAGCCAAGCGATGGACGACCTAGAGTGGGTTAAACAATTCATTCTTGCTATTCGTAACATCCGTGGTGAAATGGATATCAGCCCAAGCAAACCATTATCGGTATTGCTTGCTAATGCGTCTGACGAAGACAAACGCCGCTTGACGGAAAACGAAGCTTTCTTAGCGTCTCTTGCTAAGCTTGAAGAGTTCACGTTACTTGATAACAAAGACGAAGCACCTGCGTGTGCAACATCGTATGTTAGTAACCTTGAGATCATGATCCCAATGGCTGGCCTAATCGATGTTGAAGCTGAACTAGCTCGTATCGCGAAGCAGCTTGAAAAAGCAGAGAAAGGCTTAGCTCAAGTTAATAACAAATTAGCTAACGAAAAGTTCGTAAATAACGCGCCAGAAGCTGTACTTGCTAAAGAGCATGCTAAGCTGGCTGAGTTTACAGATGCGAAAGACAAACTATTAGCGCAAAAAGCGAAAATCGAAAGTCTATAACAGCATAAATAAAGCGCGATTTATTCGCGCTTACAAAAAAGCCGCGCTATAACATTGTTATAGCGCGGCTTTTTAATGCTCTGTAGCAGCGACTTTATTAAAATTTGTAGTTGTACTGAGCACCAATTAGAACTGCGTGACCTTTTGATTCATATTCCCATGAAACATCTTGGCCTAAAGAAGCAGCTAGGCTGTCTTTTTCAGAGAAGTTTTGTGTTTTACCACGAAGGATACTTACACCTAAGTCAACATTTGAGTTTTCGCTGAATGCGTAGTTACCACCAAACGAGAACCAGAAACGATCTGTATCAGGGATAGAGATTGAAAGGTGTGATTGGTCTGCTGGTGACTCATCGTATGCAATACCTGCACGAAGTAAAAGTGCATCGCTGTACTGGTAGTCAGTACCGATAGAGTAACGCATTGAATCAGAGAAGTTCTCTTCTTTAGAGAATACAGGCGTTTCAAGGCTTGGTGTATAAGCTTCTAATTTTTGGAAGCTGTCCCAACCAGTCCATAAGATGCTGTAGTGTACGCCTAGCTTCTTATCAAGTTGATGTGAACCAGAAAATTCAGCAATTGCTGGTAAAGTCAGTTTTAACTCACCCGGTACTGTAGTACCCGCTAAACCGCCAACTGCAGCTGGAAGTTGGTTTGAGTACTCGCCTTCAAAGTCGATATCTGTTTCACTGCGGTAGTTAAAACCAAAACGGTTGTTTTCGTCTAACTGATACATCGCACCAATGTTCCAACCAAAGCCGTAGTCGTCACCTTCAAGGTGAGCAATTTGCGTGCTAGCTGGTAAACCAAATGGATTAGTACCTGCATTACGAACAACTTTTGCATCAGCATAAACATAGTTTAAACCAAGACCTAAGCTGAACTGTTCGTTGATTTTATATGAAGCGCTTGCATTCATGTTAACGGTTACGATTTCAGTTTCACCCGCGATAGAGCCTGCAGCGTAGTCATCTTTAAACTCAGTTGAAAGACCGAAGTTTGAAAAAGCACCAAAGCCTAAAGACACTTTATCGTTTAAAGGCATTGTGAAGTAACCTGCAGGGATAAATGCAGATGGTGCGATGCTATCGTCATCGATAGAGCTTTCATCTAAGCCGTATGCAGCACTTTCGCCTTTTAAGCTTACATCTGGAATTACAGCAATACCTGCTACTGAGATTTGCTTGTCTTTGAATAAAGACATAAGTGCAGGGTTACGAGCAACAACTGATGCGTCATCTGCAACAGCTGCTTCACCAGCGTATGCGCGACCTAAACCTGAAACGTTTTGCTCTGCTAATTGGAAAGCTGCAGCGAAGCTGTCAGCAGAAACAACAGCAAGTGATGCTGCAATTAGTGTTTTAGTGAACTTCATAAATCTGTGTCCTCTTGCAAACTTGTGCGAAAGCTAATCCAACAATGAGGGCAACCTATTAGTTAAGCATAAAAGATTAGCGCTGTATGTTGGTATTAGATGTTTTATTCTAATGATTACAAACTTTCGAACATTACCTTAATTAAGATCAAAAAACTGTAATTTTTCGTTAGAAATAGGTAAAAAACCCGCATTTTAACAACAAGATAACAACTTATTAAAACTCATCAGAGCTCTGATTACAAAAACAACAAACAGTAGTAATTATCATTTGCATTGACATCTATTTCTTGTCCCTTTAGACTAAAAATAAAGGTTTTACTGTTGAGTTTGAGTATGGAAATCGTATTGATTATTGCGGCACTGATGTTATGCGGTGTGAGTGTTCATTATTTTTGTAAAGCAAACTATTGCGCGTGCACTAAAGCAGGTGATTGCGATAACCCAGTTAATCACTATTGGCTAGGCGCCATGCTGAGTGCTGTTTTATCACTACTGTTATGTTGTGTGGCCTTACATGTCGAAAAAGGCACATTGCTGTGGTTGGTATTAATGACGAGTTGTTTTAGTGGTGCATTTATATCAGCAAAACGCAGTGCCAAAAAACGCTGTGTTAAGTCTAAACAAGCAGATGCTCTTTTAACAAACGAGCCAAATTAAGCTGATAATCTAGAGGCTTAATGCTCGCGATAATTTTTAGTTCTTTTTCTACACTTAAATCGACATCTTTGGCAGTAATATGATGCTTATGCTTGGCATTATAGAAGATCTTTATTTTCGGCTTAATTGGGTTTTCGTGGTTACCTTCCATCACTAACGCCAAGCGCTCATTATTCAACTTCACAATCGTACCAACAGGGTGAACCCCTAGGCATTTAATAAAGCGTTGCACCAACTCAGAGTCAAACAATTGCTTATTGGCAAGTAAATAACGCAGCGCTGAGATTGGCTCTTCACCCATTTGATGCGGCCTGTCTGCAGTCATTGCATCATAAACATCGACGATTGCCATCATACGGGCTGCACGGCTCAGCTTTTCAGCTGCAATACCGCGAGGGTAACCTGTACCATCTAAACGCTCATGGTGATTCACTATCATATCGAGCATTAACGGCGTAATGCCCTTTTCACCTTTCACTAAACCTAAACTCTGCGCCACATGCTTTTTAACAACTTGCATTTCGTTGTCGTTCAAGGCACTTGGTTTAGACAATACACCTTGTGGCATTTTCGCCTGACCGATATCGTGCATCAATGCACCCATTGCCAGCTCTTTAATTGTCTTTTCTTTGTAACCTAGGTACTTAGCAAACACACTCACCAAAATAGCGGTGTTGATCATGTGCCGCCAGTTATAAATATGTTTATCTTTAAGGCGAGTTAAAATAGTTAAGGCATTGTGATTACGAAATACCGAGCTGACTATATCAACGGCGATATCATCAAGCACAGCGACATTCATCTTTAAACCCGATGTGATATCTGAGTAGAAACCTTGCAATTTTCGGCTGTGCTGCTCGTAATGCACGCTGGCTTTTAAAAACTCTTGTTGAACCGTGATCCCTTGTGGTGCTTCGTTAGCTGCAGGCTTTTGTTCAACCTTAGGTTTAGCCGGTTCAGGCTTTGGTTGGTATTTTTTAGGGAGTGCAACATCGCTTTGTGTAAAGTCGATGAGTAGCTCTTCAACCCCCTCAGAGATAAGGCGTTGAATAATGGTTTTATCACGCACTAAACCACGTGTTTTGATTTTAATACTATTTACATGCTCTTGTTGCTTACTGACACTGTCAACAAACATCCCTGGTACAAGTTCGGCAATGGGTAAGGTAATAAGCATATGTGAGCTTAGCGCATAAAAACATCGAGTTTTTTATTATCGCTAATTGATTACAAATGTCTATAGATTGGGTAGCGAATACGAAATAGGTATTAGAGAAGAGTTAGAAAGGGGAAAGTTAGAAAGGGGAAAGTTAGAAAGGGGAAAGTTAGAAAGAGTAAAGTTAGAAAGTAGCAACTCGCTAACTTTATCCCTGAAAGCTGACGGCTGATAGCTGACGGCTGATAGCTGACAGCTCTCTAGCTATTTATTCCTGAAAGTAAGTGCCCCAGCCGTCGTATTCAACGTCGGTTTGCTGAGCGAGTGCTTCTAACTTGTCTACGTCTTCCATAATGGCTTCTACGTCAAGTTCACACTCAACAACCACGTCAAAGCTCCACACTTTCTCGCCGTCTTCTAGCTCAAGTTCTGCAGGTTCTTCAACATCGTAACCTAGTTTAAAAGCGGCTAAAGCGGCTTGCTCTAACTTTTCAAAATTTTCGCTAACAAAGTGGTGTTCCACTTCATAAAGTACTTCAGGATCTGAGCCATCTTCAAGTAATGAAGTAACGATGTCTTCAGTAATTTCGCGCCAATTTTCCATTATTTGTTTCTCACTTGAGCATCTAATTCAGTTATTTTAGCAGCCATAATCTGATGAACATGTGAAGCATGGTCACGAGCAGATACGTCTTTATCAAGATAAATCGGCGCTAACATTTCGAGGTAAATTGTACCATTATCCCAGCGATTTAGCTTAATAGTTTTGTGCGTTGTACTCATACAAACTGGCACTACTGGCACATCAGCACTCATTGCTGTGTGAAATGCCCCTGTTTTAAAAGGCAATAAACCACGACCATAGCTTCGCGTACCCTCAGGAAACATCCAAACCGATAGACCTTTTTGTTTTATTTTCTCAGCTGATTTAGAAATTGTGCCTGCTGCTTTTGAACGGTTAGCGCGGTCAATTAAGATATTTCCCGATAACCAATACAGCTGACCAAAAAACGGGATCCATTTGAGGCTTTTTTTACCTAGGCTTACGCAGTTCTCCGGCACCATGGCAGGTAAAGTGAATAGGTCATAGTTATTTTGATGATTTGCTACATAGACAGCGGGGCCAATATTTTTTGGAGTCTCGTGATATTTAAGCTCTAGTTTGACACCTAAAAGTTTAGCTACCTTGCAAAACCAACCCGCAATAATATGCACGTTATTAGTATGAAACGGCTTAACGATGCATAAAAGCAGCCCAAAAACACAGCTTAAAACAATGAATAACGCCATGAAAATTATGCGAAAAATAGCTAACAAACGAATTCTCCTCGTACTAATCAGCGCGCATTATAACGTGAAAAATACCATTTCCATAGCTTTAAGCGCACATGTGTACGCTTAAAATTTCATAACGTTTTAACAATAAAAAGGCCTGCAATTGCAGGCCTCTGGTTTTTACTCTGTTACTTCGCTTGGCGACTCATCACTATCATCTGTTTGAGTCACTTCGACTACAGCCTCATCAACTCGCTGCAGACCACGGGGTAATTTGTTACCACGTCTACCGCGTTCACCATGATAATGCTCAAGATCAGTCGGTTTCAGTGTCAGTTTTCGTTTACCTGCATGCAGGGTTACGCTACTGCCCGCAGGCACCACAGCCAGTACTTTTACAAACTCTTCACGGGCTTGCACTTTCGCACTTGGGATAGAAATAATCTTATTTCCTTTACCCTTACTAAGTTTAGGTAAATCACGCAGTGGGAATAACAACATGCGGCCTTCGTTAGAAATTGCCATACAGTAATCTGTTGCTACATCAGTTACTCTAATTGGCGCGAGTAATTCACCGCCTTTAGGAACACTGACCAGCGCTTTACCGTTTTTGTTTTTACTCACCAGATCTTTAAAGTCGCTTATAAAGCCATAACCTGCATCTGAGGCCATTAACAACACTTGGTTGTCTTCTGCCATCACCACATGCTCAAAGTTGGCTCCTGCGCTTAGGTTAAAGCGCCCTGTCATTGGCTCACCTTGGCTTCGAGCTGAAGGTAAACTGTGTGCATCAGTAGCAAAAGCACGACCACTTGAGTCTAAGAACACTGCAGGCTGGTTACTTTTACCTCGCGCTGAGGCTTTATAGCTGTCGCCTGACTTATAACTTAGCCCTTCAACATCTAAATCATGGCCTTTACCAACACGTGCCCACCCTTTTTCAGATAGCACAACGGTCACTGACTCTGAGGGGATAAGGTCTTTTTCACTTAACGCTTTCGCTTCAACACGTTCAACAACTGGTGAGCGACGATCATCGCCATACATTTCAGCCGCTTCTTGAATTTCTTTTTTCATCAAGGTCGACATACGACGCTCTGAACCAAGCGTTTGCTCTAGCTTGTCACGCTCAAGAGCAAGCTCATCCTGCTCACCTTTAATCTTGAACTCTTCAAGTTTTGCTAAATGACGTAGTTTTAACTCTAAAATCGCTTCCGCTTGAATATCAGTTAAACCAAAACGCTCCATTAATACAGGCTTTGGTTTATCTTCAGTACGGATAATTTCGATAACTTCATCAATATTTAAAAAGGCCGTTAATAAACCTTCTAAAATATGTAAGCGAGCTAATACTTTATCTAAACGGTGCTGTAAGCGGCGGCGAACTGTTTCACGGCGGAACGTTAACCACTCGGTTAAAATACTACGTAAATCTTTAACTTGCGGACGACCATCAAGGCCAAGCATGTTTAAGTTTACGCGGTAGTTCTTTTCTAAATCTGTAGTTGCAAATAAGTGTGCCATTAATGGCTCAGCTTTAATGCGGTTTGAGCGCGGTACAATCACGATACGAGTTGGGTTTTCGTGATCAGATTCGTCACGTAAATCAGCAACCATTGGCAATTTTTTAGCATTCATCTGCGCTGCAATTTGCTCAAGTACTTTTGCACCTGAACACTGATGAGGCAGCGCGGTGATCACTATATCACCTTGCTCTTCAGTGTAAATTGCACGCATCTTGATAGAGCCACGTCCGGTTTGATAAATCTTACGAATATCGTCTTTCGGTGTGATGATCTCAGCTTCTGTTGGGTAGTCAGGCGCATGCACTAACTCAAGCAACTCTTCGATTTCTGTCTTTGGCTTATCAAGTAATAAACAACAGGCACTAGCAACTTCACGCACATTGTGTGGTGGAATATCGGTTGCCATACCTACTGCAATCCCCGTTACACCATTAAGTAAGATGTGTGGTAAACGCGCAGGTAACACCATTGGCTCATCAAGTGTACCGTCAAAGTTTGCGGTCCAATCGACAGTGCCTTGACCCAGTTCTTTTAGTAGAACTTCTGAGAACTTAGATAAACGCGCTTCGGTGTAACGCATTGCAGCAAATGATTTAGGGTCATCGGCTGCACCCCAGTTACCTTGACCGTCCACCAGCGGGTAGCGGTAAGAAAACGGCTGCGCCATTAACACCATCGCTTCGTAACAAGCACTATCGCCATGGGGGTGGTATTTACCCAGTACATCACCCACGGTACGGGCTGATTTTTTATATTTTGCTTGCGCCGATAGCCCCAGCTCGCTCATTGCATAGATGATACGACGCTGTACAGGCTTAAGACCATCACCTACATGAGGTAAAGCACGGTCCATGATGACGTACATTGAGTAGTTTAAGTAGGCGTCTTCAGTAAAGCGCCCCATTGTTTGTTGTTCTACGCCTTGCATCAGCAAGGTATCTGTATCACTCATTAACGCTTACCTATTTTTTCTTAGCACTAACGCGATAGATCACATTAGCAAAGTCGTCTGAGATCAATAAGCTGCCATCTGCAAGTTCTGCAAATGCAACCGGGCGACCAAATGTTTCTTCGTTTTGCATAAAGCCTGTGATGAACGGGGTGTAATTAGTAATACGACCTTGTTCAACATTTGCTAGCATCACTTTATAGCCTGATTTTTTACTACGGTTCCACGAACCATGCTCAGCAACAAAAAGCTGCTCTTTGTATTTAGCAGGGAACTGCTTACCGTTATAAAAATGAATACCTAGAGGAGCAACATGAGCACCAAGTGCAAGGGCTGGCGATTTGTAGTCAGCAATACTTTTACCTTTGCCAAACTCAGGGTCTAAAATCGCCCCAGCGTGAACATAAGGGAAACCATAATGCGCGCCCTCTTCACCTTCACCAACACGGTTAATTTCACAAGGTGGCATGTCATCGCCCATCATGTCACGGCCGTTATCACTAAACCAAAATGCATTCGTTGTTGGGTGATAATCAAAACCAACTGAGTTACGAACACCTTTGGCGATGGTTTTAATTTCTTTTGTATCCACATCTAACGAGAAGATACGGCCATATTTGTCGTCTTCCGCACAAATGTTACATGGTACACCCACTGGCACAATTAGCTCACCGGTTGGCGCAAAACTAATAAACTTCCAACCATGGTGACGATCAGTCGGAAACTTGTCGTATACCACGTCAAATTTAGGATCTTTTAGGTTTTTATCTACGTCTTTAAAACGAATGATACGTGACACTTCAGCCACATATAAATCACCATCTTTAATTGCTAAACCTGATGGCATTTCAAGGCCAGTAGCAATGACAATCTTTTTATCTGCAACACCATCACTGTTGTGGTCAATCAGTGCATAAACATTACCTGCTTTACGCGAACCTGCGTAAACAATGCCTCTTTTTGATACCGCAATTTGACGCGCGTTTTCAACATCATCGGCAAACAGGCTTATAGAAAATCCATCAGCAACTGTTAATTTATCAAGAATATCTTTTGCCATTACAGGCGCTGATAACAAGCTCAGCGATAATAATGAGGTCAGTAGTTTTTTCATTTTTGTCTTGCCCTTTAATTCTTTGCTAGCAACTAGGTTGCTACACCCTTTATTAAACTTCTGCGCGGTTACCGTGATCTTCTAACCATTGGCGACGGTCTGACGAACGTTTCTTCGCAAGTAACATATCCATCATTTCCATGGTTTGCTCTTCTTCGTCTAAGGTTAATTGCACTAAACGACGCGTATTAGGATCCATGGTGGTTTCGCGTAATTGTAACGGGTTCATTTCACCTAAGCCTTTGAAGCGTTGAACATTAACCTTACCGCGTTTTTTCTCAGCTTCAATGCGCGCTAAAATACCGTTCTTTTCGTCTTCATCAAGGGCGTAGTAAACCTCTTTACCAATGTCGATACGAAATAGCGGCGGCATAGCTACATACACATGGCCTTGTTTGATAAGCGATGGAAAGTGGCGAACAAACAGCGCACAAAGCAAGGTAGCAATGTGCAATCCATCCGAGTCAGCATCGGCCAAAATACAAATTTTGTTATAACGCAGACCAGATAAATCACTTGAATCAGGGTCAATACCCAAAGCGACAGAAATATCATGCACCTCTTGCGATGCTAAAATCTGCCCAGATTCAACTTCCCAGGTATTTAAGATTTTACCGCGCAGCGGCATAATTGCTTGGAACTCACGGTCGCGCGCTTGTTTTGCTGAGCCACCCGCTGAGTCACCCTCTACTAAAAACAGTTCAGTACGGTCATTATCTTGGGCGCTACAGTCAGTTAATTTACCCGGTAATGCAGGGCCTGAGGTAACACGCTTTCGCACAACTTTTTTAGCGGCACGTAAACGGCGCTGCGCATTTGAGATACATAACTCAGCTAATAATTCTGCCGTTTCTGTATGCTCGTTTAACCATAAACTAAATGAGTCTTTCACTACACCAGATACAAATGCAGCACATGAGCGAGATGAAAGCTTCTCTTTTGTTTGGCCTGCAAATTGTGGGTCTTGCATTTTAACCGATAATACGTAGCTACAGCGCTCCCAAATATCATCTGGCGTTAACTTTACACCACGCGGTAATAAGTTTCTGAATTCGCAGAATTCACGCATAGCTTCAAGCAAGCCTTGGCGTAAACCATTAACATGTGTACCGCCTTGTGCAGTAGGAATTAAGTTTACATAACTTTCAGCGATTGATTCACCGCCTTCAGGTAGCCAAACAACCGCCCAGTCAGCACCTTCTGTTGAACTTGAAAAGTCACCAATAAACGGCTCTTTTGGTAATACTTCAAAACCTTTAACTGCTTCAACTAGGTAATCTTTTAAGCCAGTTTCGTAATACCACTCTTGGCTTTCTTTGGTTTGCTTGTTGGTAAACTTAATGCGCAGGCCTGGGCATAATACTGCTTTGGCTTTTAATAAGTGATTAAGCTTAGTGATAGAAAAATTAGCTGAGTCAAAATAGCTCGCATCAGGCCAAAAACGCACGGTTGTACCTGTGTTACGCTTACCTACAGTGCCAATGACGTTTAAGTCTTCAACCTTGTCACCGTTTTCAAAGGCCATACGAAATTGCTGCGCATCACGGCGCACAGTGACTTCAACACGAGTCGATAGCGCATTTACAACCGAAATACCTACACCGTGTAAACCACCAGAAAACTGATAGTTTTTATTAGAGAACTTACCACCGGCGTGCAGCTTGGTAAAAATAAGTTCCACACCCGGAATACCTTCTTCAGGGTGAATATCAATTGGCATACCACGGCCATCATCGATAACCTCAAGGGAGTTATCTTCATGAAGGATGACATCTATTTTAGTGGCATGACCTGCCATTGCTTCATCGACACTGTTATCGATAACTTCTTGACCTAAATGATTAGGTCGAACCGTGTCGGTATACATACCTGGGCGGCGTTTTACGGGCTCTAATCCGTTTAAGACTTCAATTGCTTCGGCGTTATAATTTTGCTGACTCATAGTTTTTATATCTTTTATGCGCTTAGCTATGTTTTACGTGATTTTAAGAAAATCTACAATACTTGCAAAGGTTTGTTCGAAGCCGATAAAACTATGATCGCCTCCAAATTCAACGTGTTGCTTACACTGAGAATAATATTTAACCGCCTGCTGAAACGGCAGTACTTCATCGCCCGTTTGCTGTAGCAAATAAATCAATGAAGGGGTGTCTAATTGCGGCAAATATAAACTGCGCAATGCATCCATGTGACGAGTACCAAGTTCATAGTGACTGTCTTGATACGGGTTATAGTTTTCCCCTAAATAGTTATCGAGTAACTCAAATGGGCGAACCGCTGGGTTAATAACCACCGCAGGGATCGAATAACGTTGCGACAAATAGGTCGCATAAAAACCGCCTAATGAACTACCTAATAATACAGTATCATCATTTAGCAGTTGTTCTAATTGTAAAATTGCATGTAATGGCTCATGAGTTAATCGCGGCACCTGATAATCGACATCAAATTGCGCCATGTGCTCACCAAAACGAACTGCTTTGTAAGATTGCTCAGAGCTATTAAAGCCATGAATATAAATTACTCGTTTAGCCATACTACATCCGTGCTTAACAGTAAGTTTTGTTGCTCATCAATTATTAAGTCGATGATTCGAAATGCGGGGCCTAAATCCTCTTGCTGCCACGCCATAGTGTGTTTGGTAAACTGTATTGAACTGGCAGGTGTCGCATACACACTAAGGTTACGGTAGGTTTGCGTGTACTCATGATGCACATGACCATGAAATACCCCCACACACTGCTCAGTATTAACACAGGTATTTAAAAACTGTGGGCCATTTTCTAGCATATGTTTATCTAAGTAGGCTTGAATAGGCAGCGGGTTATGATGACAAAACACCACGCTAGGTACCTGCCCTACCGCTTGGCTTAATTCATCTAAATGCGTTTGTGTTACCCAACCTGCTGGCGTCGGGCCTTTTGAGTTTGCCAACAGCAACTGCCCACCTAAAAAGGTAATGCGCTTATTGTTTAAAATTTGCGGGCTTGTAAGCTTTTCATATTCAACGAGTTCATCATGATTACCCGGCAACCAAAACACCGGACAACTCAGCGCTGAGTCTGCTATTAACTTAGCAAAAAGCTGGTAAGACTCAGTGCTGTGATCTTGTGTTAAATCACCACCAAATACCACACAATCCACATCGAGCTCAGCAATAGCCTGTAAACAACGCCCAAAATACGCTGCCGTATTTACGTTAAAGTATTCACCCGTTGTGTATTTTGATAAGTGGCAATCAGTGATATGGGCAACTTTCAGTGCTGTTTTATCAAAATGGTAGGCGTTACTAAACCAAGCCATTATTTACATCCCAATTTAAAACTGCTCGGCCGTTTTCAACACAAGCCACCAGCCAGTCATATAAGAAGGCGTTAAGCTGATATTTTTCATCTTTTTGATGCATATTCGGATTTGGGTAAGCATAGGAAGGCTTGATGCGCTGATGAAAATCATGATGCACAATTTCAGCGACTTTCGCATCATGATACATGCGCACAGTTAAATACAATGGCTTAACCGAAGGTAAATGACCGGCTTCTTGTTTGATAGAAATATCTGTGGTGTATTTTGCTGTATCGTCAACTTTAACCGCAAAAGTGCTGTGCCCTAATTGTACCTTTCGTTCCTGACCTATACGGCGCTCATTAGGTAATAGCTTGAGCGCACGCACGTAATTATGCTCACACAAAGTTAAGTACTTAGGTAAGCTTTGAATATAACGCTGCTGGGCACTGACGTACGACAAAATAATCCCCTATGAGTTTTTCCAATCAGACAGTATACGTTGCTTATTCAGTGCTAACCACTGTAATGAGATAACTGTCGCTGCATTATCAATTTCCCCCTGTTCTAGGCGCAGCATAGCTTCATCGTATGACATTACATGGGTTTTGATATCTTCATCTTCATTATCAAGGCCAAAAATACCGCCTTGATACCCTGCTAAGTCAGTGCGCGCTAAATATAAATACAAACGTTCAGTGGTGCCGCCGGGGCTTGAAAGATACGACATCATAAATTCCAGCTCGTTAAGCTCAATTCCCGCTTCTTCGAACGCTTCGCGCTTCGCTACATCTTCATAATCAGTACTGCCATCTGCCATGCCTGCAATACACTCAAGTAACCAAGGTGACTGTTTTGATGCGAGTGCCCCGATTCTGATTTGTTCGATTAACAAAACTTGGTCAGTCGCAGGGTCATAAGGAAGTACAGCAACAGCATGGCCGCGCTCTAAAATTTCGCGTTTAACTTCTACTGATTTGCCACCAGCAAACAATGCATGATGAAAGCGGTAAGTATTAATTTTAAAGAAACCATCATAAACACGCTCAATCGGCTTTAACTCTATGTCATCATGATTAAATTGTGAGATTGCTGATATTTTCATTCACTATTTCCTTTGCGTTTTAAGTAAATGTTACGGCCAATTATATTCTGTTACACTTGGACATGCAGATTTACGTAATTTTTTTTTGGTTATTCATTAAAAAAGAGTACCATGGTCACAGTACAAAATTGTCTAAGGACTGAACGAACAATGAAAAAAACACTACTCGCTGCGCTGATCGGTTTTTCAAGCGCACTGACTGCAACAGCTAGTTATGCTGAAGACTTACTACAAGTTTACGAGATTGCGACAGCAAACGATCCTACCGTACTTAAAGCAAAAGCCCAAGCAGATGCACAAGCCTATGAGAGCGATCGCGCGTTAAGTGCACTATTACCACAAATTGGTCTAAGTCTTGGTTACCAATCAACCAAATCAGATCTTTACGAGGGTAATGATGCAACGGGTTATACAGGTTATGACTATGACCCTGATGAATTTAGCCGTGGTATTAGCTTAAGCCAAACACTGTTTGATTTAGGTGCGTGGAATTCACTGGGTATTGCAGATAAACAAGCATTACAAGCAAACGCTCAGTATGATTTTGCTCGCCAAGACTTAATCGTTCGTGTAGCTGAGGGTTACTTCAATGTACTAAGTGCAATCGATAACCTTGAGTTTGTTCAAGCAGAAAAACGTGCCATCGAGCGCCAATTACAACAAACTAAAGAGCGTTATGCCGTAGGTTTAACTGCAATCACTGACGTACACGAAGCGCAAGCTCAGTACGATAACTCTGTTGCACAAGAAATCGTTGCTAAGAACAGTGTTGAAACAGCGCGTGAGCAACTTCGCGAAATCACTGGTAAATACCACGCGAAATTAGACATGTTGAATACTGAAACGTTTTCAACAGTTGCACCTAAAAAGCAGTCAACTGACTACATTGAAATTGCAAAAGACCAAAACTTAAATCTGCAAGTTTCAAAAGTAACGGTTGATATTGCTAAAGATCAAATCGATTTAGCAAAAGCTGGTCACTATCCGAAGCTAACATTAAGCGCTTCATACGGAGACAGCCTAACTGATCTAAACAGCAACTCACACCAACCACGCGAAGACAGTGCAAGTATTGGTGTTAACTTCAGCCTACCTATTTACTCAGGTGGTGCAACAACAGCAGCGACAGATCAAGCACGCGCTTTCTATGTTGCGGCAAGTGAAGATTTAGAAGCAAGCTTACGTGCAGTAACTCGCTCGGTTATCACATCGTACAACCAAGTAGTGTCTGACATTGCTACTTATAAAGCGCTACAACAAGCTGTTGTTTCTGCTGAAAGTGCGCTTAAAGCAACTGAAGCAGGCTTTGAAGTTGGTACACGTACTATCGTAGACGTACTGATCAGCACGCAAAACCTTTACAATGCAAAAAGTAATTTAGCAAACGTTCGTTACCGCTATGTTGTTTCAACACTTCGCTTGAAACAAGCTGCTGGTACACTAACTAGCGAAGACCTTGTTGCAATTAACCAAGGTTTAAAAGAAATCTAAGCATTTCTTCTATAAAGTCCTTATCGTAAAGCCAGCCTCGTGCTGGCTTTTTTGTATTTTTATAGACATACAGTTAAACTAGCTTTTTTATTTTTAGAGATTTTTTTGTGGTTAGTTCTTCTCCTTTTAAAGCGTCTTTTTTAGGCCCTCGTTACTGGTTAACTTGGATTGGCGTGTTCTTTTTATATCTTATCTCTTGGTTACCACATAAATTACAATTAGCACTTGGAAAACTGCTTGGTCGTCTAGTACACCGTTTTATGAAACGTCGTCGCCACATCGCGGAGGTAAATATCCGTTTATGTTTTCCTGAAATGCCAGAGCATGAACAACGCGAATTAGTTCGTAAAAATATGGAAAATACCGGTATTGCAATGATGGAAACCGGCATGGCTTGGTGGTGGCCCCAATGGCGAATCAATAAAGTGTTTGGTTCTGTTAAAGGCCTAGAACACTTTGAAAAAGCTCAGCAATCAGGTAAAGGTGTGCTGTTACTTGTGCCACATTTTTTACACCTAGAAATGGCGAGCCGTATTATGGGTGTAAAACACCAAGGTATTGGCTTTTATCGCCCGCATAACAACCCTTTAATGGAATATTTCACGACTAACGGTCGTCTTCGTTCTAACGAATACTTAATTGGCAAAAAAGATGTTAAAGGCTTACTGCAAGCGCTTAAAAATAAAAAGGTTTGCTACTATTTGCCAGATCAAGATTACGGCCGTAACCGCTGCGAATTTGCGCCTTTTTATGCGGTAAAAGAAGCAGCAACAACAACAGGAACGCTGTTATTTTCAAGTAGCCGTAACTGCGAAACAGTAAGCTTAACGAGCCGTCGTGATGAAGAGGGCCGCTACCATCTAGAGGTATTACCTGCACTTGAAAACTTCCCAAGTGGCGATGACCTTGCAGACGTTACCCACGTAAATCAGCGTATGGAACAAGCTATCGATTTAGCGCCTGAGCAGTATATGTGGCTTCACCGTCGCTTTAAAACTCGCCCAGATAAGAATGCACCTTCTTATTACAAGTAGAGTGACATTTTGCTGTTTGTATGGTTTTATAAAGCTAATCAACAACAAGAGTATTAGAAATGTGGTTTTGGGTTAAGCATTTATCATTAGCTGTTATTTTGATTGCTGCTGCTATTTACTTTTTATTTGGTAGTGGTCCAGTAATGGACATTAAAGATACCAAAAATGCTGCAGCGCAAGGATTATCGCGCTTTTATGCGGCGCTACGTAACCAAGTAAATAACAAGAATAATGAGCGCGATAAATACGTTCTTAAATTACCTACGCCAGAAACCAGCTTAGATGTCGCACTTTTTGAACGCGAAAAGGTCGTAGAGCCTTCATCACCTAACTGGACTGGTGATATTCAACCGCGCCGATTTGAAAACGGTAACACCTTAAAAGATGTACTCTCTGACTATGCCCGTCACGAAGATATCGTACTGTACTGGTATTTAAGCAAAGACTATGTTGTAAAAGATCATTTTCGTGTTGATAGTAACTTTGTTTCAACCCTTTATCAGGTTGGCCGCGCCATCAACGATGATTTCGAAAATGAGGTTTACACCTATTTTTGCTTTAAGCAAAGAGCCGCAGTTATCACTGAGCTGCCCTCTGCTTATGTGCGCGAAAACTGCCGTCGCTTAAAAAGCTAAAACACCTGCTGCCACGCCTGACTTACTAAGTCGATGTGCTG
Organism: Pseudoalteromonas shioyasakiensis; assembly: GCF_001550135.1. Classification (GTDB taxonomy): domain Bacteria; phylum Pseudomonadota; class Gammaproteobacteria; order Enterobacterales; family Alteromonadaceae; genus Pseudoalteromonas; species Pseudoalteromonas shioyasakiensis. Next base: position 100,621 of record NZ_LRUE01000018.1, read on the forward strand.
AGTTAACTCAGCACGAGGCGCACAGCGTCCCTGCTGATTCAAACTCATTACATGATAACGTGAACGATAGGCAATATACGCAGCCACTAATTCTTGCTGCATTTGCTCAGTAATACAGCCTAAACGTGCAGCATCAGCTAAAATACGAACATTGTCAGACCAGGTCGTTAGCTCAGAGTGCTGCATAGCATTATTTAGCACCAGATACTGAGTGATAAACTCAATATCTGTGATACCGCCCCTATCTTGCTTTAAATCAAACAGATCATCATTGCCTTTAGCAAGGTGAGCACGCATTTTTTCGCGCATCTCAACGACATCAGTCTTTAGCTTCTCATTATCGCGGGCTTGGCACAAAACGTCTTTGCGGATTTGTGCAAAACGCTCTCGCAACGAATCTTGCCCATAAATCATGCGTGAACGAACCAAAGCTTGATGTTCCCAGGTCCATGCTTGAGTTTGCTGATAGTGGTAGTAACTTTCTAAATTAATAGCTAGTAAACCCGATGCCCCTTCAGGACGTAAACGAGTATCAAGCTCATACAATATGCCTGACGCAGTTCGCGTGTTGAATAGATGCATTAAACGCTGCGCAAGCTTTAAGTAAAACTGACGCGAGTCAATCGACTTATCACCATCGGTATAACTGCTGCCATCGTGGTTATGCACAAATACCAGATCTAAGTCTGAATCGTAGCCAACTTCAAAGCCGCCAGTTTTACCGTAAGCAATAACCGCAAAGCCCTTTTCTTGATCTGAGGTATTCGCTGGCCGACCAAAGCGCTCAACACATGCATGCCATGCAATATTGACCGCTTGCTCTACAATAGCCTCAGCAAGCGCAGTAAGATGATCACTTACCTTCATCACACTCAGTACACCGGTTGCATCGGCTGCTGCAATGCGTAACTGATGCGTTTGTTTAAACTGACGAAGTGCTTCCATTTGCAGCTCTAAGTCGCCATGCTCAATACGTAAGAAATACTGCCTAATTTCATCTTTGTAAGCAGATAAAGGCGTTGGTTTATAGAGCACCTGCGGATCTATCAGCTCATCAAGTAAAATTGGGTAACGAGAGATATGCTCGCCAATCCATTTACTATGGCAGCAAAGTGCTACCAGTTGATTTAAGGCACCTGGGTTTTCGTATAACAGCTCTAGGTAAGCAGTTCGTGAGATGATCTTGTTGAGCACTTGGCAGATCATGGTAAAAGCATCGCTACTGGCTTTTGTAACTGTTAGCTGTTTAAGTAAAAGGGGCATTAATTTATCGAGGATATCACGACCTCGACTGCCAATTTTCGCCTTAGTTAAGCGCGCTTTAAAATCTTCAAGCGCCGCTTGCCAGTCAAGATTCGGCTCACACATTAGGCTTACATCTGTCATTTCCCAAGCGCTAATGTACTCACTTTCACACGGATCCGCTGTTTCGCTTTCAAAGCCAATCACTTGTTCAAACTCACCATGGACTTGAGACATGGTCTGCTCAATGCTAGTTAAACACTGATCAAAATCATCTTTATTGAGCAAATAGCATAAACGTTGCTGGTTTAACTCGTCATCAGGTAGGGTTTGCGTTTGCTTATCATCGAAAATCTGTAGGTACTGCTCAATTTGACGTAAGTCTAAATAGTTTTGTGTTAATAACTCAGCTTCTTTATTCGACATCACTTGGTTGTTAACCAGCTCTTTTAAAGCAATTAGCAGTGACTGAGTTTGTAGGTTAGCTTCACGGCCGCCTCGAACCATTTGTAGCGCTTGCACCACAAACTCCACTTCTCGAATGCCGCCTGCACCTAATTTGATATTGTTTGTAAGGCGCTTTCGGCGTACCTCTTGGGCAATCATTTGCTTCATTTTACGCAGCGATTCAATCACCGAAAAATCAATATAGCGGCGATAAACGAACGGCCGTAGCAATTCATAAAATTCATCCCAATAACGGTTTTCAGTACCAATTAATCGTCCTTTTAGCATGGCGTAGCGTTCCCACTCACGTCCTTGCTCTTGATAATAATCTTCCATTGCATGAAAGCTCATTACCAAAGGCCCACTTTCACCAAATGGGCGCAGGCGCATATCGACTCGAAATACTTGGCCATTTACCGTGGTCTGGTTAAGCGCCATAATTAGCTTTTGCGCCACTTTGGTATAAAACACCTGGGCTTCAATGGAGCGGCGCCCCCCTTGCGTTGCAACATCGCGAGGATAAGAAAAAATTAAATCTATGTCAGATGAGTAGTTAAGCTCTCCCCCACCAAGTTTGCCCATACCTAAAACTAACATTGGCATTGCATTACCGTCATCATCAAGCGGCATACCACTGACTTTAGCTACCTGCGCAAAGGCCCACTGATTAGCACTATCGATAAGCTGGTTTGCAAGGGCCGAGATATAAGCGATGCTATCGGCAATTGGGTTTGCACAGCACAAATCAAGAAAAGCCACTTTCAACCAGTATTTTTCTCGATACAAACGTAGCTTTGCCAGCGCAGCATTGTCATCCAGTTCATTGATTTCAGAATTACTTAACGGAGTTTCAACTGCACGATTAGCAAGCTCCTTATCATCAAGTAACCAGTCTTTTAAATCAGGCTGAGATTGTAAGCAGTTCCACGCAAAATCACTTAAAGACAGCAAGTTAATAATTTCTTGTTGCTCAGTTTGCCCCTCATACAAGCTCGCGAAGCGGGTTTGGCCTAACTGATGAAGTGACTCGGGAAGCGCGTGTAAATTACTCATTAAATACTCTCTTTTAACTTGCCAATAACCGTACTAGAATGATTATCAAAGAATTATTTAGCAGGGACCTGCATGTCATATTTATCACTATCTAACACTAGTTTAGTCGCGATTGCTATTAGTTTCGCTGTAATTTGCGTCACTATAGTACTGCTACGTATTCTAACGCAAATCAAAGCAAAACAAGCGCTTAAAGAAGAGCTTGCGCAACATGATAACTTTGCCATGGGGATCAGCTTTGCCAGCGAAATTATGGTCGTTATAGCCACCATCGCTTATATATTCGATGAAATTAGCTTAAGTGCAGCCCAATCTAATCCGCTAAAAGTACTTTTACTCATTGTGCTGTTATTTGCCTTTATAAAAATAGGTCATTTAATTCATCGTAAATGGATTTTGCATCGCTTTAATGAAGAAGCAGCCATACTCAAACAAAATGTTTGCGCCGCCTTGGTCGATTCAGGCATGTTAATCGCTAACTGCATTATCGCTCTTGGCCTTTATAACTGGTGCCATACCCAAGGTTACAGCAGCTTATTGATCGCCACTGTGAGCTTTTTTGTGCTGCAAGGTATGTTTGCCCTTGATAGTAAAATTCGTGAATACCGCTTTGCAAAAGCCAACCAAGGTGCATCACTACAAAGTAACTTTAACCTTGAAAATACCTCTATTGGCATTCGCTACGCAGGTAAGTCTATCGGCCTAGCACTTGCGGGCTATGCTGGTCTTGCCAGTGCATCATTTATTAGTGGTAAGATGGTAGAAAATTTATTCACTCTAGTATCTCATTGCGGTGCAATGTGGGTATTGTTATATATTTTGAGCTACATTATTAAATATATCTCTCTACCTAATATCGACACATCGTTAGAAGTAGATCACCAAGATAACATTGGCATAGCCTGTATAGAGTTTGCCGTTTTCGGTGCAATAGGCTATTTACTAATAAGTATGTTTTCAATTTGATACGGAAGTATTTGAATCGTGAGGCATTATGCCCTTTAAAGTTAATAATTATTTATTAGTTGATATAGATGATGAGTTTAGCCGCGCATTTGCTCAGCACTACTTTGCAAATGCCGAAAATTCGACTCTAGTTGTGGCTGGCGCTAATAGCCGCCATATGGTTAAACTCATGTTTGATCAACTCGTTAAAGATTATTGCTATTGCGATTTTAGTAATGAAATTAGTGTCTCAGAACTCGCCAGCTATTTACATGAACACCACGATATTCAAGGTGTACTGATTAATCACACCGACTATCAGCTGGCGAATGATGCTCAAAAGTTTATTTATAACTCACTGCACAAAATACGTTACTTAGTGCAACAAGATGGACATAGCTTTAGTTTTACACCTTGCCCGGATGCTGCTCACATTAACCACCTTTCTTGCCAATCTGAGATTGCCGAAACCACTGCAGATGTTTTAAGTGCCAAAGACGAATTTAAATAACAAATAAATAATTGCACCTAAGCCGCTGTATACTTACCATATTGCTAAATTTATTGATAAGTGACAGCCATGCGAGTTCCACATATTTACCAACCTTCAGCGATTTCTTTAAACACCCCAGTAGCACTTGATGATGATGCAGCAGGTCATGTTGGCCGTGTATTGCGTATGCAAGTCGGTGATAAGGTTTCGATTTTTAATGGTGAAGGAGGTGAATACCTCAGTGAAATTATTGAAGTCAGCAAAAAAAATGTCGTCGTTGAGCCTCAGGAATTTGTTGATCATGATGTTGAATCGCCTTTAAAAATTCACTTGGGCCAAGGCATTTCTCGTGGCGATAAAATGGATTTCACTATTCAAAAATCTGTTGAACTGGGTATCACAGAAATCACCCCAATTTTTAGCCAACGTTGTGGCGTAAAACTAAGCGGCGATCGCCTTTCTAAAAAACATCAACAATGGCAAAAAATTGCAATTGCCGCTGCAGAGCAATCAGGCCGTAATTTTGTGCCTGTTGTACACCCTCCTATCGATATAAAAGAGTGGCTAGAACAAGCAAGTGAGGCGATTAAACTTACTTTGCACCCACGTGCTGAGCACAGTATTAAAACTATTCAAGTACCAAACGAAGGAGTGCGCTTTTTAGTCGGCCCAGAAGGTGGATTTACCGATGCAGAAATTGACATTGCTAAACAGCAAAACTTTGTTGATATTCGCTTAGGCCCACGTGTTCTAAGAACAGAAACAGCCGCTCTGACGGTATTGAGCGCTTTACAATTACAGTTTGGCGATTTAGCGAATTGAAAACCGTAAAAATACCCATATATCAAAGTAACAAAACATAGTATGGCATACGATTCTAAGGCAAAAATATGGCAATTAAGCTAGGCATAATCTCTGATCCAATTAGTGGCTTTAATATTAAAAAAGACACTGGCTTTGCAATGATGATGGAAGCGCAAAAGCGCGGTTACGAAATTTACTACATGGAAATGGATGACCTTTCTCTACGTCAAGGTCAAGGCTTTGCAACAGCCGCCAAAGCCCGTGTGTTTGATGATGTAAATCACTGGTATGAATTAGAAGAAAAAGCCACCATTGCTTTAGCAGATTTAGACGTTATTTTAATGCGTAAAGATCCGCCTTTTGATACTGAGTACATCTACGCTACCTATATTTTAGAGCGTGCTGAGCAAGCTGGCACGCTTATAATCAATAAGCCGCAAAGCTTACGCGATGCTAACGAAAAGCTATTCACAGCTTGGTTTAGCGAACATACGCCAGATACTTTAGTAACACGTAGCCAAGCAGACATTCGTGCATTTTTAGCTGAGCATAAAGATATTATTTTAAAACCGCTAGATGGTATGGGTGGTGCATCTATCTTTAGAGTTAAAGAAGATGATGCCAATATTGGTGTGATCTGCGAAACGCTAACCGAACATGGTAGTCGTTTTGCAATGGCACAAAACTATATTCCTGAAATCAAGCAAGGCGATAAACGCGTACTTGTGGTTGATGGTGAAGTAATGCCGTATTGCCTAGCTCGTATCCCACAAAATGGCGAAACGCGCGGTAACTTGGCAGCAGGTGGTAGAGGTGAAGCACGCCCGATTAGCGATTCAGACCGTAAAATTGCAGAGGCTGTAGCACCTACGCTGAAAGAAAAAGGCCTTATTTTTGTTGGTCTAGATATCATTGGCGACCGTTTAACTGAAATCAATGTCACTGCGCCAACGTGTGTAAAAGAGATTGAAGCCGCTTATGACATTTCAATCACTGGTCACTTATTTGATGCCATTGAAAGAAAACTGAGCCATACTTAAATTAAACAACAAAAGGGGCGACCTATGCAGTCATTAGAGAATCACTTCTTAATCGCAATGCCGAGCATGCAAGACCCTTTTTTTAAGCGTGCTGTCACTTACATTTGTGAGCACAATCAAGATGGTGCGATGGGCTTGGTAATTAACCAGCCTATCAATATCACCGTGGGCGAGCTACTCGATAAAATCGAAATTGATAACGACAAAAGCAAGCAAGCTGCAGGTTTAGCTGTGTACGCAGGCGGACCTGTAAAAACCGATCGCGGATTTGTTTTGCACTCACCAAAACCAGGTTATGCAGCGAGTCAAAAACTTAGTAGTGATATTATGATCACCACTTCAAAAGATGTGTTAGCAAGCCTGACTACGAGTGAAGCACCTGAACAATTTATTATCACACTGGGTTATGCTGGTTGGGATCAAGGACAGCTAGAGCAAGAACTGCTAGAGAATTCATGGTTAATTATCAAAGCAGATCCTGAGATCATCTTTAACACACCCGTTGAAAAACGCTGGGAAAAAGCCGTTTCTATGCTGGGTTTTGATATCGGGCAATTAAGCTCTGAAGCTGGCCACGCCTAACATTTATAAATTTTAAGACTATGACAAAACGAACTTTTAAGCCACTCGGTGAACGCACCGTAATGGGTTTTGACTTTGGCACCAAAAGTATTGGTATTGCCATTGGTCAAGAACTCACTGGAACAGCATCAAGCTTACAAGCTGTAAAAGCGAGAGATGGGATCCCTGATTGGCAACTTATTAAAAAACAGGTGGATGAGTGGCAACCAGATTTAATGGTGGTTGGTTTACCGCTTAATATGGACGGCACCAATCAAGAAGTTACCTTTAAAGCCAAGAAGTTCGCTAACCGCTTACATAACCACTTTGCTATACCGGTTGAAACGCAGGACGAACGACTAACAACAGCAGATGCCAAAGCCCGTTTATTTGAACAAGGTGGCTACCGAAACCTTGGTAAAGGTAATGTTGATAATATGTCAGCGGTGATCATCTTAGAAAGCTTTTTTGAGCAGTTTTATGGCGACTAAGGCGCTTTATTAATCACCGTATAGTTGTTTAAATCTGGAATGAAGCCTGCCTCTCGGTAGGCTTTTTCAATTGCGCCTGTTTTACGAAGCTGCGCAAGCCCTTTTTGAATTGCAACAAAGGCCGCTTTTCCATCGGGGTGACTCTTCGAAATAATAAAATGACGGCTATCATTAAGCTGGAGCACTAGGTTTGGCACAGCTACCAGTTCAATGTTTTCTAATGTGTAGCGATTATTGAGGCTAGGCATTAAGGGCATCATCATAAAATCAACCCACTGCATCGATACAGTGCGGACTTGCCCAAGCCACTCATCTTCTCTGAGCAACTCTTTTAAGGGCAGAGCAGATAACGTTTGCCAATCGGTTTGCCAGCGTGGCGTTGACACTGCGGTTAATTGTTTAAAGTCAGCAAGCTGTTTTACTTGCTGCACTTTCTTATTGTTCGGTGAAGTAAATATGCCCGCGTAATACTCACCATTTCGAATCACAGGGTCAGAGATATATACCGACTCAACTAGCTGCTTTGCATCAACAGACCAAACACTATCGAAGCTTAATAGTAGCTGGCCATCTTCTAACAGCTTGGTATTGCGATAATTAACATTACCTTTGTGATAACGAAATGGCTTGGTAAAACCGCCTAAACTCAGTGCTTGTTGAGCTATGATCATATCGACCACATCACGGCGAATGTAAGCACCACTAAAGTCTTTAACTTCAAGAGGTTTGCGACCATTCAAAAAGCGACTGTAATCGTCATAAACATCATCGCGAATAAAAATAACCACACTTTTATTATCATTGCCATATACCTGAAAGGTACTCAGCAATAAAAATAACCAACCGATTAAATTTACTCGCAAACACATTTATTCGTCACTCTTTCCATCAAGACCATCGATAGTCACGCCTTGTAAGAAGCCCGCACCACTTTGTTCATTGTTTTGCAGCTTAATCATTAGGCGTAAGTCATTTGGCGAGTCAGCATGGTGTAACGCATCAGCGTAGTTAATACGGCGCTGTTTATAAAGCTCAAATAAGGCTTGATCAAAGGTTTGCATGCCCATTTCTTTCGATTTAGCCATGGTTTCTTTGATAGAGCCAATATCACCACGCTTGATGAGCTCTGCCACCATAGGTGAATTAAGCAAAATCTCGATAGCAGCAACACGCCCTTCCCCATCGGAAGTTGGCACCAACTGCTGCGCAACAATGGCGCGAAGGTTAAGTGCTAAGTCGTACTTTAACTTATCGTGCTTTTCTTTTGGTACTAAGTGCATGATACGGTCAATGGCTTGGTTGGCATTATTCGCATGCAGTGTCGCCACACACAAGTGACCCGTTTCGGCAAAGCTGAGTGCGTATTCCATGGTTTCTTGTGAACGGATCTCACCAATTAAGATCACATCAGGTGCTTGACGTAACGAGCTTTTTAGAGCTGATTCAAAGCTTTCAGTATCCAAACCAACTTCACGTTGGGTAATGATGCTTTTACGATGCTCGTGAACAAATTCGATAGGATCTTCAATGGTAAGAATATGACCACGCTGATTGCGGTTACGATAACCTAACAGCGCAGCAAGCGAGGTTGACTTACCTGTGCCGGTACCACCTACAAACAGCACTAAACCACGTTTTGCCATAATCACGTCTGTTAATGTTGATGGCAAACCTAGTTCGTTGACATCTGGGATTTGCGTTACGATACGGCGAATAACCATACCCGCTCTATCACGCTGCCAAAAAGCAGAAACACGGAAACGTCCTTCATCAGTTGCAATTGCAAAGTTACACTCTTTACTGTCATGAAATTCTTTGCGCTGTTTGTCGTTCATTGCTGACTCGACCAAAGCAAGTGAATCCTCATCAGAGAGTTTTTCATCGCTTAAAGGTATTAATTCACCGTTTACTTTTGCACTGACAGGCAGCTGGCTCGAAACAAACAAGTCTGAGCCTTTTTTGTCGATCATAACTTGTAAAAAATGATTTAAAGGTAAAGACATTTTAAATAGCTCCGTTAACCACCAAATTGGGTTTTATCTTGCGCTTTAGCTCGCGCATCATTGGTTGTAATAATGCCGTAGTTAACTAAGTTTGCTAAACATTGATCCATGGTCTGCATACCATGCGATGCACCGGTTTGAATTGATGAATACATTTGTGCAATTTTATCTTCACGGATCAGATTTCGGATTGCAGGAATACCTATCATGATCTCGTGAGCTGCAACTCGGCCACCGCCCACTTTTTTAAGTAAAGTTTGCGAGATTACGGCACGTAATGATTCTGACAACATTGAGCGTACCATGTCTTTTTCTTCACCTGGGAATACGTCAATGATACGGTCGATAGTTTTAGGTGCAGAGGTAGTATGCAAGGTACCAAACACCAAGTGACCTGTTTCTGCCGCAGTCATCGCTAAGCGAATTGTTTCAAGGTCACGCAGCTCACCCACTAAGATTACATCCGGATCTTCACGTAGTGCACTTCTAAGCGCATTAGAGAAGCTATGCGTATCGCGGTGTACTTCACGCTGGTTAATAAGGCTCAGTTTATTCTCGTGTACGAATTCGATTGGATCTTCGATAGTTAAAATATGGTGATGCTTATTTTGGTTAATATAATCAACCATCGCCGCTAATGTGGTTGATTTACCAGAACCCGTTGGCCCGGTGACTAGCACCAAACCACGTGGATTATCGGAAATAGTTTTAAAAATATCAGGCGCACCTAAATCATCCAGCGTTAAAACATCACTTGGGATAGTACGAAACACCGCCGCAGGGCCACGGTTTGAATTAAATGCGTTAACACGAAAACGCGCAAGGTTTGGTACTTCGAAAGAAAAATCCACTTCGAGATTTTGTTCGTAGTCCTTACGCTGATTATCGTTCATAATATCGTATACCAGACTATTTACATCTTTTTGTTCTAATGCTGGAATATTAATACGACGCACATCACCATCAACACGTATCATAGGTGATACGCCTGATGACAAGTGTAAATCCGAGGCTTTGTGTTGCACACTAAAGGCCAATAATTCGGTAATATCCATTTATGACTCCACAACCAACTGATAATTATATGGTTACAATAGCAGAACGACTTACATCCGCCTACGCAAGAATTGCTCAAGCTGCAAAAAATAATCACCGCGATGAGCAATCAATCAACCTATTGGCTGTTTCAAAAACAAAACCTGCCGACGATATTATTGCTGCCTATAAGCATGGTCAACGCCAGTTTGGCGAATCATACGTTCAAGAAGCGGTAACAAAAGTCACAGCATTGGCTGATTATAAAGACATTGTTTGGCACTTTATCGGCCCTATTCAATCAAATAAAAGTGCCCAAGTAGCCACGCATTTTGATTGGGTGCAAAGCGTTGACCGCACTAAAATTGCAAAACGTCTTAACGAGCAACGACCAGCCGACAAAGCCCCGCTCAATGTATTAATTCAAGTTAATATTAGTTTAGAAGAGGCTAAGTCAGGCTGCCACCCAGACGAGCTAATGGCATTGGCCGAATTCGTCAATCAATGTCCTAATTTATGCCTGCGCGGTGTGATGGCGATTCCTGCCAAAACCGACGATGCCCAGCTACAATTACAATATTTTGAGCAATTAAGCGCTTGCTTTGATAAACTAAAGGCCCAATATCCCCAAGTAGACACCTTGTCGATGGGTATGAGTAACGATGTTGAAGCGGCGATTGCAGCAGGTTCAACCATGGTACGCATTGGCACGGATATATTTGGCCAACGAAATTAAAAGGTGATAACAGACATATGTCAGACAAAAAAATCGCATTTATAGGCACGGGTAACATGAGCTACGCCATCATTGGCGGCATGGTAAAGAACGGTTTTGCAGCAAAAAACATCATTGCAACCAATCGCAACCAAGAAAAATTAGCTAAGGTTGCTGCTGATTTCGGGGTGCAAACTACCGCGGATAACAACGCGGCACTTCGCGATGCAGATGTGATTGTCTTATCTGTTAAACCGCAAATGATGGGCGATCTTTGCCAATCATTCCAAGATTCAGGCGTTGATTTTAGCGACAAGCTATTTATTTCAGTGGCAGCAGGCCTTACCGTTAGCCGTTTACGTGAAATGCTAGGTCAAGATGTGAAAATGGTGCGTTGTATGCCAAATACACCATCATTACTAGGTCGTGGTGTTTCAGGTCTTTATGGCGCTGGCGAAACCGCTGAAGAGCACGAGTTTGTACAACAAGTTTTTGAGTGTACAGGCATTGTTGTTTGGGTTGAGCAAGAATCACAAATCAACGACATCATCGCTGTTACGGGCTCATCACCTGCTTACTTCTTCTTATTTATGGAAGCTATCGAAGAAAAAGCGAAAGCACTTGGCTTTAGTGATGAAGATGCGCGCCGTTTAGTACAGCAAACAGCACTGGGTGCCGCCGAAATGGCACTGTCGCAACCAGACATCAGCATTTCTCAGCTACGTGCAAACGTAACCTCTAAAGGGGGTACGACTCACGAAGCTGTTGAGCACCTTAAATCACAAGGTTTAGTCGGCACTGTTGCAGATGCAATGGATGCCTGTATTGCTCGCGCTGAAGCGATGGAAAAAGAACTTTAAGCTTACTTTTTGAAGGTAAAACTATGCAAGCCATGCACTTTTTAGTTGGGATTATTTTTGATCTCTTTTTAATGGTGGTCCTTTTACGCTTTTGGTTACAAGCGGCAAAAGCTGACTTTTACAACCCTATGAGCCAGTTTGTGGTAAAAGCCACTTCGTTCGCAGTGAACCCACTTCGTAAAATCATCCCAGGAGTGGGTGGCTTTGATATTGCCTCGTTAGTGCTTGCTTATTTAGTTGCTGTAGCAAAACTCAGTGTTATTTTTCTGATGTTTTATAATGCTTGGGCTCCAGGTCCGGTATTTATTCAAGCGTTAATTACGGTAGTTAAAGAAGGCCTAAACTTACTATTTTGGGTATTAATTATTCGTGCTTTACTGAGCTGGGTAAGCCAAGGCTACAACCCTATTGAGGCTGTATTCCACCAGCTAACTGAGCCGATGTTGCGCCCTATCCGTAAGATTATCCCACCACTAGGTGGTCTAGACCTATCAATCTTAGTGTTGATTATTGGTCTACAGTTTTTACAGTTTTTAGTAATGGATTTAATTGGCTAAGCGTTAAACGTGAAGCAGTAAGGGGCCGAAAGGCCTCTTTTGTTAAGTGAGATATACCATGAAGCAATTTATTTATTTTTCTTTGATTGTATTGAGTTTATTTACAACCTTTGCCAAAGCTGATGAGCAAGCAGGCGCCCAGTACAAGATTCTTGGCCCTTGGGAAGTTCATTACATTGCATTTCCATCGACTTTTATTCAGCCAAACATTGCTAAAAACTATGATTTAGAGCGTAGCCCTAGCAAAGGGATTATTAATATTTCGGTATTAAAAAACAGCGATAAAACAGCGCAGACTGCAACTTTAACTGGCACTGCACGTAACCTACTTGGTAATAAAAAACAGCTTACATTTAAAGAAGTTGTGGAAGGCGATGCGATTTATTACCTCGCGCAAATCGATTACAGCAACGAAGAAATTTACCGTTTTGATATCGAAATTAATCAAAATGGCAAAGTACAAACGTTGAAGTTTCAGCAAAAATTTTACGTAGATTAATTAACCTATGAACAACACCTTGGTTTTAGCCACGGGTAACCCTGGCAAAGTAAAAGAGCTGGCAAGTATGCTCAGCCCACTTAATATTAACGTGGTTCCACAAAGCGATTTTCAAGTGCCAGACGTGCCAGAAACAGGCACCACATTTGTTGAAAACGCCATTATTAAAGCGCGCCATGCAGCAAAGATCACAGGCATGCCTGCGATTGCTGATGACTCTGGCCTTGAAGTAGACGGCCTAAATGGAGCACCTGGTGTGTACTCTGCACGTTTTGCCGGAGCGGGTGCCAGCGATCAAGATAATATCGACAAGCTACTAAAAGAGCTTGCTGATAACCCAGTTCGCAGTGCGCGTTTTTGGTGTGTGTTAGTATTAATGCGCCACGCCGACGACCCTACACCACTTATTTGTAGTGCCAGTTGGGAAGGTGAAATCACCTATAGCCAAGATGGTCAGGGTGGTTTTGGTTATGATCCTGTTTTTTACGTACCGTCTGAGCAATGCACGAGCGCCCAGTTAACTAAGGAGCAAAAAAATGCCCTTAGCCATCGCGGCCAAGCTTTAAAACAACTACTTGCGCAATTGCAGCAAAAAGGCGGCCTGTGAGTTTACCGCCTTTAAGTTTATATGTGCACGTGCCTTGGTGCGTGCAAAAGTGCCCATACTGTGACTTTAATAGCCATGGCCAAAAAGGCACGATCCCCGAAAAAGAATACGTTCAGCATCTTATTGATGATCTCAAGGCCGATTTGCACTTAGTGCAAGGGCGTAAAATCCATAGCATCTTTATTGGCGGCGGCACCCCAAGCTTATTAACTGGTGACGCTTATACTCGCCTACTTGGTGAAGTCGACAGATTAATTGGCCTAACTGATGACTGTGAAATTACCCTAGAGGCAAACCCTGGTACTGTCGAAACAGGTCGCTTTAAAGAATATGTTGCCGCTGGCATCAATCGTATTTCGATTGGCGTGCAAAGCATGCAAAACGACAAGCTAAAAGCCCTTGGCCGTATTCATGGTGCTGATGAAGCAAGTTATGCGGCTAAACAGGCGCATCAAGCTGGGCTAAACAGCTTTAACCTCGATTTAATGCATGGCTTACCAGGGCAATCTGTTGCAGACGCCTTAAGCGACCTTGAAAAAATTATCGCCCTAAATCCACCTCATATCTCGTGGTATCAGCTAACAATTGAGCCAAATACTCAGTTTGCTTCTAAGCCACCGACCTTACCTCATGACGACACCCTTTGGGATATTCAAGAACAAGGTCAAGCGTTACTCGCAGCAGCAGGTTATGAGCAATACGAGATCTCAGGCTACGCGAAGCCCGGTTACCAATGCCGTCATAACTTGAATTATTGGCGATTTGGCGATTATCTCGGTATCGGCTGCGGTGCCCATGGTAAAATTACTGATGAAAATAAAGTCATCACCCGTACGGTGAAAGTAAAACACCCACGAGGTTATATGGATCTTGCCAAACCGTATTTATACGAACAATGGCAAGTAGCAGAAGACGACTTAGCTTTTGAATTCTTTATGAATCGTTTTCGTTTAGTCGAACCCTGCCCCAAAGCTGATTTACCTTTGCTTACAAGTTTGTCACTGCAAAGTCAGGAACAAGCCTTGACTGATGCAATTGCAAAAGGCTTACTAATTGATGATAAAGATAACTGGCAGGTAAGCCAAAAAGGCCATCGCTTTTTAAATGACCTGCTAGAATTATTCGTTTAAGAATTATAATTAAATTTCTAACAACTACAAAGGAACGATAATGCGTAAACTGACCTTCATCGCTGCGGCGGTAAGTGTTGCATTACTTGGCGGCTGCCAACAAATGCAAGAGCAACCGAAGCCTGCACCAAGTGTACAAAGCCAACCTGTACAAAGTGAAATCGATAAAGCTAATGCCTTCTTCGAAGATACTTTTAACCGTGATGTAATGAAAAGCCCTATCTATCAAACATACATGGGCATCAAAAAAGATTACGATAAATGGGATGATGGCAGCGAAGAGCGCGTTTTAGAAGACTTTGAACAAACTAAAGCTGATCTAGTTGCGCTTAACGCAATTAACCGCGACCTATTAGATGACGCAACAAAAGTAAGCTATGACCTTAAAAAGCAAGATTTAGAAAACGAAATTGCTGATTTCAAATGGCGTCATTACAACTACCCTGTGAACCAAATGTTTGGTGTTCACTCGATGATCCCTGCGTTTTTAATCAACCAACATCAAATTGCCGATGTATCTGATGCTAAAGCGTATATCTCACGTTTAAATGGTGTTACAACGGTTATTGATCAGCTAATCAAAGACCTTGAAGTACGTGCAGATAAAGGCATTATCGCGCCTAAGTTTGTTTTCCCACACGTGATTGATTCAAGCAATAATATCTTACGCGGCGCCCCATTCCATGACGGTGAAGACTCAACGTTACTAGCTGACTTTAAACGCAAAGTTAATGCGTTAGAGATTGCCGATAGCGAAAAATCAGCACTTATCAGCGATGCTGAAAAAGCCCTAAAAGCAGCAGTAAAGCCTTCTTACACTAAGCTAATTAACTTCTTAGCTCAGTTAGAAAAACGCGCTGATGACCGCGATGGTGCTTGGAAATTCCCTGATGGTGAAGCGTTCTACAATAATGCTTTAGCACGTACCACAACGACTGATTTAACAGCAAAAGAAATCCACACAATCGGTTTAGCTGAAGTCGCGCGTATTCACGACGAAATGCGTGAAATTAAGGACAAAGTAGGCTTTAAAGGTGACCTTAAAGCATTCATGCAATTCATGAAAACTGATAAGCAGTTCTACTACCCTAACACAGCTGAAGGTAAACAACGTTATCTTGATGAAGCAACAGCGCTTATCGATAACATGAAATCTCGTCTAGACGAGCTATTCATTGTTAAGCCAAAAGCTGACCTTAAAGTTAAAGCTGTTGAAGCATTCCGTGAAAAAGCAGCAGGTAAAGCGTTCTACCAACAACCTGCGCCAGATGGTTCACGCCCAGGTATTTATTACGCAAACCTTTACGACATGGAAGCAATGCCAACATACCAAATGGAAGCACTTGCATACCACGAAGGTATTCCTGGTCACCACATGCAAATTGCTATCGCGCAAGAGCTTGAAGGCGTACCTAAGTTCCGTAAATTTGGCGGCTACACAGCGTATGTTGAAGGTTGGGGTTTATACTCTGAGCTAGTACCAAAAGAAATGGGCTTATACGAAGACCCATATTCAGATTTTGGTCGTCTTGCGATGGAATTATGGCGTGCATGTCGCCTAGTAGTAGATACAGGTATCCACGCTATGAAGTGGACACGTCAAGAAGGTATCGACTACTACGTAAATAACACACCAAATGCGACGTCTGATGGCGTTAAAATGGTTGAGCGTCACATTGTAATGCCTTCACAAGCAACGGCATACAAAGTAGGCATGCTGAAAATTTTAGAGCTTCGTGAAGCGGCTAAAGAAAAACTAGGCGATAAATTCGATATTCGTGAATTCCACGATGTAGTACTTAAAAATGGTGCAGTACCGTTAAATGTACTAGAGAAGTTTGTTGACCAATGGGTTGCTAAAAAACAAGCAGCTTAAGCAATAAAGACTTGAAAAAGGCCGCTCAGCGGCCTTTTTTATTTATTTAAACAACTAGTTGAGCTATAAATGTATAAATAATAAAAAACGAGTATCTCCATGCAAAGCGCGATTGAGCAATTGAACAGCCGGCTTCAACATCATCAGTTAAAAGAACTCATTGCCGATTACCAAAATTTATCGGGAGTTTTGCAAGCGGCACAATTACAACATATCTATCAATTAGCTTGCAGTAGTGAAGTTAAATACTTGTTTTTACAAAATGTGGCAGCGCATTTACTCGAAGCAAGCCCGCTGCCAAGTGAAGCTGTAGCCTTAATTGATGATATCGATAAACTGAGCTTTTTCACGCCTGGTCTTAAATTTCAAAATGCTTTTTGTGTAACAGACAATCAGGGCAATACCTTACTACATCATTTATTTACGCAGTGTCAGGCTGATAACCTACCCTTTAATTACTTGCGTTCGTTAATGTTATTTGAAAGCAATGAAAGCTTAGGCATAGCATTAAAAACATTAAATAAGCAGCAGCTCACTCCTATTGGTTGCTTTATAGCGCTAAACAGCACGACTCAAATGCTAGCCAAACATGAGTTCTCTGCATTATTAGCCATGATGGAAGTCGACCAAAGCCACAGCCCAAGCGCAGTCAGCGCCTTGGTAAATACCCTTAAGCAATTTTATGGTGCCAATCAACCAAAGAGTAGCGACAGTAAAGTGCTGCTTTGCGCGGCCTATTTGCAAGTGCCAACGGCGCAGTTATTAAACGCCCTTAATCAATAATTTCATGAATAAGGATGTTGTTAAAGCGTTTTTATCGCTCAGCAGTTTTACCGCCCTTAACCATGGTAGCCGTATTGTTCTTACCTTGTGCCTTGCAAGGTTATTAAGTAATGATGAGTTTGGCACTTTCGCCGCGTTACTCGCACTTTGTGAAATTCTTTTGTTACCAGCGAGCATGGGCTTTGCATCGTCGTTAATGCGTATTAGCTATCCGCTCTACAAAGCTCAACAACATGATTTACTGCGTGGCTTAAAGCATGTTTATTTAGCTGCATCTTGTTTATTCGGGGTGATTTTTGTTGCAGCTGTGGTGATCAGCTTTCAGGCCATTTCGCCGCATCAAAGTGCCAAAGAACATGTAATTTATTTACTGTTACTGGTGCCGATTGGCGCCATTATGCAAAGCCAATCTGCTTTTTTAGTGGCGTTAAATAAACCTAAAATAGGCCTAATAACACAGCAATGTATCTTTGAATTATTAACCGCAGGGTTTTGTTTCTTAGTTTATTTGATACGTGGGGACTTATCGTTAGTCGAGATTTGTATATTGTTGTTTTGTAGTATCTTGTGTGTAGTCAGTTATCAATATTGGTTAATCAAGAAAATGATCGTCGCAAGTACTGCCCGCTACCAAACCAAGCAATGGTGTAAAGACTCATTGATCATGCTCGCCAGTGGTGCAGGCACTGTATTAGTCGCAAAACTCGATGTATTACTGGTGCATCACTGGTTTGGTGCACAAGACGTAAGTATCTTCTTTCCTGCGGTGGTGATTGCCGGCTTACTGACTATTTTAGGCAATGCCGCCAACCAATATTTAAAACCCATTTTAATGGCAGATGAAACGACCGAGCAGCAACTTAGCGAGTTAATGAAAGTGGTATGGCGTTTTAACTTTGCCGCTATTTTACTGCTTGCCCTGCTCGCAAAGCCACTACTCAACCTCTATGGCGAAAGCCAATTGCAGGAAGGGTTTTGGATTTTAATGCTGCTGTTACTCGGGCAACTGTTATTACCAGCAAGAATTTTAGCCAGTAGTATGATCAAATTAAAAGGCAACCCGCTTATTAACTTGTACGTATTACTTGGCGCAACCAGTGTCACGGTTTTAATGGCAGTACTGTTAAAAGATCAGTTTGGCTTATTGGGGGTGGCTGTAGCATTTAGTGGTGGCTTTATGCTCGGTGCGCTTTGCCGCATGGTGATTGTATGTACACGCATGCGGCTGCCTTTATCTGTGGTATTGGGTTTAGTCAGATAGATAATATTCAACACTGGTAACCACACGCACTTTTTTCAGCTGAGGTGTGTTTGAATCTCTATCAGAAATTGAAAACTGCCCCTGACGCGCTGTTTTAATTTTACCTAATTTAGACTGTGAATCTTTGGCAAATTTCATTGCCACTTCACGGGCTTTTTCGGTTGCTTCTTGAATCATATTTGGCTTAATTTCATTTAAGCCATTAAATAAATATTGAATACGCGTTTCGTAATTGTCTTGTACTATCGCAATGCCTTGCTTGGCTAATTGGCTTACAGCGCCTAAGGCATGTTGCACTTTTTCGATGTCATTTGAATAAACAATGACATTATTACGGGCGATATAACGAAACTGCTGATTCTCGCCGCCATATTCGCGGGCTTGTTTATCAATAATTGACTGACTACCAAGGCTGATTTCTTCATCACTAAAGCCATGTAGCTTTAAAAAGGCAACGACTGCATCGCTTTTCTCTTCAACCCGACCTACTAAATTTTCAAGGTTGTTATCGGCATCAGAAAACTGTAACGGCCATATAACAGTGTCTGCTGGCACTTCCATTTCAGCTAACCCTTTAACGTGAACAGTGCGCTCCATGCCTTTCACATCAAGGGCTGCACTTTTCAAAATAAAACCTAATCCGAGCAAACCAACCGCCAATGCACACGCTGCAATAACGATATTAAATGGTTGCGCTTTATTCATGCTTTTCTCCTTGATGTAGGTCACTGTTTTTGACTCGAAAAGTAGTTATAAACAGGTTATCTTATGAGTATAACTTTTAATACTTTAGAAGCGTGTCGGTTCTAGTTTGGGTGTATTAAACTTAACAGACCCTGAAGTTTTAACAAACAGCGCAAGCGAAGGAAACAGCATGAGCGTTAAACGTATTAGCCAATTTTTTAACCCTAAATCAGTCGCGGTCATTGGCGCCTCAAATTCTCCTAATCGAGCGGGGTTTGTGGTTATGCGCAACCTTTTACAAGGGGGCTTTAAAGGCCCAATCATGCCTGTTAGTTTAAATCACAGCGCTGTACACGGCGTACTAGCCTATCCGAGCATTGCTGCACTTCCAAAAGTACCTGACCTTGCGGTTATTTGTACTAATAAAAACACCTTAATCAACATCATTAACGAGCTTGGAGAGCTTGGCTGTAAACATGCAGTGGTGATTGCAGCCGGCTTAAACGCCGACCAAAAGCACGCATTAAAAAAAGCTGCTGCTGAGGCAAATGTCTCTTTACTTGGGCCTAATTGTTTGGGCTTGCTTATTCCTCACATTGGCTTAAATGCTAGTTTTTCGCACACAGTTGCAAGCCCTGGAAAGCTCGCCTTTGTATCGCAATCAGCGGCGGTTTGCTCAACCATTCTTGATTGGGCGAAAAACAAAGAGATTGGTTTTTCATATTTTGTGTCTGTGGGTGATTGCCTTGATATCGACTTTGATGAGTTACTCGACTTTTTAGGTCGGGATGCAAAAACCAAGGCTATTTTATTGTATATCGATAATATAGAAGATATTCGCAGCTTTATTTCTGCAGCACGAGCCGCTGCGTTTAGTAAACCCGTAATAGCCATTAAAACCGGTAAAACCAGCGCCGGAGCCCTTGCCGCAGAAATACACACTGGTGGCAAACAAAGCTCTGATGCGGTCTATGATGCGCTATTCCAGCGAGCGGGTATGCTAAGGGTAAATGACTTACGAGAGCTTTTTGCTGCGACACAAACACTGGCAATGCACCCCAAACTACTTAAAGTCGAACAGCTGACTATTTTAACCAATGGCGGCGGCCCAGGTGTAATGGCGGTTGATACGCTTTTGCAAAGCTCAGGGAAACTGGCAGAGCTTAGCGACGAGACCAGAGCAGCACTGAATAAAGTGATCCCACAATCAGAAATGACCTCGAATCCGGTGGATATTTTTGGTGATTCAGCACCGAGGCGATATCAACAAGCCTTAGAAATCTTGCTGCAAGCCAAAGAAGTTAAAAACCTGCTGATCATTCATACCCCTTCTGCACTTGCACCGAGTGAAGACTATGCTGAGATTATTGTCGAAACCTTAGAAAAAATCCCGAAGATGGCTCGCCCTTATGTTATGACGAACTTTATGGGTGAAGATGCCGCGTATGCTGCGCGAAAGGTCTGCGCTAATAATGCCATTCCGACCTACCGTACACCTGAAGGTGCGGTTGGTGCGTTTATGCACTTGGTAAGTTATCGCCGTAACCAAAAGCATTTAACGCAAACGCCAGAATCAAACACCGATGATGCAAAAATAAATAAAGACGCAGCACGCAATGTCGTAAATGAGTTTTTAGCCGAAGAGCAAAGCTATTTATCAACCCATGAAGCAAGCCAAATACTCACTCATTATGGTATTGATTGTATTCAAACTGAGGTTGCTTACACACCAACAGAAGCCAAAGAACAAGCCATTGAGCTAGGCTTTCCGGTAGCGTTAAAACTAATTAGCCCAAGTATTCCTTCTAAATCAGAAGTCGGTGGTGTGGTCCTTAATTTAAATGATGCACAAGAAGTTGAGCAAACAGCCTTTGCCATGCTGCTAAGAATCAAAAACACCTACCCTGACGCCCATATTGAAGGCTTTTCATTGCAAAAGATGGCGCCGCGAGCAGGTGCTAATGAGCTACGAATCGCTATTAAAACAGAGCCGAACTTTGGCCCAGTGATCTTACTGGGTGAAGCAGGCACCGGACTTGAATTCGCTCAAGCTGCAGTGGCATTACCACCACTGAATATGAACTTGGCAAAATACCTGATTGCTGCGGCGCACGATAAAGGCGTACTTAAAGACCGCGTACTACCAGAAAAGGTCGATAAATACCGTTTATGCGCCCTACTCACCCGCATCTCGCAGCTTGTTATTGACCAACCTGACATTACCAGTGTTGAGCTAAACCCTATTTTAGCCAGCAATGGGCAGTTTTTGGTCCTTGATGCGACTATCGGCCTTAGCCGTTATAAAGCAAAAGCGAACCGTAAACGCTTGTGTATTCGCCCCTACCCGATTGAATTGGTTAAAGAAGTAACCCTTAAAAACAATACCCAAGCACAGCTAAGACCAATTAAACCGGAAGATGAGCAAGCTCACTTAGAGTTTGATCAATCATTGAGTAAAGAAGACAGATATAAACGCTTCTTCGGTGAATTACCGCAATTTAACCATGATCAGCTCGCGAAAATGACGCAAATTGATTATGACCGAGAAATGGCGTTTATTGTCAGCCAAGAGCAAAATGGTTCAGCCTGTACATTAGGGGTGTCTCGTGTACTTATGGATCCAGACAAGCTCGATGCTGAGTTTGCAATTGTGGTGCGCTCTGATTGCCAAGGTTTAGGGCTTGGCACAATATTAATGAATGCGGCAATAGAGCATTGTAAAAACCAAGGCGTAAAACAAATTGCTGGTATTACCTTGCCAGAAAACACTGGCATGATTGAACTGGCACGAAAACTCGGGTTTAAGATCACCCGCGACTTTGAAGAAGGCAGCATTAATATGGTGCTAAAACTTAACTAAAACTGGATCATTATTTTGCATCGTTTAAGAAATTACACTGCACGAGTTTTTGAAGGTAACGGTAAATATCGACGTATAGGACGCGCTCTCGACGTGTTTTTAATGTCGTTGATCATGATTAATGTGGTGGCGATTGTGTTGGAGTCAGTCGGCCCTTTAGCAAAGCAATATCATCACGAATTTTTAATGATTGAGCTGATTTCTGTCGGTATCTTTACCTTAGAATATGTGCTCAGGCTTTGGTGCTGTGTTGATAAAAGCGTGCATAAAGAAAGCCCGTTAACAAATTCAAAAATTCGCATTAAGTATTTCTTTTCGCCCATGGCGCTGATTGATCTGATCGCGATTTTACCTACCATTCTGATGGTCTTTGTGAGTGTTGATTTACGCTTCTTACGAGTGCTTAGGTTAATGCGTATCTTTAAGCTGACACGCTATTCAAGGGCGATGCAGCTATTATTAAACTCGTTCAAAGAAGAAAGCAGTTCACTACTTGCGGCATTTTTTATTATGGCCGTAGTGCTGATCATTGCTTCATGCGGTATTTACTTAATTGAACACGATGTACAGCCAGATAAATTTGGTTCTATCCCTGCTGCAATGTGGTGGGCAATGGTGACATTAACAACCGTTGGTTATGGCGATGTCGTGCCTGTGACTCCCCTTGGTCGCTTATTTGGTGGTGCTATTACACTAGTTAGTATGGGTATGGTGGCTATTCCAACCGGTTTGTTGGCCTCAAGCTTTTCTGAGCAGTTACGTAAACGCAGACAAGTGTTTACCGATGCAGTCCACGAAGCCGTTGAAGATGGGCACTTATCACCTGTTGAAGAGGAACACTTAGAAAACTTACGGTATAAACTGGGTTTAAGTCAGCAAGAGGCGAATAAAGCGATTCATAACGAACTTAAAAACCGCAATCGCAATCTGTATTGCCGCCACTGTGGTAAACGCCAAGATTAACATAAAGGGTAAAGCTTTGGCTTTACCCTGAAAATTCATCATCCCACTGGGTATCTAAAAGCGCTTTTACTTCATCACCTGCTACAGGTTTGCTAAACAAGTAACCTTGGAAATACTCACAGCCTAAAGAGCGTAAGAACTGCAATTGCGTGCGGTTTTCAACTCCTTCTGCTACACACTCTTTACCCAAACTTTTTGCTAAGGTAAGCGTTGAGTTGATAATCGCTTCATCACCTTTATCAATTCCAATATCATTAACAAAGCTTTTGTCTATTTTCAGCACATCAACCGGAAAACGTTTCAAATAGGTCAGTGAGGCATAACCCGTTCCAAAGTCATCCATATAAATACGACAGCCTAGCGCTTTGAGTTTTTCCATACTTTGCTGCGCTTTATCTGAATCATGCATCATCACTGATTCGGTGATCTCAAACACTAATGCGCTCGCAGGAACCTTAATTGCGCTTATTGATTGATGTATTTTCTCAACCAGATTTTCGCTTTCAAAATCAAGAGCTGAGAGATTAATCGAAATATATAAATCAGAATGCGTGGTACGCCATTGGCGCAGCTCAATCAATGCTCTTGATAGAGTCTGTAGCATAATTTTGGTAATTAGCCCGGAGCTTTCTGCAGCATTTGCAAAGTCTTCTGGTTTATATTCATCATTACTCGGCCAACGTAACAACACTTCAAGCCCCGCCACTTGGCGAGTCTCAGCGCTCACAATTGGCTGATAAAAATTACAAAACTCATGTTCTTGGTAAGCTTTACTTAACTGTGATTCAAGGTGCAAAGTACGCTGCACTTGTAAATTCATTTCTTGCTTATAGAACTGATAACAGCCTTCAACATGACTTTTCGCGTGGTACAGTGCGACATTGGAGGCTTTCAATAAAGCTTTGGTGTCCTTTGCATCATCAGGATAAACAGCAACACCAACACTCAGGTTCACCTTTACAGCTTGCTGGCTCAGTTCAATATGAGTATCGACACAATCCATCACTTTTGCACATAACAGCAGTAACTCATCAAGCTGTTTAAAATCTTCGGCAAGGATAACAAACTCGTCACCATCGAAACGTGCCACGCTATCTTGTGGGCGCAACACCTGCTTTAAACGCTTAGCAACACGCTTAATTAATTCATCAGACTCTTCACGCCCAAGCGAATCATTAAAGTGCTTAAAGCGCTTAATATTAACGTTTAATAACGCCACTTTTGTTTGATGGTAATCCGCTTGTTCAATAGCGTGAACGACTCGGTCGTTGAACAAGGTTTTATTTGGCAGCCCCGTCAAAGCATCGTAGTTGGCCAGTAGATGCAGCTCGTTTTCAGCCAGCTTTTGTGCGCTAATATCAGTAACTATAATCACATAGCTATCAAGTTGGCGATTATTGCCTGCAACCGCACTTATTTTTATTAATACTTGGCGCTTTTCACCGCCAGCAACTTCAACAACATCTTCGGCTGAAAAGTGCTCACCCGATTCAAGCTTTTGCATAATGCGTAAGTAATGGATACGAGTTGATATAGGCATACCAAGTGTGAGCGAACGGCTAGAGCGAGGCTCTGCAGGAAAACCAAAGGCATCTTGGAATGACTTATTGGTAGCGCGAATACGCAGATTTTTATCTAAGATAAACACCCAGTCGCGAGTTTGTTCAAATGCTGCACCAAACAAACGGGCATTTTCTTCAAATACCAGTTCACGGGTCATATTTGTGTAGGTGCCAGCTACTTTTTCAGGGGCGCTGTCTTGCCACTCAACCACTTTGCCAAAGTCTTTATACCAGCGCCAATTACCATCAGCATGGCGCAGCCTGTAGGTGCAATTGAAGTAGCCTTTTTGTGTAGATAAAAACTCTAACCACTCTAACCGGAAAGTTTGCTTATCATGAGGGTGAATCTTTGCTAAATAATCATCTAAATTAACGCTGTCTGTTTCATAACCTAACTCATTTTTAAGGCGCGGCTGATAAATAATAGGGCTTTGCGAAGACCAATCCCAAACTCCAGAATGGCTGCCTTCAAGAGCAAGCTTCAATCGTGCTTCACTCTCTTTACTTTCTTTATGGGCGGCTAGCAGTATTTGTTGCATACGGTTACGTCTAAACACCCATGCAGCAACAAACAGTGCAACCAAAATCACATATAAAACAATAAAGTGTGGCGCACGCCAAGGTGGGTATTTCACTTCGATATTTAAAATTGCCGGCGGCGTTAACTCTCCGGTTAATGGATCTTTTGCCCATACCTTAAGGTGGTATTTTCCTGCACTAAGTTTTGGAAACAGTACTCGGTTGTTATTACGGGTATAAGTTTTTTGACCATCACCTAGCTGGTATTCATAAATGATACGTTCTTGATAGTTAAATGCCATCGCCGAAAAGGCAACTTCGAGGCCTATATCATCATGCTCAAGGATAACACTGTCGATTGGCTGTTTTAGCTCAGCGGGTAAATCACGAGACATCAAATCAAGGTTGGTAATATTTACGTGATCAATTAAAGCTTGCTGATAGTGGTTATCCATAGGGTAAAAATAGGTAAAGCCTTTTAGCGTACCATAGACAATTTGCCCTGACTCAAGCTTAGTAAATGCACCACTATTAAACTCAGTCGAGAATAACCCTTCTGAGCCAGTAAATTGCTGAAAATGTAAATTATCAGGGTTCAGTCGCCAAAGTCCTTTGTGGCTACTCATCCAGATCATACCTGCTTCATCAAGCACCATGTCGTATAACAAAGTACCTAACTTATTCTTTTCAAGGTCGATGGTATAAATATGCTCGTAAGTGCTGGCGTCTAAGCCGATTAGGCCAAAGTTTGAAAGCGATAACCACAACACATTGTTGTTATCTATGATGTAAGACATCACATTCACAGCAACATTTTCATGTTGTTCAGGCACTTTATATATCGTCGAGAGCTCGTAAGTTTCGGGATCAACTTGATACAGAATACCCGCATTATAAAATAATGGCGCATCTGGCTTTGAAGATAACGCAGGTAAAAACCCATAAGCTAAAAACGGCTCAAATTCATCAAACTTACCGCCTAGTCGGGTCACTTTTTGGCTATCGATATTATAAACAAACATGCCGTAATCAGGGTGAACATAGTAAAGATCCCCCGATGGCATCAACAATATGCCATGCACCCAATCGTTAATTAAAACCTGGCTCTCGGGGTTTGCGGCTTTGACTGGGGTGGCCTGCCCGGTTTTCGGATCAAAGCTTAATATACCGCGATTAGTATGCAGCCATAACTTATCTTTGTAGGGCATGATTTGGTAAATACTGAACTCAGTAGTAATCAGGTCAACCTGATAATCTTTTAAAAACACTTCACTTTCGTAGGTTTCTAAATCAACCGCTGTTAAACCATTATGGGTGGCAAGCCAGAGACGATTTTGAAACTCAGTGATACTCCAAATTGAATGATGCGATAGCCCATCGCCTGTTAATGAGTTGGCTGTTACATTGATAAAATTGTAATTGTCGTATGACTGATAGAATGCACCATCATTTTTGGTTGCCAGCCACATTCCACCAGAGCGGTCTTTCACAATATCAATAATGCTGGTGTCAGCTAGTGTGTAACCACTTTCCTTTAGGCGCATATTCTTAGCTAACTCACCCGTTTCAAGGTTATATTCAAATAACCCTTTATCAGTGCCAAGCGTAATAGAGTTAGCCTCAGGTATAATCTTCCAAATATTTAATTCACTAATGAGCGTTTTATTTTTAAAGGCAATATCTGGGGTCTCAAACATTGCTTTTAAATTGCTAATATCAACCTGATAAAGGCCTCTAACAGCCCCCACTAGCAATGTTTGTTCATTGATAATAGCGAACGATTTCACATAATTTTGATAAATATGGCTTGGCTCATTTTGGAGATGTTCAAGTTTACGGACTTTTCCTGATGCCAGCTCATAGACATAAGCACCATTACTAGTGCCCATAAAAATATAACCTTGGTACGCGAAAAGCTCTCGAATAACACTACTTTTTACGCGTTCAGGTATTTCAAAAATAGAGGTGATTTTTTTCGTTTCTAAGTCTAATTTGGCAAAATCCCAACCTCGCCCTAGCCAAAGTGTTTTGTCATCAACAGCCACCATGCTAAACACCGATTCAATAAAAATTTGCTCTTCAGTAGTTGGTTTCGCAATAAACTGCTGATAAGTATCGGAAGTGGGATCATAGCGAAATAAACCCGCTTGTAGTGAAGCTATCCAGATATAGCCTTGAGGGTCTTGGTAAATACGGTCAATGATGGCATCTTCAAGCTCACCATTAGGGCCTTTTATGTGAACCACCTGATAACCATCGTAGCGATTGAGGCCACCTTCAGTCGATAACCACAAGTAGCCACTGTTATCGATAAGCATGGTGTTTACATAACTTTGCGATAAGCCTTCACTGGTTGATAAACGTTTTACCTGCGAGATAGCGGGATGGCTAAATAAGCCACAGGTCAGAATAAAAAATAACGCTATACTGGAGAAGAACTTAGTCATTGACGTTCCAAATTGCTAACTTGGCACTGTGTCACGCGTAAAGTGCATCGCAACTACGTTTCGATGCGCATATACCTCAAACAACGATTGCAAAGAATTGGGTAATGTTAATGCATAGTTAAACCCATTTTGTAGATAAAAATCAATCAGATTTTGGTACACGAAGGTAAAAACCGTCCCTTTTTGTGCAGCGGTGACAGCCGCAAGTAATTGTGAGGCAATTTTTTGACCCCGCCATACTTCATCAACATAAAGGGTCGATAAAAATAACAGCCCAGCTTGGTTTTGAACTCGGCAAGCGGCAATTATTTCTGTTTCTTTGTAAGCAACCCATACTTGGTCAGCTTTGCTCGCTCTGCCGCGAGCCTTGTGTTTATCATAAAATTTGTTTACTAATGGCGTTTTAATTGGCTCAAGTAAACAAAATCTAAACGCAGCCATGGTTAGCTCATTAGCGAAAGGTAATGCTCAAATTGCTGCTTAAGAAAAGCTTGCTCAGACATAGGCCGATTATTTATTGCAGTGTAAACACCTTCGCGGGTGTTCTTACCACGCTTTATTTGATAAGCCCAAAAAGACGCTTCGTAATCCAATTGAATTTGATAT
Source organism: Pseudoalteromonas shioyasakiensis (assembly GCF_001550135.1). GTDB lineage: Bacteria > Pseudomonadota > Gammaproteobacteria > Enterobacterales > Alteromonadaceae > Pseudoalteromonas > Pseudoalteromonas shioyasakiensis. The sequence continues at coordinate 128,664 of NZ_LRUE01000018.1, forward strand.
TTTTGCTCTCGTGGCAATTTACATAAATTGAAACTCATACTTTCTCAGCAATAAATTTTTGATTTTGCAAGTATAACAAAATTAACAGGCTTTAATCCCTTTTATTAGCTAAAAAAGCCCACGGATAAGCTTGATTTTGGAAACACATATCAGTAAATTAACGAGCAATTTATGTACGCAAGGAACGCACGTTGTCGAAGTATCTGAGTAACAGATTTGCCTTATTTTTGCTGTTTTTTTGCTTCTCAAGTAGTGCCAGCACCAATTTACTGATCTTTAATCGCCCTGCCGATACACCTCAAGCTCGCTATGTTATTGATTTAATGAGAATGGCATACAAAGAAATTGGCTATGAGATCCATATAATCGACTTTAATCATCAAAATGCGCTGGTTGCTGCAAACCAAGGTGTGCTCGATGGACAGCTAGGCCGTATTGCTGATGTTAAAGATGATTATCCTAATTTATTGAAGGTGGACTACCCACTTTTTGATTTTAATTTAGTGCTACTGAAAAATTGCCGACAATGTCAATATGAACAGCTTAAATCGTTAGCAATTCAGTCAAGCTACCCGGCAGCCCAGAGTTATATCGATAACCACCCATTTGATGGTGATGTGATCAAGGTCAGAAATGTCACCGCGCAGCTTAATTTACTCACGCAAAAACGTGTTGAAGGGACAATATTACTAGACTTTTTACTGTCGACTAAGCATCCGGGGTTTGACCAAACGGCCTTTCATAAACAGATTCTAATGCCGATGCAGAGCTTTCACTTTGTGCATAAACGGCATAAAGCGATAATTCCGCAACTGACTAAAGTACTTAAAAAGCTTGATGAAAACGGCACGGTGCAATTTTTAAAATCGAAATACAACCTCAGTAAATTTTAAAAATCAAAACCGCCTTGCTCAGGATTTGTTTGTTGCTGCTCTGCCTGCTGTTTTTTCTGAAGGAAACGTTTATAGCGCTGTTGGCATAAGCTAATGACTTTACGTTTTTCTGCATTGGTAAACTTATTCCAATAAAAGCGCTCATCGCGACTTCGGTAGCAACCTTTACAATAGCCTCGGTTATTAACTTGGCATATTCCTTTGCAAGGGCTTGGAATTTCAAATATTTCAATCTGTTGCATCACAAATGCCGGTTAATAAAGAATATTAAAAGTATAGCCTGAAAATTAACCATAAAAAAAGCCACTTTAAAAAGTGGCTTCTTAAACTATCTGATTCGCTTACTCAGATTCGCTTGTGGCAAGTTCTGCTTTACGATGAAAAGGTTTAGCATACATAGCTAATACCAAAGGTTTTAGCTCCTCTGGCACTTTTGCTAGTCGCTCGTTAAATGCAGCAGCATCTTTTTCGTCAATCACAGCTTGCGTACAACCACCCGCTATGTAGTTACCAGGGTGTAAGAAAAACGAATCAACAATTTGCTGATCAATGGTTTTTGCCAGCTCTTCAGGTGATTCGCAGCCCGATTCAATTGGTTCGCCAAACGCTAAATGTACATGCCCTTTAGCTGTACTAAAACCTTCAACAATACTAGCAATATCTTCACCTTGCTGTTTCACATACTGACCATGTTGCTGTTTATGATAAAGCTCTTTCGCTTTAGCAATCGCGCATGGCTCGTATTGATAAGAGATAGACACTGGCACAATTTTTAATTCGCGTACGTACTCAGCAAATTCTTTTTTCTGCTTACGACCTTGTAACTGCAACATTTTAAGTAAGGCAGGATCTGTTTGATCAAAACCGTCTTTTGCTCGGCCTTCTTTTTGCGCTATCCAAATTGAGTGGCCTTCAGCAAGTGAGTCATAGATATAAGCTGACAGCTGCGACAGCGCTTTTAACATCTCTTTCGGAGCTTTCGCTGAGCGCTTTACAATAAAGCTTTTGTTTAAACGCATTAACTCAGTGATATACGGAATTTGCAGTAAGTTATCACCAATTGCGATGCGAACTGTCGGCATGTTGTGCTTGAACAAGCCCCAGTTAACGAGTGCAGGATCAAGCACGATATCGCGGTGATTAGAGATAAATAAGTAAGCTTGTTTTGGGTCTAGTTTATCGATGCCCGAAAACGTTACTTCTGAAGTCGTACGGGTGATTAGTTTATTTAAATAATCAGCCACTTCATGCTGAACTTGCTCAACCGATGCGGTGTTGCCCCACTTTTTACGCAGCTGACTGCGCACTAATGGGCGAGTAATAAATGGGAAGTTCGATAAAAAGCGCGGTAGGTTATACTTAGCGATTACATCTACAAAGGCATTATCAGCAATCAAACGCGCTACTGAATCAGCTACTTCATCATCATTGTAAGGTCTTATGTCGGCGTATTTATCCACACTTTCACTCATTAAAAACTACTTAAGTTAAAAAACGGCACGCAGAGCGTGCCGTTAAAAATAATTGGCGGATTATAACTCAGGCAATTTTAAATGCGAACCGAGACGCGATAGTTAACCAAATTAAATGCCAATTAATGTAGAAAATATATATCTATAACAAATAATTAAGCAATGCTCTTACCAGTTTGCGACGCCTTTTTTAATACCATTTTTAGCAGTAATCTAAGCATTAAAATTGCCAACACAATACCTGCCCCAAGGCTTAACCAATGTGGTAGAACTTCATGCTCTTCGCCCATCATCGGCGCCACCACAAAACCGTATTGCGCCACTAAATAATCGGTTAAAAAGCCAAATGCTAATGCAGTGCCAATCACCCCTATTAAGTAAGCAAATACCGCACGCTTGCCAAGCTCTTTACCAACCACACCAAGCGTTGCAATATTAGTTGCCGGCCCAGCTAACATAAACACTAGCACCGCCCCCGGAGACACACCACTGAGTAATAAGCCTGCCGCTATAGGTGTCGATGCTGTGGCACAGATATACATAGGAATACTGATTAAAATAACCACCAGCATCGCAAGAATGCCATTACCCCATTGGCTTAAATAAGATTCTGGTACATAAGTTTGAACTAGAGCCGCAAAAAATAAACCAATCATTAGCCAAATCATAGTGTCTTCAAGCAGCTTGTTACAACTAAAGCTCACCGCGCGTTTCAGTTTGCTAAAACGACTTTCAACGGCTTTAGTTGACTGCTCAGTGCTACAACAGCTTTTCTGCGAAGGTGCTGCTTTTTCAGTTGCGCAACTGTGTTGCGGCTCCTGTGTTGGTTGCGATTCTTTGCTACTACAACAACTTGTTGTTTTAGCAGGCTCAAGTTCTTGAGGTGATTGCTTACTACAACAACTTTGTGCGGGCTTAGTAGATGCCTCTTTGCTACAACAACTCGCTGTAGTCACAGGCTCAGGCTGTTTACTGCTACAACAAGATGTTGATTCTGAGTCTTTTTCATCTGATGCTGTATTTTGATGCTGATGAAGTTCACTGTCTTTCCCCACTAATACACCGGCCACAATGGCACTACACACGGCGGCAATAGGACGTATTACCGCCATAAATGGACCTAGTAACACATACGAAACCGAAACCGAATCGACCCCAGTTTCAGGGGTTGAAACTAAAAATGCTGTGGTAGCACTTTTTGACGCCCCTGCCCTTCTTAAACCAATGGCCGCAGGGATCACACCACATGAGCACAAGGGCATTGGGGCACCAATAAAGGCTGCTTTAACTGTGGTCCATAACCCTTCTTTGCCTAAATGCCGGTTAAGAAAGTTAGCAGGCAAATACACATTGAGAAGACCAGCTATGAATAAGCCCAACATTAACCAAGGCGCTGAAAGTAAAAACAGATGCCAAAAATTATTGAGTAAGTCCATCGATATCCTCCAGCGTCGTTAGTATTGAACAGTTTTCAGCAGGCTCTTCTCCGCCACAACATTTATCTGCTAATAATGATAGTGAGTCATAAAAGCGAGTAAGCTCTGCAATTCGCTGTGCAACGAGATCACGTTTTTGTATCGTCATCTCTTTAACTTCATGGCAAGAATGCTGATCTTTATGAAACTTAATTTGCAGTAGTTCTTTGATCTCAGCCAGACTAAAGCCAACATTCTTTGCTCTGAGAATAAACGCCATTTGTTTATAGTCATTCTCAGAATAAAAACGATATCCCACGTCTGAACGCGAACTAGGCGTTAACAAACCATGCTTTTCGTAGTACCGTAGCGTATCTGTTGAGACACCCAACTGACGGGCAAACTCACCTATTTTCATCACCGTCTCCATTGTGAAGCGTTTATTTATTATGCTCACTATAAACCTTGGAGTACACCCCAAGGTCAAGCAATAAATTAAAAAAGGAAAGCACATGAATATTACTGTCCTTGATGCAGCGACATTAGCCAACACTTCGTTAGATGCCTTAGCGCAATTAGGTAAGTTAACCTGTTACGATTTAACCGCTCAAGAACAGGTTGTTGAGCGCTGCCAAGATGCCGATATCGTTATCAGTAATAAAGTGGTGATTGATCAGCACGCCATGAGCAAATTAACTAATTTAAAATTAATATGTGTTGCAGCGACAGGGACTAACAACATTGATTTAGGTGCAGCCAAAGAGCATAACATCGCAGTGACCAATGTCGCGGGCTATTCAACACCGAGTGTGGTGCAGCATACCTTTACTCTCATCACTAATTTACTGGGCAATACTCACAGATACATTAATGATTGCCAGCAAGGCTTATGGCAGCAAAGCCCGATGTTTTGCCGTTTAGATTACAGCTTTAATGAAATTGCCGGTAAAACACTGGCTATTGTTGGCTATGGTTCACTGGGTAAAGCCGTTGCCGATGTAGCACGCGCCTTTGGTGCCAATGTCATCATTAGTGAACGAAAAGGCCAAACGCCTCGTGAAGGTCGTGTTAGTTTCAATGATGCCCTAACCACGGCCGATATCATTAGTGTTCACTGCCCGCTAACTGATGAAACACGCAACCAAATCGCTGCGGCAGAATTAAGCATGATGAAACCGTCAGCTATTATTATTAATACAGCTCGTGGTGGGATCATCAACGAAGCCGATTTAGCTGACGCTTTAGCTAATAATATTATTGCCGGAGCCGGTGTTGATGTACTCAGTAAAGAACCTGCAGAGCAAGAAAACCCGCTGGCACTATACAAAGGTGCAAACTTATTACTGACCCCACATATCGCATGGGCCAGCCAAGAATCTATTGTGCGCTTAGTTAACGAAATTGCATTAAATATCCAGGCATTTAATCAAGGCGAAACACGTAACAGATTGGTCTAAATCGCAACTTATTAGTCAATAGAGCTAAGTAGTTAGTAATTTATTACTTAGCCCATTGACTAAAAACAACATAAACAATTGATTTAGTTACAATTTATAAGTTTGGCAAGCAGTTTGCTATTATGTGAATAACTATAAAACAATTTCTTCGGGATAAAATAACATGAAAAAAGCACTTCTAATTGCCGCGCTAACTGCTCCATTTTTAACTGGTTGTGTCATTGCTGTTTCTGACGGTGAAGCCGACACACATTGGGCAGGTAATTCTTCTAGCTGGCAGAAACAGCATAAAAATAATCGTGAAGTGATTTCTAACCTAGCATTAGATACGAGCTACCAAACTGTATTAAATAAACTAAATACACCTAACTTTACCGAGTTATTAAAGCAAGGTGATGATGTTTACCAAGTATTATTCTATGCAACGCATAGTATTCACTCTGATGGCAAGATGACTAAAGACGAGTGTACGCCACTCGTATTTAAAAATGATAAGTTAATTGGCGTGGGTGATACGATTTATAAATCACTTAGCAATGGTTAATTAGCATATTTAAGTTCTGTAAGTAGGCAGTTATTGCCTACTTATGTTCGCTCACCGCGATCATTCTCGATACTATCTGATCTCGTCCGGCATCTTTAGCCTGATAAAGACCTAAATCAGCTTCTTCTAGTAAGGTTTGTTCTGCATAAACCTGACCATTTTCTGTGGTCGCAATACCAATACTAATTGTGACATGGTCGGCATTTAGCGACGCTTTGTGTGGGATGTTTAAATCATTCACCGCATTGCGCAGTTTATTTGCAAACGACATAGCTTCTTTAGCTGAAGTATTGGGTAACACCGCAGCAAACTCTTCACCACCATAACGAGCAACAAAGTCACTGCCTCGTTCACACGCCCCAACTAAGGCATGAGCAATTTGTTTTAAGCAATCATCACCTGCTCGGTGACCATAGCAATCGTTGTAACGCTTGAAGTGATCAACATCCATCAATAACACAGATAACGGGGTTTGATCTCGACGGCAACGACGCCACTCTCGCGCTAAATTTTCATCCAAATAACGTCGGTTTGGGATCTCTGTTAAGCCATCAATTGAGGCGAGCATTTCGAGTAAGTCATTTTTTTGTTTGATCAGCAGCTGATTGCGCACTCGAGCACGCACAATAGCAGCACTAAATGGTTTAGTGATGTAGTCCATCGCGCCTAATTCAAGGCCCTTCGCTTCATCATCATGACTTGTATTGGCTGAAATGAATATTACAGGCAACATACTGGTGGTTGCGCTTTCTTTTAGCTTAGTAAGCACTTCGTAGCCGTCAATGCCGGGCATTACAATATCCAAGATCAACAAATCAACAGTTTGCGTTTTTAAAAACGTTAGTGCTTTTTCGCCACTCTCAACACAAAAAACATCATAGTCTTGCTGCAATGTTTTCTCTAATACCAAGCGGTTTAACGGATCGTCATCAACAATCAGTACCTTGGCTCTTTTCAACATCAGTAGATCCTTGTTCGATGATAAATGCGATGACCTGTTTTATTTGCCACTGCAATTCATCATTTAATTGTTCGGGCAGTTCGCCATCTGCTTTAAGCCTAGCTTCACATAGCTGAGCGCACGCTGACAATCGCTTAAAACCAAGATTTCCGGCTGACCCTTTAACATTATGAACCACACGGACCAACTCATCGGTAGTTTTTAATGTAGAGATTTGTAATAACTGCTCTGCTGCCATAGTCGCAAACTTCGACAACATAGTTAATACTAACTTAGTATTGTTTGCAAACTGAGACAGTATAAAAGCTTGATCAAAAAAGACTTCTTTTTTGTTATCAAGTTCACTCATTGCTAAAAACAATTTACTGGCAACGATCGGTTTAGTTAAATGCTTATTCATACCCGCCGCGATTGAATGCTCAATATCTTCGCTTTCACTGTGCGCAGTGAGTGCGTAAATCGGCATTTGCTCTTTGGTGAATGACTGACGAATAATACGCGTTGCCTGACAACCATCCATTTCTGGCATCTGAATATCCATAAAAATGAGATCGGGCCTTAAGCTATTTGCCAACTCAATGCCTTTTTCACCACTATGTGCACACACAACGGTGACATCAATTTGCTCTAAAATGCTTTTAATAATGCTTAAATTAAGCGGGTTATCATCCACAGCCAGCACTAACATGCCTGATAAATCAGTACTAGAAGGCAATGAAACCAGTTCTTTTTTCACAGGCTCTGCGGCTTTATCAAGCTGTAAGCAAAAGCAAAATTCACTGCCTTTACCTTTTTCGCTTTCCAGCTTAATTTCGCCTCCCATTAGCGCAACTTCGTACTTAACAATCGCTAAGCCTAAGCCAACCCCCTGATGAGAGCGCGTTAATGATTCATCACCTTGAGTAAATGCATCAAATAAGCGGCTTTGATCTGCCTTGCTAATACCAATACCGGTGTCTTTAACAGTAAAGCAAATGAGTTGCTGCTCAGCTGACTCTTCCACCAGCATTAAGTTTAATGTCACTGTGCCTTGCTCGGTGAATTTGGCAGCGTTTGTCAGTAAATTAGCCAGTACTTGCTGCAAGCAAATTTGATCACCCACTAAGTTATCGCTAATGCTTTTATCGCATTCGACTTTAAATTCGATATCTTTATTTGCGCATAAAGGGGCTGTTATTCCCTGACAGTAGTCGATTAAATCAGGCACACTAAAAGGGGCTTTATTAAGTTGTACTTGCGAGCTTTCAGCGCGGGCAAAGTCAAGCATACGATTCAATAAAGTAAGCAAGCTATTGGCTGCTGATTTTGCTTGTTCGGCATGATTACGCTGCGGCTGTGTTAAACCTTGCAATGCAATCACGTCAATTAAGCCTAGTACAGCATTGAGTGGTGTGCGTATTTCATGACTAAGGTTTGCAATAAAGCGGCTCTTAGCTAATGTAGCCCGCTCTGCGTCATCTTTTGCTTTTACTAAATCCGTCACATCCTGTACATGAACAACATAGTAATCAGGTGTTTGCTCAGCATTCCAAACTAATGACACACTAATTTGTAGCCAGCGCTGCTGCTCTTGTTGCTCAAGACTAAAGTGATAAACTTTTTTCTTCTCATGCAACAGCTCTGTCAGGGTATTTTTTAACGTCTGATAAGACGTCTCGGCAAATAAGTCTATTAATTTAAGATCATTGGCATTTTCAATTACAAAGATTTTGCGTGCTGCTTTATTTGCTTGCAGCACCTGATCGTCAAGAGATACCAACAGCACCCCATTTGCAGCATATTCCATGGCACTGCGTAATTTTGCTTCGGAGCTTTGTAATGCATTGAGCGCATTATGCTGCTCGGTAATATCACGACCAATCGCCATGGTGCCGAGAAATTGCTGATGCTCGTTATAAAATGGCACGATGCTAAATAGATAACTGTTATCTTCTGTGGTCAATCTTTTTTGATAAGCTTGGCGGTCTTTGAGTACTTGCTTTTCAAGCTCGTTTAACTCGCCATTATCATCGCTAATATCACATAATTGCTGCCCAACTAACTTCTCTTGTGGCAAGCCGATATAGCGCTCATACGCCTTATTACAGCCTAAAAATGAACCATCAATATTCTTAAAATAAATGAGATCAGGTACGTTATTGAGCATGGTATTTAATAGCGCTAAGTGACGCTCTTTCGCATCAATACTACGGCGTAATTGTTTTGATTTTACCTGTACTTGCGAATCAAGCGCTTTATTTGCCTCTTGTAACGACTGAACGAGCTCTTCATTACGGCTAAACACCTTTTTCACACGGCTGAACCAAGGCTGCCAATCAACAGGAATACGATAATGAACTAACGCTTGTTTGCCTTCATCATGCTGCTCAAGATAATTCATTAAGTGCGTCATTGGTTTTACAAAAATACGCTGACTTAACCAAAAAACAGCGCTGAACATCATCACTAAAAACACACTCAAAAATGCGAATTCTAAAAAAATGTCGTAGCCTACAGGTTCACTCAGGGCTTGCTTTGATTCATAGAAACGAGTGTAAATAGGTAAGTTGGTTGCTTCTTGCACTAAATGACTGTGGTTATTCTTGCTCATATCTACCGCGATATTTGGCCAATGCTCGCTAGCACTAATGGCAGTATTAAGTGCTGTTTTTGAGCTGGCAATAACTTGGTTATCTTGATTGATAAAAATATACTCACCATAGTTAGGCGCTATTTTTTTTAACCAGTTAGAAATTGCTTTAAGGTCATAAATCAACACGATGTAATCACGACTATTGGCAGCTCGTTGCTTGCCAATAGCAAAGTAAGCATGACCATTAATCGTCAATACAGAACTCGAAGCAAGCTTGTTGCTATTTATTGATAAAGGTCGAAATTTGTTATCTAACACACTGGTCAGAAATTCACTTTTTGCTGTGCTACGGCGCTTAATATAAACAAAGCCTTGCTCGTTAACATAAGCAACCGCCTCTAAAGATTGAATTAGCGACAGCGTGGTATTAAAAGAGGGTCCGAGGGCAATAACTCGTCGCCATTGATTAATTGCATAAGCGGTTGAGGCAAACTTTCCTTGCCCGACTATCTCCCCAACTCCATCGCCAACACTTTGGTAATAATAGTGATCAAACTGGTTCACATTGCGTGCCCAACTAGGATCAAAATCATATGACAGTGGCTGCTCATAAAGCTTGAACATGGTGTCTATAAGGCCATCTGCGGCACGCATAGCATGGCTAAGCTGAGCTGAAATATTATTAAAACCGTTTTGCCTGCTCTCTATCGCCCGCTCAAGTTTTAAATTATATAAGTGTAAACACAAAAAAAACGCCACCAGCAGCGGCACAATAAGTGCCACTGCTAAAGAGCGATAGTAATGCTTTAACGGTAAAAAATTCACTGGCTTATAAGTACCTTACCTCGATAACAGCTAGGTTAACGAGGCATAGGAATACTGGCAAGTTATAAATTTTCTTCAGCAAAGCTGGCTAAGCGGCTACGTACCACACCGTTTAAATTAACGGTAGCACTGCCCTGAAAATCTTTAAAACGTTCAACAATATAGGTTAAGCCTGAGGTAACTGGCGTGAGGTAGTTACTATCAATTTGCGCTAGATTACCTGAGCAAATGAGTTTAGTGCCTTCACCGCAGCGAGTAATAATGGTTTTCAGCTGTGAAGCGGTTAAGTTTTGACTTTCATCCAAAATCACCCCCGAATTGATATAATACTATCATACCCTTAATAAACTTGAACAAAAAAGTTTTTACACACATACTCTAGCTAAGAATCAAAGGTGAACGAAAATGATACTTCGAAATACAACAAAAACTAAAATAATTAAAGCATCAGTCAACTTTGGAAAAGGAATGTCTTTTCACCTCGATAAATCAGGGCAACCTATTAAGACTGAAAAAGGCATCAGAACTCACTCATATAGGCACGATAAAATAGAACCTAATTTTCCAGTGCTATATCACCCGACTCGCTTCACCGAATGCCAAGAAATGAACTTATTTTTAATGCACCGCTTTGAAGGTCATTTCAGTCTCAAAAAGAATCAAATAGACAATGAGGCTTTTAGTGACGCTTATCATGCCAGCCAACCGGGAAAGCCATTAGATGTTAAGTCTGTTTGCAGTATAGCTAAGCACTTAAAAGCTTTCTTAGATTGGTTGGATAAAGATGATGCATCCTATTTTGAAGTAATAACTGCACCACTTTCAAAACAATCTGTAGATGATGATATTTCTAGGTTACCTGTGTGGAGATATCACAAACATTTATGTGAAAGAGTCGAAACCAAAGATAAGTCTAAACGCATAAGCTTTAACAGCGCTCAAGAACGAATTAGAGCTGTTAAAGCATTCTATATATGGAGCCATAAGCGCGGGGCTATAGATAGCCTCCCCTTCTCACTTGAATACAAACAGGTACGTATTAAATCGAAAGCTAAATCAAGTGTAAGTTCATTGTTTCAATTACCTACTAGCAACACACGTTCTGGAGGCTTATGGAAGTGGGTTAGTAATTTGAGCATTCCAAATACATTGAAACAAAAGGAAGACTCACCCGAAAAAGATCTACAACCATATTCTCCAAAAGAACTTAAACAGTTGCTGGAGACGGATACGGCTCAAAAAGAGACTTATAAGCTTTATTTGCAATGTGCTTTGCTAGGTGGACTTCGTTCTTTTGAGATTTCAGCCATCGACCAGAAAGACCTTTTTGATCCTGATGAAAAAGAAAACGAGAAACGTATTCCAAAATTGAACATTGTACGAAAAGGACATAAGCCAGTGAGATTAACAATAGCGCGAGTTCTAATGAAGCTTTTGTACAATCACACTTTGACAATTCAAAATATGAAGCGACGTACCAAACATGAGACTAATCATGGTATGGACAATAGTGAACATCCGCTTCCTTTGTTTATGAATAGTTCAGGATCGCGGATAAGCGAAGATACACCGGGGAATACTATTTCCATAGTTAGAAAAGAACAAAGGAAGCAGGGATTAGAAATACTATTACGCACATTCCATGACTTACGCGCTACCTTTGCTACTTATGTCGCTAAATACCTAATTGACAAAGGTGAATCGGAGAGTTCCATCAGACAGACACTAATGACCTTGATGAGTCACGAAAGTTTTAAAACAACCAAACGTTACATCGACTTTGCCAAAAGTGTAGCAGTGGATGCATACGGAGCAATGTCAGAGTGGGTGAAAGATATCTACGGTGATGTTGACGAATTACTGATGCGTGAGGCTGAAGATGCAGCAGCAAGTTAAAACGCGGAAGTCCAATCGTATTCCTGCTAGATTTAAACCTCATTCAATTGTTCTAGCCAAACAGTTAGACGTTTTATTTAACAGGGCATATGACAAAGAAAACAATATTAGCGCAGATGACGACACTGCTATTTCAATGAGTCGCTTGCGGAATGCTTGTGTCAGTTTACAACACACTCTTCCTCTAGCCCTTAATAAGGTTAGTACAGATACTGCGACATCAATTCAAACTTCGGGATTAAATGCTCTATCAGACTTTGAAATTTGGCAAGAACTGGAATACTTTTGCATTAATGAAATAAATGATGTCAAGCTACCTAGTTATGCTACTCGTATAGAAGAAGCCTTAGAAAACTTAGCTAAGTTTCATTTTTATGATAACGCTATCAACGCTCCTTTTAGGCTAGTAAATGGGGCTACTTCAATCGACATAACTAAATTATTCGAACTTGAATTCCATCAAGTAAAAGAGATTCGTAAATTACTAAATAAATATCTGGACTATCTCGTCCTTCCAGAATTAAGCCTCAAAGATTCTTCTATTGGGGACAATATCCTCAAAACTGCGACAGCTATTATAAATCTTTGTCTACATGATACTTTTAAGAATACTGAACGCGTCAAACTGCCATTATTGGCAACATTACAGGATAGGGAATTCGTTTCATCATTTATATGCAATCACAACTTCCGTACTTTTTTAAAATTTATACTACCCGATGTGTGGGGTAAAGCTAGAGTCAATCAATTTAAAACTGAAGCCGAAGTAATAGGGTATGCACAAAGCATATCATCCAAATTTGGCAATGAAGTTGATGCTTTTTTGAAAAATCAGATAGCAAGCGCTTCGGAAGCTAATACAACAAGAGTTAGATCCTCAACTTTATCATTTCCAAGGTGGTTGAATAGTGCTGGTAGCGTAGCATCACCAATAATTAAGCTGCTTAGTGAGCGTGGAATTCAAGGGTTTGCAGAAAATGGCCTTCAGGGATTTAAATACCTTTATAAGCATTACCAAGAAGAAACTCAAAATAACCAGCAGTTTTTACTGCTACTAAACGCTGCATTGGACCTTTACCACTTTGTTACGGGTGAAAAAATCGCAAAGGAAAGTTTATTACCCTACTCATTGGGCTATTACCTTAAAGAAAGTGACACTACCGAATGGCAGAAGCATGAGTGGGTATATGACAATGCCTATAAATTTTATCAAAACCTAGTCGAATACCATAAAGTTTTTACAAAGCGAATTGATGGCGAGAGCATAGGTATCGTCACTCTCAAAGGTTACATAGGTAGTATGGCTAGAGCATTGAAAGAAAATGCATCATCATTAACAGATGAACAAATGAAGCTTATTGCCAGTCATGGGGTTCATGCTTTTGTTGAAAATAACTGTGAGATACTAAAGGCTATAAGAGAGGCAATTCAACTAAAATCAAAACAAGGCGATTTGTCGGTTTTTGTTGGTAATCAATATCAGAGCGCTATCGACAAATTACTATCGTTTTATGGTCTAGATACTATTAAAAGCTTTCCGGTCAACACCGAATTAACTGCACAACATCAAGAGCAACTATCTCAGAATCAAGATAAACTCTACTCATATAGAGAAGTAGTAGAATTAGCATATTACATAGAAAAAGGGCTTTCTGAGACCTTACTCACAATTAAAGACAAAGTTACACTTTATGCAGCAAAAGTCATATTGAAAACTGGTTGGAATTCAACTCCTACGCTAGAGCTTGATACTGACGACTTATTTTTCTTTAACACGCCATTACATTCAAGTAAAACTCCTGCTCTTCGTTTATTTAAACGCCGAGCTAATTATCAAACTCAATGGCATAAATTTGAAATTAAAGCCGAAGATCTAGAAAAAGAAGGCGTCTTATACGGCGACGTTGTCGAACCAGTAATATTTGATATTAAGGCTGCGACTAGACTTACGTCTATTTACCGCCCTTCTATTGAGAACCTATCAAAAAGAATTTTTGTTTTTCCCAAAGTAAATAGTATTGGAGAAGTAAAGATTCAATTATTAACAGCATCACGTTTCAAGACCACTATAGATAGGATATTGACTGAGCTTGGGTGTGATATCGTATTTAATTCGCAAAAGATCAGAAAATCAGGGCTTAACTACATTTACCGAAAAGTTGCCAAAGAATTTAAGTGGTATCAAAAAGCTGGCAAGCACTCTTATGAAACGTTCTTGCGTCATTATTTAATGCAAGATAACAAAGATGTTGCAATGACAATCAACAGAGCGACAAAAACAATGGCAGACTATTTTGTTCGCGATGTTACCGACAAAGTAATCATTTTGCAGACTCCACCAGAAGACGGTAAAAAAGTCCCGAATGGCACATGCATTAACTCAAAAGATAAATCCGCAGTAGTGGCATTCGAATCTCAAAACAGGAAATTATTAGACCAGCGAGATACAAACGAGCATGCATGTGCCGACTTTAACGCATGCTTGTGGTGTCCGTTCTATCGCTGTGTTGCTGACGCATTGCATGTTTGGAAACTTTTGTCATACCGGGATTTTGTTGTTGCTGATATGGAAAACTCAGCCGCAACATTTGACTCTGTAACAGAGCAACTGGAAAACATAGAGCAGTTGAAAAATAGAGTTAACGAAATATTAACTGATATTGCCAAGCTTAATGCTCAAGCTGTGATTGATGGAAAAGAATTATTGAGAACAGAGGGTATTCATCCTCATTGGAAAAACACAGGTTTGCTATGACCAAAGAGATAACTAAAACAAAACTACTTGATATCGCTGTTGTAAAAACACATACAGGTCAAATCACTATAAAACCTTTGGTTCAGGTGTTAGAAGATTTTAAAGTTGATGATACTAGCGCTTTTAATTCGATTGCTTTGTGGGAAAACAGAGCATTGAATATTGCTAAACATGGCACTATTCACTTTGGCGATGACACTTGGATAAGCTATGAAGAAACGCAAAGAAATGTGAATTTTAAAGGTGTTGATGAATTAGCATATCAAATTCGAATTTATTCACTAATTAAACTCACACATGGTGATGTTGTAGGCGGTAAACCTCTAAAAATCTCTACACTTCAAAATGATGTAACGTATCTAAATTTAATTGCAGCCTTCTTAAGACAAAGAGGTTATCACTCATTTCATGAGTTGGAGTTCAAATCTGACTTAGTTATTAGGAATCTCATAAAAGACTATTTATATGAAGTCGGGAAAATAGCTATTTACAGACAATCACACTCATTTACTAAACTATTTGACGTGCAACGAAGCTTTCGTCTTTTTGGCCCTAAGGTGTGTAGTGTTTTTATTAATGTGCTTAACCAACTAAACGAGTTACACCATCCGAGACCAGTCACTTATTCGCACCCTGTCATTCCTACTAAAGTAATGAAAAAAATTCTGAAGTTTGCAGAAAAAATAGTTGAAAACTCTAAGGATAAGATAGAACGATGGCTAGAATTAAATGCACGCTTAATAGATAGTTTACATGAAGGCTCCATTGAACCACCGCCCAAAATGAATACAGGTGAGCTAATAGCAAAACATGTAAGAAACTTACCCAATGAAGAGGAATTCATTCAATTATCCGAAGAATTAGAAGATTTAAAATTAGCCACATACATTAATATCTTGGCCTATACAGGTATGAGATATAACGAAGTACTTACATGCAAGGTTGGCTGTGCCAATTACAAAGATGATATTTATTACATTACGGCAATTATGACCAAAACCGACAACAGTAAGGTTGAGATGGAATGGTTTTCAAACGCTGAAGTACATGAGTGTGTTGGTATTTACGAAAAATATGTGATCGGTATGCAAGAAAGGGCAAAAGCTGTACTTTCTTCATGCAGAGCCAATATAACAAGTAGTCAAGCACACAATTTGAAAGAAGGGTTAGAAAGAAACCGTCTTTTCGGGGTTTCACATAGTAGCTGTAGTGTTAGTTTTAGCGATGCTGGGCGATTCACAAAATTTGAGGTTAAAAACAGTGAAAACATTGAGCTTTTTGACTTAACTCTAGACGATGATGATATAGCAGAGCTTGAACGCCTTGAATCTAACTACAAAGAAGTTAGAGGAGAGAATAGAGGTGTCCCATACGAAGAAGGCGATACGTTTAGATTAACCGCTCACATGTTTCGACATACGTTGGCCTACTTTGTCATTGCCAATAAATTAGGTGAGCTTGATGATATTAGATATCAATTTAAACATTTAACTAGCCTAATGACGTTTGTTTATACTCGAAGAGCATTTTTGGCCTCAACAACTTTAATTAAAACTACTGAAGAGTTTAATGAGATTTTAATTGACCGTGTTGCAGAAGAGTTAATAGATGAAGCCGAGTCACAATCACTTAAAGGTGGTGCTGGTGAGCAAATTAATAAAACATCTAAAGATCTGATAATAGGTATTACTGATAGTCAAAGTAAAGATTCGACTGTGATTAAGCAGATCCATTTCAGTTCAATTGAAGAACTGAAAAAATTTCTCGTCAAAAATATTAAAAACATACGTGGCTTACCTACGGGGTACTGCACTGCGGGAGAAGCTTGCAAGATAAAAGGAGCAGGAATCCCTAGTGGCTGTGTGTATTGTGGTAGTAAAATCATTACCAAACGCCACAAGGTCAATTGGCAAATAATAAAAAAAGAAGCAACGCAGAAACTAGAGGCATATGCGGCATTAACCAAAGAAGAGCAAGAAGATTACGAGCTATTTGCTATTCACTGGAAAAATAATATAGCAGCAGCTGACTATGTATTAGATGAAGGCAAAGCGCATACAAACCAAGGAGAACAAGCATGAGTAGCGCATACGATGATATAAAACGTGCTTTTGAAGAGATGAAATCTGATGGCAGCAAGATAACCAAAAATGCAGTAGCAACGAGAGCTAAAAGAAATATTGCAAATCTATCTAAAGAAGAAGAAAAATGGGTAAAGTTACGAGAAAATATTGAAAAAGCTCAATTAACTTGGGAAGAAAAAAATAAAGATAATTTAATAAAACAACTCAGAACAAAGGTAGCCGAACTAAAAAGCAAGCTTGCTAAAGAAAAGCAAAAAAACGAGATTGACCCTAAGGAAATCGATAAGGATTTTGAAAAGCTACTGGTGCGATTACAAGAAATGTACGCTGAAATAGATAAGCTCAAACTGATTAATGCTGATTTAAAAAATCAACTTCAGCACTCAGGGCAACATACAGAAATAAGAGTGGATACGTCTACTGGTGAAATTATTGAATTAGTTTCAACGAAACAATAGATTAGATGTAGTAGCTCATATCTCATCTTACAGTTTTGTTGATTAGGTTTAGACTTCACCTGACAGGCAGCAAGAGCGAACAAGAGACGGTCAGAGTGATCTGGATATGTGAACTTAATTCTACAAAGCGGACGCTTAGCGACCCCGTTCATGCAATAAAATTGAGTTTAGGCAATCCGCATTAATTGTATAATGATGTCTCTGCTTCTAAAGAGTATGTTTATGAGAACCATTGGAAAACTGGCAAAAGATTTAGATATCAATGTTGAAACGATCCGCTTTTATGAGCGCCAAGGTTTAATAGAGCAGCCTCCAAAACCCGAATCAGGTTATCGAAAGTATGACGAGACACACGCTAATCAACTCAAATTTATTCTGAAAGCTAAAGCATTAGGGTTTACGCTGAAAGAAATTGAATCACTGATGTCACTAAGTAGCAGTTGCGCTGATATAGAATCGATGGGATTGCAAAAACTTAATCTCATCCGTAATAAAATTGCTGATTTACAGCGGTTAGAGAAAGTAATTCAAGATATGACAGATTCTTGCAAGGCCAATCAAGACCCTCAATCCTGCCCGGTAATAAATTCACTTAAATAGCTATTGACCCCGTACTTATGTACGGAGTTTATACTACCTTAAAAATTGAGGTAGATAGTTATGATCAATAAAATTCTAGATAAAGTAGGTTCTGGTGGCGTTTGGCTAGCCGCCCTTAGTTGCACAGCATGTTTTCCTGCGCTCGGCTCATTGGCATCTGCGCTTGGGTTAGGTTTTCTTTCACATTTTGAAGGGATAGCGGTGAACACCTTATTGCCATTATTTGCTTCACTAGCGTTGTTAGTTAATTTCTATAATTGGTATCAACATCGAGAGTCATTAAGAGGCATTTTAAGTGTCATTGGCCCAATTGCAGTATTGCTGACCCTTTATCCTTTATGGCAATACGACTGGAGCACTTACTTATTTTACTTTGGGATCATTTGGATGGTCGTAATGTCTATTTTAGATATTGTTAAGCCCATTAAGGAACCAGTATGCAAGGTATAGAATTAAAATCTAAGATAACTTGCCCTGAATGTGGATTTAGCAAAGTTGAAACCATGCCTACAAACGCTTGCCAATGGTATTACGAATGCGAAAGCTGTAAAGCACTACTTAAACCGTTCAAAGGTGATTGTTGCGTTTACTGCTCTTATGGAACAGTTAAGTGTCCTCCTATTCAAGAAGGCAATGCATGTTGCTCAGGTAAGTAGCCTAGTATTCGGTGGTTCTGTGCCAACCAAGTAATATCTTAAATGCGATTGCGATTAACACTAAACCACCAAATAGTTCAGCTTTAGACTCCAGCCATACGCCACTTCTTTCGCCGATATTCACACCAATCTAGCTAAAGGCAAACGTCGTGACGCCTATTATCAAGCAAGCTACGGCTATGTCTACCTCAAGCAATGTGATTGCATAACCTGCCGCCATTGCATCAATACTGGCGGCAATAGCAAGAACAAATAGCACACGATGAGTAACATTAGCAATATCTTCTTCAATTCCTTCAGATTGGGACTCATAAATCATTTTTGCCACCGATAAATAATAGCAAAATAAAAGCTATCCAAGGTGCATAATCTTCAATCCAAGATGATCATCCTTTACCGCTGTAATAGCCTAAAAGAGGTATAAAGCCTTGGAAAAATCCAAAATAAGCAACGGCTTTAATAAAGAGTTTTTCAGCATTTGCTACTTTTTTAGAACCTAAGCCTATGGATACTGCAAACACGTCCATACTGAGTGCTATAGCTAATACAAATACTTCAAACAAATCGATTAAACCTGAATAAAATTGTTATAAGATTACGTGACGTATAATTAGTTACTTGACTGATGTTAAACACCTAAGGTTTGCTGACAGTTGCTCAATTATCGAAGCCTTATTTTTACACCAAATTTCAGCCAGATATTCAGTAACAGTGCCAACACTTGAAGGAAACAGAATATTCCCCGCCACTTTGGCGAAAGGGCCATCAGTTTCGAGTAAAATCCTATCTTGAGGTATCCACGATATTACTTTTTTAGCTCTGGCTGAAGTAAGCATGGCTGGCCCAATAGAAAAGAAACAGCCTAGCTCGACGGCTTCTAGAACTTGCTTCTTAGTACCTAAAAACCAATGAAGAATAGAAGTACCAGCATCGGGGTATAACTTAAGTTGTTCAAGTACTTCACCTGTCGCATTAAGACTATGGATAGTTAATATTTTGTTATCAAAGCCTTCACATTTTTTCAAAATATGCGTAAAAACCTCTAATTGATCATCAAAGTAATCAGCATAACCTTTTGAGCCATCCAGCCCAATTTCTCCAATATATCTAGTTCTATCAACTAGCTTATCGAATAGAGGTAGTTCATTTTTCCTTAAATGAGCAAGTTGAGGGTGCAGACCCAAAGCCGTTTTACAGTGTTTTATGTCACTTGTTAACTGGACAGTACCTTCAAAAGCTGACGGCACCGTAGTTACTGATAGCACGTAATAATTACTGCTTTTTATGTCGTTCAATACCTCTTGATAATCTGGATATAAATCAACATGGCAATGAAGATCCATCATGATGATTTATCCGCTTGGAGAAATAATTCAACCTCTGCCAATCCTCGCTTAATAGTTGATTCTAATTTTTCTCGTATATCTTTTTCTTGTGGTATTGGTCCTGACTTTCGAAGCCAAGAACGATAGTTATCTGATTGTTTCAATCTAATAATGGCAGTTTGAACCGCTTGGAGATCATCGCGAGTATCTTTTTCTTTAATAAGACCTCTCAACCGCTTTGTCTTGTATGGCGCATCTTGTGTAAAACCAGCATGAAAAACTGACGCTCTTCGAATAAGGCAAGGTACACAATGCCCACACTGTTTATGCTCTCTGTGCCAATGACTACAAGAAACACTCAGAGGAACTGCTTTTCTAATTGCGTCTTGATCAACACATTCCGCTAACATTTCACCTTTAGTTTTGAATTGATAGGGGTTTACAAATTTGACATGAAACCCAGTGTCTCTAAGCAAAGATTCAAGCCTGCTTAGAAAATTAGGATGAGTAGTTCTAGTACTATGGCTACCAATCCGTCTTCTGGTAAGCGGTGGATTTATAGAAATATAGCCATTCTCAGGGACGACAATAGTTTCAATACTGCTATCGCAATTAGCATTTCTTAAGGCTGATATACCAAGTACCGCCATAGCTAGGAAGTTGAAGCTTCTTCCCCTCATGCTAATGTCAGTTTTACCTTCTAACTGCTTGATAATATGAGGAGACATTGAATAGGGCAATTCGCCGAATGGCGGGGACAATAATTGCTTAATATCTTCCTGTTTTGCGCCATCACCACGATAAGCGTGACTAACCAAAAGCGGTTTTAAGGCTGACTCTCCGTTTAAAATGTCAATTGCACCAACTGCGCTATCAAGACCTCCTGAAAAAAGGCAGACTGAGTTGAGTCCAATTAATGATTTTGCTTTTGCTTTCGCTTGCTCACTTGTTTTAGGAGTCGGCATCGGCATAGTTGTTTTTTCAAAAGTAAACTGCCATTGATCGCCCGTTAGAAAGTTGAGCAAAGAACTTAGTTCAGGCTCAACAGTATTCCACATATCCTCATCGGTAACAGGAACATGCAAGTGCATTTTTCTAGCCCATGCATTTTCTGCATTATCCCTCAATTCAAATGTATCAGCGGCGGTAACGGCGGTTGCAATTGTTATCAGATCTATTGCATCAGCATCTACATGCAATCCTAAATCACGAACTGTTTGTAGTAGTTGTTTTGACACTAAGCTGTGCTTAGTGATGTCATTTTGATGCGTGTGAAACATTTGGACAGGATGACAGTCTTCAGAAAAATCAGGCAAGTTAGCTGGGTCATGGTTAAAATAAAAATTAGTCATCAAAACTCTCCCATTCATCCACTGTCATTGCAATTGCATCAGCTTGAATTTTAGTAATATTTTCCTTGCTAATAGTACTAGGGTTGCCATTAGTTACTTTGTCTAACTGCTCTTGTGTGATCACTTTTATTAATTCCCTTAATTCTACTTCCATTTGATGATGCTTACTTGCAGGCTCAACATGAAACCAAGCTCTGCCCATGCCTTCAACCACATCCTGAAAAATAAGATCTGTTAAATAACAGCCTATGGCTTCTTGAATAACTTCGTCAGTAAAACTGTTTGGGTCAAATTCTTCTGTATCGGGTAATGCTTCCTCTAGTGCGTAATCCAACGCAACTCTTACAGCATCCGAATCGGCATTATCAGGTGCCAAATGACTAGCAATTTTGTCAATTGCTTGGTCAGTCGATAACCCAGTTAGATCACCTAATGATAAGCTTTGATTATTAACCGTTACGGTGTCGCCACGCATGACACCAAGCAATCCAGAACCAGCCGTTATACCGCTTGCTAGTCTCCGGCTTGTGCTTTTACCTCCGCCAGAGCCTTTTCTAGAGTAACTTTTTAATGAACGCCTTAGATCTGAGGTTGAGCCACCTGTTTGTGCATATTTACCAAATGCTCTTCTGGCGCTGGCAAACCTATTTGGAGGTGGCGTTGCTGTTGGCGAACCACCGATTTCTTGTTGAACCTTGTCATTGTCAATATCGTTGGTATGGTCATTCTGATCATCAGATTGATTGTTATCAGAACCAGTTTGATCATCCCCATCAGTACCTGATGCAGGCTCTATTGTGACGGGATCTCCTTGCTCTGCCCAAGATGGAATTAGCGGACTCTTGTTATTCGGTCCTGTAGACGATGCGGACGTACCCATATTACTTAATTCCCTCTAGTTCTTTTAAGATTGGATTGAGCCACCTTTGACGAGGCAAGCTTTTTAAGAATGTAAGAAGACTTAAGCAACATTTATCATCCTGCTTGGCAAGTAACACGGCTCCATAGATGCCTGTTGGTTTTTCGGTCCAATCACCAATCAACTTAAAGTTTTCAATCAAACCATCCATGACTGACATGTACTCTTCCTTCGGAGTTGTGGTAATCGCAGTAGAGTTAACGCCACTGACCCTTACCTTTTGCTTCATTAATTCTTCTACAAGTTTTTGAGCAGCTCCCGACATTACCGCATTAACAGCACCCATTGGAATGCTTTCTCGGCTAAGGTATGCCGCTGGGGTCAAATCCATCTCAGTAAACATTGGAGGTAATTTTGACCATTTATCAATAAAAGCTAGGTCGAGTTTCCACTCTTCAGGTAACTTTATTTCATCAAATTCAACTTCTGAATTTTCGAGATCCGCTAAAACTTTTGGATATCCGTTTTCCTTATCAATTAATTCATAAAGCTTGTTAGTAGCCTGAGTGCCTAAGCACCTCTCAAAAATTACCAGCTTAGTGATAGTTTTCTCGTCAAGCTGCATTCCTCGACGGTGAGCCGTTTTCTTTCTCATCTTAACTTGATTGAGTAATCGCTTAACTATGCGAGGGTTACCGTTAATGTTTGTGGATTCAGCTAATAGTGGAGCTAACTGTTCAGCAACTACAAATTTGCTTCTGAGTCCTGAATGCTTTTCGATATCGTGATCCTGAAGAAGCTCATCAACGGTAATTTGTGGTTGTTTCCAAGAAAGCCTTAATGATTCTTCAAGGGCACATCTTATCGCTTCTAACTGAGCATCTGTCACTCCGTGGTCTTGAGCGGTGAGCATCATTAAATATGCCCTTATCTCAAGAACACCGGGCCTTGGTACATGCACAGGAATTTGAATAAGCTTGTCTAAATAATCAGTTTGATGTCGTTGAGATGCACCTTTGTGATATTCAGGTACTGCCAAACGGATCATGTCTTCATCGGCGGCAATGACAAATGCGGTATTTGGTAAAAATAGAAATAATCTGATCGCCTCAAGTGTTGAAATGGCATTAAATGGAGAGCAGCGATCTAAATTATCGACATAGACAATAAGTGGCTTATCAAACTCCTTTAACAGATCAGAATATGCTTTTCGGAATTCTTTAATTTCTTTAGGAGGTGAGAATGATTTCTTATCTTTGATCAAACCTTTGTTTTTCTTCGCAACATCCTTAGCGCCATCGACAGCACCTTTTACATCATCAACATCAAGTTCACCATCGTCACCACCACTGAATAGTCCCATGATCTTCTGTATACCACCCATAGTCGGTATACCAGCTAATGCTGCACCACCATCCATTAGCAGTCCCATCAGTCTGATCTTATCTATTCGTCCAGCAAACTCTATTGCTTTTGCACTTAGATTTTTATCGTCTGCTGCTTTTTTTACTAAAGTAGATGCAATTGTTTCTAATAGCGCTGCTTTAGCGTCATCGTATCCTTGGAAAGTCCATGCATCGAAATGCACTTGTATATATTCTTGTTCATCAGTTTCCAAAGATGCTTTGGTAAGTTCAAGAATCGTGGATTTTCCAGCGCCCCAATCACCAAAGACACCTATACTAATAGGCATTAATTCCTTTTCAGTGATAAGATCTTTAATCGACTCAGCCGTTTCATTAAAGTTTAAGAAGTCAATTTTTGACTCTTTATCAGACCACATAACATCTCCTTTTATTTATTATTTTTTTGTTCCATTCTTTCAATAGTTCGATGAACCGTCGGGCGGCTAACAGAATATTTCTTCGCTAATGCAGAGATCGATTCACCATTTAATTTATCTTTATATAATTCTTTCGCTTGTTTGTCTGATAAAGCAGGCAACCTACCCATATGTTTGCCTTTAGCCTTCGCTTCTTCGCGACCTTCTGCGGTTCTGGCTTTTATAAGATCCCGCTCAAGTTGAGCGAATACTCCACATAGGTTGATCATGGCGGTGGCAAACGGATTATCATTTTTAGTATTGAGAGAGCCGTCGATAATATTTAAACAAGCCCCCTTTTTGTGGATACTTTCAATAGCCTCAAGAATAGACTTTAATGATCGGCCTAGCCGATCAAGGCGAGTAACAATTACCTCATCACCCTCCCTGATAAAATCGATGAGTTCCTTTAGCTTTTCTTCATTTCTAATGGAAGCACCTGACTGTTTTCCTTGAAATATTTTTTCACAGCCATGAGCGTCCAACTTGGACAGTTGAATATTTAAATCTTGCTCTTTAGTTGAGACTCTTGCAAAACCAACTTTCATATGTACGAAACCTGTAACTTTCGTACATCT
Source organism: Pseudoalteromonas shioyasakiensis (assembly GCF_001550135.1). Lineage (GTDB taxonomy): Bacteria > Pseudomonadota > Gammaproteobacteria > Enterobacterales > Alteromonadaceae > Pseudoalteromonas > Pseudoalteromonas shioyasakiensis. Next base: position 153,188 of record NZ_LRUE01000018.1, read on the forward strand.
TAACAATCAAGTGAACGAAAGTACATTAAATAAATTTCGTACATGAACGTAATAAAATATAGTTATTCGTACACAACACGGATAGAAAATGAATGACAATTCTAACTATCAAGTGACTTAATTATTCCACACGCTTCAATGGTGTTTTCAGTTGTACACAAACTTGCCATTTGTTGAAGCTCAGCTTTTAGTGCTTTGAGTTCTCTCATTCGATTGTTAACTAAGGCCAATTGTTGAGCAATGAGCTTATTAACACTTGCACAGCTTTCTTCTGGCTTATTTTTCAGTTCCATAAGGCGTTTAACATCTGTTAGAGGGATATCCAAACTTCGGCAATGCTTTATAAACTCTAATTCTTTTAAAGCCCGTTCACCGTATAACCTGTAATTCCCTTCAGTACGTTCAGGAGTTGAAAGCAACCCTTCTTTCTCGTAATACCGAATTGTTTGTATCGAACACCCTGTCGTTTTTGAAAGTTCACCTATCTTCATAAAACTTTAGTCCTAAATCTTGACTCTATAGTCACTATAGACTTTATAGTTAAGTTATCAAGCAAATAACTAAGGCCGTGCAATGAGTGGTTGTGGTTGCGAAGTCGAACTAAAAGATGCGAAACAAAAACATGTGCTGTATTGGTTGCTAGGTATTAATGCGGTTATGTTCTGCGTTGAGATTACTGTGGGCCTATATGCAAACTCAACGGCTTTGATAGCAGATTCAATGGATATGCTGGCTGACGCAATTGTCTATGGTATTGCTCTATATGCCGTGAGCCGATCTTTAAAGCATAAAGCCAATGCAGCCCTTATCAGCGGTTACTTTCAGCTGACACTCGGAATACTGGTAATCTTTGACATAGTAAGAAGACTCGGAGAAGGTGAGCCTCACTCTTGGTTCATGATCGGCTTTGGTTTTGTAGCATTAATAGCAAACGTCATTTGTTTAGTTTTAATCAGAATGCAAAGCAATGGTGAAGTCCATATGCGTGCAAGCTGGATATTTTCAGCCAACGATGTGATCGCAAACTTGGGGGTCATTGCTGCTGGTGTTTTAGTGATGCTACTTGATTCTCGCTGGCCTGACATTGTGATTGGTAGTGTGATTGCAACCCTAATTTTAAGAGGGGCTTACCTGATTATTACTGATGCGAAGAAAGAGCTGAGCAACGCAGAGTTAACAAGCGAAAACAATAGCTGTAGTGGAAGTAAATCAAAATCATGTTCTTAAAGGAGATGGATAATGAGTGCTAATTATTTAGAGAAAACACAAATATTAGACTTAGATGATCACAGCATCCAATCTCTAATAGCAGATCGGAATTGGAATACAATGGATGAATACAACACAATAGGAGCTGCTTACACCTTTGTTAAAGATGAGATTCAGTTTGGTTACAACCGCAGCGATGATATATCTGCGAGTGAAGTTTTAGCGGATGGCTATGGACAGTGCAATACCAAGGGAAACTTGTTAATGGCTCTATTCCGAGCGCTTGGTATTCAGTGCCGATTTCATGGTTTCACGATTGACCAACAGCTTCAGAAAGGCGCTATTCCTTCTTATGTATTTTGGCTTGCCCCAAAATCCATTATCCATAGCTGGGTAGAAGTGCTCTATGAAGGTAAGTGGATCAATTTAGAAGGCTTCATTCTCGACGAAGCTTACCTAAGTTCAATTCAATCCAAATTCAGTCAAGCTAAAGATAATTTTTGTGGTTATGGAATAGCTACTACCTGCATAAGTAACCCAGAGACGAACTGGGTTGGTAAAGATACTTATATTCAAAAAGAAGGCATACACGACGACTTTGGCTTTTATGACTCACCCGATGAATTCTATGCTGAGCAGGGAACCAATCTAACGGGTATTAAACGTTGGGCGTACCAAAACTTTATCCGTCATATCATTAATTGGAATGTACAAAGGCTTAGAAGAAAAAATGTAACCGCCGAGGCTCAACATGCATAACCACTCTCACGGTCATGATCACCCTCACAATGATGAGGACGCTTCGAGACGCATTGGCTGGGCTTTTTTTCTAAACCTCACGTTTACCATCATCGAATTTATCGGAGGTTGGTTAACCAATAGTACGGCAATCATGGCAGATGCTATCCATGATTTAGGAGATAGCATCTCCATAGGCACCGCATGGGGATTAAATAAGCTCAGTAACAAGCCTGCCTCTAGCCAGTTTTCATATGGTTACAAGCGCTTTTCATTGCTTGGCGCATTGATTAACGGTTTGGTATTAACTGTTGGTTCTGTTTTTATACTAATTGAGGCCATACCAAGATTAGCTAACCCCGAAATGCCTCAAGTCGAAGGAATGCTTTTATTAGCTATTTTTGGCATGGTGGTAAACGGTTACGCTGCCTATAAGCTAAGTCATGGAAAGACCTTAAATGAACGAGTTTTAAACTGGCACTTGCTTGAAGACGTTTTAGGTTGGATAGCTATATTTATTGTATCAATCGTATTGATGTTTGTTGAATGGCCCATACTCGATCCTATTTTATCAATTGGGTTTACCCTTTTTATTTTATTTAATGTTGTAAGAACACTGAAAACGACACTTATGCTCTTCTTGCAAGCGACACCAGATATTGATCTTATTGAAAATATTAAATCGAAAATAGTTTCTAAAGCCATTGTGGGTGAAGTACATCACTTACACATCTGGTCACTTGATGGTGAACACAACGTTTTAACCGCCCATATTGTTTTAAACACTGAAATATCTAACGAAGAGCTGAAATCGTACAAGCTAGAGTTGCGACAGGAGCTTAAAGAGTTTGATTTTGCTCATACAACAATTGAAATAGAGTTCATAGACGAGCAATGTCGTGACGCAAGCTAAACGATAGTGTTAACATTGGCATAACTAAGAGATAGTTGAAACGAAATGAATATTAAACAATTCCCTGCATACATCATGATAGTGCTGATATTACTTCAGTCATTTTCTGCTGTGGCAAAAGTTGCTGATGTTCATATTGTTGATTCCGAGCATATAAAAACCGAGCATGTTCATGCTTTAGATGACCACATTTCTTCTGAAAAATTAATACAATCATCAGCAGATAATGACCAACACAACCCCGCTGATTGTCATCATTGCGGACACTGCAATGGCTCGCATGTACAGTTTGCTACGCATGTTTACATCAGTAGAGACATTGATTTCAAATCAAGTCAGGTATTTGATTATTTAAAAGTAGTCATTGAAGCTCCCCCTTCCAGATTACTTCGACCTCCCAAAAGTTAGTCCTTTTATTTAATTGGCGCGTTAGGCGGTGAAGCCAACGCTCGTTTCATAAAATAAACAGGACAAAATATGAATATGTCTTATTTTAAGGCCCCCGTACTTGCTTGGAAGAAAGTAAAACGGTTGCTTCTGTTGTCGTTTTTAGTGACAACTAATAATGTATTTGCAAATGACTTAACTGTTGATTCAGTTTCATTGTCAGAGGCAATACAACGAACACTTGCAAACAACCCACAGCTAACAGCTTTTAAATACAAACAAAAGCGTTTAGACGGCGAGTTAGCTACCGCAGGGTTAAAACCTGAATATAACGTCAGCGCTGAATTGGAAAACTTTGCAGGTACAGGTGATGTATCTGGATTCAGCGACGCTGAACTTACCTTATCAATATCTTCCGTGGTGGAATTGGGAGATAAGGTAAATAGCAGAAAGCTTTATGTTAATGCCCAACAGCAAGCAATAGCTGTTGAAAAAAGAATACAAACACTCGATATTTTGGGTGAAGTAGCAGCTCGCTATATCGATGTTTTGACGTTACAGCAAATCATGCTCGTCAATGAAAATGCAGAAAAGCTAGCACGAGAAACCTATCAAACTGTCTCCAAAAAAGTTCGTGTTGGTTCGGCACCGTCATCAGAGCAAAAACGAGCTGATGCAGCTTTAGCAACAGCTCGACTAAAGACGCTAACCATTTCCAAGCAGTTAGAGGCCAGTGTTCGTAAGTTAGCTATTATGTGGGGAGAACAATCACCGCAATTCTCTCGTGTATCAGGCGATTTATTTGCACTTCCCAAAACAATATCACTCGAATACATCATGGCTCAACTTTCTCAAAGTCCTCATATATTAGCTTATGCAGAGCAATCGAGAATTCAGCAAGCTCAATTACAATCAATCAACGCACAAAGCCACGCTAATATAACGTGGAGCGCAGGTGTGAAAAGACTTGAAGGTAGCAATGAGACTGCGTTGGTTGCAGGAATTAGCGTCCCTCTGTTTACGAGTGATAGAAATAGAGGCAGCTATCAATCTCAAAAAGCAAAACTCGATGAAGTTGAGCAGCAACGGAAAGCCAGTGAGCGAGCAATTTACAGCCAATTAGCGACATTTTATGCGGCTCAGGAAGAGGCTCGCCTTACGGTTGAAACCTTACAAACCAGTATTATTCCGCCTCAAGAAAGTGCTTTGTCATTAGTGCAAAAAGCCTATTCGGACGGGCGCTTTAGTTATTTAGAGCTAGTTTCAGTTCAAAAAGAGCTTATTGAGATGCAATATGCGCTTATTTTTGCCGCAAGTGAGGTTCACAAACAAAGCGCCTCCATTGAGTCCTTATCAGGCATTCCATTAATTTCTTCCGGCAATACAGAAAGCCAACTTTCAAGCTTTATTGAGAATTAATCATGAAAAAGAAAAATATATTAAATTCACCAATCAGCCTTTTCAAATTAATGCTTGTTGCTGTAATTGGTTTCACCTCCATCACGACCTCAGCCAGTGAAGAACACAAAGATGAAATAGTCTCTATGTCTGTTGAGATGGCTAAACAAAACAGCATTGAAACAGTAGCAGCAACTAGCGGTGTTATTCATAACGAAGAAGTTGTATATGGAAAAATCGTTGCCGATCCTGCCTCACTTGCGCACGTTAACGCTAGATTCGATGGTGTTATTAAGGAAGTAAAAGTCAATCTCGGCGAAGAGGTCAAAAAAGGTGAAACGTTGGTAGTGATTGAATCCAATGAGAGCTTAAATCAATATTCGATAAAAGCACCAATGTCTGGGCGTATAGTCGCTAGGCAAGCCAATATTGGCGAGCTTACAAATGGTGAAAACTTGCTGACAATAGCCAATTTTGACGTGGTTTGGGCACAACTATCAGTGTTTCCTACTCAGCTAAGTAAGGTTAACGCTAACCAGCAGGTGCTAATTCATAGCACTGAATTTAATCAAAGTGCGCAAATTAGCTATTTAACACCATCACTAAACGACAAGCCATACTCATTGGCATTTGTAAAATTGGATAACAAAACCAACAAGTGGCCGCTTGGCACTGTAATTAAAGGTGCGGTTACGACCAGTCAACACTCTGCTCCAGTTGTTGTGCCAAAAGGAGCCATTCAAGAGTTTGAAGGCAAAGATGTTGTTTTTATTAAAGAAGGCAATGAATACCACCCTAGCGCCGTAAAAACTGGCGCTTCAGACGCTATCAATATTGCTATCATCGACGGTTTGAACGTCGGCGAAAGTGTGGTTGTAAAGAACAGTTATCTGCTAGTTGCTGATCTAAAAAAATCGGAGGCTGGACATGAACACTAATCTCCGACCTTTTTGTCCTCTACATATTGGCTTCAGTATTATCGAGGTGAAAATATGATCGCTTGGATACTAGAATTATCTATCCGTAGACGTGGTACTATGTTGCTTATGGCCTTGTTTATCATCGCTTTAGGAATATGGAACTATCAGAAGCTACCTATTGACGCTGTGCCAGATATAACCAATGTACAGGTACAAATAAACACGCAGGCTCAAGGTTATTCACCTTTGGAAACAGAGCAACGGATTACGTTTATCGTCGAAACGGGCTTGGCAGGTTTACCTAAGCTGGATTATACCCGTTCACTTTCTCGATATGGCCTGTCGCAAGTGACTGTTGTGTTTGAAGAAGGCACAGATTTGTATTTTGCCAGAAACCTAATCAATGAGCGACTTAGCGCAATTAAGGAGCAACTACCGTTTGGCATTGAACCAGAAATGGGACCAATTGCTACGGGCCTCGGTGAAATATACATGTACAGTATAACTGCCGACGAAAGTGCAAAGCAGAATAATGGCTTACCCTATGATGCGATGGCGTTAAGGGAGATCCATGACTGGGTAGTGAAACCACAACTTGCATTGGTTAAAGGGATTACGGAAATCAATGCAATTGGTGGCTATAAAAAGCAATACCATATCAATCCCGATCCGTTAAGGATGTTGCACTTCGGTATTACCAGTGAAGCACTATCAAATGCAATAATGCGAAATAATGCAAATCAAGGGGCTGGATTCATCGAAAGAAGCGGACAGCAAATTCTTGTTCGTTCACAAGCTCAGTTGCAATCTATTCAAGACATCCAAAACGTCATTATAAAAAGCGACGACGGCACACTTGTAAAAGTTAAAGATGTCGCCGAAGTTGCGATAGGAAAAGAGCTAAGGACAGGAGCTGCATCACTGGAAGGCAAGGAAAGTGTGATTGGCACCGCAATGATGCTGGTAGGAGAAAATTCACGCTCGGTGGCATTGGCTGTTGGTGACAAGCTTAGTGAAATCCAAAACAGTTTACCTCAAGGCGTGTCCATAGTTCCCTTATATGACAGGACAACTCTGGTTGATAAAGCAATTAGCACCGTACAGAAAAATCTTATTGAAGGTGCATTACTGGTTATCTTCGTATTGTTCCTATTACTGGGTAACATACGCGCCGCTTTGATTACCGCCGCAGTAATTCCTTTGGCAATGTTGGCAACAATCACGGGCATGGTTCAAAGCAAAGTCTCTGCGAATTTAATGAGTCTGGGAGCCTTAGATTTTGGATTGATTGTCGATGGCGCGGTAATAATCGTTGAGAACTGCATTAGGCGGTTAGCAGAAAGCCAAAAACGAAATAGTTCTGTCATTTCCCTGAAAGAACGCCTAGACATTGTTTATTCTGCTACCAATGAGGTTATACGACCTAGTGTTTTTGGCGTATTGATCATAACGATTGTCTATTTACCTTTGTTTACCTTATCGGGTGTCGAGGGCAAAATGTTTCATCCGATGGCCGCAACGGTGATAATCGCTCTATTGTCTGCAATGGTATTTACCTTCACGCTAGTCCCCGCTGCGGTTGCTTTATTCTTGAAAGGCAAAATCAGCGAAAAAGAAAGTCCAGTAATTGTCGGCGCTAAGTCAGTTTATAGTCCTGTTTTGAAGTGGGCTTTAAAACTACGTTGGCTAGTTGTTTGCGGCGCTGCTTTACTTGTGACATTTAGCATATTACTTGGTAGTAAATTAGGATCTGAATTTGTTCCTCAACTTAATGAAGGTGACATTGCACTGCACGCGATGCGTATTCCGGGCACGGGTATTGACCAAGCTGTAGAAATGCAGAAGGTACTTGAACAACAAATTATGAAATATGATGAAGTTGTTACGGTGTTTTCAAAAACGGGCACAGCAGAAGTTGCGACAGACGCGATGCCGCCAAATGTGACTGATACTTTTCTGATATTAAAGCCGAGAGAGCAATGGCCCGACCCTAATTTAACGAAAGAGGATTTTGTTGAAAGGCTGGAAAAAGATCTCAGCTCTATTCCCGGCAATAATTATGAGTTTACTCAACCAATTCAGATGCGATTTAACGAATTAATTAGCGGAGTAAGAGCTGATTTAGGGATTAAGCTCTACGGTGATGATCTATCCCAACTTGTCATTTCTGCACAAGAAGTTTTGGCTACACTCAATACAATTTCAGGTGTTGCTGATGCGCGGCTCGAACAAGTTGATGACGTGCCTATCTTTACCGTTAACCCCAAGCCTGAAGCATTAGCGCTATACGGGTTGGATGCAAGCGACTTACAGTCTTGGTTAAAAACAGTCGTGTCAGGTGAAGGCGCAGGGTTAATATTCGAAGGTGATCGTCGATTTGAAATTGTAGTTAGATATCCTGAGCTGTTGAGAGCCAACCTTGATCAGCTAGGTAATTTGCCAATCGCGACAGAAAGTGGTGAGTTTGTACCTGTAAGCGAAGTTGCAGAGTTAAATTATACGACAGTTCCAAGTCAAATAAGCCGAGAAAATGGTAAGCGACGAATTGTAATTACAGCAAATGTTAGAAACCGAGATCTAGGCTCATTCGTACAAGAGGCACAGCAAAAAATTCAACAAAATGTTGAATTGCCTGCTGGTTATTGGCTTGAGTACGGCGGAACATTTGAGCAACTTGAGAGTGCAACGCAAAGATTATCCATCGTAGTACCTGCCACATTGTTTGTAATTTTGACACTGCTTGTCATAGCATTTAGTTCAATAAAAGATGCCCTGATCATATTTAGTGGTGTGCCTTTAGCACTTACAGGCGGCGTATTGGCTTTGTGGTTAAGAGACATGCCTCTTTCAATTTCTGCTGCTGTTGGATTTATCGCTCTTTCAGGGATAGCTGTATTAAATGGACTGGTGATGCTGTCATTCATTAAACAGCGATTACTTGAAACAGGAGAGCTAATAAACTCAATTATCGAAGGTGCAACTATCAGGCTTCGCCCTGTATTAATGACCGCTTTGGTTGCTAGCTTAGGTTTCATTCCTATGGCATTAAACGTCGGAACTGGGGCTGAAGTTCAGAGGCCATTAGCAACGGTGGTAATTGGAGGGATTATTTCCTCTACTTTACTTACTTTAGTTGTTTTGCCTGTTCTATATAGAATTGTTTACAGTAAATACAAATCTTAACTTTAATTTAGAGGCTTCTCGTAATGTTTTCGAGAAGCCTTTTGTTAAGTTACTTTTGCTCGTTCAGGTGTGTAAAAAGACCTATTTAAAACTAAATTACTTTTAAGACGCCGCGATACATTTGTATCTGACAATGAAACTCATGCTCTCCCTGTGACAAGTTTAATAAGGTAATTTGAGTAATTTCATTTAACTTAAGCTGTTCGCTTATATCCAATGAAGGAATAAGCATTATTTCAGCGCAGGGGGATTGCTCTTTATGACCGTTATGAACGCACGTCATTATTGCTAATTGCGCAGATTATGAATGAAACTGGTAAACGGATTATCATTTTTTGTACTGACAGAACCATTAATAATCTTTGAACAATCGCCCCGTTTGTGAGTACTTTCAATGTCCTCAAGAATAGACTTTAATGATCGGCCTAGCCGATCAAGGCGAGTAACTATTACCTCATCACCCTACCTGATGAAATCGATTAGCTTCTTTAACTTTTTTCATTTCTAACCGAAGTACCAGACACATTGCCTTATAATATTTTTTTACAACCATAATAGCCCAACTGAACAGTTGAGCATTCAAATCTTGTTCTCTAGTAGATACTCTTGCAAAACCACTTTCATGTGTAGGAAACTTTTAGCTTTCGGACATGAACGAGATAAAAGATCAATATTCGTTCATTTAAAAAGTGAAATAAATGACAACTCTAACTATCAAGATTAATTCTTCCACATGCTTTAACTGTGTCTTCACTTGTACACGAGCTTACATTTGTTGAAGCTCAGCTTGTAGTACTTTGAGTTCCCACATTAGATTGTTAACTAAAGCCAATTCCGCCTGTGTCTATCACAAGTTCAAAACTCAAACTCTAAATATAAGCTGATTTGATCTCCTTCAAAGAAGATTTTTTGCCCATAAACTCTTACACCGAAATGTGTAGATTAGTACTGATTCACAATAATTGCGCTGAAATTGAGTCAATCGTATTACAAATACTCTTATTGATACTGGCTCATTACTTGCAATTTTTCGAGAACATGACCACATGTAGAGAATAATAGGCTAACAGTGGGAAATATTTACACTATCAATGTAAGGATTACTTATGAAATACTCAAGATTTGCTGCAATGATCATCACCTCAACCATTGCTATGTTTGTCATGATGTATCTCAACACTTACGCAGTATCACATATATGGTTTAGTGAAACGCGTATCTATATGGCGTTGTATATGGGAGCAGGTATGGCAATGATCATGCTGGCCTTTATGCTTGGCATGTACAGTAACAAGAAGCTCAACATGGCTATTTTTCTATTGGCGACAATACTGTTCGCCATATGTCTTTATCTTGTTCGCTCTCAAAGCACAATTTCTGACACTGCCTACATGAAAGCGATGATTCCTCATCACTCCATTGCTATTCTTACTAGTGAGCATTCAACTTTGGAGGATGTACGCGTGCGTGAATTGGCAAATGGTATTATTAAAGCCCAACGAAAAGAAATAAAAGAAATGGAATGGCTGATTAAGGATATTTCTGAAAATGGAAAGGTCAGCTCACAAGCTCAGGCTGAGCAACGACCGCTCCCAAAGTTTGAAGGCACACTGAACAAAGGAGACTAAGATGACTAAGACAGCTACCCTGTACAGAATGGTCACTGACGAACATATCTGCCCCTATGGTTTAAGGTCGAAAGATTTGCTGGAGAGGCAAGGGTATGATGTAGAAGATCATAAGCTCACGTCAAGACAACAAGCTGATGACTTCAAAGATAAGCATGATGTCAAAACTACGCCACAAACCTTTATTGAAGGAAAGCGTGTCGGAGGATACGATGACTTAAGAGAGTATTTTGGTAAAGATGAAGCAGGTCAAACTGGCACAACCTACACGCCAGTTGTAGCCATTTTCTCGATAGCTGCACTTCTTGCTGTCGCATCTCAACATTTTGCTTCCGGCTCATTTATCTCCATCAGAACACTGATGCTATTTATAGCTTTTTCAATGACGCTCTTAGCGGTGCAAAAACTGAAAGACCTATACAGTTTCACAAATTCGTTTATTACTTATGATTTACTAGCGATGAGATGGATAAGATATGGTTATATTTATCCCTTCATTGAAGCATATGCAGGTATTGGTATGGTTGCCCAACTACAGCCTCTCGCAGTGGCACCATTTTCATTGTTTATCGGCACAGTTGGAGCAATTTCAGTTTTCAAAGCCGTTTACATTGACAAACGCCAGTTAAAGTGTGCCTGTGTAGGCGGCGATAGTAGTGTGCCACTTGGATTTGTATCGCTATCTGAAAACTTATTTATGATCGCGGGAGCATTGATTATGCTGCTGATGTAAAGGTATAGCTCTATTCGGCGGCTCCTTAACTGTTAAGATTAGACCTAGGATGCCAGCCCACACCTTTCTAATCCATATGTAACATTTTTTCTGTCGTACTGGCATCAAGATAACCAGAACTGAGCAAACAATCTCAAAGGTTGTACAAAATAACACTAAAGCTTTTTCATTAAGTTTTATTGTTATGCTCTTGTGGTGGCTTTCGCCACCACTTTATTAGTTTTCAAGTTCCACCATATCTTTCGCTGCAATGTCACCAGACACTAGCTTTACAGTTGCGAAATGATCATTCACAATTTTAGTAATTTGTACCGTTCCTACCTTTTCGATAGTGTAGGGATCGTCACCTTCACTCAATACTATTCTTTCATGGAATCTAATAACACTGTATTTTTGCCCAACCTCTGCGCCATGCTTAGCACCAATACAGATTAGAGTTCGATTATCAGAACTTTCTACTACCTGACCTCTCATCATGTATTTATGATAAAAAGTGGTATTAGAACAACCCACTAAATATAAACCGAATGTAAGCAATAAAAGAGCTTTTATATAGGGTGTTTTCATCACTGTTACCTCATTTGACTAACTAATTATCTATACACTTTTTTATGAATTCATTTGTTTTTCCGGCCAGCCCCCGAAGGTGCTTGATGACAACTCCAAGGCTTATGAACAGAGTTATCTTTGATGTTCTGATCAACAAATTTATAGTAACTTTCTTTAGTATGTGTCCACCAATCATCATGAACATCTGCGCCATACTTACGGATTACCTCCTCAATCCCATCAAGGCTTACGTTTGCGGCATCATAGGCAAGGTGTATTTCACCTTCTTTGATGTTGTAACTAACTTCATCTATACCAAAAAGCTGATCTATTTCTTTTACTAACTCGTCACAGCTTTCTTCTGTGACATTGCTAAGCTTTAGATTTCGAACAACTAAATTTTGCTCTCTAACGCCAACTCTATGATCTAAATCGCTCATAATTTTTCTCCTAATGTTTGTGTGAATGCTGTTGATTGCTATCTTTCATTTCTTCCATTTTCCGGTTCATCTGCGGCATCATGTTCTCCATCATTTCTAAATGATGTTCAGTCATCTTGATTTGTTGATGCATTGGCATTTCTTCCATATTTTTGTGCATGGATTGCATCATCTTCATCATTGAACGGTGATGTTCAACCATCATCTGCTGTTGCTTGTCAGGATCTTTTTCAGTTTTAATGGCATGGACTTCCTTTTTCATTTCCATCATTTTTTTATGCATTTCTCCCATGTTCTCATGTGGTATTGTCATGCCTTGATGCATATCAGCTTTGTTCGCACCTTCATGTTTATGCTCATTGTTTTGGGCAAATGAGCTAGTGGTTATCAGTAGTGAACTAATAAATAAAATTGATTTAGTTAACGTTTTCATGATTTTTACCTTCTACACTTTTATTAAAACTTGGGATCCAACTTGGTGTCGATTCCATATACCTGTGGTACTCCGAACCAAATTCAGCAATCGCCTGTGCTTCTTCGCGTTTCGCTAGCTTGACGTAAACAACGACTAAGATCGGAAACATCGCAAGTGTTGGGATTGTCGGCCACTGCAATAAAAAGCCGAACATGATTAGAATGAAAGCTACATACTGTGGGTGGCGACATCTTGCATACCATCCAGTTGTAGCCAATTGATGATGTTTTTGCGCGTGATGCAATACATTCCATGCTGAAGACAACATAAAGAAACCTGCAACAATAAACACCATACTCACTATATGAAATGGGTCCCAATGGGCATCACCTTGAAATCCAAAGAAAGTATGTAATAAATGCCCATTTTCATGCGCAAAGAAATTTACTTCTGGATAGGTCTCCGTCAGCCACCCCGACAGAAAATAGATAGTTAAAGGAAAGCCATACATTTCAGTAAATAGGGCAACAATAAAGGCAGAGAACGCGCTTAGACTTCTCCAATCAGTTGATGTTTTTGGTTTGACAAAACTAAAGGCAAAAAAGATAAAAATTGCTGAGTTCAGTATCACCATTGACCATAAGCCATAATCATATGTTTCATTCATCACTGCTCTCCTTTTTATGTGATTCCTTACGTGCCTTTTCTAAGCCTTGTATGTAGCCATCGCGATAGGCTGCATTTTTATCCGTGAGTTCTTGAAAGCTCTCTTCCTTTTTTTCATCAGGCGCATGTGAATGATCGTGACCATGTTTACCATGACTGCCATGCATAAATACGTGCATCAAGGGGCATAGCAATAAAATCAAGTAGGGAAGAAATTGCAGCGTATGTTGACCATGCTCAAGCACTAAGAAGTAGGTCACTGCGGCAATAAGTGCCAGTGCAGCCCAGCCTGTAGGTGTTGACCAAAAATTAGGGTGTTGATTTTTCATATTGCCCTCCTAAACGACTTTTAAGACACCGCGATACATTTGCATCTGACAGTGAAACTCATGCTCTCCCGGTGACAAGTTTAATAAGGTAATTTGAGTAATTTCATTTAACTTAAGCTGTTCGCTTATATCCAATGAAGGAATAAGCATTGTTTCAGCGCAGGGGGATTGATCTTTGCGTATAAACTTCAAGGTAACAGGTTGGCTAGCAGACACCTGAATTGAGGATGGGGAATACACGCCATCCCTCACTTCAATGAGTACTTCATTACCTTGAACGATTGTTTTATTGGGTTTATATAGCCAAAACCACCAAACAATCAGCGCGATTAACATTAAGCCTAATAAGTTAATTAACATCATCGCTCTTCTCCTTAATGCTCTTTTGCTTTAAAAAAGCGAAGTCGATTTGCATTTGACACCACAGTCAATGACGAAAACGCCATTGCAGCACCTGCAATTACAGGGCTAAGCAGAATGCCAAAGAAGGGATATAGAACCCCCGCAGCAAAAGGAATCCCAGCTACGTTATAGACAAACGCGCCAAACAAGTTTTGTTTGATATTTCGTAAAGTAGCTTTGCTTACCGCTATGGCATCGGCAAGGCCATGAAGTGAACCACGCATTAGGGTAATGTCAGCACTTTCGATAGCTACATCAGTCCCTGTGCCTATGGCGAAGCCAACATCGGCTAACGCTAGCGCAGGAGCATCGTTGATGCCATCTCCTGTCATACCAACAATTTCGCCACTGCCTTGTAGCTCTTTCACCTTGTTGGCTTTATCTTCTGGCAGCACCTCAGCAAGAAATTCGCTAATACCTGCTTTTTTGGCAACAGCGGCAGCGGTTTCCTTGTTATCACCTGTTAACATGATGACGCGTATACCATTAGCCTGAAGCCGTTTGATAGCAGAGATTGAGTCTGACTTAATGGGATCTGCGACAGCAATGATTGCGGCAAGTTCACCATCTACAGCAAAGTACATAGGTGTTTTGGCTTCTTTGGCTAAAGACTGGGCTTTTCCAACAAAGCCTGTGAGGTCTATGCCTTTTAACTTCATTAGTTTATCGTTACCAAAAAGCAGGACTTTATTGTTACAGTTTGCTTCTACACCAAAACCCGTAATAGCATTAAACGATTCAATTTTTAGTAACTCAATATCCTTATCTAAAGCACTTTCAACAATCGCTTGCGCTAAAGGGTGCTCTGAGCCGCTTTCTAAACTTGCTGCAAGCTGTAGTACGTCTTTTTCGTCAGTAGCTTTTGCTAAAACAATATCGGTTACCTTAGGTGCCCCTTCAGTAATAGTGCCCGTTTTATCTAAAATCATGGCAGTGATTTTAGAGGCGGTTTGCAGTGCCTCACCGTTGCGAATAAGTACTCCGGCTTCTGCTGCTTTTCCTACTCCCACCATGACAGACATAGGCGTTGCCAAGCCTAAAGCACACGGGCAGGCAATAATAAGCACAGTAGTTGCTGATACGATAGCAAAAGCAATTGCTGGCTCAGGGCCAAAGTTAAGCCATGCTAACGCACTTAACACCGAGATGATCATGACTACAGGAACGAAATAGGCGGAAATAACATCGGCCAAGCGGCCAATCGGCGGTTTTGAATTTTGCGCTCGTTTCACCATATTGATGATCTGTGCAAGCGCCGTGTCTTTACCAACGCGTGTCGCTCTAAATAAAATCATGCCTGATTTGTTCAAAGTACCAGCGACAACCTCATCTTCTTCGGCTTTTTCAACAGGCATAGGTTCGCCTGTCAGCATGGACTCATCAATAGAGGTGTGTCCTTCCAATACAACGCCATCTACGGGAATTTTTTCACCCGGCTTTACTTTCACAACATCATGAAGCAAAACCTGTTCGATACCTATCTGAACCTCTTTATTATCACGAACTACAGTTGCCGTTTTGGCCTGCAAGCCGATAAGACGTTTAATGGCCTCAGAGGTTTTACCTCTGGCTTTTATTTCTAATGCTAGACCTAAATCAATTAAGCCAATGATCATGGCGGTAGCTTCAAAATAGACATGTCGTGCCATCAATGGAACGGCGTCAGGTGCAAACACAACAACCATTGAGTACACCCAAGCTGTACCTGTTCCCAAAGCTATTAGTGTGTCCATATTAGCGGAGTGGTTTTTAAAGCTTTTCCAAGCGCCAACATAAAAATGCTTACCTGAAAAATACATAACACCAAAAGTTAAAATACCGACAACCAGCCAAGACATGCGTTCAAGGTTTGTTTCAACTGTCATTTCTCCAACTACAATGCTGTAGATCATCAAAGGAACGCCGAGTGAAAGGGCAATAAACGTATCGCGCATTAGCTTTTTGTAATATGCCCAATCCGCCGCCTCTTTCTCGTCAAGCGCATCTGTTGCTGAGCTATCATCAATTGGCTTCGCGTTATACCCCACTGACTCAACAGCTTTGATCAATTCTTCTGTCTTAGCTGTCCCAGAAACTGTTACAGTCCTATCAGCAAAATTCATTTCTGCACTGACGACTCCATGAGTTGCCTTTAACGCCCCTTCAATTTTGCCTACACAGCTAGCACACCCAGCGCCTTCAATGATGAGCTGTTGGCTTTGTGATGTTTTTTCCAACGTATTCTCCTTACTTTTACACGAAGAGGATTGAGTTTTTGCCTGACAGCAACAGCCTGATTCGGTTTCTATATTTGTATTAGTAGTTACCATTTTTCCTCCTATGCCTTTTTAATTTGTTCAAAGTTTTCGATGAGATGACAAACCATGTTTGCAGTCGGCGCTTTGTCTTCCATTTCTTCCCATTGAGAAAGCGCTGAAGACATTTTCCCTCGAAGTGCCAACATTGCTTGAAACTGTTTTTCTGTTTCTTCAAGCCGCTCTTTGATGAGGCTTCTGACTAATGGGCACGCACTTGTACCATCTTCAGATTCATTAAGAATTTGCTTGATATCAGCAACGGAAAAACCAAGATTTCTGGCACTTAAAATGAACTTAAGTCTCGATACTTCTTTATTCGAGTATGACTTGTAGCCGTTCACTGACTTAGCAGGTTTTAACAGTCCCAATCGCGTGTAATAGCGCACCGTATCAGCAGTCGTTCCAAGGCTTTTTGACAGTTCTGCTACTTTCATATTTACTCCTTAGTTTTTCACCTAAGTTTGTACTCTCACCTACAGCTTAGACCTGTGTCTAAGACACAGGTCAAGTACTAATTCTAGTGAATAAGCTAAAAAATAATTTTTTGGTAAAAGAGAAATCTCGGCCAAAATCGACAGCATTAAGTACTGTAAATGGCAATAGTTTGAGAATTTTCATAGTGCCTTCAAAATATCGTACTAATCGTTCAAAACAATTGATTATTTAAATCAATGAATAAGTCATTCTATTTTTGATGGGAGTGGCGAAAAAAAGACGCACTGATCCCGTGATTAGCCAATAATTGGTGGACGATAAAGTAAGAGATGGATACCAGATTTTGGTAGAGGTGTACGCTGTAGAAATAGCTCAGAGTAAATATTGCAAATACCTTCCTCTTGCGCTTGCACAAGATAGGGATTTAAATGAAAGCTTGAACAAAATCCCCCCTCACAACAAACACAATCACTAGCTTTACATTTTTCACAGACTTCATCACCATGACGGTGTTTAGAGTCTTGCGAGTTTACAGTGTGATAGTGACTATTGTCATTCATTGATTGATGGTGAATATTTTTGCTTCGTTGCATAATATGCGTGTCGGAAGATCCATTTTGATGTTCTTCACAATTCATTGGCTTAGCTGTAGCAAAACTATGCTGCGTAAGCAACACAGTTATTATCACTATTTTAAACCACCTGAAAAGTCCAAACATTATCATTCCTTCTTTAGCTCCTACAATATTAGCCACTTTATAAAAATAATTTTATGATCTTGATCAACCTTTGAACTAAAACCTAAACTTTTTACTTTTTTAAACAGCTTAAACTTAACAAGTATAAAAGGGGTGTCTGATTTATACTCATGAGATTGAAGCCAAGCATGAGCACCATAAAAAAAATAAAAACCCTACGCTCATAACTAGGTATTGAGTAAGGGATCATTTTTCCAATTGTTCAGCTTTAAGCGCAGTACTTTGCAACAATCGGTTCTATCCCGAGCACACCCAATTCCCGTTCATCAAAAGTGATAAAATAGTCTATTGTACGTCTTTCAATGGCGATGTTTTTTGGCTTGACTCTTTAACCTTTACCATTCGCCAACTTTACTTCTTAGCTGATATTCCACCTTGATAGGTATACACCAGACTGGCACAGACTGAAAACAAGAAGTAGCTTACTATTACTGCTCTTAGTTCTTTCCAAAAAAACTATTAGCTAGGCCTTTCCTAACATAACTAAAATGGTTTAAATCCCAAAAAACAAAAGCTACCATCAATATAGTTGCGGTAGCTCTCATCAAGTCAATATAGTATTTCTTCACATCAGAGCCAGAACTTGATACCTGCAACAAAAGCAGTATCACGAGTACTTTGCCCATTTAACTTCGCAAATTCGGCTGTATTACCAAATTTATTTGTCCACTCAACGCCAACATAGGGAGCAAACTGGCGGGTAAACTCATAACGAACCCGAAAACCAATAGCACTGCTAGATAAGCCACTACCAAGGTTATTTTGGACGTCATCCTTACCGTAAAGCGTCAACTCTGCTCGTGGTTGAACAATTAACTTTTGAGTAAGTAATAGCTCATACTCAGCTTCGATCGAAAATGCACTATTACCTTGCTCTCCTAAATACGCAGTCATATCAATTTCAAACCAGTAAGGGGCTAGACCTTGTAAACCAAAAGCTAGCCATTTGCGGTTTTCACCTTCGTTATTGTAATCAAGTCGAATACCGACTTGTGTATCCCAATAAGCAGATATTGCGTGGCCCCATAGAAAATCTGTTTGGTTCTCCTCTAAATTACCTTCGCTAAAATCTCCCTCAGTTTTGATGACTAATCTATCAAAAGTAGTGCCATACCATGCCTGAAAGTCAAAAACACCTGCGTTTGTTTGCTCATTATATTCAAGACGATCCCCTAGTAGCGCGTAAAATGAATGCTCATCTGCCAAAGTCAGTCGTTTGTCGCTATTGAGTGCATAAGGACCTTCAGTCAATGTTGTACCTGCGGCATAAGCATGAGGGTCTCTAGCATCTTTAGGTGCATCTCCACCTTGTGCTTGCATTTTAGAATCACCCATCTCAGTCATCTCATCTTTTGCAGATACAGATACACTTATAAGGGGCAAACCTATTAATAATAGTTTTAACGTATTGGTTAGTATTAATTTTCTCATGATACAACTACCTCTCTAAACATACCTGCATCCATGTGGAATAATAAATGGCAATGCCATGCCCAGCGACCTACGTCATGAGGTGTTGTTAAAAAACTAATTCTTTGCGCTGGTTGTACAGGGATAGTATGGCGACGAACCTGTACATCACCTTTTTCATTCTCCAAATCGCTCCACATACCATGCAGGTGCATTGGATGTGTCATCATTGTATCGTTTTGTAAAATAACTCTTAAACGTTGATTATGCTTCATGTGAACTGGCGTGCTTTTTCCAAATTCCAAGCCATCAAATGACCAGCTATAACGCTCCATGTTTCCAGTTAAATGTAATTCAATTTCAGCCTCAGGCTCTTGCTGGCTTGTAATTCCCTCAAGAGAATGTAAATCTGCAAGTGTTAAAACACGGCGTCCATTTTTACGTAAACCTATACCGGGATCATCAAGGTTTGTTCTAGGCATATCAACACGCATATCAACAGAAGCTCCATACTCTGTTTTTGCATGACGCACTTTAGTGCTAGCAACAGCTAATGGGTTTTTAGTCATTCCATGTTTACTATGATCCATTGCCATCGCTCCATGACCCATTGCACTATGATCCATTTTATTAGAATTCATGCCCGACATACCTGCCGTATCAGCCATTGTAGAATGCACACTATCATGGGTCATATTGCCCATCATATCTGTCATCGTTAACCACTCAACGGGGTCTAAAGAAGGTACTGGTGCATCAACGTTAGGTGCCATTGATAAAGTACCTTTAGCATAACCTGAGCGATCCATGCTTTGTGCAAAAATCGTATATGCGTCATTTTTTGGCTCGACAAGTACATCATAAGTTTCACCGGGACCAAATCTAAATTCATCTACTGTCACAGGTTCAACATTTTGTCCATCAGCTTGTACAACTGTTAACTTCAGCTCAGGTATTCTTACATCAAAAAACGTATTGCTAGAACCGTTAATAAATCTAAGCCTAACCTTTTCGCCAGCTTTAAACATTCCACGCCAATTTGTCAAAGGCGCACAACCATTCATTAAAAAAGTCATTGCAGATGCTGATAAGTCTGCAAGATCTGTAGGGTTCATTCTCATTTTATTCCACATTTCCCGGCGTTGTAGCGCATTTGAAACGCTGCTATTTGAAATGTCATCAAAAAACTCTGGAACAGTAGGTTGATTAAAGTTAAATACATCGCTCTGTACTTTTAACTTGCGAAACAAATCCATTGGGTCATCATCAGTCCAATCAGACAATTGGATGACATGCTCATTGTCAGCACTAATAATATCCTTTTCTCTTGGCTCAATAATTAATGCGCCGTACATACCTGTCATTTCTTGAAAACCACTGTGTGAGTGATACCAATATGTGCCGCTTTGTTGCAGCTTAAATTTATAAACAAAGGTTTCACCCGGCATTATACCTTTAAAGCTAATACCCGGTACGCCATCCATTTGATACGGAAGAATGATCCCATGCCAATGAATTGAACTCGGCACTGATAATTTATTCGTTACCCTGATAGTAACGTCATCACCTTCTCTGAGGCGCAAGGTAGGAGCTGGTATTGAGCCATTGATTGTTGTAGCCATTCTTACAACACCTGTGAAGTTTACTGGTGACTCATCTATCACCAGATCTATGACTTCCCCACTTAGTTCGGGCGCAGTACCTGTTGAAGTTCCAGCAAGCAAAGATGAAGCTGCATGAAGAACACTTGGAAAAGCAGCTAATACACCGCCAGCAGCTAATCCTTGTACAAAGCGTCTACGTGGCGTAGAAACTTGATGTAATGGATTGTTATTTCTCATTTTACTCTCCGTTGTTTGAACAATAAATTAATGTGACCAATGAATGTGCTTAATCTTCCATTCACCATTTTGTTTTTCCAGCACCATCGTTTCCATGCCTTGATAATCGCGTTCAACACCTTTATGAGTACCTGTAGTTTGACTGCGCGACGCAGAGATAGCGGTATTTCCAAGTATCGTCACTTGATGTTCAAGTGTGTCGCTCTTCATCGCTGCTAAATACTTCATATCCGACAACATATGATGATGAGCATATTCATCAGCGCTCCTTTCAACGCGGCCTCCCTCGAAAATGGTGACATCATCCGCTAACTGCGCTCTAGCCTGTTTTTGATTGCCAGTTTCAAGTGCTTGATGAAATGCCAAAACAACTTTTGCGGCTGGGGTATCTATACCTTTAAACAAACCTTTGTCTTTGTTCTTATCACCATGAGCGTTTGCTGCGAAACTAAACGTCATTAATAAAACGAGTAATATATTTATTGTTTTCATTTTCATTCTCTCTTTTAGGTTTTAATTTGCAGGGCCAACAACACTAGTAAGCCCAGCCGTTACAGATAAAATGGCAAAAGCTACTACCATTTCTATCGAGATAGATTTAGATAAAGCCTCTCTGCCTTGACTATTTTTAAGTTGTGGAACGAGTATTAGTTTATGTTTAGCAGCAAGTGCCAAAATAGACACTACAAGGGCCAATTTAAACAACAGTGTTTGTCCGTAACTTGAGCTTATTAGTGCATCAAGACTTCCGACCAATTGAATCACGAGCCAGAGGCCTGCTACCAACAATAGGCTCAATGTAAAACTTGCTTGTTTGCCAAAGCTTTCCATCAGCAAATGAAGTTCTGCATAACTTAGCTGATGGCAAGCCTGTTTTAGTGGCAATAACGCCCCAAACCACCATGCCATAACGAGCACATGCAAAATAAGCAAGCCTTTTTCAATTGTGCCTAACTCAGAAATATGACCCAGTAACGTGAATGAGTATGCAAGGATTAATAAACTCAACATTAAAGCGCTTTGTTTTAAGTACGAGTTCACAGCGAGTTTGAACCTTAAAGCTAAAGCGATTATTGCGGTAACTAGCCCAAGCGCTCGAAGCAAAGCTCCAGTGCCGACAGAGGAGTCCCACATAATAGCCAATATATCAGCGTCTATCGCCCCCTGAATTCCCTCTTCTGCCATTGCACCAGTACTGGCAAAGAACCAAGTAATATTAGCGATCAAAGCCATAACTATATAAGTTCTTGTCCACGTTAAATTCGCTATTACAGCATTACTATGAGATTCATTATGCTCAAAAATTTGTCTGAAAAATGTATAGCCGGCAATACAGGCAAAGCCGACGTAAAATACAATTTTTGACAGTACAATGACTGTATTCCAGATATACATTTCCATATCAATCACACAGCCTTACTAATGAACCATAAAGCCGAAGCTATCTTTCATTTTATGTCCATCTTTACCTAAATAGGTCACATCAACGATATAGTTTGTTGGAGCTAATTTAGGTAGTTCCCATGAAAACTCTCTGGAAGCTTCTTTTGATGGTTTAAAGTCAAATTTAATATTTTCACCTTTTTTATTTTTCAACGTAACTTTAACTACACGTACCTCTTTGCTAAATCCCAATGTCAATTTTTCTGGAGTATTCATTAGCATTGCATTATCAGCAGGCACGCTTTTTTCAAGATGCACATGTGCAAATACTGCACTACTAAAAACAACACTGATTATGGTTAAAAGTTTAATTAATGTTTTCATATATACCTCTATTTATTTAATGGATTAACGACTAAATTTATCTTTGAAAATTTGATTACTTGGAATCCCAGCATCTGTAATTATTTTTTCCACTTCACTCATCATTGCTTCTGGACCGCACAAGTAAAACTCAGCCAAATGCAGTTCTGCTTTTTGGTTCATATACGGCAGAAGTACTTTTTGAACATAGCCTGAGTGCCCTTGCCATTCTTCTGAAGGATTAGAAAGAGTAGGAATATAAGAGAAGTTTTTATGCTTCTCACTCAGTGACTTCAATTCATTATGGTATAGCAAGTCATCTTCAGTTCGCGCACCATAGATAAGAGTCAAACCACTTTTATCTTTATGCTTTTTCAACTGTTCAAAAATAATAGACCTCAGTGGTGCAAGTCCTGAACCCGCACCTATAAACACGCGACTAACTTTTTTATTTGAAGTGGCATAAAAATCAGAAAAAGGGCCTCTTGCAGTTATCGTTTCACCTACTTGGAGTGAACCTAAATAACTTGAACCTATTCCTGCTTTAAAACCATTCTTTGCGGTCTGCCAACGGATATTAAACATTAACTCATCAGACTCCTCGTCAAAGTTAACTAATGAGTAGTGGCGAGTTACACCGTTATGAGAAAATTTTCCATGATAGTAGCTATCCCAGTATTTTTCATAGCACTCTGGCATATCATCTGGACGTAAGCTATTCATCCCTGCTGGCACATCAAATTGCATATATGCACCAGCTTTAAATGCCAACTGTTTGCCTGATTTCAGCTTAAATTTCACTTCCTTGATAAAAGGAGTAATGAAATTAGTCGCAACCACAACTAGCTCATGATTTTCAATATTGCGATCAGTATTAACTTCAATCGAACTAATTTCAGAGAACCTATGCTGACATCCAAGCCGATAACCTTCCTTAAGTTGCTCCTGAGATAAATGTTCCTGTTCAGATAGTGTGATAGGTAATTTAGTTGAACTTAAGAACACGCATTTGCCACAAGTACCGCCACCACCGCAACCTGAAGGAAGGTATACATGTGAACTAGCTAGCCCTTCTAATACAGTTGAGCGACCAACTGCTGAGATGTCAGTAATAGTATTTTCATTGGAAAACGTCACTGCCACTTTTTGCCTGTTAGTGCCCCAACCTAGCTTCAGTAAACCACTTCTATACTGTTGTATCAGCCAAGTAACACCAGTAATTGAAAGGAATAGCGTTGCAAAAGCAAATGCAATGATCAACCAATGGTTAAATCCTCCAGAATTGCCATAGTCCATAAAGTGAAGCTTCATCATCAGATCTTTCAATCTGAAATCATCATTGGCATGGCGAAGTACTTGACCTGTAATACTATCTAAATAAATAGTTGTATTGTTCTCATCCTCAACGGCAACTTGCCACATAGGATTTTGCTGCCTTACGTGATCAGAAAACGGAGGTTGAGATAACACTGGAGTAGTTAACTTACCCTGTCCTGAGTAGGAGTTTTTTGCCAAAGTTAGTACTTGTTCTTCAGACAAATTAAATGGCTTTCCTGTTACAGCATCAAATAGCTTTGAGTGGCGCTCTTGATAGCTATGCTGCCCCTTATCGAACACAAAATGATAGTAAGGCTGATGTAAAACCCATATAAGGTTTACTTCCTGCGGAGCATTACTAGTAATGTCTTTAATAGGGAATAGGTCAAAGCCTGTAATGCTACCTTCATGATGAGAATGAACTCTAAGTTCATTACCACTGGCTTTACTGTGATCCATCAAATTGAAGTAAAGGCCCGTTCCCAACCAAATAAGCAGTTGTAAACCAACAAATAAAGAAAGCCACTTGTGTATCGTTGTATTTAACTTAAATAGTCGCATCAAATGACTCTCTTTTTATTTGGGGAAAGCACTCGGTAATAAGTCAATACTGCGCCAGTAATTGCTCCCATTAGACCTAGAGTTGCGACCAAGAACAAAAACCAGTTTGATACGTTTTCTCCATCATAGTAATCCATAATGTGGAACCGCCACATCCAATCAAACAATCGCCAGTAATCATGACGCTTGGCAACAAGTGATCCTGTTTGTTGACTTATATAAAATGTCGGTGTGGAGAATTGCTCAAACGTCACTCTCCAAACAGGTAAATGCCTTGGGGACAACTCAGCAGGCAAGTTTGTCGCTGACTTAATCAACCTTATGCTGTCGATTTGATGATTCAGCGCATAATGGTATTGTGCGATTTCTTTAGCCTTGGTTTCATCTACAAGGGCCTGAACAGCTCCAGTTTTAGCATCTATTGCTACTTTTCCATTTTCTCCATTAATAAAAGAATACAAAGGACGGCCCATACTTTGAGTAAGTGTAACTTGGCTAGCTTTAGGATAATCCGCAGCTAGCTTTACAATGGAGTAATCCATACTTGCTAAATCTATTTTGGCTTCCTCACTCTTAGCCAAGGTTTCGCCGTGTATATAGTGAATATCCATAGTCACCATATACACGCCTGTAATAGACCAGAAGAGGAATTGTATTCCGACAAATGCCATTAGCCATTTGTGATATTTTCTAGCCGTGCTAAGCATTATTCTCAGGCTCCACGTTAGAAAGCTCTTTGTTAAAGGCATTTACTTCAGGCTTTTTAATGATTGAGTAAATTGCAGGGAGTACAATAAGCGTGAGCAGCACAGCACTTGTCATTCCGCCTACCATAGGAGCAGCAATGCGGCTCATGACCTCAGAACCTGTACCAGTACCATATAAAATAGGCATTAAACCTATAATGATTGTAGCTACCGTCATCATTACTGGACGAACTCGTAAGCCAGCACCGTGCAATAATGCATCTTGATATGCATCATCTGAGATGAGTTCTGCTCGCTCCACCGCTTTTTCCTTAAGCTCAGCAAGTGCTTGATTAAGATAAACCAGCATTATCACGCCAATCTCAACCGCAACACCAGCTAGAGCGATAAAGCCCACACCAACAGCTACTGAGAAATTAAACCCTTCTAGATACATCAACCATAACCCACCGATCATTGCCATCGGCAAGGTAACGATAATGATAGCCACTTCACTAAACGCTCTGAAATTCAGGTAAAGCAGAATAACAATAATGGCGAGTGTTAAAGGCAATACATAGGTGAGCTTTTCTTTCGCTCTTTCCATATATTCGTATTGTCCAGCCCAAGTAATTGAATAGCCTGCTGGTAATGTCAGGTTATTTGCTAAGTGTTCTTTAGCATTTTCAACATAAGTACCTACATCAACGCTATCAATATCAATGAAAGTCCAACCATTGATTCTGGCATTCTCACTTTTAATACCCGGTGGGCCATTCTCTACTCGAATATCAGCAACATCACCTAGTGCAATGCGTTGACCACTTGGTGTTACAACAGGTAATCGTGCTAGCTGCTCAGGAGAATCTCGATAATCTTGCGGATAGCGCAGATTAACAGGGTAACGCTCTTGACCTTCTATCGTTTGTGTCACATTCATACCGCCAATCGCAGTAGAAACTACTTGTTGGACATCTTCGATATTTAACCCAAAGCGACTTGATTTATCTCGTGAAATATCAACCTTGATATATCGTCCACCTGCAACTCGTTCAGAGTAAACTGACGCTGTGCCTGTCACTTCTGGCAAGAGTTGTTCTATTTGTTGGCCGATATCCTGAATTACATCAAGTTCTGGTCCGGCGACTTTAATACCGACAGGCGTTTTTATACCTGTAGCTAACATGTCAATGCGGGTCTTGATTGGCATGACCCAAGCATTGGTTAAGCCCGGAAATTTAACCAACTTATCAAACTCAGCTTTTAACGACTCAGTTGTCACGCCTTCTCGCCACTCCTCCCGTGGCTTCAATTGAATAAAGGTTTCAATCATGGTTAGAGGCGCAGGGTCAGTTGCGGTTTCAGCTCGTCCTACTTTACCGAATACATTTTCAACTTCTGGCACAGTGCGAATAAGCTTGTCCGTTTGCTGCAATAACTCTCTTGCTTTACCGATTGAAATGCCGGGATATGTAGTAGGCATATACATAAGGTCGCCTTCATCCAATGGCGGAATGAATTCACTACCAATTTTATCGACAGGCCAAAAACCAACGATAGTCACTAATACTGCTGCGACTATTGTCAATTTTGGAAACTTCATGACTTGCTTTAAAACAGGCATGTAGATAGCAATCAATAATCGATTTAATGGGTTTTTCTTTTCAGAGACGACTTTGCCTCGAATAAAGTAGCCCATCAAAACAGGCACCAATGTTATTGCCAAGCCTGCTGATGCAGCCATTGCATAGGTTTTTGTATAGGCGAGCGGTGAAAACATTCTTCCTTCTTGCGCTTCTAAGATAAACACAGGTAAGAATGAGACAGTTATGATCAGCAAGCTAAAAAATAATGCAGGGCCTACCTCACTCGCAGCCTTAGCTACAATTTGCCAACGGTTTTCATCTGTTAGTGGTGTTTTCTCCATATGTTTATGCATATTTTCAATCATCACTATTGCACCATCAGTCATCGCACCAATAGCAATAGCGATACCGCCTAAAGACATAATATTGGCATTGATGCCTTGCATATACATGATGATGAATGACACCAATATACCTAATGGTAGAGTAACAACTGCCACAATTGATGAGCGAAGATGAAATAGGAAAGCAACACAGACAATAGCCACGACCGCAAGCTCCTCTAGCAACTTGCTCCAAAGGTTATCAACAGCACGATCTATTAACTTCGATCTGTCATAGACAGGGACAACCTCCACCCCCTCTGGTAAAGAAGATTTGAGCGACTCAAGCTTTTCTTTTACCCCATTTATGGTTTGTTGAGCGTTTTCACCAAAGCGCATAACGACAACACCACCAACAACTTCGCCTTCGCCATTAAGTTCTGCGATACCACGGCGCATTTGAGGACCAAGGTTAACGTTGGCAACATCACCAATACGCAACGGCGTGCCTTGTTCGTTAATACCAAGTGGAATTTTCTCTATATCACTAACTGATTGAATATACCCCGTTGCGGTAACCATATATTCAGCTTCAGCCATTTCCACAACGGATGCGCCAGTTTCTTTGTTCCCTTTTTGTAAGGCTATTTGTATTAAACTTAGAGGAATATCGTAAGCTCTCAATTTGTCAGGATCTACTTGCACTTGATACTGCTTAACCATACCACCAACGGCGGCAACTTCGGACACGCCCGGAACAGTTTGTAGTTCATACTTTAAGAACCAGTCTTGAATGCTTCTTAATTGGCTTAGATCATGGTTTCCAGACTTATCTGTTAAAGCGTAAATGTATACCCAACCCACACCTGTTGCATCAGGTCCTAATTGAGGTTTTGCCGAATCAGGCAGGCTTGATGCTACTTGGCTTAAGTATTCAAGTACTCGGCTTCTAGCCCAATACAAATCAGTATCATCATCAAAAATAATGTAGACGTAGGAATCACCAAAGAATGAGTAACCACGAACAGTTTGCGCCCCCGGCACTGATAGCATCGCTGTAGTAAGTGGAAATGTCACTTGATCCTGCACAACTTGTGGTGCCTGTCCCGGATAACTCGTCTTAATTATCACCTGCACATCAGAAAGATCTGGGAGTGCATCTACTGGCGTTTTTTGTAATGAATACAAACCACCAAACGCGATAATTAAGGTAATCAACAAAACAAAGAAACGATTGCCGATAGACCATCTAATAATTGATTCAATCATTATTTTTCTCCCACTTAATGATTAGAATGATCAACAGCAGCTTTATTTTCCTTGCCGTGTTGTTCATCTGATTCAAGAGAGATTTCAGTGATAACTAAGTCATCCCTAACCTCAAAAGTGAAAGTGACATTATCACCAACATTGAAATCAACTATTTCTATATTGTCCGCGACGATAAAATCCATCGTCGCAGCAGGTCTATCCCACTTCTCTATTGGGCCTCGGCTAATATTTAGAATCCGTGTATCAATATCAATCGCATTAATTAAACCTGATACTGTTGCTGATGATACTTCTTCACTCATATCAGCAGGCTCACTCATGATATGAATTCCAGTAACTTCATATCCACCCTCTTCGGTTTTGCTCACTTCAAAGTGCAAAGATTGACCAGACTTCAGTGAATCAATATCTACCTTTTCACCTACATCGAAGTCCATTGTCATTTCAGGCCAATCCCAAGCCTCAGCAGGACCATGAGTAATATTAACCATACGATGTCCCGCCATGACGCTGTTGATTTCGCCTTCCATCCAAACAGAGCTAGGCACTTCGTCATGAGTCATTCGTTTAAAATCAGAGTTTTTACTTGATTCAGAATCAATCAAGAATTGAGCAGATGTCACCACAACATCATCTTCATTAAGACCCTCTAAGATTTCGATACTATCGATATCAACCCGGCCAATTGTCACTTCGATAGACTTAAATTGCCCATCCCCCAAGGCAAGTACAACTCTGTCTTGTTTACCTGTGCGAATGACGGCTTCTTTAGGTACGAGTATCGTGCTATCAGCTTGATTAGCGTGAATAGAGACTTGTGCAAACATGTTTGGTTTTAATTGATAGTCTGGGTTGTCAAACTTCAGTCTCACTCTGAGTGTGCGTGTTTTACTATTCAATGTTGGATAAACATAATCAACGACACCAGCCCAGTCCTCTCCGGGTAAATAATCCAGTGTCATTGATACAGGCAGTCCTTCTTTAATTAAGGCTGCGTCACGTTCAAACACTTCTGCTTCAACCCAAACTTGATCTAGTTGACCAATGCTTAATAAAGTGTTTCCCGGCTTGACATAAAAGCCTTCTCTAATCTTCAAACCGTCAACAACACCTGCTTGTGGTGAATAAAAGGTGATGGTTTGCTGAACTTTTCTAGTCTTTTCTAGCTTTTGAATGAAATCTGCTGAAAGCTGTAACGCTTTAAGGCGATCTTTCGCCGCCGAAATTAAGGAACTATTGTCGCGCTTTAAAGCTATTAAAAGTTCTTCTTGCGCGTTAACTAACTGAGGAGAATACAGTGTATAAAGAGGCTGCCCTTTCTCTACAGGGTTACCTGCCGCTTTGACATAGAGTTTTTCAATCCAACCATCAACACGTGGGTGGATATGAATTAGCTTATCTTCATCATATTGAACGTAACCAACCGTTGATATTTCAGTATGCATATTTTTCAGCTCAACAGGTGCAGTGCGAACCCCTAGGTTATTCACTACATGAGGCGCAATTTTTACTGCTCCGGGACCAAAATCATCACCAGATGATTCTTCCTCATACACAGGAATTAAATCCATCCCCATAGGCGACTTACCGGGCTTGTCCCGGCGGTAATTAGAATCCATCGGTGCAACCCAATACAGAGGCTTTTTCTCTGCTGATGTTGTTTCATCTGTATTACTGTTTGACCCTGCACCTTGATATAAGCTCAATACTCCTGCGCCTAGCGCAGCACCAATGATGATGGCAATAATTGTTTTAGTATTCGTTGACATTATTTTTCTCCAAATTGCTGATTGGATAAGTGCTGATTAGTTTTGTGTGAAGTTTGCATCGACTTATGTTCAGCATTTGAGTTAGATTGAGAACGTGCAAAGAAATAGTTGATACGAGCAACTGTTTTAAGTGCGTCAACATCAATTCTTAAGGCTGATATTCTGGCATTTAATTCTGCGATTCTTGCTCGAACAACTTCGGCAAAATCGCCATCATCATTTGTGTAAGCTGTCAATGACGCTTCTGCTTGGTCATGAGTTTGTTTAAGGAGTTGTTCTTGATAGATAGATTGCCTATCAGATAAACGCTTAAGCTGTCTAAGCTCCTTTTCCACCATACTGATCATTTGCTTTGTCAGTAATAGTTTCTCGGTTTTAATAGTCTCTGAATCTGCAATAGAAGCTGCAACTTGCTTATCTTGTCTGTTCTCGGTGAACAAGGGTAAATCAAACGTTACTCCAACAGAAAATAAATCAGCTCGGCTATCACCAGAGGGCATATTGTCCCGATAGGCATAACTAGCATTAACACCCCATTGCGGTTCATATTGCTGTTTAGCTAACTCAACTGCTTTTTCTGAAGCTTTGCGTTTTATATCAATTGCAAGTATGGCTGGGTGATTCGAAAGCTCCTGAGCCAATAGATTTCTTGAGTAATTAGATGCTTTTAGGACTGTTGAATTGTTCAAATGAATTGTAGGCAACTTTTTAGAAACCCTAAACTCTAATGGTTGCGTATCAAAGTTGAATGATTCATTCAAGCCAGCAGCATCGTAGATATGAAGCCACTCATTAAGGCGAGCGATTGTTGTTTCTAGTTTCTGCTTTTGCGAAGTTAATCGGTCATCTAACTGCACGATTTCCAATTGAGCACGAATAACATCTTGTTGTCTGGTTTTACCAACAACATTTGAGTAGCTAGCTTTAGTAACTTCCGCCATCTGCTCAAAGAGCGCCCAATCCGCTTCAATCAATTTAATGGTTTGTTGGGCTAAGTAAGCATCTAACCATAACTGTGATACTTGGCTTATCAGTTTAGCCTTACGATCCTCTCGTAGCAGTGGAAATTTCGTTGACTCAATTTTTAATTGCTCTTGTTTAATCTTTAAACTATCACCTCTAGGAAACATTTGAGAAACACCAACCTTTAGTTGAGTCATTCCTTCCTGATCTAAGTCCCAAGTATCTGTTGGTAAATTCATTATCCCTAGTGATACTTTGGGGTCAGGCAAAGTACCTGAAGCGATACTTCTATTTTCAACCGCGCTTTGTTTTAACCGACTCCCATGAAGCCAAGGATCATTTTGCTGAGCCAAGGTGATAGCTTGTTCAAGTGACACTACTTTCTCAGCTTGAGCTGAGAATACAGACAAGCCGAGAATTAGCGAAGTTGAAAGTAGAGTAAGGCTTGAAACATTTAATCTCATTAGAATTGCTCCTCATAAGCCTTAACTTCTGCATATACTTTACTCGTTCCATCTTTAAATAAAATTAATACGTTATATGACATAAAGCGGTCGCCGACTTCCATACCCGGAGAGCCAACAGGCATTGCTGGGACAGATAATCCAATCGCATTGGGGTGCTCTTCTGACAAGAACTGCTGAATAAACTTAGCCGGTACATGACCTTCAAAGGCAAACCCATTTCTACTCACTGCCGTGTGGCATGAACGGTAATTAGGTTTGATACCATACTTAGTTTTGATGTTGCCGATGTTTCGGAAATCTTTGGAATGCGCAACGATCCCTTTGTCTTCAATATGAGTTATCCATTTTTTACAACACCCACAAGTTGGGGTTTTATAAACGATTAACTCCAAAGGTGTTACGTCGTTATTGTGTGCATGCTTATGTTCATTAGCGTTTGCAAACGCAGGTGAAAGCAGCATTACAACTGCTATTTTTAAATACTTATTGATCATTTTTGCCCCCAGACGTCGCTGGAAAATAGCTATAGCGCTACGACGCTATATTGACTAACAGAAAAATTAATTACATGTGTGCGAAATTTGGACGCACTAATCCTGTATTAGGCAAAAATTGGTGGACGATAAAGGGAAGTGGAAATTGAATGAGGTTGTTTAGATTGCATAGCAGCTACAGATTCACTCAATATTTGAATATCTGTCGAGTCAACACTGGAATTTAGGACTGTCGTAGATGAGCAAGCATTTGCAGGACAAATACATTCAACGTCACAACAATCTTCTGATTGACCATTACTGCTTTTATTCATATCACCATGATCCATGTTCATGTTCATGTTCATGTGTGATTCATGAGAACCTGATGGCATTTCGCAAGGCATAGCAGAATACGCAAATGCTTGCCCTACAAAGGCAAACAGCATAAGCGTTATCACTAAGACTTTTGAAAATGCTTTAGACATAAAATTCTCATAAAAATATACATGTCTATGCTAATACAAATTTTCGAATAAGTAAATTGATGTCATGTAAACATTTATGAATATTTGACTAACGTCAACTTTTTCAAAGAGGTAAGTGACAAATAATAATCTCATCAGACTTCTTATCTTCGTTATTCAATGGCTTTTATTTTGAGACTTAAGTTGCTCTCTCATTTCTAAAACTCGATCTACCGAATAAGCTCCCGCCCTCATAACAACCAGTTCAACAAACGAAATATCAATTAACTTATGGTCAGCATCAATCACATAACAACTCTCACTATGTGTGTATATTTCTAACTTATCCTCATCAGCAGATTTGCTAACAATCTTTGAAGTTACCATTTGCTCAAATGGCCGAAATCTGAATGTTTCATCGTCAATAACAACCCCTGACAAAAACTCCCCAAGAAATGATTTTTCAAAGTCTTTATAGTCATAGACCGAGAGTATGTAAGCATCCTTTAAATATGTTTTGTCCATTTGTTACTCCCTACTAATAGCCAGCAGGGAGCATTTCTCGCAACTCTAATAGCTCATTTGGAGAGTACATACACTCATGCATTAAATTGAACTCAAATACATCTACATCAAACTTTTGGGGTTCTGCATCTAAGATATAAAAGTCAGCACCAAAAGTTCTATATTCAAGACCGTTTACTTCCATGACTTTCGTGGAAAACAAAGCCTCACCTTTTTTACCGTTCTTACTATCCTCAGCAAAAGTAGCGTAAAGCACCTGTTCAACCTTATCTTCTAAGTCAGATTTAATTGAGATAAGTGTTGCGTTAGTTAGTTTTACTCTTGGTCTCATGCTTTTGCTTCCTTCTTATCTTCTAGGCAAAACGGGCGGAAAAAACTAAGGTACTTAACTCCATTAACTTTTAGTAAATTGTTGTCAGCATCAAAATGTGACAGAACGCTAGACTGATACAACGAAATATATTTTTCATAATCGATGGTGTTAAAAAAATTGGTATCGACACGTCGTGCATGGAAAACAAGAGCTTGCTGATCGATACGAACAATGAACTTTTGATCACCATCTAGATTTTTAACCTGTAGACATAAATCAGGTTTGTGCCAATCAGATACAAAGGAAGGAATCAGTGGGAAGCCATATACCAAATAGCGCATACCTTCGATTTTGAAGGTTGTTGGATTGAACTGAGCCTTATTTAATTTGCCGCTACGGAATAATTCAAGTGTCAACACCAGCCAGTGCTCATGCTTAGAAAATGTATTTCCTTCAGAAATACAGCCTTCGAACTCACTATCATGGTTTACATGATTGATGTACATGTATTGTTTAATGTCATTCAAGGAAAGCTTTTCAACCGGAAACTTTGAAGCTATGAGCCTGAAATAACAACCATGAACTTTTAAATCTGCATATTGAACTATCAACGGATCATCAAAAGCATCGAAATATGGTCGCCACTCCAGCCTAAAGTCAGCACCAGTGTTTACAATAAACTTGGCATCTTCTGGCAACCCTAATACTTGGTATATCACTGAAACTAACTCTAATGTTTCGATATCTACCAGCATCAGGCTTTCAATACGGTTTGCCATTGACTCAATTTCTTTATGAAGCGATTCAATAATTTCTTGATCATCGTATTCATTGATCATTAAGTATTTCAGGGAATCGTGCTTTAGAATTGAATCCAGTTTTTTCTGTTCAAATGCTTCAGTGAGGCTATTATGGGTATCAGAAAAATGAGGGCAGTTATAAACACCTCTAGCCCACAGGCCTTGGGCGTAAAGATCAGGAAACTCTAATAACTCAGCAAACTCTTTTGCTTGTTTATTGAGTTTATTCTTTAATTGATAAAGTGAGATCATTTAGTTCTCCAAACAACTTTCTAATAAACAATGGCCTACCAACACATTGCTTTATTTATTGTTCAAATAACCAAATTTTTACGGATGCTCCGCTTCACTGTTCACGTTTTTCAAGGCGAAAAACATGTGTAGGCGTAGGCTGTCCGTTCAGCCTTCTTATTATAATATCGCCAAAAAACAAAATGACAACTTACGTATTTGTACAACTTTAGGTAGATATTTTGAGTTTGAACTCTGAAAAGCTAAGCCCAAACAAGGATACGACCATCTCTTCATTTATATTGGAGCCGGGAAATTTTTTTTCAAAATTTCCAATAATGCTATCTAGGTGGCTAGCTAATATTTTTACTAAAAATATTTCCGAGTTTGGTGAGAGTGCAGACAGTGCTATCATTGGGTTGTCAAAGGATTCAGCTTTTATTTTTACTAGTAAATCGCTGTAACTGTCACAGCCATATAGACAAATAGCTGCCCCTTCTTGGGCTTGTCCAAGGGGAATAGTTAATAATTTAGATAATCGTTTTGCCTGCCTTTTTATATTTACTAGCAGGTCTTCTTTTTTAAAAGACATCAATACACCAAAAAACGGCAACGCTAGGCCACGCACCTATGTCACTCAGTTTTTATGTGAATATTTAATCTTTTAGTTCAGAGTAAATCCATTTCGTCCTGTTTTCGTGGGAACGGGCTTCTCTGAAAAGCCACTGCAAAAAGCAGTGGCCATTGTCGCAATATTATAAGGAAATGTGAATGGTAGTTTGATGCCTACATATTCTTTTCAGTGAATTCAGCCAAGCTACTACGCTCTACTTCATCAAAAATCAGCACTGATCCTTTTTCATAATGACGAAACACATTAACAGCCGCACTTGCACCAGAAGAAGCAGGTGTTACAAACTTATCGTCAATCTGGGCTAGGTTGCCCAATACGATTGTCCGACAATTTTTCCCACCACGGCTTAACATGCCCTTGATTTGCGCTCTAGTCATGTTTTGAGCTTCATCAATGATTAAAACAGCATCGTCTATTGAACGGCCACGAAAATAAGCCATGCTAGTAAATTCTATATTGGCTTTTTCAATCACATGCTCGACTGTAGCGTAGACATTTCCTTCATGATTATCATCCGAGTGCATCGAAATTAATGCGTCAGTAATACCTGCCAGAAGAGGCATTGATTTTTCAGTTAAATCCCCCGGTAAGAATCCCGGATCGTCGTCCATAAAGTCTCTGGAGCGCACCACAACGATTTTTTTGTACTTTTTCAACTCCAATACTTGATGCAGCGCCGAAGCAACTGCCAAAAAAGTTTTTCCGGAGCCAGCAGGACCAAGGATGATATTTAAATCATAGTAAGGGTCTGTTAATTGGCTTAAAGCTACCGACTGACGCTGATTTTTAGGCAAAATGCCCCATACTTTTTCTTGTTTACGAGGCAATAGCTTTGTGAATACCTCAGTATCTGTTACTTCTGAAATTCGCCCAATGTGTCCAGCTTCATCGTACCAATACATGTTTGGCTGAACTTCATCATTAAATAGACTTATTGGGAAAGTATAAACTTCTCCTGAAACCTTGAAGTCTTTGTCTGATTTAATTCGATCAAAAAGATCTCCTTTAAAGGCTTGTACCCCTGTGTATAAAAGATCAATATCTGATATTTGATTATCTACGGCAACGTCTTCTGCCATGACCCCTACGGTTCGAGCTTTCAAGCGCATATTAATGTCACGGCTAACAATTATTACGTCTTTATTGAGTTCTTTTTGAAGATATAAAGCATAATTAATTATTCTGTTATCAGCATCACTTCCTATCCCGTGCTTTAACTCCTTAGCCAGATCCAATTGAGTGTCAATTCCAATGAAAAGCTTTCCTCTCTGGGCTGTTTCGGTAGATGGTAAAGGAATACCTATTTCCATTTCCTCGGCTGTATGTCCATTTATAATGTCTTCAAGCATTCTAATGCACATACGGGCATCGGCACTTACCGATTTATTAGTTCTTTCTTTCAGGTTATCAAGCTCTTCAAGGACAGTTAGACAGATGTAAATATCATCTTTGTAGCTAAAAATAGATTTTGGATCATGTACTAATGCAGATGTGTCTAGTACACGAGGATTTCGATTATCAATAGAGCTTTTCATTACGCAGCCTCCCAAAAGATTGAATCGTTGCTAGGCTTTGTGTTGTACTTTTCTTGTAAATTACAAATTTTGAGTAAAGGTTTATTGTTGAGAGACTGCTCAGAGTAGCTAAGGTAATCAATTTTTTTGGAAATTCTTTTTACTTTTTCTACAGGCCAATAAAAACAAGGGGGTAAAAACTTTAAAATATCCCCAATTCGGGGTTGTAAAATAACAACCGCGTTTTGAATACTACGGCCACGCATAAAGTTTACTGATTTAAACTGTACGTTAGCTTTTTCCATAATGTAATTACGGCTCGAAATCGGATTCTCATCCCCTTTATGCAGCACTTCTAAGGTATCAGTAATGGCAGCTAACCACGGCGCCATTTTCTCTTCTTCAGTGCCAGGTAAAAAGCCAATTGATTCAGCAATTTCTGGGGTATTACGAGTAACAATCACTTTATCGTAAATGCCTTTTTCAATAATCATTTCAAGGGCACTGGCAAGAGCAAGTAAGGTTTTACCACAGCCAGCGGGACCAGTTAAAATCACCAATTCAATACTTGGGTCAAGTAGCGCATCAAGTGCCATCCCTTGATAAACATTTTTTGGCTTAACGCCCCAAGCGGTATGGCTCATCAAGCGCTCAACACTAATATCCTTTAAAGTAATTTGTTTATCATCGTAGCTTGTTACTCGGGCTGCAAAGTGGTCGCTTTCATCTAAAATATATTCATTACAGAATACATCGCTAATCGTGCTTTTTGCCACATGATGATAGGTATCTCGGCCTTGCTGCTCTGTTTCGCACTCTCCAACCTGTTGCCAAAAATCACCTTCAATTTTTTTATAACCACTAGTAAGCAACGCTATGTCGTCAATTAATTGGTCTGTTCTGTAATCTTCAACAAATTTAAGCCCTGCCCCTTTCGCTTTTAGACGCATATTGATGTCTTTAGTGACAAGCACCACTTTGCTATCGCTGTGTTGCTTCTGTAAATGAACAGCACAATTGATGATGCGGTGGTCGTTTTCGTTGCCCGGTAACCCCGAAATACTGTCTGCAAATAAATGGTCATTAACGATAATTAAGCGGCCACGAGATTCTGTTTTAGCCTTTTTGTTACTAGGGAGCGCGACACCCTGCAACATTTGCTCTGGCGAAGCGTCCTTTAACACTTCATCTAAACCACGAATAGCAACACGGGCGTCACGGCTAACGTCATGTTTCCTATCT
This sequence comes from Pseudoalteromonas shioyasakiensis, assembly GCF_001550135.1. Taxonomy (GTDB): domain Bacteria; phylum Pseudomonadota; class Gammaproteobacteria; order Enterobacterales; family Alteromonadaceae; genus Pseudoalteromonas; species Pseudoalteromonas shioyasakiensis. Next base: position 190,728 of record NZ_LRUE01000018.1, read on the forward strand.
TTAATGTGGTCGAGCTCTTCTAATACTGTCATGGGGATAACAACATCATGTTCTTGGAAAGATAAATAAGCGAGGGGTTCGTGGAGTAACACATTGGTATCGAGCACATACATTTTACTATCAAGGTTCGAAGCTTTTTCCATAGCACTTTCCTTACGTTTTATGATTTTTATGCTATACCCAATAAACTAAACAAGCGGCGGATGAAGCTATGGTTTATTCGTCAGGTATATACTCAGTTTAGTCTATTTACGACAAAAGTCCTTTTTATGACAAACAAATATACAATTATTTAACTGGTTAAAATACATACAATTTTTACCATTAATAATGGCTTAAAAAGGTTGACTAAATTTAATTGTGTGCGGCTAGTTTACTGCCTTGAAGTAGCATGGCGTTACAGGTAACATAGCCGCCTTTTTTCTTCATAGACGAGACATACATGAATTTTTCCTTAGGTCAGCGTTGGATCAGTGATACTGAGTCAGATTTAGGATTAGGCACCGTTGTTGCCCTTGAAGGCCGTCAGGTCAGCATTTTATTTCCAGCCAGTGGAGAAAACAGAGTTTATTCTTTAACAGAAGCACCTGTTACTCGTGTCGCATTTAATCCAGGTGATATTATTCGCAGCGTTGAAGAGTGGGAATTAGAAGTCGAGTCTGTTGAAGAGCAAGGCGAGTTACTATGCTATCACGGCATTCGCGTTGATAATGGTGAAAAAGCGCAGTTAAAAGAAACCTTTTTAGATCACTTTATCAAATTCAATAAACCACAAGACCGTTTATTTGCAGGCCAAGTGGACCGCTTTGACCGCTATACGCTGCGCTACCAAACTTGGCAGCACCAGTTTGAGCGCCAACAATCTCCTTTAAAAGGTTTAATTGGTCAGCGTGCAAACCTTATTCCGCATCAGCTTTATATTGCACAAGAAGTGGGTAAACGTTTTGCACCACGCGTATTACTTTCTGATGAAGTGGGTTTAGGTAAAACCATTGAAGCAGGTATGATTTTACATCAACAAATCATCAGTGGCCGTGCTAGCCGCGTATTGATTGTTGTGCCTGAAAACTTACAGCATCAGTGGTTAGTAGAAATGCTACGCCGCTTTAACTTACGTTTTTCAATCTTTGATGAAGAACGTTGTGATGAAGCATTCGCAGACTCTCCAAACGTATTCGAAACAGAACAGTTAGTACTTACTAGCCTTGAGTTCTTAAGCAAGAAAAAACGCTGGTTTGAGCAAGCAACCCTAGCTGATTGGGATTTATTGGTTGTTGATGAAGCGCACCATTTAAGTATCAATAATGGTAAGCCAAGCACTGAATACCAACGCATGGCAGAGTTAAGCCAAGACATTCCGGGCCTTATCTTATTAACTGCAACGCCAGATCAACTTGGTCACCGCAGTCACTTTGCCCGCTTGCAATTACTCGACCCAGATCGTTTCTACGACTACGATGCGTTTGTTGAAGAAGAAAGTAACTACAAAGAGGTTGCTGAAGCTGCTAATCAATTACTGGGTGAACAAGGCCTTGATGATGCATCTCGTGCCACATTAAAAGAGCTATTAAAAGAAACCGACATTACTGACCTTTTAGCGAAAGCGGAGCAAGGTGATGAAACGGCGCGCAACGAAATTTTATCAATGCTGCTGGACCGCCATGGTACGGGTCGTATTTTATTTAGAAATAGCCGCAGCGGTATTGATGGTTACCCAAGCCGTAAGCTTCATGCATACCCTATGGCAATGCCTAAACAATATAAAACGGCGATGTCGGTACTGGGTAACATGGGCGGCATTCAAAATGCTGAACTAACGGCACTTCGCGCTCTATTCCCTGAAAAGATCTTCCAAGAGTTTGAAGGTGAAAATGCTAGCTGGGGCGCATTTGACCCACGTGTTGATTGGTTAATCGAAACCTTAAAAACCCTTAAACACGAAAAAGTATTGCTTATCTGTGCTAAAGCCGAAACCGCACTTAGCCTAGAACAGATTTTACGTGAGCGTGAAGCAATTAAAGCTTCTGTTTTCCACGAAGGCATGTCGATTGTTGAACGTGACCGTGCTGCGGCTTACTTTGCCGATGAATACGACAGCGCGCAGATTCTACTTTGTTCTGAAATTGGTTCTGAAGGTCGTAACTTCCAATTCTCGCATCACTTAGTATTGTTTGATTTACCACTAAACCCAGACTTACTTGAGCAACGTATTGGTCGTCTTGACCGTATTGGTCAAACTCAAGACGTAAACATTCACGTGCCGTATTTTGAAAACACCGCACAAGAGGTGTTACTTCGTTGGTACAACGAAGGCTTAGATGCGTTTGAAACAACCTCGACAACAGGGCAAATGCTGTATAAAGAGTATGGCGAAGAATTGCTTGAGTTTATTGGTGCACACAATTGCGACGAAGAAGAGCTAGACCCACTACTAGAACAAGTGGCAGGTCAAAATGCCAAGCTTCGTAAGCAAATGGAAAGTGGTCGTGACCGCTTACTAGAGCTGCATTCAAGTGGCCAGGGCCGAGCAGAAAGCCTTGTAGCTGATATCGAAGAGTTAGACGATCAATTCACGCTACCAAGTTATATGATCAATGTGTTCGACACCTTTGGTGTAAGCCAAGAAGATAAAGGTGAAAATACCATTATCTTAAAACCAACTGAGCACATGCTAAATCCATCTTTCCCATGCTTAAAAGATGATGGCATCACAGTAACGTTTGATCGCAGCACCTCGCTTTCGCAAGAAGACGCGCATTTCATCAGTTGGGATCACCCAATGGTGCAAGGCAGCTTAGACATGATTTGTGATGATGACTTTGGTACTGCCTCTGTGGCGTTACTGAAAAACAAAAAGCTACCTGCTGGTACCTTCTTTGTTGAGCTTATTTTCATTGCGGAGGCGATGGCGCCTAAAGCACTTCAAGTTGGCCGCTTCTTGCCACCAACGCCTATTCGTATCTTATTAGATAAGGGCAGTAACAATCTGGCTGAAAATGTTGCTTTTGATGCTTTCAATCAACAGTTATCAGCGGTTGGTCGCCAAACGGCAAGTAAATTAGCCAGCGCGCTACAAAGTGCCATTCACCCAATGATCACCAGCGCACAAGACATGGCACAAACCAAGCTAGAAGCACTGCGTGCTGAATCACTAGAGAAAATGCAAACTGCACTCGGTGAAGAACAAGCTCGTTTAACGGCACTTAAGCAGATCAACCCGAATATTCGTGATGAAGAGCTTAGCTTCTTTGATAAACAGCGTAGCGAACTCACGACTTACATCGAAAAAGCCCAAGTTAAACTGGATGCAATTCGTTTAATTGTCGTTTCACACTAACGTTGAAGCGCTAAACTCAAAACCACAAACGCGATGTGCTTTCACATCGCGTTTTTTATGCAAAAAACACCACAAGGGTAATAATTACGGCCACTGCCGCTAGCTTGCAAAATAACTTAGCTAAGCTATTGTTTCTTTTTATTAAATCGTCTTTGTAAGCTTGCTTCAAATATACAGCTTGTAGGTCTGAAAAACCTTTACAGTGCGGGCACTCTGGCTCTAGGTCATTTACTTCTAGGCCACAACGTGTACAAGGTTTACTGCGAATTAAACCAAGGCGAAACATTCACTTGTCCTTTTATTTAAACTCCATAGCTGAATTTACTGTATCTTAGCTGCTACTCGAAAACCAGCACTGGCATTGTGTATGCGCTTATACTCCTTTAAAATAGCGTCCTTGCATATCATCGAGGCTAGCTGTGTTACTCAATTATAATCCCCCAATGACACCTTATTTAAGTATTGTTTATCAAGACGATGACTTGCTTATTGTGAATAAACCAAGTGGTTTACTTACTGTGCCGGGAAAAGACCCAAAACACGCCGATTGCCTTATTGCTCGCATTAACCGCGTTTTTCCAACGGCAAAAATTGTTCATCGCCTTGATATGGCTACCTCTGGCATTATTTGTTTAGCTATGCACAAAGAAGCGCATCGTAATTTAAGCATTCAGTTTCAAGATAGAAAAACTGCAAAACGCTACATTGCTCGCGTATTTGGTAAGCTTGAGCAAGAAACAGGATCGGTAGATTTGCCACTTATTTGTGATTGGCCGAACCGACCAAAGCAAATGGTTGATCACGATAATGGCAAACCGTCATTAACCCACTTTAAAGTGCTTGAGTATGAACAGAATGCAACTCGTGTTGAGCTGACCCCAATTACTGGGCGTTCTCACCAACTACGTGTGCACATGCTGTCATTGGGTCACCCTATTTTAGGCGATAAGCTATATGCTCACCCTGAGGCATTCGCCATGGCTCCTCGCTTACAACTGCATGCTGAAATGCTTACCTTAGCTCACCCAGCCAGCGGTGAAACATTGATTTTTGAAGCCGCTCCTGAGTTTTAAGACAATTCGCTAAATATTTAATAAATACTGCCGATAGTTAATCAATAACTGATTTAATTAAAGACTCAGGTAATATCGGCATGAATTTAAAATCCGCACATCGCTTACTTTACGCAGCCTGTTTTGCGTTGATGGGTAATGTGAATGCTGCCGATTTTATTAAACCCACCCCTTGGTCAAGTTTGGTCACTAACGATATTCAACGCTTTTTACCAAGCGATGAAGTACGCACTCTGCTTGCCGGTGAAGATGAGTTCATTAGCTTATATCGCCAATCGATGACAGCCAGTCAACGCGGAATTGTGCTAATCATTCCTGATTGGCAGCACTTACCCACTAATAATGCTGGTATTAACTTTTTGCGCAAGCAGTTAAACGAAATTGGCTATGCAACCCTTGCCATGACCATGCCTGACATTGATTGGCATCCTGCCGATATGACAACGCCCGAGTCACCTGAGAGCTCTGAACCTGAGTCAACAACACAAAGTAATGAACAAAGCGATGAGCAAGCAGCTTCTGCTCCACCAGCCCAAACGCAACAAGCGCCGCATTTTGTTACGGGTGAGCCCAATATCAGTGAAGCCGTGCTTGATGATTACAAATTAAAGCTAATTGCCAGATTCAATGCCTTGTATAACAGTGCAATGGATGAAGGCGGCAATATTATTGTGGTGGCACAAGGTGCCAGTGCGGGGCTATTGATAGAGCATTATGCTAGCTTTCCAAATAACGAACTAAACGCTTTTATTAGCCTAGGTAGTTATTTACCTAACAGTGTTCGTAACCAGCATCTCAATGCGACGCTTTCAACTATCAGCCCACCCTTACTGGATATTTTTTATAGTGAGGGTAACCCTGACACCCTGCAAAGTGTAAAAGACAGAAAACGCTGGGTAAGAAAACACGCTAAATATGACTACCGTCAAAGAGAGTTATTTGGTGTGCCTTCAGAGCCTGAGCAGCACCAGCGGCTGCTTAAAGAGGTAGACGGCTTTTTACGCCGCCTTTTTTAAATACTCATAAGCCGCTTGAATATCTTGGCTTTTCTTTACCGCAACTTCCATCATATGTTTTGGTAAACCTTGCGATACCAGCTTATCGGGGTGATGCTGAGCCATGAGCTTTCGATAGGCTACTTTAATATCTCTCGCAGAAGCATCACTGTTTAAGCCTAATAGAGCCAACGCTTGGGCGCGATTCATACCATTATTCGGTGGCACACTGTGCCCTCTTTGTTCACTATGACTGCTGCGATTTTGCTGGCTTTGTTGACGCTGCTGTTCATAAAAACGCTGTTGTTGCTGACGAAATGCAAATTCGGCTTGGTAGCGTTTTAATAAAAATGCGAACTGAGTACGTGAAATACCTAACTGCTTGCTCACCTCTTGCAATAGTTGCTTTTCTTGCTCTGCAAGGTGGCCATCTGAAAAGGCCATTTGAATTTGGATTTCGAGGAACAGTTGCAATAAATCATGGCGTCGAGCAAAGCGCTCTTTAAAGTCATGAACGGTTTCTTTTAATGAAAAATCGCTTTCTTTACCACTACGAAAGGCATCTTGTGCTTCTCTGCGCTCATCACCCGATAAGCCCATTTCGTCCATAAACAAACTTGCCGCACGAATATGCGTTTCACTAACGCGACCATTCGATTTGGCAATATGCCCCATCACCGCAAAACAGCTAGAAAAGAAAAGTGCTTGGCGCTCGTTAATATCATCGCCTTTAAACAAACCAGAAAAACCACCTGCTTTATCAAAGTCTTGTTTTAAGCTGCGATCGAACATATGGCCTAGGTATAGGCCCAGTAAGGCTCCTATAAATTTGCCAAACATAAAGCCAAAACAAAAACCGAGTACTTTTCCCCACATAATTTGGCAAACCTCTGTTGTTATTACAAAGCGAAACGTTGATTGATTTCGTCGAGTCTGGCAGGTGTGCCAATGTCATCCCATTGCCCCAAATAAAGCTCAGTCGAAACTTGATGTTCACTGAGCTTTTCTCGCAAAATGGGCCCAAGTGGACGAATACCTGCGCTGAGACCTTTAAAGAAATCAGCATGATAGCGACTTATACCGGAAAAAGTATACTTTTGACTATCTGGGCTTAGGTGACTCAGTGCAAAATCACCATCAGGATTATGCGCAGGGTTTTCTACAAGGACAATATGCGCTTCCCCTGCTTGCAGATGAAGCTGCATCAACGAAGTCACATCATAATCAGTAAACACATCACCATTGATGACAATAAATTGCTCACCCAATAACGGCAATGCCTGAATGATGCCCCCGGCGGTTTCAAGCCCCCCAGCCTGCTCTTGGCTGTAAGTGATCGATACACCAAACTGCGAACCATCAGCAAAATACTCTGTTATTTTGTCGCCCTGCCAAGCAAGGTTAATGACAATATCGGTAATGCCTGCTTGGCGTAAGGTATTAATATGATGCTCTAATAATGGCTTGCCGTTAATCTTTAGCATCGGCTTTGGCATCGCTTCTGTTAGCGGCATCATGCGTTTACCACGGCCCGCCGCTAGGATCATTGCTTTCATTTGGACTCTTTCGTTAAACGCTGCTTAGTCTGTGGAATAATAGTCTGCTCTATCCACTGGCCAAGGGCTGTTAACTCTGGGTATTCTTTACTGACATTACTAATGTATGTAAGGGTTGGCAGCACATTATTCAAATAACCAGACTTACCGTCACGTAATTTTAAGCGGCAAAATATACCTGCAGCTTTTAAATGACGCTGCACGCCGGTTAAGTCAAACCAGCGCTTAAACATCGCAAATGAGGTGTCTTGCAATAGCTGTTGCTCGCTGAATTCGTCATAAGCGTAATGTAAAAGGTAATCTAGCTCTTGCTCTGGTAACTTGAAATAGCAATCCCTTAATAACGACACAAGGTCATAACACACAGGCCCTTGTACCGCATCTTGATAATCGATAATTGCCCATTGCTGCCCCGTGCGCATAATATTGCGGCTATGGAAGTCTCGGTGCACTGTAACAATTGGTTGTTCAAGCGCATTGTTAACTAATAACTCACAAGCCTGTTGCCACATTTGCTGCTCATCAGCAGAAAGTTGCTCACCAATAAAGTTATCGACTAACCAATCTCTAAAAATGCTCAGTTCAAATTGTAAAAACTCGCCATCAAATACTTTCATGTATTGGGCTGGCGGGATTTGCGCCCATTGTGCACTTAACTTTATTAGATGTTTGTAGTGTAAAGTGCGGTCTTCGTCGCCCAGTAAATCAGCCAAATGAGTATTGCCTAAATCACTCAGCAAGAAGAAGCCTTGCTTTTCATCTGCTTGAAGAATTTTTGGTAATTTAAACCCATGCTGAGAAAACACTTTATTGAGTTCTATATAAGGCGTGTTATCTAATTTATCTGGATCTGAGTCCATGACAATATAGCTCTGATCACTTGTATTTACGCGGAAATAACGGCGAAAACTCGCATCCCCTGTGATGGCGGCTAATTGATATTCATCCTCTTTAAAATGAGGATTCAAAAACTGCTGTAAACTTTTATAACGATTCATTTAGTAAGATATCTATTTTTCACTAAGTCAATTACTGTATTTGCCATTGTTTTCCTTTATTATGTCTAGCTTATATCCAACCAAAGAGCATTAAGGTCATTAAATGAGCAAAACCTGGGGCATAATGATGCTAAGCGTACTTAGCGCACCATCGTTCGCCGAAACTGAACTGACACACAATTTTTGTGGCACTTCAATGCAAACCAGAGCTTGGCAACCGCTCCCTGGCCTTGAACTTAATATGATCGATATCAAATCCGATGATATTGAACTATTGGGTACCCAAAGCGCAGAATTTACCGGTAATGTAGATATTAACACCCTAACGATGAATTTGTCCGCACAAAGTGCACTGATTGACAAACAACGTGGGTTACTTAATGCAACCGGCCCTATCGTTTATCGCGATAAAGTAAGCCAAATTAATAGTTCTGGGCTCAATGCGGATTTAAATAATTCTGAATTAAGCTTGCTTGGTGCTGATTATAAGCTCACCGACCAACTTGGTCATGGTGGCGCAGAAAAACTAACAGTCAACGAGTCTGGCCTAAACCTGATGAACGCAAGCTTTACTACTTGCCCAGGCGAAACACCGGTGTGGGCGATTGAAGCTGACGAAATTGACTTATCAAGTGAAGATGGCTGGGGCGAAACTCACAATACCGTATTACGGGTATTTGATACGCCGGTTCTGTATGTTCCTTATTTTACGTTTCCGTTAGATGACCGCCGTAAATCAGGTTTATTAACGCCTAACTTCTCTAGTTCAGGCCGCTACGGTATTGAAACCATCACTCCGTATTACTGGAATATTGCTCCAAATTACGACGCCACCATTACGCCTCGCTATATGTCTAAGCGCGGCTTGCAAATGATTGGTGAGTTCCGTTATTTAACTGAGCAAAACAACGGTCTCATTGCCGTTGAGTACCTAGATAAAGATGATGAAGAGCCAAATGTTGACTCTCGTTATCTATTCCATTGGCAGCAGCAAAGCTACTTTGGTGAGAACTGGCGCGGTAATATCGATATTACTAACGTTAGTGATGATAATTACTTAACCGATTTAAATTCTGGCTACGCGACTCGCACAGACACTCAGTTATACCGCACGGGTTCACTCACCCACTTAGGTGACACTTGGCGCACCAATATTAAGCTACAGAGTTTTGAAGTACTTGGTGATCACCGCGAATCGTATGCGGCACTGCCACAAATTAGTTTTTCGCAAACTGATGCGTATGATTTTTATGGTGTTGATTTAACCCTTGATGGTGAGCTTAGTTATTTCACGAATGATGACGCAGTTATTGATGAAGCAAGCCGTGTTCACATAGAACCTAAAGCAAGCTTTGGTTATCAAGAATACGCATGGTCATTTTTATCTGAGTTCAGCGTGTTGCATACTGAATATAACCAGCATGGTGATTTAGCAGGGACAGACTACGACGAAAAAGTCACCCGCACCCTGCCAAAAGTGCGTTTATACAGCCAATTAAATTTTGAGCGTGATACTGCGTTTTTCTTCAAAGATGGTATTCAAACTCTTGAGCCACAAATTCAGTACTTGTATACGCCAAATAAAGACCAATCAAATATTGGCCTTTACGATACGGCAAAATTACAAGATGACTTTTTTGGTTTATTTAGAGACCGTCGTTTCTCAAGTATCGACCGTATTGCCACTGCGAACCAATTTACGTTAGGTGCGACTACTCGCTTATTTAGCAATGAAAACGAAGAAGTATTTAATTTCAGCGCAGGCCAAATCTTCTATTTAAGTGATGATGCAAAGCCTACATCACAAGGTATTAATGTTGATACTAACTACAATGCCTTGTTCGCAGCGCAAACCATGTTACATTGGCACCGTCGCTGGTATCTATCAGGTGGTATTCAATACGACACTGATGGTAAAGAAATTATTCAATCAAATATCACCTTAGATTATAAAGGTGACGATAAACAGCTCGTGCAATTGAACCATCGCTATGCAAATGATGTCTCAGGCAATACAATCGAGCAAGTTGGTCTATTTACCAGCATTCCGCTATCGCAAGATTGGCAGTTTGTTGGCAGCTATCACCGCGATTTAGAAAGTGGTCGTAGCATTGAGGTTTTCAGCGGTCTTCAGTATGAATCGTGCTGTTGGGCGTTTCAAATCACAGGCCGTCGTCAAATCGAAACAGATTTGAACCAGGCGATTGGTCAAGAGCAAGCAACCTTTGATACCAGTATTGGCTTCAATATCGTATTAAAAGGGCTTGGAAGTAAAAGCCGTTATGATGCACAAAAATTATTACAACAAGGTATTTTTGGCTATCGTAGACCGTATTTTCTTAATAACTAGTACCGCAGTACTATTAGCAAGAGTATTAGAAAAAGTATGAATTTAAAAAAATTATTTGCATCTGCATTATTAACAGTTGGCCTTTGCCAAAGCGTTTTCGCAAAACCTGTCGAAATTGACAAAGTCGTTGGTGTAGTTAACCAAGGTGTTATTTTACAAAGTGAAGTAGACACCATTATCAATCGCGTAAAAACTCAAGCTCAAGAGCAAGGTCAGCAATTACCTTCTGATGATACGCTTCGTATTCAAGCAATCGAGCGTTTAGTAAACCAAACTCTGATGATGCAACTTGCTGAGCGCATGGGTTTAGAAATCTCTGACTCTCAGTTAGACCAAACACTTGAAAATATGGCTCGTGAGCAAGGCGGTACAATCGCTGATTTACGTCGCACTATCGAGGCATCAGGCGAGAGCTACCCAGCATACCGTGAAGAAATTCGTAAAGAAATCACCACGCAACAAGTAATGCGTGCGAACGTTGACCGCCGTATTTACATTAGCCCACAAGAAATCGATAACCTTCTTAAAATCATGGAAACTCAAGGCAAGAATGCCGAAGAGTATGATATTGGTCATATCTTGATTGATATCCCAAGTGATGCAACAGCTGATGAAATCACCAGTGCTAAAACACGTGCAGATAAAGTTATCGAGTTTTTAAAAGAAGGCAAAGAGTTCAAGCGTATCGCTATTTCATCTTCTAGCGGTTCAAAAGCCCTTGAAGGTGGTCAGCTAGGTTGGATGAGCATCAACGAAATGCCATCACTATTTGCTGAAGCGGTAAAAGGCCATAAAAAAGACGATATCGTTGGCCCGCTTCGTTCAGGTGCTGGTTTCCACATCATTAAAGTGCAAGATGTTCGTGGTCGCCAAGTTGTTGAAACAACAGAGGTTCGCTCACGTCACATCTTAATTAAGCCTTCTATCATCTTAAGCGAAGAAAAAGCGCGTGACATGCTAAAAGGTTTTGCTAAAGAGCTACGTGAAGGTAAAGCTGACTTTGGTGAACTTGCTAAAGAATACTCTGAAGATCCGGGTTCAGCATTAAAAGGTGGTGAGTACGATTGGACTGATCCAAGCACCTATGTACCAGAATTTAAAAATACCCTGCTTTCTCTAGATAAAAATGAAATCAGTGAGCCATTCAGAACACAGTTTGGTTGGCACATTGTACAGCTACTTGATAAGCGTGTAGCTGATAAAACAGAGCAAGCTAAGCGTAACCGCGCTCACCAACTACTGTTTAATCGTAAATTTAAAGAAGAAAGTTTCAACTGGCAGCAAGAAATGCGTGAACAAGCGCACGTTGATATTTTCCCAACAGAATAAAAATTATGACCATTAGAATTGCAATTACCCCAGGTGAGCCAGCCGGTATTGGCCCTGATTTACTTATCAAGTTAGCCCAGCACCAGTGGGATGCCCAACTGGTGGTGATTGCTGATGGCGCGCTGTTAAAACAGCGCGCTAAGTTGCTTGGTTTAGATATCAATTTAATTGACTTCGATGACAGCCAAGCACCAAGCATTGCCCCTGCAGGCAGCGTTTACTTACATCAAGTAGATTTAGGCTCTGATGTTGAAGTGGGCGTACTTAATGACGCCAATGGTCAATATGTGCTGGATACACTGCGCATTGCCAGTGAAAAAAATATGGATGGTACCTTTGCCGCTGTTGTTACAGGCCCTGTGCATAAAGGGATTATCAACAAAGCAGGTATCTCATTCAGCGGTCACACTGAGTATTTTGCGCAGCAATCGAATACTGCCGATGTAGTGATGTTGTTAGCTACAGAAGGCTTACGTGTGGCGCTTGTTACAACGCATATACCGCTTGCTTATGTATCGCGCGCAATCACCGTTGAACGTTTAAGTAAAGTTGCCACTATTTTAAACCATGACTTACAAACTAAGTTTGGTATTGAAAAACCGCGTATCCTCGTATGTGGTCTAAACCCACATGCTGGCGAAGATGGTCATTTAGGCACTGAAGAAATTGATACCATAGCGCCAACGTTAGAGCTGTTAAATAATCAAGGCATGAACTTAATTGGACCATTGCCTGCTGATACCTTGTTCCAAGATAAATACCTTTCGCAAGCAGATGCCGTGCTTGCAATGTATCACGATCAGGGATTACCTGTGCTAAAATACAAAGGTTTCGGCAATTCGGTCAACATCACCCTTGGCCTGCCATTTATTCGCACCTCAGTAGATCACGGTACGGCTCTCGATTTAGCCGGCACAGGCACTGCTGATGTAGGTAGTTTTGAATTAGCGATCCGCGAAGCAATTAAGCTCGCCCATGAAAAAGCACAGAATCAATGACAGATAAAGTACATTTAGGACACCGCGCTCGTAAGCGTTTTGGTCAAAACTTTTTAAACGATGACATGATCATCGACAAAATCGTCACGGCTATCGATCCTAAACCTGAAGACAATTTAGTAGAAATCGGCCCGGGTCTTGGTGCAATCACTGAACCAGTCGCTGATTTAAGTGGTCACCTAACGGTTGTTGAGCTAGATAAAGACTTAGCAGAACGTTTAACGAGCCACCCATTCTTAGGGCCAAAGTTAACAGTGCATCAAGGCGATGCAATGAAATTCGATTTTAGCTCTTTGATCAAGTCTGACGAAAAGTTAAAGATTTTTGGTAACTTACCATACAACGTTTCGACTCCGCTGCTATTCCATTTATTTGAGTTCGCAGATAACGTAGAGCACATGCACTTTATGCTGCAAAAAGAAGTGGTCAAACGTATGGTCGCAGGCCCGGGCAGTAAAGCATTTGGTCGCTTAAGCGTGATGACACAATATTACTGTCACGCAATGCCAGTGATTGATGTGCCGCCAGAGTGCTTTAAACCAGCACCTAAAGTAGATTCAGCGGTTATTCGCTTGATCCCTAAAAAGCCTGAGCAACGTTCAGCTAAAAGCACTAAGCTATTAAACACGGTATGTTTAGAAGCCTTTAATCAACGCCGTAAGACTCTGCGTAATAGTTTATCTAACTTACTTACAGCTGAAGAACTAACAAGCATAGGCATTGATATCACTCTGCGTGCTGAAAGCCTGTCTTTACAACAATTTATTGATATAGCTAATTGGATTTATGACAACAAGCAGTAATTTAGGTTCTCCAATTAAGGTGTCGGTTGAGACCTTCTATGTAGAAGGTCAATCAGAGCCTGAACAAGATAAATACGTTTTTGCTTACTCAATCACCATTAAAAACCACAGTTTATGCAGTGCTAAGCTATTGAGTCGTTACTGGTTAATTACCGATGCCAACGGCAAAGAAGTGGAAGTGCAAGGTGAAGGAGTTGTGGGTGAAACACCGACCATTGCCCCAGGTGAAAGCTACAAATACACCAGCGGTGCAGTGCTTGATACCCCTGTCGGGACGATGCAAGGTCATTACACCATGCGTAACGAATTTGGCACTGAGTTTGAAGCGCCAATCGAGGTGTTTCGTTTAGCCCGCCCAAACATTTTGCACTAGGTAATAATGGCTGACTACGCAATTGGTGACTTACAAGGTTGTTACAGTGAATTTGATGCGTTACTAAAACGTGTCAACTTCAACCCAAGCCAAGATCACCTTTACTTAGTTGGCGATATTGTTGCTCGAGGCCCTGATTCACTCGCTTGCCTCGAGCGCCTTCATACTATGCAAGGCAGTGTAACTATTACTCTTGGTAATCATGATTTACACCTAATTGCTTGTCATTATCTAAATAAACCAGCAAATCCAAAAGATAAGCTTGCAGATGTTTTTGACAGCCCAAAGCGCCCTGAATATATTCACTTTTTGCAACAACAGCCATTAGCTATTTGGCTTGAACGCTATGACATGCTGATAAGCCATGCTGGCTTAAACCCAAATTGGTCAATAAAAAAAGCATTAAAACGCGCTCGCTTTGCCGAAAGTTGCTACCAAGGTAATGATGCCCATCATTACTTTGCCAATATGTATGACCCCCACCCATTAGAATGGCAATCAACGCTACCTAACGAGGCTAAATTTCGTTATATCGTTAATTACTTCACACGCATGCGCTTCGTTAATTTGCTTGGTGAACTCGATTTCAGCAATAAAACCAGCATTAGTGAAGATAGCTCAATAATCCCTTGGTTTGAGCATCCGAGTATAAGTAAGCTCAAGCAACAGATCACATTTGGTCATTGGGCTGCTTTAGAAGGTAAAGTTAAAGCCGAAAATATTCATGCCCTCGACACTGGCTGTGTATGGGGAGGCGCGATGACCCTCATGGAACTCAGTCAAAAAGACTGTTTTGTCGAAAAATCCCACTCTTTTATCTAAATAAACTGAAAAATAGCTGAACATCTGTTAGATTTATAACAATTAAAGTTAATTTAATTTAAAGCTAATTAAATTTAAATACTTAACTAATTGGCAACCTTGCCGATAAGTGATGATTAGTACTATTTTCTGGAATTACATATGAACTTGACCGTTAGACAGCGTATTTGGGGTGGCTTTATTGTTATTACGTTACTCCTGCTATTTATTGGTGGTAACTCGTTGATCAGAATTACCAACATTGATCAATCGACACAGCGAGTTAATCAGCTGTCATTACCGGCTCTCGATAAAAGTTATGAATTGCAGGTTGAATTCATCCTGATGAGTAAATCAGCGCAAGCTAGCTTTTACACCACATCACAAGATGAATTAGCAACTATTCGCAAGAACTTTACCGAGCAGAAAAAACGTTACGATAGCTCTTATCAAGACCTACAACAAATAGTGAGTAACGACCCTAAATTAAAACAAAGCAGTCAAGAAGTTGAGCAAACTTATAAGCGCTTTGCCAAGTCTGTCGATAACCTTTTTAAAGATAAACAAACTCAACTTGAACTTAACAATATGCTGCGCACCCAGCTTGAAGATATTGAGATCAGCGCAGAAGATGCTAACTCTGTTGTGCTTGATATAATTGATATTGATGGCCTTGAAGAAAACAATTCACGTGCCTACCAAGCTGCTAACAACATGGAAAACAACTTCCAGTCGGTAGTGACTAACAGTACCGATATGCTAACGGTTAAAACTCTTAACACGTTAGATATCGTTAAAAACGAACAAGTTTATTATCTAGAAGAAGTAGAGCGAAGCCTTGGCCTAATCCGCCCTGCTATCATTGAAAGTAATGCTGATTTATATAACGACCTAAACAGTTATGTTGAAAACCTTGTAAATAACGTACGTGGCAACAACAGCCTATCAGCAAATAAAAAGCGTTTAATTGATGCAATTGCACAAACTCAAGCTGAGCTAGCCAATGCAGAAAAATCAACCACTGAGGCCCTAAAACAACTTAAAGAGCTTGTTGACCAAGCAACGGTACTTGCCTTTGACTTACAGCAAGATGTAAGTGGTAACGTATCTACGGCAACCATCTGGACTTGGATTGCCATGGTTATCGCCACTTTAATTGCAATTGCTGTTGCAGCAATTACTGTTAGCCGTATTACTAAACCACTTTCTGAAGTAAACCGTATCCTTGATATTGTTGCTAGCGGTGATATGACTCAACGCCTAGACGACTCAGCTAAAGACGAATTCGGTGAGTTATCACGTAGTTGTAATACGCTAATCGAAAGTTTACGTACACTTATTCAAGGCATTATCTCTCGCTCAACCCAGCTTGCTGCGGCCTCTGAAGAAACTTCAGCAATCACTGAAGAATCAAGCCAAGCTATTCGTAACCAACAAGCACAAGTTGAACAAGCTGCTACAGCAACCACGGAAATGAGCAGTACATCACAAGCGGTAAGCAGCAGTGCTCAACAGGCACTTAGCGAAATCAAGAACGCTGATAAAGAAGCTGACCGTGTTAAAGGTATTTCTTCGCAAAACAAAGCGACTATCGAACAACTTGCCCGTGAAGTTGATGATGCTTCACAAGTTATCAATAAGCTACACAAAGATAGCGCATCAATTGGTGGCATCTTAGATGTTATTCGTGGCATTGCAGAGCAAACAAACCTACTTGCACTTAATGCAGCCATTGAAGCAGCCCGTGCCGGTGAACAAGGCCGAGGCTTCGCCGTAGTTGCTGACGAAGTGCGCTCTCTAGCGAGCAAGACTCAAGAATCGACCCAAGAGATCCAAGCGATGATTGAATCGCTTCAGGTTGGCGCTGAGGCTGCTGTATCAGCAATGTCGAAAGGTAAACAACAAGCTGAGTCATGTGTTGAGCAATCAGACCTTGCAAATACCGCCCTTGATTCAATCACTGCAGCAGTTGCGCAAGCTCATAACGTAAGTGAAGAGATTTCAACAGCCGCTCATGAGCAACAGCAAGTTTCACAAGAAATTAGCGAACGCTTAGAGTCGATAGTAGCAATTGCTGAACAAACAGCTGAAGGCGCAAACCAAACCAATATTTCAAGTTCAGAAGTTGCTAAATTAGCGGAAGAACTACGTTTATCGGTGGATGCGTTTAAAGTTTAAGAAGCTGTAAACGAGTTACGAGTTACGAGTTACGAGTTACGAGTTACGAGTTACGAGTTACGAGTTACGAGTTACGAGTTACGAGTTACGAGTTACGAGTTACGAGTTACGAGTTAACAAATATAGAAGCCGTGTTTGTGAATGCAAACACGGTTTTTTTGTATCTATCAACTTTATAAGGTGTTTTTCAGGCATAAAAAAACCGCAACGAGTGCGGTTTCTTAAATTCTATTTGCGTTTCAATTAAAGGCCTGCGCGGTCTTTAATAACAGCGATTAGTGGAGAACCACCGTGGCCGTTTGATTCTGCCCATGCGATGTCTGCACCGTCTTCTAAAGAGCTTTTAGATAAGTTCTTAACGATGTATTCACCAGCATCCGCAGCGCCGCTTTCAATTGCATGACGAAGCATATTGTTGCCGTTACATTTTACAGCATCAAAGATGTTACGAATTTTCACACGTGAGCTTTTAAGCTTACTACGTAAACGGTTTTTATCATCAGCTGCGATGTACTCACAGATAGAAACCGCTAATTGATCATCAGCTTTTGCTGGTGCTGTATACGCAACTGACGCTGAAACAACAGCCGCTGCAAGTAACATATTTGGTAACTTCATCATATTTTGCCCTTATGTAATACTTTCTTCTTACCAAGATTGTGTAATATTGTACCAACTAATTAATTTTACCGCAATAATGTTACGAGTTTTTGTACAGGGTTACAAAAGTATACGAGTAAGGGTTTTTGTTATCAGGCTGATGCTTTTCTTGCTCGGCAACTGTCCAATTAGCAACACTTTCGTAATCTGGGAACTGCGTATCACCGGCCACTTCAAGGTCGATGAATGTTAAGTATAGACGATCTGCTTGAGATAGAAATTGTTCGTATATATTTCCGCCACCTATAATCATTACTTCTTCAACATCAGCAACCAATTCCAGCGCAGCCTCTGGTGAAGTAACCACCTCAATACCTTCAGCTGTGTAATCAGCATTACGCGTGATAATAATATTTTG
The DNA here is from genome assembly GCF_001550135.1 of Pseudoalteromonas shioyasakiensis. GTDB lineage: Bacteria > Pseudomonadota > Gammaproteobacteria > Enterobacterales > Alteromonadaceae > Pseudoalteromonas > Pseudoalteromonas shioyasakiensis. The sequence continues at coordinate 208,537 of NZ_LRUE01000018.1, forward strand.
ACGACCCGGTAAAGGCCGACCTATTGATTCAAATGTTTTACGGCCCATGATCACAGGCTTTGCCATGGTTACTTTTTTAAAGTGTTGCAGATCGGCGGGTAAATGCCATGGCATTTGGTTGTCTTGGCCAATTACTCTGTTATTTGCCATAGCAGCAATCATTGAAATTTTCACACTAAACCTTAATACTTTTTTCTTATTAATAAAAAAGGAGCGCATGGCTCCTTTTCAGTTTTAAATTTTATCGTTGGTAGATAACTTCTACATCGTAGTCATCATCATCCCAGTCGTCATCCCAATCATCATCGTCTTGAGATGTTGCTTTCTGATGATAAGTATCCCACTTAAATTCAACTTCTTCTTTCTCTTCTTCAGCGAATTTCTCTTTCGGCATACTATCAAGTAGCGCCATAATGTCGTGACATAGTGCTTGGGTATTTTGCTTATTTGCAGCAGAGATACGGTAAACATTAACCTCTTCACCTAGCTCTTCGGCAATTTCATTACACAGCGCTTCAGCTTCATCTTCTGGTAATAGGTCAATTTTGTTAAATACTAACCAGCGCGGCTTTTCAGCAAGCTTAGGACTATATTGGTGTAGCTCATTAATAATCGCAAAGGCATTATCAACTGGATTTGTGCCATCAACAGGCATAACATCAATGATATGCAGTAATACACGACAACGCTCTAAGTGCTTTAAGAAGCGAATACCAAGGCCTGCGCCATCCGAAGCCCCTTCGATTAGACCTGGGATATCAGCAATTACAAATGACTTATTCGCATCTGGGCGTACTACACCAAGATTAGGAATAAGCGTCGTAAACGGGTAATCTGCCACTTTTGGTTTAGCTGCAGAAACACTGCGGATAAACGTTGATTTACCAGCATTTGGTAAACCAAGTAAGCCAACATCAGCAAGTAGCATTAGCTCTAAGCGTAAGCTGCGAACTTCACCAGGTGTACCTAGTGTTTTTTGACGTGGCGCACGGTTTGTACTTGATTTAAAACGTGCGTTCCCCAAGCCATGGAAACCACCTTTTGCAACAACAACCTTTTGACCATGCTTAGTCAGATCACCTAATGACTCTTCAGTATCAACATCAATGATACGTGTACCAACAGGTACTTTAAGCGTTAAATCTGCGCCTTTTTTACCAGTCATGTTACGGCTTTGACCATTTGTGCCGCGCTCTGCTTTATGAAAACGCTCAAATTGGTAATCAATTAACGTATTTAAGTTTTCATCGGCTTGTAGATAAACGCTGCCGCCATCGCCGCCGTCGCCGCCATCAGGACCGCCATCTGGTACATATTTTTCACGTCGGAAAGATACGACACCGCTGCCGCCATCACCCGCGTCACAACGAATTTCTACTTCATCTACAAACTTCATGATTACTCACTTTAAGATTGGCTTGTTAATAACTCTATTATATACCTAAGTGCCCTATTCAGCACCCAATGCCAAGGCGCTTAGGTATATATTTATACGCACTATTATGTGCCTTAAAACAAAAAACCCCGCAAAGGCGGGGTTTTTCAAATATCGAGATGATTACTCAGCTACGATATTTACGTATTTACGGTTTAAAGGACCTTTCTGTTCGAATTGAACTTTACCATCTGCTTTTGCGAAGATAGTGTGGTCTTTACCGATACCTACGTTTGCGCCAGCGTGGAAACGAGTACCACGTTGACGAACAATGATGCTACCCGCTAGAACTGATTCGCCACCAAAACGCTTAACACCTAGGCGTTTGCTTTCTGAATCGCGACCGTTACGAGTACTACCAGCTGCTTTTTTATGTGCCATTTCTCAGTACCTCTAATTAAGCGCTAATGCCAGTGATTTTAACTTCAGTGAACCATTGACGATGGCCCATTTGCTTACGAGAATGCTTACGACGTCTAAATTTAACAATCTTAACTTTCTCACCGCGACCGTGTGAAACAACCTCAGCTGTTACTTTACCACCGTTTACGAACGGTACACCGATCTCGATTTTCTCACCATCAGCAACTAAAAGTACTGAATCAAATTCAACTGCTGCACCAGTTTCAACGTCTAATTTCTCAAGACGAATTGTTTGACCTTCAGTCACACGGTGCTGTTTACCACCACTTTGGAAAACCGCGTACATAATTAACTCCGTCTGTGCGCCCTCAAATCGACGCAACTAAAATATTCTTCAATAGGGCGCGAAGTTTACGCTAATGTGCAAAAACTAGCAAGCCTCTTTTTCGATAAAATGAATAAAAAATAGCTGCATTGAGAGCAATTCAATATTTTCCCCTATTCTATCCTAAAAACACCACATGCCAAGCGGTTTTTACGATCTCATGACAATTAAATTACGCTAATAATACGCACCTTGAAAATTCAAAAAGCTGATCACTTATTAATCAAGGTTATAAATTTATCTTGGCAAAATTGATCTCAAATAAAAAACTTTACAGTGTTTTTTTACTGAATCATCACAAAATATCGAGCAAGCGCTTTTTTTGTTGTACAATCAGCCCCGTATACCCATAAATATTGGCTCGGAGATCAATGGATATAAAAGCTATCCAGACGTTAATCGAAAATGAAATGGATGACGTCAATCAACTTATACATGCCCAAATGCGCTCAGATGTCGCATTGGTTAACCAACTCGGTTTATACATAGTAAACAGTGGCGGTAAACGCGTTCGTCCTATGTTGGCCATTTTAGCGGCAAAAGCACTTGGTTATGAGGGCAAAGACCATATTACGCTTGCCACTATCATCGAATTTATTCATACCGCAACTTTATTGCATGACGACGTTGTCGACGAGTCACATTTGCGCCGTGGTACGCCTACAGCCAACGCAGAGTTTGGTAATGCAGCGAGCGTTTTGGTGGGTGACTTTATCTATACACGTTCATTTCAGCTTATGGTTGGCCTAGGTAAAATGCCAATCATGCAAATTTTAGCTGATGCAACCAATGTTATCGCTGAAGGTGAAGTATTACAGCTAATGAATTGTAATGACCCTGACACGACAGAACAAAGCTATATGCAGGTTATTTACAGCAAAACGGCAAAATTGTTCGAAGCTGCAACCGGCCTTGCTGCAATTATTACCGAGCAAGACGAACAAACCCTTGAAGCATTAAACTTATACGGTATGCATCTTGGCACTGCATTCCAATTAGTGGATGATGTTCTTGATTACAACGCTGATGCCGAGCAACTTGGTAAAAACATTGGCGATGATTTAGCTGAAGGTAAACCTACCCTACCGCTTATCTACGCAATGCAAAAAGGCACACCAGAGCAAGTTAAGCTAGTACGCGAAGCAATTGAGCTTGGTAATGGTATGGACCACTTAGAGAGCATTCTAGCGGCATTAGCTGACACTAAGGCCCTTGAGTTTGCAATGCAAAAAGCTGAGCAAGAAGCTGACAAAGCAATTGCTTGTATTGCGTTCTTACCAGATACACCGTACAAACAAGCACTAGAGAGTTTGGCCCGTATCGCCGTTGCCCGCGATCACTAAACGCTATTTATTCGAGCCATTAAAAAAGCCTGCATTTGCAGGCTTTTTTGTTTTTCGGCGATTTAAAAAATCGCCTATCATCTGTCGGAATTAACCGTTGATGAAATCAACACCTTCCTGGATGTCTTTGTTAAGTGTAGCTAGCATGTCGTTTTTAGCTTGCTCTTCGAATGCACTTAACTCACCGTAAGAAAGGATTTCTTCAACGCCGTTTTTACCTAGACGAACTGGGTGTGCGAAGTATGCTGCGTCACCGTTTTCAACTGCAACGTATGCGTAATCAACTACTTCTTCACCTTGTAAGCCTTTAACTAAAGACATACAGAAGCGTGCTGCTGCAGCACCCATAGAAAGAGTCGCTGAACCGCCACCCGCTTTAGCGTTAACAACTTCAGTACCTGCGTTTTGGATACGTGGAGTTAATGCCGCAACTTCTTCGTCAGTGAAAGTAACACCTTCAACTTGAGATAGAAGAGGAAGGATTGTAGTACCTGAGTGACCGCCGATCACTGGAACTTTAACGTCAGTTGCGCTTAAACCTTTAAGTTCAGCAACAAATGCTTCTGAACGGATCACGTCAAGCGTTGTGATACCGAATACACGGTTAGCATCGTAAGTACCCGCTTTTTTGAATACTTCAGCAACGATTGGCACTGTGCCGTTTACTGGGTTAGTGATGATACCTACTAACGCTTTAGGACAGTTTTTAACGATGCCTTCAGCTAATGTTTTGATGATACCTGCGTTTACGTTGAAAAGGTCCGCACGGTCCATGCCTGGCTTACGTGGCATACCCGCTGGGATAAGAACGATATCACAACCAGCTAATGCTGCGTCTAGGCTGTCAGCACCAAAGCCTTCAACTTTAACGTCTGTTGGGATGTGAGAAAGATCAACCGCTACACCAGGAACAACAGGGGCAACATCGTATAACGATAATTCAGAACCTGCAGGTAAACTTGTTTTTAATAATAAAGACAATGCTTGGCCGATACCGCCAGCTGCGCCTAAAACAGCAACTTTCATTGGAATTCTCCGTAATTTGAGGTAGGAAATATTTGTGGCCCTAAAGATAATGAAATTAGCGACTAAAAACAAATTTATCCTGCTTATTTCGCGTATAATTTCGACCATAGTTGTAAACTTGCCTGTAAAGACACAGCATTTTGGACGACTTTGTAAACTAATACTGCATAAATATGCAGAGTTGTGTAGAATTACCCTACATTTTATGAATAAAGAAACGGCAACATGCAACCACAAGACAAACAAGAAGCACTGATCAAAGCGTTTAAAGCGCTATTAAAAGAAGAAAACTTCGGCTCACAAGGTGAGATTGTCGAAGCATTAAAAGAGCAAGGCTTTGATAATATTAGTCAAAGTAAAGTCTCTCGCATGTTAAGCAAGTTCGGTGCAGTACGTACTCGTAATGCAAAACAAGAAATGGTCTATTGTTTACCGGCTGAAATGGGTGTGCCAACAGCGAAAAGCCCACTGCGTCAGCTTGTTATTGATATTATGCATAACGAAATGATGATTATTATTCGCACCAGTCCAGGCGCAGCACAATTAATTGCTCGTTTACTTGATTCACTCGGTAAGGCGGATGGTGTACTCGGTACCATTGCAGGCGACGACACTATTTTTATCGCCCCTGCGAAGATTTCTGAAATCGATGTGACGCTTGATCGCGTGCGCACTTTATTTGATACCGTTTAAAGTTGCTTTAAGAAGTTTACTGACGGGGCGAAAAACGCAGATCCCATATCGGCTTGAGTAAAATCGAGCCAATGATCATAGCAATCGCCCTGCCCCAAACGACTCTTTAATACCTGCTCAAACGCATCCCCTTGCGCAGCACACGAAACCATTAAAATTCCCTGCTTATGCACATCACCAAATGGCATGCTTTGGTTTAGCAATAGTGGCTGGCCATGCTCATCTTTTAATTCACTACGAACCGCATGACTGGTTTCTACAGCAGGCACAATCAAGGTGTTATCTAGACGCGTGCGCCCCATGATTTGCTCTTGCTCAGACAACGATAAATGCTGCCAGACACTCAAATCATGCACAAAGCGCTGAACATGAATATAACTGCCTTGGTCTTCAAAGTGACCCGGTTTATCGATAAGTGCTGTACTACGCTTTTGACGGCCATGAGGTGTATCGCCTGCATAAATAAAGCCGTTAAAATCACGTCCATCTAAAAACCGAAAATTACGGACCTGCTCCACCAGCTCAACATCCGGTGTTAATAATTTTAGAATTTGCAGAGCAAATAGATGATTTACATCTTCACGGTCTGAGCGAATTTGCACAAACAAGTCAAATGGCTGAGCACTAATCACATGCTCACTATGGGTCACATTCGGAAAGCTTTGCAATTGACTAGGGATAAACTCGGGCAAAATATGCGGCCAATACTGAGCACCAAGGGCAACCACACACGATAGCATGGCTTCTGAGAACTGATCAGCAAACTCCTCTTGAATTACGCTAACGCGTTTTAGTTTTTTACGTAATGACTCATCATGGCCATCGTAAACATTAAAAAACAGGTGCAAACCATGTAAGTTTGCTTCAGCACAAATCCCAGATTGCGCTTGCGCCATAGTGAATCCTTAGCTTCTCGTTATTTGCACAAAGCCAAGGATTCAAGATTGTTATTTATTACTAATCATGAAAAAAATTGACTGTGTGCGGCATTATTTTTATTTTTACAGGCTGCTCAACAGCTAACACGCGGTCTTGCTCTGCAGCAACTTCACACTCTTGCCCTGCAATATTGATTCGATATACATAACGCGTACCGATAAAGCGCCTGTGCAAGATAGTTAAACTGTTTGCGTCACTGTGCGCAGCTTCACACAACTGAATATGATGTGGTCTTATATACACTTGACCTTGCTGACAATCTGCATTGTTCGGTGTCAATGAGTGAATCACACCAAACGCCGTCTCATATTCAGTTGGCGTTAATACTTTTGCCGTTAAGTATATGCCCGTACCAAGAAACTCTGCAACCACCTTTGAGTTAGGTTGGCTAAATAACTGCTCAGGAGAGCCTTGTTGGGCGATTTTTCCACCATGCATAACCGCAAGCGTGTCGGCAAACGCGAAAGCTTCTTCCTTCGAGTGGGTAACAAATACCGCAGAAACCTGCTGAGCTTTAATAATGCGACGTATATCGGCAATAAGCTCAAAACGCACTTGTGTATCAATATTCGAGAATGGCTCATCAAGTAATAATAAACTTGGTTTGTAAGCAAGTGCACGGGCTATTGCCACTCGTTGCTGCTGTCCACCAGAAAGCTGATGCGGATATCGCTTTGCACAACCATCGAGTTTAACAAGGCTAAGCATTTCATCTACACGCTCGCGCTTTTGCGCTTTACTCATATTGCTTAGCCCAAACGCAATGTTGTCGCTTACCGTTAAATGAGGAAACAACGCATAGTCTTGGAACATCATGCCAATATTACGTTTTTCCGGTGCAACAAACAGTCCACTATCGTTGACCACTTTTGAATCAATACTCATATAGCCTTGCTCTGGCTGTAAAATTCCGGCAATTGCCTTTAAAGTGGTGGTTTTGCCGCAGCCACTTGCGCCAAGCAAACAGACGATTTCATCTTGTTCTACATTGAGGTTTAGTTCACTCAACACCTGAGTCGCATTGTACTGATAAGCTAAGTCTTTAATTATCAAATGACTCATGAGTGATTTTGCTCCATCGAACGATTAACGAAATACAAAGGGATTAACCCAACTAACACGATAAACAAGGCTGAAATTGACGCAAGCTCCAATTGCTCATCACTAACATATTGAAAAACATGAGTTGCCAGGGTTTCAAAATTAAAAGGTCTGAGTAATAAAGCCGCAGGTAACTCTTTCATGCACTCAATAAACACTAACAAGCCAGCTGTTAGAATGCCGCGCTTTAACAGTGGTAAATGTACTCGCCACAAGGTTTGTAAGGGCCCTTTGCCCATTGATTGGCTAGCCATATCTAATGAAGGGCTAATACGTAAAAAACTGCTTTCAAGCGCGCCATGCGCAATCGCATAAAAACGTACAACATAAGCAAAAATCATCGCAAATAAAGTGCCGCTCAGAAGTAACCCTGGTGATAAACCAAAAGGCTCAAGCCAATTGTTTAATGCATCATCTAACTGAGTTAATGGGAGCAATACGGCAATAGCTAACACAGTACCAGGTAAGGCGTAGCCAGTACTTGCTAAACGTCCTGGGATCAAAGGGTAAGCTTGTTTCGCAATGCGTTGATAAAACAATACCAATAAGCTCAATAGGATAGTTGCAATACTCACCACAATAGCCACTTTGAAGCTTTGCCAAGCGTAATTAAAGAATGCCCCATTCCATGCTTCATCTGCATAAACAATGGCGTATTTAACTAACACCCCAACCGGCAGGATAAAAGCCAGTATTAGCACAACGGTACAAGCCAAGCTTGCAGCCCACGCCGCACCGCCTTTTAAGCGATACAAGGTTGCGCTGTTTACGCTTGACTGACGTTCATACACGGCTTGATTACGACGACTAAAGCGTTCAACCATGATGGTTAAAAACAAAATCAGTAACATAATGCCTGAGATTTTCGCCGCAGCAGTTAATGAGTAATAGCCAAGCCACGTATCGTATACAGCGGTAGTGAGCGTACTTACAGCAAAGTAATTGACGGTAGCAAAATCAGCCATAGCTTCCATACTGATTAATGTAACCCCTGCCACAATCGCCCCACGACCAAGAGGCAAACTAACGCGTAAAAAGCTTTGTAATGGTGATAGACCCATCAGCTGACTAGCTTGTACTAGTTTAAAAGACTGCTCTCTGAGTGCCGTTTTAAAAATAAGGAATAAGTAAGGATAGAGTACCAAGGCAATCATAATAATAGCCCCAGTTAATGTACGAATATCAAAAAACCAGTAATCGTCTGGTGATTGCCAACCAAACCAGTCTCTAAGGGTGATTTGTACTGGCCCTGCGTAATCAAGTAAGTCGGTATACACATAGGCGATGAGATAAGTTGGCATTGCTAATGGCAGCATTAATGCCCATTCAAATTGCTTACGCCCAGGAAACTCGCAATATGCGGTTAGCCAAGCTAGCGGCAATGCAATTACACAACTTAACAGCCCTACCCCTGCAATGAGTATGAGTGTATTACGGGTATAATCCCACAGCACAGTATCGAAAAGGTGCTGAAATACATCTGAATCTCCTTGCAGAGATTCAAATAATAAAAAGCCTAATGGCGTAACAAGCAACAGGCCAATAAGCCAGGCTATAAGCTGCCAACGCGACAGCGAAAACTTCACATGCATAAGTGGATTAATACCAGATAAAATAAAAGCTGTTAAAAAACAGCTTTTATAAAAATGTGTTACGAGAAATATCCTCGTTATAAATCAAACTTTACTTCGTCAATCAGCTTCAGTGCCACAGGGCGATATTTGCTGATCTCATCAAGAGGAAGGCTATCTTCTTTAAACTCCCCCCATGATGCAACCATCTCAGATAATGCAACCCCTTGCTTTACAGGGTATTCCATATTAACTGAAGCATACATATTTTGCGCCTTATTGTCGGTCATATACTCAACCAGTTTCAAGGCATTTTCAGGGTTTTTAGCATAACGGGTCATAACAACGCCCGATACATTGATATGAGAGCCACGGTTTGTTTGGTTAGGGAAGTTAATATAAACCGCTTCAGCCCATGATTTTTGCTGCTCATCTTGCATCATTTTGCCAAAATAATAGCTGTTGCCTAACGCCAGATCGCATAAACCTTCTTTTACGGCTTTGACTTGCGCTCTGTCATTACCTTGCGGCTTACGTGCTAAATTGGCTTTTACGCCCTCAAGCCATTGCTTAGTTTTTGCTTCGCCATGGTGAGCAACCATAGAAGCAACTAAACCTAAATTGTAAGGGTGTTTACCAGATCGAGTGCAGATCTTACCTTTGTATTTTGGGTCTGCTAAATCTTCGTAAGTTAATTCAGCAAGTGCACCAACACGCTCTTTTGCAGAGTAAACATTACGTACACGTTTAGTAAGTGCTATCCATTGACCGTCGCCATCGCGAAAAGTGCTTGGCACATTCGCATTAACCACATCACTATTAATTGATTGCGTTAAGCCTAAGTCCTCTAATTGAATCAGCGCACTAAAATTAGAGGTTAATACTAAATCAGCCTTACTGTGCTTACCTTCACGCTTTACACGTTCAATTAACCCTTTTTTGGCAAAAACCACGTTAGTTTTAATACCTGTTTGCTTAGTGAAATCATCCAAAATAGGCTGAATTAAGAATGGTTGACGAAACGAGTAAATATTTACTACATCTGCAGCAAATGTAGGCGCGCTTAATAATGCGCTAAGTAATACTAAGGCTGTTTTCTTCATTTTATAGCACCTAAATAGTAACAATTATCAAAATATTTTACCTAGAGTTAGGGCAAAGTGCACCCGTTTAAACTTATATTTCAATCAACCTAACTGCCATTTAGGAATTTACATGTAAGACATATCTCACCCACATGGCAGTTATTGAGTAAAAACCACCAGCAAACACTGCACAAAACAAGATAAACATTTGAAATATAACAACATACTTTAAATGACAATAAAATAACCAGCAGATTAAGTAAGATTTTGACCTACTCAGCTTTGCCCATTTCTCTATAATTACTTACATCAACTAAGCAAGAAGCTTAATGAGTAGATGGATAAGGAAGCATTACTCATAATACCGCGGAATAAGGTTCATTAGGAGAATAAGGAATCAAGGACAGGCTCAGGAAGAGTAACGCAATGGAGTGACAACCTACGGACAACATCAGGATGATGTGGAATGGCATGACAACAGGACGTTGTTATACAGGAAGTTCAAAAAGTGGAATAAAGGACAGGCCGTTAGGGCATCGCAACGGATTTGCAAATAAAGGGATAGTGTCAGGATGGCACGTAAGGGAGTGGTAAAGTATTTACCAGCAAGGATGTAAAGGACTGACAAGGAAACAAGGCGGGATTGCCTTATATTACACAGAACCAATAAGTAAAGTGTAATAGCATGGATTGGCAAAGTTTAGGGAGTTGATTAGATTCAATTGCAGGATGCAAAAAATTAAGAAGATTCCGCAAGCGCGACTAGAGATAGTACGCGCTTTTCTTTTGCCTACAATAAATTATTACTCCGGTCGTCCCTTATTACGCTTACCTAGCAGATAGGCATCTCTAAACTTAATAAAATGTTGCTCAAGCTTTTGTGTAGCATCTTTCTCACCCGCAAGGGCAAGTACCATAATAGCCACCTCAGCGGTGCCTAGCTGATGCTCATGCGGGGCAACACGTAATCGATAATCAGATAGCTTTTCAGGCGTAATTGAAAGCACAGGAAAATTATCTAGATAAGGGCTTTTACGGATCATTTTCTTTGCTTCGCGCCAAGTCCCATCTAAAAAGATAAACAATGGACGCTTACCTTCAACAGAAGTTACTTCGGTGATCACGCGCTCTTCATCATCAACATCGCTGGCAGGAAAAATAACCATAGGCTGATACTGAGGATCTGCCAACAAGCTTAATAAGGCGTCATCTGGATTTGTTCTATCCCACTTAAAGGCATGGTTATCTGGCACGATTTCAGCAATTAAACGACCAGTATTTGACGGCTTAAAACTCTCATTATGGTACATAAGTAAACAGACCGCGGCATCACACTGAGCTTGCTCAACGCCTTCACAAATACAATAGTGTTCCGCTAATAAACAACGCTCACAACGCGTTAGCTTTGCTCCTCGCGCTTTGAATTCACGACGAGACTCAGTCATTTGCTGAGCACGAAGCATTAACACTGAATTATTTGAGATAGTAGCCACTGTATTTACCAGATAATTAAACGGCGCGTATTGTAGCTAAAAATATGGGGAATAGATATTGATCTAAGTATTAAGCTGCAAGCTATAAGCAGCTAGATCTTAAAGCTTATAGTTAAAAAACAAAAAACCCAGCCGGAGCTGGGTTTTTAAAACGATTAGTCAAAAGAACTTACTTCTTTTTAACTGCTTTTTTGTTTGGAAGGTCAGTGATTGAACCTTCGAAGATTTCAGCAGCTAGACCGATTGATTCGTTTAATGTTGGGTGAGCGTGAATAGTTAACGCTAGGTCTTCACCGTCTGCGCCCATTTCAACTGCTAAGCCGATTTCACCAAGCATTTCACCTGCGTTGATACCAACCATAGCACCACCGATAACGCGACCTGAGTCTTTATCGAAGATTAGCTTAGTTTGACCTTCAGTACGTGCTGAAGCGATTGCACGACCAGAAGCAGCCCAAGGGAATACAGCAGTTTCGATGCTTAAACCTTGCTCTTTAGCTTCTTTCTCAGTTACACCAACCCATGCGATTTCTGGATCTGTGTATGCGATTGAAGGAATGCACTTAGGATCGAAGAAGTGTTTCTGACCAGAGATAACTTCTGCAGCAACGTGAGCTTCGTGAACCGCTTTGTGTGCAAGCATTGGTTGACCAACGATATCACCGATAGCGAAGATGTGATCAACGTTTGTTTTAAGCTGTTTATCAACATTGATGAAACCACGCTCATCAACGTTAACGCCTGCCTTATCAGCGTCAAGTAATTTACCGTTAGGTGTACGACCAACAGCAACAAGTACTTTGTCGTAACGTACTGCGTCAGCTGGTGCGTTTTTACCTTCGAATGAAACGTATAGACCGTCTTCTTTCGCTTCAACGCCAACAACTTTAGTAGAAAGCATTACGTTGAACTTGTTCTTAACGTATTTTTGGTAGATCTTGATAACGTCTTTATCAGCTGCTGGTACTAATTGATCAGCAAACTCAACTACGTCGATTTCAGAACCTAGTGCACGGTATACAGTACCCATTTCAAGACCGATGATACCACCACCTAAAACTAGTAGTTTCTCAGGAACGTCTTTAAGCTCTAGCGCACCAGTTGAGTCAATTACACGGTCATCTTCAGGGATGAAAGGTAAGTTAACAGGTTGAGAACCCGCTGCAATAATAGCATTGTCAAAAGTGATTGTTGTTGTACCGTCTTCACCTTCAACAGCAAGTGTGTTGCTGCCAGTGAATTTACCGTAGCCGCTAACTACTTTCACTTTACGCATTTTAGCCATGCCGTCTAGGCCGCCAGTTAGTTGACCGATTACAGACTCTTTCCAATCACGGATTTTGTCTAGGTCGATTTCAGGCTTGCCAAAAGTAACGCCGTGAGATGACATTTCAGCTGCGTCATCAATCACTTTAGCTACGTGTAAAAGTGCTTTTGAAGGAATACAACCCACATTTAGACATACACCGCCTAATGTGTTGCGAGATTCTACCAGTGTAACTTCTAAGCCCAAGTCAGCAGCACGGAAAGCCGCAGAATAACCACCAGGACCACCGCCTAGTACAACAACTTGAGTTTTTAATTCGTTGCTCATGCTATTACCTTAAATGTTTGAACGGGACACTGCCCCTAAGTTTAACTGCCATGTTTCTGCAAGGCAGAAAGGGAGAGCAGATATCTATACCAAGATTGTTCTATGGCAAAGATTGTATCATTGCCAATGGTAAAAATCCCAGCAAAAAACAACTTGCTGGGATTTGATTCTTATAAATTATGAGACGATTACATCACCAATTGACGAATATCGCTCATGTAGCTTGCTAGCGTCACAGTAAAGCGTGCTGCTAGTGCACCGTCAATAACCCTATGGTCGTATGACATTGATAATGGAACCATTAATTTAGGTTCAAACTCTTTGCCATTCCACTTAGGTTTCATTTCTGACTTAGATACACCCAAGATAGCAACTTCTGGCGCATTCACAATTGGCGTGAACGCTGTACCACCGATACCACCAAGGCTTGAGATTGTGAAACAACCGCCTTGCATATCAGATGAAGTTAGCTTGCCGTCACGTGCTTTCTTAGAAATATCCATTAACTCACGAGAAAGTTCAATGATGCCTTTCTTATCAACATCTTTAAACACTGGAACAACTAGACCATTTGGCGTATCAACTGCAACACCGATATTGATGTATTTCTTCAAGATTAAGCTTTCGCCGTCTTCAGACAGAGAAGAGTTAAACGTTGGGAATTCAGCCAATGCTTTCGCCGCTGCTTTCATCACAAATACAAGTGGTGTGATTTTAACACCCAGCTTTTTCTTCTCAGCAAGGGCATTTTGCTCTTTACGGAATACTTCAAGGCTTGTGATATCAGCTTCGTCAAACTGTGTAACATGCGGGATTTGCACCCAGTTACGATGTAAGTTAGCACCTGATAGCTTCTGGATACGAGAAAGTTTCTTCTCTTCGATTTCACCAAACTTAGCAAAATCAACCTTAGGCCAAGGGATAAGACCTAACTCACCGCCACCGGCATTACCTTTACCTGCAGATAGCTGACCTGACTCAACTTTCTTCACAAGGTCTTTCACGTAGTTTTGTACGTCTTCTTTCACAACACGATTCTTACGACCCGTGCCTTTTACGTTTGCTAGGTTAATACCAAACTCACGCGCTAAACGACGAACAACAGGCGATGCATGTGCATACGCTTTGTTATCTGCAAAACCTTCGTTGCTTGTAGGTGCTGATACAGGCTTTTCAGCCGCAGGCGCTTTTGCTGCAGGTGCAGACGCAGGCGCAGGCGCTGCTTCAGCTTTTGCAGGGGCTGGTGCCGCTGCAGCTGGTGCACTACCCGCTACTTCAAATACAAAGATAAGTGAGCCAGTTGATACTTTATCCCCAGCTGCTACTTTGATTTCTTTAACAGTACCGGCAAATGGTGCTGGTACTTCCATTGATGCTTTATCGCCTTCAACGTTTAAGATTGATTGATCTTCTTCAACCTTATCGCCAACAGCAACCATCACTTCGGTTACTTCAACTTCGTCACCACCGATATCAGGCACGTTTACTTCTTTAGTGCTTGATGCCGCTGCTGCCGGCGCTGCTTCAGCTGGTGCTGGTTCTGCAGCAGGCGCTTCTGAACCGCTTGAAGCTGTTTCAAAAACGAAGATTAGAGAGCCCGTTTTCACTTTATCGCCAGTCGCGATTTTGATCTCTTTAACCGTACCCGCCATTGGAGCAGGTACTTCCATTGATGCTTTATCGCCTTCAACGCTTAATAAAGATTGCTCTTCTTCAACCGTGTCACCTACCGCAACCATGATTTCAGTTACTTCAACTTCATCATCGCCGATATCTGGCACAGTTACTTCCTGTGTAGCAGAAGTTGCAGGCGCAGCTGCTGGAGCTGGCGTATCTTCTTTAGCCTCTGCAGGAGCCGCAGCTTGTTCTTCACCTTCGAAGATCATGATAAGTGAACCCGTCGTTACCGTATCACCTTCAGCTACTTTAATTTCTTTAACCGTACCTGCTTGTGCAGCAGGTACTTCCATTGATGCTTTGTCGCCTTCAACCGTTAATAACGATTGGTCAACCTCAACCTTATCACCAACGCTAACAAGGATTTCGGTTACTTCAACTTCATCGCCACCGATATCTGGTACATTAATTTCAATACTCATTGGAACCTCTTATGCGTATAGCGGGTTAACTTTGTTTGTGTCGATGTCGAATTTCTTGATTGCTTCAACAACTACTGACTTCTCAACTTCACCACGTTTAGCAAGCTCAGATAGTGTTGCAACCACAACATAACCAGCATTCACTTCGAAGTGACGACGTAAGTTTTCACGGCTATCAGAACGACCGTAACCATCAGTACCTAACACTTTGTAGTTGCTGCTTGGTACGAATGAACGAACTTGTTCTGCGTAGTTCTTCATGTAGTCTGTTGCTGCAACAGTCACGGCATCTGTTAATGCGTTCGTGATGTAAGCAGTCTTTTGCTCTGCTTCAGGGTTAAGCATGTTGAAACGCTCAGCGTCTTGACCGTCACGAGTTAACTCGTTGAATGATGTTACAGAGAATACATCTGAACCAATACCATACTCTTCGCTCAGGATTTGTGCCGCTTTACGCACTTCAATCATGATAGTACCTGAACCTAGTAACTGTACTTTCGCTTTATCGCCAGCCACAGTTTCAAGTTTATAGATACCTTTACGAATACCTTCTTCAGCGCCTTCTGGCATTGCTGGTTGATGGTAGTTTTCGTTCATTAACGTTAGGTAATAGAACACGTTTTCTTGGTCTTCACCGTACATGCGACGGATACCGTCTTGCATGATTACCGCTACTTCGTATGCGAATGTCGGATCATAAGAAATACAGTTAGGAACCGTGTTAGCAAGAATGTGGCTGTGACCATCTTCGTGCTGTAAACCTTCACCGTTTAGTGTAGTACGACCTGCCGTAGCACCTAGTAGGAAACCACGTGCTTGTTGGTCACCAGCCATCCATGCCATATCACCTACACGTTGGAAACCAAACATTGAGTAGTAGATGTAGAATGGGATCATTGGTAAATCGTTAGTGCTGTATGATGTTGCAGCAGCAACCCATGATGACATTGCACCTAACTCGTTGATACCTTCTTGTAGTACCTGACCTGATGTTGCTTCTTTATAGTAAGAAACGATGTCACGGTCTTGTGGCGTGTAGTTTTGGCCATGCGGGTTATAAATACCGATTTGACGGAATAAACCTTCCATACCAAATGTACGCGCTTCATCAGCGATGATAGGAACGATGTTTTTACCAATGCCTTTGTCTTTTAGTAATACGTTAAGTGCACGTACAAAGCCCATTGTTGTAGAGATGTCACGTTTTTGCTCTTCAAGTAGTGGCTTGAACGCGTCAACTTCTGGCAATGTTAAGCTTTCAGAAAACTTAGGAATACGCTTAGGTGTGTAACCTTGTAGCGCTTCACGGCGAGCGTGAAGATACTTGTACTCTTCAGAGCCTTCTTCAAGAGTAAGATATGGCAAGTCTTTAATTTCTTCATCAGAAACTAAATCTTGTAGACCTAAACGTGAACGTAAGTGCTCAACGTGGGTCATGTCCATTTTCTTAACTTGGTGCGCGATGTTTTTACCTTCAGCCGCTTCACCCATGCCGTAACCTTTTACAGTTTTAGCTAGGATAACAGTTGGACGATCTTTGGTTTCTTCCGCTTTTTTGAATGCAGCGTAAAGTTTTGAAGGCTCATGGCCACCACGCTTAAGTGCGAAGATTTCTTCATCAGTCATATCAGCAACAAGTGCTGCTGTTTCTGGGTAACGACCGAAGAAGTGCTCACGAACATATGCACCGTCTTTTGCTTTATATGTTTGGTAATCACCGTCAATAGTTTCATTCATTAACTGCAGTAATTTACCTGATGTATCTTTAGCAAGTAGGATATCCCAACCACTACCCCATACAACTTTAATCACGTTCCAGCCTGCACCTTTGAATAGGCCTTCAAGCTCTTGAATGATCTTACCATTACCCATTACTGGGCCATCTAAACGCTGTAAGTTACAGTTGATTAGGTAACATAGGTTATCTAGCTTCTCACGTGCAGCGAATGAGATTGCACCACGTGATTCTGGCTCATCCATTTCACCATCGCCTAAGAAAGCGTATACACGTTGGTTTTTAGTGTCTTTTAAGCCACGACCATCTAGGTATTTTAAGAAACGAGCTTGGTAGATTGATGCAATTGGACCAAGACCCATTGATACCGTAGGGAACTGCCAGAATTCAGGCATTAACTTAGGGTGTGGGTATGAAGGAAGACCTTTACCATCAACTTCTTGACGGAAGTTGTCAAGTTGCTCAGCTGTTAAACGACCTTCAACAAATGCACGTGCATAGATACCTGGAGAAATGTGACCTTGGTAATAAACTAAATCACCGCCATCTACATCGTTTGGTGCTTTGAAGAAGTGGTTAAAACATACTTCATAAAATGCAGCTGAAGACTGGTAAGACGCCATATGGCCGCCTAAGTCTAGATCTTTTTTCGACGCGCGTAATACGATCATGATCGCATTCCAACGAATGATTGAACGGATACGACGTTCAATGTTTACGTCACCTGGGTAAGCAGGTTCTTGATCTACCGGGATGGTATTAACGTAGTTAGTGGTTGTGCCAGTAGGCATATCAACACCGTCTAAACGGGCTTGCTCTAACACTTGCTCAAGTAAGAATTGAGCACGTTCAACACCTTCTTCACGCACAACAGACTCAAGGGCTTGTAACCACTCTTGTGTTTCTAGCGCGTCTACGTCAATTTTATTGACTTCAGACATATGGAGGTTTCCTTATGTTTAAAATACTAATTATTTTAATAAATCTTAAAATTAAGTAGTTAACTAAACTTAGCTAATCACTTGCTTAATGTTGTTTGGTGCGTCTTAAACTACGTTCAATCCGCGAATGCTCTTTGCCAGCCTCAAGTAAGGCTTCTTCGATAAAGGCTAAGTGAGCATTACTAGCAAGACGTGCTTGCTCTGGGTTACCTTCAATAACCGCATCCATCAACAGTCGTCTATGTTCTGCGAGCTGCTGGCTGATCTGTGGTTTTTTTAACAGTACAGTTAAATTCTGTAATACATTTTGCTCTAGCAAGGCCTGCATACCACGTACTAAATGTAGCAGTACAACGTTATGAGACGCTTCTGCCACACTAAAATGAAATGCATTAATTGCTTTTGCTTTTTGCACAATGTCGTCATTAACGAGCGCAATGTTGTCAAAGCTTTGTTTTACTTTTTTGAAGTCATTCGTTGTGCCGCGCATAGCTGCATAATATGCTGCGATTCCTTCAAGGGCATGACGAAATTCGAGTAAATCAAATTGTGACTCTGGATGCTTACTAATCAAATCAAAAAGCGGATCAGTGAGCCCCTCTTCAAGCTGATTTTTTACGAACGTTCCGCCACCTTGGCGACGCGTTACTAACCCCTTTGCTTCTAGCTTTTGAATCGCCTCACGCAGTGAAGGTCGCGATACTTCAAATTGTTTCGCTAATTCACGTTCAGGAGGCAGCTTTTCGCCTGGCGCTAACGACCCCTCAAGAATCATATTCTCAAGTTGTTGTAAAATTACATCAGATAATTTTGCTGCTTTAATCTTTAAAGACATTTATTAACGTCCGCATTGTTATGCGCTAACCCCATAAATATCGGGTATTTAGCCTTGTGCCTTGACCAAAAAGGTAAATTGGTCATACCAAATTTGTCGCATACGTTATCAAAAACCCGTATTTCTGTCAATTTCACTACGTTCAGCGCCTAGTTACACCCTAACGTAATTCGTCTAAAGATTAAACAGTATGGATTAAAGTGGCTTTTTCTGAAGGAAAAAACAATAAAAAATAAATGGTCAGACCAGATTGACAGACAAAGCTATTAGAGGCCAAATTTAAGATGTTAGATGAATTGAGTAGCTTTGTAGCAGCGGGTTTACCCCCCGCGACAAAAGCTTTTAGAGGTCAGGTTTTAGATGTTAGTTGAATTGAGTAGCTTTGTAGCAGCGGGTTTACCCCGCGACAAAAGCTTTTAGAGATCAGATTTTAGATGTTAGTTGAATTGAATGCTGAAAAATATTCGAAGTAGGATGCACTTCAGTGCTGAAAAATTAAAACTCAATCGAAGTGCATTAGTAGAGCGATTAATGAATAAAGTTATACAACAAGCCTTACTCTTGTAACTTGCTAACTTTACTCTCGTAACTTGCTAACTTTACACGCTAAGCCAACCCACCAAATAAGGTAAGCGCTGCGATGATCACTAAAAAGAACAATACATTTCTTTTTACAAGCTTCATCATGCAAGTGGCTTCATAAGTACAGCCAAAATGTTGCTGCTCAATTTGTTCAGCGGCAAGTGCAGTTTGCGTAACTACTTTTCGGTTACTCACTGAAAAGTCGAGTACATACTTCAGCCAACAACTGGTACCTTTATTAAAGTTACCAATCACTAAATAACCAAAGCTTGCAACCCGAGCTGGTAACCAATCGAGCCAAAACAGTAAGCTATGTACTAGTTTAAAACGCTTAGCATAGGCAACACTGTGATCATCCCTTACTTTGTCAGCAAAAGTACGAACTAATGCGTAAAGCACCGCGCCAGGCACACCTAAAACCACAAACCAAAAAATAACTGCACAATAAAAGCGAAAATTTAACCAAGCTAAAGTTTGGCCAAAAGTTTCACCATGAGGGTCATCTTCTGTCTTCTTTTGGCCCATTTGTAACGCAAATAGGGTTGCAGCCTCTTGGTCGTTGCGGGTTAACGCATTTAAGTAAGACTTATACAAAGCACGTTGCTTAGCACAGCCAAAACAAACCAGCAGTACAGCAACATTCAAAGCCAACTGCCAGATGATAAATTCGGATAGTTGATAAATTAATGCAACAGCCACTACAGGTAACATTAACCAAATCAAAAAGCCAATTGGCGAATTAAATAAGCCTTTTTCTGAGAGTTGTTTTTGCGAGTGCTTAAGATAGGTATTGGCATAAAAACCGATTTGCCAGTAGTTAGCTCGAGCCCCTAAACGCTCAATTACCAAAGCAATAATTATTGAAATTAAGATCATGCTTTTACCTATATCCTTTAACTAAAACACTAAATCAAAATAGTATTGCCAATCAAAACTCGCACCAGGGTCAGTTTTTCTGCCCGGTGCAATATCACAATGGCCAACAATGCGCGAACGGTTTATCTCAGGGTACTTTGCCATCAACGCCTTAGTCACTAAGTGTAATGCATTATACTGGGCTTGGGTATACGCCAGAGTGTCGGTCCCTTCAAGCTCAATGCCCACACTAAAATCATTACAGCGCTCTCTACCTTCAAACGTTGAGATACCAGCATGCCAAGCTCGTTTTTTAAAAGGCACGTACTGAATAATTTCACCGGTACGACGAATAAAGCAATGCGCAGACACTCTTAAACCTTTTAAATCTGCAAAGCTTTCGTGTGCCGTACAATCAATTGCTCCCATAAATAAATCATCAACATAAGGCGTAGCAAACTGCCCTGCTGGCAATGAAATATTATGAATAACAAGTAATGACACCTCGCCCTCAGGACGCTCATCGTAATGTGTACAAGGCCTCTGTAACACAGTGTTTAGTTGACCCAATTCATTTATATGCATATTAAAAACTAACGATGACAACAAAGTTAAATAGTGTAAAGGGTTAAAATCTCAGGGTCTAGTTGCTTTGATTCAATCACTTAAAGTAATAGTAAGGATACTTTACTGTGGCCGATCTTTGTCTTCTATTAAGGGGTTAAACATAGTAAAATTTCGCCAATTTATTAATAAACAATGAGCTTTCGACATGTCAGTCCCTCACACTTTAATTAGCCAACTGGTAAAACTCGCCCTTGATGAAGATTTAGATTACCAAAGCGCAAATGACGGTGATATTACCGCGCAACTAATTCCAGAAAATGAGCTAGCTAATGCTAAGGTAATTACTCGTGAAGACTGTGTATTTTGTGGTAAAGACATTATTTTAGAAGTATTTAAGCAAGTCGACCCTACAGTAAATGTTGAAGTACTCGTAAATGACGGCGACAAAGTAGCAGCAAATAGTACACTATTTACAGCATCAGGCTCAGCTCGCGCAATTTTAACCGCAGAGCGCACTGCCCTTAACTTTGTACAAACACTCTCAGGTACAGCAACAACAACAGCTCATTATGTAAAAGAGCTTGAGGGCACGACTACGCAGCTACTCGACACTCGTAAAACAATTCCAGGTTTACGTGCGCTACAAAAATACGCTGTGAAATGTGGTGGTGGCGCGAATCATCGCATCGGCCTTTTTGATGCGTTCTTAATTAAAGAAAACCACATTGCAGCCTGTGGTGGTATTGATAAAGCAGTCGCTCAAGCTAAATTAAACCACCCGACTAAACCAGTTGAAGTAGAAGTAGAATCACTTGCTGAGCTTGAACAAGCGATAACAGCTGGTGCTGATATCATCATGCTTGATAACTTTACTGTAGAGCAAATTCAACAAGCAGTTGTGCTAACAGACAAACGAGCAAAGCTTGAGGTATCTGGCAACATGACACTTGAAACTTTAAAAGCTTATTCACAGGCCGGTGTTGACTTTATTTCAAGTGGCGCCCTTACAAAAAATTTACAATCAATCGATCTTTCAATGAGATTTAACGGCTAAAATTTCTCTTATACGTATTTAATGTTTTACCTAATTCGTTGACAAGAAAATAAAAAAAGCATTAAATACGTAAAAAGCCGAACAGATAACAAAAAATCAATATCTTTTCAGCGCTTTTGACTATTTTGTATACGCACGTCCTGAACCTACACAAGATTGCAATCAATTCAATAAGTTCCTGCAAGGATGCGGTGTCTATAAATAGTACAAATATGTGTAACTAAGCTTATTTTACATCAAACAAAGGTAGGAAAGTTCTGAAAAACTGCTTACTGAACAGGAAAATAGCTTCCAAAAACATTTATTGATGCTAAAGTAAATTTATACACGCTTAACAAGTAAAGTTTTTGCTGCTTTGTTAACATTTAAAGGTTAATAAAAGTAGTTTTAAGTAAAACTGTAAGATTTATCCTGTAAATTGAGCACTGGTTTTACAACGCTGAAGTTACAGCTAAACTTACTAAATCATCATATCCTTTAGGAGAGGAACAAATGACACAACAAAAGCAACAGGGTTTCACCCTAATTGAATTAATGATTGTAATTGCAATCATCGGTATTCTTGCAGCCATCGCTCTACCGCAATACCAAACTTACACCAAAAAAGCACGATTCTCTGAAGTAGTTTTAGCTGCGTCTTCGGCTAAAGGTCTTGTAGATGTGTGCTATCAAACGCGAGGTGCTGGAGTTTTAACTGCATGCGATACTGCTACAGAAATTGGTTTAAATGCATCTGGTGCTGCTGCTGGTAGCCATGTAGCTAGTGTTGCAATTGCGGAAACTACTGCTGCGATCACTGCAACAGGTGCTGCTTCTGTTGATAGTGTGACATATGTTCTAACACCAACTGAGAGTAATGGAACTTTAACTTGGGCTCAAACAGGTACATGTATCGCTGCTGGTATATGCTAATTTTGAGTTCATGTAATTGTGAATAAACCTAAAGGTTTTACACTAGTAGAGCTAATGATTACAGTGGCAATTTTAGGCTTACTGTTATCGTTGGCTCTTCCCGCCTATAACAATCATTTTAAACGTTCAAAATTCACTGAAGTTGTACTTGCTAGTAATGGAGTTCAAAGAGCTGTCGAGCTATGTTACCATCGGTATGTTGATCTATCTAAATGCGATGATTTCAGTAAGTTAGGCAGAAAAAAATCTGACTTTACCGCCCCAAAACACGTCTCTAATATCGAAATTTCAAACTCTAGTGGATTTACTATTACATCCACTGCAACTGCTGATGCATCAAAATCGAACGGTGATACATATATTATACAAGGCCAATTAAATGCAGGCCAACTAATATGGCAGTTGTCACAAACGAGCACCTGTATAAGAAATGGCACTTGCTAAAAAAAGACCATACCATTTTCTTTATTTTTGAATTGAACCAGACCTGATTTTGTAATAACTTCGCAAGATGATTCGTAACACTCGCTCGACACTGAAATTTCCAAAAAGTATTCATACATTTCAATCGGTGGTATGGCATTCTTTATCATCATTTCATAAAAAGCTCTTTCATTACTTTGCACTCTAGGCTCATTAAAATGATATAGAGCCTCTTCATGATTTGCTCTTCTATCCTCCTTTTTTAACACTGTAAAATAGGAGTCTTGCCATTTAACTATATAGGCCAAGCGTTGACCATCTACCTGAGTAATCCCATAACCAAGTGATAAAAATTGCAATATAAGAATACAACTAAAATTAATAGTATTTTCACGCTTCGATTTCAGTGGTGATAATAACCAAAAGTTAAAGACTGGGCCTAAAATAAGATCTATTGAAAGGATAATGACTGCTATACCCACTAAATCCGTAAGTAAATATCGCCCATTATTGAACCAACTAAAAAAAAGTAAAGCGCCGACTACGAATAAGAGCAGACCGCTCACAAGAAAATGAATGAAACTCCAAACAAACTTAGTTCTATAAACCTTTAATGTATTTTGCACTTTTGAGACCTTAATCATCTGAATCTTCGTATTTAAGCAAGATAACATCACCTTATCAATTGTTTAAGCTTCAAAAGGCCGCTACTATTAAGTTACTAAACATCAATCAGTAACATATGGATTTACAATGAGTAAAGTTCAAGAAAAGCAATCTTTAGATACTTTTGAATGGGTTGGTGTAAGTGCTCGAGGAAAGAAATTAGAAGGCGAACTTTCAGGACAAAGCATAGCTTTAGTCAAAGCCCAACTTCGTAAGCAAGGCATAACTCCTTCAAAAGTAAAACGTAAAGCGAAGCCTTTGTTCGGAGCAAGAGTACAAAAAATCACTGCTAAAGATATTGCGCTTATAACTAGACAAATAGCTACAATGTTGATGGCTGGTGTACCACTAATTCAATCAATTGAAATGATCGGTTCAGGAGCAAAGAATAAAAGCGTCGCTAAGCTAATGGAAAGTATTAGTGATGACGTAAAAGCGGGTATGCCTTTATCACAAAGCCTCAGAAAGCACCCTCGCTATTTTGATGATTTATATTGTGATCTAGTAGCCTCAGGTGAGCAATCGGGTGCCCTTGATAAAATTTTTGACCGCGTAGCCCTTTATAAAGAAAAAGCAGAAGCATTAAAATCAAAAATTAAAAAAGCTATGTTTTACCCCATTGCTGTTTTAGTGGTTGCTCTAATCGTTACATCTATTCTTCTTATATTTGTAGTTCCACAATTCCAGGATATTTTTAATGGCTTTGGTGCTGAGTTACCTGCATTCACCCTTATGGTGATTGGCATTTCAGAGTTTATGCAGGAATATTGGTGGATCGTACTTCTAGTATTATTTGCTGCAGGCTATACGTATAAAGAAGCTTTACTTAGAAGCAAAAAACTCAGAGATGCTAATGATAGAGCGATATTAAAACTACCTGTTATTGGCATGATTTTAAATAAAGCAGCGGTTGCTCGCTATGCCCGTACACTTTCTACTACGTTTGCTGCTGGTGTACCTCTGGTTGATGCACTTGATTCTGCAGCGGGCGCTTCCGGTAATGCAGTGTATCGTTATGCAATTTTAGAAATAAAGGCCGAGGTCAGTTCAGGAAATTTAATGAACTGGGCAATGCGAAACTCTAAAATTTTCCCCGATATGGTCGTACAAATGGTGGCCATAGGTGAAGAGTCTGGCTCTCTCGATGGCATGCTTGCCAAAGTAGCAACCATTTATGAGCAAGAAGTTGATGATGCCGTTGATGGTTTATCAAGCTTACTTGAGCCCCTTATAATGGCGGTTTTAGGTGTACTTGTCGGTGGTTTAATTATTGCGATGTACTTACCTATATTCCAATTAGGTTCGGTGATTTAAACATAGCTGTAAGCTGTAAGCTGTAAGCTGTAAGCTGTAAGCAAACTCTAAATGCTTGTTGATTGCTTGCAACATAAAATAAATAATAAAAACAGCTCAACACAGCGAAATAAAAATCGGCCTTTAAATGGCCAGAAGTTAGGTATTTTAATGGAAAACTTTTTTCTTGATATAACCACTGCGATGCAAAGTCAGCAGTGGTTTTATTTTTTGACGGTGGGCTTAGTAAGCCTGTGTATTGGTAGCTTTTTGAATGTGGTGATTTATCGTTTGCCACTGATGATGAAAAGAGAATGGCAAACTGAGTGCCGTATTGTATTGGCCGATGAGCTCAATTCAAAACAGCAAACAGAACAAGCTCCCTTTAATTTAGTAAAACCTAATTCAACTTGCCCTAAATGCCAAGCACCGATTAAAGCTTGGCAAAATATCCCTGTCTTAAGTTGGCTATTGCTAAAAGGTCGCTGTGCAAATTGTCAAACACCGATCTCTGTGCGCTACCCTATTGTAGAAATGCTTACAGCGGTTTTAAGTTTAGTTGTCGCCGCTGTTTTTGGCCCAACAACGCTTGCTCTTCTTTATATATTGATTACTTGGTTTTTAGTTGCATTAACTTTTATCGATGTAGATCACATGTTATTGCCCGACCAGCTCACCCTGCCACTCGTTTGGTTAGCGCTGATTGCTGCCACTATGGATATTACCATTGCACCGAGCGATGCCATTATCGGCGCAGCAGTTGGCTACCTGAGCTTATGGAGTGTCTATTGGTTATTCAAGCTTGCTACGGGTAAAGAAGGCATGGGTTATGGCGACTTTAAACTATTAGCCGTGTTTGGTGCGCTACTTGGCTGGCAAGATATTTTAACTATCGTGCTGCTATCAAGTGTCGTCGGTGCCATCATCGGCATTGCGCAAATCATTATTCAAGGTAAAGACAAAACTACGCCAATCCCGTTTGGGCCTTATCTTGCCATCGCAGGATGGGTCACCTTACTTTGGGGTGAGCAAATTAAAAGTTATTACTTTAACTATTTAGGTTACTAATTATGGCAAACTGGGTTTTAGGGCTAACCGGTGGTATTGGCTCAGGCAAAAGTGCAGTAAGCGCCATGTTTGAAGAGCTTGGTATTCAGGTGGTTGATGCCGATATTGTAGCCCGAGAAGTCGTCGAGCCGGGCTCTGTTGGCCTTACAAAAATTACAGCACATTTTGGTGATGAGATACTCACGAGTAACGGCACGCTTGATCGCGCAAAACTAAGAGCAATTATCTTTGCCGATGAATCACAAAAGCAATGGCTAAATAACTTATTGCATCCACTTATTCGAGAATCAATGCTGAGCCAATTAAAGCAAGCCACCAGCAATTATGTCATCTTAGTTGCTCCCTTACTTTTTGAAAATGGCTTAGAAAAATACTGCAACCATACCTTGCTAATTGATGTTCCGGTTGATGTACAAATAACAAGAACTACAGCCCGTGATAATGTCTCTGTAGAATTAGCTAAGCAAATTATCGCTTCTCAAATGAGCAGAGCTGATAAACAACAAAAAGCGGGAGATATTTTAGATAATAACCGCCCTCTTGAAGAAGTAAAAACGGATGCGCAAAAACTGCATGAAAAGTATCTAAAACACTCTCACTAGGCTATTGATTTTATTTATAGATTCTCATTCAATAGAAGACCCTAAAACCAATACAAAAGTACCAACCCACACTCTAAACAACTGAGTTTTAGGTTAATTTTTTTTGCAATTTTTCTAAAATCAGACAAGACTGATGTAATAGCCTTACTTTTTCTGTTAGATTGTGGCAATAAAGGATCAATCTAGGTGCGCAATGAATATAAACTCACCGCTACTTCGAAAATTTATTACACTCGGTCGCATTGATGCAGAGACCGTAAAATCAAAGCAGCGCGAATATAACTCTACTGCAGAGCTTATTTCTAAAACATGTGGAATGGCTGGCCATGAGCTCGCAGAGCAATGTACAGACCTTTTTCGTGTGCCTTATTTTGACATCAAAGACTTTGACGTTGCGAACATTAGCGAAGAACTAGTTAAAGATAAACTAATTCGTGAGCACCACATTTTACCTCTAGTTAAAAAGGGCCGTAAGCTCTACATTGCAGCCTCAGATCCAACCGACTACGGTGCCTTTGAAAACTTTGAATTTAGTACAGGCCTTTCATGCGAAGTGGTCGTTGTTGATTACACGCAACTTGAAAACAAAATTGAGCAATTACTTGATGCCGCAGGTGGCTTACACTTAAGTGAAGATGAGTTTAAAGAACTTGGTGAGCTTGAAACAGAAGCCCCTCGCGACTTAGCTAGCAAAGATGAAGATAAAGACGATGCCCCTATTATCGTTTACATCAATAAGATTTTGATGGATGCGATTAAAAAAGGGGCCTCGGATCTACACTTTGAGCCTTACGAACACCGCTACCGCGTGCGTTTTCGTATCGATGGTATTTTGCATGAAATGGCAAGTCCGCCAAATAGCTTAGCGAGCCGTTTATCTGCGCGTATCAAGGTTATGTCACGACTAGACATAGCTGAAAAACGTAAACCTCAAGACGGCCGTATTAAGCTTAAAATTACTGAACGTAAAAGTATCGACTTCCGTGTCAGTACATTGCCTACTCTTTGGGGCGAGAAAATCGTAATGCGTATTCTCGACTCATCAAGTGCTATGCTAGGTATCGATGTGCTTGGCTATGAACCTGAGCAGAAAAAACTCTACATGGACGCACTAGAGCAACCACAAGGCATGATCCTAGTAACCGGTCCAACAGGCTCTGGTAAAACGGTATCACTTTATACAGGTTTGAATATTCTTAACCAGCCAGAACGTAATATCAGTACTGCCGAGGATCCAGTAGAGATCAACCTTGAAGGGATTAACCAAGTTCAAATTAATCCAAAGGCAGATATGACCTTTGCCAATGCATTAAAGGCTTTCTTACGACAAGATCCTGACGTAGTAATGGTTGGTGAGATCCGTGACCTTGAAACCGCTGAAATAGCAATTAAAGCGGCGCAAACGGGTCACTTGGTATTATCAACTCTGCATACAAACTCTGCACCAGAAACTCTTACTCGTCTTTTAAATATGGGTGTTCCTGCTTATAATGTAGCAAGCTCTATCAGCCTTATTATTGCGCAGCGTCTAGCAAGACGACTTTGTCCTAAGTGTAAAACACCAGAAAAACTACCTGATGAAGAATTGATTCGCCAAGGTTTTGATAAAGACAAGCTCAATGAAGTTCAGTTATTTGCACCAAAAGGCTGCGATAGCTGTACTGAAGGCTATAAAGGTCGAGTTGGTATTTACGAGGTAATGCAAATTACCCCTGAAATAGCGCAAATTATTATGCGTGGTGGTAACTCACTCGAAATCGCTGAAGTATCTCTGCGCTCAGGCTTTAATGATCTGCGTTTATCTGGCCTGAAAAAAGCCGCCGACGGTGTTACCTCTCTAGCAGAAATAAACCGAGTAACGAGTTTCTAAACAAATTCGTTACTGGATTATCAGCTAACTGTTCAGTAAGATCTGACAAAAGTGCTTATTTGAGAGTTATTCCATGCCAACAGTTGTAAACTGCCCAACATGCAAAGCCAAAGTTGAATGGTCAGAGCAAAGCCCGCATCGTCCATTTTGCTCAAAACGCTGCCAGCTAATTGATTTAGGCGAGTGGTCGTTTGAAAACAATAAAATTTCTAGCCCAATTAGCAATGCTAATGATTTGAGCCAAGATATGATTGAAGACATCGAAGCAATGCTGGCTAAAAACGATGATTCATTCTTTAAAGAATAAAGCGTCAAATACAAAAAATGCGGCAATTGCCGCATTTTTTAATATAACTATCACTTTTAACCTTCAGAACGCTCAGCTTTGCGCTCGCCGCGTGGACCATGGTGGCCCTTTTTGTGACCTTTTTTACGCAGGTGCTTTTTAATCTCTTGATAGCTTTCGCGCTGTTCAGCATTTA
The DNA here is from genome assembly GCF_001550135.1 of Pseudoalteromonas shioyasakiensis. GTDB lineage: Bacteria > Pseudomonadota > Gammaproteobacteria > Enterobacterales > Alteromonadaceae > Pseudoalteromonas > Pseudoalteromonas shioyasakiensis. The sequence continues at coordinate 237,549 of NZ_LRUE01000018.1, forward strand.
AAACCTGCCAAATCGCATGGTCAGATTTCATTTTTAGCATGGCAAACTGCTGACCTTTTTCTTGGCGCGCTTTAATCAGCTCTAATGCGGCATTTTCGTCAAATGCTTTTGTTGCTAATAACGCATCCATTTTCTCTTTGTGTGCAGCACGAGCGGCTTTCATTGCATCTTTATCGCCACGCAGTGCTTCAAATTGTGTTTTCTGCTCGGCAAAAATTGCTTTAAGTTGCGTTTGCTGCTCTTCGGTAAGTTGTAATTTATCAATACCACGCTCAGAAAGTAAAAAACGAGCCTGTGGGTTCATACCACGGTTAAAGTCTCCTTTCGCCATTGCTGAAGTAGCACCTACACTAGCTGCTGCTAAACCACAAACAAGTACGAATTTAGAAAGCTTATTTGAAATAGTCATAATCATTACCTTTTGTTGGGTTGTGCTCTGTTGTCGTTTCCGACTGATGGGTTAACTATAACTAATGCAATGCAAAGGAACGCAAACCAGTGTAAAGGTTGTGTAAAGATTCACTTTTACACAATTTACTGAGTAAAATAACCTTAAAGAAATAAATAGCTAGGTGTCAGAATGAAACTATTAATGATCGACGACGATACAGGATTGTGCGAATTACTCAGCGAGTACTTATCAGCACAAGGTTTTACAGTAGAGTGTGTTCATGATGGCGCTGAAGGCCTAAAGCAAGCTATTAAGCATAACTATGAGCTAATATTGCTTGATGTGATGCTACCCTCTATGGATGGCTTTGATGTGCTAAAGCAATTAAGGCAACATAAGCTCACACCGGTGATCATGTTAACCGCGAAAGGCGAAGATTTTGATCGTATATTTGGTTTAGAACTTGGCGCAGATGATTATATTCCTAAGCCATTCAACCACAGAGAGCTGCTAGCTCGCGTTAAAGCAATTACCCGCCGCATTGAGCATATCAACAGCTTATCTAGCCAACAGACCAGCTCATTGAGTGTTAACAGCATCAATGTTAATTTCGCAACACGAGAAGCTTCTGTTAAAGATAATGTACTGAGCCTAACTGGCACTGAGTATGAGATCCTTGCCATGCTAGTGCAACATGCAGGTGAAGTGATCAGCAAAGAGCAAATAAGTGAGCAAGTCCTTGGTAGACGCCTTGCTCCTTTTGACCGCTCAATCGATATGCATGTCAGCAACATCCGTAAAAAAATTGCAGAGCATGTTAGCAATGAACGGATCAAAACCATGCGTGGCAGTGGTTATGTATTAATACAAGGCGAATAATATGCAAACTCCAAGCTGGCTAAAGCATCCCCGCCATTATTTGTTTTTAAAAATATTTGCTTGGTTTTGGGTTACTGTCATAGCGACTATCACAATACTGGTGTTTTTAAGCCAGTTAACGAGCAATGTCGGCAATGACGACCTGCGTGGACCCATGCTGAAAAATCTTGAGTACACTGCTAAAAGTATTGAACGCATTGTTGCTAAACACGGAAAATCAACTCAAGAGGTTTTATCTCATCCGCGCTTATCAAAGCATAAATTACTGTACTTAAATGGTGAGGTTCATGGTGTTGAAATGCTTAGCGAACCTGTATCCAAAGACATTGATTTAAGCTTGCTGAACTTTACCAAATATATGCGTCCGCAAATTATTTTTACCGATGAATACCAAGCTTATGGACCGGTAGCTTTGAATGTACCCGAAGGTAAATTTTATCTTTATGAAATCGATGAAAAACGCAAAAAACCGTTTTTTGTCAGCCTATGGCTAATGCCAGTTTGGCTTAAACTACTGATAGCTGTAGTTGCATCCTTGATGCTGAGTTTCTTCTTTAGCCGTAACTTAATTGCACCTATTAATAGTTTAAAAGAAACTGCAAAAAAGCTTGCTCATGGCGATTTAACTGCCCGTGCCGATGTATCTCCTACTCGTCAAGATGAGTTAGGTGTACTTGGTCGTGACTTTAATACCATGGCAGTACAACTTGAGCAGCTTATTAGCGCTCAAAAACGACTGCTAGCAGATATTTCTCATGAACTACGTTCACCATTAACGCGCTTAAAAATGGCTACAGGCCTTGCACAAATGCAAGCCGATGATGCTCAACACGCTTATTTAGAGCGCATTGAAAAAGAGGCCAATCAGCTCGATAAAATGATTGCCGATGTCCTTCAAGTTTCACGCTTAGAAGCCAAAAGCCAGACTCTGGCGTTGAGTACACAGTCCTTACAAGTGATTGTAGATCACGTACTCAACGATGCTCAATTTGAGGCCAAGCAAAGTAATAAAGAGCTTATTGTAAATGGTACACTAACAGCCGATTTAAAATGCGATGAAACCTTAATAGCCAGCGCGCTTGAGAATGTACTTCGCAATGCCATTAAATACGCAGAACATTCAATCTCAATAGGCTTAGTTGAATCAGATGCTATCTACATCACTATTTGTGATGACGGTAAAGGGGTTGATGAAGCAAACCTAGCAAGGCTGTGTGAACCTTTCTTCCGTCAGGAGCATGCTCGTGATAGAAGCACAGGCGGCACGGGCTTAGGTCTTGCTATTGCAAAGAATGCTATCTCAGCACATGATGGTACACTAACACTTGAAAACCAAGAACATGGCGGACTGTGCGTAAACATCCGTCTACCTTTTAAGAGTGAGTAAATGTTTTATAGTAGCGAAGCAAGTCTTGTTAACAACCTACCTAATATTAATCAGTTTTTTTCTGAGCAATTACAGCAAGACTTTCTGAGCACCGCTCATGGCAAGCTTTATTATGGCTATGCAATCCCTCAACAAGCAAAAACGGCCATTGTTATCAGTACTGGCCGAATAGAGTCTTTAATTAAGTACAAAGAGTTGCTTTGGGAGCTATACCAAAATGGCTTTGCAGTTTTTAGTGTTGATCACCAGGGGCAAGGTCGCTCTTATCGTCATTTAAAAAACACTCATAAGGGTTATGTAAATCGCTTTACTGATTACGCAGATGACTTTGCGGTATTTATAGAAAAAGTGGTGCATCAACACTGGCAAGGAAAGCAGGTTTTGCTTGGCCACTCTATGGGCAGTGCCATTGCCTATGATTACCTATCGCGCTATCAGCATCAATTTGCGGGTGCTTTTTTATCAGCGCCGATGTTTGATATCTATACCAAAGGCACGCCAAAGCCTGTAGCAAAACTGGCTGCTAAAATTGCATCCTTACTTGGTCTTGGCCGCAGTTACGCATTTGGCCAACGCGATTATTTACCAGTCGACTTTGCAGCTAATGAGCTAACCAGTAGTGAAATTCGATATAAGCTGTTCAGAGAGCTGTATGCAGCAGAAGATGATTTACAGCTAGGTGGCGTAACCTATGGTTGGCTTAATGCATCATTTGATTTTATTGCTTCTTTAGTCGATAAAAAAGTCGATATTCCTTTGTTTATCGCCAGCGCCGAGCAAGATACCGTGGTCGATAACGCTGCGCAATTTGCACTTAGCCATAGGCAAAAAGCACAACTAAAAAGCTATGCGAGCGCTCGCCACGAGTTATTGTGTGAACGCGACGAGATCAGACAAGCAGTGCTCAGCGATTTTTATCAATTTTGTGCTGAGCTTTGACGTGTTTTGTTAACCACAGAAAGTGGGTCTAGGTGCATCAAAATATCCATTTCACAATCAAAATGCGTTTGAATTAACGCTTCTACTTCATCAGCAACTTGATGCGCTCTTATCAATGATAATGAGTCTTCCAGCTCTAAATGCATCTGAATAAACTTAATTTTACCACCTTGGCGAGTACGAATATCATGGGCACCAAATACGTCTTGATGACTATTCACAATGGCCAGTATTTGTTGTTTTTCTTCATCTGGGAGCTCTTTATCCATTAAGTGATCAGCACTTTCGCGAGCAATATCCCAGCTGTTATAAAGTAAATAAACAGCCACCCCAATAGCAAACAATGGATCGGCATAAGCGACGCCGTACTTAGCTAACACAATTGCCAGTAATACCGCCAAGTTTAAGATTAAATCGCCTTTATAGTGAATTGAGTCTGCTTTAATGGCGATTGATTCGGTGTGATTAATCACCTTAGTTTGTACAAACACCACCACGAGCGTACAAACAATAGCGAAAATACTAACCCAAATACCAAGGTCTGAATGCTTTAAGGTTACCGGATTAAATAAGCGCTCAATGCCATGAAACGCTAAAAAGCAACCTGAGCCAGCTATAAAAGCGGCCTGTGCAAGCCCGGCTAATGCTTCGGCTTTTCCGTGACCAAAGCGATGGTCGTCATCAGCAGGGCGTAGTGCATAACCTAGCACTAAAAAACTCATCAGTGAGGCTGTGATATCCATTAACGAATCGGTCAATGAACCCAGCATTGACGCCGAGCCAGATGCAAGCCAAGCCCAGCTTTTTGCTGCGATCATTAAACTCACCATAACAATGGTGACTATACTGGCTGTTTTAACCCAAAACTCATAACTACGATGCTGCACAACAACTTACCTTTAGTGAGTAACTGTGTTGAGTATATCATCTTTTAATTCTAGTTCGTGTATACTCAGCAGCAGATCAAATCCTTATAAATGAGATTCACATGCTTGATATTGTGTTGTACCAACCAGAAATTCCACCAAACACGGGTAATATCATTCGCTTATGCGCAAACACAGGTTATGCGTTACACCTAATTGAACCCCTTGGTTTTGAGTGGGATGATAAACGCGTAAAACGTGCAGGTCTTGATTATCATGAGTTTAGCCATGTACAGCGCCATGCCTCGTTTGAAGCATATCTAGAAAAATGCCAGCCGAAAAAAGTCTATGCTTGCACCACTAAGGGCAGCCAATTTCATCATCAAGCACAATATCAGCCTGGCGATTGTTTAGTGTTTGGCCCTGAAACACGTGGCTTACCTGATGATCTAATTCAGTCGTTGCCGAAAGAGCAACGTGTACGTATTCCAATGCAAAAAGACAGCCGTAGTATGAACTTATCTAACTCAGTTGCTGTATTTGTTTATGAATCTTGGCGTCAGCTGGGTTTTGTGAACGGTCAATAACTCATTGAAAAAGCGCTTGTAATAAATATTCACTAATTGTTTAGCACGACCATTTTTTATGGACTAACCTAAATAGGTGAGTTTGTTCCTAAAGATGGATTTAATGCGCTTTTTTGCCCGAGTATGCAGTATCATTTTGCTGATGCAGCACTTTTCTAGTGCTGCTTCTGCTGCTGTGTCTAATCCCTCTAACTCACAAGTCCCCAATACGACTCCCCTATTACTACTAATCTTTCTAGCGATTGTCATCCTCATTGGTGCGGTTATCTATTATCAAAGAAACCAAAAGATGACGCTGATGGATGCTCTACTTTCCCAGTCTAAAGATGGTATTTGGGTCACCGATGAACAGTTCCGGATCATAGAAATTAATAACGCATTTAGTGAAATATCGGGTTATAAAAAAGCCGATGTACTTGGTAAAAAATTCAAAGCATTAACGCAAGCCGGTCGTGATACACAACTCGAAGAAATTATCCAACAAGAGCTGAGTAATGATGGTTATTGGTCTGGCGAAATTTGGAATTTACGCAAAGATGGGCAACCCTACGCCATTGATTTATGTATAACAAAAGTGACCACACCACGCTTTGCAAAAAGCTCTGTACGTTACGTTGGTATGTTTTCTGATGTAACTGCTCGTAAGAATAACGAGCGAACTATGCTCAAGCTCACGACCAAAGACAGTGTCACGGGTTTATCAAACCGCGCCATTTTTATAGAGTCCCTTGAAAAAGCAATCAATGCTTGTAACGACACTTACCCTAGCCTGTTGATCATCTTTATTGATATAGACAACTTTAAAAAAATTAACGATTCGCTCGGTCACACAATTGGCGATGTACTACTAAAAGAGGTAGCCTGTCGTTTAACTGACTCTCTAAATTCAGGCTTTACCATTGCAAGACTCGGTGCAGATGAATTTGCGGTACTGGTGCCACCCTATCTTTATTCAGGTCAAACCGTATTCTTTGCTAAAAAAACCGCAGACATCGTGCTTCAGCAGTTTAAAACCCCATTTATGTTAGATGGTTTTGAGACTTCACTATCTGCCTGTTGTGGTCTTGCTATCTACCCAGACAACGCCTACAACTGTGAATACTTAATGCGCAGCGCAAATAGTGCTTTGAATCATGCAAAAAAAATGGGCCGTAATACGTATCAATTTTTTGATAAAGAGCGCCATACTCTCGACCCAACCGAATTAACCAAAGAGAGCGCTTTATTTAAAGCCATTACCAACAATGAGTTTGAGCTTTATTTTCAGCCTAAGTTTGATGCCCAGCATAATCAGTTATACGGCTTTGAAGCATTAGTTCGCTGGCCTCAAGAAGATGGCAGTGTTATTAACCCCGATGAGTTCATTCCGCTTGCCGAACAAAATGGTGCCATTATTCCGCTCACCCAATTACTGATGGAGCAGCTGCTTAATCAACTGGCCCAGTGGCGAAAACAAAACATTTCGTTTGGTAATGTCGCTATTAATATTTCAGCCTTACACTTTCAGCAAAGTAGTCTTATTGAAACACTCATCGACAACTTAGCTAAATTTGACGTACCGGCACATTGCTTAGAACTCGAGATCACAGAAAGCGCCATGATGGATAACCCTGAGTTTGCAGAGCAGCAAATGAAACGCATTAAATCGATTGGTGTGCACATCGCGCTGGATGACTTTGGCACCGGTCATTCATCACTCAGTTACTTAAAGCGTTTTCCAATCGATACACTCAAAATCGACAAATCATTCGTTAAAGATATCGATAAAAACGACCAAGATCGTAATATCACCGCCACCATAGTGCGGTTAGCTAAGTATTTGGATATTAATGTGGTTGCTGAAGGAGTAGAAACTGAAGAGCAAGCTTACATGCTGCATATTATGGGCTGTCATTTTCAACAAGGTTATTATTACTGTAAACCACTAAAAGCTGAGCAAGTCAGCGAATTTATTAATGATACGCTTGAAAAGCAGCAATCTAGCTAGTGGTTGCAACTGTACATTAAATAAAAAACGCGATTAATAAATCGCGTTTTTTATTTAACAGTGCACAATCTAAATTATTCAGATTTTTGCTCACGGCCAAGTAGTGCCATCGCAGCTTCTTTTACATCTTTATTTTCATAAAGTACTTGGTAAATTTGCTCCGTTATTGGCATTTCAATACCGGTACGCTCAGCAAGTAAATACACTTCTTTGGTATTTCTATAGCCTTCAACAACCTGACCAATAGATTCAATTGCAGCTTCTACGCCTTCACCCTTGCCAAGAGCAAGACCAAAGCGACGGTTACGAGATTGGTTATCTGTACAGGTTAAGATCAAGTCACCTAGGCCAGCCATACCCATAAAGGTATCTGAACGGGCACCTAATGCACACCCTAAACGGCAAAGCTCAGCTAAACCGCGAGTGATTAAGGCAGTACGTGCGTTGGCACCAAAGCCAAAACCATCAGACATACCAGCGCCAATCGCAATGACATTTTTAACTGCGCCACCAAGCTGTATACCAATGAAGTCATCATTGTTATACACCCTAAATGAGCGACCACAGTGTAAAAGGTCAGCTAATTGCTTAGCGAAGTCTTTAGAGGTCGACGATACCGAAATAGCGGTTGGTAAGCCCATTGCCATTTCTTTGGCAAAAGTAGGCCCTGAAAGCACAGCCAGAGGAACATCATCTCCTAGCTCTTGCACCGCTACCTCTTGTAATAAACGCCCTGTATTTGGCTCTAAACCTTTGGTAGCCCATGCAACTTCAGCACCTTCTGACAACCAAGGTTTGATTTTTTGCAGCGTGCCAGCAAAAGCATGACTCGGAACAACAACCAAAATGATCTTGCTTGCTTTAACTGCCGTTTCTAAATCTGCTTCTAGTTGGAGGGTTTCAGGAAAGCTAACATCCGGAACATAACGTTGATTCTTTCGCTCAGCTGCAAGCGTAGCAACGTCATCGCTATTGCGGCCCCACAAGGTCACTGGGTGGCCATTTCTGGCAAAGCAAATAGCAAGGGCGGTGCCATAAGACCCCGCCCCTAATACTGTAACAGCTGATTGTGCTGTACTCATAGCTTATGCGTCTGCAGTTGCCTGTTGATCTTGAGCTGCACGTTGTTGCATGTATTGAGCAAATAGTGCGTCAAAGTTAACTGGCGCTAAGTTTAATTGTGGGAAAGTACCACGGTTAACTAGGTTTGATACTGCTTCACGTGCGTAAGGGAAAAGTACGTTCGGGCAGAAAGCACCTAACATGTGTGCAAGTTGAACTTCTTCAACTTCACCAATTGTGAAAATACCCGCTTGTTGGATTTCACATAGGAATGCTGTTTCTTCACCGATTGAAGCCGTTACTGTTAAAGCAAGAACAACTTCAAACACACCTTCTTCTAATTTGTTAGAACGAGTATCTAAGTCAAGCTTAACTTCAGGAGTCCACTCTTTTTGGAAAATAGCAGGTGAGTTAGGCGTCTCAAATGAAACATCTTTAGTGTAGATGCGTTGGATTGAGAATTGAGCGCCGGCTTGTTCTGCTGCTGCGTTTTGATTTTCTTCGTTCATTGTAATTCCTAACTTGTATTCGTTTTTATATTTAAAATTTATTAAGCGTTAAGCTTTGCGTCTAAAAGGCCTTGCGCTTCAATTGCCATCATGTCGTCACAACCGCCGATATGTTCATCATTAATGAAAATTTGCGGAACTGTGTAACCACCATTTGCTTTGTCGATCATTTCATCACGACGCTCAGGGTGAACACCAATATCGATATTCGTGTAGTCTACACCTTTACTGTCTAATAACGCCAAAGCACGTTGGCAGAATGGACAGTATGCTTTTGTGTAAAGAACAACATTACTCATAATAATTCCTCTATCGGGCAGTGAGCCTTATTAACGACCGGTCGTTGTTGGTAAGCTAGCTGATTGCCAAGCGCCCATACCGCCCGCTAATACATAAACACGCTCAAAACCTGCTTTATGCATTGCAGTTGCGATACCTGAGGCAGTCATGCCCGTGGTACATACTAGTATAATGGGTTTAGTCTTAAACTTTTCAAGGCTTGAAAAATCAGATTGCTTTGCTTTTTCCGGATTTAAGTGAGTTGCGCCTGCAATACGGCCAGAGTTAAACTCTTTTTGTGCACGTATATCAATCACTTGACCATCATCACGGTTAATTAGCAAGGTAAGTTGCTGTGGGTTGATTTGACGGATAGCCGAAAATTTACTTTTAAACCAACTGCTGATCAGCATAGCGACTAATGCTAACCAGATAATGCTCAAAACCGGATGATTCGAGATAAATTCAATATATTGATCCATGCGTTTTCCACTAAGAAATTTAGGTACCACAGCGCATAGCCATGGGTTAATTAAAATTTGCCACGCAAGTATACGTGCTTCAATTGAAAATGCTAGGGCGTGAAATATTTTAATATGACATATTGATAGCTGATCAAAACCATAAAACACGGTATGCTAGTGATATATAAGTGCCAATCTTCAGGAGCTATAATGACAGAGCATAAAAAACCATTGGTATTAATGATCTTAGACGGTTGGGGATACCGTGAAGACACAGAAAGTAACGCCATACTTGCTGCTAATACCCCAGTACTCGACAACCTTTGGGCAACCCGCCCACATACATTAATTTCAGGTTCGGGACTTGATGTTGGTTTACCTGCAGGACAAATGGGTAACTCTGAAGTAGGCCATGTAAATTTAGGTGCTGGCCGTATCGTTTACCAAGATTTTACTCGCATCACTAAAGCCATTGATGATGGTGAGTTCGATAGCAACCCAGCACTTGTTGATAATATCGACAAAGCTGTAAATGCAGGCAAAGCCGTGCATATTATGGGTCTTTTAAGCCCTGGTGGTGTTCATAGTCACGAAGACCACATTGTGGCAACGATTGAACTTGCTGCTAAGCGCGGTGCAAAAGAAGTTTACTTCCACGGTTTCTTAGACGGCCGTGACACACCGCCACGTAGCGCAAAAGCATCAATTGAGCGCATCGAAGCCTTATTTGCAGAACTTGGCTGTGGCCGCTTAGCAACGCTTGTTGGTCGTTACTATGCAATGGACCGCGATAACCGTTGGAATCGTGTCGAGCTTGCATATGATGTTATGGTTAGTGGTATTGCTGAATACAGCTACACTGACGGTGTAACCGCACTAGAAGCGGCTTATGCACGTGACGAGAACGACGAGTTCGTAGCTGCAACAACTGTTGTACCAGAAGGCCAAACAGCGGCTGAGATCAATGATGGCGACACAGTTATCTTTTCTAACTTCAGAGCAGACCGAGCACGTGAAATGACTCGTGCCTTTGTTGATGCTGACTTCAGTGGTTTTGATAAGAAAAAATCACCACAGTTAAGCGCTTTTGTGATGATGACAGAGTACGCAGCAGACATTAAAGCGCCGATTGCGTTTGCCCCAGAGCCTTTAACAAATGTATTAGGCGAATGGTTAGAGAAGCAAGGTAAAACACAGCTACGTATTTCTGAAACAGAAAAATACGCACACGTGACCTTTTTCTTCAGCGGTGGCCGTGAAGATGAATTTGTTGGTGAGACTCGCGAACTAATTCCATCACCACAAGTCGCAACATACGATCTGCAACCAGAAATGAACTCTGAAATGCTGACCGATAAATTGGTTGAAGCAATCGCTAGCGGTAAATACGATGCCATCATCTGTAACTACCCTAACGGAGACATGGTAGGTCACTCTGGCGTATTCGAAGCAGCAGTGAAAGCATGTGAAGCAGTTGATCAGTGTATTGGTCGCGTAGTTGCAGCACTTGAAGAACATGGTGGTGAAGCGCTTATTACAGCCGATCATGGTAATGCTGAACAAATGGCTAACCCAGCAACGGGCCAAGCACATACCGCACACACCAGTGAGCCAGTGCCATTTATCTATGTTGGCCGTGATGCAACACCACATGATGGTAAAACATTGAGTGACGTGGCTCCAACTATGCTTCACCTACTCGGCTTAGAGCAGCCAAGTGAAATGACTGGCAAACCAATCATGACGCTGAAATAAGCTATGAGTAAATGTATTAACCACTTCCTTAAAACTGGTTTAATACTGACTTCATTAGTAGCAACTTCGGTTGTTGCTAATGAAGATCAAACCAAAAAAGACTTATCAGATATTCAATCAGCTTTACAAAAAACAGAGGCTGAGCTTAAAGGTCAACGCAAGTCCATTGCCCAAATGCGCAAAGATCTGCGCGCCCATGAACTCGACATAGCTCAAAATGCCAAAGCATTAAACCTTGCCGCCCAATCTGTTAAAGAAAATGAGCAACAACAGCGAGAACAACAAGCTAAAGCCGAGCAACTTAAATCCCAGCAAGCACAGCGCCAAACCTTATTAGCTGCACAACTAAAAAGCGCCTACATGGCGGGTAGCCATGACTACTCTAAAATGTTGCTTAACCAACAAGACACAGCCAAAATTGAGCGTACACTAAGTTATTATAATTATCTAAATAAAGCACGTATCGAACAAATCGAAGAGCTCAAAGCACTGCAGCAAGAAATTGCAGACAACCAAGCTGAGCTTGAAAAAACCAAACAACGTCTAGTTGCCTTATATGATGAGCAAAAAAGACGCCAGCAAGCTCTAGTCAATGCACAGCAAGAGCGTAAAACTAACCTCAATAAACTCCAGTCAGCGTTAAAAGAAACGAAGAGCTCAATTGATTACTTAAAAGAAAATGAGCAAACCCTGATCACCGCCATTGAAGAGCTTGAACAAGAGCGAAACGAAAAAGTTGAATTACTAGGCTTACAAAGTAGTAAGGGCAAACTCGACTGGCCAACCAAAGGAGCTTTACGCCACCGCTTTGGACAACGCAAGCACGGCAACATAGATTGGAAAGGCGTACTTATCAGCGCCAAAGAAGGCAGTAATGTTAAAAGCGTACAGAACGGCCAAGTGGTTTACGCTGACTGGCTAAATGGCTTTGGCTGGGTTATCGCAATTGATCATGGCGATGGCTTTATGAGCTTATATGGTCACGCTCAAACTCTACTTCGCGATGTTGGCGACCTTGTTAGAGAAGGCGAAACAATTGCATTAGTCGGTCAAAGCGGCGGACAACCGGATCCTGGTCTATACTTTGAAATACGCCACAAAGGACGCGCAGTAAATCCTGTAAAATGGTGCAGACGCATTTAATTGATTAAATAGCTGCACTCTATGAGGAGCAGCTGATGCTAAACACAACTTACTCTTACAAAGCTCATTTTTCCCCAGCTAAGTTTTTTACTCAGCTGTCTTTTTTATTACTTGTCAGCTTGCTATGCCTGATACTGCAATCGTTTCAGGCTGTTGCAAAACCCTCGTTGCAGTCTCTACAGCATCAGCAACTAAACGAAATCCTATTTAATATCCATACATATTATGTTGATGATCTGAAGCTACAAAACTCATTTGTAACCCAGCCTGATAACTTACAAGTTGAGGCGTTATTCGAACGCCTTGATCCATACTCAAAATATCTCGACGAAACTGAGCTCGATGCTATCTTCAGTAGCACTAATGGTAGATACACAGGACTCGGTATAGAAGTAAAAGTTGAAGATGGTCGGGTTTATATTGTTAACACTATTAATAACTCACCTGCGGCGCTTGCGGGTCTTCAGGTAAATGATGAAGTTATAGCGATTAATCAACAACCTATTTTAGACAAAAGCATCGAAGAAGTGGCTAAATTAATTCGCCAAAGCGGTCAAAGTGCTGTCGATGTCGCTGTAAAAAGAGAGAAAGATACTGAGCTAAACTTCTCGATTAAGCGCCAACAAATCAACTTACAAAGCGTTCATGGCCATTTAGCAGATACAGGCGTTGCGCTTATCAGTATCAACTCATTCAATAACCACACATTACACGATGTTGCTCGGGAGCTTGCAAAAATGCAGGTCACCAATAGCTTCCCTCTTTCAGGTTTAATTATTGATTTACGCGATAACCCAGGCGGTACATTACAAGGGGCCATTGAAGTTGCAGATCTGTTCTTAGATAACGGCACCATAGTGTCAACCAAAGGCCGCTTTAATGAAGCTAATCAGAAGTATAAAGCCCATAAAGGCGACATACTCAGTGGCGCTCCCATTGCTGTACTGATTAACGAAAACTCTGCCTCTGCGGCTGAAATACTCGCAGCAGCACTGAGAGATAATCAACGAGCGGTGCTAATTGGCGAAACTTCTTTTGGTAAGGGCTCAGTGCAATCGCTGATACCTTTAGGTAACGGTAATACCGCATTGAAACTGACTACAGCACGTTATTACACACCCGCGGGTCAATCTATCGATGGAAAGGGGATCACCCCAGATGTGAGTATTAATCAAACAATGCTTTCAGAAATTGACCAAGGCGTTATAATAAAAAACATCCAAGAATTGGCGCTTTTTAGCTCACTTCTAGATGGACAAGACAAAAAGCAACTTACAGCAAAGCAGCTCTTTATTATGCAGTAAGTAAATGCTCACAACGGATATAATAATTACAAAAAGTGAATTTAAAAACAGGCTTATTACTCGCCGTATGTTGCCTACCGCTATTCTGCCAAGCAAAGCAAATAGCCATAGTAATTGATGATATAGGCAATCATCAGCGCGACCTTGAAATATTAAACTTACCAGGGCAAGTGACCTTCTCAATCTTGCCCCATACACCCTATTCACAAATATTTGCTGAGCGCGCTAGTAAAACTCATAAAGAATTACTTTTACATGTACCAATGCAAGCGCTTGATAAAACTAAAGCACTTGGTCCGGGTGCACTCACCGATACTATGAGTAAGTCAGAGTTACAAACAACCCTTGGTCATGCGTTAGCCTCTCTACCACAAGTAAAAGGGGTCAATAACCACATGGGTTCTGAGTTAACACAACTTACAGAGCCAATGAAATGGACGATGGAAATATTAAAGAAACGCGGTTTATACTTCTTAGATAGCCGAACAACCAGTCAAAGTGAAGCACAAAACGTTGCTAACCTCTATGGTGTGGCTAATGTATCTCGCCATGTATTTCTTGATAACAATGTCACCCAAAGCCAGCTACAACATCAACTTGAAGAACTAAAAAGCAAAGCTGAACACTTCAACTACGCAATCGCCATAGCCCACCCCTATCCAGAAACCGTTGCTTTTCTACAACAAGCTCTCCCAGAATTACAACAGCAAGGCTTCGAGCTTGTTCCCCTCTCACAACTAGTCGAAACAAAATACATTCAGCTTGCCAAAGCAGAGCAAAGGCAAGGGGAATGAGTGTTATAAAAGTAAGTTAGCGAGAGTAAAGTTAGCGAGGGGAAAGTTTTAAGGTCTGGCGTAGGTTGGGTAGAGCGAAGCGAAACCCAACACAGAGCTTTCAGCCGTCAGCGATCAGCCGCGCGGTTTGGGTGTTTGGTGCTGCGTCTTCCTATGCCGGAGGCTCTAGGTTCTAGGTTCTAGGTTCTAGGTTCTAGGTTCTAGGTTCTAGGTTCTAGGTTCTAGGTTCTAGGTTCTAGGTTCTAGGTTCTAGGTTCTAGGTTCTAGGTTCTAGGTTCTAGGTTCTAGGTTCTAGGTTCTAGGTTCTAGGTTCTAGGTTCTAGGTTCTAGGTTCTAGGCAAAGTGTACTTGTAGGAATGGCCTTAGCCATGAATGTGTTTGTTATGGTCTAGATTCGGCACTGAAGTGCCTCCTACTGGGGTGTTGCTGAGGGAGACTCTGTGTTTCAACTGACGTCTGACGGCTGAAAGCTGACAGCTCCAAATGCAAAAAAGCCCGACTCTTTCGAATCGGGCTTTCTCTTATTTGGAGCCTGGCGATGACCTACTTTCACATAGCAGCTGCTACACTATCATCGGCGCTGTTTCGTTTCACTACTGAGTTCGGCATGGGGTCAGGTGGGTCCAAAACGCTATTGTCACCAAG
>NZ_LRUE01000019.1:0-30728 GCF_001550135.1 Pseudoalteromonas shioyasakiensis
ACCTGTGACCCCATCATTATGAGTGATGTGCTCTAACCAACTGAGCTACTTAGCCATCTTTTTTGTTAGCACTTCATCGCTGAGTGCGGGGCGTATTATGCTGATATGACCTAAATCCGTCAACACCTTTTTTGCAAAAAAATGCTTATCAGTGTTTGTTTGCATTAAAATTAAGCTAAGTGGCGAAATTTCATTTAAATTGCTGTTTTTTTGACTGCAATTTATGAGTTTAATTCCCAAACGCATCGTAAGAGTTTTAAAACGTACATTTAAAGTTGCTTGATTTTCATACAAAAATCAAGTTTCAAAATTAGTTAGCGTGATCTTTTAGGTGATTTAAACATAAAAAAGTGAAAGCGAATGAATTTATATAGGCTATTTTGTCACTTAGGGGGCTTATTTTTACTTTTAAAATCCCCACAATTTGCTAATCGAGCAGTCAATAGGTCGCAAAATTGCTAGCGAGCTTTGAAATCCCCTCTAATTAACTGTTGTTATCACTCATTTGCTTTCGACGACGATTCACTGTTAAGCATAAATAACACCGTACATCACTAAAAAGAACAAGCAGAGGTAAGGCTGCAGAAGTATTACCCACCATGCTTTGATGATTTAGGGAAGGGTTAGTAATATTTAGGCAATAAAAAAGGCTCGTAATAACGAGCCTTTAATAATCGAATGAGCAAATATGCTTATACGTTAAATAAGAAGTTCATCACATCGCCGTCTTTAACGATGTATTCTTTACCTTCTTGACGCATCTTACCCGCTTCTTTAGCACCGCTTTCGCCTTTAAACGCAATGTAGTCGTCAAATGCGATAGTTTGTGCACGAATAAAGCCACGCTCAAAGTCAGTGTGGATTTTACCAGCAGCTTGTGGTGCAGTAGCACCTACTGGGATTGTCCATGCACGTACTTCTTTAACGCCAGCAGTGAAGTAAGTTTGTAATTTAAGTAACTCGTAACCACCACGGATCACTAAGTTAAGACCTGGTTCTTCTAAACCTAGGTCAGCCATAAATTCTAGTTTATCTTCTTCTTCAAGTTCAGATAACTCAGATTCAATCGCTGCACATACTGGAATAACAACCGCATCTTCTGCAGCGGCAATTTCACGTACTTTGTCTAGGTAAGGGTTATTTTCAAACCCATCTTCTGCCACGTTAGCAATATACATAGTAGGTTTGATTGTTAAGAAGTTAAGCGGCTTAATCGCTGCTTTTTCTTCTTTTGTTAGTTCTAAAGAACGTAACGTTAAACCTTCATCTAAGTGTACTTTTACTTTTTCTAAAACAGCATTTTGCTCTTTAGCGTCTTTGTCGCCGCCTTTTGCTTTTTTAGCATTACGAACAATTGCTTTATCAGCACTGTCCATATCAGCAAGTACTAATTCAGTGTTAATTACATCGATATCATCAGCAGGGTCAATTGTGCCAGCAACGTGAACAATGTTTTCGTCTTCAAAACAACGAACAACGTGACCAATCGCATCTGTTTCACGAATGTTTGCTAGGAATTGGTTACCTAAACCTTCACCTTTCGATGCGCCTTTTACTAGACCGGCAATATCAACGAATTCCATCGTCGTTGGTAAAATACGCTGAGGATTTACGATAGCGGCTAAATCATTCAAGCGCGCATCAGGAACCGGTACCACACCCGTGTTAGGCTCAATGGTACAGAAAGGGAAGTTAGCGGCTTCAATACCCGCTTTAGTTAGTGCATTAAATAGAGTTGATTTACCAACGTTTGGCAAACCAACGATGCCACATTTAAAACCCATAGTAAGATACCTTGTGTAATTTCATTAAAACGGATTAAGGTTTAAATGAATGTAGTCTGTTTTGTGCTTTTAACACACCATCTTTTGCAAGTATTTCCATACAACGAACTGCTTCGTCAACGGCGGCGTCCATTTTTTCTTGATCGTCTTTCGCGGCTTTACCTAGCACCCAGCCTGTTACCATTTCTCGGTGACCTGGATGACCAATGCCTATGCGAAGGCGCATGAAATCTTTTTGGTTTGCCATTTTCGCAATAATATCTTTTAAACCATTATGACCGCCGTGGCCGCCACCTTTTTTAAGTTTTGCAATCCCAGGATCTAAGTCCATTTCGTCATGAGCAACGAGAATGTTCTCAACAGGGATTTTAAAGAAATTAGCGAGACTACTCACCGCCTTACCACTTAAATTCATATAAGTTGTAGGGATCAGTAATTTAAATTCTTGGCCTTGAATAATCACTTTGCCGGTGAGGCCGTGATATTTAGGATCATGTTTGAGTGTGCAGTTATAACGTGCAGCCAGTTCTTCGATGAACCAAGCACCTGCATTATGGCGTGTGTTTGCGTATTCGGGGCCTGGATTAGCCAGGCCCACAAGCATTTGAATAGAATTCAAGGTGTTTACACCTTAAAAATTATTCTGCAGCGTCTTCTGAAGCTTCTTCTTCAGCTGGAGCTGCTTTGTTAGCTTTAACAGTAACAACTGACTGATCGTGATCAGCGCCTTTAGTTAGCTCAACAGATGAAACACCTGAAGGAAGTTTAAGGTCAGAAAGGTGGATTGAATCACCAGCTACTAAGTCTGAAACGTTAACTTCAACGAACTCAGGAAGTGCTTTAGGAAGACACGTGATTTCGATTTCAGTTAATTGGTGAACAACAGTGTTACCAGCTTTAGTTACTTTATCTTCACCGATGAAGTGTACAGGCACTTTAGTGTGAAGTTTGTGAGTAGCATCTACACGTTGGAAGTCTAAGTGAGTGATCTTAGGCTTGTACGGGTGACGTTGAATATCTTTAAGGATAGCTTCAACTGACTCGCCACCGATGTTTAAAGTAAGGATGTGCGTGTAGAAACCTTCGTCTTCTTGCGCTTTGATCATATCTTTGTGTGCAAGAACGATTGATGCAGCTTCTTTGTCAGCACCGTAAAGGATTGCAGGAACTTTATCTTCACGGCGTAGGCGGCGGCTCGCACCAGTACCTGTTTCTGTACGTAATTCTGCATTGTATGTGTAAGTTGACATAATGTCTCCAATAATTAATAGTCTTAGGGCCTTTGCGACCAAGGTCCCCAGCCAAAAGGCGCGCTATCATACCACCCCTTTCAGGGAAAATAAATAACGACTACAAAAAAAGCACCTAAGCGGTGCTTTTTTTAGTATTGCAGTAATGTTGATTAGTGTTCAAACATCGCTGAAATAGATTCTTCGTTGCTGATACGACGGATTGTTTCAGCAAGCATATCTGCAAGTGTAAGCACTTTGATTTTATCAATTGCTTTAAGCTCATCAGATAGTGTGATTGAGTCAGTTACGATAACTTCGTCAATGACTGAGTTACGAATGTTCTCAGCTGCATTACCAGAAAGTACTGGGTGAGTAGCGTAAGCAAATACGCGTTTTGCACCGTGTTCTTTAAGCGCTGCTGCTGCTTTACATAAAGTGCCACCGGTATCGATCATGTCATCAACGATGATACAGTCACGACCTTCAACGTCACCAATAATGTGCATTACTTGTGAAACGTTTGCTTGTGGACGACGCTTGTCGATAATAGCAAGGTCTGTGTCGTTTAATAGCTTAGCGATTGCACGAGCTCGAACAACACCACCGATATCAGGAGAAACAACAACAACGTCATCGAAGTCGCGTTCTTTCATATCTTCAAGTAGAACTGGGCTACCAAATACGTTATCAACTGGTACGTCGAAGAAACCTTGGATTTGTTCAGCGTGTAAATCAACCGTTAGAACGCGGTCAACACCAACACTTGAAAGGAAATCTGCAACTACTTTAGCTGTAATTGGTACACGCGCAGAACGCACGCGGCGGTCTTGACGTGAATAACCAAAGTAAGGGATAACGGCAGTAATACGTCCAGCAGACGCACGACGTAGGGCATCAACCATAACGATAAGCTCCATTAAGTTATCGTTAGTAGGGTTACAGGTTGATTGGACAATGAAAACGTCAGAGCCACGAACATTTTCATTAATTTGAACACTGATCTCACCGTCACTAAAACGGCCAACAACAGCATCGCCTAATTCAATATACAAACGTTTTGCAACTTTTTGAGCTAGCTCAGGTGTTGCGTTACCAGCGAAGAGCTTCATGTCAGGCACGGTAGGGTTCCTCAGGCACTGAATTTTGGGACTAACAGGCTATGGTAGGCACCAAAGCAGGTTAACATTTACTTGTACGTTACTTCATTTCAAAGTGAGCATTTAATGCTGTATGAGCAGGAGAAAGTGTAGCACTACTTGCAACAAAACCTGTCCATTTTTCTGGTAATTGAGCTAAAACTTGTTGTGCTTGTGCCTCGGTTGAAAACTCAGCAAAGCAGCAAGCGCCTGTACCAGTCATCTTTGACGGGGCGTATTTTAGCAACCACTGCAGGGCTTTTTCAACCTCGGGGCAGAGCTTTTTAACTAAAGCCTCACAATCATTGCCTAAATTTTCTGTTTGCCAGTCTGCTTTTAGCTTAGGTGTGTCGCGCTTTAAATCTGGGTGGGTAAAAATTTTTGCGGTGCTCACATGCTGCCCTGGATGCACCACACAGAACCAACTTTGCGGTAATTCAATATTTTCTAGTTGCTCGCCAATCCCATGTGCAATGGCAGTGTGACCATTTATAAACACTGGTACATCAGCGCCTAATTTCACCCCAAGCTCTGCTAATTCTGTAAGTGATAAATCACAGCCCCATAGTTTATTAAGAGCAAGTAGGGTAGTGGCGGCATCAGATGAGCCGCCGCCTACACCACCGCCCATTGGCAAACGTTTTAATAGCTTTATTGAAGCGCCTTGTTGGCAAATACAGTGTTGTTGTAATAAACGGGCTGCTTTATATATAAGGTTATCTGCAAGCTCAATACCGTTTGTATCACCAGTTACAGAAATATCTGGCTCGTTACTAACCGTAAAAGTTAAGTCATCACCAAACTTTAAAAAGGTAAATAAGGTTTCGAGTTCATGGTAGCCATCTGCACGGCGACCATTTATATGAAGGAATAAATTAAGTTTTGCAGGTGCTATTAAAGTTAGCGGGGCGGTTGAAGCGTGTGTCATGATTAATTTAACTGCCAATCATTAAGTTGAATTTTAATACGAATTTTATTGTTTTTAAGGCTTAGCTTAACAGGAAGCCAATAACCATCTTGTTTGATGTAATCTGAATAGCTAATTTGCCACTGTTGACCATTGTGAGCTTGCCAGATAAGACTTTTTAAACGGCCTTGCTCATCATAGCTGGCTTGGTCGTTTTCGACGGTGCCTTTTAGCCACTTTGCGGCATTATCCAATGGGATTGAAAAACCGGTTAAACGATATAACAACATTGAGGCATCACGGTCGGTATATACATTGTCGTCATACTCAAGCTCAGCACCTTGTGCATTTTGCTTTAAAGATAGAATACGGGTACCAATAAAACTGGTAAGTACCATGTCACTGTATTGCTCATCATGTTGCCAATTTAAATTGGCTGACTGGCGCTGCTCTGTACTAATAAATGCCATTTTGCCTTGCACTTGCCATTGAGCTTGTTGTTCTAATCGGCTTTTCCAGTCAGGATAAATGTAATCAACTGTTGAAATTTTTTGCGCACAACCGCCGATAAATAAAAAAAACATGAATAAAATCAAATATTGTTTAATCAAATGTCGTTCCTTACTTTCCATATTCCGCTGATTTTTGGTAAAATTAATGCCTTTACAGCTGGGCTTAGCAATATTTGGTACATATGACCATCGTAGCACTTGGTATAAATCACAAAACCGCATCCGTAGAATTACGCGAAAAAGTCGCGTTTTCGCCTGAGCAAATGTCTGAGGCGTTACAGCAATTAAGTGGTCATGCGCATTTTAATGAAGCGGTTATTGTTTCGACCTGCAACCGAACTGAAATCTATTGTAGCCTTGCCGAGCGTAATTCCCAAACCTTGTTGCGCTGGTTAGCCAGTTTCCATGGTTTGGATGAACAAGAACTGAGCAATAATATCTATTACCATGAAGATCACGAAGCAATTAATCACTTAATGCGGGTGTCTTGTGGTCTAGATTCGTTAGTACTCGGTGAGCCGCAAATTTTAGGGCAAATAAAACAAGCCTACCATAATGCAAAAACTCACGATGCCATTGGTGTAACCTTTGACCGTTTGTTTCAAAAAACATTTTCAGTGGCAAAACAAGTCCGTACCGAAACTGATATTGGTGCTAGCGCCGTATCTGTTGCCTATGCCGCGGTTAATCTTGCGAAACATATTTACGGCAAACTAGATAAAACTAATGTACTGCTAATTGGTGCAGGTGAAACGATTGAACTAGTTGCTAAGCACTTATATCAAAACGATCCGCAAAAAATAACGGTGGCAAACCGTACTATTGAACGCGCTAAAACCTTAGCCAGTGAGGTTAACGCGGATGTGATTGCACTTGCCCAGTTACCTGAGCGTTTACACGACGCCGATATTGTTATTAGTTCAACCGCTAGTACCTTGCCTATTATTGGTAAAGGGGTGGTAGAGCAGGCGTTGAAAAAGCGCCGCCATAAACCAATGTTATTTATCGATATTGCGGTACCGCGTGATATCGAAAGCCAAGTAGGCGAATTAGATGCTGCCTATTTGTATTCAGTTGATGACTTACAAGCCATAGTAAGCGAGAATATCGCCGCCCGTGAGCAGGCTGCGGAGCAAGCGCAAGCTATTATTCGCTCACGTACCGATGAATTTGCTATGTGGTTGCGTTCACTCGATTCGGTGGATCTTATTCGCCATTATCGCAACGATGTACAAGATATAAAGTCAGAACTTGTCGAAAAAGCTCTTGGCCAGCTACAAGCAGGTAAAGAGGCAGAAAAAGTAATACTCGAGTTGGCAAACAAACTGACCAACCGCTTGATGCACGCACCTACCCGTGCCATTCAAGATGCTGCTAAAAAAGGTGAAGCAGCGGAGTTAAGCCAATTAAAGAAAATGTTAGGTATTGATCAGGAATAGTCGTTAAATGAAAGAGTCTGTTTATAGAAAATTAGAAACCTTAGTTGAGCGTTATGAGGAAGTGCAAGCGCTACTAAGCGACCCCTCTGTGATCAGCGACCAAAATCGCTTTCGTGCCTTATCTAAAGAATACTCAGAATTAGAAGAAATCGTAAAAGCATTTTTAGCTTACCAACAAGCGCAAGATGATGTTGCTACAGCAGAAGAAATGTTAAAAGACTCTGATCCTGATATGCGTGAAATGGCGCAAGAAGAATACAAAGAAGCAAAAGCACAAATTATTGCATTAGAAGATGAAATCCAAATTCTAATGTTACCAAAAGACCCTAAAGACAATAATAACGTTTATTTAGAGGTTCGTGCCGGTACCGGTGGTGATGAAGCTGCTATCTTCGCAGGTGACTTATTCCGTATGTACAGCCGCTACGCTGAAACTAAAAAGTGGAAAGTAGAGGTAGTAAGTACTAACGAAGGTGAGCACGGCGGTTATAAAGAAGTTATTGCGCATATCTCTGGCGAAGGCGTGTATGGTCAGCTTAAGTTTGAATCAGGTGCGCACCGCGTACAACGTGTACCAGAGACAGAGTCGCAAGGTCGTGTTCATACCTCAGCTTGTACTGTAGCAGTTATGGCAGAAATTCCTGAAGCGGAAGCAATTGAGATTAACCCTGCAGATATTAAAGTCGATACCTTCCGTGCATCAGGTGCCGGTGGTCAGCACGTAAATAAAACTGACTCAGCAATCCGTATTACACACATTCCAACGGGTGTGGTTGTAGAGTGTCAGGATGAGCGTTCACAGCATAAAAACCGTGCCAAAGCGATGTCTGTACTAGGTGCACGTTTACAACAGGCTGAAGATGAAAAGCGTCAAGCGGCTGAAGCGTCAGAACGTCGTAACTTAGTAGGTAGTGGTGACCGCTCTGAGCGTATTCGTACTTATAACTACCCGCAAGGTCGTATTACCGATCACCGTATTAACTTAACACTTTATCGTTTGAATGAAGTGGTTGCCGGTGATTTAGGAAGTGTTATCGAACCTCTAATGCAAGAACACCAAGCTGACTTACTTGCTGCGATGGGCGATGAATAATCGTGCCACAAAGCATTGAACAAGCAATTGTTGCTGCAACGGCGTTGTTAACGCCTAGCAGCGACAGTGCTAAGTTAGACGCACAAGTCCTGTTATTGTCCATTCTTGATAAACCTCGTAGCTACTTATTTACCTGGCCCGAAAAACAACTTACCGAACAGCAACAACGTGATTTTGAACAAGCATGTCAGCGTCGTTTAAATGGTGAACCAGTTGCTCACATTGTTGGTTTCCGTGAATTTTGGAGTCTTCCTTTAAAGGTTAATCCAACAACTCTGATCCCAAGACCTGATACCGAAACATTAGTTGAATATGCTTTAGGCCTTGAGCTTCCTACTGCTGCAAACGTGCTTGATTTAGGCACTGGCACAGGGGCAATTGCCTTGGCATTAGCTAGTGAAATGCCTAATTGGCAGGTGACAGGGGTTGATAGAGTGGCTGATGCAGTTGAGCTTGCCCAAGAGAACAAACAACGACTCAATATTAACAACGCTACTTTTGCGTTGAGCAATTGGTTTAGTGCAGTAAGTACACAAAAGTTTGACCTAATTGTTAGCAATCCTCCGTATATTGAACATGATGATGAGCATTTAAGCCAAGGTGATGTTCGCTTTGAACCGCTCTCTGCATTAGTTGCAGATGACGACGGTATGGCTGATATTAAACAAATTATTACTATCGCACGTGACTATTTAGCAACAAATGGCTATCTTTTAATTGAACATGGCTACAAACAAAGTGTGAAGGTACAAGAATTTTTTGCACAAATGTCGTATAGCCATATACTTACAATTAAAGATCTTGGCGGTAATGACCGTGTAACGTTAGCACAATGGCCTAAATAACAATGAAGTGCACTGTGCGTACATAGCCTTTGAGGATCCCATAGAATGGATGATTTTTTGTTTTCGGATGAAGCACTTGATGAAGTAAATGAGGTGGTTCAGGGTAGTTGGAAAGTCATCGTCGTAGATGACGAGCCAGAAGTACATGCCGTAACAAAGCTTGCGTTGAGTGACTTTGAATTTCAAGATAAACGTTTAGAGTTTATCAGCGCCTATTCGGGTGAAGAAGCCAAGCAGGTAATTCAACAGCATCCAGATGCTGCTATCGTACTACTCGATGTGGTTATGGAAACCGACGATGCAGGCCTCAAAGTCGCTAAGTTTATTCGCGAAACCGCTAAAAATAATCACATTCGTATCATTCTTCGTACAGGCCAGCCTGGGCAAGCGCCAGAGCGCCAAGTTATCGTTAATTACGATATCAATGACTACAAATCAAAGACTGAACTAACAGCACAAAAACTATTCACTGTGGTGATGTCGAGCTTACGTTCTTACCGTGACATTTTATCGATTGAGCAATCTCGCCAAGGCCTCGAAAAAATTATTAAAGCATCGCGAGATATTTTTTCGACTCATTCTCTTGAAAGCTTTATTGAAGGGGTGATGCAGCAACTTACCTCATTGCTAGGTACTGTTGATCAAGCTATGTATGCAACAAGTTTAGTTGCCAGTAACCCGCAAGATAACCAAAAGAAGCTAGTCGTGTTTTCAGGGCGAGGTGAGTTTGAACGCAGTGAAGGCAAGGCGATTGAAGAAGTGCTTGATGAGGAGCAGTTACAAGCCTGTCAGCAAGCCTTGAGTGAAAAAACCATCGTCTACCGTGAAAACTATTTATTTGCTTATTGTTGTAGTGAATGTAATCACAACTCGATGCTATTTATATCCGGTATCCCGAAACATTTAACCGACACTCAGCGCCATTTGATTGAAATTTTCTCGCAAAATGTACAGCTGGCGTATGAAAATGTGCAGCTACAATCTGAAATTGAAGCAACACAGCAAGAGTTAGTATTTAGGCTCAGTGAAGCTTTAGAGCAACGTTCAACAGAAACAGGTAACCATGTAAAACGTGTGTCGCACATTTGTTATGAACTTGCCATGGGCTATGGTCTATCAAAACGCGAAGCAGAGCTTATTCGCTTAGCAGCACCATTGCATGATGTGGGTAAAGTGGGTATTCCTGATGCTATCTTAAATAAGCCTGGGCCTCTAACCGACGAAGAGTGGGCCATCATGCAACAGCATGCTGAAAAAGGTCATTTAATTTTAAAAGACTCAAATCGTGACATTGTTAATACAGGGGCGATTATTGCGTTATCGCACCATGAGCGTTGGGATGGTTCAGGCTATCCGAAAGGTTTAAAAGGTGAAGATATTCCAATTGCTGGTCGCATTGTGGCCTTAGCTGATGTGTTTGATGCACTGCGCCATAAGCGTTGCTACAAAGAGCCGTGGTCACTTGACGATGTAGTTAAAGAAATTAATGCGCAACAGGGTAAACAATTTGATCCTAAGCTAATCGAAGTGTTTAATCAGCGTGTTAAAGAAATTGAAGACGTACTTGTACGTTATCCAGATTAATTAAAATAAAATTAGGGGCATATGGATTATTTAGCAGTAAAACATACTCACATGTTATTTGCCGTGTTGAGTATTATCTTATTTTACGTTCGTTCTTTTTCACGCTTAAAGACGGGCGCTCTGGCAAAAAATAAAGTAGTTTTTATTGGCAGCCACAGTATCGACACATTATTACTTGTTTCTGCCGTGGCATTGATTGTAATGGCAGGTTTTAACCCACTTGAACAATCTTGGTTATTAGAAAAGATAATCTTAGTGGTTGCTTATATTGCGCTGGGCATTGTTGCAGCTAAGCAAAGTGCACAAGGCGCGAAGGTTGTATTACTTGCTATAACCACGCTTATTTTATTAGCAATTGGCTATTTAGCATCTGCAAAAACAGCACTTCTTTTATAACAAATCTCTAGGCGGTATTTGATGGCATTGGCTGTCGTACCGCTTTTTTATATCTCATCGCTCAGTATTGGTAACTTAGGGCAAAAGTAGGTAAACTAGCTGTTCGTTTTTGAAAGAGATGTAGCAGTATAAATGACCACCCCTTGGTTTGAAGATCAAAATGAATCCTATCAAGATGAGGCCTTTGACGCATTTTCTTCTAAAGTGCTTTATCGTTGTATCGACGCAGAATTAAAGTGGGATCAACAAGCTGATTTAACAGCCTGTTATGACACCCTTAATGAGCTTGAAAATACGGTAACAGCTCTTTGCGCTGAATTAAAAGAGCCACATGAGCGTCTCGATAAGTTACTTGATACCTTTTATCAGCAATGGCTGTTTAGCTCATCAAGCTTAAAAGTGCCTGAGTATACGTTAAATAGCTTTAGCTACACCATTACCATGCGCAGTGGCACACAAACCACGCTGGCAATTTTACTTTGTCATTTATTACAGCATGCTGAACTAGACGCCACAGTCACGCTTAGTCAGGGAGACGTGCATGTTCACGTTGGGATGAGTGATGAAGAAGGTTATTTAATTGAGCCAAGCACAGGTCAGCAGAGCTGGTATATAACACCAGAGAATGCCTGTGAAGAAAATGGCGATGAGCAAGAACCGCTTGAACTGATTTTTGAAGAAGAGCTGTATAAGCTGTATCTAGCCCAACAAAAATGGTCGTTTATCAGCGAAAGTAAATTTGGCCATGCTTTGCATTGTGTGGAAATGCTGATGGAATTACTTGGTGATGACCCGTATGAGCGTCGTGACCGCGGCTATTTACTTAATCAGCTAGATTGCCCAAAAATGGCACGTGATGATTTGCAGTACTTTGTTAATGAGTGCCCAGATGATCCTGCTATCGATGTTATTCAGCATCAAATTGCTGAAATAGAAGACAACAATAATACACACCACTAATTTAAAGGAACATTTATGACTGACGCCCACAGTGCGCTAATTACCAATGACGCAGTCGTACTTGGTTTGCTTGCCGTTATTTTGGGGTTTATTTTTAAAACCTCGCACAGTAATAATGCTGCCTGCCAAAAATTTTATAAATATGTACCGGCATTATTGCTTTGCTACTTTTTACCATCATTACTCAATACCTTTGGGATTGTTGATGGTGATTCTTCAAATGTATATTTTGTGGCGTCGCGCTATTTACTGCCAGCTTGCTTGATATTGCTTACCATTAGTATTGATTTAAAAGCGATCTTAAACCTTGGGCCAAAAGCGTTGATCATGTTTTTAACAGGCACCATGGGTATTGTTATAGGTGGCCCACTGGCTATCTTAGTTATGAGTGCCGTTTATCCAGAAGCTGTGGGTGGTCATGGCCCTGATGCTGTTTGGCGTGGTATGACAACCATCGCCGGTAGCTGGATTGGTGGCGGCGCAAACCAAGCTTCAATGAAAGAAATGTTTGAAGTAGGCGGCGATATCTTCTCTGCAATGGTGACTGTTGATGTGATTGTGGCTAACTTATGGATGGCCGTACTGTTATTAATGGCAGCAAACCATAAGGCGATTGATGCTAAAACAGGCGCAGATACGCGTGCAATTGAAGATTTAAAAGAGCGCGTAGAAAAGTATCATGCTGAGCATGCGCGCATGCCAACTCTAAATGATTACATGACGATTATCGCAATTGCCTTTGGTATTACAGGCCTTGCGCATTTTTGTGCTGACTTTTTAGGTCCGTTTTTTGGGGCTAACTTCCCATGGGCACAAGAGTACAGTTTAAACAGTAAATTCTTTTGGTTGATCGTTATCTCGACCACAATTGGTATTAGTTTATCGTTTACTAAAGTTCGCCATATTGAAGCTTTTGGCGCTTCAAAAGTAGCATCAAGCTTTTTATATATTCTTGTTGCTTCAATTGGCTTACACATGAATATTACCGCGATTTTTGACTCGCCAATGTACTTTGTACTGGGTGTGATTTGGATGATTACCCATGCAAGCTTAATGTTAATCGTCGCGAAATTAATTAAAGCACCGCTGTTTTATATGGCAGTAGGCTCTCAAGCAAATGTAGGCGGTGCAGCATCAGCACCTGTCGTTGCATCAGCTTTCCATCCGTCTCTTGCGCCAGTAGGTGTATTACTGGCTGTTTTGGGCTATGGTGTTGGTACCTATATGGCTTATATTTGTGGATTAATGCTACAAGCTGTTGCACCTTAAGGAATAGAAATGAACAACCAGTTAATTAAAATTAACGAGATTGAACTAGCCAACGACAAACCATTTGTATTGTTTGGCGGTATGAACGTACTTGAATCACGTGATTTAGCGATGCGTATTGCGGAGCATTACGTAGAAGTAACATCAAAGCTAAACATTCCATACGTTTTTAAAGCGTCATTTGATAAAGCTAATCGCTCTTCAATTAACTCATACCGTGGCCCGGGCATGGAAGAAGGTTTAAAAATCTTTGAAGAAATTAAATCTACTTTTAATGTGCCACTTATCACCGACGTACATGAGCCGCATCAAGCTGCTCCTGTAGCTGAAGTGGTTGATGTAATTCAATTACCGGCATTTCTTGCTCGTCAAACTGACTTAGTTGTAGCCATGGCAAAAACGGGTGCCATCATCAACGTGAAAAAACCACAGTTTTTAGCACCACACGAAATGCGTCATATCATTAAGAAGTTTAATGAAGCGGGCAACAACAATGTTGCACTGTGTGAGCGTGGTACTAGTTTTGGTTATAACAACCTTGTGGTTGATATGCTTGGTATGGATGACATGAAGCCTATGGCGCCGGTAATCTTTGATGCAACACACGCATTACAACGCCCAGGTGGCCGAGCTGACTCTGCGGATGGTCGCCGTGCGCAAGCTGCTGAACTTGCTCGCAGTGGTATGGCATTAGGTATTGCGGGTTTATTCATTGAAGCGCATCCTAATCCGAATGAAGCGAAATGTGATGGTCCATGTGCACTAGCACTAAGCAAGCTAGAAGGTTATTTATCGCAAATGAAAGCGGTTGATGACTTAGTTAAAAGCTTTGCACCACTCGATACCAGCGCAAGCGATTTATAAGTATTTAAGTATGAAAAAGGCGACCATGGTCGCCTTTTTTTATTTGTATCGCTATAATCGACGCATAAGAAAAACTAATTCTAAGTTTGGTGTTTATGTCTCGTCGTTTACCTCCTTTAAATGCACTAAAAGCATTCGAAGCCGCTGCCCGCCATTTGAGCTTTACCAAAGCAGCAGAAGAGCTATATGTAACGCAGGCCGCGGTGAGCCACCAAATTAAAACCCTTGAAGAGCATTTAGGTTTAAAGCTGTTTTTACGTAAGAATCGTTCTTTGCTGTTAACCGAAGAAGGGCAAGGCTACTTTTTAGATATTAAAGAAATTTTTACCCAGCTGATCGATGCCACAGAAAAACTACTTGCCCGAGGTGCGAAAGGTTCATTAACGGTAAGTTTAACGCCAAGCTTTGCGATTCAATGGTTAGTACCCAGACTTAGTTTATTTAATGAATTACATCCAGAAATCGACGTGCGAATTAAGGCGCAAGATCAGGATGAAAATTCACTTTCTGACGATGTTGATATTGCTATCTACTACGGCCGTGGTCACTGGAGCGGGGTGCAGACATATAAGCTGCACACTGAATACCTAGTGCCGTTATGTAGCCCATTGTTGTTAACGGGCCCTAAGCCGCTTAATCAACCCAGTGATTTAGCAAATCATACCTTATTGCATGATACGACACGTAAAAATTGGAAAACCTGGATGAAAACGGCAGGTGTACGTAATGTACAAGTTAACCAAGGGCCGATTTTTAGTCACTCATCGATGGTATTGCAAGCCGCGGTGCATGGTCAGGGGGTTGCAATTGGTAATAGCGTTTTAGCAAAACCTGATATTGATGCGGGCCGACTCGTCATTCCATTTAGTCACTCATTAGAAAGTAAAAATGCGTACTATTTAGTGATCCGCGAATCGCAAACAGAGCTTGGCAAAATAGTCTCTTTCAAAGACTGGATGCTGAGCTTAGTTGAACAAGAACAAGAGTATTAACATGTTACAGTGGTTTAAAAGTGCAACGGGCAAAGCCCGTGCACAGTTTATATTTGCCCATGGAGCAGGGGCAGGCAGTGATTCTGAGTTTATGCAAACAATGGCTAACTTGATTAGTCAGCATGGGATTGATGTAGCCTTGTTTGATTTTCAGTATATGCAAATTGCAAAAGAAACAGGCAAGCGTAGGCCACCCGAGCGTGCTCCTAAGTTACTTGCCTACTTTAGTGAAATTTTAGCCGAGCGCCAGCCAGAATTGCCGCTATTTATTGGGGGTAAATCTATGGGGGGGCGTATGGCTTCTATGCTCTGTACCGAGCAGAACCAAGCTCAAATTGCTGGCGTGGTTGCTTTTGGCTATCCGTTTCACCCACCGGGTAAACCCGAAAAACTTCGTATAGAGCATTTTGTTGATATGCCATGCCCTTTTTTAGTCCTGCAAGGTGAGCGTGATACGTTTGGGAATCAGCAAGAACTTGCTGAGCTTGAAATGGTTAATCCGCCAGAGATTAAATTTCTCAAAGATGGTGACCACTCATTAAAACCTCGTAAAAAAAGTGGCATTACAGAACAAGAAAACTTACAGCAAGCTGCAGATTATGCAGCGCAGTTTATTATGAATTTAGCGGCTGGAGATGCGCAATGATCAAACTATATTTAATGATTGGTAGCTTATTTTGCATGCTTTCGGTAATGCTTGGCGCATTTGCTGCTCATGGTTTAAAAAGCCGCGTTTCTGAGTATGCGATTGGAATTTTTAAAACCGCTGCTGAATACCAAATGGTGCATGGCCTTGCATTGATAGCAATTGCTATCTTAATTAAGTGGGGCATGAACTTAAGCTGGGCTGGTGGATTTTTTATCGCAGGTACCGTGTTATTTAGCGGTAGTTTGTATTTACTCGCACTAACGGGCATGAAGTGGCTTGGGCCTATCACCCCAATTGGCGGTGTTTGTTTTATTATTGGTTGGGCTATTTTGTTAGTTCAGGCAGCACGATATAAGTTTTAAGGGTTATCTATGTCGAGTGTAGTTATTTATTGTCGCAGTGGTTTTGAAAATGATGCCGCTGCTGAAATTACTTTTCAAGCTGCTGAACAAGGCTTTGCAGGTTACGTAAAAACAAAACCAAATACAGGTATTGTTGTTTACGAATGTTTTGATGCAAGCCACGGTGAAGAAATCATCAAAAAAGTAGATTTCAAGAATATGGTATTTGCTCGCCAATGGTTTACTGGCACTTTAGTCGATAACATGCCACTTGACGACCGCGTTAGTGCTATTGTTGATGCTGCCGCTGAGTTTCCTGAATGTGGTGACCTACGCGTAGAAACGCCAGATACCAACGAAGGTAAAGAGCTGAGTAAGTTCTGCAAGAAGATTTCGACGCCACTGAAAAAGTCGCTTGAAAAGCGCTCGAAGGTAACACGCGAAATTGCTGAGAAAAAACCAATTATGCATGTGTTATTTTTAGCAAACGACAGTGCTTATGTTGGCTACTCATATACATTTAATAATTCTCCTTTCTTTATGGGCATTCCGCGTTTACGTATGCCTAATGATGCGCCGAGCCGCTCAACATTGAAACTTGATGAAGCTTTTAACGTATTTATTCCACCTCATGAAGCTGAAGAGCGTATGCAACCTGGCATGCGAGGGGTTGATTTAGGCGCTTGCCCAGGTGGTTGGACTTATCAGCTAGTGCGACGTGGTATGTTTGTAAGCGCAATCGATAACGGTCCTATGAATGATGACTTGATGGAAACTGGTCAGGTAAAGCACTTTAGAGTTGATGGTTTTAAATACCGCCCTGAAAAGCGCAATATTCAATGGTTAGTGTGTGACATGGTAGAAAAGCCGGCTAAAGTGACCAATCTAATGATAGATTGGGCGGTGAATGCGTACGCAAAAGAGCTTATTTTTAATCTTAAACTACCGATGAAAAAACGTTTTGATAGTGTTTACGAGTGTTTAAAAATGATTAAAGAAGAGCTTGAAAAGTATGGCGTAAGTTACGAATTACAAGCCAAACATTTATATCATGACCGTGAAGAAGTCACCGTACATTTGAATGTAACTAAGGTGCCCCAAAGCCTCTATAGTTAACCTTAATTTGAAATTAAAAAGGCCAATAGCTCACACTATTGGCCTTTTTAGTAGGTATCTGAAAACCTAAATTTTAACGGTATTTACTACGGTAATTATCGACCCATAATCGTGTGCCACCGCAAACAGCAACGGGCATAACAATTAGGTTTACGAATGGGATAGCTGTTAAAATCATGACAGCTAAACCAAAACCATAAGAAAGTGTTTGCTTTTGCTTTAAGTCGTCTTTCATTTCATTAAAGCTAATTTTATGGTTATCGAACGCGTAGTCTTCGTATTGCACCGCATACATCCAACAGGTGAATAGCACCCATAAAACTTGCCCGATCACAGGTAAAATCCATAATAAAATAAAAAAGCCTATGGCGCGCGGTAGGTAATAGCACAGTTTTGTCCATTCTCGGCCGAGCATACGTGGCACATCTTTCATTGTATCGAAAAGGCTGTCGTCATTAATTTTTTGCCCAGTTAAGTAAAGCTCGACTTTTTCACTGAGTAGGCCGTTGAATGGGGCTGCTATAAAATTAGTGATAACCGTGAAGAGCATGCTGTAACTAAATAAAATCACCAGTACGGCAATCGGCCACATTAGCCATTCGAGCCAGCTAAGCCATTCGGGTAACAACGAGTTTATGTAAGCGAAGCCATCGGTAAGCCAGCCATATAAAAAGAACAGCGAACTACCAAAAAGCAGGATATTGATTAATAAAGGAATAAGTACAAAACGTTTCAACCCCTTTTGGCTAATTAACTTAAAGCCAGAAAAGAAGTATTCCATACCTTGAGTGAACTGCACGAGAAAACCTCATCTTTTTTCTTGTTGTTTGCAGTATATGGATTTAACGATATTTGAACAGCTTTTTTCCGTAACAAAGTGTTTAACTCTTTACGTGGACAGTCACTTTAAGCCTAGGCCTTAGCTGTATTCAAAAGGAATAAATTTAAATGGACAGTCACTAAATTTAAGTGCTCTTGCAGTACAAAAGTTTTTGTCTACACTTTAGTTACAGCTAATGCATTTCAAATTATCAGTTCAAGGAGTGGACGATAGCTTTAGCAAGGAAGCGGCAAATCTGTTTGTCGAACACCAAATTTTATCATTGTGTATCTCGTTGCGTCAGACGCGCATACCTTTGTGGAGAAGACGTACTCACTGGTAAATCATATGAACACCGCAGAGGATGGGTTGAAGAGCGCCTACTTTTTCTTGCGAAGGTATTTTGTATTGATGTATGTGCTTATGCGGTGATGAGCAATCATACGCATCTTGTTCTTTATGTTGATGATAAAAAAGCAAATAGGTTATCGGATAAAGCCATTCTTTTACGCTGGTTTAAGCTCAGTAAAATGACCCCTTTAGGCCAAAAGTTTCTCTATGGTGAGCCGCTAAGTGATGGTCAGAAAGTATTCTTAAATAAAGAAGTTGCAGAATATAGGACGCGCCTTTCGAGCATTAGTTGGTTTATGCGAATGCTTAATGAATATATAGCCAGGCGTGCGAATAAAGAAGACGAGTGTACAGGTCACTTTTGGGAAGGGCGATTTAAGAGCCAAGCATTACTTGATGAGTCGGCGCTTTTAGCATGTATGGCCTATGTTGACTTAAACCCTGTTCGTGCTAAAGCTGCGAGCACGCCGGAGCAATCGGACTATACCAGTTTTAAAAAGCGATGCCAGAGCACGAAGGAGTCAAAGCAACCTAAGGTACTAGCTCGTTTTATTGGTGGTATGAGTAAGTATAAATCAAAGGGAATACCTTTTGAGTTAAAGTCATACCTGCTACTGGTAGAGCAAACTGGGCGTTGTATTTGTACTAATAAGCCCGGATTTATAGAACATCATTTACCTCCTATTCTTGAAAGGCTGAATTTCGAACCGGAAAAATGGTTAACACTAACAACCCACTTTGAAAACTTATTTCATGGAGCTGTAGGTCGAGTAGGTGCAATTGAAAATTATTGTAGTAAAACTGCTCGCAGGCGACGAAGTAACTGTACTAATAGTCGATTATTGTTTGCTAGCTAATTTCTATGTGATTTTTGTAAGGAGGATTTAAGTTCACCGCTTTAGTATGTCTAGAGGTTCTCATACATATTGAAATAGGTCCCAAAATTTAAGAATAAATCAGTACTTTCTAAATAAGTGGTTCTGCGAAGTCATTTTCAACTGAAACTAAGATGAATTTCATTTCAACTCTAAGGCTTTTATTTTTAAGTGACTGTCTTGTTAAAATTTGTCAGCAGAAAGCATTAATCCTAAATAGGGTGGTGTAGGTTGGACTTTAATTTTTATCAACTGGGCGTTTTTTCAGTTACATACCGTTGAACTAAGCGATAGTATGGCGGTCTGAACAGTACCTATAAAAATGAATATTGAAAACAAGAGTAGAGGATCAGACTAATATCCGATATTATTGTTAACATCATTAACAAAACCGACATATAAAAATGGGAGTTTTATGCAGTTAGTCGATTTAAATCCACATGATCCTGAAGTAGTTAACGTGTTTTCTGATATAGACCGACTCATAAACTCATTATACCCTGTTGCTACCGCCCAATCTCTAAGTCTTGAAGAGTTAGCTGAGCCTAATGTTTATGCTATAGGCTTAAAAAATGAAGATGGTATCGTTGCATGTGGCGCAATCGTGATGCAAGAAGGTAACCCTCCATATGGTGAAATCCGCCGGTTATATGTAAAACCAAGTTACCGTGGTAAAGGTTTATCACGTCGAATTATGCAAATATTATTGCATCACGCTGGTGAGCAGCAAATTCCACTAATTCGATTAGAAACAGGTCCTAAGCAAACAGAATCTATTAGCCTATACGAAAACTTAGGTTTCAATCGTTGTGGTCCGTTTGGTAACTACAGTGAAAATCCACAAAGTTTATTTATGGAGTTAGGGCTAAACCAGTAATTTAAGTGTTAGCCATGTTTTAGTGAGGTCACCTTAATTTATAAATACTCCTTAAAAATCATGTGCTTTACTATGGTTTCACTGGTGGCTGCTTGCGGTGAGAAACCGAAGCTATATAATTTTACTCAAAATAAGCTACCAGACCTTACTATTGGTGCCCACAGGTTCTACTTAAACTCATGTCATTCCCTCACAGGTGTCTTCAATCATGATGGCACCATAAAAACAAAAGTAATTCTCATATTTCCCACTCGTCCTCTAAGTGTTTGCACTGATAAACAATCACAATTGAATTTTGATGGTACTTATCTGACTGTAAAAATTTGCCGCACTGCTTTTGGCGCTGGTGGCTGTGGGGTTGAAAAGTATCGCACCAAAGACTTCGAGAATTGGCAAGAGTACATAGGTATTACGTGGCATGAAAATGAGCAATATGAAGCGTGGAGGCAACTAGGGTCAAACTCTTCAAAAGCTGATGGCATCACAAAAGTAGTGCCTGTCCTCTGAAATGCATTTACAGTGACTGTCCTTTATAATTGCTCATTTGCCATATTGAGTGCCTGTCCATCTAAAGGAATTTTAAAATCTAACAACCAAATTAAACCCTAATAATATTGGGAGTTTATCGATTAGTTTTTCACATCAAAAATCACTCGTTACGAGTAAAAATTCTTGTTGGACTTGAATCACTATTTTTCTTTTAATGCGCGGCAACAACCCTTGCCGAATTCGGCACTACTAAAATAAAAGAGAAAGATAGATGAAAGAGACAACATCACTAGAACAAGCTCGCACGAGTTACAATGTTCGTCATTGGAGCCAAGGTTTCTTTGGTATTAATGATCAAGGTGATGTGTATGTTGCGCCAAAGGCCCATGCCCCAGAGCAAACCATTGCACTAATCGATATCGCACAGCAGTTACAAGATAAAGGCTTAAGCTTGCCTGCGTTGGTTCGTTTTCCACAAATTTTACATCATCGTGTACATAGCTTATGTCAGGCATTTAACACGGCGATTGAAAATTATGGTTACCCGAAAGACTATTTGCTTGTTTACCCAATTAAAGTAAACCAACAGCGTGAAGTTGTTGAAGAAATTGTTGCAAGCCAAGCTGATATTGAAAAGAAACAATTGGGCTTAGAAGCGGGCAGTAAACCTGAGCTATTAACTGTATTAGCGATGGCCGAAAAAACCAGTGCTGTCATTGTGTGTAATGGCTACAAAGACCAAGAGTACATTCGTTTAGCACTGATTGGTGAAAAGCTAGGTCACAAGGTTTACATTGTTCTTGAAAAACTGTCTGAGCTAGACATGGTGCTTAGCCAAGCTAAAGAGTTAAACGTAAAGCCGCGTATTGGTATTCGCGTGCGTTTAGCGTCGCAAGGTAAGGGCAAGTGGCAAGCAAGTGGTGGCGAAAAATCAAAATTTGGTTTGTCGGCATCGCAAGTACTCAGTGTGGTTAATCGCTTAAAAGCGTCTGATCAACTCGATCTGATCCAACTTGTACACTTTCACCTTGGCTCGCAAATGGCAAACATCCGCGATGTTCGCTTAGGTGTGAGTGAAGCTGCGCGTTTTTACTGTGAGTTACGCAAGTTAGGTGCACAAATTGATTGCTTAGATGTGGGTGGCGGTTTAGCGGTAGATTATGACGGTACTCGTAGCCAGTCACATAACTCAATGAACTACAGCCTAAGTGAATACGCTAATAACATCGTATACACCATTGGTGATACCTGTAAGTTATATGAGCAGCCAATGCCGCGCATTATTTCTGAGTCAGGTCGTGCGTTAACAGCGCACCATGCTGTATTGATCTCGAATGTTATCGGCACCGAAAGCTATGTACCAGAAGACATTCAAGCGCCAGCCGCTGATGCACCACTTTTATTAAAAAACATGTGGACATCATGGCAACAGTTAAGTGATGACAATGACGACCGTGCATTAATCGAAATTTATCATGATAGCCAAGGCGATTTAGCCGAAGCACATAATCAATTTGCACTTGGTTTGTTAGATTTAACAGAGCGAGCATGGGCGGAGCAAGTTAACTTACGTGTATGTTATGAACTTAACAAACATATGGATAACAAAAACCGTTTTCATCGCCCGATTATTGATGAATTAAATGCGCGTTTAGCAGATAAGTTTTTTGTGAACTTTTCATTGTTCCAGTCATTACCGGATGCGTGGGGTATTGACCAAGTGTTTCCGGTTTTACCATTAAGTGGTTTAACAGAAGCACCACAAAAACGCGCTGTGTTACTTGATATTACCTGCGACTCAGATGGTGCTATGGAGCATTATGTAGACGGTCAAGGTATTGAAAGTACATTGCCTGTGCCAGCATTTAGCGAAGAAAAACCTTACTTAATGGGCTTTTTCTTAGTGGGTGCTTATCAGGAGATTTTAGGTGATATGCACAACTTATTTGGCGACACACACAGTGCAATTATAAAAATGGATGAGCGAGGTCAGGCGCAAATCACTGAAGTTAACGAAGGTGATACCGTTGCAGACATGATGCGTTACGTACATTTAGATGTAGAAAGCTTCCAGCAATCTTACGCCCAGCTGGTGGCAGCTAAATTGCCAGAAACTGAGCAGCAAAGCGTTTTAGATGAGCTGCAAACTGGCTTAAATGGTTACACTTATTTAGAAGAGTTATAAGCAATGTCGACATTGTTTGACCACACAGATCATTCATTGTACTCAAACGGCATGACGTTTTTACGTCAGCCGATGGTGCAAAACATCACTGCAATCGATGCCGATGTAGTGGTGTTAGGTCTACCATTTGATTTGGCGACCTCAGGTCGCCCAGGTGCACGTTTAGGCCCTGACGCAATTCGTCGTGCCTCAGTGCACCTGGCATGGGAAGAAACCAAGTACCCGTGGACGTTTCCGTTGTTTGAGCGTTTAAAATTAGCTGATGCGGGTGATTTTACTTACCCAGTAGGCGACCCAGAATATTTTACCGCGCAGTTAGAGTTAGCGGCTGAGCAAATTCTTCGCCAAGGTAAAACATTATTAGGTTTAGGTGGCGACCACTTTGTGACTTTGCCGCTACTGCGTGCCCATGCTAAGCAACACGGTAAAATGGCATTAGTGCATTTTGATGCCCACACAGATACTTACAGCAATGGTTCGCGTTATGATCACGGCACCATGTTTTATCATGCGCCGATGGAAGGGCTTATTGATGTTGATCACAGTATTCAAATTGGTATTCGTACTGATTTTGATCAGAATAAGCATGAGTTTGCGGTGATTGATGCAATGGCAGCCAATGATTTGCCAGCGCAAGATATCGCAGAGCAAATCAAAGCACGTGTGGGTGACTTACCAGTGTATCTAACCTTTGATATTGACTGCCTTGATCCAGCATTCGCTCCAGGGACAGGCACCCCAGTATGTGGTGGCTTAACCAGCGATAAAGTACTCAAAGTACTTCGTGCATTGAAAGGCATTAATATGGTCGGTATGGATGTGGTTGAAGTGTCGCCATCCTATGACCAAAGTGAATTAACGGCGATTGCCGCAGCGACCATTGCCAATGAATTATTACACTTATGGGCTTTGAAGCATAAATACTAAATGAGAGAGACAAAGAGCGCCATTAGGCGCTCTTTTTTTGATATTAGATGAAGCAATTAAGCGCTTCGAACATCAACCTTTAATTTAAGCTTTTGCCCAGGTTGAATGTATTTTTGCCCAGCTAATGAGTTCCATTTAATAATATCTTCTACAGACACATTAAACTTAGCAGCAATGCGCGCTAACGAGTCACCACGACGAACTTTATAGGTAATGGTACGCTCTTTGATTTGTGTAGCAGCAAGTTGTGATTTTTCTTGCTTATAGACAGTTAGCTTTTGACCAACACGCAGTACAGCGTCTTTTTTCAGCTTATTCCATGTTGCAAGTTCAGCTATGGTCACATCGTACTCACGGCTGATATCCCACAGTGTATCGCCACTGGCCACTTTATGGCTTAGCTTTTTACGTGTTGCTTTATTAGCCGCCATACGCACTGACTTTGGTAAATGCTGGCTATTAATCTCACCATCGCTTAGTGGCACAAGTAATTGCTGACCAACACGAATAGTATTCGATGAAAGCTTATTCAGGGTTTTAATCGCGTTTGTGCTTGTTGAAAACTTCTTCGCAATCACAGATAAACTGTCACCGCGTGCAACAACATATTGCTGCCAGCGAAGGCGGTCTTTTTGCTCTGTTTTAGCTAGCTTGTCAGTAAACGCTTCAACTTTATCAGATGGTAATAATAAAAAGTGTGGGCCGTTTGGATCTGTCGCCCAGCGATTGAAGCCAGGGTTCAAACGATACAGCTCTGTTAAGCTAATACCTGCCATGTCAGCGGCAAGTGCTAAGTCAATTTGGCTCCCTACATTAACTGCTTCAACGACTTGAGCATTAATAATTGGCTGCCACTTAACACCAAATTCGTCACTGCGTTTTACCAGATCAGACAGCGCTAACAGCTTAGGTACGTAGGCTGTGGTCTCTCTTGGTAAATCAAGTGACCAAAAATCCGTTGGTAAATGTTTTTTACGGTTCTTTTTAATGGCACGCAGTAAACGACCTTCACCTGAGTTATAGGCTGCAATGGCATTTAGCCAATCGCCTTCTAAGGTTTTATGTAGATATGATAAGTAATCTAGCGCTGCACGGGTCGATTGTACAATGTCACGGCGACCGTCATACCACCAGTTTTGTTTTAAATCGAAACGCTCACCGGTTTGTGGCATAAATTGCCAGATGCCAGAAGCACTGCGATGTGAATAACCAAATGGGTCAAACGCACTTTCTACAATAGGTAAAAGCGCAATTTCGATTGGCATTTGACGCTTTTCGACTTCTTCTACAATAAAGTATAGGTAAGGCTCAGCGCGTTTAGAGATACGATCTAAATAGGCCTGATGACGTGCATAATAGTTACGCTCAGCAACAACTGGGCGGTTTTGTGGCACATCAATCGAAAGCTGATAACGAATACGCTCCCATACATCATCAAATACAGGAGGCGGCTCATCAATATCGGTTAATTGTTGATATTGAGCGTTAATCATCAATGCATCATTGATATCGCTCGGACTTGCGCCGTCTAATTGTTGCTCAACATTATTGTTCGCAACATCTGTACTTGCTGAATCAGAAGCTGTTAATTGACAGCCACTTAAAATCAGCGCAAGTGATAAAACTAAAGGAGACTTATACATATATACCCATACATCAGGTAAAAAAACTCGGCGAATATTACCTGCTCTGAGAACATATTGCCACTTTATGACCAGTTTATGTCAGCTTATTATTGCAAGATGCTGATCTAAATATACAAAATTGTAACTACCGGTGTTTACGTTTTTTTAAAAGTTATCTTTCCAGGCTCTGAGACCTGCAAAGCGTTGCCAAGGTTCATTCAGATCCAAATTAATTTTTAGCTCATCAGGAAGCTCATCAGTGATTGTTGCTATATCGCTACGTAAAAATGGATTTATTTGTTTTTCCACGCCTAACTGGGTTGGCAAGCTTATTTCGTCTTTGGCGCGCAGAGTATCAACTTCATCACTGTAGCTGAGTAAGTACTCATTGTTTGGTTCAACGGCTTTTGCGAAGGCTAAGTTGGCTTGCGTGTATTCATGGGTGCAGTAGATTTTACACTTATCTGGCAGGGCTCTTAGCTTACATAACGAGTGCCACATTTGTTCTGCGCTGCCTTCAAATAATCGTCCGCAGCCAGCACTAAATAAGGTGTCGCCAGTAAAACTTAATTCGTCATTAATGTAACAAACATGGTCTAGGGTATGACCAGGTGTCGCAAGCACGGTAAAGGTGTAATCATAAACAGTGACTTTATCCGCTTCTGATACGCCATGAGTAATACCTTTAAAAGGGCTATGTCTTGGCCCATAAACCGGAATATCACGAAATTCCTTAACCAGTGCAGCCACGCCATCGGTATGGTCATAATGGTGGTGAGTAATCAAAATACCGCTAAGTGTTAAGTTATGCTCGCTTAGATAGTGTAAAACAGGCTCTGCTTGACCGGGGTCGACGACCCAGGCTGTTTGCTCAGCTTCATTGCTGATGCACCAGATGTAATTATCAGAAAAGGCTTTAATTGCTTTAACTTGCACCATGTTTAATTGCTCTATAAAGTGACAGTTAACACACAGTATAACGAGCTCAGAAAATGAAACCAGCCCTTAGTTTTCAAGAAGGTCCTAAGCCATACACTTGGCAGCAGTTCCCTCATGGTGACTATTTACGTGCTGAAATTGAACGTAAGCTAACACCATGGCTGCCACGCATGTTTGGTTATCACATGCTAAAACTTGGTAATTTAAGTGGCGAGCTGGCAACCAGTGAAAGTCCTATTAAGCACCAAGTTTGTGTCGCAGAGCAGGGGCTATTTACTGGTGTTATTGCTGATGTAGACGAGTTACCTTTTTATGAGCACAGTGTTGATGCTTGCATATTGTCGCATTGCTTAGAATATCATTCTGATCCACACCACATCTTACGCGAAGCACATCGTACTTTAATTCCTGGTGGCTATCTGGTGATCACGGGCTTTAACCCGTTTAGCTTGTGTGGCTTGGCGCAGCTTTTACCTTTTAGTCGCCAAAAGTTACCGTGGACAGGGCGCTTTTTTACGCCATCACGAGTAAAAGACTGGTTGAATCTATTAGGCTTTGAGATTATTTCGGACGAGCGATTTATTCATTCATCGCTTGCAAGAGGCAACCGTTTGTCGCGTTTTGCTGCGTGGCGCAGTTTTGGTCAACAATATTTAAAGCCAATGGGTAGTGTGTATATGCTGGTGGCTCGAAAACGTGTGGCCCCGCTTACACCAATTAAACCTAAATGGCATGCAAGGCCGCAATTTTCGCCGGTAAAAGGAGCAGGGCTCAGGCAAACATCAAAGCAGCACTGTGAGCGGGATAGCTAAATAGTGTTGTTGAGTGTCTGTTTTGCTTGGGTACTGGCCTGCACGAATATTTAATTGAATAGAAGGGTGCAACAGCTTTGGTACAGCCAAGGTTGCATCACGGCCTCCCCGAGTCGCAATAAAGCTTTGTTTATCCCCTTTTAAATGAATGTTTTGCTCACGCTGCTCTTTCACTGTGGTTTTGTTCGCAAGAGGGCGGCCATCTGGTTGATAGTCATGACACATCCAAAGTACGGTATCGTCAGGAAACGCTAAAATTCGCTGTAGTGAGTCATATAACTCACCGGCACTGCCTCCTGGGAAATCACAGCGGGCTGTGCCACTGTCTGGCATAAAGAAGGTGTCACCAACAAATACATTGCCATCAATGTGAAAACACACGCTGTCAGGGGTATGGCCCGGTGTGGCAATCACATCTACAGTGTAATCACCTAACTGAAATTGTGCTTTATCAGCAAATAAAGCATCAAAAGGCTCGCCATTACATGGCATATCAAGATTATAAAGTTGGCTAAAGTGTTTTTGCACTTGTGTGATCCCTTCACCCGTGCCGAGTTTACAAGGGTGTGTGTCTTGTAATTGCTGCTTTATGTAACTTGCTGCGGTGATATGGTCAGCATGGGCATGAGTTTCAAGGAGCCATTGTAGTGTCAGCTGCTCAGTCTTTATATAGTTAATGATCTCATTGGCGGTGGTAAAACTTAATTCGCCACTTGGCATATCAAAATCAGCTGGCGCATCAATTAGCAAGCACTGTTTAGTGCTTTCGCAACTGACTAAGTAACAGAGAGTGGCGCTTTGTTGATGAAAAAAAGAGTGAATGCGCAGAGCCATAATGAATCCTTTATATTTCGTTATAGCCAAATCTTATAACATATAACAAAAATATAAAACGACCTGCGCCAAGTTTATTTCAAGGTACTTTTAATTACCGTCGTAACCTGTGTCTTCAAGTAATTGATCGCTGCCAGCTGCTTCGCGGGCTAGATCGTCAACAATCTCATTGTATTTATTGCCGCTATGGCCTTTTACCCAACGCCATTCTACCTCGTGTTGTTGGCAGGCAGCATCGAGTCGTTTCCATAAATCGACATTCTTAACTGGTTTTTTAGCAGCGGTTTTCCAGCCGCGCTTTTTCCAATTTTCAACCCAGGACTCAATGCCTTGTTTCACATATTGGCTATCGGTCGTCAGAATGACGTGACAAGAGCGGGTGAGGGTTTCTAGTGCAACGATAGCTGCGAGCATTTCCATCCGATTATTTGTTGTTAGGGTGTAGCCTTGACTTAACTGCTTTTCGTGGCCGTTGTATCGCATCACGATGCCATACCCTCCAGGCCCTGGATTTCCTAAACATGATCCATCGGTGTAAATCTCTACGGTTTTCTGCACTGTTTTACCTTGATATTGTGTACAATAAAGTGAATATAGAAAGATACCAGAGTCAGGCTTAAGACGATATGGCACATAGACAAATAGTTTTAGATACAGAAACC
Organism: Pseudoalteromonas shioyasakiensis; assembly: GCF_001550135.1. Lineage (GTDB taxonomy): Bacteria > Pseudomonadota > Gammaproteobacteria > Enterobacterales > Alteromonadaceae > Pseudoalteromonas > Pseudoalteromonas shioyasakiensis. Next base: position 28,516 of record NZ_LRUE01000019.1, read on the forward strand.
ACGGGTATTGACCCAAAGCAAGGCCACCGCATTATTGAAATCGGTTGTGTTGAACTTGTAAATCGCCGTCTTACTGGCAACAACTTTCATGTGTATATCAATCCACAACGTGAAATAGAAGAAGAAGCAATAGACGTTCACGGTATCACCAATGAATTTTTGCGTGATAAACCCCTGTACCACCAAATTGCCCATGAGTTTTTAGAGTATATTCGTGGCGCTGAGCTTGTTATTCATAACGCAGCGTTCGATATCGGCCACATGGATAATGAGTTTGCATTGTTAAATCAAGGTTTTCCGAATACTGCCGATGTATGTACTGTACTTGATACTTTAAAAATGGCGCGTGACTTGCATCCAGGTCAAAAGAATAACCTTGATGCACTTTGCCGTCGTTACGATATTGATAACTCAAAGCGTACGTTACACGGCGCTTTACTGGATTCTGAGATCTTAGCCGATGTTTACCTGTCGATGACGGGTGGGCAAGTAAAGCTGAATCTTAATCAAAATAAAGATGAAGGCTCAACTCAACAAGCTGGTGGTATTCGCCGACTAAGTGCTGATAGAGCACCGCTTGTGGTATTAAGAGCAACAGAACAAGAGCACGCCGCTCACGAAGAGCGTTTAGACTTGGTTGCAAAGGGTGGCCAATGCCTATGGCGCGCAGAATAAGGTAATAAAATGAGAAAACAACTACTAGCAGGATTAGTGTGTTTAATTCCCTTAGCGGGATTTGCCAACGAGCAAGATAAAATAACCCCATTAGAACGTGATGGGGTGCAAAATGAAATTCCCCTGCTAGAGAACCGTTTTCGTATTGACCATAAAGTCGATAAAGTAACCTTACTCTTCTTTCGTAAACGCGGTGCTCCTGCCGTTGTTTTAGTACGCCCTGACGGCACTAAGTATTACGCTACTGACTCAGTAAACAATGATGACCTCGACTGGCATGATGAACTGAGCTATGACCTGATCACCATTAGCAACCCTATGCCTGGCCCATGGCAAGTGGTCGGCAGTATCTTGCCAGATAGCCGTATTATGGTGCTGGGTGAAATAGAGCTTAATGTTGATCCACTTCCGCCTATGCTGTTTCGTGGCGAAACAGTAAAACTGACTGGCCGCGTATTAAATGATGGTGAACCAATAGAAGTTGGCCAGTTTCGAGATGTGATAAGTTTGCACGTTGATTTTGTCAGTACTAATAATAGTGATTACGCAAACTTTGGTGCGGGCACGCAAAGTGTTACTGACTTTAGAGATGATGGCCGCGGCTTTGATGAGCGTCCGCTTGATGGTGTGTTTACCGGTGAGTTTAAACTGGTCTTTCCGGCAGGAGAGTGGCAACCAGAGCTATATATAGAAACGCCTATACTAAAGCGTACCGTGGTGCAAAAGCCAATTGTGGTGCATGAGCCGCCTTTTGATTATGAAGTAGCACTTGCTGAGCAAGATGAAGATGACCACATTTTAACGATCTCGCTAAATCCTGAAATCGTCAAACCAGAAACTGTACTAATTCAGGGGAAAATTTATTACCCTAATAATGAAGAGCAAATGTTCTCTTTAGATACTGATAAATCACAAACACGAGAGCTTGCAATTAAAAATTATGATTGGGGACGATACAGTATTGAGCTCTCTGTATTTGGTAGCAACATAAATGACCGTGAATTTATGGCGACGTTACCGACTTATAAATTTGAAATTGAGCGACCAATTGAAGCTGTACCAGAAATTGTTCGCCCAGAAATTGATTTAGAAGCGCAAGCAGAGCAACAACGAATTCTTGAAGAAGAACAAAAAGCGTCCACCATGCTCATGGTGACCTTAATTGTTGTTGGAAATTTAACCGTCCTTTTATTAGGTTGGCTGGCAATTAGAATTTTTGTTCAGAAGAAACCGCTGAAATTTAAAATTTCTTTACCGTTTTTAAAGAAAAAAAATCAAACCGAAAATGATGAGCAAGCAACGAATGAAAATGAAGTTGGCAAAAATGGCTCAAAAAATGACAAATCAGGTGAAATTTTAAACCTTTCGATGTCAGATGACTAAAAAACCTGTAAAAATACAAAAAACCCCTTGACGAACCAGAGGGTGATTCGTATTATTCACGCCGCTGTCAGGGGAGACTCAGTCAGCAACGAAAATGTGGAGTGGTAGTTCAGTTGGTTAGAATACCGGCCTGTCACGCCGGGGGTCGCGGGTTC
>NZ_LRUE01000019.1:30784-54147 GCF_001550135.1 Pseudoalteromonas shioyasakiensis
TAGAATACCGGCCTGTCACGCCGGGGGTCGCGGGTTCGAGTCCCGTCCACTCCGCCAACAAATTAAGTAATAACAATGATATCTCTGCGGAGTGGTAGTTCAGTTGGTTAGAATACCGGCCTGTCACGCCGGGGGTCGCGGGTTCGAGTCCCGTCCACTCCGCCATTTGATATCATAAACAAATTAAGTGCATTACCCCATGCACATACCACTGCGGAGTGGTAGTTCAGTTGGTTAGAATACCGGCCTGTCACGCCGGGGGTCGCGGGTTCGAGTCCCGTCCACTCCGCCATTTGTTTTCCTCAAACAAATGATTAAATAAGTCTTTACATTACACCTTATTTTTTACTTATACTGACAACGTATCTCGTATCTCGTATCTCGTATCTCGTATCTCGTATCTCGTATCTCGTATCTCGTATCTCGTATCTCGTATCTTTCATCCTATCTTGCTAATATTCTTCATTATTCCTATTTATTCAGCTTTTTATATCTGCATGAATAGCAAAGAATGGCGGCTCCACAACAAAAAGGAAATGCGTTATGAGTACATTCGGAACACAACTAAGACACTATCGCAGTGAGCTAAAACTGAGCCAACCAGAATTTGCAGAGCAAGTGGGGATAGAGCAAAGTTACCTTTCAAAACTTGAGAACGATAAATCAGTGCCTTCGAATGACACATTTCGTTCAATATTAACGGCGCTCAATCTAACAATTTGCGACTTTATGGAGCCATTAAAACATTCTGTAGATAAAGCTCGGTTGATTAATGTGCCTGACATTGAAGCTTGGTATAAGCAACAAAGTAATAAGCAATTCATTAAACAGCGTTCACTCGTCTATATTGCCATACTGTTAAGTGCGCTAGGCTGTGCCATGTTTTATTTAGGGCATCAAGAAAAGCTATTCAATACAAAGTTCTATGAGTACAAATCATATGGTGTAGTGAAAGATAGTGAACCAGATGGCATTTTTCATGATTGGCGAACGCTACTTGTAGAACAAAGCAGCGAGAAAATAGATGCAAAACGTCGAGCAATGATCAGCAGGCATGATTTTAAGTTTATTATCTCAGCGGACTATAAAGGTATTTCGTTTGTAGAATCTGGCGAGCAAGGCAGGCGTTTATATAGCCTTACTTCAAAAACACCAATTATCAAGCCCCATAAAGGCCATGTGTGGCTTGAGTTTATAGGTATCTTATTGTTTGTAGTTGGTGCAGGTCTCATCACATTTGAGAGTAAACTGACAAGACAGCATTAATGAGTTGTAGAACCTGACGCGTGTTAGCTTGCGTCAGGATCTCGAGGAATTAAATGTGCAAATTGCTGCTGGTGGATTTGTTCATATAGGGTAGCTGCATAGCTTTGCGCATCATGTAATCTGCGCGTACTGATGTGTTTTCTAAGATCATCAAGTGCAGCCGTTGCAGGTTCATAACCTTGGCTACTTGCCAGACTTAACCACACCGCGCCATGAAAAACACTGTGCGGTACACCTTGCCCTTTGATGAAAAACAGCCCCATATAAAATTGCGCCCTATGGTTACCTGCCATAGCTGCTAAGCGCATCCATTTTGCAGCAAGGGGAGGCTGTTCATTTTTTAAATAATACAAAGCTTTGTTTAGTACGTTTTCAACAGATTGAGTACTTTTATTTGGCGCCGACCCTTTATCGGGTTGGGTAATAAAGGCAAGTACATTATCAAGCTGTTGCTCTAAATCTAAGCCTACTGGCGAATTATCAGACATAGTTTAGTTATTTTCTTGAAATAAAAGACCTTATTAGTTTAGAACATTGCAAGGTAAAATGTCCTCTTATTGAGATAAAATATGATAAAATTAGCCAATTAATCTCAACTTAAAGTTCAATATGTTCGAAAGACTTTTCAAAATCACTGAAAACAACACTTCTGTGCGCCGCGAGACGATTGCTGGCATCACAACATTCATTACCATGGTTTACATTGTATTTGTTAACCCTGCCATGCTAGCAGAAGCGGGAATGGATCAAGGTGCGGCATTCGTAGCAACCTGTATTGCTGCTGCAATTGGCTGTTTTATCATGGGTTTATGGGCAAACTACCCATTAGCACTGGCTCCGGGTATGGGCTTAAACGCCTTCTTCACTTATGGTGTTGTTTTGGGCATGGGCTACACTTGGCAAGCTGCATTAGGTGCAGTTTTTATGTCCGGCTGTATCTTCTTATTCTTAAGCCTATTTAAGGTGAGAGAGTGGATCATTGATGCTATTCCTCTGGTATTAAAGCGTGCCATTGCCACAGGTATCGGTGCTTTCTTAGCCCTTATTGCATTGAAAAACGCTGGTATTATCGTAGCAAGTCCTGCAACCTTAGTGCAGTTAGGCGATATTACAGCCCCAGGTCCATTACTGGCGATTTTTAGCTTCTTTGTAATTGCTGCGCTGTTATACCGCGATATGAAAAGCGGCGTACTTATCAGTATTTTATTAGTAACCGCAATTGCGCTTGGTTTAGACCTTGTGGAGTATCAAGGAATTATTTCAATGCCGCCTTCAATTGCACCAACCTTTATGCAATTGGATTTTGCAGCAGCATTCGAAATCTCAATGCTAACAGTGGTTTTTGCGTTCTTATTTGTTGATTTGTTCGATACTTCAGGCACTTTAGTTGCTGTAACGCAAAAAGCAGGTATTGCTGATGAACAAGGTAAAATGCCTCGTTTAGGTCGCGCACTAAGTGCCGACAGTACAGCTACTATTGCAGGCTCAATGCTTGGTACGTCAACAACAACGTCTTACATTGAATCAGTTGCAGGTGTGTCTGTGGGCGGCCGTACAGGTCTAACTGCTGTGGTTGTAGGCATTTGTTTCTTGTTAATGATGTTCTTTGCGCCACTTGCTGGCATGATCCCAGCTTATGCAACGGCAGGTGCAATTTTATATGTTGCTGTGTTAATGATGCAGAATTTAAAGCTAGTTAATTGGGATGATATGACAGATGCTATTCCAGTGAGCGTAGTATTATTAATGACGCCGTTAACTTTCTCGATTGCGCACGGTATCGCCCTTGGTTTTATCTCGTATACTGCAGTGAAGTTGGTATGTGGTAAAAAAGATGAAATCAGTATTAGTGTGTGGGTATTAACAGCGCTGTTTATTGTTAAGTTTGCGTTTTTATCTTAACTTGCACAAAGCAAAGAAAAAGTGGTTTACCACTTTTTCTTTGGTGCGAATAATACGTCTAAATCGTCCTGCTCTTGTTCTGCTTTCTTCTTTAGTGACGTTGCATTTGATGCTTTCAACTCAGAGCTAATCGTTTCTAAATAGCCTTCAACTTCTTGTCTTTTCGAGTTTACATATTCATCGCTATAGCTAACTGAGGTCAGTGTTGCTAGTGCTTTTTCAAAATACTGTCTGGCAGAGCCCACCATATTTGCTGAGCGAGCTGAAATCCCGCGCTTAATTTGGCTTTCTACATTGATTCTTAACTGCAATTTTTCAAGGCGTTTATCTTCAGCAACAAATACTTGGCTATCTACTTTGCCTTTACCATGCTCTGAGCGAAGTACTGCTCGTAATTTCTTTATACCTTGAATTAGAGCTATTAATTGTTTGTCGTTATCTGGTAGTGCTAATGCATCGCTATTACTTGCTTCGATAGGAGAGGCTAGGCGTTCTTTAGATTCTTTTAGTCTGTTTTTTAATTCTTTTGAGCTTGGAGAAAGCTCGACCATTGAAACAAGTGCATCATAAATACGGCGTTGAATAATACGCAGAATATTTTCAGACATGGGGATATTGGCACTGTTAAGCAGTACATCTTCTGCCTCTTCAATGATTTTTTTTTGTTTTGTAAGCTCTTTACGGCGCTCTGCTTCTTGTTTTTCTTTATGTTGCTGCACAGCGCTGACCCATAATGCGATCACGATTAATGCAACAATGAGCATGATGATGATAGAAACAATCATTACTAAATCTCAGTTTTAACTATCTAATTTTTTTATCTTACCTTAAAAAGATTAGATCTGAACAGTTTTGCGGTAGTTATCTCGAATAAACTTATTACGATTACTACTTTATAACGAGTATAGCGCTAAACTAGCACCTTTATTGAATATTTTGCGAGTAAACACGGCTACCGAGCAGTAATTTAATGTGTTAGCCTTAGAAACAATCGATATAAAAGTATAGCGCGATGAAATATCGCTTGGCATTGCGCTTTGCAGCCTTTATAAATAAACAATAACAACGTTTACAATGCAGCCATGAAACTACAACAACTCAGATATATAGTCGAAGTCCAAAATAATAAACTGAATGTCTCTGCGACAGCCGAAAGTTTATTTACCTCGCAACCGGGGATCTCGAAACAAGTTCGTATGCTTGAAGACGAACTGGGTGTACAGATCTTTGGCCGTAGTGGCAAACACCTTACCCATGTAACCAGTGCTGGTAACGAAATTATTAATATTTCACGAGAAATATTGTCGAAAGTTGAAGGTATTAAAGCGGTTGCCAATGAGCATACCTTGCCTGATCAAGGTAAACTAAACATTGCGACCACCCATACTCAGGCTCGTTACGCATTACCGAATGTTATTCAAGGCTTTATGAAAAAGTACCCAGCAGTGTCTTTGCACATGCATCAGGGGACGCCACAGCAGATTTCTGATGCGGCAGCACGCGGTGATGCTGATTTTGCCATTGCGACTGAGGCGCTGCATTTATATTCTGATTTAGTTATGTTGCCGTGCTATCACTGGAATCGCAGTATTGTTGTGGCAAAAACACACCCGCTTGCGCAAAAGGCCGATAATTTAACGGTTGCCGATGTGGCTAAATACCCACTTATTACTTATGTGTTTGGTTTTACTGGTCGTTCTGAGTTAGATAAGGCCTTCAATGCACATGGACTTGAGCCGCATATTGTTTTTACTGCAACAGATGCTGATGTAATTAAAACTTATGTACGTTTAGGGCTAGGTGTAGGTGTTGTAGCGTCTATGGCGATTGATCAAATAACCGATACTGATTTAGTCTGTATTGATGCAAGCCACTTATTTGAAGCGAGCACCACTAAAATTGGTTTTAGAAAGGGCAGCTTTTTACGCAGTTACATGTATGATTTTATTGAGCGTTTTGCACCGCACTTAACGAAAGAACTGGTTGAGCGAGCAAGCTTATTACGTAACCAAGAAGATGTTGATAAGCTCTTCGAAAACATTGAGTTACCAGTAAAATAGAGATAAAAAAAGCCGCTTTAAAGCGGCTTTTTTTATGCTGAAAGAGTGCTGTAAATTAACACTCGATGATATTAACCGCTAAGCCACCGCGAGCGGTTTCTTTGTATTTCGTTTTCATATCATTACCTGTGTCGAGCATGGTTTTAATTACCTTATCAAGGGTCACTTTTTGCTCGCCAGAACCACGCATTGCAAGGCGTGACGCATTAATTGCTTTAATTGAGCCCATCGCATTACGTTCAATACACGGTACTTGTACAAGGCCGCCAACAGGGTCACAGGTTAGGCCTAGGTTGTGCTCCATGCCGATTTCAGCAGCGTTTTCAACCTGTACAACATTACCACCCATGATTTCAGTTAGTGCACCCGCTGCCATTGAGCAAGCAACGCCCACTTCACCTTGGCAACCTACTTCAGCACCCGAAATAGACGCGTTCTTTTTATATAAAATACCAATAGCTGCCGCTGTTAATAAATAACGAGTCGCAATATCACGGTCTACTTCTTTAATGAAAGTGTGATAATACATTAATACCGCTGGCAAAATACCTGCAGCACCATTGGTTGGTGCGGTAACAACACGGCCGCCGGCAGCGTTCTCTTCGTTTACTGCAAGGGCAAATAAATCAACCCAATCCATAGCACGTAATGGGTCGTTGTTTACCTCAATATTTAATTTAAGGTGTAAACTAGGGGCGCGACGCTTTACTTTTAAACCACCTGGTAAGATACCTTCTGTACGCATACCACGTTCAATACAGGCCTTCATTACTTGCCAAATATTAAACAGCTCATCTTTGATGTCTTTTTCGCTGCGCAGGGTTTTTTCGTTGTGCATCATAAGCGTTGATACACTAAAACCAGACTCACGGCATAGTTCTAATAACTCTTTTGCCGTGTTAAACGGATAAGGTGCTGGGTTTTCTTCGCGGATTTCGAGTGCTTTTTGTTTTTCGTTCTCGAACTCATCATCACTGACGATAAAGCCGCCACCGATTGAGTAATACACTTTACTGAATAACTTTTCGCCATTTTGGCTGGCAATGATTTCCATTGCATTTGAATGTTTTGGTAATGTTTTACGACGATGGAATACAATCGCACCTTGCTTAGGGAAATTGGCTTTATGGCTTTGGTTTAAATAAATAACCTGCTCTTTTTCGATTTTTGCGAGGATATCGTCGACTAAATCAGCATCAATGGTTTCTGGATCATAACCGGCAAGGCCTAAGATCACAGCTTTACCAGAGCCGTGGCCAATACCTGTTTGACCGAGTGAGCCAAATAGCTCAACTTTAATATCGGTGACGTTTGCAAGTAAGTTTTTTTCTTCTAGTTCGTTTACAAATAAACGCGAAGCGCGCATTGGGCCAACAGTGTGAGATGACGATGGGCCAATACCAATACTAAACATATCGAATGCACTGATCATAATTTGCTACTCATTTTTCTATTAACGGCATACTACCTGCCTTTGAACGGTGCCACATGATAACGTTTAAACGTGCCTGTGTAACCCTAAAAGCAGGATAATTAAACTGGTAGGGCGAGCTGTTTTATAAAGTTATTAATTATGCTCGCTGTTGCTCCCCAAAGGAGACCGTGCGGGGTCATCAAGCCTTGCAAAGTAATAGTTTTACCATTTCGCTCAAAGGGGAGGGGTTGCCAATTTTGTTGATTACTTAAATAAGATAAGGGCAGTAAAAAGCTGGCAGCAACTTCGTTGGGATCAGCTTGCCATGTTGTGCCTTCGCTAAGCACACACACAAAAGGCTCAATAGTGAAACCGGTTAGGGTCGCGTACTGATGTAATTTACCGTGGACAGTCACTTGGTGTGTCGCAATGTTAAGCTCTTCATTAAGCTCTCGAAGAGCGGTGTGCATTAACGTGTCATCTTGTTCTTCATACTTGCCACCCGGTAAGCAAATCTCCCCCGGGTGATGAAGTAAATAACTAGGTCGCTTGCACAGCAACAAATGCGCTTCGTCGTTAACATCAAGCAGAGGTAACATTACGGCACTGGCACGCTTTTCGGCATTAAAGCGAATGGTTGCTGGGCGCTCTGTGGTTTGACTTAAACTAAAACGGGCAATTATTTGCTGGCTATTCAAGGTAGTTACTTCAACTTTTACTTTAATAAAGGCAGTATTTTATTTACTTTATCGTAAGTTTCTTGGTACTCCAAGTCGACCTTTGAATCAGCCACAATGCCACCGCCAGCCCAGCAATAGATTGCACCTTTGTGGCACACTAAAGTACGAATTGTGATACTGGTATCCATGTTGCCACAGGCACTTAAATAACCAATTGAGCCGCAGTACACACTTCGGCGATGAGGTTCGAGTTCTTCAATAATTTCCATAGCGCGAATTTTCGGTGCTCCGGTAATTGAACCACCCGGGAAAGCGGCATGAATTTGGTCAACGGCATCTTTGCCATCCGCTAATTCTGCGCGCACAGTACTTACTAAATGATGTACAGCCGGAAAGCTTTCAATGGCAAATAACGAGGGTACGGTGACACTACCTGGACGAGCCACTTTGCCTAAATCGTTGCGCAGCAGATCAACAATCATGACATTTTCTGCGCGGTCTTTTTCTGATTGCTGTAAACGAGTTGCTTGCGCTTGGTCTTGTTCAGAGTCAGCCAAACGAGGGAGCGTTCCTTTAATTGGCTTGGTTTCTATTTGGCCCTGATTAATCGAAATAAAACGCTCTGGTGAAATAGATAAAATAGCGCCATCAGGGTGATTTATATAGCTTGAAAATGGAGCTTTATTCGCTTCTCGAAGTTGTTTATATGCTTGCCATGTTGAACCTGAAAATTCAGCTTTAAAACGCTGTGCAAGGTTTATCTGGTAGCAGTCACCACTTTTTAAATAAGCTTGAATTTTCTCGAACTTTTCGCTGTAGCTGGCTTTACTCATGTTTGATTGCCAGTCGCTTTGTAGCGCAAACTCTGCATTTGTTGGTGTTTCGTTTAGCTGCTGCTGATATAGCGCTAAGCGATTATGATTTGGCTGACAGACGTAAAACCAGCTTTGCTGTTGCTTATCATAAATAAGCGCATCTGGATAAAGGCCTACAGCCATTTGCGGCATGTTAATGTCGTTTTCGGCAGTACTTGGTATGCTTTCAATCACACGACCTAAGTCATAACCAAAATAGCCAAGCCAACCACTTGTAAAAGGGAGGTTATTAGGGTTAGCTGTGTGATTAAATTCCTGAAGGCCTTCTTTCATCAAGCTAAAACAATCACTTGATTGCGCCTTGCCGTCGACAAAGCATGTATTTTCACGCACTTCTAATTGCTTTAATGGCGCAATGGCAATGATATCGAAGCGGCTATTTACATGCTCGCTATTGGCTGAATCGAGCAACACAGCATGGGGCAAATGAGCAAAATGACTAAATAGCGCGATGCAATCACCACTTAAATCTAATTTAATGCACAAATTTTCATCGTTTATCATCTACATTGCCCTGAATAACTAGCCCGAAACGGGCGAGGAGGGTATCATAAGTTAAATTTGATTGGCAGCGTTATGATTTCCTTTATAGTGATGCCATGACTAACCCGTAGAGTAAATCTTCGTCACCGGTTTACTCAGGATCACGTACAGCGCTACGCGATAAAAACTTAAGGAACCCGTAATGAGTACAATTCGTCAGCAAGACTTCATTGATAGCATTGAAGATGCATTGCAATACATTTCTTTTTATCACCCTCTCGATTTCGTACAAGCCTTAGAAAAAGCTTACAACAAAGAGCAAAGCAAAGCGGCAAAAGATGCCATTGCGCAAATTTTAATTAACTCTCGTATGTCTGCTGAAGGTAAACGTCCACTGTGCCAAGATACAGGTATCATTACTTGTTTCGTAAAAGTAGGTATGGATGTTAAGTGGGATAAAACAGACATGACTGTTCAGCAAATGGTTGATGAAGGTACACGTCGCGCATACTTAAACCCAGATAACCCATTACGTGCATCAATTGTTGCAGACCCTGCTGGTACGCGTAAAAACACCAAAGATAATACTCCATCAGTTGTTCATATCGACTTAGTGCCAGGTGCTGAAGTAGAAGTAATGGTGGCAGCGAAGGGCGGCGGCTCAGAAAATAAAACGAAAATGGTTATGCTTAACCCATCTGATGATGTGGCTGCATGGGTTGAAAAAACATTACCAACAATGGGGGCGGGCTGGTGTCCACCTGGCATGCTAGGTATAGGTATTGGTGGTACTGCAGAAAAAGCTGCGGTACTTGCTAAAGAATCATTAATGGATCCGGTTGATATTCACGAGCTGATTGAGCGCGGCGCAGAAACAACTGAAGAAAAAATGCGAATCGATATCTTCGAACGTGCTAATAAATTAGGTATTGGTGCACAAGGCCTAGGTGGTTTAACAACCGTAGTTGATGTGAAAGTTAAAACGGCACCGACTCACGCAGCATCAAAACCAGTGGTTATGATCCCGAACTGTGCGGCAACTCGTCACGTTCACTTCACATTAGATGGTTCAGGCCCAGCTGATCTTAAAGCGCCTAAACTTGAAGATTGGCCAGAAGTTACGTTTGAAGTAGGTGAAGGTACACGTCGTGTTGATTTAAACACACTGACTAAAGAAGACACGCAAGAATGGAAGATGGGTGAAACGGTTCTTCTGTCTGGTACTATCTTAACGGGTCGTGATGCCGCGCATAAACGTCTACAAGATATGATCCAATCAGGTGAAGGTTTACCTGAAGGTGTTGATTTTGATAACAAGTTTATCTACTACGTTGGCCCTGTAGATGCAGTGGGTGATGAAGCAGTAGGTCCTGCTGGCCCTACAACTGCGACTCGTATGGATAAATTCACTGATATGATGTTAGAAAAAACGGGCATCATCGGTATGATTGGTAAAGCAGAGCGTGGTCCTGCAACAGTTGAATCAATCAAAAACAATAAATCTATCTACTTAATGGCAGTAGGTGGTGCAGCTTATCTTGTATCTAAAGCAATCAAGAAAGCACGTGTTGTTGCGTTCGAAGATTTAGGTATGGAAGCAATCTACGAGTTTGAAGTAGAAGATATGCCAGTAACGGTTGCTGTTGATAGTGAAGGCGCCAATGCGCATACGCAAGGCCCTGCTATTTGGAAAGCAAAAATCGAAGAACTTGATGGCAAATTAAAGTAACCATCTTGCAACTCTCTTGAAAAAACGGCGCACCTGCGCCGTTTTTTTCAGCTCTGACCAGTCTCAGCTATTTCTCCAACATCTCTTTAAAAGCCGATTTTACTTGGCTTTATTGGCACATTTTTCTTGTCACTTTTTCTTTACGCTATACTTTACCTTTACGTTCACGTAATAAAGTTAGTAATGTTAATATTTTGTTTTGAATTAACAATGCTTAATGCGTACATTGATTGGTATATTTTTTCCATAAAGTGTTAGTTTTTGAGTTGTTATTTCGGCCTGAGAACTTTGCTTAGTTTTATCATCTCATTTAGTGGCAAGGGAGCAAACGAAGTGATAAAGTCTCGGCACTTTCAGCGCTCACACCCCTTAGGGTAAGAAAATTTCGGAGTATTTAACTGTGGCTGTATTTAATAAAGTCGACTTTGATAACCACGAGCAAGTGGTGTTTTGTTCAGATAAAGAATCAGGCCTAAAAGCTATTATCGCGGTACACAATACCAAGTTAGGTCCAGCGGTTGGTGGTTGCAGAATGTGGGACTACACAACTGATGAAGATGCTGTTACTGATGCACTTCGTTTATCAAAAGGTATGACCTACAAAAATGCTGTGGCACGTTTACCATTTGGTGGCGGTAAGTCAGTGATCATCGGTAATGCTAAAGAAATTAAATCAGAGCAACTTTTCCGTGCATTTGGTCGTCAGTTAGAGCGTTTAAGCGGTAGCTACTATTCAGCTGAAGATGTAAACATCACTTGTGATGATGTGGCTATCATGAATAAAGAAACTAACTATGTATTAGGTCTTGAAGGTAAAAGTGGTAACCCTTCACCGTTCACAGCATATGGTACATTCTTAGGTATTAAAGCCGCTTTACAACATCAACGAGGTCATCAAGATCTTGCTGGTATCAAAGTAGCCGTGCAAGGTTTAGGTGCAGTAGCATATGGCCTTTGTAAACACCTACATGAAGCGGGCGCAACATTATTTGTAACAGATATCAACGAGCAAGCTGTTGAGCGTGTTGTAAATGACTTCAATGCAACGGCTGTGGGTATTGATGAAATCTACGACTTAGATGTTGATGTGTATGCACCATGTGCACTTGGCGCAACGGTAAATGACACGACTATCCCGCGTTTAAAAGCAACAATTATTGCAGGTTGTGCGAATAACCAATTAGCAGAGTCTCGTCACGGTGAGATCATCCGCGAAAAAGGTATCTTATACGCACCAGATTACGTAATTAACGCAGGTGGTATTATCAACGTTTATTACGAAACTGCACCAGAAGGTTATAGTGCAGAAGCATCAACGAAGCACGTTGAAGGCATTTTTGATACGCTAACAGAAATCTTTGCTCGCTCTGAAAAAGAGCAGAAGTCGACGCATTTAATTGCCGATGAACTAGCATTAGAAATCATCGAAAACGGCTTATAATTTAGTAAATCGATAAATTTACAGGTAAAAAGGTGCGCAAGTCGCACCTTTTTTGTCTCTGTTATTTATCGCATCAAGGTGACGAAGTCACGCAGGCTAGGTAAACTCGGTTTTTAAATCTCGAGGGCACCTAATGAAAACTCCATCTTGTGAAATCACACCTATTGATATAGCTACTTGGCCTCGCAAACAGCATTTCGCTTTTTTCAAAGAGTTTTCTCTGCCATATTTTAATGTATGTGTTTCACTCGACATGGCGGCTCTTTACAACAAGTGCAAAGCAGAACCGTATTCGTTCTTTCACAGCTATGTTTACCTAACACTTGAAGCATGTCATGACTATGCACCAATGCGTCAACGTATTATTGACTCGTTGCCGGTACAGCTGTCATCGGTAAGAGGCAGTGTGGTCGAGCTTGCAGAAGATGAAACATTTCGCTTTAGTTATTTTGAAAAACAAGCGTCGATGGAAGATTTTTCAAAACACGCTATTGTTGTGGGTAAAACAAGTAAAGCAAAACCATTTTTCTCTGATGCATTTGCTGCAACAGAAGGGCAGCCTGACCTTATTCATATCTCAGTACTTCCATGGTTAAACTTTACCGGCTTCTCGCATGCTGTAAGTGAGGGGCATGGCCTTGGTATTCCTAAGTTTGTGTTTGGTCAATATGACTCACAAACTGGCAAGATGCCGCTTTCAATTGATGTGCATCATGCTTTGATGGATGGCTTGCATGTGGCGCGATTTGTGAAAATACTGCAAGAAAAAATTACGAATTTTTGTAATTGATTGTTGCTAAATGTCATTAAAGTGAGTAAAAATTGCAACTAATGTAGTATTATCTGAAGTTAGGGATGACTTTGGCTTCACAGAGCTACATCACTGAATAGAACGATAATAAATATCAGGGTTTTAGTTTTATGGTGCGGGTAGTTAGTTGTATTTTTCTTTTATTGAGTTTCAGCGTTTTTGCTGATTCTGCACGCCTCTCTTTAAGTGATTATTTTACAGAGACTTGGAGCACTCGCGCCGGCCTTCCTCATAATAGCATTAATGGCGTTACACAAACCAAAGATGGTTACATTTGGATAGCGACTTGGGAAGGGCTTGCTCGCTTTAATGGTCGCGAGTTTAAACTCTTTACTCGGACAGAAATTCCTGGCTTACCTGACTCAGGCCTACGCAGCCTGATTCCGATGGATAATGGTGATTTATATATAGTGGGTGCCCGTGGCGGTATTGCGCTTCGCTCACAAGGTGGATGGCGAGCATTACCAAGTTCATCAGCCATGGTCAATCATGCGCTCGTTACTGAACAAGGTGAGCTATGGCTGGCACTTGAAGGGCAAGGCATTGTTTACCGCGCTTCTGAAACTGCCACTGAGCAAAAACTGCTTGATAAGCTAAGCGCATACCGTCTTTTACAAGACAAAACAGGGACTATTTGGGCTGCGACTAGTGATGGCCTTTATCAAATAAAGAATAAGCAAGTCAGTAAGGTCAGTGAAAACTCTGGGCTCCCTAATGCCTCTGTGTTTACCTTATTACTTACTCAGTCGGGCACTTTAATTGTCGGCACTGAAAAAGGGGCATGGCAAAAGCAAAACGATAAGTTTGTTGCTATTGATCCTGTCCTTAACAACGAATCAATTGCCAGCTTACTCGAAGATGCGCAGGGCGATTTGTGGTTTGGCACCATCAATAAAGGGGTGTTCAGACTCAGCAGTTTAGGCCTTGAAAACTTAGCCGCAGATGATGGCTTACCCAACAACCGTATTTTATCTTTACTGCAAGACCGCGAAAAAAGTATTTGGGTTGGCACGAATGCCGGATTATTTCGCTTGCGTGAAGCGCCATTTACAAATTGGAGCCAAAGTCGTGGGCTTGCATCTGACTATGTGCGTACCGTGTTATCACATTCTGATGGCAGCTTATGGGTGGGCAGTAGTAATGGCTTAAATCGTATTGAAAATGGCAAGCTCACCACCCTTATTCAAGCTTATGAAAAAGATCCGCTATCCGTATTAAGTTTAACTGAAGATAAGCAGGGCGGAGTATGGGTTGGTACTTACACTGCCGGTTTAATGAAAGTGGTTAATGGGCAAATTTATCCAGTAAAAAACCGCAGTAATGGCCTGATCAGCAACGAAGTTCGCGCTGTGTTTTTTGATAAAGCGGATAACTTATGGATTGGCACCGCTGGTGGTTTAACCAAAATTGACCCTGCAGGGAAAACTGAATTATTCACAACAGAAGATGGCTTAATTGGTGATTTTATTATGGCCATTGTCGAGGACGATCATGGCAGGTTGTGGGTTGGCACGGGAGTGGGTGTGTCCATTTATGACCCAGCTACTGAGCAATTTAAAACTCTCGAGTTTCCAAAGCAGTTCAGTACTGAGTATGCATTCGGCTTTTACTTAGATGGCGATAAAATGTGGCTTGCAACCGATAGAGGCCTCGTTCGTTACAATCTCAGCACAGATAAAATGAGCTTGTTTGGTCGAGACCAAGGTTTACCGGTCGATAAGTTGTTCCAAGTGATTGAGCAAGGTGACTCATTATGGTTGACCAGTAACCGCGGTGTTATTCAGGTGAACAAAGCTCAGTTAGTTGCACTTTTAGATAACCCTGAAAAAGTTCAACCAATGAGTGTTTCGATGCAGCTTTATGATGAAGGCGATGGCATGCTAAGCGCGCAAGCAAATGGCGGTTCAAACCCTGCTGCTGTGCTTCATTCAGATGGTCAAGTATGGGTTGCAACAGCCAAAGGCGTCGCTATTGCGACACCAGAACGCTTAAAAGAAGCCAGTAAACGCCGTTTATCGACGGTTATTGAAAGCTTTGAAGTCGATGGCAAACCCATGACTTTACCTGTTGGTAATGAGGTTTTGAGTTTACCTGCTGGTGTTTCTCGTGTTTCGTTTAACTACGCTGGGCTAAGTTTTATCATGCCTGGGCGGTTAAATTACCAAACTCAACTAAGTGGTTACAATCAACAATGGGTAGACAGGGGGCGCTTGGCCATTACCGAGTACACCAATTTACCACCAGGTAAATATACCTTTAAAGTGCGTGCAGGTTACCCAAATAGTGACTGGCAAAATAATGAGCAAGTGCTGCGTTTTAAAATTGCCCCTTATTTTTGGCAAAAAACCAGCTTTAAGTTATTTATCTTAGTTGCTGTGCTTTTTGCTGCTTATGCCATTTATAAATACCGCTTATATCATTACAAGCGCATTGAAATTGAGTTAACTGAAAAAGTTGAACAGCAAATGCATGATTTGCAAACGCAAGCGGATGCCTTTGCTCATTTAGCGAATCATGACCAATTAACGCAATTACCGAATAGACGCGCTTTCGATATGTGGCTGTCTGAAAACTTTAATCAGTTTCAGCTTGACAATAAAACGCTTAGTATTGCCATTATGGATATTGATCACTTCAAACTCATTAATGACAACTTCTCGCACTTAATTGGTGATAAAGTGATTTGTGAAATTGCTCGTTTGCTGCGTATGAATTTTCCTGATGAAGGTTATGCGGCGCGTTGGGGCGGTGAAGAATTTACCTTGTTGTTCCCATACAAAAATGCTGAAGAAGCCGCAAGATTGTGTGAAATTATCCGTTTAGAGATAGTGGGTTATGATTTCTCAGAATTAGCAGATAGCCTTTCTGTAACGGTCAGTTTTGGTGTGGCAGATAACGCGCAGGTTACTGACTATGACCGCTTGTTAGCACATGCCGACAACGCTTTATACAATGCAAAGAATAACGGTCGAAACCAAATCATTATTTACAATAAAGGTACATTAGTATTGTAACTTAATAATATTTTTACTTCTTAATTTAATTAAACTTCATTATAATCACGGCCCCATTAAGGGAAATAATAATTAAATGGAGTTTAGATGTTTAAAAAATCTACAATAGCATTGGCTGTTTCTACATGTTTTCTTTTAACTGGTTGTTTAGAAGTTGAAGATAACAGCAATGATGATCTTATTAGCGCAATCGAAAATCAAAATAATTCAGCACAGGAAGCTGAAACAGCAACTTTGTCGGGTTCTGTAAAAAATGTTGTTTCTGATTCACTCGTTGCGAATGCTCAAATTCAAATAAAAGTTGGTAACACTTGGTCTGAACCTGTTGCACTGGCAAATGGCTTGTTTGAACTATCTAATGTTCCAACATACTCTGACTATACTTTACTTATTACTAGTACTGATGACTCTTTCCAAGAGCGCGCATTTTATGGGTCTACTGGACTTGGTATAAGCCAATTAGGTACTTTACTAGTTACTAGTACAGAAACGGTAGAGTTTGCAGCTTTATTAGATGCTGAGAATACACCGATTAAAGACTTACAGTTTAGCTACTCTACATCTTCGGGTGTTAATGACTCAACATGGCAATCTAGGAACGAGCATTTTATAAGTGCCAGTTACAACAACGAAACTAATCTTTATTCAATCGAGAAGCCAATTGGCTGGGATTACCCAATCACAGTTGATATGGATGTCGACAATGATAATGTAAATGAGTATAAATTTACATTAGGTTATCACTATGATAGCACTATCCTGTTTAGCGAGCTTAATGATAGCTCAACTATTTTGTTTGATACTGCAGATGATGTAATTGAATATCAACTTCGCGTTAAAGTAATTAATGATTTAGGCCAGATATTCAAAGACATTGAGTTAGTGGCTTCGAGTAATGATTTCGAGGCAAACCCTTTAACTTTTGATGAAAGTACCAATGAGTACGTCTATGACTTTATTGGCAGCTCCTCACTGAATGTAATGTTATCTGCATTTATTGATGAAAATGAGCAAAGTTATTTATCCGACTCTTTCGTTGTGGCTGAAGATGGCGATAATATTACTGTCGGGGGGCTATACAATCAGGGCAACTTTAGTGTTGAAAACAATGTTGTATCAGTAGTCTTTAAACCCGAAAAGGGGACGGAGACAACACAAGTTGACTTAATCAGTAATACTTATAATCAAGAAACGAACGGCTACTATCTATTCTTCACAAAGCCAGTTGAATTAACAGATGAAAGTATCACATTGACTAAGAATGAGACACTTTCAGTTATACCTGGTAGTGAATCAGATGCTGATTCTGTTCCAGTGGGTAGTACTTTCTTTAAGTTCATTGATAAGGAATTTGAGACAACGTCAAAAATGTCACTCAACGACACGTTTGTTGAAGTATTACCTAATCAAACTTTGGATATTGGTAGTTATTCATACACTTTAAGCTCAGTTATAGATAAAGAAACCCAATTACCTTCACGTAATTCATTAAGGACAAGTTTTCTTGTAAGTGATAAAACAGAGTTTTCTATTTCTGACATTAGAATTGATAACAATAATGGCCTGAAAAGTGGAGAGCTTATTCACTTAACAAATACTGCGGGCGAAAGTGCTAGCTTTTCAAGCAAAAGTAATGAAGCAATGTTGTATTTACCATCTTCTATCGTATCGCTTTCAGACTTATCTATAACAGTGACAGGATATACTAATAATGGCAATAAATACCCTTATTACCAAGAGTATAACATTGTTTCTGAAGAACAATTTTATGGTGGTGACTTAGTTCACTTAGCTTCAACAGCAATAAATGAAACAGTATATGGTGATACAAATAATGTGATACTTCATACCTCTTTACCTGATAGTATGATGTATAGACGCAGCATAGGTTGGAATATATCTCGACTTAACGATAACCAATCGAATAGCGTGAATGCCGTTAGCTTAGAATATGAATATAAAGTTAAAGGCAGTAAAGACGTTATAACAGGAACTGCCACATTACCTGTTTTATAATTTTTTAATTAAATAAAAATGTGTGTAAACAATTGATCTTTTTTTGTTTGCACACATTAAAGTATCAAGATTGTTTTTTAGGCGATAGTAATGCTTAACCTGGTTTTGATACTTTTTTTAATAATTTTTGTTGTGTGTTACTGGCGCTGGGACGATATCCGTAATCACTTTTGGCAGAAAAAATACCTTAATAATTCCCTCAATGTTCAGCAAAAAAATCTGCTGTTAAAATATATGCCTATCTACCGAAAGATGACGGATGCCGATCGTGAAAAGTTGGAGCGTCACATCGTTTGGTTTTTAAATGAAAAACGCTTTATTGGTTGTGATGGTCTTAAGCTTAATGATGCAATGAAGCTGATTGTAGCGGCAGATGCCTGTGTTTTAGTGCTTAATAAACCGTGGCCATTGTATCGCAATGTAAAAGAGATCCTTTTATACCCAAGCGCGTATTATGCCCCGCAAACTTCTCGTGATAATGCTGGGCTTGTCAGTTATCACAATACCGTGCGTCAAGGTGAATCATGGCCGGGTGGAACCTTAGTATTGAGTTGGCATGATGTCCTTGAGGGGAACCGCTTACCAAGTGATGGTCATAATTTAGTATTTCATGAATTTGCCCATCAGCTCGACCAAGAAACCGGTAAAACCACGGGTACACCACTGCTTTCGAGTAACGAAGACTACCAAAAGTGGGCAAAAGTATTTAGCCGCGCGTTTAATCAACTCAAAACCCATTTAGCTTATGGCATGCCGCATGTTATTCATAGCTATGGCGCGACCAATGAGGCAGAGTTTTTTGCTGTTATCACCGAAACCTTCTTAGAAAAACCTGCTGAACTCAGGCAATTTGACCCAGAAATTTATCATTTACTGGTTGGCTTTTATCAGTTTGATCCGATTGCGTGGCATTAGTCGACTATTTACGTCTGTTTAACACGAATCACTGGAATCTTGCTATGCTATTTGGTGCAATCTTAAAAGTGTGCATATAAGCAAAACAATAAAAAGTGAGATTTCAATGAAGAAAATGCTTCATACAGCGCTCGCTGTATCTATTTCACTTGCTCTAACTGGGCAAGTGGCGGCAGCTGAGCAATCAAATGACGACAAGTGGCAGGTGGACGCACCAAAAGGCCAATTCCTAGACGCTAAAATTAGTGTTGAGCAGGGCACGTGGATGAACGTAGATATTAGCCCTGATGGTAAAACAGTGGTGTTTGACCTACTCGGCGATATTTATACCATGCCAATGTCAGGTGGCACAGCAACGCAATTAACCAGTGATATTGCATGGCAAATGCAACCACGCTTTAGCCCTGATGGTAAGCACATTGCGTTTACTTCAGACCAAGGAGGTGGCGACAATATTTGGGTTATGGATTTAAATGGTGAAAACCAAAAAGCCGTAACGAACGAAACATTTCGTTTGTTAAACAGCCCAGCTTGGAGCCCTGATGGTGACTATTTAGTTGCGCGTAAGCACTTTACTGCAAGCCGCTCTTTAGGGGCTGGTGAAGTATGGCTTTACCACAAAGCGGGTGGTAAAGGTGTTCAGCTAACTGCACGTGAAAACGACCAAAAAGACTTAGGCGAGCCAATGTTCTCACCAGATGGTCGTTATGTTTACTTCTCTCATGATGCAACGCCGGGTAAAACATTCCATTACTCTAAAGATTCTGTAGCGGGTATTTATAAAATTAAACGCTATGACCGTGAAACCGGCGAGATTGAAACAATTATTGATGGCATGGGTGGGGCTATTCGACCTACACCTTCACCAGATGGTAAAAAGCTTGCGTATATCAAGCGCGATGATTTCCAAACAAGCTTGTACTTATATGATCTTCACACCGGTGAGCATACAAAACTGTATGGCGAGCTTGAGCGTGATATGCAAGAGACATGGGCAATCCATGGCGTATACCCAACAATTGCTTGGACGCCAGATAACGAACAACTAGTCTTTTGGGCGGGTGGGTCAATTCATAAGCTAGACGTGGATGATAAGTCTGTCTCGACTATTCCATTTAAAGTTGAGACCAATAAGCAAATTCAAAAAGCGGTGCGTTTTACACAAAACATCGATAGCGATAATTTTGATGTGAAAATGCTGCGCAATGTACAAATTTCACCGGATGGTGAAACGGCTATATTTGAAGCGCTAGGTCATATTTATAAACGTGATTTAGAGTCTGGCAAAGTAAAGCGCCTGACTAAGCAAGACGACCACTTTGAATTATTCCCGCAGTTCTCTCGTGATGGTAAGAAGATTGTTTACACCACATGGGATGATAACGAACAGGGCTCAGTACGTGTTGTATCTGCGCGCAGTGGCCGTGGCGATACCATTACTAAAGAGCCGGGTAAATATGTAGAGCCAACTTTCAGCCCTGATGGCAAAACAGTTGTTTACCGTAAAGCGTCTGGCGGCAGTATCCTTAACCCAACATGGTCATTAGAGCCAGGCATTTACTCAGTAAGTGCTAAAGGCGGTAAAGCGACGCTAATCACTAAATCAGGCTATCAGCCGCAATTTGGTGCAGCGAATGACCGTATTTATGTGATGAGCCCTTGGCCGAAACCAACATTAAGTGTTGTTGAGCTTGAATCAAAGCAAGTTCGTAAACTTTACGAATCAGAACATGCTACAGAGTTTAGAGTATCACCAGATGGCCAATACTTAGCGTTTGCAGAGCGTTTTAAAGTATTTGTTACGCCATTTGTTGAGCGTGGCAAAACCATTAATATTGGACCGAAAGATAGCCAATTCCCAATTGAGCAGCTTTCTGTTCGCGCGGGTGAAAACATCAGCTGGAGTGGCACAAGCGATAAACTTTATTGGAGCTTAGGCCCAGAGCTATATCATGCAAGCCTAGCGGGTTTATTTGATATTAACCAAAATGCAGAGACTGACTTTAAAGTTAAAAGCGGCGACAACATCGGTTTTACAAAAATCATGGCGGAGCCTAAATCAGTATTCGCGTTAACTGGTGCGCGTATTATCACTATGAACGGTGAGCAGGTCATTGAAAACGGCGTTATTGTTACTGATGGTAAGCATATTAAAGCGGTTGGCAGTAAAGACAGTATTGCTATTCCTAAAGGTGCAGAAGTAATTGATGTAACTGGCAAGACGATTATGCCGGGTATTGTTGATGCGCATGCGCACGGCTCGCAAGGCAGCGATGAGATCATTCCACAGCAAAACTGGAAGAACTTAGCTGGCTTAGCGTTAGGTGTGACAACGATTCACGATCCATCAAACGACACCACAGAGATTTTTGCTGCAAGCGAAATGCAAAAAGCAGGCATGATTGTCGGCCCTCGTATTTTCTCAACGGGTACCATTTTATATGGTGCAAATATGCCAGGTTATACATCGCATATTGACTCGTTAGAAGATGCTAAATTCCATCTTGAGCGTTTAAAGAAAGTAGGTGCGTTTAGTGTTAAATCATATAACCAACCTCGTCGTGAACAGCGCCAGCAAGTTATTGAAGCAGGCCGTGAGCTTGAAATGATGGTTGTGCCAGAGGGCGGTTCATTACTGCAGCACAACTTAACTATGGTAGTTGATGGTCATACGGGTATTGAACACTCAATTCCTGTTGCTAATATTTACGATGATATTCGCCAGCTTTGGTCTCAAAGCGATGTGGGTTATACGCCGACACTCGGTGTAGCTTACGGTGGTATTTGGGGTGAAAATTATTGGTACGACAAGACAGATGTGTGGAATCACCCACGCTTAAGTAAGTTTGTACCAAAGAATCAGCTTTTACCTCGCTCAATGCGTCGTGTTAAGGCGCCCGATCATCACTATAACCACTTTAACAATGCCCGTGTTGCTAAAGAGCTGCAAGACTTAGGTGTATTAGTAAACCTTGGTGCTCACGGTCAACGTGAAGGTTTAGCGGCACATTGGGAAATTTGGATGTTTGCGCAAGGTGGTATGACACCACTTGAAGCTATTCGTGCAGCAACCTTAGATCCTGCTAAATACATTGGCCTTGATAACAACATCGGTTCTCTTGAGCCAGGTAAACTTGCCGATTTAATTGTTATTGACGGTAACCCGCTAACTAACATTCGTGATACAGATAAAATCGATTACACCATGATCAATGGTCGTCTATTTGATGCTGCAACCATGAACGAAGTGGGTGAGAAAAAACGCGAAAAGTTATATTTTGAAAAAATCTAACATAGCAAAAATCTAAACTGAAAGCGGCCATTGTGCCCAATGCCAGTCAGTTAAGCTGACTGGCATTTCTTTTTTTATGTGGGTACTTTGATGGCTTAGGCTTTATCGCTCTTGGGTATCGCCTATCTTCTCTTCTAGGTGGCAGTTTAAATAGTCTCAGCGTACCTAACAGATGCTCCCAGTGAATTGGAATATTACCGGGGCTCATAATTGATATTGATGAAAAGTATTGAATAACTGCCATCGAGCAGCTTGAGAAACTGAGTTGGTTAGGCCATATTCCTTCAGCTTTTGCTGCTAGGGTCATCAACCTTCGAATTAAATTGTATGCGAGGAGGATCCCCCATAGCTCCTGTCTAACCATATCAGGGCGCTTACTCCGAAGGTGGTATGTGCTATCTAGCATTGTTTGCTTTATTTCTCGATACCCTAATTCTATTTCCCAGCGATGGCTGTATAAATCAACTATTTCGCTACTTGGAAAACGAAGTCTATCTACCATCGAGGTTAATATTCGGTAATTTTTACCTTTTATGGTTTTACTAACCAGTCTTGCTTTAATAACTTCGGGAACATCGGGGAAATTCTTTTGCGCATGCTTAGTGGTTTTGAGCTCAATTATCAGGTCATTGTTACCAACCTTAGAAACGACTTCGTATTGTAAATCAGGTCTTGCAGGTATTAGCCAATGCCTTTCTTCTCCAGTGCTGTGCCATCGATTTAACAAGCCCAGTGAATAGTACCCTTTATCAAACATGGTCAACGAGTGGTTAGGTGTACGCTCAATCAGTCGTTCAGCAAGCTTCATTTCATTCGTCTTATAGTTATCAAACTCACTGCTTATCAGTTGGTGGCTGGTGAGTTCCATATGACAAACCATGCGAATTTGTGGGAATCCTGTATCACCATATTGGTTGCTAGCCGATGAGAATGCTTCACGATTCTCATCTGAATCGGCCGTACGCCAAACAACACCATCAACCGCTAATAAATTTAACCCAGCCCACGTGTCAAACTCTTCTGTATGGTACATATTATCAGCAGCTTTATTAAAGACTTGCTTAACGGGGTCATCACCTAATCGCTGGCGAGCTTGAACCATGGCACTCGGGGCGACTAACTGATTTTTGCCAGGCAGCATAATGTCTAGTTTATTCGCAATATTCCAGACAGATTCTTTACGAAATAATGCCATGCCAATAACAGACCAAAGCACAGCTTCTAAAGGCAACCTGCGCTTTCTAACTGTGGCTACTCCAGCTTGTTGAAAGCCTTGTTCAATCAGGTCAGAAGATAAAATTTCAGATAATTTTTCAAACGTGTGATAACGAGTGCTTTCTTCGAAAGCAGAATGAAGAGCTTGTTCTATATTCACAAAAAAATCCGTAGTTAGTTGCCTAACTACGGATTGTGCATGATCATTCTGATCGGTCAACTGATCAACTTCTTAACTGATCAGCATTAG
>NZ_LRUE01000002.1 GCF_001550135.1 Pseudoalteromonas shioyasakiensis
CCAATGCCAGTCAGTTAAGCTGACTGGCATTTCTTTTTTTATGTGGGTACTTTGATGGCTTAGGCTTTATCGCTCTTGGGTATCGCCTATCTTCTCTTCTAGGTGGCAGTTTAAATAGTCTCAGCGTACCTAACAGATGCTCCCAGTGAATTGGAATATTACCGGGGCTCATAATTGATATTGATGAAAAGTATTGAATAACTGCCATCGAGCAGCTTGAGAAACTGAGTTGGTTAGGCCATATTCCTTCAGCTTTTGCTGCTAGGGTCATCAACCTTCGAATTAAATTGTATGCGAGGAGGATCCCCCATAGCTCCTGTCTAACCATATCAGGGCGCTTACTCCGAAGGTGGTATGTGCTATCTAGCATTGTTTGCTTTATTTCTCGATACCCTAATTCTATTTCCCAGCGATGGCTGTATAAATCAACTATTTCGCTACTTGGAAAACGAAGTCTATCTACCATCGAGGTTAATATTCGGTAATTTTTACCTTTTATGGTTTTACTAACCAGTCTTGCTTTAATAACTTCGGGAACATCGGGGAAATTCTTTTGCGCATGCTTAGTGGTTTTGAGCTCAATTATCAGGTCATTGTTACCAACCTTAGAAACGACTTCGTATTGTAAATCAGGTCTTGCAGGTATTAGCCAATGCCTTTCTTCTCCAGTGCTGTGCCATCGATTTAACAAGCCCAGTGAATAGTACCCTTTATCAAACATGGTCAACGAGTGGTTAGGTGTACGCTCAATCAGTCGTTCAGCAAGCTTCATTTCATTCGTCTTATAGTTATCAAACTCACTGCTTATCAGTTGGTGGCTGGTGAGTTCCATATGACAAACCATGCGAATTTGTGGGAATCCTGTATCACCATATTGGTTGCTAGCCGATGAGAATGCTTCACGATTCTCATCTGAATCGGCCGTACGCCAAACAACACCATCAACCGCTAATAAATTTAACCCAGCCCACGTGTCAAACTCTTCTGTATGGTACATATTATCAGCAGCTTTATTAAAGACTTGCTTAACGGGGTCATCACCTAATCGCTGGCGAGCTTGAACCATGGCACTCGGGGCGACTAACTGATTTTTGCCAGGCAGCATAATGTCTAGTTTATTCGCAATATTCCAGACAGATTCTTTACGAAATAATGCCATGCCAATAACAGACCAAAGCACAGCTTCTAAAGGCAACCTGCGCTTTCTAACTGTGGCTACTCCAGCTTGTTGAAAGCCTTGTTCAATCAGGTCAGAAGATAAAATTTCAGATAATTTTTCAAACGTGTGATAACGAGTGCTTTCTTCGAAAGCAGAATGAAGAGCTTGTTCTATATTCACAAAAAAATCCGTAGTTAGTTGCCTAACTACGGATTGTGCATGATCATTCTGATCGGTCAACTGATCAACTTCTTAACTGATCAGCATTAGGCTTAGCCGCTTTTTTTTATGCTTGTTCATTGAGCTTTTTCAGCTTCATAGCAAGCAACACCATCATTATGCCAAATACGATGGCATAGGTTGCAACTAGCCAAAGTAGAGTGATTATGCCCGCGCCAGGGTTAAATATCAGATAACCACCAAAGATAATCGAAATAATACCGCTACCAATTAACAGCCATTCATTACTGATCTCTTTGCGTAGTTTACTGGCAATCAATATTTCAATCACGCCGATAGCGATGGCCCATGCGGCAATAAAGTACAGCATTAAGATAGCTGTTACGTTGGGAGCAAACAGGGTTACAAGTGCAGCAGCAATTGAAATTAAACCACCCACTAATAGCATCCACCAAAGTGGGTTTTCATTTTTTGAAGCAATAGCTAACCAAGTTCTAATGGCACCATCGACAAAAAAGTAAGCGGCGAAAATAAACATCAGAATCGCTAATGAGGCTTCTGGGGCAAACCAACCACATAAGCCAAAAACGATGGCAATGGCACCGTGGATCATTAATGATGACCAATGAGGGATCAGTGAACTTGAGATTTGCATAATAGTATCCTTTGCTTAAGTCTCTATATAACTAACATTTCAGTGCTTGCTTGCAAAGATTTTTAATTATTTTTTGTACAGTTACACAAACCATGCTCTAATTTAATTAGCTGATTATTTCAGCGATTTAATGTTTATCGAACAAGGAATAGAGTGTGAGCCGTTGTAATACCAAGTTTTCATTACAATTTAGTAAGTTATTAGTGTGTTTTTTACTGTTGTTTAATGCGCCATTATGGGCAACAACCACACCAGAAGTGACCGTTAAATCCTTAATTGATAAAGACAACAAGGAAGAGGAAGCCGAACAAAAACCGGCCAAGCAAGAATCTGAAACGAATACACCTGCTACAACGGAAAAAGTGCAGGAGCCTCTTGAAGATGACTTACCCTATGATGCTTTTGACCGAATTACGCCACGCAGCTCCATGCAGGGGTACTTAAAAGCGGCCCGGGACCGAGATTTTGAACGTGCCAGCCATTATCTTGACTATCGTAACTTACCCAAAGAAGTTGAGGCATTAGGAAAAATTCAGCTTGCTGAAAATCTATCAGTGGTACTTGATCGTACCTTATGGGTCGATGTTGATAACTTGAGCAATAAGCCTAAAGGAAAACAAAAAGAAAGCGTGCCTAGTTATCGTGATTTGGTTGGAGAAATCAGCACTTCACAAGGTAAGGTGCAAATTTTATTGCAAAGTGTACCTGATGATAAAACAGGTAACCGGATCTGGAAAATATCGAATGCCACCGTAAGTCAAATCCCTCTACTCACCAAAGAGTATGGCTATAACCGAGTTGGTGAGTGGCTTTACGATAACCTACCAGACATTGAATTTTTGGGTGTGATGCTTTGGCAGTGGATTTATTTTGCCTTCACATTTGTACTGTTTTTAGCGGTCGCGATTATCATTACCCGCATAATCACGTTTATTCTCGCACACTTAAAAGTCCCTGTAGAAAAAGACGTTATTGGTTTTATTAATGGGCCGGTTAGCCTGTTACTTGCGGTATTTATGGCGCGTTCATTGAACGACCAATCTAATGTAACTATTGCTGTGATGGCGCTATTCCATGGCGCGACCGTGTTATTGATCGCTTGGGGCTGGATTTGCATACGGGCAGTTGATCTTGCCAAACACAGATTAAGCCAGCGCTTTATTAGACAAGATAAACCACAAGCGATTTTCTTATTACGCCCTATAAGTAATGTAGCTAAAACCCTGATTGTCATTTCGTTGCTATTCATGTGGTTTGAAAACTTAGGCTTTAATGCCACTACCTTACTGGCAGGTTTAGGTATTGGTGGCCTTGCAATTGCTCTTGCAGCGCAAAAAACTGTTGAGAATATCATTGCAGCAATCACCTTATATATCTCTGCACCAGTAAAAATAGGTAGCTTATGTAAGTTTGGCAGCCAGTTAGGCACGGTAGAAGAAATAGGGCTAAGAGCAACGCGAATTCGAACCCTTGATCGTTCAGTTATCTATGTAGCGAATGCAAAGTTTGTTGATATGCAGCTTGAGAATATCTCGGAACGGGAGCGTATTTCTTATCGACCTAAATTGATGCTCAGTGCCAATACTAAGCAACAAAACCTAATGTCGTTTATGCAAGCCCTAAGAGAGCTTTTAGAGCAACACAAGCACATTGCCTTTGAGCCTTGCCGTGTTCGCTTTAAAGGCTTCACGCCTTGGGCTTTACAAGTGGATGTACTAAGCTACGTAGAGACCGTCGACTTCGCTTTTTATATGGAAGTAATCGAAGAGTTAAACTTAGCAATCTTAGGCTTATTAAATGAGCATGAATGTGAATTAGCTAACCCAGAATTCGCACGTGTGACTGATTAGTTGCTAAAAAAGGGGTAAATGAAAGCGGCTCTCATTTGTACATAATGTCTACACATTGTTGTAATTAGATGCACAGGACATATGTCCGCTTTGGTGAAAAATAATTGCATAAAATCTTCTAAATGCGGCGATGTTGCCGCTAATTGTTGTAAAAAAATTGTATATTTATAATTTTTAATGCAGTAAAAGTGTCATAAAGTGTTATAATCGTCAGCGTTCGTTCAGCCTCTTTACTTCGTTTTGCACTCTCGAACTAGAGGTCCGCGCAGCTTATTACAAGGCGCGAAAAATTGGCCGAGCCCGTCAAATGAATTGACGCAACATCATCACCGTTGAATAAGAGTGCATAAAAAAGGTTAAAACCCGACATGAAAGCAATGAAAAGATCTACGTTAGCAACACTTATCAATGCAACGTTGTTCTCTGCCGTAGCAGGTACTTCATTTTCAACTCTTGCTGCCGACGAAGCGACAGCAGAAAAAAACAACCAACTAGAAGTTATTCAAATCACCGCTCGTAAACGTGTAGAAAACGCTCAGGAAGTACCTGTAGCTGTATCTGCATTACAAGGTGACAGCTTAGACGCTTACAGCTCAGCTGGTATGGATATTCGTTTTATGAATGCGAAGATCCCAAGCTTATCAATCGAATCTTCGTTTGGTCGTTCTTTCCCACGCTTTTATGTTCGTGGTCTAGGTAACACAGACTTTGACCTAAATGCTTCTCAACCAGTTTCGTTAGTTGTAGACGAAGTTGTTCAAGAGAACGCAATCTTAAAAGGTTTCCCTGTATTTGACGTAGCACGTGTAGAAGTTCTACGTGGCCCACAAGGTACTTTATTCGGTCGTAACACACCGGCTGGCCTTGTTAAATTTGATACAGTTAAGCCATCACAAGAATTTGAAGGCTATGGCTCAGTTTCTTACGGTAGCCGTGGCGCAGTTGATTTTGAAGGTGCTGTTGGCGGTGGCCTAACAGACCGTTTATCAACGCGTGTTTCTGTACTTTGGCAAGAAAAAGACGATTACATCGATAACCGTGCACCTGGTTTTGAACAAGATGACGTTTTAGGTGGTTACACTGAAAAAGCGGCACGTGTTCAGTTCTTATATGAAGGTGACGATTTCACAGGTCTTTTCAACTACCACGTACGTGATATGGACGGTACGCCAATCGCATTCCGTGGTAACGCTATTAAAGCAGGCACAAACGATTTAGCTGATAACTACGAACATGATGTGGTTTACCACGATGCTGCTTCTCGTGCGACACAACAAGTTGAATCTCAAGGCGCAAGCTTGAAGCTTGAGTGGGATATCAATGATTTAACTCTTACGTCAATCTCTGCATGGGAAAGCGCTGAAATCTATTCTCGCGCTGACATCGACGGTGGTTACGGTGCAAGCTACTTACCAGATATGGGCCCAGGTTTTATCCCGTTTTATTCTGAAAGTGCTGACGGTATTCCAGATCAAGACCAATACACGCAAGAACTTCGTTTATCTAGCAACTATGCTGGCGATGTAAACTTCCAAGTAGGTGTTTTCTACTTTGATGAAGCGCTAACAATCGAAAACTTCAGCTACGACACTTATGGTTCAACACCAGGTGAGTTAAACGGCTATGTTATCCAGCAGCAAGATACAAAAGCATGGGCGGTATTCGGTTCATTAGATTACACAATCACTGATGATCTAAAAGTCACTGCAGGTCTACGTTACTCAGATGACGAAAAAGAGTTCTCTGCAAACCGTACTTTAAGCCCAGCAGGTGGCGGTGCGTTATTCCTAACAGAAAATCCAAGTGACGACCACGTTAGCTGGGATTTATCTGCTAACTACAAGATCAACGACGACGTAAACTGGTACGCGCGTGTTGCTAACAGCTTCCGTGCACCAAGTATCCAAGGTCGTATCTTATTCGGTGACGAAGTAACTGTTGCTGAGTCTGAAACTGTGACGTCTTTCGAAACAGGTATCAAATCAGACGTACTTGACGGCCAAGGTCGTGTAAACGCAACTGTGTTCTACTACACAATGGATGACCAACAATTAACAGCTGTAGGTGGTGGTGCAAACTTCAACCGTTTAGTTAATGCCGATAAGACAACTGGTTACGGTTTTGAGTTAGACACTGAGTGGGTATTAACTGACAACCTAAACGCTACATTTAACTTAAGCTACAACAACACTGAGCTTGATGATAAAGACCTAGCCGTTGACGTATGTGCGCAGTGTACTGTAACAAACTCATTAAACAGCGCAGGCCAAGCTATCCTTGATGGTAACAGCTTACCTCACGCACCTGAGTGGATCTCTAACCTTACATTACGCTATAGCCGCGAAATGGCTGACGGTGAATTCTTCACTTACGCTGACGTGTCTTACCGCAGCGAAATCAACTACTTCTTATACGAGTCAGTTGAGTTTGAAGGCAAGCCATTAACTGAAGTAGGTTTACGTGCAGGTTATGCTTGGGCCGAAGGCGACAACGAATATGAAGTATCAGCATTCGTTCGTAACATGTTCGACGAGCAACAATCAATCGGTGCTATCGACTTCAATAACAACACAGCAATGGTGAACGAAGAGCGTTACATCGGTGCTGAGTTCAAAGTAAGCTTCTTCTAAGCTGAAATAATAAGTCCTATTAAAACCCGCTGTATAGCGGGTTTTTTCGTTTATAATCGCGTTGGTAACTGCTAAAGTGGCAGGATTAATTGAAGAGAAAGAGAATAACTATGGCTGGATTTTGGAACTACCGTGTAATTTTTTGTGAAGCAACAAAAGATGAAGCGGCACAATATCAAATTCATGAAGTTGAATATAACTTAAATGGTAAAGTGACTAACTGGTCAGAAACCGGTGCAGCACCATTTGGTAATACAGTCGAAGAACTTGAAGCAGATGCAGATCGTTTAAAAACAGCGTTTTCTAAGCCGATTTTAAAAGTGGTAAGAAAGCAACGTGGCTACGAGCTGGTTGATGTAGAAACAGGCGAAGAAGCGTTTGCTGAGCCACCTGCGGGCTTAACTGAATAATCATATTTAAGGGTGCCTATGGCACCTTTTTACTTTGAAGGAATGAGGATGACTTTAAAAGCAGTATTGTTTGATATGGATGGCACCTTGGTTGACTCTGAAAGTGTGCATTTTAATATTTGGAATGATTTGTTAGCTCCTTTTGGCGTGCAGTATGATGAAGCTACGTTTTGTCAGCGCTTCTCAGGAAGACCAACACTTGAAGCCGCTAAAGAGGTTGTGACAAATTATGGGCTTACTATTAGCCCAGAGCAATTAACGGATGATAAGTACGCTGCATTTGGCCGTTTTGTTAGTACTAATTTGCCTGCCTTTATGCCACACGCAAAAGCGGTGCTTGAGCAAGTCAAAGCCAGTGGTTTAAAAATGGCATTAGTAACAGGTAGTGCAAAAGATGAAGCCTATCCTATTTTAAAAGGCTATGGCATTTTCGATTGGTTTGACTGTGTGGTTACCAAAGATGATGTTAATAATCCTAAACCTGCTGGTGACCCTTATCAATTAGCTCTAGATACGCTAGATATAAAGGCTAATGAGGCTGTAGCCGTCGAAGATACCTTTACAGGTGTCACTGCAGCAAGCAATGCCGGTGTTGCTGTGTATGCGGTGCCGAATCATTTCACGTTAGAGCATGATTTTAGTAAAGCCGCGGGTGTGTTTGCTGATTTGAACGAATTTTTCAAATGGCTACAAACTAAACTATAATTAGCTGACTGTTGCTAAGCTGCTTTTGTTAAGTAGTCAAAGCCAGGCCAGTTAATACTCACAAATTTGCAAGGAAGCAATGATGGTTAAATTCACTCGTGCGCTTTTGTGCGCAATCACGTTATTTATAGGCTTTTCAGCCGAAGCGCAACAAGCCCCTTCAGTCCTTTTAGCAAACGTCTATCAAGCCGAAAAGGTAAATGTATCTGACTATTTAGTTAGTGAAAAATATGATGGCGTTCGGGCTATTTGGACAGGGAGTCAATTAGTAACCAGAAATGGTAACCCAATTTATGCCCCCAAGTGGTTCACAGATCCACTGCCAGGTGTATGGCTTGATGGAGAGCTTTGGACTAAGCACCAAGATTTTGCCAATGTGAGCGGGATCGTTCGAAAAATCACACCTGTAGAATCAGAATGGCAAACCGTCAATTACATGATATTTGATATGCCGGATGCGACAACGCCATTTAGTCAACGCTATGAAAACTACACAAGGTTAGTAAACCAGCTGCAAAGTGAGCATATTAAAGCCGTTGCGCAAATGCACTTTAATGATAACAAGCAACTTAGTTTGTTTATGGATGAACTAATCGCACAAGGAGCTGAGGGCGTCATGCTGCATCTAGCAGCTGCAAAGCATAGTGCAGGGAGAAGTGATGCATTGCTAAAGTTAAAGCCTTATTTTGATGCTGAAGCGATTGTAATCGGTTATATCGCAGGAAAGGGTAAGTATAAAAATATGCTTGGTGCACTCAAGGTGCGCAGCAGTGACGGTACCGAGTTTAAAATTGGCTCGGGGTTTACCGATCAACAAAGATCATCGCCCCCAGCGATAGGTAGTACAATTACCTACAAATATCATGGCTTTACTAAGAATGGCCTACCACGTTTTGCAAGCTTTTTACATGAAACGCCATAGCGTCATTCAAAAACGGCTGCGACTATGGTAAATTTCGCGGCCTTTTTATTGATGTATAGGTGTTAGAATGTTTGCAGGCTTTGATTACGGTAGCTCAAATTGTGCAATCGGTGTAATGAATAACGAGCAACAAGTCTCTTTAGTGCCGCTTGAGCAGGGTAAGCAATATTTACCATCAACACTTTATACTCATCACAGTGCATTAGTTGTCGATTTTGTGACAAAACACCTTACGGGTAGCCCATTTGAGCACGACTTTAAAACTGAGCGACAAGCGCTTTTAAATACCATTCCTCGTATTAAATCTGACCTAGATATTCAAGCTGGTGATGAGACCTTATTTATAGGTCGAGAAGCAATTAGTGAGTATGTGCAATTTCCTGAAGAAGGTTACTTTGTAAAGTCACCTAAGTCATTCTTTGGTGCAGTAGGCTTAAAGCAAGGGCAAATAAACTTCTTTGAAGACATTGCCACGGCGATGATTTTAAAAATTAAACAACGCGCCGAGCAATCTTTGCAAGACACATTAACAGAAACGGTAATTGGACGACCGGTAAACTTTCAATCAGTCGGTGGTGAAGAGTCTAATCAACAAGCGCTGGGCATATTAGAGCGAGCAGCAAAGCGTGCAGGCTTTAAAGAGGTGTCTTTTTTGTATGAGCCATTAGCGGCGGGGATTGATTATGAAACCTCATTACAGCAAGACCAAAAAGTGTTGGTTGTCGATATTGGCGGGGGTACTAGCGATTGCTCATTTGTACAAATGGGGCCTAGCTTTCGTGATAAGCAATGCCGTGACAATGACTTTTTAGCTCACAGTGGTAAGCGTGTGGGTGGAAATGATTTAGATATTGCGCTGAGCTTTCATGGTTTAATGCCATTGCTAGGTTTAGGCACTGAGTTTAAATCGGGTCTTCCTCTTCCGAATCAACCGTTTTGGCAAGCTTGTAAAATCAATGATGTAAATCTGCAAAGCCAGTTTTATAGCGATGCCCATTATCGTGAGTTACTGACTCAACTTCGTGAAGTTAAAGAGCCTGCGCTTTTTAAACGCTTAATTCAATTGCAGCAAAATAAGCAAGGTCATCAATTAGTGCAGCAAGGCGAGGCGGCAAAAATTGCGCTCTCGTCAGCGAATGAATTTACTACAGATTTGCGCTTTTTAGATTCAGACTTAACGCAGTGCTTAACGCTAAAAGATCTCGCTTTAGCTGTTGATGATTCGATAAGCCAGATAGTGAGCCTAGCTAAACAAGCGATTCAAGAAGCAGGCACAACGCCTGATGTCATTTACTTAACTGGCGGTAGCGCGCAATCACCACTGATCAAAGCCGCGTTAAAAGCCCATTTGGGTGATATTACTATGCTGAACGGGGATCACTTTGGTAGTGTTACTGCAGGTTTAACTAAGTGGGCGCACAAGCTTTATAGCTAATAGCCCCCACTTTGATATATCGACTTATAGAACTAAAGAGTCACTTGGCGCGTTGCAAGGTATTTTTCGTAATCTGGCAACGTGCGGCACAGCTCAGTTTCCATCATAGGTGAGCTTAATAGCATATCCGCACTGACTTCATTACAGGCAACAGGAATATTCCAAACCGCAGCTAAACGCAGTAATGCTTTTACATCAGGGTCGTGAGGCTGCGATGCAAGTGGATCCCAGAAAAACACCAGCATGTGCACTTCATGTTCAGCAATTTTAGCACCGAGTTGTTGATCGCCCCCCATAGGGCCACTTAGCAGCTTAATCACTTCAAGCCCTGTTGTACGCTCAATTAAATGACCTGTTGTGCCCGTACCGTATAGCGTGTGCTTACTTAAAATGTCTTGGTGTTTTTCACACCACGCCTGAAGGGCAGCTTTTTTACCATCATGGGCTACGAGGGCAATATTCTTTTTGGCTGGTAAGGCTTGTTGTTTTTGTTCCATAAGTGCTCTTATATCAATAGGTTAATTGCTAGTGCAATAAACACCAGCCCCGTGATCCGATCAATCCAAATTTGGGTTTGTGGGTGCTCACGAAAATAACTGGCTATCTTATCGCCGAAATAAATATACGTGCAGTCGATAGGAAAAGCAAAAAGCGGGTAGAGTAAACCAAAAAAAGCGAGCTGAAAGGTCGTTGAAGACAAGCTCGGATCGACGAACTGCGGAATAAACGCAATAAAGAATAGAGCGACTTTTGGATTAAGTACCTCGGTCATCATTGCTTGAAACATCACATTTTGCTTTTTACTGGTACTTACATGGGGTTTTTCTTCGCACTCTGACTCAGGCTGTGTAAAGGTGTCTTTTAGCGTCATTATGCCCAAATAGCACAGGTACGCTGCACCTAAATACTGCACTGTGGTATAGGCAACAGTCGACGCTTTTAAAATTGCTGTTAAACCCACCACCGCAAAAAAAGTATGCACCACACCACCTAAGGCAAAACCAAAGGCACTTTGCATCCCGGCTTTACGGCCATTGGCAAAGGTTTGTGCCATTAAAAATGCATTAGAAGGGCCGGGAGCTACGGCAATTAAAAAGCTGGCGCCTAAAAACGACAGTAGAAATTCTGGATTGATCATCGGCACAAAGATAAAAAGCTAGGTAGTTGATTTTAACAAGCTTCTAGAAAAAGAAAAAGCGGGCAATCAATGCCCGCTGATTTGGGTTGGGGAAAGTATTAGAATGTCACAGTGCTATTGTTTGAACAAACAGTTGTGCTTTGTGCCTCACATACTTGGTAAGTGTAAGTACCACCGCCTTTTGTTGTGATAGTGTCAGTGTAGCTGTTAGTGTTTGCCACTGAGCCTACTTTGCTGCCGTTACGGTAAACATCTACAGTGCTTGTAGCAGCGCCACTCCAGCTTAAATCTACATACGCTGTACCTTTCGATTTGTAACCTGAAGTAGAAAGGCTAATATCATCGCTACCTGGTGTTGTGCCACCGCCATTATCGCCACCACCTGCACAGCCATTGGCTGTTAGGTATGCATCTGCGTCAGCTGCTTTAACAATACCGTGACCGAAGTAAACATCGTGACCAGAAGCACCTTGATCTTCTGCCGTTGCTTTTAGTGCATCACGGATTTCTGTACCCGTACATTCAGGGTGATTTGACCATACTAGCGCTGCGATACCTGAAACAGCAGGTGTTGCCATTGATGTACCGCTCATGAAACCATAATCACTAGTACCAATTGCGATATCAATAGTTGTGCTTGAAAGAAGAGCTGAACGGTCTTCAAGTGCCGCACCGACAGCTGGAATTGTTGTATCGTTAGTTTCGCCTAATGTAGCGTATAACATGCCTGCTTCGTTATTGATGATAACAGCACCGATACCGCCTGAGTTCTCGCAGTTATTTACCTTGTCATAGAACGAGATATTACCGCGGTCAATCATACAAATTTTGCCCGCTGCGCCAGCATCTACGCTTTCAGCAGTACCCATGTAATACGCTGTGCCTGATGCATTACCTGAGTTTTCCATTGATGAAGTAGCAAAGCCTGCGCCATCAGCTGCTAAGCTAGCTGACGTTGCCATACCAGCAGGGTAAGTAGAAAGAGTATCAACACCGCCTGCTGTTACTTCAACACAGATAGTTTCATCTGTAGTAGCGCGTTTACCACGACCAGATGTACAGCTAGGGAATTGCGAGAAATCTGCAATTTGGTTGTCCGCATCATTTGCACCAACCATCATTACTGATGGATAGCCTGCAGGGTATGAACGTACGTTGTTACCATCGTTACCCGCCGCAGCAACAACTAAACCGCCAGCGCTTGTGAAATTAGCAAATGCGTTAGACTCGGTGCTATTTGAACCACCGCCACCAAGGCTCATGCTGATGATATTTGCACCTGCTTGAGAACATAAATCTGCTGCGTGTGCTAAGTCTGAAGAGTAACCCCAGCCTTCAGCGTTGAATACTTTGATGATGTGCATTGCCACACCGGGTGCCATACCAACCACACCAACATTGTTGTCTGCTGCGCCAATAGTACCTGCTACGTGAGTACCATGAGGGCCACCATTGTCGTACCAGTTGCCTGTGCCACTGTCATTATCACCTGTAATGTTACCCCAAATGAAATCAGGGTTTGTAGCATCTAAACCTGAGTCAATCACACATACTTTCATGCCAGCATTTGCATCGAAGGTAACTTGATCAGCTTGTGATTGGTAAACTGCGTAAGGCGTTAATTGCTGCTGCATTGCATTACCAGCGTCATCGTTATAAAGCGCCATTGGTACACGTTTTTGGTCTTCTTCAACCAGTTTGATGTGAGGGTTGTTTAGTAAGCCTTTTACACTTGCAAGGTCATGACCTGTAAATTGCGCTGCAATAAAGCCATTACCATCAACTTTAATATCACCACCAAGCTTTTTAGCGAGTGCTTTAACTACGCCTTTTTTATTGTTGTCTACTTGAATGATGTAACGGTCATTTGCTGCGTTTGCAGTTCCTGCTGCACATAGTCCACTGATGATCAGTGCTAATGCTAATTTATTCTTTTTCATAATTCGTATCCCAAACATGTTGTTGAGTTAACCAAATGTTAACGTGAGTAAGCAATAGTTTAATGGTGCTATAGGTACAAGCAAAATAATCCATAAAACTGGAACAAATTATTCTAGAAAGATGCTTTTTATAACGGTAGGAAATAACAGGATGTCTAAACGGGTAAATAGAATATAACGATTCTCATTTACCCATTATGACAAAAAGTATGATAAAACTTTTTTATGACAAGTGCTTATGTTTGAACAGTAAGTAGGTGAAAGGGATGAGCATTAAAAAATGCACGCCAATTAATACTGGTGTAGTCAAATTTAACAATTGCGTTATAAACACTAATAAGCTTGCGCCACTCATTTGCATTAAGCCAATAAGTGCTGATGCTGTGCCTGCTTGCTTAGGAAACAAGCTTAGTGCACGGCCTGCTGATGAGCCAAGTGTCAGTGCAAAACCAAACGCAGCAATAAACATCGGAAACATTAACGCAAGCGCAGTACGTTGTTGGCTAAAGGCCAACATTAAGGCACCTGCGATTACAAGCAACAAGAGTCCTGCTTTTAACGCGCGTTTTGGTTGGCGTTTGATGTACAGTGGCATAATAAAGCTTGCAACAATGCTCAAGACCGCATTACAGGTAAACCAGAAAGTAAAGTCGGTAACACTGCCACCTAATTCAGTAATAAGCCAGCCAGGTGCTAAGGTAACAAAGACTAAAATAGCCGACATAGTTACCAAGCAAATTAAGCTATGAAATAAAAACAATGGCGTGCTGATAATTGGCATAAAACGGCGCAGGTCAAGAATATGACCACTATATACACTATCTGCAGGACGGGTTTCTTTATACATTAACAAGGTTATGAATAAACCAATGAGTGCAAATACAGCCATGAATAAAAAGTTCATGCGCCAGCCAAACTGTACTGTGAGCCAAGCGCCTAAAATTGGTGCGAGGGCAGGGATAAAGCAGACGATACCATTAAGATAAGTAATGATTTGGCCGCTACGTTCACTACCAAATCTATCTCTTACAATGGCAAACGCTACTACAAATGTGGCACAGGCCCCCAAACCTTGCAGTGCTCTTGCAATCATCAGGCTTGTAAAATCAGGTGCCAGATAGGCGCCAAAAGCCGCTAAACCATAAATTGTCACACCGTTAATTGCCACAGGCTTACGACCAAATTTATCTGCTAATGGCCCTGCAATGAGCTGTCCAAGCCCAACGGTAAGCATAAAAATAGCGACGGTTTGCTGAATTTGCTTTTCTGAAGCGCTGAATTGTTCTGCAATGGTCGGAAATGCGGGTAAGTAAATATCAATTGCTAACGGGCTAAAGATAACCAGAAGGCCAAGAATAAATAGTAAGCTGAGGTTTTTGTGCTGGCGTGACTGCATTCGCTCTCCTTTAAAACGGTATTTTATGTGCCCCTAAAGGAAAAGAAAAGCGTTCACTTGGCTAAAAGTGTAATACATACGTAATCATTAAAACTGCTAACAAAAATTTTCCATTTCGCTATCTGGTCTGATGTGTTAGCTTTTTATCTCACATCATAAAAATAATGGATAAACGTCGTGAGCTCACAATCATCATTATTAAAAATTTGGACTAAATGCCTGTCACTGCCGAAGGGTAACTGGTTGTTTAGTAAAGCCGTGTGCTTTAAAGCTCCTTACTTTGGTTCAATAAAGCCATTGATCACAAATTTAACTGCTGGGCATTGCAGCGCAACTGTTAAAAATCGCCGAGCAATCCATAATCACATTGGTACCATCCATGCAATTGCACAATGTAATGTTGCTGAGCTATGCGCTGGCTTGATGGTTGATGCAACTGTGCCGGCAAAAACACATCGCTGGATCCCAAAAGGCATGACAGTGAATTATTTAGCGAAAATTGACACAGACATGCGTGCTGTGGCCCAGATAGACGTGCCGAGTGAGTGGTTAGAAAAGCAAGACTTGCTAGTACCCGTGAAGGTTTATAATAGCCGCGATGAACTCGTTTTCACCGCGGATATTACAATGTATGTAACCGCTAAAAAACGTTAAGACTTATCAGCGGCTTGTTTGTTTACAAACGACAGGTCGTTGTCATCATCAGCCAGTATTGAAGAGCTGTTTTGTTCTTCAGGCTTAATAGGCGCCACATTATCTTCTTCATTACGATGTTTTAAGCTGCCTTCAATGATTGCGCCGGCTTCGATGCTCAGGGTGTCATGAAATACATCGCCATGAACTTCTGCAGTGCTTTCAATTGTCACTTTATTGGCAATAAGCGAACCAATAATTTTACCTTTGACGATGACACTGTCAGCTTCAATAACACCTTCAATCATGCCAGTGTGACCAATCACTAAATGTTTAACGCGTAAATCGCCTTCGATGCGACCGTCAAGCTGAACTTCACCTTGGCTGCTGAGGCCGCCAGTTAAACGAACGTCTTCAGAAATAATTGAAGGAGTGTGGTTGGTTCTTTTTAAAGATGAGCCAGACGAGCTAGCTGCTGATTGTTTTTTTTTACCGAACACGAGAAAGCGCCTTTGTTATTTTAACCGGGTTGACATGTTTGCCATTCACTAAAACTTCGTAATGTAGGTGAGTGCTGGTACTACGGCCAGTACTACCCATTAAGCCGATGACATCGTCTTTAGTCACTGTTTGGCCTTTTTTAACCTTAATTTTATTAAGGTGACCGAAGCGAGTAACGAAGCCATTTTTGTGTTGTAGTTCGATAAAGTTGCCATAACCGCCATTACGACCAGCACGTAAAACGGTGCCGTCAGCGGGAGCAAAAATTTCGGTTTTATGCCAACCTGCTAAATCAACGCCTTTGTGAAAAGCGCGGCGGCCATTCATTGGATCTTTTCGTAAACCATAACTACTTGAAATGTAGTAATCGGCAGCAGGAAGTGTTTGTGGTAATTCGCTCAGTAAGTTTTCGAGGTTATTTAATGCCAGCAATTTGTCGGCAATTGCTAAAAACTCAAGAGGGATTTTTGATTCGTCGAATAAGTCTAATGGACCACCCTGTGCGGTATCTGTACCTTCTAATACCGAACCATTGGCAAGGCTACTATCAAGGCCTGCGCCCTCTAACATAGCAACAATTTCTTGGTGGCGAAGTTTAATTTGCTCATCTAATACAACAAAGCTGTTGTTATAAGCTGCATCAAGGCGAGCTAGGCGCTCAGAAATGCTTTCTAAGCGTTTAACTTGCTTTGGTTGCTGTTCATCTTCTAAAGGTGCGTGAAACTCTTCAGCGTGCTCCTGAACAGGTAAAAGCAATGGCTCTGCGTCGGTTGGCAGTGCCGGTTTGTTCATTGATTCTGGTAATGACTCGATCATGCTTTGCAATAGCGCTTGTTTTTGTTCAAGTACGGCTAATTGCTCGAGCTGTTTTTCATAGACAGCTTGTTGCTGATAATGCTGTTTTTGCCATTCTTGCTGTTTGGTAAGCTGGGTTTGTTCAATGCTGGTGATCTTGTCAGCTTGAGAAATGATTTGTAGTGTCGAAATGCTTAACCAAACAATAGCAGTTAAAATGACTAGTAAAGTCGTTAATTGCACCCAAGGGGCTAATACTAAGTGTTTTACCTCGCCATTTTGACGGATCAACAGCTGACGAGCTGGAAAAAACGTGCGATAAAAAGACTTAAGTTTAACTAACATGGCGTACAAAATTTGACTAATAACCGAGCTAAGATAGCAATCTGATTTAAAAAAGCCAGCAAAAAATTGTAACTCAACTGAAAAAAATGCAAAAAAAAGGGCAAAAAATGCCCTTAATCGTTGTTCTGGAAATAAAAATAGCTAGTTATTTTTATTTTGCAGGTAGTACTGTACCTTCGACTGAACCAAAACCAATACGTGCAAAACCGTCTTTTTCACACCAACCACGCATGATTACGTTGTCGCCATCTTCTAAGAAAGCACGTTGTTCGCCATTAGCTAG
Organism: Pseudoalteromonas shioyasakiensis; assembly: GCF_001550135.1. Classification (GTDB taxonomy): domain Bacteria; phylum Pseudomonadota; class Gammaproteobacteria; order Enterobacterales; family Alteromonadaceae; genus Pseudoalteromonas; species Pseudoalteromonas shioyasakiensis. Next base: position 16,978 of record NZ_LRUE01000002.1, read on the forward strand.
GGTGATCTTTTCTTTACCACCGCGTGATAGTTCTAATAATGAACCAGCTTCTTCGTGCTCAGGACCTGATTGCGTACCTGAACCTAACATGTCGCCTGGTTGAAAGTTACAGCCATTTACTGTGTGGTGAGTCACCATTTGCGCAACGGTCCAGTAAGAGTGCTTGAAGCTTGATTTAGATACTTGTGTTGGTGCTTCGCCAGCTGCACGCATCTTTTCAGTTTCGATTTGTACATCCATTTTGATATCGAATGCACCAAACTCACGGTTATGAGCTGACTCTAAATAGTCCATTGGTTGAGGATCGTTTTCGTCACGTGTCCAGCTTGTTCTAAATGGTGCCAGTGCTTCTGTGGTAACAATCCAAGGAGATACAGTCGAAGCGAAGTTCTTCGCAAGGAATGGACCAAGAGGCTGGTATTCCCATGCTTGTAAATCACGTGCAGACCAGTCATTAAATACACAGAAACCAAATACGTGGTTTTCAGCATTTTCAATGGCAATCGCATCACCTAATTCATTCCCTTTACCAAGGTAAATACCTAACTCAAGTTCGTAGTCTAGGCGTTTACAAGGGCCGAATGAAGGGACTTCTGCATCTGGCGCTTTAGTTTGACCGTTAGGGCGGTGGAACGTTTGACCAGAAACATCAATTGACGAAGAGCGGCCGTGATAACCGATTGGTACCCATTTGTAGTTAGGTAGAAGTGGGTTATCAGGGCGGAACAAACTACCTACCGCTGTTGCGTGGTAAATAGAAGTATAAAAGTCAGTGTAATCACCAATACGGCACGGTAGCGCAAATTCGATGTCTGCTTGAGCGATAAGCGCTTCGCTTAATTGTGCTTGCTCACTCGCACCTTCACGGAGTGCTTTTGATAGAGCAAGACGAAGTGCAGACCAATACTGCTGACCAAGACCCATAAATTCATTGAGTGTAGCTTGGCTTGCGGCTTTAACGGCAACCTGTGCATCACCAGAGAATAAACCAAGCTCATTTACTTTTGCTAAATCGATAACTTGATCACCAATTGCTACAGCGCCACGGAACGCTTCGTCTGAATTTTTACGACGTACTTCTGCAAAAGGAAGGTTTTGAATTGGGAAGTCACAGTTCGCTTCGTTAGCAGATGCAACCCAGCTTTTTAGATTAATATCGTGGGTTTCGTTAATTAGGCTCATACTCTTTCCTTATTTGTTCGCGCTGATTTATTAGTTATCTATATGGAGGCAATCAACGCAATTTAAACAGTTAGTTTAAAACAGAATTTAAAACGACAAAAAGCAGCGTGTGAATAACGCTGCTTTTTATTCATCATGATGAACTAGATTACACCACGACGCTCTTGATCACGTTCGATTGACTCGAAAAGGGCTTGGAAGTTACCTTCACCGAAACCGCCGTCATCTACACGTTGGATCATCTCGATGAAGATAGGACCAAATAGGTTCTTCGAGAAGATTTGCAGTAAGTAACAGTTTTCGCTTTGGCTATCTACAAGGATTTGATGCTTACGGATCTTCTCTTTGTCTTCTTTAACCCAAGGTACACGGTCGAAAATGGTGTCGTAGTACTCAGGGATGATATCAAGCGTGGCTATCGTTGATTGGTCAAGCTTATCAAGTGAGCTAACTAGGTCATTCGTTAGGAATGCTAAATGCTGTACACCCGGACCATTGTACTCATTTAAGTACTCATCGATTTGGTTATTATTGTTATCTTTACCTTCGTTGATTGGAATCGAGAAAGTACCGCACGGAGATTTAAGTGCGTAAGATAATAACGCTGTTTTTTGACCTTTAATGTCGAAGTAACGAACTTCAGTAAAACCAAATACGTCTTTGTAGAAGTTAGCCCATGTTTCCATCGTGCCTTTATAAACGTTATTGGTTAAATGGTCGATACGGATGAAGCCTTTGTCTTCAACAATGTTTTGCTCGCTTAAATCTTCAAAATCTGACTCATAGATAGAACCTTTGTCGCCAAATTGCTCAATGAAATAGATTAAGCTGTCGCCGATACCGTAGATAGCTGGGTAAGGTAAATCTTTGTGTGTTGAATCTGTGGCAGGTTTTGCACCGCGCTCAACAGCAACTTCGAATGCTTTTTGTGCATTCTCTACACGCCAACCCATAGAACAGATCGCTGGACCGTGGCTTTTAGCGAATTCAGCAGAGAAACCATCACGCTCATTGTTTAGTAAGAAATGAATGTCATGCTGGTTATAATAAACAATGTCTTTACCTTTGAATTTTTTTAGCTTTGAAAAGCCAAAATCAGTAAACACTTTGTCCATGTAATCTGCATCTGGTGTTGCGTATTCAGTGAATTCAATGCCCACTAGGCCTAACGGATTATTTACTTCGCTCATTGTCATTACTCCCGCAATTATAAGCACTGCGCTAAAAAGAATTATTGTTCTGTAATGAGCGGATGATTAACCAGAATCTTAATAAGGGGAAGATCTCGACTACATTTAGTCAAAGCAGCCTTTGTAAATTAAATGGGACAATGATTTTAATTTCAGCAATTGCACTTTCAAAGGCAATGAGTAAGCCACTAGGTTGACTAAAATAGGTCAGCCTCTTTTATATCTATCCATATGAAATTAATAGTGAATTTCAGTATTTTCCAGGCGATAAAAAAGGCCTGGAACGGCCTTTTTTATTAAGTTGATTGTATATTTTAGTTTACAGTTTGGCGCGCTTTGTTAAAAAACTTGCTGCGTTGTTGTAACCAAGGGTTACTCATAATTTGTGGCGCAGCTTGATAATGGCGCTCAACCACTTGGTTTAAGGTACGGGTTGATTGCGTAAAATTAAGTTGCTGCTGGGCTGCACCCATATTGGCAATCTCGGCATCAGTCATGGCACGACCAGCAAATAACAAGGCGTTTAAGTAACCCGGCTTAGTTTCGTAGTCATTATCGGTTAAAAGTAAGGCCGCATCGTTGATTGCCCAGCGCTCATTGATTTCACCTTCATCTTTAATACCAATCAGCTCGCCATCAAGATAAATTTTTAGTGCCCCGTTGTTTGGAGCAGCATAAAACACAAAAGCAATACGATGCCAACTGTTTGCCAAAAGCTCGCCAAAGTAACCACTGTCACTGGTGGCAATACCAATGGCGTTATCTCGGCTAACGTAAAGGTCTGCGTCATCACTATTAGTAATATCGGTTTGTAATAATGAACGCCACTCATTGGTGCTTTGTTCTGGCCACATAATATCCATCACTAAGGTGTAATCAGCGATAAGGCCTTCTGTTTGGTAATCACCGTTTGCGGCACTATTAGCCGTTAAGGTTAAGCCTTGCGTTGGGCTATGGCGAGCAAAGGCGAGCACGCCTGAGGCACCCGTCGGTAAATCAGCAATTTCAAGCTCACTGGTGGTGGCAAATTGGCTATCTTCTGGCCCCCAATTTTTGTCTTCAGGGTCATAAAAGCTGAGTGTTGCAGGGCCAAAGTCACTGCTAAAGCCTTGCTCAGAGTTGTTAAAATTCCATACTGTGACCGCATCATCTGCTTTACACGCATTAAGCATGTTATCGGTATCGATATATAAACATTGGCTGGTGCGTGCTCGCGCGTAGTTATCAAGTAGCCACCAACTTTCAGCGACCAATTGTGCTTCTAAGTTTGGCAGAGCAGGGAAGAACAATTCGCTATTTAGCGCTGGGCCTTTAAATAGAGCAACGAGGTAAGTGCTTGCATCATCAATGTTATCTGGCACAACCGAGACCCATTCTGGCTGGCTTTCGAGCATGCTTTTCAACTGGCTGCCTGTCACCTCAACTTGATAAATTGAATTAAAGCCCGGGGTATTCGATGGTTGGCGTTCAACCTTAAACGCGGCATGAAAATCTTCTTGGGTTAATGTACCCGGTAGCCAACGATCTTGTACTTGGCTTGCATCAAGTAAGGCGGCCTCAATCGCAGGGAACTGCTGCATAGTTGCTTTGGCTGTAATCGTGGTGAGCTCTTCTGCAGTAGGGTAATTTTCTGAAACGGCAATTTCGGTGTTTGCATCTGGGGCATAGCGACCCATGATTTCATCGATGGCGTTTTTAGTGCTTTCATCTTGGGTCGTAATGCTGGTGGTTGCGATGGTTTTGTAATCAACATCCGCAAGTGTCTTGTCTTCAAGGTTGAAGGTTAAGGTAAGATCGGTCAGACCTTGTGCAAAAAAGTTTGGCTGAATAACAATGCTGCCGTTATCTAAGGTTTGATAACTTTCACCGCCATGGGTATGCCCACCAAGCACTAAATCAATTCCCGTAACATTTTGTGCAATTCGGGTGTCAGTGCCTTCACCTAAGTGACTCACCATAACCATGTAATCAACATCTTGACGGTATTGGTTAACAAGCTGCTCAGCCACTTCTTGCCACTGCCAATTCATTTTGAAATTAGCGATAAAATCAGGAATAGGCTCGTCTTCAACTGGTTCATCAAGTTCATTCCAAGGCACTGAAGTCATACCAAAAAAGCCAATTCGAAGACAACCTACTTGAACAACTGAAAAATCGACACCGGCAAACGGCGTATCATCGTTACCATCATATTCGGTGTTACTTGAAAGCACGATGGCATTATCGTCATCGGCAAAGTCTAGTAGTTGCTCAGGTCCCCATGCGTAGTCGTGATTACCAATCACACGTACGTCAAAAGCCATGGCTTTTATTGCTTCGACTGTGGCTAACCCTTGTGATGTTTGTTCTGCTACGGTGCCTTTTTCATAATCGTCACCGCCATTGGTGAATAAAGTATTAGGGTTTTCAAGTTTAGCCTTGTCGTAGTAACTGCGAATACGGCTGAATAACTGCTCTTTAAAGCCAAAGCGCGCGTGTAAATCTGCAACATGAATAAAGCGTACCGTTTGGTTACTGGCTGTGTCATTACATTGCTCGCCAATGGTTTTACTGGCTGCAGGAACGGTGCGAGACATTAAAGCAAAACTACCAAATTCTGTAATATCACTGACAGCAAATCCATCATCGCTTTGTTCAGTACTGAGAGTTTGCCACTGCTCATCAACTAACTGCACTATGCTAAAGGCAAGGTTGGTTTGTTCATCTGGTAACTTAATCGCTAAACTTAATGGCTCAGCAAATATCAGGTTATTGGGGCGAAAGGTATGAATACTCGAGACAATACCTTGCTCTATATCTGTGCTTGAAGCGGTTGTTTCAGTGTAAGTAAACGTGGTATCTGTTGTAACCGTGTTACTTGTTGCGTTAAGTGTGACATCGCCTTGTGCAAATTGTGCGGAAAAACCATTTTCAACAGAAATAATTAAACCAGACTGTTCAGGAGCTGTTGCGACTTCTTTTGTTGTTTTATCGCCACCGCATGCTGTTAATAATAAGCTGGTCAGAATAATGACCAGTAGTTGAGTGTTTAAGCGCACTTGCTCAGTTCCTTTGCATACCAAATTAATATCGGAATATAGTATCAGTTTTAAGGACGCAGAGGGAATAGGGAAGAGAGAAATACCCCGCAGCGGGCGCTACGGGGAATAAAAATTATTGCTTTTCAGCTGTCACTTCTAGCTCTTCAGCTAGGATGTGCTCAGTAGTTTGTGGCTCATGTTGGCCTTCAGCTCCATGCATCCAAGCTACTAGTTTGTCGCTTAGTAAGTACATGATAACAGCAGAAAGAACCGCTGTTGCGCCTAAACCAATGAAGATACCCATAGCGTTATCTAGCGCTTCTTCACCTTCACCTAGGAATGAACCTACGAAACCAGCAATCTTGTTTGCAACCGCTGTACATAGGAACCAAATACCCATAAGCATTGAAGCTAAACGTAGAGGTGCAAGTTTACTTACCATAGATAGGCCAATTGGAGATAAACATAACTCACCTAGCGTGTGGAATAAGTAGAATAAAACTAACCACATCATGCTGATTTGTAGGTGCTCACCTTGACCTTGTGTCATAAGCGCTAGGATCATAGTGATGAAACCAAGTGCTAAGAAGATAAGTGCAATAGCAAACTTAACCGGTGAATTTGGTTCACGTTTATCAAGCTTTAACCAAATAATGGCAACTAAAGGTGCAAAAACAATGATGAAAATTGAGTTTAAAGATTGGAACCAAGAAGCTGGTACTTCAAAGTTAAATAGCATACGGTCAGTGTAATCGTTAGCGAAAAGGTTCATTAAACCACCCGCTTGTTCAAAGCCCATCCAGAAGATGATGCTGAATACACTCATAGTAAAGATAACTTTAATACGGTCAGTTTCAACTTTAGTTAGTGGCTCTTTAGTGTTTGATTCAGACTGTGCTTGAGAAAGCTTAGCAGAAGGCACAACACCGATATCGCCTAAGTATTTGTTGCTTAATGCAAGCTGTAAAAGTACAGATAACACCATACCAACACCGGCTACGATGAAGCCCCATTGCCAGCCCATTGCAGCTGCAGCATAACCCGCAACTAGAGGACCTAATGCACCACCTAGGTTGATACCCATGTAGAAGATAGTGAACGCGCCATCACGACGTTGATCACCTTCTTTGTATAGATCACCTACCATAGTTGAGATGTTTGGCTTGAATAAACCGTTACCAATACAAAGAAGTGTTAAACCAATATAGAATACGTTTTCTTCTTGGCCAGCTAAGTAGCTGTGTGGGATACCCATAGTGAAATGGCCTGCAGCCATCAATAAACCACCAAGGATAATTGCTTTACGTTGTCCTAATACGTTATCGGCTAACCAACCACCGAATAGTGGGGTGATGTATACAGCCATTGTGAAGGTACCATAAAGGCTTAATGCGTCTGCATTTGACCAACCAAAACCACCTTCTTGTACAAGCGCTACTAAGTATAAAACTAAGATGGCGCGCATGCCGTAATAACCGAATCGTTCCCACATTTCTGTGCCGAACAACAGGAATAACCCTTTAGGATGCCCTAAAAAGTCACCTGCTTTAGGTAATGAACTCATATTTACTTCCTAACTCTAAGTTTTTATTTGAGGCCTTATTGTTTTTGCTTTGGTCGTTCTATGTATTTATTTAGTGAACGGGCGGCCATGTTTTTTGATGCAGCTAAGATAATGGTTTGTTGCTCAAGTTTTGTACTTGAAGGAAAGGGACACACCCTTATCCTAGCTACAAGTGCGCTACAGTATACATAGACCTTATGGAGAGGGGAAGAACTTGCGACACTTGCCCCTTGTGATGCGACAGTTAGTAGCTTGCATAAGGCACAACAGGTTTACCTGGGAAAGCCAGTTCGCTATACACCGGATTAAAGTAATAACGGAAGTACAGCTGAGCATAATTCGGCTCGTAAAAATCGGCCCGATCTAAGTTGACGTAACCACCAAAGAACCAATGAGGCGTGAATCGATACTCAAAACTTGCCCCTAAGTTATACGATAAACCGTTGCTGGTATCGCCTTCAAAGTAAGGCACAACACCCGTTACAGCTGTTTGAGCCTCTGCTTGGCCTTGCAAAATCGGGTCGTTAGGGAAAAATGCGATGTCGTCTGTCGTGGTGGTTGACCAAGATACGCCAGCGCGCAGTCGGTATACAAAATTATGACCAACTCGCTTATCAAAAATCACAGGTAATGAAGCGCCCAAGTAGTTTTGTGGACTGTAATAGCCACCATGTCCCCAGGTTTCTTCACTTAAATTATACTTATACGACCAGTGCAATAAGTTAAGACCTAGACTTAATTCGGTGTTTCTTTCGCGAATATAACGATAATAGCTGCCACCCAATAGGCTGTAGCTTTGATTGTCTTTTACGTTTTTACCTTGCAAGATTTGGTAATTAGTACTGCCCCAAAAACCCCAATCTAGGCCAAGGTCATGAGATAGACTAAGTTGTAATTGCGTAGCTCTAACACCGCCCCATACTTGGTTGGTAAAGACATCTTCAAGTCCGGCGTAAGATAATACAGAGCTGGTAACCGGGCGTTTATTAAACGTGACGCCATAACCAAAGTCGCCTAAATCACCATTGTAATTAACGCCCCACACGATATCTTCGACTAAAAAGCCAAGTGGAGTGGTACCAACATCAATTCGCCATTGCTCGTTTTGCCAAGCAAGGCCAATATCCATACCTTGTTGCTTTGGTTTTATACTTAAAAGTGGGCAGTCAAAAATACACAGGGCTCCTTGACCATAGCGGCTACCAGCAAAGGTTTCATCAAAGCGGGTTTCTTGGCTCGATATTGTCATTGGGTCTAATTTCACAATCCCAGTGCCACCCCATAGCGGGAAACCTGCTTCAATAGGCGTTGCCCCAGCGCCCAGTGTGGACTCATTTTGTGTGCTGGTTTGGCTACTTAAGTTGATTGCAGCAGTGATATACGCTTGCTCATCGCGCTCAATACCTTGCAATTGACGCTTGGCATTATTGACATACCAAGCTTCATTTTCATCAAGGGCATACAGTTCATAGTTCTGCTCATCGCTTAAGGTGCTCGTTGCCGTATCTGGATCAACGGCAGCGCGGTACCAGCTTTGCGCAAGCGTAGTTTGTTGCTTAGCTTGCGCAACCGCTGCTGCTTGATAATAAAGCTCTTGGTTGTTGTTGGATTTAGCTAGCAATTGCTCAGCTAGATTTATTGCGCTCTGTTTATCTTCAAATTGTTCAAGGGCTGCCATTAATTGCTGCTGACGATAGCTTTGCTCACTCGAAACTTGATTAATTTGCCCAGCAATGATGCGATCTGCTAAATCATCTCTTTGCTGCTGACGAGCAAGTGTCGCAATAGCTAAAGCAGTATCCGTTGACACAGTTTGTCCTTTTGCAACGTGCTGCTCAAAACGGGTAATGGCCTGGTTACTATTGCCTTGCTCGATATGAGCATTGATCAGCGCCTCTGACAGTTCTGGGTTATCAGGGTAACGTGTTGCAAGCTCTGAGAGCTTAGCAACTCGTTGGTTACTATCACTAAAGCGATTAACGTAATTAACTTGTAGTGCTAACCATTGTGATTGCTCTGCATCGGTTGCGTTACTCGGCAGTTGATAGTCTGCAAACCAGCTATCAGCAGCGTTTTTATCGTTGCTTTCAATTAGCCAATTTGCATATGTCATGTGCCAATATGGGCTCAAACTTGGGTCACGAGTAAGAGCTTTTTTCAGTTGCCTTATTGCATACTGCTGCTCATTAATTTGTTGCCATTGACTGGCAAGCTCAGCTTGCATTAAAGGTGTTAATGGCTGTGCTTCTAACTCGGTGAGCTTATAAATCACCGTGGCTTTATTAGTGGCTGTATTGTTGGCAGAGAGCCTTTCTAGTTTGGTATTAATACTTAGCTGCTCTGTAAGCACATTAATTTGTTCAGTGCGCGCGTTATTAGGAATGTAATCTAAGGTTGCCAGTGCTCCTTGGTAATCGTTCAACGAACGTAAAAATAGTGCATGGCTATAACGCAACTCTGCATCTAGCGGAAATTGCCACAAGGTTTTTTTATACAGAGCTTTGGCATGATCAACTAAACCTTGTTGTTGATATAAATTTGCAAGGTCGTAGTAAAGCCAGCTTTGACGTGGGCTTTGTTTGATTGCCATAAGTAGCACATCAACTGCTTCATCTAGCTTACCTTCAGCAGTAAGCTCATCAGCACGGGCTCGCAATTGCTGTGTTTGTAACAGGGTGTAATCTTCAGCAATTAATGCCTGTTGCTGACGAGTTAAGCCATTATAAAAACGATGACTACGAGCATAATTACCATCTGAGGCGGTTAACTCAAGCATGGCACGCAAAGTAGGCTGTTGCAGAGGATCGTCTTTTAGCACTTGCTTATAAAGGTTCATCGCGTTTTGAAGTTGGCCTGCTTGTTTGGCAAGTTCAGCACGGTAAAACAATACCGTATTAGGGTCTTCATTTAAGGTGTCAGCTAAATCCAGCTTAAGCGTAGCCTGTTTGAGTTCATTGCTACTAATGGCTGATTTAGCTTCATCTATGTATTGCCAAAAACGAGCAGTATTGGCGAGGCCTTTTAACACCGTTATACGGTTTGCATCTATGCTGTATTTTTGAGCTTTTTTAAAGTACTGGTAAGCATTGGCATTACGACCTTGCCTTAAGTTCAATAAACCTAAGCTATTGTATATTTCAGGATCTTGAGGACGACCTCGCAGTGCTTTATTGAAAAGCTTTTCTGCTGCATCAAAGTGGCGTTTTTCAAGTTCGACACAGCCTTTAAGCCATGTCTGATAAGCAGGGTCTGCTTGCTTTTTTTGTTCAGCTAAATGCGTTTTTTTAAAGTCACTAAATTGTAGCTGACCTTTACTGCTTTTAGGGTAGGCTGCAAAGTAACGCTGATATTCGCGCTCAGTTTGTTTATTGAGCGGCATATCCTCAAGGGCTGCAAGCCACGCAAACTCAGCTTCAACACCATATTGGTTACTGTGTGCATAATGGCTCAGTAATTCTATGGCTTCTTTGTTTGTTGGGTTTTGCTTTAACAGATGTCTTGCGTAGGCAAGCTCAAAACGGCCACTATTTGGGTAGCGTTTTAGTAAAGAACGATAACCGCGCAGTGCTTGCTGATATTGATTTGGATCTTGAGCAAGCCAGTTTATGTGCTCCAGCTCATATTCAATATTAGGGTAGGCGGATTTAAATAGCCGATTGTAGATTTTTACCGCGTCACTGTATTGTCCGGCCCTGGCACGCAGCCTGGCTTGTTGAACCGCTTCTTTGTCTTGGTTATTGACGCGTGCAAGTAGGTTTAAGCTTGTTACGCACGGATGTGATAGGTTACTAAGCTCTGCTAAATGCGCATTGGCTTTGTCGGTTTCTTTGAGGCTATATAAAACGCGCACCTGGGCACATTGCACCTGGATATTTTTAGGTGCAATGCTTTGCAGCTTTTCTAAGCTGTCGCTCATCAATTGATTATCACGCTCAATTTCACCAAGTTGTACTTGGCTAATTAACCAATCAATTGATTGACTATCAAGGTCTTTGTTTATTGCTGCGGATGCACTGGAGCTTGCTAAAACTGCAGCAAGTAGCCACTTTATCGGCATTCATTGCTCCAGTTAGTTGTTAAAGCCCCGTTTTTATCAATACTAAAACGTTTGTTCAATGCGCTGTTACCAAATAAATACAACACGCTGTCGTAGTAGCGGCTGGTGGTAAAGCGGGTATCCATCATTATTTGCTGTTGTAAAGCCGTCACAGTTTGTGATGCATTATCTTCAGCAAGCAATGGCAATAAGGCGGCAACAAAACCACTTGGGGCGTTGCCTGCCGTTTTGCCTGTGGCAGCATTGGTTTCTAATGGCACTTTGCCTGAAGAAACAATGCTATCAACAAAAGGTTTAAACTGCTCTGTAAGGGCATTTTTATAGGGGGCATCTTCTGCCATCATACTGGCCCAAAGGTAGACGCGGATAGCATTGTAACTACCTGTAGCAGGGGCGCTTTTATCATGATAAAAGCCTTTTTCCACGCTGTAATTAACCCAATCAGGGCTCACGCCTTTTGGTGCTGTATCTATTAATAACTGCGCTGAGTTATCGTGTAATGTTTGCCAAGGCGAGTGCGGGTATAGGTGCGCAAATTGCGCAAATATAAATAGCGGTGCATAGCTTGGATTTAATTTCCAGCTACTGTCTTTTTCAAAACCTGTTGGCCCAGGTAAAAGAGTCAGACCGAGGTTTGGTATCTGCGCTGTTTCTTCACGAATGATGCGCTCAGCAAGCACTGAGCTGAGCACTGCGTAGCGTCTTTCATTCCATAAGATAGCCGCTTGCGACAGGGTATAAGCAATCCATAAATCTGAATCAGAAGCTGGATTTGAATCAAGGATTTGTCCTTGATTTTGCTTTATTCCCCATTGCCACGCTGGTAAACGGGTACTTAAATCACCTTCAGAAAGGTGTACTTCAGTCCACTCAAGCAACTTATCGAAGCTGGCTTTATCATTGGCAAGTAAAGCAAAGAATAACGCATAAGATTGCCCCTCTGAGGTGGTAATACTGTAATCACTACCCAAATCAATTACGCGTCCTTCTGGTGTAATGAAGTGAGTTTTAAAGTTATTCCATTGCGGCCAAGCGCTGCAGCTTAACTGAGCTAAGGCGTTGCTTGAAAAAACAAAAACGAATAGTAAAGAAGCGATAGTTTTCATTATGCCTGATCTCCTTCAGATAAACGTTTTTTGGTAAGTAGCGCGAGCACTCGCCACAACATAAATGAAATAAGTAATAGGGTTAGTAGTGATAGAATCGCTAACAATACTGGGCGGTCTGAAAAGTGGAACCAAATGAGGGTATGAATAGGCACGTGACCGACAAAATACTGTTCATCGGTTTTAATCGTTTTGATGCCTTGGCTATTGATAATGGCTGAGCTTCCCATTATTTGAGCTGTTTTATCATCATTCAGTAGAGCATCAGTGAGAAGTGCAAAAGCATTTTCATTACTGGCAATCAAAGAGACTACTGAGCGGTCTGAATCAAACGGTGACTGGAACCCGGACATCACGGCTAAACGACCAATGCTGCTTATATTTACTTTAATTTTTTCAGCACCTTTAGTGTCGTAGGCACCATTATAGATAGCTTGATCAACAATGCGTTGGTTGTTGTTGATAAGCACACTTAGGGCGCTGTCTTTGGCAAGTGAGTTTAAGAAAGAGTCAGGCTTACCAATAATAATAATGTCTTTATCGTTTAGCGCCAATTGGTTACTTGGAAATTGAATGTCTAAACGGTGCGCTGGGTAGCCTGTTATGGCACCCAAATGACCTGTGAAATTAAGCAATAAACTAATCGCGTTAACTGAGCTGTTAGCTTCCATTACAAGCGTGCTTTGGTGTAAATCGGCATATTTGGTGAATGGGAAACCGCCATTTGCAAAGGCGCGTAGGTTTGGCATGGCAATATAGTGATGGAAGTCACTTACATCAATGGTAGAGCTGCCATCAATTGCACCAAATTCACCGCCGGCAGGAATGGCGCTACACTCACCGGTTTTTACGACTGCAAAATTAAAATCATAAGTCAGCTGGTTATTTGTTGTTAAATCTAACCCTGTTAGCTCAAAGTCTTGACGAGTTTTGGTTGGATTGAATTCAGATAAAAGCGGTAACAAGGTATCGGTTGTAATCGTTTTACCACCTTCGTTATCAAGAATAAAACCATCCACAAACTTACCGTTAATCAACATATTCAAACGCGACAACATGTTCTGCTCAACAGGCGTGTTGCGGTAATTCAAGGTAATAGGAATACCATTTTCACGCCAAGTGAATAAATCTGGTGCAAAACGCAAGTCTAACCGAACAGGTAGACCGCGATAGCCTTCCGATTGCAGCTGAGTTGGGTATTCAATAAATTCATCAAAGCTTACTGGGCGATCAGAACGCACCCACAGTGGCGCATCGTAGGCTTCTCGAAGCGGTAAGTTGCTAATTGCATCAATGGTTGCACTGCGACCAGTCATGACTTTATAGCCAAAGACTAAACCTACTACGGCTTCTTTCAATTGTGCTGTGTCTTTACCTAAAACAAGCAGAACTTTGGCGTAGCGCTGAGTAGGGCTGCTGATAATTTCTACAGTTGGCTTTTCAACATCAGGGTAATTCAATAAAAAATCAGGCTTGTTGTCGTTTGTTGCGAATACGACACTATGTTCTGTCGGTGTTGCATTAATTTGCACAGGGAACTGTGCTTTGCGCCATTTTGCTTGAGCGCCAAAAAAGCTTGATAGTGCAGCCGCTGCTTCGAGTGTGTTTTCATCAGGTTGTGATGCAAACACAAAAGGCAAAGTGACCTTGTTGTAATCTCGCGAATCAAAAAATGGTGCAGGGAAATACTCAAGTAAGCTTTCAAGAGCAAGTGACTGACGGTCAATAGAAATACGGCTGCTTTTACTAAGCTCAGCCCATATTGTTTTACTATAGTCATCCTGACAAACCAGATCGTAAAAACCGACTAGTTCGAAGCGAATTTGGTTAAAGTCTTTAATTAGCTTAGGGTTAAGAACAATACTGCGCTCAGAGACTGTGCCAATTGGCGTTGTCTTATCATCAATAGGTAGCACAGTGACAAGGTTTTCATTTAAGAAAATTTTCAAATGTGAGACACGACCAATAAGTGATGGTGAAGTTGTGTATGAAAAGTCTAGGGTCAGTTTTTTCCCTAATTTATCGAGGCGGTTTGTAAAATCAACACGGGTACTATTACTCACTCCATCAAGCTTGAACTTGCTTAAACCAAGCTTTTCAAAGCTTAGCGTCATGCTTTCAATTGGTGCTTGCTCTGGGTAACCATCATCAAAAATCGCTTTATTAGAGAGAGGCTCAGCACTTATCGCCCAGCCAGATATGCCGAGTGTGCCAAAAGCTAATAACAAGGTTAAAAAAGTTTTTATCATGATGTTTTTAGTACTTTTGTTGGTTTTTTAGGTAATAATGACGCCACAAAGTACAAGACTCTTGATGCAAACGCAATCGCGGGTCTTAATTCATTTGGGGCATGGAAAATCAAGTTCTTAAAGCCTCTTAGACTGGTATAAAAAACGTGAGAAAAGCTGTATGAAGGCTTGTCGTGTTTAAAGTTTTCTTGCCAATCAAGCCAAGCATCAGCACGTGAGAAAGTGCATTGAATAAAGGCTTTTTGTTTTTCTAAATCTAAATCCCTGAGGGTAAGACCCAGTTGTTTATCGCGGGTGTTACAGATATAAGTTGGGAATGAAAACTGCTTCAAACCACGGCTCATGAGTAGCTCGACTTTATCATTTACACGGCAAAGGTGATTATGGTCAGTTTCAAGACCAACACCATTATTTGAGTAGTCCGTAATTTTTACTTTAATAGTACGGCCATTAGCAAGGCGAATAGCTGCAGGGAAATTTGCTTTAATGCGGTGTGAGCTGCGTACTTGTTTGGCTTCAGCGGCAACAGCCACAGCTGCACCTAAAATTATCACGTTATAGCTTGCCCACAGCATGCTAATGACGAGTACACCTATTTGTGAACTATCGCCGAAGAGCAATCTAAACACGCCGTAGGTCATACCCAAAACGTTAACAAGCAACAAGATTATATAAGGCTTTGAAATCGTCCAATCGTAGTGATCTTGCTTGTTTAAACCGCCTTTTTCAGTCACGTTAAATTTACCCTTATTCGGGTTGATAAGCGCAACTGTCGTGGGTTTTAAAATATACCAAGCAAGTACTGACTCATAAACTTCGCCCCAAAATGAATAGCGGTATTTACCTTGAATTCGAGAGTTGGTTATTTTTACCTGTAACAGGGTTGGCACAATATAAAGAAAGATGGCAACAAACGGTGCATAGATAATTTGCGCATTAAAATAAATTAATGCCAGTGGCGCTGTTAAGAATACAATTCGCGGAATGCCTGATAAAAAGTGCAACATAGCGTTTAAATAGCACAAGCGCTGCGCGATATTTAGGCCCTTACCAAACAGCGGGTTATCTAATCGGAATATTTGTGCCATGCCGCGTGCCCAGCGAATACGTTGACCAACGTGGGCAGATAAACTATCTGTAGCCAGGCCGGCGGCTTGTGGAATATTAATATATGTTGTTTTGTAGCCAGCGCGCTGCATTCTTAGCGCGGTGTGGGCATCTTCAGTGACGGTTTCTACGGCAAAACCACCAATTTCTTCAAGGGCACTGCGCCTTAAAACAGCACACGAACCACAAAAGAAGGTTGCGTCCCACATATCATTACCATCTTGGATTAAACCATAGAACAGCATGTTTTCATTAGGGATTTTTCGATGGTTCTTTAGATTGCGCTCAAATGGATCGGCAGAAAAAAAGTGGTGAGGTGTTTGTACTAAACACACTTTACTGTCATTGATGAATTGTCCCATTGTCATTTGTAAGAATGAGCGAGCAGGGATATGGTCACAGTCAAAAATAGCAATGTAGTCGCCACTAGTTACTTTCATCGCATGGTTCATGTTACCGGCTTTGGCATGTTTGTTATCAGGGCGAGTTAAATAACCAACACCAATTTGCTTTGCGAATTCGGCAAATTCAGGGCGCTTACCATCATCTAAAATATAAATGTTAAGCTTATCTGCAGGCCAATCAATACTTTGCGCGGCGATTGTTGTTGGCTTCACAACATCAAGCGGCTCATTATAAGTAGGAATATAAATATCAACTGTTGGCCAGTTTGCAGTGTCTTTTCCTAACGCGATTGGTTTACGGTTTAATGGATTAATGGTTTGGAAAAAGCCTAATATTAGTACTAACCAAGCGTAACTTTCAGCAAGCAATAAACCAATCCCGAGTGCTAGGGCTAACGGGTCACCCCAGTTCAGGGTATCTGTGTAGCGCCACCATAGATAACGTGTAGAGGTTGTAACAGAAAGGGTGATCATCACAATAGTGGCCATTTTCCCTTCAACCCGCCTTAGAGAATAAGCAACCACCAAAATTAAACTAATGAACACTGCTTGCGCTTCAATACTAAATGGCACGGTTACAAATATAGCCACCGCAAAAATAATGAGAGTGAAAAAAGCGACCTTTAAGGTGCTGTTTCTCCAAAGTGGAGAGCGACTCACTGCTTTATATGATTTAGTTTTTGTTTGTTTTCTAGCAACTAACCAAAGCCCTTTAAAAGAGCGTACTAGTTTACTGTCTGCCAGTCTCAATAAGCGAGCTGAACGCGTGATTTTACGCCAAGATTTACGCTGTTCAACGGCGATATGTTGCTGTGAGGTTGTGGTGGTATTGAATAGCGCAAGGTACACACTTTGCAATACAATCCGAATGCAATTGCTTGGTGTAAGTACTGGTTGAGAAACATGAGGATACAAGCGTTTAAGTTTAAGCTTTAACTCACGTTTTTTATTGTTATCTAATTTAATAAACAATGACAAAAAAAGCACAAAGAAGGGGAGTAAAATCGCTCCCAATAGGCTCATTTTGTGTTGGTTGTAATAACTATAAAATTTTATAAATACGAAGCGCACAAGTTGCTTCGTTAAAAACAACCCTAAAATACCTTTAAATAGTCGGTGTGTGACACCGAGTGAATGGATGCTATTGGTCATTCTGACTCGCGCGGCTTACAAGCCAACCGGCTAGCGTTTCAAAGTCATCATTAGCAACGCTGTATGGAGCACAGTTAATCGCCACATTTCTAAATGCAGTTGCTTCTTTGATGACTTCATCTTTGTTGATATATAAAGGTGCAATTAATGGTAATTCAGTTTGCCAAAGCTGCAATAAATCTGATTCAAGCTCAGAGGCTGAATTATATTTATTGGTTAAAAAATAATGCTGCCATGATGATTCAGTCTGCTTTAGAGTGTTTAAACGTTTGAAAGCAAAACTGTGACAAATTGCATCACAATTAATAATCTCAAGGAATATATCGTCTTCATTTAGCGAATAGCGGTGCACATCAACATGGGCTGGGCAGTCAAATAAAAACCAGCTGTCATCGCTGTCATTAAGCTGCTGACAACTCTCTATAATACATGAAAAGTCTAACCCTAAGTTCGAACGGCTGCCATAGGGTAAAAACTTTACGCCATCATTATCTTGGTGAAACTGCTCACATGCAGAGGCAAAGTTTGGGTAATCACTCCAGCCTAGCTGATGCTCCCAAGCAAGACCAAGGTGTAGGCCTAAGTCGCCTTTTGGATCTAAATCGATGGCATACACAGGCACATTTGATTTTCTCAAAGCACAAGCAAGGTTGGCCACAATAGATGTTGTACCAGTGCCACCTTTAATTCCTTTTAAAAAAATTCGCTTCATTTATGATTCTTTATTGCGTTTTTGTTAATTTTTTTTGTGCTCTGTGTTTGTGTTGTTGCTAATGCGATATCGTTAAGCAAGGGGTACTTTTCAATCGTTTTTCGATTTTTTTCAACATCAACAATTTCAACATAATCCGTTTCCTTACCGCCAAATTGGCGTAACAGCTTTTCAATATCGTATTGAGTTAAGGTGTGTGAATTTTTTACTGCAAAGTCATTCATCTAAAAAAACCGTTATGAGAAAAATTAGCTTAAAAATGTTCACGATCCATGGACATAATCTGCATTATATATAGAATAGCGTTTAAAACTAGTACTAAAGTATCTTTTTTAAGGGTTTGTTGGTGCCTCATTTAAATATTACAGGACTAAACGGAGCTTTCTCTGAGCTAAAGCGAGGCGCAAACTATGCTTTACTTGCCCCGCTAGATAATCAGCTAATAGAGTTAACAAGGCATCTTTTAACCAATCATAAAGACTCGGTTTTTTTACTCTCTGAACAAGTCGAACTATTTTTCGAAGGAGAGGGAAGCGAGTTATTATTCACCTTGTTCGAACAAGGGGTACTACGTCCTTTCCATTTACATCATAATGAGAATGTATCAAAAAGTTTGCATTTTTCCCGTGGTGTTATTAACGAAATAAAACAGTATGAGCAACTGAAAAACAGTACGGTTATCGTGCATGTCGATTCAGAACATTTAGTCTCTTTGAACGAACAGCAGCTTGGTGAAAAACTCAAGCTCTATGTTGCTTTGTCACAATCAAAAAATGTCACTTTAGTGTTTTTAATGTCAGGTGCTTATGTCAGTGAATTGAGACGTCAGTTATTAGCCTTAAACCGTTTCTTTGATGGCCTTATTTATATAACTCAAGAGGCATCAATTCGCACTCTTGAGTATGATTATTGGTGTCATAAAGAAGGAGTTATCGCTGGGCGTTCGGTTAATTTACAGCTTCATGATGGTCAACTTGCATTAGTTGAGGTAGAGCAAGAGGCTGATGATAAGTCTCTTGCAACGGAGCAAGACTTTGATGAAGACGAGGTGTGGCTTACTCGCAGTGCTGTACCTGAGGGTACAAAGCTACCCGTGTTTTATAAAATAATTGATGATAATGATGCTCTTTTTTCTAAAGGGCTTACCAAAAAATCAGCGACGTTAGTTTTTGCAGTTACCCGATACACTGATTTAAAAGCGTTAGCCAAAGATTGTTTCTCTCTTCGAAAGAAATGTGGTCGCCGACTGAAATTAGTAATTCAAAATGTTGATGGCATTATTCGTCACCAGGACGAGTGCTTATTTTTAACTTTAGGGGTTAACCTTATTTTATATAGTTATTCTGAGCCTTCGCGTTTACTGTCACAAATTCAGTCAATTCAAGGGTTTCAGTTTACTAGGCCACTACCGAAATCTATTGATGATGTTCTAAAATACAGTGAAAATGTATTGGCTAAAGGTTATTTGTCTCCAGATAAGTTCGTACAGCAGGTTGCTAAACATAGTGACTCAGCTGCCAATCTGGGTGTAAGTGGCGTGCTTGTTATGTTGCAGCTTTTACCGCGTATTGATGCCATACACCCATTACATTTATTTCATGTAAAACGTGAAGGGGATATTTTTAGTTTTGCTGATGGCACGGTTTACCTTTATCTACATGCTTGTCGAGAACACGATGTGGAAAGTGCGATTAAACATTTATTTAAATTACAGGTAAGCGACTTTTTTATGTCAAAAAATGTCATTGCTGATCATTTTTATATTCAGCAAGAATGTCGCCGTATGCAACGTCATTTTGCTAATACTGAAATAACCGACTTTACCCAACAATTACAAGAAAACGTCAGTTACATTTTTGATACAAAAACAGCAGACATTGCAAATTTAAATACAGAGACACCGGAATTTAAAAAAGTGATTCGACCTATATCTGAGCCAGTAAAAGTGACCTTAAAAGGTGAGCTATCATGAGCTTAAATCAGTTTTTTATTACTTTTATCATCGCAATGTTAATCGGCATTTTGCTGAGTAATACGGGTAAGGTATTGTTTAATAAAGCAGTCGTGCTCTACCGAAAACTAACATTTAGGCATGTATTATTAACGCCTTATACGCCAAAACGACACAAGAAGGATAACAAGTGAGGCTTTCAGGATTAGGTATTTGGAATTTATACTTTTTAGTTAAGTTTGTTCTGTATAGCCGAGGTGATATTTCTTTTGATTTATTTGCAAACTTAGCATTTTTTGCTTTTCTAGCTATCTCTTTTCAACATGTTTGGTTGTCTCGTATCAAACACGCTATGAGTGTGCTGATAGGTGCGGCTTTATTGTATCACGATTCGTGGTTGCCCCCGATTTCTAGGCTCACCAAGCAAGCTGGCAATGTACAAGACTTTAGCGTCGGCTACTTTTTTGAGATCACAGCGCGCGTTGTTAGCCTCGATATGATTTTTGCGCTCTTTGCTTTAGTGGTTTTTTATTGGTTTACTGTTAAGTGGTTGCGTTACACCAGTATTTCAATAATTGGCTTTTTGTATGCGTTTTGGTTAGGTGGGGTTGTTACGAGTGATGAGGTTACAACTCAAGTTGCAAGCAATAGCCAAACTACAAAAAAGCAAGTACCCGTTTTAGTTTCTGATACAGCAAAACAAAAGACACCGGATCAACAGTTACAAGACTTTTACCAGCAACAGAATTTACTACAAAGCCAGTTTCCTGATGTATTTAATGGTCAACCATTTGATGTTGTTGTGCTAAATATTTGCTCTTTAGCGACGGCTGATTTAAATGCAATTGGTGTTGAGCCACGTAACTTATTTGCTGATTTTGATATTTTGTTTAGCCAATTTAACTCAGCAACGTCGTACAGTGGCCCTGCGGCAATTCGTTTATTACGAGCAAGTTGCGGGCAAACAAGTCAAGAGCAACTATTTAAACCTGTTGATGAGCAATGTCAGCTATTCACTAATCTTGCTGAGCTTGGCTATAAAACCAGTGTGGCTCTTAACCACGATGGACATTTTGATGATTTTATAGGTTTGATCAGACAATACGGTGGTGTTTCTGTGCCAAAACTGGATTTTAGCCAATTTAGTGCTGCGCAGTATGGTTTCGATGGCAAACCGATTTATTCTGATGCGGATATACTCTCTAACTGGTTGAAAAAGCAAGGTTCGAGTGAGCAGCCTAGGGCTCTTTATTACAACACCATTAGCTTACACGATGGCAATCAACTTGCTGGTCGTGAACGTATGAATAGCTTTGAAAGCTATCCGCTTAGACAACAGCGCTTATTTAATGACATCGATAAGTTTATAACTGAGTTAAAAGCGCAAGGTCGTAATGTTATGCTGGTGGTTGTGCCTGAGCATGGGGCAGCCTTACAGGGTGATAAACTACAATTCTCTGGCTTGCGCGAAATTCCGAGCCCTTCAATAGTTTCAGTGCCAACTGCGGTTAAATTCATCGGTCCTGATATAAAGCATGATGGGCTGAATGTCGTTGATGAAACAATGAGTTACTTTTCACTGTCAGAGTTAATCAACAATACGATGAAGTTAGATTTGTTCACAGGTACGGTACCCATTAACCGAGTGCTTGATAATTTACCAACTTCAGCCAAGGTCGCCGAGAATGAAGATACGGTAATGATGTATATAAAAGGGCAGCCTTACATCCAATTAGATGGTGGAGAATGGACCAAGTACCCGACTAATTAAGTTATTTGTCCAAAATTGTTTACAATAGACTACCCAGCTGCAGGGAGTTAGCGTATTATTCTCATACTATAGGTTCCCGTTTTTTGAGGATGTAATGCGTTTAGATATCCACTGTGCTGACCGAATTGGTATCGCACAAGAGATTCTCAATATCTTGGTTAGTTACCAAGTTGATTTAAAAGGCATCGAAGTAGATTCGGTTAATTGTCGAATGTACGTGAGCTTTCCGCCTATTGAGTTTGAACAATTCCAAAAAATCATGCCATCTATCCGATTGATAGATGGTGTGAAAGACGTTCGTACAACTGCATTTTTACCTTCTGAGCGAGAGCATAATGAGTTAAATACATTACTGCGTGCATTGCCTGACGGTGTGATATCTATTGACGCTAAAGGCTGGGTGCGTTTATGTAATGATGCTGCGTGTCGCGACCTGCAATTATCTGAAAGCGAAGTGATTGGCGCTAACATCAATAATCTGCTTAAAGGCTTTAATTTTACGCGTT
This sequence comes from Pseudoalteromonas shioyasakiensis, assembly GCF_001550135.1. Classification (GTDB taxonomy): domain Bacteria; phylum Pseudomonadota; class Gammaproteobacteria; order Enterobacterales; family Alteromonadaceae; genus Pseudoalteromonas; species Pseudoalteromonas shioyasakiensis. The sequence continues at coordinate 38,949 of NZ_LRUE01000002.1, forward strand.
GGTTAGAAGGCAAAGAAGTACTTGGCCAAACAACCCGAGTTGAAGTAGCTGGCGAAGACTTTATTGCCGATATTCTGCCTATTTCAGTACCACAAGGGGCTGAAGGAGATGTATTAGCCGGTGCCGTTATCAATATCAAATCACAAAGCCGATTAGGTCAACAAGTCAGTGCGTTTCGCCGTTATGGCCAAGAAAGCTTTGCAACTATACATAACTTTAGTACTGCAATGCGCCGTGTGGTCCGTGAAGCGCGTAAAATGGCACAGCTTGAAGCACCAATCCTGATTACCGGTGAAACTGGCACAGGTAAAGAGTTACTGGCTCGTGCCTGTCATTACGCATCAAACCGCTCAGTAAAACCGTTTATTGCTTTGTCATGTGCTTCGTTGCCTGATGATGTCGCTGAGTCTGAACTATTTGGTTACGCAGGCTATGAAGAAAACGCGGCACCAAAACGCGGCGTTTTAGAGCAAGCTGATGGTGGCACTGTGTTTTTAGATGAAGTTGGTGAAATGTCGACTCAGCTACAAACTAAGCTACTACGTTTTTTACAAGACGGTACCTTCCGAAAAGTCGGTGATGAAAACGAAGTAAAAGTAAATGTGCGTATTGTTGCTGCAACCCAAAAGGACTTGCCTGCGATGGTGCAAGAAGGGACATTTAGGGAAGACCTCTATTACCGAATTAATGTTTTAACTTTAGAAATAGCCCCATTACGTGATAGAAAAGCTGATATTGGCCCACTAGCGGAGCATTTTATTCAAAAGTATGCCCAGCAAAATGGCCATTCTGTGCCTGTGATGTCTGAAGATTGTTTACGTTTTTTACAAGATTATCCATGGCCGGGTAACGTGCGCCAATTAGAAAATGCGATTTACCGTGCTGTGTCGTTGTTAGATGATAACGAATTGCGTATTGAGCACCTACAGTTACCAACGTTTACCCATGATTTAGGGTATCTGGAGTCTGATTTTGAAGGAACTTTAGACCAAGCGGTAAAACGTTTTGAGGCGACTTTACTTCGTAAGCTTTATCCAGCTTATCCAAGCTCTCGTCAGCTCGCTAAGCGATTAGGTTTGAGCCACACGGCAGTAGCAAATAAGCTTCGAGATTACGGTATTAACCGCAAAACAGTAAAGGTTTAATTATAAAGCTTAATTAAGCAAAAAAGGCTTAGGTAAAACCTAAGCCTTTTTCTTTTCGATTAAAAACTATTGTTTGGTACCCATATCCTTGGTGACACCATCGATAGCGATATTTTTAATACCCTCATCGTCGAACTTAATAACAACACTGATGTTGTTGCGGGCAAAAAAGTAGTCTCGATTATCAAGGCTGATAACATAATCACCTTTGACTGAATCGCTGAATTTGCGCTTTTCGAGTTTTAGGGTGTGATCAGCAATTTGCCAGTTGAAGCCTTCAATAAAGCCATTATTAAATTCCTGAACCCATACCTGTTGCTCGTCTTTGCTGAGTGTAATCGCCACAGAATATGACTCAGGTAATGACATATCATAGCTTTTATCACCAATAGTGAACTTTTCAGCATCTTGTTGCCAAGCAAAGCCAAATTTAAAGGCTTTTTCAACACCCGTTGGGTACTTTAAGGTTCCATCCCCAGCAAAGTTAAAATCTGCAAAGGCAGAGCTGGTAAATAAACTGGCTGAAAACAGAGTGACCAAACTAAATAATTTCATTAGGTTATTCTTTTTTTATACTAATATATGCACAGATTAGAGCAGAATATTCGCCTTAGCAATACGCTGTGATACACTTTGTGCATCATCAACTGGTTAGACCTTTACCGTGAACCTCTATTTTCGACTAATACTGCTGTTTTTTAAAATTAAACGTAATCGTGATTATCAACAATTGTTAGACACGATTGATATTGAATTCAAAGCGTTACCGACCGATTGCGATATTAACTTCCATCTGACTAATTCTCGCTACTTAGCAATGATGGACCTTGCCCGTACTTGGATGACTGAGCGAGTAGGCTTGTTAAAGCACATAATGAAGCGCCGCTGGTTTCCAATCGTTAATGCAACTGCAATTACCTATATTCGCGATATTAAGCCAATGCAAAAGTACACAGTTAGCACTCGCTTGGTTGGCTGGGACCATAAATACTTTTACATTGAGCAAAAGTTTCACTCAGAAAGAGGTTTGCATGCAATTGCTTATGTGCGTGGTGTATTTAAACGTAAAAAAGGTGTTGTGAGCGTTGAAGAGATGCTTGAAGTTGCGGGCTTTAGCGGAGTTGCACCTATTTTGCCAGCAGAAGTGATGCACTGGAAAGAAATGTTAGAGCAAAAGAAGCTCACTAATAAGTGATACCTAAGATTAGCTAAAAAAAATGCCAGCTAAGCTGGCATTTTATGGCTTTAAACACAGTTTACTCTGCTGCGCAAACTGCTTCACTAACAAACGTTAAATCGTTTACGTGTGCCGGACCATCCATCACGAATGTCGCTTCAGCGGTGTTTTGATCTAAGGTGTAGATTTTTGCATTCTCGCCGCTTTCTCTACCTGAAATATAAATTGTACCGTCATCAGCAATCGCAATACCTGACGCCCAATTAACACCGTGCTCACCGATCCGGGTTAATTCAAGGTTACCTTCGTCCACAGTGTAAAGTGCTTGACCTGTTAACACGTAAAGTACGTTGTAATCACTTGAATAAGCGATGTCGCCGTCTGCAAATGTATCGCCTTCATACGATAGTTTACCTAATACCGTTTTTTCACCTGTAGTTAGGTCAAAATCATACATGTATGTTTTGCTTGTCGCACGTAAAGACAGACCATCCGCAGTCACTGTTGAGCGATAAATTGGGAATGATGTCGCATCTGCAACTTCAGCTTGCGTATCAGTGGCTAAATCTAGGCTATAGATTTTTGACGCTTTGCTGCTTTTATCAAGTTGCTCCATGAAATAAAGCACACCGTCATTGCTAGCAATATTTGATGCTGTATTGCTCAGGCCAGCAACTACAGTTACAGCGCTTGATTCTGGATTGAAGTGATATACATAGCCTTCAGTTTCAGAGCCAAAGTTATTAATACCGTATAAACCGGTTACAACTGCACATGGTGCCGGAATTTCAGTCACTACGACGTTATCGATGAATGCACCTACTGAATCAGATGTCCCCGCGCCTGCAAAGCTTAACACTGAGCTTGCGCTGTCAGCCTCAACTGTAAAGCTGTATTTAGTCCAGCCTTTTGTGCTGCTGTTGACAACGGCTAATGATTCACCATTCCAGAAAACTTCTGCTTTATTTGTTTGTTCATTGCCTGTTACACGTGCAGAATAGTAAAAGCTCACTTCATATTGATTCCCAGCAGTCGTCGCAATTGCTTGCGAAATACTGTAGTTGGCTGTTGAATCAAGCTCAATGAGTTGCTCACCATCTTGTGCAGGAATAATTCCAAGTTTATTGGTTTGAATTTCAAATTTAGCGTTAGTGCTACGAGTCCAACCAGGTATTACATCAAATAACTGCCATTGACCATTGTGAGCGGTCACTGTATCTGTATTTTCAAATGATCCGTTTTCTACTAAATTTGTGCCAGCCATTGCGATCGTTGATGCAATAGCTAAAGGTAAAATTGCTAGTTTAGTAACCAAGCTTTTCATGACACTCTCCGTTAGGTGATTAACATAAAATTAATATTGAATAGTATAATTTTACTGCTTTAAATGGCTTTTGTTCAATTAAGGAACAAGCCGGATTTGCGGTGATTTTACGTTTAATCGTTTAACTTTATGATTTGTAAAAGCTTGTTTTTTGATCGGAAATTTCTGATTTTTCAAGATTTTTTTATAGCTCAAAAAAACCAAACCCGTAAGTATTGGGGTTTGGTCTTGGGTCTAACCATAAAGTTAGTCTTGATTTGACTTGTTCGCGAACCATCCAGACTTTTGATTGCGACTAAGTTTACCGAGTAGCTTAATCGCTTTTTCTAGAGTGATACGCTGATCTGCAATATCGCGATAAATTTGGTTTGCGCGCTTTTTCCGTTTTACTGCAGCACCGGCATCTAAAAATGATTCAATTAGTTGATTGAAGTATTTCACAAGTAAGGCTTGTTGTTGCTCCTGCTTTTGGTTTGATTCATCTTCTTCAAGTTTTTCTAACAGGCTAGATATTTCAGCCTGGCAAAACTCATTTTGCGCAAGGTGAGTTTTCTTTAAAGTTGCTAAATGTTGTTTCATATAGTCTATTTCAATGAGATTGAACGAAACAATCATATTTAAGTTTGTAAGTGCGGTACGAAACTCTTTAGCTGAACACTGTTCAGTAAATAAGTGGCGAATGGTTTGATGTATTTTCTGCCACTGTTGCCATGCGTACACGTAGTTTAAACCCGCACCTTTTATGTTTTGCATACCTACAATAACCTGATGTGTATTTGGCAGAGCTAAATCGGCGGTTGAAATAGTAAGTTCATCGGCAGATAAATTGCTGTTTTCATGGACTGTTATTTTAGACTTAGTAATAGTTAATAGGCGCTCTTTTATTTCATTTGCATTTTCAGCTATGTTTTCTTGTAAAGCAGCAAGCGCATTTCGTTGAAAGTGGTGGCGGAAATAACTCAAAATAACACCTACTTGTGAGTCTAAAATATCTCCGAGAATTTCTTTTACGCAGGCTTTATTGAGTGTCCCTTCACTCAGCGACATTAATTTATCTGCATTAGTTTGCCCATATGCATGGACAAAGCGGGCATGAAGCTGCTCTGCAGTTAATAAGTTAAGTTGTACCGATAGGCTTTCAAGTTCTTCAATATCATTATTTTCAATGAGCTTATCAATTCGCTCTGTTAATGCATTTATAAAATAACTATAAAAGCCATCTACATTAGTACCTATCACTACAATTCGGTCAAACCTTAAGTCATGGCTCAAAATATTAGCGAATACTTTCGAGCGAGCGACACGATCATTACGGTTATTAATTAATGCAATGACTTGTGTCTTAGGGCAATCATTGAGCTCATAAAGGCTGAGTCTGCGCCAATTCTCAAGCGTTGCTAAGCGCTCATTTGCCGACATACTATTTACAAAAGACTGCTCTATAGAACCTATTGGTGCCCGAGGAAACTGTTGTAATACGCCGATGTCAGGAATAATTCGCGCAGAGGTTTCTTTAAATACATAATCTTTGCTGAGGCCAATGTGTTTGGCCATTTTACAAACTAAGGCAATATTTGCAGGATGCTCTTGATATGGATAAAGGGCTCGAATATCTTCGGTAATTTGTAGGCCGTCAGCCCAATGAACCTGAATTAAATTTGAATTCTTTTGCTTCGCATTCGCCTCAAGTATAGGGGCCATGTTTTGCTCGCTGGTGAATACTAAGCTGTTTTCACCAATAAAATGGCTTGTTTCATTAGCAACATCGATACCTGTTGGTCCTAAAATGTCTTCATGATCCGGGTAGGCGTTAGTGATAGTTGAAAAGCTATCTTGCATCCAGTTGCGCAAAATTCTGACATAACGCGGAGTTAAGCCCATGCATTCCCATAAAAAAACATCCGCATTAACATTTTTGGCAAAATGTAAAACGTCACTTTGTTCCCAAATACTGGCTTTATCAAAGGGTCTAAATAGAGGGATTTCGAACTGTTCACCACTGGCTCGGGCATAGATCATGGTCGCTTCACAGCCTGTGGTTTTACTAACAACTTTTAACGTGAGGCTACTAAAAAGTGCGGCTTTTAAACGCTCAGTTCCTGACTTTCCTCGCGTTCCCCAACCACCAATTGAAACCGGAATGTGTGCTCTATCAGACTTTATTTGACGACTTATTTTCAAATGCCTTGCCCAAAAGTAGGCGATAAAGCTGAGCACAAAGAATATAAGCTGGCCTATGCTATTTTGGTAAATTGAATAAGCATACTCTTTAAAGCTTGACCATAGATTAAACAGAAATGGTGTAATTGCGAGTTTGTTATATAAACTACTGATACTTGTTTCTACCGGGAAGTTTGTATCAAGTACGCTACCATACGGCTGAAAATCAAGTGTAAACCCTTTACTTTTTAATATCTCTAAAAACTGTTTTTGTTCAACTTCTGAGCCATTTCTCAGCTCGTTTAATTTTTCATAGTTAAACGATATCCAGCTATAGCAGTAAAGCCTTTTAAATAGGCTCTTCGGTGGGGTCACTATGAGAATACCATCCGGTGTATAGGTTTTTGCTGGCGTTTTTAGGTTGTCTTGAGAAAGGCTGCTCAAAAGAAAGTCGAGTAATGGCAAGTGTTCACGAGCACTAAATTGCTGTTCATCAAAGCGTGGTTCGCCAGGGACTTCTGTTTGACTAATTTCAGCCACTGTACTACTAGGTACATGCATAAATGCACTTGGTTTTCTTGCATGCATGTGGTTAAAACTCTGGCGTTTATCAGTACTCGGCGTTTTGAATTCATGCCAAAGTCGCCAAAAACGAAAGCCTCGCTTGTAGCCATATTGTACTTGCCATGATTTCTTTCGCGCACTGACATTGTAGGCTTCATAATTTTGCGCTTGATTACTTAATAACCTGCCGAGTAACTGCTCATTCCAATCAGCTAAATCTAGATTTTTGTGGGCGCTCAGGTCAACTTCAAGTTGTGCTACTTGCTGCTGGTGCATAAAGCTGACAAGTTGTTCTCGTACACGGCTGATAATGCGACGAATAGCGAGGCTTGGCTCATCTTCTAGGCGCTGATTTAAAAATTCCACAAATGATTTAAATAAACTATTAGCTTGCTGCTCTGTATGGCAATCCACTTGCAGGTTAAACATAATGCGAGGACTTAACTCGAGTAATAAGCGCTTTTCAGCAAAGCTAGCCGTTGCTATTAATTGTTGTTGCCAAACTTTGAATCCTTGCTGATGCTCACTGAAACGTGGATCGGCTAATTGCTTAATCAGAGTTAACCTAACAGCCTGTTGAGTCTCATTTTGTAAGCCCTCTAAAATAAGCTGTTGAGAGCATGGCCATGGCAATACAGCACATTGCTCATAGACACTTTGCCTTACTCTTGGGTAGCGATGTTTGGCGAGTAAAAATAATAGTTTAATGTTAACCTCACTGAGGTTAAGCTGTTTGCTAAGAATGCCAGCAAAGGCACTGAGTAAAAATAACTGCCTTCGGTCAATTTGCTCATTTTCAGGTAGCTCTAAATCAATATGAGAGCGCATATAGTAGCGTGTGAATGTTGGCCTTAAATTAATTAAAATTTCTAAGATATCGACTTTTGCAGCATGCGGGGTTGTTATTTTTTCAAGAGACTGCAGTAAGTTTTCTACTAATTCGGCATTAAACTCAGGATCATCTACATATTCACTTATTAGCTGCACTTGATTTGCCAAAGCGCGAAAAATTGAGTTGCGAATGGCTTCATTGTCAGTTTTTTCTAATAACGACAAGAAAAAGCTTTCTAAATTTAGAGTCAGCCATGATTGCGCAATTTCGTCAGCGTGGCTACGTAAATAGCGGTTCGCTAAATCCCCAAGTTTACCAATTAAAAATTTCAGTGATTGTTCAAGCTCAGAGGTTTTATCTTGATAGCGATTAATCATCGCACCTTCATCAAACCAGCGCTGAAAAGCCTCTTGATCTTTTTTTAGCTGCAGTCGGTCTGCCCCTAAAATGTATGCGTAATCAAGAATGTGAAACTCTCGTTCTGCTTTTAACTCTGCATGGCTTAAGCGCTCTACAAAACGGCGATGGTCGGTATCAAGTTTAAGCAACTGATTCTGCAAGGTTTCAATCTTGTGAGTAAGGAAAGCAATCGCTTGTAATAAAAGCCAGTCATCTTCATCGTCATCGTCAGGTTGATTTTTTATCAGCTCCCATTGGCTTAATTCATCAACAAGTTCATGATACTTCTGACGGTATAAGTCTAGCCAAAAACTAGCTATATCAGCAAATAGCAAGGTTTCTAGGCGTTGTTTAAGTTGTTTACTGCTCATAATCACTGTGCTCTAGCAAATGGTTAAGTTGAAGTGCAGGGAAAATAATTTCATCATGAGCAAAAGGTGCAAAGCCGGTGTGCTGGTTATTACCTGATGAAAACTCGAGACTAATATTATGATTGTTCCAGACCCAGTCTTGCTGCCAGCTTAGTTTCAGCCAGCCATTTGTAAAACTGCCTAAATTGACTTGTTTTTGCCACGCAAAGCGAGTGATGTATTGCCATGTGGCTGTAGCTCTATGCTCATCGGCAAAGCGATAGTAGCTATCTAAACCAACTTGAAAAATGTGGCCACGATAATACTGATTCCAGCTTGAGTTGAAACGTAAGTAGTCTAGGCTTATCCAGTCATCGTTAGAGCCAGAGGAAACACCAAAGTTAAGGTAGTTATCAACCCAAGGTTGATAACGGTACTGGTAATAACTCAACCAGCCAGATGCATGATTTTCACGGTAGAAGTTGAAAACGCTCGAGTTTAGTTGCTCATCTGCTAAGTAATCATCAAGGTCTGCGCTGCTATAGCGAATGTAAGGCGTTACTTGCCATTGGTGACGGTGTACAGTATCGCGCTGCCAAGACTGACCAATACTGATACTTGCATCTAATGCATACTGTAAGTCAAAACTATCATGGCTTGGCTGCCAACGTGAGTTGATTTGCGTGTCGATATACCATGGGCTGTTTTCATCTTGCCAAGAATGGTAACCATTTAGGGCAAAAATATCAGCCTGGCTATCGCTCATAGAGTAATAGCCCTCTAATTGATACCAGTGATTATCATCATTGAGGCGTAAGCGGGCACCTATATCTATTTCTTCACGGGCAGGTATATCTTCGGCACTTTGGAAAATTGTTTGTTGATCGTAGCGAATAAATCCCTGCCAATTTAATTCGTCACTATGTAGGTTTATCTGCTCATTGATAATAGAAGGCTTTTCTGGCGCTTGATAAGTGACTAGTTCAGGCAACAGGGTTTTTGCCTGTGAGTAAGGTGAAATTTTATTGCTTTGCTCACTTAGCTGCCAGCTATACAAACGAACGTATTGTAATTTATCTGCAGTCACTTCAACCTTACCCGCAGGGTGGAAGAAACGCCTTTCTGTTCGCTTAAATTCATTCATCTGTTCTAACTTAATGAGTCTGTCAGCAGGTAATTTGGCCATTAAAGGCGTATCAGGTGTCACTGTGTAAAAGAGTAACGTTGTCGGCAGCTCTAGGTGTTGCCAGCGACCTGCAATATATTGTTCAGCTTCAATTGTTAGGTGCTGCGATAGATACGGGTTCAGCCACCTGACAGAAATGATGTTGTTATCCAATTCACGTTTGTTAAATGTGAAAGGAATGCTTTGCTGCTCTGTGACTGACCAGATCTTTTGATCATTTGCTAATTGCAATGACAGGTTAGCAACATTTGCACGAGCCAATTCAGCAGTAGAAAAGTTAAATTTAAAGCGAATTTGTTGCCCTTCAGTTTGTGCTAAATCAATGTTTAATGTGTGGAATGGGCGCAGCAGTATGCCTTTATTGGAGCCTGCCTGTGTATTAAGCAATGTAAAACGATCTGCAAAGCTACTTTGTGCTGTACTTTGCATGTCAAATAATCGCGTACCAGCAAAGTCGAGCAAACTATCTAATGGCTGCCATTGACCATAACTTTCTATTCTGTTTTGTAAAAAGGTCGATTTAGCATCCGCACCTAAGGTTTCTAAGCGCTGAAGAAGTTGTGTGTATTGGTTATTGGTAATGCGCTTTTTACTAAGTAAATAAAGCCCATTTAATAAAAGTTCGGCTTGTGTAGCGTCTGCAGAGTAGATAAGCGACATAATATCATTTGATGGGGATTTATTTGCGGCGTCAGACACATAATCGAACTGACTAAATAAAGAGTCTGGAATGAAGCTCACATCAAGATAACTCGTATGGTCAGCTGTTATTTTCAGCGCTTCACCAGCTTTAAGGCGAATTACTAGTGTGGCTGCAATTGAGGCCGCTTGTTGGTTTTTAACAAACAAAGTAGTTGCGGGGATATCACTAAAAATAGGCATGAGTTTATGCTGATATTGACTCTCAGCCATAAGCCAAGCGGTTTGATACTCACCGTTCTGCTTGGCTGCTGTGCGAGCCTTAATAACTAAATTAATAGGTGTTTGGGCTGTAAATTGCCATGGCATTGTTTGTGTGATGACAGTATTTTGAGATTTCCCCTGGCTGTTAATAAAGGTTTCTTGCATACCTGCTTTTACTAAATAACGCGCTTCATCAATGAAGGGAGGGGCACTGAGAGTTTGATAGTTAAGCGCTTTAAAGCTTTCAGACACTTTAGTTGGCACAGTTGATGAGTGAGCCAGCCACGCAGCCAAACGATGTTTTTGCTGTTTTACCGCTAAATCAATCAAAACTGGCGGGCACTCATTTATGGTTGTTAAGTTACCTGCACACAGTGCAAATAGTTTAATATCTTGACGTTCTGTTTGATAACTATCAATCAAGGCTTTTGCTGCAAATTGCTTCAGCTCTAATTGCTGTGTACTTTTGTATAGGCCTTCTAAATAACTATTGGCTAAGTGGAACTGTTGCTGTTTACGTAAAATTGCGACTCTAAGTTGCCAAGCTTGTTTAGCAATCGTTGTATTCGCATTTTGGGTCAGAGGTTTTAAAAATGCTAAGGCATCGAGAGGGGCGCTATTAGCTAAGTCTTTCGCTGTTAATAATGATTGTTCGGCATTAAATGCAGAGACGTTTTTACGTGCTGGCGCGTAGGGCTCGATGGCCGCTAAATAATCAGCATGTTGTTTGTATAGGTCATCTGCAATCAGTTTTGATATCGCAGGGCTAATATTCTTAGCATTAACTGCTTGTTGATATATCACTTCGTCGCTGGGCAGATCAGCAAGCGTTCTTGCATACAGCGCAAACTCAACTTTATTTGATTGACTACTTAAGCTTTGAATTGTTAATGACTGACTGCTCAGTGGCACAGAGATAAATAATGTTTGAAAGTCATTTGTTGCTTTTAGGTTTACTAACCAACTATTTTCACCTGCAGATAGTTTCAATTGGCTGTCTTTAGTGCTCCTTGCAATTAAAGTTAACCGAGGTGTTGCACGTTTTTCACTAGATAAATCAAATAGCTGTGCAGATTGGCTTAAAGTGGCTATAAGGCGGAGCTGTTGATTTATACGTGGATAAAACTGATCGTCTACTAAGCGTTGCTCAACGAGTTCAGTAACCATACTATTTTGAGACTCAACTGCGTTCAAAGTGCGATAACTACCCTTAAGCTGAGATTGCCCAGTCATCATAGATAGCAAGTTGGTACGGCGTTTTAGGGCAAGTGAGTTATTTGCTTTAAATACATCATCACTAAACACTTGCAATGAGTGGTCGCGATAAACCGCTGTAATTGCATCATCAGCGATTTGATACCAGTAGGGTAACAGTAATTTTTCTTGTTCTTTTTCTGCTGCCTTATCATCATAAATTGCGCGGTGACTTTGCTCCAGTTTGATAAATGCATCGGTTTTACTTTTTATCGTTAAGTATTGTCCGGCAGCGATAGCTAGGTACTCAGTATTTTCAAGGCCTAGCGACTGTTCTTTATATTCTAAGGCTTGGCTATTAATGGTATTGATTTTAGCAATCAGTTGTTTATCGACATACGCATAGATAACGCCTTTTTCATCAGGCTGTTGCATATTTTGGCGAACAGATAATTTAAGCTTTTTTGCTGCCGAGAAAAACAAGGTGACTTCGTCATCTTTGCTTAGTTGATAATAACGTTCACCGCCATTGCGGTTTTTAGTTACAACTGAGGGCTTAGCAAGCGACAAGGCTCGTCTAAAGCTATCTACATTTTGTGGTATATGACCAATCATAGCGCTGAACGTGGCACCCTCATCTAGGTGATTTTGGATGGCGACAATTCGGTTATGGCCCAAAGCGGGGAGTTGGCATCGCTTCGTATCGCATAATAAATCGCGATGCACTTGTAGGCGTTGTTGTATGTATTGCGTATTCCCCGCACTAATAATGAATTTATTAAGAAGCTCAGGGTCAATGTCTAGCCAATGTCCTTTAGGAAGCCAAAGATAGCGATGTTGCTTGGCACTAAAGCTCATATCTTGGCTGGTGGTATAGGGCGCGAGCTTTGGCGAAGTTTGCAGCCAAATTGCGGGCTCAAGAACACCTCTATTTGTATCAACAGCGTATGCAGGCTGCATTGAAAGTAGCAGTAAAATAATAGCAATTATGAGATAAGGCATTGGTTAAACAACTTAAATAGCTGGTTATTAGAAACTAATCGCTCACGCAACTGGCGACTTAACTCGATATGGAAAAACTGACTGTTCTTAGGAGCCAGCGATGCAAGAATATTGGTGGTGCCTCCAAGTTCTTTAACATCAAGGCCATAAACCATAGCTGTAATATCTAGCTGTTCATTTAAACAGGCTGTGATTGCAATCGTCCGCTTGCTAGGTATTGCATGACCATTACTTATAATTGCATCAGCTTTTTTACCCTCTGGAGTCTTCCTTTTTTCTTTTGCGTAACCATGGATCTGATAAATCGAAAATGACTCAACATGTTCAGAGTATGCAAGAATAAAGGCATTACTCGCGCTTGGTTTATACTTACCAAAGTCAATAAGTTCTCCATGCTCATCACGGTCGCTGCGGTGTTTAGTGTTGCTTAAAAATACTTGGCAGTGTGCATATAGTGCCTTTGCAATAGTATGTGTGTGTTTGTCATAAAAGCGATGTGGTGCATAAGCAATGCACTTTTCACCTTGCTGTTTATAATGAATTTCACCACCGGAATTTAAAGATTCATTTGCAAATAGAGCACCTTGGTTGGCATTAAAGTGTGTGGGAGTCTGTTGCTGATCAACAAGCCATAACTTTAAGCTCAAGGTAAGCTCATTTAAACTAGGTGTTGCGTGGCATGTAGATACAAAGAGCCAAACTATAATCATCATTATTTTAGTTTTCATGGTTCCACCACCTTACTTTTTGCTCCTGCAAAGGATATTCCTCAAGTATAGAAACCCACACCGTGTCAGTTGTTTGCAGTGTTAGGGAATGTAACTCAGCAATGTCATTAGTGATTGTTTGAGTAACGCTAGGATAGCTTGTTAACTGACTATTTTTTGGGTGAATTAAAAAAGCATCGAGTAATGCCGATTGATGTAGCATAAAGCGTTGTTTAGCGATGCTGTATTCACTGGTCAGCCCTGCTTTGTAGTCGGCATTTTGTGTAAGCGATAACTCTACAGGTTCGCTGCTATTTGCACGAAACACTTTAAATACTAAGCTCATCGGGCGCTGTTGCTTTGTGAAATCAAGTGTCAAAGGGGTATTTTTATCAAGCTGGTAAATGCGTTGCTTTATCCATGGGCGATCTCCATACCAATTTTGGTAAATAGTTTTCGCCTGTGACTGTAATTGTTGTAATGCCTCGACCGATAGCTCAGACACCGCGACTTCTTTGCTGCTTTTGTTAGTTAAGCGATAAACTAAACTATTGTCCTCAGAGTCGTCATAAGGTGAATAGTTATTTTTGTTATATAAGCCAAAGTTAAAAACCTGAGGAGGTAACTTCGGCATAAAATAGCGATCAGGACTTAACACTAAAGCGACATTTGATAATGGCAGCTTTGCAAAGAGCTCTTTAGATTGATAAAAAGTTGTCACTAAATCCGGCTCTTTTGGCGGAGTAAAAGTACGGATATTAGTAAAATGTGCTAGCTGCGTTAACTCATAATGATTTGCAGCTCTTTGTTCATACCAAGCGGCAATATCGTAAAAACCATTGATTGGCTCAGGTAGATATTGATGAGAAATTGTTCGTTGATAATTGAAATCTGCTAACCGAGATTTTAATCGAACGTAGACATCTTTTTCAGCGATAATTTTCAGATGATGAGCATTATCTGGGGTACGTAAATAGTAACTATTTAGCATACCGACACGCTGTCTTTGAGTTGTATCGGTGATCAATCGGTCGAAGTCTGACACTTCACCTTTTAAAGTCACGGTGTAATCTTCTATTGCTAGGTTACGTTCATCATAAATAACCACGTTAAGCTGACTACTTTGCAATGCACGAACGTCAATATTGAGATTACTATTTGGCTCTATATCAAAATCTACACTGGCAAATTCGTTCACCAAATAGCTGCCTGCATAACTCGTTAAAATTGGTGTGCTTGACGCTGTTCGCCAATTAGTCAGTAATGGTTCTTCACTACAAATGGTGACTAGGCCTGGATCAATAAGCTCTGTTTTATAGCTATTTTTGCTATCGGTTGGAGATACACTAATTGGTATTGGCGCCTTGAACTGATGCTTATCATACCAAGTTAGCGATGGTAATAGCTGCTCTGAGTTAACGGCGAAAATAAGGCTGTCAGTCACATCAAGTGTAATACTGGCACAAAGGCCAAGTTCAGTGTAATAAGCGCCTAAGTCATGCTGCTGCATGCTAAAGTCATATGTAGTGACATTGTAAGGCAGAGTTTCATACAAAATGTCAGATTTAAAGTCGATACCAGGGATCCCTTGAGGTGCAATTTTTTGCCACCAAAATGCCATCGCATTACTAATTTCAGCGCTGGTTAGTGTGTTTTCACCCATAGTTAAATAGTCAGTGGCACGTCTTCGCCTTTCTAGAGGGCGTTTAAGCCAACTGTTGAGTGGGTCGATATTTTGCTCAGGAGTTTTTGCATGAACACGGACAACCACGCCTTGTAGTGATTTTTCTTCTGGGATCAGCGTTAAATCAAGGCTTTTGGCATTTGGATAATGAGTGATTGGCAAATAAAAAGACTGCCCAGAAGCAACGTTTAGTGATTGTTTATTCTCTATTATTTGTTTGATCTGTTGTTCTTCACTATTGTTAACTAGCTTTGAAGCGTGATGGTAAATTTTATCTAAAATCACATTACCTTTATCGTCATAAAGAACGTATTTAATTGCGTAATTGACCGGTAATTCAAGAAACACAGATTGGTCAAACACGGCATTCGAGAGAATTCGTAAAGAATGAGTTCGCTGATTAGAAAATGTAAATCTCAGTGGCTTTTCGCTACTTAACCACTGTACATTAGATCGCGTTTCGGTATTGCTACGTGCATCCACGGGCTCTGCTGAGTCTAGCCACACTAAAAAGCTGCGCCCTCCAAAAAATATAGCGAAAAGTAATGTCAAAATAAGTAATAGGGCGAATAAGCGTTTAATTAAATACACGCTGACCTCCTCCCATTAGCAGGTTAAATGCTTTTACATCAATCAGTTGATTGTTTGTCGGGTTATAGATCGCAAGGATGTTATTGTTCTGCTTTATCATTAGTGCGAATTTATCAAGGTGTTCCAGCTTGATGGTTTGTAAACTACAAGCGGGGATTTGGAGGCAAAAATCTCGCAATGATGTGAGACGCTGATTAGCGACATAGTTATTTACAAGGGTTTGTAGCTGTTGGTTCTTGTTAACATCCAACGGTTGCCAGTTAAATGGTGATAGAGTGGCAAGGTTTATTACCTTAACCTTAGAGTTACTCGAAATGGCTAATAAACGCTGTAATACACTACTTTGATCCATCGAAAACTGTTGTTTAAAGTCTGAAGCGAGCCACAAGGTTGCCAGCTCACTATTGGCATTAAACTGCTGGTAACCGGATTGCGGAGAGCTACCAATCTCGAGACCGCGAGTGGCTTGTTGCCCCATGACTGTTTGATAATTGACACCTAACGCATTGAGTTTATTATCAATTTGCTTCATTAATGGAATCGCAGTATCGCTTATTTGTGTTGTTGAGAATGCGATTGCATTTGGACGTATCCATGAAGGTGCGCTATGGCTGCGAATTTGAATATTCAAGCTAGGCTGGTTTTGTGTAAATCGTAAGAAGCTTTGGTGAATAATATTGAATAAAGAATCAACATTATCTGCAGCTAATACATTTGCTTGTGGATGTGCATAAG
This sequence comes from Pseudoalteromonas shioyasakiensis, assembly GCF_001550135.1. GTDB lineage: Bacteria > Pseudomonadota > Gammaproteobacteria > Enterobacterales > Alteromonadaceae > Pseudoalteromonas > Pseudoalteromonas shioyasakiensis. Next base: position 54,902 of record NZ_LRUE01000002.1, read on the forward strand.
GGTGCGCTCCTGCAACGAGTAGGTTAGCAGCGTTCGACTTAGCAAATAACTCACTGGCAAAGCTTAACGTATTACTTTCAAATAAAGGTCTAGGGACACTTAAGGTAATTGCTTCGTGCTCGGTCAAATTAAATAGGAATATGCCTTGGCCTTGTTGTAATGCAGCAGGAGTATCTAGCGGGCTCAGCAGTAAATAACGGCCACTGTTGTTTTTCACAAGCCTTAATTGATAGCTCAAAAGCTGCGCGGTGCCATTAATTTGTTTTAGCTGATTTAGCATATCTTCAGTCAGAGCATCATTACCAATGCGAGCAATCAGCTTGTAAAGTGGCGTTAAGACTTCAAACTCCCAAAGTGCGACCTGACTATTAGAAAGTGGTTGATAGTCAAAACTGCCTTTTTTGCTTATGTGAGTCGAATAAATATCAACTATTTGATTAATTTCTTCATTTAATTCATTCAACTGTAGATTACTGTAATTGAAATTATCACGGTATATACTAGCTAAAATATTGGTGTAATTATCACCATCTAAAAACATTTCGAACATTGAACCAGTAAAGCTTGAAGAAGGTAGGCTGCTATTCGTTGCCGTGCCAAAAAAGGTTGTTTCACTGCCAACAAAATCATGTAGCTCGCGCTGACTTACTGAGCTTGGTAATTGGTTATAGATCCAATATTGGCTTTTTGCATGTGTTGTTTTATCTGAAAACAAAGTAGCAGTATGGCGATTGGCCTGTCGAATTTGCAATATCTCTGTACCTTCTAATGCAGAGATAAACGCCTGATAAAATGGGCTTTGCTGGTTTTCTTTCGCTAAGGTCTTTTGTGGCGTTTTACTTGTACCAAATACCAAAGCTTTACTTTGTAGCTGTTCGAAAATTAGGGCCGCAGAATCACTGGCTAAACTTTCAGTAATTGGAAATGGCACGGTGACTAATAAAGGAGTTTTAGGTTGTTTGTTTAAAACAAACAGTCCGCGTTGCCTATCTTCAATTGTATCAATCAGATAAATATAGTTTTCATCACCTTGCAGTAAAAAGCCAATGCTAGAAAATAAAGCTGAGAGCTCAGTGATATCTTGCTGTTTAATAATTGCCTTATTAAGCTGATAAACAGCATACTTAAACTCAGCAACGGCTTGATTTGCTTTATAACTACTTACACTAACTTTATTACTACGACTGGTATAAAGGTAACTTTTATACTGACTAACTTGCTGATTAAGCGTAATAACATGCTGAGTTTCAGTTTCGGGTTTAAGGTTCGGCTTAGATAGTATCGAAGGAATTAGCATAACAATAAAGCCAACGATAATGGCAAGTACACCACCCACTATCGAAGTTTGTAATGTTGCTCTGACGACAAGACCTAAGGCGTTTTTTTGATAAATCTTTAAAGCAAGCAAGGTCGCTAACATATAACCAAACGCGAAAGTATCGGTCACTTTTATGGCAGGGAAATACCAGACCACAATGTAGTTAAGAGTTAGTTTATAAATAAAGCCGATAGTGAAGAACAGCATCAATAATCTGGCACCTTCAATATTGGCGTGTCTAAGCCTAGTAAAATGAATAAGTGACCCGCCAACGGCCAAAATAATGGCTGTTTCAGCAAATGAAGTTAGTAATTTACTCGGTTGAGTAAGTTGAAGGGCAAGAAGTGCTGGTAGCATGATACCGTTAAACTCCCAGCCGTACTTAATATTCGCCCGAGAGGCAAGAAAAGCGGTAATAACTAGGATAATATATGCTTTGGGAGCCGCAATAATCGACGCAGCTACTGCTTCGTACATAATACCCAAGTTAGCAATACTAAAGTTTGTGAAAGGCATGAGCACAAAACGTACGAGAATAAAGGTAATAAGTAACTGAATAAAGGTTACTTTTAAGCCATATTTAAAGCCTCCGTTCCACATTACATTAGCTGTTAAAGCGATAATGATAAGACCAAGAGAGTAGAGCTGTGAAGCATAATCAAAGGTGATATCCCAGCGACTTAATTGGTTTGCAATTAACGGCCAAAACAAGGTATCCATACATACTCGAACTAGGATACTTATCAATATGATGGCAAAAAAACGATCACGACCAAACATTTGGCTATAGCCAAATTTTTCCATCATATAATGTGCGCTGAAACGCATTAAGGCATATACAACAATAGCTTCAATGATAATAACTGCCGCAGAGGTCGGACTAATTATCAACAAAGGAACGATATAACCGGGTACTACAAGGCCTGTTAATGGAAAGCCGAAGCGCAAGTTAAGTAAGCATACAACTGCAGTGCCTACCCAAACTGTTGTAATAACAGATTGACCAAGGCCACTACCTGCAGGGAAGAGTGCTAACACAAAATCCATTAACCTTGCCCCTCATTACGAGCTACATGGTTATCGATAAATTCAAATAATATACCTGATACTTGAAAAGGCTCACCGGATGCCGCTTGTGAGCTGTCAGTGTGTAGGGCTTTAATGTTTAAGGTATAGTCTTGTTCGCCAAACTTAGCTGGTAAGGCTACTTCTGCTTTGTTTAGAGTGATATAACGCAATTTCCCTTTAGCAATTTCAGCGTCTAAATCACAGCTCTTGCAAAGTAGGTCTAGTGCCGTCATTTCAAAAATAGCAAGTTGGTGCTGCTTGGCAAATTGTTCGAGGGATGCGTTTGTTTGAATTACTTGACCAAACAAATTAAATAAAACAGTGGCAGAGCGGGTGTGATTAAACACCATTTCTAAGGTTGTTAGCTTTTGCTCCATTTCATTAATAGATTGTTTAACCTGCTCACTAATCGGCTCATGTAGCTTTAAGGTTAGCAATTGATTTAATAAGCTATTGTTACTCGCTTGAGTCGTTTTAAATATATGATAATGGAAAAGTAATTCAGCAACTTGCGCTGCGAATTTATTGACGTTTTTTTCAAACGCTTGCTGATTGAAGTATTTGTTGGGGATAACAGATAGTGCCCAAAAGCCGCGGACGTCACCGGCATAAACCAAGGGTGCCATAAATTCGATTTCACCTTCTTTAATATGTGTAAAGAAGGGGCGGGTAATTTGTACAACCCCTAATGATTTTAATGCTTTGCTGTAAGGAGTGCGCTTGTAATCACGTCGCATCTCTTGAATATCATCTAAATTACAATTAATCGCACGAATCTCAACAACACGATGATCATCCTCTTTTCGGGCAAGGAAAATTGATTTTTCTAAGTCTAGCTGCTGGCTAATTAATTGAATGATTGGATCCCACGGCGAGGCTTGCTCAATAAAGCTTTGTGGGATAAAACGGCCCATCATTTTTTGCTGAATATTGTTCACAACAGTGTTCAGCTCGTTATCTTCAGACATCTTTCGAACAACAATCACCCAAAATAAGGTGATAAATGTCAATACTATGTATTGTCCGATTGGGATGAAAAGTTGATTAAGTTCAATGAAAAAATAGCCCAATAAGCACCATAGCAACACGCTATTTAAGGCAATAATAAAAGAATATATGAGCGACAGTTTTTGAAAGCTAAAAAGCAGTACAAAAACAAGCGCAAGCTCAATAAAAATAGTCAGTAAGCTATTTAGTTGTTTTACAGTCGTTTGTTTATCAATACTGTCAGCGAGATAGGCTATCAGTAATAAAGGATCATTTAAGCCGTCGACTTTTGGGGCGTGAATAAAGACATTAAAAGCGGCAGCTTTTTGACCAATGATAATAATCTTATTTTCAAGTTGCTCACTCATTACGTCAACATTTAGCACCCGTTCAGCACTAAATTTTGGCAGCGCAGTGACAGCTAAATCAAAGTCAATAAGTTGAACGTGTTCTGAATCATAATTAAATATCTGCTGCCAAATACTTTTGCATTCAAGCTCATTTGATTGAGGAATGCGCATTTGGTAAGTGGCCCAATTATCAATTTGTGGTACGCAATATTCTCCCTCAGCGTATGGGTAATAGACATTTTCTAGTTTTGGTGCGACTAATGTTTCATTAGCCAGCACTACAATCGCGCGAGGTTGATATTCAACCAATTTTTCAACAAGTTGCTGGTGGTTGTCTGTTAAGCGGTCGCTGGTAATAAGTACAACATTAGTTTGTTGAGTGTGGCTTAGTGACTCTAAATTTTGATATAAAAAAGCATTGCTCGCCTGAAAGAGGTTGAACACATTACTTAACAAGACCACACAAAATAAGCTTAAAGTAAGCCAAAATGCGCGCAAGTTTTTTAAACGCAACAATTGTTGAACAGCAGACACATCTCCTCCTTAATCAAGTAATGTGAACGTAATTTTTACACTCGTATCATCACTTGCTGAGATTTTTAAAAAGTCAAAACCGTGCATTTTCTCGGTTTGCCATAGTCCATTATCTGAGCTGATAGCATCTTGCCAGCTAATTAGTGCAACATTATCTAAGCGAGAGATTGCTTCACCTGTACTTGGTGCATAATGTCTAAATTGCAGTTTCACACCTCTTGGTGGAAGTTCTTTTGGTCCTAAAGTGAACTCATCTGACGGTAAACTAAAGTCATGACTAAATGCATGCCATGCTTGGTCACCGCCTTCACTTACATCTATTTTATGTTGTGAAAAAGTAAGATCGTCTATTTCGGTTGTATAACTTAATAGAGCATCAATTTTTCCACCATTTTCTGATTGTAAATAACCATAAAATGAGAAGTCTTTACTCAGAAGTGGATCGCCATTTTCATCTGTTAGTTCCATCACTCGCATTGTATGTCTAAACGGTATTATCGATGGCGTATTATCGAACTCGTCACGACTTGAGCACAGTGCTTGAATGCCAGCATAAGGTTGGTCTGTACATGGAAAAACGCTGTCACTGGTGTGATCCCAGCGGCTTACTTCAAACGCCTCGCTGTCGTTATCCCAATCTTCAAAATCACCAAACACCATTATGTCGCGGCCGAAGACCATACTACTGAGTTCGCCACTGGTTACTTCGATCTCTGATACGAATGCGGCTGATGAAGGGGCGTATTGTCGCAAGTCAATAATGTCACTATTGCTATTTACCTCAATAGTGACGTCTGTCGTGCTCTTTGTTGCCTGATTTTGACTAAAATAGACTTCACCATAATTATCACGAGGAATTAAAGTGATATTGTCATCAGAAAACTCAGCAAGGCGTCTTAATAAGTAGTGAGTTAAAAAACCGGTTGTAAAGCGCGGTTTATAATCTTCAACAAAAATAGGATAAGCAAAAGCCCGGTTGACGGTTTGCGTTTCCGTGTTTAAATCAATCATCACAGCAACACCGAGTAAGGTATCAAGGCGAGGTTGGTCAAATACGAAGTTACCAAGACCGAGTACAGCAGGAATATCGTTATAGACAGCAAAGCCTTGCGCTACATGGGGGTGGTGAGCAATAAGGAGATCTGTATTTTGCTTTGATAATGCTTCAAACCGGCTGCCAATATAGCTTGAAGGAGAATAGGTGTATTCATCACCACCATGCATTTGGGCAATGATAAATTGTGAAGAATCCTGCTCTTCTAGTGAAGATTTAACTGTATCCGAGTTGGTTAAATTTGCAGCCCCGCCTTTTTCAGTATCAGCAATGTAGCTGTATTCGTGTTCTGTCCCTGTGATTGAAGTGGCGGCAAAAAGCACGAGCGTTACATCTTCAAGTGTTTTACTCACTGTGGTCATTGCTTGGGTTTCATCAAGTCCTGCACCGCTATGTAGTAAGCCAGCATTGCTTACTTCAATGAGGGTATCTTCTAAGCCGGATTGCAAGTAATCGTAGATATGGTTATTACCAAGACCAACATAATCTATGCCTATCTCAGTTAGCCCTTGTAGTGAGTCAGGTAGACTAAAAAAGCTAAACTCTTTGGTTGGATGGACGGTTGCTGGATTAGTCGTCACTGGCGACTCTAAATTAACAGACGCAAAGTCAGCATTTTCAAATAGGGCTGCTACATCAGCAGTAATTGCAATGCTGTCTGGCCCTGCTGTATCTGGATGGATCAAGGCATCAGTTACATCGGGAATAGACGTGCCCATGGTTTTTAAATTGGGATCTAAGTAACGACGGCCAAACATGGTATCGCCAGCAAATAAGAGGCTTTTACTGCTCGATGCTTTAGTTTGGAGTTGAACTGTCGTTGTCGATGAGTCTGGTTGATTAACGACAATACTTGCACGCGGAAAATATCCGGTTTGCTCAATCATAATCGCATGATTGCCATAAGCAAGGTTACTAACACTTATAGTTCCATCGCTATCAGACTGATAGCTTTGCCCAGCTAAGGTAACACTGATATTGCTTAGAGGTGTTTGATTTTCATCGGTGATCGTAAAAGAAATATTTGCACTACCAGCAAGCAGCTTTTCGCGATCGCTGATTGCGACCTGCGTTTGCTCATCTGGTTTATCTTCGTTCGGGTCTTTTACTTTACATGCAGTGAAGTTAAGACACGTAAGCAGAACTAAAGAATTAAAAAATATTTTCAACTAACGCCCCTCGTTATCACGCAATTTACATTCTATACGTCAAAATTATTATGGTTATTTTATAATTGCTGGCTAATAGGGACAACAATTGACCAGCTCTGAAAATTCAGATATTGCATGCTCTTGGGCATATTATCGATGATATTTTGTACTGGTGACTTAATAACCAATGATAAAGGTGTAGCTTAAGTTTTAAGTGTAGTTCAAATTTATTGGTTGGCAGAATTTGTCTTAAAATTTAGACAAATAGCAATTTGGTATTAGGAAATGAATGGAAATAAAAAAGGCCAATAAATGGCCTTTTTGTGCGTATGGGCTTTCACAAAATGAAAGTTAGAATTTGTATTTAACACCGAACATAGCAACAACTGGGTCGATTTCTACAGTTGAAGTTAACGCTTTTGCGCCGTCAGCATAAACAGTTGCATCTGTATCGATGTCGATTAGTGAAACCATGCCATGTAGGCCCCAGTTTTCACTCATCATGTAGTTAAAACCAGCTTGAGCTGCAAAGCCAAATGAATCATCTAGTTTAACTTCTACATCGTCAGTGCCTAGTGTTGCTTTTAGTGCAGCTGAAGGCTCTTCATCAAAGAAAACAGTATAGTTTACGCCTACACCCACAAATGGACGGAACTTATAAGTTGAGTCTAAAAAGTGGTACTGCGCTAAAAGTGTTGGTGGTAAATGTTTGATTTTCGCAATTTTGTTACCTGCTAAACCACCTGCACCTTGAACATCATGACTAAAAGGTGTTGCTGCTACTAATTCAATTACCCAATTGTCATCAAGCGCATAATCTACAGTAATACCTAGCTGAGTATCATCATCTGCACGTAGACCTAACGTTGGTGCTTCATTGATTTTTGAGCTGTCGTTATCAGGGTTTACATTAATTGCACCTACGTTCACGCTTAAGTTTGCGTTTGCAACAGGAGAGAGTGCTAATAGTGAAGTAAGTAATGCAATGCTTAATTTAGTTTTCATGTTGTTCTCCGCGAACTACTTGTCTTATTTGGTTGAGGCTATTATTACTAACTTGAAGCGGACAAAACCTGTTCTAGATCAAAGTTTCAAAAATGTTTGAACTAAGTGAAGCCATTTATTGATTTAGATTAAGTTTTTAAACAGGTACAGCAAAAAAAAGATTGACTCTTATTGACTCTATATTCAGTTACGGCTGGTAAACTAACGGTGTTATTTGCTTTTTAGGTGTTTTTCATGGCTGATCCTCAGCACTTATTTCTTCATGGCTCGATTTCAAAAGCGTTACTTAAATTAGGTATCCCGATCATCTTAATCAATATTTTGCAGTCTGCTTATCAGTTGACCGATGCATTTTGGGTAGGGCGCTTAGGGGCAGAACAAGTGGCTGCCGTTTCTGTCAGTATGCCAGTTACCTTTTTAGTGATTGCTATTGGCTCTGGTTTGGCAATGGCGGGCGCTATTTTATCCGCTCAATATATGGGAGCTGGTCAGCAAGATAAGGTAAACCATGTTGCTGCCCAAACTATGTTAATGGTGACAATTACCGCAACCATACTTGGTTTAATAGGCTATGTGCTTTCTCCTTACTTTTTGACTTTATTAGGTGTTGAAGATCAAGTGTTTGGTGATGCGCTTAAATTTATGCATGTATCTTTTATTGGCGTTGTGTTTGTATTTATTTATGCCATGTTTCAAGCCTTAATGCGTGGCATAGGACAAACCAAGGTACCGCTTTATATTGTAAGCGCTACTGTATTACTCAATTTTGTGCTCGACCCTTTACTGATTTTTGGTTTTGGTGACTTTGCTGGATTTGGCGTAATGGGGGCTGCACTAGCCACACTAATCACGCAAAGCTTAGCGGCTGCAATCGGGGTATGGGTGTTTTTACGAGGCCGTCACGGCATCCAACTGAAACTCTCTAGCTTTAAACCAGACTGGCAATATATGAAACAAGCCTTCTTTTTAGGGGCTCCTGGCTCGGTTGAACTCTCTGCACGAGCTTTTGGTTTAATCATTATGTCGTTTTTGGTGGCAAGCTTTGGTACACATACCATTGCCTCTTATGGTGTTGGTTCTAATATTTTACAAATGGTGATGATCCCTGCAATGGGTCTTTCAATGGCTGTTTCAACCTTGGTTGGTCAAAACATGGGGGCGGGAAATCCACAGCGTGCAGCACAAATAACACGGTTAGCCTCGCTTTGGGGGTTACTAGGCCTAACATTAGTGGGCGTTGTAGCTTATCTGTTTGCTGAATACTTTGTGGCTTTTTTCATTCCTGATGATGAGTCTGTGATTGTCGGTGGTGCAGAGTTCATTCGCGTTATGTGTTTAACTTGGGGCGGAATAGGTGTACAGCTTTGTGTGGTTGCTGCATTTAGGTCTTCAGGAAACATGCTTAATGCAATGGTTGTGTCACTACTTTCGCAATGTGTTATTCAATTTCCTGCAGCGTATATTTTATCTAAGCATACCTCACTTGGACCACAGGGCATATGGTATTCCTTTGCTATTACAAATGTGCTTGTGGCGATCATTACTTATCTTTGGTTCGCAGCTGGTCGTTGGCAACGAACACAATTAACCAAAGAAGACAAAGACATTGCCAAGGTAACCCAAGAAACCCTCATCGAAGAAGGAAATCATTAATTTAAGTTTCACACTGTGGTCATAAACTCTCGTTGTAATAACCTAAGCTTTCTAACTGACTAGGGTTATTATGAGTTTGGTATCAAATGCAGAGTTAGCAACGCACCTTTCGGTGCAATCTGAGGTGGTTGAAACATTACAAACCTTGCTCCGATTTAAATCGGTAACGCCCGCTCAAGCTGGTGCAATTGATTGGCTTGAAGGTAACTTAAGCCAGCTCGGCTTTGACTGTGAAGTATTTAGCTTTAATCATGTTACTAATTTAATTGCTAAAATCACCTTTGGTGAAGGCCCTATCGTTGCTTTTTCTGGTCATATTGATGTGGTCCCTGCTGCAAAAGGTGATTGGCGAGTTGATCCTTTTAGTGGCGAGATAGTCGATGGCAGTGTCTATGGCCGCGGCGCAGCAGATATGAAAGGCGGTGTTGCAGCTATGCTTTGCGCAACAAAACGCTTTTTAGCGCAAAAGAGCAATAAACGCGGCACATTTTACTGGTTAATAACCTCAGATGAAGAGGGCGAGGCTGAATACGGTTCATTATTGATTGCTGAGCGTCTAGCCAAACAAGGTGTTGTGCTTGATGGTTGCCTAGTTGGCGAGCCGACGAGTCATTTGCATGTGGGTGATACTATTAAAAATGGCAGAAGAGGCGCTTTGTCTGCACGATTATCTATTCAAGGTAAAGCAGGGCATGTTGCCTATCCTGAAAACACCTTAAACGCAGCGCATTTAAGTGCAGAGGTTGTGAAGCGCCTAACGGCAATTAGCTGGCACAAAGATGAAGCCAGTTCGGCTACAACACTGCAAGTGACCGGAATAAATATAGCTAATGTGGTCGATAATCTTGTTCCTGCTCAATGTGAGATCACGTTTAACGTGCGTTATAGTCATGGCTATAAAAGTAAAGACGTTAAAGAAGAAATTCAGTTTGCATTGGCAGATTTAGCATCGCAGCTAACGCTTGTTTGGGAACGCCCATGCGAATCATTTTATACCCTGCATCAAGCCAGCAATTGCTTATTGCAGCAGCTTGAACAAGCTGTGCATGAAATCACGGGCAGCTTTCCTATGCTTAGTACCAGTGGTGGCACATCAGATGGTCGCTTTTTTGCTAATGAGCACACGCAAGTGATTGAATGTGGCGTGCGAAACCATACCATTCATCAAGTTAATGAGCATGTTCCTATCGCAGATTTAAAAACTATTGAGCAAATATATTTAGCTGCACTTAGAAATATCTTTAATTAAAAAGAAAAAGCCGGCGAGCGTGCCGGCTTTTTTAGCTATTTTATAACGACTATTCGCGTGTCTGTCCTAAGTATCGTTTGGCTTTACTCGCTTTCACTTTATCTAAGTCGACAAGCACTAAACCATCAATGCAGTTATTAAACTCAGGATCGATGCTAAAACTTAAAAACTGTACGCCACCAGGTTCGCAAAGCTCCGTGTATTGTTTGAATAAGGTAGGGACTTGAGCGCCAATATTGGCAAGTACATGCTTAAGTTCAACAAAGTCTTCTTTAATGTCATCCCCAGCAAATAGCTGAGCACATTGTTCTTTTTGTGATTCGGTATGGCGATATTCATTATTGGGGATAGCTAACACTTGTTTAGCACCATAATAATGCTGGTAATAATGAACGAGTAGTGATTTAGCTTGCTCGGGGAGTGCGTTAGATACGCTAACTGCGCCAAACAAATAGCGGTATTGCGGGTAGCGGTTCACAAATGCGCCAATGCCAAACCACAAATAGTCTAGGCTCTTTCTACCCCAGTATTTGGGCTGCACAAAGCTGCGACCGAGCTCAATGCCCTTTTCAAAATACGGCGCCATATCATCGCTGTAGCTAAATAGGCTATCGGTATATAAACCTTTGCGGCCATGTTTTTCTATAATGTCTTGTGCGCAGGCAAGTCGGTATGCGCCAACTAGTTCAAGTTGCTTAGCATCCCACAGTACAAGGTGTTGATAGTCCATGTCGTATTTATCTATATCTCGGCGTTTGCCACTGCCTTCACCGACTGCCCGAAACGCAATTTCACGTAGTCGCCCCAGTTCACGGAAAATCGGTGAGCTACCACAGTATTGATATAAGTAAATTTTCATACCATCAGAGGTTTCTCCCAATAACTCACACTCTTCAATGGCTTTTTTAAGGTCTTTCGTTGCTTCTGGGCTGGCAATGGGGGTTTGCGTTTTTAACGGCAGCGGTTTTTTAGTGATAAGTCGATACAACTGCTTTCTTATCAGCTGAGCTATTTCTTTGTCTTTTAAATTCTCGATTAAATATGACTCAGGTGGGATGGACGCGCCAATTTCAAACTCTAATGATTTTTGTCGCTGTTTGAACATCTCTTTGACTAACAACAAACTGGCTAAGGGTTTGTAGATCATTGAGGTGCCGTAGAATAATGGGCTGTTTTTCGCTTTAATGTAAATTGGCAAAATAGGTGCGTTGGCTTTCTTTGCCATACGTAAAAAGCCAGTATTCCATTTACAGTCTTTAATACCCGTTGGACTTAAGCGTGACACCTCTCCAGCAGGAAAGATTAATAACGCACCGTCTGATTTTAAATGCTGTTGGATATTAGCCAGCTCTTTCTTTTTGCTTGTACCAGAGAGGTTATCAACGGGTAAGAGTAATGAGTGCATCGGAGTGATTGACATCAGCATGCGGTTTGCAACGACTTTTAAGTCAGGGCGCACACTTGATAAGACTTTTATTAGCGCTAATGCATCAAGAGAACCGATAGGGTGGTTAGCGACAATGACGACATTACCTTCACTAGGAATATGTTCCATTTGCTTTGGCTTGTAGCGCGTGTCAAAGTCTAGCTCATCAAGTACTTGCTCTACAAACTCAAGTCCTTGTAAGTGTGGGTATGCATCACCAAAGGCAACAAACTCTTGCTCATGTAATAAATAACCCAGACCTTTCTTTACTAAGCCTTTTACTTTTGGTGAATTTTCTAACTGTGGTAAATTTGCTTCTATTACTTTATCAACACTGATCATACAAACCTCAAACATAAACGCATTCAGCGATGAGGTTAGGGTAAGAGTTCGCTGTGACAGTTAGGTTGCAGTTGTGTGACTTTTTAAAGAGCGCTTCGAGTACGAGGCAAAATGGAGAAGACAATGATTTTACTTGTAGCTGTAACAGGCCGAGATTGCAGCCAATTAATTGCTCGATTACAAGCGTTATTACCAGAGGTTGACGTGCAGCTCTGGTCTGAATGCACCGACTACGAAGCTGTAGAGTTTGTACTGGCTTGGAATGCCCCTGCTGATTTATGGCCTAAGCTAGTAAATTTAAAAGCAGTTTCTTCATTTGGTGCAGGCGTTGATAGCATCGACTTAACGAAGATAGCTGCACATGTCCCCGTTGTTAGAATTGTTGATGATAATCTTGCAAATGATATGGCAGAGTACGTGTTGACCCATGTGTTGGCACACAAGCTGAGACTCAAAGAATATTATTTAAAACAATCAGCCAGTACTTGGAAGCCAAAGCGAGCGTATTCACATCAACATGTGGGTATTTTGGGTTATGGTGAACTAGGTAAAGCCTGTGCTAAGCGTTTACTCGCAAATGGCTTTAGAGTGAGTGCTTGGTCTAATAGTGAAAAACACGATGCTGAAGTAAGTACCTATTACACACAGCAGGGATTAGATGACATGCTTGGTCAAATTGATTATCTCGTGTGCTTGCTGCCACTTAACCAACACACTCAGGGTATCATTAACAAATCACTGCTAAGTAAATTGCAAAATCATGCGGTGCTTATTAATGTTGCCAGAGGCAAGCATGTTGTCGATGAAGACTTGCTTGAAGCACTTGATAGTGAGCAATTACGTGGCGCTACCCTTGATGTGTTCAGCGAAGAGCCTTTACCTAAGGTGCATCCTTATTGGTCTCATGAAAAGGTGACCTTAACACCTCACTGTGCTGCATTGTCAGATTTAGAGACTGTGACGCTGCAAATCGCGGGTAATGTCAAAAGATTAATTGAAGGTGAAAGTCTAATAAATCAGGTTGATAGAACAAAAGGTTATTGACACATTACAAATTAGTTTAATATACACCTTGTTAACATCTGTAACTTTGCTATGCTGTTGTTGCTCAATAAAAAAACAATAATAAAAAAGAGGCGTTATGAAATCTAATCAAGGTGGAGCTAAATTTAGTCTAGTCGTAGTGTCAGTAATTGTTCTTGGTGTTTCAGCATGGTTTAATCAAGCGAATGCGTCGGAGCAGCCAGCTCAGGCTATTGAAGTTAGCCAATCATAACCAACCAATCACAGTTAATATGTGCAGCATGTTTTTATGCTGCACTTCAATCACTTATTCTATTAACTTCTTTTTGAATGGATTTCTCTGTTCTCGTGTTTCTTCTCGTCTGACTTTTTAATCATCACATACGTCGCACCGCTACCACCATGATGCTTAAGGGCGCTATGAAAGGCTAAAACCGCTGGAATTTCTTGCAGCCACTTATTGGTATAGCTCTTTAAAATACCCGGCTGTGATTTATTTTTGATACCAATACCATGGCGAATTAGTACGACACGAATATTTCGTTTATGGCAGTCATCAATAAAATTAAAAAGCGTACTGCGCGCTCGCTGAAGAGGCTGACCATGCAAATCAAGCGTGGCATCGAGTTGATATTTAGCTAAACGCAGATTTTTATATACTTGGCCTTGTACGCCATCTTTTTTAAATGCCAATATGGCATGAGGATCTAACAGCTCAACGAATTCAGTACGTAAATAGTTTTCATCAATTGCTAAATCACACTCAGCTGCTTTACGTTTTTCTTGTTGCGCTAAAGAAGGGCCCTGTTTCGTAGAATCAAATTGAACAGTGTCATGCTTAAGAGGTTTTACGTCTTCCATTGATGAGAGAAATAAGTCGAAGTCGTTAAATGACATAAGGTACCTCCAAATTATCTATATACGCCGTTTATGGTATCTCAGTTCAATCATTTTGTAAGTAAAAAAAAGCCCAAGCAGAGGGCTGCTTGGGCATAAAAGCTGATAGATGCGATAGCCTATTCTATCAATTTATCTTAGGAGAAGATTAACCTTGATTGATATTCAATTGGCCAAATGTGTAGACCTTGAATAAATAAAATGTGTTGATCAACACCAAGCTCATATTTGAGATAACGCTTGATGACATCAGATCTAAACTAAACGATAAAAATAATAAACTACACGCGCTAATCGCTGCAAAACGAAGTAATGTAAGCTGGTTAATAAAAAATGCACCTAGTCCTAGTGCAAGTAACGTTAAGTTTAAAAGCCAATCTAGCTCGTTTAGCATGGTCGTATCTGATCGTGTCTGTGTTGAAAAAGGAGCGCCATTATGGTGATCTTTTACACAGCTTTCAACCAAGTAATTTTAAATTTTCGGATTAGATTTTTTAATCCATTATTAGCTTTTTCATGGCAGCAAAAAAACCACTTTGCTCTGTCACGCGATACTTCTGGCAGGTATCTGGTTTGCGCTTATCCTGGCACAGATAAATAATGTTGCGGCTTAGGTCTGCACGGGGGCTGAGGGTTGAATCAAATAAGTTTGCACCATAACCAAAAACCCCTGGCCAAAATACACTTTGCGAGACCATACCTAGCTTTTCATAAGTGATTAACACAGGTTTGGGCGTAATTAGCAGAATTAATACAACTGCTGCGAGCGCATACCAGCGTGTTTTACTTTTTTTAAGTTCGACTTCAGGAACGCTTTGCTGCGCAGCTTGTGCACGCGCTTGTTGCTGGGGGGCGGGTCTTTGGCGCTTTGCTTGTGTTGGTTTTTTTCGTGCAGGTGTTTTACCAAGCAAAGATTGTTTTTTTATTTTATTAGACATAAAGCTTATCTGGCCTTTTAAACATAGGTCTCTATAATGAGATTATAACGAAGTTTTTGATATAATAGTCAAATTCAAATCACTTATAGCTTAAATGCGTTACACTCTACAGTGCAATGAGTGTTTATCTTCATAGTTTAAGAGGAATAGTATGGATACGCAGCTTTCAATTCTTATTGTGGACGACGTAGGCACAGTTCGCAGTTTTTTAAATCAAACATTAATGCACCTAGGTATCGATAATGTGCGTGAGGCTTCTACGGCCGCGCAGTGTTTAAGCGCATGTAAAGAAAAAGAGTTCAATATTATCTTTTTAGATATAGAATTACCCGATGGTGACGGCAAAGAGATTATCTCGCAAATCAACGAAATTTCGCCTGAAGCAAACGTAGTAATGGTTTCAGCCCATTCAACAGTAGAAAACGTTAAAGAAGCGATTGAGAAGGGTGCTAAAGGGTTTGTAGTAAAACCTTTCACACCTAAGAAGATTGCCGCTATGCTGAAAAAGTTTTACCCAGAGCTCGAAATTGTCTAGCTAGCTACTTTAATGAGGCATATATAACACGTGTCTTGTTAAATTACAGATAAAAAAAAACCGGCAAAAGCCGGTTTTTTCATATTCATCAAAAACAAATTATAGCGCTTTGATTTTAGCTGCTAAACGGCTCTTATGACGAGCTGCTTTGTTCTTGTGGATTAGACCTTTAGTTGCGTAACGGTCTAGGATAGGTGTTGCAACAGCGAATGCTGCTTGTGCAGCTTCTTTGTCGCCCGCTTCAATAGCAGTAACTACTTTTTTGAAGTAAGTACGCATCATTGAACGACGGCTTGCGTTATGTTGACGATTTTTTTCGCTCGTAATAGCGCGTTTTTTTGCAGACTTGATGTTAGCCAAGGTTTGCTCCTAACAATCTTAAAATAAGCTTAATTTAAAGGCCGTGGAATATGCCTGTTTTTATCATGAATGTCAACGAAATTTTGACATCTCAAGAAAAACTGCTCCTTATAACGAACATCAATTTGCCGCTTTAGCAGTTAATATCGCCATTGTAACAAAGGGTCGGGTTCGAGCCTAGTGCTTTAAAGATATTTTAGGCATAATCGCCCATCTTAGAAGTTTTTTGATAATGGGTTTAAGGTGGCAAAAGGATTATTTCGTTCTGGGATGATTGTTAGTGCAATGACGATGATCTCGCGTATTTTAGGGTTAGTACGAGATGCTGTTGTGGCAAATCTGCTAGGTGCCAGTGCTGCTGCGGATGTGTTTTTATTTGCCAATCGAATTCCTAACTTTTTAAGACGTTTGTTTGCCGAAGGAGCCTTTGCCCAAGCTTTTGTGCCGGTTTTATCTGAGATAAAAGAGCAACAAGGCGATGATAAAGTCAGGCTGTTTGTGGCTCAAGCTGCCGGTACGTTGGGAACTATTTTATTAATTGTCACCTTGTTTGGGGTGGTTGCCTCTCCAGTCATAGCTGCTTTATTTGGTACTGGCTGGTTTATCGACTGGTGGCAAGGAGGCGAAAATGCCGAAAAGTTCGTACTGGCTAGTGCACTGTTAAAGCTGACTTTCCCTTATTTATTTTTTGTGAGTCTGGTTGCCCTGAGCGGTGCGGTTATGAACGTATATAATCGCTTTGCGGTGGCTGCATTTACCCCTGTGCTGTTGAATGTATCAATTATCACGTGTGCTGTTTTTCTACACGATAAATTTTCGGTGGGGGCATACGCGCTTGCCATCGGCGTGTTTGTAGGGGGCTTAGTACAGTTATTGTTCCAGTTGCCATTTTTGTATCGTGCCCGCATGTTGAGCCGCCCTAAATGGGGCTGGCAAGATGAAAACGTTAAGAAAGTCCGAAAACTCATGCTACCAGCCTTGTTTGGCGTGTCTATCAGTCAAATAAACCTGTTACTCGACACCATGATCGCCTCGATGTTGATGACCGGCTCTATCGCGTGGCTTTACTACTCAGACCGTTTAATTGAGTTTCCTCTTGGCTTATTTGGTATCGGTATAGCAACGGTCATACTGCCCGCATTGTCTAAGCTACATAGCACCAAAAGCACAAAAGATTTTCAACTAACCCTCGACTGGGGGGTGAGATTTGTTATTTTCTTAGGCTTGCCGGCCATGTTTGGTTTAATGGTGATAAGCCCGCTCATTATTACGGTTTTATTTGATCATGGTGCGTTTCAAAACGGTGAAATTGATCATGTAAAGGCGGTAAGTTACGGTGTGATGGCCTACTCAGTGGGACTGGTTAGCTTTATGTTAATCAAGGTGTTAGCTCCAGGTTTTTATTCACGTCAAGATACTAAAACGCCGGTAAAAATAGGCATTAAAACATTGGTGTTAAATATGGTGTTTAACATTATGTTGGCTCCATTTATTGGCTATTTGGGTTTAGCATTAGCAACTGCGATGTCGGCCAGTTGTAATGCCTATTTGTTGTATCATCAATTACGTAAAGAAGGCGTTTATCAGTTTTCTGCGATGAGTCTGGGCTTCACCTTTAAGTGTTTGTTTTCAAGTTTATTAATGGCTGCTGCAGTGTGGTATGTTGGCCAGCAATTTACGTGGAAAACATGGCACTTTACTGAGCAAGTGTTGCTGTTGAGTGGGTTATTAGTGCTGGCGGTTTTTGTTTACTTTGCGGCCTTATTTATTTTAGGTGTGCGACTAAATACGATAAAAAGTGTTGCAACTACTGAATCAAACTAAAAAAAAGATTATAATCGGCCCTTCAGGCCCGATATCAATGTTTTGGGCTCGCTGATAAAGGCAAAAAGGTGGCATGGAGTTAATTAGAGGTATTCACAATATTCGCGCGCAGCATTATGGCTGTGTGTTGACCATTGGTAATTTTGATGGCGTGCACTTAGGTCATGCAGAAGTGATTAAAGGCTTGCTGCAAGACGCAGAAAAGCATCAATTGCCAAGTACCGTTATGTTATTTGAGCCTCAGCCACAAGAGTTTTTTGCTAAAGATAATGCACCCGCGCGTTTAACGCGACTACGTGATAAGCTCAGTTTGCTTGCTAAATTAGGCGTAGAGCGAGTGATATGCATTAGCTTCAATCAGCAATTTGCCAACATGGAAGCAGAACAGTTTGTCAGCCAAGTACTGGTTGAAAAGCTAGGCGTTAAAGCATTAACTGTTGGTGATGACTTTTGTTTTGGCAAACGTCGTCGTGGCGATTTTGCGTTACTGAAAACCATGGGCGCTGAGCTGAACATGGATGTGAAAAGTACTGCAAGTTTTCGCAGACTCAATGATAGAGTCAGTAGTACCCTTATTCGCCATGCGCTTGCTGCAGGGCAATTAGAAGATGCAAAAACCATGTTAGGTCATGGTTATGCGATTTCTGGACGTGTTATTCATGGCTGGGCGAAAGGTCGTGAATTAGGGTTCAGAACTGCCAACATAGCACTAAAACGCCAAGTATGCCCTGTAAATGGGGTATTTGCGGTACGAGCTAAAGTGGGTGATAAAGAATTATATGGGGTTGCAAATATTGGCAACAAACCCACATTTAATGGAACACGCGCATTGTTAGAAGTCCATCTTTTCGACTTTGCGCAAGACATTTACGGACAATTTATGCACGTGGAGCTAATTAAAAAGCTTCGCGATGAGAAAAAATTCGAGACATTAACACAACTGACGGCGCAGATTGCAGATGATGTAACCGCCGCTAAGCAGTGTTTTGGTTTAAATTAGGTAGCCGATACGGAAAGTAGGATTAATGAGCGACTACAAACATACTTTGAATTTACCGGAAACAGCGTTTCCAATGCGCGGCAATTTGGCACAACGTGAACCAAAGATGCTTAAGACATGGTATGAAGACGATCTTTACGGTCAAATTCGCAGCGCTAAAAAAGGTAAAAAAACCTTCATTTTGCATGACGGTCCTCCGTATGCAAACGGTGATATCCATTTAGGCCACTCGGTAAACAAAATTCTTAAAGATATTATTGTTAAGTCAAAAACTTTGTCTGACTTCGACGCACCTTACGTGCCGGGTTGGGACTGTCACGGTTTACCAATTGAATTAATGGTTGAAAAGAAAGTAGGCAAGCCAGGCGTTAAGGTGTCTGCTGCTGAGTTCCGTGAAAAATGTCGCGCATACGCAAAAAAACAAGTCGAAGGTCAAAAAACAGACTTTAAACGTCTTGGTGTATTTGGTGACTGGGACAAGCCTTACTTAACAATGAACTTTGACTTTGAAGCGAATGCAATTCGCGTACTTGGTCGCATCATTAAAAATGGTCACTTACACAAAGGTGCTAAGCCTGTTCACTGGTGTACAGATTGTGGTTCAGCACTTGCTGAAGCGGAAGTTGAATACCAAGATAAACAGTCTCCAGCAATCGATGTGCGTTTTCAGTTTGCTGATCAAGATGCTGTAATCAATGCGTTTGAACTTGCTGAAGGCCATGAAGGTACAGGTGCTGTTAGCACAGCAATCTGGACGACAACACCTTGGACATTACCAGCTAACCGTGCAGTAGCGGTTCACGAAAAGCTTGAATATGCCCTTGTTCAAATTGATGATGAAGGTGCACAGCAACGTCTAATTTTAGGTTCTGAGCTAGTTAAAGATGCTATGGACCGTTATGGCTTCAAACATTACCACGTACTCGGTTATGTAAAAGGTGCTGCACTTGAGAACTTGCAGGTTGCTCACCCATTCTATGACTTCACAGTGCCTGTGATTGTTGCCGATCACGTAACGACTGATTCTGGTACTGGTGTTGTTCATACTGCACCTGGTCATGGTCAAGAGGATTTCGCGGCAGGTCTTGCTTATGGTTTAGAAGTAGCGAATCCGGTTGGTGCTAACGGTGTTTACTTACCTGACACACCAATGTTTGCAGGTCAGCACGTATTTAAAGCGAATGCGAGCGTTATTGACGTATTAACTGAAAACAATGCGTTATTGCATCATCATGCACTTACGCACAGCTACCCACATTGCTGGCGTCATAAAACTCCTATTATCTTCCGTGCTACGCCACAGTGGTTCGTAAGTATGGACCAAGCTAACCTTCGTCAAGATTCATTAAGCGAAATCAAAAAGACTGAGTGGTTACCTGAGTGGGGCGAGAGCCGCATTGCAAACATGGTTGAAGGCCGTCCTGATTGGTGTATTTCACGTCAACGTACATGGGGTGTGCCAATTGCATTATTCGTTGATAAAGACACTGGTGCGCTTCATCCGAATACCGAAGAGCTAATTGAAGAAGCTGCGAAGCTGGTTGAAAAATCAGGTATTCAAGCTTGGTATGACTTAGATCCAGCAACCTTACTTGGCGATGACGCTGAGCAATACATGAAAGTACAAGATACGCTAGATGTATGGTTTGACTCAGGTGTGACTCACGCGTGTGTGGTTGATGCACGTGAAGATTTAACCGGTCCTGCTGATCTTTACTTAGAAGGTTCTGATCAACACCGTGGTTGGTTTATGTCGTCAATGATGACATCGGTTGCTATTAATGGTCATGCGCCATATAAGCAAGTGCTAACACATGGTTTCACGGTTGATGAAAATGGCCGCAAGATGTCTAAATCATTAGGCAACGTAATTTCGCCACAAAACGTGATGAACAAACTAGGTGCTGACATCTTACGTTTATGGGTTGCATCAACTGATTTTACAGCTGAAATGACTGTATCTGATGAAATCTTTAAGCGTTCAGCAGACCGTTATCGTCGTATTCGTAACACGAGCCGTTACTTACTTGCGAACTTAAATGGTTTTGATCCAAAAACTGATCAAGTTGCTATTGAAGACATGGTTGAGCTTGACCGTTGGATTGTGGGTCGTGCAGCTGAACTTCAAGATGAAATCTTAGCGGCTTACGACAAGTATCAAATGCTACTTGTAACGCAAAAGCTAATGAACTTCTGTACTGGTGAGCTTGGTTCGTTCTACCTAGACGTAATCAAAGATCGTCAATACACAGCGAAAAGCGATAGCCATGCGCGTCGTTCATGTCAAACTGCGCTTTACCACATTGCTGAAGCAATGACGCGTTGGATGGCACCGATCTTAAGCTTCACCGCGCAAGAAATCTGGGAAGCATTACCAGGTGAGCGTGACAAGTTTGTATTCACTTCAGTATGGTACGATGGCTTGCAAGCCTCTTCACAAGGTAAATTCAGCAACGATGATTGGTTAACAATCCTTAACGTGCGTGATGAAGTAAACCGTGTACTAGAAGCAGCTCGTAAAGAAGAAGTTATTGGTGCTACTCTACAAGCAAACGTAAACATTTATGCAGGTGAAGAGCTAAGCGCGAAATTAGCTGCATTAGGTGATGAACTGCGCTTTGTACTATTAACGTCAGGCGTGACAGTTGAAACTGTGACAGCACAGCCAGAAGATACGCAAGCTACAGAAATTGATGGCTTATACATTAAAGTTGCTGCAACAACCGCTGAAAAATGTGAGCGTTGTTGGCACTACTGTGATGATGTAGGTGCTGATCCTGCTCACCCTGAGATCTGTGGCCGTTGTGTAAGCAATGTTGATGGCGATGGTGAACAGCGTCAGTTCGCATAGGAGTTGTTTGTGAGCAAACTAGCCGGAAAAAGTGGCTTGGTTTGGTTATGGCTTAGTCTACTACTTTTGGTAGTAGACTATGCGACAAAATCACTTGTCGTTAGTACCATGGCCTACGAAGAGTCGATTGATATTCTGCCGTTTTTTAATTTCACTTATGTACATAATTATGGTGCAGCCTTCAGCTTTTTAAGTGATTCAGGTGGCTGGCAGCGTTGGTTCTTTAGTTTGATTGCAGTGTCGATCAGTGTGCTTTTAGTGTGGTGGCTGAAACGCTTACCAGCGTCTAATAAAGTATTATGTTCTGCTTATGCGTTAGTATTAGCCGGTGCGATTGGCAACTTATACGACCGCATCGCTTATGGCTATGTCATTGACTTCCTGCATGTATATTACGAAAACTGGCACTTTCCTGTTTTTAATATTGCCGATTGTGCAATTTGTATCGGTGCCGCATTACTTTTATTTGATGCCTTCACAGGCGAAAGTC
Source organism: Pseudoalteromonas shioyasakiensis (assembly GCF_001550135.1). Lineage (GTDB taxonomy): Bacteria > Pseudomonadota > Gammaproteobacteria > Enterobacterales > Alteromonadaceae > Pseudoalteromonas > Pseudoalteromonas shioyasakiensis. The sequence goes on from NZ_LRUE01000002.1 coordinate 76,957, forward strand.
CTAAGGAGCAACAAGCATGAGCCAAGCTGTAATTGGTGAAAACTCTGAAGTGATCTTTCATTTCTCAATTAAGTTAGAAGATGGCTCAGCAGCCGATTCAACCAAGGTACATAATAAACCTGCAAAATTGCGAATGGGTGATGGCAGCCTGACAGCAAATTTTGAAAAGTGTTTACTTGGTTTAGCTGCTGGTGACAGTAAGTCATTTGCATTAGAGCCAGAAGATGCATTTGGTCAGCCAAATCCAGATAACATTTATTATGTTGATCGCAGTAAGTTTGGTGCAGATACTCCAGCTGAAGTAGGTAATATTATTGCCTTTACTCAACCTGATGGCACTGAGCTTCCGGGTCTTGTTCGTGAAGTTCAAGGTGACTCAGTCACGATTGACTTCAACCACCCTCTTGCAGGGCAGCGCTTAACCTTTGAAGTTGATATTTTAGAGGTAACAGGTTAATGGACATTTTATTAGCGAATCCACGTGGCTTTTGCGCAGGTGTAGACCGTGCAATTAGCATTGTGGAGCGTGCACTGGATATCTTTGAAAAGCCAATTTATGTGCGCCATGAAGTCGTTCACAACCGATATGTTGTTGATGGCTTAAAAAATCGCGGTGCTGTGTTTGTTGAAGAGCTAGATCAGGTTCCTGACGATAGCATTGTTATCTTCAGTGCGCATGGTGTATCGCAAGCTGTTCGTAGTGAAGCAAAACGTCGCGACCTTAAAGTGTTCGATGCCACTTGCCCACTGGTAACAAAGGTGCATATGGAAGTAACACGCGCAAGTCGTAAAGGTACTGAGTGCGTGTTAATTGGTCACCATGGTCATCCTGAAGTAGAAGGCACAATGGGGCAGTACGACAACGAAGCGGGTGGTATTTACTTAGTAGAAACCCCTGAAGATGTTGCTGGCCTAACGGTTAAAAACCCTGAAAACCTGTTTTACTGTAGCCAAACGACGTTATCTGTAGATGATACGGCAGATGTAATTGATGCACTTCGTACTAAGTTTCCGGCAATTGATGGCCCGCGTAAAGATGACATTTGTTATGCTACGCAGAACCGTCAAGATGCAGTCCGTGACTTAGCAGATAAAGTGGATGTGCTGCTTGTAGTAGGGGCTAAAAATAGCTCTAACTCAAATCGTTTACGAGAACTTGCTGACAAAATGGGCACCACTGCTTATTTAATTGATGATGCGAGTAATGTTGAAGCGGATTGGTTCAACAGTGTCAATGCAGTGGGTGTGACTGCAGGTGCATCTGCACCAGAAGTTTTAGTTCAACAAGTAATTGCTCGTCTAAAAGAATTGGGTGGCAATCAAGTTGTTGAAAATCCTGGTGAAGAAGAGAACATAGTATTTGCCGTTCCTGTTGAGCTACGCTAATCTAAGCAAATAGTAGTCAACAGTTAAAAGAGGAGCCCATGAGCAAACAGCCAAATTCAAACGGCTTGCTGATTGCGGCTCTTTTTCAATCTCGTGGTGTCCTTGCCACACTGATCGTCAGCCAAGTCATTGCTATTTTACTCGCCTTCTCACCCATGAGTTTAGGTGATGTTTGGTTACGCCTTGCTATATTTAGCTGCTTTTTACATCTAATCTTCCTTTCTAGCTTGTCGTTACTGTATGTGTGCCGAGCCTTACTTACAGAGCTGTCACATTCAAAGCAGTTATTCATTCTGATATCCACTTTACTGGCATTAACGTCTGTTTTTAGTTGGCTGTTTTTGTCAGTGTTTTCAGATGTGTTCGCTATGGAGTCGAGGGCTAACTTTATTATCAGCAATTTACTGATCATATTTTTGGTAACGGCGCTATTCAGCCAATTTTTGCTTATTCATAATCAAAAAGAGCAGCAAACTAAAGCGTTAGCGCAGGCTGAGCTTGATGCCTTACAAGCAAGAATTCGTCCTCACTTTTTGTTTAATAGTTTGAACACTGCTGCTGAGCTGACACATTATGATGCTGACGCGGCTGAACAAGCAATTTTAGCGCTGGCGGCGCTGTCACAGGCTGCTATGCGCAGTGGTAAAGCCATAAAGCTTACTGATGAAATCACTTTATGCCAACAGTATGTAGCCCTTGAGCGTTGGCGCTATGGCGAACGCCTAGCATTAAGCTGGCAATTACCTGACGAGTTGCCAGACATTGATATTCCGTGTTTAACAATACAGCCAATTATTGAAAATGCGGTATTTTATGGCGTCGAGCCCGCAGAGCTGGGCAATATTTCTGTTGAAATGCATCAATCGGATAAAGCTTATACCTTTATCATAACGAATCCTGTAGCTGCAGAAGTGAATAACTCACGAACAGGAAATGGGATGGCACTGGATAATATCCGCCAACGTTTGGCGCTTTTCTATCAACAAAAAGCACAGCTGACGACCACAATTCGTGATGATGTATTTAGAGTGAAGCTGGTAATACCAAAGCAGAGGGATGCATGATAAAAGTTTTGATTGCTGATGATGAACCACTAGCAAGGGCACGTATAAAACGTTTATTAGCTGCAAATGAGGGTTGCACTATTGTTGGTGAAGCAAGTAATGGTGAGCAAGCAATTGAACTTTGTAAGCAGCTCCAGCCCGATTTAGTAATGCTTGATATTAATATGCCTAAGCAGTCTGGCCTTGAAGTGGCCGCAGAGCTAAAACAGTTTTCGATCCCGCCTGCAGTTATGTTTTTAACGGCCCATTCAGAGCACGCATTAACTGCATTTGAGCTCGCTGTTGATGGCTATTTAGTTAAACCTGTTTCTGAGCAGGCATTAACCAAAGCAATGACGCAACTGAGTAAATTAAACCGTACTCAAGTAACTGCCCCCGAAAATAACTACATTAGTTATCAACTTGCAGGTGTAATACGACGAGTTAATGTAGATGATGTGGTTTGCTGTATCGCAGAGCAAAAATATACTCGAGTAGTGTTTTTTGGAGGTGAGGCACTTGTTGAGCAAAGTTTAAAGCAACTAGAGCAAACCTATCCGCTGCAGCTACTTAGAGTTCACCGTAATACACTTGTGAATAAGCAACATATTGTTAGCCTTAATAGCCCATCTTCAGGTGGGCATACAGTTACGATGAAGCAGTATGAAGAGCCTTTGGCAGTTAGTCGTCGAGAGCTTAAAAATGTTAAATCTGTAATGGGTAAATAATAACAATCTTCATTGCAGCATCTTATCTTCAATAATTACTTTCTTTAGTAGTCATTATCTAACTTTGAGCAAAGTTTAAGTACCGTTTATCGCGCATTTTGACCGCTCGTCCATATACAGATTGTTATTTATTTGTGCCGTAATATTCTTACGGTATGTAAAAGTATCTATGAACTTCATCATGATTAAACATTCTGAGCAGCAAGGCTTTACGCTTATTGAAGTGCTTATTGCCTTTGTTATTTTAAGCTTTGGTTTATTAGGCGCTGTGGCCCTGCAAGCAAAAGCGAAGCAGGCAAGCTTTGATTCTATGCAGCGTGCAGCTGCTGTAGCACTTGGTAATGACATTATCCAGCGTATGCGAGCGAACGACTCACCTGGCTTTGCAGCGTTATATAATGGCACTTTCGATAGTGATACAGCTCTAAATACGAGTTTGAGTTGCTATAACTCAGCATGTAGTGCTCAGCAATTGGCAGAATTAGATAAACAACAGTGGGTGCGTGCAATTCAGGCTCGTGAAAACACCGGCGCTTTAGACGATGCAACTGTGTGCATTAGTAGTACTCCCGTTGCTGCAGGCAATGCCAGCGAATTCAATATTGAGGTTGTGATCAGTTGGCAAGGACGTCAAGAACTTAGTGCTAATAAAGATACAGCTGCAATTGATTGTGGTTCTAAAGGCGATAAGCGACGTTTGATTGTTCTACAAAGCTATATTTATTTAAGGTCTTGATATGAAAAAGCATAATGGATTTACTCTCGTCGAGATGATGGTTGCTTTATTCATCGGAGGTGTGGTGCTCGGCGGGGTGATGTTTACCTATATAAGCATGAAATCAACAACTCGTGACACGATGACAATTGGTGAGCTACAAGAAACTGGTAGACTGGCTATGAATATCATGCAACGTGATATTGAACAGATTGGTTTTTGGGGCACGTTTTATGAAGACTCTTTCTCAGATGCAAATACAAACAGTTTAGGAAATCCCGGTAATGATTGTTCAGAAGGCCTTAATAATGGCAGCTTTCCAGATACAGCTGCAACCAGTAACTTTCGCTCCGTTTATGCAGTGCAAACAACCGGTAACTCAGCCCTTGGATGTATAAACAATGTTGAGAAAAATACAGATGTACTGCAAATTAAGTTTTTAGAAGGCTTACAAATTCAACCTGTCGATACTAGCGATAACTATTACTATTTTATTGCCGAGCAAGAGCTTGCTGAGTTTCAGCGCGGCCCAATCGCGGCAGCAGCTGTAAATGGTAATGCTACGATTTGGCGTTATCGACATCATGTTTATTACATAGCAAAGCAAACCTACACCATTAATGACCAAAGAGTGTCTGTTCCTTTACTTAGACGTAAACGCTTAACTCCTTCTGGGGGCATGACAACTGAAACGGTTATGGAAGGGGTAGAAAATATGCACTTTGTGTTTGGTCTTGATACTACAAATAACAGTCGTGTTGATACATATAAAAGTATCAGCCAGATGACCAACACTGATTGGGAAAATCGCCGTGGTATTTTGACAGTGCAAGTATTCTTACTTGTGAGATCGCTTTTACCAGATTCAAACCTTAAGTTGAAAAATCAAACTTATACATTGGGTGAAGACGCAAATAGCCGCGTTCTTACATTTGACGATAACTACCGACGCGCACTATTTACGACCACTATCCGCTTGAACAATGTTGGGGCAAACTTATGGCGCATTTAACTATGATGCATAAGCAACAAGGTGTTGTATTAATCGTTGCTTTGATCATGGTTATTGCGATAACCGGTATTGCTGTAACTTTGATGAGCAGCAGTAGTGTAGATATTAAAATCACAAATGCCGCTCAAGAGAGAGAAGCGGCAGAGAATGAATTAATTGGTGATGTACAAAACGTCATTGCTAATGAAGCAAAAAAATTAGGTAACAGCCGGTTTTTCTTTAGTAGAGGGCAAGTTCCTGAAACAGGCCTCGATCTAGGTAATACAAATGACACATCTAATACCATGTTTAACAAAAATGAAGGCCCTATGGCTTTAAGGTGCCCAAGACGTTTTGATGATACTGCAGGCTTAAGATGCAATATGGTTGAGATTAATTCAGTGATTGAATATGGCTCTAAAAGTAAGCATAACCTCACTATTACAACAGGGATTGCTCAAGAAATGCTGAGCTTAAATAGTGGAAATTAATGGAGTAAGGCGAGTATGAAAATGAAGTTAAACAGCCTATTTTTTATTTTTGCATGTGTATTTTGCCAAAACCTTTATGCTGAAGATATAGATCTATATGTAAATTATGACGTAGCGGAAGATGAAAAATTACGGGTCTTACTTGTTTTTGATACATCAAATAGCATGGCATTCTCTATAGAAACGGGCAAAGCCTGTAGAGATAAAGGAAAACTAATACTATGCCCTGAAGGAAGTCGTTTAGAAGTCGCACAGGAGGCGATGATTAAATTAATCAATGACAATACTGATATTGAGTTTGGTTTAATGCGGCTTATTAAAGGTACTGGTGGTTATATTGTCCATGGGATTGGAACAAATCATAATTCGATTAAAAATACTCTCAGAAATTGGGACATCACTGATCTAGAATTAGGAACCCCATTAGTTGAAACTATTACTGAAACATGGCGATACTTAATAGGAGATGACCTTTTTTTCGCGAATCTGGTTGAACCAGCTAAAAGAGATAGTTCAACAGAATCAAATGGTAAGTATATTTCTCCTTTCAAGCAGAACTCAGGTGATCCAGTACGATGCGATAATAGCGTAAATATTATATTGATGACAGACGGTGAACCTTACTATGATGTCGGTCAGGATAAATATATAGAAAACTTATATAAAAGTATTTATGGCACTTCACCTAAAAAAGTGGGTAATAGTCATTTACCCTCAATGGCAACAATTCTTCATGGTAAAGAGAAAGAAAATAGGGATATATACCCTGAAACAAGTGTTGTAGATGGCGCAAATGTTTACACGATTGGTTTTGGTAAAGGCTTAGTTAAAAACGCAGGAGACATTTTACAGGCGACTGCTGATAATGGTGGGGGTAGTTATATTTTCGCAGAGTCTGCAAAAGCGCTAAGTGATGCATTTGATGATGTTCTTACCGATATCAGAGAGGTCAACTCAACTTTTTCTTCGCCATCGGTAGCATCAAATAATTCAGATAAATTATCACATCGTGATGCAGTTTATTTTCCTATGTTTTTACCTTCAAACGATGCTCGGTGGCGAGGGAACCTTAAAAAGCTAAAAGTATCTGGTGGTGTCGTAGTTGATGCCAACCTTGCCTCCGCCCTTGGTAATGACGGGGCGATTTTATCAACAGCAAAAACGTATTGGCAATCCAACAGCAATCTCATTGCTGATGGTGGATATGTTGAGAAAGGCGGTGTAAATGCTTATCTAGCTGAACAATCGAGTATTCCAAATAAAGGCCGGAAAGTGATCACAAACTTATCTGGTGGTCGAATGCTCAACTTTACGGCTTACAGAGTCATAATCCATTATGGAAATCGATTTAAGGCTGCAGTTAATTTTGATTCAGACCCCGATGAAGTCTTTGATCTTATAAACTGGTCTCGTGGACTTGATGTTGATGATGAAGATCAGGACGGTTCAACAGACGATTCTCGCCATGATATTTTTGGTGATGTACTGCACTCTAAGCCTGTTACGATAGATTATGGCTACAATGATGTTCGTATTCTTATTGGTACTAATGCGGGCTATTTACATATGTTTAGGGACAGAAACGATGTATTAAGCGAAAGCTGGGCATTTATGCCTGCGGAACTGTACTCAATTATTAAGCCATTACGCGATAAAAAGTTACACACAAAAGTGTATGGAGTGGATGGCCCTATAACCGTTTATTTTGATGATAAAAACGAAGACGGCATCGTTAATAATGATGACAGGGTATGGGCATTTTTCGGATTACGTCGAGGTGGTAGTAGCTATTACGGTTTAGATATAACTAACCCTAATTCACCTTCTCTGATGTGGGGAGGGCCATTAAAAAGTGGTGATGGAAAATTTTTAGAACTAGCACAAACATGGTCTAAACCTCAAATTACATTTATCAACCTTAAAGGCTATGAAGATAGACCGCTATTGGTTTTTGGTGCTGGCTACGACACGAATAAAGATAATTCAATCTCAACAGATTCTAAAGGGCGAGGCTTATACATTGTTGATGCAGAAACTGGAAAACAAGTTTGGGCGTTAACAAACTCAGAAGGTGGCTTTAAAGGGCAGCACAGTATAGCGTCAGACATACATTTACTTGATTCTGATTACGATGGTTACACTGACAGATTGTATGCAAGTGATACTGGTGGTGGAGTTTGGCGAGTTGACTTGGCAACAAACAACAAAAAAAATTGGACGCACTTTCAACTTGCAAAATTAGGTAATAATAACCGCCGCTTTTTTTATGAGCCATATGTTTCAAGAACTCTTTTCAGTAAAGTAACAGAAACAACACTTGATGATGAAACAACTTACTCAAGAATTGATACCCCATTTGATGCAGTACTGATTGGTAGTGGTGATCGCACAGATCCATTGAATTTAAAAGTTGCTGATAAGCTCTATATGATTCGAGATGTAAATACAGTAACTCGAAGCTTTGAAGAGGAAGAAATACCAGATTTAATTTGGCAATCAAATTTAATGAATGTAAATAGTGACCCATTTGCCAAAGTTACTGACAGTTTGGAAGACTTTGTTGAATTAGAAGCTGATTTAGCTGAAAAAGATGGTTGGTTTTATAATTTAGGGTGGGGTGAAAAGGCAACTTCGAAGGCTACCGTGTTAGGAGGCGTTGCTTACTTTACTACCTATAAACCAGATACCAGTTCATCATCGGATTCACAGTGCTCAATTGCAGAAGGACAAGGTTATCTTTATGCATTTCATCTTCACTATGGAACCAAAGTGTATGATTGGTTAAGAACCCCAACAGCGGCAGAGTTACCAGATACACCAACTATGTATGTTGAAGATGGTGATGTGTATATATTTCCACTACCAAATAAAGACCCAAATTGTACTGAAAACTGTGAGAAAATTGCGGCTAAAGTAGTTAATGGGCCAACTCCTAGCGTTGATGAAAATGGCAATGTTCGGCTTTATGATGAGGAACCACTTAAATTAGAAGTTCATCAAAGTTATATTTATAAGCAAGAAAGAAATGATAATAGCTTATGATTAAACTGTTTGTTTCTTAATTTTTATATTTAATTTTTCTTTATTAAAACTGTGTTTTCAACCCGGAAACTTGTCTGGGTTGAATGTTTTTATAATCGCTATTTTATTGCTGTTTATTTAGTATTTATAATCTCCTGTCGTAACTTTGTCCTGAAAAGTTTACATTTAACCTGTTGTAATTTGGTTGATTTTTTATCTTGATTCTAGGCGTTTTGTAACATTTTAAATTAATTGAGATTTTATTTTTTAACTTTCTTCTTTTTCTTTCATTAAATCTTTAAATATTTTAATAAATAACTGGAATGATGTTGTGTATTTATTATAATACTAATTAGTTAGCATTAATTGGTTGCGTGTTTTAAGTTTAAAAACACTTTTACCTGATTTTGTTTTGCTGACTTGGATATTACTAGGCGAGATGTGGATGAAATATCAACACGAAGGTTTGCTATGAAAAACTTTTCAATTAATCGAAATAGAAAAAACAGTGTTCCTAATATACAAAAACAGCAAGGCATTGTGCTTATTATTGCTTTGATTATGGTCGTTGCTGTGACAGGTATAGCTGTGACTTTAATGAATAGCAGCAGTGTAGATATAAAAATTACAAACTCAGCTCAAGAGCGTGAGACTGCAGAAAATAGCTTAATTGGTACAGTGCAAAAAGTTATTGCTAATGAAGCGGCAGCAGGTGGCAATAGTGCTTTTTTAATGAAGGCATCTGAAATACCTGAGGGCGGTTTTGGTATGGATGATATGGATGGCGCATCTAATACTATGACAAATCTAAATAATGGTGCGCTAGATTTACCATGCCCACGTAAATTTAACTTTACCGCCGGTGTGTCATGTAACATGGTCCAAGTAGATACCACTATTACTTATGGCACTAAGAGTAAACATACCTTAACGATCAGCACAGGCGTTGCCCAAGAAATGGCTAGCCTCAATACCGGTGGTTAGTGGAGAAAAGTGATGAATTTAGAAAAAATAACTCAACGTATACTGCTAACTTCTTTAGCAGTGTTTAGTTTTTTGGGTCACGCTGAAGATATTGAATTATATGTCAATCACAATGCCAATCTAGATGAAAAACCTCGGGTTCTTATTGTTTTTGATACCTCAGGTAGTATGGCTTTTTCAACTAGTTCAGGTAACAGTTGTGGCTACTCAGGTGGTTATATTTTATGTAGTGATAGTCGTTTAGGCGTTGCGCAAGATGCTATTACTAAACTGGTTGATGGTAACGATGACATTGATTTTGGCTTAATGCGTTTTAACAGCACCAATGGTGGCTATGTACTTGCAGGCATTGGTTCAGATATATCAGCCTTAAAGACCACAATTGCAGGGCTTCCAGCCGATGGCGGGACACCACTGACCGAAACGCTTTGGGAAGCCTATCTTTATATAACAGGGCAAAGCCTTTTCTATGGTGAAAAAGTTAATGCCGCACTACGTGATACGTCCATAGAGAAGACCGAAACAAGTACATATATGGAGGAGGTATGTGAATGGCGCTATAACAGGGGATGGAGGTATGTTTGTTGGGATGAGCCTCGCATTGCTTATAACAGCTCATATATTTCCCCGTTTGATAATTCAGAAGAAGTAAAACGCTGTGATAACTCAGTTAACGTAATCTACATGACTGACGGTGACCCGTCAGCGGGTTCTGATAATGAACAAGACTCTAATATTAGCGCGTTACACAAGTCGTATTTTGGTAGTTATTTAAGTGATAGCGATAAAATTGCCGGAGTGTATTTACACAAGCTTGCAAAAATTATTCACGGTACTGATGATGTTGAAGTTGATTTAAGGCCAACGACGACAGACATCCACGAAACAGGTCGTGTCTATACCATAGGTTTTGGCTCAGGCATGAGTGATAATGGTAAGCGCTTACTATCTGAAACGGCAGCTGAAGGTGGCGGTAAGTACCTACATGCCAATACTGCAGAGCAACTTTCTGAAGCCCTTAAAAATACCATTACTCAAATTCGAGAAGTGAACGATACTTTCACGGCACCATCAATTGCAAGTAACAATGTTGACCAAACACGCAGCCGCGAATCAATTTATTATGCGATGTTTTATCCAAAAACAGGGGCCCGTTGGCGTGGTAATCTGAAAAAATTAAAAGTATCTGGCGATCAGATAATCGATAAGGATGGTAAACCTGCTTTAAATGAAGATGGTTTAATCGATAAAGACGCTAAAACTTTTTGGCTGCCTAGCGGTGAAAGCGCTGATGGTAATTCAGTTGAGCTAGGTGGTGTAAATCTGTATTTGTCTAACTCTTCTAGCGTGCCGAATGAAGGGCGTAAAGTACTAACAAATGTCAACGGTCGCATGCTTAACTTTACCCGTTATCGGGTTGTATTCCATTACGGGACTATAGACAAGGCTGCCGTTGATTTTGAAGCTGATCCGGATGAAGTTGAAGACCTTATTAATTGGTCAAGAGGCCTAGATATTGATGATGAAGACAAAGATGGATCGACAACGGATTCACGTAAAGACATCTTTGGTGATCCGCTGCATTCAAAACCTGTAACAATTGATTATGGTAATGATGATATCCGAGTTTTAATAGGCACTAATGCCGGTTACTTGCACATGTTCCAAGATAAAAATGATGTGCTAAGTGAAAGCTGGGCGTTTATCCCCAGAAGCTTGTATAAAATAATAAAGCCACTTCGTGATAACCAAGCAGATACCAAGGTTTATGGTGTTGACGGGCCAATCTCAGTATTCTTTGATGATAAAAATAGTGATGGAGTAGTAAATGGCTCAGACCGAGTTTGGGCATTCTTTGGCTTAAGACGCGGTGGAAATTACTACTACGGACTCGACATAACTAACCCAGACTCGCCAAGTCTACTGTGGGATCAACCAATTGTAGGTGGCACAGGCGACTTTAAAGAATTAGGGCAAACTTGGTCTAAACCTTCTGTTACTTATGTGAATCTAGACGGTTACAAAGACAGACCAGTGCTTATTTTTGGCGCGGGTTATGATACAAACAAAGACAATGTTATTCGTACTGATGATTCTCATGGACGTGGTATTTTTATTGTTGACGCGCAAACGGGTAAAAAAGTGTGGGCATTAACGCCGAGTGAGAATAGCTTTTTAGGTAAGCATAGTATTGCATCAGATATTAGCATCTTAGATTCTGACTATGATGGCTATATTGATAGGCTATATGCAACGGATACAGGCGGTGATGTGTGGCGTGTTGATATGCCTTCTGACAGCCCCACAGATTCAGAAAACCCATGGACACATTTTAAATTAGCAAGCTTAGGGAGTGCACTTTCAACCCAAGATCGCCGTTTCTTCTATAAGCCTTTGATTGCAAGAACTATGTTCAGCAAAGTATCAGAAACGGCCGTCAATGGTGAAACAGTAACTACACGAATTGATACGCCATTTGATGCTGTGCTAATAGGTAGTGGTAACCGCTCTAAACCAACGGGCACTGTTACCAACGATCAGTTATTTATGATCCGTGATATCAATACGGTAACTCAGCCATTCCTTGGTAGTGATGTACCCGCAGCAATTACACAAGCAGACTTGATGAATATGGATTCTGATCCATTTGGAAATGCACTGGACGACGTTGATAAATTTACTGACTTAGAAATTGAGTTAGGTGAGTATCACGGTTGGTATTACAATTTAGCTTCTGCAGGTGAAAAATCCCTTGCAGCAAGTACAGTTATCGGTGGTGTCGCTTATTTCACAACCTATACACCAGCTTCATCTACAGAAACAGCGAATCAGTGTTCACTAACTGGTGGTTCAGGAAGTTTATACGCTTTCCACTTACATTACGGTACAAAAGTGTATGACAGCTTGAAATTTACTACCTCGAATGATGTTCCTGATACTCCTCAACTTTATTTTGGTGTAGGTGACAGCTGTGTTGATGGTAATAGCGATGGTTACTGTGATGACAACACAGATGAAAAGGTTAAAGAGCAAAGCCAGTTTTTAACCATTGGTCCAGGTATCAAAGGTGAACAAAATCCACTGAAAGTACAAGAGATCCAAGGTCCAGGTTTAGTTATCGAAGATGGTAAAATTAAACTAGTAAGTGATGCAGTACCTATTGGCTTTGGCTTTAAAACACAACAAACTTTCATTTATAAGCAAGAGCGAAACGATAATAGCCAATAAAACACTAAGTGACTGCTCTGCCTTACATGTTAAGGCAGAGCATGTGGTAGCTATTTGAATACTCGCCTAAATTGCATAATTATTGTTAGCCATCTAAGATAAGAACAAATAGAGGTAATTCCTCTAAAAAACAATTATATAGGTTTTTAAAATATGAACTTTATAAGAACAAAGAGTCATAATGGTTTTACGCTAATCGAGCTGATGATTACTGTAGCTATCTTGGGGATCATCGCTAGCATTGCTATTCCTAGTTATTTTGAGCACGTAAAACGTACCGCTCGAACTGAGGCAATTACTTCGTTATTAGATGCAGCTAATAAACAAGAGCAATACTTTGTCGATAACCGAGAATATACAAGCACAATTGCTGATTTAGGTGTTTCTACGACAACAGAAAGTAACTTTTATACCATTAGTGTTAAGGTAGATAATGATGCAGGTACATTTACATTTAAGGCAACACCTAAATCTGGCCCACCATTACAAGATGCTGAATGTGAAACATTGTCTATTTCTGATACAGGTTTAAAAACGTCAACAGGGTCTGCTGACTCAAGCACCTGTTGGGGTAAATAAGCTTTATTAATTATCAGTTTGGCACCTATCTGTATCAATTAATCTAACTCGGCCTATCGGACTGACCCTAATTGCAAGCCCTTTGAGGCTTGCTTTACTATATTCTGGGCAGTAAATGAAAGTACCATTGCCTAGCCCCATCGGCATACCCGCAGGGCTAAACGTAACTGCATGACGCTGGTACGTCAGCATGTCAAACTTACTTATAGCTTCGATTTCCATTAGTTTAGTATCACCACTTTCAAATACACCTAGTTCGCCTTTGTCTACAAAAACGGTTAACGATTTGTACCATATAGCTTTGTTGCATCTGTTGTGTTTTAAGGCGCAGAAGGTGACATAGGCATCATTTGTTTGCGCTTTTAGGCGAGTAAACTGCAGTGCTCTTTTCATCGTTTGCATGTTGCTTTCTAAACGGTTTGTAGCCAGAAGTGGCTTATATTCAAATAAGGCAATATGCAGCAGGAGTGATAAGATTGATAGCACTAAGAGGCTTTCAATTAACGTCGCCCCATTGAGGCTGCGCAGAGTTGTAAATGCCTTCATCCTTGAAGACTCCAAATTTGCGACTGTTTATTTAACTATAATTCGAGAGTGTGGGCTGTCAATTTACCAAGCTTAATTACAGACATCTGTCGTAGTACCAATATATAAAGCAGTCCCTGAGGCAAATACTTCTAGTTGTTTGTTATTATCGTTATCAGCTTTTGAAGGGCAATAAGTGAATTTTCCTGGATCTGAAGTGAGCATACCGCTGGTATCAAATGTGATAAAGTTATCGCCAGTGAAATTTAACTGACTGTTCTCAGGCACTTCTTCCATGACTCTTAAAATGATATCGCCAACCTTTGGGTTGTAAACACCATTTTGGTTTGAATCAAAAAATACAAATACACTACCGTTATCCCAATTAAATAAACAACGAGTGCGTATATTGGTTTCGATACTGTTGGTATTACCACTACAAACAACAATAATTGCATCACTACTTGTTGCTTTTGCGCGTGCAAAGCTGAGTGTACGTTTTAACTCTAATAGGTAGCTCTCAGCTCGGTCATTTTCAAGCATATCTGAGCTATCCCATAGTGCTATCAGTGCAACGATACCCACAATAGCAAGCGTGACCATCAGCTCTAATAATGTAAAACCCCGTTGTAATGATTTCATTGTTGTCTCTATTTTGAATCACTTTGTTTAATAATATCATGATTGCTGATTTAATCACCGTAATTCATAGCTTTGTTTGCCATCAGCAATGGGATTGTCTAAAATCGAGGCAATCGAGAAATAATAAGTAACCCGAAAATGAAAAAAATCGAAGCAATTATTAAACCATTTAAGCTTGATGATGTACGCGAAGCATTATCAGATGTGGGCATCACAGGGATGACGGTAAGCGAAGTAAAAGGTTTTGGCCGTCAAAAAGGACACACTGAGCTTTATCGCGGTGCTGAGTATATGGTGGACTTTTTACCTAAGGTAAAATTAGATATCGTATTAAGCGATGAAGATGTAGACCGTGCTATCGATGTTATCGTTAAAACATCGCAAACAGGTAAAATTGGTGACGGTAAAATCTTTGTCACTGACGTTGAGCGTGTTGTACGTATTCGTACTGCAGAAGAAGATGAAGACGCGATTTAATTCCAACTGACACTCGCACCTTGAGGTGGTTTGGGTATATTCGATCGCAAACATTAAAAAAGGCGCCTAAGGCGCCTTTTTTGATTTTAGTCTATTTTAACGCTTGTTAGCTTCTCGCGTTGCTTTAGCGTGTTCACTTAGTTCAGGTAAGCCAAGCTTGTTATAGCTTTTTTCCATGATCTCTAGTGCTTGATCAAGGTAGCTGCTTTGTGAGTAGTGCTCAACCACATATTTACCACGGTTTGCAGCAGCAAGGTATGCCTCACGCTCATAGTAGTATTCGGCAACTTTTAACTCGTAGCGTGCCATTTTATTCAGTAGCCACACTAAACGCTTTTTCGCTTCTGGTGCGTAGGCACTGTTAGGAAAACGTTTTAAAAGCGTTGATAAATCAGTAAATGCGACACGAGTACGGTTTGCATCTCTGTCGGCACGGTCTACACCAAAATATTCTTGGAATGCGTTTTCATCCGCTTTGATATTCACCAAGCCACGCATGTAGTACATGTAATCCAAATCTTTGTGGTTTGGGTTTAAACGAATGAAACGGTCGATAGTTGCGAGTGCTTGTTCAGTATTACCTGCTTGATAATGCGCAAACACTAAGTCCATTTGTACTTGTTTTGATAGAGGACCAAAAGGGTAGCGAGAATCAATAGCACTTAATAGCTCAATTGCACGAGCGTACAAGCCAGAATCTAATGTTTGTTTTGCATCTTCATATAAAGCTTGCGCAGATTTATTAGGAACGCGTTGGATATCTTCTTGATCTGGTGCTGATGAACAGGCACCTAAGCCAAGTACAGATACTGAAAAAACTATGGCGAACGCACGTTTCCCTATTTTATTTATCATTTTATTTCTTACCTTCGATGTCTTCGGCTAGGCCAAGTGAGGAAAACCGAGTAAACTATACGTATTATATTAAAGCGATTCTAACCCAGTCGAGCACAGCTTGCACTGGTAAATTGGGTAAAGTTACTAATGTCAGAGCAAATTTCTCTCCAAGCCGAGGTTCCAATTGACCTTGGCGGTAAACGTCTAGACCAAGTATTAGCGCAATTGTTCCCTGATTATTCTCGTTCACGTATAAAAACGTGGATTTTGGATGATAAAATCACTGTAAACGGCGAAATATTAAACACACCGCGCGAAAAACTACTCGGTGGCGAAGTGGTGAGTGTAGAAACAACCATCGAAGCCCCTCGTGAATATGAGGCACAAAATATCAAATTAAACATCGTTTATGAAGACGATGATATTTTGGTGATCAATAAACCTATGGGATTAGTAGTACATCCAGGGGCGGGTAACCCAGAT
This sequence comes from Pseudoalteromonas shioyasakiensis, assembly GCF_001550135.1. GTDB lineage: Bacteria > Pseudomonadota > Gammaproteobacteria > Enterobacterales > Alteromonadaceae > Pseudoalteromonas > Pseudoalteromonas shioyasakiensis. Next base: position 93,087 of record NZ_LRUE01000002.1, read on the forward strand.
GGCACGGTATTAAATGCTTTGCTACATCATTACCCTGACATCATTAATGTGCCTCGTGCAGGTATTGTGCATCGTCTAGATAAAGACACCACAGGTTTAATGGTCGTGGCGAAAACAATTCCGGCACAAACACACCTAGTATCTGCATTACAAAAGCGTGAAAACTTCACCCGTGAATACGAAGCAATTTGTAACGGCACAATGACAGCTGGTGGCATGGTTGAAAAACCAATTGGTCGTCATGCGACAAAGCGTACTCACATGGCCGTGCATGAAATGGGCAAACCAGCTGTGACGCATTACCGTGTTGCAGAAAAATTCCGTGCACATACACGCCTACGTTTACGCCTAGAAACAGGTCGTACTCACCAAATTCGTGTACACATGGCTTATTTAAATCACCCATTAGTTGGCGACCAACTGTATGGTGGTCGTCCGCGCCCGCCAAAAGGTGCTACACCTGAGCTGTTTCAAATGCTACGCGACTTTAAACGCCAAGCATTACATGCTGTAAAGCTATCAATTGCGCACCCAATCACTGGTGAGCTAATGACTTGGCAAGCGCCAATTCCAGATGATATGGCAGCTATGACAGAAGCTTTGCGCGCTGATACTAAAGCAAACCCAAATATCGAGTTTTAAGCGTTATGATCACACCAGCATGGACTGCCCCAAACTCTGTTAGCGCGCTGAGTACCACCCGACAGGGCGGTGTTTCGGTTGCACCCTTTGATAGTTTTAATGTGGGTTTACATGTTGGTGATGATGAGCAAGCCGTGCTTGCAAATCGCGCGTTACTTACAAATCAGCTGCCAAACCCTGCTGTGTGGTTAAACCAAACACATAGCAGCGATGTAGTCGTAATTGATGAGCAGTCTGACTTAAGCCAAGTACGCTCTGCTGATGCGCTTTACACCCGTTTAATAAAGCAGCCGCTGGCGATAATGACCGCAGACTGTTTACCAGTATTGCTTTGCTCGAGTTCTGGGGATGAAGTCGCTGCTGTCCATGGTGGCTGGCGTGGTTTAGCGCAAGGTATATTGGCAAACACGGTTTCGCACTTTCAAGCGCCAGCAAGCGATATTATTGCTTGGTTAGGCCCAGCCATCGGTCCTTTACAATTTGAAGTCGGGCAAGAAGTAAGAGAGTGTTTTTGCTCACAAAACCCAGAGCATCAACAAGCTTTTACAGCCAAACATGAAAAATACATGGCTGATATCTATTTATTAGCACGTCAGCAATTAGCACAATTAGGCGTGGTCAAAATGTATGGTGGTGAGCACTGTACTGTTACTGAAAAATCACAGTTTTTCTCTTATCGCCGTGACGGACAAACAGGCCGTATGGCGAGCCTGATCTGGCGCAATTAATACGCCTTTTTTGCGATTAAATTTTCTTCTTTTACTTGAACAAATCACTAAGCATACCCATTAATTAAGCAATTAGATTTTTTAATAGGTAAACCCTTATGCGTTTAGATAGATTTACAAGTAAATTTCAATCTGCGCTTTCAGATGCGCAGTCATTAGCACTTGGGCGCGATCATCAATTTATTGAGCCTGTGCATTTAATGTATTCATTGCTTCAGCAAAATGGTTCAAGTGTGCGTGCGCTACTTGCACAAGCAGGTGTGAGTGCTGATGAGTTAAACACCAAGTTATCCCAAGAAATCGAGAAACTGTTTAAAGTTGAAGGTATTGGTGGCGATGTTCAGCTGTCAAATAACCTGATTTCATTAATTAACTTATGCGATAAATATGCTCAAAAACGAAAAGATAAATTCATTTCGAGTGAGTTGTTTGTTCTTGCCGCGTGTGATGATAAAGGCCCATTAGGCGACATTTTTAAAGCGCTGAATATTACTTCTAGCAAGATTGAATCTGCAATTGAAGCCATTCGTGGTGGCCAAAAAGTAGAAGACCCAAATGCTGAAGAAACTCGTCAGGCATTAAAAAAATTCACCATCGATTTAACTGAGCGAGCAGAGCAAGGTAAGCTTGACCCTGTCATTGGTCGTGATGACGAAATTCGTCGTACTATCCAAGTTTTACAGCGCCGAACTAAAAATAATCCGGTGTTAATTGGTGAGCCAGGTGTAGGTAAAACAGCGATCGCTGAGGGCCTTGCACAACGTATTATCAATGGTGAAGTACCTGAAGGCCTAAAAAACAAGCGAGTGTTATCGCTCGACTTAGGTGCTTTGGTTGCTGGCGCTAAATACCGTGGTGAGTTTGAAGAACGTTTAAAGTCAGTATTGAATGAGCTTGCCAAAGAAGAAGGCCAAGTCATCCTCTTTATTGATGAAATTCATACTATGGTAGGCGCAGGTAAAACAGACGGTGCAATGGATGCGGGTAATATGTTAAAGCCTGCACTTGCCCGTGGTGAGCTACATTGCGTGGGTGCTACAACTCTTGATGAGTATCGTCAATACATTGAAAAAGATGCGGCACTTGAGCGTCGTTTTCAAAAGGTATTTGTTGATGAACCATCGGTTGAAGACACCATTGCGATTTTACGTGGTTTAAAAGAGCGTTATGAGCTGCATCACTCAGTTGATATTACCGATCCGGCCATTGTTGCTGCGGCGCAGCTTTCGCATCGTTACATTAGCGATCGCCAATTACCAGATAAGGCAATAGATTTAATTGACGAAGCAGGTTCTTCAATTCGTTTGCAAATTGACTCAAAACCAGAGTCTTTAGATAAGCTAGAGCGTCGTATTATTCAGTTAAAACTGGAAGATAACGCGTTGGCGAAAGAAAAAGACGAAGCGAGTCAAAAGCGCCGCACCGAAATGCAAGAGCTGATCACTGAACTTGAAGCGCAATACCGCGAATTAGATGAAGTGTGGAATGCTGAGAAGGCCTCACTGCAAGGCACGCAAGTTATCAAAGCAGAGCTTGAGCAGGCACGCCTTGATTTAGACGTGGCACGCCGTGCCAGCGATTTACAGCGTATGTCTGAACTGCAATATGGTCGTATCCCTGAACTTGAGCGCAAACTCGACCTTGCTTCACAAGCAGAAATGCAAGAAATGAGCTTGCTTAAAAACCAAGTGGGTGAAGACGAAATCGCAGAGATTTTATCGCGTTGGACAGGTATTCCGGTATCGAAAATGCTGCAAGGCGAACGTGAAAAGCTACTGCAAATGGAAGATCAATTACACCACAAAGTGATTGGTCAAGATGAAGCTGTTGTAGCTGTTGCAAATGCAATTCGTCGTTCTCGCGCAGGGCTTGCTGATCCAAATCGCCCAATCGGCTCATTCTTATTCTTAGGCCCAACAGGGGTGGGTAAAACTGAGCTGACCAAAGCACTAGCCAGTTTCATGTTTGACACTGAAGATGCCATGGTGCGTATTGATATGTCGGAGTTTATGGAGAAACACTCGGTGGCACGTTTAGTCGGTGCACCTCCAGGTTATGTTGGCTATGAAGAGGGTGGCTATTTAACTGAAGCTGTACGCCGTCGTCCGTATTCCGTCATCTTATTGGATGAGGTCGAAAAAGCGCACCCAGATGTATTTAACATCTTACTGCAAGTGCTTGATGATGGCCGCTTAACAGATGGTCAGGGCCGTACCGTTGATTTTAAAAATACCGTGATCATCATGACCTCTAACTTGGGTTCAGATATTATCCAAGAGCAAGCAGGTTCAAATGATTATGCCGGGTTAAAAGAAAAAGTGATGGGCGTATTAGTTAGTCAGTTCCGCCCTGAGTTTATTAACCGAATCGACGAAACCGTGGTATTCCATCCACTTGCTAATGAGCACATTAAGGAAATTGCAGATATTCAGTTAAGTAAGCTACGTGAGCGATTAACAGAAAAAGGCTACATTCTTGAAGTTACGGATGCAGCTTTAGACCGCATCGCTGAAAGTGGTTTTGATCCTGTGTATGGGGCAAGGCCTTTAAAACGTGCTATTCAACATACCATTGAAAACCCATTAGCACAGCGCCTGCTCGGAGGGGATTACCAACCAGGAGCCATCATCCATATTGATGCTGATGAGAATGGACTTGTTTTCTCGAGTCGTTAATTAGCCCTAAAAACAAAAGCCGCATCAATTATGATGCGGCTTTTTTGTATCAGTTAAGTTTAAACTTTAAAGGTTAACAGCATATCGTTAACTTTTCGTGAGCCTTCAACAAGCCCCGCTGCATCTTTAGCCACGTTATAGCTAAGCTTTAAGTTCTCTTCGCTGTGACCTTTAATGCTTTCTACATTTTCGCGTATATCGGTGCTGACAACTTGTTGCTCCTCAGCAGCCGTCGAAATTTCAGTCGCAAGGCCTGATATTTCATCAATTTGTGCGAAGATGCTCGCAAGCTCAGTTTGTGTATGGGCGGTAGTATCAACACAACTATCTGCTTGCGCTTTAGTTGATTGCATCACTTTAGACCAGCTAAATAACGTATCTTGGATCTCTTTAATTGAGCTATGAATTTGTGCTGTTGCATTTTGAGTACGTGAAGAAAGTGCGCGTACTTCATCTGCTACAACCGCAAAACCTCGGCCATGCTCACCGGCACGTGCTGCTTCAATTGCTGCATTCAGCGCTAATAAGTTTGTTTGTTCAGCAATGCCTTCAATCTCACTCATTACTTGGCCTATTTTGTCAGCTTCACTAGCAAGAGAGTTAGCGGTAGTGGCTGCTTGCTCTACTTGGTTAGCTAGATCAGTCACCATGCTGCTATTATCTTCAATATGCAGTTTGATATCGTTACAGCTTTGGTAAGTGGTTTTAACCTTATCAGCAGTGTGATGGGTATTAGCTGAAATCTCGCCAATAGTGGCACTCATTTGTGTCATTGCTGTAGCAATATCACTTAAACGTTGGCCTTGTGCAGCAATACCTTGCTCGGTGAGTGACGATTGTTTATCTAAGTTGGTAGCAATGTCTTTGAAGGAGTAAGTAGAGTCTTTAACACGGCCTAACACAGTTCTAAGCTTAGCGAACAGCATTTGCTGATTATAGGCAGCAATACTAAATGGGTGTGAGCCTGAATACACATAACGTGATACTGAATCAAACTCTGCACGTTGCTGCTTTAAATGGCTTGGCGTAACAACGAGCTCGTCATAATTTAAAGCAAAAAGTAGTACTACAAGGGCACATGCGGTTAAAGCAACCATCCATGAGGTGGTCATTGCTAACCCAGCAATACCTGCAACCAATAAAATCGCAGACACTATTTGTCTGAGTGAAATATTCTCACGAAATGATGCGATAGATTTTCCATCATTAATTTTAGTGTACAGAGCCATCGCACGGGTTTTTAATTGCTCAGATGGTTTGGTACGCACTGATTGATAGCCCACTAGCTGGCCATGCTCATAAATAGGCGTAACGAACGCATCGACCCAATAGTAGCGACCATCTTTACAGAGGTTTTTTACCATGCCACGCCAAGAGTGTCCCTCTTTAAGTTTTTCCCACATCTCTTTAAATGCCGCTTTAGGCATATCTGGGTGGCGTACAATATTATGATTTTTTCCGAGAAGCTCTTCTTCGGTGTAACCTGCTATAGTACAAAATTCCTTATTTACGTATGTGATTACACCGCGTAAATCTGTGGTAGAGACAAGCTCTTGATTATCTGAGTATGTCACTTCTTGATTGACGATTTCTTGCCCACGACGCATATGAGTCCTCGAAATATACTTTTTTATGGTGTGCGGATTATAGTCTCAGAAAAATGTAAGGGAAGGGGGGACATAGTGTTAACTGTGAAACTTTTAATAATTTCATCTTCCCTTTGATCTAAAACAATATCTTGCCTGAATTATTATGTTTAGCCTCATTCTTTTATATTAGTTAAAAGGTCTAATATCCTCAAGGAAAAAGCCTAAATTGTATTTTTAACCGTTTTAGCAACAATGAAGTGCCACCAAAGCAATTGTATATTGTGACTCACAATGGCAAGATTGAGCTTCAAGTGTATGGGTAAATAATGAAACTGATATTTCTGACTTGAGTAATTGTTTTTTGCCCCCATACACTTAGGATTACAGCCACGCGGCTCGAGGAAGCATTTTTGATAAAACATGATTTAAATAAAACGCTAGAAGCGTTAACGGCACAATTTCCTAACGCAATTAATGGGATTCAACGTGGTATCGAGCGAGAAGCATTAAGGATAAAACCAAGTGGTGTTATCTCACAGCAAGGTCATCCACAAGGCGTTGGTAGCGCTTTAACGAATGATCATGTCACCACTGATTTTTCAGAATCATTATTAGAATTTATCACGCCGGTTAGTACATCTGCAGAGCAAACACTCGCGCAGCTAAAAGACTTGCAAAAGTTCACCTTATCGCAGATGGACGATGAGCTGTTATGGCCGATCAGTATGCCATGCTTTATTGAACATCAAGATGACATTGTACTCGCACAGTTTGGTGACTCAAACATTGGCCGCATGAAAACACTTTATCGTGAAGGCTTAAAGAACCGTTATGGTAGCATGATGCAGGCCATTGCCGGTGTGCATTTCAATATCTCTTTCCCAGAGAGCTTATGGCAAAGCCTGTATAGCTTAAACGGCAACCAAGGTACATTAGCTGAGTCTATTTCGAATGGCTATTTAGGGCTTATTCGTAACTTTAAGCGTGAGCTTTGGTTGATCAGCTTTTTATTTGGTGCATCACCAGCATTATGTAGTTCATTCTTACAAGGGCGCGAAACTGATTTACCATTCAAAAAGCTAGGTAAAGGTACTCTTTATTTAGAAGTGGGCACAGCACTGCGTTTGGGTAACCTTGGTTACACTAACAGTGCACAATCGTCTTTACGTGTTATGTATAACTCACTCGAAGAATATGTAGCAGGCTTAAAAGAGGCGATTCATACACCATCAGATATTTATGGTCATATAGATGACTACACGAGTGCTGAGCCAAAGCAGTTAAATAAAAATATTCTGCAAATCGAAAACGAGTTTTACTCGCCAATTCGTCCTAAGCGCAATGCAGCATTGGGCGAAACACCAACCGATGCATTACTTCGCGGCGGTATAGAATACATCGAGGTACGTGCGCTTGATGTTAACCCGTTTAGCGAAACGGGTATCGATTTACAGCAAATTCGTTTCTTAGACGTATTCTTAACTTATTGCTTATTAAATGACTCGCCAGAAATGGATTGGCAAGAGCAAAAATTAAGCACAACTAACCTTGATGCGGTTGTCAATGAAGGTCGAGACCCAGAGCTAATGCTCAACAAGCAGGGGGAGATGGTGCGTCTAACTGATTGGGCCGAGACAATTTTTACTCAGCTATCTGAGGTTGCCCGTTACATGGATAATGCATATGGCGTGAGTTATTACAGCGAAACCATAGCTGAGCTTGCAACTTGGGTGAACAATCCAAGTAAAACTTTCTCTGGCAAATATGTTAGTGCGCTGGCAAAAGAGAACCAAGATAATGGTCATTTCGCTTTAGCACTTGCACAGCATTACAAGCAAAGCCACCTTGATGCTGATTACCAATTTTATGATCAAGCATTTTTGGCAAAGCAAGCGACTGACTCTGTACTTAGAGAGCGTGAAGTTAAAGCAGCAGACAGTGTATCTTTCACTGCATTTTTAGATGACTATTTTGCTAAAGCTTAGTATTGTGAAGGCATAAAAAAACGCAGCCTAGGGAGGCTGCGTCAAAGATTCTTCAGGGATGAAACAATGCTATACTGCTGCATTCATAAGTTCAGACTGACCTGATGAGAAAAAGTTCAGCGAGATCCATAAAAAAATGAAAAAAAGTATAATTATTTTATCGCTGGCCGCATCTTTGGCTGGTTGTGCGACGGCTCCCCCTGAGCAACCTCATGATATATGTAAGATTTTTGAAGAAAAACCTGACTGGTATCACGATGCTCGTGATGCACAAGAAAAATGGGGTTCGCCAAAACATGTGCTAATGAGCATGATGTATCAAGAAAGCTCATTCCGCCATGATGCAGCGCCACCAATGGAATACTTCTTATGGGTAATTCCAATCGGACGTGCTAGCTCTGCATATGGCTACTCTCAAGCAAAAACCCCAACATGGTCAGATTACATTCGTGAAACAGGTAACAGCGGTGCAGACAGAGATGATTTTGATGATGCTATCGACTTTATGGCCTGGTTCGTTTACAAAACCCATAAAGTAAATGGTATATCGAAATGGGACGCCTACGCGCAGTACCTAAATTACCACGAAGGGTGGGGCGGCTATAAGCGAGGCACTTATAAAAGTAAAAAATGGCTAATGAGCGTTGCTAATAAAGTTAAACATCGAGCTAGCCGCTATGGCGCACAACTTAAAAAGTGTGAAGCCGATTTAGACAAAAACTGGTTTGAACGCTTATTTAGTTAATGCATAAATAGAAAGCCCGCATCAATTAGCGGGCTTTTTGTTAGTTATTTACCAGGAAACTGGTGAATATGGACATCCCTTTGCGGGAATGGAATCGTGATATCAGCAGCGTCAAAGGCAATTTTAACGCGTTAGTATAAGCCAAAATACACTGGCCAGTAGTTATCAGACTCAACCCACGCCCATACCAACATGCCAATATGGCTTTCACCGTGCTGGCTAACATGAACCGATGGTTTTTTATCTTCTATATCTTTTAGTATCAAATCATAGTCATTAAGCACGCTCATAAGCACATCACGGGCTTTATGAACATTATCGCCATAACTAATGCCAAATTCGATAGCTACGCGGTGTGTTGGCTCTGAAAACTTATTCTTAACGCAGCCATTTGAGAGCGTGCCATTTGGGATAATGATTTTTTCATTGTCGTAGGTGAGTAAAACAGTGACAAAAATTTGTATCTCAACAACTGTACCCATGTAGCCTTGCGCTTCGATTACATCGCCAACTTTAAAAGGCTTAAAGAACAGAATAAGCACGCCACCTGCAAAGTTAGCAAGGCTACCTTGAAGTGCCATGCCGACCGCAAGGCCAGCAGCACCCAGCATTGCGATAAACGACGTAGTTTCTATACCAATCATAGAAGCAACAGATATCAGCAACAGTACTTTTAAAATGACTGAGATAAAGGAGACTAAAAAGTGCGTAAGGCCAACTTCGAACTTGACCTTATTCATTGATTTTTCGGCCATATTGGCAATTCTACCAATTAACCACCAACCTATGATCAAGACCAGTATTGCGAGGATAAACTTTGGCCCGTAAAGCATCAGCAATTCGATAGCTTGGTTATAGATTTTTTCGATTGATATTTCGTCCATTATTTTCCCTTTTATATCAATATATGCAAAAGGAAATAATAGTAGAGGAATTCGTGTTTGGTTGTGCGGGATAGCTAATAAAATGTGAATCTTCAGAGGTAATTCAGCTGTAAGTAACAAAAAAGGAGTAGCAAGCTACTCCTTTTGTTTAGGTGGTGTAGAAAATTATTCTGTACGTTTACTTGGAATAACTTTAACTAACTTAACCATGTTTTCTTTTATCTCGATAACTTCAATAGGGTAGCCGGCTATACGCAAACTTAGGTTTGAGTCTGGGATGTCCTCTAAGTATTCAACAATTAAACCACTTAGCGTTTTCGGGCCATCAATCGGTAGCTCCCAACCCATTTCTTTATTTAAATCACGAATATTGGCACCGCCATCAACAAGTACTGAGCCATCATCTTGCTCTGTTACTTCTTCACTAGGTGTACGCGTTTGCGTTGTAGTGAAATCACCCACTACTTCTTCAAGAATATCTTCAAGGGTTACTAGACCTTGAATATCACCATATTCATCAACAACTAAGCCAATACGCTCTTTTGATTGCTGAAACTTAAGTAGTTGCGTGTTCAGTGATGTGCCTTCAGGAATAAAGTAAATTTCACGTACCGCACGCAGTAGTGATGGTTTATCAAACTGCTCTTTAGTTAATAGGCGCAGTGCATCACGTGAGTGAATAAAGCCAACAGCATCATCAATTTGGTCACGATACAACAGTACGCGGGTGTGCTGTGCATGAGTAAGTTGGCGACTGATAAGCTTCCAATCGTCATTGATATCAATAGCAACAATTTCGTTGCGTGGGATCATGATATCTTCAACAGTGACTTGCTCTAAATCTAAAATTGAAGTCAGCATGCTTTGGTGGCGAGCAGGTAACAGTGCACCTGATTCGTTCACCACAGTTTTTAGTTCTTCTTTACTTAAGCTGTGCTCTTCAATTTGTGCTGTAGTAATACCAAACAAGCGTAACATGCCGTTGGTCATCCAGTTTACAATAACCACAAACGGGAAAAGGATTTTCAATAGGCCTTTGAGCACAATTGAGCTTGGAAAAGCAACCTTCTCTGGGTAGAGCGCAGCAAGTGTTTTTGGCGTTACTTCGGCAAAGATTAAAACAACCAGCGTTAGCGCGCCGGTTGCAATAGCGATACCGAGATCACCATACAAACGAATACCAATAATCGTTGCAACCTGTGCTGCAGCGATATTTACAAGGTTATTACCAATTAAGATCAGACCAATGAGTCTGTCAGGGCGACTTAATAGTTTGCTGACGCGCTTCGCTGCACGATGATCTTCTTTAGCAAGATGACGCAGGCGAATACGGTTGATTGACATAATTCCAGTTTCAGAACCAGAAAAATAAGCAGAAATAAGTATCAATAATCCCAATATAATAAACAGGGTACTAGTCGATATGTCGTCCAAGGATGGATCCTTTTTTTATAAATCAGTGCATATTAAGCTAGAGACAGCTTGCTGAGTCAAGTTAAAACTTATTTAGAACCACTTCTTGGATGAAACGGCTGCCAAAATAAGCAAGTGACAAGATAAAAGCGGCTATCATGATCGAAAATACCACAGGCTTACCACGCCAGCCTTGGCGTAAGTGACCTACAGTGACCACAGTGAAAATTAGCCAAGCAATTAACGATAAAACCGTTTTGTGGATAAACTCACTGGCAAACATTCCCTCTAAGAAGATGAATCCAGAAAGGAGAGCAAAGGTCAGTAAGACAGTACCCAGCGTGAGTAATTGATAAAGCTGACGCTCAACCACCATTAAAGGAGGGAGGTGGCTATGAACAATTGCCAAGTCTTTGCGTTTTAGGCGTTTATCAATAAAGTAGAACTGTACAGCATAGAGTGTTGAGATTATCAAAACACAATAGGCTAGCAGTGATAAGGATATGTGAGTAACTAAACCAAGTTCAACATCGATTGATTGTAAAATCACATGATGCGGTATAAACAAGCTGGCAAGGGTCAGTAAGGCTGCAAAACCATAAACAACTGGCAGCAATAAAGTTGCGGGGAATTTGAGAGACACAGCAGTTACCGACACCACAATGACCCAACAGGTTAATAAGGCAACGTTGACGATACTTAAATCTTGGCCGTCAGCACGAAAAACTGAATTAACCAGTAATAGCATATGAGCAAGGATAGCCACAGTGCTAAGAATGACTGTGAGTTTTTGGCTTGGACCTTGTTTGTGGAAAAGGCGTGATAGCACATGTGACGTTGCTAACACATAAAACAAACTAGCAATAATAGTTAAACTAATAATCATCGTGTTTTGGCCACTTAATTTATATCGATAAATCCTTGTCTCTTTGATGCCATTGTATTTTATAGCAAGGCAAAAGCATAGAGTTTGTAAAAAGAAACTCAAACTGCACACTTGAACACTGTATTGTCGACCACCATTTACGGTATACTGCTAGGAATTAAATTTTAATATTGCCTGTATTGTCGCCAAACTTGTTTGATTTATGTACATTGCAGGTGCAACACGTTTTATCGGAACCTTTACATGTTTGAGAATCTCCAAGAACGCTTAGGTAAAACCTTAAAAAATATCAGTGGCCGCGGACGCCTAACTGAAGACAATATAAAAGATACATTACGCGAAGTCCGCATGGCATTTTTGGAAGCGGACGTTGCATTACCTGTTGTTCGTGAGTTCGTTAAGCAAGTTAAAGAACGCGCTGTAGGTGTTGAAGTAACAAAAAGCTTAAGCCCAGGCCAAGTCTTCATTAAGATTGTTCGTGAAGAACTTGAAAAAGCCATGGGTGAAGCTAACGAAGAGCTAAGCCTTAATGCACAGCCGCCAGCGGTCGTAATGATGGCGGGTTTACAAGGTGCTGGTAAAACGACCAGTGTTGGTAAACTAGCTAAATTCTTAAAAGAGCGTAAAAAGAAATCTGTATTAGTTGTGAGTGCCGACGTTTACCGTCCGGCAGCAATCAAACAGCTTGAAACACTGGCTGATGAAGTGGGTGTTGAGTTCTTCCCAAGTGACATTTCACAAAAGCCGGTTGATATCGCAAACAATGCGATTTCGCACGCGAAGAAGAAATTCATTGATGTGGTATTAGTTGATACCGCAGGTCGTTTACACGTCGATAACGACATGATGGACGAGATCAAAGCACTTCACAGTGCGATTAACCCAATCGAAACCTTATTCGTTGTTGATGCGATGACAGGTCAAGATGCGGCAAACACTGCAAAAGCATTTGATGAGGCGCTTCCTCTAAGTGGTGTGATCTTAACTAAGACCGATGGTGATGCCCGTGGTGGTGCTGCATTATCGATTCGTCATATTACCGGTAAGCCAATTAAGTTTATGGGTGTGGGTGAGCGCACTGATGCCCTTGAACCATTCCACCCTGACCGTATTGCTTCTCGTATCCTAGGTATGGGTGATGTACTTTCATTAATCGAAGAAGTCGAAATGAAAGTAGATAAAGAGAAAGCTGCTAAAGTTGCCGAAAAAGTATTTAAAGGTGATGGCTTCACATTAGATGACTTTGCTGAGCAACTTCGTCAGATGAAGAACATGGGCGGTATGATGTCGATGCTTGATAAGCTGCCAGGCATGCAAAACCTACCAGACGCTGTAAAAGGCCAGATGGGTGATAAAACTTTCGTACAAATGGAAGCTATCATCAACTCTATGACGCCAAAAGAGCGTGCTCGCCCAGAAATCATCAAAGGCTCGCGTAAAAAACGTATTGCAGCAGGTTCTGGCACTCAGGTGCAAGAAATCAATAAACTGCTTAAGCAATTTACGCAAATGCAGAAGATGATGAAGAAGATGAAAGGCAAAGGTGGCATGAAGAAAATGATGCGCGGCATGAAAGGCATGTTACCACCAGGTATGATGGGTGGCGGCCCTAAATTTTAATAGTGCTGTTTATTAAGTGTATAAAAAGGAGCATACAGCTCCTTTTTTTGTAGATAATTTATGCGTAGTTGTTAGCTGCATGTAAGATTTAAAGCCCAGATCAGTGTTTAATCAACTAAACTTACATTTTGCAGCAGTTCTTACTTGCAATGTTGCAAAAAACTCGTACAATTCCCCAGCTTCCCGTATTGGGGAGTAAATCTTATTAATGAAAACAGTCAATCTAATGTAGAGGACGGTATGGTAACTATTCGTTTGCAACGTGGTGGCGCTAAAAAACGCCCTTTCTATCAAATTGTGGTTGCGGATAGCCGTTTCTCGCGTGACGGTCGCTTCATCGAGAAAGTAGGTTTCTTTAACCCAATCGCTTCTGGTCAGGAAGAAAAAGTACGTTTAGATTTATCTCGTGTTGATCACTGGGTAGGTCAAGGCGCATCTCTTTCAGATCGCGTAGCTAAGTTAGTTAAAGACGCTCGTAAAGCGGCTTAATAGGCGTAAGAGTAACCATGAGTCAAGAGAACACCTCGTATATTACAGTAGGAAAGCTCGGTGCCCCGTATGGTATAAAGGGCTGGCTTAAGGTGCATTCATTTACTGATGATCCCGAAGGGATCTTCGATTTCAGCCCATGGTTGATAGGGCAACAAGGTAAATGGCAGACCTTAGAAGTGGTCGACTGGCGTCGCCACAACAAAGGCTTTATCGCTAAAGTTGCGCAAGTAAACGACCGAGACGAAGCAATGGCTTTAACCAATGCAGAAATCTCAGTAGATGCAGCGCAGCTACCAGAATTACCGCAAGGTGAATTCTATTGGCGAGATCTGATCGGCATGTCTGTTATAACTGATAAAGGTTATAACTTAGGCACTGTTGATGACCTAATGGAGACAGGGTCAAATGACGTTTTGGTTGTGAAAGCAAACAAAAAAGATGCATTTGGCCAAGCAGAGCGTTTAATTCCTTTCTTAACAGATTCTGTTATTAAAGAAGTTAAACATGATGCAAGAGAAATTACCGTAGACTGGGACCCAGGGTTTTAATGTCACAAACGAGTTCGCTATGGGTAGGGGTGATAAGCCTTTTCCCGGACATGTTTGATGCGATTACCACCCAAGGGGTAACAGGTCGCGCAGTTAAAAATGGTCTAATCGACTTTAACTGTTGGAACCCACGTGACTATGCTACTGATAAGCATAGAACGGTGGATGATCGTCCTTACGGGGGCGGTCCTGGCATGTTAATGATGGTTGAACCATTGAAACAAGCTATCCTTGACGCTAAAAAAGCGGCAGGTGATGGTGCAAAAGTAATTTATATGTCACCGCAAGGGCGCAAATTAGATCAGCAAGGTGCAAGCGAGCTTGCACAATCAGAAAAGCTGATTTTAATTGCAGGTCGCTATGAAGGTATAGATGAGCGAATTATAGAATCATACGTTGACGAAGAATGGTCAATTGGTGATTTTATTTTAAGTGGTGGTGAGCTACCCGCGATGACGCTAATTGATGCAGTAGCACGATTAGTACCAGGGGTGTTAGGTCATAACCAGTCAGCTGAGCAGGATTCATTTTCGAATGGCTTGCTTGATTGTCCTCACTATACACGGCCAGAGACATTGGATGATAAACAGGTGCCTGCTGTATTACTCAGCGGAAACCACCAAGAAATCGCTAAGTGGCGCACAAAGCAATCACTTGGTAGAACTTGGCTTCGTCGTCCTGACTTGTTGCATAACCTAGCTCTGACTGAGGAGCAAGCGGCACTCCTTGCTGAATTTCAGCAAGAGTACCAACAAGCTTGTGGCTAGAAGACAGTTACACCTAGGAAAGTGAGAAATATAATGGCAAAAGTAAACCAAAATATTATTAAAGCGCTTGAAGAAGAGCAGCTTAAAACAGACGTACCAGCATTCGGCGCTGGTGATACAGTAGTTGTACAGGTACGTGTAAAAGAAGGTAACAAAGAGCGTCTACAGGCCTTTGAAGGTGTTGTAATCGCTAAGCGTAATCGTGGTCTTCACTCAGCATTCACAGTTCGTAAAATCTCGAGCGGTGAAGGTGTTGAGCGTGTATTCCAAACGCACAGCCCTCTTATCGATAGTATCTCAGTTAAACGTCGCGGTGCAGTTCGCCGTGCGAAACTTTACTATCTACGTGAGCGTTCTGGTAAATCTGCACGTATTAGAGAAAAACTTAACTAATACGCGCTGTTTTACAACGCAAAATAAAACGGGTTGCAGCCTTAGGTTGCAACCCGTTTTGGTTTTTATACCACTAAAATAATTTTACCTCCCTGTATAATACCCAAGTACTCCCTTCTAACTTATCTGTTATCCCTTTATGAGCTAAGCTACAAGAGCGCTAGGGCTTTGTGCTTTGGCTATTATCCTGTTACTATAATTTTGTATTAAAAGCTTTACTTTTTTGTATATAAATATTTACGTTTATAGGGTTTGAGGTGTAGTAACGTGGTAACAGTGAATGATCTAGCTGATTTAAGAGCAGGAATAGATGAATGTGATGCGCAATTGGTGGCATTACTGGCAAAGCGTAATGGGATTACAGAAAAAATAGGCGCAATTAAGCAACAAATCGGTGCACCATTACATGCCCCAGATCGCGAGGCTGATTTACTCGCGGCACGTCGTCAAGAAGCTGTCGCACAAGGGGTTAACCCTGAATTAGTTGAGGACATCCTGCGTCGTATGATGCGTGAAGCCTATCAGAATCAGCAAGGTAGCCTTGCTTGTGTTGCGCCTCAGTTATCACCCATTGTTATTGTTGGTGGTGAAGGTGCCATGGGTCAGCTATTTGCACAACAATTTACTCGTTCAGGTTATGAAGTTCGTATTTTAGATAAAGCACAGCAAGCACAAAGTGAAACGATATTAAAAGGGGCAAAATTGGTTCTAGTCAGTGTGCCAATTAATGCGCTTGAGCAAGTCGTCGCAGCATTGCCAACACTTGATGATGACTGTTTGCTGGTTGATATTACCTCTGTTAAGCAAAAGCCTCTAAAAGCACTTATGGCGGCTCATAGCGGCCCTGTAGTTGGCTTACACCCTATGTTTGGCCCAGATATTTCACATTGGGTAAAACAAACGGTTGTGGTGTGTGAAGGGCGAGATCATGAAGTGGCTAAAGGGTTAATGGCACAACTACAAGTTTGGGGCTGCCAAGTAGTTGAAATGGATGCTAAAAAACACGATGAAGCAATGCAGATCATTCAGGTTATGCGCCACTTAACAACTTTTGTATATGGCCAGTTTCTTGCCAAGCAAAGCCATACACTTGCAGAGCTTCGCAGCTGCTCATCACCCATTTATCAATTAGAGTTAATGATGGTAGGGCGCTTATTTGCCCAATCGCCAGAGCTTTACTCTGATATCATGCTTGCGCAATTCGACGATGTCGAAGCACTGCTTGCCAACTACCAAGATACTTTTGCAGACACGCTAGAAAAGTTAAAAGCAGGGGATAAAGCATCATTGATTGCCGCATTTGCTGATGCAAAAGAATACTTCTCAGATGCGACAGCGCACTTCTTAACGCAAAGCCGCAGCTTACTCAATAAAGCAAACGACGCGAAAGTGCTTGATTAAACAGCTCTTATCTAACAAAAAAATATCAAAAAGCCCGCATCAAGCGGGCTTTTTAGTTTTAAATAATCGTTTTAATGACCACCTAATGAGCCAGGTAACGCACCGCTGTGGTGATTGATTAAGCCCCATTGATACAGTAAGTCAGTCATATCTGAAAGGCTGAATAAAGTCATGCTCAAGCCAACAATCGTCAACACTATGGTATAAGGTAGCGCCATGTATACCATGCGTCCATAAGATAGTCTTAACACAGGGGCTAATGTTGATGTAAGCAAGAACAAGAAGGCAGCTTGTCCATTAGGCGTTGCAACACTTGGTAAATTAGTACCTGTGTTAATTGCCACAGCTAATAGGTCAAATTGATCACGGGTAATTTGACCTGCCTGTAACGCAGCAGCCACTTCATTGATATACACAGTACCCACGAACACGTTATCGCTGACCATCGAAAGAATACCGTTGGCAATAAAGAACATCACCAGTTGCAGCTGACCTTCAAAGGTAAGCACCCATGCGATCACAGGAGTAAATAAATGCTGGTCGATAATAACTGCAACAATAGAGAAGAATACGCAAAGTAATGCTGTGAATGGTAGGGCTTCTTCAAATGCTTTACCTAACTGGTGTTCTTCAATAATACCAGCACTGGCTGTGGCAAAAATAATGACAGACAAACCAATTAAACCAACAGTGGCTAAGTGAAGGGCTAAACCTATGATCAACCAAACAGCAATGAAAGCTTGAATCGCTAGGTTCACTTTGTCGCGTGTGGTGCGTTTTTTCTCAAGATTTTTAGCATGATCCGATAAAATCGTGTGGATGGGGGCAGGGAGTTTTGCGCCGTAACCAAAGGCTTTAGTTTTTTCGAGTAAGAAAGTAGTGGCAATACCGGCAATCATAACAGGTAAAGTAATAGGCAGCATTCGGAAGAAAAATTCGCCAAATAACCAGCCAGCACGCTCTGCAATGATCAAGTTCTGTGGCTCGCCTACCATGGTACAAACACCGCCTAAAGCAGTACCAATTGATGCATGCATTAATAAGTTACGGAGAAAAGCACGAAACTCTTCAAGCTCTTGACGATTCACAGGGCGAACTTGGTTATCGTCATTAATATCATGCTCGCTGCTAGAGTCTTTTCCTGATGCCACCTTGTGGTAAATACTGTAAAAGCCCATCGCAACGGCAATAACAACGGCCATCACCGTTAACGCATCTAAGAAAGCAGATAAAAAAGCCGCAGCAATCGTGAACGACAGCGACAATACGGTTTTACTTCGAACCGAAACAACCAGCTTTGTGAAGATATACAAAAGCAAGTCTTTCATAAAATAGATGCCGGCAACCATAAAGATAAGTAACAGGATCACATCGATATTTTGCACTATTTCATGTTCAACTTGGCCGGCGGTTGTCATGCCGATAAATAAGGCCTCAATTGCTAATAAGCCTCCCGGTTGTAGCGGGTAACATTTAAGTGCCATGGCGAGTGTAAAAATAAACTCTAGCACTAATACCCATCCTGCCAGATAAGGGTTAAGTTGAAATAACACCGGGTTGATTAGTAAAAACGCAATAATGGTGTATTTATACCACTGTGGCGAAGTCCCCAAAAAATTTTTAAATATTGCTGGTAAAACGCGCTGCTGCATGGCCGTACCTTTTAATAGTGCTGGTTGTTATTGTTAATAATTAGAAATTCAGTATATCGAAAGTATTGTTATTTGGCGTACTTTTAATCCAAAAGGTCATTTATTTAACTAGATCTTGTAGATTTTTATGCACTGCGGAGTTAGTTTACTTGTTAGTTGCTGATCATCTGGTACAATCAGTGAGTTGAACACCAAATGCGGTAAAAGTAGTTGCTAACTCAAGTGGAAATTGGATGAGAATTTTTAAAGCGAAAAGCCCAGCAGGTTTTGCTGAAGAATACATTGTTGAATCTATTTGGAATGGTGACTTTCCGCCTGGCTCAATTCTTCCTGCTGAACGTGAATTGTCAGAGCTGATTGGTGTAACACGTACAACTTTACGTGAAGTACTTCAGCGTCTAGCCCGTGATGGCTGGCTAACTATTCAACACGGTAAACCTACCCGTGTAAATAACTTCTGGGAAACCTCGGGTCTTAACATTCTAGAGACGCTAGCACGTCTTGATGAAGACAAAATGCCAGAGCTTACAGATCAATTACTTTCGGCCCGCACTAATATCAGCGCAATTTATACTCGTGCAGCTATTAAGCTTGCCCCAGAGCGTGTAATTGAAATCTTATCGCAAAGTGAAGAACTTGAAGACAGTGCCCAAGCATTTGCTGATTACGATTATAAAGTTCACCATGAATTAGCAGTAGCAGGTAATAATCGCATTTACGTGCTTATCTTAAATGGTTTTAAAGGTTTCTACTCAAAAATTGGCTGCCATTACTTCTCTGATTCACGTACACGTGAATTAGCGCGTCAGTTTTATAAAGACCTAACAGAGCTTGCTGAGCGTCGTGAGCATGACGGTGCGATTTCTATGATGCGTAAATACGGTCATCAAACCGGTGAAATCTGGCAGCAAATCCGTGGTGATATGCCAGAAGATATCATGGACTAAGCCTCTGTATTGATATTCATTTAAGAACCCAGCTAAAAGCTGGGTTTTTTGTGTTCTGTCGGTCAATTTGCACACTATTATAGAGTTATCTCAAACCCCGTTTATTGAGAATCAATTTTTCCGATTAAGCATATCGCTTTTTTCGATTGTTCATTTGTCTGTAACCTCATTAAACTATCTTGCAAATTATCAATACTTACTCTTGGTTTTTGATTTTTAGTAACCATATCTAAGTGAGTATTGCATAGGCAATTGGAAATAAACTCAAATATTTGGAGATAAAAATGGGTGTATTAGTTGGCCGTCAGGCACCAGACTTTACTGCAGCAGCTGTTCTTGGTAACGGTGAAATCGTTGAAAACTTCAACCTAAAAGAAACTATCAAAGGTAAAAAAGCAGTTATCTTCTTTTACCCGTTAGACTTCACTTTCGTTTGTCCTTCAGAGCTAATCGCTTTCGACAAGCGTTTTGAAGAATTCCAAAAGCGTGGCGTTGAAGTAATCGGTGTTTCTATCGATTCACAATTCTCACACAATGCATGGCGTAACACTGCCGTTGCTGACGGTGGTATTGGTCAAGTTAAATATGCACTAGTTGCAGACGTTAAACACGAAATCTGTCAAGCATACGACGTTGAGCATCCAGAAGCAGGTGTTGCTTTCCGTGGTTCTTTCCTAATCGACGAAGAAGGTAACGTACGTCACCAAGTAGTTAACGACCTTCCACTAGGCCGTAACATCGACGAAATGATCCGCATGGTTGACGCGCTAGCGTTCCACAGCGAGCACGGTGAAGTATGTCCAGCTGGTTGGACTGAAGGTAAAAAAGGTATGGACGCAAGCCCTGCAGGTGTTGCTAAATTCCTTTCTGAAAACGAAGGCGACCTATAATCTAGGCCTTAGTTAAAGAATTAAAAAACCCGCCAATTGGCGGGTTTTTGTTTTTAAGCTCAACGATATTAGTTAAAGCGCATTGTTAGCTTAGTATAGAAATAACGACCACGTGGGTTATGTACGCTTGATACATAGCCATATAAGTCGCCATCACCATCACCGATTGCAAACGGAGGATCTTCATCAAACACGTTATTCACACCCACAGAAAGTTTGATTTTCTCTGAGAAGTTATACGCAGTTTGTAAATCAACTAGCGTTTGTGAATCAACCATACGTGATGTGTTGCTATCAAAGTCTAGATTACCGTCAAAGTCGATATCTGGCGTATCTTCAAACTCGCCAGTGTAACTAACGTTTACATTAGTATTGAAGTCACCCATTTCCCAGTTTGTTGAGAAAATCCAACGGTTTTCAGGGTAACGGTACTCGCCAGTGTAATCGCGGCCATCTTTCTTAAATTCGTTTTGGTAAGCCCATTCTAAATTGAATTTTAAGAAGCCATAATCGTTCATCGCATGCGTGTAGTTAGCTGATACATCGACACCTGATACTTCTTGTGATGAGACGTTTTCAAAGGTGCTGTAAACTTTTTGGATTACACCTAAACTCTGACCATTTTGTGGCGCTAAACGCACACACACAGTGCTGTTTTGGTCATTACAGTTGTTATCATAGATAGGGCCGAACTCTTGCTCGTCAATCTTATTATCTTGGGTAATGCTCCATACATCGATTCCAAAACCAAATTCAGCGGTTGGTGCCCAAATGAAACCCACATTCCATGACTCTGATTCTTCAGCTTCAAGGTTCGGGTTACCCGCAAATTGGATATTGTAATCTAGAGCGTTACAATCCTGTCCTGTTCCCTGACAGCGGTAAGTATCTACAAAGAATTGACTCTCTTCAGATGGACCTAAACCAATTTGTGCCAATGAAGGGGCGCGGAAACCTTGAGCCCACGAACCACGAACAGTGATTGAATCTGTAGGTGCCCAGCGAACAGCTACTTTAGGGTTTGTTGTTGAGCCAAAATCGCTGTAGTCATCGTATCGACCCGCTAACTGCAGTTCTAGGTTATCTGCTAACGGAATTGAAAACTCAATATACGCTGCGTATTGATCGCGTTCTGCAGCGGCTGAGACAGACTCAGTACCAAAGATTAACCCACGTTGAAATTGGTCGTCTGGAATATCGCTTACATCTTCTTCACGGTATTCAATACCAGCAGCCATCATTACTACATCATCGCCAAAGCTAAATGCTTCACCACTGATATTTGCATCAAATGAGGTCATATGAGACTCACCACGGCGCACTAAGCTTGTCGTGATACGGTCAATCACTGCTTGGTCATTATAGGTGCCGCCAAATGGATTATAGTTACCTGCATCGATTTCTTGTTGTAAGAAATCAGTGCGCACCCAACCTTGGCTTCTGTCACCGGTTTGCATTGATTTACTGCGACCTTTTTGAACTGCTGCTTCCCAGCTCCAGTCACTGAACTCACCTTTTAGGCCTGCAACAAAACGCAGCGTATCTGATTCAATATCCCATTGGCGAGGGCCGGCATCTACCGTTCTGTAGCGACCAATTTCGATATCTTGGCCAAATGGGTTGTTAGGATGGCTTGCTGGCACTGTAAGGCCTGCGTCTTCATCAAGAGGCGTTGGTGCACCTGCAGCTTGCGACGTATTATGTTGTACTGCAACCTCTAAGAAAGCTGAAATACCGTTGTCGAAGTTATATTCAAATTGTGAGATAGCACCGACACGCTCAGATGCTGGGGTTACATAACCAAATGGGCCGTAGTCAAATAAGCAACTGCCACTTGCAGTTGCATTTTCTGCCGGACAGGCCGGATCAATTGTTTTTTCACCATCTACATAAAAGTAACCCGGGAAACCTCGCGATGAGCGAAAATCCATACCACCGTATGGTTCTTGGTTTGCTGTACCTAGACGTCCCATTTCATCAGAAGAAAGTGCAGTGTTGTTAAAGTAATCAATAATAATTGATGCGCTGCTTTTTTCTGTACTGGTACCCCAAACTAGGCTTGCTGTTTTTTCTTCGTAGTTAGGACCGTCAGTGCCACCATATCCAAGGTTTACTTCTAGGCCGTTAATATCTTTTTTTAAAATAATATTAACTACACCTGCAACTGCATCAGAACCATAAATAGCTGATGCGCCATCCTTTAAAATATCGATACGCTCAATCGCAGAGACAGGGATTGAGTTGATATCAACAAACGAATTAGTAATGCTTTCAGCAAATGCGCTAATAGATACACGACGGCCATTAATAAGTACCAATGTTGCGTCTGCGCCTAAACCACGAAGGCTGACTGCTGCAGCACCATTAGCTGTTGAGTCTTGGTTATTACCGCGAGTAGAGAAAGTACCATTACCTGCAACTGGCATACGTTCTAATAGTTGTTGTAGGTTGTCGTAGCCCATGTTATCGATGTCTGCACGACTGATTGATTGAACCGGTGATGGCCCTTCAATATCTGAGCGCTTAATGCGAGAACCTGTAACTTCAATACGCTCGACCTTTTCAGCTCCGTCTGACTCTGCAGCAGCTGACATAAAACTTGTGCCTGCTAATGCTGCAACTGTAAATGCATAGAGAGGTCGTTGTATAAAGCGATGGGTGTTCTTCATATATTTCAATCCTTGTATAATTGTGAAAGTGTTGTGAATTAATCACGACAAAGATTGATATCATGTAAATGGTGGCGAATGAAATAGCAAAAAAGTATGGGTTTATTAAGGGGGTAAGGTTCTTAAGTAGGGAAAGTCAGGACTGGTAAGGGGTACGAGCCTACCAAAAAGGTTAGGCTCATTTCATAAATTAAGCTTTATGTTTCATCAGGCGTTCTTTTTCACGCGCCCAATCTTTATTTTTTCCGTCTTCACGTTTGTCGTGCATCTTTTTACCTTTAGCAAGGTGGAACTCCAACTTCACCCAGCATTTTTTCCAGTACATTGCAGTCGCGATTAATGAAAAACCTTCGCGTTCTGTAGCACCGATAAGACGATCGATTTCACGCTTATTTAAAAGTAACTTACGATACCTTAAAGGATCGCAAATTACGTGAGTAGAAGCACTGTTGAGAGGCTGAATTTGACTGCCAAGTAAAAATGCTTCGCCGTTTTTAATGTGAATATAAGTCTCAGAGATGTTTACTTTACCAGCTCGGATACTTTTTACTTCCCAGCCCTGTAGTTCAACCCCTGCTTCGAACTTATCGTGTAAAAAATACTCATGACGCGCTTTTTTGTTAAGCGCGATGGTATTACTTGTCGATTTAGATGATTTTTTCTTAGCCATAGTGGCTCATATTATACGTAAAAACAGCGTTTTTACATCGCTTTTTTAAGGCTTTGCAGATATTTTCGTGTTACTAAAATTTGGGGAAATAGCCAAAGCTTGCTAAAATTCGCCGACAAAGTTGGGAGTGAATATGCCGCAAATAGAAAAAAGTGCGCTGGTAATGTACAGCAGCAAAGAAATGTTTGATTTAGTGAATGATGTTGATGCTTATCCAGAGTTTTTACCACATTGCTCAGATGCTAAAATCGTTACACAACAAGCCAGTGGCATGACGGCCAGTTTAGAGATCTCAAAAGCCGGTTTAAAAAAGTGGTTCACTACCGAAAATACCTTCATAGATGAGCAAACTGTTGCACTACGCTTAGTCGATGGCCCATTTAAAAAGCTGCAAGGTAAATGGCATTTTTTACCGCTGGACGATAAAGCATGTAAAGTTCAGCTTCACCTTGAGTTTGAATTTGCTAGTAAACTTATTGAGATGGCATTCGGTAAAGTATTTAACGAAGTCGCTAAGAACATGGTTAATGCATTTACACAACGCGCTAAAACTGTATATGGAGCTCGCCCATGATCACTGTTGAAGTGGTTTTTGCCTTACCAACAACGGCAACCAGTTTACTGGTAGAAGTACCAGTAGGTACTACAGCGGAGCAAGCGGTGATTAAGTCGGGTATTATTGATAAGTGCCCAGAAATAGACGCAAATAACCTAACGCTTGGGATTTGGAATCGTACTTGTAAACTGCATCAAGAAGTAAAAGATGGCGATCGCATAGAAATCTATCGACCGCTTATTGCTGATCCAAAGGATGCACGCAGACGCCGGGCTGAAAAAGCCAAAGAAGAGGGCCGAGCTAATAAAATTACAGGTGGGCGTCCACTTAATAAAGCATAAAAAAGGGTAGCTTAGGCTACCCTTAATAATTTGCGCTGCTATTACTCTTGTTCAAGCGGCGTATTAAATTCGCTAGGTTGTTCATAGTCTCCCGACAACGAAACAAGCTTATCGTTTTCAAAGTTAATAGTGAGTGACTTACGTTGCTCGTTGCTACGACCAAGGTTGAATACGTACAGATAGTGCCAGGTATTTTTATCAAATGAGTCTTCAGCTACTGGCTTGCCTAGTACATACAGTACTTGCTCGCGAGTCATATTTACACGTAGCTTATCTACATCTGATTGCTCTAAGAAGTTACCTTGAGGAATGTTGATTCGGTAAACCCAGCTTGAACACCCTGCTGTAGCACTTAAAGTAAGGGTAAGTACTAACCAAAAAGAAAAAGTTTTAAACGACTGCATTATTTGTTTGAATCCTTATTTTTTATACACTGCATGATACCGATTAGTCACAGAAGGTAAAACCCTTTTCAGTAATTGTTTTTACTGAAATGCGATTAACAATCACGAGGCACAGATTTGACCACAGCAAACCCAGAAAGTTTACAGCAGCCTATAAAAAACAACGAAAATTCAGAGGCTCTGTGGCATTTGTATATAGTGCAAACACGTTTAGGTCATTGGTACACTGGGATCAGCACTAACGTTGAAAAGCGTTTTATGCAGCATCAAGCGGGAAAAGGGGCTAAAAACCTCAAAGGCAAAGGGCCTTTAACACTTATCTATCAACAGCAGGTAGGTAATCGTAGTGAAGCAACTAAACTTGAAATAAGCGTAAAAAAGCTCAGCAAAGCACAAAAAAGGCAGTTTGTTTTAACCTCTGAACTACCCAAATAGCTAACTTGGAAGCTTTTCAATAAATAGGGCTATCTTCGCCATGGCATATTCGAACAATGTAAAGTCAATGTGCGCCGCTGTGTCAGTGCTTTGATGATGATGTTTATCGTGTCCGATGCCAAAATAAATGTAAGGGATCCCGACTTTAGCGAATGAATAATGGTCACTTGCTCTGCGCCAATCAACTTTGAGATCAAATAATCGATTCAGCCTCGCTGACGAGCTAGTTGCCATAAAGATTAACTGCTCATCAGATAGGGTTTTAATGTCAGTTTGATATTGCACTAATGATTGCTTATCTAAAAACGCATAGATACGCGGTTTTCGTGGGTTCACAACGAGCATATCTAAATTAATATTAAGTTTGATTTCGTCTTTATTAAGTGTTGATACCAAGTACTCGCTACCATGTAGGCCATTTTCTTCTGCATCGGTTGCAACAAAAACTAATTGATAGGGCTGGGGGCTTTGTGCAAAGTGCTCAGCTAAATAAAGTAAAGCGGCAACGCCGCTGGCATTGTCATTAGCACCAGGATAAAGCCGACTGCCTTTTTGCCCTAGGTGATCATAGTGGGCAGTAAAAATAACTTTTTTACAGTTTTCACAGCGGCTATTTTGGGACGCAATAATGTTCCGTCCTGTAGCCTTGCCAAAGAATCCTGATTTATAAGTAAAACCTTGTTCATTAACCGAATAGCCAAGTGCTACAAAGCGCTCTACTATGAAGTCGGCGGCTAATTTCGCGCCCTCGGTATTCGTTTTTCGCCCTGCAAACTGAGCCGATGTTAGCGTTATGATGTCTTGTTCTAAGTCTGTATTGGCAAATGCTTGCCCAATGCTTATCAGTACAGCACTAGCGGTAATCAATAAGCTTTGCAGTATGCGAGCGAAGCGCTTGTAATTTACTCTCGTAACGCTGTTTATCATGATCAAAGTCTGCTTTATTGTTAGCCATAGTTAAATACTTTTTAGCCAGCTTTAGGTCACCCAATTGATAGTAGGTTCTCGCTAAACCAAAATCAGTATCATGCAGGGTTGGATTTAAGTCACGGGCTTTTTTGTAGTGCTTTATGGCATCTTGATAACGGGCGGTTGTATAGGCGTCGTTTCCTAAAGAAATATGGTAATAAGGGTTTGCTTGGCGTTTATTATCAAGCTTGGCTAATATAGCTTGACCTTTCTCTTTACGATCGGTCAGGTTATAGAGTCTTGCTAAATTGCCTAATGCGGTGTTGTTGTCTGGATCTAAACGAATCGCGTATTGGTAGGCTGTTTCTGCACTTTGATAGTCATTTGTTAATCTGAATAACACGCCAAGATTACCCCATGCACCTGAGTAGTTGCTATCAATATCAACTGCTGCTTTGTAATAGCTAAAAGCAGTATCATAATCATGTTTTAGCATCGCAGCTGCACCTTTATTGTTATAAAACATTGCTGTGATGCGGGCTTTATTGATGTTGCTAGTTTTAAACGCTTCTTGGCGGCTGTTAGGGTCAAAGTCTATCACTAAAGAGCGCTCTTCTGGGTAAATGACTTTTCTATTTACCACCAGTTTTTGAGCTTCACTTACTTTTAAGTTGATATGGCCTGTGAGTAAATTAAAGCCATTATCAAGTGCCCAATATTCTGGGATATGCACTTTTTGAAATTGTCCTGCAAGGCCAAGGTAGTCAGCAAGGCTATAGGCTAAAATCGATAACGATAAACAGTTGGCGTATAAATTTGAGTAGGCTTGATTAGCGGTTAAGGTAGCACCAGATTGATAAGATAAAGACGCATCGCCATTTTGCAACAGGAACTTCAGCAAACGTTTCGTGCTTTGCAATGAACGGCTGTCTTTTGGAAAAGCACTATCAAGTTGCTCTTTAACATGTTCACTTAATGCAAAAATCTCTTGTTGAGTTTCAACTGGGGTTTGAGTAAACGTATTACTATGCGTCAAAGCAAATGGTGGGGGAGCGGTATTATTTTCTGTACTACTACACGCTGTTAATAAGCAAAAGCTTGAGGCTAAAACAATGCTAGATAATTTCATCTGACCCTCTTAATTCACGGCCTAATACCATTTAAGTATAGGCCGTGAATAAAAAAGGGTCAGGGTTAACTGTTACAAAACGTGTCAGCGTTTATCAAACGTCGCAACAAGGTCATCAAGGGTTTGCGCACTGTTCGCTAAGTCTTTGATTGCTTGTTCACTGTCAATTTGTTCACGCATGACGTTGTCACTAATGTCACTTATTTGTTCAATATTGCGACCGACATCTGCCACTACATTACTTTGCTCTTCGGTCGCAGTTGCTATTAAGGTTGCCATATCGTTTATTTCATTGGCAGCATCGTTAATGGCATTAAGTAATTCAACAGAGCTCTGCATTGCATCAACGCTTAATTGAGCTTGTGATTTTGAGTGATTAATATGATTAACCACTAAATCAGAGGTGCTGGTAAGCTCACTGATCATAGTTTGAATTTCGGTTGTTGATTGTGAAGTGCGATTTGCAAGTGCTCTTACTTCATCTGCTACAACAGCAAAGCCTCGGCCGTGCTCACCCGCACGAGCAGACTCAATCGCCGCATTAAGTGCTAACAAGTTGGTTTGCTCAGAAATACCCCTGATAGAGTCAACAATACTGGCGATAGCTTGCGTTTTATTTGCCAACTCGTTTACTTGCTCGGTGATATTATCGATATCACATGCCAGCTCTATTATCGCTTCTTTACTTTGCGTTACCTGAGTATGGCTTTGTTCAGTGTTCTGCTTACTATTCTCAGTGAGCTTAGCCGTGTTAGCTGCGCTTGAGGCAATTTCTTGTACGGTCGCACCCATTTCATTAATTGCCGCAGCAACAGAGATTGTTTGCTCTTTTTGATTATCAAGTGCTACTGAGTTCTTTTGTGCTTGCTGAAACACATGATCAGCGCTTTGTCTAATTTCACTACTCTCTTGAGCTACTTGGCTAATTGCAGTTTCAATCTTAGAGATAAATTGGTTAAAGCCTGCAGATAAGTTAGCAAGTTCTGGCTGCTCAGAGTCAGGAAGTCTATAGGCTAAGTTAGCATCACCAGAGCCTAAACGGGTGAATAACTCAGCCATTTTCGACAGCGGCGATGAAAGCGTGCGTGCAAGCACTAAACCAGCAAAACTTGCGATCAGCGCAATCACTATTGCAAAGCTGATGATTTGCCATTGTAAAACCTGAATACTCGAAAACACTTCGTGCTTAGGTACTTGGGCAATAACAAATAAATCGGTGTTTTTAATTGGACTTGCAGCCACTAAGGTTGCTTCTCCGTTGAGATCAATTTCTTGTAAATTGAAGTTGCTTTGCGTTAGCAGAGTACGCGTGATACCCGTTTTATAAACGTCATCCAACTTAGCTTTAGCGACTTTGTTTTCGTCTTTATGCAGCTGAATGAGGCCGTTTTTATCGGCAACAAATACAAAACCTGTTTCTTCGATTTGGAAGCGCTGCAGCATAGCCTGCATATCGTCAATGCTTTTAGCAAGGCCTGCTAAACCAATGCCGTTGGTTTGCTGGTGGTTTACAAACATTTTCACATCAGTCGGCGACTCTTGATAGATACTGATTGAAAAAGGCTGTGCGGTGTTTGTAAACGCAAAAAACCAACCATCTTGTTCTTGCGTTAAAACGCGCAAGAAACCGTCTTGGTTCCAATATTGTGCAGTTTCACGATTAGCCCACGAAGCGGTTGCTAAATCGTATTGCTTAACAAGGCGGTTAAGTTCTTTTAGCAGTGTTTTATCATCAGTATTGCCTGAACGCGCCCACTCTAATACAAATTCGTTACTAGAGAGTTGCTCAGCTGCACTGATCATTTGATTTATATCGTGAGTAATATAGTTATCAATTGCTTGAAGTTTGCTAGGTAGCTCAGATTCTATCATTCGTTGTTCGATGATTTGTTTTGCACTGTATATCGCTGTTGCGCCGATTAACGCAGCAACAATGAGAGCTATAGAACTGCCAAGCAGTGTAATTTTTTTAGTAATGGTGAGTTGATTTAACGCCATGAAAGTGTCTTAGTTTACAACATTTAAGTCAGTAATTTTAGCATACACTTTACAGATGACGAATCAATGTAGGGACAAAAAAAAAGCCCAAAGCATATAAGCAATTGGGCTTGGTTTCTAACAAGCGAAACTTACTTTCCAGGGTTAAACAATTTTCTTCATTGCTGACATGTAACCACGTAGCTTGCTACCAATGATTTCAACCGGGTGCTCGCGTAGTGCTTTATTCACGGCAATCAAGGTTTGGTTATCAACTTGGTTGCTAGCACTATCAAGTCCTTTACCAATCACATCAGTGTCGATGTCTTTCATAAAGTCTTGTAGAAGTGGTAAACACGCGTGGTTGTATAAGTAACAGCCATACTCTGCAGTATCTGAAATAGTTCGGTTCATTTCGAAAAGCTTCTTACGAGCAATGGTGTTTGCGATAAGCGGCGTTTCGTGTAGTGATTCATAGTAAGCAGATTCAGCGATGATACCTGCGGCAGTCATGGTTTCGAAAGCAAGCTCAACACCTGCTTTAACCATTGCAACCATTAAAATACCTTGGTCGAAGAATGCTTGCTCGCTGATCTCTTGGTCGGTATTTTGTTGCTTTTCGAATGCAGTTTCAGCTGTTTCTGCGCGCCATGCTAGTAATTTTGCGTCATCTTCAGCCCAGTCAGCCATCATACCGCGAGAGAATTCGCCGCTGATGATATCGTCCATATGCTTGTTATAAAGCGGGCGCATAATTGTTTTAAGCTCTTCACTTAATTCAAATGCTTTCACTTTTGCTGGGTTTGATAAGCGGTCAAGCATGTTAGTTACGCCACCATACTTAAGTGCTTCAGTGATCACTTCCCAACCGTATTGGATTAGTTTTGACGCGTAGCTTGCATCAATGCCTTTTTCGACCATTTTATCGAAGCAAAGTAGTGAACCTGTTTGCAACATGCCACATAGTATCGTTTGCTCACCCATTAAGTCTGATTTAACTTCTGCAATGAATGATGATTTTAGTACACCCGCACGATGACCACCGGTACCTGCTGCATATGCTTTCGCTTGCGCTAAACCATGGCCTTGAGGGTCGTTTTCTGGGTGAACCGCAATTAATGTTGGTACACCAAAGCCACGTTTGTACTCTTCACGTACTTCTGAACCAGGGCACTTAGGTGCAACCATGATTACTGTTAAGTCTTCACGGATTTGCATGCCTTCTTCAACAATGTTGAAGCCGTGTGAATAAGCAAGTGTTGCACCTTGTTTCATTAGCGGCATGATGGCAGTTACAACAGCCGTATGTTGTTTATCAGGCGTTAGGTTTAATACAACATCTGCTGTTGGGATAAGCTCTTCATAAGTGCCTACAGTAAAACCATTTTCAGATGCGTTTAAGAAAGATTGACGACGCTCAGCAATCGCTGATTCACGAAGTGTATAAGAAACATCTAAACCTGAATCACGTAAATTTAAACCTTGGTTAAGGCCTTGTGCGCCACAACCGACAATAACGAGTTTTTTCCCTTTTAAAGCGTCTACACCATCAGCAAACTCTGCTGGGTCCATAAATTCACACTGCGCTAATTGCGCTAACTGCTCTCTTAAAGGAAGAGTATTAAAATAATTCGCCATTGTTAGTGTCCTATAAATACAATTTTGTTAGAAAATCAAAGAACCGACGTGGTGTTCTTTGTATGTATTAACACTATGCAATTTTTTACCTTGCGTAAAATGATATATTTGAATTAAAGTATTTCATAAAATGAAATGGTGGCGATATGGATCACAAACATCTTAATTACTTTTTGGCGTTAGCTAAGACGCTGCACTTTGCTAGGGCCAGTGAGCTTTGCCATATCAGTGCGCCCACTTTGAGCCGCAACATCAAGCAACTTGAAGAAGAAGTTGGGGTAGTGCTGTTTAATCGGGATAATCGCACCGTCAAATTAACTCGCGAGGGTGAGTCATTTATTGAGTACGCTAATGCGACGCTGGCTAACTGGCATCGTTTTAAGGCTAATGTGCAAGAGCCGCAACAGCATGTTTATGGCAATGTCAGTATTTATTGCTCAGTAACCGCCTCTTATAGCTTTTTACACCAAATACTTGAGCAACTGCGAATGCAACATCCATATATTGAAATTACCCTCAATACCGGTGATCCTGCTCTTGCCATAAACCGTGTTTTAGATGGCCATGAAGATATGGCTATTGCCGCAAAACCGATGAAGTTACCTGGGCAAATAGCCTTCACCAGCGTTGGTTACTCACCATTAGTATTGATAGCACCAAAAATAGCGTGCCCGATCAGTGAAAAGCTTTCTGACAATGAACAAATTGATTGGTCAGATTTAGAGTTTATCGTTGCTGAGCAGGGGTTATCTAGGCAGCGGCTTGAGCAGTGGTGGCGTAAAAAGAATATTCATGGTCGTATTTATGCGCAAGTTGCTGGCCACGAAGCCATGGTTTCTATGGTGAGCTTAGGTTTAGGCATTGCCATGGTGCCAAAAATTGTACTGGATAACAGCCCGCTCAAAGATAAAGTACAAATAGTGAGTGATGCAGAGCAGACTATTGCAGGATTTGAAATTGGTCTAGCTGTTTTAAATAAAGAGCGCCATGATCCGGCACTCAACGCAATTTGGAGTATTGCTCAATCGCTTACTCAGCAAGCAATCTAGCTTAAGATCTAGTCACTAACACTTTATTGTTAAATATATTATGTTGATACAAATGGCTTAATTTAAATTAATTATTTAGTATTGGTTTTTGTAAAAAATATTCGTGGTTTTTGCTGGTTTTACGTTTGTAAAATCCTTTTTCATTGATTTTTTTAATGGGGTTGATACCGTATTTTTAAATAATAAAACTTTCATGGCCTAGACTCATGATACTTTCAGCGCAAGCCGAACACTCTTTAAGCTACTCGAGCCACTGTCTGAAGCTCGCAATTCCTCTAATGGTTAAGTACAAAATGCCAATTACTCCGCTTAATTATGCGCTTTGGTATTGTTATGTTAGCGAAAAGAACCAAGACTTAAACGAAGAGCTTGATAGTATTATTAAAAAGCACAATACCTGTAGCCATGAGCAGGCAAAGCAGCTTTTCAACAAGTATTTATCTCGGGACGACTTGGCACTATTTTATCAGCTATCTGGCGGCTTTAATGATGTTGTAGGCAGAGTTCACCAAGATATCAATGAAGCACTTAGTTACTCAGCAGATTTTAATGAAGCCCTGCAAGAATGCCGTGACACACTAACTAGTGCAGATATAAGTCAGGAAAGCGGCTTTGATGATGTACTTGATTGTGTAGAGCGCTTAAGTGATGAGTCGGCAGCTTTGCAAAGTCGTGCACAAGATTTTCAAAATCAGCTTGCGCTGGCTTACTCAGAAATTACAGAATTAAAACAAGAGCTTGTTAGGTCACGAAGTAAAGCCGAAAAAGACCCGCTTACTGGGCTATATAACCGCGGTAAATTTGATGAAGATATCACGCGGTTTTGTCAAACCAATGACCTAGCAGAAGTCGCCGTTCTTACTATGGTCGATATCGATCACTTTAAACAGTTTAACGACACCTTTGGCCATCAAAAAGGGGATCAAGTTTTGCGTGCAGTTTCGGCAAAACTACTTAAACATGTATCTAGTGTTGGTCAGGCCTATCGTTATGGTGGTGAAGAGTTTTGCTTTACCGCACAGTTTGCCAGTATTAGTGACATGACTAACTTCACTCAGCAATTACGTCAAGCTGTAACCAAATTACAAATTAAAGACCCTAAATCTAATAAGGTGTTAAGCCAAGTCACTGCTAGCTTTGGTATTGCTATAAAAGCTAAAAATAGTAATCCAGAACAACTCATAGCAAAAGCCGATAAAGCACTCTATTTAGCCAAAGAGCATGGCCGAAATCGTATCGAAATCGTTGAAGAGTAACAAACTTAACCGATATATGTATCAAATTTGTGAATAGTTGTAACCTTGCAACGACAGTTTGTTCACATCTTGATATTATGCTCTTATTGCAAAACCCCTTTGGTCGTAAAATAACAATGAAATCTCAAACGATCAGGATGTGCGCAGCGGTTTGTGTCTTGATAGGCATGCTAGTAAGTCAAGCAAGCGCCGATGACTCAACGCGCACTGAACGTGAAAGCCGTGTGGCAAATCAACAGATCGATACCCAGCAGTGGCACCTAAGTATTAATACGGGAGCTGGGGTGATCACGAACCCACTTCATGGTGGTGATAACTTACCATTAATTGTGCTGCCTGAAATCGCTTTTTATGGTGAAAAATGGTTCTTTGATAATGGCCGTTTAGGTTATTCATTCCAAGAAAGCGATACTCATGTTGTTAATTTCGTTACCGAGTTCAACCCTGAGACTCGTTTTTTTATTGATTTTCACCCAAGCAATGTTTTTGCACTGCAAACATCGAATAGCTTTATTGTTGAATCGACCACCAGTAATGAACTGGCAGAAAAGTCGGTATCGACAAACGATATTAAAAAGAGACGATGGGCATTAGATGCTGGCTTAAGCTATCACTATATTCATAATAATCATGTGATTTCTTTACAGGCACTAGCCGATGTTTCAGGTGTATATAAAGGTCTTCGTAGTGCATTACAATGGCAGTCACATCACCGAATAGGAAACCTATCTGTCGCACCTAGCTTAGGGGTTTGGTACAAATCAGCCAGACTAAATGATTATTTTTATGGTTTATCGGCTAAAGAGTCCTCATATGGGGAAATAGATGTTGGCAGTAGTTGGCAACCTTATGCTAAAATCGACGCCCGTTGGCCCCTGAGTGAGGCTAACTCTCTTCGTTTTCATTTAGCATATTATGACTACTCAGCCGTGGATGACAGTCCGCTTTTTGAACACACGTACTCGATGACTGCATTTATAGGATTCAATCATATTTTTTAATATGAAGTATTTTGTTTTTAGTCTGTGTGTGTTTGTTGCTGTTATTTGGGTTACCCCAAGCCATGCGCAAGCGACTCAGTTTGATATCACGCCAAAAGTGTGTGTTGTATTACAACAGCACGAATTTTGTGATCTTGAGTTAAAAATCAGCTGGCAAACACAGCTGCCTCAAGATCTGTGTTTGTTTCAAAATAACCAACAAATTCAATGCTGGAACGACAGCAAAAAAGGGCTTTACAGCCATAAAGCGCGGGTTCAGGTTGAAACAATATACTCCTTAGTCAATCCGCACACGGGGAGCAAAATTGCGACCGCAAAAGTCGAAGTGCAAAGCACCGAAGCAAAAACAACGAGGCGTAGATTACGCTCACCGTGGAGCTTTTTTTAATTCAGGAGCAACCAATGGCAAAGATTTTACTTGTTGAAGATGATCTCGGCTTACAGCAGTTAACACGTGATTACCTTCAACATAATGGGTTGGATGTTGCGGTCCTTGAACGCGGCGACGAAGTATTTGAATACCTTGAAAACAACCCAGTTGATTTAATGATTTTAGATGTCATGTTACCGGGTAAAGATGGCTTTAGCGTTTGCCGTCAGGTACGTGATAAATTTAGCTTACCTATCTTAATGCTGACAGCTAAAGGTGAGGACTTTGACCAAGTGATTGGCCTTGAACTTGGCGCAGATGATTATGTAATTAAGCCTGCAGAACCTCGTGTATTGTTAGCACGTATCAATGCATTGTTACGTCGCGGTCAAGCTACAAACAAAGCGCCAGAAGAGCTTAGCTTTGGCGATTTAACCATTGATAAAACTAGCCGCATTGTTACACTTAAAGGCAGTGAAATTACACTGACTTCTCATGAATTTGAGCTGCTTTGGTTGCTTGCGTCAAATGCTGGTGAAGTGTTAAGTCGTGAGCATGTTCATCAACACATGATTGGTCGTCAATATGATGGTTTAGACCGAACCGTTGACGTACGTGTATCGCGTATCCGTAAGAAATTAGGTGATAACAGTGATAAACCATACCGAATTAAAACAGTTTGGGGACAGGGTTACCTTTTTGTATCTGACGCATGGGATATGTAATTTTTAATGGGGAAACTATTTGCTAGCTTATATCTTTATATAATAGTTTCTCTGTTTCTAGTTAGTGGGGTCATAGAGCAGTTATGGCCCTACGAAGAAACCCAACAACAAATAGCCCTTGACCAAGAATTTGGTAAATCTCTGTGGTTATTAAGCCAAACTGAAAATGGTTTAGCGACACTCCAGCAAGAATTCGAAAGCGAGATAATTAACCTCACCGATCTAGCACTTCCTGAAGACCTAAAAACACAGCTCAAAAATGACCATTACCTGTATTTGTTCAATCAAGAACAAAAAGTGGTTTGGTACATAGCCCTTAATGACACTCAGCTTTTACATGTAGGCCCACTTTCAGTTGAAAATCCAAACTTTAGCTCTGTTTGGCCTTACTTTTTATTATTGACCGTGATTGGCTTGCCAATTGGACTCTGGAGCCTATTGCTTTGGCGTGACTTTAATAAATTGACGCTCGCCTGTGAAGCTGTAGGAGGATCGCAAGACTTTGAGCTTCACGATGCCTCAAAATCTTTTTTTCTGCCGATTACTGATACCCTAAACGCGATGCAAGAGCGTATTCAGTATTTACTGGCTGCGCAGCAAGAACTAACTTCTTCCGTTTCTCATGAGTTTAGAACGCCCCTTGCGCGTTTAAAGTTTGCTGTTGCCATGCTCGAAGAGCAAATCGAGAATGAAAAGTCGTATACATACATTGATAACATGCAGGCTGATATTGCAGAGCTTGAAGCACTGGTGTCAGAAATGCTTGAATACGCACGACTTGATTCACACCAACCAAGCTTAAAGCCCCGTTCCTGTGACCTAACAGCGCTTATCAATAGTGTGGTGAATAAACTCGAGTTTGCTACTGATATAGAGGTAGCAGTTACTGCACCTAAGCAGCTTTACTACGAGTGTGACGAGCATTTTATGGCGCGTTGTATTCAAAACCTATTAGGCAATGCACAAAAATACGCCAACCATAAAATTCATGTAAGTCTAGAAGAGTTGGGTGATTCGATACAAATAAGTGTTGAAGACGATGGTCCTGGGATCGCTAAATCTGAGTGGCAAAGTATATTTAAGCCATTTACTCGTTTAGATAAAAGCCGAGACAAGAAAACCGGCGGCTTTGGGTTAGGGCTTGCCATTGTTGCTAAAATTGTTAGTTGGCATCAAGGGCAGTCTGAGGTGTGTGATTCACCTTTAGGTGGAGCTAAATTTACTATTCATTTGTTTAAAAGTAACTCGCTTTAAATTGCAGGCATAAAAAAAGCGCCTAGGGCGCTTTTTAAAGATTAAAACCAAAAATAAACAAGTAGCAAAGTAATAGACCGCACTTAATTATAAAAGTTCGAAAAAAGTTTAATTATTTTTCATCTAATAATGGCATTAGCATTTTTTCAAGGCCATTGAGCTTCACTTCATACATCATTGCTAGCTGTGCACCTAACTGGGAATCAGGAAATCCTTGCTGTTTAAACCACACTAAGTAAGGCTCTGGCAGCAACAATAAAGGGCGACCAGCATACTTTCCAAATGGCATTTTAGTATTTATGGCGCGTTTGAGTTGAGCTGTATCCATCTTTATCTCAAAGAAATTTTAAAGTTAGATGATACGGTAAAAAGAGGAGAGAAAATAGGCTGTGACGGGCAAGAAACAGCCTATTTAGTGAGGGATGTAGGCCCTCAGAATAACAATCACTAATTAATTACGGCTATTAGTGTAGCTGGTGACGACGCTTTTTCGTGAAGCCAAGTTTATTTAGCTTAACGACAATAGCTGGGTCGTCGATTCGTTCTGGTGTTTCACCATCACGAAGAAAATGATCGCTTGGTACTTGATATACATCGAGCATCTTGTTGAATAGCACTGTTCTGATATCCATTGCAGTCATGCCATTATTTTGTAACTCATCAAGTTGCTGCTGAATATCTGAAAGTTTCCCAGCACGTGCGTCATCCGTGTTTGCTAAAAATTCGTTGGTAAACTTATTTTTCATTTAAACAACCTCAATCCATCTAACAGTGCTGAATTAAAAAACAGCGGTACTACACCACACTGTTAAACTTTTTTGTGTTAAAAATAGATACTTAGCTAAGCACCTTGAAATTAATTCTACTCTTTTTTTTAGCCTGATTGCTAATCTGGATGTAAAGCTTTGTAAATAAGCTTGACCCAATAGAGGGACTGATTTGGTTTGTCGTGAAAACTAGTTAGCCAACTAACTGAATACAGTGAAAATAATTCTCAGTACCATGAGAAGGTACCGAGAATTATTTTTTACATTAAGAGAAAAGTTTTTGTTTTACATGCTCTGCGAAGCCGCTACCAGCTTCTAAATAGAAGTTATAAGTAGAGTCGACCCCCATTTCCTCTAGTTCTTTTTGCTGATCTGGGTAGTTTGCAATCGCCGTAACTTGACCTTCATAACCAGAAGCACGAAGTTGTTCTAAGGCAAAAATATTTTGCATATGTTTTGGCATTGCAAGCATCACCATACCCACATGTGAGTGGTTTACCCGCTGCCAAAAGTCAGGGTCAGTGGCATCAGCAAGTAACACCCGGCGGCCTCGGCTAATATGTTTGTCAACAACATCTGGCTTAATATCAATACCAGCGACAAGGTTTGGGTGAGTTTGACTGATTGTTTCATAGGCACCTGTACCAATTCGGCCCATACCAAAGATCACGATTTTAGTGTCATTTAGATTCACTGGCAGCTCTTCTGAAAGACGGCTGTCGCTTTCAAATTTAAGTAGCCAATGTTCTATTTTTACATACACTTCATTCGAGCGTTTATTTAATGGTGATGCGAGTATAAAGGTGATTGACACAGCGATAGCCATCACGGCTAGCCATTCAGATGTAATCATATTGCTGGTGGCTGCAACGGCGCAGACTATCAAGCCAAATTCACTGTAATTAGCTAAGCTAAACGCGCTTAATAATGAAGTACGAGCACGTAATTTAAACGCGTTTGTTAGCACATAATAAAGTGCAACTTTTAAAGGCAGAACTAAAATAATGATGAGTGCAACAATCACGGCATGGCTGGTCAGCTCTGCATTCAAACCAATGTTTAAGAAAAAGCCAACCAGCAACACGTCTTTTAAATTAAGAAGTGACTTTGATAATTCACCAGCTTTTTTATGCGATGCGAACATCATACCGATAATCAAAGCACCTAAATCACCTTTAAGACCTGCAAATTCGAATGCCTGGTAACCAATAATCAGCGCAAAGAAAAAGCCGAACAGGGGTAATAACTCACCGTGTTTTGAGCGATTTAATACCCAAAACATCACTGGGCGTAAAATAGGTAAACCCACTAATAATGCCAAAGCCCAAATGTTCGGGGCTTTACCTGTGCTGATGGCTAAGAAGATAACGGCAAAGATATCTTGCATAACTAAGATACCAATGGCGATTTTACCATGGAGGCTAGCCATTTCACCGCGTTCTTCAAGTACTTTTACGGCAAACACGGTGCTAGAGAAGCTAAAAGCAAAGCCGACTAACAATGCACTTTGCCAAGTAAGCTCGTTAAATAAAGGCAGTGCAAGGGCACCAAGCAACAACATAAAACCACTAAAGAGCGTACTGCTTAAAACAATATGCATTGAGGCGGGCGCCCAAACTTGTGGTTTCATTAAGTTTGATACTTTGAGCTTAAGACCAATGCTAAACAATAATAAAGTAACACCCAAGCTTGCCAACGTATTCAGCAGCTCGGTTGTCTTATATCCATATAGGTTGAGTGCAAAACCCGCTAATAAAAAGCCGATAAGAGGAGGCAGCTTTAACTGATAAACAGCAAAGCCACAAACGAACGCGGTAGCAAAGTAGATTAGTTCCATAGTTTTTCTTTTGACTTCATTTGTTAGAAGTGTAGCGAAATATTTGTAGTTGGAAAACAATATCAGACAGTAAGAGTTCAAAAAATAAGCACTTATACATGATTTATTGATTAATCCGCCAAAAGCATCATTTTTTCGCTGACATTAGCTTTTAATTGTGGTTAAGATGCATTAACAAAGGAATTTAAGCCATAGGTTAGAAGCTGGCTTAAGGAGAAAAGATGTTTAAGAAAATCCTTGCATCAGTAGGTATTGGTGCAGCAAAAGTTGACACTGTACTTGAGACAGAGCATTTACAACCGGGTCAAAAATTTAATGCCGTTATTGTTATTAAAGGCGGCGATGTTGATCAAGACATATCGGGTTTAGACTTAGCACTGATGACACGTGTTAAAGTCGAAGGTGAAGATGGTGAGTACTTTACAAACCATGTAATTGAAAAGTGGCGAATTACAGATATCGGCACGATTGCAGCAGGTGCTGAAAAACATATTCCATTTGAAGCGCGACTGCATTCAGAAACACCGATCACTGAAATTAATGCTGGTTATAACCAATCACATGTGTGGCTTGAAACAGGCTTGGATATTGATTTAGCACTTGATCCAACTGATCGTGATGCACTTCATATTTATCCTAACGATGCTGTAAGCACGTTGATGGTAGCGATGGATAGACTTGGCTTTAGCTTAGTAAAAGCGGATGTTGAAAAAGGCTTCTTAAGAGCACCTACATTTCAATCACATTCGGGATGCTATCAAGAGCTAGAGTATCGACCAAACAGCCGAAGCCTATTTGGTCTACAAGAGATAGAGTTGTCGTTTGTTCCTGAAGCGCACAAAACTCATGTACTGATTGAACTTGACCGTGCCTTTAGAGGGGATGGTTATGTCGATTTAACCATTGAGCATGATCATGTAAATCTGTCGCAGCTGTGTGATCAGCTAGAACGATTATTTGCTTAGGCTAACTGCTATTAAGTTAGTTAAAACCCAGCTACGGCTGGGTTTTTTGTCTTCAAAAAGGAGAGTTATGTTTTCTGTTAAAAGTTATAGTGAACTCAGTAAAGATGAATTATTTGCCATTTTACGGGCGCGGGTTGATGTATTTGTGGTAGAACAAACTTGCCCTTACCCAGAAATTGACGAAGTGGATAACAATGAACTGACCCAGCACGTGTTCTTGTTTAAAGGTCAGCAGGTGGCAGCCTATGCACGATGCTATAAAAAGAGTGAGCAATTTAGCGCATTTGGTCGAGTGCTGGTAGCAAAGCAATTTCGTGGTGATGGTTTGGCGAGTAAGTTGGTGCAAACTGCGATAGACACATGTAAAGAGCATTGGCCTGACAAAGCGATTATGATTGGTGCTCAGTGTTATTTAACAGGGTTTTATCAGCAATTTGGTTTTGAAAATGTGGGCGATGATTACCTAGAAGATGGCATTCCACATCAAGATATGTGTTTGAAGTAGCCTAAATGGCCACTTCAAACATAAACATTTGTTAGCTTAACAGAGAGTTAGCAAATACGAGCGAAATGGCTAGTGGGCAAATAAACTTGATATACCATGGCCATACTTTCCAGAAGAAGCTATTAGCAGCTTCAGGGCATCCTTGTTGAATTTCTTTTAGCAGTGACGCGCGATGCCAAATCCAACCAACAAAAATACAACACATTAAGCCTAGAATCGGTTGACCAATCTTAGTGGTTAAGGTGATCACAAAGCCAAACAAGGTGCCTAGGTTAAAGACAATTGTAAAACTAATGAGCGCAATAATACCGCCAATGATCCATGTAGCTTGCACACGCTTTAACGCAAAGCGTTCAACAGCATAGGAAACAGGTGCTTCTAGCATCGAAATCGATGAGGTTAACGCTGCAATACTCATTAACGCAAAAAATGCAAAGCCAACAAAAATACCCACATTACCCATGCTAGTGAATAGTGCCGGCAGCACTTGGAATACTAAGGTATCTTCTGAAAGTAATGCGCCTTCAGCAGAGAAAATTTGTACGCCTTGAGCTTGAGCAACATACATAGCTGGAATAATGAGTAAACCGGCTACAAAGGCAATGAACACATCGATTAAAGTCACATAAGCGCCTAACGATACTAGGTTTTCTTTTTTGCTAATGTATGAGCCGTAGATGATCATTACGCTGGTACCAAGCGACAATGAGAAAAATGCTTGTCCTAGTGCATTCACTAATAACTCAGGGTTTAAAATCGATGAAAAGTCTGGCACTAAATACGC
Source organism: Pseudoalteromonas shioyasakiensis (assembly GCF_001550135.1). Classification (GTDB taxonomy): domain Bacteria; phylum Pseudomonadota; class Gammaproteobacteria; order Enterobacterales; family Alteromonadaceae; genus Pseudoalteromonas; species Pseudoalteromonas shioyasakiensis. The sequence goes on from NZ_LRUE01000002.1 coordinate 134,585, forward strand.
CTTTAGGCCTTCCATTGCGCCATCTTGCGTCATTACATAGATGATAAGCATAAACAAAATCCCTAACAGGGCAGGCATTAAGCGCTTAGACCATTTTTCTATGCCGTTTTCTACGCCTTTAGAGATAATTGAGACGGTTAAAATAATAAATGCGGCAGTGAATATAAGGTTTCTTGATAGTGACTGCTCACTAAGCCAAGTGCCTGCTTGCTCTTGACCAGCTAATTGTGCAACAGGTTCGAGGGTTGCACTCAGCATCCAGCCAGCCACAATCGCATAGAAGCTTAAAATGAGACCCGCACAAATAATACCGCCAAAACCCACCATGAAGGCGAACTTCTTTTGCCATGCTTGATTCGTTACTTTTCGAAGTGAAGTGACGGCATTAGCTTGACCATGACGACCAATTACTAACTCAGCCATTAAAGCAGGATAAGCAAGACAAAATGCTAACACTAAATAAGCCACTAAAAACGCGGCACCGCCATTACTTGCAGTTTGTGTTGGGAAACCCCAAATATTTCCTAAGCCAACAGCAGAGCCTGCTGCAGCCATAATAAATCCAAAGCGGGAGCTGAACTCCCCACGTGATGCGCTCATATTATTGTTACTTCTCTATTTGTGACGGCGCTGACAATCTACTCGAATTAACACTAAATAAAAAGGGTTAATCATCCGCATTTTGGTTGTTCTTCGTTATGTGCGAGCTGTCAGCGTAGAATTCGTGCAATTGCGCATTACAATACGAAACAATTAACACAATTGAAACATGTTTATTGGCTTTTATTTTGAATTGAAAGAGTAAAACACGCGCCACCTAGCTGCTTACTTTTTGATACTTCGACCGTACCATGATGCCAATCAACCACTTTCGCAACGATAGCAAGGCCAAGCCCGTAGCTTTCTCCATCCCGGTTACGATGTGTTTGTTCTTGGAAAAATGGACTAAATACTTTTTGCCAGTTTTGTTCGCTGACACCCGGACCGTCATCTTCAATTTTTATGGTAACGGATTCACTGGTACTGGTTGCACTGAGTAAAATTTCTGATTCAGCAAAGTCGCAAGCATTACTTAATAAATTAACAATGGCCCGAGCTAACCAGTGTAAATCCGCACAAATATCACCGCCTTCAACGTGGTGATTAATACGCAAGCCTTGTTGTTCAAGCTTGGGCTCAATTTGATGTATTAAAGTAAGAATATAGGTTTCTAGATCAGAATGATTAAAGGTCAACTGATTTGCTTTTTGCTCAAGGGTTGCAAATGCCAAGTAACTTTTTAGCATAGACTCCATTTGGTCTAAGTCGTTTTCCATTCGAGCAAGATACTCAAGGCGCTTTTCGTCATTAGGGCAGTCTTGCGCTGCTTCAAGGCCAAACCTTAAGCAGGCGATAGGTGTGCGAATATCGTGAGATAAACTTGATGCCATTAACTTATTTTCATCAAGAAGTTTTTCAATTTGACTCGCCATACGGTTGAATGTCAGCTCAACATCTTTGATATAGGTAAAGTGAGATAAGTGAATACGGCTTTTTAAATCACCTTTAGCAAAGCGTTGTGCCGCTTCGTTTAATACCGTTAAACGCTTGGCCAGTGGCGCAATGATAAAGCCCATAAATACGCATAACCCAGCGTAGAACAACAAGGTGAGTAATACATCGTTGCCTTGCTCGTGTGTTAAGTCTTTATCTAAACGCATTTTTAAGTGGTGTGTGCCCAAAGCAGCTTCACTGTAAAGTAAATAGTAGCCTTGCTGATCTTCGAGGATAAGGCCACTAGGTTGGGTCATTTGTGTTAACAATGAATGAGGTAGCGCAAGCGACTGTGTAGGGCGATACTCTAGTTGCACAGCAAAGTTTTGGTTAATATCCGCAATAGCTTGCTCACGATCTTTAGCATCATACTTAGCGAGTTGCTTTGCAAAGCCTTTAATCATTTGTGTTTCGCTAGAAAACACATCCTGAGGTGCTTGGGTTTGTTGGCTAAAAGCATCAATTAGCCAACCCAACACGATGATTGAAAGCAGGGCACTGCCAAGGAGTGAGATATAAAACTTTTTCACAGGCGCGAGTCGTTATTGCCAAGCGGTGGCAACAAGTAAATAGCCTTTGCCCCAGATAGTTTTAATTTTTTCAGGGTGCTGAGGGTCATCATTAAATTTTTTACGTAATGATGAAATCAGCACATCCACACTTCTGTCTAAGCCATCATATTCGCGCCCTTTCGTTGCCTTAAACACTGCATCTCGTGAAACCACTTGACCTGCATTACTTGCTAAATAATGCAGTAGTAGGTACTCAGCGCTTGAGATATGAACCTCATCATTATTAAAGTAAACGGTACGTGACTCAGTATTGATTGATAACTTACCCACATTAATAAGCTCAGAGCTTGTGCTTGATTCTTGTGTATCTGATTTAGAGCGAAGTGCTGCTTTTATACGTGCTAATAAAGCGCGAGGGCGAACGGGTTTCATCATGTAATCACTGGCACCAACTTCAAGGCCAATCACTTCATCCATCTCATCATCACGTGCGGTGAGCATAATAATCGGGGCGTGATAAAACTGTCTTAAATCACGGCACACACTAATACCGTCTTGACCCGGAAGCATAATATCTAACAAAACTAAGTCAGGGTTTGCTTTACGTACCTGCTCAACGACTTGGTCGCCACGTTGGCATATGGTTGTTTGGTAGCCTTGTTCAATTAAATATTCCGCAACCCAATTGGCGAGAGAAATATCATCTTCTACTAATAAGATAGTTCCGTAATGTTCCATTATTTACTCCTGCTTAGAACAGTCGCCAACGACGTTTTTTTTGACGATTTTGATAGACCCACTGTAATTGTATTTCAGTGCTTGCAACAACCTTACCGTTATCACTGCTTATAAGTTCAAAACCTATGGTTTCTGCTGAATCAAATTGGTATCTAAATAAGCCCTTTTGTTGCATCAACCAGCACTGAATAATGTGCTTGCTTTGTGCATTACGTAAGCAGTAGTTACCAACTTGCTCTTGATGCCATGTTAAATCAACTTCTGCGTAGCAATTTCTGCCTTCACGCAGCGCTACGCATGTGTCGGGCAGTGCAACTAACGCATTTTCAATATCTTTCTTACCTACAGATTGCTGCTCAGCGAGTAATGGCCCTGACAGTAATAAGGTAAAGCACAAGTAATACTTAGAAAACATAACGCACGCCTACCTTGGCTTTATGCTGATACTCTTGAGAAATTATAGGGCTTTGGTGAATATCGTTTGAAAACCAAGTTGATAACCAACCAGTTAAAAACACCCAATGCCTGTTAATTGGGTATTCTGCATGAAATTCAAAAATAAGGCTGTAAGAGGTATCCGGGTTATATACAGGGCGAGTTTCTAGCGCTTCAGCTTCTGAAATGCCAAAGTAGTAATTTGTAAAGTCTTCTGAGTAGGCACTTAAGCCAACGCCAGAGCGAAACTCCCAATTTCGCCAAGGAATGATCTGGCTAAAAAACGAATTCATTACCCAGCCATTATGTGCACCTGAAATATCATGCAGGTATTCAAATGAAATTTGCGAGTTTTCAAAGCGACGTGATAGGCGAAGACCTACATCAAAGTCGTAGTCGCGTGTTCTGATCCCTTCAAGCTCTTTAATTACTTCGTTACCATAAATATTTAAGCCTGTTTCATCAAAGCCAGATTGAATGTTGGTGCCGACAATATCTAAGCCCCATTCAAATTTATCGATAACGCTGTAACCTAATGTTAAACCGCCACTAAGTTGGCTTTGGTCATAATCGAGGTAAAAGCTGTCGTAAGAAACTGCGAGGTGTACATCTGGCTCTATGCCATCATTGTAAGAGTCCATGCCTACAAGGTAAGAGTCTTCAATGTAGTAACCTAACCCGATGCCCCAGTCCCATGCAAAGCCTTGACTAGGTTCTAAAGTATTGTCTGCATAATAGCGGTTACTTGCTTGGCTTGTGGTACTAAGCAAGGTTAAACATATCAATAATAGGGCACTGTAAGCTCGCAACGTTGCTTCCTTGTCTGTAAGAAAGGGTAATAGCTTATAGTATATTGTTAAGGAGTTCCTGTAATCTGTAAAAAAATGTAGTAACAGAAATTGGAAGTGTAAGAAAGTGTTGCAAATTCAAGGAGGGAAGCTGTTTGCCTATGGGCAGACAAACAGCAAAAGTTAGTTACTGAACTTTTATTTTATCGATTAAAATGCTGCTCAGGTAGTACTGCATCATAGGTGTAAGCGCGCTAATTTCTGTACGGTTACACGGTCCTTGTTCCTTTTTAAATTCGTTCATTCGCGTAATCGTTTGATAAGCAGGAATCGTTACTTCTTGGTTAACTCGTGCCATACGTGCCTCTTCAGAGTTTTGTTCATGTACAAAAGTCGCTACTTCAAGTTCATTCTTTATTAGCTGCTGTTGTTCAAAGCTGTAGATCAGAGGCTCACGGTGAAAGCTTGCGCTGTCAATTGATGACTTTGCAAACCATACAACATCACCGGTTTTCTTGTGAGTTAAGCGCATGCTTACTTGACCTAAGATCGTTGCACATTGCTGAACTGGAAACTGTTTTGCTACTTCATCAAATAAAGGCAGAGGCTTTTTTGGTTTGACTAATTGATATTCTGTGTCTTCTATAAGCTCAAGATCAAGCTGATGAATAGATAGGGTGTAATCTGCTTGTGCGCCTTCTGCGACAACCTTTAACTGTTTGGCTGCAAGTGCTTCTGTAAGCTGACCATAAAGGGTATCAGTCACACTGGTTTTGTCGGCAACTATCACCACAGTTTGGTTTTTACTCACTGCATGTGCAGGCAACTGTACTGACTTCACTTTAGGAGCTGCATGCTCTGTTTGATACTCTACTTGAAAGCGTTGGCTTTGTAAGCTTGGTTTCTTTGGCATCGAAAGTAATGGCGCAGGTTCAGGTTTAAGGGCACAACCAGCTGAAATTAAAGTAAAAAACAAAACTACAAGTAAGCGCATAAAGATTAATCTACCCATAAATATTTAAGATTAAGCGTATTGTACGTTAGTCGAGGCAAAAGTTCATGATATTATGTTATAAGAAACTTCCTAAACAGACTTAAAAAAATAAATAATGAAGTACAGCTTATCTTTAATTCCCTTTCTTTTTTCTTTTTTACTGCTTTTTGCTAGCGGAGAAGCTGCTTCGAGTGATAAGCAATGGCAAACTTTCGTTGCTGATTATAATAAACACCTTACCCGAAAATTAAAAAGTAAAGGGATACCAGGTGGTTCATTGGCGATTGTAAATATTGGTCATGATGATTTTATTAATGGTATTGGTCGAACAAAAATAGAAAAAGGTCGTAAAGTCGATAAACATACCCGCTTTCGATTGGCATCAGTCTCTAAAACCTTTGCGGGCTCATTAACTGCTAAACTTGCAGCGCAAGGGGAGTTTAATATTGATGACCCAATAAGTAAGTTTATTCCTGCTTTTTCTAATACTGCTTACAAAGATGACTTAAAAATTTATCATATCCTTAGCCATTCTAGTGGCCTAGTACCTAATGCATACGATAACCTAATTGAGTCGCGTATGAGTTACCCAGATATTGTCGAGCGGCTATTGACTGTTGAGCCTATCTGCAAACCAAGCGAGTGCTACGGCTATCAAAATGTGATGTTTAGTTTGATTGACTCAGTGATTTATCAATCAACACAGATGGACTACTCACATTGGATTTCAGAATATATCTTTGCGCCTTTAAAAATGGTGGATGCCAGTGTTGGTTTTGAGGGGATGGTTAAAGACAACAACTATGCTCACCCTCATGTACGCGGTAGAAAGCGTTGGTATACATCTCGTTTAAAGAAAAATTACTATAAAGTGCCTGCAGCTGCAGGTGTAAACGCCAGCGCAAATGACATGGCTATTTGGTTAAATGCGCAGCTAGGACAATACCCAGATGTATTACCACTCGAAGCATTGATCAAACAAACCCGTCCTTATACACATACTAAAAAAGAAACTCGTCGCCGAGTTTGGCGAAGCCATGTTAAAGATGCTTACTATGGATTGGGTTGGCGTGTTTACAACTATGATGATGAAGTACTTTATTACCACAGTGGTTGGGTGCAAGGTTATCGCAGCGATATTGTAGTATTTCCGCATCTAAACATAGGGTTTAGCTTAGTTCTCAATGCAGAAACAGGGTTAATTAATGAATTAACTACCGAGTTTATTAATCGGGTTCTTAAATACACGCGAGAGCAAAAATAGCCTAGCTAAAAAGTTTAGTTACAAATTAATGCAAAATTATTTTTGCCTACAAAAAAGCCAGCATATTTGCTGGCTTTTTCTGATTCGAAATTTCACAAGGCAGGATTAACCGCGTGGTAATTGAATCTTTTTCTCTTCGCTTTGGCGATACAATACAATTGTATGGCCAATTGTTTGTAGTTTTGTTGCGCCTGTCTCGCGAACAATTGCATCAAAAATCAATGCTTTAGTTTCACGTTCATCTGTAGGAACTTTAACTTTGATTAGTTCATGAATTTCTAGAGCGCTTTCAATTTCAACTAAAACGCCTTCTGTTAATCCGTTTGCACCAAGTAATACAACAGGTTTTAAACTGTGCGCTTGGCCTTTTAAAAACTGCTTTTGTTTGTTCGATAATTTCATCATGTTACAAATTTTGCTGAATATGGCTTGAATTAAGGGTATTCTAACGCCATCTAGAGAATATTACTAATTAGTTACGTATTAATTTTATGGCAAATAAAAAACATTCAGCCAGTTCTAAGCGTTGGCTGAAAGAACATTTCGACGATCCTTATGTTCACGAAGCGCAAAAGAAAGGTTGGCGTTCTCGTGCGGTATTCAAATTAGACGAAATTCAAAACAAAGATAAATTAATCAAACCATCAATGACAGTGGTTGATTTAGGTGCTGCGCCAGGTAGTTGGTCGCAATATTTAGCAGAAAAAGTAGGGGATAAAGGTCAAGTAATTGCTTGTGATATCTTACCTATGGACTCACTAGCAGGTGTTGACTTCTTACAGGGCGACTTTCGTGAAGAAGCGGTACTTGATGCACTACTGACCCGTATTGATGGAAAAAATGTTGATGTAGTTTTTTCTGATATGGCACCTAATATGAGCGGCAATACATCTGTTGACCAAGCTGGTAGTATGTACTTAGTTGAGTTGGCATTAGATATGTGTCACCAAGTTTTAAAGAAAAATGGTGCATTTTGTGTCAAAGTCTTCCAAGGCGAAGGATTTGATCAATACTTGCAGGAAGTACGTAATAGCTTTAAAGCGGTTAAAATTAGAAAGCCCGATGCATCACGCGCCCGTTCTCGGGAAGTTTATATAGTGGCGACAGGCTACAAACTGTAGTACAGTTGTGCTGCGTTAAGTTGAATTTAAATTAATTGGATACAAGAGGTTAACTCCTTGAGCGATATGGCGAAAAATCTAATACTCTGGCTGGTCATTGCAGTTGTGCTAATGTCAGTGTTTCAGAGCTTTAATGGTGGTGATCAGGCAGATCGCCAAACAAGTTACACTCAATTTGTTAGCGACGCTCGTAGTGGCGCTATCCAAGAAGTCTCAATTGAAAGCACCACAGGTACGATTACTGGTACTAAAACAAATGGTGAGCGCTTTCAAACCATCATGCCAATGTATGATAAAGACATCTTGAATGATCTTTTAAAAAGCAACGTTAATGTAAAAGGCGTTAAGCCAGAAGAGCAGTCATTCCTCGCCAGCATTTTAATCTCTTGGTTCCCGATGTTACTGCTTATTGGTGTGTGGATTTTCTTCATGCGTCAAATGCAAGGTGGTGGCGGTAAAGGCGCGATGTCTTTCGGTAAGAGTAAAGCGCGTCTGATGAGTGAAGACCAAGTTAAAACGACGTTTGCTGATGTTGCTGGTTGTGACGAAGCGAAAGAAGATGTAACTGAACTTGTAGACTTCTTACGTGACCCATCAAAATTCCAAAAGCTAGGTGGTAGCATCCCGAAAGGCGTGTTGATGGTTGGTCCTCCTGGTACAGGTAAAACGTTACTAGCTAAAGCGGTAGCTGGTGAAGCTAAAGTGCCGTTTTTCACAATTTCAGGTTCTGATTTCGTAGAAATGTTTGTAGGTGTTGGTGCATCACGTGTACGTGACATGTTCGAGCAAGCGAAAAAAGCAGCACCTTGTATCATCTTTATTGATGAAATCGATGCAGTAGGCCGTAAGCGTGGCGCTGGTATGGGTGGTGGTCACGATGAGCGTGAGCAAACACTTAACCAAATGCTTGTTGAAATGGACGGCTTTGAAGGTAACGAAGGTATTATCGTTATCGCAGCAACCAACCGCCCTGATGTATTAGACCCTGCGTTATTACGTCCTGGCCGTTTTGACCGCCAAGTTGTTGTTGGGCTTCCTGATATTCGTGGTCGTGAACAAATTCTTAAAGTTCACATGCGTAAAGTGCCACTAGGCGACAACGTAGAAGCTGCGGTAATTGCACGTGGTACGCCTGGTTTCTCTGGTGCTGACCTTGCAAACTTAGTTAACGAAGCCGCTTTATATGCAGCTCGTGGTAACAAACGCGTTGTTAGCATGGCAGAGTTTGACGCTGCAAAAGATAAAATCATGATGGGTGCAGAGCGCAAGACCATGGTGATGAGCGAGCAGGAAAAAGAAATGACTGCTTACCATGAAGCGGGCCATGCAATTGTTGGTCGCATGGTACCTGAACATGATCCAGTTTATAAAGTGTCTATCATTCCTCGTGGACGTGCGCTTGGTGTCACTATGTACTTGCCTGAGCAAGACCGTGTGAGCCACTCAAAAGAGCTTTTAGAGTCAATGATCTCTAGTCTTTACGGTGGTCGTATTGCTGAAGCACTAATCTACGGTGAAGATAAAGTGACAACCGGTGCAAGTAACGATATTGAACGTGCAACCGATATTGCTCGTAAAATGGTTACTCAATGGGGTCTTAGTGAAAAACTAGGTCCATTACTTTATGCTGAAGACCAAAACGAAATGTATATGGGTGGCGGCGGTAGCCGTGCTATGAGCATGTCTGATGAAACTGCAAAAGTGATCGACACAGAAGTTCGTTTATTCTCAGATCGTAACTACCAACGTGCAGAGCAAATCCTTAAAGATAACATTGATATCTTACATGCGATGAAAGATGCACTAATGAAGTACGAGACGATTGATGCGGGTCAAATTGATGACTTAATGGCACGTCAGCCTGTACGTGAGCCACGTGATGTTCATGACCGTCGCTCAGATGATAAAAAGCCAGCTCCTTCTGCTGCAAAAGTTGTCGAAAACGACACAAAAGAGCCAGAAGAATCATCAGAAACAAAAACAAATGTTGATGACAAAGCCGAATAGTCGGTACAATTAGACACAGAAAGGCCCCGCTAGTCGGGGCTTTTTTATTTCAAAAAATGCGCAATTTTCAAACTGTTATCTAGAATAATAAATGCGCAATTGACGCTAATTTATAGCATAGGTGTTCAATGACCGTTCTTAACTTACCTCGAGGTCGCACATTACACCTCGATTCCCCAGTGGTGATGGGGATTTTAAATGTCACTCCAGACTCATTTTCTGATGGCGGTAGCTTTTGCCAACTAGACAGCGCTGTCAAACAAGCTCATACGTTATTAAATCAAGGCGCAAAAATAATTGATATAGGTGGTGAGTCTACCCGCCCAGGGGCACCTGATGTATCTCTTGAAGATGAGCTTGAACGCGTTATTCCTTTAGTGAAATCGCTTAGAGCAAGCAGTGATTGTATTATTTCCATTGATACCAGCAAGAGCGAAGTAATGTGCCAAGCGATAATCGCAGGAGCTGACATAATCAATGATGTCAGAGCGTTACAAGAACCTGGTGCAATTGAGGTACTGGCACAATACCCAGAGGTGGCAATTTGCTTAATGCATATGCAAGGTCAGCCTCGTACTATGCAAAGTAACCCACATTATAATGACTTGTTTAATGATATTAATGAGTTCTTTGCAGAGCGTTTAGCCGTGTGTGAGCAAGCGGGCATTCAGCTTGAGCGTATTATTTTAGACCCGGGCTTTGGCTTTGGTAAGACTTTGGCTCATAATTATCAAATACTTAAAGAGTTTAATATATTTAATAAATTCAATTTACCGGTACTAGCAGGCCTTTCTCGTAAATCGATGATTGGTAATTTATTAAATAGAGACACACATGAACGCTTAGCGGGAAGCCTTGCAGGCGCGCTGATAGCAGCACAAAATGGCGCAAAAATTATTCGTGTTCATGACGTACAAGAAACAGCTGACGTGCTAGCGGTTTGGCAAGCATGTGAACGAGGAATTTCAAATGAGTAACACAAGAAAGTATTTTGGCACAGATGGTGTTCGTGGCATGGTGGGTGAGTTTCCAATCACACCTGAATTTGCTTTAAAGCTAGGTTGGGCTGCAGGGCGTGTATTATCAAAAATTGGCACAAAAAAAGTCATTATTGGTAAAGATACCCGTATTTCTGGCTACATGCTCGAAACATCACTCGAGGCAGGTTTAATTGCTGCTGGTATTGATGTTGTTTTGTTAGGCCCAATGCCGACACCAGCTGTTGCTTATTTAACGCAAACTTTCCGTGCTGAAGCGGGTATTGTGATTAGTGCATCTCATAACCCTTACCATGATAACGGTATTAAGTTTTTCAGTGGTCGTGGTTTAAAGCTTGCAGATGAAGTAGAACTTGAAATTGAAGCCATGATGGATGAACCAATGACCTGTGTTGCTTCTGATAAGCTTGGTAAAGCGCGTCGTTTAGAAACTGCTGATGGTCGCTACATTGAATTCTGCAAAAGCCAATTCCCGCAAGGCTTATCGCTTGAAGGTTTAAAAATTGTTCTCGATTGTGCTAACGGTGCTACTTATAACATTGCACCTTCAGTAATGCGTGAACTAGGCGCGGATGTTATCTGTCATGCCTGTGAGCCAAACGGGGTAAATATCAACTTAGAGTGTGGTGCAACTCATGTTGAAACCCTTAAACGTAAGGTATTAGAACACAATGCCGATGTTGGTATTGCCTACGATGGTGATGGTGACCGAGTAATGATGGCTGACCATAATGGCCGAGTTTTTGATGGCGATGACATTGTCTATATCATTGCTTGCCAAGCTGCAAATGACGATATTTTAGGTGGTGGTGTCGTCGGTACGGTAATGTCAAACATGGGTCTTGAGAACGCCTTAAAGGCTCGTGGAATTGAGTTTGCTCGCAGTAAAGTGGGTGACCGCTACGTAATGGAGTTACTGCAAGAAAAAGGCTGGAAAATCGGCGGCGAGAGCTCAGGTCATGTATTAAACCTAGATTTAATTAGCACGGGTGATGGCATTATCTCAAGCTTGCAAGTATTAGCAGCGATGGTAGCGCAGAATAAAACATTGCAAGACTTAGGGGCTGGCTTTACAAAATATCCAATGAAAATGATTAATGTGCGCTACCCACAAGGTACTGATCCAACGCAAGATCAAACGGTGATTGATGCTGTTGCACAAGTTGAAGAAAAATTAGGTGATACAGGTCGTGTATTACTTCGTAAATCAGGTACTGAACCTGTTGTGCGAGTAATGGTTGAAGCTGAACAGGAAAAAGTTGTCCTTGATAGCGCACGTAAAATAGCCGCAGTTGTCGAAACTGTGAGCAAACAAACCCAGGCATAACAATAACCTCTTGTAACTTTGGGCAAGTCGAGTTAGTATCTTGCCCGCTTTCTAATGTGGAGTGGAATAATGGCAACACGTAAGCCGATGGTCGCAGGTAATTGGAAAATGAACGGCTCTCTAGAGCTTGTTGAACAGTTATCAACTGCTATCAAAAATGTTCAATCGGATGAACTGGATATAGTGGTGTTTCCACCATTCCCATTGTTGAGTTCTTTGCAGCAACAAAACGTCACGTTTGGTTCGCAAACAGTCTCTGAAAACCAAGCTGGTGCTTTTACTGGTGAAGTTGATGCTCAGCTAGTCAAAGACCTAGGCGCAGCTTATACGTTAGTTGGTCACTCTGAACGTCGTAGTATCTACGGTGAGTCAGATGAAGTTGTTGCAGATAAGTTTGCGCGAGCGCAGCAAGTTGGCTTAACTCCTATCCTTTGTGTAGGTGAAAGTGAGCAGCAACGTGAAGCAAACGAAACTGAATTAGTGGTTGCAGCTCAAATTGATGCTGTAATTAGCAAATTAGGTGTAGCAGCACTGAAGAATTCTGTGGTAGCATACGAGCCCGTTTGGGCCATTGGCACAGGTAAGACTGCCTCTCCTGAGCAAGCGCAAGCCGTGCACAAGTTTATCCGCGAGAAGGTTGCTTCTTCAGATAGCGATGTAGCACAGCAATTAACCATCTTATATGGTGGTAGCGTGAATGAAAAAAATAGCGAATTATTATTTGCACAACCAGATATAGACGGCGGCCTTATTGGTGGCGCCAGTCTTAAAGCAGATTCATTTACTGCTATCTGTGAAAGTGCAAAAGGGACCGTATAAGATGTACGAAATTTTATTAGTAGTTTATTTAATTGTTGCTTTAGCATTAGTTGGTATGGTTTTAATCCAACAAGGTAAAGGCGCAGATATGGGTTCATCATTTGGTGCTGGCGCTTCTGGTACCGTGTTTGGCTCATCAGGTGCTGGTAACTTCATGACTAAAACAACAACAATCTTAGCAACGATCTTCTTCGTACTAAGTATTGTTCTAGGTAACCTTACTGCAGGTCAAATCAAAAAGACTGATGAGTGGGAAAACTTAGAAGCTGCGCCAGCTGTTGAAACTGTAACGCCAGCACAATCTGATGTGCCTGCGACAGAAGATAAAACGTCTGACGTACCTAACTAATTAGCTTTGCTAATTATCGTTAAGCAGTTTTCACTCCTCAAGTAAACGTTAAGCTTAACAACATACAGAATTGTATGCGGATGTGGTGGAATTGGTAGACACGCCATCTTGAGGGGGTGGTGGCTTCGGCCGTGGGGGTTCAAGTCCCCCCATCCGCACCAAAATTAAAAAGCTGTAACTCACAGAGTTACAGCTTTTTTCGTTTTAGTGCTTCATAAAACAAAATGCGCACCTTTATAGTGCTTTTATTCTAATGTCATTCCCGTTCACGAAATTAACTAATTGATTATTAATTGAAATAAAAATTGGAGTCTTCCTTGCTTGACTAGAGTTGATATCACTACTTTGAGGAAGCAAGATGGCCAGAATGAGTTATTTAAGTGCTATAGAACGCTATGAAGAGCAGCAACAGCTTATTCATGAACTTCTTCTTTCTATACTTGCCAGTGTTCAGGCATCGTTGACTAACAAGCAAGCGTATCAACAGCTCGTCAATCAATATCCATTTCTAGAATTGCAATATTGCTTGAATGAACAAGGCATTCAGCAAGGTGACAATGTCTGCTTTAAGCGTCAATACAACAAGAAACTGGGTCATATTGGGGCTGGGCAGGACTTAAGTGCTCGGCCTTATTTTTTACTAGCTTCGTCAACACCCGTGCCGCATTTTACTTCGCCATATATTTCGACTGCGACTAAGCATCTTTGTATCTCAGTGATCAAAACAATTCCTTCAGGCAACGATGTACAGCAGTTTTTGGTTATCGATGTGTGCTTAACAGAGCTGATTGAATTTATTATGGGAGACACCAAGCGAGCCAGAATGACACCTTACTTTAAGGTAGGTTATGGCTTGATTGTCGCTTGTTTGTTCTGCTTGGTGTTCTATCTGTTATATAAAGTATTTGCCGGAATGGTGGACTTAGTCTTAAGCGAAGACACTCAGTCAGACCCACTTAAACCATTTACTATTATTATCTTTGTTACTTTAGCGTTGGCTATTTTTGATTTAGGCAAAACAATTCTAGAAGAAGAAATCCTCATGCATAAGGATATTTTTCGGCACAGCTCAACAAGACGAACGATCACACGCTTTATCTCAACAATTTTGATTGCAGTATCGATAGAAGCCTTACTAACCATGTTTAAAGCAGCACTCGGGCAAACTGAGTATGTTATACCTGCTGTATTGATGATGTTTGCTGTGGTAGGTCTGTTGATTGCACTGGCAATTTACGTTTACCTAGGCGCCAAAGCTGAAGATGTGCTGACCCAGGTACAGCGCTTAAAAGTAAAACACTAATGATAGGGCGCTTTGTTTAAAACGCAGCGCCCTGAAATTGATTAAAGTGTACCGCCAATGCCAATACTTGGGTTAACGTACACAGGACCTACTTTAAATGGCGCATTAATATCTAGGCTTGCATAGGGGGTGCAGGCATTTAAAGCTAACATTGCAGCCGCAAGAGCAGCTAAGCGAATCATTTTTTTATTCATTACATTTGCTCCTGAATTACAATACCAGCACCCGCTGGATCACGAATAATGGCGACGCTGCCACTTCGTACTTTGTCATTTGGTGCCATAAGTACTATGCCGCCTGCGGCGGTTACTTTTAATAGGGTTGCATCAACATCAGCTACTTTAATGTAATTCACCCATGTGTTACCAATCTCGGCATCTGGTTTTTTTACAAAGCCAATCGCAGGTGTGCCATTTAAGGCTAGGTAACTGTAATTGCCATTATTTAGCGGTTTACTTTGTGCAGAATAATTACCAAGTGATTGGTAAAAGGCTTTGCTCTGCTCTGGGTTATCACTCCATACTTCTTGCCAAATCCAACCGTTATCAGTTTGCTGAGTTTCAGGGTCACCATTTACGGTATTGATCAGTGAAAAAACAGCCCCTTGAGGGTCTTCTAATACAGCAATAGTGCCACGGCCTTTAATCTCGGTACTGCTTACTAAGACTTTACCTCCGGCTTTGATAGTTTTTTCACTAACGGCAGCGATGTCTTTACTGCTGATAAGGCTCAGCCAATGGCTGGCATTTTGTTTATTATCAAGCTCTGCCATACCAGCAATTAATTTTCCATCTAATGATGCTAACGTATAGCTGTCGTTAACGGCTTCGAATTGCCAACCAAACACACTGCTATAAAATGCTTGAGATTGTGACAAATCAGGTGTGATCAAATCATGCCACACAACGTGACCTGAGTTTTTTGTTCCTGAATCACTGATTGCAGGTAGTTCACTAGAGGTAAGCTGGCAACCAGTCAACGAGACCGCTGTGACTGCTATTAAAATTGCAGCACGTAAGGGGGTGAGTAATTTCAAAGTTTGCTCCTTGCAAAATGGGGTCAAATAAAAGCATAGCCCATTATTTGTTTGTTATTCAATCAAAAACTATTTTCCCAAAAGGTAAAGAGTTAAATAATTATTTTGCAAAAATACTTAAAGCTTTGAGCAATGCTGTATAGAGCAAGTTATAGGCGCTAGGATGGAAACAGAATTATGAGGTATTACCTAGGTACAATTCACTTGCAATTTAGCCCGCAAGTTTATTGATTTTATTCATGTTCCTTTCGCACCACTGTAAGGCTTTTTGTTTGTTTTTAACATTAATCTTCTGGTAAATCTTGTGCAAATGAACTCGCACTGTCGCTTCGCTAATAAATAAAGCATCGGCAATTTGGGGGCATGTTGCGCCAGAAGAAAGCAAGTGCAGTACTTTAGATTCTTTAAACGTTAAGTTATTTGATTGAATTTGATTTTTTTGCTCAGTTTCGAGCATCACTCTCATCCATTTATCGCTCACCGTTCTGGGAAACCACAAGGATCCCTTTTTAATTTCTTGCAGTCCCTGTTCAAAAATATCTGTCTTAGTGTTTTTAAAAAATAACCCTTTTAGTTTTGGCCAGTCTTTTAATGGCAGCACATCCGCTCTATGAGGCATATTAAAAATTACCAGATGATGATAACCATGAGTTTTCATGAACTCACTTATTAATTCACGGTTTGTCAAGGTGTCTAAAGAGTCGTAATTAAGCAACAGAGTTTTATCATCGTTCGCAATACAGTAAGGAAGAGTCGAAGCAGGTGACACAGAATCAGCCGCGTTTTTATTAAAAATAAAATCCATATTCACGCCAAAAACTATCGGTAAATGATAACAAGTAAATTGTGTTGCTGATTATTACGTGTAAAAAATGAAATTCCAACAGAGGAAAATCTTGCGCACATTTTTGTTTAGTTAGCTTTTGCTAACTTGGCTGCACTTTATTAAACATTACCTGAGCTAGGTACTCTTTTGAAGGTGAGAAATTTCTGAAATTTATTTCTACTTGATTGAAAAGTAATAAAAATAACGTTCATTTTTCGTTCATTTTAATTGTGTTACCCAGAAAGTTTACTGCGATAATACAAAACTAAACATTTATTTTTATTTGCTTTTTTGTAAAGAATCTAGTGGTTTATAATTCGAAAACATGGAGGTAATGCGGTTTATTTATACAGTTTTTGATAAAAATTAAAATAATTATACATATTTTCACAAAACTGACATATAATACCCCTCCAGAGGAAAGATGCTTATACCTAAGCGTCTTTTTTTATGCCTGAAATTTACGGGTAAAAATACACACACACGGTATCCTTTGGAGTTTTAATTGAAATTACGTCACCTCTCACAGTTAACTGTAGCTATTGTTGCTGCATTATCTACTTCAGCCTTAGCTGAGCAAGAAAAAACCACTGCTAAACAAGATGCTTTCGAAAAAATCGAAGTAACAGCGCGTAAGCGTACAGAAAGCATTTTTGAGTCGCCAACAGCAGTGACATCAATCGGTGAAAACCTGATTGATAAAGCGAACATGAGCAACCTAGAAGACATCGGTAAATACGTACCTAACCTAAACATCACTCGTTACGGTGTAGGTAATGCAGCACATGCATCTGTGTTTATTCGTGGTATTGGTTTACAAGACCACGTGATCACAACTGATCCGGGAGTAGGTGTTTACTTAGATGGTGTTTACCTTGGTCGTCAAATGGGCTCAAACTTATCATTACCAAATGTTGAGCGTGTAGAGGTATTACGTGGTCCACAAGGTACTTTGTACGGTCGTAACACATTAGGTGGTGCAGTAAATATTATTACTAAGCAACCTGGTGACGAAGGCATTGTAACGACAACGGCAAAAGTAGGTAGCCGTGGTCGTTTAGCCGGTGACGTTTACTTTAATAACAGCCTTACCGACACTGTAAGCATGTCTGCAAGCGTGTCTTATAAGCAACGCGATGGTGTAGGTGAAGCGATTAACCTTGCTAACCCAGAAAAAGAAATTGGTGAAGAGCAAGAGTTAAGTGGTCGTATGGCGCTTAAATGGCAAGCAAGTAGCGATTTATCTTTTGTGTTCTCAATTGATGGTGTTGATAACGAATCAGGCCAATCACCATACACAATTGAACTAACGGCGCCACTTGATCCGAATGATCCATTCAATGGTGATTTCCCATTACTTACAGAAGACATGTTACCAAGCGATCCTGATGACTTAGCAACGACGGTAGCGGGTATTGAGTCGACGGCTTATTCAGGCTGGGGTACTTCATTAACAGCTGACTGGGATATCAATAATACGTATACAGCTAAGTTCATCACCAGCTACCGTAGCTCAGAATACGAAGGGGGTCTTGATGATGACGCTGTTGCCCTTAACTTATCAGAGTTCCCTGAAGAAGGCGGCGCAGATCAATATTCATTCGAAATCCAGTTAAACGGTAGCTTCGATAACATGGACTTTGTATCAGGCTTATACTTCTTTAATGAAGATGGCTTCACAAGCTCTGGCCCGTTTGTATTTAGCCCATTCAACACACCTGATGGTCTTCTGAATGATGGTACTACAGCGTCTTTTGGTGATTACGGTTACTTTGATATAAACCAAGAAACTAACTCATACGCAGCTTATATCAATGCAAGCTATGACCTAAGCGACGATTTAACTGTGGGCGGTGGTCTACGTTATTCGAAAGATAAAAAAGAAGCCGATGCCTTATTCCCAACGTTTGCGACACGTAAATACGTGAGTGCTGATTTTGATGCGGTAACATGGGATTTAAATGCGTCGTACCAGCTTAGCAATAACATGAATGTGTATGGCCAAATCCAAAAAGGTTATCAAACAGGTGGTTTCCCTCCGCGTCCATTTGGTGGCCCTGATCAATTTGTTTCTTTCGATGAAACAAAAGCAATTAACTACGAGCTTGGCCTAAAAGGTCAGGTACATGAAGATGTATCTATGATGCTTGCTGTGTTTGTTACTGATTACACAGACCTGGCATTACCATTCTCAGATCCAACTGCAGGTGGAGGTTTCGTTACTATCGTAGAAAATGCGGGTGAGTCTAAAGCACAAGGTATCGAGCTTGAGACAACAATCGCATTTACTGATGACTTTACGCTACGTAGCGCAATTGGTTACCTAGATTCAGAAATCACAGAAGTTGATGACGGTGTATTAGGTATTGGTAAAGGTGACTCACCAGCACTAACACCACGTTGGACTGTGATGGTCGCACCTTCTTATTTCATTGATTTAAGTAACGGTGGCACAGTGGCAGTAAACGCTAACTATTCATACCGTAGCGATATGCAAGGTCAATCAGTTTACAACCAAAGTGAACACATTGATTCTCGTGAATTAGTGGGTTTCAACATTTCTTACTTAAACCCGAACGGTGACTTTGAAGTGACTCTTTACGGTGAGAACGTGTTAAACGAAGTATACGATGTGGGTCGTTTACAACAATCTGGTTTTGTTGGCGTAATGCGCAGCAATGACCGAAGTGAATTTGGCTTAAAATTCAAAAAAGAATTTGAGCTTTAATTACTAACAAAAAAGGGCAAGTAAATACTTGCCCTTTCTTTTTAATTATTTTTCTCTTGCTCGCGTTTTTCGCGCACTTCTCTTAATTCTTCAGCCAGTTCTTTTGCTTTTTGTTTGGTTTTTTCAGAAAGCTCACCAGCCGCTTCTTTACTCTCAATCCATGCATCTAAGGCAATTTCTTTACCATCGTCATACATGCTTAAGCCCATTTTCTTACTCTCTTCGAGTAACTCTTGCAGTGAGTCGTCGTTAAACTCATTGGTGGCGTCTTTTACGTCGCTCCAAGCATCATTTAGGGCTTGCTTTACTTCCTCTTTTGCTTCGCTGGCATCTTTCTTGGCCTGCTCTGCGTCATCACAACCTGTTAAGGCAATACAGCCTAATAAAACTAAGCTTGCTAATTTGTTCATATTTTTCTCTAATGGTTAATTAACTATTAAGCAGTATAAGCAATAAAAAATGAATATAGCTAGAACAGCACGATTAAGTTTTCGGTTAATGGATGAAAATGATGCCGAGCTACTTTATGAGCTCGATAACGACCCTGAGGTAATGAAACATCTCACTCGCGGCAAAGTATCCACTATGCAGACTGTTAAAGAGGTATTCATTCCACGCTTGAATGCGTATCGAAATGAGCAAAAAGGCTGGGGGCTTTGGCAAGTAAATATCATAGAGAGCAATACCTTTATCGGTTGGGTATTAGTCAGGCCCATGGGCTTTTTTGAACAACCTGATTTTAGTGATTTAGAAATTGGCTGGCGCTTTAAAAAAATGAGCTGGGGCAAAGGCTATGCGTCTGAGGCAGCACTTGCCATTGCTAAAGCCGTAAGTGAGCCAGAAGAAGTAAAGTCGCTCAGTGCCACAGCACTAAAAGATAACCTAGGCTCAATAAAGGTGATGGAAAAACTAGGCCTTAAGTTTGTAAAAAACTATATCCATAAAGATGAGCACGGTGAATTACCTGCAGTACTTTATTCATGTCCTAAAGAGCAGCTTAGCTAAGTTAATCGTAACTAATTGACCTTAAGTGTTTCACATGTCTAAATGGTCAAAATAACATCAAGAAAAAGGAAGTACCATGGCAAATTTAGTCAAATACGCGGCACATCTGTTGATCGTTACCGCGATATTCTTTCATCCGTCAAGTTTTGCAAAACAAGCCGCTGTCGCAATGCCTGATAGCTACAGCAGTGATACGGCTCGGGCTATTTTAGAGCAAGGCGGTAACGCCGTTGATGCGGCAATTGCGGCACAGTTTGTATTAGCAGTGACTTTACCAGAAGCCGGAAATATCGGTGGTGGTGGCTTTATGCTGATCCAAAAAGATGGCAAGGGTGATTTTATTGATTACCGTGAAACAGCCCCTGCTGCAGCTCATCGCGATATGTACCTTGATGATAAAGGTGATGTTATTGATAACATGTCTGTGTACGGTATTCACGCAAGTGGTGTTCCGGGCAGTGTTGCTGGAATGTGGCTTGCCCATCAAAAGCACGGCAGCTTAGAGTGGAAAACTCTGCTAGAGCCTGCGGTTAAATTAGCAGAGCAGGGCTTTATTGTGCATCCTAAGCTAGCTGCGAGTATCGAGCGTTATATTGCGCGAATGGCCAAAAAGTCGGTAAACATTAACTTTGCTGATTACTTTGCCGATGCTAAAGCAAATAAGGTATTTAAACAGCCGGAACTTGCCGCCACACTAAAACGTATTCGTGATCAAGGTAAAGCTGGTTTCTACGAGGGTGAGACAGCAAAGATCATAGCGTCATTTATGAAGCAGCACGGCGGTATTATTACTGAGCAAGACTTAAAAGCTTATCAAGCTAAGTCACGTACACCAATTAAGGGTAACTGGCGCGGTTACGAAGTGCTCACATCGCCACCGCCAAGTTCAGGTGGTATTGCTATTTTGCAGTGGCTAAAAATGTACGACTTGGCAAAGCCTGAAGGAAAGCTTGAGCACAACTCGACCACCTATGTCCATATTTTGGCTGAAGTAGGTAAACGCGTATTTGCCGACAGAGCAGAATATTTAGGCGACCCAGATTTTTATGAGGTGCCAAAAACAGCTCTACTTGCAGATGATTATCTTAGCAATCGTGCAAGTACAATTCGCCCAGATGCCATTTCGACAACTGAGAACATCAAACCGGGTTTACACGAAAGTGAGCAAACAACGCATTTTTCTATCCTAGATAAGTGGGGTAATGCCGTTGCTAATACCACGACCATCAACTTAAGCTTTGGCAGTGGCGTGGTTGTATCGGGCGCAGGATTTATTTTGAATGATGAAATGGATGACTTTAGTGCCAAGCCAGGTGTGATGAATGTATTTGGTGCAATTGGTGGTAAAGCTAACGAAATTCAACCTCATAAACGCATGTTGAGCTCAATGACACCGACCATTCTACTTCAGGATAACAAAGTTAAAATGGTAACAGGCTCTCCGGGTGGCACCACGATTATTAGCTCTGTGTATGAGTCTATTTTAAATGCGGTTGAATTTGATATGACTGCAGAGCAAGTGGTAGACAGCCCACGTTTTCATCACCAGTTATGGCCTAAAAATGTGATTAGATACCACACAGGTCTTGAACCAAAGGTTGTTAAAGCGCTTGAGAAGATGGGTTATACACTTGATGAACGCCATTTTGGTGATATGCATGTGATCATCAATAAAGACGGTAAATTAGATGCAGCCTCTGAAGCATCTGGCCGTGGTAAAGCAATGGTGTTTTAATTAAGCTTTAAACTAGACAAAAAAGCACCCTCGGGTGCTTTCTTTGATTTGGTGGGCTGTTTAACCAATCGCTGGAATAAGCCCCGCCATTTGTAAACCTTGAGCACTAATAATAAGCACACCAAACAGGGCGGCCAGTGCTAAGCCAATATTACCGCCTTTAACTTGGTAACCCGCATCAGGTTTGCTGCTTCGTTGCTTATAGACCATAGCAACCGGTAAAAACACCGCTAAAATAACCAGCGCAATGGCGGCGTAGCCAAGTGCCATAATAAACCCTTGTGGATAGAATAGCGCAAAGCCTAGCGGTGGAATAAAGGTGATCAAGGCTGTTTTGATACGATCTTTACTGCCATCACCTTTTTTAAATGCATCAGCAAAAAAGTCGAATAAACCTAAACTCACCCCTAAGAAAGACGTGGCCAACGCTAAATCAGCAAAAATGTTCACAGCAGTGGCAACATGTGGGCTGTGAGCAATGCTAGCGACACTGCTTACGAATCCAGGTAACCCTTGACTTTGTAGTAAGTCGCTTTGACTCATCATGCCTTGGCTAAGTAATTGCCAAAAAATGTAAATTACTAAAGGCAATGCGGCACCTGCCACCATTACTTTACGAAGTGTTTTGATATCTAAACCCACGTATTTCACAATCGATGGAATAGAGCCATGAAAACCAAACGAGGTAAACACCACCGGGATTGCAGATAAGATCAGACCTTGTTCAATAGGCATTTCAAGTAAGTGTTGGCCATGAACATAAGGTGTCAGCATATAAAATAAGCTGGCTAGTACGCATACTTTAATAGTGAACAGTACGCGGTTAAGCTTATCGACTTTGCTGGTACCGAGTGTCACCACAGTACCGATCACAACAGCCAGAATAACTGAGCCAACTTGCGGTGCTAAAGAAAGCGATAAACCATTGTTGAGCTTTTCTTGTAATTGCGCACCACCACCTGCGATATAGGCAGCGCATAATGCGTAAAACAAAAACATCACTGAAAAGTTAGCGACCCATTGCCCACGTTTACCCAACCATGACTTAGCTAACGTATTGAGGGTTGCATCTCTGTCGGCATATTGATGCAGCTCTAGCATCAGCAATGCTGTGTAGGTCATTAAAACCCAAGTTAAAAAGATTAGTGATAACGCTGTTGTGAAACCAAGCCCTGCGGAGGCGATAGGCAATGCCAGCATCCCTGCACCTATGGTGGTGCCAGCAACAATTAACATGCTACCTATTGTTTTATTTTTAAGCACTTTTTGCCCCTTAAACTTCGTGAGAGGCAAGCAAGATATAACTTGTTTAACAAAACTTAAATAGTTTTGTTATAAATCAAAGAAATTAAATGTAACCTATGATTTACATGTGCAAACAGGCTGTTGAAATCAGCAAATAACTTTTTGCCAAATAGCATGAGTATTCGTGTTGACAAAATCACCATTTAGGCGGATTCTTAAGCTTCTTCAACTTACTTTATTAAATACCATGATGCAGCTAAACCAACGACCAACAAACAATTGTATGCGCCTGACCTCATCAGTCGTATGGTCTGTTATGTGCTGCGGTTAATTAAGTAAGTTTTACTAACCGCGTTCTAAGCGGTTGGTTATTTCCCTTTTAAATTTTCTTCCGCTTTTTTCGCCTTTTTAAAGGAATAAGCTTGTGCCTGTTAAAGCCTCATATTTTTTAATGGTGGTGATTTGGTCAACAACACCACTGGGTATTGTTTGGAGTAGTGAAACGGTAGCACCAACCCTGGCTGTGTTTTTACGCATGCTGGTGGGGCTGGTGTTGGCTTCGTTTGTCGTTGCTGTTGCCAATATCCGAGTGCCTTGGCATCGCCGTGCTTTATTCCTTTATGGCTATTCAAGCATAGGTATTTTTGGCGGCATGTTATTAAGTTACATGGCAGCTAAAACAGTGCCTTCTGGGTTAATATCATTAATGTTTGGCCTTGCACCAATTTTATCGGGCTTACTTGCGCAAAAAATCTTGAACGAACCTAAGTTTAGCGCCATTAAGCTTGGCGCACTTGGCTGTGCCTTAATTGGTTTATTTTTAGTAAGCCAACGCCATATTCAAGGGGGAGTAGAGCAGCTTAGTGGCCTGTTATATGTATTTATGGCAGTGTGCTTTTTTAGTTTGAGCGGTGTGATGATCAAACGGGTAAGAATTGCTATTCATCCAATGGCTACCACATTTGGCGCGTTGGTTTTTGTAACCCCGCTGTTTTTTATTACTTGGTTGCTGGTAGATGGGCAACTTAATAGCCAGATGTGGAGTGCAAAATCAATGTACTCAATTGTTTACTTAGGCGTGTTTGGTTCATTAATTGGTGCGCTGGCGTATTTTCATGTATTGCAGAAGTTGAACGCCAGCACGGTCGCATTAACAACCCTGATCACACCAAGTTTTGCAATCGCGATTGGTGGTTTACTTAATGATGAGCCCATTGACCAAGCACTGATTGTTGGCGCGACCATCATTATGATTAGCCTCGCATTTTTTCAGTTTGGCGATAAGTGGCTAAAGCGCTTTAAGCGCGTGAAATCGGTAGAAATGAGTTAAGGCTAGTAGCCGCTTCGGCGGCTACATTTTTGCAATTTGAATGACTAAACGACGGTTTTTGTTGCGGTCTAAAATGTTGTCGTTGCTGGCAACATGGCGCTTTTCACCGTAACCATCGGTATCTACTTTGCTTTCATCAACCCCTAAGCTAACAATGTAATCCTTAATCGCTTTAGCGCGTTTTTTTGATAACTCGAGGTTATTCCAGCGACCACCGTAGCTGTCGGTGTAAGAAGATATTGAAATAGATTCGATATTGGTGTCGTACTTTAAGTATTCGCCAATTTTATCTAAGCGTTTTTGTGATGATTTAGTCAGCTTGCTGGTATTAGGCTCATAGTTCATCACTGTGAACGAAATATCTTCAAAGCTGTAAGGCAGCATTGCATCTCGGCACTGTAAAAACGCCCAATAAGCTTGCTTAAAGTTGACACTCGATAAACCAACGGCAATTTTATCGGCACTGTTTTGCCAGTCTTGGTAATAAAATGTCGGTTGGTAACCTTTTTCAAGTTCGGTGAGCATTTCCCAAGCGGTTTTGTTGCCAAGCTCGCCGTCAAACTTACGTAATAGCTTCATATTTGCTAAGTCGCGAGCAGGCATACCTGCACGCCAGCTAGGTGGTACGGCTTTTAGGCCAGCAATACTGTAGTTGTCTGGGCGTACGACCATATCAAGGTTGAAGTTTACGTCTTTATTTTTACTGGCAGTGGTGCTGAAAATTGCTTCACCATAGTAAGGAACTTCATGATTTAATTGGCATTCTAAGCGAGAAGTTTTAACCATTTGCCAGTTCGACATATCAGCATTAGCGGTATACTCACGCATGGCTGCATGCGCATTTATACTTGCAACTGAGGTTAATAGGCCTAGGCTTAAAGGAAGTAATGAAAGCTTCATCACGGTAATTCTCCAACAAATCATCAATGCCAAATTATTGGCAATTTTTGTGTTTAATTGCTTCAGCACACTAAACACAGGGCTAGCTGATTAATATAAAGCAAGTAATGTGCCTAAAAACTCAGTAAGAATCTTCGATTTCACACTATTTACTCTAGCAGAGTAGCCGTGGTTTTTGACATAATAGCCAGCTTACACTGGCAAACCAAGAAGACTATGGAAAATACTGAACAAACTCTTTTCGCAAAACGCTTTCGTGGCTTTTTTCCTGTTGTGATTGATGTTGAAACCGCAGGTTTTAATAAAGAAACCGATGCGTTATTAGAAATTGCTGCATCTGTACTGAAAATGGATGACGACGGCGTGTTAAGTATTGATCATACTGTGCATTTTCATGTTGAGCCATTTGAAGGCGCGAATATTGAACAAGCGGCCATTGAGTTTAATGGTATTGATCCTTTTTCTGCGCTGCGTGGTGCGGTGCCTGAGGAAGAAGCGATTAAAGAAATCTGTAAAGTCGTGCGCAAGGCACAAAAAGCAGCGGGTTGCCAGCGTTCAGTGGTTGTAGCACACAATGCAGCGTTTGATCACGGCTTTTTAAATGCTGCCATTGAGCGTTGTAAAATTAAGCGCACGCCATTTCATCCATTTGTTAGCTTTGATACTACATCACTGGCAGGCCTTGCACTAGGGCAAACAGTATTAGCTAAAGCGTGTAGGGCGGCAGGTATTGAGTTTGATAATAAGCAAGCTCACTCAGCACTTTATGATACCGAGCGTACTGCAGAATTGTTCTGTTTAATCGTTAATCGCTGGCAACAACTCGGCGGTTGGCCATTGCCTGAAACTGAAGTAAGTGAAGAAGAGCAAGACTCAGCCGTTAAAACGACTGAGTGATCTTACCTTCAAAAAAACGCACCATGTTAGGAGGGTAAATACGTGAAAACTGTTTACTCTCTTGTGCTATCTTAAGCTCCACCCCTGGATGCATTAATTCATTCACTTTTAAGCGACTTGTTGCTAATAAGCGCGCAATCTTAATTTTCACTAAGTGTTTCTTTTTCTTTGTGTTGGCTGTTTTAATTTTAATCTGCTGCTCGCTGGCAGTGATCTTTTTAATATAATGCGCCCGTTGAGCTGGGTCGGGTATTTTATTGGCCTTTTTGCGTGCTTGCTGTAAGGCAGCTGCTTTTGTCGCTAATAACTTTTCAAAGTCATTAATTTGCTGCTGCTTTTGGCGTAAATCATGCCAGTACTGAGCAATGAAAACCCGTGTTTTAGTGCCTGATGGCGCACCAAGCTCGCCGGTTTCTATTCGCATCGCATCTAAAATATTGCCACCAATAATTTTGCCTCGCGGGTTATTGGCTTTGCCGACTCGAATAAGGCGGCGAGCGCTTAAATCACAATGTAAAGCTTGGCGTTCAATGAATAAATCTTGCTCTGTTTTTATATGGCAGTACTGAGCATAACCCACTGAGATAGTGCGCGAAGCCGTTATGTTACAGGTAAAGTTTTCGACGTTTTCACGTTTTCTGCCAACAGCCCCAAGCATCACGGTGACTTCACTTTTACTTTCAATTGTGGCTGATTCAACAAACCCTAAAACAGTGATATCACCCGTGGCTTTGACGCGCATACCATCTTTTACATCACCACTAATAATAACACTGCCATCAAATTCGACATGGCCCGTACTCACATCTACATGATGAAAACACAATACGTCGTCAACGCGCATACCGCGGGGTAGGGCAACAGGCACGCCCTTCGCATCGGCAATCAACATATCGCTATTATTAGGGTCAATACGCGTTCCTTCGAATGGCTCAAGAGGTAAGTCTTTACCAGGTTTTGCAGGCATTACATCACCAAACACAGTAAAGCCATCTTCACCGGGTGTTGCAGGAACTCGCTGCATTAATGGTGTACCCGGCTTAACGGTAATAATGGCACCTAAATTACGCATGTCGACTTTACCGCCAGAGGTCGCTTGCGGGCTAAGAACGCGGTCTTGTGCTGTAGAGCATAAGCGCACGAATTTAGCATCGGTGCCTTCTTTAGGCATTCGGCCATGGGCAACAATTGCGGTGTAATGGGCGCCGGGTGGTTGCTTAAATTGTTGGCCTAAAAAGGTATCAAGGGCACGTAAACTAATGCCTTTAATCACTCCCGCCTCTGCAAGCACCTCTTGCGCCATATCCATGCTAACAATTTTACCGCCACGGGCTGTTGTTAAGCTTGCTTCAACCACCATGTTTTTAGCATCGACTTTTACTTCAAGGTGAGCATCAACGGCTTTAGCAACCACTAAAGATTGGTTTTGATATTGGCTGCTAGGTATAAACAACTTGCCTATATTGGCATCAATATATTCGTAGCTGGCATAAGGAGACTGCTCAAGTAATTCAATTAATTGAGAACTCGTAGTAGGAAAACCCGCATCACGAGGATGCTCACACAAAGAGACATAGCCGCTTTGTTCATCGAATGAAAACATCGACATCTGAAAAGCCCTGTAAAAAACTGCCTGTTATTATAGTTATGTGTTGTTACAGGTTATTTTTGAAGAAGGGTAACAACGTTTCCTATTTCAGCACAACTTTTGTACTATGTTAAGAATTTGTATGATTAAAATGTGAAAATATGTATAAAAACTGATTTTTCCTGCCTGAAAATTCAGCATTCAAAGGTACTTAGCAAAAATTTCCCGATTAATGCCTTGAGTATGAATAGGCTACTCAGTTATACTGCACGAACACTCTGAATGAGATACCAAATTCAGGGGCTGATTAGGATTCGACGGAATTCAAGACGCCCGAGGTGCATGTCGAGGTGCGGTTGGCCTCGTAAAAAAGCCGCAATTTAAAGTAATCGCAAACGACGATAACTACGCTCTAGCGGCATAATAGCCCGCTAGCACTTCTCCGGTGTATGTCTGTGGACCCGGTTCTGAAGTGTCACCCTACACGGACTCGCTACGGAAACCCTGGCCGGGGTTGAAGGGCTAAAACTAAGCGGCCTCGCCTTTGCAGATCGTGTTCGTCCGAGCTGTATAAGGTTAACTAAAAGACGATACTAAGCATGTAGTACCAAAGGTCGAGGCTTTTCGGACGGGGGTTCAAATCCCCCCAGCTCCACCAAATATGAAAAAGGCTGCTCTCAGAGCGGCCTTTTTTATTGTCTAAAATATAGAAGTAATAGATGGCATTATTTACTATTTCTTATCTATGGCATCACAGGGCTGATACCATGTTAACCTTTCAGATGCTAAGGCTGAAATAACTTTATTAACAAAACTTTGACCTCCGCCTATTGGGTTATAAATGCCGATTACTCTGGGTGTTATTCTAATATTCTCGTCATGGAGCAAAGCTTTGATCGAACCGAGTGATAAAATCGAATTTTGAATGGTTGTTTGATTTAACTCGCTTGGTAAAGGTAGATTAGCAGAAACAAGTTCACCTGTAGCCCCCAGTGTTTGAACAACTAAAGTACCTGTTAAGTTTCCAGCTTTTGCTTCAGCTGCGATTGCAGGTAAACCAGACAAATTCACATTTCCATTTAAGACATTAATAGTCGCAGTGAGTCTTAACCCAACTCCTACATATACTGGCAAATTCACGAGTTCATAGTTCTGAATATCGTAGTTAGATAAATCAAAAAGTGATTTTAGCTCTTTGTTTTCATCTACCTTTGAGAATAAACCATCATTTGGATTAACTATAACATTATAATTAGATACTACATTATTTGGAACGTGTTCAAATAACTTTAGGGGTTGGCCTTTTTTGTAATTTGGGTAAGTATATTCAGCTCCCCACCATTTTACATCTGGTATTTGGCCGGATATTTCTCTTTTAACTAAAAAGCTACCCTTTGTGGTGTCTGTATTTGCATAGTCAATAATAACTTGATAAGAACGACCTTCATAACCAATTGTTGATGGGCCAAAGTTAAGTGTCCCATCAGATGTAAATTCAGCAACTGCTAAACGAACTGTTTGATCAGGAAATGAATCTTTTAAATTGCGCAAAACAATTTCTTTATTTTTAAATCTAAGTTCGTTATCTGCTGGGGAGCAACTAGCCCCCTCTAGAGTCTGTACAGGTAAGGGATCAAATGGTATGTAACTATATGATGTTTGTTTCTCAGCTAATGTATCAGGAATTTTAGTATGTGATGTACATCCAGCTAGAACTGAGATAGATAAAATAAATGTAATAAACTTCATGAGCATTCTCCTTTGCCTAATAAAAAAGTGCATGCTTTTATTTTAAATATAATGAATTTTATTTATATTATTTTAAATTTAAACTTCGAATTTAAAATAATATATTAGGTCTTTTTTTAGAATGTGCAAATTTAAGTTTTTACTAGCTTTTATTATGCTTAATGATTTTTAAAGGTGTTATTATATAAGCAATGTAAAATTATATATAAAATAACCTCTAAGCACAGGTACTTAGAGGTTTTTTCTAAACAATCAACTGAACGGCATCAATAATCGGTTTGTTTTCTATATCAATGGTGTCGATGATGTGTTTGTGTAGGCGCTTTTTGTGCTCGGCGAAAATCGCGCGTTTTTTATCGAACTGGCTGGCAAATTCGAGGGCGCTATTAAATAAAGCTTCTTTGTTTGGGCAGGCTTGTTCAATAACATGATCCGTGGCAAGTTCGCCTGCGGTAACGCGGCGGCCTGTTAGCATCATCTCGTTAAAACGATAGTCTGGAATAGCTTTTTTAATGAAGGCGAGCATGCCCGGTAAAAACGGGATTGATAAGTCAACTTCTGGGAAGCAGAAGAAACCACGGTCGCTTTGCATAAACCTAAAATCACAGGCGCACGATAAAATTGCACCATTACCAAACGCGTGGCCATTAATTGCTGCAATGACTGGCATTGGGAACAGTAATAGGCGTTTAAATACCGCATCCATTGAGTGCATAAAGCCACTTACTTCAGCAAATTTTTGTGTTTTTAATGCGGGCATAAGCCAATCGGTATCTATGCCCAAGCTCCATGATTTTTCGCTGCTTGAAGTGATCACCAGTGCTTTGTGTTCAGGATTACGTTCGATTTCGTCAAGGCAAGTTAAAAAAGCCTCTGCAAAAGCAGGGTTATGGCGATTTTCAGCTGTTGTCATAGTTAAGATAGCAACAGATCTTTGTGTACTTACATTCATCAGTGTCATGCTGTGCCTTTAATTTTATTGTGTTGTGGGCATAGTTATATACCATCGGTTTAACAAAATAAACCACAAGTCTGACCAGTTGTGAATTTAGGGGCACTTCTCTTTTGGTTGATATGGTCTTTTAGTCGAAACTATTTTCCAATATATCGCTAATAGTGGTGAGTCATGATAGCGTTAGCTCAAACACACTATTTAAAGCGTAACAA
The DNA here is from genome assembly GCF_001550135.1 of Pseudoalteromonas shioyasakiensis. Classification (GTDB taxonomy): domain Bacteria; phylum Pseudomonadota; class Gammaproteobacteria; order Enterobacterales; family Alteromonadaceae; genus Pseudoalteromonas; species Pseudoalteromonas shioyasakiensis. Next base: position 164,979 of record NZ_LRUE01000002.1, read on the forward strand.
TGGATTTGATCAGTTGGCAGTTTTTAGGTGGAGATTTATTAAGCCCGATCAGCACAATCATGCTCATTGTGGTTGCGGGCTTTACTTCAATGATTTCAGCAGCTTTTGGTGCGGGCGGCGGCTTAATGCTGCTGGTGATCATGGCATCCATGCTTCCTATGAGTGTGGTTATTCCTGTTCATGGGTTAGTGCAGTTAGGCTCTAATGCAAACCGCTTTTTGTTCACGTTTAAACATATTGATGGTGCTATGTTTGTGTACTTCTCTTTAGGGGGAGTCTTAGGTGCGCTGGTTGCCTCAACGATTGTCACATCAATACCCCTTGAATTAATGAAAATAGTGGTTGCTGCATTTGTGCTTTATTTACTTTGGGGTGTGACGCCAAAGCTCAGAGAAACCTCAAAGTTATGGCGTGTTCTCGCTGGACTTTGGACCACGTTTATCTCGATGTTTGTAGGGGCAAGTGGGCCTTTGGTTGGCAGCTGCTTATATGTGAATAATTATAATAAGCTTAAATTTACCGCTACTTTTTCAAGCTGCATGACAGTACAACATACCTTAAAAGCGATTTTATATGGGGCTGTGGGCTTTGCATTTTGGCAGTGGTTGCCGCTGGTTATGCTCATGATAATGAGCGGTGCTTTAGGTACTTGGCTTGGCCTTAAGTTATTGCACCGCATTTCGTCAGATAAATTTAAAAAGATTTTTCGTTTAGTGTTAACGGTGCTTTCCCTGCAACTTGCGTGGCAGGGAATTATGGCTTTTAGTATTTAAACAAACCCAGTTTGGCAACGATGCCGCGTTCTAATTCATTGAGTTGGCCTATGGTGTTATCGAGGTGCTGAGCTTCTTGCGATAGGCTCTTAGCGCCTTGGTTAATGAGCTGCATGGTATTTAAGATATCAGCGGTCACGCTGGTTTGCTCTTCAGAACTTGCCGCCACGCTCTCGTTCATTTGATTAATGGTATTGATTTGTTTAGCAATATCTTTGAACACCGCTTGGCTTTTTTGATTCGCTTGGCTCACTTTATCGCTCAGTGACTTGCTTTGCTCCGTTGCGGTTACACAATCAGAGGTATTTTTGTGTAGCGATACAATAATCGACTCAATCTCAGACGTTGAATCATAGGTTTTACTAGCAAGCGCTCTTACTTCATCGGCCACCACAGCAAAGCCACGACCAGATTCCCCCGCACGAGCCGCTTCAATAGCAGCATTTAGAGCCAGTAAATTGGTTTGCTCGGCAATACTTTTTATAACATCGAGCACTTGGCTGATTTCGTTACTGCTGGCGTTTAATTGTTTAACTACGTTTGATGTATGGTCGAGTTGTGCAGCTAATTCGTCAACCATGTTGCCATTGGCATTCATATTTTGTTCGCCTTGTTGGCATAAGCGATGTACGTCGGTTGTTTGCTGTGCAGTTTGATTAGCCCCTTGCGCAATCTCTTTGGTTGCTTCACTTAACTGACTAAGTGCATTGGTTGCTGAATCAGTGCGATTATATTCAAGCTCGGCTTCGTTTTTAGAGCGCACAGATGCTTCGTTTACTGTGCTGGCTATCATTTCAAGCTCACTGGCTGTGCTGCCTAGCTCTGTAATTATTTCTTGCACTTGCGCTATAAATCGATTGAAACCATCGACCAAATAGCCTATTTCATCATTAGATTGATAGCTAATACGTTTTGTAAGGTCGCCTTCGCCTTTGACAATTTCATCAACAAGGCTATTTACGCTATCGATTGGTTTTATCACTAATAGCCGCACGATATAAATAATCACCGCACCCAAGGCGATAAAAGAGACCAGCAAGGTAATAAACATGGTGCGTGTCGACTCAGCAATGGTGCTATGCAGTGCTTGTTGTGAGTAACCAATTTTTATGTGGCCAATTAAATTATCTAAATAGTGCAAATCAATAGTTTTGCTAACCGATGCGCTATTGCTTTGTTTAGTGATAGAAGCAAGTGGCTTATTGCGATGATCTGTCACTGAAATGCTATATACATGTTTGTTTTGCGAAAAGGCTTTAATAATCTGATTGATTAACGGCTCATCATAAGAGAATACCGGCTCGGCTAAAATAACCTGCATTTGCTCATTAAGGGCCGTGATGTCGTCTTGCCATTGTTGTGTTTGACTCGACTTTGCCAGCAGGTAGTTTGCACTGATCACGAAGATCACGCTCAGTAAAAGGCACAAAGACAGTGCCAAGGTCATTTTATATTTTAATGATTTCATTGTGCGCTCATTGAAATGGGTTAAACCACAAAGGGCTATTTTTATTAGGTGTGTTCGACGATAACGTTGGGTTATCTAGCTCAATTACGCGACGCGAGCTTAAGTTGGCTTTTGATAAAACCGTTTGTACTTGGCTGTCTGCCAAAAACATGGCGTTAAATGTGCCATCGGCAATCATCTCGTTTAGCGCATCATTTAGCTGTTTATGCAGCGTGTGGTTGTTTTTGTTGACGAAAAAGTAAAGTGGTGCGGTGTACTTAATAACTAAGTGCGGCTCAACAGTGAGGTTAAGCTCTGAGTGATTGGCAATTTCATCCCAAGGTTCATTCACCCCACGTGGGAAGTAGTCAAAGCGCTCGCCTTCAAGCATTGGAAATAAGTTAGGGTATTTTAATGTAGTAACAACAGGCAGTTGATTTGCTTTTAATATTTTCGTGTCTGGCCAGGTTTTACCTTGCCCAGCGGTAAAACGTTTTAAATCTTGTAAGCTAGTTACCGAGCTAAACAGTTCGCGATTTTGTGCTTTAACAATCGCGACTCGCATGCCAAGTAAGCCACGAAACAAGGGAATATAAACGGCTTGATAATCTTGCTCTAACTGAGTAGATGTCATGCTCCACATCACATCAAGCTGGTTGTTTTTTACATCGTTTAAGATACGTGCATTAGAGATATCTTTATTGGTTTCGTAAGGGTGAACATACTCTAAGTCAGCCCGTTCAATGGCGCTGATCAGTAATTTGTGGGGAAGTGAGGTATCGCCACTATAGCTTTGAACTTTTACCGGTGCGGCAAAACAAGCCGACGTAAAAGCAAAGCAAAAAAGGAAAGCAAAATGACGCATAAAGCACCTTTGTTATTATTATGTAAACAATAAACTAAAGTGCTTTACGCGCTTTCTCAATCTTATTTCTTATGCATACGTATTCATACCTAATCAATCGTTCAGAAGGCTGTCGATTGACTTATCACCATTAAACAATTCAAACACTTGTGGTTTTTTCGGTGTATGTTCAGCAAGGTATAGCAGGGTATTTGCTACATCTTCACGGTTGATCACCGCATCTTGGCGCGTTGCAGGGCGCGTGGTGGTTAATAGCCCCGTTGCTGCAACATTTAATAGCGTGCCAGGTCTGACAATGCTGTAATTTAATTCGCTATTGATTAAATGTTGGTCAGCCATGTGCTTTGCAACTAAATACGGTTTTATACTGCTTTCAATGTTATCTGGGGCATCAGCACCAATAGAGCTGACCATAATAAAGTGCTTAACCTTGGCATCTACCGCATAATTAATCGCTTTAACTGCGGCCCATAAATCTATCAGTAAGGTTTTATCAGCACCCGTTGCGCCGCCGGAGCCCGCGCTAAAAATCACTTGTTCAACACCCTCGAAGGCACGACTAAAATCGTTTTCGAGGTCTTGCTCTACAATCGTTAAATTATTACTTTCAAGCGCAGTCAGTTTGCTTTTGTCTCTAACCAGAGCCACTACATCATTACCACTTGCCAGCATTTTTTCGGTGGTCATTTTGCCTATTTGGCCCGTTGCGCCAATGATTAAGGTCTTCATATCAAACTCCTTCTAATTGCTGTGTAAGTAAAGACCTTGGGGTGTGGATTTATTTTTAAAGGGGTACAAGCAAACTTTGAATAAAAAAGTATTATTTGGCATAGTGTCAAATTAGGTACAAATTCAATTTAAAGGACTTAAAGTGAAAATATTTATTAAACTTTTGGTGTTAGTAACTTTGGTATTTTGCAACGCGGCATCTGCTAATCAATGGCTATCACCTTATCCAAATAGTGAGGTTGAAAAGTCGGTTAAACTCAGTGGCGAACAGACTCAATTAATGAGTCAGTTTGATGGCAGTAAAAAGTCGTCAGAGCGATTTAGTTACACAGACTTTATTGGTGATGTAAACCACACATTATACGAAATAAACAATGTTGCTACTCTCAAAGTATTTGAAAACTATAAACACGCTTTACTCACCGATGGTTTTAATATTGTTTATTCTTGTCAGCTAGACGCTTGCGGTGACAGCAGTGATTTTGCAGAGGAAGTCGGTTACTTTCAGCTCTATAATTATCATCGTAAGCCATATTATCTGCTTGCCACTAAAGGTGAAAAGCCTGAATTTGCAGTGTCGTTATTTGTTGGCCAGTACAACAGTAAAACGCGTGTTATGAGTAGCTCAATTGCGATTAAAGAGCTTGAAACAGGTCTGATAAAAGCCAATACAGCTGCTTTTGCAAAACAGCAAACAAACCCTGTTACCAAAGCACCTAAAGACGATATTAGAGGCTCAAGCGATCACCCATTACTAAGCCGTTATCCTGGTAGTTTTATTGAAGCCTTTGAGCAAATTGATTACGAAGAATTTTCACTACCAACAGGAATATTTAACCGTAAAAACAAAGCGCTACCTGCTGAAGATGTGACAGGCGATATCACTCGTATTACTTATGAAATTAGAAAAGTATCAACCCTTAAGGTTTTTCATAACTATGTGTCTGCCTTAACAAAAGAAGGCTTTGAAACGGTATTTAGTTGCGAACGTCAAGCATGTGGTGACGACCGTAAGGCAATACAAGCACTTGGTGATCACTTGTCGGCAAAACAAGTTTATAACTATTATCGCCAGCCGCGCTATCAGTTAATGAAAAGCACCATAGAAAATCAAACAACCTATGTCGCATTTTTTGTTGGGAATTACCAAGGCACTACGCGAGTGCAGCTTGTTATAATTCGAACAGAGCCTTTACAAGGAGATTTAGTTAAAACCAATCCGGACCAAGTGTTAAAGCAGCTAGAGCAAAAAGGTAAAGCAGCCATTTATGGCATTTACTTTGATCATGATAAATCAGACATTAAGCCAGAGTCAGCCGAGTCATTAAAAGTGATTGCGGATGTTTTAAATAAAAATAACAGCTTAAACTTGTACGTTGTTGGTCATACAGATGATAAAGGAAGCCCAGAGTATAATTTAGGGCTGTCATCTAAGCGAGCTAAAGCAGTTGTTAAAGCGCTCGTGAGTCAATATGGCATTAAAGAGTCGCGTTTAATTGGTTATGGTGTAGGCCCTTATGCGCCAGCTGCCAATAATAAAAATGATTTGGGTCGTCAGCTAAACCGACGCGTAGAGCTAGTTGAGCGATTAAGTAATTAATCAAAAGGGGCTTTTTAGCCCCTTTAAATTTTATTACGAATTAGGTCGCGAACAATAAAGCGAGCAGGGTGAATAGCCTGACTCACGCGTTCGCTAAATGGTCTTGGCTCATTGTTTAAGCAAGCAATTAAATGCTCAGCACTCAAGGGGGCACTGCACAGGCCTCTTGCGCCAAAGCCAGTGAGCACATGCAAGCCTTGCTGAGGTTTCGTTAACGTTTGGTACTGATAACGCTTACCTAATCTTAAATTAGCAAACGCACTTAAATAATCACTTTGTTCAGCCCATTCACCTGCCATAGGTAAATGGTCGATGAAGGTGCACCTTACAGCTGCTTTTGCGGCTGTTATTTCACCTAAGGTCGTTGCAAACTCGCTGTCTGTGTAAAAGCTTAATAGTTGTTCACGATTGGTAAGGTTGTCTTGCTCTTTAACTTCACGGCTTTTTGAGTTTTTTTCAAAAGTCGCGCCCATGCAATGATGGCCCTGATATTCAGGAGTAAAATAGCCCTTATGGCAAAGCACGGTCTTTAGGCGTTTTGACTGCTCGCTTGCTTGCACATGCGAGACTTGGCCGCGTACACCAACAATAGGTAGCGCTTGAGTTTGGCTAAACTGGTCACTGTGTTCACCAGCACAATTAATCACATCGCTAAATGGCCCGAATGTTTGCTCTTTTGTGTGTAATAACCAGCCATCTGCGGTTTTTTCGAGCTTTTCAATGTGGCAATTAAAGTGACTGTCCATTTTATTATTGGTAGTGGCAGTTAACGAACTTGCCGCATTAAATAGAGCTGTAACCAGGGCTGGTGGATTTACCCAGCCGCCTTTTGCAAAGAATACACCTGAGTAGCCCGTTTCTACACCGGCAATTTCATCACCTTCTTCGGCGCTTACATTACGCATTAATTCTGTTGGCCAAAGTTCTTTATCGGCAAGGTTTTGATGTTTATCAGCTAGGCCTTGTTTAACCGCGTGCTGTAATACACCACACCACTGGTGAGGGTAGTCAAAACCATCATCAAGTAATTGTTGGTATAGACGCATCGCATATAAAAAACTATGGGCGAACATTTCACTGTGTGGTGAGTTTTTTGCTTGTAAATGCGGATAAACAGCCCCTTGTACATTGTGAGAAGCGCCCATGGCAAGCGCTTCATCTTGGCAAAACAGCGTGGCTTTTAGGCCTCTTTTTGCCAGTGAATACAGTACACTGCTACTGGCAATACCACCGCCAATAACAGCCACATTACTCAGTTCACTTTGCTGATGAGCAAAATAGGCAGGCCCTGATTGTTGCTCATTAGGCTCAGTGAGCTCGCCAATCAGCATTTCGCGCTTTTTACCATAGCCTTTTGCTTTACTCATGCTAAAGCCTGCTTCGATTAGCCCTCTTCTTACAAAGCCTGCGGCAGTGAAAGTGGCGAGTGTGGCATTTGCTCTTGAGATAGCACGCATCTTGTTGAACAAACTCTGTTGCCACATATCTGGGTTTTTACTTGGTGCAAAGCCGTCTAAATACCACGCATCAACAACCCCTTCGCTTGGGTAGCTCATGGCGTCAATGCTGTCTTGCACGTCACCAAAGTAAAGGTCGAGTATTAATTTGCCGCCTGCAAATTCAAGGCGATGACAGCCGGCCAAATTAATTGGGTATTGAGTAATTAGTTGCTCACTATACTTGCTTAAACTAGGCCAGGCTTTGAGTGCTTGAGCAAGGTCATCACGCTTAATAGGAAATTTTTCAAAAGAGATAAAGTGCAAGCGGGTAACACTTTTTTTACCACTATGGTCGGGTTGATTTTGAACTTCTTGCTCTGCATGCTGCCTATCAAGGTGAGCAGCAAAGTGCTGCCATGTATTTAAAAAGTTAAGCCCGGTACCAAAGCCTGTTTCAGCAATTGCAAAGTGGTCACGGTCATGATTTTGTAATCGTTGCGGGATATGGTTTTGTTGATAAAACACATAATGTGATTCGGCTAAGCCATCGTCATTAGAGAAATAAACATCGTCAAACTGATCGGCGACAGGGGTACCAAGGTGATTAAAATGAATATGTGCGTTTTTGATCATGGTTTAACTAATTAACTACAAACTTTTTTCATTATTTTACGTGTTTTCTTTGAAATAGTCTGGCGTTATTTATAAGCTAGACATTCAGAGTACATGTGTACGCTAGAAAGCTGACCACTTCGAAAGTAATTTCAGCGTAAAATAGAACACAATTTAGTATAGAGCTAAGGTAATTACCCATGAGAAGAGCCGTTATTACGGGCATCGGTGTTGTTTCAAGCATCGGTAACAACAAAGAAGAAGTATTAGAATCATTAAAACAAGGCCGTAGTGGTATCGCGTTCAACCAAGAGTTTGCTGACTACAACCTACGTAGTAACGTATCTGGCAAAATCGATATTGATGTTAAAGAGTTTGTTGATCGTAAAGCAATGCGCTTTATGGGCGATGCAGCGGCATACGCTTATATCTCAATGTCACAAGCGATTGCAGATGCTGGCCTTAGTGAAGATCAAGTTTCAAACGAGCGCACTGGTTTATTAGTGGGCTCTGGTGGTGGTTCATCTAAATGGCAAGTTGAAGCGGCTGACATTTTACGTGAAAAAGGCGTAAAACGTGTTGGTCCTTACATGGTACCACGTACTATGGCGAGTACGACTTCGGCGTGTCTTGCAACACCATTTAAAATTAAAGGTGTTAACTACTCACTGAGCTCTGCATGTGCGACATCTGCACACTGTATCGGTCACGCGGTTGAGCAAATTCAACTAGGCAAGCAAGACGTAATTTTTGCAGGTGGTGGTGAAGAGCTTCACTGGACGCTAGCAATGGAATTCGATGCAATGGGTGCATTGTCTACTAAGTACAATGAAACACCTGAGAAAGCATCACGTACATACGATGCAAACCGTGACGGTTTCGTTATCTCTGGTGGTGGCGGTATCGTTGTTGTTGAAGAGCTTGAGCATGCACTTGCTCGTGGTGCGCACATTTATGCAGAAATCACTGGTTACGGTGCAACGTCTGACGGCTACGACATGGTAGCTCCATCAGGTGAAGGCGCTGTACGTTGTATGAAGCAAGCAATGCAAGATCTTGAAGGCGGTATTGATTACTTAAATACTCACGGTACTTCAACACCTGTTGGTGATGTGAAAGAGCTTGGCGCTATTCAAGAAGTATTTGGTGGTAACTCACCAATGATCAGTGCAACCAAAGCGATGACAGGTCACGCTTTAGGTGCAGCAGGCGTTCATGAAGCAATTTTCTCGCTATTAATGCTTGAGCATAACTTTGTTGCTCCATCTATCAACATTGATGAACTAGATGAGCAAGCTGAAGGTCTAAATATTGTAACTGAGCGTAAAGACGTTGAACTAAATACAGTTATGTCTAACAGCTTCGGTTTCGGTGGCACTAACGCCACATTAGTAATGAGCAAATATAAAGGTTAAACCTCTCCAGTATTTGCTTAAAGCCGAGCAATAGCTCGGCTTTTTCATTTGTTATAAAGTCTTAGTTGTTACCTATCCGAATACTGATAAATTCGCTACAATAGCGCCACTTTCTGCCTCTCGGACACACAAATGAAAATTCTTGCAGATCAAAATATGCCATTGGTTGAGCAGTACTTTGCCGATTTTGGTGATGTTGAGCGATTTGATGGCCGTAATCTCCAACCCGAGCAGCTAGTCGGGGTCGATATCTTGTTAACCCGCTCTGTTACCAATGTAGATAAAGCCTTACTCACTCAAGCAGATAAATTAAAATTTGTGGGCACAGCAACCATAGGTGTTGATCACATTGATACCGAGTTACTTGCTGAGCGAAATATCGCATTTAGCAGCGCACCAGGTTGTAATGCCGTGGCGGTTGCTGAATATGTTATTAGCTGCTTGTATGCCTTGAGCCAAGAAAATGCCAGTTCATTACAAGGTAAAACCATCGGCATAGTGGGTGTTGGCAGTATAGGTAGCTGTTTACGTGATAAGCTTAGCCTGCTTGGTATGAATGTATTGTTATGTGATCCACCAAAACATGAAGCCGGTGAGCTTGCAGAGCATATTGAGTTAGACACATTACTAGCCCAAGCCGATATTGTGACTTTTCACGTGCCATTAGTTAAACAAGGTCCGCATAAAACCTTGCACATGCTAGACGAAACACGCTTAAAAGCACTTAAGCCGGGTATGACGATTATCAATGCAAGCCGTGGTGATGTGATTGATAACCAAGCATTGCTAGCATCGTTTGAGCAAGGCGCAAAATTAGATTGTGTGCTTGATGTTTGGGAAAACGAACCCAATATACTGACACCTCTGCTTGATTATGTACGTTATGCCAGTGTGCATATTGCAGGGCATACACTTGAAGGCAAAGCCCGCGGTACACAAATGCTGTATCAGCAAGTATGTGAGCTTGAAGGCATCGCAGCGCTTAAGTCTCTGGACGATTTTTTACCAGAGCCAATTAGCCATTCTGTCACGCTTGGTGAAACCTTTAACCAAGACGATATAGGTCGCTTGGTGCACTTAATTTATGATGTGCGTCGCGACGATGGCATTTTACGAAGTAAATTAGCAAGCAAAGGCTTTGATAGTTTACGTAAGAATTACCCGCCACGACGCGAGTTTAGTACCTTGTCGGTGGCTGCCAACAGTGCATGTGAAGGCGCATTAGCTGCACTGGGATTTAGAATTAACGAATAAAGCTATTTGCTTTATTCAAAAGAGGAAAACACATGTCGCAAAAATTTAATGTAGCCGTATTAGGTGCCACAGGTTTAGTGGGTCGTCAGATTATCGAAACTTTAGAAGATCGTAAGTTTCCGGTAGACCAATTATTTTTACTTGCAAGCAGCCGTAGTGCTGGTGAAGAAATTCAATTTCGCGGTGAGAGTATTGAAGTAATTGATGTTGAAGAGTTTGATTTTAGCCAAGCTCACATTGGTTTATTTTCAGCAGGCGGCAGTGTTTCTGAAAAATACGCACCGATTGCAGCGGACGCAGGCTGTGTGGTAATTGATAATACCTCACACTTTCGTAATGACTACGATGTGCCACTAATTATTCCTGAAGTGAATGCATCAAGCTTAGCGGATTTCAGAAACCGCAACATCATTGCAAACCCTAACTGCTCAACGATTCAAATGCTGGTGGCATTAAAGCCAATTTATGATGCTTATGGCATTGACCGCATTAACGTATCAACTTATCAAGCTGTATCGGGTGCGGGTAAAGAAGCCGTTGATGAACTAGCTAAGCAAACAGCAAACTTAATGAATGCACGTCCGATGGATAATGCCGTTTTCCCTAAACAAATTGCTTTTAATGTGATCCCACAAATCGATAGCTTTGAAGATAACGGTTATACCCGCGAAGAAATGAAAATGGTCAACGAAACACAAAAAATCTTAGGTGATAACAGTGTTGTGGTTAACCCTACTTGTGTTCGTGTTCCCGTGTTCTTTGGTCACAGTGAAGCGATTAATATTGAAACGCGTATGCCAGTAGATATCGAACATGTGAAGCAGCTATTAAACGATGCACCTGGTGTAGAGTTTATTGAAGACTTAGCCGATTACCCAACAGCAGTATCAGATGCAAGTGGTAACGATACTGTATACGTAGGTCGTTTACGTGCTGATATTTCGCATCCTCATGGTTTAAACATGTGGGTTGTTAGCGATAATACGCGCAAAGGTGCGGCAACAAATAGTGTGCAAATTGCTGAAGAGCTTATCGCAAATTATTTATAAATCTGATGATTTAGGCTGAGCTAAATTTAAGAAAAGCGGCAATTTGCCGCTTTTTTTGTGAATTCACTGCCAAATTATTGCCGCATACGCTGTAAAAGCGTATAAACTTAACGATAACAATAAAAAAGCCTCTCAGCCGCTATTATTTAAGCTATTTACTATCAAGGTGTTGCAATAGATATTGCAAGGCAACTAAGTTATAGTTTGCAGCTGGAATAGAGCTTGCAAGAAAACATAATTAAGAATCAATTCTGCAAGAATTACTTGATGTTTAAGCAACCAAGGTTGCTGCGTTAACATTTAAAACATAAAGGATCAGCATGCGCGGTTTAGCAACACTCTTCATATTAGCGTCTGCATTGGTGGTAACACCGACATACTCTGATGAAGGCACCACACTTAAAGGCCCTAAAGGTGTCGATTACGGTGCGCAGGGGCGCTCTATTGGTCCAATTAAACCGACCGATACATTATGGCGTATTGCCGCTAAAATTCGCCCTGACAACTCTGTAAGCATTTATCAGGTCATGCAAGCTCTGTATGACAAAAACCCATCGTCATTTTTAGATCAAAACCTAAATCATATGCGTGATGGCGCATACCTAAAAATTCCAACCATTGCAGAAATGCGTGCGGTCAACCCGACATTAGCAAAAGCCCGCTCTGAACAGGATGATGAGCTGTGGGAAAAAAAGAAAAACGGCACGCTGACTACAGCTGAAATTAATGAATCGCAAAAGAAAGTAACTCAAGCCCGTAAAGTTGATGTAGACGAAGCAAAACAAGAACTTAAGCAAGAAATCAACACTATTAAAACAGAGCAGGGCACGCAGCTAGTAGAGTTACAAAAGCAGTTTAAATCGTCGGTTGAAAATGTTGAAGAAATCTTAGCTGAGAACAACAAGCTCAAAAAGCAACTGAGCGGTATTTCTAAAGAGCTCGAAACCGTTCGTGATCAACTTGGCCAAGACAGTGAAATTCAAAAGCAACTGAAAGAGTTGATCAATAAACAAAATGAAATCATAGAGCAGCAAAAAGCAAAAAAGATTGAAGAGGACAGTGGGTTTAGTTTTTCGAGTTTACTGAGCAACCCATTTGTTCTCGGTGCTTTAATGTTTATTCCTGCATTACTGATCATTGCAGCTGTTGTGATGTTTTTGAAAAAACGCAACAGCACCAATGATGATACAGATGCAAGCGATGACGATGAATTTTTACCTCAAAGCCCAAGTTATAATGCTGATGATGATTTAGAACCAATTATAGAAACTGATCCGCTAGTTCCTGATCCGGTCGAAGACAATGATGACTTGAGTGTGCGGTTAGATGACGACTTAGACCAAGACATGCTGCCTGATGATGACATCATTTTTGACGACAGCATTGATGATAGTTTTGATGAAGATGACAGTGTTTTAAATCAAGATGAACTAGAAGGTTTATTAAGTGATGACATCGAGTTTAATGATGAGTCTTCAAGTAGTGCTGACGATGATGATTTAGATGCATTTTTACAGCAAGATTTCGATCAAACCGATGACGACAGTTTAGGTGATGAAATTGACCTAGATAGTGAGCAGCCTCAAGCAGATTCATCGGGTGATATTTTAAGTGCTGATGATATTGATGACCTATTTGATACTGATGAAGGTGACTCGTTAGATAACGCTAATGATGAAATGGCAGCGCTTAGTGAAGAGCTCGCAGAAGATGACGCTGAAGATGATTTTGACATTGATAGCTTAATTGATGAGCAAAACAATACGGATTCTAATCAAGACGTAAACCTAGACGATATTGATGACTTACTCGATGAAAATAATGATGCCTCAACAACTAACGTTGAAGCTGAACTCATCGATGAAGATGATTTCGATATCGACAGCTTAATTGATGAAGCGCAAACAGAAGAGCCAGCAACTGAAGCTAATGATTCATTAGAAAGCGATGATCTTGATGAGGCGCTGGATGTTGATGACATTGACTCGCTGTTAGATGAAGCTCAAGAAGAAGCGCCAGTCGAAGAACCAAGCGCGGATGAACTCATCGATGAAGATGATTTCGATATCGACAGCTTAATTGATGATGCACAAACAGAAGAGCCAGCCGCTGAAACTAACGATGCATTAGAAAACGATGATCTTGATGATGCGCTAGATGTTGATGACATTGACTCATTATTAGATGAAGTTCAAGAAGAAGCGCCGACCGAAGAACCAAGCGCAGACGATTTAATCGACGAAGACGAGCTTGATGATGCCCTCGATGTTGATGACATTGATTCATTGCTAGATGAGACACAAGCAGAGCCTGAAGCGGAGCTTGTTGAAGAGCAGCCTGAAGAGCTTGCAGAAGAACCAAGCGCAGACGATTTAATCGACGAAGACGAGCTTGATGATGCCCTCGATGTTGATGACATTGATTCATTATTAGATGAGGCACAAGCAGAGCCTGAAGCGGAGCTTGTTGAAGAGCAGCCTGAAGAGCTTGTAGAAGAACCTAGTGCAGACGATTTAATCGACGAAGACGAGCTTGATGATGACATTGATTCATTACTAGATGAGACACAAGCAGAGCCTGAAGCGGAGCTTGTTGAGGAGCAGCCTGAAAAGCTTGTAGAAGAACCAAGCGCAGACGATTTAATCGACGAAGACGAACTTGATGATGCCCTAGATGTTGATGACATTGACTCGTTATTAGATGAGGCACAACCTGAGCAAGAGCCTGAAGCGGAGCTTGTTGAAGAACCAAGCGCAGATGACTTAATCGACGAAGACGAGCTTGATGATGAACTAGATGTTGATGACATTGATTCATTGCTAGATGAGGCACAAGCAGAGCCTGAAGCGGAACTTGTTGAAGAGCAGCCTGAAAAGCTTGTAGAAGAACCTAGCGCAGACGATTTAATCGATGAAGACGAGCTCGGTGATGAACTAGATGTTGATGACATTGATTCATTACTAGATGAAGCTCAAACAGAGCAAGAGCCTGAAACGGAATTTGTTGATGAGCAGCCTGAAGAGCTTGTAGAAGAACCTAGTTCACACGACTTAATTGACGAAGATGAGCTTGATGATGATTTAGATGTCGATGACATCGACTCACTATTATATGAAGCTCAAGAAGAGCCTGAATCTGAAAAGCTGGTTGAAGAACCTAGTGCAGACGATTTAATTGACAAAGATGAGCTTAATGATGATTTAGATGTCGATGACATCGACTCATTATTGGATGAAGCGCAGGAAGAGCCAGAACAAGAACCAGTTGAAGAGCTTACCGAAGAGCCTATTACGGATGATTTAAGCGGTGAGTTTGATACCGATGAAATCGACTCACTACTTGATGAGGTTGATGCAGAGTCAGAAGAACCTGAGTTAACAGATGAAAGTAGCTCAGATATTGATGACAATGCTGAGCAAGGCGATGAACTCGATGTAGCAGATATTGACTCATTACTTGATGAAGACGCTAGTGATGAGCAGGACTCTGACGTTGATGATGAGCTCGAAGAGCTTATTCAGCAAACAAATGAGCTGAAGCAAGACACTGAAGCGCAGATATCAGATTTAAGTCATGAACAGAGTGACAGTGCAGATCATGATGAGAATCTACAAGAGTCGCTAGAAGATTTAGCCGATGCTGATCAAGCGGTTGATGACATGAATGTTGAATCGATTGCATCAGAGTTGGTTGATGATACGGATGATAGTGACGAAGTTGATATCGATGAAGCGCTTAATCAAGAGTTTAATGAAGATAGCGATGAGCTATTAGATGAAGATGATAGCCTTGACGAGTTTGATGATCCATCACTGAAAAGTGTCGATGAGTTATTAAATGAAATTGGTGAAGATGATGACTATGTCGAAGCACCAGACTGGTCAATAGATGAACCAGAGCAAGACATAGAAGAAGTTGAAATTGATTTAGGCGATGATCCGCTAGCAGATGAAGACCTAACTGATGAATTTGATTTAACTGCTGACGAAGAGCCATTACAGCAAGATACCGTGACTCCTAGCCAAGAGCTGGAAGAGTATCCTGAACTTGAGCTAGATGAAGCCGGTTTTGAATTGGATGAATCTGATGAAGACATTTCTGGTGAGTTAGATGAAGATGCACCATTACAGTTAAGTCAGGCAGAGCAAGACCTTGCTAATTCATTAGCAACGGGTAATGAGCTTGATCAGCTAGACGATGATTTTGATGATGAGATCTTGCTTGATAATGAATTTACAGAAGATGATATTCTTGACCCTGAGGACGACTTATCGGATCAATCACAGAGTGAAAGCACAACAGAGTTAACGAGCGAAGCGCCAACTGACGATGAGGTGGCTGATAGCCAAGACGAATTAGAGGAGTTCCCTGAATTCGAATTGGATGATATTGAACTTGATGATGCCGTAGAAGCTGAACAAACATTAGCTGATATCGAGTCTAATTTAGCTGACGAGGCTGATTTAAGTGAGCTGTCAGACGATGAAATCGATGATGATTTTATGGCTGACCTTACTCAAACAGACTTTGATGCGCTGTTAAATGAATTAGCAGAGCCAGATGAAGCTGATATTGCTGATGCCAGTGAGTTCGACGTTGATTTTAATGCACTATTAAATGAAGACTTACAGGGTGAAAGCGAACAGCCAGTTGAACCTGAAGTACAGGCATTAGATTCCGAGGAGCAACAAACTACTTCAACGGATGAGTTTGTAGATATCGATTCATTACTTGAACAAAGTGACGATGAAGCACTCGACCACGAACCTTATGATGAGGTTGATATGGATGTAGGGCTGAGTGATTTTAATGACTTACTAGCAGGCGATAACCCAACTGATGTTGATGCCGAAAGTGGTGGTTACTCAGCAAAACTGGATTTAGCTCGGGCATATATTGAAATAGACGACTTTGACTCAGCGCTGCAAGCCGTTGAAGATGTTATTGCCAATGGCCCAGAGGAAGTGCAAGAAGAAGCACAATCACTTAAAGCTAAAATTAACGAGTAATAAGTAAAACTGACAGTAAAAAACCGAGCAACTAGCTCGGTTTTTTGTATCTAAGCGAAGGTTATTGTTTGTCTTGTAAGCGACGAGCTTTGAAGTCAGACTCGGCTTTCCACTTAGGCCAATCGCCGTTATCAGCAAGTTTGGCAGCAATATCAACAATCAGTTCAATATCTTGCTCAACACCGCCCATAGACCAATCCGCTGAATAGTCGTCAGCTTCTTTATGATATTTGTGCGCGATGTAATCAGGATCTGTATCACCTAAACTCATAAATAGTAAGCTAGGAACGCCTTGTTTAGCTAAAGAGAAGTGATCAGAGCGGAAGAACAAACCATTTTGAGGACGAGGGTCCATTTTTACATGACGACCTTGTGCTTTCGCTGCATCCGCAAGGTAGTCTTCCATTTCAGACATGCCTTTACCGTATTGTAATATGTAGTCAACGCCGTCTAGCACGTTCATACCATCAATATTAAGAAGCGCGACCATTTGCTTGGTTGGTACAATCTCGCCAGTAGCGAATTGTTCTGAGCCAATAAGCCCTGTTTCTTCGGCCGTAAAGTTGGCAAAGATAATAGAGCGTTTAAATGGTTTTTTCTTATGCATTTCAGTAAGAATACGGGCTATTTCAACCGTTGCTGCGCTACCTGATGCGTTATCAACAGCACCATTGTAGATTTTCACGCCGTCATCAGTTTGCTTGGTGCCAAAGTGGTCCCAGTGCGCACCAATTACAATGTACTCATCAGGAGTTTCGCTACCTTTAAGCGTTGCAACAACATTATGCGATTGCGCTTGAGAGATATCACTTTTCAGTGTCAGCGCTGCTTTCGCTTTTAAGTCGACAGGTTTAAAGTCAGCTTTTAGTGCGTTGGCTTTTTCAGTTTGATAATCAAGGCCAGCTTGAGCAAAAATTTCATTTGCCGCTTGCTCATCAATCCAACCCATTACAGGGATGTCAGAAGCATTCTTATCTTGGTCGATTAAGGTATATTTGCTACCCGTGTTCGAGCTTTCTACAACGCCCCAAGGGTATGCGGCAGGAGCCGTTTCGTGAACGATAAATACTGCTTTTGCACCTTGGCGAGCACCTTCTTCATATTTGTAAGTCCAACGACCGTAGTAGGTCATAGCATTACCGGTGAAAAGCGTGTCGTCTTGGGTGGCAAAACCAGGATCATTAACAAGCACGATAATTGTTTTGTCTTTTACATCAATATCTGCAAAGTCATCCCAATTATATTCAGGTGCATTAATACCATAGCCAACAAACACAACATCAGAGCCATCAATGTTGATTTCAGGGTTAATTTGTTGGGTACGGGCGGTAAAATCACTGCCAGCATTAAAGCTTAAATCACCCACTTGTAAGGTCATGTTTTGATCTGGAGTGAGTTTTGCCATGGTAACTGGCTGTAAAAATTCGCCATTAAAACTACCGCTTAAGCCGAGTTTTTTATACTCGTCGGCTAAATAATTAATGGTTAGTGTTTCGCCTTCAGTTAAAGGGCCACGGCCTAAGAATTCATCAGAGGCGAGGGTTTTAATATGTGAGCGTACATTGGCAATGTTTACGGCTTCATTGCTTTCAGCGTTCGGTTTATCAGTGCTTGTTGTTGGTTGCTCAGAGCAGCCGAATAAACCAATTGCAAGTGCCAAGCTTGCATACTTAAGGTGAGTTGTCATAGTTTTTCTGGTTGATTGCACAGGGTTTCACTATATGGGACGCGAAGGGGGGCTGTCCAGAAAGAGTCTACAAATAACTAATTATTCAGGATGAAAGGATAATAATGCACCTTTCATCCTGTCAATTTTACCACCACGCTTTATCAATCGCCGTATCTTGAATTTTAAATACCTCTCCAACTAGCGGAGTACTCAGTGATACTTGCTCTTGTCCTGCCTTTTTAGCGACACGTTTAAGTGGGTCATACCAAGCATGAAAGGCCAGATCGAATGTTCCATTATGCACTGGCACCATCACATCACCTTGTAAATCGAGGTGAGCTTGTACTGATTGTTCTGGTGTCATGTGAATGTCAGCCCAGTCTTTGTCGTAAGCACCGGTTTCAATAAAAGTGATATCAAACGGCCCATAACGATTACCAATTTCTTTAAAGCCAGCAAAATAGCCAGAGTCACCGCTAAAATAAAAGCGCTTGTCATTTATTTTAATAGCCCAAGAGCCCCAAAGAGTTTTATTGCCGTCTGTTAAACCTCGGCCAGAAAAGTGCTGGGTTGGGGTAAATACAATTTGGCTATTTGCCATATTTTGCTCTTGCCACCAATCAAAGCTATGGACTTTTTGTTTATCAACGCCCCATTTTTTCAGGTCGTTTTCGACTCCTAATGGCACATAAAAAGAATCTGTTTTATCAACAAGCTGTTTAATTGCTGCTTTATCTAAGTGATCATAATGGTTGTGCGAAATAAACACCTTGGCAATGTTTGGTAGCTCTGCAATGCTGATAGGTGTTGGCTGAAAGCGCTTGGGTCCCATGAATGAAAAAGGCGAAGCGCGTTCTGAAAATACCGGATCAAATAGCCAGTATTCACCATACACTTTCGCTAAAATAGAGGAGTGACCTAATTTCACAAAATGCACTGTGTCATTAGATAAACGCTCAAGCTGTGCATGAGAAACACAGTGCATAGGCAGTTCACCTTTTGGCTCTGCATCAATTTTCTTTTCTGTAATAAAGCGTTTGAAGATACCTAGCGTTTTCTTAAAGCTGGGTCTTTCTACCTCAGCAGTATTGTGGAACTTGCCATCAGATAATTGCGCAGAGTGGCTGTTATCACTCACGCCTTCAGCGGCTAATTGATTATTCATAATTAACACTCCTATCACGATGCATAGAGTGGCGATTGCGAGCCATTTTAGAAATTTCATATCGTCACCATAAGTAAACTACACGGTGTAGTTTTTCATGGTTTGCTATAAAAGTAAACTATCTAGTGCATTTTTTATTTTTGCGTTACACTAGTAACCCTTATCGGAGGGGTCCATGAAATTATCACAGAGAAAACGATTAGATATTTTGAATGCAGCTGAGACATTGTTTTTTCAGCAAGGTGTTGAGCATACCAGTATGGATCAGGTTGCAAGCTTAGCGGGTGCCTCAAAGCGTACCGTATATAATCACTTTGAAAATAAAGATGTGTTGTTTCAAGCCATTCTAGTGTTTATGTTTGAAAAAGTCCGCCAAGAGCAAGCGGTTGTATTTGATGCCGCTGTTCCAATTGCACAGCAGTTAACACGCATTGCTGAACAAGAAGTGGCACTTTTGACCTCTGAAGAGTTTTTAAAAGTAGCGAAAGTCGCTTTTATGCAGATGTTACAGCAGCCTGATTTAGCAAAATCATTAGCCAGTAATAACATGGGCTGTATGCAAGATCTGGTGGCGTTTTTAGAAGCGGGTGTGCAAGCACAGGTTTTAACGATTGATGATGTTGAGTTTGCAGCGAAACAGTTTGTGTATCAGTTAAAGTCGCTGATCTTTTATCCGTTGCTGTATGGCTTTGAGCGCCAAGAAGGCGACTCTGATAACAAAGTAATAAGCGAAACTGTAAAAATGTTCTTAGCGCGTTATGGGCGCTGATATTTTGGAACATAAAAAAGCCCGCTTAATGCGGGCTTTTTAAATATCTGCAAGAAGGTTTACTTCACTTCTTTACCAGCTGCTTGTTGGTCAGCATGGTAGCTTGAGCGAACAAATGGACCACAGGCCGCATGTGTAAAGCCAATTTCGTCTGCATAATCTTTTAATGCATCAAACTCCGCTGGCGGCACATAGCGTTTAACCGGTAAGTGGTGCTTAGAAGGTTGTAGGTATTGACCTACTGTTAGCATATCAACGTTATGCTCGCGTAAGTCACGTAACACTTCTTCGATTTCGCTAATTTCTTCACCTAAACCTACCATCAAACCAGACTTAGTTTTCACATCTGGATGTGCTTCTTTAAAGCGACGTAACAGCTCAAGTGACCATTTATAGTCAGCACCTGGGCGCGCTAATTTGTATAAACGCGGTGCTGTTTCTAGGTTGTGGTTAAATACATCTGGCGGCGTCTCGATTAAGATATCAAGGGCTCTGTCCATACGACCACGGAAATCAGGTACTAGAATTTCAATCGTGATTTCTGGGTTGTGCTTACGAATTTCACGAATACAGTCAGCAAAGTGCTGTGCACCACCATCACGTAAATCATCACGGTCTACTGAGGTGATTACAACATAGCTTAGCTTCATGTCTTTAATAGTCAGCGCTAGCTTTTCAGGCTCAGCTGCGTCTGGCTTCAATGGACGGCCATGGGCAACATCACAGAACGGACAACGACGAGTACAAATAGCACCTAAGATCATGAAAGTCGCAGTACCATGGTTGAAGCATTCAGATAGGTTAGGGCACGAAGCCTCTTCACACACTGAGTGTAAACCATGTTTACGCATCGCTTGTTTAATACCATCAATACGTTCAGTTGATTTTGGTAAGCGAATTTTTAGCCACTCTGGCTTACGCAACATTTCGTTTTTTTCAGTCGGTAAAACTTTAACTGGGATCAGTGCCATTTTTTCTGCATCACGCAGTTTTACGCCTGGTTCCATTTTGACTGGTTTATTCATTCGTTTTCAAACCCTTCAGTGTGCTTAACCACAGTAGCATTAAGCTTTTTAATCATGTGTTTTACAAGCCCTGCACCTGCTTGCTCGAGGTTTTGCGGACCGTTAAGATCGGTTGTTTGCACCATGTTCATGCCAGCATAGCCGCATGGATTAATACGTAAGAATGGACTTAGATCCATACTTACATTTAGTGCTAAACCGTGGAAAGAGCAACCGCGGCGAACGCGAAGGCCTAATGAGGCAACTTTGCTGTCGTTAACGTAAACACCGGGTGCGTCCGCTTTCGCGTAGGCATCAATGTCGTAGTCTTTTAACGTATCAATAATGCACTCTTCAAGCCAGGTTACCAGCTCCCTTACACCAATGTTTAAACGACGTAAGTTGAATAGCACATACATCATTTGTTGGCCTGGTCCGTGATAGGTAACTTGACCACCACGATCCACTTGGATCACTTCGATATCACCGGTATTTAATAAGTGCTCAGCTTTGCCTGCTTGGCCTTGCGTAAATACTGGCTCGTGCTCTACAAGCCAAATTTCATCTGCTGTGTGCTCATCACGGGTGTCGGTAAAAGATTGCATTTTTTGCCAAATTGGCATGTAACGCTGACGACCTAGTTGACGAACGATTAATTCTCTTTCGCTCACGATTTACTCCGTAATCGGCCTATAGCATGTGACGTACGTCATCGATGTTGCTGATCACGTTGTAAATTTCTTCAATGTGCTCTTTACTTGTAACGGTTGCTACAAGCGTTACAGATTCGTAATTACCTTTGCTGCTTGGTTTTACCTTTGGCGCATAATCGCCAGGTGCAATTGGTTGCAGCTTTTCTAGGATCTGATCTGTTAGATTTACGTTAGCTAAGCCCATGATTTTAAATGTGAATGGGCATGGGAAATCTAAATACTCGTCAAACTTAGTATTTTTTACAGGTTGAACCACGACGGTGACTCCTCAAACAGTGAGTGTGCTTAATAGAGGTCTTCTCTGCCATTTCTTGGCGTTAAGCAAACTTAGATTACGACGCACTCGACCCAGCGCGACTGATATGGGGCGCATTCTATCATTTTTCAGACAAAAAAAAACGCCTTGCGGTGCAAGGCGTTTATAAACTTTATGACCAGATTACTGAATTTGTAAACGTAGGTAATCGTAGATCTTGCTAAAGAAGCTGCCTTCTTCCACTTCCTCTAGTGTAACTAGTGGATATTGTGCAATTTCTTCACCTTCAAGCTGTAAGAATAGCGTGCCTACTTTAGTACCTTTAGCAAGCGGCGCTTCTAATGTTTTATCAAGCTCGAAGTTCGCTTTTAAGTTTTTACGCTGACCACGTGGAATAGTAATAGGTGTATCTTCTAAGATACCTAACGATACGTTTTCTTTGTTACCCATCCAAATACGTTGCTCAGCAAAGCTGTCGCCTGCTTTATATGGCGTGATTGTTTCGAAAAAGCGGAAACCGTAGTTTAATAGTTTTTTGCTTTCAACTTTACGAGCACGTTCGCTTTCTGTGCCCATTACTACCGCGATTAAACGCATGTCATCTTTAGTTGCAGAAGTTACTAAGCTATAACCCGCTTCTGATGTATGGCCAGTTTTAATACCGTCAACGTTCATGCTTTCATCCCATAACAATGAGTTACGGTTGTATTGCTTGATGCCGTTAAAAGTGAATGATTTTTTCGCGTATACTTCGTACTCATCTGGTACATCGCGAATAAGTGCAGCACCTAATGTTGCCATATCACGTGGTGTCGTGAAGTGTTCGTTAGTATCTAAACCATGGCTATTCACGAAGTGGCTGTTAGTCATGCCAAGCTTTTCAGCGTGGGCATTCATTAAATCAGCAAATGCGCTTTCACTACCAGCAATGTGTTCAGCCATTGCTACACAGGCATCGTTACCTGATTGAATAATGATACCGTGGTTTAAGTCATCAACACTGATCTGCTTACCGACTTCGATAAACATTTTTGATGATTCAGGAAAATTCTTTGCCCAGGCTTTTTCACTGACTGTAACCATATCAGTTGGTGCAATATTACCTGCTTTGATTTCAGTACCAATTACATAACTGGTCATCATTTTGGTTAAACTAGCTGGTGCTAACTTTGTATCTGCTTCGCCTTCGGCAATTACTTTACCTGTGGTGAAATCAACCAAGAAATAACCTTTCGCATTAACTTGAGGTGGGGCAGGGATAATTTGGGCTGTTGCAGAAAATACGCTAGCAGTGCAAACAAGGCCACAAACGCCACTTAAGATTTTATATTTTATAGATTTCATCGTACTCATTAATGGTTAAAGTTAAACATGTTGCGTTGACCTATTCTAAAGGTCTTACTCACTGTAAAGCAAGAACGCGTTCTGAAATTGGTTTTGTTTTAGCTTTTCTAAAACTGCTTGTGCTTCTGCGGCATCTTTTATTGGACCAAGACGTAATCGATAGATTCCATCTTTTTCAACAATGTTTGTTGGCACATGATATTGCTGACGAAGTTGAAACGCGAGCGCTTCAACATTAGCAAGAGTACTTCCCGCTGCAACCTGAATGTAGCTTAAACGAGGGGCAGAATTGGCAAGGGTAACAGCCTCAACCTTAACACGGGCTGTACCTTGTCGGTAATAACCTAATTTATAGGCCGCAGAATAAGATAAATCGATAATCCGGTCATCATGAAATGGGCCACGGTCGTTTACGCGTACAATTACTGATTTTCCATTATCTAAATTTGTTACTCTGGCAAAGCTCGGTAGCGGTAGCGTTTTATGGGCTGCTGTCATCGCAAACATATCGTACACTTCGCCGTTTGAGGTGTGATAATTGTGAAACTTTCGACCATACCACGAAGCAATGCCTTCTTCTACATAGCCTGTTTCATCTAACATCGGCGTGTAGCGTTTA
Organism: Pseudoalteromonas shioyasakiensis; assembly: GCF_001550135.1. Taxonomy (GTDB): domain Bacteria; phylum Pseudomonadota; class Gammaproteobacteria; order Enterobacterales; family Alteromonadaceae; genus Pseudoalteromonas; species Pseudoalteromonas shioyasakiensis. The sequence goes on from NZ_LRUE01000002.1 coordinate 188,710, forward strand.
CCACGGACTTCGTAAGGGCGACTAGCGCTTGCACTTTTAACAACCGGGGTGACTATGGCATCTTGCATTTCAAGTTCGGTTGGTTTTCGAAGCGGGGCTGCATCATGCTCCATAGCATAACGGCCTTGCTGAGATGAAGAGCTACACGCTGCTAGCAGCACAGAAAATAACGCTATAAGTAAGTAATTGACTCGCTGTGTCATTATTTTAAAAGCATCCTTTTATCGGTGGCGATAGACATGATAATGCCAAACCCGGCCATCAAGGTCACCATTGAGGTGCCACCATAGCTTATTAGAGGTAACGGAACACCTACTACAGGCAGTAAGCCCGAAACCATGCCAATATTTACAAATACATAAACGAAGAAGGTGAGTGTTAATGCGCCGGCAAGCAGTTTACCAAACGCATCTTGCGCGTTGACCGCAATATATAAGCCACGGCCAATAATAAACAAGTACATACAAAGTAATAAACAAACCCCGAACAGGCCAAACTCTTCGCTCAGTACAGAAAAGATAAAATCGGTATGACGCTCAGGTAAAAACTCTAATTGTGATTGTGTGCCTTGCAGCCAGCCTTTACCTTCAACGCCGCCAGAACCTATCGCAATTTTCGATTGAATAATGTGGTAACCCGAGCCAAGCGGGTCGCTTTCAGGATCTAAAAAGGTTAGCACCCGTTGTTTTTGATAATCAAGCATCACGTAATGCCAAAACGGCCATGCTGCCAAACCAACAGTAGCAGATAAAAAGCCAATAAGGCGCCAACTTAGTCCAGATAAAAACAATACAAATATCCCTGAGCTGGCAATCAAAATAGAGGTACCTAAGTCGGGTTGCTCTTTAATTAAAATGGTTGGCACCATTACAATCGCAAAGCCAATAATTAAATGAATGATTCTTGGCGGTAAATGGTTCCGCCCGATATACCATGCAACCATCATTGGCACGGCTATTTTCATTAGCTCTGACGGCTGGAAACGGGTCACTCCTAAGTCAAGCCAGCGCTGTGCACCTTTTGAACTAACCCCAAATAACAACACCCCAACCAGCATTAAAAGCCCCACGCAGTAGAGCGGAATAACCATACTCTTTAATGTGTTAGGCGAAAACTGCGCGAGTATAAACATACCTAAGATAGCGCCAAACATACGTGTTGCGTGGCGTATCATCATGGCAGAGTCTTGGCCGCTAGCGCTGTAAACAATAGCAAGGCTGGCTACCATCATCGTCATAAGGGCAATAAGAAGTGGTAAATCGAGGTGTAGGCGCTGCCAAATTGAGCGTTTTTTATTTAATGGGATCATGGCGCGTCACTTTGGGCTATTTGAATCGGGTTCGCTGAAAAGTAGTAATCCATTAATTGACGCGCAATAGGCGCACCAACCGTACTACCACCACCGGTGTTTTCAACCACCACAGAGACCACAATTTGTGGGTCGTTATAGGGTGCAAAACCAACATAGATAGCGTTATCACGTTGGCGCTCTTTAAGTGATTTAGCGTCGTAACGCTCACCTTGAGCAATACTCACAACCTGAGCAGTACCTGTTTTACCAGCTGGGTCGTAATTCGCCCCTTTAAAAGCTTTATGCGCCGTACCTGTGACTTTATGTACGGTGTTGTGCATCGCATCTAGCGCAATTTGCCAATGATGAGGATTTTTTAATACTACAGGTGGCTTTTCATCATTATTAATTTGCGTTACTTCGTTTTCTTTTTTAGCGACTTGTACAAGATGCGGAGGATGATCGAGCCCGCGGTTCACTAATATGTTGGTAGCATTAGCTATTTGCATTGGTGTTGCGGTCCAATAACCTTGGCCGATACCCACTGAAATGGTGTCGCCGCGCCACCATGACTCTCTAAAGCGGGCTTCTTTCCATTCTCGCGATGGCATAATGGCAGATGTTTCTTCATGAATATCGATTCCAGAGAGTTCGCCAAAGCCAAACTGCGTCATAAAGTCACTGATTTTGGTGATCCCTAAACGGTAAGCAACATCGTAAAAATAGGTATCGCATGATTCTTCAATAGCACGATAAACATCAACATGACCATGGCCCCAGCGTTTCCAGTCTCGCCATTTATGCTCAACGTTAGGAATTTGGAAAAAGCCCGGATCCCAAATTTGTGTTTGCTCGGTTACCAGTCCTTCTTCAAGGGCAAGGATCGACATATGAGGTTTTACTGTAGATGCAGGTGCATAACGGCCTTGGGTGGTCCGGTTAATTAAAGGTCGGTCAGGGTTTAACAACTTTTTGTAATCTGTGCTGCTGATACCATGAACAAATAAATTCGGGTCATAACTAGGGTTAGAGTAGAGCGCTAAAACGCCGCCATCTTTAGCATCAAGCACTACAATGGCACCACGCATATCTTTTAAGGCATGTTGAGCAATTTGTTGCAGGCCAATATCTAAAGTAAGTACTAAGTCGTGACCAGGCTCAGGCGGCGTGAGGCTTAAAGTACGGATAACTCGGCCACGGTTATTCACTTCAACGCGTTGTGAACCAACTACACCATGAAGGAGTTCTTCGTAATACTTTTCGATACCCAGCTTACCAATGTCGTGCGTTGCACGGTAGTTAGTAGCTTGGTCTTCAGCTTCAAGTTTGGTGAGTTCTTTTTTGTTGAGTTTGGCAACATAACCTAAGGCATGGGTAAGGGTATCGCCATAAGGGTAATAGCGAGCTAAACGCGCTTCGATACTAAAGCCAGGAAACTTATGCTGATTAACCGAGAACTTTGCAACTTCGGTTTCGTCTAAACGGGCTTTTAATACTTGGCTTTTAAAGCGGCGATTATGCTTAATGTCATCTAGAAAGTCAGCTTTTTGTTGCTCAGTTATTTCGATAACTTTTTCAACTTCGCTCAGTGCCTCTTCAAGGTTATCAACTTCCTCGGGGATCACTTCTAAATTATAAACTGGCTTGTTTTCAGCCAGTAATACGCCATTTCTGTCGTAAATAAGCCCACGGTTAGGGGCAATTGGAATAACTTTGATGCGGTTATCGTTCGAACGTGTTTGATAGTCTTGATGTTCGATAACTTGGATGTTGTATAGGTTAGATAACAACACACCAATTAACAGTGTAACAAACACAAAACCCACAAATGCTCGGCGAGCAAATAAGTTTGCCTCAGCCGAGTGGTCTCGAATCGTGGGTCTGTGTTTTCGCATTGGCTTTACTACTCGCGATGATAAGGATGGTTGTTATTCAAGCTCCAGCCTCGGTATAGGCTTTCTGCAACAATGATGCGCACTAGCGGGTGCGGTAGTGTCAGGTTTGATAATGACCACTTTTGCTCAGACGCTGCAATACACTCAGGTGCTAAGCCTTCTGGTCCACCGATCAATAAGCTAACATCGCGACCATCAAGCTGCCACTTTTCCATACTTTTTGCCAGCTGATGGGTATCCATAGGTTTACCGGTCACCTCTAGCGTTACAATGCGGTTGCCTTTAGGGATAGCAGCAAGGGTCTTTTCGCCTTCAAGTTGTAAAATACGTTTGATATCCGCATTTTTACCACGTTTACCTGCGGGGATTTCAATTAGCTCAAGGGGCATATCACGTGGGAAGCGACGTTGATATTCTGTGAATCCGGTTTCAACCCATGCTGGCATTTTGGTGCCAACAGCAATCAATTGTATTTTCAAAATGGTTACCTATGTCCTTGCTAAGGGTTAGCCCCAAAGTTTCTCTAGATCATAGAAGTCGCGAGATTGGTCTTGCATTACATGCACTACCACATCACCTAGGTCTACAAGCACCCATTCGCCTTCGTTTTGGCCTTCGTATCCGAGAGGCTCTTCACCTGCATGGCGTGCTTCTTTAGCAACGTGATCAGCAATCGATTGTACATGGCGTTTAGAGTTACCTGAGCAAACTAACATGTAATCAGTAATGTCAGACTTACCACGAACATCAAGCTGTACCACATCACGGGCTTTCATATCGTCGACTTTATCAAGGGCAAATGCGAGTAGTTGTTTAGAATCCAAAGTGTTTTCTCAAAAATAAATAATCTTAATTTGTTATTTTATCACGCAGGCAGTATTTATTCATCTGTTTGGTAAAGATGATGCTGCGCAATGTATTGACTTACATTGGTAGGTAAAAGTTCCGCTATATCATTATTTAAATGCAGCTTTTTTCTGATTTCGCTTGAGGCGGCATTAACTTGTAAGCCATTTAAAAAGAATAACTTACCAGCAGGGGCTTGTTGTAGCTGGCTAAGTTGCTCTGTTACGGCATTCTCTTTATAAGCTGCAAGTTCACCTGATACTTGGCAGTGCTGCCCCGGACGCTGGTACACGACGATATGACAAAGTTTGACAATCTCTTGCCATTTAAACCATTTATCTAGGGTATTGAATGAGTCCATACCAATTAAAAACATAATCGGCGCTGCTGGGTTTTCTGCACGAAGCTCTTCTAAACTCAGCAAAGAATAAGACGCACCTTCTCGGTTTAGTTCGCGGTAATCGATAGCAAAATGCGGATTGTCGTCAATCGCAAGTTTTAGCATGTTTATACGATGCTCATCACTTATTCCTGGCTTGGCTTTGTGGGCAGGAATAGCGCAAGGCATGAAGTAAAGGGTATCGAGTTGGCACTGCTGAACACACTGCTGGGCCATATTAATATGACCTAAGTGAATTGGATCAAAGGTGCCACCAAAAATAGCAATCATGAATTGTTACTCTTAGTCAAAGACCGGGTGGCAAGGTAAAGGTATCGCCACAGGTTGGCAAAACACTAAGCATATTTGCATTAATGCTTGGTAGGGGGCTACAAGGTTGCCTTGTTTATATGCGGCATCAAACTGAGCTAATTGTTTGGTTATTTGTTCGAGTACTTGGATGTTCAAGCGATTTAAGGCCTGTTGCACAACAGCTTGTTGGTTTTTCCAAATATTATACTTTTTGTATAAATCAGCCATATTGGCACCATTCAAGCGCCCGTGTTGCATAGCCAGTAAGTTAGCTGCTTCTTTATTGATGGCCCAAAAAATACTCATGGCTTCAGTGTTATCAGCAGCCAGTTTAGTCATTACTTTAACTGCTTGTTCGGCGTGGCCATTTAATAAAGCATCACTCAAATCAAAAATATCAAATTTTGACTGATTTAGTAGCCCTTGCATCACAGCTTGTTGGTCAATTAGCTCACTACCATAAAGCAAAGATAGCTTTTCTAACTCTTGATGACAGGCAAGTAAATTTCCTTCAGTGGCATCAATTAAGCTTTGTTTCGCGTTGTTATGAAGGTTTAAGTTTAAACGGTAGCATTGCTCATCTAACCAGCGGCTCAGGTGATTACCTGTTAATGGGTAACAAGGAACAAATAAGCCTTGCTTATCGAGGGCTTTAAACCAAGCACTGCGTTGAATATCTTGGCTGGCTTTGGCACCTTTTAAAACCAAAATAGTATCGGGATTAGCAAGCTCAACGAGCTGCTTAAAGATTTGACTGCCTTGCGTACCTGGTTTTTGCTCGTTTAAATCAAACTCAATTAAGGTACGAGCGCTGAACAGTGACATACTTTGGTATTGAGCAACAATTTCTTGCCAATCAAAACCCGGCATTAAGGTAAATTTGATTACCTCGTCAAAGCCTTGCTGTTTAGCTGCTTGACGAATTTGCATGATGCACTGAGCAATTTGGTAAGGCTCTTCACCAAACACCATGTAAAAAGGCGCGAGGCCTTTTTTTAGCTGGCTAGGAAGCTGGTTTGCATAACAACGCATTACAGTTGTGATAACTCACGAACAATACGACGACTCGCTTGCTTACGAATTTCCCCTAATAGCAAATCAAGCTCTTTTGCTTTTGCAAGGGCATTGTCTGGGTCGTCTTGGTAGTTACGATACAATTCAAAGCTTTGATTTATGGCTTTTTGTCCAGGGCGCTTCAGGGTATAGCTTACGCTGTAGGCAAGTTCATATTCAGCAACCTGACCATTATCAAACAATGACAGAATTTGACGCTCTAAACGATCTCTGTGGATCTTTAACTCAGGGTGTTTACCAACTTGGTTAAGCTCAACTTTACTCGCAATCAGCTCTTTTTCGACTAATTCGAATAATGCTGACTTTTCATCATCACCAACAAGGGTGATTACTTTCAAGTCGTCGGGCAAGTTAGAGGCTTTCTTTAAGTGAAAGCCACAACTTGTCAGCAGTAAACAGACTAGCGCAAGGGCTAGTCCGTTTTTCAGTGCTTGAAGCGCTGCCATCTTAGTTAGCAACCACGTTAAGTAGTTTGCCAGGTACGTAAATTACTTTACGGATAGTCGCGCCTTCAGTGAACTTAGTCACGTTTTCTTCAGCAAATGCTAATGCTTCAACTTGCTCTTTGGTTGCATCTGCAGGCACTGTTAACTTAGCACGTAGCTTACCGTTAACTTGTACAATGATTAGCTTCTCATCTTCAACAAGTGCTGACTCATCAACTGTTGGCCATGCTGCATCTAAGATGTCGCCTTCTTTGCCAAGGTCTTGCCATAACTGGTGACACATGTGCGGTGTGATAGGCGCAAGCATGATAAGTAATGCTTCAAGAGCTTCGTTAGCAATTGCCACATCTTGTTTATCAGCAAGTGGTGCCTTAAGTAACTTGTTCGAGATTTCCATGATAGCAGCGATTGCAGTGTTGAACGTTTGACGACGTTCAACGTCATCAGTCACTTTTGCAATTGCTTTATGAAGTTCACGACGAAGAACTTTTTGGTCGTTGTTTAATGCTGATTTATCAAGCGCTTGGTAGCCTACTGTTTCTACATCAACAGCGTATTTCCAAATACGTTTTAAGAAACGCATTGCACCTTCAACACCTGAATCAGACCATTCAAGAGTTTGCTCTGGTGGTGCTGTAAACATCATGAATAAACGAACTGTATCTGCACCGTACTCGGCAATAACTTGTTGCGGGTCGATACCGTTGTTTTTCGATTTCGACATTTTGCTCATGCCCGCAGAGAATACCGGCTCGCCATCTTCTTTGTGCCACGCTTTAACAACACGACCTTTGTCGTCTGTTTCAGTTTGTACGTCTATTGGTGAAATCCAGATATCACCGCCTTTCTCATCTTTACGATAGAAAGTATCAGCTAGTACCATGCCTTGACATAATAAGCGCTCAAATGGCTCATCTGAGTTTACTAAACCAAAGTCACGTAATAGTTTGTGGAAGAAACGCGAGTAAAGTAAGTGCAAGATTGCATGCTCAATACCACCAATGTATTGGTTTACTGGTAACCAGTAATTTGCAGCACCTGGCTCGATCATGCCTTCGTCAAAACGTGGGCTACAGTAACGAGCGTAGTACCAAGACGATTCCATGAAGGTATCGAAGGTATCAGTTTCGTGGAATGCAGGCGCGCCATTTACAGTTGTTTTAGCCCACTCAGGATCAGCTTTGATTGGTGAAGTCACACCATTCATAACTACGTCTTCTGGTAAGCGAACTGGTAGCATGTCTTCTGTTGCTGCAAGCTCATCACCATTTTCGTCGCTTAACATTGGGATTGGAGAACCCCAGTAACGCTGACGGCTAACACCCCAGTCACGTAGACGGAAATTAACTTTACGCTCACCTACACCCAGCGCTTCTAGTTTGTCTGCAACGGCATTAAACGCTGCTTCAAACTCAAGACCATCGAACTCACCTGAGTTAACTAACACGCCTTTTTCTGTGTATGCTTGATTGTCTAAATCAACCGTTTCTTCAGAGCCTGCAGCTGGTGCGATAACTTGAGCAATCTCAAGGCCATAAGCTGATGCGAACTCGTAGTCACGTTGGTCATGTGCAGGAACAGCCATAACTGCGCCTGAGCCGTAATCCATTAATACAAAGTTAGCAACCCAAATCGGTACTTGCTTACCTGTTAATGGGTGAATCGCATAAAAGCCAGTTGCAATGCCTTTTTTGTCCATGGTTGCCATGTCTGCTTCAGCGATCTTCGTGTTTTTACACTCATCAACAAACATAGCTACAGCGTCGCTGTTTTTAGCGGCTTCTTGTGCAATTGGGTGACCGGCAGCAACCGCTACATACGTCACACCCATGAAGGTATCTGGGCGCGTTGTGTAAACACTGAATGTATCTTCGTTATCTGCACGCTTAAATTCGATTTCTAAACCTTCAGAACGACCAATCCAGTTGCGCTGCATGGTTTTAACTTGCTCAGGCCAGTGATCAAGCTTATCTAAATCGTCTAGTAGCTCTTGTGCGTAATCAGTGATTTTGATGAACCATTGTGGAATTTCTTTTTGCTCAACAATGGCACCTGAACGCCAACCACGACCATCAATAACTTGTTCGTTAGCAAGTACAGTTTGGTCAACTGGATCCCAGTTTACTGTTGACATCTTTTTGTATACTAAGCCTTTTTCGTAAAGCTTAGTGAAGAACCACTGTTCCCACTTGTAGTATTCTGGGTGACATGTTGCGATTTCACGATCCCAATCATAACCAAAGCCTAATTGCTTTAACTGGTCGCGCATGTAATCGATGTTTTCGTAAGTCCACTTAGCAGGGGCTGTGTTATTTTTGATTGCCGCATTTTCAGCAGGTAGACCAAACGCATCCCAACCCATAGGTTGCATTACGTTTTTGCCTTGCAAGCGTTGGAAGCGTGATACTACGTCACCAATGGTGTAGTTACGAACGTGACCCATGTGGAGTCGGCCGCTTGGGTATGGGAACATAGATAGGCAGTAATACTTTTCTTTGCTCTCATCTTCAGTGACTTTAAATACTTGGTTTTCTTCCCAGTAGGCTTGTACTTTTGACTCAATGTCTTGCGGGTTATATTGCTCTTGCATCTACGATTCCAGACTTCTTGCAAATTAATAAAAAATTGTCGATAAGGATAACCCAAAATACATGCTAATCACAGCGGCAAATAGGCGCTTTTGTTAATTTTCCAAGGAAATATATTTTCAGGGCAGGTTAACCTATACTCAACTAGAATAACGGTTGATTTTTCATCATTTTTGAAGGAGTAAACGATGGCAGATTATAAATCTTGGCTTAGCGATTTAAGTGCATGGCTTAAAGACGTAAAAGATCATGAGCTAAAAGATGCAATGGAAAAATTTGTTGAGTCAGAGCAAGCACTTAAAGACTTAGGGCAAGAAAAGCTCAATCAGTATCGTGACTATCTACAACGCGATATCGACCACATCAAAGAAAACGACAGTCACTATGATTCACTCGCATGGCTAGAGCTTAAAGAATCGCTTTGGTATGAGTTATCGCACATTGAAGATAAAACCCAACTCGAATGGCAAGCCTTAAACCAAGATTTTCAACATAATGGTGTTTATCAAGAGGGAGAATGGATAGCCATGGGCACATTAGTATGTAAAAATTGTCAGCATAGTTACGATGTTTACCATGCTACGCAAATTACTCCTTGTACTGAATGTGGCGGTATTTATTTTCGCCGTAAGGCATTACAACCTTAATCAGTGACGCAGGCTTGTGCTGGGCGTTACCTATAATGCCCAGTCAAGACTGGGAAATAAGAAGTTAGAATGACAAAAAAACTAATCCCTCTACCTATTTCTGCGTTAGCGCCTAAGATTGCCGCAAGTCATGTTGCGACTTGTATGCAAAACCCATATCCAGAAGCGTTGCCATTTATTGGTCAACAACGTGCACAAAGTGCCCTCGACTTTTCTCTCGGAATGGAATTACCGGGTTACAATGTTTATGTGATGGGTGAAGCGGCTCATGGTCGTTACACCTTAGTAAAAGACAAACTCACAGCCCATTCAAAAGACCGCCCAACGCCTAATGAGTGGTTGTATGTTAACAACTATGATGACCACCGCGAGCCAATCGCGTTATTTATGCAAGCAGGTCAATCAAAGCAATTAGCTGACGATATAGATTCATTTATCGACGAAGTACTCGATACATTCCCAGCGGCTTTTGATAACCCAGGTTATCAACGCAAGAAAAAATCAATCGACCGTGAGTTTACAGATACTTACGATGCGGCAATTACTGCTGTTGAAATTGCAGCTCTTGAGCAAAGTGTGGCACTGATTGAAGAAAATGGCGTTGTTGGGTTTGCGCCTTTAGTGAATGGTAAACAACTGAGCGACAGTGAATTTTCAGCCCTTGACGAGCCGCTGCGAATTGAATTTTATGAGGTTATCGAAAAGCTTGAAGATGCGTTAATCGAAGCATTAATTGAGCTTCCTCGCTGGAAACGAGAGTCATCAGAAAAACTACGTAACCTTAAAAAATCAACTGCTGAGCTTGCCACTAAGCCACTAATTAAAGCCCTTGAACATAAATACGCGACGCACATAGGTGTATTGCGTTATTTAAAAGACATTCGTGAAGAAATCATTGATGCGGTACTTGAATGGCTCGACGATGATGAAAACGACGAAAACAAAGAAGACTTTGACCGTAAAGGGATGCTCACAGACTTCTTTGCGCCAAATATTCTAGTCGAATACAAAGAGGGCGATGCAGCCCCTGTGGTGTATGAGCCAAACCCGACTTTTGGCAATATTTTCGGCAAAATTGAATATGCGACTTCGCAAGGCTCGCTTATCACCAGTTATCGCTCAATTCAGCCAGGTGCACTGCACCGTGCTAATGGTGGCTACTTGATTATGGATGCTGAAAAAGTCATGGCGAACCCACAAGTGTGGGATGGCCTTAAGCTTTCTTTAAAAACGCATCAAATCAAAAACGACTTACCATATCAAGACAGCTCTGTGGGAAGTAGTTTTACGTTACGTCCGCAGCTTATTCCTCTTGATGTAAAAATAGTGCTGCTAGGCTCTCGCGACCTTTATTACACCATAGGTGAATATGACGAAGAGTTTGCAGAGTTATTCCGTGTCCTTGCTGACTTTGATTATTACTTGCCAAGTAGCGATAAACTGCAATATCAGTTCATTACCAAGGTGACTGAGTATTGTCAGCAAACACTCAATTGCACCGTAAATGAAGCTGCAATGGCAAGATTATTAAAGTTTAGTTATCGCCAAGCTGAGCACCATAACAAGCTCTCAGCTCGCTTTGCTGATGTATTAGAATTAGTGGCAGAAGCCAGTTTTTATGCCAAACAAGATGGCCAAACCGTGATTGATGCTCATCACATAGATGAAGCCATTGTTGGTAAGCAATACCGTACAGGGCAAATTTCTGAAACCATGCTGAGTGATATCAAAGAAGGGCAAATTTTAATTGCAACCGAAGGTCACGCAGTGGGCAAAGTAAATGGCTTAACAGTGCTGCACATTGGCGATACCTCATTTGGTACACCTGCACGCATTACAGCCACTGTGTACGCGGGTGCAGATGGCGTTATTGACGTTGAACGTGAAGCCGAGCTGGGTAAAGCCATTCACTCAAAAGGGGTGATGCTATTAACCGGTTACTTAGGTAATAAGTATGCTCAGCAATTTAGCCTAACGCTCAGTGCCAATATCGCAATAGAGCAAAGCTATGGCTACATCGACGGTGATAGCGCCTCATTAGCAGAGCTGTGTGCGCTTATATCAGCCATTACGAACTTACCTATTAGCCAATCTATTGCACTGACAGGTTCAATTAACCAGCATGGTGATGTGCAATCTATTGGTGGCGTAAACGAGAAAATAGAAGGTTTCTTCAAACTTTGCAAAATGCGTGGCTTAACCGGTGAGCAAGGGGTGATTATTCCTAAATCAAACCAAGTTAATTTAGTGCTTGATGACGAAGTACTCGATGCCGTTGAAAAAGGGCGCTTTAATATTTATGCCGTTGAAACCGTTGATCAAGCACTGAGCTTATTAATGGATAAAGACGCTGGTGAAATGACCGCAGAAGGTTACCCTGAAGGTTCTATTAACGCGCTAGCCTTAGCAAGGCTTGCCAATATTGCAGATATCGTAAATGGCGACAATGATGATGAGAAGGACGCAGAATGATTAATTTAATACTTTTACTGATCATTGGTACTTTTTGTTTTTTAATTTTTAAAAACAGTAAAAAGGCGAAGCTACAAGCCCTTGAAAATGAAAAACTCGCCGCCGACTTTTTAGCGAACAATAATAAAGCTGACGATGTTCATGAAACCGCATCTGGGCTGCAATACAAAATTGAGCAAAGTTCAGGGAATGACACAAAGCCAAGTGCAACCAGTAAAGTAAAGGTTCACTATCATGGCACGCTTATGGATGGCAGTGTTTTTGACAGTTCAGTGGTAAGAAATTCGCCAATCAGCTTTGGTTTAAATCAAGTCATTGCAGGTTGGACCGAAGGCTTACAGCTAATGAACGAAGGGGATAAGTTTACCTTTTATATCCCGCCTCAGCTTGCTTACGGCCGTAAACGCGTCGGCAGCATTCCAGCAGGTTCGCTACTTATATTTGATGTAGAGTTGATTAAGATAGAATCTTAAAATGTTAAAAAGGCTTCATCATGAAGCCTTTTTTAATTGCCTGCTAAAGTAGTTGAACAGATTTACCTCAATGCAAACATTATTGAATGTAAAGTAGCTGAGACTTTTAAAGTAATTTGCTCTTTCGAACATGCACGTTGCAGTGTAATAACTAGTTAATCTTGCGTTGACAAAATTGCTCAGTCGCTATAAAAGGTCTACAGTACCCTTTTGGGGTATTTTATTTGCTCTGAAGTAGTAAAGCCTCATCTCATTTTTTAAAATGAACTTCTATAGACCATAGAAAACCTTCAGAAAATTAGGTTGTTTCTTGTATTTTGGTTATTTTAAAGTTGCATTAATAAAAGGATTTTTGAATGTACAAACTTATATTATTGTTTATTATTTTTTCGGGAATATCCTTGCCTGCTTTTGGTCAGGCAGAAGTTGAAATCTGCAATAATTGCTCTCAAAGTCAAAAAGACAAGGTTGCAAGGCTAAGCGTTAACTCTGATACTAAAGCTGTCATTGTGGTCGATATGATTAATGAAACAGCATTAAAATATGATACTAACTACATTGAAGATCGTTATGGTGAGCCAGTAGTTAGTGTTTCTTTGTCTGAGCTTAGTAATGATGAAGCTTTTGATTTAGACCTTCTCTATGAATACCGCAAAGAGTTAGTACGTGTAATAACGCGTGCTTCTGAAAAGAGTATGCTTAAAAATGCGCAAAGTACTCAACGTAATATATCGACTCCTAAGTATACTAATTCCAATGTAAATGATAATTCTCCGATAGGAAAGGGGATTGAAGTCAAGGGAAGTCCCTATGACTTTTTGCTTGCCAGTTATTTTAGAAATGATGTTTATGACTTTTATTTTGCGGGTGAGACATTAGCTTTAACAAAAATATTATTACCAACTAAGGGAACAATTAAATTTCCGAATATGAATAAGTTAAAGCTATATGTTCGTATAAACTTTTATAGTGATGATTTGGCTAAAAGCCTAAATGGTTTTGTTAGCGTAACACTAAACCCAGTAATTAAGTCATTTAATATTTTAGGTGGGCGGGATGGATTTAAAAACTCAATTCCTTTGAACCAAGACGAAATTAGTGGTCATGATTTTATATTCGCAAATGCTAAGAGCGAAGATAAAAATGAGAGCGAAATAAATGAACACGCCAAGTTTGAAAGATACTCCAGCTCACTAGAAGGAGGAGTTAGCTGCCGAGTTGTGGAAACCAAAACGAAGGGAAATAAAAAAATATACACTTATCAATGCTAGCGTTATAAGTTAAAGAGTGGAGTTACCACTCTTTAACTGTCGTCTAAACTTTTACTTGTTATTTTTAATCCTAGCAAGCACACCAACAGTACCGAGTAATATCACCACCGCCCACACAGGCCAATTGCCGTATTGGCTATAAATACTATCGCCTTTAATCAAAGTGATATTGGCCTCAAGTACATCAGCTTTAAATTGTGGCATAGCTAATTGTGATTTAGCGATAGGGTCGTAAACGGCGCTAATACCATTATTAGTAACACGAATTAGTGGGCGCTGTAACTCTAGGGCGCGCATACGCGCTATTTGCATGTGCTGATGCGGGCCATGTGAGTCACCAAACCATGCGTCGTTACTCACTGTGAATAAAATGTCGGAGTCACTGCGATAATTACCACGAACCAACTCAGAAAAAGCAATTTCATAGCAAATAGCCGGTAAAATATTTAAACCATTTGCGCGTAAATTGTTTTGTACTTCATCACCACGGGTAAAGGAGGACATAGGTAAATCAAACAGTGGCGCAATTGGACGCAAGAAGTCCTGAAACGGCACAAACTCACCAATAGGTAATAACTGATGCTTTTGATAGCGGTTTTTACCTAAATATTGATAGTGGCCTTCACTGTCATTGTGTTCTTTTTTACCAAGCACTATTAAGGTATTAAAAATGTTACGCGTGTCGTATTGGTAATCAACGATACCGGTAATAAGTGCGGTGTCATTAAACGTTGCGGCACTATCAAGGCCTGTTAAATACTCGGTTGATAATGCTTCAAGCTCAGGCACAGCAGCTTCTGGCCAGACAATCAAATCAGCATTCCAATGCAGGCGAGTCATATCTTGGTATTTGCTCATAGTCGTCCAGAACTCAGATGGTTCAAAGCGAAGATGCTGTTTAATATTACCCTGCACCAGTACAGTTTTAATGGCTTTGTTTTGGTAGTGTAGCTGGCTGCTGCTTGCAATCGCATATAAGCCAGCTAATAGGGCTACAGAGGCGATAAGAGGTTTACCATCTTTATTTGCTAGGCGATATAAAGTAAACGCAATTAATATACATACAAGCGTAATCCCAAACTCACCAATCACTGGGGCTAAAAAATTAAGTGGGCTGTCTGTTTGCGTGTAACCAAAACTCAGCCACGGAAAGCCTGTTAACAATGTGCCACGTAAGTATTCTGTGGTTGCGATAGCGGCTAATAACCAACATATAAAGCTATATGGGCCTGTAGCAAGGCGTGTTGCCAGCCAAGTAGCTAATGCAGGATAAAGGGCTAAATAAGCACAAAGCAGCACCATTAACGAAAGTGATGCGATTAATGGCATGCCACCAAAGGTCGCTATTGATACATGCACCCAGCTTATACCTGCACCAAACCAACCTAAACCAAATATAAAGCCATATTTAGCACTTTGTTTAGCGGCTAATTTACCGTTTGCGAGAGGGTTAATGCAGTAGAGTAGAGCACCAAGGGAAAGAAAAGTTATAAACCATAGGTTATAGGGTGCGTAACTTAAGGTTAAAAAGAGGCCCGCAACAAGTGCGAGCCAGGCTTTTTTATCTTTTGCAAGGTGACTTAGGTTAGTTAGCAGTTTCTTCACTGTCGTTATCATCAGCCTTTGGAATGGTGACTTGCAATTGTAAGATACGGCGGTTATCTGCGTTAGTGACTTTAAATTGTAAGCCTTCTACCTCGATTGTTTCACCACGGCTTGGCATATGGCCAAATGCATG
Organism: Pseudoalteromonas shioyasakiensis; assembly: GCF_001550135.1. Taxonomy (GTDB): domain Bacteria; phylum Pseudomonadota; class Gammaproteobacteria; order Enterobacterales; family Alteromonadaceae; genus Pseudoalteromonas; species Pseudoalteromonas shioyasakiensis. Next base: position 204,142 of record NZ_LRUE01000002.1, read on the forward strand.
TAAAACAATACCACCTATGGTGTCAGCATCTGAGGTGCTGTAACCGGTTTTAAAATACTCATTAAAGTCATCAACTTCAGTCAGCGCTTGCACAGCGTAAACGTGCTTTGCAACTTGGCGAATATCTTGTAGGTCTTCACTTTCATCGTGCTCGTCTTCGATTTCACCAACGATGATTTCAAGAATATCTTCGATAGTGACAAGACCAGACACACCACCATACTCATCAATAACAATCGCCATGTGGTAACGTTGTTGACGGAACTCATTAAGCAGAGTGTCTACACGTTTACTTTCAGGCACTACAACTGCAGGACGCAAATATTCACGTAAAGAAGGCAGTTGCTCATCTTTGTTGATGATCAGTGGTAATAAATCTTTTGCTAATAAAATACCCTCAACATGGTCTTTGTCTTCACATACCACAGGAAAACGTGAATGTGTTGAATCAACCATCATAGGTAATAGCTCTTCTAATGGTGTATCAACCTCTAAGGTTACCATTTGCGAGCGTGGGATCATGATGTCCCGCACTTTCAGCTCTGATACACCTAGCACCCCTTCAATCATATCCTTGGTTTCAGGGTCGATAAGGTCGCGTTCTTGCGCATCGGCAATTACTTCTACCAGCTCTTCTCTATTCTGGGGTTCCCCTTGCAACATTTGGGCTATGCGGCCCAGCCACGTTTTGCCAGAAGAACCCTGGCTAGTTTGCGAGTTGTCGTCGCTCATTGCGTCTAATTGCTCCGTTAATTTAAATATCGTCTCGATATGGGTCAGCGATGTTTAGATCGGCAAGTAATTGCTTTTCTATGCTTTCCATTTCAAGTGCATCTTCGTCCTTTATATGGTCAAATCCAAGTAAATGCAAGCATCCATGGATAACCATATGGGCAAAATGGTCGTGAAAGGTTTTTTCTTGCTCAATTGATTCGGCTAAAACAATAGCCGGACAAATGATTAAATCACCTACTAAAGGTAACTCAATGCCCGGTGGTGCTTCAAATGGAAAAGATAAGACATTAGTCGGTTTATCTTTGCCGCGGTAATCATTGTTGAGCTGCTGGCTTTGTGCTTCATCACTGATCACTATAGTCAGCTCTGCATCTTCACGGTAGTTGCTAAGGGCTTTGTCAGCCCATAGCTGGAATTGTTCAAAGCTTGGTAAGTCGTCAAACTCACAGGCTATTTGTAAATCTAATTCGGTCACGAGTTTGCTTCTTGTTGGTTTGCTTGCGCTTCTTTCGCACGTTGCTTCTCTGCACGTTTTAAACGTTCTGCTTCATCGTTTCGCTCATAAGCTTCAACGATACGAGCAACAACCGGGTGGCGAACCACATCGTGTGATTGGAAGAAGTTAAAGCTAATTTCATCGACACCGTTTAATACTTCGATGGCATGACGTAGACCTGAGCGGGCACCGCGCGGTAAATCGACTTGTGTAATATCACCCGTAATCACCGCTTTTGAATTAAAACCAATACGGGTTAAGAACATTTTCATTTGTTCTGCTGTGGTGTTTTGGCTTTCATCGAGAATAATAAACGCGTCATTTAGCGTACGACCACGCATGTAAGCAAGGGGCGCAACTTCAATCACGTTTTTCTCAATTAGCTTTTCTACACGCTCAAAACCCAGCATTTCAAATAATGCATCGTATAGAGGGCGTAAATACGGGTCGATTTTTTGGCTTAAGTCACCTGGTAAAAAGCCTAGTTTTTCACCAGCTTCAACTGCTGGACGGGTGAGTAGAATACGGCGAATTTCTTGACGCTCTAAGGCATCAACAGCTGCAGCAACCGCTAAATAAGTTTTACCTGTACCAGCTGGGCCAATACCAAAGGTAATATCGTGATGCAAAATATTTGCTACATACACACCTTGATTATCATTGCGCGGTTTAATAACGCCACGGCGAGTTTTAATCACCATGTCTTTGCCATATACACCTGGGTTTTCATCTTGCTCAAGCGCATTTGATTCGCTAATTGCCAAATGTACGGCTTCAGGTTCAATCTCGCCAATCAGGCCGCGAATAGGCTGAGTTTCAATATAGAGGTTTTTTAGTATCTCAACAGCCGCAGCTGCAAGGTGCAGTTTACCGGTTACTCTGAAGAAATTATCACGGTGTGCAATCTCAACACCAAGGCGGCGTTCAATTTGCTTAATGTTTTCGTCAAACGGACCACATAAAGATGAAAGGCGTTTGTTGTCGGCGGGTTCTAAATAAATCTCTAATGTTTTTAACTGATTACTCAAAATTGCTTCCTATTGATGGGTGCAGGCTGTGCCTGCACCAAGTGTCACCCTAAGGTACGAAAGTAGCAACGCCAATTTCGTTAGGGGCCGTAGCGGCCTCAGCTTCAGCAGCTTTATTTAAAATAGCTGAAGGTGCCACATCACGGCGTAAGTTCATTTCTGATTCTGTACGAATTAACTCACCACGTAAAGAGTTTGGCAATGCTTCTGTAATACGTACATCAACGAATTGACCGATCACTGAGTGAGGACCTTCAAAGTTAACCACTCGGTTGTTCTCAGTACGGCCACGTAATTCCATTGGGTTCTTCTTAGAAGGACCTTCAACTAGGATACGCTGTTCGGTATCAAACATTTGGCGACTGATTTGCTGCGCCATTTGCGTGATACGGTTTTGCAGAATGTATAAACGTTCTTTTTTCTCTTGCTCTGTTACGTCATCTGGTAAATCAGCAGCAGGCGTACCAGGGCGCGCACTGTAGATGAAGCTAAAGCTCATATCAAAACCAATATCATTGATAAGGTTCATAGTTGCTTCAAAGTCCGCTTTACTTTCGCCAGGGAAACCAATGATGAAGTCTGAAGACATGCTTAGGTTAGGGCGAATTTTACGTAACTTACGAATCGTAGACTTGTACTCGAGTGCAGTGTGACCACGTTTCATAAGGTTAAGAACACGGTCTGAACCACTTTGCACTGGTAAGTGTAGGTGGTCAACAAGCTCAGGTACGTCTGCGTACGCATCAATGATATCTGGCGTAAATTCTACAGGGTGCGATGTGGTATAACGAATGCGGTCAATACCGTCAATCGCAGCGACATAACGTAATAGATCAGAGAAGTAACAAATTTCACCGTCATGAGTTTCACCGCGATACGCATTTACGTTTTGACCAAGTAGGTTTACTTCGCGAACACCTTGCTCTGCAAGTTGGGCAACTTCAAGTAATACGTCATCAAGAGGGCGGCTTACTTCTTCACCACGCGTATAAGGCACTACGCAGAATGTACAGTATTTAGAACAACCTTCCATAATTGATACAAACGCAGTTGGGCCTTCCGCTTTTGGCTCTGGTAAACGGTCGAACTTTTCAATCTCAGGGAATGAAACGTCAACTACCGAGCTGCTGTCGCCACTTTGCACTTGCTTAATCATTTCTGGTAAGCGGTGTAATGTTTGCGGGCCAAAGATTACATCAACAAACGGCGCACGTTGACGAATTGAGTCACCTTCTTGCGATGCAACACAGCCACCAACACCAATGATTAATTCTGGTTTGTCGTCTTTTAATAGTTTCCAACGGCCAAGCTGATGGAATACTTTCTCTTGTGCCTTTTCACGGATTGAACAGGTATTGAGTAGGATCACGTCAGCGTCTTCAGCTTCTTCAGTTAACTGATAGCCGTTAGTCGCATCTAGTAGATCAGCCATTTTCTGAGAGTCGTACTCGTTCATCTGACAACCCCAGGTTTTAATATGCAGCTTTTTACTCATTGAAATATAGCCTCGTTTTCAATTCGGTAGTGACACAAAAATGTGTTAGAAACAGGATTAAGTGGCAAGTATGCCGACTTAAAGGACGCGTATTTTAGCTGGATACCCGCACAGATCCAAGTATAGTTTTTATCTTTGTGGTGTGAAATCAAACAAGTCACTGTTTTGAAATTCATAAGCAGTAAATGCACTGACACGCAATATTGAATTACGTTACAATTTATCCCGTATTTAAATAGCCAAATGAGCGAATATTAAATGAATAAAAATAAGGTAATTGTTGTCGGTGGCGGCATGGTAGGTGCTGCTACTGCTGTAAAACTGGCTAAGCAGGGTAGGGATGTCACCGTTATTGAAAAGCACCTTATCGATGCTGATCAAATTTTAAGCTCAGATAAGGTTGATATTCGCATTTCGGCTATTAATCGTTTTTCAGAGAATTTACTTGATGAGCTTGGTGCAATGCCGTTGCTAAGACAAAATCGTATCGCACCTTATCAACAATTAGAGGCCTACCAGCAACAAGGCGAAAATTTATTGTTTGATAGCCATGAGATTGGCGAAACGCATTTAGGTCATTTAATCGAAAATAATTTAATTCAAGCAAGTCTTTGGCAGCAATTCGCCAAGTATGACATCGAAGTGATAGAGCAGTTATCTGCCATCACGGATATTACTCAAACGGCTGATTCAATCACCTTACATTATGGCGATACTCAATATACCGCTGATTTAGTTGTTGCTGCAGATGGTGGACAGTCACAATTGCGAACTAAAGCTGGTTTAGGTGTAACGGGTTGGCAATATGGCCAGCATTGCATGGGCGTGTTAATCAAATTAGATGCCCCACAGCAGGTAAAAACGTGGCAACAATTTACGCCAACCGGGCCTGTGGCGTTTCTACCGATGCAGGCGCCTTATGCTAATTTAATTTGTTATCACGATGCTGCGGTTTTAAAGCAGTGGCAAAAGTTGTCGAATGAGCAACTTAAAGCAAAACTCATTGACCATTTTCCTGAACTACCGGGCGACTTTGAATTACTTGAGCATGCTGTTTTTCCACTTGCACGCCAGCACGCCAATGATTATTCGCACGGACGTTTAGTTTTAGTGGGTGATTCGGCGCACACAATTAACCCGCTTGCTGGACAAGGTGTGAACCTAGGGTTTCAAGATGTTGTAGCACTGGCAGATATTTTGGCAGATCAACCTGATGTTGGTCAGCAAGCGTTATTAAAACGCTACGAGAAAAAACGCCGCCACGCTAATTTACTAATGATGAGCATGATGGATGCATGTTATTTTGGTTTTTCAAACGAGATTAAACCACTGAGCTGGGTGCGCAGTAAGTTTTTAAAGCTTGCTAATAACACAGGCCCTGCAAAGAACTGGGTTTTAAAATATGCGATTAGCGGGACATTAAGTTAATCGTAAAAAATTAATCTTCAAAAGATAAAGAAGCGGGGTAATGAAAATTAGCCCGTTTTTTTTGCTAAAAATTACCGAATATACTTTGGAGAAACTTGAAACTTGAAACTTGAAACTTGAAACTTGAAACTTGAAACTTGAAACTTGA
>NZ_LRUE01000020.1:0-233 GCF_001550135.1 Pseudoalteromonas shioyasakiensis
GAACTCAATCTGTACGAGTGCCCACACAGATGATTGCTTTATATTGTTAAAGAACGTTTGAGATACTTTCGCGTCTCAAGGGCTGTGCATTCTACGCAAGCCGTTAATTTTGTCAACACTTAATTTTGAGAAAAGTTTATTTTTTCAAAACTCAGTCTTACTTGACTCAACCAACTCGTCGTTTTGCTTTTTTGTAAGCAGTCCGCCGTGTCGGTGGATGCGCATTATAGGGA
>NZ_LRUE01000020.1:283-72458 GCF_001550135.1 Pseudoalteromonas shioyasakiensis
GAGATCCGAATTGAGATCAACTGTTTTTTGAAGTTTTTATGAAAAAAATGACTGTTCGCGCAAATTACGAACGAAACGGGTAAAAATAGCACTAAAAAAGGCCCTAAAGGGCCTTTTAACGTTATTTTACTATGAGCTTCCAACCTACTTTTGCTTGTAGCTTGGACTCTAGTTGCAGTTCACTGGCCATTAATGGGTGATATTTTAACCAATCACCATCAAATGTCAGTGTGAGGGTGTTTTCATTAACACTGAGATCAATCGCTGGTAGTACATCATCTTGGCGACGCATTGATAAGATCACAGCGATCCGCACTACCCTTGTTAAGCATTCAGCGAGTACTTGATGACAGCCCAAGTGAGCAAAACTGTTTTTAACAAGATCAGCGCGATGCTCACAAGCAACAGCGGTAATTAGTTTATGCTCAGATTGCGAGAAACCTGGCATATCAGTGTTTTCTATAATGTAAGCTGTGTGCTTATGATAAAGCTTGTACTCTATTAGTAAGCCAATCTCGTGCAATTTTGCTACTGTTCTTAGCAATGCAATTGCATTTTCATCGATTGATTGCCATTGCCCCATCACGCTTTTTGCCAACTGCTCTGCAAGTTGCGCAACCCGACAAGCCTGTTTTTGATCTACATGATAGCGATTCATTAAACCATCAACTGTACGCTTGCGGATGTCGTGGTTATGAAGCTCTGGCACCATGCTATATAAAACACCTTCACGCAATGCACCGCGAGCAAGACCCATTTGTTTTATATCTAGAGATTCAAACAAGGCGATCAATATAGCGAGGCCAGAAACAAACACTAGACGACGCTCTTCACTCAAGCCTGGAAGCTCAAGATCAGCAATCGTTTCAAATTGCACTGATTGCTCTTTAATAGCGATAAGTTTATCAAGCGTTAAAAGCTCATCTTGGTTTTGTGCAACCATTATCTCTTGAATCGCTTGCACTGTGCCTGACGCACCGCTCGCAATTTGCCATCCGGTTGCTTGGTATTCATCGACAATTTCTGCAACCACTTCACTTGCCGCTTTAATTGCAGCAGCAAAGTTTTCGTTACTGAGCTTTTGATCTTTGAAGTAGCGTTCTAGGAAGGTAACACAGCCCATATGCAGGCTTTTATAATGAAGTGCATCAAAGCCCTGACCGATAACAACTTCGGTACTGGCTCCGCCAATATCGATAACCAGTTGTTTACCGCTGCAAGCTGAGGTGTGCGCCACGCCTTTATAGATTGTCTTAGCTTCTAGCTCACCGCTGATAACATTGATTTTATGACCAAGGATCTGTTCAGCTTTATGCTTGAATACATCAGCATTGCTAGCAAGACGTAAAGTTGCGGTCGCAACAATTGTGATGTTTTTCTGTGGTATGTCTTGCAGACGTTCAGCAAACAAGGCTAGGCATTCCCAACCTCGTTGCATGGCTTCAGTGCTAAGGACGTTGTTTTCATCAAGCCCTGCAGCAAGCCTTACTTTACGTTTGACTCGACCGATCGTTTGTAGACCGCCAGCAATCGATTTAGCGATCAGCATATGAAAGCTATTTGATCCTAAGTCGATTACTGCATACACATTTTTTTGCGGTTGAAGTTGCCCCACCGTTCAAAAACCTCTAGTTACTACTAAGTCTTCAACAACGGTCGTTTATTACGACCGTGATTTCTGGTAACTATTATTTGGTCGACGTCCGTTGTTATTACGATTACGTGGGCCTGTAGAATAGTTCCGCTTTTTCTGAATAGTAGGCTTAGTTAAATCATCAAGCAATGCACTTTTATCATAATGTGATAATGGAATGCTGTGTTCTATATATTGCTCAATTTCGTGGAGATTATAGGCATACTGTTCACAGGCAAAGCTAATAGCGTGTCCTGATGCACCAGCACGTCCGGTACGACCAATACGGTGTACATAGTCTTCACAATCATCTGGCAAATCAAAATTAAATACATGACTTACTTCTGGGATATGTAAACCACGAGCTGCAACGTCTGTTGCTACTAAAAAGTCTAAATCGCCTTTGGTAAATTGAGCCAAAATTGATTGACGCTTTTTCTGGTTTACATCACCGGTTAATAATCCAACTCGGTGACCATCGGCTTTCATCCATGCATAAACATTTTCACAACTGTGTTTCGTATTTGCAAACACAATCGCTTTATCTGGCCATTCTTCTTCAATTAAAGTTAACAGTAACTTAATTTTGTCATCTTGTGATGGATGGAATAGCTCTTCTTGAATACGCTTACCTGTTTTTACATCAGGTTCAACTTGTACGTGCTCTGGGTTAGTCATATGTTCAAACGCTAATTCCTGCACACGATATGACAAGGTCGCAGAAAATAATAGGTTTAGTCGCTCAGAGGTTTCTGGCATACGTCTAAACATATAACGAATATCTTTTATAAAGCCTAAATCGAACATACGATCTGCTTCATCAAGTACTACAACCTCGATTTCATTGAGGGTATAACAGCCCTGTTTATATAAATCGATTAGGCGTCCAGTAGTACCAATTAAAATATCAACGCCTTTTTCTAGTTGTGCACGTTGTTTTTCGTAATCTTCGCCACCATATACTAATCCTAAGTTAAGATTACAGTGTGGCGCTAAAATTTTTGCATCTTTGTGTATCTGAATCGCCAGCTCCCTTGTTGGGGCCATGATCAGGGCTCTTGGATGTTTACTAGATGCTTTGCTAGATTGTAATAACCGATGGCACGTGGCAGTTAAAAACGCCAACGTTTTGCCCGTACCTGTTTGCGCTTGGCCCGCAATATCGCGGCCTTCACAAATAAAAGGTAGGCATTTAGCTTGAATGGGTGTGCAATATTCAAACCCATTTTCGGTTAAACCGGCAACCACTTCCGGTGCGATAGCAAAGTCTGAAAACTTTTTATCGGTCAAATGTGTCTTAGTCATAGCGTTTAAGCATAACGTTTAAACTTGCAATAAGAAACAAGAGTGTTTAAATACGCATTAAATATTTCGCCTAACTAATCGGAGATCGCAATGAGCGAGAAAATTATTCAATTAACTGACGATAGCTTTGAAGCTGACGTACTACAATCAGACAAACCTGTACTTGTTGATTTTTGGGCTGAATGGTGCGGACCTTGTAAAATGATCGCCCCTATTCTTGACGAAGTAGCTGGCGAGTTTGATGGCCGAGTTACCGTTGGTAAACTTAACATCGACCAAAATGCAGGCACACCACCAAAGTTTGGTATCCGTGGTATCCCTACATTACTTCTTTTCAAAGATGGTCAAGTTGCAGCAACTAAAGTTGGGGCACTTTCTAAAACTCAATTAGTAGAGTTTTTAGAAAACAACATCTAATGAAAATATAAAAAGGGCTTTTTGCCCTTTTTTTAGCTTTATTTTGTTTAAAGACTGGACGCCTTGCTAGTGACCTGCTAGTTTATAAAGCCAACTAATCCTTAGTTATACCAACAAACCTCACTCATGTATCAAACGATGATTTTGAGTATGACAATTGTAATAAAGAACCCACCAATATGCATTTACGCGAATTAAAAGACAAGTCTATCAAAGAGCTTGTAAACTTAGCTGAGTCCATGGGGCTCGAAAACGTAGCCCGTTTAAGAAAACAAGACATTATTTTCGCCATCCTTAAAGCGCACGCTAAAAGCGGTGAAAACATCTATGGCGGCGGTGTACTAGAGATCTTACAAGATGGTTTTGGTTTCTTAAGATCATCAGAAGCATCTTACTTAGCCGGTCCAGATGATATTTATGTATCACCGAGTCAAATCCGTCGATTCAGCATGCGTACTGGTGACTCAATTTCAGGCCTTATTCGTCCACCTAAAGACGGTGAACGTTACTTCGCACTATTAAAAGTAAATGAAGTAAACTTCGACAAACCTGAAAATTCTCGCACAAAAATCCTATTTGAAAACCTTACCCCACTACACGCAAACGAACGTTTACGTATGGAGCGTGGTAACGGTAGTACTGAAGACATCACAGCACGTGTACTTGATTTAGCTTCACCAATTGGTAAAGGCCAGCGTGCGCTTATCGTTGCTCCGCCAAAAGCGGGTAAAACGATGCTACTGCAAAACATTGCGCAATCAATCAGCTATAACCAGCCTGATTGTGAGCTTATGGTTCTTCTAATCGACGAACGTCCAGAAGAAGTTACAGAAATGCAGCGCCTTGTTAAAGGTGAAGTAATTGCATCAACGTTTGATGAGCCGGCAAGCCGTCACGTTCAAGTTGCTGAAATGGTAATTGAAAAAGCGAAGCGCCTAGTTGAGCACAAAAAAGACGTGGTTATCTTACTTGATTCAATCACACGTCTTGCCCGTGCCTACAATACCGTAATCCCATCATCAGGTAAGGTATTAACCGGTGGTGTTGATGCAAACGCATTACATAAACCTAAGCGTTTCTTTGGTGCAGCTCGTAACGTAGAAGAAGGCGGTAGCTTAACAATTATCGCAACGGCTCTTATCGATACTGGTTCGAAGATGGACGAAGTTATCTACGAAGAGTTCAAAGGTACTGGTAACATGGAATTACACTTAAATCGTAAGATTGCTGAAAAGCGTGTATTCCCAGCGATTGATTTTAACCGCTCAGGTACGCGTCGCGAAGAGTTACTCACTAAACCTGATGAACTTCAGAAGATGTGGATCTTACGTAAGATCGTTCATGAGATGTCAGAAATTGATGCCATGGAATTCTTAATTGATAAGCTTTCAATGAGCAAAACCAATGATGAATTCTTTGACTCAATGAAACGTCAGTAACTATTACTAGTTTTTAAAAAATGCCTGTTTAATACAGGCATTTTTTTTGCGTAAAACTAAGGACATAACACCTTAAAAGTTATACTTTTACAGAATAAGTTTATTGGTAATAAATAGAAATTTGTTCTATACATTATAGGATTAAAAGGTAAGGACTCCCCTCAATGACTCGCATTAAAGTAGCTGTAGCTCTATTCTTAGTAAGCTTACTTAGTTGTATTGCTAGTTTTACTGTATTTGATATTTCTACTACTGCTATGGCTGTGCTTACACTTGTTGTAATCATTCCATGGCTAGCTTTGATTGCTTTTGTTTATACAACGGATAAAAAGCAACAAGATCATTTAAGCTACTTTGTTAAGCAGATTACTTCTGAAAAGGGCATCGATTTCACTTTCCGTTTTGACGAAAATGATCGTCAATTACCACAAGCTTGTCATGCCCTCAATGCAAGCCTGACGATGGTTGAGCACATGCTTGGCGAAATATACTCGTCATCTGCCCGCTTATTACCTATGGCTGACGCACTTCGTGATACCTATGCATCGATGACTCAAAAAGCCACCATACAAGATGCTCATGGTATTGATTTAGCAGATACCATTACCCGCACCATTGAAGTATCGAAAGAGCTAGATAGAAGTTTAGAACAAATTTTTAATTCAGTATCTGATGCCACCAAATCAGTACAACAAACCCGTTTAGACACAGATAAAAGCCAGGCGAGTCTTATCAAGCTTGCCGATAATATTAACCTGACGAGTGAGCAGATTATTTTACTTAAGCAAGATAGTGATGCGATTGGCTCAGTTATTGATGTTATCAATAGTATTGCCGAACAAACTAATTTACTTGCGCTAAATGCTGCTATTGAAGCTGCGCGTGCTGGCGAGCAAGGGCGTGGCTTTGCGGTAGTCGCTGATGAAGTAAGAAACCTGGCTGCCCGCACCAGTAAATCAACACAAGAAGTGCGTGAGATGGTAGCTAAAATTCAGCACAGTACAGAGCAAGCATATCAATTAATGCAAACCGCACTGAAAGAAACCGAGCGCACGGTTGAGCTATCTGAGGCATCAACTAAAGAAACCAATAAAATTGAACAAGCGATGCTAGAAATTAATGCGTTTTCTGAGAGTGTTCATGAGCAGGTGGCGATGCAAAGCCAAATGTCAGATGAAGCACAAACCAGTATTGATGCAATGGTTGAGCTCAATTCCGATGCACTTTCAAGTTCACAAATACAAGCTGTATCGAGTAAAGACTTGGTTCGCCTTGCCCATACCTTAGACGATAAGCTTTCGATGTTTCATATTACACCACCAGAAACCGATCACGAACAGCGCATCGATCGCTCACGCTTCGATACCAATCAAGAAATTGAAAAAATTCAAGACGGTGATATTGAACTGTTTTGATCAACCGAAGCATTATGTAGTTGCTCAAGTAGTTGAGCAACTAAGCTTGTTAAATCAGTCAGTTTATCTTGCTTTAACGCCGACTCAAGTGCCATGGCACTCATCGCAACGTCATCTAACTCAAACATTTTAGCCGCGCCACCTATACGGTGAGCATCCTGCTGTAAATTAAACAATTCATAAGCTGCAAGGTGCTGTTGTATTAATGCGCTTTCATGCTCAAAGCTATTGATAAAGCTTGCCACTAAGTCACTCATATCATGCTGGGACTTAGTTGTGGCACTGTCTTTTTTGCAATGCTTAGCAAGTTGCGTGTAAAACACTTTTTTATCAATCGGTTTAGCAAGGTAACCTGTAAAACCAGCTTCAAGGTAACTGTCGATTTCGTGGCTAATTGCATTGGCAGTTAATGCATATACAGGCTGGGTAAAGCCACACTCTTGTAGTAGCTTGAGTGCATTTAAGCCATCTAACACTGGCATTTGAATATCGAGCAGCACCACATCAGGGAATTCCTTTAGACAATGCTCTACAGCTTGCTCACCATTTTCTACCGCAATAACCTCAAGGCCCATTGACTCTAAATAACGAGAAATTAAACGGCGGTTATCGGGATGATCTTCAGCAAGTAGCACTTTTCCAGACAAGCCTTTTGTTGCTGGCTGGACATACTTTGCAAGCTCAACTGTTTCCGTGCTTGGTGTATGCTCTTTACACGGCAAGTAAAACGAAAATATGCTGCCTTTATTTAGCTCACTTTCAACACTGATATAGCCGCCCATCATCATCGCAAGCTGTTGCGATAGGCTTAAACCAAGCCCGGTGCCCCCAAAGCGACGGCTGATGCTATTGTCGCCTTGTCTAAAACATTCAAAGATTTGCTTAAGCTGCTCAGCGTTCATACCAATACCGGTGTCAGTTACACGAAACCATACGCCTTGCTCAACTTTATAGACTTTTAACTCTACTTCACCTTGATTAGTGAACTTAATTGCATTGGCACATAGGTTGATAAGAATCTGTTTAATGCGGGTAAAGTCGAGCTGACTGTAAAACTGTTCGCCAAGCTCATTATGAAATGAAAAGTTAAGCCCTTTATCTTTAGCTTGACCACTAAGCATAGAATGAACATCAGTAAGTAATCGAACTAAATCACCTTCCTTTAGGCTTAACTCTAGCTTGTTAGCTTCGATTTTACTGATATCAAGTACGTCATTAATCAGCTCTTTTAAGTGATCGCTTTGTTTTTGAATAACAGCCAGCTCATCGTTTAACTGCTCTGGTTTATAATAACCATTCATAAGATTATCGGTTTGGCCTAGGATTGCAGTTAAAGGTGTACGAATTTCATGGCTAATATTTGCTAAAAACTGACTTTTAATTTCATTAGCGCTGCGTAGTTGATCTGCGGTTTCTTCAAGCTCTTTGGTGCGTTTAGCAACCATTAACGAAAGTTGCTCTTTTGCCCCTTTTTCAATATTACGGCGATAAATAGTAATACCCGTCACCACTATCATCACAAACAAGATAAATAGCATAATGCCCAACTGACGTTGTTTAGACATTTCGAGCTCTTGCACATTCTGTAGCTGCTTTAATTCAACAATTTCTTGATTAAGCTGACTTGCTTGGATTTGGCTTTGCAGCTCACCCATAGACTTTAATAATTTTAGGCTTTGCTCGCTTTTGAAAGCGCGAACAAACTCATCAAAACTAGCAACGGCTGCTGCATAGTCACCCTTACCTGACTTAATTAGGGCCATCATTCCGGCGCCGTCTTGTACTCTCAAATCATCTTTATATTGTTTAGCCATAAAAACTGAGGTAGTCAGAGTGGCCTCAGCTTCAGTGAGCTTTCCTTGTAATAACTCGATTTTTGCTTGTGACAATAAGCCAGCCAGCTCTAATGTTTTATTATCAATTTTTTTTGCAAACTCAACTGCTTTTTCTGCATGACTTAAGGCAAGCTCTAAATCACCGGTGCGAAGATACACATTAGCGATATTAGTGTGGCGTGAAGAGAGAAAGTAAGCGTTATTCGTTTCTTGGTAGTAGCGCAAGGCACGCTGATAGTAGTGTAAAGAAAGTTGATACTGGCCAAGCTCTGAGTAAGCCACTCCCATATTGCCATACGACTGAGCGACGCCATCTTCATCACCTAATTTTTGGAAAATCTCTAGCGTTTCTCTATACATATCAAGCGCAATATCATAGCTCGACAAACGAATATAAATACCCGCTATATTGTGTAAAATATCGGCTTTATCTTGCTCGCTACCATACTCTTCATATATTTCTTTCGCTTCTTTGTAATATTTAAGTGCTTGATCCATATTGAACATGTCAAAGTAAGCAAGGCCAATATTACTGAGTAGGTTTGCTTCGGCAATTGGCTCTGGTAGTTTTTCTGCAACACTTAATGCCTTGCTATAAGCAAGCACCGCTTGTTGCATCAAGCCTTGATAATAATAAGTGACGCCTTGCATTTTTAGGCTACGAAAGTAGCGATTTGGCGTTGCTGTAAAACTAGTTGCTTGCTCTGCCAATTGGTAGTTTTTTACCGCCGCAGAGAAATTACCTTTATCTAAAGCAAAGTCGGCAAGCTGCATGTATATATCGAGGCTTAGTTCTTGATTTGTCGTACTTTGATTAAGCAGCTTTTTGGCAAGCTGTTGCTTTTCTTGCCATTGCTCGGATTGACTAAATTGCTCAAGTAGCGAAGTGGATGCAAAGCTAGACTGCGAACCAAACAAACTACAGCTGAACAATAAAGCAGTGAGCAAGCTTACACGCAGTGATGTGAACATATGGCGAAATCCCTTAAAATCAACTTAGCCTGAAAATGAAGTTATTTAAGCTCGGCTAAATGCATTCCCTAGTATCTAAAAACATTAGCGTAGTTTCAAAAAAGCAGCTGTGATAGCGTATACCACTGTAGATTACACTAAAGATAGGCTTGCGAACAATGGTTAACCCACTGATTGATGAGATTTTTTACCTTCTTTTGGAACAGCCTATTTGGAAGGTTCATACGCTTGCCAGCGCACTTAGTGAATCAGGAAAAATAGAGCAATTAGACAATGACCCACAAAAAGATCTGTTTAAACGCAACTTTTTAGTTATGAATGGTCTTTATCAACTACAAGCACAACTTGCACCTGAGCAACATCTACAGATTGCGTCACTTCACATTGAACTTGTTAGTAAGCAAACGGGTAACGCATTAGAAAGTCATGATCCACTACGGGATTACTATTTAGATTGGCAAAACTTTGATACAACGAGCGATGAAATAGATGCGTTGTTAACTGATTTTTGGCAGCGTTTTTCGTCATTTAGCCCAAACAAGGGCATTCACTCATTACCTCAGCAGCAGCTATTAGAATTACAACAGGCGTGGCAGCTACCTACTGATTTTTCGGAAAAACAGTTACAAAAGCGTTGGCGACAACTGGCGCTAAAGCACCACCCAGACCGCCAAGGCTGTGCAATTGAGTTTAAGAAAATACAACTCGAATATGAGCAACTTAAAGCAAGCTGCTCATAACTCAACAATTTATCTGCTCAAACGTCGCGCACGGATCTTGCGCTTTTTAATATTACCTTCAGTCAATTTACGTAATGCAGGTTTTGCAGCAGCTCGCTCCACAGCAATAAAGGCCACATTATCAAGTACGTTAATTTTACCTACCTGATGACCGGCAATTCCCTCTTTACCAGTTAATGCTCCTAAAATATCACCGGCACGAATTTTTTGCTTCTTGCCAGCATCAATCATAATGGTTGCCATGGTTGGCTTATAAGCGGGTTTTTCTAGCAAGCTAAATGGCGGAATTGGTTCAGGGTCAAAGTCGCGCTCGTAGTGGTCGCCAATTTGTGCCACTTTAAATTGCTCAGCTTCACCATAAATAGAACATGCAATACCCTTTTTACCTGCTCGACCAGTACGGCCAACACGGTGTACATGGGTTTGAGGGTCATGCGCTAGATGGTAGTTCACTACCATGTCCATGTCGTTGATATCTAAGCCGCGTGCGGCAACATCCGTTGCAACAAGAATACAGGCGCTTTTATTAGCAAAGCGGATTAAAGTACGCTCACGTTCACGTTGGTCTAAATCACCATGTAAAGCAACAGCACTAAACCCTTCAGCATAAAGATCATCACAAATCTGTTGTGTTTCAACCTTGGTGTTACAAAAAACCACACAGCTTTCTGGTTGGAACTTCAATAACAACAGCTTCAATGTATTAAAGCGCTGTTTATTATTATCTAGCTTGTAAAAGTATTGCTTGATTGTGCTTTTTGTTTGCTCTTCTTCTACCTTAATCATTTCTGGGTTGCTAAGCACTCGCTCAGCTATCGCAGCAATTGATTTTGGATAAGTCGCACTAAACAATAATGTTTGGCGTTGGTTAGGAATGCACTCAACAATAGCATCAAGGGTATCTTGGAAGCCCATATCTAACATTTGATCAGCTTCGTCTAACACTAGGGTCTCAACATCATCTAAACGCAATGTGCCTTTGCGAATATGGTCATCAACACGACCAGGAGTACCAACGATGATATGTGCGCCATGTTCTAATGAGCCAATTTGTGGACCAATAGAGACACCACCACACAAAGTTAAAACTTTAATGTTATGAATACCACGGGCAAGCTTACGAACTTCTTCAGCTACTTGCTCTGCTAACTCTCGGGTTGGACATAAAATGAGAGACTGAATACGAAAGCGTTTCACATTTAACTTAGCCAGCACACCTAAACTAAATGCAGCCGTTTTACCCGACCCCGTTTTGGCTTGGGCAATAATATCTTTGCCTTGCAAGATCACTGGCAAACTTTGCGCTTGCACTGGCGTCATTTGCGTATAACCTAAAGTTGATAAGTTATCGGTTAACTCTCGCGGCAAAGCCAAAGATGAAAAAGCAGTAGCAGTCACAGTAATATTCCAAACTTGATAATTGAGGGACATCCTCGAAGATGCTGTGGATCATAGCAGAGAATGTGCTGTTTCTCTAAACGAAAACACTGTTCAGCATATTTAATTCATATTTGCTTACAGTTTGCTGCTTTCTAACTCTCTGCATTTGTTCTAGTTTATTGATAGCAACCTTCAGGAAGAAACTATGCTTCTATTTAATACTGCTGCAGCTGATGTTTTCTATAAAAAACAAAAAACGTGCCCTCACTGTCATAGTGAACATTATTCTTTAAGCAATCACAGTAAAGTTTTGCGCTTTACTATTTTGCCCATCATGCCACTTTCTATTAATTATCAAAGACAATGTGATGACTGTGGCTATGTTACTCCTGCACCTTGGTATTCATTGCCCGCCTTAGAGTTAGCGTCGTTTATAAAATACTTTATTGGTCTATTCATTATCGTTTACCTATTAATAAATGCATTAATCGGTGCGAATGAACAAACTGAAAATGAGCAAAATTACTTAAACGAGCCAAAGTTATTTGATACCTATTTTGTCTATTCAGATAAGTTTACTGGCAAACCAAAACGTATTAACAACTTAAAAGTAGCTCAGCTCGTTGAATTTGATGACAAGAACATGACTTTTAGAGTTGCTAACTACACTTACAAGTACAATAAAGACATCGAGATTGCGATGCGTACCAGCATGCTAGTTCAAGATGATTACTTTTCTAGTAAAACCCTGACTTTCAGTAAGTCACAAATAAAGCAGCTTTATGATGAAGGCAGCATTTATAAAATTATGCGACCTGAGCTTTATAGTTTATTTGGTGGTTTTGTTATGCACCCGCCTAGACCTAAGCCTTTATATACGGGCGTTAAGCTCGATAAACATAATCAGGAAGGGATTACTTACTTCAAAGATGGCCTATACGAGGAAGCGTTGAAAAGTTTTACGCTGTCTGCGGAAGATGGTTATGCATGGGGGCAATTAAACTTGGGTCAGATGTATCGTGATGGTCAAGGGACAGAAGTGAATAACGAAAAAGCAGCTTACTGGCTCAACAAAGCTACCTTACAAGGGAATCCTAAAGCAAAGATTGAGCTCGCAGAGCTATGCTTGAGTTACGATTGTAGTAAATTGAATACTCAATAATCTATTACCCATAAATATCACACATACGAAACCAGCCTAATTATATGGTTCTCACTATTTACTTTGAATTTGTTATGTTATAACATCTTTGTAGTGGCGTAGTATTTATACTCTTTTAAAGCCGAGTTACTCTCCCTGCTCTGCTTTTGAGATTACGCAGCCTGATGAAAGAATCATCTTTTGAGTTTGTATAACTTGAAGGAAGACCTTGCACACTAGCACGCTTACGTTCCCGTGCTAAATCCTTGCCGGCGAGCTTGCTCGCCGGCACTTTTCTTTTAAAGCTTTAAATGTTCATCTAAGAAAGCCAATACTTTTTTATAGTAAAGAGTACGGTGCTCTTCTTTATAAAAACCGTGGCCTTCATCATCTAGAATAGTGATTTCATATGGGTGCTTAGCTTTTTTCAACGCTGCTTCTAATGATTCTGCTTGCTCAATTGGCGCACGCTCGTCTTCACCACCATGCACAATAAGAACAGGTGCTTTTAGCTTATCGACATTATAAGCAGGCGAGAATGCTTTTAACTCGGCTTCATCAGTACCAATCACTGTTTTAAGGTAATTAACACCATAGCTTCGGGCTTGCGTATCACCTTCTTCATACATAAGAGGCAAGTCGTAAACCCCCATCAGGCCTATTGCACATTTGAACATATCCGGCTCGATAATCGCGCTTTGTAGTGCAGAGTAACCACCGAAGCTGGCTCCCATAATACAAATATTATCTTTATCAACTGTGCCGTCATTAATTAATAGTTTCACACCATCAATAATGTCGTGTTGAATATTTTGTCCCCACTGGCGATAGCCTGCTTCTTGGAAGTTCATACCAAACCCGTCCGAGCCTCGAAAGTTAACCTTTAATACCGCCATACCTTTATTGGCTAACATTTGTACTTCTGGATCATAGCCCCAGTAATCACGTGCAATTGGACCACCATGTGGCATAACAACCAAAGGTAAGTTTTTCTCAGCTTTGCCATTTGGCACAGTTAAATAAGCAAGAATTGTTAAACCATCGCGGCTTTTAAAACGCAGTGGTGTGGTTTGCGCCATATCATTTTGGTTTATCCAGCCACGCGCAGAGAATAGCGCTCGTAATTTATTGGTATTTGCGTCATATAGATAATATTGCCCAGGGTTTATATCGCTCGATGCGAAAATAATATTTTTTGAATCATCTTCTGTACTGCTGACTAGCTGTACTTGACTGCCTGGCAGTGCGCCCAATAAATCTTTAAGACGCTGTGATTTAGGCGAATTGCTATCAACAAACGCATAGCTTGGGTAATCAGCCTGGGTTTCTATGGCAAATAACTCTTTAGAGATTTCATCAACCCAAATATGTGACGGTGAAACATGCTTATCTTGGAAGATTTTCGTTACTTCTTTGGTTTTTAGGTTAATCTTAATAAGGCTCTCAGCTTCTCCACCCTTTGATGCAGTGGCATATACAGACTCGCCAGATTTATCAAATGCCTTTAATGAAATATCGGTGTAATTAATACCTTTTAGATCGAGCTCTTTCCAAAAACCGCCTTCGGGCTCTCGTACATGAAGTGTCGCATTGAGGTAATCGTCACTTGATACAGCGATACGAACGTTACCATCATGGTCCGTTAGAAATTCACCCATAGGTGCTGGTGAACGAGTAATTAAAGTACGAAGGCCGCGATAAACATCGACTTCATATACAACGGTAGTTGGTTCATTGGTTGCAGTCCACGGGTATGTGACAACCAAAACTTTTTTATCATCATGAAGTAAGGGATCTAAAAGGTATGACGTTCCTTGAACTGGTGTTTGTTTTTTTAACCGAGTACCAGTTTGCTGTTCACCATGATAACCAATTACGTATGCGCCACGGCTACCATCGACGTTCACGGCAAATAACTCACCATAATAAATAGGGGTATCTTGCCAACCTTTTAAATACTCTTTTTCAAGAATAACTCGTTCATTGTTAACCCAATGGTATTCGCCAACCTGTGCATTACCCGGAAAAGCAACCGCATGGGTTACTGCAAACTTGGTTGTATCAACAATGATGAGTGAATTTTTACCTTCGTGTTTTTTTATAGCTGCGACGTAGTTGCCATCAGGGGAGATAGTTACACGACTAAAGTCATTACCTTTACTAAAGTCTTCTACTGATAATTTTGCAGGTTTAGCGAAGCTGGTAAATGATAGCGTAAATAACGCTAGTCCCAGCACAAAAGTGAGATATCGAGACATGATTAACTCCATTTAACGATTTAATTGTTATTTTTAGCTGAGCAATAATAAAGCAAAGACCCTATATTTGCTACAAAAATTTAACAAAACAACCCAATAATGGATGCTATTTAGCGACGAATTTTGTGCCAAAGTTCAACCACTAACACAACGATAACCCCGGCAACAACGCCTAATAAACCATCAAATATAATCGGCGTAGCCAGCTCACCCGTTTTACCAACTAAATCCGTAACAAACTCAGTGCTACCTTGCTGGGCGTGATGTAAAACGGGGATCCCATGTACCAATATGCCTCCGCCAACTAAAAACATAGCAACCGTTCCTGCAAAGGCTAAAAAGCGCATTAACTTAGGTGCTGCAGCAAGTAAAAACTTACCTACTAGCTCTTTAAACTTACCGCCACTTTGCTGCGCTTTTTGCAGTAAATACAAACCAGCATCATCTAGTTTAACAATGCCTGCAACTAACCCATACACGCCAATGGTCATAATAATTGCTATTACACTAAGCACTAAAGCTTGATTCACCAGTGTTGCGCCAGCAACCGTGCCTAGCGTTATCACGATAATTTCTGCAGAAAGGATAAAATCAGTGCGGATCGCCCCTTTCACTTTTTGCTTTTCGTATTCTTGTAAGTCTTGTTGTTCAGCCAGTGTTTCATCTTCTTGTTGAGCATGACCAAACAGCTTTTCGATAATTTTCTCTGCACCTTCAAAGCACAAAAACAGCCCGCCAACCATTAACAGCGGAGTAATTAACCAAGGCAACCAAACACTAATCAATAACGCTGCGGGCACTAAGATGGCTTTGTTAATAAACGAGCCTTTTGCCACAGCCCAAACTACAGGCAACTCTCTATCGGCAGTTACCCCTGTGACTTGCTGAGCATTAAGAGCTAGGTCATCACCTAACACCCCTGCTGTTTTTTTTGTTGCGACTTTACTCATCGTCGCAATATCGTCTAAAAGTGTTGTAATATCATCAAGTAAGGTTAGTAAATTAGTGCCTGCCATGGTGGTTCCTTGCCCATTAAATACACTATCAACATAACTTATCCTGCCATTTTCACCAACGGTTAATTTTTCTTTGTTAGGCTTATAGCTCATTCAAAAATAGAGGTGTTTCTATGATTAAACCACTTCTCTCAGGGCTCGCTTTAGTTACCTTGTGCGCGTGTGCTGAGCAAAGTGCACCAAGCAATTATCTGTGCGATGAAACCCTTAGCGCCAGTATTGTTGAATACAGTGATGAGGAAGCAAGACTGACATTTAAGGACTCTGAATTTTTACTCAATCGCCAAGTAAGCGGCTCAGGGGTTAAATACAGTGCCGATAATGTGCTGTTTTGGTCTAAAGGCGATGAAGCCATGCTGATTTTAAAAGGTAAAAAGTACCAATGTAGCTTAACTCAGTAATAGCAAAAGCTTTGCTCGCTAAATTAGCTTAATCAGTGGTTTTGAGTATAATAGCGACAGTTTATTCAGCGTTTAAGCGGCTATAATGAAATACAAAGATCTTCGCGAATTTATCGAGTTATTAGAACAAAAAGGTGAATTAAAACGGATCAAACAAGAAATTGATCCTTACCTTGAAATGACCGAAATTGCCGACCGTACTTTACGTGCCGAAGGCCCAGCTCTGTTATTCGAAAACCCTAAAGGCCACACTATTCCCGTTCTTGCCAACCTTTTTGGTACGCCTAAGCGTGTTGCAATGGGCATGGGGCAAGATGATGTTAGTGAACTGCGCGAAGTTGGTAAGTTATTAGCTTTTCTAAAAGAGCCTGAGCCACCGAAAGGCATTAAAGAGGCACTAGGGCAAATCCCAGTATTCAAACAAGTACTGAATATGCCAGCTAAAGAAGTAAAAAAAGCGCCTTGTCAGCAAGTTATTCTTGAAGGCGATGATGTTGACTTAACTAAGCTGCCTATTCAACATTGCTGGCCGGGTGATGCTGCTCCCTTGATCACATGGGGTCTAACGGTTACTAAAGGGCCTTATAAAAAGCGCCAAAACTTAGGCATTTACCGTCAGCAGCTATTGGGTAAAAACAAAATTATTATGCGTTGGCTATCGCACCGCGGTGGCGCATTAGATTTTCGTGAATGGTGTAAAGAGCACCCAGGCGAACCTTACCCTGTGTCTGTCGCATTAGGTGCCGATCCTGCGACTATCCTAGGCGCTGTAACACCAGTACCAGACACCCTAAGCGAATATGCATTTGCTGGTTTACTACGCGGTAGTAAGACTGAAGTTGTTAAATCGGTTTCAAATGACCTACAAGTGCCTGCTACCGCAGAGTTCGTACTTGAAGGTTATATTATGCCGGGTGAAACAGCACCAGAAGGCCCTTATGGCGATCACACAGGTTACTATAACGAAGTAGACGAGTTCCCGGTGATGACGGTCACTCACATTACACATCGTGAAAACCCAATTTATCACAGCACTTACACAGGCCGTCCACCAGATGAGCCAGCAGTACTCGGGGTTGCTTTGAACGAAGTGTTCGTGCCAATTCTGCAAAAGCAATTCCCTGAAATTGTAGATTTTTACCTACCACCTGAAGGCTGTTCTTATCGTATGGCTGTGGTCACGATGAAAAAACAATATCCAGGTCATGCCAAACGCGTGATGATGGGGGTGTGGTCTTTCTTACGTCAATTCATGTATACCAAGTTCGTAATTGTTTGCGATGATGATGTAAACGCACGCGATTGGAACGACGTGATCTGGGCAATTACCACGCGTATGGACCCTGCTCGCGATACGACGATGATCGAAAACACGCCAATTGATTATTTAGATTTTGCATCACCAGTTTCTGGCCTTGGCTCAAAAATGGGCATGGATGCAACCAATAAATGGCCAGGCGAAACAGATCGTGAATGGGGTGAACCCATTGTTATGGATCCAAAAATCAAAGAACGTGTTGATGAATTATGGGGCAGCTTAGATATTCTCTAGGCTGTGTCTATGTTAAACTGCTCAAAATTTAACGGTTATGAGTGCGATTCATAACCGAATTTGCTTCTGTGCTTATAAAGGTAAACTATGCAAACACTACTCGCTGACGTTGTTGCGATCAGCCCGCTTACAGACCATGTACATAAGGTCATTTTGAAACCACAGCAACCTGTGTCATTCGAGGCAGGCCAATATATGCAACTTGTATTAGGCGAAAAAGATAAGCGTGCCTTTTCTATTGCAAGCCGCCCGTCGCAAACTGAACAGATTGAACTACATATTGGTGCCGCGGGTGCTGATTCGTATGCAATGCAAGCGCTTGACCATTTACGTCAAGCTCATACAGAGCAACAGCAAGTTAATGTTGAAGTAGGCTTAGGTGTATCACAGCTGCGAGTTGAGGGTGAGCGCCCTATTATTCTACTTGCTGGCGGTACAGGTTTTTCTTATGCTAAATCAATGGCTGATCACCTTGCTGAAATCGGCTGTGAGCGTCCTGTATTATTTTACTGGGGTGTACGTGAGCAAGCTGCACTTTATGCTCATGATGAAATGCAAGCATGGGCAAACAGCAACCCACATTTCCAATACATTCCAGTAGTTGAAAATGCGCCGCAAAGCTGGAATGGCAAAACCGGTTACGTCCACAAGGCTGTTATGGAAGATATCGTGTCTTTAGAACCATACGATATATACATGGCAGGCCGCTTCGACATGATTGGCGTGGTTCGCGATGATTTTATTAATCATGGTGCGGTACGTGAGAACATGTACGCCGATGCATTTGCATTCATTAAATAACTAGCTCATACCGGTTATTTTTAAGGCATCCAATTGGATGCCTTTTTTATTTGTTTTACCTATCGCCTTAATCCGTCTAAACGATTTCACAAACTGCATTTCCTTGACCATACTCTGATTAGAATAACGATGGGGAGAGACCCAAATGCTAAATACAAAAGTACAAGACTTTATGCAACGTAAGTTGCCACACATTACGCCTGAAACTGAAATGACCACCGCGATTAGCGAGCTGCAAAAGTTTAAATTACTAGGCGCACCTGTATTCGATGACAACAAAAGCCTAGTTGGCTTTATTTCTGAACAAGAGCTGCTGCAACCGCTCATGCAAAACAGTTATTTCTGTGATGGTGTAGTGAAGGTAAAACAGCTAATGCGCACCGATGTTGTTACCGTAAGTAGCGATCAAAACATCATAGAGCTGGCAGATGGCATGCAAACAGGTAAGCCAAAAAACTACCCGGTTATCGAGGATGGTAAGGTTGTTGGCATGATCAGCCGGGGAGACGTGCTCAAAGCATTGTATGAAAACTATGTCTCATGCCAAGAGCACCAAGTGTAAGTTAGCTGCTTAACGATTAGCAGCTAACTGTTTTAAAGCAGCTTTATCAGCATCGCTTAAATAAGCAATTTCAAGCGCATTAGCTTGCGCTTTTTCCATATCGGCTTGGCTTAAGCCTGCCGCAGGTGCTGCTACTTGATACTCATACGCTATTTCAATACCTTCAACTGCTGGATCATCAGTATTAATTGATGCCAAAATACCATGGTCTAAGAAGGTTTTTAACGGGTGTTTTGCAAGCTCAGCAACAGTGCTGGTTTGAATGTTACTGGTTAAGCAAGACTCAATACCAATGCGCTTATCACGTAAGTAATCCATTAGTGCAGCATCTTCAATCGCTTTTACACCATGACCAATACGCGTTGCGCCAAGCTCGTTAATTGCTTGCCAAATGCTTTCGCTACCTCGCGCTTCACCGGCATGAATCGTGGCAGCTAAGTAAGCATCGTGAACTTGTTTAAAGTGTTCAACAAATAGCTCACCCGGGAAACCAATTTCATCGCCAGCTAAATCAACCGCGACTAAATCATTTTTAAAAGCAAGAAGCGCATCAAGCTCTTGCTGACAGATTTTGGTGCCATATGTACGCGACATGATGCCGATTAAGTTAGCTTTAATTGGTGCGTTATGACACGCACTTTTTACACCATCAACCACCGCTTCGACAACACCTTGCGGGTGTAGGCCTTGGCTTTGCGCCATATAATATGGGCTAAAACGAAGCTCAACGTAATCGAGGTTTTGGGCAATCGCATCTTCAACGTTTTCGATAGCAATACGACGACAAGCATCGTAATCACCCAATACTTTTACACCCCAATCTAGCTTGTGTAAAAACGCCACTAAATTTGGTTCAGGGTCGATAACCTGTACGTGCGGAATAAGCGCTTCAATGTTGTCAGCAGGTAATTCAAGATTAAACTGACGACCAAGCTCTAAGATCGTTTGTGGGCGAACATTACCATCTAGATGACGGTGAATATCAAGCAAAGGGAGTTTGTTATTGATCATAATTAGCACTCAGGTTCAGTAAATTTGCGCGGATCATACGTACCCACGGCGATATTTCAAGTTTAGATGATTTTATTTACTTTTTAGAGGTCAAATGTCTGCTTTAATGGCTGCTAGCATTATGCAAAAAATGCCACAAAGTTTTAAAAAGTTTATCTGCATCAATTGGTTTAGTTAAATAACCATTCATACCACTGGCTAAGCCTTTCTTTAGGTCATCATCATGAGCATTTGCCGATAAGCCAATAATAGGTAAATCGGTGATCAGCAGTTCATTACGAATAAACTTAGTCGCTTGTAAGCCATCCATATTCGGCATTTGAATATCCATAAGCACAAGGTCATAGCTTTTTTCACTGATCATCTTTATAGCCTCGTGGCCATCTTTAGCGATATCTGGTTGGCAGCCTTTAGTTTTTAAAATCGAACTCGCCACATGTTGATTCAATGGATTATCTTCAACCAACAGAATTGCATCATCGGCAAATGAAACAGCAGTCACATCAATATCAGCTAACTCATCATCACTATGAATCACCTCTTCAAGAGGAGACTCAAATGGCAGCGAAATTGTAAACGTTGAACCTTGCCCCTCAGTGCTACTGAGGCTTATCTCGCCTCCCATCATAACAATGAGTTTTTGACAAATACTCAAGCCTAAACCTGTGCCACCAAAGCGACGAGAGGTTGAGCTATCGGCTTGTGAGAATGGTTTAAACAGACGCTGCTGGGCCTCTTTGCTGATGCCGATGCCTGTATCAATAACACTAAAATAAGTAAATTCACCCTGCTGCCAAATACGTAATGTAATCGTGCCTTCTTGAGTGAACTTCACCGCATTGTTTAACAAATTCAACAATACTTGTTTTAAACGAATTGGGTCGGTATGGATCAGTAGGTGTTCAGAAGCATCAAGCTCAACTCTAAATTCTAAAGAGCGAGAGTTAAGCTCAAACTGCAATAAGTTAGTCAGCTCACTAACCAACGCATTCACATCTATTGGTTCTTGATGTAGCTCCAATCGCCCCGCTTCTATTTTAGAAAAATCTAAAACATCATTGATTACACGTAATAGTACATTCAGTGCACCATCGGCTTGATCAATATAACCTCGGGCTTGTTGCCAGTCAGGCTCTTGCATTGCTAAATAATGCAAACCCTTAATACCATTAATAGGCGTGCGTATTTCATGGCTCATATTCGCCAAGAACTCACTTTTAATTTGGCTAGCTTTATCGGCTTTTAACTTTTCTTCGCGAAGGCTTTGAGTTTGCTTTGCCACTTGCTGACGAATTTGAATATTAGTACCAGTTACAGAAATCAAAAAGGTGATCAATAACCAAACAAACAGCATACCGACTATTTGCGCCAACCAATAAGGCAACCATGACGACTGTGCAACTGACTCCCATAATTTTACCTGCCAAACGCGCTCACCAATAATAAAGTTGAAGCTCGCAATAGCTGTTGTACCTACACGATGTGGGCTGTAAATTTCGACAGGATTACTGCCGTCAGTAACGTCATAGAAGCTGGCATCGATATCAGTGTTCTGATTAAAATTAAGTGTTTGTGCTAACACTTCTAAATTGACCACGGCGACAACATAACCTCTAAATCCGACCTGGTGATTAATGTCTGAATAAACTGGGTTGAAGAATAAAACGCCCTTTTCGTTACCATCACCTTGCATCAGGGTAATAGGCTCACTGACGGTGACATTCTTAATTAACCGAGAGTCAGTTAACGCTTGTTTACGTAACTCGTTTGAGGCTAAATCAAAGCCTTGTGCTGGTTCGTTCCCTGCTAAAGGATGAATATATTGCACCGGAAAATAAACCGTTCGCTTACTCACCGGCTGCCACTGCCCTGCAGCATTTTTTTCTTTCACATAATAGTCAGCGCCCAGTTCATCACGCAGTAAATTTTGATAATTATTTAGTTGTGAGTGAATAACCTTAGGTGCCCACTCAAGGGCAAGAATTTCTTCGCTGTATTGTAGTTGCCTTGATGTGAAGCGCTTAAATTCGTCAAAATCAACCATGTCACTACTAGCAAAAAAAGTTGCGAGTAAGGCTAAGTGCGACTTAATTTCATCGACTTTATGTTCAAGGTTCGTGTGAATCGCACTGACTTTAGCTTGCTGGCGCTGTAAGTCTTTGTCTTTTTTTACACTGGCTGCACCATAAAAGCTGACACAAATAACCACGTAAATTAATAGCGCCGGCACAATGATTTGCAGCCGTTGGCGAGTATGATGGTAACTAAATGCCGCTAAAATTAATGGCGTGAATATCAGAACCCCAATGCTATCGCCAATCCACCATGCGATAAAATTATTAAGCGCCGCATAACTCGGAATAACATTGTTAATGACCAGTAAGCCGGTGCCAATTGATGCAGCAATCAAGCTACACAAAGGGCCGCCAATCATTAAACCAAGCATACTTTGCTTTAATGACGATAATTCAATCGGGCGTTTAACGACATGAATAATAATGTAATAGGCAAGCCAAGCTTGGAATGTAGATGCAGTTGTTACGCCAATTGCCTGCAGCATCATTTGCCAGTGAAAAATATCAGTGGCTTTATCAAGGTGAATAAGGTTTACAAAGAATGCCCCTAGCAGAACCCCTGGCAAGGCACGATTTCTAAGTAGCAAGATACTGGCAAGCGCAATACCTGAAGGCGGCCATGCTGCAACCGCATAGCCATCAATCGCCAGCAATGAATTACTTAAGTACCCTGTAAGAAAGTAAGCAAGTGCAATGCTTATTGTCAGTGTAAATAAGTTCTTCAAGCCATCGCTCCTTTGCTGGCTGGAGTAAAATTATTGATAGAGTACCAATGCTTTTTCTGGTTGGGCACTCTTACTGTAGCTGAGCACCGCTTGCTGCAAATAAGCATGGCGATTATCTGCATTAAGCGCTTTATCAAACACTCGCGCGGCTAGGTCATATTCACCGTGAGCATTTGCTAAACATGCAAGGGCTAGTAATAAGTCTGTATTTTCGGTGTCTTTTTTTAATACATCCTGCAAACTTGATTGCAGCTTGAGTGCATCGCCAGCGCTACTAGTACGTAAAATACGTGCTAAATCTTTATGCTGTAGCGGTTTTTTGAGCATTTTAATTAAGCTTAGCTCAATTTTGTTTAACTCACCTGCCTTCGCCATCGCCGTTAAATAGCTTACCTCTGCGTGTGGCTTCAAGTTTTTGGCTAATTGCTCATAACGCTCAGTTAAATCCCCATTTGACTGAGCTGCAAAGTAACGGTCGAACAATTGTTGCCACTCTTGCTCAGAAAGAGCTTTTTTACGTAATAAACGTGGCATAAAGTCATTAAGTGCCGCCCACTTTTGCTCTTGCACTAAAACATGGGCATACATTTTAAGCTCTAAACGAGAGGCTTTTTTGCGTTCAGCTAACGCTTTAAGGTCAGCAAAGATAGTGCTGGTTTCGCCGCTAGCAATCCATAAATTAGCCACTTTTAGCTGCTTATCTTGGCTTATTTTATCAAGATAGCTAATTGCTTTTTCATTTTCATTATTCGCCAGTGCAGCTTTAGCTAGAAGCGCAAAACGTATATCGCTCCACTTTTCTGCAACACTGTTGTTATCAAGTGCAAGCTCAAGCTCCGTATAATCGTTATTAATTAAGCTCCATACACCTTGCTCAATAGCCGCTTGTTTACGCTCTTCACTGCGCGCAAAGAAACCATGGCGTGTATGGCTATATAAAGATATTACGTAACGGCAAAGCTTATAAAGTAAAAACAGTGCAGCGAATGCCAATATTAAAAGTGCAGTAACGCCCCAAATAGTCCCTTCAATGGTTGTTTTATTAAAGGCAATTAGTACATAACCCTTTTGATCTATAAAAAAAGGGGCAATCCCTAAGCAGACTGCTATTGCAATAATGATTAATAAAAAGCGGATCATTGTGCCCACTCCTTCACCTGCTCAGTACTTTGTAGTGACACTTTTGGACTAAAATCGAGCTGCTCTTTAGAAAGCTCAGCAAGGCTTTTTAAGGCCGCTTTTGTTTGCGCATCATCTTGTTTAAAGTAATCTTTTACCAAACTATGAGCAGCATCAACAGCACTAAAATACACACTACTTTGTTTACTTAATACCGCATCTTGCGCTTGAGCTAAGTATAAACTTAAGCGCTGTTTTACTAGGTGACGCTCTTGCTCACTTAAAAATGGTGCGATAACCATATCTTCACGTGTGCGCACTTCTACAAAGAAGTCTTTAAACTGCTGCCACGACTTCGCAAGGTTTTGACGCCATTCACTGACATTTTCACTTAATTGATTTGGGTCTTCTTTGACGACCTCTTCAGGAAGTGAAATAGCATTAAATACCAGTTCATCAACTTTTTGATTAATGCCATGCAGTTTTAAATAAATTGCTTCAACAGCCACAGGTTCTATGGCATTCAAGGTTTGTAAATCTTGGTGAATTGCTTGGCGAATAGCGCCTGTACCCGGGTGTTCTGCAAGTAAGCTATCTAAGCGAGATAGCACAGCAGCAGCCCCTTGGTAATCGTGCTCTGCCCACAATTTAAACTCGGCCATACGCTGCAGGCTTGTGACTTCTTGCGGATTAAGCGTGAAAGTTTGCTGCTCGGCGCGCTTTAAAGCTGCTTGTAATTGCTGCTGTGTTTGCTCAGCACTTTCATTTAGTGCATCAGTGACCTTCTGTTCACTGTTATAAAGCGAGTGCTGCATTGTTTGTTGGGCACTTTTTAATGCATCAATTTGCTGCTGTAAGCGTAGGTTTTCATCTGTCAGCTCAGTCAATGCCACAGCCGATTGCTGATCGCTATTTAATTTTAGATAAAACTCATAGCCAACTACACCAGCCACTATAAGTGAAATAAGTAACGCTAAGCTACCTGTTTTGCTGATGCCTCTTTTAGCTTGTACAGGCGCTTTCGCCCCAGTATTTGCCGTTTGCGCTTTTTTCTCTGGCTGTGCGGTCACTGGCTTTGCGGGTTGTTTTGATTCTGCTTCACTCATTTTGCTACCTTGCTGATTAATGCAGGTGAACATAGCGCTGTCGCTCGCCCCTGCAGCAATATGTATCTGTGTTCTTGCGACATTTTGTTGCTTTAAATAATCAGCGATACGCTCACTGGCAACGAAAAATTGTCGCTCTTTCAACCATGCAAGCTGAGGCTCATTTAGGCCATTAAAAATGGCATCCACCGCTGCATTACTGGTAATGACTATACCTTCTACATCAATTGTTTGCCAGTGGTCCATCCACTTGCCCGGTTCGCTCTCAATTGCGCTCCGCTTGTAAACAACCAACTGATTTAATAAAGCACCACGTTGTTTTAAGGTTTTTGCTATGGTCGTGCGCCCACCTTCACCTTTCACTAAAACGATGTTACTTAGCTCAACATCTTGTAGTGTTTTTAATTCAAGCAGACCTTCTGAATCATGCTGTTTGGGTACTGCAGCACGTCGCCCAAAGGCTTCATAAACCGCATCAGCCGTTTGCTGGCCGACCGCATAAAGTTGCGCTGCTTTGTTGATGGTTGGTGTGAGTTTTAACAAGGCATGCACGGCATCTTGCGAGATAAAAATGATTTTATCGGCATTTTCTAGCGGCGCGAGCTCACTACTATTTACTGTGAGGTAATCTAAGGTAAGAACAGGACACAGGGTTGTTTGATAACCCGCCTGCTGAAGCTCAAGAGCAAGCTCAGTGCCTTTACCTTCTGGACGAGTTATCAAAATATGCATATTAAGCGTCTCTATATACTTCAGCTAAAATTTTATCAGCACCTTGCTCAAGTAGTTTTTCAGCAAGTGTAATACCTAACTGCTCTGCGTCAGCCACAGGGCCTGTCACTTCATCACGCAGCATTTGGCTGCCATCAATAGCGCCCACTAAACCACGTAAATGCACTTGCTCACCATCAACCAATGCAAATGCACCAATTGGCACTTGGCAACCACCTTCTAAACGGCGATTCATAGCACGCTCGGCATTAACACGAATACGTGTTTCATTATGTTCGAGTGGCGCTAACAGTGCTTTTGTCACTTCATCATCAATACGGCACTCAATACCCACAGCACCTTGACCATTTGCAGGTAATGATACTTCTGGCTCGATAAAAGCTGTAATACGCTCAGGCATTTCTAAACGAATTAGACCCGCTGCAGCTAGAATGATTGCATCATATTGACCATCATCTAGTTTTGCTAAACGCGTATTAACATTACCGCGTAAATCACGAATGTCTAAATCTGGGCGAGCTTCGCGAATTTGGCATTGGCGGCGTAAGCTTGATGTACCAACAATAGCACCTTGTGGTAACTCATCTAAGCTTTTGTAGTTGTTTGATACAAACGCATCGCGTGGGTCTTCACGTTCACAAATAGTGTGTAATGCTAGGCCTTCAGGAAACTCAACAGGCACATCTTTCATTGAATGCACCGCAATATCTGCACGGCCATCTAGCATGGCTTGCTCAAGCTCTTTTACGAATAAGCCTTTACCACCAATCTTTGCCAGTGGCGTATCAAGGATAATATCGCCTTGTGTCGACATAGGAACCAACTCTACCGTTACGTCGTCATGGAAGTGCTCTAGTTGAGCTTTTACAAATTCAGCCTGCCATAAAGCAAGTGCACTTTTACGGGTAGCGATACGAACTAGTTTTGTTGTCTGTGTCATGAAAAATCCAATTAATTATCAGGCTGATACTAAATATTACTCAGCTAAAATTCTAAATTCTTTTTGGGCCAGTAAGTTGCCATCTGCGTCAATAACTTCAACACGCCAATCACCCAGTTGCTCTGGCATAATGTTTTTCGTTGAATAAGTACGAAAACGTGGACTACTTACCGCCAATTCAATCGAAGCAAGCTGTTGATCTTGGTAATACCATTGGTGACGAACAGTTTGCCCTTGCATATTTCTAAGCTCGCTAAAAAAGCTCAGGCTATTGCTTATTTGCGCTAATTTTACATCGTTTTTTAAAACGTTTACTGGTTCTCGATCAACAACATCGGTTGTTAATACCGCGCGGCTTACTTTGTCTGTGTCTATTTTAGCGCCAATTGCGACACTGGCAATATGCGCTGACTGCGAAAACTGCTGCTGAGCATCAGGGGCTGCAGCAATCTCTACTTGCTGTTCGGTTTGTGGTGGCTCTTCGTCAAGAGTGACCTCTGATGTTTCCGGTTGTTGCTCGTCAACAACCTGTTCACTGTCGATCTCAACCTCTACTGTCGTAACCTCAGGTTCAACAATGTTTGAGCTCACAACCTCTGCTTTAGCCGTTTCTGTGCTATCAGCCTGCGGTGTTTGCTCATTAATTGACAAAGCATCGACTTCTTTTGGCTCTTCTTGCTCAGCGTCATTTAAAGGAGCTTGTAATTCAGCATTTGTAAACTCTGCTTGCGGTTCATCTTGCGGTGATTGTTCAGCATTTACAGCACCAGTTAAGCTATACACTAAAATAGCCAATGCTACTAAGATAACACTGCTAACCATAAAAATGCGTCGCCAATGCCATTGATAAGTCACTGCTGTAGGAGTTGAACCTGCCGATTCAACGGCATTCATATTTGCTGTAATTACAAGTTTCTTTGTCATGTTGGCCTCTAAAACCAAAAATTAACTCAAGCGAGCAATTAACCACTCACGAATAGCCATTAACTCTTCACCACAAACTTGGTGCGCCATCGGATAGTCTTGCCAGCTTACTTCCATGTTGTTAGCGCTAAGCACGTCAAATGCTTGTCTGCCTGCGCTATGCGGTACCACATCGTCAAATCGACCATGTGCCATAAAAATATTTAACCCCTGCTGCTTGGCTTCATCGGCTAATTTTGCAGGCACACACATGTAGGTTGAAAGTGCCATTACACCCGCTAATTTATAATCTAGACGTGGCGCTAAGTGCAGCGATACCACACCCCCTTGCGAAAAACCGGCAAGAATAATTTTGTTAGGAGCGATACCATTTGCTATTTCTTGATCAATAATTGCTGCCACTTTTGCAGCAGATTCACGCACTCCTTGCTCATCAGCACGCTTATCTAAATCCATCGATTTAATATCGTACCAAGAACGCATTGCCATACCACCATTTATGGTGACCGGCTGCACTGGCGCATGTGGAAATACAAAACGTACGCCAAGCTCTTTTGGTAGAGCAAGTTGCGGTGCAACTGGGGCAAAACCATCACCCGAATCACCTAAACCATGTAGCCAGATAACCGTTGCTTTGTGGTCGCCTTGCGCTGGGTACTCAACAAACTCTAAACTCATAGTTCAGAACGCCATTCAATTGTTTGACCTGCTTGGCGAGTTGCCGCATCACACATAAATTGCCAAAACTCTGCACCCGAGCGGTTATCAATCCACTTATCGTCGCGTAGTTCAAAATGGTGACCATTAAATTTAGTCGCTACCCAAACTTGGTGTAATGGTGCTTGCTTGTTGATCACAATTTTACTGCGATCAGGAAAGATGATTTCTAAAATACCTGACGCTGATTCATAGTCTAAATCGGCATCACATTCATCGATTTGCTCTTCAATAGTTAGCATTAATGCATCGGCTAGTGTGTGGTATTCATGATCAGTCATTTTAGTGTCCTTTAACTGGCTTTAAGCCTAGATCTGGGGGCAGATTGTGTACATCAAGTGTAACAGGAATAAATTCATCCGCGAATAGCTGCATTTTTTAAATATTCTGTTACTCTGCGATTATAAAGCCAGCAACCGTATTAATCTAATGAAAGAGACTCATAGCCAAAAATTAAAAACCACTTTACCTCTAAGCGTCCTTCTACTAACCCTAGCAGGTTGCGGACAAAGTGGTGCTCTTTATCTGCCAGATGATACTAAGCCGCCTGCAAAGTCTCAGCCACAAGCTGATCCATCCGAACAACCAGAGCAAAAACAGGACCAAT
This sequence comes from Pseudoalteromonas shioyasakiensis, assembly GCF_001550135.1. Taxonomy (GTDB): domain Bacteria; phylum Pseudomonadota; class Gammaproteobacteria; order Enterobacterales; family Alteromonadaceae; genus Pseudoalteromonas; species Pseudoalteromonas shioyasakiensis. The sequence continues at coordinate 29,107 of NZ_LRUE01000020.1, forward strand.
AGATGGACTTTTTTAACTACAATAATAATCAGCTGTTCGCTGAAGACATCGCTGTCAAAGAGCTTGCCGAACAATATGGTACGCCTTGTTATATCTATTCTCGCAAAACCTTTGAACGTCATTATCTAGCATTTGCTGAAGCTGCTAAGTCACATAAAAGCTTGGTGTGCTATGCCGTAAAAGCCAACTCAAATATTGCCGTGCTGAATATTTTAGCGCGACTTGGTTCAGGTTTTGACATCGTTTCAAAAGGTGAGCTTGCGCGCGTTATCCAAGCAGGCGGAGACGCTAGTAAGGTTGTATTTTCTGGCGTTGCAAAAACCGCTGACGAAATTGCCTATGCACTTGAATTGGGGATCAAGTGTTTTAACGTTGAGTCAGTGGCTGAGCTTGAGCGTATTTCAAAAGTGGCAACGGATCTTAACTTAGTGGCACCGATTTCGATTCGCGTAAACCCAGATATAGATGCAAAAACGCACCCTTATATCTCAACCGGCTTAAAAGAGAATAAGTTTGGTATTGATATTCAAACTGCGGTGACTGTGTATCAACATGCAGCATCATTACCCGGTTTAAAAATTACCGGTGTAGATTGCCACATCGGTTCGCAGCTAACGGAAATAAAACCTTTCTTAGCAGCCCTTGAAAAAGTACTGACTCTTATCGAAGAGTTAAAAGCGGTTGGCATCAAGCTAACTCACCTAGATATCGGTGGTGGTCTTGGCGTGCCTTATAATGGCGAAACACCTCCTCACCCGAGCGAGTATGTTGATAAAATTACCGCTCGATTAGCAGACTACCAAGATTTAGAACTTATTTTTGAACCTGGTCGTGCGATTGCAGCCAACGCAGGTATTTTAGTTACTAAAGTTGAGTTTATTAAACAAAACCAAGATAAGTTCTTTGCTATTGTTGATGCAGGCATGAACGATATGTTGCGTCCATCGCTATATCAAGCTTGGCAATCTATTGTGCCAGTTGAACCTCGCACAGATGATACGCCTACTCACAACTACGATATTGTCGGCCCAGTTTGCGAAACCGGCGACTTTTTAGGTAAAGACCGTGAGCTTGCACTTCAAGCTGGTGACCTATTAGCACAACGCAGCGCTGGCGCGTATGGTTTTACCATGAGCTCAAACTACAACTCACGCCCGCGTGTTGCAGAGATTATGGTGGATGGCCAGCAAAGCCATTTAATTCGCCAACGCGAAACCTTAGAAAGCCTTTGGCAAGGTGAGAAAATTTTACCATAAACGTTTTTATAACCGCCCTGCTCTGTGGCATGATTAGCTCAGAGCAAACCCGAATTAGAGCGTTATGTTAGTTAATTTTTCAAAAATGCACGGCCTAGGTAATGACTTTGTCGTTATTGATAACATTACTCAAAATGTTTTTTTATCACGTGATCAAATAAAGAAGCTGGCAGATCGCCATTTCGGCATTGGCTTCGATCAACTGCTTATGGTTGAAGCCCCTTACTCTCCTGATCTCGATTTTCATTATCGTATTTTCAATGCCGATGGTAACGAAGTTGAACAGTGCGGCAACGGTGCGCGTTGTTTCGCTCGCTTTGTACGTATGAAAGGCCTGACCAATAAGCATAAAATCTCGGTTTCAACAAAATCTGGTAACCTCACGCTTTATATAGAGAAAGATGGTCAAGTAACGGTAAATATGGGCCACCCCAATTTTGAACCGAACAAAATCCCATTAAAAGCCAGCAAGCGTGAGCTGACCTATATTCTTCGTACGGAAGAACATACGGTATTTAGTGGCGCAGTATCGATGGGTAACCCGCATTGCGTGTTAGAAGTTGATGACATTCATAGCGCAGAAGTCGCCACCTTAGGCCCACTCCTTGAAAATCATGAACGCTTTCCACAACGCGCAAATGTTGGTTTTATGCAGGTAATTTCGCAAGATCACATTAAACTAAGAGTGTGGGAACGTGGCGTTAGTGAAACCTTAGCCTGTGGTACAGGTGCTTGTGCTGCGGTCGTGGTTGGTCAAATTCAAAGTAAACTTGCTACTACCGTACAAGTTGACTTACCAGGCGGCAGTTTACAAGTACGCTGGCAAGGTGAAGGGCACCCTGTACGAATGACAGGCCCTGCTGAGCATGTTTTTGATGGACAAGTGGCACTATGAGCAAACTAACAGAACAACAAATTGCTGAATATTTAAAAGCACACCCTGATTTTTTTATTAAAAACCCTGATGTACTCGCTGAAGTTGAACTACAACAGCAAACGGCGGGAGCAACGTCTTTGGTGCATATTCAACAGCGCCAATTACGTGAACACAATACGTTATTAAAAAATAAGATTGAGCAGCTCGTTGAACAAGCAAAAGAAAACGAGTTAATTTACCGCTTATTTAGCGACTGTCATCGTCAGTTATGGACTAACTACGACTTTACGACACTGGCTAGCAACTTGCGCAATATTATCTGCACGAACCCATCCATTAACGAATGCCACTTAGTTAAGTACGATACAAAGTTTGATGAATTAATTGCCCACCGCCTGCAAAACGACGGTATTTATTTGGGTCGAGTAAGTCAGCAAGAAAGAGACTTACTGTTTTCAGACACAACTCAATCGACTGCTTTATATTTAATCGGTAACACGAAACACCCTGTGGCTATTTTGGCGTTTGGTAGTGATGACGTAAATCACTTCGAACCGGCAAAAGACAGCTTTTTTGTCCTTGAGTTTGTGCGCTCATTGCAACTGCGCTTATTGGAACTTGCATGAGCGATGTGACGACGCCAGACATTGATGAATTAAGTGATGCTTGGCGAACACCCATCCAACTATTTGCAGACTACTTACGCTACGAAAAACAATACTCAGCGCACACAGTAAACCAATACACTAGCCAGCTAGGCTTCGCAGCTTTGTACTTTAGTAAACTATGTGAAGACTGGTTTGCTGTTCAAGGTGAGCATATTCGCCGTTACAGCATGCAAATGCGCAGCAAACAATTAAGTGGTCGCACAATCAGTTTAAAACTAAGTTGTATTCGCAGTTTATATAAATTCTTAAAAGCCAAAAATATAGCCAGTCAGGCACATTATCACAATCCGGCAGAGGCCATTAAAGGGCCAAAATTTTCCAAGCCTTTACCCAAAAATTTAGACGTAGATCAAATGGCTAAGCTACTAGAACTGCCAGATGATGAGCCTTTAGCTATTCGTGACAAAGCCATGATGGAATTAATGTACTCTTCGGGTTTGCGCATTAGCGAGTTAGTTGGCGCTAACATACAAGATATAAACCCCACTGAAGGCGAAATTTTAGTCCGTGGTAAAGGTAACAAAGAACGTTTATTACCTGTAGGCAGCAAAGCGCTCAGTGCATTAAAAGCATGGCTGAAAATTCGCCCTCAGTTTGCACACCCTGATGAAATAGCCGTGTTTGTTAGCAGCCAAAAAAAGCGAATTTCCGTACGCCAAGTTCGCCTTCGCATGCAAGAATGGGGTATTAAGCAAGGGATCAGCTCGCAAGTGCACCCACATAAATTACGCCACTCGTTTGCTTCACATATCTTAGAATCATCAGGGGATTTGCGCGCCGTACAAGAACTGTTAGGACACAGTAGTTTGTCTGCAACTCAAGTTTATACGCATTTAGATTTTCAGCATTTAGCTAAAGTTTACGATAACACCCATCCACGCGCTAAAAAGCGCTCAACATCAGAGTAACCCCTTGCCATTATGATCCGATTTAACCGTGCCCTATCGCCAGTTTCTGTTTTAAGTTTTGATTTAGACGACACACTTTACAACAACCATCCGATCATAAAGTCAGCCTTGCAAGCACAAGCTGATTACCTAGAGGCATTAGAGCAATGGCCAGCCGATAGTATCAGCTACTGGTTAAAATGCCGCGAGTGTGCTTTAAAGCAGGATGCCACTCTAATCGATGATGTGACGCGCTGGCGACAAGCAGCATTACACTATGCCATGACCGATCTGGGTTTTTCAGCAGAGCAAGCTCAGTTGCATGCCAAAAACGCTTATCAGGCATTCGCTGATGCCCGCAGTCAAATAACCGTGACTGATGAAGTGCTTGAATTACTTGCTAACCTCAGTAAACACTTCCGCCTCATCGCCATCACCAATGGTAATGTCGAAGTAGAAAAGTTTAACCTTAATGGTGTGTTTGAGTTAGTTTTACAAGCAGGCCCACACGGAAAAGCAAAGCCGCACAGCGCCTTATTTGATAGCGCAGCCAAAAAATTAGAAGTGCCTCACAAGGAAATTTTGCACATTGGCGATAGCCTAGATACTGATGTACAAGGTGCCAATAATGCCGGATGCCAAAGCGTTTGGCTAAATAACCAAGCAACGCAATATCGTTATCAAGGATTAGCAGATATTGAAATAAGCAATATCATGGCGCTCAATCATTTGATTAAAAAGTAACGACTTTGAGAAATTTGTTTTATGCTGAGTAAGTAGGCAACGAAGATTTAAAACTGGTGGGCGAAACGGATGAATGCTTTTCTTAAATTAATATTGCTACTTTCTATTAGTTTAAATGGTTACTTTATTTGGCAGCTTTTTAACCCTGCAAAGCCTATAGAAATAGAAACTGTCGAACCAGCGCCTAAAGTACAAAAAGGCACGGTCTTACCTGCCCACTTCCAGCAAGCAGTTGCACTATTTAGCAATCAGTTATTTGATAAAGCCGTCGCTGAGTACACTCAATTACTAGTGAATGAACCTCGCTATGCAAGGCAGCTAAAGCAAGCTTGGCAACAGCAACTAGAATCATGGCTTTCCCATCAAAAATTCACTTTAAGTGAGCAATTTTTAACGGCCTTTTTAAATAGCCACCCTTACGATGTCACCATGCTTGAACTTGAAGCTAAGCGTTTAATCGCACAAGGTGATACCCAACAAGGTATTATCAATTTACTGGCTCTTAGCAACCAGTTAGACAGCAATGATAAGCAACAACTTAACAAACAAATAGACGAGCTAAGCACATCCTATATTGATGAGCTTACTGCAGCACAACAATGGCAAGCCCTACTTAATATTAGTCAACAATGGCTTGATTACGCGCCTGGCAACGCCCATTACTTATATAACCATGCATTAGCTAACTACCATTTAGAAGATTATGTCGCGAGCCAAATAACCCTAGATCAACTACCCGAAGATCATGACTATAAACAACAGGCTGAGCAATTACATAAGTTGATTCAACAAGCCCTCGCAGGTGTTGAAGTTATAGAGTTAACCGCTCGAGGTTCACATTATTTAGTAAACAGTATTATCAACGATGATATTGAAACCGAGCTGATGATCGACACGGGCGCTAGCTTTACTGTAATTAACCAAACATTATTAAACTCGCTTAACACCCCAGCCAATTACCTTGGCACCTTGCAAGTAAACACAGCTAATGGAATTGTTGAAGCACAGCGTTATCAGCTCGCATCATTTCAAGTCGGTCAACAACGTATTCGTAATTTTGAAGTGCTGATAATAGAAAATCATGCTGGCTATGGCTTATTAGGTATGAACTTTTTAGAGAATTATAAGTTTAATATCAATCAGCAAGTGAATGAGTTAGAGTTGATAAAGAACAATTTTTAAGGACAAGCAATGACTCTTAACGAATTTCTGGCGACATTAGCAAGCACACCACAGCAAATTGAGTTTACCGATACCATGGCGGTTATAGACAACAATTATGATTTTACCCCAAGCGGTTTTAACAATCATGGCCTGCTAAGCGAGGCAAATGAAAATAACGGCTCGTGTAAAATTTTTGCCTTTGCAAAGCTTAATCAACTAAGCAAACAAAATACCCTAGATTGTTTTGGCGCGTTTTATCGTGATGACGTATTACACAATCCTGAAGGGCAAGACCATATGAACATTCGCACCTTTATGCTTGCCCCTGAAGCGACCCCTTTCTTAGGGATTACTTTTACCGAGCAAGACGTGCTAAAGGCGAAGTGATTAAAACCAATAGTTAAAGGGTTTTTTCCATAAAATAACGGCAGCCGTCGAGTGGGTAGTTTTTCATCTCGTATTTAACTTGGTAGCCGTTTTTTTCGTAAAAGGGTTTGGCTTGGAAATCGAGCGTATCAAGTTGAGCGGTGCTTGCACCAAATACTTTAGCTTTGCTCTCTAATTCAGCTAACAACCGTGTCGCAAGCCCTTTACCACGAGTCTTATCATCACACCAAAGCCAACTAATAAGCAGCCAATTACCAAATACTTGGCCATGAATACCAGCAACAACACTGTTTTGTTTATTAACAAATTTAAAGCCTAAAGGAGTACGCTCGGCATTAAAATGCGCTGCGTTGAAAGCCACAATATGTTCTCTTAGCTGGTTGTTTAGATCAGCTGAGTCATCACTTTTTAATTGATACATAGTATACCTATAAAATGTTATGACTCAGTATACGCTTATATCGTTAATCAGTATAAGTGGTTCTTGCCATAGGGTACTTCGAGCATGTTACTCGCCAGCTTTTCGGGCTGACCGCACATTTCATCATAAGCACTGGTGTGGCGTAGAACCATATCGCCATAACTTAGGTGATCAAGACGCTTTTGAATATGCAACGGGCTAATATCACGAATAAACTCACCTTGCTCATCAGTAACATAATACTCAACGTTATTAATTACCACAGACACTTGATACAGCGCCATTTCTAATGAATGAAGGATGACCTTTTGCAGTGGTTGGTGATCTGCAAGCTCTGATAACTTGATAGGCATGTGCGTTCCTCTTTGGTGGTTGAACTATTTATACGTGATTTTGATATACTGTGATCAAATTAATTGTACAAAAATCACTCATGCCAGAAAAAGTACGACTTGCTAAATTTATTGCCCATGCAGGTGTTTGCTCTCGAAAGCAAGCATCGCGCTTGATAGATCAAGGTGAGGTAACAGTAAATGGCCGTGCCGCAAATCATATAGATCATGTTGATGAGCACGATGATGTGATTGTACTTGGCGAAAAAATATCAGAAAAAGCGCCACTCACCTACTTTGCTTATCACAAACCCGTTGGTATAGATTGCAAATTAAATGCTGACGACCCAACCAGTCTTATTCATAGTCTACCTAAAACCACTCGGGTTTACCCAATTGGCCGGCTCGACAAAGACTCCCGAGGTTTGTTGATTTTGACCAATGACGGTGAGTTTTGTAATCAACTGATCCACCCTGATTACCACCAACCCAAACGCTATTTAGTCACCGTAGATAAACCCCTTGATAGCGACTTCTGTAAAAAAATGGCGAGCGGTGTGCCTGTCGATAAACAAATAACCCTCCCTTGCACGGTAACTCAAGTCAACGAAACGCAGTTTTGCATCGTCTTAAAACAAGGCTTAAATCGGCAAATACGTAAAATGGCTCGTTTTTGTGGCTACAAAGTCATCGACCTGCACCGCACAGATATCGCAAATCTTTCACTCTCCACGCTGAATTTGCCCGAAGGACAGATAGTCAGTATCAAAAAAAGTGACATTCTCTAACAAAAAAGTTTGCATTAATTGATTACGCGTGTAATCTTAACTTAAAGATTACATCTGTAGGCATAAAAATGATTGAACTTTCTAAAGCTGAATTTGAAGTATTAGATGCGGTATGGCTTGGCTACCCAGCCACGGCTAGTGAAGTAATTGCGCGTTTAAGTGACAATAAAGAATGGCACGAAAAAACCATTAAAACGCTACTAAGCCGTTTAGTTAAAAAAGGCGCACTAAGCTTCGAGAAGCAAGGTCGCCAATATAACTACACCCCTTGCATTGCTCGTGAAGAATACACATTAAAAGAAAGCCAAAGCTTTATTGAACGCTTTTTTAATGGCCGAATTGCGCCGCTGGTGAGTGGCTTTGCTAAATCAGAGCAACTCTCACAACATGATATTGATGAGCTGAAAAAGGTCATCGATGATTGGGAAAAACAGCAAAAATAAGGCTTGTTATGTTAGATGCATTTTTTAATTGGTTGTTAGATCAACAACTTTTGATCTCATCTGCAATAATGTTTTTATTGCTGCTAGAGCGAAAGTTGCTAAGCCAGCTGTCGGCACGCTTGGTTTATACACTGTGGGCGCTTTTACCGATTAGTTTATTGTTAGCGAACCTACCAGAACACTTAAAACCAATTCAAAACGACTTTATCAGTAAGCTGACTATCACGCCAAACACAGCAATAATGCCGCAGTTTACGCTCACTTGGTTTGCTATTTATGGCTTTATTAGTGCCGCACTGCTGATCACTGCCGTATATTTTCATTACCGTTTTCTAGCAAAACTGCAATTAGCGCCAATTACGCTTGATCAGCACAGCAACCAAAGCATGCGCTTATACCGAAGCAATCAGGTGAGTTCACCTATGGTTGTAGGGGTTATAAACACCAAGCTAGTGCTGCCTACAAACTATCAAAGCCATTACAACAGCCATGCTTTAGCGCTTATTTTAGAACATGAATCAGTGCACATTAAACGCAAAGACAACCTAATTAATGCCATCGCCTTAAGTGCCACTATTTTGCTGTGGTTTAACCCTGTCGCTTGGCTTGGTTATGCAAGTCTGCGCCGCATTCAAGAGCTTTCATGTGATGAGCAAGTACTCAAAAATAAATCAACTGAACAACGAATTCTATACAGTAAGGCATTAGTGCACTGTGCAAGCTTTAGCAGAACAGGCTTAATGGCTTATTCACAATACGGAGATAAAAACACCATGTTACAACGTCTAAATCAAATAAAGCAGATCGACAACAGCTCATTTATTGCAAAAACAGCGTTAGTTATTTTTACAGCGGGCATGCTTAGCAGCTTTGCCATTGCAAAACAGCCGATGTCCGTTGAAAAGACAAAGGACTATCAAGCGGTTATGCGTGTAGAGCCGATATACCCAATTCAAGCTGCAGAGCAAGGTATTAGCGGTTCAGTCGTTTTGAAATACGATATTTTACCAAATGGCGCCACCAGCAATGTTAGTGTAGTAAGTGCAGAGCCTGAAGGTGTTTTCAATCGAGAAGCGAAAAGAGCCTTAAAACAATGGCAATATGCGCCGTCTGAATCTGGCTTTAAAAACGCCTTAGTACAACTCGATTTCGCCTTAGACGAAAACTATCAAGCAAAGGATTTAATAGAAAAAATTAAAGTTAGCTCTAAGTAAAAGTAACCACTTAAGACCCTAAAGCAAGCGCCTTATTTAAGCCGCTTGCTTTGTGGTTTTTAACTCATTGGCTTGTAACTAAAGGCAAACAGCAATCATCGCCACAGCACAAACATAGCCTACTAGCCAAACTAATGAGCGCAGAATATCTTGGTTTATGTAGTAGAAAATACAATACAACACGCGGGCAATAACATGCACAATCGCTAGGGTCTCAGTTACCTGATAGACGTTATTGCTACCTATTACGACTGCCAGCGCGACAGCAAAAATAATCAGCGATTCAAAGCTATTTTGATGTGCTGCCAACGCACGAGCACCAAAGCCGGTTAGTTTAGCTTGTTGCTCGCGTGGGTGCTTATTGTCGTAGCCTGCCAACTTATTTTGTGCAAAAGCCACAGGTGCTTTAGCTAAATAGGGTATAAGTACTGCGATGAGTGCGCAGATAATCAGTGTGGTCATGATATTTCCTTATCTTTTAATTGTAATAGCTTACCCTAGCGCAAACAAAAAAAAGCCGCTACTTAAAACAGCAGCGGCCAGCAATAGCATCATTGTCACTATAGTCTAAAGCCGGCATAAAAGCCCTGCGGCATATTGTCACAGCTGAGTTTTTCTCAAGTTGGTCGATAAGCTAATGCTCTCATACTTTGGTTTTGTTACTCTAAGCGCCTCTCCTTATTAATTTATTTTCAATATGACTTGGATTTTCTTAACTATTTTTGCGGCATTTATGCAGTCGTGGCGCAATGCACTGCAAAGTAAACTGAGTGCAACAGTGAGCGTTGCAGGGGTAACGCTTGCTCGCTTTATTATTGCCAGCCCGATTGCTGCACTGTATTTATTTGTACTTTATCAATATCAAGACGCCGCACTTCCTGACTTTAATCTGGCTTTTATTGGCTACATTGTTGGCGCCAGTATCGTCCAAATCCTTGCCACCGGTTTGATGGTTAAACTTTTTAAAATGAATAACTTTGCAGTCGGTGCAGGCCTTGCTAAAAGTGAAGCACTGATGGCGGCCATTTTAGGCGTTATGTTCTTTGGCTCAGCGCTGTCGCTACTAGGCTGGATTGGGGTCTTTATTGGTGCAATTGCGGTATTGCTATTAAGTGGCATCGCGAATGTTAAACACTTTAATTTAGGCACCGCACTGCTTGGACTTGCTTGCGGCACTTCTTTTGCTCTCTCTTCATCATGGATCCGTGAAGCAAGTTTAAATTCAGGACTGACTTTCCCACACTCTGCCGCTTGGGTGTTGTTACTGATAATCAGCTTACAAACCCTGATGCTGTGCGTGTATATTGCATTCAAAGAACGCGATACATTTAAGAAAATGTGGCATCACAAAGGCACTACTACCGCTGTTAGTGTTTGTAGCTGTTTAGGTTCAATCGGTTGGTTTAGTGCCATGAGTTTGCAGCATGTTGCTTATGTAAAAACGCTTGGGCAGATAGAAGTATTCTTTACCATTATGGTATCGATTCTTTGGTTAAAACAACCTTTAAAGCGCCAAGACACGGCTGGGCTTGTGTTAATTGCACTGGCAGCCATTCTGGTAATGCTACCAAATTAGTCTTATCCCAAGTCATTAAAAAAGCGGCATTGCCGCTTTTTTAATGACTAATTTTTAGCGTTATTACACCGCTAATTATCAGCAATACTCCGGCAATGCGGCCAAATGTTGCGGCATCACCATAAAATAAAATACCAACTAAGAAAGTGCCCGCGGCTCCTATGCCTGTCCATACCGCATAAGATGTTCCCATCGGAATATCCTTTTGCGCCAACCACAGCATAAAACCACTAGCGACCATAAATGCGACGGCAATTGCAATGCCTAACCAGCGACTGTCTGCCTGTTGAGACATTTTAAGGCCAACAGGCCAGCCAATTTCTAACAGACCTGCGACAATTAAATACAACCACGCCATTAGTTATCTCGCTTTTTCAAGATCACGTCATACAAATCTTCGCGGCGGTCTTTTAAGTTTCTAACAGTACCTTCACTGTGAAGGATTTTCAGTTTATCCATATCTAAATCACTGAATAACAGCATTTCGGTATTCGGTGTTGCTTCATTCAAGGTCGCATCATGTGGGAATGAGAAATCAGAAGGAGTAAGCACTGCTGATTGCGAATACTGTACGTCTAAACTCTCAACCTCAGGTAAGTTACCAACCGAGCCTGCAATCACAACATAACATTCATTTTCAATTGCACGTGCTTGCGCACAATGACGAACACGTAAGTAACTATTTTTTGTATCCGTCCAAAATGGCACGAACAAAATATCTAACCCTTGCTTAGCGAGAATACGTGACAGCTCAGGGAACTCAACATCGTAACAAATTTGAATACCGACACGACCCGCATCGGTTTCAAATACAGCAATTTTGTCACCGCCTTGGATCACCCAGTCATTTTGCTCGTGAGGGGTAATATGAATTTTGCGCTGCTCATCGATTTTACCGCTACGATGGCATAGGTAGCTGACATTATAAATCTTGTCATCTTCAGCAAGCGGCATGGAGCCTGTGATAATATTGGCATTGTATTCAACCGCCATGCGCGACATTGCATCACGGAAGGTTTCTGTGTATTCGGCCAGATAGCGAATGGCTTCAGTTTGATTGCTTTGCTCGGTGAGGCCCATTAACGGGGCATTGAAAAACTCCGGAAACAGAATAAAGTCACTCTTGTAGTCAGACACCGTATCAACAAAGTATTCCACTTGCTTGAGCAGCTCTTCAACAGACTCAACACAGCGCATTTGCCACTGTACGGCACCGACACGGACAATTGATTTGGTCGACTCAAGTACTGTATCAGTCGGCTCAAACATAATGTTATTCCACTCAAGTAAAGTGGCGTAACCAACTGATTCTTGATCTTCAGGAAGGTATTTTTTAAGTAAACGTTTAACTTGGAAATCATTAGATAGCTGAAAGCTTAAAATCGGATCGTACAGCTCTTTGTGGTCTACTTTTTCGATGTACTCCATCGGAGTCATCTCTGCACTGTGATTGTAATAACGCGGAATACGCCCACCCGCTAGAATGGCGCGTAAGTTATACTGACGGCACAGCTCTTTTCGTGCATCGTATAAGCGACGACCCAATCGCATACCTCGGTGAGTTGATGAAATCACCACATCTAAACCATAAAGTGCATCACCTTCAGGATCACTAAATACACGGTCATGGCCATCAACAATATCTTCGTAGGTATGTGGGTTAGAAAAGCGCGCGTAATCTACCTGAACACTAAGTGCGATGCCGACTAAGACACCATCGTCAACAATACCTATTTGCCCTTCCGGAAACTGGTCTATTAGCCTAAAAATAGTATGGCTTGGCCAAGCTCCACCAAGCCCTGGGTACGCTTGATCCATAAGGGTCTTTATTTGTGGGTACTGTTCTTTGGTTAGATTACAAATCTCTAAATGCGTTTTTTCCGCCGGCATAGCTACTCCTTTTTAGGCACGAGAGAATAATCACAGCAAACATTGCTCAGCATGTTTCTAGATTAGCTTTAACTAGAGTGGCATCAAATGCCCACTCTGCCAAGCCCCAAGCTTAACAAACATGATGTGAACAAACGCTTAGCTTCATTCATAAACATCAGTGACATGCGTTTACAAAGCAAAAGCGAGCAATTATAAACCTGCATTGCTCAACTTTTCATCTATAATTACGCTACTCTCCATGTGTATTTGAGGTTGGATTGATCAAACACTTACTAAAACAATCAAAGCAATCTGGCTTAGAAGAGATTGAACACGTTAAATTTCTGATTATTTCTAAAATCGCCTATTTCGCGTTGATTGTTCATGTCTTGCTGATCCCCGTATTTGCTCACATAGGGGCAAATACGCTTGCTTTAGTTAATATCTTGAGTGTGCTTGCTTGGGCAAGCGGCATCTTTTTAATTAAGCAAGGACTAACTTCGCTAGCACTTAGAGTATTTTGCCTTGAAGTAATTATTCATGCGGTCATTGTCTGTGCCACCCTTGGCTTAGGCGCAGGGTTCCAGTTTTACCTATGGACTGTATCTTGTATTTTAATGATCGATTATCAATTAACCTTTAAGCGTGCAGCTTTATATAGCTTAGTGATGATTGCGATATTCGCCCTGCTATATGTATTTTTTTCAGATGTTCAGTACGGCTTTGCTTACCCAGAGTTACTACCACATGTAAATGTAATCAATATTATTATTGCCGGTTTACCTATGGTCTATGGCATGGGTCTAATCAGAGAAATCACTTTGTCACAACGGGTTGAGTTAACAGAAATGGCAGCCCGCGATCCACTCACTAAGCTCTACAACCGCCGTTTTGCAAAAAAATTAATCACTGCTGCACATCAAAAGAGCATAGAGCTTGAGAGCAGTCTTTGTATTGTTATGGCTGACATCGATAAGTTTAAAAGTATTAACGACAATTATGGCCATGAAAAAGGTGATACGGTGCTCGTTAATGTTGCAAGGCTAATTCGTCAATTTATTGATGATGAAGATATAGCGGTACGCTGGGGTGGTGAAGAATTTTTAATTTTATTAACTAATACAGATGCAAAGCAGGCCTTTACAAAAATTGAAACCTTACGTTTAAGAATCGCCGAACTAGAGGCGCATCATGAATTCCCCGATCTCAATGTCACTATGAGTTTTGGGCTTATTGAATGGCAACCGCTCGCTTCAATAGAAAAAATGCTACAACACGCTGATGAAGCGCTGTATAAAAGCAAGCACGCAGGACGCAACCAAACTACCATTGCTAAAGGTCAACGCCCTGCTTTCAAAGATACTGATGCGGTTAATTAACCGCATCGATAGTGATACTGTGGGCAATCTCTTGTGGCAATAATGGCGTTAAACCATTACTAACATAATCGTTAAACCCGGCACGATAAAATTCTGACAATGGATGCCCCGATTGCCCACCCGGAATAGCCATTATCGCTTTATCTAAGTGCCCAGGTTGAACAATAAAGCGCTGTGAAGCACCAAAGCTACGTCCTTGCACCGAAGGCATAAAAGTATCACCAAACCCAGGCTCCGTAGGCATATTCAATAAGCTTTTCAGTGCAGGTATTTGCTTGGCAAATGGGTGCTCAATCACTAATTCGTTAACCTTGCCCCACTCCCAGCTATGCGGGTTGTTACCGTATTGATCGGTTAGTTTAGTGATAACGCGGTCAAAGGCTCCTATCATTTGTTGTTGCCAGTTTGCATACTCAGGGTTTAACCATGCCTGAGGCTGCGCTTCGATAAGTTGCCAAACAGCAGGTTCTAAGTCTCGTTTTACTGGTTTTAAGCTACTATCGAGAGCTTTTAGCTTATTCTCTAACGGGCTAAATAAGCCGTTAATCACTTCACTGCGGTAGCGCTTTACTAAGGTGTAGCCAATTGAGTCGCTACAAGCACACGCCTGCCAATTATTTAGCTCTTTTAAATACAGCGCGTATTTATCGCCTGCGTTGCTAAGCTGTTTGACCAGCAGTTTATGCCAAGCCGTTAAGAAACGCGCTTCGTTATCATGTTGTAAGTCATAAAAATCTTGTTCGTTGAACTGTTGTTTTTCAAATAAGCGGTCGCGAATTTGTGCCGAGCGAGCCCCCATTGCATAACCACCATTACCAAAGCGCTGGTCATCCTCTGCGGAAACAACTCGTGAGTTGCCCGTCCATAAACGGCCACTTTCTGGGTTTTTAACAAATGGACGCTGGGTTTCGTTTTCGTGCCACTGTGCAGGATACGCTTGCTCAGCCACAGCTAATTGATGGGGCTCTTTACGGGCAGGCACGGCTCCCATATTCTTCCAAGCTGCATTACCTTTATCATCAACAACCATCAGATTTTGTACAGGAATACCCACCTCAGCAGCAAGCGCTAGTGCATCATCAACCGTGTTTGCTTGCTCAAGCTTAAGTAACTCCATATCAACCGCATACTCATGGTGGGCAACCCAACTTAGCGCATAAGATTTGCCATTAATTTCTTTAACTGGGCCATACTCGCTCATGGTTAAAGCGTAATTTTCGCTGTTACCGTCATTGAGTAAAATAGGTTCATCTATCTGCCAGGTTTTCTCTTTGCTCTCAAGGGCTATCCAATCGGCTGTATCTAAATAACCATTGGTGAATCCCCAAGCTATTTTATTATTGGTACCAACAACAATGGCAGGAGCCCCTGGTAATGACACACCGGTAATTTGCTGCATTTCACCATTGAGTGGGTAATTGAGCTGGGCACGGTACCAAATGATTGGCACAGCAAACGATAAATGCATATCGTCAGACAGCATTGCAGCACCTGTTTCAGTTAACTGCCCAGTAACCGCCCAGTTATTACTGCCAAGTTCCTTTCGGTCTGCAATGTCAGTCATAGCCCATTGAGGGTCTTTGAGATTAGGAATACTGCCGTCATAAGGTGCTAATTGGCTGTTGTCGAGTGCCGCTTGATAAAGGCTAGGCTGAGTAATAAAGTCAACCATCGCCTTACCATATAAATCTTCGATTTCGATCAGTGTTTTGTCGCGCTCAAAGGTGGCTGTTTGTAAATCTAAATACATACTAAAAATGATTAGTAAGCTGTCTTCGCTTTGCCAAGGTTTTGCTTCAGCGCCTGTGAGTAAATATTCAAAGCTATCGAAACCCACTTGCGCATGGCCTTCATTAACCCCATTCGCGTAGGCTTTTAATAGCGCTTTATCTTTAGCAGGTAACTGCTCGACAGCAATCTGACTGCGTTTACGTAACTGATGAAAGCGCATTTTTTTATCAAGCCCAACGGCAGCTTTACCAAATAACTCACTAAGCTCACCTGCAGCATTACGGCGCAGTAAATCCATTTGAAAGAATCGGTCCTGACCATGAGCAAAACCAAGCGCATAGGCTGCATCTAATCGGTTTTCGGCATGAATAACAGCCTGTCCTAAGGTATCTCGCTCAATCTTAACTGATTGCGAAATAGCGTCGCTTTTACCGCGACCATCAAGTGCCGGTAAACTTAAGTTTAATACGCCATAAACAAGCCCCGTTGCGAGTAACACCACAACGAACAAACCTATTAGTAACCATTTGATTATCTTAAACATGCCAATTATCCTTGCGCTAAAGTAACACTATATTAACCTGAGTTTTGTGAAAGAATAGTGTTGCGATACAAATAATTGAAATTAGGTTTATAGATTTGCTGTTCATTGTTAATTACCACAGAAATTGTCTATAGTAGGTAAATAGTATAAAACCTGATATTTCTCATGCCGCTAGCGACCGAAACAGATAATAAAAAACTACAAAAACTGAAGCTAGCCTTCTGGTTTTCACTTGCCTGTATCATCGTGATTGGTCTTGTAATCGACCAAATTAATTACAGCCGCGAGAAAGATGCTTTTCGTGCACAGGAGCTGGCAAAAGTAAGTGCCTATCGTGCAGAGCTCGAAGCCACCTTAATATCTAACATTCAACTTGTACGCGGCTTGGCGGTTGCCGTTGCGGCTGAACCCAATTTAGACCAAGCCCGCTTCACGCAAATTGCCAGCCCCCTATTTTCAACGTCTTCAGAGCTTAGGAACATCGGCGCAGCACCGGATATGGTTATTCAGATGACTTATCCTCTTGTGGGTAATGAGAAATCTATTGGGCTCAACTTTTTAGAAAACCCAGCGCAGCGTGACGACGCAATTAGAGCACGGGATGAAAACCGTATTGTTATGGCCGGCCCATTAGAGTTGGTGCAAGGTGGTCAAGCATTGATAGCAAGAATGCCCGTATTCACTCCACCAGAGCTCACTTTTTGGGGGCTCCTATCTGTTGTCCTCGATATAGATAAAATCTACACAAACTCGGGGTTAATCGCACTGAGTCAGCATTATGATGTTGCCCTGCAAGGCAGAAATGGCCTTGGTGCTAAAGGTGATTTTTTCTACGGTTCACAAGACGTGCTCAATACCAACCCTCTGAGCTTTAGAATTAACTTTCCAGGTGGTGAGTGGCAGATGTACGCCACACCAAAATCTGGATGGCAGCCACCAAGTTCTGCTATTTGGCCGCTTAGACTGGCCATTATTCTATTTTGTGTTTTATTTGCTGGCGCCTCTGTATTCTTTTTACGCATGGTCGAAAGACAGTACAAAAGCGAACGTATGTTAGAAACCATGAGTAGTCTTGCTAAAGTCGGCGCTTGGTCTTTTAATCTAGAGACAAGAACCGTCTATTGGTCTGATATGACCAAGCAAATTTTTAAGTTTCCTCTTAATGTACAGCCAGAGTGGCCTGCTAACTTTACACTTTTTAAGGCTGGTGAAAGCCGGGATAAAATTCGTCGCCTTAACGAGCGTGCAATCAAGTATGGTGAGAGTTTTGAGACTCAAGTGCAAATCATAACTGCTGAAGGTGATGAAGTTTGGGTGCTGCTACATGGTGAAGCCGAGCATAAAAATGGCCGTTGTATAAAACTTTTTGGTTCACTACAAAATATTGATACCCGTAAGCGAGATGAGCTAGAAAACAACAAAATAGCCTTACATAATGAGATTTTAGCCTCTCTTACCGTTAATGATGCTGTACTGACGGGTAACCTTAACTTATCTAAACATGTTATTGTGCAAGCAATTTGTCACGCTTTTGATATTGATCGCGCTAGTATTTGGCTATTTAGTGACGATCGCCAATCGCTCAATACCTTTGCTATTCACGACCAAAGTCAGCCTGAATTTAGTGAGCCGATTTCACTCCAGCAGTTTGAATTTCAAAATTATTTTGATGCTATTAACAATCACGCTGTAATTAATGCCAGTGATGCACAGCAACATCCACTGACTAGTGACCTACGTAGCAACTATCTTGATTGGTTTAATATACGCTCAATGCTGACTGTGATAATCCCCACAGGTAGCAAAACAATGGGGGTTGTGTGCGCCGAAAAATGTCATAACCGCAGACATTGGAGTAAAAATGAAGAAAGCTTTTTAATCGCAGTTGCGGCACTCATTGGTAGTTTACACGCAAGTCAGCGCCGTATAGAGACCGAACAACAACTCGTTCAAGCAAAAGAAGCTGCTGAACAAGCAGTAAAAGCCAAAAGTGAATTTTTAGCAAGCATGAGTCATGAGATCCGCACCCCTATGAATGGCGTGATCGGGATGCTCAATATCATCAAACAAACCAAACTAGACACCCAGCAAAACCACCATATAGATTTGGCGCAATCATCGGCTGAATCACTATTGCATATCATTAACGATATTTTAGATTTCTCTAAAATTGAGGCCGGTAAGCTCGATATTGAAAATGTTAGCTTTAATGTATCAAAACTACTTGGCGATACTATCGAATCGTTTGCCATTAAAGCAGAACAAAACAATACCAAGTTGCTGCTAGATACCACACACCTTAATCACGGCTTTATCATTAGCGACCCAAACCGGATTAGGCAAATTATCAATAACCTAGTTAGCAATGCGGTTAAATTCACAAAAGATGGTGAGATTATCGTCATCGCCAAACTCGAAACAAACAACGAAGAATTGTTCTTGAACTGCTCTGTTATTGATTCGGGTGTAGGTATCAAGCCCGAAAAGCAAGCCACTTTATTTGACTCATTCACGCAAGCGGATGCATCAACTACACGCCAATACGGCGGTACAGGGCTTGGCCTTGCAATAGTAAAACAGCTGTGTCAGTTAATGGATGGTGATGTCAGTGTGGTTAGTTCATACGGGGAAGGCAGCACCTTTAATTTTACTGTAAAAGTTAAACGTGATCATACAAAGCAAGCGCCAGAGCCAAGCCACATTATAGATAAAAAGCATATTTTAATTGCTGATAATTGTAAGCTCAGTAGCAATATTGCCAAAAAACAATTGCAGCTATGGGGAGCAGAGGTCGAGACCTATACTGATATGCCAAGCTTACTCAATCGTGCTGCAATGCCAACCGATAATGGCTGCGATGCAATTTTAGTGGATTATCTTTTTTATAGCAGCGCAACAAAAGAGCACCAACAAGCATTCTTAAAATACTTTAATGCCACCAGCTGTAAACGAATTTTAATGGCCCCAATGAGCCTTACTGAAAAACAAACGAGACAAACATTAAAAGTTGAGAGTATTATCTTTAAACCATTAACGCAGTCTGATTTATTTAATTCACTGGCAAACGACAAGTACATTGAACAGCAGCAGGTTAATAAAGAAACCTTAATAACTAAGGTCGTGACCAGTAGCGGTAGCGCTGAGTCACAAGTCTTGCTGGTTGAAGATAATAAAGTAAATCAGATGGTGGCAGGTTCGTTGCTAAAACAAGCAGGCATTAGTTTTGATATCGCTGAAAATGGCCTTGAAGCGATTGCAAAACTTTCAAGCCGAGAGCAAAGCCCCTACCAATTAGTGTTAATGGATTGCCAAATGCCAGAAATGGATGGTTACCAAGCAACGCGAGCCATTCGGGCAGGTGAAGCAGGCGCAGCTCATCAGGGGGTTAATATCGTCGCACTCACTGCAAATGCGATGCAAGGTGACAAAGAGCGTTGTTTAAACGCAGGTATGAACGACTATGTCACCAAACCCCTTAAATTTGACTCGCTCAATAAAAAGTTAACAGTGTGGCTAAGCACTGAAGAATAAAAAGAGAGTAAAACCATGCAATTATCATCAATTCAACAACGTGTTATTGGCTGTTTACTCGAAAAGCAAAGTACAACACCCGAACATTACCCGTTATCTTTAAATTCACTGACTAATGCATGTAATCAAAAGTCGAACCGTGAACCTGTATTGTCTTTAACTGAAGCGCAAGTACAAGATACCCTCGATGAGCTTATTGCATCACGCTTAGTGACGGTTGATGAAGGGCTGTCAGGGCGTGTAAATAAATATGCTCACCGCTTTTGTAATACCGAATTTGGCAGTTTGCAGTTTACTGAGCAGCAACGCGCCATTATTTGTTTGTTACTGTTACGTGGCCCGCAAACACCAGGCGAGTTGAGAACACGCAGCAACCGCCTCGCTGAGTTCAGTAACGTCAATGAAGTCGAAGCCGCATTAAACGCACTCATTGCACAAGAACATGTGGCACGCTTAGCACGAGAGCCCGGCAAACGAGAGAGCCGCTACATGCACTTATTTGTTGACCCAGACAGCATTACTGAGGATATGGCTGCTAATGAGCCAATGCAGGATAATAGTAGTGAAGTGCAGCAATTACGAAGCGAAATCGAAGAACTTAAGCAACAAATTAACGCAATAAAAGCGCATTTAGGTCTTTAATAAAAACCGCGCCCGTAACATAATGTACAAGACGCTGACAACCACAACGAAAAATAGGAGCTCTACCATGCGTGCCGACATTCTGGCGGAAATGAAAGTCCAACCAACTATTGATGTAAAAGCGGAAATCACCCGTCGTGTTAACTTTCTTAAAAGCCGACTTATTGCTGCGCACTCTCGCTCACTTGTATTAGGGATCAGTGGCGGTGTTGACTCATCAACCTGTGGCCGTTTATGCCAATTAGCGGTTGATGAATTAAATCAAGAACATAACACCAACGAATATCAATTTATTGCTGTGCGCTTACCTTACGGCGTACAAGCAGATGAAGACGAAGCACAACTAGCCGTAGATTTTATTCAACCTAGTAAACGTATGACGGTTAACATTAAAGCGGCTGTCGATGGCATGCATGAACAAGCAATGGCGGCAGTTGTTGGTGGTGGTGCTGAATTACCAGAGCAAGCTAAAATCGACTTTATCAAAGGCAATGTAAAAGCGCGCCAACGCATGGTTGCGCAGTATGAAATTGCCGGTTTCAGCCAAGGCTTAGTTGTTGGTACCGATCACAGTGCTGAAAACATCACTGGCTTTTACACAAAATTTGGTGACGGAGCATGTGACCTAGCCCCTTTATTTGGCTTATCAAAGCGTCAAGTTCGTGCGCTTGCTGAGCACTTGGGAGCACCAGCTGTCCTTGTACATAAAGCCCCAACGGCCGACTTAGAGTGTGATCGCCCAGGTCTAACTGATGAAGAAGCGCTTGGCCTCACTTACGATCAAATTGATGATTTCTTAGAAGGTAAAGAAGTCAGCAATGAAGTCGAAGAAAAGCTAACAGCAATTTACTTACGTACTCAACATAAGCGCCAAGCGATCCCAACGGTATACGACGAGCTTTAAAAACGGTTAAAACACTAAAAGGGCAATAATAATTGCCCTTTTTCCTTCCTCGTACAGACCCTTAGCAATATTCAAAACCTTCAATCACTCATTATCGGCCGCGCTAAATGATCTAGAGCGCTATGCTTGACGTAAAAGTTAGCAACATGATTGCAGTAAAGATGAAATAGTTCTGTAATTTGGTTTATAGTTGTTACAGTTAAATACATTACATTTCAAATCAAAAATCTAAGGTTTTATATTAGTTTATGTCATCGCCCATTTTAATTACTGGCGCAGGCCAACGTATTGGACTCGCTCTGGCCGAGCACTTTTTAGCGCAAGGGCAAGAAATCATCGTCACTTACCGTACCCGCCATGAAGCAATTGATGTGCTTGCAGGTAAAGGCGCTATTTGCATCCATGCTGATTTTAATAGTGACCAAGCTATCGGGCATTTTATCGAAGAATTAAAAACCCATACCAACCAGCTCAAGGCAATTATCCATAATGCGTCTAGCTGGGATTGCGAAGCAAATAACCACGATTACGCAGACCTATTCGATAACATGATGCGTATCCACGCCAAAGCGCCCTATTTAATTAATTTAGCAGCTTCTGATTTGCTACTGCATTATCAGCAAAACAGTGGCCAAGCCGCAGATATTATTCACTTAACCGATTATGTGGTTGAAAAAGGCAGCCCTAAGCACCTTGCTTATGCAGCAAGCAAAGCAGCGCTTGATAATTTAACCAAGTCGTTTGCCGCTAAATTTGCACCAGACATTAAAGTGAATGCTATCGCCCCTTCGTTAATTATTTTTAATGAACACGATAGCGACGAATACAAAGCCAAAACATTAAAGAAATCGCTAATGGGCATTGAGCCCGGCTGCGCCGAGATTATTAACAGCGTAGAACTATTACTAAGCAGTCACTACATCACAGGTCGTTCTATGCCTGTTGATGGTGGCAGACATTTAAAATAACGAATTACAGAGAAAGCTATGCACGATGATTTAAAAAATAGTTACCAACAAATAATTACCGCAGTAGGTGAAGATCCTGCTCGTGAAGGATTACTCGACACACCAAAACGCGCAGCAAAAGCGATGGAGTATCTGACTAAAGGCTATCGTCAAACATTAGATGAAATCACCAACAATGCGGTATTCACTTCAGATGCCGATGACATGGTATTGATCCAAGACATTGAGCTTTACTCTATGTGTGAGCACCACTTGCTGCCATTTGTTGGCCGCTGCCATATTGCTTATATTCCTGATGGCAAAGTGCTTGGTTTATCTAAGTTTGCGCGAATTGTTGACATGTTCGCACGTCGTTTTCAAATTCAAGAGCAATTAACCCATCAAATTGCTAAAGCGGTTGAAGAAGTGACAGGCGCGAAAGGTGTTGGCGTAATCGTCGAGGCAAAACATATGTGTATGATGATGCGCGGCGTTGAAAAGCAAAACTCAAGTATGCGTACATCAGTTATGTTAGGTAACTTCAGAGCCGATCCAAAAACCCGTAACGAGTTCTTACAACTAGTTAGAGGGTAATGATGGCCAACGCAATTATTAATGTCACTAACCTCAGGCTACGAACCTTTATAGGTTTTAACCCTGAGGAACGTGAGAAAAAACAAGATGTAGTGATTAATTTAGAAATTCATTACCCTGCTGATCAAGCTTGTGAAACTGACGCAGTCGATAAAGCACTAAACTACAAGACCATTACTAAAGAAGTGATCAGCCTTGTCGAAGAAGGCCACTTTTTACTGTTAGAAAAATTGGTTGCTGAAATTTTAGCAATTTGCCACCAGCATCAAAGCGTTCACTATGCCAAAGTGCGCGTCGATAAACCTCATGCGCTGCGCTTTGCTGATTCAGTATCACTGACCCTAGATTGGCAAAAAAGTTAAAATAAGGGCGTGTTCACCTTTGTGGATTAAAATTTGTTCACTCTAGGGGCGATTTAATCGCGGCGCGAGATTTGTAACCTAGTGGGCTAAGTAAAAATCGAGCAACAAAGAGTTAATCGCCCCTAGGAAGAACCCGAAGGGCAGCGCGTGTTTGGCATTGATGCTGCGTTATCACCTATTTATGTGGAACAACCACACTACATAGGCTCTGCCTTGCCTAAATACCAAACACACTGCTGCAAAATTAATCATAAAAGGTAAACACGCCCTAGTCCCACCGCAAAGGCAAGCACAGCTAAATAACGTGCGCCTTTGCCTAGGGTCACGAGTAACAAAAAGATTGAAAACTTAACCCTAAAAATTCCGCCAACAACCGTTAAAGGGTCGCCGACAATAGGCAGCCAAGCAAATAGCAAACTGTAAATACCGTATTTATTAAATTGCTGTTCGGCTTTGTCTATCGACTTTTGTGAAACGGGAAACCATTTACGCTCTTTAAATCGCATGACTTGCGTGCCCAGCCAATAATTCACACAACTCCCAAGCACATTGCCTACAGTTGCACTTAACCATAACAACCAAAGTAGATAGTCACCACTGGCTATCATAGCTGTCATTACTAATTCTGAAGAGCTAGGTAATAAGGTTGCGGAAATAAACGCGCTGAAAAATAACGATAAGTAGGCCATAAACATCACATAAAAAAGCTCAGCAAATGGCTGAGCTTTTAGTATATGGCAATTAGTTTACTTTATAAATTCTATCGCCATAGGGTATTTAACTTCTTTACCATCGTTGGCTTTAATCGCCGATACGACCACCATAATCAATGAGAATAGCGCTACTAATGGTAGCAGGATGACTCCAACGACAACAAACATCAGCATAAAGCACACAATGTAAGCAATCATCATGGTTAATTGAAAGTTTAATGATTTGCGACCATGCTCAGCAACAAGTGGCATTTCTTCTTTTTTTACAAGCCAAACAATCAAAGGCCCAATCACCGAACCAAACGGGAAAAGCAAGCCTGCTAAGGCACTTAAGTGACAAAACATTGCCCATGTGCGCTGCTCTTTATCTGCCACAATTATTTCAACTTTTTGATTATCATCCATTTTAAATTCCTTGTTATGGGTCTGTTTGTTTCTCTACTATAAACCGTAATGACTTTTTACCCTAGTTAAATTGGTTAAATTTAAAACTCTCAACCAGCAAAAAAGGCTGTAATCAGCGTTGTGATAAAAATGTGATAACTTCGTGAGGGTTTCTGGATATTGCTATTCGATACTGGTTTTGAATCATCAAAAACAGGAATCTCACATGAAAGCTTTACCTTTAACTTTATTCGCTGCATGCGCAGTAACTAGCCTTGCAAGCCAAGCTGCTGAGCTTGATATAAAACTAACTAACCTCACGCAAGGTTTACACTTTACCCCTATTCTCATTACTGCCCATAACAGTGACAGCAAACTTTTCAGCGTTGCTATGCCTGCTTCTACAGCCCTACAGACTATGGCTGAAGGTGGCAATCTCGAGCCATTGATGACTGAAGCCACAGCCGCAAACAGCGACATGGTTGCCAACCCAGCTGAAGGTTTATTAGCCCCAGCAAGCTCAACGATGGCGAGCTTATCCACCAAGGATGGCAATAACTACTTATCTCTAACAGCCATGCTACTGCCTACCAATGATGGCTTTGTAGGTTTAGATAGTTGGATGATCCCAACAGAGGCTGGTACCTACACAGTTTATCTCAATGCCTATGATGCTGGCACCGAAGCCAATGATGAGCTTGTTGTTGAGGGTTCAGGTATGCCGGGCACGCCAGGCATTCCTGCCGCACCGGGTGGTAATGCGGGTATGAATAGTAGCGGCGTCACCAGTAGCGAAACCAATATGATGGTGCATATTCATCCGGGTAATTTAGGTGACGACGATTTAGAAGCAGGTATGAGTGACCTCGATAACACCGTACACAGATGGTTAAACCCAGTTGCGATGCTAACAGTTACGGTTAAATAGGAGGTTATTATGCGCTTTTCAAAAAGCTTAATTATCCTCGCATTGAGTGCCGGCCTTGCGGCCTGTGGGGATTCAGATAAATCATCAGACAACATGGATGAAGCGCTGGAAGAAATGACAATGGAAATGGGTGAGATGGCAACAAATCATCAATTTATGGTGGAGGTAGTCAATCTCACCGCTGCTCAACCTTTCTCCCCTGTTGCTGTGATTGCTCACACCGATGGCATGCTTTGGAAAATTGGCGAGCCAGCATCTGAAGCACTTGAAATTATGGCTGAAGGCGGCGATAACAGCGAGCTACTCGCAGCAGAAATGACAATGCAAGCAGCTTCAGCAGAAAGCCCATTACCACCAGGTGAGCAAGTCACGTTGACCCTGACAACGGGAGAGCTTGATTCATTAAAAATTAGCTTAGCGACCATGTTGGTGAATACAAATGACGCGTTTACCGGTCTTAATGCTATAGACGTGTCTTCGTTAGCGGTTAATGAGTCACTGTCTCGTACTAGTTTTGCCTATGATGCAGGCACAGAGGCTAACTCTGAAGCACAAGGCACGATCCCTGGTCCTGCCGACTCAGGCGAAGGCTACAACGAAATGCGTGACGATATTAACCGTGTTGCAATGCACCCAGGTGTGGTTAGTCAAGATGATGGCCTGACAAACTCTGTGCTCACAAGCCAGCATAAGTTTGATAACCCGGTTGCTCGGATCACGATAACGCGGACGCAATAATAATCGCACTCCTTACACCGAGGTCATAAGGATGTGCCTCTGTGATTTGGAGTGAGCCATGCGCCAAGAAAAATTATTAATCGTCGAAGATGATAGAGCAATCCGCCAACTTATCAGCACACAATTGCACTGCCTAAACTTACATATTGATGAAGCCTCGAGCGCTGAAGCTGCAATAAAGAAGCTTGCCAGCTCAAGTTACGGCTTAGTACTGCTTGATATTAACCTGCCACAAATGGATGGCTTGAGCTTATGCCGCAAAATTAAAGAGCACTACCCAAGTATTGCCGTTATTTTACTGACCGCACTCAGTAGCGATATGGACAGAGTGATTGGTTTGGAAATGGGCGCTGATGACTATATTTGCAAGCCTTTCTTCGCCAGAGAATTACAAGCACGAATAAAAACACAATTACGGCATAGGTCACAACTTATGGCAGCTCAATCACATCATGAAGATAGCGCTCAAGCGGCAATTCAACTTGGAGAACTACACATTGAATTTGCCAGCCACCAAGCATTTTTAGCTGACCAAGCAATTAACTTAACCGCCACCGAATTCGATTTACTGGTCTATTTTGCTAAACACCCAAACCATGTTTTTAGCCGCCAACAATTACTAGACCAAGTATGGGGCTATCAACACAGCGGCTACGAGCATACGGTTAATTCCCATATAAACCGTTTACGCAGTAAGTTTGAGCAACATCACCCAGCCAACTTTATCGAAACAGTTTGGGGTGTAGGCTATAAATTAAACCCCGGTCAATTGAGTGCAAACTAATGAAATCAATGACGCTTTATCAAAAACTCGCTTGGTCATTAGTGCTTATTTTTAGCCTGTTGTGCGCACTCGTCTTAAATTGGAGTAAGCAGCTAGAGCAAAGCTCGGTACACCATGCTCAGCAAAACTTGCACCTTCAATTAGCCGAACATTTAGTGCATGATAACCCACTGATCCAGCAAGGTGTGTATGACTATAAGGCACTAGAAAACTTATTTCACACGCTGATGATACTTGGTCCGGCTTTTGAGTTTTATTTTGTAGACCCAGAAGGTCATTTACTGACTTATTCAGCCAAACCGGGGCAAGTCGTAAGGCAACAAATAAACTTAAGCCCAATACAGCAGCTACTCGACAACCCCACTGCCACACCGATTTATGGTGACGATCCACGTAGCAAGGATGGCGTAAAAATTTTTTCGACCGCACCAGTTTATAATCAGCAACAACTGCAAGGCTATTTGTACGTGATAATTGGCGGGCAAGCTTACGATACAACCCTTAAAAACATAAAAGCCAATGATAACCTTTGGCTAGCCGCAATGTGGTTTGTAGCCGCCTTAGTTGCGCTCTTTATTGCGATGTTGCTGTTATTTCGGTTTTTCACCTTACCGCTCAAAAAACTCAATAAAGAGCTTAATAAAATAGAAGCGGCTAACTACAGCCTAACCAAAATGTCATTGGACTCTAGCTATACAGCTGATGATGAAATTGGCAATTTAAGCAAAGGCGTCAATGCCATGCTGGCGCGTATTGATGAGCAGTTTCAGTCATTACAGCACGCTGATAAGCAACGCCGAGAGTTACTCACTCATTTATCACACGATTTACGTACGCCGCTCTCTTCACTGCACGGCTTTCTAGAGGTGATCAATAAACCGGATAGCCACTTAAACGAGCCCGAGCAACGTCATTATCTCAACCTTGCAATGGATAACTGCCAGCAACTAAAACAGCTGATTGAACAAATTTTTGAGCTGGCTAATTTAGAGTGCGGCCAAGTGAAAATACAATCCGAGACCTTTAATTTGGGCGAGTTGATTTATGATTGTGTGGCAAAGCTTGCTCTAACAGCGCAATCAGCTGGGATTTCGCTCAAGGTTATTCCCGAAATTTGCGATTTTACCGTGACAGCAGATATTGCAAAATTAGAGCGGGTGCTTACAAACTTAATCGAAAATGCCATTCGGCACACCCCAAATGGCGGTGAAATAGCCGTTAAAGTTAGCCAGCAAAGTGATCAGTTATACGTGGCAGTGTCTGATACCGGGGTTGGTATTCATGAGGATGAACTCAATGCGATTTTCGAACCTCACTATCAGGCGCGTAATAGTATAAAACGAGGCTCAACAGGCTTGGGACTTGCTATTTGCAAGCAACTGCTCAACCTAATGGATAGTGAAATAAACGTAAAAAGTACCTTAGGAAAAGGCAGTGAATTTCGTTTTAATTTAGCGATGCAGGCATCCGCTTAATCACGGATGCCTGTGTTGTTATTATTTTTCGATACCCGCTAAATCGAGCATAAAGGCGTAATATAAAGCGGTATCTTGCAAGCTTTTAAAGCGCCCAGAAGCGCCGCCGTGCCCTGCTTCCATGTCGGTTTTGAACAGCAACAGGTTATCATCGGTTTTATATTCACGTAGCTTAGCAACCCATTTTGCAGGCTCAAAATACTGAACTTGAGAGTCGTGTAAGCCGGTGGTGACTAACATATTTGGGTAAGCCTGCTTCTTAACTTGGTCATACGGCGAATATGACAGCATGTAATCGTAATAGACTTTATCGTTCGGGTTGCCCCACTCGTCATACTCATTCGTTGTCAGTGGTAAGCTGGCATCTAACATGGTCGTGACTACATCAACAAAAGGCACTGCTGCAATCACCCCTTTATAAAGTTCAGGCGCTTGATTCACAACAGCCCCCATTAGTAAGCCACCTGCACTGCCACCCATGGCAAAAATATTATCCTTATCACCATACTTTTGAGCTGCTAATGATTTAGTCACATCAACAAAGTCATTAAAGCTGTTTTGTTTTTTCAGCAACTTGCCGTCTTCGTACCAAGGACGACCCAGCATTTGTGAGCCACGTATATGCGCAATCGCAAACACAAAACCACGATCAAGTAAGCTTAATCGAGAGCTAGAAAAGCTCGGATCCATGGTCGCACCATACGAACCATAACCATATTGCATAAGCGGATTAGAGCCGTCTTTTTTGAACATGTCTTTACGATAAACAAGGCTCACAGGAACATCGACACCATCTCGGGTGGTCACGTAAACTCGCTCAGAGGCATAATTGTCAGGATTAAAATCACCTAACACTTTACGCTGTTTAAGCAGGTTTTTTTCACCACTTTCTAGGTTGATATCGTAGCTGCTGCCTGGCGTCGTCATACTTGAATAGTAAACACGTAAGTTAGGGTTATCTAACTCACCATTACCATAACTAAAGACCATATAGGTTGGGTCATTAAACGCAACGACTTGCTCTTGTTGGTTACGAAGGTCACGAATAGTGATACGGGTTTGCCCCATTTCTCGCTCTTCGTATACTAAATGATTGTTAAATAACTCAATGCCTTCAAGCTTTACGTTATCACGACCAGCAATTAGCGTTTGCCAATTTGCTTTATCATGCGCTTTATCGCGATGCACTTTCATCAGTTGAAAGTTAACTGCATTTAAATTGGTAACGATGTAATACCAATCGCCTAACTTTTTGATGTCATATTCAAGCCCTGCTTCGCGTTCAATAAAACGTTTTGGCATTGCTTTGACATCATTTGCATCAATAACCGAGACGCCCGATGCACTGGTGCTGCCATGGCTAATATAGATTTCTTGTTGGTCTTTACTCTTGTAAATACCGGTGTAATAACTGGTATTTTTCTCTTCGTAAACGAGTTCGTCGTCGGCTTGCGGGGTGCCTAGCGTATGGCGATATACTTGGTAGCCTAACAGCGTTTGTAGGTCTTTTTTGATGTAGTAAAAGGTTTTGTTGTCATTAGCCCACACGACATCACCTTCTGTACCTTCAAGGCTTTCTGTGAGCATTTTACCTGTGGTTAAATCTTTTACTTTAATTGTGTAAATACGACGACTCACAGTGTCTTCACCATAAGCCAGCAAATTGCCATTTGGGCTGACAGCTAAACCTGTTACGGCAAAATAATCATGATTTTTAGCAAGCTCATTCACATTTAAGATAACCTGCTTACCTTCTCCTTGGCTATCTTTGCTGCGCACATAAACCGGATATTCGTCATCACCGCGCGTTTGTGAGAAATAGTAATATTCCCCTTTTTTTGTCGGTACCGTATCATCATCCTTCTCAATACGCCCTTTAAGTTCTTCGAACAGGGTGTTTTGTAGCGTTTGAGTATGCGCTAACTTACTTTCAACATACGCATTTTCAGCATTCAAATGAGCAATAACAGCGGCATCTTTGCGCTTATCATCACGCATCCAATAGTAGTTATCGACACGAGTGTCTCCATGAATGGTCATTTCATGAGGTATTTTTTTGGCGACGGGTGCTGCAATCTGAACTTGCTCTGTGATAACAGCTTTTTCTTTATTATCTGGGACTTTATTACACGCTGATAGAACAGCTAAAGAGAGTGCCGCTAGGCAAAGTGAATGGCCAACTTTCATGGGATTCCTGTTTTCGTTTTATTATTCTGTCTCCAATATAAGTAAAAAAACTGCAATATATAAGTAGCCTTTGTGAAGCAATGTAAAAAGGGAGCCGAAGCTCCCTTTTATCACTTACTTATCAAGTAATTACTTTTGCTTACGACGACGCATAAATGCGAACGGTGTAGCAAGTAATGTTAACCATGCTAGTGAACCTGAAGAAGATTTTTTCTTCTCTGGTTCTTCAACTACAACTGGTTGCTCAGACGCTTCATCAGCTAGGTTGTTAACTGTAACAGTTACCATAGCAGACTCTGAAACATTACCTGATCTGTCAGTTGCAACAACTTCTAGTTCAATTGATGTTAAACCAGCGTCATAATCAAGTACGTCTTGATTCATAACTACAACATCACCTGAAGATGTTACTGAAATAGCTGTTGAACTTGAGCTAATTACAATGAACTCTGTAACAGGGCTTGCTAAATCAGCACCATAAGTTGCTTCTAGCGTACCAATTACCGTACCATTTTCAGTGTTTTCATCAACAGAGAACTCAGTATCAACAATAACTGGTGGAGTATTCGAGTCTGATTCAGGTGTTGCAGCATACGCTTTAGAACCCGAGTCTGAAAGAATCATGAAGTCTTCACCTGCATTGTATAAAGTAGCTGAAGCACCTGGTTCAATTGAGCTAACAGCTTCACCAGCTTCATCTACAAACATTGCATATACATCACTTGATGCATCTGTGAATGTGTAAGTACCCATTGCAACATCACCTTCTTCAGTTGCAATTGGTGTCCATGTTTCTTCTTCTGTACGGAAACGAACATCTACAGTTGCTCGACCAATGTCATCGGCTGTTAGGCCAAATGCTTCAATACAGCTTTGCATTGTGAGGTGGTTGTTACCGATAATTTGGTAATAATTATCTAAGAAACCAGAAGCACTACCATAGCCGTGAGTAAAGGTAATTGCAGTGCCCGGCTCAACATCGTAGAACCACTCTAACTTACCATTTTGTACTGTAACATCGTAAACACCATCTTGGTCCATATCGAAGTCAGCCATGAAACCACCCACGTAAGAGTGAGTAATTCCCTCGTTTAGCACTAATGTAGTAAGTGTTACATAACCGCTTTCACAAATTTCAGCTGATACAGCAAATGTTTCGATTGATGCGCCTACTAAGTCAAAACGTTGGTCTTCATCAATATCATCAGTCATTACTGTAGGAGCAAATACAGGATCAAGTGCTACCGCACCTGTGTTTGTTACTTCATGTGCAACGCCGTTATCAGTCACAACTGGCATGAAGCTCATTGCCGCATTTGCTTTTGGTAATACGTGATAAACAAGGTGGAATGCTTCATCGCTGCCATCAGAGAAGATTAGCGCACCATCAAGCTCTAGGTTAGTTAAGTCAGCCGTAGCATCTTGAGAACCAATATTTTCCTCAGTTAAAGTCCACTCAGGTAGAGTTGCAGGATCAATTGTTGCTGTCACGTCAAATGACATTGTTTGACCTGCTGGCACTGTAATTGACTCTGGGTAGTCAAGTGAGAATGAACCACGCTCAACATCGTCTGCATAACGTTGTTCAAGAGAAAGTGTGTACACTTGGTCTTCGTTAGAGAAGTTCTTAACTTGAACTGTTTTAGTAAGCTCAACTGTTTCTGATGCGTTTACTAAACCAAACGAAAGCGCAGCTTGTTTGGTATCTGCAGCCCAAGCAGCAACCGGTAAGTTAGCCGCTTTGTTTACATCAACAAGACCCGCACCGATATAACTAATTGGTGCAAGCTCAGCGTCTGGGTTAATCGCTAACGGCTCCATAGTTACATTTAGGTTTGCCGTGTTCATTAATGTCGCTTTAATTTCAAACGCGTTACGCTCTGGCAGCGCTTCTTTTAATAAGCTCACCGCACCAGCAGTAATAGGACCCGAGAATGAAGTACCTGTTGCGCCAGTAAGACCATCACCAAGACCAGGATGAGCAGTCATGATGTTTACACCTGGTGCTGTAATCTCTGGTTTTAACAGCCCGCCCATTGAAGGACCACGCGATGTGAAATCAGCAATCGCGCCAGACATAACAAGACGCTCAACTGTTAGGTTAAACGTACCGCCCGCTTTTAGAGCTGTACCAGCTGCAAACGTTACGCCTACAGAAGGGATAGTAACAGTTGGATCTGAACCGCCCATAGGTGCTGGCGTGCCATCGTCATTATTGTTTGCAATAATAACAAACTCTGCGCCTTTAGCTTGTGCTGCTAATACTTTAACTGTAAATGCACATGCACCACGGTCTATGATAACGCCTTTACCTGTAAAATCTACGTCGTCAGCAAACGCTTCACAAGCCGTTTGATTTGCATCTGGGTACACAAGTTCCAAGTTTTCATTAGTGTAGCTAAATGCCATCTGTGGACCAAAGCTGGCTGGCTGCACAACAGCTTCTTCACCATTAACTGTACCACTACCAACTGATTCTTCACCGGTAGGGTGAGTCATCGCACCCACTGAAAGAGCGTTTTCAGTTGTACTTGGGCCACCTACGATGAATGGATAAGCACCATCATTACCAGCAGAGATAACAACGTTTGTACCAAGTTTAACTGCTTGGTTGATGAATAGGCCAACTGCATCGTTTGCAATATCACCGTAATCGCCACCAAGTGACATATTTACAACATCAACACGGTCGCTCATATCACCGTCACCATTCGGATCCATTGCACTTTCAAGAGCTAAAAGTTGTGCAAGGCCTGGACAGCCACTATTACATACAGAGTAAACAAATAAATCTACGTTTGGTGCAATACCGTTAACAGAGTGAGAAACGTGTGTACCGTGGTTTGTATCTACATCAATAGGATCGGCATCATCGTTAATGTAATCATAACCACCTAATACTTTACCTTGTGGCCAATCAACTGACGCAGGATCAGCAATAGCTGCCGCATAGGCTTCATCAGTCCCCGCACCACCAAAAGCGGTATGAGTGTAGTCAATACCTGTATCAAGCACAGCAACGCGAACACCTTCACCTGTTGCTAAACCATTAGATACTAAAGGAGTTGCTTCAATATAGTCAGCGCTGTCAGCAACATGCAATTCATAATCGTATACTGGGTAAATGCCCTCAACTTGAGAGTTCGATAGTAACTTAGCAACATCTTGCTTATTACCATTGACTACGATTGAGCTTACTAGTGTTGATGTTTTAGCGACAACTTGTACAGGCAAGTCCATACTATTGATTGCTTGCTCTACGCTTGCTTGCGCTACTTTTGCTTGCGCTTGAATTGACGCTACATCCGCGCCCATTGTTTTAGCATTAACTGATGCTGGAGCATTTAACTTAATTAACCAGCTTGTAGCTTCGCGATGAGCTTTTTGTTCTTTTTTAGTTACCGCGCTCGATTGGATTAATTTTTTGCCGGCAAGATTATATTTAGAAAAGTCATTGGCTTGTGCACTAGCGCACATTGCACTGGTTACAGCCAAAGCAACTGCAGTTCTTTTTATTAGATTTTTAGACATGGGTTCCCCTGGGATATGTTATGTTATCGTCTAAATAGTGATTGAAACAAAGTTTCAGAACTAATATAAAACGGAAACCCTAGCAAGAACAACATTTCTGTTACATAAGAATTACATTCAGCTAAAACAAAGAACACTGAGTTTAAGTAACATATTGTTTTAAAATGATTTAAAGATGCAAGCTAGAGTTGTAAATATTTGTAAATGAACAGTGTGTTGAGTTTTAGTAAATAGAGTATTGAAAATGAATTCAGAAGTAATCAACATTCTTACCATGGCAAAGGTGATTCAAACGGCTGTTGCACCCGTCTTTTTAATTACCGGTATTGCTGCAACGTTAGGCGTGCTTTCAAACCGCTTAGCGCGTATTACCGATCGAGCGAGACAGTTAGAACGTAAACTTAAAGTCAGTACGGATGAAGACTTCAATAAGTCATTAACAACGGAGCTAAGGGCACTGTTGAAACGCTCTCGCTGCATCCATATTGCATTTAGTCTAAGTGTACTCAGTGCCTTATTAGTATGTGCTGTGGTTATGTGTCTATTTTTATCGCATATTCAATCTATCAACTTGAGCGTGACAATTGCTAGCTGCTTTGTGGCTGCTATGGCGCTTTTGATATGTGGATTTTTATCTTTACTATGCGAGGTTTTCTTAGCAACAAGAAGCATGCGCCGCGGCATGATCTTCGCTGATATTGATATAAATGATTAAATTAAACTTAAGTTAAGATTAACCGCGATACACTTGAATATTATATTGAGCTAAGATAAAACTCAGTTAGTTTACTTTTATGACATCTTAAGGGGCAAAAGGAATGAAATTAAAACAATTAGTAGTGGGTGCAATGCTTTCAACAATGGCACTAGGCGCTTCAGCAAATTCTGTATTTGAAGAGCCAAGCGATGCAATCGAGTATCGTCAAGCAGCATTTTCAATGATCCGCGTACAAATTGGTGACATGGGCGATATGCTAAAAGGAAAAGTACCTTTTGATGCAGAACGTTTTCAAAAGCGTGCCGACAATGCAGCGGCATTATCTAAAATGCCTTGGGAAGCTTTCGTAGCGGGTTCTGACAAGGGTGATACATCTGCACTTGCAGCTGTATGGAGCGACAACGAAACCTTTATGAAAAAAGCAGTTGCTTTCCAACAATATGCTGATGAGCTAGCAG
Organism: Pseudoalteromonas shioyasakiensis; assembly: GCF_001550135.1. Lineage (GTDB taxonomy): Bacteria > Pseudomonadota > Gammaproteobacteria > Enterobacterales > Alteromonadaceae > Pseudoalteromonas > Pseudoalteromonas shioyasakiensis. The sequence continues at coordinate 64,286 of NZ_LRUE01000020.1, forward strand.
TAGCAGCACAAAGTGGCGATAAGAAAGTAATCGGCAAAGCATTTGGCGCTTGGGCTAAAGGCTGTAAAGATTGCCATAAGTCTTTCAAAGACTAGTCTAGTTATGATTTAAACTAAAAAGGCGCTTATTAGCGCCTTTTTTTCATGTTTTGAAGTTGCTACCCAAGCAAATAGCTGAGCGGCTCTGCACCCCAAGTCGTAAATAGCACCACTAAGCACACTGCAAAAATAACAAAAGCTATCAACGGTGATTTAGTGACAGGCTCAGTAACCGCAACTTGCTCACTATTACCCGTAAGCATAGGTTTCACTAAGTTTTTTCCTTTAATGCGGTAAATCACAATCGCTATTACATGCAACACAATGGCATACAACAAAATATCAAAGTTTAAATGATGTAACCAACCGGCAAACTCTACGGTATCTGAGGATACATGCTCGACGAGTGGACCATCCGTTAATATATCGTCACTAGTCATTAAGCCAGAGGTTAGCTGCACAATGAGTAACGCAAAAAAGGCTATCACCATATAACTACCCGCCGCGCCGTGACCCGCCTTATGTTCATTGCTTGTAAATGACTTAATTGCAGCAACAGGTGAGTGAATAAGCGCAGACAGCTTTGCCGTTTTACTACCAATAAGGCCCCAAACAAGACGTGTAATAATAAGCGCTAGAGTGAAGTAGCCTGCAGCAAAGTGCAGCTCCAACATACCTTCTTCAGCACTAAAATAGAGGGTTGCGATGGCCGCAACTAATAACCAATGGAAGCTTCTTATAAAGCCATCCCATACTTTAACTTTAGACATTGTAACTTTCCCTTTAAAGACGCTTATAACTTGCAGATATGAAATTTCAGCAATGGGTTCGGCTATACATTATTGCAAACTTCAGTTATTTTGACACACCTCTATTTCAGCTGTTTTGATCTGAGCCATAACAACAAACATGAGCGATAAGATGCATAAATCAACAATAAGAGCCTTGCTAAAAGGGTTTTTCGACATGCTCCCCTTATGTCTTGCGGTGTTACCTTGGGGGATTTTATGTGGCTCGTTAGCCGTTCAAAATGGCTTCAGTGCTTTAGAAACACAAGCTATGTCGTTGTTGGTATTTGCAGGATCAGCACAACTCGTTGCGATTGAATTAATGGCCGGCAATACCCCGCTTTTAACTATCTTATTTACCACTCTCATTATTAGCTCACGGCACTTTTTATATGGTTTAGCTATTCGCCACAAAGTCATAGATCAACCCTTTCGTTGGCGACTACCAGTGAGTTTTGTACTGACGGATGAGTTATTTGCTTTTTCGCACCATCGCAAAGCGTACCGCACAAAAGTGCGCCTTATTTATGCACTCAGTGCCGGTTTTAGTTTTTATATTGCTTGGAATATCTGGACCTTGCTAGGTATTGTCGCAGGAAGTCTCCTTCCCGATTTAACAAATCTTGGCCTTGATTTTGCCATCGCTGCCACGTTTATTGCTTTAGTTATTCCGGGTGTAAAGAACCTTGCAACACTGGCTACAGTGATCACCGCAGGCGTTGTTGCAACACTATTAAAAAGTCAGGGCTTTCAACTTTGGCTTGTCACCGCGGCTCTTATCGCTATGACGGTTGGTTATCTAATTAGTCGCTGGCAAGCAAAAGAGGAGCATACACAATGATGACCACCATTTTATTAATGGCGTGTATCACCTTCTTCACACGTTACTTATTTTTACACCGCGCATTACCGTTTAAAGTCGGCCCGAAAATGCAGCAATTCTTAAGTTTTAGCGCCCCTGCAGTACTCACCGCAATTTGGGTGCCCATTGTGTTTATTAATGACGAAGGGATAAATCTAGATTGGCAAAACCCTTACCTAAGTGCTGCTGTTGTGTCTGTTATCGTGGCCTATAAAACACATAACATATACTACACAACACTGGCAGGGATGGGATTGTTTATAATTTTAAGTTAGCTGCGATGCTTAACGCCAAGTAAGAAAAACCGCTGATTAAAATTTACCCTTTTAGAAAAATGCCAAGCAAGTTAGAATCAATGCAACAATAATAAAAAGTTATCATTATGAGCGAATTTCACCAACTTTCTGCCACCAGCCTACAAGGCCAAACCGTTGACTTTTCTGATTTTGAAAACAAGGTTGTGCTTGTTGTAAATACCGCAAGTAAATGCGGTTTCACTCCACAATATGAAGGCTTACAAACACTGCATGAAAAGTATCATGAGCAAGGCTTAGTAATAATTGGTTTTCCATGTAACCAATTTGGAAAACAAGAACCAGGTGATGCAAAAGAAATTAAAGAAGGCTGCCTAATTAACTACGGCGTTAGCTTTTTAATGATGAGCAAAGTCGATGTGAATGGCGAACATGCTCACCCTGTTTTTAGATACCTAAAATCAGAATTACCGGGGTTTATCACCCGCAAAATAAAATGGAATTTCACCAAATTTTTAATTGGTAAAGATGGCAAGGCCATTAAGCGATATGCGCCACTGACAAAGCCTGAACAGCTCGAGTCAGACATCGCAGCTGCGCTGGACAAATAACAAAGCCTAAAAGCAATAAAGAGGCAAATTGCCTCTTTATCTAAATTTATGCTTAGTCGTTCAAGTACTCGTCAAAGTCGTCATCGCCTAAGTTTCTGCGCAAGCGTTTTTGTTCAAGATAGTCTTCCAACTTCTTCTTTACGCGTTGCTTTTTCTTGTCGTGTTGATTACGCCCGACCATTTCGTACTCGTCTTCAACAAAATCGTCATCTAGCGCGTCATAACTAAATGTCTTACCCACAACCCACTCCATAAAGTGTTTGAGACCAATTCTTGAGATTAAAATTTGCTCGATGAATTGGCAAAGATTAAAAAGCTCAGTAGTAATTTAGTATCTAAAAAACCACCAAAATAAAGCCATACACCCATGCTAAATAGGTCATATGTCAATATTGTGAATAAATAGCGCTAAATTTGATTTCTGAAAAGTGAGAGTTTTTTATCGTTTCGATAAAAGTCATTTATGCATGTGTATTTTTTAGTTAATTTGACTAAAAAATGGTTAAAAAGTTATTCCCCGCAATTTTTGAAAAAGCCTCAAAACACAGCAAGATTTTGAATTAATTGAATTTATAAATTTTGGCATTCAATTTGATTATGTATTTGTGTCATTTCAAACAGGAAAGAAAAAAATGAAAAAGTTATTGTTAGTAAGTTCTTTATTTATCGCTACCGGCGCAATGGCTCATAACGATAATGATACAAATATTTCATTCAGCGGTGAGCAGTGTGATGTTGAATTTATAAATGATGTACGCATTACACCAAGCGAGTTAGAAGTATACACAGCCGATAATCGCACTATGAAAATCATCGATCAACACACTTTATATATCGATGGTCAAAGCGTGTCGCTTGATGCTTCACAACAGCAAGCAATTGCAGATTACTCAGACAGCTTACGCAGCCAACTTCCTGAAGTAGCAAATATCGCACTTGATGGTGTAAAAATAGCTGGTGTAGCCATCGAAGAAGTATCAAATGCTTTCAATATTGATGGCCTAAGCGACATTTCAGAATTAATGGACGATATCAGCGTAGAAGTACAAAACGCTTTCTATCAGCAAGGTGCGTTCACCATGGGTCAGCAAAATTTCGAAAAATTTGGCCAAAACTTTGAAGACCAATTCGATGAGCAAATCGAATCGGCTGTCGAGTCAGCCATGATGCAATCGATGGGCAGTATTTTAGTGGCGCTAGGCTCTGAACTTTTAGGTTCAGGTGGCGACATGGATGAGTTTGAGCAACGTATGGAAAACATGGGCGCACAAATCGAAGCTCGTGTAGAAACACAGGCAGCTCAACTTGAAGAGCGTGCAGATGCGTTATGCGGCAGCTTTGCTGATATCGCTCATAAAGAGCAAGAGCTAGTGGTTCTAGTACCAGAGCTAAAAGAGTATCAACTATTTACTTTTAAACAGAACGCAGAGTAATGAATTAACATCCCTGAACCAAAACACTTGGTCCTTTCGCGCAGAGCTTGCTCTGCGCTTTTTTATTTTTTGGCCAGCACAGTCAGTTGCGATAACGTTTTAATCGCCTGCTCTAAGTTTTCAGACCAAGGCAAGCCATAACTTAAGCGAAAACAGCTACGGTACTTTTTACCCGCTGAGAATATCAAACCTGGAGTAATGCTGATCCCCGCCTCTAATGCCAAGTGGAATAACTTTACCGCATCATATTGGCTACCAAGGTCAACCCAGATAACACAGCCCCCTTGCGGGTTACTTATACGCGCACAACTTGGCATATATTGCTGCAGGCACCAAATCATACGTTCTTTATTGGTACTTAAGCGCTGTCTAAGCAAACGAATGTTACGGTCGTACTCACCGCTAGCTATAAACTCATACAAGGTCCACTGGTTTATAAGTGGCGCTGAGCAACTAAGCGCACGTTTGTGTCGCCTTGCTTGCTCTGCAAACTTACCGGCAATGATCCAACCAATGCGGTAACTAGGTGCGGCTGTTTTTGAAAACGACGCGCAGGTGATCACTAAGCCCTTTTTTGAATAAGCTTGTGCAGGAGTGGCACGCTTAGCTGTAAAATGTAAGTCGCCATAAACATCATCCTCAATAAGCACCACGTCACGCTGCTCTAAAAGTGCCACTAATTGCTCACGCTTGGCATCAGGCATAAAACTGCCAACAGGATTATTTAATGAGGTTGAAAACACACAGGCTTTTATATCATGCTCATCGAGTGCTTGAGCCAAATCATCTAGCCATATTCCTTCATCGGGGCATAGCGGTATTTCCAGTGCCTTTAAGCCTAAGCTTTCAATTAATTCGATAATGCCAAAATAACAAGGCGACTCGATAGCAATAACATCACCGGGTTTAGCGACACACTTAAGGGCAATCGCCAACGCTTCTTGAGCACCATTGGTGATCACTAATTCATCGCTATCAACCCCAATGCCAAAATCAAGATAGCGATGAATGAGTTGTTTTTTAAGTGGTGCAAAGCCATCCATCGGGCCGTAATTAATTGCCGATGCGCCCGCTAATGTCATTACTCGGCGCATTGTTCGTGCCAGTGCTTTATCTGTCGGTGCAGCGGCTACAGGGTTGGCGATACCAAATGGCACCACATTAGCTTTATGGATAGCGCTGTAGACTTGCTCAATCAAGCCTTGCTTATTGACTGTGGTCGGCTCTCGACTGAGCCTAACTCGCTTTGGTCGTGACTGATTTAACTGTGAAGACTTTAAAAAGTACCCTGACTTTTCTCTTGCTTCAATCAATCCTTGCCCTTCAAGTAATTGATACGCTTGTTTTACAGTAGGAATACTGATGTTGAGCTTGTCTGCCATTTTTCTGAGCGAAGGTAACTTTTCACCCGGTAATAACGAGCCTTGCAAGCAAAGATCTCTAACTAGCTGAATAACTTGTTGATATAAGAACTCACTGTTACTACGACTGATAACTTGTGACATAGCCCACCAAACTGTATAGGTTGCATTTCTAGTTTTCTGTATATGTTAAGTATACAGAAGAGGATTAAAATGAACATACTTTCACTTTTTGGGTACTAACTATGAAAAGCGCCGCTCTCTACCTTGCTACAGTACTGATCTGGGGATCGACTTGGCTAGCTATTGAGTTTCAACTAGGTGATGTCGCTGTTGAGGTCTCTTTATTTTACCGCTTTGCCATTGCAGCTATTTTAATGTGGGCCTTTGTGCTCATGAAAAAGCTACCTATGCATTATTCACTGCGTGATCACGGATTTTTTGCTTTATTAGCCTTATTTAACTTTGGTTTAAATTATTTAGTGCTGTATTGGGCGCAGAACTATCTCACCTCAGCAATGGCCTCAATAGCGTTTTCGATGTTGCTATTGATGAACATTATTAACACCCGCTTGTTCTTCGCAAAGCCAATTGCTAAACGAATTTACTTTGGGGCTCTACTTGGCGTAATGGGTATTGCCAGCTTATTTTGGCCACAAATTCAGCAATTCGACTTGAGTAACGGTGCGTTGGTCGGGTTACTACTTGCGCTATCTGGAACCTTTGTGGCTTCATTGGGGAATATGGTCAGTGTTCGAAATTCACAACGTAACATTGGCGTACTTCAAGGCAATGCCTGGGGTATGTTATACAGCGCTTTAGGTCTAGCTGCTTATGTTTTAGTAAGCGACGTTGAGCTCACGTTGAACGCCCCAAGTAGCTATTGGGTATCGCTTTTCTACTTAGCAGTGTTTGGCACCGTAATCGCATTTGCTTGTTACTTCGCGCTACTTAAAAACATCGGCCCTGAGCGCGCAAGCTATGTGATCGTGTTATTCCCACTGGTTGCAGTGGTGTTAAGTACTTTATTTGAAGGATTTGAATGGCAAGCGAATACCTTTATGGGATTTAGCTTGGTGTTATTCGGTAATGCTATCGTGCTGACTCCTACTCGACAAATTAAAGCATTTTTTGCTGCACGTAACCTACAGCAAAAAAGCTCCGTCCCCAGTTAGAAGTGACTATGTCGCCTCTAACACCAAGCGCCGGCAAATTTGCCGGCGCTTTTTTATGGCATATGAAAACGAAGTGCTTGTTTGTGTATCTTAATCTTAGCCGGAGTAAAACCAACAAGCTCACCATCGGCTTCTATAGCCAACCCTTTCGTGGTGACCTCTGCAGTTGTTAACTGGGTATATTCTAGCGCTTGCAAACCATGATGCTTTACGAGCAGTAAATACAAAAAGCTGATCAGGTTTTTCAACAAACCGCCAGCTGGCATGCAGTAGCAATCAAGCTGACCATCATTTAACTTTGCCCGAGGGGCAATCTTTAAGCCACCACCAAAGTAATGATGATTAGCAAAAATCGTCGCTAAATTACTGTAGCTGAGTGCTTTACCATTAAACTCACCCTGAACTGACTGTGCCTTAAATGAAAATAGCTGCTTGATGCCCTGCCAAGTGTAGCCAAACGAGCTAAAACTTCCGGCTTTATTTAGTTGAGTCACGACTTCAGCGTCAAAACCTATTCCCGCCACATTAATAAAATAGCGCTGATTGATTTGTCCAACATCGATTAACTCAGTACGGCTAATAAAAACAGCGTCATACCAAGCCTGTTGTTTACACGCAAAGCCACGAGCAAAATCATTTCCTGTGCCTGCCGGAATTAACGCGATAGAGCAGCGACTCGACATTAATGCATTAACAGCTAAATGCAGCGTCCCATCACCACCAATCACCACAACTTGAGTCTGGTTCTTAGCTAAAAGCGCTATATCAGCGCAATCATTCTCAAACTTGCCTGTGGTTAAATACAGTTCAGGCTCAATCTGTCTTTTTTTACATTCTTTTAGTAGCCAATCAACACTGTTTTTATGATTTTTTTTGTCACTTGGCTTTATTATTATCAACATCAACGGTTACTTCTTTTCTTGCATGGAAAAACACCACACTCGTTCAAATTATATTAATCTGAATATTTAGTCACTTTCTCACTCTAAAAACGCATAAATAAAAAGAATAAAAACTAAAAACCTTTATTTACCTACACTTCAGCGTTAAACAAACTGCATAAGAATGCAAGATACCACTAAGTTAAAAACTTAACCCCATGTTAATAAAAGGTTTTTGGATTAGAAAAAGTTATCCGACAGACTCAATTTTTATCGTTTTATTTTTGTTCAGTTTGATTGCAAAATACTCACGTTTTCAACCAAACACAACCCGGAGCAAAGTAATGAACCCAATTAATACATTAAACCAAAACGCTGCAACTCATGTTGCCGTAAAACCAACAAACCGCAAAGCAAAAATGTTGGCAAAACTAAATCGCTACGGCAAAAAGTTAGCTCTTGGCGGCGTAGTACAACAAAAGTAATCCCCAACCATGGTTACTTTATCGGTGCAGTAAACACCCAACCACTAACGAAGATCCTTCTTTAGCTCCTCCGTTTACTGCTCCAACCCCTTTCTTTTAAGTTAAAAACAGCAATTAATTAAACCTTTTTACAAAAAACTCCCTCTTTACGCTCAAAAAACAAGCAAACAAACTTTTTCCTATTTACACAGCCGATTCAGCTAAGTATTATTCTCGCATCACGATGTGGAGAGATGGCAGAGTGGTCGAATGCACCGGTCTTGAAAACCGGCAGGGGTTTGTAGC
>NZ_LRUE01000020.1:72604-90875 GCF_001550135.1 Pseudoalteromonas shioyasakiensis
GGGAGTATAGGGTTTGTAGCTCTATCGAGGGTTCGAATCCCTCCTTCTCCACCATTTTATTATTAAAAACCGCTTTTAAGCGGTTTTTTTATGCCCGAAAACTTGCACACTTCATTATATTTCATGCATGCTAAGTATCTATTTGCTACACAAAGTGATGCTATGTTTCGTTTTGCATTTTTTACTCTTGCCCTATTTGCCAGCGCCTACAGTCAAGCTACTATTTATAAGTGCATGATTGACGGGGTTGCCACTTTTACGGAGCAGCCTTGTGGGAAAGATGCAGTAATCGTGAAAATTTCACCGCCACCAGCAAGTAGCAAAACACCAGCTACAGAGCAGCCGCAAAAGCCACAAAAGCCTGCCGACTTAAGTGTTGAAGATTATTTAAAAATTCAAAAAGCCGATCGTGAAATAGAGCGCCTTCAGCTAGAAATTAAAGAACTACAAAAACAACAAAGTAAGCGCATCGATAAACTCAATAATATGACGCAAGATGCCGCAAATAGGTTAGGCGCAGCGTCTATTGATGATGCTATCAGCAAACAAAGTGAGCGTATTAACGCTTACTATAAAAGCCAAATCAGCATCCTCGAAAAACAAGTAGCACAGCTAGAAGAAAACAAAAAGCAGCTCAAAGAGCGAGGCACGCAATCCAATTAGCTTAACTTACTAAAACTGGTCAGACATGATATAACAACATTTGCTGATTTAGTTTAGGGATCAATCGTTTTGCACATTCACACGCTCGAAGGTTATATTCAAAATATCTATTTAGTTGAATATCCAGATAAATTGATGCTACTTGATGGGTGTTGCCGTGCTGATGTTGATACAGTATTTGACTATATTACCGAACAACTAAAGCGCCCCATCACTGACTTAAAACTGATTGTAGTCACCCATATGCACCCAGATCATGCCGGTGGAGCGCATGCACTAAGAAAGTTAAGCGGCGGCAAAATAGCGACGTCGAATGCTCCAGGTCAATGGTATAGAGGCATTGATGGTTTCTTAATGCACTTAACCGATATCGCTTTAGCTTGGTGGGTCGCCGGTAGGTTAAATAAAAAACGCCACAATCTTTGGTACAGCCGCCATTTAGATGCTGACTATTACCTTGCCACTGATGCAACCCTACCCGGCTTTGACGATTGGCAAGCACTACATAGCCCAGGTCACACTGACCGAGATATTAGCCTGTATCATATTCCTAGCGAGCGAATTTACATTGCTGATTTACTAGTGAAAGTAAAAGGGCAGCTTGTACCACCCTTTCCTGTTTTTTACCCGAAGCTGTATTTAAGCTCTTTGTTGATGCTAAAAGCGCTACAACCAAAACGGATTATGTTTGCCCACAGCAACGAAGTCAGTATTGATGACATCGACTTTGAGCAAATTTTAGCGCTGGTCCCCGAAAAACCAATGACGCACTGGCGTTCCGTCAAAGCAAAAGCTCGACAAGCTCTTAATTTAAGGCGCTTTTCACAGTCGTGATAAAAGTATCTATATCCTGCTGATCATTATAAATATGAGCAGAGACTCTTAAGCCTAAGTGACGTTCATCAACCGCAATATTCGCTGCAATAAGCGCAGCTTTAACAGCCGCTTGTTGCTCGCCAAAATGCATAATAGCCGTACCAGAGCATTTGTCAGCCTGTATGGGTGAGCGCATATAATCAGCTAATTGATCATGAAACTGAGCGAGCATTGCTAAGTTATGAGCGCGTACTTTCTCAATACCAAGATCAGCAAAGTAATTAATACTATGCGAAGCTAAAATATAAGGTGCAACTGAAGGAGTACCGCCCCAAAAGCGTAACGCGGTTTGATGATAAGCAAAGTGCTTAATATCAAACTCAAACGGATTTTGATGAGAAAACCAGCCAACATCTTGTGGCTGACAAAGTGATAGCTGCTTGCTGTTAACCCATAAATAAGCAGCACCCGGTCCACCACATAGCCATTTAACACTCGAGCCCAACATAAAATCGGCATCAAGCTTAGTTAAGTCGACCTCTAAAATACCCGCAGACTGCGCAACATCTAGTAAGCTCAATGTGTTGTGTTGTTTCGCGATATTTATAATTTCATGAATAGGCGCTTGCTGACCCGTGTTTGAATAAACATGGCTAATAAAGACTAAATCAATATCATTTTTCGCTAAATATGACTGCCAAACCTGCGCATCAGTTAAATCTTCATGCTTACCAATAAACACGATTTCAGCACTTTCAGGTAGGGCTTTTTGCATCGCAAAACCCATGCTTGGAAAGTCACTTTCTGCCATTAACACTTTGCAATTTTCTTGTTGCAGTCGCGGGTGCGACATCAACAGCTTGGTTAAACCACTCGATAAGTTAACTTGTGGACAAAATAACTCACTTTGCGAGTTAAATAATTTAGCGAGACTACTCGTAAATGCTTCAACACCTTGCAACCACTGTTGCCATGGTTCTTTATTTTCATTTTGCCAAGCGGCAAAAAACTGCTGATGAAAATGCTGCTCAGCAGATTTTAAGGGGCGCCCAACAGAGTGGTTAAGCAAATAGCTGCCTTGTGGAATTACAAAATCGTCTTTACTCATTACTTAATCCACTGTTTTAACTTAGTTAAATCATCAAACCGAGTGCGAATATCATCCCGTTTTGCTGCCGCACGGCGATCACGTAACTGCTCTAATGAGTTAAGTAACACATGCAAAGGCGGCCCACTGGCTGTGACTTTATCCAGATGTTGTTGCTGCATTTGCTGTGAAGGCTGCGCTATGTATTTACTGACCAACTGATTATGGTGGCCAATGGCTGTATCACCATGCAGTTTACACACTTGAATGAACAGCTTTAAGTTAGTTTGTAACCATTCGCTATCGCGCTCAGCTTCTGCTGCTAAAAAGTCATCCATAATACTTGTCATACGCATGCTTTCACGCAGGATCTGCTGATCTTCAGGCATCATATACAAGAATTTATCCACCAGCATTTGCGAGTAACTAGGTTCATTAGCAAAACAAAGACCAAGCAGTAAATCAATAACATTAATGCCCGCAAAATCACCAGCATTCGCGCCACGATATACCTCTTTACCTACTCGATACGGCTTGTAATACGGGCGTACACAATAGAAAAAGCGGTCTGTATCGAGCTTGTTGTATAACGTATTGTTCGACTCAATCACATCAAGCAATGCTTGTTTTGCTACTGCGAGTAAATCTGCCGCGATAGGGTGTGATATCCCTAACGGCTGAATTTTTAATAAAGCATCTGCCGCGCGCTTATACGCTAAAATGCCCTTGGTATTGTAATCAATAAAGATTTTCTCATCTTCAAGGTCAGTAAAACGCTTATACAAGCCATCAACCGCTTTATTGTGGGTGGTTAAATGCGCCGTTGCAAAACGCGGGGTTACACCAATAGATGCACCAATGTGCATTGCCAACGCAGAAGCTTCAACAAGGGGTGAACTTGTTTCACGAGAAGGCTCAGTGATCTCATGGCGACGGCATGCCGCCATATACAAGCCAACATTACCTAATAAGTCAAAGGCATTATCAAAGCCTTCATCGGTATTGCCCTCTGCCAGTAAGGCACGAATATGCTCATTACCTTCTTGCTCTAATTGACGTTTAAGGTGCTCACCGACACCCTCTACATTCGCTTTATCGTCTTGTTGCCAATATAGTTTTTCTAATTCGCTGTTGATCTCAACAAAACGGGTGCGAAGCCAGCTATCAAATGCCTTAGTGTTCTCAGTCACAGGCTCACTCCAAAATAATTATATTGCGATAATGTTAACAGAGTTCAATGAGTGCTAATCGCCAAAATATAGACTAGAATCCATCTAGATTAGTGAAAATCACTCAAATAAAAATGAAATTAGATAAAAAAGACCAACAATTACTTAATGCTTTACAGGATAATGCGAGAACTTCTGTCTCAGAGCTGGCACACTCGGTTAGCCTGTCCGATACCCCTTGCCTACGCCGCATTAAAAAGCTCGAATCAGCAAATGTGATCAGTGGTTACCATGCTGCCATCAATCCTAAAGCAGTTGATTTAAATGTGTCTGTGTATGCCTTTGTTCGCTTAAACCAGAACTCTGTTGCCGCTGCTGAGCAATTTGAACAGCAGGTTGAGAAGCTTGACCATGTACTTGAGTGTTCTGTTATTTCAGGCAGTTATGATTACCTGCTGAAGATCGTTGCCGCTGATTTAGAAAGCTATGAAAGCTTTGTGAAACATAAATTAGGTAGTATTGATTGTATTGCTAACATCGAATCGACAGTGGTCTTAAAACAAGCGTTCACTAAGCGTCATTTACCGCTCGCTTGACGCACCTTGCTTGCAAATAAAACATAACTCGATAAGCTAAAAACAGGCTTTAAAAGGATGCTTAAAATATGAAATTCATCAACTTAGTTGCTATCTCTTGGGCCATCAGTGGGCTCTTTAGCAGCTCATTAATGGCGCAACAACAAACCTGCCTTACTCAGCTTGAAGACCAAGAACTGATGATGAAAAGTAAGCGCGAAGGACTATTTAGAGAGCCATTACCACGCACCCATAGCACCTTTAGCTATAATATCGAGCAAGCATTTAGTGACTATTTAACCGCTGCTTACCTGCAAATTAGTAGCGAAAACCCGCGTGCTAGTTTGCCATGCCCTGTTTACACAGACACCTATCAGCAGCTTGTTGAACAAGGCGCTCGACCAGCTAACGCGACTGTTGCCGATTTAATAAGCCCATTTGAACTTAAACAGGCCAATAGCCGTAAAGCCGTGCTCTTGATCCACGGTTTAACCGACTCACCCTTTACCTATCACGACCTTGCACAAGTGTATTATCAACAAGGGTATACGGTACGCACAATTTTACTACCAGGGCATGGTACCGCTCCTGCAGCACTTAGAGACATCGATGCCGATGATTGGCAAAAGGCTAGCGTGTATGCCATTGAGCGCACATTAAAAGATTTTGATCAGGTGATATTAGGGGGCTACTCAACGGGTGCTGCACTGGTTATTGATTACTTAACTCAAAGCCCGGTCGATAATAAGATTACTGCTGCTATGTTGTTTTCACCCGCAAGCGAGCCACACAATAAAAACGGTTGGCTGGCGAAATGGGTTGATGCGATTCCATTTGTGAATTGGATTGATAAAGATGCGGACCTTGATTTTGCCAAGTATGAGTCGTTTCCATTTAGTGCAGCCTCAGCTAGTCACGAAGCAATGAGCCGTATTAGCCTTGATGAACTACGTCATCGCCAACTCCCTAATGTAGCGATATTTAGCACCTTTAGTGATGTTGACACCACAATAGATAACCAAGCGACCTTTAAAATTTTAACTAAGCTACACGACCCAAAAACGCGCAAAAATAACCAGCTTGATCGCCTTGTATACTATGGGGATGACAAAAACATCCCCGCCAGCTTTCCAGCTGATTACCAAATAATTCGTGATGACTGCGACACCGATGACTGTAAAAAAATCAAAGGGATGTCACACATTGGTATTGTTAATAAACCCAGCAACCCTTACTACGGTCGCACAGCATTGTATCGCAATTGCGGAAGCTACTTAGATGACGACACGCTTTATACAGCCTGCAAATACCAAAAAGACGTTGTGATGGGTGAGCGCACAGCCGAAAATTTACAAGCGCACAAGCCCTTTGCACGACTCACGTTTAATCCTTATTTCGATAAGCTTGCTATGCATATCAACGGTTTCATCAAAGATATTGAATCGGCTGCACAATGAGTGAGTTTAGCCACCGCTGGTTTAATCAAATAAGCGAGATTGATGCCGCTCTTTGGCAATCATTTTTTGATGATACGCCCTTTACTGATCACGCTTTTTTAGCGGCTTTAGAACAAACGGGCTGTGTGAGTGAAGAGTCAGGTTGGCAACCTATGCACCTAGCAATTTACCAGCAAGAACAGGTCATAGCCTTACTACCCGGGTACCTAAAACACCACTCTTATGGTGAATATGTATTTGACTGGGCTTGGGCTGAGGCCTATCAACAACATGGCCTAGAGTATTATCCTAAATGGCTGTGTGGCGTACCCTTCACACCTATTGCTGGGCAAAGAATTTGTATAAATCACGATAACCCCACTGAAGTCTATGCTTACACTCAGCATGTACTCACAGCAACAGCAGCGCAGTTAGGCTGGTCAGGTTGGCATATAAATTTTTGCCACCAACAGCAAGCGACTGCATTAACTAGCGAAACCGTAATGCAACGTCATGGCGTACAGTTTCAGTGGTTTAATGAAGGCTATAATTGCTTTGAGGACTTTTTAGCTTCACTCACCGCAAGAAAGCGTAAATCGCTCAAAAAAGAACGCGCTAAAATAACTGAACAGCAGATAGCCGTAGAATGGATCGAAGGTGCTGACATCAGCAAACAGCACATGCAGCAATTTAGTCATTTTTACCGCCAAACCTATTTAAAACGCTCAGGCCACAATGGATATTTGAATACCGCCTTTTTCGAGTTATTGCAGCAAAGCATGGCCGACAAACTGGTGCTAATGTTCGCTAAATATCAAGGAGAGGTGATTGCCGCCACTCTCAGTTTTAAAGATCAGAACTGTTTATATGGTCGATACTGGGGAACGAACTATGAGCTCGATAGTTTGCACTTTGAGCTTTGCTATTACCAAGGCATTGAATACTGCATTGCCAACAAACTTAAACAGTTCCATTCTGGCGCACAAGGTGAGCATAAAATAAGTCGCGGTTTTAAGCCCGTAAATACCTATTCATTGCATCATATTCAGCACACTGAGTTTGCAGCTGCCATTAGTGATTTTATTTCTAGAGAACGCCAACATATGGCGCTCTATAAAGCCCAATGCGAAAGCTTACTGCCTTTTAAACAGCAATAATTGGTTATTCGCTGGCATTTGCACATCTTCAACCAAGGTTAAGCCAGCTTGCTCTGCAAGTTGGCAAATCGCTTCAAAATCACGGATTGCACTATGTGCATCTTGCTGTTTTAAAAACGCATCGAATTCAGCATTACTAGCACTGGTAAACTTACCTTGATATTTAAATGGTCCATAAATACACAGTTTACCTTTTGGCGCTAAATGCTTTGCTACACCTTGGAAAAAGCGCTCCACCAGTGACCAGCTAATAATGTGCATTGTGTTCGCCGTAAAAATGGCATTCACAGTTTCAACCGGCCAAGGATCATTAAGGTCGAGTGTCAGTGGCGCATGCAAGTTAGTTAATGCAGCTTCTTGATGCCATTGTAAAATCCCTGGGTGATTAACCTCGCGATCACTACAATACCACTGCAAATGTGCTAAATGCGTTGCAAAATGCACACTATGTTGCCCAGTACCTGAGCCGACTTCTAGTACATCCGTCACATCAGAAAAGAACGCTTCTAATACGTTTAAAATAGGTAATTTGTTGTTTTCACAGGCTTGAGAGAAGGGTTTATCCATACAAATTAGTGCACCATGTTTGGTAATTAGTGCACAACAGTAAAGCAAAAATAAATAATAAAGTCGCGGTGAATTTATTAGTTAAAAATATAAAACCATTATTTTCAACAAGTTAAATTTATTGATCAATATTGGTACAGCTTATGCTATTTCCTAAGTGAGTTAACCAATAGGAGCAATATTATGTATATCTCACCCTACACCGCTGTAGATGCAGCACTTGCAGCCAGCGAACGTGCTGAAAGCGAAAAAGCCGCCTTAACAAGTTGTGACGACAGAGCAACCGTGATCGATCTTCTTTCTCAATGTAACAAAGAAAATGTACAGGCGCCGAAAAAACATGAAACAGACCAGATTTTTATTCTCGGCTACAATTAATCACACACAGTTAATCCATTCAGTCTTAGCTTCATTACATAAGACTTGCACTAAAACCGATTAACTGTAATGATAACAATTATCATTACAGTTAATCGGTTTTTCTATGCACTCTCACAATGCTATGCTCCATTATCAGCGGCAAATGAAATGTGTTTGCCAAAGACCAGGGCTACATGCCCCAGCACTTGTTGCGAACTATGTTGAAGCGGGTTTAAACATTGCACGCTATTACGAAAAGCATCACAACTTTATTTTGCAAGAGCTGTATCTAAGACGCACCTTTCATGAACTACTTGAAAAGATGTGTGATTCATTAGTGCATAATGCAATTCGTAAACAATGTTTGGCTCAGCTTTATAAACCGCAACTTGCGCTAAAGCGTTACTACAAAACTCATAACTGTATTGAAAAGTATTTCAGTTTGGAGCGAGAAGCGTGCCTTCTCAGCCAAGAATTTAACCCGATTTAGGAGTGTTTATGAGCCAATTTAGAACCGAATCAGATAGCATGGGTGAGCTACAAGTCCCTGCGAATGCTTTGTATCAAGCTCAAACGCAACGCGCTATCAACAATTTTCAAATTAGTGGCTTAGCCATGCCTAAGCAATTTATCACCGCCCTCGCCTACATTAAGCAAGCTGCCGCGCAAAGTAATGCTGCTTTAGGCCATTTGAGCCAAGGTAAAGCCAAAGCCATTGAGCAAGCATGCCAAGAGGTCATCGATGGTAAGCATTTTTCAGAGTTTCCGGTTGATGTATTTCAGACAGGCTCTGGCACTAGCTCAAATATGAATGCCAATGAAGTTATAGCCACGCTGGCGAGCCAATTTGCAGGGGAAACCATTCACCCCAACGATGATGTGAACATGGGACAAAGCTCAAATGATGTGATCCCCACTGCGATTGCTGTAAGTAGCGCTATTAACATCATTTATGAGCTGTTTCCTAAACTCGATAAACTCAGTCAAAGACTACAAAGCAAACAAGCCGAAGTAGGCCATATTGTTAAAACCGGTCGCACTCATTTAATGGATGCAATGCCGGTGAGTTTTGCACAAACACTGGCTGCATGGCAGTTACAAGTGGATCATGCAATGGCTGGTATTCGCCAAGCTCTTGAGCGAGTTTGTGAACTTGCACAAGGTGGCACAGCAGTTGGTACCGGTATTAATGCCGACCCTGCGTTTGCCGGTGAGTTTTGCCAACACTTGAGTGAGAATGTGGGTATTCGCTTTAGCCCAAGCAAAAACTTCTTTTATAACATCGGTTCACAAGATGCCATTGTTGCGCTGTCAGGCCAGCTAAAGGTACTTGCTGTAGCACAAATGAAAATAGCCAATGACTTACGCTGGATGAACTCAGGCCCTCTTGCAGGGCTTGGAGAAATTGAGCTTGAGGCTTTACAGCCAGGTTCATCAATTATGCCGGGGAAAGTAAACCCTGTGATCCCTGAAGCGGCCGCTATGGTCAGCGCACAAGTCATTGGCAATGACGCAACCATTACAGTGGCTGGTCAAGCCGGTAACTTTGAGCTCAATGTAATGCTGCCTGTGATTGCCTTAAACATTTTGCAAAGTATCGAACTGTTAGCAAATAGCAGTGAAGCACTGGCAGATAAAGCGATTGCCAGCTTTAAAGTAAACCAAAGCAATGTTGATAAAGCGCTCGCTAAAAACCCAATTCTGGTTACTGCACTTAATCCGGTGATCGGCTATAGCAAAGCCGCAAAAATTGCCAAATTAGCTTATCAAGAAGGTCGTCCTATTATTGATGTTGCTGCTGAGCATACGGATATTTCGCGCGAAGAACTGAGCAAGTTACTGAACCCTGCCAAACTAACCCAAGGTGGTTTGTAATACCTATTTATTGCAAATAGGTGTAAAACTTTTATCCTACTGTAGCTCTGTGAATACAGAGCTACTTACTGAAAGCTAACGTTTTTATTGCTCCACTTTGAGCAATGTGTATGATAGTGAGTACTTATTCAACGATTTTTAGGTATGTTATGCGCTATCCACTATTGGCAATTTTATTTCCTGTGTTATTAACTGCGTGCTCGGACGCTGCAACTAATGAGCAAGCCGAATCAACGGCAACCAGCAATAAACTTGTCGAGGCACCAAAAGCCGTTGAAATAAAAAACGCTGAGGAAGTGACCAAAGCAGCCCCAGATAAAGCCACTATTAGCTCTGCCCATGAGCAACTTAAACAGCTAATCGATGATCCTAGCTGTGACAACAGCACCCAATGTAAAGTATTACCTGTTGGTAGTCGTGCCTGTGGCGGCCCAAGTAGTTTCATTGTGTATTCAACCAAAACAGCTGACACGGCTGAGGTTGAAAAACTTGCAAAAGATATCACCGCCCTTGAAAAGCAATTTAACGCAGCAAACGACATGATGAGTATTTGTCAGCATCTAACCGCGCCAGGTGCGCAGTGTTCTGAGAATACTTGTGTTAGAATCGAAGGCTCAGCGGCAAGTGTATACTAAGGAATAAGCAATAATGGTTCGTTCATCGACTTTCAAGAAACTTTTCATCACCACAACTGTGTTAGCAAGCATTGCTTTAAGCGGTTGCGAAACAACAACGTCGGGTAGCTCTGCACGCGTTGATCTAGGTGATTTAAATGATCAGCTGAACGATATCGTTAGCAATAATAGCTGTACTGCGAGTTTTCAATGTAAGGTGTTAGAAGTTGGTGAGCGGGCATGTGGTGGCCCAAGTCGCTATGTGGTTTATTCAACGTTAAACAATACACAAGAGCAAGCAGAGCAACTTGCAGAGCGAATTACAGCGGCTGAGAAGTCATCTGATCAAGCATTAACTGTTAACGATTGCTCACCAGTTCTGCCTGTACAATCGCTGTGTATTTCACAGCAGTGCCAAGCAATCGAGATTAAGTAAATAATGCAATAAGGCCGGAAACAATCACCACGCTGATGATACAAACCCCGGCCTTATATATGTATTTAACCTGCATTGTATTATGCACCCAGTAAGCATAAATGTAGCGAACAAAGTAACTTGCTGCAGTGCCAAATAATGCAAAAATAACTAAATACGCAAGTAAAATAATATCCACAGTCATGCCACTTCTTTAAAACATCTAGTCTCAGTGTAAGGGCTTAAAGAAGTAAAGGCAAAACCTTAGCTTTTTTTACTGTGTTCAATGAGTAATTCAGCCACGCGCTGCTTCACAGCACGCTTATCATCGGCTGCAACACCAAAGCGCTCAGCCAATAAAGCAATCTCTTCATCATTTAAGTTAAACGATAAACGCTGTCTGGTTTTTTTTGACTTAACGTCGAGATCCAAAATCTTACGGATCATATCTGATGGCGTAAGCTCTTGGTCAATGGCTTGCTTCTTAATTGATTTTTGCACTTCAGAGCTTAAATCAAACGCCATTTGCGTGGCTCTAACGGCTTGCTCCTGACGCTGCCATTTGGCTTTTGCATCACTCACTTGGCATCCCCAGGAAATAAGTCAACAATATCGCTAATTGGTCTGGTTAACGTCAGTGATACCTCTGTTTCACCGCCTTCCCAAATCTCAATATTTAAACTATGCGATTCATCATCTGAGCTTAAACAGATCATTTCACACGGTTCACCGCCTTCATCTTCATAACGAGGTAAAGGCTTATTGCGGTAGTCCTTATTATGGAAATAACACACATAAGGCGCTTCTGATTGCTTGTAGCTCGATGCTAAAAAGTGACTAAAACGCTCCGGACTATTTTGTACATTAATTGCCGTTAATTCGTCTTCATCAAAAATACGAGCGAACTCATCAAGGGTAAAAATCTCATCAACATCATCGCGTTGAATTTTGATCGCAAAGTTTGCCCATTGCTCACCATCATCTGATTCAATTTGCAAAAACACCACTTGGCCAGATTCACTCTCGAGTACCAACTCATACTCTGCACTACGTTGGTACTGATACGTTTGCACATCAATAACACGCAGTGTTTGTCCTTTTAACCAGCTTGGGTAAGCGAACGAATCAATCACCGTCAGCATATCACCAACGAGTAATTGGCTTGGATCAGTAAGCTGACGCTCTGGGGCTTTTTTAGATTTGAAAAAGTTAAACATTGGCTGACTCCTTGTTGAAGCAAAAAAGGTAACCCAGTGCGTGGGTTACCTTTTGTCTTTCCGTTAACTGATTAGCTATTTTGTTTTGCTTTAATACGCGCCAGAATATCCGCGCTTTTCGGATTGGTATCACCAATACCCGCTTCAGCCATTTTCGCTTTTAAATCATCGCCATTAGTATCAGCTTCTAGTTGCTTAGCCGCACCTAACTGGTCTTGACGGTCTTGCTGACGCTGCTTAATACGCTCTAGAGACTCACGTGCTGATGTCATTGATGAGCTATTAGTATTTAGCGTGCTGTTTACAGCCATTGTTGCTTGCTGCACACTCTCAGTCGTTTTAACCATTGTTAATTGACGTTGGTTTTCTTTAATCGACTTTTCAGCTTCTTTAACTTGCTGCTTTAGTTGCACAATGTGGTTACTAAAACCAGCTAACACTTCTTCGTGCTCTGCTTTTTCAGCTTCAAAATCACCGATTTTTTCTGCGATTTCTAATGCAAGAGCTTCGTTACCTTTTTCAAGTGCTTGGCCTGCATACGCTTCATGTTCAGCAATTGATGCATCTAGTGCGCTAATTTTACGCTTCGTTTGCATCTCTTTTGCCATTACTTCGGTCAGGCTTTTTTTAGCGCGTTGTAGGGCATTTTGTGCATCAGCAATTTCTTGTTCAAAGATACGGATACCGTTTGCATCAACAATTGCTTGTCCTGCTTCACGAGCGCCACCACGTACAGCTGTAAATAGTTTCTTTAAAATACTCATAATCTTAACTCCAGAAATTGCTAATTAATCGTTTAAATAAATGGTCACGGCTTCAAGTGCATCAATCGCATTGTCTGCCAGTGTTACCAACTCATGGGTAATATCATCAAACGATGAATTAACCGATAACGCGCCAAAAATAGCGTATTTATCATCAATTTTTGCAAATGCGCTTAATGGGATTGGTACATTTAAACGTAGTAACGTTTCGTTTAACTCATTACGCATATCTGCTTGTACTTCGTTTTCAGCAAACAGGTAGCTAATACACAGTAATTGCTCTTCTGTTTGAGTAACAAAGATAGGTAACTCATCATTCCCATCGACGATAACTTGTAACACATCTTGTTCACCTTCGTTGGCAATCAAGAAAGACTCAAAGCTCACACCTTCAGTTTCAAAAGAAGCCAGTTTGATTGATAGTTCATTTAATTCCATGTCTCACCTTTTTACGTTTTGACATATTATGTCTGAGTTAAGATTTGCATAGCCGACATATTATGTCAACTATAAAATATCAATTTTTGTACAATTCGGTTTCAACTTGCCACGCTTGGCGGTAATAATCATATAAGGTTCCAGAACCTAATCTATTGACTTCAATCGTGTTTACTTGTTCAAAAAAATGATTCGGAAACACAAAAGAAGCCAATAAATATTCTTTACTTACCCAACGAGATGGCACCGGTAATTCGTTAGTTTCGCGAATTCGCTGACTTGCTGATTTGCCAGCGGTGGTCGCGATAGTCCAACCCCATTGACCAAACGAAGGAATATTTTGTTGGTATTGCTCAACATAACCAAAGCCAGCAGCTTTCATTGTTTTAGCAATACTTAAAAATGCTTTCTTCGCATGATAAGGGGATGTTGATTGCACGGCCACAGCCCCATCAGGTGCCAACAACTGACGCACATGATTATAAAAATAATCACTGTACATCTTATTAAGATCAGGGTGATTAGGGTCTGGTAGGTCAATTAAAATAGTGTCAAAGCGCTCGCCTTTAGCAAGCATTGCTTCGACTTCTAAAAAGGCATCTGCAATGCGAATATCAGCGCGGGGATCGCTCATAGAGTGCTTATTTAGCGCTGTTAAACGTGTTCTGATTTCCTCTGGCGCATCATAGTCGCCGACATCATTACCAAATAAGTTTAACAACTGACCATCTAAGTCAACTAAGGTGACATGCTCTACTGGCCACTTCAGAACATCACGTAATGCAAGCCCATCACCACCCCCAATGATCAACACGCGGTCATGACGATTTGAAGCCAACATAGCAGGATAGACAAGCATAGAATGATAAATTTGCTCATCCACACTTGAGAATTGTAAACGGCCATTGAGGTAAAGATCGGTAATTGCATTGGGCTGATTGCGGCTCAAACGCTCAGTTAAAACTAGGTGCTGATACTTAGTTGCTTGCGAGTAAATCACTTTATCTTTGTATAAAACATTACTTAGGTTTTTCATCCAGCTGGTGCCAAGCACAAGCACAAACGCAAAAAACACCAACAACAGCACATGGCAAACTAACAGTAACTTAGCGAAGCGAACATGTTGATGATAGCGCCATAAAAACACGAGACCAGCAATAATATTAAACAACGCCGTCCAAGCTGCTGCTTGCATAATTGGCATCGCAAGCATAATGCTCACCCAAATCGCAGCACCGACACCGGCACCGATATAATCCGCCCCGTAAATAGTTCCCGCATTATTTTCTAAAAAGCGGCCATAAACTTGCTGGCGAATACGCGCAATTAGCGGGATCTCCATACCAATCAATAGCCCGAGTAACAGACCAAACACATAGGGTAAGAAACGTGACCACTCTTGTAGCTTTTCAAATACATAACCATTAAGTACGGTATCTGCAGGCAAGTTAAAAATTTCGGAGAAGATATGCGGCAGTGAATAACTGACAGCGATAACACTCGCTATCGCTAAAATACAGCCCATGCCGACCAAAGCAATAATACTCTCTAGCCACGCGAAAGCAGTAAATGCATCTTTAAACCAACGTGCTAAAAATGCACCGATACCCATAGCGACAATCATGGTACCGATCATGGCATAAATGGCACTCTCGACCGAGCCTAAGACACGACCTGCATAATGAGATAGCAGGTATTCATAAATAAGGCCGCACCCAGCGAGTACGGCCATAACAGTTATTAATAGGAAATCATGCCCAAGTAGATTGGCTCTACTTGGGGCGCTTGTTGTAGTAGACACTTAATTAGGCACCTAACAAGGTTGCCATAGTCGAACCAATCGCAAATGAGATTGCTGCAGAGATAGCTGCTACACCCACGTTCTTCTGGCGGTTCACTTCATCTGAAATATCACAACCAGATAGGATGATTTTGATAGTCACTAAATGTAGTAAAATGAAAGCAACTAAACTCACTGCTGCACTTAATGCCCAGTATCCTAAACTAGCAACAATGTTGTCAGCCGCATAAGGAGCAATACCTGATGCAGCCGTTAATGCCAATGCACTACCCACTAAAAAGCCAGCATAACGAATACCTACTGCTAAGTTACCGTCAATAACCGCTTGCTGTAAGCAATCACCACTGCGATTAGTTCGCTTGAATAACTGCACTCGATATTGACTGATCAGTAGCATCGCAATGCTGCCAATGGCAAAAGCTGCGATCACAATTGGAATACCATGCCAGCCTTCGGTCGCAACCCAAAATAAAGCTGAGCGAATGACAATCGCCACACTCACCACATGGCCAAAATCAATGAGTGCAGCAGTAGCATTACCTTTTACGATTTCGTCATGCAGGCTCACTTTACGAAGCGCTACCTTGTCTTGGAAGAAGTGACCTAGCTTGATAAGCACAATCGCCATCACACCATAACCTAGCATTTGTAATGCTTCTTGTTGTAAAGTCGGTGCAAATGAGCCGCTACTCACGCCACTAAGAACAATAGCCAGTGCCACAAGCCCAGCCGCAAAGCTAATACCAAAAGCAAAATTGTCACGCTCAGTTATTTCATCATTAGCGTGTAAGTTAGATACCCAGCCTTTGATAAATTTTAGGCTGACAAATAAAGCGATAATGATTGCAAAGTCGATTGCTAAAGCTTGCAACGACCAAGTTGTTATTCCATTAAATTCATACATGTGTTGTAACTCCGGTGGTTATTCTTTTCACTACTTACCGCGGCTAATGCCACGTGATGTTCTGCTCGAGCTGTTACGTAATGACCCAGAGCTTCTACTGTAACTACTGCTAGAAGCATAGCTACTGCGTGTGCGTGGCGGCGTATAGCTGCTACGGCTTAATCCAGATGCGCCACTGCGCTTAGTGGCATACGGACTAGTGAATTGTTTACCTTGACGTTGATAAGACTGTCGAGTCCGCGTCTCTACCGTTTGTTGTGCTTTAATCTGTTTTGGGCTCGAATAACGATAACGGCCATAGTCATTGTAATAGCTGTACTTTCTGTGACGGCTCCAGCGACCATACTCAACTCGGTCGAATACATCGCCCAACATGCGATACATCCCGTACCAAACCCAAAAACTGGTACCGCTGCTATTCGTTTGCCATTGCCCATAGTTAGGGTTACCAACTAACTGGTTACCAACACTTTCACCTTCAGCAGCTTCACTAATTGCACCAACCCGTGCTAGTGACCCCTGCGACATGTCAGCAAGCATATTGATAGGATCGGTAAGCGCATCTTGAAATAAAGATGGCTTGGCAGCATCACGAATAAGATCAAGTTGATGAAGAGTATCTTCATAAGGGGGTATTAGATACGTAGACTTAACATCAGCTAATCGTTGTGTAAGACCTGAATAAATAGCCCCTTCACGAGTGGCATCAAGACTAATTACACGGGCGATCTCAGAAAGTTGCGGTTGCTGCTCAGCAAGCACCTTGCCGTATTGTTTAAGTATCGTCGCATTACGCAAAGAGCCATTATCAAGCGCTGTACCGAGTTGATTTAATTCAACTTCAGCTTTTTCTATGGATTGTTGTATTGTTTGTTTCAGCTGCTCTTCTTTCGACTCACAGCCCATAAGCAAGCTTACCAAACAAAACAGGCTAATAAGTTTCCAAGCTTTTATTTGAGACATTCATGTCACCTGATTGTGGTTTAAAAACGCAAATAGTTTTACATAGCTCAGGTACTAAACCAAGATTAAAATTGCAACAAAGGGTAAATTGGGTCGTGAATTGCTAGTTAGCAAGGGGAAAGTTGAAAGAGTAAAGTTTGGAAGTCTGGCGTAGGTTGGGTAGAGCGGAGTGAAACCCATCATAAGAAGAGCTATCAGCTATCAGCTATCAGCTTTCAGCCGTCAGCGATCTGATCTGACCCCGATAAAGTAGACACGGGGTTTAATTAACTTGTTCGTATTGCATGGGACTTTTATACCCAAGGGTGCCATGCCTTCTTACTGAGTTGTAGTATTTTTCAATATAAAAATACGTTTGTGTTGTCATTTCACTACGACTCAGTTCATTTAAATTCTTTATCCACTCCTTTTTATACTGCGCGAAGAAGCTTTCTGAGCATGCGTTATCCCAGCAGTTGCCTTTTCTAGACATACTCACTGTGACACCTCTATTAGTTAACCACTTCACTGTTTCCTTTGCGACATACTGAGCTCCTTGATCTGAATGAAAGAGCAAGTTCGAACCATCAGGTTTGCGTGCAGACCATGCCTTTCTCAGTGTTTTAATAACTAACTCGGCGTTGTTTATCCGGCTTGTTACCCAGCCAACAACCTTACGAGAATACAAATCAAGGATGACGCATAAATACTGCCAACCATCTTTACAGCGTACTTGTGTGATATCTGAAACCCACACGGTATTTACTGCATCAACATTAAACTGGCGTCGTAGTAAGTTACTCGCTTTGATTGTACCTTCTTTCTTCGCGCGGCTTGTATAGCGCCTCTTACCTGACTTTGAACGATACCCAACGCTTTGTAAAAGTCTCTGCACACGTCCTTTACTGCAATCAAAGCCATGTGCTACCGCTGCTTCCCAAAGCTTTCTATAGCCCGGGATACAGTGCTCCTGGTCGCTAATATGCTTTAGAAACTTAAGTAACGAACTGTTCTCTTTCTGGCGTGTGCTAGGTAATTGCTTTAACCATTTATAATACCCAGCCGGCGACACAGATAACCAACTGCACAACTTTTTCACTGTGCGTTTGGCGTCTGTGACCTTGTGGATATATTCGAACCTTATTCTTTTAGGCTGTCGAAGTAGACCTTCGCCTTTTTTAAAACGTCATTCTCCAACTGAGCATCTTCGAGTTGCTTCTCAAGCTTGCGAATTTGGCGCTCTAAATCTGTGTATGATTTGTCAGGGCCTTGGTTCTTAAGTGGCTTTGATGTTTTCTTCTTCGAGGTCATGTGACTTCTCCAACTTGATAGCATGTCAGGATGAATACCGTATTTATTAGCGACCATCTTAACTGTATCTGTGGTGTCTAACGACTCTTGAACGACTTTTATTTTAAATTCGAGGGAATATCTACGCTGTGACTTTACTTTCATGATTACTGACTCCAAA
>NZ_LRUE01000021.1:0-1369 GCF_001550135.1 Pseudoalteromonas shioyasakiensis
TTTGGAGTCAGTAATCATGAAAGTAAAGTCACAGCGTAGATATTCCCTCGAATTTAAAATAAAAGTCGTTCAAGAGTCGTTAGACACCACAGATACAGTTAAGATGGTCGCTAATAAATACGGTATTCATCCTGACATGCTATCAAGTTGGAGAAGTCACATGACCTCGAAGAAGAAAACATCAAAGCCACTTAAGAACCAAGGCCCTGACAAATCATACACAGATTTAGAGCGCCAAATTCGCAAGCTTGAGAAGCAACTCGAAGATGCTCAGTTGGAGAATGACGTTTTAAAAAAGGCGAAGGTCTACTTCGACAGCCTAAAAGAATAAGGTTCGAATATATCCACAAGGTCACAGACGCCAAACGCACAGTGAAAAAGTTGTGCAGTTGGTTATCTGTGTCGCCGGCTGGGTATTATAAATGGTTAAAGCAATTACCTAGCACACGCCAGAAAGAGAACAGTTCGTTACTTAAGTTTCTAAAGCATATTAGCGACCAGGAGCACTGTATCCCGGGCTATAGAAAGCTTTGGGAAGCAGCGGTAGCACATGGCTTTGATTGCAGTAAAGGACGTGTGCAGAGACTTTTACAAAGCGTTGGGTATCGTTCAAAGTCAGGTAAGAGGCGCTATACAAGCCGCGCGAAGAAAGAAGGTACAATCAAAGCGAGTAACTTACTACGACGCCAGTTTAATGTTGATGCAGTAAATACCGTGTGGGTTTCAGATATCACACAAGTACGCTGTAAAGATGGTTGGCAGTATTTATGCGTCATCCTTGATTTGTATTCTCGTAAGGTTGTTGGCTGGGTAACAAGCCGGATAAACAACGCCGAGTTAGTTATTAAAACACTGAGAAAGGCATGGTCTGCACGCAAACCTGATGGTTCGAACTTGCTCTTTCATTCAGATCAAGGAGCTCAGTATGTCGCAAAGGAAACAGTGAAGTGGTTAACTAATAGAGGTGTCACAGTGAGTATGTCTAGAAAAGGCAACTGCTGGGATAACGCATGCTCAGAAAGCTTCTTCGCGCAGTATAAAAAGGAGTGGATAAAGAATTTAAATGAACTGAGTCGTAGTGAAATGACAACACAAACGTATTTTTATATTGAAAAATACTACAACTCAGTAAGAAGGCATGGCACCCTAGGGTATAAAAGTCCCATGCAGTACGAACAAGTTAATTAAACCCCGTGTCTACTTTATCGGGGTCAGATCAGACGTCTGAAAGCTGATAGCTGATAGCTGATAGCTCCGCTTACGTTGGGTTTCGCTTCGCTCAAACCAACCTACCCGAAGAATGAATAGGGCGAATGCTGAGTAAGACACTGCACTCAACAACTCCACCGCTCAACTGACGTCTGACGGC
>NZ_LRUE01000021.1:1433-190517 GCF_001550135.1 Pseudoalteromonas shioyasakiensis
CTGAGTAAGACACTGCACTCAACAACTCCACCGCTCAACTGACGTCTGACGGCTGAAACCTGATAGCTCCGCTTACGTTGGGTTTCGCTCCGCTCAAACCAACCTACTCCCTCCCATACCTATCATCAAATCGCTCGATGTCAGTTTCATCAAGTATCGCTCCGGTTTGTACTTCGATAACGATCAGTGGCGTGTTTTGTTGATTAGCAAGACTGTGTAATTGTTTAGCCGCAATATAACAAGATTGATCAGCTGTTAATTCAAATTCGTCATCGCCTACTCGCACACTTGCCACGCCAGATACGACGACCCAGTGCTCTGCACGGTGCTGATGGCGTTGAGTTGAGAGTTTTGCACCGCTGTTTACGATTATTTTCTTTACTTTAAAGCCTGTACTTTCAATTAAAGTTCGATAGTTGCCCCAAGGTCTAAATACGGCTTGATGGTGGGTTAGTTTATCGTTATCGACAACAGCAAGCTGTTTAAGTAAATCTGGGAGCTTATCGAGCGCACTTTTGTCTGCCACTAAGGTGGCATCGTGAGTATGTATAATTGCTTGATTACTCACGCCAAGCGCTGCAATAGTATGGTCAGCTTCGCTGATAAGTAGATTATTTTCGCTATCTAAACTCACCCCTTGCGAGGCTAAATAATTGCCATGCTGGTCTTTTTCTGCGATTTTCGATAATGCTGAAAAGCTGCCAACATCGCTCCAATTCAAATCAACAGGAATAACAGCAACGTTAGCGCTACGCTCCAAAATAGCATAATCAATAGAATCACTTGGGCATGCTGTGAGCGCATCCGCAACAGGCCGTTGAAAACCTAAATCTGCGGTGAAGCTAGCCGCCTTTGCGACACTGTCAGCAATCTTTGGTGCAAAACGATTAAGCTCACTCAAGTACACATCTGGTAAAAATAAAAACATGCCGCTATTCCAGCCATACTCACCACTGGCAAGGTATTTTTCGGCTAATTGCAGGGCTGGTTTTTCTTTGAATTCAGCCACCTTAAAACAACCTTCATGGGCTAACTGCTCGCCTTGGCGAATATAACCATAGCCGGTATGTGGTTCAGTGGGAGTAATGGCAAAGGTTACTAATTGTTGTTGCTGACAAAGCGCTATCGCATTTTCTAAGCAGACAATAAGCTTATCAAAATCACTGATATGGTGATCAGCAGGCATGACTAGTAAGGGGTCGGTTAGACCATTTTGCAGTGCAAATTCAGCGGCCAAGGCAATCGCTGGCGCGGTATTTTTACCTTCAGGCTCAAGCAATAAAGTATAATTATCTGTGATTTCTGCAATTTGCGTTTTAGCAATAAAACGATGCTCTTCATTACACACTAAAATTGGCGCATTAAATCGTGAGTCAGCCACTCGTAACAACGTGCTCTGTAAGAGTGATTTTTCGCTAAGTAAAGATAAAAACTGCTTAGGCATCGCTTTACGCGACAAAGGCCATAAACGAGAACCTATGCCACCAGCGAGAATAACGGGGGTGATTTTGCGACTCATGATTGCTTATAGTAAATAATCCAACCATGAGTTTAACAAATTTTTGAGTATGCGGCTTCGAGCAATTACAGTAACTGAAATTGATCAGCATCTAAGTGAGCAGGAAACGCTCTTCGAAAGTCATCAAGCGGTGACTTTTCTAAGCGCTGAATAATGATACCCGATTGATCATCTTCAAGCTTAGCCAAGGTGTCGCCTTTAAAATCATAAACGGCAGTACCACCACTGTGGGCAACATTATTACCATCAGCACCAATGCGATTCACACCCACGACATAACAGAGGTTTTCCATTGCGCGTGCTTTTAGAAGAGTATCCCACACATGGCGACGTGCCGCCGGCCAATTAGCTACGTTGATCATCACATCGTAGTCGTTGCAATTACGCTGAAATACAGGAAAGCGTAAGTCGTAACACACTTGCGGCAAAATGCGAAAATCATTGATTGCGAATATCTCGCGCTGCTCGCCTGCTGCGACGAAATTGCCTTCGTTACCTAAACAGAATAAATGGCGTTTGTCGTAATATTTCACTTCGCCATTTGGCCAAACCCAATAAAAGCGATTAGCCTTTTTGTCGCCTTTTGCAACTAAAACAGAGCCTGCAACCACAGCATTTTTTTGCTTAGCTGTAGCTTTTAACCAACTAAGTACCTCGCCTTGTTCTGGTTCGCTGCAATCTAGATTAATCGCAAAACCCGTGGCAAATGTTTCTGGCAAGACAATTAAATCAACTTGCTCGTTAAAACTGTTAAGCTGCTCTGTAAAGTGCGCAAGGTTGGCGCTTTTATCAAGCCAATGCAGTGATGACTGCACTAAAGCTAAGGTTAAAGTTGGCATAAAATCTCCGCGGCACGTTTTAATGTGTCATCATTTTTTGCAAAACATAAACGAATCACTTTGTCGCTGCTTGCGCTGTTATAAAACACACTGAGTGGTACAGCTGCAACACCCGCTTGCTCAACCAGCCATTGGCAAAACTCAACATCATCAAGATCAGACACATCACTATAATCGAGTAGCAAAAAGTAGGTGCCTTCACTTGGTAATATTTTAAAACGGCTTTGCGCTAGTGATTCGCTGAGCAAGTCGCGTTTTTGTTGATAAAAACCACTAAGTTCATCAACATGTTCTGGCTCTAACTCGAGCATATCGGCTAGTGCATGCTGGGCAGGCGTAAAGCTTGAAAAAGTCACATATTGGTGAATTTTACGAAACTCCCCCATTAATTGGGCAGGTGCAACACAATAACCCATCTTCCAGCCGGTGCTATGAAAAGTTTTGCCAAAGCTTGAGATCACAAAACTGCGTGCAAATAACTCAGGGTCGGTCAGCGCACTTAAATGCAAAGCGCCGTCAAAGGTAATGTGCTCATACACTTCATCGCTAATTACATATAAATCATGCTTAGTAACAAGCGCTTTAAGGGCATTAATATCTTCTGTTTTAAAGATTTTACCGCTTGGGTTATGTGGCGTGTTGATGATGATGACACGTGTTTTGTCTGTTATAACATCAGCTACAGCTTGCCAATCGATTTTGTAGTCTGGCGCATGCAAAGC
The DNA here is from genome assembly GCF_001550135.1 of Pseudoalteromonas shioyasakiensis. Lineage (GTDB taxonomy): Bacteria > Pseudomonadota > Gammaproteobacteria > Enterobacterales > Alteromonadaceae > Pseudoalteromonas > Pseudoalteromonas shioyasakiensis. The sequence goes on from NZ_LRUE01000021.1 coordinate 4,514, forward strand.
AACATGAACTGAGCGACCGCCAGCAAGCTCAATTGCCGGTTGATACGAGTCATACGCGGGGTCAAATACCACAACTTCATCACCCTCTTTAACAAGCGCTTGAATTGCTACGAATAATGCCTCTGTTGCCCCTGAAGTGACGGTAACTTGTTGCTCGTAATTTATGTTGTTATGGTATTTTCTAGCAATCAAAGCCGCTATTTGCTGTTGTAGCTTTGCAACCCCACTTGAAGGCGCATATTGGTTTACCCCCTCAAGTACATAATGATTGAGCTGTTTTTTTAGTAATTCTGGTGCATCAAATTCAGGAAAACCCTGAGATAAATTAAGCGCTTGGTGCTTATTTGCTAGAGCGGTCATTTGACTAAAAATACTGGTGCCTAAATTCGGCAATTTACTTTCAAACACAGAGGTTCCTTAAAGATGGTTTTGCGCCCGAAGCGATGCTATCATTGCTTAAAACAGATGTATAGCCGTCTAAATAACTTTTAGAATGTCGAGGAATATATGCATAACAATACCGCTATTTCAGAACTAATTGAAGCTGGTAAATGGGTAAGCCAACGTGGCTGGGTCCCTGCTACTGGTGGTAACTTTTCAGCCCGCACTGCAAGCGGTTATGTCGTCACAGCAAGTGGTTTCGATAAAGGTCAACTCGGCACTCATGCATTTATTGAATTTGATCATGAAGGCAATCGTACTAAAGGCTCTGGCAATCCATCAGCTGAAACTGAGCTACATTTGAATATGTATAAGCTGATCCCATCAGCTAAATTTGTTTTGCATACCCATTCTGTTGCAGCAACTGTGTTATCGCGTGTGATCAAAGGCCACGCTATCAATTTGCATGGCTACGAAATGCAAAAGTCTTTAAGCGGTGTCAAATCGCACTTAGATACCTTAACTATTCCTATTTTTGATAATGACCAAGACATTGACCGTTTAAGCTTACTAGTCAGTGATCATCACCTTCACACCCCTATTGAGCATGCTGTATTAATTCGTGGCCATGGTTTATATGTCGTTGGTCGAGATATCAAAGAAGTACTTCGCCATTTAGAAGGCTTAGAGTTCCTATTTAGCTGTGAGCTTGAGCGCCTAAAACTAGAAGGTATTCAAGCTGGAGTTCAGCCATGATCAAAGCGATTTTAACCGATATTGAAGGCACAATTACCCGCATTTCTTTTGTTAAAGACGTATTATTTCCTTACGCGGCAGGGCAATTACCTGAGTTTGTAAAGTCACATCAAACAGACCCGGAAGTTGCAGCCCAAATTGAGGCCGTTAAAGCACATATTGAACAACCCGAAGCCGATATCGACACGGTCATTAAACATTTAATTCATTGGATTGAAACAGATCAAAAAATTACCCCACTCAAGCAGTTGCAAGGCTTAATTTGGCAAACGGGCTACGAGAGTGGTGATTTTACTGGCCACCTTTACCCAGATGCTTATGACTTTTTACAAGCCCAAAAACAAGCTGGTAAAAGTCTATATGTCTACTCATCAGGCTCAGTAAAAGCCCAACACCTGATTTTTGAGTTTTCTGATTACGGTGATGTTAGACCTTTATTTAGTGATTACTTCGACACTAAAGTCGGTGCAAAACAACAGCAAAGCTCTTATGAGAATATTATCGCCGAGCTGCCATTTGACGCTGCCGAAGTATTGTTTTTAAGCGATGTGGTGGCAGAGCTTGATGCTGCTAAAGCTGCTGGTCTTGGCACTTTACACCTTGTTCGCGATGGCCAAGCAGTAAGCGATGCTCACCCATATATCAACGACTTTTCGGAATTTAGTGCGGAGCTTTTAGCATGAGCCAATTAACTATTTATAACGATAATAACGCAAACAATATACTGTTTCACAGTGAAGACTTAAGCGCGATTGCGAGTGAGCTGAATGCGGTTGGCGTTCGCTTTGAGCAGTGGCAAGCAACGGCACAAATTGACCAAGAGACCAGTCATGACGCTATTTTAACTGCTTATGCTAAAGATATAGAGCGCTTAAAAGCTGAAGGGGGCTATCAAACAGTGGATGTTATTTCGCTTGCTAAGGGTAATCCCAATGCCAGCGAACTACGCGGTAAGTTCTTGTTTGAACATACACATAGCGAAGATGAAGTTCGTTTTTTTGTGAAAGGCCAAGGTTTATTCTGCTTACACTTAGGCGACAAAGTGTATCAAGTGCTTTGCCAACAAGGCGACCTAATTTCAGTACCAGAACTCACACCACATTGGTTTGATATGGGCAGCGACCCTGAATTCACAGCAATTCGCTTATTCAATAATACCGAAGGTTGGGTCGCTAAAAGTACTGAGTCAACTATTGCTACCAACTTCCCACTGCTGGACTAACATGGAAAAGCTATTCTCGTACGGTACCTTACAGTACCCGCAGGTTCAGCTTGATACCTTCGGGCGTTTGCTCGAAGGTCAACCTGCTACGCTAACTGGGTATGTCATTGGTGAAGTCGAGATCACCGACGAAGCCGTACTTAAAAGTAGTGGTCAACGTTTTCACCCGGCTTTAATCAAAACAAGTAAACCAAGTGATATTGTTAATGGCACTATTTATTTAATCACCGAACAAGAGCTTGCTCAGGCAGATGCTTACGAAGTAGATGATTATCAGCGAATTGCAGAAACATTCCAATGTAACAACCAAGCTTGGCTATATGTTGCAAAAAACAGCCTTTAATTTACAAATATAAAACAAAAAGACCCAAATTAAGAACAAAAGCTGCTATTATCCTCCCCATTAATAAGTACTAATTATTTGCTAAAGGACTAAACATGGGGTCGGCATTTTCACCCTTACGCGATACCGTTATTTATGTGGGTGAGTGGCAACTTAACACTCAGCAGCAAACCATCAGCGATGGCACTCATAAGCGTGAACTAGAACCTTTATTATTTAAATTACTGTGTTTCTTTATTGAGCATAATGATCGCATTATCACTCGCCAAGAGCTGGTTGAGAATATTTGGCAACAAAGCTTTGTTGATGACAATGCCATTAACCGTGCCATCTCTGAACTAAGAAAAACTCTTAAATCAGAAAAACAGCCCGGGCAAACCATTAAAACCCATTATCGCAAAGGTTATAGCCTATTTATTGAAGTTAAGCCTCTTGATCACACTGTGAGTACAGAGCCGCTAAAAACAGAAAATGTAATAACAGTAGATAAAGACGCTGATACTCAAGTTAAACCTACGGCCATTAATGAACAAAAAGCGCATTCTTCACGCTGGCCATGGCCTTTTGCAGCGTTAGTGCTTGGTTTATTGATTACTGCTATTTGGTTATTTTCACAACAGCCTAAAGCAAATGATGAAGTACAAAACGAAGCGCCATTTTTAGACCTGCAAGCTGAAACCATTTCATGGCATAAAGGCTCTCACTATCGTTTAATGCTAAGCCATGACAAAACTAAGCTTGCTTATATTCTAGAAAATGATGGTCAAAGTCTTTTTGTCGTCGACCTAACCACTAAAAAAGAATACGTGATTGCCTCTGGCAATATCTTTTTACAGGGTTGGTCTGAGGATGGAGAGCGATTATTTTACGGCTCTTGTGAAAACAAAGACTACAGCGATTGCATCACTTGGCAAGCAAGCAACCTGTTATCAAGTGAAGCGTTAATAAAGCCACGTATCAACCAATCTTTACTTAATTCTCAGCCAAGTCAGTACATTGAAGTGGGTGATGTCGCAATTTCGAGGCGTAATAATTACCGTGGCTTAACACATTTATATGCTTTATATGCACAAGATTTAAAAACCGGTGAAGAAATTCGCATCAGCACACCCAATATCACTGGCACTGGGGACTTTATTTTAACAACTATAAAAAACCCGAGCCGCATCATCTTTGAGCGCCATAATGTTGGCCAAGTAGAGATATACATGGCGAATTTAGATGGCAGCTCGCTAAAGCTTTTAACTACCAACGATTACCGTGCATGGGTAGCCACATATGATGAGCAGACCAACTCACTAATTTGGTATAGCCGCGGCACATCAACTATTGAATCATTCTCTTTTGATAGTATGAGTCGACAACCCGCTATAACAGCGCCAGTAAAACGAGCAAATTATGCTTACCCTTTAAGCAAAGAAAGTGTGTTGATCAGTACTGACCTTCACGATAAAGATGCCGCAGTCTTTGACCTTAATTCAAAAACAATGAGCTACATCGCCACAGCGAATAAGCATGAAGACGACTTAGTCGCATTAGCCAATAATGATGTGTACTTCTCTGACTTTGAGTTTTCAGAACGACAACACTGGCTCAGAAAAGCAAACCAATACATCAATATCACTGGCAAAATTGGTGAAGATAGTTCAGTAATTGCAGCAAATAGTGACAGTAGCCGACTTGTTAGCTTTAATAAAGCCGATCAGCAATTAACATTATTAAATGCTGCTGATTTCTCAGAAATTAAGCACTGGACACTTCCTGGTAGTACCAAGCTGGCAGCTATAAGGGGTAACAAGGTTGCCGTGCTATATACCGATCTTAGCAATCAGCTAAATCAAATAATGATTCTTCACACAAACAGCGATGAAGTGATTAAAAGCACTATAGATACACCCCTAGCTATTGCATGGTATGACGATACACAGCTGATTGTGCATTCTAAATACGATAAATACCTGCTTTTAGACAGCGATAACAACACCTATAGTGAGCTGACTACACCAGACAAACTAACTGAGTTAAAGCCTTCTATTGTGTCGATGGCAAGTAACCTACATAGTTTGTATATCGCCACTGATACTGAAGTTTTCAGCATTAATTTAGCCACAATGCAGGGCGTTGAGTCAGTACTTCAAATGAAGCCTTCTCACTATATATCGCGCCTTAATGCTAAAAACGACAAGCTGGCAGTGACCTTCTTAACTGCCAACAATCAAAATAGCATTGAGCTCTACACTAAAAAAAGCGCAGAGTAATTTACGACTTTAACTGTTTTAGAATACCTTGCTCGATATCGGACTGGTTATAAACGCCGCTATCGAGCACCCAACCTGTGACTAGGCTCGCCGGTGTCACATCAAATGCCGGGTTATAAACCTTCGCGTTAGTCGGTGCCCACATCGCTTCACCAAAACTACCACTAACACCGCGCACTTCATTAGGACTGCGTTGCTCAATTTCGATATCTGCACCACACAACGTTTGTGTATCAAGTGTCGTAAGTGGTGCAACGACATAAAATGGAATGTTATGGAAATCCGCTAACACAGCGAGATTATAAGTGCCGACTTTATTGGCAAAATCACCGTTTGCAGCAATACGGTCTGCCCCTACAAATATTTTATCTACTTTGCCCGCAGCCATTAAACTGGCTGCCATGTTATCGCAAATCAAAGTATAAGGGATTTGCCAACGCTCAAGCTCAAAAGCTGTTAAGCGGCCGCCTTGCAGTAACGGTCGTGTCTCATCAACCCAAACATGAATATCACCATGGCGTTGCTGCGCTTTATAAATCACACCTAATGCAGTGCCGACACCCGCAGTCGCTAACGCACCAGTATTACAGTGCGTTAAAATGTTATCTCCCTTATTTACCAAAGCCGCACCACGTTCTGCCATGCTATCGCAAAGGGCAATATCTTCTTTAAATAACTGCTCAGCAGTTGCGACAACAGCTGCAACATAATCAGTCTCTGCAAGCGCTGCACGTAACTTGGCCATGCAGTGCATAAGGTTTACCGCTGTTGGGCGTGTTGCTTCTAGTTCATCTATAGCAACCGCAAGTGCTGATTGACTCATGCCCTGCTCGGCTAGGTGTGCAACCAATAAGCTAGCACCTAAGCCGATTAAAGGCGCTCCCCGGATTTTCAAAGTCAAAATCAAATCTTTCATCGTTTCAACATCGTTACATACATGCCAATGCTGTTGATGTGGCAATAAATACTGATCAAGCACGGTTAGCGTACCTTGCTGATATTTAATACTGCTGGCGATGAGATCTTGCATACTGAATCCGAATAACTAATGAATAACTAATTTAAGTGAATAGTTATTTTACATCAGTTTTGACAACTAACAAGCTAGATGTATGGACATCTAAACGGTTACAGGTATAGAATGCTCAAAGTTAATTGTATTACGAGATAGAGCCATGGCTAAATACACTGCCTTTAATGCAGAGCATGCTGTTGATTACATTAAAGAACTTGTTAAAAGTGAACTAATTTCAGTCTTCCCTGCTGATGCAACACTGACTGCATACGAGTTTGGAGACGGAAACTTAAACTTAGTTTTTCGGGTTGCTGATCAGCACAACAACAGTGTAATTCTAAAGCAAGCACTCCCTTATGCCCGCTGCGTAGGTGAGTCATGGCCATTATCGTTAGACCGCGCAAGAGTCGAAGCCGAAGTATTGATTAATCATGGTAAGTTGTGCCCAGAGCATACCGTGGCGATATTGCATCACGATGTCGAGCTGGCATTAACCGTGTTAGAAGATTTAGGTGAGTTACAAATTTTACGTGGTGCACAAATCAACGCAGAGCAATTTCCATTATTGGCCAGCCACGTTGCGCTCTACTTAAGCCGTACAGGCTTTTATAACTCAGACTTTTACTTATCTGCTGAAGATAAAAAAGCCAAAGTCAGTCAATTTATTAATCCTGATTTATGTAAGATCACAGAAGACTTATTCTTTACTGATCCTTACATTGAGCATGAGCGCAATAATTTCCCTGCTGAGCTTAATGAACACGTCGAAAGTATTCGAAATAATGATGGTTTAAAACTGGCCGCGGCCAAATTAAAAGCTAAATTTTTATCTTGCCCACAAACTTTATTGCATGGCGATATGCACAGTGGCAGCATTTTTGTTGATAGCAAAACAACTAAAATGATCGACCCTGAGTTTGGCTTTTTTGGCCCTGTTGGCTTTGATATCGGCTCATTTATGGGTAACTTGCTACTAAATTACTGTGCCCAAAACGCCCGCATTACAGAGCAAGCAAAACGCCGCCAGTATCAAACCCATTTATTAACCTGCTTACAAGACTGTTATAGCCAATTTGAGCAACATTGGTTAAACCTAGCAAGCAGCGAAGCAACTGATATTAGCTTTGCAAACCGCGCCTTTATCGAAGATTACTTACAACACGTATTGCGTGATGCAATTGGTTACTGTGGCGCTGAACTTATTCGCCGTACTATTGGTTTAGCCCATGTTGCAGATATAGACGGTATTGAAGATGCACAAGCTCGTTTAGCAGTACAACAGCAAACGCTCGTACTCGGCGAGCAACTGATGCTCAATGCCACAAGCTGTAACAATAAAGATGAATTCTTTTCTTTATTAATCAGTTTATTAAACTAATAGTCAAAAAGTAAAAAGGCGCTCAATGCGCCTTTTAATTATTCAACAAGATTATTTATTGTAGTGCTCATACATTTTATCGAGCGGCTCTGATAAACCATTTTCTTGTACCACTCGCACATGCTGGCGAGCTAACTCGCGGGCACTTGATACACCACATGAATGAGCAATCAGCCCTGCACCATAATGAATAAACTTATTATAATTGGCGACACGTTGTGCCTTATCGGTCACATCGAGGCCTCGCTGTAAGCGTTCATTATGAGTCGTAATACCGGTCGGGCAGGTATCTTTATTACATTGTAGAGCCTGAATACAACCAAGCGAAAACATATGACCACGCGCCGACACAATAAAATCAGCACCCAATGCAAGTGCCCAAGCCACTTTTGACGGTACGATTAGCTTACCTGATGCAATCACTTTCACTCGTTCTCTGAGACCATGTTTTTTTAGCAGATCAACAACCAAAGGCAGGCTCTCTCGTAGCGGTAAACCAACTGAATCCATCAAGGGTTGAGGAGCTGCGCCCGTACCGCCGTCGGCACTATCAATAGTGATGAAATCAGGCGCTGATTCAATACCACGATTATTAATTTCACTGAACAAGGTCTCGAGCCAAGTGTATTCACCAATCACCGCTTTAAAACCGGTTGGCTTACCTGTGGTACTGCGTACCGTTTCAATCATATCGAGTAAATCTGCTGGGCATTTAATATCTGGATGACCATTTGGACTAATCGAGTCATGCCCTTCGGGAATACCCCGAATTTTTGCAATTTCAGCGGTCACTTTGCGCCCTGGTAACATACCCCCTTTACCGGGTTTAGCACCTTGACTCATTTTAATTTCGAACATTTTAACTTGTTCGTGATCAGCAATCGCTTTGAGTTTTTCGGTGCTTAATTTACCGTGCTCATCTCGAACACCATATTTTGCCGTGCCAATCTGAAACACAATATCTGCACCACCTTCAAGGTGGTAAGGGCTGAGCCCTCCTTCACCGGTATTCATCCAACAGCCCGCTAACTTTGCACCTCGCGATAGTGCGCGCACCGCTGGCTTAGATAAGGCACCAAAGCTCATGCCAGAAATATTAAATAACGAGTTTGTTGTATAAGGAGCTTGGCAATAAGGCCCTAACGTGACTTCGCTCGGGTCGAGTGCATCTTCATCTAAAGTTGGGAACGCACAGTTCATAAACATCACCGTTCCCGTTGCTTCAAGACTTTGGGTTGAACCAAAGGCCGTAGTGCGGTCAACATTTTTCGCAGCGCGGTAAACCCAGCTTCGCTCAGCACGATTAAATGGTAGCTCTTCCCTATCCATGGCAAAAAAGTATTGTCGGAAGAATTCACCTTGGCGTTCAAAAAAATAACGAAAGCGGCCGATTACCGGGTAATTACGGCGAATCGCCTGCTTAGATTGCGTCACATCACTAATGTAAAAGCACACAATCACCAGCAAACCTATGCCGAGTGCAAAAATAAACAAGCTGGCAAAAACATCGATACTAAAAATTATAAAATCACTCATCCAAGGCCCCTTTGTGAAATGAAATCCTTCAAAGCATATAAGGTGTTTATATTACGTGCAATAAACAAAAAAGGCGTGATGTAAGTCACGCCTTTTCGTTTCTTTTATGCCGCTATGCTGCTCGTTTGGCTAATTCAGTTTTAATATAAAGTTGAATTTGCTCTTCAAGCACTGACATTGGCACTGAGCCATGACGTAATATTTGATGGTGGAATTCGCGAATATCGAAATCTTGACCAAGTGCTTGCTCAGCTTCGTGGCGTAAACGTTTAATTGTTAGCTCACCAATTTTGTATGACAACGCTTGTGCAGGCCATGAAATATAACGGTCAGTTTCGGTCTTCACGTTATGTAATGATAGCGCGGTGTTTTCGCTCATAAATTTCATTGCGCGTTCGCGGCTCCAGCCATACATATGCATACCTGTATCAACCACTAAACGTGCTGCACGCCACATTTCATAGGTTAAACGACCAAAATCACTGTATGGGTCTTGATAAAAGCCCGCTTCGATACCTAAAAACTCCGAATATAAGCCCCAACCTTCACCAAATGCCGACAAATATGCATTACGGCGATAGCTTGGTAATGACTCAAGTTCAGCATTTAGCGAGATTTGTAAATGATGCCCTGGTACAGCTTCGTGTAAAGTTAATGCTTCAAGAACATACAACGGGCGCTTATCTAACGCATAGGTATTAACCCAGTAATAACCCGCTTGATCATCACGGCGAGAACCTGAGTAACGGCCGGTTGTATATTTGGGGGCAATACTCTCTGGCACCGGTGCAACACCGTACGGCATTCTTGGCAAGGTGTGGAATAACTTAGGTAACTGCGCATCCATTTTCTTGGCGATGTAAGACGCTTCTTTTAGTAAATCTTTTGGTGTTTTTGCGTAAAATTGCGGATCAGTACGTAAAAAGTGCACAAAATCAGCAAACGAGCCTTCAAAGCCTACTTTCTCAATAATTTTTTCCATTTCTGCGCGAATACGCGCCACTTCTTGTAAACCTAGCTCATGGATTTCTTTTGGCGTCATATCTGTGGTGGTGTAGTACTTAGCGCGATTTTCGTAAAACGCTTTGCCATTCGGCGTACTTGAAATACCAATATCTGTACGTGCACCCGGTTGATACTCATTGTTAAAGAAAGTTAAGTAACCTTGATATGCCGGAATAACTTGTTCTTTGATAATGGTTTGCGCTTGCTTTTGTAGCGCTGCAAACTCGCTATCACTTAAACCTGCCGTGTTATTTAAAAATGGTTTGTAAAATTCAGACTGTGTCGCATCATCAACAATATAAGCCGTGATTGAGTCTTGATAGCCCTCTAAAACAGCCTTTGGTTGAGTTAAACCCACTTCAAGACCTTTACGCATCCAGCCGATATTTTGCGAAAAATAGCGGGGAATTTGTTGTAATTTAGCAAGATATAGCTGGTAATCTTGTGGTTTTGTGTAATCTGAGCTTGATATCATAAATGATAGGCTAGAATGGAAGCCATACTCAGATGTCAGCGGCATATAATGCGCATTAAACACATATTCATCGACACTATTTTGCACTTGGCCACGCAAAATAGTCAGGTTAATGCGGTTTTCTTCCGATAACTTATCACGGTCGATAGCGTCTAGCTCGGCAAGTAGCTCAGTATTCTTCTTGTATTTTTGTTCTAAAAATTCAGCCGATAGATTTTCTAATAAATAACCATCAACGCCATTTTCTTTACCATATGGGCTGATGCTTTGGCGGTAATTAACAATATTTTCGGCTACTTGAGTAAATTGCTGATCAGCATCAATATTTGTGACTTGGCAAGCGCTTAAAGTACAAGCTAAAGCAACCGCAATAACAGAGCGGTTTAAAGTTCGCGACAGTGTTTGTTTCATAGCATTCTTTTTAGTTTTAATCAGTATCGCTAAAGTAGCGCAGCACTGGCTAAAACCCAAGCAAATGCGACCAAGCTCAGGTTAAATACGCTCAAATTAACAGCGTTGTGTAAATAAGAATGAGCAAGGTTTAAGCAATTTTTAATTACACTTGTTAAAGTTGTTGAGAAAATCAGCTAATAGACACAAACGAAACAAATTTAAGTTCCAAAATTAGCGATTTTGCTTTTAAATAGACTGATTACAGATTACTGTAGACTCGGTATTTATGCTTGGAAGCAAATAAACTTTACGGAAGAGATGATTAATTGGTTGATATGCGTATTTAGTGGTATTGAAAAATGATGTTCCATGATCCCATGGCTATTGCTCAAGAAAAAATGACAAAGGTATGTATCTTTTTAGAACATCATGCATTACCGCCGTCACCACTTAACTACCAAGTTGTTTACACCTACGTCAGTCAGTCTAACCCAAAACTTAACGCCGCTATTGACCGTGCCATCGCACAAAGAAAAACCATCGATTGTGTCTATGTAGAACAGCTTTATTTCGATTTTATAGAGCAAGGCCATAAAATGAAAACCGCCATTGTTCGCAACGTTGATTCCGTTATTAACACTCTTTCACGTAATGCTAGCAATAACGAACAAAATATTGTGCGCTTTGCTGATCAAGTTAGTGACTGTGTGCATTCAATCGATGAAAACAATATTGAGCAAACGCGTCACGCATTAAAAATGCTCGGTAAGCAATCAGAAGTGCTGCTCAATCAACACCGTCAATTTAAGCAAGAAATAGCAAAAGCCAAATCGCTGCAAGAAAAAACCCAAAAACAGCTCACTCAATTACGCAAACAACACATTACCGACCAACAAACCGGCTTATACAAGCGCCATTACTTGAATCAACAAACCCAGCTCTGGGTCGGCCAAAATAAAGCGGTTTGTGCTATCTCTATTCACATTGAGAACTTAAACCATTTTATTGAAAACTATGGCGATGTCATTGGTGAAGTTATTTTGAGTAAAGTCGCCAAGCAAGTGCAAAAATACGTACAAGAAAGCGGTTTACCTGGGCGCACAAGTAAAGATGAATTTACCATCCTACTTGCTGATATAGAGCCTGAAACTGCCAACTTAATTGCCGAAAAAGTACGAAATGGTGTAGAAAAGCTGCGCTTTGTCAGCTCAAAAAATGGCACCAAACTTCCAGCTATCACCCTAGCCCTAGGCATCGCTAAACATGAAGGCGATGGCGACTTTAACAGTTTAGCCCGTAAAGCCTCTTTAGCAGCCGCTAAAGCCAAGTCGCTAGGGCAAAGTAGTTTTATTGCCGGCCAATAAAGTTTAAAACTGCGCTAAGTCATGAAAAGCCACGCTAATCTGATGATTTAGTTATAATCAAATTGCACCCCACAGCTACAATCAAGTACACTAGTCTTTATTGCCACGATAGAGATTAATCATGAACGAGAATCAAGAAAAGACCACGCATTTTGGCTATAAAACCGTTGCTGAAAACGACAAAGCATCAATGGTTGCAGATGTATTCCACTCAGTCGCTGCAAAGTATGACGTAATGAATGATCTTATGTCGTTCGGTATTCATCGTTTATGGAAACGCCAAACTATTGCAAGTTCAGGTGTTCGCAAAGGTCACTATGTATTAGATCTTGCCGGCGGTACAGGTGATTTAACCGCTAAATTTAGTCAGCTAGTGGGTGAAACCGGTCAGGTTATCTTAGGCGATATTAACTCTTCGATGCTGAAAGTTGGCCGTGAGAAACTGCGTAACCTAGGTCGTGTTGGCAATATCGAATATGTTCAAATGAATGCAGAAGCATTGCCATTTCCTGATAACAGCTTCGACTTAATTACGATTGCCTTTGGTCTTCGTAACGTGACCGATAAAGATAAAGCTCTGCGTTCAATGTATCGTATTCTTAAGCCAGGTGGCCGTTTACTCGTGCTTGAGTTCTCAAAACCAGAACAAGAAGTATTAAGCAAAGCCTACGATTTCTACTCATTTAATATCTTACCTAAGATGGGTGAGCTGGTTGCGAATGATGGCGAGTCTTATCAATATCTTGCTGAATCAATCCGTATGCATCCAGATCAAGAAACATTAAAAGGCATGATGGAAGATGCTGGTTTTGAACAAACCAGTTATCAAAACCTTACTGGCGGTATTGTTGCCCTTCACCGTGGTTTTAAATACTAAAAATTCTGTAAATTAAGTAGGTAACGCGATGTTAGCAAACGCTCTGTTATCACTAGTCGAACGAATCATTAATCAACTGCTGCAGTTAGACCCTCAGTTAAAGGGTAAGCTTGCAGCAATTGCTGATAAACAGCTGTTGATTGAGATACGTGATTGGCAACAGTCAATTTTGTGTGTTTACAGCGACGAGCAAATTCACTTATACAGTACGCAAGAGCGTAGTTTTGATTGCATGATCAGCGCCGATATCGACACCTTGTTGGCGCTTAAAGATCCATCAATGCTCACGCAACTCATTCGCCAAGATAAGCTCGACTTACAAGGCGATTTAAATCTTGCGCAAGGCTTTAGCAATGCCTTTGCTGAGCTTGATATTGATTGGCCAGAACATTTTTCTCGGTACATTGGCGATGCCCCAGCACAACAGTTGTGGCTCTCTATTCAAGCTTTAAAGCGTCGTGGTTCACAAACAAAAAGTAAGTTAGAAAACACCTTAACAACGCTTTGCCAAGATGAGTTAGCAGTGACCATACACCCTCTTGAGCTTGCTGAATTTAAACAGCAAAACCGCCAATTAAAAAGCCAAGTATCTCAATTAGAGATGCGAATTAACGCGCTGTTACAGTCTCGCTAATGCGCTAAGGAACTTGTGTGTCGTCTGCTCGTCTTTATTACATCACTAAAACCCTACTGAGCTATGGCTTAGACGAATTAATTCCACGTAAACGAGTGCCTTGGTTTGCCAAACTCGCCCGTGGCAGCTTATTTTGGTTACGCAACCAACATAAAGATAAACCTGCAGGTATGCGCTTACGACTTGCTCTGCAAGAGCTTGGCCCTGTATGGATCAAGTTTGGCCAAATGCTTTCAACACGCCGTGATTTACTCCCTCATGATGTCGCATTAGAGCTTGCACTACTACAAGATCAGGTTGAACCTTTTGAAGGTGAACTTGCCCAGCAGCTTATTGAAAAAGCGCTGGGTATTAATGATATTAGTGAATTGTTTAGTGATTTTTCGCAAACACCTTTAGCATCAGCCTCGATTGCACAAGTTCACACGGCAACCTTAATTGATGAGCATGGCGCGCCACAAGATGTGGTGATTAAAGTCATTCGCCCTAACATTAAAGAGCAAATTGATGCCGACTTAATGCTAATGCAAAAAGTCGCACGCTTAGTTGCTAAGCTATTAAAAGAAGCCAAACGTTTACGCCCTATTGAGGTAGTAAACGAGTACAAAAAAACCTTGCTCGATGAGCTCGACTTAATGCGTGAAGGGGCGAATGCGATTCAGCTACGCCGTAACTTTGAAGACTCAGATTCGCTCTACATTCCTTTTGTTTACAGCGACTACAGCCGCAGTAACGTATTAGTAATGGAGCGCATTTACGGTATTCCAGTATCTGATACCGAAGCATTGCTGGCACAAAATACCAATATGCAGCTGCTAGCTGAGCGCGGTGTTGAAGTATTTTTCACACAAGTATTCCGTGATAGTTTCTTCCACGCTGATATGCACCCGGGTAATATTTTCGTTTCTCGCGAAAACCCTCATAACCCAAAATATATCGGTATTGATTGCGGTATTGTAGGCACCCTTAATCGTGAAGATAAGCGCTATTTAGCAGAAAACTTTATTGCCTTTTTTAACCGTGATTACCGCCAAGTAGCACAACTACACGTTGATTCTGGCTGGGTACCCGCCGATACCAGCATTGAAGAGTTTGAGTTTGCCATTCGTACTGTGTGTGAGCCAATTTTCAATAAACCACTGGCCGAAATCTCGTTTGGCCATGTGTTAGTCAACCTGTTTAATACGGCTCGTCGCTTTAATATGCAAGTTCAACCGCAATTAGTGTTACTGCAAAAGACGCTGTTGTATGTTGAAGGCCTTGGCAGGCAACTGTATCCGCAGCTTGATTTATGGAAAACCGCTAAACCTTTTCTAGAAGATTGGGTCAAAGAACAAGTTGGTCCGCTTGCAGTAATGAAAAAAATGTATGCGAACTTGCCATTTTGGGCAGAAAAAATGCCTGAATTACCTGATTTAATTTATCAAAACTTAAAGCGTCAACAACAACCTGTACAATTGCCAGCACCGCAATCTGCTAAACCTTTGTTACTTAGCATCTTTGCTGGTAGCTGTTTGATTGTTTCAGGCTTGTGTTATTTACAGCATGACTTAGTTGCCAGTGCAATTACCGCAGGCTTTGCTGTAGCAGGCTTTATTGCAGCATGGCGTAGCGCATAAACTAAGTGCTATTTATGTTTTGGTGAGTATAATCGAGACAAGTCTATTCGATAAATTTGAAAAAACGGAGTAACCCATGGGTTTTGGTGGTATCAGTATTTGGCAATTAATCATTATTTTGGCAATCATCGTATTGTTATTTGGCACAAAAAAACTTCGTGGCATCGGCGGTGATTTAGGTAGCGCAGTAAAAGGCTTTAAAAAAGCCGTATCTGATGATGACCAAGCTAGCGCTAAAAGCGAGCAAATAGAACAAGCTTCTAACACGCAAAACAAAGAAACCGTAGAGAAAAGCAAAGACGACCATAAGGCTTAATCAACATGGGGATGTGGGAACTTGTTGTCGTACTGATCGTGGGTCTAATTGTATTAGGCCCAGAGCGCTTGCCTGTGGCAATTCGCACGGTTAGCCGCTGGGTAAAAACCTTAAAGTCAGTCGCCAACTCAGTGAAAGCAGAAGTGAACGAAGAACTCCGTATCCATGAGCTTCACGAAAACTTAAAAAAAGCAGAGCAACAAAACTTGCAAGAACTATCTCCAGATCTGCAAGACTCTGTAAACGAACTTCAAAAGGCTGCTCAGTCAGTCACCCACAGTTACAAAAAAGACACGCCTGAAAAAGCAGAAAGTAACAATAATGACGAAAAAAAGTGAATTTAATCTCTGCTTTTGTGGTCAATAACAATGATGATGAATAGTAAACTATGACCGAGCAAGCTCACACAGGCTTTGTTGGCCACTTAATTGAGTTACGAAATCGACTCATGAAAGCTTTGTTAAGCATTTTGCTAATATTTATCGCCTTGGTGTACTTTGCCAACGATATATATAGCTTTGTTGCAGCACCACTTATTGCAAACTTGCCTAGCACTGCCACCATGATCGCAACGGATGTAACGGCACCTTTTTTTGCACCGTTTAAACTCACCTTATTTGTGGCGTTATTTGCTGCTATTCCTATGATACTGCACCAAGTTTGGAGCTTTATAGCACCTGGCTTGTATCAACATGAAAAGCGTATGCTAATGCCAATTTTGGCCTCTAGCATCTTGCTATTTTATAGTGGTATCGCATTTTGCTACTTTGTAGTGCTACCCATTATTTTAGGGTTTTTCACTAACACTGGCCCTGATATGATGACATTAGCGCCTGATATTAGTAGCTACTTAAGTTTTGCTTTAAAGCTCTTTTTTGCTTTTGGTATTGCCTTTGAAATACCAGTTGCAATCATGCTGTTATGCTGGAGTGGCGCAACAACAACAAAAAGTTTAAAAGAAAAACGACCTTATATCGTGGTAGGTGTATTTGTGGTTGCCATGTTTTTAACACCTCCTGATGTACTGTCACAAACATTACTAGCATTACCCATGCTGTTATTATTTGAATTAGGTTTAATTTTGGCTGCATTTTATACCGCCAAACCTCAACAGGAATCAGAGGAATAAATGAAAAAACAACTCATTCCATTAGTTGCACTGTTAACGATTACTGGCACTGCACAAGCAAACGAAGTTAACTTACAAGCACTACAAGCGTGTACTTTTGTTGAAAATGATTTTAACCGCTTACTTTGTTACGACAACGTGATGGCAGGTAAATCACTATCAAAGCCTGCGACAAAAAAACAAATTGAACAACCTGTTGCAAGCTCAGCTGCAGCTGCTTCCCCAGCGCCTGTTGCCGCAGCAGGAGCTACAAACGAACAAATCGTAAGAACAAAAAATGAAGACTTTGGTTTAGAGCATAAAGAAGTTGCTAAAGTAAACGATGACCAAATTAGCGCCAGTGTAAAAAGCGTGAAAAAAGCCCCTTACGGTGAACTCATCATCGAACTTGATAATGGTCAACAATGGCGTCAAGTTGGCTCTGATAGCTTACGTCTAAAAAAACAAGATGTTGTGGTTATTGAACGTGGCGTTTTCAATTCTTTCCTTTTAAAAGTTGAAGGCCAAAACCGTTCGATTCGTGTTAAGCGCACTAACTAATGAGCATTTCGCTGGTTGATGCTGGCGTCAACTTAAGCAATCATCAATTTGATGATATTCATGAAGCTGTGTTACAACGTGCCGCTGAGGCAAATGTAACGCAGCTGCTTCTTATTGGCTGCGATCTGCAAAGTAGCCAAGCCTCTCTTAACCTCGCCAAACAATTTAAGCAATTTTGCACTGCAGGAATTCACCCTCATGATGCAAAAACCGCCGACGAACACCTTGAAGAACACTTAACAACGCTTAGCCAAAACCATGAAGTAGTTGCTATTGGTGAATGTGGCCTCGATTACAATCGTGACTTTTCTCCTCGGGACGTTCAGCGTAGCGTTTTTAGACGCCAACTGCAGCTTGCTGAGCAGCTGAATATGCCAGTTTACTTGCATGAGCGAGATGCTAGTGAAGATATGCTCGCAATTTTAAGTGACTTCAAAGTACGAGGCGTATTGCACTGTTTTACGGGGGATGAAAAAGCGCTCCAAAGTTACCTAGCAATGGGGCTTTATATCGGTGTTACGGGTTGGGTCTGCGATGAACGCCGCGGTGAGCAATTACAAGCCTTAGTGCCATCAATCCCTTTAGAACGCTTGTTAATCGAGACTGATGCGCCTTTTTTAATGCCAAGAAATATTAGACCAAGACCGAAGTCTCGTCGCAATGAACCTCAGAACCTTCCTTATGTGTGTCAGCAAATTGCTGATTTAAAAGGCTGTGAATTTACTGAAGTGGCAAAACAAACTACACTAAACTTTCAGCAATTATTTTCCATAAAGGGTTAAGATGAAGCGCCTATGGTCACTTTGTGGCGTACTCTTCGTTTTTTTATTTACTCCTTATTTATTGGCTAACCCACTTATTGTTAGCTCACAATTTAAGTCTCAACATACGCTAAATGTTGAGTACACCCTTGATCCTATTACTCAACAACAAGCATTTAGCAATGCTAATGTAAAATGGCTGAAAAACCGAGGTGAAACCTTAAATCTAGGCATGACTTTAAAGCCTCTGTGGCTCAAGCTATCGATAAAAAACACCTCATTAGATGATGTACCGCTGATATTATCGATAGATAACCCTTTACTCGATGAAGTGAGCGTCTTTCACCTGCAAGGTGGGCATGTGTTATTTAACACAAAAATAGGTGACGCCGTTCCTTTAGCCAATCGGCAAATTAAAAATGAATCGCTGCTAGCCTCATTAACTATTCCAAAAGCCAGTCATTCCGAAATCTACCTAAAAATTAAAAACAACGGTGGCCTAAGAGTACCTCTAAGCCTTTGGAGCCCCTCTGAATACCTAAAACATAAAAGTAAGTTCAATTTATTGTACGGCTTATTAGTCGGTTTTATTTTATCGCTCGCACTCACTAATTTAGTACTTTATGGCTTTTCTAGACGCCGCTATTTCGCCTACACTGGGTTATTACTTACCTTACTTTGGTTGTCGCTAGCCTACCTTTATGGCTATGGTTATCGTTACTTACAACCGAGCGGTTCATCGTTTCAACAACTCACCATACCGAGCCTATTTTTCATTTGTGGTGCGTTATTTGTGCCCTTGCAAGGCTATATATTCGGCTTTACCAAATCTCGCTTAAATCGCTTTCAGTATTGGCTAGCGTGGGTCGTAGTGCTTGTCACCGTAATAATGTGGCTCTTACCAATTCATATTGCAATTACACTTTGCTTATTAAGTTTACCTGTGGTGCTTATCATCTTTGCAAGTATTGCTCTAAAGCAGTTTAACCGTGAGTATAAACAGCCTTGTAGCGCTTTTCTAATCGCCCTATTCGCTTTCTTCTGCGCCATTATTTACAGCGCACTTGGGGTATTTAACCCGTTTAATTTAAATATCGGAGTGCTGTCACTTACCTTTATTTGCTTTTTGGTTTGTAGCTTAAGTTTAAGCTATGCAGTTATAAAACTGTTTTTGATGCAGCGCGATGCTGAAGTTGCAGCACAACAAAATGCCTTAGCTGAGAGCAAAGCTAAAGATACTTTAATGCGCGAGCGCCTTGAACTGCAAGAACAAGCTCGCCAAGACCTTGAAGCGAATATCGAGGAGCGTACCTTTGAGTTACAAGTGACATTACGCGAGCTTGAAGAGAAAAACCGAGAGCTTGAACAACTCAATATGGAAGACGCGCTGACAAAAACCAAGAACCGCCGTTACTTCGATAAAAAGCTACTAATGGATATTCGTCGCTCGCGACGTGAACAAACACCTTTAGCCATCATCATGTTAGATATTGACCATTTCAAAGTAATTAATGACACCTACGGTCATTTAACCGGTGATCAAACCATTCAATCAGCTGCCGATGTCATTAAACAGCACCTGAAACGACCTCTTGATGAAGTGGCGCGCTACGGAGGCGAAGAATTTGTCGTGCTGTTGCCTAATACGCCACTGACAGGTGCATTAGAAATTGCCGAACAAATACGCAAAGCAGCCCAAAATACTGATATAATAGTTGCCGGAACAACGATTAAATTTACTTTGAGTGCAGGTGTTTACAGCGCAATTGCTGAAGACATTAATAACCCAAGTTTATTCACTGACTATGCCGACAAAGCCTTATATCATGCCAAGCAAACAGGTCGAAATCGCGTAGTGAGTTATCCTCTACCAGACTAGGAGTATACAAAGCATGGCCCAATCAGGACTCGACCTTTTCCCTTATACACGTATGCGCCGCATGCGTCGTGATGACTTCTCTCGTCGCCTAATGGCTGAAAACCAACTAACTGTTAATGACCTTATTTTTCCTGTATTTGTGTTAGAAGGTAAAAACCGCCGCGAAGCTATTGAGTCTATGCCTGGCATTGAGCGTCTTTCTATCGACTTACTACTTGAAGAAGCAAAAGAGCTTGTTGAATTAGGTGTTCCTGCAGTGGCTATTTTCCCGGTAACACCGAGCGATAAAAAATCTCTACTTGCTGAAGAAGCCTATAACCCAGATGCATTAGCACAACGCACTGTTCGTGCGCTTAAAGAAGCTTTTCCTACATTAGGTGTGATCACAGATGTTGCACTTGACCCGTTCACCGTTCATGGTCAAGACGGCATTATCGATGAAGACGGTTATGTGATTAACGATGTAACAACTGAAATCTTAGTTAAACAAGCGCTATCGCATGCCGAAGCGGGTGCGGATGTAGTTGCACCATCAGACATGATGGATGGACGTATTGGTGCAATTCGTGAAGCACTCGAAGCCGAAGGCCATATCCACACTCGTATCATGGCTTACTCTGCTAAATACGCCTCTAGCTATTATGGCCCATTCCGTGATGCGGTAGGTTCTGCAGGCAACTTAAAAGGTGCCGACAAAAAGACCTATCAAATGGACCCTGCGAACTCTGATGAAGCAATTCGTGAAGTAGCCCTCGATCTGCAAGAAGGTGCAGACATGGTGATGGTAAAACCAGGTATGCCTTATTTAGATGTAGTA
This sequence comes from Pseudoalteromonas shioyasakiensis, assembly GCF_001550135.1. Taxonomy (GTDB): domain Bacteria; phylum Pseudomonadota; class Gammaproteobacteria; order Enterobacterales; family Alteromonadaceae; genus Pseudoalteromonas; species Pseudoalteromonas shioyasakiensis. Next base: position 25,212 of record NZ_LRUE01000021.1, read on the forward strand.
CGCCGCGTAAAAGATGAGTTTGGTGTACCCACTTTTGCTTACCAAGTAAGTGGTGAATATGCCATGCATAAAGCAGCCATTGATAACGGCTGGCTTGCAGAAGAAGCAATAATCATGGAATCATTACTAGCATTTAAACGTGCTGGCGCCGATGGCATCCTGACTTATTTTGCAAAACAAGCAGCTATTTGGTTAAAAAATAACTAATCTAAAGTAAATGTTCTAAAAATTGGTAATTATTCCTATTTTATTAACATTTTGTATTTAATTTGTCATAGATTTTTCTTAAAGTACTGTGTCCCATATTGGGACTTTTATAATACATACACGGGAAAAATAATGATAAATACAAAATTAACGCCGCTCGCGCTTGTGATTGCAAGCCTGAGCGCACCTGCTTCTGCCAACCTAATCATCTCTGAATACGTTGAAGGAAGCTCTAACAATAAAGCGGTAGAGCTTTACAACACTTCTGGTGCTGAGCTATCGCTTGACGGTTACACCATCTCTTTATACTCAAATGGTAACGGCGATCTAGCAGACCCGAATAACAGCTTAGCTTTAACCGGTACTCTTGCAGCAAACGCAACTTACGTTATTGTTAATGCAGGCTCTGCAGATGAGTTAAAAGCCAACGCGGACACTGAATCAACAATCACTTATTTCAACGGTGATGACGCATTAGTGCTAACTAAAGATGGTGCAATTGTTGATAGCTTTGGTCAACTGGGCGTAGATCCAGGTTCAGCATGGGATGAAGGCGGCGTTTCAACACAAAATAAAACACTTCGCCGTAAAGCTTCAATCACTTCAGGCCGTACTGATGCAACCTCAGCGTTTAACCCAAACGATGAGTGGGAGCAATTCGACCAAGACGATTTCAGCAATATAGGTCAATATGGTGAGAGCACAGAGCCAACGCCTGAACCAGAGCCAGTTACTCCTCTTGAGTGTGGTGCAGAAAAAACCTTAATCAGCGCAATTCAAGGTGAAGGCGGCGACAGCCCGCTTATCGACACTGAAGTAGAAGTTGAAGGTGTTGTTACAGCTGACTTCCAAGGTGATGATCAACTAAAAGGCTTCTTCATTAGCTCACTTGCTGCTGATATTGATGAAAATGCACTTACTTCTGAAGGTGTATTCGTTTATTTCGCAGATACCGACGTTGCTGTTGGTGACCATGTGCGCGTTAAAGGTAGCGTGGCTGAATACTACAGCGCAACACAACTAGGCGATGTTAGCCAAGTTGAGATCTGTGCGACAGGTTTATCTACTGACGCAACCGCTATTTCTTTACCAGTTACTGACGTGGCAGACCTTGAAGCTTACGAAGGTATGTTAGTAACTATAGATCAACCTTTAGTCGTTAATAACAACTACGGTCTTGGTCGCTATGGTGAAGTTGACTTAGGTACTGAGCGTTTATACCAAGGTACTCAAGTTGCGCTACCAGGTGATGCAGCAAATGCTGTTGAAGCTGAAAACCTAAAAAAACAAATCTTAATCGACGATGGTTCAACAAAGCAAAACCTTGATCCTATTGCCTACCCAGGTACCGGCCTTGATGCCTATAACACGTTACGTTTAGGCGATACTGTTAATACGATTACTGGTGTAATGGGTTACAGCTTCAACCGTTACCGTATTCACCCTACAGTACAACCTGAGTTCACTGCGACTAACCCTCGTACAGATGCACCAGAGCTTAACGAAGATGCAGACCTACGTGTAGCAAGCTTCAACGTCTTAAACTATTTCAATGGTGATGGCCAAGGCGCAGGCTTCCCTACTAGCCGTGGTGCAGATAGCGAAGAAGAGCTGATTCGCCAAGAAGCTAAATTAGTTAGTGCAATTACAGCTATTAACGCTGATGTTATTGGCTTAATGGAAATCGAAAATGACGGTTTCGGTGAAAATAGCGCTATTGCTAGCCTAGTATCTGCACTTAATGATGAAGATGCAGAAAATACCTACGCATTTGTTGATTTCGGTGTTGACCAAATTGGTACTGATGCAATCACTACAGCACTGATTTATCGCTCAAATAAAGTATCTGAAGTTGGTAAGGCTGCTCATACTACAGTAGAACCTTTCGATTACAGTAATCGCCCGCCAATTGCACAAAGCTTCCAATCTCTTGAAAGCGAAGAAATCTTCACTGTTGCCGTTGCCCACCTAAAATCTAAAGGCGGCTGTGGTAGCGCTGAAGGTAATAATGCTGACTTAGGCGATGGTCAAGCATGTTGGAATGAAATCCGTGTTGCGGGTGCAAATGCATATGCTGATTGGTTAGCAACTTACCCAACTGAAGTTGAAGATGAAGATATCATCCTAGTCGGTGATATGAACTCTTATGCGATGGAAGATCCTATTCGTGCATTTGCAGATAAAGGTCTGAAGAGTGCGGTTGCTGAACTAGATGGCGACACATTAGGTTACTCTTATAGCTTCTCTGGCCGCATTGGTAGCCTTGACCACGCACTAGTCTCTGAATCTATGCTAGCTAAAGTTGTTGCTGCTACGGATTGGCATATCAATGCCGATGAGCCAATTAGCCTAGACTACAACCTTGAGTATAAGTCATCGACACAACAAGCTAGCCTATACGCTGACAATGCATACCGCGCATCTGATCACGACCCAGTAATTGTTGATATTCAATCTGCAGAGCCTATTCCTGCAGAGCAGGCACCAGTAATCGAAGCGAGTCAATCATTCGAAATCGTAGAAAATAGTGAAATTGGCGCTGTGATTGGCCAACTAGTTTTCTCTGATGGTGATGCTGATTACACCCCAGTAGTAAGCTTTAGCATTGAAGGTGAGCATGCTGATGCAATTGCAATCAGTGCTGCAGGTGAAATCACAGTGGCTAAAGAGCTAGACTTCGAAGAAGAAGACAAGCTTACGCTGATGATCCGTGCAGAAGATAGCGCTGGTAATCTATCAGAAGCACAACTGCTATACATCAACATCACAAACGATGAAGCTGATGATGAAGTAGAAGATGTAGCTGAAGAAGTTGAAGAAGAAACAGAAGAAGAGTCAAAAGATGATGATTCTGGTTCATTTGCTTGGTTAAGCTTACTTGCTTTACCGTTTGCACTTCGTCGTCGTATGAAAAAATAAACGACGCTATATATAAATAAGGCCGCATTTCGCGGCCTTTTTATTTCAGTTCACTTAATTTAGCATTATTGAGGCTTGCTAGTATTAGGCTTTACATTGCAGATTAGGCTTTATGGCACAACCTGCTTTTGACTTATAGAGCTTAGCAATGTCAATCTGTTGCTGCTCATCAATCTGCCAGTTCATAAACTGGTGTGTTTTACCATTCGCTAAGGTAATTTTAAATACTGTGATGAATGCCATTGGGTTAAATTCAACAGTGACAATATCTTCAGCGTTGATGTAACGCTTACCTAATCCTCGCGAATAACAAATCCCCGCCTTGTAACAGTGTAAGAAGCGCAATTCTAAAAAATTTAATAGAGTAATAAATAGCAGAACAGGCAACAATAGCATCAAAATTGATGCTCCTAGCAAAGTAACGCTTAATGCAACAAGAATAGCCAGTGCTATCTTGCTTCCCTGTAGAGTCCAATTAGGACTTAACTTAATCGTTTTCATGAGTATATTTCTATAGTTGTAATATTTAATAAGCAGACGTTTAATACAAAATGATTAAAAAATCATTCGGGCGCCATTTTACATAGACTAAAAAAGGTACACAAGGTACAAAAAAGCACTTTTTTACTAGAACAAAGTAATTAGCTTACAACTTACTAATAACCTTATATATTTCTTGAAAATGAAATTTGTATTAAAATCGTACAATTTAAGAGCAGCAGCACTTAAATCGTATTAGCTATTTAGAAAATACTTTAAAAGTGCGATACCTGTACCGGTACATTAATAACTCAAAGCTGAATGGTTAATTAACATACAAAGGAAAGAAATGATTACTTTGTAATCGAAAAAATTACGACAATATATTTACGATTTTTAGGTAATAAAAAACCCGCAGCATGTGCGGGTTTTTTTAAAAGAAGTTAAGAGGCTAATTACTTAGCAGCTTTTTTCTCTTTTTCTGCAGCGATTACTGTTTCAGCAACGTTTGCAGGACATGGTGCGTAGTGTGAGAACTCCATAGAGAACTGACCACGACCAGAAGTGATAGTACGTAAGTGGCCGATGTAACCGAACATTTCAGAAAGTGGTACATCACCCTTGATGCGAACGCCCATTGCGCCAGCTTCTTGGTCTTTGATCATACCACGACGACGGTTAAGGTCACCGATTACGTCACCTACGTTGTCTTCCGGAGTGAATACATCAACTTTCATGATTGGCTCAAGAAGTTGTGCACCCGCTTTAGGGATAGACTGACGGAAAGCGCCTTTAGCAGCGATTTCGAACGCGATTGCTGATGAGTCAACTGCGTGGAAAGCACCGTCGAAAAGTTCAACTTCAACGTCTAATACTGGGAAGCCAGCTAGAACACCTTCTTGCATCATTGATGCGAAGCCTTTCTCAACTGCAGGCCAGAATTCTTTAGGTACGTTACCACCAACAACTGATGAAGAGAACGTGAAACCTGAGTTTTGCTCGCCTGGCTTGATGCGGTAATCGATCTTACCGAATTGACCAGAACCACCAGATTGTTTCTTATGCGTGTAGCTATCTTCGATTTCTTTCGTGATAGTTTCACGGTAAGCAACCTGAGGTTGACCAACAACTAGGTCTACGCCGTAAGTACGCTTAAGGATATCTACTTTGATATCTAAGTGAAGCTCACCCATACCTTTAAGGATGGTTTCGCCTGAATCTTCGTCAGTTTCAACTTGGAATGAAGGATCTTCTGCAACCATTTTACCGATCGCGATACCCATCTTCTCGTTACCGCCTTTGTCTTTAGGAGCAACAGCGATTGAGATTACTGGATCAGGGAAGATCATCGCTTCAAGTGTACATTCATGCTTAGGATCACAAAGAGTGTGACCAGTTTGAACGTTCTTCATACCAACAACAGCGATGATGTCACCCGCTTGTGCTTCAGTAAGTTCGTTACGCTCGTCAGCTTGCATCTCAACCATACGGCCGATACGCTCTGTTTTACCAGTTGCTGAGTTAAGGATTGTGTCACCTTTCTTCATGCGACCAGCGTAGATACGGATGAACGTAAGTGCACCGAAACGGTCGTCCATGATTTTGAACGCTAACGCTTTAAGTGGCTCATCTGCAGAAACAGTTGCTACTTCACCAGTAGGCTCACCTGTTTCAGGATCAGTTAGAGGTTGTGGGTCAACTTCTGTAGGCGAAGGTAGGTAATCTACAACCGCGTCTAATACTAACTGCATACCTTTGTTTTTGAATGCAGAACCACAGTATGTTGGGAAGAACGCAAGATCACGAGTACCTTTACGGATACAACGTTTGATGTCTTCTAGTGAAGGCTCTTCACCTTCCATGTAAGCCATCATTAGGTCTTCGTCTTGCTCAACAGCAGACTCAACAAGCATCTCATGGTATTCGTCAACTTTGTCTACCATGTCAGCTGGAACGTCTTGTACTTCGTAGTTTTCAGGAAGACCAGTCTCGTCCCAAACGTATGCTTTTTTCTCAAGTACGTCTACAACACCAGTGAATTGGTCTTCGATACCGATTGGTAAAGTCATAACTAGTGGGTTAGCACCTAGTACTTTCTCAACTTGACCTACAACGCGGTAAAAATCAGCACCCATACGGTCTAATTTGTTTACGAAGATTACACGTGCAACTTCTGATTCGTTCGCATAACGCCAGTTAGTTTCTGACTGCGGCTCAACACCACCAGAACCACAGAATACACCGATACCACCGTCTAGTACTTTAAGTGAACGGTATACTTCTACTGTAAAGTCAACGTGTCCCGGAGTATCGATAACGTTTAAGCGGTGGCCTTTCCACTCACAAGTTACAGCTGCTGATTGGATTGTAATACCGCGCTCAGCTTCTTGTTCCATGAAGTCAGTAGTAGACTCACCGTCGTGTACCTCACCAGTCTTATGAATTTTACCCGTAAGCTTAAGGATACGCTCAGTGGTGGTAGTTTTACCCGCGTCAACGTGGGCGAAAATACCAATATTTCTGTACTTCGATAAATCTGCCATTATTTTACTCTTAATAAAGTCGAAAAATTATTCGGCGGGAGTATAGCATTACTTAAAGCGAACATCACCATCGAAGTCGCTTAAAATGCAATCAATTTTATAAAATTTTTCTATGCTCAGGATAAGCGGCACTTTTTAACGTGCCGAACAATGAGTTTATGCTACTAAAATCGCTAATTTAGCACTGATTTGGCTATTAAATGATGCGATTAGCTACTTGTCATTTTATAACAGCGCTCAGGTCGCCCGATACTTCCATAGCTCTGATCAGCACTGACTTGCTCAGCTTCAAGCAAGTATTCTAGGTAACGACGGGCTGTTGAGCGGCTTACGCCGACTAAATCACCCATTTGCTGAGCAGTAAAAGCCGTGCCAATATTCGCTTTAAAAGCTTTTAAGATCTTTTGTAAAGTAAGCTGATCCACCCCTTTTGGCAACCTGACTGGGGCTTTTAACTGTTCTTGCGATCCAAATAAAGTATCGACCATAGATTGGGTTACTTCATCGGCATCTGACAAACATTGTTGCCTTGCTTCGAATCGCGCCAACGCTTGATCTAAACGATTTAGCATTAATGGTTTTACTAAGAAGTCACAGGCACCAAGTTGCATGGCTTTTTCCAGTGTTTCTACTTCTTTTGCTGCGGTTAATAGCATTACTTCGCTTTTCATTTCTTCGCGGCGTAATTCATTAAGTAAATCAAGACCATTGCCATCGGGCAAATGAATATCGAGCAAAATTAAATCGGCATTAATCGCCGATAATAGCGCTTTCGCAGTGGCAAGATTGCCTGCAATACCCACAACCTGATATTGCCCCTGACGCAGTGTTTGCCGCGCCCCTTGTTGGCCAGCAACGCCATGAGGAAGTAATAAGTATTGCGCCAATAATTGGGCTACTTCTACTTCGTCTTCAACAATGACAACTGAGTAAGTCATGTTCTTTACCTTTTATTTATAGGCTGATCATTTTTTATTATTTTGGAATGTAGACACTTAAACGTGCTCCCATCAGATCAGACTCACCTATTTCTAAACTACCACGACACGAATCTAAGTTGGTTTTAACTAAATAAAGGCCAATACCATGCTCTGCCCCTGACTTAGAACTGTATTGTGGTGTGAATATCACATCCTTGTCATCGCCTAAACCAAAGCCGCTGTCTTCAACATCAAACAATAATGTTTTACTGGTTTCATCAACCGTAACACGAACTTTAGGGGTACGTGTATCGCTAGCTCGAATAGCAGCTTCAATTGCGTTATCAATCAAATTGCCAAGTATCGAGACAACCCGTTCAAGCATATCTTTACGGGTGATCGATCCTAATAAGCTATCTGGATTAAGCTCAAGTATCACGTTTAATTCACGGGCTTTATGGTATTTACCAACCAATAAACCTGCTAGTACCGGATCTTGGATCCTTTCGAGCAAATGATGGATCTGCGCTTGCGAGCCTTTACTTTCTTGACCAATTAGCTCAATCGCCTGATCCGTTTGCCCCATCTGAATTAACGCACCAATTAAGTTTAGCTTGTTCGAGTAATCATGCGTTTGCACTCGTAATAACTCAGCAAAGGCCTGCACTTTGGTTAATTGCTGCGATAAATATTCAAGTTCATCCGCAGGGCGCATACTCAGCAAAATGCCATCAGCCTGACCTTGCACTTGCAATGCATATCGCGACAACACAATGCGTTTATCGGCGGCAAACAATTCAAAACCAACAATCGGACGCTGTTGGTTATGCATTAAAAACTCGCTATGTTCAGGAAGCAAATCTGCAAGCTTAAGTGGCTGATGAATACAGCTGGTCGGTTTACCGAGGATTTCGCAGGCACGTTGATTTAAGTTACGTACATTACCTTCAGGATCGAGGGCGATAATGCCGCTACGAACAGTATTCAAAATAGCATCTTGCTCAGAGAACAACCGTGCTATTTCGTCAGGCTGTAACCCAAAAATAGCATTACGAACCCGTTGACCAATATACACCGCGGCCAAAATACTTAAACCGACTAACAACAAACCCCAAAGCATGATTTCTGCACTGCGAGCACGAATAAGCGGTTCAATTGATTGCACTAAAAAGCCAACCGATACCAAGCCGATGACTTCGCCTCGCTCTGAGAGCACAGGGACTTTGCCACGGATAGATTCGCCCAAACTCCCTTTAGCAATCGACACATACCGCTCACCACGCAGCGCCGCTTTACTATCACCACCCACCATCGGCTTACCGAGCTTGTCGGGGTCTGGGTGAACAATGCGACGGGTATTCTTATCGCCAATCACGATAAAGCTGGCTGCGGTGAGTTCACGAATATGCTCTATTTGCGTATTTAACTCATCAAGCCCTTGCTTGGTTTGCAATGCATTTTGCACGTCATCCCGTGAGGCAATACTGGTTGCGAGCGCAAGCGCTTTATCACCCATGTGGTTATGTAAGCTTTCTGCGGTGATCTGATACACCAATGCGCCAAACAATACAGCCTGTAAAACACATAGACCGGTAACCCAAATAATGAGTCGCGTTTCTAAGCGCTTGGGTTTTTTAACCACATGCTGAAATGGATTTAGCTTATTGGTGTATCTCATATCAGTGCCTTGTTCTACGCATGTTGCTCTGCTTGCGTAGCTGCTTTTTCTTTACGACGTTGGACAATATAGTCTTTCAGTGGGAACAACAACACTAAGATCGAAATCACAAAAATACTTAGTGTTAATGGGCGGTCCCATAAAAAGCTTAGTGAACCATCTGAAATCATCATGGCACGGCGGAAGTTTCGCTCAATCATATCACCGAGGATAAAGCCAAGTAATAAAGGCGCCATAGGGAAAGCTAACAAGCGAAGCACCAAGGCCACCAGCGCAAAGCCCACCATCATAAATAAATCAAAGGTGTTAAATGACACTAAATACACACCAATTAAGCTGAAGAATAAAATCATCACGGTCAGCACAGATTTAGGCATTGCCAACACTTTAGCGAAATATGGGATCAACGGCAGATTCAAAATCAGCAGTACAATATTGCCAAAGTACATACTGACAATGACAGCCCAAAACACGCTTGGGTTTTCTTGCATTAACATAGGGCCCGGCTGAATACCGTAGGCAATTAATGCACCTAGCATAATAGCTGTTGTACCAGAGCCTGGAATACCTAAAGTCAGTAGTGGTACAAATGAGCCAGTACAAGCTGCATTATTAGCCGACTCAGGTGCCGCTAAGCCACGCATCGAACCCTTACCAAATTTATCTTTCAGCGCTTTTGGAGCAAGGTTACGCTCAGTAGCGTAGGCCATAAAGCTGGCAATGGTTGCCCCTGCGCCCGGTAAAACACCGACTATAAAGCCAAGTAAAGATGAGCGGCCAACCACAGGAGCCATATCTTTGACTTCTTCTTTAGTCAGTTTTGTTGAACCAATTTTTGGCGTATCAGGATCGTCAATTTTTTTATCTGGCTCAGCTTCTGGGCGCGCCACATTAATCAGTGCCTCAGCCAACGCAAACGTTGCCATTGCTACTAATAAAAAGCTAATACCATCTAATAAATCAGCTTGGCCAAAAGTAAAGCGCTCGGTACCTGAAGAGGGATCAATACCTACCGTTGCCAGCATTAAACCAAATACCGTCATCATCATGGCTTTTAAAAATTGCCCTTTATTAGAGAACGCAGCAATCGCCGTTAAGCCTAAAAACATCAGTACAACATAATCAGGCGATTGGAAACTTAATGACACTTTCGCTAATAATGGCGCAGCCACCATCAATAAAATGGCGCCAATGGTCCCACCTATAAAGGATGAATAAGCTGCAATCGCAAGGGCTTTACCTGCCTTACCTTGTTTTGCTAGCGGATAACCATCAAACGATGATGCTACCGTCCCCGCCACACCCGGCGCATTAATCAAAATAGAAGAAGTAGAGCCACCGAATATAGCCCCGTAGTAAACACCGGCCATTAAAATCATGCCCGAATCAGCACCGATGCTGTAAGTGATCGGGATCATCAACGCAATTGCAGTAATTGGACCAAGACCCGGTAGCATACCTATGAACGTGCCAACAAAGCAGCCTACGATCACATATAACAAGTTGTTCCAGTCGAGTACGGTCGACAAACCTAACATAATTCCATCAAGCATAACTTAACTCCACAGATTGCCAGGTACTAAGTAAATGCCCAGTACTTGTGTCATTAAAAACCAAAAAACCACGGCCACAGGCACAGAAGCAAACAACAACACTGCCTTACGGCGTTCGCCCATGATAAAAAAGCCCGTAATTAAAAATGCACTGGTGGCAATTAAAAAGCCGAACGGTTCAAGCATGGCGCTATAAGCAACCATCAACACCAACAGTGCAAAGGTACGTAGTAAGTTGCCCTTACTGAGTAGCTCTGCTTTTTCTGCAGGTGCTTGCTTTAATAAGTTGGCACCAATCGATAGTACACACACCACGATACCGAATACCGCATACACTTTTGGTAAGGTTGCAGAAGTAACGCTTTCGTACTCTTCAAATGGCATAAGTGGAATTTGCCAAGCCACAAGGGCGTAGAGGGTAAAGAGGACCAAGAATAAACTTGGTCCAATTAGTTCACGGTTTAACATCGTCTAACCTTAGCCTCGGATAAAACCAAGTTCTTTCATTACAACGCGTAATTGCGCTTCTTGCTGCTCAAGCGATTTAATAAACGCTTCTTTTTCTTGAAATAGATTTAGCCAACCATTACGGGCACGAACCGCTTCCCATTCAGGGGTTTGTTGCAACTTACGTAGCTTTTCTGTGTACTCGGCTAGTTTGTCTGCTGGTAAATCTGGGGTTGCAAAAAAGCCGCGCCAGTTTACGAACTCCATGTCGTAACCTAGCGACTTTAAGGTTGGAATTGCTGGGTAATCTGGCAATTTATCTGCAGAAGTCACCGCTAAAATACGTGCCTGGCCACCATTAGCGACTTCGAGAGCTTCACTTAAGCCTGTTGAAAGTAAGTTGACCTCGCCCGACAATAAACCTGCTTTCGCTTTACCACCGGCATCGTAAGGAATGTAACGTAATCGACGACCATCAAGACCCGCCGCTTTAACTGCTTGTGCAGCCACTAAGTGATCCATGCTGCCGCGCGCAGAACCACCTGCTACTTTTACAGAGCCTGGGTCTTTTTTCATTGCATCAATAACGTCTTGCCATGTTTTAAATGGCGAGTCATTACGCACCACAAATGCACCATAATCAGCAATCATGCTGGCAACTGGTGTTAAATCGCGATAGCTGTAAGGAATTTTGCCTGATAATGCGCGCAGTACGATAGGCGTTGAGTTAACCATCAACATATCGCCTTTTTTAGTGCCCGACTCAATCAAGTAAGCAATTGCACGGCCACCGCCGCCGCCCGACATATTCTGAAACGATGCATTATCTTCAATGCCCGCTTTTACCATTGCTTCACCGACACCACGTGCTGTGGTATCCCAACCGCCGCCTGGGCCACCCGGTACCAAAAAGTGTAAGTTTGCTAATGCCAGTGGGCTGGCTACTAATAATGAAGCTGCTAAAACAGATCTTTTTAATGATTTAAACATAGTCATAATGCACGACTCCTAAAATAAGTACTGCATACGAGCACTGATGCCCATACCTGAATCTTCATCACCTACCAGCGTAGAAGCACCGGCACCATCAACATCGCTGTAAATCAGGTTGCCCATAAATTTGATATCGCTGCTTAGGTAATATGATGTGCCTAATGTATAAGTGGTTACGTCGGTACCTTGCTGTTTGCTGCTAGCATTCATTTGTGACACACGTGCAACCAGCTCCCATGCATCTTTAATCCCTTTTGGTTGTACAAATAATGCAGAGCCTGCTTTGTAACGGCGCTGCTCACCGCCTAAGAAGTAACTTGCCGAGACATGAAAGCCATCAAAACGCTCACCATCAAGTTCGTTACTACTATCTACCGTATCGAGGTAGCGGCTGGCATATTCAGCCTCTAGAGTGAATGCATTTGCTTGGTAGGCAAATTCAAGACCGCTTTGTGACATGCTATTTAGCGCTGCGGTTTCACCACCGACTGCGTAATCCACTAAGCGAACATTGGTTTCACGCACTTCACCACGGGCAAAACGAGCGCTTAAATCATTGTCGCCCATATCACGATAAGAGTGCCAAGCACCTAAATGAATCACATCACCCGGCGCTGCACTAGACCAAGTTAAGCGACCTGTTACAGCCAATGTCAGTTTGTCATCTTCGTCATGGCCTGAGGCACCAAATGCATCGTTTTTGTAAACACCCACGGCGTAACGCAAGCCTGAATCTTTAAAGTATTGATAAGCCGAGATACCCCAGCGGAAGAAAGGCGAGAAGGTGTTAGCAAGGGTGCTACGCTCAATGGTATTAATGTGTTTAGAACTGGTTAGCGCATTGAGCGACATGTCTTCACGAATTTTACCGGCTTTTACTTTTAAGCCGTTGTCGAATGCATAACGTACACGCGCTAACACGATTTCAGCCGTGCCTTCAGAAAATTCGAGTAGTAATTTGTGATCCCAGTTACCATGTTCACTTTCAACATAAGTACGGATACGACGCGGGAAGAAGTCGCTGCCTCCAGCGCCATCATTGTCGGCATTGTAAGCACCGTCGAAATAGTTGTAATCAAGTTGCACGCGGCCACCAAATTCTAGGTTGAAGCCGCTAGATGTTTTTAATGAATCCACTTCTTTTTGAAGTGCATCGAGTTGTTGCTGTAGTTGTTCAGTGTCGCTTTGTGCGAATGCTGATGTACTTGCTAACGCCGCTGCAACGGCTAAAGCGAGCTGTGTGTTACTTGCTTTCATGAATTACTCCACACCAGATTATAATTATTTGTTGTCGTTGATCGGCCTACTGCAAATGGCGATCTGGTTTGGAGCATAGTGTTAACGATAGATTAACGAAATGTTTAGGGGGTAAGTTGCATTGATGGTGATAAATGGCTTTTTGTTCATAAAACTCATGAACAAAAAGCACATTACTGGGGGTTAGTATAAAATCTAGGCAAATTAGCTGCTTAAAAGTCGCAAAACTAGCTAAAAGTCATCTCAGGAACGTCACCAGAGACAATAAGTTTGCCCTGTGTCTTAGCAATAATCTCATCAACCGAGACACCTGGAGCACGCTCTAATAAATGAAATGCACCGTCTTTAATTTCTAAAAGTGCCAAATCGGTGATCACTTTATTGATACAACCAACGCCCGTTAACGGCAAACTACATTCGGTCAGCAGTTTTGATTCACCATGCTTGTTGGCATGGGTCATAGTACAAATAATGTTTTTAGCACCAGCCACTAAATCCATCGCACCGCCCATCCCTTTAACCAACTTTTTCGGGATCATCCAACTGGCTATGTTGCCGTTTTGATCTACTTCAAACGCGCCCAGCACGGTTAAATCAACGTGGCCGCCGCGGATCATGGCAAAGCTTTCTGCGGAGCTAAATATAGCCGCCCCCGTTGCAGCGGTGACCGTTTCTTTACCTGCGTTGATCATATCGGCATCAACTTGGTCTGCACTTGGGTATGGCCCCATACCGAGTAAACCATTTTCTGATTGCAGCATCACTTCGATGCCATCAGGGACATAATTAGCGACCAAGGTTGGAATACCTATGCCTAGGTTAACGTAGTAACCATCCTGTAGTTCCATCGCCACGCGTTTAGCGATTTGTTCTCGTGATAATGCCATCAGCGTGCTCCTTATTGATTCTCTTGCTTAGTGGTAACTTTCTCGATGCGTTTTTCAAATTCACCTTTAATCACTCGGTCAATATAGATACCCGGCGTGTGAATTTGGCTTGGCTCTAGCTCCCCTGGCTCAACAATTTTTTCAACTTCAAGAACCGTAATTTTGCCTGCGGTTGCTGCCATCGGATTAAAGTTCATCGCCGTATGACGATAAATACAGTTACCGTAGCGATCTGCTTTCCACGCTTTAACTATCGCAAAGTCGCCAGTAATGCTTGGCTCTAATAAATAATCGCGACCATTAATATTGCGGGTTTCTTTACCGTCAGCCACCGGTGTACCGACACCCGTTGCGGTATAAAATGCAGGAATACCCGCACCACCAGCACGCATTTTTTCAGCTAAAGTGCCTTGCGGTGTGAGCTCAACTTCAAGTTCACCATTTAATAGTTGCTGCTCAAATAGCGCGTTTTCACCAACGTAAGAGGCAACCATCTTGCTGATTTGCTTGTCTTCAAGTAGCACTCCTAAACCAAAACCATCAACACCACAGTTATTCGATACCACGGTTAAATCACGGGTGCCTTGACGTTTAATTTGCGCAATAAGTCCTTCAGGAATACCGCATAAGCCAAAACCACCGGCTATCACTGTCATGCCATCTTCAAGACCAGCCATCGCTTCGCTGTAACTTGTAACTACTTTATCAAAACCTGCCATTGGCTCCTCCTACTGTGCAGTCCAACCGCCATCAATGGCAATTGCTTGGGCGGTAATATTGCGTGCTGCATCGGCCATTAAAAAGCTAACGGTATGCAGGATCTCATCTAAGCCGATAAATGCTTTTTTCGGCATCGGTGCTAACATAATTGTGTCGATCACTTGTTGCTCTGAAATGCCATGCTCTTTGGCTTGCGAGGCAATTTGTTGCTCCACAAGCGGTGTTTTTACATAGGCTGGGCACACAGTATTAATCGTGATGTTGGCATCACCCGTTTCGAGCGCCATGGTTTTAGCAAAGCCGATTAAGCCATGTTTTGCAGCGATATAAGCCGACTTATATTTAGACGCCACCATCGCATGAATTGAGCCAATATTAATGATACGACCAAAATCTTGCTCACGCATGCGAGGGAGTACTGCCTTGGTCATCATCGCCGGGCCAACGAGCATAACTTGCTGTAAGAACTGCCACTTATCAGCCGGAAAATCTTCAAGCTTCGCAACGTGCTGAATACCTGCATTATTAATAAGTACATCAATTGGCTGATTAAGCTCAGTAAAAAACTGCTCTATTGCATCACTGTCTGCCACATTAAGTGCATACCCTTCGGCGCTACCACCTTGCTCAACAATGCCTGCTGCCGCTTGCTGTGCTGCTTGCTGATTTAAATCAGTCACAATAATAGTGTGACCTTGCATCGCCAGTTGCTGGGCAACATATAGACCAATACCACTGGCTGCACCAGTAATTAAAACTGTTTTGTTCATCGGGCTACTCCTCTAAAAACTCACTGATAAGCTGCGCTTTCGTGGCGATTGAGAAAATGCCATCAAGGTGTCCCCAACCCCCTTCAATTTCTGAAATCTCAACGTCTTTACCTGCCGCTTTCATGGTGTCAAACACTGTACGCATGTTTTCAGGGCGAAGCAGTAAGTCGTTCGTTGCGGGTAGTAATAATGTTTTGGCAGAGACATTTTTAAGCGCCGTTGTTAAATCACTTTGCATGCCAGCGGTAAATAGTTGTGATGCCCGGACCAAATAAAGTACATGGTTGGCATCTTGCGTTTTCGCTCGTGCCATTGCGCGCTGAGCGAGTACTTGGTTTAACTTAGGCAAGGTACGAATATCTTTTAACGCACCTTCATCCAATACATTAAAGTCAGGGAAGCTCGCGTTATAAATAATTGGATGCATCGCATCTTGTGTAATATTAAGCATGGTTGCTGCTAAGCCATCTAACGGGCGCTCTTTACCGTAGTAATTACCTTGCTGCCAGTTTTTATCTAAACGAATTGGTAACGCCCATTTTTCAAGTGCCGCGACTGTCCATGCATCCATAGTTGCAGCGCCAATCACATGAATTAAACGCTCTACTTTATCTGGATAACGTGTTGCCCACTCAAGTGCTTGAAACGATCCCATTGATGCGCCCATCACAGCATGTAATTTAGTGATACCTAAGCTGTCGAGTAAGCGCTTTTGCACATTCACAAAGTCAGTAATCGTAACCACAGGGAAATCTAACCCATAAGGTTTGCCTGTTTTTGGATTAGTTGATGCAGGGCCTGTCGTAATTACATTTTCATCATGCCAGTTGGCATTCACTAGGGTATCTGAGCTAATCACATAATATTTATTCGTATCGATAGCTTTACCTGGGCCGATAATCGCATCCCAATAACCCGGTAGGGCATCATCCGCTTTATATTTACCTGCGGCATGAGAAGTACCAGAGAAATAATGAGTGATTAAAATCACGTTATCTTTATTGGCGTTTAGTTTTCCGTAACTTTCCCAGCCAATGTCCACTTGCTCTAAAGTCACACCAGACACAGTGGTAAAATCTTTTGTCGTAAAATGCTGTTTTTCCACCAGCATGGTGTCGGCTTTGTTGGCAGCGCCAAACGCAGTGCTACTAAATACAACCAGCCATAGCAAAATTATTAATTTGGTTTTCATTGCTGTTCCTTAAAAGATAATAAAGAGTCCAAGTGCCAAGGCGACACCGATAAGCGGAATAACCGCAGTGAGCGCTGCCATTGACCAATACGCTCGTTGATGCGTTTCTTTACAGATAGCGCGTATTGTTGTGACCACATAACCATTATGCGGCAAGGTATCTAGGGCTCCAGAGCTAATTGCCACTACTCGGTGCAGTTGTTCAGGGTTTACACCCATGTCTAAATAACCCGGTGCGACAAGCGGTAATGCAATAGCTTGCCCGCCAGAAGCCGAACCAGTTAAACCAGCAATTACACTGACCGCAACCGCAGCACCAACCAACTCATTCCCCGGCATATGGGTCATCACATCGACAGCGGCGGTAAATGCTGGTGATACTTTCGCCACAGCGCCAAAGCCAACCACAGCAGCGGTATTACCGATTGCCACTAAAGCGCCAGTTGTACCAACATTAATCGCGTTACCCATATCGTGAAAATGCTTGAAGTTAATAATCACAATACTCAGTACACCACCAAGTAAGGCAACAATAAGCGCGGTTTGCTGTAGTACATCATGTAGCGTAAATGATAAAAGTAGCACCACGATCAGCGGGATCACACCCGTAATTGGATGCGGACGACGACGCTCAATAATGACAGGGTCATCATCACGCGCTTCAAAGGTCTCGCCGTTAGCAACGGCCTTTTTGATCATCTTGTTTAACCAAAAGTAACCTGCTGTCGCCATGAATATAGCCACCACTAAGCTCACTTCCCAAGCCGCATAGGGTGACGTACCAAGGTGCTTAACCGGGATCCAGTTTTGAATTTCTGGCGAGCCTGCCGAAGTCATGGTAAAGGTCACCGAACCAAATGCCAGCGTTGCTGGAATAAAGCGGCGCGGTAAGTTTGCATCTTTAAACAGACTTAATGCCATTGGGTAGACAGAAAACGCAACAATAAAGACGCTCACGCCACCGTAGGTTAAAACTGCACAGGCAATCACAACCGCAAGAACGGCGTGCTTCATACCTAGTTTACCCACAATGTAGCTCGCAACACTGTCAGCAGCACCGGTGTCTTCCATGAACTTACCGAATAAAGAACCCAGTAAGAACATAAAGAACCATGCGCTTAAGAAGCCTGCAAAGCCATCCATATAGGCGTTAATAAAGTTTGTATCTGCCGATACAGGGAAAATGGCCATGCCACTACTAAGTGCAACTAACAGTGCACAGATTGGCGCAGCGATAAATAAATTTACCCCACGCAGCGTTAAAATGATCAGCAGTATTAAACCGCCTAACAGTCCTATCATGCTCAGCATAGACATTCCTATAATTATTGTTATTACACAGATGAGGTGACATCGGAATAATGCTTTCAGTCTTACCCTAAGCGTTCAAAAAATACATAACACTAAGGTACTATCTGCTTTAAAAATAGCTTAATTGCTTGATAAATAAAGGGCTGCGGCGGGTATAGCACTATGGTACTAATTCAATTTTTGCAACTATCTTCTACATTAACTGACAGGTGACACGGGCAAATCTTATTAAGTCTTCGGCAACATCAATGTGAGTGGCCATAAGACTAATGACAACAATAACAAGGAATACAACATGATAAAGCTTAACCCAAAAGTCGCGCCACTTACTCTGGCTGTATCACTTGCTTTGGCAGGTGTCAGTGCTCAAGCGGCAGAACAAGCCGAACCTGCAGCAAAAAAAGGTGAACTTGAACGTATTCAGGTAACAGCACGTAAAACTGTTGAAAACCTGCAAGAAGTTCCTGTTGCTGTAACCTCAGTGGGTGCTGAAGAACTGGCAGAAAATGGCATCGTCGTTATGACCGAAGTTCAGCAGTTCTCGCCAAATACCACCCTGCAAGCAAGCCGTGGCACTAACTCTACAATTACCGCGTTTATTCGTGGTGTAGGTCAACAAGATCCACTTTGGGGCTATGAGCCAGGCGTAGGTATTTATATTGATGATGTCTACCTTGCTCGCCCTCAAGGTGCCGTGCTTGACCTTCTTGATGTGCAACAAATCGAAGTATTACGTGGTCCACAAGGGACGCTTTACGGTAAAAATACCATAGGTGGTGCGATTAAATACGTCACCAAAGAAATGAGCGGTGATGCTACCTTAAATATTCAAGGCACTGTAGGTAGCTATAACCAGAAAGATTTAAAAATCACTGGCCAATTACCGATTGTTGACGAAAAACTTTACGTTGGCTTTGGTTTTGCGACGCTTAACCGTGATGGCTTTGGCGAGTTTTTAACATCGGCTCTTGATAACCAAGACCGCGAAAACTACAACAAAGACGTAACAGCAGCACGCGTTACACTCGAATACACTCCGACTGACGACTTATTCTTCCGTTTCGCGTGGGATAAAACAGAAGACAAATCAAACGCAAAAGGTGGTTACCGTTTACTACCAAGTATTCTTACTGATGCACCAGTTCCAGACAGCGTGTATGACTCTTACACCAGCTTACCAACATGGAATAAAGTTGAACTAGAAGGCTATAGCCTAACTGCTCGTTGGGATATGACTGACCGTACTAGCATTAAATATATTGGTTCAAGCCGTGAGAGCTACTCACCGACTAATATCGACTTTGATAACACGTCAATTCAAATTTTCGATGTACCTGCTATTTACGATGATGAACAAACCACTCATGAGTTACAGCTAAATCATCAAGGCGATAACTACAAATTGGTTTCGGGCCTTTACTACTATGATGGTGAATCTTGCGGTCAATTTGAGGCTATTTTAGGTATCTTAGGTCAAAGCTTAGGTGCCCCGGGTCTGACTCGTGAAGTAAGCGGCTGTAGTAACTCAAACAGTAAAGCAGCGTATATCCAAAGCTCAATTGATTTAACCGATAAATGGTCAATGACACTCGGCGCGCGTTACACCAAAGACAAAAAAGAAGCACAGGTTAACAATGGCCTAATCTTTGACATTGTTTATCCAGAATCAGGTTGGGTACCAGGTTACACTCGCCCAGAAGGTCAACTGGTTCCAACAGTACTCGATGATGAAGAAGAATGGTCACGCTTCACACCACGTGCAGGTGTTGAATACCAGTACAATCGTGACATCATGTTCTTTGCTAGTTACGCGCAAGGCTTTAAGTCAGGTACTTTCAACCCACGTGCAACCACTGCAGAGCCAGCAGCAAAACCAGAAATCGTTGATTCATTCGAAATCGGTATGAAGAGTGAGTGGAACAACAACTTACGTGCAAACGTCACTTTATTCACCCTTGACCATAAAGACCGTCAATACATTTCTGTATTACCGGGCGATAGCGCAGCAGATCTAAATCAACGCTTGGGTAACATTGGTGAGTCAACATCAGATGGTATTGAGCTTGAACTAAACTATGTTGCAACAGAGTCACTCAGCTTTGATGCATCAGTAGGTTACATCGATAGTAACTTCGATAACGTAATTGATTACGACCCAGAAACCGGTGAAGCATTCGATAAATCAGATCGCTTTACGGTATCAAACACACCTGATTTAACCTTTAACCTGGGTGCAACGTACCGTATGTACACAGAAATGGGTGACTTTGTTGTCAATGGTAACTACTACCACAGAGGCGACTACGCGCTATTCGAAGAAGATAGCCTATTAACGCAAGATGCTTACGGTATCTTTAATATGGGTATCACTTGGTACAGCACAGATGGTCACTGGACTGCAGGTCTTTACGGTAAAAACTTAACGGATGAAGAGTACATGATTGGTGGCTACCAATTCGTGGCACCTGATCCAACAGACCCAACTGATATCAGCAAATACACCCCAGGTTTAGGTGGTGATAATACCCTGATTGGTTACTACGGCGACCCTCGCACTGTAGCCTTCACTGTTGGTTACCGTTTCTAAAATAGAATCTAAATCCTTGTGTGAGAAAGGTTTGTCTGAAACTTCCCCTCAGGCAAACCTTGTTTCAAAGCGCAAAATCACTTATAACATAACGCATTGGAGAATCGAGGGAATGTCTTTAGCTGTGAACACCATAATCGCCGATGATCACCCGTTATTTAGAAGTGCGCTGCGTCAAGCTGCCGCGACATCAGTGCCAGAAGAACATATTAAAGAAACCAGTGACATTGATGGTTTGTTTGCACTGTTAAGCGCTCACCCTGAGATTGAACTAATATTTTTAGACCTTACGATCCCAGGTGCAAATGGCCTACAAGCCCTTTCGCAACTGCGTAACCATTACCCTGATATCTTAGTGATTATGGTCTCTGCCAATGAGACACCCGCCATAATCAAACAAGCGATGAGCCTTGGCGCTGCAGGCTATATTCCAAAGTCATCTTCTTTAGATGTCATCAGTGAAGCAATTAGCCATGTACTCAACGGCGACACTTGGTTACCACCTGAAGTAGATTTAACCGATGTGGTGATCAACGACGAACAAAGCGAATTTGCTCGTAACCTCGAAAAACTAACCCCACAGCAATACCGCGTACTAGCGATGATTGCCGACGGTTTATTGAATAAACAAATCGCCTTTGAAATGTCGATTCAAGAAACCACAATCAAACAACATGTGTCAGCGATTTTACGCAAACTCAATGTTTATAACCGCACCCAAGCAGGCATTTTGTTTAATCAGCTTTCGCAAGTTGGCAAAATCGAAGAAAGCTAATTTAAGCATTCACTCCCAGTTTTAAAACTCGCTTTCCCAGTAGTGGGAAAAGCTCACGTTCCAAAAAACAAAAAGCCATTACTTTTCAACACCTTAGTTTTTGGCACAAAATTCGCCTTAGCTATTCCATGATTATTTAAATTTATCAGTATCATGGACTTAGACAGCACACTAAAACGCAAACCTCAGCAATCAAAAGCTAAAAAATGGCTTATGGCTGCAGCCATTGGCGTGTCGGCTCTTGGCGCTTTAATGGTTTATCAATGGGCTACACCCACTGTAGTTGCTGCAAGCCAACTGCAAATTGCAACCGTAGAACAAGTCGATTTTGTGGTAAAAATACGTGGCTTTGGTCGTTTAAAGCCAAAGTATCAACGTTATTTAACCAATACCGACACCGCAATGGTCGAAGCTATCCATGTTTACCCCGGCACTATCGTTAAAAAAGACACTGTGATTTTAAGCCTCGTCAACCCACAGCAAGCGCAGCGTTTATCGGTCGCTCGGTTAGAACTTGCTCGCCAAAAAGCCAGTGTTAATGAGCAAAGAATTAACCAACAAAGTGAGCTACTTGAGCGCCAAGCAAATCTCGCCATATTAAAAAGTGAGCTGCAAAGTGCAGAGCTTAGAGTCGATGCTGAAAGCAAACTGATCGAGCAAGGGATTGTTTCAAGCCTCGATTACAAACGAAGCATGCTAAACGTTGCACAGCTTACAGAGCGCGTAAGTATCGAGCAGCAACGCCTTGCACAGCTTAAAGAAATGCACTTACAACGTAGCAAAATACAGCAAGAACTATTAAGCCAATTTGAGCTTAATTATCAAGTTGAGCAACAGGCTTTTGATCAGCTGCAAATAACGGCAGGTATCGATGGCATGCTGCAAGAGTTGAATGTTGAACTTGGCCAAAATCTCGTGCCCGGTACCCGCCTTGCGGTGGTTGGATCAAACAAAGCACTCAAAGCAGAGCTAAGCGTTAAGCAAGCAGATGCCGAAAAAGTGGCACTCAATATGGCAGCGAAAGTAAACACCTTTAGCCAAGCAGACCACAGTGAAGTTGATGCCAAAGTCACCCGAATTGACCCTATCGTTACCGATGGTCGAGTTATTATCGAACTTGATTTACAAGGCACACTGCCTGCTAATGCTCGACCCGATTTAAGCATTGAAGGCTATGTGGTTAGCAACATTATTCCCAATGCGTTAACCATTAACGTGCCGCAAAAAGCACAAGCAAATAGCGAAGCCACGCTATTTAAACTTAATCCAAACACCCAGTTAGCAACGCCAACCAATATCGAATTTGGTACACTCAGTGACAATCAAATTCAACTTTTGAGCGGTGCCACCGTGGGCGAACAGCTGATCATTTCAGACCTTTCTAAATGGCAGCATTTGGCAACAATAAAAATCGAACAGGACAGTTTATGAAAACCAATACGCTTATCTCATTAAACAAAATCGCCAAAGTTTATCGCGGCCAAAATGTTGAAACCTATGCATTAAAAGACATCAGCCTGAATATTAACCAAGGTGACTATATCTGCATTAGCGGCCCATCTGGCTGTGGTAAATCGACGCTGCTGTCATTATTAGGCTTACTCGATAGCCCAACTGCTGGCGACTATTTCATTAAAGAAGTCGACACAAAAACCCTTGATATGGATCAGCAAGCTGAACTTAGAAACCTTCACATTGGTTTTATATTTCAGTCGTTTAACCTAATTGATGAATTATCGGTGTTTGACAACGTAGCACTGCCGCTCACTTATCGAGAGCCAGCCATGAGCCCGAGCGAAATTGAGCTTGCGGTAAAACAGGCCCTTGATGAAGTTGAAATGGGCCACCGCTCTCAGCACAAACCAAATCAATTATCTGGTGGTCAGCAACAGCGTATTGCTATTGCCCGCGCACTGGCTGGCAAGCCAAGCATTTTATTGGTGGATGAGCCAACTGGTAACTTAGATTCAAAAAATGGTGATGCCGTCATGGACTTGCTTGATGAGCTGAATAAAAAAGGCACCACCATTTGTATGGTAACCCATGACTTACGTTATGCCGGACGTGCTAAAACGCAACTTAAATTGCTAGATGGTGAAATTGTTTCCTACTCAGAAGCTCGCCAAGCACCTAGCAGCGACACTGCTGAGCAAGTACTCGAAAGCGCCGAGGTGATGTAATGAAATTAACCAAAACACGCGCCCAACTGAGCTTAGCGTGGGCATCATTAATGAATGCACCGGGCTTTGTCACTGCGGTTATCGCAACGCTTGCTTTAACACTTGCCACCTTGTTTGTAGTGCTTAGCCTTGTTAACAGCTACTTTTTAAAGCCCCTTGATGTGTACGATGAAAGCCGCATGGTGGTGGTTGAGCAATCACTTACTTATGATGACTACGATGCCACCGGCTTTCAAAGCTATCAGTCGATGGTGCATTGGCTTAAGCATAATCAAAGCTTTGAACAAAGTATGATGATCAATGCAGGTGAGCAAATCTTTGCAAACCTAGATGGCGAACCGAAAGAACCAGTGCTGTATGTTGGCGGCAACTATTTTGACTTATTAAACACGCCATTTTTAATGGGACAAGGTTTTGACCTTGGAGAAACGCTGGAAACTCCTGATGATCGGGTCGTTATATCTGCCAATTTTTGGCGCAAGCATTACAACAGCGACCCGAACATTATTGGTAAAACACTCTCAGTCATGGCGGGTGAAACCGATTATGTTCACCGTATCGTCGGTGTTGTTGATGACTCATTCAGCCCTCCTTACATGTTTAAAGCAAGCGATGTTGAAGTATGGTTTCCATCAAGTGCTGACCGCCGTTTCTTTCACAATGATGATTGGCAAAGCCCGTGGACAAACACTTTTAAAAACCTAAAACTGATTGCCGTTTTAAAGCCTGGGGTCACCATAGATCAAGTTAAAGTCGATTTAAAACAGCAAATTGATACGGTTAAATCAGAGTGGCTAAACAACGGGGGGATCACCGATGTAAAACCTGAAGTAACTCCTTATCGTGACGTTGAGCTGGGTAATAACGATGACTTAAGCTTAATGATGTTAGCCGGTGCAGTAGGGCTACTGATTATTGCAGTACTTAATGTAAGCACTTTGTTTTTCTCACGCGCTCTTGCTCAACATAAAACCCTCGCCTTGCAGGCGGTGTTAGGCGCTAAGCGCAGCACGTTATTTAAAAGTATCTTTTTACAATCACTGATTTTAATGACCTTATCGGTAAGCATTGCGCTGTTTTTATCGGTATGGGGCATACGTTTATTTAAAGTATTGGCAGAAGGACGATTACCACTGGTTAACAGCTTGGCGGTTGATAGCACGTTGGTCATTGTTGCCATCATACTTTGTATTGCTCTTGCTTATATTTTCTCTGTAATTACAGCGCGTTTGGTAAATTACAAAACCCTAAATACGCAAATGCAGAACAGTGGTAAAGGCGGAGTTTCGCAGGTATCTGGCCGTACAGTGCGTATTTTAATTGGCTCACAAATGTTTGTTGCCGCGCTGCTTGTTAGCTTTTCGGTGATGGTAGTGAGTAAAGCCATGGGCACGATTAACCGCCCACTCGGCAGTGATACCGAAAACCTGTATTTTGCCAACCTGTTCCAGCCAAATAATCAAATGTCATTGGCGGAGCGCTACGAACATATGCTGCAATACAAGCAGGTTTTGCTTGATAGCCAAGGCATTGATGATGTTGCCCTGGGTCACAGCCCTGTTTCGCAAAGACAAAATGCCAACACCCTGACAGATGTAAACGGTAAAAGCTCAATTTTCTTCCCTAGTCAGTGGGTAGGGCCTGATTACTTTGCGTTAGTTAACACCAAAATTCTCGCTGGCCGCACCTTTAGCGAACAAGCTATACGTGGCGAAACCAACGAGATACTGGTATCAGTTAGCGTGGCAGAGAACTTATTACCAAGCCAAGACTATCGAAATATCATCGGCAAGAGCTACCAAGGTTTAGAAGAAAAGATGTATGAAGTGGTGGGTGTAACCGAAGATTTTAATCACCCTAAATACTACGATGAGTCGTTTGGTCGTCACATTTGGTGGCCAGCAACACCGTATAGCTACATGTTTACTATCAAAGCTTCTGAAGGCGTTAAGCT
Organism: Pseudoalteromonas shioyasakiensis; assembly: GCF_001550135.1. Lineage (GTDB taxonomy): Bacteria > Pseudomonadota > Gammaproteobacteria > Enterobacterales > Alteromonadaceae > Pseudoalteromonas > Pseudoalteromonas shioyasakiensis. Next base: position 50,585 of record NZ_LRUE01000021.1, read on the forward strand.
GACTAATAAACAAATACTTAATACGCTAAAAGAAAAGAACAGCGACTTAACCATGTGGCAATTTAATGACCTGCAACAAGAGTACGACAATTTACTGTATATGAGCCGACTGACCGTGGTTCTGTGTAGTACCTTAGCGCTATTTACTCTATTATTAGCAGCAATCGGTATTTTTGGGGTACTGAGCTACAACCTAGGTCTGCGCCGCTATGAGTTTGGTATTCGTATGGCATTAGGTGCGAAAAAAGCACGCTTATTCAAGCTGATGAGTGTTGAAGCTATTATCCCTGTGCTCATTGGTTTTGCGGTTGCTCTCGCCGCGGTAATAGTGGGTTTTTACATGTTACAAGGACAGCTAATGTCTTGGCTGATACTTGATGTAAGACTGCAATTACTCGCTTGGAGTATTACCTTATGTATTGCGCTATTCGCTTGCTTTAGACCTTTGGTTTTGCTGCTTAAAGCAAAACCTATGGCTGCACTACGTAACGATTAACAGCACAAAATGGTGGCTTAAATTTAAGCCACCTCAACAGGATAATAAGAAAACATCATGGACAAAATCTTAGTCATAGACGATCAAGCTGATGTACGTCTGGCTGCTACTGTTGCATTACAACAATTAGGCTTACACTGCCATGAGGCCGAAGGCCCTGAACATGCGCTTGAGTTATTAAAAACCGAGCACATTAGCCTGATTTTGCTCGATATGAACTACAAGCTCGACACGACCTCAGGTGAAGAGGGATTACGCTTTTTAAAGCAACTAAATCAATTAGGTTCGACCATACCTGTCATTGTCATGACCGCGTGGGCCAGCATTGATGTTGCCGTTAAAGCCATGCAATTAGGGGCTGTCGACTTTGTTGAAAAGCCATGGAATAACTTACGCTTAACCGCCGTTGTGCGACAACAACTCAAGCTCAAGCAAAGTAATCACGACAATGCTTGCTTAAAGGCGCTTACCAGTGACACACAAGCACATTACATAGCTCAATCAGAAGTCATGCAGCTGTTGCTTGCCAAAGCTGAGCGCGCAGCTAAAACCGATGCCAGCATTTTAATTACCGGCGAAAATGGCACTGGAAAAAGCTTATTGGCACATTATATCCACCAGCACTCGCTCAGAGCTGATAAACGCTATGTAAGCGTGAATGTTGGCGCCATTGCCCCGACGCTATTCGAAAGCGAATTATTTGGCCATAAGAAAGGCTCTTTTACTGATGCCAAAGAAGACCGCCTAGGGCGTTTTGAAATTGCCGAAGGCGGCACCTTATTTTTAGATGAAATTGCGACTTTAAGCCTTGAGCTACAAAGTAAAATGCTCCGTGTGCTAGAAAGCAAAGAATTTGAAGTGCTAGGCTCAAGCCAAACCAAAACCGCCGATGTTCGCATTATTTCTGCTACCAATAGTGAATTAGCTACGGCCATTGAGCAGGGTGAGTTCCGCCGTGATTTATTATTTAGACTCAATACCATTGAACTGCACATTCCACCGCTTCGTGACAGAAAAGACGACATCGCCCCCTTGGCAGAACACTTATTGTTGGTGCATGGTAAAAAATATCAACGAGCGAATATGGCGCTCAGTGATGATGCCCTAAAGGCGCTAAAAAATTACAGTTGGCCTGGTAATATTCGTGAGCTAAGCCATTGTATTGAACGCGCGGTGATCATGAGCGATAACAACAATATTCAAGCCAATGACCTCATTTTAGATCAACCAAGTTGCGAGCAAACAAATAGCAATGCCGAACAGGCTTTGCCACTATTGCCCCTTGAAGAGCTTGAAAAACAGATGATTCAAAAAGCACTGCTGCAATTTAATGGCAATGTTATCGCCGCAGGAGAATTTTTAGGGTTAAGCAAATCGGCAATTTATCGTCGCATTGATAAACATCAGCTCGATTTAAAAGAAGTAGAACGCTAAATGAGTAACAAGCTGTCGTTAGAGCAGCGTATTCGACGCTATTTTTATATGCTTGTAGCGGTGCTATTAACGCTTGGTATTGCCCTTTCGCTCAGCTTAAAACTAGATTGGTTTGCCAGTATCAGCCTATTATTGCCGTTTATCGGGATAAGCGCTTTTGCTTTAATTAAAAGCTACCGTACGATCACCGATGTGGTTGAACGCTTTGGTCTGCAACTAGATGCACTGGCAAATGACGAAAGTAATAGTTGGCATTTAGCGTCTTATCAAAGTGGACGAGTCGCAGCGCTTAAGCAAGATTTTGCCAAGCTCAGCAATAAAATAGCCAAGAACAAACGCCATTATATGCAAACAGAAGAGTTTGTTTTTGAGTTTGCCAGCATGCTGGACTTACCCATCGTTATACTAGACCCCCATGGCTTAATTTACTTTAGTAATAAGGCGTTTATAAACAGTATTAGTCATCGCCAAATTGAAGGTAAATCGGCCAGCGACTTAGGCATTGCTCTGCATGATGGCGAATGGCAACAAAATAGTGACTCGCTGTTTAAACAACGCTTTCAAATCTCATCGCAGACTTTTTGGCGGACCGGCAGAAACTTTGAATTACTAACCTTCTTTTCAATTGAGCAACAGCTTCGCGATAACGAACAACTTGTTTGGCAACGGTTAATTCGAGTGTTAAATCATGAAGTGCGTAACTCACTCACGCCGATTTATTCGATGAGTCAATCATTGCAAACCCTTAAGCGCCAAGGGCAAATTAGCAGTCACGATGATCTCGCCCAAGATATGCTGCAAGTAATAGAAAAACGCGCTCAACACTTGCTTGATTTTGTGGCCAGTTACAGTGCGTTTGCCAAGCTACCACCCGCACAAAAACAGGTAATCAGTAGCGAGCAATTAAACACTCGCTTAAGCGCTATCTTTCCTGAACTAGTAATAAATAGCAGCGAAGAGTTACATTTTAATGCCGACCTAGGTCAGCTAGAACAAGCGTTAATCAACTTGATAAAAAATGCTTTTGAAGCTGGCAGCAATTCTGCCCCTAGCCTCACTTGGTCAAGACAAGGTGATAACTTAAATATTGCAATTAGCGACCAAGGTTGTGGTATTCAAAACCCCGATAACTTGTTCGTACCATTTTACTCAACCAAGGCAAATGGCACAGGTATAGGGCTTGTGATAACCCGAGAACTTGTGCGCAACCAAGGCTTTGAATTATCAATAAACTCAAAACCCCAGCAAGGCACGCAAGCTACAATTACTGTGCCCAGCTAACTTATTTTACAAATGTGGCTTTCACACGCTTAGATAACAGCATGTAAGGTCCCCAGATCACAGCTTGAATAAGGCCTCTGATAATCATAGTTCTAACTTCATCGTCGAACACATCGACATCGGGCACAATTAAACTAACCGCGTAGGCATCGATAGCAATAAACGCTAATCCACCAAATAATATCGCTAAGTACCAACTTACAAACGCTTTCTTATGCTTAAAAAACAACACAATTAAATAAAGCGAAGCTAAAAATAATGCTGCATTAAACACCATTTCAATGATTAGTAAAGGCTCCCAAAGCGGATGATACATATCACCGAATTGCGACGTTAAACGTTGCCACATCTCGGTAGTGAAAATGGGTTTAAAGGTATTAATTGATTCGATAAATACTCTAAAAGGGCTGATCACCACACCTATCGCCACAAGAATGAGCCAACCTTTTATGCCAACTAAGTCATCATTTACGGAGCTTTTAGCTTCTGGTGTTTCGATTTGGTTTTGTTGTTTTGCTTCTTCCATGAGTTGTCCTTTTTATTTTTATTTCTTCTACTATACGCTTATTTTTTAATAAAATTCACAAAAACAACAGATTGTTGCGCTTTCAGAAAAACCACGCTATGTTTATTTTTTAAACTACGGAAGGTTATAAAAATGAAAAACGCTATAAAACCCATCGTATTAGCAACATCACTTATTCTAGTTACAGCCTGTAATTCAACGACTCCTATTAATAAAACAGCAACGACAGCCATAAACCAAGAAAAATTTAGCCAATTTCATCAGTACGATGAAAAATCAAATATCACCCTTGAGTACACTGACTACGGGCAAATATTAAATGCCTCGGTGATTGATTTAGGTATGTCAGACCGCTATCGCATTTCACAAAACACAACCAAAATTGGCACCCGGTTGTCGTCGAACCCAAAACCGTCGACTGCAACAGAAGCAAACCGCTTTTATTATGATTCGTACAAAAAGAATCCTCAGATGAAGCAAGACTTGCAAATAGTGCAAGAAAATATGGCCGACCTGCCAAACAAAATTAATTTAAGTAACTTACCAAAATCAGAGTTACTCGCTTACTGGCTCAATCTTTATAACGTGACGGTACTCAATGAGTTAGTGCAGCAGTACCCTGTTAAGAACCTGACCAAGTTATTAAATGAAGAGCCAAGCTTTTTTGATAAGCCACGCTTTAACTTTAACGGTAACCAGTATTCATTAAACGACATTGAGTACAACATCGTTGCACCGCTATTTAACAATGACCCGCTATTAATATATGGCTACTACCGTGGCTACATTGGCAGCCCAAATTTGCTTGACCACCCATATACAGCAAAAAATGTGTTTGCAGCCCTAACCACCAATGCAGTGCAGTTTGTTAATTCAAATCGTGGTAGTGTGATAGGTAACCATAGCACTCGTGTTTCTTCTTTATACCTTGAAAAGAAAAACTATTTTCCTAACTTTGAAGAAGATTTAGCTGACCACCTTCAATCGTTAGTAATTCAAGAGCCAGATAAAGACCAAGTTGTACAAAACCTCTCTTTTAGTATCGATAACTACGACATTACCGACATTCTAGGTACCGATGTTGAATATGGTGGAGGTAACGCGACTGTCGCCGATCCGAGTATAGTAGCAGATGGCTTTGATACTAATTTTGTTGCTTATGGTGAAAACTTAACTAAAGAAGTCGGCCATGTAAGCCCGTTACGCCGCGAGATTTTGCAAAAAATCACGCAAAAATACTATGAAGCAAATACTCGCGTTGAAATAAAAGACTTACCAGCTAAAGAGTCTGAAGATAAATAATATAACCCTAAAGCGGCTCGCTATAAGCCGCTTTAATACTCCCTTAAATACCCAACTAAAACACTTAGCAAAACCGCAATAGCCAACTTTAAGTCTTGTTTTTTCTGTGTTAATTACCTGGATATTGCCAATTTAAAGCAAAAGTAATATGTTTGTTTTTTGTACTAAGGAAGGTGGTAAAAATGAAAAGCGCTATAAAGACCACCACATTAACAACATCACTTATTTTGGTAACGGCCTGTAATTCAACGGCTCCTATTAATAAAACAGCCATTACAGCAATTAACCAAGAAAAATTTAGCCAATTTCATCAATATGATGAAAACTCCACAATCACTCTTGATTACACTGGCTATGGGCAAATATTAAGTGCTTCGGTCATTGATTTAGGCATGTCTGACCGCTACCGCATCACCTCACACACCACGACAATTGGTACACATTTATCATCCAGCCCTAAACCTTCAACAGCAACAGAAGCAAACCGCTTTTATTATGATTCATATAAAGACAATCCCAAAATGAGGCAAGCCTTGCAGGTCATACAAAAAAATATGGCCGACCTGCCAAATAAGATTAACTTGAGTAACTTGCCAAAGTCTGAACTGCTCGCTTACTGGTTCAATCTTTATAACGTGACGGTACTCAATGAGTTAGTCCAGCAGTACCCAGTAAAAAACTTATCTAAGCTAATAAACGAAGAGCCAAGTTTTTTTGATAAGCCACGCTTTAACTTTAACGGTAATCAATATTCATTGAACGATATAGAGTACAACATTGTTGCACCGCTATTTAACAATGACCCGCTATTAATATATGGCTATTACCGTGGTTATATTGGTAGCCCAAATTTACTTAACTACCCATATACAGCGAAAAATGTATTTACCGCCCTGACTAACAATGCAGTGCAATTTGTAAATTCAAATCGAGGCAGTGTTATTGATACTCATAGCACACGTGTTTCTTCGTTATACCTTGAAAAGAAAAACTATTTCCCTAACTTTGAAGAAGACTTAGCTGACCATCTTCAATCATTAGTTATTCAAGAACCAGATAAAGACCAAGTTGTGCAAAACCTCTCTTTTAGTCTCGATAATTACGATATTACCGATATTTTAGGTACCGATGTTGCTTATGGTGGAGGTAATGCTGTTGTTGTCGATCCTAGTATTGTGGCACTGGGCTGGGATAAAACATTTACGACCTATGGTAACCACTTAACTAAAGCTGGCACCGTAAGCACATTACGCCGCGAGATTTTGAAAAAAATCACGCAAAAATACTATGAAGTAAATAGTCGCGTTGAAATAAAAGACTTACCTGATAAAGAAAGCACTGAAAATTAGCGCTTATTGAGCATTGGACCTAAAAAGAAGCATTTATATTGAATTTTATTTGGCTCATGCCGTGAAATTCAGTAATTTGTCATATAAAACTAAACGTAATTAGAAAATAACAATGAAATGGATGCACTTACAACTTAAGGTACTGGCTGTTTTTTTATTCTTTGTGAGCTGCTTTGCAGCCGCTGAAGAGTATCAGGTTGCACCCGCAGCTAACTGGGTAAAACAACATAAGTTACTCACCCCTGAGATTCCTCGAGACCAAATACGAGACGGGACTTTCTACCTGATGCTCGACACTCAGCTTCAGGTATCTGAGCAAGCCCCACAGCAACGCTTTAATCGTACTGTAATGCAAGCAGTCAATCAGTCTGGGGTTGATTATATTAGCCAGCTGAATATTGATTTTGACCCAAATTATCAATCTCTTACGCTCAATAGTTTAGGCATCATTCGTGACGGCCAATATATAGATAAACTAAATAGTGCCGAGCTACAGGTGTTACAACGCGAGACTGACTTAGCAAGTCGTATATACAATGGCACCTTAAGCCTAAATGTCATTATTGATGATATGCGGGTCATGGATATTTTAGATTACAGCTATACGATTTCGGGGAGTAATCCTGTTTATCAACACTTCAGCACCATGCGCACACTGAACTGGTCGGTGCCGATAGTGCAGCAATTTATGCGGGTAAAGTGGCAAAAGCCTACGCCCTTATATATCAACTTTATGAATGGCGAGTCACCAGTTACTAAAACCAAGCTAGATACGGGTTTTGACTACCAAATTAGCCAACACAATGAGCCGACAATTCGCTCCGCAAGCGAAGTACCGCATTGGTATTCACCTTACAAAGAAGTGTATTTCTCTGAAGTAAATAATTGGCAAGAGGTGATCAATTGGTCGTTACCTTTATACCAATCGGCCATCGAAGTAAGCCCTGCTATTGAAACAATTGCCCGTCAAATTAAGTTTCAACATACCGATTTAGAGTCTCAAATTGTTGCAGCCCTGCGCTTTAGCCAAGACGAAGTACGTTATTTAGGCCTAGAAATGGGCACCAACTCGCACCAGCCTACTCCTGCATCAGAAACCTTGGCACTGCGCTATGGCGACTGTAAAGACAAAACCGTCTTGCTCATTTCTTTACTTAAAGCGCTCGGCGTAGAGGCTCATCCAGCTTTAGTTAACACCGAAGACAGGAAACGTACTGCCAGCTTACCGGTCTCTCCTAGCTTGTTTGACCATGTGATTGTCACCTTAGAGCACCAAGGTAAGCGCTATTGGCTTGATCCAACCATTTCGTATCAGCGCGGCGATTTAGCACATTTAGCTCAACCGAACTACGATGTCGCGTTAATAATAAAGCAAGGTGAAACAGGCTTTACAGATATGTTCACAGAACCTGCCCTAAAACGCGTTCAGGTTTTTGATAATTATCAGATCCCAGAAGGTATTAATGAGCCAGTTAGTTTTTCAACTCAATATAAATACGGCGACTTTGAAGCAATTAACCGCCGTAGTTCAATCGCTAAAAACAGCTTAAAAAGCATAGAAGATGATTACCGCGAATATTATCAAGATACCTACAAGGGCTTAAAAACAGTCAAACCTATGCTGGTTGAATCTCCAGAAGACACCGGTCAGCTAATTACCAATGAGCACTATACTATTGATAACTTTTGGCGACCTGAGGGTAATGATTTTCAAAACGACTTTTACGCCAGTGAAATTCAAAACTCAGTTTATAAGCCAGAACAGCGAGAGCGTAACAATGCACCAATGTGGTTTCGTTACCCTAATAATATCGAAACAACCATAAAGGTTACGTTTACGGATACTAATTGGCAGTTTGATGATGAGCAGGTCACGATCGACAACCCATTTTTTCATTTCGAAAAACGCGTGACATTTAAAGACTCGGTGTTGACCTTATACTTTGATTACAGCGCTAAGCAGGATCACATCCCAGCCGATCAAATAGACCATTACCTAAGCGAGCGCAAAAAACTCAATAACGCGACCCATTTCGGCATCATTAAATACGGCACAAATAGCTCAACAACCACACCAGCGGATGACGAAACCAACTGGTATAGCGTTTTTATTTTAAGTTACTTGGCGGCAATCATCTTTTTCATCGCGGCTTGGCGTATAGAAGCAAGTAACCGCCCAGTTTTTGCTGAGCAACAGTTCTACCCTGTCAGTAACAGTAAGTTTGTTATTTACAGCTTATTGAGCTTAGGAATATTCATTCACTACTGGAGCTATCGCAACTGGAAAGCGATAAAAGAGCAACAACAAAGCCACATTATGCCTATTGCTCGAGGGATATTCGCACCTCTGTTTTTTATTCCGTTGTTACTTGAACTTTGCAAGCACAGCGAGCAAACCTTTGGCAAAAATAAGATCATGCCCGTTGCGGTTGGGTTCGTGTTATGGCTGGCGATTATCATTGCTGAAGTCGTAAGCTATAACTGGGAATACGGTACTTGGCTGTTTTTAGTTATACCTATTCTATGGTTGCCACTGGTTAATTACATTCAAAACCTCAAGCAACCAGAACAGGCTCTTGAGTACCACTCTCAGTGGCGAGCGAGGCAGGTTATCATTTCGATATTCATGTTGCCTTGGTTATTTTATGGCTTGATTTATGAGCTATATTTGTTGCCAAGCTCAACCATAGTAACCGGCGATAAGCTTTGGTCCTATCAAGTTAACTTTCTAAAAAGAAAAGAAATTATTCCTGCCAACGAGAATGTGCACTATTTTTATAGTGACGCATTTTTCGATTTTAAAACTGATGGAAACGGCATCACAGAAAACACCATTTTTAGTTACTGGGAAAATGAGCAAGGTGTGCTCGAAAAAGATCAACGCCGCTTTAGTGACATTAAAGAGCTCAACGTTGATTATGCTAAAAGCGCCCTACTAACCACCACGGTAACTGTCATTGACCACAATGGTGATGAAATGCTGTTATTTTTGAGCCATGAAGATGACTTAGATAAGAAGTTTGTCGCTGAGGTAGAGCGCTTAATTAAAGCCAATACCCCAGCAACTGAGCAAAACGCAGATTAAGTCAGTCGCTTAATCATGCGTTTTAAGGCGGGCGCTTTCAGAGGCTTATAAAGCAATGGATAGCCCGCATCGAGCACTAACTCGCGTATGCCTTCATCATGATTCGCAGTATTAACGATGGCTGGTAAGCGTGTTAGTGCCGCTTGCTCAATCACTTCAAGTCCCGTTACCCCATCATCAAGCTGATAATCAATAATCAACAATTGCGGCAGGGCTTGGCTTGCCTTTAACTGCTCAAGCTCCACTAAGTTTGTGGCTGTTGAGATTTCACAGCCCCAATTTTCGAGTAGCTGCTTTAGTGCCTCTAACACGTTGCGGTCGTTATCAAGCAACCAAATACGCAATTGCCCCAGCTCGGTTTCTTGTGATGCCTCAGCGCCTTTCGCTTGCGCTGGCGCAGTACTCACTTTACAAGGCAGAGTTAGGGTAAATTGCGTGCCTTTACCAAGTTCAGACCCCATCACTAGCGGAATTTTAAGTAAGTCACATATACGTTTAGTGATTGCCAACCCTAAGCCTAACCCCTCGGCGCTTGGTTTTGCACCAAGCTGTTTAAACTCTTGGAAAATAGTTTGTTGATCGCTCGATGCAATACCAATCCCTGTGTCTTCAACAATAAAGGATACATGGTCATCGTCGTACTGCATTTTCAAGCGTACTTCACCTTGCTCGGTATAACGAATCGCATTACTCAAAAGGTTACGTAGTACTCGGCGTAACAGCGCTTTGTCGGTATGCAGGCGCACATCACAGGTTTCAATAATAAACTTTAAGCCTTTTTCACGGGCAAGGGCTTCGTAGTCATTACGCAGTGGCTCAACCAACGAGCTGGCAGCAAACTCGCTCATTTGTACTTTAAACGAGCCTGAATCGAGCTTGGTTAACTCTAAAATACTCGATAACAACTCTTCGGCGCTGCCTAATGAATTCTTAATATTCATCGCCAGCTCTTTAAGTTCGGTGTCTTGGGCTTTTTCATTCATTAAAGAACAAAACAAACTCGCAGCATTGAAAGGTTGCAGTAAATCATGGCTGGCAGCGGCAAAAAAGCGCGTTTTACTGACCGTTGCTTGTTCCGCCACTTGCTTTGCCATCGACAACTCTTGGTTTGCTTGAGTCAATGCCAAGGTGCGTGCTGCGACTTTTTCTTCAAGGCTAACATTTGCTTCGGTTAACGCTTTTTGTTGTTTTACGAACTCGGTGATGTCGGTATAGGTTGTTACAAAGCCACCACCGGGCAGTGGGTTACCTTGCATTTCAAACACCCGGCCATCATTGTGCGAGCGCTGGTATTTATAAGCGCTGCCTTGGCGTAAATAGGCTAAGCGTTTTTCGACTTCGCTGGTCATGCTCTCACCGCTAAATAAGCCGCGCTCGGCATTAAAACGAATAATGTCGGCAACCGGGCGGCCTATGTAAAGCGCATCATCTGGGTAGGCGAACATGTTTTTGTAGCCTTGGTTCCAAGCTACCAAGCGCAGCTCACTATCAACTACACTGATCCCTTGTTGAATGTTTTCGATTGTTGATTGCAGTAAGTCACGATTAAATTTAAGTACTTGGCTTGCTTCATCCACAAACTCAGCAACCTGCTCTAGAGGCTGGCGCTGCTCATTTTTCGCCACATCTAAAATAAGCCGTGCCGATGCGCCGCCGATCACCGCAGACATCTCGCGCTCAACTAATAGCTCTAACTCGACATTGGCAGGGCGCTTCCACTTACTTTTATCATCCGGAAAGTAATGATTTACCAAAGACTGTGCCGCTTCTTTTTCGGCAAATCGTTGCAATAGTGCACCTAGGTCATGGTAGCTCAAAGGCTGTAGATGATTGCTTACCTTCGAATCATTCAGCTGCGAAACAAACTTATTACTCTGTAAGCGTTCAGCTAAGGTTGCTCGACTAAATAACGGTACTAAGAAATACACTAAACAGTTCGCACCTAGCGATAGCAATAAAGCTTGGCTAATGCTTTCCATGCCTAATGAGAATAAGTCGGTTGGTGCTAACCAGCTTATTCCCCACGGTCCATTCACAAGCCATAAGCTATCGCTTCCTAAACCTCCGGCGATATTCGGTAGTAAAAGTGTATAACCCCAAATAATAAAACCGCTTAAAATCCCCAATTGCGCACCGCGACAGGATGCTTGTCGCCACCATAAGCCTATGATCATGGCCGGCGAAAATTGCGCGACTAAGGTGAACGACATCAAACCCACATTGGCAAGGGTTGTACTTTCGCCCAGCACTCGGTGAGTGAAGTAACTAAGCAATAGAATCAATACGATAACGATTTTACGCGCATGTAAAAGGTTATTTTTATCAAGCCCGCGACTACTCGATGTAAGTTGCGAGCGGCGTAAAATAAATTGGTTAATAAAGTCATTAGTGATCATCACTGAAAGCACAATTGATGACACAATCACCATACTGGTTGCCGCTGAAAAGCCGCCTAAAAAGGCTAATAACGCCACAAAAGCATCATCAGCCGCCATGGGTAAAGCCAATACAAAGGTGTCGTAGCCGACTTCTTGACCTTGAAAGTAAATTAATCCGGCGTATGCAATCGGTAGAATAAACAGGTTAATAAGTAAGAGGTAAATCGGAAATAGCCAACGCGCCGAGGCCAGCTCTTTATCGTTATTTTTTTCGATAAAGCTCATGTGGAATTGTCTTGGCAAACATAAGGTCGCCAAAATACCAAGCAAAGTATGAGCAACATACACATAGGTTGGACTTTGTGTGGCCGCCACTTGCTGATCAATATTTAGGTCATGCGCTTTTTCAAACAGCGCCACTGGGCTATCAAATAGTGCAAAACACACATACAAACCCACCGCTAAAAACGCCAACAACTTAACCACAGACTCAAAGGCAATACTGGCTATCAAACCTGGATTATGTTCGCTGGGCTTTAGCCGCCTCGCGCCGAATAAAATAGCAAATAGTGCCAATACAATCGTGATGTAAAAAGTGCTATCGGCCCATACTTCATGGCTTTGTGTGGCAGCACGATCGGTAAGTAAGTTGATACTTTGTGCCGTTGCACTCAGCTGTAAAGAGATATAGGGCACAATGGCAATCACTGAAATCAATGAAATGAGCCCAGACAAACTCGACGACTGACCATATCGGGTCGCAATAAAATCTGCCATTGAGGTTATTTTTTGCTGCCGACAAATATGCGCTATGCGGCAATAAACTTGCCAGCCAAAAATGAATAACAAAATAGTACCGGCATAGGTCGGAGCCAACCACCAGCCATTGTATGCAGCTTGTGCTGTGGTACCAAAAAACGCCCAAGAGGTGCAATACACCCCAAGTGATAAACCATAGGTTAAGCCTTTAAAAGGCAATACTTTTCTTTTATCAGCCCAGCCTGCAACCGCAAATAAAATTGCCAGATATACAATTGCAAGAAGGCTTATTGACCAAATTGAGAACATCGCATGTGATTATTTTAATTGTTATAGCCCCAGCATAGTTTTTATTGCACGTAATTTACAGCCTAACTTTAGTGCTAATACATTGTATTACGGAAGTTTAAAAAACAAACACAAAGAAATGAGAATTATTTTCAATTGAGTGTTGACAGCCACGTAAATCTAATTGATAATCACTATCAACAAGACAATAAAGTGTTATGACTTGTTCGGAATAAACTGATTTGTTTCTCGACCCTGAAACACGTGTGGCCCACGATAAAGCTAAGATCGCCTGTTGCTAATCGCAACGCCCCTTGATATTGGCAACAGGTGATCGCCCTACTATTTTACTTGCTACATTGCTCATATCGGTGACGGTAGATATGAAACTCAAAAAGCCCTTACAGGGCTTTTTTTATGTCTAAAATTCGTACCAAATCTGCAACTCAAACTAAATGAGAATTATTTTCAAAAAGGTGTTGACAGCATCGCAAACCTAATTGATAATTAATCTCAACAAGCCAAGCGAAGTATGATGACTTGTTCAGATTGAATTTGTTTCTCCCCAGAAACGCGTGTCGCCACGTTAAAGCTTTAGCTTATATGTTACTAATGGCAACGCCCCTTGATATTGGCGACATATAAGCGACCCTACTTATTTTACTTGCTACATTGCTCATATCGGTGACGGTAGATATGAAACTAAAAAAGCCCTTGCAGGGCTTTTTTTATGTCTAAAAATTAATGCATTAACTTTATCGACGGTTCTTACGTGCACGTGCACGGCGTTGCTTTTTCTCTTCTTCTTTAGCGGCTTTTTTCGCCTCTGCAGCAGCGCGAAGCTCAGCAACCATTTGCTCTTCTTCTTCACGCATAGCTGGTGTTTCCATGGTAATACGACCAATAATGCCATCGCGTAATTCGTTAATAAGAATTTCAGACATTTTGTAAGTATCGATTTGATTACCACCACGGATACAACCACGCTTTTTACCTGCCATTTCAACAAACTCCCAGTCAGACTCTGGTAGCTCATCAATTTTATAGCGGCTTTTTAAAAGCTCTGGGTATGCTTGCAATAAATATTCAGCGGTGTAACTTGCCACTTCTTCGTAGTCGATAGCGGTATCACGAATAGCGCCAGTTGCCCCTAAACGATAACCTGAGTTTTCGTTCTCTACTTTAGGCCATAACATACCCGGTGTGTCGTAAAGCATAATGCCATCGTCAAGCTTAATACGTTGCTGCGCTTTGGTTACCGCAGGTTCATTACCTGTTTTTGCCACGATACGGCCAGCTAAGGTATTAATAAGAGTTGATTTACCAACGTTAGGAATACCCATGATCATGGCTTTAATTTGTTTATCAGCGCCTACTTTATGCGGCACTAATTTTTTACAAAGCTCATTAATACGATGTACTTCACCCGCTTTATCATTACCAAAATCAATCGCTTTTACGCCACTTTGCTGCTCAAAGTAGTCTTTCCAAGCTTGCGTTAACTTAGGATCAGCCAAGTCCGCCTTGTTCATGATTTTGATCACCGGCTTGTCGCCACGCAGCGCAGTAACCATTGGGTTTTCACTACTATAAGGAATACGGGCATCAAGTACCTCAATGATCACATCCATCTGTGGCATGATTTCTTTAATTTCGTTTCGGGCTTTGTTCATGTGACCCGGGAACCACTGTATTCCTGTTCTACTCATTAGATTATTAAGCTCTTTATTTTAAAGGCTAACGCCATGGGGATTTTGCTGATAGGTATAGTTTACTACATCAAGCAGGATTGTTTAAAAATAAAATCATGCCTTCCATCACCACGAAAGACGAGCGACTACATGCGCTGTATCTGCATGCAGTGAGAATGACCAACCATTGCGCTCACATAAGCGTTGCACAATACCTAAACCTAAGCCGTAGCCATGAGAGGCTGTTTCAGTCGCCGTATGTTGGGCATCACCGTCACTGAACTGATTAGTGATTAATAATTCATGCTCTTTAATCAAAATTGCAATCGGCTCCTGTCCTGCAAGGGTATGCTCAAACGCGTTTCGCACCAGGTTATTAATCGCAATAGAAAATGCCTGTGCATGCCCATAAATTATGGGATTGGCGAGCTCATCAAGTTCAACACCAACGAGCTTACCGTTTAACAAATAGCGTTGCTGCTCTACTGCTTTTCTTACCAGTGGCATTACTAAAAACTGCTCATCATACAAGCCATCATCAGTTTCACGAGCAAGACACAAAAACATTTCGATCATTGTATTCATGTCGTGTGTTGCCCGCCTTACACGATCTAGCACCTTCATATCGGCAGGAGTCAATTGGCTTTGTTCTAAAAGCTCTAGGGCACCGGTAATGACTGTCACTGGTGTGCGCAAT
Organism: Pseudoalteromonas shioyasakiensis; assembly: GCF_001550135.1. Lineage (GTDB taxonomy): Bacteria > Pseudomonadota > Gammaproteobacteria > Enterobacterales > Alteromonadaceae > Pseudoalteromonas > Pseudoalteromonas shioyasakiensis. Next base: position 65,871 of record NZ_LRUE01000021.1, read on the forward strand.
TCATGGCTTGCTGAGTCTGTAAAATAGCGTTCTCTTGCGATGAATGCACTCACTCGCTCAAAAGCCTGCTCTATTGTACTTGCGAGCATGCCAACTTCATCATTTGTATATCGGTTAGCATGTATACGCTTGTAATCTTCGTTTGATAATTGCTCAGGATTAATGTCGGCCACAGCTTTAGCAAGTTGAGTTACGGGAGCCAAAGCTCGACGCATCACAACAATTCCAAGCCCAAAGCCTAATAACCCCAATGTTCCTACAAGGCTGCTAATAATAAGTAATAACCACCAATCCTCTGACGAAGAAGCCTCAATCTGCGCGACATCAAACACTACAAACCCAGGTGACTGCTCATTGCCTGTATCAATTACGGCAACATGTAATTCTTCGCTATCAAATTCATACAAGCCTACTGCTGGATTTGTTTGCGCCCACGCTTGAAGTGATTGAGGTAAGTTATCTACTTTATCGTACGCCTTAAGATTTGTAGTAATAGCAGGGTAGTTATCTGATGCAACTTGCAATTGCTGGGTTAGCACGCGATCTTCACTCAATCTTATTGCAGCAAAGAAAGCAAACCCCCATGCAATACTGAGCACAGCCACACACATTGCAAACGCGATAGCGACACGTTTGTGCAAACTATGCCGATACATTATTGCACGTCCTTTGCAATTCGATAGCCGATACGGTGCACTGTATGAATCAATGGTGTATCAAATGGTTTATCAATTGCCTGTCTTAACTTGTACATGTGCGAACGAAGCGCATCACCATCGGGAGGCTCATCTGCCCATAATAAAGTTTCGAGACTATCGCGTGTAACAACAGAAGGAGATACCTCCATTAACCGCTGCAATAACTTCATACTTGCAGGATTAAGCTCAATAAGCTGGCCTGCACGATGTACTTGCAAGGTGGACTTATTCATCGTTAGATCAGACACAGTCAATATCTTGTTGGTATTACCGTGACTCCGCTTATAAAGAGCTTGCAGGCGCACATGTAACTCTTGCAATGCGAATGGCTTAACCAAATAATCGTCGGCTCCGACTGCAAACCCTCTCAGTTTATCATCAAGCGTGTCTCTCGCAGTGAGCATAAGTACAGGTGTTTCAACGTCAGCTTCAGCTCGCAACTTTTGACAAAAGTGTAAGCCATCCATCCCTGGAAGCATTAGGTCTAAAACAATGACATCAAACTTGTTGTTCATCGCTAGTTGCATTGCACTTATACCGTCATAAGCAAAGTCCAAGAGATAACAGTGCCTTTCTAGATACGCAGCAATATTCGCACTAATGTCACGATTATCTTCAACAATCAAAGCTCTGATCGGCTCAGTATTCAAAGCATCTAGCATTTTTCTTCCTTACCAAGCGTAATCTAATCGCAATCCGATCAGCGGTTCAGCTTCGCTATCGTCAACGACTTCAATTCCTCGGCGGTAATCAAACTCAGTGTCATCAGCTGATGAAGCTGCCGTGACATTTATAACATCAAGGAAGGCGGTAACATCAATAGGACCAAAGGCACGTCGGTAATCTACACGAACATTCAATGAGCCTGATCCTTCTTTACGGCCAACATTACGCTCTGTAATTTCCTTAGAGTAACGTAAAGGCTGTCCTGGCCCCAAAACATCTTCATGTACAATAAATATGTCATCTGGTCTGCCAGAAAGGTATTTATATCGTCCAGCAAGTTTCCAACGGTCACTTATTTCCCATGTCAGCCCTAACGTGGCAACATGTTCACGACTAAATTCAGCAGCTACGTCGCCAAAACCATCCTTTCGGTCTACGACCGCATCATTGTAAGAATAGGTTGCACTGGCGTAAAGACCTTCGAAAATAGTAGCATTAAGCACAAAATCAGCACCATATGAAGTACCATCACCATCATTTGCATAAGTTCCACTGGTACGGTCTAGGTCAACCACTAAGTCGCTAAGTTGCTGATAATAAACTTCCGTTAGTAATGACCAGTTGGCATTAGGGAAATATTTAAAACCAACACTCGTATGGGTAATTTTTTCAGTTTTAAGATTATTAGTCTCGTTAGCTGCAAGTTCTAAATATCGCGGTGACTGATGAAATAACCCCGCCGTTGCAAAATACCTTACCTTTTGACTTGGCATCCAGTTAATGCTGAATCGAGGTGATATAAAACTTTCATCAGCAAACCCATCTCGTTCAAATCGTAAACCTGTACCAAAATCCCAATCACCCATTTCAAAAATTTGTTCTATATAGCCTGCATAGTTTAATTCTTTCAAAGACGTGACTGAATTAAGGCTTTCAGGGGTTAGTACAATAAACTTTTGCTGTGGGTCTGGTCTATAATCGTCACTATCATAAACATACCGACTCCATTCACCATCTAAAAAGGTGCTGTAATCTAGTTCAATTTGCGTAATTCGGGCACCGACGCTCAACATCCCTAATTGATTTTCTACCTCGAAATCACTTCTCCAACCAATTTCTGTTTCACCTTCAGATATAGTGATAATGTCTTCTCGAATAGGGTATTCAGAAGCTGGCGTTCCCTCGGGCACAAAATCTGGATAAGCCTCACCTTCAGAGCTCAATTTATCACTTTTTCGGTAGTAAACTTTATTAGTCAAAACAGCGGTTTCACCAAGTAACGTGGTCAATGTTAAACCATACAAGTCACTATCTTGCTCAGCATTTTGCAATGCAGTATCTTCAAAATTAGGTGATTCAGAAACATGCTCAACGCCACGAGTATATTTCTCATGCGTATCCATGAGTAACACTTCAAAAGTGTTATTTTGATTAATGGGTATCACTGATTTAAAAATAATATCCCTTAAAACAGGTTCACCAATATCTAGCTCTTCGATAGTTTCAAACAAGGCACCAAAATCTAACCGCCTTGCAGAAAAAAGCATAGTTGCTTCATCAGTGATATTTATAGGGCCGTCATAACCTACTTCATAACCAGCAAGGTCGTAGCGAAAACTTGCTGATGGACTAGGGTTACCATCGGCCACTTCTAGCTTCAGTAAAGACCCTGCACGACCACCATAAGCTGCTTGCCACCCGCCAGGTGAAAATTCTGCTCCATTTATCACATTTGGGGCAAATATAGAAAAGCGACCACCGCCGCCTACATCTTCCTCTTCACCTAACGTCGCATCAAAGTGAATAGCTTTATCAAAAGGAAAATCATCAACAAAGAGTAAATTATCTCTTGGGCCTCGACCACGCACACTGAAACTTGCAAATTCACTGTCAGATGCGACACCTGGCAATCCATCTAGAGAAAGTAGTGGATCTGCACCTCCTCCCACGGCACTTCGCAGAGATTCTCTGTCGAGATAGGTGCTAGAGCCTGAAGTAAATGTATCAGCTTGTTGGGCTCTTACTTCAACTACTTCTATGGCTTGTTCTCTAAGGTCAAATTCAACCTTCGTATTTTTACGAGTTACAACGCGAATACTTGGTTCGTATAAAGCCGCAAAGCCACTTTTTGTAATCTTTATTGAGTAAAGGCCCGGGTCGAGTTGCTCAACAGCAATACGCCCTTGTAGATCAGTTTGTAAGGTTTGTATTGCAGAGGTTTCTCGTTCCTTAAGTATGACTTGTGCGTTTGGAAGTGGTCGATCTGTAGTCTGATTTTTAACAATAACCGTTATTGCCCCTGGCTCTTCTACTGCGTAAGAGTAAAATGCCAAACTACTCAACAATAGCCATGCAAATGACCAGAGTATCTGTCTAAATTGTTCTTTCATAATTGCGTCCCTCTTGGCACCAACCATGATCTTGATTTCAATAACTTGCACATACTTTCATCCTCCCAAATAGCCCTAATTATTGAATTCGAATTAATCAACTTTAGACGTTAGCAAAGTAAATGTGACTAAAATGTCACCGGCGTAATTTAGGTTTATGAATACTGCTTTTGATAATAGATAAGGATTAATCAAAAGTTTCGCTGGAGATATTTAAGCGTCGGTAAGATTAATTGCGCTATAATGACGCAAATTTTTTCAAGTAAGCAATTATGGCTCTTAAATCAACCATTATTAAAGCGCAATTATCGTTAAGCGATATGGACCGCCACATTTATCAAGATTTCAATTTAACACTGGCACAACACCCATCAGAAACCGAACAACGCTTGATGATCCGCTTGTTGGCTTTTGCGCTAAATGCCCGTGAAGGCTTAGAGTTTACTAAAGGCTTATGCGCCGATGATGAGCCTGAGCTTTGGCACATTAACTATAGCGAAGAAATTGAATTATGGGTTGAGCTTGGGCTACCAGACGAAAAACGCCTGAAAAAAGCCTGCAATAAGTCGAAGCAAGTTGTTTTATATACCTACGGAGAAAATAACCAAGCGATTTGGTGGCAAAAACATCAACCTAAGTTGTATGATTTTAAAAACTTAAGTATTTTTAGTCTCGATTATGCCGCGACTCAGGCATTAGCCGACTTAGCTGATCGCAATATTAAGCTCACTATTACCATTCAAGATGGTGAAGTATGGGTTAGCTCAGATACAGCAAATATCGAAATTAAACCACAACAGTTAATGTAAGGAATGCGATGGCAATTAGGCAAGTTGTAGTATTACACGGACTTTATATGTCAGGCTTTGTGATGCGCCCACTGTGCGCGCGTCTTGAAAAGTCAGGTCTAAAAATACTCAATTTGACCTATAACACGCTCTCTCCCGATAGAGCGGCAATTTTCGATAAGATTGATCGCTTTATCGGTGGTAAACCTACCGCCTTAGTTTGCCATTCGATGGGTGGCTTAGTTGCTCGCGCTTACTTAGAGGCCAATTCTCTTCAAAGTCGCCATGTCGAAAAGGTGATCACCTTAGGCACCCCGCATAAAGGCAGTCATATTGCTAAGCAAATGCAGCAAAAGGGCTTTGAAATGCTGTTAAAAAATAGCGTGGAGTTTTTATTATCTGAGAATGGCGATTGGCCGTTTAATGCCAAGCTTTATAGTATTGCTGGTGACTTACCAATAGGGCTAATGCCACTGATTGCTAAAGGCAGTGTCTCTGATGGTACAGTTTTGATAGATGAAACCAAACTCAATGGCATGGCAGAACATAAGGTGTTTCATTTGAGTCACACCAGTATGATCTACTCACGCCAAGTGATGGATTACATTATTAAGCTTATAAATCAAAGTGAGTGATACTTTAATCTTCAGCACTTGCAGCCACTTTATATGAGATTAAAACAATGATCCCTAAGATCAATGGTACAGGTGCAGCAATATAGCCAAAGGTATCAAAGTTTGCGAAGCTAGCACCAGCTAGATGACCTACCAAACCGATAACAAATGCAAGTAATGCAATCACTACAACAACTATTTCAGCTTTGCTTTCTTTAACTGTTTTACCGTCCATTTTTCTTCTCCTGGTTAAATGCGGTAAAGTCATTATGCGCTTATGGTTCGTTGTTTTTTTGACCTAAATCAAGTTCTAAATCGGCGTATTTATCAGCGAGTACAAACCTTGTTTTAGATCATACTTTCTGCCTAATTTTTGAATATTTGCAAAATAAGGTAGATTTTTTGCTCAGTTGCCCCAAGTCTATATAAAAGTAATTCAAAGTTATGTTGATAGTGCACAAATGGACAAAACCAACCTTTGATAGCTAAAACCTATCACTGTGTTCGAATTAAACCATTTTACAGATTAGCCAAGATGGCTAATACTTAACACCAAGCACTAGCAAGTAAACACTTAACGGTTTTTTTAAGGAGCAATCTATGTCACAGGTAAATGCAATTGGTTTAAACAGCGCAAAAAGTGAAGATATCGTAAATTCACTAAACTCTTTACTAAGCTGCTACCAAATCCAATACATGAACGCACGCGGCTTTCATTGGAATATTAAAGGTCGTAACTTTTTTGAATTACACCTTAAGTTTGAAGAAATTTATAACTTACTACTTGAGAAAGTAGACGAGATTGCAGAGCGTATTTTAACGTTAGGCGGTACACCGGTACATGCATTCTCTGAGTACATCGAAGATAGCAAGATCAGTGAAGCTAAAAATATTACTGAAGGTACTGCTGCAGTAGAAAACCTTTTAGCAGGTTACAGCACACTTATTCAAATGCAGCGTGAAATCCTTGCACAAGCAGGTGATGCAGATGACGAAGGTACAGCATCGCTAATGGGCGACTACATTAAAGAACAAGAGAAACTTGTTTGGATGTTAAAAGCCTACCTTGGTTAATATTTAGAATTGACACGAAAAAGCCCTCAAATGAGGGCTTTTTTATATTTAGAAAGCATTACTTTAACCACTTTCTTAAATTATCGTACTCGGGTCTTGCTTGAAAAAAGCTTTCAGCATCTGGGTGAAAGTTAATATCCATTTCTACGCCAGACCAAACTGTCTCTAATAAATTGCGAGCAATGATATTAGCTTTAATATAATCAACGCGTTTGTAACCCCGCGCTTTTACAGCCTGAAAGTAAGCCTTTGCAATCTCAATACTATCTGCAGTTGCTAATTCAAATTGTTCCAAATTAACCACAGCATACTGAATTGAATTTTCAGGGTACTTCATGATTTCTTGACCGACTTCAATACTAAATGAAGCAACGGCTTCTTTATTAAAGCTGCCACTAACTTCCACATAAATCACTGGCGGCTCAACAAAATAACGCCAATCACCATGGGCTTTAAACATGCTCACCCCTTTGAAATACAACTTAAGTTTACGCTTATAAAATTTATTTACTTATTTATCTAAGCCTTAATTCGGTAATAAAGCAATAAAAAACGCCATTTCTAATGCCTTTTCCTCAAGGCTTTTAAAGCGACCCGATGCGCCGCCATGACCTGCATCCATGTCGGTTTTAAATACCAAAATGTTGTCATCGGTTTTAAGTTCACGCAGCTTAGCAACCCACTTCATTGGCTCCCAGTATTGCACTTGAGAGTCATGGAATCCGGTTGTAACGAGAATATTAGGGTAAGCCTGCGACTTAATATTATCGTACGGCGAGTAAGCCTTAATCACATCATAAAACGCAGGATTATTTGGGTTACCCCACTCGTCGTATTCATTGGTCGTCAGTGGAATACTCTCATCAAGCATAGTGGTTAGCACATCTAAAAATGGCACATGACAACCGATACCTAAATAAAGCTCAGGTGCTTGGTTAACCACAGCGCCCATTAATAAACCACCAGCACTGCCACCAGACGCAAATACTTTTTCTGGGTGTGCATAGCCTTGCTCAGTAAGCGCATGAGTAACATCAATAAAATCGCTAAAGCTATTTTGCTTATTTTGCTTTTTACCTTGCTCATACCAATGACGACCTAGCATTTCGCCGCCACGAATATGTGCAATCGCATAAACAAAGCCGCGGTCAAGCAAGCTTAGTGAGCTGCTTGAAAAGCTAGGATCGATGGTAATACCGTACGCGCCATAGCCGTATTGCAGTACTGGGTTAGTACCGTCTTTATTAAATTGGTCGATACGATAAACCAAAGAAACCGGCACTTGCTCACCATCTCTTGCGGTAACCATTAAGCGTTCTGAGCGATAATGCTCTGGATTAAAATCCCCGAGCACTTGCTGTTGTTTTAATAAGGTTTTGTTACCTGTTTTTAAATCAACATCATACAAAGAACCTGGCGTCGTTAAGCTTGAATAGTAAATACGCGCAGAGCTCACATTCGGCTCTGGATTCATTGCAATTGCAGCATAATAACAAGGGTCATCAAACTCTAAAGTAAGACGCTCTGCTTGCTGATCCACCACCACAAAACGTGTTTGGCCAAGCTCTCGTTCAGTGAGGATAAGGTAGTCATTGAAAATTTCGACCCCTTCTAACAATACGTTCTCGCGATGCGGTGTATGCTCCTGCCAACGATTTTTATCGGCAATGGTGCTTTGCGTCGCGGTCATTAAGCGAAAGTTTTTCGCTTGCCAGTTGGTCACAATGTAAAAGGTATCACCTAGCTTATCGACATCGAATTCATGGCCTTCTTCGCGTGGCATTAAGGCGCTAAATTCACCCTCTGGGTTATTCGCATCAAGCACCCAAGTATCGTTTGTTTCTGTGGTCGCAAGGTCAATAATGATAAGGCTTTCATCGCGGCTTTTGCCAAGCCCCATAAAGAAGCTTTTATCTTGCTCTTCATAAACAAGTACGTCATCAGCTTGCGGGGTGCCTAAAACATGGCGGTAAACCTGAAAACCCAATAAGGTTTGCAGGTCTTTTTTCACATAAAACACCGTTTTGTTATCATTAGCCCACACCACTTGGCCTTCGGTGTTTTCCAGCACATCACTAAACATTTCACCGCTGGCAATATTTTTAAAACGCACAGTATATATACGGCGACCTTCGGTGTCTTCTGAGTAAGCAAGTAGCTGCTCGTCAGGGCTAATTGCAACTTCGCCTAATTCATAAAATTCGTAATCGTCGGCTAATTGATTTACATCTAACAACAAGGTCTTATCGCGCGCTTTTATTGAGCTGCTGCGATAATGGCGTGCATATTCATCGTCGCCACGTACTTCTGAGTGATACCAATACTGGCCATCTTTTACTGGTACCGTGTTGTCGTCTTTAACAATACGGTCTTTTAGCTCATTAAATAGTTGTTCGCGCAGTGGTTTTATATCGGCTAGTTGCTTATCGCAATAATCGTTTTCGGCATTTAAATGCGCTAATACATCTTCATTTTCACGCTCATCATCACGCATCCAATAATAATTATCGGTGCGCGTCAGTTGATGTGTAGTTAATTGCTGAGGGTGTTTTTTTGCAACAGGAGGATGCGCTAATAAAGACAAAGAATACGAATTTGACGACACAAGAAAAACCAAAATAAAAAAACGAATTGCTGGCAGTTTATCACAGAATTATACCAATCAGCTTAATTAAGTAGTCTATTTTGAGGCAATGAAACCTCGTTGATAACAATGCAAAAATTTCGTTATTTAGTTGTTCTAAATGAGAAATTTTTAACGCAGTTAGCGACAGGTTTAATCCCTCAAAATGATTAAGTATTATTGCGGGTTGGTATTAAAAAAGCCCACTCAAATTGAGTGGGCTAAGCAATGCTAAAATAGCATTTAGGGGGAAACTGTTAATGCGATACTTGCTGCCAAGCCATAGCCCAGCTTTTTCCTACACCTGGCTCAAACAGCGGGTTGTGTGAATCTTTAACACGACAAAACTCGCTAAATGGCCACGGTTTGCACATATAAATATGGCCCGTTTTTGGCTGCAGTACTTTAACACCTGCACTGTAATCGCTGCATGCTTGTGGGTATATATAGTCATAATCTTGCAGACTATCTTGCACTCGCTCTTTACATTTTGCGATGCAATTAAACGCCACTTTTACATGCGTAATGCCCGAACCTTCAAGGGCATAAATTTGGTTTGAACGGTACGCAACCACTAAACCTTGTTCAGTCATTTTGCCCGCTTTTACCAGCGGAACATGCACATTTATATGCTCGGCAACAGAACGTGGCCAATTATGAGGCTCACCCTGATCGGAACTACTGATCGGGTATTCGAATGATAAATCGACTAGCTCTCCTTGCATGTCATAAAAGGTTACAATCACCCTATCTCCAACAAACAGTTGGGTATGATGATTTAAGCAACCAATCGGCAACCACTTCCCGGAGGCCATTGACGTATGCATAAACAAAATATCACCCTAAGAACAACTAATAGGCATTATCTAACAACCGAACAAAATAAATACTTTTAGTTTGAGGCAAGTGAACCAAAGCACTAGATTATGTGCTTATCAGCGGTCCCGCTATCATAGTTTAAAACCTTAGACCGGAAACTTTGCGTCCTAACCTTTCAGTTAGTTTGCCAAAAACAAGACTGAGTATAATCGTGACCGAATCACAAATCAAACAAAAGAATGTAACCAAACGTCTTATATAGCAAATAGTTACTAGCAAATGCGTTAGGTACAAAAAAGCCAACCTCTTGGTTGGCTTTTCGCGAATGGGTTATTAATCCCTTGCTAGCTTTCTTCTGGTCGCGACTCGGTGCCCTGCACGGAATACATTCAAGAAGCCATTACCCACATCACTCATTACAATATACAAACAAGGTACTAGTACTAAAGTGATTAGAGTTGCAAACATAACCGCAAAACCAAGTGCTACTGCCATTGGAATTACAAACTTAGCTTGCAAGCTGGTTTCGAACATAATCGGTAGTACACCGGCAAAGGTTGTAATTGATGTCAGGGTGATTGCTCTAAAGCGCGCACAACCTGCTTCAATAACCGCTTGGCGAGTTGAAATACCTTCGCGGCGTGCTTGGTTTACAAAGTCGGTCATAACTAACGAGTCATTAATTACAACACCCGCTGCAGCAATCAAGCCAAAGCCCGACATCAAGCTAATATCTAACCCAAACCAGAAGTGACCCCAAATTGCACCGGTTAAGCTAAATGGAATAACCGACATAACAATAAGAGGCTGCGAATAGCTCTTAAGCGGCACTGCAAGCAAGATATAAACTAAGATCATACCGCCAATAAAGAACATGATTTGCTCGTTAGCTTGCGCTTGTTGTTCTTCAATAGAACCACCTAGCTCAGTTTTAACTGATGGGTATTCCTCTTTTAACTGCGGTAATAAGTTCTCATCAACTTGCTTAACCACTTCACCCGGTTCAATCGCTTCTTCATCGATACTGCCGTAGATATAAACAGTACGATAGCCACCTTCACGGCGAATATAGCTAATACCTGGTTTTTCGTTCAGTTCAACAACATCACCCAGCATCACCTCTTGGCCTGCAGGCGTTGTGATAACAGCGTGCTTTAATGATGCAAACGCTTCACGTGTTAGTTTCGGGTAACGAACCATAACTCGCACTTCTTCACCGCGACGAATAACACGCTGAGCTTCACCACCGTAGAAGCTTGCGCCTACTTGGTTAGCAATGTTGGCAAGGTCTAAACCTAGATCATATGCCACAGGTTTTAAGCTTAATTGCACTTCTTTGCTCGCCGGATCGATGGTCGAACTAATATCAAACAAGCCTTTTTGCTGTTGTAATAGTTGGATGAAACGACGACCTGCATCATTTAAGGTATCGATATCTGGGCCGTAAAGTAAGTAACCAAACTCACCATCCATACCACCGCCATTTACATCATCGTAAATTTGCAGCGATTTCACACCTGGGATACTTGGCATTTGCTCACGCCAACGACGAGATAATTCGAATGCGTTATACGGGCGAAGCTCTTCATCTACCAGCGGAGCAAGTAATTGTGCTTCAGTACGACCTTGGTTGAACACTAAGATATCGCGAATTAGCTTTTGACCAAATTCACGTTCGGTCTCTTGGTCTACCTTGTTAACCATGGCTTCAATTTCACGAATAGCATTAATCGTTTGCATATCCGAGGCATTTTCATTCATTTCTAAACGAATTTGCGGGAAGTCATGAGGTACTTTTGGTGTTGGTACCACACGCACTTGGTTTGAAGAAATTAAGCCAAACGTCAAAATCAATAAACCGATAAACGCAAATAGCACAAACCAACGCCACTCCACACACAGCTCAATAAAACGCTTATAAGGGCCATTTACAAAGTTAAAGAAACGTTTGTTAAAACGCGCTCGCCAGCTATTTGGGTTAATTGGCGGGAACTTAGTGTGGGCAATGTGTGCCGGTAAAATAAGTTTCGATTCAATCAAACTAAATATCAGACACAGAATTACCACCACGGCGATACCGAAGAAAAATGCGCTTTCTGGACCACTTGATAGTGTAAATGGTGCAAAGACAGCAATCGTTGTTAAAACACCAAATGTTGCTGGGGTAGCAACGCGTTTTGCGCCATTTACCACATTTACAACACCACCGCCTTTTTTCTCAATTTCGGTGTAGGCACTTTCCCCTATGACTATGGCATCATCGACCACGATCCCCAGCACCATAATAAAGGCAAATAACGACACGATATTAATACTGATACCAAATAATGGCATCATCATCATTGCACCTAAGAAACACACAGGTAAACCAATCATTACCCAAAGTGCCAACTTAAAGCGCAAGAAGATAGACAACATAATGGCAACCAAGATAGCCCCTTGGAATAAATTGCTTTTCATCATGTCTAAACGGGCATTTAGGTAGTAAGTCATGTCCATTAATGGCTCAAGACGCAAGCCCGCCGGTAGCTCTTTATTCTTTTGCTCAATAAACGCTTTAACTGAATCAGCAACCGGGATCATGTTTTGTTCTTTGGTTGCTTTTACTGATAAATAAACGGCATTTTCACCATTAAATTTAAAGTAGCGCTCACCTTCTGTGAATTGGTCTTTAATCACAGCGATGTCGTTTAGCAGTACTTTCGCGCCATTGGAACCAATTTTTACTGGGATCTGGCGGAACTCATCACCGCTGTAGTATTGATTTTCAACACGTACCGAGATAATACCTGCGTCAGTACGTAGTTGACCTGCCGAGATATTCGCAGAGTAACGACGTACTGCACTGGCCACCTCACTTAAAGTAAGGTTGTATTGACGTAGTGAATCTGGGTCAATTTCAATTGCAATTTCATCAAGTGGTACATCGTTTTGCACCAGTGACACATTGGATAATTGCAGTAATTCATCTTCAATTTTATTTGCAACTGGCTTTAACTCAGTAAGTGGAATATCACCTACCAGCGTCATACCGATTACATCTTGGCGAAATTCAACCTGACTAATCGTCACAGGCTCCATTCCCGCAGGGAAAGTCGCAATACTGTCTACTCTTAGCTTCACTTTATCGAGTACATCAGTAAGTTCTGCATCAGTGTTGATCTCTAAACTTGCACGGCCACTATTTCGAAATGAGCGATATACACCACGTTTAATCTCGGTTACATCTTTTAGTGACTCTTCAATCTTGATCAGAATACTTTCTTCAATTTCCTGTGGTGAGGCCCCCGGATAATTGGCCTGCACTTCAATATAGTTAATTTCAACATTTGGGAACATCTGGCGCTGAATAGTGAAATAACTAATGATCCCCATGATGATGATAAACACCATCATTAAGTTTGCAGCGACCGAGTTATTGGCAAAATAAGCTATAAGGCCAGACTGTTTTTCTGTGTTTGTATCAGTCATAGTGCTACCTTAAAGCTTTTCAACCGCTGCAGTTTCTGCATCGCTTGTCATTTCTTTCATACCTGCAACCTTCACTTCCATACCCTCTTGTGGGTACTCAGGTAGCGTAAGAACCAACTGGTCATTCACTTCAAGGCCATCACTAATGTAGAAATACTCACCTTCTTCGCGTACTACCGTTACTTTGCGTGGTTCAAGTTTATTCTCGTCGTTCACAATCCACACCGTTTGGTTATTCACTAAAGACTGCGGTAAACGGTAGATATTTTGTAGTGTTGCACCGGCAAAGCTCACTTGTACGTAAGCACCAAATTTAATAGGTTGTACGTCATGCTTTAAGCCGTATGGGTCATCAACACGAACAACTAAATTGCTCATACGCGTCGCGTTATCAACAACGCCTAGGTCACGGTCAATTTCGGCTTCACGAGTAAAGCTGTTTAAGCCTTTATTGATAATGGTCGCCTTTACGCCTTTTAAGCGTTTTGGCAAAAATACACTATCGAAACCAGCAATTGGTACAATGATTTCCGCACTTTCAATATTATTAATTTCAGCAACTTGGCTGCCTACATTAATGTATTGGCCGACACCAATTTCACGGCTGATCACCAGCGCATCGTAAGGTGCTTTTACCTCACAGCGAGCAAGGTCACGTTCGGCACGTTTTAATGCAGCTTGCGCTGATTTAACAGCAGCTTGCGCGCTTAAAACTTGAGGTTTACGTAGGAATAAGTCTGTGCGCTCACGTTCTGGGTAACGTCTTGCTTCATCCTCTGCCACTTTAGCTTGTGCTTGCTCTTCGATCAGTGCCGCTTGAGCACTAGCAAGTGACGCTTCAGCTTGTAGTACAGCTGCTTCGTAGTTATCTTTTTCGATGGTAAATAACACTTCACCACGCGCTACGATGCCACCAGCAACAAAATTTGGATGCCAGCTTGTAACTTCACCAGCCACTTGCGAGGCAAGTAAGGTACTTTCAAGCGGTTTCACTTCGCCGTAACTATTAATAATCACTTGATGATCATCACTTGCTACTGGCTCAACCTGTACTAAAGGACGCACATCAACTACATCCTTGTCTTTAGGCTCTTGAGCAATCGCGTTGATTGCTTTAAAACCAGCAACACCAACGATTAATGCAACAAACGGTAATATCCATTTTAATAAACTTGTGCGCATAACTTACACCTATAAAATTTTCACTGGCCCTATCATACCAAAGCTGACAGAAACATTAATGTGACATTTGTAAGGAACTGTTACAAAAACAGATAAATTGGCAACACAAAAATCAAAACTTATCTAAGAACAATTTGTTACAAACAAAAGTCACCTAATATCAAAAGCTTACAAAACCACCTTCACACTTGTTAACAAACAGCCTTTTATCAAGGGGTTAATTCATTAAACTTGATTGAGAAATAATGAAAGGAACGAGTTAACAATGAAAATAACAAACATTGCGCTGGCACTAAGCTTAGCGTTTGCCATGAATGGCCACGCCGCCGAAACAAAAAAAGAAGAAAAGAAGCCAAAAACACTGGCTGAAATGATCAAAGATAAAAGCGAGTTTGCCGGTGTTTTCAGCATTTACCAAGATGCGAAAACCGGCGATAACTTAATGGTGATCGACCAATCTCAACTTGATACACCATTTGTGTACTTTGCTCACACCGTTGATGGTGTTACTGACGCAGGCCACTTCAGAGGGGCATACCGCGAGACAAAACTAATTGAGTTTCGTAAATATTTTGACCGCATTGATATTATTAGCAAAACACCACGCTATAAATTTGATGAAAACTCAGCCTTAGCACGCTCTGCCGATGCCAACATCAGCGAAGCTGTGCTTGCGAGTATTAAAATCGAAAAAGAAGAAGACGGTAAAATTGCTTTTAAAGTTGATAAGCTCTTTTTAAGTGAAGCACTGCATAAAGTGTCACCTTGGGCAAACCCAAAAGATAAAAATGCCAGCAAACGCTTTAAACTTGGTAAGTTAAACGACAAAAAGTCGCGTATTGTTAAACAGCGCCCTTATCCAAATAACCTAGATGTTGTAGTGGATTACGTATTTTCTAATGCTAACCCAACAGTACGAGGTTCAAAAGCTGTAAGCGATCCTCGTAACGTTTCAATTAAAGTACAGCATTCATTTGTCGCGCTACCGAAAAATGATTATCAAGCTCGCCAAGATGACGCGCGTATTGGTTATTTCACTAACGAATTCGACAATATGACATCAGCGGATTGGGCACCTTATGAAGATGTCATCAAGCGCTGGGACTTACAAAAGAAAGACCCGTCAGCGGCACTGTCTGAGCCAGTTAAACCGATTACTTGGTGGATTGAAAATACCACACCATTTGAGTGGCGTGACACTATTCGTGATGCCGTACTAGCATGGAATAGCTCATTTGAAAAAGCGGGCTTTAAAAATGCCATCGAAGTAAAAGTACAACCTGATGACGCCGATTGGGATGCGGGCGATATTAACTACAATGTATTGCGTTGGACTGCATCACCGCGCCCTCCATTTGGCGGTTATGGTCCTGCCCTTGCGAACCCATTAACCGGTGAAATCTTAGGCTCTGACATCATGTTAGAGTATGTTTTCATGAAAAACCGTTGGATGTACGACACCTTATACACTCAAGGTGCAGCCACGCTTGAAACTAGCCAAAACAGCACAGACTTACATTGCTCACTGGGCCACAGCATTCAAGAAAACATGCTACTTGCTAAAGGCTTAGGCACAGGTGCGAGCATTGAAGACAAAGAGATTTTACGCCAAGGCTTAACTCAGCTAGTTTTACACGAAGTGGGCCATACCCTTGGTCTTAACCACAATATGAAATCATCTATTTTGTGGGATGAAAAAGAAGTTCACGATAAGAGTAAAACGCAAGGTATCGTAACGGGTTCAGTTATGGACTATGCACCAGCAAACATTGCCCCTATTGGCATGCAACAAGGTGATATTTTCCAAACAAAACCTGGCCCTTACGATGATTGGGCAATTGAATACGGCTACAGCCAAGCATTAGCTGATAAAGCCGCTGAGCAACAACGCCTTGAAAAAATTCTCGCTCGCTCATCTGAGCATGCTTTAGCGTTTGGTAATGATGCTGATGACATGCGTGCCCCAGGCCGCCATATCGACCCACGTGTAATGATTGGTGATATGTCATCTAACCCTGCCGCATATGCTGATGATCGTATGGAACTTATCAATAAGCTGTTTACTGAACTTAAAGACAATGCCACGGTTAATGGTGAGTCATACCAGCAGCTGGTTACCTCAGCGAACATTTTATTTAGAAGCTACAGAACACAAGCAGGCGTGGTATCTCGTCAAATTGGTGGTGTTTATGTAGAACGTAATGTGGTGGGCGATGACAAAAATGGTGCACCATTTACGCCAGTGCCACTTGAGCGCCAGCAACATGCAATGCAAGTGTTAGCCGACAAAGTATTTTCGCCAAATGTGCTTGCTAGTATGCAGCCACTGTATAACTACCTGCTACAGCAACGTCGTGGCTTTAATCATTATGGTAAGAACGAAGACCCTAAACCACATGGCATGATTTTAGGCATGCAAAAGCTGGTACTTGCTCAGTTGTTACACCCAGCGGTCATGCTGCGTATTTCAGACAGTGCAATGTATGGCAACGAGTATTCACTTAACCAATTTATGAATGACTTAACAGCAAGCATTTTTGTAGACAGCAAAAAAGCAAATACCCTAAGTCACAATCTACAAGTTGAATATGTGAATCAGCTAATCGCGATTGCTGGTTTAGGCAAAGCGAGCAAGCACGATAACCTAGCCAAAGCTGCCGCGCTTTATCAGTTAAATCAAATTGCTGATTTGAGCGTGCCATGGGGTGCAGACACCGCAGCTAAAGCACATAAGCAATATATCGATCGCTTAATTAGTAAAGCGCTTGAAGCATAGGCTTAGCAACACAAAAAAGGCTGCCACTTGGCAGCCTTTTGTTTTTAAGCCATTGCAGGGCGCGATTTATAATACTGAATACATCCTAGTTGTGCGGCATTAGTCAGTAGAATCATTACAAAGGTCAGTATGTGAGACACACTCGGTGTCGCCATAGCAAGTTCGGCAGCGAGGCCGCAGCTTCCAGCAACAAACTGTAAACTAAAGTAGCGCGCACTTAAATTACTAATATCACCACTTTTAATGGTTTTATAAGTCTGCGGCATAACACGAATAGAGCTCATGACTAAACCTACATAAGTTAGCCAGTTAAGCACCGTTGCTGTTTCATAATGAGGGTTAAGCAACAAACCAAAAGGCACGACCGACATGGCTAATAACCCAGCTAGCTGCATGCGTTGCTTTCGCGCAGCGTTGTAACGAACAAAGTAGTAAAGAATCACACCACTTAGCATGCCGGTAACAACAAACGGCAAAACCATGTAAAAACGCTGAAAAAACAGGTTAAAGGTGATGAAATATAAACTTTGCGCAACACCAAAGCTCATCATTAACAGCGAAACGCCCGACACACTGCGATTTTTACGGATCTTATTTAAAAGCGGATAAAAGCTAAACGCTAAAATAAAGCATGAAATAATCGGCAAAAAGTGCGCCAAAACAGACCTCTCTCGTTACAATTTAGTTAATAAGTTAGCAGTTTATAAATCACCCATAAAATTACAGTAAACACCTGTTTTTAAAGCGATTTAAAAGAGCGCGGCATTGTAATGAGAGCGTTTTAGAATGCAATAAAGAATAAAAAATAAACAACAGTCTATTGGCAAGATATCCGTACAAGCTGTTTACAGCTGATGACACTAACGACTAACTTGAATAATTAATGTGATCTGGGTACATTGATTAAATAGTGCTCAGGAGGGTTAAGCCATGAAGTCAATTTTATATGCGCTTGTTTTAAGTACTTTTTTAGTTGGATGCAAGAGTACAAAACAACAACCAACGCCACCACCGAGTGTGGCCAGCTTACTCAATGCAGCACACTTTAAACACGTTGAACTTAGCGACCCAGAGCTCTTTACGCTCCCTGCAGATGAGAAGAAACGTTTTCTTGATTATTTTACCAAGCGTCAGGGTAGTGATTTAAGAGATGACCAAATCCTATATCGCTATTTAGAGAATAAGCTCACCAATTTTAATTACTTTAGCGCCACACTTAATGCCCAGCAGACTCTTCAAGGTCATCAAGGTAACTGTATTAGCTTAGCAATTTTAACCCATGCTTATGCTCAACTAGCAGGACTTCAAACAAGCTTTCAAGCGGTCTCCAGTGAGCCTGTTTATAGCAAACAAAATAACATCGTGTATGTATCGGGCCATTTTCGCACCAAAGTCTACGCCCCTTTAAATGATGACGATAATTACTTGGTGCCGCCAGGCACAGTAATCGATTACTTTCCTGCTCGTGGTAGTTTTTACTCTGGCCGCGCTGAATTAAAAGACTTAATTAGCCGTTATTACAGTAATTTAGCTGCAAAAGCACTGGCCTTGAAACAATTCGACTTAAGCTATAGTTATATATTAAAAGCCAATGAATACACCCCAAATGCAGCAGCACTTTATAATCTAGCTGCCGTTTTACATCGCCAAGCGGGTGATTTAGCTGGAGCAAAACATATTTATCAAACAGCAATGCAGCATGGCTTTAGCGATACAAATTTACTACATAATTACGCAGTGCTGGCCGAGCAACTGAATGATCAGGTTTTGGCAGAGCAGCTCAATTCTCAGTTGGCGATGCTAGAGCAGGATCCATTCGAGTTACTGGCAACGGCAATTAACGCCCGTAACAATGGCAAGCTTCTCAAGGCAAAGCAACAACTCGAAGATGCTATTGCATTAGCCCCTTATTTATCTGAACCCTATATAGAATTAGCGATTATTAGTTTTCAACAAGGTAATGAACAAAGCAGTAAGGAATGGCTAGAAAAAGCCATTGAGATAGAAAATAAAGACGAAAAACTGGCGCTATATCACGCCAAGCTTTTCGCCTTAAAAGACCAACACTAGGCTATAACGAGTAATAGAAGCTTAGCCAAGCCCGTAAATCATTTTCAAAGTCGTCGCCTTCTACCCGGGCGACGCCAAAATCAAGGTTTACATCGTTCAAACCTGCGGGCCCCATACCAAAGCTAAAGTCTCCCCGCCATTTTAGCCCGTAACTTTGTGCATAAACTCGGTTATCGACCTGATGCTGTTGGTAATAAAGCCAAGGTAATGAATCTTTGTAACTAATGCCCCCGCCATAACCTTTATAGCGGTTACCTGATTGACTAATAAACGGCAACTCAGGGGCAACAACAAAGCCGCTTTGCGTGTCATTATTAATTAAGTTTGACTCATAACCGCCAAGTGCAAGAATACTGTCATCGCGATATTGCTGTGCAAAATTAACATAAACAGGAATATCAAAAGCATAACCGCTCAATACGGTGGCAAAGTTATAGCCCTGCCAATTATTCGAGTTAGCATCACCGGATAACCACTGAGCACTCACAGACTGAGCAAAACCGTATCGCTGTCTATCATGTTGCCATTTTTGTTTAAGTCCAAGGGTTAACCATTGATCATCCCCCTTACTAAAATCACTGTAGTTATAGCTCAAACTCGGTGTAATACTAAGCTGCTGAAACTGCAACGGGTAGCTCATGGCTAAATGCGCCCCAGTGTTACTTATCTTAACCGGTATTTGTGAATGGTACTGTTTTGCTGATTCAAGGTCGTAATCAAATAACATCGCTTTAAATTTTAAATCAAACGCTGAGTACCTAGCGGCCGCGAACACCCCTTCCAATGCTTTGTCATGTAAATCAACACTGTAGCCTGCTTGTAAATCGAGCTGCTTTAAAAAGTCGTTACTTTTGACCCCAAGGGTAAGCAGCGAAGATGATGCCGAGTAATACTGAGATGCCAATGAAAAGGTGGGTTTTTGCTGCCAAATATCATAATCGGCTGGCTCAGTTGGGCTTTGCGGGTAGATTTTAGCCTCAGGTAATACTTCGCTCGTTACTTGCCCTCGTGGTGGCGCTGCACTTTTAGCAAATTCAACAACCTCTACCCCTTGTGGTTGCTCAGCAAAATGCTTGATATTCGGCCCTTCAGCAGTGATCGATAAATACAAAAGTTCACCGTTATTCATTGCCATTGGGTGTGCAATAGCTTCTTGGCCTTGCGTTAATTGTCGTAGTGAATTGCTTTGTAGATCATAATGATATAAATCGAGAGCTTTATTTTTACCAGCGACAAAATAAAGCCCTGTGCCATCGGCTTGCCAATTAGGTTGTGACACATACTGATAACCATCAGGCATAGGCACTGCTATTGATTGCTGAGAGTTTACATCTTGTATATACAACTGCCAATTAGCATTCAATTTCGCTTTTAAATAGGCAAGTTGTGTTTTATTAGGGCTTAGTAATGGATAGTCATAAACCGTTTCTAGGCTTTTCTCAAATAAAGGCGTAGCGACACCCGTATTGAGGTCAAGGCGCACTAGCTCCGAGAAACCATGCTTCGTTTGCTCAGCATAAACCGTTTGCCCGTTATCACTGATACTAAAGCGGCGCAGCCCTGCATGATGGCTTAATGCAGTTACTTTACCTGTATCAATATCATAGCGATATAGATCAGAAATACCTTGAATTGAGCCTTTAGCAACGGTTGTTGTGGCGGTGAAAAACAATGTATTTTCGTCTAACCACTGCGGGTTTTTTATACCCTGCCTATTAATTTGGTGAAGCACATGTTTTTGCTTTCGTTTAAAAACACTGGGGGCTTTATCTGCAATATCAGCAGGGTCATCATCGAGTAACGCTTGTTGCTGCTTCGCAAAATCATCAGCAGCCTGTTGATTGTCATCAGTGCTATAAATGACTAAACGGGTTTCGTCATCTTTGTTGCGCTCGACAATGGCAAGCTTACTGTTATTTAAACTTAAAACAGGGTTCGAAGCGTATAGATCAAGCTCCAACCAAAGCTTACTTGTAAGTGCTTGCTCACTTACCTCTTTAGCCATTGCTTTATAAGTATATTCTGCAATAAAACGGCGGTAGAGGCGTTCAGGTGAATCGCCAAATACTCCGCTAAAGGCCTCATTAAAATCACGCGCTTTAACCGCTTGCATGCGCGTCCAAACTGCATCAAGAGTTTGCGCTGAATAGTTCTCTTCAAGCCAAGCAAGAAAACGAGAACCCATTAAATACGCCATTGAGCCAGCTAAATAACCCCCTTCGGTACTACTTAATTGGCTATATCGTGGCAGTGCGCCTTGCTGTGCAAATTCAACCAGTATTGCCTCTGAAAGGTTATCGTATAAACGACCCCGCCCTGTCATTTTCGACTCAAGCAGCGTTGCATAACCTTCAGCAGCCCAGCGCGGCATTTCGCCTTCAACTAAGTCGTAAATATCCCAACTATTACGAATAGCTTGGCGCACGTCACTTCGAGTAGGCTGAGCAAGGTGCACCAAATGAATATATTCGTGCAAAATTAATAACTGCTGCCAACCATCGGTGTTAGAAATCACCGTGTCGGATTGTGGAGGCGTAGTAAACAAAGCCATTAAAGGCTTGTTAGTCACCGGCAAAGCAAAGCCATTGGAGGCGTTAAATGGGTCAAAAGCCAGAACATCGACCACTTCATCAAGAGCACGATTTTGCTGTTTTAGTACCTTATCGCGAACAATTTCAAGCTCTGTTGCCGCTGAACGGGCCCATTGCTGATTCTCAGTACTAAAATGCACATTAAAGTGCTCGGTATGAATAGTTTGCCAAGTCTCTTGGCTTGAAGCGTGGCTAGCAGCAAGTAGTGCCACAGTTAACAGAGCTTTTTTCATCACAATCCTTGATTAGCAAGTTGCTTAATTTAAGGGCTAGTATGCGATGCTTTTTTAAAAGGCTGAAGTTAAAAAGTGTAAGAAATTACTCGATTTTTAGCGGGCGAACCAAGCCTAGTAATTGATAAATAATAAAAATAGTCACGGCAAACATCAGGCTACTTCTTAATGCACCGAGCCCTGCGATGACTAAAGCTGCGGTTACGAGTAAAGCAATTGCTGTAACGGCAACACTCACACATAAGCCCTTACACTCCTGCTGCGAACGTGCATAACAAAGTAAGGCTACAACACCTGAAATAGCTAAAATAGGTAGTAAATAAATCATTGCGCACCCGTGATTATTGACGTTGCGCTAGTATACCTCGATATTAAAACGAGTCAATGATATTGAGAACTATTTTCATTTAAAGCCAATTCCGCTCAACGCCTTCTATTTCATATAGGCCGAAATCAGCAAACTGCTCAGCCAGCTCCGCTTTTAAGTAAGGCATTGATACAGAACCAGAAGCCAGTTGTATATACAAGCTTTTAAGCTGTGATCGGCGCATTAAATAAGTGCTTATTGTGGTGACGCTTTGCGCTTTATAGATTTCAAAAACACGATACTGCACACCCAGCATACCGGTTTTAAATACGGCAAAAAAACGACCGTCATGTTGATACATAGCCAAACCCGTTTTTTGATAATTCAAAAACACACCGATCATCAAAACTAAGCCTACGACACTGCTCCACAGCATCGTAACAGCATCAAATAAGGCGTTGAAAATTAAAGCAGAAAATACCGTTGGCAGGATCACATAGAAAAACGTATTTTTATAAAGTAAAGCTCGCTCAGGCTTAATAAAGTTAAGCTCTGTTAAATCAACAAACCATGGAAATAACCAGCCACACACGGCTTGCACTTGCTCTTTAGTGATTACTGGCATCACTAACGTTTGTTTATTTTTATGTGCCGCAACCCCAGCTGCCATACCACCACTACTCACTTGTGGGCAAATTAAGGTATAGCGATTAAGGAGCCTAGCAATAATATTTTGTTTGATTTGCACACTTTGAATTTTCGACACGCTGATCGAGAGTTGCTGGCGCTCAAATAAACCTGCCACACGCTTAAACTTATCGTCCTGAAAATACAGCTGAAAGTTAAAAAAGCGCACTAAGGCCATGACAACAGAAAGTAATATGGCACATAAAACAATAACAACAACCATAATTAACACAGCGATTGCAGCAGCACTACCAACAAAAGCAGCTTGCTCATTCAGTATGGCCTCTAGGCGGTTTATGATGGTTTTTTCGAGGTACTCAAAAATCACATTCATAAATGGAGCAAGTGCGGCCAATGCCAATATTGCCATGTTCGACATCAAACCAAACTTAGCAATTTCAGCATTGCTGATCGTTAAGGTTTTCGGTTTATCTGTTGCTTCGCTATGCTCAACAGGTAGCTGCTCTTGCTGTTGTAACTGAGCCTTAAATTCCATAACTTGTTCACGAACTTGCTCAGCATAGCCAAGCTTTACTCCCGGGATCACAGCTTCTTGAGCACTACTACCGGCAGCATCGAAAATACAATTAACCAAATTAACCGGCTGAAAATAAAAAGGCTCGGCAATGTTTACGTTCTGTACTCGAGCAAATTTTAGGGTTAGCCGCTCTTTTTTGAATACCCCTTTATTGAGCAGTATTTCGTGACCATCCGTTATGCGGTATTTAAAATTACGATAATAAGCAAAGGCATACAGCACTAAAACTAAAGAGGCTACGGCAACAGCTATTTGCCCCCAAAACAGCTTTTGCTCAACTTGCGTAACAAATAACACCAAAATTGGCAGTAAATTAAGTAGCCCATCTTTTATGAAGCGCAGTGCAAAGTGAACAATAAAATACAGTAGCGCCCATGGCGACACGCGTTGCCATTGTTGATCACTCATCGGCAAGCTCATTTTCTTGAGTTGCTGCATTATCACCATAACTTTGCACGAACTGGCGAACATCATTGCATTGCTCGTCCGTTAACCCGCTGATATGTAAATCAGCACTCATACCACCCGCACTGTAAAGCCTGAGTGTTGCGAGTCCTAACTTTCGCTCAATTGGGCCGCGATGAATTTCGGTGTGTTGCACGCGAGAAATAGGCAATAAAGTGATTTGTTGCCAAATTAAACCTCGCTTAAAGGCAATATCATGCTCTCTTACTGCCACCCCTTTAGCGCGAACGCTGTAAAGGTTGTAAACCATCGACAGTATTACCAACAATGGCAAAACCAAAAGCCAAGGTGTAGCAATGGCTTCGCTAATGGCTGGATTAAAGTGCCGTACTGCAATGATCACGGCCATTAAAGGCACGTAAAATAACAACCAATTTAGTTGTACATGCCATATCGCATTATCTGCAAGTGGTTGGAATTGAATCGTTTGATGCTTTGGAAGGGTTTCTATTTGTTGATTACTAAACACGGTAATTCCTTGTAAAGGCCAGCTGTGCCGGCCTTACGTGCTAACACTGAGTCGTTATAAATTATACCCAGCGTAGTTTTGTTGCAAGTGTATGGCTTGCTCCAGGCGCAAGTTCAACACTATCATCAAGGACATTAGCCGCTTCTAAACACAGCATGACGTGGTATTCGTCATCAGCAAAATTAGAAAGACGTTTTGATTTATCAATCCATGGGTTCCAAAGTACACAGGATGTTGAATTTTCGCGGCCTACTTCAATAATGCCATCAGGTGTAATGATACGCTGAGTGTCTTTTGCTTCGGTGTAAACCATATCTGTTTCACGCGTGAACGACACTAATTCATTTTGCTCAAATGGACCTTCAGCAAATTCAATGTATTTCGCGCCTTGCAGACCATCTACTTTTGTTTCTTCAATTGCTGGTGTTGGGAAGTACGTGTGCAGTGCTTGAGTAAACTGTACTGTTTGGTTATCTAAGTTCGTGGTTGTTAAACGCATCTCTAAGCTAGAGGTTAAAATAAACTCAGCCAATAACTTAGTTT
Organism: Pseudoalteromonas shioyasakiensis; assembly: GCF_001550135.1. GTDB lineage: Bacteria > Pseudomonadota > Gammaproteobacteria > Enterobacterales > Alteromonadaceae > Pseudoalteromonas > Pseudoalteromonas shioyasakiensis. Next base: position 90,875 of record NZ_LRUE01000021.1, read on the forward strand.
TATAAGGCCAATACTTTTCATCAACTTGCGTCATCGGCAATGACAAACTGATATAAATAGAATCGTCTTGTTCTTTCACTTCTTCTGCGCGCCATAAACTTGTGCGAGCAACACCATGAGCTGGCCAGCCTTCATGTTGGCTTACTCCGAACCATGGCCAACAAATCGGAATACCGCCTCGCACACCTTTGCCTTCTTGGTAATCTTCTAATTCTGAGACCCATAATAGTGGCTTTTTATCGGTTGGCGTGAACTCAGTGATCTGCGCACCTTGCAGAAAAATAGTTGCGCTACAAAACTCACTAGCAATTTTAATAAATTCAAGCCCGGTTTCACTTTGCTCAATCGTAACTGATGGCGATAACTTCATAATTCGTCCCATTTAATGAAAGAAAAATCCACCTTACCCAATGCAGTGGCTTTTAGTAAATAATATTTAGTTATTTGTATAAATTGTTTTACTACAAAGTGATGGTGTCACCTCGTAGTTGCATTTTAAGTGTTAACAACAATTACTCTATCTAAATTTTAACTTTTGCTTTTTAATTTCTGCTCTAATTATTTTAAAAGCATAAAAACAACCTTTATGGCCATAAATTATAAGCAATATAGTCATTATTTATTTGAACTCAATTTATTAGATGTGTAAAATTTTTTGATTGCGGTTGCTCCACGCCGCCTTATTTAAGAGACAGAAACATGCAAAAGTATGACGAGCTACTAGTGTCGCTGCGTAAAGTGATCAGAGCCATCGACCTTCATTCAAAACAGCTCAATAAAACCTCTGGCTTAACAGGCCCACAATTACTGATTATGAACGAGGTTGCACAAACCGATGGCATAACCGCTAGTCGCATTGCACAAAATGTAAATCTAAGCCCAGCGACGGTTACTAATATCTTAGACCGCATAGAAAACCGTAACCTGATCACTCGTGTACGTAGCCAATTAGATAAACGCCGAGTTAGTTTGCATCTCACAGAAGCGGGGAAACAGCTACTAGATCAAGCACCTCAGCCTCTGCAAGAACACTTCATTGAAAAGTTCTCAGCACTCGATGAGTGGGAGCAAAGCTTACTACTTTCATCAATGCAACGTATTGCCGCAATGATGGATGCAGATCAGCTTGATGCTTCACCCCTGCTTGAAGTTGGCGCAATCACCAAGACATTAGAACCACAGTAAAAATTAAAACTGATTGATTAATATTAATTTTCTGTGTCGAGTCTTGGGTTCAGCATGAATATCAACTATGCTTGGTAGTACCCATTCCAACACTAGCGAAAATTCATGCTTAAACTATCAAAGTTAGCCCTCGCAATAGCCTTGGGCACAACTTCAAGTCTTAGTCAGGCATCTGAAATTGATGACCTTCAAAAGCAGCTGCAATTGCTGAAACAGCAAATGCAACAACTGCAAAGCAAACTTGATGCTGCCGAAGAAAAATCGCAGCAACAAGCCGAAAAACAAGCGCAGATTGATGCACAAGTAGCAAAACAGCAAAAGCAACTTGAGCAACAAACAGCAGCTGTTGAAGCTCCTAAAAAAGAATCTGGCATTAAGGTCGGGGGTGCAGTACGTACCAACTTCAGCCATACATCTTATAATGATGGTAATAAAAACCGCGGTGGTGACTTCGATTTTGACATCTTCAGGCTAAATTTTGCAGGCGATGTCGGTGATGTGCAGCTTAACGCTGAGATCCGTTTTTTCGATTACATGACTGCAGTTAAGTATGCCTATGCAGCCTATGACTTTGCCGAAGACTGGCAGGTACAGGCAGGTATTACCAAAGTGCCCTTTGGTAACTGGCCTTATAACTCACACAACTACTTCTTTGGCACCACTTACTATATTGGTCTTGAAGATGACCACGATCTGGGTGTGCTATTCAAGCGCAAAATTGCTGACAACTGGCAAATTGATCTTGGCTTTTTCAAAAATGATGAGCTAGGTGGTGTTGATGGTTACGTAAGCGACAGAAGCGACCGCTACTCATATGATGTTGTTGGTTTCCGCTCAGCTGATGAAGGTGTATATGCCGAACCAACCAATGCGATTGGTGAGTACAACACCTTCTCTGGTCGTTATGGCTATCATTTTGAGCATGACGGCGGCACCACCGAGCTAGGTGTTTCTGCGTTATCGGGTGGCTTGCATGACGGTGAAGATAAAGCCGGCGATTACTACGCTTGGGCTGTGCACTTAAACAGTACTATTGGTCCATGGAATTTCCAGCTCCAGCATGGTGAGTATAACTACGATATCGACAACGTCGACCGTATGGCCGTGGGTGCTTATGCGTTTTACGATAGTATTGCCGCAGAAGCGACCATGACTAATGCTAATATCGCTTACAGCCTGCCTGTAGAGTGGGGGCCGGTAACAAACCTGCAGTTTTATAATGACTACGGCATCATTTATGACAAGTCAGATAACAGCGAAGATACATGGATGAATGTAACCGGTGTATCTGTTGCCGCAGGTGGCTTATTCACTTACTTTGATTTTGTACAAGCGAAAAACCAACCATTTGTTGGTGGTTCAATTGCTGGCGACAGCGACGAGACTGAAACCCGCTTCAATATCAATATAGGTTATTACTTTTAGTAACCCTATTGCTCCATACACCTATTTAGCCCAGCCTTGCGCTGGGCTATTTGTCACACCTCAAACCAGTTACAAATGCAAACGAAAATTATTGCCATTTAGTTGACTGACAGCTAGTATCCTTTTCCTTTTTAAATTACCTAAAAAGGTGACTTTTGGAACGCTATTACGCTGAAGTTTTAAATTACATTTCACGCTCCGTTGGCTGTAAAGAAAAGGCGCAAAACATTGTACAAGAAGCCTACTTAAGGATACTGAATCATAAGAAAAACAATCCAAATCATGATTCAACCCAGCAGCGTGCTCTATTTTTTACTACAGCAAAAAACATTGTTATCGATCAGTATCGTAAAAAGCGAAAAGTAACCGAAGAGGTTGAACTAGATCTTATTGCTCCCGCTGACTTTGAGCCAGAATCAAAACTCGCGGCACAGCAACAACTCAAGCAACTTTACCAATGCATTGAACAGCTGCCGCAAAAAACAAAACAAGCCTTTGTACTTTATAAGTTTAAAAATCTTAGCCAACATCAAATTGCATCGCAAATGAACATTTCTGTTAGTATGGTTGAAAAGCACCTAGCAACAGCCATGATGTTATGCCGTGAAACACTGAATAGAAAATAGGAAAGTATACAATGGACCGTCAGCAAACATTATTGCAAGAGCAAGCAAATAAGTGGCTAGAACAGCAAAAGTGTGGCTTTACTACAGAACAAGAAGAGCAATTTCAGTATTGGCTTTCACTTAACCCTGATCACAAGACTATTTTCGAAGAAAGTAAACAAATAGACGGCTTGTTAGCACAGTTTTCAGAACAAGAAATTGAGAACCTATCTACATCAAAAGTCTTTCGTTTTTCACAAGCAAATGTATGGATGGCAACAGCAGCATGCTTAGCGATATTCATGATAAGCCTGATCAGTTTCACATTATTGCCCCATACTGAAAGCAGCGATTACAGTGCTCAATATAGCTCAGCAGTTGGTGAGCAGCTTAAAGTAAACCTACCAGAAGGCTCTAAGCTATATTTAGATGCACAAACAAACCTAAACATTAATTTTAATGAGCACATTCGCTCAAATACCTTAGTAAAAGGGCGAGCCTTATTTGATGTCACGACAAACCCCAAGCGACCATTTATCGTCAATACAGATACCACTAAAATAACCGTGTTAGGTACTAGGTTTACAGTTGATAAAAAACCATTAAACACACGCATTCTCGTCTCGCATGGTAGAGTCAAGGTTCAAAATAATCAGCATATCGTTGAACTAATACAAGGTCAGCAAGCTTATGTTAATGAGCAAGGTATCTCTGTTGAAAATATCAACCCAACTCTTATTGATGCATGGCAACATGGGCGACTAATTTTTGACAATACACCTCTCAATGAAGTTTTTGTAGAGTTCAACCGATACCATGACAGAGAATTTAAATTTGCCAGTAATGAATTGAGCCAACTACCTTTGTCTGGAACATTTAATGCCTCAGAATTGGATAATTTTTTAAAATTATTACCCCATGTAATTCCTGTTAAAATAAAAACAGAAAAAGATCAGATAGTTATAAAAAAACTATAATTTATAAAGTTTTTATTGAGGGATTCTCATTCTCATTCGTTTTCATTTTAGTTAGTTAATTACTTGGATGTAAATGAATGAAAACCCCTTACTCTTTAACCACTAAATTATCACCTTTGGCATTTGCACTTGGGTTAGCCCTAAGCGCTCCCCTTGCCGCTCAAGATAGAGCGGTATTTACTTTTAACATTGCTGAGCAATCATTAAGTAACTCACTTAACCAGCTAGCACAGCAAGCGAACATGAACCTTATTGCTGATGCAAAAATATTAGAAGGTATTGTCGCTCCTTCAATACATGGCCAAAAATCAGTATATGATGCTTTAGAAGTCGCTCTTAAGAATACAGCTATTCGAGCAGAAGTAATCGATAACAGTATTGTTATAAAGTCGACCAATTCAAAAAACTCAACCTCTTCTACTACCGATAAAGACAGCGCTGTCTCTAATGATTTAACAGAAAAACAAAAAGATATAGAAGTTATCGTAGTAAAAGGTACGCAATTAAAAATAACTCGAGAAGAGATGGACCGCACAAGCGGCCTTTCAAACTCTGATATTTTTTCAACTTTTTCAGGAATTGAGGCGAATAATATTCGTAACGAAGCAGGTGCATTAGACGTGGGCATCCGAGGCGTACAGGGTGAAGGCCGAGTTCCCATTTTTATTGATGGTAGCTTACAGTCTACTCACACTAACCGCGGTTATATGGGCACCTCTGATCGCACTTACATTGACTCAGACCTGATCAGTACAGTGAATGTCGAAAAAGGCCCTACGGCAAAAGCCTCACCATTTAGCGCAGGCGCTATCGGTGGCACAGTCAGTATGAGCACTTTAAATCCTGCTGATATTTTAAAGGAAGGTCAAAATTTAGGCGCATTAGTAAAACTAAAAACATACAACAACAACTCCATGCCAAAAGTAAGTGATGACCCTGTAGAGCAAGAGTATTACCAAGTAGCGCCAAGCCATAACAGTACAGACTTTGAAAACGGGTCAATGGTTCTAGCTACAGCTTATAAAAATGATGACTTCAGCGCAGTACTTGCTTTTAGTGACAAAAAGGTCGGCAACTACTTTGCTGGTAGTAATGGTTATGAAGATTTTGTTGAAGTTGTTGAGGGCTGGCTGAGTACTTTTGAAATTCACCCTCCGGTATCACCTGGCGCAGAAGTCGTTAATACGAGCTTTGAAAGTGAATCTTACTTAGCTAAATTTAGTTATGAGTTTACCGATGAACACACTCTCGAAGTCAATACCCGCCATCATCAGCAAGCCGCAGGGGAAATGCTCGCTTCTTATTGGCATAAATATGAAGAAGGTGATTACCGCCGCCTACCTGACGGCACATGGGAAGAAATTCCTGCAGGTGAAGAGGCAATGCCACAATGGCAACTTGGTACAGCACATGTAAATAGTATCAGTGCTATTTACCACTACTTACCAACGAACAACTCACTTATCGATTTGAAAGTGAACCTTTGGAACACGCATGCAAAATTAGATCAATACAATGCATTGGCAAGCAACCTAGGTTCAAACGCATTACAATATACCCACCAGTATGCAAATACTCGTTCAGGCTTTAGTGCTTATAATGTATCAAGCTTTAAAATTGCCAGCCAGATCCCTACAACCTTGACCACTGGCTACGCGTGGCAGTCTGAAGAATTAAAACCAAAAGAAGGTTATGAAGACACCTTCTATACAAAATACCCTACATCACGTGATGGTAAGCGAACCTCAAATAGTTTTTTTGCTAATGCGCAATTAGATTTTAATGACTTAGAACTTCTATTAAACATGAACCTTCATGATGCCAAAATTGAAGACCGCCAAGCTGAATTAGAGCATAACTTTGATGCTAAACTAGATTTAACCTTGCAAGCTTCATATCTTCTGATTGGCAACACATTTGTATCTGCTAAGTATAGTAAGGCATATCGAATGCCGAGTTTATACGAGGGAACCGTTTCTAATGAGGTGTTTTCTTTCTCACCCGGCTACCCAATTACTCCTGAGCGAACAAATTCATACGAATTGAATATTGAAAGCACATTTAGTGACATCATCGCAACCAATGATAACTTTACTTTCAATTTCAGCCTATTCCACACTGAAATAAAAGATATGCTTGCTACGGCGAACCTACCCAACAAGGATCCTGAAGCGTATTCTTGGCAACGCACCTATGCATTTACAAACTATGACTCATTCACCCTTCCCGGTATCGAGTTAAAACTAGATTATAAAAGTCAGTACCTCTATGCATCTGCATCAATGATCAATTACCAAGACGTAGAGATGTGTTCAAATGAATTGGCAGATATTGGCGGTGCTGAACGTTGTAATAGTGAAGGCTTTTTAGGCAGTTTAACCCCGTTGCGAATTCCTCCTGAAAAGAGTTACATCGTCAATATCGGTGCAACCTTGTTTGATGATTCATTAGATACAGGTTTTATTTATAAAAAGCATACCGATAAGCGCCATCCTGGCGGCTTCTTATCATCAACAGGTGTTGATGCACTTGAGTATATCCCATCTGGTTATCAATTAGATTTTTACCTTGATTACACGTTCAACGAAAGCCTGAGTGGCTATGCATCTGTAACTAATCTAACTGACCAATATAAAGTTTCAACGGGTTCTATTGTCGCCATGCCCGAGCCTGGAAAGACCATTACTCTTGGCCTAGAAATCAAACTTTAAGTTCTTATTTTACCTTATACATTGCAGCGATCATTTTTCACTGCAATGTGCTTTATCTATGGAGTAAACATGTCTCTTACCATTACTGAACATTCGCGATCTCAAGCACTAAAAACAGCAACGACTGATGTGCACAATAATGTCGATAAAAGCATCATGGCCCAAAACCCATTTGCCGATACAAGCAGCTATATATTATTTTTAAGTTTACAGTACAACTTCTTGAAAGATGTCAGTGCATTATACGAACACCCAGAACTTGCTAAGCATATAAATGATCTAATCGCACGTCGTCGCTTGTCTTTATTAGAACAGGACTTTCAAGACCTGAAATACGCATTACCAGAAACCCCTTTAGAACCTTCTATCACCCATGAGACAAATTTTGCTACCGCTTTAGGTTGGCTCTATGTTGTTGAGGGCTCAAAAGTTGGAGCTGCTATGCTTGGTAAGCAAGTAGAGGCACAGCTAAACTTCGATGCTAACCATGGCGCTCGATATTTGAAAGGACCTGGAGCAGGTCGAGGAAGTGCATGGCGAGAACTCACACAACTAATAGACACGTTAGAGCTAACACAAGCCCAAGAAGCTGCTCTAATTGAAGGTGCTCGCCAAGCCTTTACACGCTTTCAACAATTTCAAAGCCAAGTGTATTCATGAAATTTAACCTTCGACTAATAAGGTACAAACAAACCACACTAAAACTAAGTGGGTTTACTTTAGTAGCTCTAGGTGTTGTAGGTATGGCTTTGCCTATTATGCCAACAACGATTTTTTTTATACTTGCCTTAGTGTGCTTTAGTCATGCTTCACCAACACATGCAAAGCAGTTACTTAACCACCCTCGCTTTGGATTAACATTGCGTTTATGGCAAGAAAACAAAGTAATACCTGTCAAAGCAAAGCTCATGGCAGTAACGTGTATATGTTTTAGTTTCTCATTATTAGCCTTAGCAGAACCCGCTCTATGGCTGGTTTTCATGATTGGTTTTATAAAGATTCTTATTGTGACATATATCCTTACACGACCATCAAGTATCGCTTAGTACATGCTATAAAGCATGTTGGAACTAAACTTCACAGTCAAACACCTCCATGCTTTTTTACTTTTTTATAATGTAGCTTTGGAGTATTGATAAAACGTTACAAACACAAAACAAAGAATATTCAGGTCCGATCTGTACCTTTAGTAAAAACATTTTCTGGCTATACAAATGAAAATCATTATTATATAGAATCATTCTAAGCCCGGTTTATTGTTAAAAGCTGTATAGCAGCTTTGCCTGATTATCACTTAGAAATTATGGGTATAACCCTATGACAACATCAACTACCCCGTGCATTTACTCTAAAGACGTTGCTGAGGAACATATTCATGCCAATACTCGAGCTACTTTCTCGAGCTGAAAAGCTAAAACAAACGATAAGCATCATAACCGATGATATTGATCATCATTTATTAGCGTTAGCGCCTAGTGCTGATTTAGATAACTATAAAAAGTTTTTAACCTTACAGTATGTCTACCAGTTAGAATTAAAAGGCCTCTACGAGCATGCTGATTTACATCAATATATAGATAACTTACATGATCGTACGCGATTATCTTTAATCAAGCAGGACTTAGACGATTTAAAGCACCCATTACCAAATCATCAACAGTACCCCTGCCGCTTTCAAAATGCCGACTTTGCCTATGTACTTGGTTGGCTGTATGTAATTGAAGGAGCGCAATTTTCTGCAGCTACATTAGGCAAACAGGTAGAAGCTGAGCTAAAGTTAAATAATCAACGTGGTGCACGCTACCTTGCTAAAGCAAGTGAATACTCTAAAGACTGTCAACTAAATCATCTTATTGATAACCTTGAGCTCTGTGAACAGCAACAAGCCACCTTGATAGAGGGTGCCGAGCAAGCACTGCAACGATTTAAGTTTTATCAGGCCCAGCTTTATTGATGAATGTGAGAGCGGCGTTTACCGCCTATAAAAATGGCTGCTATCAATTACTCGGGTTATTGATGGTGGGTTTAGGTATCATAGGTATTGCATTACCTGTGATGCCGACGACTATCTTTTTTATACTAGCATTGGCGTGCTTTACCCGCTCATCACCCAAGCTTTCTGCCTGGCTGCTAAACCACCCCAGATACGGCCAACCGTTAAGGTTTTGGCAAGAGCATAAGGTTGTCCCTACCCGTGCTAAGTTATTAGCAGGTTTTGGTATGGCTATCGGATATGCTTTTTTACTACTAAGTGCCGCGCCAATTTGGGTGATGTATTTAGTAGCAGTGATTGAATTGAGCGTATTAGCCTATTTAATTAACCGCCCATCTGAGCCAAATAAACCAACTCTAATTCAAGTTAATATAACCACACAGATGCGCTTGATGTTGCTTGCTTGTTTTCTCAGTTCGCAACTAGCAGTGATGGCGTATCTCGCTATTCATTTCTAGCACAAAGAAATGTAAAGAACGTAAACCTGCTTGTTATCAGTAATACAAATCATTATCATATTTGTATCTTTAACGAATAAACCGCATTATGTTCTCATTTAACAAACGCAGCTTTTATAGCGTTAGCCGCGCCTTACACATATACCTTTCAACGGCCTTATTCTTTTTGCTTATTTTATTTTGTGTCAGTGGCATCATTCTTAACCACGTTAGTTGGCTCGAAAATGATAAACATAATGGTCAGAACCAACTACTTGTTTCTGCAGAGCTATTCGAAAAAGCACAAGCAAACCTCGACACATTACCAAGCCTTTACCCTGAAATAGAGCAATACATGCAACAGCAGTTTTCACTCAGCAATGTAAAAAGTATTGAGTGGGAAAAAGAAGATGCCTTGGTAATGCTCGACTACCCGCTTCCGGCTGGCTTTGCCTATGCCGAAATCGATTTTCAAACCGGTGAACTTAATATTGATTATCAAACTGGTGGCTTTATGAGTCTGATTGGTGACTTACACAAGGGCCGCCATACAGGCGAAGCATGGAGCTGGGTGATTGATATCTCAGCTGTTTTGATGATTCTGTTTGCTATTACCGGATTATTTATTCTCTTTCAAAACCGTAAAAAACGTGCCGCAGGCCTTTGGTTAACGCTGCTTGGTGTTGCCACGCCTTTGGTTATTTATCTAGTTTGGGTGCCTCAACTTAAAGGAGTATCTTAATGAAAAAAGCCCACTTACTCGTTGCTCTACTAATTGGCTGTTTGTTCAGCCCTCTGAGCTTTGCAAAAGATCCCAACCTAACCGTTGAATTTACCTTACCTGAGCTAGATGTTTCTCCATATCATCGCCCTTACGTGGCGCTTTGGCTAGAAACACCTGAGCGTAAACACGTTACCACTATTGCACTTTGGGTCGAAAAAGCTGAATGGTTTAAAGACTTACGTCAGTGGTGGCGAAAAGCAGGCCGTAGCAACGACAGCTTTGATGGTGTAACTGGCGCAACAAAACGCCCAGGCACTTACACCATTGAGTGGCAAGGTAAAGATTTAAAGGGCAACCCAGTTAAACCTGGTAGCTACCTACTAAATGTTGAAGTTGTACGTGAAGAAGGTGGCCGAGATTACACCCGCGTTGAAATCGACTTAACGAAAGACGGCAAAGTCACAATTAAAGGCGAAAAAGAGTTCGCGACTAGCTTTGTTACCATTACCAGTAATTAAGGACAAACAATGAAATTAAAATTATTAAAAACGGCGCTGATCGGCGCCGTGACCTTCACAGCAATTGCATCTGGCTATGCACAAGCACATGCCCGTTGGTTAATGCCATCTCACACTTCTTTATCTGGTGATAAAACTCACTATGTGATGATCGATGCGAGTATTTCTAATGAGTTGTTTAGCCCAGATAAAGCATACCGCCCAAAACAAAAAGGCGCAGAGTATGACGACAACTTATTAATTGCCCTTGCTCCAAATGGTAAGCCGGTTGAAGAAACGATTCGTGCATACTATTTAAAACGCAAAAACTCAGCGGCAGTGAGCTTAACGCAAGATGGTACTTACCATATTGCTATGCAGCAAAAGCCAATGCTAATGACTTTCTATAAAGATAAAGACGGCAATCGCGGCCGTGTTTTCGCAGGTAAAAAAGAAGCAGACCTACCAGCAGGCGCAACCGACGTGCGCACTGTAAAATCAATCGCAACTGTTGATACTTTTGTTAGCCGTAATGGTACTTCTAAGCCAACATTGCTTGGTCAGGGCTTAGAAATTTCAGGCCCTACTCACCCGAACGACCTGTTTGCTGGTGAAGAAGCTAAGTTCCAATTGCTAATGGATGGCAAACCAGCTGCTGACGTTGAGCTTGCTATTGTTCGTGGTAGTGCTCGCTACCGTAATGAGCGTGACGAAGTTAAAGTAACAACCGATAAAGAAGGTTTCTTTACTGTGACATTCGCTCACGCCGATATGTATTTGATTGAAGCATCTGTTGATCAAAAACCAGCAGAAGCAGATATCGATAACGTTCGTTACTCATTATTCACAACGCTTGAAGTAGCGCCTGAATAATATGCTGATTAGGCCTTAGCAAAGGCCTAATTCGACTTTCGAGGAAGGCTGTAGTCAACCGTGTGATCGCAGCTACCGTCTTTCTCGCAATCATTTACCCCATCACCATCGACATCCCAGCTTGGATGCATGCCTTTTAATGTACTTTTTACGACGCTAATATCTGCTGTAAATTCACTTTGTTCATCACGTCGCGCAGCATTGCGCATCAAAAACACCCGAATCACATAATCGCCATTATCAGGAATTTTAATCTCGGCATGATCACCTTTTGCCGGGCCAACAAACAAAGCAGTTGGGTTGCCTTTTGGTAAAATATTAAAGTAGTTGCTTGAATTTGATGGAGCAAAATCAACCTTTAAAGTAGTGCCTTTATTAAGGTTAATTTGATATTCCAGCATCTCATAACCTTTAATTGTGTCTTTAACTTGCCAGCTTTGCTGCACCGCAATATCTGAAACTAGCAACTCATAATGACGACTATTTGGTAAATTTTTTTCGGCAAACACCAAGCTACTTGTAGCCACCGAAAAACAAAACCCTATTAATAACAACAACTTCATATTCAACCTCATTTTAAATTCTTTTTTAAAGAATGATAAGCGCTAATTTTACAATTTTTAATTCTTTTAAAGTGAACTTATAGTTACTCCATCGCAGACACACTGCTTAACTAAACAGGATACCTACTATGAAACTTTTTACTTTAATCTCAGCTCAACCACTCTTACAAAATATTAGCACTTTATTGGCACGTATTGGTTTATCGGCCATCTTTTTACTAACCGGCTTTAGCAAAATAGAATTCTTTGATGCAACTGCACAGTACATGGCATCAGTAGGCTTACCAGAGTTCTTACTGCCATTTGTGATTGCTTTTGAAATTGTTGGCGGGTTATTTATTTTACTGGGCTTTTTAACACAACTTACCGCTGTCGCTTTTGCTGGTTTCAGCCTAGTTAGTGCTTTGTTATTCCACTTTCAGCTTGATGATCAAATGCAATTTTTAATGTTCTACAAAAACATTGCAATGGCAGGCGGCTTTTTAGCATTAGCCAGTGTTGGTGCAGGCAAAATCAGCCTAGATCAACTAGTGTTAAAACGTAGTCAGGCATAACATTTATCCCAGCCAATAACCTAGGTTATTGGCTGAATTTGTTTTTAAGAGGGCGCGAATATGGCAACGTTATTAACAGCAACCAGCCATGATATTGGTGGGCTCGATGTAAAACGCATCTTGCCTCATTTTGACAAAAAAATGGTTGGCCCATTTATCTTTTTTGACCACATGGGGCCAAATCACTTTCCTCGCGGTGAAGGCATAAATGTGAAGCCTCACCCTCATATTGGCCTATCAACGCTCACTTATTTATTTACTGGCAATATTTACCATCGCGATTCGCTAGGTAATAGCCTGCAAATAGAACCCGGCGATGTTAACTGGATGACCGCAGGTCGCGGTATAGTGCACTCAGAAAGAGAAAGCCTTGAAGTGCGGGCGAGCGAGCACGACATTAATGGTCTGCAATGCTGGGTTGCTTTACCTGAGAGTATGACCGAAATAGCACCGCGTTTTGAACATATCAAAAAACAGCAATTGCCTGAGAAAATCGAAAAAGGCGTGCTGATGCGACTCATTGTCGGTGATGCCTATGGCTTAAGCTCCCCTGTGAAAAGCTACTCACCGATGTTTTATGTCGATACGGTAGCAGAGCAAGGTAGCCATATAACTAAGCCGTATCCTCACCATGAAACCGCTGTATATGTTATTTATGGTGAAATTAGTGTGGGTGATACTCGCTATACCCAAGGCGACTTTGTGCTACTTGATGACAGCGAACACGAAATAACGACACTGGTGCACAGCCGCTTTATTTTACTCGGTGGCAGTAAATTCAATAAAGTCCCGTATTTACACTGGAATTTTGTTGCTTACAGCAAAGAGCGCATCGAGCAAGCAAAACAAGATTGGCAAGCACAGCGTTTTGCTAAAATTCCCGGTGATGAGCTTGAGTATATTGAGTTGCCCTCACCTAAAAAGTAAACTTTTTCAGCATTTACAGGTACTATTAGGTAGTTAAGTAAGCAAAGGAACATCATGCTAAGAATTACGCTAGAACAGTGGCGCATGTTTCGTGCTGTTGTTGAATTTGGAGGCTTTAACCAAGCCTCACAAGGTATTCATAAAAGCCAGTCGAGTATTCATAATGCAGTTGGCAAAATTGAATCTGCACTCGATGTAAAGTTATTCAGCATTCAAGGCCGTAAAACCGTGCTCACTGAAGCCGGCGAAATGATGCTGCGCCGTGCTAATTACTTACTTGATGAGGCAGCTAAAGTTGAGGCCATTGGGCAAACCTTGGGTGAAGGTATCGAAAGTAAGTTACGCATTGCTGTTGATGCTATTTTCCCACAACAACTGCTTTATAAAGTACTTAACGACACGTCATCGCAATACCCGCAACTGCGTATTGAGCTGCATGAATCTGTGCTAATGGGGGGCAATGAGCTGCTCGAAAACGATCAGGTTGATATTGCCATTACCGGCTTTCCAATTGCAGCAAACTTTCACGAAGAGTTATGTGATATCGAGTTTATTGCTGTAGCACATCCAGATCACCCCTTGCATGAGATAGAGCGTGAAATCACACTCGAAGATTTAAAATCACACCGCCAAATTGTAGTTCGCGATTCAGCGAATAAACACAAACAAGATGGTGGCTGGTTAGGTGCCGATCAACGCTGGACTGTTACTCATTTACGCACTTCAATTGATATGATCAGTAATGGACTGGGCTTTGCGTGGTTACCAAAAGTCGCGATAGAAAAACAACTTGCGGCAGGGCAAATGAAAGCACTTAATTTAACCCATAACAGCAGTCGCAGCGCTAAGTTACATTTACTCTTTAAAGACGGTGACAAACTGGGTCCTGCAGCACGCTCGTTTATTGGCGAGTTGCGTTATCAAGTAATGGAAAACCTATAGCTTCAAGGGCGTTTCAGCAATACCTTTAACGCCCGGCTCGAGAATAAACACGCCACCACTGTGAGGGTAATCAGCGAGCACTGAGTCTTCTAGCCCTACTGCCGCAGTTGTCACTGCCAGATGCGTGAGCTCTTCACCTACAAATGCGACACTCGTAACACGCGGTGCGGGTAAGCGAATAAACTGTACTTGCTCACCGTTTGGGGCAAAACGATACACGCCATAACCATTCCATGCAGCAACCCACAGATGATCTTCGCTATCAACGGTCATGCCATCAGGAAAACCCATATTGTCAGTAAAGCGAATAAACTCTTGTTTATCAGCAAGCTCGCCATGCTCATTCAGAGTGAAGCGGTAGATTGTTTGTTTATCTGAGTCTGTAGAATATAGAAACTGGCCATTTTTACTTACCGCAGGCCCATTGCTAATGGTGTAGTCATGATCAACTGCTGTCGGAGCCTGACCATGACCAAAACGGTATAACTTGCCACTATTGGTTTGCTCTTGAGAGTCCATTGAGCCAAAAAAACCAAAGCCTTGGCGAGACGTTTTACCATCGTTTAAGCGGTTTTGTGAGGGTTCGTGATCGATTGAGTAAAGAAGTTCGCGGCTAAAGTCTTCACTATTAAGCTTATAAACGCCTTTAGCAAAGCCTGCAACTAACTCTGCTTGCTCGGTTTCCATCACCCAACAAATTGGTTCTGGCATGGTAAACTGGCTGACGCGCATTGATTGGCAATGCAAACGAAACAAACGCTGCCCTAAAATATCGACCCAAAATAAACAGTTATGCGCCTTTGCAAAATAGGCACCTTCACCTAATTGGCATTGGCTAGAAATGATTACTTTAATGGTGTCATCGAGCATAGGCTTCATTACACAAACTGCTGAACTATTCTCATTCTATCTGTGTATGAAAATAAGTGCTAGACCAGATAAGCCAGCAACCAGCAAGATGATGCCGCGAATGGCCTTTTCATTGAGGTTATTGTTGATCACAAACGACAAGCCCCAGCCAATTAAAATAGCGGGTAAGCAGAAAAAGAACAGCTTTACATCAGCCATATCGGCAGAGCCTGTCAGCATCAATACAATAATGCCAAACAAGTTTATAAATACAAAAAAGGCACTCAGGTTTGCTTTAATTTTGTCTTTATCTTCAGCTTGATAGAGTAGCCCCATTGGCGCACCACCGGCTGACGTTGTGGTACCTAAAAAGCCCGACGACATTGACGCGAGTAAGCTTGTAATGGTGGAAATTTTTGGTTTCATACCTATGATAGACAATGCCACCACTACCAAAATACTCACTCCTAGCAAGAGTTGATACTGCTTCGCATTGACATACCACATCACCACAGCAGCAAAGATAACTCCCACTGCACCACCAATAATGGAAATGCCTGTTTGTTTCATGTCTATCGCGCCGCGGTGTTTAATCATTAACACCGACGTTAAAAACAGCGCATTCAGAATCATTGGCCCAGGCACCAGCTCTGGCATAAGCCAGTAAAGCACAGGCACACATAGCATGCCTAGACCAAAGCCAATAACACTTTGCAGGCAAGCGCCAATAATCAGAATTAAATAAACAAGTACAAAGTCGGTCAAACTTTCTTACCACCTTCCTAAGTATGAGCTCTGTTGATTCTATAACCCATATTTTATTATTATAGTATCATTTGAATTATGTAAAAATTTTTATTGCAAGCTAGTTGTTTTGCGATTGTTTCGCAAAATTATGTCCAACCTGCATCCACTATCAATGATTGTGCTGTCATCATTCGGCTGTCATCAGCGGCCAAAAACAATGCCGCATTTACCACATGGTCTGGTTGAATTGTTTCGTTAATACACTGACTTAAACGAACATCTTCAATCATTTCTGGGGTTAGCCAATGAGTGATTTGGCGCTCTGTCATCACCCAACCCGGAACCAGTGAATTCACACGAATATTGTCTTTACCATATGAAGCAGCTAATGAACGGGTTAAACCTTCAATCCCCGCTTTGGCAGTTGTGTAGGCAGGCATACCTGTTTGCTTAATACGCCAACTAACCGACCCCATATTAATAATGCTACCACCACCTAAACGCTGCATCTGTTCAACCACAGCTTGCGATGAAAAGAAACACGGGCGCAAGTTAACGGCAAACTTATCTTCCCAATATTTCACATCCATATTTTCAGCGGCATGACGGGTGTCATCGGCTGCGTTATTAATTAACACACCTATGTCACCCTGTTGCTGACGAGTTTGCTCAATGGCCGCTTTTAAGGCTTCAACATCACGAATATCGCAATGGATAAACTGCGGGTCAAACTCATATTTGCCAGCTAATTTTGCGCATAACGCATCGCTTTGCTCAGTTGCAATATCAACAAAGGTGACTTTCGCGCCCTGCTCGCAGAACCGCGTTACCATTACTTCACCAATTCCCGATGCACCACCAGTAATAAACACACTCTTACCAGCAAGGCTTGGGTAAACTGTTTTTAGCTCGTTCGAATTTGGCATGATAACCTTTTGTTTTAAAGTAATTACAACGTCAAAAAGTGATACTTATTGAGCCGCTTCTTTTTCGGCGATTTCTTTTTCAATAAACGCCATTGCTTCATCAATCATGTACGTCATCATGTTTTTAGCACGCTCAGGGTCGCCGCTCGCAATCGCGTTATACACTTTAAAGTGCTCTTCAGCGATAGCCTTTTTATTGCCCTTAGCAGGTGTAGTATGTTGAATACTCACATGTAATGCGGTGCGAATAAAATCACGTAATTGATAGAAAAAACGGTTACCACTGGCATGTAAAATTGCTGTGTGGAAGGCAAGATCTGGCTCATGCATTACGCCTTCTGGCTCTTCTGCTGCCGCTTGCATTTTATCTAGTGCCATTTTAATTTCTGCAATGGCTGCTTGGTCGCCTTTTCTTGCTGCAAGTGCTGCTGCTTGTGGCTCAATCGCCAAGCGCACTTGTAGAAATTCTTTAAGTACGTAAAGTGATGGGCTGCTTTCTAACAACCATTTTAATACGCTTGTGTCGTATAAGTTCCAGTTCTCCGCCGACTCAACACGAATACCTTGTCGTGGACGAGAAGAAATCAGTCCTTTTGCAGCAAGCATTTTCACTGCTTCACGAACAGCTGTGCGGCTAATACCATACACTTCACAAAGTTGTGCTTCGGTTGGTAGCCCCGTTTCAGTGTTATAATCACCAACAATAATTGCTTTACCAAGCTCATTGGTAACTTGTTGTGATAGGTTTAAATTTTCTAAACGCGCCATGTGTGTTCCTCAAAAGATCTGAGTAATATGATACATCTATAAAGCTATTCCGTCATCCTGGAAATAATTGATTAAAATCAATAACAAGCAAAAAACAACCTAATACAAGTGTCTATATTTCGAACAACATAGTCATCATTTCACCTACAGACTGTCACCTTATTTTAACAAATCTCTTTCACTTAACCTATTTATAATATAATATTTTTATTCAACAACTAAAAAAGCAAAATTCTCTTTCTAAATTAGGTGGAACACACGATGGTCGAACTAAGTACCTTAGACTGGGCAGTGCTAGCAGGATTTTTTGTCCTGTTACTAGGCGTTGTCGTGATGTCTATGCGACAAAAAGAAGAAGACACCGCTGATTACTTTTTAGCGGGTCGTAATGCAAGTTGGTTAGTGATTGGTGCCTCTATTTTCGCATCGAACATTGGCTCGGAACATTTAGTGGGCCTTTCAGGTTCAGGTGCACAATCGGGTATGGCACTGGCTCACTGGGAGATGCAATCGTGGATCATTCTACTGCTCGGTTGGATTTTCGTGCCTTTCTATTGGAGTAGTAAAGTCTACACCATGCCTGAATTCTTAGAGCGCCGCTTTAACTCTAAATCACGTACCTTCTTATCTGTTATCTCATTGATTAGTTATGTACTAACCAAGGTTGCGGTAACGGTTTATGCCGGCGGTATCGCATTTAAAACAATATTAGGTATTGAGAGCATTTGGGGCATCGACTTCTTCTGGATTTCAGCTATTGGCCTAGTGGTTATCACCGGTATTTATACGGTACTTGGCGGTATGAAAGCCATTATGTGGACCTCGGTGTTGCAGACCCCTGTACTCATTATTGGCTCCTTAGTCATATTAGTTGTTGGTCTAGATAAAGTAGGTGGCTGGGCAGAAGTTGAGCGTATCAACGATGCTAATATGCACCTTATTCGCAGTGCTTCAGATGCTGAGTTCCCATGGCCTGGCATTGTATTTGGTTCATTCATTATTGGTTTTTGGTATTGGTGTACCGACCAATACATCGTACAACGTGTTTTATCTGCAAAAGGCATTAAAGAAGCGCGTCGCGGTACCATGTTTGCTGGTTACCTAAAATTACTTCCTGTATTTATCTTCTTAGTACCAGGCATGATTGCATACGCATTGAATGTTAAAGGTATTATTAGCTATGAAAGTGCTGACCAAGCTTTCCCAACTTTAGTTGCTGAGCTATTACCAGCCGGCGTTAAGGGGATTGTAATTGGTGGTTTAGTAGCAGCTCTTATGAGCTCTTTAGCATCATTATTTAACTCATCAGCAACCTTATTTACCATTGACTTCTATAAGAAATTCAAACCAGAATCATCTGAGAAGCACCTTCTGAAAGTAGGCCGTATTGCCACTATCGTGATTGTTGTATTAGGTCTTCTGTGGATACCCGTCATGAGCTTAATTGCCGATGTGCTTTATGAATATCTGCAAAGTGTGCAGTCTCTTATTGCACCAGGTATTGCTGCGGTATTTTTACTAGGTTTATGTAGTAAACGCATCACTCCAACAGCGGGTTTTGTGGGCTTAGTATCAGGTTTTGTGCTTGGTATGATCCGCTTAGTGTTACTGCCATTTAAAGATGATTTAACAGGTTCATCATTTGCGTGGATCACCACAATGAACTGGTTATATTACTGTATTCTGCTATTTGTCGTGGTCGTTGCGATTATGATTGTGGTGAGTATTTTCACCAAACAAGCAGACGAAGAACAATTGAAAGGTCTTACTTTCTCAAGCCTAGATAAAGCAACTATGAAAGAAGTAGCTGCCGGCTTAGATAAGTGGGATTACATTCATACCGCGGGTATTATTGGTATTACTGCCTTTATTTACTACCGCTTCTGGTAATCGTTCGTTCCCAAAGTTGTAGGGCGCCAATTGGCGCCCTTTTTTAATCAGCGAGTTCTGGTGAGAACACAGGAAAACCGTTTTTATCCCACGTAATAATGCGTGCTCGCGCATGGCGATTTGGGTCTGTAAGCGGTGTGCCTTTCAGCTCTTTATAGTCACGACTGTGATAAATCATTAAATCGGTTACACCATCTTCAGCTTTTACAAAACTGTTGTGCCCAGGGCCAAAACGACCTAGCTCAGCATTGGTGGTGAACACCGGCTCAGCCTTTTTATGCCAACTAGCAGGATCAAGCAAATCAGCATTCACATCTGCCCATAGCAAGCCCATCGCATATCGATGATCGGTGGCACTGGCTGAGTAAGTGACAAATATTTTATCGCCATGGATGATAACAGCAGCACCTTCGTTGACCTTATAACCTTGCACTTCCCACTCGAGGGTTGGCTCTGTAATCGCAATAATAGGCTCTTTAATTGATGTTGGAGAGTCCATTTCAGCTAACCATAAAGCTGAGTTATAGGTTGCAGGCTGGTTTTGCTGCGCCCAAATCATGTAACGCTTACCCTTGTGCGTAAAACTTGTGGCATCAAGCGAAAAACTATCAAGGTGGCTAGTTACTTGCCCCATTTCTTGCCACTCACCTTGCATCGGATTAGCACTGTCGTTTTTAAGTGCATACATGCGAATACTGAACGGTTTTTCGATATCACCTGCAGCGAAGTAGATATACCAACTGCCATCAATCTGATGTAGCTCAGGGGCCCAAATATTGACACTCATTGGGCCTTTATCGCGCTTTTGCCAAATAACCTTCGGCTCAGCTAATTTTAAATCGTTTAAACGACAAGCTTGGCGCAGCTCAATTTCATCAAATTTCGGCGAACTACCTATAAACGTGTAACAGCCACTTTTATCATCGCGAACTAACCAAGGATCAGCACGTTTGAGTACAATGGGGTTATCAATTGGCGCTAAAGTCTTGCTACTATTAGCATCAGCAAGGGCTGACAATGGCGAGGCACTTAACGCACTAAGAAGCGTTAGCCGAGATAATTTTTTGAGCATAATGTGTCCTGTATTTCGTCTCGATTTTATTGTTAATATTGTATTACATATTATATAGTAGCTGAATGAACACAAGAGTTAAAACAACAAAAGGTATTCAAGCATGAGACCCGTAAGTAAGGTGACACACGCAATGAAGTGGCTTTCAACAGGGCTACTTTTTTCTGCCGCAGCCGTTTCTGCAAAGCAAGTTGAAGTACACGATCCGGTGATGACCAAAGAGGGCGACACGTACTATGTATTTAGCACAGGCCCTGGTATTACCTATTATGAATCGAAAGATTTAACCAACTGGAAACTCACAGGCCGCGTTTTTAAAGACGAGCCAAGTTGGGCAAAGCGTATTTCACCAAGCTTTGATGGCCACTTATGGGCACCTGATGTGTATGAGAAAAATGGTAAGTTTTACCTTTATTACTCAGTCTCTGCATTTGGCAAAAACACTTCGGCAATTGGTGTAACGGTTAACGAAACCCTTGACCCATCATCACCTGATTACAAGTGGATTGACTACGGCATAGTGGTTGAATCAGTGCCTGAGCGAGACGATTGGAATGCTATCGACCCTGCAATAATCGAAGATGAGAATGGTACACCGTGGATGAGCTTTGGTTCGTTCTGGGGCGGCCTTAAACTAGTAAAACTTGATGATGACATGGTGCGCTTAGCAAAACCTGAAAAGTGGCATCACATTGCGAGTCGTCCAAACACGGAACATGGCCCGATTGAAGCACCTTATATCTTTAAAAAGAACGGCTATTACTACCTATTTGTTTCGTTTGATAAATGCTGCCGTGGCGTAGAGAGTACTTACAACGTACGCGTAGGTCGCAGCAAAAACATCGAAGGCCCATATTTAGATCAACAAGGTCGCTCTATGGTTGATGGCGGTGGCAGTTTAGTTATTGAAGGTAATAAAGACTGGGCTGCTCTTGGTCATAATGCTGCGTACACCTTTGATGGCAAAGACTATTTAGTATTACACGCCTACGAAACAGCCGATAACGGCGTGCAAAAGCTACGTATTTTACCTATGAGCTGGAAAAACGATTGGCCGGTTGTTAACCCAGCCGACCTAAATAAGCTTAAAACCAAGCTTAAAAAGTAATTATTCAACATACAAAAAACCTGCAAAATTGCAGGTTTTTTATTTGCTTTAATGACCTCGTTTGAGGTTGAAAGTAGGCGTTATTAACTAAAATCAATCAAGGTAATATCAACGAGCATGGGGCTTTGGCAGCCCTGCTGATGCTTTTCTTCAATAAATGCGCTGTACACATCGCGTGCCAGATGCGCAGGAATTAAAACTTCAAAGCGACTGCCTTTATTCATTAATTGCAACGCTTCTTGCAAACCCACTATCGCCTCTGCAATTTCGTACTCTACAGCGGCGCCTTGCTTGCGAGTATCAAATAACACCCGACCATTTGTAAGGGTAACCCGTTGATGCACAGTCACTGTGGCATCCCAACAAGGTTTATCCCCCTGACCTTGCTCAATTACTCGATAACCAAGCCCTGTCGGTGTTTGGTAAAAACTGTGTTGCTCAGCGCTGTTATCTAAAAGCGACGGTAAAACATGCTCTTTAGCCGTCGCAAACACATTGTTGCTTAACATAGCCAACTCTTTATTGTGCATTGATTAAACGAATACCATAGATACCACCGGCAACAGAATCTTTGTCGGCAGCAAAACGTAAGGTAAGGGTTTTCGACTTTTTCATTGCTTCTGTTAATGGGTAATCAATGGTGTAGAACTCATCCGTTGGTTTACCTACAGGCAAACTAACCGCAGCTAATTGCTCGCCATTTAATTTAATAGAGAAATGACGATCTACATCGCCAATAAAATAGCGAACACGCAAAGCAACCGCTTTTTGTTCTGGGTTACTAAGCTGATACTCAAACCAACCTGTCGCATCGCGCCAGTGATGACCATTATTAACACCTGCGCGGGTTCCCTCACCTTTAAAGTCGTGTTCGACTTCAGGTTGTTGTTCACCCGGTGTAATTTGGTCAACGGTTAATAAACGAAGCTGTTCTTTCGCTTGCTCAGCCGCTTTTGCATCGGCAACAAATTGCGTGAACTCTGCTTCGCTTTGCTGCGGCCAATACACTTGATAGCGACTATCGTGTAAGCGGAAGAACGGAATTAGCTCTGTGCTTTTAGTGTTATCGATACCTTGCTTGGCAATCGCCACATTTTTATCGGCGATAAATGCAAGCTCTTGGCCCGGTTTACGAGTAAGATCGGCAATAAATTTTTCTGGTTCACTCAGCATGATTGGCAGAGCTTCTGGCGGACAAGTCGGCCCCGCGGCAATGTGGCCCATGCGGCTATTATCGGCAACAAAGTTAAGCTGCTCATTTGCAAATGCTTGTACTTTGGTAGCCATTACAACAGGCCCATACATCACAGAGTAATAATGCTGGCCATCAGGTAGCTGCTCAGTATAAAGCTTAGGACTAAGCTCAAAGGCAAGCTTATCACCGCTTTGCCATGCATGGCTGATACTGTAATAACCATCTTTTTCGGTTGCGCTTACAGCTTGTCCATTTAAAGTAAAGCTCAGCTCACCTTGCTGCCAAGACGGTTTACGAATATGAATTACCGACTCAGTGCTTTGCCCCTCAGACAAACGATTCACGGTCAGTGAAACCTTGTTACCATCTGGAAATTGGCTGTCTTGCGTGATCTGCAAACCCTGCTGTTGCCAATTTAACGTGCTTGGAATAAACAAGTTCACCCATAGCTCTTTACCGGTATTGCTATAAATCAGCTCACCATATTTGCTGTGATTCTCAATACCTGAGCCTACGCAGCACCACATTGAATCTTGCACTGACGAATACATGCGGTAATGCCCAGGGCGCATTGAGGTAAAGTAAACAAGACCGCCATGCTCTGGGTGTTGTGACGATAAAATATGGTTATATGTGGCGCGCTCATAATAGTCTAAATAACGCGTATCACCGGTTTTTAAGAATAATAACTTACTCAGTTTCATCATGTTGTAAGTGTTGCAGGTTTCTGGACCTTCAACATCTTCAACCATCGGCGTGAAGTCACTTTTATCATGAAAATGCTCACGTACTGAGTTACCGCCAATTGATACTGAGCGCTCTTGGCTGACTGTTTTCCAGAAAAAGTCAGCACCTTGCTGCCATGCTTTGTCATCGCTGGCATTTGCTACTTTCAACATACCAATAATTTTTGGAATTTGCGTATTGGCATGTAGGCCAGTTAACTTATCTTCTTTGTGTAATAAGGGTTCAATGATGATGTTATGAGAGAACTGACGGGCTAGCTTTAAGTAGCGCTCATCATCACTGATAAAGTACATATCAGCAAACACATCATTTAAGCCACCATGCTCTGAATACAACATTTGTTGAACTTGTTCATCAGTTAGCTTGGCAGTGGTCGCTAAGAACCATTCGCCTAACTTAAATAGCATTTGTTTGGCTTTATCACTGCCTGCTACGTCGTA
Source organism: Pseudoalteromonas shioyasakiensis (assembly GCF_001550135.1). Classification (GTDB taxonomy): domain Bacteria; phylum Pseudomonadota; class Gammaproteobacteria; order Enterobacterales; family Alteromonadaceae; genus Pseudoalteromonas; species Pseudoalteromonas shioyasakiensis. The sequence continues at coordinate 115,030 of NZ_LRUE01000021.1, forward strand.
TGCATCACGCAAGCCATGGAAAATTTTATCTATGTTATAAAGCGGTACCCAGCGGTCATTTAAGCTGAATAAATCGGCTTTGATTTCACCTTTTTCAATCTGCTGCCACATTTCATCGCCATTTGGGATACCGCCTAAGTAACCACCAGTGGCTTGCTGGGCGCGATCTAGCTCGCTTAGCATATAATCTAAACGCTGCTTTAATTCTTCGTCACCTGTGGCTGCCCACGCAAGGCTTAAGGCTGAAAGATAATGACCGCCAATATGGCCATCAAGGCCAGTACTTTCCCAGTTGCCATAGTTAGGCGCTTTTGGTTCAAGGCCGGCTTCACGCAGATAAGGAGCAAGCAGCTGATCAGGACGAAGAGCTAATAAATAACGCACATTCGTTTGCTGCGCATGTAAAAACGGGCTGGCGCTTAAACTTACTTGATTTAGGGCAAATAAATGTTGTTCGCTGGTAAGTTCAGCATGCTCCACTGAAGCGGCTTGTTTACTGTCTGTTGGCATTTCACTGCAACCGGACACAGTTAAAATTGCAGCGCAAACGCTTGCTAAATAGCTAACCTTGAATGTGTTCATACTGTTGTCTCCCAGCAAATTGTTATTTTAAAGAGCAAAGCGCACACACTTATTTAGTGTGTGCGTTTAAAGAGTGGTTATTTTGGTAGACGCTTATGAATAACCATATCCGTATAGTACTCATCGGTAATTTTGTATTTTTTCAAAATCAGACCTAGTAAGGCGTGGAAAACACCCGGAATGATAGTTAGCATCAGTGCTAAGCCCATAAGGGTAAATTCAGTTTGCTCAACGTTAGGCTTGTACTCAAAAAATGCCAGTAATAAACCACCCGCTAAGCCCGCTAAACCGCCCCCGGCTTTTTGGCAGAATGAAATACCACCAAACGATAGACCCGATGCACGAACGCCGTCTTTAATTTCACCGTAATCAACGGCTTCAGCAATTGCAGACCAGAACACTGGCGCATGTAAATCAACCACAAATGACAAGATGATATAAAGCACAAACGCCATCATTACATCGCCCGGTTGCACTACAAAATACATTAGCAATGAAATAAATAGCACGGCGATTTGTGATTGACGGAATAGCTTCATTTTACAGTAACGCTGGGTGATCCACGTACTTGCCACCATTGAGACAATAGATGCTGCAATACCCGCACTGGTAAAGGCACCTGCTAAATCTGGTACACCTAAGTAATAGGTTGCGTAATACATAGCAACACTGCCACGAATCGCATAACCAAGCGTACCAAGTACACATGCTGCACACAGTAGTAACCATTGGTCGTTTTTAATAAGTACTTTTAATTGCGTAAGTACACCTTCGGTTTGTGGCTCATGGGTAATACGTTCGCGAGTAGTAAAGAAGCAAAACAAAAATAGTGCTACGGCACATGCCGATACCAATGCCATTGCCAGTTTATAACCATACGACAAGCTGCCATCTCCCCAATATGAGGCAAGTAGCGGCACTGAAAATACGATCACTACATTAGCAATCTTAGCGAAGAACATACGGTAACCATTAGCTGACAAACGCTCTTTTGGATCGGCAGTTAATACACCAATGTAAGAGATATAAGGAATAGCAACACCGGTAAACATCAAGGTCGCAAACAAGTACGTGGCATAAGCCCACGCTAACTTCATGTTGTAGTCGAAATCAGGCGTGGTAAATAACAGTACGACCGATAAACCATAAGGCACAGATAAAAATAAGAACCAGTGACGGAACTGACCCCAACGGGTTTTCACTTTGTCGGTGATCACCCCCATTAATGGATCGGTAAAGGCATCAACAAAACGCGCCACTAAGAACAACACACCCATATCAACCGGATCAAGTCCGTAGATATCGGTGTAAAAGAAAGACATAAAATAGAATAACGCTGCAACCATGACATTTACTGCCATGTCGCCGGCGCCAAAGCCGACCTTTTCTACAACGGATAACTTTTGAGATTCCATACAACAACACCCTAATTGGTCAATAATGAGCCGCCGCTCACTATTTCAAGCAATGCTAAAAAGCTTTCAACATTGCGTATCAAATAAATTTATAGCCCTAGATATTACACAGCTTGGCCATTGCGTTCGTTATTTTTGTAAATTTAATGCTAATCTAATTAATAGTATTATCATACTTATTAAATCGCAACTCTTTTCGACCGATGGTTTGGTTTATAAAAACCAATAAAAAACCCCAGCAAAGCCGGGGTTTTTAGGTCTATAAAAGAAATTTAGAAAGAATAACGTGCGCCTAGTGCGAATGTACGTGAGTAGATACCGTTACCAAAGTTAAATAGGTTGTCGTTACCTTCACCGTAGTAGCTCTGATATACGTCATCTAGGATGTTCGTTGCATCAAAGGTTACAACAAAGTCATCATTCACATTGTAGCTAAATTGGAAATCTAAGCTTTGCTCAGGACGATTCCAGAACTGAATTGGGTTAGCAAAGATTGCTGCTTCGTTCCCTGTGTAGAACTCAGAACGCCATACATAAGATAAGCGCATGTCGAATGAATCACGCTCGTAGATACCTACGATGCTGTAAGATTCATCAGAAACACCTGTCATTTGCGAATCTACATAACCAGAAATTTCACCTAGCTCATTGAATTCTGGTGTATCTTGTTCTGAATCAAGCATCGTGTAGCTTGCTTGCACACCAAAGCCGTTTAAGTACTCTGGTAGGTTTTCAGGGAAGTAAACTAAACCAACTTCTAAACCAGACAGTTCACCGTTTGAAGCATTCACTGGTGCACTCAATACGTATGGACGTGTTACGCCATCATCGCCCTCGCGCACAACTTGCTTACGACCTGCAACAACTAAGCCTTCGATTTCACGGTAAAAGTAAGCCGCGTAAAGTGAGCTTGTATCTGCGAAGTACCATTCAAGTGATACGTCATAGTTCTTTGACTCTGTTGGTTTAAGCTCTGGGTTACCACCATTACCTGTACCGTATGTAGCACCTTCTGTTAATGGATCGTACCAGTATTGCAGCGCGTTCAAGTCAGCAAAGTTAGGCATACGTAATGTTTCTGTGTACGCAACACGACCCACTACATCATCAGTGATGTTCCAGTTAAGTACTAAGCTTGGTAGTAATGCGCTGCTATCTGCACTTGCTGAGCTTTCTTCAAATACATTTGAGTTCATGCCACCAGACTCAGCAACAAAGTCCATGTCTTGCTCGTAGCTTACATAACGTAAACCAAACTCACCGCTAATATCTTCCGTTAAGAAGAAGTTAGTTGTTGCATACAGCGCGTATGAGTTTTCTTCGATATCAAATGTTTTGTATACGTCTTCAGCTTCAAGGCCGTATACGCTACGAACAGCATCACCGTTATCTAGCATGTAACCACCGTCAGCAGTTACAAAGCTGTCAAAGACGTCAGCACGGCCATCGAAATAATCATCAACTTGGAACACAATACCAGAACCATCACCAGATGCCCCAGCTGCAGCTAATTGCTCAATTAAGCTAGCTACAGATGTGTTGGCAATACCAGTATCTTGACCACGTGTGTACTCTTGCGCAGTTCGTTTTTCGTAGCGACCACCGAATTTCACTTTATCAAAATAAGTACCACCAATTAGGTATTCAGCATCAAATGTGAAAGTTAATGCATCACCCGCGTTACCGCCGCCATTGTCATAAATAGTGCCAGCATTCCAGTTTTCGATAGCAGCCATATCAGCTTCGTTTACCGCTGTGTTTGGATCATCCCAAAACGCGATGCCTGGTACGCCGTCTTTATCATTAAAATCAACGTCAAGACCCGTCGCTACACGATCAAAACGCATTGCGAAGAAATCTGTTTCGAACTCACTGTCTTGGTAAACAACTTCAGTGTTGATAGTTAGGTAATCGCTTGCTAGCCACTCTGCACCTAGCGCATATAAGTAGCTATCTGTTTTACCATATGAAAAGTCACCACTTTGGAAACCGCCAGCGCCAATCGCTTGCTTTTCTTTAATTACATTAGTGCCATCAAACACAGTTGGTGTTTCAATAAAGCCGTTACCATTTTCAAACGTATTTGAGAACCACATAGCGTTTTGCGATTCGTTTTCGTAACCTGTGTAGAAACCTTCAGCTGTGATTTCTAGGGTTTCATCTGGTGCCCACTGTAAAGATACAGACGCAGCCGGGCGCTTACGAAGACCTGTATATGAAGTACCAAAAATAGCATCACGTGCAAGTAGGTATTCTGTTGGCTCGCCATTTACGTCTAAAGTAGAACCAGCCGCAGTAGGTAGACCTAACTCAGTACCTTGAGTCCAGAATTCATTTGGAACACGTGAATACGGTGAGTAGTTGTATTGTGGCTTATCAGTAAAGAATGGGAATGCAGCACCCGCTGTGATGGTGTCATCGCGGTAATGTGTTTCAGCGTATGAAAGATTAACTAATGCACCAAACTCACCTGCGCCGTCGATTTCCCAGCGGTTAGAGAGTAATGCACTGATATTTGGATCAACTTCATCTGGTTGATCTGAGTAAATCGCACGTGCCGCTAAAACAACTTTTTCACCTTCGAAGTTGAAAGGGCGGTGAGTTTTAATATCAATCGCACCTGCGATACCGCGTTCGATTTGGTCCGCCGAACGGGTTTTATAAACTGTTACGCCTGAAAGTAAACTTGCAGGAATGTCTTGCAGCGCCACATCACGACCCGCACCTGTAAAGATAGCGCGACCATTAACTGTGGTATTAACATCAGTAAGACCACGGATTGAAACCGCGCTTACTTCACCAGCACCACGGCCAGTTGTTTGTACACCCGTTACACGTTGTAATGCTTCAACTACGTTATTATCAGGGAATTTACCAATATCTTCAGCAACAATTGCATCCACGATTTGAACGCTTGCACGTTTTTCATCTAACGCTTTGTTTAAACTGCCGCGAATACCTGATACTTGAATAACTTCCATCTCATCGACGTTATTCTCAGGAGTGTTTGGTGCTTCCTCCTGTGCAAAAGCAAATTGACAGGTAAATGCCATAACTACAGCACTGGCTATGTGTGTTCTTTTAAACATAAGCGGTGTTCTCCAAATTATAGTTATATCGGTCCGCTGAACTTTCCCCATTCAGTTACCGAAGAGTGACCACTGCATTGTGCATCGTGTGTTGTCAAAACGGTGCGCGAGTGTGTCTATATTTTTATGTTAATACATTGCTGCCTGAACTTTAATCATATTGTATGATTATTTAACAGTCAACTCAAAAAGCCAAATTAAAATAACTGCCATTATGTTTACAAAAAACGTTGCAATTATAGCATGTTACAAACTCAAAGCATGCTGCGTTTTTGTTTTGGGAATTTATTAAGACCCATTATTATCAGCCACTTAGCGATTGTTCGTTTGCTTATTTAATTTGTCTTTCACTCATCCAGAGCAACAAAAAAGGGCTAACAAGTTATTTACCCAGCGTATTTTGATGCTACTATGATTAAAATACAATAATACAATATAGAGTTATTTTTTGCTGCACTTTTACTAGTTTGTTTCGATGTAAACAATCAGTTACTCAGTATAATCAGGCGTACACAGTGTATTATCTGGTCACTTAGAGAGAGCTCTGGGTCGAAAAAGCTGCAGTTCAAACAACAATTATTAGTTACTAAGGACACTCATGAAGAAATTGAAAGCGTTAGCGCTACCATTACTTTTTTCTAGCAGCTTAGCTGTTGCACAAAACCCATTATTTACCGATGTATTTACTGCAGACCCTGCTGCACTTGTTCACAATGACACCGTATACCTTTATACAGGCCATGATGAAGCACCTAATAATGACGTGTTTTTTGAAATGCATGACTGGTTAGCCTTTTCATCAACAGATATGGTGAACTGGAAAAAACACGGCCCAATCATGAAAGCAACAGACTTTAAATGGGCTAAAGGTGAAGCATGGGCTTCACACATGATTGAGCGTGATGGCACTTTCTACTTCTTTACAACCGTTCGTCACAACGACACAAAACCAGGTTTTGCAATTGGTGTTGCAACTTCTAAGTCACCAACAGGTCCATTCAAAGATGCAATTGGTCACGCACTGGTTACCGATGACATGACCAAGCATACGCCAAATGATTGGGACGACATCGACCCTGCTATTTATACAGAAGAAAACGGCGATACTTACATGTTCTTTGGTAACTTAATGCCAAAATACGTAAAGCTAAGCGACGACTTGCTGTCTCTTGATGGTGAAATTAAAACGCTAGACTTACCTAACTTTACCGAAGCGTTATGGGTTCATAAGAAAAACGACAACTACTATGTATCGTACGCATGTGAGTTCCCTGAGAAGATCTGTTATGCCATGAGCAAAAGCATTCATGGCCCGTGGGAATATAAAGGTATCTTGAATGAGATCGCAGGTAACAGCGAAACCAACCACCAATCAATTATCGAATACAAAGGTAAAGACTACTTTATTTACCATACTGGTGCCGTACCACCAATTGATGGCAAACCAAGTGGCGGGCGTTTTCGCCGTTCAGTGGCGATTGAGCCGCTTTATTACAACGAAGATGGCACACTTAAACGTATTATCATGACCACTGAAGGTCTAAGTAAACAAGACAAGTAATATTAAAAAGGGCTCTTTAAGAGCCCTTTTTAGTGCTCAAATGTAATACAAATAAACAAATTTACCGGAAAATCCTCACTTGCAGATCAGCAAAAAACTTCCCTAATAGAGCAAAAATAGCGAAAAAAACGCTAAAACTGGCAACTTGAAAAAATTAAAATCACGCTGTACATATTGTAAACACTGACACTTCGTGTTTACATATCAATTACCTTTGCAAAAGTATTTGCACATTTTAAATCGTACTATAAAATTACAATACTACGTTCTTATTAGTTTGATATAGGCGCGCGGCAATTTTATTGACAACAATCGAATAAAAAAATGAATCCCAGTTTCAAGAGGACACATAAAATGAAATTAAATAAATTAGCCATGGTCATAGCCTGCTCTTTGGCTGTTACAGGTTGTGGCAAAGAAGATGGTACTAAGCTTGACACAGCACCAGCGGTTGCCGACCCGCAAAGTGCGAAACCGACAGTAAGCAGCAGTGTTGAATACACTGAATCAGGTAGCGTAATGGTTACCAATGTAAGCGTGCACGATCCTTCTGTCGTTAAAGTTGACGACACTTATTATATTTTTGGTTCACACCTTGCTGCCGCTAAATCAACTGATCTCTTGAACTGGGAAATGATTTCTAGCCTTTCAGCTAACGCAGCCGTTAATGAAAGCCCATTATTTGATTACAACTACACAGGTGAAATTGCCGAAGGTATTGAATGGACAGACGGTTTTACAGGAAACTGGGCTGCCGATGTAATCAAAGCGCCAAATGGTAAATTTTGGTTCTACTATAACCACTGTGCACAAGATAACCCAGATACACCAGATGTTGTTGATGAAGTATGCTGGAACCGCTCTTATCTTGGTTTAGCTGAAGCTGACAATATTGAAGGTCCTTATACAAACAAAGGTATTTTCTTACGCAGCGGTTATCGCACAGAAGCTGAGTTTGCAGCTTACCCACTTGATAATGGCCAAACAACATGGAATGGTGCCGTTGATCCTAACGCCATTGACCCTGCAGCCTTCTATGATGCTGATGGCAAACTTTGGATGGTTTACGGCTCATACTCTGGCGGTATTTTCGTGCTAGCAATGGACGAAGAAACAGGTATGCCAGAAGCAGGTCAAGGCTATGGTAAAAAGCTAGTAGGCGGTGACTTCCGTGCAATGGAAGGTGCATTTGTAATGTACAGCCCAGAAAGTGAATACTACTACCTATTCTTCTCTGTTGCTGGTTTTGATCTTAATGGTGGCTACAACATTCGTGTTGCTCGCTCAAAAACACCGGATGGCCCTTATCTAGATAACGCAGGTAATGACATTGCAGCTATCGGCGGCCTGGAGGTCGGCGAAAAACTAATGGGCGGCTTTGAGTACACGCAAGAACTTGGCGAAACAGCACCAGCATGGGGCTACCAATCACCGGGCCATAACTCTGCTTACTACGATGAAGCAACAGGTCGTCATATCTTAGTTACGCACACGCGTTTCCCGCAAACATCGACTGAGTTCCCAACCATTTCAGAAGCGCACCAAGTTCGCGTACATGAAATGTTTATAAACTCATTAGGCTGGCCTATGGCTTCACCGCAACGTTATGTGCCGCTTGAAGGCGACAACATGGTTGTGGCAGATGAACTTTATGGTTATTACAAATTTATCAACCATGGCAATGATGTAAATACAGATGCTATTCGCTCAATGCATATTGCTTTAAACGAAGATCACTCAGTAACCGGTGATGATCCAGGTATCTGGTACATGATTGATGACTCAAATATTAAACTTGAGTTAGATTCAGGTACTTACTTTGGCGTGGCTAAATGGCAATGGGATGATGCAACTAAAGCAATGGCTGTAACTGTATCAGCTACATCAAGCGAAGGCGCTACCATTTGGGCAAGTAAACGTGATGAAATCACAGACACGGCTAACGTGCTAGGCACTGTTCAAGAAGCGCTAGATATTAAAACTGAATTATCAATCGCTGACGAAGGCTACTCATTACCAACCAAAGGTAAAGATGGTGCTGCAATTAACTGGGAAAGCAGTGATGAATACTACATCACCAGTGAAGGCTCAGTATTCATTCCAACGCCAGATCGCGGTGATAAAGCGGTTACTTTAACGGCTAATATCTCTTTAAACGGCGAGAGCACAACCAAGACATTTAATGTAAATCTAGAAGCGCGCCCAGAGTTTAAAAATGCGATTGCACACTATGCATTTGAAGATTCACTCAGTGATGGTTTAGGTAACCTAGATGATGCGGGTGTAACAGATAACAACATGTTAAATGTGGGTGCTGGTACAGCTGCATACGCAGAAGGTCAAACAGGTAAAGCATTTAACTTTGACGGTGCAACGGGCGTACGTTTACCTGATGAGTTAGTAACAGGCGATGAGTACACTATTTCGTATTGGTTTAAGCCAACAGTACTAACTAACTTTACGCCTACATTCTTCGCATCAACGTCTGATGCACGTTGGATGAGCTTGATCCCAGGTAGTACACACTTTACGTCAACACCAATGCTATGGAGCCGTTATTTAGCTGATGATGGCACTGATATGTGGAACCAAATCATTTCTGACTCTCCAGCGGTAATGGATTGGAATCATATTGCAATCACTTATGCTAATGGCACTGCAACACTTTATCGTGATGGTGTACGTGCAGGTTCGATGCCTCGCCCTGACTTCTTTAGCGAACAAACAGGTAACTTTGCCCTTGGTGTGAACTACGGTTGGGACTTACCTTTCCAAGGTCAAATTGATGAATTCATCGTTTATGACTACGCGCTAAACGGCCTAGATATTAATGGTGCGGCTATCAATAACCTGACAGATCCGACTAAATTTGAGAGCTTCATTACTGATGCGCTTGATTTAGGTGATGTATCGGCAGTACGTGAAAGCTTTGAGTTACCGCGTGTAGGTCCATTTGTATCAGGTATTAGCTGGACGTCAAACAACGAAGAGTACTTAAAACCGGTTAATGGCACAGCTGTTGTTACTCAACCTAGCGCCTCTGCTGGCGACCAAGTAGTGACATTAACTGCAACTATTAAGTACAAAGACTTTACTGATACTAAGTCATTCGATGTAACCTTAAAATCACTTGCACCTGCTGAATACAGCTTCGAAGGTGACCTAAGTGCATTAAACGGTGCGTATGCAGCGGGTAAACCAACGGGTGGTTTCATCAACAATACTGGTGGTAACGTAACTTTTGTTGACGGTATCATGGGTCAAGCAGTATTCCTTGAAGGTTCAGGTGTTCGTCTACCGGATAACTTAATCACGACCAATGATTACTCAGTATCTATGTGGTTAAAACCTGAAACCTTCACTGATTACACTACAGCGTTCTTCGCAGGTGCAAGTGCAGGCTCTTGGTTAAGTTATGTGCCATCTATGGCAGGTACAGGCCTAACTCGTTTATGGGCAAATAACGGTGCCTTCTTCGATAATGCAGAACTAGATAGCCGTATTCCAGCAAAAGAATGGACACATGTTGCATTCACTGTTGATGGTACGAATGGTGATGTGTTGAAGATGTATGTTAACGGCGAATTACAGCTAGAAACCGATGGCTTCCCGCGTGTATTCACGGTTCCTGGTGAAACAAATGAGTTTGCACTCGGTGTTAACTACTGGGATACACCTTATAACGGTGCTATCGATGAACTGAAAATTTTCAACGGTGCGATTAGCGCTGAAGAAATAAAAGCACTCTTTGATGCAGCTGCTGCACAAGAGTAACAAAGTGAGGTGAGCTGCCTCACCTCAACTATTTGTTGTCTGGAAAGGCCGGGTGAAAACCCGGCTTTTTTCTAAAGCTTTAGTACCCCTTGCCGATACATACATATCATTCACTTTCATCGCTCTCATTATGGCTATTAACTCATTAGCAAGTGCGTTAACTATCTCAAACGCAGATACAGCAGTCAGTAATACCAACTCAAAAGTAGGCTACAAACTCAGCAGCCAAGAGATGAACAAACTCTCTGGTCGTGAAGTAGAGCCCGCCCAAAAAGAAGAAGTATCTAGCGAACTCCCCGCACATATTCGCAAAATGGTTGAGCAACTCGAAAAGCTCAAAGAACAACTCGAACTTGCCAAAGAGCAATTAGCCAAACTGCAAGCACTCAAAAACCAAGAAGATGAAGCTGTAAAAGTGCAAGTTGAAACACAGACCAAGATGGTTATGGAAATCCAAACGCAAGTAATGACTCTTAGCCAATCAATTAGCGATGCGTTAAAAGAAGCAGGTATTAGCGACCCTGGAGTGCTAATGAGTGTATTGGTGTGATGGAAGCTGTAAGTTTTGAGCTGTAAGCTTTAAGTCTCAGGCTTTACTCTTGTCTCTTTCATCTCGCTAACTCCCTTTCATGCTCACTTTACTCTTGCAACTTTACCCTCGCTAACTTCTCTCAAAAACCCAAAAAAGGGTCAAAAACCTAGTAACTATGCGGGCTCTGAAATATCGAGCACGCAAATACGAAACTTCCTTAGCAGTAAAAATAAGTGCTATTTAGGGTCATTGTCGTTACATTTAGCAGCTGTTAAAACGAATTAATTTGCTCAATAAATCAACAGTATAAACTTAACAATTTAATCTACATCGCCACTTTACGAACTCAGTTGCAAAGATCGCTCAAATAAAAGACAGCACTTAAATCCCGCTAAAAAGCCTTCCCTAGCACTTTTTCAGTATAGAAATTAACCAGCTCATTCGTATTATGAATTCACCCTATGAACGAAGTGAGGGCGTCTTATGCGTCAAATTTTATTACTTTCTGTAAATGGATTTACGCTACAAAAACTGTTTTTACTGGCATCATTATTGGTGTGCTTTTTCACCTCAGCTGAAGAAACAAGCCCTATTTCAACAGCGAGAGCATGGTTAACCTTGGTCGATTCAGGAGAGTACCACGAGAGCTGGCAGCAAGCTGATCAGGTCTTTCAAAACACCACGCCAAAAGCTCGCTGGCAAACAGCCTTAGATCAAATACGCGTTCCTTTAGGCCGAGTTATGTCTCGCACCTATTTTGGCACAGCAGAATATAACTCATTACCCGGCCTGCCAAATGGTGAGTATTTAGTGGTCAAGTTTCAAACCGAGTTTATGAATAAAGAGGCTGTAGTTGAAACGCTCAGCCTTAGCAAAGCCGCCGATGGCTGGCACCCATTAGGTTATCTTATCGATTAATTTAGAGCAGCACAAAGCGCCTTGAGCTATGTGCTGTAAAACTTATCGGCAGTCAAAATGCTTATCTGCGGGAAAATAAACCGCACAATTGATGAATAGTATTTATTGTTCGTCGCCGTAACATAAAAACACTTCAAGACGAATTCAATAAACAACTAGTAAATGGAATTGCTATGAGAAAAACGCTTTTACTAATCATTTTTTTAAGCTGCTTTTGTGCACATGCTGAAGAGCTCGAAGTTATTCATCGCGCTAAAAGCTGGCTTACGTTAATCGACAACGGTCAGTATCAGCAAAGTTGGCAGCAAGCAGACTCATTATTTAAACAAAAAATGCCTCAAAGCCACTGGAGCAAATCGTTAAAACAAGTTCGAGTACCACTTGGCAAGGTGATTTTACGTAAGAATTTAAGCCTGATGAATTATGACTCTTTACCCGGAACACCTGATGGTGAATACGTGATCATTCAGTTTCAAAGCCAATTTATGAATAAAGAGCAGGCCATTGAAACAATTAGCCTCAGTAAAAGTAGTGGCCAGTGGCAACCTATCGGTTATTTTATTAATTAGGGGATTTGCAGAGGCTTAGATGGATTATGTTGGGTTTCGCTTCGCTCAAACCAACCTACCCGAAGAATGAACAGGTAAGTAATGCGGTAGGTGTCACGCTTGCTTGGCGCGTCATGAAATCAACACCCAAAGAGCAGACATACACATCACCAACATACCCCACCGCTCAGCTAAAAACTGACAGCTGAAGGCTGACAGCTCCTAAACAACGCGCAAAATAAATTTCACGCCTACAACAACACGTGGGTTTTATATGCAATGTAGGGCATGAAAAGGTGTAGATGGATTATGTTGGGTTTCGCTTCGCTCAAACCAACCTACCCGAAGACTGAGTAGGGCAAGTAATGTCGTAGGCGTCACGCTTGCTTGGCGCGTCATGAAATCAACACCCTACGATCAGACAGACATATCACCAACATCCCCCACCGCTCAGCTAAAAACTGACAGCTGAAGGCTGACAGCTCCTAAACAACGCGCGAAATAAATTTCACGCCTACAACAACACGTGGGGTTTTATATGCAATGCAGAGGCATGAGAAGGTTTTGATGGATTATGTTGGGTTTCGCTTCGCTCAAACCAACCTACCCGAAGAATGAACAGGTAAGTAATGCGGTAGGTGTCACGCTTGCTTGGCGCGTCATGAAATCAACACCCAAAGAGCAGACATACACATCACCAACATACCCCACCGCTCAGCTAAAAACTGACAGCTGAAGGCTGAAGGCTATAAAAAAAGCCACTCATAAATGAAGTGGCTTTGGTTGAGTCGATTTTTTACTTATAACTTAATTTGGTTCACGCAGATGGAATACTTGGCACTTGTTACCTAAATCAGGTTGTTGTGCGAAGTTAGTGTTTTCAGCTAAACCACAGTTACTTAAGCCAAGCGCTTGTTTTGTGTAGCGGTTGATAAGCATCACACCACCACCTTCTACTGGAGCAATGCGCCACTGTGCTGTTTTCGCCGCACAAGAAGCCATCTCTACGTTTGCACCTGGTACTAAGGCGTTATCAGCTACCGCAGCACAGAACTCGCTGTCAGCGCTTTGTTTAAGACTTACATAGCCTGTATCTGTTGGTGTGAAGAACCATTGCTGTGCATCTTTATGCGTGTAAGCTTGTTGCTCAACATTGGTGCCTGCTTTAACTGTATCTGCCACGCTAAGTGCTTTACCACTTTGTTGGCTTAATACGACAACACTGCCCATAGGGCGTAATTGCCAGTCGCCACACGCTGTTGCGTCGCTTTGCTGTAAAACCGCTTGGTTTTGTGCCGCAGAACAACCAGCAACCGCTAACGGCTTGCCTGTGTAACGGTTAGTAATAGATACATTACCATCTGTGCTTGGTGCTACTTTCCATTGCTGACAGAAGTTATTACGCCATGCTGCAGATTGTACTTTAGCGTTATCTGCGTCATTACAGCTTTCGAGCTCTAAGAACTTGCTGTCTTCACGGTTAGCTAAACGAACAAAACCATCTGTTGTTGCATCAATAACCCATTGACCATTGGTGCTTGCACACTGACGTTGAACTGCACGTGCATCTTGTGGATCAGCTGCGATGTCTAAACATAAGCCACTTGTTGCATTCACTAATTGATAGCGCTGACCTTGTACTCGCGTTACCAGTGGACCGTATTCACCTGATGGTGGAGCTACTTCAACGCCTGGTGTTAATGGTTTACCAAAGCTTGGTGTGCCATCGTCGTTCCAAGTGAATTTTTGCGCACGTAATGAACGAGTCGCACTACAACCGTGCTCTACCGAATCATTACCGTGATAAACTAACCAATCTTCTGTGCCGTCTGGCGATGTGAAAAAGCCGTTGTGACCTGGGCCAAACACTTCTTCTGTACGCTCAAATACTGGCTTGTCGTATTTTTTCCAGCTGCTCGCTTTAAGCGGATCGTCACCAACAAGTTCAAGCATACCTAGTTTGTAATCTGGGGTATTACAGAAGCTTGCTGAGTACGTCATAAACGTACGACCATTGTGCTGTAAAATTTCAGCACCTTCAGTTACTTTACGACCACTGATTTCCCAATCTAGCTCAGGACGCGTGATCACCGTATGCGGTGAGTTCTCTTTCAGTGTCCACGGATCTTCCATTTCTGCAATAATGTTTAATTGCTGATCGCCTTGCCATTGTGAGTAGATCACATATAGCTTGTCTTTGTATGTTAGGTAGTTACCGTCGATGTTCCATACGTTAGGCATTAATGCGCCCTTGTATTCGTATGGACCCATAGGATCGTCACCAGCACTTTCTAGTACGTTTAAGTGTTGGTTATCTAAAGTGCCATCAGTACCAGCTGTATACATCATGTACCAACGGTAGCCGTTTGGTCCTTTTAGGCGGTGGAACTCAAACGCCCAGAAGTTACAACAGCGCTCAGGATTTGAATCAGACCAAACATTGACTGGTGTTGCATCAGCAAGGCCAGCTAGTGTTGGTGATTTACGCATCACTAACTCAGATGTCCATGTTGTTGTGGTTAGGTAATAGTTACCATCCCAGTACTTAAGCCATGGATCGGCGCCATTAGGAAAAAGTGGGTTGGTAAAAATACCATTATCTTGGATTGGCGCTTTTTCTGTGGCTGCCACGTCAGCTTTCTTAGCTGTGTTGTCTTCAGCTGTAGTCTGACAACCAGTCAGTGCACCAAACGACAAGGCAAATACGCTGGCTAAGCCAGCCTTTTGCATTGCGCTTTTAAGCTTTGTTGTTTTCACGATTGTGTTCCTTTATTTTGTACCAAATTCGTACACGATGCGTGTTGAATACACGTCACCCGGTAATAATGTTGTGCTTGGGAACGTTGGCTGATTTGGTGCATCAGGGAAATGCTGTGGCTCTAAACAAAAACCACTTCTGAAATTATGCACTAAGCCAGACGCTTGCTGAGTACTACCGTCTAAGAAGTTACCTGAATAAAACTGTACAGCAGGCTCTTCTGTGTAAACTGTCAACGTACGGCCAGAATTTGCTTCGTAAACCGTCGCCGCTTCCATAAGTTCATTGCTTGGCGTGTCTTTAAGCACAAAGTTATGGTCATAACCTTTACCAAGTTTCAGTTGTTCGTTGCTAGCTTTGATGTCTTGACCAATTGCTTTCGCTGTGCGGAAGTCAAACGGTGTGCCTGCAACATCCATCAACTCACCCGTTGGGATCAAGCCGCCATCCACAGGGGTAATTGCTTTTGAGTTAATTTGCATTTGGTGATCAAGAATGTCGCCTTTACCCGCTAGGTTAAAGTAGCTGTGTTGCGTCATATTGATGATGGTAGGCTTGCTTGTTGTAGCAATAAACTGCATATCTAACGTGTTGTTGTTCGTTAGCGTGTAAGTTACTTCAGTCGTCACTTCACCCGGGTAGCCTTGGTCGCCATCAGGGCTCACTAAGCTTAAGGTAACACCGGCACTGTTTTGCGTCGTGAACGGTGTCATGTTCCATACTTTCTTATCGAAACCTTGCACACCACCATGTAAGTGGTTGTCACCATCGTTAGTTGCTAATTGGTATTCAGTGCCATTTAACGTGAATTTACCGTTTGCGATACGGTTACCAAAACGACCGATGATTGCACCGTAGTAAGTTGTCGCTTTTGTGTATGCTTCTAGGTTATCTAAACCCAGTACAATATTACCCATTTCGCCTTTTGCATCAGGTGTTTCAATACGCGTGATTATGCCGCCGTAGTTGATTACATCAACGCTAATACCATTGCTGTTAGTCAGCGTTACTTGATTAACTGGCGTTTGATCAGCAAGTACGCCATAGGCCGTCATTGATGCTGAAGGGGAAGTAGTCATATTGTCTCCTTGATGAGCACAAGCTGGTGTAAGGGCAATCCCACATGTCACCAACAATGCATAAAGCCCGCGCGACTTTTTCGTGTTCGAACTGGCTGTTTGATGAGTTGTTTTTAAACCTTGGAAAACACATTGCAATGACATACGAATAACCTTTTTGTAATTGTATTTATAGTTTTATAATACAAATAAGGGTGTCATTGCAACTTTAATCGCTAAAGTTGGATTTTTCCGTCTTTCACCATGATGCAATCCATTCCCGCACTTTTGGCAGCTTGATAACCAATTTGCGTGTCTTCAAATACCACACATTGGCTTGGCTCAACACCTAATTGCTCTGCTACTTTTAAGAATGTTTCTGGGTTTGGCTTGCCTTTACTTACATCACTGGCAGTCACTAACGCACCAATTTTATTTATTAAATTGGTATCAGTTAGATGATCAATTGCATGCTCGCGGTCAGCGCCTGTGCCAACGCCCATAGGCAATACACCATGGTACTTTTCAAGTACTGCGACGGTTTCGTCAATTACTAGCGGTTGGTGCTGTAAATCAACCCAAAACTGGTGTTTATCTTTTGCCACAACTAGAGGGTCGTGTTCTAAACCAAATTTTTCGTTAAGCATTTCAATTGTTTTAACGGTCGGAATGCCACCTAAGCTGTACATGTAGTCGTAATCGAATGGGTAGCCATAGGCTTCGCAAGCTTTTTGCCATGCCTTTAAGTGACTGCCCATTGAGTCAATTAAGGTGCCATCCATATCAAAAATAATGCCTTGGTAGGCGCTTAAATCGATCATATCTACTCCTAAAATGTTTCGCTTCACAATAGCATAAGCCAGCGAAGAGCGAGGCTCATCACTGGCTTAATCGACAACAAAATTTGGGGTGAACGTGCTCACACACAGCACGTTCTAGTACATAAAGTACTAATTCTTACAGGCCACGTTTTAGCATGTAGTAAGCTGCGTTATGACGAAGCTCTGTTTTGAAACCACGGATCGTCGTATCGTTATCGATGATCATCGTTTCAACGCCAGCCATTTCAGCAAAATCGATAATCATATCGGTTGTTACTGCTTGGCTATATGCAGTGTGGTGTGCACCACCGGCGTGGATCCATGCAGCTGATGCTACAGATAGATTTGGTTTTGGTTCCCAAAGCGCTGAAGCAACCGGTAAGTGAGGTAAATCAGCTGGCGGAGCCACTGTATCTACTTCGTTAATAAGAATACGGAAACGGTTACCCATATCAATTGGTGATACGTTGATTGCAGCACCCGGTTTTGCAGTAAACAATAAACGACCTACATCACATTTCACACCGATAGTGTGCTGGTGAACTTCAAGACGTGGTTTTTGTGCTGCAATTGAAGGACACACTTCTAACATGTGCGCGCCAAGTACTTGGTCAGTTTCACCCATGTTGTAAGTGTAATCTTCCATGAATGAACAACCGCCCTCACGGCCTTCACCCATTACTTTCATGATGCGAACCATAGCAGCTGTTTTCCAGTCACCCTCACCACCGTAACCATAGCCTTTCGACATTAGTCGCTGTGTAGCAAGACCAGGAAGACCAGAAAGACCTGATAAGTCTTCAAAACAGTTAGTGAATGCTTTAAAGCCGCCTTTCTCTAAGAAACGCTCCATACCAAGCTCTAAACGTGCTTCGTTGCGTAGCATTTTCACTGCGTAATCGTCTTGTAGAGTTTCGTCAGCAATTACGTAGTCTTGCTTATAAAGCTCTAACTGTGCATCAACTTCTTCTTCAGTGATAGTATCAACCACTTTTACAAGCTCAGCGACACCAAAGGCGTGTACTTCATAACCAAAAGTAATTTGCGCTGAAACTTTGTTACCTTCAGTAACTGCAACTTGACGCATGTTGTCGCCAAAACGCGCAACTTTAAGTGTTTGGCTTTC
Source organism: Pseudoalteromonas shioyasakiensis (assembly GCF_001550135.1). Taxonomy (GTDB): domain Bacteria; phylum Pseudomonadota; class Gammaproteobacteria; order Enterobacterales; family Alteromonadaceae; genus Pseudoalteromonas; species Pseudoalteromonas shioyasakiensis. Next base: position 133,212 of record NZ_LRUE01000021.1, read on the forward strand.
TGCCCAACCTTTTGCCGCACGACACCAGTCATCTAACTGCTGTTGTACGTCAGCACGTTGCCAGTGACCTGCAACAACTTTACGCTCTTTACGCATTACAGTACCGATGAAACCGAACTCACGGTCACCGTGTGCACTTTGGTGCGTATTCATGTAGTTCATGTTGATGTCAGACCAAGGAAGGGCTGCATTGAACTGAGTATGAAGGTGTAACCAAGGCTTACGTAATTCGCTTAGGCCAGCAATCCACATTTTCGCAGGTGAGAAAGTGTGCATCCATAAAACTAAACCAACACAGTTAGGATCCGTATTTGCCGCTTGGCAAACAGCGTGAATTTCTTCAGGTGACTTAACGGTAGGCTTACATACCAAGTTTACTGGTAGATTAGCTTCGCTGTTTAAGCCCGCTACAATTGCTTCGCTGTCTTTGGCAACCGTTTCTAACACCTTAGGACCATAAAGATGTTGTGAGCCGGTAACAAACCAGACTTCTTTCGTCATCGTCGTCATGTTAATAATCCTCTAAATTCTTGCTATTTGCTCTGACCGTAATACGCGTTTTTACCGTGCTTACGTAGATAATGTTTATCCATCACTGCTTTTTTAAGTTCAGCTGCGTGTGGATCTAAAGTGCGTGTTAAATACGCCATGCGTGCAATCTCTTCGAGTAGCGCGGCATGGTATACAGACTGAGCGGCATCTTTACCCCACGTGAAAGGCGCATGACCCGCAACAATCACCATAGGTGCAGCTTTCGGATCGCGGTCTTGATACGCATCAGTAATTTGAATACCGGTTTCTAATTCATAATCGCCATTCACTTGCTCATCGGTTAGCTCACGAGTACAGGTGATGTCACCGTGTACATAGTCAGCGTGAGTTGTGCCAAGACAAGGAATGCTTTGTTTTGCTTGCGCCCATGCAGTTGCATAGGTCGAATGCGTGTGTGTTACACCGCCAATTGAATCAAAGTGGCGATATAAATGAACATGTGTTTTGGTGTCAGAAGACGGACGCATAGAACCTTCAACAATGTTGTTTTCAAGGTCAACGATCACCATGTCGTCGGCTTTCATTTGGTCGTACGAAACACCACTTGGTTTAATCGCAATCACGCCTTTGTCGCGGTCGATTTGCGATACGTTACCAAAGGTATAAATTACTAAGCCACGACGTTGCAGCTCCATGTTCGCTTCATAGACTTCACGTTTTAGTTCATTAAAACTCATGCTTTGTCTCCGTTTACATAGCTTGCAAGTGCTTGGTAGTTGGCATAAAGCTCGTCATACACAGCAACGCGCTCAGGGTTTGGTAAATACTGATGACATACAGACGACGCCATCACTTTTTGAGCATCTGCCACTGTTGCGTGCTCACCCGCAGCAACCGCAGCCATAATTGCTGCACCCAATGCACAGCTTTGCTCACTTTCTAAAACGTCGATTGGGCAGTTCCAAACATCAGCACAAGTTTGCATTACGTAATCTGATTTTTTAGAGATACCGCCGATAACAACCACTGACTCGATTGGTACGCCTTCGCTACGGAAACGCTCAGTGATAGCACGTGCGCCAAAGGCAGTTGCTTCAACAAGTGCTTTGAAGAACTTAGGTGCATCAGTGCCCATTTTTAAGCCTGTTAATGCCATGGCAACGCTTTGGTCAGCATCTGGCGTACGACGACCATTTACCCAATCAAGCGCAGTTACATCGTTGCTTGTTACAGGCAGTGCTGCCGCTGCTTTTGATAGATCAACTAAGATTGAATCTTCTAGCTTGTTAACTAACGCTTGTTCAGCGTCAGATAGATTTGTAAGTTGGCGAGTTGGCCAAAGTACTAGGTTTTTGAACCATGCGTATAAGTCACCGAATGCAGATTGACCGGCTTCTAAGCCAATTAACCCTGGGATCACTGAGCCATCAACTTGACCACAAATACCTTTAACGCAAGTATCACCTAGTTGTTCTTTAGACGTTACTGTGATGTCACAAGTTGAAGTACCCATTACTTTAGTTAGAACGCCAGGACGAACATTGGCTGCTACTGCGCCCATGTGACAGTCAAATGCACCGTAACCAATCACGATACCTTGTGGTAAACCTAGCTTCTCGGCCCACTCAGCAGTTAAGTTGCCAGCAACTTGATCGCTTGGCTCTGTAGTTGCATTTAACGTATCAACAACACCATCTAATAGTGGATCGATATTGCTGAAGAAACTGTTTGGTGGGAAACCGCCCCACTGCTCGTTCCACATTTGTTTGTGGCCCGTTGCACAACGACCTAGCTTTAATGCTTCAGGGTGTGTTGTGCCGCACATTAGCGCGGTCATCCAATCGCAGTGCTCAACCCATGAATATGTGGCTGCTTTAACACTGCTATCAACGCGGAAAATATGTAATGCTTTGGCCCAGTACCACTCAGAAGAGTAGATACCGCCCATGTGTGAAAGGTAGTTCACATCATTGTTAGTTGCAGCTTCAGTGATTTCATTTGCTTCTTTAATAGACGTATGGTCTTTCCACAAAATGAACATTGCATTTGGGTTTTCTGCAAATTCTTCAGTTAATGCCAGTGGTGTACCTTGGCTATTAATTGCTACAGGTGTTGAGCCTGTCGTATCAAAGCTCATACCCACTACTTTGTCTGCAGTACCTGCTGGAACTTGTGACCAAAGACCATTAACTACTTCTACAAGGCTATCAATATAGTCTTGTGGATGCTGACGAAACTGATCTTTACTTGGGTCACAATATAAACCTTGTGCCCAGCGCGGGTAGTTTACTAAATGGCTGGCAAGTTCTTCACCAGTCGCAACATCAACGAGTAATGCTCTTACCGAGTCCGACCCGTAGTCTAATCCCAACGTATAACGAGACATAATTACCTTTCACTAATTGCTTACTAACATTGTTAGTCATTATCTTTATTTGTATGATAATATCAACAATACCAGATTGTAAAGGTATTATAAAAATATTATTAACAGGATTATTTGCTGCTGGCGGGCGATTTATTGCGCAGTTTCTCTGGTAGATTAGATTGTTTTTTCAGCACAAATAATAGGTTAAAGCCACTACATTAACTTTTATATGATAAGAATGGGATAACTATGTCTAGTCAATTAGAACAACTTAAAGCAGTGACAACCGTTGTTGCTGACACGGGTGATTTTGAAGCAATCAACGAATATAAACCGCAAGATGCAACAACAAACCCATCACTAATCTTAAACGCGATTCAAATTGAGAAATATCGCCCACTTGCTGCAGAAGCCGTATCATGGGCAAAAGCACAAAGCAGTGACGCAGCTGAAGTTGTAACAAAAGCAGCTGATAAGCTAGCGGTATTAATTGGCTCTAAATTAATGGAGCAAGTGCCAGGTTTAGTTTCAACAGAAGTGGATGCGCGTTTATCATTTGATACTCAAGCAACTGTTGATAAAGCACTTGAGCTTGTTGCTTTATATAAAGAGCAAGGTATCGACACATCACGCGTGTTAATCAAAATTGCTTCAACATGGGAAGGTATTCAAGCAGCTAAGGTACTTGAAGCACAAGGTATCCGTTGTAACCTAACGCTGGTATTTGCATTTGCTCAAGCACGTGCTTGTGCCGAAGTGGGTGCTTACCTAATTTCACCATTCGTTGGTCGTATTCTTGACTGGTACAAAGCACAAGATGCAAGCGCTGATTTCGACGGTGCTAACGATCCGGGCGTTAAGTCAGTAACGCATATCTACAACTACTTCAAAAAGCACGGCTACGAAACGATTGTAATGGGCGCAAGCTTCCGTAACATCGGTGAAATCCAAGAATTAGCAGGTTGTGACCGTTTAACTATCAGCCCTAAGTTACTTGCTGAACTAGCTGCAACTGACGCACCATTAACTCAAAAACTATTACCAGCAACAGAAAAAGCAGAAGCGCCAGCGGCAATGACTGAGCAAGCTTTCCGCTGGGAAATGAATGAAGATGCCATGGCTACTGAAAAACTAAGCCAAGGTATTCGTCAGTTCGCAATTGACCAAGAAAAACTAGAGTCAATCTTAAGCGAATTAGTTTAAACCGATTGTTTAAGCAGCAAAAAGCCCGCAAACCAAAGTTTGCGGGCTTTTTTATTACCTACACATCATCACAAATGTAGGTTTATCGTGTTGCGATTACGATAATTTTTCGCCAGTCACATTATTCAGCAAGTAATGCGTTTGCTTTTGCAACTAGGTTTGCCACTGTGAAACCAAAGTGCTCAAGCAATACGGCACCAGGCGCTGACTCACCAAATGTGTCCATGCCTAGTACATCACCATCTTGGCCAACATACTTGAACCAGAAGTCACGGTGTGCAGCTTCAACAGCAATCTTAGGTGTACCCGCAGGTAACACGCTTTGACGGTATGCTTTATCTTGGCTGTCAAACTGATTAGTTGATGGCATAGATACCACGCGAACTTGCTTGCCTTGTGCTTTTAGCTCAGCAGCAGCATTCACAGCTAACTCTACCTCAGAACCCGTTGCAATAAGGATAAGCTCTGCAGCTTGTTCGCTATCAACAAGTACATAACCCCCTTTTGCAATGTCAGCAACTTGCTGTGCATCACGTGCCATTGCTTTGGTACCCTGACGGCTGAAGATAAGTGAACTTGGGCCTGTTTCTTTTAATAACGATTGACGCCAAGCTACTGCTGTTTCAGTTTCATCACACGGACGCCATGCAGTCATATTTGGTGTCATACGAAGGTTAGCGATTTGCTCGATTGGTTGGTGAGTAGGACCATCTTCACCTTGACCGATTGAGTCATGGGTATACACAAAAATGCTTTGCGCTTTCATTAATGCTGCCATACGTACTGCATTACGTGCGTATTCCATAAACATTAAGAAAGTTGCGCCAAATGGAATGAAGCCACCATGTAATGCAATACCATTCATGATTGCGCTCATACCAAACTCACGTACGCCATAGAATACGTAGTTACCATCAGCTGCATCTTGTAAACCTTTTGCTTCTGGCCATAACGTTAAGTTAGAACCGGCAAGGTCAGCAGAGCCACCCATTAATTCTGGAAGTTGGTTAGCAAAGAAGGTGATCGCGTTTTGTGATGCTTTACGTGTCGCAATGTTTTGCATGTCGGCTTGGCATTTAGCAATGTACTCATCAGCTAATTCAGCGAAGTTAGCTGGTAATGCTTTTTCAAGAACACGACGTGTATATTCTTTTGCAAGTTCAGGATGTGCTTTGCTATAAGCTGCAAACTTTTGCTGCCATGCACCTTCAAGCTCTTGGCCTTTCGCTTGATTATTCCACTCGTTATAAACTTCTTGTGGAACTTCAAATGCAGGGTGCGGCCAGTTTAGCTGCTCACGTACAGCGGCGATTTCGTCGTGACCCAGTGGTGCACCGTGACAGTCGTGGCTACCTGATTTATTTGGCGAGCCAAAACCAATCACTGTTTTACAACAGATTAGTGTTGGTTGCGTAGTGTTGCTTTGTGCCGCTTCGATTGCACCCGCAATTGCATTCATATCGTGACCATCAACATCACGGATAACTTGCCAACCGTAAGATTCAAAACGTGCAGGTGTATCGTCGGTGAACCAACCTTCTACTTCACCATCGATAGAGATGCCATTGTCATCCCAAAATGCGATTAGCTTGCCTAGGCCTAATGTACCTGCCAGCGAACATGCTTCGTGCGAGATACCTTCCATTAAACAGCCGTCACCCATAAAGCAGTAAGTGAAGTGATCAACAATATCAAACTTTGGCTTATTGAATTGTGCTGCTAAAGTTTTTTCAGCGATTGCCATACCAACTGCGTTAGCAATACCAGAACCTAATGGGCCCGTAGTTGTTTCAACACCCGGAGTATAACCATATTCTGGGTGACCCGGTGTTTTTGAGTGAAGCTGACGGAATTGCTTAATATCTTCGATGCTTACGTCGTAACCGCTTAGGTGTAACAATGCATATTGAAGCATTGAACCATGGCCATTTGATAACACAAAGCGGTCACGGTTAGACCAGTCTGGATTTAATGGGTTATGGCGGTGAAAGTTTTGCCACAATACCGCTGCAATATCAGCCATACCCATAGGCGCACCTGGGTGGCCAGAGTTAGCTTGTTGAACGGCATCGACAGCAAGTATGCGAATAGCATTTGCAGATTGAGAACTAGGCAGAGTCATCTTATTAGCTTCCTGTTAATATTATAATATAAATAATATCGCAAAAACTCACTCAAATAGCAACTTAATAAACCGCCATGCCAGTAATGACGTGTATTTAGGGCCATTTTGTACCGCTAAGCGCAGGTTTTAACACCATTTTATTGTTAATAATTTTTTCTAACTAAAGAAATGACGACACCGCTCAAAATAACCAAACCAAATTAGTGAAATATACTTATTTATCAAGCAATTTCCTTAACTAATTTAGGTTACAAAAACCAGACCTTGCTACAATTTGGTACATTATTTCATTGTTCAAGCCATTAATAACAACTTAATGTTAACAGGATTTTTCATTAAGGTTGTTTATTTGTGACTGTTCTAGGTAGTTGCTCACTTGGGCTACGAGTTTTATTTCTAATTAGTGCATTTTGCCTTTCACCAATGGCAAGCAGCACTGACTCTGCGTATTTAGCAGATGAAGGAGTAAGCCTTGGTTTAAGCTTAGGTTATGGTCAACTCGACAACCCGGTTTATAAAAAAGACGACATTCCTCTTTATGCCCTACCGCGCATTGAGGTATTTGCCGGTGACTTTTCATTTGCAAATACTCAGTTTGCTTGGACACCCGTGTGGGGCGATAACTATCAAGTGTCGTTATTCACCCAACTTAATGAAGATGGGCTGTATTTTGCTAAACACTCAGCAGCACTGACCGCGATTAGAACAACCGGCGGCCGCCCCTCAATGACACCGCCACCACCCGGTTCAGGTATCGAAACACCAGCGGTGACAAAGCGCCGCGGTGATATTACTAAAATATCAAAACGTAAACTGTCTGCCATGAGCGGTATTGAAGCTATCGTTGACTGGCAAAGCTGGCGTTTTAGCGCGCATTGGTCAATGGAGCTCACCAACTATCACAAAGGGTTACAAGGCGCATTATCAGCACAGCGCTTGTTTTTGTTTGATCAGCATCTAGTTTTGCTCGGCGCAGAAATACAACATTTAAGTGCTGGTTTAGTGGATTACTACTATGGCAGCGCACAACAAGAGATACGAGCCGGATTTAGCCCTTTTTTAGGTCACTCTAGTCAAAAGTACAGTCTAAAAGCCAGTTACCAATATCAGTTTAATCAACAATGGCAATTTATCAGCGATATAAAATACCAACGCTTATCATCGGGTATTGCCGATAGCCCCCTTATCGATGACAGCAACTTACTGTCTTTTTATGCTGGCTTTGCATGGAATTACTGATGATGTTGCGTACGAAGCTTTTTTCACTCTTATTCATTTGTAGCCTCGCGTTTGTTGGCAGTACATTCGCACAAGCCGGTTATATCGAGGCAACACCAGAAAACTGTGTAACGATAGAGCAAGACTGCGTGATGGATGTATCGATTAATTGGTATACCGAAGTCAGCAAAACGGTGTGCATTCGTGTTACTGATCAACAAATTAGGCTGTTCTGCCAAAAGCCAAATCAAGGGCAGAACTTTGCAATCACAGTGCAAAACAATCGCAACATTGTATTAGAGCTACTTAGCGAACAGCTAGAGCCATTAGAAAGCACTGAAATTAGTTTATTCCACCAGCATGTTAAGAAACGCCGACGTGATATCGCATGGAGTATTTTTTGATGAGCCAGCATACTATTTTATATATTGAAGATGATTTAAAACTTGCCCAACTAGTCTCTAATTATTTAACTGATCATGGCTATACCATTGAACACTTTGAAAGTGGTTGCCATGCCTGTTACCAAGCAAGCTGCAAAAAGTACGACCTAATTTTGCTTGATATCGGATTAGGATCAGAAGATGGTTTTGAGGTATTTAAAGAACTAAAACAATATCAAGATACGCCAATTATTTTTATGACCGCAAGGCAGAGCCAAGTTGATCATATCACTGGCCTTGAGCTAGGCGCCGATGATTACCTAACCAAACCTGTTTCCCCGTCCATTTTATTAGCGCGAATTAACAATACCATTCGCCGCAGCCATGCTGTTAAGCCAACAAGTACCACCCATAACGCCCATAATATTCGCTTTGGTTCTTTAAGTATTAATACTATTCAGCGCGAGGCTTATTTGCATAGCCAGCCACTAGAATTGACCAGTGCAGAGTTCGAAATACTGATCCAACTAGCTCAATCAGCGGGTCAGTTGGTCAGTCGAGATCAGTTATTTGATGGCACTATTGGCCGTAAATATGATGGTCAAAGCCGCACAATCGATGGCCGCATTAGTCGCTTACGCAAAAAACTCGGTGACGAAGCGGTGCCGGCACAAAAAATCGTCACGGTTTGGGGTAAAGGATATATTTTTTCTCCACAAGCGTGGGGTTAATGCAGTTTGCTACGCCTTTTTTGCTATTTGTATTTAACCCTAGCAGTTTGTCTGGGGAGCGCCGCTTGGTTACTAGAAACCTATTTTCCAAGCCCACCGAGTTACAGTACAGAGCAGCAATTAGCAGAGAGTATATTGAGTCTTGCGCCCAATAACCCTGATATTAAACAAACACCTCTGGCGAACTTTTACCTTGGTGAACAATTACAGGCATCACTTTTAGCAGGTCAGGTAATTAGCGTTAACGATGCTAATAACAACCTTTACTTTCATAAACTTGCCGATGATAGACAGACCTTATTAAGCATTGGCCCCTACAGCCAGCCTGCTGATCAGGGCTATCAGTCTTTAGTAAGCCTTCTGTTTTACTCTAGCCTTGCCTTAGCTGTGGTGATTTTTACAGGCCCACTGCTGTTTGACTTAAATAAGCTACGCAAAGCCAGTAGTAAAATGTCTAATGCCGACTTTACAGCACAAGTCCACTTCACACGTTTTAGCTTGCTAAAGAGCATTGGCGATACCTTCGATAACATGGCATTAGCGCTTCATAACCGTAATCAAAGCCAACGCGAATTGATCAATGCTGTTTCTCATGACTTTTTAACGCCTATTTCACGGGCTAAATTCGCCCTCGAAGCAGTCGTTGATAACAACGCTTATCGGCACAGTGTGTTGCAAGACATTATTGAACTTGAGCTTTTAGTCGAAGAGTTTTTAACCTATGCCGAGCTTGAACAATGCGAACCCACCTTGTTAGTGAAAGACTACTGCCCAGACGAGCTATTACAGCCCTGCATTACTAAGTTTCAAAGCTATAGCCCTTTGGCTATTCGTCTTGACTGCGAATTAACAGCCATTTGCGTTGATAAACAAAGCTTTCAACGCTTATTGCAAAACTTACTCGGCAACGCGGTTCGCTTTGCTAAAACGCAAATTCATATCAGGCTTTCACAATGCGAAAACGGCACTTTGTTAGTGATTGAAGATGATGGCCCAGGGATCCCAGAACATATGCGCGCCAGCCTCATGCAACCATTTTCTAAAACCGCTTCGGTGCACCAAACAGGCTACCAAGGTGTTGGCCTTGGCTTATCAATCGTTAAGCAACTATGCCTATGGAATAACGCAAAGTTTAGCCTAGATAACGCACAAACCTTAAGCGGAGCAAGAGCAAGCATCTTGTTTCGATAAACAGTTTTTCGGTAAAAATGTACCAAGCTGTAACAGTGTGTGCCAATTGTTTACATTTCATTGATGTTATAGTCACAACTCAACACTATCCCTACTGATTACAACCGTTCGCCGTTAGCGCGAGCTCATAATTATAATCCTTCGAGGGAAGTTAGATCACATGTTCAATATGAAAAAAGTATCAGTGATGGTCGCATCTGCACTTTACTTAGGTGTAGGTACGTCTGCTGCTGCGCTAAATGACCAGGCATGGCCAGAACAGCCAGCAGGCTATGCGCCAAAGCAAACCGTTACCAATGAATTTGTGTGGGAAGACAAGGTTAATAACACAGTTAAAAAACAAAGCCGCGTTTTCACACCAGAGAAAGATATTAGTGGTATTCAAACTTATATCGTGCAACTGGACGATGCACCAATTTCGACTTACCAAGGTGGTGTTAAAGGGCTTGCGAGCACTAAAGATGTGGTAATGCAGACGCAACAAGCAACAACACGCTCAACGCTTAATATGGCGCAGCCTGCTATCGCAACTTACGCTAACCACCTAGCAAGTAAGCGCCAATCAGTACTGAGTACTGCGATGAGTCAACAAGGCTTACAGCTAAATGTTGAGCGCACATTCAATGTGACATTAAACGGTTTCACCACCCAAATGACACAAGATGAAGCGAAGCGCCTTGCTAAAGTGGCTGGTGTTAAGAAGATCACTCGCTCAAAAATCTACAGCCTAAATACTTTTAATACCATTGAGCAAACCGGTGCTTCTGCACTGTGGAGCACAAGTGCTAGCAACCCGAGCAGCAACAAAGGTGAAGGCACGGTTGTCGGTATCATCGATACGGGTATCAATACCGATCACCCATCATTTGCAGCTGTAGGTGGCGATGGCTACACTCACACCAACCCTCTAGGCGACAAGTACCTAGGTGACTGTGCAACCGCTGAATTTGCTGATCTGTGTAACGACAAGCTAATTGGTGTGTACTCATACCCTGAGATCACCGCAGCCTACGTTGATACTGTATTTGAAGAGACTCGCCCAGAAAATGGTGAAGACTATCATAGCCATGGTTCACACGTTGCAGGTACAGCGGCAGGTAATATCCTTTACGATATTCCTTACAAACTGACTGAGTATGAAAGCCAATCATCTGGTTTAGAAACCAATGTAACTTTCCCGCAAGTATCAGGTATGGCGCCACACGCTAATATCATTTCATACCAAGTATGTTGGCCGGGTGGTTCTGGTGACCCTTATGCAGGCTGTCCAACAAGCGCAATCTTAGCTGCTGTAGAACAAGCAGCGATTGATAATGTTGACGTACTGAATGCTTCATTAGGTGGCCTTGAAGAAGACCCATGGAGCGACCCAATTGAGCAAGCGTTCATGAATGCAGCTGAAACCGGTGTATTTGTGGCGGTAGCGGCAGGTAACAGCGGCCCAGAATATTCAACGGCTGACCACTCTTCACCTTGGGTAACCACAGTTGCAGCTCATACGCCTTCAACTAAAGTCAATTTTGGTAACAAACAACTTAAAAACCTAACTGGTGGCGATACTGCAGCGCCAGGACCATTTGCTGGTGCAGGTGTAAACTTTAACGAGCTAACAGGTTTAATCGTTGCCGCAACTGACTTTGAAAATCCAAATGAAAGCTCAAGCTATGCGCTTGCCAACTGTGACAAGCCATTCCCTGAAGGGACATTTGATTTAGTTGATGACCCAGCAACCGCTATCGACGAAAGTGCGCAAGATGTAATTGTCGTATGTAAGCGTAGCTCTTACCCGCTGTACTCTAAATCGCTAAACGTAGAAGCAGGTGGTGCTGAAGGTTTAATTATTTATAACCATGTATCATTCTACGATCGCTACACGATTCCTTCAGTGACTTACCCTATTCCTACCATTCACATTAAAAACGTCGATGGTACGAGCTTACTTGACTGGCTAAGCACAGGCGACAGCCACATGGGTACCATTGAAGCAACCGAAGGTACTGTAGATGCTGTAGATAAAGACCGCATTGCTTACTTCTCTGGCCGTGGCCCATCATACTTTGGTTTTGACACCTTACTTGTAGACGTTGCGGCTCCGGGTGTTGATATCTATGCGCCATCATCAGACGATCAACCATTTACTAGCAACCCTGCAACTTCAGACTGGCAATCTATGTCTGGTACATCAATGGCAAGCCCACACGTTGCGGGTGCGGCAGCATTGTTAAAACAATCTCATCCTGATTGGACACCAATGCAAATTCAATCAGCATTGATGTTAACTGCAAACAATCAAGTTGCTTTAGCACAGTACCTAAACAACTACACCGATGATGGCTTTGATGCTGCCCTTGCTGAAATGGGTTCGGGTAAAATGCAAGTTGAGCGTGCTGATAAAGCAGGCCTATTGCTTGATGAAACCATTGCTAACATGAATGCTGCTAACCCAAGCCTTGGTGGCCGTGAAAAAGCACTAAACACAGCTTACATGGTTGATAATGACTGTGGCTTTAAGTGTACGTTTATCAGAACCTTTACAGCGACAGAAGACGCAAGCTGGACACTTCATACAGAAAACTGGATTGGTAATAGCAAAATTAGTGTTGAGCCAAGCAACTTTGATATTAAAGCAGGTGAGACACAAAGCATTGTTGTTACGGTTGAAGCAAGCCAACAAGCAACACCACAAGAAATTGTTGATTACACAGGTAACCAAGGTCAAATCGTAATGACCTCAAGCAATCCTGAATCACCAGTTTTAGAAATGCCTGTATGGACTTTCGCTGGTGATACCGGTTTACCAGAGTATATTCAAATTGATGCTCACCGCCGCTCTGCGACGATGAAAGTGGGTCCATTCAATACTGATGAAATTAGCAACCTAACCACACAATCGTACGGCTTAGTAAAAGGCCAAGTTGAAACAGTACACCTATTCAACGACACCACACCAGGCGACCCATTCGATAGCGTAGAGGTTGAAGGTGAAGGCGAAGCTGTGAACAACAACCACATACAGTGGACGACAGTGCCAGAAGGCGCAAAAATGCTAAGCGCAAGCGTGATGAACGACACGTCACGTGTACTTGTGTTCATGGGTAAAGATAGTAACGGTGATGGCATTGCGTCTTATGAAGAAACGCTATGTATGTCAACGAGCTACACCCTAACTAACTTCTGTAATATTGTTGACCCTGAAGCGGGTGAATACTTTACGCTATACATGAGCCTACAGACTCTATCGTATGGTGAAGTTGATGAAGGTATCGAAGTATCATTTGCGACAGCGGTGACCACTGAAGACAATGGTTCATTAACCGTAACAGGCCCAAGCAGCGTACCGGGTTATGACCAGCTTGAGCTTGACCTTGCTTATAACCTACCTGATATGGAAGTGGGCGATATCTACTTTGGTGGCTTTGATATTGGTAGCAACCCAGAAGATGCGGGTAATCTTGGTTTTGTGCCTGTGATCATCGAGCAAGTTGATAAAGACGTGACCTTTACAGCTAACAAAGACAAAGCATTTGTGGGTGATTTAGTTGACTTCGAAATCAGCGTTATTGCTAATAACGAAGATGAAGCGCGTCAATTTGCACTAAACACTGAGTTCCCTGCGGGCGTAGACATTGTTCCTGACAGCATTGTCGCATCTAACTCAACGCCAGTAACACCAATGTTAGATAGCAACGCTCTAGCACTAGTTGGTGTTCAAGAGACGACTAAAAATGTTGAGCGTAATTATAACATTACCACCAACATCACAGACGAAATGTGTTCATTAACATCGGCGCATTCACCAGATCCTCACTACCTAGAACTACGTGAGCTTGGCTGGCGTACACTAGAAGGTGTTGAAGGTCGTTACTACAACGAGTTTGAGTACACATTTAAAGAAATCATGAACACTAACCTTGATGTGTCATTCCCATTCTTTAATAAGTACCACTTTGACTCAATTAAACTTAACCCAGCTGGCTTAGTCACATTTGGTTCGCAAGGCCGTACAACGCCATTCCACGTTGAACTGCCTGAGGGTTACACTCAGCCGCCACCGCCGCCTTACCTAATCGCACCTTTCTGGGTTGGTGACAACATGATCCCAGAGCGTGTTGACGGTGGTTACGGTAACTATGACGCCAACGCAGGTATCACACCAACTTACACAGTATCGCGTGAGTGGTTAGTACTTGAGTGGGATAATATCCAGCGTTCAAGAACTGAAGGCCAATCTGTTGACGTTGAAATGTTCATGCGCATGGGCATTGACTATGAGCCAGGTGAATACGAGCTACTTTTTGCTTACGACAACCTAAGCTTAGTTGATGCACAAGGTTCTATCGGCTTGAAAGCTGCTGATGGTCGTGGCTTTATCAGTGGTGATATTCCAATCGATTTAAACATCGGTAACAAGTACGGCTTCGACAATATGGACGAAGTACTACACGACAAACTGGTTGTGTGTCTTGACTACACAGGTCCTGAGATTTCTAAGTTTGACGTGAAATTCCAAGCGTACATTGGTGAGCAAGCGGCGAATCAAACGCATCAACTATCACTTACAAATGGTTTAGTTGGCGCAGATGATGAAACCATCACCCTTGACCTAGAAGTTATCGGTAACCTAGAAATGGCAGCCTTAACTGATATGTCGGTGGCAGAGAACGAAACGATTAGTTTTGACGTGCTTTATGCTGACGAAAACCAAGTGAGCAACCAAATCGAAGTGTTAGGCGAAAACTTCACTTATGAAGTATCTGGTCACACATCAGGTAGCACTGTGACTATCACGCCAGCGGCGCACTTCCATGGTGATATTGATGTAACAGTAAAAGTTAGCGACAGCGTTAACCCAACTGATGCAGCAATGAGTTCATTTGTATTATCGGTGATGTCTGATGGTGAAGAGCTTGGCTGTACTGATAGCTCAGCAACTAACTATGATGAAAGCGCCAATACTGACGATGGTAGCTGTACTTTCCCTGAGGCGGTGATTCCAGAAGCAGAGATTGAAAAAGACAAGAAATCATCAAGCGGTTCATTCGGCTGGTTACTACTAGCAGTTGCACCACTGATGGCACTTCGTCGTAAAAAACCTCGAATTAACTAAGGATTAGTTAATTAGGATAGTAAGTAGGTAATGCCGATATGCTTAGCATATCGGCATTTTTCGTTATAAATACTTTAACCAAGGCTTGTTAGCCTTACGCTTGTATTCACTAAACTTCTTGGTTGGCCAATAAAGCCCTACAGCCAACAACAAAGTAATAAACCATATACCTGATATATCACTGACTCCTAAATATTGCCCTTGATTTGCCCCCCAGATCAGCATGCCTATTTGATACATAAATAGCAGTACATAGAGGTGGAAAATATAAAAGAACATAGGCACAGAGCCATATACACGTAGCCCATTAGTAAAGCGGTTGAGTGGTCTTTCAAATAACCACAAGCCTACAAACATGCCTGCTAACGTGATCAGCAAAAAGCTCAGTGATGGTGGGTACTTAGTCACGTTAAACACCGACATCATGGTTTCGGTTGTAGTGCTAAACGTTTGCCACGGCAAGGTTTCACCATAGATATTAAAACCACGCAGCAGCGAAAATAATCCCACACATAACAGGGCTAACAGTAGTAATGCTCGTTTACGCGAATCTGCCGATTGGGTGTGCGCATATAAAGGACCTGCACAGTAACCCAATAAGATAACGCCAACCCAAGGCAGCACTGGGTAGCTAATTTTGACGTCGATTAAACCGCCTTGTGATAGATAGCCTCGGTCATGCAAAATCGTCCACAGCGAGTAACCAAACTCATCGGGCGTAAAGCTGATTGGAGTCAGTAAGTTGTGACCAAATACAATAACTAAACCAAGCACCAGCAATAGGTTGCGTGGCAGCTTAATCAATGCTGCTAACACCAGCATACAAAGGCCAATCGCCCACATCACTTGTAGCCAAATGGTGTGATAGTAACCCATCCACGAAAAACAAATCAGTGTCACTTCGAGGGCGATTAAAAAAAGCCCTCGCTTGATTAAAAAGCTTCGTGCTGAGCGCGCCACGCCACTTGCTGGGTGACTATAAAGCCACGCCGACAAACCGGTTAAAAAGATAAAGGTTGGTGCACAAAAGTGCGCGGCAAAGCGGCTCCAAAACAGCCCCGGCGAAGTTGTATCAACCACCATGGGATCGGCCACCTGCATGTGCAAGAAAAATCGCTCTCGCACATGATCAAGTAGCATCAGCAGAATAACGACACCACGCATGATGTCGATACTGTGAATACGGCTTTTAACTTGCTCAGAAGTCATAACTTACGCCAAGTTTAAATTGCGTCGGCGCCCCTGGGTAGGCCCACAATGCATTGTAAGAACTAGCAATATACTGCTCATCAAACACGTTATCGACATTTAATGATACCGTAGTACGTTCAGCCGCTCGCCATTTAGCAAATAAACCAACAGTTTGGTAACTCGGTAAACGGAAGGTAAGATCAGCTGGGTCGCCCAAACGGTCAGACACATATTGATAATGACCACCAATCTTTATGTCTTGTGCGAATACACTTAGGTCATGGTTTAAGCCAATCGAAAGGTTATTCTTTGGTACGTTCACAAGTGGGCTACCTTTAGGAATTGGCACTAACCAATCAACATTTAGACTGTCTGTTGCAGTCTCTGCATCAACATAGGCATAAGATAGGTTGTACTCGGTATTGTCACCCAATGAACCTGTTAAATCTAACTCAAAACCTGTGCTATTTGCTTTACCTACAGGTGTTGAATAACCCACATTTACTGGATCTGCCACCAGCATGTTGCTCTTGCTTGCATCAAAATAAGCAAGCGTACCGCTGATATTGGCGTAGCTAAATTTAACACCCACTTCAAACGAGTCACTTTCTTCAAAACCGAATGGATTACCTTCTGCATCGGTGCCACTCAGTGGTAAAAAGCCTTCTGAATAGCTTGAGTAAAGGTTAATGTCGTCATTAAGTGCGTAAACCACACCAAAACGTGGACTAATGCGGTTTTCTTTGCTGTTTGATGCCACACCAGACTTAGTTTCAAAGATATCTTGCTCAATTTCATCAAAACGCAGACCTAACATCACTTTTAAGTTATCGGTTAGATCTAGTTGGTCTTGCAGGTAAATACCGTACGCATTTTGCTGTTCGTTATTTTCGTACTGCATGCCCACTTCAGGGCCTTCAGTAGTGCTGTACTCTGGTTCATAAATATCAATGGTGTAAGTGCCATTACCACCACGGTAGCGATAAAGCCCAGTGCGCAGCTCATAGTCGTAACCGTCAACACCAATCAATACATGGTTGGTGATACCGGCAACATCAAAGTGACCGCTTAACTCAAAACGCAGCGATAAATCATCAGACTCATAGTCACGGTATCTGTGCTGGCGAGTTAAAGTTCTACCATCATCAAATAATGACTGACGCGATGGTGAAAGCTCAGCATCTGACGAATAACCCGTTAACGTTGCAGTACGGTAACTAGCACCTAATAACAAGCTCCAATCTTGGTTTAGCTCGTTGCTGTAATTTAATTGATGGCCGCGTGAGTGCACTTTGGTTGGTGCATCATTTGGGTTACCTAAAAAGCGTGACTCAGGTACGGTATCAAAATCACCATTTAACACCACAATACCGCGGTCATACATTTGCTGTTGATCAACATACTCAAACTCATAAGTCAGTGATGAGTTATCGTTGATTTGATAATAAAGCGAAGGCGTAATCACGAATTTGTCGTGGTGTACATAGTCTCTGAAGCTGTCACTGTCTTGCCATGCGCCATTGATACGAAATGCTAAATCATCGCTTAAACCATTAGTGTAATCACCTTGAATACGCTTGTGATCATCGCTACCGAACTCAGCTTGAAGTTGCCCTTGCTGATAAAACTGTGGCTTTTTAGTAATAATGTTTACTGTACCACCTGGCTCCGAACGGCCATAGAGTGCTGAGCCAGGTCCTTTTAATACTTCGATGTATTCAATGTTTGATACATCACGTGGGCCTGCAAAGCCGCGACCACCACTAAAACCGTTAACTAAGTACCCAGACGGCATATTTTCGTTACCTGACAAACCACGAATTGAATAGCTATCCCACAGCGCGCCACCATTATTCTTACGGGTAATACTGGCAGAAAAATCCAGTGCATCACGAAACTTAGTAATACCGTTATCAGTCATCATGTCTTTACTTAATGTGGTGATCGACTGCGGTAAATCTTTTGTTGGAATATCACCACGAAACGTCTGTTTATGTTCAATGGTGATCGTTTCGATATCGCTGTTATCAGCTGCATGTGTATTCGCTGCAAACGCCGCAGCTAAGGCTAAACTAAGAGTTGAGTACTTCATAAGGTCTGATTGTGAAAGTTAAGGGAAATGATTTGTTATAAAATAACACAAATAAAAAATAGGTTATAGTATAACAATACATTTATCCCTTAAATTTTAGCCAAGCCTCTAGTTTACAAAGATAATTTTTAACGCTAAATTTGGGGTAGATTAAAAAACAAACAAGTTAAGGAAAACTATGTATAAATCACTTTTAGCATTAACGCTCGTATGCGCATCAATCAGCTCATTCGCAAACCCTGATTTATCACGTAAATTTCCATTTGTTGATATTCAAGCGCAGGTACTCGATACCACTACAGATAAGCCTAGCTGGCAACGGCTGCCACCAATGCACCATGTACAATACCCGACAGGGCTGCTAAATCGACAAGGCAGTGGCTGCGCTATTGTCAACTTTCAGGTAACGCCAGAAGGCGATGTGAAAAACTTAAATATTGAAAATTCAGCACCTAAGCGCTTTAGTAAAGACGTTAGAAAGGCAGCAAGGCAAATAGTGAGAGACTGGCAATGGCCAGAGCGCACGGATGAACAAGTAATTGAGTTAACCATGCGTTTTGATTACTGCTTAACGCACGACTTCGATAAAAAGAGTGAAGCCGTTGCCATGTGCGTTGAGCATTCAGAACAAGCCTGCGAGTAAACAATAAATTTGCCGTGTAGATACTTGAGCCAATGCCAGCTATTGCCTACAATGGCGCACAATTTATTCAATGCAGATCGCAACTATGACTGATACACAAAAACCAGAATTACCAAACCAACTTTCTATCAATCCACGTAGTAAATTTTATGTGGAAGAAGTTTTCGAGCATGAAATTGGTGTAAAACTTAACGGCAAAGAGCGTTTTGACGTTGAAGAATATAATATCAGCGAAGGCTGGATCAAAGTCGCTTCTCCAAAAGCACTTGATCGCCGCGGCCAACCTTTACTATTAAAAGTAAAAGGCACTGTAGAAGTATTCTACAAGTAATTCAGTTTTGCTGAATTAGCTTGTTGGCCAACACAATGGTTGGTCAACAAGTTTATATCTTTACGAGCTTAGACACTCAGCCCCTCGTTTTTTCCCACACAAGCGAAAGTTAAACCAATGCCCGGTGACTACAAAGAGCGAACCCAATAAAGTAAGTACTTTTTCGCCAGCCTCACCAATAACATTTTCGCCAAGCAGCACCGCTGCAGACAACAACACCAGCCCTGCACCACCTAGCATCAATAATCGATAACGTTTATGTTTTTTACACCCTAAAAATAGTGCTAATAAGCTGCTTGGCAGTACCGCAACTAACATCCAAAAATGAAATTGCTCGTTACCTAAACCCAGTGCTGCAGCACTTGGTAATAAAACCAATAACACAGGCACAGCTAAACAGTGAATAGCACACATAGCTGATAACCCGATGGCAAACTTGTCCATTATTTCTTGTAATTTCACTGAATAATTCCTACAAAATTGAACACATGAATTATAAAAAGTGCATCAAGCAAGTTTTGCTTGGCACTCATTGCATACTCCCAACATTTCAAATTGCTTTGTTTGTGAGGTAAAACCTGCATCATCAAAATGCGGGAAAAGCTTTGCAACATCACTGTGTGAAACCGCTAAAGTCTCAACTTTTTGGCAATGACGGCAAATTAAAAACAAAGAAGTCTCACGCTTAAAAACCTCACTGTCGGTACCGTAAGCGATATATTTGTTAGCACTATTAAGCCTGCGAACAAGGTTTACCGACTCCAAAAAGCTCAAGATTCGATAAACAGACATAACAGATACACTTGAACTTGTGCGCAGCTTGTAGCAACTGGCCAATTCGTAGGCCGATAGCGGCACGTCTGTGGTTAGTAATATTTGCAGTATTTGCTTGCGCTGAATGGTGAACTTTCTGCCATGCTCAAGGCAAACCTGCTTCGCTTTATTAAGTGTGCTGGTTAATCGCTGTTTATTCATAGCGGCCACTCAATATAAGGTTTTGTTGCTGTCAGCTCTGCTATCCCTTGCGCTTGCTCTGTGATCCACTGTGCTTCGATAACAGATATTGCTTCAGCCCATGCAAATAAAGTAACTGTGACTTTAGAGACGGGCTTATCACAGCTAAACGAGTATTCAACTTCTAAGTCTTGATGTGCATGATGAGTGTGATGCTCAAATGGGTTTTCAAAATTTGCTTGAGTAAGCTTACATTCGCCGTTAAATGTCACTAACTGCTGTGAATTTGCTAATTGGGCTAACGTTTGTTTAATAGTTTGCTTTTGCTCAGCTGTTTCGGGCTGATGCTCAAAGCCAAAAATATCTCCAGCCGGTAAAATGAATTTAACCTGCCACTTGTCTTGATCATGAACCACAAAAAGCACTCCCTCACCATGTGAATGATGATGGTGTTGATGCCCTTGAGCTGAAAAGATACATCCAACCATAAAGCATATCACTGCTAATTTTGCTGCTTTCATAACCCCAATCACTCCATTTACCTCACTTTAAACATGCTGTTACAAAAAAGAATAAAACTCATTCATTGATTCACACTTGATACATTATAACAATTAAAGCACAATTGATACATTATAACATATCCATAATGGTGAATAATGAATAACATCTCAAGAGTGGCTGTCGTCATAGCAGCGTTATTACCAGCCAGTGTTTTGGCACAATCGATCAAAGGCGTTGTTTTAAATAACCAAGGTAAAGCGGTGGCTAATGCCACAGTTGACCTTGAAGGGTCTGATCAAAAAGTAACAACTAACGACAAAGGTGAGTTTGAAATCAGCGGCTTAAATAACGGCTTAAAAGAGCTACATATTTCAGCGCCAGGTTATGCTCACTTACATCGAGATATCACACTTGCCAATGACCAAGACCACAGCGCAACCTTTAATCTAAAACGCTCACCGATTGAAGTGATTGATGTTGAAGCAACGCCGATTCATATGTCGGCAATGGAATCTGCCTCACCTGTTAGTGTGTTATCTGGCGAACAATTAAGACGCCAACAAGCATCAACGCTTGGCGATAGCCTCGAAAAGCTGCCGGGCGTTAACACAAACTTTCATGCCAAGGTTGCCAGTACGCCTGTGATCCGTGGTTTGAGCGGCCCACGTGTTTTAATTACGCAAAATGGCTTAGATGTAAGTGATGTGTCACGTGTTGGCCCTGATCACTCAGTGGCATCGGAAGCATCAACAGCGCAGCAAATTGAAGTATTACGTGGCCCAGCAACTCTTTTTTATGGCAGCGGTGCAATTGGTGGTGTCGTCAACGTAGTTGACAGCCGAGTACCAACAGACAGCACAACACGCGGTGAGTGGAACCTAGAACATAACTCTGTAGATGAGCAAAAAGTTGCTTCGTTTAATGCCACCACAGGGACAGAGTCATTTGCCTTTTATGCTGATGCATTCTGGCGTGAATCAGACGATTACGAAGTACCTGTTGCCGCCGATATTGACGACACAGAGCACAGCTCAAAGTACGTAGTAGAAAACAGTAATGAAGACTCAGATGGCTTTACTGTTGGTACTAGCTACTTATTTGAGCAAGGTTACCTTGGTGTTGCGGTTGAGCAATTTAACCGCCAATACGGTATTCCTGGCCATACTCATGGTGAAGAAGAAGAGCATGATCACGAAGAGGAGCACAGCGAAGAAGAAGCTGTTTTTGCTGATCTTGAACAAACCAAAGTCCAGCTACTTGGTGAATACAATATCGACAGTGAGTGGCTAAGCAAAATTAACTTACGTGCAGGCCACACTGACTACGAACACGCTGAAATCGAGCACGGTGCTGTAGGCACAACTTTCAAAAATGAAACCAATGAGCTGCGCGTTGACATTTTGCATAGCCAATTTGATGAGTGGAATGGTGGCGTTAGCTTTCATTACAAAAAAAGTGATGTAGAAGCACAAGGTTCTGAAGCATTCACCCCTCCTTCTGTTACTGAAAGTATTGCTTTTGCAATTATGGAAGAAAAGCACTTTGGCGATTTTTTAGTGCAATTAGGTGGCCGTGTAGAGCGAGTTACTATTGATGCTAATAATGTGCTGTTACCTGAGATCGACGCCCATGCACATGATGAAGACGGTGATGAGCACGATCATGATCATGACCACGAAGAACCCGGTTACACACGCGTATTTGATGTTGCCCAAGAGTTTACACCGGTCAGTTTATCAACAGGTGTGGTATGGGATTTTACACCGGGTTATAACCTAGGTTTATCGGTATCGCGTTCTGAGCGTGCTCCGTCTGCTTCTGAGCTGTTATCTTTTGGCCCACACATTGGTACTGCAACTTATGAAGTTGGTGCGCTATTCGACACTCATGATGGTCATTTTGAGCTATCAGAAGAGGCTATCGAATTAGAAACAGCAAATAATATCGACCTGACATTCCGTAAAACCGAAGGTGATATTGGCTTTATCTTCAATGCCTTTTACAACCAAGTAGATAACTATTATTACCAGATCAACACAGGCCTATACGCTGAAAGCGGTCATGATCACGACCATGGCGACGAACATAATCACGAAGAAGAGCACGATCATTCATCTGAACTACCGGTTTATTTATTTAAAACAGACGATGTGATTTTGCATGGTTTTGAAGCGCAAGTTGCTTGGCAGCTAAGCGACGAATTTAAAGTCGACTTATTCTCTGATTATGTACGCGCGCGCCTAAAAGACGGCGGAGATTTACCACGCACTCCACCACTGCGTTTTGGTACTGAGTTTAGCTATCAAACCGAAAACCTAACGGCAAATATTCACGTTACGCGCTACCAAGAACAAGACCGCATAGCACAAGAGGAAACCACAACAGACGGCTATACCCTTGTTGATGCCAGTATTTCTTATGATTTATCGGTACTGAACCAAGACCTATCGCTTTATTTAAAAGGCACAAATTTAACGGACACAGAAGCCCGCGTTCATAGCTCATTCTTAAAAAATATTGCACCACGTCCTGGGCGCAGTTTTGCGCTTGGTGTTCGCGGCTACTTCTAAAACAAAATTACAAATAAAGGAAACCTACATGACACACTTATTTAGATTAAAACTATTGGCACTAGCAATTAGTAGCACCCTGATCACCGCATGTGGTGACGCAGAAACAAATATTGTTGAGAAAGACCCTATCGAGGTTCCTGACGACAGTGGTGATGACCATGATCATGATGACGGTTATACCATTGACTCAATGGGCCGTTTAGCGGTTTTAGCAGCTGATAGCAACGAAGCGAATATCTTTGATTTAGATGACGACTCATTACTAGAAACGTTTTCGCTTATCCATGATTCAAGCTCACTAAATGTTTCACCAAGCTACCGTTATGCAGTTATTGCTAACCGCAGCCAAGATTACTTAGGCTTTATCGATGGCGGTTTATGGCGTGAAGATCATGGCGAGCATTTACATGATTATAAACAAGGCCCTGCATTTAGTGACTACGAGCTAACAACGGGCAGCCGCCCTACTCACATAGTTAAACATGATGGTCAAATGGCCGTGTTTTACGATGGTAATGCCGATGCAGGTACGGTTGCCTCTGTAGAAGTGTTAACCGATAACGACATTGCTAACGAAACAGAGACGCTTGCTGGTATTCAGTACGACATCAATATGCATGGTGTTGCAGAGCCACGTGGCGAGCACCTAGTTGCAACATTGCGTCGTGCGGATAGCGAAAGCACTTCAAACGCTAAAATCCTGCCGGATCAGGTGGGTGTTTTCCACCTTCATGACGGTGAATATGAGCTTGAACAAACATTTGAAGTTACTTGCCCAGATTTACACGGTGCAGCGCAAAACCATAATTATGTAGCATTTGGTTGTGGTGACGGTGTACTGGTAGCCCACCAACATGACGATGAATACCATGCAGAAAAAATCGCAAATATTGAAGCGGTTGGCGATTTGAGGATCGGTACTTTATATGGTCATGAAGCAAGCGACAGCTTTATTGGCGTTGCATCAGGCCACGGTGGCGGAGCCGCAGTTTTTGTAAATATCAATCCAAGCGAAGCTGAAATGGAAGTACTTGAGTGGCAACTTGATGAAGGCGCAAGTGCTGTATCTTACTCATTCTCAGCAAGCGGTGAGCACTTTTTAGTACTTGATAGCTTAGGCTTTTTAAACGTGCTTGAAGCCCATGAGCACGACGGCCACATGCACTGGGAACTTGCCGGTAAAGTAGATATCACTGAAGAAGACGTAACAATGATGCCAGAGGGCATGAACTTCAGCATGACTGTGTCACAAAATAGTGAGTTTGCTTACGTTGCTGACCCTATCGCTCAGCACGTACTTAAAGTACATATCGAAGACCTTGAAATTGAAGGTGATCTTGAAATGACTTTTGCACCAAGCGCCATCACTTGGTTAGGTATCGCAGAAGAAAGTGACGATCACGACCACTAAGAAGTTATGTTTTATGGTATGACATAGCTCGCAAAGGTTGGCATTTACTGCCAACCTTTTTTTATTCATATTTTGTAACAGACTTTCATCGCATCAGCATCGCTATTTGAAACTGAATAGTTATGATGTAACAGTTCCCAAAATAGGATGTAATCCCATGAAAAAACTAACAACGTTGGCACTGGCCATGGCTGCGACACTGGCACCTTGGGCATCAGCTTACGAAACAAAAGACACACGCTTACTGCGTTTTCCAGATATTCATAACCAAAACGTTACCTTTGTGTACGGTGGCGATATTTACATTGCTAATACGCAAACAGGCGAAAGCAAACGCTTAACTGACCATATTGGCTTTGAAACCTTCCCTAAGTTTTCACCTGACGGTAAACGCATTGCCTTTGCAGCCGAGTACAATGGCAGCCGCCAAATTTATGTAATTAACAGCGATGGTTCTGGCTTAAAGCAACTGACTTATTACAACGATGTTGGCCCAATGCCACCACGCGGCGGTTTTGATTATCGTGTTCTCGATTGGACACCAGATGGTAAAAATGTGGTATTTCGTGCTAACCGCACACCGTGGGGTAAGCGTATGGGTCGTCCATACATGGTTCCTGCTGACGGAGGCCTTGAGCAGGCTCTGGCTATTCCAGAAACCGGCGGCGGTATGCTTTCGCCAGATGGTAGTAAATATGTTTACACGCCAATTGACCGTGAATTTCGTACTTGGAAACGCACCCGTGGCGGTCGTGCACAAGATGTCTGGGTTTACGATCTAAAAAACAATACCTCAGAGCAGCTAACCACTAACCGCGCTACCGATCAGCAACCAACCTGGGTTGGCGACAACATTTACTTTGTATCTGACCGAGATTACACCCTTAACTTGTATCAATACCAAAAAGGCGCTGAGCCGAAAAAGCTAACCAACCATAAAGACTTTGACGTACTGTGGCCATCAGCTGGCCCAAATGCTGTTGTTTATGAAAATGGTGGTTACCTTTATCGCTTTGACCCAAAAACTCAAAAAAGTAGCAAGCTAAGTATTAACATTGCTGGTGTGCGTCAATACGCAATGCCGTACACAAAAAATGTGAGTGACTTTATCGACTCAATGTCGATTTCTCATGATGGTAAACGTGCACTCTTTACTGCCCGCGGTGAGCTATTTAGCGTACCGGTTAAACAAGGCCCAACACGTAACTTATCTTACACAGCAAAAGGCCGCGAAATTGACGCAAGTTGGTCGCCAAATGGCCGCTATATTGCTTATATGAGCGATGAAAGTGGCGAATACGAAATTTACTTAAAAGACCGCAGTAAAAATAATGCCACCAAGCAGCTAACCAGCAACGGAACTATTTGGCGTTTTACACCTATTTGGTCACCAGATAGCTCAAAACTGTTATTTGCAGATAAAAACCACACACTCTGGTGGATAGATGCAAAATCAGGTAAACAACACAAAATTGATACCAGCATCTACGATGAAGAAGGCATTCGCCAATATACTTGGTCGCCAAATAGCGAAGACATTGTGTATGTAAAAAACAATGAAAACCGCTATGCCTCGCTGTGGCACTACAATGTTGATAAAAAGAAAGTGACTCGCTTAACGGATGAAATGACCAATGAGCAAAACCCAACTTTCTCTCCTGATGGTCAATACCTGTATTTTAGTTCTGAGCGCGACTTTAACTTAGCCTTTAGCAGCTACGAGTTTGACTACATGTTTAATCGTGCAACGCGTATTTATGCCGCAGCCGTAAATGACAGCATCAAACCACTTATCGCACTACAAAGTGATGAAACAGCAATCGTAAGCGATAAACAAAAAGATGACGACAAGAAAGCGAAAAATACCCTGCAAAGCAGCGACTTTATGCAGCGCGTTACCGCTTTAAATGCGCCGGCTGGAGATTATCGCGGTTTAACGGCTGTAAAGGATGGCGTGCTAACACTGGCTAATGGCGGCCTACAATTGATAGGCACAGCTCACGACAGCGAGCTTGAAACCGTGGCTAAAGGGGTTCGTAGTTATACTATTTCGAGCAACGGTGAACACCTGTTAGTACATGCGGGTAACGATTACAGCTTAATTGAGCCAAAAGCAAAACAAGACCTAGCAGCGAATAAGCTAGATCTTAGTAACATGACCTTAAAAATTGAGCCACAAATTGAATGGCAGCAAATGTATGTTGAAGGCTGGCGTACATTACGTGATTGGTTCTACGATGAAAACCATCACGGCCAAGATTGGGACGCAATTTTAGCTAAGTATCAACCTATGGCTGATGCAATCTCACACCGTAGTGACCTAGATTACATTCTCAGTGAAATCGCAGGTGAAATTAACTCAGGCCACATTTATGTACAGTCGGGTGATATGCCTAAAGCAGAGCGTAAAAAGCACGGCTTATTGGGTGCAAAACTTGCCAGCGATCCATCTGGATACGTAAAAATTGAGCAAATCTTCCAAGGTGAAAACTGGCATGAAGACTTCCGCTCACCACTTGGCACAACAGGGGTAAAAGCACATAACGGCGACTACATCATTGCCGTAAATGGCCGCTCAGTAAAAGACGTCGCTAACTTCTACGAATTACTAGAGAACACTCAAGGTGAGCAAGTTGAGCTAGTCCTTAACAGTAAGCCGCGCAGCAAAGGTGCATGGCAAGTTACCGTTAAGCCTGTAGCCAGCGAGCAAGGTTTGCGTTATTTAGACTGGGTTAACTCTCGTGCAGCCTACGTTGATAAGCTATCAAATGGCCGTATTGGTTATGTTCACTTACCAAATACAGCCTACGAAGGTAACCGCGCCATGTTCAAAAACTACATGCCGCAAACCACCAAAGACGCCATGATTATTGATGACCGATACAATGGCGGCGGCTTTATTCCTGAGCACATGATCACTTGGCTTGCTCGTAAACCGCTTAACTACTGGAAGCGCCGCGGTGTTGAGCCTACGAAAACACCACAATTTGCTCATGATGGTCCAAAAGCCATGCTGATCAATGGTTACTCAAGTTCAGGCGGTGACGCTATTCCTTACTACTTCCGCCAAGCGGGGTTAGGTAAGCTTATTGGTACCCGTACTTGGGGTGGATTAATTGGTATTTCGGGTAACCCAAGCCTAGTAGATGGCGGCCAAGTTATCGCGGCAACATTCCGCATTTTAGATAACGATGGCAACTGGATCATCGAAAACGAAGGTGTCACCCCAGACATCAAGGTGGTTGATCGCCCAGAGCTAATCTACCAAGGTAAAGATCCATCGATTGAACGTGCCGTAGAAGAGCTATTAAAAGAGCTAAAAGACAACCCGAAAAAGCCACTCACCGTGCCACCAGCACCGACTGACTTTTAATTCTTAACTGGTTGTTAAAAAACAAAAAACCCCGCAGCAATGCGGGGTTTATTTTTAATTAAAAGAACTACCATTTAACTTGTATATACAAATAATTTAAGCTAAGTCAGACCATGCTAAATTGAATTTACGTAAGTATTTTTGTAATCGAGTTGAGTCATTGGCTTGTGCTTTTTTGGTACGACTCACATCAAATAATTCACGACCAGCTGAGGCCATGCTTGAATGCTGCTCACAGATACTAAGCACATAATTTAACTGAGCAATATCAAACTGATCTAAATTCGCTATTTGCTCTTCTGACAAATAGTGAGCAAGGCGATTAGACGCTTTAGGTTGCACATTAGATTGCCATGAGTCTTGTAACCGTGCGATTTCGTCATTAACATCAGTCACGGTAATACGCGAAGAGCTCGCTAAAGTACATAAACGAGTAATTGCAGAGCTTAAATCACGAAAGTTTCCCCGCCATACCGCTCGCTTCGACATAGCAAACTGCTCAAACAACTGCTTTGCTTCTTTATTGAATTGAATTCGCTGCCCGGTTTTTTGCTCAAATAAACCCATTTCATAGTCAATATTGGCAGGTATATCTTCTTTTCTGTCTTTTAATGCCGGTAACTGATAGCTCCACAAATTGATACGCGCTAATAAATCTTCACGAAACAGCCCTTTTTCGACTTCGGCTTTTAAATCTTTGTTAGTGCCAGCTATGAGTTGAAAATCACTCGCAACAGTTTGATCACTGCCCACTGGATGAAAGGTCTTATTTTCAATGGCATGTAACAGCATTGCTTGCTCTTCTAAACCAAGCTCGCCAATTTCATCTAAAAACAGCACACCATTATTTGCAGTGAGTAAGTAACCGCTTCGCTCTTTTTGAGCACCTGTAAAAGCTCCTTTTGTGTGGCCAAACAAAGCAGCCATGGCATTTTCACCACGTAATGTGGCGCAGTTAACCGACACAAGCTCACCTTTTAAAATGGCGCGCTTCTTTTTCAGTTTATAAATTCTCGTTGCCAACTGGCTTTTACCAGCTCCCGTAGGACCCGTCAGAAGCATAGGATCATCTGAACGAATAGCCACAACTTCAATCTGCGCAATCAACTTATTGAATGCACTGTTTTTAGTTTGAATACCGCCTTTTAAAAATGCATTACCTTCTAAATGCTCTTTATCAAAACGAGTGGCAAGTTGATCATATTTAGATAAGTCCAAATCAATAATTTGAATCTTACCTGTCGCTTTATTTTGATTATGCTTATTGGGTGATGTTTGAATTAAACGCCCAGGAAAATGACCACTCTCGGTTAATAAGAAAATACATATCTGCACAACATGGGTGCCAGTCGTGATATGAAAAAAGTAATCGTGCTGATCAGCATCAAAACGCTGTTGATGGCACCAATCATAAAGCTTGGCGTAAACCTCTTCAAAATCCCAAGGGTCTATAAAGTTAATATTTTCAAGGCATACCGTGGTTTCTGGGGAAACTGACTCAATATCTACTGCAACATTATTCGCTAAACGCGAGCTATGAGTATCATGCATCATATACAGCTTATTAACGATGAACTCTTCTTGACTACATAAACTGACATTGGGTCGCCATCTTGCCCAACGATCAACACGCTTACCCACATAGTCTAATTGAGTTCCGAGAATACTCACCACAATCGTACTTTTCAAAATATATCCTTATAGATAGAAACTGTATCTATTTAAATACCAAGTAACACTATCGTCAAGTACCTCATCACCCAACACAAACTACAAAAATATAATAAAAACATAAAAATCAGTGCGTTAGAAACTAAAAAACACTCTTTTTTAGTTGTGGCACAGCTCTTGGAATAGAGAAGTGTGATTAATTAGGAGTGATTCAAATATCACCCTGGTGCGTTACACACTGTGAACACGTATGCCTAATCACAAAACTATTAATGTAGCTCAGAGGTAGAGCAGCGAAATGATTTCGTCGGTCATGGGTTCGATTCCCATCTTAATACCATAAGTAGCTCAAACAGGTAGAGCACCAAAACCAATTTGGATGTTGCGGGTTCAAATCCCGCCTTAGTCAAAATCGTAACTTTAAATGTTAGTAAGTCGTTGTTTGCGCTGACTGATAAACGCTTAAGCATGAACGATAACAGCAAGCCGGATGCTCCCTGTTATTGCGACGCCCAAAGCCTTTTTCAGATAACAAATACACACTTGCTAACAATCAATAAGGAAATAGAACATGTTAAGAAAAACACAATTAGTAGCAGAGAACCAAAGAGTGCTCGTTTTTAAAGACCAGCAACTAACAGACGTGTTAACGCCAGGAAAGCATCGTTATTGGGATTTTCAGAAGCAGCTTGAGTTTGTCACCTTTGATATTAACTCACTGTATTTCTCAGAGCGAAATACTGAACGTTTGTACCGCAATAATCCAATCTTGCAACAGCATATAAGTCATTGGAAACTTGAGAACAACGAACTAGGTATGTTGTATGTTGATGATTTACTACAAGGGATCGTCGCTCCTGGTGAGCACTTATATATTTGGCAAGATGCAGGGGCTATAAAACTTGAAAGAATTACTCTCAACAGCACTCAAGCGGTGCCTGAGCAATTATTAAATTTAGTTAATCGAGCTGGTGCAAATAGCGCAACTCGCTTAATTAGAAGCGAAAAAACAGTCGCAATCAAACCGATCGCCGAGTTTAAAGTCGCGAAAGAGCATGTAGGCTTACTTTACATTAACGGCCATTTTATTGGGAAGTTGCAGCCTGGTATTCATGCCTATTGGCAATTTAACCATGATATTGAAGTGAAATGTTATGACTGTAGAACACAAAGCGTAGAAGTATCTGGGCAAGAAATTCTCAGCAAAGACCGTGTTAGCCTACGCATTAATTTGACTGCCAATATCAAGCTGATGGATGCTGAGCTTGCAGCAAAGAGCGTAGATAAATTGGATGAATTCATCTACAAAACTCTACAACTAGCACTCAGAGAAGCGGTTGGTACAAAAACGCTCGATGATATCTTATTAGATAAGTTGTATATCAATGAAACAGTGAAAGAGCTGGTGATTGAACAGCTGAAGGAGATTGGTATTGCTCTATCTGGCGTTGGTGTGAAAGACATTATTTTACCGGGCGAGATGAAAGCCATTTTAAATCAAGTAGTCGAAGCGCAAAAAGCAGCTGAGGCAAATGTAATAAAGCGACGTGAAGAAACATCAGCAACACGCAGCTTACACAACACCGCGAAAGTAATTGAGAACAACCCGACGCTAATGCGCCTTAAAGAGTTAGAGGCATTAGAGAAAGTCGCAGAAAAAATAAATAACTTAACTGTTTATGGCGGCCTTGAAGGGCTAATGAGCGGGGTCGTAAAAATAGCCTAACAGGCTAGGACGAGTAAGGAATCAAATTATGTGTAATAACTACAACACAATCGAACAACAAGGACAGGTACCTATAAAGGCATGGACAAAAGGCGTACCGTTTGAAGATGCAGCTATTGCTCAATTAAATAATATTGCGCAAATGTCGCTAGTTCATTCTCATATCGCGGTCATGCCAGATGTTCACATGGGCAAAGGCGCCACAATAGGTAGCGTCATTCCCTCTGTAGATGCAGTGATCCCCGCAGCGGTAGGTGTTGATATTGGTTGCGGCATGGTTGCAACTAAAACAACGTTAACGGCTTCGCAACTGCCCGATAATCTGGCGGCAATTCGTCATGCGTTTGAAGCTGCGGTACCACATGGTCGAACGGGCCGAGGTAGAGGGGCTCGCGACAGAGGTGCTTGGCATAATATTCCTGATGTTGTTGCAGGTGAGTGGCAAAAACTTGAGAAGCGGTTTGAAAAAATCTGCGCTAAGCACCCTGCAATTAAAAACAGTAATCATGTAAATCACCTAGGTACGATGGGCACAGGCAATCATTTTTTAGAGCTCTGCCTAGATGAAAACAATGCTGTTTGGATCATGCTGCACTCAGGTAGCCGAGGAGTTGGTAACCGCATAGGCACTTACTTTATCGAGCTGGCTAAAAAAGAGATGGAGCGTCATCAAATCAACTTACCTGATATGGATCTTGCGTATCTGAAAGAAGGAAGCGAATACTTTGATGACTATGTTGAGGCTGTGGAATGGGCGCAAGATTTTGCAGCTAAAAACAGAGAGATCATGATGTTTAACGCTATCAAAGCGCTTAAAAAGCAAATACCTATCGCTTTTGAAACCGCGGAGCTTGCTGTTAACTGTCATCATAACTATATCTCGCGTGAGCATCACTTTGGCAAAGATTGTTTTGTAACACGCAAAGGAGCTGTACGTGCACAAAAAGGTGAAATGGGGATCATTCCCGGAAGTATGGGAGCGCGCTCTTTTATTGTTCGCGGCTTAGGAAACCCAGATAGCTTTAATAGCTGTAGTCATGGAGCCGGCCGAGTCATGTCTCGTACAAAAGCTAAAAATGTCTTTAATATTCAAGATCAAATAGCGGCAACCCAAGGGGTAGAATGCCGCAAAGATGCTGCGGTGATTGATGAAATTCCGCATGCGTACAAGGATATTGAAAAGGTTATGGCAGCACAGCAAGACTTGGTTGAGGTTGTGCATACGCTAAAACAAATAGTCTGCGTAAAAGGATGATAATGAACTATTTAATAATCGATGGAGCACAAGGTGAAGGCGGAGGGCAAGTACTTCGCACCGCCCTCACCTTATCAATGTTAACCAAGCAAGCCATTGAAGTTGTTAATATTCGGGCCAAGCGAAAAAAGCCTGGCCTGTTACGCCAGCACCTAACCTGTGTGTTAGCAGCACAACAAATCTGTGATGCCGAAACAGCAGGAGTTGAACTAGGCTCAAACCATATTCGCTTTGCGCCTAAACAAATAAAAGCGGGTGATTATCACTTTGCGATTGGCACAGCAGGCAGTACAACTCTTGTATGCCAAACTGTATTACTGACATTAGCGACAGCAAAGCAGCCCTCTACCATAACCTTTGAAGGTGGCACACATAATGGCATGTCACCTTCACTGTGCTTTTTTGAGCACTGTTATTTGCCAGCTTTAGCAAAAATGGGGGTGTATTGTGAGCTTACAGTTACCAAGTATGGCTTTTACCCTGCCGGTGGTGGCAAATGGCAGTTAACCGTTTACCCGTGTGAAACATTAAAGCCCTTTGCGCATTTTGCACCGCCAACTAAGGATGCCAAAAAGTCGATTAAAGTACTTGTTAACAAGTTACCGGGGCATGTTGCGAAGCGTGAAATTAGCACTGTAAAACAAAACCTTGGTTGGACAAACGCTGAAACCACGATCACTCAAGTAGAAAGTATTGGAGCAGGAAACAGCTTGCAGCTACATATAACATCAGACACTCATAACAGTATTTTTGAAGTTATTGGTCAACATGGCGTTGCAGCACAAAAGGTGGCTCTGAAAGCCGTAGAACAAGTTACACAATTTACCCAATCAGCAGCGGCAGTAGAAGAACATCTGGCAGATCAGCTGCTTTTGCCATTAGCTTTGGCCGGTAAAGGCGAGTTCAAAACCAATGAACCAAGCTTGCACAGCTTAACCAATGCAGAGGTCATAAAAACGCTTTTGCATGTAGAGATAACGTTTACTCAGCTTGATGATAACCTTTGGCAGGTATCATTAACTGATACCTAATTAGGATGATCGGCAATGGAAAACACATTAAAACATGTTTATTTAGTCGGTGGTGCAGTTCGCGACAAATTGCTAAACAGAGCGGCAGCTGATCAAGACTTTGTTGTTGTGGGTGAAACACCAGAAACCATGTTAGCCCTAGGCTTTGAAACTGTTGGTAGAGATTTTCCAGTATTTTTACATCCAACCACCAAGCAAGAATATGCCCTCGCTCGCACTGAACGAAAGCAAGGTCGTGGCTACAAAGGGTTCACGGTGAATGCCAGTACCAGCGTAACTTTAGAAGACGACCTTGCGCGACGAGACTTAACTATCAATGCAATGGCGATGAGTGCCGATGGCGAGCTTATAGACCCATTTAACGGCCAACAAGATTTAAATAACAAAGTACTTAGACATACATCAGCCGCATTTGCTGAAGATCCATTACGTGTTTTGAGAGTAGCTCGATTTTTAGCTCGTTTTGGTGAAAGCTTTAGTATACACCCGGAAACCAAGGCATTAATGATGCAAATACACCAACAAGGTGAATTAGCTTATTTAACGCCAGAACGGGTTTGGAAAGAAACCGAAAAAGCACTTGCTGAGCCTCACCCTGAGCTTTACTTCAAGACGTTGTATGGTTTAGGTGTGTTTCCAGAAATAGATGCAATGAGTGGTGTTCCCCAACCAAAAGAACACCACCCTGAGGGCGATGTTTACACCCACACACTGTTAGTTTTGCAAAGAGCGGCTCAGCTAAATTTTGATGTAGAAACTCGCTTTGCCGCATTAACGCATGATTTTGGCAAGGCGACGAGCTTTGAGCTAAACGGTAATTTACATGGCCATGAACAACGCGGCGTGACAGTTATCAAGGCGTTTTGTCAGCGTTTAAAAGTGCCTAAACGGTTTTATGAGCTGGCAGCATTAACCAGTGACAATCATACGCGTTGTCACAAAATCGCAAAGCTAACACCAAAAACATTACATAAATTACTTGTCGACAAGCTAAATGCGCAAAATAAGCCTGCGCGGTTTTTGCAGTTTTTGGATGCGTGTCAGTGTGATGCGCAAGGACGGGGACCAAGCTTTATACATCGGCCTTATGCGCAACGAACACTTGCACTGGATTTAGTAAAACAACTAAACAAACTAAATAAAAAAGCACTTGTGCAACAAGCAATACAGCAAGGTAAAAGCGGCATAGCCATCGGAAAAGAAGTTCGCGAAGCAGAAATAAAGCAACTACGAGATTACCTCACAGAGCAAAGTAGTAAGGAAACAAAATGAATAACACAACAGCACACTCAGCAATCGATGACAGTGTAAGAGCTGAAATAATGCGACGCATAAAAACGGCAGAAGCAGAACATAACGTTAAAGTGTTATTTGCTATTGAGTCGGGTAGCCGAGCATGGGGATTTGCAAGTCCTAACAGTGATTATGATGTGCGCTTTATCTATGCGCATGCTAAAGATTGGTATGTAGCAATTGATGTTGAAGAGCAAAGAGATGTAATTGAATACCCAATCGTCGATGAAATCGATATAAATGGTTGGGATATTCGTAAAGCACTCAAACTATTCAGCAAATCAAATCCCGCGTTTATTGAGTGGTTACAATCCCCCATAGTGTATGTTGATGATGGCTTTTTTGCTGCACATGCAAAGCGGCTAATGCCACAGATAGTGTCATCTCATAAAGGCATTTATCATTACCTGCATATGGCAAAAGGTAACTTTAGAGAGTATCTGAAAAAAGAG
Source organism: Pseudoalteromonas shioyasakiensis (assembly GCF_001550135.1). Lineage (GTDB taxonomy): Bacteria > Pseudomonadota > Gammaproteobacteria > Enterobacterales > Alteromonadaceae > Pseudoalteromonas > Pseudoalteromonas shioyasakiensis. Next base: position 168,530 of record NZ_LRUE01000021.1, read on the forward strand.
CGCGTTCCGCTGAAAAAATACTTTTACGTATTACGACCACTACTGGCGATTATGTGGCTCGAAAAATACGATGAACCAGCTCCGATTGAGTTTGATAAACTAAGGGAGCTTGTCAAAGAGAACCTTGCATTGGATGCTGCGATTTCAGATTTGCTCGCCCGAAAAAGGGTAAGCTTAGAAAAAGAATACGCGCCAGCTGTGCCTGTAATTAATGAGTTTATCGAAGCAGAGTTAACACGGCATGAAAACTACACAGCTAACGTAAAGAAGAAAGTCGTCGATTTTGATGCTTTAAATCAGTTGTTTAAAGAAACATTAGCAAGATACAGTGAATCCTAAGCTCACTGTATCTGTTTTTCTACAAGTATTGATTTACGACATCAACTAAAGTTTCAATGAGTGCCTCATCCATATATTGGTACTCATCGGGTATATCGAGTACCTGAATCGGCTTGTATTGTAATAAACGGCTAAACCGCGCTTTAATGCGTTGTTTATGCTTATGTTCCATCACAAAAATTATATCTGCCCAATTAATATCAGCAGTTGTTACCGTGTGCCTTGCTCGTGGGCTTGTGCCTGCAGAGCGGGCTTTAATGCCATTGTATTGGTTGTATACCTTTTCAGCCGTTGGGCTACGCCACTGGTTACGGCTACATATAAACAGTAAGTTTTCCATGTCCTTTTCCTTTGTGAGTCTGGCTAAACTCAGGGCCCTTAAACGTACGAATCGGATTACCCCGTTGCAGCTCATTGTGTTGTTGCCACCGCGACTTTTGCTGCTGGCTTGCAGCCTGCTGAGCTTGCTCTGCCAGTTTTTGCATTAGCAAAGCTCGGGCTAAACGCTTATTCGCATGCTGACTTCTTTCACTCTCTACGCGAACAGTAATTCCTGTCGCAACATGGGTAGCACGAACAGCCGAATCAGTGGTGTTTACATGTTGGCCTCCCGCGCCACTTGCACGGCATTGCTGAAAGCGGATCTCGCTATCAAAAGTTTGCTCTGCTATTTCAAATAGTTGACCGCCAAAGTACCAGTTTTTACGCTTATGCCTTGCTCTGAATGGGCTTTGACAAACCCACAACATCGAGCCATGCCATTGCTGCGCAAACTGTTTTAAAATTTGCGGCTCAGCACCGGTTAATTCAAGCAATAACGATTTGTAGCAGCCTGAAAGCTCAGCTTGCTCTACTGCAAGAGTATTCACCTTAATAGCTAACGCTTTAGCATCACACTCAAGGCGCTTAACAGCCATTGCCACCGCTTTACAGCACTCTAAAGGACCCGCCCCTGACGATAATTGCACTAAGATCATCCGCACGTTCCTTGTGTTTTAAAGGTAAGCACAGGCTTTAATTTGGCAATTACAGTAACCAGCCCAGCATCAACAAGGTCATCAATAACTGTTTGGCAGTCTTTGTAAGCTTGTGGTGCTTCATCATAAAGCAGCGTTTTATCATTACAGATCACCCTGCTACCAAACGCAGTGCGATATAAATCTTCCTTTTTAAACTTGTGACTCAAACGGCCTTGGCATTCTCCACGCTTCCATTTGCGACCAGCGCCATGTGCAAGGGAGCGTAAGTTTACGTTTTGCTCAGCCGTTGGCTTAACTAAGTAACTGTAATCACCGCGAGAGCCAGGGATCATCACAGCCCCTTGATCGCTAGGTGTAGCGCCTTTTCGATGTAACCAGCCTGCTTGTCCTGCAATCTGTGATTGACTTACAAGGTTATGATTTACATCTAAAACCTCTTCGCCACCAGCGCGAATAGCTTGTAAAAAACGCCGTGCGATCAGTTCTCGGTTTAACTGAGCCCAACGCAGTGCTTCGTCATGTTTGGCCATATAATCTGTAAAGGCACCACTTTCTACCTCAAGGCCATCATGGTTATGCTCTGCAATATGCTTAACTAAAATAGCTTGTCCTAACCCTCTAGAGCCAGAATGCACCAATAGCTGCAATTGTTTAGATTGTAGGCCTAAAGCAAGCAAGGCTTGTTGATCAAACACCTCTTCAATCGCCTGAAATTCAGCGAAATGATTGCCACCACCTATGGTGCCAAGGGCGCTATCAAAACCAGTTTGTGTGATAGCTAGTTCATGTTTTCGCTCGCTAATCAATGTGTGCCAACTTTCATCTAGCGGCAGTTCAACATCGCTTAAGCGTTTTGCGAGCTTATCTACATTTAACTTGGCTAACTTAGTATTGGTTTGCCAAAGCGACATACCGCAGCCAATATCATTCCCCACTAAAGCGGGGTAAATTCTACCTTCTGTAAAAAAGGCTGCCCCAATGGGGTAACCTCGACCTGGGTGTAAATCGGGCATACCCGCTACAGCGTACATACCAGGTAATTCAGAAGTTTTAATTAATTGTTGTATTGCTAGCCCTTCAATCCACGACTCTTTAGACGCAATAAGGCTAACGTTATCAGTAAGTTTTTGGACGGACTTGCCCATAATACCAATTCCTTTCTCTGCAATAGAAAAATGCTAACGAAAAATGATTTGGCAGGTCTTTGATTAATTGATCAGGCTTAGCTTTGAAAAGCTAATAAAGAAATAGCTTCGAGCTAGGCAAGAAAACGACCTGCAAAGGAACAAGTTGTATAAGTCATATTGTTTACTCCTCTACAGTGTGTGAATGGTTAAAATCGCGGCGATTGTAAACAGCTTAAAAAGTGAAAGCAACTAAAAAATAATCAATCGTTGTTATTTACGCCCTTTTTAAATGTTCATCACAACGTGAAAAATGTGCAATTAAGCGACTATGGGTTGTCATCTAGAGAAAATTTGAGCAATCTAAAAATGCCTTAAAAATAATAACAAGAGTGACTGCAAAGTTACTCAAAAAGGATGCCGCCATGCTCAAACACCGTATAGCTCGCTCACTCATCAGCTTACCACTGTTGATTGCTGCCCATGTCACTAGCGCAGCTGAACTACCAAAAGCGATTGATGCCGCCTTTCAATCGGCGGTGAGTGCGAAAACAGTACCGGGCATTACTGTCGCGGTGGCCGATAAATCAGGAATAATCGCGGCAAAGGGTTATGGTTTTGCCGATATCGAAAACCAAGTTTTAATGAGTCCCGAGCATAAGGTTCGCATTGGCAGTGTCTCTAAGCTTATTGCCACAGCTGCTATGATGCGCCTTTACGACAAGGGATTGATTAACTTAGACAAACCTGTAACCGACTATGTAACTAACTGGCCAGAAAAACACGCAGCTTTAACACTGCGCCAGCTCGCGTCACATACCGCAGGGATCCGCCATTACAAAAAAGGCGCCAATGAATTTTTACTCAACAAATGGTATGGCGATATTGATAGCGCTTTAGCCATGTTTAAAAATGATCCCCTACTGTTTGAGCCGGGCACCAAACAGCAGTATTCAACATTTGCTTGGACATTAGTTAGCGCTGCGATGGAAGGCGCTGATCAGAAACGCAACTTTCGACAAATTATCGAACAAGAAGTCTTCGCGCCACTCAAGTTAAACGACACATATTTTGATGAGCAGTTTACCCTGATCCCACATCGAGCAAGACCTTATAGCGTTGATCAGGGCCGTTTAATTAACTCACCGCAGACCGATCACAGCTATAAATGGGCAGGCGGTGGGTTTATTGCAACACCAAGTGATATCGTCAAGTTTGCAGTAGCTCACACGCAGGGCAATTATCTAAAAGCAGCCACAGTGGATGAAATGTTTACCCCAGCCACACTCAATAATGGTGAACAGGTCGATTTTGGTATTGGTTGGATGACAGGTTTCAAAAACTATCAACAAAGAGAAAAATACCAACATGATACTGAACTACAAGCCTTGATGGCCGACATGCCACACGCAGTGATGCATTCTGGCGGTAGTATGGGTGGCATTACCATGACCATTATGTGTGTTGATCATCAACGCGCGGTGACTGTGGTTAAAAACGTTAATGGTGATAACAGCGCAGATGTATTTGCGCTTGCCCTACAAACCCTAAGCTATTATCACCAAGACCATTGATTTGTTTAAGGCAGCTTAACTATAGCTGCCCTTGTAACCTCGTTTTTGTCTCTTTTAAGTAATCAGGGTAGGGATACGAGTCATCGGCAACAGCTATTGCAGCCTCAATTTGAACTAATGCTTGGCGAGTATTACCTTGCATTTCATAGCCATATGACAAAGCTGACAGTGCATACGCTGATTTTGGGTAGTTTTTGATATTGTACTTAAACACCTCAATAGCCCGCTCAAATTGCTGGTTATCCGTTAAGCTGTAACCCAGCAACCTAACAGCGCGGTCTGGTGGCGCTATTTGCTCGCCCCATTGCTGAGATAAACGTTGATAATAAACATCAATTGATGAAACATCATCGCCTAGTGCACTCAAAGGCATATATTTAGATAAAAATAAGCCATGGTACGCATTAAATGCCCCAGCAGCTGAGGTTAGGTTATGCGAAACGCCTGCAAAGGCGTCGCTCTTAAAGCGCAGATTTTGCACCTTACTATTTTGCATCGTTTGCTGCATATCATCGTATCTTTCGCGCATAATGCCGGCTTCTTCGCCGATATTCATATATACATAGCTGTTAATACTTTTGGCTTTAGTAACAAAGGTATTTAGACTCTTAGCAGGGGCGCCATAGTTCCACCATACCGCAGGGCTATAAGCAATGTGCGCTTGAAATAACTCAGGATCAGCCTGCATTGCGTAAAGAGCAAATACACCCGCAGCAGAGGCTCCTGCGATAACTCTATAATCATGAGTACGATACTGTTTATTAACCAAAGGCATCAGTTCTTGCTCTAAGAAAGCTAAAAACTTTGCAGCACCACCGCCTTCACCAACAGGCCCTTGAGGTTCTTTGTTCACTGTAGGATAAAAATCTCTAAGTCGATTAGTGCTTTCAATTGCAACTACAATCACCTCTGGCGCTTGATCATTTTCTTGTAAGCGTTCAAGCACAGCATTAATCAATGGTAAATTACCGGCCCCATCTAAACGGTAAATAACGGGATACCTTTTGTTTGGATGTGTTTGATAGCTTTTTGGCAATTGCACAACGACAGTGCGTTGCTCACTAAGATTACTTGATTCGATAGTATGCGTATGTTGGTTGTAATGTGTAACCGCATCATCTGCAGCGGGTTGAGCCATTACATGACTAGTACAGAGTAAAAAACCACTAATACAGAGTAACTTAAATAGTCGCACGACTTATCCTTAAGAAATATTGGTAATTTTTTAAGCTAACAGAATTGCAGGTACAAACAAAGATAACTTATGTACTTTTTTCGTAAAAAAGTACATATAAGTCATTATTTTAACTAAAGCGTATGTCGCAATATTTGCCCGGCGCTTTTACCCGTCATGCCATCCGGTGATTTAATGACTTGGCCATTAATAATGACGTATTGAATTCCTTCTGCGTACTGATGTGGTGCGCTAAACGTTGATTTATCAGCAACCGTCGCAGGGTCGAGTATAACAATATCAGCAGCATAGCCTTGTGCTATCACTCCTCGGTCAGTTAGGCCCATTCTTGCTGCGGGTAAACTGGTCATTTTACGTATTGCATCAGGTAACGAAATCACCCCTTGTTCACGAACATAATGACCTAATACTCTGGGGAAGGTGCCGTATCCTCTTGGATGGGGGTTGCCCTTACCAAGTTCTGAACCACCCGCATCGGTGGCGATTGCAGTAATTGGGTAAGCCATGATGTACTTAACATCATCTTCATTAATAGCGTGGAAGATCCCCTGAGCACCGCCATTTGCTTGAATTTCCATGGTAAGTTCAGCGGCTTCGTCGATACTTTGCGCTCGCCCTTCACGTTTTAATACTTCAGCAAAGGTTAGCCCATCCCATGCAGGGTTTGCCGCATAATGCGCTATTTGCAGCCTTGCGGGGTCACCACCGCCTCTGTCTTCACGGATATTTTTGATCAAGCCTTTTTTTATTTTTTGCCTTAACTCTGGATCTTGTAGGCGCTTTGCAACTTCAGCTTGGCCACCAGCCAATGACCATGCAGGAAATAAAATAGCAAATCGCGTAGAAGAAGCCGTGTAAGGATACTGATCGAGGGTGACATCTAAACCCGCTTTACGAGCATCGCGGATCATCTGAATAGTGTGCTTACTCTCACCCCAATTTGGATGACCAATCAGCTTATGATGAGAGATATGCACAGGAATACCGGTCTCTTTTGCAACATCGAGCACTTCATTCATCGCCGTAACAATCTCTGCGCCTTCATCCCGCATATGAGAGGCAAAAAATCCATGCTGAGCATGAGCGGTTTCGGCAAGCACCTTTACCTCAGCAAAGTTTGAGTACACACCTGGAACATATTTAAGCCCAGTCGATAAACCAAACGCCCCCTGCTGCATCGCTTTATCGACCAGTGCTTGCATTGCTTTTAGCTCATCAGCGCTGGCAAGTCGTTGCTCTTCACCCATAACAGCCTTACGAACATCATTATGGCCAATTAATAAGGCTAAGTTAGGCCCTAGAGGTGAACGCTCGGTTTGCGCAAAAAATTGCTTAAAGTCGACAGGAGAAAAACCACAGTTACCGCCCAAAATAGTGGTAATGCCCTGCTGCACTAAATTATCAAGCCGAGGCAGCTCTGCAATTGAACGCTCAGCATGGGAATGTAAATCGATAAAGCCAGGGGCAACAACCTTACCTTTGGCATCTATAACTTGTTGAGCTTTGTCAGCCGCCAAATCACCAATTTTATTGATCTTGCCGCTTTCAATACCAACATCTGCGCGAACCGCTTTGCCACCACGACCATCGAGCAACATCGCGTTTTTAATGATGAGATCAAAAGATTGCCCATAAGCAATCCCTGAGCTGAGCACTAATACAGTCAATCCTATAGAGGTTAAAACACTGTGCCTTTTCATTGTTATTATCCTTAGCCAGAGTGTTTAACCATCCTAATCAATTGCAATACAAATTGCATCAGCGAACAGTAATTAAGCAAATTACAGGCACAAAAAAGCCGGCTAATTAGCCGGCTCTTAATGCTTTAACTTACTCAACCGTCACCGATTTTGCTAGGTTTCGAGGTTGGTCTACGTCGGTGCCTTTAATAACCGCAACATAGTATGAAAGCAGCTGTAGCGGAATTGTATATACAACTGGAGCAATCACGTCATCGACATGGTTTACGTTGATTACACGCATCGTTTCGTCAGATTCAAACGCTGAGTCTTTATCTGCGAATACATAGATAATACCGCCACGGGCACGTACTTCTTCTACGTTTGATTTAAGCTTTTCTAGTAGCTCGTTGTTTGGTGCCACAACAATGATTGGCATGTCGGCATCAATCAACGCAAGAGGGCCATGCTTAAGCTCACCCGCTGCGTATGCCTCGGCGTGAATGTATGAAATCTCTTTCAGCTTAAGCGCACCTTCCATCGCGATTGGGTATTGTGAGCCACGACCTAAGAATAGTGAGTGGTGCTTATCAGCAAACTCTTCAGCTAAATCTTCAATCCCTTCTGCAAGCAGTAGTGCTTCTTCTAACTTGTTAGGAAGTGTTTTGATTGCATTTACAATCGCACCTTGCTCTAGGCCTTTTTCTTGGGCAATCGATGCTGTTAGCATTAATAAGCCAACAAGCTGTGTGGTGAAGGCTTTAGTTGATGCAACACCAATTTCAGCACCGGCTTTAGTCATAAAGGCTAAATCCGATTCACGTACTAACGATGAACCCGGTACGTTACAAATGGTCATTGACGCCATGTAACCTTGCTGTTTTGCAAGACGAAGTGCAGCAAGTGTATCTGCTGTTTCACCAGACTGTGAAATGGTCACAAGTAAGCTGTTTTCATGTACAAATGATTCGCGGTAACGGAACTCAGAAGCAATCTCAACGTTACAGCTCACGCCTGCGAACTGTTCAAGCCAGTAACGAGCAACCATACCTGAGTGGTATGAAGTACCACAGGCAATAATTTGCACGTGTTTTACGTCTTTAAAGATTTGCTGAGCGCTTTCGCCAAAGGCATCAATCGCGACAGTGTCATTAACTAGGCGGCCATCAAGGGTGTTACGCACAGCAAGTGGTTGTTCGTAAATTTCTTTCAGCATGTAGTGACGATATTCGCCTTTACCTGATGCATCTTGCGTAATGTTTGATTCAATCACTTCGCGCTCGACTGCATCACCGTTTGCATCAAAGATTTCAACACTGTCACGGGTAATACGAGCCACATCACCTTCTTCAAGGTAAATAAAACTGCGAGTAACAGGTAATAAAGCAAGTTGGTCAGAGGCAATAAAGTTTTCGCCAAGACCTAAACCAATCACCAGTGGGCTACCGGAGCGCGCTACGATGATTTCGTTGTCGTTCGCTTTATCAAAAACAACCGTACCAAATGCACCTTCAAACTGCTTAACAGCAGCTTGTACAGCTGCTAAAAGTGTATCGTGCTGTTGGCGAAGTTGGTGGATAAGGTGCACCATGACTTCTGTATCTGTTTCTGATAAAAACTCATAACCATCGCCTTTTAGCGCATCGCGCAGGCTGGCATGATTTTCGATAATGCCGTTATGAACTAGGGCAATTTCGCTATTCGAAACATGTGGGTGAGCATTCGCTTCGGTTACACTACCATGGGTAGCCCAACGTGTATGTGCGATACCGGTAGTGCCTTTAACAGCGGCTTCATTCAGTGCCGCTTCAAGGTTAGCAACCTTACCTACTGCTTTTACAGTGTTAAGCTCAGTACCTTTAAGTAAAGCCACACCTGCCGAGTCATAGCCACGGTATTCAAGGCGCTTAAGGCCTTCAACAAGTATTTTGTTTACTGGGCGTTCTGCAACAGCCCCTACGATTCCACACATAATCTCTCCTTTTGCACATGCCAAAGTGTTTTACTTTGGGCGAGATGTGTTGTCATAAATGATGCGTAATAAGGTGTTGTCGGTCTTATTACGGGTTATTCAATTTCTGCACAGATCAGCTGTACACCACATGCTGTTATCGCCTCGCGCTTATCTGCGCTTAGGTTGTTGTCTGTGATAACAGTGGTAACACGCTGCCAAGGCAGTTCTAAATTCGGTATTCTTCGGCCAATTTTTTCTGACTCAACCAGCACCACTACTTCACGGGCTGCTTCAGCCATCACTTGGCTAAGCCCCACTAATTCATTGAAGGTTGTAGTACCTCTATCAATATCAATGCCATCGGCACCAATAAAGAGCTGGTCAAAGTCGTAAGAGCGTAGAACATTCTCAGCAACTTGGCCCTGAAACGATTCTGAATGCGGATCCCAAGTTCCGCCGGTCATCAAAAGTGTTGGCTCATTTTCTAATGAAAGCAGTCGGTTAGCGACATTAATAGCATTTGTCATCACCACTAAACCGCGCTTACTTGCAAGCTCAGGGATCATCGCCGCTGTAGTTCGGCCGCTATCAATGATGATGCGGTTATGATCTTTAATAAGCTTTGCAGCCGCCTGTGCGATTGCCATTTTGCGAAGCGAGTCGCTTTTCTCGTTGCTATTTGCAACGATTTCTTGCGGCAAGGCAATAGCACCACCATAACGGCGTAGCAACAAGCCACTTTTTTCAAGGGCTGTCAGATCTTTACGTATCGTCACTTCAGAAGTTTGAAACTGCTCTGCTAACGCTTCAACAGCAACTTCACCAAGTTCATTCACTTGGCTTAAGATAGTATGGCGACGTTGTTGAGTGTTTCGTTTTGTCATAAAGTGAACCACATAAGTTTCGTTTCGAAAGTTTTGAGATTTTAAACGAAACAATATAAATGGCAAGTGAATGATCGTTAACCTACACAGCTTTATTTTGATCTTCATCACCAACACGCTAAGCTATTGGCAAATATAACCATGAAAATGCCCCATGAAAGAGTTTAATAGCCTCGACAAGTCCTTACTCGAACAACGAAAAAATACCCATGAAATTTGCCGTTTATTTGCCAAAAGCCCGAGTAAAGGCAATTTAAAACGACTAAAAGGCATGTTTGCTCACTGTGGCGAACAGGTTGTTATTGAAGCGGGTTTTCATTGTGATTATGGCAGTGGTATTAAAATAGGTGATCGAACCTTCATAAATATTAACTCTACTATGCTCGATGCACCGCTAACTGATGCGCAAATTACGATAGGCGATGACTGCTTAATAGGCCCTAATGTGCAAATACTCGCGGTATCGCATGCAGTAAACCCAACCGAACGTTTAGCAAAAGCTAACTTTGCAGCACCGATTAGCATCGGCAACAATGTATGGATTGGTGCAGGCGCTATTATACTTGCGGGTATTAAAGTTGCTGATAATGCCGTGATTGGCGCAGGGGCAATAGTTACCAAAGATGTCGCGGCAAATACCCTAGTAGCAGGTAACCCTGCGGTGAAGGTTAAAGAACTTTAACCCTATATTTACGCTAAAGCACGTGATACGTAGGTCGTCATTTATGGCGACAAAGAATACATGCTAACGCGCTAAAGCACGTCCTACCGTAGGTCGTCATTTATGGCGACAAAGAATACATATTAACGCGCTAAAGCACGTCCTACGTAGGTTGTCATTTATGGCGACAAAGAATACTTACTAACGCGCTAAAGCACGCCCTAAGTAGGTCGTCATTTATGGCGACAATCAATCACAAGAAAACAGAATTCCAATATGGATAACTACCTAAATTATCAACTAGTTTTTTTCGCAAAGGGTTTGCTGCGATATATCTGGCTACAGCTATTCTACTTTCTTCTTCACGTAGTGCATGGTCATAGTAAGCAGGTTGCCATACCGTTTGAGAAAAACAACGTATATTGTTTATCTCTCTAGCAGAAAGACCTTTTAGATGACCAACTGTTTTACCCAAGCTACTATCGCTAAGCCTTAATAAACCATGAAAATGATCGGGCATAAGCACCCAAGTTAACCAGCAGCATTGATGCAATAGTTCATTTATTTCAATACACCTACAAAATACTTTTGCTAAGTTATGATCACTGAACAGTGCTTTTCTGTTATGGCAGTTGAACGTTATGAAATATTCACCTGATTGAATTGAAACTCGTCCTTTCTTTAAATGGCTCCAGCTCATGAAAAATCCTTTTTCACAAAATTGTAGAACATTAAATATAGTAGATTAACGCGCTAAAGCACGTCCTACCGTAGGTTGTCATTTATGGCGTCACATTTAAAACTAAAAAAGCCCAGCTGTATTGCTGGGCTTATAGTTGGGAGTTAGTTAACTGTTATTCATATCTTAAGATAAGTGATGGTCTGGTGCTTGCGGCCTTAAAGGCTAAGCTTGCAACGGTAACCCAAGTAATGGCGGCCACCGCGACGGCGGCAACTAAATACACCCATACAGCTTGTTCAATGCGGTCATTAAAGTTTGCTAACCAATCACCTACCAACAAGTAAGTCACTGGATACGCAATAGCAATACTTACCGCCACCAGCACTAAGAACTCTTTAGCAATGATATTTACGATACTGATGCGAGATGCACCTAGCACTTTTCGAACAGCCACTTCTTTTTGACGACGCACTGTTGCGAACGAAGCCAAACCAAAGGTACCTAAACAAGTTAAGAACACAGCAAGACCGGTAAAGATTAAAACCACATTCGAAATTCGCTCATCACCTTTTAACAGGGTTTTGTAGTTGTCTGCGAGTAAGTTAATTTTTGGCTCATAGATATTGGCTGAGCTTGCTAATACTTCAGCGATCTGAGCTTTAATGTAAGGCAAGTTTTGCTGATCAATCGTTAAAATTAGTTCTGATACTGGTGATAAAAAGTTAAAGCCACATAAGAACATAATATTTGAGTTGGCATCTTTAGCATTACCTACTTTTACATCTTCAACCACACCCACAACACGCATATCTACGCCGCGACCTGAGTCTTTAATTACCTTACCGATAATGTCACTCATGTTAGTGTAACCCGCTTGCCTTGCAACAGATTCAGTCACAATGGTGCCCGTACTTGTTACTCCATTTGCACGGCTTGCCCAATCACCAGCAAATTCACGGCTAAAGTCACGTCCAGCAACCAGTTTTAATCCTAGCGTTTTTACAACATCGTAGCTTGCGCCAACAACAGGCGTTAAGCTGCCAGACGCTTCACCATTTGGCCAAGTTGGCATAAGTGTATTATTGATTGAAACAGTTAAACGGGTATCAATAACAGTTGTTTGCTGTACACCTTGAATTGCACTAATACGGTTAACTAAGGCATTTTTTTCTTTTGTGAATACTTCGCCTACAGGTAGCTCTGAAATAACCAATCTTTGTGTTGTTTCATAGCCTAAAGGTAAGCTTTGTAAGTAAGTTAATTGCTTTAACAAGGTAATAGAGGCAATGATTAAACCTATTGCTAGTGAAGCCTGTAAGGTTAGTAAGCTCTTACGAACCCATATTGCAGTATTACCACGCTGTAAGTCTCCACTTAAAACGCGTTTTGCACTGAATGACGAAATAAAGAATGCAGGATAAAGCCCAGCTAATATGCCCACAGCAATTGCGACCACAATAATGGCAATGCCAAATTCAGAGGCATAGTTTACTGCTAACTCTCGGTCTACTAGTTGATTAAAACTTGGTAAAAATAGCTCCACTAAAGCACATGCAATCACCATTGAAAGCATTGATACCAACACAGATTCAGATAAAAACTGCGTTACTAACTGGCCTTTACTTGCGCCAAGCGCTTTACGCACACCCACTTCTTTTGCACGTTTCGTCGATTGAGCGACGGTCATATTAATGAAGTTAAAACCTGCAATAAGAATAAGTAACACGCTTAAACCAACGCAAATCATAACCACTTGTTTAGCGCCACCCGCTTTCATCTCAAACGGTGATTTAGCCGTTAAGTGCAAATCAAGTAATGGATGCAGCTCTAAACTAACTTGATCCAGCATCGAACCACTAAAAAAGCGCTCTGTTAAGGTTTTAGCTAATGCATCTGTATCGGTGCCCTCTGCTAAACGCATATAAACATAACTACTGTTGATGTTTATATCGCTTGGATCATGCTTAACATAAACAAGGTTTTTAAAGGCAAAGTGAGTGTTATCTGCTAAGTCTGCAAACACAGCACGCACTGTGTACTGTCCTTGTTCATGCGTAAGTGTTTCACCAATCACATCGGTGCGACCAAAAATGCGCAGTGCTTCTGACTCACTTAAAGCAAGGCTGTCTGGTGTACTCATTGCTGTTGTTAAGTCACCCGCAATCGTCTTCATAGCAATAAAGTTTTCAATATTTGCTGTAGCACCATATAAGGCATTTAACTTATAGCCTTGGTTGCGGTAACTCACATCAACCATGGCTTCACGGGTCAGCTCGACCATAGTTAATCCGAATACTTCTTCAACTTGGCTGTAATCTTCGGCCTGCTTTGACTGCACATAATTAAAAATAGGCACCACAGATAAACCGAGTTTTGAGAAGTCCTGGCCAACGCGATAAACACGCTCAGCATGTGGCTGTTGGCTATCGTACGAAAGCTCATTTTTTGCAAACAACGCAACTAGAATTGCCGCAGCTAAGCCCACACTTAAACCCAGAACATTTAAAATAAAGTGCTGTTTTTGGTTTTTAAACGCGCGCAGCGCGGTGATCAAATAACTTAAAATCATGTTATGCCACCTCTGCTGTTTGTTGAACACGGTTAGCTTTATCTACCATCACTTGGCCATCAAGTAAGCGCACTAAACGGTCAGCATAATTGCCTTCTTTTTCTGAGTGAGTAACCACAATTACCGTCGTACCTTCGCGATTTAGCTCACGCAGCATCGCCATGACTTCATCACCATTTTTTGAATCAAGGTTACCTGTAGGCTCATCCGCTAAGATAAGTTTTGGATTAATCACCAGTGCTCGGGCTACCGCTACACGTTGCTGCTGACCGCCCGATAGCTGCTGCGGTAAGTGATCTGCTCTATGGTCGATTGCAACACGTTTTAAGATTGCGTCTACTCGCTGCTTACGTTCACTTTTTGAGATGTTTTGATACTGTAGTGGCAGCTCAACGTTTTCAAATACTGTTAATTCATCAATTAAGTTAAAGCTTTGGAAAACAAAACCAATTGACGCTTTTCTAAGTGCCGCTAATTGTTTTTCACCAAACCCTGCGATGTCTTCACCTAAAAATTCAAAACTGCCTGCTGATGGCGAATCCAACATACCTAAAATAGAGAGTAATGTTGATTTACCACAGCCAGATGGCCCCATAATGGCAAGAAACTCGCCTTCGTTTACATGTAAGTTAATGTTATTAAGCGCTGTTGTTTCAACATCTTGAGTACGGAATACGCGTGATAAGTTAGTTAATTTAATCATTGTTTTTATCCTTAAAATTGTAGTTGTTGTGCTTTATCAAAGTTGCTGTAGCTAGAGGTGATCACGCGATCTCCGGCGCTTAGGCCACTTAACACTTCATAATAGTTTTGATTCTTTTTGCCAAGGCGAATATCTTTTCGTACTGCACGATTGCCATCTTTTTCCATGACATAAACCCAGTTACCCCCTGAGCTGGTAAAAAATGCGCCGCGTTCAAGTAATAAAGCAGTGCCCTTGCTATCACCTAGCATCAGCTGCACATCAAGGCTTTGCCCACGTTTTATGTTGCTCGTGCCATTGGGTAAATCGACTTCAACCTGAAACTGTGATTGCTGAACACGGCTATCAATTTTGCTAACTGTTGCCGCAATTTCGCCTTGCTCGTGTTCAATAAGCACTTGCATACCTGTTTGAACCTGGCTCAGGTAAAACTCATCTAGTCTCACAACTAGCTTGTATTCATTAGGAATATCAATCTGCCCTAGGCGAGCACCACGGCCTTTTGATTCACCAATTTCAACATCAAGTTCACTTAAATAACCATCGGCAGGTGCTGTTACGAGTAAGTTTTCAAGGTTCTTACGCGCAAACTGAAGGTTTTTCTCTAACATGTCGGCACTGTCTTTTAACTGGGCTACTTGAACTTCACGAATGCTGTTTTCTTGCTTTTGACGCTCAAGGGTTAGTTCTTTTCGAGCTTTGTAATACGCTAAGTCTTCTTGAATTTCAGATAATTGCTCTTGTGCTAACACACCCGTTTTCACTAGCGGCTGAGTTTGTTTTAAGCGACGCGATAAATGCGTAATTTTAAGATCGATTTCAAGCAAATCACGACGTAAGTTTAAACGGCTGGTTTCCATATTCATTTGCGTGTTACGTAAAAAGTTAAGCTGCTCAGTCACCTGTGCTTCACGACTCATTACATCAAGCTGCAAATTGGTATTGCTTAAACGCACAAGTGGTTGGCCTTTTTTAACAAACTCACCCTGCTCAACAAGTCGCTCTTCGACTTGGCCTCCGGCAATGGTGTCGAGGTAAATAGTAGTGCGAGGCATAACCTGACCACGAAGACTTAAAGCATCAACAAACTCACCTTGTTGTACTGTGCTAATCGTTAAGCTTGTCGCGGTTACTTGCTGACTACGACCTGTTTGCTCAGTTTGTGTGAAACCATAAGCTGCTGCCGCAACAGCTAAACATGCTGCTGCAATTACTGATTTCTTAAAAAATGCTTTGTTATTTGAGCGTGTAATTTTCTTATCCATGTTGACGCCTTTAAGTTATCTAGGTGCTAATTACCTATAGATAAAACAACTCTTGTGCCAACTTTTATTTTTATTAAATTACAAGGACTTATACAAAAATCAATACGATTGCATATAATCAAGTGTCCGCTTATAGAACACTTCAAAACCCATATATCGTCCATAAATGGACACTGTTACTATTTTCAATTAGTCTTAGTGTTCCCATAAAGGAATAATAATAAATAGCTATGAAACAAGCAGGATCAATTCTTATCGTCGATGATAACCCCGACGTACTCATCGCCGCACGATTACTTTTAAAGCAGCATTATCAGGTTGTAAAAACCACAGATAACCCCTTTGATATCGAAGGTATCATTAACGCACAGCATGAAGCGGATCAGGCTATAGATGTTGTGTTACTCGATATGAACTTCACGCAAGACTCAATTAGTGGCAAAGAAGGATTCTACTGGCTAAAAAAGATCATGAGCCAAGACGCTAACATTGCGGTACTGCTTATGACGGCCTACAGCGATATTCAGCTAGCTGTCGAAGCAATTAAAGCTGGTGCCTCTGACTTTATTGCCAAGCCTTGGCAAAATGAGCAATTACTCGGTGCTGTAGCGGCGGCATTTTCACACGCTAAAGACAAACAGCAAGTTGGTAAGCTCACAAAACAAAAGCAAGCCTTGCAGCAGTCAATCGGCAATCAACCATTTGAGTTTTTAGGCCAAAGTGATGCCATGCAGCAGGTTTTTTCGGTTATCGACAAAGCAGCCAACACAGATGCCAACATATTGATCAGTGGCGAAAGTGGCACAGGTAAAGAACTCACTGCCCATGCAATCCACAATGCAAGCCTGCGCCAAAGCCAACCCTTCATAAGCCTAGACATGGGCTCACTAGCCGAAAGCCTGTTTGAAAGCGAACTATTTGGCCATAAAAAAGGCGCGTTTACCGGCGCGAAAGAAGATCGCATTGGCCGATTTGAGCTGGCCCATGGTGGTAGTTTATTTTTAGACGAGCTAGGTAATTTACCGCTTAACCAACAAGTTAAACTGCTCGCAGCACTACAAAACAGGCAAATAACACCGGTTGGTGGTTCAAAAGTCATCGATATTGATATTCGTTTGATCTGTGCAACGAATGAAAACCTCGAACAAGCAGTTACTGAAGGCAAATTTAGGCAAGACTTACTGTACCGTGTTAATACCGTAGAGATCCGTTTGCCAGCTCTGCGCGAGCGCAGTGAAGACATTCCATTACTGTGTAACTACTACTTGCAGCACTTTGCACATAAATACAAACGTGAGCTCTCGATTGCGGCATCTGATATGACACGTTTAAGTCAGTATCATTGGCCAGGCAATGTCCGTGAACTTGCGCATGCAATTGAGCGAGCAGTCATCCTCTCAGAAGGCTCAGAGCTCGATATAAGCTCAGTGCTAAGCTCACCAAGTGCTGCTGTTAGTACAAGTGAGCTCTCTTCAAGCGCCACTGACTACGACACTTTTGATCTCGAAATCATCGAGCAAAGAACCGTTCGTGCAGCTTTAAAGCATTTTCAAGGGAACGTGAGTCATGCAGCTAAAGCCCTCGGCCTAACACGCGGAGCCATGTATCGTCGTTTAGAAAAATACGGACTGTAATCGATGCGTAATTTTATTAGCTTAGCCTGCCTATTAGCTGCATTAATTGGTTTATCAATAGCTTTGTTTTGGCAAGTAGAGCAAAGCGGGTTTTCTGCAATTTCGGCACTTTTAGTTATTTTAAATTTGGTATGTGCCGCGCAAATTTTTAATTTATTTAAACGCCAAACAAGGCGTGCAGATATGGTGTTTCGCGCTTTAGCGAATGGAGACAGCACATTAGGCTTTGGCGACCAACACCCTATGCAGCAGCAATTTGAGCAGGTTAAACAACAAATTCAGGCTGCGCGTTTTAATGCAGAGCAACAAGCCCAGTTCTTACAAGCGCTATTAATTCATATCGATTTAGCAGTATTAGTATGTGACGAACAAGGCACTATTATTGAAAGCAATCCGGCGGTCAGCCGTTTACTTGGACAAGCTGTAAAGCACATCGATGATTTAGGTGTAATAGCCAACCTAGTCCAAGACGCAAAGCAAAATAGCCGTAATACCGTGCCATGGCAAAATGGTGAGCAGCACGATACGTTATCTGTGCAGATCAGTATTGCCGAAATCCAAGGTAAAGTTCGTAAAGTGATCAGTTTGCAATCGATTCATGATCAGCTGCAATTAAAAGAGCAACAAGCTTATAAGCGCCTTACCAAAGTACTAACCCATGAAATTGCTAATTCGATTACGCCACTTTCTTCTTTAGCACAAACTTGTACGGCACTGCTGCCAACTGAGCTTAGTTTTGATGATCAGGAAGATAAACAAGACTTGCAACTCGCCCTAACAACACTCGCATCACGAACCGAGCATTTAGGAGAGTTTATAGCGCAATTTAAAAAGGTTAGTAGCTTACCCGCCCCACACTTACAGCCACATATTCTGGCCGATCTTGCCAAGCAAGTTGTTGCTTTGCACTCACAACAGGCTAAGCAGCTTAATATTACGTTGAATTTGTCGGTGCAAAGCCAACAGTTAGTAATGATAGATAGAGGCCAAGTTGAACAAGTAATAATAAACCTGCTTACAAATGCCATTGATGTCCTTAAGCAGTTAAATAGTCCAGAGTCAGCAAAGTGCATTGAGGTAAGCATTGCACAAAATGCTAATCAGCAACTGTATTTAGAGGTCAGCGACAATGGTACAGGTATCAGCGATCATGTGATCGAGTTGATTTTTGTGCCATTTTTTACTACCAAGCAACAAGGTTCAGGAATAGGCTTAAGTTTATCGCGCCAGATCATGCTCAATCATGGCGGCGATCTGGTTTATATCAAACGCCAGCAAGGAGCCTGCTTTCGCTGCGTGTTCGGTTAACTTACATAGTTAGAACACTTACTTACAATTTGCTAAGGCGCTGTTTGGTATCATGTACCCATTAACGTTTAATGGACTAACCAATATGCGATACCTCGCCTTAGCACTGTTTTCTTCACTTGCCTTTATTCCTACAAAAAGCTTTGCTGGTATTTATGACAGCCCAGATATGAACCTGTTTGTTAAATCAGAGCATAATAGTACTGATTCAATCACCTCAGCCGGCATCGAAGTTATGGCTAAAAATAACTACAGTAATTTCGGCGCAGCATTTACAACGGCACTAGGCTCAGCAGAAGTATTTACTAAAAAAGGTGATCGGGAGACATTTCTCACCTTAGATAGCGGCATCAAATTTGGCTATTTCAGTGACTTTTTTGTCTATGGCGAAGTGGGCTTAGATTTAATTGAGCTTGCCGTATACGACGACCGAGATGACCACGACTACAGCGACCGCTATGATGACGACCACAATAATATTGATGGCTATGTCGGTGTGGGTATGGGCGTGGACTCAAAGCCATTCAGAATAGAGATCTATGCCAGAGCCCGAGAAATAGACAGCCGCTATTGGGAAGCACAAAACCATGGTTATGCTGGGTTACAAGTTAGTATTTCGTTTTAATTTCAATTGGGTGAGTAAGTTAGCGAGCTGTTAATCTAATGGTCATTTTTAGCTCACCCTATGTTAAGCTTAGGCGCTTTAGTTTACCCGCACCTAAGTTAACGGAGTATTTTAATACGTGTTTTTAAATCGATTTTTAGGCCTTGTTGTTGTTTCTTTTATTGTAACAGGCTGTCAGACTGCCCCTGAGTCACTTCCCGAAAAGAAGCCCATCATCAAAGCTAATCCAGGCACTGTGGTTGCAGAAGCTAAAACAGCACAAGTAGACGCGGTGACACCGCTCAAACCAAGTGAACTTGATGACGTATGGCAGCGTATTCGCATTCAACTACAGTTTAGCGATTCAAGTCACCCAGATGTGCAAAAGCGCATTGCTTGGTACCTTACTCATCCAAATTACATGGAAGAAATAAGCCGCCGTGCAGAGCCGTATTTGTATCATATCGTTACAGAAGTAGAAAACCGTGACTTACCAATAGAACTCGCTCTAATGCCGCTTATAGAGAGCGATTTTGATGCCAGTGCCTATTCGCACAAACATGCATCGGGTTTATGGCAACTCACCCCCTCAATCGCCAAATACTTTAAAGTAAAAATTACCCCTTGGTATGATGGTCGCCAAGATGTGATCGACAGCACCCGCGCAGCTTTGGATTTTATGGAATACCTTTATAAACGCTTTGATGGCGATTGGTATCATGCTATTGCTGCCTACAATATTGGTGAAGGGCGTGTATTACAGGCAATTGCTCGTAATAAAAAACAAGGTAAGTCGACGGACTTCTTTAGCTTAAAGCTACCATCGCAAACCAAACAATACGTGCCTAAGTTACTGGCCGCAGCACAATTATTAAAACACCAAAAAATGATATTCCCTGCCATTAAGAATGAGCAGGCTATTGCGACCTTACCAGTAACTGGTGCAGTGATCTTGGCAGACAAAGCGAAATGGCAAGAGCTTGAAGAGCTGAACCATGGCGTTATCCGATATCCCGCGGTGATTGATGCGCCACATATTGTGGTCCCAAAAGATCAGCAGGCAAGTTATCAAACTCTATTAGCTAACCAAAAAAGCAATGATTATAGCCAGTGGCAACATTACACAGTAAAGCGCGGTGATAGCTTAAGTGTAATTGCAAAGAACTATAAAGTAACAGTTAGCCAGCTGAAAACCTTCAATAACCTAAAAACAAACACCATTCGTATTGGTCAAAAACTGATATTACCGCAATTGGCTGATCAACAAATCGAGTATAAGGTGAAATCTGGCGATAGCCTTTGGAAGATAGCAAAGCAATACAAAGTCAGTATCACTAAACTCAAACAATGGAATAACCTTTCAAGAGATAGCTTAAGAGTGGGTGAAAAGCTCACCGTATTTATCTCAAATAGTTAATACCAAACCAGGGAGTTTTACTCCCTGTCTCTTTTATCTATCCAATTAAAGTTGTATCTTTATTAGTCTATAAAAACAACAATTAAAAATTATGGATAATCAGCAACAGGACGTAAGCTGTTCAACCGTTAAATCAGAGCAAGATTCTAACGTTGAAGAGCAAACAAAGACCACCCAGCAAAACACTCAACAAGCCAGCAATCAGCGCAAGGCATGGTTTACCAACGAGCGGCTAAACCTATTTCTAGCACTCTGTGCCATTATTATCTCCGCAGCCTCCTTTTATGCCACTTACTTACAAGCCAGCGCCGCAGAACGACAAGTAAAAGCCGCAACCTGGCCATGGCTCGAAGTAATGACGGGGAATTTTAATGAAGAAAAAAATCAATCTGAAATCACCTTTGTACTCACTAATTCAGGATCAGGACCTGCGATAGTAAAGTATGTGAAGTATCTTTATAACGACCAATCATATTTAGATATCTATAAAGTAATTTCTGCATGCTGTTTTGATACACAAGCATATGAAACACAGCTACAAACTCTGCAAGATGACTCTCCCGACATAAATATTTTCGAAGCATTTGGCTGGATTATGACGAGTGCCAGTGATAACCGGTTACTGGCATCTGGCAGTAAACTTAAACTTTTTGGTTTCAAGCGAACGGGATTTAATGAAACTCAATGGGACAAAGTAAACAAGCAACGTAATAGCATCAAAACCGAGATCTGCTATTGCTCTTTACTAGAACAATGCTACCTAAGTGATGGCCGTGGTGATGTGAGAGAAATACAGCAGTGTGAGTGACACCGAGCTATCAGCTTTCAGCCGTCAGCGATCAGCCGCGCGATGTGGGTGTTTGGTGCTGCGTCTTCCTCTGCCCGAGGTTCTAGGTAAAGTGTACTTGTAGGAATGGCTTTAGCCATGAATGTTTTGCTAAGGTCTAGATTCGGCACTGAAGTGCCTCCTACGGGGTTTGTTGCTGTGGGTGACTCTGTGCTAAACAACCACACAGTTCAACTTTACCCTTGCTAACTTGTAACTCGCTAACTCATGTTGGGTTTCGCTCCGCTCTACCCAACCTACCTGGCTGAAAGCTCCAAACGCAAAAAAGCCCGACTCTTTCGAATCGGGCTTTCTCTTATTTGGAGCCTGGCGATGACCTACTTTCACATAGCAGCTGCTACACTATCATCGGCGCTGTTTCGTTTCACTACTGAGTTCGGCATGGGGTCAGGTGGGTCCAAAACGCTATTGTCACCAAGCAAATTTGGTTTTAATTCGCTCTTTTGAGCAAATTAATAAATCTGGAAATCTGATATCAAGTAAATGTCTACTTTAGTCTCTTAACTTCTGTTCGTTACGCTGTCATAAAACGCGTTTGGCGTTGTATGGTTAAGCCTCACGGGTAATTA
>NZ_LRUE01000022.1:0-277388 GCF_001550135.1 Pseudoalteromonas shioyasakiensis
CTAATGCTGATCAGTTAAGAAGTTGATCAGTTGACCGATCAGAATGATCATGCACAATCCGTAGTTAGGCAACTAACTACGGATTTTTTTGTGAATATAGAACAAGCTCTTCATTCTGCTTTCGAAGAAAGCACTCGTTATCACACGTTTGAAAAATTATCTGAAATTTTATCTTCTGACCTGATTGAACAAGGCTTTCAACAAGCTGGAGTAGCCACAGTTAGAAAGCGCAGGTTGCCTTTAGAAGCTGTGCTTTGGTCTGTTATTGGCATGGCATTATTTCGTAAAGAATCTGTCTGGAATATTGCGAATAAACTAGACATTATGCTGCCTGGCAAAAATCAGTTAGTCGCCCCGAGTGCCATGGTTCAAGCTCGCCAGCGATTAGGTGATGACCCCGTTAAGCAAGTCTTTAATAAAGCTGCTGATAATATGTACCATACAGAAGAGTTTGACACGTGGGCTGGGTTAAATTTATTAGCGGTTGATGGTGTTGTTTGGCGTACGGCCGATTCAGATGAGAATCGTGAAGCATTCTCATCGGCTAGCAACCAATATGGTGATACAGGATTCCCACAAATTCGCATGGTTTGTCATATGGAACTCACCAGCCACCAACTGATAAGCAGTGAGTTTGATAACTATAAGACGAATGAAATGAAGCTTGCTGAACGACTGATTGAGCGTACACCTAACCACTCGTTGACCATGTTTGATAAAGGGTACTATTCACTGGGCTTGTTAAATCGATGGCACAGCACTGGAGAAGAAAGGCATTGGCTAATACCTGCAAGACC
This sequence comes from Pseudoalteromonas shioyasakiensis, assembly GCF_001550135.1. GTDB lineage: Bacteria > Pseudomonadota > Gammaproteobacteria > Enterobacterales > Alteromonadaceae > Pseudoalteromonas > Pseudoalteromonas shioyasakiensis. The sequence goes on from NZ_LRUE01000022.1 coordinate 798, forward strand.
TGATTTACAATACGAAGTCGTTTCTAAGGTTGGTAACAATGACCTGATAATTGAGCTCAAAACCACTAAGCATGCGCAAAAGAATTTCCCCGATGTTCCCGAAGTTATTAAAGCAAGACTGGTTAGTAAAACCATAAAAGGTAAAAATTACCGAATATTAACCTCGATGGTAGATAGACTTCGTTTTCCAAGTAGCGAAATAGTTGATTTATACAGCCATCGCTGGGAAATAGAATTAGGGTATCGAGAAATAAAGCAAACAATGCTAGATAGCACATACCACCTTCGGAGTAAGCGCCCTGATATGGTTAGACAGGAGCTATGGGGGATCCTCCTCGCATACAATTTAATTCGAAGGTTGATGACCCTAGCAGCAAAAGCTGAAGGAATATGGCCTAACCAACTCAGTTTCTCAAGCTGCTCGATGGCAGTTATTCAATACTTTTCATCAATATCAATTATGAGCCCCGGTAATATTCCAATTCACTGGGAGCATCTGTTAGGTACGCTGAGACTATTTAAACTGCCACCTAGAAGAGAAGATAGGCGATACCCAAGAGCGATAAAGCCTAAGCCATCAAAGTACCCACATAAAAAAAGAAATGCCAGTCAGCTTAACTGACTGGCATTGGCCTTTTGGCGCTTTTTTTGTGTCTGATTTAAAGGTAACTCACTATCTTTTCGTAAACTGCAACACCCCAAACTAAGGCTAGAATTAGCAAGCTCAATGTCACTGCCGCAGAAGCCATATCTTTAGCTCGTCCCGATAATACATGATACTCAATCCCTACTCGGTCAGTGAGCGCTTCTATCGACGAGTTCAGTAACTCAACAATTAATAATAACAAGTAAGGTATAAATAGGACTAACCAATGATTTAATGACTGTGCAAAAACCACTGACAAGGGTAATAAGCACACCCCTAAATAGATTTCAGAGCGAAATGCCGACTCTTCTTTAAATGCCGCTTTAAAGCCTTTAATAGAACACTTGGTTGCTTTTAAAATACGCCCAAAGCCAATACCATTTGGCTTATTAACTAGGGGAATTTTTGGTTCTTTCATTTTTTACCTACCCGCTCAGAACTAGCCTGATCATAATGATAAATTCTTACTCTGTCACCCAAATACGCTTGATTAAAAACTAGCAATCACCTGGAATGCTGCTGGTGTTAGCGCGGGAAAACTGATTGTTAGTTAATTGTTCTCTCAGTGCTTGTAGCGTTTTATAAACGCTTTTTAGGGATACCTTGTTACTTAACCAATGCGGAATGGAACCACCTGGGTCTGCGTAGGCTTGATGGCTTACTAACAAGTTACTTTGTTGCTGTTCAAAGCGCCAATAGGCGGTAAGGTCTTTAATACGCACAACGCCAGAGACTTCGGCTTTTGCATAAGGTTGGCTTTTGATTTGTAACTCGGATTTGTGCTCATCTAATGCGTGATAACAAGAATAACTCACCAAGTCACGGTCTGACACCGGCCAAGGTGAATTAAAATGAGTATAAACAAGGGTTTCTGAGGGGCTTAAGCGCTCCATTAGCGTCACGCTTTTGACATTTTCAAGCCAGTTTGCGGCGTTGTCGGTATCACTGAGCAATGCCATAAAGTCACTGGCTTTGGCATTTTTCACCAGCACAGAAGCATTAATTTCAATAATGCCAGTTTCGTGCTTTTTATAGCTAACGGTGATGTCGTCTTGCTGTTTGTAAGTTTGCCATTCAATAGGGTTAGCTACTGCCGAGAGACTCAAACATACTAACCCTATCCATAGGCACAAGTGCATTTATTTAAAACCAATAAGGGTCTGTATTAAATGACGCGTGGCGACTTTGCTCCATCGCACTGACCAGAAACTCTGACTTTTGATCAAGCCATGATTGAATTTTGGTCAGCTCTAAGTCGTCTTGTCCTGCGCATAACTGCTTTAAGTACTCAAGGGTGCTTAACTCATAAATACCATGAGAGATATCAACCCACGGCATACGGAACTCATTTCTGTCTTCTTTATCGAACAAAGCGCCTAAGCAATTGCCGCTGAGTAATGAGTTTTCAAGGCGAGTGCGTAGTGCCAAATAGTCTTTATCTGTAAACACTTGCTGCTCAGGAATAAGCTCGTGCATGTCGTGCCAGTCTTTGGCAAATAAACGCTTAGCAATATCGGCAACTGGTTTTTCTGCTGCCTGAAACTCAGCCTGCCCCCATGATTTGCGCCATTGTTTTTCAATTAACCACGTAGTTAATTGTAACAATAAGCGGTTGTATCGGGTGCTATGAAAAAGAGTTTCAATATCATCAATGCTTGGCTGTAACTCTTTTAAGTCATTAATAACTTGTGTGAGCTCAGGCGCACTGTTGATTTTTTTGTAGTATGCGTGGCGCTTAGATGTGTAGGTTTTTAGCTGGATAGCATTTTCAACCCACGCTAATTCGCTCAATAACCACTTTAACTCTGTACGCAATGAGTCGGTATCGTCTTTACTAACAATATCGTCAAACAGCCAAAATGTATGGCGAATTAAACGAATACCGTCTGTGACACGCTTAAGGGTTTTTAAGCTTGGTTTTATGAAATAGCAGGCTTCATGTTTTTGTACAAAGCGAATCGCGTAGTTAATGCTTTCTACTAAAGCTTGTTCTTGGGTTGCACCACGTTTTAGTGGCACAAAGCCAATTGATTTGCTTGCTTTTAATGGTTTGTCATCAGCAAGACGATAACCCCGAGCAGCTTTAGAATAAAGCCCTAAGCGAACATGGCTTTCACTAACCAGTTTATCTGCCAAAGCAAACAACTCATTACGACTACCTTCGATCAGTTCGATTTCAAGTTCAGAGATTGGCTCAACCTGACCCGAGGCAGCAACTTCACCTTTATCTAATACCACTTCAATTTTTGCGCCATTTTCGGTTTCGAGTAACCAAGTACGGCGTATAAAGTTAGTGCTAAAAATTGGGTATAGGTTTTCTGCAATACCAGACACTTGCATGCCATGCGGCCAAATAGCAGCATCAAATGCGAGTAAATCAGGGCGGTTACCTGACAGTGGTAAGTTGTATTCTGGGCGCTGATGTAAGCCGCCAACCACTTCGCCAGCAAGCTTGATAGTTTGTTCACACTCACCATCACAACAGCGAGTACGAAGGCCAATATCTAAAGCGCGTAATTCTCGGCTTGGCGTATCGTAATAAGCATTTTGTAAATTGCGTGACGGTTTGTTAGTAACGGTTTTTGCAAATTGGGTAATTAATGCGGGGATCAGTGGAACAACGGCATCTGACACCAAAAACTTCAGTTCTATCTCAGTATCCATTCGCTTTGCGGAGTACATTTAAAATAAATAAGTGATCAAAATAAACAAAGCAGACTGTTAATGCAAATTTTTTCCTGTTTTTTACGGTTAAGCTCACGCACGGATTACAATATCAGCCTTGCTATTAATAGTTGAAATCCCTACTATCTCTATACATAAAGAAATTATAAATTTAGCCACTTCTAGGCAAGATCACATTAACAAGGTAGATTGATGTTAAAACAGTGTATTTTTGGGTTGCTCCTTGCGGCCACCTCTTTTATTAGCTACGCAGAAGAAGCTCCAAGCAGCGACAGCCAAAACACCGCATACATAGTCGATAACCTGTACACCTTTATGCACTCAGGCCCAAGCAAAAACTACCGCATTTTGGGCTCAGTTGATGCTGGTACGCAAGTTGTGTTGTTGTCAGGTGAAGATAATGGCTACTTTAAAATTCGTGATGATAAAGATCGTGAAGGTTGGGTAGAGTCAAAATTTGTTACTGAAAACGCGGGTATTCAACAACAATTTCAAGCGCTGAATAACGACATGACGGTAATGCAAGAGCAGCTTCGCCAAGCTGAAATTGAACTGCCACAACTTCAAGAGCAGAACAAATCACTTACAGAGCAAAACCTAGCTCTTAGCAAGCAAATCGAAACACTTAAGAACACCATTGAGTCTGAGCGCAACGCAAAGCAAACAGCCAGTGCTAAAGAGAAGCGTCAGCTACTTACATATGGCGGAGCAATTGCATTTATCGGCTTACTGTTAGGTATTATCTTAACCGTGGTGTTATCTCGCCGTAAACGTTACGACGGCTGGGCATAAGCCACTAAATAGTCAATAAAAAAGCACCTGATGGTGCTTTTTTTGTATCTATATATCGAACCTTAGTCCGGTATCTTGTTTAATTTTTTCGATCACCATATAGGTGTGATGCGTACCTACCCCTGGGATATCAACTAAATCCCCCAGCACTTGGCGGTATTCATCCATATCAGACACCCGTACTTTTAATAAGTAGTCATAGCCACCAGCAACCATGTCGCATTCAACCACTTGTGGAATATTTAAAATATATTCACGAAAGACTTTAAATACCGATGTATTCGAGGTCACTAACGATACCTGCACATGTGCTAACAAGCTCTGGTTAAGCTTTGCTTCGCTAAGCTTTGCGTAATAGCCTTCGATGTAGCCTTCTTGCTCTAAACGTTTTACACGATCTAGACACGGGCTTGGGCTCAGATTTACCTGTTTTGCGAGGTTTACGTTCGATATTCTGCCATTTTTTTGCAGAGCGTCTAAAATTGCTAAATCGATGCGATCTAACATGCGTAATCTATTCGGACTGGTCATAACAGAATTTTATGCGGCTAAGTTAACGGTATGCCCTGTAAATTATCGTAAATCGAAAAATTTAACCAGCATATTCTGCTGGATTTTAATTAGAATGCACGAATTATATCAATGGTAAGAAATGCAATAAGTTCATTTCTAGACTCCACATACCAGAGGGTTACATATGCTATTTAATGGCGATTTGACAACTGAATGTCCAATTAGACAAAAGATCCGTGATTTCTACCGTATTGACGAAAATGCGGTTATTGATCATATTTTGCCTTTGGCTGAAGTAGGCGTGAAAGCGCGTAGCCGAGCGTGGGAACGTGCTCGTCAAATGGTTTTAAATATCCGTCGCGATCAGGATGGTCAAAGCGGTGTAGATGCACTATTAAATGAATTCTCACTTTCAAGTGAGGAAGGCGTTGTATTAATGTGTCTTGCAGAAGCACTATTACGTGTTCCAGATAAAGCAACGCAAGAATCACTAATTCGTGACAAACTTGCTAAAGGTGACTGGAGCTCTCATTTAGGTAGCAGCGATTCTTTATTTGTAAACGCCTCTTCTTGGGGTCTGTTAGTAACCGGTAAAATGGTTAACTACAGCGACAAGTCAAAAGAGCAGCAATTCGGTGTTCTTAAGAAAACAATTGGTCGTTTAGGTGAGCCTGTTATTCGTAAATCTGTGAACTTCGCGATGAAGATCATGGGTAAGCAATTCGTTATGGGTCGTACTATCGACGAAGCAATTGAACGTGCAGCCGATAAAGAGCAAAAAGGCTACGTATACTCATACGATATGCTAGGTGAAGGCGCACGCACAATGAAAGATGCAGAGCGTTACTTCAACAGCTACATGACAGCTATCCACGCGATTGGTAAAGCAGCAAATGGCCGTGGTCCAATCAAGAGCCCTGGTATCTCAGTTAAAATTTCTGCGATTCACCCACGTTATGAATTCACACATCGTGAACGTGTTATTGCTGAAATCGTACCTAAGTTAAAAGAACTTGCGCTTGCAGCGAAAAGCTACGATATCGGCTTTACTGTTGATGCTGAAGAAGCTGACCGTTTAGATATCTCTTTAGATGTTATTGAAGCGGTATTCAGTGATGACGATTTAGGTAACTGGAACGGCTTTGGTTTAGCAGTTCAAGCATACCAAAAGCGCGCTATTTTTGTCGTTGAGTGGGTTGCAGAGCTAGCTCGTCGCGTTGGTCGTAAACTAATGGTTCGCCTTGTAAAAGGTGCATACTGGGATACAGAAATCAAAACCACTCAACAAGATGGTTTAGATCATTACCCGGTATTTACACGTAAAGCGACCACTGACGTTTCTTACAAAGCTTGTGCAATTAAGCTTCTAGAAGCACGTGATGTACTGTACCCGCAATTTGCTACACACAACGCCTACACTGCAGCAACAATCTTAGAAGTTGCAAAAGGTGATAACGAAGGTTTTGAATTCCAACGCCTACACGGTATGGGTGAGTCGTTATTCGACCAAATCGTAACCCAAGAGAAAATTCAATGTCGTGTTTACGCACCAGTGGGTCAACACGAAGACTTACTTGCCTACTTAGTACGTCGTTTATTAGAAAACGGTGCTAACTCGTCATTCGTTAATGCGATTGTTGATACGACTAAGCCTGTTGAATCACTATTACCTGACCCTGTAGAAACACTGCAAGGTTTACGTAACAAGTACAACACGCAAATTAAGATGCCTATTGATTTATACGGTGAAGAACGTGCTAACTCAAAAGGCATGGACTTAACTGATATCAATGTAATCACACCATTTAAAGAAAACCTTGATACCTGGTTTGCTGAGCACCGCATTGAATTAAGCGATGTGCCAGAAGGCTCTCTTCCTGTGAAGAACCCTGCAAATCACAAAGAGATCATTGGTCATGTGAAACTACAATCTTCTGACGAAATGACTGCTCTTTTAGAAAATGCAGAAAAAGCATTTGAGTCATGGTCACAAACGCCAGTAAAAGAGCGCGCAAACTTATTACGTCGTGTTGCTGATATCTTAGAGCGTCATCACGATGAGTTAGTGGCACTATGTATCAAAGAAGCAGGTAAAGTAACTCAAGATGGTATCGATGAAGTTCGTGAAGCAGTGGATTTCTGCCGCTACTACGCTGCACGCGCTGAGGAACTTTCTGAAGATGAGCGCTTCGAAGCACGTGGTGTGATCTTATGTATCAGCCCATGGAACTTCCCACTTGCAATCTTCTTAGGTCAAGTAGCTGCAGCAATCGTGACAGGTAACACAGTTATTGCGAAACCAGCTGAGCAAACAAGCTTAATCGCACTTCGTACCATTGAACTTATGCTATCTGTAGGCTTACCAGAGCACGTTGTACAACCTGTTATTGCTCGTGGTAGCGAAGTAGGTAAAACCATCGTTCCTGATGAGCGTATTCAAGCTGTTATGTTCACAGGTTCTACAGAAACAGGTACTGTTATTTCGCAAACACTTGCTGCGCGTAATGATATTCAAGTACCGCTTATTGCTGAAACTGGTGGTCAAAACTGTATGATCGTTGACTCAACCGCTCTACCAGAGCAAGTTGTTGACGATGTGATCAGTTCAGGTTTCCAAAGTGCTGGTCAACGCTGTTCTGCACTGCGTGTATTATTCTTACAAGAAGACGTTGCTGATGGCATCATTGAGATGATCAAAGGTGCTTTAAAAGAGCTTCACGTTGGCGACCCGTCATTGCTTTCAACTGATATCGGTCCTGTTATCGACGAAAAAGCACTGAAAAATTTAAATGACCATGTTGAATACTTAAAAGGTAATGCCACACTTCACTATGAGTGTGCTATTCCTGATAACAATGAAAATGGTGCTTACTTCTTCGCGCCTCGTTTATACGAAATCAAAGATTTATCTGTACTTAAGCGCGAAGTATTTGGCCCATGTGTACATATCATCCGCTTTAAAGGCACAGAGCTTGATAACGTGATTGACCAAATCAATGGCACGGGCTTTGGCTTAACTATGGGTGTGCATTCACGTATCGAAGAGCGCTGTGAATACCTAGCGAAAATGTCACGTGCAGGTAACGTTTACATCAACCGTAATATGATCGGCGCGATTGTTGGCGTACAACCTTTCGGTGGCCGTGGTTTATCTGGTACAGGCCCTAAAGCGGGTGGTCCTAACTACCTACAACGTCTAGTGAAAGAAAAAGCATCACCAGATAACGTACAAATGACTAATCTAACACCTGATGAGTTAGATACTCACCACTATTCAGGTGCAGCTGAGCAGGTTGCTACGCTAATGGATAACTCATTACGCGACGAGAAAATCTGGCGTGCAACACCACTGAACGACCGAGTTTCTGCTGTGCGTCAATTACTTGCAAAAGTAGCGACTGTAGAAATTATCGACGAGCTTGCCGATGATTTAGCATTAACGCTAGCTGATGCTCGTGCGCAACTTAACCGTCTTGAAAAACACATGCGTAAGCACACTGTGTTGCCTGGACCAACGGGTGAGTCAAACACACTTCACTTAGAGCCTCGTGGCTGTGTGGTTTGTTATGCTGATAAGAGTACGTCATTTAACTTCTGGGCAATTTCGATTATCACAGCACTTGCTGCTGGTAACACAGTAATCACGGTTGCTTCTGAGTTATTCTTTGACGAAGCGGTTGCATTCAGAGACAAGTTTATCTCAACAGGTATCGCTGAAGGTGTATTCCAAGTAGCTAAACCTAATCAGTTACAAGCTATCTTGGCGCACCCTCACCTTGCAGGTGCGGTTGTTGCAGCTCGTTCATCACGCTTAGGCTACTTTAGCCAGCAGCTAGCACAACGTAAAGGTGCTATTCTGCCAGTGATCAGCTCTGAGTACTACGACACGCTAATCAAGCGCTTACTCACTGAGAAAACAATCAGTGTTGATACAACCGCATCAGGTGGTAACACATCACTAATGACCTTAGTTGAAGACGACGAGTAATCGTATAAGTTAAAGGAAATTAAACTTTCCTGAGCTAATTAAAAGCCCTCGCATTTGCGGGGGCTTTTGATTTTACAGATACCTTTTTACTATTCTTGTTTACCGAGCTACAAATTTTCTGCTAGTTTTATAGTAATGTATTCGACTAGAAGTAAAGGCTTTGAAAACACTCCCTATCAATCAACTAAAGCCCGGCATGTTTGTCCAAAGTGTGACAAAACAAACAGGCAAGATCCGTATAAAAAACCAAGGTTGGGTAAAAACACAGGGAAGTATAGATAAGCTGATCAAGGCTGGCATATTAGAAATAGCTATCGACCCAGACAAAACACTGACCTTAGACAGTGAGAATAAAGTGGTTGAGCAGCAACATAATCCGCAACCTGTTGGCGAGACGACCGCATTCGATCCTTGGCACACCACTCACAGTGTGTCGGCAGAAATGGGCAAAGCAAACAGCTTATATAACGAAGCAAGGTCATTACAAAGCAAAGCCTTTGACGATATCCGCGATGGCAACAAAATTGATATAGCCCCTTTTAAAGAACTCGCAAGTGGCTTTATTGATTCGGTTTTTCGTAACCAAGATGCGCTTGCCTGTATCACTCGTATGCGTGAAAAAGATGCTTACCTACTTGAGCATTCTATCAATGTATCAATTTTGATGAGTATTTTTGCTAAGCACTTAGGTATTGAAAAAGCCATTATTGAAGAGCTTGCGACCGGTGCTTTACTTCACGATATTGGCAAGATCAATATTCCCGATGAGATACTCAATAAGCCTGGCAAATTAACCGACGAAGAGTACCAAGTAATTCAAGACCATGCTCGTTTCAGTAAAGAAATTTTAGAGCAAGCAGGCTTGAGCGGGATTGCTGTAGATATAGCTGGCTTCCATCACGAACGTTTAGATGGCAGTGGCTACCCGTTTGGTAAAAGTGGTGACGAGATAAGCTTATATGTACGTATGGCTTCGATTGTTGATGTGTATGATGCATTGACCGCTGAGCGGGTTTACAAAGCAGGCATGGAGCCAATTAAGGCGTTTAAGATACTTAAAGATGGCTGCCCAGATAGCTTTGACGGAGACCTAGTCACTAAGTTTATTCAGTGCATAGGTGTTCACCCAGTCGGCACCTTAGTGAAACTTGAAAGCCAAAAATTAGGTGTGGTCACTCACAGTAACCCTACTAGTCCTTTAAAACCTCAAGTTAAAGTGTTTTATAACGCTAAACATGCACGCTATACCGAAGTGCAAGATATTGATTTGGCTAACAGCCGTTGCCACGATAGCTTAGAATCAGCAGTCAGGCCGAGAGACTTTAACATCGACCTGATCCGCTTTTTTAAGAGTGCTATTTTACCTTAGCCCTAAAATAAAGGCTGGCTACTCAGGCCAGTCTTGTAATGCTTTTAAAGTAAACTCATAGCCATCGTAGCTTAATAAGCTCTGCTCTGGAGTGATTTCAATGACTGATAACACGCCGATGTTATCGCCTTCGTATAACTCACGACCATTTAACTTAATCCAGCGCTTCGATGTTTCTGAAGCATAAATATGCGCTTGGTATTTAATGGTAGGAATGAGACTTTGTAATGCATCAGGCAAGAGCTCAATTGGCTCTGCATAAGACGTATTTTTAGTGCTACGGGTAATATCAACACTGTGTTTGTTATCAACATCTTCAACCGCTTTAGCAAAAGCATCTTTCAATGTATCTGGTACATCTTTAAGCTCATCATTTGTTGATGGTTGAGAAGCTGGTTGAGTTGGCTGACCATTAAGTGGCTTGCCGAGCACCTTGTATTTACTTAAATCAATGCCATTACTGCTCATTTGCTGCGGATTGATTTGTTGCATTGGCTGCGAAAACTGTGGCTGTGATTGATACACTGGCTGATTTTGATACACAGCTTGTTGCTGGTACTGAGGTTGTACTTGATAACCTTGATTTGCATACACAGGGGCTGAATTTACCGGAACTTGCACCCACTGATATTGCTGACCTTGCACTGGCACCTGCTGCATCATTTGTTGTGGTACAGATTGTTGCACTTGCCCTTGTTGCATCGTTGTTACTTGGGCTGGGTTATTGGTCGCTTGCGGGGTTTGGCTTTGCGCTACTTGCTGTTGCTTAGCGGGTTGCTGTGTTTCAGGACTTACCTGAGCCTCAGTGGCAACGCTTTCTGTGGTTTCATTGCTGTTATTAACAAGCTTTGGCTGCTCAGCAGCAGGTTTAGTTTGCTGTAACCATTTACCAATCGAAAATCCTGCCATAAGCGTCAATATTGCCGCCAGTAATAGCCCAAATGAAAAAGCTAAGCGTCGATACCGTGTTAATTCTTGCTGTTGTTTGAGCGCAAGTGCGGCTTGGTCATGATCAACGGCAGTTTGTGCGTGCTGATCTGATTGTTTAATTGCATCTAGTAATAATGACATAAATGAACACTCGTTATATTAGGTAGGATAAACCAATACCCATTCCTAATACGGCTAAAAATGAAACTGGGTAAAGCCAAACATAACTCGGCTCTTTATTTGCTACAGCAACAGGAGTGCTGGTTGGCGGCAGTGCTTCTGCGGCTGAGCGCATCACAAGTTCGCTGTCGATACTCAATTTTTGCTGTGAAAATGCCCCCACTAAACAGCGCTCACATAATAAATTGATCAATCTTGGTACGCCTTGAGTAACCTGATAAATCGCTTTTAACGCATCCCCTGAGAACAATGCTTGCTCTGTGCCCGCTTTAAATAAACGGTGCTTAACATAGGCAAACACTTGTCCTTCAGTGAGTGGTAATAAGTGATAACGCGCAGTAATACGCTGGGCAAGTTGTCTTAATTCAGTGCGTTTTAGTAGTTCTTGAAGCTCAGGTTGCCCTACTAATACAATTTGCAGCAGCTTTTTATGATCTGTTTCGATATTGGTTAACAAGCGCAGCTGCTCTAGCACATCAGGTGCGAGTAATTGTGCTTCATCAATAATTAAGATGGTGTGACCGCCCGCTTGATTGTTTGCCTCAAGGTGCTTTTTAATCACATCAGTAAGGGTCTTCAGAGTCGCATTAGTACAGTCGTACTCAATCTTTAATTCATCACAAATACTGGCAAGCAGTTCAAGTTGTGACAAAGCCGGATTATGAATTTGTGCCACTTGGGTGTTTTCAGGTAACTGCTCTTGCAGACTTCTTGTTAGTGTTGTTTTACCTGTACCCACTTCGCCTGTTAACAAAACGAAGCCACCCGCTTCACCTAATCCATAGGTAAGGTGCGCTAACGCCTCTTTATGGCGCTCACTAAGAAATAAATACTCAGGATTTGGGGCAATCGAAAAGGGTTTTTCTGACAAGCCAAAATAGCTTAAATACACCGTGTTATTCCTTGCGTTTAAAATCACGGTCTATAATGGCAAAAAACATCGCTACTTAAAACCTTGTTTACATTTTATTGGCTAAATAACGTAAAATAGCGAAAAGGCAAAATTATAGGTGTTTTATGCAGGTTTATTTAGTCGGTGGCGCAGTCAGAGACGCCCTACTTGGTCGTGACGTTAAAGAGCGCGACTATGTGGTAGTTGGTGCAACGCCTGAGCAACTGATCAGCCAAGGCTATCAACAAGTTGGTAAAGATTTTCCGGTATTTTTACACCCACAAAGTAAAGAAGAATATGCGCTAGCGCGCACCGAGCGAAAACAAGGCCAAGGTTATACCGGCTTCATTTGTGATTTCGCGCCTGATGTCACATTAGAGCAAGACTTAATACGTCGAGATCTCACCGTAAATGCCATTGCTCAAGCCCAAGATGGCAGCTTAGTCGACCCATTTTCTGGTCAGCAGGATCTTGAAAATCGTGTATTACGTCATGTCTCCGATGCCTTTAGTGAAGACCCTTTGCGCATATTGCGAGTAGCCCGTTTTGCTGCTCGTTATCATTACCTAGGCTTTACTATCGCCCCAGAAACCCAGTCACTATTAACCGAGATGGTTAAAGCCGGTGAACTGAGCACCCTCACAGCTGAGCGCGTTTGGTTAGAATGCGAAAAATCCCTCAGTGATGGCGCATTTAGCGAGTTTTTAAATGTACTTGATAGTATTGGCGGCCTGCATGTAATTAGCCCTGAGCTTGAAAGTAAATGGTGTGATGAGCTTTACCGTACTTTACAAGCTCGCTTTGCCTATGCGAATAAACTGCAAGTTAGTGACACTGCGTTGTTATTTAGCCAAGTTACCTTAGCGCTTTCAAGCGACGAGATAAAAGCGATGGCTAGCAAGATACGCTTACCTAATGAAGTGCGCGATTTAGCGCTATTTAGCCAAACACATCAAACAACGTTAAGTGCAGAAAAACCATCTAGCGAGGCCGTTTTTGCTTGCTTTAACCAACTTGATTTATGGCGTCGCCCTGAACGTTTTGAGCAAGTTTTAAAGGTGTTAGAGATAAGTCAACAACAGCCAGTAACCCGCTATGACTCTTTAGTAAATGCAGCCACGCAAGCACGAGCAGTCAGCCCGCAACAGTTTATTGCACAAGGTATTAAAGGCGCAGAAATAAAAACCGCGCTTGAGCAAGCGCGGTTAGAGATTATTAAAGGCTACTTTTCGTAGCGCACTAAACGCAAATAAACATCGGACGTTTTTGCGTGAAGGCTGTTGATGCCTTTATCAAATTGATACACCCAAGCTAGATCAGTGCGACTGATCCCTGAAGTGCTACTCCAGTAGTTTTGCAGCTTAGTCGATAAAAATGCGTTTTCGTTAATGCTAGGCTGCACACAACTATGCTCTAAAATACTTGCTAACTCTTTAACATTTGGTACATGCCAATCGCTGTAATCAGCAAAGGTTGCATTTTCAGCCCCGCGTAAAGCTTCGCCCCAAGTAAGTTGCTGGCTCGTGCCCTCGCAAGTATCCGTGTCACTATCATAACTTTGACCAAACGTACAACGTTGCCACATAAGACCCGTTTCGCTATCACTTACTGTACCATCTTCGTTTATTACAAAACGGCTATCAGGGGTCGTCTCTGTGACGGCGCTGTAACATACTTGCGCAGCAGCAAAACCCGATTGCAGAGCAATACCGGTAATTACTGTGATTAAAGGTAACTTTCGCATATTACTCTCCCGGCGTTCTAACTAAGCGCACAAAGGCGGTATTACTTTTTGGATATGCTAAGTCATTAGCACTACTCATATCGATAATATAAGCTTGCGATAAACTCGTACCATCTGCCGCTGTTTGCGAAGTCCAATAAGGCATAAATGAGCTGCTATCACTGCTTAGCTGAATATCACTTGGTTGATTTGGGAAGAAATCACTATTAAGTAACGTAGACTCACCTTGCTTGGCATAATCTAATAACCCTAATAACTCGGTGTAAGTTGGCACACGCCAATTTGTACCACCGCAAAAATCGTTGCTGTTCACATCATTAATGTAAGTTTGCAGGCCACAGTCACTGGTGCTTGGGCAAGTAGAGCTCGCAGCCCCTTGCACACTACCCGTTTGCACACCACTTGAACCATTTAAATACCAGGTATAATGGTTTGTTGCTGCACGATCGGCTGTCGACGGTGGTAATGTTGAACTGGCTTCTTTTACTTCCCAAATAAGCCCCGTGACGTTATCGCGAACACAACTAAAGCTGGTCGCATCATCTGGGAGTTCGTCGGCATATTCGTTCATTTTAGTAAAATCAAACGCTAAGTCGCCCTGACCTACTTTATCTAGTTGGTTTGCGACACTATCACGACCTACATCGGCGTCTTGGCTTGGGAAGTCTTCGCTGTCACAATTAATTTTTTGTGAGTTGTTATAGCAATCACTCATGCCTGTATCGTTAATTAAACCAAGTGGTTTTGGACTAATATCGATAATCACAGTATCTGTGTCGCTTCGCGATTTACTGTCGGTCACGGTAACTTCAAAGCTCAGCTCTGAATCGGTATCAACATCAGGGGCTACAAACGTCGTGATACACTGGTTCTGGTTTGCCAAGGTCACAGTTTCGCCTGTTAATTGCTCCCAAAAACATGACTTTGTTGCCGTCACAATTTCACTATTGCTGGCATCAAGGGTTACAGTATCAAATTCAATAATCTGTTGATCTTCACCTGCATCCGCAATAATAACTTCAACGGTTTTGTTTAAGGTAAACGACGCCTCAGTGCTTGCTGAGCCACCTTCATCATCCGTTACAGTTAAACGCCATGTCATCGCTGTATTCGATTCAAGTAGTGGGTGAGTAAAGCTAATGGTTTGATTGTTGTAGCTGTCAGCCGTTAAATCAGGGCCATCAAGTTGAGTCCACAAGTAACTGTCAACTGAGCCATTTTCATCGATATCAGCAGACTCTTCGCCACTTAATGTGATCACATCACTATATTGTGATGGTAACTCTTCAGGAGCTGTTTGCGTGATCACTGCAACTGGCAGTTGATTATTTGATGTAATAAAAATACTGACTTGATCGGAAACAAGTTGCCCATCGGTTTGATAATTCACTTTTAAAACAAGTTCAGAGTCGAGTTTAATATCAGGCGCGGTAATGGTTTGTTCAGCGCCCTCTGCAGGGAACCCTTCTAGTGCGGGGCCACTGACTCGTTCCCAAGTAAAGGTGCCATCAGCTGGTGAGCCTTGGGCAGAGACAGTAAATTCACTTTTTTCAATAATTTGCTGATCTGAGCCTGCATTAACTGTTGCTGCGATTGTATTCGAATCACTCGAACCGCCACCGCCGCCACAGGCTGTTAATGTCGTTAATGCAACTAGGGTAAGAGGCACTAATCTCATGTTTACCACCTTAAAATGCAAAGTCGGTCATGGCCGACTGCCAAATAAGCTAATAACAAGCAATTAAAGTGCCAGAGTCGGGGTTATAAATAACTTTCTTGATGAATACGTACGAAGAGCTTAGTGCCTATTTTACTGTAATCAACTTTGTACTCTCTGCCATCTAAGGCTTGGATAAACAACAAACGCTTTTCTTCTGCAAATACATCTGGGCTTGATACATACACCATCTCTAAGTAGCGCTCTTTGGCTTCACGACGGTTTTTTGGCAGGTCTTCTTTAAACGGCTCTAAACCATTTTGAGTAACTTTAATGCGTGGGTGGTTCTCACCATTCACAATCACTAAGTCGAGTTTTTTATCTTTATGTATAATTGTGTTTCGACCGCTTTTAATAAAAGAACGTTCTTGACTCATAGCCTTTTCCTACTACTTACTGCCACCTATAGCTTACTTTTTCAGTAAGCGAGTCTCTATAAACTCACTAGGATTCAGTTTCCAACGATTCAAATCAGCACTAAATTGCCAAATATCAACATCAAGTACATTGGCAGGCAATAATAAGTCGTATCCTGTCAACTGCCTTAAATGCTGCGTACGATTGGCAAACATGGCAATCAATCCTTTGTAAAGCTGACCACTTGGGGCAGTGTAGTCCGTCTCTTCTATTAACCATTTTGATGGGCAATCACCATTTTTGCAATGTTTTTGAATAACTTGCATAAATAGATGACGCTGCTCTATTAGTAATCGTCCGGCAATTCTTGGGTGAATCTGTGTTAAAAATTCATCTATGTTATTGAGTTTAATACCAACTGCATTTAACTCAAGGTATTCTAAGCCCTGTTCCACTTTTGGTATACCACTATGATGAAAATTAGCATGATTTAGCTGCCAATTCCCAACTTTGTGATGATAAATAAGTAAATTCTGAGTAAATGTTAGGCTAAAGTATGGTTCTTGAGTTTTTAAAAAGCCAATAAAAATTGCCGCTATGCAGGTTGTGGCTAAAAAAATCTCAACAATGCTAATTTCACCGGGCCTCAATAGGTTAACTAGCATAATAATGATTAACCCAATACCGCCCACAATTAAAAACTCACTGCCATGGCGGGATGCTTGTGCGCGCACTCTAAGTGCAGGAGGTTTCTTATCCATAAACAGAAAAGTAAAAAATAAACATCACAATTGTGACCAAAACTATCTTTCTAAGCGTTAAACAATAATTACATTTTGGCTCTTTACCCATACTAAAACCTCTCTTTTAGTCACAATAAAGGAACAAATTAGCCGAACTTTTAACTTTTACGCCAAATGCACAAATTTATGAGATACCTGACATACGGGGCACGTACTAATTTTGTACACTACACTCAACTAATTTTCTGGTAACACGATGATGTATTCTACACAATCTGGTAAAGCACTTTTTCCTTTTATTATTACCCTTTTGCTAGGGTTATGTATTTATTTGTATTTACCTTCAAGCCAAGGTGAGCAAAGCAACTTTGGCGACAGAGCAACGCAGGTGACAGCACACACTGTTACAGCCGAAGAAAATGCGGTGCTAATAGAAGCAATTGGTAGTGCTCGTGCTAACCAAGCGATTTATATTCGCAGTGCACAAAACGATTATGTTACCGATATCTTTTTCAATGATGGCGACTTAGTTAGTAAAGGTCAAAAGCTAGTTCAATTGCAATCTCAAGAAGAAGAGTTAGCAGTAAAAGAGTTAAGCATTAATTTACGTGAAGAACGCCGTCAACTTGAACGCCTTACTGAGCTATCTCGCTCACAGGCTACGGCTAAATCGTTACTAGAAGAGCAGCTATCTCGCGTAGACGCAACCGAAGCACAACTTGAAAGCGCTAAAACAAAACTTGCCGAAATGACGATTAAAGCACCGTTTTCTGGCTTACTTGGCAAGCGCGAAATTTCAATTGGTACTTATGTTAGCAATACTACAAACATCACCACCCTTGATGATATCAGCATCATTAAAGTCGACTTTAAAGTACCAGAAAAATACCTAGCGCAGTTACAGCTAGGAATGAAAGTGATGACCCAAAACGATGCTTACCCAGATAGAACCTTTAACGGTAAAGTGACGCATATTAGCTCGCGTATCGATTCAGTCACTCGTAGCGTTGAAGTGACTGCAAGCTTTATCAATGAAAAAGGCCTTTTACGCCCAGGTATGCTGTTAAACACCGCACTAGAGTTAAGCTCAAACCAAGCGCTAATGGTGCCAGAGAAAGCCGTCATTCCTCAGCAAGACAAACACTACGTGTTCCAAATTGAAGGTGGCGTTGCTAACAAAGTCGAAGTACATGTGGCGGGTCGTCACAATGGCTGGGTAGCTATTGATAAAGGCCTTGAAAATGGTCAGCAAGTCGTGACTGAAGGCATCATTAAAATCCGTACTGGCAGCAAAGTAAGTATCAAGGGCTAAACATGAAAATTACTGATACTAGTGTTAAACGCCCGGTCTTTGCTATCGTAATAAACCTGTTGTTACTTACCTTTGGTTTAGTGGCATTTTCTATGCTGCCACTGCGCGAATACCCAGATATTGAAACACCGATTGTCAGCGTTAGCACTGATTACACAGGTGCCAGCGCAGAGATTATTGAAACGAAAATCACCCAAGTACTCGAAAACCGCATTTCGGGTATCGAAGGCATTAAAAGTATTAACTCATCAAGCCGAAATGGTCGCTCAAATATCACCATTGAGTTTAATATCAGCCGCGATATCGATGCCGCATCAAACGATGTACGCGAACGTGTAGCCCGTGCCCTTGATAGCTTACCGGAGCAAGTTCGCCCACCAGAGGTCTCTAAGTCAAATAGTGATGAAAGCCCAATTGCCTGGTTTGTACTAAACAGTACCACTATGGATTCATTGCAGTTATCTGATTACGCACAGCGCTTTATTGTTGACCGATTAGCCGTTGTTGATGGTGTCTCTAACGTACGCGTTGGTGGCGAGCGTAAATACGCAATGAAAATCTGGTTAAACCGTAAAGCGATGGCAGCACGCGGTATTACCAGTAGCGATATTGAAAACACCTTACGCACTGAAAACGTTGAATTACCTGCCGGTGAAATCGAATCTATCGACCGTGATTTTACAGTACGTACCGCGCGTAGTTATAAAGATCAGCGAGACTTTCGAAACCTAGTAATCAAACGTGGCGATGATGGCTATTTAGTACGTTTAGGTGAAGTGGCTGATGTTCACTTAGAAGCTGCTGACGACGAAAGCTTATTCCGTGGCAATGGCCGTAATATGATTGGTTTGGGTATTGTAAAACAAGCCAAAGCCAATACCCTAACCGTGGTTGATAATGCCCGCGCAGAGCTTGAAAAAATTAAGCGTAACCTGCCAGAAGGCACCACCATTCAAGACAGCTATGACTCATCTATTTTCATCAAAGAGTCTATTGATGAAGTTTATAGAACCCTTGGGATTTCAATGGCGCTAGTTGTCTTGGTTATTTACCTATTTTTAGGCAATATCCGCGCAACCCTAGTACCTGCTGTAACCGTACCAGTGGCGTTAGTAGGCAGCTTTATGTTCTTGCTGGCTATGGGTTACTCAATCAACTTGTTAACTCTTCTGGCACTCGTGCTTGCTATCGGTTTAGTGGTAGATGATGCGATTGTAATGCTTGAGAATATTCATCGTCGTATAGAGTTGGGTGAGCCGCCACTGCTTGCTGCATTCCGTGGTGCCCGTGAAGTTGGCTTTGCGATTATTGCCACTACCCTCGTATTGATTGCGGTATTCGTGCCACTAGTGTTTATGGATGGCCGTATTGGTGCCCTCTTTACCGAATTTGCGATGGCAGTAAGTGCCGCGGTGTTCTTCTCGAGTATTACGGCGTTAACGCTTTCTCCGGCGCTTTGTTCTAAAGTGTTAAAAGCTTCAGAAAAAGAGAGTAAATTTAGCCAGTGGATGGATAGAACCTTCGCCAAAATCGAAAACGCCTATCGTAACTCTCTGGCTTCAAATATGGGCCGTAAGTGGAGCTTACTACTGACTATGATTTTGGCCGGTGTTGCCAGCTTTATGCTGTTTCAAAAAGTGCCTTCAGAGCTTACTCCAAAAGAAGACCGCGGTACTTTCTTTATCATGATGAGTGGCCCAGAGGGCGCAAGTTATGAAAATAACGCTGCAAACATGGCTAAAATTGAAGAGCGTTTAATGCCTTACTCTGAGTCTGGTGAATTGAGCCGAGTGCTTGTTCGTGTTCCGGGCTGGGGCGGCCAAGGTGGTGTTGCTATCATTGGTATGGCCGACTGGGATAAGCGTAAGCGCTCAACCTGGGAAGTGATGGACGAAATCAGCGGTAAAATGACTGAAGTGACTGATGTGCGTGCGTTTGCCATTATGCGCCGTGGTATTGGTGGCGGCGGTTCATCTCGTCCGATTGAATTTGTACTGCAAGGTAACGATTACGACCAGCTAGCCGATTGGCGAGACCGTATTATTAAGCGTGCTGAGAAAAACCCAGGCTTGGTAAGAATTGATCACGATTACAAAGAAACATTCCCGCAGTTTTTAATCAACATTGATAAAAACAAAGCCGCTGATTTAGGGGTTTCTGTATCGGATGTGGGTCGCACGCTAGAAACCATGTTAGGGCAACGCCGCGTAACGACCTTTATCGACCGCGGTGAAGAATACGATGTGATTTTAAAAGGCACCAAAGAAGACTTTGCTAACCCAACTGATATCTCAAATATCTATTTAAAATCACGTAGTGGCGAATTAGTGCCGCTTGATAGCTTAATTAGCTTAAAAGAAGAAGCCACTGCATCGCGTTTAAACCGTTATAACCGTATGCGCGCAATTACGTTAAGTGCGAACTTAGCAGATGGTTATACCCTAGAAGAAGCGCTTAACTTCTTAAATCAAGTTGCAGCAGAAGAAAACGACATCGACGGTGCAATTGACTACAAGGGTGAATCGCAGCTGTTCTATGAAGGTGCATCGGCGATGACCTATGTATTCATACTGGCACTGACAGTTACCTTCTTAGTACTTGCAGCCCAGTTTGAAAGCTTTATTCACCCATTTGTGATCATGCTTACTGTGCCACTTGGTTTAGTGGGTGCGTTATTTGGCTTGTGGTACACCGGACTTACTCTAAATATTTACAGCCAAATTGGTATCGTAATGCTGATAGGCTTGAGTGCGAAAAACGGTATCTTGATTGTTGAGTTTGCAAATCAGCTGCGCGATAAAGGCGTTGAGTTTAACGAAGCGATTAGCCAAGCGGCAACGCAGCGTTTACGCCCAATTATTATGACCTCATTGACCACAGTAATGAGCTCGGTACCGCTAGTACTTGCAAGTGGCCCAGGTGCAGAAAGTCGCATGGTAATTGGTGTGGTGGTATTTACAGGTGTTATTGTTGCAACCTTACTGACCTTATTCGTAGTACCTGCAGCATACAGCGCACTTGCTCGAAATACCCAGTCGCCTGAGTACTTGCAGAGCAAGTTAGAACAACAAGCAAAAGACAAGCCGTTAGAAGAAATTTAAACAAGCTTGAGCTTTAACAAAACGCCGTCTTTACGGCGTTTTGTTTTTTCGGCTATAGTCAGCAAAACGGTAAGGGAGTGAAATATGGATAACAACATACAAATAGCCACTTTTGGCGGCGGCTGCTTTTGGTGTATTGATGCCGCATTTAGACGCGTAAAAGGCGTGCTTAATGTCAGCTCTGGCTATGCCGGCGGTGAGATTGAAAACCCAAGTTATCAGCAAATTTGTACTGGCTTAACGGGTCACGCTGAAGTTGTTCAGCTCGATTTTGACAGCAGTATTGTAAGCTATAACACCCTACTTGAAATGTTCTTCACTTTACACGATGCCACACAGTTAAACCGCCAAGGTAATGATGTCGGCACCCAGTATCGAAGTGTTATTTACTATCATGATGAAAAGCAAAAAGCAGAATCTCAAGCCATGATTGATGCCTTACAAAAGCAAATTCGTGAGCCGATTGTCACCGAGCTTAGCCCGCTTACAAACTTTTACCCTGCAGAGCAGTACCATCAAGACTATTACAATGAAAACCCAAATCAAGGTTATTGCAGTATTCTGATTGCCCCTAAGCTTGCAAAGTTCGAACAGTATTACGCAGATAAACTAAAATGAAAAAAGCCCGCTAAGTAGGTAGCGAGCTTTTAGACGCAGAACTAATAATAACGCTGAGCTTGTTTTAACTTAAGACTAATGACATCAACGGGCAAATTAATGTCAATTACTAGCTATAAGTAAACAGCTCAACTGACCTTATTGGTTATTAGAACTGATAGCGGGCACCTACAAACAGGCGACGCTCGGCCGTGTTGTAGTAATAAAATTCGTCGTTGATGTAATCACCATCTAGGTCTGTACCATAGGCATCAACGGCGTTGTACTCTTTATCGAATAGGTTTTCTACACGTAGTGACACAGTTAAGTTGTCAGTTGCTTGGTAGTGACCAACTAAATTCCATAACGTATACGAAGGTAAGTGCGTTAACTTGCCATCACGATCACCACGGTATTGCATATCGATACCGGCATCAAAATCACCCCATGCTTTGTTTAATGACCAATTCACACTGTGATTTGACACATAGGTTAGTGACTGACCTGTCTCAGTATCTTCCGCTGAAAGGTAGGTAAAGTTAAAGCTGTGATCAAAGCCAAACACCTGGTTTTTAAAGCTAAACTCAACACCTTCGTGGCGAGCTTCGTTTATATTGGTTGGGATCCACTGCCCTGATGCATTTGGTGCCCAAGCGATTTTGTTGTCGATTTCGCTGCGGAAAATCGCAATATCAAGGCTGATATCATTCACATTGAGTGATAAGCCAAGCTCTTGGTTATCTGATGTTTCAGGGTTTAACTCTGGGTTACCTGAGCCTGGGTAATATAGGTCATTAAATGTTGGAGATTTAAAACCCGTACTTTGACTTACGCGGAATGTAGCGATGTCATTTAAGTGATAGCCAACAGCTGCGGTGTAAGTTGTTTCATCACCAAACTGTTGATCATCATCTTGGCGAACTGTTAGGTTTGCCAGTACTTGTTCGTCGTCATAATAAGCGCCAACAAACGCAGCGAATACTTCACGGCTGTCTTTTAAGTAAGTACCTGAGTTAGTGTTCACTTCATCTTTATACCAATTCAAACCGCCACTAAGAGTCAGCGCTTGATTGAAAAAGTATTGGCCATTGTAATCAATTTGCTCACGCTCAGTTTCAAACTTATCGACCACCGTTGCGCCTGTGTAATCAATACGTGAGTCATCTGAACTATCACTTGATATTGCAATATCAATGGCATGGCTGTGTTTTTCGAAAGCTTTTTTCCAACCTAGTGAAGCTTGGTAGTTTTCAAACTCGCCTTTTTCTACAGTGCTGTCTGCAGGGCTATAAGCGCTATCGTATTTTGCTTCGCCTTCTGAGTATTGTGCTTGCGCTAAAAACTCACCTAACTGCTCATTTTGATAACCTAGGTTAAAGCCAAGGTTTTTGTTCTCGTAGCCGTCTTCATCTGGCGCTAAGCCTTGCAGAACATCAAATCCATCTGTTTTTTCGTAACCGGCATTAACGGCCACATCAACACCCGCAAACTGACCACCTGTCGCTACTTGGTACTCTTGGTAAGAGTCTGAGCCAAAAGTAACATCTAAGGTCGTATTTTGTGCTTTACGCGTAATGATATTAATTACACCAGCTAGCGCATCAGAACCATATACAGCAGCACGTGAGCCTTTAATTACTTCAACACGCTCAATACTGTTTAAAGGAATATTGCTAATACTTTTATAGCCAAGTGTTGCAGAGCCGGTGCGTACACCATCAATTAAAATTAGCGTATGACGAGAACTTGCACCACGTAATGACACACCTGAGCTTTGCCCAAAACCACCATTAGCATTAATTTGAAAGCCTGCTTGAGTGGCCAGTAAGCTTGGTAAGTCACGAACATAGCTTGCTTCAATATCAGCACGGTCAATGACAGTAACGCTGGCTAATACATCATTAATTGATTGTTCGAATTTATTGGCAGTAACTGTGATGTGCTCGATCGATTGCTCGTCAGCAGATACAGAAAAAGACAACGCAGCAGCAACCGCTACGCCTAACGCAGATTTATTTAGCATGATATCCCCTAGCCTGTGCCCACCGCACACGCGAATAGTAAGTTACTTCAAGGCCGGTCTCCGGACTCTGTAAATGCATGGCATATACATTACCGTTGCGGGGGCAGTGTTGGCATTGTTTTCTCCCTGAAAACGCACCGACTTCCCGATTATCTTGCGACTATTTCACCCTTTGAAATAAAACGTATCTGAAGATACAGCAAGCACCTCGAAAATAGGCCGTTATTGTGATGATTTTGGGGAAGAAAGTCAATGGACGGCTATACTTCTAAACCAAAGTTTTAAGTCTAAAGCTTCAAGCTGCAAGTTAAGTGCTAAGGTGTAAGCCGAAAGTAAAAAAGCCAATCAGCATGGCTGATTGGCTTTTATAAAACAATGATTACCAGAAATACTCATGAGGTTTCGAGTTTCCTAACGGAAAAACAATTCCTTCTGGGTCAGCACCATTCAGCACAAGCTTACAAAGAGCTTTATTTAAACGTCTTCTTGGCTTGGTCATCGTCATTTTCACCCACCAACTTGGTGTTTGTTGGTAAAAATAAGTACTGTGTGGGCCTGTGTATTTTCTGTTTATTTTACCGTGTTTATTACGATCTATTGCTTTGTTTTTTACTGACATAAATATCCTCTAGCTGAAAATAGCTAGAAGATATCTTTTTCTCTGTAACCTAATATTTGTCTCAAAATACGCTCCTTGTAAAGTTCAGAAACTTGTAGGCTTATAGCTTAAAACTTACAGCTTAAAGCTAAAAACATAGAGTATTAATCGCGGAAGTTTTTGAACTGGAATGGTTGACCTAAATCAGCAGTACGAACAACTTGCATTGCTTCTTGTAAATCATCACGCTTTTTACCAGTTACACGTAATTCTTCACCTTGAATAGCAGCTTGTACTTTGATCTTTGAGTCTTTGATTAACTTAACGATTTTCTTCGCTACGTCTTTTTCGATACCTTGCTTAAGAGCAACGTCACGCATTACGTATTTACCGCTACGCGACTCATCTTTAAGCTCAAGGCTAGATACATCTAAGCCACGCTTTGAAATTTTCGCAGCAAGAATGTCAAAAAGTTGCATAACTTGTTGTGGTGCTTCTGCTTTTAACTTGATTACTTTGTCACTTAGTTCGATTGATGCATCAACACCACGAAAATCAAAACGCGTCTCTAGTTCACGCTTTGCATTATCTACTGCATTCTGCGCTTCGTTCATTTCTACTTCAGAAACAATATCAAATGAAGGCATGGGGTTCTCCTAACATAGTCTTTTTTAAATTCATTTATGGTTGGCAATTATAACGCTTATTTGTCGATTCTTTCTATTTTTATCCGACTTGTTCAGGTGCGATGCAAAAATTGTTTGATATACTGGCCATTCAATTTCGGCATTTTTTAGGGTTTATTGTGACAAGGCGTGTTTACCAAGTTATCTTTTTAGCCAGCATTATTGGCTTTACTATTTTATTTGCCAAAGAAATTAAAGGGGTGAGCAACCTCTTTCCACACGTTGATAAAGTGGCGCATTTTGGTATTTTCTTTGTACTGGCCATGGTGATGGACAAAGCCTTTAAATTGCCACTTATGGTGCAAATTTTACTGTTAGCCGGATATGGTGCAGCCATAGAGTTTATGCAAGATATGCTGCCTTACCGTCAAGCTTCGGTTGGGGATTTTGTAGCTGATTTTATCGGCGCTGTAAGTTACTTTATTATTAAACTTGGTTTTCATTTAGGTAGTAAGCAACGTAATGGCTAACATTTTAATTGTTGGCGACGGTGCAATTGGCTTATTGTTTAGTCATTTTTTATCTGCACAACATGACATTACATTGCTGACCCGTAAGCCGACCCTGACCACGCGTTTTTATCAAGCGAGTAATGGTAAATCACACCCAATTAAAGCTCGCCTTATTCACCACAAAGAGCTAAGCCAATCCGCCCCCTTTGACTTGGTGTTAATAACAGTAAAAGCATTTCAGGTGCAAACTGCCTTTGGACAAGTAGAACCTTATCTCAGTAAAACATGCCAAATCATTCTTTCTCACAATGGCATGGGGAATGTCGATGAGCTCAATACCCAACTTTTAAACACACAAGGGTTAGCGTTTTTAACAACGCGTTTAGCTGGTTTTAAAACAACGCCTTATAGTGTGAGCCATACAGGTAATGGTGAAAGCGTGTTAGGTGCATGTAATGCAGCTGCATGTGAAAGACTCAGTGAGCTTAAGCAGCAGTTTAGTTACTTACCACACTTTTCTGTGAGCGATGATATTCACTCATTGCGATGGCAAAAACTGTTAGTGAATATTGCAATTAACCCGTTAACAGCGATTCATAACGTAAAAAATGGCCAGCTACGTGCACCGCAATTTAGCACGCGCATAATCAATTTACTTAGTGAAGCGTGCCTGGTCGCCAATAAACAAGGGGTTAAAGTAAAACTCAGCGAGGCGCTGGATCAAGCCTATTCTGTGATGACAGCCACCGCTGAAAACTTTTCTTCTATGCAGCAAGACATCAGCCATAATCGAGAATCTGAAATTGATGCAATTTGTGGTTATGTGTGCGAGCAAGGCGCTAAGTTAGGGGTAAAAACTCCCTATAATCAGGCCATGCTGAGCATGATAAAAATAAAAAGTTAAGCTACAAGGGGAAAGGAGAAAGAGTAAAGTTACTTGCTTCTCGTTTCTCGTTTCTCGTTTCTCGTTTCTCGTTTCTCGTAATTATTTCAGGCATTAAAAAAGCGCGAACATGTCGCGCTTTTATCAGTATCTCTTACGGACGATACACTTTGACGTTGCTAAAGCCTTCTTCGTGCAAGATCAGCGCTTGTAGCTGGCTCATCACACCTTTAGCACAATATAAGTAATATTCTTTATCTTTTGGTAAGTCACCAAATTTAGTCGCTAAGCGGAAGAAAGGTAAATGTACAACTTCAATACCTTCAAGCTCTAATGGGTTTGCGTCTTCTTCTTCAGGTGAGCGAATATCAACAACAACCGCCCCTTCAGGTAAATCAGATACAGACTCAGCTTCTTTCACTTCTTCTTTTGCTTCGGTGTCGATATCGCGAATATCCATCACACGCGCATTCTCAACAACTGTATTTAGCACGTCGAAGTCAAACTTAGCTTCTTCGGCAAGAATAGTTTTGATTTTCGCTTTAACCGTTGGCTTTTTAGAAATTACGCCACAGTATTCAGGCATGCTTTCTGCCATCTCAGCCGTGCCGATTTGACGCGCAATATTGATTATATCTTGCTTGTCGTGTTGGATTAACGGGCGAATGATTAAAGTTTCCGTCACACGGTCAATCACACTCAAATTAGCCAATGTTTGGCTTGATACCTGACCAATACTTTCGCCTGTTACCAGTGCTTGTACACCTAGTTTTTCTGCAACTTGACTACCGGCACGCATCATCATTCGCTTAAGCACAACACCCATTTGGCTGTTTTCAACGTTCTCTAAGATTTCTGCTACAACAGGTTCAAAATCAACAGTAACAAATTTCACTTTATGAGTAGAGCTGAACTGTTTCCAGATATAATAACTCGCCTGCTTAACACCGATTTCGTGCGCAGCACCACCTAAGTTAAAGAACAAGAAGTGAGTACGCGCACCTTTACGGATCATTTGATAGCTGGCAACACCAGAGTCGAAGCCACCCGACATAAGCGACAATACATCTTCTTGTGTTGGCAGCGGGAAGCCCGCCATACCTAAGTGAGTTTGAGTAACAATGTATGCTTTATCATCACGTACTTCTAAGCGAACAGTCACTTCAGGGTGAGATAATTTAACGCGCGCACCTTCAACATGCTGATTTAAACCACCACCTACGTAGCGCTCTACATCGCTCGATGTGAAATCATGCTTACCAGAACGTTTACAACGCACACAGAAGGTTTTGCCCGCAATCGTATGGCCGATTAGTTCAAGTGCTTTTTGGTAAATATCGTCGATTGAGTCGAAGTCTGTTTCTGTTACTTCAATAAACTGTACGATACCTGGAATGCGTTTTAAGCCATCGATAATATCTAAGCGAACTTGCTCAGATTCTAGTAAGCTAACAACAGAGATATTGTCCCAGTTGTTTCTTACCTGAACTTTTTCGTCAACACGACGCAAAACGATCTTAATGTTATTTTCTAATAACTTGGTAAAACGCTTACGAACAGATTTACTCTTGATCGCGATTTCAGGGTGTAATTTGACGATAAATTTAAGCATAGTTCACTCTTAGACTGTGGATTTCACACGCCCTGAGGTATAGCAACCTCAAGGGCGCGCGATTATAACAAAAATTATAGCGTCTAGGAAATAAACTGCTTTGCGGGATTATTGTTCGCTTTGCTCTGTTTCAGCAAGGGCTAAATACTTAGCTCTTAATTGGTTAACTTGCTCTAGGTGTTGCTCAGTGCAATGAGCTTTTAATAGCAGTAATACTTTTAAAATACCGTTATAAATATCAGCTCTGGCAAGTTCACCACTTAAGCGACGAGCTTTGATGTAAGGCGTCCAAAAGCTCACGGTCATTTTAAGCATATGCGCAAGTTCTGTAACATCTTCGTCTTCAATGCAAATAACACCACCTTCACGTAATGCAAATAGCACATCTTTGACTTGCTCTAAAAGCTCAGCTTGAAACGCAATATAGCCTTTTTTCAGCTCTTCATCACGAGATAAAATATCGCCTAAGTTGTCGTAGAAAAACTGAAAACGCCACATTAATTCAAACAGTGAATCTAGATAACCGGCTAGATTCTCTAGCGCATCATCATCAGGCGTCAAAGGCTTAAAGTGTGTGTGTAAGTGGTCGCTATACAAAGCAAATATGTGACGAATAATATCTTCTTTATTTTTAAAGTGATAATACAAGTTACCTGGGCTTATCCCCATATGCGAAGCGATATGATTGGTTGTTATGGCACGCTCACCGTGGCGATTAAATAACTCGATGCTGGTGTGTATGATCTTGTCCTTTGTGCTCATAGCCTAATTACTCTGTTTTTTATGATTATTACGTTCCCCAGCCGAGCAGTATAAACAAATGCGCGGCAATTAAATACTACCTTGAAAAATATTAACCTCAATCGGTTTAGTACCTTATATAGGTGAAGGTTCCTAATCCGATACGCGTATTTTCTAAGCTGCATCGTCGAGAAAACACTGTTAATATAGCAGGCAAATTTATAAATCGCTGATAGTTATGAACGTTACTGCAATCTATCCGGGCACTTTCGACCCACTTACAAATGGCCATACAGACTTAATTCATCGCGCGGCAAAAATGTTCGATAAAGTAATTGTTGCCATTGCGCATAACCCAAGTAAACAACCCTGCTTTACCCTTGATGAGCGCGTTGAGCTTGCTAATAAAATTTTGGCGCATCTTGATAACGTGAATGTAATTGGTTTTTCAGGCTTATTAGCTGATTTAGCTCGCGACCATAATGCCGAAGTGCTTATTCGTGGTATTCGTGCGGTGTCTGACTTCGACTATGAATTTCAGTTAGCTAATATGAATCGTCGCCTGAATCCAGATCTAGAAAGTGTATTTTTAACACCGGCAGAAAAAAATTCATTTATTTCATCGACTCTCGTCAAAGAAGTCGCACGCCACAATGGCGATGTGAGCGAGTTTGTTGACCCTATTGTAGCTAAAGCCTTACAGGATAAAATTCACGGATGAAATTAAAAAAGTTCATTAGCTTAACTGCATTACTAATGATCTCTGCACCTAGTGTTGCTGGGCCATGGATAGAAAGTGACGACCCTTTACTTCGCGCTTCAATCGAAATGCTATTTAACCAAGGCATTATTAAACAGCCTATTAATAGCTACCCATTAATGTGGCAAGGTATCGCACGCGACCTAGACGTTGCCAATACCAGCCAACTAGATGAACGAAGCTTATTTGCCTACCAGCATGTTAAGCATGCCCTTGATAATGCTAAACAAAAAAGCAGCTCAGGTATTCGCCTAAACTACAACAGCGAACCTCTCGCTCAGCAAGGTTTTGGTAAACGCCACCAGCAAGAAAGCGGTGTAAATAGTTATGGTTCAATCACAGGGAAGCGTGTTAGCGCTAAAGTCAGTGTAAATTACGCCGATGACGCCCTTGATAAGCAGCATGTTACTTACCAAGATAGCTATTTAGCCGTACTCCTGGGTAATTGGTCACTTAGTGTGGAGCAAGTAAGCCATTGGTGGGGGCCAAGTAACGATAACGCCCTACTACTATCAAATAATGCGGCGCCAATGAAAGGCGTGCGCTTTACCAGAGCAAATACACAATATGTCGGTCCAACTTGGTTATCATTTATCGGTAACTGGCAGTTAACGGGTATCTACGCCAAACAAAAGCCATATCTAAATAACTCAGATGACGGTGACTTTTGGGCGCTCCGATTTGCAAGCACCCCATTAACAGGCCTTGAAATAGCAATTAACAGTGCAGGCTCTGATTATTTAACTAACCTAGAAATTGACCCTGTTACACTCGAAAGCAATGAATCAACACATCGTTTAACTAGTTTAGATGTTAAGTACTCAACCACTTTAGCGGCTCAACCTATTGCTTTTTATGCTGAGGTAATGGGTCGAAATGAAAGTGGCTTAGCACCGAGCGAGCCATTTTATACGCTAGGTGTTGAAAGCTATTTTGGCTCGAAAGAGAGCCTATTAAAAAGCTATTTTGAATACTCAAATACAGAGCAAACTTGTGAGCAAATTAGCGATTGCGTATATGGCTCTGGCAGCTATACACAACGCTCGCGCTTAATTGGCAGCTCAACACCACTACAAAGCAAATCGGCTATCCTTGGCGCCTATTACCACACTCTAAACGGTTATGGTGGCCATGCTAAGCTTCGTTGGATTGAAAGCGAAACCAAACACGCTGAGCTCGCGTCAGATATGAGTCAGCTGCAGTTAGAACTCGGTTATCAGCAATCTGTGTTTAACGGCCTGTGGAAAGTGACAGGACTTGTTTCAAAAGATGAAATAGGTGATGAGTCAGAAACAAATACAGCCCTTAGAACCAGTTGGGAATACCGCTTTTAACTAATTGAGGTTAAGCTGGTTCAGCTTGACCTCGAATTCGCCTATAAAGCTTCACAAGCCCTAAAAAATCTTTATTACTGAAAAGTGCGATGAGCATCATTGCATCCATAATATTGACAGTAACCGTATAAAAGCCCCATAACCACCACTCTTCGGTATTCTCAAGTATATTAATATCTATATACATGCTGATAAAAAGAGAGCTGTTAATTAATAAACCTAATAACACATAGAGTTTTGCAGGGTAACTATCGATCGATTTACCTTTAGATATAAGCAGTATTGCACCAATACAGGTGAGATCTAGAACTGTCCAAACTACATAGGCAGTTGCATAACTCATCGACTCTATCTGGAAAGTAGCTGAAGTTAGTGGATCTGAGGCTAAATAAGACAAAAACATTGTTAGCGAAATCCACATTAAAGTTTTATCACCATTGGGAACTATTGATTTACTAACCATGTTATATAGGAAAGCCATCAGAAATCCCCACATAATAAATGTTGCTAGATAAGCACTTACATACTTATGAAACTCAGCCAAAGCTTTTCACCTTTTCTTTTGAAAAATTCATGCATACAACACGATGAAGCTTTAGAAAATCCTTATTAAAAAGCAACACGAGAATCATAGTGACATCTACAGTGTTTACGCCAAATGAGTACAAAGTCCAAAGAAACCATTCAGATTTGTTTTCGTATATAAAAATATCGATGTATATCGATAACATTAGGATGGAATTGAGAGTAAGTCCGAAGAGGATATATGTTGTTCCGCAAAAGTTAGCTACCTTGGCACAATACATCCAAGATAAGACTAAAGCTATAGTGAGTAAGTCAAAGTAAAACCTGTTCAAATAACTATAAACAGAGAGTTTAACGAAGCCGCTGATGAAGTATGAAATCATCATAATAAAAGATAAAACAAGAACTCTACTATCTGTTTTATTGATATTAACCGCTAAGTTAAATAAAAAGGCCATCAAAAAGCCCCACTCTATGAAGGCCCCTAACAAGTCCCCCAAAAAAGCATCTATATACATCTTTAAGTTCTATAACTGCTTTTGAAGTTGTTTTGACTTACCTGTACGTAAAAAGCGGTTCTTTAACGCATTTAGACCCAAGATATCTCTATCAACGATGAGTGCGATAATCATCGTAAAATCGAGTAAGTAGACGGTGAATGAGTAAAAGTCCCATAAGAACCAAGGACTTACATTACCAGTAATATGTAAATCATAATACATCAATAATTGAAGTATCGTATTTGAGCAAAGTACAAAAATTACATAGGTAAATGCTGGTGACTTAACACCCTTAATAAAGTAGGTACAACTAAAAATTACAGCTAGGGTAATTACATCATAGATAGCCCAACTAAGGTAGACACTTGAATTATCGAACCAAGAGAATAGATGATCACTTGTAAAGTATGATGCAAAAACAACGAGCGATAGCATTAACAGAACATTATTTCTTTTAGCATTTGCAATCCAGAGAAAGGCATTAAAAAAAAATGCCATCATTAATCCCCATACAACCATTGCAGGAAGAGATAAACCAAAATGTTCTGTTAAATACATCTTTTACTCATAGTGTAATTAATTTGGGCGTTTATCCGGATCTAATACAATGATACCACCGCGTTGGATTTCAGCACCGCCAGATAAAGCCATGGCTTCACTTGATAAAGTTACTGTATCAGATTGCAGGGTTTTATTACTAGTAGTTTGTTCCATAGCTGGCTTTGTTTGTTGCATTTGGCTGTAAGCTTGCATTTGCAATTGGCTATTGTTTGAAACTTGCATAAGTTAATTCCTTTAAGTTAATTGTTTTTTCAGTACAGCTTACAATAGCTTGCAAGCTGAGTTAAGCGTTCTCATTTTTTTGACGCTTTTTTATACTTCATCGCGACGTTGCCACCGCGCTGATAATAAAAGCAATTAACGATCCAACTTTTATAAATTTTGATCTTTTTGATCATAAAAGTCAGCAAATCTAAATTTCAGGCATAAAAAAACGCACAGGGGTAACCGTGCGTTTTTCTCATCCAGGGAATTTAAGCCACGTGTTTACACGGGATCACCGCGCTATTACTTGGCTTTAAAATATATTCCATTGCCACTTCATCGCAGTTCTCTTTGCGAAGGCAAAGCTCACAATCTTTGATCACTTTTTCTGGCAAACTGTCCTTGCTACAAAAGCTGAAACCTTGGCTTGCAAAAAACTCTGGCACTCTTGTCAGGACAATTACCCGACTAAGCGCCAAGCTTTTGGCTTTTTTTAGCAAATGTTCAACAAGTTGACGCCCCTGGCCGGCAATTCGTGATTCGGGGTCCACCCCGAGCGAGCGAATTTCAGCAAGGCCAGTGTCGTAAATATACAGCGAGGCACAGCCTGCAACTTGGTTTTCAACTTCAGTGACAGCAAACTCATTAATTGAGTGAATCATGTCGCTTTTAGCTCGTGGTAGGTTTTCACCTACCGTAGCCCAATGCTGAATTAGCTTAGCAATAGACTCAACATCATTTAAGGTTGCGTCACGTACCGCTATTTGCTGTTTTTTTTTGCGTATTTGATGGCACTAGTTACTTGCTCAACAGAGGTGCCACCCAGAGCTTGTCTTGCTTTAATACAGGCGTCTAATTCTAATACAGGATATACATCTGATTCGAAAATGCTATGCACAGACTTAAATTGCTCTAAACTTAAATCTTCTAAGTTATTCCCTTGTGCAATAGCCATTTGCACGAGCGTACCAACAATGTGGTGACCTTCTCTAAATGGAATACCTTTAGCCACTAAATAGTCAGCAAGTTCAGTCGCATTTGAGTGACCACCTTTTGCAGCTGCTAATGTTTTATCTGCATTAACTTTAATGCCTTTGATACACGCTTGCGCCATATGAATACATGCCAGCCAAGTTGGCATCGCATCAAATAAGCCCTCCTTGTCCTCTTGCATATCTTTATTGTAAGCAAGTGGTAGGGCTTTTAGTGTCATCATCATGGCACTGAATGCGCCAAAAACACGGCCTGTTTTACCACGGATTAATTCAAGTGCATCTGGGTTTTTCTTTTGCGGCATTAGTGAAGAACCTGATGTCACCCCATCAGAAAGCTCAATAAAGCCCGCTTCACCAGAGTTATAGAAAATTAAATCTTCAGCCATGCGCGACAAGTGGATCATCGAAATCGATGCGCAGCTTAATAGCTCAACTACAAAATCACGATCTGATACAGCATCAAGGCTATTGCGTGTGGCACCGGTAAAACCTAACCCTTCGGCAAGAGTTTGCCTATCAATTGGGTACGCAGTCCCGGCTAATGCACCGCTACCAAGTGGGCAATAATTCATACGATTTTTGGCATCGGTTAAGCGGCTTTCATCACGCTCAAGCATTTCAACATAGGCCATACACCAATGACTAAATAGCACAGGTTGGGCGCGCTGTAAGTGTGTGTAACCAGGTAAAATAGTGCCAAGCTCACGCTCAGCTAAGGCAATAAACTCACCTTTCAGCTCTGCGATTGCTTCAAGAATATGCTCAGCTGTATCACGACACCATAAACGGAAATCTGTTGCTACTTGGTCATTACGGCTACGACCGGTGTGTAACTTTTTAGCAAGGTCACCCACTTTATCAATCAGTGCTGATTCAACATAAGAATGAATATCTTCATGTCCTGCTACAGCAACTGCTTGTGGGTTCGCTTTAACTTCATCTAACAGCTTATTAAGTGCTGCAACTAGGTCATCGTATTCTTGCTGGTTTAAAACGTTTACTTGTTTTAACGCTCCAGCCCAAGCAACTGAACCAATAATGTCTTGCTCTGCAAGTTGATAATCAAAAGGAAGTGAATCGTTGAATTGTTTAAACGCTTCATCTGGACCCGTAGAAAAACGTCCGCCCCATAGTGCCATTGAACTGTCTCCAAATTCGGCTATTGCCCTGCAATGCAGGGCAATAATTAAATTACTTTTTCGTTAGTGCTGAGATTCTGCTTGAAAGCGAGAATAAACGAATGAAGCCTTCTGCATGTGATTGGTCATATACATCATCTTCGCCGAAGGTTGCGAAATCTTCGCTGTATAAGCTATTCGGTGATTTTTTCTGTACCGCAGTGACTTGGCCTTTATAAAGCTTAAGCACTACTTCACCCGTTGCTAACTTAGACAGTGATTCAGCGCCTGCAAGAATCGAGTCTTTTAATGGCGTAAACCAACGACCGTCATAGACTAAGTGAGAGAACTCGCCACCAAGTACTTCTTTCCATTTACGGCTTGATTTATCTAGCACTAGCTCGTCAATAGCTTGAAGAGCAGCCATGATCACAGTGCCCCCTGGTGTTTCATAACAGCCACGCGACTTCATACCCACCAAGCGGTTTTCTACGATATCAACACGACCCACACCATGCGGAGCAGCAATGTCATTTAATTTAACTAAGCAGTCATATGGTTTAAGCGATTCACCATTAACAGCAACCACTTCACCTTCAACAACGTTTAATGTTACATATTCTGCTTCATTGGGTGCTTGCTCTGGCGAGTTAGTCCAAGTCCATACTTGATCACTTGGTTGGCACCATGGATCTTCAAGCTCACCACCTTCGTGAGAAATATGCCAAGCATTCGCATCACGGCTATAAATTTTTGTTGCTGACGCAGAACATGGAATATTACGCTCAGCTAAGTAATCAAGTAATGACTCACGGCTTGATAAGTCCCACTCACGCCATGGTGCAATCACTTTTAGATCTGGTGCAAGGGCTGCGAAACATGACTCAAAACGTACTTGGTCGTTACCTTTACCAGTACAACCATGTGAAAGCGCATCAGCACCTACTTTACGGGCAATTTCAACCTGCGCTTTAGCAATGATTGGACGCGCCATAGATGTACCTAGTAAATAAGTGCCTTCGTAAATAGAACCCGTTTTTAAAGTTGGGTAAATATAGTCGCTGACCATCTCGTCTTTTAAGTCAACGATATGGCATTCCGACGCACCTGAAGCTATGGCTTTTTCTTCAACGCCTTCAAGCTCTTCTGCGCCTTGGCCAACATCAGCAACAAACGCGATTACTTCACAGCCGTAGTTTTCTTTTAACCATGGCACGATTGCCGATGTATCAAGACCACCAGAATAGGCTAATACGACTTTTTTAATTGAACTCATTGGTGTTCCTTAAACAAAATTTGGATTTAATAATGTGACAAGTAGAGCATTTTGCGCGTGCATACGATTCTCTGCTTGTTGGATAATTTTTGATGCTGGGCCATCCATTACCTCAGAGGTAATTTCAAACTCACGATGCGCTGGCTGACAATGCAGTACCGTTTGCGCACCGGTTTTCTCTAGTAGGGCTTGGTTAAGCTGATAAGGCATATATTTAGCTTTAACCTGCTCAAGCGGTGTTTTATCACCCATTGAAACCCAGGTATCAGCATAGACTGCATTTGCGCCAACTGCCGCCTCAATTCTGTCACTCACCATGACAGAGGCACCATTCATTGCTGCAATTTGCTCTGCTTGCTTAAGAATTTGCGAATCTGGCGAACTACCTTTAGGACAAACTGCAACAAAATCAGTACCTAAAGTAGCGGCTAATAACATTAGAGAGTGTGTGACGTTGTTACCTTCACCTAAGTAAGCAAGCTTTAGTTTGCTAACATCGCCATGGACTTCTTGCAGCGTTAAAAAGTCAGCAAGCGCTTGGCACGGGTGATATAAGTCACATAAGCTATTAACAACAGGCACCGATGAATACTCAGCAAGCGTGGTCAGTGTTTTGTGTGCATTCACACGAGCAACAATGCCATCTGCCCAAGTTGAGATATTAAGAGCAAAGTCTTTAACTGATTCACGAGCGCCCATGGCACCATTTTGTGAATCTAAATAAACTGCGTGACCACCTAGTTTATTAATACCAATATCAAATGATAAACGAGTACGTAAACTTGGCTTTTCAAACAATGTAACCACTGATTTGCCCGCTAATGCTTGGCTGAAGTCAGCTGGGTTTGCTTTAATTTTTTGCGCTAAATTTAGTAATTTAAGTGCGCCTTTTTGGTCTAATTCAAGACCATTTAAGAAATTCTTTAACATGAAATACCTATGGTGTAATTTTCGTTCCTACATGTTCGCCTTTTAATAAAGCGACTAAGTTCTCTGGCTTCAGCCAGCTTGAGATATACACACCACGTCGTAAATGTTGGGCAGCAAGAAGGCTGGTCTTTACTTTGACCTCCATCCCGCCCTGAATGACTCCTTCAAGGATAAGTGTTTCGATTTGCTGCGTATTAAGTTGATGTAGAGGCTGCTTATTGGCATCAAGCACAGCTTCTACGTCTGTCATAAAAATAAGTTCTGCATTAAGCTCTTTAGCGATAGCCGCTGCAGCTTCATCTGCATTGACGTTGTACCATTGGCCATCTTCCCCAAAGCCAATAGAGCTCACTAGGGGTAAACGACCTTGTTCAAGCATGCTAGGTAGCACGCTGTCACAACTACCTGAGCACTGACCTACTTGCGCCAATACTTTAAGTTTTTCAGATACCAGTACACCCGCTTCATAAAGGCTTAAACCCACAGGTTTGTGGCCAGCGCTGATTGCTTGGCTCATCAATTGTTTATTGGCACAACCGGCAAGAGCACCAACAATATATGGCATTTGCTCATTTGGGCTGATACGTAGACCTTGATGTTTTGCAGTCACAAAGCCGGCGTCTTTAAGCCAAGCATCCACCAAGGCACCACCACCATGAACAATGACAAAGTTATCTTGTTGCTCAGAGGCTAAAACATCAAAAAGCGCTTTTGCGGCATCTGCGCTATTTAACACAGCACCACCGACTTTAATGATCCAAGTTTTCATTACAGCGCTCCTACTAAGCCAGTATGGTGAGGTTCACCCATGGCTAAATTAATGCACTGTAATGCTTGCCCAGCGGCACCTTTTAGAAGGTTATCAATCGCTGACATAACGATGAGTTGCTCACCTTTTTGTTGCCATGCAATATCAACATATGGTTGTTTAGCTACGCCTTTAATGCTTGGAATTTTATTGCCAAGTAAACGAATTAAAGGCTCATTTGCTAACACTTGATATGCCGTGCTCACTTGCTCTGCAGTTACACCTGGTTTTAATTGCACATAAATAGTTTCTAAAATTCCACGGGGGAAGTTACCCAAATGTGGCGTGAATAGCACAGAGTGACCAAGGTGCTGCTCAATCTCAGGTGTGTGTCTGTGGTTAAACAAGCCATAAGGAGCAAGTGACACTTCGCAAAAGTGAGTATTAACACTGGCTTTTCTACCAGCGCCTGTAACACCTGACACCGCATTAACAATAATGGCTTGATCAGCTAATAAACCCGCTTCTTTAAGTGGTTTTAAAGAATTAAGTGCTGCTGTTGGGTAACAACCCGCTACAGCAACAAGGTTTGCTTTACTAATCGCATCGCTATTCCATTCAGCTAAACCATATGCTGCTTGCTCTAAAAGCTCAGGATGTTCATGTGCGAAACCGTAATAAGTTAGGTAATCCTCATTCCCAGCTAAACGGAAACCACCAGATAGGTCGAATACTTTTTTACCCATGGCTAAAAATTGGGGAGCAAGATCAACACTGACCTTGTGATCTGTACACAGGCATACATAGTCAGCATTGCTTTCGATATCTTTGTACGCTTCAGAAGTTAGAGGTTGCAGTGTGTACTCTAACAATCCAAGGTGCTCAGGGTATAAATCGCTTAATAATTTACCTTTATCTAAACTCCCTTCAGACACATAACATGCTTTAAGGGTCAGTTTTGGATGCTTAGCAACTAAACTTGCCAGCTCTGCGCCGCTATAACCACTCGCGCCAATAATCACTACATTCATTGCTTACTTTTACCTATTAAATCTGTTTATCGATACGCCTAAAATTACTCGCTCAATTGCGAATAAAAACACTGTCTAAAGTAATGAAATCAGGTTATCGTCGTTTCGTGTTCATCGTACAGCTTTACTAATATTTATGCTTAAAAAGTGAATTGATATTCATCATAAATACTTTTATATTGTTATGCAATTAGATTGAATAATTATTTTTGGATTTTTTTATGTCGCTACCCTCTTTTATATCTATGTATCAGCAGCTAATTGCTGCCCCTTCAATTAGTGCGATTGAAGATTCTTTGTGCATGAGCAATAAAGGGGTTATTACCTTGCTCGCAAACTGGTGCGAAAGCCTTGGTTTTACATGTGAAATCACAGAGCTTGAAAACGGTAAAGGCCGTTACAACTTATTAGCGAAGCGCGGTGAAGGAGATGGCGGTTTAATGCTTGCAGGTCATACTGACACAGTGCCATTTGATGATAGCCGCTGGAATTACGATCCGTTTA
Organism: Pseudoalteromonas shioyasakiensis; assembly: GCF_001550135.1. Classification (GTDB taxonomy): domain Bacteria; phylum Pseudomonadota; class Gammaproteobacteria; order Enterobacterales; family Alteromonadaceae; genus Pseudoalteromonas; species Pseudoalteromonas shioyasakiensis. Next base: position 39,845 of record NZ_LRUE01000022.1, read on the forward strand.
AACTCAGCGAACATGACAATAAACTTTACGGTTTAGGTAGTATTGATATGAAGGGCTTTTTTGCCTTTGTATTGCAAGCAATTAGTGAGCTCGATGAAACTAAACAAACAGAGCCACTATTAATTTTAGCCACAGCCGATGAAGAAACCACAATGGCCGGTGCACAACAAATTTGCCGCCACCCAGACTTAAAACCAGCGCGCTGTATTATTGGTGAGCCAACTGATATGACACCAGTATTTACTCATAAAGGCCATATGAGTACAGCGATCCGAGTAATTGGTCGCTCAGGCCATAGTTCAGATCCTGAACGTGGTTTAAACGCCATCGAAGTCATGCATAAAATGATTACAAAATTGTTAATCATCAAAGAAGAATTAAAGAATAAATATTCAGTTGAGCACTTTGAAATTCCGTACCCTACTTTGAACCTTGGCCATATCCATGGTGGCGATAATGCCAACCGCATTTGTGGCTGCTGTGAAATGCACATTGATATGCGGCCTTTACCTGGTTTAAGTGTGCAAGAACTACAAGCGATTTTGCTAACAGCCGCAGAAGAGATTAATGCCCAATACCCAAATGCAGTGAGCGTTATCGACATGCATGAACCTATCCCAGCATTTAGTGGTAGCACTGATACAGCATTAGTAAAACTGGCCGAAAAAATCTCGGGTCAACCAGCTGTCGCTGTAAACTATTGTACCGAAGCTCCTTTTATTCAACAGCTTGGCTGTGAAACCATCGTCATGGGACCTGGCTCAATTAACCAAGCCCACCAGCCAGATGAGTTTTTGGCGATGGAAAAAATAAAACCTTCGCAAGCTATTATCAGTGACATGATTAAAGCAAGCTGCTTTAGCGAATAGGAGCATCACGCTCCCTTTTCTAATCCATATACTTACTCAAGTACTTTTTAAATACCGGATCAGTTTTCGCCAGCTCTTTTTGCTCCGCTAAAATATCTTTTAGAATTGCTTTAGAGGTTAACGGGTTGGCTAATACAACGCGAAATACCACGGTGGGTTGATGGTCATATTTTGCAGGAGTTAAACGAGTACGCGATACAAAAGAACGACCCGCTTCACGCTGACGCTTTTGCATGCTTGCAGTAAAGCGATTCAACGAAGCGTAAATATCTAATTTCGTTTCTTCGTCAGCATCTTTAAGCTTCGCTTGGATTTCTTTTGGTACGTAACGATAGGTTAATAAGCAAAGCTCAGGCTCTGAGATTAACTCAAAGTCTTCATCCTGCTTGATCATGTCGGCAAAAGTGCGGGCTTTCACGATACTGCGATCAATTAGCATCTCGTAGCCTTTACGGCCAATAACACGTAAGCAAGCATGCACTAACATTGCCATACCAGGGCGGCTGCCCTCAAGGGTATGACTGCCTAAATCTTTTGAGCCTTTACGAAGAATATATTCCGCATGATGCTCAATAGCATCCGTCGCAGCTGGGTCTTTAAATAACACCAGACCAGCCCCCATTGGTACATACATTTGTTTGTGTGCATCAATGGTTATTGAATCAGCACGTTCGATACCGCTCAATAGGTGGCGGTAATTTGAAGATAATAAGGTTGAACCACCCCATGCAGCATCGACATGAAAATGACAGCCAAGTTCTTCGCTCAAATCAGCCATTTCATTTAGTGGATCTATGCTGCCTGTTTCAGTCGTCCCTGCAACACCCACAAGTGCCATTACCTTAATGCCAGAGGCTTCAAGCTCATGGGCCTTTTTACGCATCGCATCGACATCAACTTTATTATTTTCGCCGGTTGCAATTGCGACAATGTTATCGCGACCAATACCCAGTAAATCAACGGTTTTGCCTAATGAGTAATGGCCTCGCTCAGAAACAAGCACAGCTAAGCCTTTATAACCATAATGCAGCATTCCAGCGATTAAACCCTGTGCAGCAATACCTTTATAGTCACCATCCGCTTTTAATAAACGGTTGCGGGCTATCCATAAAGCAGTAATGTTAGCGACAGTGCCACCTGAACAAAATGCGCCTAATGACGTTTTCGCACTGTGCATCCATTTACTATAAAAGCTGTCGTCCTCACCATAAGCAAGGTGATGCATCATGCCCAAAACTTGTCTTTCTAGAGGCGTAAATGCCTTTGAAGTTTCAATTTTTACTAGGTTTTGGTTAAGACCGACCATTAACTTAGAAAGCGGTAACACAAAATGCGGTAATGCTGAGGTCATATGGCCAATAAAGCTCGGCGCAGCGGTATGAACAGAATGAGCAACCAACTGCTCCATAATGTCTTGAGCATAGTCAGATACAAAGGTCGGCTCTTCTGGAATAGTAGCCGTTTGAAAGTCTTTTTCAATTTCGTGCAAAGGCTTTTCGATAGCAGCTATGTTCTCATTTAAGAACCCTGCTAAGTTGCTAGAAATTTCAGATTCGATTTTACTTAATGTCGAGTCTGGTGCTTCTGGCACCGTAAAAATACGAATCAAGCTTTCTTTAGAGGCGACGGCACAACGCTTTTGATCCATCCTAATACCCATAATTAGCAGCTAAAAATGCACCCGATGATGGGACATCTGGGTAAGCACTTTTGCGGCACTGTTTCTACGAAATTGGCTAACTTTACTGGAATATCACGAAAATGTCTCGCATAAAGCAAAAAAGCGCTAATTTCGATGACAAAAAAGTGATCGGTTAATGAAATTTGCAGTCATTTTATACTATCAGACACGCTTTTTTTGAGTATAATCAAACGATAACTGCTAAGGGAACCTCTATGCCCAAAGGAATGCAAAAAACCAGCTGGCTGCTATATGGCTTCGCCGCATTTTTTATTAGCTTATTTGGCTATATCTATTACACCTATGAAACCACGCGTAGTGAGATCATGGAAAATATCGATACCAAACTGCTTAATGCCGCGGTCAGTGTCAAACATATCCTAGGTGATGACTATCACAATATAGTTAATGCGGGCTTACCAATCTCTTCGGCAATATATAAAGACAAAAGCCGAGCCCTATCTGAGTATGCAAAACAAATGCAGCTTGCCTATGTGTACGCAATGGTACTGCGCGACGGCAAAGTCTACTTTAGTGCGTCGAGTTACACGCAAAAAGATCAAAACAATGGCCGCGTAACACAGTTTCTAGATGCCTACCCCGAAGCGACAGAACTTAACAAAGAAGCTTTTTTTTCAACAGAGCCTGTATTTGAGGTATCAAAAGATCAATGGGGCTATTTTAAAAGCATCTTTGTCACTTTTGTCGATGATAATGGTCACACCTATATAACGGGTGCCGACATAACCATTAGTGACTTAAATCAGCAACTGCAGCACAGTGTGACCCGTGCAATGATCACAGGCTGTTTCTTTTTCTTTATTGCAGCGCTAATTGCTGGGCTGTATTTTTTACAACTAAAACGCTCCCTCTCAACAGATGCCCGCACCGGCTTTGCTAACCATGTCGCGCTGGAATACTACATAAAGAAAACCACCAAACACCGTATGGAGCTAGCAGTTATTGCCATTAATGAGTTAGAAGATATTAGCAGTTTTTATGGCACTGAAGTGAGCGACAAAGTAATGGGTAACTTGCTTAGCTATTTTCAATCAAGGATGCCTAGCGAAGGGTTTGTCTATCGATTAGCAACGAATAAAATTGCGCTATTACGAACGCATAGTGATGAGCGTAATATCGATGATGTTATTAATGCTTTTAACTATGCAATTCCTGCGTTGAAAGAGCCTTATATCTACGTGAGCTTGTATGCAGGTATTGCTACAGGTAATAAATTAATGCTGATTGAAAATGCCCATGTTGCGCTGCAGCAAGCAAAGCTTAATAATCAGCGTATTGTACGTTATGAAAATGTGTTTAAGCAGGTTGAAGAGAAATTTAGAAGCAATGTTACGCTTGCCAAAGAAGTAAAAGAAGCCTTCGATAACAATCGCATCGTACCTTACTTTCAAGCGGTCTATAATAACCAAAGCAAACACATTGACCATTATCAATGCCTAGCCAGAATGGCCAGTGCTACAGGTCGTATTCATGCGCCAGATTACTTTATGATGGTGCTAAAGCGCTCACGTATGGACGGTCTTTTAAGGCGCACCATGTTTACTCGCTGCATTGAGCAGTTTAGGAAAACCAATGTGCGATGGAGTATCAACATTACCGCACAAGATATTCTCGACCCAAGCTTAAGCGAGTTTTTAGAGTTACAACTTAGGCGCTATCCGCAGCCTCATAATATTATTTTTCAGTTTTATGAGCGTGATGCCATTGCTTACTTTAGTGAAGTAAAAACCTTTATTAACACCCTAAAAAATAAAGGTGCTCAGGTTATTATCAATGAATTCGGCGCGGGCTTTTCAAACTTACCCCACATTAGAAAGCTAGAAATTGATGGCTTGAAGCTAGATAAAGGGTTGGTGAGCCAAATTCATACCAATACTGATAACTATCTGTTTATTGAAAACTTGGTGAAATATGCTCAGCAATTAAAGTTAGATGTAATTGCTGAGCAAGTTGATAACGAACAAATAGCTGACGCGCTTGCTCGAGCGGGTGTTACTTTAATGCAAGGGAGTCACTTTGCACCACCGACCCCCTATATTCATTAAAGGTTGATCACCAAACGGTGACTTTGTTGACCACTGGCCCAATATTTACGTTCGAATGGAGTAATTGCAGTATCGCTTTCATACAGCTCAACATCGCACTTATGCCCTGCAAGCTCTAATGAGCGAGCAAACTCTTTTACGTATATATCCCAGTTGCTTCTCAGCTCTAAGCGGCCGCCTAATTTAACGATATACGGAAAAATTGCAGCGCCGTGCCAGCGTCTTTGCAAGTGCTTTGCTTTTGGCCAAGGGTTTGGATACAACAAGTAATGATGACTCGGTTGCCAGTTTGCAGCCACCGCTAAGCGCCAAAAATCATTTAAATCAGCTTGTACTAAAATGTACTGCCCTGCATCTGTTTGCTTGTATTCAATATCATGCTTATCTAAACGATGTGATGACTTATCAATACCAATCACCAATGCATCAGGGTGACGTTTAGCTAAGTTAGCGGTGCTTTCACCCACACCACAACACGAATCAAGAATAATAGGCCCGTTAAATGCCTGCACCTTTTCGTTTACCTGATCAAAAGCTGCTTGCGTATGCTCTGCAATCGGCTTTTTAAATTCAGCACTTAAGTGCTTTAAAACAATTTCGTCTAGCTTTTCATGTAAGCCAGGTTGATTCGATACAATACTTCTCGAATTTGCATCCGTCATTAGTGTCTAAGCCCCACACCACGTTTAATAAGGGTTAATGCTAACGTAAATAAACCCACAATAAATAAACCAAGTACACCAAATGCTACCGATAAATCGACATCAGACACACCTAAGAAACCATATCTAAATGCATTCACCATATAAATAATTGGGTTTACTTGCGATACGCCTTGCCAAAATTCTGGCAACAAGGTGATAGAGTAAAACACCCCACCGAGATAAGTCAGCGGCGTTAAAATAAAGGTCGGGATAATACTAATATCATCAAAGCTATTAGCATAAATTGCATTGATAAGTCCACCTAACGCAAATACAGCCGACGTTAAAATAACCGTAGCCATAATCACAAAAATATTATGAATTTGAATATCAACAAATAGCAAAGAGACACAGGTAACAATTAAACCAACCAGCATACCTCGTGTCATACCACCGCCCATGTAGCCAAGTACAATGATGTAGTTTGGCACTGGTGCAACTAAGAGCTCTTCAATGCTTTTTTGAAATTTAGTCGAATAAAAACTCGAGGCAACATTCGAGTAAGAGTTGGTGATCACCGACATCATAATCAGACCTGGGACAATAAACTCCATATAACTAAAGCCACCCATATCACCGATACGAGAACCAATCAGATTACCAAAAATCACAAAATACAGGCTCATCGTGATTGCCGGCGGAACTAAGGTTTGCACCCAAATACGTAAAAAGCGAATACACTCTTTGATCCAAATACTTTTTAGCGCTACTCCATATTTAAACATTATTCGCCTCGCCCTTGTTCTAATAACCCTACAAACAGCTCTTCTAAACGGTTTGCTTTATTTCGCATACTCAGCACAGTATTACCTTGTTCAGTCAGCGCACTAAACACCTGGTTTAAGCCCTGTGACTTCGCCACTTCAACTTCTAAAGTGTGATCATCGGTCAGTGTGTATTTATAACCTTCAATGCTAATTGGCTGCACTGGTTGCTTTAAATCAAGTACGAAAGTTTCTTTATCAAGCTTGGCAAGTAACGCTTTAATGGTGGTGTTTTCAACAATCACACCACTGTCGATAATCGCGATGTTTTTACATAACAGCTCGGCTTCTTCTAGATAATGGGTGGTCAAGATGATGGTCACACCTTGCTTATTAATCTCGCGAAGAAAATCCCACATAGAGCGGCGTAGCTCAATATCAACACCCGCTGTTGGTTCATCTAAAATGAGTAATTTAGGTTCATGCATCAGTGCACGAGCAATCATTAAACGGCGTTTCATACCACCTGAAAGGGTGCGCGCTTGTTTATCTTTTTTCTCAAATAAACCTAGCTGCTTTAAGTATTTTTCAGCACGCTCATGCGCCAGCTTTCTTGGTACACCGTAATAGCCTGCTTGGTTAACCAAAATTTGATTTAGTGTTTCAAACTGACTGAAATTAAATTCTTGCGGTACTAAGCCAAGTTCAGACTTAGCAGCTTCAAGGTCTGTATCAATATCGTGACCAAATACCTGGACACGACCGGCACTTTTATTCACTAACGATGAGATAACACCAATAGTGGTTGATTTACCTGCCCCGTTTGGTCCAAGTAAGGCAAAGAAGTCGCCTTGCTGAACTTGTAAATCAATGCCTTTTACGGCTTCAACACCATTTTTATAAACCTTTTTTAGGCCTTCAATATTTAATGCGATCGTTTTTTCGCTCACTGTTTGCCCTCTCCATAACCCCAACGTTTCGTCAAAGTATGTTCAATGTTTAAATGATCTAAAATTCGCGCCACCATAAAATCAACCAAATCTGAAATCTGCTCTGGTTGATGATAAAACCCCGGTGCCGCAGGCATAATAGTTACGCCTAGTCGTGCTAGCTTCAGCATGTTTTCAAGGTGGATTTCGCTAAATGGCGTTTCACGCGGAACTAAAATCAGCTGCCCACGCTCTTTAATAACCACGTCAGCAGCGCGTTCGAGTAAGTTATCTGATGCCCCGACCGCAATTGCAGATACTGAACCTGCACTACAAGGGCATACCACCATTTTTTTCGGCGCAGCTGAGCCGGATGCAACTGGGCTAAACCAGTTGTCTTTACCAAATACTTTAAGTTGCTCAGGAGCGGCATTAAAAAGTGTACTCAGCTGCTCTGTCGCTTTGTCTTCATTACCTGAAAGTTTGATATTCGATTCTGTATCAAAGACCACTCTTGCCGCACTTGAGATCAGTACATACACCTGAAACTGCTGTTCAAGTAATACTTCTAATAACCTTAAGCCATAAGGGGCCCCTGAGGCACCACTAAAAGCTAACGTTATTTTATCTTTAAATTGCATACAGTTAAGCTCCGTATACTGGTTAGTTTTGTTCAAGGGCAGTGATTAAACGCTGATGAATACCTTCAAAACCACCATTACTCATAATTAAAATATGTTGTGACGGCGCACTATTGCCAACAACCTGAGTAATGATTTCCTCAGTGCTTTTCATGCAATGCATACCTGCTTTGTCTGCGTACTCTTTAAGTGACCAGCTTAAATTTTCTGGCTCAAATAAATACACATCATCTGCTGCATCGAGTGAATCAATCAGGGTTTGTTGATGCACGCCCATTTTCATAGTGTTTGAACGAGGCTCTAAAATAGCAATTATCTTCTCAGTGCCTACTTTTGCACGTAGACCTGCTAAGGTCGTTTTAATTGCCGTTGGATGATGGGCAAAATCGTCATACACTTTTATTGAGTTAACGTCGGCTTTAAGCTCCATACGGCGCTTAGGAGAGATAAACTCAGCTAAGCCTGCAATACTGACTGATACCGCGATGCCTACGTGTCTAGCTGCTGCAATGGCCATAATGGCATTTTTGACATTGTGCTCGCCCATAGCTTGCCAACTGACAACACCTTGCACTTGTGAATTTAGTAGCACTTCAAATTCACTACCATCAGCTTTAAGTAAGCGATAATCCCAATCACCCGCCAGTGTTTCGCTCTCGCTCCAAAGGCCGCGTTCAATCACATCTTGTAGTGCTTCGTCTTGGCTTGGCCAAATCACTTTGCCACTACAGGGTAATGTACGCATCAAGTGGTGAAATTGTTTCTTTATCGCGTTTAAATCTTCAAAAATATCAGCATGATCAAATTCAAGATTATTTAGAATTAAGGTGCGTGGTAAGTAATGTACAAATTTACTGCGTTTATCGAAAAACGCCGTGTCGTATTCGTCGGCTTCAATAACAAAAAATGGCGTTTCGCCTACACGGGCAGACACACCAAAGTTTTGTACGATACCACCAATTAAAAAGCCCGGTTTCATTCCTGCGTATTCTAGTAACCATGCCAGCATACTGGCTGTAGTCGTTTTGCCGTGTGTTCCGGCCACAGCCAACACCCAAGAGTTTTGCAGTAAATTATGCTTTAACCATTCTGGACCAGAAGTATAAGGCAAGCCTTTATCAAGTACGTATTCAACGCAAGGGTTGCCTCGGCTCATAGCATTACCTATCACCACCATATCTGGCGCGGGTTCTAGTTGGGCAACGTCATAACCTTGGGTGAGTGTAATCCCTAGCTCTTCTAATTGCGTGCTCATCGGCGGGTACACATTTTGATCAGAGCCTGTCACTGTATGACCTAACGATTTAGCGATTGCGGCAATACCACCCATAAAGGTGCCACAAATTCCAAGAATGTGAATATGCATCTACTGTCCTGAGCAAAATGAATAAGAGATAAGTAAGGCGTTATAATGCCAAATATAAGCTTTACTTACCATTACTACACGGCATTAGAGTATTGCCAAATAGCCGACATAAAAAAACACCTCAACTTGAGGTGTTTTTTAATTAAGTTTAAAGCCTATTTTACAGCATTAAGAATGCAAACAAACCTACACCTAATAGTAAGCGATAGATAACAAATGGCATCATGCCCATGCGCTCAATCACTTTTAAGAAAAAGAAAATACATGCATAAGCCGATACAAATGATAAACCTGCGCCTAATAGAATTGCATGCCAATCAATCGCCTCGCCCGCTGTAGCCAACTGATACACATAATATGAACCAGCTGCAGCAATAACTGGAATTGACATTAAAAACGAAAAACGTGCGGCGCTTTGCTTGTTTAGACCCAACATTAAGCCCACAGTAATGGTAATACCTGAACGGGATGTACCAGGAAATACCATAGCGAGCACTTGCGAGAAGCCTAATAAAAGCGCACTGAAAAAGTTTACTTGGTAAATATTCTTAACTTGCTTTGCTTTTACATCGGCATACCAAAGTAACAAACCAAATACGATGGTTGAAGTAGCAATAACCCAGGCATTACGCGAGTAGCTTTCCACAAAATCTTTAAATAAATAACCAATTAATAATGCTGGAATGGTCGCAACAATAATCCACCAGCCTAAACGACTATCATCGGTTGCCCCTTGTGAACCAAACGATTTAAACCACGCACCGAGAATATCCACCACTTCTTTACGAAAATACAGTACCACAGCACCTAGCGTACCTACGTGTACCGCAACATCAAATGCCAAGCCTTGGTCGTGCCAACCTAAAACTTGTGAGGGTAAAATTAAATGTGCTGAGCTCGAAATAGGTAAAAACTCAGTCAATCCTTGAATTAAGGCTAAAACAATTATCTCAATAATACTCATGGGTTAGAAAACTCCACCTTCCATAGTTTTTGTTGTGGGTTATTATAATTATTCCATAACTCAGCCAAAGTTAGCTTAGCTACGGGGTGATAAAAATCAGGAGCAATTTCAGCTAGAGGCTGCAATACAAACGCATTTTTGGTTATTTCATCCCGCGGTAATTGCGCAGGCGAATCACAGATAATGTCATCATAAAACAATAAATCAAGGTCTAATGTGCGAGGACTAAACTTTTTATCCTCACGAGTGCGGCCATTATCAAGCTCAATTTTTTTCAGTAGTTTACATAGTTCAGCTAATGGCATATCTGTTTTTGCTGCGACCACTGAATTATAAAAATTACTACCTGCAAACCCCACCGCTTCACTTTCATAAACAGACGAATGTATAAAGTCTGGAAAAAAAGGCTTTAAGGCAATAAGCGCTTGTCGAAGATAATGCTCTTTATTGACATTAGAGCCTAAGCTTATAAAAATTTGCGCCATGGTTAGTTTGCCTTACGACGGGTGATCTCAACTCCCACCGTTTGCGCTTGTGGTACTGCGGCTGGTTTACTAACACGTATAGTGACTTGGTTAGTCGCAAACTCAGCTAAAATAATGGCAGCTAATTGCTCAACTAAAGTTTCAAGTAACTCAATTGGTTTTGCCGTTGTATGCTCAATCACTCGTTCACTCACTTTGGCGTAATCAAGTGCTAAATTTATATCATCAGTTGCCGCTGCGGCAGAAATATCACATAACATTTCGATATCAAAATACAGGCTTTGTTTACTTTCTTTTTCAAAATCATACACGCCAATAATGGTGTCTACATGTAGTTGTGATATATATACCTTGTCCATTGATACTCCAAGTGACATGAATATTAAAACAACTCCTCATACTAAACGCTTATTGATAACAATAATGCGCTATATAAGCTGTCATACTGTTTTAATATATAAAAATTACCCCTACAATAACGGATAGATGCATTGCAATAAGGTGCTTACATTCTACTCGATGAGAGCGGCAGATGGTTTTGCCGCCAATGATAGCCCAAAAGTGCAGATTAAAAAATAAGGAAGCGCGTGTTAGAAGTTTTAATGTTAGTTTTAGCTTACATACTGGGATCGGTCTCTTCCGCTATCCTTGTATCACGGCTGTTTAAACTACCAGACCCACGCAGTCATGGATCGAATAACCCTGGTGCTACAAATGTTTATCGCCTTGGGGGAAAAGTCCCCGCTGTTTTAGTTCTTGTCTTTGATATTTTAAAAGGAACCATCCCTGTCTGGGGTGCCTACTTTTTAAAAATAGACCCGCTAATGCTAGGTTTAATTGGTGTGGCAGCCTGTTTAGGGCATATGTATCCGCTGTTTTTTAGCTTTAAAGGTGGTAAGGCTGTCGCGACCGCTTTTGGCACGTTATTACCCATTGGTTTATCGCTAGGTGGGATGCTGATCGCAACCTGGCTCATAATTATTGCTATCACACGATATTCATCGCTTGCAGCACTGGTTACGGTTTCGTTAGCACCTCTTTATACTTGGTGGATAAAACCTTTGTATACCTTGCCAGTTACCTTTTTAACCGTGTTGATAATTTTCCGTCACAGAGCAAATATTACTCGCTTGATGGCGAGGGAAGAGCCTAAAGTAGGGGCTAAGAAAAAAGCCCCAGAGCAGGAATAGTGTTATAAATTAAAGTGCTTCGAGTGAATCAATAGGCCAGCGCGGCTTTGTTTTCATATCAAGGCTAGCAAACTGACCTGCTTTCAAACGCTGCATACCAGCATAAGCAATCATAGCGCCGTTATCTGTACAAAACTCTGTGCGCGGGTAATAAACGCGCCCTTTCATGCCTTGCATTACTCGTTCAAGTTGCGCACGCAATTGCACGTTTGCACTTACACCACCGGCAATCACTAAACGTTTGATACCTGTTTGCTTTAATGCACGCTTACATTTAATGATTAGAGTATCTATTACCGCTGTTTGGAATGCATGAGCAATATCAGCTTTGGTTTGCTCGTCATCATCGCTATCACGAATCGCAAGAGACGCTGCTGTTTTTAAGCCACTGAAGCTAAAATCTAAGCCTGGTTTATCAGTCATCGGACGTGGGAATACAAAACGCTCAGGCGTACCTTGCTCCGCAAGTTTTGCTAGACGTGGGCCACCAGGGTAATCAAGACCTAATAACTTCGCGGTTTTATCGAATGCTTCACCGGCAGCGTCATCAACTGACTCTCCCAGCACTTCGTATTCACCAATGCCAGATACTTTAACCATCATAGTATGACCGCCAGACACCAGTAGTGCGATAAACGGAAATTCCGGTTTGTCCTCTTCAAGCATTGGCGCAAGTAGGTGGCCTTCCATATGATGAACAGCAACAGCAGGAATATTCCAACCATAGGCCAACGAGCGACCAATAGAAGTTCCCACAAGGAGTGCACCAACAAGTCCAGGGCCTGCGGTGTAAGCAATGCCATCTAAGTCTTCTGGGCCACAACCAGCTTGTGCAAAAGCAGCATCAATCAAAGGTAAGGTTTTACGTACGTGATCGCGTGACGCAAGCTCAGGTACCACACCGCCGTAATCGGCATGCACTTTTACTTGGCTATACAGTTGATGTGCTAATAAGCCTTGTTCATCATCATAAATGGCAATACCCGTTTCATCACATGATGATTCAATACCTAAAATTCGCATCAATTACTCCGCCAAGAAAAAACAAACGCGTATTTTACAGTGAAAATACGCATTACTGAATATTAAATTGCAATACCTATGTTGGTTTGGCCGTCAGATACAGCAAGTTGCTTAAGCTCTTTTACGTTCTCTGAGGTAATTCGGCCCATTTGCTCTACAAAATCAATAAGCTCTGCAAGCACATCAATTTCATACTGCATTAAAGGGTGTTCACGAACAGCTTTGTTATCAGCAATTTCACCATCTACTGTTAGTTGATATTCAATAAAACGAGCCACTGAAGCCTGTGAAATTTTACTAATATTTAAAAACTCTTGTTCATCTTTAGCTATCAAACCGTGCAACATGCCAAGCAAAGCGGTTGCTGTATCGATTGCGGGATAAGTCCCGAACATGTCAAAGTCAGTAAGCTCTGGCACATTCGGCTCTATTTTTTCAATTTGCTTTTCAAGGCTGATTTTACTTTTTGGTAGTAAGATTTTTTCCCAGCAGACACTTAATGCGCTACGAAAAACCGCGGCATCACCAAACCCTGTTGCTTCACTAAATAAGCTGTAATTAGGCAGCATACGCTCAAGTAATGCGCCACCTAAAACCGCTTTTTGCAAATAGTTTAATTCTCTAATACGTTGAAAATTATTCGCTTTTGTCATTCTTTACAGTCCCACAAGACCAACATATTTCAAATGTTGCTCCGTTAAGCTCATGACACTTAGGACATACCCAGTCAGGAGCCGATTGTTTTAATTGCCGGTAGTTTAGCAATATTTCTTGCGCCTGGCGCTCTTTTAATGCGTAAACGAGTATATCGACCCCTGTTTGTTCAAATGGGATCTCTCCAAGCGCACCTTGTAAAAGCTCACCTTGCAGTTGCGATTCGATCCCTTTACTTTTTAAAAGCCCTTTAATAATGTTGGCTTCTAAGCCATTTTCAGCCTGAAACACTTTCACCCAAGCGAATGGGTCCTGCTTAGCAGGTTGATTTAAATTATTGTTTTGCAAATCACTTCCCTTTTACTTTTCTATCTTTAAATCCTAAACTACGCTAGCAACTAACTTCGCTGCAATGCTTATTTCAAGGTAGCCACATGACTTTAACAACACCGGGACTGTTATTCCCAGCAATTTCTTTACTGTTACTTGCTTACACCAACCGTTTTTTGGTGCTTGCTCAGCTTATTCGAGAGCTCAATGCACGTGAAGGGGAAAGTATCCGCCCGTTAGTTGTTGCGCAAATTACCAATTTAAGAAAACGCATTAAACTCATTCGGGTTATGCAGGTTTATGGCGTTGCCTCTTTTTTAATGTGTACCTTATCAATGTTTGCTTTATTTATTGAGTTTAATACTACTGGAATCATTTTATTTGGCATCAGCCTCGCTTGCTTAGCCTTATCACTTCTCACCTCTTTGTATGAGATCCACATTTCTTGTGATGCTATTGAAATCGAATTAAAGAATATCGAAAAAAAACCAGTTTCAGATAAGGCAGAGTAAATTTCTGCCTCTATACTTATTGTATGAGATACAACAATAAGTGGTGTTTTTGTGGATGATTTCTTATTTTCTGAAGAACAGTTAGAAGAAAATAATATAGAAACTGAAGAGCCTGAATACTGGCATATTCTTGTTGTTGATGATGAAGAAGATATCCATCAAGTTACGAAACTAGTATTAGCTGGCTTCACTTTCGAAAATAAAGGTCTGCGCTTTTATGACGCCTACTCTGCGGCGGAAGCAAAAGAGTTTTTAAAAAAAGATATTCCCTTTTCTGTTGCTCTAGTTGATGTAGTAATGGAAACCAATCATGCTGGTCTTGAGCTTATTCAATACATTCGCGATGAAATAGAAAACCACGATATTCGTTTAATTCTTCGCACAGGTCAGCCAGGTGAAGCCCCTGAAGAAGCGATTATCCGCGATTACGACATTAACGATTATAAAAACAAAACTGAGCTCACCGCGATTAAAATTAAAACCTTGCTCTACTCGGCGTTAAGAGCACATCGCGATATTCAAATTATAGACCGGCACAAGCATGGTCTTGAACAGATCATCAACGCGTCTGCTAACTTTTTAAAATGTGACAGTGTTCATGAATTTGCTTCAACAATTTTAAGCCATGTTACTAACGTGATGGGCATTAATGACACGCAAATTTATTGTGCTGCGGCCGTTAATCTACAATCGTCACCAGCAAAAGATTTTCAATTACTTGCAGCCTCAGGTGTAGGCCCCACACCACAGCAAAATACCATTCCTGATGAAGTAAAAAACTTATTTATAGATGCACATGAGCGAAAATCATCACTAAAAACAAGTAATGATTATATTGGTTACTTCCCTACCAAAGCCGGCCTTGAAACCATGCTTTATGTTCATAAAGGCAGTAAGTTACAGGCCACAGAACATCAACTGTTAGAGTTTTATGCCAACAATATCGCGCTTGCTTACGATAATTTAAAACTCAGAGAAATGGTAAAAGAGTCGCAAAAAGAGCTGTCGTACATTCTTGGAGAAGCAGTAGAAAAACGCTCTAAAGAAACCGGCTCTCACGTTAAACGTGTTGCTTTATATAGTGAATTACTTGCTCAGCTTTCAGAGCTTAACCCATTTCAATGTGAAATCATTAAGCTTGCTTCACCATTACATGACATAGGTAAAATCAGCATTCCAGACAGCATATTGAATAAACCTGGTAAACTCACTGATGGTGAGTGGGAAATAATGAAAACCCATGCAGAAATCGGCTATGAAATATTAAAAAACTCAAGTAACGAGATATTGACATGCGGTGCTTTAATTTCTTACCAGCATCATGAAAAGTGGGATGGTTCAGGGTATCCGCAAGGTTTAATGGCAGACGATATTAATATAGTTGGCCGCATAACCGCCCTCGCCGATGTGTTTGACGCCCTTTGCAGCGACCGTTGTTATAAGAAGGCTTGGCCATTAGAAGAGGCGTTAACTCTCATAAAAGATCAGCGGGCGAAACATTTTGATCCAATTCTAGTCGACTTATTACTTGAAAATTTACCACTTTTCTTAGAGATTAAGGACCGTTATCCTGATTAGATGTAACTTTTCTGTAAAACACTTCCCAAAATAGGTACAATAATTTACTATGCCTACCGTGAAGTATAATAATATTGCCTGGACGTAAAAGGCTTACTTATAACAAGGGACTATTAAAGTGAGATTTGAACAACTTGAACAATTTGTGGCGCTCGGGGTGCTGAGGCATTTCCGACAAGCTGCAGAAAAAACCCAAATCAGCACTTCAGCGTTAACTCGCAGTATTCAGACGCTCGAAGATGAAATTGGTTATGAGCTCGTTACCCGCTCTACACGCTCAGTTAAGTTAACCAAAGAAGGTGAACTTTTCCTTGAGTACGCTAAACAAACCCTCGACAACCTAGAAGAAACCAAAAAGCGTTTATTCGAATCTTTAAACGGTTGCACTAACGAAAAATTAGTTATTGGTTATACCAACAAAGCAAGCACGGTTGTGCCTGTTTCTTGCGGCCAATTTTTAGCGCAGTATCCGCATGTAAAAATCGAGATGCAACTACAAGAGCAAAGTGAACTTGTACGTAAACTGCAATTAGGTGAAATTGATATTAGCGTATGCTCGCAGGCAATGAACAGCATTGGTAGTGATATACATTTACCTGATCAACTGATTATTTTTGTAGCTAAAAACCACCCACTTGCGCATAAGAGCGACATTAGTAAACGCGACTTTGCAGACTACCCTATGTACAGCTGTTTTTCACAGTCTAAACAAGTGCAAGCTATGCTAAACGATGCTATCGAATCTTTTGATAAAACATCAAGCATCAAAGTAGGTAGCATCGAGCAAGTAATGGATGGCCTTAAAAAGTCAAACCACATCGCAATAGCCAGTATTGAACACACAAATATTGTCTCTTCAGATCCAGATTTACTGTTATTGAAAACCAATAAAGGTATCGCACACGAGCAGCTTGTGATCCAAACAAATCAACAAATCAATGAGAATTCTCATGTTAGTCATTTACTTGACCTCATTGAAAAAACGGCGTTATCAAGCCAAAGCTAATAGCTATAATATATACTGCTAGCCTGTAATTAATCAGGCTAGCCAATCCGCTTTATTTCTTCATCTTTTAATGCATAAAAAGCGTGCATCGCAGAATTTTTCATATACACTTACGCACCTTTTTTTGATTGTGCACATGAATGACCGCACCGCTAATTACCGACACATACTTAGATGCTATTGAACGTACAGGATATGCTGTTGTTGAAAACGCGATTGATGAAAGCTTAATTGCTGATTTAATTGCAGATTGCTATCGCATTAATCCGCATTTTCATACCGCAGGTATTGGCCGATTAAACGACCAACAAATAGATAAAACTGTGCGTAAAGATAAAACCTTTTGGTTTGATAGCTCTAGCCAAGCACAAATTACTTATCTGGCGACCATGGAAGCAATAAAGACACAGTTAAACCGTAGCTTCTATTTAGGCTTATTTGATTATGAATGCCATTATGCAAAGTATCAACAAGGTGACTTTTATAAAAAGCACTATGATGCCTTCAAAGGCCGTTCGAATCGCATTTTTACAACGGTTTGTTACTTAAATACGCCAGAGTCTGGCGGTGAATTGGTGATCTACAAACCAAAAAGTAAAGACATTGAAATAGTCATTAAACCTCAAGCGGGCTTATTGGTTATGTTTGAAAGCGAACGCTTTATGCATGAAGTATTACCCGCAAACGATGTACGCTACTCTATTGCAGGCTGGTTCAGAAAAAATGCCTCAATCAGCGGTATTATCGACCCACCAAGGTAATTAAAATGGCAGTGGCAAGGATGCTGCTATACCGATAAAAATCACTAACCCTACATAATGGTTATTCAAAAATGCTTTGAAACAAGGATCTCGTTCTCGTTTATGAATAAGCATTTGTTGATAAAGTAAAAAACCAACCGCTGCAGCTAAGCCCACCCAATAAGGCAAGCCAAGGTGATTACTCATACCTATGTAAGCAAGAATCGTAATAAACAAGGCATTGAGTAAAAAGATGATGTGTCTGTCATAGCTGGCAAACAAGATTGCCGTTGATTTAACGCCAATCTTTAAATCATCATCTCTATCAACCATGGCATACATAGTGTCATAAGCCACAGTCCACACAAGATTCGCGGTAAATAGGAGCCATGCTTCTAATGGTACTGAGCCTATTGATGCCATATAGGCCATTGGAATAGCCCAACTGAATGCAGCACCAAGCACAACTTGCGGTAATTGCGTGTAGCGTTTCATAAAGGGATAACAGAAAGCCAGTGCTAAGGCACCAAACGACAGTAATATCGTTGACCACCCTAGTGTTAATACTAAACCAAAGGCCACCACAATAAGCAGTACAAATAAGCTCAGAGCTTCACCACTTGATACCAAACCTGCTGCCAGCGGTCGCTGGGCTGTGCGCTTAACAGAGCCATCTATTTTACGATCGGCAAAGTCATTAATTACACACCCAGCACTGCGCATCACAAAGACGCCCAAACTAAAAACCACAAAATTTAATAAGCTCGGTGTGCCAAGCTCAGCAAGCCACAGCGCCCAATAAGTTGGCCACAATAGTAACAAGGTGCCAATTGGCTTATCGGTACGCATTAACTGTTTATAGTAAGGTATATGTGCGACCTTAAGTGCAGCTAGCTTCATAGGTAAATATATGCTCCAGGTAAGAATACTTCAGCCACGAGAAAATGAGCATTAGATAAGCTAAAAACACTGCGTCTTCCCCACAATGGTTTTGAAGAGAAGCCAATTTCAGATGTTAAAGCTTGGATAGCGTGCTGCTGTGAAAACTCAGCAACTTCTATTTCTGTGCGCGATAAGCTTGGGTCTTGAAAAATAACGTCACCAAGCGGCCTTGTTCCCATACTTAGTAACTGCTGCTTTTTTAATGTATCATCTGCCGGCAACCAGCTTTGTGCATAAACCATTGGTTTACCATCGCATAGAAGTAACACTTCGCGGTTTAAAGCCTGACTTAGAGAGGTATTGAGTAACGCTTGTTGCTCGCAGGTTAGGTCAAAGGGTGCTTCGTTTAAAACTTCAACTGAAAAGGCCTGACAGTGACTTTTAAGCTTGGCTGTTAATGACCCAGCTTCAAGCAACCAACTTTGCTGTTGTTGCGTCAAATCTGGAAATGCTGAAGCAGGCTGCCAATTTGCAGCTAATGAAACTGGGAATGTGATCACAACGACTCATTATTTTTAAAAACCGTGCAAATGATATCACTGCTGCACGTTTCGAAAAAGTCATGATTTAATCTCAAGCAGGGTTAAAAAACGCAGAACAGCCTGTATCTTAAGTGAATTTGGGTATAGACTAAAAATCATTGAAAGGGTGGAATATTCTTAACTATGAAAAAATCATTGTTATCAATTTACTTGATAAGCATGCTACTTGTTACTGCAACAAGTTGGTCTGTACGCGCTGAATCAAATGTTGGCTACTTTGGTTTTGAGCCTGACATCATCACAAACTACATAGGTCAAGGTAATAAAAAGCTTGGCTATGTTCGTATAACGGTGGATCTCATGCTCAATGATCTATCTGATATCGCAATCGTAGAACATCACACTCCACTATTGCGTGATGCGATTGTTGAAATACTCTCAAAAGAGCCTGAAGAAAACATTAAATCGCTTACCGGTCGCGAAGAAATCAGAAAGCGCTGCACCGAAAAGCTAAAAGCACTACTAAAACAAGAAACAGGACAAGAAATTGTCCGAGAAGTGTTATTTACTAAGTATTTATATCATTAATTGTAAGATGGCGGCATTAGCCGCCATTTTTATTTACGCGATTATTTGCGTGAAAGCAGCTTGTCTGACACAGCATAAGCCATACCAGCCAATAACCCTGCTAAATGCGCCCAGTTCGCCATACTCACAGGCAACATATCTACAAAGCCCAAAATAAGCCAAACCAGCATAAAACCAACGATGCTATTACTTACTAGTGGCGGCTCTGTTGGCCTCATTACACTGTAAATCCAACAAAAACCCAGTAAGCCATACACAACGCCGCTTAAACCACCAAAGTTAGGCCCAACTACTAAAAACTGTGCCCAGTTACTAATGAATGCCGTCACTAAAAATAAACCCACTAAGGTTATTTTGCCACTGCGTTTTTCTATATCGTTACCCAGCGTCATCCACCAGATCAAATTAAAAATAAGATGAATAGCGCTAAAATGCACAATGGCAGGTGTAAACCAAGTTAGTGGCTGTGCAGGGTTGAACTGCAACATACTGTAAATAGTTTCAAAACCACCTAATAAGAAGGCAATAAATATAGCTATCGAGACTAAAGTAACTGTACGGTTTAGCCAGCTTAATGCCTTAAAGCGAGCTTTTAAATTAAGGGATTGCCCTTGATATGACAGAGGCGATTGTGTACTGCCTACCTGCCATGAAGCTTGTTGGTATTTTTCGTCATGAGGGTTAGCAGCAAACTCCTGCCAAAGAGGTTGAGCTTGATGAAAGTGCTCTGGAGCAACACAAATAATCACAGTTTGTCCATCTTGCGAGCGCAGCTCTCCATGTAAGCCCTTACTTTTTATGTAATCTATAAAGCCTTGTGCGGCGCGAGGATTATTTATGCTACCCAACTCAATCATCGTTCAATGTGCTCCGGAAGTTGTGTCTGCCAAGCTGTAAAGCCACCATCCATGCTGTATACGTCTTCAAACCCCTGCTCTACTAAATAGCTCGCAGCACCTTGAGAACTCACACCATGGTAGCAAACAATGATGATTGGCTGATCAAACTCTTTATGCATCATAAATTCGCTGATATTAGCATTTGATAAATGCTCAGCGCCTGGGATATGCCCAGTTTGAAATGAGTTAGGATCGCGAATATCAGCAATCACAACCTCTTCTTTATCTAACAGCGCAAACGTATCGCTCACTGAAATATGTTTATACGACATAGTACTCTCTAAACTAAAAAGGCGGCCAAAGCCGCCTTATCAAATTACTCGGTATTAATCCCAGTTGAGGATTACTTTACCTGATTGGCCTGAAATCATTGTATCAAAGCCTGCTTGGAAGTCATCCACGGAGAACTGGTGAGTGATAATTGGTTTCAGATCAAGACCTGACTGAATTAGACTCGCCATCTTGTACCAAGTTTCAAACATTTCACGGCCGTAAATACCTTTAATAATTAGACCTTTGAAAATAACCTGGTTCCAATCAACCGCCATATCTGAAGGTGGAATACCTAACATGGCAATTTTACCGCCGTGATTCATGTTGTTTAGCATGCTGTTAAATGCAACTGGCACACCTGACATTTCAAGACCAATATCAAAGCCTTCGGTCATGCCAAGCTCTTTCATTACATCTTCAAGCTTTTCAGTTGCTACGTTTACAGCACGAGTCGCGCCCATTTTACGTGCTAAATCTAAGCGGTATTCGTTTACATCGGTGATAACCACATGACGTGCACCAACATGTTTGGCAACAGCAGCAGCCATGATACCAATAGGACCAGCACCTGTGATTAATACGTCTTCACCTACTAAGTCAAACGACAACGCTGTGTGCACTGCATTACCGAATGGGTCAAAGATTGATGCTAGTTCATCAGGAATGTTATCTGGAATTTTAAATGCGTTGAAAGCTGGGATCACAAGGTATTCAGCAAATGCACCTTCGCGGTTTACACCAACACCAGTTGTATTACGGCATAAATGCACTCGACCAGCGCGACAGTTACGACAGTGACCACAGGTAATATGACCTTCGCCAGAAACACGGTCACCCACTTGGAAACCACGTACTTCCTGACCCATATCAACCACTTCACCTACATATTCATGACCAACAACCATTGGCGTAGGAATTGTATTTTGTGCCCACTCATCCCATTTATAAATATGGACATCTGTTCCACAAATTGCTGTTTTGCGGATTTTAATAAGCAGATCGTTATGGCCAACTTCAGGTTTTGGCGCATCAGTCATCCAGATCCCTGGTTCTGCTTTTAATTTAGATAATGCTTTCATGATTTACACTCAATTAAACAAAACCGAAGCAAAAGCTTCGGTTTAGGAAATAAAATTAGATAACACCCATTTCTTTACCAATACGGGTAAAGGCAGCAATAGCGGTATCTAATTGCTCTTTTGTATGCGCCGCAGAAATTTGCGTACGAATACGTGCTTGGCCTTTTGGTACTACAGGGAATGAGAAACCTGTTACGTAAATACCTTCAGCAAGTAATTTGTCAGCCATGGCTGAGGCAACTTTAGCATCGCCTAACATGACAGGGATAATAGCGTGGTCTTTACCTGCACAGGTAAATCCTGCTGCTTCCATTTGTTCACGGAAATACTTTGCGTTATCCCAAAGCTTAGCGCGTAATTCGCCGCCATTGCTTAGCATCTCAAGTACTTTAATTGATGCAGTAACAATTGATGGTGCAAGTGAGTTTGAGAAAAGGTATGGACGAGAGCGTTGGCGTAACCACTCAACAATTTCTTTTTTACCTGAAGTGTAACCACCTGATGCGCCACCAAGTGCTTTACCAAGGGTACCTGTGATGATATCAACACGGTCTAGTACACCGCAGTACTCTGGCGTACCTTTACCATTTTCACCAACAAAACCAACCGCGTGAGAGTCATCAACCATCACTAATGCATCATATTTATCAGCTAGGTCACAAACCGCTTCTAGATTACAAATTACGCCGTCCATTGAGAAAACACCGTCAGTGGCGATTAGCTTAGTTTTAGCACCCGCTTCATCAGCAGCAATAAGTTGTTTTTCAAGGTCGCTCATGTCGTTATTTGCATAGCGGAAACGCTTTGCTTTACAAAGACGCACACCGTCAATGATCGAAGCGTGGTTTAGCGCGTCAGAGATGATTGCATCATCTGGGCCTAAGATTGTTTCGAATAAACCTGCGTTGGCATCAAAACATGATGAGTAAAGAATAGTGTCTTCGGTTTCTAAGAACTCAGAGATCTTTTGCTCTAAAGTTTTATGAATATCTTGAGTACCACAAATAAAGCGTACAGACGCAACACCAAAACCATGATCGTCAAGGCCTTGTTGAGCTGCTTTAATTAACTCTGGGCTATTTGCTAAGCCAAGGTAGTTATTAGCACAAAAGTTAATGACCTTATCACCAGAGGCAACTTCAATTTGAGCCTGTTGCTGTGACGTGATAACACGCTCGCTTTTGTATAAGCCTTCAGCTTTCACTTCATCAATTTGCTGCTGCAACTGATTAAAAAACGCAGATGCTCTCATCTGTAATCTCCACATATTCTTGTATCTAACCAGAAATGATTAGCATGACATTAAATTTTGCGCCTATTGTAAAAGCTTAGACGAACAATTGCACTGTTTGCAGTTCGTCGCAGGCCTTAAGGCTTGCGAAATAAAACTGGTCTTACCTGCTAAGACTGTAAAATTAAAGCAGGTAACTCAGCTAAAGACTCACAGACTACATCGGCGTGTTGTTCAGTTGACTCGGCATAACTTTGCCCTGAACGAACTAAAACGCGGGTAGCGATATTGGCTCTCTCAGCGGCAATAAGGTCGCCAAGCTTATCACCAACCATAATACTTTGAGATGGATCGATTTGATGCTCATCAATGGCTTGTAAAAGCATACCTGGGGCAGGCTTGCGACAAATACACTCTTGCAAATAGGCAGGCTCAGCTTTGCTTGGATGATGCGGACAGAAATAGACATCAAGAATAGTAACGCCATGGCGTAAAAATTCGCCCTTCATCCACTCAGTGAGGTTATAAAAATCTTGCTCTGCATAATAACCCCGGCCAATACCTGACTGATTAGTTACTACCACAATTTGATAGCCCGCATCAGCGAAGGCTTTGCACGCCTCAAATACACCGGGTACAAATTCAAACTCTTCTGGTTTGTATACATAGCCATGATCAATATTGACCACACCATCACGGTCTAAAAATAAAACTTTGCTCATTACAATTGCTCTTTATCTACCACGTGGTCAAACATCGAAATCACCTTTTCAACACTGATTTGCGCCATTAAATCAGCCCCTTTAACGCGTGTTCCCCAAGGTAGCTCTTGCGCTGTTTTGCCTGTTTGCTCACGTAAATTTTGGTGATAAACCTCAACAACATAATCTTGATATAAATAAGGCCCTGTGCGTTTTGGGTTTGAGTGGGCATACAAACCAATAACAGGCGTTCCTACCGTTACAGCCATGTGTGCAGGCCCAGTATCAGGAGCTAGCACTAACGCCGCACGTTTCAAAGCACATAACAGTTCTTTTAGTTGGGTTTTCCCTACTAAGTTAAGCACAGGTGCCGAACTCTGCGCGATAATTTGCTCGGCAAGTTCAATTTCTAAAGGGGTTGGGCCACCAGTAATAACCACCGAAAAGCCTTGTTGATGAGCATGTTCAGCAAGTGCAGCATAACGCTCAGGTAACCAATTACGCTCTTTTTTACTTGCCGCAGGCGAGATAACAAAAATACGCCCGGCTAAACGTTCTTCACCTAATAGCGCATCGGCTGCTTGTTGGTGCTGTTCGGTAATTGGCATTTTCCATTGAGGTTTGTAATCAGGCGTCCCAATTGCTTGAGCAAAACCTTTAAAGCCCTCTAATACATGCGCCTCTGATTGCGGGGCAATACGCTTATTAATAAACAAGCTATGTAACTCTTTTGAGCGCGCCCAATCAAACCCCACTTTGACTTTTGCCGGAATACAACGGGCTGCTAGATTCGCTCTGAGTGCGACTTGCATATGTAATAGCACATCAAATTTACGCCCTTTGAACGTATCTTTTAGTTGCTGATAAGCCTGTTTGCCTTGTTTTTTATCGAATACAACAAACTCAACACCTGGTAAATCGGCCAGTAACATGGCCTCAACTTTACCAATCACCCAAGTAATTTTTGCCTTCGGATGTGCCTTTTGAATTGCTTGCACTGCTGATACGGCATGACATACATCACCAATAGCCGAAAGCCTTAAAATACAAATATCTGAATAGGAGGTTGATTGAGTCACGTGCGCCCTTAGCTACAGCAAATAATATGCGATCTTAAATTAACTTGATGCTAATGCAAGCACTTATGCGAAAAGCTAAAAATACGGTAAGATAGCGCTAATTTTATTTAATCTTGAAGTTGTTATGTTTGAAACTCAGCATCTGCAGAACACCACCCTTTTGTGTCACCCAGCTTATAAAGATGAGCTCACGCAACAGTGGTTCGATGCCAATTATTGGCAACAACAAGATAAAATCGTTGGAGCAAAAAAAGGTCGCGCAACAGCGTGGTTTTTTAAACATCAACAGCTTACAGGCGTTCTTCGCCACTATTGGCGTGGTGGTTTAATAGGTAAGTTGCTGAGCGATCAGTACTTATATTTTGGTTTAAAGCAAACTCGTGTCTATAAAGAGTTTACACTGATGATGCGCTTAATTGAGCTTGGCCTAAATGTGCCTACACCCATTGCAGCAAAAGTGACCACCCGTGGCTTAATCTATCGCGGCGATATCATTACCGAGGCAGTAACAGGCGCAAAAAGCGTGCTAGATATTTTAATCACGCGCCCACTTAGCCAGTCTGAGCTAAAAGCGATAGCAGTGACTCTCAGCGAGTTTCACAATCACGGCGTCTATCACGCAGATTTAAACATCAATAACATACTGTTCGATGACACAGGTAAGGTGTTTATCATCGACTTTGACCGCGGTGAAATCAAACAGCCACATGCTAGCTGGCAAACAGAAAACATCAAGCGCCTTGCCCGTTCGTTTGCAAAAGAGCAAGGCCGTAATGAAGTGATGCATTGGCAACAAAGTGATTGGCAGTCACTGGTGTGTGACTACCAAGCATTGCTGAACTAATTATCGATTTTGGGCCAATGCTAAATAGTTTTCTGCAACTTGTGTTGCTGATATTTTTGATAGTATTTCTGCATCAACAACCTCTGGCTTATCGTTTAACACAGACTCAATAGCTTGAGTTAAAGCCTCAGGGTTATTTGTAGGAACTAAATACTTGGCTAAACTACCCGTTAAGATTTCTTTTGGTCCATGAGTACAATCGGTGCTTACAACTGGCGTACCCAGTATGAGCGCCTCAATGAGAACAGTGGGTAATCCTTCATAATCTGAACTCAGTACCAAAGCATCAGCGCCTTTAATCCAAGCATATGGGTTTTGCTGAAAGCCTGGCAAAATAAGCCTATCTTCAATACCATGCTGGCGACCGAGTTTGGCAGCTTTATTAACTTTATTACATAATAAAACAAGCTTA
The DNA here is from genome assembly GCF_001550135.1 of Pseudoalteromonas shioyasakiensis. GTDB lineage: Bacteria > Pseudomonadota > Gammaproteobacteria > Enterobacterales > Alteromonadaceae > Pseudoalteromonas > Pseudoalteromonas shioyasakiensis. The sequence continues at coordinate 65,817 of NZ_LRUE01000022.1, forward strand.
TGGGATGTATTTAAATTAGCAAATGCTGAAAATAAAACATCATGTCTTTTTTGTTTGGCTAAACGACCTACGTGAATAATATAGGGCTCACGTGGTAATCCTAACTCAGCTTCACTCGCTTTTTTGACTATGCTTTGAACATTAAACGGGTTAAAAATTGTTGTGATAGTGCGGGGAGCAATCAACTTTTGCTGCTTAATTTCACTTTCAATACCTTCAGAAACACAAATTAAGTTTTGTCCTGACAAGCGCTTTTTACTTTTCAGTAAATATTGATAAGCAAATGGTCCAAGTTTCTTTTGTCTATTTAACTCAGCCGTAATTGAGTTATGAATGACATAGAAAACATGTTTAACAGTACTGCAAATTAACAAATTATTACTGCGATCTAAATTTGATAAAACGAGATCAAATTCCCCGTTTTTAGATTGGTATTGTGCAAACCAATTTTCGATACGTTTTACGCTTTTTTTTAGTTGCCAGAACCTATCAACTTTTTTTGCTTTATGGTCAAACAAACATTCAACATTTAGTTGTGATGGTAAGGTATATTCAATCGAATTCGCTAAACTAAGAATGACAACTTCATGTTGTTGAGCCAAAAGCTCGCCAGCCAGCGTCAGCATGACTTTCTCAGCCCCACCGCCAACCAAAGAATCAATAACTATGGCAACCTTCATTTAGAAACCCCAAACAATAACTCAGACACGCCTTGCAGCATTTCTTTCTTGGCATTATGCGGTTTTATTTTCGCCAAAACGTTTTTAGTTGCTTGATAAGTTGTAGGTTCCAGTAATCGTTTAACAGCGTCACTTAAACTGTCTAACGTTGGGTCTGCGGCTAAAGTTAAGTTACTTTCAACACAGTTTTGCAAACGTTTCGGTTGGTCCTTGGAAATTGCTGCAGCAACAGTGGGGACTTTGAGTGAAATAGCTTGTAATAAACTGTCCCCTGCTGATAACACTGCAAATTTAGCATGTGCTAATACACCAACAAATTCACTTGCATGTAAACTTTTTAAAATGATCAGGGTATCATCTTTAGGTAGATCGTTTGGGTAGTTAGAACCAAAAACAACGATACCTTTCAAGCCTGTTTCAGCAGCTATTTTCTTCGCTGCTTGATAAAAAATATCAGCAAATAACTGGTTTTTTTCACCGTGCCCACCTGACCCAGCATTTACTAAAAAATAACCTTCATTCGTAAGATTTAACTGAGCTAACAATTGATACGTTTCGGTACTTGATGACTGAGAGAAGAAAGGACCCACATTTACCGGAGGTGACAAAGGGAAGAGCTTAAGCTTTAATCGCTCACTGAAGCTTATTTTTTCAATACAATAGTCAGGTTGTGCAACCCAATGTTTATCTATTAAATTTAAACGATTTAGCTTTAAGCCTTTCGCTCTTTTTTTATTATGCTGTGAAATAAACACCACTTTAGCCCCTGCACGCTTTGCTGTTTTCATTTGGGCTGCTCTACCTGCACAATCAAAAACAACCAAGTTAGGCTTAAATGTTTCAATTAACTGATTAACTTTACGCGTTTCTTTTGTCGCTGATTGCTCTATCAGTGTTGTATCAAATGGGCAATCAAGGGCGTAATTTGTATGTTTATTTAATAAAAAGTGGATGTCTAAACGATCGGGAAAACTCTCATCTAAATAATGAGCAAATGATAACGAACGCATGTATTCACCTATTCCTTCAGATGATGACACGGGGATAAATAAAAGGCGTTTTTTTTCCATTACACTTTAAATTATAAAATTTGCCAGATTATACATCAAATTGAGTTCCTTTTACGATACCTAGACGAATTGCTCGTTGTGAATTATTTACTGCAATCATCATGTAGGGTTGGTAGACTTCTAGTCCCAAAAAACAAACCGAGAATTAAGCATTGCCTAAAAAAACACTTTTATTACTCGCTCTTGCTAGCGCATTTAGTCTACCTCTAGCTGCTGAACCTTGGGTTAAACCAGACGACTATGGCTTACGAGCCGACATTCAATTATTAGCGGATACAGGAGTGATTAAAGCTCCTGTAACTACATACCCGCTAATGTGGAATAGCTTTATTGATGAATTAAATGACACCACACTAGAGCAATTACCTAGTTTTGTTCAAGATGCTTTACTTCGAGTACAACACAGATATAAAGCCGAAAATACCGAACAGCACAATTTCCATACTGAAGTTTTTCTATCAACAGATACATTACCAGCCACGAGTTTTGGCGCCACCAACACACAAAAATCAGAAGCGACCGTCGCTTATAGTTATTTAGGTGAAAGTTTAGCTGGTAAACTAGCAGTTAATTATCGTTCTGATGGTCGAAAATGCTATCTAGAGGGCATGGAACAATCAGACATAGCTGAAGATCATCAAGCGCTTACTGACTGTGATGATATTACTTTTGACCATAGTTACCTTGCCTATAAAATTGGCAATTGGGTCTTTCGTGCAGGTGCAGTTGAACAATTCTGGGGACCAGGTGTTGACAACAGTCTAATTCTCACAGCGAATAGTAAACCTTTACAAGCTTTCAGCATCAGTCGTGAAAAAGCCACCGCTTTTGAATCAGCTTGGTTGAGCTGGATTGGTCCTTGGAGCTTAACAACTCAAATGGCTAAGCTTGAATCAACCCGAGCAGTCCCTGATGCGCTACTTTGGAGTAGCCGAGTGAACTTTAGGCCAATTCAGCAACTTGAAGTTGCTCTAAGCTGGTCTGCACAATGGGGCGGGGATGGTGAACCCCAATCTATCTCAGAATTTTTTGATATGGTTTCAGGTAAAAGTACTTGTCCTGATGGTTCGCAAGACTGTACTGAAGCTGAAAAGTCAAAATTAGGCAACCAACTGGCAGGTATTGATTTACGCTGGTCAGATACTCTCTATTCATACCCGTACGCTATTTATGTAAGTACGATTGGCGAAGACGCTAGTAGCTACTTTAAACCCGCAGACAGAGCGTATTTAGCAGGTGTAGAAACAACAATTCCATTTGCAGAGCAAAATATCAAAGTAAACATTGAATACATTGATACTGTGGTTTCATGCTCTGGTGATGAATCTGTGCCTGGTGCTGAAATCTTCAATAACTGCTATTACGAGCATGGTAAATATAATTCTGGTTATCGCTACCAAGGAAGAACGATAGGCTCTACATTTGATAACGACACAGAATCCCTTGTACTCACAGTGCTTGGGCAGCATAGAAATGGCAACGATTGGCAGGTTAAACTGCGCCAAGTTGATTATAACAACGACAATGTAGATCTTTACCCTAGCAACCCAGATTTAGGGCATACAATCACTAAAAATGCCATTGATAGCACACAACTAGAACTGCGCTACAGAATGTTAGCATTACAAGGAAGAATCTCTTTCGGTGCTCTGGCTGCTAAGAATAAATCAATGGAGGAATCAGACACTGAAACCTCCGCATTTATGAAATATGAAATGAACTTTTAGAATCAAAAAAGCCAACACATGTTGGCTTTTTTATTAACTTTTGATTTTGCTAATTACGTTTGATGTTGAGCAACCATTAAGAAACTCAAGTACTTCGACTTTTCCGCCATGGCGTAACACATGCTCGGCACCGGCAATTTGGTCAACGGTGTAATCACCGCCTTTAACCAGTACATCAGGGCTAATTTGCTCAATAAGCTTAGCTGGCGTGTCATTTTCTTCAATGCTGCCAAATGGAATAACCCAATCAACTGACGCTAGCGCACTTAATACCATGGCACGTTCATCCAATGGATTAATCGGTCTTTCTGGGCCTTTTAAACGAGAGATTGATTCGTCATTATTTAAGCCAACAACCAGCCTGTCACCTCGTGCTTTTGCCTGTGCTAGGTAGCGCACATGGCCTGCGTGAAGGATGTCAAAACAACCATTAGTGAAAACTATTTTTTCACCATTTTGCTTAGCAAACTCAATGTGCTGAAGCACATCTTCAAAAGGCGTTTGGTAATGCTCGCCAGTTTGCTGTAAATATTGACCAAGCTTACGGCTCAACTCTTCTGGCGACACAGTTGCGGCACCCAGTTTACTCACCGCAATTCCGGCAGCAAGGTTGGCAATTTCGACCGCATCTTTTGCTGCCATTCCCGCACCAAGCATCACTGCAAGCGTCGCGATTACGGTATCGCCTGCGCCAGTAACATCGCTAACTTCAAGCTGCTGGGCTGCAAAATCATGTTTTTCTGCTTGGCTAATTAACGACATACCCTGCTCTGAGCGAGTTAACAACATAGCAGCGATGCCTGCTTCAGTGATTAGCTTACGTGCGCTGTCAGTCAAGTTTTGCTCAGAGTCCGTCAAACCACCAGCAAGCTTAAACTCGTTTAAGTTAGGGGTTATGTAATCAGCACCACGATATAAGCTTAAATCAGATGATTTAGGATCAATAAGTACCGTTTTACCCGCTTTCTTTGCAACCTGAATCATTTGTTGAATTAAGCTCAGAGAACCTTTGTTGTAGTCAGAAAACAACACAAAATCGTAGTCATCTAAAACCAGCTCTAAACGGTTTAATAACAATTGGCTGTGTTGCTCAGTAAAGCTCTCTTCAAGGTCTAATCGAACAACTTGCTGATGACGGCTGATTACTCGCATTTTAGAAATAGTCGGTAAATCGCAAACACTCACTAATTGAGAATCAATTTTCTCCGAACTTAAAATTGTTTCGAGGATTTGCCCACTTTCATCTTCACCAACTAAACCTAGTAGGCCCACTTTACCATCTAAACGGGCAATATTTTTTGCTACGTTTGCTGCACCACCAGCTTTGTCTTCAAATTTACTGACTTTAACAACAGGTACAGGGGCTTCAGGCGAAATACGCCCTGAATCGCCATGCCAATATCTATCTAGCATGACATCACCAACGACTAAAATACGAGCCTTTGAAAGGTTTTTTAGTAACGCTAAATCCATTACTTTTGCTCCGCTACAACCATATCGATGGCTTCGCATAGCCAATGTCCGATGAACATATGCGCCTCTTGGATACGCGCTGTTTCATCATTTTTAATGATAATAGGTAGCTTAGCGATATCTTTTACTTTACCGCCATCTCGGCCCGTTAATGCGACTGTAAAGGCGCCAATTTCATTTGCCGCTGCCAGTGCAAGATTGATGTTAGGGCTAGTGCCTGAGGTGGTTAAGCCAATCACCAAATCTTCAGGTTTACATAACGCCTGCACTTGGCGCTCAAATACAGTATCAAAATGATAGTCGTTACTGTGAGCGGTTAAAATTGAAGTATCTGTTGTCAATGCGATAGAAGCAAGTGGACCGCGTTCCAATTTGTAACGTACGACAAACTCAGCAGCTAAATGCTGTGCATCAGCCGCACTACCGCCATTACCAAACCAAATTACCTTACCACCAGCTTGTAAAGCGCTGTGACATACTTCAAGTAATTGCATCACTTCTGGGTGATATGTATCCATCGTTTCAAATAACATTTGATGGCGGTTCAAACTTTCTAAGTAGCTTGCTGCTACAGAATCTAATTCAGGCATGAATATCCCTCTTTGGAACAAACTTTGGCAGGAGTAATAATGTTATTATTCCACAGATTTATTTCTTTGTGTTCAGTTTATCGTACTTTTATGAATATCGACTGGATAATTACAGTTATATGTAGACTAACTATTGGCAACAGCTCGATTAGCGTTAAACTACCCTAAAACTCTATATATTAAAAATTATGGCGCGCATTTTATACTCTTTACTTTTATACCTACTAAGCCCACTGGTTGTTTTTTACCTGTATGTTTTACGTGGCAAAAAGAATAAGGGTTACCGTGAGCATTTTGCTGAGCGCTTTGGCTTTTCGAATTTATCGCACCACGATGTTGTTTTTCATTGTGCCTCTGTTGGTGAAGTGTTAGCGGCAACCCCGCTTATTAAGGCTGTTCAATCAGAAAATCCAGCGCTTACTATTTTAGTAACCTGTAATACCCCAACAGGTCGCGAGCAAGTAAAAAATAACTTTAAAGATGCGGTTAGCTGTAGTTATTTACCGATTGATTTTTTCTTCGCTACCAATCGATTTTTAAAACGAATCCAGCCAAAGGTACTGTGTATTTTAGAAACTGAGCTTTGGCCAAACCTGATGGCGCAAAGCAGCAACACCGGCACAAAAGTACTTGTTTTAAATGCCCGGCTTTCAGCTAAATCACAGCAAGGCTACCAAAAGGTAATGCCTTTAACTAAGGTGATCATGCAGTCTATTAGCGATCTTGCTAGTCATAATCAAAATGATGCCAAACGTTTTATTGAACTTGGTTTAAAACCTGAAAAGGCACGCGTATTTGGCTCAATTAAATTTGATATCACGCCTACAGAAGAGCAATTAAATAAAGTTGCAGCACTAAAAAAACAGTATAACAACGAGCGCTTTATCTGGGTTGCAGGCTCCACTCATCCTGTTGAACATGAGCTTATTTTAACTGCTCATGAGAAGCTATTAAAAGCGTTACCCCACGCACTTTTGATTATTGCTCCACGTCACCCAGAGCAATTTGATAAAGTCGCGGAGATATTAAAAAGCTCAAATTTGAGCTTTAGTCGTCGCAGTGAAGATAACTATAACAACCAACAAGTTGTGTTAGCTGACACGTTAGGTGAGTTACAATGCTTATATGGTGTGGCAAACATCAGCTATGTTGGCGGTAGTTTAATAGAGCGAGGCGGCCATAACCCGTTAGAGTCAGCAGCGTTTTCTGTTGGCGTATTAGCAGGCCCTCATACCTATAACTTCGACCATATTTATCCTGAACTGATTAGTGCTCAGGGAGCTAAAACCGTTACCGATGAAAATCACCTTGCTGACACACTTATCGCTTTGAGCACTGATGTACAAAAGACGATTAAGCTCGGTCAACAAGCTGCGAAATGCGTTGCTAACAATCAAGGCGCCATCAGTAAAACGGTTAATTTAATTGAGCATTACTTAGAAAAGTAAGATAGAAAAGTAAAATAGAATAGAGAAATAATGTGACTTCAAAGCAAGCGATGAATCGCCCAGAAATACAAATGCGCGAATGGGTATCAAGCGTAATCGTAAAATACAATTTCTGTCCATTTGCCCGTAAAGAAGTTGAAAGCAATTGCATTCATTATCAAATCAGCCAGTCTACTACTCTTGATGATGCAGTAATGGATATGCTTGAGCAATGTAGCGCATTAGACCAACAAGCAGAGCGCGAAACCACTTTGTTAATGTTTGAGCAAGGCTTTAAGGATTTTGAAGAGTTCTTAGATTTAGTCGATTTAGCCAATGCGCTTTTAGCTGCGCAAGGCTATGAAGGTAAGTATCAAATAGCCAACTTTCATCCTGACTATGTGTTTGCTGATAGCGATGACAGCGATGCTGCAAACTATACGAATCGTGCACCTTACCCAACACTGCATTTGATCCGTGAAGCCAGCATGAGCGAAGCGTTAGACAGCTACAATGAACCCGAATCTATCCCAGAGCACAACATTAAACTAGCAAGGCGCAAAGGCATCGACTTTTGGCAGCAGCTGCTGCAAAACTGCATCGATAAGCGCTAACACCTACCGGCGTTTAATAGATAAAAAGCCAGCAATGCTGGCTTTTTATTTTTTATAGCTATTAAATTTAGTGAGCTATTTTTTTACCCACTCACCGTTCACTTCAATGTAGTGACCCGGCTTAGTTTTTTCGATAGTTTTTGCCGCAGCAAGGGCTTCAACTTGCGCTAACGAAAGATTATTCTTTTTCGCAAGTTTTAAATATTGCTCTTTACGCTTTGCATTAATTTCATCAACGACCGCTTTTGCTTCGCTGTTATTAACCACTAAACCTAAATAGCCTGAGCTGTCTTCACCCACCAAACCTTGGCTCTTTGCATCATCAAGGCTGATAGCCCAAGCTGAGAAAGATAAACAAACAGCACTGATCAAGGTGATCACATTTAGTTTTTTAAGTTGTAATTTACGCATGTGTGCTCCTTAGAATAATTCGCTGTCATCACTGAATAAGGTATCAAGTTCTTTATCCACTTTTACGCGGATCTCATGGTCAACTTTTACATTTAAGTTGATTGTAATCGGCTCTTTTGCTGCCACCTCAACACGGTGAGTACAGGCACTCAGCATGCCTACTGCCGTCAGCATTACTAACCACTTAGCCATCATTGCTTCCTTTTTTTGCATACTCTTTCTCAACTTTTTGAGTAATTTCATCACTTAAACGCAGCGCTCTAAGTAAAGTAAATACATTCTCTTCATGGTTATAATTAAAGTTCACTGCTTGCTGCTGCGCTTCATTATAACCTTCTAAATTAACACCTAAATGTAACCAACCATCAGGTTTGAGGTTAACACTGCTGCGTAGTTTTTTAATATCTAAATTCTCGAGTAAACTCAGCGTTGTACTCAGCTCCTGTTGCTGCGCTTTTACAGCTTCAAAACCCGCATTATTAGTGATCAGTAATTTACCATCACCTTGATTAACTAGCTGCCCTTGCTTTACCTCTATGCCCTGTTTGCTTATAACAACAGGTAAGGTGCCCGCTAAGCGCCCGCTTAAACTAATTCCAGACTCGGCATCAAGGGTGACTAATTTGCTGGCATCAATATTTTCAAACTTAACGGTCGCGGTTTGGTTGTCACTCAGTGGGCAGTATTTATTCACCACAAATTTGCCGCCCATAACCTGACCGGTTAGATCAGCTGCGCAAGGCTGATTAGCCGTTACCTGCAACTGACCCTGCATATTTTTGACCACAGCACCTGCGCGCAGTTCATTGAGTGTAAATTTAGTCGCTGCAATATTAAGCTGCCCTGAATTAAACGTCCCATCTAAATCCACGGCAAAATCATTTGCTAGGTAGTCATTATAAAGCGCACTGAGTTTATTAATGTGAACACTACCTTCTGCTTGCTGAAGATTTACATCACCTTTAATAATCCCTGAAACCACCCCATCAGTGATGGTTGCAAGGGGCTCAAACTGAGCAATTATCGGATTAAGCTTGGCTATTGCCTGCTCAGGTATCACCAATTCAAATGGGTGCGCAACCTTAGACATATGATGGCTAACAAGCGCTTCAAAGCCATCTGCAAACACATGATGCGTTGCCTGCAGGGCGCGGCTTTGGAGGGCATTTGTAACGACAGACAACTTATTTAAGCTAAGCTCTGCTGTTGATAATTTAGCGACAGTGGTTTTGGCATCAATATCAGCAAATAATTCCCCCACACTGAGGTCTGTACTAAGGGTTAGCTCATTACTTATTTTTACTGCGCTAATATCATCATAATTTAATGATTTAACCTTGCTATTGGCTTTAACAACGAGGTGCTGCTGGGCATTATACTCAGCGTCAATCGCGCTGCTAAAATCAGCTAACTGTGCACCTGATATTAGCGCATTTTTAGCACTGATATTGGTATTCAGTTTAGCTGTAGGGCTAGTAAATAACTCATCGATATTTAGCTTTCCTTTAGCCCCAATACCCTCAACCAGAGCACCGTCAGCCTGAAAATCTAAAAATGCAGGGAGTGAATCAAGTGACAGTTGAAAATCAGCGCTAACGTCACTTTCATGCAAATGCGCATTTAGCTTAAGCTCATCAATATCTTTACTGTTAAAATCAATGCTAACTTGGCTATTAAGTGATGCGAGCGGATCCTGTAAAGAAAAGGTAGTATTACTGACTGTCACTTCACTTTGCCCTTTAGTTGCTAGCAGTTTTACGATTGGGACTGATAGCTGCTCGGCTTCTACACTAACTGGTTTGTCAATGTGTAACTGCCAAGTAAGCGGTAACTGCGCTTCAACAAATGATTGATGCTGTTGGTCTTTGATGATGCTTAAACATGCTTGGTTTGCGCTAAGTTGATTTTGTAACGCTGATAAATCCGCATATAAATGCTGTTGGTTTAATTGATACTTCGCACTCAGTTGCCCTTCGGTGGTAAAACCTAGGTCGCATTGCGCTAGAGCATGCTGATAACTTGCATTGACGGTGCTTTCAATTGCAACCGTAATACCATCAAACTTAACCTGCGATTGAGTGCCAAAATGGCTGCTTTGTGGCAATGTTATGAACCGCCTAGCTACTTGCTCATCAAGGGTGATGTTGGCTTTTATTTCATAATTAGATATTTCAACATCTGCATTAAGATCACGTGAAATCGTAAAATGGTTTAAGCGTTTTTCTTGTATTGCCAACCTAACAGGGCTATCGGTAAATGGTGAGACTACATCAAGCTGCTCAATGCTTATTAGCGGTCTTTGCTCTGGTAATACTAAAGCGAGCTTTTTAAATTCAGTCTGTGCTGATTCTGGTTGTTTTTTATTTGCAAGGTCGCTAACGATGAGATTAGCGCGAGAAACCCTAACCTGTTGCTTGTTAGCAAGGATACCAGCTAACTCTATTTGCTGCCCTTGATAAGTTAAGCATAATTTCTCGATATTTAAATCAAGCTGGCTGGTCAATGACCAATCAATGCAGTGAAGCTCAGCGCCATTTTTACTAAGCATAGGCGTTAAGTACCACGATGTCAGTGGTAGCCTGAACAGATACGCCAACAGCAGCATGCTTAGCACGATACCTAGCAACCCTACGCTTACCCGCTTAAAACTCAAAAAACTCTCCTTGCCTTTGAACTTACACTTACTAGCACCATTATAAACAAAAAGGCTGCACTTAATAGTGCAGCCTTTTTAGTTTAAACGGTTTGTATGAACCTAGCTTGTATAGCTAGGTATATAGCTAAGTTTTAGCCAACGTTTTTACGTGCGTTGCGGAACATACGCATCCATGGGCTATCTTCACGCCACTCATCTGGGTGCCATGAGTTAGCAACAGTACGGAATACACGCTCTGGGTGCGGCATCATAACCGTGGCACGACCATCAGTAGAGGTAATACCTGTGATACCTTCAGGCGAGCCGTTCGGGTTAGCTGGGTATTGCGTTGTTGGGTTACCGTAGTTATCAACAAACTTCACTGCCACAGTGCCTGACTCAAGCGCAGCTTTAACTGCATCGCTGTTAGCGAATTCAGCATGACCTTCACCATGAGAAACAGCGATAGGCATACGAGAACCAGCCATACCGTTAAAGAATACTGATGGGTTTTCTTGCACTTCTACAAGGCTAAAGCGAGCTTCAAAGCGCTCTGACTTGTTGGTTACAAAACGTGGCCAGTGCTCAGTGCCTGGGATCAATTCTTTCAATGTTGAAAGCATTTGACAGCCATTACACACACCTAGGCTGAATGTATCTTCGCGGTGGAAGAAGCTTTGGAACTGCTCACGCGCCATCTCATTAAATAAGATTGACTTAGCCCAGCCTTCACCTGCGCCTAATACGTCACCGTAAGAGAAACCACCACATGCCACTAAGCCTTTAAATTGCTCAAGTGTTAAACGACCTTCAAGGATGTCGCTCATGTGTACGTCAACCGCTGCAAAGCCAGCGCGGTTAAATGCCGCAGCCATTTCTAAATGAGAGTTAACACCTTGCTCACGTAGAATCGCCATTTTCGGCTTCGCACCAGTTGCAATGTAAGGCGCAGCAACGTCTTCGTTTAAGTCAAAGCTTAGTTTTACGTTTAGACCTGGGTCTTTTGCGTCAAACTTAGCGTCAAATTCTTGCTTAGCACACTCTGGGTTATCGCGACGTGCTTGCATTTGGTAAGTTGTTTCTGCCCAAATAGTGCGAAGCTCAGTACGCGTGTGGTTAAGTACCACATCATCACCACGAGTGAATACCACACGGTCATCAGCGTTTAATGCACCAATTTCATGGCTGATAGCTGCTAAGCCGTGATCAGCAAGAACGGCTTTCACTGCATCTAAATCAGCATTAGCCACTTGGATAACCGCACCTAGCTCTTCATTATAAAGTGCTTCGATGTCTGAACCTGTAAGGCCTGCAAGGTCAACAGTAACACCCGTGTGACCAGCAAATGCCATTTCCGCAACAGTTGTGAATAAACCACCGTCTGAACGGTCATGGTAGGCAAGTAACTTGTTATCAGCAACAAGCGCTTGCATTGCTTCATAGAAACCTTTTAATAACTCAGGGCTATCAACATCAGGTGTTACATCACCTAATTGCTTATAAACCTGTGCAAGGCTTGATGCACCCATACGGTTTTGACCCGCACCTAAATCAACTAATAATAGTGATGACTCACCTTTATCAGTGCGTAGCTGTGGCGTTACTGTTTTACGCACATCTTCAACACGACCAAAGGCAGTGATGATTAGTGATAATGGCGCAGTAACCGATTTTTGCTCACCGTTTTCATCCCATTGAGTTTTCATCGACATTGAGTCTTTACCCACAGGGATTGTTAAACCAAGTGCTGGACAAAGCTCTTCACCTACCGCTTTAACAGCTTCGTAAAGACCTGCATCTTCGCCAGGGTGACCAGCTGCGGCCATCCAGTTTGCAGATAGCTTGATATTTTCAAGGCCACCGATGTTAGCACACGCGATGTTCGTTAATGACTCAGCCACAGCTAAACGAGCAGAAGCTCCATAGTTTAACAGTGCAGCTGGTGTACGTTCACCTAGTGACATTGCTTCACCGTGGTAAGTATCAAACGCAGCGGCTGTTACCGCACAGTTTGCTACTGGCACCTGCCAAGGACCTACCATTTGGTCACGAGCAACTAAACCCGTTACCGTGCGGTCACCAATGGTGATTAAGAATGTTTTTTCAGCAATCGTTGGTAGGCGTAATAAACGTTGTGCAGCATCTGCAGCATCAATGTTTGCAACGTCTAATGGTTGTGATTGTGCTTTTTTAGACTCAACTTCGCGGTGCATTTTTGGTGCTTTACCAAGTAAAACATCAAGCGGTAGATCAACAGGGTTGTTACCAAAGTGGCTATCTTCAACCGTTAAGTGACGCTCTTCTGTTGCTTCACCAATAACAGCGTATTCTGCACGCTCACGTTTACAGATTGCTTCAAAGCGCGCGAAGTCTTCTGCTGCAACAGCTAATACGTAACGCTCTTGAGATTCGTTACACCAAATTTCGTGTGGTGCCATACCCGGCTCATCGTTTGGAATATCACGAAGTTGGAATTTACCACCACGACCACCGTCGTCTACAAGCTCAGGGAATGCGTTTGAAAGACCACCTGCACCCACATCGTGGATGAAAGCGATTGGGTTTGCATCACCTAACTGCCAACATTTGTCGATAACTTCCTGACAACGGCGTTCCATTTCTGGGTTTTCACGCTGAACAGATGCAAAGTCTAAGTCTTCGTTTGATTGACCTGATGTCATACTAGAGGCAGCACCACCACCAAGACCGATGTTCATTGCCGGACCACCTAGTGCAATTAGCTTAGCACCTACAGGGATTTCACCTTTTTGAACATGTTCAGAACGAATGTTACCTAAACCACCTGCAAGCATGATTGGCTTGTGGTAACCACGTACTTCTTCACCGTTATGGCTTGATACTTTCTCTTCGTATGTACGGAAGTAACCAAGTAAGTTAGGACGACCAAATTCGTTATTGAATGCCGCGCCACCTAATGGACCTTCAGTCATGATATCAAGTGCATTAACGATACGACCAGGCTTACCAAAGTCTGTTTCCCATGGCTGCTCGTAGCCAGGAATACGTAGGTTAGATACAGTGAAGCCAACTAAACCAGCTTTAGGTTTAGAGCCGCGGCCTGTTGCACCTTCATCACGAATTTCACCACCAGAACCTGTTGATGCACCTGAGAATGGCGCAATCGCTGTTGGGTGGTTGTGCGTTTCAACTTTCATCAAGATTTCGATGTTCTCTTGATGGTATGCGTACTCGCCTTCACTATTCGGGAAGAAACGACCCGCTACAGAACCCTTCATTACCGCAGCGTTATCTTTATATGCAGATAACACGTTTTCAGGGTTTTGCTCGTAAGTGTTTTTGATCATTTTGAACAATGATTTTGGCTGTTCGATGCCATCAATTGTCCAATCGGCGTTAAAGATTTTGTGACGACAATGCTCAGAGTTTGCTTGCGCGAACATGAATAATTCGATGTCGTTCGGGTTACGCCCTAACTTTTGGAAGTTTTCTACCAAGTAATCAATTTCGTCATCTGCAAGCGCAAAACCTTGCTCAACGTTTGCTTTAGCAAGCGCTTCACGGCCACCACCTAAAATGTCAACTGATGACATTGGACGCGGTTCATCATGACGGAATAATTTAGCTGCATCAGCCATATCCGCGTGCGTTGCTTCAGTCATACGGTCATGTAATAACGCTGCAACTTCAGCTGTTTGCTGAGCTGATAAATTACCTTCTACGTAGTATGCAATACCACGCTCAACACGGTGAACTTGGCTTAAGCCACAGTTATGTGCGATGTCAGTTGCTTTTGATGCCCAAGGCGAGATAGTACCTGGACGCGGCGTTACAAGAATTAACGTGCCAGCAGGGGTATGCTCGGCAATTGTTGGACCATAAGTAAGCAGTTTTTCCAGCTTGGTTTGCTCATCAGCTGAAAGCTCGGCTGTAAGATCAGCAAAATGCATGAACTCAGCATAAACGTCAGTGACTGGAAGTTGTGCCTGTTGGCAACGCGCTAAAATTTTCTGAACTCTAAAATCGGAAAGTGCTGGTGCACCACGAAGGATCAACATAGGTATTTTCATCCGGGGTTAGGGATTGAACGATATTTTAGGCGCATATTATAGTGCAAATAACGTCTAGATTTAACTCAAAATTACGCTTTTATTTAAATAATCTTCATAACCGCTTTTATGGTTGCAACAATTAACTATCTTAGTCGTCTTTATTTCTCTGCAGGTACTTGTTCTGTATGACTTATCTACCAGCTGCCTTGTTATAGTTATTAATTTTTAAATAGATAACTAAAACTATTCGCCAAGTGACGTGGCTTAGAAGTTTTGTTATAACACTAAGGTAATGGTTTAAGGGGCATTTATAATCTATGCAAAAGTTACTCGCTATTTTTAGTTTAGTGCTCATGTTATGTGCGTGTGATATGCAACAGCAACCGTCGCAACTTGCTCATATCAAGGCACAGAACAAAATTAGAGTAGGCACATTAGCTGGCGCGAGTAACTACTATCAGGCTCCACAAGGTGTGCAAGGCTTTGAATATGAGCTTGCCCAAGAGTTTGCTGACTATGTTGGTGTAGAGCTCGAGATGGTGCCTTTTTTTAATCTATCCGATATGTTTGCACGCTTAGAAAGTGGCGATTTAGATATTATAGCTTCAGGTCTTACCTATAATACGATTCGGGCAGAGCATTATCGATTTGGCCCAACCTATCGCACAATTAGCCAAAAATTAGTTTACAAACAAGGCCGTACTCGCCCTCGAGAGTTTGAGGATTTAACCGGTAATCTCACTGTTTTAGCCAAAAGCAGCCACTCGTTAGCACTACAACAATTAAAACAACTGCATCCTGAACTTAGCTGGAACGAAACAGAAGATATGGATGAAGAAGAGCTTCTGCAAGCAGTTATAGACGGTGAAATTGATTACACCCTAGCAGATTCACACACCTTATCGCTGTTTCGCCGCTATCACCCAAATTTGAGTATCGGCTTTTCGGTTACCCGTAACGACCCTATCGCTTGGTTACTAAGAAAAGATGGTGACGACTCTTTATATGCCTTGATGGTGCCATTTTTTGGCGACGTTAAGAAAAGCAACCAGCTTTATGTGTTAGAAGAAAAATACTTCGGCCATGTTCGTCAGTTTAACTATGTGAATACCCTTGCTTATATCGAAGCAATAAAAGACACCTTACCTAAATACCAACCTTGGTTTGAGCAATACGCAGGTAACATAGACTGGCGATTACTGGCAGCTTTGAGTTATCAAGAATCAATGTGGAACCCAAGGGCTAAGTCACCAACCGGTGTACGTGGCATAATGATGCTAACCCAAGCAACAGCAAAACAGGTCGGCGTAACAAATCGACTAGAGCCTGAGCAAAATATTAAAGGCGGTGCGCAGTATCTTGCCAAAGTGATTTCTTGGATCCCTGAACGCATTCCGCAGCCCGACAGAACCTGGTTTGCCTTAGCCTCTTACAATGTTGGCTGGGGACACGTCAACGACGCACGTATTATTACCGAGCAAGAAGGTGCAAGCCCCGATAAGTGGGCTGATGTTAAAAAGCGCTTACCGCTTTTAATTAAAAAGCGTTACTATCGAAAAACCAAATATGGTTATGCCCGTGGCGATGTTGCAGTAAAGTACGTTGATAATATCCGTCGCTATTACGACGCACTGGTTTGGCTTGATGAAAATGATGCGATTGCTAACCCAAGCGAAGAAGAACAAAGCACTGAAGAAGCTCAACCTGAAGCGCAAGCGAGCGAACCAAAGCCAAATGACAACACGCAACAAACCAACTCGGAGCAGCAAGAATTAGAAAACAACTAACTTCAAGCACCGAAATCTGTTTACTTGTCATCAAATGATCATTATCTTCCTGTAGAGATCAATATAATGCTTTACTCTCACTTAAGGAGCACTCATGTTAAAAAGAAGACGCACGACACATAAGTTCAAGCGTAATGTTATTTACTCAACGGCGACCCGCCGTCGTATCATGCTACGTAATACACACAAAAAAGTTATTTGGCGTCGCCGCTTATTTGCGATGCAGTTAATGGAAGCACAAGTTCCTGCAACGCCGGTTGTATAACTAGGCGTTGCGAGCAGCCTGCTTTGCCGCCTTTTTCTCTTCTCTACGACGCTTAAAAAACGCTGAAATTACCGCCCCACACTGCTCACTCATAACATCACCGGTTACTTCAACTTGATGATTAAGCCTAGGTTCTTGCAGCAGATTCATAATTGATCCTGCCGATCCCGTTTTGGCATCTTTAGCACCAAATACCAATCGCTTAATACGGCTATGTACCAACAGACCTGCGCACATAGAACAAGGTTCTAACGTAACATACAAGGTGCAATCGATTAATCGGTAGTTATTAAGTACTTTACCTGCTTCGCGGATTGCCATCATTTCAGCATGAGCGGATGGGTCGTTATCGATAATTGAGCGGTTATAACCATAGGAGATCAGTTGATTGTCTTTTACCAGCACAGCACCAACCGGAATTTCATTAATAGCAGCCGCTTCATTAGCGTAGTTTAATGCTTTTTCCATCCAATATTGGTCGCTAAATTGTTCGCTCATATATCACACAAATCTTGTAAAACTGTGAGTAATTATACCTAGTTAGTGAAAAATGTCGGCAATAAATACTGCTACACTTAAAAATTAACGCAAAATTTAGTGGCTTTTTCATGGCTCAATGGACCCATATTGCGCTATAATCTCGCGCTTTTTTTATTTAGCTTACAACACGGGTAGCAAATGAAATTTCCTGGACGCCGCAGGCATAAACATTATTTTCCGGTGGAAGCCAAAGATCCACTGACGAATCAACTTAACTCAACCGACCGACTACAACGTAGTTATATTACGGGTATCGACCAAATTGTGGTAGATATTGAAGCGAAAGTTGATCAAGCTTTCCTAGATGAATTTCAATTGCGCCGTGGCATGTCGCAAGTGATCGATAACGATATTACCAACGCGCTATACGACAGACTAAAACTCGACAATATGATCGATTATGAGTTTGCCGGTGGTACGGTAGGTAACACCATGCACAACTACTCTACCCTAGCTGACGACCGATCAGTACTGTTAGGGGTAATGAGTGAAAATATCAAAATCGGCAGCTATGCATACCGTTTTTTATGTAACACCTCTAGCCGCGTTGACCTTGACTACCTTCAGCCTGTAGATGGCCCTATTGGTCGTTGTTTTACCTTAATTGACGAGACCGGTGAGCGTACCTTCGCAATCAGCGCGGGGCTTATGAATCACCTGCGCCCTGAATCAATCGATCAGGCACTTATTGAGAATTCATCAGCACTGGTGATCAGCGCATACCTAATGCGTACTCAAGGTGATGAAACCATGACAGAAGCGACCATGCAGGCAGTGAAATATGCCAATGATGCAGGTGTCCCTGTGGTTTTAACCCTTGGCACTAAGTTTCTAATTGAACAAGACCCTGCTTGGTGGGCTGACTTTGTAAAAGAGCATGTTGATATTCTTGCTATGAACGAAGAGGAAGGTCTTGCGATTACTGGCTTTGAAGATCCGCTTCTGGCAGCCGACAAAGCGCTAGATTGGACTGATTTAGTTATTTGCACGGCTGGCGAAAAAGGCTTGTTTATGGCCGGTTACGTAGACGACTCATTCAAGCGTGAAACAGAATACCCGTTATTACCAGGCGCGATTGCTGACTTTAACCGTTATGAATTTTCGCGCGCAATGCGTAAAGACGACTGCCAAAACCCAATTCGTGCTTACAGCCACACAGCACCGTTTATGGGCGGCCCAGATAGTATTAAAAATACCAATGGCGCAGGCGATTGTGCTCTGGCCGCGGTACTACATGACTTATCAGCAAACGTTTACCACAAACTTAATGTGGCAAACTCAGCGAAGCATCAGCAGCCTGCTATGACCTACTCATCGCTTGCACAAATTAGTAAATACGCTAACCGTGCAAGTTATGAAGTACTTGTTCAGCACTCGCCACGTTTATCTCGTGGCTTACCTGAACGTGAAGATTGTTTAGAGCAAGTTTACTGGGATCAGTAAGCGCGACTAAAAAATCGAAATATCCAGTTTCTGGGATAAACGCTCAAGAGCCGCTATCCCAGCTACTGAGTTACCATACGAGTTAAGTCTTGGCGCCCACACAGCCACAGTAAATTGATTTGGTAATACAGCTAAAATAGTACCCGACACCCCAGACTTACCCGGCATACCAACACGGTAGCCAAAATCCCCAGCAGCATCGTATAAACCACTGGTAAACAGTAACGAGTTTAACTGCTTATTTTGCCTTGCACTGAGTACTTCTTGGCCATTGGCATCTTTACCTTGGTTTGCTAAGTAATTGTAAGCTTTTGCTAATTCTACGCAGTTTAACTCTATGGCACAGAAGTTAAAGTAAGCCCATAACACATCATCAACTTCATTATTAAAGTTGCCGAATGACTTCATTAGATGCCCCATCGCGGCGTTGCGATGACGAAACTCATATTCAGAATTTGCCACTTTCTTATCAATAACAACCTGAGCATTTCCTGATAACTGACGAAATGACTCAAGCATAGAGTGCATTGGCGCAGATAAACGGCTATATAACGCGTCACAGGTGACAATCGCGCCGGCATTAATAAATGGGTTGCGTGGTATGCCCTGTTCAAACTCAAGCTGTGTAAGTGAGTTAAAAGCGGTGCCTGAAGGCTCTTTACCGACTCGTTGCCACAGCTCATCACCATAACGCTGAAGTGCTAAAGTTAAGGTCATTACTTTCGAAACAGATTGAATTGTAAAACGCGCACTACAATCACCCGCGCAATAGGTTTGCCCATCTACTGTATGAATAGCAATGGCAAACTGGTTTGGCTCAACCTCTGCAAGCGCAGGAATATAATCAGCAACCTTACCTTGGCTCAGTAATGGTTGAACTTCTTTTGTGATTTCATCTAATACATGTTGATAATCAATCTGTGACATACCGCGTCCTTTTAAAACAAAAAGCCCCGCATTTGCGAGGCTTTGTAGTCTACTAAAGATGGTTTGCTATAGCGATTGCTATTAGCTCATCGCTGATTGCAGTTTTTTCATCGCTGTTTTTTCTAGCTGACGAACACGCTCTGCTGAAACGTTATATTTCTCAGCAAGCTCTTGTAATGTTGCTTTATCGTCAGCTAACCAACGTGCACTTACGATGTCTTGAGAACGTTCATCAAGGGTTTTTAAGGCGCTGAATAAACGTGCATGAGACTGTTCTTGCCATTGCTGCTCTTCGATATCATCAGCAAGGTCAGCACTGCCATCTGTTAAATACTGTACTGGCGAGTATGTGCTTGTCGGTGCGTCGTCATTGTCGTCGCCCGTTAAGTCAAAGCCCATATCTTGGCCACTCATACGTGATTCCATCTCACGTACTTCTTTTTCACTTACACCTAGCTCATTAGCAACTGTGCTAACCTCAGCTTGGTTAAACCAACCTAAACGTTTTTTGTTTTTACGCAGGTTGAAGAATAATTTACGTTGCGCTTTTGTAGTTGCAACTTTCACGATACGCCAGTTTTTCAGTACGTATTCATGAATTTCAGCTTTGATCCAGTGTACTGCGAATGAAACTAAGCGAACACCTACACTTGGGTCGAAACGTTTTACCGCTTTCATCAGACCGATGTTACCTTCCTGAATTAAATCAGCTTGCGGTAAGCCATAACCTGAATAGCTTTTCGCAATATGAGCAACAAAGCGTAGATGCGACATAATGAGTTGCTTCGCAGCTTCAAGATCACCTTCTTCCTGAAGACGTGTCGCCAACTGCTTTTCTTTCTCTGCATCAAGCATAGGAATAGTGCTAACCGCTTGAAGGTAGCCGTCCATACTTGCGCTCTGTTGACCTGCAGTAAGTGCCATTGCGTATAAATCTTTACTCATTTTTCACCTCAGTGATAAACATTTGAAACCATCTTAGCACTCTTTAAGCGAGAGTGCTAACTTCAATTAAAAACTTTTTTAAAGTTCAAATCAAGTGGTTTTTGCATCTATTTTTAGTCTACGCTAACACGCTGAATAAGCGATGAATTCTAGCTTGGAGTGATATTTTGATAAATTAACAGCGACTACTATTTATCGCTAAAAGAGCAGTGTAACAATGAATTGTTACACTTTATCGGGTTCAATTTCTTTTATGTAGCGGTTAACTGATAAGTATGAACCAACAAATCCTAAGCCTGTTGCAAGAGCGACTAAAATGCCAAACTCTGTGAGTGTTAAACCAATCAAGTCAAAGCTGGTTTCATAAACACCCGCAACATCACTTACAGCAGCACCAAGCCACCACATCATTAACGCAACACAAATAAAAGAGAACAAACCGCCAATAATACCGTACCAAATCCCTGTCCATAAAAATGGCGCATGAATAAAGGTGTTTGTCGCCCCAACTAACTTCATAACTTGAATTTCGTCTTTCTTATCCATGATTGATAAGCGGATAGTATTACCAATGATCAGGGTGACGGAGGTTAATAATAGTAGAGCAATGGTGATCACGCTTTCTTTTAATAAACTTAAAAGTGCATTTAATCGCTCAAGCCAAGCAATATCGAGTTTACCAAAATCAACTTCTCTTTCGCCTTCAAGTTTTTGCAGTAATTGTTTTGCCGTATTTGGCTGACGGTATCGTGCTGTCGGCGTAACAATAACAACATCAGGTAACGGGTTCGCATCTAAATATTCAAGTGCTTGCCCAAATCCTGATACTTGTTTAAATTCAGTGAGGGCATCGCCTTTTGATATAAACTCCACTTTATCTACTTCAGGGTAGAGTGCTAAACGCTTAACCAAGGTTTGCGTTTGCTGTTCGCTCATAGTTTCTTTTACGAACAACGAGATCTCTGCGGCATCTTCAAAGCCACTGCTCACTTGCGAGACATTTTTAACCACTAAATAAAGCGTCGCTGGCAGTGTTAAGCTTAATCCCAATACCGCAATGGTCATCAATGAGGCTAAAGGCGTTCGCCACATTTCACCGAGGCTGTGCACACCTTGGCGAATAAGATTAATAAAGAAGAAATAAGGCGCTGCTAAAAATGACTTCTTCTGACGTTCGTTTTGGCTGTTGCGGCTTTTAAACAATAAACTCATAGTGCCCCCTCAGCTAACGGATCGTCAATCATACGGCCATCTTTCAGTGTTAGGCTGCGATAACGCATACGCGCAATTAAACCAATATCATGGGTTGCAATCAGCACGGTTGTACCATGATTATTAAAGTCTTCGAATAAACGTAAAATGTCCATCGAAAGTTCAGGGTCTAAGTTACCAGTTGGCTCATCGGCTAATAGGATTGGCGGTGAATTGACAATAGCGCGAGCAATACCTACACGCTGCTGCTCACCACCTGATAAGGTTGCTGGATTACACTTAGCTTTATCAAGTAACCCTACTTTATCAAGCGCACCGTGAACACGTTTAGCTATTTGCTTATGGTGCGTACCTTCAATGATTAAAGGTAAGGCAACATTATCAAACACTGAGTAACGTTCTAGTAAGCGGTGATTCTGAAAGATGATACCAATATCGCGGCGCACATAAGGGATCTGGCGTGATTTAACAGCATTTAAATCAACACCATTAATAAGCACCTGCCCGGCTGATGGACGCTCCATCAAGCTGATAAGCTTCAATAGTGTACTTTTACCTGCCCCACTGTGCCCGGTTAAAAAGGCCAGTTCGCCAGGCTTAATATGAAAGCTGACTTTTTCAAGGGCACGATGGCCACCTGGATATGTTTTACTGACTTGCTGAAAATTTATCATTTTAGTTATCAATCATCTTGCAGCGAAAAAGGGAGCAAGCTCCCTTTAGTTAATTATGCGTCATCCTCGTCTTGGCTAAATAGTGCATCAATAAAGTCACTACTATTAAAGGTACGTAAATCATCAATACCTTCACCAACACCAATGTAACGAATTGGGATATTAAATTTATCTGCAACGGCGAAAATCACACCACCTTTGGCGGTACCATCTAGTTTAGATAAAGTAATGCCCGTTAAACCAACACACTCATTAAATAATTTAACTTGGCTAATTGCGTTTTGACCTGTACCTGCATCAATAGTTAGCATAACTTCATGTGGCGCATCTGGGTCAATTTTCTTCATTACACGGGCAATTTTTTCAAGCTCTTGCATTAGGTTATCTTTATTTTGCAAGCGACCTGCTGTATCGGCGATTAACACATCAACATTACGAGCCTTTGCAGCCTGAAATGCATCAAATACCACTGACGCACTGTCTGCACCTGTATGCTGAGCAATCACTGGGATGCTATTACGCTCACCCCATACTTGTAACTGCTCAACCGCTGCAGCGCGGAACGTATCACCCGCAGCAAGCATTACTGACTTACCTTCGTTTTGGAACTGCTTAGCTAATTTACCAATCGTGGTGGTTTTACCTACACCATTTACACCCACCATTAAGATAACAAATGGCTTTTTATCACCACTTACAACCAGCGGCTGCTCGGCGGTTTTAAGCATACTAGCCATTTCTTGCTTCATTAACTCATATAAAGCATCACCATCTTTTAATTGCTTACGATCAGCGGCATCGGTTAGGTTATCAATCAACTTCATTGTTGTATCAACACCTAAATCGGCTGTTAGTAATTGTGTTTCTAGTTCTTCAAATAACTCATCGTCAATTTTCTTACCACTAAAAATAGACGCAAAGCCTGAACCAATATTAACGCGAGTTTTTAATAGACCTTTTTTAAGGCGTGCGAAGAAACCTTCTTTCTTTGGTTTTTCAGCAGCGGCTTGAGCAGCTTTCTCTTGCTCTACACGCTCAGCTTCTGCTTGTTCTTCAGCAATGCGTTCTTGCTCTAAACGCTCCGCTTCTGCCTTTTCTGCAGCAATGCGTTCTTGCTCTAAGCGAGCTGCTTCCGCCTTTTCTGCAGCAATGCGTTCTTGCTCTAAACGATCCGCCTCTGCCTTCTCTGCAGCAATACGTTCTTGCTCTAGACGATCCGCTTCTGCTTTTTCTGCAGCAATGCGTTCTTGTTCTAAACGTTCCGATTCTGCCTTTTCTGCAGCAATGCGTTCTTGCTCTAAACGATCCGCCTCTGCCTTCTCTGCAGCAATACGTTCTTGCTCTAGACGATCCGCTTCTGCTTTTTCTGCAGCAATGCGTTCTTGTTCTAAACGATCCGCCTCTGCCTTTTCTGCAGCAATGCGTTCTTGCTCTAGACGTTCAGCCTCTGCTTGTTCAGCAGCGATACGTTCTTGCTCCAAGCGAGCAGCTTCTGCCTTCTCTGCAGCAATGCGTTCTTGTTCTAAACGCTCCGCTTCTGCCTTTTCTGCCGCAATACGTTCTTGCTCTAGACGTTCTGCCTCGGCCTTCTGCGCAGCAACTTGCTCGGCTTCACGCTGCGCCTGTTCTGCTGCAGCACGCTCTTGCTCTAATTTCATTGCTGCTTCTTGCTCAGCAAGACGAGCTTGTTGTTCTTGACGTTGTTGTTCTGCCGCTTGCTGCTCTTGAGCTAAACGTTCAGCTTCTGCTTGTTCTGCCGCAATGCGTTCTTGCTCTAAACGCTCAGCTTCTGCTTTTTCTGCCGCAATGCGTTCTTGCTCTAGACGCTCCGCCTCTGCCTTTTCTGCAGCGATACGCTCTTGCTCTAGACGCTCAGCCTCTGCGTTTTCTGCCGCAATGCGCTCTTGCTCTAAACGCTCCGCTTCTGTTTTTTCAGCAGCGATACGCTCTTGCTCTAGACGCTCAGCCTCTGCGTTTTCTGCCGCAATGCGCTCTTGCTCTAAACGCTCCGCTTCTGCTTTTTCGGCTTCAATTCGCTGTTGTTCTTCTATTTGCTTCTGGTTATCAGCCTCTTTTGCTGCTTGCTCTGCTTGTTGCTTATCTGATTTGCCAAAACCAAACCAAGACAGGAATTTACTTTTTTTTGCCATACTTGCTAATAACCACTTATAAAAATCTGATAAACTTACATGAATAATAGTTTGGTGACAGTTCAGCTTTTAAGCCAAACATAAACAGGTACCATCTATCGCTAAGGTCGCAATACTATCACTTTTAGCGCAGTAGAAAAATGACGCGCTAGCTATTGCATACAATATTATCTGAGCTAGTGGTCAGTTACCAATGATTAGTGAGTTAAATGAGAAAAAAATCAACAGCTAACCGCCAAGCTAAAGCAGCGAACAATAAATCAGCAAATGGTTTTATTCGTATTATAAGTGGGCAATTTCGCGGTAGAAAATTACCCGTAAAAGATGTGCAAGGCTTGCGCCCAACCACAGACCGAATAAAAGAAACTGTATTTAACTGGCTAATGCAAGATACCCGAGGCGCAGCGGTACTCGATTGCTTTGCCGGTTCCGGCGGTTTAGGTTTTGAGGCGTTATCGCGCTTTGCTGATCATGCTGTGTTTTTCGAACTAGATAAAGGCGCCGCTAGCCAACTAAAAGAAAACATTAGCACCCTTAAATTGGATAATGCAGCCGTAAAACAAGGCAATAGCCTTTCATTATTAGAACAAAACACGCAAAACGAGCAATTTGATCTAATTTTTGTTGACCCACCATTTCGACAAAACTTAGCTGAAAAAAGTTGTTTTTTACTCGAAAAAAATAACTGGCTATCTGCTCAAGCACTTATATATGTTGAGGTCGAAAGCGAACTAAGCGACCTAGATACTCCAGATAACTGGATGCTTTTAAAAGAAAAAGCTGCCGGACAAGTGATTTGTCGGCTATATCAACGCGAGACAAATTAACTCTGTTTTGCAAACCTAGTTTCTGTTAATATTATTCTTTACATGTGGTGTTGCTTCGGATTACAATACCGCACCATTTTTGAACCACTTGGTCGTTATTCGATCAACTTGAGCAACGCTCATTATTTAGGTAGGTGAATTTTTAATGCCAGTAATTAAAGTAAGAGAGAACGAACCGTTTGACGTAGCACTTCGTCGCTTCAAGCGTTCATGTGAAAAAGCAGGTATCCTTTCAGAAGTTCGTCGTCGCGAGCACTATGAAAAACCAACAGCTGAGCGTAAGCGTAAAAAAGCTGCTGCAGTAAAGCGTCACATGAAGAAGCTTTCTCGCGATAACGCACGTCGCGTTAAATTATACTAATCAGTATTTGGTCTTGTATAAATGAGCCTTTTATTAACGCTAAAAGATGCGCAAAAAGATGCGATGAAGGCAAAAGACAAAGAACGTCTTAAACCTATCCGCATGGTACTTGCTGCAATCAAGCAACGTGAAATTGACGAGCAAATTACGCTTGACGACGACGGTATTACCGCTGTTTTAGTAAAGCTTGTTAAGCAACGTCGCGATTCTTACACCCAGTACATTGATGCGGGTCGTGAAGATTTAGCTGAAATTGAAGCCAGTGAGATTAAAGCACTTGAAGAATTCTTACCTCAACAATTGAGTGAAGAAGAAATCATTGCTCTTATTGACTCGGCTATAGCTGATACAAACGCAGCGGGTATGCAAGACATGGGTAAGGTAATGGGAGTTATCAAAAGCAAAGCTGAAGGTCGTGCCGATTTAGGTAAGATTTCTGGCTTAATCAAGCAACGATTAACTGCCTAACCCCCACATACAGATGTATGATTCAAGCAAACCGAGCCTAGTGCTCGGTTTCTTGCTTTTAGTCTTTCATAAACACAGTAATTGTGTTCAAATCTTATTTTACAACGCATAGATAGCGCAGGAAAATACAACAGCTATGGCCGGAAAGATCCCTCGACAGTTTATTGATGATTTACTTGCTCGCACAGATATTGTTGAGTTAATTGATTCGAGAGTTGGCCTTAAAAAAGCAGGTAAAGACTACCAAGCCTGTTGCCCATTCCATAACGAAAAATCACCTTCATTTACCGTTTCTCAAGATAAACAGTTTTACCACTGCTTTGGTTGTGGTGCCAATGGCAATGCAATTTCGTTTGTCATGGAATACGACAAATTAGAGTTCGTTGACGCCATTGAAGAATTAGCGAGTATGCTCAATTTAGACGTACCTCGCGAACAAGGCACAAGTTCAGGCCCACAACGCACCGCAGAACAAAAGCGCTCCGATTACGATTTAATGTTACATGCTGCTCGCTTTTATCAGCATCAGTTAAAGCATCATGCCAACTCAAAAACGGTTATCGACTATATCAAGGGCCGTGGTTTAAGTGGTGAAACAGCGAAAAAGTTCATGATTGGTTATGCGCCAAGTGAATGGGAAGCGCTATGCCAGCAACTTGGCCGCAACAAAGAACAAAAAGAGCAGCTTGTAGAACTAAAACTAGCCTCTGAAAAGTCGCCTGGTCGCCAATTTGACTTCTTCCGTGATCGACTCATGTTCCCTATTCGCGATAAACGCGGTCGGGTGATTGCCTTTGGTGGCCGTGTTATGCAAGCGGATCAAGGTCCTAAATACCTTAACTCACCAGAAACCCGTATTTTCCATAAAGGCTTTGAGCTATATGGTTTATACGAAGCCAAGCAAGCACATAAAAAACTTGAACATATTTTAATTGTTGAAGGTTATATGGATGTTGTTGCTTTAGCTGAGCAAGGCATCGAATATGCCGTTGCCGCCCTTGGCACAGCAACGACCGCAGAACATATGCACACTTTATTTAGAACCACAGATAAAGTGATTTGCTGCTACGACGGTGACCGTGCTGGCCGCGATGCTGCTTGGCGTGCACTAGAAAATGCACTGCCTTATCTTGGTGATGGTAAGTCGTTAAAGTTTGTGTTTTTACCAGATGGTGAAGACCCTGATTCACTGGTACAACAAGAAGGTAAAGACGCTTTCGAAGCAAGGTTAAGCGAAGCGGATGATTTTACTAAGGTGCTGTTTAATAAACTCAGCCAAGAGATAGACCTTACTCAAGACGCAGGTAAAGCAAAGCTCCTTAGTGATGCCCTGCCACTAATTGAAAAAATCCCTAGTGATTTTTACCAAGAAAATATTTTGGAACATCTTGGCCGCTTAATTGGTCGAACAAGAGAGCAATTAAATAATCGCGTTAAGTCGCCAAAGCAACAGCATGCGATTGAGCGTAAATTTAAAATAACGCCGATGCGCCAAGCGATTGGTATTTTATTACAACACCCAAATTTGGCGACCAGCATTGCTTATATGCCAGAGTTAGCTGAGATGAAAATAGCCGGTATTGAGCTATTTTTACGCATTCAGCACTTAGCACTAGAACGTGAAGGTATCACGACGGCACAAATTTTAGAGTCATTTAGGGATGGCGCTGAATATGACGCGCTAGTGAAACTAGCAACTTGGCAGCACCAAATAAATGACGATCGTTTAGAGACGGTTTTTAAAAATACTTTTAAATTTATTGAAGACCAGTGTTTAAATTATCGACTAGAGACCCTATTAATAAAAGACAAGACCCAAGGCTTAAGCAGCGAAGAAAGGCTAGAATGCCACTTACTGACGCAAGCGTTAAAAGGCAGCAACAGCTAGTCAGAATTGAATAATGCTGTTATACTGTGCTATTCACTGCGTCTAGTTAGTTTTCGTGTCGCTTAATTAGTAAGCGAGCTGGCGCCTGTTGTATCAACTTTCAGAGTGGAAGAATAAATCTCTATGGATCCAACTCCTCAGTCACAATTAAAGCTTCTGATTCAAAAAGGTAAAGAGCAAGGTTATTTAACTTTTGCAGAAGTTAATGATCACCTTCCACAAGACATTATCGACTCAGATCAGGTAGAAGATATCATTAGCATGATTAATGATATGGGTATCAAGGTAAGCGAAAACGCACCTGATGCCGATGAATTAATGATGCAAGAAACAACGACAGACGAAGACGCAGCAGAAGCCGCGGCAGCTGCACTTGCGACTGTAGAAAAAGAGATCGGTCGAACAACTGACCCTGTACGTATGTATATGCGTGAAATGGGTACTGTTGAACTTCTTACGCGTGAAGGCGAAATCGTAATCGCTAAGCGTATTGAGGAAGGTATTAACCAAGTACAGATTTCAGTTGCTGAATACCCTGAAGCAATTACTTATCTACTAGAGCAATGGGACAAATTCGAAGCTGAAGAAATGCGCTTAAGCGATATTATCTCTGGCTTCTTTGATCCTAATAATGAAGACGAATCACAAATTTCTGCAACACACATCGGTTCTGAGTTAAACGAAGAGCAACTCGACGAAGAAGACGACGAAGACGATGATGACGAAGATAGTGATGATGATAGCGATGATGATAGCGATGGCGACACAGGTCCAGATCCTGAAGAAGCCCGTATTCACTTCGAAAACTTACGTGAGCTTTATAACAAAGCACGCGAAACGTTCGAAGAAAAAGGTCGCTCACACCCTGATTCACTTGAAGCTATTGCAGAAATCGGCGAACTATTTAAAACATTTAAATTAGTGCCAAAACAGTTTGACCGCATGGTTAACAACATGCGTGAAATGATGGACCGCGTTCGTGTACAAGAACGTATCATCATGAAGCAAGCTGTACAAATTGCTAAGTTACCGAAAAAGAACTTCATCAAGCACTTTGCAAATAACGAAACAGACACAAGCTGGATTGACCTTGAGATTGCTGCAAACGAGAAATACTCAGTAGCACTTGAATCAGTTAAACCAGAAATAATTCGTTGCATCAGCAAACTAAGTGCAATTGAAGAAAGCACAGGTCTTAGCATCGAACGAATTAAAGATATCAACCGTCGTATGAGTATTGGTGAAGCGAAAGCCCGCCGTGCGAAGAAAGAAATGGTTGAAGCGAACTTACGTCTTGTAATTTCAATTGCGAAAAAGTACACCAACCGTGGTTTACAGTTCTTAGACCTTATCCAAGAAGGTAATATTGGTCTAATGAAAGCGGTTGATAAGTTCGAATACCGCCGTGGTTATAAGTTCTCAACTTATGCAACATGGTGGATCCGTCAAGCAATCACACGTTCGATTGCTGACCAAGCACGTACCATCCGTATTCCTGTGCACATGATTGAGACGATCAACAAATTAAACCGTATCTCTCGTCAAATGCTACAAGAGATGGGTCGTGAGCCGAGCCCAGAAGAATTAGCTGAGCGTATGTTAATGCCTGAAGACAAGATCCGTAAGGTACTTAAAATCGCTAAAGAGCCAATTTCAATGGAAACACCAATCGGTGATGATGAAGATTCGCACTTAGGTGACTTCATTGAAGATACCACTATCGACTCACCTATTGATTCTGCAACCATGGAATCACTACGTGGCGCAACAAACGATGTACTAGCGGGCTTAACAGCACGTGAAGCTAAAGTACTACGTATGCGTTTCGGTATCGACATGAACACTGACCATACATTAGAAGAAGTAGGTAAACAATTTGACGTAACACGTGAGCGTATTCGTCAAATCGAAGCGAAAGCGTTACGTAAATTACGTCACCCTTCTCGCTCTGACTTACTAAAAAGCTTCTTAGATGCTAAGTAATTTAGTATCGCGTTATTAACTAAAAGGCCGCTGTTGCGGCCTTTTTTCTATTCGAGAGATATTCATGGCTTGGATCCAAATTCGCATCAACGCAAATGCAGACAACGCAGAATTAATCAGCGACTTACTCATGGACACTGGCAGTGCGTCAGTCACCTATGTTGATGCCAAAGATACCCCTATTTATGAGCCAAAACTTGGTACTGTGCAGTTATGGGCTGATACCACTGTGATTGGCCTGTATGACGCTAACCATGATATGGACAGCGTAGTAGCAACATTAAATGCTGAAGCAACACTCGCCGATAAGCTCGTTTATAAAATTGAACAGCTTGAAGATAAAGATTGGGAGCGTGAGTGGATGGATAACTTCCACCCTATTCAATTCGGTGAGCGCTTATGGATCTGCCCAAGCTGGCGCGATATTCCAGATCCTGATGCGGTTAATGTATTGCTCGACCCTGGCCTTGCTTTTGGTACAGGCACCCATGCAACGACTGCGCTTTGTTTAAAATGGCTAGAAAGCCAAGATTTAACAGGTAAAACCGTGGTCGACTTTGGTTGTGGCTCAGGTATTTTAGGAATTGCGGCGATCAAACTCGGCGCTGAACGTATGATCGGTATCGATATAGATCCTCAAGCCCTTGAAGCAAGCCGCGATAATGCAAAACGTAATGGCGTTGCAGATAAACTTGAAGTGTATTTACCTGAAGATCAGCCAGAATTTACAGCCGATATTGTGGTTGCAAACATCTTAGCTCAACCACTTCGCGAACTACATGAAGTGATTTTAGGTCTTTTAAAACCGAATGGTAAAATTGCTATGTCAGGTATTTTAGAAGAACAAGCTCAGTCTGTAGCCGATGTTTACGCCCCGTTTTTAGCACTTGATGACGTGGCTGTTGAGGGTGAATGGACCCGAGTCAGCGGCATCAAGAAAGCCTAAATAGCACTAGAGTATTTACTCAAACATAATAGGTAAAGCCAGTATTTAACAGGCTTTACCTTATTTTTACAGTTAGTAGTTTCTCACTTTTTTGTGAGTAAAAAATTTTTCTGTTCAAATATCAAACAAATCAACCTACCCGTCAAACTGTTATCAAAAGTCAATACGAAAAGGGCAAAAAAAAGTCACTTTTGTTCAATTTATAGCCTTTGATTTTTGTAAAAAAAGCCGTAAACTTAGCGCCCCTTGAAAAGAGGCCAATTGAATAACAGTGCGTATCGGTTCATACCAACTTGAGAACAATGTAATTGTCGCGCCAATGGCAGGCATTACAGACAGACCATTTAGACAACTTTGCCGTCGCTTAGGTGCGGGCCTTGCTGTTTCTGAAATGCTCTCGTCAAACCCGAAAGTATGGAAAACTGAAAAATCGATGAACCGTATGGATCACAGCGGTGAGTCGGGAATTCGTTCGGTGCAAATCGCCGGAGCCGATCCTGAGCTTATGGCACAGGCAGCACAATTCAATGTCAGCAATGGTGCACAGATCATAGATATCAATATGGGGTGCCCAGCTAAAAAAGTGAATAAGAAACTCGCAGGCTCTGCCTTATTACAGTTTCCTGAATTAGTACAAGAGATACTCGATGCCGTTGTTAATGCTGTCGATGTCCCTGTCACTTTAAAAATCCGTACCGGATGGGATCAGGATAACCGTAATGGTGTCGAGATTGCGAGAATAGCTGAACGTTATGGCATTGCCTCACTGGCAGTACACGGGCGAACGCGCGCATGTATGTATAAAGGTGAAGCAGAGTACGCCACAATTAGGGATATTAAACGTTCAGTGTCTATCCCTGTCGTTGCCAATGGTGATATTACTTCACCAGAAAAAGCAAAGCAGGTTTTGGATTATACGGGTGCAGATGCCATTATGATTGGTCGAGCCGCCCAAGGTCGCCCTTGGATTTTTAGGGAGATAGACCACTATTTGCGAACTGGAGAACATTTGCCAGCACCTGAAATTTCAGAAGTGCGCAGCATTTTGATGGAGCATTTAGACAATCTTCATCAGTTTTACGGGGAGCCAATGGGAGCGCGTATCGCTCGAAAGCATGTATCTTGGTATTTGCAAACCCATGACAGTGACGGTCAGTTTAGGCGAGTATTTAATGCGTTAGATAACCCACAGGCACAAGTCGACGCATTAGAAGAATACTTTAAAACACTAGCAGCTAACTAAGAAAGAAAGAGACATATAACGATGTTCGAACAAAACGTGACTTCTCCATTTATCACAAACCCTCATGTACAGTCACACGAGAAACCACAGCCGTTGCGTGATGCAGTGAAAAAAGCTGTTCATCACTACTTAAAGCAACTTAATGGTCAAGACGTACAAGACGTATACGACCTTGTTCTTTCTGAGCTAGAAGCACCATTACTTGAAGAAGTAATGACGTACACGCGTGGTAACCAAACTCGTGCTGCAATCTTACTAGGTATCAACCGTGGTACTTTACGTAAGAAACTTAAAAAGTACGGCATGAACTAATACCCGTTATATTGAATCCGTAATCAGTTTAACGAGCCATCGTTATAATTGCTTACAGCTTCATAGTAACTGGTAATAAGTTATTTGAAAAAAGCACCTTAGGGTGCTTTTTTTATAGCTGTTAAAAACTATGCAAAATCCTCACGCTTTAAACGTCGTTTTTTAAAGCAGATTCAGTTAAAATACCGCCTTTCTAAGCTAGCTCAAACATTGAGGTAATCAAAACTACAATGGATACACATCGTCCAATTCGTCGCGCACTATTAAGTGTGTCAGATAAAACCGGTATCGTTGAATTTGCTCGCGCTCTTGAAGCACAAGGCGTGGATATTTTATCAACTGGCGGTACTTGCAAATTACTTGCTGATAACGGCATCAAAGTCACTGAAGTATCTGACCATACTGGTCACCCTGAGATCATGGATGGTCGCGTAAAAACACTTCATCCAAAAATTCACGGCGGCATCTTAGCGCGTCGCGGTCAAGATGAAGACGTAATGAGCGAGAACAACATCTCTGCTATCGATATCGTTGTAGTTAACTTATACCCCTTCGCAAACACTGTTGCGAAAGAAGACTGCAGCCTAGAAGATGCGATTGAAAACATCGATATCGGTGGTCCAACTATGGTTCGCGCTGCGGCGAAAAACCATAAAGACGTAACTATCGTAGTTAATGCAAAAGATTACGACCGTGTGATCAGCGAAATGCAAAGCAACAACGGTTCAACAACTTATAAAACACGTTTTGATCTAGCTATTGCTGCTTACGAGCACACAGCTCAGTACGATGGCATGATTGCAAACTACTTCGGCAAAATGGTTCCTGACTACACAGAGGAAGCTGCTGAAGAGACTAAATTCCCACGTACTATCAACATGCAGTTCACTAAAAAGCAAGATATGCGCTACGGTGAGAACTCACACCAAGACGCTGCTTTTTATGTTGAAAACGACCTAACTGAAGCATCTGTTGCGACTGCAGTTCAACTGCAAGGTAAAGCACTTTCTTACAACAACATTGCTGACACTGACGCAGCATTAGAGTGTGTAAAAGAATTCGACGTACCAGCGTGTGTTATCGTAAAACATGCGAACCCTTGTGGTGTGTCAATTGGTGACAACATTCTTGAAGCCTATGATCGCGCATTCAAAACTGACCCTACATCAGCATTTGGTGGCATCATCGCATTCAACAAAGAGCTTGATGCAGACACAGCTGAAGCAATTGTTGCTCGTCAATTCGTTGAAGTTATCATTGCACCTAAAGTATCTGAAGCCGCTGCACAAATCGTATCTGCTAAGCAAAATGTTCGTTTATTAGAATGTGGTGAATGGACGGGTAATGCAACAGGTCACGACATCAAGCGTGTTAATGGCGGTATTCTAGTTCAAGACCGCGACCTAGGCATGGTAACGCAAGGCGACCTTAAGGTTGTATCTAAGCGTCAACCAACTGAGCAAGAATTAAAAGATTTATTATTCTGCTGGAAAGTAGCTAAATTCGTTAAGTCTAACGCAATTGTTTATGCACGTGACGGTATGACAATTGGTGTAGGTGCAGGTCAAATGAGCCGCGTTTACTCAGCGAAAATTGCTGGTATCAAAGCTGCTGACGAAAACCTTGAAGTAAAAGGTTCAGTTATGGCATCGGATGCATTCTTCCCATTCCGTGACGGTATTGATGCAGCAGCAGAGGCTGGCATCACAGCAGTTATTCAACCAGGTGGTTCAATGCGCGATGAAGAAGTTATCGCTGCAGCTGACGAAGCTGGTATGGCAATGGTATTTACAGGTATGCGCCATTTCCGCCACTAATCACATAAAGGGTTAAGCACATAGCTTAACCCTTTTTGTTTGCCACAAATTCACGTATTCTGATTAATAATAATAATTACCCATATAATGAAGGAACAGATGATGAAATTTGCCGTAAAATCGTTACTCGTTGCCAGCCTTGCACTGACATCAGCACAGGCTTTAAGCCATTCTCATGAATCAGCGCTTACACAAGCTGTGCAATCAAGCGAACGTGATGCTAAAAATAGCGCACGTGATAAATATCGCCATCCAGTTGAGACACTTGAGTTCTTTGGCTTTAAGCCAAACATGACAGTTGTTGAAATTGCACCGGGCGGTGGCTGGTATAGCGAAATTCTTGCGCCAGCTGTAAAAGGCCATGGTGTTTACTACGCGGCACATTTCCCTGCTGATTCTGAGGTGGGTTATTACCAACGTTCATTAGCTGGTTTTAAGAAAAAGATGAGCGATGACGCACGCTTCAGTGAAGTTAAACTAACTGAATTTGCGCCAGTAACACATCTTGATATTGCACCAGCGGGTAGCGCAGATCTTGTCTTAACATTTAGAAATGTACACAACTGGTACATGGGTAAAGATAAAGAAGGCGCGTTAAGTGCGTTTAAAGCATTTTATAAAGCACTTAAACCAGGCGGCACTTTAGGTGTGGTTGAACACCGCCTACCTGAAGCGCGCAGCGATGAAGATCAGAAATCATCAGGTTATATGAAGCAAAGCTATGTAATTGAAATTGCAAAGCAAGCTGGCTTTGAACTAGTGGCAAGCAGTGACATTAATGCAAACCCTCTTGATACAGCGGATCACCCTAAAGGGGTGTGGACACTACCACCGCGTTTAGCACTTGACGAAAAAGATGCTGCTAAATATAAAGCGATTGGTGAAAGTGATCGTATGACGCTGAAGTTTAAAAAACCGCTATAAATAGGATTATACGCCATGAATGTACTTGTCATCGGCAGTGGCGGCCGCGAACACGCTCTTGCGTTTAAGGCTGCACAAAATACTAAAGTAAACACCGTTTTCGTTGCTCCAGGTAACGCAGGTACTGCACTAGAGCCAAAACTTGAAAACGTTGCTATCAACGTTGAAGACCTGGCAGGTTTAGTTACTTTTGCTAAAGAAAACAACGTTGAGTTAACTATTGTTGGTCCAGAAGTACCGCTTGTTTTAGGTGTCGTTGATACTTTCCGTGAAAACGGTCTAGCTATCTTTGGCCCAACAGCAGGTGCTGCACAGCTAGAAGGCTCTAAGTCATTCACTAAAGACTTCTTAGCACGTCACGACATTCCAACAGCTGATTACCAAACGTTTGAACAAATCGACCCTGCACTTGCTTACCTAAAAGAAAAAGGTGCGCCAATTGTTGTTAAAGCTGATGGCTTAGCAGCTGGTAAAGGCGTTATCGTTGCGATGACAGAGCTTGAAGCTGAAGAAGCTATCCGCGATATGCTTGCAGGCAACAGCTTCGGTGAAGCGGGTAGCCGTGTAGTTATCGAAGAGTTCTTAGAAGGCGAAGAAGCCTCTTTCATCGTGATGGTTGATGGCAAAAACGTACTGCCATTCGCAACTAGCCAAGACCACAAACGCGCTTACAACGGTGACCAAGGTCCAAACACTGGTGGCATGGGTGCATACTCACCGGCTCCAGTGGTGACTGATGAAATTCACCAACGTATTATGAACGAAGTGATCAACCCAACGGTTGAAGGTATGGCAAAAGAAGGCCACCCTTACACAGGTTTCTTATACGCAGGTTTAATGATCACCGCTGATGGTACGCCAAAAGTAATCGAATACAACTGTCGTTTTGGCGACCCTGAAACACAACCTATGATGCTTCGTCTTAAGTCTGACCTTGTTGAACTTATCGAAGCGGCTAACCGTGAAGAACTAGATAAAACAGCAATCGAGTTCGACCCACGTGCAGCAGTCGGTGTTGTATTAGCAGCTAAAGGCTACCCAGATAGCTACCCGAAAGGTGATGCAATCAGCGGCTTGCAAGTTACTTACCCTGAAGGTGAGAAAGTATTCCACGCAGGGACTAAGCAAGATGGCGAAAACGTTGTAACTGCTGGCGGTCGTGTACTTTGTGCTACGGCACTTGGCAACACAGTAACCGAAGCGCAACAACGTGCTTATAAACTAGTTGATGAAATCAGCTGGGAAGGCATGGAATATCGTACTGATATCGCTTACCGTGCTATTGCTCGCGAACAGAATTAAGGTCAAACCAGTCTAATTCTGAAAAAAGCGCAGTTTATCTGCGCTTTTTTAATGCTACACTGTTAAGAACATTTACCTAGATAAAGAACTAATTTTGAATAATAAAGCACTGAAATATAACTTTGTTTCATTTCTTATTCTGACAATTTTGTTTTTTATCATTGCTACCCTAGCTGCACATTTAGCCAGCCCTACCCGCTACACTATAGATAAAACAGCCCCCATCTACAGTAATACAGCTTATCGAATAGATAGTAGTAAAGCGCTGACTCTCGAGCAGTTTTTAGCTGAACCAGACAAACTTAAACAGCGCCCTTTTAAAGATGTTGAGTGGGATTTAGCGGCGCAAGATTATTGGTTAAAGCTTGATTTAGAAAACCGTCAAGCAAAGCCTGTGGAGCTGGCGATTCACTTTGATAACCCTATGGTTGATTATCTTAGCGTTTATCATGTTGATGATAAGGGGCAGCTTATAGATACAACCGAGCTGGGTGATAAAGTATCTGGTCTTAGTTTGTTTCAGTACAGTACACCGCATAGCATGCTTACAATGCAGGGCTATGAGCAAACATCCCTCATTATAAAAATAGATACGGTGGGTATTAGCAAAACACCTATTAATATTTATGGTGAAAAAGAGTTTCAAGATCTACTACGTTCGCAATCAGGAATTTGGGGGATCTTCATTGGTGTGCTGATCATGGCTGCCCTGTATAACTTGGTATTATTTTTAGGGATCCGTGACCGCGTCTACCTTATTTATATAGGCTACATCATCTCAGCACTGTTACTTATGGGCTCAGTGCTCGGCTTTGGTTTTTACTTATGGCCGTTATCGTGGCAAATCTTTTTTAATGAGCAAGTGGTGTTCAGTAACTACGCGATTGCATTTTTCACCGTGGCGTTTTGCACTATGTTCTTACGCTACCATAAAGACAATTGCCGCTTATACAAGCTCAGTATCAGCTTTTTAGCCCTGCTGTTTAGCCTCAGTCTTATCAGCTTTTTTATGCTGGAATACCATTCTTCAAAAATCTTTTTTGCCATCATGGTGCCGTTATACATTCTATGTATTTGCATGATTTACAAAAAGTTGGTGAGCGGTTTTCGGTGGGCAAAATTTTATGTCATGTCGTGGGTGCCACTGATTGTAGGCGCTGCCATTCAGCCTTTAGAACTAACGGGCTTTATTCCTTATAGCTTTGCAGTTAGGCACATATTTTTAGTCGCTATTCTCTGTGAGATTGTGCTCATGGCAATGGCGTTGGCAGATCGCGTTCGTTATCAACGTGAAAAAGCGCTGTATCATGCAACCCATACCCAACAAACTGAGCTACTCAACCAAGCAATGCTCAAACAAGCCTATATGGCGATTACCTCGGAGCATAGACTCGCTAACCTTTGCTTAGTGAAAATCGAGCAATTTAATGCCCTAATGAGCATTCTAAAGCCAAGCCAAAGCAGCCAAATAATTATCACTGTGGCTCAATCTTTAGAGCATCAAATTAATAAGAATAGGCAATTTATTAATTTAGAGTCAGCGCTAGATAACAGTCCAAAAGTGGCTGACTTAGGCAATGGTGTACTGGCTTTTATTTCTACCAAAATTCAATCACAAGCAGAGCTTCACCAAGAGCTTAGCAACTTATGCAAACAGCTGCCTAAGCAATATAAAGTGGCAGGCTTAGACCTGCAGCTTTACTACCGCTATAGCATTACTGAGCCAGTGAGTGATGATGGCTTTGATATTTGGCTACAACGTGGCTACTTAGGGTTGTCACAAAAGCAGCAAAACATCGACTTTAACACACCGCATATCGATATGGATGTCAGCCTTGCCGCTGAGTTACAACAAGCAATGCGAAGCAATACCTTAGCCATTTACTTACAGCCCATTATTAATTTACGCAATGGTGCTATCTGTGGCGCAGAGGCATTGTTACGCTGGCCTACAGCGGGTAAATACCTGGACATTGAGCAACTCATTTTATTGGCTGAACGTACTGGTTTAATTAACGAGTTGAGCTTATGGGTGATTGATCAGGCTTGCCTAGCTGCTGCCCAGCTTAATCGACAAGGCTATCGCGAGCATACCATTAGCGTTAATTTAAGTGCCAAGAATCTAGCTATCCCTAAGCTTGTCGAAAAAGTCGAAAACACCATTTTAAAGCATGGCATTACTGCGGATCAGTTAAAGTTTGAATTGACTGAATTTGCGCTTATCAAAAACCATGATGAAATGGTCAGCTTTATCAGCGAACTTAATAAACTCGGTAGCAAGGTGGTACTCGATGATTTTGGTACCGGTTACTCA
Source organism: Pseudoalteromonas shioyasakiensis (assembly GCF_001550135.1). Taxonomy (GTDB): domain Bacteria; phylum Pseudomonadota; class Gammaproteobacteria; order Enterobacterales; family Alteromonadaceae; genus Pseudoalteromonas; species Pseudoalteromonas shioyasakiensis. Next base: position 104,803 of record NZ_LRUE01000022.1, read on the forward strand.
TCGTTAAACTACTTAGTAAATTATTCATTTAGCACGATTAAAGTCGATAAGAGCTTTATTCTTGATTTAGTGAATAACACCACCAACCAGGTAGTGGTAAAAACGGCTATTGATATGGCTCATAACCTTGATATGAATATCACTATCGAAGGCATTGAAGACCAAGAAACAGAAAAAATGCTGATCAAGATGGGCGCAGATCAAGGGCAAGGCTATTATTACAGCAAAGCGGTACCGATTAATGAGTATCTAAGCTTTATTGCCTCACAATTTAAATAGGCCGTGTTACACTGCCCTTTTTAACATCTTTAGGGGCCATGTAAAGATGCAAGGTACGATCAGAAAATTAAAGTCGACACTGACCTCTCCTGTCGAATATCAATTACCTATCGGTGATGAGCTAGTTTCATTAAATGACTATATTGGTAAGCCGCTCACACTGACTTTTACCGGCAATATTTTTTGCTGTAACTGTGGTAAGAAAACCAAGAAAAGCTACTCTCAAGGCCACTGTTTTGTTTGTATGCGCAAACTGGCTAGCTGTGACATGTGTATCATGAAACCTGAAACGTGCCACTTTGATAAGGGCACCTGTCGTGAGCCACAGTGGGGTGAAGAAAACTGCATGATCCCGCATTACGTGTATTTAGCCAACACTTCAGGCCTAAAAGTAGGTATTACCCGCCATACTCAAATTCCTACACGCTGGATTGACCAAGGTGCGACGCAAGCTTTACCTATCTTTAAAGTACAAACCCGTCTTCAATCGGGTTTAGTTGAGGTTGCCTTAGCCGAGTTTATTGCTGATAAAACCAATTGGCGAAACATGCTAAAAGGTCAATCTGAAGCAATTGATTTAAAAGCTGCTGCTGCAGAGTTGATCCCACAAATTGATGCTAAGTTAAGTGAACTTGCAGAGCTATTTGGCGCAACAGCCATTGAAAAGCTCGATGAAGATGTAGTTGAGCTAGACTACCCAGTAAGTGAATACCCAAGCAAAATCAGCTCTTTCAATTTTGATAAAGCACCAGAAGTATCAGGTATTTTAAAAGGCATTAAAGGCCAGTACTTAATTTTTGATACTGGCGTCATTAATATTCGTAAGTTCACTTCTTACGAAATTAGCTTAGGTTAAGCACTTTTTTCGCTATTGAGATAAAAATCATACCATTGCTGCTTCGCTATTGGGCGGCAAAAGTAATAGCCTTGAATGGTATCGCAGTTAAGTGAACGTAAGTAATTTAACTGCTCTACCTTCTCTACCCCTTCTGCGACAACATGAATACTCAAGCTTTTCGCAAGGCTAATAATCGCCGTAACAATTTCACTATTTCCGTATTCATCTGGCACTTTTGCGATAAAGCTGGCATCTATTTTTAACGTATCAATTGGCAGTTTAGTTAAGTAACTTAAAGCCGAATAGCCCGTGCCAAAGTCATCTAACGTAATATGCACACCTAGCTTTTTAAGCGCGAGTAACTCTTGTTTAGCTTCACTAAAGTGGCTGATAAAACAGCTTTCAGTAAGCTCTACTTCAAGCTTGTATGGGTCTACATCGTAACGCTCAAGTAAGCGTTCAACATTCGATGCTAATTGTCCCTGACGTAAGTGATTAGCCGAAATATTAATTGCCAAGCGCCCTGCTTCAATGCCTTGTTGCTGCCATTTTTCTAACTCTATACAAGCCTGCTCGATAACCCATAAATCAAGTTTCACAATTAGGCCAAGTTCTTCAGCAAGAGGGATAAACTTAGCAGGTGAAATCACTCCAAGGTTTGGCTCATGCCAACGTAAGAGAGCCTCTACCCCTAAAATTTTGCCTGAATTTAACTCCTGCTTAGGTTGGAAATAAAGCTCAAACTCATCGCTTTCTATGGCGTTTTGTAATCGGCTCATCATTGCCAATCGCTCTAAAGAGCGTGCATTCATCGCAGGTTTGAATAATTGAAATGAATTACGTCCCACTTCTTTAGCACGGTACATAGCAATATCTGCATGCTTAAGCAGTGTAGCGCTATCTACGCCATCATCAGGGTAAACCGCAGCGCCAATAGAAGCTGTAATTGCAACCACATGCTCGTTAATAGCAAGCGGCATACTCACCTGCTGCAAGACTTGTTCGGCAAAGTTGAGCAGTGTTTCAACCCGATTTACTTCGCATAGCAGAACAAACTCATCGCCACCTAAGCGCGCAAGAGTATCCCCTTCAGGAAGAATTGATAAAATACGCTCTGCTACTTGCTGCAATAAGTTATCACCAGCGTCATGCCCTAAGCTATCGTTAACCTCTTTAAAGCGGTCTAAGTCGATAAACATCACTGCTAATAGATCATGGTTTCGTTTGGCAGAACTCAGCGCAATAGAGAGTCTGTCATGAAATAAGCGCCGATTAGGCAGGCCTGTTAGCTCATCGTAATAGGCGAGCTGGGCAATTTTTTCTTCTGCACGTTTACGCTCTGTAATGTCGCTAAAAATTGCCGCATAAAGCACTTCATCAAAGTTAGGGTCTTTAATCTGGATAATGGTGAGCCACTCTACAAACTCTTCACCATCTTTTTTGCAATTGCAGATCTCCCCTTGCCAGACCCCTTCGTATTCAATGGCATGCCACATTTTTTGATAAAACGAACGGCTGTGTTTTGTCGAGCTTAAAATATTGGGACGCTTACCAATTACTTCATGCTCAGCAAAGCCGGTCAGTTTAGTAAAAGCAGGGTTAACTTGAATAATCGTGCCGTCTTTACGGGTTAACATAATGCCATCGAGTGAGGCATCAATAATTTTATTTGCTAAAAACAAGTTACGTTGTGATTTTTGCAAGGCAATATCACGCTGCTCTATGGCTCGTTCAAGCTCGCAGCAATAAGCTGACTCAATCTCTGTGATCAAATCAGCAAAAGATATAACCCCGCAAATTTCATCATCTCTGACCACTAAATGACGCACATTACGCTCTGTCATAGTGCGATACGCATCAAATAAACTGCTTTCACAATCAATTTCAATTAACGGGTAGCTAGCATATTGCCAACAAGGATTTAGCCACTCGGTTTGAATGATCAGCTCAACAATATCACGCTGAGTAATAATACCGTGCAGTTCAAGCTCTCGGTTATAAACCAGTACACTATCAAGGCGGCCTGCGCGCATCAGTTGCACAACCTCTTCTATCGGGGTTTGCGCATCAACTATCTCTAGGTCAGTGCGATACTGCTCATGAATAGGCCGAAATTGTAAGTAGTGGTCCAAACCTTGGTTATGCACAATATCAGATAAGTTCAACATACCCGCAGGCTGATTTTCGCTATCCATTACCAATAAATGACGAATGCCATGCTGTTGAAAACGCAGGGTTGCATCACTGACTGAGCATTGATTTGGCACTGTAATAACAGGCGCCGACATGACCTCGTGAATGGCAAGGTTCTTATAGAGCGGGCTGCTGATGTCAATTTTCAAACAATCAGCTTCCGTCCAAATACCAACAACAGACTGCTCATGCTTAATAAAAATAGCCGTCACATTGTGAACATGCATCAACCTCACCGCATCGACCAAAGGCGTATGCGCAGGACACGATACCAACTTTTGCGAAAAGACATCACTCACCTTTTGATGTCGTCTTGGTTGATTCATAAGTCGACTTTCCTAGTTCTTACATGAATTGGCAATTATAATCATTTCAACCTATGCAACTTTGACACAGGACAATAAATGCACTCATCATTTCCTAAGATTATTTTTTCAGACCATGAATTAGCATTAGTTGAAGACGAAGCCGATATAGAAAGCTTTTTATATGGCTTAAGTGAAGAGCAGCAACAAGAAGCGATGCTACTTTTGGCAACAGGGCACTATGTCAACTTGCAGGGAGAAAGCGTGAAAGCATTAACTGATTTAGAGCTTGCTAATAGAGTGACTGAGCACCTAGCACAAGAGGGAGTATGCTGTTTAAGTAAGGTTACTCGGCTTACACCAACGCAAGCCTTTGCGATGCTGGCAGATTAAGGCGCATCCACCAGCGCTTTAATGTGCGCAACGGCACTACGGCCAAGGGCTGATAAAGCATAACCCCCTTCAAGATAAGAGATAATCCCTTTGCAATCTTGCTGCTGACAAAATTCAGCTAATTGTGTGGTTAGCCATGCGTAATCGTCTTCAACAAACTTCAGGCTTGCCATGTCATCTTCAAGATGAGCATCAAAACCTGCACTAATAAACAACAGTTCAGGTTTAAATTCATTGAGTTTTGGTAGCCACTGCTCAAGGTAAACTGCTTTTAAGTCATTACCATCACTGGCAATTGGCAGCGGTGAGTTAACTAAAGTCGCGTTATTTTCAACGGCGGTATTTGGGTAAAAAGGGTGTTGAAACAAAGAGCAAAACAACACATTGTCATCATCTAAAAAGATATCTTGCGTGCCATTACCGTGGTGTACATCAAAGTCCAAAATAGCGATACGTTTAACACCTTTGCTTTGCGCGTATTTCACGGCAATGGCTAGGTTATTAAAAACGCAAAACCCTGCAGAGGTGCTACGGTTTGCATGATGCCCTGGTGGTCTAACCGAGCAAAATGCAGCATCCAGTTTATCAGCAAGAATTTCATCAACGGCGAGTAATCCAGCACCAACGGCTCGTTCAATTGCTTTCATTGAATCTGGGCACAACCAAGTGTCGCCGTCTAATTCAGCAAGCCCTTCATCGGGAATTGTTTGCTCTACATGGCTTACCAAAGGTTCATCATGAGCAAGTAAAAAGTCGTCGCGGCTGGCTTTAGGAGCTTGTAAGTGAGTAATTGCTATATCAACACCACTTGCTAGCAAGCGGTCGGTGATCACATCTAAACGCGCGGGGCATTCGGGGTGATCCTCAATCATTTTATGTTTACGACAAAATGGATGTGAGATAACTGCCGTTCTCATAATACGCTCCTTGAATTATTTTCCCCCAGTATAACAAAGCCACCTAACGGTGGCTTTGCGACTTTGGTTTACTTTTTAGCGCGTAAATCTAAATTCCTAAAGTCAAAACTAAAGTCTGTCACCGCCATTGAGACAGCGCGCATTTTTGCACTACTCACTCGGTTATCTGGGCTCATTTGAAACTCAATGTAAGCATCTGCTTCGAGTAACTTTTCATCCCACTTCACAATAAACGTATTGCCCGTGTAATGCTCAAGCTGACCTTTCAAACGCTTTGTATGAGTAAAATCAATACGTAGCTGACCATTTAACTCCTCGATTACCACATCACCATACCAGTTATCGTGCAGAGTGCCTGTGTAGTTGATGTTTGGTAGTTTCGCTTGATAATCAGCAGGTGTTTCTGGTTTTGCGTTTGCGTAAGCTTCTTTTTTACCTTCAAAGTGCTTTTTAGCAAGATCTTCAACCCAGTCTTTATCTTCAAGATCTAATGCATCTTCTAATACTTCATAGGTCACTGCAGAGAGCGCACTAAACGCTTGCTGGTTACTCAGAATAACAATACCGAGGTTTTTCTCTGGTAATAATGTCACTTGAGACACCATACCTAAAATACCACCACCATGGCCTAGCTTTTTAATGCCGTGGAAATCTTCAATGCTCCAGCCTAAACCATAACCTCTAAATTGTTGGTGGTAAGCTTCATAAGCACTTTTTGATGCCATTGACGTAATGTGCGGGTGCCACATTTGTTGCTGTTGCTTTTCAGTGAATAACTGCTGGCCATTTGGCATTTTGCCATGTGCAAGCTGCGTGCGTAGCCATTGGCTCATATCGCTTACGCTTGATGCAATCGCACCAGCGCCACGGAAATCTTCAAGGTAGTTCACAAAAAATGGGTGTAGTTGGCCATCCATTGGAATATGACCCGTCGCCCAGTTTTTATTGCTACTAGGAATACGTGAAAAACCTGCGCGTGAGTTTTTCATATCAAGTGGCTGAAGAATATTTTTCTCGATGTAATCATTCCAGCTCATGCCAGATACACGGGCTACCACTTCACCTGCAGTCACAAACATTAAGTTGTTATAGGCATATTTACTACGAAAGCTACTCGCTGGTTTTAAGTATTTTAGCCCTGCGATAATTTCATCAATCGATTTGTCAGTATCTGGCCAAATCATTAAATCGCCTTGCCCTAAACCCAAACCGCTACGGTGGCTTAATAAATCGCGAATGGTCATTTCACGTGTTACGTAAGGGTCATACAGACGAAACTCAGGAAGATGATCAATTACTTTGTCATCCCAGCTAAGCTTACCTTCATCAATTAATTTAGCTAACGCTGCTGCGGTAAATGCTTTGGTGTTTGACGCGATACCGAATAAGGTGTCTTTATTTACTTTTTTACCGGTATCAAGGTGAGATACACCAAAACCTTTTGCTAACACGACCTGATCATTTTCAACAATCGCTACAGCCATACCCGGTACGTCAAAACGTGCCATTGACGTTTCGATTACTTTTTCAATTTTTTTAGTATCAATATCGGCATAACTGTAAAACGAACAGCTCGATAACAGCGCCGCTGCAACGGCTAATTTACGAAATATCATAATATCCCTAGGTGATTTTTATTGTTGTGAATAGCGAACTCTTTCGCTGCCCGAGTTTTATCTGGATCATCGCAACTTGGTCTTGCGAGTATTGCTTCACTGTAATGATTTGGTACACCTGCTTCAAGCGCTCCGCGATGAACATGCTGAAGATACCAGTCGAATGGCAGTAAAGACTCATCTAAGGTGTTAGCGATATAACAATGGGCAGCAAGTTGCTCGCCATCTAGTAGTTCAACGGTGATATCTACACAGTCATAACGCGGCCCTTCGATATCATCAAGAATCGACTTTTCAGCTTCGTTTAACTGATACACAACACCATATACCAAGGCATCTGCCTGATCTGTTTTGCGCACGCTACACTTTGCAGAGCCGTCGGTACTTACCATATCAAACGTCAGTTCATAGCCTTTTAAAATAGCTGTGCCTACCCGCTTTGCTTCAGGTAACCTTGCCAGCAATCTGCTCGATGACATATTTGAACCAAATGAAAAGTTATATAGCGCCATACTTACCTCACACAACAACGCGAATAGCTAAGGCAATTAAGATCACGCCAATGCCTCTATCAAACCAGTATCCGCTTTTTAAGAAAAATGCTCGCACTGATGCTTTTGATAACACCAATGATAAAAATGAAAACCATAGCCAAGTCGCCATTGCCATATACACGCCATAACCAGCCTGCACTACAACAGGTGTTTCAGGGCTTATTACAAGAGTAAACAACGACATAAAAAACAGTGTTGCTTTGGGATTAAGGGCATTGGTAAAAAAACCGCGTCGAAATGCTTTATACACAGATTCAGGCTCAGCAGGGGCAAGGGTTTGCTGTTTACTATCGCTAGGTTTTGCGCTTCGTAAAGCTTGCACACCCAAGTATGCCAAATAAGCCCCTGCAAGGTATTTTAAAGCCATAAATAAGCTAGGTGACTGGGATAAAATTAATGCCACACCTAATACACAATAAGCAATATGCAGCAAAATAGCCGCACCAACCCCAGCACTGGTCCAAAGCGCATTTTTACGACCTTGTTGAATACTTTGCTTGAGTACAATTGCAAAGTCAGGACCTGGGCTTGCTACCGCAAAAAAGTGAGCTATGGCTATCAATAAAAACTCATCTAAATACTGCACTCAATATTACCCTACTGCTTGTTCATCTAATGCTAATAACAACGGATTTGCACTGTCACTCACCAATGCTTTAATTTGCTTTTGCGCTTTTTTATATTGGCTGCGTAAATGGGGTTTTAAAAACTTCTTCGACTGATTGTCCCCTTTAAAATGCGTAACCAGCGCATGCATAAATAGCGTTTGTGGCTCAGTCAGCGCTGCTTGGCGATTGGCATAAGGGTTATAACCGCAGCCGCAGCCACCTTTAAATTGATACACCGTATTACTCATCATCACCCCAAAGCCTAAATAGCATGCCAACGCATCGCTTGCTTGCGGTAAGTACTCTTTACCGCCAGGAGGTAAGACACCCACATGGTGAATCAAAATGGTCGCTAAGGTACCAGCAAAACTTGCCACTAAATCTTGCGGTTGATTGATTTGGTTCGGGTTAAAGGAGATATTCACCGGATGATTTGCCGGCAAAATTAAGCTCGCCTCGCTACCGCGTAAATTGTCTTGAAATTCAAAATGCGGAAACACCTGCGGTGTAAGCCCAGATGGCGCAACTAAGTTAATTGGCCACGCCTGCATCCCCGCATAATCAACAACTCGGCTAAATACCTTTTCAGCCATTTCATTGACGCTCGACACCCTATCCGGAAAGAACTGCCCGTTAGGTAAAATGATTTGTGTGTGTTTTAAAAAATATTCACTATCAAAGTGTTCAACAGCCCATAAAAAGGTATCGATTAACCACTGCTGCTCTTGCTCATCAACAAGTGGGGCTGACTTAAATAACGCTAACATAAATTACTCTTGTGATTGTGCCCATTGCCATGCATCCGTATTGTAAAGAGGCACAGTTGATAAAGCATGATGATGGCTACCGCTCGACTCTTTCGTTGAATAAGACAAATATAAAAGTGTGCGTGTTGGCGCATCATAAATACGACGTACTTTTAACGATTTAAACAAAATACTTTTCGATGATTTAAATACCACTTCGCCCGATTTACTGCGATCAATTTGTTGTAATTGGTCAGCGGTAATGGGGCCTGTTTGACGACAGGCAATAGACATATCGGATGGATCAGCAAAATCAAGGTTCGCTTCAATATGGCTAATGTGACAAGTAACACCGCTTATAAGCGGGTCTTGTTGTGATACCACTTTAATATCTTTGGTCGTAAATAACCCCAAACTCACCGAAGCAGCATCATCCGAGCAACCGCTCAACAAAATCAGTGGCGCAGTAAGTGCAGCTAATTTTAGTAACTTCATCCTAGTGTTCCTTATTAAAAAGCGATAGTTGTCCGTTTACAACGATTTGCTTGCTATGTTTCAATACTATCTCAAAATATCTTCAACAACGAGCACCTAAACAATGAAAAAATCGCTTGGTTTACTGTGTTTAATGTTCTTAAGTAGTACAGCTCACGCTGACTACTCTATTAGCGCTGGTTTCGGCAAAAACTTTACTAACTCGGTGCAAACCGAAGAAAACCTTAAAATTGAGCTTGAGGATGACAGCCATTTTACTGTCAGCCTAGATAGAACCATTGATAATGCTCGCTATGGGTTCTTTTATTCAGCAACCGAGCTTGATATGAAAGACCAAACCAACAAGCAAGTCGAGATGCAATACCTGCTATTTCAAAGTGCCGTAGAAGTGCCATTAGCTGACCGTATAGTTGGTTTTGTTGGTGCCCAAATTGGCGCAAACCACGTCAACACTGACTTTGCCGACTCTGATACATATTTTACCTCTGGCCTTTATGCTGGCGCAGATTATTTATTTACTGAACAAGCACGGGTTTATGTTGAAACTCGCTGGCTGGCAACTATTGTAAATAATGCAAGTAACGTATCGTGAACATTGCCAACATCAGAAGACGACCAATGTCTATGGCACTTTGATGGTGATGTGTTAAACCAATTTCAGACAAACATCGGTTTTAGTTACCGCTTTTAAGGAAGACCCCATGCCGCACATTGTTATAGAACACTCAGAAGACTTGCCAATTCTGCCACAAGTGTTAGTTGAAAAAGTTCACCAAGCCGTTTTTGACTCAGGCTTATTTGAGCTTTCGACCATAAAGACTCGTGCAATTGCTTATCAGCATTACGAATTAGGTGAAGGCAAAGATGGCTTTATTCACATCGGCGCATCAATCATGGCAGGCAGAACCATAGAGCAAAAGCAAATGCTCAGTGAGCAATTATTAAGTTGCTTAAGAACATACTGCCGCCGCTCGTATAGCTTAAGCGTTAATATTTACGATATGGATGCTGATATTTACCGTAAGTGTTAATTACTTTGGCAAATAGGCTGCCGGTAAGCGCTTGATTTCTATCTCAGGCGATAAGTACGCAGTGTAAACTAGCCAACGCTCATTGGGTATGTAGGTCAAACCCGATGAGCGACTATAAGCTCGCTCCGGTAAGGCAATTAAATCATGATGCTGCTTACTTGCTAAGTCATAGTAGCTAATACGGTAATCACCTAAGCGTTCTTTATAATAATAAATACGCCCCTCATGATACGCGTTCTTTGCCACCAGCAACCATGCATAACTGCGCGCCAACTTAACATCGTTCACCAGCATTTCTTCAACACCCGTATCATGATGTTTTATCCAAATAGCATGGCGCGAGTTGGTAAATAAAATATCGCCTGATTGTGTTTCAACGCCATACTGCGCAGGCACTTCAACAGCTTTACCTAGGCTTTTACCTGTTAAGTCATAACGATATAAGTAGTCACCATCAGAAACTAAAATATGCTGGCTATCAGCGCTAAACTTGGGTTTAATTGCATGACTAAATGGCAGTTTGATTTGCTGACTTTGCTCTACTTTGAAATCATAAATATATAAGCGGGTACTGCCATTGTCATACAATGAAAACAAAATATAGCGTCCATCGGCTGACCAGGTTGGATCACGAACTTCCCCCGTGTTATGTGCAAAGTCAGTAAGCTGCTTTCGCGAGCTGCTATCAGGGTTAACAATCCAAAGCTGTGAACTGCCAGATTCATTGGACACATACAGTAGTTTATTTTGCTGCTGATTATATTCAGGGAATAGCGAGCTAAAATTGGTCGACAACATAGAAAACGGCGAGTTGGCCACTTGTTCGTCTATTTTCAGACGCGTGATCACCTTATCTAAATCCCACTGATGGTAATAAACACTACCATCACTACTGTAATTAGGTGAACTCATGCCCGCAATTTGCGTGTTGATTAGGGTTTGATTCTTAATGTCAAAGAAGTAGCCATAACGTTTACCGCCCTCAACTGCACTAAACGCCAATTGCTCTTTAGACGGATGCCAATCTACACCATGAATATCAACAAAATCATGAGTTAGCCGTTGGCTTTGCCCTGTTTTTACATCTATTAAAAACAGCGCTTTTTGGTTGTTTTTAACATTACGCGTAACCACAACTCGCTGTGCATCTGGCGAAAACGACACTGACTCATACACAGTTTCGCAGTCATCATTACAAGGAATAACTGTTTCTTTTGTTTGTTTTGCCTGTAAACCGAGCAGTTTGATACGAGTGACATAATCACCTGTCTTGCTTGTATGATCAACAATGTAGGCCAAGGTTTTACCATCACTACTGATATCAAGATCAGGCGCATAGTTATTACTGCACTCCCCTAGCACGACACTGGTGGCATTTACCAAAGAGAGTTTTACAATTTCACAAACATCTGACGCCATACGGTAATAATATAATGTGTTTGCATCTGGGCTAAACACAGAGCGCCCTTCTGTAAAAGGTGAGTCCGTTAATTGCTTTGCTGGGTGCTCTGGAAAATGTAAATCACGTAAATATAGGTTATTTGGTTTACCAAGCTGTCGCCATGAATACACCAAATAGTGCTGATCATCAGAAATTGAAGGATAAATCTCACGACCAGGGCTTGCCGTCACGCTTTCGATACTATTAAGCGGTAGCACAAAGCTTGAGTTAGTTTGCTTTACAGGCGAAGAGAACAACCAATACATCACAACCAAGCTAATGACACACAAAGCCACAAACAGCTGGCGTATTTGTGCAGTAGTGATACTAAAACCCACTGGGTTTTCTTTATCGGCTGTATCTATTGGCTCGGGCTTTAATAAAACGCGATAACCCGTTTTACGCAGTGTCTCTATGTAAGTTTGTTCTGGATCGAGTTCCTTAAATGCTTTTCGTAAATGCCAAATTGCATTTGTTAAGGCTTTTTCACCCACGTAAAAATTGCCCTCCCAAACACTATTGATGAGCTCTTCACGGGTGATGGGTTCGGGGTAACGCGCAACTAAGCAAGCTAACAACTCAATAAACTTAGGCTGCAAAAGCTGTTCACTACCATTGCAGATCAGTTTATTTTCGAGTGGGTTAACAATACATGAGCCCAGCTGATAAACGCGATTAGATGTTTCCATTTACTCTAAATAAAACCCCATTTTAGAAGTACAGCAGTATAAAGCCCTATCAATTTATCGTAAAAGCAGCCCTTTCACCAGCTTTAACGTTGCAAAACAGTTAACAATGAACATTTCTTAACTCGCTGATTTTAAATAAATAGATATTCAATAGATATAAAATAGAGACATAAACGAGCCACCTAAGATTGTAGTTAGGTTCACATTTCTATAAAAATTTTTACGTCAATACCGACCAACCAGAGTGTTGCTCACTGTAAATTTTAACTGCCCTTAAAAGAGCATCACTCTGGTTCTAAAAACTAAAAATAAAACAACTAGGAACGCCTGTGAGAAATCTACTAACCAAACCTTGTGCTATTGCACTTGCTGTTGCCAGTGGTTTTAGCCAACATGCATTTGCCAATGAGGCTGAGATTGCCCGCCCTGCCAACACCACTCCAGCAGCTAATGAACAAACTGAAGAGCCGGAAAAAATCGTTGTTACGGGTTCTCGTATTAAACGCGATAGCTTTTCAATTCCAACACCGCTGGTCACAATGGACCGCGAAGCCATTGCCGATACAGGTTTAACCAACTTATCAGACATTTTGGTTGATAACATGCCAGCTCTTAGCGAGAGCATAGGTAATACCACCAGCCAATCAAGTGTTTCAGCGACCGGTTTATCGACAGTACAGCTTCGAGATTTAGGCGCTAACCGTACCCTAACATTGATTGATGGTCGTCGTGTTGTTTCAAACAGCTACAGTGGCAACTATGTCAGTTTAAATACCATTCCGAGCGGTATGGTTGAGCGCGTTGAAATAATCAGTGGTGGTGCATCTGCAACCTATGGTGCCGATGCTGTAGCAGGTGTGGTGAATATTATCACCCAATCCAAAAAAGAAGGCTTTGATTTTAAAGCGAACACAGGTGAAACCACCGATGGCGGCGGTAAAGAATTTACCCTTGATTTAAACTACGGTACCTCGTTTGCTGAAGATCGCGGTTACGCCTATTTCAGTGCCAACTGGGACCGTGATTTCGGTATGACTTTTTACGATCGTAAACGCGCACAAATCGAAGATTCTTACCGCTACGACGATGAGCAAATGTGTAATCAGATGCTCACAAAAGACGGTTATCAATGTATGCGTGACATCACACAAGCTGATTGGGTTAGCAAAAGTGATGGTATTCCTGGCGGTGTGTTCTTAGAAAACAGCCGTAACGACACGCAATTTTGGTATGACGGCCAAACTCTACGTGATGACTGGAAAGGCAACGAAGAAATTTACGGTGTGAATTCTAGGCAATACGTGATGCTTGATGTACCAAGCGATAACGTATCTGCTGCAGTTAAAATTGATTACGATTTAACTGACGATGTAATGTTCTACGCGCAAGTTCAATACAGTGAAAGTGGTTCTTTTAACAATAAGTCGCCTGAAGATGAATACGAAGGTGCGTATGTACCGCGTTATGACCCGACCACTGGCGAGCCCCTTGCAGATGTAGCACCGGGTTATATCCCTATCGACAACCCATATGTTCCGCAAGAAATCCTCGATGCCAACCCATACAAAGATCGTATTTATTGGGATCGCCGCTTCAGTGAAGTGGGGAATATTAGCACTGATAATACCCGTAAAACGATTCGTAGTTGGGCAGGTCTCCAAGGCACATTATTTAACGACGAGTGGGACTGGGATGTATCTGCAAGTTATGGTCGTTTTACCCAACACCAAATTCGTAGCAATGAATTAAATACTGTAAAACTTAATCAAGCTTTGCAAGCAGAAGAATTAGCGGATGGCACCATTCAATGTATTGATGAAGCAGCTCGCGCTGAAGGCTGTGTGCCAATTAACTTATTTGGTGAGGGCTCTATCACCGAAGAAATGGCTGCTTGGATCCGTACCAACCCAATTATTGATACCGAAATAGAACAATACGGTGTAGTTGGCTACGTTGCGGGTGATTTATTTGAATTACCAGCAGGCTCAGTATCCGCAGTATTTGGTGGTGAATACCGTAAAGACAGCCAAGACCTATCAACCAGCGACGACATGAAGGCAGGCGGTATTACCTTCAACTATGTACCAAATTTTTATGGTGAAGTTGAGGTCTATGAAGCCTTTGCAGAGCTTGCGATCCCACTTTTAAAAGATGCTCCTTTAGCAAAAAATTTAAGCGCAGAAACTTCATTACGTTTAGCTAACTACAGCATGGAAAACGTCAACACTGTTGCCAGCTACAAGCTAGGTGTATTTTGGGAACCAATCGAAGGCTATGCATTTAGAGCAAACTACGCTCGCGCTCAACGTGCTCCCACAATCACTGAGCTTATGTCACCACCGCGTGGCGATTACGACAGCTATGATGATATTTGTGACGGTTTAACAGCAACATCAACTAAAGCAGGTCACGATAACTGCCGCAAAGAACCTACGTTAGCTGCGCAACTTGCTGCTGATCCTAACTTTGAATTTAGCGATGAGAACAACAGTTACTCTCCAGGGGCAGGTAACGAAAATCTAAAAGAAGAAACCGCTGATACTTATACCTTTGGTGTGACAGTGGCTCCTGCCTTTTTAGAAAACTTTAATCTTGCTGTTGATTACTACGATATTGCTATTGTTGATGCGATTTCGCAGATCAGCAATGAAAACATCATGCGTGAATGTTACGACTCAGAAGCAGCATGGGGTGAAGACAACGTATTTTGTAATGATATTACCCGTAATAGCGAAGGTAACATTATCAAAATTCTTCAGCGTCAATATAACCTCGATGAGCTAACTGCACGTGGTTATGATGTGGTTGCACAGTACAAATTAGACTTAGATAACCTAGGTCAGTTATCGTTTAAACTAGATTACAACCATGTAATCGAAAACTCGCAAACTTATGAAGGCCTTGATGGCAGCTTAGTAACCAGTCACTACGCAGGTTACGGCAGCAGCAAAGATAAAGCCTCAATGTCACTTACATGGCGTAACGATAACTTGCGTATTCGCTGGCGTACAAATTACTTAGGCTCGTTTAAAGCAAGCCAGAGTCTTGAAGAAGATTATCAAGAGTATGTTGCCGAAAATGATGCCCGCTGTGAGGCTGGTGAAGATACTTGTATCAGTAATCCAGAAAAACTTGCCTACCAAGATTATGGTTCGTTCTTAAAGCACAGCCTTTCAGCGTCTTACACCATGTCACTTGGTGAACAGAGCCAATTGCGCGTATTCGGTGGTGTGAATAACGTGTTTGATAATAAAGGTGACTTTTATCCATATGGCCGTGGTAATTACTACAGCGCATACGGCGGTGGTGCTGGTCGCTACGTGTATGTAGGTGCTCAATATAGCTTTTAACCGTTTCATATGAAGATCCCCAGCTAGGCTGACATCAAAGGCGCATTTTTATTGCGCCTTTTATCTTTTCCAGCTTTGCATCCCAACTAACCGAGACTCGGTACGCGCATATTCAAATGCCAGTTTTTGGCCTTGATATAAATCGCTAATACCCACATCGGCCGAAATCACCAGTAATCGGCTGCGATCATAAAACTCATCAACTAAAGCAATAAAGCGCCGCGCTTCATCATCTAAAAAATGTTCTTGTAAATCCTGCTTTTCTCGCTGATAACTATCTTCAATGCCATGCACAATTTGTTTACCTGTTGCTCCGCGCCCCATCACCGGCACATTGAGTAAATAAACGCGCTGAAAACGCTCTGCCAAATAAATATAATCCGCGGTGCTTCTAGGTCCTGAGCAAAGCGTCATAAAATCAAACATAATGGCGTCTTGAGCTTGCATTACACAGCTAAGCTCGCGGTGGCAAACCGCTATCGTTGTTTGCCTTTGTATAGCTTGCTCGTGCTTTAAAAAGCGCTCTGTTAGCGCCTTTTTGTTACCAATAAAATAATGTGCGGTTTGTTTGCCAAAGCGAAAGCGATGATCGGTATCGCCTTCAACACTTAAAACATGGCAATGCTCATTTAATAAATCGATAGTGGGTAAAAATCGTGCTCGCTGTAAACCATTACGATATAACTGCTCCGGTTGGCAGTTTGACGTTGCCACTAACACTACTTGCTGCTCAAACAAGGCTTTAAATAAGCCACCTAAGATCATGGCATCACCAATATCAGATACAAAAAACTCATCAAAACAAATCAAGCGAATGTGCTCTGCCCACTCTTTAGCAATCACCGTCAGCGGATTTTTCTGCCCTTGCAGCTGAGTTAAGCGCTCATGCACTTGCTTCATAAAATGATGAAAGTGCAAACGCTGTTTAGCTTCAGTGTTAACAAGCTTGAAAAACACGTCCATTAACATAGATTTACCACGCCCTACTGGGCCATATAAATAAACCCCTTTTATTGGCTTAGCGCCTTGCCACCAATGGCTTGGTGCAGCTAATTCTGTGGCTAGATTATCGAGAGCATTAATCGCTGTGCGCTGGGCACGGTCTTCTTGCAAATCACCTTTGGCTATTTGCGCTTGGTAATGCTGTAATATTTGTCCTTGCTGTACTGTCATAGGTAACTAGTATCCGCTATACTCGCCGCCATTGTAGCCGACTAAAAATGTGATCCCAATGAAATTTCCATGCCGTTTAGATAAATTTATTAGCCATATTGCCGAGTTACCTCGCAGCAAAACCAAAGCAGGTATCAAACGTAAATACGCCACTGTGAATGGCGAGGTGATCACCTCATTTGATTATTCAATCAGCCAAGATGATGACGTGCGCTGGCAAGGCGAGCCACTGGTATTTTTAGGTAAGCGCTACTTCATGCTCCATAAGCCTGCTGGCTATGTATGTGCCAATAAAGATGACCTTCACCCGACTGTATTCGATTTACTTGATGAACCAAATATGAGCGACTTTCATGTTGCAGGCCGTTTAGATATCGATACTACAGGGTTAGTAATCATCACCAATGATGGCGACTGGTCACACAAAATTACTGCACCAAAGCATAACAAATTCAAAACGTATTTAGTTGAAACTCAAGAACCTATTGATGAAGAAGCCATTGCAGCGTTAGAGCAAGGGGTGCAATTGCACAACGAAAAAGAGCTAACTCGCCCTGCGGTTGTTGAAAAACTTGCAAGCTACAGCTTACGCCTTTCAATTTGCGAAGGTAAATACCACCAAGTTAAGCGAATGCTTGCGGCTGTAGGTAATAAAGTTGTTGAATTACATCGTGAAAAAATAGCTGACATCACCCTCGACGAAAGCCTTGCAAGCGGTGAATATCGTGCCCTTACAGAAGCCGAACTGAAGCTCTAAATAGGTACTTGAGCAAAAGTCATGATAACGCTGTCATTTTTCCTTAATAAAACCAGACAAACGTGGTAAAAGTTAACAGGGGAAATAATAAAGGAGGCTGACTGTGTTATCAGGATTAGCTTTAAAAACAAAAATCACCTTATTTGCTATCGCTATGTTTATTGCGTTATCTGCGATAGCGTTACTTGGCTTACAATCTTTACGCCATGCCAGCGAAAGCGACAACATCGCGCGTATCAACCAGCTCATGAAGAGCACCACCAATATTGTTGAGCAATTTGAGTTGATGGTTAAAAGCAATCAACTCGAAGAAGCACAAGCAAAGAAGCTTGCTATTCAGGTACTTCGAGAAAATAAATACCACGACTCAGAATATGTGTATGTCGTCGACAACAACTTAGATTTTGTCGCCACTCCGCACGACCCAGAGCTACACGGCACCAGCTTTAACGATTTTAAAGATGCCAGCGGCAACAGTATCGGCCGTATGGTCGAAAATCTCGTGGGTAACACGACCAATAAAATCATCACCTATCACTGGGATTCAGTGCGAGATGGTGAAACCGTTGATTTAACCTCTGTAGTACAAAAAACACCGCTGTTTGGCTGGTATGTTGGTACAGGCATTAGCGCCAAAGAAGTTGATGAACGTTATTGGAATACTGCAAAGTGGTTGCTGGGCTTATCTATGCTTATTGCCATTGCACTGACCTTTGCTATTGCTCGCTTTGGCTCATCGCTCACTAATGCCTTAGGCGGCGAAATTGATGAAGTAATCGGTATTGTAAAAAACGTCTCTCGCGGCAACTTAAACTCATATATTCGCCAAGATGCTCCACCTGAGAGCATTATTGCTGCCATGCATTACATGCAGCAAGGTTTACGTGGCGTTGTTGGCGGCATTAAAGGCGTTACAGATAGCTTAAAAAATCAAAGTGTTGATAACGAGTCTCGCTCTGTTGAGCTCGATAAACTCACTCGTAGCCTAAACGAAGAAACTCAAATGGTAGCTTCAGCAATTACCGAGTTAACAGCCTCAGCGCAAACCGTTGTTGAACATGCTGAACAAGCCGCTTACTCAGTGCAAGAAGCTGAGCAACAAGGTCAAAGCGCCAGCCACTTAACCAGCGAGGCTGCTGATACCATCGCGCTTTTAGAGCAGCAAATTGACAGCGCTGGTAATAATATTCAAGTGCTAGATGATGAGGTAAATAACATCGCAAATGTGCTCAGTGTTATTCAAGGTATTGCCGAACAAACTAACTTACTTGCGCTTAACGCAGCGATAGAAGCTGCCCGTGCAGGTGAGCAAGGACGAGGCTTTGCTGTTGTTGCTGATGAAGTTCGCGGGCTTGCTCAGCGCACACAAACCAGTACTGAAGAAATCCGCAATATGATTGGCAAACTACAAGCTGCAACCCAAGATGCCAAATCATCTGTTTCGCTTAGTATTAGTACCAGTGAACAAACCGTTGAAAAGTCGACTAAAGCCAATGAAGAGCTAAAACGCGTTGCCAGTTCACTCAGCGCCATCGCGCAAATGAGCCATCAGATAGCCATTGCTGCAAAAGAGCAGCTTGATGCCGGTGAAGACACTGCCAAACGTATCGTAACTATCTCAGACACGGCTTCACAAACGGCTGATGTATCAAATCAGGCCCATACAGCAACCGATTTGATCAAAGGTCTTACTAGCAATTTAGAAACTGAAACCGCTAAATTCAGTTAATTTAAATCAACTAAAACGAAAAAGCCCAGCAACTGCTGGGCTTTTTCGTTTTAAATTCGCATTAAGACTTTATTTGTACCAAATCAAAATCGGCCATACCAGGCACCATTTGTTGTAATCGTGATTCGGTGACATCTAATGAGTTCAAACACTCACAATACTCAGAGGCTTTCATCTCTAATTGCTCTGCTTTCTTTTGTAGTGATTTATCAATTTCTTTTGAGATGATATCCATACGCTGCCCCATATCATTGATACGGTCTTCGATGTTACCTTCGCGCGATTTAAAAGCATCGCCTAACGAGACTAAAATAGCGCCAAGTGAGCCATGCACTGCAGAGTGAATTTTTTGGCTGATTTCTTTGGTAAAAAAGTCATCTATTTTCGACAGCGACTGCGGAGCAATAAAGAAGAAGTCATCACCACGCTTAAATTTATCCATCAGCGCACGCTCAACATATTGCAGCTGAGTTTTTAGTACTTCGGGCTCTTTGTCTGACATGCCCTCAACAACTTGCTCGATGGCACTTAAGCCAAGGTTTACACCATCGGTCGCCAAGTCAACAAGTTCAGGGACTGTTTGCCTGATACCGCGGCTGAACTGCTCTACAACTTTGCTTTCATCTGGGCTTAAATCAACCCAATAACCTCTTATAAACAATTGGTTATCGTTATTGATCTGTACGCGAGTTTGACCTTTATCAACAATACGAATGACATCATCAGTGATTATTAAGCCATGGCTTAGCTCTACATCGCATTGTTTTTTTTCTAGGGTTGCGTAGCTGGAAAAGCTAGAGAATGTAATGGCCGCTGCTAACAACGAGCGAGAAAAGAACGCCATATACACCTCAAAAAGACAAAAAAGGAAGGCCGCTAGATTAGCAAATATCCAATTTTATGCAAGTAAAACGCCTAGCTATGCTAGGCGTCTTAAAAGAAAGGTGGATTAAATTGGTGAACCCGGTGGCATTGGCAACACTTTAAAGTTTGCAGGCCATTCACCGCTTTCTAAAAACAAGCTGATTTGCTCGCTTAAGTATTGCTTAAATGCACTGTTACCAACGGATGCACTGCCTAGCATTGATTCTTGTTGGTAACTCTTTGCAAGTTTAGCTAAGTAGTAACGAAGCTGTGCTTGTACTTCGGGTGCCACCTCATTGCTTGCCACTAAGTCAGCAAACTGTTTCGCCGTTAAAAGCTGCACACGTTGGCTAATTTTACCTGCCATCCCTGAAGCAATTTTTTGCTCAAAAACTTGCTGATAAGTTTGTGCTAATAGCGCATCTAAACCATAAAATGCATCGCTTCGTGCTTGCTGCTGCGCCAAACGGTTAATGCGTTGGCTATTGAAAAGTAGGCTCAAGCTATGTGCTGCAGCAACCTCAGGCAGCGCCATAGCATCAAGCGTTAGTCCTGTGCGACCAACAATACTTTCGCGTGATTTAGATTCTCCATATGCTTTTGGTGGAATAAGCGCTAATATTGACTCAGGTAAAACAAGGTTTTCGGCTTTTAGCGTTGCAAGTAAGGCATCCACTGCTGCTTGTTGCGTTTGCTTTGCCACAACCTGTGCCCCTTTTGGTTGTGAGCCATCACGTACTTCGTACTCATAATTCACACCAGCAATTAGTTTAACCGCAGCTTCTACTTGATAGCGATGGAACAAATAAAGTGGCACCAGTATTTCTTCTAGTTGTGATAAAGCAGTGCCTGTTTTGATGTTTTCGATACCAAAGCTCGTCAGCGCTTGTTTGCGAACATCAAGTACACGCATTAGCTCATCACTTGGTGAACTGCCGTTATCCCATAAATGCCCTGTTGGGTGAGCACCACCTTGAGCGCGGGCATCACTGTCTGAAATAAATTCCAGCCCTTTGCTTTTGTTTTCAGCTAAAATTGCGGCCAATTGCTGTGCTTCATTTTGATTGGTGAAGTCGCTATAACCGTATTTGACCACTTGGGTATCCCACACGCCCATGCCAGTAGCATAGCCTCGACTTACATCTAATTTACCTTGCTCATTAAAGCTCAGTAGTGGGTGTGGATAATCCATCACAGAGGCTCTGTCTGCCACTGACGCTGCAAAGTTATGCGAAATACCTAAAGTATGCCCGACTTCATGGGCACTTAATTGACGAATACGATCAAGTGCCATGGCTTGTAAACGCTTAGCCACTTCATTGCCTTCAAAATAGGGAGCTGCTAATGCTTCCGCAATTAGGATGTCTTGACGAACACGCAGTGAACCCAGTGTCACATGACCTTTGATGATTTCACCTGTTCGAGGGTCAATCACTGAGCTGCCATACGACCAACCACGGGTTGCACGGTGCACCCATTGAATTACGTTGTAGCGGATATCCATAGGGTCTGCATCATCAGGGAGCACTTTAACAATAAATGCGTTCTTATAACCTGCTGCATTAAAGGCATCATTCCACCATTTAGCACCATCAAGTAACGCTGTTTTAACTGGCTCTGGGACACCCGGATCTAAGTAATAAACAATCGGCTCAACGGGCTCGCTGATTGGCAGGCTCGGATCTTTTTTCGCTAAACGATGACGCGGGATGTAACGCACATACATAGACTCACCCAGCGCTGCCGCATAATCTTTGTGCTCAATGCTCCAAAAACCTGCTTGGGGGTGGAATTTGCGAGGGGTGTAGTTATCGTCCGGTAACTCAATTAATGAGTGATGCATATGCACTGTCAGTGCATAAGGGTCTGCACTCACTTGGCGTACATACTTACCTGGGTTATTACCTTGAAAAGTAAGCACGGCTTCTAATTCAGTATTTTTTTCAAACGCTTTTGAGCGTGCTAAATATACCGCACTGCGGTTGCTATCTAAGTTAAAACTTCCCTGCCCGGTTGCTGATAAACGACGGCTTACACCATGAACATCGCTTAATAAATAAGGGGTGTAATCCACAAGTACCGCAGTGTCTGACTGAGCTACAACACTAAAGCCCGCTAAAATACTTGATGCGAACGCCTCTTTAATACTTTGTTGTTCCGCAAGGTTATTAGTATTAGCACGGTAATAAGTATTAATAGCTCTTAACATCACTTTATCGCCAAAACGCTCAAATTGAACTAAGTGAGTATCGCCTAACTGACCGCGATCTAAGCCAATATCATTTGAACCAACACCGTAAGGTAAGCTTTGTTGTAATAAAAATTGTTGCTCGAGTTTATCCACCTCAAGATACAATTTGCCGTTTTCTGTGTCGTAGTAAAATGAAAAATAGCCTGAAAAATGAGTCATTTTTTCAGTAAAATCATTTATAGACTTAATTGCTGCGTGTGCTTGAGTTATCATAGTAAGTAGCACAGCTAAGAGCAGATATCGTAGTAATGGTATTTTTTGCATAATCTTATCTTTGTTATTCGCGTTTTAAATACTGTATAGGTATTAAGCAGTATAAAGTACCGCCAAGAAAAATCAGCTATTTAAGACGAAATTCAGCGCTTGCTAAGACATTCTCTCTCACACTAAAAATGTCTGGCTACAACGTTATCAGGAAAATAGAATGCGTAGACTCCCACCGGTATTGTTAGAAGATGGTTGCCCTCGTGAACTGATCTCATTGATCAGAACGGTACTTGCGGCATGTAAAGAAATTTCATTTCGTGTTGGTCAAGGCGCCCTATCTGGCGTATTAGGCTCAACCCTAGACGAAAACATTCAGGGTGAAACACAGAAAAAACTCGACGTTCTAACTAACCAACTTTTAAAAGATATTTTATTAGAATCGGGCTACGTAAAAGCCATTGCCTCTGAAGAAGAAGATTTCACCGTTGCGGGTAATCCAGATGCCAACTACATTGTTGCATTCGACCCACTTGATGGCTCATCAAATACTGATATCAACTCACTCGTTGGTACGATTTTCTCAATTATGGCGGCGCCTGAAGGGGCTGTTCCGGCTGATCCTAGTATTTTTATGCAACCGGGTAAAAACCAAGTTGCAGCGGGTTATGTATTATATGGCCCATCAACCGTGCTGGCGTTAACAACCGGCAAAGGCACACGCTTTTTCACCTTAGATAAAACGCACGGTACCTTCTTATTAACGCAAGATTTTGCAACCGTACCTGAAGAGACTAGCGAATTTGCAATCAATGCTTCAAACCAACGCCATTGGCAACCAGCAATGCAAAATTACATCAATGACTTAATTGCTGGTGATACTGGACCGCGTGGTCGTAACTTTAACATGCGCTGGATTGCTGCAATGGTAGGTGATGTGCACCGTGTATTATGCCGTGGTGGTATTTTTACTTACCCAACCGACACGAAAGATCCAAATAAACCTAACAAATTACGTTTATTATACGAAGCAAACCCAATGGCAATGTTAATCGAACAAGCTGGCGGTATTGCCTCAACAGGCACTGAGCGCATCATGGACATTCAACCTGATGCTATTCACCAACGTGTGGCGGTGATCTTAGGTTCGAAGAACGAAGTGGAAACCTGCTTAAGCTACCATAAATAGCAAGCAGTAAATGCCTTAGGCTGAAAGGTATAAAATTCTTTCAGCCTAAAGTCACTGCTAATAACTTCTTTAGCGTACTTGTACTCAACTCACCCATTTGCTCGTTATTACTTAGCGCATAAATAGCCCCTTCAACGGCACTTTCGTCGATGTCTTGCCTAGACTCTACTACGTTTGCCCAAAGTTCTAATTCATCGATATCTATTTCGCCGTCTATAACACGCTGTAAAACCTGGCAGAAAACATCTTGCGTCAGAGTATAGATACCACCTTGCGTGTCTGGAGTACTGGTAATTACTGAGATTGCCTCAAATCGGTTATCACCAAAGCGGGCAAACTCATCTAATGCGTCTAATTTATCCATTTGCTATGCTTACCTTTTCAATCTCAAAGCATCTTTTTATTTAATGACAACCCTTACTTGCTCACAATGCAAAGCAACGCTTAACTGCCAAGCCGACAATATTAATGCCTGTTGGTGTAATGAGCTGCCCAACATTTTACCACTCGATGAGGCTGCAACAGAATGTTTATGCCGAGACTGTACTATAAAAAAGATCAATTCATTTTTATCTAAACTTTACCAACAACCTCTTGAACAGCAGCTTGCCTTTGCTAAGCCTTATTTTACTCAAGGTAATTTAATAGAAAATCTCGATTACACCATGCAAAACAACTACATGGTATTTAGCCGCTGGTTCTTTTTAAAACGCGGCCATTGCTGTAGTAATGGCTGTACTCATTGCCCTTATTCCGACAGCTAATCCCTTACAGAGTATTTATTCAATTATTTTGCATTTAATTGCAAATAACGCATGGACGATAAGAATAAAAATACATTATAATTGGATATAAATTCACTAAATCATCAATTTTTAAGCTTAAATCACTAGTAATGTCTATTTTTTAAGCATAAATTTACTGTAACTAAGTCGGAATCAATCATGAACACTTTTAAGCCTGCTCTACTTGCAAGTGCAATTTCTGCAGTTTTAATCAATAGCAATATGGCGTTTGCTGCAGAAGATGCTATCGAAGTTGATAAATCAATTGAAACTATTCAAATTACTGCAACACGACGTGCAGGCTCTGTGCAAGATGCACCGCTTAATATCACAGCGCTCAATGGCGATGTAATTAGCGACCAAAACATTGGCGATCTAGAAGATGTCGCACGCTGGGTACCTGGCTTAACAATTTCTGATCAAGGTGGTCGTGAAGGTTCTCCGATTATCGTTCGTGGTTTGAATACAAATACCTCTGACCGTATTTCTGATAGTGGCACAGTGGCAACCTATGTTGGTGAAATTCCACTGAGCATCGACTTACGTTTAACTGATGTTGACCGTGTTGAAGTGCTAATTGGCCCACAAGGTACACTGTATGGTGCAGGTACTTTAGGTGGTGCAATTCGTTACTTACTAAAGCAACCTGAGCTTGATATCACCGAAGGTAAGATTACAGGCGATGTATTTAGCATTAACGAAAGTGACGGCACTGGCGGTGAGTTTGGTGCTGTATTCAATACCCCGCTAATTGAAGAAAAACTAGCGCTTCGTGCTAGCTTAAATTATTACGATAACCCTGGTTACATTGACTACACTCACGTGGTTCAAGAACCGGGTGTATCAAACCCAAACCCTGACTTTTCAGACAGCAGCGATGTAAATGCCAACTTAAAAAGCGTAAGCGATGTTAACGATGAGCAAATCACCACAGCACGTTTATCACTGCGTTGGCTTGCAACCGAAGATGTTGATGCAACGCTAAACTACTTTTATCAAAAGCAAGAAAATGGCGGTAACTCGACATCGCAATACGGCTCACTTGCTGATAGTAGTGCACTACAAGGTGTCCCAGGAAAGTACGAAAACGTAGCTCGTGTACTTGAGCCTGGTGAAGAAGAAAACGATTTATTAAGTTTAGAAGTAAAAGCAGATCTTGGTTTTGCTGAGCTGGTATCTGCATCTGGTTGGTCTAGCTATGAGCAGTCTGGTCAGCGCGATCAAACTGATCTACTTTACGATATTTGGTCAGGTTATGCCGACTTCCCTTCTTTTGTTGGCTACACGCACGATACCTCAGATCGCGATACATTTACGCAAGAACTTCGTTTAGTTTCAAATAGTAATAGTGCTTTTAGCTGGATTGTAGGCGGCTTCTACAACAAAGTAGAAAGTTACTCTGATGATCGTGAGTACACGCCGGGTCTGACTGAGTACTGGGGTGGTGGTATTCCAAATGTTGAACAAGACCTTGAGTACATTCTAATTTCAGATAGCGAAACCACTGAAAAAGCACTTTTTGGTGAAATCGGCTACAGCATCACAGATCAGTTTGATGTAACTTTAGGTGCTCGTTTTTACGAATACGATGTATCAACAACATCAGGCTCTGCAACGCCGCTTTATTCTGGTGATTTTGATTCACTAGATAACCTTGTTATGGAAAATGTGAGCGCTAGTGATAACGGTAACTTATTTAAGTTTAATGCTAACTATACATTCGATAATGGTGTACTTGCTTACTTTACTGTGAGTGAAGGTTTCCGTATTGGTGGTGGTAACGGTATTGCTCCTTGCCCTGATGTATTACCTGAGCAACAAATAGTTTGTGCCCTGCCAAACGAAGAAGATTACAAACCAGATACAACAGTCAACTACGAGCTAGGCTTTAAGTCATCATGGTTACGTAACCGCCTACACTTCAATGCTGCACTATTTAATGTTGATTGGAAAGATGCGCAAGTAGGTAGTAGCACTGTAAATGGCCAAGAGCTAATTACCTCAAATGCAGGCTCTGCTAATTCGAAAGGTGTTGAACTTTCTACTCGCGCAATGATTGGTGATAATTGGGCTGCATATGCGACATACGCGTATGCAAAGGCTGAATTGACCGAAGATGCACCTTACTTATTTGGTGTGTTAGGCGATGACTTAGCACAGTACCAAAGCTACTATGATGGTGCTAAAGGCGACCGTTTACCGGGCGCTCCTGAGCATCAATTCTCGTTTGGTCTTCGTTACGAGCAAGATGTCTTAGGTGATAAGTTATTAAGTGTAAACTACGGTATCACAGCGCAAAGCAATGTGATCACCAAAGTAGGCCTAAAAGCAGACGGCGAAGTATTACCTGGTTATGCACTAAGTAACTTATCTGCCAAAATTACTGGTGATATGTGGTCTGCAACGCTTTACGTAGACAATTTATTCGATAAATATGCATTCACTTCTGTACGTCGTGATAAGTCTTGGGCAGGTATGTCACAATATACTGAGCTAAACAAAGAACTACCTGAGCTACAGCGTGTTTATGGTCACTACACCACAGCGCCTCGTACTATCGGTATGAAGTTTAGCTACAACTTTGAGCTGTAATTAAACATACCCATAAAAGCCTTGCCACCTTTAGGCAGGGCTTTTTAATACCTGAAAATAATTAATTGGTATACTATGCGCTTATGCTAAATGATACCCAACAAGCGCTTCGCGCTCATATCCAACAGTTGTTAAACAACAAACAACTAACCGATGCACATCACTTACTTGTGCAGCGCCTAAAACAAAATCCTGAAGACCATGTTTGTTACTTTTTACTCAGCGAAGTCAACACCGCAGCTGGCGATATCACCAAAGCGATTAAGCTCCTTGAAAAAGCCCTAAGCCTAGCCCCTTTTGCAGTTTATCATTTAGCACTTGCCAGGTTATACGTACTGTTAGGCAAAGTAAGTAATGCAGCTGTACATTATCAAAGCGCATTACAAACAGCTGACTTTAGTGGCGCAGACTTTGATACATTAGCCAACATTGCGACCCGTTTAGGGCATTATGACGACGCTCTTAGCTTCCAACAAGCAGCCTACCAGCGCAATAAAGATAACCCACAAATTAGCTATAATTTGGCAGTGTGTTATAAAATTCACGGACTGTTCGATGAAGCTAAAAGCTTGCTTCAGCAACTAACCACAAAGCAACCTAGCTTTTATCAAGCCCACTATTCGCAGGCTGAACTCAATACTGTTATAGATGCAGAGCAACATATCCAAAAACTACAAGCCTTGGCGGATAAAGAAAAAAGCATTGTTGAACAGCAAGTGTATTTTCATAGTCTTGCTCTTAATTATGAGCACCTAAATGACTACAAAAATGCATTTAAATACTTTGCACAAAGTAAGCAAGCGATAGCCAGTAAACTTAACTATCAAGCAAGCCAACACCACCACTTTTGTCAAAAGCTCATTACGCAAAGCAAACAACAAGCACCTGCAAGTAGTGACTCTGAGTTCTTACCCGTTTTTGTTGTTGGCATGCCCCGCTCTGGCACAACCTTAGTTGAAAAAATCCTTAATCAAAGTACACAACTGCAAGGGGTTGGGGAGTTAAATGATATTGCACAACTCATACAATTCGCCACGCAATCAGCGCGTGTAATAGACAGCGAAATGCTCGATAAGGCATATGAATCTGAGGCAATAAAAACAGCACTGGCTAGCTATCAACAAAGAGCTGAGCTACTAAGTGGCGGCCTAAGAAGTTGTGACAAACAGCCATTTAACTTTTACTATATTGATTTTATTTTAGCGGCTTTTCCTAATGCTAAAATCGTTTGTATGCAGCGGGGCTGGCAAGATTGCAGCATTGCCAATTTTAGACAGATGTATAGCCCGCAAAGTGTGTTTCATCACTACAGTTTTACACTTGAAGATATTGCCTCGTTCTATCAAGATTACTCGGCATTAGTCAGTCATTTTGCCAACAAGTATCCTGAAAATGTTTTTTTGCAAAGCTATGAGCAATTGGTGGCAGAGCCTACTCAACAAACTCAGAAGCTCTATGCGTTTTGTGATTTAAGCTGGCAGGAAAACTGCCTGACTTTTTATAAAAGTAATGCAGCATCAGCCACGGCGAGTAAAAAGCAAATCCGCCAGCCACTGAATAAAAACAGTATCGGCAGCTGGCAAAATTACGCTGAGTTTATTGGTGCGGACCTGTTTCAATAGGTAGGTCGTGACGAGCGCCCCACTCACTCCATGAGCCATCGTAAACACGTAAGTTAGCGTAACCGCATTCATCGGCACACAATGCAATTGCACAAGCGGTTACACCTGAACCACAACTAAACTGCAACTGGGTGTGATGCGGCGCTATGTGTTGTTCAAATAATGCCTGCAATTCGCTAAGGGGTTTAAGCTCACCGTTATTTAGCACTGTTGCTAGAGATAAACTGCGACTATTTGGAATATGGCCACTGCGCATACCTTCGCGCGGCTCAGCGTGTTCACCGGTAAAGCGCTCATAAGGGCGAGCGTCGAGTGTTAGTGTGCTTTGTTCGTCAAGTGAGTTAAGTACTTGCTCAGCATTGATAAAGTAATCAGCGCGCGGGCTGGCAACAAAGTTGCCTTGACCAGTAGCGGCTGAATAGCTTGCTTGTGTAGCAAAACCAAGTGCCAGCCACTTAGCTAAACCGCCACTTAAAACTTTTACGTTATCAAAGCCCATGGCTTTAAACATCCACCACGCACGCGCTGAACTGAATAAGCCTTGGTCTTCATAAATCACAACTAGAGAGTCTTGGTTAACACCAGCAAGCTGCATATGTTCTGTGAACTGCTCGCTACTGCACATCATGCTTGGTACAGGGTTACTGTTATCTGCCAGCGTCTTTTTGAAATCAAAACGCTGTGCATTAGGAAGCATAGCCTTAGGCGCATACTCACCCGGTAAACCAGGACGTACCATTCCTGCATCGAAGATAACCAAGTTATCCTGGCTTAAATGCTCGTTTAACCATTCTGGCGAGACAATGTTCTTCATTAGCTTTCCTTTTGCGATAACTGTGCAAATGTATCTTGTTGAGTTAAGCGCTTTTCGACCGCTTCAACATGCTCAGTTGTACATTCTTTCCAAACACCAGGCAAGCAATACACATGCTTTAAGTAGGTAAAAAACTTATCTCTCAGAATACTGTTAGACTGCCAGCCATTTTGTAGTTTTTCTAAGCACTTAATCAAAGTCGCTTGATCACTCGCGTGTAGTACAAGCTCATCAATGTTGTAACAAGCAAGCCCTAAGGTAATCACTTTTTTATCAAGTAATAAAGATTCTAAGCCAACGGTCGAGTTAATAGTGATCACGGCTTCAGCGCCATTGATAAGCTCTCGAGTACAATTTCCGTTAGCAAAAACGGCAACATCATTTCTATCGTACAAGTGCTCATAGTGCTTATGCCATGAAGGATGTTCTTTAAAAACGACTTTAAGTTCTGGATCATTTAACTGTTTTACAGCTGAAACAACAGCATAGTAATACTCTTCCATTGACTTAAGCCATGGAGAGTAGCAAGCTATTTGAGTATCGTGTGGAACTTGAAATGGCACAAATAAGTATTTTTTGGGTAACTCGATTGCGTCAAACTTACAGCGCTTTTTATGATTCGCTCTTGGAATTAAATCAGGCGCAGAAAATGGCAACTTCCCCTGCGGATCAAAGTTTAAATAGAATTGACTATCTCGCGGTACAGAAGCCGCAAAATTAATACCTTTTGGATCTAAGCTTGTTGTTCCGGGCAGTAACCCATTTTCATAGTAATAGGTGGTCACTCCTAAAGCCTTAGCAGCCATACAAACAGTAACATTCGGTAATTTATTACCATTCCAAATGACTAAAGCTTGTGGCGATTCTGACTTCAATAAATCATAATACTTAGCGAACCGACACCGCTCCACAAGCAGCATCAAAGCAGAGTAACTTTTAATTATTAGCGGGTTATTCCATAAACTATTACGCGCTTGTTTCCGTAATAGTTGCTCCGCAATTATTTTACTAAAATCATACTTAGTCGTATTTTTGATGTATTTCAGAGCACCAAATCTTGGTACCCCCATCGTGTGCACTTTGCAATTTAAGGGTAACTTCTCAATTAGTTCTTTGTAATAGCGGGCGTGTACATTATTGCGAGAGATAAATAGAAAAGACATGCTTTAAGCCATACATTAAATAATTCTGTTGAAGTTTAAGGACTACAGTCAAAGAATGCAATAAAGTAAAAATTTAATATAAACAATAGCTAAATATCAATTACCTCAGGGCGAAGTGGTGCTAAGCGACTAAGGATTTTATTTTGTACCGTTTGCGGGATCTGTTGTTCGTCCATAGCATTAATCAAAAGCTCTACCACACGGTTAAAGTCTTTTTCAGGGATATTCATTCCTGTGTGGATATCAACCATATTGTCGCCTTTGTATTCACAAGGACCGTTGGTGACGCTACACAAATGAGTAATAAAACCTTGTCGAAAATGGGCGACATTCGTTTGTTTAAAATAAGCTAAAATTTGTTCGTCACGGCCTATTTGATTAATAAAACTATCAACCAGTTTTTCAACTCCTTGTTCGCCATTAATTTGCTGATACAAGGTGCTATTGTTGCTACTTGCACAACCAACTAACATAACGGCAAATACAAATGTAAAAAGTGTTTTCATCATTACCAATACCCTGTTACAGAAAGATACCAACCTGTTTGATCCTTAGCCCCAGCAATACTTCCTAAGTCTAACCAAGCAGCAGTCACGCTAACATACTTATTAGGAAACCAAGCAACAAACACATCCTGCCAATCTTGCTCCCCTAAGCCTAGGTTATTGGACTTTTCACGATACTCAACACCAACGGCTATTTGGTGGGTTAAAAACACAGCTGTCGATGCTTCAAATAACAATTCTTTATCGCTATCAGGGCCGCCAAAGCCTAACAAGCCAAGCTGATTAGCATCGCTATAACGAAAGGTGGTGTTCCAAAACCAGTTATACCCAGCAAGCGCGCCCAAATGTAATTTACTAGCAGCAAGGTATACATCGGTACCGCTGGTATCTTTGGCGCCGAGTAAGTTTGCGATACTGCCGTCATCAAGTGATTTATGTTGTACACCCAAGCTCAACTGCGGCCATTTACTGTAAACGATATCGCCGTATAAGCGTACTTTTGCCCCTGTAATTGATTGCTCAATATCGGTATTTAATGCGGGAACTTCGAAGCGTTGCTCTGCGTAACTAAATTCAACGCGATCATAAATATTTAGCTGCGCGCCACAAACATCTAAGCGGTAATCACTCACATCAGCGCGGCTGCAAAAACCATTTATTGCTATTTCATCATCACTTGCATAGCCTGCAAGCTGCGCCCAAGGGACAATACCACCACCCGCACTACCTTCAACTTGTGAGACACCAGGCGTTGCTAGTAATTTACCCGATGCAGCTAATCCTGAACTTGCAAAACCGAGGCAAGCCAGACAAAACAACCAATTAAGACGCTTCATTGTACACCTCTAACCACTGCAAAAACTGCTCTGATTTTAGTGGCCTACTTAAATAATACCCTTGTGCATAATCGCATTTATTTTGCACTAAAATATCCAGTGAATTTTTGTTCTCAACCCCTTCAGCAACAACCGAAAAGCCCAGCTGATGACCTAGAGTCACCGTCGATTGCACTATGTATTGATCTTGACGTGACTGATCTAATTGCAAAATAAAACACTTATCAAGTTTTAGCTCATCAATCGGTAATGACTTTAAACGCCCAAGCGATGTTTGCCCTACACCATAGTCATCCAACGAGATTTTAACCCCCAAGGTTTTGAGGTTTTCTAGCGCCTTAATACCTTGCTCTTCGTTCTCAATCATATCGCGTTCTGTAAGCTCAATTGTGATCAAGCGCCCATTAACAGCATGTTTTTCTAACTGTTTAGCAAGGTGCGAGTAAAAGCTTGGGTATGCAATATCTTGCGCAGAGACATTAATTGCAGCCTGCATAGTAATACCTTGCTGTTGCCATGCTGCAACTTGCGACACTACGGTTTTAACAACCCAAGAAGTTAACTCAACAATCACCCCCGATTGCTCTGCTAAATCAATAAACAGTTCTGGTGAAACCCACTGACCGTCTTTGCGCTGCCAGCGGATTAACGACTCAACTTTATCAATGCTATTAGTTTTAATATTTAGTTTTGGCTGATAGGTCATGAACAGCTGACCGTCATCATCAACAAGGGCTTGCTTAAGTTCATCAATTATTGCAAGGCGCTCAAGATGCTCTTCGTCTTCACCTTCTTGATAATAATGAATAGTTTTATGCTCGCAAGATGCGGTATCAACAGCAATTAACGAACGACGCATTAAGTCCTCAGGGCTGACATTTTGCGAAAGGCAATGCACCACCCCAACACTAAAGCGTAACGTAATATTTAAGCCTTGAATTAAGTAGCCAGCCTGTAACTGAGCAACTAACTTCATTACCGCATCTTTAAACTGTTTCGTTTCATCTGCTGGCAATAAAGTTAAAAACTCATCACCGCCAATCCGAGCATTAACACCATTATGATGAGCTGAGTATTCACCAATACGCTCAGCAACCGCTTTTAAACAATCATCACCAATACGCGGACCTAATTTATCATTGATATGACGAAGGCCGCGGATATCTATAGCAACCAGTGTGTACTCAGCTCCTTCGGCAAACAAGTTTTCCATATTTTCCAACATAGCAGAACGGGTATAAAAACCGGTTAATGAGTCATGGCTAGCTTGAAAACTTATTTGCTGTTCACGCTCTTTGATGTCGTTACCCATGTTGTTAAAGGCATCAATTAAAGTGGTGATCTCGCTACTTTGCTTTTTACCTACAAATTCAGCTTTATAATTGCCACGGGCAAATTGCTGTGCAAGTAAAGTAAGCTTTGAAAGCGGTGTTGTGAGATTTTTAGCTAAGATACCACTGGTCAATACGCCTATCACAACAGTAATAGCAGCAAGCACAATAATGGTGAAAAACAGCTGTTCAAACTCACGATAACTCTGGGTTAAATCAGCACTTAATAGCACAGAAACTAGGTGTCCGGGCAAAGATGGAAGTTCAACCAGGCGGTTTCTATAGACCGGCTTTTCACCAAATATGCGCTGCGTTGTCTCGTTATTAAAATGCGCTAATACAGAGGTGCTTTGTGGTTGCTTGGTCAGCGATGTTTCTACAACACCATCATCTTCACCAATAAAACTCACATCCATTGTGGTGAGGTTTTTAAGCTCTGCAGCAACAAGGTCGTTAATCTCGAATCCCACTAAACTGTAGGCAACAGTTCGAGGTGCGCGCACCGGCAGTAAAATAACTTGGTAAAGGGTTTGATCAAGTACAATGAAATTTGATTGCTCAGCATCAATGAGTAATTCATTCATCAATGCAGAAAACTCATCTGGCCTATGATTAAATTCAGTATTTGCTGAAACCAATTGCCCTGATAAATCCACAAGCAACATCAAATCAGCATTTATTCGACGACTGTGGTTATTCAATACACTACTAATGGTATCGGCGTCTTGAGTTGCGACCGCTTGTTTAAAGCCAAAATCTGCGGTGAGGACCTTTGCAGCCGTTAATAGCAGGCTCTCTTTAGCGCTTAAATATTGCTTAAAAACATTTTCAGCAACATTAATATCTTCACGTAGCTTTTGATCGTTAAAGCGATTTGTCGACCACCAAGAGCTCGCTAAACTTACTAAACTAGTTAATAAAACCAGGCTTACGCATAAGGCTATGATCCGCCCTCTTAAACTATGAATCATTATCTGCCTTAAACATCTCACCAAACGTATTACGCGGTGCAGGTTCATTCGTATTAATTGTAATATCAGCGACTTGCTCAGTTACAGTGACTGATAATTTTTTATTGATTTCACTTGCTTGGTTTGGGTGCCAAATCGTTATGCTAGTTGGAACAGTAATACCTTTTAATTGTACTTTGCCATCCTCTGCTGTTTTTAGTGTATTAGCGCTATTTGCGACATAGATATAACCCACCATAGAGTCGTGAATATTACAGCCTAAGACTACAACTCCGCTGTTATCAAACAACTCTGGTTTTTCTGGACGGTCAGCGTAAAGCTTAATATTAAATGGTTTAGCACTTGAAAAAGAATAAACATGATGGCGGATATTATCGCTATTAGGAAAATCAACAGACTGCCCTTGTTGTATCACCAATACATTAGGTGAAAATTGTTTATCAACCTGGTCCATTATCGCTATGGGTAATTGCGTGCTCGGTGAGTTCGCATTATTTTCTAATTCGATGACAGCATCAGCCAAAGGCTTACCAAATTGATCACGAACGGTAAATGAAATATCAGCAGCGAATGCAGTTGCTGCGCTGCACAGAACTACAAAAGAACATACCGTGCGAGCACAGTGCGCAAAAAACGTCATAATTGAACCTTGCTTAGCCTAGTTTGCTAATAAGTATAGATTAATCTTAGCTTAAGTTAATGAGAGAGGGTATGAAAAGCAAGAAAAAAGCCAAGCAGTTTTACTAGAAAACCAACTTGGCTTTAATAATATTGACTTAGAGCATATCTAAGTTAAAAAAATAGCAATTAATTGTGCTTAATTAAGCCGTATTCTTTATCTAAAATAGCGATTACTTCACTACGTGGGTCGCTTGGAATAGTAATTTCTTGACCAATGATTTTACTCGCAATGCCAACGTAAGTATCAGACACTTCAAGCATCACTGATTCTGGCAAGGTATAGTCTTTAGCAAGCTGCTCACGCTCGTCCATGCGGTCTTTATTTAATAACACATCGCTGTCTGGCACGTTATTAATTAATAGCTGGCGGAAACCCTCTTTTGAGTTTTCAATGATTTTACCGTCACGGTAAGCTGGGCCATCCCAGATACGTGACGAATCAGGCGTACCCACTTCATCAATGTAGATAAGCTTATCTGAACCATCAATGTCTTCAACATAACCAAATTCAAATTTAGTATCGACAAAGATTTGGTCTAGCTGTGCAAGTTCATCACTGATCAGCTTAAAACCTTCAACAAGTAGTTGCTCATATTTAGCGACATCGTCTTCAGATTTGAAGTTGAAAACAGCTAAGTTATTGGTGATGTTTTCACGGGTAATGTTCACATCATCTACTTCAGGAATATCAGCAACACCTGTGATAATGCCTTTCGTTGATGGCGTAATTAACACTTCATCTAGCTTTTGGTTCGCAGCAAGTCCCTCTGGTAAATCAATACCACAGAAATTACGCGTGCCTTTCGCATAATCACGCCACATACTGCCAGTAATATATTGGCGAGCAATGGCTTCAACTTTCACAGTGCTTGCTTTACGCACAATCCATACATAAGGGTGTGGAATATCAACAATATGGTTACCAGCAAGGCCTGCTTTATCAAATAACTTAAACCAATGAGATGCCACAGAGTTTAGCGCGATGCCTTTACCAGGCACACCATTTAAACCGTTTTCACCTTGCCAAATACAATCAAACGCAGAAATACGGTCAGAAATAACCATAATAGCTAGCTCAGTTCCTTTTGGAACTTGATAACCTTTTTCATTAATTAAACGAGCGCTGTCTTCATCAGTTAACCAATAAACTGAACGCACTTTACCACTGTGTACCGCACCTTTAGTACGGATCGGTAAATCATCGTTTACGTCTAAAACTTTATAGCTAGTCATGCTATCTCCGATAGTATTTGGCATGCTCTTGTGAGCACATGTATGGGATTGGGGTTATGGCCGCCTATAATAATCTAGACGCTTTGAAAGCTCAATCATTGCACTATCATCAGCAGCCTGCGGATGTAATAAAAACCATAAAAATTTAAACTTTCAGTAATTTTGCTGTCATAAACATTATTTCGCTATACTAGTGCCCTCGAAATAGGAGGTTTTCTTGGATTACTTAGCAGCTACCGCAGAAAAAAAATATTTAATGTTTATTTCGCAGAACTATTCGTACGCGATCTTACGCCCATTGCAACGGGAGATTTTAGCTCGTGGTGGTGAAGTTAAATGGTTTTTCTATGGTGATGAAGTTAATCAGAACTTCCTTCGTTCAGATGAATCGTGTTTAGAAACTATAGATGATGTAATCCAGTGGCAGCCAGACATTTCATACATTCCCGGGAATGTAATTCCAAACTTTATCCCAGGAAAAAAAGTAGCTGTTTTTCACGGCTTTAATTCTGGAAAACTAAATCGAAAAGGATACGAAGATCATTTTAACATCCGAGGCTGCTTTGACCTGTATTGTACCCAAGGCCCTAATACAACTTCTAAGTTTGAGAAACTAGCTAAAAAGCATGGTTTCTTTTTAACTAAAGAAACAGGTTGGCCTACTCTAGATCCATTATTTTCAAAAATAGAAAACAATCCATACGTAGATGAAGGCGATAAAAGGCAAACTCTTTTAATTTGTTCGACTTTTTCAAAACGCCTGTCTCTTGCACCTAAATTATACGAACAAATAAAAGCGTACAGTGAGCAAGGTAAATGGCGAATTTTGGTGCAATTTCACCCGAAAATGCCAAGTGAGCTTGTTGAACGATACAAGGCTCTACAAAACGACAATCTAACTTTTGTCGAGACAGATAATGTACTACCACTCTTACAAGCTGCTGATGTCATGCTGTGTGATACCTCATCTATTTTGCTTATGTTTATCTTACAAAGAAAACCCGTCGTGACGTTCTGCAACCAAGCACCTGGCGAACACCTTATTGATGTCACAGATGTCAATAAACTAACTGAAGCGATTGATTATGCCTTCACACGACCTGCTGAATTAATGGCGAAAATTGAGCACTTCTGCCAGCAACTGCATCCATATCAAGACGGCTTATCGAGTCAACGTGTACTTGCTGCTAGCAATGAATTACTATTGAGCAACCCTGCACTTAAGCCGAAACCACGTAATTTTATTCGTAATTTTAAAATGCGTAGAAAATTAAATTACTGGCGATGGTAACAATTCATAGGTCGTTATGATCACGCTTGAAAATGTGCTTTTTAAATGGCACGCAAAACAACCCGAGCCGACGATCAATATTACTAAGCTAGATATTGATCAAGGCGAACATGTTTTTCTTCACGGTCCGAGTGGTTGTGGTAAATCAACGTTATTATCATTGCTTGCTGGCGTCACAGTACCAACACAGGGCAATATCGAGCTGCTTGGTAAAGCGATTAACCAACTTAGTAATAGTAAACGGGACCGTTTTCGTGCCGACCATATTGGCTATATTTTTCAAAACTTTAATTTACTACCTTATTTATCGCCTATTGAAAATGTGACTTTGGGTTGCCAATTTTCAAAGCAAAGGCAAAAAAACGCATTAAAAAATAGTGCAACAATAGCCGCTGAAGCAAGCCGCTTACTGAGCGCTTTAGGGCTAAATGATAACTTGC
The DNA here is from genome assembly GCF_001550135.1 of Pseudoalteromonas shioyasakiensis. GTDB lineage: Bacteria > Pseudomonadota > Gammaproteobacteria > Enterobacterales > Alteromonadaceae > Pseudoalteromonas > Pseudoalteromonas shioyasakiensis. The sequence goes on from NZ_LRUE01000022.1 coordinate 142,690, forward strand.
AGCATCAAGCAGTTGCACAGCTGAGTATTGGCCAGCAACAAAGAGTTGCCGCAGCGCGAGCCTTTATTGGCAGCCCTGAAATTATTATTGCAGATGAACCTACCTCAGCACTCGACACACAAAATCGCCAAGCATTCGTAAAATTGTTATTTGAGCAGGCAAGCGCAGCAAATAGCACGCTAATTTTTGTTAGCCATGATGAAACATTACAAACGCTATTTACCCGCAGTATCAGCCTTGTTGAGTTACAAGGAGGCACAGATGCTACTCATTAAACTCGCCACAAAAAGTTTATTAAACCGAAAGGCCAGCGCCCTACTCACCCTATTTACCATTGCTATCAGCGTAATGTTATTGATGTCGATTGAGCGGGTTCGAGTTGATGCTAAAAGTAGCTTTAGCAATACAATTTCTGGCACTGATTTAATTGTCGGTGCGCGTACCGGTGATATCCAGTTGCTGCTGTCTTCGGTATTTCGCATTGGTCATGCTAATAATGGCGTGAGTTGGAAAAGTTACCAATACATATCAGGGCAACGGGGAGTGAAATGGGCTATTCCTATGTCACTTGGCGACAGCCATAAAGGTTTAGCTGTACTTGGTACAAATAAAGACTATTTTGAGCACTATCGCTTTGCTAAAAAGCAGTCGTTGAGCTTTTCACAAGGCCATGAATTTAATCACTTATTTGAGGTTGTATTAGGTGCTGAGGTTGCCAATACTCTTGGCTATCAGCTTGGTGACGAAGTGGTGATTGCGCACGGCATGGGCAATACCAGCTTTCATAATCATGACGATAACCCATTTAAAGTGGTCGGTATTTTAAATCCAACGGGCACACCTGTTGATAAAACCCTGCATATTCCACTTGCAGCAATTGAAGCGATTCATGGTGGTCATGCTCATCAGCATGAAGCCGCTCAGGCTGATGCAAATGACCACGACCACGACCACGACCACGACCACGACCACGACCACGACCAGCATGATGATGTTGATTTAGTTGGCACACCAAAACAAATAACCGCTTTTTTACTTGGTTTCGATTCACCACTTTATACCTTACAAGTGCGTCGTAATATTAACCAATACAAAGATGAGGCACTGCTAGCCATCATGCCGGGAGTTACTTTGCGTGAACTATGGGAAATGCTCTCTATCGTTGAAAAAATCTTGCTGTTATTTTCTATCGTCGTGGTGCTGATCAGTTTGCTTGGCATGTTAACGAGCCTGCTTTCAAGCTTAAATCAACGCCGCAGAGAACTTGCTATTTTGCGCTCTGTTGGCGCAAGACCTTGGCATATTTTCACCTTGATCAGTGTAGAATCATTACTCATTACAGGGCTTGGCTGCATTGTTGGTATCGCATTATTCTATGCTTTAATGCTACTCGGCGCAGATTACTTGCAAAGCCATGCCGGAATAAGCCTAAATATAGCCTTATTGTCATCCTATGAACTCATGCTTTTAGCTGCGATAATGGTTGCAGGCTTTATTGTTGGGTTAATTCCCGCAACTCGCGCGTATTTCTACTCTCTTGCTGATGGTATGAGTATTAAAATTTAAGGAATGTTATGCCGTTTTTTCGAAAATTCGTCGCTTTAGTCGCATTAGTTGTGTGTGCTGGAGCTAATGCTGGCGCACCTAAAGAAATCTTCTGGGAAGATTTAATTCCAAAAGGTCATGTGCAAATCGATACCCAAGCGCAAGCAAACCATGAAGGCTCAGAACAAAACTGGGTGCAACCAGACCTTGATGCTCCCGTGGTAAAAGAACTTAATGGTCAATCAGTAAGTTTGCCTGGTTTTGTTGTTCCCCTTGAAGGCGACAGCGAAGTGATCACCGAGTTTTTATTGGTACCTTACTTTGGTGCTTGTATTCACGTACCACCACCACCGCCAAATCAAATTGTGCATGTCACGATTAAAGACGGCGTACCAATCGAAAGCCTATACGATGCGATTGTCGTGACTGGCGTTATCAGCACCGAAACCTGGTCTGGTGAAATTGCTCAAGTCGGCTATAAAATGAAAGCCGTTGGTGTAGCACCATTTGAGTTATAAGTTTTTAAAGAGCATGCTTTTGCATGCTCTTTTAATTAATCTACCACTTTTTCTTTTTCCAGTTCCTGTTCGCTTAATTCATACCATCCGCCACCAAGTGCTTTATAAAGCGTTGCTAGGCTTTGCAGACGATCATTCTTTGCCTGCGATAAAGCTATTTCTGCCGAAAATAACTGGCGCTGTGCATCCATTAAATCAAGGGAGCTGGCAACACCATTGCTATACCTAAGGCGTGCTAAGCGATAGTAATCTTGGCTACTGAGCACCAAGCTCCTTTGCGCATCATAGCTTTGCTCTGCCGACTGATAGTTCGAAAGCTGATTGCTTACTTCTTGCAGTGCCACCAGCACTGTTTTTTGGTATTGAATACTTGCCTGATAAGCTCGTTGTTCCGCCACCGTTAAATTTGCCTGATTGCGTCCCATATTAAATATTGGCATTAACAGCTCTGAGCCCAGCAACCAAACCTGCGAATTACTGGCGAGCAAATCACTAAAATCAGTGCTTTCACTGCCAAGCTCTGCATATAAATTAAGTTTTGGAAATAAAGCCGCTTTTGCGACCCCAATCTCAGCCATGGCCGCTTGCCATTGATACATTGCTTGCTGCACATCTGGTCTACGCTTTAACAGTTCACTAGGTAGTCCTGTAGGTAATTGCTTAGGAAGGGTTTGTACAGATAACTCATTCCCCCCTTGCACATCAGCATTGGCATCACCAATCAAAAACTTTAACTGATTAATAATCCGCCTTTCACTGTGCTGTAAAGGCGGGATCTTCACTTTCGCTGATTCTAATTCAACCTCGGCTTGGCGCTGTTCTAGCCCTGAAATAATACCGCCTTTTTTACGAATACGCGCAATTTCAAGCTCCTTCTCGCGAAGCTTAATCGTACTCAGGCTAATATTTAATTGCTCTTCAACTTCTTTAAGGGCAAAAAACTGCTGCGCAACATCAGCAATCAAGGCGAGCTGCAACGCGTTTCTTGCTTGTTCTTGGCTATAATAATTTGCCAGTGCGGCTTCGCTTGCACGTCGGTTACTACCAAATAAATCTAGCTCCCAACTTAAGTAACCTTTTAAATCAAAGGTATTTTCGGGGCTGCTATTAAGCTCTTCTTCTCGCTCTGAAGTAAGCCCTATGCTTACATCTGGCCATAAAGCGGCATCGGTAATTCGATACCGAGCTCGCGCTTCAATAATTTTCGATTGCGCAATTAACATATCTTGGTTATTAAGAAGCGCTTGGCTAATCAGCTTTTGCAAATGAGGGTCGCTATATATTTGCTTCCATCCCGCTAAAGCTTCAGACTGTGGCGTAGCTGCTGCACCCATAAAATTAGCAACTTCACTATGATCAGGTATTTCAAAATCTGGCCCTACAGCACAGCCTTGAATACAAGCGAAACAAAGCAATGGCAGCAATTTATGCATCGACTTGCTCCTCTACTACTTTAAAGGCCGGTGTTTGCTGTTTTTTTACAAAGCGTGCAGCGGTAATAAAAAACAGCGGAACTAATATAATGCCGATAGAGCTTGCTAGTAACATCCCCCCTAAAATAGGCATAGATACCGACTGCCGACCAACCGCTCCGGGGCCAGAAGCAAGTACTAACGGCAATACACCAAGCACAAAAGAGGCTGCAGTCATTAATATAGGCCGAAAGCGAGAACGGGCGGCTTCTATTGCAGCATCAACGGCATTCATACCTTCTTGATAAAGCTGATTTGCCACCTCAACAATCAATATAGAGTTCTTTGCCGCAAGGCCTATCAATGCAATAAATGCGACTTGGAAGAATAAATTGTTTTCATGCCCCGTCACTAAGGTCAATACAGAGGCTCCCAACATAGCTATCGGGCTTATTAGTAGTACAGCAAACGGCAAGCTCCAACTTTCATAGAGCGCCGCTAAAAATAAAAATACAAACACAATAGCAAGGCTGATAGCGATACTTAGCTGACCCGATGAGCGAATTTCTTGATAGGTTAATCCTGTCCATTCATAGCCAAGGTTAGGCGGTAGTTTTGCCATTTCTTCTTTAATTACGTCAATTACATCTCCCGATGCATAGCCTTCAGCTGGCGATACATTCACCATGGCACTGGTAAACATATTAAAGCGGTTTATTGCAGACGGACCGGTTGTTAAATTTAACTTAGCAAGCACATTTGATGGCACCATAGCGCCATTTTTTGAACGCACATAAAATTCGTTGAGGTTTTCAGGGCGTGCCCTAAATTCATCTTCAGCCTGAACTTTAACCCGATAAACCCGGCCAAATAAATTAAAGTCATTAATTGTTGATGAGCCAGTAAGCACCTTCATTGTGCTGTAAACATCGGCAATCGGCACCTCTAATGCCATGGCTTTTTCTCTATCTAACTCTAAAAATAGCTGAGGTACTGAGCCACGCAGTGAGCTACTTGCTTTAGCAACTTCAGGGCGGTTATTTAAATTTGCCAGCAGTACCTCGAGCGATTCAACCAGACCCGTTAAGTTGCCTCCTGTTTTTTCTTGCAGCGCAAACTCAACACCAGAGCCCGAACCAAGCCCCGCCACAGCCGATGGCTGAAACACATTAAATTCAGCATCGGGAATGGCGTACAGCTGCTTACGAATATCATTCATCACACTCGTGACCGTAAAACCTTGCTCTGCACGCACTTGCCAAGGCTTTAAAATCACCTCCATTTGACCATGTGATTGCGCACTACCAGCACGGCGGTTTTCACCTGCTAGCGTGAATGAATAAGCCACCCCAGCATGGCTCATAACAAATTGGTTAGCTTTACTTATCACCTCGTTGGTACGTGAGACCGTTGCCGCATCTGGCAAGGTAATATCAACAAAAAAGCGTCCTTGATCTTCTTGCGGCATAAAGCTACTTGGTAATTGGCTGAACACAAAGTAACAGCCACCTAGCATTATAAAAAAGCCAATATAACTACGTTTTGCTTTTTCAGAGCATGCCTTTACAAGCCAGGTGTATTTTTTGCCAACACCTTCAAGCCAATTATTAAATTTAACAAAAATCTTATTGTTTGATGGGAGGCTAGGTTTTAAGAAAATCGCACATAAAGCAGGGCTTAAGGTTAACGCAACTAGGGTCGAAATGAGTACCGCAACGGTAATTGAAATCGCAAATTCTCGGTACATAATGCCCGTAATACCGGCTAAAAATGACACCGGCACAAACACCGCTGCCAGTACTAAAGAGGTTGCCACTATGGCGCCAGAAAGCTCTGTCATCGCTTGCTTAGTAGCAGCAACTACCTCCATATTTTGCTCATTGATCAATCGCTCAACACTTTCGACTACAACAATCGCATCATCAACGACGATGCCGATTGCCAATACCATAGCCAATAAACTGACATTGTTAATGGTAAATCCAAATGCAGCCAAGGCGATAAAGGTACCCACTATTGACACCGGCACAGCTAAAGCGGGTATTAAAGTTGTTCGCCAGTTTTGCAAAAATAAATACACCACTAAAATCACTAAGATCAGCGCTTGAATAAGGGTATTGATCACCTCATTAATCGACAGCTTGATAAACTCAGATGCATCATAAAATAACTGCCATTTCACTCCCTTTGGAAAAGCCGCGCTCAGGCGTTCCATCTCAGCCTTAACACGTTCAGTAACCGCTAATGCATTAGAGCCTGGTAACATATAAACCTGCAAAATAGTGGCGGGCTGTTCATTTAGTTTTGAATTTAAAGTGTACGCAGACGATGCCAGCTCAACCCTTGCAACATCTCGCAAACGGATCATCGAGCCATCACTGTTAACTCGCAACATAATGTTATTAAACTCATCAACCTTATTAAGCCGTCCTTGTGCCCGCACCGGAAAATTAAGCTTAATTGCATCGCTCATTGGCTGAGCCCCGATCTCCCCAGCAGCGGCCTCTTTATTTTGTGCTTTGATTGCTGCGGTCACATCATTCACGGTTAATTCGTAACCCGCTAAAATATCGGGCTTTAACCAGACCCGCATAGCATAAGAACGCGAGCCGGTGTTACGCACTTTACCAACCCCCGGAACACGCTTTAAAGCCGCCTCAACATTGATGCTGGCGTAGTTACTCAAATAGATTTCGTCATAGCGAGGATCATCAGAGGTCAGTGCCAGTTTCAACAGCTCAACGGAACTTTCATTAGAGACATTCACCCCTTCAGTTTGCACATCAACAGGTAAATTACTACCTGCTTGGCTTGCGGTGTTTTGCACATCAACAAGGGCGAGATCTGGGTCGGTGCCAACATCAAAGGTGAGTGTGATCCCAACACTGCCAGAGTTAGTTGCCTTTGACTCCATATACAACATATTCGGTGTGCCATTTAATTCTTGCTCAAGAGGAATGGCTACCGACTCCGATGCGGTCTCAGCCGTTGCGCCAGGGAATGAAGCAGACACTTTAACCGACGGCGGAGCAATATCAGGGTATTGATCAATCGGTAGAGTAAAGAGCGAGACCAAGCCTGTGAGTAAAATAACTAACGAAATAACGATAGCAAACACTGGACGCTTGATAAAAAAATGCGAAAACATAGTTAAGCTCCCTGCTGATTTTTTTCATCATCTTGTTTGCTTGGTTTATCTGGCGCCAGTGGAATAGTGCCCGTGTTTGGCGTTAATTGGCGTTTTTCAAACTCGGCTAACGAAATCGCTTTTACTTGCTGACCATGACGAATACGATGCAAACCTTTCACCACCACTTGCTCACCGGCACTCAAGCCAGCGCTGGCAACAATCCCTTGTTCACCGTAATGCTCAACAACAATAAAGCGACGCTCTATCTCACCTGAGTCAAGTACCACCATCACATAAATACCGCCCTGCTCAACTTGTGTAGCTTCCTCAGGGACGACAATGGCATCTTTCAATTCGGATAATTTAATCCGTGCTTTTGTATATTGCCCAGGTAATAGCTCACTATTAGGGTTAGGCAGCTTTGCTCTTACTTTAAAGGTGCCCGTTTTCGGGCTAATTTTAGGATCGGTAAAACTCACATCACCCCAATATCGATACTCACTGCCATCAGGCAAAGAAATACGTACAAAGCCCTCAAGTGCCTTGCCTTGTTGTTCGGCTTGTAGCTGCTCCATCATGCTGGTCATACGCCGCTTGGCATTCAAGTAATCAAGTGCCGACATATTAAAATTAACGAAAATAGGGTCTATTTGCTGAATGGTAGTAAGGAGTGAAATACCGTTACTGCCGACCAAAGCACCGAGATCGGCTTCAGAGCTACCAACCATGCCGCTAATTGGCGCCGTAATACGGGTATATTCTAAATCAAGCTTGGTTTCTTCAAGTTCTGCTTGGGTTGCTGATAATGACGCTTGCGCTTGCTCTTGAATAGAAATTGCATTGTCGTAGTCGAGCTGACTTGCTGCATCTTGCTCGTAGAGGGGTTTTAAACGAGTAACATCGCGCTTTGCTTTTGCCAGCGCTGCTTGGTCTTTTTGCAGCGCCGCTTTAACGCGATTAAGTTTTGCTCGGTAGGGTCTATCATCAATGGTGTAGAGTAAATCTCCCTCATTTACCCAACTACCTTCAACAAATTCTACGCTTTGTACAAAGCCGGTGATCCTTGCGCGTATTTCAACATCAAGTGATGCGTCTGTACGCGCCACGTAATTCCCATACAGCGGCACATCAAACTGCTTAACCTCAGCGGTAACCACTTCTTCAACGATAACTTGAGGTTGCTCTTTAGAACAACCCACCAGTGCCGCTAAGCACACGCACCCTATGACGTATTTGTTTAATAGCATACAACCTTCTCATTCCTTAAGCCTGTCTCTATCTTGCTATCTGTTGCAATACTACATAGATGAGGGATTCTTTGTTATTTTTGACAATTAGAGCAGTACACAGTGCTTCTTTGCCCTAATCTAATTTCTTTTAATGGCTCTTTACACGTTACACATGGCTCACCTTTGCGACCATAAACTAGTAATTGTTGGGCAAAATAACCGGGCTTACCATCACTTTGAGCAAAATCTTTTAATGTTGTGCCGCCTTGCGTGATAGCCGCAGCAAGTGTTTCTTTAATAATAGGCACTAATTGCTGATAACGCTTTAAAGACACCTTGCCGGCTTCTCGTTTCGGGTGAATTCCGGCCTTAAATAACGACTCATTGGCATAGATATTACCTACACCAACGACCACAGCGTTATCCATAATAAACTGTTTAATTGGTACTTTTTTATTTCTAGACTGTTCGTAAACACGCTTTGCAGCAAACTCATCGGTAAGAGGCTCCGGTCCAAGCTTGGTTAGCAAGGTATGACATTCGCCTGGTGCTTGCCATAAGCAGGCACCAAAGCGACGCGCGTCGTTGAGTCTTAGCGCTTTACCTGAGGCTAAAATAAATTCGATATGGTCGTGCTTTTTTAATGGCTCATCTGCGCTCACAACTCGTAAGTTGCCCGACATTCCTAAGTGCAAAATAACACTACCCAGCTCACAACCGAGTAATAAATATTTTGCTCTACGCTCCACTGAAGTAACTTTAAGTCCTTGTAATTGATATACATCATCAGGCACAGGCCAACGCATACTGGCGTTATGAATATTTACTTTGGTCACTGTTTGGTTAAGCACATGCGGCGTTATTCCCAAACGGCTAACTTCAACTTCTGGTAATTCAGGCATCTGTGACTCTCTTAAAACGGGTATAACGGAAACAACTTAGCCGCATCAGCTTGTTCAAGCTCAAATACTCGTTGTAACCGTTTATCTAATAAATAGTATTGCTGATCTATGTTGTACAACTGATACACCGCTGGCAACTGCTCCCCGGCTAGCCACACGGAGGCAACATAATCAGCCGATGTCTGTGAAATTTTACTAACAGGGAGACTGGCAATAGTCAGTTTTTGATGTTGCCAAAGTTCAACAAGTTGTTCGAGCTGCTGCTCATCGCCTTGCCATGTGGTTTCTTGTAGTGATTGGCTACGCCAAGAGGTGCCGATACGCTCGATTTTTAATTCTGGAAATGCCATTGCTAAAATGAAGCTTTGCTCTGGGAGTAATGCTTGTACTCCTTCTTCAACGGGCTGTGTATTGAGCTTTTTATGTAGGCCATTGAAGAAAAAAATCATCAATAGCATCGAAATAATCACTACATTATTCCATGCTTTTCGGCTCAAGCGCATCAGTATCTTCCTCAGTTTTCAATATCTTAAAGTGTAACCAAAAAGGACATTAATTGGCAGTTGTAATTGATCAACAAAATTTCATGTCTGTTATGTATCAATCTGTCGATACTTTGCTAAAATATCCGCCAAATTTAAAGGAGTTCCGTCAATGTCAATGTATGTAGTGGGTCATAAGATCCCTGATTCAGATTCAATTTGCGGTGCAATTGCGCTTGCTTACTTAAAAAACCAGATCAATGAACCTGCGATCCCGACGCGTTTAGGTGAAGTATCACCTGAAACACAATTTATCCTAGATAAATTCGGTTTCGAAGCACCTGAGCTAAAACTTAGCTACGCAGGCGAAGACGTTTATATCGTTGACCACACAGAAAAAACACAAGCACCTGATGACATCGATGAAGCACGTGTTGTAGGTGTTGTTGATCACCACAAACTAGGCGATTTAACATCATCAACACCACTTGAGTGTTGGATCCGTCCAGTTGGTTGTTCAAACACTATCATCAAAATGATGTATGACTTCTACAACGTAGAGATTCCAAAAGATATCGCAGGCATCATGTTATGCGCTATCTTAAGCGACACTGTAATCTTTAAATCACCAACGTGTACAACAGCTGACATCAAGTGTGTTGAAGCACTTGCTGAAATCGCTGGTATTGAAGATTTCAAAGAACTTGGCATGGAAATGTTCAAGGTTAAATCAGCAGTTGAAGGCACGCCTGCACGCGATTTAGTAATGCGTGATTTCAAAGACTTCAACATGAACGGTAAGCTAGTAGGTATTGGCCAGCTAGAAGTTATCGACCTTGCTGTATTTGATGAGATCAAAGCAGATCTTGAAGCTGACATCGCAAAGCTTAAAGAAGAAGGCGGTCGCCACTCAGTATTACTCCTGTTAACTGATATCATGAAAGAAGGCTCTGAAATGCTAATTGCGTCTGATGACATATCAGTAATCGAAGCTGCCTATGATGTTAAATCAGAAGACGGTCGCGTTTGGTTAGATCGCGTATTAAGCCGTAAGAAGCAAGTAGTACCACCACTACAAGACGCTTTTGCAAAAATCTAATCAGAACTGTTAGATACAAAAAAGCCGATGTAACATCGGCTTTTTTTGTGTCTGAAATTTTCGCGGCAGTTAGATTTGCGTTGCATTACGCTGGCGTAACACTTCAAATAAACAAATACCGGTCGCAACTGACACATTTAAACTAGATACCGAACCAGCCATTGGGATTTTAACTAATAAATCACAATGCTCACGAGTAAGGCGGCGCATACCATCCCCTTCAGCACCCATAACAACAGCCATTGGCCCTGTTAGATTTGCATCAAATAACTCTGTATCTGTTTCACCGGCAGTGCCGACAACCCAAACGCCAGCATCTTTAATTTCACGTAACGTACGCGCAAGATTGGTTACTTGCACCAATGGCACTGTTTCTGCCGCACCGCATGCTACTTTACGCGCTGTGCCATTCAGTTTTGCAGACTTATCTTTAGGAACGATGATCGCGTGCACGCCCGCAGCATCTGCACTACGTAAACAGGCACCTAAGTTATGCGGATCTGTTATACCATCAAGCACCAATAAGAAAGGCGTTTCTTCACGGGCTATGATCTCATCTAGATCTTTTTCGTTATACATGCGCGCCGCTTTCACATTAGCGATAATGCCTTGGTGCTGCTCACCATTTGCTTTATTATCAAGCGCTTTACGCTGCATAAATTGTACAGAAATACCGAATTTACGTGCTTGGTCAATAACCGGGTTTAAACGTTTATCTTCACGCCCTTTTAAAGCGTATATTTCTAAAAAGCGCTCAGGCTCTTTTGCTAATATTGCTTCAACTGAGTGAAAACCAAAAATTAATTCATTACTCACGTATTATTTGCTCCTCGGCCATTACGTTTACGGGCATTCTTACCCGGTCTTTTTGCCTTTTTGGTGGCTTTTTTCTTACTCTTCTTTTTGCCGGCTTTTACAGCATCAGCTTGTTTACTATTAGGCTTTTTGCGCCCTTTAGAAGGTGAAGACTTGCCACGTTTTTCATTCTCTTTGTCGCCTGATTTTGCCTCAAAGCTGCCTGACTGCGGTTTTTTACCAGGAATTTTACCTGCTTTAAGCTGGGCTCGAACACTTGGTTTTGCAGGGGCACTACGGCCACGACGACGCGCATAACGGTCTTGTTGCGCCTCACCTGCTAACACTAAGTTTATACGTCGCTCATCAAGACTGACAGATGACACCTGAACCGTTAATTTATCGCCTAGACGATAAACGGTGTGAGTTTGTTCACCAATCAAGCAATGCTTAGCACCATCGTAATGGAAGTACTCATTGCCCAGGTTAGTTACATGGATCATGCCGTCGATTTGTAAATCGTCTAAGCGTACAAATAAACCAAAGTTAGTTACCGATGAGATCACCCCACCAAATTCGTCACCAACATGGTCTTGCATAAATTCACATTTAAGCCAATCTGCCACTTCGCGAGTCGCATCATCAGCACGGCGTTCAGTGGTTGAACACTGCTCACCTAAAATATCAACTTCGTCATCAGTGTAGGCATACTCACCCGATGTTTGCTGACCTTGCGCTTTAAGTACCGCTTTAATTGCACGGTGCACCACTAAATCAGGGTAACGACGAATTGGCGATGTAAAGTGGGCATAGGCAGGTAAAGCTAAACCAAAGTGGCCAATGTTATCTGGCTGATAAACCGCTTGCTTCATTGAACGGAGCAACATGGTTTGAATAAGCTCAGCTTCTGGGCGGTCGCCTAATTTAGCTAACACTTGGGTTATTTCTTTTGGTGTTGGCTCATCAGAAATCGCAGTTTCGATACCAAGCTCTGATAAAAAGTTTCTGAAGAAACCAAGCTTTTCAGCATCAGGCTCATCATGCACACGATAAAGCGCACTCGCCTCGTGCTTTTCTAATAATCGGGCTGCCGATACGTTCGCTAAAATCATGCACTCTTCGATAAGTTTGTGTGCATCATTACGAACCACAGGCACGATTGATTCAATCTTACGATGTGCATTAAACACAAAGCGCGTTTCTAAGGTTTCAAACTCAATCGCACCACGCTCTTGGCGAGCAGCTTTAAGTGCCATGTACATTTGCTGTAAGTCAGTTAAATGTGGCACCATCTTGGCGTATTCTTCACGCAGCTTTTCATCGCCTTGTAAAATCGCATTCACTTTAGTGTAGGTAAAACGAGCGTGTGAATTCATCACCGCTTCGTAAAATTTATACCCAGACAACTTACCCGCTTCTGACACCGTCATCTCAGCAACCATACATAAACGGTCAACTTCTGGGTTCAATGAGCACAAGCCATTCGATAACACTTTTGGCAGCATCGGAATAACTTGCTCAGGGAAGTATACTGAGTTACCACGTTCAATCGCTTCTTTATTCAGAGGCGTGTTCATTCCTACGTAGTGCGACACATCGGCAATGGCCACCCATAAACGCCAACCACCTGATGGTTTGCGCTCACAATAAACGGCATCGTCAAAGTCTCGGGCATCTTCACCGTCGATTGTCACCAGCGGTAAGTCACGTAAATCAACGCGACCTTGCTTTGCCTGTTCATCAACAAACTCACCTAAATGAGCAACTTGCTTTTCAACCGCTTCAGGCCAAACGTGAGGAATATCGTGATTGCGTAGTGCAACTTCAATTTCCATACCCGGTGCTAAGTGCTCACCCAGTACCTCAGTGACTTTACCTACCGCATTCATATGTCGGCTTGGGTTTTGGGTAATTTGCACCTGCACCATTTGGTTGTGGCGCGCGCCATTTTCACTACCCGGTAGAATCATAATATCTTGCGTTATGCGTGGGTCTTCAGCCACAACAACTGCAATACCATGCTCAACAAAATAGCGGCCAACAATCGGGGCTCGCTCATTGGTCAAAACCTTAATGATGCGTGCATCGCATTTGCCACTTGAGCCTTTGCGATTGCCTTTAGCAAGCACAATGTCACCGTGCAACACCATATTCATTTGGTGCTTCGCGATAAACCAATCTTTACTCTCACCTTCAACTTCTAAAAAGCCGAATCCGTCACGATGACCAATGACTTTGCCTTTAACTAGGCCAGATTCATCGATCAATGCGTAGCATTTAAACTTATTGAAATACAGTTGACCATCGCGCTCCATAGCACGTAAACGACGTTTGAACGCAACTTGACGCTCTGTATCATTCACATGTAATTCGTCACAAAGTTGTGTGAAGTTTGCTGGTTTGGCGCGAGATTCTAAGTGAGTAAGTATAAACTCACGGCTAGGGACGGGGTTTTCGTACTTTTCTTGTTCTCGACTGAGATTTGGATCCTGTTTTGACATTCACTATCTTGTTAGTTGGTTATGTTGTTATTTTAACCCATAACCTAACAATGAGACAGGCAAAAGCTATGAAACTTTTAAGAAATTGATTAATTCTGCCAAAAATGAAGCTTTGATATTCTTTGCAACAAACACTCTGTGTTAATATTTTCGGAAAATAACAACAAGCTAACATAATTATATGGATATTAACTTAACCCACTACCTCGCAACGATGGCCTACAACAGCGCCTATATTGGTCTATTCATTGCAATCATAGCCGTTGCAAAACTGTCGTATAACTTAGCAACCCCTTATAACACCACCAACCAGTTAACCGACAATGCCAACAGTGCCTTGGGTTTATCTATTGGCGGCTACTTAGGGGCAATTACCATTATTTATGGCTTTGTTTTAGCTGGGCCTAGTCAAGGTTTACTAAGCGATTTGATGAATGTATCACTGTACAGTGTATTAGGTATGGTGCTGCTAACTTGCTCACGTATTTTAAATGACAAATTACTGCTGCGTTTGTTCTGTAACCAAGAGCAATTAATTAACCAACAAAATGAGGCTGTGGGCTTAGTACAAGCAGCAAACTATATGGCCGCAGCACTTATCATTGGTGGCGCATTAACCGGTGAAGGCAGCTGGTTATCAGCCATAGTGTTTTATTTTTTAGGGCAACTAATGCTGATCATTTTTGCCAAAGGCTATGATCACCTCACTGCTTTTAATCTTCACGAACAGCTCGAAAAAGGCAACAAAGCCGTTGCGCTTAGCTTTTCTGGCACCATGTTGGCGTTAGCTATTATCTTGTGTCATGCGCTTATTGGTGGCTTTCATACTTGGCAACAAAGCTTAAGCTTATTCTTTATTGACGCATTATTTGGCTTTTTAATTTTACCAATTGTGCGTTACCTCGTTGATAAAATTATCTTTAGCAAAATTTCACTCGACCAAGCAATGCACGACAAAAACACCGCCGTTGCGGTTATTGAAAGCAGCATTGCAATCTGTGTTGCTGTTATCATCACTATCGCTATTTAAGCTTATTTATGGAGTAATGGATGAACATCTATAAGCTTTTTATTATTGCCGCTATCACATTTGTTGTTTGCTTAGTGATACGTGCAGATCTACAAGCGCCACTTATTAGTGGCCAATATGGCAACTTTAAAGACTACGACGGACAAGACAAACCTTACCTATTTACAGTGCCAGAAGATGGCCAAATGATGCGCTTAGAAATTAAAGGCAGACTGCCTTTAAACTCATGGAAAGCCATTGATATCGAAATTTTTGACCCTGATGGTAACTACTTATTTAGTTACTCTGATGAACTTTGGGCCGAAACCGGACACGATTCAGATGGTAAATGGACTGAGTACCGTGATTATACTCATCACGATGTCCACTTCCCTAAGAAGGGGCAATATAGCGCCTACGTCAGTAGTACGTTTGGCCCAAATAAGCGTGCCGAACATTTTAGTTATACGTTTCGTATAATCCCAATCAAAGGTAACAGTAATTTCATGCTACCGCTGTTATGGATTTCTGGCTTCATCGGCGGTGTAGCGCTATTTGTAATGCTGCATCGTTTAGAAGCTGAGCGTGAAGGCTCCGATATTACTTATAAACCAATCAATAAGTTAAACCCTGAGGCTATAAAAGCAATGGAATCGCGTATCTCAGTTTGGCCTATTGCGTTACTGTTTTTAGCACCCGTGCTCTTCTTTTCCTTCTTGGCATATAGCAAAGGTGACAAAGAGCAAGATTGGCAAGTTTACTCCTATCACCACCTCACGATAAGCGTTGATAAACAATTGCGTGAACAAAGTATTGGCAGTGCAGGTTTCCGTTCACGAGGCGGCCCAGGTGGAAAATAACTCAATTCGCGAAAGCCACATTTTACTGTTTAGTATTTTTGTTGCTGGCCTTTGCTCAATTATCTATGAGCTACTGATCGCAACCACTGGTGCCTACTTTTTGGGTGATAGCATCACCCAATTTTCTCTGACAATTGGCGTCTATATGGCGGCAATGGGAGTTGGCTCTTATTTTTCGCGTTTTGTGCCTGATAAGCCATTGCTGGTGTATTTCATCGGTTTTGAGCTACTGCTTGCACTACTTGGTGGCTTAAGTGTGCCCTTATTGTATTTCTGTTATGCGTTTGGCTTACCACTGCAAGCAATTAGTATTTTACTCACCAGCTTAATTGGTATTTTGATTGGTTTAGAAATTCCGCTGTTAAGTCGCCTAATGGAAAAACATTATGCGCTAAAAGCAAACCTCGCCAATGTGTTATCTATTGACTACTTTGGCGCCCTGCTTGCGACTTTACTGTTTCCTTTTCTATTTTTACCTTGGCTTGGGGTTTTTAAAACAGCCTTAAGCTTTGGCTTAATGAATCTAAGTATTGCGCTGTTATTGCTGTGGTACTTTATCGACCATATCAGCCCAAATCGTCGAAAAGTGCTTAGACTCACATTAGTTTTAGTCTGCTCAGTATTAGTGCTTTGCTTATTTGCTAGTAAACAGCTCACCCATCTTTGGCAAAGCCAAATCTACGATGACCGTGTTGTACACTCAGAGCAAACACCCTATCAGCAAATCGTACTGACTCGTCATAAAGATGATATTCGGCTTTATTTAAACGGTGGCTTACAGTTTTCATCGATTGATGAGTATCGCTATCACGAAGCGCTTATCCATCCCGCTATGGTGCGCCATGGTAATGCCAAACGTATTCTAATTTTAGGCGGTGGCGATGGCTTAGCAGCTAGAGAGCTTTTGAAGTACCCGCAAATAGAATCTATTACCCTAGTCGATTTAGATCCAGCAGTCGCTAAGCTTGCGCAAACTAATCACAACCTGACAACACTTAACAAGCACTCACTCAGTGACCCTAAAGTGACGGTTATTCATCAAGATGCTTATGTGTTTATTGAGCAAAACGAACAGCTGTTCGATATTATTTTTATTGATTTACCGGATCCAAAAGCAATCAATTTAGCTCGCCTTTACAGTCAGCAGTTTTATCAACTAGTAAAAACACGACTACCAAATAACGGTATTGTAGTGACCCAGGCCACCAGCCCATTTTTTGCGAAGCAAGCATTTTGGTCTATCAATAACACGCTCAGTGCAGCAGGCTTTACGCACACCTTGCCTTATCATTTGAATGTGCCCTCTTTTGGCGAATGGGGCTTTGTTATGGCTTGCAACTTGATGTGCAGTAACCAACAAGTATTGCATGTTAAAACCCGCTTTTACCGCCCTGAAAATGACGCACAATTGTTTATTTTTACCCCGGATATTAGCGCTAACAATGAAAAAGTATCGACGCTTGATGAGCCTAATGTGCTGCACTATTACTTGCAGGGATGGAAATATTGGAACTAAACGAATGGATTAGCCCATTTGGGGAGTTTACAAAGTAAAGGATTACCGTTACAAAGAGAGTTAATAACAACAATAACAAGGTTTGTAATGCAGGCGCACAAACAGAGCCTAATATATCTACATATTGCAGTACTCCTATTTGGTGGTACTGCATTATTCGCAAAGCTAGTCAGCTTAAGTGCATTAGATATTACCGTTTACAGAACAGCAATTGCAGGCTGTGCCTTACTGATCTTACTTACAATTCAACACAAAGCGATTAAGCTTCACTCGCGTCGCGACTACCTTATAGCCTTGTTACTTGGCGTCACTGTTGGAATACATTGGCTCACCTACTTCGCAGGTATGCAACTAGCAGGTATTGCAGTCGGTATGATTGCCTTTTTTACTTACCCTGTTATCACGGTATTTTTAGAGCCTTTATTTCATGGCAGTAAACCACAGCTCAAAGATATTTTTAGCGCCTTGGTGGTGATGCTTGGTATTTATTTACTTATTCCTGATGCCAGCTTAGGCAATGATGTCACCCTAGGTATTGCTATTGGCATTTTGTCAGCGTTCTTTTTTGCGTTTCGAAATATCGTTCACAAGCGTTACTTTAGCCAATATGGCGGCCCACAAACCATGCTTTATCAAACTTGGATCGCCTGCATTATGCTGTGCGCCTTTGTCGAAGTACCGCCATTACAAGTTGATACAATAAATTGGCTGCTATTAATTACCGTAGGAGTTATTTTTACAGCAGCACCGCACTCACTGTTTGCAGCAAGCCTAAAAAACTTATCAGCTTCAACCGCTGGTTTGATATCGTGTTTGCAGCCTTTATACGGTACGTTTTTCGCTTTTTTAATTTTGCATGAGCAACCTTCAATTAGCACTCTTATTGGTGGCGCACTGGTGATTAGTGCCGCTTTTTATGAAACATGGTCAGTGACTCGTAGGTATAAGCAATGATGAAAGTATTCGCTCACAGAGGTGCCAGTGGTACCTACCCAGAAAATACTCAAAGCGCCATTATCGCAGCTGTTGATTTAGCAGTAGATGGCATCGAAATTGATGTGCAAAGCTGCCTTGATGATTACATGATTATTCACGACACTTGGCTTGATCGTACAACCTCTGGTCGCGGTAAAGTAAACGCCTGCTCAAAAGAGCAAATTCAACAATACGATGCAGGCAATGGCGAGTGTGTGCCCACTTTACAACAAGCAATCGATTGGGTTGCTGATAAAACTTTACTTAATTTAGAGCTTAAACATACTTTTTCGTTAGATAAATTTGTAGAGCTTATAGAATCAAACGTTAGCGCTGGGAAAATTTCTCGGGATAACCTGCTAGTCTCTTCATTCGATCACCACCAACTGATGTGGCTAAAGCAAAAATTGCCGTGGGTAAAGATTGGTGCACTTACCGCTTCTATTCCAATTAATTACAGCGAGTTTGCGCAAAAACTCCATGCCTATAGCATTCATGTAGATAAAAACTTTATAAACCATGAGTTTGTTGCTGACGCAAAACAACGCGGCCTTCAAGTTTATGCTTACACGGTCGATAAAGTGGAAGATATCGAATTAATGCTAGAGTATGGCGTAGATGGTATTTTTACTAATTTTCCGTGTCATACACAAATGACACTGCAGTCACTGTAACTCAACAAAACTAAGCTATACTGTTGAATTATGTGACATTGAATAATAAAAAAATTACGCCAAAATGAATCAACACAACACCTTAATGAGTAGCTATATGCGCATTTACAATTTTATCGAACAAACTTTCTTTTACACCCTCACACGTAAGATTGTCGGTAATTTAGGTTTTGTGTTTGCGTTTCAAGCCATTACTTTGATCTGGCTTTATAGCAGCCTTTCAGAGCAACAAGCTGGTATGGGACTATTTTGGTTAATGACCTTTGTTATCGTCGCCAGCTTTATTTTTACTGTTTTCTACATGCGCTTTTTAATTGTGCGCCCAGTGCAAGCAATGCGCGATACACTTGAGCAAATCAACCGCCATGATGCTGATTTATCTGCCAAGCTACCGCATTTTACCTATGATGAGTTTCGTGATTTAAGTGAGCAGTACAATACCTTTACTGTTCATTTAGCAAACCTATTAGCCACCACTTACCAAAGTGCACAAGCCAGTGCAGATAGTAGTTCAAAGATGACTCATTCAATGCAGCAAACTGCAGAAATGAGCCACCAGCAAATAAAATTCAGCCAAACCATTACTGATTCAAGCAACCAAATTACTTCAAGCCTTGAGAATATCTCAGCAAATACTGACAGCGTGCATCATGTTAATAGTGAACACTTAAACTTTGTTAAGCACTCAGCCACTGAGTTATCGGCATTAGTTAAAAAGGTCGCGATGATTAGCCAAATTTTGGGTAACTTCTCAGCAACGGTGTCTGGCCTTAAAGAAAACAGCGAGAACATTCGCGCCATTTTAAAAATGGTTGAAGAGTTTTCTGACCAAACCAATTTGCTTGCCCTAAATGCTGCAATTGAAGCGGCACGTGCAGGTGAAGCAGGCCGAGGTTTTGCGGTGGTTGCCGATGAAGTTAGATCGCTCTCAGTTAAAGTAAACGATGCAACTCGCCAGATCAGCGATTTTATTAATCAGATGAACACCCTCGTTAGCGAAACCAATAAAGAGTCTGAGCAGTTAATTAGCCACTCGAGTGAAGCTGAAACTGCCATTAGCAACACCTCAACAGGCTTTAGCAATATGCTTGGCGAATTTGAGCAAAACCAACAACAACTACAACAGATTGTCAGCGCGGTGCATTTACTAGAGCAAACCCAAACCCAGACCCATCAAACGGTTGAGCAAATTGTGGCTTTGGGTGAGCAAGCTAAGCAGCAAATTGATGAATCACTCGCTGATTGCCAACAGTCCCATAAACTGAGCCAACAAACCCAAGAGCAGTTAAAACGCTTTGTGTGATCGGCTTTTAACTGCTGCTCTGAGTCAAACTATGTTAAAGTAGCCGCTTCTTGGCTACTTTTTTATTGACCGTGACAACTCCTTCTATTGATTATGAACAACTCGCACTGCAAATAAAGCAATGGGGTAAAGACCTTGGCTTTGCAGAAGTCGGGATCACTGATATTGACCTAACGAAGCATGAAGCGCAGCTACAGCGCTGGTTAGATTTAGGCTATCACGGTGAGATGGAATACATGGCAGCCCATGGTATGAAGCGAGCGCGCCCAGCAGAGCTGGTACCTGGCACGCAGCGAGTCATCTCAGTAAAAATGAACTACCTGCCGCCTGATGCAAGCTTTGCTAAAAACCTCAAACAGACTGATAAAGCGTACATTAGTCGCTATGCATTGGGTCGTGACTATCATAAGTTAATTCGCAACCGTCTGAAAAAGTTAGGCCAAAAAATAGAGCAGCAAGTTGGCCAGCTCGGCTTTCGTCCCTTTGTTGACTCAGCTCCAGTGCTTGAAAGGCAACTAGCCGAAAAGGCAGGCTTGGGCTGGCGTGGAAAACATAGTTTATTAATCAATAAAGAAGCGGGCTCTTGGTTTTTCTTAGGGGAGCTGTTTGTTGATATACCACTACCTATTGATGATGAGAATAGCTTTGAAGGCTGTGGGAAATGCGTTGCCTGTATGACACTGTGCCCAACCGGTGCGATTGTCGAGCCTTATGTAGTCGATGCCCGTAAATGTATCTCTTACCTTACTATTGAATTACAAGGCGCAATTCCTGAAGAGTATCGCCCACTGTTAGGGAATCGCATTTATGGCTGTGATGACTGTCAGTTAGTATGCCCATGGAATCGCTACGGTCAACTCACCGATGAAGCTGACTTTCACCCAAGAAAGCAACTTAAAGATCAAGAATTACTGACTTTATTTGCATGGGATGAAGCAACCTTTCTTAAAAATACCGAAGGCAGCCCTATACGCCGTATTGGTCACGAGCGCTGGTTAAGAAACCTTGCTGTCGGATTAGGTAACGCTGATTACAACGAGCAAATAATCGAGGCTTTAGAGCAAAGGTTAACAACCGCTACAGCTTTGGTCGCTGAGCATATCGAGTGGGCGCTTGATCAGCAAAAAAATAAGCGCCAGTTAAAGCTTCGTAAAACGGCGCGCTTAATTCGCATTGTTGAAAAAGGCCTACCCAGAGATGCTTGATGACTAGTTCAAGCTTTGCCCTATCGCGTTAATAATAGTGATAAGTCATTTTCAATTTCTTTAAAGGCTGCTTTAACCCCTTTTACTGACTCCTCTCGAGCCACTGAGTTTTGAATGGTTTCATCGACCTTTTGATAGATGAACACCTCTTGGTCTTCATCTAAGCCCATGGTCGGTATGCGACTTTCTAAGTCTTCTTGAAGCCGCTTAAATACAGCTTCGTTATTGATACGGTTTTCATTTAAAAGCTCAATCAAACCTGTAAATTTGCTGTGCACCTTACTTACAGCATCATTTAACTGTTGCTGCTGCTGAAGTAGCTCTTTTTTAGTGAGAATCGCTTTAAGCTGCTGCTCTGTAACACTGACTAAAAAGCAAATATGATCTCGAATTCGACCATGCTTATCGGGGTCTTGCCCAGGCATATTTAAGATAAGCAAACTGATCATTTCATAGTTTACTAAAATCCGATTTGAGAACTCGTGCAATCGACCTTTGCTTTTCAGCATTTCAAACAGCTCGATCACAATCGGCGAGCACACACCCGACACAGAGAAATGTAATACTTCGTTATCTAATCTAAACTCCACATTGCTTTGTAAATCAAATGCACCTAAACAGTTTAAAAAGGCTTTGCCGAGTTCATGTTCGTTATCTATTGAACCTATATGCTCAATATAATTAACAATTTGTCCCATTTCACTGCTGTTTGCCATCGCATTAAATGCCGTTGACGTAGCATCTTCAACTTGTTGTTCTAGCGATTCCTTTTCAATTAGCACTTGATTCAAATGTTGTAACTTAAGCTTGAGCTCATTATGGCTAAATGGTTTAACAATGTAGTCTTCTGCACCAACAGAATAACCTTCCATGCGCTCCTCAACGGTGCCTCTGGCTGAGACAAACATCACAATAATTTTTTGCGTATTGGGGTTTTCTTTGAGCTTACGACAGACATCGTAACCACTCATTTGTGGCATGCTCACATCGAGTAAAATCACTTGAGGGTCGAACTCTTCAACGACTTCTAAGCATTCTGGGCCGCTATTAACCATTTTCAGCTCAAAATCGAGATCCTCAAGGATCTCTTCAATAATTTCTAAATTAAATGGTTCATCATCAACCGCTAAAATACGTTTCAAGGCCATGATTATCTCTTCCGTTTTATTAATTCATCGATATAGACTGTTGTTCATTTGCCAAGTGTTGCGGCAAGTCTATTTCTAAGGGCAGCCGTACCAAAATAGTGGCCCCCCCGTACTCATTATTACTTGCCGAAATAGTGCCTTGATGTAAGGCTACAAATTCCCGACAAATAGCTAATCCAAGCCCAGTGCCTCCCGCACCACTGTTGGTTTTACTGCTTTGCTCAAACTTAGCAAAAATCTTTTCAAGCTCTTGTTCAGGGATCCCTATTCCGCGGTCAATAACAGCGATTTCGGCCATCTGCTCATTCACCGCTAAACTAATATCAATTTCGCTATTCGGCTCACTAAACTTCAGTGCATTACCGATCAAGTTACGCATAATTTGATTAATTTGTTCTTCGTCGCACTCAAGCACAATGCCTTGTTCAAAACCTATAGGCCGAATAGCAATACTTTTTTCAAGGGCTGTGCCCGACACATCATCAATGCTGGTTTTTATAATATTGCTTAAGTTATGCTTTTGCGGATTGAACGGGAATTTCCCGACATCGAGCTTTGATAGATCGAGTAAGTTATTTAGCAGCGATAATAATCGCTCACCACTTTGCTCAATTCTAGATAGATACTTGTTTAACTTGTCTTTACTTAAATCGTCATTAGCAACCTTATCAAGCCCAAAGCGAGCAAAGCTTAAAATAGAATGCATAGGTGTTCTAAGTTCATGAGACATGTTCGCTAAAAACTCAGATTTACTATGATTTGCCGCTTCTGCCACATTTTTAGCATGCTCTAACTGAGCAGTACGGGCTTTGACCTCTTCTTCAAGCAAATCTTTAGCTTCAACGAGTAAATCTTCTTTCTCTTTAAGATGTGTAACGTTCTTAAAGATCACCGCTAGCGCAATTTCTCCGTGGTGGTCGATTTCGTTAAACGAGCCAACTAAAGGCACCTCACTGCCATTTTTCTTGAGTAGTCGTAAGTCACAACTAAATTGTCGGTTTTTACTTAAAGTCGCAATCTTATCTTTGATGCGCTCAGTTGATGCCACATCAAAAAATTCAAAAACAGAGCAATTCTCAAATTCTTTCAGCGGCTTTTCAAACAGCTGCTCGCAGGCGTCGTTAGTTTCTATAACCTTACCACCACGCTCAAATAGAATAATGGCATCGGGTGTATGCTTAAAAATGACCCGTAATAAGCTGTCTTTTTCAATGAGTGCATCAACTGTATTTTGCAAACGCTCTACTAATTCAGTGTTATGACGCCTTAATAGTTCTGTCTGCCAAAGTTTATGTACTGATTGCAGCAGACTATTATCATCAATCGGCTTGATGAGCACATCTTCTACCCCTTGACGAATAGCTGCTACCATCGAGACTTGATCTGGCTTAGAGGTATAAAGTAAACAACGACTATTAGGCTGACATGTTTTGAGCTTATTAAAGAGCTCAAGCCCTGTGCCATCAGTAAAAGTAAAATCACTAATGAGTAAATCAATGCTCTGTTCTTTAATAACATCCACAGCAGATGCAGTATTATCAGCTGTGAAGGTTTTAATATGTGCCCCTTTGAGGTTTAGGGCTATTTGCGCCAAACGTTCAGCACAGTGATCGACAAGTAACACGGTAGGAAGTTGAAGAATATTATCGCTGTCGAGCTCAAGTACCCCTTCTAATAAAGAGCTAATCTCTTTATTTGCAAAGAAGGGGTAAATCACCACAGCATTAGGTAATAGGCGATTTACTTCACTAAAATGCTCTAGTAAATCACTACGCTGCGCTTTAGGCGCTAACAGCAAGAAATGCTCTTGTGAGAACACTCCCATTAGCGTTTTAATAACAGTGGTTGGCACACCATGAGAAGCTGCAACAAGATCAAAGTCTTGCTCTAAAACAGCATCATCAACCATTGCAAAATGTAATAGCTCAACTCGACAGCCAATAAGCTCTAGCAGCACCTTGACCCGCATTGCTAAAACACTATTGCTATCAACAATCAATATTCTTCGCACAGTAGACTAGACTCGCTTAATAATAAATACCTATTTTAGCGTAGCCTAAAATCGCAATGGGTCACAATTTGTACCGCATTTTTTATTAGCTTTTTAGCTAATTAACTGTCTAAACGCTTACCTAAAATAGTAAGGCTATAGGCTTTATCATCCATGATCGCAATCTCAGGAAGCTCTCCCCAGACCTTGTAATCAAAGCGATTAAACAGTTTTATGCTCGGTAGGTTATGGCTAAAGATAAAAGCTAATAACACCTTGATATCAAGTGTTTTTGCATGCTGTTCTGAAAATGTAAGCAATTGTTTACCTAGCCCCTTCCCTTGAGCTTGCTGGGTGATGTAAATACTAATTTCAACGGTACCATCATAGGCAGGTCGGCCATAAAATGACTTATAACTCAGCCAAGCAAGCACTTTACCTTGTTGCTCAAAAACAAAGATAGGTCTTTTCTCTGTATGGCTATCAAACCAAGCTTGTTTGTCTGCAACCGATACCTCTTCTGTATCTGCAGTTACCATACGACCAGGGATGGTCTCGTTATAAATAGCGACTATGTCAGTTAAATCGGTTTGTGTTGCTTTGCGAATCGTCATAAATAGCTGAAATTAAATGATCACTTTGCTGCATATTAGCGTATATTCATCACAAATAACTAGCGGGAAATAACTATGTATAAATATGCTTTGTTACTTGCAGCAGGCCTAATAACAACCAACCTTGCAGCACAAACTACTGAGGCTACGCCAGCTGCTAAAGCAAGCAGCCAATGTGATGATTTTACCAATGTCACTATGAGAAAGTTACGCTCAAAAGAGTCAATTAACTTCTGCGAATTCAAAGACAAACCACTCCTAATAGTCAATACAGCTAGTAATTGTGGTTTTACCGGCCAGTTTGAAGGCTTAGAGGCTATTCATAAAGAATATAAAGACCAAGGCTTGGTCGTATTAGGATTTCCATCAGATGACTTTTTCCAAGAAGAAGACGATGAAAAAGACACTGCAAAAGTATGTTTCATCAATTATGGCGTAACCTTTAATATGCTTGCTACCAGTGCCGTTCGCGGTAGCGATGCAAACCCGATATTCAAACACCTAAACGAAGCAACTAGCTCACCTAACTGGAACTTTTACAAATATTTAGTGTCTGCTGACCGTAAGACAGTGCAGCGCTTTAATAGTAAAACTAAGCCACAATCGCAAACTTTACGCGATGCAATTGAAGCTGAGCTAACTGCAAAATAAATTTAATTTTTCGTTCGGTAAATATTGAACTAAACTAGTAATTTAATACTAAAACACACATTAGGAGATGTTATGGCAGTAGCCAGTGCAAGACACATTCTCGTAGACAGTGAAGCTCACTGTTTAGATTTAAAACAGCAAATTGAGCAAGGAGCTGACTTTGCAGAGCTTGCTCGTGCTCATTCTAATTGCCCATCAGGTCAAGATGGTGGTGCATTAGGTGAGTTTGGCCCTGGCATGATGGTTCCAGAATTCGACAAAGTCGTATTCTCTGCACCAATTAACCAAGTACAAGGCCCAGTGCAAACCCAGTTTGGTTATCATCTTCTAGAAGTAACAAGCCGTACTGACTAATTAACAAATTGATTTCAAAAAGCCGCTTCACAGCGGCTTTTTTTTGCAAAGGATACCATCATGCAATTACTAGGCTCTACTACCTCACCTTTTGTGCGCCGTATTCGGATTTGGGCGGAACTTAATAACCTACCTATTGATTTTATTAATTTGGATATTTTCTCTGAGCAAGACAGACAAACCATGATTGCTCATAACCCTGCCAGAAAAATTCCTGTATTAATCGACCATGATTTTACCTTATGTGATTCCAACTCCATTATTCGCTACCTGCTCGAGAAAGCTGATCAGCCGTTACTTAGCTGGCAGCAAGAGAACTACTTAACCATTATCAATGCCTGCAATGATTCACTGGTAGAAATTTTACTTTGTCAGCGTTCAGGGTTTGATACCAACAGCGACAAACTATTTTTTAATTTACAGAATGAACGAATTGTTGAAACATTAGCCTATTTGAATACTCATTTATCGGAGCCAGTATTTAAAAGCTGTGAATACCTCAACATCAGTTTATACTGCTTGCTAGATTGGATCCGCTTCCGCGAATTAACTGATTTTAGCCAACTAGAAAACTTAGTTGATTTTTATCATAAATTCGCCGATAAAGCGGCGGTACAACAAACAGATCCACGAATATAAAGATAAGGGTTACGCAAATGAGCGATATCGAAATTGAATCAGAATTAGTTAGCTTTGTAGAAAAAGTTCGTTTGAACGAATCTATGTGGGCACTGGGTGCCGAAGATGGTGGTTTTGTTGTCTGTGAATCAAACCAATTTAGCGACACAGATGTGCTATTACTTTGGGGTACTGAAGACGCTGCAAAAGCACAATGTAAAGATGAGTGGCAAGACTATACCCCTGTTGAAATTGGCCTAGACGAATTTCTTGATGAGTGGGTTGAAGACCTTAACGAAGATGATGCGCTTGTTGGTTTAAACTGGAACGATGATCAAGTATGCGTTGAAATCGAACCGGTTGGTTTAGCTAAAGCTCTTTGCGATTAATCGCAACCCTTAAGCTTATAACGACACGGCCGTATTTATGGCAGTGTCGTTTAGCTGGAAACTTGATACTTATATTGATTTTAACAATAGAACCACTATTACTTGCAATCAATGCCTTGCCTAAATCGCTTTTAATTCCAACTGAAGCTCGCATCTTGAGGTGGTTTGGGTATATCAGTTATACTCTTCGACACATCTTTATTATCAAGGTATTAGGTTGAAGTCCCATCTTGGTCGTAGGCCCTTTTCGGCCATGGAATTACATACCCTGTATAATGGTTACATTTATGGTGATCAGCGTTTAGCACGTGAACAAGCTAAGCATTGGCACTTTTGGCTGCCTTTATTTGCTTATTACACCGGTGCCTACAGCGATGAAATTGGCCATTTAACCCTTGATAATATTGTCACCCTTGATGGAATTCGCTGCTTTGATTTTCATACACATGGCAAGATAAAACCCCGCTATGTGCCTATCCACAATGCATTACTCGATGCAGGACTTGACCAATACTTAGGCTATTTAAATGAGCAAAATCAGCAACGACTGATGTTTGATTTACCCGCTAAATCTGGTCGCTACAGCGAAAAAGTACGTATTTGGTTTTCGGGTGAAGGTGAACGCGCTGGTTATTTACAAAAGTGCGCTATTCCTACTGTTGATCAGCAAGGTATGAAAACCGCGATAAGCAGCTTACGGCTCAACTTTGAACAACAAGTGCGAATTCATGCACTGCAAGCCAACTGCAAAGACGCCTTTAACTACTTGCTTGGTTTTAAAGATTTCAACGAGCAACGCTTTGCTGATATGCAGTTATTAAATACCGTGCTGCAAAACATACGACAAATAAACCCGCAACTGCATTGGCAGCGTTTCATTGACCGCCATAATTAACTGACAAACTTTGTTACTAACTATTTATTACTGTTCAAATTAAAACCTGATAGCATGGTGATTCGCCCCTCATAGCAGGTGCCTTTCTAACAACAAAAAATCAGGGATACTTATGTTCTTAAAAAGCCTATTAACGGTGAGTGTTGCACTTGCAGTTAGCTCTGCCCATGCCAATGAATATGTTATCGAAAAGCTTGCCAAGCCTAGCTCACAACAAGTAGAACTTACGCTTGATCCTGCAAAAGACAATTTTTCTGGTCATACCGAAATTGCTTTAGAGGTTCTAAAAGCAACGAATTATATCGAATTAAACGGTATTGATTATGCGGTTAGCATGGCGAAAATTTTAGGTGCAGAAAACTGTGACCTAAGTGCTGAAATGCTAAAAACAGGCAAAGTTAAATTCGCTTGTGAAGAAAAAATCCAACCAGGAAAATACACTTTAAAAGTTGATTTTACAGCCCCTTATAATCGTCAAAGTGTTGGTTTATATAAAACTTTAGATCAAGGCACACCTTATCTTTTCACGCAATTTGAAATGAGCGATGCGCGTCGTGCATTCCCGGTTTTTGACGAGCCAAGTTATAAAATTCCATTTCAGCTGACTATCACAGCGCCAACATCACAAAAAGTGTATGCCAATACACCGGTTTTAAAAACCAAAGTTGATGGCGATATGACAACGCACTTTTTCGACAAAACGCCACCGATTCCTTCGTACTTAGTCGCTATGGCTGTGGGCCCGTTTGAAGAGCTTGAAATTAAAGGCATGCCAATCCCTGGCCGTGTACTGACTCCGCAAGGTAAAATTCACCTTGCTGATTACGCAAAAGAAAATATGCCGCGAGTGTTAAAAGCCCTAGAAGATTATTTTGGCATTCCTTACGTATACAAAAAGCTAGACTCAGTGGCAGTACCAGAGTTCCCATTTGGCGCAATGGAAAACGCAGGCCTAGTGACTTACCGTGAAGACATTTTACTAGTAGACCTAGCAACAGCAACGCGCAGCAAAAAAGAGCGTAATGTATCAATCATTGCCCATGAGTTAGCGCACCAGTGGTACGGTAACCTAGTGACTATGAAGTGGTGGAATGACTTATGGTTAAACGAAGCATTCGCAAGCTGGATGGCAGCAAAAATCACTGCACAAATTAACCCTGAGTTTGAGTCGCACTTAGACTTACCACAAAACCATGTGATGGCACTGGATGCGCGTCTAAGTACTAAACCTATTCGTAAGCCAATCAAAACTGAAGCTGATATCATGGATGGCCTTGGCCTTGCCTACAGTAAAGGGAGTGCGGTTTTATCTATGGTTGAAAACTGGATTGGCGAAGAGGCATTCCAGCAAGGTATTCGTGCTTACTTGAAAAAATTCTCGTATAAAAATGCAGAAGCCGCGGATCTATGGCAAGCACTAGGCGAAGCGTCTAATAAAGATGTAGCAAGTGTTCTTAAATCATTTATCGAACAATCATCTTTCCCACTTATTAAAGTAACGCAAGACGGTAAGAAAATTAATATCAGCCAAAGCCGCTTTGTAAATGCTGGCGTTGATGCGCCTGCACAACTGTGGAATGTTCCGGTTGCAATCAAGTATGGTGCGGGCGACAAAGTTAAAACCGCAAGTGTACTGCTGAATAAAGAAACACAGCAACTAACTCTCGACTTTGAACCTGAGTGGATCTACCCAGATCAAGGTGCCATGGGTTATTACCGCTGGGTATTAGATGATGCTCAGTTTAATGCCCTACTAGAGAACGCTGCTGACAAGCTAACGGTACGTGAGCGCTTAGCGCTACTTTCTGCGGTTGATTCATTACTTGATGCAGGTGTTATCTCTGCGGCTCACTTAATGCAAACTTTAGAAGCCTTTGTGAGTGATGCTCACCCATTAGTGGCAAACACAGCATTAGGTTACCTTGCTTCTCAAAAACGCGTATTCGAAGACGACAGCAACCGTGACCTATGGCCTAAGTTTATCCGTAACAGCATTGCACCAGCTGCTAAGCAATATGGATTAACGGCAAAAACAGGTGAAGACGCGGCGGTATCACAGTTACGTGCGCAAGTTATTGCCCGTCTAGGTTTTGATGGCCAAGATCAAAAAGTCATTGATACCGCAAAAGCACAAGCGGCACTGTACTTAAACAACCCTGAAAATGTTGACCCATATTTAGCCTCAACTTACTTAAACCTTGCAGCTTACCATGGCGATGCGAAGTTACTTGAAAAGTACAAACAAACCTTTAAAACCACCAAAGATCCACAAGTTCGTACTAAGATGCTGGCAGCGATGGGTTACTTTGGTAAACCTGAGTTACAAAAAGCGGTTCTAGAATACAGCTTAACAGATAACGTAACAGCCTCTGATATGCGTACCTTACTAGGTGGGTTAGGCTATGGTAAAGAGCGTGAAGCACTGTTTATTGAGTGGATTTACAACAATTACGATGCCATCACTAAGAACTTACCGCCGTTCTTTGTTCCAAACTTACCGTTCTTCACGACGGCAAGCTGCGATGCGAAAAGCCTAGAAAAAACCAAAACCTTCTTCAACGATAAAATCACTGAAGTACCAGGTTATGCACGTTCTCTTAGTAAGCTTGAAGAAAGCATCAATGATTGTATTGCACTGAAAAACCGTGAGCTAAACTCGGTGAATAGCTTCCTTAAACGCTAATTAAAGCAAATGCAAAAAGGGCCACAATGTGGCCCTTTTTTATTGCGCTAAAATAGCAGTTAATTTAGTTATAAATTGCTCAGCAGCGTCAGGTGAGGTGACTTTAAATGCAATACCATAATGAATGGGCTGTGCACTTTTATAAATGCGAGTTGGAAAGCGGGTCATTTCACTACTGTGAAAGTAGTCTTTGATTCGCGTAATGCCCTCTATTGACTCAAAATCAGCACTGAATACTTCAAATATAGGTCTAATAACAATTTTAGCCTGGCCACTTTGCTCATGAACATAAAATGCCTCTTTTGAGCTAGCTGGCATAAATTCGTTAATATTCTTAATCTTAAAATTACTGCGGCAGCCCGCTTTTACCAGCTGTACACTCACTTGCTCGGCAGAAAAAGACAAAGGCATTCCTTACATATAACGTGGATAGTTTAGCCACAGTACAGCAATCAGGCTGAAAGCGTTACTCATTTATTACATACAAATGCCAGTTTGCTCTGTTTGTAATTTAACCGTGAGATTGAGCCTTCACAAAAGCGTCTTAAATCGAGCCACTGTGATACCACTTCAGGCTCTGTAAGGCTGCGCTTATGAACTCGATTATTAACCGCATAAGCCACAGTGTCTTTGTCAATTAAAGCAAAGTCTTGCACCGACTCAGGTAATCTAAATAAATCACTAACTTCCTCAGTTTGCGGCGCAAAGCGTGCAACCCAATGTTGGTTGTTTTTGTTATAACTAAATAAATAACTGTTTGTGTGCTTGTCAAAAATTAAAGTACGGCCAATATCACCGGCAATGACACGCGGTTTAGCAGCTGCAACACGAGTGTATTGCAATGTATGCGGCTCACCTAAAATAAACATGATCAGGTCTTCATCAGCGCCCCAAGCGTGGTAGCCAACCGGCTCAATCCATTCAAAAATTCGGCTTGCAGCTGGCTCTTCTGCTAATGGATACTGCCATAACTTTTGCTTGCCATCTGCTTCGACCACGATTGCCGACAAGGCTTGCTGATTTGGCATCAGCGTAGGCGAGTATTCACTGACAGGCGTGTTGGTGATATTCACGCTGCTCTTAGATGTAAAGTCATAAAACGCAATATCGGTTTGTGACTGGCCATTTTCGTCAACAACCTCATGGGTATAGTAAAGCCCTGTATCAACTAAAAATGGTTGATTATTATAAGCTTTATCATCTGTTACTCGCGACACCTGCATACCATATGGGGTGTCTAACTCGGCAAGTAATATTTCGCTTTTAGGCATCGCTGCATGTACGTGACTGGTAAAAAATGTCCCTGCTGCGACGAAAAGTAAAGACGAAATCAATTTCATGTTGTTCTCTCGTTTTAATTTTTATCAGCCCATGATAGCGTTAATTAATCCGCCAGTCACTTGACCTTACCATGCTCGACCTTTATAACTAGGACGTGTTCGTTTTTTATCAGTTTCTACTGATTGATTTTATGCACGATAATACCAATCGAGCTAAGTAACTGACCATTTAACACGCTAGAATGGTTAACAATTCATGCCGACTGGTATCAACAATAACGAGAATAATTATGTCAGCTAAACACCCTATCATCGCTATTACCGGTTCATCTGGGGCGGGGACTACTACAACCACCAATGCGATTAAGCACATTTTTAGAAGCTTAAGCATTGATGCAGCCTTCATCGAAGGCGATAGCTTTCATCGTTATACACGTCCAGAAATGGATAAAAAAGTCCGTGAAGCACAACAAGAAGGCAAGCATATTAGCTACTTTGGCCGAGAAGCTAACGATTTTGGCGCCCTTGAGGAGCTTTTTTATCAATATGGCGAAACCGGGCAAGGTAAAATCAGACGCTACTTACATACTTTCGACGAAGCGGTCCCTTATAACCAATTACCGGGCACCTTTACCCCTTGGCAAGACTTAGAATCAAATACAGATATCTTATTCTATGAAGGTCTACATGGTGGTGCTGTCGATGAGAATCATGATGTTGCTAAGCATGTCGATTTATTGATTGGTATGGTGCCTATTATCAACCTTGAGTGGATCCAAAAGCTCATTCGTGACACCTCTGAACGAGGCCACTCTCGTGAAGCGGTAATGGGCTCTATTGTGCGCTCGATGGACGATTACATAAATCATATTACTCCGCAGTTTTCGCGTACTCATATTAACTTCCAGCGAGTGCCAACGGTTGATACCTCAAACCCATTCAGCGCAAAAGATATTCCTTCTTTAGACGAAAGCTTTGTTGTTATTCGCTTTCGTGGCATAGATGACGTCGATTTTCCGTACTATTTGAGCATGATTGAAGGCAGCTTTATGTCTCGTATCAATACCCTTGTGGTACCTGGAGGCAAAATGGGTTTAGCCATGGAGCTTGTGTTAACCCCATTGATCAAAGATATTATTTTGAAAAAACGCGCCCTTGAAAATTTAGCCCCGGTTGACTTGCCGATTTAACTCACTCGGGTACACTGCTGACTCTGGTGAAAACAATGGAGTCGTCGGCTTGAAACAAACTTTACGTGTTATTGTTGGTTCAAAGAACCCCGTTAAAATTAACGCGGCTAAACATGTCTTTAGTCTTTATTTCCCAAATCATACCATTGAATGCAAAGGTGAAGATGCACCTTCTGGTGTGCCTGATCAGCCGCTAGGCGAAGATGAAACCCGTATCGGCGCTGAAAACCGTGTTAAGTATTGCCAAGATCACTTTGACGCCGACTTTTATGCAGCAATGGAAGGCGGCGCAGAACAATTTAGTTATGGCGCTGCAACCTTTGCCTTTGTAGTGATTGCAAACAAGCAGCAATTTAGCGTTGGTCGCAGTAGCAACCTACCGTTACCGCAACCTTTTTACGATGCCTTGCTAGCTGGTAAAGAACTAGGTGATGTCATGGATGAGGCGTTCAATACCGTTAATATCAAACAACAAGGTGGTGCTATTGGCTTATTAACCAATCATCTTGCTACGCGCGAAAGTACTTATGTACAAGCGCTGACATTGGCCATGGCGCCATTTTCACACCCTACCCTATTCAACCAGTAATTAGGATAACCATGAAGTATAGCCACGTATTATTCGATGCAGATGAAACGCTATTTAGTTTTAATGCATTCGAAGGTTTAAAAGTGATGTTTGCACATTACGGCGTAGAATTTACTGAGTCAGATTATCATCATTACCAAGCAACCAATAAGCCGCTTTGGGTTGCTTATCAAAAGCATGAAATTACCGCCAGCGAGCTACAGATAACTCGCTTTACAGAATGGGCTAATAGACTCGATGTGCCAGCAAAAGAGCTTAACGATGGCTTCTTGGATGCTATGGCCTCTATTTGTGTGCCATTACCTGGTGCAGTTGACTTGCTTACAAAGTTAAAACCACACGCCAAGCTAGGCATTATTACCAATGGGTTTGCTAAGTTACAACAAAAACGCCTAGGTCACACCGGTTTACAGGATATGTTCGATTGGCTGGTTATTTCAGAGTTAGTCGGTAAAGCAAAACCTGCCCCAGAGATTTTTCAACATACATTTCAATTAATGGGGAATCCGCCAAAAGAACAGATTTTAATGGTAGGCGATACAGCTGCCAGCGATATTTTAGGTGGTCACAATGTGGGTATCGACACGTGTTGGTTACAACACCCGGGAGTTGAGCTACCAGAGGATATTAAACCAACTTATCAAATCAATCAGTTGGTCGAGCTTGAAGCTATTCTGGGCTTATGATTCTTGATAATAGTTTGGCAAAAAAAATGACGCTTAAAGCGTCATTTTTTATAACTGTAATATGCTTGCGATTAAGCTGTCGCTACTTCTAGGCCTGGTGCTGGCATAGTCACTGGGGTATCGAATGTTGCCCATTCCCATGCTGACTCAGTCGCCATAATTTTACGAAGTAGTTTATTGTTTAAATCATGGCCTGATTTATAAGCCGTGATTTTACCTAGAATGTTGTGGCCTGTCATAAACATATCGCCCACACAGTCTAAGATCTTGTGTTTAACAAACTCATCGCTGTAACGTAAGCCGTTTGGATTTAGTACTTTAAACTCATCCAATACAACTGCGTTATCCATGCTACCACCTAATGCTAGGTTGTTAGCGTGCATATACTCGATATCTTTCATAAAGCCGAAAGTACGTGCGCGGCTGATTTCTTCAGTGAAGCTTTGTGCCGTGATATCTAAACCGATACGTTGGCGGCTTTCATTGATTGCTGGGTGATCAAACGCAATTTCAAAATCGATGTGGAAACCATCGTATGGTTCGATCTCAGCCCATTTATCGCCTTCTTCAATGCGTACTTTTTCTTTAATACGAATAAAGCGCTTAGCTGCATTTACTTCTTTAATGCCGCCTTTTTGTAACAAATAGATGAATGGTAATGCACTACCATCCATAATTGGTACTTCTGAGCTGTCTAATTCAACAATTAGATTATCAATACCCATTGCCGCTACCGCCGCAATAAGGTGCTCAGTCGTTGATAAGCGAACGCCATCTTTGTTTGTTAAACAGGTACACAGTTGCGTATCACCAACGGCTTCTGGTGTTGTTTCAAAATCAACAACCGGATCAAGGTCTACGCGACGAAATACTATCCCAGTATTTGCGCTCGCAGGTCGGAGAGTAATAGTGACCTTCTCACCTTTATGAAGTCCAATTCCTATGGCTTTGACTACTTCTGCAATCGTACGCTGTTTAATCATAGGTTCGCTCACTTATAGTTACAGTTAGACGGCGAATTGTATCATAAATACATCCAGCTGCCAATTTGTTTATTTATCGAACAAAATAACCAGTAAAAGTCTATTTAGTCAGCTTGCTTTCTAAGAAAAGCAGGGATATCGAAATAATCTCCCCCTTCTGACTTATCAGATTTTTTGCTGCTCTCAGTGCTGCTAGATACTGAGCTGCTCGTTGTACTTTGTTGTACTGGCTCTTGCTTTTCAGACGCTGATGACATGCTTACATCATCGCTGCTACCTTGACTTGCAAAGCTTGGTACATACATGCTGCTAGTTGTTTGGTTCATTGAGCTTTGTACATCAGAACCTGATGCTTTCTTAAAGCCATTATCAACAATACCAAACTGTGGACGACGATCGCCGCCTAAACCTGTTGCAACAACCGTTACACGTAACTCGTCGCTCATTTCAGGGTCAATTACCGCACCCACAACCACTGTTGCGTTTTCTGACGCAAGTGCTTTAACGTGGTTACCAACAATTTCAAATTCTTCAATCGCAATATCCATACCTGCAGTGATATTAACTAGGATACCTTTAGCACCTGTTAAATCGACATCTTCAAGTAGTGGGCTTGAGATAGCCGCTTCTGCAGCTTCTTGTGCACGGTCAGGACCAGACGCAGATGCTGTACCCATCATCGCAGTACCCATCGCTGACATAACAGTACGTACGTCGGCGAAATCCACGTTGATTAGACCTGAACGTGTGATTAGCTCTGCAATACCTTGTACCGCACCAAATAACACGTCATTCGCTTTTGCGAAGGCATCTAACAGTGTAGTGCCTTTGCCTAAAACTTTAAGCAATTTATTGTTCGGAATTGTAATAAGTGAGTCTACAGTTTCTGACAATTCATTAATGCCTTGTTCAGCAGCTGCAGCACGCTTTTTACCTTCAAAGTCAAACGGGCGCGTTACAACAGCAACCGTTAAAATGCCTAACTCTTTAGCAATTTTAGCAACCACTGGCGCAGCACCTGTACCAGTACCACCGCCCATACCAGCTGCGATGAACACCATGTCAGCGCCTTCAAGGCTGGCACGGATAGTCTCAGCATCTTCTTCAGCAGAGTTACGACCCACTTCAGGGTTAGCACCCGCACCTAGACCAGAGGTGATTTGTGTACCTAGCTGTACAGTTACATCTGCTGATGAATTACGTAATGCTTGTGCATCCGTATTCGCAGCAATGAAACGTACGCCTTCAATTTGTTGTTTTACCATGTGCTCAACAGCGTTACCGCCGCCACCGCCCACGCCAATTACTTTAATGACAGCTTCTTCGCTGTGCTGTTCCATCATATCAAACATGTTTACTCTCCGACTTGAGTCTTAAAACTCACCTTGGAACCACTTAGTAATACGGTTCCACCAATTATTATCACCTTCAGCTTTCGACTTTTGTGCATTCATCGATTGCATTGTACGGCCGTATTGTAACAAACCAACCGCGGTCGCGTACGAAGGATCATCTACATAATCTGTCAAACCAACAATCCCGATTGGTTTGCCAATTCTGACTGGCATTTGGAAAATGTCTTCTGCCACTTCCATTGCACCCGTCATTTTTGCTGTTCCGCCAGTAATGACGAGACCTGCAGCAATTTGGTCTTCAAAACCTGAGCGGCGTATTTCTTCCATCGCCAACTCGAATAATTCTCTAAAACGTGGCTCAACAACCTCAGCTAAAGTATGGCGCGACATAATACGCGCAGGTCGGCCACCAACACTCGGTACTTCAATTGTGTCTTCGTTGCTTGCCATTTGGCTACTCGCACACGCATATTGTACTTTGAGTGACTCAGCATGTGATATAGGTGTTCTAAATATTTTTGCAATATCACCAGTCACTTGGTTACCCGCCACTGGAATAACCGCTGAATGACGAAGCGCACCATTAATATAAATGGTGATATCCATGGTGCCCCCACCGATATCTAACACGGCTACACCGAGCTCTTTTTCGTCATCTGTGAGTACTGAATAACATGATGCCAGTGCAGTAAAGATCAACTGATCCACTTCAAGGCCACAACGCTCAACACATTTCTCGATATTCTTTGCCATATCGTTTGAGCAAGTAATGATGTGCGCGCGAGCTTCCATACGCACACCGCTCATGCCAAGTGGGTTTTTAATCCCTTCTTGCATATCGATGCTGTATTCTTGTGGCAATGCATGTAGCATTTTCCGTTCTGCCGAAATAGGCACTGAACGAGCAATATGAATGACATTTTCAATATCTTCGTCAGTCACTTCCGTGTTGTTAATTGCCACTACACCGCTTTCATTTTGGCACTGGATATGTTTTCCAGAAATACCTAAATAAACAGAGCTAATACGACAATCAGCCATCAACTCAGCTTCATCTATAGCTCGACGAATCGATTCAGAAACAAGGTTAAGGTCGTTAACGCCGCCTTTATCCATACCATGCGATACTTGGCTGCCAACACCCACAATGCTTAGTTTGTTATCTGCGGTGATTTCACCAACGGTGGCCACAACTTTCGATGTGCCAACGTCTAATCCAATCACTAGGTTTCTTTCTGCTGACTTGGTCATGCCTTACTCTTATTTTCTAATTGTTCTTCTTGCACTGGCTTCCAGCTCACTGCAAGACCGGTATCATACCGTAAATCAACAACATCGATTTGTGCATCTGCACGTTGTTCCATGCGCGGATACACGTCAATAAAACGCTGTACACGCTTTGCTTTTTCTTTGCGGCCTAAGTTCAGGCGAATGCCGTTATCAAGCCATAACTGCCACGAAAAGCGCTCAGAAAGCGCTAAACTGGTCAGCTCTAAGTTATTCACTTTGAGCATTTCTTGAAATTGACTAAAAGCAGTCCAAGCCTCGATTTCACTGCCTTCTGGGCCATATAGCTGTGGCAAGCTTGTAGGTAATTTATCACTACTTGCTTGGAACACTTCGCCAGCTTGGTTTAACAGTAAGTCACTGTTCCAATGCGCTACAGCTTGATGCTCAACAACATATACTTGCAAGGTATCTGGCCATTGCTTTCTGACCGATGCCGTTGCTACCCACGGCAAGCCTTGTACTAAGCGTTGCACATGTTTTACGTCTAATTCAAAAAAACTCGATAAGTCGGCTTTTTTTATTGCACCAATAATTGCTTTCTCATCAGTATATTGGGGTTGCCCAAGTACTGATAAGTGCTTTATTTGTGCGTCTTTGTTCTCTACCAACCAATCTGAGACGCCTGTAGTGATTTTTACTAATGCAAAAATCACTACTAGAAAAAAGCTCACACCAAAAATCAACGACCAATTTAGCTGCTGTTTTAATTGTTGCGCTTTTTCTAAAAAAGGATGCATATTAAAGGGTTTGCTCCAAAATGCGAACAACTAATTGCTCAAAGCTTGCACCATTAGCTTTTGCTGCCATTGGTACTAAAGACTTTTCTGTCATGCCTGGTACCGTATTTACTTCTAATAAGTAAAAGTTACCTTGTTGATCACGCATTGCATCAACACGACCCCAACCACTTGCACCGACTAAATCAAACGCTTTTAATGCCATATCTTGCAACAATTCAGTTTCTTGCACAGATATATCTGCAGGGCAATGATACTGAGTTGTATTCGATTGATACTTAGCTTGATAGTCATAAAAACCATTTGGCGTCGTCATCTCAATGACAGGCTGAACATCTTGCCCGAGTACAGCAACAGTAAATTCACGGCCAGTGATCCATTGCTCAACAAGCACTTGGCTATCAAACTTAAATGCAGCGTTAAGCGCAGCATCGAGTTGCTCCGCACTGTTTGCTTCTGCCATTCCAATGCTTGAACCTTCATGTGACGGTTTCACCATCACTTTACCAAATTCATTAATAATCGCTTGGCTATCAAACTCATGGCGGCTATCAACAACAGCATAAGGTGCAGTGCTCAGCCCCATTGCTTTAAATAAATGCTTACAACGTACTTTATCCATCGCAAGCGCAGAACCTAAAACATCACTGCCTGTATATGGAATACCCATAAACTCAAGTGCACCTTGAATAGTGCCATCTTCACCACCACGACCATGAAGGGCAATGAATACACGTTCAATGTTTAATTCTTTTAATTGCCATAACGGCTGATCTTTCGGATCAAAAGCAATGGCATCAACGCCAGCACTTTGCAAAGCATTCAATACAGCTTGGCCTGATTTAAGAGATACTTCTCTTTCGGCAGATGTGCCGCCGAAAAGTACCGCTACTTTGCCAAATTTGTCACTTAACTGGCTCATACGTTTACCTGCTTTAGTTGTTCAATAGACAACTCGGTTGCTGCTAACTTTTTCACTAACTGGCCTATGTTACCAGCGCCTTGTGTTAAAACTAAATCATTATCTTGCAGTGTACTGGCAAGGACACCAGCAAGCTCAGAGTTACTAGCAACATGTAATGGCTCTTTACCACGCTGGCGTAAACTACGACATAAACTCTTGCTGTCGGCTCCCACGATTGGCTCTTCACCCGCTGAATACACATCTAGCAGTAATAACTGATCAACATCAGCCAGTACTTTGACAAAGTCTTCGTATAAATCACGGGTTCGACTATAACGGTGCGGCTGATAAATCATCACTAAACGTTTATCTGGCCACCCTTCACGAACCGCCGCAATCGTCGCCGCAACTTCTGATGGGTGATGACCATAATCATCAACTAACATGACATTGCCGCGCTCATTTTCAAAGCTTCCGTAATGCTGAAAACGACGACCCACCCCTTCAAATTTTGTTAGCGCTTCTAAAATTGCATGGTTAGCGATGTTTTGATCTTTAGCGACCGCAATCGCTGCAGTCGCGTTAAGCGCATTGTGCTTACCCGGCATATTAAGCGTAACTGCTAGGCTTTCACCTTGCTTATTTACAACATTAAATGAACAAGTATTCGCTGTTTGGCTAAAATCAACCATGCGGTAATCAGCTTCTGCCGACTCACCATAGGTAATAACAGGACGCCCAAAACGAGGGATCAGCTCTGCCGCAACCTCAGAATCAATACACACCACAGCTAAACCATAAAACGGTAAGTTATGAATGAAATCAACATAGGTGTCTTTCATTTTTTCTAAGCTACCGCCATACGTATCCATGTGATCTTCTTCAATATTCGTGATCACAGATACCATAGGCTGTAAATGTAAGAATGACGCATCGCTCTCATCAGCTTCTGCAATTAAAAAGTCACTTTTACCGACCTTGGCATTACTACCAGCACTGTTTAGCAAGCCACCAATAATAAAGGTTGGATCAAGGCCTGCTTGTGCATAAATACTCGCGATTAAACTCGTGGTTGTTGTTTTACCATGAGTGCCTGCCACTGCAATACCGTGGCGAAAACGCATTAATTCAGCCAACATTTCTGCGCGGCGAACAATAGGAATACGCGCCGCTTTTGCTGCTTTAATCTCAGGGTTTTGCTCGTTAATCGCACTTGATACCACCACCACGCTGGCATCTTTTACATTGTTTTCATCATGACCAATAAATACTTCTGCACCCACTTTAATTAAGCGCTCAGTCATCGCACTGTGCGCAATGTCTGAACCTGTGATGCGGTAGCCTTCAAAAGCAAGTACTTCGGCAATACCACCCATGCCTGCGCCACCAATACCCACAAAGTGGATAGTGTCGATACGACGCATCGCAGGACGAGTGTTGTTTTCTTTCATCGTGCTTTCTTTCACTACTAATCTCTTCTATCTGCTAGTTGCTCACAACGTTTTGCAACATTGGCTGTGGCATCTAAAATAGCAAGCTGTTTTGCTTTACTTGCCATTGTTGAAATTTTTTCTGGTGCATTTACGTAAGGCGTTAATAACTCAACAACCGCCGCTTGGTTAAACTCACTTTGCTGCATAATCAACGCAGCTTGCTCAGTCACTAAATACTTTGCATTGGCAGTTTGATGGTCATCTACAGCATGTGGAAAAGGCACAAATAAGGCCATTCTTCCCGCTGCCGCAATCTCACTCACCGTTAACGCACCAGCACGGCAAATAACCAAATCGGCCCATTGATATGCACTATCCATATCATCAATAAATTCAGCGACTTTACTATTTTCAGTTAATCCTAACTGTTGATAGCTGGCAGTCACATTCGGTTCATTATTTTTACCCGTTTGGTGCCATATATTAAGCGTTGTTAGCGCTGAAAGTTCACTGAATACAGCAGGTAAAGTCTCATTTAGTACCTGTGCACCAAGTGAACCGCCTACCACCAGCACATTAATTGGTGTCGTTGTTTGCTTAGCAGTGACATTAGCGACACTTGCTCTGACTGGGTTACCCACTACTTCACATTGTTCTTTTGCAAAAGCCGATGGAAAAGCTGCCAGCACTTTGTTGGCAAACTTCGCTAGCCAGCGGTTACTCATGCCAGCAACAGCATTTTGCTCATGAATAACCAAAGGAATTCCTAAGCTCTTTGCTGCAATGCCAGTAGGTCCGGTCACATAGCCACCCATAGCAAGAACAACATCAGGCTTTTGAGCTTTTAAAATTTTACGTGCTTGAAAAATCGCATTCATCACCATAAAAGGTGCTTTAATCAGGCGTTTAATTCCATTTCCGCGCACACCTTTTACATTGATAAAATCAATCTCAATGTTGTGCTTAGGTACTACCGTTGCTTCCATTCTATCAGGCGTGCCAATCCAGCTAACTTGCCAGCCTTGCTGTTTTAAAAAGTCAGCCACGGCAATACCTGGAAAAATATGGCCACCGGTACCACCTGCAACAACAAGTAATTTTTTACTCATCGTTTACCTCCACGTGAGGTTGCCTGCTTAGTCGCCATCTTTGTTTCAAAATCTATTCGCAAAAGTACACCTGTTGCTATGGTCATAATTAATAAGCTAGAGCCACCGTACGAAATAAACGGTAGTGTTAAGCCTTTGGTTGGCAAAATGCCCGCACTTGCACCAACATTTACCATGGTTTGAAACGCAAACCAGATACCAATAGCAAAGGCAAAATAGCCTTCGTACTCTTTGCCACATTGCAGCGCTTTTTGGCCAATTAAAAGGGCTCTGAATACA
This sequence comes from Pseudoalteromonas shioyasakiensis, assembly GCF_001550135.1. Taxonomy (GTDB): domain Bacteria; phylum Pseudomonadota; class Gammaproteobacteria; order Enterobacterales; family Alteromonadaceae; genus Pseudoalteromonas; species Pseudoalteromonas shioyasakiensis. The sequence goes on from NZ_LRUE01000022.1 coordinate 185,022, forward strand.
AATACAGCAAGTACAATCAAAATACTAAATACGCCAAAAAAGCCGAGCTCTTCACCAATCACTGCAAAGATAAAGTCATTATGTGCCTCTGGCAGGTATTGCAGTTTTTGTACACTATTACCTAAACCTTGACCAAACCAACCACCTTGGCTGTAGGCCATTAGCGATTGTACTAACTGATAACCTTTACCAAACGGATCTTCCCACGGTTCTAAAAAGCCTGTAACACGAGCCATACGATATGGTTCAGCGATAATTAGCACCACCACTGCAGCAATACCCGTTAAGATAAGGCCAAAAAACTGCCATAACTTAGCACCCGCTAAAAACAACAAACCAACTGTCGTCACAAACAATACAACTACAGTTCCTAAGTCTGGCTGCATCAAAATCAAAAACGCATACACACCAAATACGGCTAATGGCTTAAAGAAACCTTTTAAGTTCTCTTGTACTTCTTCACGTTTACGCACTAAGTAACCAGCAATGTAGCTAAAGAAATACAGTTTGGCGGCTTCAGCAACCTGAAAGCCCACAGGGCCAATAGGTATCCAACGCTTTGCACCGTTCACTTCACGGCCAACAATCAGCACCAAAACCAGCAAACCTAAACCCAGCAACAATAAATAGGCGTTACTGCGCTTCCACCAATCCATAGGCACGTTAGTGGCAATCCAAAACAAGAAAAAGCCCATAATTAAGAACATGCCATGGCGAATGATAATGTGATACGGATTATCAAATAATCGCTCTGCTGTTGGCATAGAGGCACTGGTTACCATCACAAAGCCAACGCCAATCAACATCAACATGCAATACAATAACGGCACATCATAAAGCTGTGGCGATTGCTTAGGTGTTAATGCTTCACGGATGTCAGCAAATGCAATCATACCGCCTCCGCCAATACGCACTGAGCAAAGTCATCACCACGTTGCATGTAATTGTTATACATATCAATGCTGGCACATGCAGGTGCTAATAAAACGATATCGCCACTGCTGCTTAACTGTTTTGCTAGTTGCACAGCTTCATGCATGTTGGTGGTTAGGTGACCTTTTTCAGTCAGAGCCACTAACGCTTTAGCATCTTTACCAAAACAAACAAGCGCTTTTACTTTGTTGTTTAAGTATGGCTTTAGGGCATCTAAATCAGCCCCTTTTGCATCACCACCGGCAATCACAACTAATTGCTTTGCTTGACCTGCTAAGCTTTCAATCGCAGCGATAGTTGCACCTACATTGGTCGCTTTTGAATCGTTAAAGTATTTTACTTCATTAATTTCAGCAACAAACTGACAACGGTGTGCAAGCCCAGTAAAAGCACTAAACGCTTGCTGGTAATGCTCTTTAGCAATATCAAACGGGCTCAGTAATGCCATCACCGCGAGCGCGTTTTGTTGATTGTGCAAGCCAACAACATTTAAACAGCTTGCTGGTAACACCGGCTTACCGTGTGCTGCAAAGTATTGCTCACCTTGATATTCAACCAAGGCAAAATCTGCATTAGCGAGCGCAAAGCTCACTTGGGGCTGCTTTGCAGTATGCGTTGCCACATCAATGGCATTAACTACCGCAAGCTCAGAGCCGTTATAAATACTTTGCTTAGAGTCAATGTATGCTTGGTAGCTTGGATAACGATCGAGGTGATCTTCGCTCACATTCAATACACAGGCACTTTTTGCTTTTAAGCTGTGTGTGGTATCAAGCTGAAAGCTCGACAGTTCAAGTACATACACATCATAGTCTTGCGATAGTAAATCAAGTACCGCAGTACCAATGTTGCCACCAAGGCCAACTTTATAACCGGCCGCTTTAAGTACTTCAAACGCCAATGTAACTACAGTCGACTTACCATTTGAACCAGTCACCGCAACAATTGGTTTATCGGTTAATCGGGCAAAAAGCTCAACGTCACCAATCACTTCAACACCAGCATCAATCGCTTTTGCTACAGCAGGTGTCGCGAGGCTTAGACCTGGGCTGATGATAATAATGTCATTGCTGGCTAAGTCTGCCTGCTCTAAATCACCAAAGTGAGTCGTTAACTCACTGGCATGCTCATTTAGCCAATCAGCACCCGGCGGCGCTGTGCGGCTATCAACAACAATTGGCTTAATATTCTGAGATAATAAAAAACGCACAATGCCCAGACCGGTTACACCGAGTCCGAGCACTGAAATTTGTTTATTTTTAATCTCGTTAATAACTGTCATTTACCTGATCTTTAATGTCGCAAGGCCAGCAAGTACTAGCACGATTGAAATAATCCAAAAGCGCACAATTACGCGCGGCTCAGGCCAACCCTTTAATTCATAATGGTGGTGAATAGGCGCCATTCTAAAAATACGTTGACCACGTAATTTGTAAGAGCCCACTTGTAAAATCACCGACAATGCTTCCATTACAAACACACCACCCATGATGATAAGTACCAGTTCCTGACGAACCAGCACCGCAATAATACCCAAAGCACCGCCGAGTGCTAATGAGCCTACATCACCCATAAATACCTGTGCTGGGTAGGTGTTAAACCATAAGAAACCAAGTCCAGCTCCCACAATTGCTGTACACACAACCACAAGCTCACTGGCGAGTGGCAAATGCGGAATATGTAGGTAGCTTGAGAAATTAACGTTACCTGTTAAATAAGCAATAATGGCAAGCGCTGCCGCCACTAAAATGGTTGGCACAATCGCTAAACCATCAAGGCCATCTGTTAGGTTTACCGCGTTCGACGTACCTACAATTACAAAGTAAGTCATCACGATATAAAACAATCCTAGCTGTGGTAACACGTCTTTGAAAAACGGCACAACTAATGAGGTTTCGCTGCCTTGCTGCGAGGTAAAATAAAGCGCACTGGCAACCACTAACGCAATCACTGATTGCCAAAAGTATTTCCACTTAGCGATTAAGCCTTTAGGGTCTTTGCGGATCACTTTACGGTAGTCATCAATAAAACCAACTACACCTAACGAGCCCACAACAAATAAGGTTGCCCAAACATATTTATTTGAAAGGTCTGCCCACAGTAATGTGCTGGTAAAAATCGCTCCTAAAATCAAAATACCGCCCATAGTTGGCGTGCCTTTTTTAGATAGGTGTGACTCTGGACCATCGTGACGAACCACCTGACCAATCTGCATTTTTTGTAATGCACGAATTAGCTTAGGGCCAAAATAAAGTGAAATAAGTAGTGCTGTTAAAATACCTAAAATCGCGCGCAGCGTTAGGTAAGAAAAAACATTAAAACCACTGTAATACTGTGTTAAATACTCGGCCAGCCAAACTAACATGACGATACTCCATTGTTGCCATTTTGCTGGCTATTTACTAAATCTGTGACCACAAGCTCCATACGAGAACTGCGCGAACCTTTTACAACAACTGTGGTTTTTTGCGTCGATTGAGCAAGTTCACTTTGTAATTGTTGTAATAATTGTTCACGGCTTGAGAAGTGGCGGTTTGGCTTTTCAAATACATCACTGGCTGACTTGCTTAAAACACCTAAGCTGTATAGCTCATCAATGCCTTTTTGCTGTGCATACTCACCGACTTGTTGATGATAAAAACGCGCTTCTTCACCAAGCTCACCCATATCACCTAACGCAAAAATACGACGCCCTGGCATATCACTTAATAAATCAATTGCCGCCTTAACCGATTGCACATTCGCGTTGTAGGTATCATCAATAACCGTCAATGTGTCTGACACTTTAAGGACGTTTACACGACCTTTAACTTCACCCATGGTTGCCAGCGCCGATGCAACACTTTCGAGGCTTACACCCAGCTCAGTGGTTAACGCGGTGGCTATTAATGCATTTGCAATATTATGTTTGCCCGGTAGTGCCAGTGTGACAGGTACTTTTTTATCTTTATTACAAAGCACAAAAGAAGCACGGGCTTGCTCATCAAGCACCACATCTTCTGCCCAATAATCTAATTGTTGGTTAGTAGAAAAACGTTTTACGTTGCGATCAGTTAATTTATCAAGCCAAAAATCGGCATAATCACTGTCGCAATTAACTACGGCAACACCATCAGGCTTTAAGCCGTCATAGATTTCGCCTTTGGCCGTTGCTACACCTTGTAGTGAGCCAAAGCCTTCTAAGTGAGAAGCTGCAACATTACATACCACAGCAACATCAGGTTTCGTCATTGCAACGGTGTATGCAATTTCACCAATGTGGTTGGCACCTAACTCAATCACCGCATATTGGTGCTGTGGCTCAAGACGTAATAACGTCAGTGGCACACCAATGTCATTATTAAAGTTGCCTTTTGTGGCCAGTACTTCACCGTGGCCTGATAAAATCGCCGCACACATTTCTTTAACGGTCGTTTTACCCACGCTACCTGTAATAGCGATTGTTTTTGGTGCAACCTGTGCCATCACAGCCGCGCCAATTTGGCCAAGCGCAATACGTGTATCACTGACCACAAACTGCACAATATCGACGTTAACAGGACGCGCTACGATGGCAGCTATCGCGCCTTTTTCTTTTGCTTGCGCAACAAATTTATGACCATCAAAATTAGGCCCTTGTAGCGCTAAAAACACTTCACCGTCGCACAAAGTACGGGTGTCAGTGTTAATATTTTTTACCGTTTGATTACCACCTTGGTAATCGGTTGCTAGAACTTTAGCTAGCCAATCAAAATCCATAGGGATCATAACTGCGCCCCTTGCGATTTTTCTTTTAATTGTTGTTGTACATATTGACGATCGCAGAAGTCAATTCGTTGGTCGCCAATAATTTGATAGTCTTCGTGGCCTTTGCCCGCAATTAGAATGACATCATCAGCACCTGCTTGCGCAATGGCATAACTAATAGCCTGCGCGCGGTCTGCTTCACAATGTGCGCGTTCAGGCTGCTCAAGCCCTGCAATCACATCAGCAATAATTGCGTCTGGGTCTTCACTTCTTGGGTTATCACTGGTGACAATAATACGGTCTGCATTAGCTTCAGCAGCTTTTGCCATCATCGGGCGTTTGCCTTTGTCTCTGTCGCCACCACAGCCAAACACACAGCTGACGCCACCTGGAACATGCTTTTGCAATGCTTGTAATGCTAGTGCTAACGCATCAGGAGTATGGGCATAGTCAACAATACAAGTCGGTTGACCTGGCGCACTAAATGCCTGCATGCGCCCAGCAACAGGCTGCAATGATTTACACCCTTCAACGAGTAAATCAAGTGGGTAACCCATACCTAATAAAGTAGCCATTGCAGCGGCTAAATTATATAAGTTGAACTCGCCAAACAGTGTGCAATTAACTTCAGCCTGTCCCCAACTGGTATCGAACTTCGCCGATATACCGGTGTTATCATAGGTTACATCGCTGAAATAAACAAAACGCGCATTTTTAGGCGTTAGGTTTTTATGGCCGTAACAAATTAGGTTATTGAAGTCGTATTTTTCTAACCATGCTTCAACTTGCGCATCATCTTGATTAAGCACCACAAGCTCAGGCATATGGTCACGCATTAACATCAACTTCGCATCACCGTAGGCATCCATCGTGCCATGATAATCTAAGTGGTCACGCGAAAGGTTAGTAAACACAGCGGCTTTAAATTTACACTGATCAACACGTTGCTGAACTAAGCCATGAGATGAGACTTCCATAGCCACAACATCATGCTGTTCTGTTACAAGTTCAGATAAAATACGCTGTAAATCGACGCTCGATGGTGTGGTGTTTGCAAGCTCAGTCAGGTTATCAGGGTGCCCATAACCGAGCGTACCAATCACAGCCGCACGTTTATGACAATGCTGTGCTAAATGCGCGATCATCGCTGTGGTCGTTGACTTGCCATTGGTGCCTGTCACACCCACTAAATCCAACTGCTTTGATGGTTGCTGGTAAAAAGCAGCTGCAAGTGCAGGCAGCTTTTTCGCTAAATCGGTAACTAAATAAAGTGGTTCAAACTCACTTTCGAACTCACATAAACGGTCAGCAATAACTGCCACCGCACCATTTTCAATGGCTTTTTCAATAAACTGTCCGCCATCAAGCTGATGACCTTTTATAGCGACAAATACATCGCCAGCTTTTACATCTCGACTATCAAGACGTAGTTGATTAACCAATAAACTATTGGCCTCAACATCAATTTGATTAAGAATCGGTTTTAAATCACGCATCGTTATCTTTGCCTTCTACGTACGCAACCGCATCTTTATCCGGTGCGACGTTTAGAATTCTTAAAGCATTGGAGACAATCTCTGCAAATGCAGGACCTGCCGTCGCACCGCCGTAATAAACATCTCCACCCGGCTCATTAATCAATACTACTACCGCTAAACGCGGGTTGCTTGCAGGTGCAATACCGGCAAAATAACCAACATACTCATCACCGTAACCACCAACAGCCGCTTTTTTAGAAGTACCTGTTTTACCTGCAGCACGATAACCATCAACATGAACTTTTTGAGCAGTACCACCTTTCTCAAACACGCTTTCCATCATGTGAACAACAGCTTCAACATCTTTTTGTTGAAAAATACGTTCGCCTTCAGGTACCGACTCTTGTTTAAGTACAGTCAATGGACGCATAACACCGCCTGAACCTAACATGGCATAAAAACGCGCCATTTGTGCGGTACTTACTGCTAAGTTGTAACCAAATGATAGTGCAGCAATTTCATGATCAGACCAGCGGCGATTTGGATAAAATAAACCACTGCTTTCGCCAACCATGCCCGTGCCACTGTCGCTGCCAAAACCAACTTTTTGATAAAGACCAACAAAGTAATCTTTTGGTAGCTCTTGGCTGACCTTAGTCACACCCATATTGCTTGAATATTTTAAGATCTCTCTTAAAGTCATCTCACCATGATTACGAGTATCTTGCACAAGGCTACCACCTACTCGCATCCAGCCAGGGTAAGTATCAACAATTGAATCCGGTTGAATTACGCCGTAGTCTAAACCAGCTAAAATGGCTAGCGGCTTAACAGTTGAGCCTGGCTCAAACAAATCGGTGATAGCACGGTTACGACGCTTATGCGGCGCAGCATCTGATAAGTTATTTGGGTTAAACGATGGGCTATTTACCATAGCCAACACTTCACCGGTTTTAACATCCACAACCATGGCTGAACCTGAGGTCGCTTTGTACGATAACACCGCTGATTTCACTGCCTTATAAGCAATTGCTTGAATACGTTGGTCTATACTTAAATGAATACTCTCTGGCTCTACACGCTCGCGCTCATCAAGAACTTCTACTTCACGGCCTTGCGCATCTTTACGAATAGTACGCTGACCTTCAACACCGGTTAAAGCTTTTTCATAAAGCTTTTCGATCCCCTCAATACCATGACCATCTATGTTAGTAAAACCAATAACATGAGCTGTCACTTCACCGGCAGGGTAATAACGTTTTGACTCATCAAGTAAGTGGATACCTGGTAAACGAAGATCACCAATATAGTTAGCAACAGCAGGGGTAACCTGACGTTTTAAGTAGACAAAACGACGCTTTGGATTATCACGAAGACGAGAGTTAATTTTGCTTGGTTCAATACGTAATACATCCGCAAGTTCACGCCAGCGAATATCATTATTGTAATAAGCGGCAATACGTTTATCTAACTCAACAGTGTTTTCAGCAAGCGCTTGTTGATCTTCACCATTTTTACGTGCTTGACGCAGTACCTTGCTGATCAGTGATTTATGTAGTGCCTTAGGATCGGCATACACACTCACCACAGGCACGCTGACTGCCAACTCTTTACCATTGCGATCGAAGATCATACCTCGCTGCACATGTTGTTTTTCAACTCGCACAGTACGTTTATCACTTTCTGAACGCGCTTTATCTGGCTCAATGACCTGTAAAAAAGCGGCACGCGCAACCAGCGTCATAAAGACTAGCAACACCACTGAGCACACGAGCAAAAAGCGCCATGTTATCAAGGTATTCGTTGGCTTTTTCCCTCTGCTTCTCATTGCAGTACCACCACCTGTTCGTCTTGGCTAGTTGGCCGTTTCATTTCTAATTGCATGGTTGCGACTTCTTCAATACGCGCATGCTGCGAATAAAATTCTTCTTCTACAAGCAAGTAACGCCACTCAAGATCAAGTTCATCGCGCTCTTGCAATAATTTATCTTGTTCAATCAATTGTTGACGCGCTAGGTGCGTCACTTGAACCACACTTAAGCTCGAAGCAAGGATCACAACCAACAAGGCCAAGGTCAGCTTATTAGCTCCTAGGCCTTTAAAAATCTCTACAAATAAATTGGGTTGGCGATGTGTCGCTTTAGCTTTCATTACAACCTCTGAGCAACCCTTAACACAGAACTACGTGAACGCGGGTTAGCTTCTATTTCCGCCTTACTCGGCTTAATGGCTTTACCCACTGCCTTTAACGTCAGGTTTTTGTTTATTTGTGCGTCCGTCAAAGGCAGACCTCTGGGTATCGCCTCTCCCTTACTCTGTTTTTTTATAAATTGCTTAACAATGCGATCTTCTAACGAGTGGAACGAAATAACGACTAAACGTCCACCTGGTTTTAAAACGTCAACAGCGGCTTGCAGTGCAGTTTGAATTTCTTCAAGTTCACTGTTGATATAAATACGGATCGCTTGGAATGTACGTGTAGCCGGGTGTTTGTGTTTATCTTTCACTGGCACCGCTTCATCGACTAACTCAGCAAGCTGCTTTGTGCTTGTGATAGCAGTGTGTTCACGTGTTTCAATTATTTTATGAGCGATACGGCGACCAAACTTTTCTTCGCCGTAGGTTTTAATCACATGAGTGATATCTTCAAGTTCAGCTTCAGCGAGCCATTGTGCAGCACTGCGACCACTGGTTGGGTCCATGCGCATATCAAGCGGGCCATCTTTCATAAAGCTAAAACCGCGTTCAGCATCATCAAGCTGTGGCGAAGAAACACCGATATCTAACAAAATACCGTCAACTTTACCGATTAAATCGTTATCTTCGGCAACTGTTTTAAGGTTTGAAAAACGAGTGTGGGCAATCGAAAAACGTGCATCATCAGCAAACTTTTCTGCGGCTTTAATAGCTTGTGGATCTTGGTCAATTGCTTGTAAACGACCTTGCTCACTTAAACGCGCAAGAATTTGTCCAGAGTGCCCACCGCGACCAAATGTGCCATCCATGTAAATGCCTTCGGGTTTAATATCCAAAGCATCTATGGTTTCGTCCATCAGTACAGAGACATGTTCAAATTGCGCTGTCATTAGCTATTTTTTGCCTTTTTATTATTGTGGTTAGAGTGAGAAATTATCGAACTCAGGATTCGCCTCAAAATCGCCTAGGCGTTCAATTTCAGTATCTTGGCGCATTTGTTCATGCCAACGATCTTCATCCCAAATTTCAAACTTGTTCATCAAGCCAACCAACATGATTTTTTTTCCAAGTTCTGCATGTGCGCGTAACGACGGCGCCAGCAAAATTCGGCCATTTTTATCTAGTTGATACTCTGTAGCGTTACCGAGCAGCATACGTTGCATACGGCGAGCGCGTGGATTCATGTTCGAAATCTTTAATAATCGTTCTTCAATTTCGAGCCATTCTGCTAGCGGGTATAACCACAAACAAGGTTCATTTAAGGCCACAGTGCAGATAACCGTTCCCTGATCTTCAGACAAGATCGCATCTCGGTACTTAGTCGGTACCGCAAAGCGTCCTTTATCATCCAAACTCAGAGAGCTCGCACCCCGAAACATAACTTGCCTTAAAAATAGGTTGTTAATCGTTAATGATTATTTCCGATCCAGTTTGATCCACTAAAAACCACTTTTTACCACAGTGCTCCAGTTTAGGGCTTGACAAGCCATTTTGTCAAGTAAGCAGATCATCATAAGCGCCTTGTGAAGCCAGAAAAAATAAGGCCTCAAGCAAAGCCTATGAATTACGTGGGAAAAAGTGGAAAACATCGAAAAAAAATATTTTTTCAATTTTCTTGGCGATGTATTAGGGAAAAATGGTTAATGAATAACCAATGAATAATTACAAAATTATCGAATGTTGTAATTTTTACTTAATCACCCTGCAAGAGTTACGAATGTTCTCCCTCCAATGGCTGATTAAAAATTATAACGCATTGAAAAAGTTAATTTTTATTATTTGGTATGAAGGTTGCAATAGATTAGATACCAATTAAATGGCAATTTTTAAGGAATGATTATGACTACCGCAACTTCTAAATCGAATTCAAGCACAGAAACTAATAGCAGTGCAAACTCGAACGCGGCTCAAGTAGAGGCGCCATTCACAGAAAAAGCAACTGAAGCAGCACATCACGCTGTTGATGCACTTTCAACTCGTGCAGCAAGTGCTGAACATAGTGTTCGCCAAGGCGCATCGAGCTCTGCTCAAACGCTTTCTGAAAAGCAAGCTGTAGCACGCGCTAAAATTAATGAGTACAGTGGTAAAACTCGTAAGCTTGCATCAGAAAACCCACTTGCAACAGCAGGTATTGCCTTTGCTGCAGGCATGTTAGTAACTGCTCTTATTCGTCGTAAGTAATTGTTATGCAGTCTTCTCAATCCACAGATGAGAAAACGCAAGATGCCACTGAACAGCCGTTAAACGCTGATCAGTGGCAAGATCATCTTGCTAAATTATCTGATTACGGCAAACAGCTATACATTGACTACCGTGAACAAACTGGAACTTGTAAAAAGCTTGCAGCTGCTGAGTGGCGCTTATCAACACGCTCACTCGCCTTAACGATCATCCTACTCGTCTGTTTTGCAGGCGGCTTGGTGCTACTTTGGGCTGGTCTACTTGCTACTGTCGGTATCGCAATATTTAGCTTTAGCCAATCATTGTGGTTAGCCGCTATTTCATTGATTGCATTACAACTGATATGCCTTGCATGGCTTTGGAAAAATATTGGTTATGTAAGTAGTAAGATAGGCTTTGATCACACGCTAAAAAGCGTTCGTCAATTATTTAATATTAATAAGGATGAATGATGTTAATTGATTATTTTATTAATAAACCACAGCACAGAGTGACTGAACTAAGCCAACAAATGGATCTACAAGATGAGCTTAAACGTCAACACCATCAAGCATTCAAATACCGTTTAAAACGCTTTGCAGTAAGTAAAGTAGGTATTGCCAGTGCCTTCACTGCGGGAATGGGCTACGAAGCACTTAATAACTCAGACCACAAAGACGGTAAATTGAAACAAGTCAGCCGCTTCAGCTGGTTACTGCGTTTGTTGTGATCTTTATCATGTAATGTTTGCTTTTTACTTCTCTTTGCCACCTATTTTCATTACCTTAAACACAAACGAGCAATTTGTGAGAATGTAAGGTGAAAAAAAGGATTGTATTAACAGGCGGCCCAGGCGGTGGTAAAACAACAGCCATCGATCTATTAAGACGTGAATTTTCTAATCAAATTGTTGTTGTACCAGAGTCTGCGACCATGCTATTCAGCGGTGGTGTAGAACGTGGTGATGCAACTCACCTCATTAAAGCTCACCAACAAGCTATCTTCAGCTTACAAAAACACCTTGAACATATTCAGCGAACCATGCACCCAGATCGTTTAATGCTTTGCGATCGTGGTAGTTTAGATGGGCTTGCCTATTGGCCCGGTGAGCAAGATGAGTTTTTTCAGTGTTTAAACACCAGCCTAGAAATCGAACTTAACCAGTATGATGCAGTGATCTTTTTTGAAACAGCTGCTAAGTCTGGGCAAAGTATTCATTCTAATAACCCTGTTAGAAACGAATCTGATCAGCAAGCTATTTTGCTTGATGACAAACTGCAAGCTGTTTGGTCACAGCACCCTAACTTTAATTTAGTGAAAAGTTCAGAGTCATTTATTCAAAAGGTGATGTTTGGCATCGACACTATCCGCAAGGTCATGGATAGTTATAACTAACAGCTTAATCAGTCATAAAACTGTTAGTTATCAGAATCTATTAACCACGATTATGTGGTCGAGCGTAGTCTATATCAGGCCCTTTTGGCACAACTTGAGTTGGGTTGATCATGGTGTGGCTAAAATAGTAATGACGTTTTATATGATAAAAATCAACGGTCTTACTTACACCTTCAATTTGATATAACTCACGTAAATAGTTGCTGATCGCCGGATAGCTCTCAATAGTACGCAAATTACATTTAAAGTGGCCCACATAAACACTGTCGAAGCGAATTAAGGTGGTAAATAAACGCCAGTCGGCCTCAGTCAGGGTCTCACCCACTAAATAACGATTAGCTGTTAAACGTTGCTCAATCTTATCTAGAGCGGCAAAGAGATCATCAAAGGCTTCCGTGTAAGCTTCTTGCGTTGTCGCAAAGCCTGCACGATACACCCCATTATTAATGTTGTGATAAACAAACTCATTAACTTCATCAATTTCAGAACGTAACGATTGCGGATAAAAGTCGCGTTCATTACCTGTTAGGGCATTAAACGCGCTATTAAACATTCTGATAATCTCAGCAGATTCGTTGCTAACAATACGCTGCGTTTTTTTATCCCAAAGCACGGGAACCGTAACACGACCTGAATAATCGGCTTTGTTACGCGTATAAATTTGATGCATAAATTCGCTATCGAAAAGTGCATCACCGGTGCTGTGATTGTCTTTATCAAAGGTCCAGCCATGCTCTAGCATGTCAGGACTTACAACCGACACACTGATATAATCTTCAAGGCCTTTTAAATGGCGAAAAATCAAAGTGCGATGAGCCCAAGGGCAAGCTAAAGAGACATAAAGATGGTAACGATCTTTCTCAGCTTTAAAGCCCGCATCACCACTTTGCCCTGCACTGCCATCTTCGGTAACCCAGTTACGTAACTGAGCTGCCTCACGTTTGAACTCACCTTGATTGTTATCGGTGTCGTACCATTTATCTTGCCATTGGCCATTTACTAGTAATCCCACAATAACCTCCTATAGTGTGCCAAATTTACCTAGCTGATAGTCACGCACTGCTTGCTGTAACTCAGCTTGGGTTGTCATTACAAACGGGCCCATATGAGCGATTGGTTGCTTAAGCGGCTCACCGGCTAGGATCAACGCCCCAGCACCAGTTTGCGAGTTAAACTCAATGTTACTGCCAGGCTCTAAAATCAATAAGCTGCCAGCTTTAACTGGACCGCCCTGTTCAGTATGAATTTCTCCAGTATGGATATAAATCATCACCTTAGTTTGCGCTAATGGTGCATGGTAAAACTGCGTACCAGCCGGTAAAGTCACATCAGCAAGCATGCCATCAGCGGCGAGGTCTTGTAGGCTAGAGTCCTGCTTTTCACCGGCAAACTGCCAGCTTCCTGCCAACGCTTTAAGCTCAACACCTTGCTCATTTTGAGTCGTTGGTGCTGGCGCTTCAGTGGTATCTTGATAACGTGGTGCTCTTAGTTTCTCGGCACTTGGCATATTGAGCCAAATCTGAAAACCGTGCATGCCTTCTTTAGCATCTGCTAATGGCATTTCACTGTGGATCACACCAAAACCGGTACTCATCCACTGCACATCACCAGCACGGATCGCTTTTTTGTTACCCATTTGATCTTGGTGCTCAAAGCCACCTTTAATAATATAAGTAAAGGTTTCGATACCGCGGTGAGGATGCGCAGGAAAGCCCCCCATAAAATCACTGTGATCATCTGACTTAAGCTCATCGATCATTAAAAAAGGGTCTAAATACTTGCCATCAAAGCCAGGAATACGACTGATGTTTACGCCGTCACCATCTTGTGTGGCATGACTATTTAATTGTTGAATCACTTTCATAACTTTACTCCCGTAAATTGTATGAAATGATTGTAGGCGCTAATTTAACTAACAACCATGAGTAAAATTAGCGCTAATCATTCTATTTTTAAGAATGCTCATTTTGTTGTCTGGTTAATCTATCAGCCACTGTAGCACCCCGCTCTCCAACTTCTTTCTCTGGCCCTATGGTGCTATCGACTAAGGTTTGTTGCTCGGCACTGGCATTAATGGCGGCACCAAAAATAATGATGTATGCGCTGATATAAAGCCACATCAACATGATCACCACACCACCTAACGATCCGTAAGTTTCGTTATAACTTGCAAATTGCGATACATAATATGAAAAACCGATTGATGCGATGATCCAAAGAAACGTGGCAAGCATTGAGCCTGGGGTGATCCAGCGCCATTTGGCAGGCGTTCTATGCGGTGCATAACGATATAAAAATGCTAAAGCGCAATTAAAAATAATGGCTAATAGTGGCCAAGTAATAAGCTGAATCATTAAATCGATAAGCTCAGTTAAGCCAACTAAGTTAAGCACTATTGGCAAAATACCAATGATCAATAACGCCACCAGCGCAACCACAATAGCACCTAACGAAAATAAAAAACGCACCACTAATGCCATAAAAAACTGGCGCTTATTGCGCTGATGATAAGTAATGTTGCAGGCAGTGATCAGTGCTTGGCAGCCTTTGCTGCTACTCCAAACAGTCAATAATAAAGTACCTATGGCACTGGCACTCAATACCTTTTGCGATTGCTGAGTGATACCACTAACCTGTAGCAAAATGATGTCACGGCTACTTTCAGGTAAAATGGCAATCACTTTATCAAGCTGATCATAAATATCTGTTGGCGAGGCAAAATATGCATACACAGAGACAATAGCCGCCAGCGCAGGGAAAATAGCCAACAGAGCATAAAATGCCACGCCTGCCGCCACAAAAGATAAATTGTCTTGTGATAGGTTGTGATAAACCCGCTTGCAGATATCCCACCAGCCTCGCATTGGGATCTCCATTGGTGAGCGAGCTTGGTAACCTCGGTTGTCCTTACTCATAAGCGACCTAAAAAATTGCTTTAATCACTCTCAAGCTGCAAACAACTTGCCAGTAATAATGGCGTCTGAATTGCATTAAGCTAAGCTTATAAAAACAGTACAAAGGTCCATGGAGCGGTGCGATGAATTATTATTTACTTATTAAAAATCAATTAGCTACTTTGTTTACACCGACAGTTTCAGTAACATCGCAAGCAATCCCTGAGAGCTTATCTTGGCAAGACTTAAACTCTCAAATCACGCAGTTTTTACATACTACATGGCAAATGTTACCTGCACTGACACTCGGTATTGTAGCCATCATTGTTTGCTACTTTTTAGCCCGCCCTTTATCGTATTTATTAATCAAACCACTTGGCTTTGTCAGTGAAAGTAAACTTTTGCATGTGGTGACTAGGCGCTTTTTTAGCATCATTATCATCTTGTTTGGGGTGTACTTATTTTTGCGTCTTGCTGGACTCACCAGTTTTGCCGTGGCGATTATGAGTGGTACTGGCTTAGTCGGGCTTATTTTAGGTTTTGCTTTTCGCGATATCGCCGAAAACTTTATTTCAAGTATGCTGCTTAGTGTGCAGCGCCCTTTTCGTATTGATGATGTTATCGAAGTTGATGGTCGTTTAGGGGTAGTTAAAAAGGTTACGGCTCGCGCCACCACCTTGGTTGATTTTGATGGTAATCACATTCAAATTCCCAATGCGACCGTCTATAAAAACGTCATTAAAAACCTCACCGCAAATCCTAAAATGCGAGGTCACTTTAACGTTGGCATTGGCTACGATAATGACATTCGCTATGCCCAACAATTAGCAATGAAAGTGGTTAATCAAAACCCTGCTGTTATTAGTGATCCGCCAAGCCAAGTGTTAATTGATTCATTAGGCTCAGCGACTCTTAATCTAACCATTTATTTTTGGGTCAATAGTAACGAACACAGTACTATCAAAGTGGCATCACAATTAATGCGAGAGCTGGTCAATACCTATTTAGCAGAGCAAATAAGCATGCCTGATGATGCTCGCGAGCGAATTATTTTAAATAGCGAAAACGAGACCGAGCAGCCAAACAATAGTGTAAGCGCAGAGCCAAAAACAGCAAAATCACTCGACGACCATAGCCTTGATGACGTTAGTAGTGATGCCGATGATATTCGCGAACAAGCCGATCAATCTCGCGACCCTGAGCAGGGTAGCAATATAATTTAAAGTACTTGCGAACTAGGCTTCATCATTGGGTTTATCTTGCATAGCACGCTTAAACCCTTTGACTGACGTCCCTAAATCTCCACCTATTCGAGATAATTTTTTTGTGCCAAATAACAGCACCACAATTGCAGCAATAATGACTAATTGCCAAACACTAATTCCTGCCATAACAACCTCATTTAAAAATAAAAGCGCCCTTACAGGCGCTTGTAAACACTAAAATTAGAAACTAGCTCGAACACCCAAGGCTACTTGAGTACCAAAACGCTCTAGATAACTCACTTGGTCAGTACGCTTGGTGTAACCCCAATAACGTTCATTCGTTAAGTTCGTTGCTTCGGCAAACACTGTGAATTGGTCACTGATGTTATAGCTCATGCTGGCATCTAACTGACCATAATCAGAGATCCAATATGGACCACCCCATGCATCAGGATCCGACAAGAACTTGCTGCGCCAGTTATACGCTAAACGTGCTTGGAAACCATATTGCTCATAGTAAACCACGGCGTTATATGAGTTTTTCGACATGCCTCTAAATGGCAAACCTGATTCTTTTAGCTCTGGTTCATCGTAACTACTGTCAACATAGGTGTAATTAAGCTGAAAGCCTAAGCCATTGAAAGGTTCGGGTAGTAAGTTTTCGAGCGACTGCTGATAAGCAAACTCAGCCCCTTTGATCGTTGCACCGTACTTACTCTTACCAGGGTAAGATGCAAAGTAACGCACACCTTCAATTTCAACTGGGCTTTCGACGTAATCGATAAATGATTTCAGGTCTTTGACAAACACCCCACCACTTAACGAGCTGCTGTCTTCAAAGTACCACTCTAAGGTCATATCGGCTTGATTAGCTTCTTCAGGTGTTAACGACGAATCACCCATAGAAAGTTGTGGTAAACCTTCACGATACGTATCAAAATTTGGCGCAAGCCACGGACGTAAGTAGCTTAAAGATGGGCGGCTAATCACTTGTGCCGCAGAGAAGCGGTAAATTAAATCATCGGTAATACTAAGCTTAAAGTTCATGCTTGGTAAAATGTTGCTGTAATCCCCTTTAAATGATTGCTCAACAGTTTCGCGCCAACCATTTTCAAGTGGTTTACCATCTTCTTGTAAGTCAATTAACGATAGATCATAAACCGACCCTTTAGAGCTCACTTCAGTTTGCGAGCCGCGAATACCAACGTTTAACATATACGGCATATTTGCAAGAGTGCTCTCGAGCGTCACTTGCGCATACGCAGTTAGAACTTCTTCGGTTACCTCATAAGTGCCCGATGAATTGAGCGATGCAACAATACTCTTATCGGTTGCTTCAGCATTAATTGAGCGATAATAAGCAAGTAACTTATCGTAGTCGAAACTTGGCCATGGCTCAGGTGTAATGCTACTTTCACCCTCTAAGAAGTTATCGAAATTCGCCTCAACAAACACATCACTTGGGATTTCAAAGAGGTTAAAGTCACCAACATTGACCACGGTGCTGTCATCGAATTCATAGCCATCGCGTTCTAAATATTGACCACCATTACTGAATTGGCTGGCATTTTTTGATGCATATTCAAGCTGACTTTTAGTTTGTTCAAGGTAAGTTAAACCAAAATCAACACGGGTCACTAAATCGCTTTCTGGCACAAATGTACCGGTAAACTTAAAGTCATTAACCGTGTCTTCAACCCCAGTACCTGTATTACGGCTATAGTGAGCACCGTATGATTGATCCGCAGTTAAGCCCGGCGATAAGGTCACATCTGGCAGCATATTACCCGTGGTGTAATCAATCCCAATTGAGTCAATAAAACCACGCGCAACAATAAAGCGGTTATCACCGCCGTTTTCGTTTTTCGCTCTTGAATGGGCAACATCTACAGCCAGTGTTAGGCCATCCATTGGATACCATTTAGCATTAAGGGCAAACTGATAAGTATCGGTTTTACGTGGGTTGGTTAAGTTGAGTAGCTCCACCATGGTGTTACCGGTTTGCGTCATTGATACTACACGGCCTGTGTCATCAAATTCTGCATCAGTAAACACTGGCGTGCCTGGCGTCCAGCTTTCATCATAGTTAACAAAACCGATTTGATAACGATGACCATCGGTGTTGTAACGTGAATAAAGAGCATCAAAGTTAATGTCTAGGGTATCTGTTGGGCGCCATTGCATTGCTAACGTCGCACCGACGCGTTCACGCACATCCTGCGCGTTGGCAAAATACATGTAACTCGGGATTTTTGAGGCAAATATTTCACTTTGCCCATCAATTTCTCCGTTGCCGTTCATGTCGACTGGCACACCTGCGCTGTCTGCCCCCCAACCTTCTTCTTCGTCAAAAAAACCGCTTGCCGAGTATGTGTCTGCACGTAAGGTTTTCTTAGAATACGCACCCGAGAAAAGCACACCAAAAGTATCATCATTAAAGTTGTCACCGATGATGAATGAAGCATGCGGGTGTACATCGCCTGTTCGAGATTCATAAATCCCTTTTGCTGAAGCGCTCAAGGTAAAGCCATCTTGGTCTAGTGGTTTACGAGTTTCGATATCAACGACCGCACCAATGCCCCCTTCAATTAAGCGTGCTTCTGGTGACTTATACACTTGTAGTGCCCCCACTAACTCTGAAGCAATCGTATCAAAGTTAAAGTCGCGGCCTGAGTTTTCAGAAGCCAGTTTACGACCATTCAACGTGGTAATGTTGTAGCCGCCACCTAAACCACGGACTAAAATATTTTGCCCCTCACCGCCATTACGAGTAATGGTGATGCCCGGAATACGCTGCAATGCTTCCGCTAAGTTTTCATCGGGGAACTTACCGATGTCATCAGCGACAACGACATCAACAACCGTCGTTGCTTCTTTCTTTCGAAAGTTTGATTCTTTAATACTGCTACGGATCCCTGTAACTTCAATAACCTCAACATCCTCTTCGGCCTTACTATCGTTTTCTTGTTGCTGGGCCGTCGCAGCGAAACTGACTGATGAGGCCAAAATCGAGCTTATCAGCACGCTCAAATATTTTTTTCTAGTTGTTGTTGCCATGATGATTTCCTGTTTTTAAATGTTCAGATTTTTTCACCATAAAAATGGTAATGAGTAAGGCCTTATATTTAATCTATAACAAAATGAAACAAACTAGCAACAATTAATTACCTAGTGAAACTTTCGATAGTTACGAATCAAGTTTCAAAAACAGCAAAAATGGCTTCGCATGCCTTTAAAGATGGGGAGTTAATTTCGAAAGTTACGATAATGATTTTTTCTGAAGATTTTCTTTTCGGTGGGGAGATTCGGTTTTTACGAACAATAAAAAAGGCGGCAAAAGCCACCTTTCAATAGTTCTATTTAACTAGAGAGTTAAACGGTAATCACTTCGATACCTAAGCTCGTTAATGATTCAACGAACTCTGCTGGCATATTTTTGTCGGTGACCAGCACATCGATTGATTTAAGCGGCAATACATTATACAAAGCACGCTTACCAAATTTACTTGAATCTGTGACTGCAATGACTTTATCTGCGCGGGTGCACATGGTGCGATTCAGCATTGCCTCGGGCTCATAATGAGTGGTGATCCCTGCTTCTGAGTCGATACCATCAACCCCTAAAATAACCTTTTTAAAGTTATATTTACTAAGTGCTTGCTCGACTTCATTTGAGTAAAAAGACATTGATTTCTTTCGTAATTGCCCACCCAGCATAAACACATTTGCATCTTCAATATCAGCCAGTACATGGGCAATATTAAGGCCGTTTGTCATCACAGTAAGGCCCTGCTTATTGGTTAATGCTTTGGCAACTTCTTCTGTGGTGGTACCAGAATCAATAATCAATGAATCGCCATCATCAACCAAACTTGCCACAGCTTTCGCTAATAACACTTTCACTGCGTAGTTTTCGTTATGCTTATCTTTTACCGAAAGCTCTTTAGCCAATTTATCGCAGGCAATTGCCCCACCACGTGAACGGACAACTAAGCCACGTTTACCGAGCTCGTTAAGATCATGGCGAATGCTAACCTCCGAAATATCAAAGGTCTTTGCGAGATCTTTAACATTTACTTTGCCATTTTCCTCAGTCATCAGGACGATTTTTTGTCTTCTTTCTATTGTGGTTAGCATAGCTGGCCTGTTGTTTTAATAGCTGCTTTCAAATTTGTAGTTCAATATTACACAATTTACAGTTTCAAAGCCAAATTTAGTTTCGAAATAAAATAAAACTTTCAAAACTTACGAATTTTGTTTTATGATTATTTCACAACAATCTTCTTTGGTGACAAAAATGACAACACAAAGCTCACTGTTAGAGCAAACAGAACACACCAATCGCACGCAATTACTGCCTATGATGATCATAGGTGGGTTGTTTTTCTTATTTGGTTTTATAACTTGGCTTAACGGCTCCTTGATCCCATTTTTACAAATGGTCTGCGATCTCAACCATATTGAAGCTTACATGGTGACACTGGTGTTTTATATCGCCTATACCGTAATGGCACTGCCAAGCGCTAAGATTTTGCAAATATTCAGCTATAAGCATGGTATGTCGTTTGGTTTAGGTACCATGGCATTTGGTGCACTGTTATTTATTCCTGCGGCACAAATTCAGGCTTACTGGTTGTTTTTGGTTGCCTTATTTACTTTAGGTAGCGGCCTTACCTTATTACAAACCGCTGCGAATCCTTACATCGTGCTTATTGGCTCTAAAGACACAGCAGCCGTGCGCATTAGCATTATGGGTATTCTCAATAAGAGTGCTGGTGTGGTGGCTCCATTGCTCTTCTCAGCGATTGTATTTAGCGACATTGCCAACTTTAGCCCAGAAGCTCTGGCTCAATTAAACAGCATTCAAAAGCAATTACAGTTACAAGAACTGGCTAATCGTTTAATTACTCCTTACCTTGTAATGGCAATCGCATTAGCAATATTAGCGGCGTTAATCATGCTGGCCCCGCTACCTGATATTGAACAACCAAAAACCAGCAACAACAGCGAGAGTAAATCAGTCCTGCAATTTCCACACTTAGTTTTAGGCGTGATAGCCCTATTCTTTTACATAGGTGCAGAAGTCATTGCCGGCGACACTATTGGCCTTTACGGCAAAGAACAAGGGGTATTGCAGTTCGCAGAACTCACCTCTTACACCATGGGCTTTATGGTGCTGGGTTATGTTTTAGGTATCGTGTTAATTCCTCGCTTTTTTAGTCAGCAACAGGCGCTGATATTTTCCGCGTTAAGTGGTTGTGTGTTTTCACTTGGTATCATTTTAATTAATCCGCAACAAACTGCGATTGCAAACGTAGTGCTCTTTTGGCTTGCTGATAACGGTTTTCCAGATACCGTGTTATTTGTTGCATTACTTGGCTTATCGAATGCGCTGGTATGGCCGACCATTTGGCCTATGGCCCTTGCAAATCTTGGCGATAAAACCCAAACCGGCGCGGCATTACTGATTATGGGGATTTCAGGTGGCGCGCTATTGCCTTTGGTATACGGTGTATTTGCAGAATATACGGGCAATGCACAACAAGCTTACTATCTGTTGATCCCTTGCTATGTGTTTATTCTTTATTACGCACTGATTGGTCACAAACTAACAAGTTGGCGTAAGTAAAGACATGGGCAGGCTTAGTTGTTTTACTATTTAACTAGCCTGCAATTTTTCTGATGTGAAATAGCCCAGTAGCAAAAATTCACGCACGGTAAAAATACACTTATATATTAAGTACTCGTCACGCTTATCAGGGCTCACTTCTGAAAGAGGTAAGGCTTGCTGCGCTATTATGCGCTGTTGCTGCTGCAAAGAGATAGTAAATAAACCTGTGAGTTTATCAGCTAATTGCGACGATGAAAGAGCACCTTCTGCAATCAGCTCTGCGCCTTTTAAGCATGCCGTACGCTCAGTCGTAGTTAGTGTATTTGCTAGCATTAAATCTGTGAAAGCGACTAAATTAAAATACAGTTGCTCATTTGGCTCTAGCTCTAAAATAACCGCCTGCATATGCGAAACCACATCTCGATGCGCCACCGTTTTAAGCACCTCAAAATGATTGTCATTCACTTTATCAAATAGCTGAGTCGCAGCCACTGGCTTAATAGCCGCACCGAATAATGCAGCTAAACATTTAATCGCATTTCGCCTTTGTAAATCAGCCATTGAACACCCCGTTTTGATAATGCCGTACAGCATGATCGGCGGCTCTTGCAGTAAATGCCATATAGGTTAACGAAGGGTTCTGATAACCCGACGAGCACATAAACGAGCCGTCAGTGACATAGACGTTACGCACACTATGAATTTGGTTGTAACGATTAAGCACTGAGGTTGTAGCATCATGTCCCATGCGCGCAGTTCCCATTTCGTGGATGGCTTGCCCCGGCGCTGAGCCTTTATCGTACGCTTGCACATTTTGATAACCAGCTTTGCTGAGCATCTCGACGGCTTGCGCTTTCATATCCTCGCGCATGCGCTGCTCGTTTTCAGCAAATTGGCAATCAAAATTAACTAAAGGTAATCCCCATTGATCTTTTAATACCGGATCTAAGCTCATTTTATTACGATGATAAGGCAGGCATTCACCAAAGCCTATTAATGCAACTTGCCAAGGCCCAGGTTTGGCAAGCTCTTCTCGAAAAGCCTTACCAAAGCTAAGTTCTTTAAAGCCCCGTCGCCAATCTTTTCGTGTTGCGTATCCTTGATAGCCATAGCCGCGAATAAAGCTATGCTGCTCGTTATCATCAAGGTTTCGAAAGCGCGGAATATGAAAGCCAACGGGTCTGTCGCCATCATTAAAGTCATCAGCAAAACCTTTTGGTTCACCCGTTGCGCCAACCCTAAAATGGTGATCCATGAGGTTATGACCAAGCTCTCCACTATCGTTCCCTAAGCCATTAGGAAAACGTGCAGAGGTTGAATTTAATAACAAGGCTGTTGTGGCTACCGTTGATGCACAGCAAAAAATGATGTTCGCTCGCTCGATACGCTCTTTTTTAGATTCAGCATCAATTACTTTCACACCTGTGGCTTGCCCGCTATCTGGATTGTAAATAATCTCTTTAGCAATGGAGTGAGTCTGAATAGTGAGTCGTCCAGTACGCATCGCTGCAGGTAAGGTCGAGGCTAAACTACTAAAATAACTACCGGTTGGACAACCTCGCATACAGCGGTTGCGCTTGCTGCATGGAGCACGACCTTGCTCAGGCTTTGCCTCAGTTAAATGCGCAACTCGCCCGATGGTGAGGTGCCGATTAGTGTAGTGAGTTAATAAACTTTGTTTAAGCTGCTGCTCTACGGCATTAAGCGCAAAAGGAGGTAAGTAAGGTCCATCTGGTAGCTGAGGTAAGTTCAGCGCTTCGCCAATAACCCCGATGTAGGCTTCAACTTTATCGTACCAAGGCGCAATATCTTGATAGCGCACAGGCCAATCAACGCCGTGACCATCTTGTTTGTTGGCTGCAAAATCTATATCACTGAGGCGCAAGCATTGCCGCCCCCAAGTTAATGAGCGCCCACCAAGATGATACCCTCTGATCCAATCAAAACGCTGTGATTCTTGATAAGGGTGCTGCAAATCATTCACAAACCAGTGTTTTATTGATTGCTTGGTGGCATAGCCAGTGCGTGCTTGTTTAGCTTGGTTGCGCTTTTCTAGCAAGCTGGGCCTGTCGCGAAATGGCAGTTGCCAATCTTCTTTAAAGGCAGTGATATAGTCAGTACCATGCACAACCTGCCTGCCACGTTCCAGCAGCAGTACATTGAGCCCATTTTCGGTCAGTTCTTTAGCAGCCCAGCCGCCAGTAATGCCACTGCCAATAACAATGGCATCGAATACTTTTGCCTGCATTCTCACTTAACTTTTAAAAGATTTGCTTACCCGCACAGATTGTTGCTTGAACAGAAAAGTCTTTATCGAGCAGGGCAAAATTAGCCTGTTTACCTACCGCAATACTGCCTATTTGCTCCGCTTTATTTAAAAACTCAGCGGGTACTAAACTGGCCATGTTAGTTGCTTCGACTAGGCTTGCGTCGGTTAGGTTATAAAAGCGCTCAACGCCAACTTCCATGGTTAATGTACTGCCTGCTAAAGAGCCGCTCTCAGTTCTTGCAACACCTTGCTCAACCACAATAGGAAGCTCACCTAAACGGTAGCGACCATCTTGTAAGCCTCCGGCGCTCACACAGTCTGTGATCAGAGCAATTTTATCTGCCCCTTTTAAACGGTAAACCATGTTCATGATGCTCGGATGCAAATGAATACCATCAGGAATAAGCTCAACCATGGCATCGTTGTCCATCAGTAATGCGCCAGTACAGCCGGGATCACGATGATGAATACCGCGCATACCATTAAAAATATGCACACCACCGCAGGCTCCATGAGCAAGAGCTTGTGTTGTTTGCTCAAAATTAGCATCTGTATGACCCAGCATCACACGCACACCCTTATCGGTGATATAGCGGATCATGTCGGGGGATTTAAGTAGTTCTGGCGCTAACGCAAATGAGCTTAAGCAACCTTCACATGCGGCATAAATTTCATCAAATCGCTGTTTAGTAAGCTCTAAAAAAAATGACTCGTTATGCGCGCCTTTATGCGCTTCGGCAAAGAATAAACCTTCGTTATAAGCCCCTAGCAACTGCGCTCCAGCCAAGCCTTTTTGATAGGCACTCGCCATATTTTTATAAGCTTGAATTGAGACGTCCCAGTCTGCAGTCACCGTTGTGCCAACAAACCCCGTTACGCCATGCTTTGCTAAAGAACGAGAAATAATCTCTAGTGATTCTGGGGTGCCGTCCATAATATCGCAGCCTTCACGGCCATGAATATGTAAATCAATAAAGCCTGGAAATAAACTGTGCTCACCTAAATCTATTACTTCGATCTCGGGCGCCATTTGCGTAGTAATGGCAGTAATTTTACCTTGCTCGACCAAGACCACATGATCGAGTAAAACCGCATCAGCAGTCACCACTTTTGCGGCTTTTAAGTAATAGCGATTAAGATGCGTTGGAATTAGCATGAACACTTCCTATTATTGCAGCGCCTCTTACGCCGCTAGAATCACCAAATTTTGCGCGCTTCACTTCTGGCACGGCAAAACCTGAAAATAAATGAGTTTGAATCGCGTCAGGGAGTTTTTCTACTATTGCATCAATGAGCGACAACCCGCCCCCAAGCACGATAACTTCTGGGTGCAAACTTTTACTGATAGCAGCAAAGGTTTCGCCAAGAATATCTAAGTAACAAGCTAGCACCTTTAAGGCTTGCTCATCACCACGTTTGATATCGTTTGCCCATTCAATCGCAGATTTAGGAGATTGCGTAATATGCTGGTACAAGGTTTGTACACCGGGCCCTGCAATATAACTTTCGACACAGCCATTTAAACCACAGCCGCACTTTAAAACTGGCAGCTGGTATTTTTGTTGTAAATACGCAGACAGCGGTAAATGGCCGTACTCCCCTGACATGCCCAAACCTTGGTTAAACAAGGTTCCATCAATGCACATACCACCCGCCGCACCAGTGCCAACAATGGCACCGAATACTCGGCTATAACCTTCACCAGCTCCGCCATTAGCTTCTGATAAGGCAAAACACCGGGTGTCATTTAATATCGCAACAGGGCGTTTTAATAATGCTTGAAGATCGTTGGCAATCACTTTGTCTGTGGCACACGGCACATTAGCCGACAGTACTTTACCTTCATCATTAACGATACCTGGCATACCGATGCCCACCGCACCTTGGCAACCCGATAGCTCATCGGCTTTAATTACCTGCTGATAAATTGCGTGCAAAAATTGCTGATAGTCATCCGTTGGCGTAGTAATACGCCAACTTTGCTGTTGCTCTAAATTATCATTAAAAATGGCGGTCTCTATTTTTGTACCACCAATATCGAGTCCGTAAACAGCCATACTTTACCCAACACTACTTAGCGAGAAGTTAATGGGTAAATAGTTACCCCTTTTACAACACGGTTAACTTCGCCCGTAGGACAAGGGTTATCAGGTGTTAAACCGAGTGACATTGATTTATAAAATGCAAAAATCTGACAATAGACAATATAATACAGACCTTGCCAAACATCATCTAGCTCGACCAGTTCAGTATTTAACGCCAGCTTTTTAACCGCTAAACACTGTTGGTCATTTAGTAGTTCATTAAATAAATCAGTATCATACAAACTACTATAAAAATCACTTGAGGCCATTAACATCACTGCGGTTTTATCATTAATAATGGTTTTAGGACCATGACGAAAACCAAGTGGGGTTTCAAAGTAACTTATTAAATCACCATTGGTCAGCTCTAAGCACTTTAAGGCCGCTTCTTTAGCATAGCCGAGCAATGAACCTGCTCCTAAAAACACCAAACGTTCAATGTCAGTTTGCGCAAAACCCTTGATCTCTTCAAGTTGCGTGTCGAGCAGCTGCTCTGTCTGCGTGGCCACTTGTGCGAGCTGGTTAACATCAGGGGTAAAAATACATAAGGTTGAAAGCAGCATTGAGGTGAAACTGCTGGTCATAGCAAAGCTTTCATCAAGAGTTTCTTTTGGCATAAGTACACTAAAGCTGTTTCTTTTAGCTGCCGCCCTTTTCGCTAACTCTCCATTTTCATTACAGGTAATAACTAAGTGGAAGCACTTTTCAACAACTTGCTCTGAGATATCAACCGCCGCGACACTTTCAGGGCTATTACCTGAACGCGCATAAGAAACAAGTAAAGTGGGCGTGCTCTTTTGTAAAAAACCATGTGGGTTAGACACAATGTCGGTGGTGCTAACTGCACGCACATTTAAATCTGTTTTGGCTGTTAAGTGAGGTGCTAATGCTTCGCCAACATAGGCCGATGTGCCAGCCCCCGTTAATACGATTTGCAGTCCTTTTAATGCCAAAATTGGCGCTAAAAATGCACTTATTTCTGCTCGATGCGTTTCAATAATAGCCGCTGTATTGCACCATGACTCTGGCTGCTGAGAGATTTCTCTTGCTGTCCAATATGCGTTTTGCTGCTTAAGCTCTGTTTCGTTTAATGATAAAAACTGCGTCATAATTAATTCTCTCTCAACACCACTTATTGATTACAAGCACGCGAATAGGTATTCGTTACTTCCATTATTTTATTGAGTACTAACTCACGTGGTGATGAGTTAATTTGGCCATTGATCAATGCCTTATATTGCGCTGGCATAAACTGACTAAGCAAGGTCTGAGGAATAATTTGCCCTTCTAAGTTTTCAAACAGTTTTTCTACTGTTTGTTTTATTTCGTCTTCAGGCCAGTAATAACGAATACGGTCGCTATAACTATAAGCTCTAAACAGCTTAGCTTCAGCACCTTGTGTTGGGTAAAACTTATTCCAGTAATGTGGCTTTTCTAGCATGATACGTTCACACACATCACGTAAATTAGAACGCTGACCAGCTTCGACTAATTGATCTTCAATATAAGATAACGCAAACAACCCTTCGCGTAGCGCATAGGTAAGCTGTGGACCCACTTTCAATATGGCAAAGTGATCTTGCACCAACTCGTGATAGCAATGATCTGGCTGATAGTCGGTAGAGTGAGCTTCATAAACAAGATTATCGACAGTGGTGATAAACTCTTTCAGTTTTTGCGCTTCATTACGTTGGTAATCAAAAACTTGATGGTTATCAAATTCAACTCCCGGCTGCACAACAACAGCAATAACACGCGACCACACATCGCTTATGTTTAAGTTAGCAAATGCAGCCTGGTGTAATTCGATTGTTTGCTGTACCCCCTCAACATGAGATACCTCAATAATTTCATGTTCTTCTGTAGCGCCACCCGGAGGAGGAACCTCAGTACCCACCACATAAAGAATATCGTTACCTTTTGCTACCGACTCAGCGGCTTGGCACATCAACGCTGCACGCTTGGCAATTTCGGCATCAGCTAAACGTTCTCCATCGTCAGCGCATGGCATACTGGCATCTAAATGAATTTTCTTAAAACCCGCGCTTGCATAGGCTTTTACTAGGTCAACAGCTTTTACCATTGCAACCTCTGCAGGCTCATTTACCCAACACACTGGACCTAAATGATCACCCCCCAAAATAATGCGCTGGGTATCTAACCCTACTTTTTCCGCTATTGCATGAACAAACTCAACGAAGTCATGGGGCTTCATTCCTGTGTAACCACCAAACTGATTAACTTGATTCGCTGTAGCTTCTATTAAAATTTCGGTGTCATCATTTAGAGCTTGCAACATTGCTGCTTCGATAACGAGCGGGTGTGCACAACACACAGAATAAATACCCTGCGCTTGCCCTACTCGATTGTTATTTATAATCGTTTTTAATGCATTCATGGTTTTCTCCAAGCAGCTTACGCTAATGGTTAGATACGTGATTTGAAATTACAGTAGCACAGCGCGAAACGCTGCGCAACAAAACGAAAGGTAACGAAAGGCGCAAAACAAGTTAAAAACACACTAAACACGGTATTCTATAAGGGTTAAAATAATAAAAACCAAAGTTACGAAAGAATTTGAAAGCATTTAATTGTAATTGACTTTGAGTTGCGATATAACAGAAACAACTGAAACCCACTATTAAAATAATCTCAGTGATTTAGGTATCGTTATGACAATAGATAGACGTAGTTTTTTAAAATCTGCCGCAGCCATTACCGCCGCGACAGTCGTGACTGGTTGTGCGAAAAGCCAACAAGGTGATAATCAAAGCACACCTCTTGCAGCACAAGGTAAAAGCGTAATGGGCTTAGCTGTGCCAGCAATGGATGTGGTACGTGTTGGTTTTATTGGAGTTGGTCAACGTGGTAGCGGCCATGTAAAACACCTTTGCCATATTGAAGGTGTTGAAATTAAAGCTATTTGCGACACAGATCAGCTGATGCTAGATAAGTCTGTTAATTATGTTGTTGAAAAAGGCTTACCTAAACCAACTGCTTATACGGGTTCTGATAAAGCCTATTTAGACATGCTTGCTCGCGATGACATCGACATTGTGATCATTTCAACGCCTTGGAAATGGCACACACCGATGAGTGTTCAGACCATGGAAAGTGGTAAGCATGCCTTTGTTGAAGTACCTGCAGCAACCACGATGGAAGAGTGTTGGCAACTAGTAAACACTGCTGAGCGCACGCAAAAGAACTGCATGATGATGGAAAACGTTAACTACGGCCGTGACGAGTTAATGGTATTAAACATGGTTCGTAAGGGGATATTTGGCGAGTTACTACATGGTGAAGCCGCTTATATTCATGACCTGCGTTGGCAAATGAAAGAAATTGACCGCAGCACAGGTTCTTGGCGCACTTACTGGCATACAAAAGTAGACGGTAACTTATACCCAACCCATGGTTTAGGCCCTGTTTCTCAGTATATGAACATCAACCGTGGTGACCGCTTTGATTTTGTTACATCAGTTAGCTCACCTGCACTTGGCCGCGCAGCTTACGCAGAGCGTGAATTTCCTGCGGGCCACGAACGCCGCTCACTGAAATTTACTGCTGGCGACATGAACACCAGCATTATTAAAACAGTGAAAGGTCGTAGCATTATGGTTCAGCACGACACCACAAGCCCTCGCCCGTACAGCCGCCATAACCTAATTCAAGGTACTAATGGTACATTTGCTGGTTTCCCTAATCGCATTGCTCTTGAAGATGTGCCACCAGCTATCGCGAAAATTTACCAACAGCAATATGAAGCAGAGCTCGCTGCCTGGGAGAAAGCAGGTTCACAGGGTCGTAAGCCACATATGCAAAACTTTCATAGCTGGGATCAAGATATGGAAAAGTGGCGTGCTGAGTTTGATCACCCACTATGGAAACGCATGGGTGAAGAAGCGGTCAAGAACGGTGGCCACGGCGGTATGGACTTCATTATGCTTTGGCGCATGATCTACTGCTTACGCAATAATGAGCCACTCGATCAAGATGTATACGATGCCGCAGCATGGTCATCAATCTTCCCGCAAAGTATGGCATCGGTTGCTGATAGAAGTAACAGCAAAACGATTCCAGATTTTACCCGTGGCGCTTGGCAAACAGGTAA
Organism: Pseudoalteromonas shioyasakiensis; assembly: GCF_001550135.1. Lineage (GTDB taxonomy): Bacteria > Pseudomonadota > Gammaproteobacteria > Enterobacterales > Alteromonadaceae > Pseudoalteromonas > Pseudoalteromonas shioyasakiensis. The sequence continues at coordinate 215,084 of NZ_LRUE01000022.1, forward strand.
GCCACTAGGGATTGTGTCTTAACACTTTCTCTCCTTGGAACACTAAAAAGCCCGCCCTTTGCCCTGCGGGCTTTTTTATTAATACACAAGTTATGCATCCATATGATGATGCTTTGATGATCACTTATAGGGTTAATGAAAGACTCAGCACAAAACGGCGACCAAATTGCTCGACTTTCATAAGTGATGAGGCGTCGTTTGTTTGCACCTCTCTAACTAGGCTTTTATCTGTGGCATTAAAAATATCAAACCGCAATGCAACTAAATCAGAGAAAAGCCAACTGTAACTTAGGTCTACACTTGTAAAATCATCGACATAAACATCTGCATTATTCGATAAGTCTCGTTGCTCTAAAAAATCACTCCGGTAATTAAGGTTAACTGCACTTTGCCATTTCTTTGCATTAAACAGTAAACGCAGATTTGCAGTTAATTCAGACACCCCTTCAATATCTGTGTTGTCGATTTGCTCCGCCGTTAATTTGGCGTCCAATAACTGACTAACACTCGATATCATTCGACTTTGCAGTAGAGAATTTGATAATACAGGTAGTTTCAAGTCAGTACTAAACTGCAGCCCACTAATTGCTGCTTGCCCATCATTATTGGCCTGTAAAGCTGGGTATTGCTGCTGTTGATAGGTTACGTTTTTGATTTGTTCAACAATAAAGTTATCGAGCTGATGATTAAAGGCCATCAATTGCAAACTACTCTCTTCCCCTGACCAATTGAAAGATAGGCTTGTGGTGTTGGCTACTACAGGCTCTAAAGCAGGATTTCCTAATTCGGCATAGGGTAAACCACCAGAATTAACATGTAGTTTAGGGTTTAAATCAGAATAGTTAGGCCGATTCACTGCACGGCTATAACCTAAGCGAGCAAGCCATTGCTCAGACAACTGCCATTTGAAATTCAAAGAAGGTAACCAAGTAGAAATGTTTACCTGCTCAGAAAGCTTTGCTAATTGGCCATTCTCATTAAGCTCATGCCCTAATGTTTTACTTTTTACATAGCTGTGTCTGAGCCCAAAAGCAGTCGTTAATCTTTTAAGTTCTGGTATTTGCCATACGCTGTGCATATAGCTTTCATAAGCAGTAAATTCGGTTTCATAACTATTTAAGTAATCATTGGCTTGCCCATCGGTAAATGGTAAGTCAATATCATACAACTGTAAAAGGTCACGTTTTGGGATCAGCCAAGCTTGTGTAGGGTGTGACAGAAAATCGGCTTCAAATGCCGTATTTAATGGCTCTAACCAACGGCCATCAAGCGCTGGTAAATCAGTTAACTGTGTTTGAGACAAACTTACATCTTGACGAAGATACTGATGAGAGTGCATAGACTTTACTGCGCCAAACTGTAAACTCGACAACCCCCAAATAGATGATATTTGCCAAGTGCCATCTACCCCCCATTCTGTTACTTCATCGTTTACTTCAATCTGGCGGCGGCTTAATTGTGATAACTGTGAGTAACTATCAACAAGCGCTAAATTACTGTCCAATTCGTAGTAGGCAAGCTGTTTTCCTGAAATAGAAATCTCTGCAGGTACAGCTTTTAAGTCAACATGAGTTCGGGTGATTGGGGTTTGCGTTTCACTCAACGATTCACTGTGGCTGTAAAATGGACTTATTTGCCAGTGGCTGCCATCTTTTGCATACCATGTAGGTAATATTTGTAAGGTTTGCGTATGGTAGTAAAGGCCTGATTCTTCGCGTGAAGATTTACTTTTTGCCGCATTAAATTGCACCGTTTGAATACTGTTTTGATGCTCACCTAATATGGCTGTTGCATCATCACTTGATGGATTAATTGAGAGCCGGTGCTCATCGTAGGTAAAATCGGTGTCTGAACGAAGCCAAAGTGTATTTAATTCAAATCGCTGATTAGGCTGCCAAGCAATATTTGTGTAATAGCTTGCACGAGTTCTATCTTCATGTTCGATAGTAAGTGCTAACGTATCGGTGGGAACTAAGCTATTATTTTCAAGCCCTTGCCACTGATAAGCTGCAGGTGCTCCACCATTATTTCCCCAATGCCACGTTTCAAATTGAAATTGCCTTTGTAAGCGGTTTTCGTAATTAAACTTAACGACAGCAGCTAACTTATTGTCAGCTGAAATAGTATTGGCAACTAAACCAAAGCTTGGTTGAAAGTTACGCTCACCTGCAAGGGCTGCACTGGTTAAGGTTACTTTTAGGTGATCATCATCAAATGAAAGCGGATCATCACTGATCAAGTTGACTGTCGCTCCAGCTGCTCCGCTAGGTAACCTTGCATCAGCGAGTTTATATACGGCAATATTGGAAAAAAGCTCGGCGCTGAATGTATCAAAACGATACTGCTGACCATATTGATTCGAGTTACGAACGTTTTCAGTATTTGCTAATCTGTGCCCATTTAACAAGGTTAATTGATACTCAGGGCCTAGTCCCATCGCATTAATATTAAGTGCTTCTCCGCGGTCTCTTGAAATACTTACCCCAGGAATTGCTTGTAGTGCTTCAGCCAAATTTTCAGCAGGTAGAAGAGAAAGCATTGTGCCGCTAGCAAAGTCAGCCTCGCCAATGTAGTTTTGTTTTTGCTGCTGCGCGTAATCGGCACTTTGTTGGTAATCGCGGGCATAAACCACAGAAGAAGCCTGATTGTTTTTATCACCTTTCACTGTCACTTCCTCTATATAGGGCTGTGACAGTGAGTGATGTTGTGTCTGGCTTGGTTTGGAAATAATAATGCCCGATGATGTTTGTTGCCAAATAAAGCCATGTTTTAGCAACAGGGCATCAAGGCTTGCCTCTAGACTAACTGTTCTAGGTAACGTGGCTGAGTGTAAGATAACTGAGCTTACTAGGTTGTCTGGATAAATAATTGCAACTTGGTACTGATCAGCCAGATCATTAAGCGCTGTTTTTAGAGTGCTTTGTGCAGCAAACAGCTGCTTGGCATACAAACCAAACAGCATCAAAACACAGCAGAAAATACGCCACATTAACTTACATCCTCATTGCTAGAGGAAAATATTGTGCCTATTTTCAATGAAAGGTTTATGACAACATCATATCAGTTTTCATCCTTTTTACTTAGCTCAATGCTATCGGGGTATTGGTTTACATCAAGTTCATTTAGCTGAGCGATGAGCTTTGCAGCACCAAGAATGTCGTCAACAGCAAAGCGACCACTTACATGTATATCACTTGGTACATTACTTAATACCACAGGTTTTTCGCTATAACGATTTAACTGAAATAATGCATCATTGATAGACACGTTATCTAAGTCCAACCATCCTTGCTGCCAATCAGGTTGTGAGGCATTAAATTGCAAGACCTGTATTGTAGAATCACTTACTCGGGCACGCTGCCCTTTCACTAATTCAACGTGCTGCGTTCCATCTAAACTGGTTACTGAAACTTTACCATGAAAAACATCAACTAATGTTTCTCGCAATGTTTTGTCCACATTAAAAGCCGTACCAAGAACTTCGATCGTGGCATTGCCCGTATCAATTGTGAAAGGGCGCGATTCATCACGATGTACAGAAAAATATGCTTCGCCATTTGCTAAGGTTGCTTTTCGAGCATGACTATTCTCACTGAACTCAAGTTGCGTATTCACGTTCATTGCGACCTGTGTACCATCAGACAAATTCACTTGTTGTGCTTTACCACTAGTAAATTGTTGAACAGCTACAAGATCAGAGGACGATATGGGCGGCTGTTCATTCACTGGCATTAAAGTCCACATGAAAATAGCAAAGCATGCTGCTACAGCACCGCCCCCCCAAGAATACTGCGCTAAACGACGGCGTTTTTTAGCTTGTTCAAGTTGTTCATTCTGTTGTGCATCCACCAGCTCAAGCGCGGCTAATAATGCAGGGTCGTCCCAAATAGCCTTTTCTAGCGCATTATCAGATTCATAATCATGTTGGTGTGAAAAATTCATCGTTGTCTCAATTGCTGGTAATACTAATATGACGGATTAACTGTCATGACGGGGACATTCATGTACTAAAAAATACTCAGTCATGGCATTTTTCAGCATATCCATTGCCCGTGAAATATGTTTTTTAACTGCTTCTTCTGAGATCCCCAAACTACTTGCAATCTCAGCTCGTGTTTGGCCTTTAATACGGCGGCGAATAAACACATCTCTGCGCAATGCCGGCATTTGCGACAAAACGCGCTGATAAAGTTCAATACGTTGCTCATATTCAAGTGCGGACTCAAGCGATAACGCCTCACAATGAGGCTCATGCTCTAAACTTTCTGGTGTTTTTTTCTGCTCACGGTGGTGATCTATTATCAAGTGCTGAGCCATCCGATAACCATATGCGAGCGGATTATCTATCGCGTCTAGGTGTTCTGATCTAAGTGCCTTGAGAAGTAGCTTCTGAAATAAATCATCCGCATCAGCACGCTCTGCCACTGCTTTGCAAAAAAAGCCTTTTAAAGCGTCTTGATTTGCTATGAAGCATTGTAAAAGTGTTCTGCTTTGCTCTGTGATCTTATTATCAAAGCCGTTAGTCATTGAAGGTAAAGACATATTTAAGTTAAAGGCTAGCTTATTTATCTGAGTATGACGTAAATGCTAGCCTAAAGGGGACAGCTGTTTGATGATCATTTCGTTACAGTTTTAAGTAACTATCGACTTAAAAGTGTCATGAAAGCTTCATTAAAAAATAGGTCCCCTTCTTTGTTAATGCAGCGTCTTTAGAGGCGAATTTAAACCAAATATTGCATTTAACAGGAATTAACCCTCATGACTTACCGTGCATTTTCATTATCACCTTTAGCGCTTGCTGTTGGCTCATTATTAATTGCTCCCACCTACGCAGAAGAAAACCCAGAGCCAATGGAAGAAATTGTTGTCACTGGCAGCTACATAAAAAGCTTAGAAAAAGCGATTGATTTAAAACGCACTAATATTGGCTTCTCAGATTCAATTGTCGCGTCTGATATCGCAGATTTCCCAGAACAAAACTTAGCAGAAGCTTTACAGCGTATGCCGGGTGTTACGATTGAGCGTAATAAAGGCCTAGGTCAAAAAGTAAATGTACGTAGCTTACCGTCTGAATTTACCTTTGTTTCTATTAACAACCTTGCGACAGCCTCAGGCAGTGGTGGCCGTGATGTTGAATTTGATATGTTTGCGTCAGAAATTATTCAAAGTGTCACCGTTAAAAAATCGCCAACAGCCGCAGATGAAGAAGGCGGCATTGCAGGCTCTGTTGCAATTACGACTGCTCGCCCATTTGACTATGATGGTCGTCAAATAGTGGCATCGGTTGAAGGCGCATATAACGATATCTCTGAGCAAAGCGATCCTAAGTTTGCGTTTTTAGCGAGTAATACCTTTGGTGATTGGGGCGCGCTTGCTTCATTCGCTTATTCAGAGCGTACAAATAGAACAGATAGTAACTCTGGTATTGATTTTCGTCCTCTGTCACGTTGGACAGAAAAATCAGGTTCATCACAATGGCAATCAGACCAAACTGTTGACGTTTTAGAGCGCGATACGGGGATCACTATCAATGATCGCTTCGACAAAGATGAAACCAGCCGCGTTGTATTTATAAATAAAGTCGGCGACAGAGCTTACTTAACTGAACAAGAAAAATGGGGCGCAACTTTATCACTACAATACAAACCGAGCAGTGAATTTAGCCTCACTTTTGATGCGCTACTGGGTAACTTTGATAATCATGAAGACCAGTATGATGCCGCAGCCTATTCAGCTTCAAGTATCAGTGCATTAGAAAAAATAAACAGTTACGATAACACCACCCTTGCAGATTATGGTATTACCGTTTTAACTGATGTTAACTATGCCGCAACGCAGCATGAGTTTTTAAGCAAAGAAAATAGTAGCGATACAGACTACCAGCAATTTAGCTTAACCCTTGATTGGATGATAGGTGACTGGGAAGTTTACGGTGTCGTTGGCTACAGTGGTGCAGATAAATTAGCTGAGACAACTAATTTAAAGCACACTGCTTATGGCCCAACTCGCACTCGTTACACATCAACAGGCGGTGAAACCATTGCCAGCGATAACCCCGACACATTCGATATGTATAATTCTCCTGAAGCTTATACATTTGATTACTATGAAGTAAATCTTGAAGATATCTCTGATGACAAATATGCAGCTCAACTCGATTTTAGCCGCCATTTTCAACTAGATTTCTTCCCTGCATTATCAAAAGTTCAGTTTGGTGCGCGTTATACTGATAAATCAAAACAACGTAATTATGGTAGCAACCGAATCACAGGCCCTAGCGCAGGTGATTCATCGTGGGTAGGCACACGTACCTTAGCTGATAGCGAAATACATACTATTTCAGATTTAGTGTCAGGTGGTGAGTATTTATCTGACGTATCGTCTAAACAAGACTGGAGTCAAATTTCAAATAGCTATGCGCGTAATGAATTACGTTACGATGGTTTCGGCGTTGACTACGCACCGGATCAATTCTACGAAGTGTCAGAAAAAACCACCGCCATTTATGCGATGGCTGATTTTGCATTTGAAATTGGCACCTTACCTGCCACTTTAAATACCGGTGTTCGTTACATTGATACCAATGTAGATTCTTCAGGATATCACCAAGTGCAAGCTAATGATGGCAGCACAAATTATACGCCAGCACCTATCTCAAAAGAAGGTAACTATAAAGAAACTCTACCTAGCATTAACTTTAGCTTAGAGCTTACTGACAACTTACTATTCCGCGCGGCAGCATCAGAAACCTTTATCCGCCCTGCATTAACGGATATTGCTTATAAACGTACTGTGAGTTTAAGTGAATTTAAATACCGCGATGGTAACCCTGATTTAAAACCAACTTATGCAGATCAATGGGAAACAGGCCTAGAGTGGTATTTAGAAGAAGGTGGTTTACTTGCTGTTTCATACTTCGAAAAAGAAATTGAAGGCGTAGTGCGTGAATCTCTAACAGGTGTTGTTACTGATGTAACTAAATATAATGACAATGGTACTGTGGATGGCGTTTACGACTTTGATGTTTATCAAAAAGTAAATGCAGATGGTTCGTACGATGTAAGTGGTATCGAGTTCATTGCACAAATTCCATTTGCACGTTTTCACCCAATGTTACAGGGGTTCGGTATTAACGCTAACTATACGACGCTTGATAACTCACTTACAGGTGCCTCTGATTTAGCGATTCCAACACCACCAGAAGGCTTAGCTGACGAAACCTACAATATTACTTTCTACTACGAAAATGACAGCTTTGATGCGCGTATCTCATACAACTATAAAGACAAGTATGTAGAGTATATTGAACGCGATATGTACCCTGTTTACCGCGATGCCTACGGTCAAACAGATATCTCGTTAGGCTATCAAATAAACGACATGTTTAAAGTCACTCTTGAGGGGATCAATATCACAGATGAAGAAACAACGGGCTACACTATTGCTCCGGCTTTCCCAACTATGTATGAGTTCTCAGGTCGTCGCTTCTCATTAGGCTTACGCGGCAATTTCTAAATACATTATTGGGGCCTTTGCGCCCCAATTTTTTTTCAGCAAGGCAACTTAAATGCGATTATTAACGCTATTTTCACTGCTTTTTGTGGCGCTTCAAACCTATGGCAAAGAGCTAAACACACAAATTGCATTTATTCCCGATGTTCATTTTCACGATATCTATGCTGACTTTAGCCAAAGCGGCTTTAAAGGGGTAAAACTAGATAGCCAAACCAAACCCGTTGCAATTCGCAGTATGAAAGCACAGCTTCACTCAACGCGACTTTTTAATGAAAACTACTTTGCTCTGATAGCGGCTTTAGATGATATTGCCGAACGCGGTGTGAAATTAGTCGCTTTACCCGGAGACTTTACTGACGATGGACAGCCCGCTCACCTAAAGGGGCTAAAAGCATTATTAAATGATTACACAAAACGCTACGACATGCGTTTTTTTGTTATTCCAGGAAACCATGATCCTGTTAAACCTATAAAAACCGCGGCAGGTAAGTCTGACTTTTTGAACGATGAAGGACGCGAAGTTGCTATCTTTAGCCCAGATCATAGAAACTGTAAAGCGTCACAGACCGACACTTTGTTTTGCGATGATGGCATTGCTCATGGTGGCTATCAAGAGATTGTCTCTGCTATGGCTGATTTTGGTTTAATGCCTAGTAGCCAAGATTTGCTTTGGCAAACACCTTTTACCAGTGATCATGCAGCCTTGTCAGAACGCCAATATAAACAGTGTAGCGAGGATAAACAACACTGTGCAATGCTCCCCGACACCAGTTATCTAGTGGAACCCGTTGCTGGATTGTGGCTTTTAGCCATAGATGCCAATGTGTATTTACCTGAGTTTAAAAACAACCAACTAACATTCAAAGGCTCTGGAAATGCTGGATACAATAAAGTACTTACTGAAAAACCATATTTAATAACTTGGATAAAGCAAATTGTGAGTGCAGCAAAAAAGCAAAATAAAACGCTTATTGCATTTAGCCATTTTCCGATGGGTGAGTTTTACGATCAACAAAGTGCATCGATTAAAGAGCTGTATGGCAGCGATGCTTTTCAGCTCACTAGAGAGCCAACCAGCAATACACAAGCGACCTTAGCGGAAACTGGACTACGTTTGCATATAGGCGGCCATATGCATATGAATGACACCAGCTTGATTAAAACTGCAAAAAATACCCTTTATAACATTCAAGCTCCTTCAATAAGTGCATACCGTCCGGCATACAAATTGGTCAGCATCATAGGCAATGAAGCCAAAGTTGATACCGTACTTCTTGATTCTATTGCTGGCTTTGACACGCTATTTCCTGCCTATGAAAAAGAATACAGCTACTTAGCAGAGCATAATCCAGATGAGAAATGGCTTGCGGATATCCTAGATAGTGAAGACTATCACCAGTTTACTTTGCGGCATCTCGCTGGCCTTACGCGTTGGCGTTTTATACCAAGGGAATGGCCGGAAAGTTTTAGAAGCGTGTTACTCTCATTCAGTTTCCACGAGCTATTAGGATTATACGACAGTCCAATAAATAAGCCTTTAACACAACACTCTGAGCGCGCGCTGAAAGGAGTCACTCTATTTGAGTTTATACGCGATTTTTATTTACTCAGAAATGCAGGGACTTTGGCATTTGAAGACATTCCTACAACACACCTAAAAGCATACAAAGTCATGGCCCAGCAACTAAATACAATGGGGCAATGTATACCCAAAGATGTGGGGAAAATAGCACAAATCGTTGATGTTTGTACGCTACAGATAGGTCTTAGCAAAGCGCTTATGATTTTTGAAAAGCTAGCAGATGGTGAAAACGATCGCTGCTTGATGATTGATCTAAACTTAAATGCAAACAAACCAGCAAAAGCATGTCGCCCTTAATAAAAAAGGCACCTTAATAGGTGCCATTTTTATTGTGCTTAGTCATTACTGAGCATGTGCTGCAGCGCGGAAAATCGTGTTAGTTAACAGAACATTCATGCCCTCAAGGTAAGCACGGTAGGTTGGTGACTGTGTAAAGCCTATCACCATGCCTTTGCCTTGCGGTTGATGAACAAGCAATGGCTTATACGCAAGCTGTGCTTTATTTTGCTGCCATAGATAACCACTTGCTAGCACATCATCTTTACCTGTAAACCAGGCTAAGTTTTTACCTGAGTTCAGTTTTATTGGCGTGTAAATATCATTACCGTAAGCTACCGCAACAAGGTCTTTATCAACCCCTGCGGTTAACCAATGCTCTTGGTCTACTTCAACATTTGCAAGTACACCAGCTACATAGTCTGGCGATGTGTGTGGCTCAATGCTCGCTGCTTTTAAATCATCGCGAGAATTGAATAACTGCCCTGCCACTTTACTGCTTTTATCATCATTGCTACTTGCTTTATCTTCTCGGTAAGCTTGCTCGCGTTTAACATCTAACAAACCGTAATCAGCATTAGTGGTAAAGCGGTTAGCATTACCGAGGGCAATTAACACGCCACCCGCTTCAACCCAGCTTTTTAAATTAGCCGCCCCCGATTTACCGAGTGCTTGCTCGTAATTACCTTCTGGTAAAATAAGCACTTGGTAATCACTTAAATCAGCCCAAGCAAGCATGGCTGTGCGAATAGCGGTTACCGGGTAGCCAAGCTGTCTTTCGATAACAAAACGAGTGTTACCGGCGCTTAGCTCACGAGTGGCTGCATCCCATGCAATCGCCACTTTAGGTGCAACCATAGGCACTGTTTTGTTACTACCAAAGCTTGGGCCTTCAATCACCCAACTTGAATCAACACCATCAACAATTGCACCAGTTTGCTCGGCAATTTGGCTAATTTTAGTCAGTAAGTCTTTATCGTTTAGACGTTTTTCGATTACTAAGCTACCCGCTGGGTAGTTAGTTTTATCACCTAATACAAATGCTTGATCAGCACTTTTCAGTTTAATGCCAGCTTGCAGTGCTGCTGTTAAAAAGCGTGCTGCGGCCGTATCACCCCAAGCAACAATATAAGCCACTGAGGCTTCTGGATTATTCACTTTACCAAGCAATGTGTCGTCGGCCTGAACAGCTTTGCTATCTGCGCTAACTGCGCGACCACAACTATCGCTATCAACATTAAACATCATCGGCAGTGACCAACCTGTGACATCGTAAATTTCATCACCTAGGTTACGAGCACGACGTCTTTCTTGCTCTTTTACAAATGCTTCAGCCATATCTACTTGGTCTGTAAATGTGGTACGTACAAATACCCCGCGTGGCTGTGCGGTATCAATAAAATAGCTACCCGCTTTATACTTAACGCCACAGGCTTTGAAGTCTTCAGTTGCTTGTTTAACTTCAACACCATGCTCAGCCATTAAGGTGGCGAGTCTATGAGCGCCTTCACGGTTACTTTGCTTAGGTAAAATATAAACTCGCTCTTTGCTATCTTTACCCGAATCAATTGCATCAACTTGATATTGATAAAAGTCACCTAGTAGTTTTTCACGTTGGTTGGCAGCCCCTTCGGCGGTCGAAATTGAGGCCACAAACTGACGCTTTACAGTATTAAAATAGGTGAGTAGTTCACCGGTATTTTTCTCAAATACATGACCACGCGCAGAGCCTACTTCGTAAGTTGATGCTGATGCACCATAAAAAACAGGCCAGCTATCACCGTAGCCTGGGTAAAAGGCATCAAAAATTTCACGGGTAAAATAATCAAAGCCAAATTCATCAAAATACTTCGCATGATTTTGCCCAATCGCATCCATGTTAGCGATTTGAGTTTTCGTCATATGCGGGTTAAATGGCTGAGCAGCCGGTGCAAAGTAGTAAGATTGGTCGCCGCCCATTTCATGAATATCAACCACCACTTGTGGTTTATATTTATTGATTGCAGCCACTCTGCCCTTACTTTCAGGCTGAGTAAGCGCTAACCAATCACGGTTCATATCAAACAAATAATGATTTGTTCGGCCTCTTGGCCATGGCTCATTATGCTCTGCACTTAACCTATCTGCACTGTGCTCAAGACCTACGGTCGCATAATAACGAGTAACAAAGCGCTCACGACCATCAGGATTTTGTAGTGGGTCGATAAACACCACTGTGTTATCTAAAATTTTGCTGTTAATGGCATCATTCGGGGCTGCGAGTAAGTGATATGCAGTAAATAATGCAGCATCGGTTGAGCTAATTTCATTACCGTGCACTGCATACTGAAGCCACACAGACGTCGGTAAATTTTTAATTAGCGACTTAGCTTCTTTTTCAGAGGTGATACGCGGATCAGCCAAAGCTTGGGTGTTATTGGCGAGAGTTTCTAATGAGCGAATATGCTCCGCAGTGCCAACCGCCGCATAAACCAGTTCACGACCTTCCCAGCTGTTTGCGTACTTAAACACTTTAATACGATCAGGTGCAGCTTGCTCTAAAGCGCTAAGATAACGACGCATATCGTTGTAATTGGTGATGCGCTCACCTACATCGTATCCGAGTACTTGTTTAAATGTTGGTATTTGCTGATTATAAGCCGTACCCGGCCACATTGCTTCGGTATTCGCTGCACTGGCATTAAAGCTTGCCGTTATTGCCACAACACTCACTGAAATGGCTTTTATTATTTGTTTGGCGCTCATTATTTTTCCCAAGTAAAAGTATCTGTTTTGTACATTACAAAAGTATTGAAAATAAACAAATTAAAAACGTTAGATTGGCAAAAATTAAAGACATAAAAAAACCGCAGCGATTGCTGCGGTTATTATTAACATAGCGGAGCTATTTAACTAGGGTCATTTCATCAAGTAGGTAACCTGCGTTATCAACTTCTTCCATTAACCAAAGCATGTATCGAATATCAACGTGAATAGCACGGGTAATTTTGGCGTTAAAGTACCAATCTTTGGTGATTGATTCATAAGTCGAGTCAAAATTAAGGCCCACTAATTCACCTTTACCATTCATGACTGGCGAACCTGAGTTACCACCTGTGGTATCAGCGCTACTTAAAAAGTTGACTGGTACTGAGTTAACTTCTAGAGGTTTAGCTGCCTGTGACTCACAACCAAAGCTGAATAAACTACAGCTGACACCAGGCAAACCTAAGTCACCGCGATAGTACGCGCCAAACGCTTGCTTTTTGTAAGCTTCAAGTACTTTATCGGTAACAACAAATGGCTTTTCGCCAGTGTGTTTAGCCACTAAACCACGTAGTGATGTAAAAGGTGTTTTATAAACAGCATCTGCCGCTGGGTAACCATCAACTTGTGCATAGCTTACGCGTAATGTGCCATTTGCATCTGGGTAAACTGGCTTACCTTTAGCGTTATTGAAAGCGATCACGGCTTGCATATACTGCGGGCGAATTTCTGCTAAGCGACCCGCCATTTCTTTTTTATCAGCTTCTTGTGCCATGTTGGTATCGTATAGAGCAACAGCTAACTTTATGAATGGATCGTTTGATGCTTCAAACTCTGCTACAGATTTACCAATCCAGTTAACACGTGCTTCTACATCTGTAAGCTCTGTATTAGCATAAAAAGAAGCAATAATCGCATCAAGCTCAGCTTGTGTTGTGGTATCTGTAATACCTAAGCCGTCGTTTAATGCCGCAACTTGCGCTGCTTTATCTTGCGCTAAATAGTTACCTAAGTAGCTTAACCATAAGGCTTTATCGACTTCAGGCGTAAACTGTTTTTGTAAACGCTCTAAACGCGCTTTAAGCATAGGAAGATCGCGCTCTTGATAACCCATTTCGCGCTCTGCATTAGGCTTTTCACTTTCTTTAGCTAAGCGGTATAAACGAATTGCCGTACTTAATAAGTCTGCGCGTTTTGCGTAATCAAAGTAAAAATGGCTTTGTTGCTGTGCGTGCGCTTCTACTAATAATGACTTTAATGCGTGATATGAATCTGCGTAAGCTTTACGCTCAGCACTTTGTGCAAACCAAGCTAAGTATTCTTGTTCTTGCGCAGCTTTAATAACCGGAATATCCGTTACTTTAAAACCATCTTGTAAGCCTTCCAGTTTCTTTAAACGATTGTTAGTGCTTTTTACACGAGAGGCATATTTAACTTGTGCTTGCTCATCGCCTTTGCTCTGCTTGGCAATCACATCAAGAGTCATGTTGTAAGTATTTAGCAATGTCGGGTAATACCAACTCGCTGAATAATTTACTTCATCTGCTAGTTTATAGCGGCTAGTGCGACCAGGGTAACCTGCCACCAGCACACCATCGCCTAAGCTTACGCCGCTCGCATTCACTTTTAAGAACGACTTTGGCTCATAAGGTACGTTATCTTCGCTGTAATCAGCAGGTTTTCCATCTTTACCAACATAACCACGTACAAAGGTAAAATCGGCCGTATGACGTGGGTATTCAAAGTTATCGATGTCACCACCAAAGTTACCCAGCGCTTCTGCCGGAGCATACACTAAGCGCACATCTTTGATCATCAGTTGCTTGATCATAAAGTACTCTAAGCCATGGTGGAAATCACGTACCGTACAACGGTAGTTAGGATCTGACTCACACTCACTGATCAAGGCTTTGCGGTTTGCTTGAATCGCTTCATAACGGTCTTTGCCGTGTAGATCTGCAGGTAAGTTACCCAATACGCGATCTGTTACATCATCCACTTGTTCAGTTACATACAAACGCTCTTGCGGGCCTGCTGGTAATTCTTTTGACAAGTCAGCTGCTAAAAAGCCTTTTTCAATTAAGTTATTTTCTGGTGTGCTGTTATTTTGAATCGCACCATAAGCACAGTGATGATTAGTTACCGCTAAGCCTTTTGGTGACACAAATGACGCAGAGCAATAGCCTAAACCAACCACTGCATTGAGTGGATATTGGTTAAGATCTGCCACTTGTGAAGCCGGTAACTCAATACCAACGCGGTCAAACTCGCTTTGTAATTGTTTTAATTGATGCGGTTGCCACTGCCCTTCATCAGCGTGTGCGCTACCTACAGCGACAACACCCATAAGTGCTAATGAAGTAGTAATAATATTTTTTTTAATCATGTTAATCCCAGTCAGTGCAAAGCACTATTCCATTGTTGCCTTAAAAAATCGCGCTAAGACTACCATAACCTTGATTGAGTAAAGGGATATTGCGATTAAATACGATTGGAGAGTAAAAATAGAGGAGAGAAAAAGCTCCTACCGTAAGAATGCAGTTAGCAGGAGCATTATTCGATTCATTTATTAAGCATTGGCTTTTAAAAAGTCATAAAGTTCATCTTTTAGCACGGCGCGTTGATGCTTCTTTTCATGCATGTCCGCATCTTCGATTGGAGAGTCTTGCAACTCAAGAGAGCGAATTTCTTTATCCATATCATCGTAACGTTGCATGGTTTTCTTGAAGTGAGCATCGTGTTTCGCGAGGCTATGGATTAATTCATTAAACTCTGGGAATTCATTCAATAACGAGTGTTTTTCGCCTAACATGGGCAACTCCTTTAGCTAGAATTTAAGTTCAATTTCACTGTACCACTGCAACATACAGAGTCAACGCAGTAACCTTGTCCGAGATCAATAATCACAACGATTCAGAAAATATAGCGTTTAAACTAGAAATTTCCGTTTTTGATAACTTAAGCAATTGATAAACAGCATACAAAACGGGAATGGATTTACCCTATGTCATCAATAAGAATCACCCCTTTTTCAAGAGCCAGTTTAGTAATTTGAATTTGCGAAGTTAAATTCAGTTTGCTCATAATGCTGGCACGATGAACATGAGCCGTTTTAGGCATTATATCAATTACCTGTGAAACTTGTTTCGCATTAAAGCCCTGTGCAAGTAACTTAAAAACCTCTAATTCTCTTGGCGTCAGTTTGTTTAATACACTGTCAGTTTTTTGAGGTTTTAAGAAATGCGTGTTAATTGAAGGGCTTAAAAATAATTGGTTTTTAAAGATAGAATGTATTGCTGTTATTAACTCTTCAGCTGCATCTCGCTTAGATAGATAAGCATCAACACCTAAATCTAGCGCTCTTTGAATATAAGACTTTTCCTCATACATACTCAAAATTATACGCTTAGCACTTGGTAGCTTATTGCCAATTAGTTGAGAAACTTCTAACCCATTTCTATCTGGCAGCGAAATATCGATGACGAAGCAATCTATATCAATATCACCTAAGTTTTGTAGACACTCACTGTAACTACTTGCTTCAAAGCTAACTTGCCAATCAGGATCTTCTTCTTCGATGAGAGCCTTAAAACCTTCCCTTACCATTTGATGATCGTCAATAAGCGCAAATTTCATAACAACTCCATGTATTGATTAATCCCATTATAACGCGGGAGTGGATTACTAAGGTAAGAAAAATTCTTATAAGCCTAAGAAAAGTGGAAGTAATTTTATTGTTTATCTCCTTGTAAGCTTACCCAAAATGACAAGGAAATAGCCATGAAAAAGATCGCAGGGGAAACAAGCCACTTTCAAAACATCACCGTATTACTACATTACATTGGCGAGTCAAATTATCGTATTGAGTGGACAAGTAAAATGACAAAAGGCTCTACTAACCTAGTCAAAACAGGTAAAAATAAATATGTAGTCATGCGTAAATGGCCAGAATCAAAAGCCTTAGCTAATGTTACGGCTAACTTCACTTCACGAAATGCCGCGTTTGTTCATTTCATTAAAAATGTAGACATAATTAAAAGTAATGACGAGACCATCAATAAAGCAAAACAGCAATGTTTAGATTATTTTACTCAGTGCGAGCATATCAAGCCGGTAACCAAAACAGCTTTCCCTAAACCACGCTTGCAAGGAGCTTTAGGTCGTGAAGTGATTGTAAAACATAAGCGTAATATGTCAGATATTGCTAAAGGGCATTTATTACAACTCATTGGAAATAAAGCTGAAATTCAAGTTACACAACGTTATACTTTGTGTAACCCTAGCGCCAAACAACAGTTTGATACGACGCAAGTTTATATATTATAAAAAGGTTATGCTTACTCATGGATAGAGTCTTCAACAAAAATTACTTTGTTCCGCTAGCTTTCAAGTTGAAGAGCACCCAGCGCAGTGACATAGTAAAGTTTGCATTGTTTTCGTGCTTAATAGTTTTAATTGCGCCAGTTATCGAAAATAGTCTTTATTTATTTTCCTTTAACTATGTTGTGTACGAGGACTTTGTTAGTTGGTACTTTCCGGTTGGCTTCAGAGTAGTTTGTTATCTGTTTTTTCCTTTACGTTATTGGCCAGCATTAGCAGTAGGTTTTACATTAGGACAAATCAGTTATGTTTGGTATTTTTATGATGTTCCTCTTGATGATGTCCTCTATAGACTGGTTAGCTCTGCATGCCGAGAGTTTTTGATTCTTACTCCTCTTGTGCTGGCAAAGCTTTTCAAAGTTCGATTAGATATTCAAACTGTTAAAAGTGCTGTTACAGTATTATTTATTGCAATTTCATATCGCTTTATACGATCAATGCTCATTATCTTACCGAGTGATAGCCAAAATAAATACCGACTTATTGCTGATGAAGATCGCTTTGAAATGATGTTAGCTCATCAGCTTGGCGGTATCATAACGACACTTATCATGTTGCTTTTCGCGTTTCATGCTAAAACAATTTACCAGCAATTAAATAAACTTATAACTAAAGAAGTTGGCACGCTTTTAGTGCAGCTGTGTTTTTGCCTCACTGTTTTTATTGGGGTTTACCTGTTTGAACCTAAATCACTCTACCTCTTGCGAATGCTCGCTATATTTCCTTTGATATGGTTTAGCTATCGATACGGGGCCTTAGGTGCTCTGAGCTATGCAAGTGTAACTGTTATATCTTTGCTCATTAACGTCTATGGTGTGAATGAAACCGAATTACTCCTGACTACGCAACTTTACATAATAAGTTACAGCGTTCTGGCTCTTTTGCTCAGTGCATTTGTTACTGAATTAAATGAGTCTAAATCCGCATTATTAGAGCAAAATAAAGAGTTAATTGAACTTAGTACGTTAACTCAAAACTTAGCTACTAAAGTTGTTAATGTTCAAGAATCTGAGCGAAGCCAGCTTTCACAAGAATTACATGATGATATAGGTCAAAACCTGACAGCTTTAAAAACAAATATTGCAATATTAGAAAAGAAAACAGCTAACCATAACGAGTTAGCATCGACAATTACAAGACTTCAAAACGTTTCAAGCCATATGTATGACTCGGTATACAGGTTAATGCACTGGCTGAGACCTCGTCTATTAGACGAATTAGGTTTAGAAGCAGCATTAAAAAGCGAGTTATTCTCTGAGCACCTAAATGAAGCTGGAATCGCTTATCAATGCAAAATAAGTGGACCGATAGATAGCTTAAATGATGATTTTAAAATCGCTATTTTCCGCATTTGCCAAGAAGCATCAACCAATGCAGTTAAGCACTCTCTAGCCACTGAGTTTTCAATAGATATTACTTACCAAGAAAGTGAGCTTGAGATAATTATTTTTGACAACGGCATAGGGTTACCTGAACATAAAAACTCAAATGCTAAGGGCGGGTTTGGTGTATTAGGGATCGTCGAACGTGTCTCAGTGCTCAAAGGTAAAACTCAGTTTAAAAATGGTGAATGTGGTGGTTTAACAATAATGATAAATTTCACTATTTAGCATAATGGTTAGGCCAAAATAGCAATCAGCTAAAAACTCTGCTATTACCCTCTCCTTGTATACTTTTATGCAAAAAAATAATCCGCTGTTTTGTATGAGCGGAGTGGATTTTCTCCGCCTAAAAAGCAAAAAGCCCGTAGCATTCACTACGGGCTTTAATATGATTTGGTGAGTCAGCCAATAAGCCGCTGTTTTATATGCGCGGAGTGGATTTTCTTCACCTAAAAAGCAAAAAGCCCGTAGCATTCACTACGGGCTTTAATATGATTTGGTGAGTCAGCCAGTAAGCCGCTGTTTTATATGCGCGGAGTGATTTTTCTCCGCCAAAAAACAAAAAGCCCACAGTTTTCACTGTGGGCTTTCTTTAATTTGGTGAGTCAACCAATAAGCCGCTGTTTTGTATGCGCGGAGTGGATTTTCTTAATTTTGTGTCCATGAAGATAGCAAAAAGCCCCGCATTGCTGCGAGGCTTTTTATATAATTTGGTGAGTCAGCCAATAAGCCGCTGTTTTGTATGCGCGGAGTGGATTTTCTCCGCCCAAAAAACAAAAAGCCCACAGTTTTCACTGTGGGCTTTATTTAATTTGGTGAGTCAGCCAATAAGCCGGGTTCTGTCGTGGATAATCATTCGTCTAGGCCATAAATTGCTCTATGGCTCAAGCAACCTACCCGGTTCCAACGTGGGCCACGCCATAAGGAACCCTATTTGGTCTTGCTCCGGGTGGAGTTTACCTTGCAACCAACTGTTACCAGTGGCCCGGTGCGCTCTTACCGCACCCTTTCACCCTTACCAACCGAAGTTGGCGGTCTCCTCTCTGCTGCACTTGTCGTAGGCTCGCGCCCCCCAGCCGTTAGCTGGCACCCTGCCCTGTGGAGCCCGGACTTTCCTCCCCCTGCGCATTTTCGTTGCAGGCAGCGATTATCTCGGCTGACTCGGCGCGTAGTATACCTGAGCGCGCACGTCTATGCAGTAAAGAATTAGCCTTTTTCGTCAATAATTGCTTTATAAAGTGCGTTTTTCTTCAAACCAAAATACTCAGCCACAACACCACAGGCTTTTTTCAGTGGCATTTCGGCTTCGAGTAAACCGAGCATGCGGCGCGCATCTTCTGGAATATCGTCACTTTGCTTTGCTTTACCCGGTAGCATCAGTACGATTTCACCACGCTGCTTAGTGGGATCATCCGTTAAGAACTGTTTTAGCTCGGCAACTGTGCCATTGAAAAAGGTTTCGAAAGTTTTGGTAAGCTCTTTGGCAAATACTACAGGCTGTTCTTTACCGAGCGCTGCTTCTAAATCATCAAGGCTCGCCATAATACGGTGGGTACTTTCATACATAATGCTAGTAATACCTGAGTTTACCGCTTCGATAAAAAAGGTCTGCCTTGCTTTACTCTTTGCTGGTGTAAAACCAATAAACTGAAAACGATCTGTTGGTAAACCAGAACAACATACAGCGGTAATTGCAGCACATGCTCCCGGCACTGGCGTGACGTGCGCGCCTTGTTCACGGCATAAATTGACCACTGCATAACCTGGGTCGCTAATAAGAGGCGTGCCGGCGTCAGATACCAGCGCAATGTTCATTCCTTGCTCTAACCAATCTACAATTTGTTGCGCTTTTTGTTTCTCGTTATGGTCATGCAGAGCAAAGGTTTTTGCTTTGATATTAAAGTGGCTTAACAACTTTCCTGTATGACGAGTATCTTCAGCGGCTATTAAGTCAACCTCAGATAGGGTTTGGATGGCACGCTGGCTGATGTCATCAAAGTTACCAATAGGCGTGGCAACAATGTAAAGA
Organism: Pseudoalteromonas shioyasakiensis; assembly: GCF_001550135.1. Classification (GTDB taxonomy): domain Bacteria; phylum Pseudomonadota; class Gammaproteobacteria; order Enterobacterales; family Alteromonadaceae; genus Pseudoalteromonas; species Pseudoalteromonas shioyasakiensis. Next base: position 234,993 of record NZ_LRUE01000022.1, read on the forward strand.
GTGCCGATTTTATCTGAATTGTCCTCATTTAACATTGAGGTCTCCTGCGTCAGTCAGTAATATAAGCAAATCGCGTTAACGTATCGGGAAATCATTGTGCGACTTAAACTTGTTAGTCTATTAATTGTATTGTCAGGGTTATCGGCTTGTAGCACAACCGAAAAACCTCGAAATAGTGCAGAAAATCAATCGAGCCAATCGAGTATTGCGCTATCACAGCTAACCGACGCACAATCTATGTACCAAGCGGCGCTAAACCGTCAAGGTGCCGATAAAATCCAGCTTTTATATACTGCACGTGATGCGGCTATCAGCGAAGAGCGCTGGGCACTGCTAGAAAAAATCTGCCTCGAACTAGAAGCAACCCCAAGTGTCGACCAAATTCAAAACAAACTTTACATTGCCCTTGCGCAAGAGCATCAAGGCAAAAGCGACTTAGCTTTAGCTCAGTTACAACAACTTGAGCCTCAGTTAAGCCAGCCAGAGCATCAAGCATGGCATCAATACCTGACTGCGCGCGTTTACGCGTCGCAAGGTATGCCAAAACAAGCAATGCCTTTCTTTTTTAAGGCATCAATACTTAGCAGCGAAAATAACTTTACTGTAGCGAATTTAAACAAAGATTTATGGCAAAGCCTAACCCAGCTTTCATCGTACGCACTTGAGCGCTTTAACCGAGGCTCTGTGGTGCAACAAGGTTGGGTTAATTTAGCGCTTTATCATCAAGTATATTTAGGTGCGCCTGTTGAACTTCACCAAGCAATGAATAACTGGCTGCGTCGCTACCCGGGTCACCCAGCCGCTGAAGTGCTGCCAAAAAAAGTGACTGAGCTGGTACAAATTGAGCCTTTAAATGTGAACCGTTTAGCTGTGCTTATTCCACAATCAGGTGCTAATGAGCGATTAGGTGATGCCTTAAAAGCCGGTGTGCTTGCGGCCTTAGATGGACAGTCATTAGAGCAAACTCTATTTATTGATGAATCACTATCAGCTGCAGAGATCTCACTCAAGCTAAGCGAATTTAATGCTGATTTTATTATTGGCCCACTACTAAAAAGCAATATCGAAAAGCTTACTAGCGCACAAACACTGGTTGATTACCCGGTAATGCATTTAAACACCTTTGATGGTGAGCGCATTTCACAGCAGCACTTTTTCTTTGCACTAAGCCCTGAGCATGAAGTTCAGCAAGCATTAGAGCGATTTTTAACAGCAGGCTATCAAAAGCCGATGTTGCTAGCCCCTAATAATAGTAACGGTAAGCGTTTAGTTGAACACTTTAATACGCAGTGGCAACGATACAGCGAAGTTAAACCACAAATAGGGTTTTACTCAGGTAAAGATGATATGCCGAAAACGATCACTGGCTTACTTGAAGTAGACCAAAGTAAAGAGCGTATTAAAGTCGTCAAATCATTATTCAAGCAAGAAGTAGAAAGTGAAACCCGCTCACGCAGCGACATTGACGTGATTTATATTTTAGGTGATGCCACCGAAACACGCTTAATCAAGCCTTATTTAGACGTTAATGTGAGTACCTTCGCAGATAGAATCCCGCTTTATGCCAGCTCAAAAAGCCACAGTAAACAAATTGATAGAACCGATAAAGGCGACTTAGATGGCCTTTATTTTACGGAACTACCTTGGATGCTTGACGGTCAAATTCAGCAACACAATTTACGCCAACAGTACGAAAGCTTATGGCCAGAAAACGCTGATATAAGCCAGCGCTTATTTGCCATGGCGTTCGATGCAGCCAGTATGCTCGGTGATGTAAAACAACTGAGTATGGTACAAGGCAAACGCTTTAGTGGTATCAGTGGTCAATTAAGCATTGCTAGTAATGGCTATGTTACACGCACCCTAGATTGGGCACAGTACAAGAATAAGAAAATCATTGCGGTTGATTTAGCGACTGAGCAACCAATCCCGCTATTTATGCAATCTGCTATTGGGATCAATGCCGCTGAATAACCTTTTTTAAACGTAGAATTAGCTCAAGGATGAAGCTATGTCGTGGTTTAATCAATTGTGGCAAAATAGCCGCGAGAAAGGCCTGTATTACGAACATCAGGCAGAACAGTATTTAATACAACATGGCTTAAAAGCCATTGAGCGCAATTACTTATGCAAGTACGGCGAGCTCGATCTAATAATGCGTGACGGGCAAACACTGGTATTTGTAGAGGTAAAGTTTAGAAAAAATGCCCTGCGTGGTGGTGCAAACTATGCGCTCAGCAAACAAAAGCAGCAACGATTACGGCGCACAATTAGCCATTATCTTGCCGAAAAAAAGATCTCACACCAGGCAATGCGGATAGATTATGTCGCTATAACAGGTGAGCTTAACAGCACCCTAAACTGGTTTAAAAATATTTACTAACGCCGTTTGGCGTCGGCTTAATTTGGTAGGTTATGCAAGAAACGATAAAAAAAATCTTTACCGAAAATATTCAAGTTCAAATAGCGGCAGGTGAAGTACTGCCAAGCGCACTTGAATCGGCAGCGTTCACCATTGCACAAAGTCTTATTAACGGCAATAAACTGCTATGTTGTGGCACTCCTAGCTGCCACATGTTGGCACAGCACATGGCAGGGCTATTAATTAACTTTTATGAAACCGAGCGCCCATGCCTACCCGCAGTTGCGCTTGCACAAGATCAAGTTAACTTAGGCTCAGCCGCAAATAATGATGAGCACGAAACCTTTGCACGACAAATTCGTGCATTTGCACAGCAAGGCGACCTTTTATTAGCAATTGCTGTCAATGGTAATGAAAAGCAGATTATCTCAGCCGTTGAAGCGGCACTGACCCGTGATATGAAAGTAATTGTGCTTGTTGGTGATGACGGCGGTGAATTAGTTGGCTTACTTGGCCCAAATGATGTTGAAATTCGTGTTCCATCCAAACGCCCAAGCCGTATTGTTGAGTCACACTTAGTGAATTTGCACTGCCTCAGTGAGCTTATCGATTTAACCTTATTCCCACAGGAAGAAAATTAATGTTTAAACAGTCTTTACTAGTATTTGGTACCGTTTTATTGCTGCAAGGCTGTGCAGCTGCCGTTGTCGCCGGTACTGCAGGCGCTGTAACTGCTGCGAATGATCGCCGCACGATTGGTTCACAAATCGACGATAACAATATCGAAATTAAAAGTTCTATTGCTATCAGCGAAAATGAGCACCTACATAAATTTGCTAACGTTAACGTCATTAGCGTTAATGGCATTGTGCTTATGATTGGCCAAGTTGCCAACGCAGAAATGAAAGACGAAGCACAACGCGCTATTGAAGGCGTTGATGGCATTCGTAAAATCCACAACCAAATTCGCATTGGTTCAAATATTGGCATGAGCACGCAAACGCACGACTCTTGGTTAACCTCTAAGGTGAAAACGCAATTACTCACCACAGAGAGTATCAGCAGCAATAATATCAAAGTAGTAACAGAGAATGGCGAAGTCTTTTTAATGGGCTTAGTGAGCGATTCTGAAGCGAATTTAGCGGTTGATGTAGCACGTAACGTATCAGGCGTTGAACGTGTTATTAAAGTGTTTGAATATTTGTAATATCCAACCGTAAATTGATAATAAAAAACCCGCTAAATAGCGGGTTTTCTTTTGTCTGACTAAGGTTACTTAATCACTCGTAAGTGAGCACCTTTTTTCTTCTCTGGTTTAGCAGGTGGTTCATCATCTGGCGTAATCTCGTCAGGTGTTTCAACACTTTCTAATACCGGAGCAAAGTCGTCTTCGTCCTCGATGAATTCTTCTGCAGTAAATACAGTCCCTTCACCATTCTCACGTGCATAAATTGCGAGCACAGCACCCATAGGTACGTACACTTGCATTGGTTGGCCACCAAAGCGCGCATTAAAGCTAAGCTGTTGGTTGTCCATTGCAAATTGTGTTACCGCTGATGGGCTAATGTTCAAAACGATCTGACCGTCTTGCACAAACTGTGTTGGTACTTGTACAGCAGGAAAATCAGCGTTAACCACTAAGTGTGGTGTGCACTGATTATCAACAATCCAATCAAAGAAAGCGCGTAGTAAATAAGGACGATTAGGCGTCATTATAAACGGATCTCACGCTCTGCTTCAGTTAGTGAAGCTTGGAATGATTCACGCTCAAATAAACGCAACATGTATTCTTTAAGCTCTTTCGCGCCTGCACCATTAAGCTCAATGCCAAGCTCAGGTAAACGCCAAAGTAGTGGTGCTAAGTAACAATCAACTAAGCTGAACTCTTCACTCATGAAGTAAGGTGCTTCAGAGAAGATTGGTGCAATTGCAAGTAACGCTTCTGTAAGCTCTTTACGTGCTTGCGCAGCTTCGCTGCTACCGCTAGTGATTTTGTTAGCTAGGCTATACCAATCCGTGTCGATACGATGCATCATCAGACGACTACGGCCACGCATAACCGGATAAACTGGCATTAGTGGAGGATGAGGGAAACGTTCATCAAGGTATTCCATGATGATGTTTGCCTGATATAAACCAAGCTCACGATCGATCAGTGTTGGTACTGTACCGTAAGGGTTAATCTCATGAAGTGCTTCTGGCAGGTTATCCTTTTCAGCCAGGTGAATGTCAACACTTACACCTTTTTCAGCAAGTACGATACGTACTTGATGGCTATACATACAGTTAGCACCAGAAAACAGGGTCATTACAGGGCGCTTATTGGCAGCTACGGCCATGCCTACCTCCATTATATTACAAAAACAGCAATAGGGGCTTAAGCCCCTATCACAAAACTACCTTTCAAAATGCCCAGGATTAGTGAACATCTCTCCAGTATTCTTTCTTCAGCATGAATGCCAAGATAAATAGAATCACTAGGAAACCAATTACCTTTAGACCTAACGCTTCTGACTCTAAACGTGACGGCTCGCCAACGTAAGCTAAGAAGTTAGTTAAGTCACGAGCAGCACGATCGTACTCGTCAACACTCATTTCACCAGAACCATCTGTTTCAACGCCAACAACTTTAGTCACAGTGTGACCATGTTCTTCCACTTCTTCAGTGATTGGTGTTGGTAAGCCTTGTAGTTCTTGAAGAACGTGTGGCATACCTACCGATGGGAAAACAACGTTGTTTACGCCAAACGGACGAGACTCGTCTTTATAGAATGACTTCAGATAAGTGTAGATCCAGTCAGTACCACGAACTCGCGCTACAAGCGTAAGATCCGGTGGCGCTGCGCCAAACCATTTAGCTGCGTCATCTTTATCAATCGCATTTTTGATGTGGCTACCTACTTTTGAGCCATCAAAAATTAGTTGCTCTTGACCAATCTCAGTAGGAATACCGATATCGCGGAACGTACGCTCATAACGTTGATACTGCATTTGGTGACAACCAAGACAGTAGTTCATGAACAATTTAGCACCGCGCTGTAAAGATGCGTTATCTTTAAGGTCAATGTTCGCATCCATTAAAGGAACCGAAGGACCTGCTGCCATTGTCAACGATGGCAACAATGCGAATAAACCGATAATTAGCTTTTTCATCATTTCGTCAACCTCGTTGGTAATGGCTTAGTTTTCTCATTCTTGCTGTAAACAAATAACAATACGAAGAACATGAAGTATGTCACAGTCGTGATTTGTGATAACAGCGTTTTGAAATCAGTTTGTGGTGTAGCACCAACCCAACCCAAGATAACGAAAGTTACCACGAATTGTGCGATGTTTAACTTGTGAAGACCACAACGATAACGAATAGAGCGAACCGAACCACGGTCAATCCAAGGTAGTAACGCAAGCACTACGATAGATGCACCCATCGCCACAACACCCATTAACTTGTTAGGGATTGCACGTAGGATTGCGTAGAATGGCGTAAAGTACCAAACTGGGAAAATATGCTCTGGTGTTTTCAGCGGGTTAGCTGCTTCGAAGTTTGGCGCTTCTAGGAAGAAACCATTCATCGCAGGCATAAAGAATACAACCCAACAGAATAAGATTAAGAAACCAACCACACCCACAATATCTTTTACTGTGTAGTAAGGGTGGAACGGGATTGCATCAACAATGTCTTTCTTGTTGGTGTAATACTCGTGGAATTTGAATTTAGGCTTATCTTCTTCAGCTACAGTGCCTTTCTTACGCTTAATTTCAACACCATCTGGGTTGTTTGAACCCACTTCGTGTAGTGCAACAATGTGTAAGAATACTAAGATAACGATTACTAAAGGTAATGCAATTACGTGTAGTGCAAAGAAGCGGTTAAGCGTAGCACCAGAAATTACGTAGTCACCACGGATCCAAAGCGTTAAGTCATCACCAATAACCGGAATCGCACCGAATAGTGAAATGATTACCTGTGCACCCCAGAAAGACATTTGTCCCCAAGGTAGTAAGTAACCCATGAAAGCTTCAGCCATAAGCGCTAAGAAGATGAACATACCGAATAACCACAGTAATTCACGTGGTTTTTGGTAAGAACCGTAGATCATGCCACGGAACATGTGCAGGTATACAACGATAAAGAACGCTGATGCACCTGTTGAGTGAAGGTAACGAAGTAACCAACCGTATTCAACATCACGCATGATGTATTCTACCGATGCGAAAGCACCTTCAGCAGATGGTACGAAGTTCATTGTTAACCAGATACCAGTTACGATTTGGTTAACAAGTACTAACATGGCTAAAGAGCCAAAGAAGTACCAGAAGTTAAAGTTTTTTGGTGCTGGATACTGTGCAATATGCATGTTCCAAACACGTGTCATTGGAATACGATCGTCGATCCAACCAATAATTTTACCAAACATTACGCCACTCCTTTTTCTTCACCGACTAGAATAGTCGTGTCATCAAGGAAGGTATACGGAGGAATTTCTAGATTTAATGGTGCAGGTACAGATTGGAATACACGACCAGCCATATCAAATTTAGAACCGTGACACGGACAGAAGAAACCGTCGTCTGTGCCCTCTACTTTCTCACCAAAGCCACCTTGTAGGAAGCTAGGAGAACAACCTAAGTGCGTACAAATACCAACAGCAACGAAAATTTCAGGACGTTGCGAACGATATTCATTGGTTGATGATTCAGGTTGTTGAGGCTCTTCAGACGCAGGATCACGAAGTTGACCTTCATGTTCTTTCATCTGTTCAAGCATTCTTGGTGTACGATTAATAACCCAAACAGGTTTTCCTCGCCACTCAACACGTATTAATTGTCCTGGCTCAAGCTTGCTGATATCTACTTCTACAGGCGCACCCGCAGATTTAGCTCGCTCACTTGGATTCCAAGACGCAATAAAAGGAACAGCAGCCCCAGCCGCACCAACACCACCAACAACAGAGGTAGCTATGGTTAAAAAGCGACGTCGGCCATTGTCTACAGGCGCATTGCTCATCCACTTATCTCCACTATGATTCCCAACACTTGCCATATTGAGAACATCAGTTACAGCAGGTTAATTTTTAGAAATTTCAAAATAGACGCGATCATAATTAAAACCCTTGATTAAAACAAGGTTATTCACAGTCTCATGCTCGAATAAACCCTATTTAATGAATTATTAATTTAGGTTAGCTCGAGTATGAAGCCGCTGGTTATGATAACGCATATAAAAAAACAATATACTGACCAAGATCAACCTCACTAAGAGGAAACAGAATTCTGCATTAGCTGTTGTTGAACTCACTCACATTACTTGCCCCCCAATTGTAGCAAAAAATTTCATCAATTAACTGATGGATTTAAGCTAATTTTGCTAAATCTTGAAGTTTTTTTACTGTTATACGTACTAATTATTAACAGTGGTTAAATATCGAACGAAAAAAGGTAGGATTTTGCGCTTCAGCGAGATGAGAGATGCGAGATGCGAGATGCGAGATGAGAGATGAGAGATGCGAGATGAGAGATGCGAGATGCGAGATGCGAGATGCGAGATGCGAGATGCGAGATGCGAGATGCGAGAAGTATATGGGAATATTAAGCCTTGGCAAGAACTTGTTCATTCAAGCAGAGAGCCCTCTTTCGATTAGCTAAAAACTGACGTCTGAAAGCTGACAGCTCCAAGAAACAAAAAACCCAGCCGAAGCTGGGTTTTTGGTATTCTGATAAACGTAAATATTAACGTTTTGAGAATTGTGGACGCTTACGTGCTTTCTTAAGACCCACTTTCTTACGCTCAACTTTACGTGCATCACGTGTAACGAAACCTGCTTTACGAAGTGTAGGACGTAGAGACTCGTCAAACTCCATAAGTGCACGAGTGATACCGTGACGGATAGCACCAGCTTGACCAGTAGTACCACCACCTGAAACAGTGATGTGTAGGTCAAACTTTTCAGTCATTTCTACGTGCTCTAATGCTTGACGAACAACCATGCGAGCAGTCTCACGACCGAAGTACTCTTCTAGAGAGCGCTTGTTGATTACGATGTTACCAGTGCCTGGGCGTAAGAATACGCGAGCACTTGAACTTTTACGACGACCTGTACCGTAGTATTGATTTGCCATGATAGTGCTCCTTAAATGTCTAGAACCTGAGGCTGTTGTGCAGCATGGTTGTGCTCAGTACCTGAGTAAACTTTAAGTTTACGGTACATTGCGCGGCCTAAAGGACCACGTGGCAACATGCCTTTAACAGCTTTTTCGATGATCATTTCAGGCTTTGCAGCTTGAAGCTTGTCGAAAGTAGTAGACTTAAGACCACCTGGGAAACCAGTATGAGCGTAGTACATTTTGTCTTTTGCTTTATTACCAGTAACAGTAACTTTCTCAGCGTTGATAACGATGATGTAATCACCAGTATCTACGTGAGGAGTGTATTCAGCTTTATGCTTACCGCGTAGGCGACGAGCGATTTCAGTAGCGATGCGACCTAAAGTTTTACCTTCAGCGTCAACTACGTACCAGTCACGTTTTACTGTTTCTGGCTTAGCAACAAACGTTTTCATTTATTAAAATCCAATGTTTTTTAATTAAAACCACAGGTAATTATTATAAATTACCGCTCTAAGTTGAATGCTTTAACCCCTTCGAGTTTAAGACTTTGAGCCATCAATTAGAGGCTAAACTAATATCTGGCAATAGAACGCAACGTGGCAGACGCGGGAGTATACCAGCACTTGAACCACATTGCTATATGATGGTTGTTTTTTATTCGAGAAAATCAGCTAAGTGCGCGCGAAATAAATTTCACGCCTACATTAATTAGTAGGCGTCACGCTTGCTTGGCGCGCCTTACATTCAACACCGATCAGCTAAAAACTGACAGCTGAAGGCTGACAACTTGACTAAGCTAGATGCTCTTTTGCCAAATACTCTAACGATTGCATTTCTTGTAGTCGGCTAATACAACGCTTAAATTCAAAATTTAAGTTACCTTCGCTATATAGCTCAGTTATTGGCTTTTCAGCAGAAATAATCAGCGTGACATGGCGCTCGTAAAATTCATCCACTAACGCGATAAAACGACGTGCGGCATCATCATTGGCTTGGCCCAGTGATTTTACGTTAGACAAAATCACCGTGTTATAAAGTCGGCTTATTTCCATGTAATCAACTTGGCTGCGGGCTGTTTCGCATAGTTCACTAAACTCAAACATAGCAATACAGTCAGACACTTTACGGGTTTTGATCATCCGCCCTTCAATTTCAATTTCTTTATCGAGCACACCCGGCTCAGGTGACAACTTATCGAAGTATTCAAATAAATTATCATCAGCTTGCTTATCAAGCGGACTATGGAAAATTTCGGCTTGCTCAAGGGTACGTAAACGATAATCAACCCCCGAGTCCACATTTACGATTTCGGTGTTGGCTTTTACCAGCTCAATTGCTGGTAAGAAACGCGCACGTTGTAAACCATTTCGATACAGGTCATCAGGCACGATGTTTGACGTCGCAACCAGCACAATGCCACGTTCAAATAATGCTTCCATCAAACCACCTAGTAGCATTGCATCAGTGATATCTTGTACAAAAAATTCATCAAAACAGATAATATCTGTCTCTGATTTAAAGATATCTGCAACTACATTTAATGGATTACTGGTATTTTTTAACTTTTTCAGCTCATCATGCACGCGATGCATAAAACGGTGAAAGTGCACACGCATCTTACGATCAGTAGGTAAAGCTTCGTAGAAAGTATCAACTAAATAGGTCTTACCTCTACCTACTCCGCCCCAAAAATACAGCCCTTTTATACTTGGCGTGCTATCTTTAGAGAATAGTTTGGCAAACCACCCCTTCGCGGCCGGTTTGTCTGCCGTTAGGTCATCATAGAGTCTTTGCAAATGGCGCACTGCATTTTCTTGCGCTGCATCATGTACAAAGTCTTCACGTTGTAAATCTTGTTGGTATTTCTGCCAAGGAGTCATAGGTCGTTACAATAAAACACAGTTAAATTTGCACAGTATATTAACACGCATCGTATCTCAGGGTATATTAGCCCGCAGTATGATTTCACAATCAAATTAAGCATATTTTAATAATGATTGGACTATAAATGCTTTTAAAGTATTTGTTTTTGTTATTTTTTCCCAAAGGGGTAGATTTATGGGCACAATTACCTGGATAGGTATTCTAATCATCGTTGCAATTTCAGCATTCTTCATTGGTGCTTTTGTAACCAAAAAACAATTTAAGCAAGACGAACTAGAACAACAAGTCGAGCAAGCTAACAATGCGCTTGAACAATATCGTCAAGATGTAGCTGATCATCTAGCGAGCACAGGTAAGCTAGTATCTAAAATGAAAGATAACTACGACCAGCTACTGAACCATGTAGAAGAAACAAATAAACTACTACTTGCTGATAAAAAACAGCATCCAAATGAGCCTTTCTTTTCTAAAGAAACGACTGAGCAATTACAAAACTCATTACAAGACCGCAGAGGCGATCGTTCAAGTGCTGAAGCTCAGCCTGCTGACTATGTTGTTGGTGAAACGGGCCTGTTCACTGGCTCAGAGAAAGTTTCAGAACATTCTAAAGCCTCTTGATGAACTTTTTTTTGACCCCATAGTCTTTAGATATAACAGCTTTATATCTAAACCAAGAAAAGGGCTGCTTATGCAGCCCTTTTTAGTTTTTGCTTTATCTCTGAAGTGGAGTAAACCCAGACTATGAAAATGAAATTATCTGTTATCAGTGCTGCTATTTTATCTTCTAGCTTATTATTAAGCCCTGCAATTTCAATGGCAAAACTTCCTGTTGCTGTAAATGGTCAACAATTGCCAACCCTCGCACCTATGCTTGAACAGATCACACCGGGTGTGGTGAGTATTCAAGTGTCAGGCTCTAAAGAAGTTCGCCGCCGTGCGACTCCTTTTGATGACTTTTTTGGTGTTCCTCGTGGTGGCAGTCAAAAGCGTGAATTTAGTGGCCTAGGCTCAGGTGTGATCATTGATGCAGACGAAGGTTACGTGGTAACCAATAATCATGTTATCGAAGATGCCGAAAAAATGGTGGTGACCTTAGAAGATGGTCGCGAATATGAAGCAACTAAAATCGGTAGCGACAAAGAATCAGATATTGCCTTATTGCAAATTGATGCAGAGGACTTAACCGCGCTTAAAATTGCCGATTCGGATCAGTTACGTGTAGGTGATTTTGCAGTTGCCATTGGTAATCCATTTGGTTTAAGTCACACAGTAACATCAGGTATCGTCAGTGCCCTTGGCCGTAGCGGTTTAAATATAGAAGGCTATGAAGACTTTATTCAAACCGATGCAGCTATTAACCAAGGCAACTCAGGCGGTGCGTTAGTTAACCTTAACGGTGAACTGATTGGTATCAACACCGCTATCTTAGGCGCATCTGGCGGTAACGTGGGCATTGGCTTTGCAATTCCATCTACCATGATGAAAAACCTTGTTGACCAAATTATCGAACACGGCGAAGTACGTCGCGGTTCGTTAGGTATTTCGGGACGCCCACTTGATGCAGGCCTTGCTAAAGCACAACAACTTGACGTGAAGCAAGGCGCTTACGTTATGCAAGTAATGGATGATACCGCAGCAAGTAAAGCGGGTATCAAAGCCGGTGATGTAATTATTAGCGTCGATGGCACCGAAATTAGTGGCTTCCATGAACTACGCAGTAAAATTGCCACACTTGGTGAAGGCAAAAAAGTAAAACTGGGCATTTACCGAGATGGCAAAGTTAAAACTGTAAATGTCACACTCGATGGTGCATCAGCAACTACTGCCGCTGGCGAAGAGACACACCCAGCTTTCCAAGGTGCAACATTAGAAAACACTCAGAAGAGTGATGGAAAAGGGGTTGAAGTAACCGGCGTGCAAGCACGTTCTCCTGCTGCTCGTGTTGGCCTTGAAGAAGGTGACGTGATCATGCAAGTTAACCGTCAACGCGTTGAAACAATCCGCGACATGAATAAGATCATCGAAAATACCAAAGGTAACATCGTACTAGGTGTTAAACGCGGTAGAGAGCTTATTTTCGTACTGATCCAGTAAACCTAGTTGATAAATCATGAAAAAATAACAGCGGTGCTTGCCGCTGTTATTTTTTTTGTGCCATCATTAAGGGATTGCTCACTGATAATAAGAATACTGTGCTAAAACTTTTTAAATTTATCCTTCCTCCGCTTTTCACCGGTTTAGGCATTGCCTTTTTAGTGGTGTTATTTAGCCCAAGCCTTCGTAGCACACTGTTACCAGATATGAATTTACCTGCGGCGATATCATCAGAGCACATGAGCTTTGCTGATGCAGTGCAAAAAGCAGCACCTTCGGTTGTTACTATTTTTTCAGAAAGCATTTCCAATCAACCGCGCTATAAACGCCAAAACACCGTTCAAGCTCTTGGCTCCGGCGTGATCATGACCCAAGACGGCTATATTCTTACTAACTACCATGTAATCAAAAATGCCGATCTCATTATCGTTACACTCGCTGATGGCCGTCGCTTTTATGATGTACAAGTGATTGGTTTTGATACTCAAACAGATTTAGCGCTATTAAAGATCAGCGCTGAGCATTTACCAAAAATTCCAGTGAACGATAAATTTAAGCCACGTGTTGGTGATGTTGTTTTAGCGATTGGTAACCCACTTAACTTAGGCCAAACCATTACCCAAGGTATTATCAGTGCGACGGGTAAACAAAATTTAATCGATAGCCCTTACAGCAGCCTGTTACAGATGGATGCTGCGATTAACGTAGGTAACTCAGGTGGCGCGTTAGTCAATTCACGAGGTGACTTAGTCGGTATTACCTCGGCGCAATTTAAAACTCATGAAAATCTCGATATTCAGGGTATCTTCTTTGCGGTACCTTACTCGATTGCCAAAGATGTGATGGATAAGCTAATCAAACATGGTCGTGTAGTCCGTGGCTATTTAGGCTTCAGTGGCACAGGTATTGATAGCACGGGCAAAGATGTAAGTGATAGCTTTACACCTGTTGCAGGAATGCGTATTTCTCAACTTGATCCATTTGGCCCAGCTTGGAAAGCAGGCATCAGAGAAACTGACATTGTAATCAAAATTGGCGGTATTCCTGTAGCAAACCCACAACAAGTGCTTGAGAAACTAGCGAATACAGAGCCAGGTAAAGAACTTGAATTTGAGATTTACCGCGATGGTAAGGTCTTAAAAGTGATGGTAACTGTTGCAGAACTCGAAGACGAGCAGTAGTTACTGAAACAACACAGATATAAAAAAGGCCTAACTGATGTTAGGCCTTTTTTGTAAGTCTTAGCGATTAGCTTGAACGGCGCTTGATATTGGCACCCAGCGCACTCAACTTATCTTCAATGCGTTGATAACCACGATCTACGTGATAGATGCGGTCAACAATAGTCTCACCTTGAGCAACGATGCCAGTAAGAATTAGACTTGCAGAGGCACGTAAATCAGTTGCCATTACCTGTGCGCCCGATAAGCTTTCTGTATCCCCACAAATTGCTGTATTACCTTCTAAGCGAATGTTTGCGCCCATACGCTGTAACTCTGGCACGTGCATAAAACGGTTTTCGAAAATCGTTTCTGTGATGGTTGCACTGCCCTTCGCTACCACATTTAAAGCTGTAAATTGCGCTTGCATATCGGTAGGGAAACCCGGGTGTGGCATAGTCTTAATGTTAACCGCTTTTAGTTCGCGGCCACGCATATCAAGGTAAATGCTGTTATCAGTGACTTCAACCAAGGCATTGGTAGCACGCAACTTTTCAATCACAGGATCAAGACTATGGTGGTCTGTATTTTTACAAAGTACTTCACCGCCAGCCATTGCCGCCGCAACCAAGAAAGTGCCTGTTTCAATGCGATCGGGAAGAATGCTGTATTCACAACCCGATAGTGACTCAACCCCTTCAATTTCGATACGGCTAGTGCCTGCACCACTGATCTTCGCCCCCATCGCAATTAAGCAATTAGCAAGATCGGTAATTTCAGGTTCGCGAGCTGCATTTTCCAGTACAGTTTTACCGTCAGCCAGCGTTGCTGCCATTAGTAAGTTTTCTGTTGCGCCAACACTGACCATCTCCATAAAGATCTCAGCGCCTTTTAAGCGACCATCAACCTTGGCATTAATGTAACCATTTTCAACCTTGATGATAGCGCCCATGCGCTCAAGACCTTGAATATGGATATCAACTGGGCGAGCACCAATTGCACAACCACCTGGCAGTGATACTTGCGCTTCACCAAAACGGGCAACTAAAGGGCCTAATGCAAGCACTGAGGCACGCATTTGCTTTACCAACTCATACGGTGCAAGTGTTTTATCAACCGTCGCACCATCAATGATTAGCTTGTCTTGCTGCCACTCGACATTTGCACCCAGTGTTTTTAACAAGGCTTCTGTGGTGCCGATATCGCGTAAACGAGGAACATTACTAAAGGTACTTTTTCCCTGCCCTAAAAGCGCAGCAAAAAGAATTGGAAGAGCGGCATTTTTAGCGCCAGAAATAGTGACTTCACCTGCCAGCGAGGTGCCACCTTGAATAACAAATTGATCCATTAGGAGGCCCTGCGACTATTGAGGTAAAATAAATTTTTGTTCGCGTTTCCATTCAGTCGGTGTGAACGCTTTGATAGATACAGCGTGGATTGTACCGTCTGAGATTGTTGACATTAACGGAGCATAAACCAACTGTTGCTTCTTCACGCGAGATAAACCATCAAAACACTCACCAACAGCAATCACTTCATAGTGGCTACCATTTGCTTTAACAATCACTTCATCTAGTTTTAGTTCGTCGCGTAATAACGTTTCGACTTGGCTTGTTTCCATAAATCTCACTCAAATAGGTTTGTGACCTGACCCAACTGCATTAAATTTTGCAATTGTTCAGGGCTATTTTGCAGTTCAAGGTGAATACCTTGCTGCTTTAATTCTGCGAAAGAGTGAATTAACCAAGCTAAGCCCGCCGTGTCAACCCTAGATAGCCCAGAAAGGTCAAAATACCATGTTTTATGGCTAGAATCTGGCTTGGCGTTCAGAAGGCGTTCACGGCCAATTGAATTTCGAGTCAGTTCGCCACTGACTCGAAACTGGTTATCTTCAAGTTGAGTAATCTCGACTTTACTCATCGCCACCATCACCTCTAAATTGCACTGGCAGTTGGCTCTTCTGCTCTAGTAAGTCACTTACATAATCTAGACCATGTTGGCGTAAAATACCTTGTAATTCACTTTGTTTAGCATCAAGCAAACTAATACCCTCTGCTATCATATCGTACGCGCCCCAGTCACCACTGCGGTCTTCACGTACTTTAAAGTCGATTCTGATATCAGGTTTACCGGCTTCAACAATCTTAGTTTTAACAACCACCACATCTTGGCCTTTGAAAGGCTGAGGCGGAGCAAACTCAACGCTTTGATTAGTGTATTGAGTAAACACACCTGCGTAAGTAGCAATTAAATACTTTTGAAAAACGTCAATGAAGCGTTGTAACTCTTTAATCGCTTTCGCTTTTTCCTCTTTATCTTCGATAGCACGAACCTTTGACACGTGATTACCTAGTACGCGCAGTGCAGCATACTTGTAGTCAATGTAAGGCATTAGCTCTTCTTGTACGATAACGCGAAGATGCTCTTTGTCTTTCGCAATAAGAGGTTGATCTTTCGTAATACGAGCAAAAGTATTATCTGACACTGTACGAACCATTTTGTACGGGTCTTTTAAATCAACCTTAGGTTCAGCGGCTTGTGCGTTTAGGCTAAACAGCACAGCAATACATAATAAAAACTTCTTAAACATAATTATTCACCACCCTGGTTGAATAAGAACTGACCGATTAACTCTTCTAAAACAAGCGCTGATTTCGTATCAGTAATGTAGTCACCATCTGCAAGCGCTTTACTCTCAACACCAAATAAATCATCTAGATCTGTATCATGCTCACTTGCTGTTACATCTTCACCCATACAGCGTTGCTCAGCAGATTCAGGAGCAATAACAGGGTTAATGCCTAAGTACTGCTCACCTAAAATACCTGATGTCAAAATAGAGATTGATGTTGTGTCTGAAAACTTACATAAGTAATTTGCATCAATCGCCATATTTACCACAGGCACAAACTCTTTTGGGTGAATAAAGATTGATTCAACTCGGCCAACAACTACACCACCTACTTTAATCGGCGCACGAGCTTTTAAAGAACCAATGTTTTCAAACTTTGCGTTCAGTTGGTAAGTCTCACCACTACCACTAATGCCGGCATTCGCAACTTTAAATGCTAATAATGCAAATGCAGCGATACCAAGGGCTACAAAAAAGCCAACTAATATTTCTAATTTCCGTGAATTCATCTTTATACCCTAATTAGCTGGTAAACATTACCGCTGTTAAAATAAAGTCAAAACCTAATACTGCCAATGACGAGTGCACAACGGTTTCTGTTGTCGCTTTACTGATCCCCTCAGATGTAGGAACACAGTCATAGCCTTTGTAAAGTGCAATCCAAGTCACAATCATGGCGAATACAAAACTCTTAATCATGCCGTTCACAATATCTTGTTGGAACGACACTTGCGCTTGCATGATTGACCAGAAGCTTCCTGAGTCAACACCAAGCCAATCAACACCCACTAAATGAGCGCCGATAATAGCAACCGCAGAAAATATTAATGCAAGTAATGGCATACTGATAAAACCAGCCCAAAAACGCGGTGCAATAATGCGTTTAAGTGGATCAATCGCCATCATTTCTAAACTTGATAATTGCTCGGTTGCTTTCATTAAACCAATTTCAGCAGTAAGTGCACTGCCCGCGCGGCCTGCAAACAGTAACGCTGTTACTACAGGGCCTAACTCACGTAATAAGCTCAATGCCACTAAAGGCCCTAAGCTATCTTCAGCACCATAGCCTACTAATACGGTGTAACCCTGCAGGGCGAGCACCATACCGATGAATAAGCCTGACACCATAATGATTAAAAGAGATTGCGAGCCCACCATATATAATTGGCGAACAAGTAAAGGCGTGCCTTTTTTGAAGTTCGGCACATTAACGAGTGCACCAAACAGCATCTGAGTAGAACGGCCAAGCGCAGCAAAGCGCCCTAATGTTTTGTGACCTAACTTCTGGAATAGATCAAGCATTATGCACTCCTAGTAATTCATCATCATACGCAGGAGCTGGGAAATGGAATGGTACAGGGCCATCCGATAAACCATTTAAGAACTGTTGTACAAGTTCGGATTCATGGTTTTGCATTTGCTCTGGTGAACCTTCGCCTATCACCCCTTGATCAGCAATGATGATCACGTGATCAGCGATGCTCATCACCTCTGTTACATCATGGGTCACAATCAGTGATGATAAACCTAGCACCTCATTCAGTGACTTTATTAGTTTAACTAACACACCCATAGAGATAGGATCTTGGCCAGCAAATGGCTCATCGTACATGATAAGCTCTGGATCAAGAGCAATTGAACGCGCTAAAGCAGCACGGCGAGCCATACCACCAGAAAGCTCAGACGGCATTAAGTCTTGTGCGCCACGTAAGCCGACAGCTTGTAATTTCATTAAAACGACAAGTCGGATTAAATCTTCGCTGAGTTGAGTATGTTCGCGCAAAGGAAAGGCGATATTGTCAAACACTGACATATCGGTAAATAAAGCGCCACTTTGAAACAGCATACTCATTTTGGTGCGGGCAGCATAAAGTTCCTTGCGAGTCATGCCAGGAATGCTGTTGCCTTCAAATAAAATGTCACCAGAATCAGGTTTAAGCTGACCGCCAATTAAGCGCAACATGGTGGTTTTACCAATGCCGCTTGGTCCCATGATAGCGGTAATCTTGCCTTTCGGAATGTTAAAACTCATATTTCTATATATGATTCTATCGCCCCGTGAAAAGGTTACATCCTTGATTTCTACTATTGATTGCGACAAGTCGCTCTCCATAACGTTTTTCACTAGTTTTGCCATTTTAAGGGTTTTTTAGTCAAGATGGAAAAAACAAATCGTAAAATTTTGTAATATTTTCTATCAATAAATTCTAAAGCTAGCTGCAAAGAGCTTAACGACACCTGAAATTTAGTTTCCTTGCTAAGCACGCTTTATGCTCGCCAGCCCATTCTTTTACTTATACTTTCAGGTTCGCTTTTGTTACTATTTGCAGTCATCTGTATAAGTAATGTTGGCGTATCACAATGGTGACTTCTTTTGTCATTTTAATTATTGGTTTTGCTGCACTCGTTTGGAGTGCCGATCGGTTTGTTTATGGGGCGGCTGCACTCGCAAAAAATATGGGGATCCCCACCCTAATCATTGGTTTAACCGTTGTTGCTATGGGCTCATCAGCCCCTGAAATGATGGTATCTGCATCGGCAGCACTTGCTGATAAAACAGATACTGCGGTAGGTAATGCGGTCGGCTCTAACATTACTAACATCTTACTTGTACTTGGTGTCACAGCTTTACTACGCCCTCTTTCAGTATCTTCAATGACACTTAAACGTGAAATGCCGCTGGTCCTGTTAATCTCTGTAGCTGCTTGGTATGTGTTCTCAGATAACTATTTTTCGTTCGCTGAAGGCATTGCCTTGATGATTGCTTTTGCCGTGTTTATTGGTGGCTTAGTTATTGTGTCTCTGCGTGCTAAAAACCAAGATGACCCATTTGTCAGCGAAGCATGTGAAGACGTTCCGAACGATGTAAGCACTAAATCAGCCGTATTTTGGTTAGTCATCGGCATGATTTTATTACCCATTAGTTCACACTTTTTAGTTGAATCAGCCGTTGATATTGCGAAATATTTTGGTCTATCAGACCTTGTAATAGGCTTAACCATTATTGCTATTGGTACCAGCTTACCAGAGCTGGCAGCCTGTATTGCAGGGGTATTAAAAAACGAAGACGATTTAGCGCTTGGGAATATCGTTGGCTCAAACATTTTCAATTTACTCGCCGTATTACCACTTGCGGGTATTATCAATCCATCAGTTATTGACCCTTCTGCGGCAAACCGCGATGCACTTATCATGATTGCAGCAACCGTTGTATTGATTGCCATGTCATTGAACTTTAAAGGTGCTCGTCGTATCAATAGAGTAGAAGGTGGCTTCTTGTTAGTCGCATTTATTGCATATCAGGGCTATATTTTCAGCCAAGTAGGATAATTAATGACACAACCTAGCTTTATCGCGCAGGGTAAGCGCGTACTCGAAATTGAAGCACAAGCTTTACAAGAAATTGAGCAATATATAAATCAAGATTTCGATAACGCTTGCCAATTAATGTTCCAATGTACAGGTCGTATTATTGTGATTGGTATGGGCAAGTCTGGCCACGTTGGTAATAAAATTGCGGCGACCCTTGCAAGTACTGGCACACCGGCATTTTTTGTTCACCCTGGCGAAGCAAGCCATGGTGATTTAGGCATGATCACCCGTGATGATGTGGTAATGTGTATTTCGAACTCAGGTGAGACCAGCGAAGTACTTAGTATTATCCCCGTTATTAAGCGTATTGGCGCAAAGATGATTTCACTCACTGGCAACCCAGACTCAACCATGGCAAAACTGTCTGATGTACATGTGTGCATTAAAGTAAGCCAAGAGGCATGCCCGTTAGGCCTTGCCCCAACTGCAAGTACCACAGCAACCTTGGTGATGGGTGATGCAATGGCGGTTGCGTTACTTGAAACCCGTGGTTTCACAGCCGATGATTTTGCGCTTTCGCACCCGGGTGGCAGCTTAGGTAAACGTTTATTGCTTACATTAGATGATGTGATGCACGCAGGCGACGCCACGCCAATCGTTAGCGAAACCCAAAGCATTAAAGACGCACTAATCGAAATGTCAGCCAAGGGCCTTGGTATGACCGCGGTGATTGGTGCAGATGAAAAGTTAGCCGGATTATTCACTGATGGTGACTTACGCCGTATTTTAGAGCAGCGCATCGATATCCATAATACGGCAATTAGCCAAGTAATGACCCGTTCATGTACAACTGCTCGCCCTGATATGCTTGCAGCTGAAGCTTTAAATATTATGGAACGTAAACGTATCAATGGTTTAATTGTGGTAGATCAAAGTAATACGCCAATTGGTGCCCTTAATATGCAAGACCTATTAAAAGCAGGAGTTCTTTAAGCAATGACATTCGCCGAGCTATACCAGCCTCTTAGCCCTGATGTGAGTCAGCGCGCACAAAAAGTAAAATTGCTAATCTGTGATATAGATGGCGTTTTTTCTGATGGCCGAATTTATATAGGTAATGATGGCGAAGAGCTTAAAGCATTTAATACTAAAGATGGCTTTGGTATTAAAGCGCTCATTAATAGTGGCTTTGAAGTGGCAGTGATTACTGGCCGCCATTCACAAATAGTTCAGCAGCGAATGACTAGCCTAACAGTTCAGCACATTTATCAGGGACAAGAAGATAAGCTGATTGCTTATCAAGAGTTAAAAGATAAACTGGGGCTGACCGATGAACAAATTGCCTATATTGGTGATGATGGTCCAGACTTACCAGTAATGGAAAAAGTAGGGTTTGCTGTTGCTGTAAACGACGCACACCCACTGATTAAAAAGCTGGCTCATTACACCACATTATTACCAGGTGGCTTTGGAGCTGTGCGTGAATTAACTGATTTACTCATGTTAGAAAACGGTAAGCCGTTAACTAGCGATGGAACCAGCGCATGAATATAGCCCGTATTTTACTGAGTATTGTTTTTGTTTGTTGCATGGTGTGGTTATGGTACCCGTACTTTAACCAATCAACAGACACAATAACTAGTGAAGACGAGATCATCGCAACACCTGATTACACCGCAGTGGCGTTAAAGCAAACAGCGTATGACGAGCAAGGCAAAATTAGTCATAAAGTGGCTGCTGCTAAAATGGAGTTGTATCAACAATTAGGGTTTACCTTTTTTGAGCAACCTATTTTTACTATTTATGGCGACCAGCAGGTTTGGCAAGTAAAAGCCAAAGAAGCCACATTGTACGAAAACGATCAGCTGATTTTTGAAGGGGATGTAGTTGCTAAAAACTTAACCCATAACGGCATGATCGAAGATATAAAAGCAGAAAACATTAATGTCGACATTGATAAAATGACCATGTTTTCTAAGCAACCTGTGACACTAACAGGACCGAATTTAAAGATTACCGGTAAAGGCTTAAAAGCCGATTTAAAAACCGAAATTGTTGAGTTAACTAACCATACACGAACCATATACTATGACCAATAAACTGAAGAAATTACTCCTGATCCCAAGCTTATTGATTGCCTTTTCGGGCGCAGCTGCCGAGCAAACTGGCGCTCAAATTAGCATTAGCTCAGATCGCCAAGTAGGTAAACTAAAAGATGGCGTTGGCATATTTGAAGGTAACGTAGAGATCGTGCATGGTAATCGTCGTATTACCGCTGAACGCCTTGAAGCACACGGCGGTGACACCGAAGGTACAGTAGAGTTGATTATTGCCACAGGTAAGCCTGCTTACTTCGAAGAAAAGCAAGCTGATGGCACCGTAATGAGCGCTAGCGCAGAAGAAGTACGTTATGATGTTGCAAAACGCTTCTTAACCTTAAATGGTGAAGCTGAAGTTACTCAAGCAGGTCAAAAAGTAACAGCAAAAAGCATTACCTATGATATGGCACAGCAGCTGATCAGTGCTGAAAAAGACGAAAATTCAACAGATCGTGTACACACTATTTTAGTGCCTGTTGAAAATAAAAAAGATAATAAAGGCCAACCATGAGCACATTAAAAGCAGAGCTTTTAGCTAAAAGCTACAAAGGCCGCCAAGTGGTTAAAAATGTCGGTCTTGAAGTTGAAGCTGGCAGTATTGTTGGCTTGCTTGGTCCAAATGGCGCAGGTAAAACAACGACCTTCTATATGATTGTAGGCCTAGTACCTAGCGACAAAGGTAAAATCAGTATTGATGATAACGATATCACCCTTTTACCAATGCATAGCCGTGCGCGTTTAGGTATTGGCTATCTGCCACAAGAATCGTCAATTTTTCGAAAGTTGACGGTTTACCAAAACTTGATGGCCATTTTAGAAACTCGTAAAGATCTAAATAAAACCACCCGCGAAGAAACACTCAATAGCTTACTTGATGAGTTTAGTATTCAACACATTCGTGACAGCCAAGGTATGGCGCTGTCAGGTGGTGAGCGACGCCGTGTAGAAATTGCTCGCGCATTAGCCGCTAATCCTAAATTTATCCTTTTAGATGAGCCTTTTGCTGGTGTTGATCCAATTTCAGTGTTAGATATAAAGAAAATTATTGAGCACCTAAAAAATCGTGGTATCGGTGTACTAATTACTGACCATAATGTTCGAGAAACCCTTGATGTTTGTGAAAAAGCCTACATTGTTTCTCATGGGGAGCTAATTGCATCAGGCACACCTGAGCACGTATTAGCAGACCAAACTGTACGCGATGTATATCTAGGCGAGCAATTCAGGCTGTAACCATTACGCCAGCGACTAGAGCATCTGCTAGACTTATAACAATGACAATAAATCGATAACTGTGTTTATACAGGTATCGATAACTTAAAAAGGATTGTTAGGGATACATGAGGCAATCATTACAGCTGCGCATGGGCCAGCAACTTACAATGACTCCACAACTGCAACAAGCTATTCGTTTGTTGCAGCTCAGTACATTGGATCTCCAGCAAGAAATTCAAGAAGCGCTTGATAGTAATCCTCTACTTGAAGTGGAAGAAGCGGATTACAACGAAGAAAGCACCGGCAAGAATGAGCAAAAAGCTGAATCTGACGATGTACAAGTCAGCGCGTCTGCCGAAGAAGCACCTAGCGAGTACGAGCAAGAAAGTAGTGATGCTCTCAATAAAGACACCGTAAGCGATGACTTAGCAATGGATGTTACCTGGGATGAGTACATGAGTGCCGCCCCTTCAACATCGTCAGGGCCAATGCCTGAAGATGAATCTATCTATCAGGGAGCATCAACCGAAACCCTTCACGAATACCTGATGTGGCAATTGCAACTCACGCCATTTAGCCCTACTGATGAAGCGATTGCTGTGGCAATTGTAGAAGCTATCGATGACTCAGGTATTTTAACGGTAAGCTGTGAAGATATCGTCGAAAGCTTTAATCAAAATAACGATGAAGAAGAAATCGAACTTGATGAAGTCGAAGCGGTCTTAAAAAGAATTCAGTTATTTGATCCTGTGGGTATTGGCGCGCGCAGTTTACAAGAATGCCTGTGCATTCAGCTACGCCAATTCGATGCCGATACGCCATATTTAGCTGAAACTAAAATGGTTTTATCTGAGCATATCGAATTATTAGCGAGTCGCGACTATCGAACTTTGATGAAAAAGACTAAGCTTAAAGAAAATGAGCTTAAAGAAGTGATGACGCTTATTCACAGCTTAAATCCTAAGCCTGCGGATAGCATAGTACGCGAAGAATCTGAGTACGTTATACCTGATGTATCAGTGAAAAAAGTGAAAGGCCGCTGGGTAGTCGAGTTAAACCCAGATTGTATGCCAAAGATTAGAGTGAACAGCCAATATGCGGCGATGTCTCGCTCTGTTAAATCAAGTAGCGACAGCCAATTTATTCGCTCTCACTTACAAGAAGCAAAGTGGTTTATTAAGAGCTTAGAAAGCCGTAACGATACGCTATTAAAAGTGACCAACTGTATCGTTCAACAACAACAAGCTTTCTTTGAGCATGGCCCTGAGGCAATGAAGCCGATGGTGCTAAATGATGTTGCTGAAATGGTCGAAATGCATGAATCGACGATTTCACGGGTAACAACGCAAAAATATATGCATACCCCACGGGGTATTTTTGAGTTGAAATATTTCTTCTCAAGCCATGTCAGCACCGAAAATGGTGGTGAGTGTTCTTCTACAGCAATACGCGCTTTAATCAAGAAGTTAGTCGCTGCAGAAAACTCAGCTAAACCATTGAGTGATAGCAAAATTGCAGATATATTGGCTGAGCAAGGAATTAAAGTAGCTAGACGTACAATTGCAAAATATCGTGAGTCTCTAGCAATACCTCCGTCTAATCAGCGTAAGAGTCTGATTTAGACGTTTTACATAGAAGGAAAAATGCTTATGCAACTAAATTTAACTGGTCGTCATGTAGAAATCACAGATTCATTAAGAGACTATGTAAACACCAAGTTTGCGAAACTAGAAAGGCATTTTGACCATATTAATAATGTTCATGTCATTCTAGATGTAGAAAAATTAAGCCAAAAAGCAGAAGCAACTTTACATGTAAACGGAGGCGAATTGTTCGCTTCTACAGAACATCAAGATATGTACGCAGCCATTGACTCACTGATCGATAAACTTGATCGCCAAGTCATTAAACACAAAGAGAAATTAGCTCGACATTAAATTATGAAACTAAGTTCACTTACTAACCAGGACTGCAGCAAAGCTGCGGTCCTTTTTAATAGCAAAAAAAGAATTCTTGAATATATCAGCGAACTGGCCCACCAGCAGCTTCCTCATTTATCGCAACAAGATATCCTAGATGCTTTACTCAACCGAGAAAAACTAGGTAGCACCGGCATTGGCCGAGGTATTGCTATTCCACATGGCCGAATGAGCGGCGCAGATGAGCCTCATGCATTTGTGATAGTGAGTGAATCCCCTATTAATTTTGATGCAATTGATAATCGTCCAGTTGATATTTTTGTGGCACTCATCGTACCAGATGGTGACTGTCAGCTTCACCTAAAGACCTTATCAACAATTGCTGATAGACTTAAAGATAAAGAATTTTGTAAACAGCTGCGTAGTGCTACTACCGATCAGCAACTGTTTCAGGTCATATCAGCAGAGGCATAAATGGAATTAATAATTATCAGCGGTCGCTCAGGCTCAGGTAAATCGGTCGCTTTACGAGTACTTGAAGACTTAGGCTATTATTGCGTTGATAATATTCCGGTTAATTTACTGCCTTCGCTCGTACGAAGTGTGTCTGATAACTACGATAAAATAGCGGTCAGCATCGACGTGCGTAACTTACCGAAAGAGCAGCAAGAATTTAATGATATTCTTGAGTACCTGCCAGGTTTCGCAAACCCAACACTATTCTATTTAGACAGTGATGACCAAACTCTGATCAAGCGCTTTTCAGAAACACGCCGCTTGCATCCACTATCTATTGATTCTTTGCCGCTTGATCTGGCCATTAAACAAGAAAAAATCCTGCTTGATGTGTTGATCACTCGCGCTGACTTTATGATTGATACCACTGATCTGAGTGTTCATCAGTTAGCAGAATCAATTCGCGAAAAGATTTTAGGTAAAAAAGATAAAAAGCTGATTATTACTTTTATGTCGTTTGGCTTTAAGCATGGTATTCCAAAAGAAGCTGACTACGTTTTTGATGCACGCTTTTTACCTAACCCACACTGGGAACCTGATTTAAAGCCACTAACCGGCCTTGATCAACCAGTAAAAGATTACCTAGCTAGCCACAGCATAGTACAAAAGTTCACGTGGCAAATACAAACCTTTGTGCAAACTTGGTTACCGCACTTAGAGCGCAATAACCGCAGTTACCTGACTATTGCTATTGGCTGTACCGGTGGCCAACATCGCTCTGTTTACTTAGCGCAAACAATTGGTGAGAGCTTTGCCAAAAGCCATGCTAATGTAAAAATTCGCCACCGCGAACAAGACATTTAATTAGGCACCAACAATGCACGCTGAAGATACCTTTTTAATTCAAAATAAACTTGGCTTACATGCTCGTGCTGCTACTGTTTTAGCGCAATTAGCACTGCAATTTGATGCCAAAATTACGCTTTATCAAGATGATAAAGAAGCTGAAGGCGACAGCGTGTTAGCATTAATGCTACTTGAAAGTAGTCAGGGTAAAGAAGTTCGCGTTGTATGCGAAGGCCCTGACGCCGATGCTGCATTAACGGCAATCGGCGAATTAATTGCACAACGCTTCCACGAGCAAGAATAGCATTTGCTAAGACTTCAAGGTTTACGGTAAACTTAATTCGGATATTTAAAATTCCCTTTAAATATCCTACTTTTATATCGCTCGCTTTTCTAAATTACAAAACTCTTAATAAATTTATCGCAGTGCGACGATATCTCTGCAAATACACTACAAAGCAACTATGCTGTATTTGCTTAGCCTATTTAAACTTTTTTCAGTTGTAAGGACGCCAATGCCAGAAGCCTTTGAACAAGATTACCCACTACAACAACTCAAACAAGTGACCAAGTCACTCAATAGTGGTCAATTTGTTCAAGTGCGCGGAATGTTAGCCAAAACGGCACCTTGTGATACAGCCCTTTTACTTGAATCTTCTCCCCATAAAATTCGTCGTATGCTTTGGCAGCTGGTTGATCCAGATGTCCGTGGTGATGTTCTAGAAGAACTCTCTGAAGATGTACGTCTTGGCATTATTGCCCAGATGGAGCCTGAGCACATTGCTGCTGCCACTGAAGATATGGACGACGATGACTTAGGTGAGGTTTTACGTAGTCTTCCTGATACTGTATATCAAGACGTTGTCAGTGCCATGGATTCGCAAGATAGAGAGAGAGCAACTCAAGCACTTTCTTATCAAGAGCGTTCAGCCGGTGCCTTGATGAACAGCGATACGGTTACCATTCGTCCTGACGTTACTCTCGATGTTGTACTGCGCTATTTACGCTTACGAGGTGAGCTACCAGAGGGTACCGATGACTTATATGTAGTTGATAAGCATAACTGCTTTTTAGGCGCGCTTTCATTAACTACATTGCTGACCAGCCCATCAGATAAAATTGTTCGTGATTTAATGGATGAAGACTGTGAGTCAATCCTAATCTCTATGGATGAAAGTGATGTAGCGCAATTGTTTGAACGTCACAACTGGATTTCAGCCCCTGTCGTCGATGATAACGCTCACTTGCTTGGTCGTATTACCATCGATGATATCGTTGACGTAATCCGTGAAGATGCTGAACACAGCATGCTTAGCCTCGCTGGTCTTGACGACGAAGAAGATACCTTTGCGCCAGTGCTAAAAAGTTCGCAGCGTCGCTCTATTTGGCTTGGGGTTAACTTATTAACCGCATTGTTAGCAGCCATTGTGGCAAGCTTTTTCGAAAACACCTTAGCAATCTTGCCTATTTTAGCGGTACTCAATGGTATCGTCCCTTCAATGGGGGGTGTTGCGGGTAGCCAAACCCTAACTCTGGTTATTCGTGGTATAGCGGTTGGTCATATCAACCAAACCAACCAACGCTTCTTATTACTTAAGGAGCTGGCGATTGGCGCACTGAATGGCATTATTTGGTCGATATTAATTGCTGGTGTGGTTGCCCTATGGCAGTGGGACTTTAAACTCGGCGCAGTGCTGGCCTTTGCAATGTTTATGAATCTTGTTGCCGCTGGTATTGCGGGTGCGAGCATTCCATTAATTCTTAAGAAAATGAAAATAGACCCAGCCCTCGCCGGCAGTGTGGTACTGACAACCGTCACTGATATTGTTGGTATCTTTGCCTTTTTAGGCACCGCAACCTGGTTATTGATCTAATATAAAACGGCCCTTTAAGGGCCGTATTTATATCTTTTACTTTGCGCGCTGCTTATTTTTACCTACTCGAGGTTTGGTATTGGCCTTTTTAAACTGGCTAAAACCGGTGTGACGAGTCAGTGCCGCACGGCCTTTACCGCCCTTTCCTCTAGCAGCTTTCTCGTTACGACCTTCTTCAGGTACCAAACAGTTCGGTCCTTTACCGATTAGATTCGCTTTGCCCATTTTTCTTAGTGCTTCACGGATCATCGGCCAACCAGCAGGATCGTGGTAACGTAAAATCGCTTTGTGTAAGCGACGCTGGCGTGCGCCTTTTGGAACAGGCACTTGCTCAGTATTGTTCTTAATATTGCGCAGCGAGTTCATCTCAGTGTGATAGATCGTGGTTGCATTGGCCATCGGTGATGGATAAAAGTTTTGCACTTGATCAAGCTTAAAGTCATTAGACTTTAACCACAACGCCATGTTCACCATGTCTTCGTCTTTCGTTCCTGGGTGAGCAGAAATAAAATACGGGATCAAATACTGCTTTTTACCCGCTTCTTTTGAGTATTTATCAAATAGCTCTTTAAACTTATCGTAAGCTCCCATGCCCGGCTTCATCATCTTAGACAATGGACCATCTTCAGTATGCTCAGGGGCAATTTTTAAGTACCCGCCTACGTGATGGGTAACCAACTCTTTTACATAGCGAGGGTCTTCTACAGCTAAGTCATAACGTACGCCAGACGCAATCAAAATTTTCTTCACACCTTTTACATCACGGGCTTTTTTATAAAGCTCAATAGTTGGGGTGTGATCCGTGTCCATGTGCTTACAGATATCAGGATAAACACATGATAAACGTCGGCATGTACTCTCTGCTTTTTTACTCTTACAGCGCAACTTGTACATATTCGCTGTCGGTCCACCTAAGTCAGAGATAACCCCAGTAAAGCCCGGTACTCTGTCACGAATTTGCTCAATTTCATCAATAATTGATTGCTCAGAACGGCTTTGAATAATACGTCCTTCGTGCTCTGTAATCGAACAGAAAGAACAGCCACCAAAGCAACCACGCATGATGTTCACCGAGGTTTTAATCATTTCATAGGCTGGGATTTTTTCATCGCCGTAGCTTGGGTGCGGAATACGCTGATATGGCAAACCAAATACGCCATCCATTTCTTCAGTTTCAAGCGGAAATGCAGGCGGGTTAACCCAAATAGAACGGTCTCCATGGCGTTGAAATAACGCACGTGCACAACCTGGGTTTGTTTCTTGGTGCAAAATACGCGAGGCATGGGCATAAAGCGGTTTATTTACGCTTACTTGCTCATACGCTGGTAGCTTAACGTAGGTCTTTTCCCAAGGCTTAGGACGAGCTGGCTGGATAGTGATTGGCTTAGCCGCCTCGGCACTTAAATCAATACCTGCTTTTTTAAATTCAGATTTACTACAACCCACATCATCTGCGCCATACGGGTTTGGAATTGGATCAATCTTACCGATTTTATCAATTGCAGTTGAGTCACTACCACGCCAACCCGGTAATGGTTCTTTACGAATAACCGCAGTACCACGAATATCTTGAATTGTCTCAACCGACTCACCCGCAGCAATACGGTGGGCAACTTCAACAAGTGGGCGCTCAGCATTACCGTAAATTAGAATGTCAGCTTTGGCATCAAACAATACGCTACGGCG
This sequence comes from Pseudoalteromonas shioyasakiensis, assembly GCF_001550135.1. GTDB lineage: Bacteria > Pseudomonadota > Gammaproteobacteria > Enterobacterales > Alteromonadaceae > Pseudoalteromonas > Pseudoalteromonas shioyasakiensis. Next base: position 264,640 of record NZ_LRUE01000022.1, read on the forward strand.
TACTTTTTCTTGCCAATAATCATAATGAGCAATACGGCGTAAACTCGCCTCAATACCACCAATGATCAGCGGCACATCTTTATAAGCTTCGCGACAGCGTTGGCTGTATACAACTACCGCACGGTCAGGACGTTTACCGCCTATGTTACCCGGCGTATAAGCATCATCATGACGCATACGCTTTTCAGCAGTATAACGGTTGATCATCGAGTCCATATTACCCGCTGTAACACCAAAGAATAAGTTAGGCTTACCTAACGCCATAAAGGCATCTTTTGAGTTCCAATCAGGTTGTGCAATTATACCCACACGAAAACCCTGTGACTCAAGCATACGCCCTATCACAGCCATACCGAAACTTGGGTGATCTACATACGCATCACCACTTACAATGATCACGTCACAGCTATCCCAGCCTAACGCGTCCATTTCTGCACGAGTGGTTGGTAAAAATGGCGCCGTGCCATAGCATTCAGCCCAATACTTAGGGTAAGAAAACAGGCCTCGCTCGGCTTTTAATGCGCTCATAAAGTGTACTCTGCTAACAAAAGGGGCGAATTATACCTCAGTCTTATAGATTATTATAGAAAACAAAACGCCCTTCACATGGAAGGGCGCTGTTTAATTTTTATGTAATTACTGGAACTGGTTACTGCTTAGCTTGCAAGTAGGTAATTAACTCTTTTTCAGGCATAGGCTTAGCGTACATAAAGCCTTGCACTTCATCACAGCCAAGCTGGGCTAAATAATCCGCTTGCGCTTGTGTCTCAACCCCTTCTGCTATGGTTTTTAAGCCTAACCTTGCACCAAGAGAAATAATTAACGCAGCAATCGCCTGACAATCTTGACCTGGTAAGTCTTTAATAAAGTCGCGATCAATTTTGAGTCTGTCTAGCGGCAGTTTTTGCAAGTAACTTAACGATGAAAACCCTGTACCGAAGTCGTCGATCGCAATCTCGATACCAAACTCTTTAAGTTCTTTTAGTGTGGTGATCACATTAGCTAGCTCATCCATAACCACGCTTTCAGTCACTTCGAGTTCAATAAACTGCGGTTTTACATCATATTTAATAAGCGTGTCTTTAACCTGCTGCGCATAGCCTTTAACTTTAAATTGCGGCACTGAAACATTTACAGCAATGCTAATTGCAAAGCCCATTGCTTCGAGGCGCTTTTGCTGCATACATGCTTGCTCTAGCACCCATTGCCCTATTTCAACAATTAAACCGGCATCTTCAGCCATTGGAACGAAAATCGCTGGCGAAATATACTGACCATTACCTGACGGCCAACGCAGTAGCGCTTCACAGCCAATGATTTCAAGGGTGTTTAAATCAAGTTGTGGCTGAAACCAAACCTCTAATTTACGCTGCTCAAAATCTTGACGAAGCTGTCTGATGATCCCTAAACGCCAAGCCATTTTCTCTTCCATGTCTGGGGTATACGTCACCACCATTTCAGAAGATTGTTTTTTAGCCTGGTTAAGCGCAATGTAGCCCAGCTTTAAGGTCTCGATCCCTGCTTGCAGGAAGTCACCTTGATAACATAAACCAATTTTAAAGTTGATTGGTAAAATGTGTTCACCTGCATTGAACGGCAAACTTAAGTGCTCGCGTAGTAGCTCAACGTCACATTCACCAACGGGTAACAGTAAGCCAAATACATCTGCACCGATGCGCGAGAGCAGCTCAGCATTTGGGTATTCTTGATGCAGTCTATCAACAATGGCATTTAGTAATAAGTTACCAATCTCTTGGCCTAAGCCATTGTTAATATCTGAGAATTGCGCAACATCAATTAATAAAAAGACATAGTCACTTTTACCCGGCTGGTAGTAACGCTCCACTTTATTCATGAAATCGTTACGATTCGATAAGCCAGTTAAAACATCTTTATAAGCTGCATCACGTAAACGGTTGAACAGCCTAACATTATCAAGACCAACACTGACATTGGTTAAAAATATCTCTGCAAATTGTAGTTGCGAAGGACTTGGTGTGTGCTCGGTTTCTAAGTAAATAGCTGCTTGGCGGTTTTTGCTTTTTAATAAGTACGTACTGTCTACATCGGTGTGCTGATGCTCACCTTGGGCTAGGCAGTTGTTAACTTGCATGATAATACGGCCATCATCAAGCTGCTCAATACCCTGGCCAATAAACTCATTATATTCAGCACAACCACCTAAAACATAAACCTGATTGTCATCTTCAATAGAACCACACAGTAAACCTTGCGGTTCGCAATCTAAAATAATTGAGAGCTGCTTAATCACTGCCATTGAAAAGGCTTTGATATCAGTAAAACCAAGAATAGCCTTAGATGCATACAAAATATTATTTAACGCGCGGCTTTGAAATTCGAGCTGACATACTTGCTCATAAGAGCGAATAGCCGTAACAAGGGCGGTGATAAGTTTACTACGTGTAAGTTCTGTTTTTGTTTTGTAGTCGTTAATATCGTATTCGCGGATCACTTTTTCTTCAGGTGCGTAGCCTGGTTGTCCGGTACGTAAAATAATGCGCACATTGTGATTATTAAGGCACTCTCTAACCTGCTTTACAACTTGCAAGCCAGCATCATCTGACTCCATAACCACATCAAGGAGAATTACCGAAATCGAATGGTCATTTTTAAGTAATTCGAGCGCTTCTGCACCTGAGTAGGCATGGTGAAATCGCAGCCCTTTATCCCAAAACTCAACGCCTGAGAGGGCAAGCTTAGTAACTGAATGTATTTCTGGATCATCATCGACAATTAATACGTCCCAAAAATCAGAGACAGTTTCATCCACTAACTGTTCGTCATCTTGGTCACTAAACAAAAAGTCGTTACTCTCTGATGCCATTAATAATTCCTTAGAGTGATCCCCGTAATACTGTAACTATGGCGCCACTCCATTTTACAGCGATGCTCAAAATTCTATCACTTATTTAACTATGATACATTAGTGATAGCTTATATAGTATCAAACAGATTATAGTCTATGTTACGTATAATGTTATGAAAGTTATAAAACAATTGCCTGAGGTGAGATTATTAAAATACTCATTTTTACCCTAAAAGCGATTTTTATCAGCATTCTGATCTCACTTGTGATTGGGCTTATGCTTTCACCGCAATATACTGTTCACAAATCAATTAAAGTGAATGCGAGCAGTGCTGAGATTGCAAGCCTTATAGGCGACTTTAATCAATGGCCTAAGTGGCAACCATGGCAGGCTGTCGACCCGAGTATTAAATTTACCATTGCAGAACCTAGCCAAGGAGTAGGTGCACATCAATTTTGGCAAAGTCGCTTTGGCGAAGGTGAAATGACCATCACCCAACTCGACAACAGCCAGCTTTCATTTAATATCTTATTTAATAAAGAACACATTGCCCAAGGCACAATTCGCTATTTACCTGAAGGCGATAACGTTAACATTGAGTGTTCATTAAAAGGTGAGGTCAACACCCCTATTATTGGTGGCTACCTTGCTTTACTAAGTCAGTATATTCTCAATAACACAGTAAAACTGGCGCTCAATAACATCAAAACTCATGCGCAGTTAGCAACAACAGGCAAGGACAGTGTGACCGATGACAGTGAAAGCAGCTCAGGCGAGAGTTAATCTTGCTAATATCATAGAAAACCAGCTTGGCTACCCTATTCATAAGGCATCATCGGCTAGGATCAACCATGCTGGTGATGACAGCTACTCAGCACAAGGTCAACAGCAGTTAGCTTATCAAATTAAAGCGCAAGCAAGCCTTTTAGAGCGCGCCCAAACTCGCCAAGAAATTCAATTCATTAAGCGCCAAGAAAATATCGAAACCATTATGGCGATGGCTATGGCGTTTTGCCCCGATGTCACTGGCCAACAACAACCAGATTTTGATTGGATAGAGCGCTTTATTAGTTTATGTGAAGACACAGCTAATTCTTCAATGCAAAAGCTATGGGCAAAAATACTCGCAGGTGAGACCGTGTCACCGGGCACCTTTTCGATTAAAAGCTTACAAACCCTTAAGCACATGACACAGCGCGAAGCAGATGCCCTTCAGCGCTGTACATCACTGTGTGGCTTCAATGAAAAAGATAACAGCCACTTAATTTTACTTGGCTTTTACAAGAAGCCTTCACTGTTTGATTTACTTAGAAAAGGTAACAAGGTGTCATTTAATTTAGGGAAAACCCCTGTTAGCTTTCCTGACATTCTTACCCTGATGGATATTAACTTGCTGTATCGAAAAGAAATCGAATCAGCTGTTTTAAAAGCTGGCCAAGAACTGGTGCTGAGCTTTATGAATCAACGCTTGGTTTTAAAAGCAAAAAGTAATGACTTAGTACTCAGTTATTATAAATTTACACAAACGGGCGACGAGTTAAGAAAGCTAATCGCATCGCCAATAAATAAGGCTTATAAGCAGATACTTTCAACATCATTAGAAGATGAATTTGAAGTTAGCTGGCAAGCTTTAAAATAAAGCTGCCAGCTAAATATAAACCGAAAAACTCGATTAGAAGTGGATTTGAATACCCGCAAATGGACCTGATGCATCTAAATCTGTGTAGATATCATCAATATCATCAAGCTCTAAAGTCATTGAGCGGTAACCCGCTTTAATGTCCATATCAATTGCTAAGTTATCAAGTAAAGCGTATGCAACACCCGCTTGGTAGTCTTGAATTTTGCTATCGTCGATAGCCAGTAAGCTACCTTCAAAGAATACGCTTAAACCTGTTAACGGCAAGCCAACTTCAGCACGACCATACACTAAAGGTACGAAACCAGAAAAATCAACGCGCTCAGTTGTACTTGGGCCACCTTCTTGCGAAGTACCCGTTACCGTAATTTCACCGTCAAATTGTTTAGCGTTTACACCTAAATCAATTGAAACCAAATCATTATCAAAGATTTCGTAATATAGGATGTAGTCAACATGTGATAAATCACTCACTGTGCCTACTTGTGTGCCTACAACGTAATCAGAACCACCAAAGCTAAACGTTTCATCAAGTGTTGTATCACCATTTAACTCAAGTTCAGTGTATTTTAGTTTAATGTTTGGTACTAACGGCACTGGGTGCTCAAGTGCTGCGTAGTAGCTCGTAAACGTTTCATCATCAAATTTAAAGCTTTGTAGATTTCCGTCTTGAGCAAAACTACCGCTGTTATCTGATTGCCAGCCATCAACACCTAGGTATAAACCTAATAATGTATCAGCTTGCGCTGTTGGAGCTAAACAGGCCATTGAAAGGGCAGCTGCTAAACAGTACTTTTTCATCATTTTATCCTTGCGCTAAAAGTTCGCTAAGTTCAATTAGAGCCGCATTGGCTCGAGAAATATAATTCGCCATGACCAGTGAGTGGTTAGCAACAAAACCAAAACCACTGCCATTTAAGATCATTGGGCTCCACACAGTTTCTTGCGTGGCCTCTAATTCACGAATAATTTGTTGCAGACTAACACGAGCATTTTTCTTTTCTAAGACATCAGCAAAATCATATTCAACCGCTTGTAAAAAGTGCAGTAATGCCCACGTTGCACCACGCGATTCATAAAATACATCATCAATTTGCCACCAAGATGTTTTTACTTGGCTTTGCAAAGGGGTGTATGTTGCTTGATGAGCCGCAGTATCGCCAGCTAAATCAGTGTTCAAACGATCTTGGCCAACACTTGCGCTTAGACGCTGACTTAAACTACCTAAGCGCTTTTCAGCTTCTTTTAACCAGCCACGTAAGTTATCGGCACGGGCATAAAACTGGCTATCTCGATCGTTCTGATCCGCAATTTGGGTACGGTATACAATAAGTAAATCAATACCCTTTTGATATTCAGTTTCTGCGCTAGGCCATGCCCATGCTACCGAGCTTATATTAAATTGCGGCTGTGCTTTTTTAAGTGCTTCGTGCTCAGTTGATTGAGACTGTGAACGGCTGAAGTCTTTACGCATCGACAACACTAAATCTCGGGTCATCTCAAGCGCGCCATATTCCCACGCCGGCATGTTATCCATCATTACACTTGGTGGCATCATATCGTTAGATAAGTAGCCGCCAGGCTTATTTAATAATGTACTTGCCACATTGATCAACGTAGTTGTTGTTGTGTAGCCGGTGACAAACTTTTCACCGCGCATTTGCGCTTCCTGTTTTGCCTTGCTAACAACATCCATACGAGCTGGTTCACTACTCCAGTAAACAGCAATCGCGTAAAAAATAATTAGTATAATAAGTAATGCACTGGCTATTTTTCCTTTATGCTCAGACATAATACCTCCTAGTGATGTGAGTGCTCTTTACTTTTTTTTGATGCCTGCTCAGACATTTCTTGTAAAGACACAACCTTGGCTTGAGTAAAAACTCGATTGCCATCATTAAAATATAGCGTGAGTTTTCGTTCTTGCCCTGCTTTTAGTTGATCTTCAGGTTCAAACACCATTAAGTGATAACCACCCGGTTTAAACTCAACACTGCTGTGACCATCAATCTTTAATGATAAAACCTGTTCCATTTTCATCATGCCATCAACATGAGTATGCTGATGAATTTCAACACGTCCTAAACCATCAAGCTCAGCTTTAGTTAATACCGTTGCATGCTCACTTGGGTTAGTAATAGTTAAATAAGCCACGCTGGCTTTACTGGCTGGTAAAAATTCACGTACCTGCGCATTGCTTACGGCTACTTCGGCAACATCGCTATGATCATGGCCACTATGGGCAGATAAAAAAGTACTAAAGAATAAACTTGCGGTAAGAAAAGAGAGTGCGGGCCACAGTTTCATTATGTTTTAATCCTTGTTAAGACATTAACTTACCCGCTAAATTTAGCATATTTTATGTATTAAGGCAGTTTATTAGTACCTTAAGCTGGCGATTTTTTGTTATCGGCAATCAACCAGCATAATGCTGCGATTAGTAAAAGTGGCCATGCAATCATTACTGAGCCAAATAAAAACGCAAGCAAAACACCAATCAAAGCAACAACACCTGCGCCTAGCAGCCCAATAGTGAATAGCGCAACACCTGCAACGACGGCAATGACTGCCACTATTGCACCGATGACCTCAAGCCCAGCCCAACTCATATCAGCAATTGATAAAGGTAATTGCCATGAGTCAAACGATACAAATGAAACCGCATCAGTGCATAGTAATAACATTGCCAAAATGATGATAGCTAACGTTTTCATGTCCTACTCCTAGTAACCTTTCACTGGTAAAGTGCAATGAGCCACTAAATAACCCACGCCTATTAACAGCGGCATTTGAATAAGTAATATGATCATGACCAGACGTGTTGACCATACAGGGAAGCCTAAGCGCGCAGCGAGTCCGCTACATACACCCGAGATCTTTTTATTACTCAGATCACGGTACCAACGTGTCGATGTGTGATAAGTATTCATTATTAACCTCCTAAGCCGACTGCTTCATCGTTGCTTTCAAGTCAGCAAGCTCTTTATCGATTGCTTCATCTTTCTCAAGGGCAGCGAATTGTGCTGCTGTTGAATTTGCAGCATCACTTTGTGTCAGTTCATACGCCTCAACTTGCGACTCAATGTTTTCAACGCGCTGCTCTAAGTAGTCAAAACGCGCTAATGCATCTTCAACTTTACTGCTATGCAGCTGCTCTTTTACTTTTAAGCGTGCTGTAACAACGCGTTCTTTTTGCATGTAAGTCAGCTGTTTGGCCTTTGCATCTGCAAGCTTGTTTTGTAAACGCTGACAATCTTCTGTCAATTTAGCGAGTGACTCTGCCACTTTATCCATTTCAGCTTGTTGCGCTTCGATTTCTGTCGTTAAACGCTGCTTTTCAACTAATGCTGCTTTGGCAAGATCATCGCGATCTTTACTCAACGCTTTTTCTGCTTTCGCTTGCCAGTCAGCTACTTTCGCTTGTTTCGCTGCAATTTCACGCTTCATTTGCTTTTCTTGCGTTAAAAATGTCGCAGCAGTTGCACGGCATTCAGTCAGTGCATCCTGCATTTCTTGCACGAGTAGATTAAGTAACTTTTCAGGATCTTCAGCTTTGTCTAATGCTGCAGAAAGGTTTGCCTGAATAATGTCATTTACGCGATTTAATACACCCATGTGACTCTCCTGTTGATTATTGGGTTAATACAGCTAGGAGATTCCAATTCTTGTGCCAACTAACGAATAAATTAAAATTATCATTTATATACAATGAGTTGAGTCAATTAAATTTAGATTTAGGCTGACTAGTGACTGAATGAAAAATAACTAATTTGACTAAAAAATTAACTTTTTCACTAAATTTTAGGATCAAAAAAAGCCACAAAATGTGGCTTTTTTAATAGGCTTTGTGATTAGGCTTCTGGGACAAAACTTAAGGCTTTATCCATAACAGATAAATCGGCCGCTTTACCATGGCCTTTTTCTGAAAGGTGGCGTCTAAAACCACGCGCACCAGGTTGGCCTTGAAAAATTCCCAACATATGGCGAGCAATATGCCAAAAGTTAGCGCCTTTACTCATTTCGTCTTCAATATAGTCGTACATCGAGCGCACAACCTGATGACGACTCAGCGTAAAGGCTTCATCACCATAAATGTTTTCGTCAACCTCAGACAAAATAAACGGATTACTATACGCTTCACGACCAATCATAATGCCATCAACATACTCAAGGTGAGCTACGCTATCAGCAATTGTTTTCACGCCACCATTTAAGCTTAAGTGAAGTTGCGGATAATCTTTTTTCAACTGGTAAACCCGCGGGTAATCAAGAGGTGGGATCTCACGATTCTCTTTTGGGCTTAAGCCATTTAACCACGCTTTACGCGCATGAATAATAAAGTCATCACAGCCAACATCATGACTTGCTTCAATTAAAGCACATAAAAACTCATACGAGTCTTGCTCATCAATACCAATGCGCGTTTTAACAGTAACAGGAATAGTCACTTCGGCTTTCATTGCAGCAACGCAGTCAGCAACCAGTTTAGGCTCAGCCATTAAACAAGCACCAAAACGACCATTTTGCACACGATCAGACGGACAGCCAACATTTAAATTTACTTCATGATAGCCGCGCTCCGCCGCTAACTTTGCACACTTAGCCAACGCTTCAGGATCTGAGCCACCAAGTTGCAATGCCACTGGCCCTTCATGCTCATTAAAGTGTAAGTAATCGCCTTTACCAAATAAAATAGCGCCGGTTGTCACCATCTCTGTATATAGCACAGCATGCTTAGTCATTTTGCGGTGAAAAGTTCGACAGTGACGATCTGTCCAATCTAACATGGGTGCCACGGAAAAACGGCGGTTTAATGTCGTTGTGCTCATAACATGGCCCCTTTAAAGATCAATGCATTTACTTGCAACTTAAATTACCTAATACGATTAACGCTTAATATAGCGATGACACATACCCTTTAGGTATGCACCGAAATGAAAAATTGCGACCATTATACCACCGAAGCTCGCTCGCGGCATGGCTTAATCGAAGATCTGATAATGAAAAGAGGCGAAGAAGTGTACTGCAATCTCACTTCTTTGATGAATAAGGTAAAATGCTAAGTCTACATTTTTACTTTACTTAGGAGATGTTCAAGGTTTTGGCCCGTAAGTTCCAAAATCGTAATTTCAAGCTCTTTGTAGTCCTCGTTTTTCAGGTTAACTAACTTAGCACCCACTGCAATTCGCGCTACTTTCTCAACGGGGTCCATTTCGACAATTTCAATTGATGCACGCGTATCATGATCTTTTGATTGCACATAATATTCACTAAAGAAGGTACCATCTGCACGTACATTTGGATTACTGTCAGACACAGACTGCAGAAGCGTGCCTTTCTTTAAATCACTTTTACGAAGTGAGAAGCTGTACTCCGCCACATTGGCATGACCAACAATTACGGTAACTGCGCTTTCACCATTAATTTTAAAATCATGATCTGTTACTTCGATAACTTTTAGCTTACCACTATCATAGGTCGGCTCCATGCAAGCACCTAAACTAAAAATCAGAAAAACAGATAAGACGACATTTTTGATTAGCATTCTTTGTTCCTTAAATTTTATATTGCCTTCTTTAAAGTTAGATAAAAGAAGGCAATTATTCAAAGTTTAAATCACTGAAAATGCACTTTAAATTAAAACTAGCCGACAACACTCAAACCGAAGTAGTGAGCGATACCGCCTAAGATATTAGTCACCGCTACTGACGATAAAATTAAGCCCATCACTCGACTGATAATGCTCGCGCCACTATCACCAATTAACTTATGAACATGCGTGGCAAGTAGTAATAAAACCAGTACGATTATTAACACAGAAAGCATAATCGATGAGGTAATTAGCTGCTCATACCAAGTGTATTCGGTATTTCGAGTCATCAGTACTGCACCAAGCATGGCACCGGGGCTGGCAATAGAAGGAATCGCCAAAGGGAAAATAGCGGTTTCTGTGCTATCTCGAACACTTTTGATTTCTGTTTCTGGTTTACTTTCACCGAAGATCATCGACAGAGCAAACAGTAATAATACGATACCTCCGGCAATCTGAAATGCCGAAAGTGGAATATTGATCGCGTTTAAAAGTAACTCGCCCGCAACAACAAAAAACAATAGCACTAATGCCGAAACACCAACCGCTTTTAATGCAACTTTGCGCTTAAATTTGGCGTCATCCCAGCGTGTAACAGCAATAAAAACAGGCACGGTTCCGATAGGATCAATGACGGCAAAAAAGAAAATGAATGCAGCTAGCAATTCACTCATTAAGAAAACTCCCTGAAAACGTGTTAGCGAATAAAAACACTGCAACTACAATACAGTATGTTAGTATATCACGGTAGCGTAAGGATAAGAGAAGATGAATATAGAATCACTCGTCAGTAAAGCAAAACAAGTATGCGATAATCGTGGTGCACGTTTCACACCTATCCGTGAAAAAGTATTCCGCCTGTTAGCTAGTGCGCAAGGTGGTGTGGGTGCTTATGACTTATTAGAACAACTCAAATTAACTGAGTCAGGCGCAAAACCGGCCACTATTTATCGAGCGCTCGATTTTTTATCGGAACTTGGCTTTATTCATAAAATTGAAAGCACCAACTCATTTATGCTGTGCCATCATTTTGATCACATTCACCCTGTACAGTTATTAATTTGTGACAGCTGTGGTTATGTAAAAGAATTGCATTCAACAGTAATTTCTCATGAACTTAATAACTTAGCGGCAGAAAGTGGATTTATTGTCTCAGGACAAACAATTGAAGCGCACGGTAAATGCGAAAAATGCAAAGAATAAGTGCGGTGTTTGAAACAACCACTACACTTAAAGTATGATTAACGGCATTTCGAAACCTAAGGGAAAATAAATAATGAATGTGGAGTTCATCAACCCTTTTTTATCATCATTATTAAATGTATTGAGCACTATGGCTCAAACAGAATTAAAGCCGGGTAAACCTAGTTTAAAGAAAGACGAACTAGCCCGTGGCGATGTATCAGGTTTGATTGGTATGGTTGGCCCACAAACTAAAGGTTCACTTTCAATCACCTTTGATGAAAATCTAGCACTGACCATTATGGAAAGAATGCTAGGTGAACGCCCTGATACGGTTAACGAAGAAGTAACCGACATGGTAGGTGAAATTACTAACATGGTAACAGGTGGCGCTAAAAACCTACTTGGCGAAAAAGGCTATGAGTTTGATATGGCAACGCCAGTTGTAGTGTCTGGTAAGGGACATACAATTGCACATAAATGTGAAGGCGCTAAAGTGTTAATTCCATTCACATCTGCTGATGGTAACGCCAATATTGAAGTTAGCTTTGATAAACTATGAGCTGGCAGCAAAAAACCATTCAATTGAAGCCTCGCTCACGAGGCTTTCACATCATTGATGACGAGCTACTTCGTCAACTTCCAGAGATAGCACAATACAAAGTCGGCTTATTACACCTATTCATTCAACACACTTCTGCAAGCTTAACTATTAACGAAAATGCAGATCCTACAGTAAGAATGGATATGGAAAGTCACTTCAATCATTTTGTGCCAGAACGACAAAGTTATTATCGTCATGATTATGAAGGTGATGACGATATGCCAGCCCATATAAAAAGCAGTACATTAGGTGCTGAACTCACCATACCAATTAATCAAGGCCGCTTAATGCTAGGCACATGGCAAGGTATTTATTTAGGTGAACACCGAGATCATGGTGGCGCTAGACGTATTATCGCGACGGTTCAAGGCCAGATCTAAAACTAGCTGTAAGCTGTAAGCTGTAAGCTGTAAGCTGTAAGCTGTAAGCTGTAAGCTGTAAGCTGTAAGCTGTAAGCTGTAAGCTGTAAGCTGTAAGCTGTAAGCTGTAAGCTGTAAGCTGTAAGCTGTAAGCTGTAAGCTGTAAGCTGTAAGCAAATCTTGGTATTAACTAAATTATTTAAGAAAGTGTTTTTGGGATTTTTTAGAGATTGGAGCGGCACACGAGGCTCGAACTCGTGACCTCAACCTTGGCAAGGTTGCGCTCTACCAACTGAGCTAGTGCCGCTTTAAATAGTTTCTAGTTACAAGATTCAAGTTACAAGTTTGAATAGCTTGGTGCTTTCAACTTTCCCCTTGAAACTTATATCAATTTCTTTTGGTGAGAAATTGGAGCGGCACACGAGGCTCGAACTCGTGACCTCAACCTTGGCAAGGTTGCGCTCTACCAACTGAGCTAGTGCCGCTTTTAAGTAGTCAGTAATTTGTCCGTTGTCGCACAACCTGAAGGTTGCGGTGAAACGTTCTG
>NZ_LRUE01000022.1:277438-361159 GCF_001550135.1 Pseudoalteromonas shioyasakiensis
CGTTGTCGCACAACCTGAAGGTTGCGGTGAAACGTTCTGGCAACTGAGCTAGTGCCGCACAATAAGTTACTAGTTTTAAGTTACAAGCTTCAAGTTAGTTACTTTCTTCTTGAAACTTAAGCCAATTTCTTTTGGTGAGAAATTGGAGCGGCACACGAGGCTCGAACTCGTGACCTCAACCTTGGCAAGGTTGCGCTCTACCAACTGAGCTAGTGCCGCATAAATAAGTTGTAAGCTGCAAGTTTCTAGTTTCAAGCTAATGCTTTCAACTTTCCCCTTGAAACTTATATCAATTTCTTTTGGTGAAGAAATTGGAGCGGCACACGAGGCTCGAACTCGTGACCTCAACCTTGGCAAGGTTGCGCTCTACCAACTGAGCTAGTGCCGCTTTAAAGTAGTCAGTAATTTGTCCGTTGTCGCACAACCTGAAGGTTGCGGTGAAACGTTCTGGCAACTGAGCTAGTGCCGCTTTAAAGTAGTCAGTAATTTGTCCGTTGGCGCACAACCTGAAGGTTGCGGTAAAACGTTCTGGCAACTGAGCTAGTGCCGCAAATTATAACTTTCAACTATAAAAGTTTAGCTAAAGACACACTAACCCCGCGGGGGTTAACGTCTTAAGCGGGGCAGGATTCTACAATAATCCGATGTGTTTGCAAATGTTTTTTACAAATTAAAGAATTTTTCTTGGTAAACCTTTAATTCCATGATCGAATCTTTGATATCGTCGAGGGCTAGATGTGAACCTTTTTTGTTCACTTGCGCTAATACGTCAGGTTTCCAACGACGTGCAAGCTCTTTAACTGTACTCACATCAAGGTTACGGTAGTGAAAGTAGTCTTCCAATTCAGGCATGTACTTATTCATAAAACGGCGGTCTTGGCCGATAGAATTACCACACATAGGTGAAGCACCCGCAGGTACCCATTGCTTTAGAAATGCCAATGTTTGATCAATAGCATCTTGTTCAGTGAATGTGCTTGCTTTACAACGAGCTGTTAAACCAGATTGACCGTGCTGAGTCGTGCACCACTCGTCCATGCCATCAAGCAGTTCATCGCTTTGATGAATAGCAATAACAGGGCCTTCAGCCAAGATGTTTAAATCACTGTCGGTGACAACAGTGGCAATTTCGAGTATTTTATCTGTTGCTGGTTCGAGGCCTGTCATTTCCAGGTCGAGCCAGATAAGATTTGATTTATGAAAAGACATAGTTACCTTAGCGGTGCTTTCCTTTAGATCCAACGCATTTAGATATATCATATTAGTATCATCAGTCGACCTAAAGCTTTTTTTTCAAAAAGCCCGACATTTACTCAAGTTATAGGCCAAAAGTGGCAAAACAAAAGAAATTAAGTAAAGGCCAATCACGTCGAATTAAGGCCAATCATCAAAAACGCCTCTCTAATGCAGACAAAAAGCAACAGAAAGGGGCAACTGTGCAATGGCAAAATGACAATTTAGGCCCTGCCGAAAATGCGGTTGTGATCAGTCGATTTGGCCAACATGCCGATATCGAAACCGAATCAGGCGAAGTATTGCGCTGTAATATACGCAGAACAGTATCGAGCCTTGTATGTGGTGATGAAGTTATTTTTCGCCGTGCAAAAGTTAGCGAAGGCGACTTAGCAGGCGTTATTGAAGCAACTCATGAGCGTCGTTCACAACTAACTCGCCCTGATTTTTATGACGGGGTGAAAGTCGTCGCTGCCAATATTGACCAAATTTTAATGGTCTCTGCTGTATTGCCTGAGTTTACGCCAAACATTATCGACCGCTATTTAGTTGCCTGTGAAGACATGGGGATTGAGCCTATTTTAGTGCTTAACAAAATAGATTTAATTGACGATGAAGGCCTTGCTTTTATTGATGAAATTCTCGATATCTATCGTGAGCTAGGTTATCAAGTACTATTAGTCAGTAATAAAACCGGTCAAGGCATTGCTGAGCTTAAACAAAAACTGGTTGATAAAAACAGCATTTTTGTTGGTCAAAGTGGTGTGGGTAAATCAACCTTAGTGAACACTGTACTGCCTGATGCTGACATCTTAACCCAAGAAGTATCTGAGAACAGCGGCCTTGGTCAACACACAACAACCGTATCGCGATTACACCATTTACCAAGTGGTGGTAACCTAATCGACTCACCGGGAATTCGTGAGTTTGGCTTATGGCATTTAGATGTTGAGCGCGTTACATGGTGCTTTAAAGAGTTCCGTGATTTTATTGGTGGCTGTCGTTTTCGCGATTGTAAACATTTAAACGATCCTGGCTGTATAATTCGCCAAGCTGTTGATGATGGTGAAATTTCAGAACTTCGCTTTGACAGTTACCACCGAATTTTAGAAACTATGGCCGACGGCCGTGCTGGTGCACGCGCTCCTCGCGTATAACTATTTAGGAAATAACAAGTGAGTTTAGATAAATTCAAAATTGCTATGCAATATGCCATGCCAAAACATTTCATTTCGCGCATGGTTGGCAAGTTAGCAGCAGCAAAAGCGGGTGGCTTAACAACGGCCTTAATTAAATTGTTTATCAAACAATACAAAATTGATATGAGTGAGGCTAAATACCCAGATCCAGCTCATTACAAAACTTTTAATGAGTTTTTCACTCGCCCGTTAAAAGAAGGTATTCGTCCACTTGCTGAAGAAAGCGACATTATTGCTCACCCAGTTGATGGTGCAATTAGCCAATTAGGCGATGTAGTAGACGGTCAAATCATCCAAGCAAAAGGCCATGACTACAGCTTACAAGCACTCCTTGGTGGCAAAGAAGAAGACACTGCACCGTTTTTAGGCGGGAAGTTTGCAACTATTTATTTAGCGCCTAAAGATTACCACCGTATTCACATGCCTGTTGATGGTACGCTGAGCAAAATGATCTACGTACCGGGTGATTTATTTTCGGTAAACCCGTTAACAGCACAAAATGTACCTAACCTATTTGCTCGTAACGAGCGTGTTGTAGCTATCTTTGAAACTGAAATTGGCCCGCTAGCCATGGTACTTGTTGGTGCGACAATTGTTGCTAGCATCGAGACTATTTGGGCAGGCACAGTCACGCCACCAGCAGGTAAAGATGTATTTAGTTGGAATTACCCAACTACAGGTGACAACGCGATTACTCTGAAGAAGGGTGAAGAAATGGGTCGCTTTAAGTTAGGCTCTACCGTTATTTTAGCCTGGGGAGCAAATCAAGCTGAGTTCTTATCAGATCAACACCCAGAAACAGTGACCCGCATGGGCACACCATTTGCGAAAATTAACGACTAATAAGTTCAATTAAGCAAACCACTTGAGCAATAGTGGTTTGCTTAAAATTCATTATAAACCGCGCCTACACCCCACGATTACACTCTGAGCATTCACTATCTTTTTGAATATTAAAGCACTGCTGCATTAGTGTTAGCCCATCAAATTGAATAAACTCGCTACCCGTTTTATGGCCAAGCAATATATTGATAGCCAATAAACTTTGCATGCTCCCCATAACACCCAGCAACGGGCTCAATACCCCTGCATTGTCACAATTAAGCGCTGTTTGCTCCTCCGTTTGTGGGAATATACAGCCATAGCAAGGGCTCTGTTCATCACGAAAATCAAAACTCATCACCTGCCCCTGCGTTGCAATAGCGGCAGCTGATACAAGTGGGATAGATTTAGCTAAACAATAGCGATTAACCAAATACCGGGTAGCAAAGTTATCACTGCAATCGAGGATGATGTCAGCACCTTCAAGTAGCTCAACACAGTTACTTTCATCAAGCTTTTGGCATAAAGGCTTAACCGTAATTTGATTATTTAAACTGCTTAACACCTTGGCAGCCGCCTGTGTTTTTGCCTGCCCCATGTGGTTTACTTTATAGAGTATTTGTCGCTGTAGATTTGAAAGCTCAACTTTATCGTCGTCAATCAAAGTGAGCGTTCCGATTCCTGCAGCCGCTAAATAAAACAGTGCAGGTGAGCCAAGCCCCCCCGCTCCGACAACCACAATATGTGCAGACTTTAACTTTTGCTGCCCTGCATGCCCCACCTCTTTGAGTAGCAAGTGGCGGCTATAACGAATTTGCTCTTTGTCGCTTAACGCGCTCATATTATGACTGACCTTCGACCAGCTGTTTTAACTTGGCAATGGCTGCTTGGTAGTTTTCGGCTTCAGTAATCGCACGTACTACGGCAACACTGCCAACACCCGTGCTCGCAACTTGCTCAGCACGAGATAAGTCAATTCCACCAATCGCGACCGTTGGATAATCGGCCATCAACGGCACAAATTTTTCGAGCTTTTCTAAGCCCTGAATTTGCCCAGTCATGTCTTTAGTGGTGGTTGGATAAATAGCACCAAACGCCATATAACTTGGTCTGTAATTATGTGCACGCAGCATCTCATAAAAGCCATGAGTCGATACACCTAAGCGTAACCCCGCCTCTTTTATGGCAATTAAATTAGCGGTTTGTAAGTCTTCTTGTCCTAAATGCACACCATAAGCACCGTGCTTAATCGCCAACTGCCAATAATCATTGATATACACCTGCGCATCGTAATTCTGCCCCAGCATAACCGCACTTGCAATCGACTCATCAAGTGCTGCATCGTCTGCATTTTTCATTCTTAATTGAACTGTTTTAACCCCTTCGGCTAAACACTTCTCTAACCAATCAACCGTATCTACAACGGCATACAGCCCAAGTTGTTTAGAGTCGCACTCGGCAAAGCCTGCTGCCATGGTAAAATCAACCGGGCAATCAAAGTCGAGCTCATCACCGAGCCAACTTCCCGCCTCGATGACTTGTGGGTAATCTGCTAGATTTGTTGGAAAGCAAGTGTGTGCAACAGGTCCAATCCCTTCACCATATCGAATGGCTGCTTTTAAACCTTGGTTTATATAGGCTTTCGCTAAAATAAAGGCATCTTTGAGTGGATACTGTTTGGCTAAACACGCGGCAATCACAGAGGCCATACTGCATCCAGTACCGTGACTATGCGGAGTTTGAATTTTTTCGTTACCAAGCCAATATTCCTGCTCACCTTGCACGCAGTAATCAATGCAATAGCCACTTGGGTAATCCCAATGCCCCCCTTTGATAATCACCGCTTTTGCACCAAAGTCAGTTAACTTTTCTGCGGCTTCTTTCACTGCGCTTGGGCCAATCAAATAAACACCGGTTAATAGCTGCGTTTCGTGGGTGTTCGGTGTTACTACATCGACTAATGGCAATAAGCACTCTTTAATGGCACTAACGGTATCTTCTTCTGTTAATAAATCACCACTTGAGGCAATGGCAACCGGATCATAAACAACTAAAGGCGGCTCTGCCCAAGTTGCTTTGTAATGTTTTAAATGCTCACTAATAAGCTGTATTTGCTGCACATTGGCAAGCATGCCAATTTTAATCACACTGGCAGGCATATCACTGGCTAAGGCTAATAGTTGCGACTCAATCACCTCTGTTGAAATCGGGTTAAGTGCTTCTACACCTAAACTATTTTGTGCCGTTAAAGCAGTAATAACCGTACAGCCGTGTACATTAAAACTTTGCATTGCCTTGATATCGGCTTGAATTCCTGCACCGCCGCCCGAATCTGAGCCAGCTATGGTCCATACAACCTGATTCATGTTATTCCTCACATTTTATTCTTGATGCCAAAATGGCATACCGAGCGTCGGCGTTGATGGGCTTGCTACGTCTTTTTCTGGCATCGCTTTAGCCACATAGCTATATCGCCCCGCTTCAACCGCACTTTTAAACGCTTTACTCATCGTCACTGGGCAACCTGCCCCTGCAATTGCCGAGTTTAATAATACGGCATCATACCCTAATTCAAGCGCTTGGCAGGCATGAGATGGTAAACCTAAGCCTGCATCAACAATTAAAGTATGGTTTGGCAAGCGCTCACGGATCATTTTTAAGTTGTAAGGATTCAGCAAGCCTTTACCTGTGCCAATCGGTGCGCCCCAAGGCATTAGTACTTCGCAGCCTAAATCAGCGAGGCGCTGACACAGCACTAAATCATCTGTGCAATAAGGTAAAACTTTAAAGCCATCGGCCAATAAAATTTTAGTGGCTTCGAGCAGTGCGATTGGATCTGGCTGTAAATTATATTCATCACCAATTAGTTCTAACTTGATCCAATCAGTGGCAAACACTTCGCGGCACATTTGCGCCAAGGTCACCGCCTCTTTTACGCTATGACAACCCGCCGTATTTGGCAGCACCTTTAACCCAGTGTTTTTTATCAATTGCCAAAAATCATCACCCGCAGCAGCGCTTTGCTGGCGTCTTAATGAAACGGTGACAATCTCAGCCTGTGAGGCCACTATCGAATCCTGCATAACACTAGGTGAAGGATACAATGCTGAGCCAACCAGTAACCGACTCGTAAATTGCTCACCATAAACCGAAAAACTATCCATCTTAGCCTCCTTGAATTGGCGACAATAACTCAATGCTGTCGCCTTCGTTGAGGGTTTTAGCATCGCATTGACTGCGCGGTACAAAGTCACCATTAACGGCAACCGCAAATGGCGGTCTTGCGCCAAATTGACTTAACGCCTGAGTCAGCGATGTATTGTCGTTCACTGTAACTGACTGACCATTAATTAAAATATTCATTTTTATCCTTAAGCAATTAAGCTCACTGCATCATCAACCACCTGAGGCGCAAGTAGATAGCCATGACGGTATAAGCCATTAATACTGATCACTCGACCTTGCTTAGTGACTTTCGGACGATTGTCTGTAAACGCAGGACGAAGCCCCGATTGCAAGCTCTCGATACGCCCTTCAGCAAAGCCGCTATGCACCGTATAAGCAGCAGACAATAACTCCAGCGCCGAGCGCACGGTGACTTTACCGCGGTCTTGTGATTCGATTTCAGTCGCACCAATCACAAATTGATGATTTGGCTTAGGAGCAATATAAATTGGGTAACGCGGATGCATCAGTCGTATCGGTCTAGTTAGGTTCACCTCTGGTGCATATAAACGCGCCACCTCTCCTCTTACTCCACGCAGTAAAGGTTCAGCCTGTTTAGCACCTAAGCCTCTACAATCAAATACATAATCAAAGCTTTGGCCATTCACTTGATGGGCGTTCAATTCAACTTTACAGCCAAAGTTAAATTGCACTCCTTGCGAGGTAAGCTTTTTAAAACTAGCGCTATAAAATGCCTGATTATCGAGTTGCCCTTCACAAGGTAAATACACACCTTGGTGGAAACGCCCAGCTAGTTCTGGCTCAAGATCAGCGATTTGAGTGCCAACCAAAGCCTGTGCCTGATAGCTTTCAAGTGGTTTTAAGCGGCTCACAAAACTTTGTAAATCGCCCTTATCTTGCTGATGAGCAACCACTAAACTGCCTGTTTGTTGAAAATACACAGCGTCATCGAGTTCACTTAGAATTTGCTGCCAACGCGTGATGCTATTAAGCCCTTGTAGGGCTAAATCCTGTTCACACAGGACTGATTCTGCAAGGGGGGCTAACATCGCTGCAGCAACGCTGCCGGCACTGTTGCTAGCATGTTCATCATCTTGCTCAAACACACTTAACTGATGCTCTTTAGCAAGTGCCAATGCAGTTAAACGGCCAGTTAAACCAAAACCCAGTATCGCTATCTTTAAAGACATAAACTTTCTAGGCGCTAGGCTCTAGGCCCTAGGTAAAAACCCAGAGCCCATCGCTGATGCCTAGCTCCATCAATTAAACTGCTTTATGGTAAATCTCAGAGCCTGTTTTTTTGAACTCGTCTGATTTCGCTTTCATTTCGGCTTCAACATCGACCATTTTGATTTCGATAGCATCGCCTACGTTATTTGGATCGATACCTCTTGCTTCAAGATCTTTGGCGTAATCACGTACTTCTTGAGTGATCTTCATCGAGCAGAACTTAGGGCCACACATAGAGCAGAAATGTGCAATCTTGCCTGATTCTTGTGGCAGTGTTTCGTCGTGATATTCGCGGGCGCGTTCTGGGTCTAAACCTAGGTTAAATTGGTCGTGCCAACGGAACTCAAAGCGTGCTTTTGATAATGCGTTGTCACGCTCTTGCGCACCTGGGTGGCCTTTTGCTAAATCGGCAGCATGAGCAGCAATTTTGTAAGTGATTAAACCTTCTTTAACGTCTTCTTTGTTTGGTAAGCCTAAATGCTCTTTAGGGGTTACATAACAAAGCATAGCGCAGCCGTACCAAGCAATTTGCGCAGCGCCAATACCTGATGTGAAATGATCGTACCCCGGTGCAATATCCGTGGTTAATGGACCAAGCGTGTAAAACGGTGCTTCTTCACAGTGTTTAAGCTGCTCTTCCATGTTCTCTTTGATCATATGCATTGGCACATGGCCAGGGCCTTCGATGAACACTTGCACATCATGTTTCCAAGCAAGTTTTGTCAGCTCACCTAAAGTACGTAATTCGCTGAACTGGGCTTCGTCATTAGCGTCAGCAATAGAGCCCGGACGCAAGCCATCACCTAATGAGAAACACACATCATACTGTTTTAAAATTTCACAGATTTCTTCAAAGTGCGTGTATAAGAAGTTTTCTTTATGGTGCGCTAAACACCATTTCGCCATGATAGAGCCACCACGCGAAACAATACCGGTAACACGCTTTGCCGTCATCGGCACGTAACGCAGTAATACCCCAGCGTGAATAGTAAAGTAATCAACACCTTGCTCTGCTTGTTCAATCAAGGTATCGCGGAAAATCTCCCACGTTAGGTCTTCAGCTACACCGTTTACTTTTTCAAGCGCTTGATAGATTGGTACGGTACCAATTGGCACTGGCGAATTACGTACCACCCATTCACGGGTTTCGTGAATATAGCGACCCGTTGATAAGTCCATTACCGTGTCGGCGCCCCAACGAGTCGACCACACCATTTTTTCTACTTCTTCTTCGATTGATGATGTGACCGACGAATTACCAATATTCGCGTTCACCTTAACTAAGAAGTTTCGGCCGATGATCATCGGCTCAGTTTCTGGATGGTTGATGTTGTTAGGAAGCACGGCGCGACCACGGGCAATTTCATCACGCACAAATTCAGGGGTAATAAAATCAGGAATACTAGCGCCAAACGATTCGCCTTTGTGCTGGGCCGCAAGTAACTCTTCACGAACTTTAGCGCGTCCCATGTTTTCACGGATCGCCACATATTCCATTTCAGGCGTCACAATGCCTTGTCGCGCATAATGCATTTGCGTTACGTTTTTACCG
This sequence comes from Pseudoalteromonas shioyasakiensis, assembly GCF_001550135.1. Lineage (GTDB taxonomy): Bacteria > Pseudomonadota > Gammaproteobacteria > Enterobacterales > Alteromonadaceae > Pseudoalteromonas > Pseudoalteromonas shioyasakiensis. The sequence goes on from NZ_LRUE01000022.1 coordinate 286,661, forward strand.
GCTTTTGCACGGCGGATCTTTGGTAGGTGTTCAAAGCGGATATGATCTAACCCTTCATCTGCCATTCGCTGTTGAGAAAATTGCGAAGTCACTGAGTCTAAAATTTCAGTGTCGCCGCGGCTTTCAATCCACTTTTCACGGTATTTCTCAAGACCCTTGCGCACATCAAGTTGAAAATCTGGGTCAGTGTATGGGCCCGAGGTATCGTAAACACGAATTGGCGCGTTAGGCTCAAATACTGGGTTTTCTTCTGTACCACCGATGAAGGTATCGCTGAGGGTGATTTCACGCATCCCTACTCGTACATTGTCTTGTGTACCTTCTACATAAACTTTATGAGAATTAGGAAACGGTTGCCCCGTTAAGTTATAAATATAATCTGATGCAGCCGCACGGACTTCGCGGCGAGATGGTTTAGTTGTTGTGTTTGACATGACTTACCTCATTGCTTTAAGGGTTGTCTTGTCAGATATTGCAAATGCAATAGAGAGTGGCAAACGCCATTGGATCGTCAATAAGCTAAGTGCTTACTAGTGCAGCCTGTACCGCTTATGCCCCAAAAATTTGGCGCACAAGCGCCCAGTGAGGCAGCTTGTTCCCTACGCAGGTGTTAGCCTGATCAGGTTCACGGATCCCGCTTTCGCGATCTCAGCCTTATTAAAGGCACTCCGACAAGTATAAATTCGTTTCTTTTAAAACGCCCTGAGTGTACGTCAGTTAAAAATTTGCTGCAAGCTCAGCTACTTTAGTTTTTTGCAATGAAGGTAAAGTGGTGCTCACCTTGCAAGGTCAGTTGCTCAGCAGTTAAAGTAATGGCCGCACCTTCTTTTAGCGTTGACAGTAATTGCTGCTCAAGCGCATCAACTTGCTCACCACAAGATTTACGCGTCATACCTAACTTATTTACTGTTAGCGTATCTTCGCTGAGCGCACCTTCACCAAAAAATTTATTACAGCCAGCAAAGCCGTTAACCTGCATCGCTTCGATAAAACGCAGCGAGGCTGTTTGGGATACAGGAATGGCTAAACCATTCACTTTTGATAATTGCCACTGTGTATATTTTAATTGCTCACTAGTGACTGTCCCTGTCGATGAGCAGCCCATGCAAAATAATACTAAAAGGAGGGGCAAGGCTACTAACTTCATATTTTTTTACGATTCAAATTTCAATGTAGTAATAATAACAACATTTAACGCAATTGATCGTTAAAAAAACATGTTTTATCTGTAAAAAATTGTTCTAAGTTAGCTTTTTAAATAACAACGCAGACTATTTGAATAAGTTATCGACTTCTTCTGGTAAAAAAGGACGACCTTTTTCATTTACCGACGTGCCAATCACCAAAGCTTGCAGCATCACTTTATCGTCATGTTTACGATACACCGTTTGCCTAAAAGCAAACTTTAAACGGCTGATACGCTCAGGCTCAACTGCAACGTAAAACTCATCGCCCGGCACTAGTGATGCCTTGTAATCCATTTCGCTTCGCAGCACGACCAGGTTTACTTTTTCTCTTGCTAGCTTTGCAAAGTCGATACCTTGAGCATGTAAAAACTCATGGCGAGCATGCTCTAGGTAATTAAAATAAACACTGTTATTAACAATGCCTTGTAAATCACACTCATAATCACGCACTTTAAAGTCTACTTTAAAGGTCATAGTCGTATTCCTAATCAATTTACGTATAATTGCCTGCGTTTATACCATAAAAATTGATTTTATAGCCATTTGGCTAGCTAGGTTGCTAGAATAGCAGTCCCGAAAATGGAGTTAAGAATCCGCATGAAACGACGTTTATCATTATTATCTGCTGCCATCCTGCCTTTATTCGCAGCATCTTCAATTGCTTACGCTGAAGACGGTGATCTAGAAACGATTGAAGTTACCGGTGATTTCAAAAGAGAAAGCATTCAAACCCTTAGTGCCAGCGCAAGCTTGTTTTCTGATCATGAAATCAATCAACGTGGTGCAAAGTTTTTAGATGAGATGCTTGCTAGTGCAGCGAATGTAAACTTTACCTCTGGTGCATCTCGTGGTCGTTTCGTGCAAATTCGTGGTGTTGGTTTACGCTCACAGTTTGTTGACCCTATTAATCCTTCGGTTGGCTTAGTGATCGACGGTATTAACTACTCTGGTTTAGGCGGCAGTTCACTGTTATTTGATATCGACCAAGTTGAAATTTATCGCGGCCCACAAGGGACTCGCTTTGGTGCTGATGCCTTAGCTGGCATGATTCAAATGGAATCTGCAACACCCACTCTTGACCCAAGTGTGAAAATACAATTAGGTGCTGGCAACTACAACAGCTATGAAGCAGGTATAGCCGCAGGTACGGGTATTACTGACGACACAGCAGTACGCGCCAGCATTTATCAACGTGAATCGGATGGCTATGTTGAAAACCGTTATTTAGGTGAAGATACCCAGCAACAAGATGAGCTTGTTTCTCGCTTTAAGTTACACAGCCAATTGACCGATCATCTGCGTACTGAACTGAATGTACATTACATCGATATAAATAACGGCTATGACGCATTCACACTAGATAACAGCCGTTACAGTGTTGCTGATGAGCCAGGCCAAGACAACCAAGAAAGCATTGCGGTTGGCCTAGCAAACATATACACCGGCTTTGACTTTTTTGATGTTAGCTTAAACCTATCTGGTATCGACAGCGAGCTGTTATACAGCTATGACGAAGACTGGGTGTGTAATGATGAAGCCCAACCTGAATTATGTGCCGCTGGCTTACATGATTGGGGTTATAGCTCAACAGATGCTTACTTTCGCGATCGCCAAGATCAAGCGGCTGAGCTGCAATTTAGTGGTAAATCTGGTGAGTGGGTCGCAGGCATTTACTATCAAGGCCGCGAAGTTGACTTAGAACGTCAATACACTTGGCTTGCGCAACCATTTGCATCAACTTATGAAACCAGCAATATTGCTGCATACGGTCAATTAGCAACACCTATCGGCCCAAAAACAACCTTAATCACAGGTTTACGTGTTGAGCAGTATCAGGGCGACTACACCGACAACAACGGTTTTATTGAAGAAACCGATGATGTCATGGTGGGCGGTAAGCTTGCACTTGAATACCAAGTCATTGATCGCACCATGATCTACACCAGCATTACTCGTGGCTATAAAGCTGGCGGTATTAACTCTGAAGCTTTAGCAAAAGCAAAAGACGAAGGCTTAAACCTAGATGCTGATTTCTTTGCTAATCACACATCATTTGCCCCTGAATACCTATGGAGCGGTGAGTTTGGTGTGAAAGGCAGCTCTTTGGACGATAAGTTTGTGTTACGTCTTGCCGCTTTCTACATGTACCGTGAAGATATGCAGCTAAAATCGTGGCAAGTTGAAGGCCAAAAATTCACAGGTTATATCGATAACGCCAGCTCTGGCGAAAACTATGGTTTAGAAATTGAAGGCAGCTTCCAAGCTACTGACAATTTACTACTAACGGGTAGTGCAGGTTATCTACATACAGAAATCAATGACTTTGTTGCGCAATCAGGCCTAGATCAAGATGGTCGAGATCAAGCACAAGCTCCTAAATACCAATATGCATTCACTGCGCGTTATAACTTTACGCCAGCACTTTATGCATCAATTGGTGTAGAAGGCAAAGACGATTACTACTTCTCTGACAGCCATAACTCACAAGCACCAAGCACTAATTTAGTGAATGCTTCATTTGGTTATGAAAGTGATAATTGGAGCATTAATGCATGGGCACGTAACTTATTTGACGAAGACGTACCGACTCGTGGTTTTGAGTTTGGTAACGATCCATTAGACGGTTACACCACTCATACATACACACAGCTTGGCGAACCTATGGTTGCCGGTGTGACATTTATTTACGAGTTATAAGCAATAGGGTGCTAGGTTTTTTATCTAGCACCCAAACACCTAGAGCCTAGAGCCTAGAGCCAAATAAGTTAAGCCCTTTCAACATCAAAGGCGAGTACGTCTTTAATCTTTTGTTTATTCATTGCCAGCATAATGAGTCGATCAATACCCAGTGCGACACCCGCACATTGTGGTAAGCCATGCTCTAGTGCAGCTATTAAACGCTCATCCATTGGCACTTGCTTTAAGCCATTTGCTTCACGATATTGATTATCTTCACTAAAACGAGCTGCTTGCTCTTTGCCATTGGTCAGCTCATTAAAGCCGTTTGCCAGTTCCATATTTTTAAAATATAACTCAAAGCGCCCTGCGACTCGCTCATCATGTTGGCAAATATGCGCAAGAGCGGCTTGCGATGCAGGAAAATGATAAACAAAACAAGGCTTTTCTTGGCCAATCGTTGGTTCAACCTTCATACAAAATAATAGCTGCAACAAGGTATCGCGGTGCGTTTCATTCGCCGCAATATCGGCAAAGCCCTGCTCTGTTGCTAGTTGCTGCAATGTGCTGATATCAGCAGTTAAAGGATCAACACCTAAGGCGTTCATAAAGGCTTGCTGATATGTGAGTCGCTCTGCGCTTTCTACGCCAAGCACTAATTGCATAAGCTCATCCATTTCATCCATAAGCGCAAATTCATCAAAACCCGGACGATACCACTCAAGCATTGTAAATTCAGGATTATGATGACTACCCGCCTCTTCATTACGAAAGGCTTTGCATAGCTGGAAAATAGCCCCAGAGCCTGCAGCAAGTAAACGCTTCATGGCAAACTCAGGGGAAGTTTGCAAATAAAGTGGTAAGCCACCAGCATGACCAGGACCAACAAACTCGGTACTAAATGTCGCTAAATGCACATCGGTTACACTGGCCGCACTTAAGCTTGGCGTTTCAACCTCCATAACATCACGATCATAAAAGAACTCGCGAATACGGCGGATGATAGCGGCACGGTGGCGTAAAGTTTCAATATCGGCGCTTGGTTGCCAGAGGACATTAGACATAAAGTGTTTCCCAAAAAAAATCCCAGCAGAAGCTGGGATTTTATAATAAATTGCTTAACAAAGCCTATTACTTAACACGGCTCACGTATTCACCGCTACGAGTATCAACTTTGATCACTTCGCCGATTTGTACGAATAGAGGAACACGAACAACAGCACCTGTGCTTAATGTTGCTGGTTTACCGCCAGTACCCGCTGTATCACCTTTTAGACCTGGATCTGTTTCAGTGATTTCTAATTCAACGAAGTTTGGTGGAGTCACAGCGATTGGGCTACCGTTCCAAAGCGTGATTGTACAAACGTCATTTTCAACTAACCATTTTGCATTGTCGCCAAGCGCTTTTTCGTCAGCAGCGATTTGCTCAAATGTTTCGTTGTTCATGAAGTGCCAGAACTCACCGTCAGTGTATAGATACGCTAAATCTGTATCCATTACGTCTGCACCTTCAACTGATTCACCTGACTTGAATGTTTTTTCTAGTACTTTACCTGTGATAAGTTTACGAATACGAACACGGTTAAACGCCTGGCCTTTACCTGGTTTTACCATTTCATTTTCTAAGATGCTGCAAGGTTCGCCGTCTAACATAATTTTTAGGCCGCCCTTGAACTCATTGGTGCTATAATTCGCCATCGTTTCCTCTGTCTAAATAATTTCGAGTAATCTACGTGTCAATGATACAAAGAAATGAAGTAAATTTGCATAAAAACTGGCAAAAAGAATTGGCAAATGTTGTCACTTGTCCTGAACGCTTGCTAGAAATGCTAGGATTATCAAGCAAAGTAGACGAAAAAGACCTCAAAGCACGCAGTCTTTTTCCTGTCCGCGTGCCACTGCCTTTTATCAAAAAAATGCGTTATGGCGACATAAACGACCCTCTTTTGCTGCAAGTGATGCCAAGACACCAAGAGTTTTTAGCAAAAACAGGTTACGACAAAGATCCTCTAAAAGAGCAAGATAACAACCAACCTGGTTTGTTACACAAGTATCGCTCTCGGGTTTTAGTGATGTTTAAAACCGGCTGTGCTGTAAATTGCCGTTATTGTTTTAGACGCCATTTTCCTTATCAAGAAAACCAATTAAACAAACGCAGCTTGATTGACGCACTGGCTTACATAAAAGCAGACAGCAACATCAACGAAGTCATATTAAGTGGTGGCGATCCATTGATGGCCAAAGACGATGCTGTTAGTTGGTTTATGGATGAGTTAGAGCAACTTCCGCAAATTAAACGCATGCGTATTCACAGCCGCTTACCTGTGGTGATCCCTGCAAGAATTACCGATGAGCTATGTGCACGCCTTGCTGCATCACCGTTAAAAGTGGTGTTTATAAACCATATCAATCACGCTAACGAAATTGATGATGACTTTAAAGCGGCCATGCAAAAATTAAAAGCTGCAGGGGTGACGTTATTAAATCAGGCGGTATTACTAAAAGATGTGAATGATTCTGTCGAGTCGCAAGTTGCATTAAGTGAAGCGCTATTTGAGGCAGATATACTTCCTTACTACTTACATCTACTCGATAAAGTTGAGGGTGCTAGCCATTTTGATATCTCTGAGAGTCAGGCACGGGAAATCGTGACGGCTATGCTGGCAGCATTGCCGGGGTTCTTAGTTCCTAAGCTGGTGCGCGAGATCGGCGGCGAAAAAAGTAAAACGCCTATCGATCTAAGGGCGTGCTGACCTTTATTGATTGAAATTTGTTCACTCTATGGGCGATTTAATCGCGGCGCGAGATTTGTAACCTAGTGGGCTAAGTAAAAATCGAGTAACAAAGAGTTAATCGCCCCTAGGAAGAACCCGAAGGGCAGCGCGTGTTTGGCATTAATGCTGCGTTATCGCCTATTTATGTGGAACAACCACACTACATAGGCTCTGCCTTGCCTAAATACCAAACACACTGCTGCAAAATCAATCATAAAGGGTCAACACGCCCTATCTAATTTAACAACTAAACGTATACGTTTACGTTATTACCTAGTGTCGCAGTTACCGACTTAGCAGGTGTTTGTGCAGCACTGGTGTTCATTGCTGCGCCTTCGATAAGTGCAAGTGCCGCAGCACCATCAGCCTTTTGCTGTTTTTTAGCAAGCGATGCGCTGTAAACTTCTGCGCTTTCGCCACCGCCACTCATCGCTGGTAAGCTTGATCCTGATATATTCATAGTTCATTACCTGACTTTTTAAGACAATCCACGTACTATATCGGCATTGCAGTCTAAAGCTTTAGGAAAAAAATGGATTCAATTATAGAACAGCTAAATGCTAACCTAAAAATCGTTTACCGTCAGGCACTTGATGCCGATAAAAAATTAGATGACTTACAGCAGCAAGGGCACGGCAAATTCACAGCCTTATTTGCAAAAGATGCTGGCTTTGATTTTGAAGCTAAACGCTTTAAACCTTACGTTCTTGATGTTGCTGCTGATGTAGAAAGCTTAAGCAACGACGGTATGGACGAAGAAAAACTGAAAAAAACCGTTATTAAACTGCAACAGCTATTACAACTGTTAGCGACGTTTAAGTAACGTAGAAGCCTCTATTTCATTTATTGTGAATAGAGGCTAACGCGCGAAATAAATTTCACGCCTACATCAAAGAGCTTTAATTTCACAAAGAGACATAAGAGACGCTGCGCTTAGCAGCTACTAAATTAAGTTACTTTTTTAGTTTATTCTTTCTCTTCTCGTTCACTTCTCTTTGTGCAAAAACATGTTGAACCACAGAGAACACAGAGGCGCTGCGCGCTACACAGAGACAACCAAATTATCACAAAGAGGATAAGAGACGCTTCGCTTCAGAGGTAGAGCCTTTTGGTTTCCTCATTCTTTTCTCATTCACTTCTCTTTGTGCAAATACTTCTCGCGAAATAAATTTCACGCCTACATGTGGGAGCAGCTTTATCCGAGCATTGTTTTCGGCGTTAAAACGCCTCCCACGTTGCAGGTCTTTTACAAGACCCACAAACAACGCAGCTCAACTTAAAACTGACGGCTATCATTCACTCAGGTTTAACGACGGTAATAGCTCATCTTCGAACCAATCAGTAATTAAACGTTTATCGTAATAATAAGCCTCGTCACGACCTATCTTCATACGATCCATGAATCCCATATCTTTGAGTTTTACATCGTTTGCTTCGCTCACGACCTTACCGTTTTTATCGGTAATTGAATAATTTAGGTCGATACGCGGAAAGTAAATTGGTTTGATAATACGTAGCTCATTCATGGTACCAAAACGCACATCACCAGCTAGATCGAGCTCTGTCACCTCAACATTGAAGGTATAACCTTCGGGTAGCTTTTCAGCAAGTTTATTAAAGTGTTTTTCAAAATTCTTTGCCACATTTTTATGAAATGAACCTTTCGGTGAGTTGTTACCAGGTTCTACATCGCGGTAATCGTTAAAGTCATGCCATTTAACTTTTGCTTCTCCTGCGTGAGCAAAAGCGGGTAGTGCAATGACCATTGCTAAGGCAATTTTTTTTACTGTATTCATCTGTTTCTCCACTTAACAGGTATAGCTAATGATTAAATTTTAGCTGCTGACAATTAACTATAGCTTAATATCTAAACACTTAGGTGTAACCAATATGGTGCAAAATGTAATCAAAAACAAGCGATTCATGTTTTTGCTTTATCGCCGTAAATCACAATTAATTCATGTAATTTAGGCCGAAATGTGATGAAATAAGGCTAATTCAACCAGGTATAGTTCATGGATATTTTATGACCATTTTAGTCACCGGCGGAGCCGGATACATCGGTTCTCACACCGTATTAGAGTTATTACAACAAGGCACTGACGTTGTTGTACTCGATAACTTAAGCAATTCATCAAATGAGTCATTGGCTCGCGTAAAAAAAATAACAGGCAAAGACGTCACGTTTTATCAAGGTGATATTTTAGATAGAGCCTGCTTAGACAAAATCTTCAGTGAACACACAATTGATAGTGTTATTCACTTCGCTGGTTTAAAAGCGGTTGGTGAATCGGTTGTAAAACCTATCGAGTATTATCAAAACAACGTACAAGGTACACTGACTCTGGTTGATGCAATGCGTGATGCTGGCGTATTTAAGTTAGTTTTTAGCTCATCAGCAACGGTATACGGTGACCCAGCAAGTTTGCCAATTCGCGAAGACTTCCCAGTTGGTGGCACGACTAACCCGTATGGCACATCAAAGCTTATGGTTGAAATGATGCTGCAAGATATCGCGAAATCAGATGAACGCTTTGCCTTTGTTATCTTACGTTACTTTAACCCAGTCGGCGCACATGAATCTGGCCTTATTGGTGAAGACCCAAATGGTATTCCTAACAACTTATTACCTTATATTTCGCAAGTCGCTGTGGGTAAGCTAGAAAAGCTAGGTGTGTTTGGGGATGACTACGATACTGTAGATGGTACAGGTGTTCGTGACTATATCCATGTCGTCGATTTAGCATTAGGTCACTTAAAAGCGCTGAACCGAATTGCAAGTGATACAGGTGCGCACGTATTTAACCTAGGCACAGGTAATGGTTATTCAGTACTGCAGATGGTTACCGCTTTTGAGAAAGCCAGTGGTCAAGCCGTACCATACCAAATTTCGCCGCGTCGAGCGGGCGATATTGCAGCTTGCTACGCAGCTCCAGAAAAAGCGTTAAAAGAGCTTGGCTGGCAAGCTGAGCGTGGTATCGATGAGATGATGCAAGATACATGGCGCTGGCAAAGCAATAACCCGAACGGTTACAAATAGTCAAAGTCATTATAAGGCCGATGTTCACACATCGGCTTTTTAATTTGATGAGGCTTTCTTAAGCTGCGCAATACCCCAGAAAAGTATTCCTGCCCCCGTGCACGATAAGAAAAAGAATAACCCTAAGCCGACAGGCGATCCCCAAAACAAAATACTGTATAAAACTTCCATCTCTATATCCTTTATTATTATTTGAATTGTAAGTTATATAAGTTTTAGGAATAGCTCGTCAAGTCGCACATCAGCGCATCGCTTGAATGCTCTCAAGCGCTACAGCTAGCTGAGTTTTTAGTTTTTTATAGCGTATATAAACAACCAGCACGATAATGCCATTAATACCAAGCTGGATAAGCCATAGGCTGTATGTTTTAAACATAACCATATTAAACAAGGCAACGATTAGCAAAGCGCACCAAAGCACAACGCAGCCAATAAAACTCACACGCCAGTAATGAACTTGGTGCTTCAGCTGATTCTCTTTAAAATTAAGCATTGCATTGACATCTAGCGTTTCTGCTCGCCAAAGCTTTCGTCTTAAACGGTATGACCAAATTCCAAAACCTAGAGGAATAGGCACTAATAACGCAAACATAATGGTTTCATAGGTGTTTTTTGCCTCAAATAACATGGCGTAAATACAAAATACAGTTACCACAACACCTAAAAATGAGTCGATTAACCCTTTTAGCTTTAACTTAGTTCGCGACTTTTGCGTTTGTGCTATTAACGCTGCACTATCCACTTTCGGCGTTGCTTGCACAAATGCCTGCTGCCACTTAGCTAATTGATCATCTGCTTCGAATTTATCCACGTTATTTACTCCATTAGGCTCGCAAGTTGCTGTCTTGCTCTACTTGCACGCTTAGCAACCGCATCTTCAGACAGCCCCAGTGTTTGAGCTATCTCACTTTGATTAAACCCTTCAAGCTGTAAAGCAAGCACCTGCCTATATTTCAGCGTTAATTTACGAAGGGCAGCCATTAAATCTAAATTGTCGTCTGGTGATTTATGCGCACTTAAGGCTTGGGTGTAATCAATACTTTCAGAGCTTGCCACCTCTTTGCGGTTTTGCTCTTTTATCACATGATCAACCGCTTTATTATGAGCTATTCGGGCAATATAGGTTTTTATGCTGGCATCGCCCCGAAAGGCAACATCGGGTGATGAGTCATTACTTTCAAAAGCGCGCCAAACAGCCAGCGACATCTCTTGAATTAGCTCATCTTGTAGCGCTTGATTGATCTCGTAGGTTGCAGCAACACGCGCCAACAGCGGCGCGTATTCATTCAGCAATGTGTTTATTTGAACATCAGCTTTCACTGTACTTCCATGTTTTTATTATTATTTGAACAAACGATTATAGGCACAAAAGTAGGTACATGCTAATACCGGCCCTACCAACAACATAGGTAAAAGACTATAAGGGGCAGCAAAGGTAACGAGCATATTAATCAAACAAAGCATGCTTAATGGTTTAATCACCTTTAGTGCCGTTGTAATGCCTTCTTTAACAGCTGCACTAAGCGAAGCATTGTTTAAAAGTAACAGAGGTACCACAAACATAAGCAACATATTTACAGGAACAATTGATACAAACATGACCCCTACGCGCCAGCGCTCAACATCAACAAACTGACCTGACAATAAAGCCGATAACTGCTCACTACCAATCAAAGTACTCCCAACAGCAAATTGCACCAGCGCCAGTAAAATACCAACAACTGACCACACGGCAACTCGCCCCCACTTCGTCCATGTTGCATTGTGCTTAAATGAAAAGCCTTGCTGATTATTCAGGTTAAACAACAATGGCCACACCGTTGCCATTAACATAGGCGCTAACCATTTTGATAAAGTTAAACCTGTAGGTGCAGGTAATAGCTGCACTAAACCTGGCACAATAGCGAACAGCGTCATAAGTAAAAAAAGTTTAAACGGTGCTTTTTTAAATAGCCCCCACCCTTCTTTTAACCAAACAGCAGCATCACTAAATGGTGCATTCGTTGAATCAAGTTTTAGCGTATTCACAGTTGATGTTGTAGTCGTCATGAGTTTGTCCTTTTCGTAAAAATAGATACATAAGACACTGCCTATTGCTACCACCAAATAGAACAACTTCGTGTCATTTGCAGCTATAGACGAGACAAACACAGAAAACCTGACAAAATATTTTTAAAAAATTAAAAATAATTTTATTTCATTGAATTTTAAGGATAAAAAGAAATTGAGCGCAGCTATAAAAACAGCTTTAATTTTGGATTTTTACAGTAAGAAAATGGTGGCCCCTCCCAGACTTGAACTGGGGACCTAACGATTATGAGTTGCAAAACAAAGACTTACTACGAGTTACTTTTTGATATAACCATTTACTAATTTTCATAGTTATATCATAGGGTTATTGAACAAAACCCACCTCTGATGCATAAATCATTATGTATTTCAGAACGTTAAATTTTACGTTCAAAGTAGCACAGAGGTAGCACCATATGTCAGACACAAAATTTCGCTTCACAGAATTGTCGCTTGAAAAGATAGAATCAAACGGTAAACGCACTCGCTATTATGACAGTCTATTGTCAGGACTCATTTTAGATGTGAGCGTAGCTGGTAAAAAATCATTTAGAGTTTATAAAAAGATACCAGGGAGAGACACCCCTATTAATGTCACCCTTGGTTACTTTCCATCAATTGCACTCGATGATGCAAGGCGAATGGCTAGAAAGGTAATGGCAGATATAGCTGAGGGTATTAATCCTAATGACCTTAAGCGCCAGTTTAGAGCGGCTTCAGTTACCTTGAAAGAAGCTTTTGATTCATATATCGAATCTAGAGATCTCAAGCCTATAACTGAAAGAGGTTATAAACAAAAAATGGATTGCTATCTACCGGACTGGCATAACAAGCGCTTAGCCGATATTAATCAAACAATGATTTTAAAGCGCCAACGAGAAATCACCTCAAGAAGTCCTGCTCAGGCAAATTATACTATGCGCCTAATGCATGCTTTATTTAACTTTGCTAAAGCTGAATACAAGTCTTCAGAAGGTCGTTCACTATTTCCAGAAAACCCTGTAGATGCTCTATCTGAAAAACGTAGTTGGAATAATATAAAACGTAAAACAAGACGGCTGCGCCGTTCACAGCTAAAACCTTTTGTAGATGCATTATATGAAGTAAGAAATGAAGCTGCTAAATATCGTCAAAATAGTCGTGTCGGTTTTTGTGATTATTTGGAGTTTTTAACCTTTTCAGGCCTAAGAAGGTCTGAGCTACTGCAACTGCCTTGGTCACAAGTACATCTTGAAGATAGGATATTTATTTTAGAAGATACAAAAAATGGCTTGGACGTTGAGTTTCCTATAACGGATCGCTTAGCTGAGATATTTAATCGACGAAAAGAATACAAAGTATCTGACTATGTGTTTGGAACAAAAAGTAAAAAAGGCTACCTCACTGATCCTAAAAAAACGTTAAAACATGTATGCCAAATTGCAGGAGTAGTAATCACTTCGCATGATTTGCGCCGCACATTTACATCAATGGCAGAGAGTAGCGGAGTGTCAGGATACCTCCTGAAACGCCTTCTAAACCATATTACAGATAAAAGTGATGTAACTGCTGGCTATTTAATTTTAACCGCTGAGGAGCTTAAAGAGCCCGCAGAAAAAGTAACAGAAACAATAGCCAAATATGCAGGTTTGATTGAACAAGAGCCTGAAAATAAAATGAGTGAAATGAAAAGTCTGTTAGCAAGCTTAACTAAGGAACAAAAAGTTGAGCTGATGAGCACTTTATTAAGTTAGCTCTAAAAGAAAATACTTCCCCCTGTTAGTTCATCAAAACTAACAGGGTAAGCATCAGTCTAGTTTAGACTCAAGCAGACTTAACCACTCATCAAATAATGGACATCGCTGCCGTATTTTATCAATGCCAATTTGTTCCGCAATGCTTATACCTTCCGTCGTTTTTCTGAATTTTCCGTTTCTTTTCAGATTATCTAACCTCTTAGACGGAGCAGTCTCGCGACTATTATTAATTTGTTCAGGTTCTTCACAAGCTTGCGTAATAGCTATAACCTTTTCAACTTCGATATCTAACGCATTTGCTAAAATCACTTCATCACTAAATAACAAAGCTTCAAATTCATGCATTGCCATAAACGGAATAAAGCGCCTTTGTGGTTGAAGGTCACCATAATTTTGCGAAATCAACTCTGCTGCTGCATCATTTAATTTTTTTGCAATCTCAATATGATTTTCATTATTAATATCAGCTAAACTAGGCCACTCCTTTAAACCATAGTAATCAAAAAATTGAGTTACATATATATCAGGGCGCTGCTTCAAAAAACGACCTATATCTTTTTCGGCTCGGTTAAATTTAACATCCCCTCCCTTTTGACCTGGTTTGGATATCTGAGTCGCTCTGATAAAAATATTTTTATTTGCTAAATAAGGAGCAAGCACTCTCTCTATAAATGCTTGCTCAGTTCGACCTTCAACAATAGCCATCACTTCAATAAAGTTATTCATTCACTGGACCTCCAGTAATGACATTTTTATTCCAAAGCTCACCTAATGAATACTCATCAAGCCAATCTTCATAATCCTCTTCTTTTAAGCGGTTAAAAGTCGACGCACCATCTTTACGATTAGCAACTATGATATCTTCAACAGAAAAGTAATTAATTAATTCTGGTGATTGAGTTGCAACAACTACTTGTGTCCTTTCTGAAGCAGCTTTAACCAACTCAGCCAATATTGCTATCGCAGCAGGATGTAGGCCTAGTTCAGGTTCATCAATAATAATGGTTGCAGGGGGGTTAGGTTGTAATAGAGCTGTTGCTAAACAAATGAACCTTATTGAACCATCTGAAAGGTGATAAGGCTGCATAGGATAATCAGAGCCCTTTTGTAACCACGTTAAATTAACCAGTTCTTTTTCACCTCTTTTGAATGCTTCAAGTAAAAAATCATCAAAAAAAGGTGTGACTAATTTTATTGCATTTACGATATCTCTATATTCACTTGGGAAGTCATTTTTTAGCTTTAACAAAAAAGCCCCAATATTTGATGCATCCTTTCGTAATATTTTATTATCTTGAATTATTTCTTCCCCCCGCATAGGGGCTGTCGAACTAGTGTCATGGAAGTGATAAATTTTCCAAGATGAAATTGCATCGAAAACCGGTTTCGAATATTTTGAATCTGAAGAATTACTTTTAACTTCAGATACCATCCGTGATATCCCCTCTGAACTATCTCCTAGGTTCCACCATCCAGATGCCCCTCCACTATAATAACGAGCTTCATCTTCTATTGCTGCGTTATTGTTTGGTGTTGCTATTAAGTTAAAGCGAAAACCTCGAACACCAAAATTAGTCGAAAACTCAATTTTTTTCGTTACCTTCGGCCCACAAAAAAGTAAGTCACTAGCACCACCATTATCACGAACAAATCGATTCAGGTTACCATCAATCAAGGCACCCAATAATTTAAAAAAAGCAATAAAATTACTCTTACCAGCACCATTGGCACCTACAATTATATTTAAAGCATTCAGTTCAAAGTCTTCTAGTTTCTGTATAGACTTAAAACCTTTGATCGTTACTTTATCTAAAGAGCTTCCCATTGTATTTCTCCCATTAGTAACTCCTTAAATTAACTTGAAATAAGTGACTAAAAAGCTTAAATTTTTGTGTTTTTTTAATTTTAGCAGAGGCAATTCTCTTTATTCAATGATTGAATCTGGAAAAGAGGAAACATTAAAGAGCATATAAGCTTTGAGTGAATTGCACTTTACTGAAATTTGGCTAGTGAAACAAATTCATAGCCTACACTATAGCTAAAGTATCTCATACAAGTATGTGAACTAAACAATCAAAGCGCTTCAGAAAACTTTCAGATGTACGATTTTTATAAACCAGCTGATAATTATCCTTTCAAAAAGTTCACTTATAAAATCACCTTTGACTAAGCTTCAAATCTTTTAAAACTTTGATGTATCTACGTATCTAAACAGTTAGTCATAGACTATTAAATCAATATTGGGTTTATTTCTTTATTTATAAATACGTTTAGTGCTTTCCGTGTTTAGAACATTGAGTATATAGCTATAACAAGGGCTACAGAGGATATAAAAAATCAAAAGTACGAATCAAAAAAGTTAAAGGTACGACAGTTTTCATCAAAAGTACGATACTATTCAAGATCAAAAGTACGATATTATTCAAGATCAAAAGTACGACACTAACCTGTGTTTATCCTTTTCATAAAAAGTTCGGAGTTAAGTTTCGCGAGTTCCATCCTTCCACTTTCAGTATCACGAAAAATAAATAAGCTGTCGCCTTCAACCTTCAATAAGTAATCGAGTATTTTTTCTATTTTTCTAAGCCGCTTTTTTAAATCTGACAATGACGATCTAATACCAATTCTTTCTCGTAAATTATCTAACTTGATAACTTGCTTAGAAGGTCTACCACAGCGCTTCCGGCAGACTTCATAAAGTCTGCGATCAAATGGTTTAGATAATTGAAAGTAATCATCATGTAATGTTAAGACATCATTGTCATCAATCGTCTCGATGAGCCAATCGGGCAATGTTACTTGCCAGCAGCTTAAACCACTACCTTCGATTAACTTAAAGCCTTCGATGAGACCCATATTTTCCAAAAATCTTCGGCCATTAAACTTGTAATCAGTCGTAATTAAAGTTCCTACGAGTCGATATAAAGCCTTTTCAACAAGTTTGTACTCTTTTCCTGATGTTCCTCTCCCTGTAGCCTTTAGGAGATCATAGGTGTTGAAGCGAACCGTGTTACTGAGCTCTAACTTAGCATTTTTTGCAGCCATGATATGGCTCAAGCAATAAATGAGTACTTCTTTATCTTTGATGGTTGCTCGACCCTGGACGCTTGGAACGATTTTTATTGATACACCTTTATATGAGAAATCTAACGTACCTTTAGACTTTCCGTCTAATGCAAACACAGGCCACACCATTGAAAACATATCTGATTTCAAATTGACATGAGTCATTTTGCACTCAAAATACGCCATAACTAGCGTTACTTATTTCTTGGTTGAGAAGCTAACCAGTTGTGAAAGTCTTCAACAGGGAAAAGTAATCGAGCGCCAATTTTAATATGTGGTGGTAATGGGTAATTACCATTGCCTTGTTTGTTCTTAGAGATTTGATTAAAAAGAGCTTGTTTGCTGATAAAAAGTAAGTCGGCTACTTCTTCCGAACGATAAAATACCTTTTCCATTATTATTGACCTCAAAGCGTAAGCGTTGAGCTCAATTATTAGCTCAACACATTATTAATTAGTTGAGCAACAATGGTAATTGAGTGGTCAGAAAGTTGCCCCGAAAAGCTAGGGGAACTTTCGGGGGGTTTTTAATGTTTTAGGGGAAAAGCAACACAACTTAGTAACTATAAAAATTAACCATTTGATTTTTATAGTTATTATCTTTTAAAATGGGGATTGGCTAATAAAAACACCTACAAAAAAATTTGCTTGATAAGCTTTTTAAGTAGGCTTTTGGAGAGGCTCTATGCAATATCACTTACATTTGAAATAAAACAAAACAGCGAAGAAGATCACAAGGCTTAAAATCAAAGCGCAACCAGCGAGTACAGGAGCCATGTTTAAATCCTGCCTTCTTTAATTGCTGCAAAAAGGCTATTTTTTAACTTGTCGTAACGACGAGTGGCTCTAATAGCTAACACCATTAAAATCCACATTTGAAACCATTCGTATATTGTCATAACTGCAATCTCTGCTAATGCTTTGCATTTGAGTATAGAAAAGATCCTTCCCAATTACACAAAGCAATAATCCACTCACTAATATTTTGTTGCTTCTGCTCATTACAACCCATAAAGGGAAAAGTTATTTTTTTGCTTCGAGACTTAAAATGGCTGAAAGGCTCTAATCTAATATCCCAAACCTCACCGGTTTCATTTGTCACGTCGAAAGCAAACGCTTTTTGAGAAATTAGAGCAAAAAAGATTTCCTGCTCTGATTGCACTTCTTTCTCAAATGATAGCCCTAATGGTTCACATTCAGCTTCGATACCAGCCAAGCGGCTCTGAAACTCAACGACTACTGGGATGAATGGCCTTAGCTCAACATTTTTGTATAGATCTAAAAGTAGCATTACATTGCTCCTTAAAATTAGGCATGCCTAATTTTGATCGCTGACCTATTCTTTATGTGATTAGTAATAGGTGTCGTAAAGTTCCCCACGTGATTGTGCATCTTCAGCTTCTTCACGCGACATAAATTCATCATCAGCAATAATATTGCCCATACCATCATTCAATTTATCTAGTTGCTCTTTTTCTTTCGACGACTGCTCATCACTTGTAAATATACTTACCAACAAGTAGATAGTCCCGACTGATACACACACAAATGTTTCAAGCATATTCATTCCTCCAAATTCAAATTACCCACGAAAGCAAAAACTAAGGATTCCTTAGTATCTAGATTCAATTAAAGCTAAGAAACTCTTAGTTTTCAAGCTAAGAACAATAAATAATGAAAACTAATGACGAATCACCATTTCCAAAACGCTTAAAAGAGGCAAGAAAAGCCAAAGGGCTATCGCAAAAACAGTTGGGAATTTTGGCTGGAATGGATCAATTTGCAGCATCAGCAAGAATGAACCAATACGAAAAAGGTGTACATTCTCCAGACTTTAAAACAGTGAAAGCTCTGGCTGATATTTTAGATGTGCCAACTGCGTACCTGTATTGTATTGAAGATGAGCTGGCAAGTGTTATTAGGGAATGGTGCTTATAATACCTTCTCCATGTGTCTTCATCGCAAATAACTATCCCTTATAGAGGTTATTTGAAAGCCCCTATGTTAAGAAGGCCTTTTATCAATTGCTAAGCTTCTCCATAACATCTTGTGTATATAGACAATAGAAGTTTGCTCTATGAGTTTAGGAGTTAAGTTTTGAGTTCTATCATGGCTCCACTTTACAGTGCTTGTCCCATCAACTTTGATACCAACAATGCCTATTTTATATAGCGTATACAAAATATTCTGCCTAACTTGAGTCATGAAAGAGAGAGATGATGGATAGCTCGATTTAACATAGTCATGTGCGCTTTTGACGGCCAAGTCACCTTGCTCTTTAGGGATTTCTATTAAGCCCAAAATAACTTGCTCTAATTCTTCATCTAAAATGCTAGAAACTTTAAATTTACTATTTTTATGATGTAATAGTTCAATATATTTTTCTAACAATTGGTGCTCTGTTCGCCATTCAAATTTAAGTGACTCCAAACGCCCTTGAGAATAAGCTAATTCTGCTTGCTTAATCATTGAACCTGTAATTTCAGTTTTTCCTTGTGCTTCAATAAGACACTCATTAACAAATATAATAGCATCTCTTGGCCTCATCAATGTCCTATCTAAAATATAATCAAGAGGTGTAACCTTATCTATTTTATTCGGGAAGATATCTTCAAAAAAAACTTCACTATTAGTGTATTTGTTCTTTAGTAATTGATTAATCCTCATATCTAACAGGCTTTTGAGCTGAGGACGACTCCATCCCATTTTTAAATAAAAACTATTGTACTTCTCCGGTTGAAAGCCTGAATCTTTAGTCTTATCCAGCACTCGATGAAGTAAGTCTGTTCTAAGAGTAATAACTATTTTTACTGGTTTTATTGCTCTAAACTTTTTAATTGTTTCAATTAAAGCCTTGATTAACTTATATCTAAGCTCATCATCTACCCAGTTTTCATCAAGTCTATCTATAACAATAAATGTTTTTTGCTTTCGGTCATTAAAAATATCATCAGCAAGAATATTTACCAATTTTGCTAGTTTTTCAATTTGGACAGTATTTACAACTTTTTTTCCATAGTGGATTACTTCTGACTTAACCTCTTCTGTCATTGCCCCTCCTGCACCTCCAGTGATTTTTACACCTGGTACATTTGAAGAAATCGAAGATTTTAGGCTTGCTTCAAGCTTTTCCGTTAATTCTTTGATTCTGGTTTCAGTATCGACCCAAAATTTGTCCCCCCACTCTTCAATATACTTTAAGGCTTGTTGTTTTTTATAATTACCTGACAGTAGGTTGGTTATTAAATCAATGAAGTTGGTTTTTGCTTGAATGGAGTCAATGTTATATTTATATTTGATAAGCTCAACTGCGAAAGTATGCTGCCAAAGCAAATTATAAAAAATATCTAAATTTACACCTAAACCCTCAAAAAAATTTAAGACTGTAGAATTTGAAATATGTCTTAACGCTAAAGATTCAGGTTCAATCCTAATAACATTTTCAGAGCTACTTTCCAGTTGCTCCAAAAGAGCACTCTTTCCAATGCCTGTTCGACCTAAAACAATTGATTGCGGGGCTTCTGTATTTTCTATAACTTCAAAGTCACCAATATCAACAAAACAATCAGCTAAGAAGTTTAAATCGTTTTCTGCATCTGCCTCACCAATAGACATATGCTTCTTAAATACAAAATCTTGTTTAGGACTTTTCGCCATTCTATTTCCATATAAATCTAAGAATCTTCAACCTATATACTTTCACATGTTGGGTAAAACTTAAACTGTGTTGATTAAAATAGCTTTAAGATTTGAATTTTTAAAATGAGGCATCATGAGCAATTGCCTCCTCTTTTCTGGGCTTCGCCCATACCCCGCTATGTAGAAGCCTAAAACAGGCTTGCACATAGCGGGGTATGGGCTCTTGAGCATCTTACACGCAGGTTTTTATTTGCAGATTGAAATATTAATTAAAGCTGCTAATCTAAATATTAATCAAGCCCTACGGGCAAGAAAAAAACAGGCGCTTTCCTGCTGCCTTCAACACGTTGTTACATTCTCTGTAACCCCCACTTCAGAAGCTTTCAGCTTCATTATAAAACCAAGTCTTTTGATTTTTAGGCGCGATCAGTCCGAGCCTTACGCATGCGTAAAACAGGGGCGAATAGGCATTAGCCGCTGAGCTTAATCAGCCAGTTTTTCTTACAATCACATCGGAGAATAACTATGACCTTTAATGCTAAAGCAGAAGCACAGCGCCTAAAAAATGAGAAAAAATTGATCAGTAAAAAACGATTTAAGTCATCCAAGCTAGATAAACATAAACAACGACTTTTAGCTCTTTACGAAGAAGGTACGAATATAGCCAACCTACAAAGATGGCTCTTGCGTAAAGGAGTGAGAGCACATTGGACAACTGTAAAACGGTGGGTTGATAAAAATGCCTAAGTTCGCAAAACCAGAAACGCAAGCGGAAAAGCTAGCTAAAAACTTATTTAAGCACAAAATTATTAAGTCTTTAGGTACTGCTCGAAGTTATAAAACTGCACTTATAAAAATAGCTCGGTGGTCAAAGGATATTGGCATCAATGGTGTGCAAGGGATGAGCACTCAAGATGCTTATAAATACCTTGATTACCGCAGTGAGTTTGCAGGCCAAAAAACACTGGATATGGAACGGCAAGCAATCCAAGCTATGTTTAAACTCAACGGCAAACTTGGCCCTAAAGAAACGCTGACCGTAATAAAATCCGAAAAAGAGATAATCGAAAAGTCTCGCGCCTACACTCCAGCCCAAGCCCATGCAATTAGTGAACATCAAACTAGAAAATATAATTTATCAACACAAATAGCCTACGCAGCAGGATTAAGAGCCCATGAGCTTTTAACAATTGCAAAAGTATCAGAGCGTAAAGCAGATAACCGTCCAGCGCTAGACAGTAAATGGCTTGGTCGAGAAGGTCGTATTTATACAGTAAAAGGCAAAGGCGGCCTAATCCGTGATGTACTAATACCTAACACTTTAGCTAACCAGCTAGAACAAAGGCGCTTAGCGCAGCCCATAACGGTTCGTGATAGGGAAATTAACTATTTGCAACGTTATGATATTGGAGGTGGTCATAAATGGTCATGCTCATTCTCGAAAGCATCTAGCCGCACACTCTTTTTTTCTAATGGCGGGCATGGCCTTAGGCATAGCTATGCGCAAGAGAGAATGACTGAGCTAAAAAGCTTAGGTTTAAGTAGAGCAACTGCTCTCGAAACGGTATCGCAAGAGCTAGGCCATTTCAGGGCTGAAATAACTGAGGTTTATTTAAAGTAGCTCTTATTTGTTTAGTAATTCTATAAACTTTAAAGTTATGTTCGTAAATTTATATCTTTCTATTAACTAATTGGTACTGTAAGTTAATGCTACTGAACAAGGATATTCAAATGAGCGATAGACACATTGAGGGAGCATCTGTTGATGATATTCTTCTAAATACTTTTGATTTATTACTGAAGAAGGGCTCTAAATATACCGCCACCAAGGGTGACTTTATCGAGTATGATAGTTGCTTAATCACATTAACTAACCCTGTAGCAAGATTAAGTAGAACAGACATAAAACAAACAATTTATAGTTGCTTGGGAGAGTTTTTTTGGTACCTTTCTGGCTCTGATGCTTTAGACTTTATATCTTATTACTTGAAAGATTACGCTAAATTTGCAGAAGATGATGGCCATGTCCATGGTGCTTACGGTAAAAGAATATTTGATTTTGATGGGAAGTTTAATCAATACGAACAAGTTCTACAATGCCTCAAAAGTAAGCCAACAACTAGACAAGCTGTAATCCAATTATTTGGTGCGCATGATACAGCAGACACTTATAAAGATATCCCTTGTACCCTTAGCTGGCAATTCATGATCAGAAATGGAAAACTCAACATGTATGTAAATATGAGGTCCAATGATGCCTATAAAGGGTTACCTCACGATATATTTGTATTTACTATGCTACAAGAAATTATCTCTATTGAGTTAGGTGTTGAAATAGGCCTATACCATCATTATGTTGGTAGTCTTCATATCTATGAAGAGAATTTAGAGGATGTTAATCGTTTCATTGAAAAAGGCTGGGCTGCCGAGGCTCCTATAATGTCAATAATGCCAAAGGTACAAGACTTCTTGCCGATAAAAGGTGAAATATTGAGACTAGAAGAAAAAATAAGACAAGGCAGTACTAGTTTCACAGAAATATTTACTTCTTCAGTACCAAGTTATTGGATTGACATACTGCTATTACTATACTCTTTCAGAAAAAAAAGAGAGCTTCAAAATGATGAAATTAGCTTTGACCAATATATAACCTCTCTAGAGGCTGTAAAAGATAAGTTTGAATGCAAAAATTATGTAAATATCCTAGAAAATAAAATTATCGAGGCAAAATATAAAGGGAGTTATTGAAATTGTTATTAAGATCACATCAATCTAGTGCAGTTGAGCAACTGCATAATAAATTACTAAACTATAACGCTAACGAAGAAAATATTTCAATAATTGAATCAGATGACATCGCTCGCACATTAGTACTGCAACTTATCGATAGCATTAGAAGAGTTGACTATATTGAAGCATTAAAGAAGAGATCCATTTCAAAAAGCCGCTTAGATCCTCTTAATTCTGCTTTTGACCCACTTAGAGCTGCAATTTATTACTTTAATAATGATGAGATTGATGAAGCGGCGTGGCTAGTTTTCTTGTTTACCCACTTCGGTAAAAACCCAGATTCAGGATTTAGGCTATGTGCCGATATTTATGGAGCTTATGGAGAAAGAGACATATGGTCATGGAATGAGATAAGTTCAAACCCTATGGCTTTTGAACAGTGGTACAAGTCATGTTATCCAAAGATGATATCTGATGGTGTAGTCAGAAAGTTTGGGAATCACAGAAAATATGAATCTTTAAAACCAAATGCGGCAAGATCACTAGCTAGAGTTTTCAACTCATATGTTTCTTGGGTTGGTAGCAGTCATTACGCGAAATTTGATGAAGCAAAGCACCTTGCTAATAAAGTAGAAATAGATTTTTTTGAATTTCTTTATCGGTCAGTGCAATCAGTATCATCAATAGGTAGAACAGGTGCTTTTGACTACCTAACTATGCTCTCAAAAATAGGAATCATAGACGCCGTACCTAAAAAGTTATACCTACAAGGTTCAACTGGTCCAATCCAAGGAACTAGGCTTCTTTACGGGGTTAATCAAACTATGAATTGGAAAAATGAAGTCTTCGAAGAAAAGCTTTCTGAACTCGGAGACGCTTTAGAGCTAGGTAAATTTAAAATGCAAATCCTCGAAGATGCTCTGTGTAATTGGCAAAAAAACACCTCATCTTATAAATATTTTAGGGGTTAAATTAACCCCATTTGTATTTAGTTTTCAATTTGTTTAAATGAGAATGAGGTATAAGTCCTTTATGCTGTAGTTGGCCAACCAGAATTCCAGCCGAAACTTCTAGCTGTCTAGCTAAACGCATAATTTTTGCATAATCTTTAACTCTTAGACTAAAAAGATAAGGTTGATACTCCCTTGGAACCAATGTTGACATTGCAAAATCATTAGCTTCCTCTTCGAACATTTCTGGTTCAGAATCGTTTCTTATCCCTTCAATGAAGACCTGAGTTTTACTATGTAAAATTACATGACCTAACTCATGGAATAGGGTGAACCAAAAATGATCATCACTAAGATATCTAAAGCTTAATGCAACGATAGGAGTGCCCTCTTTAAAAAAAGTTGCACCGCTCGCTTTACACCCCTTTATTGGCTTTACAACCGCAAGCTTCACACCACAGTCATTCAGAATTGACTTCAACTGAGGTAAAAATATTTTTGGTTCAGTGATTCTAGATAGAGGTTTAATGTTACTCAAATTCGCTAATAATAGTTCTTTATTGAGCTTTTTAGGCTTTTGGTCTGCGCTATAGATATCAGCTAACCTGAGCCATGTAGTAACAGCTAAAGGTTTTGAGTCAAATGAGTTTGATGTTCTAAAAGCAACTTTCTCCATTTGCGATTGGTACAGGCTCTCCCACTCATCAATAGCTTTGGATTCAAAAAAATCTAAACACTGTGCCACTTTATATGGTTTAGATGAGTTCTTAATAAGGAATCCTCTGTTAACTAAATCAGAAACAGGCAATTCATTGAACCAACTTTCACACTCACTCGCCTGATGCTTTAGTGACTGGAAATAGTTCTTTTCCCTATTTATCCAAAAAGACTTAGATACCCCAAAAACTCCCTCAAGTCTCTCAGCTATATCAGATGTTAATTTTGAAAAGCCTTTTAGAAGGTTCTTAAAATCATCTGAATCTAAGTCTAATTGATTCATTAGCTCTTCATTGGAAAAGTCATTTTTCTTAGCTAAACTTTGGATTGTTACACCTGGTGGGGAGCACCAGTTAGGCTGAAAATTTTGCATTTTGCACTCCATTGTCCAAAATTTCGACTAATTTTAAATGGGTAACATAATCCCAATTTATATTTTTCCCATCATTATGAACATAGCTGTTGTTTGAAACAAAAGCCAACTCAATTGTATCAGTAATTTTAATGATAAGACGCTCTGGGGACATATGATTTTGAATACAATAAGGAAAAGATAATAGGTTCTTTAAATCTAAAAAAGAACAACAAGCTTTGATATCTTCAAGAAGAGACATCAATACATCAGCAAAATCCCCAACCATTTCTTTTAATTTTAAATACTGGCTACATGAATCCCTGAGTTCCTTTGAGCTGAAAGCTATTTCCACTATGACCTTGTAATCTTTTCCCTAATTATGTCGTTATAATACTCGTTTTGTATCTTTTTTGTCTAGGGCAGATAATTTCAAACAAAGACCTTAAAACAGCTAAAAGCCTATTCCATTTTAAGACTTCAATGATTAAGTAGCTGCAACATCCCCACTATTTACAATAATGCGCCAACTAATCACTATAAGTCATAAAAATTACAAGGCCACATTGAGTTGTTATAATAAAAAGTAGCACAGAGGTAGCACAGGGTAATTTCTGTTAGTAGGTGTTTACTTGGAAAGCTTGTAAAAATGGTGGCCCCTCCCAGACTTGAACTGGGGACCTAACGATTATGAGTCGTGTGCTCTAACCAACTGAGCTAAGGGGCCATTGTATTAGCGAAAGCTAAATTTTTTTGATGCGTTTAGCAGGTTTAACTGACTAAAGCGGGATGCAGTATAAAAAGTTTTTGTAACCTTGTCACTAGCAAAACCCTTTATTTTAACAATCACTAAATCAACTGCTCAAATAGTAAACTCTTTGTTTTTACAACGACCTTAAAGCATGCCGATTAGTTTCTAGCCTCCGACATTGTTCTAGATCAAATAGCTAAATCACTAAACTCGTTAAAATAGCCGCTCAATCAATTGCGGAGTGCTGACTGTGATAAATTTACCAAGCTGGGATCAATCTCTGATCAACAAGTACAATATTTCTGGTCCTCGATATACATCTTACCCAACAGCATTGTCTTTAGCTGATGGTTATAACCAACAAGATATGATTAACGCGATTGCGGCGTCGAAAAGCCGTTCTTTATCTTTGTATATCCATATCCCTTTTTGCAGTCAGCTTTGTTATTACTGTGGTTGTAATAAGGTGATCACTCGTCATCAATCTAAAGCCGATTTATACCTAGATAATTTAGCGCTTGAAATTGCTGAGCAAGCAACGCTTTTTGCCGATTATAACATTGAACAACTGCATTTAGGGGGTGGTACGCCAACGTTCTTATCGGCAGAGCAAATGAGCCGCTTAATGGTATTGGTTGAGCAGCATTTTAATTTTGCTGATGATGCCGAGCGCGGTATTGAGATTGACCCTCGTTCTTTAGCTGATGGCATGCTAGTACACCTACGTCAGCTTGGCTTCAATCGTGTCTCATTTGGTATTCAAGACTTTAATGATGATGTGCAACTGGCAGTTAATCGCCCGCAAAGCGTGCAATCTGTAAAAGGTTTAATTAGTGAGGCTCGTGAACTTGGCTTTAAATCTATTAATGCCGATATGATTTACGGTTTGCCACTGCAAACACCTGAGAGCTTTAAAGAGACGATTGCACAGCTGATTGAGCTAAACCCTGATCGCGTGTCGGTATTTAACTATGCTCACTTACCAGATAGATTCGCTGCACAGCGTAAAATTAAAGACGCTGACTTACCATCTGCGGGCGATAAGCTCACTATGTTCAAAAATACCCTTGAGCAGATGTTAGCGGCGGGTTATCAGTTTATTGGTATGGACCACTTTGCCCGTAAAGACAATGAACTAGCGATTGCACAAAACGCAGGTCAATTACACCGTAATTTCCAAGGTTACACAACGCATGGCCAATGTGACTTATTAGGTTTGGGTGTGTCATCGATTTCGCAAATAGGCAATGCCATTTTACAAAACGAAAAAGAGTTGAAGCACTATTACAAAGCTGTGCAAGAAGGCTATGGCAGTGCAATCTGTAAAGGTGTTGCTTTAACTGATGACGATACGTTACGTGCCGCAGTGATCAAACAATTGATCTGCCAGTTTGAGCTGGATATTCCAGCAATCGAAAAACAGTTTAATATTAACTTTGCCAGCTACTTCTGCGAGGCACTACAGGCACTCGACCCATTACTAGCTGATGGCTTGGTGTCTGTTAGCCAAGATAAGATCACAGTAACAGCTCGCGGTAATTTATTTATTCGTATTATTTGTATGTGCTTTGATGCGCACCTACAACAACAAATCAAGCAAACTCGTTTCTCACGAGTTATCTAGCCCAACAAAAAGCAGAGCCTAGGCTCTGCTTCTATTTTGCTTAAATCGCAGCATGTTTGTTTAATTGAATACTACGTTTTCGCTGCCTGGAGCGGCTTTAAACTCTTCAATTATACGTGCGCAATCTGCTTTAATTTCATCGCTATGCTGTTCTTCAGCACGCCAGCGAGCGGTGTCCATTTTAAAAATCTCTTTTTTAGAGTATTTCTTACGGGCATCGTGCGTTGGCATATCTTTTACGACTTCGTACATTTTAAATATGCCTGGGTAGCGCTCACTTAGCTCAAACTCTTCTGCAAAGCTGTATTGAGAGATCAGCACCCAAATAC
This sequence comes from Pseudoalteromonas shioyasakiensis, assembly GCF_001550135.1. GTDB lineage: Bacteria > Pseudomonadota > Gammaproteobacteria > Enterobacterales > Alteromonadaceae > Pseudoalteromonas > Pseudoalteromonas shioyasakiensis. The sequence goes on from NZ_LRUE01000022.1 coordinate 314,301, forward strand.
GTAAGCAACCTTCTGAGAACTCACATTGCTCTTCATTCATTGCACGGGCAATTAAATGAATGCTATCGGCTAGCTTTGCATTACGCTTTGCTTTTGATGCCGCAAGCTTTTGCTCATGCTCAGCTTGCTTCTTGGCGATAAGCTTATTTTGCTCTTTTAGTTTATACAGAAGTTGCCCTGCATAAAACGCAAGCCCTGCGATAATTGCCGCACCAATTACAATGGCAATAATCAAGGTTGTGCTCATCGCTCATCCTCATCTTCGTCATCAAACCATTCATTGGCTAAGTCATCAGATAAGTACTTATCGAAGTCAGATTCACCTTCATCGTATGAATCATCTTCAAAGTCATCTTCGTACTCGTCTTCATCTTCAATGCCTAATAACTCACACAGTGCTTGGTGGCGAGCAATACGGCTATTGAAGTACTTAGCATCTTTACCTGTTAATAACTCACCGCGCTCATGACGCTCAACTAGCTTAAGTAGACGCTCGTCATTCTCTAGCGCTTCTAACTCTTGCTCTGGTGTTAGTTCAGGCTCAGCCACTTTCTTAAGCTCAACCATAGGTTTTAAGTTGCGTTTCATTTCAACTTTCGGCTCAGCCTTAGGCGCAACTAAAGAAACCGGCTTTTTACTACCAACACGCTTATCTTTCGGTTGATTGTTTACAGCAGTGTTTTCTGCATTTTGTGCATCAGGTGCATTTCGAGACCCAGGTTTAGCACCTTTGGTCTTTTTAACTCGCTGCTCTTTTAACGCGCGCATCTCTCTAAGCTTTTCTTTGCTTAGACGTACAGGACCATTCGATGGAATTTTACGCGACTTTTTCTTTCTACTCATATCTTGATCATCTCACTTAAGAGGTTGTGCACAACGCCTTTGTGGCATTGTAATGCTGGCATAACCAGAAGAATTCGATGTGCGGATGTGGTTGGTCAACTTGACGAACTGCGCACTTTTCATACTTTTAGTACAAACGGTGGCTATTGTAACAGGACAAATAAAAAGGCGGTAGAGAAAACATCTCTACCGCCTACTAATCTGAGCGCCAATTATCTGGACACTTCTCCCTTCGACTTTTTAGTCTTTATTATTTTTATTATTATTGTTTATCCATTTTGTTATTGTTTTAACCTTCCGTGTAGCATTCCATTTTGTTTTTATTATTAAACTTCCATGAGCTTTTATTATTCTCGGTCAATCCTGACGCTTTTTTGTTATTTCCTTTAGGACACCTAACCAGTGTCAACCCCTAAAGACTTGCCGCAGTCACTTTCCTTATTACATTGTCCATGTTGTTTTTGCTGTCTCAGCGACAGTGGTTAATTTACTCATTAATAATTTTGTTACAACTGATTTATATAATTTTTCTTACAGATAAGATATTGCAACAAGCTCAACTTATTTAATAACAAAGAGTTATGTATAAAATTGAAATAAAAATAAGATTTAGCTTACAGCTCGATATGGACAATGTCTCACAAAGGCGTAGGAGATTTCGACATAGTTTAAATACAAAAAAAGCAGCTTGCGCTGCTTTTTTCACACTAATCACATATTACTGCGGAGTATTACTACCCGCAATCAGACTTTAGTGTAAGCCACCTAAGTATTTTGAAAGTACTTCGATGTCTTTGTCTGTTAGCTTTTTAGCGATGTCTTGCATCATACCGTTTAAGTCGTTATTACGCGTACCATCACGGAATTTTTCAAGTTGTGACTTGATGTATTCTGGATGTTGGAACGAAACTTTCGGGAATTTAGCTAGTGATGTACCGTTACCACGAGGACCGTGACACGCAGCACATGCTGGAATACCACGCTCTGCATCACCGGCTTTATAAAGCTGCTGACCTACTTCTACTACATCTTTAGGCGTTGTACCTTCAGACATATTTAAAGAAGAGAAGTAAGCTGCTAGGTCTTTCATGTCTTGATCGCTAAGCGGCATAGCCATACCACTCATTACTGGATCCATACGACCTTCTTTGCCGCCAGATGTCATACCTAATTTAAACTCTTGTAATTGTTTATAGATATAATCTGCGTGTTGGCCTGCAATTTTAGGGTAGATATTAACCGGTGCATTACCGTCTGGGCCGTGACAAGCCGCACACGTTGCCGATTTCTCTTTACCTGCGTTTACATCGCCATCAAATGCTGTTGCGTTGCTTGCTGACAACGTACCAAGCAATATAGTTAAAGATAGTGCTATTTTTTTCATGGTGAATTCTCTGTTTCCGACCCTGTATCATCTACAATATGGATGTTGTGATTTCTATATTCTACACGATAATAAATTCTCTGGCACGTTTTCTGCCCACATTAAGCTCATAATTTATAGGGATTTGACTTAGATTAAGTTTATACCTAGTAATTTTCCTAATTTAAAGCCAATTTAGCACGCTTAAATACGCTTTTGAATGCTGCTTTAATAGTATAAAATACGTGCCTTAAGTGGAAATTAGCCACTGTTTGTTATTTTTTATAAAAGACTAGGAGAGCCTGTGCTCAAATCTCGTATCAAATACAATACTGCGTCCTTTGTTACCAGCGCACCTGATATCTCACGCTTACCTGCTGATACGGGGATTGAAGTCGCGTTTGCTGGTCGCTCTAATGCGGGTAAATCAAGTGCTTTAAACACGTTAACAGATCAAAAGTTAGCGCGTACTTCTAAAACACCCGGTCGTACTCAGCTGATCAATACCTTTGAACTTGATGCCGATAAACGCCTTATCGACTTACCAGGCTATGGTTTTGCTAAAGTTCCTATCGAAATGAAGAAGAAATGGCAAAAGTCACTAGGTGAATACTTACAAAAACGTCAAAGCTTAAAAGGTATCGTTGTTTTGATGGATATTCGCCACCCGTTAAAAGATTTAGACCGTGACTTAATCGACTGGGCCGTGGGCAGCGAAATTCCAGTGCTGGCACTATTAACTAAAGCCGACAAGCTAAAACAGGGCGCGCGAAAAGCTCAAGTTTTACAAGTTCGTCGTGAGTTAAGTAGTTTAGATGGTGATATTACAGTACATGCCTTCTCTTCACTAAAAGGCACAGGCTTACCTGAAGTTGCTAAAAAGCTTGATGAGTGGTTCTTAGGGCCCATTGAAGCTCAAGCACCTGAGTCTGACGAACAACCAGAAGCTTAATCGCTTAGGCCAAGTAATAACGCTTGGCTAATGATTCTATATAGTAGCCCTGCTCGTCTGAGCAGGCTATTTCGGCCCACTGATAATAAACATTTCTCGATACCCTCGCAGCCAAGCCATGTGCTAATTGAAGATAAGGCACACTGACACCTTCAAATTCTCTCAGTAATAGTGGTTGCTTTGCTGAAACCAACCAAGCGCGCTGTAAATTATCAACACAACAAAGCGCACGGCCTTGCTCTGTATCTTCAAAGCGCCAATCAACAATAATAAAAGGTACATCATCGACCGTGATAGCCATTTTCTCGACGGGTGTTTTTAAAAAATAACTACCTGCTTCTTTGCAAAGCACAGAGGCAAAGAGTTTAACCATTGCCTCGCGCTTTATTTCACTGCCGGCATAAAACCACCGCCCTTGCGCATCAATCAATATAGGCACTTGTCCACAGTTTTGTGGCTGCCATTGATCAAAAGGTTTATCGGGTGCCTGAAGAGCGGCTTCTAAGTCAGCAAGTGATTGCATTATTTTTCTTTATCTAGCGTCAAAGAAAATGTTACAGGAACAGCTGTCGCAATTGATGGTAAACCCGCAAGTTTTTGTAACTCACTAATACCTTCTGTTACTTTGAAATCACTTGCATTAATAATCACCGGCGTAAACGATGAAACAGTAACATCGCCTTTCGGTGACATATTGGCAAGTACATCAATTGTTAACTCTTTCTTGTTGCCATGGAAGTCTAATTCAGCTTTCAAACCTTTAAGCACATGTTGACCTGGTTTTAGCGTTAACAGCGCTTTGCTTAAATCAGCAGTTAACACTGCATTAGGGAATTTAGCTGTCTCAAATAACAACTTGGTCATGCGCTCATTGCGGATAGGGATCAGAGTTTCAACCGATGTCAGATCGATCATCAACTTAAATTGACCTTGCTCGTTAAGTGTACCCGACACGTTTTTGAAATGATGCGCTTCTGCAACTGAATTCTTTTTGATAGACACAAAGCTCACATTGCTTTGCTCATTATTAACTTGCCAGTTTGCGCTGGCTAAAGGGGCAACTAAAATACTCGATAATGAAAAGGCAGCAATTGCCAAAGATTTAAACATAACGCATTCCTTCGAAAGTAAATAAGAATCACTTTGATGGTATCACTTGCGTTAATTTGTGCAATGAATTGTATGATAAGAGAAAGAAAAAGCGACTCACTCAACAAGGAGTGAGCCGGTATAGCAAACTGGGGAGAAGCTATCAATACGTTGCATCCTTTCAGATGCATCATCAACAGGATGTCCTACAGGATGAGGACGGCGCGGACTTTAGCAAATACCGGATTAAAAATAAATTGCATAACCGCAGAAACAACACAAATTGATAAACATATAACGAAACACTAAAACCATCTTTTCTTGTTTACTTAAAGTTAACATTACAGCGAACCGTAATTTAGGGTAAAGTGAATCAACAGCACGCAAAAATCAGGCTTTTTCAAGGCTTGTTAGTGATAAAAATTGCAGTAGAAGAGTAAAAGGTATGAAAAAAATCCCCTTAATTTTATTTGCTACCTTACTTTTTTTAATGACCCCCTACTGCCATGCAAAAAAAACAACGACACAATATCCGGTAATTTTAGTTCATGGGCTAATGGGATTCGATAACCTACTCGGCCTAGATTATTTTTATAATGTTGCTACAAGTCTCAATCAAGATGGTACCTTGGTGTTCACGCCAGCGGTCTCGGCTATTAATAGCTCTGAAGTACGGGGCGAACAATTACTCACTCGCGTAAAAGCAATTTTAGCACTGACTGGCGCAAAAAAAGTAAATTTGATTGGCCACAGCCAAGGCGCGCAAACAGTGCGCTATGTTGCCTCAGTCAGGCCAGATTTAATTGCCTCAGTAACCAGTATTGGCGGTGCAAACTATGGTAGTGACATTATAGATCTAATTAGTCAAAAACTACCTGCAAACTCTCAAGCAGAACATGCTGCTCAATTAGTATTTAATGCATTTGGTGGTGTTATTTCACTACTATCAGGTAACAGTGACTTACCACAAAACACACTGGGTGCATTAAATAGCTTAAGTACACAGGGTGCTCATGCATTTAATCAAAAATACCCTGAAGGTTTACCAGAAAATAAATGCGAGCAAGGTCAGCTAGTTGCCGAAAATGGGGTGTATTATTTTTCGTGGAGTGGTACAGCAGCACTCACCAATATACTGGACCCAACCGACTTGCCCATGCTGCTTGGTTCGTTACTTATTTTAGGTAAAGATGATGGCCTTGTATCGCGCTGCAGCAGCCATTTAGGACATGTCATCAAAGATGATTATGAAATGAACCACTTAGATGAGATTAATCAGTTTATTGGTTTACACAACTTTCGGGAAATTGACCCTATTGAGCTTTATCGTCAACACGTAAAGAGATTGCAAGAGTTGGGGTTTTAGCAAGTTAGCAAGTTAGCAAGTTAGCAAGTTAGCAAGCCTAAATGACTTAGCTTACGTGTCAAGCAACTCGCTAACTTTACTCTTTCCCCTAGAAACTCGCTAACTTTCTAGCTGATAGCTTTCATTTTTTCGAGACTATTAGTGAGCCTGTTGCCAGTTGTCACCGCTGTCGGCTTCAACAATCAGAGGCACATCAAGAGTCGCGGCTTCTGACATTAGCTTACAAATTTCAGCTTTATAGTCGTCAACACACTCTTCTTTAATTTCGAACACTAATTCATCGTGCACCTGCATTAGCAGCTTCACTGAACCTTCAGCTTGCTCGTTCACCCACTGATGAACTTTAAGCATCGCTTTTTTGATGATATCAGCAGCAGTACCTTGCATTGGTGCGTTGATCGCAGCACGTTCAGCGGCTTTACGACGAGCACCGTTACGGGCATTGATTTCTGGTAAATGTAAGCGGCGACCAAAAATCGTTTCTACATACCCTTTATCAGCAGCTTTTTCACGAGTTGTTTCCATGTACTCAAGTACGCCAGGGAAACGCTCGAAGTATTTATCAATATAATGCTGTGCTTCATGGCGTGGTACATCTAACTGACGTGATAAACCAAACGCCGACATGCCATAAATTAAACCGAAGTTAACCGCTTTGGCTTTACGACGCATATCGCTGGTAACCTCTTCAAGGCTAACCCCAAAGACTTCTGCCGCCGTAGCACTGTGTACATCTAAACCATTCGCAAACGCAGTTAATAGGCCTTTATCTTGTGATAAATGCGCCATGATACGTAATTCAATTTGGCTGTAATCGGCAGCCACAATTTTATGGCCAGGTGCAGCAATAAAGGCTTCACGAATACGGCGCCCTTCTTCTGAACGAATTGGAATATTCTGTAAGTTAGGATCCGTTGAGCTTAAACGCCCTGTTGCTGTTACAGCTTGATGGTAAGAGGTATGCACTCGCTTAGTGCGCTCATCAACCATTAGCGGAAGTTTATCTGTGTAGGTTGATTTAAGTTTAGATAAACCACGGTGCTCAATAATCACTTTTGGTAATGGATAATCATGGGCAAGTTCTTGCAATACTTCTTCTGCTGTCGAAGGTGCACCCTTAGGTGTTTTCTTAATAACAGGCAGCTCAAGTTTTTCAAACAAAATAGCTTGCAGTTGTTTAGGTGAGCCTAAGTTAAATTTTTCACCTGCAATATCATAAGCTTCTTGCTCAAGCTCTAACAGGCGTTCACCTAAACGTTGGCTATGAGCTGCAAGCATGTTGCTATCAATTGCAACACCAGTGCGCTCAATATCAGAAAGCACTGTGACAAGTGGTAACTCAATATCTTCGAATACTGATTTCAACTGGCTATCGGCATCAATTTTTGGCCATAACACTTGGTGAAGGCGTAGCGTTATATCGGCATCTTCAGCAGCATAAGGCGCCGCTTTTTCTAGCTCAATTTGGTTAAACGTTAACTGCTTTTTACCTTTACCGGCAATATCTTCAAAGCTGATATTTTTGTGACCAAGGTATTTCAGTGCCAGTGAATCCATATCATGGCGGCTACCTACACTATTAAAGACATACGACTCCAACATAGTGTCGTATTTAATACCCTTTAACTCGAAGCCCGCATTCGCTAACACGCTTTTATCGTACTTAAGGTTTTGCCCCACTTTCGCTTTGTTTTCGTCAGCTAAGATTGGGCCAATTTTTGCCATTACGGTTTCTAAGCTTAATTGCTCTGGCGCATCAGGGTAATCGTGAGCAACCGGAAGATAAGCCGCTTCACCCGCCTTAACCGCAAAGCTCATACCAACCAATTGCGCTTGCATATAATCAAGGCTGGTTGTTTCAGTATCAAAAGCAAACAATTCGGCGTCATTTAACTGCGCCACTAAGGTATCAAGTTGCTCTTCAGTTAAAATAGTTTCGTAGTGTGCATCAGCAACTTTTGGTAGTTCGTTAGCTTCAGTTGGCACATCTAAATGCGTGTCAGCGTCTTTAGGATTATCAAGTAGCTCAGCTAACCAACGGCGGAACTCACATTCACCATAAAGTGCAATCAATTCGTCACGATTAGGCTCTTGCAGCTTAAAAGTTTCAAGATCTGACTCAACCTCAACATCACACTTAATTGTTGCTAATTCATAGCTAAGTGGCAGATGATCAAGTGCTGCAGCAAGTTTTTCACCAATCTTGCCTTTAATTTCACCTGCATGATCAATGACACCTTGCAATGATCCATATTTTTGTAACCATTTCACTGCGGTTTTTGGACCACAGCCATCAACACCTGGGATGTTATCGACCTTATCACCCATTAAAGCAAGGTAATCAATGATCAACTCCGGACCAACACCAAACTTCTCAACCACGGTTTCTGGATCTGAAATGCTATCTGTCATGGTATTGATCAGCGTAACATGCTCATTAACAAGCTGCGCCATATCTTTATCGCCTGTTGAGATCAGTACATGACGCTGCTGCTCTGACGCTATGCGCGCAAAGGTACCAATAACATCGTCAGCCTCAACACCTTCAATACTAATCAGTGGGAAACCCATTGCTTTAATAATGTTATGTAGTGGTGCGATCTGTGTGCGTAAGTCATCCGGCATTGGCGGACGATTCGCTTTGTACTCACTGTACATGTCATTTCTGAAGGTTTTACCCTTGGCATCAAATACCACCACCATGTGCGACGGATCATATTGCTTGATCAAACTCTTAAGCATATTAACTACGCCATAGATTGCGCCTGTCGCTTCACCTTTTGAGTTAGTAAGGTGCGGTGGCGAATGGTATGCACGGAATAAATAAGAAGAACCATCTACAAGAATAAGTGGATTTTCAGGGATCTGAGCCATGGTGAAATTGGATCCTAATTGAATAACATTAAATTGTTTGTAAGCATGCCATAAGGCCATGAAGAAAACGACTGTGAATTATTAACCAATAAAGGTTTATGACAGAGCAAGCTGTGGATAACTTTGTAGATAACAGACAGAGCTAGTTCTCCCGAAATGAAAAAACATTTAGGAAAATTTTATAAGTTCATGTTTTGATTTAAAAAAGATATTACGGCGTTCTTTTTTTATTATTTTTGTCCGATGTGGAAAACGGTTTTAGTAGCGATAACCTTTTGCTTATTCGATACCGAATTAACATCCCTTTTCATAACCGGAGGAGTATTCTAGCATAATGGATCAAAGATCATAGCGATCCTTTATACTTTTTTTTTCGTTAGTAATTTATAAAAAGGCATAAACGGCTATTCATCATGCTTTGCGAGTTATCAAGCGACAAAATTTTTTTATTTTGTCGCCATGCTCGTATCCTTGTTAAACTAAAGCTAGTCGCATTAAGGAGAGTTCAAAAATGAAAAAAGTTGCTGTAATTTTAGCTGGTTGCGGTGTTTACGACGGCGCAGAAATCAATGAAGCCGTATTAACCTTATTACATATCGCAAAAGCAGGCGCGAGCTATCAATGCTTCGCACCCAATATCGACCAAATGCACACCATTAATCACCTAACCGGTGAAGAAATGACTCCTAACCGTAATGTGTTAGTTGAAGCTGCGCGTATTGCCCGTGGTGAAATTAAAGCGCTGACTGAGCTAAATGTAGATGAATTCGATGCCTTGATCGTACCAGGTGGCTTTGGGGCCGCGAAAAACCTATCTGACTTTGCTGTTAAAGGCGCAGATGCCCAAGTTCAAGGTGATGTACTGACAACTGCGAAGGGCTTTGTCGATGCCAACAAAGCAGCAGGTTATATATGTATTGCTCCTGCCATGCTGCCGCTTATTTATGGTAAAGGTGTAAAAACAACCATTGGTAACGATGCAGACACCGCTGCCGCTATCGAGCAACTCGGCGGAGCGCACCAAGGCTGTGCTGTGGATGATATCGTTGTCGATTCTCAGCATAAAGTGGTCACAACCCCAGCCTATATGTTGGCCCAAAGCATTTTAGATGCTGATGCGGGTATCGAAAAATTGGTTAACAAAGTATTAGAGCTTGCTTAAACATCAAGCTAGGAGCCAGTATTTAATGCTGGCTTTTCTTGCGCTAACGCAAAAAAATGACGGTTTTTCTCAAGAAAAAGCCTTTTAGATCATTTTATAAATTGTGGCTTAGCGTTATAATCGTTCTAATTTCCGTCAGATATCGTGATTGATCACGTTCAAATCGAAGTGAGCAAGGCAAAATGAAAAAACTCTCAGCTGCATTATTACTGCTAGCAACAACGGCATATGCACAAGCGTATGACAACTCTTTGACTGAAGATGCAATTAAAAAGCGTCTAGCGCCAATTGGTTCTGTATATCTAGAAGGTGATAAAGCTGCGGTCGCTGCTGAACCTACAGGTCCTCGTTCTGGTGAACAAGTTTACCAAGCAGCATGTTTTGCTTGTCATGGTACTGGCGCACTAGGTGCACCTAAATCAGCTGATGATTGGGCTCCTCGTATTGCTAAAGGCATGGACACTCTACTTGACCATGCAATCAACGGTTTCAACGCGATGCCTCCTAAAGGTACGTGTATGGACTGTTCTGATGAAGAGATCAGCGCTGCTATCGATTTCATGACTAGCAAGTAACAGTTTAAAACTAATACTAAGGGCTTAATTTTATTAAGCCCTTTTTTTGTGCCTGCTTTTAGCCGCTAGACTAATGCTGTAGCCAAATACGCCCCATCATAAATTACTATTTTGTTAACACCTGTTACTTGACGATCTAATAAAAAAGTGGAACTATAAAGGACGAAATTTAAACAACAATAAGATCTGGTTCTAAATCATTGGAAGATTCAGCAACACACATTGATAAGCTAGGCCGAAAAAATGCTCGCTTAAAATCGCTTTTACAAAAGTATAAGCAATCACATCACTTGCAACATGCTCTTTTACAATTATCAGAGCAAGCAAGCACTGTTGCCGAATTAACCCTGCTCTACCCTGCTATCCACAATATTCTGCAAGACTATATTCCAAGTAAAAACTTCTTCGTTGTGTTGCATAACCCGGTTTACGATAACCTTGAGCTATCTTATTTCGCCGATGAAAAAGATGGTCTTTCAGTACCGTTAAAATATGAGCAGTACTTTAAAGAAGGCCTCACAGGTTACGTATTTAAACAAGGTAAAACCTGTTACTTTACCAAACAACAAACAGAGCAAGCGGTTGAACAAGGCTTACTTAAGTGCTTTGGTACGCCAGCTGAGCATTGGGTTGGAGTGCCCGTCTATCGCGATAAAGTCATTATTGGAGTCATGGTCGCGCAAAGCTATGACAATAAACAAGGCTATTCGGAGCAGCAAATTGAGTTGCTCGAAGCGATGTCATTATATTTGGCGACAGCAATTGAACGAGTAAAAAAACGTGAGCTGCTCGAATCTGAAGTAAAAATTCGCACCCGTGCACTGACACAAAGTAACCAAGCACTGAACGACGAAATTCAACAACGTAAAAGTGCGCTAGAACGTCAACAGATCTTATTTAAAATATCAGAGCTGGCAACACAAAGTAAAAACCTCGACGATGTATATCTGCATGTACATAACATTATCAAAACCATTACCTATGCAGATAACTTATACATCGCATTGTATGACCAAAAGTCACATTGGTTAAGTTTCCCTTACTGCGTCGATGAATTTAACGATAATGGTAAACCAAGGCCATTTGCTAAAGGCTACAGTGAACTAGTGCTCAGCACTGAAAAGTGCCAAGTCATAGACAGTGAAAGAGCAAAAGAGCTTATTAAGCTAGGCGTTATAGAAAGACCCGTTAATGTACCACCAGAGCGCACCGCGACGAGTTGGTTAGGTGCGCCGCTTAAAACCTCGCAAGGCGTTATAGGCCTCATTGTTTGCCAAGCTTATAACAATAAACATGAATTTAGTCAGGATGATTGTGAGCTAATCACCTTTGTATCGCATCAAATTGCTAACGTTATTCAAACTCACCTAGCCAACCAAGAGTTAAAGCTTAGTCACCAAAAGCTTGAGCACCGGGTCACTGAAAAAACCAAAGAACTTCGCCAAGCCAATATGCACCTGCAAATGCAAATTGAAGAGCGTAAAAAAATAGAACAACAGCTGTATCACGATGCACACCATGACTCACTAACCAGTTTACCGAATCGCAGTTTATTCTTAACTCAGCTTGAAAAAACATTGCAGCACTACCAGCGCTACCCAGAGCAGCAGTTTGCAGTGCTATTTATTGACCTTGATAAATTTAAAGACATTAACGATCACCTTGGTCACCAAGCAGGCGATCAATTTTTAATTGGTGTTGCTGAGTCTTTCTCGCATTGTATTCGTGAGCATGATTTGCTTGCACGTTTAGGTGGTGATGAGTTTGTGATATTGCTCACTCACTTAACAGAGCAACAGCAAGCCCAAGATGTCGCCAAACGTATTATCGAAATTATGAGAAAACCTTTCTGTATGAAGGGTCAGTGTATTCAAAGTGGTGCCAGTATTGGTATTACTTACTCAAAACCAAGCTACAAGCACACCGATGAAATTATACGTGATGCGGATGCAGCCATGTATTACGCGAAAAATGCAGGCCGTAATCGCTTTGAATGCTTCCATCCGCTGCTTAATGCCAGCAATGTGCAACATGATGCTGACAATATGCATCACTTAGATGATTTGCCTATGCACTTTAGAAGTGCCGAAATCATTACCTTGGATGAACAAACTCGCTCAGAATCTTTACTCGAAGCATTTGGTGAACACCCAGTACTTGGTAGCACCAGCTTTGAAGTACTTAAGAAGTTTGCAACCGATAGAGTTCAGCACTTTGAGGTTGAACTTAATTTATTAAAACAAGCCTTCAGCTTAGTAAGTGACAGTAATCTAGAAAAAGTATTATTCCCTTGCTCTGGTTTAGTGCTTGAACGTATTAATTTTCAAGCACTGTGTAAGCTACTAAAAGCTCACGATGCGAATAGAATGTGTTTATTATTCAACGAACAAGAAATTCGTTATGCATCAGCGGTACAAATTGAAAATTTAAAAAACTTGGTCGCACAAGGATTTTCGATTGGTTTGAATGAATTTGCTAAAGATCGCTGTGAATTAAACTTACTGACTGAGTTCCAATTCGATTACTTGTTATTAAGTTCAACGTTCAGTAAGCGAGTACTACAGCAAGAAAACTATCACCTACAACTGCAAGGTGTGCTGGCGATTACTAAGCTGCAAAATATCCAAGTAATCGCGAAAGGCCCGTCAATTTTTAACTACCGCACGTTACTCGATAAGCACGGATTGTCATTGTTTATTGGTAAGCAACATGCGCTGGCGCCCTTCGAACACGAAGCACCGAGCGCACAATTTATTACTTCTTAAGCATTGCTCTTAGATTAGCTACACGAGCTTGGCCTTTTTCCATGCGCTCAGCCTGTGAAGAGGGTGGCTTTTTCGCTTCGAAGGCTAAATCATCTTGTGGTAACTCCTGCACAAAGCGACTGAGCTCTGTATCTGAGGTTTCACCAAATTGACGACGTAACTTAGCATAAGTCATTACCAGCTCTTGCTGTGCACGCGTAATACCTACATAAGCAAGACGACGCTCTTCTTCAACGTTATCTTCATCGATACTTACTTGGTGCGGTAATAAACCCTCTTCCATGCCAACCATAAACACATACGGATACTCCAAACCTTTTGAAGCATGCAGTGTTAGTAATTGTACCGCGTCAGATTCGTCTTCTTCTTCGTTGCGTTCAAGCATATCGCGCAGGGTCAGTTTACTAACCACTTCAGCAAGGTTCAGCGGCGGGTTGTCTGCGTCCCCTGTTAGCATGTCGGTGATCCAACGATAAAGCTCTGAAACGTTTTTCATGCGCATTTCAGCTGCTTTTGCACTCGGTGATGACTCATAAAGGTATGCTTCGTAGTTAATTTGCCTAACTAACTCTTTCACAGCCTCAAGGGTATCGCCCCGTACCGCATTATCAGAAAGCTCAACCACCCAGCGGGCAAAACCAGCTAAAGCATTAAAACCACGGCCCTTTAATCTGTGCGCAAGCTCAGGCTCAAAACAGGCAGCAAATAAGCTGATATGCTTTTCATTAGCAAGGGTGCCTAGTTTTTCAAGTGTGACCGTACCAATCTCACGGCGTGGCGTATTTACAATACGTAAAAAGGCATTGTCGTCATCTTGGTTCACCAATAGGCGTAAATACGCCATGATATCTTTAATTTCTGAACGCGAGAAAAATGACATGCCGCCGCTGATTTTATAGGGAATGCGGTTGCTCATAAGTGCTTTTTCAAACACGCGCGCTTGGTGATTACCACGATATAAAATCGCGTAATCTTTATAGCTGGTGCGTTTCATGAATTTATGAGAAATGATCTCAGCCACCACTCGCTCAGATTCATGCTCTTCATCACGACAACCAATCACTTTGATAGGCTCACCATAGCCAAGCTCACTGAATAGCTTTTTATCAAATTCATGGGGGTTATTAGCAATCAAAATATTCGCCGCTTTTAGAATTCGCCCTGCGCTTCGGTAGTTTTGTTCAAGCTTAATTAAACGTAAGCCCGGAAAATCTTTACTCAATAGCACAAGGTTTTGAGGCTTAGCACCACGCCATGAGTAAATTGATTGGTCGTCATCGCCTACCACGGTAAAACGAGCTCGCTCACCCACCAGTAGCTTAACCAGCTGATACTGGCTGGTATTAGTATCTTGATACTCATCCACCAGCAAGTAACGAAAACGCTGTTGCCAACGCTCACGCGCAGTGGCATTTTGGCCTAACAACAAAGTAGGGATCATGATCAGATCATCAAAATCTAGGGCGTTGTAAGCACGTAATTGATTTTGATAACGCGCATACAGCTGAGCAAACAAGGCTTTTTGCGGCTCACGGGCTTCGCGAACGGCACGCTCTGGTAGAATCAACTCGTTCTTCCAGCTACCTATTTGCATCTTCAGTAGATTGAGTAGATCTTTGTCTTTTTTAAGTTCTTCTTCGGTCAGCTCAGCTAGTAACTGGTTGGTATCTTGATCATCAAATAGTGAGAATCCAGGTTTAAAACCTAGCGTCGTTAATTCTTTTTTGATGATCTCAAGCCCAAGGGTATGAAACGTTGAAACCCATAAGCCTTTCGACTCTTGTTTACCCAAGGTTTGCGTTACACGCTCACGCATTTCTTTTGCAGCTTTATTGGTAAAGGTTACCGCTGCAATATTGCGCGCTTGATACTCACACTTTTGCACCAAGTAAGCGATTTTATTAGTAATAACACGCGTTTTACCAGATCCCGCACCGGCTAATACCAGACACGGTCCACTGATATACTTTACCGCTTCATCTTGTTTTGGGTTGAGTTTCATAAGCCCCTAAAGAAATTATCCAAAGACAGGACGGGCAATTTTACCGTAATCACTACACTACGCCTAGCCAATAAGGTAAGATTGTTTTTTTACGTGACTCAAGGGACGAAGATGATCAACCCAGCAAAACTTGAAGAAATCGCTAAGCAAATTACTGATAACATGCCGCAAGGCGTGAAAAACCTTGCCGAAACAGTTGAAGGCAAAACAAAGCAAGCTATTCAAAACAAACTTGCTGAGATGGACTTTGTAAGCCGTGATGAGTTTGATATTCAAAGCCAAGTACTTATTCGTACTCGTGAAAAACTCACTGAGCTTGAAGAGAAAGTTGCATTACTCGAGCAGCAACTTGCTAGCAAACAAGACGAACAATAAAAAAGGAGAGCGAATTAGCTCTCCTTTTTTCAATCTACTTCGGAATTAGCTTTTTTCTGCCACGCGTTCAAATACGCGCTTAACGGCAATACCGTAGGTATCACCAGCTTCTTCTGCACAGGTCACTACCGACTCTAGATCATTAAGATGACCATTCGCTAAGCCATACACCCAACCATGAATTGTTAACTCTTGGCCTTTCGCCCAAGCATCTTGCACAATGTTAGTACGGCAAACGTTACGTACTTGTTCGATAACGTTTAGTTCAATTAAGCTATTTAAACGCTCTTGTTCAGGTAATGCATTGAGTTGTTCGATGTGTTTTTCTTTTACATCACCTACGTGGCGTAGCCAGTTATCAATTAAGCCAAAACGTGCTTCGTTTAATACTGCTTGAACACCACCACAGCCATAGTGACCAACGACCATGATGTGCTTCACTTTCAGTACTTCAACAGCGTATTGCATTACCGAAAGACAGTTATGGTCGGTATGCACAACAACATTTGCCACGTTACGGTGAACAAATAGCTCACCCGGTAATAAGTCTACGATTTCGTTTGCAGGTACACGCGAGTCAGAACAACCGATCCACAGATACTCTGGATTTTGCTGCATTGATAGAATTTTGAAAAACTCAGGATCATTTTCACTCGTACGCGCTGCCCAACGTTTATTATTCTCGAATAAATTTTTTAACTTTCTCATTGCGCCTCTTTACGGTATTTAATAATTAGCTTGGATCAAGATATTCCTTGGTGTCAGCTGCTTTTCGCAAAACGTACTAACTGTTACTTGATACCCTTGTTGTTGCAAATATAAAGCACGATCGAGCACCAGCCAAACTTCAATTGCCCTTCTGAACACATGTCGGACGAGTTCAACTCGCTCAGTTACCCTTTTGCGCTTTTTACCTATCTCTAAAAATTTATTGTAATCAATGCCTTCTGGTAAATATAATGATTTTTTCTCAGCTGCCCACAAACAAAATGAGCTAAACGAATCAGAGAAAATCGCTTTGTTCACTGATGGCACACTCACATAGTGCATTTCACCGGTCAATGTTTTACGTAACGCATCAAACCCAAGACGCCATTCAACTTCTGTTTTTCTGACCTTATCAACTCGACTCGGTGCCGTTACCGTTTCTTGCAGCGCCAGTTTTAAATCGCGATGAGTAAGCGCTAGTTGGCTTTGCTTGGCAGGCTCGCTCATTGCTTGGTAGGCGTTATCTGTGAATAAATGATAACAGCATGGTGAAAAACTGATTTGCTGAGTTTTCGCTTTGCTTGCTTGCTGCATAAATGTTTGATGTAAACGACCACAGGCATGTAAAGCCACTGCATGCTGCTGGCTTTTAAAAAAGCCATCAGTGTCATCGGTTAATACATCAGCTTGTGAAAACTGCATCGCCAATTGCTGTTGCTTAGCACTGTGTTGACCTTGGTCGCACAAGTGTTGTTGTAGCTCAATGCTATGTACTCGTGGTGCTCCATTGAATGCCAACATGCGACCTAAATGCCCTTTACCAGCACACCATTCTAAAACAGGCTGGTTTAATGGCTGCTGACTGATCGCCGCGACAAAGTCTTGTAGTTGCTCAAACTTACGGCCTTTAATGCCATTACTTATCCAAAACGGAAATTCATTTCGGGCAGCACTTATCGCTGGCAACTCACACAATTCAGCCAGCTTTTCGATGTGTTCGATTTCATCAGTAAAATAACGATATAAAGCCTGCTGATCGGCATCAAGTTCACTCACTTGTTGGTCATCAAGCGCCCATAATAAGTTGGCTAATTCAGGCCAAGGAAGATCATCAAAATCAAATGCGGTACATTGCCAGTATTGGCGGGTTGAAAATAGCAGTGCATCTAAGGCAGCAAAGTGCTCGGCAAGTGTCATAACTACTTAGCGACAAGAAATAAAAAGCAGTATAACAGATTTATCTTATTTAACGTCGGTTACTACTGATCAAACGAATGTACAATGGCACACATGCAATACTTAGAATGATGGCTAGGATCAGCATCCAAGATAGCTCAAAACCTTCTGTTTGCTGTTGATCATACATAAAGCCATCAAAGGCCTGATCAAACTCATCCTGATCTAAGCCATATAAATCTGCAATCAAGCGCCACTTTGCCATCGACATATTGCCTAAATTAATCCCCGGTGGTTGAATGTAGCTTGCTAACACATGGGCTTCATAGGCCAGCTCTTGTACGCTTTTATGGATGGCATAATGCTGCTTGGTTACATCGATGCTTTCTTCTAAGTGTAATAAGGCATACCGCCACCCTTTTAAGCTGGCACGATAAAAGCGCTCAACAACCTCTGGCTTTTTCGCTAAAAACTGCTCTGAGGTATATAAAATATCGCCATACACATTCAAACCAAACTTTTGCGGGCAAATGAGTCGGTGACCGACTCCTTGTAGTGTCATTGTATAAGGCTCATTGGTGACATACACTTGCACCGCGTCTAAATCACCGGCAAGCCACTCTTTAATACCGCCTTCATGGCTAGCTGCCATCAAGCTTTCTAGGCTCAATCCAGCGCGCTGTAACATCACCAGTAACTCAGCATTTTCTATTGAACCGATTTTACTTAGCTTCTTACCAGCAAAGTCTCTTGGCTGAAAAATATCTGAGTTATTTTTTACCATCCAGCAGTAAGGCGAAAACTGCAATATGGCTCCAAGGGCGACAACCGGAGCGCCTTGCTGACGCTTTTGTAATATTCCTGAGTGAGTAATGGCAAAGTCGGCTTTACCGCTTAGTACTTTAGGGAAGGTATCTGGATGGTTTGGATCAGCAGGAATAATAGAGACATCTAGGCCTGCCTCCTTATAAAAGCCTTTTTCTGCAGCCATATAATAGCCTGCAAATTGAAACTGGTGAGTCCATTTTAACTGTAAGCTAACTTTATCAGCACACTGTGCGCTCATAGAAAGCATTAAACAGATTAACCCTAGTAGGCTTTTTATACCTTGCACGCATCATCCTTGCTTGAAACCGTGCATTAACTATAGGAAAAATAGAGAAAAAAACAAGGCTGCTAATTAGCAGCCTTATTCAGGTTTTATAACTAATTAGCCACTTTCACTGCGCTCAACTCCTGACCTTGGCTGGTTAGGAACTGGGTGAAACATGGGTTGTTTGTTTCATCTTGAACGTTGTATCCCAAACGGTTCAAATGCTCATTGAATACCTCATAATCACTCGGTTCGATAGCAAAGGCCGCCAGCACATTACCAATAGCTCCACCATGGTTACGGTAATGGAATAAAGTAATATTCCAATTACTACCAAGGGTATCTAAGAATCGCGCCAGTGCACCTGGGTATTCAGGAAACTCAAAGCGCAGTAAACGCTCATGAAGCTGAGCTGGCGCTTTACCACCCACCATATAACGAATATGCAATTTAGCCAGCTCGTTATCTGATAGATCGCAAAATGTGTAGTCATTTTCTGTCAGTGCCGCTTTTAACTCATCGAGCTCTTGCTGCCCTTGTCTTAAGGCAATACCAACAAAAATTTGTGCTTCGCCGGGGCCTGCATAACGGTAATTAAACTCGGTGATAGCTCTGCCACCTAATGAGTTACAAAATTGCTTAAAGCTACCCTTTTCTTCTTTAATAGTCACAGCAAGCAGTGCTTCGTTCTTTTCACCGAGAGCCGTTCGCTCTGCAACATAACGTAAGCGGTCAAAGTTTAAGTTTGCACCCGATAAAATCGCAGCTACGTTTAAGCCTTTAACACCATTTTGTTGGCACCACTTTTTAAGGCCCGCTGTTGATAGCGCCCCTGAAGGCTCCGCTATAGCACGAGTCGAAACAAAGATATCTTGCATTGCGGCGCAGATTTCGTCGCCCGTAACAGTGACCACTTCATCACAAAACTTTTGCGCTAAACGAAATGTTTCTGTGCCGATAACTTTTACGGCTACACCATCTGCAAAGCTACCAACACGGTCAAGCTCAACGGGCTTGCCTGCTTCAAGCGCTGCTTTTAGGCAAGCACTCTCATCAGCTTCAACACCAATGACTTTAATATCTGGGCGTAACGACTTAATGTACACCGCCATACCTGCTAGCAAGCCACCACCGCCAACAGGAATAAACACAGCATCAAGGTCGTTCAATTGCTGCATTAATTCACGGGCAACGGTACCTTGGCCAACAATCACATCGGCGTCATCAAACGGTGGCACAAACACCCCGTTACGCTGCTCTGTCAGCTCTAAAGCATGGGCTTTTGCAGCATCAAAATGATGGCCGTGTAATACCACTTCACCACCGAGCGAACGTACTGCATTCACTTTAATTTCTGGAGTTGTGACTGGCATCACAATTGTAGCTTTATGGCCTAAAAATGAAGCACTGAGTGCAACGCCTTGTGCATGGTTACCCGCTGAGGCTGTGATCACATCAGAACCTTTTGGCAACTTGCTCAGTTTATGAAATGCACCACGAAGCTTAAATGAATAAACCGGTTGTTGGTCTTCACGCTTTAACCACACATGGTTGCCTAGCCGTGCACTAAGATCAGCCATTTCGCTGACCTCAGTGACTTTTGCAAGGGGCTCCATGTTCGCTTGGATAATAGCGCGAAAATAATCGAGCTCTTGAGAAACCATAATTAACTAAGCTCCTCAAGTTTTGCTAAATCGCGAACAGCTCCTTTGTCTGCACTGGTTGCAAGTAATGCATAGGCTTTAAGTGCAGATGAAACATAGCGGTCACGATCAAGTGGTTTATAAGCATCTTTACCGCGTGCAAGTTGCTTTTGTTTACGTGCTTCAAGCTCTTCATCTGACAACGCTAGGGTGATTTCACGGGTTGCGATATCAATGATTATTTTATCGCCATTTTCAACATAAGCGATTGCACCACCGCTTGCTGCTTCTGGTGAAACGTGACCAATTGATAAACCTGATGTACCACCCGAGAAACGACCATCGGTGATAAGCGCACACTTTTCACCTAAGCCCATTGATTTTAAGTAACTCGTTGGATACAGCATTTCTTGCATGCCTGGGCCGCCTTTTGGTCCTTCATAACGAATAACAACAACGTCACCCGCTTTCACTTCGCCATTAAGAATACCCTCTACCGAATCATCTTGTGATTCGTATACAACCGCAGGGCCTTCAAAGTGCAGCATTTCTTCAACTACACCGGCACTTTTAACAATACAGCCATCAAGGGCTAAGTTACCTGAAAGTACAGCTAAGCCACCATCTTGACGAAAGGCATTTTCAACACTGCGAATACAGCCGTTTTCACGGTCATTATCAAGTTCTGGCCAGCGGCACTCTTGGCTCATTGCTTTTGTAGTGCGGATACCGGCAGGGCCTGCTTTATAGAATTTTTGCGCTACTTCATTATTAGGATCGGTGGCATCCCATTTAGTCACCATTTCGGCCATAGTGTGACCTGCTACGTGATCAACAGTTAAATCGACAAGGCCAGCCTTACCTAACTCACGGATAATTGCCATCATGCCACCAGCACGGTGCACATCTTCAATATGATATTTATTGGTTGCAGGCGCCACCTTACAAAGGAAAGGAGTTTTACGAGAAAGCTCATCGATGTGCGACATATCAAAATCAACACCCGCTTCTTGCGCTGCAGCTAATAAGTGTAAAACCGTATTTGATGAACCACCCATAGCAATATCAACTACCATTGCATTCATAAAGGCAGTGCGATTAGCAATAGCACGTGGTAATACTGCTGCATTATCTTTTTGATAATACTCACGGCATAAATCAACAATGCGCGCACCCGCTTCAACGTAAAGCTGTTTACGGTCTTTATGCGTAGCAAGTGTGGTACCGTTACCCGGCAGTGCTAAACCAATCGCTTCTAATAAGCAGTTCATTGAGTTGGCAGTAAACATGCCCGAACATGAACCACAAGTAGGACACGCAGAGCGCTCTACTTTTTCTGAGTCTTCATCGCTTACTGTGGTATCAGCGCCTTTTACCATGGCATCCACTAAATCAAGTTTAATGTCGATATCAGCAAGGCGTGTTTTACCCGCTTCCATTGGACCACCTGATACGAAAATAACCGGAATATTTAAACGCAGTGCTGCGAGCATCATCCCAGGGGTGATTTTGTCGCAGTTAGAAATACAGATCATGGCATCAGCACAGTGCGCATTAACCATGTATTCCACTGAGTCAGCAATTAAGTCACGCGATGGTAGTGAATACAGCATGCCGCCGTGACCCATTGCGATACCATCGTCGATCGCAATAGTATTAAATTCTTTTGGTACACCACCGGCTTCGGTGATGGTTTCAGCCATTAGCTCACTAAGTTGGTTAAGGTGAACATGACCCGGTACAAACTGAGTATATGAGTTAACAACAGCGATAATTGGCTTACCGAAGTCTTTATCTGTCATCCCTGTTGCACGCCATAAAGCACGCGCCCCTGCACGTTTGCGACCTTCTGTTGTTGTTGCACTTCTTAATTTAGCCATAATTACCTCAGTTGTTGCAGTGGCATGCCACTGACTTCCTCATTCCTAATTTATTTCTCACTAAAGCATCAATCTGATTGCTCTAGCTACCTGTTGATTTTTACTAGATTGCTTGTTGTTGAAATTGGTTTTCAACATTAACGTGTTTAACATCAACCAATTTATTCAATTGTGATGTTAGTAGATAAATTGGCTTATCGCTGTCTACCGTCATAGTGACGTGAAACGCTTCATCAGCCATTTCTAAATTCATGGTTGTTAGGTCAAAGCCACGATGGCGCGCAACGCGTAAAAAGCGCTCTACAGCGACACTTTGATTCTTTAGCGCAATCGTTAGGGTGTGTTTCATTTTACTGTCTCCGTCATCATTTCATCATTAGCAGCACCGGGTGGTACAAGCGGCCATACATTTTCTTTATCATCTATACAGGCATGCAGAATGTATGGACCTTCACTATTTACTAACGCATCAACTGCAGCATCGACTTCATCTGCTTTAGTGATGGTTTGACCTGGAATGCCAAACACCGCTGCTAACTGCACAAAATCAGGATTATCTGAAAGGTTTGTTTCAGAATAACGACCTTCAAAAAATAGCTGCTGCCATTGACGTACCATGCCTAAGCGCTGGTTATCTAGGATTAGAATTTTAACTGGCAGATTGTTACGGCGAATTGTTGCCAGTTCTTGAATGTTCATCATGATTGAGCCATCACCCGACACTGTGATCACAAAATCATTTGGACGAGCAACTTGAGCGCCGATAGCGGCCGGTAAACCAAAGCCCATGGTACCCGCACCACCACTACTTAAGTGATTACTTGGGTGGCTAAACTTCATGTGTTGTGCCACCCACATTTGGTGCTGACCCACATCACAGCACACAACACCCGTTGATGGCATTTTTTGGCTTAGCTGGTTTAATAAATAAGGGGCAAATACTTTCTCGCCCGGATAGTCATAACGCCATGCATGTTCTTTCATCATGCTTTCGATGTGCGTTAACCACTCATCAGACGTTACAAAACAATCAAGTTGCGGTAATGAGGTTTTTAAATCTGCGACTAATGATGCTTTTGCAGGCTTACGCTTACCAACCTCTGCCGCGTCGATATCAAGGTGTATCACTTTTGCTTTTGCGGCAAACTTGCTTAAATTGCCAGTAACACGGTCGTCAAAACGAGCACCGATACAAACCAAAACATCACACTCTTGCACTGCTAAGTTAGCCGCTTTACCACCATGCATACCTAGCATGCCAAGGTCATATTCATAATCAGGTAAGACGCTGCCTAGCGCTTTTAATGTTGATACTGCTGGCATGTGAGTTTTTTCTAAAAACTGCATAAGCTCGTTTTGTGCATCCGCAGCCTGTACGCCACCACCGATATACGCCACAGGGCGCTGCGCTTCACTTAAGATTTGGTTAGCTATCGCAACTTGGTTTGCGTCTAATTTAGGTAAATGATCTTCGGCGGCTAACCAAGGGTGGAATGGTACTTGCGCCATTTGGATGTCTTTTGGGATATCAACTAATACAGGGCCTGGGCGGCCGCTTTGCGCTAGGTGGATGGCTTCTTGTAGTATTTCGGCTAAGTCTTCAGCTCTTTCAACCATGTAACTATGTTTAGTACATGATAACGACATACCTAACACATCTACTTCTTGAAAGGCATCGGAGCCTATCGCTGCAGTAGGTACTTGCCCTGTGATTGCAAGTAACGGCACTGAATCCATCATCGCATCAGCAAGGGCTGTTATTAAGTTAGTCGCACCTGGGCCTGATGTTGCAAAGCACACACCTAACTTGCCTGTGCTGCGGGCAAAACCTACAGCTGCAAAACCCGCTCCTTGTTCATGACGCGTCAAATAATGTTTGACTGGCGCACCGTACAAAGCGTCGTAAATAGGCATGATGGCACCACCTGGGTATCCAAAAACATCCTTAACGCCATGTTTGGCTAATAAATCGATTGTTAACTCTGCGCCTGTCATCGTAAATCCTCATTCCTCAGTGACATTGTGTATTTGCTGCGACTCAAACCTTAAAACGAAAAAGCCCCCCGGACTGTTAAGTGCGGGGGGCTTTTTAAATGCTTCACTTTTCTCTAAGCACTAACTAGCCCCCGCGGTAATAATAATCACCACGACGTTAATTAGAATTAGAGAAAGTTTGTTTGTAAGCATTTATCTGTAACCAAATTCTGTTCATTTATAGCGGAAATCTAGCCATCCCGCTGTCTTTTTCTATTAGTACCGCGCTGGGGCTTGTAAGTCAACATAAAAATCAATTCAAAAAACAGGCTGAAAAGTAATATTAAAGAAATAAATATTCAACAATTTCACATATAAAGATTTATATTTCATTATTTATTGAAAATTGAAATTTCATACCTCGTTATTTGCCATTATATGATTGATTAATTTTTAGCAATTAGATGTGATTTTTCTGCATAAAGCCGATTTAATTTAACGCCTCAAAGAAAAATTAGTTTAGTATTGAAAAAACCACGTTATGAAAAGGAAAGTTATGAAATTCGTCCAGCGTATAAATGCCCTGTTTTTTATGGTGCTACT
This sequence comes from Pseudoalteromonas shioyasakiensis, assembly GCF_001550135.1. Lineage (GTDB taxonomy): Bacteria > Pseudomonadota > Gammaproteobacteria > Enterobacterales > Alteromonadaceae > Pseudoalteromonas > Pseudoalteromonas shioyasakiensis. The sequence continues at coordinate 338,744 of NZ_LRUE01000022.1, forward strand.
GCTTGGTTTTAGCCAATATACACTTGCAGAGCCGGGGTTATGGAAAGTAGAAAAAAACGGCGTTGCTTCTTATTTATTCGGTACCGTGCATGTGGGTGACAACAGCATGAAAGGCTTGCCAAGTAAGGTAACAAAAGCACTCGATAACTCAGATAAAGTCATTGTTGAGGTGGATATCAGCGCCATTTCACCAATGGAAATGCAGCGTCGCTCATTACCATTTATGATGCTGAAAAATGGCAAAACCTTACAATCAGAATTATCACCAGAAAACTATGCAAAACTGCAAAAGTACTTTGCTGATAAATCAATTGATATTGCAATGTTTAAGAATTTAGCACCATGGGCGGTGATGGTCACCATGATGCAAATGGAGTTCCAAAACGTTGGTTTTTCAGATCAATATGGCATCGACAAGCAAGTACTTGCTTACGCTCAAGAACATAAAATATCTATTGGTGAGCTCGAAACTCTTGAACGCCAAATGGAAATGTTTGAGCACTTAGCAATTATGAATGACAAGATGATCGAAGAAACATTCGAGCAACTTGCAGACGTAGATACCTACTTTTTTGGTCTTATCAAGGCTTGGAAATCGGGTGATATGAAAACACTTACGCAGTTTTACAATGAAAGCTTTGATGACTCTCAATATGGTCAACTAAGCGAGCAAGTGATGCTGATAGACCGTAACAACAATTGGGTTAATCAACTATCGACTCGCATCGGTAAAGAAAAGCTGTTCATTGCAGTGGGCGCTTTGCACTTACCAGAGCAACACGGTTTATTGAAGCAATTAACAGATAAAGGTTTTACCATTACCCGTATCTAAATGATTTCAATCGTTTAAAAGCGCCTTATGGCGCTTTTTTTGTGAAATCAGCCATCTCTAAATAGTTGTTGATACCGGCTATTTTGTCACTCGCGTGGTGATTAACATACACCACGGTGCTGGTGCCTGCAGCACAGATTTTTTCTATTAGTAATAACACGCGTTGCCTATTCGCTTCATCTAGGCCTAAGCAAGGTTCATCAAGGATCAATAAATTAGGGTGTTTAACCATAGCCCGAGCAATCAATAATAAACGCTGATCACCAAAAGACAGCTGGCTAAATGAACTACTTTGTTTGTCACTTAACCCTAATAACGCTAACCATTGTTTGGCTATGGCAAGTTGCTTATCGGTGGCTTTTTGGTAAAGACCAATGCTGTCATAAAAGCCCGAAACAACCGTATTGAGTGCGGTGATACTCACTCGATAATCCATATGAAGCGCGTTAGAGATATAACCAATGTGCTGTTTAATTTGCCAAATACTCTCACCGCTTCCGCGTTGGTAGCCAAACACCTTGATATCGTTGTTGTAACACTGCGGGTTATCACCCGTGATAAGGTTCAGCAAACAGGTTTTACCTGAGCCATTTTTACCTGTTAACTGCCAATGTTCGCCTTGGTTAATTTGCCAGTTGAGTTTTTCAAAAATAGCCTCGCCGCCATAACTTACCGATGCGTTGTTTAATCTTACCAGCATAGAATCAGTGAGCGGAGGTGCTTGATGGTCAATATCTGCCTCAGGTATTTGTAACTGAGTATGCGTGAGATGCAATAGCTTGAGTAAATCATCGCGCTGCTCGGGTCTAGGCTTTGCTAATTGCTCTGTGACATGACCCTCTTTAACGTAGGCGTAATGATCAACAAAGTCTGGGATCTCAGTTAAGCGATTGAGCACAAAAATAAGGGTCGTTGTTTTGCTAAGCTCTGCGAGTAGCTGATTAAGCCCAGCCATTGCCGTGACATCTAAGCCATCAAAAGGCTCATCAAGCACAAGTAAATCTGGTCGACCTATTATGGCTTGGATCAGCATCAGTTTGCGGGTTTCACCGGTCGATAAATCGCGAAATGCCTTGCTAAGTTTGTCACTAAAATCAAATAGGCTTATTAACTGCTGTAGCAAATCACTATCAAGCTGTTGCTCGTCTCGACCTGCAATAATTAACTCATAAACCGTACTCGAAGGCGTAACGCCATCAATAATATCATCTTGATCTTTTGTTAGCTCAGCCGCAAGGAGCTGCTTTTGGCTGTCTGGCGAAACCAATGCTATACGCTCAAAGCTATTCTCATACTGGCCTTTTTCTATTTTCGCAAAACCGGCAATGGCAGCTGCCACGGCCGATTTACCCGCCCCATTCGCACCAAGTAAAACCCATTGCTGCAATGGCGATACATTGATATTGAGATCATCTAAATAATAAACGTCATTGCCCAGCCCCTTTAGGCTAGCTTTAACATTAACCAACTGCACTTGTTGCACTTTGAATCCTCATTCTAAGTTACCGTTAGCTTGACGTTACCGTATTCGATAAAAAATTAAAAATCGTTTAAACCTTTTTTGAACACAGCTGCGACTAAGGTATAAAAGGTCATCAACAGGAAACAGACAATGAAAAAATTACTTTGTGTAGCAGCTATAGGCTTAGCACTAACAACAACATACGCAATGGCAAAAGACTCACGTGAACTAAATCACAACTTTGCTGTGAGTGGCGCAAGCCAGCTTGATATTGATTTTCCGGTGGGCAGCTTAGAGGTCGAAAGCTATGACGGTAGCGAAGTCGTCGTTACAGTTCGCATTGAACCAAAAAATGACAATAGCTGGTTCAGCTCTGATGTCGATTTATCAGATATTGAATTAAGCCACTCGCAAAGTGCCAGCTCACTTAGCTTAAAACTAGATAATGACGACATTCAACAAAACTGGCATGTAAAAATGCCTAAATCGATGGCAATTGATGTTGAACTTGGTGTTGGCGATATTGAAATTAACGACGCAAGTAATTCAGTTGAGATTGAGCTTGGTGTGGGCGCGGTAAGAATTGATAGCGCGCTTGATGACTACAAACGTATCGAGCTTGATACCGGTGTGGGCGATACTAAAATTCGCGGCTTAAAAAATGACGGTAACACTAGCCGTAAAGTGGTTAGCTCGCATTCAAGCTATCGTGGCAATGGCCAATACGATATCGAAGTCGAAGTGGGTGTTGGTGACATTAAAGTAACGAACTAATTTAACGCTTTGGTTATCCCTGTGAGCTCTCAGCAAATAAAATGCTGAGAGCTTTTTGCACTGAATCCAGCGTGATCGGTTTATATACGTGCAAGTTTGCTCCAAGCTCATATACTCGTTGCAAATCTTCATTCGATGTATTGGCGGTCACCACCAAAATTGGCACCTGTTGCCCCTGCTCATTACGAATAATATCAATCGCTTTAAAGCCATCCATAACGGGCATATTTAAATCCATAAAAATTAAATCGTAATGCTTATCTGAGGCTTTATCTGTGGCAATTAAACCATTTTCCGCCACATCAAAGCTGTAATTTAAATGGCTAACCATGCGTCCTAAAATGGTGGCGTTTAGCGGGTTATCTTCAACAATTAAACAATGTAATGCTTGCGGCAGCGGCGCTGGCATTGCTGATTTAGGCGTGCTTTCTAGTTCTAAATTAATTAACACTTTCACACCTTGTGGCTCAGCATTAAGAAATTGGATTTCTCCTTTTAATGCTTTAACAATGTGCATAACCCTAAGCAGCCCCGTTTTTAAGCCTTGAAAGTGTTGCTCTGAGTCATTTTCGTAGCTAAGTAAATCTGTCGGCGGCTTTTCAAAGCCTTTACCGTTATCTTGTATTTCCATTACAAAGTGCTGCTCACCTTGGCATGCAGCGGTAACGGCAATACGGCCTTGGCTTGGAGTAAATTTAACGGCATTGTTAATGATTTCAGCAACAATTTGCGTCAACCTTGCATGGTCAGTGCTCACCTCTTTATTGAGTGACTCAGCTAAGTTCACACTCAAGGTAATACCTTTATCGTTACAGGCATATTCATAGGGTGAGATAGCTTGCTTTAATGTTGATAACAAATTGTTGCTAGTGAAACTTAACTGCCATTCTCCCGAGGTTAGCTGCTGTAAGTCCATTAATTCGTCTAGCATAGCCACCAGCCTGTTAACGCAATAAAGCGCCTGCTGTTTAGTCAGTTGCTGACTGTCGCTGATATCAAGCGCTTCGATGGATGCGGTTAAACCTTGCAATGGTGTTCTAAATTCATGACTGGTACGGGCAATAAAGCGCTCTTTATTTTTATTAACACGCTCAGCAAACTCTTTTTGTTCTTTGTACTTAGCAATATTTTTAGTGACCAGTTTCTCCATGGGTTTAAAAATGAAAAATAACTCAATGGCTAATAACACCATGGCGATGAGCCAAAACAATAACTCTAGCACCGCCAAAAATGTGACTTTTTGAACTGATTTTTGCTCGAGTAACTTAACCGCTTGGTCTAGTTTTGTGAGTAGTGCCTCTAGCTGATTACTAACAAATGTTGAGCGGTCCACATAGGCAAAATCATCGGTATTGTTTAATAGCTGCTGCGCTTTACTCACATAACGCTTCACGTGCTCATCTAATGCGGTAGGGGGCGAGAAGTAATGGGCCTCAAGCGCCTCATTTAAATGAATATAGTGACCTTGCTCATCCTGCTGAATTAAAAATTGATGCCCTGCAATAAATTGCTCAACGGCTTGTTCCAGTAGTCTTCGGTGTTGCTGTTGGAAATGATCGGATTCATGGTAAATGAGTGCATTGCCGTACAAGGCTATTTTTTGGGACAGCATGCGTTGCTTACCGGCAATGTTGATAACTTTGGCGTCACCCTTTTGGATATACAAAAGACTCTGTATCAAGATAGCTGATACAGAGATCAATATGGCAATCGCCAATAACCCCCAGCGATATCGTCTTCGGATATCTGTGACTAGCTGCAACATGCTTTACTCATTATTTTTTAAAATAATTGTAGTTCATAGAATACAAGAAAGCCCACTTGAAGTGGGCTTTAAACATGATAGTTAACAGAAATTTATCGATTTTCGAGTCGGTTATAGTCAAATAACCCAAATTCAACGCCGCGATACTCTTTCGCTACACGGTGTAAAATATCGCTGTATTGCCAAAACTGTGGATGTGTTCGGCGAATAGCGAACTCACTTTTCAGATCTCTGTAAGCTGCTTCATCTGTTGCTTTAGCAAGCCCAGCTGCAAAAGCTGCAATTTGCTGGTCATTGTGTAAGTACCAAATGGCTTCTGGGTAATCACCTATGAACCCAGGCACAATCGTCACTGTATCTTCGTCATAAGCTCGTTGCCCTTCTTCATTCAATAAGCTCGAAATATTGTAATGAGCATTATGATGGATCAGGGTATAGGCCCTGTGCTTATCATCGCCATCTTTGACTAACACAAACGAAATTTGCGGTAGCAAGTTCACTGCTTTAACCGGAAGATCGTTAATTTTTGCAAGCGGCTCAGGTACTTTCGTATAGTCGTAACGAGTGCTTAAAATTGGCTTAAGCTTCTCTTTTAGCATATTGAACAACTCTGACTGCGGATCCATTGTTTTGTATTCAATGCCCGTAGGTTGGCTAAATGACAATTCATCTTCAAAGAAGCTCGTTAAGCTAGGTGGCGATTTACGATACCACTGGGCTTTAATTTCTTTGCGCTTAGCTTCTGGTAATAATGCAAGGTAGTTTGCTTCACCTTCTAAGCGTAAAAAGTCCATATACAAACGAGTTAATAACTGATGACCAATGTTGCCATACACATCAAAACCCGCCACCAGCAAGTAATGAATACGTTCAAATAGTGCGTAGTCGAGTATCCAGGCGGTTTTTGGTTGCTGGCCTATCCAGCCTTTTACAACTGTTGCGCTATCAAAGTGGCGGAACACTGTGAGTGCTGCATTTTGGTTATGGCCATCACCCTGCCAAAGTAAATCGGTTGTTAGGTGCTGACCGTTCTCAAACATCTTATTAGCCAGTGCAACTTTGGCTGACAAATATTTGTTTTGCCGTTTTGAATACTTCACCCAACTAGAAATCGGCAAGGCATTGCTTTCTTCTTCAGCTGGTAATGCTAAGGCATCTTCATGTTGTAACAACATTTCACCGACTTTAGGTGTCGCCGCCATTTCAGGCTTCGCAAAACCCACCCAGAACTGGTCGTTAATTACATTTAACGCGATTTGACCACGACAAACCGGCCCTTTAATAAAGCCCATAATAATAAGCTCAGCTTCATCAAGCATAAACTGATAACGTGAGTTGACTGGTATTGCCGCAAAGACCTTAAATGGGTTTGATGCCACTTCTGGCTTATAGCTTGGCAGTTTATCTACTTGATAATCAGCTTCAATAAATTGCGAATGTAAGCGTGCAAGCTTTTCGTCATTTAATGCTAAAGGTAAATGTGTTTTCGCTAAAATAGTCGAACGATCATGCATTAAACGATAGTAAACACGCTCAACCTTAGGGTCTTCATAAGGGCGACGGGTGCTAATGTGTTTGATCTCTTCACCCGGCGGCGTTGAAGAGCGTACCAGCTTGAAGTAGCTATGTTTATCGCCATGCTCTGGGAAGTAAATATGCGCTAAATACCAGTGCTCATAAATATAGCGCGCAGCCAGTTGATGCTTTAAACCATCTTGATTTAAAAATGCTTCCCAACGTTCAACTTGTTTTAGAACGCCTTCTTCAGGAGGCTCAATATGAGCAAGGTAACCGCCTTTTCGGAGCCACTTAGCAAGATGCTGAAACTCTTCACTCGAGATACCCGGTAAACCATAAGGCATACCACTGTGTGGGCTATCTTTAGCAAATGAGTCAAACTCATTCATTGTGGTACATGTTTGCTCACGGTCGAGTGAAAAATCAAACTCATCGCCTAAAATTGCTTGTTTAGGCAGTGGGCTGCTTTGCTTAAGTACTAAGGCATTATAAAGGACACTACCGGCAAGGTTAGCTTCTTCGGTTTGAGCTCGCTCGTTAAGTACTGGGGTAAAGCCTTTTTCACGCCACTGGGCGGTACTTGTCGCATCAAATAACAAGCGACTTGGCTCTTGCGCTAGTAAGCGAGTGCCGTCATAAACACGCTCTTTACTTAAGCCGCGGTCAATACCTTCCACAGAAGATAACTTAAGCTGACACGGTGCATCATAGCAGCCATGACAAACCACACAGCGACTATCAAGTACGGGCTTTACATCACTTAAAAACTCAGCACCTTCAAGTGTTGATGCTGCAACCACGCGCTGTTGTGGTTGTTCTTTACCAAACAGTTCATCGTAATGAGCGGCACCTAAGTATGCACAGCCACTTAATAGAATAAGGCCAAATACGGTGGTGAGGAGTTTTCTCATCCTTCCTCCTCGATATCTTCAACGTCATCACCTAAATCGAAGGTTGGCATCATATCGACTTGCGGCGACACAAAGGTTTGGTCGTTGTCGCAACTAAGCACCGCGCTCAATAGCGGCCCACGAACGAGTGTCAGCTGCGCATCATGCTCACCGTCAATCAATACTTGGTAGTCATCATTTAACGCTTCAAGACGATATTCATTAATGGCAATTGCGACACTGCTATCAACAGCTGGGTTTTGGCAAAGCTGCGCGAGTAACTCTTCGCTTAGCGTTACATGTAATAGTAAATCTGGAGATTCGATATCGCGGCTGTGAAGGTTCTCATCAAAATAAAAAAGAGGAAGGGTTAAATCGCTATTTTGCTCTAATTCCATGTGCTGCTCTCTACATCAAAATGACTTTTAATTGTACGAGTATAGCAAACTATAAGTTCAATAATTAGCGAAACTTATCAGCCGTTAGCAGCTTTTTAGCTGCTAACTAACCGAATTATAAAAACAGTGAACAATGCATCACCAAGGTAGCGTTTCGCCGTTTGAATGCCAAAACCCACCTGTGTTGCTAAGGTTTAATTCGTCAATCCGCTTGATGAGCCGCTCTGCGGCAGTTTCAGGGCTGATATCGCCGGCATAATTAACCATTTGCGTTTGTACAAAGCCCGGATGAAATAACCCTACGGCAATTTTTTTATCTTTTAGTTCATGGGCTAAACTAACACTGGCGGCATTAAGCGCCGCTTTTGACATACGATAACCAATGTAACCACCCGAGCCATTATCAGCAATTGAGCCCATGCGCGATGTGATCATCGCTACTTTGGCATCAATGCCTAAGCTTTGCTGTAATGCATGAGTAATACGAATAGGTGCAATACTGTTCACGCTGATTTGTTTTTCGATGGCAACAAAGTCCATATCAGCTAATGTTTCATTATGAAAAATGCCGGCGTTGTTAACCAAAATATCAATCTTGTCGCCGTGTAAGTAATTGGCAAGTGTTGCAACATCATCGGCGTTAGATACATCAATGTCGCTAATAATTTTCACATCGAGTGCTTGAAGCTCCTCACTTGGCGTGCGAACCACTGCGGTAACACGGTAACCTTGGGCTGAATACTGTTTACAAAAATTAAGACCAATACCTTTATTGGCCCCCGTAACCACCACATGCTTAGTCATTAATCTGCTCCTTAATTAGCTTTTTATACCAAACCACCTCAAGGTGCGAGTTTGTGCATTTTGAGGAGGCTTAGATATATATACCTTGGGACAGATTGGCAAAAACCAAGGGCTTAAGTTAATTCATCAATGGTTGATTTAAGTATAGAAAATACGGCCCCTTGTGGATCGGTAATCACACTAAAGCGCCCAACATCTGGAATATCTGTTGCTGGCACACAAATAGCGCCATTAAGCTGCGTTGCTTTAGCGACTGCCTGATCGCAATCTGCTACCGCAAAATACGGCATCCAGTGGGGTGGAATATCATCGGGCCATTCATTGGTCATTTCAAGCATGCCTGCAATCGGTTGCTCATCGATGGTAAATAAGGTGTAGTCCATGCCCTCCATTGGTTTCACCTCAAACTGCCACCCGAATAACTGACAATAAAAGTCGCGACTTTTTTGCATGTCTTTCGACACAAGCTCAAACCAGTAAGGCAGGTTAAGCTCTTGTACTCGTTTTGCCCCGATATGCTCACCGGCTTGCCATAAGGCAAATGTTGCACCGCCTGGTTCTTGAAGCATCACCATGCGACCTGCCGTCATAACATCATGTGGCCCTGCCAATACAGTTGCACCTAGTGATTTTGCCAGCTCTGTGCTTTGGTCAACATCATCAACAGCAATATATAATAACCAATGGGTTGGCATCTCGCTCATACTTGCTGGCAGTTGATACATAGCGGCAATATCATCACCTTGCTTTTGCAGCATGGTGTAATACATATCTTCGCCTATTGGCTGGTCGTCAAAACCCCAGTCAAAAAGTTGCGTATAAAATTGCTTTGCAGCTTGCCAGTCTTTCGCGCATAACTCGGCCCAGCAGAAAGTACCTGCAGGGTGTTTTGTATTTATTTTTGTCATGGCTGTTCCTCCTTCATTAACGGTAATCAACAAGCTGCTTTTTTGCCAATTATTTTTAAAATTTATTTAATTCACGTTTAGAAAAATTAAATAATCATAATCAATAACTTAGGTTTAAACCCTGCTAAAACAGAGAATTGCAGTTATGACATTATATTGATTGTCACAACAAACACATGTATAAATGCGAACAATTTTTAATAACAATTGTATAGCGATTTAACTATGACAATGAAATTTGCGCTTCCTTTTTTACTTACTCCTATCGCTGCGTTTGCAAATCAGGCCCAAGATATTGAACGTATTACCGTTTCTACAACTCGTAGTACGGCACCAGTTAGTACTGTACCTGCAACTATCAGCGTTATTACTAGTGAAGACATTGCTGAGCAACTTGCTCATACTCAAGATCTATCGCAAATTTTAGGTAATTTATTACCGAGCTTTTCACCAAGTCGTCAAAAAATGACCAGTGCAGGTGAAACACTCCGTGGCCGTGAGCCGCTATACATGATTGATGGTGTTCCTCAGTCAAACCCGCTTCGTAACGGTTCTCGTGATGGGAATACGATTGACCCTGCAATGATCGAACGCATCGAAGTGATCAGTGGCGCAAATGCAATTCAAGGCATGGGCGCAAGTGGCGGTATTATTAATATCATCACAAAATCAGCTGGCGATTTTAATCACCAAATGAGCGCGGGGTTTAGCACTCCAACAGACGGTGGCAGCGACAGCCAAAGCTATAAAGCCAGCTACTTATTCAGCCAACAACTAGATGATATTAGCTTCATTGGTGGTGTATCGGCTCGTAGTACGGGAATGTATCGCGATGGTAACGGTGACTTTGTTGGTTTAGATGGCACACAAGGTGACACGCAAGATTCAACCAGTCTAGACTTATTTTTAAAAGTGAAATATCAGCTTGATAACGAGCAAAGCATTCAAGCAATGCTGAATCACTACAAAATTGAAGGTAATGGTGACTTTGTAGCTGTAAATGGTGATCCAGCAACAGGCCTTGCAACCTCTGCTGAAAAAGGCGATGTAGAAGGCGACACGCCACGTAACCGTGTAACAACCTTTACCCTAGATTATAACCACAGCAATGTGGCTGGCGGTAACCTTGCTATTCAATTGTTTACGCAAGATTTTGCAGCCATGTATGGTGGTGGCACATTTGCTACGTTCCAAGATCCAGCCTATGGTGAGACTATTTTCGATCAGTCTCAAAATAAATCACAAAAGTTTGGTAGCCGCGTTACTTACAATAAAGATAACCTGTTAAACAGCCAGTTTGATATTGCGACCGGTATTGATTTACTTTCTGACGAAACATACCAAGAGCTTGCGCAAACAGGTCGCCATTGGGTGCCAAAAACCAAGTTTAATAACATCGCGCCATTCGCTCAACTACGTTATGACGGCTTAGAGGATTGGACGTTCAATGCCGGTGTTCGTTACGAGTACGGCAAATTAAAAGTGGATGATTTTACTACCCTAGCATCTTACAACAGCAGCTTTGTAGAAGGCGGTGAGCCAAGCTTTAACGAATTATTAGAGAACTTAGGTGTTGTTTATCAAGTAACTGATGAACTTCGTCTATATGCAAGCTACAGCGAAGGCTTTAGCATGGCTGATGTTGGTCGTGTGCTGCGTGGCATTAATCAAGCAGGTTTATCGGTTGAGAGTTTCTTAAACCTAGAGCCAGTTATTTCTGATAACCGCGAATTAGGTTTTGAATTTGCCAACGATAGCTTCAATATTAAAGCCAGCTACTTTGAGTCTGACTCAGACTTAGGTTCACGTTTACAAGCTGATGCTGATGGTATTTACAGCGTGCAACGTGAGCGTACTGAGATCTCAGGTTTTGAAGCAAATGCTCAATATTACCTAACTAACAGCACAACATTTGGTGCAAGTTACGCTGATACAGAAGGTCAATATGATGGTGATGGCGACAATAAAGTAGAGAGCGATTTAGGCGGCAGCAATATTTCACCTACACGTTTAAACCTTTACTGGCAGCAACAGTGGCCAGCAAACCTATCTAGCCGCGTACAAGCTAACAAAGTATTTGACCGCGACTTTAATACTGGTGAAGAGTTTGACGGCTACACAACCGTTGATTTATCGGTGCAATATCAAAGTGCTGAGTACGGTGCATTTAGCCTAGGTATCGATAACCTGCTAGATAAGTATTACATCACTTACTACGGTCAAACACGCCCAGCTGCAACACGCTATTTTGCGGGCACAGGTCGTACCGTAAACCTAAATTGGAACTATGCATTTTAGGTTTAAGCTAAGTAATTAAACAATAAAAAAGGCACCTTGGTGCCTTTTTTTGTGGTTGGTACTAATTAGTGATGATGCCCATGCTCACCTTTGAGCTGATTACCTTGCGCATCATAAAAACCGCTCGCGCCATGCTCAACAAACCCTAAGTTGATCATTTTAGCTAAAAACGGATCGCTTTCATTATCACCGATATCTGCGTAATCGGTCGTTTGATAGTTATCCCATTTCGCAAATTCTGCCTGAATCTTTTGCTGGTTGTGATGACTGGCTGTTAAAGCAATTTCACGGCTATAAGTTGGTGTTGAAATACGAATTGCTTTGAGTAACTTTTGATTGGCAAGCCAGCTTAGCTCTATTTTGCTCTCACCCTGCTGTTGTGTGTAATACTCTGTTAACTCACAGCCTTCACCGGTGCTTTTTTGGTGCGTCATTGAGGCTAAAAACTTATCGCTTACTAGCTGATATTTGCTACTCCAATCTTGTTCACCTTGCACTTCCGATGGTTGATACTCAATACCACGCTGGGCATGCTGAAAATAACGAATTGGGCGAATTTGTTGATTGCGCAAGTGTTGCCATAATTCAATAAACTGTGGATTCTGCTTAGCCACCTGGTGAGGCGTACGCCAAAGGGTAAAGGTGTTTTCAGTATGCTGCTTATTAGCAACTATATCTGTTGTGACCGTATAGTCTGCTTGCGTAAAACCGGTGTTCATATCGCATTGCCCTGCAACAGCTAGTGGGCTAAGTAATGAGGCAAGTAAGATGGCTGCTTTCACGGGATTCTCTTTTGTCTGGTTTACTTTATAACTAATTGAGTAAGGGAGGCTCAGAGCCTCCCAAGAACTCATTACTGTGCTAATTTAGCATCGGCTTGTTTAACAAGGTCAGCGGCATAATCCATAACATGGAAGATAAGGCTTTGCTCATTAGTGCCTGTTACTAAATGTGCACCTGGGCCAACTGCATACACACCCACATCTTCTGCTGCGTGTGTTTCAGAGCCTAGTGGTACAACGGCTTCTTGGTGGAAACCAGGTGTTGTTGTGTCAACATCAGTTAAATCAACACGACCCGTTACTGGCGCAAAGTTATAACCTGCATCAGCATCAGTCTCATCACCTAAGTCGCGGAAACCGCCACCATTGGTATAACCAACCGTTGTGTATGGCATGTTATCTGCTGCAAGTGATGGTTCATCACTACCCACAGGTACCACTTTACCTAAGATTGGGTTACCGCGTTTTGGGTAGCCTGCAATGGTAAATACGTGGCTGTGGTCAGCTGTTACTATGATTAACGTGTCTTCGATGCTGGTTTTATCAAGAGCAACTTGGACTGCTTTTGAAAGCTCAACTGTATCGCTTAGTGCATTGTAAGCATTACCAGCGTGGTGACCGTGGTCAATACGGCCAGCTTCAACTGTTAGCATGAAACCATTGGCGTTGTTATCTAACACATCAATTGCTTTTGCTGTCATTTCAGCAAGTGAAGGCTCGCCCGCTACATCGTTTGCACGATCTGCTTCGTATTGCATATGTGATTCATTAAATAAACCAAATACGCGCTCTGTTGACTCTGCATCGATTGCATCAAAACCTGCTTGGTCCATCACATATTGACCTGCTGGGTATTTAGCTTTCCATTCAGCAGTTAGGTCGCGACCATCTGTACGGTCACCTTCGACTGAGCTCACAGCATCAGCAGAGTTAAAAGCTGCGTCTTTCGGTAAGAAATGACGACGACCACCGCCCATAACAACTTCTAAACCATCAACATCGAGGCCTTCGTAGCGTGCTTCTAGGTTTGCTTCAAAGTTAACTAATTGCGATGCAATATCTTCACAGCCAGCGGTAACTGCCGCTTCTGGCATATCTGATACGTCTTCCCAGTTACGGTCGGCCGATTTTGCATACGTTGCTGCAGGTGTTGCGTGAGTGATACGCGCTGTCGAAACAATACCTGTCGACTTACCGGCAATCTCAGCAAGCTCAGTGGCTGTCACTAGCTCATTACCTGCAACCGTTGCACAGTTACCACGCTCAATGTCTTCATCAACACCGATAACGCCAGCATCCGTTTTTACGCCCGATGCCATTGCTGTCATCGTCCCCGCAGAATCAGGTGTTTGCGCATCAACGTTATAGGTTTTAGCAAACCCTGAGAAAGGTAGTGTTTCAAAGCTTAGTTGGTGCTCTTCACCTAACTTACCTTCAAGCTGACCGGCCATGATACGTGCTGCCGTCACGGTTGAAATACCCATGCCGTCACCAACAAACAGAATCACGTTTTTCGCTTTACCAGACTCTTTTACAACGGCAGCAATGTTTTCTTCGCTAGTAGCGACTTTAACTTGTGCTGACTTGAACCATTCATTATCGGTCAACGGCGCTAATTGCGATGCCGTTAACGACGTTGCTGGTGCATTACATGCAACGGTTGTATCCGTTACTTCTGCTGATTCTAGCTCACCGTTATCGTTACTATCTTCACCGGTTAGGGTTTCTGTACCACCGTTTACACACTGCTCAGAACCAACAGCTAATGTGTTTTCAACGGTTAATGTTTTTGGTGAGTTGTCATCGTCATCAGAACAACCCGCTAATGCCACTACTACAGCAAGAGAAATTAAATTTAGTTTTTTCATCGTCGTCGCCATTATTCTTCAATTAGTTCTAGAGCTTGGTTAATGATGTGGAAAATTACGTTTTGCTCCACAACGCCTTGTGCTAGTTGCGCACCTGGACCTTTTGCATGAAGTGAAATATCTTCACCCGCATGAGTCTCAGAACCTAATGGCACGGTAGCTTCTTGGTGATAACCAGGCATCGTCGTATCAACACCCGTTAAATCAACACGACCTGCAAATGCCGCTTCGCTATATGATGCATCTGCATCAGTTTCATCACCTAAATCGCGAAAACCTAAACCATTTGCATAACCGACTGTGGTGTACGGCATACCATCTGCCGCAAGGCTTGGCTCTTCGCTACCAATTGCCACAACTTGACCTAAGATTGGATTACCGCGCTTTGGATAACCCGCGATAGTAAATACGTGGCTGTGGTCAGCAGTAACAAGAATAAGTGTTTCTTCTGGGTTGGTGTTCTCTACTGCTGTTTGCACTGCTTTGGCAAATTCAACGGTATCGTTTAACGCGTTATAAGCATTGCCCGCATGGTGGCCATGGTCGATACGACCAGACTCAACGGTTAAGAAAAAGCCTTTTTCATTGCTCTTTAAGATGTCGATCGCTTTACCTGTCATTTCAGATAATGACGGCTCACCCGCGACATCGTTAGCGCGATCTGCTTCGTATTGCATGTGTGATTCATTAAACAGTGCAAATACACGTTTGCTGTCAGCATTTAGCGTATCAAAGCCAGCTTGGTCCATGACATACTTGCCATCAGGGTACATTTCTTGCCATTCAGCAGTTAGGTCACGCTCATCAGTACGGTCGCCTTCAACTTCACTAACTGCATCAGCTGAATTGAACGTTGCATCTTTCGGTAAGAAGTGACGACGTCCACCGCCCATCACAACTTCAAGACCATCTACGTCAGTGCCTACGAAGCGTGCTTCTAGGTTCTTCTCAAAATTAACAAGTTGTGAGGCAATATCTTCACAACCGGCTTCCACAGCATCAGCTGGCATATCTGATACGTCTTCCCAGTTACGGTCAGCTGATTTTGCATAGGTCGCAGCTGGCGTTGCGTGAGTAATACGCGCTGTTGAGATAATACCTGTTGCTAGGCCTTTGATTTCTGCTAGTTCTGTAGCGGTAATTAACTCATTACCGGCAACGGTTGCACACTTGCCACGCTCGATGTTTTCGTTAACACCAATAACACCTACATCGGTTTTAACGCCTGAAATAATTGCTGTCATTGTGCCTGCAGAGTCAGGTGTTTGCGCATCAACGTTGTAGGTTTTGATTTGCGCAGAGTAAGGGAATTCTTCAAAGCTTAGTAAGCCTTCTTCGCCTGACTTGCCTTCCATTTGTCCCGCCATGATACGAGATGCAGTCAGCGTTGAGATACCCATACCATCGCCAACAAATAAAATGACATTTTTAGCTTTAAACGTTTGCTCAGCCTGAGCCGCCGCCTCTTTTTCTGTTAATTTTGTTTCAGCGGCACTATACCAATCATTTTGTTTTTGACTGTCTGGTAACACACCTGCATTGGCCGTCGCTGACAACGCCAGCGTTAAACCAATTGCAGTAGCAATTTTATTAATTTTCATCGTTACGTTCCGTTAGTACGTTATTTTAAGAATTTGAGTGCTAACTAAACTGCACTTGGATAATTAGCGCAGCCATACTAAGAAGGCATTGTTACTAAAAAAGTGAGTTTTCATGACGAAATGATGAAACCCAAAAAAGTAGCTCAAGAAGGTAAGTAATTAGTTTTAGAGGAAATAATAGGGTTAGTGGTTTAAGAGTAATTCAAGCTTCCTTTTAAATAACTTCAATGTAATCAACATGAATAAAAAGCCCTTGAGCATATTACTCAAAGGCTTATAGTTGCATTGTTATTTAATTTACTTACTTTTTGCGACGTCTTAGCAAGCTAAATGGCGCTAGAAGTAAAGTTAGCCAAAATAAACTACCACCGCTGCTTGAAGATGATTTTTCAACTTCAGGTTTGCTACCTTCACCGTTTACAGTCACAGTAACGGTTGTTGAAACTTGTTCTGAGCCATCAGATACAGCATAGCTAAATGTTTCTGTCGCTGAGCTGCCAGCATATAAATCAGCAAACTTCCCAGCTGGGTCATATGTGAATGTACCATCCCCATTATCAGTAACAGTTCCTTTAATACCTTCCACATCTAACGAGACCACAGATAGAGCATCGCCATCTTCATCACTATCATTCCCTAAAGCATCTATGAGTACTGTTGATGATTTAGATGTTGAAACCTCGTCAGCTTCAGCTGAAGGTATAGTATTGATACCCGTAATAATCACAGAAACCTGAGCCATAGACTCTGAACCCACTTCATCAGCTATCGTATAAGTCAATGCATCTGTTACTTGTTCACCTTTTGTCAATGAATCAAATTGACCATTTGTAGAATATGTCCAAGTACCATCATTATTATCTGTTAATTCACCTGTTAGAGTATCCAAGTAATCAATTAATGTTATTGAATGACCATCAGCATCACTATCATTTTGTAATGGTGAAATATTTACAGTTCCATTTTCGTCAACATAAACAATATCGGCTTCAGCTGTTGGAGGCGTGTTGATAGATACAGATATGGTTACCTGCCCCTCAACAAATGCACCATTATTATCAGTCACAATATACTTAAAGGAATCGGAAATAACTGTTCCAGGAACTTCATCATCAAACGCGGTTGATGCATCGTATGTAATCTGACCATCAACTAAACTTACAACACCCAAGGTTCCATTATTTTGTACACTATCAATTGATAGAGTATCACCATCTAAATCTGTATCATTTTCTAAAACATTGATAACTGTTGTTTGACCTGACCAAATTGATGCAACATCTTCAGCTGCTACAGGTGCGTTATTTGGAGGCGTATCAGTATTTAGTGGAGCACCCGCACTAATTTGGTATCCACCAGTAGTTGCGGTCGTATCTTCATGCTGCACTACGGCGTAGAGAGTTGACTCTAAGTCCGTAGTAGCAACTTTATAGAACACATAGCCTGTTTTAGAAGGGTTTGTATCTAACGTAATATCTTGATCAATTACAGTTATGCCATCTGACTTATATAATGTAAGGCTAGGTTTCATCCCCAAGCTTAAGTCAGATACACGAACAACAAACTCACTTGTGGTATCAATGTTTTCGATTTGATAAAAGTCTAGGTCTCCCTGAGAGTCAACCATCCCCTCGATTCCAGCATTACTTGGAGTAAGATCATCACTCAGATAATAACTGTCATTACTATCACTGTATGGGACATCACTGACTACTAGTGAAGTTTTAGCTATACGAACAAAATTCTCATCGATACTTGGCAACGTCTCAGTTTCTGGTACTGAGCCATCAATAGTTGGCGTTAATAACCCTGTTGTGGTGTACACTGCATTGCTGTCATTATTGTCTACATGCACTTCAACTTGATAAATACCATTTTGATTATAAGGTGCAATTACTGAGTAAATTCCGTCCCCTGAAACAGCATCTCCACCAATGCCATTATCAAACATTTCAAGTTCGCTTTTAACTTGGTTTGGATCTGTAATAGTTGCCTTAACATTAGCGCCTGTAATTAGTTTATCTTTGGTGATTGCCGTAGTCAGGATCATAGGGGCTGGATAAGTAACTGCGTTCCCATCAACTCCTTCAACGTTGACAGAGTATGTACCTGATAAGCTTGGTTCAGCACTCACATTTACCGCAGCAGTAAGGCTAGTACTTTGATTTAGATTCGTTAATTGTAACTGCCACTGCCCTGCACCATGTGCAGATAGTTTCTGGTTAGAAATATTAGCACTACATGATTGAGTGCTAGCAGTATCTATACAGTTGAAATCTATATCGGTAACGAGTGTACCAGCACCATCAAATAGCGCTAACTCAAGATCTGCAAGATCTGCATTGTGATTTACAAAAACATTTATGTTATCTAGTCCAGAATCAACATAAATTGGCTGACTGGCGCTTTGAGTACTATCAATTGAGTATGTTGTAGATGCAAGGTTCTGATTATCTGTCGCAATCGCATTAGCTTGCAAGAAAGCATCAACAATTTCAGCCAATGATGTTGGTGAAGAAAAGTACTTACCACCAGTAGCATTAGCTAAAGTGAGAAGTGGGCCAGTTGGTGATGCACTACCATAGCCAAAACTGAAAATTGGCATATTGGCTTGTTGATAATTACTGATAACCGACGCCTGTGACAAGCGAGAATCATTGTCATCACCGTCGGCTAGGACAAAAACAACACCTGGAGCACCGCTTGCTTGAGTTTGTTGATATTGTTCTAAGTTATCAAGCGCTAATTGTGAACCATCGTAAAGGGCTGTTGACCCTCCAGCTCTGATTGAATCAATTGCTGCTTTTAGTTCAGTTTTTACTGAAACATCTGGGCTTTCAATTTTAGTTACAGGAAAATCTTGTATCACATTATAGTAGCTAGAGAAGCTAACTAACCCCATTGATGTAGTGCCTTCTGCTGTAGCATCAACAAGAATTTTAGCTGCTTGTTTGGCATTATTGATTGCCGCACCGCCCATACTACCTGAACGGTCAATAACCACTTGCATATCAATATCACCTTCAACCCAAACTACATCAAGCTGATCTCGGCATGATGCTTGAGCTGAAGGTAGTTCAATCTTTACTGGTGTTACATCATCTGGAGCATTGTTAGCCAGAGTAAGAAAGCGAGTACGCTCTGGTTGAGCCGTTTTTCTTCCTAACTTAGGATCATCTTTGGCATCTTGTAATAGCACTTCCCATGCACTTTTTCCGTATACTCGACCTTGAGCTGTTCTATCAACATTACCAATATTTGTTGCAGTAGAGTGATTAAGCCAAAGCATATCACCTTGTAGAGCTTTCCACTGATTACTCATAATAGAGTTAGTAGCTAAATCAGTTTTTATAGGGCTATTTGCATCTGCGCTTTCAGCTACGCCTTGATACTCGTCAAAAAGGCCATAAGCATAGTGCCCCCATTCATGGGCAAGTGTATAACCAGCACCTTTAGGATCTTGAAGCATATCATGGTCTTTGCCAGCACCTGCACCGTTCGGGAAAACATCACCAAACCAAATATGCATGCCATTCGCACCAAAACCTGACGCATTAGCTCTAGGCCATTCTCTTGACCCCCAAATAATATCTGATTTAGAGCGATGTTTATTTTCTCTAAATACACTCACTGTGCCAAGCTTATGCTCACCATTTGTTTGCTCACAAATAGCATCTGCGAAATTTTTAAAAATTTCTTCATAGGCATTCTGCTCTGCACCTTCTGGATTATTGTATAACGACACTGTTATATCAAAAATTGCAGTTGACGAATCAGTACTGACAGCTGAAAGGCTTTGCATACTGTTAGCTGCAAATACTTTCTTTTGCTGATGCTGATCGACGGTACTGACTCTAGATAACCAACTATTGGCAGCAATTGTTGATGTTGAGGCAAGTGCAGCGGCAACGCATAAAGCAGTTTGCGTAAGTTTATTTTTATACACTAATAATTCCTTTTTATATTAACAACTTAAATTTCACCTACTGTTTTAAAGCTACTATTCGATTTAATAACTAAAAATATTGGGCGATAACTCCTTACTTAAATGTGGTCTATACTTTAAAAGTTTTCGACCACTACAGAAGGAAGTGCCTGTTACAGGAAAGGAATTAACATTAATTAGATTGATATATACATAGTTATTCATACCGATTGTTGGCAAATAATTAACACAACAATCCCCACCGAGGTGTGAATTTTATGTATGTCTTCAGTATTTCAGAGCTTTTGAAGATAGAAAGAGAAAACCTACTGCTACTTATGAGCAATTTAGATCAAACCATCAAAGTACAAGCTATAAAGATACTGAGCATCTAAAGGGGAATTAAAAATATACTGCAAATAGCAAAGCTATTTTTTGACAAGTAGCACTTAAGCTAGTCATTAGCCATCCCTGATAAAACCATTCCATTTACATGACGGCAGTGATTCTAACAAAATCCATTAACAAAATACTACTATAAGATTGATTTTCGATTTCCTGTTTAGGAACAATACATTAAGCGAGATTTACCCAACTCTTATAATATTTAACTGACATCTAACTGATACTTGAGCAATTTAAGCTAATTTCACATAAAGAATCTAACATCCCCAATACAGAAACTATATTAACAATAAAAATTTAGTGAAATATTCACATTAAAATGACGTTATTAATGAATAAAACGATAAAACAATAGCGTAATGGTGATTTTTATACAGTGGTTAACGAGGGTAAAGTTCAAAGGGTCTAGGTAAAGCCATTAGGAGGCATGGTTTATGGTAATGGGGGTCATAAAAGAAAAGGTTTACATGGTTGTGTTGGGTTTCGCTGCGCTCAAACCAACCTACCCGAAGAATGAACAGGACGAATGCTGAGTGAGATACCACACAAACCAACCCCACCAATCTAATCTGACGTCTTAAAGCTAATAACTCTATTTACGTTGGGTTTCGCTGCGTTCAAACTAACCTACCCGAAGAATGAACAGGCCGAATGCTGAGCGAGACACCACACTAAACAACCCCACCGATCGAATCTGACGTCTGAAAGCTGACAGCTGATAGCTTTTCTACAGACATTAAAAAAGGCCGCCTGGGCGACCTTTTTATAAGCTGTGAAGCTCTATCTGTTGATATTACTCAACGATAGTTGCAACAACACCAGCACCAACTGTACGGCCACCTTCACGGATAGCGAAGCGTAAACCTTCGTCCATTGGGAGTTTAAAGGCGGCAGATTAGCCTTTCACTCTAAGCTACTAAAAGCTTCCAGCTTTCTTACAGGCATTAAAAAAGGTCGCCTAGGCGACCTTTTTATAAGCAGTGAAGCTCTATCTGTTGATATTACTCAACGATAGTTGCAACAACACCAGCACCAACTGTACGGCCACCTTCACGGATAGCGAAGCGTAAACCTTCGTCCATCGCGATTGGGCAGATTAGTTCTACAGTCATCTTGATGTTATCACCAGGCATTACCATTTCAACGCCGTCTGGTAACTGTACGTCACCTGTTACGTCAGTTGTACGGAAGTAGAACTGTGGACGGTAACCTTTGAAGAATGGAGTGTGACGACCACCTTCATCTTTAGAAAGTACGTATACTTCTGAAGTGAACTTCGTGTGTGGAGTGATTGAACCAGGCTTAGCTAGTACTTGACCACGTTCAACGTCTTCACGCTTAGTACCACGTAGAAGTGCACCGATGTTCTCACCCGCACGACCTTCGTCTAGAAGCTTACGGAACATCTCAACACCTGTACAAGTTGTCTTCGTAGTTTCTTTGATACCTACGATTTCAACTTCGTCATTCACGTTGATGATACCAGCTTCAACACGGCCAGTTACAACAGTACCACGACCTTGGATTGAGAATACGTCTTCGATAGGCATGATGAATGGCTTATCGATGTCACGCTCTGGCTCTGGGATGTAAGAATCTAGTGCTTCTGCAAGCTCAACGATTTTGTCTTCCCACTCTTTCTCGCCTTCTAACGCTTTAAGCGCTGAACCTTGGATTAGTGGTAAGTCATCACCTGGGAAGTCGTACTCAGAAAGAAGTTCACGAACTTCCATCTCAACTAGCTCAAGTAGCTCTTCGTCGTCAACCATGTCACATTTGTTCATGAATACGATGATGTAAGGTACACCAACCTGACGAGAAAGTAGGATGTGCTCACGAGTTTGTGGCATAGGACCGTCAGTCGCAGCAACTACTAGGATTGCGCCGTCCATTTGAGCAGCACCAGTGATCATGTTTTTAACATAATCGGCGTGTCCTGGACAGTCTACGTGTGCGTAGTGACGAGTTGGAGTATCGTACTCAACGTGTGAAGTTGAGATTGTGATACCACGCTCACGCTCTTCTGGAGCGTTATCGATTGATGCGAAGTCTTTAGCTACACCACCGTATACTTTTGCAAGTACGTTAGTGATTGCTGCTGTTAGAGTTGTTTTACCGTGGTCAACGTGGCCGATTGTACCAACGTTTACGTGCGGTTTTACGCGTTCAAACTTTTCTTTTGCCAT
>NZ_LRUE01000023.1:0-59217 GCF_001550135.1 Pseudoalteromonas shioyasakiensis
AGGGTGCCATGCCTTCTTACTGAGTTGTAGTATTTTTCAATATAAAAATACGTTTGTGTTGTCATTTCACTACGACTCAGTTCATTTAAATTCTTTATCCACTCCTTTTTATACTGCGCGAAGAAGCTTTCTGAGCATGCGTTATCCCAGCAGTTGCCTTTTCTAGACATACTCACTGTGACACCTCTATTAGTTAACCACTTCACTGTTTCCTTTGCGACATACTGAGCTCCTTGATCTGAATGAAAGAGCAAGTTCGAACCATCAGGTTTGCGTGCAGACCATGCCTTTCTCAGTGTTTTAATAACTAACTCGGCGTTGTTTATCCGGCTTGTTACCCAGCCAACAACCTTACGAGAATACAAATCAAGGATGACGCATAAATACTGCCAACCATCTTTACAGCGTACTTGTGTGATATCTGAAACCCACACGGTATTTACTGCATCAACATTAAACTGGCGTCGTAGTAAGTTACTCGCTTTGATTGTACCTTCTTTCTTCGCGCGGCTTGTATAGCGCCTCTTACCTGACTTTGAACGATACCCAACGCTTTGTAAAAGTCTCTGCACACGTCCTTTACTGCAATCAAAGCCATGTGCTACCGCTGCTTCCCAAAGCTTTCTATAGCCCGGGATACAGTGCTCCTGGTCGCTAATATGCTTTAGAAACTTAAGTAACGAACTGTTCTCTTTCTGGCGTGTGCTAGGTAATTGCTTTAACCATTTATAATACCCAGCCGGCGACACAGATAACCAACTGCACAACTTTTTCACTGTGCGTTTGGCGTCTGTGACCTTGTGGATATATTCGAACCTTATTCTTTTAGGCTGTCGAAGTAGACCTTCGCCTTTTTTAAAACGTCATTCTCCAACTGAGCATCTTCGAGTTGCTTCTCAAGCTTGCGAATTTGGCGCTCTAAATCTGTGTATGATTTGTCAGGGCCTTGGTTCTTAAGTGGCTTTGATGTTTTCTTCTTCGAGGTCATGTGACTTCTCCAACTTGATAGCATGTCAGGATGAATACCGTATTTATTAGCGACCATCTTAACTGTATCTGTGGTGTCTAACGACTCTTGAACGACTTTTATTTTAAATTCGAGGGAATATCTACGCTGTGACTTTACTTTCATGATTACTGACTCCAAAGAGGTGTCTACTTTTATGGAGTCAGATCAATCAGCTATCAGCTATCAGCTATCAGCTATCAGCTATCAGCTATCAGCTATCAGCTATCAGCTATCAGCTATCAGCTATCAGCTATCAGCTTCGATCCTATACATAAGAGATGTCAACATTTTTGATAGCTCTTCCGTTTCACTCACCCAAGCTCTACCTATGGCGGCATCGATATATTTAATCTCAATTCCGATATAAATTTGCGTTCGTGTTTCTGCTATTGACGATCTTGATATATCTAAAAAACGTACCCGCTCTTTTTTGCTGACTCTCGCCATACCTTCTGCGATATTACTCGGTATTGATAAACCAGAACGAGTGAGCTGATTGCGAAAGCCAAAATCATTTAGATCTGTCGTTTCTTTGTAGATGTCAGCACTTAATCTTGCTGAACGCTTCCATACCTCTAATTTTTCAAAATTCATACTTGCATCCTTTTAAGTATAAAAACTTTATATAGGCACGAATTTTTCAGAATGCAAATTTCAAACTGACGGCTGACGGCTGACGGCTGACGGCTGACGGCTGACGGCTGACGGCTGACCACTAACCCCTTCTTCTGAAATTAAATCAACAACAAAATCAGAACTGTACAAAAAACAAACTAATTTATTCGAGTTTATTGTTTACTTTACGCTAGAAATCGCTAGAATACGCCGGCTTAAATATATTCGTTCTTTTACAACCCAAAGGTAATGCTATGCATCCAATGTTAAACATTGCGGTTCGCGCTGCGCGTAACGCAGGCAAAATTTTACTTCGCGCAAGTGAAGATTTATCAAAAGTTGATGTACAACAAAAAGGCACTAACGACTTAGTGACTAACATCGACAAAGAAGCTGAAGCCGCAATTCGTGATACCATTTTAAAATCTTACCCAGATCACACTATCGTAGGTGAAGAGCTTGGTGAGCATAAAGGTAAAGATGCAGATTACCAATGGATTGTTGACCCACTTGATGGCACAACTAACTTCATCAAGGGTATCCCTCATTTCGCAGTATCTATTGCACTTAAAGTTAAAGGTCGTTTAGACCAAGCTGTTATCTATGATCCAATCCGTGGTGAATTATTCACTGCTTCTCGTGGTCAAGGCGCACAGCTTAACAGCAAACGTTTACGCGTAACTAAAACTAACGAGTTAGCAGGTTCTGTACTTGCAACTGGTTTCCCATTCAAACAAAAGCACCACTTAGACGCATACTCTGAAGCGTTTAAAGCACTTTTCGTGCACACTGCTGATATCCGCCGTGCAGGTTCTGCTGCATTAGATATGGCTTATGTTGCAGCGGGCCGTGTTGATGGTTTCTTTGAAATTGGCCTTAAGCCATGGGACACAGCTGCAGGCGAGCTTTTAGTTAAAGAAGCTGGCGGTATGGTTGTTGATTTCGCAGGTGGTATTAACTATAACCAAAGCGGCAACATCATCTGTGGTGCACCTAAGTTAACTCAAGCAATCATTCGTGAAATTCGCCCAGTGTTAACTGAGTCACTACTTCGCTAATAGCGGTTGTAATGTAAAAATGCAAAAAAGGAGCTAAAGCTCCTTTTTTTGTGGCTGAAAATAATCGTTGTCGAGTTTTATCTCTATGACTTCACCTTCTTTAAATGGCAACTTAGCCAAGTCTTCAGCAAAGTAACTGGCAAATAACTGTTCAAATTCGCCAGTGCTTTTCATCACCTTGAGTCCTTTTAACAGAGCTTCTGCCAATTCAGGCTTGTGGTTACTGACAAAAAAGTAAAATGCCGTTGGATAGCTAATATAAAGATCAGGCACTATAGCCAGATCGTCACTTTTGATTTGTTCCATTTCAGAAATAACCTCAATGAACGAACGCGGAAAATAATCAACTCGCCCTCTGATCACTAAGCTAAACATTGCCCGGTAATTTGCCAGAGGCCTGACTGTTAAGCCGTTTTGCGCAAGGATTTTAGTATCAGGCCAATCATGGCCTTGAATGGCACTAAACTGTGCTAAATCTTGTTTCGTTTTTAAATCTTTAAAACGCGGTAAAAACGCTCGCTTAGTTAGTAATGCGCGTTTACCAATGTAACCTTTAAACAAAGGTACTTTAACTGCTATTGCAAGGTGTTCTCGCTCAGGGCTTGTCATACTCCAAAACACATCGGCTTGCTTTTCATCGAGCATCAGCAAAGTACGCTGTTGATGAGGGTGAACCAGAACTTCGTTGATTTCTGCTTGATAATTACTGGCGCGTAAAGCCGCTGCCAGCAATTCATGAAGATAATAATCGCGTTTATACAGTGGGCGTTGTTCAATCGCTAAATTGACCACATTGTTAGCTTCTGTGGTAAGGCTATATCCTAGGCTTAGCAATACTAGAATTGCACTACATAGTCGCTTCATTGTTATTTTTGTTTATTGTGTTTTTTTTAAGCTACACCCAGTTAAACAGGGACACAAGTAAAATCAAGCGAACTTAAAATTTCTTCATGAACTAATCGGAAATGCTTCATCTTTTTGGCTGCTTAAACGCACCACTGCGGGGGCTGGTCGGCTACGTTTACATACAAACAAATGACTACTCTGATAACGCTTGGCCTCTTTTTTCGCATCAGTTGCCAGCGCTGCAACTTGGTGGCTGTTAATACATAACTCTAAATCAGGCTTAACTAAACCGATTGATAATGTAAGTAGTGGCACAAACTGCTTTTTACCTTCTCGATTGCTTGCCCAATAACCCCCTTGCTCAATATGTTCTGGAGTGAAAAAGGCCCGAGACTGCAGCTCAAACTTACTAATGATGTCATGGCAAACTTGCTCTGCATCATTTTTATCAAAGACCACCATAAAGTCATCACCGCCAATGTGCCCGACAAACCCTTTGCTAGTACTACAGGCCTCGACGATGACTTCAGCAAGTAATTTTATAACGCTGTCACCACTGGCATAACCGTATAGGTCATTGAATTGTTTAAAGTGGTTTAAATCAACGTATGCGAGTGAGAACGGATAATTATTACGAAGTCTCAGCTCAATTGCTTCGTTAATCGCGACATTACCCGGCAGCATAGTAAGCGGGTTGGCATGTTGTGCGTGGCGGATTTTTTCTTCGGTAATGTGCTTTAAGATATTACGCAATGGCGCCAAACCTAAGTATTCACCATTACGGGTGATAACAATGTGGCGTCGAATATCAAACTCAAATTCGGTAATTTGCTGACTCACCGTATCGAGTAACTCGTTTTCGTCAACGATTAACGGCTGTTTATCCATTAAAGAAGTAACTGGTTGCTTATCATAAAGTGCATGGCCATAGGGAGCGGCGAACACTTCAGTGAGTTGATCTCGGTGTAATAAACCAACAGGAATATTGTGTTCAAGTACTGCCAAGCTCGTTAAGCTTTTATCTTGCTCAAAGATACTGTGAGCGTCTTTACAGCGGGTTGTTGCTTCAATGCTGGCGTGCTCGACTGCCAACCAGCCAATCGCCATAGATTGCTCAAATGTATTGCTATTATCTGATGACTCTAAGTGCTTTAAGCAGTGGATATTAATTTCGTAACTTGGCTGTAAGCTCGGCCTTTCGAGTAAAAAGCCTTGCGCATGTTGTACGCCTAAACTTTCGAGTAAACGAAGCTCCTCTGCCCGCTCTATGCCTTCTGCTATCACTTGCGTATTGGTGGCTTTTGCAAGCTCAATAATTGACTTTAAAAACTCTTTTTTAACCACACTCTGGTCACAGTGGTCGATAAAGTAGCGGTCTATTTTTACAAACTCAGGGCATAGCTCAGACCACTGCTTTAAGCCCGAATAGCCAGCCCCTAAGTCATCAATGGCAATCGAAAAACCTAACTCACGATAATGAGCAATGGTCTTTAACAATAAAAAGCCATCATCGACTTTTTCTTGTTCTGTAACTTCAATTACTACCCGGTTAGTTGCAAGGCCAAAGTGTTCAACTAGGTGTAATGTTTCACCTTTAGGATGGCAAGGGTCAAGTAAGGTTTTAGGGCTTACATTTAAAAATAGCTTGCCTTCTAGATTGAGCTTAACAAAGTTCTCAATTGCTCTACTGCGGCAAAGTAGCTCTAATTCAGAGATCTTATGGCAAGCAATAGCTGCACTGAATAATGCACTCGGCATTTCTAATTCAGACCCTTTCGGGCCGCGGCTTAATGCTTCATAACCCAAAATATGTTGATTAGAAATATCAAAGATAGGTTGAAACAAGGTCTCAATTGCACTGTTATCTAAGATCTGCTGTAGTTGTGCGTTCACCTTACACCTAGCGTTAGTAATACAAATAGGTGGGTAAATTATCAACCTTGTATGACAATTTTATGGCAAGGCTATGACGAGTGCAGACTACTCAATAGCGGTGATGAGCTCAAGTTGCTTAATGCGGGCAAAACTATCAGTCATTTTTAATTTAGCATTTTGGTAATCACTCGTAGCTAAATCAGCTTGTTGCGCTAATTTATAAACTGCAAGTGGATTAAGTAATAACTTTTGTGCGTGATAACAGCTTGGCGCTGCAAACTCAGGTAGTTCAGGCTCTACATTAATTGTTATTACATTCTTCAACGCCTCTGTATCATCACTTTGTTGTTGCTGAAACTCTGTAGCGTCTGCCATCGCTTGCAAGCTTGCCTCACACTCAGGCAACTGTGCTTTTAGATTCAAAAACAAACCTGTTGATGAGGTAATTAGCTTAAGTGTCAGCTCTTGTAATTGCTGAGTTGTTGATTGGTTTTGCAATGCTTCTACAACTTGCCAAGCTAAACCTTGGTAGCTGTCGAACTGCTGCTGAAGTGTTACCTCAGGTATTTGCTGCACATCAGTCTGTTCTGGCTCAGGCTTATCGTCACAAGCACTAAGCATTAAAAGTACAAACACGCTAAACATCAGGTGTTTCATAATGTCTCCCATAAAAAAACCGCCCTAATTAGGGCGGTTTCTTTTTGTATCACTTATTAAGGCATAGGATCGAGATCCGCACCTTCTTTTTCAATTACTTCTGGAATTAAGTCTTCTTTACTTACACCCATTGCAATTGCTACAGCTGAAGCAACATAAACAGATGAATAAGTACCAATGAACACACCAAACAGTAATGCCGTTGCGAAACCGTGGATTGTTTGACCACCCCAGCCAAATAACGCAATCAATACTAGAATAGTGGTGATTGATGTTACTAGGGTACGGTTTAACGTTTGCGTTAATGAGATATCGATAATTTCAATCGTGTCATCAATACGCACTTTACGGAAGTTTTCACGGATACGGTCAGATACAACGATGGTATCGTTCAGTGAGTAACCTATTACCGCCAAAATAGCCGCAAGAATCGTTAAGTCAAACTCTAGGCCAAGTACTGAGAATAAGCCTAATGTGATGATAACGTCGTGTAATAGTGCCGATACAGCACCTACCGCAAAACGCCATTCAAAACGAAACGCAACGTAAATTAAGATACAGATAAGTGCAGTTAACATGGCAAGGCCACCCTGCTCTTTTAGATCTTCACCAACACTTGGGCCAACAAATTCGATACGACGCATTTCTACTGTCGACTCAACTTTTTGTAATGCCGTAATAATTTGGTTACCAATTACTTCTGCTTTTACGCCAGGACCTTGCGGAGCAAGACGCACTAAAATTTCTTTACTTGAGCCAAACAGTTGCACCGAAAAATCTTCAAAGCCACTTTCAGTGATTGCATCACGAACGTCTTTAAGATCAGGTGCTTGTGTAAAGCCTACCTCAACAGCGGTACCGCCAGTGAAGTCGAGACCAAAATTTAAGCCTTTAGTAAAAAACGACACGAAAGAAGCCAAAATCAACAAAGTTGATAATGTCATGGCAAACTTTCTTAACTTCATAAACGGGAGTGTTTTACCACCGAGTTTTAAAATTTGCATGCTGACTCCTAAATCGACAACTTCTCAATACGTTTACCGCCAATGAATAAGTTGATTACCGCTCGGGTACCAACAATAGCTGTAAACATAGAGGTGATAATACCAATCGCTAGTGTTACTGCGAAACCAGCAATAGGACCAGTACCCACTGCAAATAGGATCACTGCTGCGATAAGCGTTGTGATGTTAGCATCTAAAATTGTGCTAAACGCGCTGTCGTAACCAAAGTGAACGGCTTGTTGTGGACTACGGCCATCAGCAAGTTCTTCACGAATACGTTCGAAGATAAGTACGTTGGCATCAACGGCCATACCGACGGTTAATACGATACCAGCAATACCCGGTAGCGTTAACGCTGCACCAGGAATAAGCGACATCACACCCACAATTAATACTAAGTTTGCGCCCAGTGCCAAATTTGCCACCATGCCGAAACCTTTGTAATAGAAAAGCATAAATACAAGAACAAACACAAAACCAAGCACAACCGCTGTCATACCTGCTTCAATGTTTTCTTGACCTAAGCTTGGACCTACCGTGCGCTCTTCAACGATTTGAATTGGCGCTACAAGTGCACCGGCACGAAGTAATAGGCTTAGGTTATGGGCTTCAGCTGGGTTATCGATACCAGTAATACGGAATGAACGGTCAAGACGCGCTTGAATCGTCGCTACGTTAATCACTTCTTCAACTTTAATTGGTGGAAGTGCTTTACCGTTTTCATCTGTTTTACCTGATGGCTTGTATTCAATGAATACCGTTGCCATGCGTTTACCGATAGCACGCTTAGTGAACGCATTCATTTTTGCGCCACCTTTGCTGTCTAGCGTAATGCTAACTTGTGGACGTTGATACTCATCCATACCTGATTGCGCGCCAGTGATGTGGCTACCTTCAAGAATGATGCGTTGCTTAAGTACCACAGGGTAACCTTCACGCGCCATGATCATTTCTGTACCTGGCGGTAAACGGCCTTGCAGGGCTGCACTAGCATCTGCATTTTCGTCAACTTCGCGGAATTCTAGTGTTGCTGTTGCACCCAGAATCTCTTTAGCACGCGCTGTATCTTGTACACCCGGAAGTTGCACGATGATACGCTCAGCACCTTGGCGCTGTACGTTAGGCTCTGCAACACCGATTTGGTTAATACGGTTACGGATAATCGTTTCATTTTGTTTGATAGCGTAGTCACGAATTTCTTTTAGCTTTTGCTCGCTCATGCTGGCATAAAAAGCATT
The DNA here is from genome assembly GCF_001550135.1 of Pseudoalteromonas shioyasakiensis. Lineage (GTDB taxonomy): Bacteria > Pseudomonadota > Gammaproteobacteria > Enterobacterales > Alteromonadaceae > Pseudoalteromonas > Pseudoalteromonas shioyasakiensis. The sequence goes on from NZ_LRUE01000023.1 coordinate 8,303, forward strand.
GTCGCTGCTGCTATCATCAACGTAAACGTTTAATGGGTAACGTGTTGATAAGAAACGCTCTGCTGCGTCTTTATCTTCTTCGTTACGCATTTCAACACGTAATCGCTCGCTGTTCGCTACACGGCGAATGGTGCGATAACGCAGTTTTTCTTCACGTAAGTCACTTTTGAAATCTTGTTCCATTTGCTCAAGCTGAGTATCAACCGCCGTCGCCATGTCGATTTCCATAGTAAAGTGAACACCACCGCTTAAATCTAGGCCTAGTTTCATTGGGTTACCACCCAGTGACTTTAACCACTCAGGTTGAGCAGGCGCCATATTGATTGCAGAGATATAATCTTCACTAAGGGAATCACGCAGTAGATCTTGCGCTTTTAGTTGGTCTTCAACATTTTTAAAACGAACGAGGATTTGTCCGTCTTCAAGTTTGCTTGATTTAACAGTAACGTTATGTTCTTTGAGAGTCGCATTTACTTTATCGAGTACGCTGAGGTCAGCATCAGTACCTTTAGTGCCCGAAACTTGTATGGCCGGATCTCGGCCATACAAATTAGGAGAGGCATATAAAATACCAACGACTAACACTACAAGAACAAGTAAATACTTCCATAATGGAAACTTGTTTAACACGTGTGAGTCCTTATTTTTATTGTTATAGCGACTTCATAGTGCCTTTTGGCAATACTGCAGAAACAGCTGATTTTTGTACTGTTACTTCTGCTTGGTCGTTTAATGAAATCACGATGAAGTCTTTGTCATCAGCGATTTTAGCAATCTTACCTACTAAACCACCTTGCGTTAGTACTTCGTCGCCTTTCGCCATTGCGCCCATTAGTGCTTTATGCTCTTTTACACGCTTAGCTTGTGGACGGTAGATTAAGAAATAAAATACCAGACCAAAAATACCCAACATGATTAGCATTTCCATGCCACCACCTGCTGGTGCTGCACCTGCCGCACTTGCGTGGGCGTTTGAGATGAATAAACTCATTTCACTTCCTCTTTAATTTTTCTAAAAATTTAATCTGATGTATCTGCAAGCTCTGGCACTTCTTGGCCGCGGCGTGCATAAAAATCTGCAACAAATTCGTCTAGTTTGCCATTACTAATGGCATTACGTAAGCCTTCCATCACGCGTTGATAATAACGTAAGTTGTGAATCGTGTTTAGGCGTGCGCCTAAGATTTCATTACATTTATCAAGATGATGCAAGTATGCACGTGAATAGTTTTTACACGTATGACAATCACACTCAGGATCCAGTGGACCGGTGTCTGTTTTATGTACTGCATTACGGATTTTAACAATGCCGCCAGTTACGAATAAATGACCGTTACGAGCATTACGCGTAGGCATTACACAGTCAAACATATCGATACCACGGCGAACCGCTTCTACTAAGTCTTCTGGTTTACCAACGCCCATTAAGTAACGAGGCTTGTCTTCAGGCATTTTGTAAGCACAGTGGTCAAGAATATTGATCATCTCGTTTTTCGGCTCACCAACCGATAAACCACCTAATGCATAGCCATCAAAGCCAATTTCTTCTAGGCCTTTTTGTGATTGTGCACGAAGCTCAGGGTACATACCACCTTGGATAATACCAAACAGCGCAGCTGGGTTATCACCATGACCTTCTTTTGAGCGTTTAGCCCAACGAAGTGATAACTCCATAGAATCTTTAGCTTCTTTTTCTGTCGCAGGGTATGGCGTACATTCGTCAAAAATCATCACGATGTCAGAGCCTAAATCACGCTGAACTTGCATCGCTTTTTCTGGCGAAAGCATGATTTTTTCACCGTTAACTGGTGAACTGAACATCACACCTTCTTCAGTGATTTTACGCATTGCGCCTAAGCTGAATACTTGGAAACCGCCTGAATCAGTTAGAATTGGACGATCCCAATTCATAAAGTCGTGTAAATCACCGTGCTGCTTAATGATTTCTGTGCCAGGACGCAGCATTAAGTGGAATGTGTTACCAAGGCAGATTTGTGCGCCAGTATCTTTCACTTCGTCAGGCGTCATACCTTTAACAGTACCGTAAGTACCTACAGGCATAAATGCTGGTGTTTCTACAACACCACGTTCAAAAATCAAGCGGCCGCGGCGCGCTTTACCGTCAGTGCGGTCTAATTCAAATTTCATATTATCCTCAGTGTCGGAAAAACAGTCCAACAAGCTATAATTTAACCGCTCGATTCTACCCTGTTTGCGGGTTTATTACTATAAATTGGGCTAAATTCGAAAATAAAAAGCCCAGTTAAAAAACTGGGCTCTATAAAATCTGATTTGTTGTTATTTGCGCGTTAAGAACATCGCATCACCATAACTAAAGAAGCGATACTGCTGCTCAATAGCCGTGTGGTAAGCACCCATTATGTTCTCTTGACCTGCAAAGGCACTGACTAACATGATTAACGTTGATTCAGGTAAGTGGAAATTTGTCACCATGGCATCAACCACATTGAACTGATAACCCGGGTAAATAAAGATATCGGTATCGCCAAAGTAAGTATCTAGTTTGCCGCCGTGCAATTTTGCAGCTGACTCTAATGAGCGAACTGAGGTAGTACCTACAGCAATGACACGACCACCTTTTGCTTTCGTTTCGGCTACCGCTTTAACCACTTCATCTGGTACTTCGATGTACTCTGAGTGCATAACATGCTCATCAACTGAGTCAACGCGAACAGGCTGGAAGGTACCTGCGCCCACGTGCAAAGTCACAAAAGCCATGTTAATTCCCTTGTCTTTTAAGGCTGTCATTAATTTATCATCAAAATGCAGGCCTGCCGTTGGCGCGGCTACAGCACCAGGCTTTTCACCATAAACCGTTTGGTAGCGCTCACGATCTGACTCGTTATCAGGACGGTCAATATAAGGTGGTAATGGCATGTGACCGATGTCGTTTAGGATATCGAGTACATTTTCGTCTTTGGCAAATTCAAGCTCAAAAAGCTCGCCATGACGCGCAACCATGATTGCTTCGGCTTTACCTTCTAGAATGATTTTTGAGCCTGGTTTTGGCGATTTACTAGCTCGCACATGCGCAAGCACACGGTGTTCGTCGAGTACGCGCTCAACTAGCACTTCAAGCTTACCGCCTGACTCTTTTTGCCCGAACATGCGAGCAGGGATCACTTTGGTGTTATTGAAAATTAATAGGTCATTTTCATTAACGAGCGATAAAATATCACTAAATACTTTATGCTCAACTTGGCCTGATGGGCCATCAAGCGTCAGTAAACGACTGCTAGTTCGATCTGCTTTAGGAAAACGAGCAATTAATTCATCAGGAAGGTCAAAGCTAAAATCAGCTACGCGCATAGAGCATATCTCTCATTAATAAAAACGCGCCAAGTTTACTCTGATACGCCCACCACCTCAAGCAAAGCCCTGCGTCAACTTGGTACTAGCTTAAAGGATTACAAACTTAAGTACTTATTAACCGCTTTTGGTAAAGTTTGCTTGTAGATTAGGCAAAATGTCATTATTCTAGCTTATTCACTAAACATGGGTTAAGTAAGAGGTAGTAGCGCCATGGCAAAGCAGTTAAAGCTGCTAATTTTGAACGCGAGCGTTGCTGAGCGTGAAACAATTAAGACCACATTAAACAAGCTTAATGTCTTCACGTTTATCGAAGCCAGTGACTCTCAAGATGCGCTTAAAATTCTTAAAAGCCACCCGGTGGATATTATCATTACAGGCCTTGAGGTCGGTAAGATTGATGGTTGGCGCTTTTCGCGCATGATCCGTTCAGGGTTATTAAAAACACCAAAAAACACACCAATTTTACTTACTCCGCCAATCTATTGTGAACGTATAGCCGAAACCACAGCGCGCAGCTATGGCATTGATGCTGTTCTTCCATTTGAACGCCAAGATATGCTGCCGCAAGTGCTAGCCAACGTGTTATCAACTCACCTTGAAAAAAGTAGTCGCCTTAATTTATTACTACTTGAAACCGATAACCGTAAAGCAGAAGATATCAGCGAACAGTTAAAACTAAGCTTCGCGATAACTCATACCACTTCAACAAAAGCGACACTTGCGACCTATCTGCAGCAAAAATTTGCCATTGTATTGATTGACGCCACTGAATCTCATTCTGATACCGCAGCTGGGTTAATTAGCGAAATATTACAACACAACCCAAAACAAGCGATTGTAACTATCATTGATAACAATGATGCAGATTATGCAGAGCAGTTGTTGCTATCTGGCGTAACTGATTTTATTCGCGCCCCGTACGATCACTCGTTATTAAGTAAAGTGTGTGACCACGCTGCCCGTCGTGAAGATTTCATGGTGAGCTACGCAGAGTTTGCGCAAAAAGTAGAACAACTAAGCCAAAGTCAAAGCCGCTATAAAGAGCTGTTTTCTGCCCACCAACGTATTTTATTACACCTAAATACTGTGGTACTTGAGTTTAACCAAGAGGGTAATATTCGCTTTATTAACCCTGCTTGGGAGCATTTAACGGGCTATGGCATTAAGTCTAGTTTAGCAAAGTCATTAACTGACTTTTGTTTACCTGAGTGTAAAACAAAGCTACAAGATACGATTCAGCGTATTTTGCATGGTGGTGAGCAACAGCAACAGGTAGAGATCCAACTAAAACATAAAAATGGCAATGCCATTTGGGTTGAGTGTCGCTTACAGCTGATTAAAAACAGCCAAAACTCAGCGACTATTACCGCCACCATAGATAACATTCATGAGCGTAAGCAGGCAGAGTTACAACTTCGTCATTTAGCCTTGCACGATACGCTCACAGAGCTGCATAACCGTTATTACTTTGACCAACAATTACAACGTATTTGTAAAGCACAATACACCAGTAACGATACCGAGCACGCACTGATTTATATCGATTTAGATCACTTTAAAATCATCAACGACAGTAAAGGTCACCAACAAGGTGACATCGTTTTAAAAGAAGTTGCCCAGTTATTCACAGCGAATATTAGTGATGAGCACTTAGTGTGCCGCATCGGTGGTGATGAATTTGCCGTGATCTTAAAAAATACTAACTTACTCGATGCACACTTGGTTGCAGAAAGTATTTGTATGGCGATTGAAAAGCACCGCTTTCATTCAGAAGGTCAAGAGTACTCAATTAGCTGTTCAATTGGTTTAACACAAATCACCGAGCAAAATAACGACCCAAGTGAGTGTTTAAAACAAGCTGATATCGCCCTTTATGTAGCAAAAAGCTTAGGCCGTAACTTAGTACACTGTTATTCAAAAGAAGATAGTCATCACAATAGTTTACAAGCTGGTCTTGAATGGGGTCATAGCATTCGCCAAGCGTTACAACATGATGCTATCGAACTGCACTATCAACCAATTTGGGACTTTAAACGCGGCCACGTCGCCTACTTTGAAGCACTATTACGCTTAAAGCTTGATGATGAGCTTATCTACCCTAATCAGTTTATTCCTGCTTTAGAGCTTTTAAACGACACCTTTTTGATGGACCAATGTGTTATTCGTAATGCCATTAAGAGCGTTGCCGAATACCCAGAGCTTAACCAAGTCGCAATTAACTTATCAGCACAGTCGTTTTTAGATGAACGCTTACTGCCGCACATTGAATCGAGCTTAAAAGAATACAATGTTGAACCAACACGCATTATTTTTGAGATCACCGAGTCTGCGAGTATTAATAACCTAGTTGCAACCCGTGCCATGATCGAGCGTTTGAATGGCTTAGGCTGTCACTTCTCTATTGATGACTTTGGTACTGGCTTTAGTACCTTTAATTACCTTAAACAGTTACCGGCTCAACACGTAAAAATTGATGGTTCATTTGTTCGCGACATGTTGAACGACCCAATCGATTTAGCGCTTGTAAAAGCGATTAATGATATTAGCCGTTCGCTTGATAAGCGCTCTGTAGCTGAATATGTTGAAAACAAAGAAATATTCTTAGCGCTAAAAGAAATTGGTATCGACTATGGTCAAGGCTACTTTATTGCTCGCCCAGTACCGGTTGAAAAAATTAGCGACGAGCTGAAAAAAATATCTGAAAATAATCTTTTTAACTAACAAATATCTAGCCTTAAAAAGCCTAAATTTAATACATTTTTAAACATTTTTTCTTAGTTTTTAAACTTCCATACTGACAATACTCATCTATACTTAAATCCACAGCAAGATAAAATGTCGTGTTTTTATAGTGATTATCTATAATAAACATGACATTACTTATTACATTAAACATACTGAGTATGACTTAACATCGTTAAGTCCATCTATTGGCGGTATAAAGGAGAAAAGTGATGACACAACTAATCGTTTTGTTGCTGATTGTGAATCTAGGGATAGCGTATCAATGTTACCGTAATGCGACCTTTAAGGGGTACCCGGTAAAAACATTTACAGGGCTAGGTTTAGTACCTTACTTTAATTTAGTCGTGTGGGTTTACTTGTTGTTTTTACCCGATTTAAAACCATTTTCAATGAATGAAAAGCAGCCACTTTAGGCTGCTTTTTTAGTTGGGAGAATTTAAAAACTATAAGTTGATGCTTTTTCGAGTAATTGCGTGGCTTTTATATCGCCAACCACACACTTTTTAATGTCTGACTTTTTAAATACTTTTACTTGCTCAGTTTTACCTTCGCTAACACCACGGATGATAAAGCTGACATGTTCATCGTTAGGCAGATTTCTTAAACCGCTACCATAATCACATAAAGTCAGTGATAAGCTCTTATCTACTTGCTTAGCTAAAGAAGCCAGCTGTTGCTTTTGCTCTTTAACACGAGCTTGTTTTTTCTCGGCTAACTCTTTGCGCATTTGTTGCTGCTTTTGTGATAACTTTTGCTGCTGCTTTTCAAGCTCTTTAATCGATGCTTGCAATGCTTGTTTACGTTTTTCGAGCTCTTGCTCTTTGGCATCTTTATCGTGGCGACGGTCAAATTCAAGGTCGCGCTTTTCACGCTCAAGGTCACGGATTTCACGGCTCACATCGCGCTCTTGCTCAGCTACTTCACGTACTCGCTCTGCGCTTTCGCGCATCACTTCCATGGCTTGCTGATAGGCTTCTTGCGTTTTCACGACTACTGCATCGCTGATCACTTGCACATGTTCGCCTAGCACTTCGATTTCAGTTAGTTCTTCAAAATCGATATCAGGCATAGGTGGCAGAGGCGCATCAGGTACAGATGCAAACACTGTAGACCAGCGTGAACTGCCTCGTACATCAAAGCTAAACACCACACCTTGATGCTGCAAATAACTCGAAGACACATTTCTTACCTTGTTATCGGTATCTTGTTTTAACGCCGCTGAGAGGATTTTTTCCATGATCCCGACTTCACGCTGAATTTTATCTAATTCATCACTTGCTTGTGCCTGTAAGCTTACTGCTGTGCAAAGCAATAAGGCTGCCGTAGTTGATTTGTATTTTGACATCTTAATACTCCAAATTATTGGCAACGGTTGGCAATGGTCCGCCGTCCACTTGCTCTGCTAAATCATTTAACTGCATACGTAAGTACGCTTGGTCTTGGGCCCGCTGCGTCTTGATATATGCAAGTACGCTGGCAATATCTTCTTGGCGCTCTACTCGCCCGGTTTTTATCGCTTCTTTGGCCAGTTGGTACATCTGTTGTTGCTGCACTTCGTTTTGCGCAGTAATGATGTTTTGCAACTGATCAATTTGCTTTTGTTGTGACTCTAGTAAATTGGTTTGCTTGGCCACTTGCTCAAGTAACTGCTGATTTCCTTGCTGTGGATTACTAACAAAAACCCATGCGCAAAATACTATTGAAGCAGCCACTGCCCACATTCCAGCACCAAAAAACAGACTTTGTTTTTGCACTTTCGGCATCGTAGACTCTCGATCCCAATTTGGTACGGGCACTGTTTCATAATGTTGACTTTGTTGTTGCCACTGCATTGCATTGTTCATCATTGATGCATACTCAGCATTGGCTTGTAGCAACGCAATTTGCTCATCAGTGAGGCTTTCGCCTTCTAACCATGCGGTAAATAATGAATCTAAATTAGCCATCTACGGCCTCCAAATGCACTTTTAACTTGCCTAGAGCACTGTATAGTCTTGATTTAGCTGTATTGGTCGAAATACCTAATTGCTCAGCGATTTCTTCAAATGTACAGTGCTGAAAAAACTTTAACTCCACCACCAAGCGTTGCTCCCAGGGTAAATTGTTCATCATTGCTTTGAGCTCATAATGCTGCTCAGATTGCAGTTGATTGGTTTCTAACTCGCTATGCTCGCAGCTTTCTTCTGGTATACCATCTAAACCTTGATGCAGCTTACGGCGGCGGTAATATTCAACACTACGCCGGTGCACAATTTGATAGAGCCAAGTATTAAAACTCGATTCACCACGAAAGCTCGGCAAGCTTTTATAAACAGAAATAAACACTTCTTGCATTAAATCCATTGCATCATCAGGGTGACTTAACATCCTTAGGCAATAGTTATATACCTGTGTTTCGTGCTGCTTGACTAATTTCAACCACGCCCGTTTATTGCCCTGTTGCGCTTTAGCAATTAGTGTCTCAAGTGATTGAAAAAACACGCTAGCCTCGTCATCTGATCTGCCTTTAATGGTTTTGTTATTATGTTAGTCGAGGGAAGGAAAAAAATAGTTTGCTTAAATAATAAAAAACCCCAAATATTTTTTATTTGGGGTTCTTTATTACTCGTCGCATTGACCATCTAAGCTACACTGCTTATTAAGAAACAGCTCTAGCTGCTGGCTAAACAGCCTAAAGTCTCTTATCCGGCCTGTGGTTTTACGCCACACAATGCCAATATCTCGGTATGCATCGCCTTGTGATGGCGTAGCAACCATATCTTTTTTATCTAAAATACCGGCATTGATAGCCATTTGCGGTAAGAAGGTAACACCAAGCTGATGTTCAACCATACTTAATAAGGTATGTAAGCTTGCCGCTTCAAATGGGTTAATACAGCTTGAGCGATTCAAATGGCAGGCACTTAACGCGTGGCCTGTCATACAGTGCTCACGCTCTAGTAAGAACACACTCGCATCTGGTAATAGGTTAAAGTCTTCCACGCCATCTGCTGGTGTGTAATCTTTATGGTGCACTAGGCTGAACTGATCTTTTGCAAGTACTTGGGTATGAAACTTTTCAGTGTCATACGGTAAAGCGAGTAATGCCATATCAATTTGGCCATGCTCAAGTTTATCGAGTAGCTTGTCACTGGTGTCTTCAACCAAAACTAACTCTAACTCGGTAAAGGTCTGTTTGCAGAAATGATATAAAGGCGCAGCAATAAAGCTGGCAATCGTCGGGATCACACCAAGCGTGAGTGTGCCACTTAAAGGCGTTAAAAAACTTTTTGTCAGCTCTTTAAGGCTAAGGGTGTCGTCAATAATCTTACGTGCTTTTTCGACAACCTCTTCACCAATTGCGGTAAACATTAAGCTGCGGTTTTCACGCTCTATAAGCTGGCAACCTAAAGTTTCTTCTAAGTTTTGAATTGCACTACTTAAGGTTGATTGACCGATAAAACAGGCGCTTGCTGCGCGGCCAAAGTGTTGATGTTGGTGGACTGCTAATAAATACTGTAGTTGTTTAATACTTGGTAAGTTATTCATTCTCTACCTGCAAATAAAAAGACCCCAATACCTAAGGCATTGAGATCTTTTCAAGCTAAAAGTCTTTTAGTACTTTTTATACCCCGAAGGCAGTTCTCAGTACATAGAAAATAACAATAGCAAGGGCTGCGCCAACTGGCAATGTAATTACCCAAGAAACTACAATGTTTCTTACAACACCCATGTTAAGTGCTGCAATACCGCGTGCCATACCTACACCTAAAACCGCACCTACAAGTGTTTGCGTAGTAGAAATAGGTAAACCAGTACCTGATGCGATAACAACTGTAGAAGCAGCAGCAAGCTCAGCAGCAAAACCACGGCTTGGTGTTAAGTGCGTGATACCTTCACCGATTGTTTTAATTACTTTCTTACCTAAAATAGCAAGACCAGCAACAATACCTAAACCACCTAGTGGTAAGATCCACCATGCGATAGCCGCTTTCTTAGCGATTTCACCGTTGTGCTCAACAATGTTTACAACAGCAGCTAGTGGACCGATTGCGTTAGCAACGTCGTTTGAACCGTGTGCGAAAGCCATACAACACGCCGTTAGTACCATTAGTACTGCGAACACTTTCTCAACGTTGTTGAATTGCATTGCTTTGTCAGCTTTAGGGTCAATTTTAAGGCGAGCAATCGCAATCTTACCGATGATACCTACTACAACAGCAATCGCGATAGAAAGGGCATAACCTTCAACAGCACCTAAGTTGATACCAATGTGCTTTAAGCCTTTCTTGATAGTTACAAGCGACATGATGAAGCCCGCTAGACCCATATAGATAGGTACGAAACGCTTAGCATTTTTAAGTGGTGTCTCAGTGTCAAAAATAAGCTTTTGCGCACTCATGAAAATCAAGTAAGCAATAAAACCAGAGATAGCAGGGGTAACAATCCAGCTACCTACGATACCCATTACCTTGTTCCATTGGATAGCTTCGCTACCTACTGCAACTAATGCGAAACCAATGATGGCACCGATGATTGAGTGAGTCGTAGATACTGGCCAGCCTAAGAAAGAGGCAATTAATAACCAGCTACCAGCAGCGAATAACGCGGCAATCATACCTAGTATCATTAACTCAGGTATGTCCATAAACGGCGTGGCATCGATAATCCCTTTACGGATTGTAGATGTAACCTCACCACCGGCAAGGTATGCGCCAGCGAATTCAAACACCATCGCGATGATGATTGCTTGTTTAATTGTAAGTGCTTTTGAGCCTACTGATGTACCCATCGCATTGGCAACGTCATTTGCACCAATACCATAAGCCATGAAGAAACCGACTGCGGCGGCAGTTAAAACCAATAACGTGCCGTAATTTGCAATGATATCCATTGTGTGAACCTTTAATTTTTTTCGTGTTTGAACTGATTTTTAATTAACGAGCTAACATCAGCTCAAGACGAGAACCTACGCGCTCTGCAATATCTGCAAGTTCGCCTACCCACTCAATGATCTTGTATAAGAACATCACGTCAACAGGGTTAAGTTCATTTTCGATGGCGCGCAATTGACGGCGAATTTTGATCTGCATGTCATCCGTGTCTTGTTCAATGGCGTCCAATTCAACGAGCATTTTTTCAACTAAAGTCACTTCGCGACCTTTGAAGCCCGTTTCAAGAAGCTCATCTAGCTCATTGATTGCTTTTGACGCTTGTTTAGTCGCATCAACACAACGAGTTACATAAGCAAGGAAATCTGTTTGGATTTCGGTAGGTATGATCATCTCACGACCAACTACACGACCTGCAATATCTTTTGCTTTGTTAGCAATTTTGTCTTGTTGAGTAACAAGCTCTAGCAAATCGGTACGCTCAACTGGCATAAATAAGCCACGAGGTAGTTGAAGGCGGATGTTACGTTTCATTTCATCAGCTTCACGCTCTAAATTACGAATGTTTAGACGGATTTCTTCCGCTTCTTGCCATTCTTCTTTAAACACGTGATTAAAGAAAGGGATCAATGCTTTACTTGCTTGATGTACTTTCTTAATGTGATCTTCCATAGGCTTAATAGGTGATTTAGCAAAAACCCCTAAAAATGCATTTGTAGGCATAACTGACCCTTTATAAATTAGTATGCTTTGGCAGCTGCGAATTTTACAGCATTGTGTTCGATTGTGAACGCTTTTTCTGCCTTACATCAGCAATAAAACACAAAGCGGCCCTAAGGCCGCTCGATTTAATAATGAAAAGTAGCGGCTTAATTACAGCGACTTTTCTATATCTGCTTGAGATGTATGACGAATATCTTTACCGTTAACAAAATAGATGATGTATTCAGCAATATTCTGGCAACGGTCGCCAATACGCTCTAATGAACGAACTGACCACACTAAATCCATAATTTTCGGGATTGAGCGTGGATCTTCCATCATATATGTCATGATTTGACGGGTAATTGCTTCGTATTCGCGGTCAACTTTGGCGTCTTCTTTATGTACTTCAAACGCACATTGCACATCCATACGTGCAAATGCATCAAGTACATCATGAAGCATTTTCGATACTTGGCGACCCATGTTTTCAATGTTCACCAGTAGGTCTTGCTGATCTTTTGTGAATGAGTCCAGCGCAACTTTAGCAATACGCTCAGCTTCATCACCAATACGCTCTAAATCGGCAATTGTTTTTGCAATGGCAATTACAAGACGTAAGTCACTCGCTGCCGGCTGACGACGAGCGATAATGCGTGTACATTCTTCGTCGATGTTCACTTCCATTGCATTTACTTTGTAGTCGTTTTCACGAACTTTTTGTGCAAGATCGGCATCACCATTACTAACAGCATCCAGTGCACTGTTTAGTTGTTGCTCAACTAAACCACCCATGTTTAATACATGGTTACGCACATTTTCAAGCTCTTCATTAAAGCGGCCCGAAATGTGTTTATTGATATTATGTTCCATTGTCTACCTCTATAAATTTCGTTTACGGTACCAAGTGACTTTATTAACTAACCGTAGCGGCCTGTAATGTAGTCTTCTGTTTTCTTCTTGCTTGGTGTTGTAAATAACGTATTGGTATCTGAATACTCAATCAACTCACCCATGTACATAAACGCAGTTTGGTCTGATACACGAGCAGCCTGTTGCATGTTGTGAGTAACAATTACCACGGTAAACTTATTCTTTAAGTCGTTAATTAGCTCTTCGATAACTAAAGTAGAAATTGGATCTAGTGCCGATGTAGGCTCATCCAGAAGTAGTACTTCAGGCTCGATAGCAATTGAGCGAGCAATAACAAGACGCTGTTGCTGACCACCCGATAGGCCAAATGCACTATCGTGTAAACGGTCTTTAACTTCATCCCATAATGCCGCGCCACGTAAAGATTGTTCAACCACTTCGTCTAGTTTACGCTTTTCTTTAATACCTTGTAAGCGTAGGCCATAAACGACATTTTCGTAGATTGATTTTGGAAATGGATTAGGACGTTGGAATACCATCCCGACATTTCTTCGTAGTGCAGCAACATCTACATTCTTATCATAGATATTGTGACCATGTAGTAAGATCTCACCATCGATACGACAGCTATCAACAAGGTCGTTCATACGGTTGATACAACGTAAAAGTGTTGATTTACCACAACCCGATGGACCGATAAATGCTGTTACCTGACCTTTTGGGATGTTCATATTTACGCCGCTAAGCGCTTGTTTATCACCGTAGTATAGATCTAAGTCTTTAATCTCTAACGCTGTTTGTTCTGCAGTTAGGTTATCTAAATCTAGCTTTGCCGCGCTTTTCGCTTGGTTTACTTGTGGTGCAACTGTAATCATCTCTGTCTACCTATAAAAATTCTGTATTAATGCTCAAGAGCTCTAAACTTTTCGCGTAAGTGGTTACGAATACCAATCGCGGTGATATTCAGGGCGATAATTACTGATACCAGTAAGAATGCCGTGGCATATACCAGCGGACGTGCCGCTTCTACGTTAGGGCTTTGGAAACCAACATCGTAAATGTGGAAACCTAAGTGCATAAATTTTCTATCTAAATGTATGTATGGGAAGTTACCGTCAAGTGGCAGTGTTGGCGCCATCTTAACAACACCAACAAGCATTAGTGGTGCTACTTCACCGGCTGCACGTGCAACCGCTAAGATTAAACCTGTCATAATCGCTGGGCTTGCCATCGGAATGATGATACGCCATAGCGTTTCTGCTTTTGTTGCGCCAAGTGCTAATGAACCATGACGAACCGTACTTGGAATACGTGATAAACCTTCTTCAGTCGAAACAATAACAACAGGCAGCGTTAAAATTGCTAGCGTTAATGCAGACCAAATCACACCAGGCGTACCAAATACTGGGCTTGGCGATGACTCTGGGTAGAACAATTGGTCAATGCTGCCACCTAGCATGTATACAAAGAAACCTAGACCAAATACACCGTATACAATCGATGGTACACCCGCAAGGTTGATTACCGCGATACGGATCATCTTAGTCACGGCATTTTTTGCCGCGTATTCATGTAAGTAAATCGCTGCAACCACACCAAACGGCGTCACAATCACTGCCATTAGTAATACCATGAACACGGTACCGAAAATCGCTGGGAATACACCGCCTTCAGTGTTTGCTTCACGTGGGTCATCTGCTACAAACTTACCAAGCTGTACAAAGTAGTGACCAAGCTTAGCAAAGAAGCCCATGTCATTAGGGAACCACACATCAAGAACTTGATACAGAGGTAAAGTAACCACTTCACCACGCATGTCTCTTACAGTTACTTGGTCACGCTTTGCTTGTTTACGAAGCGCAAATAACTGCTTTTCTAACACTGTGTACTCTGCACGTAGCTCAGCACGCGCTTGTGCAAGCTCAGCAACACGCTCATCGGTTAGTTCGTTATCAAGCTGGTATGCTTTTTCTCTTAAGCGTAAACGTTCAAGCTCATAGTTAATATGACCAATATCACCATTTTGTAAGTCTAACGCTTGGTCATTCAGGTCAACAGCACGGTCAACAAGATCATAAAGCACGTCGATTTTGTTATCAGTGATAACTTCACCGTCTTTAATAACCTGTTCTACATAACCGTAGAAGTTACCGTTTTTACTACGCTCGAATACAGCAAGCTCAGCTGGCGCAGTACGCGATGTGATGTCTGTCTCTAGTACCCAACGGAAATCTAGAGCTACGTACTCACGGTTACCTGTTTTAATCAATAAACGCTCTAGTTGCTCTTTATCGTAATGAGATAAATCAACGCCCGTCGCCTCAATACGTGATTTTGCAACTAGCTCACGGTCATAAACTTCACCGATCACTGTTTGTTTAGCAACTGAGCCTTGCAGCTCAAGTTGCACTACTTCTGATGGCCAGAAAAAGCTTAAACCTTTCCAAGCAATCATGGCTAGTAAGCCAAGAACCGAGATTAAACTGATGCTTACCGCACCGCCGGTCATCCAAATCCAAGGAGAACCAGACTTAAACCACTGCTTTACCATGTCGTGTCTCTCCACCTACATTGAACTGTATTTATCACGCAGTTGCTGTCGAACAAACTCAGCCACTGTGTTGAAAATGAATGTGAATATGAATAATACAAATGCTGCTAAGAATAGAATGCGATAATGCGAGCTACCTACCTCAGACTCAGGCATTTCTACCGCGATATTCGCTGCAAGTGTTCTCATACCCTGGAAGATACTCCAGTCCATAATAGGTGTATTACCTGTTGCCATTAGTACAATCATTGTTTCACCTACAGCACGGCCTAGACCCATCATTACTGCTGAGAAGATACCTGGGCTTGCTGTTAGTAATACTACGCGAACCAATGTTTGCCATTGCGTTGCACCTAGTGCTAATGAACCGTTTGATAAGTGCTTAGGAACACTGAATACCGCATCTTCAGCAATTGAGAAGATAGTCGGGATAACAGCAAAGCCCATCGCAATACCAACAACTAGTGAGTTACGTTGGTCAAACGTCATACCCAGTTCATTGGTTAAGTACTGACGCACATTGCCGTCAAACATCCAAAGCTCAATTGAGTTACTCATCGCAAACGATAACCAGCCGATGAAAATAACCACTGGAATAAGTAAAATTGAATGCGAACCTTCAGGAATACGGTGACGAATTGACGCCGGTAGCTTGTTCCAGCCAAATGCGGTTAATAAGATACCAATTGGCAGCAATACTAATAATCCGACAATCGCTGGTAAATGTTCTTCAATTAATGGTGCTAACCAAAGACCTGCTAAGAAACCTAAGATTACTGTTGGTAATGCTTCCATGATTTCTACAGTCGGCTTAACCACTTTACGTAATTCACTCGACATAAAGTACGCCGTGTAAATTGCCGCTGAAAGCGCAATTGGTACCGCAAATAACATTGCGTACATTGCCGCTTTAATTGTACCGAATGAAATTGGCACTAATGAGAACTTAGATTCAAAGTCATCACTTGCAGACGTTGACTGCCAAATGTAGCCCGGCTCTGGGTAACCTTCGTACCATACTTCTTGCCACAAGGCAGACCAAGTTACTTCTGGGTGCTCGTTATGAATTTCAATTACTTTTAGCGCGTCATCAGCAAGAATAAGTGCCGCATTTGAACGTGGCGCTATTGCAAAGTTTTGAATTGGACCTTCGCTTACTTTACCTTGCCACAGTTTGGCATCGCTAGTTGTGTAATAAATACCTAGCTCACCGTTAGCTCCTGCTGTGAAGAAGGTACGACGGTAGAACTCGGTGAAAATGTTTAGTTTCGATTGCTTGCTGGTTTCAAAAGCACGGATCTTTTGGAACTCACGGCCATTTTCAGTGTTTACTTCAAACCACTGTGAAACTTCGCCATTATCGTTAGCAAGCATCAGTGAGTTGGCACCCGCTAATAGCTGAGTTGAAACTAGGTTCGCGTTTTCTTCGTTAGCTGCAAGCAGTTGGATTTGCTCAACTTCAGAAGGGTAACGGGTATCATATACGTAGATTTGATTTGCTGAACGCACAAATGTACGTGTTGTATCTGGTGAGATTAATAGCTCATCAACACGACCTTCGATATCAAGCTCAGTACGCTCAACAACCCACTCTACTTCGCCGGTGAACATGTTTTCTTCACCCACAAAGCTACTGAATATAACGCGCTTGTCAGCCGTTAAAGCAACAACAGCTGTTTTATCTTCGTAGTGGCTAAATGCAAATTTAGTGATTGCCGCACCTTGCTCATCAACTTCAAGCGCCATATCCCCCAGCGGGTAATCTAAACGTGGTGTTAATTGGCGTTGATTGTTCGGGAATGTCACTAGGAATTTTGGCGCAACCACAACCACAGAGCCATTTTCTAGGCCGTATGCGTATTGCCCCTGAAACGGTGCAGAGCTTGCGAAGCTGCTTACATCGCTTGGTAATTCTGTATTAAGAGTGGTGATCTTTTTACCAAATTGCTCTTTTTCAACATTGTAAAAGTCCACATTACCTTTTTCACCAAGTAAAAAGGCAATTTCTGTTTGTTCTTCAATGCCAAGACCCACAACTTCTGACGCATTTTGTAGTTTTACACTGTTACGTGTATCTACTTTTGCTGACTCAAAAATAGGTTGAACAACATAAAGAAGGTAAAAGAATATAAGTAGCAGTGCCACTAGCACCATTACGCCACCTGCGGAAATACCCCACTTGGCAAACCTGTCTTTAAATAGACGGCTTCTATCCGTATGAAAGGTAGGTTTATTCGGATTGGAAGTCATCAAAACACCCTTAAATCTTAACGTTGCGCGCATTATATTTCACCAAGATGACAGTAATGTTACAAACGTCATAATTCAGTGTAATAAAGCGAGTATTTCAGGGACGTATTTTAAAGTTAAAAAATGACCAAATTGCGACATTGCTCTGCGTATTTATAACGACCAAATTGACAAGCTAACAAACTGTTATAACTAATTTTTTATAACTATATGGAAAAAATTGGACAAACAATAAAACTGCATCAATACTCAAGATGACTTATTTTTTTCGACAATAAGAATCATTTTTAACCAACGCCTCCTTCCTTTTATTGCATTTTTCAGAGGCATTTTTATAGAGATATAAGTATGAAGCAGTTAGTAATTACTATTTTGGGGCCAGATAAACCCGGCCTAGTTGAAGACCTTTCAGCCACAATTTTAAACCATCATGGTAACTGGTTAAGCAGTAATTTGAGCCACCTTGCAGGTCACTTTGCAGGGATCATTGAGGCAGCAGTGCCTGAAGAGCACCTGCAAGAGCTGCAAGACGCATTGCATAGTTTGCCGTATTTAGAAATCAGAATTGAACGCGGCGCCGAAACACTTTCAGAAGAAAAATCTGAACAAATCAATTTTGTCATTACTGGCAACGACAGACCTGGCATTGTGCAAGAGCTTGCCAGCGTTATTCGTCACAAAGGGGCGAATATCACTCACCTAAATTCAAAACAACAAAGTGCACCTAACTGGGGTGTGCCAATTTTTAGTGCTGTTGCCACCGTCGCTTTGCCAATAGGCATGAACAAGGACGAAGTAATCACGGCACTCGAGTCTATTACCACAGACTTAATTGTTGATATTGAGGACGCATAACAAGCAAGTTTATAGGGATATTTAAACTTAAACTAAGCTTTAAAATTAATGACATACATGTCACATAACTGACATGTATGTCATAAAAGTGATAAATACGTCATATAAACGTCATCTGCATCCTCTATATTCTAACTAGCTATAAACGTTGGAAAACCAGATGAACGCATCACATTCTTCTTCTCAAGCCGTTAATTACTTTGCCAAAGAGCTAAGTTGGCTGTCTTTTAATGAACGCGTGCTGCAAGAAGCTAAAGATAAATCTAACCCGATTATTGAGCGCATGCGCTTTTTAGGTATTTACTCAAACAACATGGATGAGTTTTTCCGTGTCCGTGTTGCTGATGTAAAACGCCGCATATTACTTAATAAAATTCCTGATGCGAACTTTGAAGAAGACGAAATATTACTTCATCAGATCCAAAGCAAAGTGCTACAGCTTGGTAAAAAGTTTAACCAAATTCATAAAGACATTTTAAATGACTTAAACGAGCACAATATTCACGTTGAGTTACCTGAGGAGCTATCTGAATTTCACTTGAGTTGGCTGAAAAAATTCTTCCACGACAATGTGCTGCAACACATATTGCCGATTTTACTCTCTGAAAAGAAAGACTACTCAGATCAAATCAACGACACCATGACCTATTTGTTTGTCGAGATGACCAACCAAAAAAGTCATTATGCCATGATGGAAGTACCAACCGACCGCGTATCTCGTTTTGTTATTTTACCACCAGAGAAAACGCGCCGTCACAAAACCATTGTGATGCTTGATGACATTATCGCCTACTTTATTCGCGATGTGTTTAGCAGCTTTTTTAGCTTTGATGATATTCAATGTTATGCCATCAAATTGACCCGTGATGCCGAATACAACTTAGATGACGAGCTTGAAGAAGGCTTGCTCGATAAAATGTCAAAAGGTCTAAAACAACGTATTTCTGCAGAGCCTGTGCGCCTTGTTTATGACGAGAGCATGCCTGCTGAAATGCTTAAAGTGATGAAAAAGCGCCTTAATATAAGCCAACATGATGCGTTGATCCCCGGCGGTCGTTACCGTAATTTCCGCGATTTCATTGCGTTTCCGAATGTTGGCCGTCAGTATTTAGAAAACAAACCACTGCCTGTATTACAAAGTACGGCTTTTAACAATCACTCAAGTGTGTTTGATGCCATTTCAGAACAAGATATTTTACTGTATTACCCTTATCACACCTTTAACCATTTACTTGAATTTGTACGCCAAGCAGCATTTGACCCAGATGTAACCCAAATTAAGGTCAATATTTATCGCGTTGCGAGTCAGTCTCGACTTGTCTCTACGCTTATTAATGCAGCAAAAAATGGCAAACACGTAACAGTTATGGTTGAGCTGAAAGCGCGCTTTGATGAACAAAACAATATTGAATGGGCAAAAACCCTAAGCAATGCCGGTGTTAAAGTGATCTTTGGTATTCCTGCGTTGAAAGTTCACAGTAAGTTATGCGTTATTCACCGTAAAGAAAAGAACAACATAGTGAAATATGCCCATATAGGCACGGGTAACTTCCACGAAAAAACCGCCAAAATCTACACTGACTTTAGCTTATTCACCAAGTTTGAGGGCATTAGTGAAGAGTGCGATAGTGTGTTTAAGTTTATCGAAAGCAGCTATAAACCATTTCAATTTGATCATTTGATGATTTCGCCAGTCAACGCACGACAAACTATTATGTCGCTAATTGATGCTGAAATAACAAATGTAGAACATGGTAAGGCTGGTAGAATTACGCTCAAAATAAACAACCTTGTTGATAAAGAGCTGGTTGATCACCTCTACTTTGCCGCAAGACGCGGTGTGAAAATTCGTATTATTGTGCGTGGCATGTGTTCGTTAGTGCCCTCTGCCGTTAACGAAAATATTCGCATTATTAGCATTGTTGACCGCTTTTTAGAGCACCCTCGGGTGATGGTGTTTCATAATAATGGCGACGAAAAAGTGTATATTTCATCGGCAGACTGGATGACCCGAAATCTTGATCACCGTGTTGAAGTAGCCGCACCGATTTATGATGAAAAATTAAAACAGCTTATTATTGATATTCTTGAGCTACAGTTTAAAGATAGAACAAAAGCACGCATAATCGATAGCGAACAAAAAAACAGCTATGTGCGCCGCGGCAATCGTAAGAAAATTCGCTCGCAAATTGCCATTTATGACCACCTTAAGAAATGGGAAAGTAACTATAATAATGAATGATTATCCCTCAATTGCTGCCGTTGATTTAGGCTCAAATAGTTTTCATTTAGTGGTGGCAAGAGAGGTCGATGGCTCTTTGCAAATCTTACACAAAGAAAAACAGCGCGTTTACTTAGCTGACGGTTTAGATGATAAAAATCATTTAAGCCAAGAAGCAATCGAACGCGCGCTGGCGATTCTTAAGCAGTTTGCTACTACCTTGCAGGACTTCCCCCTTGAGAATGTCAAAGTGGCGGCAACTTACACATTACGCCGCGCTAAAAATATTCATTCGTTCTTAACCCAAGCAAGTAAAGTGTTTCCTTACCCAATTGAAGTAATATCGGGGCAAGAGGAAGCGCGCTTAATTTACCAAGGTGTTGCCCATTACATTCATCACGATGAAAACCGCTTAGTCATTGATATCGGCGGCGGCAGTACCGAACTCATCATTGGCAAACACTTTAAACATAAATTACTTACTAGCCGCAATATGGGCTGTGTTAGTTACACCAAGCAGTTTTTTGCAGATGGACAAATCACTGCTAAGCGCTTTGCCAAAGCTGAAGTTCGTGCAGAGCAAGAACTCGAAGTGATTTTCGCCAACTACTTATCGGCTGGCTGGCAATCTGTGGTGGGAACATCAGGCACTATTAAATCTATCCTTGCAATGATCAATGCTAACGATGCAGAGCAAGAGCTAATTACTTTAGAGCGATTATTAGAGCTAAAAACTCAGTTTATTGCTGCTAAACAAATAAAAGCGCTACAAATTGAAGGTCTTACACCTGAGCGGCAAGTGAGTATTTGTGGTGGTTTAGCTATTTTAATTGCGGTATTTAGGCTGTTTAAAATCGAAGCGTTGCAATACAGCGACTTTTCACTTCGTGAAGGCCTGCTACATGAAATGCAGCAAAAGCTCGCCCATAAGGATATTCGCACTAATACCATAGCGAACCTATCTGAGCGTAATGCCATAGATAAAGAGCATGCTAACCGCGTCTCGACAACTGCAAAGTGGCTGTTTGAACAAGTAGAAGAGGCATGGCAACTTACCGATCCTGACTACATCAACTTGCTGGATTGGGCCGCGCAGCTGCATGAAATTGGCTTAGGGGTTAATTCATCAGGGATACATAAGCACAGTGCGTATATCGTTGCGAATAGCCAATTGCCTGGCTTTACGCAGCAACAACAAACCTTGCTTAGTTGCATGATCCGTTTTTATCGTAAAAAAATTCGTTTAGAAGAGTTTCCGGCACTGCATACCATGCAGCATTATGAAATATTGCAACTTATTGTGATTTTGCGCTTAGCGGTACTACTGAATCAAAAGCGTATTACCGATCAAGGTTTTAAACTTGAGGTAACAGCCAAGCAAAATAGTATGTTCTTAAAGTTTCACAACAAGTGGCTTAAAGAACATACCTTGCTTTTAGCTGACTTACAGCAAGAGCAAAAATACCTTAAAAAAGTCGGCTTCTTACTCGATTTTCATTAAGCTGATTAATATATACCCAAACCACCTCAAGATGTGAGTTTCAGTTGGAATTAAAAGCGATTTAGGCAAGGCATTGATTGCAAGTAATAGTGGTTCTATTGTTAAGATCAATAACGCAGTATAAATCGCTTTTAAACCAACCCGTTGGGCGCTTCACAGGCACTTACTCTCATCGTTGTTACTTCTTAAAAGGGACTGCCATTCTTACAAAGTAACGCCTTGATATTAAGCACCTGTGAAACGCTGAATTCTGCATCTTGAGGTGGTTTGGGTATACTACATATCCATATGGCGGTTTGAGCTTTGCATCATTTGCTTAAGGCCTTGATGTTCAAGCTCAAGTAAACGTTCGAGCTTTTCTTTACTTTGCTCTGTATCAGCTCGCGATACCAAGTACTCGTATAAGTCGATTACTTTTTGGTGTTGCGTGGTTAAGTAAACCTGAATCGCCTTTTCATCAATTTGCTGATCTGTGCTGATATCGTTAAAAGTAATTAGCTCTGGGTTTTCAGCAAAATACTCATAGCAATAGGTATCAAGCGTGTTTATTTCTGTAATAGCTTTAAAGCCAACGAGATCTTCTGCCAGTTTCTTCTCATATTGCAGGTAATAATCCACCAGCATTTGATTATGCTCGTCCAGTAAGTCTTTAACACTGTGGAAGTTAGCTGCCATTTGAGTATGAAATAACACGGTCCAATCATAAACTTGTTGTATTGTTTTAACTTGCATGTGCATTCCTTATCAAAATCAATTTAATATGACTTTGCATAAATCACACCAGAAATAAACTCATTAATTTTCAATATCTTAAAAATAAAGTGTGTAACTTGCAGCAAGTTAAAGCGTACAAGTTACACACTGACTGTAAAATTTATAGGTAACGTTTACGCCATAGAAAATAAAGCGCAGGTAACACAAGTAGCGTTAAAACTATGGCGCTGAGCATCCCACCGACCATAGGCGCGGCTATTCGGCTCATCACCTCACTGCCCGTTCCAGTGCCATAAAGCACTGGCAGTAACCCTATGATAATAGTGGCAACTGTCATCATCACTGGTCTAACCCGAAGGCCTGCACCATTGATGATTGCTTGGCGCAGCTCTGTAACCGTGAACTGTGCTGATTGCGCTTTAGCATCTCGATAAGCTTGGTTGAGATAAACCAGCATGATCACGCCAATTTCTACGGCAACCCCAGCTAGGGCAATAAAACCAACCCCAACAGCAACCGAGAAGTTGAAGCCTTCAAGGTACATCAGCCAAATACCGCCTATCATAGCAAGCGGTAAGGTCAGCATGATCATTGCCACCTCAATAAAGCTTCTAAAATTGAGGTATAACAGCACCACAATAATTGCCAAGGTTAATGGCAATACGTAACTGAGTTTAGCTTTTGCGCGCTCCATATATTCATATTGCCCCGCCCAAGTAATTGAGTAACCAGCTGGTAGCTCGAGTTGCTCATGCAGCGCTTGTTGCGCACGCTCAACATAACTGCCGATATCACTGCCTTCAATGTCGATTAAGCTCCAGCCATTAATACGAGCATTTTCACTTTTTATACCCGGCGGGCCATCTTCGATGAAGACATGAGCTACATCGGCCAATGCGATACGCTGTCCGTTTGGTGTTACTATCGGTAACAACTTAAGCTCTTCTGGCGAGTCGCGATAATCTTGTGGATAACGTAAGTTAACCGGGTAACGCTCTTGCCCTTCAACAGTTTCGGTCACATTCATACCACCGATAGCAGTAGCAACAACCTGTTGCACATCAGCAATGTTTAAACCGTACCGTGCTGCTTTTTCACGGTTGATATCAACTTTGATGTAGCGACCGCCGGCAACGCGCTCAGAATAAACCGAAGCCGTACCCGGTAAGTCTTTTAATATGACTTCAATTTGCTCACCGATTTTTTGAATTTCACTTAGCTTTGGCCCTGCAACTTTGATCCCCACAGGCGTTTTAATACCAGTGGCAAGCATGTCGATTCGGGTTTTGATTGGCATAACCCACGCATTGGTAAGCCCTGGGAACTTAACCAGATTATCGAGCTCTTTTTTCAGTTTCTCGGTTGTCATGCCCTCGCGCCACTGTGACTTTGGCTTTAACTGAATAAAGGTTTCGATCATGGTGAGCGGCGCAGGATCTGTTGCAGTGTCTGCACGGCCAACCTTACCAAATACCGATTCGACCTCTGGCACACTGGCAATTAGCTTATCGGTCTGCTGTAAGATTTCACGGGCCTTACCAATTGAAATACCTGGGTAAGTAGTTGGCATATACATTAAGTCGCCCTCATCAAGAGGAGGAATAAACTCACTACCAATTTTATTAACCGGGTAAAAGCCAATAGCAGCCAACACTAATGCCAGTACCAGTGTTGTTTTCGGCGCTTTTAATACCGCATTTAACAAGGGTTTATAGGCTGCCACCAATTAGCGGTTTACAGGGTTTTTCTGCTCCGAAATAACCTTACCGCGAATAAAGTAGCCCATTAATACCGGCACCAATGTAATCGCTAAACCAGCCGAAGCTGCCATCGCATAGGTTTTTGTATAAGCCAGTGGCGAGAACATTCGTCCTTCTTGTGCTTCAAGAATAAACACCGGCATAAAGCTAACAGTGATGATCAATAAACTAAAGAATAACGCGGGC
The DNA here is from genome assembly GCF_001550135.1 of Pseudoalteromonas shioyasakiensis. Classification (GTDB taxonomy): domain Bacteria; phylum Pseudomonadota; class Gammaproteobacteria; order Enterobacterales; family Alteromonadaceae; genus Pseudoalteromonas; species Pseudoalteromonas shioyasakiensis. The sequence goes on from NZ_LRUE01000023.1 coordinate 32,865, forward strand.
CCGACTTCTGCGGCTGAGTCCATCACCACTTGCCAGCGGTTTTCATCGGTCAGTGGGGTTTTCTCCATATGCTTATGCATATTTTCTATCATCACGATAGCACCGTCTGTCATTGCACCAATGGCAATCGCTATCCCGCCAAGCGACATGATATTAGCGTTTATACCTTGCCAATACATAACCACAAAAGCCGTTAAAATACCCATTGGCAACGTGATAATGGCTACGATCGATGAGCGTATATGGAATAAAAACACTACACACACTAAGGCCACGACAATTAATTCTTCAATTAACTTTGAGCTTAAGTTATCAAGCGCTTGGGTAATAAGGTTTGAACGGTCGTACACAGGGATGATTTCAACCCCCTCTGGCAGGCCTTTTTTGAGCGACTCTAGTTTTTCTTTTACTAGTTTGATGGTTGCTTCGGCGTTTTCTCCAAAGCGCATCACTACCACCCCACCGGTTACTTCACCCTCGCCGTTTAGTTCGGCAATACCACGGCGCATTTGCGGCCCAAGTTTTATATCGGCCACATCGCGTAATTGCAGTGGCGTGCCATTGGCATTAGTACCCAGCGGAATGGCTTCTAAATCTGCGACACTTTTAATATAACCTGTGCTCGATACCATGTATTCGGCTTCAGCCATTTCGACCACTGAAGCGCCACGCTCTTGGTTACCTTGTTTAATTGCTGTTTGAATTAAACTTAGCGGAATACCATAAGCACGCAATTTATCGGGGTCGACATTCACCTGATACTGCTTAACCATACCGCCAACAGACGCTACTTCTGATACGCCCGGCACAGTTTGCAGCTCAAACTTTAAAAACCAATCTTGCAGGCTTCGTAGCTGGCTAATATCGTGCTTACCGGTTTTATCCACCAGCGCATACAAGTAAATCCAACCCACCCCTGTTGCATCAGGGCCAAGTTCAGGCCTTGCTGAATCTGGTAAGCGAGCACTTACTTGACTCAAATACTCTTGCACCCGACTACGGGCCCAATAAAGGTCGGTGTCTTCGTTAAAAATAACGTATACATAAGAGTCACCAAAAAACGAAAAGCCCCTTACCGTTTCAGCTCCCGGCACCGACAGCATGGCTGTGGTGATAGGAAACGTTACTTGGTCTTGCACCACTTGAGGCGCTTGTCCTGGATAAGATGTTTTTACAATAACTTGTACATCAGATAAGTCAGGCAAGGCATCAACTGGGGTATTCTTTAAAGAAAAAACCCCAAAGCCTGCCAACATTAAAGACAGCAGTAATACAAAGAAGCGATTACCGACTGACCAACGGATCACGGCAGCTATCATTGCATTTCTCCTTGCATAGGGTGGCTCATGGTCATGATGTCAAAAATCACAAACTCGCCGTCTACCAATTTAAAGGTAAAATGCACTTCATCATCGCTTTGCAAACTAGACATATCGATGCGCGGCGAAAAATGAAATTCCATAGTTGCAGCCTCGCGTCCCCACTTAGGGATAGCCTCACGACTGATCACAGCAGTGCGAGCTTCGCGGTCAATGCTGTTGATCACGCCATTCACCATTGCGCTCTCGCTATCCGGTTCTTGCATACGCATAAAGTCAGAACTCTTACTTGATTCGGAATCTATTAAGAACTGCGCTGAAACCACTACGTTATCGTCTTTCAATAAGCCTGATAAAATTTCGACATCATGATTATCACTACGGCCTAGCGTCACAGCCACTGATTTAAAGCGACCTTCACCTAAATCAATGACAACACGGTCTTGGCTACCTGTGCGGATCACCGCTTCTTTGGCTATCACTAATTGCGGCTCAGTTGGCTTAGTAGTTATGCTCACTTCAGCAAACATATTCGGTTTTAATAAGCCATCTTGGTTGGCAAAACGTAAGCGGACGCGCAGGGTACGGTTTTTCTCATCAAGGGTTGGGTAAATATAATCGACCTTGCCTTGCCAGCGCTTACCCGGTAAGTAATCTAGGTTCATAGTCACTGGCAAGCCTTTATGAATAAGCCCTGCTTGACGCTCAAAAACTTCAGCCTCAACCCACACTTCTTCTAGGTGGGCAATACTCATCATGGTTGTGCCCGGTTTCACAAAGAAGCCTTCGCGGATATTTAGCTCATCCAATACACCACTTTGCTTGGCATAAAAGGTAATGTTTTGTCTGACCTTGTGGCTTTGCTCTAATCGGGCAATAAAATCGTCAGAAACATTCAGTGAGGCTAAGCGTGCTTTTGCCGCACGTATAAGCACTGCATTGTTACGTTTAAGGGCAAGCAGTAACTCTTCTTGTGCATTCACTAGCTGTGGAGAATACAAGGTATAAAGTGGCTCGCCTTGCTTAACTTGGTCACCTGCAGCTTTTACATATAAGGTTTCTATCCAACCTTCGACACGAGGGTGAATATGCACGAGTTGGTCTTGGTCGTATTGCACATAACCAACCGTATCAACCGTCGTTTGTAATGATTTAAAGCGTACGGGCGCTGTTCTTACCCCTAAGTTATTAACGACTGCTGGTGAGATTCTCACTGTACCTGGGCTGTCTTCAGCGCTACTTTGCTCCTCATAAACGGGGACTAATTCCATACCCATTGGTGATAAACCCGGTTCATCACGGCGGTAATTACTGTCCATAGGCGCCACCCAATATAGCGGCTTTTTCTCAGCGCTTGGCATAGCTCCATGATCTGGCTCAGCTAGTTTATTTACAGCTGTTGCCAATGCCGCACCTACCGCCAAGGCGATAACTAATTTCACTGTATTATTCATTGCTAGCTCCTTGGCTTTGTGCTGCATTTATTTGGTTATCTTTTGCTGCTGCGTAATAGTTAAGGCGAGCGAGGGTTATTTGTTTGTCTATTTCGATATTCAACGCATCAATTTTTGCGTTAAGTTCGCTGATGCGTGCGCGCATCACTTCTGAAAAGTCACCATCATCATTGGTGTAAGCATTTAACGTCGCCTCCGCTTGCTCTGCCATTTGCGGTAATAGCTGCTGTTGATACAGCGCTTTGCGCTGAGCAAGTCGGCTTAATTGGCTAAGCTCTTTAAAATACTGACCTTGCAGTTTTTGTAGAGTAATAAGTTTGTTGGTCTTTACCGCCTCGGCATTAGCTATTGCCGCGTTAACTTGTTGGTCTTGACGGTTATCAGTAAACAGCGGTAAATCAACACTCACCCCAATAGAGAGTAAATCAGCTCGAGAGTCCCCCATAGGGGTATCATCACGATAGCCATAGCCTAGGTTCATACCAAATTGCGGTTTATACGCTTCTTTCGCCACTTGCACTTGAGTGTTTTTAGCACGCATTGCATGATCAATGGCGATAATTGCCGGGTGGCTCATCAGCACTTCAGTCACCCCCGATGGTGCAAGCTCTTGATAAGACATTAGTGCAGCCACCTTGGTATTTTCATCGCTCACGGCACCGTTTAGCATTTCAATAGGTAGCCATTGAGCTAGTCGCTTTTTGGCACTATCAAACTGTTGCTCTAACATCACCAGCTTATCTTCAATACGAGTCAGCTCTAACTGAGCGCGAATAATATCCTGCTGGCGAGTCGCACCAAGTGTATTGGCATAGCTTGCCTCTGTAATATCAATAAGTTGATTAAATAATGCTTTATCTTGGTTGATCAGTTGAATACTTTTTTGTGCACGATAGGCATTTAGCCAAGCTTCGGTAACAATAGCTTTAACCTGTGCTTGGCGGTCAGCTCTTAGCCAAGGATATTGCTCAGCCGATTGTTTTAAAGCTTGTTGCTGTAAGGCAAGACTATCACCTCGGCTAAATTGTTGTGACAAGCCTACTTTGAATTGCGTCATACCCTCTTGATCAAAGGTAAAGCCATTGGTTGGTAAATTCATTAGCCCAACGGTTAATACTGGATCAGGCAAGGTACCGGCCGCAATGCTTTGCGCTTCTATCGCCTGTTGCTGGTATTTATTTGCTTGTAACCAAGGCTCGTGAGTCAATGCATAATCAATCACCTGATTGAGCGCCAATGGCTCTGCTTTCACTAAACTTGAGGTTATCAATACTGCGCCTAGAGAAAGCGCCTTAATCAATTTGCTGTGAATCATCACATGCTCCAAAAATCTTAAAAATGGTTAAAAAACAATAGATTTTGGGTGCAGAATAAGGAGTATTTCAGCGTTTTACTGAATTTTAGACAGACCTATCCTGCTTAAGCAGTAATAGGTGGGCGGTATAAAGAACTTGCGTGGAAACTAAGCTGGCTGGCGCCTAACACGGTGACTTTTTCTGATTGCTTAATTGATTTAACAACTAAATCATTTAACGGCAGGAGTGAGTGAGCTGTACAGGCATTGAACGGACACGCACAATCGCTGTTATCCATTACGTCTTCATGGCAACAGTCCATATCACTCATGTCGCTGTCAGCACTCATATTAGCATGATGTTCCATTTGCATGCTGGCATGTGGCATATCACATACCATAGCAACAGACGCAACTGACTGACCCACAAAAGTGAGCAGCATCATAGCTATCAATAAGTAGCTTGAAAGTCGCGTCATCATCATACCTTAAAAATTAATTGCCCAAATTGTAGCCCGAAATTTACGCGCTCGACAAGGGTTTATCTATTTTAATGCTACTGCTGGCGGCAATAGCAAACAGGCAATAGCCAGTAAAATACCAAAATCCATCCCCCAATTCGGCATGCATTTTGATTAGCTCGCCCATTTGCCCATCGGCATTACCTGCTAAATAAGACACGATCAATGCAATCACAAACACATCGACCATACTCCATTTACTTAGGCCTTGTATGAGTTGACCGAGCAAATGCTTAAATCTATTCGCAGGTAAAAAATAATAAAGCAATTGCATCAGGAGTTTTAAAGTGGGAATAACAATCGAGAACACTGCAACAAGCGCGGCAACAAGGTAGTTTTTGTTATTGGCTAGCTCATTCACGGTGCCCCAAATGCTGCGTGTTTTTTTGTAGGCATCTATTTCACCTTCAAGCTTATCAAGCCCCAACATGCTTGAAGCCATCATTAACACGCTACGGGTATTGCGATCGCCTTCATCGGCAATCATTTCAATACCTGTTTTGGCAAGCTTAGATTTATCGATTTTTCCTTCTAGGGTGAGCACAGGCTGGGTTACACCGGGAATTAGTAACGCCAAGGCAATTAAAATAGCCAGTACTGGAAAAACAACACGCATTAGTTACAAACCTTTTTAATACTCAGAGCCCGCATCATAACGAACTCTGCGCTTTTAGTCTGTAACCGATGATAAGCTTGCGAACACTTCATCGGCATAAGCACGGGCATCGTACATAGCTTGAAAAACCACATCCATCTTTGACGCAGGGCGGATCATCATTAGCAGCTCATGAGCAGTTTGCCATTGCTCTTCTTCCATCGCCTTAACAAGTTGTAAGCTCGCACCTTGCATGCCATTAAAGTTTAACAATGCGCTCGAAAGCTCACTACCCAGTGAAAACTCTTTGGCAATGATATCAAGCTCCATATCTAAAATAGCATCAAGTACGGATAGTAAACCGACTAAATAACCCTGCTCAGCTAGGTCTTTACCACCGGGTTCAAGCATCAGCGCAATAAACTTAGCTCTTGTTAAGCCCAGTTTAGTTAGCTCTTGCGGTTTATCATTGCCTAACTCGCTCAGCGCTAATACCCGTACAAATTGTCTAATCGCGTCTTCACCAAGGTAAATAACCGCTTGTGAAATAGAACGAATTGTTTGCTGACTATTGCTTATACGCGCATTAACTAATTTTAAAATGCGTGCTGTAAGGCCTATATCTTTAGCAACTCGTTGTTGAATTGCATCAAAATTTAAATCTGTTTGCGCAGTACAGTTAAGTAATTCAAGCACAGCAACTTTTGATGGTTCAACATTACCAAAACTTAAAAGCTCTGGCTTGGCAAAAAAGTAGCCTTGAAACAGGTCGCAACCAGCCGCTTTTAGTTGCTTAAAGTCTTCATAAGTTTCAATGCGCTCCACTATGATAGTGGTTTCTGGGAAGCTGCGTTTGAGCTTTTTGATCATCATGTTGGTTTTGATAATCGGCTGCGTAACTTCAAGCTTAATAAAATCCATCAAAGGCAAAATATATTGCCATTTATCTGTGCCATCGTAATCATCAAGCGCGAACAAATAGCCTTCTTGTTTTAATTGCTTAACGCGGCTTACTACTTTGGGAATGCTAGTAGCCCGCTCCACTATTTCGATAACCGCACTGCGTGGTTGCAGCAACTTAGGGAAGTCATCCAAAATAGCGTCAGTCGATAGGTTGATAAACGCAGGTTGAAAACCCGTTAGCTTCTCGAGTCCCATCAACATTAACGCATTAAAAAACAGTCGCCCCGTTGCTTGGCCATCACTCGTGCCTACCGGAAAGACATTATCACTCGATTCTCTATACAATAATTCGTAAGCATACAAACTTCTATCAGCATTAAATATTGGCTGCCGGGCTATATACTGAGTCATGCTCTGACTTTTGTTACCTTCCATACTTAATTCTGACATTCTACTTCTCACTTAGATGTGGCTATCTCCACATTACTATTGTTATAAGTATAGTGAAAGATGTTTGCCTTGCTAAAAAACAAAAACCCAACCAAACTAGGTACATGAAAACGAATTCAATCAGACTATTGCGCTTCTCTAACTCGATTTTCTTAATTTTACTTTTTCTTACTCAAGCAGTTTTGGCTGAGCAGCAACCTGTACTGAAATACAATGTAACCGGCTCTGGGAACTACTATCCTTACTATATTGATGATAAAAGCAATCCAGGGATCCTTCCTGAAATTATCAAACAAGTTATGCTGCTTGCTGATATTCAAGTGCAGCATGTCGAGCTTCCTGCAAAACGAACCGTTAAATACCTTCACCAAGGACATATCGATTTTGATGTCATAAGCCCCGAATGGCTGAGCCAGACAGAAAAACAAAATCCACAGTTTAGTTACTCAAACACCCTGTTTACCGTTGAAGAGTATCTAGTGAGCTTAAAAAGCTCTGTGGCTCAATGGCAGCAACTCAACAGTATTCGTAATCAACCCGTAGGGACTGTTTTAGGCTATTACTATTATGACGATAACCGCTTTAAACGGGTTGATTTTCACTCTGAACAACAACTCATTCAGGCGTTAAAAATGCAACGAATTGAGGTCGTCATAATTGATAAACTGCCAGCATTATATTGGGCTGAGCAATTTGATGCAGATATCAGCTTTGGTGCATTACATTCGCTAGGTAATCTAAAAATTCGCCTGCGCAGTGAGCATCAATCATTGTTACCAAAAATAAATACAGCAATCAAAGAACTTAAAAATTCTGGCCGCTTAGATGCCATAATCAATAAATACACAAAAAGCATACCCCTACAATAATTAGGGATATTCCGCTTTGGACCTGCTTTTGCTATAATGCGCGCTGTTTTTCTTACCTTGTTAACTAAAAAGAGCCTCCTATGAGCATTGAACAAGCCCTAATCGAACGCAGTAATAACCAATGTGAACTTTGTGCCGCTACAGATAACCTGTCTGTATACGAAGTACCGCCTGTTACAGAGGCTCATTCTGATAAATGCATTTACGTTTGCCAAACTTGTAAAGATCAAATTGAAAATAATGCTGATTTAACTGCAAACCACTGGCATTGCTTGAACGACAGCATGTGGAGTCAAACTCCTGCTGTACAAGTTGTGGCTTATCGCATGTTAAAGCGCTTAGCTGCTGATAACGGCTGGGCACAAGATGCACTAGATATGATTTATCTTGAAGAAGACACGTTAAAATGGGCGCAAACAGCCCTAGCTGAAGATGACGATATTAAGCACATCGACAGTAATGGTGTTGTACTTCAAGCGGGTGACACTGTGATACTTATTAAAGATCTTGATGTGAAAGGCAGCAGCCTTGTTGCTAAGCGTGGCACAGCAGTAAGAAACATTGGCTTAACGAGCAACCCAGAACATATTGAAGGCCGTGTTGATGGTCAACGCATTGTTATTCTAACCAAATACGTGAAAAAATAACGAGCACTCAATTTGCTTTTTAAAGCGAATCCGTAATTAAGAAAATGGGCCTAGTGCCCATTTTTTGTTAATTAAGCTATGATTAAGTCAGCGAACTTTATGCTTATTCAATTACAAAGACGCATAACCCTAAAACGCAAGGAAACAATCATGGCTTCGGATACCATCTCATCTTTCAAACGCGCTTCTCTATGCAGTTTAATGATCTTAGGGAGCAGCTTAGTATTAACAGGTTGTGGTGAAGACTCTGCCGCACCACAAGCTGAGCAATCAACAATGAAAACCCTCAATACTCAGGTTATTTATTTAGACCGCAGCATGCTGCCACCGGGTTCAGTATTAAAAGTACAACTTGCTGATGTATCAAAAATGGATGCCAAAGCAGAGGTTATCAGCGAACAAGAAATTGAATTAAATGGTGCACCACCATACAACGTGGCACTTGAGTATGACGAAAGCAAAATTGCTGACCGTCACCGCTACAGTGTGAGTGCACGCATTGAGAATCAAGGTAAATTACTTTACATCAGCACCACTCATAATAATCCATTTGCCGAAGATGCCTCTGGTGATGTGTACAAGGTGACAGTGACAAAAGTATCAGCGAAAAAGCCAGACGTGACATTGACCAATACGTATTGGAAAGCAGTTACAATCAGCGGTGAGGCTATCACCGTTGAAAATAAAGAACCTTTCGTACAGTTTAAAGACGATGGTTCAACCAATGGTCACTTAGGATGTAATAACTTCTCAGGTAGTTACGAGGTTAACGAGCAGACGCTTACATTCAACCCATTAGCAAGCACCAAAAAAATGTGTGTATCACAAATGGATATTGAAGCGGCCATGTCTGCAGCGCTTGCGGCAACAGCTAAGTACTCTATCAATGGTGAACAGTTAACCTTGTTAGATGATAGTGATGAGCCACTTGCGACCTTCGCAGCGACTTATATGAATTAACAACAGTTAAATAAAAAAAACGCCCAGCAATTGCTGGGCGTTTTTGTATTGAAGAAATTATTCTTCAACTAACTGTTCACTGCGATAAAAACCACTGCTATCGCTTAGTAATGAAACAAGCTCTGGTAATACCGCATCCATTGTTTGCTTTAGTTTCCATGGCGGGTTGATCACTATCATACCCGATGCTGTCATACCGTGAACGTCGGTGTCTGCCTCTGTTGCAAGCTCGAAAAGCTGAATGTTACGCATACCCGATGCGATTAAACCCGCTTCCATTCTGTCAATTCGCTCACGATCTACAACCGGATACCAAATCATGTACGTTCCAGTTGCAAAGCGTTTATGCGCTTTCACAAGGGTATTAACAACTGTATCGTAATCGTTTTTAATTTCGTAAGGAGGGTCAATAAGCACACAAGCTCGACGTGATGCTGGTGGTAATAAACCAATTAAGCCTTGAAAGCCGTTTTCACCACGTACGCGAATAGAACGCTTACCTTTCATGTTGTCTTGCAGTAACTCTAAGTCACGTGGATGCAACTCAAAGAACCAACCGTTATCTTGGCGACGTAAAAAGTGCTCTGCAATTTTTGGCGAACCGGGGTAAAAATCTAAATTACCATTTGAGTTAAATGATCTAATCAACTCAATGTATTCATTAAGTGCATTGTGTTCACTGTTATGCTGCCAAAGCTTAGCAATCCCATCTAAATACTCTTGTGTTTTTTGTGCATCACTGCCTGCAAGTTCAAAAAAGCCAGCACCTGAGTGGGTGTCCACATAATCAAGTGGTTTATCTTTAATTGTTTGGTATTTAAGAACTTCAGCTAGAACAAGATGTTTTAGCACATCAGCAGGGTTGCCTGCATGAAAAGAGTGTCGATAACTAAGCATATTTATAAATCGCCAAATGCAAATCTGCATTAAAAATGAATAGCCATATTGTACATGATAAACAGAAAATGATCCTAGCATCTGCCGCTTTGGTGAATCATAAATGAATAAAAAAGCCGCTACGCTGAATTACACCTTAATAATAAATAAAAATCCTCTAAAACGGCCGTAAATGCTGGCATATCAAGACACTTTCCTTTACATTTGCATGACAATAATCACAGTTTTATGAGCGCATTTATGAATAACGAAACTCTTTCCCAACTCGAACAACTGATCGACAAGTTAATTCTTCGCAACAGTGAACTTGAAAGCGAAGTTAAAAGCTTACAAGAGCAAAACTCTAAGCTTTTAGATGAGAACGAAACTCTGCAACTAGAAGTACTAGAAAACGAAGAGAAACAAAAAGATACAAGCAGCACACTAACTGGCCTGCTTGAGAAATTACAAAGCGTTCAACAGGCTAGCTAATGAGCGGCCCACAAAGTCAGCGGGTCACCGTAGAGCTACTAGGTAAAGAACATGAGTTCTCTTGCCCACCTGGGCAAGAACACGCCCTAGTTGCTGCTGCACAAAATTTGAATGACTTAGTGGAGCAAATGAAACAACGCTCATCGGTTCGCAATGACCAAAAAGCGTTGCTGATGGCAGCATTACATTTAAGTCATGAATTGCTTGAAGTTAAATCTCAACAAGCAGAACAAGAGCAACAACATGACAGCTTAATAGATAAGCTCAGCCAGCACCTTAGTATTTAGAAAAAAGCGCATCCTGCGCTTTTTTTGTTTACAATCAATTCTACTAACCACTATCAGAGCGAAACACTATGCGATTTTGTGCTTTTTTGATCTGTCTTTTCGTAAGCTATAGCGCCCAAGCAAGCGTTAGCTGGCATAGCATCACTCCCGAAATCCAATTTCTACAACAACAAAATAAACTGCGTTTTTACGATTCGAATCAAGTGCTGATTGAAGGTAAAGAATGCGCATTAATGTTTGATGCCAGTGGTAACTTTGCCGAAGTAGAAAAGCTCGCAGTGCAGTTAAAAAAACGCTTAAAAACACCATTATGTTATTTAGTGGCGAGCCATTATCATGATGATCACCTGCTAGGCTTGGCCGTTTTACAGGCTGAGTTCCCTGAAGCTAAGCTTATTGTGCATCAGCAAGTAGCAACTGAGTTTGTAGCAATGCAGCAAGCATTGACAGATAAATTAGATGGTTATGAAAAAAGTATTGAATTGAGCTATCAACGCCTTGCCAATCAACCTGAAGATCAACAAGCTATTTGGCGCGACAAACTAGAACTTGCTAAAAAACGCTTATTTCGCTGGCGAGAGCTCACCTTAAAGCCACCGGCGCTTAGCATTCCTGAACCAACACAGCTAGACCTTGGTAATTACCCTATCGTTATTACACCGTATCAAGCGCACACTAAAGGCGATCTTACTTTAAGTGCAGATCAAGGTCGCGTGCTGTTAGGTGGCGATATAGTCGACAGCTTACCCTATCCTGGGCATGGTACATTCACTCGCTGGATAACCACGCTGCAAGGTATCCAAAAAAATACCACACTGACAACTATTTTACCGGGTCACGGTAAGCCACTGACACCTGCTGAACTTGCACTCCCTTTAAGGTTTTTAAAAACCATTCAAGAGATGACAAATTCCTCGCCAGATAAACCAGTGAGTGAATTAATTCCGCTTTTTCCTGCAGAGGTTAAACAGCAATACCAGCTTGATGAAGTGGGCGAAAGAGCGTTTTCTATGTTTCTAGAAGCTGGACTTAAACAAAGCAAATTGTCAAAATAGGGCTAAAATAGTAAAAGGATTTTATTATATGGCTCAAGTAAGTTTGAAATATTTACTTTTGCTGAGCTTGTTTATTGGCTTACAAGGATGCCAAGTAACTCAGCAAGAAACAGAACAACAACGGGCAAGGCCGGAGATTTTTAGCCATTATGAGCCCGATTTAACAACCCAACAAGCACCTAGTGAGTTTGTCGATTCAACAGCTGTTGAACCACGTCCTGTTGCTGCGCCCATAGCAGTCAATAATACCCCGTTAGCAAAGCCTCGTTCGAAAGATCTATGGCAGCATATCGCCAACAATTTAACGCTGGTATTTCAAACCAACAAACATACATCTGCACGAGTAAAATGGTATTTAAAACAGCCCAATTACCTGATTAAAGTAAATAAACGTGCGGCACCTTATTTGTATCATATCGTCACACGTATCGAGCAACAGAAGCTACCGATGGAGCTGGCCCTATTACCCTTTGTTGAAAGTGATTTTAGACCAACAATACGATCATCAGAGCAAGCCGTTGGTGTTTGGCAGTTAGTCGGCGCAACGGCTTATCATTTTGGTGTGCAAAGCGACCAATGGTATGACGGTCGCCAAGACATACTCGCTTCAACCGATGCCGCTTTAGCTTATTTAAGTTACTTACATAAACGCTTTGATGGTGACTGGCTGCATGCCCTTGCTGCCTATAACAGTGGTGAAGGACGCGTTAAAAAAGCCATCGAAAAAAATAAAAAGCTTGGCAAGAAAACTGACTATTGGTCATTATCATTACCAAAAGAAACCGCTGAATATATACCTAAACTTTTGGCACTTAGCTATTTACTAAAGCATCCTGAACAAGGCTTAAAGCGCCCTAAATTAGCGAATAAAGCACTCACCACAGAATTTGATGTTGGCCAGCAATTTGATTTTTCGGTGATCGCTAACTTATCTGGCGTGGGGCATAATCAGCTCCACAAATTAAACCCAGGATATTTAAAAAACCAAAGCTCGCCAAATGGTCCACATACTCTGCTTTTACCTATGGAGCGCCGCACCTTGTTGCAAAGTAAGCTGTTTCGCAACAACTTTGCCGGTGAGTATATAGTGCAAAAAGACGATACCCTTTATGGCATTGCCAGACGCTTTAATATGTCTGTAAAGGATCTGAAAGCGCTTAATAGCAAAACAAGTAACCTGATTAAGGTCGGTGAACAATTGCGCTTATCACAGCCCCAAACCATGCCGGAATCACTTATGGTTGATTACAATATCAGCCCTTACCTTGAACAGCATGAGGAAGTTATCGCAACCATTGCGGTTGATTACCTAGTCAAACCAGGTGATTCAATTTGGAGTATCAGTCAGCTATACGACGTGCCTCATAAAGACGTTGCAACGTGGAATAAACTCAGTGCCACCAGCATTTTAAAACCAGGCACCATTTTGACATTGCACCTACCGCAAGCAAAACCCGCTGAGCCGCAAGTACCAGCCAGCGAAGCCATGTTGTCAGGCATCGAAAGCTCTTTGAAAAAGCCTTGATTGCTCACTCTTTGTGGTTAGCGTAAAATCAGCGCCTATATTTAAATTCTAAAGAGAAATAACATGCAGATCAGTAAAGACGCAGCGGTTGAGTTTCACTACACACTTAGTGAAGCAGGCGAGCAAATCGAATCAAGTAAAGATGGCGAGCCACTTTCATATATCCATGGCACTGAAGGCATGCTTCCTGGTCTTGAAAAAGCCCTTGAAGGTAAATCGGCTGGCGATAACTTTAGCGTAACACTTGAGCCTAGCGAGTCTTACGGCGAGCGCGTTGATAACCTTATTCAACGTATTCCACTTAAGCATTTACAAGGCAACACAAAAGTGTGGAAGCCTGGTATGACTGCAATCGTTCATTCAAACCAAGGTCGCCACCAAGTGACTATAGTTAAAGTGGGCCGTTTCAATGCAGATTGTGATTTAAACCACCCATTTGCTGGTAAAACACTAACGTTTGATGTTGAGGTGATTAATGTTCGCCAAGCAACTGCCGAAGAATTATCACACGGCCACGTGCACGGTGAAGGCGGTTGTGGCCACAGCCATTAAGGGTAAATGATGACAAACGTTGCAATTGTCACTGGTGGCAGTAAAGGTATTGGCAAAGCTATTGTTGAGCGTTTAGAGCGTGAAGACTACACAGTATATAACTTAGATATCACCCCGTCTGAGGGCAACTATCGCCACTGTGATGTTAGTGATGTTCAGCAGGTGAAGTCAGTTATCGCCGAAATTATTGCCGAGACGGGTCGCGTCGATGCCTTAATCTCTAATGCGGGTCGTCATTTAAGTGCCAGCATCGAAAATACCGATGAGGCAACGTTTGATGCCCTGTTTGCGCTCAATGTGAAAGGTGCCTATGCAGCAATTCAAGCTGTATTACCTAGCATGAAAAGCCTGCAAGGCGGCAGTATCGTATTGGTTGCCTCTGATCAGGCAATCATTGGCAAACCAAACTCGTTTGCTTATAACCTAACCAAGCACGCGCTAGCTTCAATGGCAAAAACGACAGCACTGGATTATGCCGCGTTTAACATTCGTGCTAATGCGGTTTGTCCGGGGACGATAGAAACACCACTGTTTCATAATGCGATTGATGCATATTGTCAGCGCAGTGGTGCCGATAAAGCAGAAATTGTTGCTGAAGAAGCCGCGCTGCAGCCGCTAGGCCGTTTAGGGCAACCAGAAGAAATTGCTGCTTTGGTGAATTTTTTAATAAGCCCAGAAGCAAGCTTTATTACTGGTAGCTTACAAAGCATTGATGGTGGATACACTACGCAATGAGCGACAAAATTATTGACCCCCATGTGCACTTTTTTAACCTCACTGAGGGTCAATACACTTGGCTACAAGGTAACAACCCCCCTGCTTGGCCAAATCTAGATAAAATAAAAAAGCAAATTACTGCTTCAGAGCTTAAAGCCGCTTGCCCATTTCAACTAGAAGCACTGGTGCATATTGAAGCTGGCTTTGATAACCAAGCGCCAGTGAATGAGCTTAATTGGCTTGCAACGCATTTAAATGACATTCCCTATCGCGCAATCAGCTACAGCGCGATTGACGCATCTAGCAAACGCTTTAAAGCGTCACTCAATGAGTTAAAGCACTCATCTTTGGTTGGTATTCGCGATATAACCGAAGGTGATGAAGCAAAGCGCTTATTAACTGCTCACTGCCAAGATAACCTAGCTATGCTCGCAAGCGAAAACTTACACTTTGAAGCACAGTTTGAAATTGAAAACATGCAGGTAACCGA
Organism: Pseudoalteromonas shioyasakiensis; assembly: GCF_001550135.1. Lineage (GTDB taxonomy): Bacteria > Pseudomonadota > Gammaproteobacteria > Enterobacterales > Alteromonadaceae > Pseudoalteromonas > Pseudoalteromonas shioyasakiensis. The sequence continues at coordinate 47,871 of NZ_LRUE01000023.1, forward strand.
GCAGCTTATTAAATATTGCATCGCACTGCCCTCATTACGTGTGGTAATTAATCATTTAGGCTTTATTAGTAATGAGCAAAGATGGCTCGAAGCAATCATTAAACTCAGCCGCTGCGATAATATCGCAATAAAGTTCTCAGGGTTAGAATTCACACAAATTGCCGTAAACAAACATCTTTGGCTGGTTAATAATTTAGTTAAGTACTTTGGTGAACATCGCGTTATGTTTGCCAGTAATTTCCCTGTTTGCCAAATAAATACCAGTTACACAAACTGCTGGCAGCACTATCACTCACTGTGCTCGCAGTCGAGTTTATGGCATAAACTAAGCTATAAAAACGCCCGCGAAATCTATCTAATTGCTTAAAAACTAGCTATATTCAGGTCAGTAAAGCTGTTTAGGTTGGTGTTATGTTTGTTCATTTTAAAAAGCCTTTAGCTGCTGTAGCAGTTACTTGTTCGCTCATTATCACAGGCTGTGGTGGTTCTGGTAACTCAGAGTCAGGGACTATCGATGCTGCTGATATCACATGGACTGAAGGTGTATTTGAGCCATCAAGTAAGTTTGACCAACAATGCCAAGCACTTAATGAAAAGCACTGGCTACGCGCTTGGAGTCACGAAACCTACCTTTGGTATGACGAAATTGTTGATCGCGACCCTGCATTGACTGATGGTGTTTTAAATTACTTTGCCTTATTAAAAACCCAAAACACCACTGATTCAGGTGCAAACAAAGATAACTTTCATGCCAGCTTGCCAACTGACGAGTGGCAAGCTCAGAGCCAATCGGGTCAGTCTTTTGGTTATGGCTTTAAACTTAAGTTAATCAGTGCCAGCGCCCCTCGCCAAGGGATTATCAGCTACACAGAACCTAACTCACCGGCTGCAAACCTCAACCTGAGCCGAGGCTTAGAAGTCATTGAAGTGGATGGCGTTGACTTTGTTAATGCCAGCACCCAAGCCGAGGTTGATGTATTAAATGCAGGCCTCTTTCCATCAGAGTCTGGCAAGGTGACCTCTTTTGTATTCAAAGACATTAATACCAGCGAAATTCGTGAAGTCACAATGACTGCACAAACTATTACAGGCCAAGCAGTTAGCAACATAAAGACCTTCGCTAATGGTGAAGTAGGCTACTTTCAGTTTAATCGCCATAATGCTGTAGCAGAAAAACCCTTATACGATGCCTTTAATGATTTAGCTGCAAGTAACGTTAAAGATTTAATTATTGATATGCGCTATAACCCAGGTGGATTCCTGCAAATGGCCAGCCAAGTTGCTTACATGGTAGCAGGTGAAAGCAACACCACAGGTAAAATCTTCGAGCGCACTATTTTTAATGATCAGCATCCAACGTTTAACCCAATCACTGGCGATCGCTTAGAGCCTGTTTATTTTACTGATGAGTTTTTAGGCTTTGCCGAAAACCCAGCTGTCAGTCCAGGAACCCCATTGCCTTCGTTGAACCTAGAACGTGTTTTTGTGCTGACAACGGGTAACACCTGCTCAGCAAGTGAGGCAGTGATTAATGGCCTACGCGGTGCTGATATCGAGGTAATTCAAATAGGCGAAACAACCTGTGGCAAACCCTATGGTTACTACCCAACTGATAACTGTGATACTACGTATTTCAGCATTCAGTTTACCGGTGTCAATAATAAGGAGTTTGGTGAATATGCAGATGGCTTTGCACCACAAAACAGCAACGATAGCGAGTTTCAACCTGTAATGATCCCAGGCTGCGCTGTAGCTGACGACTTCACTCATCAATTAGGCGATGAAAGTGAAGCTATGCTAAGTACAGCGCTTAGCTATCGTGAGACTGGCCGCTGCCCTGCCGCCACTTCAACGATTAGTGAACAAGGGTTTGCACCGGCTATTTTTACAGACACACCGAAAGTGCTTGATACCCGTACTTCTACCTTGCTTCAGCAAAGTAAAATTTTAGAGCAGTAGGAACCTTAATGAGAGCCCAACTAACTAGTCTATTACTGTTATCGACACTGCTAGGCTGTAGTGCTCAAAGCCAAGAGCCAACACCGAAACTGCAGCATGCGCGGTTAACTGAGCCACAAAGTGAGCTAATAGCAAAAGGGATAGCAAGACTAATGCATAGCAAGCCTATCGCTGTAGCCGATGATGCGTTTATAAATAGCAGTATATTAGTGACTGATAGTATGAATGTACTGGATGCGCAAGGTAACCCGATAATGGGTAAACAGCTAGCTATGCCTGAGCGTTTTGAATTATTAATCAAAAATAAAATGTGTTTTGTGCGCCATTTAGATAGTAAAGCGACCGAGCCATTGCCTTTGGTAAAATGTAAACCGATAAACTAACCTAAACTAAAAAGCAGATATAAAAAAAGCCCTTACGGGCTTTTTTAGTCGGGGGACAATCAAATTGATTGTTATTATGATTAGAAGCGAGCTTCAAACCCTAAACGAACAGAGCGAGGAGCTTGCCATGTATACGCAGAACCATAATAAGAGTTAACTTCACCCTCATTTTGCTCATAATGCTCATTCGCAGATGTCATCTCTTGGCTATTAAGTACGTTAAATACGTTAATAGTTGCACGCATATCAATATCAGATACCGTGAAGTCATATGCAGCTGATAAATCTAAGTTAAACGTCCAAGGAGTACGACCCGCTGTACCACGAGTGTGCTGCTCATAGATTTTTTCGTCTTGTTGACATTCGCCATCACCATTAGTGTCTGGACACTCATTGGTATAGATGTAGAAAGTATCACCCCAGCCACCATTTAGGTTTGGATCTTTTGATGGATAACCTTGACCGAATAGGCTTTGTGGACGACCACTTTGTAGTGTTGCATTCCAACCAACAGTTAAGTTTTCAACTGGTTCCCAGCTACCGAAGAACTTAAATGTGTGACGACGATCGTTAGGTTGATAACCTTGTGAACCATCCATTACTGCTGGGAAGTCGAAGTCTTGCGTAATACCCGCATCAGCTTGACCGATATCAGACTTAACAGCACCTTCGAAGTTACCTACACTACGTGCCCAAGTATAACCGAATTGGTAACGGATAGTTTCCGCGCGGTAATCCAAGCTAAATTCAACTGACGTATACTCATTGTTTGCTTTCGGTAAGCCGATTGTTTCAGCTGAGTAAGTTGTTAGTGAGCCTGCATCTGGAACACCGTCATTATCAAAGCTTGAATCACCCCAATCAGTACCATTCCAGTAATAACCATCGCTGTACCAGCTTGATGTAGAGCCTGGATTGATCATGACGCAGTATGGGTATGCGTAACGGCCACAGTAATCATCAAGCGCAGTTGCAACTTCACGATATGTACCTTTTAAACCAACGGTGTATTCATCATTAAGTGCTTGTTGCACACCAATGATGTACTCATCTTTAGAAAATGGATCCGCTTCTTTTGCTTGGAAAATATCTTTTTCAGGGATAACAGGTACACCACTCACTTGTTGTGAGTTTGCTAAACCACCACTACCGATAGTATCAGCTAAAGGAGCAAGGCCTGTTGGTGCGCCTGTTGTTGGATCCACACCCGTATACGTATAAGCAGTCGTAATATCACTGACACCTGATGCCGCACGGAAAATCGTGTTATTAGCAACTGGTAAATAGTAACGACCATATGTACCGTACACTTTCGTATCACCCGTACCTGTTGGATCCCATGTGAAACCTAAGCGAGGAGCAATGTCTGTTTTAAAGCTTGTTAATAACTTGCCTGTCGTACCCCAGCTATCGAATTCGTCGATACGTAGGCCAACTTTAACAGCAAAATCATCAGTTACTTGCCAGTGATCTTCAAGATAGTAAGCGGTTAATTCTGACTCAAAGCTACCACCACCGTCAAAGATACGATCTTCAACATAATCAAGTGCAGCACCTGTGTTATTGGTTAGTGCACCATTATCAGCTTGCCAGCTACCATTATCTGCAAGCGTACGATAATCATAGCTATGACCACCAATTGGTTGGCTGATTCGCTCTGATTTACGCTCTTGATAATCGATACCAAAGCTAATTTCGTGTGCATCCCACACATACTCAACATCTAAGCGGTATTGTGTGTTGTCATCGTTATTTGCACCAAAACTACCACCAGCACCACAGCCAGTGATTGGGTTTGAAGTACCACGCGAGTCAGTTACACTTGGACAAACTAGATTTTCAGACTGAGTTTCATACTCAGTTTTGATATTACCAGCCATTGCTGTAACTACTAGGTCTTCTGTTAAGATACCTGTATAGCTTAAGCTTTGTGCTTTACCACCACGTTTTAGAAGTGCGCCATCAATACGATCACCAATCGCACCATTGTCATACTCAAAAACAGAGCGCTCAATATCACGACGGTTTGAGTAAGCAAAATAGCTCAAGCGATGGTTATCCGTAATATCCCAATCAAGCTTACCACCCCAGAAAAGGTTATCACCGCCTGATGCTGATTCTTTACGATATTGATCGTTTGGTGAGAATTCGTCACCTCCCCAAGTGTATGTAGACTCTGTATCACGAGGATTTACTAAGCCATAGAAGAATAAAGTATCTTCAATTAACGGACCACCCACTGCTAAAGTGACATCCGCGCTATTATCAGAAGCTACGCTTTCATCTCGGAAAATTTGCCCCGCGCCTTGGTTACCACGTGAAATAGAACCCTCTTCTTGAAGTGAGTCAGGAGAATATTGCACAACTGCAGAGAATTCCCATTCATTGGTACCACTTTTGGTTGTGGTGTTAATCGTACCACCCGTCGCACGGCCAAACTTCGCTGAGTAACCACCCGTTTTTACTTGGAATTGGTCATAAAATTCGAATGGCACTTCACCACAGCCTAGACCTTGACGTGTATTTGTTACTTCAAGACCATTGATATAACAAGCATTTTCCGCAACAGATGAACCACCAAATGACGCAGTGTTACCAAATGCACTATCACCTTTAACTGCACCAGGCGCTAATAATGCAACCGAAGTAAGATCACGACTGATAGGCATACGATCGATTTCAGCATCGGTAATAACCAAGCCTGAGTCAGCTGTCGATAAATCAATTGATGAAATACGTGCACCAACAACTTGAATAACTTCAGGGCCTGAGTTTGCAACACTTGCTAAATCAAAGTTTGCCTTTGAGTTAGCACCTAAAGAAACACGCACTTTGTCTTCAGCAACAACATTACCGTCTTTTAGAATCTGAATGTCATAGTTACCTGAAGGTAATGATGCAAAGCGGAACGTTCCATTTTCTGAAATATTTAAAGTACGTTCTAAACCTGTTGCTGGATTTTTAACTTTTACAGTGTAAGAAGAGGTATTTGCCACATTCTGAACAGAACCAATTACGTCCGATGCAGATGCAGGAAGGGCTAAACCTAGCGATGCAGTAACTGCTATCGCTGTTATGCTTTTCCGAAACATAGATTTCATTTTTGTATCCCTGTTTAAATTATAATTATTTGCGCCTATAAAATAGGCACAATTACATTAGTAAAGTGAAACAAGAATGTAAATTAAAAAACACAAATATATTACAAAAAAACCATATTTATTAGAATTAGGGGTTAAATGTAACTCTATGTAATCAAAGGGTTTTAACCTGTATAATTTCAGAAACATAAACAATACAGAGATGGGTTATATTAAAAACATCAAAATAAACCAAAACATTTAACATTAAAGCTAGCAAACTTAGATTCGGCATTCAGCTTAAACATGCCTATTATTTAATAAAAAAGCCTAATACATAAATATTAACAATTACATTTTTTCACAAAAAAGGCCCTAACGGGCCTTTATCAATATTCAACATTAAATTTTAACTCTGATATTGTGAATTAGTATTACTTAATCTCAACACGTTGAGAACGCATAACAACTTCATCATTTAATTCAATACCGATACCTGGCTCTTCTGATACTTGGAAGAAACCATTTTTAGGTTGTGGATCTTGAATACATAACTCACGGTTCCATTTTTTAATCGCATAGGTGTGATGTTCGTGAATTAAGAAGTTAGGAATCGCAGTTTCTAAGTGTAACGAAGCTGCAGTTGCTACTGGACCGCCACACACGTGAGCTTGAATACGCACATCAAAGATATCTGCATAATCACACACTTTTTTAGTTTCAGTGAAACCACCACACAGGCCTAAGTCTGGCTGTAGCACATCAATACTTTGATCTTCTAAGTATGGACGCACACCCCAGCGGTTATACAAACGCTCACCACCTGCAATTGGCACCGCTACTTTGTCAGCAACTTTTGCATGTAATGAATGATTTAAGTAATTCACAGGCTCTTCGTAATACATACAATCGAACTCTTCAGCAATTTCACCAATTTGAATTGCTGATGTTGCGCCAGGTAAACTGTGACATTCAAAAATAATGTCAACTTCGTCACCGACTGCTTCACGAATAGCCTGCATACGCGCGCGATATAATTTCATTTCTGCACGAGAAATAATGTTAGTGCGATCGTAATAAGTATTGCCGTTTTTATCGTACTGGATTGGGTCAACTTTTACCGCATCATACCCTTCAGCCATCGCCTTAAGCGCTGCTTCTGCGTATTCTTCTGGGTGAACAAGCGCTTTAAATTCGCTGTCCCAGTCAAACTGTAATTGTGATGCATAAGTACGCAGCTTATCGTTAACTTTACCACCTAATAGCTGGTAAACAGGCAAGCCTAATGCTTTACCTTTAATATCCCAAAGTGCAGTATCAATGGCGCTCATTGCTGCATATACAACAGGACCACCACCTAAACCCCAAAAGCTTTCGCGTAGCATTCGAGACCACAGTTTTTCTGTTTGAAATGGGTCATGACCAATTAAAAAGGCATCAGCCATTTCTTTAATCATTGCCGCAGCTGCACTATGACCTAAATCATAAGCCAGACCCGCTTCACCCACACCGCTAATACCTTCATCGGTGTGAATACGCACAAAAACAGGTGTCCAAGCAGGTCTGTCTGGACAATGAATATCGAACACTTCGACGCGATTAACTTTCATGGTTACTCCTTACTGAGCAAAACTAGGATCAAGACGATAAGCTTTACGCAACATGGCTGGCCAAGCTAACTGGCCACCGGTGCTGCCGCTATGCACGACATTCGCTTGATTATAAATATTATCGATAATAGATTGTGGTACTGGAATTGCCGTTTGACCACTGGCTTGAATAGCCAATTGAATTTCACAGGCACGCTGCAAATCATAAAATCGCATAAAGGCATCTCCCACTGTTGGGCCAACAGTTAAGCCACCGTGGTTAACCAATAGCATGTGATTAGTAGTGCCTAAATCATCTTGCAAGCGCTTTTTCTCATCACTGTTTACCGCTAACCCTTCGTAGCCATGATAAGACAATGATGGCAATGAGAACATTGAGTATTGGCTAAGTGGTAACAGGCCTTTTTCTTGCGTTGCAACGGCGATGGTTTCTTTTGTGTGTAAATGAATAACACAGTGAGCGTCATCACGAACTTCATGAATAGCGCTGTGAATAGTGAAACCAGCCGGATTAATTTTAAATGGCGTGTCATCAAGAATATTGCCAGCTAAATCGACCTTCACAAGATTAGATGCCGTCACTTCATCAAAACTAAGACCAAATGCATTAACTAAATAGTGATCTGTGCCCGGTAAACGTGCCGATAGGTGGGTATAAATTAAATCCCCCCATCTAAAGTGCTCAACTAAACGGTAACATGCAGCTAAATCAACACGAAGCTGCCATTCTTGTTCAGATACTTTATTTTTTAAATCGAGTTTTGGTAAGTCAAACATGGAAAACCTTGTATATGTGACACTGCACAAATAGATGTATAGAAGTCTAAATTACTATTAATAGATGATCAATAGGTGATACAAAAAGGCCACATCAATTGATGTGGCCTTTTCACGCTAAAATGGTGTTTATTTTACTTGTGATAAGTAATCAGCAATTGCAGCCATTTCTTCTTCAGATACGTTTGCAACCATTGCTTTCATAGCAGCAGCCATACCGTTGCTACGCGCACCTGACTTAATGTCTTTCATTTGTGCTAGTAAATACTCTTTATTTTGACCATTTAATTTAGGGTACTGAGGCATGATAGGCGCTTTACCTTCTGCACCGTGGCAAGTTTGGCAAAGCTTAGCTGTGTATAGTGTTGCACCATCTGCAGCCATAGTGTTGAAAGATAGGCTTGCAGCCATTGCAATGCCAGCCCCACATAAAATTTTCGTGATCTTGCTCATTTGTATCTTCTCTTTTTTGACGGGTTATTAAACATTTTCTTTAGTGTAGACCATGATTTAACAATATTGCACCCGAAAATTGTAACGGCAATAGAAACAGTCACTACCAAATTAAATCATCAGGTACTTCAAAATCAGCATACGGATCATCTTCATCCTTTTGCTTATCTTCAGGCTCAACATGGAACACTATGTAGTCTTCGCTGACTTCAGCGACTTTTCGTGCTGGTTCGTCTTCCAGTACAAAAAATTGGCCTTCTAAAACACAAATTGCTAAACGGCCACCAGCTAGGGCCTTTTGTGTTTTTTCGTTTACTTCGAGCTCTTTCACTTTATTTTGATAAGTGAAGTTAAATGTACGATCACCACGGATCTCATCTTGATTGTGATGCTCTAAAATCTGTTTAACTCGCGCTACTTGCTCACGTTGCTTTTGCTCTTCTAAACGCGCTTTATTAAGCTCGTCGGCTTTTTTCTGCTGCTCAAGCTTAGTCTGCTCAATATGCTTTTGCAGATCGCTAGGATTACTCGTGGCGCCTTTCTTTTTCTTCTTTTGCTGTTTGCGCTTTTCAGATTTGGCTACTTTAGCTTTATGTGCCGTAGTAAGACCAGCCTTAAGTAATTGATCTTGTAATGAACCCATGACGAAATTCCAATTTATTAATGCGTATTAGGGTTATTTTAATCAGCTCTGCCAACAAATAACAGTACTGAGCCCACTTGATTCACAGCAATCGAGTATATTGGTGTGAGATTAACACGCGATGAAATCATGACATATTGATTTAACGCAAGATTTATCATTTTAGTCGCCTTTGAACTTGTAAAAAAACCTGTACCCGATAAGCTAAGGCTTTTCCTCTTGGGAGCTAAAAATGCAGCTGCGACATTTGTTACTTTGCTCTGTGTTTATTTTCTTTGTTTTATACGCCCCACAACCCTTACTTGGATTATTTGCCAGTCATTTTTCTGTATCGCCAGCCACTGCTGGTAGCTTAATGACCGCAACTATGTTGCCACTAGCAATTGCTCCTTTAGTGTATGGCTTGTTTTTAGCTAAGCGAAACCCACTCACAATTCTAAAAATTGCCATGTTTGTGTTAGCAATCAGCTGTATCGCTTTTACTTTAGCACCAAGCTTTGAGTTGCTATTACTGGTTCGTTTTATACAAGGGATCACCCTACCTGCGGCTCTCACCGCTATGACCAGTTATATTGGTGTGACTTTTCAGGCTGACCAATTACAACGTAATATGACACTTTACATTGGCAGCACCATTGTTGGTGGCTACTTCGGACGTATGCTCGCTGCCTTGTTCACCGACTTTTTGAGCTGGCAAAGTTTTTACTATGTGATAGCACTAGGGTTAGTACTTTTTGCGCTCGCCATTCCTAAATCAAGTAAAGGCGCGAGTATTCATGCTGCAAAGTCGCCGCTGTTGTATCTAAAGCAATTAAAAGATCCGTTGGTATTAAAGCTCTACGGAGCGGTGTTTTGTATGTTCTTTTGTTTTGCGGCACTGTTAAATTATTTACCTTTCATTCTGCAAGACAGTTTTGCTATCACTAACACCCGAGACATCGGACTGGTTTACAGCGGTTATTTGCTTGGTGCACTAGCTTCTATAGCCACACCTTGGCTGTTACGAAAGTCATCAACACCTTGGCGTTTACTAACCTGGGTTTTTGTATTTTATAGCCTGACGATGGTGCTATTGATGAGCCAACAGTTATTACTTTTTGTTATTGCTTTTACTGGCTTTTGTGGCGCAATGTTTGTGATCCACTCAAGTGCCGCTCCACTGGTAAATAAAATCAGCAGTGCACCTGCAAGTGTCACCAATGGCGGTTATGTATCGTTTTATTATAGCGGTGGGGCATTAGGTTCGTTATTGCCTGGGCTGGTATATCAGCAACACGGCCAAGTTGCCTTTATGACCGTGCTACTTTTAGTCTGCTTAGTAGGTTTAAGCTTAGTTTATTTGGCAGGTAGAAATACGATACGCGGTTGATGCCCGGTACTTTCAAAAAACAGCTCTAAGTCACCTTTTTTCATCAGCCAAGTGGCGGTATTTTCAAAAGGGTGACAATGAAAAAGCTCGTTAAACCAAATTTCTTGGTCTAGCCAAAGAGTGACATTATTTTGCTTATCGTTTAACAGTGCCAACATAGAAACACAGCCCGGTGGCACTTTAAGATAACGCGCTAATCGCTCATCAGATGCAAACCCTAAACGCGATAACCCCTGCTGCTGAGCAATGGCTTTTAAGTCGAGTTGTTTGTCGTGAGCGGTGATCACTAAAAAGTGGCGCTTACCTTCGTTATCTCGTAAAAACAGGTTTTTTAAACGTGTGCCCGGTCTATCGAGCATAAACTTATCGGCATCTAAGCTGCCGTGTAATGGTGGATGCTCAATCACATCATAATTAATATCTAATTGAGCTAGCGTAGCAGCTAACTTGCTTTTATCTGCATACATTTACAAACAACGTCCTCGTAATTGCACACTTAAATCACGCCATAATACTTCGTCAATAACGTGTTTATCGTCGCAGTATTGTCGTTCTTTAAGCTCTTCATTTAATAATTCAACCGCTTGGTCTTCGAGCATAAGTTTTAAGTTGCTCGACTCTTCAAATACTTCTTGCTCGGCAAAATCTTTAAACTGCCGGCGTGTCATTGGCTTATCAAGATTAATCGGGCGTCTGCCCTGTGCTTTAACTGACACTACATAGGCAAAGATTTTATTGCCTTGCTCATCATTTTTTTCGTAAAACTGCTTATTATTGATTTCAAAAGGAGGCGCTTCTTGTTGGCTTGCGCAACCTGCAAGTAAAACAACCAAAAGCCATGCTATTTTTTTCATTATTGGATAAGCCTTGAACAGTGAATGCGCTTTAGTCTACCAAAAATAAAACAACAGAGTAAAAAATCGAACATTTTAAAAAAAATACTTGACCACAAATGCAAAAATATTTAAAGTTCACCCCGCTTGAGACGCAAGACTTAAGCATCCTGTATTTAGGAATGTGGGGCTATAGCTCAGCTGGGAGAGCGCCTGCCTTGCACGCAGGAGGTCAGCAGT
>NZ_LRUE01000023.1:59267-148989 GCF_001550135.1 Pseudoalteromonas shioyasakiensis
AGCGCCTGCCTTGCACGCAGGAGGTCAGCAGTTCGATCCTGCTTAGCTCCACCACTTTCCTACCTCTCTTTAGGCAATCTGCCAAATTTTTAATAAAAACCAATAAATTCTAAATTAAAGCGACTTTATTAGTCTTTCTACCGTCTTCGTTTTATTTTAAACACAAAAAAACCGAGCAAAGCCCGGCTTTTTAAGCAATTACTTTTTAGTGATTATTCACGAATTTGGCCTTCGCCATTCACTAAGTATTTTTCAGTTGTAAGTGACTCTAGACCCATTGGACCATAAGCATGTAGCTTAGTTGTCGCAATACCAATCTCAGCACCTAAACCTAACTGTGAACCATCAGAAAAACGCGATGACGCATTAACCATTACCACAGATGCATCCACACTGCGTTGGAATAACTGCGCTGCAGCTTGGTCTTTAGTACAAATCACTTCAGTGTGGTTTGAACCAAATTTAGCAATATGATCAATGGCACCAGCAAAGTCAGGCACAACCTTAATTGCGATTTCTAAATCTAAGTACTCTTCACCAAACTCGTCGTCAGCAAGTACTGTTGCATTATCAAAGTACTCGGCAGCTTTCGCATCTGCATTTACTTTTACGCCTTCTTGACGAAGAACAACTGCACACAGGTTTAAAAACTCATCAGCGATATCTTGGTGAACCACTAAGCCTTCTAGGGCATTACACACACCAGTTCGCTGAGTTTTACCATTTAATAGTAAATTGATTGCAACGTTTAAATCAGCGTCTTTATCTACATAAAGGTGGCATACACCTTTAAAGTGCTGAATCACTGGAATAGTGCTGTTTTCTGTTACAAAATTAATTAAACCTTCACCACCACGCGGAATGATTAAATCAATTGTTTCACGCTGTTGCATCAGCTCCATGAGTAGACCACGGTCTGGATCTGGGATCACTGAAATCAACGCAGCAGGTAAACCATGCTTTTCAAGTACTTTATGCATTACACTTGCGATTGCTTGCGAGCTACGTAGTGCTTCTTTACCACCACGTAAAATAACACCATTACCCGATTTAAAGCATAACGCACCGGCATCAGCCGTCACATTTGGACGTGCTTCATAAATCATACACACAACACCCAATGGTACGCGCATCTTGCTGATCTTAATACCATTTGGACGCTCTGAAATTTCACGTAATTGACCTACAGGATCATCAAGGCTAACAATTACTTCGATACCTTCGGCCATTGCTTCAATACGCTCATCGTTAAGCGTTAAACGGTCAATCATCGATGCTGCAAGGTTGTTATCACGTGCTGCCGCTAAATCGCTTTCGTTCTCTTTGATGATAAAGGCTTTGCTTTCGCGTAGCGCCTCTGCCATCTCAGTTAACACTTGATTCTTAGTAGCAGTATCAAGTAAAGCTAACTGGGTTGCAGCTTTTGCAGCTTGACTCGAAATATCCGTAATTAAACTCATGACTTCTCCAATAATGCGATATCTTTCTCTGAAACAACTGGGCCGATTGAATCTTGCATTTTTTCGCTAAATTCACTTTGCTCGTTGTCAGCAATAAAATTCAATAAACAGCTACTATAATTCGCTGTTGCTTTTGCCAGGCGCGTACCATCATCACTACGAACTAAAATGGTATCGCCTACGCCAAATTCTCCGTGTACTGCAACGATTTCATCGCTACGAATACAACCGTCTTCATCTTTTAATGATTCATCAAATGAACCTTCAACGACAACCTCACCTTGCTCATTTGCTGTGTGAGTCATCCAATGCACTGCTTCTTGCATTGGTTTTTCATATGGTGTGAAGATAGTACCTGGGTTGTCACCCGCAAGCAGTCGGTTAAATGTCTCTTCTTTAAAACCATTTAAAATAAAGGTTGTAATACCATGTGAAGTGGCTTTTTCAGCCGCTTCAATTTTCGTTTTCATACCACCTGTACCAACGGCACTGGTTGCACAACCGGCCATGGCGTAAATTGATTCATCGATGCTATCAATTTCAGGTAATAGAACTGCATCTTCATGCAAATTCGGGTTTTTGTCATATAGACCATCAACATCCGAAAAAATCATCAATGCATCGGCATCCGCAGCTGCGGCTACCATTGCCGACAAGTTATCATTGTCACCAACTTTTAAATCGTCGGTTGTTACCGTGTCATTCTCATTGATGATAGGTAACACACCATGCTCAAGTAAGGTGAAAACAGTTTCACGAATACTTGTGTAACGCTCACGGTCACGTAGGTCACCATGAGTTAATAAAATCTGTGCTGATGGGAAATCAAAGAAGCGATCCCACATCGCCATCATTTCTGTCTGACCGGCAGCAGCCATTGCTTTTTTCATCGTCACTGAACGCTTTTCTTGTTCAGGGAATAAATGCGAACCAGCAGCTACCGAACCCGATGATACTAAAATAACTTCGATACCTTGCGCTCGACAGCGAACGATGAACTGTGCAATGGTCAGTAAATAACGTGAGCGACACCCGTCTTGTTCGGGTGCGATTAATGCGCTACCTACTTTTAGTACTATACGTCGCCAATTTAACTTTTGCATAACTGTTCAACTTTCCATTTTACTATCTGTTCAGTGCCAATTTGCCACTGATTAAAAGACTCGCGCTTAGCTTTACTAAACGCACTGACTATTATCACTTTGCCAAACCACTTATCTATGCACACGACTACGCCACGCAAGTACTGCGATTAGATATAGCACAACTTTTATTCAGTCAGTAGACCAAACGGTTATAAACCATAAGTTGATAAAAAAAGATAAGTGTTGTTTATGTATCGCTGTAAAAAGCTGTGTGCGGCTTTTATTAATAACAACATACATAGAGCCTATACAATCTGGTACACCAACAGATAGGGTGTAGATTGTATGACCGAGATTTAGCTGCCACGATGGGAGCTAAACATTGACCAGATAATGAACTTATATTCTATTCAACACGTAATAAATATGTACTGAACAACTTAGAGCTCATTTCTATTTAATTAGAAAACAAAGTGTATAAAACACTAATAATGTCGCAAACAAGTATCTTTTCAGAAAGCTAAGCTATAAAGAGTGTCTCTAAAGCTAATAACTATTTAGATATCAAATTGTTTGAACACGAACTATAATACGGGAAATCAGGGGCAAAGATCAAGTGCAAAAAGTAGTCATAACTTTTATACTTACCATAAACATAGAAAATATACATTTATTAACAGTACCTTAGGCGCGCAATTTTATTGTGTAATAATTTTTAACGAGCCTAGCAGGGTTTAATTTCATAAACACACCCAAAAAGTATTAATAACGACTAAAATCGTATTTGAAGCAACGAGTTTGCTTGTATCCATGACGGTGAGTAGGCTTTAATAGGCAAGCATTATTTTAATAATGTCAGCAACTAATGACGCGATTATCTAAGGCGTTGGCATTTTAAATTGTAGTAACTAAAGGATAATTCATTCTATGTCAGCAATTTTTATAGCAGGGATCGCCTTGTGCTCAGTATTAGCACAATGGGTAGCTTGGGCGTTTCGTGTACCGGCTATTTTATTTTTACTACTAACAGGTTTAATTCTCGGGCCTTTTAGTGGCGTACTAGAACCAGATGCATTGTTGGGAGATTTATTATTCCCAGTGGTTTCTTTAAGTGTGGCAGTGATTTTATTCGAAGGTTCACTCACTCTGCACTTTCGAGAACTTAAAGGGATTGGCAAGGTAGTTCGTAACCTTTGTTCAATCGGAATGATCACAACTTGTTTGGTGATAAGTTTAAGTGCCTATTGGATTCTAGAACTTAATTGGCGTGTAGCCGCTGTACTTGGTGCGGTACTTGTTGTAACAGGCCCTACGGTTATTGCACCGTTATTAAACTCTATGAGACCAAACCAAGACATAGACCGCATTTTACGCTGGGAAGGCATAGTAATAGACCCTATTGGTGCCTTGTTTGCTGTATTGGTTTTTGAAGCTGTCATGCTGGTAGGTCAAGGCGAAGTACTAAGTCATACCATTATCGCGTTATTTAAAACTCTCGGTGTAGGTTTAACCATTGGTGTGGTTGCAGGCTGGCTTACAACGCTGCTTATTCGTAGAGAATGGCTGCCGTTTGAGTTACACAAGTTTGGTATTCTTGCCTTAGTACTCATCAGTTTTACGGTTTCAAACCATCTAAGCCATGAATCTGGTCTACTCGCTGTTACCGTGTTTGGTATTTGGCTTGCCAACCAAGACGAACTTGAAATTGACTCTGTACTTGAGTTTAAAGAAGACCTTTCGATGATCTTGATTTCATCGTTATTCATCTTACTTGCAGCCCGCCTACAGCTATCAGATTTAATGATGTTACATAGCGATGTGTTTATTTTCTTAGCCATCGTGCTTTTTGTGGCTCGCCCAGCGTGTATTGCAATATCGACTTTTAAAACCGACTTGCCTATCAAGTCTCGTTTAGTGCTGGCTTGGATTGCTCCGCGAGGTATTGTTGCAGCTGCGGTAGGCTCTGTATTCGCGTTAAGTATGGTGGAAGCTGGCATTGCCGATGCTGAAAAAATGGTACCACTCATATTCACAGTGATCATTGTCACTGTAGTACTACAAAGCTTAACGGCAACACCATTGGCAAAGCTGTTAAAAGTGCGCCAACCTGCACCAAATACAATTTTGATTATTGGTGCCAACCATGTAGCAAGAGCCATCGCACGCGGCTTAAAAGATCAAAACATTCCGGTGCACTTGTCTGATCCTGCATGGGAGAACTGCAAAATGGCACGCATGGATGGCTTACCTTGTTACTATGGTAATCCGCAGTCAGAGCATGCTGAGCGTTATTTACCGTTAACGACGATTCGTAGCGTACTCGCGCTTTCGCCTAACCGTCACCACAACGCATTAGGCGTGCAGTATTTCTCGCATTTACTTGACGAAAAAGATGTATTTTCACTGCGTTCTTCAACCAACCACGCTAAAGCAAATAAAGACAGTGCGACCTTCTTATCGCGACAAATTCTGTTTGGCGACAATGGCGCTTATGCGCGCTTAAGTAGCTTAATTGCCAAAGGCGGCAAGGTCAGTGCAACACGTATTTCTGAAGAGTTTAGTTGGGAGCAATACAAAGACGTTAATAGCGAAGCTATCCCGCTGTTTATTTTAAATGGTGAGAAAACTGATGATGACGATTCACCTATTAAAATTCGCCCGTTCACTACAAATATGGAAAAAACACCGCAAGTAGGTGAGCGTATTGTGGCACTACAGCCACCTAAGTTGTCGGTACTAAAAGACCCGAACAACGGCAAACCAAAAGAAACTAAAGAAGAGAAATAAAAAAAGGCCAGCATTAGCTGGCCTTTTTATTTGCATGTATTTTTATTTGCTTACATAGGTAAACGGGCGCGTGCAACGACGCTGTCTGGCATTTTTTCGGCAAGCTTAGCGAGTAAATTTTCGACTTTCTTGTGAGTTGCTTTATCGGCAACCATTGAATGAAATAACCAACGGTAGGCATCTTCATAATCGCGCGGGCTGCCATAACCTTGATTAAACAGGTTAACCAGTCGCATTTGTGCCTTTAAGTTGCCTTGGGCTGATGCTTCTCGTAAATAGGTTACCGCCATCGCTTTATCTTGCTGCACTAACTGGCCTACATCGTAGTAGCGACCAAGTTGCTCTAATGCCGCGCCTAGCCCTTGTTGAGCAGCCTGACGCATGTAATAGACCCCTAACTCTACATTACGGTCTACACACACAGCATAAGCTAGCATATCGCCATACAAGAACTGATACGATGGCAGTGCCATTTTATTGGCTCGCGCTTCGATATCTTGCACTAACTGGCAATCATCTGCCTTTACACGTGCTAGGTGTGCATTTTTATTGATCAAGCCAATTAACTCGCTCTCTGTGTACAGAGGCACAGCTGTTATAGGCTCTTCAGCCATGCTTAGGCTTGAGAAGAGTAATGTTAAAGGCAATAAAACACGCATCAAAATCACTTAAATAAAGTCAGTCTTAGCAAATAATATACAATTATCATTCCAGAGTGAATTTCGGGCACAAAAAAAGCTGCCGAGGCAGCTTCTTTTTTCAGTCACTATGACGATTATGCAAACGGGCTGCGTAATACCATAGTTTCTACACGGTCTGGGCCAGTAGAGATGATATCAACTGGAACGCCAGTGATTTCTTCAATACGTTTGATGTAATCAAGTGCCGCTTGCGGTAATTGATCAACTGACGTAGCACCTACTGTGTTTTCTGACCAGCCTGGCATCTCTTCGTATACTGGTGTTACTTTCTCATAACCTTCAGCTGCTAATGGTGTAACGTTCGTTACTGTGCCATCTTCTAACTGGTAACCAGTACAGATTTTTAATGTTTCTAAACCGTCTAAAACGTCTAGTTTAGTTAAACAGAAACCTGAGATGCTGTTGATTTGCACTGCGCGGCGCATTGCCACTGCATCTAACCAACCTGTACGGCGTAAACGACCTGTCGTTGCACCGAACTCATGACCTTTGTCACCTAAGTGCTTACCAACTGGATCTTGTTTATCAAGACCGTCGTAAAGCTCTGTAGGGAATGGACCAGAACCTACACGTGTAGTGTAAGCTTTAATAATACCTAGCACGTAATCAAGGTGTAATGGACCAAAACCAGCACCTGTTGCTACACCACCAGCTGTTGTGTTTGATGATGTTACGTACGGGTAAGTACCGTGGTCGATATCAAGTAATGTACCTTGCGCACCTTCAAATAAGATGTTGTCGCCCGCTAAACGCGTTTGATCAAGAAGCTCAGTAACATCAACAACCATTGCTTTTAAGATATCTGCGATAGCCATTGCATCGTCAAATGTCTTTTGGAAGTCAACTGGTTCAGCTTTGTAGTAATGCTCTAATGTGAAGTTATGGTATTCCAATACTTCTTTAAGCTTGCTAGCAAACTGTTCAGGGTTGAATAAGTCACCTACACGTAAACCACGACGTGCTACTTTATCTTCATAAGCTGGACCGATACCACGACCTGTAGTACCAATTGGCTTATCGCCACGTGCTTTTTCACGGGCTAAATCTAATGCAATGTGGAAAGGTAAAATTAATGGACATGCTTCGCTGATTAATAAGCGCTCACGTACTGGTACGCCACGCTCTTCTAGCATGCCGATTTCTTTCATTAATGCTTCTGGTGATAAAACAACACCGTTACCGATCACACACTTAACATTGTCACGTAATACACCCGATGGAATAAGGTGTAAAACCGTCTTTTCACCGTTGATTACCAGAGTATGGCCTGCGTTATGACCACCTTGATAACGAACTACTAAAGATGCTTTGTCTGTAAGGAGGTCAACTACCTTACCCTTACCTTCGTCACCCCATTGGGTGCCTAGTACAACAACGTTTTTACCCATTGCAAATTCACTTAGAAAAAATTAGGACGAGATTTTATCAGAAAACGAGGTGAAAGATCACCCCGTTTAGCTTATTTTTTCTGCGCATGAATTTTTACCTTCTTAATTACTTAAACAACTACATGCAGAACAGGGGTTTATAAAATAGTTAAGGATAAAAATTAATCACACGCAAAAACAAAAAAGCCCTACATAAAGCAGGGCTTTTTATCACACAAATATTAATTACTGTGCTTTTGTACCTTTCATATAATTAAAGAAGTCGCTATCAGGTGAAATCACCATCACGTCTTGCTTATTTTTAAAGGTGTTTTTGTAAGCTTCTAGGCTACGCACAAAACCGAAGAACTCAGCGTCTTTGTTATAAGCGTTAGCATAGATAGCGGCTGCATCGGCATCACCTTGACCACGAACAGTACGCGCATTACGCTCAGCGTCTGCAAGCATTACTGTTACACGGCGGTCGACTTCTGCACGAATTGTTTCAGCTTTCTCTTGACCTTCAGAACGGTGCTCTTTTGCAACCGCAGTACGCTCAGCACGCATACGTTGGAAGATTGAACTACTCACTTCTTGTGGTAAGTTAATTTGCTTAACGCGTACATCAAGTACTTCAATACCTAGCTCTTGTGCACTTTCAGAGGCTTGAACTAATGCTTCTTCCATCAACTCACTACGCTCACCAGAAACGATCTCTCTGATAGTACGAGAACCGAAATTAGTACGTAGACCGTTGTTCACCTTTTGCTTAAGTAGTGTTTCAGCGTATTGCTTATCACCACGGGCACGCAGGTAGAATGCACTAAAGTCATTAATTCGCCACTTAACGTAAGAATCAACGATTAAGTCTTTTTTCTCACTTGTTACGAAACGGTCAGGTGCACCATCTAGCGTTTGAATACGTGCATCTAAACGACGTACTTGGCTAAAGAAAGGCACTTTTAAGTGTAAGCCTGGACCATACACTACAGCCTTATCATCACTGTCTTTTTCAACTTTGCTGAATAACAGTACGATTGCCTTCTCGCCTTCTTGCACAACAAAAATCGCTGAGAAAGACAGCACAACTGCAAGGGCAAGTATTACTAAACTAAAATTTTTCATCTTGCTTATCTCCCCTCATTAAAACGGTCAGTTGCGAAACGGTCATTGCTTGAATTTACCGTGCTGTTACGCGACGTGTTTATTTTATTGCGAAGGTCTTTGATATCACTTGAGCTTGGTAATGCAACACGTGTTGCTGTACCTTGCTTTTCCATGATTTTATCAAGCGGTAAATACATCATGTTATTACCACCTTCAACATCAACTAACACTTTAGAGCTGTTACCTAGCACTTCTTCCATCGCATCGATGTAAAGACGCTTACGAGTTACCTCTTTAGCAGCTTGGTACTCAGGTAATAGCTTTTCAAAACGCGCTACCTCACCTTGTGCTTCTAATGTAATACGTTCACGGTACGCTTCTGCTTCTTGCGTCATACGAGTAACTTGACCACGGGCACGAGGTTCAATTTCACGAGCATAGGCTTCTGCTTCACGGATGAAACGCTCTTCATCTTCTTGTGCAGCAATAGCGTCATCAAACGCGTCTTTTACTTCACCCGGCGGACGTGAATCTTTAAAGTTCACATCGCTTACAATAATACCTAGATTGTATGGCTCGATGATTTTGTTAAGTTCATCCCACGTTTGTTGACGCACTAACTCACGGCCTGTCGTTAGTACTTGGTCCATTTTTACGTGGCCAATTACATAACGTAATGCACTATCAAGTGCTTGTTGTAAGCTGTGGTCGGCATCAGTAACACTGAACTTGTAAAGATGTGGGTCGATAACACGGTACTGTACTTCAAACTCTACATTTACCACGTTTTCGTCTTCGGTAAGCATAAAACCTTTAGCAGATAACGAGCGTACCGCTTCGATATCAACAGGGATCACGCGTTCAATGAAGGTCATTTTCCAACGTAAGCCAGGTTCAGCAATGCGATCGTATTGCCCAAATTGTAAAACAATACCGCGCTCAGCTTCTTTTACCGTGTAAATACCACTTAATGCCCATACAATGATGGCAATAATAAGGATGAAAGAAATGCCTGCGCCACCAAGTCCACCGCCGTTTTTACCTGGCTTATTACCACCAAATAAACCGCCAAACTTGTTGCCGAACTTACGCATTACCTCGTCTAAATCAGGTGGGCCTTGATCTTTTCCGCCTTTATTATTCCACGGATCTTTATCATTGCCATTATTACCCGGTTCATTCCAGGCCATAGCTATACTCCATTGTTATCTAAATGAATTAGGTTAAATCTATCAAATCTACAGCATTTCTCATACTAAAAAAGACAAATGCTGGTGATTTTTAATCAGTCACTACGAAAGAGTCTAGGTCTTGTCCCATCTCTTTTTTCAAGCGATTCCATTCTGCCATTGGCAAGCGTACCGATAATAACCAGTTTCCTTGCTCATCAAAACACTCTTGATGAACTGCATTTAAGTTGAATAATGCTGCGCGAATACGACCATGTTGTGGTGGTAATTTTAGCTCATCAGCAAACATCTTTTTGGCAAGTAACTCATTAATTGCCTCACTTAGCAGTTCACAACCAACGCCTGTGCGCGCCGACAACCAGACTCGTACTGGCTGACCTTCGTCGTTTCTATCTATACGTGGCGCAACGTCATCTAGCGCATCAATTTTGTTATAAACCAATAATTGCGGCACTTCATCTGCTTCGATTTCTTTTAAAACAGACTGTACTTGCTCAATATTTTCTTTTCGACGAGGGTCTGCCACATCGATAACATGTAGCTGTAAATCAGCTTCACGGGTTTCTGTTAAGGTTGCTTTAAATGCTGCAACAAGGTCGTGTGGTAAGTGACGAATAAAACCTACCGTATCAGCTAAAATAATTGGACCTATATCGCCGATATCCAACTTACGTAAGGTTGGATCTAGGGTTGCGAATAACTGATCAGCAGCATACACATCTGAGTCTGTAATACGGTTAAATAACGTTGATTTACCCGCATTGGTGTAACCTACCAGTGACACAGTTGGGATTTCATTTCGCGTACGCGCACGTCGTCCCTGCTCACGTTGAACAGCCACTTTATCTAAACGGGCACGAATGTTTTTAATTCTTGCGCGCAGTAATCGTCTATCGGTTTCGAGCTGGGTTTCACCTGGGCCACGTAAACCTATCCCGCCTTTTTGTCTTTCAAGGTGGGTCCAACCACGGATCAAGCGAGTAGAAATGTGGCGTAACTGAGCTAACTCAACCTGAAGCTTACCTTCGTGAGTACGCGCTCGCTGCGCAAAAATATCTAAGATCAAACTCGTACGATCAAGAACGCGGCACTGGCAAACGCTTTCTAAATTACGTTCCTGTGACGGGCTAAGTTGATGGTTGAAAATGATGACATCTGCATTGTGGATTTTGACAGTTTCAGCGATTTCTTCTGCTTTTCCGGTCCCGACGAAAAGTTTCGGATGTGGTGCTTGACGACTGCCTTGCACAATCGCCAAACTACTAACACCAGCAGAAGATACCAACAACTCTAATTCGTGAAGATCTTCGCGATCCCCCTCTTTAGGTAAGTCGATATGAACTAAAACTGCCTGTTCGCCGGCTTCATAACGGTCAAACAAGCATTACGCTCCTAAGTTTAAAAATTTCCAGATTCTTGCTCTTCTGAATCATCACTTCCTTGAACGCCTTGGAAGTTAACAGAACGCGCTGGAACAACAGTTGAAATAGCGTGTTTATACACCATTTGATTTACGGTGTTTTCAAGTAAAATAACAAATTGGTCAAATGACTGGATTTTACCCTGCAATTTAATGCCATTAACCAAAAAGATTGATACTGGAATGCGCTCACGACGTAACGCATTTAAAAATGGGTCTTGTAACGACTGGCCTTTTGCCATGTTATTTTCCTTCGTTCTAGGTGTTATTATAATTAAGTAGCTGAACTAATTTAACAAAGCTAAAAAACTTCCAGCTACTACTAGCTTAGCGAACTTACTACACGTTGCAAGTTTTCTTCATCACCCGTGGTCAACCAAGTTACTTCAGGCCAACCTCTTAACCAAGTGAGTTGTCGCTTGGCTAACTGCCGTGTGGCTGCAATACCACGAAAGACCATTTCATCATAGTCAATTTCGCCAGCAATGTAATCCCACATTTGTCTATAACCCACACAACGAATCGAAGGCAGGTCTGGGTGTAAATCCTTACGTTTATATAGGGATGAAACTTCATTTTCAAACCCCTGATCGAGCATTATTTTAAACCTTTTCTCAATTCGCTGATGTAATTCACTGCGATCATCAGGTGCAATGGCAAATTGATGGAAAGTATAAGGAAGCTCAGGCTGCTTTTGTTTTTGCAGCTCAGTCATTGTTTTACCTGTTATACGATACACTTCTAATGCACGATTAATTCTTTGCGAATCATTTTCGCTCATTTTTTTTGCTGCATCAGGATCGATTTTCACAAGTTCTTTATGCAAATGTGGCCAGCCAAACTGCTTTGCTTCCTTTTCGAGTTCAGCACGTACTTCTGGTGATGCCTCTGGTAGCGGTGATAAGCCATCAATAAGCGACTTAAAATACATCATTGTACCGCCAACCAATACAGGTACTTTACCTTGCTGATGAAATAGATCAATCTTTTCAATTGCATCACGGCGAAAATCTGCCACTGAATAACTATCTGCTGGGTCGATAATATCAATTAAGTGATGTGGCGCACGAGCAAGCTCTTCGGCATTTGGCTTTGCGGTGCCGATGTCCATATCTTTATAGACTAATGCTGAATCAACACTGATTATTTCTGTGTTTAAATGCTCACACAGCGAAATTGCTAAATCTGTTTTCCCTGCAGCGGTTGGTCCCATTAAAAAAATGACGGGTAAGTTATTCAAGCCTAAATACCTTGCTTAGTTTAAAAACTGAGATAGTTCTATTTTAACTGCTTTTTGACGTAAACGTTGCATAGTTTGTGGATTATTTTCTAACCGAGCCACTTGCTCCAAAAAGGCTTGGCTTGCGTAATAGCGTGCTGGGATTTGCTGAGCTAACCAAGCTAACCATTCATCGAGTGAACTTGGTGAGGCTTTACAGCCAGCAATAAGTCGCTCAATAGCATCACTTACATCAAGTAAATAGACACAAGGCGGAAGCTTTTTCACCATCACAAACTGTTTTTCAATGACTAAATCAAAACCAAGTAAGGTAAACCACGACTGCTGAGCATTTAACGCACTAATATCATCAGCACTTGCATTTACTCGCACAGGTAACAACAAGGCTTTGCCATCAAGGCTACCTGCTTGCTCTACGTGCGCTTGCCAGTCGAGTGCTAATGCATGCTTAAAGTGCGCAGCAAAGAGTTGGTTGTCTTCACTAAATACGCACTCGCCTTCTCGTACATGAATAAGCTTGGCAAGTTTTGCTTGCTCTACAACCGGTGCTGTAACACTTGGTTCAGGGCGTACTTGGTCAAAATGCGCAGCATGTTGCTCGCTGATCCCTTGATAAAATGCATTGACATCTTGGTGCGATGTTTTACTGCGACCTTGGCTGTCACTACTAAAACTACCGCCAGAGCGCCCTGCTCCTGTTGCCCCAGAATAACTCGCTGAACGTGTCGGCTGTAATTCAGATTTAGGGTAATCATACTGCTCTGTTGGCGCTGATTGAGTAAAACTTGGCTGTGTGCTGCTTGAGTGCGCCTCATCAAACGGAGCATGCTGAAAAGCAGTGTCATTATGCTCTGTAAAACCAGCTTCGTGCTGAAGCGGCACCACCACTTGTTTTATTGCCTGCAGGATAAAGTCATGCACTAAACGGCCTTGATGAAAACGCACTTCATGTTTTGCTGGGTGCACGTTTACATCGACCTGACGTGGGTCAATATCAATATAAATGACAAAACCGGGTAGCTCTTCTGAACCTGCAACTTCTTCAAAGGCTTGACGGATTGCATGCAAAATAAGTTTATCGCGCATCATGCGATTATTCACATAGGTATATTGCGTGCTATTCGTTGAGCCCACGGGTAATACCCAACCTCGCAGCATCAAACCGGCCTCACCTGATTGAATATGCAGCCCCTGCTCACTAAACGCTTTACCAGCAACTTGAGCGACACGCGCTATTGCTTGCTCAGGGTTTGGTTTAGCACGGTATTGACGCACAACTTTGCCATTATGAGTCAGGGTGATAGAGACATCAAAACGACTCAGCGCAATACGCTTTATGAGCTCATCAATATGTGAAAACTCGGTTTTCTCGGTGCGAAGGAATTTACGGCGCGCAGGGGTGTTAAAGAATAAGTCTTTCACCTCAATGGTGGTGCCATCAGGGTGTGCGGTTGGCTTAATCTGCACCGCCATATCGCGACCTTCAGCAAACGCTTGCCATGCAGCCTCTTGCTGCTTTGGCTTTGAGCTTAAGGTTAACCGCGACACTGAACTAATTGATGCTAACGCTTCACCACGAAAGCCAAGTGAACAGATGTTCTCTAGGTCATCGAGTGACTTAAGCTTACTCGTAGCATGGCGCGACAAGGCTAATGTTAGCTCATCTTTATTAATGCCAGAGCCATTATCGCGAATGCGAATAAGCTTATGACCGCCACGCTCAATATCTATTTGAATGCGCGTTGCGCCAGCATCTAAACTGTTTTCTACCAGCTCTTTAACAACGGATGCTGGGCGTTCAACCACTTCACCCGCAGCAATTTGGTTAGCCAATCGCGCGGGTAGTATTTCTATACTCATAGTGTTCCTAACACGAAAATTGACTAGCTTTGAGGAATATCAAGCTCTTGACCAATAAATAAGGTATTTGATTTTAAGTTGTTGGCCGTTTTTAGCTTACTCACAGAGGTGTTATATCTGCTTGCTAAAATACTTAACGACTCACCAGGGCGAACTTTGTGTTTAGTCGGAAACTGCGACTTTAACTTAGCGAAAAGCGAGTCATCTGGCGGGTTTTGCATATAGTAATTTTTAATCGAGGTGAAAATTGCTTTAGCTAAGCGCTCCTGATGCTGCGCCGTTTTTAGCATTCGCTCTTCGCGTGGATTCGAGATAAACCCTGTTTCAACCAAAATAGAGGGAATATCAGGTGACTTTAATACTGCAAGGCTCGCCGCTTGTGGGCGTTTCTTATGCATTTTAGCCACTTTTCGTAATTCGCTGACCACTTCTTCCGCGACACTAAAGCCTGTTTTCATAGAGTGATCCATCGACATATCTAGCAGTGCTTGCGCTAAATATTTTTCGCTTGCGGTATCTTTTAATACCCCAGCTGCACCACCTAAAAGCTCCGAGTGTTTTTCTTTATCCTCAATCCATTTACCGATTTCTGAATTTGCACGGCGCAGTGATAACACCCACACAGAAGCACCGTTTGGCTGCGGGCTGGTAAATGCATCCGCATGGATCGACACAAAGAAGTCAGCTTTTTTCTTACGGGCAATGCTAGTACGGGTGTTTAAATTTACAAAGTAGTCACTGCGGCGCACCATGCGCGAAATCATGCCTTTTTCAGCATCAATCATTCGCTCTAAGCGCTTCGCTATTTGAAGCGTAATGTCTTTTTCATAAGTGCCTGACGGACCAATTGAACCTGGGTCTTCACCACCATGACCTGCGTCAATGGCAATAACAATATCGCGCTCTTGATTGAGTTCGCGTTTTTTCACACTGGTATTGGTTACAGCAACAGGCTCTGCCTTCGGTGTTTTATCAACAAGGTCAACCACTAAACGATGCTTGTATGGATCGGTAGGCAGTAAAGCAAATACCACTGGTTTGCTGGCACGGGCTAGCTCAAAAACAAAGCGCACACTTTTGCTGTCTTTAGGTTTTGAGTAACGCAGTTTTGAAACAATCTGATGCTTTTTAGGAATAGCAGGCAAGCTATCTAGTTTGTCGGTGTCTTTTAAATCAATGACTAAACGAGCTGGATTTTTCAGCATGAAATAGCTGAAATCAGGTTTATCGTTTAAATCAAAGACCACACGAGTGCTGTCAGGTGAAGGCCACACACGTACGCTATTAATAGTATTTTGTGCAAGCGCAATTTGGCTCACAACCAATAACATCAAAGTAGTTAATAGTTTAAACGTACAACGACCCATTTTTACTAATACACCTTTATTTTTATATGTTTATTCTTGCGCGCTCTTAAGTTGCTGAACAATTGACTGACCACGTTCGGTTAAGCTGTTAATTGCAATGGCACGCGCCTCGCCTTCATAGCGTAGGGTGATATCAAGATCCGGTGTTGGAATAAATTCGCCGCCTTTTTCAGGCCATTCCACAACACAAATAGCCTGTGGTGAAAAATAGTCACGAATTCCCATATATTCAAGTTCTTCAGGGTCACCTAAGCGATATAAATCAAAGTGATAGACATCAGCTTTAGCTAATTGGTAAGGCTCAACCAGTGTATAAGTTGGACTCTTAACCTTACCTTGATGACCGAAACCTTGCACGATACCACGGGTTAATGTCGTTTTACCGGCACCTAAATCACCATGTAAATAGATGACTGCCCCTTGCTCCATCAAGGTTGCAAGTTGCTTACCCATATTAACCGTTGCTGCTTCATCAGCGAGTGGAAAACCAACACTGTCGGTCATTATTACCTCATGAAAAACTAAAAACACATTACTTTGTTAATCATACCAGAATAATTTTGTAAGGCGAGAGCCGCTCTTATGCCTAGTTTGACAAAAAAAAGCCGGCAAAGTTGCCGGCTTTTTAGCTTAAACAGAATTTTGTTTACAGACCTAGTTTCTTCTCAAGGTAGTGGATGTTTGTACCACCGTTTTGGAAGTTCTCATCTGCCAAGATTTTCTTGTGCAGTGGTGTGTTGGTCTTGATGCCATCAATTACTAATTCGTTTAACGCATTGCGTGAACGAGCAATAGCTACATCACGGTTTTCACCGTAACAGATCAGCTTACCAATCATTGAATCGTAATGAGGTGGTACTGTGTAATCTGCGTAGATGTGGCTGTCCCAACGAATACCTAAACCGCCAGCAGGGTGGAATCGCGTGATTTTACCTGGTGATGGAATAAAGGTGTCAGGGTCTTCCGCATTAATACGGCACTCAATTGCATGACCACGAATAACCACATCTTCTTGTGTGAATGATAGTGGCTGACCAGCTGCAATTTTTAGCTGCTCTTTGATTAAGTCAACGCCAGTAACCATTTCTGTTACTGGGTGCTCAACCTGAATACGGGTATTCATTTCAATGAAATAGAACTCGCCGTTTTCGTATAAGAATTCGAACGTACCTGCACCGCGATAACCAATTTCGATACATGCACGAGTACAACGGTCACCGATAAACTTACGCATTTCAGCTGTGATACCTGGCGCTGGCGCTTCTTCAACAACTTTTTGGTGACGACGTTGCATTGAACAATCACGCTCACCTAAGTGAACTGCGTTGCCTTGACCGTCTGCAAGTACTTGAACTTCGATGTGACGTGGGTTTTCAAGGAATTTTTCCATGTAAACCATACCATTACCGAAGAACTGCTTAGCTTCTTGCTGAGTAAGAGCGATTGAATCAACCAGCTCTTTTTCGCTGCGAACAACACGCATACCACGACCACCGCCGCCGCCTGCTGCTTTAATGATTACAGGGTAACCAATACGCTTAGCGATTTGAATGTTGCGCTCGCTGTCTGCCGTTAATGGGCCATCAGAACCTGGTACACAAGGTACACCGGCTTTACGCATCGCTTCGATTGCAGAAACTTTGTCACCCATTAAACGAATTGTGTCGCCTTTAGGACCGATAAATACAAAGCCGCTTTGCTCAACTTGATCAGCAAAGTCTGCATTTTCAGAAAGGAAACCATAACCTGGGTGGATAGCAACTGCGTCTGTTACTTCTGCCGCTGCAATAATGCGCGGAATATCTAAGTAACTTTCAGTGGCTGCTGGTTTACCAATACAAATTGTTTCGTCTGCCAGTAACACGTGCTTAAGATCACGGTCTGCCGTTGAATGCACAGCAACAGTTTTGATCCCAAGCTCTTTGCAGGCGCGCAGTACGCGAAGTGCAATTTCACCTCGGTTTGCAATGACTACTTTATCTAACATAGAGTTGGCCTTTTGTTGCGCTATTATTCAATGATGAATAAAGGTTGATCGAATTCTACTGGCTCGCCATTTTCAACTAAGATAGCTTTTACTGTGCCTGCTTTATCAGATTCGATTTGGTTCATCATCTTCATTGCTTCAACGATACATAACGTATCGCCAACATTTACTTTAGAACCTACTTCTACGTATGGTGCTGCTTCTGGAGAAGCCGCTGAGTAGAATGAGCCAACCATAGGAGATTTAACTTGATGGCCAGTCGGTGCAGCTGGAGCAGCCGCTTCTGCTGCTGGAGCCTCTGCTACTGGAGCTGGTGCCGCTGCTGGCGCAGGTGCTGCAAACTGTTGTGGTGCATACTGCATTGCAGGTGCTGCAGACATATTGTTACGATTGATGCGTACTGACTCTTCACCTTCAGTGATTTCTAATTCAGCAATACCAGATTCTTCTACTAATTCGATAAGTTTTTTGATCTTGCGAATATCCATTGAACGACCCGCCTGTTAGTTATTTAAAAATTAATGTGTGTTTTGCAACCGGCTAACAGCAGCTTCAAGTGCCACCTTATAACCCATTGCTCCTAATCCAATAATGACGCCTTGTGCCACATCCGAAAAATACGAATGATGACGGAATGCTTCTCGAGCATGCACATTAGTTAAATGCACCTCGTAAAAGGGAATGTTTACACTAAGTAATGCATCCCGTAAGGCTACGCTTGTATGCGTAAATGCAGCAGGGTTGATAATAATTGCATCAACCGTTTGCCATGCATCGTGAATGCGTTCTATTAATGCAGCTTCACTGTTACTTTGGAAATGCGTTAAATCAACATTGAGACCGGCAGCAACCTGACTAAGTTCAGCTATAATCTCATCAAGAGATTGAGTACCGTACTTTTCTGGTTCACGCTTGCCAAGCATGTTTAAATTTGGCCCATTTAGAACTAAAAGTTTGAATTTTGCAGCCATAATACGCGATATATCCTATAAGTAAGCAGTTTAACCATATTCATCATAAACCCACGCTTAACCTAAGCGTGCTGATGTAAAATAGCAACTATTTCTCACGTTAACCACCTATTATAGATATTTCGACGTAAATAGCAGCAAAATACTGGTCTAATCACTCCCTATTCGTGGCAAAGTCAAGCATAGCAAGGCACACAACAGGGTCATTCTAAGCGTTTTCCTGCTGATTAATTGAGCTTCAATCAGTGAATTTGCCATTTTTCACTTAAAATAAGTATTTTTTACGATGCAGATACAAAAACGCCACTCAGATGAGTGGCGTTTTGCTATTTTCTTGCACGTTTGCGTTTATTTAGCGATATTTCGAACTTTTGCTAAATGTTCTGCAAAGTCTTTGGCATTTAAAAAGCCTGTTACACGTTGCTCTAAAAGCTCATTACCTTGGCTATCAAAGAACAAAATGCTCGGCAACCCAAATACCGTGTATTCTTCCATTAGCTCTATGGTTTTTGCATCGCTTTGTGTTAAATCGATTTGAATTAACTCAAAGTGAGCAAATTGCTCTTGCACTTTAGCGTCAGGAAACGTGTAGTGCTCAAACTCTTTACACGCAACGCACCAGTCGGCATATAAGTCGACCATCACTAAGCGCCCCTCGCTACTTGCCTGTGCAATTTCTTCTTTTAATTCACTTAGATTAGCAACTTGTCTAAAACCATGTGTTTGTACAGCAGCTTCAGCAACCACCGCTTTACTAGGCCAAAAATAATTTTTCGTTAAACTCGCCCCAGTCACAACCAATAAGGTTGCAGCAAACCACAATGCTGTTTTTAGCTTGCCTTGTGATTGACCACTTTGCCAATGGTGTAAATAAAGCGCTGTAGCAAGTGCTAATAAACCCGCCATTAACCAAATGATTTCAATATCAACAATACGCTCAAGCAGAATAAGTGGTACAACTAGCATAATGAAACCAAATAGGGTTTTCACTTGCTCCATCCAACCACCGGCTTTTGGTAGTAATTTACCGCCAGAAGTCCCCAGTAATAATAACGGTAAGCCCATGCCTAAACTGAGCACATAAAGTGTTAAACCACCGACAAGATAGTCACCACTTTGCGCCACATAAAGTAAAGCAGCTGACAATGGTGCTGTTGTACACGGTGAGGCAATCAAACCAGACAATACACCCATCATAAATACGCCAACATAGTTGCCGCCTTTTTGCTGGTTACTAACCTGAGTGAGCTTATTCATCATGCCGCTAGGTAATTTGATTTCGTACCAGCCAAACATCGACATTGCCAATAATACAAATAAGATACTAAAGCTAATTAGTACAGTAGGATGCTGTAAATACCCTTGTACTTGCCCACCTAATGATGCAACCACTAAGCCCAGTGCTGCGTAAGTAACGGCCATACCTTGTACATATACAAACGACAGCGAGAACGCTTTTTTAGTCGATAAATTCTGCTGACCCGCTATAAGGCTCGACAAAATCGGAAACATTGGGAATACGCATGGCGTAAAGGCAAGACCAACACCAACTAAAAAGAAGATTACTAGGTTAGTCAGTAAACCTTGCGATGCCAGCTTATCGGTATATGACTGCTCACCAGCTGGTTTTGAAACTTCTTGAGAAGGGGCTGATGACGCTTCATTAGTATCGGCTGCTTGTGTTAATGCAGCCAATGCATTCCCCGCATCTGCAGCCTGTGATACTTGCTCACCTGCAATCACAGATAAAGGAATGGTTCTAACTTCTGGCGGATAACATAACCCCGCCTCAGCACAGCCTTGAAAACGCACTTTAACAACCGCACCTTCTGTGACGTTACTAAGCTTAGAAACCACACTTAACGAATCAAAGAATACCTCGGTCTTACCAAAAAATTCATCTTCAATAATCACGCCCTTGCCAAGATCAGGAATTTCAATATCTGCGCCTTTGGCAATAATTTCGACTTTCTTTTTATAAAGGTAATAATCAGGCGCTATATCCCAGCCAATAAATAAGGTTTTGCCTTGCTGGTCAAAATCGAAAACAAAAGCCTGATCAACTGGGAGAAATGTTTGCTCCGCAGGTTGTAGTAGATTTCCAAGTAAATTGTTATTACTCGCGGTTGCTGGCATTAGCCACAATGCACAAAGTAATAAAAGGAACGATCGCATTAATTAAGTACCTCATCCATCCAATTAAAATAGGCTAAATTGCCTGTAGCCACATCAACGACCTGAATTTCAGGCACCTCATAACTATGCAATTTCTTGATAGTTTGGATCACCTCATTCATTTTTTCTGACTTAGTTTTGATCAGTAACTTACTCTCAATAGCTTGAGTCACCTCGCCTTCCCACATGTAAATAGATTCAATAGTAGGCAAAATGTTCACACAAGCAGCTAGCTTTTCTTTAACTAGATGTTGTGCCAACTGACGGGCTTCAGCCTCATTTGCACAAGTAGTAAAAATAAGTCGAAAATGCGTAGTCATAAGGAACCTTTATTTGATTACGTGAGTCGCACCATAGTATCCGATAGTAACTATAATGTGTAGCGAGCAAGGTGATCCTAGGTTCCGTCTTGAAAAATGACCTGCTCACCCCAATTTATATTTCACTGACTCGAAAGAGAATGACATTTTTTAGAGAGCGTTATGTTTAGATTTTTGTTTTTGTTATTTATTTTAGTGCCGATTGTGGAGATCGCGTTACTCATCCAAGTGAGTGAAGTGATCGGCGGCTTTGCCACCATAGCGCTTGTAATTGTGACCGCGATTGTCGGTGCGAAATTAGTGAAGCAGCAAGGTATGGGCGCGATTCAAAACGTGCAATTACAAATGGCACAAGGGCAAATGCCTGCAAAAGAATTATTTACTGGATTATGTGTCATTATCGCCGGTGTTTTATTAATGACACCAGGCATCATGACTGACTTTTTTGGCTTTTTACTACTTACGCCAGCAATCCGCAACAAACTGGCTGCAGGCCTTGCCAGCCAAGCGACTGTACGTATGAGTTCGCAGGCAAATCAAGGCTCTGCACACTTCCAATATCATAGTAAAACAACCACTCATGAAGAGCCAAACCATCAACCTACAACTATTGATGGTGAATTTGAGCGAAAAGATTAAAATTTTTTAATTTTTGTACTTGGATTTTTTTAAGCCACCCCCATTAATGAATGCAATGAAACGCAACGGGTGGCTTAGCACTCCCCTGCAATAACACAAGATTTTTTCTGTACTGTTCAGAAACTGTTAGGAGAACTAAATAAATGAACATTCGTCCTTTACATGATCGCGTCATCGTTAAGCGTCTAGAAGAAGAAACTAAGTCTGCTGGCGGTATTGTATTAACTGGCTCTGCAGCTGAAAAATCAACTCGCGGAGAAGTTATCGCTGTTGGTAATGGCCGTGTTTTAGACAACGGTGAAGTAAGAGCATTAGAAGTTAAAGCCGGTGACACTGTGCTGTTCGGCTCTTATGTTGAAAAAGCTGAAAAGATCGAAGGTCAAGAGTACCTGATCATGCGTGAAGATAACATTCTAGGCATTGTAGGCTAATCCTACTTTTCGTTTAGCAACCCGTTTACAGAATTTAAGAGGAATTTAATCATGGCAGCAAAAGAAGTACTTTTTGCAGGTGACGCACGTGGCAAAATGCTAACTGGCGTAAATATTTTAGCAAACGCAGTAAGAGTAACTTTAGGTCCTAAAGGCCGTAACGTTGTATTAGACAAATCATTCGGCGCTCCAGTGATCACTAAAGATGGTGTATCTGTAGCAAAAGAGATCGAGCTTGAAGACAAGTTCGAAAACATGGGCGCACAAATGGTTAAAGAAGTAGCGTCTAAAGCGAATGACGCTGCTGGTGACGGTACAACAACTGCAACAGTATTAGCGCAAGCTATCGTAAACGAAGGCTTAAAAGCAGTTGCAGCGGGTATGAACCCAATGGACCTTAAGCGCGGTATCGACAAAGCAGTTACTGCGGCAGTTGAAGAGCTTAAAGCACTTTCTGTTCCATGTGCAGACACTAAAGCAATTGCACAAGTAGGTACTATTTCTGCTAACTCTGATAAAGAAATCGGTGACATCATTGCCGAAGCAATGGAAAAAGTAGGCCGTGATTCAGGCGTTATCACTGTTGAAGAAGGTCAGTCGTTAGAAAACGAACTAGACGTAGTTGAAGGTATGCAGTTTGACCGCGGTTACCTTTCTCCATACTTCATCAACAACGCTGAAAAAGGCGCTGTAGAGCTAGACAACCCATTCATTCTACTTGTAGACAAAAAAGTATCTAACATCCGTGAGCTACTACCTACATTAGAAGCTGTTGCTAAAGCTAGCAAGCCACTACTTATCATTGCTGAAGACCTTGAAGGTGAAGCACTTGCAACACTTGTTGTGAACAACATGCGCGGTATCGTTAAAGTATCTGCGGTTAAAGCTCCTGGTTTTGGCGACCGTCGTAAAGCAATGCTGCAAGACATCGCAGTATTAACAGGTGGTACTGTTATTTCTGAAGAAATCGGTTTAGAGCTAGAAAAAGCGACAATCGAAGACCTAGGTACAGCGAAGCGCGTTGTGATCACTAAAGATGATACAACAATCATCGACGGTGCAGGCGAAGAAGACGGCATCAATGGTCGTGTTGCACAAATCAAAGCACAAATCGAAGAAGCGACGTCTGACTACGATAAAGAGAAACTACAAGAGCGTATGGCTAAACTAGCTGGCGGTGTTGCAGTAATCAAAGTTGGCGCAGCAACTGAAATCGAAATGAAAGAGAAGAAAGACCGCGTTGAAGATGCACTACACGCAACTCGCGCAGCGGTTGAAGAAGGTGTTGTACCTGGTGGTGGTGTTGCACTAGTTCGCGTAGCAAGCAAACTTGTTGAACTTGCTGGCGACAACGAAGACCAAAGCCACGGTATTAAAGTTGCACTACGTGCGATGGAAGCACCACTTCGTCAAATCGTAACTAACGCAGGTGACGAAGCATCTGTTGTTGTTAACTCAGTAAAAGGCGGTGAAGGTAACTACGGTTACAACGCAGCATCAGGCGAGTACAACGACATGATCGAAATGGGTATCTTAGACCCAACTAAAGTAACGCGTTCTGCACTACAGTACGCAGCTTCAATCGCGGGTCTTATGATCACAACTGAAGCTATGGTTGCTGAAATCCCGAAAGATGAGCCAGCTGCTCCAGATATGGGCGGCATGGGCGGCATGGGTGGTATGGGCGGCATGATGTAATCATCCCCCCGGTAAAAATCTTTATTTAAAGATATTACCCGAAGGTACCTCCCCTTCAAAAGAAAGCCCCTATTAACACATGTTTTTAGGGGCTTTTTTACGATTATAGAAACTTAGTCTGATTTATAAATTATTTGATAAGAGCTATTCTAAGCTCCTTACTTTTTTGATTTACTTTGCTTAGGTTTACCTTTATCTGATTTAGCAGCTTCACTGACAATCGCGTCTTTTTGCTCTTCGGTAATTAAAGCTTGATCTAAAAGCTGTTCAGCCGCTTTTGCAACACAACTGACGTATTTACCATGGTTAGCAAACTCTGACGATTCACCACATTGTGCAGCCATATGTTGTTCAACTGAACATCCTTCATAGGTTACCGCCTCTAGAGCAGGAGTGTCTGGGCAGTAATCAAAATCATTATTTACTCCATCGCCGTCAACATCGGCATCACACTCATCACCTTGACCATCCTGATCAAAGTCTAGCTGATCAGGGTTTGCAACTTCAGGGCAATTATCGACAGCATCAGGTATACCGTCTTGATCCATATCTTCATCAACGATACCTATCGGGTCACTGATAGTTGAAACAAGGCAATAATCATCACATGAATAAGTTAATGATGCCGGCATATCATCCCATACAGCCAAAACAGTGCCGTACGTTGCATCATTTGTGTAAATTAACCAAGTTAACCCTCCCCAAGGAACATCATATAATGCACTACCATCATTAATGATTGTATAACTGGTTGGTCTTGGACGAATATCAAATGCCCCTATGCCTGAGCCATAGTTGAACATTTGCATCGCAAATTTTCCATCTTCAGTACGAAAACCATCTTCATACATTTGCTGCGTAGTGTAAGTTCCAAACGATCCACCCGACATAACCTGCTCAGAGGATATTGAGATTGTCGAACCGTTAATACTGCCATTTGTGGGTTGTAAGTGAATAGTTCCAGTCATAGCTGTCACATCTGCAAATGCCACTGCAGACACAAAACACGAGGCCACTCCTGAAATAAGTAAGTGCTTATTCATATTTATATCCTTAAATTTGGTAGGGTTGGAATGTGCATTCCAAACATCACCCAGAAGTTTAGTGAAGCAGTATGAGGCAATTTTATAAGGTGTATAAAACATTCCCGAGACATGGCGAAACGAGCTTTTCTGAAACTGCGGCTTAATATTTGTAGACAATCCCAAAAAAGTCAATTTACAACCAATAATAATTTACAAAAAATTTACTGGTGTTACCGCGAAGATTTAAATTTAAAACCAAAAAACAGGATAGAAATAAAAGCAATGAAAATCAACACTTTAATAATCGACAGGATTCGAGAAGTAAGAATTTAAGATAGCATGCGAGTCCAAGTTACTTTGCCTAGATTGTTTGTACCATTTAACAGAACAATAAACTAATAGCTAAGTTCACAAGCGCCCCCAACATCTAAGGCTCTAGGCTCTAGGCTCTAGGCTCTAGGCTCTAGGCTCTATTCAATTATGCTTAGGTTGGAAAATATTACAATTTACAAGGTGGTTCTTAAAGTAGCCGTGCTTTGCTCAACTATAGCTTCAACATCAAACTTCCTGAGTAACATTTCTGTACTCTTTACCTTGCTTTCAATATGAGAATCAGACCTGACTATAATCTTCTTGATAGCATTTAGGTCTATCGGCACAGGTTGATATGGTATGAATGCCCCATTGGTTGAGATTCTAAAATTTAATTCTGGGAATTCCGAAGAATCATACTCTTCAATTATTTGGCCATTATTTTTTATACGATCTAACCTGGAAACAAGTAATCTAATTTCTAATTCGTTTTTATAAGAAACTTGTTTATACATTGCCAATAAATTGTTCATTTTCAAAAACGAGTGAGCCCTATGAATTGCAGCCTCATTATCTAGACTATAACCTTGCTTCTCAGATAGTTTTGCTATTTGATAAAAATATACAAGCTCTTCGTATATTATTTTAGCAACTTTATTCAAAATTTCGTCTGGTGTTTCCCCGTAGTAAACACTTTCAAATTCTATATTCACCCCCTCAATTACATTTTCAATCAACTCCTTTTTATCAAAAACAATACAATACCCAGTGATATTATGGGCGTAAGATAGCCAATGTGTATTGCTATCTATCCCTTCATAATTAGCAAATGAAGTAACATATATGTTTTCACTCATATTCTGATCTGCTTCAGATATTAGCTTTCTGACTTGCTCTCTTACGAAGCTCACTTCTTCTTCACTCTTTATAAAATCAAGCGGCCCTTTCTTGCCTTGAGATAATTGTTGATCTGAGTAATAGCTTCCAAATAAATCTTCTACTATCCTTTGAATTTTATCTTTGTCCCTAAGAATATAATTAAAAGCCGCGTTAAACTCCCCAGTATCATTCAAGTACCTAGGATGTGTTGCCCATAATTGCTTACTATTAAGTATTCCCATCAAGCCTTCAGCTGATGTGTAATGGCAGATATGATTTTTATTTTCTTGCATTCTTTTTCTTAATATAAATTTTTCGATTTATGATGTATTTCACTTAGTCTTATCGCTTAAAACTTACAGCTTAAAGCTGCCATTAACCAACTCCCTCACTATCGCAAACAAGTCACTCGCTAACATGCCTCTTTCACCTTCACGTTCTGCGGCAATATCACCGGCTTTTGCATGTAAGGTTACACCTAAACACGCTGCTTGCTGAGGAGTAAGCCCCTGTGCGATCAATGCCGCTATGATACCTGTTAATACATCGCCACTGCCGCCAACCGCAAGTGCAGGGTTACCGTCGGTACACACCCATGTTTGGTTATTATCAGCAATTAAACTGCCAGCACCTTTGAGTACACAAGTAGTGGTATAGCTACGTGCGAGCTGCTTTACTGCATGAAAGCGATTTTCTTCAATATCGCTAGCGCGACAATTAAGTAACCTGGCAGCCTCACCGGGGTGTGGTGTAATAACGGTATTAGCAAATGGAAATGACGAAGCATGCTGAGCCATTAAATTAAGTGCATCAGCATCAATAACCAGAGGCTTGTTATTAGTAAAGCAATACTGCATTACTGCTTCAAAGGTTGTTTCCGACCAAGTGTCTTGGCCAAGCCCTGGGCCAATAGCAACACAGGTTGCCCACTCTAGGGCGCTAATCAGGTTTGTATCTGTCACCATTAGCTCTGGCCGGCCAATACTCACAGGTAGAATAGAGCTACTATGGGTATACACTTTGACCATGCCCGCACCGCTGCGAAGCGCAGCCTCTGCGGTTAAACGAATAGCGCCTGCAGTGCCAGCATTACCACCAACACACAGCAATTTACCATGGCTGGCTTTATGGCTGTTGTTATCGCGCTTAGGAAGCCTAGCTTGGCTCTGATAATTGATAAGCTCAGCCGTGGGTGATGTCTGTTTTAAAAAGGCATCTTCAATACCTAAATCATTAAACTCTAATGTCCCTGCATGCGCTCTACCTTGCCCTGTCACTAAACCTTGTTTAATCCCCACAAAAGTCACAGTAAGCGCGGCTTTTATTGCGACTCCTTGTATGACACCTGTGTCGGCATGAATACCTGAGGGTAGATCAATAGCAACTATCGGCACTTGGCTTTCGTTGGCAGCTTTAATCAGCTGTGAAAAAGGCTCGCGCACCGCGCTTTGAATTCCTGTGCCAAGCAGGCCATCAATAATGATATCTGCACGCTCAATAGCACTGGCATCAGCGGTTATTGCCCCTCCGGCGTCAAGCCAAGCTTGCTGAGCACTGAGCGCATCACCTTTAAAAGGTTTATCAGATATTGCTGTAATAACCGTAACCTGTTTGCCCGCTTGTTTAGCTAAGCGAGCAACAACATAACCATCACCGGCATTGTTACCAACGCCCGCTAACACTACGAATGTACTTGCTTTAGGAAAATAGCTGATAGCTTGCTGATAAGTCGCCAGCCCTGCTCGCTCCATAAGCTCATACAAGGTAACGCCAGAGCGCTTAGCTGCGGGTCCTTCATGGTCACGAACTTGCTCTGCTAAAAATACTGACTGCGAGAGAACAACTGACATATCTATCCTTAAATTGGCCTTTTAATCAGCATATAAGTACAGATGAGTGCAGTCAATGAGGCATAAAAAAACGGCGCGTAACTTACATTACGCGCCGTTTCTTTAAAGCTATAGTGACTTACTCAGTGTCTGGTAAGTTGCGACCGTAGAAGATTTCTTGCATCTCGCGGGTCAGCTTAGAGTAGATAACTTCTTCTTCTTCTTCCGAAAGATCTGCTGTAGAAACACCGAATAGGTAAGTATTCAAGTCAGTTTCTTTTAACATCATCTTCGTGTGGAACAAGTTCTCTTGATACACGTTCACGTCCATCATTTGGTACGCTTCTTTGGTATCTTCAGTCATATAGTTCTGAATTGAGTTAATCGCGTGATCGATATAGTGTTTTACACCATCAACGTCACGAGTAAAACCACGTACGCGGTAGTCAATTGTTACAACATCAGACTCAAGGCTGTGAATTAAGAAGTTTAACGCTTTTAATGGCGAAATAATGCCACACGTTGATACTTCGATATCAGCACGGAACGTACAAATACCATCATCAGGGTGTGCTTCTGGGTATGTGTGAACACAAATGTGGCTCTTGTCTAAGTGTGCTACCACTGTTTCAGGAAGAGGACCCGGCGCTTCATCAACGTCATACGTTGTTTGTTGCTCAATTGGCTCTTCAGAGATCAAGATTGTTACGCTGGCGCCTTGCGGATCATAATCTTGGCGAGAAACATTTAGAATGTTTGCGCCAATAATATCCACAACTTCACCTAAAATATCGGTAAGGCGATCAGCACTGTACTGTTCGTCGATATATTCAATATATTCTTTACGCTGTTGTTCCGTCTTTGCGTAACAAATATCGTAAATACTAAAACTTAAGCTCTTAGTTAAGTTATTAAAGCCATGAAGCTTAATTTTATCGAAGGGTTTATTCATGCTAAACCAACCTTAAAACGAGTGAAACCTGCACCAGCAGAAATAAAAGTTCGCGGATTTTATACGAATTTCCTGCTCGGAAAAAGCGTTATTTTACCTGTTCTTGCACAACTTCATGACTATGCGTAATTTCTACTGTCTTATCAAGCATTAAGGCTACAGAACAATACTTTTCAGCAGATAATTGTAC
Source organism: Pseudoalteromonas shioyasakiensis (assembly GCF_001550135.1). Classification (GTDB taxonomy): domain Bacteria; phylum Pseudomonadota; class Gammaproteobacteria; order Enterobacterales; family Alteromonadaceae; genus Pseudoalteromonas; species Pseudoalteromonas shioyasakiensis. Next base: position 88,260 of record NZ_LRUE01000023.1, read on the forward strand.
CGCTCTTGCAAGGTGCTTTTCAGAGACATTATCACCGGTAACCACAAAGTGTAGATTAATCTTGGTAAACACGCGAGGTGCTGACTCAGCACGCTCTGCAGATAGCTTAACTTGCACATCAGAAAATGACTGTTTTGCTTTTTTTAAAATACTAACAACATCAACAGATGAACAACAACCCGCTGACATTAAAACCATTTCCATTGGGCTTGGCGCAGCGCTATCGCTACCTGCATCAAAAACTACATTGTGACCTGAATTTGAAAGGCCAATAAACGTATCGCCTTCTACCCATTTTACATTCGCTTGCATGTGCTTTATCTCTTAAAGTTATTTTGCTTGATTGTAAGCAAGTCACACACAGATGCAAGGGATAAGAGGTGAGCTTTAAAGGAAAGCGAGTTGCTAACTTTGAGCTGCTCGCTTAAAGACTAGAAATTGTGTTGTGCTTTATAAGTTAGGCACTTTCTACAACAGCACTATCGAATAAGTTTTTTACTAATCCAGCAAACTCATCAATAAACGCGTGTTGTTCAACGGTTACTGTGTGATTTGTAACGCTGCTCAGCACTTCTTGTAAGTCATATACGATACCGTCGACTTCGCGAACAATTTGGCTGCGTTGTTCAGTATTAAGCTCTGTGTGTTGCTCGCAAAGTAACATGACATTTTCTGCTATCACGTCTTCAATCAGCTCTAACACTGTTGGAGCTCCTGGTTTAATTTGACCCGGCTTCTCAAAAAGCGCTAAATTTTGAGTGAGATACATGACAAGATCATCGTACCCTTGCCTATCTAAAACCATACGACTGCACACCTAATAAAAAACTATCTCTTTAGATTTAAGCAGAAAGCGCTTTTAATTGCTACCTTTGCCAAGCATCTCATACAAAAAAAGCAGCCGAAGCTGCTTTTTATAATAATTTACGATTATTAATCGATTTTTAAGCCTGGGCTTAATGTCGCTGGCATTGCTACTTTTTCAAGCTCTACCGAAGCGACAGGGTATGCACAATAGTCAGCAGCATAATATGCGCTTGCTCTGTGGTTACCTGATGCACCAATACCACCAAATGGTGCTGCACTTGATGCACCTGTGATAGGACGGTTCCAGTTTACGATACCTGCGCGAATACGACGAAGGAAATGGTCGTAATCTGCTGCGCTGTCGCTTAATAAACCAGCTGATAAACCAAAGCTTGTGTCATTCGCTTTATCAATAGCGGCATCAAAATCAGTGAAGCGGAATACTTTAAGCAGTGGTCCAAAGTGCTCTTCGTCTGGGAAGTTAGCGACATTTGTACACTCTAAAATACCCGGTGTCACAAAGCCGGTATTTTCTTTGTGCGTTAGCTCAACTAACACTTCAGCGCCAAGCTCAACAAGTTGCTGTTGTGCTGTGACCATACCAGCTGCTGCTGCTGAAGAAATCATTGACCCGATGAAAGGTTGCTCTTCTGCGTCGTAGTCACCTACTTTAATAGCTTTAGTTGCTTTAATAAGACCCGCTAAGATGGCATCACCTTGCTCGCCTGCAGGTAAGAATAACTTACGCGCACACGTACAACGTTGACCTGTAGAGATAAACGCTGATTGAATAATATCGTGGATAGCCGCTTTAGTGTCAGCAACATCAGTAACGATAAGCGGGTTATTACCACCCATTTCTAAAGCTAAGATTTTACCCGGTTGACCAGCAAACTGCTCATGTAAAATATGACCAGTGCGCGAAGAGCCAGTAAAGAATAAACCGTCGATCCCTTTATGAGATGCAAGCGCTTTACCCGTTTCTACTTCACCTTGCACAAGGTTGATAACACCTGCAGGGAGACCCGCCTTTTGCCATAACTTTAACGTTAACTCAGCAACTGCTGGCGTTAGCTCAGACGGTTTAAATACCACGGTATTGCCTGCTAATAGTGCAGGTACAATGTGACCATTTGGTAAGTGACCAGGAAAGTTATAAGGGCCAAACACAGCTACAACACCATGCGGCTTGTGACGGATCATCGCACGACCTTGTGGCATTGGGTTTTCAACATCGCCTGTACGCTCTAAAAATGCTTTTTCAGAGATAGCAATTTTACCCACCATCGCACCTGCTTCAGTACGTGTTTCCCATAGTGGTTTACCGGTTTCTTGTGCGATAGCAATCGCTAATTCTTCGCTGTGCTCTTTCAGTGTTTCTGCGAATGTTTTTACAATCGCTAAACGCTCTGCAAATGTTTTATCAGCCCAGCTGTAAAACGCTTCACGTGCAGCAGCGACTGCGCCGTCTACTTGTTCTGCGGTGGCAGTGTTTGCTTGCCAAATTACATCGTTATTTGCTGGGTTTACAGATTGAAAAGTATGACCTAGGCCTGCTTGCCATTGACCATTAATAAATTGCGCTGCATGAGTCATTAATATGTCTCCTGAATTCTATAGTTCTGCAAGTGATACTGAATCACCCGCTTCTAAGTGAAGTGCTTTTGCTAGTTCACTTGAGATTACGATGCTATCGGCATCGCATGATAGGCTAACTTGAGTCACGGTTGCTCTAAAATCAGCAATTTTATCATTTGCTAACAATACCGTGGTGTCGCCTTGGCTTTCACCAATTTCAACTTTAACTGTGTGGGCATTTCTGACTGTAGCAATGTTATCTACTTTTGCTTCAACAGTTGGGCCTGCATCAAAAATGTCTACATAACCATTAAAGGTGAAACCTTCGCTCTTTAATAGTTCAATCGCAGGGCGTGTGTTGTCATGTACTTGACCAATCACAGCTTGTGCATCTTTGCTCAGTAAGTTGACGTAAATTGGGTATTTAGGCATTAACTCAGCAATAAATACTTTCTGGCCAATACCCGTTAAGTAATCTGCCGTTGGAAAGTCCATTGAGAAAAAGTGCTCTTCTAGCCATTGCCAGAATGGGCTTTCGCCGCTTTCGTCAGACACACCACGCATTTCAGCAATGACGGTGTCAGCAAAACGTTCTCTATGTTGATTAATAAACATAAAACGCGCTTTTGAAAGCAATTTACCGTTATTATTTTTACGGTAGCCATCTTTTAAGAATAATGTACATAGCTCAGTTGCACCGGTGTAATCATTACACAGAGTTAAAATATCAACGGCTTTATACACGTCTAGCGTACGAGAAGAATGAATTACTTTGCTTAAATGATAATGATAAAAAGCATCATCTAAACCAACAGCAGCTTCAATACCCGAAGTCCCTACAACTTCACCCGTTTCGCTATCTTCAAGAACAAACAAGTAACCTTCATCACCTGGCTGCTGTGCTGCTTTTGCAAATGAGCTGACAGAATGATCAATTTTCTTTTGTAATAACTCTTCATTATTAGGCAAAGACGTAAAGCCATGGCCTGACTCAACAGCAATCTTTACTAACGCTTGGTAATCGCTTTGCTGGATTGGGCGAAGGATCATCATAAGTCCGCTTGCTCCCTTATAAATAACGGTAAATTAAGAAATGTGGGCAAGCTTAACTTGCCCTGAAATGACAGTTTCGTTTAGCCGTTAACGACTTTTGCAACTGCTTTTTCGAAACGAGCCATACCTTCGCGGATATCAGCTTCTGGAATTACAAGTGACGGAGTGAAACGAACAACATCAGCGCCAGCCACTAAAGACATAACGCCTTCTGCTGTACCAGCCACTAAAAACTCTTTTGCACGACCTTTGAATTGCTCTGTTACTACAGCACCAATTAATAGGCCTTCGCCACGGATTTCAGTGAATACATTGTACTTTTCGTTAATCGCAGTTAATAACTCGCGGAATAACGCTGACTTTTCTTTAACACCATTAAGTACGTCAGGAGTATTTACTGTGTCGAATGCAGCTTCTGCTACTGCACACGCAAGTGGGTTACCACCGTAAGTAGAACCATGAGTACCTACTTTTAAGTGCTTAGCAATATCAGTTGTGGTGATCATTGCACCGATAGGGAAACCACCACCTAACGCTTTTGCAGTCGTTAAGATATCAGGAGTTACATTTAGACCTTGATAAGCATAAAGCTCGCCCGTACGACCAACACCTGTTTGTACTTCATCAAAGATAAGTAGTGCATTGTGCTTTGTACATAACTCACGAACACCTTCAACAAACTCAGCAGTTGGCGAAATGATACCGCCTTCACCTTGCAGAGGCTCCATCATTACTGCACAAGTGCTGTCTGAGATAAGCGCTTCAAATGCTGCTAAATCGTTGTAGTCACAGTGAACGATATCACCAGGTTTTGGACCAAAACCATCAGAGTATGCAGCTTGACCACCTACTGTTACTGTGAAGAAGGTACGGCCGTGGAAACCTTTGTTGAATGAGATAATTTGTGACTTTTGCTCACCAAAGTTATCAAGTGCAAAACGGCGTGCAAGTTTAAGTGCCGCTTCGTTAGCTTCTGCACCAGAGTTAGCAAAATATACTTTTTCAGCGAACGTTGCGTCAGTTAGCTTTTTAGCTAAGCGAAGCGCTGGCTCATTAGTCATTACATTTGATAAGTGCCAAATTTTTTCGCCTTGCTCTTTTAATGCACTTACAAGAGCTGGGTGACAATGGCCAAGACAGTTAACAGCAATACCACCAGCAAAATCGATAAATTCGCGACCTTCTTGGTCCCATACGCGAGAGCCTTCGCCTCGAACTGGAATAACACTTGATGGTGCATAGTTAGGAACCATTACTTGATCAAATAATTCGCGATTGACTGTCATTTTATATCCTCATAATTGTAAGCACACTCAGAGTAAGGTGGCGCTCTAAAGCTAAACTAAGCCATTTTACTTAGTCGATTGAGCTTAGCGCAAAATCACCAAAATTACTCTTTGGTTCAATTTTCATTCATCCATTATTCCAGAAAATTTTCGTCCTGTCTCTTAGAAAACTTTCATGTAGCCCTTGAAAATAAAGGGCTTGAGATATTTTTTCATGGATAGTGAATAACTATTTGAAGGCTATTTTTTGCTCTAAATACTATAAAAAGGCGTACGGCTAGTGAGCCAAGCAGAGGCTAAAGAGAAAAAATTTGTCACTGCGGATTGATAAACAATGAATGAATAGTCGCAAAAAAATTAACAATTTTTTTAATTAATTTGAATATGAAAGCGATCAAAATTGCATTTTGCTAGCTGATCAAGCTCTTCTTTAGTGAAATCGAAGTGTGCAAACCAACGCTCAGTTTCGTCATTTTCGACTAGTTGATGCTCATTTAAACTTAAATATTGAGCGTAACAACGTGCTTTTAAAATCACCTTGGTAAGCGGCAAATACTCATCGTTTTTAGCTAAAGGTGTAGTTAACTGCTGCATTACCGCATTAAATGGCAAATACCTAAAAGCCATTTTCTCAATTACGGTGGCTGTTACCTTCATCGACTGCTTATTTAGCAAGGTGCTTAAAAATAAAGGATCCGGTTTTAGCTCTAATAAAGCTGTGTGTAGATCTTTCTTTTGCTCATCACGGGCTTTCGTTACTTGGCGCTGCCAAACTAACTCAAAAATACGAAGGTATATACGTACTAGCGCTATCTTACCCACGTCGAGTAGCATACCTAAGGTAAACGCGTGCACCTCATTTACACCATTTAATTTAGCAAGTTCTTGAGCAGCAATGGCACACGCCATTGAGTTATCACGAAGTCGACGCTTTAGTAGTGGAAATGGCTCTGTACTGTGTGGCATCCAATGACGTACCGCAAAGGTTGGCACGACAAACTTTAAGTTATCTAAACCAATGTAGCGAAGCGCTAACAGTGGGTTATCGACTTGAACTGAAGTGTGTTTATTACGTTGTTTTCGATAGAAAGGTAAATTCACAAACGCAACTAGCTCACGACCTAACCAACTCAAATCTTTAACTAACGGCTCTAGTCGACCTACTGAGGCCGAACGCACAGCTAAAATATCTAAAATAGCAGGTACGCTATCTTGAATCCCTATAGTTTCATGAATTACTGAATCAATGTCTTCAAGCTGCTTATGCATGGCAGCCTCAATCACTTGGTGTAATTGCTTGCTCGCCTGTGCACGGTATTTATGGTGAGCAGTGCTACTCTTTTGACGTTTTTTCTCGGCAGCAACTTCTACTTCTAATAGAGTTCGCTGCTCCATTGATTCGCCATAATCAATTTCAAGGGTATGAATAAAGCCAATTTGACGCTGTGCAAAACTGTGACCAAGCAAAAGATCGTGCGCGCGCTCATTAAGCACCATCGCAGTCCTTTGTTGTCGGGTTTCTTCGGTCATTTGCACAGGCGTATTGTCGGTCATATTTGTTAATTCACTAGCCTAAGGTTAGAAGCGAGTTAAAAAGTTAGCAAGTAATTCAAGCCCTTGTTGGGTCAAAATTGCTTCGGGGTGAAATTGCACTCCTTCAAGTGCTAAATCATTATGCATGATCCCCATAATTTCATCAAAATCAGAATTTTGTTCTGTCCATGCGGTAATAGTGAAGTCACTAGGCAGGCTTTGTTTATCCACCACTAAAGAATGGTAGCGGCATACCGTCAGCGGATTTGCCAAACCATTAAACACACCTTGATTGGTATGCTTAACTAACGAGGTTTTACCATGCATCACTTGCTTTGCACGAATAACATCAGCACCTAGAGCCTGAGCAATAGTTTGGTGTCCCAAGCAAATACCAAGAATTGGCAACTGCCCTTTTAATTGTTCGACCACTTGCAAGGAAATCCCCGCTTCGTTTGGTGAACATGGCCCAGGCGATAGTACGATGTGCTCAGGGTTAAGCTGTTTAATCTCAGCAATGCTGATCTCATCATTTCGTTTAACTAATACATCTTGGTCTAAGCGCTGAAAATATTGCACTAGGTTGTATGTAAACGAATCATAATTGTCGATCATTAACAGCATTGCGTGTAACCCAAAATTACTCAGTCAAAATAATGAAGGCGCATTTTACCCCAAGCGTTCATAAATGTCGGCAAAAAATGGGGTATTACTCAGCGATTAAATGCGCTGTAAGGTCAGCCCTTTCTTGCTCATTAAGTTTTTGCGAACATTTATTGGCAAAGTCATAACGTACTAGTACAGTTTTACCAACGGCACAGCAGTTATCTTGCTGCCAAGCCTCTTGGCGCAGTACAAATGAACTAGAGCCGATGTGCTCAACACTGGTTTTCACTGTGACATCGTGACCATAAAACAACTCACCCACAAAGCTTACTTCAACCTTAGCAATGATCAGTTTCCACTCATAAGGGTTTAAATCGGGCGTAAAAAACCTGAAAATAGGCGCTCGGGCGGCTTCAAACCATACAGGGAGTACGGTATTGTTGATGTGCCCTAGCACATCTGTTTCGCTAAAGCGTGGTGTGATAGTTTCAGTAAACATAGTAACCCTATAAAAAATATAAACTAAAGGTAGCTCATGACGGACTTTATTCGCGTATACGAAAACGCCCTCAGCAAAGAATTTTGCGACAACTTTATCACGGTATTTGAACAAAGCCCGCATTTAAAACAAGGCATTACCTCAGGCGGAGTAGATTTAGCGAAAAAAGACAGCCGCGATTTATACCTTAATAACCACCCCGAATACGCTGAGCAACTAAAGCATATTCAACAAACGACTGCGGGTTACGTCTTCAAATACCTTGAAGAGCATATTTTTATGATGATTGGTGCCTTTGGTTTAAAGGTTTACCATCCGCAAACGGGCAAACCTGTTGACTTAACACAGGATAACTTTGAAGAAGTCGGCAAACCACAATTGCCATTACTCGTGCAGCAAATTTTCCGCATGGGTCCAATTCAAGCACAGAAATACGATATCAATAAAGGTGGTTACCCTTATTGGCATAGCGAGGTATATCCGCAAGCAGGCCACAACGAGGCACTGCACCGCGTGCTGTTATTTATGTTTTATTTAAATGATGTAGAAGAAGGTGGCGAAACAGAGTTTTACTATCAACAACGAAAAATATCGCCTAAACAGGGTTCTATGGTCGTAGCACCGGGCTATTTTACCCACACGCACCGTGGTAATAAGCCAATTTCAAATGATAAGTATATTTTAACCTCGTGGGTCTTATTCAACCGCGCGGAACAAATTTATGGCCAACCACAATCCTAGCGGTAATAAGCAGCCCACTCGGGCTGCTTATAGCTTAATTAAAGCTCAGCTTTAATCTGCTAGTAATTGATCAAATAAATCAAAAACCTTATCAAGCTCTTCAATTGTGTTGTAATGCATACAACCAATGCGTACTACGCCGCCTGATTCTAATACACCTAGCTGCTTACATAAGCCTTGGGCGTAGAAGTTACCATCCCACACACAAATATGTTGCTTACCTAAAAATTCAGACACAACACGTGGCTCGATGCCTTCAAAAGTTAAAGCAAAAGTCGGTGTGCGATAAGCTATACGCTCTAGATCATCAATACCAAATAACTTGATGCGTGGGTAATCTGCTAAACGAGATAAAAAGTGCTTACTTAATGTCATTTCGTGCTGTTTAGTCATAGCAAATGCAGCCGCGAGTTTTTCTCGGCGTGAATGACTATCATCTAGCTCACTAATTGCAGCAATGTAATCAACAGCAGCAATTAATCCAGCTAGCGCTTCAAAGCTTTGTGTACCCGTTTCCCAGCGACCTGGCGCAACATCTTTTGCAGGTTCAACTTTATATGGTGTGAAACCTTCAAGGTGCTCACGTTTACCATAGACGATACCAAGATGAGGACCAAAGAACTTATATGCAGAGCAGGCTAAGAAGTCACAATCAAGTGCTTGTACATCTACAAGTTCATGAGGTGCGTAATGTACGGCATCAACATAAACTAGCGCACCAACAGCATGTGCAAGCTCAACGATGCGTTTAATGTCATTAATTGAACCTGTGGTGTTTGATGCATACGTCACTGCAACAAGCTTTGTTTTGCTAGATAAAAGGCTTTCAAAGTGTGCCATATCTAGGCTGCAATCAGCTTCGTTGATAAGGGTAGTTTTTACTGTCGCGCCTTTATCTTCAGCAGCTTGCTGCCAAGATGATACGTTTGAGAAGTGATCGGCATTGGTGACGATAATTTCATCATCAGCAGTCCAATCACGCGAGATGGCACGGCTAAAGCTAAACGTTAAGCTTGTCATGTTTGCACCAAACACGATTTGCTCTTTAGATGGCGCATTTAATAAATCGGCTGCAGCTTGGCGCGCATTTGCCATTAACTCTACCGTTTTATCACTTGAGAAAAATGCGCCGCCTAAGTTTGAGTTGAAGTAACCCAAATATGCACTCATAGCGCTTAGCACTGACTGTGGTACTTGCGAGCCACCCGGACCATCAAGGAAAATCGGTGACTGACCTGCAACTTGTTGCATAAGTGCAGGGAACTGGCGACGTAATTGCGTTAAGTTCATGATTTACCCTTACGCAGTTAGTACGAAGCAATCAAGGTAACCTTCTTTGCTTGCATCTAATTTATTCATTGGTGTAGCGTTGTGCCATACTTCACGGTCATTAATCAGTGCGAACATGCCGTCTTTAATTTCCATTTTGAAACATGGCTCAGCTTGTTGGTGTTCATAAACAAGCAGCTCACCACCCTCTAGATTTTCGTGTGATACACCACATACGCATACGTGATCAAAACCATCTTGGTGAACACCTTCTGGCGCAGCGGGTGTGTCACTGTCGATCGCAAGCATTCTGAATTGGTGAATTTCAATAACGCGATCATCGCTGATACCCGTCATATCGCGGAACTGATTCACGATTTGCTTCATACCATCAGTCGCTAATAAGCTATCTTCTAGATTTTCATAGGTACGCTCAACATTACCTTGGAAGGTATTGATTGAGTCATCTTGCACGAATGCTTTTGTTGGTTGTAGTTTTAATTCACCATCAACAACTTTGATTACTGAATAACGACGCTTACGAAATTCACCATCTGCGTATGGGTTAGCAGGTAGGTTAGCAAAAGAAGGCTTAACTGCGTCAATGTGCGCTTGGCTTACAAAACGAAGTTGTAGAAGGTTCTGGTTGTTTAATGTAGTCATTTCGATCTCGCCTTAATACGTTGAGAATATTGGCGAGGATTTTAATCCAATTAGCTGGGAATATTTGCGTTTTTATGTAAACCAGCAAGATATATTGGATAATTTTAAGATCGTTATAGACATTTTTTAGAATATTTAATCTAAAAAATAAAAACAGCCACAAATGTGGCTGTTTTAGGTTGCACAATTTACGACAAGTTTAATTGCTCATAGAAAGGGAAACTTGATCTTGTGACTGACAACTATTGCCTGCTAAATACTTACAGAAAACGAGTTCGGTGCGATTGTTACTGATAAGCTCAAGCAGCGTGTCTTGGCCATTTTCAATAAATGACAATTTACCATCAACCAATTGAACCCCCGTGATACTTTGATCTCCAATCGTCAGTGAGTATTCATAAGACTGACTATCTTCATTATAATCCTGCTCACTTAATGACCATGTTGTGCCATCGCTCTCATATAAAGTGAAGCTATATAAGTCGTAGTCGTAGAATTTATCAACTGCTGTTGAACTAGCATAATCATGTACATATAGATGTGCAGATGATTTTTCTAGCATCCCAGTACCATTATCATCAAACGCCACAGTACGCTCGACAAAATAACGGGCTTCATCAATAGCAATTAGCTTGTAAACAAACTCACCATAAAGGAAACATGTATCCAAGCTAGTATCACAGAAATCAGTTGTTTCCCAACTTCCTGAGCTAGTATCTACATAAAGCCTTCTAATATAGCGGTTATTAATAAAGCTTCCTTGATATGAACTTGTTCCAAAGGTAAAGAAGATTTCACCATCGTCATAAATTTGGATTTCAGCCCAATGCGAATCAATATCATGACCCTCTCTAAATTGATGACGACCAGAAAAATTACTTGCATTAATGGCTACTTCATTACGTTTAACAAACATGCCTGCATCAACATAGTCCCCCTCGTTATCATTACCCTTATCTAAAAATTGGTAACCAACGTTGATGTTTTTAGTAAAATAGAGTGTATCTGTTGAATTATCACTGCTGTGATTAAGTACTAAATTGCTATCAATGATCTGCCAACTAAACGTATCTTGCTCATCACTCAAAATATCTATGTAAGAGCCTGTTCCATCAGCATTGATCTGCATATTTAATAGCACTCCTCCTTGTTCAGCGCTTACAGCCCATTGCCCTACGACATCATCACTAACAACGGCAATTTCATCGCCATCAGAAAATGCATAAACATTGGAACTTTCAGTGCTGGTATTCACTAAAACGTCATTCTCATAATAGCTATATTCAACTGTTAGCCAATGCCAATTAAGCCCTTTTTCTGCCATTGGCATTAATTCAGCGTAACTAATCTCCGTGCGATACTGAACCTCAGTCATGCCATCAGGGAAAGAGGTATATTCTTCCACGACAATACTATCGATAGGTGATAACTCAATGTGATCATCAACTTCATACCAGTTGATATTTGAACTACCGTTGAGAGTTACAGCGCCAGTGTTATCCGCATTTAGTAATAAGCCCAAGGCTGGTGCATTATATAAATCACTATTATTTAGAATATACTCGCCAGCGGCTAATAATGCAGGTTTAAATGTTGCTGTAATTTCGCAATCAGCACCTGTGGTATAGACAAGGTAATAATCTCCTTCAATATATCCTTCGCATCCTGTAATTTCGTCAACAACATACCCTTCATCTGGGCTAATTACGAAAGACGCGTATTGGTACCAATACGAAGTTTGACTGCTAGGTGAGAGACTACCATTCTGAGATGGGTTTACTGTTAACGTTACTTTAGGGCGCTTAGGTAAGTAGCTAATCTGCGTATCAGCTGAACAACTGCTTCCTTGCTGATATCGGCAAATAGTAACAGCATTTTCATCCGCAGAAACCAGCTCAACAAACCACGTATTGCCATCAACTTGATAGCTTAATACGCCATCATTGAACGTTGCTATATGCTCAACACCATCAAAACGGACAACATACCCTACTTCGCCTAAATCATTGTATTGAATGTAAATAGCATCTGTAGAGCTATCATCTTTGTAAAGAGAAATCGCACCATCTAATAGCTCTTCAGTAAAAGCTGAGTATGACAAGTCTTTACTATATTCATAAATGAATACCGATTTAACTTCATCATATGCCTCACCAGCCATAGTGTAATAAGTTAGCGTTCTAATTATGTAGTAGGTGCTACCAACGATATTAATGAATTCATGTTGCATTTCACTTTCAAGGTAACAGTCATCAGCAAAGCCATCACAACTTGAAACAAGACCATATGTTTCTGAATAAAAACGTTTTCTAGAGAAGTTGCCATCTTCAATATGACCTTGGAAACTTGAATTACCTAAACCAATAGCGACACTACCATCAGGATAAATATTCAAATCATAAGATTGAGACGTACCAACAAAACCATGCCAACGACCAATAATATCCTCATCGGTTGTTGTCACATTCGCTTTTTTAACCATTAAGCCTGTTAATGTATTACTTGGCTCATCAAAACTAGTGTCTAATGCAACCACTTGGTAGCCCGCAGAGAGAGCTTTTGTAAACCAGAACTCAATTAACCCAGTTTCACCGTTTTCATCATAACTAATAGATAACTTAGTATCATTGAGCTCCCAACTAAATACCTCAGTACTCTCACCCGTTACATCCCCTGTACCATCGGCATAAAAGCGCAAAGTTTCAGGTTCATCATCAGATGACGCAGAATCATAATCATTGTCTCTTAGGTCTAAAACCCATGTGTTTTCGGTTAACTCTGTAGTATTTAGTGCTATTGTTTTAGCTTTATCAATCAGGTTAGTTGTATAGGTTCGAGTAATTGAAGGTTCCACAACGGGTTCACTACCATTTTGGTAGTCCAATGTTCTTTGTGTGGTTTGAGTCACTTCAATCGTTCTGAAAACCTCATTTTCTGCTAAAACTTGAAAACTAATATCTGTTAATTTTGTTTGCCCAATATAAGATTCATTGCCATCGTTATATTCATCAGTGTAAGTCACTACACTATTTGCTAGTGCTAAGGTATACACCCCTGATTCTTTACTCATTGTCAGTGTTGAGCTTGTATTTGCATTAAGTTCACCCGTACCGTCACTTGCCAGAACAAGGTGATATGCATCATTGTTATAATAACGAGGTGAGTTAACTATAAAATCACCGACAATAGGCTCATCGCTATCAGAAACTAAGTTTTCATCTTTTTTAATTTCTTCTTTCGTCTCTTCAATGAGATCTGGATCTTTCTCATTTACTTCATCTTCAAAATTCTTAGCGATATCTTCGTCACTGACAAGATCGAGTGTGCTCTCGACGCCTTCAGGGAGAACATAATCTGCATTATCCACGATGATTTTGATGAGAGTTGCCAATAAGATCTTTTCGTCAGCATCAACATTTAGCAGTGCTGCGTTTAGCTCTTCGACTGATTGAGGTTCTTCATTATTACGTGTTAAAAGCGCATATTCTGCGGTCGTTACATTCGTGATGTTGACGCCAAAGTTGTCTTCACTATCAAGCGTATTATCCTCACCAGCCTGTTCCAATAACGCTTGAATTGAGCTTAGCTGTGAAACAAAAACAACCCCAGGGTTGGTGCTATCAAGACCTTTTGCTTTAACCAGCACAAGCTTATCACTTGCAGATTCGTCCACAACAAGCTCTATCGTATAGCGACCGGTTTGATCTGCATTGACCGAAAAGACGTCACTACCAACATTAATCTCTAACTCTGCATTAGCAATTGGCTGATCCGTTACTATCCCGGTAATTGTCACTGTTGAAACATTTCGTTTAAATATAACGCTATGCTTTGCTGAAGCTGTTGCCCCGTCGTTATCGGTTACAGTGACAGTGAAATTAACCGTTGTATCAGCGTCTATATCAGGTGTTTGAAAAGTAGCTTCAGCACTCGTTAATCCATCACTTTGTACAAAGTCAAAACTAGCATCAGATGTCCAACTGTAAGAGGCAATGCTACCGTCACTATCTGTGGCAGCGGCACTTAATTTAAAAGAAGTCTGCTCTGCACCTTCTGATTCGGCACTAATAGTAACTGTTGGACTTTGATTAACGGGGTCTACAGGATCTGGTTTAGTTTCAGAGTCACTACCTCCACCTCCCCCACACCCAACTAAAAATAAGGTACCAATAACTGCAGCCAACAGCCGCTTATGAATTAACATACATACTCCATTATATTCACTTATAGCAGGGAAATTCTTAGCCATATAAACGCTAAATCCCTTAACGTTGATAAAAAGCCACAGCGAACTGTGGCTCTTGGTTTACTCAATTAATTGCTTTTCTTACTTGTTGAAGCTGTTCCTGAAAAGAGAGGCCTCTCAGATCACCCAAACCAGCAGCCATGGTCAATGCATAAATTTCACTTTCTAGACTCAGCATGTGCGCTTCAACAGTGTCTTTATCAATAGCCGATTTTTGGGCTAAGTACTCAGCATAGAGACTATTAATACGATCGATTTGTAATGACAATAAAGCAGCTTGTTGTTTAATTTGCTCGTACTCACGATAGTTAGCTTTACTAAATGTTTCACCTTGCTCTAATTGTTTTCGAACGTCCTGATAAACTGTCGGAAATATATCGACTTTTTTTGAGTTAGCTAGCCCATAAATTTTTTCGATATACTGAGAGAAATAAAACTGTACAACGGCGTCTTTTTCTAAATCAATGAGTTGCTCTAATAGCTTAGGTACATACTCAGCAACTTGCTGCTCTTGCCCGTCAATGAGCATCTCCTTTAATTGTTGATGTTGCTTATCGAGCTCTCGATAACGCTTTTCATAAGATGTTTCAGCATCCAATTGATCTAAAATGGCAAACTCATCTCTAATTGGCTGTAAAACCGATGTGATCCTTTGCTTGGCAAGCTGCGCTTCAGTAACCAAGGAAATGACCTCCTGACTTTGAGACATGACTTCATCTGCAACCGTGTCAGATGAGAACAGTGACGCACTTTTTAAAGCATGTTCAGGAGCTAAACGCAGTTCATTAAACTCAGGCTCAAGCACCGCCCAAACTTTACGAGCCTTAGCTACACGCTCCTCATCAAATTGCGCTAAGTTCTCCGTATCTATTTGGTTATAAGCTGTAAGTGCTTCTTGGAAAACACTTTGGGCTTTTTCATAGGCTGCCTGTATTTGTTCGGGGGTCGCCTGTTCTTCTCCTGTAATACTACTCGCAAGAGAACCTAAATCTTGCTGAACAGAATCAATGGTTTTACACCCTGATAAAGAGAATAAAAGTAATGAGCTAATTATGGCGAACTTGTTCATTAATAGCTCCACTGCAAACCAACTGCAAAAGACACATTACTATATTCGACTTCAGGTACGCGCAGACGTTGACCATTTTCAAGATTCTTAGTCACTATATCGCGAGATTTGTATTGCGCATCAATACCGCCCATTAACGCAATATGTGACATTATTTGATAACGTAGCCCGACTCGTCCTAACACACCCCAGCCATTAAAACTGTCGGTTAATGTAGTTGTTTCAAATTGAGTATTTTGAATTTCAGAGTACATGGGTGTACTCAATTCAGCTTCTGCATACCAGCTGTACTTATTAAAACTGTCTTTTAAACGACTATCGTAACGGGCACCTAAAGTAAGCAATATACCCATTTGATCTTCTGACACAGAGACCACGGGGCGTAGCTGGGAGTTATAATCTTGTTGGTCGCCCACATTGTTCGCGTTATTCATACCCGGTAAGGTAAAACGAGCGGGGTTATCTGGATCATCTGAGATAGCAATCAGTGCCTCATCAAATGCAGCCGCACCTGGTTGCACAAAAGCAAAATTTGAGCGTGTAAAACTAGAAGTAAAAAACTTAGTGCCTAAAGTAAACTGTATGGCTTTTGAAAAATTATAAGCACCTTTAAAACCGATCTCATTCGCTTTTGTTTTAAATGCATTTTCTTGAATATCGCCAAACTCTGCCAAATGCCAAGTTTCAGTTTCAATTTCAGTAGAAATTGTTGCAGCACTTTCAATATAGAATCCCCAATCATCATCAATCCCTGTGTATGATATCTGTCGTATTGCGGGATTGGTCACATCAATTGACTGGCTCAACTTGCCAAACCCTGCTACATCATTAAGAGTTTCACTATAGCTAATCGTTTCAAAACCGAGTCGGACTTCACTAAAAGAGGGGTTAACAGCAAGAGCCGAACCACTGAGGGGGAGTAAAAGAAGAAGTGCTTTCATTGTTCAATTCCTTGATTTGCAAAATCTATGCAGCCAAGAAATGATGCCCGCCTTCCTTGGTTACAACATTAAACACAAAGTTACAACTGTTAACTTTTAACAATAATCAGTGTAGACAAATGTATTAATTTTACAAACCAAACTGAACAAAAACTTAATAAAAAAGCCCGCTAGGTGCGGGCTTTTATACTAGTAAATTTAATTATTACTAATTATACAGCTTGCTGAACGATCACTTGGTCTGCCTTTTTAGTGTATTGAGGCATACGGTGGAAGTTCAGGTAACGATAAGTATCAGCTGCAGTTGCATTGATCTTATCTGCATACTCTTGGTACTCAGCAGGTGTAGGTAATTTACCTAAGATTGCCGCTACTGCTGCAAGCTCTGCTGATGCTAAGAATACGTTAGCGCCAGTACCTAGACGGTTAGGGAAGTTACGCGTAGAGGTAGAAACAACAGTTGCTTTATCAGCAACACGTGCTTGGTTACCCATACATAGTGAACACCCTGGAGTTTCGATACGTGCACCTACGCGACCAAAGATACCGTAGTAACCTTCATCAGTAAGCTGGTCTTTATCCATCTTCGTTGGTGGTGCAACCCAAAGTTGAGTTGGGATACGACCACTGAAACCATCTAGTAGTTTACCTGCAGCACGGAAGTGACCGATGTTAGTCATACAAGAACCGATGAATACTTCATCGATTTTCTCGCCTGTTACGTCAGAAAGAAGACGTGCATCATCTGGGTCATTTGGAGCACAAAGGATTGGCTCTTTGATATCAGCTAGGTCGATTTCAAGTACGTGTTTGTACTCTGCATCAGCATCAGCTTCCATAAGTTCAGGGTTAGCTAACCACTCTTGCATTGCATTGATACGACGCTCAATAGTACGAACATCACCGTAACCTTCAGAGATCATCCATTTAAGCATTACGATGTTTGACTCTAGGTATTCAGCGATAGACTCTTTAGAAAGTTTAACTGTACAACCTGCCGCTGAACGCTCAGCTGACGCATCAGAAAGCTCGAAAGCTTGCTCAACTGTTAGGTGCTCAACACCTTCGATTTCTAGTACACGACCAGAGAATTCGTTGATCTTACCTTTCTTCTCAACAGTAAGAAGACCTTCTTTAATACCGTAGTAAGGGATAGCATGTACTAGATCACGTAATGTGATACCTGGCTGCATTTCACCTTTGAAACGTACTAAGATTGACTCAGGCATATCAAGAGGCATTACACCAGTTGCTGCTGCGAATGCTACCGCACCTGAACCCGCTGGGAATGAAATACCTAGAGGGAAACGAGTATGCGAGTCACCACCAGTACCTACTGTATCTGGTAATAACATACGGTTTAACCATGAGTGGATTACACCGTCACCTGGACGAAGTGATACACCGCCACGATTCATGATGAAATCAGGAAGTGTGTGGTGAGTGTTTACGTCGATTGGCTTAGGATAAGCTGATGTATGACAGAAAGACTGCATTGTTAAATCTGCAGAGAAGCCTAAACATGCTAGATCTTTAAGTTCGTCACGCGTCATAGGACCTGTTGTATCTTGAGAACCAACAGTTGTCATTTTCGGCTCACAGTATTGGCCAGGACGTACGCCAGGCATGTTACATGCTTTACCAACCATCTTCTGAGCTAATGTGAAGCCTTTACCAGAATCTGTTACAAGAGCAGGCTTGCGGAAGATATCTTCAGCTTCCATACCTAGTGATGCACGCGCTTTATCAGTTAAACCACGACCGATGATTAGTGGAATACGACCACCAGCACGCACTTCATCAAGAATTACGTCTGATTTAAGAGAGAAAGTAGAGATTACTTCATCAGTACCGTGACGCTTAACAACACCTTCGTATGGGAAGATATCGATTTGGTCACCCATGTTTAGCTCATCAACAGGAAGTTCGATTGGTAATGCACCAGAGTCTTCCATTGTGTTGAAGAAGATAGGAGCGATTTTACCGCCTAAACATACACCACCAACGCGTTTGTTTGGTACGTGAGGAATATCATCACCCATGAACCAAAGTACTGAGTTAGTTGCAGATTTACGAGAAGAACCCGTACCAACTACATCACCAACGTATGCAAGAGGTAAACCTTTCGTTTTAAGCTCTTCTAGTTGTGAGATTGGACCAACTTCACCTGGTTTTTCAGGATTGATACCATCACGTTCGTTCTTCAGCATTGCTAAAGCGTGCAGTGGAATATCAGGGCGAGACCATGCATCTGGTGCAGGAGAAAGGTCATCTGTATTTGTTTCGCCAGTTACTTTGAATACGGTAACTGAGATTTTTTCAGCAACTGCAGGCTTGTTTACAAACCATTCTGCATTTGCCCAAGATTCGATTACTTGCTTAGCAAATTCGTTACCTGCTTTCGCTTTTTCTTCTACATCATAGAAAGCATCGAACATTAATAATGTGTTTGATAAACCTTTAACAACGATCGGCGCTAACGCTTCGTCATCTAGAAGATCAATCATAGGTGCGATGTTGTAACCACCTAGCATAGTACCAAGTAGCTCAGCTGCTTTTTCTTTTGATACAAGTGGAGAGCTCGCTTCACCTTTTGCAACTGCAGCTAAGAAACCTGCTTTGATGTAAGCAGCATCATCAACACCCGGTGGTACGCGGTTAACTAGAAGATCAACAATAAACTCTTCTTCGCCTGCCGGTGGGTTTTTGATTAATTCAATAAGATCAGCCGTTTGCTGAGCATCTAATGGCGCTGGTACGATACCTAACGCGGCACGTTCTTCTACGTGTTTACGATATTCTTGTAGCACAATATTGCCCTCTTGGTGACGTGAAAGTACTCGGTAGTATTAAGCTAAATACCAATTAAGACCCAGTACTTATAGTATTCTGACGGTTAATTATAAAGCTTTTAAGTATAGATGAAAATCCATGCTGTAAGTAAGGAGTTTAATATTCACTATAAATACCATGAATAGTACTAGAAAAAAACGCTATTCAAATGAATATTTATTAAGAATCATTCCTATCTACTTACTTTATAGGTGTTAGAAATGAAAAAACCCAGCACTAGGCTGGGTTTTCAAATTTGCGTAAAGGGTTAGATTAACGCTCTACTTTTACACGCTCAATTACAGTTACTTTCGCTTCAACACGACGGTTTTCAGCATGAGCTTCTGGCGTATTTGCTGGGTTTTTAAGGCGCTCTTCACCTAAACCAACAGTAGTAAGACGCATTGGGTCAATACCGTCTTCGATTAGTTTCTTAGCAACAGCATCAGCACGTTTCTTAGATAACCACTTGTTGTAGTCAGCTTTACCTACTGATGAAGTGTGACCTTCAAGTACTACGTCAGTACCTGGGTGCTCTTTTAAGAACTTAGCAGCGCGGTCAATGTCATCTAAGTATTGTTGAGATACTTTAGACGTGTTGTTAGGGAACGTGATTAGTAAGCTCTTAGTTACTTCACGATCTTCATATAATGTACAGCCAGTACCATCAACAGCGTCAGTCATTGGCGTGTTTGCACATTGGTCATCAGCATCAGGAATGTTATCGCCATCGCTATCAACTGGCTCAACCGCAACAGGAACAACTGTTGGAGCAGGTTCAACTGGCTCAGAAGCTGAGCTTTGCGCACCAAAGATATAGCTTAGGCCTAATTTAGCGCCAACATCTGTGTAACCACGGTCAAGACCTTGGTATAAAGATGTTTCAGCGTTAAACGCGAAGTTATCTGTGAAGTAGTGTTGGTAACCAGCACCTACGTTTGCGAACATTAGATCTTCGTCAACCGCATCAAGATTTTTTAGACCGAAAATACCGTAGAATGGACCACCACCTAAGTGATATAAAGCGTCAATACCGTAACGTTTGCCACTTTCAGTACCGCTAACAGAAGTACCGTCATTTAGATCAGCTTTCCAATCGAAGTCCATGTCAGCATATTCTAAACGAGCGCTCCAGTAATCACTAAAACGGTAACCTAGCTCTAAACCCCAACCTGTAGAGTCATCAACATCAAGGCCACCTGGAGTGTAGTCGCGGACATTTTCCCAAGAATTATCATAGTAGTCGCCAAATGCGCCGATGTAGAAACCTTGCTTTTCGGCAGCGAAGCTTGAAGCACTAGTTGCAGCAAGTGCTAAAGCAATAGTAAGTGATTTTAATTTCATTGTTTCCTTCCCATTTTCACAATTAAAATTGTAGCTAAGTCAAACCAGCTCAATCAGTTTAAACAGAGTAGTCGACTAATAGTTAATCAAAACTTAACGAACTCGGTACAGAACAAAAATCTTGCCGAGTAATTTCAGTCAATTACCCAAATAATAGGTTATCTAAATAACTTTGCGTAACAATGCCTTTAGATCGCTTTGTTATGATTAGGTGAAAGTCGATTCAGCCTAATCTACTGACTTCAAAACCGATAAAAGTCCATTCCCAATTACATTATTATATTGGTTATTTTTAAATCAACAAGTTGAAAGCAACTTTATTTGTAAATTTTCGTTAAAAAGCAAAACTTTAGTGCTATTTTATTGATATAAATCATAACACTGGCAGCTAACTTGCTCAATCAACGAACACTCAGATTTAAAAAAATGAGCATTTACAATTGTTATCAACCATAAAGATTAACCCTTAAGTACCACAAAAAGTTTGGTAATTACAATCCCCTTCCTTCGGAGGTTGATACCATGCCGCAAATTCTTCCTCATACTCATATGGTTTTTGAATGACTTTTAAAAACTCATTGATTGATGAACTAGATCCTGTCTTTTCATACTCAGCCAAGATCATTTCAATATTATGATTACGCGGAATGACTGCAGGATTAACGGCTCGCATTGTGTTGTAACTTTCAGCTGATGTTCTGAGCCTCCATTTTGAAACCCATCCTTTTAAATTAGAATCTATAACAAACTCTTTCACTAAAGATTCAGTAAGTGCATTGAAAGTGTTGGTGTAATCAAGTTGGTGTTGCTTCATTAACCCCAGTAACTCTGAAACTAAAGCGTGATCGCCTTCTTGCTGACCTGCTAATCCTAATTTCTGCTGCCACATAGTATTAAATGCATCATTAAATTTAGCAGCAAAACCATTCACAACCGGTGAGAGTTGCTCAACGGCAGCATCTTGATCAGTAAATAAAGGAATTAAGCTTTCAGCTAAACGCGCAATATTCCAATTGGCAATATTGGGTTGATTACCAAACGCGTAGCGCCCTTGATGGTCAATCGAACTAAACACCGTGTCTAAGTCAAACTGATTCATCATCGCGCAGGGGCCATAGTCAATGGTTTCACCACTAATCAAAGTATTATCTGTATTCATAACGCCATGTATAAAGCCAATTCGCATCCAGCTGATAACCAGCTCAATTTGCTTATCTAGCACGGCGGTTAAAAATTCAATATAACGCTGCTCACCATTACTGCTGATGTCAGGAAAGTGACAATCAACTGCGTAATCGACTAGCTTTTCTAGCCCTTCTATATCACCTTGTGTAGCTAAGTATTGAAATGAGCCAACACGGATATGACTCTTAGCTAAGCGAGTGACAACTGCACCCGGGCGAGGTGGCTGGCGATATACCGTTTCGCCAGTTGTAACCACAGCTAAACAACGCGTAGTAGCGATACCTAAAGCATGAAGTGCCTCACTCATAATGTACTCTCGTACAGCTGGACCAATAGCACAGCGACCATCACCACCACGTGAGAATACCGTTGCTCCTGCACCTTTTAACTGTAAGTCCCACTGCGTGCCATTTTGATCTGTAATAGCACCAAGCAAATGTGCTCTGCCATCACCAAGACGCGGTGAAAAATGACCAAATTGGTGACCTGAGTAACCAAGTGCAACTGGCGCAACATCTTTATCTATTGCTGACCCAGATAGCAATTTAGCTAAAAATTCGCTGTCGTGATTAATCGCAAAATTATCAGCGAGTTTGTCATTGAATAGCAGTAATTGCGGCTTAGCAACGGCGCTAGGCATATCTTTAATAGCAAGCAGTTCACTAATATCTGTGTATCGGGTTTGCAGTTTCATAACTGTCCTTAACGTGTTGCTACACCTACACGATTATCGCCTACACCATAGGCCACTAGTTGGCTTAGTGCCTGCAGGCTGTAACCGCTTTGCTGTTGTAATTCATTGAAAAAATTTTGTGCTGCTTGTAACGATTTTTTAGTTTGTAAGCCGCCATCAATTAACTCATGGGCACGCAAGTAGGCTTCTACATCGCGAGAAAGTAAAAAGGTATCTTTACCAAGCGCTCGCAAAGCGTATGGGCCAGTATTTCCTCCTAAACGCGCACCATGCTTTTTAAGATAGGCCCACAAACCAATAATATTGTTAGTTGGCCAATCTGCAATAAATTGGCTAAAACTACCATGTTTTTCGGCAACTTCGTGGATCATGTACGCATTTTCTGGGATCGTTTGTACTTTTTTAAAATTACGAACAATTCGCTCATCACTGGCTTTTTGCTCAAGCATATCTGGCGGCATCATCAACAACTTTTCTACGCTGAAATCCCAAAACACATCACGAAAACCAGCCCATTTATTATTGATAACAGACCAATAAAAACCGCTTTGAAAGACTTTACGCGTAAACTCTTCTAACCATAAATCGTCATGCATTTTGGCAATATCAGTATCATCGAGCGGGTTTGATAACAATGCATGCAGCATTTCTTCGCTGCCTTTTCGAGATACGGCTCGCTGATAAATATCGTTAAATTTTTCCATCATTTTTCCAATTTATTTGGTTAACGCTAAGTGTACGTAAAAACACGCTTATACGTAACCATGTTGCAAAATCGGTCACTAAAAAACAAATCCTTCGCCTTGACACCTAGATGGCTAAAATGCTTTAATCGCCGCCAATACCCTATTTAACTATGTTGGCTTTAACCTTTAAAGCGAGCATAAAGGGCTGGAAGAGGTGCGTTATTCAGGTAGCGTATGGGAAGAGCACAGACTCTGTTGATCATACGTGAGGGGAATTAACGCCGAGAAGTAACACCGTTTGTGAGGTGCTTATTTCGGGCGACTGGGCTGAATCCCAGCGACTGTCACCAACAATAGCAAAGCGCTATTGATTAGTTTGGTGGAGAGCTTCTGGTCTTAGTATAATAAGGCCTTCGCGTCTTTATTATTTTAAGCCCATTCGCTCTTCGAATTATACCTTGTTCGAACGACGACATGCGGCTCCATTCAAATGTTCCCGCATAAACTCTTCGAATACCTTATAAGTTCGTGAGAGATGATCAACAATTTTGATTTAAACGACTATCCATTGTGGACAGCGCTTGTCACGCCATTTTCTGAATCTGGCGAGGTCGATTACACGGCCCTTGAACAACTGGTCGCTGAGCAGCAAGATGCAAATAACGGCATTTTATTGCTTGGCAGTACCGGTGAAGGACTGGCGCTTTCACTCAAAGAGCAACAAGCCATTGTTGAACATGTTTGTCAATTAGCACCAAGTGTCCCACTCATGGTTGCTGTGGGCGGCATGAACCTTAAGCAACAAATTGCTTGGGTTGAATACTGCAACCAACTACCTATTCATGGCTACCTGTTAGGTTCACCTCTGTATGCAAAACCTGGGGTTGTTGGCCAAACACATTGGTTTAAAAGCCTACTAGACGCAAGTAACCACCCTTGTATGTTGTATAACGTACCAGGACGCAGCGCAGTTGAGATTTCACCACAGGTGATCAAAAACCTTGCTGAGCACAAAAATCTTTGGGCCTTAAAAGAAGCCAGTGGCGACATTAGCAAATTTGAAGGCTTTAGAACGGCATCACCAACACTGGCTATTTTCAGTGGCGATGATGCACTTATGCCATATTTTGCTCAAGCGGGTGCAAAAGGTTTAGTTTCGGTTGCCGCGAATGCTTGGCCGAGTCAAACCCATGAGTTTGTTAAACGCAGTTTAAGTGGTCAATACCCAAATCTATTCACCGATTGGTCGCAAGCAATCCAAAGTTTATTCGCTGTGGCAAACCCAATCCCCGTAAAAGTACTGATGCACCTGCAAGGTAAAATAAATACCCCGCATTTACGTCCACCGCTTACGCATTTAGAGCTTGAGCAAACAGACAGCATCACCCACGCAAACAACACAATTTTATCTTGGAACTAAAAACAGGTTTTATCATGAGCTGGTTAGAATTATTAAACAACTTAGAATCAGGCGCAGTTCGCGCAGCAACACAAGACGAGAACGGCAACTGGCACGCCAATGTTGAAGTTAAACAAGGCATTTTAGAAGCCTTTAAAAATGGTACAAATACCGAGTTCCCGGGTGGTTTTGTTGATAAGCACAACTTAGCACCACAAGGCTTTGCAGCCGATGCTGGCGTGCGTATGGTACCAGGTGGTAGCAGTGTTCGTCGTGGCGCACACGTTGCCAAAGGCACCATTATCATGCCACCAGCATATGTGAATATTGGCGCGTTCATCGACGAAGGCACTATGGTCGACAGCCACGCATTAGTGGGTTCATGCGCACAAGTGGGTAAAAATGTTCACCTAAGTGCTGCAGTACAATTAGGTGGTGTACTTGAGCCAATTGGTGCTAGCCCTGTGGTTATTGAAGATGACGCATTCATCGGCGCAGGCTGCGTTATTGTTGAAGGTGTGGTTGTGAAAAAAGGTGCTGTACTTGCGCCAGGTGTTCGTTTATCGGCAACTATTCCTGTTTACGATTGCGTTAACGAACGCCAGCTAGACAAAGGTGAAGCCATCCCAGAAAACGCGATTGTGATCCCAGGCTCTCGCCCTGCTTCAAATGCATGGGCTCGCGAGAAAGGTCTAAGCATGTCTTGTGCATTGATCGTGAAATACCGTGATGAACAAAGCGATGCATCATTACTGTTAGAAGAGGTTTTACGTTAATGAGCTTTTTGAGCACGCCCATCAAGCAAGCTGTTGAACAAGTTTCAACACATCTTGATACGCCATTTTTTATCTATGATTTAGATAAATTAACTGCACATTTAAATCAACTGACTGCGCAAACCGATGTGAAGCTTTGGTATGCCGTAAAGGCCAACCCACTGTCTCGCATTATTCAATGTTTAGACAGCGCAGGGTTTAACTTTGATGTTGCAAGTAAAGGTGAACTTGAGCAAGTACTTGCTCAAGGCATCGATAGCGAGCGCGTGCTCAACACAGGGCCTGCAAAGAGCCCTAAACAAATTTCACATTTCATTGCTCGCGGCGTACGTACTTTTGTGGCCGAGAGCGTTAACCAAGTTCGCTGGTTAAACGAACAAGCAACAAAAGCAAATTGTCAGCTGCAAGTTCTATTGCGCGTACAACTTCGTTGGCCAGACAGCGAAAAGAACCCTCTTGGTGGCGATAGCCTTACTCCTTTTGGTTTGGGCTGTGATGAGTGGCAAGCACTCACTGTAAGTGATTACCCAGCTCTTAGCTTTGATGGCCTGCATATTTTCCAATGGGGCAATATGCTAAGTACTGACAAGCTCGCCGAGCTATGGCGTGCGATGATTGCGCCATTACAACAGCTAGCAAGCTCAATAAATATTAACCTTAATATTCTCGATTTAGGGGGTGGCTTAGGTATTCCTTATACGCAAGATGCTAACCGACTCGATTGGTCTGCACTTATCGAGACTCTGGCGGCTATTAAAGCAGATGCTGGTGTCAAAGAGCTTTGGATGGAACTTGGCCGCTATGCGGTGGGCGAATGCGGCCATTACGCAACGCCGGTTGTTGAGCGCAAAGAGAATTACAATCAACAACAAGTGATTTTATCAGGCGGTATTAACCATTTACTTCGCCCTGCTGTAACAAGCCAAGATTTTCCTGCGGCATTACTACGCGAGTCAACGGCTGAGCCTGCGGCAATGACTTTATACGGCCCTCTTTGCACCGCCCTTGATTGCTTAGGTGAGCACCAATTAGCGAGCGATTTAAATGAGCAAGACTGGTTGGTATTCAGCCAATGTGGTGCATACGGCTTTACCGAAAGCATGCCGTACTTTTTATGCCACGAATTAGCGGCTGAATACATCCTTGAACAAGGCAATATTGAGTGTATCCGTAGCGCTGAAGATGCCAGCTATTATTTAAGGTAATCACCATGAGTAAAGAGTTAATCAGCCAAGAGAATATTGTGGTTGGCGAGATTGCCAACGGCCTACCACTGACAATTCCTGTGTATCGCTTAAAAGGCGATGGCACGGGACCAAACGTGTATATACAAGCAAATATGCACGGCGCTGAAGTACAAGGTAATGCAGTAATTTATCAATTGCTTGAGCAGCTAAAATCACTCAAGCTGCGCGGCGATATTACCCTAGTGCCTTATGCCAACCCTATTGGTTGCAACCAAAAATCAGGTGAGTTTACTTTAGGTCGCTTCGACCCAATCACGGGCACCAACTGGAACCGCATGTACCGCTTTAATAAAGCGTTACCGTCACAGATTGCTGAACAGCATAAAGACAGTGATGATGCGACCCTTAAAGCTGCATTTAAACAGGCACTCGTTGCTGACATCGACAGTCAATTAACGGGTCCTGATTACAGCCTAACAACGGGTAAGCGCATTGCTCTTAACTTGCAAAAGCTTGCCCACCAGGCTGATATCGTTTTAGACCTTCACACTGGGCCTATCTCAAGTAAGCACTTATATTGCCCTGAATACGCCAAAGACAGCGCAAGCTACTTCAACATCGAACATGTGTTATTGATCCCAAGTGATTTTGATGGCGCAATGGATGAAGCGAGTTTCTGCCCATGGTGGTCGTTATCTCAAGAGCTTGCCAAACAAGGCCGTGAATTTGCAGTTCAAGTCGAAGCATTTACCGTTGAACTTGGTAGCCAAGAAAAAATCGATTTAAGTGCGGCACTTGAAGATGCAAATAGCATTTTAAGTTACCTCAATCAAAAAGAGGTATTAGTTGATGCTGCGTATCATCCAAAAGCGATGACACGTTATGCCTGCATGCTTGAAGATTATGTAGCTTACTACGCACCTATGGGTGGCATGGTCGAGTATCTTGCCCCACTGGGTGGCCATATTAAAGCTGGTGAGCCTATCGCCCGCATTTTAAGAATGGAGCGCTACCTTTCTGAGCAGCCGCTACAAACATTAAGTTTTGATAAAGACGCCATTGCTATTTTGCATTTTGCTTCAGCAAGCGTGAATCAAGGTACCGAACTTTATAAGTTTTTTACCAACGTATTTGAGCTATAAGCTCATCCCTTCTCATTGCGTGAGAGTCAACGGCTTATGCCCTTAGGCCGTTACAGCAGGGCTCCAAGCTTAGCTTGGGGCTCTCTATTTACCTAAAATTTCAACAATTCAGTACAAGTTCACGGTTACTTATGTAAAAATCGTTATAATTATACCTACTTACAAGTCTACTGAAAGGGAACTGCAATGGGATGGCGCATTTGGCTGGCAGCCGCTGGCTTATTTTCTGTACCTGTATTTGCTCAAACTGAACAACCACAAACTAACGAACAAGATGACGCGCTAGAACTCGTAAAGCAGTGTATTTTGAACGAAGCGATTGGCGGTGACGGTAAACAAACACTCGAAGAACTTCGTAAAAAATGCTCAGACTTAGACGAGAGTAAAAAGCTCACCGCTTTAGACAAGCGTAAAGCCCGTGAAGAAGTGAGCAAGAAAAACCGTAATGTGATCACCCCACATAAGCGTAACTACATATTACCGCTTTCATACGTATCTAACCCGAATGAACGTCCTTTTGATGGTTTAAAAGATCTTGCTGAGCAAACTGATGGCGAGCCACTTGATAATCTTGAAGTGAAATATCAACTTTCAATTAAAGTGCCTATTTTCGAAGGCTTTTCAGATAAAGATCAGGGCGTATTCTTTGCGTTTACCATGCAATCGTTTTGGCAGTTCTACAACAAAAATATTTCATCACCGTTTCGTGAAACAAATTACGAACCAGAGATCTTCTGGGTGAACTACCTTGATCCTGAGCATGTGCTTTGGGGCGATGAAATGGCAATTGCAATTGGTGCCTCACATCAATCGAATGGCCGCAGCCAGCCTAATTCACGTTCATGGAACCGTATCTATGCCGATTTCCTATGGGAAAAAGATGGCTTTGTTTTTAGCTTTAAGCCTTGGTATCGCATTCCTGAAGATAAAAAGGACGATGAGCTAGAAGCCCGTGGCGATGATAATCCAGATATCTACAAATACATGGGTTACTTTGAGTTCTCGGGTGCATATCGTTACAACGAGCATGAATTTAGCTTTATGACCCGTAATAACTTAAATTCAGATAACCGTGGTGCAATCCAATTAGATTGGTCTTTTCCTCTTTGGGGCCGATTACGTGGCTACGCACAATATTTTAATGGTTATGGTGAGAGCTTGATTGATTACAACGCCGATATTGAACGTTTTGGTGTGGGTATTCTGTTAACTGACTTACTTTAACTGTAAGAAGAGCGAGCTTTAGTTAGCTCGCTCTAAATAGTCGTTATTTTTTAACGATGAAGTGACCTTCAAATTCTGCTACTAACACATCGCCATCGTATACATTTACTGGCACGTGGTAGCTTGCTTTACCACTTTCTTCTAAATCAGCTAATTTGCCTTTACAGCCAGCCAGCTCAACACTACCACGAGGGTCGTTATTGAGTGGTTTAAGGTATTTAATGTTGGCATCAGCTAACACGATATTTCCTTCAAGGCCTGCTTCTTTCAGCGCAAGGTAAGTTGCGCCCCACCCTGTTAAGGTTGCTAAACTATAAATTGAACCCGCAAACATAGTGTTATGAAGGTTTAAGTTCGCATCTAAATCAGCGCGGGTAGTAAACTGCCAATCGGTATAGCTTTCAACTTTAATGCCCATCGCATCACTGATTGGGATCGACTCACGCCACGTGTTTTGCAGTACTTGTGTCCAGTTTGGATGACGGAACCAACCCGGCTCAGAGGGTTTTTGTTTTACCATTTTCCAATGCTGTACATCGTCATAGGCAAGGTGCGCTTTTTCTTTTAATTCGTAGCCATGACGCTTATAGAAATCAAGAGCTCGCTCACGAGCAAACAATACCAGCTCGTCAGCATCTTGAGTCCATGCGATTTTTTCTAATTCATGTAATAAACGGCTACCAATATGCTGGTTACGATTACCTTCAGCAACCGCCATATAACGAACTTGCGCTTGCTGATGATTATTAAAATGCAGGCGCGCTACGCCTAATACTTCGCCGTCATTATTTTTGATAAAGCGGTGCTCTGCGTCTTGTTCTAAGTCATCTTGCTCAGAACCACGCGGCTCGCCCCAGGGTGCTCTTAAAACCTGCCAACGTAATGAATAGTACGCTTGCCAATCTTCGCTGCTTTGTGGGGTGGTCACTTTAAACATAAAAACTCCTGTGATAATTCAGCCACTGTCTGTTGTTTTTCTGTCGTGGCCTTTGCAATGCGAATTACGATACGCGATCTTCTAACAAGTTGGAATAATACTTTGGTGACCCAGCCTAAATTATTATTCTTGGCTGTAAAAACTAATGCACAATTGCACTTTAAGCCTGCTGGTCTATGCTGAAATAATTGTATTATTTTAATAAATAAATAGCTAAAGGCCCGAAATATGGAACATTTTCTTGAACCCAGTGGCGCAGTAAAACATAGTTTTATTGAGGACTGCCACCGATTAGGGCAACTCATCTATTGGCATAAACAAGGCAATTACAGTATTCAAGTTAGGCAACTTAACCAATTACGCTGGTTATTGATCAATGAAACTCTGCAATCGGTCATTGAAAAACGCCGACCTGCCAGATTACTTTTCCCGCATTTACAATACCTTGCAAAGCTTTGGCAAGACTTAGAGGAACCTAAAAAGATTTTAGAACTAGGGCTAGGCGGTGGTGCTATTCGTAATTACTTACAGCACACCTACCCTGACAGCCAACTGACATCGGTTGATAAAAACCCCGACATAATTCACTGCTATAAACGTTACTTTGGTGGCGACCATGCCAATAATCTGCACTGTTTTGATGCGCAGCAAGTATTAGAGCAAAACAACGAATACAATTGGATTATCCTAGATTTA
The DNA here is from genome assembly GCF_001550135.1 of Pseudoalteromonas shioyasakiensis. GTDB lineage: Bacteria > Pseudomonadota > Gammaproteobacteria > Enterobacterales > Alteromonadaceae > Pseudoalteromonas > Pseudoalteromonas shioyasakiensis. The sequence continues at coordinate 118,653 of NZ_LRUE01000023.1, forward strand.
TTCAGTGAGGTAGATGCGCCATTATTTTTATACAAGCACCAGTTTTACACCAAACTAAGAGCAGCGATGGCAAAAGATGGCTTGTTGTTCATTAATTTTTTATCTAATCACCCATCGCAACTAAAGCAACTTGAGCACCTGCTAATCACCGAGTTTGGCAAGCGCCCAAGCATTGTAAAAATCCCCGACTACGTAAATCACATCGTGATGATCAAAAAATAAAAATACTTATACCAATTCGCTTAATTAAGTAGTCTATTTTGAGGCAATAAAACCTCGTTGATAACAAGGCAAAAATTTCGTTATTTAGTTGTTCCAAATGAGAGATTTTTAACGCAGTTAGCGACAGGTTTAATCCCTCAAAATGATTAAGTATTATTGCGGGTTGGTATTACACAGATAAATTAAAAGTAACGGGACCATCGTTACATAGGCTTACTTGCATATCAGCACCAAACTGCCCGGTAGCCACTGTTAAGCCTACTTTTTTAGCCTCTGCAATAAAATACTCATAGAGTGTATTGGCTTGTTCTGGCGTGCCAGCACTTGAAAAGCTTGGACGCATACCCTTTTTAGTGTCGGCTGCTAAGGTAAACTGCGAAACCACTAAAAGCTCACCTTTGATATCATTCAAACTTAAATTCATCTTTCCTTGTTCATCGGTAAAAATGCGGTAATTGCTGACTTTGTGTAAAAGCTTCAGGGCGCTTTGCTCGGTGTCCTGTTTTTCAACACCTAATAGCAGCAAAATACCTTGTGAAATTTCACCAACTACTTCGCCTGCCACTTCTACTTTTGCTTGTTTTACTCTTTGAATTAAGCCTTGCATTGATCCCTCGATAACTTGATATACATTAAATCTGCGGCACGTCGCATTGCCGCCAAATATACCTGATTATCACTGCTGTGCCCAATGCCATCTAAAATCAATAATTGTGCATTTAACTGTTCAGCAAGCTGCTGTACGGCACTATATCGACAGATCAAATCGGCGCGGCCATGAATAAACCAAATAGGTAAATGAGTCAGTAGATGGGCATTTTCTGCGATAAAGCCTTCTTCAATGAAACAGTGATGACGAAAATAATGCACCATTAACTTTGCTTGATTTAACCCGACATGGGGCTCCTGTAAACTCCAGTTTGTTAACGGCTCACCATGACATAGCACCTGCTCCCAATGACACCATAACTTAGCAAATTTACTGGCTTTAATTTGATCATCATTGTTTAGTTGCTGCTGATAAAAGTCGAGTAAGGCACGCCAATCAGTGTAATCATGTACAAATTCATTAAAGCACTCAGGGTAAAAATGCGCGCCGGCTCCTTTTGTTGTGTAAAGCCACTCGAAGTCACTGTTACAAGCTAAAAAGCTAGCCCGTAAAATAAGCCCTGCAACATGCTCTTGGTGATGAATAGCATAGACAAGTGCCAAAGTGGCACCCCATGACTCACCACACACCAGCCACTTTTCAATACCCAGTTGCTGGCGTAAATACTCGAGATCGGCAACTAATTCTGAGGTGGTATTGGTTGAACTATCATGGGGGGTTGAGTGACCGCAACCGCGCTGACTGAACATGATCACTCGAAAACGTTCTAAGTCGAAAAAGCGGCAATTTTCAGGGCATAGACCTGCACCAGGCCCGCCATGGCATAACACCACAGCAATCCCTGTAGACGCACCATATTCTTGCACATGGATTTGATGACCATCGCCAACACTCAAGTGATAATCACGGTTGGCAACATATTGTGGATGTAACTGCACCTCGCTCTCCTTAGGTGCAGTGAATTTAAACCTCTATATCAGGCGTGTCCTCGATATTCTCAGGGCTGATACATACAGTAAATTCTGCACCGAGTAATACGACAATCCACGACAAATACACCCATACAAATAAAATAGGGATTGTCGCCAACGCCCCATAAATAACTTCGTACGATGGGAAGTGGCTGATGTACAAAGCAAAGCCTTTTTTTGTCAGCTCAAACAACATAGCTGCAAACAAAGCGCCCGGAATTGCCGCTCTAAATGGAACTCGTGTGTTAGGAACTAAAGTATAGAGCATAATGAAGCCAATCATTGAAATTATGTAAGGTAATAATTTCAATAAAAAGCCGCTAAAGCCGGGGATACCTTGATCGGCAAACGACACTAACGACACGATGTATGAAGTAACACCAATACTAGCCCCTAATAACACAGGGCCTAAACTAAGCACCATCCAATAAACGGCAAACGAAATCATCATTGGGCGCTTTTTCTTAATACGCCAAATTCGATTTAATGTAGCATCGACATTGCGAATAAGTAACAAAGATACCGCCGCTAAAAAACCCACACCAACGGCAGTCATTTTATTCGCATTACCGGCAAAAGCGCTGATATGCTCTTTAATTACATCTGTAGAGGTCGGCACAAGGTTAGTAAACAAGAAGTTTTCTATGGTCACTAACGTGCTTTCGAATCCTGGAAAAGCAGAAAAAATAGCAACACCAACCGCGACTAAAGGCACGATTGATAATAAGGTCACATAAGCCAAGTACCCAGCATTAACAGTGATTTGATCGTCAATACAACGATTAAGATACTGCATCCACCAAGTAGGTTGTTGCTTTAAAAAAGTGCTTAATTGCAACTTATATCGACTGAGCTTCTCATCCATAGAATCTAATTTCTGCTAAAATGTTTTGATAATCATAGCAATCCACCACATAATTTGAAATGAAAGGTACCTAAAAAGGATTCTCAATGAAAAAACTGACACTTTTAAGTGCACCACTATTTGCAGTAACAATGGCATTATCAGGCTGTCAGTCAGCTTATTACTCAGCCATGGAGTCTGTCGGTGTGCATAAACGCGACATTTTAGTAGACCGCGTAGAAGAAACAAAAGAAGCACAGCAAGAATCACAAGAAGAGTTTCAATCAGCATTAGACAGATTAACCACGCTGATTAACTTTGATGGTGGTGAACTACAAGATGCCTACAATCAACTGAATGATGATTACGAGTCGAGCCTCGCGGCAGCAAACGACGTAACAAGCAATATCAATAAAGTAGAAGATGTCGCTGAAGCGCTATTTGATGAGTGGGCCGATGAGCTAGAGCAATACAAAAGCGCCTCTCTTAAACGTGAAAGCAGCAAAAAGCTCAATGCAACTAAGCGCCAATTTGATCAACTACTTCGTTCAATGCGCAGCGCAGAAAGCAAAATGGAGCCGGTATTATCATCACTTCATGATAATGTTTTGTACTTAAAACATAATCTAAACGCACAAGCTGTAACTGCAATCAAAGGTGAGTTCACAAACCTAAAACGCGATATAAAAGTGTTAATGGACGACATGAACAAATCAATTGAAGACTCTAATAAGTTCATTGAGCAAATGAACAAAGCGGGCTAATCAGCTCAAGCTATTCATAACAAAAGCCTACTTAAACGTAGGCTTTTTTATGTAACCTCTTGTTACTTTTTAATGATTTATCTTAAATTTTATTTTGCTAAACTCACGGCAAAGAATAAAAAGTAAGCATGGTATGCATTTAAAAACACTCTCTACGCTTATTGCAGCAGCACTTTTAAGTGCATGCAGTAATTCAAATACTGTTAATATTATTGCCGGTGAAGGCACCATTACTCCGTTAAAAACTGAGGGAGAGTACGAAGGCCGCTACCACAACCTTTATCCGGGTGATAAAGAATACCCAACAACCTGCACAGACAATTGCTATGAAGAATCAGAACTCCTTGTGTGCAACGACAGCAACTCACAATGCGAGTTTCATGCAGAACAACATGTGCCTGCAATCAATTCAGGTTTTACGGTGCGCTGGTTAGGTCATGCTGGGTTTTATATTCAATCACCAAATGGTGAGCAGCTGTTGTTTGACCCTGTTAAAGATCAGTTTGATTCGCCCGTAGACTTTGCCTTTAAGCTTGCTGGGGGCATTTATCGCAAACCTGGTTTTTGGCCATCACAAGCTGAACTTAATGGCTTAGATGCAGTAATGTACTCACACATTCACTATGACCATTTTAACAAGGCGGATATAGAAGAGATTGGCAATACCCCCCGCTACTTAGTGCCATTAGGGTTTGCAGATAACTTCCCGACGGGTGGCTTTAATATTTCCGAAATGGCGTGGTACGCAAGTACACAAATTAATGATTTAACGATTCATGCACTGCCAGCTCATCATTTTAGCAGTCGTATAATGGTGCCTTTCATTTATGACGACCACAATAAAGATTTATGGAATGGTTGGTTACTTGAGCAAAATGGTAAAACCTTGTTTTTTGCTGGTGATACCGGTTACTCAAAACACTTTCAAGATATTAATCAAAAATACGGCGAGATTGATGTGTGCTTAATGCCAATTGCTTCCTACTACCATGAAGAAGATGGTAAGTGGTATCGTTATGTTCATACTACACCTGAAGATGCATTAAACGCGGCAGAAGAGCTAAGCTGTAAAGTGATGATCCCGTGGGGTTATGGCAACTCAAGCTGGCAAATGGGCGACCATTCTAGTCACTCTGCATTATTAAGATTACTGCAAATGCAAAAACAGATGAACAGCCAAGTTCCTCTTTACATTTTAAATGAAGGTGAGCAAGTGTCACTGTAGTGACACTTGCAAGCCCTACATAGTATGTTTGAGCAATGAGTCCCGTAAAGCCAACATAAGTTTATGGGCGCTTCCTGCTGACATGGCTAGTGGGTTAAATTCGCTGGTACCTGAGTACTTAAGGTTAATAGGGGTCACTTGTTTAGTGTAAGGAATGTAACCCATAGACCAATTTTCAAACTCTCTTTCATAAATTTCACAATAGTTCAGCATGATGATATTGCGATGACGTTTGTCATTAAGAATACGATGATAAGTTTCATTAACTGCTTTTCGTGACCCCTCAAGGCATTGCATAAAGTGAGAACTATTAAAACAAAGTAGCCCAGTTACATTACTTTCTGCATTATTCTGCTTAGCTTTCTCAAGAATATCTTCGATGTCATTGGGCCCAAACCCATCGCTAATTTCACTTGTGTAAATCAGTCTAACTAAATACATCTTACTCTCCTGCAAGTTGGATTTAGAAAAGATAGTACAGATGGGGGAGTTAGTAAAAAGTTGCTAGCTGCGAGTTGCTAGTTGCTAGTTGCTAGTTGCTAGTTGCTAGTTGCTAGTTGCTCAATAAACTAATTAACTAGGTTAGAAGTACAAACAAAATAAGTAAAGCTACAACTCTGATAGCAATGTTGGAACAATTTACTCCTAGAAAATTAGCTTAGGCTAAATTCCAGTGGTATTAACTTTGTTATGGAAATATTTTCCTAAAATTCCTGTAGGTAGCAATAAAACATTAATCACTATAGTACGAAATATTACGCCAACAAGAAAAATAATATCAAGGTCAGGATTACCATCCCACTCAGGTTGGGACATTAGTTGCGACACATAGCGTAAGTCACTAGCAAATACACTCACAAAAATGATGCAATGCGCAATGAACAAGCCTAGATAGCCATATTTCTTTGCAGCGAGAACTGTTATCGCTAACCATCCGAGCCAGTAATAAAACTCATACCCAAAAAACATTTAATCTTCCATTCGATCTGACAGCTGAGAGCTAACGGCTAACGGCTGACGGCTGACGGCTGACGGCTGACGGCTGACGGCTGACGGCTGACGGCTGACGGCTAATCATTACAACAAAAAACCGCCGTATTTTTCAATACGGCGGTTTTAATTTTGTGAAACTAAAAGACCTTATTAGTCTTTAGCTGCACGGCTCGCACGCTTACGCTCACTTTCAGTTAAGTGACGCTTACGGATACGGATGTTTTCAGGTGTCACTTCCACTAACTCGTCATCATCGATGAACTCAATCGCTTGTTCAAGCGTGTAGTTTAATGGTGGAACAAGCGTTTGTGCTTCATCTGTACCAGATGCACGAACGTTTGTAAGTTGCTTACCTTTAAGCGCGTTTACTGTTAGGTCATTGTCACGGCTGTGGATACCGATAACCATACCTTCGTAAACTTCAACACCGTGACCGATGAATAACTTACCACGGTCTTGTAAGTTGAATAATGCGTTAGTAAGTGCTTTACCTGTTGCGTTAGCAATCATTACACCATTCTTACGAGCACCGATAGTACCGCCTTTATGTGGACCGTAGTGATCGAATGTGTGGTAAAGAAGACCAGATCCAGACGTTAATGTCATGAATTCAGTTTGGAAACCAATTAAGCCACGGCTTGGGATCATAAAGTCCATACGTACACGGCCTTTACCATCTGGAGACATGTCTGTTAGTTCACCCTTACGAAGACCAATTTGTTCCATGATAGAACCTTGGTGCTCTTCTTGACAGTCGATTGTAAGTGTTTCGTATGGCTCTTCTTTTTGACCATCAACTTCACGAAGGATTACTTGTGGACGAGATACAGCAAGCTCGTAACCTTCACGACGCATGTTCTCGATTAAGATACCTAAGTGTAACTCACCACGACCAGAAACACGGAAGCTATCTGGGTTGTCAGTTTCTTCAACACGTAATGCAACGTTGTGAACAAGCTCAGCTTGTAAACGCTCAAGGATGTTACGTGAAGTTACGAATTTACCTTCTTTACCAGCAAATGGTGATGTGTTTACAGAGAACGTCATTGTTACTGTAGGCTCATCAACGCTTAGCGGTGGTAATGCTTCAACGGTATTTACATCACAGATAGTGTCTGAGATTTTCAACTCACCAAGACCTGTGATTGCAATGATGTCACCTGCGCCTGCAGATTCTGCTTCATGACGCTCAAGACCTAAGTAGCTCATTACTTGGCCAACTTTACCGTTACGCTTAGTACCGTCTGCGCTTACAACAGTAACCTGTTGGTTAGGACGAACAGTACCACGCTTGATACGACCTACACCGATAACACCGATGTATGAGTTGTAGTCAAGCTGAGAAATTTGCATTTGGAAAGCACCTTCAGGATCTGCATCCGGTGGAGATACTTCGTCAACGATCATCTGGAACATTGGTTCCATGTTATCTGATGGCTCGTCTAAATCCATTGTTGCCCAGCCGTTGATAGCTGATGCATAGATTACTTTAAAGTCTAACTGTTCGTCAGTTGCACCTAAGTTATCGAATAAGTCGAAAACTTGGTCCATAACCCAGTCAGGACGTGCACCAGGCTTGTCGATTTTGTTGATTACAACAATCGGCGTTAAACCTTGTGCGAATGCTTTTTGCGTTACGAAACGCGTTTGCGGCATTGGACCTTCTTGAGCATCAACAAGTAGTAATACTGAGTCAGCCATCGAAAGTACGCGTTCTACTTCACCACCGAAGTCGGCGTGTCCTGGGGTGTCTACGATATTGATATGGTAGTCGTTCCAAGAGATAGCTGTGTTCTTAGCTAAAATGGTAATACCACGCTCTTTCTCAATGTCGTTTGAGTCCATTACGCGCTCTTCGTTACCGCCGCGCGTTTCTAATGTGCCTGATTGCTCAAGCAGTTTATCAACCAAAGTTGTTTTACCGTGGTCAACGTGGGCGATAATCGCTATATTTCTTAACTTTTCGATGCTCATATTTTTTCTCAGAGAAATTGAATCTCATTGATCCTGCAAGATCTACGCACTCACCTGCGTTTTCACCAGATGTCCCAGCATAGGATTTAAAAGGGCGCATATTATCCCTTAATAATGGCATGGATGAAAGTTTATCCAATATAAATTTATAAACTTTCTTCAGGCTTTTTATAAGTATCTGTTTTATAAATGACAAATTTATGAAAATTAAAGTGAATCTTAGCTCAAAACTGGCGAAATTTTCGTTTTTGAACCATATTTTGGCACTAAATCGTGTTCATAACAGAAAAATTGGCACGCTCAATAATTGTGCAAAACAAGGTCGCACTTTTTACGCACCAGAATGATCTTTTTACGCACCAACTTAGTGCAATAAAAGTTAACAAAACGAAGCCCTGTTCACTTTTTATAAGCCTAAACAAGGTGTTAAAAACATGGCACGAAACCAGCTTATATAAGCGAAAAGCAATAATGCAGCAAAAAATAAAACCCAACAATTGGAGGACACATGTCACAATCGGTTTTAGATTTTATCAAAGAAAATGACGTTAAGTTCATTGATTTACGCTTTACTGATACCAAAGGTAAAGAACAGCATGTTTCTATTCCTCATCATCAAATTGATGAAGATTTCTTCGAAGACGGCAAAATGTTTGACGGTTCTTCAATTGCTGGCTGGAAAGGTATCAACGAATCAGACATGGTACTTATGCCTGTTCCTGAGTCTGCGAAAATGGACCCATTTTCTGAAGAAGCTACACTAATCGTACGTTGTGACGTAGTTGAGCCTTCAACACTTCAAGGTTATGAGCGTGATCCACGTTCTGTTGCAAAACGCGCTGAAGAGTACATGCGCTCTACTGGTATTGCTGACACTGTATTATTCGGTCCAGAGCCAGAGTTCTTCCTTTTTGATGACGTTAAATACAAATCAGACATGTCTGGTTCTATGTACAAAATCGATTCTGTAGAAGCTGCTTGGAACTCAGATAAAGATTACGAAGGTGGCAACATGGGTCACCGTCCAGGTGTTAAAGGCGGTTACTTCCCGTGTTCACCTGTTGATTCATCACATGACTGGCGTTCAGCGACTTGTTTAGTTCTTGAAGAACTAGGTCAAGTAGTAGAAGCTCACCACCACGAAGTAGCAACTGCAGGTCAAAATGAGATCGCAACTCGCTTCAATACAATGGTATTAAAAGCTGACGAAATCCAAGAGATGAAATATGTTATCCATAACATGGCTCACCTTTACGGAAAAACAGCGACATTCATGCCTAAGCCAATCGTAGGTGATAACGGTTCTGGTATGCACTGTCACCAATCTCTAGGTAAAGATGGCGTAAACATCTTCGCTGGTGACAAATATGCAGGTCTATCTGAAGAAGCACTTTACTACATCGGTGGTATCATCAAGCACGCTAAAGCAATCAACGCATTCGCTAACGCGTCAACTAACTCATACAAGCGTCTAGTACCAGGTTTTGAGGCACCAGTAATGCTTGCATACTCTGCACGTAACCGTTCTGCTTCAATCCGTATCCCAGTGGTACCTTCTGCAAAAGCACGTCGTATCGAAGTACGTTTCCCTGATCCAACAGCTAACCCATACTTAGCATTCTCTGCAATGCTTATGGCTGGCCTAGACGGTATCAAAAACAAGATCCACCCTGGCGATGCAATGGACAAAGACTTATACGATCTACCTGCTGAAGAAGCAGCTGAGATCCCACAAGTTGCATCTTCTTTATCTGAAGCACTAGCATCATTAGACGCTGACCGTGAGTTCTTAACTCAAGGTGGCGTATTCACTGATGACCTAATCGATGCATACATCGCGCTTAAAGGTCAAGAAGTTGAAAAACTTAACATGACAACTCACCCAGTTGAGTTCGAAATGTACTACAGCGTGTAACACACGCTGTACCAGAATTATCTGAAAGATAATAAATGTGTGTTCTCAAGCCCGCTCTGCGGGCTTTTTTAATGGTAATTGAGCGGGTTCTACTCTACAGTTTTATTTAGATTAAAAAATGCAGGGTTGCAGGGTGAAAAGCACAACTTTATTGGTACTACCGCTGATTTTTATAAGCTTTTTTGGCTATAGCGCAGCGCAGAAAGTGTATTCTTGGAAAGATAAAAACGGCGTTTTAGTATTTTCTGATACACCGCGCCCTGGCGCTACCGAAGTAAAGATGAATACCCAAAACCTGACCATGCCAGCTACCGACACCAGCATACTTGATAGCGCACCAAGTGCGACACCTGTCAAATTTAAAGTCAGTATTGCTTCTCCTGCTAATGAAGCGACCGTGCGAGAAAATACCGGTTCAGTGTATGTCACTGCTCGAATTAGCCCACGCTTTGAAAACGGATTTAAAGTACAACTTTTATTTGATGGTTCTGCCCATGGTGCACCAAGTAATAGCACGACCTTTGCACTAAGAGAGGTCGAGCGTGGAGAACACACATTACAAGCTAAACTTTATGATGCTAATAATAAACTCGTTTCGGTTAGCCCAGTCAGCACCTTTTTCATGCACAGAACCTCAATTTATGGCGGAAACTAAGGTTTTTGACATGACTTCTCGCAAAGTAAAAAGAGTATGCTAAGCTGCACTAAATTGAAACGCACTAAAATGGTGCAACCATGCTCAGTGAAACACATTTTAACTCTGAACTGCTCGACAGTATTTGGAAAAATTTAAGTACTGCTGTCATTTTACTCGACCGAGATTTTAAACTGGTTTATGCAAACGATAGCGCCAGTGAGCTTTTAGGTTTAGGGCCCAAGCGCATTATCAACCAACCGTTCGATAACCTATTCAATTACCACTCGATAGACTTAAAACGCATTGCTCAGTATTCGTTGTTCGATGGTGTTGATTGCCACCAGCATAGAGCTGACGTGGTTTTCGTCGATTCACGCCATGCCAAACTGACCATTAGCACGCGCCGAATAAGCAGCCATGATGAAAATTATATTTTGTTTGAATGCCGCCAAATGGATGATGAAATTCGCCACGATCAAGCTTCGAATCAAATGCATCAATATCAAGCAGCACGTAACCTAATTCGTGGTTTAGCACACGAAATTAAAAATCCTTTAGGTGGAATTCGCGGAGCGGCGCAATTATTGCAGTATGAGGTTGATCAGCAAGAACGTGATCAATGTGCCGAATTAATCATTGAACAAGCAGACCGTTTACGCGAGCTTGTAGACCGCTTACTTGGTCCGAATCAATTGCCACATAAATCCTATGGCAACATTCACCAAGCGTTAGAGTCAGTGATTAAACTGAGCATGTTAGATAACAATGCCAATATCACTTTAGTGAAAGACTATGATCCAAGTATACCGAGTGTGTACATTGACCAAAGTAAAATTCAACAAGTGGTACTGAACATTATTCGTAATGCACAACAGGCACTGGTTGATGGTGGCGAGATAAGAATAAAAACCCGCATCAATCATCAACACAGGCGCCCAGGTAAGGCGCCGAAAAAAACCTTGCTGATCCAAATTTCGGATAACGGCCCAGGTATAGACAAGAGCTTACGTGAAACCTTGTTCTACCCAATGATCACCAACAAAGAAAATGGATCAGGGCTTGGTTTATCGATAGCGCAAACCTTGGTTGACCAACATGACGGCCACATTGATTGTGACAGTTGGCCAGGCCATACAGAATTTAATATCTATTTGCCTTTTACGGATTAATGGTTTTTTGGAGTAGTCATGAAAACAGTCTGGTTAGTTGATGATGATGCCTCAATTCGCTTTGTACTAGAGAAAGCGTTGGCACGTGCAGGATTTGAAACTGAAAGCTATGCGAACGCACAAGATGTGCTTAATGCATTAAAGTTTAGCCAGCCAACGGTATTAGTATCTGATGTACGAATGCCGGGTATGGACGGCATGGCGTTACTTGAGACTATTGCTGAGCAAAACCCTGGCCTGCCAGTGATCATCATGACCGCTCACTCAGACTTAGACTCGGCGGTGAATGCCTTCCAAAAAGGGGCATTTGAGTATCTCGCTAAACCGTTCGATTTAGATGAAGCTGTCGCGCTGGTTGAAAGCGCATGCCGTGCTAATTCAACGAAAAAAACTAAACGTAAGCAAGCACCACAAACCAATGCGCATATCATAGGCGAAGCGCCTGCTATGCAAGAGGTGTTTAGGGCAATTGGTAAATTATCAGCATCAAGTATGAGCGTGCTGATTAATGGTGAGTCAGGGACAGGTAAAGAGCTAGTTGCAAGTGCCCTGCATAACCACAGCCCTCGTAAAGAAAACCAATTTATAGCTTTGAATATGGCTGCCATTCCAAAAGAATTGGTCGAGTCAGAGTTATTCGGTCACGAAAAAGGCGCGTTCACTGGAGCCGACAGTATTCGTAAAGGCCGTTTTGAACAAGCGAATGGAGGCACCTTATTTTTAGATGAAATAGGTGATATGCCGCTCGATGTACAAACGCGTTTATTACGCGTGTTAGCCGATGGTGAGTTTTACCGTGTTGGTGGCCATCAAAGCATTAAAGTTGATGTACGTATTATTGCTGCAACGCACCAAAACCTCGAAGACTTGGTAAAACAAGGTAAGTTTCGTGACGATTTATTCCATCGCTTAAACGTGGTGCGTTTACGCTTACCCGCGCTACGTGAGCGTACTGAAGATATTGAACGACTAGCACAACACTTTTTACATAAAAGTGCCAAAGAGCTGCAGGTTGAAAGCAAAATTTTAAGCCCTAAAGCTACTGAGCAACTGCGCTTATTCAATTGGCCAGGTAACGTGCGCCAATTAGAGAATACTTGCCGCTGGTTAACGGTTATGGCTCCGGGTGAGCTGATCAGCGAGCAAGATTTACCACCAGAGATTGTTGCTGTTGCACCGACTGAGCAAGAAGGTGATTGGCTGGATGCATTTCAACAATGGCTTAACCTTGAACTTAAACAAGGCAAAGAAAATATTTGGCCTGCCATTCAAGCACAACTCGAAACTCGTTTGATTAAAACCGCCCTTGCCAACTGTGCAGGCCACAAGCAAGAAGCCGCAGTAAAGATTGGTTGGGGCCGCAATACATTGACCCGCAAGCTAAAAGAGCGCAATATTAGCTAATTTCGCGCTATACCTATGTGAGTCAATGAAGTTAATCGAGCACATTCCACTAATTAAACAAATGGAAATTATTAACAGATTGTCGTTCTTTAGAGAGTTTACTCTCAGTGAACGACAAGTGTTATTAGAGTCATTCAGTCATTTGTATTTGGTCAAACAAGGCCGGGCTGTTTTTAAGCAATACGATGCTGATAAACGGCTTTATATCGTGCTAAGCGGCTCACTGATGGTATTCAAACAAAGTCATTTACTCGAACTTGGCACCATTGAGCCCGGCGAATTTATCGGTGAAGGTGCTTTTATCAATAACCGAGAGCACAGTACCAGCGCACGCGCTAGAGTCGATACCATTTTGTTAGCTATTTCCCCTGAAGCACTCACCCGCTTACCTAATGTAATCCGTGAAAAAATTAAAGATCGCATAATCGAAGGCATGAGTGAGCGTATTACTAAGCTTAGTAATTACCTTGAGTCGCGAAGCTAGTCCATATACACAATTTGTAATGAGCAATTTAACCAACTTGGGCTATTAACACGTGCCGTGTAACGGTAAGTATCTGATGGTTTCATACCAAAAGGAGTGCTCACTTCTGGCGTTAAATGAATGTATGTTTGCGAATAATTTTTATAATAAATGACTAGGTAGCCATATAAATAATCCCAATCTAGGGAGACTTTTCTACCACTTGTAAGGGTAAAGTGCGCCTGCTTATCATTAAATGTAACTGCAAGATCATTAGACTTGTCTTCAACGCATCCAGTGGTGAGTACACGAGCCGGCATAGTAAAACTGGTGGTGGTATTTTTAGCTCTTAAGTAAAAGCCAATATTGCCATGATTGTAAAAGTGATTGGCATCTGTGGTGTACTTAATTTCAGCTTGATAACCCAGTCCCTGCATAATTTCAGCTAGTTGCTCGGCTTCATGAGTAAGAATTGTATCGCTCGATAGCATTAAGGTTGCATCAGTAAACTCTCTTGGCACAGGAAGCTGGGTATATTCATAGGGTAAGCTTTGTTTATTTAATGCTTGCTCTAATGATTGCAACTGCGACTGTTCAAGGTTTTCTGTGTATACGTAGACTGTTGCTTGCTGACAACCTGCCAAAATTAAAAATATGGCTGCTGAAATTATCCTTTTCATGTTCATTCTCACTTTAGATTACAAACGTAGTCTAAAGTGAGAAAAACAATAAATCAATTAATTAAGATGTTTTTTTAGCCAACTATTAACACTTTGACGGGTATATAGAATATCTTTAAATAAACGGTGAGTTTGATGCTGAAGCAGCTTTTCTTTGTTTGTTTCACCTGAACTTAACTGGCTGTGGTTATCATTAAAGCGCGAAATTAACGCAAAACCTTGTTCTGATTTTTCAGGCTGAGACTTAATTGTTTGCGTTAACAAAGCTCGCACATCATCTGCAGCAAGCAATGACGAATCTTGCAAACCCATTAACTCTTTTCTTAGCGCTGATCTTACGCCCATTACAACTTCTCCTGAACGAATAAAAAATGAAACGGACATGCATTTAGCAATTTGTACACCAATTCCAAACGCGCGCAGTGTACCCAGTAAATACTGCAGTTTTTTTACTGTTTATAAAAATGTCAGATTATTTATTGCTGCAAATTTTAACCGCTTGAAGAGCTTAAAAATTTAATCTTGGTTCAATTGAGTGCTAGGCTTTATAATGGCTGCGATTGAATTAAGAGAGACCAACATGAACGAAGATTTCATCGAAATTGAACTAGAAGAAGAGCCAATAGAGTTATGCAACTTGCTAAAAGTGCTCGACCTAGTCGAAACAGGCGGCCAAGCAAAAGCCTTAATTGGTGAAGGTTATGTTGGGGTTAACTATGAAATTTGTACAATAAAACGGAAAAAATTATACAGTGGTGACGTATTGGCATTCGATGGTGAGTTGTTCCAACTGACACTAAGCGAAGATGCAACACCAAATCCTCGCCCACCGGAACCTGTACAAAAAGCACAACCACAAAGCGCTGAAGAAGCGCCAAAAAAATCAAAGCGTAAACGTACTAAAAAGCCAAAAGTAGACGAAAAAACCGGTCGCCGCCCTATCTCTTTTGGTTAACTAGAGCTTGCTTAGTTAGCATAAATCACCTTTAATTGAATGCGATTATAACAACAATAAAAGGTGATTTATGAACCCTCCAGCTTGGCTCAAGCCACTTGCTTGGGCAGCCCTTGTATGGAATCTTTTAGGTGTCATTGCGTTCGTAATGCAACTGTTGATCACACCCGAAATGATTAACCAACTCCCCGAAGCACAACAAGCCGCATACCGCGACATACCGCTCTGGTCAACGGCTGCCTTTGCGATAGCCGTGTTTGCAGCAAGCTTCGCGAGCATCTTATTACTGGCAAAAAAAGCCCTTGCGCGCGAGTTATTTTTAATCTCGTTTATCGCCGTATTAGTCCAGCAATATTATAATTTTGTGGTGATAGATAGCCTTGCTATGTTTGGTACTAGCGCATTAGCAATGCCATTGTGTGTTATCGTTATTGGTTTACTATTACTGCTTATTAGTCATAAAGGTAAACAACAAAACTGGCTTAACTAAAAACACTTATTTCTGAGGGTAGTTTAAAGTGACTACCCTTTTTATCTGCCTCCTTCCCTTGAAATAAATCACATCAGCAGCAACTATATTAGGTAGCATATTTTTTCATCAGCTAGATGAATTTCTCAGCTGGTATTAAGTTTGCAATAACACTGTGTCTATTTCGAAAAGGAAACAACAAAGCAAGCCAAATTGCTTGCTCAAACCACAGGGGCAAATAATGAATAACAGTTTTGATACCCAAAAACAGCTTACGATTAATGGTGAGCAATATCATATTCACTCTTTACAAGGTTTAGGCGACAAAGCAAAACGTCTGCCATTCTCTCTAAAAATCTTACTTGAAAACCTGTTGCGCAATGAAGATGGCGTTAATATTAAAAAGCAAGATATCGATGCTTTACTAAACTGGGACCCTCAAGCGAAACCATCAGCAGAAGTAGCGTTTACGCCTGCTCGCGTTGTAATGCAAGATTTTACCGGCGTACCCGCCATTGTCGATTTAGCCGCGATGCGTGATGCCATGGAAAAACTTGGCGGCGACCCTGCAAAAATTAATCCGCTGTCACCTGCTGAGCTTGTTATTGACCACTCAGTGCAAGTTGACGGCTACGGTGAAGATGGCTCATTCGACTTAAATGCGAAACTTGAATATGAGCGTAACAAAGAGCGTTACGAATTTTTACGCTGGGGGCAAACTGCCTTCGATAACTTGAAAGTCGTGCCACCAGCAACCGGCATCGTACACCAAGTTAACTTAGAATATTTAGCCCGCGTGGTATTTAACGATAGTAAAAATGGTAAATCACTCGCCTACCCAGATACCCTAGTCGGAACCGATTCGCACACCACCATGATCAATGGTCTTGGGGTATTAGGCTGGGGTGTGGGTGGTATTGAAGCCGAAGCCGCAATGCTTGGTCAACCAATCAGCTTACTTATTCCACAGGTCGTTGGCTTTAAGCTCAATGGTCGCCTGCCAGAAGGCACAACTGCAACAGACCTGGTACTAACCGTAACAGAAATGCTGCGTAACCATGGCGTAGTGGGTAAATTTGTTGAGTTTTATGGTGATGGTCTTGCTGATTTACCGCTTGCAGACCGTGCAACTATTGCAAACATGGCGCCTGAGTATGGTGCAACCTGCGGTATTTTCCCAATTGATGATGAAACCATTAACTACCTACGTTTAACAAACCGCGATGATAAGCAACTTAAACTCATCGAGGACTATGCAAAGCACCAAGGCTTATGGCGTAACCCTGGCGATGAAGCTCATTATACCGACACACTAGAGTTATCACTTGATGATGTTGTGCCAAGCCTTGCTGGACCTAAGCGCCCGCAAGATAGAATCGCCCTTAATAAAGCAGGTAGCATTATTGGTGAGCACTTAAAAGGCTTTCAAGAAGAGCGTATGCAACATCGCGATAAAAGCGATGCTCAAGAGGCGCGCATTGAAGATGAAGGCCCAACAACTAACCCTGATGAGCCAGTGAACGAAGCTCAGTTTATGGGCGCAGCTAAGGTTAACTTTAAAGGCGAAGAGTTTGAGCTTAATGATGGCGCTTGTGTCATTGCTGCAATTACAAGTTGTACAAACACGTCAAACCCAAGTGTTATTTTAGCAGCTGGCCTGGTGGCTAAAAAAGCTAAGCAATTAGGATTAAAGGTTAAACCATGGGTTAAAACCTCACTTGCTCCTGGCTCACAAGTGGTGACTGATTACTTGAAAAAAGCCGACTTAATGGATGATTTAGATGCATTAGGCTTTAACCTTGTCGGTTATGGTTGTACAACCTGTATCGGTAACTCAGGCCCACTAGCTGATGAAATCACCGATGCAATTCAAAAGCATAAACTGGTTGTAAGCTCTATCTTATCGGGTAACCGTAACTTTGAAGGGCGTATTCACCAAGATGTGAAAATGAACTTCTTAGCGTCACCACCCCTTGTGGTTGCATACGCAATTGCGGGTCGTACAGATATCGACGTTTACAATGAGCCGCTTGCGCAAGACCCTAATGGTAATGACATTTATCTAAAAAATATCTGGCCAAGTGTTAGTGAAGTAAACGAGCTCGTCCGCGAAACTGTAACCAAAGAAATGTTCGCATCAAGTTATGGCAATGTGTATCAAGGTGATGATCGTTGGCAGAAAATTCAAATTCCTGATGGCAAACTTTATGATTGGGATGATGCGTCAACCTACATCAAAAAAGCACCTTTCTTTGATGGCATGGAGATTGAGCCTCCTGGTATTCCGAGCATTAGTGGTGCGCGCTGTTTAGCAAAATTAGGTGACTCAGTTACCACTGACCACATCTCGCCAGCAGGTGCGATTAAAGCGGATGCCCCAGCAGGTCTTTACTTGCAAGAACACGGCGTGCAAAAAGCACAATTTAACTCGTATGGTTCGCGTCGTGGTAACCACGAAGTGATGATGCGCGGTACCTTTGCGAATGTGCGTTTACGTAATCTATTAGCACCGGGGACCGAAGGTGGTGTGACCCGCATGCAACCAAGCGATGAGCTCGCCAGTATTTATGATGCAGCGATGCAATACCAGCAAGATGGCACGCCTCTGATTATTTTAGCGGGCGCCGAATATGGCACAGGCTCATCACGCGACTGGGCTGCTAAAGGTTCACTTTTACTTGGTGTTAAAGCCGTTATTGCACAAAGCTATGAGCGTATTCACCGTTCAAACCTGATTGGTATGGGTGTTTTACCCCTACAATTTAAAGAAGGTGAAAGCTATGAGTCACTGGGTCTAACCGGCCAAGAGTCATTCGACTTTGAAGGCTTATACGACAAAACCAATGAAGTCAGTGTGATTGCCACTAGCAGTGAAGGCAAACAAATTAGCTTTAGTGTTGATGTGCGTATAGATACCCCTAAAGAGTGGGATTACTACAAACATGGCGGTATTTTACAGTATGTATTGCGTAATATGCTGGCTGAGCAGTAATTGCTTTTAAGTTAACTAAGGGGCTGAATTTTCAGCCCCTTTTTTTGTTTAAAACACCAGTAATACCAATCCGCAATAATACTTAATCATTTTGAGGGATTAAACCTGTCGCTACCTGCGTTAAAAATTTCTGATTTAGAACAAACTAAATAACGAAATTTTTGCCTTGTTATCAACGAGGTTTTATTGCCTCAAAATAGACCACTTACTTAAGCGAATTGGTATAAATTGCAGTTTAGACCAACACACTTATTTACAAAAAATGAAAAGCACATAAAAATCAGCATGTTAAAATTGGACCATAGTTTGCAAATGCTAACCAGATAACAATCACAATAATTTTGGAATCCATATGACTATTGCATCATTCAAACGCGCAATTTGCGCAACGGCCATTTCATCAAGTTTATTATTAACGGGCTGTGTTATTCATGTCTCTCCAAGTCAAATCGCAGAACAAAAACAACAAGACTTAAGCGTGTCGGCTGTAAATATAAACGAGCTAAAAATCGATGCCGAAGCCGGTTCACTGATCATCAAAGGCGACAATAACGCCACGGCTATCACTGTGAAGGCTAACATTTATGCGGCTAAAGGCGATGAGACTTATACGCTAACCCTCGAAAAGCACAGCGACACCGCAGAGCTTATCAGCAAGCTCAATAATGGTAGCTTATCGTTTTACAGTGGTTCATCCCCTCATATTGATTTAATTGTCTCTGTGCCTAGCAACCTCAAACTAGATATTGATGATGACTCAGGTGATATCGTGATACGTGCAATGCAAAACGATATCAGTATTGATGATGATTCAGGGTCAATTGTGATCGAAGGGGGTCGTAATATTAATATTGATGATGACTCGGGGGATATTCGCATTAGCAATGTCAGCGGAAATATCAGCATTGAAGACGATTCTGGCTCAATTATGATAGACCAAGGGCAAGGGCGTATTGATATTGAAGATGACTCTGGTGATATCCGCATCGAAAACAGCCAAGGCCCTGCACGTATTATTGATGAATCAGGTAGTATCAGCATTAAAACATTGGCTGGTGCGCTTACTATCGAAGATGGCTCTGGTGATATAGATGTAAGACAAATCAAAGGGCTGGTTACCATTACCGATGGCTCTGGCAGCATTTATGTGGATGACACACTCGGCCTAACTATTATTGAAGCGGGTTCAGGTGATTTAAGCATCGATAACATCAACGGCCCAGTAAAGTTGGACAAATAACCGACAATTGCTTGATTTAGAACAATCCTATTAATGACAACAGCACCTACACTTTAATTAAGGCTAAAGTGAGGTGCTTATATGACTGAACAAACCATCATTCGAATCTTAAAAACCTTTATTATTTTAGGTATTTGCCTAATTATATTGGGGCACTCTTTATTAGCCGGCAATTACTTAAGTGATAGCATGGGTATACATGGCATTATGATCAGCGCAGCGTGTATTGCTGTTGGTGTGCTATTCTCTTTGCCTACCAAAATTTATCTCACTATTTTACTGATGAAAATGGAAAGTGACCTCAAAGCACAGAACAAATAAAGTTAATTACCACCTTGCTCCTTGAGCTGCTGCTCAAGTTGCTTGTTACGTTGCTCCATAAGCTGTTTTACTTGCTCAGCGTCTTGCATCATCTTTTGTACATTTTTAGGGTCGTATACGCCAAGCGTTGAAGATGTTTCGTCAGTTTTAACGGTTGCTGGTTGCTCTTCATCAGCTTGAAATGTCTCTGCGGGTAACACTGTTATGTCGTTAGGATCTAAACTTACCGCAGTACTTACGTAATTAGGGTGAGGGGTATCAGCATAGTGCCACTGACCATGTTCATCTTGCCATTTATACACGACGACAGATGAATTTGCGTCTTTGCTCAAGCTCAACTTCTCAGTGAGCTTTTTTGCTTGGCTGGTAAGTGTATCGGCACTTTGCGAAGCAAAATCACTCACATCGCCACTTACTTTGTCTGAGTAACGCTCGAACATGCTCAGCTCTAGGTAAGGTTTACCGTCTGGCTTTTTAATGTAAAACAGCAGCGCAACACTGGTTAGTAGCAGCATAACGGCAAGATAACAAAAACGCTTAATCATTCGATTTACCGATTATTGGTAGTTACTCTCAATCTTAGCAAATTCACCGGATGATTTAAGATTTTTCATAAATTCGTTAAATTGCTCGCTCATGCGCTTCCCTTTTTCATTGTAAGTAAACTGTAATTGCATCGGAGCCTTACCAACACTGTAATCACTCACCGTGAATTTTTTAAAAGCATTATTTTTTGAGGCATACCACTGTAGTGTGTTTTTTGCGATCACAGCAACACGTTGATTTTGCTGCATGTCGACTAAAGCCTTCAGCATATCTAGTTCTGAGTAAAAGTCCTCACGGTGCAATTTTCCAGATGCAAACAACGCTTCAAATTGCGGATAGGTGTAGCCAAAGCGGGCCATCAACACATAACCACCTAGCTCATCAATAGCTGGAATATGACAACCACTCGGCATCACTAAAATATCTTCTACAACAGCGATACTATCACTCCAATAGTATTGCTTATTTCCGCGATACCATTGCTCAGACTCTAAGCGTACATCAACCTTGCCTTCATCAAGTAAATGCTGTGAACGCACCTCAGGTACCAGCATGTATTGAATATCATGATTATATTTCTCAGCAAAACGAATTAATAACTCATCAACAAGCCCTTTATGACTACTGTCAGCAAAATGATATGGCGGGTAATCCGTGTCATAAAGCGCAACCCTCAAAGTTTCTGCTCGCACTAAAGGCACAATTAAAAACAACAATAAAAAAACAACAGCACGACTCATAATTTTCTCTCATAAAATTGAGCCAGGGATTGTATATAAATAGCACAAAAAAAGCGCAACCTAGGTTGCGCTTTACGAAAATTCTGATAGGAATTTAGGATTAGATACCATCACCATCGATATGTAAGCCACATTCACGGTTTAAACCAAAGAAACGTGTCTCTTCTTCTGTCATGCCCGGTTCAAGTTTACGGGTTGTATGAACATCGCCCATCGACACATAACCTTGCTCCCAAAGTGGGTGATAAGGTAAATCATGTTTAGTTAGATACTGATAGATGTCACGGTTGTTCCACTCAATAAGCGGATACACTTTCACAGTCCCTCGGCTGATTTCAACAATTTGCTTATCAGCTCGGCTAGATGACTGATCGCGACGCAAGCCACTAAACCAAGTACCTGCACCCAGCTCGTTTAAGGCACGAGTCATTGGCTCAACTTTATTCAGTTGATTGTACTGCTTAATGCCTTCTTCACCTTGCTCCCAAAGCTTACCAAACTTCGCTTCTTGCCACGCAGGGCTAAGCTCAGCTTTATAAACTTTAAGATTAAGCGATAGTCGCTCCGTCATTTGCTCGATGAACTGATAGGTTTCAGGGAACAAATAACCAGTGTCAGTCAGTACCACAGGAATATCTGGCTGCTGCGATGTTACTAAGTGCAACATCACCGCCGCTTGAATACCAAAGCTCGACGACAAAAAGTGTGTGCTTGGTAAGTTTTCAAGTGCCCATGCAACACGCTCTTCTGCGCTTTTATCAGCCAGAAGACCATTTATATCAGCCAACATAGCTGTTTGGTCTTCTTTGCTCATCGTTAAGATGTTTTTAAATTCACTCATGGTTAATTCCAAACCTTAAAGCGGTATCGCTTATAAAATTATGCGTGAAAATCGGTTACTGAAACTTTAACTTCAGCAACAATGCCTTTGCGAATTACAAAATCACCAAAACACTCGCCTTCATTACGCTCACTTGCCCATTGGCCAATTAGCTTATCGAATGCGTCTAGGTATACGTCTTCGCCAACATTTTCTAAATACAGTTTTGGAATACGCGTGCCTTCACGGTTACCACCTAAGTACACGTTGTATTTTCCTGGACCTTTACCAACCAGACCCGCTTCTGCCAACATTGCGCGGCCACAGCCATTCGGACAACCCACAACACGCATAATGATGTTGTCATCGCTGATGCCGTGCTTAGCTAATAACGCTTCAGTTTTCTCAATTAAGCTTGGTAAATAACGCTCAGCTTCAGCCATCGCTAACGGACACGTTGGTAATGCCACACACGCCATTGAGTTTTTACGCTGCTCTGTATGGCTGTCATCAATCAGGCCATGGTTGCGAGCAATCTCTTCGATTACCGCTTTTTGATCAGCCGGAACACCTGCGATGATCAAGTTTTGGTTTGCTGTCATGCGGAAGTCACCTTGGTGAATTTCAGCAATTTTACGGCAGCCTGTTTTAAGTGGTTGATTTGGGTAATCTAAAATACGACCACTTTGGATAAACAACGTTAAGTGGTGCTTACCATCAATACCTTCAACCCAACCGATACGGTCACCACGGTGAGTGAACTCATACGGGCGGCTCTGTTCAAATTGAACACCGGCACGTTTTTCAACTTCAGCTTTAAATACATCAGAACCTACACGGTCAAGTGTGTATTTAGTTTTTGCATTTTTACGATTTGAGCGGTTACCCCAATCACGCTGTACAGACACCACGTGCTCAGCAATTTTTAACGTGTGCTCAAGTGGAATGAAACCAAAGTCATCTGCTTTACGAGGATACGTTGCGGTATCACCGTGAGTCATCGCAAGACCACCACCTACTAACACGTTAAAGCCAACTAACTTGCCGTTTTCTGCAATTGCTACAAAGTTTAAGTCGTTCGCATGCACATCCACTTCATTGTTCGGTGGAATTGTCACTGTGGTTTTAAACTTACGTGGTAAGTAAGTTGAACCTAAGATTGGCTCTTCAGTGGTTTCACTCTTTTCGCCATTTAACCAAATTTCAGCATATGCTTTAGTTTTTGGTAGTAGGTGCTCAGAGATCTTCGCAGCCCACTCGTAAGCTTCTTGGTGAAGCTCAGATTCAACAGGGTTCGTTGTACATAATACGTTTCGGTTTACGTCGCCCGCCGTTGCAATTGAATCAATGCCCACGCTATTAAGCATTTGGTGCATGCCTTTAATATTTGGCTTAAGCACACCATGGAACTGGAAAGTTTGACGCGTGGTTAAACGAATACTGCCATAGCTGGTTTTTTCTTCAGCAAACTTATCAATTGCTAACCATTGCTCTGGCTTGATGATACCGCCAGGCATACGAGCACGTAACATTACGTTATGTAACGGCTCTAATTTTTGTTTAGCGCGCTCAGGGCGAATATCACGGTCATCTTGCTGGTACATGCCGTGGAAACGGATCAGTTGGAAGTTATCAGCAGTGAAACCACCGGTGATCTCGTCTTTTAAATCTTGCTCAATTGTGCCACGTAAAAAGTTACTTTCTCTTTTCAAACGCTCGTTATCAGAAAGCTTTACGTTTTTGTCTTGTTCGCTCATGGTATTTCCTAAATTTGTTACAGTGACGGCTGTTAGCTTTAAACGTGATTAGTACACGTCTTTCTGATAGCGGTTTGCGCTACGTAAATCTTTTAAATATTGCTCAGCTTGTTCATCATCTTTGCCGCTATTTTCTTTGATAATGTCGACAAGCGCCTGATGAACATCTTTCGCCATACGGTTTGCATCACCACAGATATAGAAATGAGCACCCGCTTCTAACCAAGCAAATACTTCTTGGCTGTTTTTGCGAAGTTTGTCTTGAACATATACTTTTTCCGCTTGGTCACGGCTAAACGCCACATCCACTTTTGTCAGTAAACCTGACTTCAAGTAACCTTGAATTTCTACTTGATATAAAAAGTCTTGAGTAAAGTGTGGGTTACCAAAGAATAACCAGTTTTTACCACTTGCTTCACGAGCATCACGCTCTTGTAAAAACGCACGGAATGGTGCAATACCCGTACCCGGACCTACCATGATAATTGGCGTTTCATCATTAGCCGGTAAACGGAAATTATCGTTATGCTCGCTAAATACTTTTACTTTGCAGCCTTCTTCAGCACGACGTGCTAAATAGCCAGAACAACCCCCTAAATGCTCGCTACCGAATGCATCAAACTCAACCAGACCCACAGTTAAGTGAACTTCTTCTTCAACTTCAGCTTGGCTAGATGCAATCGAATATAAACGAGCTTGTAGCTTACGTAAGCAGTCTACTAAGGTTTGTGCTTCAAGCTGAGCTGGGTTTTGACGAATAATATCGAAGATTTGGCGAGGTTCGATGTACTCACGCATTGCCGCTTTATCTTCAACTAACTTTAATAAATCAGGGTTGCCAGTTGCTGTTGCGTATTTTTCAACAAAGCCTGGGTATGACTGAGTTAATTCTAATTTTTCGATTAATGCATCACGAACACTTAGTTCTTCGTCGCCAAGTTTAACCGTGCTAGATGCATCGATTTGTGTAAGCGTAAGTACTTCATCAACAAGCGCTTCGTCATTTAAGAAGTAAACGCCTAGCGAATCACCAGGTGTATAGGTAATGTCTGAACCTTCTAATGAGATTTCAACATGACGCACATCTTTGGTTGAATCACGACCGGTAATTTTTTGCACAACACTTAGTTCTGCAGCAAATGGGTTTTGCTTGGTGTATTGGCTTGCTGCTGGTGCCGCTGCACCAAATGGCATGGCTACAACTTGACCACCGCTTGCTTGTTGCTGCGCTTTAAGATCAGGCTCAAACGCATCAAGTGCACCATCAATCCACTTAGCTGCTTCATCATCGTAATCTACATCTAGGTCAGCACGCTGGAAAATAGTTTCTGCGCCAAGCTTGTTAAAACGCTCTTCAAAATCTTTTGCTGTTTGGCAGAAGAACTCGTAGCTTGAATCACCTAAGCCAATCACAGCCACTTTAACACCATCTAGTTTAGGTGCTTTTTTAGTTGTTAAGAATTCATGAAGGCTTTCAGCGTCTTCTGGTGGCTCACCCTCACCGTAGGTTGAAACAACAACCGTGATAAACTTTTCTTTTTTCAGGGCTGTTGGTTTGTAGTCAGCCATGTTTACTAGCTTAACAGTTAGACCGCGCGACTCTGCCTGCTCTTTTAACTTGCTCGCCACGCCTTTTGCGTTACCCGTTTGCGAGCCGTATAAAATAGTTAGCGGCGGTGCATCACCTGCAGCTGGAGTGGCAGCAACACCACCGGTTAATGCACCTGCGTTGGCATTCGCAGCTAAGTAACCACTTACCCACGCTTGCTGAATTGGATTAAGTTCAGCCACTAAGCCTTGCAGCTTCTGTACTTGCTCTTGCGATAGCGGGCTCGCCGCTGCATTTAGTTGACTTAACAACATGAATTTATTCCTCGTAACCCTGAAAAGTTAACTGCGAAACGAACTTGCTACTGTCATTTCGCGAACAATTTTTTCGACTTTAAAGACCCAATAGAAATGCTTTAAAGGTTTATCTGAGCGTGAAGAATAACGAGGTCTGAGACGATTAAAAAAGAATAGAATCTGCTTTGATATTCCATTTAGTTATTAATTTAGTATTTATCCAAAAAAAACATGTTAAAAGCAAAAATTCCCAAATAAGAAACTTTTATTAATTAACATTATTGCAACATAAACCAATTAGCCTATACTCGCTGTGTTCATTTTGAGAACAGCAAAAACTATTAAAATATAAAAAGGAAAATACAATGTCACACGGGACATGTAAAAAATATATGCTAGCCAGTAGCTTACTTTGTTTAGCAAGTTCAGCATTGGCAAATGTTAGTAACGCCGACTTCGAAAGCTGGTCAGCAAATACCCCTGCAAGCTGGAGCACTATTGATAGCGGTATTAGTCTTAGCGCTAATACTAATGTGGTTTACTCAGGTAATTACTCAGCACAAGTCGTGGTTAATACTGGCACCCAAAGTAATACCGATTTACAACAATTAGTAGAGGTAGTGGCGGGTGAAAGTTATGAGTTTTCTGCTTGGGTTTACCATACAGAAGGTGGCGTAAAAGCTCGCTTAGTAGTTGATGGCTATCAAGGTTATTCTAACTCAGCATTAACCAATCAATGGCAACAAATCAGTTATCAGTACACAGCCTCTGCGACCACATCAATTAATGTTGGCCTGCGCTTTTACGATGTAACTGGTTTTGATGGCAGCGAAGTCGTTTATGTAGATAACTTTGCACCAAACACAGACTCAACTCCACCACCTACGGGCAGCTGCGCCGATAACCAAGTGTCTTTAACCCTCACTACCGATAATTATGGGGAAGAAACCAGTTGGCAAATCACCAATAGCCAAGGTAGTGCAGTAGCATCAGGCGGCAGCTATGCAGCAAATACTCAATACAGTGAGCAAGCATGCTTAACTGATGGTGACTATACCTTTACTATTTTTGATAGCTATGGTGATGGCATATGCTGCTCTTACGGTAACGGTAGCTATAGCCTTTCGTTCGGTCAAACAGTACTTGCCAGTGGTGCAAGCTTCCAAAGCTCAGAAGCTACGCCGTTTAGTTTAGGTGATAGCTCAGGTGGCGGTGACGGAGGTGGTACAACACCAACAGAGCCAACTGGGTACTATGTTACAACCCAAGGCCTTAGTGGTTATGCACTGAAAACAGAGCTATACAACATAATTAAAGGTCACAACTCGCAGGGCTATTCAGCAATTTGGAGTTTTTACGATATTGCTTCACGCGATAAGTATTTTGAAAACGACAACTCTATTTTAGATCGTTATTCAGAAAACCCGGCAGGCCAAGACAGCTACAACTATGTTGCTGTAAGCGATCAATGTGGTACTTACAACAGCGAAGCTGATTGCTACAACCGTGAGCATTCTTTCCCAAAAAGTTGGTTTGGTGGAACAGTTGAGCCAATGAATTCAGACGTACATCACATTTTTGCCACTGATGGTTATGTCAATTCAAAACGCAGTAATTACCCATTTGGTGAAGTAGCTAGTGCAAGCTATACCTCTAGTAACGGCAGTAAATTAGGCAGCGCTGCTAGCACATTAAATTACTCAGGAACAGTTTTTGAACCTATCGATGAGTTTAAAGGTGACTTTGCAAGAGCGTATTTCTATATGGCAACACGCTATGAAAACGTTATTGGCTCATGGCAAAACAACACAACCTACAGTAACGCTGTACTGAATGGTTCATCTAATCAGGTTTTTGAGAGCTGGGTCGTTGCTATGTTATTAAAGTGGCATAACGAGGATCCCGTTAGCCAATTAGAGCTTGACCGTAACCAAGCCGCTTATGAACATCAAGGTAACCGCAACCCATTTGTGGATCACCCAGAATTTGTAGAAATGATTTGGTAACTTCGTTAAGCCAAGGCACTTAGTTTCGGCTAAGTGCCTTTTTATAAGATAAAACATGACTTAAGCCTCATTAGGGTTTAACTGCTCAACAAGACGAATGTCATGTAACAAATGGTTATGCCTTACCGACAAAGTATTTTCTGCTGTTGGCTGTATTTTATAACCGAGTTGCTGTAAAACCAGTGTAAATAGGGCGGCATGTTGGTAATGCGTAGGATGCCCATTTAATTCAAACTCTTCGATTACGCTATTTGCATAACTAGAACTATTTTGTAATGACTGCCAAATACGTGCTTGTACTTGAGAAATCTGTATCACTGACGTTTGATAACAATTGATTTGTAGGCTTAATAAATAGTTTTCTAGTGAGTTCATAGCGATATCCATTACAAAAAACGCTACTTTAAAAGCTCAAGTTAAGTTGAGGTAAAGTATTTTGTTATTACTTTTTACTCCACTTATTCATTATTTCTTTAAATAGTTTTGCTTCTTTATCTTCACAGGGTCTGGGCGATCCACTTGGCACTCCAGATTTACCAAACACCGAATTAAAATCTATGCCGTAACACATGCCATTTAGTACCTCGATACGCTTGCTGCCATCGCCATTTTGCCAAACGACAGTTGCTTTATCAGAGACGGTTAATTGTGCGGGCACCGTAACCCTGCCTGCGGGGCTATTACTAATCGTCGCTTCACCCTGCCCAAACAAAGACGCATTAGCAGAACCATTTTCAAAATTAAGCTGTGGGATTGGCGCATAAGGGTTGAGCTTTTTAAAAGGCTCTTCGGCTATTTTTGAATTCTCAAGTGTCTGATTAGGCTTTACAACCTCAGAGGTAGCTTTTTTGGGTTCGTCTATTGTGGGATTAACTGTATTAGAATCACTTATCTGCCCAGAGCTACTCTGCGAAGTTTCTTCGTTTTTTGGCAAAGAATTAACCTCATCAGGCATTCCTTCTGTTTGCTCAGGTGAAGGTTTTTCTTGGATTTTCTGCAAACTAGGTAACGAAGTTAAATCAACACTCACATACGCGTTGATTACTTTTGGCGGTTCAGCGACTGCGGGGAGTTTCAAAGACTTTCCATATCGAGTAAATAACAGCAACAAAACAGTATGTAACGAAATTGAGATGATCCATGCTTTGTAATTCCCTTTTAACACCCTAGCGCCTCGTTTTATTTTTAAGAGTGCTAAATGAGTGAATTAGTTCATAGGAAAGTTGCGAGTTAGCGAGTTAGCGAGTTTGCGAGTTGCGAGTTGCGAGTTAGCGAGTTTGCGAGTTGCGAGTTAGCGAGTTTGCGAGTTTGCGAGTTGCGAGTTTGCGAGTTGCGAGTTGCGAGTTGCGAGTTGCGAGTTAGCAAGAGTAAAGTTTAAAGAGTCTAGGTCAAACCTAATTGTAAGAATGCTTCTAATTCGGCACTAAAGTGCCTCCTACGGGATTTCATGGCTTGAGTAGGCACCGCACAAAACAACTCCACCAATCTAATCTGACGTCTGAAAGCTGACAGCTGATAGCTTTTCTACAGACATTAAAAAAGGCCGCCTGGGCGACCTTTTTATAAGCTGTGAAGCTCTATCTGTTGATATTACTCAACGATAGTTGCAACAACACCAGCACCAACTGTACGGCCACCTTCACGGATAGCGAAGCGTAAACCTTCGTCCATCGCGATTGGGCAGATTAGTTCTACAGTCATCTTGATGTTATCACCAGGCATTACCATTTCAACGCCGTCTGGTAACTGTACGTCACCTGTTACGTCAGTTGTACGGAAGTAGAACTGTGGACGGTAACCTTTGAAGAATGGAGTGTGACGACCACCTTCATCTTTAGAAAGTACGTATACTTCTGAAGTGAACTTCGTGTGTGGAGTGATTGAACCAGGCTTAGCTAGTACTTGACCACGTTCAACGTCTTCACGCTTAGTACCACGTAGAAGTGCACCGATGTTCTCACCCGCACGACCTTCGTCTAGAAGCTTACGGAACATCTCAACACCTGTACAAGTTGTCTTCGTAGTTTCTTTGATACCTACGATTTCAACTTCGTCATTCACGTTGATGATACCAGCTTCAACACGGCCAGTTACAACAGTACCACGACCTTGGATTGAGAATACGTCTTCGATAGGCATGATGAATGGCTTATCGATGTCACGCTCTGGCTCTGGGATGTAAGAATCTAGTGCTTCTGCAAGCTCAACGATTTTGTCTTCCCACTCTTTCTCGCCTTCTAACGCTTTAAGCGCTGAACCTTGGATTAGTGGTAAGTCATCACCTGGGAAGTCGTACTCAGAAAGAAGTTCACGAACTTCCATCTCAACTAGCTCAAGTAGCTCTTCGTCGTCAACCATGTCACATTTGTTCATGAATACGATGATGTAAGGTACACCAACCTGACGAGAAAGTAGGATGTGCTCACGAGTTTGTGGCATAGGACCGTCAGTCGCAGCAACTACTAGGATTGCGCCGTCCATTTGAGCAGCACCAGTGATCATGTTTTTAACATAATCGGCGTGTCCTGGACAGTCTACGTGTGCGTAGTGACGAGTTGGAGTATCGTACTCAACGTGTGAAGTTGAGATTGTGATACCACGCTCACGCTCTTCTGGAGCGTTATCGATTGATGCGAAGTCTTTAGCTACACCACCGTATACTTTTGCAAGTACGTTAGTGATTGCTGCTGTTAGAGTTGTTTTACCGTGGTCAACGTGGCCGATTGTACCAACGTTTACGTGCGGTTTTACGCGTTCAAACTTTTCTTTTGCCAT
>NZ_LRUE01000024.1:0-517186 GCF_001550135.1 Pseudoalteromonas shioyasakiensis
TTACGGACAGTGCCTGGTGGGTAGTTTGACTGGGGCGGTCTCCTCCCAAAGAGTAACGGAGGAGCACGAAGGTTGGCTAAGTACGGTCGGACATCGTACGGTTAGTGTAATGGTAGAAGCCAGCTTAACTGCGAGACAGACACGTCGAGCAGGTACGAAAGTAGGTCATAGTGATCCGGTGGTTCTGAATGGAAGGGCCATCGCTCAACGGATAAAAGGTACTCCGGGGATAACAGGCTGATACCGCCCAAGAGTTCATATCGACGGCGGTGTTTGGCACCTCGATGTCGGCTCATCACATCCTGGGGCTGAAGTCGGTCCCAAGGGTATGGCTGTTCGCCATTTAAAGTGGTACGCGAGCTGGGTTTAGAACGTCGTGAGACAGTTCGGTCCCTATCTGCCGTGGGCGTTTGAGAATTGAGAGGGGTTGCTCCTAGTACGAGAGGACCGGAGTGAACGAACCGCTGGTGTTCGGGTTGTCATGCCAATGGCACTGCCCGGTAGCTACGTTCGGAACTGATAAGCGCTGAAAGCATCTAAGCGCGAAGCAGGCCTCGAGATGAGTTCTCACTAGACTTTTAAAGTCTCTGAAGGGCCGTTGAAGACTACAACGTTGATAGGCAGGATGTGGAAGTGGTGTGAGCCATTAAGCTAACCTGTACTAATTACCCGTGAGGCTTAACCATACAACGCCAAACGCGTTTTATGACAGCGTAACAGACAGAAGTTAAGAAACTAAAGTAGACATTTACTTGATATCAGATTTCCAGATTTATTAATTTGCTCAGAAGAGCGAATTAAACCAAATTTGCTTGGTGACAATAGCGTTTTGGACCCACCTGACCCCATGCCGAACTCAGTAGTGAAACGAAACAGCGCCGATGATAGTGTAGCAGCTGCTATGTGAAAGTAGGTCATCGCCAGGCTCCTAATTAAAGTGTTAGGTTTCCCATAGCAGCTGCTATGTGTCTCTCTACCGCTGTGGGCACTTGGTCATATCCAGGCTCCTAATTCAGTCGAAAGACTTTAAATTAAGTCGAAAGACTTTAAATTAAGTCGAAAGACTATAAATAAAATAATAAGAAAATTGAAAAGAATTTTCTTGGTGACAATAGCGTTTTGGACCCACCTGACCCCATGCCGAACTCAGTAGTGAAACGAAACAGCGCCGATGATAGTGTAGCAGTTGCTATGTGAAAGTAGGTCATCGCCAGGATCCTATTAAAGAAAGCCCGATTCGAAAGAGTCGGGCTTTTTTGCGTCTGGGAGCTTTCAGCTTTCAGCCGTCAGACGTCAGCTGAACTGTGGGGTTGTTTAGTGCAGAGACTCCCTCAGCATTCACTCTGTTCATTCTCCAGGTAGGTTGGGTAGAGCGGAGCGAAACCCAACATGAGTTAGCGAGTTGCAAGTTAGCAAGGGTAAAGTTGAACTGTTAGGTTGTTTAGTACAGAGACTCCCTCAGCAACATCCCCGTAGGAGGTACTTCAGTGCCGAATAGACAGGAGACATCAGACGTCAGATATTAGAGGTCAGTTGATCTGTGGGGTTGTTTAGTAAAGAGTCACCCTCAGCAACAAAACCCCGTAGGAGGTACTTCAGTGCCGAATCAGACCATAACAAACACATTCATGGCTAAAGCCATTCCTACAAGTACACTTTACCTAGAACCTAGAACCTAGAACCTAGAACCTAGAACCTAGAGCCTAGAGCCTAGAGCCTAGAGTAGAGGGAGACTATTACCCAAAAACCCACACTGCGAGGCTGATCGCTGATAGCTCTGTGTTGGGTTTCGCTGCGAACTACCCAACCTACGCCAGACCCTCAAACTTTACTCTTTCTAACTCGTATCTTTCCCCTTTCTAACTTGTAACTTTACTCTCGCAAACTTGCTTCCCTAACCTTGTTATGCGATAAAGCGTTTTATATTTGTAATACAATTAAGGTGTACTGTGTCTCGTAAGAAAACGACCAAGTCAAAAGGCTCTTCAGGTTTAAATCGTAAAAATAGTGAAGCATTTATTGCTAAGTTCTCATCTCACCCAGATACGCATCTATGCCCGTCGGGCTTGATGTATAAAGTGATTGATGAAGTTGAAGGGGAGCGAGTAACAGAGTTTGATACAGTGGTTATTAATCAACGTATTATGCTTGCGGATGGCAATGTGATTGCCGACAGTTATAAAGCGGGTATGCCTGAGGTGTTCGCTTTATCCGAAGCTATAGAAGGGTTAAGAGAAGGTTTGTTATTAATGAATATCGGTTCTCGCTATGAATTTGTGATCCCTCCAGAGCTTGCTTGGGGTAAAAAAGGCAACGGTGGCAAGATTGGCGCAAATGCAGTGCTACATTTTGACGTTCGTTTAATGCGTTTAGCTTAACTCTCTGAGTATAGTTCCCTTAGCATAAGTCGACAGAGTACTTAAAACGCGTTAACGTTCACTATTGGTTTACTGAGGAACATTATGGGCGCAATTACTTCACGAGTTTACTTTCTTCGCCATGGCGAAATCGCTACACCTGGAATTCTTTCTGGGCAAATCGATGTCGGTTTATCTGAGCAAGGCCTTGAACAAATGCGCCAAGCCTCTGCTGAGTTCATAAATTTAAATGCCATATATAGTTCACCGCTAAAGCGTTGCTCAGTCCACGCTGATTATTTAGCAAATCAATACTCACTGAATGTACAGTATTATAACGCGCTAAAAGAGTTTAATTTTGGTGATTGGGATGGCCAAGACTACCAACAGCTTTGGCAGCAAACGAGTAAACCTCATATCGGTGATTTTTGGCAGCATCCTTGGCAAGTAAAAGTCCCCAATGGTGAATCTATGGCAGACTTTTACGCTCGGGTAGAGGCATGGTGGCAAACATTTTTACAATCACTGTATGAATCTAAGCATGAACAGTCATTGGTAATAAGTCATGCTGGGGTGATTAAACAAATCCTTGCTATTGTTTGTCAGATGCCAAAACAATCAGCCACGCATTTAAATGTTTTTCATCTTCCTTATGCAGGGCTTATTACACTCGATGTATATATAGATGAACAAGGACAAGCTTGGCCTAAAATTGTTTTTTAGCCATCTAGAGCGATATTCATTGAATTATTTACTTAGCCCGCCATAATACTCATATGCTATGGAATGGAGTGAAATTCTCCAGCTGTTCCCGCAACTGTGATCCATCTAAATAATGGTCAGCCAGATACTTAGCACTAACAACTAATCATCGAGCGGGTCAACTCACATCATTTTCTGGTACTTACCAGTGTTTTCTTGTGCGTTGTGATTACTCGCCAAGAGAGAATAAGCTTGCAACAAAATAGCCTTAGCGCTGCGCCATTAATATCAGTGTCTGATTTAAGTTGGGGTACTGCGAATAAAACTATACTTAAATCAATTAACCTTGAGTTAAAAGCAGGGCAATTTATCGGTCTACTCGGCCCTAATGGTGCGGGTAAATCAAGCTTGCTGCGTTGTCTTTATCGTTACTTGAAACCTCAGCAAGGGGTTGTGCTGCTAAGCGGTCAAGATATTTGGCAAATCAGTGCTGATGAATATGCAAAGCAGGTTGCAGTGGTTTTACAAGAGTCTCCATCGCAGTTTAATTTGTCTTTGTTCGATGTAGTGAGTTTAGGCTTAACACCTCATAAGCGACTTTTCAGCGCCACGTCTGCCAAGGATAAGCAGCGTATTTTTCAAGCGATTGAGCAGGTTGGTTTATCTCATCACAGTGAACAAGCATTTGATTCGCTCTCAGGTGGCGAAAAGCAAAGAGCGCTTATTGCACGCTCTATCGTACAACAACCTAAGTTGCTCATCATGGATGAGCCTACCAGCCACCTTGATGTTAAATACCAAATTCAAATAATGGAGTTAGCAAAGTCCCTTGATTTGACTGTGCTTGCCTCTTTCCATGATTTAAATCTTGCTGCGAGTTTATGTGATGAATTATTGGTGATTGATGAAGGGTGTTTGGTTTGTCAGGGACAACCAAAAGCGGTGCTAACAGAGCAGCTTTTGAGTGATGTATTTGGTGTCTGCGCAGCGGTATCTGCTCACCCGCAATCAAGCTCTGATAAGTTTATTCCGCACATCACTTATTTTTATGGTTATCAGACACAGGAGCATCAAAATGACTGATGCAATGCGTTTAAGTATCTGTGTTGTCGTAGGGCTTATTAGTTGTTTTTTAGCATTGAGCTTTGGTGCTGCAAATACGCCACTGAGTGATGTTTTTAATGGTTTGTTTAGCCAAGGTAGCGATGAATTTGTGCAGCGTATTATCTGGCAGTTGCGTATGCCAAGAACGGTGCTGGCATTTTTAGCTGGTTCTGGGCTTGCCCTTGCAGGATTAATTTTGCAGACCGTAACCCGAAACCCGCTTGCTGATCCTTACTTGTTTGGTATTTCTTCTGGGGCTTCATTTGGTGTGGTGTGCTTTATAGCCCTAACCGGTGTGAGTTTTGGCTTTAGTATGTCAGTTGCAGCATTTGCCGGAAGCTTACTTTCTATGCTGTTGCTTATTGCTATTGCAGGGCGTCGCCATGTTGGCCAAGTTGAGGCCATGTTACTTGCTGGTGTTGCTCTATCTTTCTTATTTAGTGCTCTGACTAGTCTGCTGCTTTATTTTAGTGATCCACAAGCCATCACCGCCATTTTGTTTTGGACGATGGGCAGTTTTTCTCGTGCCCAGTGGGACACTCTTTGGCTGCCATTTACCGTTATTATCGCCTGCATGACACTGATGATTGCATTTCGTCGTCAACTTAATGCAATGCTGCTTGGTGATGAAAGTGCTGCAACCTTGGGTATTCATGTGCAGCGCTTTCGGATCATGATGCTGCTGCTAAGTTCATTGATCACAGCGGTGCTTGTTGCTATGTGTGGAGGCGTTGGTTTTGTCGGCCTGATGATCCCACATATTGTGCGCTACTTTTCACCGCAAGGCAGCAGCCATAACTTAGTTATGACATCCTTGGTCGGAGGTATTTTTATGGTGTGGGTAGATGTGTTATGCCGAACCCTATTGAATAACCAAGAACTACCCGTAGGTGTGATCACAGCCGCTATCGGTAGCGTGTTCTTTTTATTCTTACTTTATTTTCGTAAACAGAGCAGGTAGCGAATGTTTAATATCATGCCTATTAATCAGCAGTTTTCAGCTGTAATTCAACAAAAAATAGACCTTAAAACAAAGCCGTTAGGCGCTTTGGGTCAGCTTGAAAGTTGTGCTAAACAATTAACGCTTATTTTTTCAAAGCAACTTGATAGTGAGCAGGCGCTAGTTGCCTTTAAACCGGTTATTTCAAACCCTTCTCTAGTTATATTTGCAGGCGATCATGGTGTGGCAAGCCAAGGTGTGTCGATTGCTCCTAGCAGCGTTACATCACAAATGGTGGCAAACTTTGCAGCAGGAGGTGCAGCGATTAATGTATTTTGTCGCCAGCTTGGCTGGCAGCTAGAAGTTGTTGACGCTGGAACATTCAGTACTTCACACGATAAAAGTGTGCATAACCAGCGTTTAGGTGAAATCACTGCACCACTGAATACTGAAATGGCCATGTCACTTAGCCAGGTTGAAAAAGGGTTTGCATTAGCCAAGCAGCGAGTTTATTCACTCTATGAGCAAGGTTGTAATACCATCGCCTTTGGTGAGATGGGCATTGGCAATACCACAAGTGCAGCGGCATTAATGGCTGCCTTGTTGTCGTTACCAGCCAGCCAGTGTGTTGGTAAAGGCACTGGTGTGAGCGACGAGGTTGTTGCTAAAAAAATCAAGGTTGTTGAGCAAGCCCTCCAATTGCATCAAGCTCACTTAGATGACCCACTAATGACACTCGCTGCATTAGGCGGTTTTGAAATTGTTCAGATCACCGGTGCCATTTTAGCTGCTGCGGAGCTCGGCATGGCGGTGATCGTGGATGGCTTTATTTGTACTGCAGCAGCGCTTGTTGCAACTCGCATTAATGCAAACGCTCGCGATTACATGATATTTGCTCATGCCTCTGATGAACAAGGGCACAAAGCAATGC
This sequence comes from Pseudoalteromonas shioyasakiensis, assembly GCF_001550135.1. Lineage (GTDB taxonomy): Bacteria > Pseudomonadota > Gammaproteobacteria > Enterobacterales > Alteromonadaceae > Pseudoalteromonas > Pseudoalteromonas shioyasakiensis. Next base: position 6,035 of record NZ_LRUE01000024.1, read on the forward strand.
TCAATGCCTTGCATGCAGCACCTTTATTGCAGCTTGATTTACGTTTAGGAGAGGGCACAGGTGCTGCGCTTGCTTTACCTTTACTGCAAGCATCTTTGGCGTTTTATAATGACATGGCAAGTTTTGCCGATGCTAATGTTGAGCAAGTTGTCTGATATGAGCGATGAACAACACACTTCTGACTCTACCCCAAGTCAGCTTCAACTATTTTTACTGGCGCTTAGTTTTTTAACGCGTATCCCCGTTAAGTTAAACTTTGCAGTATCGAGTCAGGCACTCAATCAGGCCAGCCGTTATTTTTCATTGGTCGGTGTGTTATTAGGTGTACTTTTAGCGCTGAGTTTTTTACTGCTAAGTTGGTTATTCCCTGCAGCCATTGCAGTCGCGTTAGTTATGGCGTTTAGCTTGATAATCACAGGGGCATTTCATGAAGATGGCCTTGCAGATGTCTGGGATGGCTTTGGTGGTGGTTGGCAAGTAGCAGATAAGCTGAGCATTATGAAAGATAGTCGCTTAGGTACCTATGGTGCTGCGGCGTTAGTGATGGCCTTATTAATTAAGTACCAAACACTCGTTGCACTTAGCGAGGTAACCAGTACTGTGATTATTGCACTTGTTTTAGGGCAAAGCTTGAGCCGGGTTGTTGCAACAAGCTTAATTGCAGATATGGACTATGTAAGTCAGGACGCCACATCTAAAGTAAAACCAATTGCGATGCATTTAAGCACGCAAAGTTATCAAATACTGCTAGCAACTGGCGGTGCGGTGTTAGCAGTAGCATGGTTGTTTTTTGGCTTCACTCTAGGGCAATTATTAATACTCATCAGTGTGCTTTTTGTTACTCGTTTACTATTAAAGCGTTGGTTTGAAAAGCAGTTATCTGGCTATACCGGTGATTGCTTAGGAGCAGCCCAGCAAGTGACAGAGCTTGTTACCTACCTTTGCTTGGTGAGCTTATTATGAGCCAGCAACATACTTTAATTTTAGGCGGTGCTCGCAGCGGTAAAAGCCGTTTTGCTGAGCAGCTGGCAACAGATTCAAACAAGCCGCTTATCTACATCGCCACAGCCAATGCGGCTGATGAAGAAATGACAGCCCGAATTAATAGGCATCAAGCTGAGAGGGCTAAGCATTGGCAACTTGTTGAAGAGCCTTTGTATTTGGCTAAAGCACTACAACAACACAGCCAAGCTGAAAACTGTATTTTAGTGGATTGTTTAACCCTTTGGTTGAGTAATTGCCTATGCCAGCAGGGGGAAGCATTTTGGCTTGAGCAAAAAGCGGCCTTACTCGATGTGCTATCGCAATTGCCGGGTGAGGTGATTTTTGTCAGCAATGAAGTGGGTCATGGCATTGTGCCGCTCGGTGAATTAAGCCGTCAGTTTGTTGATCATTCAGGCTGGTTGCATCAAGCCTTAGCACAGCAAGTTGCACGTGTTGAGTTTGTGATTGCAGGTCTTGCACAAACCTTAAAAAGAGAGCAATGATGAAAACATTAATGGTGCAAGGCACGACCTCAGATGCAGGTAAAAGTACTCTTGTAGCAGCACTTTGCCGGATCTTTGCTGAGCGAGGCATAAAGGTTGCGCCCTTTAAGCCACAAAATATGGCATTAAATAGTGCTGTAACCGCAGATGGTGGCGAGATAGGTCGCGCACAAGCTTTGCAAGCTGTAGCGGCAAAAGTGCCCGCAGAAGTCGATTTTAACCCTATCTTATTAAAACCTAATAGCGATACCGGAGCGCAGGTAATCGTTCATGGTAAAGCGCTGTCGAATATGGAAGCGGGCAGTTATCACGACTACAAAAAAGTGGCGATGGATGCTGTTCTTACTTCGCAGCAGCGCTTAAGTGAGCGTTTTGAATTACTGGTTGTTGAAGGTGCTGGGAGCCCTGCAGAAATTAACCTGCGCGAAAACGACATTGCCAATATGGGTTACGCTGAGGCGGTAGATTGCCCGGTGATCATTATTGCAGATATCGACAAAGGCGGTGTGTTTGCCCATTTAGTTGGAACGTTAGCCTTGTTGTCTGAGTCGGAGCAAGCGCGCGTTAAAGGCTTTGTGATTAATCGTTTTCGGGGCGATATAGCGTTATTACAAGGCGGCCTTGATTGGTTAGAGCAATACACCAATAAGCCAGTGCTTGGGGTATTACCTTATTTACATGACTTAGCACTAGATGCTGAAGATGCCGTTGCTATAACTAATCAGGTCGATAAACCGCAATTACGCATAGCAGTGCTGCTACTTCCTCATATCAGTAATCACACAGACTTTGATGCACTGCGATTACAATCAGAAATCGATTTACAGTATGTACGTCATACTCAGGCTATTCCAAGTGTTGATCTGATTATTATACCGGGCAGTAAAAATGTACTCAGCGATTTAGCGTTTTTAAAAAATGAAGGTTGGCATAAACAAATAACACGTCACTTGCGTTATGGCGGTAAAGTGCTCGGAATATGTGGTGGGCTGCAGATGTTAGGCAACTACCTTGCAGATCCACATGCTGTGGAGTCTAATTTAGGCAGCGCAGCAGGGCTAGGGCTTGCTGACTTTGAAACGCAATTAGGGCAACAAAAAGTACTAAGCCAAGTCTCTGGTATTCTTCATTTAAACAATAGCGATAAAGTAATTTCAGGTTATGAAATTCACGCCGGGATTAGTCAAGGTCCGGCACTTGAAAAGCCATTTTTGAGCTTTAATGATCACCCAAGTGGATTCAAAGTAGATGGTTTTATTAGTGATGATAACCAAATAGCAGGTACTTACTTACATGGCTTGTTCGATACCCCTGAGGGCGTATCTGAGCTAATAACTTGGCTTGCAACAAATAGCCAAATAAAGCCAATTGATATTAACTTAAACCGTGAACAGCAGTTAAGCCGTTTAGCTAGTGTAGTAGCAGAGAATCTCGATATTGAACAAATCATCAATATTTATGAGAACTTCAATTTAGAGACATAAGGAACAACAATGAGCGAACAGAATCAAGATAAGCACCAACAACGCCAACAAAAAGTAAAACAAAAAGTCGACGAACGGATTGCTGCTGCACAAAAAGAGCAGGGTATTTTTCAGGTTATAACTGGCAACGGTAAGGGTAAATCGACTTCTGGTTTTGGTACTGTTGCACGTGCGGTAGGTCACGGAATGAAAGCCGCTGTGTGTCAGTTTATTAAAGGTACATGGGAGTGCGGTGAACGCAACCTACTCGAAAAAGCAGGGGTTGAATTTGTTATTATGAACACCGGTTTTACTTGGGAAACACAAAATAAAGAGTCAGATACAGCTGCTGCGCAAGTGACATGGCAAGAAGCGAAAAGAATGCTGAAGGATGAGTCGATTAACCTCGTTATGCTCGACGAAATAACCTATATGATCACCTACGGCTATATTGATTTAGACGAAGTGCTAGAAGCCATTAGCTCTCGCCCTGCTATGCAATCGGTGATAATTACAGGTCGTGGTGCGCACCGTAAACTAACCGACTTAGCTGATACAGTCAGTGAAGTCAGAAACGTAAAACACGCTTTTGATGCAGGGATAAAAGCGCAAAAAGGGTTCGATTTTTAACATGAAGGCCATCAAGTTAGCACTTTTAGGTTTTTTATTTTATTTACCTGCATTGGCTCAGGCTCATGAAATTAAAGAGCCGCAGCGTATCGTTGCCTTAGCACCGCACATCGTTGAAAACCTATTTGCGATTGGAGCAGGAGAGCGCATTGTCGGTACCGTTGACTATGCAGACTTTCCTCAGCAAGCGAATGATATCGAACGAGTAGGCGGCTATTACGGCATTAACATGGAAAAACTGTTGTCGTTAAAACCAGACCTAGTTCTGGCTTGGAAAACGGGTAACAAAGCCGAAGATCTCGCTTACATTGAAAAATTAGGTATTCCGGTAGCGTACAGCAATCCAAATCAGGTTGATAATGTGGCTGATGAACTACGTAAACTAGGCACGCTTACGCATTTGCAAACCAAGGCAAATAAAGTAGCCAAACAGTTTGAAGCTAAACTCAACGCTATTCGTACAGCGCAAGAAGGCAAACCGAAAGTGTCGGTGTTTTATCAATTATGGCCTGAGCCAATGATGACAGTTGGCGGAAACACTTGGATCAATCAGCTATTAACTATTTGTCATGCGGATAATGTGTTTGCTAATAGTGATACAGACTACCCGCGCATTAGTATTGAAAATGTATTGGTTGCCAATCCAGAGGTAGTGATTATTCCTGATGAAAAATCGAAAAAGCCTCAGCCTAAAATTGATTGGCGACAATGGCCTGAATTGCCGGCGGTGCAACATAACCAGTTTATTAGTGTAAACGCAGACTTATTGCACCGTTTTACAACCCGTATGCTTGATGGTTTGACCGACATGTGTGGTAAAATAGACGTTTCTCGTCAGCAAATACAGGCTTCAAAATGATCGATTGGCAAACATTTCTAGATACCGAACTTGCTAAGCCCTACATGCAAGAAACCTTACAATATGTGGCCGATAGACGCGCAGCAGGCGTTACCGTTTATCCGAAAGACGAACAGGTATTCTCAGCTTTTGATGCTACACCTTTAAATGAAGTTAAGGTGGTTATTTTAGGGCAAGATCCTTACCACGGAGAAGGGCAAGCCCATGGTTTATGCTTTTCGGTATTACCAGAAGTTAAAAAATTACCACCGTCTTTGAAGAATATGTACAAAGAGTTGGCTACTGATATAGAAGGTTTTGAGATTCCTCACCATGGCTATTTGCAAAGCTGGGCTGAGCAAGGCGTGTTCTTACTCAACACGGTATTAACGGTTGAGCAAGGGCAAGCTCATTCTCATAAGCACCTTGGTTGGGAAAAATTTACTGATGCAGTAATTGCGCTTATTAATCAGCACTGTGACGGTGTGGTGTTTGTGTTATGGGGCGCACATGCTCAGAAAAAAGGCAAACACATTGATACCTCGCGTCATCATGTGATCCAAGGCCCGCATCCATCACCGCTTTCTGCACATCGTGGTTTTTTTGGTTGTCAGCATTTTTCAAAGACAAACCAGCTACTTACTGATCAAAATAAAGCGCCAGTAAATTGGTCGTTGCCGCAAATGCAAAAGGCCCTTGCGGGCCTTTAATTAAAAGTCTAATTCATCAAGCTCAATGCTGTCTGTGAAATAGTCTAACTCCTGTAGTTCTTTGCGAAGTCTATGCTTGTCTTTCAAAGCTTCGATTTCGCGCCATTTTCTCTTTTTATTTTTTGTAGAGGTCTTTTTTGTTTTACTAGGACCTTCTAATATTTCTAAAATATCGTCTAGGCTATCCATGAACTTCTCCTATTGATTTTTTGAACCTCGGAAATACCTATACCACAGGCTGCTCAAAAATAGAATAAAAAAGTGACAATACTGTTACAGAAGTGTGATTGATAGATGAATAGATCAAAGGATTAGTTATTTTAGAAACAAAAACGCCACCTAGCGGTGGCGTTTAAAAAATGCTGTAATTTGAATTACATTGCTTTAAAGCGTGCTTCTAATTCAAGCTGTGCTTGTGCAAAAGAGCGAATACCCTCAGCAAGCTTTTCTGTCGCCATAGCATCTTGGTTATGTAACCAACGGAACTGACTTTCAGTTAGTGGTGCTGGTTTTTCTTCAACAGTAAAGTCGCTCTCTAGTAGGTACTCTTGTGCATCCGTTAATTGGCCTAACTCTTCTAAAAGACCTGGGCTAATCGTTAACTTATCACAGCCAGTAAGTGCGATGATCTCGCCTGTGTTACGGAAGCTTGCGCCCATAACAACTGTTTTGTAGTCGTGGCGTTTGTAGAATTCGTAAATGCTACGTACAGATTGCACACCTGGATCGTTTAGCGGATCAGTTGGTTTTTCCATACCGTTAGCAACGTGCCAGTCTAAGATACGGCCAACGAATGGTGAAATTAAAAATACATTTGCATCGGCACATGCGCGTGCTTGTGCTTCAGAGAATAACAGCGTTAAGTTACACTTAGTGCCTTCTTTTTCAAGCTGCTCAGCGGCTTTGATACCTTCCCAAGTTGATGCAACTTTGATTAGGATTTTATCTTTGCTAACACCTTCTTTTTCGTAAAGGCTCAGTAAAGTGTGGGCTTTGTCGATAGTCGCTTGGGTATCAAATGATAAACGTGCGTCTACCTCTGTAGAGATATAGCCCGGTACGATTTCGCTAATTTCTTTACCAATTAATACAGCAAAGTAATCACATGCTAACTCAAGTTGTTTAGCTGCATCTTGCTCGGTTTCTTTGGCATATTGCCACGCTTTATCTAAATAAGGCTTATACGCTTCAATTTCACTGGCTTTTAAAAGTAGAGATGGGTTTGTTGTTGCATCTTCTGGTTGGTGCTTTTTGATAGCTTCGATATCACCTGTATCTGCAACAATAGATGAATGCTGTTTAAGCCTTTGTAGTGCTGAAGTCATTTGCTTTCCTCATTCCAAGCAAGTTAAAAGAAAATCCATTATAGCGGCCTTTATGCTGCAACACTATGACAGTGTTTAATAGGTCAAATGTCCTTAATACAGAAAACTAGAACATTATGTATGAAAAGAGCAGCGGATAAAGGCAGGACGAAACAAAACGTGCATTTTGATTCAATTAATGTTGAAATTGACATCAAACAAATTACAAGTCAATAGCTAAGTATGATCACTGTTATTTCACCTGCAAAAAATTTAGATTACGAAACACCAGCCACGACCGATAAATTCACTCAACCTGAATTACTCGAGCACAGCGAAGAGTTAATGTCAGTTTGCCGTGATTTAACACCAGCGCAAATTGGTAGCCTAATGAAAATCAGCGATAAACTAGCTGGTTTGAATGCGGCACGCTTCGCCGAGTGGTCACAGCCATTTACTCAAGATAACGCAAAACAAGCCGTGCTAGCCTTTAATGGTGATGTATACGGTGGCTTAGATGCGCAAACGTTAAGCGATGCTGATCTTGATTACGCACAGTCGCACTTACGTATTTTGTCTGGTCTTTATGGTGTGCTTAAACCATTAGACTTAATGCAAGCTTACCGCCTTGAAATGGGCACTAAGTTAGAAAACCCACGTGGTAAAAATTTATATGAGTTTTGGGGTAGTGTTATCGCCGAAAAGCTAAATACAGTGCTTGCTGAGCAAGATAGCAAATACTTGGTAAACCTTGCTTCTAATGAGTATTTTAAAGCGGTTGATAAAAAAGCATTAAATGCACAAATCATCACTCCACATTTTAAAGACTGTAAAAACGGCCAATATAAAGTGATCAGCTTTTATGCGAAAAAAGCCCGCGGCATGATGGCACGTTACATCATTGAAAATAAAATCACCCAATTAAGTGATTTAAAAGATTTCACCGTTGCAGGTTATTACTTTAGCAGCGATGCAACAGCAAAAGAATTAGAGCCTGTTTTCTTACGGGAAGAGCAGAACTAATTTCTTAGTAAAATGAATTGGAAGAGCCGTGCTTAGCACGGCTTTTTTATGGTTTTAATACTCTAAATTAGAAATGGCGTTCATCTTGCTAAATACTTTGTTGAGCGATTAATTCAACAAGGTACAAAAATGTTAAAAATTCCGACAGTAAGTGAAGCTGAAAAGCTGATAGAAGAAAAACTCGGTGGCTGGGTTGATATCATCATAAGCCATATTCCAAACTTTATTGTCGCAGTAATTATTACTATCGTGTTTTCACTGCTGGCGCGTATCGTTGGCTCAATGCTTAGAAAGCTATTACGCCGCTCGTTAGAGTCTTCGCAAATAGCAGACTTAATGTCATCGATAGTAAAAGTCATCGTGTTATGTGTAGGCTTATTTGTAGCCCTTGATTTCTTGGGTCTCAGAGGCACTGTCACCTCATTACTTGCTGGTGCTGGTATCGTTGGTCTTGCAATTGGTTTTGCCTTTCAGGACATGACAGAGAACCTTATAGCGGGTATTGCTATGGGTATTCGCAAACCATTTAAAACAGGTGATGTAATCCGCACCGAAAGTGTGTTTGGTACTGTACGGGCGATTAACCTTAGAAATACCCTCATTGAGAACTTTTATGGGCAACTTATCTTAGTGCCTAATAAGATTCTATTTAGAAATATACTCAGTAACTACAGCACCTTAGGTGTGCGTCGTATCGAAGTGCCAGTGGGTATTTCGTATGCTGACGATCCAGAACAAGCCGCTGAGGTGATTGTTAAAAAAATCAATGAGTTTGATTTTGTTATTAAACAAGAAGAAACCGCCGTTTACGCCGAAAGCTTTGGTGATAGCAGCGTAAACTTACTAGTTTGGTTTTGGATTAAATACCCCGGCGAAGCGGATTTCATGACCGTTCGTCACAAGGCTGTTGTGGCAGTTAGAAACGCCCTAAGCGAAGCTGATATGACCATCCCATTCCCAATCCGCACGTTAGATTTTGGTATCAAAGGCGGCGAGAAATTAAATGCCATGATAAGCGAAAAACAGCAAGATAAAGACGCTGAGGTACCGCAAACCGATGAGTAAAATTTACTGACTCATCGGCGAGATTTACACAGGGAAGTGTGTTTGAGGAGGGAAGTTAAGTAAAAGGTATAGTTGATTACTAGCACCAATAAGCTAAGCTTGATTGTAGTAGTATAAAATAGGATTATATCTGGATTTGATCTATTTAAGATGAGTAAATTATGGCGATGGTAAAAAAAAGTATCACTGTGACTGCCCAACAAGAAAAATGGATGCAAGCCCAGCTCGCTTCAGGAAATTATGCGAGTGACAGTGAGTTACTTCGAGATTTGATTAGAAAAGAGCAAATGCGAGCTTCTGAAATTGAAGCTATTCGTATGAAATTGATTGAAGCAGAGAAAAGTGGACTCTCAGATAAATCACCAAATCAAATGTTAGCTAGTTTCAAGGAAGAAGCGAGTAAGGATGGAAAGTTATAAACTTAATATTCAAGCCGAAGCTGATTTGAAGCGAATTTGGTTTCGTGGTTTGGAGCAATATGGTGAAAATCAGGCTGATGCTTATATTTATAAGTTTTTTGATCGTTTTGAGCAATTGGCAAAGCAACCTTATTTAGCACCAGCAGTCGATGAAATTAGGCAAGGTTATCGACGAGCTGTTTGTGGTGTTGATAGCATTTATTTTCGCATTCAAGGTGGGAATGTAGAAATTATGAGAGTATTAGGCAGGCAAGACATTCAAGCTAATCTTCGAATTGGCAATGTATAATCAATTTAACTTCAGACATTACAAAATATCGACAGGCTTTTTGTTTAATTCAGTAACTCGTATAGATTTTCTATGACTGCTAATTTATTTGTTGTGGCTTTATCAAATCTATCCAGATCGAAGGAGTCGTTTTGGGATATGAAGTATTTTTCAATTTTTTTGATTTTAATTTCGCTTGTCGGCTGTAAGTCCACACAAAGCACTATCGAATATACTGACCCTGGGTTTTATCTGGAACCCGTTTTAAAACTGAAAGTTGTTCCAACTTTCTCAAACCCTGTAATATATGAGGTTACAAGTGTAAGACCTTATCAGCTATTAACTACAGTTTATGAAGGGTCTGGTGGCTATAATTGGAAAGGCATTAAGTCAGAGAAGAGTGTAGAGTTAACTGAAGGTGAGTATTCAAGCTTATTGTTAATGCTTGAAAAAGCATTGGAGTTTCCAAAAGATAAAACGCGAGGTGTGGATGGAGACACTTGGATGCTGGAAAGCTCATTGTATCAATATACCGCTGTAGCTTTTTGGGAGCCTGAAGTTCAAACCGGTGAGCGAGGACTTGGTAGTTTTGTAAAGTTAAAAGAATTTCTTGCGCATCTAAGTAGTAAAAATTAATTGAAATACTAATAGTTACATGTTTAGTATAGTTAAAGTGTAGTGGCCTTTCTTAGGCATAACTTTTCGCGCGAAATAAATTTTACGCCTACATTAAAGTATTGCACCCTAACAACAGGTATGCACAATCGGCTTATCGCTGACAGCTTAAGGCTTACAGCTTTGTTAAAGTTTTGTCCTACAAAAAAAGCGCAAGCAGTTTAACTGGTTGCGCTTTTTATCTATTTGATATGCCAACGATTAGTGAAGGATACGTGCTCTGATTGTACCTTCAACTGCACTTAGCTCTTTAAGAGCGACTTCTGATTGGTCTGTATCTACATCAATTACTACGTAGCCAATTGATTCGTCAGTTTGTAAGTACTGGGCTGCGATATTAATGCCGTGCTGTGCAAATGCTTGGTTAATTTGCGTTAGAACACCAGGGCGGTTGTGGTGCACGTGTAATAAGCGGCTGCGGTTTGCAAGCTCAGGCAGTGATACTTCAGGGAAGTTAACTGCCGTAATGGTTGAACCATTATCTGAGTACTTAGCTAGTTTGCCCGCTACTTCAATACCGATATTTTCTTGTGCTTCTTGTGTTGAACCACCAATATGCGGAGTCAGAATTACGTTATCGAACTCGCGCAGCGGTGATACGAACTCTTCATCATTTGATTTTGGTTCTACAGGGAACACGTCGATTGCAGCGCCGCTCAGCTTTTTATCACGAAGTGATTCTGCTAGAGCATCAATATCAACAACAGTGCCGCGAGAAGCATTGATCAAGATGGCGCCTTGCTTCATTACTTCAAGCTCAGCCATACCAATTAGGTTCTTCGTTTGTGGTGTTTCTGGTACGTGTAAGCTAATAACGTCAGCACGTTGTAGTAACTGAGTTAGGTTATGAACTTGTGTTGCATTACCCAGCGTTAGCTTGTCTTCGATATCGTAAAACTCAACGTTCATACCGATATTTTCAGCCATGATACCTAGCTGTGTACCAATGTGGCCGTAACCAATAATACCTAACGTTTTACCACGTGCTTCAAATGAACCGTTGGCTGATTTTAACCAACCACCGCGGTGTGCTAGGGCATTACGCTCTGGAATACCACGAAGCAGTAATAAGATTTCACCAAGTACTAATTCTGCAACAGAGCGGGTGTTTGAAAATGGTGCGTTAAATACCGCAATACCACGTTCACGAGCACCTTGCAGGTCGACTTGGTTAGTACCGATACAGAAGCAGCCGATTGCGACTAGCTTTTCAGCTGCTTCTAGTACCGCTTCATTAATATGAGTGCGAGAACGAAGGCCTACAAAGTGCACATCTTTAATGCGCTCAATGAGCTCGTCTTCAGGTAAGGATGTTTTTACGTAATCAATATTACTGTAGCCATTACGCTTAAGCGTTTCTACAGCACTTTGGTGCACGCCTTCCAGCAAGAGAATTTTAATTTTGTCTTTTGCTAACGATACCTTACTCATATCCTCATTCCTATTTACTTTATTTGCGGCCCATTTTTGGTGCCGATAATGACTTTATCTGCACCGCGATGGGCAAATAAGCCGTTTGTTACTACACCAACAATCTGGTTGATTGTTAGTTCTAATTCTTTGGCGTTGCTGATATCTAAATTGTGCACGTCTAAAATGACGTTACCGTTATCTGTTACAACACCCTCACGGTAAACAGGGTCACCGCCTAGTTTTACTAGTTCACGAGCTACATAGCTGCGTGCCATTGGGATCACTTCAACCGGCAGTGGAAATGCGCCTAATGTTGTAACTTCTTTAGATTCATCAACAATACAAACAAATTGTTTTGCTACCGCTGAAACGATTTTCTCGCGTGTCAGCGCTGCACCACCGCCTTTGATCATCTCATTGTGTGGGTTGATTTCGTCTGCGCCATCAACATACACATCAAGGCTTGATACATCGTTTAGTTCGAATACTTCAATACCCAGTGCTTTTAACTTTTCAGTTGAAGCCTCAGAGCTTGAAACTGCACCAGTAATGGTGTCTTTTACTGTATCAAGTGCATCAATAAAGTGATTCACTGTAGAGCCTGTACCTACACCAACAATGGTATTTTCATTTACAAACTCTAGGGCTGCCCAGGCAGCGGCTTTTTTTAATTCATCTTGCGTCATAATTATGTGCTCAGTTAGCTGTCAGAGAGGGCCTATAGTATACAAACAGTTTGCTTACCATTGGTAGATTTTCTCTGGGGTTATAATGTGTTTTAACGGTACATCCCACGATTCAATTGGCAATGCTGAAACATGCTGACATTGATGGGCAAGGCCTATCAAAATCGGTTTTTGCCAGTTTTCTTGGTAATACCGAGCCAACGTTTTGTCATAAAACCCACCGCCCATTCCTAAACGGTTACCTTGATCATCAAATGCCACTAATGGCATAAGTAAAATATCAAGCTTATCTAAAGGACATATTTGACTGCAATTCAACTTGGGCTCCAAGATACCATAGCGGTTTGCAGTCATGGGTGAATTTTCTTCATACCTCTGAAAGTATAAAGTTGTGCCATTGAAGGGGTGGATGATAGGCAGATATAAATGCTGTTCTTGCATCCATAATTCTTTAATTAACAAAGAAGTGTCTAATTCACCATCATTGCTGAAATAAATGCCAATATGGGCATTTTTAGGTGTTTTTAGCGATTTTAGGTGTTGAGTAAAATTCACTTTTAGCGCAATTGCTGCATTTTTTTGTTGTTCAACAGTCAGTGAATTGCGCTTTTTTCGAATAGATTGTCTGATTTCTGCTCGTGTGTTGCTCATGTCAATATTAGTGTTAACTTTCTAAAAAGGAGAAAAGTTCAGGAAAAAGCTCCACTACACCCAAAATGATCAATAACACAATGACCATTGCAATAAGCGAATAGAGTAGGGTGTTTGAGCGTTTTTTAACAGGCTCTGTTAATGCGTCTTCAAGTAGCAAGTCATCTTCTTGCCAGCTATCGTCGCTATCAGCAACGCTATTATTTTCAAGCTCAGGTAAACGTTGCTCTAAGTCATCAAGTTTTTCTTCTAGGCGAATAAGACTACTGGTGATGTAATCTAGGGCATCAAAAATACGTTCTTCACGCTCTTTGGCCTGTGCGGCTGTATTGTCTGATTGGCTGCTGGTGGCTGCTTTGGTAATCGGTTGGAGCTTGGCTTTAATGCCAACACTGGCGAGTAACTTTGCTTGTTTTAGTGCTTTATCTTGCTCGCTTGGTGCAAATAATGGCTTATGCTCAAACAGGGTCGCAACTTTATCTGTTGTAGTTTTTAGTTTTGCAGCTAGTTGCTCTGTTGCTTGTGCTTGGTCGACACCGGCTTCAAGCCCTGCAAACATAACGCGAAATTTTTCTGCCATTTGCTGATTATCCAAATCCTTAAATCAATGACTTGAGTATATACCCAAAAAGATTAGCGTAAAAACAAAAGCCCGTATAAAACGGGCTTTTTCTGTTATGGTTTTGCAAATACGCTGTTTAGTATTTTGCAGCTTTACCTTCGGCAGGCAGTGATTTAAGGATAAAATCACGTAAGTCATTATTTGATGACTCAAGATCAGCATGGCGTAAATACATCATGTGACCACTGCGATAGCCTTTAAAGCTTAAGCGATCTTTCATTTTGCCACTTGGATCTAACTGCCACATTGTGTATTTAGCATCAAAGTAGTTTGTAGCACCATCGTAGTAGCCAGATTGAATCATCACGTTTAAGTATGGGTTTTGTGCCATTGCTAAACGTAAGTTTTCACCTGTGTTGTTGCCTGAGCGATCCCAAGGGTGAACATTACCAAATAGGTTATATTTGATATCGGTTTTGTAATTAAGCTCTTCACGTAGGTAATAGTTAATCGCTGGCGTGAATGAGTGTAACCATGAAGTAAGCTCAGCCCAGTAATCAGGTGACTCACCTGCATCACGTTTGTCGATACCTAGGTAACGAGAATCTAAACGGCCCACAGTTTGGCCGCGCTCGCGTAATAGCTCTTTCCAGAAGAAGTTATTTGGAATATCAAGGTTATTTTGCTCAACAAACTTTTCAGATAAACCTGCGTATTTTGCTGCTTGCTTGATGATGGCACGCTTTTCATCAGCAGGTAAAAAACCACCTTTAGCAATTGCAGGTAAGAACTTGTTCACAGTGAACTGTTCAACTTCAGGTAATAATTCGTCTAAGTCTTTTGCCTGTAAGTCTGCGCTAAGGGCTTTGTGGTACCAAGCGGTTGCTGCAAAGTAAGGTAAGCGATTAGCAGCTTCTACCGGGCCTTCACGTTTAATACCAATTTCAGTTGGTGATACTAAAATAACGCCGTTGATATACATCCATTGGCGATTTTGTAATTCATGAGCAAGACCAGAAACACGAGTCGTACCATAGCTCTCACCAATTAAGAACTTAGGTGAACGCCAACGCTCGTTGCGAGAAACAAAGGTGTTTAACCATTCTGCTAAGTATTTGATGTCAGCGTTAACACCAAAGAACATTTTTTGTTGGTCTGACTTACTTGGCAACTCACCTTTTTCATTTTCAAGAACGCGCGAGTAACCGGTGTTAACTGGGTTAATATAAACAATATCAGCCACGTCTAAAATTGAGTAAGGGTTATCTTTTACGCCATAAGGTTGGACTGGGTAACCTTCGTCATCAATTTTTAATACACGTGGACCAGTATAGGCAAGGTGCATCCATACTGACGCAGAACCTGGGCCACCATTAAATGAAAAGACTAAAGGACGTTTTGTTCTATCGTCTACTTTATCGCGGGTATAATAAGTATATTGCAGCGTTGCAACGGCATCGCCTTGCTCATTCCAAACTGGTTGCGTGCCTGTGGTTGCGGTATATGAAAAGCGCTCACCATTAATGCGGGCTTTGTGCTCTGTTACCACTTTGCTGTCAACGTCAATACGACGTCCGTTATCAGCAAAGCTTGGAGTACTGAAGGTCAGTGTTAGTGCTGTCACTGACAAGCCAATAAAACTAACTAGTTTCATGTTGATTCCTTATTATTCGAATTGCAGCTATTAAAAAGTAAAGCAAACTCGATGACAAACTAATGAGACTAGTGACCAATATTAGCTGTTAAACAGAAAAATAACCGAAAATGTTGAGCTGGTTACAAAAAAGTGCATTTTTTTAGCAAAGATATTTTGCTTAATTATTTAGCTAGATTAAAAAATGGCGTATATTTAGCGTGTTTATAATCTGTGTACACGTGCTTAAGAAAGAGAAGTTGCAATGCAAAGAGTATTAGTAGTTGAAGACAGTAAAGTAGTACAGCAAGTGTTACGTCACCTCGCTGCTCACTATTTAGATGTAGCTGTCGACTTTGCGTGGTCTTTAAAAGAGGGCGTCTCTTTAATTTCAGAGCACGATTACACTTTAGCTTTAGTCGATTTAACGCTACCTGATGCGATGAATGGCGAAGTAGCTAAATACACCTTATCAAAAAACATCCCGACCGTTGTTCTAACATCAAAGATTGATGAATACATTCGCCAGCAGATGTTAGAGCTTGGTGTGGTTGATTACGTGGTTAAAGATAACCGCGACTCATACCATTATGCGATCAAACTTGTTGCACAATTACTTAGAAACGATGGTAGCAAAGCGCTGGTGGCTGATGACTCAGTACTAAGTCGCACTTTAATGAAGCAAATGCTCGAAAAGCAGTTGTTTGATGTACGCGATGCTCAAGATGGTGAACAAGCACTACAAATGCTGAAAGACGATCCTGAAATCAAGCTGCTACTCACTGACTATGCTATGCCAACAATGGATGGTTTTGAGCTCGTTAAGGCGGTACGTAATTTCCGCGGCCGAGATGACTTAGCTATTATCGGTTTATCAGGTGCCGGTAAGCATGGTTTATCGGCGCGTTTTATTAAATACGGCGCTAACGACTTTTTAACTAAGCCGTTTATGAATGAAGAGTTTCATTGTCGTGTTATGCAAACAATGGAGCAGCTTGCTTTAATAGCCGATATAAAAGAAAGCGCATACCGCGACCATTTAACTGGCTTGCATAATCGTCGTTATTTTTATCAATACGCAGAAAAACTGCTTAAAAATGTTGAGCAAGAAAACGTATTAGCTTTGCTTGATATCGACTTCTTTAAAAATGTGAACGACCAGTTTGGTCATGAAGCAGGTGATCAGGCGCTAAAACAAGTGTCTTCATTTTTAAAGACTAAGTTTGATGACTTCACTATCGCGAGAATCGGCGGCGAAGAATTTGCCGTGGTACTGCATAATATGGACTTAGCTAAGGCCGAATCAAGGCTCAATACCTTCAGAGAGCAGTTAGCAAGCCATGCCTTTTCAATTAACGGTGAGCCTTACTCGTTAACTATGAGTATTGGTATGACTCAATTCCAAAAAGTATCGCTTACAGCTGCGATGCGCATTGCTGACAAGGCCTTATATCAAGCCAAACAGCAAGATCGGAACTGCTTAGTTAAACTATAGTTGTGCTAATTGCACCAGCGCTGGTTAATTGTTAAAAAAATGCACCAATAGGGTGCATTTTTTTTGTGAAAAAACCAATTTTTATTTTTAAGTTATTGAAAATAAGTAATAAAAAATAGTGGCACAAAGGTTGGATTGTATAAGCTAACAGGATAACAATAAGCGTCCGAAGGGGGCCACTATGAAAATGATTAGTGCAATAATAAAGCCATTCAAACTTGATGATGTACGTGAAGCATTGGCTGATTTAGGCATTGAGGGGATGACAGTTGTCGACGTTAAAGGCTTTGGCCGTCAACGTGGTCATACTGAGCTATATCGTGGAGCTGAATACCAAGTCGATTTTATTCCAAAAATCAAACTTGAAATTGCAACTCGTAGCGAAAATTGTCAACGCGTTGTTGAAACCATCACAAAAATTGCTTCAACAGGCAAAATTGGTGACGGCAAAATTTTTGTTTACGACTTAGACCAAATCGTTCGTATCCGTACGGGCGAACTTGATGAAGAAGCAATTTAAGGGGGAATTATGGAAAACACTATCGTAGAGTTGAAGTTCTCACTCGACACTTTTTACTTTTTAATGTCGGGTGTTTTAGTAATGTGGATGGCGGCTGGTTTCGCTATGCTTGAAGCAGGTTTAGTTCGTGCAAAAAATACAACAGAAATCCTAACTAAAAACGTTGCACTATTTTCTATTGCCTGCACTATGTTCTTATTAGTGGGTTACAACATCATGTATGTTGATAACGCAGAAGGTGGTTTCATCCCTTCATTTGGCGCATTAATCGGCACTCAAGCTGCTGATGCGGATCACTCTTTAGAGTCTGATTTCTTCTTCCAAGTTGTGTTCGTAGCAACAGCTATGTCAATCGTATCTGGTGCGGTTGCTGAGCGTATGAAGTTATGGGCATTCTTAATTTTCACTGTTGTTTTAACTGGTTTCATCTACCCAATCGAAGGTTACTGGACTTGGGGCGCTGGTTTCTTATCTGAAATGGGCTTTGTTGACTTCGCTGGTTCTGCAATCGTTCACGGTGCAGGTGCTGCGGCAGCGCTAGCTGGTGTACTTTTCCTAGGTGCTCGTAAGGGTAAATACGGTAAAAACGGTGAAATCTACCCAATTCCTGGTTCTAACTTACCGTTAGCAACTCTAGGTACATTAATCCTTTGGATGGGTTGGTTCGGCTTTAACGGTGGTTCACAGCTACTTGTTTCTGACGCTGAAAACGCAACAGCGGTTGGTAAAATCTTCTTAAACACTAACGCAGCAGCAGCGTGTGGCGCAATTGCAGCACTATTCGTATGTAAAGTGTTATGGGGTAAAGCTGATTTAACTATGGTTCTTAATGGTGCACTAGCAGGTCTAGTAACGATTACTGCAGAGCCTGCATCTCCAACGCCATTACTTGCTTGTTTACTTGGTCTATTAGGTGGTTCACTGGTTGTATTTAGCATCGTTGCTCTTGATAAAGCGAAAATCGATGACCCTGTAGGTGCTATCTCTGTACATGGTGTGTGTGGTGCATTAGGTATCATGTTAGTACCACTTTCAAACTCTGATGCAACCTTTGTTAATCAATTAATTGGCTTAGTATGTATCTTAGGATTTGTGTTCATCGCGTCATCAATCGTATGGGCAATCCTGAAAAATACCATGGGTATCCGTGTTACCGAAGAAGAAGAACTAAACGGTATGGATCAACATGACTGTGGTATTGATGCTTACCCTGAGTTTGTATCAGTTCGCAGTAACTAATCTTGGTGCGTGCAAATAGCACGCCCATAACAATATCATTGTGTGTTCAAATCAAAGCTCTACTTAGGTAGGGCTTTTTTGCGTTTAAATAAGTCTTTTCTGATAGGCGAAATCGCTATTTTTTGACTATGCTTAATGTTCATTTCTAACAAGGAAAAACGATGGATAACAAACTCTTGCTTATAATTATTTCGCTGTTTTTACCGCCTGTTGCGGTATTTTTAAAAGCGGGCGCAGGTAAAGACTTAGTGATTAACATTATTCTATGCTTTATCTTCTTTATACCTGCTGTGATCCACTCACTCTGGTTGTGTACACGCTAAACGAGTTTAAGTGACTGTTAATTTTACAGGTGTTAATATTGCGCTGTTCAAGGCGTAATCCTGTAAAATTAACTGACCAATAGCGAACTCAATGGCTGATAAAAAAACTCCTGCAAAAAAATCGTCTAGTAAACCGAAGGCGACATCAAAAAAAACTACCGCTAAGCGCTCACGCGCACCTCAAGGGCCAGCTAAAGCTAGTGTATTAAGAAAACTTTGGTCAATTTTTTGGAAGCTTTCACTTGCTGTGATTGTTGCCATGGTGCTGTATCTAATTTATTTAGATGCAAAAATTACTCGCCAATTTGAAGGCAATAAATGGCAGTTACCTGCACAAGTGTATGCTCGTGCAATGAGCTTTTATCCTGGGCAATATTTGTCTCAGCAAGAGGTTATTTGGGAGTTAAACCGTTTAAATTATTCATCTGTAAATAAGCTAAGCCGTACAGGCCAGTATGTTAAATCAGCTAACAGTATTAAAGTGTACCGCCGTGAATTTGAATTTTATGATGGCCTTGAAGATTCACAAGTGGTTGAGCTGCGTTTTTCAGGGCAGAAATTAGCAACTATCAAAGATAAATTTGGTCGTCGTTTAAACAGCGCTCGATTAGAGCCGGTTCAAATAGCTCGCATTGGTAATGATTCAAAACAAGACCGCGAGTTTGTGCCGTTAGATAAATTTCCGCCGATGCTAAAAGACACTTTACTGGTGGTTGAAGATCGTAATTTCTATCAACACCATGGCGTATCTGTGTGGTCAATTATGCGCGCTTTATACAGCAATATTAAAGCCGGACGTACAGTGCAAGGGGGCAGTACCTTAACCCAGCAATTAGCAAAGAATATATACCTTACCCGTGAGCGTTCACTGGTACGTAAGTTCAATGAAGCGCTTATCGCTCTGATATTAGATTACCGCTACAGCAAAGATGACATTTTAGAAGCTTACCTCAATGAAGTGTATTTAGGTCAGTCTTACAATCAAGGCGTTCACGGTATGGGTCTTGCCGCTGAGTTTTATTTTTCAAAGCCTGTGGATGAGCTTGAATACGACCAAATTGCGCTATTAGTGGCTATGGTTAAAGGTCCTTCATATTACAACCCACGTCGTTATAGTGAGCGTGCAATGGAGCGTCGTGATCTAGTACTGCGCTTAATGGTTGAAAATAAATTGATTGATACCCGTGAATACCGTGCGGCATTAAAGCGTCCAATTGATATTGCACCAATGAAAGACAGTCTGCAAAAGTCGTATCCGGGTTACTTAGAATTAGTTAATCGAGAATTAAAGCGCCTGCTACCTGATCAGCAAGTGTTAGATGCCGGGGTGCGTGTATTCACCTATTTTGACTTACAAAAGCAAACGGCCATGGAAGAGTCGGTTGAGGCAAGTTTACCTTATCTAGAAAGACGCCCTAAAACAGAAGAGCTTGAAGCGGCGATGATCTCTGTCAACGTTGAAAAGGGTGGGGTGTCGGCATTAGTTGCGGGCCGTGACGTACGTTATTTTGGTTTTAACCGTGTACTTGATACCAAACGTAATATTGGTTCACTCGTTAAGCCTGCCGTTTATTTAACAGCATTTGAAAGTGGTCAGTTTAATGTTGCCACCTTGGTGGATGACTCTCCGCTGCAAGTGACTAATGAGCAGGGGAAAGTTTGGCAACCAGAGAACTTCGACAAGCAGTTCCGCGGCCCTATGCCACTATACAAAGCATTTAGTAACAGTATTAATATTCCTGCGGTTAACACTGGCCTTGATGTTGGAGTTGATAAAGTAGCTGATACCTTAAAGCGTTTAGGTGTAGAAGGGCGTATTGATCAATACCCGTCATTACTTTTAGGTGCACTTGAGCTTTCAAGCTTTGAAGTAGCGCAGCTATATACAACCCTTGCTGCTGATGGTCAGTACCGCGAATTAACGTCTATTTCAGCACTGACTGACTCAGTAGGTAAGGTGCTTTATAAACATGATGTCAGCTCACAAAAACGTTTTGATGATGCATCAATTTACATGACTAAGTACGCAATGAAGCGCGTGACAAAAGATGGTACAGCAAAGCGTTTAAACGCCCACTTCCCATCAATTCAACTTGCAGGTAAAACAGGCACTAGTAATGATTTACGCGATAGCTGGTTTGCAGGTTTTGACCAAAATACCGTAACTGTTGCATGGATTGGTCGCGACGATAACAAGAGCACAGGTTTAACGGGCAGTGTTGGCGCACTAGAAGCTTACATTCGTTACCTTAAACCACTCAACCCTGAAGCCATAGCGGATACTCGCCCTGCTTCTATTCGTTGGGCATTCATTAATGAAGAAACTGGTCTGCAAGCGCCTCCTGGTTGCGGCAAAGTGGTGCAGCTACCCATTCGTGCCAGTGAGTTTGAGCCTAGACCTAATTGTCAGCGCTAAACTTGGCCATTGAATCATTTAGCTCAACACAGAGTTGAGCTAAATTTTGTACGCTATTCATTACCATAAGTGCACTTTTCTCAGTGTCTTTGGCATCTTCAGCGTGCTATGAATTACAGTGCTTTGTGGCTGCTTGTACCGTACTTTATTTCCCTGATATTTCTGAATTAAGCGCTAATGCTGACATCGTTTTTTAACTGCTATTTATATGATTTTACTTTGAGATCTTTATCTCAAAGTAGTGCTTTCACTTGCATTTTCTTAGCTTAACTGAGTTGTAACTTGATTAATTGAAGATAAAAATTGACGAACTATTGAAGTACTAATTAGGTTTAAATGTAAAAAATAAAAGCCTCATAAAGAGGCTTTTAGAGTTATTGCTTTTCTTACTAATTTAATCGAAATTAAAAGTCGTAAGAAGCAGATAGTTGGACTCGACGAGGAGATTGATAACTTTGCGCTAAGCCAAATGTTGCACTATCATCACCAGCCGCCACTTCAGCAACTTCGTCATAACGAGTTGCTGTAGATGCATCAAATACATTGAAAATATCTAATGCGAAGCGTACTTTTTGGTCATTGAAATGCAAGTTGTACGTAAAGTTAAGATCTAATCGCGCTGTCCAGGGAGTTGTTCCCATGCTGCCGCGAGGGTAGCGTTGATCACCTACATAATAGGTGTCGCCATAAGAATATTTGTCTGGGTCTGGTGTATACCCTGCACCTAACGCTGTCCAAGGACGACCTGAAGCAACATTTAAGTTTGCACCTATTAAGAAGTCTTCAGTAACTGCATATGCACCGTAAACTTTAATATTGTGGCGACGGTCCGCTGGTAAGTTACCGTTAGCACCATCCATAAGATAAGGGTAATCCCAGTCTTGTGTTAAACCTGCATCATCTTGGCCATTATCAGATTTAACAAATCCTTCAGTGTTACCGTAGTTATGAGACCAAGTATATAGGGCTTTTAATGACCAAACTTTATCCCAGCTCTTCTCAATTGAAAGGTCAACGGCAGCGTAACGACGTTTAGCTTCAGGATAACCTAGCTCTTCAGCTGTGAAGCTATACTCTTCAGTTACACCGTCACCATCTAGGTCGAAGTTAAATGTTGCGCTATTACCAGGGTTAAATAAGAACCAGTTTTCACCAAGGTACTCTCCATCTTCATCAGTAAAGATATATGAGCCATCATCAATTTGATTGCCTAGTGTGCGATATGTACCTTTGATGCTCCAAGACCAGTCATCATTAATCGCTGCTTGATAACCAACAATAATTTCATCATTGTACATAGGCTCAAGATCTTTATCTGCAAGAGTGTTTGAAGGTTTTGCTGTTCCGTCACCACCATTTGAAATAGCGATATCACCTAATTGGTTGCTTAAGCCAACAGGAGTACCATCAGCATTAAGGCCTTCATATTCATACCAAGTGTGGATATAAGTTTCGGCACCTGCAAGACGAATATTCGTATTTGCAGCAACAGGTAAGTAATAGCGACCTGCAGTAACGAATAATTTACTGTCACCGTCACCATTTATATCCCAAGAGGCACCTAATCTTGGCGCAATTTGATTATCAATAGATACAAATTCATCGCCATCCGCGTTGTAGTTTGTGAAGCTGTCATTACGTAGACCTAAAGTTAGTGTTAAGTTATCGGTAACAGCCCACTGATCCTCGATATAAATCGCCCAGTTTTCAACTTCAAATGCACCACCATTCTTATAGTCACGAACACGAGTTGTTTTCATTTCTTCAGGAAGAACATAACCGTTTGGAAGGCGAGCGCCTTCTTCGTATGTTCTATAGTAGTAGTAAATACCACCCGAGTTGATTGTAGTTGCATCTGATGTATTGGTTTCTGAGTCATAACCAAATCTTAGTGTATGCTCATCATTTAAGTACCAATCAAAGTCAACGCGCAATTGCTCGCGCTTATCTTCATTAGCGCCTACAGTGAAGTTTACATAACAAGTAGTATCAACACCTAAATCTGCGTCATAGCCGGTAGGACAGTCATCAAAGTCTGAATAATCAGTTTCTGAGAATTTAACTTCACCATACATAGCTGATACGCTTAAGTCATCAGTCAGGTTACCTGTATAACGTACCGCAAAACTTTCACCACCGCGCTTGTGATAAGCTGTACCGCCATCTAATGTATAGTTACCTGTACCATTTGCATCTTCGATTGTGCTTTCAGAATATGTGCGTTCATCACTAAAACCCCAAAGCATTAATTGATGATCCTCATTAATGTTCCAGTCAATACGCGCTAGATAATAAGGGTCGTCATCTTTTTCTTTTGTTAGAGAGGTTTGAGAAGCGTTACCGTATTCTTCTTCATTATCTCGGAAAGTATAAATCCCGTAGAAGAAAAGCGTATCTTCAATTAACGCACCAGAGGCATAAATATTTGTCTCAAATGAGTTTACATAGTCATCTTGGTTATTGACATATAAATCTCCAATACAGTGACCATCTTCAGCCTCACAACGATCATTTTGTAAGTAAACTGAGTTTGGAGACTGTTCTCTCAATGAGTCAGGCGAGTAAATAGATTCAACACCAAAGTGAAAGTCATTAGTACCTGACTTTGTAACTGCAGAAATAAGGCCACCAGTCGTTCGACCAAACTCAGATGAGTAGCCACCTGTTTTTACTTGAAAACTATCATATGCAGAGAATGGAATGGTCGCGCCACCCAAGCCATTACGGAAGTTAGTCATATTCAGACCATTTACGTAATAAGCATTTTCAGCAACAGATGAGCCACCAAAAGATGCTTGATCGCCAAATCGGCTATCACCTTCAGTTGCGCCAGGTGCTAGTAAAGCAACCGATGTTAATGAGCGAGCAACTGGTAATAATTCAAGCTCTTCTGAACTAATGTTCAATGATGATTCAGTAACAGAAACATCAACAGCTCGAACTGCGCCACCAACAACTGCAATACGTTCAATATTACCTTCAACTAATGGTATTTCGAGAAGTGCAGTTTTACCGACACCGATAATTACATCGTTGATCTGCGCTTTTTCAAAACCAGCCTGTGACACTGTTACGTTGTACTTACCTACAGGCACTTGGTTAAGGTTGAACTGACCATTTGCATCTGCAATGAGAGTTTTTTCATAACCTTTAGTTTCATCGGTAATGGTGATTGTTGCGCCTGCTAAAGAAGCGCCAGACTGAGTTATGAGATTACCTTTGATTGCCCCATTAACATTGTCAGCCATGGCTGGCATAGCTGCACTTAAGGTCATAGCAACAGCTGCGGCTGTAAACGAACGCTTAAATGTTTTTGAAAAGTTGTTTTTCATTGAGCTTTCCCTGTGAAATTTTAGATTTGTTGTTATTTGTTAATAACCTTCACACCTTGCATTTATTTTTCTAAGGTTTTTACCTTCAAATAAAGGGTGAAACAAATTGGTAACACATTAGGAACATACTAATCAATTATTTATATTATAAATACGACAAAACAACATAAAAACGCCTTGGAACGATCTAATTTTGTATTTAAGTTTATTTTATATACAAAAATAAAACAAATGTAATTAAGTGTAATTTGCTTAAGCGTTTCTTAATTTTAGGTTTATTTATTTTAAAACAGTGGGTTGGGATGGTTTTATGTGTGTTTTAGTTACAATGAAAATAAAAATGCACTAATGGAATACTTGCTTTGTATAAATGATGTTTTAATTATAATATTTTATTGGTTTTTATTTTCTAGTGGGGATGTATTTATATTATATTTTGGGGGCGTCGAAGTATAGGTCACCGATTAAAGTGACCTATTCAAATTTCAATTTAAAGCTTCGCGAATGCGCGCTCTGCTGCTGCAATGGTGTCGTTGATCTCTTTTTCAGAGTGCTCAGCGCACACAAAGCCTGCTTCAAACGCCGAAGGAGCTAGGTAAACACCTTCTTCTAGCATTAAATGGAAGAACTTTTTGAAGCGCTCTAAATCACACTCAGTCGCTTGTTGGTAGCTAGTTACTTTTTCTTTATCAGTAAAGAAGAAACCGTACATACCACCTGCGTAGTTTGTTGTAAGTGCAATGCCTGCTTTTTTAGCTGCGGCTTCAAAGCCTTCACAAATTGCTTTGCTCTTTGCTTCAAGCTCATCGTGCAGGCCTTCAGCACTTAATAGCTCTAAAGATTTTAAGCCAGCTGCCATGGCAATTGGGTTACCTGATAATGTACCCGCTTGATAAACTGGGCCAACAGGTGCGATGTAATCCATGATTTCTTTCTTACCACCAAAAGCACCTACTGGCATACCGCCACCGATCACTTTACCTAAACACGTTAGGTCTGGCTTGATGTTGTAGTAAGCTTGTGCGCCGCCTAAAGCAACACGGAAACCTGTCATTACTTCATCAAAAATAAGTACAGATTTGTATTCATCACACACCTCACGTAAACCTTCTAAGAAGCCAGGTACAGGTGGAATACAGTTCATGTTGCCAGCAACTGGCTCAACGATGATACAAGCGATTTCGTCAGCGTATTTTGCGAAAATTGCTTTTACTTCATCAAGGTTGTTAAACGACACAGTTAATGTGTGCTTAGCAAAATCTTCAGGAATACCCGGCGAGTTAGGTACACCCATAGTCAGTGCGCCTGAGCCTGCTTTTACTAGTAGTGAGTCAGCATGACCGTGGTAACAGCCTTCAAACTTTAAGATTTTATCACGGCCAGTGAAACCACGTGCTAAGCGAATTGCACTCATTGTTGCCTCAGTACCTGAGCTTACCATACGTACTTTTTCGATTGATGGTACTAGCTCTTTTACTTTTTCGGCCATTAAGATTTCAGTTTCGGTTGGCGCACCATAGCTTAAGCCATTTTCTACGGCTTCTAATACCGCTTGCTTAATAGCTGGGTGGTTGTGACCCATGATCATTGGTCCCCATGAACCAACGTAATCGATATAACGGTTACCATCAGCATCAAAGGTAAAAGGACCTTCTGCTTTAGTGATGAATAAAGGAGTACCGCCAACGCCATTGAAGGCACGAACTGGTGAGTTAACACCGCCTGGGATTGATTCTTGCGCGCGATTAAAAAGATCTTGGCTAATTGTCATGAATAGTCCTATTTGGTTGTCACGTTAAATGAGTTGGTTTGCAAGGGCTCAAAGAGCCCAAAACGAAGCAAGTTAGCTATTACGTTTACGGCTAAACCAAGGCACGTCGACTTCATATTGCTCAACTTTGTCGGCAACATCTAAGGTTAGAGCAAACAACGCCATGCGAATTAACACGCCATTTTGCACTTGGCGGAAAATTGCTAGGTTGTCGTTGCTATTTAAATCGTTATCTAGCTCGTTTGCTTCTAAACGGCTATCACGAGGAAGTGGGTGCATCAGTACTGAGTTAGGCTTACAGTGTGCGTTGTAAATTGCCTGACTGATACGGAAACCACCACGGTATTTGTTAGCTTCTTCTTGTGAAGGGAAGCGCTCTTCTTGGATACGGGTTTGATAAACAATATCGGCGGCCAAGTTGCCTTCCATTTTATCGACTACTTGAATTTTATGACCTGCGTTATCAACAGCATCTAAAATGTAGTCTGGCATTTGTAAGCCATCAGGTGCCACCATTGAGAACTTAACATCTTTATAATGGCAAAGTAATTTAGATAAAGAGTGCACAGTACGGCCGTATTTTAAATCACCTACTAGGGCAATATGCATACCGTCGATACTTTGGTTGAAACGACCTAGCTCACGTTCAATCGTTAGTAAGTCTAGTAAGGCTTGTGTTGGGTGCTCATTCGGGCCGTCACCGCCATTAATCACTGGCACGTCACACCCGGTGGCAAATTCAGCAACAGAGCCTGCGTCAGGGTGGCGCATTGCGACTGCATCTGCATACGCTGAGATCACGCGTGCGGTATCATACAAAGATTCACCTTTTGCAAGCGCTGAGCTTTGCATGCCCGTTGTTTCACGAACCAAACCACCTAGTAAGTTAAATGCTGTACCAAAACTTACGCGAGTACGCGTGCTTGGTTCAAAGAACAAGTTCGCTAAAATTGCGCCCTCTAAAACATTGGTGCGCTTTTGCTTTTTAGCATAAGGCTCCATTTTCTTAGCAACTGCAAAAATACGTTCAATACAATCTCGATCAAGCTGATTGACCGACAGGATATTTTCACCTTGGAAACTTAGCATGGGGTTTGTTCCTAATCACATTTATAGGGCGCTGGCACTCGGTATGGGAGGCCGCATAAATTTGCGCAGTACTATAGCAAATTTTTAGCGTTCACAGCAGCAAATTATAAGTTAGGTTTAATAATTGCCAGTGCCACTATAGCTAAAAGGATGAGTACCGGAACTTCATTAAAAATACGGTAAAAGCGATCGCTACGTGTATTGCGATCATGCTTAAAGTCAGCCAGTAATTTAAAGCAATAGCCGTGGTAGATATAAAGAATAATCACTAACACCAGTTTGTAGTGCAGCCACATGCTGTATCTAAACCAGTCTCGACCATATTCAAAAATGGTCAGTACGCCAAACACCAATGTTAAAACGGCAAACGGCGTCACAAAAAACAGTAAGCGGCGTTCCATTACTTTCAGCATTGAGTTACAGGCTTTTTCTTCACTCATTGCGTGGTAAACAAAAAGACGTGGCAGGTAAAAAATACCGGCAAACCAAGCAATCATAAAAAATACGTGGAAGGTTTTATAAACTAATAGCGCAGTCATTTAAGCATCCATTTTAATTGTTATAACAAACTGTTGCGTATGGTAAGGATATGTCTGATTTGGTCCCAACGCAAAAGGCCCATAATCTGTTGGTTATCAAGCAGGTTGTAAATATACACAGCACCGCTGCGTTTATCTTTTAATATGTCAAAAGCATCGGCTAATGTTGCTTGGCTACTAAGGCCGGCAAGGCTGACATATTTGATATTACTTTCTTGATCAGACATCAGGCTTAAATCATATTCAGCAAGACGATAGCCATTCTCTTCATCATGAACAATCAGAGGGGTTTGGCTATCAAGGGCATCGAGCGACTCTTTAATTTGTTGTTTGTCGTCACTGTAAAGCAGTTTGAACTGCTCATCCATTTCATCCATCACACCTACTTTTTGTAATGCTTCGGTAGCTGGCGATATTTGATATTCAAGCCCTTGGAAATCGAGTTGTTGCATGAAAATAGAGCGGTTACCAAAAAACTGCAATGCCGTGACATAAGCCGTTGAGATCACCAACATGGCTGGCACAATGATCTCGGGGCTTGAAGTTAACTCCATAACTGTAGTGAGCGCAGCCAGTGGTGCGTGTAATGTTGCAGCCAATAACCCCGCCATGCCAAGCATGCTATAGGTACCTGTGATATCAACACCCGGACTAATGAACTGTGCGAAAAAGGCCATCAAGGTGCCCATTAATACACCTAGACCAATAACAGGGCCGATGATCCCACCTGGAATACCTAAACCAATGGCAAATAAAGTGGCGAGTAATTTGGCAATCAAGATGGTTGTTAAAAACTGCACATCATCTGGTGATTCAATAGCAATAGTGATAGCACTCATACCTGAGCCCATTGCATGAGGAACCATATAAGCAATTAGGCCCGCTATTAATCCTGCGAGTAATAGACGAGGGAACATACTTAGTGGTTTAAAAGTACGGATTATAAGCATCAAGTTTTGGTTAAATGCATAGGCAACAGCACCAAGTGCCATACCAAAAATGATTAAAAATGGGTAATGCCAACCACTTAATGGGTTCATGGTAATAAGGGCAAGCTCTGAAGCGTCACCAAATACAAATTGAGTGGCTAATGCGCCGGTAACCGCTGCGAGCATAATGGGCACGAAAATATGCACTTTATATTCCCTAAGTACCACCTCCATAACAAAGATGACGGCTGCCAGTGGGGTGTTAAATGAGGCAGCAATACCGGCTGCAACACCACAACCGGTGAGGGTACGCATTGCATTGTGCGGAAGATGTAATTTATCGGCCAGTAAACTGGCACCTGTTGCACCCATATGTACAGAGGGGCCTTCTCGACCGACCGAAAAACCACTAATAAGGGCTAATGCGCCACCAACAAATTGGTTCACCGTGTTATAAAGCGGCATATGACCATAGTGTTTTTTTATACGGTGAATTACAAATGGAATGCCAAGACGATAATGCTTAAAGCCTGTTAGGGCGGCGAATAAGGCAATTAATAGGGCTGCACCAACTGGCAGTATCATTCGCTCATAGGTTGGTAAAGTGGTGAAGTCATCAGGCTTATCTAAAAATAAGCTTTGAAAAAACATGATTGTGAGGCGAAAAAGTATGATCAACACTGCCGCAATTAACCCTGCACTTACACCAAGTAAGCACAATTGCACAGATGTTTTAGGCTTTGCTAGGCGACGTCTTAGTCTCTCAAGCCACATGCATATTTCCTCACAGCACTTTTGAGCCGCAGTTTAGCAAATCAAATTAACTAAGTCGTTGGGATTTTATAATTTTATCTGCATTTTGGGTAAATCTAGCTAATCTTTGCTGCCATTATTAATTTGCTGCGTTAATTCAGGCAAGCGAGCTGAAATAGCTTTAGATATTTCATCTACCAGTGGGGCATGTTTTTTATGAATAACCGTGTTGATAGCCATTTGCCTTAGTACCACCACTGAAAAGTCTTTTTTAAAGGTAGTTATATCGTTATTGAGCGCAGGATAAAGCGCGTAATCGACACGTCCTTTTTTTAGCATGGTAAGCGTGTGACTTAAATCTTCGTTATGAATGATCTCGGCTTTAATATCAAACTCATTAAGCATTTCTATATCACCAATCGAGCTCATAATTAGGTTGTTAGGGTTGTATAAATTATCTCTATCGCATGGCAGCGACTTTCGACATAGGAGCACTAAGTTAATAACGCCAAGGCTAGGTTCTACGACAATAATATTCTCGAATTTACGCATATTACTTTGTGAGCGCACTATATCGCCGTCAACGATGCCTGCATTTAATAACAATACGCCTCTTCGAGATGGTGTTGCTTGCATCTGGACTTTGATATTTAAATCATTATAAACATCACTCATTAACGCTTTAAATGGTGCTACACGCGGAATATCTATATAGGTTAACAACAGCTTTTTTGGCCGAGAGTAATTTGTTGCAGATAGCTTTGCGCCAGTAAATAAATCATTAAGTAAGGCTATTTTAGCTCGGTTTTCAGGGTCATTCCGTATACCAATCACTAATGGGGAGTCGGTAAACTGAGTTACTATTTTTGGCTCAGGTAGGTTTTGTTGCTCAGCAAAATAGTTAAGTACTTTTGGCGCAGTAATCGCAAAATTAATCTGCTTAGTTTGCATTAAGTGGAATAGCTCTTCATCGTTTGCTGTTTGCACAATGCTGCCAGCATAGGATTGAATCACTTTTTCGACCACACCCGGGTAAATATAAGGCTCAACAACGCCAACTTTGTTCTCATTAAAAAGCTGTTCAAGATTTTCAAAATCTTGTGAATTAGACTGAGTGGTAATGACAGCTAATTGAGAATTTAAAATAGTGGGTGAAGCTATAAAGCCAGGTATCATTTCAGAGGGCCAAGCCGGGTAATAACCCAGGTAGCCGGTTAACTGGGCTTTTTTTATTGCATCTTGCCAAGGTAAATATTCAACTTCGAGGTTTATCGATTTTTTGGCAAGCGTGTCTCTTAATAGAGCAATAGCATCACCGCCATTTTCCATTTTACTACTGGCGTATGGCGGGGCTTCTAAAGAGGTGATTTTCCATGTTTCTTGGTACGTGCTATCAGCAGCTGCAAGCGAGCTGAAAACAAGTACCATAAAATAATAAAAGCGAGTAAGCATGGAAAAAGAATCATTATTAATTGTTTAATAAGTATACGTCTAAATTAGACTTTTTAGCATTATTAATTTGCTTATTTGCAGTTCATAACATTACAACTAAAGCAGTGATGTTTTTGGTCATACATACGCTTATCGGCCATGCTAAGTAATTCATCAAATGATTGCGCATCATCTGGATATAAGGCAAAGCCAACACTCGCTTCTACATGCAAGTCACCATATTCTGATTTTATTGGCGCCTTAATCGCACAGATCAATCGTGATAGTGCACGGTTTATTTGTACTTGGTTTTCTATGTCGGTAACAATAACTACAAACTCATCACCACCAATGCGAGCAACGCAATCGGTTTTTCGAGCGGTGTCTTGTAAGCGTTTAGCAACTTCTATCAGTACTTTATCTCCCACTGCATGGCCATGGGTATCGTTGATTGGCTTAAACTTATCAAGATCAAAATACAGACAACCTACCTTAGAGCCTGTGCGCTCAACTCGGGCAAACTCTTGCTTGATGAATCGCTCAAGCGCGCTACGATTCGCTAAACCTGTTAAATGGTCTGTTTGTGCCAATTGCCTAATTTTCTTCTCTGCTATAACACGCTTCGTGATATCGAAATTAACACCAATCATGCGGTTGCCGTATATTCGCCCATCAGCATTGATATAGCGGGTTTTTCCAGAAGGCAGAACAATTTGAAACTCTGCATGGAATTCTTCACCATTTAAAATTGCGAGTTTCAACTTGTTAGTCACGTCTTCATATTCATCTGGGTGCAAGCTATTTGCCCATGCTGAATAGTCCCCTTTAAATTCTGATTTTGGAATTTCAAATAAGGTATGCATCCAGTCATCCCAAATCAGTTCATTAGTGTCAAAATTCCACTCCCATATACCAATATGAGCCGCATCTGCAGCCATAGACATGCGTTGGTGTAAGCTTTCAAGCTCGGTTTTTGCTTGTTTTAATTCAGTGACATCTTCAGAAACGTCCAATAAATATTGCGCTTTACCATTACTGTCTTTAATAGTGAGCTTCCGTGTCCTTAAGTAATGAGTATTACCATCAATGGTAACTGGCTTTTCCTCTATAGTTAGAGTGTCATCACTTTTCAATACATCGCGATCGGTTTGCACGAAACTAGCTGCCTGTTCATTACTGAAAATATCAAAGTCATTTAAACCGATTAGTTGGTCTTTATTTTTACCGAGGAGTTGCTCACCCGCTTTATTCACATGGCTAAAAGTTAGATGCTCTGCTTCTTTTACAAATAACATGATGGGTAAATTATCGAAAATAGTTTGCGTAAAGGCCTCTTGGTTTCGAATATCAGACAAATCTTTTATTGTCGCCACATAAGGACCTGACTCTTTTTTACCAATAGAGCTGATGGTTAACGTAATA
Organism: Pseudoalteromonas shioyasakiensis; assembly: GCF_001550135.1. Taxonomy (GTDB): domain Bacteria; phylum Pseudomonadota; class Gammaproteobacteria; order Enterobacterales; family Alteromonadaceae; genus Pseudoalteromonas; species Pseudoalteromonas shioyasakiensis. Next base: position 38,121 of record NZ_LRUE01000024.1, read on the forward strand.
GGAAAACGTTTTTTATTCGCTCGTTGTCCTTTTAAGAGCCGACTGCTACTTTTACCCGCCGTTCTTTTGCTGAGTTGTGAATCTCTGAGGATTTCATCAAGTTCTAACGATCTTTCAGGGATCAGGGTGCGAATATGTTTGCCTATTAAATCATGCGGCTGATAGCCAAAAACATGGATAACAGCCGGGTTTGCAAATTCAATTTTTCCTTCATTATTAAAGCTAATTACCACATCTTGTACGGTATTAAGTACTGCTTTCAGTTTTGCTGATAATAAGCTCCTTGCTCTGAGTTCAACAGCACCCAATACAAACAGACTTAATGCCACCAGAATAAAAATAATAAGTTGTGCTAACGTCGAGTAGTCGTGGGTTGTAACATAGGTGGTGTATTCAGTTTCAAAAACCGACATCGAAATCATGCCAATGTAATGCATTCCCGAAATTGCACTGCCCATTATCAAGGCCACAACCAAGTTCATCCGTGTTTGATGAACCCCTTTGGCAAGTCGAAAATCATTAATTTTTAATGCAATACCTGACAGCACAATAGCGACGATAATAGATAAAGAGAACAACCAAGGCTCATAAGCCATTGTTGCAGGCATCACCATCGCCATCATGCCAACAAAATGCATCGAGCCAATGCCAGCACCCATTAGCACACTTCTAAATAGTAGCCCTTTGTCGGTTTGCAGTGCTGGTGATAGCACGATGTAACTGGCAAACACACTTGGCAATATTGATATCAAAGTAATGCTAATGTTGTATTCAATAGGGATGGGTAAGGTATAAGCAAGCATACCTACAAAGTGCATACCCCAAATTCCTATACCTAAAAAACACGAAGCCATGATGGTCCATATCTGACTTTCATTTTTTAGATAAGAGTGTTTGATTCGAGCAGATAATAAAAAAGAGATATACGAAGCAAATACGGCTGTGAGAATAGAAGCAAACACAAGGAGCAAATCGTATTCAGCTGGAATGACCTGCGCACTGCTTAAATTATCAGTTATAAAATGCAGCTTGAAATGCTCTATCACAATTATCTTCCCTCAGTGCAAACTCATGCCAGCCAAAATGTAGTGCAAATAAACTTTAGTCCAAGGCGAATGGGTTAGCCAGTTACCCTCACCATAATTGAGATGCTCTTCTGGTGATACTTGATTAAAACACTCGGGTATTAGATAATTGCGGCCAATATAGGTTTTGAGGGTTTTGGTATGTCAGATGAGTTGCCAATCAAGTTCAGCGATGCAGCAGCTGTTCGTGTTAAACAGTTAATCGAAGAAGAAGAGAATCCAGATCTTAAACTACGTGTTTATGTAACAGGTGGTGGTTGCTCAGGTTTCCAATATGGTTTTACTTTTGATGAAAAAGCTAACCCTGGCGATTTAGAAATTGTTAAAAATGGTGTAACGCTTGTTGTCGACCCTATGAGTATTCAATATTTAGTTGATGGTACCGTGGATTACACCGAAGGGCTTGAAGGCGCACGCTTTTTTGTTAATAACCCAAATGCAACAACGACCTGTGGTTGCGGAGCCAGCTTCAGCGTTTAAGAATTATTTAAAAAAGCCACTTTATGTGGCTTTTTTATTGCTTTAATTTCTCATAATATCTTGCCTCTGCTAAATTTTACGCATTATTAGAAGGAATTTTGCGTTGCCAAATATAACTACAACAATAGAAAAGAAACCCTATATTTTAGCTATCGCCATTGTTTTGGTGATTGTACTGTGGATGCTATCTGGGGATAGCAAAGCAGATCAAAAAGCACAGCAAAGTGATCAGCAAGTTCAAGAGCGCTTGCCTAAAGTGCAAGTGATGCCGTTGGTCGCTAAGAATATTAATAAAAACCTAACTTTTTATGGAAAATCAGAGCCAGACAAAATCGCGAATATTAGCGCTAGGCAAGCAGGGCAAGTACTCGAAATTTTGGTTGAAGAAGGTCAGTTTGTAAAACAAGAACAGGTTATTTTACGTCTCGATAAATCTGATTTAGCCGCCCAAATTACATCAGCAGAAGCCTTAGTTGCACAGTACCAAACTGAATACGAAGGCGCGCTTAAACTTAATCAGCAAGGTTTACAAAACAAAGTATTGACCATGCAAGCACAAGCTATGTTGCAACAAGCAAAAGCAACTTTGGCAAGCCTTGAATTAAAGCTAGAGCGCACTGAAGTACGTGCTGCTTTTGATGGCGTTATCAACAAACGTTTAGTCGAAATTGGTGATTATGTTGGCATAGGCGACCCTATTTTGCAGCTCGCTGATTTAGACCCGTTAATTGTCAGAGCCGATGCGACTCAAAAAGAAGTGCAAGGCTTAGAAGTTGGGCAAGCTACCTTTGCTCATGTGTTAAATGACAAAACCTATCCGGGTCGAATTCGTTATATTGCCTCTGTTGCTGATGACAGCACCAATACATTTCGCATCGAAGCGGCGTTTGAAAACCCAGGTATGAAATATAAAGCAGGTTTTTCGACTCAGCTTAATATTGAGTTGCCAACTGAGCCTGCCATGTTATTAAGCCCGGCTTTTATGGCCCTAGATGAACAAGGTAATATCGGCGTAAAAGTCGTGAATGACGACAATATTGTAGAGTTTAAGTCGGTAAATTTAGCTAAAAGTACCGAGCAGGGCGTTTGGCTTTGGGGTTTAGGCGAGCAAGCGAATGTTATTACCCTTGGTCAAGGTTTTGTGCGTGCCGGTGACAAAGTTGAGCCTGTGTTTACTGAAGCAACGAGCAACTAAGTATGAAAAACTTAATCGAAGCGTCGTTGACTCACACGCGTACAGTTTTATCTATTTTCATCCTGTTGCTGATCTCGGGGTGGGTGACATATCAAACCATCCCTAAAGAAGCGAACCCCGATGTCACCATTCCCTTTATTTATGTGTCGATTATTCATGATGGTATTTCCCCTGAAGATGCTGAGCGGCTATTAGTTAGGCCGATGGAGATTGAGCTTCGCTCAATTGAAGGCGTAAAAGAAATGTCAGCGGTAGCTAGTGAAGGGCATGCTTCTGTGACCCTTGAGTTTATCGCGGGTATGGATCCCAAAGAAGCCTTAGCTGATGTACGAGATAAAGTTAGTTTAGCCAAGGCAAAGCTGCCTTCTGAATCAGAAGAGCCAGAAGTTCATGAAATCTTGATGGAAGATCAGCAGCCAACAATTACATTAACCTTGTCAGGTGATGCGCCAGAGCGAGGTTTGCTAACCCTTGCCCGTAATCTTAAAGATGAACTAGAAAGCATTTCTAGCGTATTAGAAGTTGATGTAGGTGGTGACCGCGAGGATATGGTCGAAATTGAGGTCGATCCACTGGCGATGATTTCTTATGGCCTTGAACCGAATGACATTATTCAACTGCTATCAAATAACAACCGCTTAGTTGCTGCCGGTACCCTTGATACTGGTAAAGGCCGCTTTGCTGTAAAAATTCCGTCGGTATTTGAGACGATTCAGGATGTGATGGAGCAGCCTGTGAAAGTTGTTGGCGATAGGGTGGTGCGTTTTATGGACGTAGCAAAAATTCGCCGAGCATATAAAGACCCAACCTCAATCGCACGTATTAATGGCCGCCACGCGGTTTCGCTGGAAGTAAAAAAACGTGCTGGCGAAAATATTATTGATACGGTCGATCAAGTTAAAAAAGTGGTGAATGAGGCCAAGAAAATTTGGCCTGATCATATACGAGTTGATTACACCGGCGACATGTCAAAAGACGTGAAAATGATGCTCTCTGATCTGCAAAATAATGTGCTGTCTGCTGTATTGTTGGTGGTTATCGTTATTGTGGCGGTACTTGGCGCGCGCACCGCCTTCTTAGTAGGTATTGCCATTCCAGGTTCATTCTTAACCGGGATTTTAGTGATCTCCGTGTTTGGTTTAACGGTGAATATCGTGGTGCTTTTTGCTCTCATCATGGCTGTCGGTATGCTGGTGGACGGTGCAATCGTTGTTAGTGAGTTTGCTGACAGAGCAATGAGTGAAGGCAAACCGCGCAAGGCTGCTTATAAACTGGCTGCTGAGCGAATGGCATGGCCAATCATCGCTTCTACGGCAACGACATTAGCGGCCTTTGCACCGCTAATATTTTGGCCGGGAATGATGGGCGAGTTTATGAAATACTTGCCGATTACGCTTATTGCCACCTTGACTGCGTCATTACTTATGGCATTGGTGTTTGTGCCAACGATTGGTGGATTAATAGGAAAGTCACGGCCGCTCTCTGAACAGCAAAAACAGGATTTAGAGTTAGCAGAGTGCGGCGATTTAACGCAAATCAAAGGGATGCTTGGGCGTTATATTCGAGTGCTTGATTATGCAACAGAGCGCCCTTGGTGGAGCCTAGCTGCTGCAATCGTGTTTTCTATTTTGGTATTCTTTGCATTTGCTGTCTCTAAGTTAGGCGTTGAGTTCTTTCCTGATGTTGAGCCAAATGGCGTTAATATCAAAGTACGTTCTTACAGTGACTTATCTATTTTTGAAAAAGACGTGATCATGAAAGACATTGAGTCACGCATTTTAAAAGTGGAGGGTATTAAAACCTTGTATGCTCGTACTGGCGGTAAAGATCAGGTAGGCACGTTTAGAATGAATCTAAAAGATTGGGATGAGCGTCCACCTGCCGAAGATATAATCAGTCAAGTTAACGAAATCACGGCAAGTTATGCCGGTGTCGAAATCGAACTTCGTAAAGATGAAAACGGCCCCGGTGGTGGCAAAGCGCTAAGTATTGAGCTGAGCTCTCGATTTGTTGATGTGCTTAACAGTGAAGCTAAACGAGTAAGGCAAGCCATCGAAAATGATGGCGCGTTTCGAAATGTTGATGACAGTGCTTCAAAACCAGGTATTGAGTGGCAACTTAAATTGAACCGTTCGGATGCGGCTCGTTTTGGTGCGGATGCCAGTATGCTAGGGGCCAATGTTCAGCTTATTACCAATGGTTTGAAACTGGGTGAATACCGCCCTGATGATGTTGATGACGAGATTGATATTCGCGTACGCTTCCCGCATGACAAGCGAGATTTAGGACGTCTTGAAACGTTGCGTGTAAAAACTATGCACGGGCAAGTGCCAATTAGTCACTTTGTTGAGCGCCAAGCAGCTCCTAAGGTCGATACAATTCGCCGCGTTGATTCTCAGCGCGTTGTTACCGTTAATGCCGACATGAAACCAGGTGAACAACTTGCTAAAGCGTTGCCACGCTTACAAGCGCAACTAGAGGAGCAAGGACTAGATCCGCGCGTGAAAATTAAAGTGCGTGGTGAAACCGAAGATCAAGATGAATCAGAAGCCTTCCTTGAGCAGGCTTTTGTAGTTGCCCTGTTTGTGATGGGTATCATTCTGGTAACGCAATTTAATAGTTTTTATCAAGCATTTTTGATTTTAAGTGCCGTACTGTTTTCAACTGTGGGTGTTTTCTTAGGTTTAATCGTATTACAGCAACCGTTTGGTATCGTGATGTCAGGCATCGGGGTTATCTCGCTTGCAGGTATTGTGGTTAATAACAATATTGTATTGATTGATACCTATAATGTTTTACGTAGCCAAGGTCTTGCTGCAAAAGATGCGATTTTACGAACTGGTGCTCAGCGTTTAAGGCCAGTATTGTTAACGACTGTGACCACCATTTTGGGATTAATGCCGATGGTACTGCAAGTGAATATTGACTTATTTAACCGTCATATTGATTTTGGTGCGCCATCTACTCAGTGGTGGGTGCAATTGGCCACGGCTGTTGCGGGTGGTTTAACATTTGCCACTGTATTAACACTGGTACTTACGCCTTGCTTGTTAATGCTGCGAGATCGTCGTCGGTAATCGGTAAATTCGTTACTGATTAATTAAAAATGAGTGACCCTAGTGTTGGGTCACTTTAATCATCAGTAAAAAGAAGCCTAAAACTAACGCAGAGGCGATTAAAATATACACAAACCCTTTCTTGCCTTGCTTAATTGGTACACGATTTTGTTTTAAAAATAGGTACCAAGCTACACACAGTACAATTGGCAACAAAAATAATATACGAAACATTTCCTAGCCTTTTTCGGTATTTACATACACTTTAAGCATAAATATGCAGAATTTAAAGTGATACTTTCATCTTGTTACACTTCCAATTGATCAATTTTTTGGTACAGTTAACCAGTTAACTATAGAGCACATGCTTTAATTTTAGCTACACTTAAGCTTGTATACTAAAAAGGTCCATACCTAAAAGGTGGACATTTGTATAATTAATCATTCAAACTGAAAATTATTAGTATATAATGTGTCCAAGAGTGAGACGGGCAAATTTCACTCTTAAATTATTAACTTGAATCATCTAGTAGGAGATGTATTTTATGATGGGTAAAACAGTTTCTTCTGAAGAAAACTCGAAACTAACGAAATGGCTTAAAACTAAGCGTCATGAGAAAGGTCACACAATGCGTAGCCTTGCACAGGTTTTAGGTACGCCGCATTCTTTCATTGGTAAAATTGAAAACCAAGAACGTCGTTTAGATGTAATTGAATTCATGCGTTATTGTGATGCTTTAGAAGTTGACCCGTACGAAGGTCTTAATTTACTTAAAGACGCTTAATTATTCATTACTAAAAGCGAATCGCCGCTTTTAAAGTAATACAAATAGTGCAAGGAAGCGCTATTTAAAGTCTCTCCCTTGCATCATTCTCTCTTTAATCACATACGTATCAGATTTGTTAATTGTTTTGGTGATAGTTGTTTTCTAACGCATAAAGCTTATGACGAATTAAGAATAAAAATACCAGTGATGGGATCACCATCAATGCAGTTAGCACAAAGAACATCGCCCAGTTTCCACCTAACCAGTCATCAATAACCACGCCGCTGTAGCTCGACAGTAAGGTTCTGCCTAAATTACCCAATGAAGCAAGTAGTGCATAGTGGGTCGCACTAAATGCTCTATCACATAACATGGATATAAACGCCACCATGGCAACCAGTGACCAAGCTTGGGTGAAACCATCAATAATAATAGCAAACGCGTACAGGCTTAGTTTAGGACCTGCAATCGCAATCCAAGCAAAGGCAAGGTTTGAGGCTGCCATCGCAATACCACTAATAAACAAGCCTTTTACAATGCCATAGCGTTGATTGAATAAGCTTCCTAAAAAAGTAAATGCGATGGTGAGCACTGCAGTGCCCACTTTTGAGAAGGTCGCTATGTCACTATTTGAAAAGCCCACTTCTTTATAAAACACGATAGACATTCGCCCTAAAAAGGCTTCACCGATTTTAAATAAGAAAATAAAGGCCAATAATGCCAATGCTGTTTTTACGCCATTACGGGCAAAGAAGGTTCTGAAAGGATCAAAAACGGTTACAGCAAGCCATGCAATAACTTTAGCAAAGCGAGTCTGCGTACTACCAGCTAGCTTTTGTTGATAGGTTTGTTCAAGCTCAGCTTGAACAGCATCACGGTTTGATTCGGGTTCTTTTGCCCACAATACGCTGCTCATTAATAGCAGCATTACCACAGATAAGAAAAAGTAAACTTGTGGCCAATCAATTGAAGGGATGTCGGCCATATAAAATGGCAGGGCGCCTAATAGGGCGTAACCGCTCCACCAACCTGAAGTGGCCATTGCAGCTGCTGCGGTGGCTTTGTGGCTTTCGTTTTCGGCTAAAGTGTCGATACGAAACGCATCAATAGCAATATCTTGAGTCGCAGAAGCGATAGCAATAACTAAACACAGCGCGGCAGCAAACCAGAGGTTGGCCTTGATATCGAGCCCAGCAAGTGAAAAGGTGCCAATAAAAATCACTGACTGGCAAAGTAAAATCCAGCTACGGCGCTGGCCTAGCCAGTTAAATAAAACAGGTAACTTTACACGGTCAACGAGCGGTGACCATAAAAAGTTAATGCTATACGCACCAAACACGATGCCAAATAGCCCGATCATACTGCGGCTTAAGCCTTCGTCTTTTAGCCAAGCCGACATGACAGAGCCAATCAATACCCAAGGAAAGCCACTGCTGATACCAAAGATGAATATATTGATTAAACGTTTATCTTTGAAGTACGAGAAATACTCTGAAATAGAAAGGGGTTTTGTCATAGTGTTGCCAGTTTAAGGGGCGTGCGCCCCTATTTATTATTGATTAGCGTCAAGCACTTTTACGTTTAAGATAACAACAGGATCTTTGGGTACAAAGCTGTAACCGATTTTTTCGTTAAAAGCGGTTTCGACACGCATGATTTTGTCTAGTGTGTCATAGCCATCCATGACCATACCGAATACGGCAAAGCCCCAGTCGCGACCAGGATTAAGATGATCGTTATCGTCCATGTTAAAGAAAAACTGACGAGTACCTGAGTGAGGTTTACGGTCTTGATATGCCATTGCGATGCTATACATATCGTTTTTTAACCCGTTGCCACTTTCATTAAAAATTGGGTCACCTTCGTACAGACCATCATAGTCTTTATCGTAACCACCGCCTTGAATAACAAAATCACGTTCGTTGTCTTCATCACGTTCTACACGGTGAAACACACTACCTTGATAGCTACCGTCGGCAACGTAAGTTAGAAAGTTATTTACGGTTATTGGTGCGCGTGAACGATCCATTTCGACCACAATACTGCCAAGCGTAGTGACAATTTCTACGCGTGGAAACATATTATCTTTTTGAATAAATTTACCCTCAGTCGCTGCGAATGAACTGTGAGCAAAAAACAATATAAAACTAAGTAATAAAATACGCTTCATAGTTAACCTTCTAAATAGGCGATTAATTCTGGGTCAGATACAATGCGGGTAATTATTTGCTCAGTCAACTTATTAAGCTGACCTTCTACTTTTGCACGGTCATGGCTGAGTGGCCCTTCTAGGTTTGCATTACCACGGTATATCTTGCTGAAAGTGCTTGAGTTTCTGATTACTCTTAAGCCTAATTCAATAGTTGCGTCACTTGTGTGAGTCATCATCTTTTCAGTAACAACTGCTTGCAGCTTATGAATATCTAATTCAAAGCGTGTTGTCGCCAAGTTTGAGATACTCGCCCCATTACGGCTTAATGCACTGTCTAGAGCGCTTTTCACTGAATCAGTTATACCTGGGCTGGCAAGCGTTTTAGTTTTATCTGATTCAATAATTTTTAGGGTCACGTTGTCGCCGCGTAAATCAATTACGCTAGTACTAACGCTAGTACTAAGGTTTGAAATTTTGCCGCCTTGATAAACGGGGTTTAAAATTAATTGATTGGGTTGGTTGCTACATGCCGCAAGTGCAAGCACCGCACATAAAGGAAGTATTTTTTTCATTTAGTTAGCTCCATTAATTATTCTTTGTTGCACTTAGTACGACAAACTTTTTGTTAGACCCTAACAACTTACAATTGCCGAACATGCGTTTTAACTTTTCATGATAGTCTAGATGACGATTACCAATAATTCTTAATTCACCACCGTGCTTTAATGTGTGTTTTGCCTGTTTGAACATTTGCCATGCAATATGATCAGTAACCGCTTGCGCTTGGTGGAATGGCGGATTACATAAAACGAGGTCAACACTGTTAGGTTGAAAATCGGTTAAGCAATCGTTTTGGACAAACTCACACTGTTCTAATTGCTCTGGTAGATTGTGAGTGATATTTAACTTGGCTGATTCAACGGCCATATACGACTCATCAACGAAGGTTACATGGGCTTTAGGGCAGCGCTTTAAGGTCATTAAGCCAACAACACCATTGCCACAGCCTAAATCAATGATGCTGCGGGCTTTACTTGTTTGTGGCAAATAGTTAAAGAAAAAGCGCGCGCCAATATCTAGTGAATCTCGTGAAAAAACATTAGCATGGTTTTGTATTTCAAATTCACTGCCTTCAAGTGGCCAGTTAACAGGGAAGGGGGCAACTTTATTAAGGCCGCTGGTTTTACTGATGATTAAGCGGGACTTTTTAACCGCTAAGCTGGTTGATGTTTCACCGATATACTGACTAAAAGCCTTTATAGTTGAGTTGTGAATGTCTTTCGTTTTTCCAGCTGCAATAACATCAATGTCGGCAGGTAAAGCTGCACTGATTGCGGCAAGTTGATGCTGAAGATAGCCTAAATTGCGTGGCACTTTTAATATCACTAAATCAACCTGATTAGGTAATGCTGCTAATGAGTCCAGTTGCGTTAAAGAATCTGTTGATAACTCATTAGCTTGTAAATTATAGCGGGTAGCTTGATGACCAATATACGAGTCGTTAACTGAATAAACTGTTAACGTATTAAAGGCACAGGCTAAAGCGCCAAAACTGTCATTGAGTATCAGGATTGAATTTGCATCTGGATAGTGCTCTTGTACATAATTGACAAGGTACTCATCGCCTGAGTCCCACGCTTGAAGACTGCGATTCTTTTGATCTAACGGAAAGCGTTCTAGGGTATAGGTGTTATCACCGAGCTGTGCTTGGGTGGTCATCATGATTTTACGAATGTATTAATGTATAGGTAAATTCTAACATGCAACAGCCAAACGCCAACCCTAATCATTTACCTGATGGGTTTTCTTACCAAGCTAATGCATTGAGTGCACAAAAAAGCCTCGAGTTATTTTACTTTCTTCAGCAACAGCTCAATTGGCAACAACCAACTATAAAAGTGTACGGAAAAAGCCATGTGATCCCACGTTTGCAATGCTTTATTGCTGATCAGAACGTAAGTTATGGTTACTCGGGTTCACAGTTAATCGTTGAGCCATGGCCGGAGGTGCTTGATGCTATGCGTGTACGCTTATCAAGAACTTTGCAGATACCATTCAATGCGCTTTTAGTTAATTTGTATCGAGATGGTCATGATTGTATGGGCTGGCATAGTGACGATGAGAAAGAACTTGGGGAGCAACCGACAATCGCTTCTGTATCACTAGGGGCCGAACGGATATTTAAAATAAAGCACAAACATAATAATGAACAACATAGCATTGTGCTGCAAAGTGGCAGCTGTTTAATCATGAATGGTTTTAGCCAGCGCGATTACCAGCATAGTTTGCCAAAGCAGCAAAGACTCAAACACCCTCGAATTAACCTCACCTTTCGTTCAATCATATAAAATCATTGGCAAAATGAGTCATGCCCTTGATATAGTAGCTGCCAATTATTTTCTTATTAAAGGTCTATGACACATGTCAATGCAACAACAAATTGAGCAAAAGCTTGCTGCGGGTATCGAATGTAAACACCTGAATGTTGTCAATGAAAGCCATATGCATAGCCGTGGAACTGAATCGCATTTTAAAGTGGTGGTTGTGAGTGAAGAATTTGCAGGTAAACGTTTACTTGCACGTCATCGTCAAATTAATGAGCTATTAAAAGATGAATTAGCAAACCATATTCATGCATTAGCGATTCATACATTTACTCCCGAAGAGTTTAGTGAACAACATGGACAGGCACCTGAATCACCTAAATGCTTAGGTGGCTCAAAGTTCGACTAATTTAGCAGGACAGCCACCTAAAGTTAGAAGGACAGTCACTCAAAGTTAGCAGGACAGTCACTCAAAGTTAGCAGGACAGTCACTCAAAGTTAGCAGGACAGTCACTCAAAGTTAGAAGGACAGTCACTCTAAACTGCTTGTCACTTGGGGTTTTAAGCTCGAAAGATTTAAGTGGGTCTGAAAAGTTTTACTGATCAGACCTGTATTTTAACTATTAGCCTTTAAACTAGCGCTAATTTTTATTGTGATAGATATAGGATGATCAATGGTCATTAAGCCGAAAATTCGTGGATTTATCTGCACTAACGCGCATCCAGTAGGGTGTGCTGAGCACGTACAAGAACAAATTAATTATGTGAAAGCGCAAGGACCACTGAGCAATGCACCTAAGAATGTATTAGTGATTGGTGCGTCTACAGGTTACGGCCTAGCATCACGTATCACAGCTGCATTTGGTGGCGGTGCTAAAACGTTAGGTATTTTCTTTGAAAAAGAAGGTAGCGAACGCAAAACGGGTTCTGCAGGTTGGTACAACACTGCAGCATTCCAAGCAGCCGCTGAAGAAGCTGGTTTATGGTCTAAAAATATCAATGGCGATGCGTTTTCTAACGAAATCAAGCAAAAAGCAATTGATACTATCAAAGCTGATCTAGGTAAAATTGATTTAGTTATCTACAGCCTAGCGTCACCTCGTCGTACTGATCCAAATACAGGCGAAACTTACTCATCAACACTTAAGCCTATTGGCTCAGATATCACAACGAAGAACCTAAACACTTCAAAGCGTGTGATTGATGAAGTAACGGTTGAAGCAGCAAGTCAAGAAGACATCGACAATACAATTAAAGTAATGGGCGGTGAAGATTGGGAAATGTGGATTGACGCATTAAAAGAAGCGGATGTGCTAGCTGATAACTTCAAAACGACTGCTTACACTTATATCGGTAAAGAGTTAACGTGGCCAATTTACGGTCATGCGACAATTGGTAAAGCGAAAGAAGATCTTGACCGTGCAACTCAAGCAATCAAAGAGTCTACAAAAGGCTTAAATGGTGAAGCGTATGTTTCTTCATTAAATGCGGTTGTGACACAAGCAAGCTCGGCAATTCCAATTATGCCTTTATATATCTCTGCTTTATTCAAAGTAATGAAAGCAGACGGGACTTACGAAGGTACCATTGAGCAAATTCACTCACTATTTACTGAAAACCTTTACGGTGAAACCCCACGTTTTGACGAAGGTGGTCATTTATTCCAAAACTACAAAGAGTTAGAAGATGATGTTCAAGCTCGTGTACAACATGTTTGGGATACAGTAGATACAGATACGATTGACGAATTAACGGATTACGTGGGTTACCACAATGAATTTTTACGTTTATTCGGTTTTGGTATCGACAGTGTAGATTACGAGCAAGATGTGAATCCTGATGTTGCGATTTCACAACTAATCGATTAATCGCTAAACAAACTTGATTTTGTAAAGTCGCTTTTTTAAGCGACTTTTTTGTTTATGGGTGAAAATAAAACATCATCAATAGCACTTTGGTCTATATTGAATTTTATTCAAAAGGTTTTTGTAGTCTAAATAACCGTATCTGTCGTATAAATTTCATATTTGCTCTCGCATAGTCACCCTGATTGATGTTAAAATTCGGGCAATATATGTGAGGAGTTTACTGCGTTGCTTGTTTGGGGTGTTAAACAGGCTATTCTTTGATACTTAGAGTTTAACTTGAGCATATCAAATGGCGACGTGGTTGGTACGATTTTTCAGTTTCTTTCCGTTAATGTAATGCAAGTGCGTATGATCAACATAAAAAAAGGTCTGGATTTACCGATAGAGGGCGCACCTCAGCAAGTTATTCACGATGGTTCTGCCGTCAAACGTGTAGCTGTGCTAGGTGAAGAATATATTGGTATGCGTCCAACCATGCATGTTCGCGTGGATGACCAAGTCAAAAAAGGCCAGGTACTTTTTGAAGACAAAAAGAACCCAGGCGTCTTATTTACTGCACCAGCTTCTGGGGTAGTTAAAGAAATCAATCGTGGTGCTAAACGTGTGCTGCAATCTGTTGTTATTGAAGTTAATGGCAGTGAGCAAATCACCTTTGACTCTTTCAAGGCCGACGAGCTTTCGGGCTTAGACCGTGAAAAAGTTAAAGAAGTACTAGTTCAGTCAGGTCAATGGACAGCACTACGTGCTCGCCCATTCAGCAGAGTAGCTGCTTTGGATGCAAATCCTAGCTCTATCTTTGTAACGGCTATCGACACTAACCCGCTAGCTGCAGATCCTGCAGTAATCATTGCTGAAAACACTGCAGCATTTGAAGCAGGTTTAGCTGTGGTATCTCGTTTGACTGACGGCAAAGTATTTGTTTGTAAACAAGCTGGTAGCCAAGTGCCTAGTTCATCAATCCCTCAAGTAGAAGTACATGAGTTTGGTGGCAAGCATCCGGCAGGTCTTGTTGGTACACACATTCATAACTTAGACCCAGTTTCTGCAAGCAAGCAGGTTTGGCACTTAGGTTACCAAGACGTAATCGCGTTTGGTAATTTATTCCTAACAGGTGAAATCTTCACAGACCGTGTTGTTTCTCTTGCAGGTCCTCGTGTTAAAAACCCACGCTTAGTGAAAACTCAGCTAGGTGCATCTTTAGATGATTTAGTTGCTGGTGAATTAGAAGACGGTGATAACCGTGTAATTTCTGGTTCTGTATTATCAGGCGCTATTTCTCAAGGTCCACACGCGTTCTTAGGTCGTTACCATGTTCAAGTATCTGTATTACTTGAAGGTCGCGAAAAAGAGCTATTCGGTTGGATCGCACCAGGTGCTAACAAGTTCTCAGTAACACGTACCTTCTTATCTCACCTTGCTCCTAGCCGTCTATTTAACATGACGACTTCAACAGGTGGTTCGAAGCGTGCCATGGTTCCAATTGGTAGCTATGAGCGTGTTATGCCTTTAGACATCCTACCTACACTATTATTACGTGATTTAATCGCACGTGATCTTGATGGTGCTATTTCGTTAGGTGCGCTAGAGCTTGATGAAGAAGATTTAGCATTATGTACCTTCGTTTGTCCAGGTAAATACGAGTACGGTTCAATCCTACGCGATTGCTTGACTACGATCGAGAAGGAAGGCTAGAGAGATGGGTTTAAAGAAATTTCTAGAAGATATTGAGCCGCATTTTGAACCGGGTGGTAAACACGAAAAATGGTATGCGCTTTACGAAGCTGCAGCGACTATTTTCTACACGCCTGGTTATGTAAATAAAGGCAAAACACACGTTCGCGATAACATCGACCTAAAACGTATGATGATTTTAGTGTGGATGGCGACGTTCCCTGCAATGTTCTTTGGTATGTTCAACATCGGTCATCAGGCCGCTGGTGCTTTAGCGCAAGGTTTTGAACTAGCAAACACATGGCAAGTTGGTCTGTTCCAATTATTCGGTGGTGAATTAACTGCTGACTCTGGTTGGGGCGCGAAAATGTTTTACGGTGCCTGCTTCTTCCTACCAATATACGCAGTAACATTTGCTGTGGGTGGTTTCTGGGAAGTATTATTTGCTTCAGTGCGTAAGCACGAAGTAAATGAAGGTTTCTTCGTAACATCTGTATTATTCGCACTGATCCTGCCTGCGACGATTCCTTTATGGCAAGTTGCACTAGGTATTACGTTTGGTGTTGTAATCGCTAAAGAAATCTTTGGTGGTACAGGTCGTAACTTCCTTAACCCTGCTCTTGCCGGTCGTGCGTTCTTATTCTTCGCATACCCTGCGCAAATTTCAGGTGACACAGTATGGACAGCAGTAGATTCATTCTCTGGTGCAACTATGCTTGGCCAAGCTGTTGTTGGTTCACTTGATTACAGCAACATGGAGCTATGGTGGAATGCGTTCTACGGTTTCATTCAAGGTTCTGTAGGTGAAACGTCAACACTAGCACTATTAATCGGTGGTTTATTCCTAATTTATGTGCGTATCGCTTCATGGCGTATCGTACTAGGTGTATTCCTAGGTATGGTTGCAACGGCATTCTTACTAAATACAATTGGTTCAGAAACCAACGCTGTATTTGCTATGCCTTGGCACTGGCACTTAGTTCTTGGTGGTTTTGCATTTGGTATGTTCTTCATGGCAACAGACCCAGTATCTGCATCATTCACAGACAAAGGTAAGTTCGCTTACGGTGCGTTAATCGGCTTTATGGTTGTAATGATCCGTGTTGTTAACCCGGCATTCCCAGAAGGTATGATGCTAGCAATCTTATTTGCTAACTTATTTGCACCATTATTCGATCACTTTGTAGTGCAAGCTAATATCAAGCGGAGGTTGGCACGTAATGTCTAGTAATAACGAATCAATCGGCAAAACGCTAACCGTTGTTGTTGCACTATGTTTAGTGTGTGCAATCATCGTATCGTTTGCTTCAGTTCAGCTTCGTCCTTTACAGCAAGCTAACAAAACACAAGATATTCAACGCAATATCTTAGCGGCTGCAGGCATTGAAGTATCAGGTACTGTGTCAGATACCTTTAACTCAAAAATTGAAGCACGTGTTGTAGACATGAACACAGGTGAGTTTGTTGAAGGTGCTGATCCTAACTCATTTGACTTCGAGAAAACAAAATTCGACCAAGCTCGTAGCTTTGCGTTGAAAGCAGAAGGAATTAAAGACATCGCTGGTATTCAGCGTATGACAAAAAATTCACCTGTATATATTTCGAAGAAACCTGATGGTTCTACAGACGCAATCATTCTACCAATCCAAGGTTATGGCCTTTGGGGTGTAATGTACGGCTTCTTAGCGCTTGAAAGCGATGGTGAAACAGTTAAAAACATCAACTTCTTCAAGCACAACGAAACGCCAGGTCTAGGTGGTGAAATTCAAAATCCACAATGGACTGCTAAATGGCAAGGTAAAGAGTTACCAATCAATATCATGAAGAGCGGTGCGAAGAACGAACATCAAATCGATGGTCTTTCTGGTGCAACATTAACTTCAAACGGTGTTGATCACACAGTTGACTTCTGGACTGGCGAGCATGGCTTTGGTCCATTCCTTGCGAAAGTACGTGAAGGAGCGTTGAAATAATGGCTGATACTAAAGAAATGAAGTCGGTCCTATTTGGCCCGGTATTCGCAAATAACCCGATCGCATTACAAGTACTAGGTATTTGTTCTGCGCTAGCGGTAACATCAAGCTTAAAAAATGCACTAATCATGTCAATCGCATTGACACTAGTAACTGCGTTTTCTAGCTTGTTTATTTCGTCAATTCGTAACCACATCCCATCATCTGTACGTATCATCGTGCAAATGACGATCATCGCATCACTTGTAATCGTTGTTGACCAAGTACTGCAAGCATTCTCTTATGCAACTGCTAAAGAGCTTTCAGTATTCGTTGGTCTAATCATTACAAACTGTATCGTAATGGGTCGTGCTGAAGCATACGCAATGAAGTCACCACCGTTAATGTCTTTCTTAGATGGTATCGGTAACGGTTTAGGCTACTCAGTAGTACTACTAACTGTTGGCTTCATCCGTGAGTTATTCGGTAAAGGTTCACTATTCGGTGTTGATATTATCCCATTAGTACAAAATGGTGGCTGGTATCAACCAATGGGTCTATTGATTTTACCACCGAGTGCATTCTTCATTATTGGTTTATTCATCTGGGTACTTCGTACCTTCAAGAAAGACCAAGTAGAAGCAAAAGCGTAAGGGGCGAGCAGTGGAACATTATATTAGTTTATTTGTAAAAGCGGTTTTCATTGAAAACTTAGCTTTAGCCTTCTTCCTAGGTATGTGTACTTTCCTTGCTGTATCAAAGAAAGTAACAACGTCAATCGGCCTAGGTGTGGCAGTTATCGTGGTACTAGGTATCTCAGTACCTGTAAATAACTTGGTTTATCACGCTGTTCTTGCACCTGGTGCATTAGAGTGGCTTGGCTACCCAGAAGCAGACCTTAGCTTCTTACGTTTCTTGACTTTCATCGGTGTTATTGCAGCACTTGTACAAATTCTTGAAATGGCATTAGATAAGTTCTTCCCTGCACTTTACAACGCGTTAGGTATCTTCTTACCACTGATCACAGTTAACTGTGCGATCTTCGGTGCGGTATCTTTCATGGTTGAGCGTAACTATAACTTCGGCGAGTCTGTTGTTTATGGTATCGGTTCAGGTGTGGGCTGGGCACTAGCAATTACTTTACTTGCTGGTATCCGTGAAAAAATGAAGTACTCAGACGTTCCTGATGGCTTACGTGGTTTAGGTATTACTTTCATCACTGTTGGTCTTATGGGTCTTGGCTTTATGTCATTCTCTGGTATTTCACTTTAATAGGTAGCGAGGATAAATCATGAATGAGATTTTCTTAGGCGTTGGTGTTTTCATCGCTATCGTTGTTATTTTAGTTTTAGTTATCATTGGTGCTAAATCTAAATTAGTAGCAAGCGGCGATATCATCATCGGAATTAATGGCGATCCAGAAAAAGCTATTAAAACATCTGCAGGTAGCAAGCTATTAGGCGCGCTAGCTGATTCAGGTATCTTCGTTTCATCTGCATGTGGTGGCGGTGGCTCTTGTGGTCAGTGTCGTGTACACATCAAAGAAGGTGGCGGCGATATCTTACCAACAGAACTTGATCACATCTCTAAAGGTGAAGCTCGTGAAGGCTGCCGTTTAGCGTGTCAGGTAAATGTTAAGAACGACATGGAAATTGAACTTGAAGAGTCAATTTTCGGTGTTAAGAAGTGGGACTGTACTGTTATCTCTAACGATAACAAGGCAACGTTCATCAAGGAGCTTAAACTACAAATTCCTGATGGCGAGTCAGTACCTTTCCGTGCCGGTGGTTATATTCAAATTGAAGCACCAGCTCACCACGTTAAATACGCTGATTTCGATATTCCAGAAGAGTATCGTGGCGACTGGAACCACTTCGGTTTCTTCGATCTGGAGTCTAAAGTAGACGACGAAACAATTCGTGCATACTCAATGGCTAACTACCCAGAAGAAGAAGGCATCATCATGCTTAACGTGCGTATCGCTACGCCGCCGCCAAGAGACCTAAGCCTTCCATGTGGTAAAATGTCTTCGTACATTTGGTCATTAAAAGAAGGTGATAAAGTGACTATTTCTGGCCCATTCGGTGAGTTCTTCGCGAAAGACACTGATGCAGAAATGGTATTCGTAGGTGGTGGTGCAGGTATGGCACCAATGCGTTCACATATCTTTGACCAACTTAAGCGTTTAAAATCTAAGCGTAAGATGAGCTTCTGGTATGGTGCGCGTTCTAAGCGTGAAATGTTCTACGTAGAAGATTTCGATGGCTTAGCAGCAGAAAACGATAACTTTGTATGGCACACAGCACTGTCTGATCCACAACCAGAAGATAACTGGGAAGGTTACACAGGCTTCATCCATAACGTACTTTATGAAAACTACTTGAAAGATCATGAAGCGCCAGAAGATTGTGAGTTCTACATGTGTGGTCCTCCAATGATGAACGCGGCTGTTATCAACATGCTTAAAGATCTTGGTGTAGAAGACGAAAACATCTTATTAGATGACTTCGGTGGCTAACACCATACACAAAACAATAAGTTTTGGTTAGAATACAGGCCTCGTAGCACATAGTGTTACGAGGCTTTTTTATTTCTATACCGAATCCTGTGGTATCTAAAAGGTGAATGCTATGAATAGAGTGTTTTATCGCCAAGGCTTGATGGCCTTTTTTCTATTAACTATGACTTTACTCATGGCTGGCTGCAGCCAAGCTGATAAGGCTGAAGAGCTTTATTTTGAAGGTAAGACAATGGGCACCACTTATCATATTAAGGTGTTTGCAGAGTCTTCAAAGGTTGCAGGTGTTGATTTACATCCTGAAATTAAGCAAGTACTTAAAGATGTAAACCAATCTATGTCGACTTACATTCCTGATTCAGAAATTAACCAGTTCAACCAGTTACCAGCAGGGCAGGTAATGCCAATAAGCACTGATTTTAGAAACGTGGTAGCTGAATCAATTCGCCTTGGCGAATCAACAAAAACGTTAGATGTGACTATGGGGCCACTTATTGACTTGTGGGGCTTTGGTCCAGATAAAAAGCCGACTAAACGCCCAAGCGATGAAGCTTTGGCTGCAATGGTTGCCAAAATTGGTGTTGATAAGCTTGAACTTACAGATGCGGGTCTGATGAAAACAATTGATGGTTTAGAACTGTCGTTTTCTGCTACAGCAAAAGGCTATGGTATTGATAAAGTCGCAGAAGTGATTGAAAGCCATGGTTTCACTAATTATATGGTTGAGATTGGTGGTGAGCTTCGTGTATCGGGTATTAAGCCAAACAATATTACTTGGAAAATAGCTATTGAGCAGCCTGATGCTGAGCCTGGCGTGCGTAAAGTACATAAAGTAATTGAGCCGGGTACTAATGGTATTGCGACATCAGGTGATTACCGAATTTTTTACGAAATGGATGGTGTAACCTATAGCCACTTAATTGACCCTGTAACAGGCATGCCGAGCCGTCATGATTTGGTATCAGTTACTGTTTTACACCCATCAGCGATGACTGCAGATGGCTTAGCGACGGCAATCACAGTGATGGGCATGGAAAAGGCGCAGAAATACGCCGAAGAGCACGATTTGCCGGTGTACTTAATTGGTAAGTCAGACAATGGCTTAGTAACTTATTCAAGCCCTGCATTTAAACCATATTTGTAGCAGGGCAAGAAGCAGTGCATATCCAAGTTACCTCAAGATGCAGAATTCAGCGTTTCACAGGTGCTTAATATCAAGGCGTTCAGTCCCTTTTAAGAAGTAACAACGATGAGAGTAAGCGCCTGTGAAGTGCCCAAAGGGTTGGTTTAAAAGCGATTTATACTGCGTTATTGATTTTAACAATAGAACCACTATTGCTTGCAATCAATGCCTTGCCTAAATCGCTTTTAATTCCAACTGAAACTCGCACCTTGAGGTGGTTTGGGTATATAATACATGCAGCCTAATTAGTTGGGCTCGATTTAATTGCTGACGATAGGGGCAAAGCAATGTCACTTTTTCTTCTTACATTTGGTCTACTTATTTTAATTGTGGCAGCGATGGCTGTCGGCATGATTGTGCAAAAGAAATCTATGGCCAGTAGTTGTGGTGGCCTAGGCGCTGTTGGTATCGACAAAGCCTGCGACTGCGACGACCCATGTGACAAGCGTAAAAAGCGCATGGCAAAAGAACAAGCCTGGAAAGAGAATCAAATTCTTTAACCACAGAAAAAGCGCCTAAAAGCGCTTTTTTAATACCTAAATTTTACAAGGACAGTCACTGTTAAATTTTCTGAGACAGCGACTCTCTTTTATAAGCCCAGTCATTGTTAAATATATTTTATGTGGACAGTCATCTTTAATTTTAAATTTAGTTTTTTGACTGCTTTTAGACGTTGATCATTTTAGCTTTAACTCGATGACTTGAACGTACTCTTCATTATCAAACTTCAAACTTTCTAGTGTAATTGCGCTCTCAAGTTGTTTAAAGTTAACTGGTTCTGAGGTTTTTAAATTAGTTGCAGACTTGATAGGGGTTGCAAGTTCTATACTTAATGTATCTGCTTGCCAGTTGAGAATATGAATAAAAATACTCTCATTGTTATGGGTACTTACTCCCCAGTTTTGTGGGGAAATAGGGCCGCCTCGAGTACCGTATATACTTTTACCGAACACCTTCAGCCACTGGCCAATTTCTGCAAACGTTTTTAGGTTTTCTGGTTGGATCTTGCCGTTAGGCATAGGCCCAGTATTTAGTAAATAATTAGAGTTTCTTCCTGCGGCACTTACTAAGGTTTGCACGAGCTCTTTAGTCGTCTTGTAATTATCATCAGTTAAACTGAATCCCCAGCTACCGTTCATTGTTTGTGCCATTTCTAAAGGTAATTCACCTAATCGTTCTTGATTAGTAGGAAGCTGTTGTTCAAAGCCCTGATAATCTTCTCCCGGAACAGTAAATCTATGATGGTTATTTACGATTAAGGTTGCTGGTTGTAATTCATGGATCATTTTATAAGTGCGTTGTAGTTGCCAGTTATCCCAATTGTGGGAGTCTTCTTGATCCCACCAACCATCAAACCAAATACCACCAATTGGGCCATATTGAGTTAAAAGTTCTTTTAATTGCGCATCTTGAAATTGCAGGTATTTTTCCCAGTCACCACTTTTTTCTCGCTTAGTGTAATGGCCTGTTCGGCCCCATGGGTAGTAATCTGGGTGATGCCAATCAAGCTGAGAGTAGTAAAAGAAAAGTTGTAAACCATGTTTATGAGCTGAATTAGCAAGCTCTTTTATAGGGTCTTTTTTATAAGGTGTACTATCGACAATATCAAAGTTAGAAACTTTACTGTCGTACATAGCAAACCCATCATGATGCTTTGAAGTAATAACAATATACTTTGCTCCAGCATCTTTAAACGCCTTAACCCATTGATCTGCATCGAAGCCTGTTGGGTTAAAAAATTCAGCTAAACGCTGATACTTAGGGCCTGAAATTCGTAAGTCTTCCATGATCCACTCGGCTCCATATGGGCTTCCTACACCACCAAGCTGGCTATACAGCCCCCAATGTAAAAAGATGCCAAACTTATTATCTTGAAAACGTTCTCGGGCTTTTAAGTTTTCAGGAGCTGGTGTGTAGGCTTGTGCTTTATCTGGGTCAATTGCGACGCCTGTCCCAGCATGCCCTACACTTGAAAATATAAGCAAAGCTATTATCAGCAAGCAGTTAAATGTATTCACTTTATACCTCATAAACTAGGTTCTTTACTTAAAAGTAGCAGGAAATCATTGGCCCAAAAATAAAGGCAATTATGCATATTCGAAAATTTTATATATGCAGAAACATAGAAATACGACGTTAAAAGTAAAACTCATTAGCACGGACAGTCACTTTTATCTGTTAACTTAATCTTGCGGCAAAACGGATTTTGTCTACACTTTAGTTACAGCTAATGCATTTCAAATTATCAGTTCAAGGAGTGAACGATGGCTTTAGCAAGGAAGCGGCAAATCTGTTTGTCGAACACCAAGTATTATCATTGTGTATCCCGTTGCGTTAGACGCGCTTACCTTTGTGGAGAAGACGCACTCACTGGTAAATCATATGAACACCGCCGAGGATGGGTCGAAGATCGCCTACTTTTTCTTGCGAAGGTATTTTGTATTGATGTATGTGCTTATGCCGTGATGAGCAATCATACGCATCTTGTTATTTATGTTGATGATAAAAAAGCAAACAGGTTATCGGATAAAACCATTCTATTACGTTGGTTTAAGCTCAGTAAAGCAACGCCTTTAGGTCAAAAATTCCTTCATGGTCAGCCGTTAAGTGACGGCCAACAAGTCTTCTTAAATAAAGAGGTTGCTGAATACAGAGCGCGCCTTTCGAACATTAGTTGGTTCATGCGAATGCTTAATGAATATATTGCCAGACGTGCAAATAGAGAAGACGAGTGTACGGGTCACTTTTGGGAGGGGCGTTTCAAAAGCCAAGCGCTCCTTGATGAGTCAGCACTTTTAGCATGTATGGCCTATGTTGATTTAAACCCTGTTCGTGCTAAAGCTGCGAGCACGCCGGAGCAATCGGACTATACCAGCTTTAAAAAGCGATTCCAGAGTGCGAAGGAGTCAAAGCAACCTAAGGTACTAGCTCGTTTTATTGGTGGCATGAGTAAGTATAAATCAAAGGGTATACCTTTTGAGTTAAAGTCATACTTGTTACTGGTAGAGCAAACTGGGCGTTGTATCAGCGCGGATAAGCCGGGATATATAGAGCATCATTTACCTCCTATTCTTGAAAGGCTAAATTTCGAAGCTGAAAGCTGGTTAACACTAACAACCCACTTTGAAAACTTATTTCATGGAGCTGTAGGTCGAGTGGATGCAATTGAAAATTATTGCAGTAAAACTGCTCGTAAGCGACGAAGTAACCTAGCAAGCTGTAAGTTATTACTTGCTAGTTAATCTTAAATTTCTCTCGACTTTTATTTTTTGCAAACTCTTGCAGCTAATTTGTGCTTTTAATTCTCATAAAGCTAAATCTTTTATATTGGTTTTTATTATTAGATTAAGCTAATAGGGTGCTTTGCCTGCACAGCTATTATTTTAGGTTACAAATTTAAGGTATTTGGAGGTTTAACAGGCACTTTTAACAGTGCCTGTCCTTTTAAATCGTGTTCAATCTAAATTAATTAGCTCAGCCCCTAAAACTGCGTACTTATTTTTGCCATTTGCTTGTAAGAAAAAGGCGGCAGGCGCATGAAGTGAAGGTATTGATGTAAATACACTTTTGCATGCGTAAACTGGCCAATTTGTGGCGTTTTCTAGCATATTAATATCGCCAGAAAAGCAACTATACCCTTGTATTAAAAGCTCTTTATATCTATTTTCGGTAAGCGTTAACGGCTCATTTAATACAAAGCTGTTACCTACCTTAAAGTTCAGGCTGCTTGCATCTAAACTTGTGTAACCTTGGCGGATACTGCTTATATCACCCAATTCTTTAATGATGGGTGACTGTCCTTTGTTGTTTATTGCAATATCTATCTGGTAATCGCCAAGTTCACTCTTTACAGTCACATCGTCTATTAGTAAGTCTACCCAATTGTCTTTAGCGTTAAATGGTATAGCGTGGTACTGGGCTATTTTAGCGCTTTTCCATTCTCCTAAAGTTATTGAATCAATGGCCTTTTTATATAAAACACGGTTAACTTTACGTGCTATTTGGCGATTTGGGTCGTTTGGGTAAGCGCCTGATTCAATTAATATAGTTCGGATACCTTTTTCCGAAAAAGTATCTCCAAAACTGCGATAAGAGTAACTGTCGTTGTACTTGCCTAAGTGCCCCGGGATCATTGTTTCAACTGTTTTGGCTAAGTGGGCAATAAACTGCATAGCCTCACCACGACTTTTATTTACTTCTCTTGCTTCATTATAGGCGGGTGCTAGCACTGAAATGGTGGCTTGTTTTCCCATTTTACCTGCACCGTAATAGGCATTCTGATCATGTAAGTTAAAGCCAAAGTCAGGTTTGAATGCATCTGCCGCAGCCATGAGTATTTGCCCTTCTTTTGTGCGAAGAGCTTTTGCATCACGATTTAAATCAATACCTTGTGCATTATGGCGGGTTTGAACAGCAGCGCCATCCGGGTTCACCATAGGGATTATGAGAAGAGTTATTTTCTGTTGCCAGCTTTCTAGCCATTGTGCGTTTTCATCTGCGGTTATAAAGCTTAAAAAATCCATTAGTGCGGCAGTAGCTGTGTTTTCGTCGCCGTGCATTTGGCTCCACATCATCACTTTGATTGGGCCTGTGCCGATTTTAAGAGAGTTAAGTGCCTGTCCTTGGAAAGAGGTGCCTAATTGTTTTAGTGTAACGCTTGGGTGTTTTGCTGCGCTTTTTAAGTGTGGCTCTATATCGGCGTAGTAAATCGCAGGTTTATCTAAGCCAGCTACAGCGGTGTCTTCAATCGTACTTGCGAATGTCGTGTTACTTAATACTAAAAGGGCTGTGGCGAGTGCATATAGGCGCATAATTATCTCTTTTATTCTTTATTTTAATGTTATTAAGAATATTATATTTTTTATGGTTTGGCTAATCCTTGTTCAGTATTAAAGCTTTGATTGCTACTGACTAAGTATGTTTTAAAACGCTATTTTTATGCTATTTTCTTTTTCTTCATTGCTTTTCGCTATATAAAATACAGTATTACTTTTAAATACTTAGCTGTAATAAGGTTGGTTTTTTACAGTTTGTTATCAAATGGCTAAATAATACTTAACCATGTGCTGTTAAATTCTACTTGTACCGTCTGTTGACTTTGTTATACTCCACATCGAAATTTCAGTAATTACTGAAACTTTATTGATGAAGATCATGTTACCGCATTAAAAAATAGGGTAAGCCACTTACCTCAAATGCAGTAAAAGCGATAAAAAGGCGTGAGTTTTGCGAGCAATTAATCAGTCACAAGGTGTCAAACAGTCTAGCTTAGCTAGATTGCAATTGGCTGCGCGTGCGTTTTTTGCTGGTAAAGAGCTAATGTCAGTTTTAGCCTTGTTGCTGATTAATTCAGCGATGCTAATCAACGGTACATTAGAAGATGCTCAAGGGCTAAGAAGTTTATTAAGCGAAGGTGCTTTATACGAAGCACCATTGCTTAACGTGTTGAGTTTTTTAGCTTACCCTGTGGTGTCTTGCCAATTACTTATTGGTTTATGCTGGTTGGTCTTCCATTTCTTCCCTGCGCGTCGTGCAGGTGTCATTTTACGTAAAGCGGCCTTCGCTGCGCGTGAAACGATAAAGTCTTTAGTAGTACACAGCGCTCATGGCTGTCGTGCTCCTCCTCGTGTAAGTGGTTGTCTGTAAATGAGCTTTGTTGCTTAAGTTCAGCCATTTTAGTCATTTTCTAAGTTGTCTTTACTAAGCACCTAGTGGGATTTTTACGCCCAAATTTCAGTCAGCCAACCTAATAAAATCCCTCACTTTTTAGCGTGCCTTTTTGTCGTGCTCGTTATTCAGCCGAGGGATATCTGTAGCATCTGTTGCAGAAAAGCGTCGTGTTCTTATTTCGACAAGTGTTAACTTTTAGGTTGTAGGATATTCCTTTGTCAATTCGAAACCTTTGTAATATTGCTCTAGCGTCTTTAGTGCTGGCTTTGTCTGGCTGTAAAGGCGGGGTACTCGATCCAAAAGGTCAAATTGGTGTCGACGAGAAGTATTTAATTATCGTAGCTACGGTGTTAATGCTGATTGTTGTGATTCCAGTTATTGCCATGACAATTTATTTTGCATGGAAATACCGTGATGGACGAGATCAAGAAATTTACGCTCCAAAGTGGGCGCACTCTAATAAGATTGAAGCTGTAGTTTGGACCATTCCTATCATCATCGTTGCGATTTTAGGTGTGATCACGTGGCAGTCAACGCAACAACTTGACCCATATAAACCACTTGAGGGTAAAGGTAAGCACCTTACTGTTGAGGTTGTTTCTTTGAACTGGAAATGGTTATTCATTTATCCAGAACAAGGCATCGCCACAGTGAATGAGCTTGTTTTTCCTGCCAATGTGCCAGTGCAGTACAAAATCACCTCAGAAAGCACCATGAACTCGTTTTTCATTCCACAGCTTGGTAGCCAAATTTATTCAATGGCCGGTATGGAAACAAAGCTTCACTTAATCGCTGATGAGCCGGGTACTTTTAAAGGCTTTTCTGCTAACTACAGTGGTGCAGGTTTCACTGGTATGAAGTTCGATGCCATTGCAACAGCCACAGAAGCTGATTTCGATGCTTGGGTAAACAAAGTAAAAAATACCGGTTCTGCATTGACTAAGCAAAGCTATGTTGAACTTGCAAAACCAAGTGAATACGACCCAGTTAAATACTATGCCAGCGTAGATAAAGATATGTTCCATTCAATCGTAATGAAATATATGCAAGCGCATGGCTCTCACGGTGCAATGCAACACGCTATGCCAGAGCACTCAGCTCATAAAAAGCACAGCGAGGACGAGGAATAATCATGTCGTTGTTAGGTAAATTAACATTAGACGCAATCCCGTTTCATGAACCAATTATCATGGTTACCATGACGGTTGTTGCTGTCTTAGGTCTGTTAGTGGCAGGCTTAGTAACAAAATATAAAAAGTGGGGCGTGATTTGGCACGACTGGATCACCTCAATTGACCATAAGCGTTTAGGTGTGATGTACATCATTCTTGCGCTTATCATGCTTTTCCGTGGTTTCGCGGATGCCATTATGATGCGACTGCAATTAGCAATGGCTACCGGCGGTGCAAGTGGTTACTTACCACCAGAACACTATGATCAAATCTTTACGGCGCACGGGGTGATCATGATCATCTTTATGGCGATGCCGTTTATGATTGGTTTAATGAACATCATCTTACCGTTGCAAATTGGTGCTCGTGATGTTGCATTCCCATTCTTAAATAACCTTAGCTTTTGGTTAACTGCTGGCGGTGCAATCCTAATCAATATCTCATTATTCTTTGGTGAGTTTGCGAAAACGGGTTGGGTGGCATATCCACCATTGTCAGAGTTGTCATTCAGTCCGGGTGTCGGGGTCGATTATTATATATGGGCCTTGCAGATATCCGGCTTGGGTACCTTATTAACTTCGGTAAACTTCTTAGCGACTGTATTTAAAATGCGTGCACCAGGCATGACATTAATGAAAATGCCTATTTTTACTTGGGCATGTACGTGGGCGAATATCTTAATTGCAGCATCGTTCCCAATTTTAACAGCGGTACTGGCAATGCTAACGCTTGATCGTTATCTCGATTTCCACTTCTTCACGAATGAATTAGGTGGTAACGCGATGATGTACATCAACTTATTCTGGGCCTGGGGTCACCCTGAGGTTTACATTCTGATCTTACCTGCGTTTGGTATTTTCTCAGAAGTTATCTCAACGTTTGCGGGTAAACGCCTGTTTGGTTATAAGTCGATGGTTTATGCAAGCGGTGCAATTTCGATTTTAGGTTTCATCGTTTGGCTTCACCACTTCTTTACTATGGGCTCAAGCGCTAACGTTAATGCCTTCTTTGGTGTTATGACCATGGTTATTGCGGTACCGACCGGGGTTAAGTTGTTTAACTGGTTATTCACTATGTATCGTGGTCGTTTACGTATTACTGTGCCTGTCCTTTGGACTTTAGGTTTTATGGTGACGTTCACTATCGGTGGTATGACCGGCGTGTTACTTGCTATTCCTGGTGCTGACTACGTATTACATAACAGCTTATTCTTAATCGCTCACTTCCATAACACCATCATTGGTGGTGCGGTATTTGGTTATTTAGCTGGTTTTGCGTTTTGGTTCCCTAAAGCAATGGGCTTCAAACTTGACGAGAGCTGGGGCAGACGATCTTTCTGGTGCTGGTTAATTGGTTTCTTCGTGGCATTTATGCCGTTATACGTACTTGGTTTCTTAGGTATGACACGTCGCTTAAACCACACGAACAACCCTGATTGGAACATTTGGTTATACATTGCAGCTGGTGGTGCGGTGATCATTATGTTCGGTATCTTGTTCCAAGTTGTGCAACTTGTAGTGAGCTTCAAAAACCGCGAGCAACTTGATGATACAACGGGCGATCCGTGGAATGGTCATACCCTTGAGTGGGCATCGGCTTCACCTCCGCAGTACTACAACTTTGCGAAAATCCCTCATGTTGATGACATCGATGCGTGGACAGACATGAAAGAAAAAGGCTTAGCTTACAAGCAAGAAGACTCTTATAGCCCAATCCATATGCCAAAGAATACATCGGCAGGTGTATTAATGAGCGCAGCTTTAACAACCTTCTGTTTTGCCATGATCTGGCACATTTGGTGGCTTGCAGCCTTTGGTTTACTGGGTGCTATCGTGGTGTTCATCAAACGTTGTTACATCAGCGATGTTGATTACTACGTGCAACCAGATGAAATTGTTGAACTGGAAACGGCTCACAATACAGCCGCTACGAAGGAGGTGAATGCATGAGTAGCATTTCTGCAGGACTCGACACCTTAAACGGCGCACACGGTCATGTCGATGCACATGACCATGAGCACCACGATACAGGTGGTAACACCGTATTTGGTTTTTGGCTTTACCTTATGACTGACTGTTTGTTGTTTGCATCATTCTTTGCAACCTACGCAGTATTGTTCATGAACACTGCTGGCGGTGTGTCGGGTAAAGACATTTTTGAACTTGATTTTGTTGCGGTTGAAACCGCAGCTCTACTACTTAGTAGTATCACTTTTGGTTTCGCGATGATTTCTGCTCATGGGCAGAAAAAGGCGGCTACGTTAACTTGGTTGCTGGTTACTTTTGCCTTTGGTGCAGTGTTTATTGGTATGGAAGTTTACGAATTCCATCACCTAATTGCGCACGGTAATGGCCCTCAGCAAAGTGCCTTTTTAACATCGTTCTTCTCTTTGGTGGGCTTACATGGTCTTCACGTAACAGCTGGTCTTATTTGGATGACTGTCCTGATGATTGAAGTTGTGCGCCGTGGTTTAAACCCACAAACAGTGACACGCCTAAGTTGTTTAAGCCTATTCTGGCACTTCTTAGATGTGGTGTGGATCTGTGTATTTACCGTTGTTTATTTAATGGGAGCAATGTAATGAGCCACAGTGAATCACATGTAATGAATAACTTAGAAGTTCATGCACATAACGAACAATCACATGGCAGTGTTAAAGACTATTTAATTGGTTTTGTATTGTCAGTGGTTTTAACGGCTATTCCATTTTGGGCTGTGATGAGTGGTTCGTTTTCTAAAACGACCACTGCATGGTGCATCGTGAGCATGGCGATTGTGCAAATTTGGGTGCATTTGAAATATTTCTTACACCTAAACTTCAAAACTGAAGACGGCAAGGCAAGTTCATTGTCGTTTATCTTTAGTGCTTTAATCATTGTAATGGTGGTTGGTTTGTCGGTGTGGATCATCTACGAATCGAACGCCATGATGATGTACTAATAACAATTACTTGGTAATTGGTAAAAGATTTACGAAAGGAGCTGGTTAGTCTGAGGTTGTGTCTCCAGTTCTCACAGTCTGTTACTAACTAGTTTCTTTCGTAATATTGCGTTTGTGCTGAAAATTAGAGGAGTCGAGGAAGTGTTTCGACGTTATTTAAATGTCACTAAACCTGGCATTATCATGGGCAATTTGATCTCTGTCGCGGGGGGATTCTTGCTAGCCTCTCGTGGTGATGTTGACCCATGGTTAATGATCGCAACCTTACTAGGGTTATCTTTAGTAGTGGCATCAGGATGCGCGATTAATAACGTAATTGATCGTGATATTGATGTTGCTATGGCGCGCACTCGCAAACGCGTCACAGTGACTGGCGAAATGTCAGCAAAGGCGGCTATGGCACATGGCATCGTGCTTGGTGTTATTGGTTTCGGATTATTAGCAGTGTATACCAACGTAGTGGCACTCTTATTTGCTACTTTTGGTTACGTCATCTACGTAGGTGTGTACAGCTTATACATGAAACGTCGTTCTGTGTACGGCACCTTTGTAGGAAGTTTATCTGGCGCAGTACCACCTGTAGTGGGTTATTGTGCCGTAACTGGGCAGTTTGATGCTGGTGCTGTGATTTTATTGGTTATGTTTAGTCTATGGCAAATGCCTCATTCATATGCAATTGCAATCTTTCGTTATAACGACTACCAAGCGGCCAGAATTCCCGTGTTACCAGTAGCTCAGGGGATCGAGAAGGCAAAGCATCACATTGTTTTATATATCGCCGTGTATGCGTTGGTTGTGATGTTATTAACCATTAGTGGTTATACAGGTTTAGCCTTTATGGCTGTAGCCTGTACAACGAGTTTTTGGTGGTTGCTAATGGCGCTTCGTGGCTATCGTCGCAATATTGACGTAAGCGGCTGGGCGCGCCAAGTGTTTGCTTTTTCAATTGTAAACATCACGGTTTTGAGCATAGCTATGGCTTTAGATTACCATTCGGTAGCTCCACAGCTACTTGTTTTAACTTAGAAAAAAGTTGCTAACATATCCCAATGTTACAGTAGCAAAGGCCCGGTTTTTTCTCCACCGGGCCTTTTTTCTTTGTTGTTTTTAAAATCGAGCAGCTTGCTCTACCACAATGCCATGACGAGCCGCTAAACGGCGATGGTCTTTATCATAACCACCCCCAATTACGGTTGCGACAGGTACATTGTGCTCAAGGCAACGTTTGAGAACTAAATGGTCCCGTTGTGCTATCCCTTGCCAGCTTATATCAAGTTTTCCTAAGCCATCTTGCTGCCACACATCTACACCTGCATCATAAAGCACTAAATCTGGGTTTAGGGTGTTTAATAAATAACTCAGCGTATCGTCAACAATGCCTAGGTATTCATTATCAGCGACATTCGGTGCTAAACCTATGTCTAAATCGCTGGCTGACTTTCGAAACGGAAAATTCTTTTCACAGTGAATAGAGCAGGTATAAGCATAGGGCTGATGCGCCAGCATTGCTGCAGTACCATCACCTTGATGAACATCTAGGTCAAAAATAAGTATATTGGTCACTTCACCACTTTTTATCAGGGTTTCGCTGGTAAAAGCGAGATCGTTTACCATGCAATAGCCTGAGCCAAAATCAGTATGGGCATGATGAGTGCCACCGGCTAAGTGACAAGCGATGCCATGTTTAAGTGCTAAACGTGCTGTTTGTAAGGTGCCTAGAGGCGCAGTAAAGGTACGTGCCATCAGCTCTTTTGACCAAGGTAAGCCAATACGGCGCATCGCTTTTTCATCTAAGCGGTTGTGCCAAAGGTCGTGGATATAGTTTTCGCAGTGCACTAATTCAAGAGGTTCAGGGCTGCCAAGCACTGGTTGAGTTAGGTTGTCATTTATTAATCCAAGGTTTTGCACATGCTCATATAAATAAGCAAACTTACTCATTACAAAGCGATGGTTAGGATCGAAACTAAACGAATAATTAGGATGATACACCAAGGGTAAGTGGGGATTTAACTGCATAGCTCATTGAATAGCTGAATTTGCTACAGCATAACGAATCTACCGACAAATGTTTACTCTGGTGTGTGAATTAAATGAGCTAACTCGCGATGTAATAATGCTTCGTCACCCAGATTGAGCTCAATCAATCGTTTTAAGTGAGTAATACTATCAATATCAATATGTTCGCAGCGAAGGCCTGCATGCTGATGCTCAACATGGCACAGCTCCACTTGCATTTTAATCTCGATAGTTGACTCTGGCAGGGTGAAGATTAAGTCAGCTTTACTATGAATAGGCACTAAAAATGAATCACTTTTAGTAATGAGCGCACCTTGTAAAGATAAATCAAGTAACTGACAGTGATAGTCGTTATCTTCGATACGAAGGATCGCAGGGCAAGAAAATAATACCCGCGAAAACTCTCTGCGTTCATTCATAGCTGTATCTCCCACTTTAGTTACTTAATGAGTATAGATCATAATGGAGTGAGTGATAGTAAAGCTTAATGCAACAAAAAAGCCCCTAAACAGGGGCTTTTTGAGTATCAGCTAATTAGCCAATTTTTTTGTATTTAATACGCTTTGGTTGTGCCGCTTCTGCGCCTAAGGTTTTCTTCAACCACTCTTCGTATTCTGTGTAGTTACCATCGAAGAAGTTAATTTGGCCTTCATCACGGTAATCAAGAATATGTGTAGCAATACGGTCAAGGAACCAACGGTCATGCGAGATACACATTACACAGCCAGGGAACTCTAAAATAGCGTTCTCAAGTGCACGTAGTGTTTCAACGTCTAGGTCATTGGTTGGCTCATCCAGTAGTAATACGTTACCACCTGCTTTTAATAGCTTAGCTAGGTGTAAACGGTTGCGCTCACCACCTGATAGGTCTTTAACGAATTTTTGTTGGTCGTTACCTTTGAAGTTAAAGCGGCCAACATAGGCACGGCTCGGGAATTCAAAGTTACCAATTTTTAATACGTCTTGGCCGTTAGAGATTTCTTGGAAAACAGTGTTGCTTTCGTCCATGTCGCCACGGAACTGATCAACCGTTGCAAGCTCAACTGTGTCACCAACAATGATCTCACCGCTATCAGGCGTTTCTTCACCACTTAGCATTTTGAATAGCGTTGATTTACCCGCACCATTGGCACCGATAATACCTACGATAGCGCCTTTCGGCATTGCAAAGTTTAAGTCATCGATTAATACACGGTCGCCAAAGCTCTTCTTCAGGCCTTTCACTTCGATAACTTGATCACCTAAGCGTGGACCCGGTGGAATGAATAGCTCATTCGTTTCGTTACGCTTTTGGTAATCGTTTTGCTGAAGCTCAGAGAACTGTGCCATACGTGCTTTAGACTTAGCTTGACGGCCTTTCGGGTTTGAACGAACCCATTCAAGTTCTTGCGCGATTGATTTTTGACGTGCTTTTTCAGATTTCTGTTCTTGTTGTAAACGTAAATCTTTTTGCTCAAGCCACGATGAGTAATTACCTTCCCAAGGAATACCTTCACCACGGTCAAGCTCTAAAATCCAACCTGCTACGTTATCTAAGAAGTAACGGTCGTGGGTTACAGCAACCACGGTACCTTCATAGTCGTGTAAGAAGCGCTCTAACCAAGCAACTGACTCAGCGTCTAAGTGGTTGGTAGGTTCGTCAAGAATAAGCATATCTGGTTTTTCAAGTAGTAAACGACAGATCGCAACACGGCGACGCTCACCACCCGAAAGGTGTTCAATTTTTGCATCCCAAGGTGGAAGGCGTAATGCATCAGCTGCACGCTCTAACACGTTGTCGATATTGTGACCATCGTGTGCTTGGATGATAGCTTCTAGTTCGCCTTGTTCTTTCGCAAGTGCATCGAAGTCAGCACCGTCCATTGCATACTCGTTGTATACTTCATCAAGGCGGTTTAGTGCATTTTTAACTTCGCTAACTGCTTCTTCTACTGTTTCGCGAACCGTTTTGCTTTCGTCTAGTACAGGTTCTTGCGGTAAGTAACCGATTTTAGTGCCTGGTTGAGGGCGAGCTTCACCTTCAAAGTCTTGGTCAACACCAGCCATAATGCGAAGTAACGTTGATTTACCTGCACCGTTTAGACCTAGCACACCAATTTTTGCGCCTGGGAAAAAGTGTAAAGAAATATCTTTTAAGATAGTGCGCTTAGGTGGCACAACCTTAGAAACTCGACTCATCGAGAATATAAACTTATCTGGTAACACCATGAAAGGAGCCTTCAATTTATAAGAAAAATTAACAGCGTATATTGTATACCCAAACCACCTCAAGGTGCGAGTTTCAGTTGGAATTAAAAGCGATTTAGGCAAGGCATTGATTGCAAACAATAGTGGTTCTATTGTTAAAATCAATAACGCAGTATAAATCGCTTTTAAACCAACCCTTTGGGCGCTTCACAGGCACTTACTCTCATCGTTGTTACTTTTTAAAAGGGACTGCCATTCTTGCAAAGTAACGCCTTGATATTAAGCACCTGTGAAACGCTGAATTCTGCATCTTGAGGAGGCTTGGGTATAGATGCTCTGTCGCGTATACGTCAACGAAACAGGCTTTTATGGACTTTGCTTTCAAACAAATAAAATTCATTTGGACATCTAAACATCTAGAGGTTGAAATTTCTAACTATCCGTTCATAATTAGCAGTCAGATAAGTATGCTCGGAGCCAGCTATGCCCATTACAGTAAAAGATGAATTGCCTGCCATTGCAAAGTTACGTCAAGAAAACGTGTTTGTAATGCCAAAAAGTCGTGCTAAAACGCAAGAAATCCGCCCAATGCGTTTGGCCATCTTAAACTTAATGCCAAACAAAGTTGAAACCGAAGTGCAGTTTATTCGCTTGTTAGCAAACTCACCGCTGCAAGTTAATGTTGAGCTGTTGCGCTTAGATACCCATCGCACCAGTAGTAACTCTGAACAGCACATGGATACGTTTTATCGTTATTTTTCAGAAGTGAAAGATAATAACTACGATGCCATGATCATAACAGGCGCGCCGCTTGCTCATTTAGAGTATGACGAAGTTGCTTACTGGGACGAACTAAAAGTTATTTTAGATTGGGCAGAGCAGCATGTTACGTCTACGCTGTTTTCGTGTTGGGCGGCCCATGCCGGTCTTTATCATCACTATGGCCTCAAACGTGATCTGAAACCAAACAAACTCAGTGGCGTATTTACCCATAAAAGCTATTTTGACCATGCAGCGCTGACGCGTGGCTTTGATGATACCTTTTTAGTGCCACATTCTCGTTATGGTCATATTGATATCGATAAGATTAATGCCTGCGAAGAGCTGGTAGTATTAGCCGGATCAGAGCGAGTTGGTGCCTACTTAATTAAAAATAAATCAGGTAGCCAAGTGTATATTACTGGCCATCCAGAGTACGATGCTCATACCTTAAAAGGGGAGTATTTACGCGACCAAGAAAAATCAGCGGATGCACCTAAGCCAGAAAATTACTTCCCTGACGATAACCCAGACAACGAACCGTCGAAAACGTGGCAAAGTCATGCCTTTTTATTGTTTTCGAATTGGTTAAACTATTATGTGTACCAAACTACACCGTATGATATTAACTTAGTTAGCCAAGATGTAAGGACTAACAACTATGCCGAGTAATGCAGTGAATAAACGCGAACAATTAACCGAGGCGCTAAAACAGCGAATTTTAATCCTCGATGGCGCGATGGGCACCATGATCCAAGAATATAAATTAGAAGAACAGGATTATCGCGGTGAGCGCTTTAAAGACTGGCATGTACTTATTAAAGGCAATAACGATTTATTAAGCCTAACTCAGCCAAAAATCATTGCTGATATTCATCGTGCTTACTTAGAAGCCGGTGCTGATATTATCGAAACCAACACCTTTAATGCCACGACTATTTCGATGGAAGATTACGATATGGCGAGCCTTAGCCGCGAAATCAACTTCGAGTCAGCGAAGCTTGCACGCAGCGTGTGTGATGAACTTGAAGCAAAGGATCCTAGCAAACCGCGTTATGTAGCCGGTGTACTTGGGCCAACGTCAAAAACCTGTTCTATTTCACCAGATGTAAATGACCCAGGTTATCGTAATATCAACTTTGATAAGCTGGTGGCTGCCTATGTTGAGTCTACACTGGCATTAATGGAAGGTGGTGCTGATCTTATTTTGATAGAAACCATCTTTGATACCCTTAATGCAAAAGCGGCTTCGTTCGCTGTAGAAGAAGCATTCGAGCAAGCTGGTCGTAGTTTACCTGTAATGATCTCAGGCACCATTACCGATGCCTCAGGCCGTACTTTATCAGGGCAAACCACAGAAGCATTTTATAACTCAATTCGCCATATTAAACCGCTATCAATCGGCCTTAACTGCGCCCTTGGTCCAGACTTACTGCGCCAGTATGTTGAAGAGTTATCGCGCGTTTGTGAAACCTTTACCTCGGTGCATCCAAATGCAGGTTTACCGAACGAGTTTGGCGAATATGATTTAGAAGCTCCTGAAATGGCCCAAGAAATTATTGATTGGGGCAAGTCTGGCTTTATCAACATTGTTGGTGGTTGTTGTGGCACCACACCGGCTCATATTAAGGCATTTGCGAAAGGCCTTGAAGGTGTTAAACCTCGCCAATTACCTGAGCTTGAAGTGCGTATGCGCTTATCGGGCCTTGAAGCGTGTAACTTAAACTAGGAAACCGACATGACTGACCAAATTGCTGTATTTACTAACGTCGGTGAGCGTACCAATGTAACAGGCTCGGCTAAGTTTAAGCGCTTGATCATGGAAGAAGATTACGAGACCGCTCTCGATGTTGCTCGTGAACAAGTAGAAAATGGCGCGCAAGTAATTGATATCAACATGGATGAAGCCATGTTGGACTCGAAAGCGGCGATGGTAAAGTTTTTAAACTTAATTGCCTCAGAGCCTGATATCTCAAAAGTACCTATCATGGTCGACTCATCTAAATGGGAAGTGATTGAAGCAGGCTTAAAGTGTATTCAAGGTAAGGCCATTGTTAACTCAATTTCACTTAAAGAAGGTGAAGAGCCGTTCATCCGCCAAGCTAAGTTAATTAAACGCTTTGGCGCTGCTGCGGTTGTAATGGCATTTGATGAAACCGGGCAAGCAGAAACTGCTGATCGTAAGTTCGAGATTTGTCAGCGTAGCTACAAAATACTCGTTGATGATATTGGCTTTCCGCCAGAAGATATTATTTTTGACCCGAACATTTTTGCTGTAGCAACGGGTATTGAAGAGCATGATAACTACGCTGTTGAGTTTATCGAAGGTACGCGCCGAATTAAGCAAGGCTTACCGCACTGTAAAGTGTCGGGTGGTGTATCGAATGTGTCGTTCTCGTTCCGAGGTAATAACCCAGTACGTGAAGCTATTCACTCTGTGTTTTTATACCACGCGATTAAAGCGGGTATGGACATGGGCATTGTAAATGCGGGCCAATTAGCGGTTTACGATGATATCCCTGAAGAGCTGCGCAAAGCTGTAGAAGATGTGATCCTCAATACCGATCCAGGTGCTGGTGAGCGACTTGTTGAACTTGCACCCAAATACTCAGGTATGGCGCAAGCAGAGAAAGTAGAAGATTTAGAGTGGCGTACTTGGCCTGTCGAAAAGCGCCTTGAACATGCGTTAGTAAAAGGCATTACCGAGTACATCGACGAAGATACCGAAGAGTGCCGTAAGAGCAAGGCTAAGCCTATCGAAGTGATCGAAGGCCCGCTGATGGACGGCATGAACGTAGTAGGTGACTTATTTGGCGCGGGTAAAATGTTCTTACCTCAGGTTGTTAAGTCTGCACGTGTAATGAAGCGCGCCGTTGCCTATCTTGACCCTTTCATTGAAGCCGAAAAAGAAGAGGGCGCAACCAATGGTAAAGTGGTTATGGCAACCGTTAAGGGCGACGTACACGACATTGGTAAGAATATAGTAGGCGTTGTACTGCAATGTAATAACTACGAGGTTATTGACCTTGGTGTGATGGTGCCGGCAGAGAAAATTTTGCAAACCGCCATTGACGAAAAAGCTGACATTATTGGTTTATCAGGGCTGATTACCCCATCACTTGATGAAATGGTGCATGTTGCGAAAGAAATGACTCGTCGTGGTTTTGAATTACCGTTACTAATTGGTGGTGCAACAACCTCTAAAGCGCATACTGCGGTTAAAATTGAGCCTCAGTATGATAAAGGTGTGGTTTATGTAAATAACGCCAGCCGCGCTGTAGGGGTGGTTTCTAATTTACTGTCGAAAGAGTTAAAGCCAGCATTTTTAGAGAAAACCAAGGCTGAGTATGAAAAAGTACGTGAACAACAAGCACGTAAAAAGCCGCGCTCAAAACCAGTTACTTTACAGCGTGCTCGCGACAACGCTGTAAAACTCGATTGGGACAACTACACGCCACCTGTACCGAAAAAGCTGGGTGTGACTGAGTTTAAAGATGTTTCGATTACGACGTTAAGACAGTACATCGACTGGACACCTTATTTCATGACGTGGTCAATCGCTGGTAAGTACCCACGTATTCTTGAAGATGAAATTGTAGGTGAACAGGCTAAAAGCTTATTCGCTGATGCCAACGCAATGCTTGATGAGCTTGAGCAATCAGGTGCGCTACAACCTCTAGGTGTCATTGGTTTATTCCCTGCAAACCGAGTAGGGGATGACATTGAGATTTACACCGATGAGTCACGTACAACGCTTTTAACTACATCGTGTCATTTACGTCAGCAAACTGAAAAAACCGACTTTGCTAACTATTGTTTAGCTGATTATATTGCGCCAAAAGGCACTCCTGATTACTTTGGTGCTTTTGCGGTTACTGGTGGTCTTGAAGAAGATGACCTTGCCGATGCCTTCGATGCTAAGCAAGATGATTATAATAAGATTATGGTTAAAGCCGTTGCAGACCGTTTAGCTGAGGCGTTTGCTGAGTACTTGCATGAGCAAGTGCGTAAAGAGTATTGGGGCTATGCGGTAGATGAAAATCTATCGAACGATGAACTTATTCGTGAAAACTACCAAGGTATTCGCCCAGCGCCAGGTTATCCTGCTTGTCCTGAACATACAGAGAAGAAGAAAATCTGGCAGTTACTTGATACCGAGCAGCGTATTGGCATGAAGCTAACAAGTTCATACGCAATGTGGCCGGGTGCGGCGGTTTCTGGTTGGTATTTCTCTCACCCTGAAGCTAAGTACTACGCAGTGGCGCAAATTCAAAAAGATCAGGTTGAAGATTACGCTAAGCGTACCAACATGACTCTTGCAGAAGCTGAGCGTTGGTTGTCGCCTAATTTGGGCTATGAACCAGAATAATAACCTTTAGTTACTAGCTTTTGTTTGAATTAAAAACGAGCCCCCAAATGGCTCGTTTTTTTATGCTTATTTTTTATCATACTTTTTTCTTTTTAATTGCTTTAATACTGGCAAATTCCTTCTATTTTAAATATTTGTGTTAAAGTTATACCAATTCGCTTAATAAAGTGGTCTATTTTGAGGCAATAAAACCTCGTTGATAACAAGGCAAAAATTTCGTTATTTAGTTGTTCTAAATCAGAAATTTTTAACGCAGGTAGCGACAGGTTTAATCCCTCAAAATGATTAAGTATTATTGCGGATTGGTATTGTTGAGATTGATCAAGAAATCTAAGGTGAAATTGTGATTGATACAGTGAATGCAAGTGACAAAGATAAAGCACGATTTTTACGTGTTTTTGCATTTATTGGTTCGATTACCTCGTTTTTAATGGCGATCACCAGCTATCAAGATGGTTACCATGCCCTTAGCTATTTATTAATTATTGGCGGTTTTGTGTTTGCCTCACCTTTCGTCATTAAAAATCGTGACGAAACCATCGCAGTACTTATGCTGTACGCCCTCTATTCGATGATGTGTTTTTTAATCGTCTCTGGGGGCAGCAATGGCACTGGGCCGTTATGGCTATTTATTGTATCTCCTGTGACATTTTTTATTCGTGGCTTAAAGCGCGGAGCATTTGATCTTATCTTGCTTGCCATTATTATTTCGGTGCTTTTCTATTTTACTGAGCAATTTGGTTATTACAGTTATTCGAGTCACTACTTTCCTACACGTGTCATGCTGTGTTTCTCGATTTTATGTATTTTGGCTGGCTTCTACGAATATTACCGCAATAAATACAGTTTGCAGTTAATGGAACAACTTAAGCTTAATCAAAAGCTTGCGCGTACTGATGCGATGACTGAACTCGCTAACCGTCGCTACGCAACTGAATGCTTGCAAGATAAGCGCTTTGGCGAAGGGGCTGTGTTCTTGCTGATGGATGTTGATAACTTTAAACAAATCAACGATACCTACGGTCATCAAGTGGGCGATGAGGTGCTAATATTTTTCGCTGATGTCTTTAAAGAAGTGTGCACAGAAGAAGATGTTATTTCCCGTTGGGGAGGCGAAGAGTTTCTAATTGTGATCCCAACAGGGCATGAGCTTAGAGCTAGAAAAGTCGCTGAAAAAATCCATAAGAAGCTCGCTGAAAAGCCATTTACGAGCGGCCAACATCGTTTT
Source organism: Pseudoalteromonas shioyasakiensis (assembly GCF_001550135.1). Lineage (GTDB taxonomy): Bacteria > Pseudomonadota > Gammaproteobacteria > Enterobacterales > Alteromonadaceae > Pseudoalteromonas > Pseudoalteromonas shioyasakiensis. Next base: position 78,713 of record NZ_LRUE01000024.1, read on the forward strand.
AATGTCACCTTAAGTATTGGCTTGTACGTGCGCGTTGCTGATGAGAGCATGGATCACTGTTTGAACATTGCCGATAAACGGCTTTACCGCGCTAAATCGCAAGGTAAAAATCAAACGGTTGCTGAAGTCGATTTAGCAAAGCATGAGCCTGCTTGATAAATAAAGCCGCAATTAGCGGCTTTATTGATTGCTCAAATTAATGGCTTTTTTCAAAGTCGCTGACTTCACGCTCAGCTTCTTCCTTAGATTTACCGTATTTTTGCTGAAGTTTACCAACCAGCTCTTTACGGCTACCTTCAATTTTATCTAAATCATCATCGGTAAGGTCACCCCATTTACGTTGTGCTTTACCTTTCAGCTCTTTCCAGTTGCCTTCTAAATGATCGCTGTTCATCATAATCTCCTTACTTTGTTAAACATTCATCTTAGTAAGAGCAATCGCTGTACCAATTTGGTGAAATTTATTAACTTATTGATTTATAGTTATTTTATGATTTTACATATAATGAGTGGAATTTATAAGTTTGCAATTACTACGTAGTTTTTAGAATCAGCCTGTAATATTTTCTGTTGCGCTAGTTTTTAGATACTTAGTGGCTCTTAGAGGTATAGCGATTGATTATCCGCGTGTATTCTTCAGTTGATTTTAGTTTACGTAAGTTCTCGTTAAACAGGTCTCTTAAGGCTTCGTCTCGAAATAAAAAGCCACTGGGGTTTTTGCCAAATAACGCAAATCGTTGCACAGGTTTAGAGACATCAATTTCGTTATTGATATTAATTAACGCTCGATAATAATCAAAAATTTTACCGTCCATCTGGATCACTTCGTAGCGCTCTCGATACAAAAGCTGTACTTGTGCAAGTTGATCATAGGTTTCTGCGTATTGTGGGTTTTCTTTGGCCATTACTTGATATTCTGGTGAGAGTAATTCTTTTGCACCTTGCCATGAAAGAACACTAAAGTGTTTTAATTGTGCGATAGAGCTAAGCTGCAGGTTTTGCTTGGCCAGACTAAAAGCAAAGTTCTCGTAGCTGTAAGCAATATCTGAAAAGTAACCGCTCATTTGATGGGTTTCGATAACTTTTTCATTAATATCAGACACAACATCAACTAAGTTCTCAGTATACAAAGGGATCCGCCTTGCATAGGGAACGTAGACAAAGTGTATTTGATAACCGTGAACACTGAGTGTTGCACGAAGTAAGTCAGGAATAATGCCTGTGTTGTCTTCAACCATGACCCAAGGGGGTAGTGTATTGCCAAGTGCAACCGTAATTTTTTGCTGACTAAATGCTTTTTGAAACGGGAAAACTAAAAGTAGCAAGGTGATTAAAATACGGGGGTAAATCCTGCACAAGTTAATTCCTTATTCTGATTTTTGTTTGGTCGTTTAATCAAGAATAAGTCTAAACTGGCAGAATGCAATGTTTTCACTTCTAAAGCCCGAGATAGAAAATAAGCCTATAGCCATCGCAATTTTTAGTTTTTTGATACAATGCGCGAAAAGAAAGTAAGAGATACCTAACGTGCTGCCAGTTCAAGATATTTATCAATCCCTGTTAACCACATTACAGAGTAACCCAATGGCCTTATTGCAAGCGCCACCAGGAGCGGGTAAATCGACATGGCTGCCTCTTACCCTAATGCGCGAAGGGCACTTTAAACGCATTGTTATGTTAGAGCCAAGACGACTCGCCGCACGCAATATTGCCCAGTATTTGGCAAGCCAGCAAAATGAAAAAGTTGGCGACAGTGTCGGCTTGCGCATTCGTGGCGAATCAAAAGTAAGTTCTGCAACTAAACTCGAAATTGTCACTGAAGGCATGCTGACGCGTATGTTGCAAAATGACCCAGAGCTTAGTGATGTAGACTTACTTATTTTTGATGAGTTTCACGAGCGCTCAATTGCCGCAGATACGGCTTTGGCATTTGCCCTCGAAACACAGGCGGCACTTCGCGATGATTTAAAAATCTTACTGATGTCGGCAACCTTAGATGGCGATCGTTACAGTGAGTTTTTCAGCTGTCCTATCATCTCATCACAAGGACGAAGCTACCCCATTGATGAAGTTTACATTCCACTTAAAGACGAAAGCCGCTGGCTTGATGACATACCTGCAGTAATAAAACAGGCGCTTAGTGAGCAAACGGGCAGTGCTTTAGTATTTTTGCCAGGGCAGCGTGAAATCATGCGCGTTCAGCAGTCTTTAAATGATTTAGGTGATAGCGTCGAAGTATTCAGCTTGTATGGTGAGCAAAATAAAAACGAGCAACAAGCTGCTATCGCGCCTGCTAAAAATGGTAAACGCAAAGTGGTATTAACCACCAATGTGGCTGAAACCAGTTTGACCATTGAAGGAATACGCATTGTGGTAGATAGCGGCAAACGCCGTGCTGCCAATTTCAATTTAAAAACCGGTGTTACAGAGCTTGTTACGCAAAGCATTTCTCGTTCTTCAGCCATACAGCGCGCTGGTCGTGCTGGGCGAATTGAGCCGGGGGTTGTGTATCGATTAGGTTCTAAACAAACCTTTGAGCGCCGTAACAGCCATGATGCGCCAGAAATTTTGACCAGTGATATTAGTCAGTTGTTATTAGAGGCAAAGCAGTGGGGGGCATCACTTGCTGAGCTTAGCTTACTCGACCCACCTAGTAGCCAGCAGATTAAACAAGCAACGGCACTTTTAAAAATGCTCGAAGCCATTGATGACAATGAAAAGCTGACACCCCTTGGCAGCCAAATGCTGAGCTATGGAGCCGATATTCGCCTCTCGCATATGCTCATTAAGGCAAAGCAACTAGAGCAGCACATGTCTGGTATTTATGTATTAGCGGGGTATTTAACTGCACTGCTTGAAAGCCGCATTAGTATGCCAGCTGATCTTAATTTGGCATTGCATAGCCAGCACAGCAAACCGCACCCAGTATTTAAGCAGCAATTAAATTATTGGCTATCGCGCTTGCAACTCAAGCCGGTTAATGAGCTTAAAACAGAGTACTTGTCGCTGCTGGTGGCACTTGCCTTTCCTGACCGCCTAGCCAAAAAGCGCGGTAATGGTTATTTACTTGCCAATGGTGCAGGCGCCGATTTAAGTGAGGAGTTTTGGCATAACGATGACTATATTGCCATTGCGCATATGGGCGGCCATAAGGGAAACCGTGTTTTTGCTGCTGTTGCCTTTATGCCAAGTGAGCTTGAAGATGAGCTTTCGCATTTATTTACTGAGCAAACTCGCTGCGAATACGATGAAAAAGCAGGGCGTTTTATTCATCAAGATGAGCTAAAGCTGGGTGCCATCACCATAGCGAGTCAGCCAAGTAAACAGCCCCTAGATAAGAGCGAGCGCACCAAAGCCTGGTTAAACTTATTTAGTAAGCAGGGCTTTTCGTTATTTAATGAACAGCCCGACAGTGAGCAATTACTTATTCGAATGAGCTTGGCAAGTAAGCTGTTACCAAAGTCATTCCCGCTTTTAAATCACGATGAATTAATTGCCTATAACCAATGGCTTGCACCTTATTTGGATGATATTAAAAACCTTGAACAATTAAAAAAGTTCAATTACAGCGAAGCGATTAAAAACTGTTTTGATTGGCAGCAGCAAAGCTTATTGAATGAATTGCTCCCCTTACGATTAACGGTGTCAAGTGGTTCAAATGTAAAAGTGACCTATCAGCTCGATGGTCCTGCGAAGCTCAGTGTGCGCATGCAAGAAGTGTATGGCATGACCAGCACGCCTTTGCTAGCCCAAGGTAAACTGCCATTATTAATGGAGCTATTATCACCAGCGAGGCGACCACTACAGCTAACTCAAGATTTAGCTAATTTTTGGCAAACAAGTTACCGCGATGTGCAAAAAGAAATGAAAGGGCGTTATCCAAAACATTTTTGGCCAGATAACCCCGCCACCAGCCAAGCGACTAATAAAGTAAAAAGTAAAATGTGATTTTAATGAAGTGAGTTTTACAGCGCTTTGGATTAGGCTTAAGCGATTACTTCTAACCCTTTTTGCTCTGCCAGAGTGAGCATTTTCAATGCAGCTCCACTTGGTGAGCTATCACCTTGCTCCCATTTTTTAACTAACTTGTCACTGACATTTAAGTATTGAGCAAAAACCGGTTGTGAGAGATTGTATTTCAGTCTTAAATTACGAACTTGTTCGGGGGTAAATTCATGAACACTTGTAAGGCATAATGCGTCAAATTTACGCATCGTCGTTTTGTCTATAACTCCTGACTTTTTTAATCCACTCGCTGTTTTGTGAACTGACTTTAATATGTCACTCATGATCATCACCTACAATTAAAAGTTCGCCATCATCGACTAGTTGTTCAAGTTCACTTTGGGAAAATCGAATAAACTCTTTTGCTAACTCTTTTAATGCTAATTTTTCTTTAGCGTTTATATTAGCTCTAGCGTTTTTAGCAAACACATAGAGAAAGAAATATTTATCACCAATTACCGCCCCGACAATAGTTCTATAGCCAGCTCTTTTTCCTTTACTGCCCATGGCTACGCGCTTTTTATAGACATTACCACCTAGGTCTGCATCGTAAAGGCCTGCTGACATCTCTCTGCAAGCGTTTATTAAATCAATATCAGACAAACTTCCTTTTTCTTGCGCGAAACAAAATCCTTTGTTTTATAAATCATAGTATACTCCATTAGGGTACACTTTCAATGTTCCACTCAGTAGCAAATCAATGATAATGGAGTTTTCATTGGTGTCCCTCTAATGTTGATAGCAGAAGTAATGGGTGATTACTAGTTATCTATCTGCGCAAAACCAATACGAATAAAATAAACCGTTACAATTTCTAGCCTTGTTTTGGTTTCTCTTTTGTAGGCTGTTTAGTAGTCTAATTGAGTCATTAGTAAAAAAGAGAAAGCCAGTGTCTGCAGCTATTACCCTTGCTCAATATGTTAAAAAACGAACAGGTGTGCCCCTTGGGCATAAAGATTCGCTGCGCAATATGCTGACACGTTCTCTAGGTGCTAGCTCGTTTTATCTGTTTTGGCGATATTGGAATCCGGTGTGGAGCTATTATTTATCTCGGTATGTAATGAAGCCTTGCAATGACATTATGCCGGTTTGGTGTGCGGTTGTTGTTACTTTTGCCGTCAGTGGGGCGCTGCACGATTTAGCGGTGAGTTTAGTGAAGTTAAAGCCACTATTCTTTTTTACTCCTTGGTTTACTGTGATGGGCGTGTTGGTATTAGTAAGCAAGTACAGCCAACTCCAGTTTAGCTCTGCTCCTTGGTGGTTAAGAGCGCTCGCCAACATCAGCTTTATTGTATTGAGCTATTTGTTGACGAGCCACCTTTTTTAGTGCGTTATTGCGTTGCTAAAGGGTAGTCAGTGTAGCCTTTAGCACCGCCTCCAAATAGGGTATCTGGATCATGCTGAGCAAGCTCAATGCCTTGTTCAATGCGCGCTGGCAGATCTGGGTTGGCAACAAACGGGCGACCAAAACCAATTAAATCAGCCCAGCCTGCGGCTATTGCTAGTTCTGCTTTCTCGCCAGTGTATTTACCTGCATAAATCATTAATCCAGCATAGTTTTCACGTAGCGCTTGCTTAAAACTTTGCTCCATTAAAGGCGCATCATCCCAATCAGCTTCGGCAATGTGCAAATAAGCAACGTTAAGGTCATTGAGTACTTTTGCTGCGCCAATATAGGTTTCAAATGGGTTATCATCGACCGTCCCATTGAGGGTTGTGAGTGGAGCAAGGCGTACGCCAATACGTTCAGCGCCAATTTCATCACAAACCGCTTGTGTCACTTGTTGTAAAAAGCGTAAGCGGTTTTCTAAACTGCCGCCGTATTTATCGGTGCGTTGGTTCGACTCTGAATCAATAAATTGATTAATTAAGTAACCATTAGCAGCGTGAAGTTCAATACCATCAAACCCTGCATCTACTGCATTACGAGCAGCTTGACGGTATTCGTTTATAACGTGTTTGATGTCGTCATGACTCATCGCACGTGGCTGTGCTGTGGCAACAAAGTCAGGTTTGTCATCTTCATCAATAAAAACTTTTACGTCTTTAGCTGCAATAGCAGATGGCGCAATTGGTTGCTCGCCACCTGTGTTACTTGGGTGAGAGACTCGGCCAACATGCCAAAGCTGAGCGAACATAACGCCACCAGCTTGATGAACTTTGTCGGTTACTTTCTTCCAACCTGCAATTTGCTCGGCAGTGTAAATACCTGGTGTCCAAGCATAACCCTTACCTAGGGCTGATATTTGTGTGCCTTCGCTGATAATTAAGCCGGCGCTGGCACGCTGTGCATAGTAGTCGGCCATTAACTCATTGGCGATATCACCGGGTTGTGATGAGCGAGAGCGGGTCATCGGTGGCATAACAATGCGGTTTTTTAAAGTATGACCGGCAAGTTGTACGGTATCGAATAATTTGTTCATTACGGATCCTTGAAAGCGAATATGCTTTCAGCATAACGAAAATCATTTATGAAATTAATGCCACTAATCACAAAACACTTTTGTTAAAAATGCAAAAACTAAAGCGTTAACCTTGGTGCTATAAAGTCTAAAAACGCTAATACTCGTGATGACACACCGCTGTTTTGGTAATACACCGCATGCACTTTTTCGCGGCGATTAGGGCTCAGTACCTCGCCTTCAAGCACTTTTACTAAACGGCCTGCTTTTAAATCTTCGTTGATCATAAATTCCGACAACAAGGTAATGCCATGACCTTGAATACAAAGCTGGCGCACAGTTTCACCACTTGATGCACTGATTGAAAATTTAAGATCTAAAGGCGTGGTTAGCGGCCAGTGATTTAAATGCGGCGCATCGGTAAAACCAATAAGCTGGTGCGAGGCTAAGTCGGTTAGCTCATTTAATGCTGGTGCCGCTTTTAAATAATCAGGGCTGGCAACGAGCTGTAGTTTGCTAATTCCCAAAGTGCGCGCATGCAAGTTTGAGTCAGCAAGTTCGCCAATACGAATAGCAATATCGGTTTTATGCTCAAGCAAATCGATAATGTTGTCGTGGCTGGTGATCTCAAGTTTTATGTCAGGATAAGCTTGGTTAAAGGCTTTTAAATGTGGCGCTAATTGGTGAAACACAAAAGGACTTGCGGCATCGACTCTTAATTTTCCTGATGGCGCACAGTGCAGAAGCTTTAAGGCCTCTTCGCCTTGTGCAAGCTGACTCAGTGCTTCTCTAGCATATCCTAAAAATAACTGACCTTCTTCGGTTAGCTCAATGCGCCTTGTAGTGCGGTTGAATAAGGTAACGTTTAAGGATTTTTCGAGCCGAGTTACCGCCCGTGATATTTTTGCTACTTGCTCATCTAATGCATTGGCTGCACTTGAGAACCCGCCGGTATCAACCACGCTAATAAATGCTTCTAAATCTTGGGTGTTGGAGATCACGCTCATGGTTTTACCTTTTCGTTTTTGACAAAAGTATTTTGTCACTACTGCTATTTTTGCAAATTTAATTTTAGCCACAATAGCCGCACTTTCAAAATTAAACAGAGGATATGTGATGCCAATAGCATTACTTGCGTTAACTCTCAGTGCGTTTGCCATAGGCACCACTGAGTTTGTGATTGTCGGCTTAGTGCCAACCATCGCTGATGATTTAGCGGTTTCGTTACCGAGTGCCGGACTACTTGTTAGCTTGTACGCATTAGGGGTTGCGGTGGGGGCGCCAGTATTAACCGCGCTTACCGGACGCTGGAATCGAAAACATGTATTACTTAGCTTAATGAGCCTATTTGTAATTGGTAATTTACTGGCTTGGCAAGCACCTAGTTATGGTAGCTTGATCACCGCAAGGATTCTAACAGGCCTTGCCCATGGGGTGTTTTTCTCAATTGGTTCAACGATCGCTACTGGGCTTGTCAGTAAAGATAAAGAAGCCAGTGCCATTGCGATTATGTTTACGGGGTTAACGGTTGCATTAGTAACCGGTGTGCCATTAGGGACTTGGATTGGTCAGCACTTTGGTTGGCGAGCGACCTTTTTAGTATTGTCTTTACTGGGCTTAATTGCACTGGTTGGTAGCGCGTTTTTAATTCCGAGCAACTTAAAGCAAAGTAAACCAGCGACTTTGGGTGAGCAGCTAAAAGTAATGGTGCAACCTAGGCTTTTACTGGTGTACTTGATGACCATACTTGGTTATGGCGGCACATTTACTGCCTTTACCTATTTAGCGCCTATTTTAGAGCAGCAAACTGGATTTGCATCAGCCATTATTAGCTTAATCATGCTGGTATATGGGGTATCGGTTGCTGTTGGCAATATTTACGGCGGTAAGTTAGCTGATAAAAAAGGCCCCATTAGTGCGCTGACTATTATCTTTAGTGCTTTAAGTATTGTGCTGTTAGTGCTGACCTTTACCATGCAATCTAAAGTCGCTGCGGTACTGACCATACTTGTATGGGGGGCATTTGCGTTTGGTAATGTGCCTGGGCTGCAAGTTTATGTGGTTAAACTTGCCGAAAAGTTCACACCCAATGCCGTCGATGTGGCATCAGGGTTGAACATTGCAGCGTTTAATATCGGGATTGCGCTAGGTTCAGTGTTAGGTGGTGTTGTCGTTGAAAACTACTCATTGCAAGACACTGCTTGGATTGGCGCTATCATCAGTTTAGCTGCGTTAATTGCAACACGATACAGCGGTTATTTGGATAAACGCGAGACCCCAAAGCCACAAACAGCTTAAACTAAAATATTGATAGTTCGGGGCTTTGTCGTTATTTTAGGTTCGTAGTTTGATTATTAGTCAATAACTAAAACCACAAGGAATAACGATGAAGCACCTTTATTTTCTGGCTATTTGCCTGTTGAGCACATTTAGCAGCCAAGCAAAGCAAGTTAATCCAGAGCTTACAGCATTAGCACAGCAGTACTTTAATACCATGGTTGCAACACAAGCACCGAATGCCACCAACAAAGAGTTAGAAGCCTTTTTAGCTTTATTAACTGACGATGTAGCAAATCAACACTTACCTTATCAAACAGATGATTCTAGAGAGCCAGATGGCAAAGCGATGATGCGTAAAGGCATGACCTTTTACCTTGGGGCACACACTGAATACCAAGCAAACTTACTCGATACCTTTATTTTTAATGATTCTGCCATTGCTTTACGTTATACCCATCACGCTAAAGGTATACATCCACAAAACCAGCAAGAAATTGAATACACGCAAACCATTATGGATGTGCTCGAAATCGAAGATGGCAAGATAGCGGTGATTCGTAAATACCACGAATGAGCTTAGCTTAACTTTTAGCCTAACATGAGCGCTTTTTAAGCGCTTTTTTATTAAAAATACGCCTGCAATAAATTTTCTCTTTTTTCCGCATTTCAGCTTAAATTCATACTTTTTAGGCTTTATTTTGAATAAATTTAAAACTTTTTTATATTTCTGATAATAAACGTAAGAACAGTGGGTTAGCTTAACTTACGTGTGTAGCTTTGCGGTTGTTTACAATTTGTCAACCTTGAATTGCCATGCTCATTACCTTAACCTTTATTTTAATTGAACGTTCAATCAATAAAAAATTATGCCGAAAGTTGGAATGGAACCTGTTCGTCGTCAGCAGTTAATTGACGCCACAATAGAGTCGGTTGCAGAGCTTGGTTTGCAAGGCACTACCATAAATAGCATTAGTAAAAAGGCAGGCTTATCGTCTGGCATTATCAGTCATTATTTTGGTGGTAAGCAGGGCTTAATTGAAGCCACTGTGCGTTATTTATTGACCAGCTTAAAGCAAGCACTTTTGAATCAAGTAACGCCACAAACTAGTCCAGAGCAACGATTAATGTTTATCGTTGAAGCAAACTTTTCGCGTATTCAGCAGCAAAGCAACAACACCAAAACTTGGTTGAGCTTTTGGGCGCATTCAATGCACGACGCCCAGTTGCATCGCTTACAAAACGTAAATAGTAAACGTTTATTTAGTAACTTATTAAGCTCATTCAAACAGTTAATGAGCGATAGCGATGCCAATTTAGCTGCTGAGCTAAGTGCAGCCATGATCGATGGTTTATGGCTAAGAGCCGTATTAAGTAAGTCAGACCAAGATCAATTCGAAAATTGTGAGCGATTAGCTAAAGACTACATTCGTTCACTGATAAAACAGTATGGAGCCTAAAATGACCACACCTGTTTACGAAAATTTTATTAATGGCCATTTTTTAAAGAATCAAACTGGCGATACCTTTGCAGTTAAGAATCCTGCAACGGATGAAGTGATTTATCACGTTGAAATCGCTGATGAGTTTATTCAAAACGCGGCAATCGAAAGCGCAAAACAAGGGTTTGCAGCATGGTCTGCAATGACGCCAATTGAGCGTAGCCGTATTTTATTAAAAGCCGTGGCAATCTTACGCGAACGTAACGATGAACTGGCAAAAGTAGAAGTACTTGATACGGGTAAGCCTTGGCAAGAAGCCGAGTGTGTCGATGTTGAAACTGGCGCCGATGTTATCGAATATTTTGCTGGTCTTGCTCCTGCGCAAGTGGGTCAGCAACAAATGGTTGGCAATGACTTTTACTACACACGTAAAGAGCCTTTAGGTATTTGTGCAGGTATTGGTGCATGGAACTATCCACTGCAAATTGCGTGTTGGAAATCAGGCCCAGCACTGGCTGCGGGTAATGCGGTTATTTTCAAGCCTTCTGAAGAAACACCACTTGGTGCAATTAAACTTGCAGAGATTTTCATCGAAGCGGGTGTACCTGCTGGCGTATTCAACGTTGTGCAAGGCGCTGCTGAAGTAGGGCAATGGTTAACAACAAACCCAAATATTGAAAAAGTGTCTTTCACTGGTGAAGTGGGCACAGGCAAAAAAGTGATGGCAAGCGCTGCTGGCTCACTTAAAGATGTGACCATGGAGCTTGGCGGTAAGTCACCGTTATTAGTATTTGATGATGCCGATGTATCACAAGCTGTTAGTGCGGCAATGTTAGGTAATTTTTATACGCAAGGCGAAATCTGCACTAACTGTACGCGCATTTATGTGCATAAAAATGTTTATCAGCAGTTTATTGATGAGCTGAAAACACGCACTGAGCAAAATATTATCGCTGGCGATCCAATGGATCCTGAGGTGAATTTAGGGGCGCTTATCTCTAAAAAACACCAAGAGCTTGTACTTGGCTATATCGATAAAGGTATTCAAGAAGGCGCAACCTTACTAACCGGCGGTAAGGCACTATCACCAGCATCTGCGCCAAACGGCTACTTTGTGGAACCGACCGTTTTTGTCGACTGTAAAGACGACATGACCATAGTTAAAGAAGAGATCTTTGGCCCGGTAATGAGCGTGTTGGTGTTTGATGATGAAGATGACGTTATTCAGCGTGCAAACGATACCCACCTAGGCTTAGCCGCAGGCGTGTTCACTAAAGATATTCAGCGCGCACACCGCGTGATCCACCAATTACAAGCCGGTATTTGTTGGATAAACAGCTATGGTAATTCACCTGCAGAAATGCCAGTAGGTGGCTACAAGCAATCAGGTATCGGCCGTGAAAACGGTATCGAAACTTTAGATCACTATACCCAAACTAAATCGATTTATGTGGGTATGAGCAATATAGAGAGTCCATTTTAATGAGTACACAGAACTATGATTACATCATAGTCGGTGCTGGCTCAGCAGGCTGCGTGTTGGCAAACCGACTATCAGCAGACCCTTCTAATAAGGTGTTATTACTTGAAACGGGTGGTAGCGATAAAAGCATTTTTATAAAGATGCCTACCGCGCTATCAATCCCGATGAATACCGACAAATATGCATGGCAATTTCATACTGAGCCAGAGCCATATTTAGATAACCGTCAGATGCACTGCCCGCGAGGTAAGGTGTTAGGTGGCTCATCATCGATTAACGGCATGGTCTATGTACGTGGTCATGCCAAAGATTTTGATGAGTGGCAGCAACACGGCGCTAATGGTTGGGATTATCAAGCATGTTTACCGTACTTTAAACGTGCGGAATCATTCTACTTAGGTGGTAACAGTTACCGTGGCGATAACGGCCCTTTAGGGGTTAATAACGGTAATGAAATGGCTAACCCGCTTTATAAAGCCTTTATCAAAGCGGGCCAACAAGCAGGTTATGCGCAAACTGATGACTACAATGCAGCCCAGCAAGAAGGTTTTGGGCCAATGCATATGACAGTTAAAGATGGCGTAAGAAGCTCTGCTAGCCGTGAGTATCTAGACCCAGTTAAGTCACGTAAAAACTTAACGCTAGTCACCGGTGCTTTAGCGGAAAAAGTTTTGCTAGAAGGCAAAAAAGCCGTTGGTGTTGAGTTTTCAGTATCTGGCTCTAAGCAGCAAGCATTTGCAGCAAAAGACGTTATTTTAAGTGCGGGCCCAATTGGTTCACCGCATATTCTGCAATTATCAGGTATTGGTGATAAAGACATCCTGAGCGAAGCGGGGGTTGAGGTTAAACATCACTTACCAGGTGTTGGCCAAAACTTACAAGATCACTTGGAGTTTTACTTCCAATATAAGTGTAAGCAACCAATTACTTTAAACGGCAAATTAGGCCTTGTTTCAAAAGGGCTAATTGGTGCTCGTTGGTTATTAAATCGCTCAGGTTTAGGGGCGACTAACCATTTTGAATCATGTGCATTTATTCGCTCAAAACCGGGTGTTGAATGGCCAGATATTCAGTATCACTTTTTACCAGCAGCCATTCGTTATGACGGTAAGAGTGCCTTTGATGGTCATGGTTTCCAAGTTCATGTTGGGCATAACAAACCAAAAAGCCGTGGTGCAGTAACGATTAAGTCAGCGGATCCACAGGTTGCGCCTAAGATCCAATTTAACTACTTACAGCATCAAGATGACATTGAAGGCTTTAGAGCTTGCGTACGTCTAACTCGCGAGATTATTGAGCAAAGTGCGTTTGATGAATATCGCGATGGTGAAATTCAACCCGGTAAAGATGTTCAAAGCGATGAAGAAATCGATGCTTTTGTTCGTCAAGCGGTTGAGAGTGCTTACCATCCGTCATGTTCGTGCAAGATGGGTGAAGATGAGATGGCCGTGGTTAACTCGCAAACTCAAGTACACGGTATCGAAGGTTTACGGGTTGTGGATTCATCTATCTTCCCAACCGTTCCAAACGGTAATTTAAATGCGCCAACCATTATGGTGGCAGAAAAAGCGGCGGACCACATTTTAGGTAAGCCTGTGTTATCGGCATCAACTGCAGATGTTGCCATGGAAAAACAATGGCAATCAACGCAGCGTAGTTCGGAGATCTAATAAGGCCACCCGCAGTTTCGGCTGTGGGGCTTGCAGTGGCGCGCATCACGAGTTGTTTGTGGTGCGTTAATGCGAGGAATAAAACTGGAGAAACAATGAAGTATTATTACTTATTTTGGGGGGGTAACTATGACCTTTTGGCTTAGTGCTGGCATCATTTTTACCCTGTTAGCAATTGCGGTTATTTTATTTAAATGGGGTACGGTTAGGTGTGTTGGCGTCACACCGGTTAGAACGTTTACGTTCATTGCAATTTTATTTACATCGGGCCTAGATGTTGGCTTGATTATGTTTCCACTGACAGAGTTTGCAGGTTATGCAGACATAAAAGCAAGCCCAGAGTATGCGTTTGCCAATCCTCTAGCCATCGAATTTGGTTATTGGGGCTTCTTGATCTGGGGATTTTATTTCCTTACGTGCTTTTATTTCTGTGTAATAGAACCCAAAGTAAAGTTCTTTGAAATTGCTTGGGTAAAACTAATTAATAACATCGTTATTATTGGTACATGCGCATTTACTGCATTTTTATTGCTGTCGAATTTACCTTGGTATTTGCCGTCACTTGGTGATGGTGAGTCAATTATTCCGACATTCTACTTAATGGTGTTTGCAGCGATTTGTTTTGCTGTTTATTCGAGCACAGACATTAAGTATGTACGCTTTTTAAGTATTTCTACTACTTGGTTGTTTATCGCTTTAATCGCATTTATGTGGTTCGGTGCCTTTGTTGGTTCTGATGCACAAACATCAGCATTTGTTGATAACCTTGCGTTGATCGGCGGTTACTTCGGCAATATCAATGAATTTATATTACCGCTGAATGATTACCATGCCTTCTACCTGTTTTGGTGGTTTGCTTGGAGCATCATGATTGGTCAATTTACCTCACGTTTTGTGGGTGGTTTAAAAACTTACCAAGTGCTGGCGGCTATGTTGATTTTCCCGTCTATTCCAATCGCTATCTGGTTTAGTGTTTTGTATCAATATCATGAAGCGGGTATTGCAACAGCAGGCCTGAAAAACATCGCTATGGTGTTTGTTGGTGTGGTGTTTGTGATCAACTCACTTGATTCTTTGATCCGTTTATACACAGATAACCTAAACTTAACGGTGAAACGTTTAGGTAAATTTAATTATATTGCCTTAAATGTGGTGGCACTTTCATTATTAACCCTGCTGTTTAAGTTCGACTTTTTACAGATCCAATGGGTTGGTGCGCTCGTTATTGCGTTATTTTTCGGCTGTGCTGCGTTCATTGGCTACAGCAAGTTAAAAACAGTGAAAAATATCGAAGGTTCACCAAAAGACAATAAATTAGATTACACAAAAATAGAAACAGTTAGCTAAGGGAAACCAACATGACAACAAGACAAACAGTATTAGCAGCAGCGTTGCCATTGGCATTACTATCGACATCAGCCATGGCTGACTTATCGACTACGGTTACATTGGCATCAGATTACACCTTCAATGGTGTAAGCCAAACTATGAATGACCCAGCGATTCAGGGCAGCTTAGATTATGCTTTTGCAGATTCAGGTATGTATGTAGGTACGTGGGCTTCAAATGTAGATTTTGGCGATGGCACCGACATCGAGTGGGATGCGTATTTTGGTAACTATGCTGAGTTAACTGACGCCCTTAGTGTTGATTATGGTATTGCTTATTACTCTTACCATGGTGAAGATTACTCAAGCGATGGCAACTACCCTGAAGTGTATTCTAAATTTGGTTATGCCAGCAGCATTGGTCAAGTAGAGCTTAACTTTTGGTATACTTGGGATTACTTTGGTACTGGTGCAGGCCATTTAATCTACATGGTAGCGCACACATTTGAAGTAGCGCCAAATCATGCAATTCGTGCCAGCTTTGATGTATCTAATTCACTAGATGGCGATAAGTTTAGCTGGGATGGCAGTGATAAGTCATACAAGCATTATCGTTTGGCGTATCAAACGAGCTATGCGGGCTTTAATATTGAAATTGCAGGTGAGAATACCAGCATTGATTCTGAGTACGCAGACGAGCGAATTGTTGCGTCTATTTCACGTAGCTTTGATTTATAAGTAGCGTTTTATTGTAAGGCTTTAAAATGAAACGGCTAACCTTAGTTAGCCGTTTTTTTATGTCTAGAATTTGATAATTAAATCTCTTCGCCTTCGTGTTGCATCGCTAAATCATCAAGCTCTGCAAGAGTGTAATCAAAACCACTGGTATCGACTTCGTAGCGTATTTTCACGCCATAACCACCTTGGCAAAGACTCGCCGTGACCTTAGCCACTGACCAATGCTTAAGCTTGTTTAAAAACCGATTGGCGGTTTGCTGTGAGTCAAAGCGATAACTGACTTGCGATTCCATCTCTTTTCTAGCCTAAAATTTTTTCGAGAGTGTATGAAATTGCTCTGTTTAAATCAATTGCTCATTGAAAAACGCCAATGTGCGCTGCCATGAAAGCTCCGCCTGTTTTTCATCATAACGAGAAGTAGAGTCGTTATGAAAACCATGATTTGCTTGCTCATACATGTGCATAGTGTAAGGCACTTGATGCGCTTTTAAGTCGCTCTCGTATTCTGGCCATGTTGCATTAACGCGTTTATCAAATTCAGCTAAGTGTACTAGTAGTGGGGCTTTGATATTTTGTCTGAGTTCTTTAACGGCAGGAGTGCCGTAATAAGGCACGCCCGCATCAATTAATTTGCTATCAACTCCTGCTAAGTAGTTAACCATATAGCCACCAAAGCAAAAGCCTACCGCACCAAGTTTGCCGTTACTATTTGGGTGTCTTTTTATGTATTCTGCTGCGGCGATAAAGTCTTGTTGGATTTTTTGTTTATCCATAGAGCGCTGCATGGCGCGGCCTTCATCGTCATTGCCAGGGTAGCCACCAAGAGGGTGTAATGCATCTGGCGCAAAGGCAATAAAACCGGCTTTGGCAAGGCGGCGAGCAACATCTTTAATGTAAGGGTTTAAGCCTCTGTTTTCGTGGATCACTAACACTATTGGGTGCTTACCAGTTAAATTAGCGGGTTCGACTAAATAGCCTTTACCTTCGCCGTGACCTTTAAACGAATCAAAGGTTTTATAACTGGCTTTGATATCAGGGTCATTAAAGGATACTTGCTCAGCTAATGCGTAGTTTGGCAGTAAAGCGCTACTTAGCATTGCCATTGAATAACCAAGGGCGACTAAGCCACCCAGTTTTTTCATAAAGGTGCGACGGTCCATTAAGCCATGGGCGTATTCATCGTACCAATCGAAAGCTTCTTGGGGAATGTGGTTATGGCGTTGCTCAGTCATACTTATATCCTTTAAAAACGAGTTAGGTTTATAACTTTAGCTGAAATATCAGCGATTAACAGCCAGTTGCTTTGTTTGTATTACCACGTCCATAAAGCGGCGCTGCCAAATGGCCTTAAAGGCTTTGTTAAATAGGTATAAAAATATTAGCGGCATTAATAACAGCTTTAAAATCAGTAGTGACAAGATATTCAAAAAGTCGATAAATAAGTCTTCGACGGCAGCCACCATGTTGCTTATGCCAGAGGTGACGGTATCGATAATTTTACTCACCTGCGACGATTGGTCTTGATTGAGTGATGCGTTAAGGTTTTCTAGTTGTTCGTTTAAGGCGTCTTTGTCAAGATTCAGCTGTCTTTGCTGGTTTAGTACTGCATTAAACTGCGCTGTTAATTGCTGTTTTTTATCAAGTAATGGCTTGGCTTGTTCAAGCTCAGTAAAGGTCAGTCGCTCAGACAAGCTGCGAGTTGCTTGAATCGCCTCTATTTGGCTATCAACCTCTGCCAGCTTAACTTTGAGTTCTGTCGCTTGCTGGTGGTTTTTTATCTGCTGCTCATTTAATAGTGAGAGCTTGTCGAAGATGGTTTGTTTTTCACTATCGACCTCGGCCTTTAGCTTGGCAGATAGGGCTGAGGTATTATTTGCACTGCTATTCACCGTATCGACTTTTTCGCTCACGATTTCACTTTGCTGGTTTATTTGCTCATCTAAGAATATTTGACTAACAAAACCAGTTGTAAGTACTACTGCTGGCACTAAAAAGCGAATTAAAATCAGGCTCGCCATAATTTTATGACGCAAGTTAGGTAAGAAGTTACGCCATTCACAAATAAAGTAAGCGACGACCGAAACAGTAAAAACACCACTAAAAATAACCCCAGAAGAAATGGTGTATAAAATGCGCTGTAAAAATAACGAGCCTATAGCAAGGCGCATAGCATCCGACATGTATTCAGCTAGGTCATTGACTGGGTCGAGTAGTTGTGCAGGTTGAATACTCGCAATACCAATGCCCACTTCGGCTGATTGCAATAGTGATATAGCAGCATTAACTGTACGAGATGAAGCGTACACTAAGGTTGATTGTACAAGGGCGCTGTCGATAAAGCGCATAATGAAATGGTTATAATGCTCTAGCCAACAAAGAAGTAGCAGTATTGTAAGAGATAAATACTTGATAATATGTTGTTTAGTTAGCATAACGCCCCCGACAGTTAGTACGCTTCTTCACGCTACACTATTCATAGCCGTTGAAGCAATCTAATAGGATTGAATTTTTTTGCCGATTAACTGTCTATGAATTGCTATTCATCGCTTTAGAGGAAATATGAAAGAACCTGCATCAATTGGCCAGTGCTGTATTGAAGATTTAGATCCCGTGCAAGACTTAGGTCGCTTAGTCTCTTACTTACGTTCAAATCTGGTGACTCATCTTGATAATGCGTTAGAGGATAAAGAGTTAACTTCGGCTCAGTACATTGTGGTTGTGCTACTTGCGCGTGGTAAAGTAAATACCTTGGCTGAGCTGTGTGAGCACATGATGTATGACCGTGGTGCCATGAGTCGGTTACTTTCTCGTTTAGAAGACAAGGGCTTAGTTGCTAAAAAGCAGTCAGTTGAAGATCGCCGTTCAACTCTTTTATGCCTGACTGAAAAAGGCCAACAGCTTTACCCGGAAATTTTACCCACTGTAAATGATATCTATCGCAAAGCACTCACAGGCTTCTCTGATGATGAGCAAGAGCAACTCGCTAGCTTGTTGTTTAGAGCAATTCATAATTTAAAAGCATAAATTTCTCTAAGCGGTACATTGTCGCTGTAGACGCATTTTGATAATATAGTTGCCTAGGCATTTAATTTTAACAAGTCCGGGTTGTTATGTTTGAATCATCTTTGCTTGCAGAGCTTCACGCTCAATTTCCAGCTCATCAATTTAGCCCAGAAGGTTTGTCGGTTGTTCACACAGGCCGCTTTGCCAATGCCATTGTTTATCGTTATAAAGACGCGAAATTTGATTTAATTATTAAAGATTTTCAGCACAGCCCATGGTGGGTGAGAAAAACCATCGCGCCGCTTTTTATCAATCAAGAGTACAAAGGGCTGGCACGCCTGCAAGACGTAGACGGAGTGGTTGATAACTTTTGCCGCTTGTCATCGATTGCCATTGCTTATGACTTTATTGAAGGCACGCCACTTCGCCAGCTTGCCTTGCAACAGCAGCATTTACCGAGTGAGTTCTTTAAAGAATTTGAGCGTTTGGTAGCAAAAATGCACCGCCGTGGCGTGGTGCACCTCGATTTACGTAATTTAGGTAATGTTATTTGTTCAAAAGACGGCAAGCCTTACATTATTGATTTTCAGTCAGCGATTCGCTTTGCACGCTTTCCGCGCTGGTTACAGCGTTTTATGCGTGGTGCCGATATGAGTGGGGTTTATAAAGCATGGCATAAGTTAGCCAAAGACTCGTTACCGCAAGCAAAGGCTGATTATTTGCACGACTTTAATCATGTGCGTAAGCGTTGGATTTTTAAAGGTTACCCGATTCAACGTGCCTATTTGTGGTGTAGCGGGGCAGTAACTCAGATTCTTAATTCTGAATTTGTTCGCAGTATATTAGATAGATTGTAAAAAGCGCGCTTGCACGCGCTTAGTGGGGAGAACTAGTATTTAGGCCAACCATTAGCATCCCAATTCAGGGTGCTGATGAGCAATTTAGGGGTGCCATTATCACCTGCATCATAAGCATGACGAACAATCACATCGGTATTTAAAATGTCTTGTCCACCCGGACCTACCCATTGGCTATTGCCCGCATCTAGAATGCTCCCGCCGCTAGCTAGCATGTCGGTGCCATTTTTATCTAGGTATGGACCGCGGATGTCACTAGAGCGGCCATACGCAATACGGTAAGTACTATTCGTGCCATCACAGCATTTGCCAACTGAAACAAACAAATAGTAGTAGCCTTGGCGATACACTATGGTAGGTGCTTCGATACCACCAGAGCGACTTGCTAAAGAGTAGATTTGACCAAATGGTTTCATGGTTATTGGGTTAATACGCGTTAGTTTAATACCCGAATTCCATGAGCCAAAGGCAAGCCAAGGTGCACCATCTTTTGCTACCACCAGATCAGGGTCAATGGCGTTATAATTATTGCTATTGGTCGTGTTAATTACTAAACCATCATCACGCCAATCACCGGCTGCTACACTACTTGCTGAGGTAAGACCAATAGCGCTGACACGTGAACCAAAGGTCGAAATCGAATAATAAAGCCAGCTACGACCATTGTAGCTTTTTAATTCAGGCGCCCAGACATCAATTCCATCATGATCTGGCACATAGTTACTCCACCAGCTTAAACCATTTGAAAAAATTGGTAGGGCATCATTCCAATCTACACCGTTACTTGAATATTTACCGTAGATACCAGGGCCTGTTTGAAAAACCCACCAAGTGCCATTTTCATAGCCAAGGGTTGGATCGTGGGTGACTAAATTACCAGTAAGTGGCCAGTGATCTGCAGCGCCATTGGTTGTGGATGGATCCCAAGGGGTTGATTCAACATTAGCAAGCTTGGTTAGCTGCCACTGCTGTGCATCGCTGCCGTTGTAGCTCCACTGGCTAATATTCGCGCCATCGTTGCCATCAAAAGCATAAAGGTCGAGTGCCTTACCACTGTGATCGTTAATGAAGCTGTAATAGCCGCTACCTTCATCATTAATATGCCAGTGTTGGCTGGCAAGATTAGCGTACTCATATTGCACCACATTGCCGCCATCGGCAGTCGAGAAGTCAAACACTTCTAGGGCTTTACCACTATTTAAGTTAATAACCGAATAGTTGCTGCCACCTATGTTGGTGATTAACCAGCGCTGGGTGTCGTGATTCGTGTCAGCCCATTGACTAACATTCGCACCATCGTTGGTTTGCGCGCTGGCTACTTCAACAAACTTAGCACTGTACTTTGATTTAATGGTGTATACGCCATTATCAATCGCATAAGCAGTGGGCAGTATGAGGGTTGTTGCCAAGCTGAGCGCAGCTAGCGCTTTTTTTGAAAGTATCATTGTGTCTCCAAATCATTGTTATTGAGCTTTCCTTGTGTGTTTTGCTCCTTGGATTAGTTTTGATCTACAGCTAATAACTCAATTAAGAGCATTGGTGCAAATGAAAACTATTTATAATACTTTATTATATTATTACTTTTGTAAAGGTGAACGGTAAAATTAATTAACAAAAATTTTACCTTTAACCATTTTGGAAGGGACTTGAGTGTTTAGCTGAGATACAAAAAAGCCACTCAGTGAGTGGCTTTTCGGATGTTATTGAGTAATAAACTGGCTGGGAATATCCCATTTGAGGGTATGCAGTTGGCCTTGCCAAGTTTGGATGGTGATCCACAGTTTATCATCTGCTGATATGGTTTTGGGAGCTATCGCATGGGCGTGCTGACCATGATTGGTGCCATGCATTATGCCTTCTTCATCTTTAGCAAACTCCGTTAGTGGTAAAGGCGCTTGGCCAATATTTAAATACGCCTGACGAACATTGCTTAAGTCACCTTGATTAAAGGCGATAAAGAAATCTTTCACATACTCATTGTGGTGTGAATACGGGGCGTCTTCATTAAGCGGCATTGGAGCGATTTTAAATTCGCCCGCTTGTTGTTCTTGCCAAAGTGCAGGAAACTGAGGATTCAATGACTGATAAATATACCATACAGGTAAAGCCAATATCACAGCATGTAAAACATACTTTTTACGTTGCCACCAAGTTGCTTGTAAACGAGCCATTAGTTTGCCTCCTGAACGTTATTCACTGGCGCAGCTTGGCGCGCTTTTACAGGTTTTTTATTTACTAATTTTGCGGCATACATCATAAAGCCAGTGATCGACATACCACTTAAAATCAAACCAAAGATAAACCAAATAACCTTTGTCCACAGACCGCCAATATTACCGTAATGCAGCGGATCGGCGATATGCGAAAGGGTGAGTAGTCCCGACATTGTTTCTGGGCTCTTGCTTGCTGCAATTTCACCTGTCCAAGGATTGATTGAAGTTGAGTAAGCGTAGTTATCGTAGAAAATAGTATCGCCACTGCCCATGATATTAAACATGCCGCGGTTATGCTCTGGCAGCATCACATAACTAGGTTTGAAATCTGGGTATTTCTCTTTGGTAATTGCCAGTGCCGCTTTTAAGTCGGTTGGTGGTGTTTGTTTTTCTGCAGGTAAAGTTGAAACCGCCACTAGCGGTGCATGCTCTTCTATGTCTATTTCGTTATGCCACATGATGGCTTGCACTAAATACCACAGGCCTGTGAGTGCCATTACTGCCATAAACCAAATTGACCAAACGCCACTTAAGGTATGTAAATCTTTTAGAAAGGTTTTTTTACCTTGGTTAAAACGTAGTTTTGGCTGACTAAATGCGCGCCAAAAGTTTTTATAAATCACTAAACCAGTTACTAGTGCACCCAAAAGGACAAAAGCCATGGCGCTGACGAGGTAGTAACCTACGCTGTAACCTTCTTGCCAAGGAAAGAATAGCCAGCCGTGTAGGGTACGCATAAATTCAATGAATGAGATAGTGTCATTAACCGCTTGTACTTCGCCGGTGTATTGATTGACGTAAGCCACAGCATAAGGTTTGTCGGTGTCTGTAAAAATAACCGCATTAACCAAGTAAGGCTCATAAGTAAGTACACTCATTACATCGGCAGTCGGATAGGCTTTTTCAACGCTATTAATAACTTGATCAACACCAAGTGCTGGTAAATCATTTGGGTTGTTTGCACGTGCTTCACTGTTGGTCAGCCAAGTAAGCTCATGGCTTATAACCGACACAGTACCTGTGACGCAGATAAAGCAAAATAGCACCCATACAGGGAGCGAAAACCAACCATGTAGTTGGAACCAAAGACGTTTACTCATGGTAAAAATAGCCCGACGTTAATTGATGATAGTAATTGTTATCATTTAAATTGTACTACAATCTTTTGAACAAACACAATCTCTGTCGACGAGCTGCAAAAAAGGCGCTTTAAGCGCCTTTATCATTAGTTTGATTGAGGGTAACAATTCGTTGTGGGAAAGGAATTTCGATATCTGCTCCTTGAATTGCTTTAAATACATTGCGGTTCACCGCTAATTTGGTCTCAATAATTTTGGTGGTTGGCACCCAAAAGCGATAGCTCAAGGTAACACCGCTCTCAGCAAAACGCTCAATACCGACTTGTGCATGAGGAGAGTCACTAACTAGTTCATGCTCGTCTAACACTTTTTCGATAAGCTCAATAGCGAGATCTGCATTGGCATCATAAGCGATGTCAATTTCACCTTTAACTAATGAATAGCTAAACGAGTTATGTAAAATCTCACCAACAATATGTTTGTTAGGAATGGTGATTTCGACTTTTTCTTCGTTAATCAGAATTGTGTGACCAAGCTCAATGGTTTTAACTTGCCCACTAACGCCTTTTACTTCAATAGTATCGCCAACAACAAATGGCCTTGTTGCAATGATAGCAAGGCCCGCACCATAGTTTGAAAGCATGCCTTGCATTGCTAAACCTGCACCGAGTGATGCAGCACCAATGGCAGCGACAAATGGGGTCACGCTTATACCAATTTTGCCAAGGGCAATAACCAAGAACATGATGATCAGCAATACTTTTATGACATTACTGACAAAGTTGGTGAGGGTAATATCGATATTGTGACGCTGCATGAGGCCAGCAACCATATTCGATGCTTTTTGCGCAATCCATAAACCAATAAATAGAATTAAGATGGCACCTAAAATTTGCATACTGTAGGTGACCAAATATTCCATAATCAGATTGTAGTATTTTTCGACTTGCTGAATTTCTGAGTCAATCATGTGTTTTCCTAACAAGGTTACTGCGAATTCTGACTATACCAGAACATGCTGAATAACAGGATAAAGTATCGGCACTATTATAGCGCTGAGAAGCGCACTTAATGCCATCGCCACAGAGGCAAAGGCACCGGCTTTTGGCTGATCACTAATCAGTGATGCTGTGCCAATGGCATGGCAAGCGGTACCAATAGCAACACCTTTTGCTTGGGCGTTGCGGATATTGATAAGCGAGAAAATCAAATTACCAAATATAGCCCCAAGTACGCCAATAAAAATCACCATAGCTGCCGCTAAAGAAGGTATTCCGCCTAGCGACTCTGTCACTAACAAGGTGATAGGGGTTGTTACAGATAAACTTGCTAAAGATGCGCTTAACTGTGCAGGGGCTGCAAAAACATAGCATATTAGCGAGGCCACCAAGGTGGCATTGATCACCCCTAAGCTGCAACTTATGAGGATTAGCAGCAGGTTCTTTTTTACGTGGATAAATTGCTGATAAAGCGGTAAAGCCAGTGCCACAATGGCAGGCTCAAGCAACCAGCTTAAAACTTTACTTTGCTCGGCAAAAGGCTCATAGGGGAGCTTTAGTGCCACTAACAAGGCTGCAGTTAATATAATTGCCCAGCACACAGGATTACTAAGCGCTTTGGCAGTGGCATGCTGGGTTTTCGCGTTTAAAAAACGCAGTACTAAGAAAAGCGCAATAATGCACGGAACGCAGAGCCACCATAAACTAACTGTCATTTTCACGGCCCTTAAAATAGGCGATAACAGCGCCTATGAGTAAAACACTGGTCAGTGGCACGACTATAAAAATAGTCAGTAATAAAGGCCAGTTCTGCGAAATTAAACCTAGATGCTCAATTATGCCAACCCCTGCAGGGATGAAGAACAACGGCATGTAATTAAGTAAAGGGCTGGCAGCTGGTTTTAAATGTTTCTCTTTTACGAGGCCTGTTAACAGTAGCACGAGCAGTAACACCATACCGAGTAATGGGGCAGGGAAAGAGCTTTCAAGCAAAGCCGTTAAAAACTTGGCAACGGCTAAGCAGGTAAGAATAATGACACTACTGATAAGGTATTTCATGAGTCAGGATAATTGCGAATAAAGTACAACTACATCATACCCTTGTCAGTTGTACTATGCGACTTTAGCTTACCATGATTTGGCATTATTAAATTGAATATCCTCTGCACCTTTCGCCTTTGCAATCGCCTTTTTAGTATTAGGGTTCATCAGTAAGCGAATTTGACTCCAGGTTTCTTTAGCGAGAATCTTACGCTGCTGTGAACGGTAGCTTTGCTGAGTAATTCGTTTAATTGCTGCCAGAGTATCTGGCGAGCGCGCTAGTAGCGTTTCTAGTACGGTATCGGTTTGTTTATCAACGTCATCAGTGAGCTGTGTAACTAAGCCATACTCCTTAGCATCTTCAGCAGAGACAGGCCCTGCATGACTTGCTAACCAAAGTGCTTGGTCACGCTTCATTAAACCTGCAAGCACCACGTTAGCCCCCATGTCAGGGCATAAGCCCCAACGAGCTTCCATGATCGCTAATTTAGCGTTTTTATCGACGATGCGGTAATCAGCACCGAGTGCGATTTGCATACCGCCACCAAAGCAGTGTCCGGTTACTTTTGCAATCACAGGAATACTTAAGTCTTGCCAACCTAGCACTACTTTTTGCGCTAAATTTTGGTTTCCTGGTAACCACTTGAATAAAAGCTTGATGATATTGCTTGGCTTTTTCATCACCGCAGCAACATCCAGTCCAGAGCAAAAGTGTTCGCCTTCGCCAGAGATAACCACCGCACGTAAGCTGCGATCACGTTTAATTTTTTTGATTACGTTTGAAAGCTCGACAAACATGGCAAAACTCAGCGCATTTTGTTTCTCTGGACGAGCAAGGCTAACCCATGCGACTTGTTGTTTTATTTCTAGCTTTATCATGGTAACTCCTCTGACCTGTTTGCTAGAGCTTACGAGTTAATTACAACTAAGTAAAGAATTGCTGATGTGTCGCAAAGAATCATTATATTTTCCAAAAATGGGTAACCTTGTCATATATTTAGTTACAAATTGGTGTATATTTTTAAAACAAAGATGCTAGTTCATCGCTAGTTTGATTTTGTGATTAGTTAGATACTTTCGCAAAATCCCATGACACGACTAGACTTAGCTTTAAGTCGCGCTACAAGGAGTAAATATATGCTGATGCGCAAAACAGCTCGCATAACAAAACAATCATCTCGTTCTTTGGCTTTTGCTGCAATTTCTGTCGCATTAACAACCACATTGGTTGGCTGTTCAGATGATAAAGCACAACAACAAGCTACGCCGCCACCGGCTGTATCAGTATTTAATGTCGTTACACAAGAAGTTGGTAATTACCGAGAATTTGTCGCGCGTACTGAAGCATTCCAAGAGGTTGCGATTAGAGCCCGTGTTGAGGGGGAACTTATTGAACGTCACTTTAATGAAGGCTCATCGGTTGAAAAAGATCAGCTCTTACTGCGTATTGACCCATCTGAGTACCGCTCGACTGTGTCAGAAGCTGAGGCTGATTTAAAAAGTAAAATTGCCGCAGCAGGCGCCGCTGAACGTGATTTAAAACGCGGCAAAGATGTGGCTGCGCAAGGTTTTATTTCACAATCAGACCTCGATAAACTAACCACTAATTTTGAGCAAACCACCGCAGCTGTTAAAGCCGCAGAAGCTGAACTTGAAAAAGCAAAACTTAACCTAAGTTATACCGAAATTCGTGCGCCGTTTGCAGGGCGTATTGGTAAAGTGAACTATGATGTGGGGAATATTGTTGGGCCATCATCCAATGAGCTTGCGGAGCTGACCGATGTAGACCCAATTTATGTAAGTTTTCAGGTTGAAGAAGCTGACTACATCTCTTATCGCCAAAATCATCAAGCACCGTCAGATAAAGACCCTCGAGATGTGCCTATCGATTTAACTTTACGCTTACCGAATAACTCGACCTTTCCTGATAAAGGCGTACTTGATTTTGCTGATACCAAAATTAACCGCAATACAGGCACGGTTGAGCTTAGAGCCGCTTTTGATAACCCAGATGGCATTGTCATGCCGGGCTTATTTGTCACCTTGATCGTTGAAAGCACCAATAAACAAGACTTGGCACTCATTCCTCAAGTAGCGGTACAAGAAAACCAGCAAGGTAAGTTTGTGCTTGTTGTTGATGACGAAAACAAAGTGGCTATGCGGATTGTTAAACTGGGTCGACGTATTAATGCGATGTGGGTGGTTGAGTCAGGCTTAGAGGCTGGTGAAAAAGTCATTATTGAAGGTTTACAAAAGGTACGCCAAGGCGCTGAAGTGAAAGCTGTTGAAAAAAATGTCGATGAAACAACCGGCACTATTTCTAGCAAAGCTAACTCTTAGGAGTGAGATATGATCAGTAAAACTTTTATATCTCGCCCAAAATTTGCCTTGGTAATTTCGATTGTTATTACCATTGCGGGTTTAATTTCAATGGCCTTGCTGCCAGTGAATATGTATCCGCAAATTACCCCTCCGCAAGTACAAATTAGTGCTAGTTACCCAGGTGCAAGTGCGCAAATTGTAGAAGAGTCGGTGATCCGGCCCATAGAAGAGCAAGTTAATGGCGTTGAAGATATGATGTACATCGAATCAACATCGTCTAATAATGGCACGGCCAACATAACTGTTTATTTTAAGGTCGGCACAGATACAGATATTGCCCAAGTTAATGTGCAAAACCGTGTGGCACTTGCTGAAGCAGGCTTACCTGAAGAGGTTAAACGGCAAGGTGTGTCGGTTAAGAAAAAATCGAGCTCAATGCTACTCGGTATCAACTTGTACTCTAACCAAGAAAATATCGACGCTATTTTCTTAAGCAACTATGCAACCAACTACTTAACCGAGCCTCTTGGCCGTATAAATGGAGTTGCATCTGCTGAGGTAATGGGTGAACAAACCTATTCAATGCGCTTGTGGTTACGCCCAGATCGAATGGCATCACTGGGTTTAACTGTGTCAGAGGTTCAAGCAGCGCTACAAGAGCAAAATACTATCGTAGCAGCAGGTAAACTCGGGGCTGCACCCTCTGCACCGAGCCAGCAATTTGAATATTCGATTCAGGCAAAAGGGCGCTTAAAAACCCCTGAAGAGTTTGGTCAAACTATTATTCGCTCGAGTAAAGATGGTAACTTTGTGCGCCTGCATGATATTGCCCGAATTGAATTAGGTGCAGCAAGCTACAGCACAACAGCAAAGTTAAACCAGCAAGACACTGCATTTATTGTTATTTATCAGCTAACAGAAGCGAATGCGACGCAAGTTGCCAACGATGTAAAAGCACGTATGGCAGAGCTGGCTAAACAGTTACCTGATGGTGTTGAGTACTCAATTCCTTATGACACCACAGAGTTCATCAATCGCTCGATTGATGAAGTGGTCGTCACCCTTGTCCAAGCGGTTGGCTTGGTTATTTTAGTGGTATTTTTATTCTTACAAAATTGGCGCGCTACGCTCATTCCAACGGTGGCTATTCCGGTATCTTTGGTGGGGACTTTCGCGTTTATGATGATGATGGATTACTCCATCAACTTAATCACCTTGTTTGGTTTAGTGCTTGCAATAGGTATTGTGGTTGATGATGCCATTATCGTTATTGAAAACGTTGAACGAATACTTAAAGAAGAAAAGCTGCCAATTAAAGAAGCGGTTACCAAAGCGATGGAGCAGGTATCTGGGCCGATAGTGGCAACAACCCTAGTTTTGCTTGCGGTGTTTGTGCCAGTAGGCTTTATGCCGGGAATAACCGGGGAGCTTTATAAGCAATTTTCGGTGACGATTTCATTTGCAGTACTCATTTCATCTTTAAATGCACTGACATTAAGCCCTGCTTTGTGTGCTTTATTGTTAAGTGAAAAAGCCATGAAGCCGATTAAATGGCTAGCCCCGTTTGAAAACATCATTACCCGCTCAACCAATGGTTACAGTAAAGTTATTAACTTTATCCTCAAACGTACAGCGAGAATGGCACTGTTTGCGGTGGTTATTTTTGCTGCTGCAGGGTGGCTAGTAAAAACAGTGCCTACAGGCTTTGTACCAGCAGAAGACCAAGGCTTTCTTTTTGTTGATGTGCAATTACCTGATGCCGCAGCAAGCGGCCGTACCCAAGATGTAATGCATAAGTTGGGGGATATTGTTAAAAATGAACCAGCGGCAACCGATTTTATTGCGGTTTCTGGTTTTTCATTACTCGGTGGTGCGGGTTCTAATAATGCGCTTGGTATCGTAGTACTTAAAGACTGGGAAGAACGAACTAGCCCTGAGCTTGGTTTACGAGCGGTACTAACGCGCTTAATGGGTCAGTTCTGGGCTATGCCTGATGCGCAAATCATGGCCTTTAACCCGCCTTCAATACCTGGACTTGGTACAAGTGCTGGCTTTGAGTTTAGGTTACAAGACAGTGAAGGGCGTGAGCCTGCTGAGCTTGCTCAAGTATTAAATGGTTTGATTTATGAAGCGAACCAGCGCCCAGAGCTATCAAATGTTTACAGTACATTTAGAGCGAATGTGCCACAGTATTTCCTTGAAATTGACCGTAATAAGGCAAAAGCTCAAGGGGTCGCGCTTAGCGATATTTTCTTAACCTTGCAGGCGCAACTGGGCTCGTTATACATTAATGACTTCAACCAATTTAGCCGTACTTACCGCGTTATCATGCAGGCGGAAAGCCGTTTTCGTCAAAACCCTGCAGACTTACAATACTACTATGTACGTAATGATGAGGGAGCAATGGTGCCGCTCACTACATTGGCTAAACTTGAGCCAATTCTGGGCCCAACAAGCTTAACGCACTTTAACTTATACCGCAGTGCAAGCATTAGCGGACAACCTGCGGCGGGGTATGCCAGTGGTGATGCCATTAAAGCAATGCAAGAGCTGGCCGAGCAATTACCTACAGGCTATGTATATGAGTGGGCAGGGCAGTCTAAGCAAGAGATTGAAGCGGGTAACATGGCGCCAATCTTGTTTGGCTTAGCGGTGGTATTTGTGTATCTATTCTTGGTTGCGCAATACGAAAGTTGGACAATTCCGTTCTCAGTCATTGCAGCGGTGCCGCTGGCATTATTTGGTGCCATGCTTGCGCTGTATGTAATTGGCATGGAAAACAACATCTATGCGCAGGTTGGTTTAGTGCTACTGATTGGCCTATCCACCAAAACCGCTATTTTGATTGTTGAATTTGCTATGGAAGAACGCGCGGCAGGCAAAAGTATTTTTGAAGCGGCTCTTAACGCGGCAAGATTACGTTTTAGAGCGGTGTTGATGACGGCACTGTCGTTTGTACTTGGCGTATTACCATTGGTGTTTGCAAGTGGCGCAGGAGCAGGTAGTCGAATATCACTCGGTATTACTGTGTTATTCGGGATGTTAGCTGCAACCATTTTTGGCACCTTACTTGTTCCTCTATTCTATACACTCGTGCAATCAATGCGCGAAAAAATAAAAGGCACAGCAAGTGCTGAGTAAAATCTGTTATTAATTACAAAAAAGTCAGGGCAACCTGGCTTTTTTTTTGGTAAAACTCAAAAGAGGTTTGTTATCATAGCCAGATTCAAAGCGATACACATGTGCAGAGGTTTAAGGAATGGCTGGTCCACGCTTATACAGTGAAGAAGAAGTAACTCATCAGGCTTATGATATCTTTTTAGAGTTAGCACCTGATAATTTAAGCGAGCAAGATATTGCTGATTTTAACGAGCACAGAGAAGAGCTTGGCTTTATTGAAGAAGGTGAGCCTGACGAGCAGTGGCAAGATTTTGTTGCACTAGAAATTGAACCTGAGCTGTTTGTACAAGTCTTAGTAGGACTTGAATTCGACAATCAAGATATCTTGTTTGCGAAAATTTTAATTAGCCGAGACAAAGATGCACCGTTTTGCCACATTCTTTGGAAAGATAGCGAATAACTCTCCAGCCGATGTTTGACTCTACTTTTAGTTGTTTTAATTCAATAAAACGAATTATTTTGCCCGCCCTGCTAGTTTGCAGTTGGCAGGCTTTTGCTGTTGATCCGTTTGAAGACTTTCATGAGTACGGGCAATTATCAGAAGAAGAAATCCATAAAATTCATAAAGGCGAGTTGCTGTACGGAGATATGGAGTTTGGTTTTATGGTAAGCCGCGGCAATACCAACTCAACCAGCTTCAAACTTAAAGGTAACCTGTACCAAGATTTCGAAAAGTGGCGTAACCAATTTAAGCTCGATACTTTATACAAACGTGACCGTAATGAAGAAACTGGTGATGAAGAAGTCTCTGCTGACCGTATTTTTGTATCAGGTCAAGGTAACTATAAGCTAAATGTGAAAAATGAGTCATTTTTCATTTATGGTGACTACGAGCGAGATAAGTTTAGTGGTCTTGAGTTTAAGAGCACCATAGCGACTGGTTACGGTAACCGCATTTACCAAGGCAGCAAGAATAAAGTCGATATCGATGTGGGGCCGGGTTTATACCGCTCGGTGGCTGATCAAGAGACTGCAACAGAAGAAGATGAAACAAAAACCGGTTACCTGCTTCGTTTAGCGCTGCAGTGGGAGCGTACGGTTTCTGCTCGTACTCGCTTTAATCAAGATGTCAGTTATGAACAATCATTGTCAGGGTTAAACTCGCGTTTAAAGTCAGAAACATCCCTGATCAGCAAAATTATGGGTGATGTATCACTCAAATTTACTTACATGTATCGCTATAACTCAAAACCAGAGGAAGATAAGCTCAAGTACGATTCTGAGCTGAGTGCAACCTTTGTTTATAGCTTTTAAGAGAATACTTCAGAATGTATCAACATAAACAGTACGCTATTTTTATTTTTGTTATCTTAGGCTGGATTGGCGCCTTCATTGCCTTAGCTTGGAACTTAATTGGTGCAGATATTCCTCTTATGGTGTTTAGCGCTATCTTAGTGCTGGTGGCCTTTTTGTTTCATGGCTTAACGATTAAGGTGAGCGATAAAACAGTAAGCTGGGCATTCGGTCCGGGTGTATTTGGTAAAACAGTGACTTTTGATGAGATTGAATCTGTTCGAGCGGTAAGTAATTCATTTCGTCATGGTATTGGTCTGCGTATCACGCATGATGGCTGGGTTTACAGTGTATCTGGATTTAGTGCTGTCGAATTGGCAATGAAAGACGGTACGCACTATCGCTTAGGGACAAATGACCAAGAAGGCTTACTTGCTGCGCTTAGAGAGCATATTGCAGAACCTGTGACAGACGCTTCTGTGGATACAGAAGAAGTAGTCGAATAGGCACACAGCAGATATAAAAAAAGCGCCAATGGCGCTTTTTTTATAGTAATCGTTTAGTGGCTGTGACCACAACCACCTTCACCGTGCACATGACCATGTGCTAATTCTTCTTCAGTTGCATCGCGTACTTCAAGTACTTCAACATCAAAATGAAGGGTAATACCTGAAAGAGGGTGGTTACCATCTACAATAACGTCTTCGTCTTGAATTTCAATGATCATCACTGATTGGTCGCCAGCGTCTGTCGTAGCGCGGAACTGCATACCAACTTCAATTTCCATACCTTCAAACATTGATTTTGGCACTGCTTGCATTAGGTCATCGTGACGCTCACCATAGCCTTGCTCTGGTTCAACTGTTACGCTGAATGTGTCGCCCGCTTCTTTACCTAATAGCGCATTTTCGAGGCCTGGAATTAAGAAACCCGTGCCAACGATAAACACTAGTGGCTCGCCATCGAAAGAGTTGTCGATGGTGTTTTTGTTATTATCCAATACTGAATAATGCATTTTTACCACTTTGTTTGCTGCTACGATCATAGTCATTCCTATTTATTCATCTTCGAGAGAGTAAGGCAGAGCTTGAATAGATAACTCTACCTGAGTGAGGTGTTTTGCTCGCAAAATTTGGCCTGCTTCATTGTCGTTAGGAAGCACAACCAGACCCATTAAGGTTTGCGTTTTTTGATTATAACTTTGGCTAATAAGCTTGCCAGCACGGCGCCAGTTTTCGCCCATTTGTGTTTCGAGTTCAAGCTCGTCAAGTAAGCCTTCAGCTTTGCCCGAAACTATATACATAGCACGTTTATTTTTGCCTAGGTATTTCATACGAGCGACGGTTTCTTGCCCTGTGTAGCAGCCTTTTCTGAAACTGATACCACCAAGCGCTTGCAAGTTAACCATTTGCGGTACGTATTCGCCAATAGCGTCGCTGTTTAATGACGGCTCGCCTGCGGCAATAGCTGCCTGTTGCCATAACGCGTCATCATCAAGAGCTGTAGCGTTATCAGGCAAACTAAACTCATCATTTACCATAAGTAATACGCGGTTATCAGCAAGCTTTAACGCTTTACCGCCTGCAAAATCGACTGCGCTGTGCTCGTCGTCAAATTTAATTGCTAAGGCGTCTAAAGTCGCTGTTAGGTCATCGCCTAATAAGCCAATTAGCTGATTTTCGCATTGCTGAATTTCTACTTGCGAAAATACCGCATATTTTTTTAACTCGACTAGTGATTGCTCAACTTCAGGTTTTGAACCTGCAAGGTAATAGCTATCAAGATATGAAAACAATCTAAACACACCCCAAAGCTTGCCTTTGGCATTACAGTGACCAGCCCATAGGAAGTTATCATTATTTAGTTTGTTGATATCTTGAGTAATTTGTCCGTGAAGGTAAGACAACTTATCTTTGCCAGTTAGGCTGATAAGTGAATGAGATAAAGGACATGCGTAAACAGTCGACATAAAAACCTTCTTTACGATATGAATGAGCGCTAATGATAACTTAGTTAGGGTAGCAATTTAAATAGCTGTTTATTCGATAGCAATTTGGTAAACTGCAGACAAATAAGTACGAGGTTTAAAATGACTGAAATTCACAGTAAAGAACGTATTCGTTGGGCATGCCGTCGCGGTATGTTAGAACTAGATGTTTTATTTATGCCATTCGTTGAAGAAGCGTTTGACTCACTATCAAAAGAACAGCAAGCCGTTTTTCAACGCTTACTTGAGTGCGATGATCCTGATTTATTCGCCTGGTTCATGGGTCATGAAGAGTGTAAAGACCCAGAGCTTAACGGTATGGTCGCGTTAATTTTAGACCGAGTTCGTGTATAGATTTACCGTTACAAATAACACCCCAGACCACAAACCCTTTGTGGTCTTTTTTTGCTTAACAGCCATCACTTTATGCTTTGTTTACCAGCATGTTTTCGCTCAACTTTTGGCTTGTTTAGCGTGCTTTTTCTTAGCCATTCTTAGTTTTAAAAAAGTCCAGCAAGCACAGCCTGAAAAGGGTTTTATAATTTTAGAGCAAGCAGAGCTCAGGTTTGTTAACGACAAACTTAAAATTCAAGGCCAGATAACTGCTAAAAGTTATGTGTTTGCTAATTTTGTAGTGCTGAGGTTGGCTGGGTTTTATCAATCACACTGGCTGATTGTAAGTTCAGCCAGTGTTGATGAAGAAAGTTTCTCGCGTTTAAAGCGTGCGATTATTGCAGTGCAGCGACCGACTTAGGCGTTAAAATTGTCGGCGTTGGATTTTCGTTTTGCTCTGGGTAATCAATCGTGTAATGAAGACCACGACTTTCTTTACGCTCAAGGGCGCTGCGAATAATCAGCTCTGCAACTTGTACTAGGTTTCGAAGTTCTAATAAGTTATTTGTCACCCTAAAGTTCGCGTAATAGTCGTGAATCTCTTGCTGCAGTAATTCAACGCGGTGAAGCGCACGTTCTAAACGTTTTGTTGAGCGTACAATGCCCACGTAATCCCACATAAATAACCTTAGTTCATGCCAGTTGTGGGTAATAACGATTTCTTCGTCTGAGTTAGATACGCGACTTTCATCCCAAAGTGGTAAGGCTTCAAGGGCAGGGCTTGCATCGATTTTGCTCAGAATATCTTTCGCGGCAGCATGGGCAAACACGATACATTCGAGTAGCGAGTTACTCGCCATACGGTTAGCACCGTGTAAGCCTGTGTAAGCCACTTCGCCAACCGCATAAAGATTGTCTAAATCTGTACGGCCGTTAAAGTCAGTCATAACACCGCCACAGGTATAGTGCGCAGCCGGCACCACAGGAATGGCTTCTTTCGTAATGTCGAGGCCAACACTTAAGCATTTTGCGTAGATAGTTGGGAAGTGCTCAATGATAAAATCTTTATCTTTGTGACTAATATCAAGGTACACACAGTTCGCACCAAGGCGTTTCATTTCAAAATCGATAGCACGAGCAACAATATCGCGAGGGGCAAGTTCTTCGCGCTCATCAAAGTCTTTCATAAAGCGAGTGCCATCAGGGCGTTTTAAATAAGCACCTTCACCGCGCATTGCTTCGGTGATCAAAAAGTTTTGCAGCTCTGGGTGGTACAAACTTGTTGGGTGGAATTGGTTAAACTCCATATTGGCAACACGGCACCCTGCACGCCATGCCATTGCTATACCATCACCACTCGATACATCAGGGTTAGAAGTATATAAGTACACTTTACTTGCGCCGCCTGTTGCCAGTGATACGAACTTAGCTGCGATAGTTTCAACTTTTTTATCAACACAATTCCAGACGTATAAGCCGTGAACATGCTTGCCTTTTTTGGCTAAGCTTTTATCTGTGATTAAATCAATGGCATTGTAGTTTTCTAACAGAGTGATGTTAGGGTGTGCTTGTACTTGGCTAATTAAGGTGGTTTGCACTGCTCGGCCAGTTGCATCGGCAGCATGTAAAATACGGCGGTGACTATGACCACCTTCGCGAGTTAAATGAAAACGCTCTTTACCTTTTGAATCGAACTCCATATCAAAAGGTACGCCTTGCTCAATCAGCCACTTTAAACATTTTTTTGCATTGCTCGCTGTGTAGTGAACCGCATCACGGTCACATAATCCGCCACCTGCATCGAGGGTATCTTCAACATGAGATTCAATGCTGTCATTCTTTTTATCAAATACTGCTGCAATACCGCCTTGAGCATATAAGGTAGAGCCTTCTGTTAATGCGCCTTTACTAAGTACCGTCACCTTACAGTGATTAGCAAGCGATAAAGCAAGAGAAAGGCCAGCGGCGCCGCTGCCAATGATAGCGACATCAGTAATGTGATGTTTATTTTGGTTCATGTCTGTGGTCTTTGCGGTTACAATGCTCGGCTAGTAGTGCCAAAAGTTTGAGCAAATAAATTTTTATGTGGTATACGTATATGTACCATATTTGCTTTAACACTATTAGTCATTTTAAAACGTTATACCAATCTTATTAGTTTTATCGTCACATAAACAGTTTATTGTTAGCTGTTTTAAATTGTGAATTTAATTTAGATAACCGTTGATTTTTAAGCAGTTATTGAGGTTGTCGTGTAATAAGATTGGTATGACTCAATTTATTTGCGTGCTATTTTATAAAAAAATCATTTTAAACTGAACTTTTATATTCATGGTGCAGTCAGAGTTTGTGTAAACAATGGCGAGTATATGAATAGCAAGCAAGAATCAAACAGAGGAGTACCGGCTCGAATGAGCGAGCAGGATTTGGATTTAGCGCTAGTTAAAAGGGTCCAGCAAGGAGATAAAAACGCCTTCAACCTATTAGTTAGAAAATATCAGAATAAAATTGCAGGTTTGATTTCACGTTATGTATCGAACCAAGGTGATGTTGCTGATGTCGCACAAGAAGCTTTTATTAAAGCTTACCGTGCTTTACCTAACTTTAGAGGTGATAGCGCTTTTTATACTTGGTTGTACCGTATCGCCGTAAATTGTGCTAAAAATTACTTAGTTGCGCAGGGTCGTAAACCCCCAGCTAACGATGTTGATGCCGAAGAAGCAGAATTTTATGACAGTGCAGATGCAATGCGTTCAAACGCATCGCCAGAAAACCTGTTATTAAGTGACGAAGTACGTGCTGTAATTTTTAATACGATTGATAGTTTGCCTGAAGATCTAAAAACCGCGATTACCCTTCGTGAAATTGAAGGTATGAGCTATGAAGAAATAGCCGTGGTTATGGATTGCCCTGTGGGAACGGTACGTTCACGTATTTTCCGTGCCCGTGAGGCGATTGATAATAAATTGAATCCATTAATAGGTGAGTCTTAGTATGACAAAAGCAGACGTTAACAAGTTGGATAATGAGCAGTTGTCCGCGTTACTTGACGGCGAGCAGCAGTTAACTGATCAAGCGATCACAAACGACGATGTGTCTACATTTGGTCGTTACGCAATGATTGGTGATGTAATGCGTGCTGAGGCAAATAACAACGCTTTTAATTTTGACATTGCAGATGCAGTGGCAGAATCACTTGAGCAAGAACCTGTTTACGCAGATTTCGCGAATAAAACAACGGCACCAAAAAGCGAAGAGATCGTGGCGGCAACAGGCACTGATAACGTGGTAGCATTTAATTGGCGTCGTCCATTTGCACAAGTGGCCATTGCTGCTAGTGTTGCTATGTTTGCGATTGTGGGCGTACAAACATTGCCACAAAACACCGAGTCTCCGCAAAGTGACATTCCAACATTACAAACAGTACCATTAACAGGTATGGCTTCTCCTGTAAGTTACTCATCTGAGCAGCCTGCATTAGAAAATGCAGAGCAAGGTTTACGTGAGTTACAACAGCAGCGTATTGGCGCATTAGTTCTTGAGCACCAACGTCAAGCACGTGTTGCATATTCGCTAGAAAAATCGCAAACTGCAGAAAATGCAGACGAGGAAAAAAACTAATTAAATGAAAGTTTTTACTTTTATTTTGTCGCTGGTATTAACGGCTCCAGCCATTGCCAGCGACGAAAATCCCGCCAAGACTTTATTAAATGATATGGCTACGGCCGTTCATACTCGCAACTTTGACGCATCATTTGTGGTTGTAAAAGGCCAAGCTATGGAACCCTATCGCTGGTTACATGCAAAACAAGGTGATATTGAACTTGAGCATCTAAGTTTACTGAACGGCGCTGGCCTAGAAATGGTGCGCGTTGACGATCAAGTGACCTATTTTGAGCCTCATTCAGAGCCTTATTCAGTTAAAACAGACTCTATTGCCGGGCCAATTCCTGAGGTACTTTTTAAAGATATAAATCGACTAAGCGCTCACTATGATTTTGTGCTTGGCGGAAAAGGCCGTATTGCAGGGCGCTCAGCACAGTTAGTGCGTATCGAATCTAAAGATGAATACAAGTATAACTACTGGATTTGGTTAGATACTGAGTCTTCGTTGTTACTTAAATCTGCCTATGTGAATCACAAAGGTGAGATGCTTGAGCAGTTACAGTTAACTCATATCAGCGTAACAGAGCAGCCTGCTCCTATGTTAGTTGAAATGCAAAATCGTGACTTTCCTGCGGTGCTTGCGACTAACGAT
This sequence comes from Pseudoalteromonas shioyasakiensis, assembly GCF_001550135.1. GTDB lineage: Bacteria > Pseudomonadota > Gammaproteobacteria > Enterobacterales > Alteromonadaceae > Pseudoalteromonas > Pseudoalteromonas shioyasakiensis. The sequence continues at coordinate 116,562 of NZ_LRUE01000024.1, forward strand.
TTAGCCAATAATGAAGACAGCGCAGCGAATGATTGGAAAATTGGTTGGCTTCCTGATGGCTTTAAGTTATTAAAGTCTGATCGTCATAAACTTGATTTAAATAATGAACTTGCTGACTATTATTTATATTCAGATGGGTTTGTTGAAGTGTCTGTTTTTATTCAAAGACCTTTACCAGGTAAGCGCGCAAGCGGCGCTTTAACCTCAGGTGCAACGACTGTGTATGTGCACAATGGTGGTAGCTTTGATGTATCGGTTGTTGGTAATATTCCTGCTATGACAGCCAAAGCTATAGCTGAGTCGGTAGCGCGACCTCTTTAAATCATGATTGAACAAACACTCACTGTCGTGTCGGTTAAAGGCACGACAGCGAATTTAGAAGCAGAACAAAAGCAAGCCTGTGCCGGCTGTAATGGTCGTTGTGGTTCGCAAGTTTTTGCAAAGCTGTTTGGAACAGCTAAAAAAACCTTTCCTTATACCTTCGAAAAAGAGCTCCAAGTAGGGCAAAAAGTAACTTTAGCACTCGATGATAGCCACTTAGTTAAACACGCTATGGCTGTTTACATGCTACCCCTTTTGTTTAGTTTAGGGTTTGCTTTAATCGCATTTTCGGCTTTTTCGCTTACAGAAGGCTGGCAAATTTTAGCCGCCGTGATTGGTGGCTTAACGGGCTATGCGATAGCAAAATCAAGGGTTAAGAGCCTTAAGCATGATATTAAAGTAATAAAAATTCACCCAATTACTATTCCTTTCACTCAAATAGATGGTGATTAAAGCCAATTAAATGTAAAATTGTCGCTTTATACACTTAGTCCATTTTATATAGAAGTTTAGAATCCAGTTTATGAAGCATATCCGTAATTTTTCGATCATCGCCCATATTGACCATGGTAAATCGACTCTCTCTGACCGTCTTATCCAAGTTTGTGGTGGTTTAACAGACCGTGAAATGCAGCAGCAGGTGTTAGACTCAATGGACATTGAGCGTGAGCGTGGTATTACCATCAAAGCGCAAAGTGTAACGCTAAATTATAAAGCTAAAGACGGCGAAACATATCAGTTAAACTTTATCGACACGCCAGGACACGTTGACTTCACATACGAAGTATCGCGTTCACTTGCAGCCTGTGAAGGTGCGCTTTTAGTTGTTGATGCGGGTCAAGGTGTGGAAGCTCAAACTTTAGCTAACTGCTACACAGCAATCGAAATGGACTTAGAAGTTATTCCAGTTCTGAATAAAATCGATTTACCGCAAGCCGACCCACTGCGTGTAGCAGAAGAAATTGAAGACATCATTGGTATCGATGCCCTAGATGCTGTGCAATGTAGTGCTAAAACTGGTATTGGTATTGAAGAAGTACTCGAAATCATTGTTAAAGATATTCCGCCACCAGAAGGTGACAAAGATGAGCCACTACAGGCGCTTATCATTGACTCATGGTTTGACCCATACCAAGGCGTTGTATCACTTGTGCGTATTAAGCATGGTGAATTGCGCTCGGGCGATAAAATTAAGATCATGTCGAATGATCAAGTTCATATCGCAGATAAAGTGGGTATTTTCACACCAAAACAAACCAACACGGGTATCCTAAAAACCGGTGAGGTAGGCTTTGTTATTGCGGGTATTAAAGAAATCCATGGTGCACCTGTAGGTGATACCATCACTTTACAACGTAATTCTGCTCCAGAGCGTTTACCGGGCTTCCAACGCATTAAACCGCAGGTTTATGCAGGTATGTTCCCAATTTCATCAGATGACTATGAGTCATTCCGTGATGCGCTAGATAAATTAAGCTTGAACGATGCGTCGTTATTCTTCGAGCCAGAAAACTCAACAGCACTAGGCTTTGGTTTCCGTTGTGGCTTCTTAGGTATGCTACACATGGAAATCATTCAAGAGCGTCTTGAGCGTGAATACGACATTGATCTTATTACCACTGCGCCAACAGTAATCTACGAAGTAGAGACTAAAGACGGAACTAAACAGATAGATAACCCGTCTGACTTACCACCGGTGAATAATATTCTTGAAATCCGTGAGCCAATTGTTGAAGCTAACATACTAGTTCCGCAAGAGTTTTTAGGTAACGTAATTACGCTTTGTGTTGAAAAGCGTGGTATGCAAACTAAAATGAGCTACCATGGTAAGCAAGTTGCGGTGACGTACGAATTACCGATGGCTGAAGTAGTCATGGACTTCTTCGATAAGTTAAAATCAACAAGCCGTGGTTTTGCATCGCTTGATTATAACTTTAAGCATTTCCAAGCTTCAGACATGGTACGTGTTGACGTATTAATTAATGGTGAGCGTGTTGATGCGTTAGCGATTATTGTACACCGCGATATTGCACAATCACGTGGTCGTCAGTTAGCTGAAGCACTGAAAGACTTAATTCCACGTCAGCAGTTTGATATTGCGATTCAAGCAGCGATTGGTCAGCATGTTATTGCCCGTACAACAGTTAAGCAATTACGTAAAAACGTAATCGCGAAATGTTACGGTGGTGACGTGAGTCGTAAGAAGAAACTACTACAAAAACAAAAAGAAGGTAAAAAGCGAATGAAGCAACTAGGTAACGTTGAAGTACCTCAAGATGCATTCTTAGCTATCCTTAAAGTTGGTAAATAATTAGAAGTAAATAAAGGAATTAATGCATGGCGGGTTACTTTTCTATTTTCTTAGTGTTGTTAACGCTAGGCTCAGGATTAATTTGGTTAATTGACCACTTTATGTTTGCGCCAAAGCGTCAGCAACGCATTGCCCTTGCTCAAAATGCAGCAGGTGGCGAATTAGACGAAGAAACCGCTGCATTAATTGCGCCTGAGCCAAGCATCACTGAAACGGCTAAGTCAATCTTCCCGATGATTGCAGCGATCACTATTTTTCGCTCTTTCATTTTTGAACCGTTTCAAATTCCATCAGGTTCAATGATGCCAACCCTATTAGTGGGTGACTTCATTTTGGTACAGAAGTACTCATATGGCATCAAAGACCCAATTTGGCGTAGCCAGTTAGTTGATGTTGATGAACCTGAACGTGGTGATATTGTGGTATTTAAATACCCATTAGACGAGCGCGTGGATTACATTAAACGCACGATTGGTTTACCGGGCGATAAAATTGTATATCGCAATAAGCACCTTTATATTCAGCCAAAATGTGCCGAAGGTGTAACACAGCAAGGTGATTTGCTGTGTAATGAATACAACAAAATTGATATGGAAATCCTCAATAGTGACGAGTTCAAGCAGGGTTCGATGAATTTAGTGCGCTTAGAAGAAAACCTAAGCACAGTGAATCATAATATTTTAATTAACCCGCAAGCTCCTGAAATGAAAGGCCGTTATTATCAACAACCAGGTACACGCTCAGACGAGTGGGTTGTTCCTGCCGATCATTATTTCATGATGGGTGATAACCGTGATAATAGCCAAGACAGTCGCTTTTGGGGCTTTGTACCTAAAGAAAACTTGGTAGGTAAAGCCGTCTTTATATGGATGAGTTTTGAATTTGAGAATGGCCCAGATGACTTTTTACCAGGCTGGGTTCCAACTGGTGTTCGTTTTGAACGCCTAGGTAATATTCAGTAACGATGAAAAAAAACGTAACAGAGTTATACAACAAAATAGGTTATACATTTACTGATCAAGCTTTGCTTGAGCAGGCAATGACGCACCGCAGTCATAAAGGCCAACATAACGAGCGCTTAGAGTTTTTAGGTGATTCTATTTTGAGCTTTGTGATTGCGAATGCGCTTTACACTAAATTTCCAAAAGCACGCGAAGGTGATTTAAGCCGCATGCGTTCGACCCTAGTTCGTGGTCAAACGTTGGCTGAATTTGGCCTAGAGTTTGGCTTAGGCGATTACTTACGCTTAGGTCCGGGTGAGCTTAAAAGCGGTGGTTTTCGCCGTGAATCAACCCTTGCTGATGCCGTAGAGGCGATTATTGGTGCGGTGTTTTTAGACTCAAACATTGAACAATGTGGTGAGTTAATTTTAAGTTGGTACGAGTCGCGTCTTGATGCAATTTCGCCGGGCTTAAATCAAAAAGATCCGAAAACATTACTTCAAGAATACTTACAAGCGCGCAAATTATCGTTACCTGGCTACACTGTAATTGATACAAAAGGCCAAGCGCACAATCAAACATTCACGGTTGAATGTATTGTTGAAGGGATGGATAGCATTATCTCAGTAGGTAGCTCACGTCGTAAAGCTGAGCAAAAAGCCGCTGAAAAAGCCTTAAAGATACTTAAAAATGAATCTTGATGATTTAATTAGCAAAGAACCTGCAGAGCTAGATACGCACTGCGGTATGGTTGCCATTGTTGGCCGCCCAAATGTAGGTAAATCAACCTTACTTAACTATATTGTTGAGCAAAAGGTGTCTATTACCTCACGTAAGCCACAAACCACACGACACCGTATCATGGGTATTCATACCGAAGGTAAATACCAAGCTGTTTATGTTGATACACCAGGCTTACACGTCGAAGAAAAACGCGCTATTAACCGTTTAATGAACCGTGCTGCATCAAGCTCAATTGGCGATGTAGAACTGATCATCTTTGTGGTTGAAGGCACACACTGGAACGAAGACGATGAGATGGTACTAAATAAAGTACGTCAGAGTGGTCGTCCAGTATTGTTAGTGATGAATAAAATTGACCAAGTTAAAGACCGTGATTTAGTGCTTCCGCACATGCAGTTTTTAGGTGGTAAATTTGATTTTGTGGCTATTATGCCGGTCTCTGCGAAGCAGGGTAAAAATATTGATTTAATCAAAGATGAAGTGAAAAAGCGTTTACCGCTTTGTGAGTTTTACTTCCCTGAAGACTACGTAACAGACCGTTCAATGCGCTTTATGGCGGCTGAAGTGATCCGTGAAAAGCTGATGCGCTTTATGGGTGATGAGCTACCATATTCAGTCACCGTAGAGATCGAGCAGTTTAAATGGCAAGAAAACGGTGTCTGGCAAATTAATGGTTTGATCCTCGTTGAGCGTGAAACACAAAAGCGTATGGTGATCGGCAATAAAGGCGAAAAGCTCAAAGTGATTGGCCGTGAAGCTCGTAAAGACCTTGAAGACATGCTTGATAACAAAGTGTTTTTAGAACTTTGGGTAAAAGTGAAGTCTGGCTGGGCTGACGATGAGCGTGCGCTACGTAGCCTTGGCTATGGTGAAGACTAAGTAAAGCCTTACACGCCATGGATAGCGAATTCTACACAGCATACCTGCTGCACCGACGTCCATTTAGCGACTCGCAAGTCATGCTCGATATGCTGGTAGAAGGCGTAGGTCAGCTTAGAATGCTGGCCCGTGTTAGTGGTCGCCAGGCCACTAAACATAAAGCACAATTACAACCTTTCCAATCTCTGCTCGTACAATATAGCGGCAAGTCTGATTTAAAATACATCAATCGTTTTGAGCCCCATGGCGGGCAAACTATGTTGCAGGGCACCGAGCTTTATTGCGGCTTCTATATGAACGAATTAACCAATCGTATCGTACCTATCAATGAGCCGATGGAAAGTGTATATCATCTTTATAAACAGCATCTAGACGAGTTATCAACCACTAAAAACCTACAAGCTGTGCTGCGCTCTTACGAGTTTCAACTGTTAGAGATGCTGGGTTATGGCGTTGATTTTACTGTTGATGCCGAAGGTGATGAAATTAACGATGCAGCAAATTACCAGTACTTTGCTGAATACGGTTTCTTGCTGCATGACGACCCCAATAGTGGCTTTTCAGGAAAGCAATTAAATGCCATAGCAGCTCATGACTTTAGCGCCCCTGATGTGTTATATATGGCAAAGCAATTAAGTAGATACCTACTCAAGCCTTTACTTGGTAAAAAGCCATTAAAAAGCCGTGAGTTATTTATTAAGTAGGCTGATGTTCAGCCTTGAATCGTTGTATTAAACAGGTAAAAAAATGAAAGATATTCTTCTTGGTGTAAACGTTGATCACATTGCCACTTTACGCCAAGCGCGTGGCACGAGTTACCCAGATCCTGCGCATGCTGCAGCTGTTGCAGAGCATGCTGGTGCAGATGGTATCACCATTCATTTGCGTGAAGACCGTCGTCACATTCAAGACCGCGACGTATATGTGATGGCAAAAACGATTCAAACACGTATGAATCTTGAGATTGCAGTCACCGATGAAATGATCGACATCGCCCTTGAAGTGAAACCTGCTTATGTTTGTTTAGTGCCTGAAAAACGTGAAGAGCTCACCACTGAGGGCGGCCTAGATGTTGTGGGTAATTTTGAAAAAGTAAAAGCAGCAACAGAAAAGCTAACAGCTGCGGGAATTAAGGTTTCGTTATTCATTGATGCCGACAACGCACAACTTGACGCTGCAAAAGCGTGTAATGCTCCATACGTTGAAATTCACACAGGTGCTTATGCTGATGCTGAAAATGACGAAGAGCTTCACACTGAGCTTGAGCGTATACGTAGCGGCGTACAATATGCTGATAGCTTAGGTTTAATCGTTAATGCCGGCCATGGTCTTCATTATCACAATGTAAAACCCATTGCGGCAATGCCAGAAATTTATGAGTTAAACATTGGCCATGCGATTATTGCCCGTGCAGCGATTGATGGTTTAGAAAAAGCAGTCAGCGATATGAAACGTTTAATGATTGAAGCAAGACTTTAGCTGACGCCTTTAATAAGAGCCAGCAAATTTGAATACTGAACGCGGTGGAGATAATATCCATCGCGTTTTTATTTACTCAGATAAACAATAAATTGTGCAAGCAATGAAGATAGCCAAGGCGAAAGGCAGAGTAGGGCCACTAAATATTGATGTTTTTTCTTAAAGCTTTTTAAAACATCATCATCTACGGCCGACAATTCACCTTTTTTAATTGAATGAAAAACCATCGAGTTAGGTTTTGCCTTCATCAAACGGGCTTGGCTTTCGTATGTTTGCCACTGCTCTGTGTAATTGGTTTTTACGTAATTATTAGCTTCTATACTTAGTTTTTTATAGCGGAGGAAAAACCAAGTGAGTGAAATAGCACTAAAGACGATAAGTAAGATAAAATACAAAGCAAGCTCCCTTTAATACTTCACTACGCGTGTACCCGTGGAATAAATAATATCTGAACTAGGGCATGAATAGTTAGGTTTTAGCTCTTTGCAAGATTGCTCAGGTGTGTCAAAACAAAAGTCAAAGCGAGTTTGGGTTTTCACCGCTTTATCAGTAATATTTTTCGCCAGCTCATTCCAGTGCCAATTAGTGATTACATCTTTTGCTGCGTCGGCAAATACAGAGTTAGTTGAGGCAACTACCTGAATATCTCTAATCTCATTTTGTGGCGTAATGACATACTCAATAGTTGCGCAACCTTCTTTTGCTTGGATAACTGCTTTTTTTGGGTATCTGGCAGGAAAGCGTTCAAGCTGTTGCCATTTTGCTGACTCCATTTCATTATAGCTAACAGCTAAATCCGCATACTCTAATTTTACTGGTTTGTCTGAGGTTGATGCGCAACCAAAGACAAACAAACTGCCAGCTAGTATTAAAGAGTTTTTCATTAATATATTCCTTTATATAATTTATTGGGTGTTCTTTTATCTTTGTTGCTCAACCATACCTGCATCACTTAACAAATTATTCAGCTCATCAACAAGCTCAAATAGTTCAGGCTCAATGTAATTTAAATCGCAATCGCCTTTTAAAGCTGTCTCGAGTGTTTCGGCAAGTGATTTTAGTTTTGGTACGCCTGTGTAACAACATGCTCCATGGAACTTGTGCACTATGCTAAGTACATGTTCACAATCTTCTTTTTCTATAGCTTCATTGAGTAGGCGCAAGGTTTCAGGCACGCTGAGTAATAGCATGTTGAGCATTTCTAGTGCTAGTTCTTCTTTACCGCCTGCGCGTTGAAGTGCCAGTTGCCAATCGAGGCGGGCACTTTCAAATGGAGGTTCTGAGTCAACTGCGGCAGTTTTGCTACGTTCACGATTAATTGGCGATTGCGGGCTATGATCGCTAATTATTTGTTTTAGCATGTCCTCATCAATAGGCTTAGTTAAGTAACCTTTAAAGCCATCTTTAAGCAGTTGCTCTTTTTCACCTGCGAGGGCGTGAGCAGTCACTGCAATGATAGGGGTATCTTCATTGAGAGATGACTCGCGAATAAGTTTACATGCGGTAATACCATCCATAATTGGCATTTGGATGTCCATAAAGATCAAGTCATATTTATGGCTTTTACTTAAACTGTAAGCTTGTGAGCCATTATGTGCGGTATCAATTAGCTCAATTTGTTCTTCAAGCAAGGTGCAAATCAGTTTTAGGTTGGCATCGTTATCGTCAACAACCAGTACTTTAAGTGGTAATAATTTTTCATCACCTTGCTCAATGTTATGCACCGGGTGGTCAAGACGGTAAGGCGCAGCAAGTACCTCACATAATTTACGGTGGTTAAGCGGTTTACTTAAGCAAGCATCTGCACCGCTACCGACAAAGGCTTCACGCATATTATGCGAAACCGTATTAAGCATTATGTATAAATAATCAGTGACAGGGCGGACTGCTTTTACATAACTCTTAAGTTGCTGCATATCGTCAATAGTAGCGGTATGGCCAATAATACAAATATCGTAGCTGAAGTCTTTGTTGATCTCATTTAAGAAGCTTTCTTCATCCATGCAGGCGGTAACGCGAGTTTGCCATTCATGTAGTAGCGATAACGTTGCTTGATGGGTATGCTCATGAGGCTCAAGATACAAAATACGTTTATTGATCAGTGATTGAGTCGGTAAGTCACTGGTAATTGAGTTACTTGGCGTTCTGAATACGGCATTGAACGTAAAGCAGGTACCATTACCAGGTGCTGAGTTTAGGGTAATGCGGCCATTCATCGCTTCAACAATATGTTTAGTGATGATTAAGCCAAGACCTGTGCCACCAAATTTACGGGTGATACTAGAGTCTGCTTGGCCAAATGGTGTAAACAACGCATCTTGTTTATCCATTGGGATGCCCACACCGGTGTCGGTGACAGACACCAAAATCGAGGCGCGCTCTTCATCCAGTAAACGGTAGCCAACATCAACCTTGATTGAGCCTTTTTCAGTAAATTTAATGGCATTGCTTAACAGGTTTATCAAAATTTGTTTAAAGCGGGTCGGGTCGCCAGTTAGATTGTCTGGTACTTGTGGATGGATAAATATTGAAAGCTCAAGTTGCTTTTCGTGAGCACTCGGTGCCAACAAGGTCATAACTTCATTAATATTGTCACGGAGCTGGAATTGCATTGACTCAAGTTCCATGGCACCGGCTTCTAATTTCGAAAAGTCTAAAATATCACTGATAATTGTAAGTAAGCTATTGGCCGACAGTTCAATGGTATCTAGATAATCTTTTTGATGCTTATTGAGCGGGGTTTTATAAAGCTGGCGCGTAAAACCTATTACACCGTTTAAAGGTGTACGTAATTCGTGACTCATTTTAGCTAAAAAGTCTGATTTTACTCGGTTCGCATCTTGTGCATCTTTTTTAGCAATACTTAACTGAATATTTTGGGTTTCGTATTGTTCGAGTGTTTCGCGGTAATCAGAGGTTGCTTGGTCAATGTGCTTTTGCATCTCATCACGTTGCACAACCATAGTTTCTGAAATGGTATTTAAACCTGTGCGTAATAGCTCAAATTCGCCAAACATTTTTTGATCGAGCCCAGTGTCGACTTTACCTTCAATGAGTTTGTCGGTAGCTAGTACTAACTTATTAAGAGGCTGAATAAACATGCGGGTTAATCTGAACGCTAATACGGTGGCAAGTATGAGCGCGAGTAAAATTACCACGCCACTGACTAATAATGCCCGTTGCTGGCCAATAATGGCTTGTTGTTTGTTAAGCATGATCACCACAGTGCCCAGCGATGCTTGGTAGCTGTGATGATTCCAAATCATGTCTTGGCGGCTATGATTAATTATGGCAGTAGAGAATGTTAGATAGTGCTCAGAATTTTGTACTTGAATGCCATCCATGCTGTTTGCATTGCTGCTAACAATTTCTTTGAATTCACTTTGGTATTTACTAAAAATCACTAACTCATTGTTTTCATCAAAAATAGCAATTGATTGGATAGCAGGGGAGTGTTTGTTATGTGTATGACTAACTAAGCGAGTTAATAAGGCTTTATCACGCTTTATTAATGGTTGCTCAACAGCAATGGCGAGGGGCTCAATAATAGTCACGCCCTGTTGATATAAAATTTCATCGAGCTCAATGTAACGATTTATTGTAAAATAACCGCCCAGCAACAAGCCTATGATCACAGTCGGTATAAGTGTAAGGGTTAAGACTGAGTCACGTAAGCCAAATTTAGTCATAAAGAATGTTGTTATCATTATTATCGTTGTTTAAGAGTATATACTTACTCCCGCTTTATCAATAATTAAGGTGTTGCCCGATGGCACAGATTTTCAAAGCCAAAAAGAAATCCGTTTCGCAAAAAATGCTAACCCTCAATGTCACTGCTATGGATCACCAAGGGCGGGGCGTTGCTAAGCAGGGAAATAAAGTCTGTTTTGTTAATGGTGCTTTGCCGGGTGAAGAAGTAAAAGCGTTATTGATTGAAGATAAGGCACGTTTTGCCAGTGCTGATTGTAAAAAAGTACTATCAGCCTCAGCGCATAGGGTTACTCCTTTTTGTCAGCATTATCAGGTTTGTGGTGGTTGTCAGCTACAGCATCTTAATGCAGAGCAACAATTGGTTGAGAAGCAAGCTGCGGTTAGCCAGCTGTTTAGCAAGTTTGCTAAAGCTGATGACTTAAATTGGCAAGCACCTCTGCTTAGTGAAGAGCACCATTATCGTCGCTCTGCGCGTATTGCTGTAATGCATGACAAAGCCGCAAAGAAAATGCGTGTAGGGTATCGAGCTCAAGGCTCTAAACAATTGGTGAGTATTGAAAGCTGTGATGTGCTGAGCGGCACATTTAAAGACGTTTTTTCAGTTTTTGATGTTCTTATCAACAGCCATTCAGGTCTTAGTAGTATTAGTCACTTACAATTATGTGAAGCTGATAATGCGGCCTTTGTGGTTATTAGGCATACCAAAGCTATTAATGCAGAGTTAAAAGCCATAGTCGTAGCGGCGTGTGATGAATATAGCTGGCGTGTTGTGTGGCAATCACAAAGTGGTGAAATTGATCACAGTGACCATCCAATGCCGTACTACCAGATACCAGCTTATGATTTACGCTTTGAGTTTGGCCTTGAAAACTTTATTCAAGTTAACCCACAAGTTAACCAAGCTATGCTACATCAAGCAAAACAGTGGCTTGATTTACAAGGTCATGAGCAGGTATTGGATTTGTTTTGTGGTATTGGTAACTTTTCATTATTGATTGCAAAGTATGCTAAATATGTTATTGGTGTTGAAGGGGTCGATTCTGCGGTTGCATTAGCAAAACAAAATGCGCAAACTAACTCATTGTCGAATACCGATTTTTATTGTTTTGATTTAACAAAATCAATGCAATCAGCTGCTTGGTTTAGTGCCGAACTTGACGTGTTAGTTCTTGATCCATCACGTACTGGCGCAATGGCTATTTTAGAGCAGTTACCACTTACTCAGTTTAAAACGATTTTATACGTCTCTTGTGATCCTGTTACTTTAGCCCGTGACAGTGCAATTATTTTACAAGCAGGCTTTAGCATTGAAAAAATTGGGCTTATGAATATGTTCCCGCATACCGGGCATATTGAAACGATGGCGTTATTTCACAGGAGGTAAAGCGCACATGGTAGCCACTAGACAGTCACATCAGCTAACTAAGCCGAGTGATTTTGCCAGCCGTATCGAGCTGTTAGCGCTAACAGAAGACAAACATACCTTATTAGAGCAGGCTCACCAACTGTGCCTGCATTGCGATGATGCAAAACGTGAAAACACAGCCATTGAAATGGTGGAGATTTTAGCTGAGCTAAATTTAGATGCAGACTCTCTTGCCACTGCTTTTTTAACGCCTTATTTTTTAGCCGAAAAAATTTCAATTGAGACAGTCACCGAAAAGCTAGGTAATCACGTTGCGTTATTACTAACAGGCGTAAGCCAAATGGCTACCATCAGTACCTTAGCCCACCAAGGTAAAGGCACTGTACAAATTGATAATATCCGCCGCATGTTACTAGCTATGGTTGAAGATGTGCGCGCTGTAGTGATTAAACTTGCAGAGCAAGTGTGCCACCTGCGTGATGTTAAAGATGCCAGTGAAGAAGAGCGCGTTATCGCCGCTAAAGAAACACGCGACATTTTTGCGCCCCTTGCGAATCGTTTAGGGATTGGTCAGCTTAAATGGGAACTTGAAGATCTTTCGTTCCGTTATTTGCACCCAGATACCTATAAAAATATCGCCAAACAGCTGGATGATAAGCGCCTTGCCCGAGAAGCTTATATGGAGAACATGGTTGCTTTAGTCAAAACACGCTTGACTGAAGCAGGTATTGAAGGTGAGGTGTATGGCCGCCCTAAGCATATCTACAGCATCTACAAAAAAATGGCACAGAAGAACTACGAGTTCGACCAGCTTTTTGATATTCGCGCTATGCGCATTGTGGTAGAGCGTCTGCAAGATTGTTACGCGGCATTAGGTATCGTGCATACTAACTGGCGCCATTTAAATAAAGAGTTTGATGATTACATCGCAACACCTAAGCAAAACGGTTATCAGTCAATTCATACCGTGGTATTTGGCCCAGAAGGTAAAACCGTTGAAATTCAAATTCGTACGAGCGAAATGCACCAAGATGCTGAGCTAGGTGTTGCTGCGCACTGGATGTACAAAGAAGGTGCATTGCCAGGACGTGGTTCAGGCTACGAGCAAAAAATTAGCTGGTTACGTAAGTTACTGCAATGGCAAGAAGAAGTTGTTGATGGCAGTGACCTAGCGGAAGAGCTTAAAAACCAAGTAGTAGAAGACCGTGTTTATGTGTTTACGCCAAAAGGGGATATTTTCGATTTGCCGCTGGGTGCAACACCACTTGATTTTGCTTATTACATTCACTCAAATGTAGGGCATCGTTGTATTGGCGCAAAAGTGTTTGGCAAAATTGTGCCATTTACTCACCAATTAAGCACCGGCGATCAGGTTGAAATTTTAACTCAAAAGCAACCTAACCCAAGCCGTGATTGGTTAAACCCATCGCTAGGTTATATTAAGTCTTCACGAGCACGCTCTAAAATCCATCATTGGTTTAAGCAGCTTGATCGCGATAAAAACTTAAGTGCCGGTAAAGAAATACTTGAGACCGAGCTGCAAAAACTAGATTTAACAACCAAAGATCTAGCGCCAGCAATCGAGCGCTTTAACCTTAAAGGCCTTGACGACCTTATGGTTGCGGTAGGTGCTGGAGATGTTCGCTTAAACCAGTTATTAAACTTCATTAGTGACCGTGAGCATGACGAACCACAAATTAAGTTTAAAAAGCCAAAAAGTGTCACCGGCGATAAGAACGGTATTGTTGTTGATGGGGTAGGTAGCTTAATGAGCCATGTTGCTAAATGCTGCCGACCTGTGCCGGGCGATGAAATTATTGGCTACATTACGCAAGGCCGAGGGATTGCAGTTCACCGTGAAGATTGCGATTCGTTTGAGAAACTTCGCGAGAAGCATCCTGAGCGGGTGATATCAGTAAGTTGGTCAGACGATGTCAATGGCTCTTACTCATTAACGATTAAAGTTGAAGCGACCGATCGCTCAGGCCTTATTCGAGATATCAGCTCAGTGCTTGCAAACGAAAAAGTGAATGTGCTGAACATGAACGTCAACACGGTTGAAGATAAGCAGCTTGCGCTGTTTTCAATGCAGGTTGAAGTACATGACTTATCAAGCACCAACCGCTTATTGTCTAAGTTACACCAAATAGAAGGTGTACATGATGCAAAGCGTGGTCATTCGTAATGTGTGATAAACAGGCAATTGAGCAGTCGCTTGCTATTATGGCCAAACTACGGGACCCAGAATCTGGGTGCCCGTGGGATTTAAAACAAGACTTTAAGTCAATAGTGCCGCATACACTTGAAGAAGCTTACGAAGTAGCAGATTGCATTGAAAAAGGTGAGCTTACTGAGCTTAAAAGTGAGCTTGGCGATTTACTGTTTCAAGTCATCTTTTATGCTCAACTTGCCAAAGAGCAAGGATTATTTGATTTTACCGATGTGGCTAATACGCTTAATGATAAGTTAGTTCGTCGTCATCCCCATGTCTTTGCAGAACAAAGTGAGCTGACTGACGCTGAGCTTTCTGAGCAGTGGCAGGCTATTAAAGCACAAGAGCGAGCAGAAAAAGCAGCTTCACCACAAATGAGCCTGTGGCAAGACATTCCTGATGCTATGCCGGGGTTATCAAAAGCGAAGAAGATTCAACAGCGTGTAGCAAGCTTAGGGTTTGATTGGCCAAGTTATCATGGTGCGCTCGATAAAGTTGCTGAAGAAGTAGACGAAGTAAAAGAAGCGCTGGCTCACGACCCTTATTCAGAGCACAGTGCAGAAGAGCTTGGTGATTTACTGTTTGCAACAGTGAATGTTGCCCGTCATATTAAGCGCGATCCTGAGCAATTATTACGAAGTGCCAATGCTAAGTTCGCGTCACGCTTTGAAAAAGTGGCTGCTTACTTAGATGAACGTGGCCAGAGTTTAGAAACGGCTAGCCTTGAAGAAATGGACAACGCATGGGAAGCCATAAAAAAACAAGCCAGGTAAGTGCATTGTAGAGCAGTTTGGGTACAGTGTAACCAAGCTCGTTTTTTGTGCACTTATTTGCTAATTTTATCTGGATTGATAGCAGCCCCTTTGCTATAATATCGCCCCGTCTTGATTCTATATTATTCCTTTTAATTCCTGATATTCTAGGGTTCGCATGAGTACAAAATTTATCTTCGTAACTGGCGGGGTTGTTTCTTCGTTGGGTAAGGGTATTGCAGCAGCGTCATTAGCCGCTATTTTAGAAGCACGTGGTCTTAACGTGACTATTTTAAAGCTGGATCCTTACATTAACGTTGACCCAGGCACTATGAGCCCAATTCAGCACGGTGAAGTATTTGTAACTGAAGACGGTGCAGAGACTGACCTTGACTTAGGTCACTATGAGCGTTTCATCCGTACCAAGATGACTAGCCGCAACAACTTCACACAAGGTCGTGTTTATGAAGATGTATTACGACGTGAGCGTCGTGGTGAGTACCTTGGTGCAACAATTCAGGTTATTCCACACATCACAAACGACATTAAGCAACGTGTATACGACGGTGCTGAAGGTCGCGATGTAGCAATCGTTGAAATTGGCGGTACAGTTGGTGACATCGAGTCACAACCTTTCTTAGAAGCAATTCGTCAGCTTGGCACTGAAATTGGCCGTGAGCGCGCATTGTTTATCCACCTAACGCTAGTGCCATTCTTAGGCCCTGCAGGTGAAGTTAAAACTAAGCCAACACAACATTCTGTAAAAGAATTACGTTCGATTGGTATCCAACCAGATATCTTGATCTGTCGTTCTGATCGTAAATTACCAAATAACGAGCGCGCGAAGATCGCACTTTTCACTAACGTTGAAGAGAAAGCTGTTATTTCATTACCAGACGTAGAAAGCATCTATAAGATCCCTGCGTTACTTAAGTCACAAGAATTAGATAACTTCGTCTGTCGTCGTTTCTATCTTGAGTGCCCAGAAGCAGATTTATCTGAGTGGGAACAAGTGTTATACCAAGAGTCTAACCCAACAGGTGAAGTGACAATTGGTATGGTTGGTAAGTACATCGAACTACCAGATGCATATAAATCAGTAAACGAAGCATTAAAGCATGCAGGTTTGAAAAACCGTTTAACTGTGAACATCGAATACGTTGATTCACAAGACTTAGAAAGCAAAGGTACTGAGTTACTCTCTCATCTTGATGCTATCTTAGTTCCAGGTGGCTTCGGCGGCCGTGGTGTTGAAGGTAAGATCTTAGCGGCTAAATATGCACGTGAAAATAAAGTTCCTTACTTAGGCATTTGTTTAGGTATGCAAGTAGCGCTTATTGAATATGCGCGTAACGTTGCAGGCCTTGAAGATGCAAACTCAACAGAGTTTAACGCTAAATCAGCACACCCAGTTGTTGGTTTAATCACTGAATGGCAAGATGCTGACGGTAACGTTGAAATCCGTGATGAGCAATCTGACCTAGGTGGTACTATGCGTTTAGGTGCACAAAAGTGTCATTTAACACCTGGTTCTAAAGTAAGCGAAGTGTACGGTAGTGACGAGATTGTTGAGCGTCACCGTCACCGTTACGAAGTGAATAATCACTACGTAGAGCAGCTTGAAAAAGCAGGCTTAAGTTTCACTGGTTTATCTGAAGATAAGAAACTAGTCGAAATTATTGAGAATAAAGATCACCCTTGGTTTATTGCCGCGCAATTCCACCCGGAATTCACGTCAACACCACGTGATGGTCACCCGCTATTTGAAGGGTTTGTTGCAGCTGCACATACTCACCAAAAAGCGTCATCGTAATTTAAATAGGCCGTGCTTTATGCACGGCTTATTTGTTTTAATAAGCCAATGGCATTAAGGATAATTAATAAAATTGGCACTAACTCACCATTTTCGGGAAAAGAGGAATCAAGATGTCAGAAATCGTAAAAGTGATTGGTCGCGAAATCATGGACTCGCGTGGTAACCCAACTGTTGAAGCTGATGTACATTTAGCTGATGGTTCATGGGGCCGTGCTGCAGCACCATCTGGTGCATCAACAGGTACTCGCGAAGCGCTTGAATTACGTGATGGTGATAAAGCACGTTACCTAGGTAAAGGTGTTTTAAAAGCAGTAGGCTATATCAATAACGAAATCGCTGAAGCGCTTAAAGGCCAAAACGCAGTTGACCAAAAAGCGGTTGACCAAGTAATGCTTGACTTAGATGGTACTGAAAACAAAGAAAAACTAGGTGCTAACGCTATCTTAGCTGTATCTTTAGCAACGGCTAAAGCGGCTGCTAACTCTAAAGGCGTTGAGCTTTATGAGCACATTGCAGACCTAAACGGCACACCAGGTGTTTACTCAATGCCATTACCTATGATGAACATCATCAATGGTGGTGAGCACGCTGATAACTCTGTTGATATTCAAGAGTTCATGATCCAGCCAGTTGGTGCTACAAACTTCCGTGAAGCGTTACGTATGGGCGCTGAAGTATTCCACAGCTTAGCAAAAGTACTTAAAGCTGAAGGTCACTCTACATCAGTAGGTGATGAAGGTGGTTTTGCTCCTAACCTTGAATCAAACGAAGCGGCACTTGCTGCAATCAAGGTTGCTGTAGCAAATGCAGGTTATGAGCTTGGTAAAGATATCACTCTAGCTCTAGACTGTGCTGCATCTGAGTTCTACGACAAAGAAGCGAATATCTACGACCTTAAAGGCGAAGGTAAAAAATTCAC
The DNA here is from genome assembly GCF_001550135.1 of Pseudoalteromonas shioyasakiensis. Classification (GTDB taxonomy): domain Bacteria; phylum Pseudomonadota; class Gammaproteobacteria; order Enterobacterales; family Alteromonadaceae; genus Pseudoalteromonas; species Pseudoalteromonas shioyasakiensis. The sequence continues at coordinate 134,013 of NZ_LRUE01000024.1, forward strand.
TTCTGAAGAATTCAACCACTTCCTTAAAGGCCTTACTGAGCAATACCCAATTGTTTCAATTGAAGACGGCTTAGATGAGTCGGATTGGGATGGTTTCGCACACCAAACACAACTAATTGGCGACAAAGTACAATTAGTAGGTGACGATCTGTTCGTAACTAACACGAAGATCTTAAAGCGTGGTATTGATAACGGTATTGCTAACTCAATCCTAATCAAATTCAACCAAATCGGTTCATTAACTGAAACGCTTGCTGCTATCAAAATGGCTAAAGACGCTGGCTTCACTGCTGTTATCTCACACCGTTCAGGTGAAACTGAAGATGCGACAATTGCTGATTTAGCAGTAGGTACTGCAGCTGGTCAAATCAAAACGGGTTCATTAAGCCGTTCTGACCGTATTGCTAAGTACAACCAATTACTTCGCATTGAAGAAGTATTAGGTGAGAAAGCACCTTACAACGGTCTTAAAGAGGTTAAAGGTCAGTAATCTGGCTTAGCTCATCAAGACTTTAAAAAACCTCCTTCGGGAGGTTTTTTTATAGCTGAAATTGTTGTTTTAGGATTTCGCCGGTGAAGCTGGTTTTAAGATAAAAGCCGCGAGGTAAAGTTTGTACTATCTGGCCATTCGGGCCAATTGCATCAGTCAGCGCTTTGCTATTGGCAGCTTTTGGCCTTATTTGCATTACATCACCTAAATGACCCGAAATTTCATCTACGCGACCAAGGGCGATTAGCTCCATTTGTTCTTCCCAATCACGCTGTAAAAGGGCATCTTGCTCTGCGCTTGGTTGCCATAAAAAGCCACTGCCTATGGTACGGTGAAAAGGCAGTATCTCGCGTTCGCCTAAAATAGGTAACCACAAAACATGATTCAACTTTTTACGAACCGTACTTTGCTGCCAAGTCATTCCGGTTACATTTAATAGTGGTGTTACCGAAACAAAGGTTGTTTCGAGAGGTTTCCCTTTAAATGAGATAGGTAAGGTTTTTAGCTCAATGCCTAACTCTTCAAAATCAGGTGTTGGTTTTGAACCCGCTGTTGCACCAAGTACATATTCGATAAGTTGCCCGGTCCAGCCTTTTTCACGTAGTAAATCGTCAGGGGTTTTAAACTTACATTGCTCGGCTAGCTGCCCTAGGGTTAGGCCAGCAATAGCATCAACACGTTGCATTAATTCGTTTATAGAAGCGGGTTTTATTGGTCGCATAAGGCGTTTATTTGATTGTCTAATTAACCGTATCATGATAGCAAATGCGTGCCTTAGTGGATATCTTTGTGTTTGGGTGTTTTTTGCGCACGTTAAGGGTGGGCTAAAAATAATCAGTTTTACTTTTCGATGTTTTAGTCTAACCAACTGATATTTAATTGTTTTACTGTTTTTTTATGTTGTTTCTATTTCATTAATTAAACAGTTGTTTGTATAAATACAGATATATAAACATGTTTATCCACAGTTTCTGTGGAGAAAGTGGATGTTTCAACTGTGGATTGTGGATTTGTTTGCGATTTAGGCATGATTTATAAAAGTTATGCACAAGCTGTGGGTAAGGTGATAAAAATACGGTTGTAAATAGTTATTTTAATCAAACAGCACATTTTTATAATAATTACTTCGTAACACCTTGATTAAACATGTTTGTTAAAAAATAATTTTTCAATCTAATTTAGGCTTAGGTGTAAAGTGTTTGCTGTATCGCAGGTTATGTGGAACAATCAATAAAAATCGACTTACAAATGAGGCACTAAGGTGATTGATGCCGAAGGTTTTCGTGCCAATGTCGGAATTGTAATTTGCAATAATCAGGGACAAGTATTTTGGGCTCGTCGCTATGGTCAGCACTCTTGGCAATTTCCCCAAGGTGGTGTTGATGACGGCGAAACAGCAGAGCAAACCATGTACAGAGAATTACACGAAGAAGTGGGCTTGCTTCCTGAAGACGTTGAGATCGTCGCAAGTTCTAAACATTGGTTACGCTATAAATTACCCAAACGTTTAATTCGCAGAGACTCAAGTCCTGTGTGTATTGGGCAAAAACAAAAATGGTTTTTACTGAAACTTCGTTGTAAAGATGAAGATGTAGATTTACTTAAAACTCATCACCCCGAGTTTGATGATTGGCGATGGGTGAGTTATTGGTATCCGGTTAGGCAAGTTGTTTCGTTTAAGCGCGATGTATATCGTCGAGTAATGAAAGAGTTTGCTCCGTTTGCAATGCCGTTTAATAAACGAGAGCAACACAAAGATCATTGGCGACATAAACGATAAGGGCAACCTTATTTAAATCAAAGGAGCAGCATCATGTTAGCCACGCTCAGATCAATTGCTGAGGCAGTGTCGCAACAGGCGGACTTGAATAGTGCGCTGGGGTGTTTTGTGCAAATGGTAAAAGATGCCATGCAAACACAGTGCTGCTCGATTTATTTTGCAGATTATAGCCAAGATAACTTTGTATTGATGGCCACCCAAGGCCTCAACCCAGATGCAGTGGGTAAGTTTCGTATAGGTTTTACCGAAGGCCTCGTGGGTCTTGTTGCTCAGCGTGAAGAGCCTATCAATATTGCTTTTGCTAAGTCTCACCCTCGTTTTAAACTCTCACCTGAAGTTAATGAAGAAGGCTATAACGCATTTTTGTCAGTGCCAGTCGTGCACCAGAAAAAGGTTTTAGGCGTTATTGTTGTTCAACAAAAACTAGCCCGTGTTTTTAGCCCTGACGAGGAATCATTCTTAATTACGCTCTCGGCCCAGCTAGCTTCTCAGTTAGCTCATGCAGAAATAAAAGAAATATTACGCGTCGATGAGTTTTCACACCAAACCTCAGTACTAAAAGGGGTATCAAGTGCACCAGGTATTGCCATAGGTGAAGCCTTTGTGGTGATCCCTAAACTTGACTTTAGTTCTATTGAACTGCAAAAAGACGACGATGTGAGCACCCAGCGTAAGCTATTTACCCAAGCTGTGGCTGCGACGCGTAACGAGTTTAATACCTTATCTATGACTCTGAGCGACTCTATTCCGCAAGAGGCACTGGCTGTATTTGATGTTTATCAGCAGTTACTTGATGCCAAAAGTCTTGGTCAAAATGTTGAAGCGCAATTACAACAAGGCTGGAATGCTAAAAGCGCCCTGAAAATTGTAATTGAGAAATTGGTGACTCAATTCAATGCCATGCAAGATCCTTACATTAAAGAGCGTGCTGTTGATGTTAAAGATATTGGTTTACGGGTTTTACATCACTTAGTTAATACTGAGCATGCGGCAAAACCTTACCCTAAAGACACTATTTTAATTGCCGGTACATTAACTCCCGCAATGCTTGCTGAAGTACCTAAAGGGCATCTTGCTGGGGTTGTGAGTGTTAATGGTGCAGCAAATAGCCATGCTTCAATTTTAACTCGTGCTATGGGGATCCCTGCAATTTGGGGCATTGAAGATGTGCCGTTATTGCAGTTTGAAGGCAAGCAAATGATTTTAGACGCCTATGCAGGGCGTTTATATATTTCTCCTTCACAAATGCTGCAAGAGGAATACAGTCAGCTCAAATATCAAGAAGCCTTATTGAACGACCGTTTTGTAGCAGAGCAAAACCTAGATGCCATCACTAAAGATGGCGAACACATTAGCTTATTACTTAACGCGGGTCTTGAATTAAATACCGAGCATGACAATAAGCCATTTTGCGATGGGGTAGGTCTTTATCGCACCGAAGCCTGGTTTATGCAAAAAGGCCAATTTCCTTCACAGTCAGAACAAGAAAGCTGGTATCGCGAAGTGCTTACTAGTTACCATCCTAATCCTGTGGTGATGCGTACACTCGATATTGGTGGCGATAAAGTTTTAGATTACTTCAATATAACAGAAGAAAATCCATTTTTAGGTTGGCGTGGTATTCGCGTGACCTTAGATCACCCAGAGCTATTTTTAGATCAGCTCAAGGCAATGTTAAAAGCCAATATTGGTTTGGGTAATTTAAAAATCATGCTGCCGATGATCAGCGGCTCAGAAGAAGTGGATGAATCGTTAAAATTGCTCGAACAAGCCTATTTTGAGTTAAGTGAGCAATACCCTGAACAAGCCATTGAGCGCCCTGAAATTGGTGTGATGTTAGAAGTACCTTCAAGTGTATTTATGCTTGAAGAGTGGTCGCAAAAAGTCGATTTTTGCTCTGTAGGTAGCAACGATTTAACCCAGTATATGCTGGCAGTTGATCGCTCTAATGCCCGTGTTGCTGAGCTATTTAACCCTTATCACCCAAGTGTACTTAGAGTGCTGTTAAAAATAGCACAAGAGTGTCAGCAACATGAGTTGCCATTTAGCTTGTGTGGTGAGTTAGGGGGCGACCCCGAAGGAGCGTTACTGCTTATTGCGATGGGGTATCGAAGCTTGAGCATGAACTACGCTTCGATTAGTAAAATTAAGTTCGTGCTTAGGCGATTAAATGTCAGTGATATGGAAAAGTTACTTGCAGAGTGTTTATTACAACCCACTGCAAAACATGTACTTAGGTTAACGCGTAACTTTATGATTGAACATCAACTCGGTGAGCTATTTTACACCCCAAGCCAAGGTCAATCATGAGGGAAAATTGTGTTGTGAAGCACTTATACCCAAGCCACCTCAAGATGTAGAATTCAGCGTTTCACAGGTGCTTAATATCAAGGCGTTACTTTGCAAGAATGGCCATCCCTTTTAAGAATTAACAACGATGAGAGTAAGTGCCTGTGAAACGCCCAAAGGGTTGGTTTAAAAGCGATTTATACTGCGTTATTGATTTTAACAATAGAACCACTATTACTTGCAATCAATGCCTTGCCTAAATCGCTTTTAATTCCAACTGAAACTCGCATCTTGAGGTGGTTTGGGTATATATATTAGTTTAGTATATGTATATAACAAATTGAATATATGAGTGTGCTATGCATGACGTGATACTTTTAATGGTGTACTGCGCAATTTTGGGCAGCGTGGTTGGATTTTTAGCTGGGTTATTAGGTATTGGTGGCGGTCTGATTATCGTGCCGGTACTTAGTGCGTTATTAGTATCGTTCAATGTTGCCGACCCAAGCCATGTATTAGTCATCGCGATAGCAACCTCGTTAGCATCCATTATTTTTACCTCGACTTCTTCAGCCCTTGCTCATCATCGTAATGCTAACGTGCCTTGGGAAATTGCCCCATGGGTTATGACTGGTGTTGGCCTAGGCGCATTGATCAGTGGCTTTGCTGCAAGCTTTATCCCAGAGCAGCTACTGCGCTTTGTTTTTGCCGGTAGCGTGGTGTTTATCGCGATCAGAATGGTGTTATCGACACGAAAAAAAGCAGCCAGTGAAAAGCCGCTTCCATCAGGGCCTATTCTTGGCTTTTTATGTGCCATAATGGGGGCGCTGTCAGGACTAATTGGTATTGGCGGCGGGGCGCTTATTGTGCCGCTACTGCATTATTTTTCTGTTGATATTAAAAAGGCCATTGGTTGTGCTGCTGCATGTGGTATTGTCATTGCCCTGTTCGGCTCGGTGGGTTACGTATCTGCCGGGTGGCAATTAACATCTTTCAGTGATGGATTTGCCGGATTTGTGTATTTACCTGCGTTAGTCGGGATTGTGGTTACCTCGTCGCTTATTGCGCCAATAGGTGCCAAAGCCACGCATTACTTGCCTGTGGCAACAATAAAAAAAGTATTCGCGCTATTACTTGTCATAATTGCGCTTAAAATGGTGTTTAGTTAAAGGTTTTTATTTTTATGGCTCTTCAATTTCCAGATATCGATCCGGTTATTTTTTCGGTAGGCCCGCTCAGCGTACGTTGGTACGGTTTAATGTATTTAATTGGTTTTGCTTTGGCGATGTGGCTTGCTAATCGTCAAGCAGAAAAACCAAACTCAGGTTGGACAAAAGAACAAGTTAGTGACTTATTATTTTACGGCATGCTCGGGGTAATACTCGGTGGTCGTATTGGCTATGTATTGTTTTATCAGTTTAGTTATTTTATTGAAAACCCGCTTTATTTATTCAGAATTGACCAAGGCGGCATGTCTTTCCATGGTGGTACGCTAGGTGTTATTACAGCAATAGCTATATTTGCCTGGACACGTAAAAAATCATTATTTGAAGTGGGCGATTTTGTGGTGCCACTGGTGCCGCTTGGTTTGTTAGCAGGGCGTATTGGTAACTTTATTAATGGCGAGTTATGGGGCCGAGTGACTGATGTACCTTGGGCGTTTATTTTCCCATCAGGTGGCCCAGAGCCTCGTCATCCATCACAATTATACGAAGCCTTTTTAGAAGGTTTGGTGCTGTTCTTAATATTACAATGGTTTATCAAAAAGCCTCGCCCAGCGGGAAGTGTTGCTGGGGTGTTCTTACTTGGCTATGGCGTGTTTAGATTTATTGTTGAATATTTCCGTGAACCAGATGCTCATTTAGGTTTATTCGCAGGCTTTATCTCGATGGGGCAAATACTGTCATTGCCGATGGTAATTGGTGGCCTTGGTTTGTTAATATGGGCCTATAAAAAGCCGCAACACAGCGTGGCAAGCAAAGCATAACAAGAGCAAATCAATGAAACAGTATTTAGATTTATGTCAGCGTATTGTTGACGAAGGTGTGTGGGTTGAGAACAAACGCACAGGTACCAAGTGTTTAACCGTTATTAATGCCGATCTTGAATATGATGTGGCAAATAATAAGTTTCCGCTAATAACAACGCGCAAGAGCTTTTACAAAGCGGCGATAGCGGAGTTACTTGGTTATTTACGTGGTTACGACAGCGCTGCACAGTTTCGTGATATCGGCTGTATGACTTGGAATGCTAACGCAAACGAAAACAAAGCTTGGCTAGAAAACCCACATCGCCGTGGTGAAGATGATATGGGTCGAGTGTATGGTGTGCAAGGCCGCAGTTGGCAACGTCCGGATGGCAGCCACCTTGATCAACTTAAAAAAGTTATCGATAACTTATCAAAAGGGATTGATGATCGCGGTGAAATCGTCACATTTTATAACCCAGGTGAGTTTGAGTTAGGCTGTTTACGCCCTTGTATGCACACGCACACCTTTTCTTTGTTGGGCGATACTCTATACTTAACATCATACCAACGTAGCTGCGATGTGCCTCTGGGTTTGAACTTTAATCAAATTCAATGTTTTGTGTTACTTGCTTTAGTTGCACAAATCACCGGCCACAAACCGGGTAAGGCGTATCATAAAATAGCGAATGCGCATATTTATGAAAACCAACTTGAGTTGATGCGTGATGTGCAGCTTAAGCGTGAGCCATTCGCGTCGCCAGAATTAAAAATAAACCCAAATATTAAATCATTAGAAGACATTGAAACCTGGGTTACAAAAGACGATTTTGAAGTAGTAGGTTATCAGTGTCACGATGCAATTAAGTATCCGTTTTCAGTTTAAGAACAATAAAATTTAAGGAGAAATCAATGAAAGCAGTGATCCCAGTTGCTGGTCTTGGCACGCGTATGTTACCTGCAACAAAAGCAATCCCTAAAGAAATGCTTCCTATTGTTGACCGCCCGTTGATTCAGTACGTTGTGAATGAAGCAATTTCAGCAGGAATTAAAGAAATTGTTTTAGTAACGCATTCAAGTAAAAACTCAATTGAAAACCACTTTGATACCAGTTTTGAGTTAGAAGCAACGCTTGAAAAGCGTGTTAAACGTCAGTTACTCGCAGAAGTACAATCAATCTGCCCGAAAGATGTAACAATTATTCATGTTCGCCAAGGTGAAGCGAAAGGCCTTGGTCATGCGATTAACTGTGCTGCACCTATCATAGGTGATGAACCGTTTGTTGTTATCTTACCGGATGTGATCATCGATGATGTAGCAAGCGACCTTAAAAAAGATAACTTAGCTGAAATGATCCAGCGTTTTGAAACCACCGGCGAGAGCCAAATTATGGTTGAGCCTGTGCCGCAAAACGAAGTAGACAAGTTCGGTGTTGTCGACTTAGGTGATGTAAAAATCAATCAAGGTGAAAGCGCAGCTATTTTAAATATGGTTGAAAAGCCTCCAGTTGATCAAGCTCCATCAAATCTTGCTGTTGTGGGTCGCTATGTATTGAGCAAAAATATTTGGCCATTACTTGCAAAAACCCCAGCCGGTGCAGGCGATGAAATCCAATTAACAGATGCCATTGCCATGCTCATGGAAAAAGAGATTGTTGATGCTTACTCAATGAAAGGTAAAAGCCATGACTGCGGTAGCAAAATTGGTTATTTAAAAGCCATAGTTGAGTTTGCACTGCGTCGTGATGAATTCAAAGGTGAGCTTACAGACTTCATAAAGTCGCTGGTTAAATAAGCAATTCAAATTACTTAGTTGAAAATTATGTAAAAAAAGTGTCTATATGGCACTTTTTTGTTATTTACATGTTCCTCCCAATTGTCGATTATTACCCAATAAAGGATTTTTCTGATATACCTAAGTCTTAACGCATTGTTAAGATTAAAGATCAGTGAGATGCTTATTTACCCCTGTAGGATAGTTAAACTCAGCTATACTTATAAAAATACCTATGTAAAGACGGATTTTTATTGCTTTAGGTTGTCTAATATGAAAACTTAAGTATTAGGGTGTCATTAAGTTTTTATTGCAGTTAGTTAAGCACTGTACTGAAAATATTATAATAACAAATAATGTGTTAGAGTTTTCTTATGCAATGTCGTAAATCACTTTTATGGTTTTTGTATAGGTAAGTGCTAACAGATAGACTTCTTTAAAAAGAAGCAAATTTTTAATGGTACGTTTAAGAATCCTACTTATGAAATATTGCTCAAAACCTTTGCGTTACAGTATATACCTGTTGGTGTTATTGACTGTGTCTGGTTGCAGTAATAAGGCATTTCCTGATATCTCTTTTAACAAGCTTCCTGTTTTCAATGTTGTTCAGTACCTTAGTGATGTAACGCTAATGCAAAACTCATTTTTGTTGGCGCAAACCCAAAGTGAACCTGTCAGTACAGTGCTAGAACAGGCTGATACTTCTCAAGCACTATCAAGCGACTCTAAAGACTCTGTTAAACCTGACTATGCATTTGCTTTGCAATTAGCGTCTGTTAATACGGAACAAGGTCTTGCTTATACATTAAAGAAAATGGCTAAACGAGCACCCAGTATTTTTCAAGGAAAGCCGATACTTAATGTTGAAGTCGCTGATGTAAATGAGCATACCTACTATCGACTTAAGTTTGGTGGCTATAAGTATTTGAAAAACGCGAAAGCTGATTGTGAAGCGATTAAACGACAAGGCATTGATTGCTGGGTAAGTAACTACACTGACAACCGAATTTATTTTTAGCGTCAAATGTTCACTCTAAAGGTGGCATTTTTATTGCTAAGATTTAAGTCTGTTTTTTAGAATTGACGTCACCATGCATTTTTCTATTTTTTCTAAATATCTACTGATAACCATCAGCTTAACTGCTCTAACAGCATGTATGATGAGCCAAGAGCAAGCCCAGCCAGCTTACACTGAGCAGCAAGTACAGCAATTTGCTGCCGAGTGGCAAAATAAACAACCTAGTATTGAACGTCTTGCGTTGATGGAAAAAGACCTTGCGTTGTTAATCGAAGTGCTTTCAGCCAATAGCGATTTAACCGCACAACCATCACAATTTGAGCCACAAAATGATGTGATTATTCATCAAAGCGAACAAACGCAAGTACAGCAAACATCATCCACAGACTCACTTGAGGCGATTATTGCAGCAAACAAAGCGGCTGAAGCGGGTGTGCAATTAGGTTTATATTTAACGCCGAAAAAAGTTAGTTATCAGGTCTTAAAGCTCAAACGTGATTATCCTGCTGTTTTAAATGGCCTTGATTTTCGTTTTAAAACACGAGAGCAAAAAGGCGTAACCGTGTATGGGTTAAGGGCCGGTCCATTTGCAAATTATACTCAGGCTACTGCATTTTGTGAGATAGCCAAAAGAATGGGGCAAACCTGTGTGACGGCACCATTTATTGGAGAGATGCTTTAAGCATCTTTCCTCTTAAAAATTAGGTAATTAATCTTAAAGTATTTGTTCTAGAGGTCGATAAAGCTTAAGATACAGAAAAATGGCTTAGCCATTTAATTATAAGGACTTAATATGAAATTACCTCTTTCTTTACTTTCTCTTAGTGTTATTTTCGCCTCATCAACTGCCTTTTCTGCTACTGAAACTTTTCGTGCTGAAGTTACAGTTCAAAACACTGTTGTTTTGACCAAAGATAGTGACCTTAATTTTGGGACTATTCGTGCTGTTGCAGACCCATCTGGAACCGATCGAGCAAGGCTTACAGTTAATGCGACTCCAAATGCTAGTCCAATTTCAGTAAGTAGCAATAATACAGAAAACGCTTTATTTGCTGTCATTGAAGATGGCGAGCCTGCGGCGTTTACTGTGTCTGAAGCTGTTCCAAATGCTATTTTATCGATTACTGAGCCTACTCAGACTCAGTTAGAATTTGAAGATGGACAAGATACTGACCGTCCTGACTTTGAAATTGGTAATTGGTTATTCGTTATTACTAGCGGGCCAAACGCAAATGCGAACTACAATTCTGGTACACCTAACTTACAGGTTGCGCAAGACGGTACTGTGTCATTCAATATTGGCGCAAGCTTAGATACATCAGATCGTACTACCACAAAGCCATATGCTGATGGTGTTTATGCGGGGACTTTTCAAATCGAAGTCGCTTATTAATTATTTTAGGTAATTTTTATGCGCTTTTTGCTATTGGCCACTGTGCTATTTTCTGTTTTCTCTTTGCCTCTACAAGCAGCGAGCACAGAGCAACAAGCGCTTGATTTTGGCACTCTTGTTATTTTAGCTAATACAAATACCAGCTCTGTAATTGTCAAAGATGATGGCAGTATCAATACTCAGGGCTCAGTTTATGTACTTGAAAATGGCCACCCAGCAGAATTATTACTTACTGACTTTCCTGCCAGAACCCAACTAACTATGAATCTAGTTGCTCCAGTTGACTTAATACATGATGTAGATGGCAACACGAGTGCTGAGTTTTCTGTGCGCCTTAATGGTTTTCCTAAATATGTGATCACCAATGAGTTTGGTGAGGCAAAAGTATTTATTGGCGGTATTTTAACAACAGATCGTAGCGCTAAAGCATACGCAGATGGTCATTACTCTTCTTCAACTTATTTAGAAATATCGGTCGATTACTAAGGATAGATATGTTCGCAAAACGTCTTTTATGTGGACTCTTTTTTGTTTTATTCAGTCAATATGCAACAGCAAATTTACTTATTTCACCAACGCGGGTTTCATTTGATGAGCGCCAACGTAGCGCAAAAGTCACCGTCATTAATAGCTCAGATGAATATAGAACATATCGCGTGGTATGGAGCGAAAAATTAGCGCTCCCCGCAGGTGGTTACCAAACATTGAGTGAGCCTGTAGCAAGGAGCCTTTCACCAATGACGCGTTTATCCCCAAAGCAAATTCGCTTAGCACCGGGCGAAAGGCAAACGATTAAAATAGCAATTAGAAAGCCTAAGAATTTGGCTAAAGGGGAGTATCGTTCTCACTTATTGTTTCAAGCATTACCCAATGAAGTGAAAAGCACTAAACCAGGTATTAAAGTGAACATGATAATGAGTTTTAGTATTCCAGTTGTATATCGTGAGCAAGGCGAACAACCGAATGTTAAAATTAGGGACGTTAAGCTGGTTGAAGACTCTATTAATAAAAAACTTAGTCTTGCAGTTAAGTTAACCGAAAGCCAAGGCTTTAGTAGTTATGGGAGGCTCAGTGCGTATGCAACTAATACAGCGGGTAAACAAGAGAAAATCGCTGAAATTGGTAACTTGAGTTTGTACCCTGAAGTCAATGAAACAACAGCTTACCTAGCTCTATTTACCGATAAAAAACTACCGAAGAAAGGGCCTATTGAGATTAAATATGAAGGTGCTGATGAGTATGAAGGTATAGTTTTTGACTCATATTCATTTGCTATTCGACATTAGGGATTAATGCGAAAAAACTTATGAATCGCTTATTTGCGTTAGGGCTTATGCTATTAAGCCCTATTAGCTTTGCTAATTCGACTGTGAGTACAGAGGGTGTACTAGCTAGACTCAATGCCATAAAGGCTAAGCTAAATGGCGAACAGCTTCATGCTCCACAATCAAAGCATACACCTGCTGTCAATCATTCTGCAGACACCTTAGACACCCAGCAGCGAATTGCGACTGGGGAGTTTTTGCTATTTTCAATTTATTTAAATGAAAATTACCTCGGTGAGATTTTTGCCCTTAAGTCTGATCAAGACATATTGCTGGGGCTTTCAGGGCTAGTTGATATCTTACAATTAGCAATCAATGTCGATTTATCAGCCGAGAGTGCAGAAGGTTGGTTCATCAACGCTAATAAAACCTTTCAATTAACAGCTCAAAAAGAGCTGATTACAGATAACAAAAAGTGGCAGCTTACTGAGCAACAAATTAGTGTTGACGATGATATTTATATTGAGGCAGCAGTACTTGCAGAGGCTTTAGAATTTAAGCACCGCTCTGACTACGCAAGCTTAGAGCTACATATTGAAACTGAGTCTGTTTATCCGGTTGTCGCCCAAGCGCAGCGTCATAAAAAACAACTGCAAAGCTATAGTACTCAAAAACAAGCAACCTTACCTTGGAAACCAAGCCCATATCAGGCCTTATCTGTCCCTGTGGCTGACTTACAATTGAATTACACCCAAGATAATGATGGCAGTCAGGCAAGTTACTCATTACTTGGCTCGCAAGATTTTGCATATTTAACGATGGAATACTTTTTATCGGGTCGTGAAAGTGATTTATTGAATAACTCAAGGCTAACTTTCTCCAAGCAAGATGTGAATAATCAATTGTTAGGTCCACTTGCTGCAAGTCTTATTGAAGTAGGTGATGTCACAGCTACGCAAGTTGGCAGCCGTTATAACAACCAATACGGTCGCGGGGTTAAAATTTCGAATTATCAACTAGGGCAAGCTATTGATAATAATCGGGTGAATCTAACTGGTGCAGTACAGCCAGGTTGGGATGTTGAATTATATCGTAATGGCATTTTAATTGATCAGCAGCTGAGCTTGACTGATGGTCGCTATGTTTTTGCTGATATTGATTTACTGTTTGGTGAAAACAGCTTTGAGTTGATCTTTTATGGCCCACAAGGACAAGTAGAGCGAAAAACTGAATATTACTACATTGATGGCACGCAGCTTGAGCAAGGGGAAGCTGTTTATGAGCTATCTGTTTCAGAGCAAGGTGAGCAGTTACTTGGCAGCAGTAACTACAGTGCCAACAAGGGCTGGGTTGCTGCAGGGCGATACCAATATGGTGTGAGTGATAACATTGCCATGTATTCAGGCTTCATGGCGCAAAAACGAGAGCAAGATGAGCTATATCATGTTGCTCTAGGAACGAACCTTAGCTTGTTAGACAGGTTTTTGGTTAATCTGGAATATGAAGAAAACAATCAACAACAAAGAGAATTTGAATTAACAACAAGAACTAAATTGGCTGATCAGTCTTTGCTATTCAGCGCAACGAACCGTACTGATAATCAGAATGGTCGAGATATAACGCTGAAAAGCTATCAGTTTGATATGTCTGGTGAGCTGATGAAAAATGATTTTGGGCGGCTTAATTATCAGAACAACTTTCTGATTCAACATGCACAAAGTGGTGATTTAAAGCAAATTTATAACCGTTTAAATTACAGCTATGCAAACGTCTCTATAAATAATTTATTGCAGTGGCAAGACTTAAGTGTTGGGCAAGAAAGTGTTGATGGTACGACGCGTTTACAAACACGCCTAGGTAGAGTGTATAGTCGATTTGGGGTTAATTATCGACTCTCTCCGGTTAGTGAAATAGTGAGTTATGAAGCTGAGTTTAGCAGAAGTTTAGGCCCAAGCTTACAAACAGAACTAACTTTAAGGGATTCTCTAGATTACGATGTTCAGTCTGCCGAATTAGGATTAACGTGGCAAAATGACAGGATTAACTTAAGCAGTAATGTTAATTACGACAGCAATGATCAATGGCAGATTCGCTTAAATAGTCGATTTAGTTTTGGCTTTGATAGTCAATATAATCAGCCATTTATGAGTAATCGAACATTGACCAATACTGGTAGTTTGATGGTTAATGTGTTTTTAGATGAAAATGATAATGGCCTTAAAGACTACAATGAAAAAGGCTTGGCGGGTGTTAAAGTAAAAGGCTTACAAAATTATCGCCAAGCTATTACCGATGAACAAGGTATTGCGATTCTTTCAGCTATGCCAGCTAATCGCACAACAGATATAGTGCTAGATCGTGACAGTTTTTCTGACCCTTTTATGATCCCCGCCCACGATGGTTTCTCCATAACACCACGAGCAGGTTTTGTTGAGTACATGGATTACCCAGTAAATAATGCCAGCGAAATAGAAGGTACTGTTTATCAGCAAACAGAGCAAGGCTCTAATGTTCAACCTTATGCCCAAATTACTTTAGTGGATGAACAAGGTAATGATGTAGCTACTACGCAAGCGGCTTATGATGGCTATTACTTGTTTACTGATATTAAACCCGGTAAGTATAAAGCGGTTGTTGATAAGCAATACCAAGAGCAAAAATCACTGACCAGTGCTCAAACACACAAAATACAATTATCGCCTAAAGGTGATGTGCTGGTGGGGGTTGATATTACTTTGCGACCACTCGAAAAGCGCCAAGGATATATAGCGAGTATTGGCAAGTTTAATTCACTGAAAATTTTAAAGGTGTATTACTCATTGGTGAAACAGCGTTTGTTACAGCAAGGGTTACATAACGCTTTTTATATACACGATAAAGCAAATGCACACTACACGCTTGCGATAGGCTTTGACCCACAGTCTGCAAACGAGCTTGAGCATCAATGTGTGCGGCTAATATCACAAGCAATTAAATGCCATGTAACAGAACAGCATGTTCAACACTAGCAAGGAGCAAATTATGGTTTTTACTACTTTTCAAAATCTGAAGAAAGTATGGTTAGTCTTACTGGTTACTCCTATCATTGGTTGCCAAAGCATGTCAGAGCCACAAGTGAGTGAAGAAAACTTAGTAAAAATTAGCCAGCAAGAGCTTATAGAGCTGAGGCAGTCGCATCAACAATTCCAAGCGATGAAGCCAGAGCTTGAGCGCTTGCTGACAATAGAAAGTGAATTAACCTTACTCACTGAACAACTTACTTTGCTAAATGCGCAGCAAACTGAGCCTGAAAAGACTAAAAAGTCATCCGTAACCGCACCTCAGTTTATAGCTGAGCCTACAGCCAAATTTGCACTACAACTTGCTTCCGTAACAGAATTACCTCGACTAACAGCTCGCCTTGCTGAAATTAAAAAACAAGCGCCGGCGCTATTTAATGGCCAGTTTATTGCTAATGTAGAGTCAGTAACAGTGAATGGCAGCACTTTTCATCGTTTGAAAATTGGTGCATATCAACAAAAGCAGCAAGCAGCTAATGATTGTAAAAAGTTAGCATCATTCGGGGTGGCATGCTTGGTATCACATTATGTACAGAATCCGCTTGATTTATCCCATCAACAATAATACTTAGGCATAATTATTGCTTTGTACTTACTAAGTTTAGTGAGGATGGCAATTATGCGCCTGTTATTTTATTCAGTTTTTTTAGTGTTGGTGGGTTGTAGCTTAACTGAAGAGCCACAAAAAACGCCCCCTAGAGAAACCCCAAAATCGCCGATGGCACCTTATACGGTGCATCAATACGTTGCTGATTTAAGTAGTCAGCTGAGCCGTATTCAAGGCCCTTACAAAGGCAATGCACGTATTGCTGTGACCAGTTTTTATATGGCTGATGGCTTAGGTACTGATTTAGCTGAAGATCAGGGCAGTGGCTTGAGTCAGCAAATTCAAGAAAGTTTATTAACGCAATTTACTCAGCTTGGTTTTCATACCATTGAGTATCGATTAGAAAATACTTTAAATTTGCAGCAATCGGCCGATAGTGTACTTAGTCGTGATGTAAATACCTTACGTCAACGTCAGAATATTGACTTTGTTATTACCGGCACACTGACGCGGCAACAACATGCCTACATAGTTAACGCCCGATTGGTAAATACCAAAGATCTGCGAATAGTATCAGCAGCAAGCACTGAGATCCCTATCAATGTAATGTGGGGCGCTGAAAAAGTTCAGCAACGTGATGGCCAGTTGTATCGAAGCGAATATTAAGAGGAACTCATTTAATGAAACGTTTAATTTTAACTTTATGTTTGCCGTTTGGCTTTGGTTGCTCGTCAATGTTAACTGGTGATGCAACACAACACGAAAATGATCCTCAGTTAGCTGCGCAAAGAGAAGTCGCCGCGCCACATAGTAACGACAGTGTGTTTCAAACCAATCAGGCGGTGATGAATAATAGCACCTTTACAGCAGCACCAACGCGTAAAAATATTAATCACTATGTGCGTGGCATCATGCAGGATCTTGTTGAAAACTTGCAATATGTTAGTGATAGCACGCCGGTTGCTGTTTCAAGCTTCATATACCTTGATGCAGATTACAACTCAACGAATCTGCTAGGTAATCAAATTGCCGAAAGCTTCATTCATGAACTTCATGCGTTTGGTGTGCCTGTCATTGATTTTAAAACCACGGATTATATGCGTGTTACGCCAAGTGGTGATTATGTTTTCAGTCGTGATTATTTAGAGCTTAGCCAAGACCAAAACTTCAATTATGTATTGGCAGGTACTTTGGTTAATCATCAAAGTGGTGTGCTCGTGAATGCACGTATTGTTGGTTTAGCAAGCAAAGCAGTTGTAGGGTCAGCGCAAGGTTTTATCCCGCAATCAGTGGTTGATGCCCTTGATAGTACCAACCGCAGTGATGGTATTACACTAAAACAAGCAAGTGAGTAAGCTATGAAAGGTTTTATCTTAGCATCGTTAACGCTCGCACTATCTGGCTGCCAATTGCTGCCGGAGCAATCAGCAGAGCCGCAAAATACAGCTCAAAATGTACCTGCATCAGCAAATACTCAAGTCGATTACGTTGCTATGCTACAAGCGCTTGAACAAAATGATATGCAGCAGGATAACGCTAACCATCGTTTATTTGTGCCTTATCAACATCATAAAACCGTTGTTAATTATGTCGAGCAAATGGCCCTTGAGTTAGTGGATACCATGCAACAAGAAAGCGAGTTAGGAATAGCCATAACTAGCTTTGTTGATTTAGATGCGAGCCTAAAAAATAGCTCTCAACTTGGTAATCAACTCTCTGAAACAATGATGCATCAGCTGCAAAAATTTGGCTTTGGCGTTGTTGATTTTAAAGCGATGGATATCATTAGTGTGACATCACGTGGTGATTTTGTGATGTCGCGAGATGTAGAAGAGTTAGCCGAGCGTCGCATCGCGAGCCATGTACTTACAGGCACGCTGATATACCGCCCAAATGGTGTTGAAGTGAATGCTCGAGTAATTAATTTAAACTCAAAGCTGGTTATTGCCAGCGCACAAAAAGTGATCCCATATTTTGTGTTAAAAAATGAGTCAATCAAATCAGCAACGGCTAGCGTTAACTAGCCTCATTATTTTGCCAATCGACTTACTCACAAGTCGATTGGTTTATTCTCTTGATTACCAAAGCCTTAGACCGTTATAATTTTCCGTAAGCTGTAAGCTGTAAGCTGTAAGCTGTAAGCTGTAAGCTGTAAGCTGTAAGCTTTACCTCAGCTTTTGAGTGGCCTCTTAGTTAAATGGATATAACGGCCCCCTCCTAAGGGGCAGTTACAGGTTCGATTCCTGTAGGGGCTACCAAGTTTCTTCAGCAGCCCCAATTAAATTAACCCGTTACTTTTTCAAGCTCGCCTGTGCGCCATGGTTCAATGATGATTTTGATATGGTCGTTTGGTTTAAATAAGGTATCAAACGCACCTTGTACGCCGTCTATGCCGACTTTACCAGTACGCATTTTTTGCCATGCAATTTTGCCTGACGCGATGTTCTCAAGTGATTGTGCAAACTCTTCTGGCTGGTAGTAATAAGAGAAAATAAGGTCTAACTCTTTCACTGTGGCATAGGCAAAGTTAACGTTGAGTGGCGCGGTATGTACACCCGTTACAATGATTTTTGCTTTTGCTGGTGCACGTAAAATGTAGTCGTTCAATAAGCGGCTTACACCGGCACATTCAAAAATAACCACCTTATTGTTACCCGCAAGTTCTGCGGCTTTAGCAACTTCATCACCTTCCATAGGGTTAACATATTCTGTGGCGCCAAATTCAAGGGCAATTTGTTTTTTGCTCTCTTGTGGATCAGAGGCAATGATGTGTTTTACGCCTTGAAGCTTTAACGCGGCAATCGCGGCAAGGCCAATTGGGCCACAACCAACCACAATGGCAACATCATCATTATTCATTTGTGCGCGGTTCACTGCGTGCAGGCCAACAGCAAGTGGTTCTGTAATGGCTGCCGCTTCTGATGGAACAGCATCAGGAATAGGTAATATTAAGGCTTCATCAACAATAAAGTATTCAGAATAGGCACCATATAGCCCTGGGGTTACACCTACGCCAGCGCCGCCCGCAGAAAGTAAAATTGGTACTGAGGTGACACGGGTGCCTTTCGCTAATTCGCCTTTAGTATTTGGGCCGTAGCTAACGATTTCAGCCGCATATTCATGGCCTAATAATACTTCTTGGTCATCGCCTGCATCTTTAGCCATGATGCCAAGGTTTTTATAGATATCGAATACATCGCTGGTGTGGCGGGTTATATGAATATCAGAACCGCAAATGCCGCAAGCTAGGCTTTTTACCAGTACTTGGCCGGGTCCAGGTGTAGGGATATCAATTTGTTTTACATGCAGCTTGCCATTTTGCATGGCAACAGAATTCATTTGGCTCATATGTGTGTCCTCAATTCACCTTATTTGTGAATTATTAGACTAAAGTAAAGCGCCTGTCTTAATCTTGACTTTTTGCGACAAAAACACAGCTTATTACGACACTGCTGTTTATAAACTGCTCATTGTGGAATATTTAAAGTAAAAACCCTCAAAGTGATAAGGGTTTTTACTTTATTAAGGTTTAGCCGAAGTAGGCTGTATTGAGGTATAAATGAGTTAATACTCCAGCAAAGTAACCTAGTAAAATGACCGGCGACCATTTTAAGTGGCTATTAAAGGTGTATATCCCTCGCGCTTGACCCATTAGTGCAACTCCTGCCGCAGAGCCAATTGATAACAGGCTGCCACCAATTCCTGCTGTTAGCGTAATAAGCAGCCATTGACCGTGCGACATATCAGGCATCATTTGTAACACTGCAAACATCACTGGAATGTTATCGACTACCGCTGACATTAAACCAAGAATAATGTTCGCACCGGTAGCAGACCAGTTGTTATAAAGTAAGTCAGAAAGCAGCGCTAAGTAGCCGATAAACCCTAAGCCTCCAACACAAATAACGATGCCATAGAAGAACAAGAGCGTGTCCCACTCGGCTCTCGATACACGGCTAAATACATCAAAAGGAACAACGTTACCTAAGCGAGATAAGCGTTCTTTATCACCTTCGCGCTCTGCCATCGCACGCTTTCTAGCAAGAGAGCCGGGGAGTGTCACGCGTAAGAAGTAACCAAAAAATTGTAAATAGCCAAGGCCCATCATCATGCCCACAACCGGTGGTAAACCAAAGGCGGTTTTTAGCACCACCGCGGTGAGTATTGTCAGTAAGAATAAGCACAATATGCGAAGCGCACCCCGTTTAAGTTCAATATCTTCATCGGCCGTATCCGGGTGACGGTTATTGATAAATAAAGACATAACAAATGCAGGAATAATATAGCTGACTAAAGCTGGTAGGAATAAAACAAAGAACTCGGTAAAGGCAACAACATCGGCTTGCCAAACCATCAGTGTCGTGATGTCACCAAATGGGCTGAATGCGCCACCGGCATTTGCGGCTATTACAATATTGACGCACGACATAGCAATGAAGCGGTTATCATTTGCTGCTACCTTCATTACCACTGCGCATAAAAGTAGGGCAGTAGTTAAGTTATCGGCTACAGGTGAAATACAAAATGCCAGTACACCGCTTATCCAAAATAATTGTTTGTAGCTAAAGCCCCTCGCAACCAACCAACTTCTTAGACCATCAAATAAACGACGCTCTTCTAGTGCGTTGATGTAGGTCATCGCAACGAGCAAAAATAGCATTAACTCCGAAAATTCTAACAAGGCGTGACGAAATGCGTCGGTGCTAAGATCAGATAAGTTTTGTGCACTGTACTGCCAAGCAATAAGGGTCCAAATAATCCCGGCTGCAACCAATACGGGTTTTGATTTGCGTAAGTGAATTTTTTCTTCGAGTATGACGAGCACATAAGCAAAGATAAAAATAACAAGGCAGATAATGCCAACAGGGTGGGTAAGTAAATCGATAGTACCAGTTGACGCAGCATGAGCTTGGCCACCGAAACATAGCAAGGAAAGGAGCAATCCTTGTGTTAGTTTTTTCATTGTATATTCCAATTAAATCATCTTAATTTCGTTACGGTTTAAGTAAATGTAGCTGCAGACATTTTAGATTCATTCTTTGCTTTATGTAACAAATTGGTAACTAAGATGTTGGTATTTTGAATATAAATACGGGTGATGGCGAGAGCAGACCAGTTATATAATTTATTATTTAATCAATGTGTTGTGGTTTTAAAATAATAAAGGGCTGCAATTAGCAGCCCTAACTTGAAAATTATGCAAAGTGTTTTTCTAAATCGTCAGAGCCACCAATGTGCTCACCGCCTATGAATACTTGCGGAACTGTTTCACGACCAGAAATCGCTTTTAAACTAGTTAGTGAAGCGTGTTGACCTAATACAATTTCTTCGTACACATAACCTTTGGCCTCTAGTAACGCTTTAGCTTTTGTACAGAACGGACAATTAGGCTTAGTAATAATGCTCACAGATTCTGGTTTTACCTGTGCTGGGTTAATGTATTCGAGCATGGTATCTGCATCAGACACTTCAAACGGGTCGCCAGGCTTTTGTGGCTCGATGAACATTTTTTCGATAACGCCGTCTTTAACTAGCATAGAATAACGCCAGCTACGCTTACCAAAACCTAAGTCGTTTTTATCGACTAGCATACCCATGCCGTCGGTAAATTCGCCGTTGCCGTCTGGCAATAAAGTGATATTTTGCGCTTCTTGGTTTTGTGCCCATGCATTCATTACGAAGGTATCGTTTACAGAAATACAGACAATGTCATCAACACCGTTTTGTTTAAATACAGCCGCAAGCTCGTTATAACGTGGCAAGTGAGTTGATGAACATGTTGGTGTAAATGCACCTGGTAATGCAAATAGCACAACTGTTTTACCTTTAAAAATTTCGTCAGTGGTCATTGATTTCCACTGCTCGTCTACACGTGTTGCGAATGTAACGTTTGGTACTTTTTGGCCTTCAATATTGTTTAACATTGTTTTGATTCCTCTTGATTTGTTGAGTGCCATTATGCGATTAAATTTTCGATAGCTCCAATCGTTTGTTTGTATTAGTATGATAGGTAAAAGCTATTGGGGGTGTGATATGAATTTAAAAGACTTTGAATACGTAAAAGCGGTTGCACAATACAAGCACTTCAGAAAAGCAGCTGATGCTTGCTATGTCAGCCAACCGACATTAAGCGGGCAAGTTAAAAAGCTTGAACAAGAGCTGGGGGTTGTTATTTTTGACCGTTCAACAAAGCAGGTCACGTTGACTGTGCAAGGTGAACAACTTCTTAAGCAGATCACACTGATCCTAGATCAAACCCAAGTGCTTAAAGAAATAGCCGCCAGCTCACATGACCCACTAAAGGGTAAAATCAATGTAGGTATTATTCCTACCATTGCACCTTATTTACTGCCAACACTCTTAACTTCTATGAAGCAGGCCTTTAGTGAAACCCAGTTTTCATTTATAGAAATGCAAACAGCGCAAACGCTGGTGGCTCTTGATAATGGTGAGATTGATATTGCAATTGTTGCTGATGTGGCTGATTTAGCGCCTTATCATGTGTCACCGCTTTATAAAGAAGACTTCTTAGTTGCAGTTTCTGAGCAACACGCTTTAGCAAAACATACTGAAGTTGCGTTGGCTCAATTACATGAATGTGACTTATTAATGTTAAACGAAGGGCATTGCTTTAAAGAGCAAGCAGAGCAATTTTGTTTTTCAGCTGGGGTTGAAGTCTCGAACCAATATAAAGGTAACAGTATTGAAACCTTACTCGCGTTGGTGGCAATGGATGATGGGGTAACCTTTGTTCCTAAGCTTGCATGTACACCACGTGAAGGAGTGAAGTATTTAGCTATAACACCAAATCAGCAACGCCAAGTTGTCATTGCAACTCGTAAACACTACCCACATATAGCAGGCGTTGAGCAATTAGCTAGTTGGCTAAATGCTCATGAAGGCCTACAAGCTCATTTACTCACTAGCAGCTAATTCAACAATATCGTTAATTTGAATGTTAGGCAGTGGTTGCTTATCTATACTCATGGCAACCGCTGATTGCTGATAAAGCTGAGTCACTTTTACCTGATTAAGTGTAGTGATTTTGTGCGGGAGCTTATTACCCTGTGCATCCGTTAGGTAATTATGATGGGCAATATTTAAAATTTGCCCTTGCTCAAGCCCATGCGCCTTACCCAAGTTGATGATTAGCCTGCCGTTTTCTATATGCAGTATTTTACCTTGCGTGGGTAAGCAGGCCATAGCTGCTTGTAAGTCATAGGTTAGGGTTTGGTTTATATCGCTAATAGCTTGGCCATAGTCAGTTGCCCAAAATCGGTCGCTATATACATCGATGATCTCAGTCTTTTTATACGGCCAAATACCTTCTGTTTGGTAGCTTTTTTGCCAGAGCTTTTCGTAAGTGGTGCCATCAAATAAGACGTAATCTACTTTGTATGCACGCTTGAAACTATCATCTTGCCAAAATGCATAATCGTTGTTGATCTTATGGTTAACTGATAAATCACGAATACGGCTCAGTAATACATATTGCGAGTTACTGCGGCTAGTGATCTCTTCAAGTAGCGCATTACTGTAATCGTATTGCTGAGTGAAAAAATGATCTACTCGCAAAGGCATATTGTAATAGGCTGTCGGTTTAGCTGCCATTTGCGTATTACTTAAGCTGGCATATAAGTGTTCACTAATGGCTTTGTTTACGTCAAAAATTTGGCCCATACGCGCTTGCTCGCGATTGGCGAGTTGGCTTTGTGTCACAGCAATAAATTTTGTGTATTGGTTTGCAGGGCATTCTTCTGCTTGAGCAAAAATATCGAGGCGAAGCGTGATGGCATAGGTGTCGTTATGGCGGTCTTCGCTGATCAATTCTATTTTCTGGATTTCACCATGGCTGCTTATTTTCAGCTGATCTTGCGTCAAAACCCCGTCAACTAAGGTCTGTACAGAGGTTACTCGAGCGCCAGAAAACACTAAAGCCTGAGTTATGGCGTCTTTAATGGCGGCAGATTTGGCTTGGCTCGTATCGCCATTTTTTACAACTGCATGGCCTGTAGATTCAAACCACTGAGCTAAGCTATTGTTAGAAAACAAAATTGTAAAGGCTAAGCCAAGGCCTTTTAAGCTGGCTATTGTTTTATTTTTCATGCTGACACCTAGCATTAAAACCAATGAATAACCTAAATGAGCAAGGACTGTACCACAGTGGCATTAAACGTGCATATTTGTAGCCAAAGAGTTTTAAGCGGAAGCAAATTATGCGAGCACTTCTATTCGGTGGGCTGGTTGCCTGCGCAGCATTAACCGGCTGCAGTAGTATTTTTGATAAACATGTAGAATACACTTACATTGAGCCAGATAGCTACCCAGTGCTAAAAGCCGTGGGTTATGCGCCAATTAGTGCTCAACCAGGTAACAATGAATCGCAGCGTACTCTACTTGCGATTAAAGCCTCAAAGCTTGAAGCTTACCGCGAGCTTGCTGAGCAAGTTTACGGGCAAAGAATTTCCGCAGGCACCACAGTGCAAAATAGTATTGCTCATAACGATCAATTACAAAGCCAAGTACAAGGTGTGATTAAAGGCGCACAGGTTATTAAAACCTATGCGGTAGGGGATACCTACGCAACTGAATTACAGCTTGATATGAAGCGAGTGCACGATTTATACATCGGCGAAGTAAAACCGCGCCAAGTGAAAAAAGTAACATATTATTAGGTGCAACTTAGTCTAGTTGTAACCTATTGGCTTGCCGCATAAGTCCAGCAAATTCTGCAAGCATTAAAAAAGCGCGATAACTTAGTTATCGCGCTTTTTTAATGAAATAGTATTTAGGCTTTCAAGTTGTGAACGATTTTCTTATCGCCTTGAATCACGCTGCCGCCTTGGTCGTAGGTCATCGATGATGGTGCACCGATTAAAATATCTTTAAGTTGCTTAACACTCAACTGTGCTTGATGGGCCGCGTGAGCGTTTACATCATTTTTCTTCTTGCAGCTTGCTAGGAGAGTATTTACTTGCTTAATGAGTGCACTTACTTCGTCATCTTGCGATTCGTTGTGCGCAACAAGCTTTTGCACTTCTTTATCAATGGTTTGAATTTGTTGGAGCAAAGAGATTTTTTGTTGGGCAATACTCTTTAATCCGTCACCACGCTTTGCAGCAATGGCTGTCAACTCATCATCTAACAGCGCAGCAATAGACTCCAAGCAAGAAACTTGTTGTGTTAATTTGCTAGCTATTAAATGATTATGATCAGCCATAGACATCAAACTCGAATGCAGCGATGTTCTTTGCTAGCTTTTCAGCATCAATTTGGTATTTACCTTCACTGATTGCCTTTTTCAGCTCAGCCACTTTATTGCTATCAAAGCCAGATGATTGCTCTGCTTTTTCTTGCAAAGATTTTAGCTGCTTAGCTTGAGGAGTTAAGCTCACAGAATCTGCACTTGCTTTTGGTGCGGCCGATTTTGCAGCGGCTGCATTAGCATTATCTTTTTGTAAATCAAGCTTTTTTTGCTTGGTATTTGTCAACACAGAAGGCTGTTGTTGACCATTATTGACATTGCTTACCATAATTTTGACCTATACATTACCCAACATATGCCTATATATCGGCGGGCACAGCGGATACTTTAGCATAAATATAAAAAATTAAATATTTACTTGTACAGACTCGACCCCATCCACACGTGCATTTAATACTTTACCTGATTTTTTGTTTTTTACACGTACTAATTCGTCTAACGTGCCATCTTCTAGAGCAATTCCGGTGGTTTTAATTCTTAAGCCGCGTAATGAAGCATAGATAGTTACATTATCGCCTTTACAAACCATACAAACCTGGCTCATTACAATCGGACTACCATCACGCAAGTTACGCTTACTGCGACTGCCAATAAGTATAGCCTCATCTTGAACATATTGCGTTCTAACAAATTGCTTTGGCTTCATTTCGAGGCGTAAATGTTCAGGGCGAATGACCTCTCCACGGGCTAAATTAGTGGTAACAACAACCACAGGTTCTAGCTCAATAATGCGCACGTGAACGTATTGGGTCCAACTATTTAAATCTTGGCACTTAAGTTGTACAGTTACCTGCCGATTAAAAGGAGGCTCTGTTGGTAACTCTTTGTTAATTGGTGACTCACATAACCTCTCAGGAATGCGACTATCTAATGGTAAAGCACTAATTTGAGGTGTGGTGTCCAGATCAGGGAGCTGCTCGCTAACAAAATCGATGGCGATTTGTTGAAGTTGCTCGGTATTATAAACTTCTGCCTGTAGTTGTGTTGTAAACAACAGGCTAGTAAGAAAATAAAAAACACTGTATCTTCGGCTTTTTTTTAACAAACTCATATTGTTTCGACTATGCTTATGGTTGAAAACAAGGTATAAATATTTTGCGTCAAAAAACAGACGCTTTGTAACCTTATGTAGCTTTAACACAAAGAATGCAATTATTGTTCCAGCTCTGATTGTTTATCTTTAGGAGATTGAAATGGCAGGCATTTTAGACTCAGTTAACCAGCGTACTCAGTTGGTTGGGCAAAACCGCCTTGAATTACTATTATTCAAACTCAGAGGGCGACAACGCTTTGGTATAAACGTGTTTAAAGTAAGAGAGGTTCTGCAATGTCCACCACTTACTAACATGCCTAAATCAAATGCGTACATTCGCGGTGTTGCGCATATCCGTGGTCAAACTATCTCTGTTATTGATTTATCGATGGCTGTAGGTGGCCCTGCAATTGAAAATATCAAAGACAGTTTTATCATCATTGCTGAGTACAACCGTTCAGTGCAAGGGTTTTTAGTTGGTGGTGTTGAACGCATCGTGAATATGAACTGGGAAAAAATAATGCCGCCGCCTTCGGGAGCCGGACGTTATTCTTACCTAACTGCGGTCACTGAGATTGAAAACGAATTAGTTGAAATTCTCGATGTAGAAAAGATATTAAACGAAATTTGCCCAGTTAACACTGAAGTGAGTGCTGAAGTAGTTGGTGAAGGTGAGATTCAGCGTGACTTAGGTGAGCGTATTGTCTTTATTGCTGATGACTCTGCAGTAGCTCGAAACCAAGTTAAGCGTGCGCTTGAACCTCTAGGTGTACAAACTGAACTAGCTAAAAACGGAAAAGAAGCGCTTTTACGTTTAAGAGAGATTGCTCAGCTCGATTGTCAAAATGATATTACTGAACGTGTTGGTCTATTAATATCTGATGTAGAAATGCCAGAAATGGACGGTTATACCTTAACCGCTGAAATTAAGGCTGATCCAAAATTATCACCTTTGCATGTGATCTTGCATACCTCTTTAAGTGGGGTGTTTAACCAAGCAATGATCGAAAAAGTGGGTGCTGATGATTTTATTGCAAAATTTAACCCAGATGAATTAGCGACAGCTGTGAAGAAGTGGGTTCATTGTGATTAATTATTTATAGGTGGTATTACTTTGGAAAATAAGCATTTACAACAAAGCGAATACGATCAATTCCGCTCTTTTTTAGAGCAACAATGTGGCATTGTGCTTGGCGATAATAAACTTTATTTAGTTAAAAGCCGCCTTGCGCCGCTTATGGCGCGTTTTAATGTTGAGTCTTTATCACAGTTGGTAAGTAAAACACTAAGCCCTCATGAGAGGCAGCTTCGTGCCGCTGTCGTTGATGCGATGACAACCAATGAAACGCTTTGGTTTCGTGACCA
This sequence comes from Pseudoalteromonas shioyasakiensis, assembly GCF_001550135.1. Lineage (GTDB taxonomy): Bacteria > Pseudomonadota > Gammaproteobacteria > Enterobacterales > Alteromonadaceae > Pseudoalteromonas > Pseudoalteromonas shioyasakiensis. Next base: position 161,256 of record NZ_LRUE01000024.1, read on the forward strand.
ATATCCGTTTGAGTTATTGAAAACAAAACTATTTCCTGAGCTTAAAGATGTGCGTAGGCCACTAAAGATATGGTCAGCGGCAAGTTCATCAGGACAAGAGCCGTACTCAATTGCCATGTCGGTTGCCGAGTTCCAATCTAAAAACCCAGGCGTATTAAAGATGGGTGCGCAAATTATTGGCACTGATATCTCTAATACCATGCTTGATATGTGCAAGAATGCTGAGTATGACTCGCTAGCCCTTGCTCGTGGCTTGTCGATGGAGCGTCGTCAAAAGTTCTTCAAGGACAGCGGTAATGGAATGGCTCAGGTAGTTGACCCTATACGTAAAATGGTCAGCTTTAGACATTTAAACTTACTCGATTCATATGCCCTAATGGGCAAGTTTGACATCATATTTTGCCGTAATGTGTTAATTTACTTTTCACCAGAAGTAAAAGCTAAAATCATTTCGCAATTTGCTCAAGCTTTAAACCCGAAAGGTTACCTGTTTTTAGGTGCGTCAGAATCAATGGCGGGCTTAAGTGATAGCTTTGATATGGTTCGTTGTAACCCCGGTATCATCTATCAGAAAAAGTAAACTCTCCTTAGCAACCTAGCCCTTAGGTTGCTAAATTTACCTATTTTTCAGTCTCTTATATAAATTAAATCACTCCTAAATTTTTGGCTTAGCTTTTGCATTAACCACTACAGAGTCAATTTTTTGGAGATGGTTATGGCTATCAGTTTTGATAAAGCATTTGGTGTTCATCCTCATGCGATGTTGATCCGTTCACAACGCGCTGAGTTATTAGCGACAAATATCGCTAATGCTGATACGCCGGGCTATAAAGCGAAAGATATCGATTTTGCCTCGGCATTAAAAGCGGCAAAAAGCAACCAGCAAGGCGGCAATAGCATGGTAAGAACCGATGCTAAACATATTGCCGGGGGCAGTCGTTTTGTTGGCAGTGCAGAAATGTTTCGTACGCCAAATCAAGCAGATACAGGTGATGGTAACTCAGTCGATATACAAGTGGAACGAAACTTGTATGTACAGAACTCATTAGAGTATCAGGCAAGCCTGCAATTTATGAGTAGTAAAATTAAAGGCCTTAAAAAAGCCCTCGGTAGTCAAGGAGCTTAATCATGAGTTTGTATAATGTTTTTGATATTTCAGCAACCGGTATGAGTGCACAAAATGTTCGCTTAAATACCACAGCCAGTAATATCTCGAATGCGAATACGATTAGTTCCAGCCAAGATCAGACATACCGAGCGCGCCATCCTGTTTTTGCTGCAGAGCTGACTAAAGCGTCATCATCACAAAGCAATCCTCAGGGCTCTTCTGTTGGCGTTAAAGTATTAGGTGTTGTAGAGAGCGATAAACCTCTGCAAATTGAATATAACCCGAACCACCCAAGTGCGGATGAAAATGGTTATATCTACAAACCTAACGTTAATGTTGTAGAAGAAATGGCAAATATGATTTCAGCCTCTCGCTCTTACCAAACAAATGTGCAAGTTGCTGATGCAGCTAAGCAAATGTTAAGTAAAACACTGTTGCTTGGGCAGCGGTAACCGAGGATAAGTTATGAGTAACGACATCAGCAGTGCGTCATCAACGTATTTAGATAATTTACGTTGGCAAGACAATCAAAATAAAACAGAAGAGAAAGATGATACTTTAACGCAAGAAGACTTCTTCTCACTTTTAACACAACAGTTGTCGTTTCAAGACCCAAGCAAGCCAGCTGACAACGATCAAATGATTGCGCAGATGACGAATTTCACTATGGCTGAGGGTATTTCAAACTTAAATGAGAAGTTTGAATCACTCACTGCATCAATGACATCTAACTCTGCCTTACAGGCTTCAACGCTTGTTGGTAAGCAAGCGTTACTTGAGTCTGACACCATTGATTTTGATGGCGAAAATCTCGCTAAAGGTTCTGTGGTTGCAGAAACCGCTGTTGAATCTTTAACGCTAAGAATAACGGATTCATCAGGCCAGTTAGTGCGTACCATTGAATTAGGTTCTCAGTCAGCGGGTGCACTTCGTTTTGAATGGGATGGTAAAGACAATGATGGCAATGTGCTACCTGAAGGTGAATATGACATCAGTGCTGAAGGCTTTGTAAATGGAGACTACAGCAGTATGCCAATGGCGACCTTTAAGAATATTGAAAGTGTCAATATTAATGGCGCAAGCGGCATTATCGTAAATACAAAAGAGGGTGCGGTTAGGCTAACTGATATAGCTGAAATCGCATAAGTAAAAAAGGTTTGGGTTAGCTTAGGCTAAGAGATAGGTTAGAGGTGAGTTATGAGCTTCAATATTGCATTAACAGGCTTAGCAGCCGCGCAAAAAGATTTAGACGTTACAGCAAATAATATTGCTAACGTGAACACTACAGGCTTTAAAGAGTCTCGTGCAGAGTTCGCTGATGTATACGCATCATCAGTATTTAGTTCTGGTAAAACAAAAAATGGTGACGGTGTAAGAACGACAATGGTGGCACAGCAATTCCACCAAGGTTCGTTATCTTTCACAAATAACTCTCTTGACTTAGCGATCACTGGTGAAGGTTATTTCGCAATGGCGAATGACCTAGGTGCGCAAGACTTCACATATACTCGTGCAGGTGCGTTTAAATTAAATCAGGATAACTTTATTGTTGATGCAAGCGGTAACTACTTACAAGGTTTCCCTGTTGATGAAGCAACTGGTGATACCACTTCTGTTAGCTTAAGTACATCTTCAGCGTTACAAATTCCTGATGCATCAGGTTCACCTCGTGCAACCACGAATGTTTATTCATCATTTAACCTTGATTCACGTGCCTCTGCGCCAACAGTGACACCGTTTGATCCTGAATCAAGTGCTACATATAATAGTTCAACATCAACAACTGTGTATGATTCATTAGGTGAGCCACATATTTTACAGTTCTTCTTCGTTAAAACTGATGCAGCTGTGACAGGTAATGACAATGAGTGGCAAGTATACGCCACACTGGATGAAAAACCATTTGATGCAAGTGGTGTAGAGCAAACAACAACGCCTTATACACCACTAACTACATTCCAATTTGATTCAAGTGGTTTACCACTTAACACGGATGGTGTTGCTAATACTGATGCATCATTTAACCCATTAACTTTACCAAATGGCGCAGGCGCTGCGACAGGTTTATCTGACTTACTATCTAATGGTGCTAGTTTCCCTGATGATGTAACGATGAACTGGCGTGATGAAGCGGCAACAGCGAATAAAGTACCTACTCAATATGCTAGTAACTTTGAAGTAAAAGCACTGGAACAAGATGGTGCGACTGTAGGTCGTCTATCGGGTATCGATATCGGTTCTGACGGTAAAATTGTTGCTTCATACAGTAATGGTGACACTTCATTCTTAGGTCAAGTTGCCATGGTACGCTTTTCGAACTCACAGGGTTTACAACAAGTGGGTGATACTTCTTGGAAGAAGAGTTTAACGTCAGGTGAGCCTATTGCTGGCGAACCAGGTTCAGGTACCTTGGGTTCAATTAACTCATCTGCGCTTGAACAATCAAACGTAAACCTAACTAACGAACTTGTTGACTTGATTAGTGCGCAGCGTAACTTCCAAGCAAATTCACGTGCGCTTGAGGTTAACTCAACACTACAGCAAAACATCCTACAGATCCGTTAATTTTAACGGCTCTAAGCTTAATCCGACACGAAGGCTGCTCCCTCTATTGGCAGCCTTTTTTCATTCTAATTATTCATTTTTCTCTTCTATTTTAGTGTCAATTTTACTTTGGCACTTTTATTGCATTTCTTAGTTATCGTATTTTTAGTGAGTCAATGTTATGGACAAAATGGTCTACATTGCCATGTCGGGTGCTAAGCAAAGTTTGCGAGGTCTTGAACTCAAGGCCAACAACCTTGCTAATGCTAACACCACTGGCTTTAAAGCTGATTTTGCACAAGCTCGCTCTATGCAAGCCTTCGGTGAAGGTCTGCCATCTAGGGTGTTTGCAATGCAAGAACGCCCTGGATCTAATATGGAATCGGGTGGTTTTGTTGAAACTGGCCGCGAGCTTGATATCGCGATGAGTGACCGTGGTTGGTTGAGTGTACAAGATGCATCAGGCAATGAGGCGTACACCAAAACTGGCACATTAAACATTACTCCAGATGGCGCGTTGATCACTAGCCATGGCCGTCAAGTAATTGGCGAAGGTGGTCCAATCATTTTGCCATTACCTATCGAGAAAGTTGAGTTTAGTGAAGACGGTGCTATTCAGGTTCGCCCACAAGGAGCGCCAGCAAACTTTTTGGAAGTGGTTGATCGCTTAAAAGTGATTGAGGCTGATAACACTCAGCTTGAAAAAGGTAATGACGGTTTATTTCGACCAAAAGAAGACATGTTGGTCAATGACCTTTGTGGTTTTTGTGATATTTCACCAAACGTAAAAGTACTGTCGGGTACGCTTGAAATGTCGAACGTAAACCCAGTGCATGAAATGGTCGACATGATCAGCAATCAACGCCAATTTGAATTACAAGTTAAATTAATGAAAACAGCCGAAGAGCTCGACGAGCGTCAAGATCAGCTGTTACGCATTGTTTAAGATGACTGAGAGGGTAGAGTTATGAATCCTGCATTATGGATCAGTAAAACCGGGCTTGACGCCCAACAAACCGATATTTCGGTGATCTCAAATAATCTCGCGAATGCCAGCACGGTCGGCTATAAAAAAAGCCGCGCCGTATTTGAAGATTTACTATATCAAAACATCAATCAACCAGGTGGTCGTTCATCTCAAGACACTGAAATGCCATCGGGTTTAATGCTTGGTGCCGGTGCCAAAGTGGTTGCTAACCAAAAGAACTTTTCACAAGGTAACATGCTTACCACAGAAAATTCATTGGACTGGATGATTTCAGGCCCGGGTTTCTTTGAAGTGCAATTACCAGATGGCAACATTGCATACTCACGTAATGGTCAATTCACCACTGACGAAGATGGTCGCATTGTAACTTCTGGTGCGGGTTTTCCATTACAGCCAGAAATGAACGTACCAGACGATGCACAATCAATTACTGTTTCGCAAGACGGTGAAGTGTCGGTACGTATTTCAGGACAAGCAGAGAACGTGGTAATTGGTCAGCTAACAATTAGTGACTTTATTAATCCATCAGGTCTTGAGCCAATGGGGCAAAACTTGTACACCGAAACCGCTGTGAGTGGTGCACCTGTGCAAGGGAACCCAGGTATCGATGGTTTAGGTACTGTGGTTCAAGGTTCTCTAGAAACGTCTAATGTGAATGTAACAGAAGAACTCGTTAACTTGATCGAAACGCAACGAATTTATGAAATGAATTCAAAAGTGATTTCAGCGGTTGATGAAATGCTTAGTTACATCAATCAACAGCTTTAATGGGTAGGAGGCAGCATGCGTAATATTATCTTAGTCACATCGGCAGCATTAATGCTGGGTGGTTGTATGACAACGCAAAATCATCATGTGGTTCAGGATGACCCTTACTATGCGCCTATGTATCCGGAGCCAACAACAGAGCCAATGGTACCAACGGGTTCGTTGTTTGATAGTTATTCAGCAGATGACTTGTACTCAGATAAAAAGGCATTGCGCGCTGGTGATATCATCACGGTTAAATTGCAAGAATCAACGCAAGCCACCAAAGCCGCTAAAACCGAAACCGATAAAGAAACGGACGCTAGTTTAGACCCTGTTATTGGGCTTGGTGGCAATCCTGTGAATATTGGTGGTGATAGCATTCAGTTTGGTATTGGTTCTGGGGCATCGTTTAAAGGTGATTCAAAGTCTAACCAATCAAATAGCTTATTTGGTGATATTTCTGTCAATGTGATGCGTGTTTTACCTAATGGAAACTTGGTTATTCGTGGTGAAAAATGGCTTACTTTGAATACCGGTGAAGAATTTATTCGCCTTGAAGGCTTAGTTCGTCCTGAAGATGTGCAAGCAGATAACACGGTCACATCAAACCGTATTGCTAATGCGCGAATTCAATACTCAGGTAAAGGGCAAATTCAAGAAACGCAAAGTGCAGGTTGGCTGTCTCGTTTCTTTAGTAGTTCGCTTTTCCCATTTTAGAGGAATAAAGTCATGAATGGGTTTAAATACATCATCGCTCTTTGCTTAATTAGCCTGCAGTTTTCTGCACAGGCTGAGCGAGTCAAAGATGTATCTATGGTTGAGGGCGTGCGCGCAAATCAATTAGTGGGTTATGGTTTGGTTGTCGGTTTGCCTGGCACAGGTGAACAAAGCCGATTTACTCAACAAAGCTTTAAAGCCATGCTGAATGGTTTTGGTATTACCTTACCTGATAGCTTAAAACCTAAGATTAAAAATGTTGCAGCTGTGGCTGTGCATGCAGAGTTACCGGCATTTAGAAAACCCGGTCAAACCATTGATATTACGGTTTCGTCTATCGGTAGTGCCGGTAGTTTACGTGGCGGTACTTTATTACAAACCTTCCTAAAAGGGGTTGATGGTAATACCTATGCGATTGCACAAGGCAGCTTAGTCGTTGGTGGCCTAGGTGCCGAAGGAGCAGACGGTAGCCGTGTAATTATTAACACACCCACAGTGGGCCGTATTCCAAACGGTGCCATTGTAGAGCGTGCTATTAAGAGCCCGTTTATGCAAGGTGACTACATTACCTTTAATTTAAATCGTCCTGATTTCACAACGGCTAAACGCTTAGAGCAAACGATTAATGATTTAGTGGGCCCTGATAGCGCTCAGGCAATCGATGCAGCTTCAGTACGAGTGTTAGCACCGCGTGATGCTTCTCAACGTGTTGCTTATTTGTCGACACTTGAAAACTTAGAGTTTAAGCCAGCAGACACAGCAGCAAAAATTATTGTGAACTCTCGCACAGGCACAATAGTGATTGGCAAAAACGTGAAGCTACAGCCAGCGGCGATTACACATGGTGGTTTAACGGTCACCATTGCTGAGCAGCAAAATGTGTCACAGCCAAATGCTTTAAGTGATGGTGAAACCACGGTTACCAATCAAAGTATTATTGATGTGAACGAAGATGATTCACGTGCTTTTGTATTTAATCCAGGTGTTAATCTTGATGATCTCGTGCGTGCAATCAATGAAGTTGGGGCCGCACCGGGTGATTTAATGGCAATCCTTGAAGCTTTAAAAGAAGCGGGGGCGATAAACGGGCAACTGGTTATCATTTAAATTAAAACGCGCTTTCGAGCGCGTTTTTTGTTTTAGTAATTCTTAAATCGTTCAGTGTATAAACATCAGCCAAAATCTTGGCTCTGAAGTTACTCCATTCCTGTATAAGTTATTAGCCATTCATTTATAAAGTTTTTTATTGGCGCAATTTTTGCATTTTAATTTTCATTATTAACTATTGTGTCAAAAAGCTGATGGATACTAATCATCTCGACAAGCAAAACTTTTTTGATTTAGGCAACTTAGACTCATTACGTCAAAATGCCTTAAAAAGTGATGCCTCTAGCGATGCGTCAAAAGAGGCGCTGAAAAAAGCGGCGGCACAATTTGAATCTATCTTCACTCAGATGCTGCTTAAAAGTATGCGTAAAGCAAATGAAGCGTTTGAAGACAAAGACAGCCCATTTAATTCAAGCGGCGTTAAATTTTTTGAAGAGATGCATGACCAACAAATGTCGATTGAGCTTTCATCAAATGGCTCGTTGGGTCTAGCTGACTTGATTGTTCAGCAACTCTCGCCAGACGGTAAAGAGTTTACACCAGGTTCTGTACTAAGAACGACGGCTGACTTTGATAGTGATAAACGCGCAAGCGGTGTTGTTGATAGCACTACTGAGGCTAAGGCTAAACCACAAGCTGTCGAGGATACATCAGCGAACGAGCAATCAGAAAACCGCTTTGAAGATGCTGAGTCTTTCATTAGCTCTGTTTGGGAGCACGCTAAAAATGCGGCTGAGAAAATTGGCTTAAACCCAGCTGTGATGGTTGCTCAAGCAGCACTTGAGACGGGGTGGGGTAAACACATCATCAGTAAAGCTGATGGCACAAGTAGTAACAACTTATTCAATATTAAATCGGATAGGAGCTGGCAAGGTGATAAAGCAAGCAAAGTCACGCTTGAGTTTGAACAAGGTGTGCCAGTTAAAAAGCAAGCAAGTTTTCGCTCTTATCAATCGATTAAAGATAGTGTGAACGACTTTGTGGATTTTTTAAATGAAAACCCACGTTATCAAGAAGCACTTAATAATACCGCAGAACCTGCAGCCTTTTTAGATTCGTTACAAAAAGCAGGCTATGCAACAGATCCAAATTATGCCGATAAAATTAAGCAGGTATTGAAGCGCGTTGAGCTTCAAAGCGTCGCTGCTTCATTGGTACGTTAAGGAGTAGACCCTCATGTCATTTAGCTTATATGACATAGCAAATGCCGGTGTAAGAGCTAACTCTGAGCTTTTACAAACCACCAGTAAAAACATCGCCAACGTTAATACCGAGGGCTATGTACGTGAGCGTACTGAGTTCACAACCATGATCGATAACCAAGTCGGCCGTGGTGAAACGTATCGCTTACTAAATGAATTTGCACAAAAGCAATTAAATAGAGATACCTCTAATAAAGCGTTCTTTGATCAGTTTGTAACTGAAGCAAGCCGTGTAGATAGCTTGTTTTCAGAAGAGTCAAACAGCTTATCAACGAGCGTAAATTCGTTTTTTAACAATGTACAAGAAAGCTTAAACCAACCGTCATCAACAGTAGCTCGTTCACTGGTCATGACGGATGCACAAAATTTGATTGATCAAATGGACAGATTATCGAGCATTGTGGTTGACCAAAAAGCAGTAGTAAATGAGCAGCTAGAAATCTTTTCAGATGAAGCAAATAACCTGATCCAAAATATCAGTGATTTAAATACCAAGATTGCTTCGGTTCATGGTACTGATCGTGAGTCAGTATCAAGTGGTTTATATAATGAACGTGATAAAGCAATTCGTGATCTATCTGAGCTGATTGATATTGAAACACTCGATGGTAATAACGGCGAGAAACAAGTGTATTTAGGCTCTGGTCAAGCACTTGTAATGCAAAGTGGCACATTTAACCTGTTTTCATTCAGTGGCGATCCAGATCCGAACTTTAAAGAATTAAAACTTGATGTAAACGGTGGCAAAGCCGTGCCGCTTGAAGTTGATGTGAGTAAATTGAAAGGCAAAATTGGTGGCTTACTGGCATTTCGTGACGATATTTTAGTGCCAGCGCAAAACCAACTTGGTCAAATGGGCTTAGCATTAGCCGATGCCTTTAACCAACAAAATAGCTTAGGTATGGACGCTAATGGTGAAATTGGCGGCGATATTTTTGCTATTCCAACGGTAGATGCGTTTGGTTATCAAGCCAATACGGGCACATCAACAATGACGGCAACCCTTGAACCTGGTAAAGGCAGCGAATTGCCAGCAAGTGACTTTATCGTTACTTATACCAGTGCCACCACTGTTGAGATTCAGGCAATCGATAATAAAGGTGAACCCATTGGCACCGCATCTACAGCAAATGTGACTGCCGGTGTGATTGACTCATCAACTATTACAGGTGGTGAAGCGTTTGGTTTACAACTCAACGTATCAGGTGCTGCAAATACTGGTGACCAATTTATGGTTAAGTTGAACTCTCAGGCTGCAACTAGCTTAGAGCTTGCAACTGAACGTCCTGAAGATTTAGCGTTAGCATCACCTATTCGAACTGCGAACGATATCAATAATACCAGTGATGCAAGTATTTCTGCTGGCACAGTGTCCGATATTGACAACTCAACGGGTATTACCGTGGGTCCTCCACCGAGTTTGGCGAATGGCGATATCACACTCGTGAAAACGGCGAATGCTAACGAGTATCAAATTACAGATGGTAACGGTACATCGACGTTTACCATAACACCGCCTGCTGAGAATATTCTTGCTCAAGCAGGGGCGCCTTACGATACCTACGGTTTTGACTTTAATATTGAAGGATCACCTGCAACAGGTGACACCTTCACAGTAGAGTTTAACACTGGTGGTTTTGATGATAACCGTAATGGTTTGCTATTGGCCGATTTACAAAATGGTGAGCTAGTACGTCAAAATGTTGAAGCAAGTAGTACAGCCGATAATCATAAAACGTTTAATCAGGCCTATTCAGGCATTGTCACTGATATTGGTGTAGTGACTAGTCAAGCCCAAACGAATGGTGCGGCCTTTACAGCACTAGCTGATCAGTCAGAAGCTTGGTATGAATCACTATCAGGTGTAAACCTTGATGAAGAAGCGGCAAACTTACTGCGCTTTCAACAATCATATGCTGCATCGGCACAGGTACTTTCAACAGCACGTACTATTTTTGACACCTTATTAAGTGCGGCGAGGTAATTATGCGTATTTCAAATAACATGATGTATAAGAATAACCTTAACTCTATTCTTAACTCACAACAAAATGTAAACAAAGCGCAAGAGCAGGTTAATACTCAAAAGCGTGTATTGACTGCTGCTGACGATCCTTCCGCAACGGCTCGCGCGTTACTTTATACAGATCGCATTCAGGGTAATGAGCAGTTCACAAAAAACATTACTATGCTGAATAGCCGCCTAACAACAGAAGAAAGTGTGCTGCAAAATATTAAAGGCGCACTTGAGTCCGCGTATACGTTATCGATTCAAGCTGGTAACGGTGCCTATAGTGATATCGACCGTGAAGGTATTGCTGAAGAAGTTAAAGCATTGCAAAGTACGGTACTTGATTTGATGAATGCAAAGACCGAAGACGGTAAATTTATCTTTTCGGGTTACCAAGATAATACCCCATCTTATAGTTACAATAGTACTTCTGGACGCTATGAATATGGTGGCGATCAGGGGCAACACAAGATCAAAGTAGCTGAAGGTGTAGAAATCAAATCAAGTGACAATGGTTTTGATACATTCGAAAAAGTAAATGCACGCCTAAATGTAGCTTCAAACGATGGCACAGTTTCGGGCGGTATTACAAGCTCAAAAATTTATGTTACTGAGCAAGCTGATTTCGATAAATTCCATCAGGCAAATTACAACGCTGATCCTGCTGCAGCGGCAAATGCCAATACACTAAGCTTTATTACCACCACAGGCACACCTAATACATTTGTTGTGCAGCAAGCAGGTGTAACAATTGACAGCGGCAGCTTTGAAAACGGTAAAATCGAATATCAAGGTATGGAAATTTCTGTTTCGCCTGTTGCAAACGGCCAAATCGACGTAGACCTTGAAGCGCCACAAAAAGAAAATGCGTTAAATACCTTGGACGATCTGATAGCAGGACTAACCAATCCTGATTTAACCCAAGAAGAGTTTGATCAAGTTTTAGCTGATGCCATCGTACAACTCGATAATGCCAAAAATCAGGTTTCACTTGTTCAGGCCGGTTTGGGTGGTCGGTTAAATACGGCCAAAAAAATCGAACAATCTAATAGTGACTTAGATACTAGCAATAAAGCTGCTAAAGCTGAGCTTGTTGAGCTTGATATGGCTGAAGCGATTACTGAACTCACCAAACAAGAAACATCACTGCAAGCTGCACAGGCAACATTTGGCCGTTTGGCTAACCTCTCATTATTTGATTACTTATAATTTATGTAGGTTAAGCTTATTTAATAAGCTTAACCTATAAAACCTTCCTTAAGCTTTCCATTTAAACAGCGGTTTTAACGCACTCTTTGTCGCGTTTTGATCTTCAGTAATATTCACAGAAACGATTTTAAAGACAACCAGGCGCCATCTTTAGCTAAAGTTTTAAAATATTTTTCCTTTAAATACATCGTGTTAAATAAAAAATGAAAAATTGTTTAAAAATTCACTAAAGGATTTTTTGAGCGGACCGATAACTTAATTAACCAAGCAGAGTAACAAATAACAGTTACCGCTTAATTAGAGTAAGTTTGAGAGTAAATGATAAGTTTACTTCGGGAGAAATATCATGGCACTTTATGTAAATACAAATGTTAGTTCATTAAACGCTCAAAGACAATTAATGAATTCTGGTAACTCACTTGATACATCATTCAAGCGTTTATCATCAGGTCTTCGTATCAACAGCGCAGCTGACGATGCGGCTGGTCTACAAATTTCTGACCGTTTAACATCGCAAATCAACGGTCTTAATCAAGGTAACCGTAACGCGAATGACGGTATCTCTTTAGCGCAAACAGCTGAAGGTTCACTAGACGAAGTAACATCAATGTTCCAACGTATTCGTACTCTTGCACAACAAGCTGCGAATGGTTCAAACACAGATGAAGACCGCTTAGCGATTCAAGAAGAGATTCGTTCATTATCAGCAGAGGTTAACCGTGTAGCTGAAGATACAACATTCGGTGGCCAAAACCTTCTTGATGGTTCATACGATGCTAAATTCCAAGTTGGCGCAGATGCTATCCAAACGATTGGTTTCAGTATGAAGGATGTAGGCGCAACGACGAATGGTGCTAATGGTATGTCTGCAAACGGTGGCTTTACTATGTCAGGTATTGCTCAAGTTGCAACTGCTGTAACAGGTAAGGCGATGTCTAGCCTTGCTGCCGGTATTAGTGGTGTCGATTCTGGTTTAGCACAAGCAAGTGTTGGCTTCTCAAGCTTCGGTGCAACGACTATCAGTGTGTCTTCACAAGGTAACGCTCAACTTATCATGGCAGGTATGGACTCTCTAATCGCTGTTGTTGATAAAAAGCGTGCGGAGTTAGGTGCGGTTCAAAATCGTTTCCAATCAACGATTCGTAACCAATCGAATATCTCTGAAAACTTAAGTGCAGCGAAATCACGTATTAAAGACACCGACTTTGCTCAAGAAACAGCTAACTTAACTAAGATGCAAATCTTACAACAAGCTAGCCAAACAATTTTGAGTCAAGCTAACCAACGCCCTCAAGCGGCACTAAGTTTATTAGGTTAATAGTTGGGATTTGAGTTAAAGTGAAGTCAAAACTTTGACTTAAAGAAAAGCGCCTTTGTCTAATGGGGTATTAACAAAGGCGCTAAGATAGGATTATAAAGCGGAGGCGCTCAAAATCCTGACAGTAGTGTTCTAACATTTGTAAGAACATAAAATATAAAGCACAGATTATGCCATAATTTGTGTGATTGAACCCACTCTTAAACTTATCTCTCTTAAGGCTCCTAAATGGAGCCTTTTTTCATTCCTTTTTAATTTCAATTAATAGTTGGCCTATTAATTGCTCTATTTATTTCAAGTTAATTAACTAACAAGCAAAGTGGCAGTTTTTTGCCCCAGGCGACTTAGATTTGCCGCTGTAAGGGTCACTTTGTCAAATTCACTTTTTGAAAGTGACTTTACTTTGACAGATAAGAAGAGAGTTTATTATGGCTTTATATGTAAATACTAATGTTAGTGCATTAAACGCACAAAGGCAGCTAGATAGAACAGGTACAGATTTAGATACTTCGTTTAAACGCCTTTCATCAGGCTTGCGTATCAACAGTGCAGCAGATGATGCGGCTGGTTTACAAATATCTGACCGTCTACAATCACAAATTTTGGGTTTGAATCAAGGTAACCGAAATGCGAATGATGGTATTTCACTTGCGCAAACAGCTGAAGGTGCGTTAGATGAAATTACTTCAACATTCCAACGAATTCGTACTCTTTCTCAGCAAGCTGCAAATGGTTCAAACACCGATGAAGATAGACTCGCAATTCAAGAAGAGATCCGTCAATTATCAGATGAGGTTAACCGTATTGCAGCTGATACCACATTTGGCGGTCAAAACTTACTCGATGGTAGTTATGAAGCTAGCTTTCAAGTAGGTGCTGATGCTGTTCAAACAATTGGCTTTAGTATGAAAAGTGTGGGTGCGACTACGAATGGTCAGGTTTCTATGACGAATAATGGTGGTTTTACCATGTCAGGAATTGCAGCAATCGCTTCTGCCGTTGGTGGTAAAGGAATGTCTTCGCTTGCGGCTGGTATAAGTAGTGTTTCGTCAGCGCTAACAGAAGCAACGGTTAGTTTCAGCAGTATTACTGCTGGTGATATCAGTGTTTCAAGCCAAGTGAATGCTCAGCAAGTATTTGCTGCAATGGATGCAATGATCGCTGTAGTAGATAAAAAGCGTGCTGAATTGGGTGCTGTGCAAAACCGTTTTCAATCAACAATTCGTAACCAAGCGAACATATCAGAAAACTTATCTGCAGCAAAATCACGTATCAAAGATGCTGATTTCGCAGCTGAAACGGCTAATTTAACTAAAAACCAAATTTTACAGCAAGCAAGCCAAACAATTTTAGGTCAAGCAAATCAACGACCTCAAGCGGCGTTAAGCTTGTTACAAGGTTAAAATTTAAAAAATAGTTAAAAAATTTACAAATAAAGCTAAAGCTTTCGCTTTATCAGACGATAAACGTGTTAGAGAACTATCAATCTAGGACTCTATGTCGGTTAAATAGCAGGGTAGGGGTATCCCGCTGTTTAGCTATAAAATGATAAAGCGGAGGCTAATATGGCTTTATATGTAAACACTAATGTGAGTTCTTTGAACGCACAGCGCCAGCTAATGAAATCTGGTAACTCATTAGATACTTCTTTCCAACGCCTTTCATCAGGCTTACGCATTAACAGCGCAAAAGACGATGCTGCAGGTATGCAGATTGCTAACCGTCTTACAAGCCAAGTTAATGGTTTAACGCAAGGTAACCGAAATGCGAACGATGGTATCTCTTTAGCGCAAACAGCTGAGGGGGCACTAGACGAAGTAACATCAATGTTCCAACGTATTCGTACGCTTGCACAACAAGCGTCGAATGGTTCGAATACTGATGAAGACCGTTTAGCACTTCAAGAAGAAATTCGCTCTCTTTCTGAAGAAGTGAATCGTGTCGCCGAAGATACTACTTTCGGTGGTCAAAACCTACTAGATGGTTCATACGATGCTAAATTCCAAGTTGGCGCAGATGCTATCCAAACGATTGGTTTCAGTATGAAGGATGTAGGCGCAACGACGAATGGTGCTAATGGTATGTCTGCAAACGGTGGCTTTACTATGTCAGGTATTGCTCAAGTTGCAACTGCTGTAACAGGTAAGGCGATGTCTAGCCTTGCTGCCGGTATTAGTGGTGTCGATTCTGGTTTAGCACAAGCAAGTGTTGGCTTCTCAAGCTTCGGTGCAACGACTATTAGCGTTTCAACACAAGGTAATGCACAACTCATTATGGCTGGAATGGATTCTCTAATCGCTGTTGTTGATAAAAAGCGTGCGGAGTTAGGTGCGGTCCAAAATCGATTCCAATCAACAATCCGTAACCAATCTAATATCTCTGAAAACTTAAGTGCTGCGAAATCACGTATCCAAGATACAGACTTTGCGACTGAAACAGCTAACTTAACCAAGATGCAAATCTTACAACAAGCTAGCCAATCAATCTTAAGCCAAGCAAATCAACGCCCTCAAGTAGCACTTTCACTACTAGGCTAATATTTGTTTTATAAGTCACTTCAGACTCAGGAAATTTGCTTTGAAGTGGCTTATACTTAACGAGTAAGATATTAAGAGGTGTTACTATGATAGATCTTAATTCAACACAAAGGTCTAACGATAACCTTGCTACCAGTGGAAATTCTGCAAATTTAAAAGCTGAAATCGATGATATTAAAGCAAATAAAGGCACAGAACTTGCTGGAAGAGAGGCGGTGGATATTGAGCTGGTTTCTAAACAAAATGAGCAAAAAGACAAAAAAGATCTAATTGCCGAAGTAAAACAAAACTTAGAAAAGCTTAATAGTTATATCCCAGTTACATCAACAAATTTAATTTTTGAATTTGATGAAAAAGGGGATCCACCCATTATCAAAGTTCTTGATAAAGAAAATGATGAAGTAATTCGAGAGATTCCAACAGAAGAATTTCGCGAAGTAGCTAAAGCTTTAGAAGAATTTGCCGATAAATTAAGCAATAAAGGTTTGTTGTTCGATAGAACAGCGTAGCAATACAGTTTTTTAGGAGTATTACAATGGCATTAATTACATCTGCTGGGGTTGGTTCTGGACTTGATCTAGAAAGCATCATCAGTGCGACACTATCAGCTGAAAATACACCTAAATTACAAGCTTTTGCGGAGAAAGAAGAGACTTTACAGGTAGAGCTTTCGTCTTTAGGTGAAGTTAAGTCTGCAATGTCAAAGCTTCAGGACACTATTGAAAAGTTAGCTGATATAGATAACTTTAACAAGCGTGTTGCTAACATAAAGCAACCGACTAGTGATGATGGTGACCTCATATCTGTAACACCAACTTCAGATATTACCCCAGGGGATTTCAATATTGAAGTGATTGAGCTTGCTCAGGGTAGTCGTGCTACCTCAAATGCTGGTCTATTTACTTCAACAGACGATGTTGTTACAGCTTCTGGCGGTACTTTATCTTTTGCTGCTGGTGATAAGAGCTTTGATTTAACGCTTGATGCAGGTGCGACCTTAGCGGATTTACGTGATGCTATTAATGATTCAGATGAGAACTTCGGTGTCACTGCAAACATCATTAATACGGGCACGGAGTCTAAACTTGTTCTCACATCAAATGTATCAGGTGCAGGTAATGATTTAGTTATTACCAACGATACTGCCGAACTTGATAATGTTTCGACACTCGCTAATGATGGTGTTACTGCAGGTGGAATTGCAATTGCTTCAGGTGATGAAGCTAAAAGTGCAGAAATCAAAGTTGATGGTATTTCAATTGTTAATGATACCAATACTTTTAAAGATGCTGTGCAAGACATGACTATAGTTGCAAAGCGACAAAGTGTTGACGGTGAAACTGCAAAGTTATCTGTTGAAGTAGATAGAGAGAGCGTCACAGCTTTAGTCGATGAATTTATCACAAATTATAATAATCTAATCGGTCAAATAGGCCTACAAACGCGTATTGGCAAACCTTTAAACGCAGATTCAACAATTCGTTCATTCGATTCCCAGCTTGTTAATGCCCTTTCAACTCCAATTTCTGATGCTGGTCCATTTTCAAGTATCTTTGATATTGGTTTAGGTGTTGATAAAGAAGGTTACCTTGAAAAGTCGAGCTTAGTTCGTAGTTTAAACGAAGCTATGGATGAAAATTACGATAATATTGGCAAGGCTTTTGCAGGTGATGATGGGATAGCAAAGCAATTAGAGTCTCTTTTTGACAATTATTTAGACTCTAAAGGAATCATGAATCAACGAGAAACTAGTTTAAATTCTCAACTAGACGATCTTGAAGATGATGTTCTTAACCATGAATATAGAATGGAAGAGTTAGAAGCAAGGCTTCGTCAGCAATATGCAGGCTTAGATGTGTTGTTAGCGCAAATGCAGTCAACTCAAACGTACTTAAGTGCACAACTTTCTAGTCTTCCAGGCTTTACTAAATCTTCTTAATTATAGCTAGTTTCTTTATCGTTTACGTATAAGGTGAACCATGTACAACGCAAAAGTAAAAAATTACCAAAAGGAAGCACTTAAAACTCGCCTTGCAGGTGCTGACCGCTACGAAATTATTCAAATGTTGATGGCAGGCGCTGTTGAGAAGATGGTACTTGCAAAAGTAGCCATCGAAAAAAAACACCTTGAAGCCAAGAGTGAACACCTATCAAAAGCATCAGCGATAATTGAAGCACTTAGAGGGTGTTTAGATTTTGATGCTGGTGGTGAAGTAACTGAAAACCTTTATGCATTGTATTCGTACATGATTGATAGATTGTTAGATGCAAGTATCAAGAATGATCCAACCATTATTGACGAAGTAAGTGGCTTACTAAAAGAAATTAAGTCTGCATGGGACGCAATTCCTCATGAAGTAAGAGAACAAACTTTAAGAGATAATGGCGCTGACGCAAATGTCGGATAGTCAATTTTCCCAACTTGAAAATCAAATTGAGATACTTAACGCTCATTTAGACAAAAACAACCTTGATGCCTTCAACGCAAGCTTTATAGAGTTTGACCAAAAAGTAAGGTCACTATTTGGTAATATCAATAACTTATCACCTGAAAATGTTAGGCGTTGTGAAGAAATTTTTAGTAAATTTGGCGCGTTGCTGCAACGCGCTGAAGGTCAAAAAAAGAATTTAGCAAAGCAAATAGGTGTTCATTTAAGTAATCAAAAAAAGCTTAACATATATAAAAGCATCAAGTAGGTAAAGAATAATGACAACACAAAAATCTGTTGAAGCTCAATTAGAATCACTTTCAGAGCAGCTTGAAGCGAAGTTAGAAAAACAGCAGAAAGAACAAATATTTGCAGAAAAAGCTAATCTAATGTTTGAGCGTAACCTATTGGCATTCAAACAGTTTTTTCCTGAAATTTACGATAGGTTTTTACACTATAATCCAGGCGAAAAATTTCAGCTACTCCTCAATGAAAATGGCACCGCTAATATAATAGATTATGAAACCGGGGTGCCAATGTACTCGGAAGATCCAATAAGTCAGGCAAAAGAACAGGCTGAAAAAAATATAAATGCCCCAATTCTTGGGCGTACAGACCATTCAAAAGTTTCATTAATTGAAAATCCCCTTGATTTTTGCCATATCAAATTAATGAAAAATATGGGCTCGGTTTATTTGGAAGCAAAACAAGAACTCGAATTAAACAATACGCTTGATGAAGTTATGCCTAGCTTGATTGTCTTTGGCATAGGTTTGGGATATCACTTACCGTACCTGCTTGATAGTAAGAAAATTAGCTTTATAAATATTTTGGAGCCAAACGAAGACTATTTTTTTGCAAGTCTATTCGTTACTGATTGGCAGGAAATTTTAGAACATGTCAATCAAAGTGGTAGTTATCTTTATTTAGGCATTGGCAAAACAGAAGTCGAAATTTTTCAAGATATTTATGAGCGCTCAAGAAATGTTGGTGTTGCATCAGTTAGTTTTACTTGGTTCTATCAGCACTACCCATCTGTAACTGTTAATAACTGGATTAATCAATTTAAAGTTAATTTTCATCAATTTTTTACAGGTTTTGGCTTTTTTGATGATGCACTTATGGGAGTTGCCCACACATTGGGTAATGTCGATAATGGCCTCAACCTTATGGTTAATCATTTAAGTCAAGTTAGCGTCCCAAAATATGATAATTTTCCAATTGTTATAATTGCTAATGGCCCATCTTTAGATAAAGAAATTGAAGCTCTTCAAAGTATTAAAGATAAAGTCGTTATCTTTTCATGTAATTCAGCTTCTACAGCGTTGATCCAATATGGAATTATTCCCGACTTTCATGTTGCATTAGAGCGTACAGAACAGACATATCATTTTCTCAAGGATTACCTCCCAGAATCTGCTCGAAGCAAGATTAACTTTTTGACAACTAATGTGATGCATCCTAGCGTATCAAGTCTTTTCCCTTGGACTGGCTTTGGATTAAAAGGTAATGAGTCTGCTACGCAATTAATTCAATTATCACAGGTATTAGGCAAGCATGAATTTACGGGAAGTCTTTCATATTGTAACCCGCTAGTTGGCAACACAGCACTTAGTTTTGCATGTCATTTGAATTTCAAAAATATTTATTTATTTGGTGTTGATAATGGTTATATAGATGAAACCCATCACCACTCTAAATCAAGTTTTTACTACAATGACAAAGGCGAAACAGTCCATCAACCTTTAAAGATGGGTAAGCAAATAGTACTGCCTGGAAACTTTGCACCTTCTGTTTTAACTGATGAATTTATGAGTGTTGGTAACAGCCAAATGGAGAAACTCGTCGATTTATTTGTGCCAAAAGGTACACATTTCTTTAATTGTAGTAATGGTGCAAAAATTAAAGGGGCAATACCTTTAAAGTCAGAGGATATTTTCCTAGAGAATACTCAAATTGATAAACATGAGGTTATTGAATTTATCAAATCCACTAAATTCTCAGCTCCATATGATGCAGAGAAAGTTGAGTCATATTTGCAATACAATGAATTTGAAGAGTTTTGTTCTACGTTTGCAAATATACTAAAAGAAGATGTAAGCACTCGAGGTGATGCGTTAGATGCATTACTTAAAAGTATTCGCTATCTCTATTCATTTAAAGATAATGCAAAATATTTAAATATTTTTCTAATGATGGAAGGGGAAACCTTATACACGACAGCTCTTTTGATATCTCTGTTGTACAACTTTGGGGATGAAGAGCAAATAATGCCTTACTATTTAAAAGCACTCCAGCATTGGATTGAGTTTATTGATTCGGCACCTGAGTACTACAAAGCTAATATTCGCTTGTGCAAGTAAAGTCATTTAAACGAGTAGTTGCGAATTCTTTTTTCACTTTTAGCGGATTTATTAATGAATAATAAAAAATTAGAAAAAAGCTTATCTTTACAAAAA
Organism: Pseudoalteromonas shioyasakiensis; assembly: GCF_001550135.1. Classification (GTDB taxonomy): domain Bacteria; phylum Pseudomonadota; class Gammaproteobacteria; order Enterobacterales; family Alteromonadaceae; genus Pseudoalteromonas; species Pseudoalteromonas shioyasakiensis. The sequence continues at coordinate 181,634 of NZ_LRUE01000024.1, forward strand.
AAAGCAAAGTCAATCATCCCTGGCTTAACCCAATTGCTTTCTAAGCGACCAGATATGTTTAGTACCAATATTTGGCCTGGGTATTTTTCTAAATCAAAGGGATGCCAAGTTTGGGATCTTGATGGTAATGAGTACCTCGATATGTCTATTTCGGGTATCGGTGCAAATATTCTAGGTTATGCGGTAGATGAAGTTGATGATGCGGTTATTAACTCTATTCGCAATGGGGTTAGTTCTAGCTTAAATTGCCCTGAGGATGTTGAGCTTGCTGAGAAGTTATTAGAATTACACCCTTGGTCTGAAGAAGTTAGATATGCCCGTTGTGGCGGTGAAGCAATGACTGTCGCAGTGCGTATTGCACGAGCAGCAACAGGTAAAGATAAAATTGCTTTTAGTGGTTATCATGGGTGGCATGATTGGTACTTATCTGCCAATGTTACAAGTAATAGTAATCTTAACGACCATTTAATTCCTGGCCTTTCACCTAAAGGTGTTCCAAAAGCGCTAGCAGGAACAGCACTCCCTTTTCCTTTTAATGATATCGAAGCGCTAGAGCAGTTAGTTGCAGAAAATGGTGATGAGCTTGCTGCTATCGTGATGGAGCCAATGAGAAATTTTGCCCCATCTGAAGAATACTGGCAGCAAGTTGAGGCGATTGCAGCACGATTAAATATCCCATTAATTATTGATGAAATATCTATGGGCTTTAGGATCAACTGTGGCGGATCGCATTTGAAGCTGGGTATTAATCCTGATATTGCAGTTTTTTCTAAGGCAATGGCTAATGGCTATGCTATGGCTGCCGTAATAGGCAAGTCTAAATGGATGGATGCAGCACAAACTAGTTTTATATCTAGCACTATGTGGACTGAACGAGTAGGGCCTACTGCTGCATTAGCAACGATTAACTATTACGAGCAACACCAAGTCCATGAGCATCTAGCTGTAATCGGTGCAAAAATTAAGGATGGCTGGCTAAGTTTAGCGCAAAAGCATGGCCTTGAAATTCATGTTTCTGGTATTGATGCCCTTTGCCACTTTAGTTTAAAGAATGAAAACTTTTTGACGCTTAAATCCTACTTTATTGAGAAAATGTTAGAGCAAGGTGTATTAGCAACTAATATGTTTTACTGCATGTATGCGCACAAAAAGCACCACGTTGAGACTTATTTAAAAGCGGTTGATAATGCGTTTTCTGCCATAGCCGATGCGATTGAAAACCCAGAGTTACTGGCACATGTTATTCCATCAACCTCGGGCTTTAAAAGGCTGAATTAAGATGAACTTACTGACTTCAGATAGGTTTAAACTAAGATACTTAGAAGCAGCGGATGCATCGGCTAAGTATTTAAACTGGTTGAATTCAGGTGTTAGCGAATTCATCCTAAATAAACCAGAGTCTAGCAGTGGCCTTGTTGCATATATTGAAGAGCAGCTGGCCGATAAAGATGTGTATTTTTATGGCATTTTTACTCTTGATAGTGATGAGCATATTGGAAATATTAAGTTTATCATCAAAGGAAAAAGCCGCGATTGTGTTGAAATGGGGATTCTGATTGGTGAAAAAGCGTGGCATGGCAAAGGGGTTGCAAAGGAAGTAATTGAATGTTTTGCACGCCATGCAAAGCAGCAATTAGGTATTACTAAAATGCAGCTTGGTGTTGACTCAGCTAATACTGCTGCCGTTTCGGCTTATTATAAAATAGGTTTTAAAGTTGTAGATGATGGTCGAAATGATGGCGGTCTAACAATGTTATGGGAGTTTTAAGTTGTTGAATAATTATACTGAACAGCTTGTTTCAAAGCTTCTGAACAACGATTTTTATATTGTAATTCAAGCTAGAATGACGTCATCTCGTTTACCTCAAAAGGTAATGCTACCTCTTGGAACAAAGCCAGTATTAGAAGTGATGCTTGAAAGATTAGCTCCTTTTAAAGAGAAGATCATTATCGCGACAACAGATGATGGCACTCAACGACCGATCACTGAGTTGTGTGAACGACTGGGTGTGAAATACGTTGAAGGTGACACTAACAATGTATTAAGTCGCTATTACCTAGCTGCACAGTTTGTAAAGGCAAACTTAGATACTGTGATTGTTCGTTGTACCAGTGATTGTCCTCTCATTGATTTAACTGAAACCGCACGTGTTATAGACCACTTCTATAGTGTGCGCAGTGAGTATGATTATATTTCGGCTGGCCCTCACTGTGGTTTTCCTAATGGTTTTGATACAGAAGTGTTTACTTTTGAGGCGCTTAAATCAGCCTTTGAATGTGCAACAGAAGATTTTGAAAAAGAACATATGACGCAATATATTTGCAGAAATATGAAAGTGGCTGACTATAAGAACGTTGATGATTTCAGTCATTGGCGTTTAACTTTAGATGAGCCAGCTGATTATGAGTTAATTAAAGCCATTTATAGCTTATTCGATTACCGTACTGATTTCACATTTGATGAATTAAAACAAATGCTAAGCTCTCATCCTGATATACTTAAGATCAATGAGCACGTAGAACAAGTTCAAGTTGGGTAATATGTTTAAGAAAGAATTTAAAATAGCTGATACATGGGTAGGGCACGATCACCCTTGTTATATCATCGCTGAAATGTCAGCTAACCATGGTCAATGTTTAAATAAAGCTAAAGAGTTAGTTCATGCCGCTCATGAAGCCGGTGCTGATGCGATTAAGCTACAAACTTACACCGCAGATACTTTAACCATGGATTGTAAACTTCCACACTTTGAAGCGACGGGTCCATGGCAAGGTCAATACTTACATGATTTATACAAGACAGCTTATATGCCTTGGGATTTTCATGCGGAACTGTTTGAACTATCAGCAAAACTTGGACTTACTTGTTTTTCATCACCATTCGATAAATCGGCAGTCGATTTATTAGCACAATTAGATGCTCCAGCCTATAAAATTGCTTCACCGGAATTAATTGACCACCAATTAATTCGTGATGTAGCGGCTACCGGTAAACCCGTTATTATGTCTACAGGTGGTGCGACGTTAGTTGAAATTGCTGAGGCGGTAAAAGTCGCTGAAGATGCGGGTGTTACTGAACTTGCATTGATGAAGTGTACAAGCACTTATCCCGCTCCTGCAGAGACTATTAATTTGCGAACTATCCCTCATATGCAACAGGCTTTTGAATGTCCGGTTGGTTTATCTGATCACACACTGGGAAATGATGTGCCACTGGCTTCAGTTGCCGTCGGTGCATGCATGATAGAAAAGCACTTTGTATTAGACAAAACAGACAATACTGCAGATAGCTTTTTTTCAATGACGCCATCGGAGCTTCAGGCCCTTGTTCATGGTGTGAGACAAATTGAAAAAGCACTGGGCAAAGTTGATTACCCATCCGTTGCTTCAAAAGCACGTCGCTGTGTTTACATTATCAAAGATATTAAAGCTGGAGAGCAGCTGAGCCCTGAGCATTTAAGACAAATGCGTCCTGGGGGCGGCGAAATTATGCCAAAAGAGCTGCCAAGCCTTATTGGGCGAACAGTTAATAAAGAATTACGCTGTGGCACTCAATTGTCTTGGAGTGATCTAAAGTGAGCGATATGAAACAAGACTTAATCCATTCGGTTCAGCAATTTTTATTAGAACGCGGCGTATTTGTTGAAGATGCTGACATTGCTGAATATGACTTTGTAGCTGCAGGGGCGCTAGACTCATTTGAAATACTGAGCCTTATAATGAGCTTAGAAACCGAATATGGTATTGCTGTTCCTCCAGAGTTAATGGTAGACAGTGAAAATGCAAAAGTAGGAAATTTAGCGACTGCGTTAGTGAAGTTAAATGATAGCAATTAGAGTCGATACACTATGTGGCTTGGGCCACTTTATGCGTTGCAAATGGCTCGCGTTAGAGTTGCAATGTTTAGGTGAAGAAGTTGTTTTTTTAGTCGATACACAATTGTCGGATCATTTAACTAAAGAACTCGGGAATATACATTTATTACCCTATGCAAAAACACAGATAGAAGATGCGGCTAACTGTGTTCAGCTTTTCAACGAGCAACAACTCATCATTGATAAATTACTTGTTGATAGCTATCGTTTTGATATTGAATGGGAATCAGAGATGGCTAAATATGTGCCATCGATTATTGCGGTCGATGATCTTGAAAGAGACCATTTAGCAGAGCTGGTTATCGATAGTAAATGGAATGCTGAAAAGACTTCGTCTCGTTATCAAAGTACAGCACTTGAATCACAAAACTTTTTACTTGGTCCTGATTTTTCGATGCTGTCTAGGGCTTATCGAAACTGCGAACAAACAGAGCGCTCAAATAAAGAGCTTATGTTCTCTCTCGGCGGTGGTGGCGATTGGAAACAGCTTACTGAAATCATACGATTAATTCTTGAAACAGCGCCAGAGTATAAAGTTAATCTAATTATAGGCCCTAATGCTACATCCGTTACTCAGCTACATGAGTTAGCTTTAGGTAACTCGCAATTAAATTTAATTGAAGCACCTCGTTGTTTAGCCAAATACTATAAAAGCTGCACCTTGTTTGTTGGCGCTTTAGGCACGTCCTTGTATGAGCTGGCCGCGACTAAAACCCCTGCGTTAACCTTCTCAATCGCAAAGAACCAAGAAAATCAACAAACTGCATTAGATGATCTGGGGCATTATTTCCATATCGCAAACTTAATAGACTATCCGCCAGAAAAGGTTTTAAAGCTCATTTTAGCAATGCTACAAAATATAGAGCGCATCCACCTAATGCGTGAAAATGTTGCTGTAAAAATTGATGGCGAAGGTGCAAGTCGTGTTGCCAAGTTAATTACTTCAGAGCTAGCTTCTAGCCAGATTACTCAAGGCAATAGCAACTTAATTGAAAGCCAGCACCAGCATTTAACCGACACAATCACGTTAAGGCGAGTGGTTGATCAGGACATAAACCGCTATTTGGCAGCGAGAAACTTACCGAACAATGCTTGGCGAATGACGATCACAAAAGATATCGATCAACTTGATCATTATTGCTGGTGGTTTGCTAATCGTCGCGACTCTTATGTAATGGAAGTTAAAGGTAAGCCGTTACTTTACGTTTGGCATCAATTGTATGAAATAGAGCAGCAAAATTATTTAATTGGTGGTTGGTTTGCTGCAAGTGACGATGTTAATTTTGCTCATGCTCAACTAGTATTAGATTGGCAACTAAAAGAGACTGAGCAAACATACCCAGATGCAATGTGGGTAGCCGTTATTAATAAAGAAAATAAGTTTGTAAATTTGCTTAATCAGCGAGCAGGATTTAAATCTATTGCAGGGGATGCGAAAAAAATGGCAGTGACCCAACATTTATTTCCAAATGCTTCGATTGATGATTTTAATTTTGTAGGAAAAGGGTGAGTAGGTGGATAAAGGTATTTATGAGTTATTTGCTACGCATGTCGCTAACAACCCCACTAAGGTAGCTGTTGTTTTTCAACAGCAAAGCGTAACGTATGATGAATTAAATCAGCAAGTTATTAAGCTTACTAGCCATTTTTTAAAACAAGGTGTTACACAAGGCCAACGTGTCGCAATATTTGCACCTAACGGTATTGAATTTATTGTTTCATTGCTGGCAATCGCTAAATTAGGTTTAGCCGCAGTGCCGTTACCTGTTAGCTTAAAAGGGCTTGCTCTAACCGTTGCTCTTAAGAAAACCCCCGTTGCTAAGGTGATTGCTTGGCCGACCATTAGCAAATCACTTCTTGCAGATAATCTTATTGAAGCTGAAAATTTAATAACATTAGGCCAAAGTGTTGCTAATGAAACAAATTGGCTTTGTGTTCAACAAGCTGAAGCAGAATGCTTTTTTACTGATACAATTGATACGCAAGCACCTTACATCTTAACCATGACTTCTGGTTCTACCGGTCAACCTAAGCCAATAGTGTTGAGCCAAGCATGTAAAGTAAATAGAGCATTTGATGCGACCATAAACTACTACGGATTAACGCCCGATGACGTTATTCTCGTAGCGACTCCTATGTACCACTCGCTAGCTCAGCGTGGTGTGCTCATGCCGTTGATGCTTGGTGCAACAACGGTTGTATTACCAAAGTTTAATTTGAAGCTATGGCTACAAGCAATTGAACAGCACCAAGTGAGTTTTCTATTTGCCGTTTCATCTCAATTAGTAAGCTTAATTCAAAACGGCGTTGAAGGGCATGATTTGAGCTCTTTACGCTGCCTAGTATCCTCTTCGGCGGTATTAGATAAAGAGAGTAAACAAAGCTTACTTTCTTTGCTTAGTTGCCGCTTACACGAGTGTTACGGAGCTTCAGAGGTTGGTGTTGTGACTGATTTCGCGGTATCAGAACACCCTGAATTGAGCGGCAGTGTAGGCAATGCTTTACCATTTGTTACTGTGAAAATTACCGATGAGCATGGCCAAGAATTAGCTGCAACTGAAGTTGGAGAAATTTGTTGTAAAACAACAACCGGGTTTAGCGGGTATCATAAATTACCGGAAAAAACGCGAGAAGCTTATTATCTTGGTGATTTTTTCAAAACCGGAGATTTAGGTTACCTCGATGAGCAAGGCTATTTATATTATGTCGGCCGTAAAAAAGAGTTGATCTCAAGTGGGGGGATCAATGTATACCCTCAAGATATTGAAGCCGTGATAAAAATGCATAAAGACATTGAAGATTGCGTGGCTTTTTCAATTCCAGACTCTCAGTTTGGTGAGGTAATAAAAGTCGTTTATACGACGCTTTCGGCGTCAGTAAATGAAACAGAATTAAAGAAGCTGTGTTTACAGCAATTGACCGATTATCAACAGCCTAGAGTGTTAGAGCAGATTGATAGTTTTGAAAGAAGTAGTTTAGGCAAAATTCTTCGTCAGAATGTAAAAGAAAGATATAGCTAGAGTTGTAATAACTTTAGCTATACCTCAAAGTCTAATACTTAAAGAGGTGTTAATTTTATAAACCTCATTAGACATGGACGCCTTTCTGATATTAATAGAGCTCTATTGTCATCAGTAAAGTGGCGTAGTTCAGGGTAATTAAAGCAACTTCTATCAACCGGTTTCAATGGTTCAATTTTAAAATGTTTTGCTGCATTCATAAGCAGAGTGCGATATTTATTTATAAAATCATCTGCCCAGTTATGTATTTCAATAATGATGGTGCAATTTTTCAGTACAGCTAGGACTTCAGTAGTTAGTAATTCGAACTCAAAACCTTCGATATCTATTAACACTAGCGCGTTTTGAACATCTTCTTCAGATAGTTTTTCAAGACTCTGTAGATTTGCCTCACCGTAGATTGTTAAGCTTCCCAAAGAACCATTATTTATCCAATTTTGATGAATTACTTCCTGGCCCTTTTGGCTTTGCTCAAAGCATATAGCGTTGTTTATTTTTTTCGAATTTAGAATACCGCACGCATAATAGCCATCAGCAGCACCTATATCTATGAAGTTAGAATACTCATCTTGTTTGATATTAGAAATGATATCGAGTATTTCTTTCTCATATAGCCCAAGTAACATTGAGCCAAGATCTAATTTACCCCACCAAGTGTCCTTATTTAACTTGAGCCCTTTAAATGGACCATAAGAAACTTGGCCTTTCAATAGATCGTAACATTCTAAAGAAATCCGTTCCTGTCTCTGCTGGACGGTTTCGTTTCTCCATATAGCTAAATTGTTATCACTAACTTTAGATTGACTATCTAGAATTGGCTTAAAATAGCTTAGTTCAGTTTCAATTAAATTTTTAATATCCATATGTATCCTATGGTTATAGTCATTAAAAAGCTGTTAATATTGAAATACATAAATAGACTAAACTCCTAGCTGAAGGGTAGCAAAGTGAGATTTAATCAAATTTAGTTTGGCAGTCGATCTTTTCAGGAATAGAAAAGTCTTTAATCTCAGCTAATAGCTCTTTTCTTGACTTATCTTCAGAATATGAACTAAAGTCTCTAACCGTACATTCAGAGCAAATACCCGTTTTCTCACTGAAGTCATATAGTGACCGTCTCATCTGGTTTAATTTTTTCGAAGTATATAGGTCAAATAGATTTTGATCAGAAATATTACCAACATTCTCCAAGTTAAATTTGTTATCGTGAAATGATTCACAACATGGCTGAACATTACCGTCATAAAAAATTGTAAACTCACGAAACGGCCTAGCGCAAGGAGAGACTCTTTTGTTTACTTCAGCACTGTTATTCTCAAGTGTGCCGCCCCTATTTGTACCGTCCTTTCTCCAGTCTGGCCATTGAATCAATATTCTGACACCTTCTACATAGCATGAGAAAGAGTTGTTTAATTCAATGAAAGAAATATCTAATTCATCATCAATGAAATTATATTCAAGCCTTTTCAGTATCTTAAGTAATCTACGCTGAATTATTGTATTATCTTGATTGACATTAGGTAACGGGTGTAATGTAACGCAAATATGATTTAACCCACTATTAGAAAGGTCCTTTAGTAAAGGTAATCGCAAAAAATCACCATTTGAGTTAAACCCAATGTGTGCAGCTGGTAGGTATTTGCGAATAGTACAAATTTTATCAGCTAGTTTCTTATCTAAAAGCGGTTCATTATAAAGGTTTAGTGATATTTTGTTATCGTATCGGATCTCTGATAATTCTTTGCAGACTTTTTCTATCAGGTTCTCTTTCATATAAGACTGAGAGTTTTGTCTATCAGAAAAACTGACAGGGCAATAATCACACTTTCGGTTACACTCGTAAGATAACTCAAGGTTAATGACTTCAACATGTCTTTTAAATAACACTCTTTTATCAATTTCTTTTAAGTTACCTGTACTGGTATCCCCCATAAGCAATTTTAAGTTTTTCTTGCCATTGAACCCTACCATTTGAAAATAGTGCATACATTTTCCTTCAATAACTTTTCTGAAATATTTTTATTGTGTAGAAGAGACATCAATAAACTTTGACCCACGCTTTCTCTTTTACAGAGCTATTTGCTGCAGAAAATAAATTCAAGCCGTCTTTTGCTTGCTCTAAGCCAAATACATAGTCACTTTTTTTATCTGTACCAGCTAAGTAACAGCAAAGTTCTTCGTAAATATCTGTATATAAATTAGAAAAAGCTTCAACAAATCCTGTTGGGTGACCTGGCTTCATTCGGTTATATCTAAATTGGTTAGCATACTCACACTGTCCGGCTCTATCTAAGATTTCTCTGCGCCCGTCATTGTAGTTTAACTCTAATTCATCAGGGTTTAGTTGGAACCAACGCGCGCTTCCTTTGTCACCGTATATTCTGATTTGAAGTCCATTGCGGTGACCTATCGCCGTTTTTGACATCCACATACTACCCTTTATGTTATTTGGGTAGTTCAGCAACATATTTACATCATCAATTAAATTTGGGTATTGAGAATGGTTAGTAAATTGTGCGATTGTTTCCGTTGGCTCCATTTCAAGTAAGTATGTTGATAAGTGGTGTAAATGCACTCCTAAATCCAAGCAAATAGTTGGCACTTCAAAATCTTTTAAACGCCATGCTTGTGGCATCGATGGTTTACCTGCAATATCTGGCGGCCTTCTGAATCCTTCTTGTGGCATTTCAAGGTGAATTTTTTGGATAGTGCCAAGTGCACCTTGCTTTACTAGGTGTTTCAACTCTCTGACCATCGCATAGCCACTGTAGTTGTATGTAACAGCTAGAAAGTGTTTATTTTTATCGTAGCAGGCTTCAATTTCAGCGACTTCTGCAGGGCCGGTAACAAGTGCTTTTTCGCAAATAATCGGTAAATTCGCCTTTAGAAGCGTGGTTATTACCTCAATATGATGGGGTGTTGGTGTCAGTATAACAAATGCATCAACATGGTTTTTCTCTTGCTCTACAAGCTCTTGCCAATCGTTGTATAAGTGCTTTTCTGAAACTCCCCATCTCTGCGCTGTTGCACTATTTTCATCGGGATTTCTTGAAAAGGCACCTGCAACTACTGCAAACTTGTTATCGAGTTGACTTGCGGCGAAGTGAACATAGCCTACAGCTGAGTTATTACCACCGCCAATAAAGGCAAGTTTTAATTGTTTATTGTTGTCATTCATATATATCTGCCTTTTTTGATCATAGCCATTTATCGGCAATCAATCATTTTTCTAAACTATTTATAGTTGCCAATTTGCTGGATTGGTGAGTCTTGGATCATTTACAGTCATTTCATTGAGCACGTCGTGAGAGATTTTGATGCTGCTTTGATAGGCCTCTAAAATTTGCTCTAACTCAGACTCTGAGTTCACACCGACAACTATTTTATCTATTTCATCTTCTTTTAAAGCATATGCAAGGCTGAGTGTTAGTGCCGATACACCAAGATGCTGCGCTAACTGATGAAATGATTCTAAATTTTGCTTCCAAGGTTTAAAGTAACTAGCTAACTCATTGATGGGCATTAATAACAAGCCTTGTAAAAAACAAGATCTAGCGTGCACTTGAGTATTGTTTTTACTTAGTAATGAAAGAGCGCCAGTGTCTTTAAAGTAGGTATCAAATGCATTATAAGGTATTTGCACAAGGTTTATTTCGCTCAACTGTGTGAAGCTATCCATCTCAGCACCTGAATACAAAGAAACTCCTTTACTCGCTAATTGATTTTCTAATTGTCGTTGTTTTAAACACGCTAAAACGGGCGCTACACCTTGTTTCTCAATGTCGCTTGCTTCGTGAAATAGGATTGCGTTTAGTTTTTGAGTTTTAAAATCTGAAAAACATTGCTCAATTAATGCAATGTAATTATCTGCATCCTGATTAGAAAATTGCTCTTTTTGTAGAGGAGGTAACTTAGTAACTATGTTAAAGCTGTCATTAATCGAAGGATAGGATGCCAACACTTTGTGACTTTCGCCGTAACCAAGCGCGGTATCTAATGTTGTAATGCCTGCGTCTTTTGCAATATCTAAAATGGCATGAGCCTTGGCAATGCTTGGTTGACCACGCTTATTACTGACACCGTAATTTAAGCCAAATTGCACTGTACCTAGAGCAAGCTTCATACTAAACCAATCAATGTATCGATAACTAATTGCTGCTCATCTTCTGTCATAGTTGGGTGCAGAGGAATAGTAACAGCCTGTTTGTAGTAAGTTTCTGCATTTGGATAATCACCTTCCGAAAAGCCTAAAGCTTGATAATAAGGCTGTAAATGGATCGGTATATAATGCAAGTGAGCAATAACTCCTTGCTCGCGCATACCTGTAATGACTGACTTGTGTTTTTCTACGTTACATTGGGTTAAACGAACAATATATAAATGGTAGCTAGAGTAACAATCATCCGATTGTGTTAAATGAGCTAGCGTTGAATTTGCAAACGCATGGTTATATGTTGTTGCAATGTCGTTTCTCACTGATACAAAGTTGTCTAGCTGCTTTAACTGACTCAGTCCTAAAGCGGCTTGCATATCAGTCATTCTATAATTAAAACCAAGCTCTAACTGTTGATAATACCAAGGGCCGTGACTTGGCTCGGTCATTTCTTCAGGAATATTAGTAATACCATGGCTTCGCAAGCGGCTCATTTTTTTGTTGAGCTCAGCACAGTTGGTAACCGCCATCCCCCCTTCAGCAGATGTAATTATCTTGACTGGATGAAAGCTAAACACAGTAATATCTGAATAAATACAGCTGCCAACAGGCTTATCTTTGTACTTCGCGCCAATAGCATGCGAGGCATCTTCAATAACCTTAAAACCATACTCTTTGGCAAGTGCTTTGATTGCTGCCATATCGCATGACTGACCAGCTAAATGAACAGGGATCACGACTTTAGGAAGTTGCTGGCTTTGTTTGGCTAACGTTAGCTTTTCTTGAAGCGCTGCAACAGACATATTGCCTGTTTCAAGGTCGATATCAACAAAATCGATGTCTGCGCCACAATACAGGGCGCAGTTACTCGATGCGACAAAGGAGATTGGCGACGTCCATACAATGTCACCTTTACCTACGCCTAAAGCAAGGCAAGCAATATGTAACGCTGAAGTCGCACTGTTAGTGGCACAGGCATAGTGAGCATCACAATATTCTGCAATGGCACTTTCAAATGCTGGAACAGCAGGGCCCTGTGTTAACCAGTCAGACTTTAATACATCAATTACGGCATTGATGTCTTCTTGCGAAATACTTTGTTTGCCGTAAGGAATTACCTTATTCGTCATAATAAATTTTACAATAATGCTTGAACATTGAAGTTTTTAATTTCTTCAATACTCATATATTCAGGGTTATCAAGCGAGTTATACTCGAAACCTTGGGTAACTTTTTTGCCTTTTTCACCAATAGCATTCACAGTAAAATCATTGCTACGACTACTGAATTTTATACCCGGAGCGATAACAAAGTGGTCGCTATATTCGTACGTTTCAAAGCATAAGTCGGCCGGGCACATGACCTCATGTAACTTTTCACCTGGTCGAATACCTATAACCTTAATTGGTAATTCAGGTGCCATTGCTTTGGCAAGATCAGTAATACGAATTGAAGGGATCTTCGGAACGAAAATTTCGCCACCTAACATACGCTCAAAGTTAGTTAAAACAAAATCAACACCTTGTTGCAGGCTAATCCAAAAGCGAGTCATTTCTTCATGAGTAATTGGTATATGGTCGCGGCCTTGGTCGATAAACTTTTGGAAAATAGGCACAACAGAGCCACGCGAACACACTACGTTACCGTATCTTACTACTGAAAAAGTTGTTTTATGGCCGCCAGCAATATTATTAGCAGCAACAAATAACTTGTCTGATGCAAGTTTTGTCGCACCATATAAGTTGATTGGATTCGCGGCTTTATCAGTCGACAGTGCAATGACTTTTTCTACGTTATTATCAAGGGCGGCGTCAATTACATTCTCTGCGCCATTGATATTAGTTTTGATGCACTCCATTGGGTTGTATTCAGCGGCTGGAACTTGTTTTAATGCTGCTGCGTGAATCACATAGTTCACGCCGCGCATAGCACGGCGAAGCCTTTCTTTATCGCGTACATCACCAATAAAATACCGCATACACGGTTGGTCAAACTCTTGCTGCATTTCAAACTGTTTGAGTTCGTCCCGTGAGAAGATAATAATCTTCTTGGGTTTATAACGTTCTAGAAGCGTTTTGACGTATTTTTTACCGAATGAACCGGTACCACCGGTAATTAAAATTGTTTTATTGTCGAACATAGTGTTACCCGAGTTATTTTTCATTGGCGTTTGATACGCAAAGTGAGAATTTTGACACAATTCTCAGTAATTTAACTATTAACTAATACACTAGCAAGTCAGATGCCAAGTTAATTTATCTAAACCATGGTACAAAGTACAAAATTTGGCAAATTAAGCTATAATTTAAGCAATCGGTTTGTCGGAGGCCGCCATGAAAATTCAATCACCCAATACCGGGTTTTTAAACCAAACTCAGCAAACGGGTAATAAGCTTACTGAGCAACTAGCATCAGGTAAAAAAGTAAACTCAGCGGCAGATGATGCCGCTGCACTGCAAATTATTGATCGATTAACATCGCAGCAAGATGGCTACAGTCAAGCAATTAACAATGCTTACGACGGCATTTCTTACTCACAAGTGACAGAGTCAAATCTATCTGGTGTAAATGATGCCGTTTCTCGCATTCGAGAGCTGTCTATTCAAGCGGGTAATGGTGCGCTCACAGACAGTGATAGGGCTGCACTTCAAGAAGAAGTGTCGCAATTACAAACGCAAATATCAGAAACATTCGAAAATGCCACATTCGGTGGTAAACCTCTATTTGATGGTGAGCAAGTGTCGTTTCAAGTTGGTCCTGATGCCAACACCACACAATCAGTGACGCCATCTGATGGCAGTATTGCTTCAGTTATTGCAGGAATCGATATTTCAACCCAAGCAGGAGCTCAAGCTGCGATTGATATTAGCGACCAAGCAGCTGAGGAAATTAACACCCAAAGAGCTGAGCTAGGCGCTTTTCAAAACACCTTGGCGAGTACGATAAAAGGTTTAGGCAACCAGCGAGAGAACATTGCTGCGAGCCAAAGCCGAATAGAAGATACTGACTATGCAAAAGCTGTGTCTGATCAAGTAGCTAATGATATTTTATCGCAAGCATCGATTGCCTTACGTGGTCAGGCAAATCGTTCAGCCGAATCTATATTAGGTTTACTTTAATTCTTTAGTATTAAATTTTAGTGCTAAGTGACTATTTTTTGGCGTTGATGTCAATAAATTGCCGCTTAGCGCTTGCATCCCTCCTAAACTCGCTTACAATTTAGAAATTAACTAACCTCGTGGTAACTGTGGTTCGCCAATAATGATCTTAATTTTAGACAATAATAATAATCGTGCGATAGGTTTACATGCAGCACTTACCTTCATTGGTGAAACTGCACAATTAGTTGATGAGACTACATTACAGTCTTTTTGTGAAAAACATCAACAGCAAGAATGTATGGTCATTCTTGGTGCTTTACAGCAGCTAAATCACGAGGCTGTGATCAAACAGTTTCCTGCCATTCCGTTTTTATTAATTGGTGAAACACTCAAACCGTTACTAAGCATTGCTAATGTAGTTGGTTTAATTTGTGAGCCGTTTAACCATGATGTTACTACTCAGCTATTGCATGATTGTCAGCAATATCAGCGCATGCTACCGGGTGACCATAAACAAGCTAAATCTAACAAATCATTTGATGGTTTAGTCGGTGAAACCGAAGCCGTAAAAGATGTGCGCTTTTTAATTGAACAAGTAGCTAAAACCGATGCCAATGTGCTGATCTTAGGTGAGTCAGGCACAGGTAAAGAAGTTGTTGCACGTAACGTTCATTTACTCTCTAAACGAAATACCGGGCCATTTGTGCCGGTAAACTGTGGTGCTATCCCAGGCGAGCTTCTTGAAAGTGAGCTATTTGGCCACGAAAAAGGTGCTTTTACGGGCGCTATTTCTGCACGAAAAGGGCGTTTTGAATTAGCGCAAGGCGGTACGCTGTTTCTAGATGAAATTGGTGATATGCCTTTGCAAATGCAGGTTAAACTACTACGTGTGTTGCAAGAGCGTAGCTATGAGCGAGTAGGGGGTACTAAGCCTATTCAAGCTGATGTACGAATTATTGCTGCAACCCATCGCAATCTTGAAGAAATGATTGAACAGGGCGACTTCCGTGAAGACCTTTTCTATCGTTTAAACGTATTTCCAATTGAAAACCCTTCGCTTAGTGAGCGTGCCGACGACATTCCTCTACTTTTAAAAGAGCTAATGCGTCGTGTGAACGAGCAAAGTGGCACAACGGCCAAATTTACTGAGCGTGCGATTCAAAGCTTAAAAGAGCATGCGTGGCCGGGGAATATTCGTGAGCTTGCTAACTTAGTTGAGCGCATGGTAATCATGTTCCCTGATAAAGTAGTTGATGTGCCAGACCTTCCAGCTAAATATCGTTATATTGAAGTTGAGGCTTATGAGCCTGAGTACCCAGAAGAGTTGATGGAGCGAGATGCTTTCAACGATATTTTCAGTACTGGCTTTAGTGATTATGATGATGAAGAACCTGATGTACCAGCAACAACGGTTGACTCAGGTTTACTACCAGATGAAGGAATTGAGCTGAAAGAGTATCTTGCTGAGCTAGAAATTAGCTTAATCAGCCAAGCATTAGAGCGCTATGATTACGTTGTTGCACGTGCTGCCGAAATTTTAGGTGTTAGGCGCACCACACTGGTCGAAAAAATGAAGAAATACAACCTAACGCGTGACTAAGCTGCGTTAGGTGTCTTCCTCGGTTTTATCTTTTTAATATTCACTAATTATCTCAGCTTTTCTAAAGCAATCATTGCTATGGTCATTTACCATGCCACAGGCCTGCATGTGGGCATACACCGTCGTCGGGCCTAAAAACTTAAAGCCGCGCTTTTTTAAATCTTTGGCGAATGCTGTTGAGGCTTCAGTAATAGCAGGGTAATCCTCTAATTTATCAAGGTTGTTTACCAATGGCTTGCCACCAACAAACTGCCATTGGTAATTTGAGAAACTACCAAACTCTTTTTGAATCTCAATAAAACGTTGCGCATTATTGATAGTGGCTGCGATTTTAGCGCGATTACGAATAATACCTTCAAACTGCATTAACCTTTCGACGTCGTCTTCGGTCATTTTGGCAACCTCTTCGACAACAAAGTTTTTAAAGGCACTGCGATAGCCATCACGCTTTTTAAGTATGGTATACCAACTCAGTCCCGCTTGTGCTGACTCTAAGGTTATAAATTCAAATAAGCGGTGATCATCATACAATGGCACCCCCCATTCTTGGTCGTGATAGGCCACATAATCTTCTTTGCTGGTATCGAGCCATGGGCAACGGCAATGGTGTTCTTTTTGCATTATTCCCTCGCGATTGTCATTTTTTTGTCAGTGTTATTTGGTCTTTAATTTATTGAAATAAAACAAAAATAAATTTGGTACGGATTGTGCATTTAGCTTGGTAGACACGATTTTTTGAGTATCGATTATGGCCTTAGCAAATGTCCTAAAACCACAATTTATCACAGCCAAACAATATAACCCATGCTTACAACAAGAAGAGTATGTTGGTGAATTGAGTGAGCTGCGCCTACAAGCCAGTTGGTTAGGTCATTTGGTTGATACCATGCCTGCGGGTGTGGTGGTTTTAGATGGCCGAGGCATGATCGCAAAAGCCAATCAAATTGCCATTGATATGCTAGGTGAACCCCTCGAAGGTGAAAAGTGGTTTAGCGTAATTCAACGCTCATTTCGACCACAGCAAGACGATGGACATGAAGTATCACTTAAGGATGGCCGTTTAATTAAGCTTGATATTACTGCGCTTGCTCCAGAGCCAGGACAGTTAATTTTAATGACAGATTTAACTGAAACCAGACGCTTACAAAAGCGAGTTGCACATATGCAGCGCTTAAGTGCGCTTGGCAAAATGGTTGCTTCGCTTGCTCATCAGGTCAGAACACCGTTATCAGCGGCCATGCTGTATGCCGCAAATTTAGGCTCAAAGCGATTGCCTGAAAGCTCGCGTGGCAACTTTCATACGAAGCTAATGTCGCGTTTAAAAGACTTAGAAACCCAAGTGAACGATATGCTGTTATTTGCCAAAAGTGGTGAGCAACAAGTTGTCGAAAGCGTTTCAATGCAACAGTTACTTAATGAAGTAAAAGCCGGTGCTGATGCTATGGTTGCACAAAATAACAGTGAACTTAGCGTGAACTTGCCTGAGCCAGATATTGAAATTATGGGTAATAAAACTGCTCTGGCGAGTGCTATTCAAAACCTGATCCACAATAGTATTCAAATTATTGGCTCTGAGGCTGTGGTAACCCTGAGTGCCGAACGTGACGAAACTAGCGAAAACTGTGTTCGTATAAGTGTCAGTGATAATGGCCCAGGTGTTGATTTACGTCATGCCAACAAATTATTCGAACCTTTTTACACTACCAAAAGCCAAGGCACGGGGCTTGGACTTGCAGTTGTAAGTTCAGTCGCCAATGCGCACCAAGGACGGGTTGAAGTGACTAATAATGCTCATGGGGGAGCATGTTTTAGTTTGATCTTGCCAATTAGTGCAGAACCAATGTCAGCGGAGGCAAAATGAATACTAACTCTATTTTAGTCGTTGAAGACGACGCAGGCTTACGAGAAGCACTGATCGATACCCTTGAAATGTCGGGTATTGATTGCGTTGCTGCAGATAGCGCCGAACAAGCGATGATCTTGCTTAAGCAAAATAGCTATTCATTGGTTGTTAGTGATGTGCAAATGGGCGCTATGAGCGGCCTTGACCTACTACGTAGCATTAAACTTAATTATCCTGAGCTGCCGGTCTTAATGATGACGGCCTATGCCACTATTGATGATGCTGTAGAAGCAATGCGTTTAGGCGCGATTGATTACATGGCAAAGCCGTTTGCTCCAGAAGTGCTCCTTAATATGGTGAGTCGTTATTTGCCTGAAAAGGAAAAAGAAACCGATGGCCCAATTGTTGCCGATCCGTCAAGTATTAAGCTATTAGAGCTCGCGAGCAAAGTTGCCCGCTCAGATGCCAGTGTAATGGTACTCGGCCCAAGTGGCTCGGGTAAAGAAGTCTTGGCTCGTTTTATCCACGATAAATCAAATCGTAGCGATGCCCCCTTTGTGGCTATTAACTGCGCTGCTATTCCTGAAAACATGCTTGAAGCAACCTTATTCGGTTACGAAAAAGGGGCGTTTACCGGCGCTATTCAAGCCTGTCCGGGTAAATTTGAGCAAGCTCAAGGTGGTACCATCTTACTTGATGAAATCACTGAGATGGATTTAGGCTTGCAAGCTAAATTACTGCGTGTACTTCAAGAGCGCGAAGTAGAGCGCTTAGGCGGTCGTAAAACCATAGAGCTTGATGTTCGCGTACTTGCTACAAGTAACCGAGATTTGAAAGAAGCGGTGAGCGAAAACCTATTTAGAGAAGATTTATATTATCGCTTAAATGTATTCCCGCTAATGTGGAAACCATTAGCAGAGCGTCCTGGCGACATTATTGTATTGGCTGAGCATTTAATTGAGCGTCATTGTCTGAAAAGTAAAGAGCCTATCGCTCAACTAAGTGAGGGTGCGAAACAAAAGCTGCTATCGCATGCTTGGCCAGGTAATGTACGAGAGCTTGATAACGTTATTCAACGGGCGTTGATATTATGCGATGGGAATAGTATTCATCAAGATGATGTCTTTATTGAAGAGTTGCTTACGGTTGATATCAAGCCAGTCGCTACGCCGCCACACAACGCACCGGCATATCAAGAACAGCCTGTTGAAGTTAATTTAGATACCGTGCCACAAGTGAGTGAGCAAGGTAATTACAAAGACGAGCTGAAAGACAAAGAGCATCGTATTATTTTAGAAACCTTAGCGCGCTGTAATGGTAAACGCAAAGAGGTTGCAGAAACCTTAGGTATTAGTCCGCGCACGTTACGTTATAAACTGGCGCAAATGCGAGACTTGGGTATAGCCTTACCTGCATAAACTCCTTCCAAAAAGTTGCTCAAACAAGCTCACATTTTTGTGAGCTTGTTTGCTGTCAAAACTCTGACATGCAAAATTAATGATTCAAGCCATTGAATTTAAATGGTTTATTTTGTGGCACGGTTTGTGCTTTATCAGTGTATAAGTAAACTGCATTGTCAGAGAGTATTATGAAAGTTCAAAACAGCGCATTATTTCAAGAAATGCAAGCTATGGCTTCAGAAGTAGGCCGTAGTAACTCAATTAATAATTTACCAACACAAACTCAGCCAACATCGTCGGCACAGTTTGGTGATTTACTTACCAATGCACTTGATACAGTGAATGGCTTACAACAAGATGCTAAGCAAAAAGTAACAGCAATGGAAATGGGCGATCGCAGTGTTTCTTTAGCTGACGTAATGATTGCTTCGCAAAAATCATCAGTCGCGTTTGAAGCTACGGTGCAAGTTCGAAATAAACTTGTTGAAGCTTATAAAGAAATCATGAACATGCCTGTGTAACTAGGTAGTGGAGAATTATTGTGGCGCAATCTAATCAATCAACTGATCTAGCCTTAGCAGGCGGCGGTATCGACTCAACCGATACTGATGATCAACAAGAGCAAAAGTCAGGCTACCTAAGTGCCTTAAACGGTGTAGATGTTTTACGCCAGGTTACTTTAGTGATCGCTTTGGCAATCTGTTTGGCTATCGCAATTTTTATTATTATTTGGGCTCGTCAACCAGATATGCGTCCGCTTGGCAAAATGCCAACGGAAGAGCTTATTCAAACGCTGGACTTTTTAGACGCTCAAAAGATTGATTATGAACTTGATGGTAACGTCATCTCTGTTGAAGAAGGTGAATACCAAAACATTAAATTATTGATGGCTCGTGAAGGTCTAGAGCAAGCGCCAAGCTCAGGTACTGACATCATCATGCAAGACATGGGGTTTGGTGTTAGCCAACGCCTTGAACGTGAACGTTTAAAACATGGTCGTGAGCAACAGCTTGCACGTACCATCGAAGAGCTAAAAAATGTTACTCGCGCCAAAGTACTTTTAGCTATTCCAAAAGAAAACGTATTTGCTCGTCGTGAAAAACAACCTTCAGCGACGGTAGTGCTTACTTTAAAACGCGGTCGTACACTTGACGGTGAAGAAGTTGACTCAGTAGTTGATATTGTTGCCTCAGCAGTCCAAGGTTTATCGCCAGAGCGTGTTACTGTTACCGATCAAAATGGTCGCTTACTTAATTCAGGTTCACAAAACTCACTTGCTGCTCGCTCTCGTAAAGAGTATGAAATTGAACGTAAGCGTGAAGAAGAGTACTTAAATAAAATCGATAGCATCCTTATTCCAGTTGTAGGCTTAGGTAACTATACCGCGCAAGTCGATTTAAATATGGACTTTAGTGCAGTCGAAGAAACACAAAAACGTTATAACCCAGACTTACCAGCAGTGCGCAGTGAAACCACGTTCGAAGAAAACAACATCGGTGGTCTTGCAGTGGGCATTCCTGGTGCGCTAACGAATCAGCCGCCAGTTAACTCTAATATTCCAGAAATTGCAGGCCAAGGTGGAGCAGGCTCAGCAACGAACCCAAGTCGTTCGCATAAAGAAGCAACACGTAACTATGAGCTTGATACAACTATTTCGCATAAGCGTCAGCAAACCGGTGTTATCCGTCGCATCAGTGTTTCAGTTGCCGTTGATTATGTACCGCAGGTGGGTGAAAATGGTGAAACAACCATGGTTCCTCGCTCTGTAGAAGCATTGTCAAATATTCGTCGTTTATTACAAGGCGGTGTTGGTTTTGATATGCAGCGTGGTGATGCACTTGAGGTTGTCACAGTGCCATTTGTTCGTGAAGATGCTGGTGAAGCGATTGAAGTTCCACTTTGGGAGCAAGATTGGTTCATGAAGATGCTACGCTTAGCATTAGGTGCACTGGTTATCATCGTACTGATTGTCTTTGTAGTAAGACCTATGCTGAAACGTCTAATTTACCCAGACGATACACTAGAAGAATATGATGAAGATGCATTAAGTGCAGGTGTAGATATTGGTGATAGCACGCTAGATATGCTAAATAAAGACTTTGACTCTGCTGCTGTAGGATTCTCAAGTGATGGTACACTACAGCTGCCAGACTTACATGGCGATGAAGATTTACTCAAAGCAGTTCGTGCATTGGTTGCAAATGAACCAGAACTGTCTTCTCAAGTAGTGAAAGCGTGGTTAACAGAAGATGACTGATCAAGAACAAAAACAACTACCACCGGCGTTTGATGTTGATAAATTAGACGGTGTGGATAAGGCGGCAATTTTATTGCTGAGCTTATCAGAAGAAGATGCTGCGCAAATCCTTAAGCACTTAGAGCCAAAGCAAGTGCAAAAAGTGGGTATGGCAATGGCTGCGCTAGATGATTTATCGCAAGCGAAAATTAGCGCAGTCCATAATTTGTTTATTGAGCAAATTCAGAGCTTCAGTACCATTGGCTTCCAGTCTGAAGACTTTATCAAAAAAGCCCTTACAGCAGCGCTTGGTGAAGACAAGGCAGCCAGCCTTATTGACCAAATTGTTATGGGCTCAGGGGCGAAAGGTCTTGATTCATTGAAGTGGATGGATTCAAAGCAAGTGGCGAATATTATTCGCAACGAGCACCCGCAAATTCAAACCATTGTTTTATCGTATTTAGAGCCAGAGCAATCAGCGGAAATCTTGTCGCAATTCCCAGAAAAAGTGCGCTTAGATTTAACTATGCGTATTGCAAACCTTGAAGAAGTTCAACCAGCAGCATTGCAAGAGTTGAATGAAATCATGGAGAAACAGTTCGCAGGTCAAGCTGGTGCGCAAGCTGCGAAAATGGGTGGCTTGAAAGCGGCTGCTGATATCATGAACTACCTAGATACCAATGTTGAAGGTCAGTTAATGGATTCAATCCGTGAACACGATGAAGAGATGTCACAGCAAATCCAAGACCTTATGTTTGTCTTTGAGAACTTAATGGATGTTGAAGACCGTGGTATTCAAGCGATCCTTCGTGAAGTACAGCAAGATGTATTAATGAAAGCAATTAAAGGTACTGACGAAGCATTAAAAGAGAAGATTTTGGGTAATATGTCAAAACGTGCTGCTGAATTACTCGCTGATGATCTTGAGGCAATGGGCCCTGTTCGTATTAGTGAAGTAGAAGCGGCACAGAAAGAAATTCTTTCTACGGCACGTCGTTTAGCTGACTCAGGCGAAATTATGCTTGGTGGCGGTGGTGGTGAGGAGTTCCTGTAAGCCATGAGTAAGTCTTCATTTCATACAGGACGCCCAGTGCATGCCAGTGAGGCTGCCGATGAATTATTGGAAAACTGGCCAATTCCTGAAGTGACGCAAGATACAACAAAACTCGCCGGACGTTCAACGGCATATGGCACGCCTTTAGCTGACTTATATCGTAAAGAGCAGCAAAAGCAGCAGGCCGAAGAGCAGCCAGAAGAGCCTGAAATTCCGTCGCTAACAATGGCTGAGCTTGAAAAAATCCGTCAAGATGCCTACGAAGAAGGATTAAAGCAAGGCCATGAGCAAGGCTATATAGATGGTTTTGAAAAAGGCGCACATGAGGGAAAAGAAGCTGGCTTTAAAGAAGGTGTTGAGCTTGGTAAGGAGCAAGGCCAAGAAGAAATAAAGCCAATTTTAGAAGAGCAGCTGACCAACTTAAGAAGCTTACTTGATAGCCTTTCTCAACCATTATGTAAAGTCGATGAAAGTGCCGAAAAGCAGTTAGTGCAGTTAGCTGTAATGTTAACTGAAGTTTTAGTTTACCAAGAAATTAAAACCTCACCAGAAGTCATTTTACATGCTTTGAAGCAAGCTATTGATGCGTTAGGTGAAGAACAAGCGAAAGTACGTATTCACTTACATCCTGATGATATTGCTTTAATTACCGAAAGTTATGGCGAACAAACTATCGCAGATAACCACTGGCAGTTAGTTGCAGAGCCGACTTTAGAACGTGGTGGCTGCGAAATTAAAACCCCGCAATCATCCCTCGACATGACAATAAAAACCCGCGTCAAAGAAACGTTGGAAAACTTTTTGCATAGCAGTGGTATCTAATACTTTTTAGGCTCATTATGAGTGTTCAATCAATGACTCTAAGCGAACGCTTACAGCGCTATGAAAAAAATATCAAGGCCCCAAAACCAGCTGTTGCCGGTATTCTGACGCGTGTCGTTGGTTTAACGCTAGAAGCAAAAGGGCTTAGAGCACCTGTTGGCAGTCAATGTAAAATTGAAACCATTAACGGCTTTGTTGATGCTGAAGTCGTTGGTTTTAATGACCAAACACTTTACTTGATGCCAAATGATCACATCTCTGGCGTACTGCCTGGTGCACGAGTTATCCCAAAGCTAAATGAAACTGGGTTGCCTGTCGGCATGAGTTTACTTGGCCGTGTAGTGGATGGCCTTGGTCGGCCACTTGATGGCTTAGGTGCCATTAATGCTGAGCATCACTTAAAGTTTGCGCAAAACTCAATTAACCCTCTTGCAAGACGACCAATTAGTCAGCCTATGGATGTAGGTGTTCGAGCCATCAACTCCGTTATTACCGTAGGTCAAGGCCAGCGTATGGGTCTGTTTGCAGGCTCTGGTGTCGGTAAATCAGTGTTACTGGGTATGATGACTCGCGGCTCTGAAGCAGATGTAATTGTGGTAGGTCTTGTGGGTGAACGTGGTCGTGAGGTAAAAGAGTTCATTGAAGAAATTTTAGGTGTTGAAGGGCGTAAGCGCTCAGTGGTGGTTGCAGCTCCTGCGGATGCTTCACCATTAATGCGTTTAAAAGGCTGTGAAAGTGCAGTGACCATTGCGGAATACTTTCGCGATCAAGGTCTTAACGTATTGTTATTACTTGACTCCGTTACCCGTTATGCCATGGCGCAACGTGAAATTGCCCTAGCAGTTGGCGAGCCTCCTGCGACTAAGGGGTATCCGCCTTCAGTATTTGCTAAACTGCCTGCGCTGGTGGAACGTGCCGGTAATGGTGGTGAAGGGCAAGGTTCAATCACCGCGTTTTTCACTGTGCTTAGTGAAGGGGATGATATGCAAGATCCAATTGCTGACTCTGCTCGCGCTATATTAGATGGCCACATTGTTTTATCTCGAGATTTAGCTGACAGTGGTCATTATCCGGCTATTGATATCGAAAAATCGATTTCTCGTGTTATGCCACAAGTTGTATCTGAAGCGCATATGCAACAAGCTCGAGTGCTAAAACAAGTGTATTCAATGTACCAACAGAACAAAGATATGATCACACTAGGTGCGTACCAAAAAGGCACCGACCCTATGCTTGACCAAGCAATTAATATGATGCCACGTGTGAATCAATTCCTTCAGCAAGGCATGAAAGATGTGATCAGTTATGATGATGGTCTGCAAGGTCTTGCGCAGTTATTAGGACAAGGTTAATGGCTCAAAGTAAACTTGATTTATTGTTAAAGCTTGAGAGTGATAAAGAAGAATCTTTACGCATGGATTATTTAAAAGCCCAGCAGCACTTACAAAGCAATCAACAAAAACTGCAAGGGCTGAATAACTTTCGCATGGAGTATTCTCAGCAGCTGCATTTGAAAGGTCGCTCTGGTTTGTCTAGTGCTGGGTTTAGTCAATATCATGCCTTTATCGCAAAAATTGAAGAAGCAATACGCCAGCAAGCCAGCACAGTAAATACTGCAAAACAAGTTGTTACGCAGCGCAAAGCATTGTGGTTAAAACAACAAGTGAAAGCAAAAGCAGTAGCGAAATTAATCGAAAAGCAAGCTGAAAAACAAGCAATGCAAGTGGCTAAAGCGGAGCAAAAAATGCTGGATGAATTCGCTTCAAATCAGTTTTATCAACGTCAACTTAAAAACGCACTTCTCTAAAATACTATCTTTTTTAGGCATGTTAATTGCATTTACCTAACCAGTAGCATTAATTTTGGCACTTGCGGCGGCAAATTGCCTCTTTAGTTTTAGGTGAATTATGGCGATCAGTGATATCAATTTGCAGGTTAAAACTGAGCAAGGTACTGGTTTTTCAGGCAAAGACTCAGAGTCTAGCGACAAAGCATCGGGCTTAAGTTTTTTAACTTCACTTACAGAAGCAAGTGAAGCGGCAAACGCGCAAGCAAATACCACCCCTCAAACAAAAAGTGATGCAGATACTCATTCTGTTGATGAAACTAAAGCTGTCAGTATTTCTGAAGAGTCTAAATCAGATGCCAAATTAGGCGACGAAAACACAACTGCTGATGCTAAAGTTGCAACTGCTACCACGTCTACACAGCAGCAATCTAAAACAAGTCCAGATATTCGTAATGAAGCTGTAACTAAAGAGCAAAGCGATGAACTTGCTCTTGTAGAAGATGAAGAAAACTCACTGCTTTCGCAAATTAATGCGGCTCAAGCTATGAGTACGCGTGTTAATAAATTGATTGAAAATAATGATTTTAGTCCTGTAGTTGTTGATAAAAAACCAACCCCAATCGATACCATTACACCTGTTATACCTTCACCGATGACAGACGTTGCACAAACCGATGATTCAAAAGCCGACGCTGAAGGCGACAATTCAATAGCAAGCTTATTACATAAGTCTAAAGTTGCGACAGCGGTAGATAGCCAGCTAAAAGCGATTGGCGATTTACCACCAAAAGATAGCGTGACTCCGATTGTTGATGGTCCATTAACAGACAAAGAAAAGCAGGGTGTTTCAGCTGTTAATACGCCGGATACAAAACCTCAGGTAGCTAACTTTGCCAGTGCAACACAAACAACTGACAGTAAAGAGACCACCGTTGATGTAGACGCTCTGTTAAATAGCGCTCAGAAACAGGCTGTGAATTCAGGCGCTACAAAAACATCTGATGGCAAAGAACTTGGCGTAAATGAGGCAAGTAAAACTGTTTTAAATAAGGTGGTTGCAGATTTAAATAGCGATGCTCAAGTAGATACAAAAACAGCTGAAGTTAATTCAAAACAAACACAAAGCTACACTGACAAAACAGCAGCAAATTTCAGTGCTGAGCAAAGCATTGCTAAAAACATTGAAGCTGGCACGGCAAAAGTGGCAGATAAACCAGCTGACGCAGCTGCCAAAATTGATCAAGCCGTAACAGAAAAACCAGTTTTAGATAAACCAGTAACAGATAAGTCAATCGTTAGCTTGCTGGCCAAAGTACAAAGTGGCGATGGACAGGCTGTAAGTGAGTTCGCTAAAGGTGTATCGCTAACCTCTGATCAACAAAAGCAACTTGAGCAACAAATAAATCAACTTAAAGCTGATAATAAGCTCGGTGCTGATGAGGTGGCAACAATCAAGTCGCTATTGACTGATGTGAACAGTAGTAAGCCTACAACGCAAACTGCACAGAGTCCTGTATCACAACTTGCTGTAGAGCAAGACATTGCTGAAGAAAGCCAGGCAAAACAAGATGCTAAATTAGCTGACAATAAGGCTCTCGATAACAAATTACCTACAGGTGTAGAAAAGCAAATCACGGCGCTGACTAAGGATGAGCAGCAAGCATTGTTAAACAAAGTGAACACTCAGCTGCAAACGTTAACGCCGGGCACTGCTCAGTACGAAAAATTAGCTGCAGCTCAAACTGTGCTGACAGAGGCTATAAATGCCCCTGCAACAGCCAGTACTGCGATGCCAGTAACCGCAGCAACAGTTAATGTTGAAAATAATAAAGCGAAACAAAATAATACCGCGCAAATTACAGCCGATGTGACAAAAGTAGTTGCTAGTGAAGAAGTAACCACAGAGCTTGATACAAAAATTAATACAGAACGTACACAGGAAACTGTTACTGTGCGTGTAGCTCAATTATTTACCCAGCTAACGACTCAAGCAAATGCAACAACACAACCAGGTGCCTATGAGATGGCTCATCAGCAATATGAGCAAGCACTAGAAGTACAAACAATGCATACACAAACAACTGCTCAAACTCAGACTCAATCTAAATCGGTGAATGTTGACCCTGGTGTAATGCAAGCGATTAATATCATAAAAAGTGATGCTGCAAAGATGCTTCAAGAGCGAGTTAGCGCGTTACTAAATATTAATAATAAAGAAGCTGAAATTCGCTTAGATCCGCCAGAAATGGGCAGTATGCAAATTCGTATACGTAGCGATGCGGAGCAAGCTCAAATTAATTTTGTTGTTCAAAATCAGCAGGCTAAAGAAGCTTTAGAGCAATCAATGCCACGCTTACGAGAAATGCTTGCACAGCAGGGTATTGAGCTTGGTGAAAGTAGTATTCAGCAGGGTAACCCTGAGCAACAACAAGAGCAGTCTGGGCAAGGGCAGCTTGCTGGAAATCAACAAGCTGAGGAGCAGCAGCAAGAAGTAACAGCACAAAGCACAGAAACTTCTCGACAACAATCTTCA
Source organism: Pseudoalteromonas shioyasakiensis (assembly GCF_001550135.1). Taxonomy (GTDB): domain Bacteria; phylum Pseudomonadota; class Gammaproteobacteria; order Enterobacterales; family Alteromonadaceae; genus Pseudoalteromonas; species Pseudoalteromonas shioyasakiensis. The sequence goes on from NZ_LRUE01000024.1 coordinate 209,060, forward strand.
TCATCAATAGATTACTATGCATAAGTCCTGCTATTATAAGAAATAAAATAGTTACAGCGCGATAAACAGCTTGCTGTAACTTTGAGGGAAGTGACAATGGCCGAAGAAGCAAATTTAGAAATAGAAGATACGGGTAAAGGCAAAAAGAAGCTGATTATCATCATTGCTGCTGTAGTGTTGATTGCTGGTGCTGCTGCGGGTTACTTTTTATTTATGGGCGATGATGCCCCTGAAGAAAGCCTAGCAGATGAAACCACAGTGACAGAGGCGGCTGCACCATCTAGCTCTGCACAGATTGGTTCGGCACTGTATGTCGCAATGCCACGCCCATTTGTATTTAATGTACCCGGTGCTAGTCGCGACCGTATTGTACAAATAAAAGTTCAGCTACTTGTTCGCGGTGAAGTGAACGAAGAAACTGCCAAAAAGCATATTCCACTTATCGAAAGTACCTTACTTGGCGTTCTTTCAACAACGACCGCAGATGAATTAGGTACCAGTGAAGGTAAAGAGTCAGTACGTGTTGCTGCACTTGAAAAAGTACAATCAGCATTAAGTGATGTTGAAGGTAGCAAAGTGATAGAGCGGGTATTATTTACCGGCTTTGTGATGCAATAAGGGGTCAGCGTGAGCGATTTATTATCTCAAGACGAAATTGATGCGCTCTTACATGGCGTTGATGAAGTCGAAGAGGAAGATATTCACGAAGGTGATGACTTAGACAGTAATACCTTACAGTATGACTTTTCATCACAAGATCGTATTGTTCGGGGTCGTATGCCGACCTTGGAGATCGTGAATGAACGTTTTGCCCGTCATATGCGAATTAGCCTATTTAACATGATGCGCCGCACCGCTGAGGTGTCGATTAACGGCGTACAAATGATTAAATTTGGCGAATATATTCATACCTTATTCGTGCCAACTAGTTTGAACATGGTACGTTTTCGTCCGTTGAAGGGCACCGGCCTAATTACCATGGAAGCCCGATTAGTATTCATTTTAGTGGATAACTTTTTTGGTGGTGATGGCCGCTATCATGCAAAAATAGAAGGCCGTGAATTTACCCCAACAGAACGCCGTATTGTTCAAATGCTGCTTAAAATCATCTTCGAAGATTATAAAGAAGCATGGGCGCCGGTAATGGATGTGTCTTTTGAGTACCTTGACTCAGAAGTTAACCCAGCGATGGCTAACATCGTAAGTCCAACTGAAGTGGTTGTTATTAGCTCTTTCCATATTGAGCTAGATGGTGGTGGCGGTGATTTCCATATTGCATTACCTTATTCGATGCTTGAGCCAATCCGTGAATTACTCGATGCCGGTGTGCAATCAGACACCGAAGACACTGACTTACGTTGGAGTAAAGCATTACGTGATGAGATCATGGATGTTGAGGTCGATTTATCGACTCAATTGCTTGAGGTTGATCTAACGCTACAACAGATTATGGAGCTTAAAGCTGGCGATATTATCCCTGTTGAAATGCCAGAACATATCACCGTATTTGTAGAAGAATTGCCGACCTTCAGAGCGAAAATGGGCCGCTCTCGTGACAATGTGGCACTACAAATTAGCGAAAAAATTAAACGCCCTGAATCAGTTAAGTCAGAACTACATGTGTTCACAAAAGGTGGCAAAAAACTGGATTCAGATGCAGAATTAGCAGAACTAGAAGAAGATCTACATCTATCTGAAGGTGTAGATTTAGACTGGTAGTCGATTTATAAGGTTAAACATAATGAGTGATGATCAAGATACAATGGACGAATGGGCTGCGGCACTAGCCGAAGCTGAAGAAGCTGAGGGTGGCTCAGGCGATGCTGCTGTAGCGGAGCTTGATGAGTTAAAAGATGAAAGACATGAGCTGTCTGGCGACGAAAAACGTAAACTTGATACCATCTTGGACATTCCAGTTACTATTTCGATGGAAGTGGGTCGTTCAAAAATCAACATTCGTAACTTATTACAGCTTAACCAAGGTTCAGTGGTAGAACTAGACCGAGTCGCTGGTGAGCCACTTGATGTATTGGTTAATGGCACCCTGATTGCGCATGGTGAGGTGGTTGTCGTAAACGATAAGTTCGGTATTCGTTTAACTGACGTTATCAGCCAAGTTGAGCGTATTAAAAAGTTACGATGAATGCTTTAGTTGCTTTAACAAGTGCGTCGAGCACTGCATTTCCTTCGGCATCACCGACGGCAGATTTACTGTCTATGGTGATGTCTTTGCTTTTAGTGCTGGTGGTTATTATTGCTTTGGCTTTTTTGGTTAAAAAACTAAATCCAAATCTTGCTAATAGTGATGAATTTAAAGTAGTGCGCAGTTTGCCTTTGGGCTCTCGTGAGCGCTTGATGGTCATTGAAATCGATAACGCTCAGCACTTAATTGGTGTGACCCCGCATAGTATTAACTACCTGCATAAACTAGAAACACCATTACAAGAAAAAGAACTGCCAGAACTTGCCAAAAAATTTGGTAAGTTGCTGAACCCACAATCACCTTCAAATAAAAAGAATTAACGCTATGATCAAGTGGATACTTATTTTAGCAAGTGTGTTGTTTTTGCCGTCGGTTAACGCTGAAGGCATAGAAGCACTGACCATTACCACCAACCCTGATGGCTCTCAAGATTACTCCGTGACGCTACAAGTGTTAGCGATTATGACGGCGCTGAGTTTTATTCCAGCAGCGGTCATTATGATGACTTCATTTACACGGATTATTGTGGTTCTGGCGATATTACGCCAAGCAATAGGCTTACAACAAACGCCATCGAATCAAATTTTGTTAGGTATGTCGCTGTTTTTAAGTATTTTTATTATGGCGCCAATTTATCAGCAAGTGAATGAGCGCGCTATTGAGCCATACTTGAATGAACAAGTTACCTCAGTGCAAGCATTAGAACTTGCCAAAGAGCCAATGAAAGCGTTTATGCTCTCGCAAGTTCGTATAAAAGATTTAGAGACCTTTGCGAAAATAGCGGGTTATGAGCAATTAGACTCGCCAGAAGACACGCCATTGATTGTATTGATCCCCGCATTTGTTACCAGCGAATTGCAAACGGCCTTTATTATTGGTTTTATGTTTTTCATTCCCTTTTTGATAGTTGATTTAGTAGTGGCCTCCGTATTAATGGCCATGGGTATGATGATGCTTTCGCCGATGATTGTATCTTTGCCGTTTAAGATTATGCTGTTTGTATTAGTAGATGGTTGGAGCCTTGTGATGGGCACGCTGGCGAAGAGCTTTGGGCTCGGGGTGTAACAATGCAATTCAAGACACATAATTAGGTAGGAGAGACAAAATGGAACCAGAAATTTTTGTCGATATACTCAGTGACGCGCTATTTTTAGTTATAAAGTTAGTGTCTGCAATCGTAGTACCTGGCTTATTAGTTGGTCTTGTAGTGGCTGTTTTCCAAGCGGCAACATCAATCAATGAGCAAACCTTAAGCTTTTTACCTCGTTTGCTAATTACCATAAGCGCTCTTATTGTCGGTGGCCATTGGTTCACGCAAGAGCTTATGGACTATTTTACCCGTTTAGTGATGTCTATACCGGAGATAGCAGGCTAAATGGAATTTCCATTTGCGGTCATTATTCAATGGCTCAGCGACTTTTTGCTGCCATTAGTGCGTATTAGCTCAATGATTATGATCATGGCAGGCCTTGGCGCGAGAAACGTACCAACCCGAATCAAGCTAGGTTTAGCGATTGTGGTAACCTTTGTTGCTGTGCCTATGCTGCCCCCTGCGACTTTTAATAACCTATTCTCCCTTGAAATGATTCTCGTGGTCATTCAACAAATGCTTATTGGTGTGGCCATAGGCTTTGCATCAACCTTACTACTCAATACATTTGTCCTTGCAGGGCAAATACTCGCGATGCAAACAGGTCTTGGTTTTGCATCCGTTGTTGACCCGTCAAATGGCTTAAACGTTCCTGCAGTTGGTCAGTTTTATTTGATTCTGGCTACCTTACTATTTTTTGTTTTCAATGGTCATTTAATGATGATTCAAATGGTCATTCATAGCTTTGAAGTGCTACCAATTGATGGCAATTGGTGGGCGGTTGATCATTACTGGGATATCGTTACTTGGGGCGGCTGGATGTTTACTACAGCCTTGGTGCTTGCTTTAGCACCACTGACAGCTATGCTGGTTATTAACATGTCGTTTGGTGTAATGACTCGTGCGGCACCACAGTTAAATATTTTTTCGATTGGTTTTCCGTTTACCTTAGTAGCTGGGCTCGTGATTATTTGGGCAACGCTAGGTAACTTCATGACTCAATTTGAGTTTCAGTGGTTAAAAATGGTTGAGTTAATGTGCAGCCTTGTTGGTTGTACACCTTAGGAGCACGCCATGGCTGAAGATTCTGGTCAAGAAAAAACCGAAGAACCCACCGGGAAGAAAATAGACGACGCCAAGAAAAAAGGCCAGGTTGCCCGTTCTAAAGAGCTAGGCACCATGTTTGTGCTTATCTTCTCGGCAGTGTCACTATTACTTTATGGGCCTGAAATTGGCAAAGGTCTTTATAATGTGATGGGGCGCTTATTAAGCCTTAATCGTAATGAAACCTACGACACCACTAAAATGTTTTCAGTGTGGGGAATTGTTGCGGATGCGTTGTTATTCCCTATGGCTATGTTTGTGTTGATCATCGTGATAGCCGCTTTTGTTGGAAACACTTTACTGGGGGGCTATAACTTTAGTTGGCAAGCGGCAGCACCAAAGGCTAGTAAGATGTCGCCGGCTAAAGGTATTAAGCGTATGCTTGGCCCTCAAGCAGGAGTAGAGTTAGTTAAGTCTATTTTAAAATTTGTAGTGGTTGCAGGTTTTGCGGTGTTCTTAATTAATACTTTCTTTGATGAAATACTGCATCTAAGCATTGAAAGCGCGCCCGGAAATTTTATCCATGCACTCGAAATCCTCTCTTGGATGTTCTTAGGCTTAACCTGTACTTTAATACTCATTGCTGCAATTGATGCCCCTTATCAGAGTCATAAGCACCATAAACAGTTAAAAATGACCCTACAAGAGGTGAAAGACGAATACAAAAACTCTGAGGGTGATCCGCAAATAAAAGCGCGTATTCGCCGTACTCAGCGTGAAATGTCGCAAAGGCGTATGATGCAAGACGTGCCTGATGCCGATGTGATCGTAACCAATCCGACCCATTATGCTGTAGCACTAAAATACGATACAGCTAAAGCGGGTGCGCCTATTGTTCTTGCCAAAGGCGTGGACGAGCTTGCTATGCAAATTCGTAAAGTAGGCAAGGGTAATGACGTGCCAATTGTTGAATCACCAATGCTTACACGTGCGCTGTATCACACCACCGATGTTGGCCATCAAATACCCGATCAGCTATTCACTGCCGTTGCGCAAGTTCTAGCTTATGTTTTCCAGTTAAAACGCTTCCAAAAAGGGCGCGGTAAACGTCCTGTACCACTCAATAAAAAGCTCCCAATACCCGATGCTTACAAATATTAGTAATACCAATCCGCAATAATACTATAATCATTTTGAGGGATTAAACCTGTCGCTATCTGCGTTAAAAATTTCTGATTTAGAACAACTAAATAACGAAATTTTTGCCTTGCTATCAACGAGGTTTTATTGCCTCAAAATTGCTCACTTTATTAAGCGAATTGGTATAAATTTATAACTTGGAATAGTTATTGCAAATTCCATGTAGTGTCAATTTTTTGAAATTGTTGAATTATGGAATTTAAAGCGGTATTACAACAACTTAACAGAGATAAAAAAGAATATGCGAAGGGTATCGGCACGCCGTTAATGGTACTTGCTGCGCTGGGCATGGTGATTTTACCCCTGCCGCCATTTCTTTTAGATATTCTATTTTCGTTTAATATCGCGTTAGCACTGGTGGTGTTACTAGTTACTGTTTACACCATGAAACCACTTGAATTTGGTATGTTCCCTGCGGTTCTACTAATTGCAACCATCATGCGCTTAGCACTGAATGTCGCCAGTACCCGTGTGGTATTGCTAGAAGGTCATAATGGTGGAGATGCAGCCGGTAAAGTTATCGAGGCCTTTGGCTCGGTGGTTATCGGCGGTAACTATGCAGTTGGTTTAGTGGTCTTCCTGATTTTAATCATTATTAACTTTGTGGTTATCACCAAAGGTGCTGGCCGTATTTCTGAAGTATCAGCTCGCTTTACTCTTGACGCAATGCCAGGTAAACAAATGGCGATTGATGCTGACTTAAACGCCGGTTTCATCAGTGCAGAGCAAGCTCGTGAACGTCGTGAAGAAGTCACCCGCGAAGCTGATTTCTATGGTTCAATGGATGGTGCAAGTAAGTTCGTAAAAGGCGATGCGATAGCGGGTATCGTTATTCTCGTGATTAATATCGTTGGTGGTTTATTTGTTGGTATGATCCAACATGATTTATCGTTCAGCCGTGCGATGGAAGTGTACACCTTGCTAACCATTGGTGATGGTCTAGTTGCACAGCTACCTTCACTATTACTGTCTATCGGTACCGCAATCGTTGTTACCCGTCAAAATGAATCGCACAATATGGGCGATCAAGTTAAGACACAGCTAGGTAACGAAAAATCACTTTATATCGCATCAGGTATCTTGATTATCATGGGTATTGTGCCGGGTATGCCGCACATCGCATTTTTAAGCTTAGGTGCATTACTCGGTTACCTTGCTTATTTCACACAGCAACAAAAAGCCAAAGCAGAAGCCGAAAAAGCAGAGCAAGAGGCAAATGGTGGTGCACCAGGTACAGGCGTTGCCAATAAACAAGAACAAAAAGAACTGGGTTGGGATGACGTTCAGCAAGTTGATGTTATTGGCTTAGAAGTGGGGTATCGATTGATTCCACTTGTTGACCAATCTCAAGGTGGTGAACTGTTAAATCGTATCAAAGGTGTGCGTAAGAAATTGTCTCAGGAGCTTGGTTTCTTGGTACCTCCTGTGCATATTCGCGATAACTTAGAGCTCGACCCTAACGCTTACAGAATTACTATGATGGGTGTTTCAAGCGGTGAGGGTGAGCTTAAGCATGGTGATGAGTTAGCGATTAATCCAGGCCAAGTATTTGGTCCAATCAAAGGGGTTGCCACAAAAGACCCTGCATTTGGATTAGATGCGGTTTGGATCAAACCTGATCAAAAAGATGAAGCACAATCACTTGGCTATACCGTCGTTGATTCAGCAACTGTGGTTGCAACTCATATCAGCCAGTTACTTACTAACAGTGCTGCTTTACTACTTGGTCATGAAGAAGTACAAAACTTACTAGATATGTTAGCGAAGAGTCATCCACGTCTTGTTGAGGGACTGGTTCCTGACGTATTACCACTCACTACTATCGTAAAAGTGCTACAAAACTTACTCAATGAAGGGGTGGCAATTCGCGATATGCGCTCGATTGTTCAAACCCTTGTTGAGTATGGCCCACGTAGCCAAGACCCAGATGTACTAACGGCTGCAGTGCGAATTTCACTTCGCAGACTAATCGTTCAAGACGCTGTTGGTATGTCTTCTGAGATCCCTGTCATAACCTTGGCGCCTGAGTTGGAACAGATGTTGCATCAGTCACTTCAGAATGCAGGTGACGAAGGTGCCGGAATAGAGCCAAGCCTTGCAGAGCGACTTCAACAATCATTGAATGAAGCGCATCAAAACCAAGAAATGGCCGGTGAACCTTCGATACTGTTAACGTCAGGAATGTTAAGAACTGTGTTATCTCGCTTCGTTAAGTACACCATCCCAGGTTTAAGGGTGATGTCTTACCAAGAGGTACCAGACGAAAGACAGATTAAGATTGTCAGCTCAGTAGGCCAACAATAGGATAGTAAAGGGGTTGAACCATGAAAATTAAACGTTTTTTTGCTAAAGATATGCGCACAGCACTGAAAGAAGTGAAAGATGAACTAGGTGTTGATGCGGTTATTATGTCGAACAAAAAGCTTGCTAACGGCGTTGAAATCGTTGCAGCTGTTGATTACGACAAAGCAGCCCCGAAAGCCGAAGCTAAACCAGCCGTGGCACAATCAGCACCTGCTCCACAGCATAACTTTGTTAAACCTGAGCCAATGCGTGCTAAACCTGAGCCGCAAGCGAAAGTTGCTGATAGCCTACAAGCGTTACTTGAGCGTCAAGCCCCACGCCCTCGTTCGCCAGAGCTTGCGTCAATGTTTAGTCAATCTGGTATTGATACGAGTGAACACTATCAACCAAAAGAGCCAAGCTTTGAGCAGCAACAGCCTGAATATAAGCAAGCTCCTCGTTATCAACAGCAAGCAGCACCTCGTGTACAAACTCAAGCACATAGCTTAGGTTTTGATGACGACTTAGATTCTGGTTTTGATGATTTAGATTCACCAGCCGAGCACAAAAACTCAGCACCTGCGAATCAATCAGAAATGACGACCATGCGCGAAGAAATGAATGCGATTCGTCAATTACTTGAACACCAAGTATCAGGCCTAATGCAACAAGATATGGCGCGCCGCGATCCGACTCGTGCATGTATGATTGACCGCTTAGCAGGTATGGGCATTGAACGTGATGTTGCTGAGCAAATGGCGTGTTTCATTCCTGACGACGTATCACGTCAACAAGCGTGGCAAGCACTTCTGCAAATGGTTGAAAACCAAATGCATACAACGAATAACGAAATCCTGCGTCAAGGCGGTGTATTCGCATTAGTGGGTCCAACAGGCGTTGGTAAAACAACCACAGTTGCAAAATTAGCTGCACTGGGTGCACAAAAATATGGTGCTGATAAAGTGGCGTTGATCACCACTGATACCTACAGAATTGGTGCCTACGAACAATTGGCTACTTATGGTCGTATTATTGGCTGTGGTGTTAAGCAGGTAAAAGATGCGAATGAATTAGCTGAAGTGTTATACCATTTACGTAATAAGCGTCTAGTATTAATAGACACAGCGGGTATGAGCCAACGTGATTTACGTTTAACTGAGCAGTTAAATACCCTAATGCGTAATCAGCGTGTTGATATTCGTAGTTATTTAGTATTAAGTGCTACAGCACAGATAAATGTGTTGCAAGAAACCGTAAGACACTTTAAAAAGGTTCACCTAAGTGGCTGTATCTTCACTAAATTGGATGAATCTTTAAGTTTAGGTGAGATTATTAGCATAGCGATTCAAAATCGCCTGCCAATAGGGTATCTTACTAACGGTCAGCGCGTTCCTGAGGATATTCGCGTAGCGAATGCTGAAAAACTAGTGAAAAAAGCTGAACAATTGTATTTAAAACGAGCAAAAGCACAACATTCAAGACGTCAAGCAGTAGCGTCGAACACAGTAGGGATGTATGATTAACACAGTATTAGATCAAGCAAGCGGCCTGCGCAAAATGAATCAAAATAATAATAGTGGCGTTAAAGTTATCGCTGTTACTGGCGGTAAAGGTGGAGTGGGTAAAACCAACGTTTCACTCAATACCGCAATCGCATTAGGTCAGCAAGGAAATCGTGTATTAGTATTAGATGCCGATTTAGGTTTGGCAAACTGTGACGTAATGCTTGGCCTTCGTGTTGAACGTAATTTATCTCATGTTTTGTCAGGCGAGTGTGAGCTTGACGAAATTCTTGTTGAAGGCCCTGCGGGCATCAAAATTGTACCAGCAACGTCTGGTTCACAAAGCATGGTTGAATTAACGCCATCTGAGCATGCAGGCCTTATTCGCGCTTTTAGCGAGTTAAATACCGAGTTTGATATTTTAATTGTCGATACCGCCGCAGGTATTTCTGACATGGTATTAAGCTTTTCTCGTGCAGCCCAAGACGTTGTTGTGGTTGTGTGTGATGAACCTACCTCAATTACTGATGCTTACGCACTTATTAAAGTGCTTAGCCGTGAGCATGGCGTATATAAATTTAAAATTGTTGCCAATATGGTGCGCAGTTTGCGTGAAGGGCAAGAATTATTTGCTAAACTTTCAAAAGTAACGGATCGTTTTTTAGATGTTTCAATGGAGTTGGTAGCAACCATTCCTTATGACGAGAACATGCGTAAATCTACGCGACGTCAAAAGGTGATTGTTGAATTATTCCCGAACTCACCAGCAGCGGTGGCGTTTAAAACATTAGCAACAAAAGCAGTTAAGTGGCCGATCCCTAATCAACCGTCTGGCCATTTAGAATTTTTTATTGAAAAACTAGTAAACGGCTAACTATGACAACATCGGTGAATAAAGCGATGGGATATCAATCAGCACAGAACTTAAATGCGATTGTTGAAAAACATGCCTCTTTAGTCAAAAAAGTGGCGTGCCATCTAATTGCTCGTTTACCTGCCAGTGTACAACTCGATGATTTAATTCAATCAGGCATGATAGGCCTAATTGAAGCGTCAAAAAACTTTGATGCTAGCAAAGGTGCTAGTTTCGAAACCTTCGCTGGAATTCGTATTCGTGGTGCGATGTTAGACGAAATTCGTAGAGGTGACTGGGCGCCACGCTCAGTTCACCGAAATGCCCGCCTTGTGGCTGAAACCATTTCCGAATTAGAAAGCACTTTAAATCGTGAGCCCAAAGATACTGAAGTCGCTGAAAAACTTGATATTACGCTAGATGAGTACCATCATATTCTACATGATGTAAATTCGAGTAAAGTATTAGGTATTGAAGATTTAGGTGTAGATGAAGACGTCATCACACCAGTAGGTCAGGATTTAGGACTAGACAAACCGTTTAATAACGTTAAAAATGAGCGGTTTAACCAGTCTCTATTAACGGCTATCCAATCGTTACCAGAAAGAGATGCTCTCGTTTTGTCTTTGTACTACAACGACGAAATGAACTTAAAAGAAATAGGACACATACTCGATGTTAGCGAGTCGCGTGTGAGTCAAATACATGGTCAGGCGATGATTAAGCTCAAAGCAAAAATCAATGACTGGATTAATTAGTAGTAAGTAAATAAAGGTTCAAACCTCACCGGAGGATGTTTTGGATAAAAACATGAAAATTCTTGTTGTTGATGATTTTTCTACAATGAGACGTATCATTAAAAATCTATTAAGGGATTTAGGTTTTACCAATGTGCAGGAAGCTGACGACGGTTCAACAGCATTGCCAATGCTACAAAATCAAGAGTTTGATTTTGTTGTAACGGATTGGAACATGCCTGGTATGCAAGGTATTGATTTGTTACGTGCAATTCGTGCTGATGATAGCCTTAAGCATATTCCTGTATTAATGGTGACAGCTGAAGCGAAAAAAGAACAAATTGTTGCTGCTGCTCAAGCAGGTGTTAATGGCTATATCGTTAAACCATTCACTGCTGCGACACTTAAAACCAAATTGGAAAAAGTGTTTGAACGTTTAGGTTAATCTAAGGGGAGAGGCTTATGTCAGCACTTGCTGCGCCTCAAATAAGTTTAGAGCAAGCTCGTCAACTTGTTGAGTATCTTGAAAATGGTGAACAAGAAAAAGCAGATAAGCTCATTCTTGACGCTGCATCAAAAGAACAATCAGAGTTGTTTGCTGAAGTCGGCAAATTGACGCGTCAGCTTCATGAAGCGTTAAAAAACTTTGACCTAGATACTCGTCTCACTGATTTAACTACCGACGCGATCCCAGACGCTAAGCAGCGCTTAAATTATGTTATGGAAATGACAGAAAGCGCCGCCAATAAAACTATGGATGCGGTTGAAGCAAGTTTACCAATAGCTCAACAACTTGCTGATGAAATTGCCGCAATCAAACCTACGTGGGATCGTTTAATGAACCGAGAAATTGAACTCGGTGAATTTAAATCGTTATGTCATAGCTTAGATAAGTTCATGAATAACTCGCATACCAAAACCGATGAGCTCCAAGGTTTGATGACTAATGTGCTGATGGCGCAGGATTATCAGGATTTAACCGGACAAGTTATTCGCCGTGTTATTGAGTTGGTGCGAGAGGTAGAAGACAGTTTAATTAATCTCTTAACTGTGTTTGGCAGTCAAGAAGATGGTCATCAACAACAAGAAAAACAGGCCATAGAAAAAGCACCTGCAACAAGTGACACACTAGCAGGTCCTGAAGGGCCAATTATTGATAAAGAGTCTCGCGATGATGTTGTCTCAGGACAAGATGAAGTCGATGATCTATTATCAAGTCTGGGCTTCTAAGAGGAGAGTAGCTGCATGAGCTTTGAAGTCGATGAAGATATATTACAGGATTTCCTTGTTGAAGCAGGAGAAATCTTAGAGCTTTTGTCAGAGCAATTAGTCGAGCTTGAAAACAACCCAGAAGACAAAGATCTATTAAACGCCATTTTTAGAGGCTTCCATACTGTTAAAGGTGGTGCAGGCTTCTTAAGTATGACTGAACTTGTAGATGCGTGTCATGGTGCAGAGAATGTTTTCGATTTATTACGCCAAGGTGTACGCAGTGTAACACCAGAACTAATGGACGTAATTTTACAGGCTCTCGACACTATCAACGAAATGTTCGCTACGATTCAAAATCGCGAACAGCCAGAGCCTGCAGACCCAGCCCTATTAGAAGTCCTTCATAAATTAAGTCAGCCACCGACTGCAGAAGAGCTTGCAGGTGAAGATTTATCTGTAGCAGAGGATGTTGCAGTTGCACCTGAAGAACCCGCAGTTGAAGAGCCCGCTGTTGATACGCCTGAAGTCACAGCAGAAACAACAACAGACAATATCGATGAAGATGACCCATTTGCATTCGATATGTTATTTGATGGCGGCGGTCTTGCAGATAGCAGCGCTGAGTCACAAAATATTGACGAAATCACCGAAGACGAATTTGAAAGTCTACTAGATGAACTGCATGGCAAAGGCCAAGGTCCAGCAGCGACTGCTCCTGAAGCAATTAGCAGTGATAGTGACGATATTACCGATGATGAATTTGACAGCTTATTAGACGAACTGCATGGCGTTGGTAACTTTGGTGAAGTAAAACAAGATACTCCTGCTCAGCCTGAAGCTACAAAGCCTGCACAGGCTGCTCCTCAGGCGTCTGCAGCAGAACCTTCAAGCAATGACTCAGACGATGAAATTAGCGATGACGAGTTTGAAGCGCTGCTTGATGAATTACACGGTAAAGGTACTGCTCCTCAGTCTTTAGAAACGGCTGCGCCAGAAAAAGCGCCTGAACCACCAAAAGCAGAACCTGCAAAACCAGCACAGCCTGCAGCACCAAAACCGGCACCTGCGCCTAAATCTGCTGCCGCAGCGCCTAAACCAGCTCCAGCTCCTGCAAAAGCACCAGAAAAATCGCCTGCAGCTTCTGCTGCACCGAAAAAAGCGCCACCACCACAGGCAGAAACAACGGTACGTGTTGATACTAAACGTCTCGATGAAATCATGAACATGGTGGGTGAGCTGGTATTGGTCCGAAACCGCTTAGTGAGCCTTGCTAATAACAGCAATAGCGAGTCAATGGGTAAAGCCATCTCTAACCTAGATGTGGTAACCGCAGACTTGCAAGGCGCGGTAATGAAAACCCGTATGCAGCCAATTAAGAAAGTATTTGGCCGTTTCCCACGGGTTGTTCGTGACTTAGCCCGTAGCTTGAAAAAAGATATTAACCTGCAGCTAGTTGGTGAAGAAACCGATTTAGATAAAAACCTTGTTGAAGCACTTGCTGATCCATTGGTGCACTTAGTGCGTAACTCTGTTGACCATGGTATTGAAATGCCAGACGTGCGTGAAGCCGCAGGTAAACCACGTACAGGTACCGTAACGCTTTCGGCATCACAAGAAGGTGATCACATCCTACTAACCATTCGTGATGATGGTGCAGGTATGGATGCTGAGAAACTGAAAAAAATCGCAATTAGCAAAGGTGTGATCGATCACGACCAAGCAAGTCGCTTGTCGGATACCGAAGCATACAATCTTATCTTTGCACCAGGTTTCTCAACCAAAGAAGAGATCTCTGACATCTCAGGCCGTGGTGTCGGCATGGATGTTGTTAAAACTAAAATCACTCAGTTAAATGGCTCGGTTAATATACAGTCTGAGCTGGGTGTAGGTACTGCACTTGAAATCAAGGTGCCATTAACACTTGCTATCTTACCGACCTTAATGGTTGTTGTGGGTGAGCAAACCTTCGCATTACCACTTGCTGGTGTTAGCGAAATTTTCCACCTTGATTTAACTAAAACTAACGTAGTTGATGGCCAACTGACAATTATTGTACGTGAAAAAGCGATCCCGCTTTTCTATTTACAACATTGGTTAGTAAAAGGTGCCAACCGCCAAGAGCGTAAAGCAGAAGGTCACGTGGTTATTGTACAAATAGGTACTAAGCAAGTGGGCTTTGTAGTTGACTCGTTAATAGGTCAAGAGGAAGTTGTTATTAAACCTTTAGATGCCTTATTACAAGGTACACCAGGTATGGCAGGTGCGACAATTACTTCTGATGGTGGTATTGCACTGATCCTCGATGTACCTAGCATGCTTAAACACTACGTTGGCTAATAATAAATAATAAAGTGCAGCATTTAGCTGCATTTTGAATGATATAAAACAAGAGAGTGCCAATGGCAGTCAAAGTATTAGTTGTTGATGATTCAAGCTTTTTTCGCCGCCGTGTCAGCGAAATTTTAGAGCAAGACAGCAATATTCAAGTGATTGGTTTTGCCGTAAACGGTCGTGAAGCGGTAGATAAAGCCCGTGAACTAAAACCTGATGTAATTACTATGGATGTTGAAATGCCGGTTCTTGATGGCATTAGTGCCGTAAAAGAAATAATGGCAGCAACACCAACTCCTATTTTAATGTTCTCATCACTCACTCGTGATGGTGCAACCGCAACCCTAGATGCACTGGATGCTGGGGCGTTAGACTTTTTACCGAAAAAATTTGAAGACATTGCACGCAACAATGAAGATGCAATCGCGCTTTTACAAAATAAAGTAAAAGAAATTGGTCGACGTCGCCTTTCTCGTTTTTCGCGCCCAGCACCTATTTCGCGACCAACTCCGGCTCCTGCACCAAGGAGCAGTAGTACTACAAATACGAGTAGCGGTATTGTTCAACCTGATCGCAGCTTTAGCCGTCCAGCTCCTGCTAGTTCGCCTGCCGCATCGTCTTCGAGTACGAGTAATATTCGCGCTTCGGGCAAGCAATATCAGTTAGTTGCTATTGGCACATCAACCGGTGGGCCTGTAGCGCTACAAACAATTTTAACTCAGCTGCCAGCTAACTTTCCGCATCCTATTTTACTTATTCAGCATATGCCTGCAGCATTTACACCTGCGTTTGCAGCACGCCTCAATGGCTTATGCAGAATCAATGTGAAAGAAGCGCAAAATGGTGACCGTTTAATGCCTGGTACCGCTTATTTAGCACCTGGTGGTCAACAAATGCTAATAGAAGGACGAGGCGGCTCTCGCACACTGCGTGTGTTTGAAGACGACAGTCCGCGTATTACTTACAAACCGAGCGTTGACGTGACCTTTGCTAGTGCTGCAAAAACCTTTGGTGGTGATGTGCTAGCTGTAGTTTTAACGGGCATGGGCGCAGATGGCCGTGATGGTGCGCGTATGCTTAAGCAAGTCGGTGCTACTATTTGGGCGCAAGATGAAAAAACCAGTGTGGTGTATGGTATGCCACAAGCTGTTGCAAATGCGGGGCTGGCGAGCGAGAGCTTAGCACTCACGGATGTTGCAGCTCGCCTAACGCGTGAGACTGGTTGTGGATAAGCTATCTTTTCTTGGCTTAATTGTCGCGATAAGTGCCATCGCCTTTGGTTATGCATTAGAGGGCGGTGTTGTTTCTGCGCTGTTTAATGGTCCTGCGCTTATCATCGTACTCGGTGGTACGCTTGGGGCTGTGATGCTGCAAACCCCTGCAAGTGTTTTTACTAAAACACTTAAGATCAGTCATTGGGTGTTCTTTCCGCCATACCACGATATTGATGCAGCCATTGAACAAGTTAAGCGTTGGTCACACAAAGCACGCCAAGAAGGTTACTTAGCCCTTGAGTCTGAAGCGCTGTCGCATTCAGACCCGTATGCGGCAAAGGGCTTGAGTCTACTTGTTGATGGGATTGATGAGCAAAAGCTCAGAGATACCCTTGAAATTGATTTAATGCTCGAACGCGAGCGCTTACTCGAGGTAAGCCGAGTTTACGAAGCCATGGGCGGTTATAGCCCTACAATTGGTATTCTAGGTGCAGTACTCGGTTTGATTCAAGCTATGCAATTTATCACCGACCCTGAAAAACTGGGTGCCGGTGTTGCTACTGCGTTTATCGCTACTATTTACGGTGTTGGTTTAGCTAACTTATTATTCTTGCCGATGGCGAATAAACTTAAGCAACAAGTTGAGCAAAAAATGCTGTATCATGAACTACTTGCTGAAGGCATTATTGCTATTTCGCAAGGTGAAAGCCCACTTAATATCGAACTAAAACTTGAGGCGTACCGTGTAGAGCGCCCAAGCTTAGTTGACGAGTAATTTATTATGATGCGCCGTCGTCTGCGTCATAACACGTCAAAAAACCAACATACTGAACGCTGGCTTGTCTCTTATGCCGATTACATGACCATCATGTTTGCTTTTTTTGTGGTCATGTATGCTATCGCAATTAGTAAAAATGAAGACTTTCAGATTCTCTCAGACTCACTGGAGCAGGTGTTCGAAAAATCAGCTCGTCAGCAACAACAGGTTGGCACTGGGGTTAACGGCACAGGCATATTAACTGACAGAGTTAGTCCTGAGAACGACATTCTATACGGTGAGAGCATTCGTAAAAATGAGCAGGGCCCTGAATTACTCGATGGACAAAGCGAAACCAGCAATATTGAGAAAAAACATCTCGGCAAGCCTCTCGACAGCTTACTAACTAAATTACAGTCTGCGCTCATAGATGAAATTCGTGATGGTGAAGCGAGTTTAGAGCTTCACCAAGATTGGCTTATCATCGAATTAAGTTCAGGTATGCTGTTTTCATCGGGCAGTGCTGTTGCACAGCAGCGTGCCAAGCAAGTTGTTGGTTTAGTGAAAGATATTATCGCGCCGGTTGATAACTACATTCGCGTGCGTGGTTATACCGATAACGAAGGTATTCGTAATGAGATGTTTCGCTCAAACTGGGAGCTATCTGTAGCGCGGGCTACATCCGTACTGGTTGAGCTTGAGAGTTTAGGCATTAACCCTGCGCGTATGGCTATTGAAGGTTACGGGCAGTATTCGCCCTTCGCAAGTAATGACACTGAGCAAGGTCGCGCAGAAAACCGCAAAGTGGTTGTTGCATTGTCTAAATATGGTTTACCGCCAAAAGAGCCAGAAAATACTGAACAAGAGTCACAAAACCAACCGCAACAGACGACAGAAATTGAGTTGCCAAGCGATGATAACAGCATTAAAGTGATTCAATTACCACATGGTGGCATTAGGATTACCACGCGCAATGAACAATAATAAGGTGTGATGTGAAAGTTTGGACCGTAGCGAATCAAAAAGGTGGGGTAGGGAAAACAACAACAGCCGTTAGCCTTGCTGGTATTCTCGCTTTACAAGGAAAACGCGTGTTACTTATTGACACCGATCCGCATGCATCATTGACTTATTATTTTGGTATAGATTCAGAAGACTTAGAAGTTAGCGTGTATGATATCTTTGCGCGCGGCAATAACATGGCCAGTGAAGAAATTTTACAGGCCCTATGTCCATCAACACTTGAAAACCTTGATATCTTACCTGCGACGATGGCAATCGCGACGCTTGATAGAAGCATGGGCAATAAAAATGGTATGGGCTTAATACTAAAAAAAGCACTGGCTAAAATTAGCGACCATTATGACTATGCAATTATTGATTGCCCGCCTGTTTTAGGGGTTTTGATGGTCAATGCTCTTGCAGCTAGTGAGCGAATTTTAGTGCCAGTACAAACAGAATTTCTGGCCTTAAAAGGGCTTGATCGTATGATGCGTACGATGGAGTTGATGCAAACATCGCAAGCAAAACAGTACCAATATACAATTATTCCTACAATGTACGATAAACGTACTAAAGCATCACTTGAAGCTTACAAGACTCTGCAGGATAATTACAAAGATAAAGTATGGTCAGGCGTTGTTCCTGTCGATACAAAGTTTAGAGATGCTAGTTTAGCACAACAAGTGCCGATTCAATTTTGCCCGCGTTCGCGTGGGGTATTTGCCTATCGCGCGCTGCTTGATTACTTAGTTGCACAAGGTTAAAGATGAGTAAGCATTTATTTGCCAATGAAAAAGTGATGACCCAATATTTGGGCGCTTTGTTGTGTGAAGATGAGCCTACAGACCAAAATCTTGAGCCAGTCGCAAAGCTGCTGGAGCAGGTTAAAGAGCCTGAAACTAAGACGGAAGAAAAGCTGACAGACGTTCAGCCTACTCCAGAACCTGTTTTACCACCCCCAGAACCGATTAAAGAGCTTGAGAAAACCGAGAACCAAGCTAATATCAAAGATATAGTCGCAGAGCCTAAAGCTGAACTGGTTGCAAAAACCTCGTCTGATCGTCAAGAAGACTATTTTGATGGTGAATTTCAGGCATTATTCTTTGAGGTTGCAGGGTTAACGCTTGCTGTACCGTTAAAAGCATTAGGGGGAATTCATCAGCTGGCTGAGGTTAACCAATTATTTGGTAAACCTAAATGGTTTAAAGGTGTAATGCTAAACCGTGAAGAAAAACTAAATGTTGTTGATACTGCACGTTGGGTTATGCCAGAAAAGTATGATGAAAAATTAGAACAATCATTAGATTATCAGTATTTAATCACCTTAGGTGACAGTCAATGGGGATTATTGGCTGAAAAGCTCGTAAATAATATTACGCTTCGTAAAGAAGATGTAAAATGGCGAGCAAAATCAGGTAAGCGGCCTTGGCTTGCAGGTGTTATCAAAGAGAAAATGTGCGCCTTGATTGACGTTGAAAATTTAAATCAATTGCTAGAGCAGGGCTTAGATAGCCGTGAGCAGTAACTATTTTTACGGAGTAATAGCATGAGTGAAGAAAGACTACTGTCAGCAAATAAAAACGCTGATAGCAACGATGAAGTGTTACAGTGGGTAACCTTTAAACTTGAAGAAGAAACGTACGGCATTAACGTAATGCAAGTACAAGAAGTACTTCGCTATACCGAAATTGCTCCTGTACCAGGTGCGCCTTCTTATGTATTAGGTATTATTAACCTACGTGGTAATGTTGTTACTGTTATCGACACTCGTGCACGTTTTGGCTTAATGGGTGCTGAGGTCACTGATAACTCTCGTATCGTTATCATTGAAGCTGAAAAGCAAGTGATTGGTATTTTAGTCGACAGTGTTGCTGAAGTGGTTTACCTACGTAGCTCTGAAATTGACAGTGCGCCAAATATTGGCACAGAAGAAAGTGCTAAGTTTATCCAAGGTGTATCTAACCGTGATGGTGAGTTACTGATCTTGGTTGATCTTAATAAATTATTAAATGACGATGAGTGGGACGAGCTAAGCGCACTATAAGCGTTTGGAAATTATATGCTGTTATACTCTTTGTTTGGTGCCTCAATCTTACTTGTATTAGTGTGTTTGGGGCTTATTTTTGTCAATAACAATAAGCAAGCGGCGGCGATTCAAGCCAAGCAAAAACAGTTACAAGAAGCTCAACAGCAATTGAGTATTTTACGTAGCGAAGTGGCTGAGATGCGAGCCGGCATGCTGAGTATTGGCAAACGCGTTGTTGCTGTTGAAGAAAAAAGTAAAGAGCTTGAACAGCTACAAGATGCACAAAAATATGATGATCCGAATGCGAAAATTTATTCGCGAGCGGTTAAAATGGTTGAGCTAGGCGCTGATTTAGAAGAAATAATTCGTGAATGCGAATTACCCAGAGCCGAAGCTGAACTACTCATGTCACTTCATAAACAAAAAGGCGCCCAATAAGGCGCTTTTTTATTTGAGTACATTTGAGCACTAGGCTTGAATGTTGAGCTTACCTTGAAAGTCTTGCCAACCCGGTGGAAATTTACCACGCAATACGTACGAAAAAGCAATTAACTCGGCAATGACATAATAGAGCTCTTTCGGGATTTCTTCACCTAACTCAAGATGCGATAAGGTTTGCGCTAAATCAGCATCTTGGTGTATCAAAATACCTTTTTGCTCAGCAAGTTTGACGATTTCTTCAGCCAATTCACCAAAGCCTTTACTGGTTACTCGTGGCGAGCTACCAGCTTCGTAGAGTAAGCCAATTGCTGATTTATGCACCGCTTGTTCACTCATAAGAATTATACCTTAATGTTAATAATCGCATGGGATTTATAAAAAGCTTGGTGGCTTGACGTCCCTTGTTGCAAGTTTAACTCACCTACATTTAAGCCATGGCCTGCTAATTTATGACGAAGTGTTTCTAAATGCGGATGAGCAAGCGCTGTCACTTCTTGTGAAGAAGCGAGCAACTGGCAATCAACTGCTTTATCCATCACCTCTGCGGTAATTTGTAACTTGCCAAGCTGTGCATAATCAAAGTTCAAGCGCACAAACCAG
This sequence comes from Pseudoalteromonas shioyasakiensis, assembly GCF_001550135.1. GTDB lineage: Bacteria > Pseudomonadota > Gammaproteobacteria > Enterobacterales > Alteromonadaceae > Pseudoalteromonas > Pseudoalteromonas shioyasakiensis. Next base: position 229,555 of record NZ_LRUE01000024.1, read on the forward strand.
ATATTTTTCGCTTCGAGTTTATTTTTACTTGGCTTTTTATACTGTCCTAAGCTGATTTCTGTTTGCCCTGTTTCAGGAGGTAATTTCATCGGCAAGAAAAATTGCGCTAAAGCACTGTTATCTTGTTGCTGATTGATAGGTGTTGTTTGCACCTGAGCCAACGTGTTTTTTAGTTGTGAAGCTTCAGCCGCCATGGCTTGCATCGCTGGCTGCTGTAGCTGCTCGAGTAATTTATTGCCGTTAACGGCTTTAAAGTTGGGCACTAACACTTGCAGTAAGGCATCAAGACCAGTCTGGTTATTAAAACTAAGGTTGGTTGGTGCTTGGTTAATAATTGGCGCGGCAAGTGAAGCCACTGCTAATTGTTCTAACCCTTGGCTAAAGCTCGCTTGCTGAGTCTGGCTGGGTAATGCTGTTGGCCTGAGGATACTTAAAAGCTCTCGTTCAATCGTAGTAGGATGCATGTTTTGACTCGAGATCATGCGATTAAATGCTTGATTTACGAGTCGATTTAAATCTACTGAAGACGATGTGTTTTGCTCACTCAGAGCTACAAGTTTTTCTGTTAATTGCACCGATAGAGGTGTGCTTGCTAAAGGTTTGCTTTCAGGAAGCGGTAATAGCTTAGCAATCAGTGCCGCCTCAATCGCTCTTATCGGCAACAATGGCTGACTCAAGTTGGGTTCTTTCAAAGCTAAGTAGGGGGCGTGTAATTGAGTTTGTTGCTGAGCAACTTTTTGTAACCCTGCTGTTTGCTCAGTTGGCGCTCGAGTCGCTGAGTTATTCTGTTTTATTTGTTCATTAGGCGTTGCCGCTACAAGGTTTTTAGCCACTGTTTTTATTGCTCGCTCAGCTTGTTGTTGCGAAGGAGCAGGTGCCCCTTTTAAATCTGGCTTTGAATTTTGTGCAGTAGGGTTGGGCGCTGAGTTTAATGTCGCTTGTTTAGTTTGTGTAACCTGCTCACTCAGATTTTTAACTACTGAATTAGCAAGGTTATTTTTAGCTTGAGCGAGCTGCTCTGTGGCTGGTCTGTCAGATTTCATGGCAGTAACAGCGCCGCTAACCGCTTTGTTGTCTACAGGTGTTTGTTGTAAAGCCGTATCTTTATTCAAAGCAGGAGTTTGCGCTTTACTATTGATTGCTATTTGAGTGGCAGGGCGCTGCGCGCTAACAAACGGCTCTAAACTGACTTTTATCCGTTGCAGTAACTGTATTAATGGTGGAGCCTTGTTATAACTCACGGGTAAGCTAACTTGCTTTAAAGACTGACTTTCGGTTAATGGCACTGTCTGTTTAGTCGCAGGTAATGGCGTATTTGCTGTAACTGGCCCACTGGTTTTTTGCGATACTTGGGGGGCGGCGTGTTGTGGCGCGCTTTGTTGAATAGCGGCAAACTTTACTATATTGATTTTATTAGCATTAAAGCCCAGTTGGCTAATCGTATTTTTGCTTTCAATCAGCTGATGCGTTGACTGGTAAACAGCCGCTTTGGTGGTAGCAGGGAGCTTTTCAAAATAGCGCACTGCATCACTAATACGCGTTTTTAAATCTGCAAAACTGTCTTTTAGCCAAGAGCTAATGGGGGAATTTGAGCTGCTCGATGGCGCTAAAAACGTACTCTTAGGTTCAATAGCTTGGCTTTTTAATGCTTGATTGAATGTCTCTGACAGCGAGTTCTTTAACAGTATTTGTTGCACAGGCGCTTTATTTATAAGTTCAACAGTATTTTTAACTTGCTGGGGGGTTAGTTTTAATGCATGAGGGTGAAATTGCCACTGCGCTTGAATTTGCTTCGCTTGTTTTGGCGATATTGTAGGTAGCGGTAAAGTTAATTCATTACTTTGCTTGTTTGCAACACTTAACTGTACTTGTTGCCCAGCTAATTTTAAATTCATTTCAGGGGTTAGCTTAGCCACCAACTCGGCTACTTTTTGTTGGCTAACACTTTGCTGATGGAGAGAATCCCCAAAGCGATTAATAATGTTTAAATTAAAGCTATTTTGTTGGTTGGTAGCAGGCAGCAAAATGGCTTTAAGTGGTGCTTCAGCTTTTAAAAGAGCAACCAGGCTATTGTTAAGAGCAAACTCAGCTTTTAATGCCGGTAGTTGTAGCAAAGGTTTACTTGGCGCAATCTGAGCTGGGTGCGGCATATTTGTATTTGCACTCCCTTGTGTTAGCAAGTTCAGTAGTGCTTGTAATTGCTGGCTTTTGCCAAGTGTAATCGTCAGCGGTGCTGGCGTGATAGTCAGCTGTTTTCCATCACTACTTAATTGAATATTGGCTGCTAAAAAGCGCTCAGTTTTGAGGTTTTCTTGCTCTGTTGATAAGCGCAGTGTTTGCCATGAGTTATTGATTAGCACGTCCATTTGCACGCTTTGCTTACCAATCACGATATTACGGGCAGTTAGACTCTGCTCAGCCAGCATTTTTAAGGCATCATTAGGGGATTGCTGTGATGCACTGCTGATTGCTTTTGGGTCTAGATTAAGCTGAGTGCTGAGAGTCAACTGGCTTTGTTTATTCATTATTTTAGATCAAATATAAGTTAATCGTTTTAAAGCAATATTCGTATTACCCTATCATTATGGTAGACTAACGCCTAATTTTGGGTATAGAGAATCGTCATCTTGTTACACATTAAGGCCGTCACCTGCATCAAGCAAGATCGTTGTTTGTTTGCGGATCTTAATTTCAGCTTGAAATCGGGACAAATTATGCAATTAGCTGGTCCGAATGGGGCTGGTAAAACATCATTATTGCGTATTATCGCGGGTTTCGCTATGGCGGATGAAGGCGATGTTTTGTTCCAAGAACGCTCGATTACAAAATACTATGATGAATTTGCACAAGAGTTATTATTCATCGGCCATAAAACAGGGGTAAATACACAGCTTACCGCCCTTGAGAATGTCGCATTTTGGCTAAAAATTAATGGCTACGATAGCAAACAAGACTTGTATCCGATCTTAGCAAAAATAGGCTTAGTAGGTCTTGAGGATGTGCCTGTTCGTATGTTGTCAGCAGGGCAACAGCGCCGTGTCGCTCTAGTAAGACTGTGGTTAAACAGTGCCAAACTATGGATCCTTGATGAGCCATTTACAGCCCTTGATAAAAGCGGTGTGGCATTTTTACAAGAACGCTTTGTTGAGCACCTAAATGCTGGTGGCGCGATTCTTTTAACTACCCACCAAGACTTAACGACACATTTTAGTGACCTACAAACAGTGACTTTGGAGTATCGCCACTGATGGTAAAACAGCATTCGTATTGGCAATTATTCTCTGCGGTTTTTTCTAAAGATCTTAAATTAGCGTTTCGTCAGCGTGCTGAAATCGTTAACCCTATCTTGTTTTTTCTTATTGTTATTACACTTTTTCCGTTAGCAATTGGCCCTGAACCCGGTCTACTTGCTCGTATGGCGCCGGGCATTATTTGGGTCGCTGCGTTACTCTCGACTATGTTGGGCTTAGATAAGCTATTTCGTGATGATTATCACGATGGAACATTAGAGCAATTAATTGCTTCATCATACCCATTACCGTTAACTGTCCTTGCAAAGGTGGCGGCGCATTGGGTGATCACGGGGTTGCCTTTAGTATTAATGACTCCGGTATTTGCTTTGTTATTGAATTTAGAAAGTTCAGCGCTTTTAGCAACCGTTCTGACCTTATTGTTAGGTACGCCTTTGCTTAGCTTCATTGGCGCAATTGGCGCTGGACTTACTGTGGGACTACAAAAAGGCGGCATTTTAATGAGTTTGCTTGTTCTGCCTTTGTATATCCCTGTACTAATTTTTGCAACCTCGGCTATTGATACCAGCTCTATGGAGCTTGCCTATAGCGGACAGCTTGCAATCCTTGGTGCCATGCTAATCGTAGCGATTATAGCGGCACCAATTGCCATATCGTCAGCATTGAAAGTGAGTGTAAGTTAATATGTGGAAGTGGTTACATCCCTACGCAAAAGCAGATCGTGCTTACCAATTGTGTAACACCTTACTGCCTTATTTCGCCGTCGTTACGGTGGTTTGTATGATTGTTGGATGGGTCTGGGGGCTTGCTTATGCCCCAGCCGATTACCAACAAAAAGACAGCTACCGAATTATTTTTATCCATGTGCCTTCAGCTATTTTATCTATGGGCGCTTACTCTTCTATGGCGATTGCAGCAGTGATCGCACTAGTATGGCAATTACGTAATGCAGAACTTGCAGTGATTGCAATTGCACCTGTCGGGGCATGTGTGACAGCGATAGCATTAATTACCGGTGCAGCATGGGGTAAACCTATGTGGGGCGCATGGTGGGTGTGGGATGCACGTCTTACCTCTGAGTTAATTCTGTTATTTTTATACCTTGGTGTGTTATCGCTTTATCATGCTTTTGAAGATAAAAAAGCAGCGGGGCGTGCTGCTTGTATATTAGCCATTGTTGGGGTTATCAACTTACCGATTATTCACTTCTCGGTGGAGTGGTGGAATACCTTGCATCAAGGTGCAACCATTACAAAGTTTGATACTAAAGCCATTGATCCAAGCATGTTTTGGCCATTAATGGTTAACATTGTTGCGTTTGCAGGTTTTGTTGGTGTGGTGACGTTAATCCGTCTTAAAAACGAAATTCTCCAACGTGAAAAGCATCGCCCTTGGGTGCGTGATATGGTTGAGCGAGGTTAATCATGCAGTTTGATTCTTTTGCAGATTTTATTGCCATGGGTGGCTATGGCTTTTATGTATGGTTGTCTTTTGGTAGCTGTGCATTAATTTTACTCGGTATTTTATTTAGTTCGTTAAACGATACAAAACGTATTTTCTCTTCAGTAAAGCAGCAAGCACAACGTGAAGAGCGCATTAAGAAAGCGAAGCAAGAGGCAGGGCAATGAATCCAAGACGTAAAAAACGTTTATTAGCAGTTGTAGCCATTATTTTTGGTGTGGGTGCAACGATTGGTTTAGTGCTGTACGCACTGCAAGAAAACATTAATTTATTCTATACCCCAAGTGAACTTGTTGAGGGTAAAGGACCAAACAAAGAAAAACCGCATATTGGTCAAAAGCTACGTATTGGTGGCATGGTTGTACCTGGCTCAGTTGTTCGTGACGAATCAAGCTTAAAGGTAAGCTTTAAACTGATTGATAAAGGCCCTATGGTGACAATTAATTATCAAGGGATTTTGCCGGATTTATTCCGTGAAGGGCAAGGGATTGTAGCGCAGGGCGTGTTAGTTAAAGCCAATGAAATTGATGCCTTTGAAGTACTTGCAAAGCATGATGAAGAGTACATGCCTGCAGAAGTTGCTGAAGCTGTGAAGGGTATCAAGCACGAAAAACCGACGTATAACTTAGATAACGGCAATTAATATGATCCCAGAACTCGGTTATTTTTCTTTAACACTGGCCATGGTTCTCAGTGTTCTATTGTGTATTTTTCCTTTGTGGGGCGCGCATACCGGCAATTTACGTTTAATGCGTGCGGCTCCATCACTGGCAATTGGACAATTCGTATTTGTACTTTTGTCTTTTGCTGCACTTGTTTATGCCAGTTTAACCGACGACTTTACTGTTTCGTATGTTGCTTATCACTCAAGTAGCACCTTACCTTGGTACTACAAGATAACCTCGACATGGGGTGGTCATGAAGGGGCAATTTTACTCTGGTTAGTAATGCAAGCGGGTTGGACAGCAGTTGTTGCTATGCGGTCGCAATCATTACCTTGGGTATTACGTGCTCGTGTACTGGGTGTACTTGGCTTTTTAGGTGTTGGCTTTATGTTATACACCTTATTAATGTCGAGTCCATTTGAGCGCTTATTGCCGTATTTCCCTGTTGAAGGTCGCGATTTAAATCCGTTATTGCAAGACCCGGGTATGATTATTCACCCGCCATTGCTCTATATGGGCTATGTGGGTTTATCTGTGTCGTTCTCATTTGCTATTGCAGCGTTACTTACAGGTAAGCTTGATAATACCTGGGCTAAGTGGTCTCGTCCTTGGACTATGACAGCATGGGGTTTTTTAACACTCGGTATTACCATTGGTAGTTGGTGGGCATATTCAGAACTTGGCTGGGGTGGCTGGTGGTTCTGGGATCCAGTTGAAAACGCATCATTAATGCCATGGCTTGTAGCAACCGCATTGCTGCACTCATTATCAACCACCGAAAAGCGTGGTGTATTTAAGTCGTGGACCGTATTGTTGGCTATTGCAGCATTCTCGTTAAGCTTACTGGGTACCTTTATTGTTCGCTCGGGTATCATAGTATCTGTGCACGCTTTTGCCTCAGATCCTAACCGCGGTATGTTTATTTTAGCTTTCTTAGCCATTGTAGTTGGTGGTGGTTTATCGCTTTATGCACTGCGTGTATCACAGGTGAAAAGTGAGGGCCGTTACAAGTTTGCCTCACGTGAAGTTGCGCTTTGGTTAAATAATATTTTCTTAGTTGTGGCAACGCTGATTGTATTGCTAGGTACATTATTGCCAATGATCCACAAAGAACTTGGCTTAGGCAGCATTTCGATTGGTGAGCCGTTCTTCAATAAGATGTTTGCTATTTTACTGGTACCGTTTGCCATTTTAATGGGTATGGGTCCGCTGTTACGTTGGAAACAAAATAAATGGTCGATGTTGCAAAACAAGTTTGCACTATCGGCTGTAGTCAGTCTCGTGGCTACGGCAGCGTGGTTATATTCAAGTTACGATGTAATTGCGCCAATTACCTTTATTGCAACTGCGCTAGCGGTATGGATTGTTGTTACTACAGTGGTTGATTTAGCGGCAAAAGTAACTATTCACAAAACCTTAGGCGAAGGCTTTAAACGTTTAGGGCTAAGCTATTGGGCGATGGTTTTAGGCCATGTTGGTTTAGCGTTCGTGATTGCAGGTGTAACGCTCACCTCTGCTTATTCAGTAGAGCGTGATGTATCAATGAAGCCGGGTGACACTGTGGCGTTAAATGAATACCAGTATCGTTTTGATGGTGTTAAGTCTATCCGCGGCGCAAACTATAGTGGCCATGCTGGTGTTGTCACTGTGCTGAAAAACGATAAACAAGTAACCGTTTTACATGCTGAAAAACGCCGTTATGACATTGGTATGCAGTTTATGACTGAAGCGGCTGTTGATGCTGGCTTCACACGTGACTTATATCTAGCGCTTGGTGAGCAATTAAGCCAAGGTGCGTGGTCGTTACGTATTTACCATAAGCCTTATGTTCGTTGGATGTGGCTCGGTGGTATCTTGATTTCACTGGCAGGCTTTTTAGTGCTTGGTGATAAACGCTACCGCCAAAAATCGACTAAGCAGGAGGCTTCAGCATGAACCGTAAACTACTCGCACTAGCACCTTTACTGGTTTTCGTTTTACTGTGTGTGTTTTTATATCAAGGCTTGTTTGCTAACCCGCGTGAGCTGCAAACAGGGCGTATTGGGCAGGCTATGCCAGCTTTTAACCTGCCAGATTTGATGGATGAGTCAAAGCGTTGGACTGATGCAGATTTAAAAGGTGAAGTTTACTTACTTAATGTGTGGGGCACATGGTGCCCGACCTGTTTAGCTGAGTTAGGCTATTTAACCGAGCTTAGAGAGCAGGGCGTTAAGATTGTTGGCTTATACTACGAGCAAGGCTACGACCCTGACTTTGATGGCCAGTTTGATATTAACGCACTACGCGAAGATGTCACTAGCATGCTTAATCGTGCTGGCGACCCATATCAATTTAATATCTTAGATTTAAAACGCACATTAGCCCTTGATTTAGGTGTGTCTGGCGCACCAGAGACCTTTTTAGTCGATAAACAAGGCACTATTTTGCTGCACCATACCGGCGATATTAATCCGCGTGTGTGGCGAGCCAAATTCGCACCGTTAATGCAGGAGTTACAGTAATGAGACTCGTGATTTTTTTAGCAAGTTTGCTTATCACGTTTAGCGCATTTGCAGAGCAAGACAAGTATCAATTTGATGATAAAGAGCAAGCTGTTCGCTTTAGTGAACTTACCAAAGAGCTGCGTTGCCCTAAATGTCAAAACCAGAACATTGCTGACTCAGACGCCGTTGTAGCCAAAGACTTACGTGACAAAGTGTTAACGCTGGTAAAAGATGGCAAAAGCAAAGATGAAGTCATCGATTATATGATTGACCGTTACGGTTACTTCGTACATTACGATCCACCAGTAACACCAGCAACCTTAGTGTTATGGGTATTGCCAGTATTAATTGTAGTACTTGGCTTTGGCTTTATTGTTTTACGCCAACGTAAGGCATCTGTAAAACAAACATGGACAGAGCAAGACGAGGCGCTGCTTGCAAAGTTAATTGAACAAAATCAACGTCAGGAGCAAAGCTAGATGGCATTTATGTGGGCTTCTTTTGTTTTACTCACACTGGTTGCATTGCTATTTGTTGTCGTTCCGTTTTTTAAACGCGAACGTATTCAACGCCTTGATCACAATGCAAACTCGGAGTTAATCCGAATTTATCATCAACGTTTAGACGAGCTTAAAGCTGACTTAGATAACCAGCGTATTGATGCACAAATGCACGATGAGTCAGTTATCGAACAAAAGCGTCGTTTACTCAATGAATTGTCTCCAGAAAAAGCGCTGAATAGTAAAGGTAACAACCGTATTTTTGCCCTTACTGGCGCTGGCTTTTTAATTGTTTTAACGGCTATCTTTTACGGTTACACGGGTAGTCAGCAGCAAATTAAAGGCTGGCATGACGCGATGGCAAACCTTAAGTCGTATGGTGAGCGTGCCGTGATGCAAGATGGTGAGCCGTTAACACCGAATGAGCTTCAAGCATTTGCTTTAGCACTGCGTACCAAGCTTGATCAAAGTGGTGATGATGAAGTGGCGTGGATGCTGCTAGGTCGTGTTGCTATGTCATTAAATGAATTTGATATGGCAATGCAGTCATTTGATAAGGTTCTTAAAATGAACCCAGATAACAAGCAAGTGCTGATCAGCTATTCGCAAGTTCTGTTAATGGAAGGCAGTGATGCGAATATGTCTCGTGCGGCGACTATGTTATCGAGAGTGTTAAAAGCAGAGCCGACCAATATTGATGCTATCTCATTGCTAGCCCTAATTGCTTATGAGCGTAAAGATTGGCTGCAAGCAAAAACTGCGTTTGAAGTACTGCTTGCAAGTATGCAGCAAAACGACCCGCGCTATAGCATGATTGCAGAGCGAATTGCTGAAATTGATGCTCATTTAAATAATGAGCAGCAAGTTACAAATACAAAACTCGCAGAAGCTTCAAACAGTGAAATTAGCATCACGGTTGATTTAGACTCTGCACTTGCAGATTCGCAGCCACAAAACGGCACGTTATTTGTTTTTGCAAAAGCAGCCAGTGGTCCACAAATGCCATTAGCTGTGGTAAAAATGACCGAATATAGCTTTCCGCTAACCGTGACATTGAGTGATAGCAATGCCATGGTAGAAGGCTTGAATCTATCAAGTGTCGATAAAATTATTTTAACTGCGCGTTTATCAAAAGATGCAACTGTGGTAACTTCTAGCGGCGAGTTGGAAGGCAAGTCGGATGTTTTAGAGCGCGCAAACGTAAAAGAATATTCGTTGCTAATTAATGAGTTAATACCTTAAGGATAGCCGATGTTTAGGCACAGTATATTTTTTATCTTTTTTGTAGTGCTTGCAGGATGCGCACAAATACCTGAAGAAAAAGCGGATGAGCGAGACCCATTACAGTCGTTTAACCGTCCTATGTATGATTTTAATATGGACGTGCTTGACGCTTATATTCTTCGCCCAGCAGCTGTTAGCTACGTTACAGTCACGCCAACACCGGTAAGACGTAGCATTGTTAATTTTACCGATAACATCACCGCACCAACGGATATGGTCAATGCTGGCCTGCAAGGTAAACCTGGTAATATGGGTATTAGCCTAGCGCGCTTTTTAGTGAACTCTACGGTAGGTTTACTCGGCTTTTTTGATGTCGCTTCATCGCTGGGTTTAGAAATTGTCGATGAAGACTTTGGTCAAACCTTAGGTGTATGGGGTGTAGGTGATGGCGCATACTTGATGATCCCAGGTATGGGGCCAAGTACAGCACGAAACCTAACAGGTGATGTGGTAGATAACTTTGTGTTACCTGAAATCACGTTAACAACACCACAGACAATATTAGTGTTCGCGCTGAAAGCGGTTGAGGCCCGTGCTTCATTAATGCCACAAGAGAGCCTATTAAATGAGTCGCTAGACCCTTATATCTTCATGAAGGATATTTACTTCCAGCGTCAATTATATGAGCTACATGATGGTAATCCGCCAGTAGAAAAAGAGCCTGATGATTTTGACGAAGACTTCTTAGAAAATCTTTAAGATTATTCAAATAAAAATGCCAGCAATTGCTGGCATTTTTTATAGCATTAATAGATTGATATTCATCAGTCTCCAAACACACTCATTTGGTCATTAGACCAACTTAATGCGTCGTGGTAAGCGTCCGGTACTTCTTCTGGCTTAAGGCCCAACTGTTGTTGGATTTCTTTCGCTTTTTCCCAATTTGCTTGCTCATAGAATTTTACAAGGTTTAGATAGGTAGCGAGTAAGCCTTCATCTTTAAGTAGAGCGTCTTTAATTTCGTTGGTCAGCGGTAACTTATTCATAACGCTTGGCATATCTTCATCTAAGATAGCATCCATTAATGACATCATGCCTGTTAAGAAAGCCATACCTGTATCGCGTAACTTACCATGACTAATTGCCAGTAATTCAGCAAACCGTGCTCGGGTTAGCGACAGGCGGATCAGTTCAGCAGGTTTATCTGCAGATACTTGAGCTGCAAATAACAGCGACAAGAAACGTTTAATTTCTTCGCTTCCTAATACGATAAGCGCTTGCTTGATTGTGCTGATTTCGGCACGGCGTTTAAATGCCGCGGAGTTTGAATAGCGTAATAGCTTATAAGATAAGTTAACGTCACGTTCAAACACCTCAGTGATTTTTCTAAGGTTTAAATCAATACTTGATGTTTCGTATAGGAGCTCGGCAAGAGCCATCTCAGAAGGTGGCAAAGTTTTACTTTGTACCATCTCCGGTTTTGAAAAGAAAAAGCCTTGAAAGTAACTAAAACCCATTTCTAGGGCAAGTTGGTATTTCTCGTAAGTTTCGACTTTTTCGGCAAGCAACTTGATGTGCGGGTGAGGTTTTATCGCTTCAATAACCGCTTCAATCGACTCTTTGTCTGTGGTTAAAAAGTCAATTTTGATCATATCGATATACGGATAAAAATGACGCCAGACAGGTTGATGAATGTAATCATCAAGGGCCAGTGTGTAACCACGCTCTTTTAAATCTTTAACCAGAGCAAGTAAACGTTTACCTGGTTGAATAGTTTCAAGAATTTCGACAACGACTTGTTCTTTACCCAGTAATAAAGGGTAGCCTTTTTGGAGTGTCTCTAAAGTGAAATTAATGTAAGCTGGTTTGTTATCCGTTAAATCTTCTAAACCAAAATTGAACTGACTACCTTCAATGAGTCGTGATGTTGCTTCATCGCCATCAATGTCTGGAAACACGTTATCTACGCCATCCCTAAACAGGAGTTCGTAGCCGACAAGTTTCTTTTCCTTATCTAAAATAGGTTGGCGTGCAGCGTAAAAATACATAGTCCTGGCATGTCCACTTCGGTTAATTCATTTATCCATCAGCAATATATGTCATTGTGCCTGAAATAGCATTAATTAAATGCGAGTATTTGAGGATAAATACTGATTTTATTCTGATCTTAAGACTAGGATAAATTGCAATTGAATTCTATAACTTGCGATTAAATATCATATTTTTGTTATGAAAAGGTTGAAATTGTAAACCCTGCCATTGAACTGCTTGATTGGAGTTGTAGGGGGGAAGCATGTTATAGTCATGGGTGATATCGGTTTTTACCCCAATAATGTCTTAAAATTAAATAACTTGCGAGTCATTATTCGGATTAAAAGCCAACATTAAACAACTTTTGGAGGCTAATTTGGAAACAGGAATGATAATTTCGTTAGCAATGTACTTCATCGTCATGCTGGGGATTGGGCTGTATGCTTATAAGCAATCTACCGACGATGTATCAGGCTATATGCTAGGTGGTCGTAATTTATCACCAAGTGTTGCTGCGCTTTCAGCTGGCGCATCAGACATGAGTGGTTGGCTGCTAATGGGTCTACCGGGTGCAATGTATTTGTTTGGTTTAAGCAAGGTTTGGATTGCCATAGGTCTAGTGCTCGGTGCTTGGGCTAACTACTTCCTAGTCGCGCCTCGTTTACGTGTTTACACAGAAAAGGCGAATGACTCAATCACCATTCCAGATTACTTCGCGAACCGCTTTGATGATAATAAAAATATTCTGCGTGTGATCTCTGCGATTGTAATCATTGTTTTCTTCACCTTGTATACGTCATCAGGTGTTGTTGCAGGCGGCAAGTTGTTCGAAAACTCATTTAATATGAGCTACGAAATGGGTCTGTACATCACAACCGGTGTCGTCGTGTTATATACCTTGTTTGGTGGCTTCTTAGCAGTGAGCCTGACTGACTTTGTACAAGGCTGTATCATGTTTATCTCGTTGCTGGCTGTGCCAATTGCAACGTTTACCATGCTTGATCAGCCAGTTATGGATACACTTGCTAATGCACGCTATGACTTATTATTAAGCTCACCAAAAGAATCAGAAATTCATGCACTTAATATGATGGATTGGTTTGCAGGTGGTTCAACGATAGCGATTATCTCTGCAATGGCATGGGGCCTTGGTTATTTTGGTCAACCACATATTATTGTACGTTTTATGTCTGTGCGTTCTGTGAAAGATATGCCGACTATGCGCCGTGTGGGTATGTCGTGGATGACGCTTTCAGCTATTGGTGCTGTGCTAACAGGTCTATTTGGTGCTGCTTATATGCTTGAAAACCAAATGCCAATTGATGATAAAGAAACGATTTTCCTAGTGTTGTCTGAGCTTATCTTCCATCCTTTAATTGCCGGCTTCTTATTGGCAGCTATTTTAGCGGCGATTATGAGTACTATCTCATCACAGTTATTAGTTTGTTCAAGCTCACTAACCGAAGATTTTTATAAGATTTACTTAAACCGTAGTGCATCGCAAAAAGAGCTGGTTTTAGTAGGTCGTATTAGTGTTATTTTGGTTGCTCTATTTGCTATTTACCTAGCCTATGACCGCAATAGCTCTATCTTAGACTTAGTGAGTAATGCATGGGCAGGTTTTGGTGCTGCATTTGGTCCACTCGTATTACTGAGCCTTTACTGGAAGCGTATGAACTTACAAGGCGCTATTAGTGGTATGGTTGTTGGTGCTGCAACAGTGCTGTTTTGGATTTACGCGCCAATTACAATTGATGGCCAAGCATTAAGTGCAATCATTTATGAGATTGTCCCAGGCTTTATTTTATCAACAATTGCTATTGTTGTTGTTAGCCTTACAACTGCTGAGCCGAAAAAAGAAATTACAGACTTATTTGATGAAGTTGAGTCGTCACTGTAGTTTTTGATTAAACACAAAAAAGGGCAACATCTGTTGCCCTTTTTTATGATCTAAATTTGCGTTTAGCTTGCCGCTTTTTCTTTTATATCAGCAACGTTGTCGTCTGACTTTGCTTTTTTAGGCTTAGCTGGGGCGTCTTTTGCACCTTTAAGTACCGCCATAAATTGGTCTTTTTCTTTTGCCATTTCAAGCGCCAGTGACTCAATTTGTTGCTCGCTTAATGGTACATCAACTTTTTCAAGCATTAGTTCTAATGACTCAGCAATGTCGAGCATTTTGTCATACGCATCAGCTTCTTTCTTAGTAGTAAACGTCATGCGCTCGACTCCGTTTCTTTCTACAACATATTTAACAACAACAGCCATGATTTCTCCTGCATTTAAGCGTGGCATTTGCAGCGTAATACCGCTACTTTGATTACTGTTTTTATATACAGTAATGCTTCGGGGCTTACTTTGCAAGTAACTTGAGAAAAATTTTATTCAGCAAATTTGACAATAATAGGGACATTAGCTTTATTTAAATTGTTACCCAAAGTTAAACACAAGCGATGGAGTGAGTGTTGGGTAATAGCTAACTACCTGTCCAAGATGGACATCATGGAGGAAATTATGAAATTACTATCAAGTATTTTACTTGCCACAAGCATTGCGTTACTACCTGCTACATCGGCATTCGCCGTTAAACCAACCGAAGCAACACAAGTTAAAATGCAAAAGCTCAGTATAAACAAAGCCAGCATAGATCAACTTACTCAATTACCGGGTATTGGAGAGTCAAAAGCTAAAGCGATTGTTGAGCACCGTAAAAAGCAAGGTCCGTTTAAGTCGGTAGAGCAATTAAAAGAAGTAAAAGGAATTGGCGATAAGCTATTTGCTAAACTTGAGGGGAAAATTACATTATAAATAGCGGGCTATACACCTAAACAGGGCGTTATTCGCCCTGTTTAAATTCATCGATAGCTTTGTCTAAATGCGCTAATGCGAACATGTTTTCGATAGGTGTTGTGATGAGTGGGTAACTCAAGCCCGCTAACAATAACCAAGGAATAAGCATCCAGCCTTCAAAGTAGGCCAAGCCTAAAAATAATGGTGCTAAAAAGGCAAGCTTACATACTGATAAAATGATCTTTTTGCTTGGGCTTAAATGAGCCAAAGCAAGGGCAATAATTTGCTGGCGTTGCCTTACTTTAAAGCTTTTTAAAGCAGGGATTTGGCTAGTAAAAAAATAAATCATTATAGCGACTTTTTACTCACTAATCGGCTAACTAGAACAGCCACAAATACCACTGAAAATGCTGCAAAAATCACTTCCATCCATGCTGGCATACTCATAGAAGCAAACTGCCAATCGATATTTCCGCAATCACCAGTAGCGGCAAAGAAGCTAGGGATCCATTCATGCAAAGGCATAAAGCTTGGGAAGTTAGGTTCAAATGCACAGCTAAATGCAAAAGGGTCAGTATTGTTTTGCATTGCAATGTGTTCTTTGGCAATAAAGTAACCCCAAATTGCAGAGACACCCCAAGTGGCAAATGCGACTAAGCGAACAACCATATTTTGTGGGTTAATTGCACCAATCACACCCGCTGCAAGTAAGCCTAAAACAGCGGTACGTTGATATATACACATGATGCATGGCTCAAGGCCCATGTTGTATTGAAAAAATAACGCAGTGATTTCAAATGCGAGGGAAATAACGGCTAATAATAACCAAGGTGTTCTTTTAGTTGCTAATTCTGCTAACCAATTCATGAAAGTTCCAATTTCAAATTGTTTTCAAGATTATGCTTAGACAGGGCAGTGGGTGCAAGTATCTAAGATGAAATTATACGAAAAAGGAGCCAACGAGCTCCTTTTCATTAATCATACCTAGGCTGGCTGTTACACACTAACAGCTTGCAAAGACTCACTTTGATAGCAGCCTAATACACGGGTGTATTGGGTGTGTTCTTTTAGCTCTTCAAGCGCTTGCTTAACATGTAAGTCATCAAGGTTTGCTTCAAGGTCAACATAAAACACCTCTTCCCATGGGTTTCCAGGTACTGGACGAGATTCCAATTTTACTAGGTTAATTTGATGTTGTTTAAAAATCATCAAGGCATCAGCCAATGAACCCGCTTGTTGTTTGGTCGCCATAATCAAACTGGTTTTTGTTGGAATTTGCTTAGATACTTGCAACGGGTTACGCGCGACGACAATGAAGCGGCTATGGTTTTCGCTTTGGTTTGCAAGGCCTGATTTAACGACTTCTAACCCTACATTTTTACCTGCTTGTGCTGAGCCGATAGCGGCGCTGTTTGTAGTTTCAACCGCTGATTGTAATGCATGGAAGGTTGAGTCACAGGTTTCATGTTGAATATCACCTAAACCCTGAATGAAGCGGCTACATTGAGCAAAAGGCTGTGGGTGAGCAAAGATTTTATTAATGTGAGAAAGCTCAGTACCTGGCATTGCTAATAAACAGTGCTCAACGCTGTGAGTGACCTCACCGACAATTGATACTTGTGCATGTTGTAATAAATCGAACACTTCATTGATACTACCTGAGCTGGTGTTTTCAATTGGCAGTAAGCCGAAATCAGCTTGGCCACTTTCAACTTTGCCAGTGATTTGATCAAAGCTCGAACAGCCCATCTCAATCAGCTTACCTGGGCGACGGCTAAAATATTTATGGCAGGCTAATTGGCTATAAGAACCTTGACCACCTAAATATGCAACACGATGACTTTCGCTCATCGCTTCAGGGTTTAGATTCTTTTGTAGCATTGCTTGTTGATTCAAAACAGAATCTTCAAGAATAGTTTGGAACACATTATTGATGTAGTACGCATCTAGACCTAGCGACTTACCATAATTAATAAGCTTTTCGAGTAATGCTTGTTCGCGGGCTTCATCGCGAATCGGTTTGTTATTGGCAATTTTATATTCAACTACGCTGTGGCTAATACGGCGTCTTTTAGCCAGTAACACCAATAAGTCGGAATCTATTTCATTAATATCGTGTCGTAACGCATTTAATGTATCAATGCTCATGTTGGTTTCCTCATTCCAAAACAGTGCACAAACAAAAAAGCCTCCCAAGTGGGAGGCTTTAGCTATTCGGTGAATTTATCTCGCAAACAGTTAAGCCTCCTCTATCTAAAGAAGCTAAAAAACGAAAAATAAGTGCGAGAGATAATTTGTTTCATTGAACTAATGTAAAAACACTTGTATGTAAAGTCAACTGCCTATCGCAGCTAATTTAGAAAACATCGGTGTTTACTCAGAAAATTCATTTATATTTATAAAAAATTTATAAATATAAAAATGAATCTGGTATATTTGTTTTTGCACAATAAATAATAACAATTATTAATAAGGTAGTCCTGTGGTGTATCGACGACCGCCATCACGTTTTGGTGTGAATTCATTAAGTATGAAATTGTCGCTGCTGATCTCTGCGATTTGTTTGATTGCAGGTATATGTGCTGCGGCTTTGATGCTTAAATCTGAAGAAAAACAGCTTGTGTTTGAAGAGCACGAACTTTTAAAGCACTCTAGTGAACGCTTGAGTCGTCAATTTAACCGCTTGATCAAAACCAAAATCAATATTGCTGAGCAGGCGAATAACGTCGTAAGCAGCCAGCTCCTTCACAACGAATCGCATTTACAAAGTAAACGCAGCGCAGAACTCAAATTTGCCCTCGATGGCAGTATCCGTAGTACCTCAGAAGATGGCTTATCGGCTGCATTTCTCCCTCAAGATAAATATTCTGAATTTTATAAACAGCTTATAAACGATTCTGAATCGCTATGGAAAATCGTTTCACCGACCTTAATTCAAGATTTCTTTAATTTTTACCTTGTCACCAAAGATAACTTTATTCGGATCGCGCCACCAAACTGGGCACTCAATGTACCTGGTGACTTTGATTTTACTAAAGGCGAAACCTTCAATTACGCTCAGGCTGCAACTAACCCAAGCCGAGAAGCGGTGTGGTCAAAAGTGTATTACGATACTATTTGGCATAAGTGGGTGGTGAGTGTGCTTGTGCCAATCTACCTTGATAACGATTTTTTTGGTGTCACGGGCAGTGATATCGCGCTTGAAACCTTATTGGCACAGCTACCTATCGGTGACCGTGAGCAGCATCTGTTAGTGTTTGATGCAAAAGGTCAGCTATTAGCTCACCCTGATTTAGATAAAACCACGCTTGAGCAATATGGTCGTGAAGGTAAAAAATTACTCACCGAAGATTTTGTAAACCCTGATCTGCAAAAACTAGTGTCTGAAACCATTCGTTTAAAGTTACCTGAGTCGGCAAATTCATTCGTACAAGATGGCGAAACTCACATTATCAATATTCGTAAAGTCGAGAATCTAAATTGGTATATTGGAATTTATAAAAAACGTTCGTCGGCACTTTCTGCGCTTGAAGAGTTAAAAGTAAAATTCTTTGGCTTGTTTATCTTGTACGCTATTTTAGTTGCTTTGTTATTGCATCAAGCACTTTATCAATTAGTACTGCGTCGCATTCATTCGTTGGTTAATGCGGTAGTTAGTTTTGGCAAAGGGCAATTACAAACTGAGTTTCCAAAGGCTAATAAAGATGAAATTGGCACGCTAAATGGCTCGTTTAGAGATATGGCTATTGAAATTCGTAAGTTGATCGATGGCTTAAACCAGCGCATTAGTGAAAAAGAAATAGCGGAAAAAGCGGCGAATCGTTTATCTAAAGCTGTGGCTTTCTCTGGTACCGGTGTGGTGATCACCAATCAAGACTTTGAGATCAAATACGTGAATCCGAAAATGGTTGAAATGACCGGTTTTGAGGAGCGTCACTTTATTGGCTCGCCGCTGCTGAATATCATTTCACAAGAAATGGCGATTTTAGTCGATGATATTGATATCGATTTGCGAAGCCGTAATTATTGGCGCGGGGATACCTTATTACAAGGGAATGAGCGCCAATCAGTTTGGGTTTCGTTAAGTATTTCACCAATTCGTGAAGATGGTGGTGAGATCACCAGTTATGTGGCATCAGCTCAAGATATTTCGTTTGTAAAAGAAAGCCAGCGTAAGATGGAGCAATTGGCTTACTTTGATACCTTAACGGGGCTTGCTAACCGTACTTTCTTCAGAATGCAGCTGCGTAAATCAATGGCACTGGCTGAACGTGGCCATTATGCATTTGCCTTATTCTATTTTGACTTAGATGAATTTAAACGTATCAACGATACACTAGGGCATGATGCAGGGGATCAGTTATTAGTTGAAGTGGCTAACCGTTTGAAAAAGCGTTTGCGTACGGAAGATACAATAGCGCGTTTAGGCGGCGATGAATTCGCGGTCCTGTTAAGTGGTATTGAGCATCAAACACATGCCATGGAAGTGGCTAATACGATTCAGCGCACACTTAATGAGCCAATCAAATTAGGTAACAATGAAGTGATCATCAGTGCCAGTATTGGTATCACAATGGCACCATTTGATAGCCAAGAAGAAGATCAGCTACTTAAACATGCCGACCTTGCGATGTATGAAGCAAAAGCGAAAGGGCGTAATACTTTCCACTTCTATAGCCAAGAGCTCAATGCTGCAGCAAACGAGCGCTTATTCATTGAAAATGAGCTTCGTACTGGTATTCGCGAAGGGCAGTTTAGGGTTTATTATCAGCCACAAGTTGATTGTAGAAATAACCAAGTGGTTGGCTACGAAGCACTTATTCGTTGGTTCCATCCTAAAGAAGGGATGATCCCACCAACTAAGTTTATTCCTATTGCTGAGGCAACTGGTTTAATTGTTGAATTAGGCGCATGGATACTGCAAGAAGCGTGTGAGTTTGCTGCACGTTTAGCAAGCCAAGACTTAAAGAATAATATTTCAATCAACCTGTCGGCACGTCAATTTAAAGATGCGAACTTGGTGTCGACACTGGATAAGATCATCAAGCAAACAGGTGTTGAGCCCAAACGCTTACACCTTGAGCTAACAGAAAGTATGCTGATGGGGCATGTTGAAGCAGCCATCTTACAACTGCATCAGTTAAAAGCCTTGGGTGTATCAATTTCAATCGACGACTTTGGTACTGGCTATTCTTCACTGAGTTACCTAAAACGTTTCCCTGTGGATATTTTGAAAGTTGATCGCTCGTTTGTGAAAGATATTCCACAAGACAGTAATGATATGGAAATTACCGCTGCGATTATTGCTATGGCACAAAAGCTGAAGCTTAATGTTGTTGCTGAAGGGGTAGAAACCATTGAGCAGATTGAGTTTTTACAAAACAACAACTGTTATATTGTGCAAGGTTACTACTATAGCAAGCCTATCCCTGAAGATGAGTTGCCTGCACTTTATGAACAGCTCAACTCGTTGAATTCATAAAATACAGAACGCAAAAAAGGGGGGTGATTAGCCCCCTGCAATTTTAACTTTAAATTTTAGTCCTTCGAGAATCGCTTTTAGCTTATCTCTGTCATCACCTTGAACTTCGATGATACCGTCTTTTACTGCACCGCCTTGGCCCATTTTACTTTTAATGGTTTTGGCTAATTTTTTTAAATCATGCTGCTCGCTGTCGATACCAACAACTAACATCACGCCCTTACCTTTACGTCCTTTGGTTTGACGTTCAATGCGTAAAAAACCGTCTTTAAAAATTTTACCTTGGCTTGGTTTACTTTCTTTAGGTTGCTCAATGCGACCCGTTGCAGTTGAATAAACTAGATTGTTATCGCTCATGGTAGATCTCGTTATAGAAGCTTGGCTAAATGATAACAAATTTCATCCTAAGTGTTTTAATTTTTGGCTTATTTGTTTTAAGCGGTTATATTTAGTTAAGTATCAGGAAAGATTTGTTTATTAGGAGTTTATTATGAGTTTAACGCGCAGCACTTCTGCTGATGGCGCTATATTAACTGTACAAATCAAAGGAAAATTTGATTTTAATTTGGTGCAATCTTTTCGTCAGGCGTATGCCGATCTCAACGACAATATCGATAAAGTGGTTATAGACCTTAGAGAAACAGATTACATGGACAGCTCAGCTTTAGGCATGTTGCTGAACATGAAAAAAAACCTAACAGGCAAAGTTGAAACAATTCAAATTAGTAACTGCCAACCGCAATTGAAAAAAATCCTGCAAATCTCACGTTTTGATAAAAAGTTCGATATTGATTGATGCTTAATATTCTGGTTGTAGACGATCTTGCCTTAAATCGTCGCTTATTAACCGTGATGTTAGAGCAGCAGGGCTACCGTGTTTATACCGCTGAGAACGGTCTTGTTGCTTTAAATCTGCTCGAAGAACACACCATTGATATTGTGTTAC
Organism: Pseudoalteromonas shioyasakiensis; assembly: GCF_001550135.1. Taxonomy (GTDB): domain Bacteria; phylum Pseudomonadota; class Gammaproteobacteria; order Enterobacterales; family Alteromonadaceae; genus Pseudoalteromonas; species Pseudoalteromonas shioyasakiensis. The sequence continues at coordinate 250,385 of NZ_LRUE01000024.1, forward strand.
TCGATGTCATTATGCCTGTGATGGACGGCTTTGAAACCGCAGCGATTATCAAAGAGCGCTTTAGCCAAGTTTACTTACCGATTATTTTTATTACCTCATTAGAAGACGAAGCGAGCTTTGAGCGTTGCTTATCGGTTGGTGGTGATGATTTTTTGCATAAGCCGTTTCAAGAAGTGATTCTTAACGCGAAAATTAAAGCGCATAGCCGGATCCGTAATTTAAGCCAAAAGGCAAGAGAGCAAAATCTACAACTTGAATATCATCAAAATCAAGTCGAACGCGAACATGAAATTGTCGAACATATTTTTAATAATGCTCTTGAGAACCAACAATCTTTTCCTAAGCATTTAGATTTTCATTTATCGCCTGCGGCTATGTTTAATGGCGATATGTTTTTGGTCGCACAAAGCCCATTAGGTAGCTTATATTGCATGCTTGGTGATTTTACTGGTCATGGTTTAGCCGCTGCAGTCGGAGCTCTCCCTGCTTCAAGAGTATTTTATACCATGGTGAGTAAGGGCATGTCTGTGAGTGATATTGCCGCAGAAATCAATTCAGTATTAGGTAAGTTATTACCAGGCCACATGTTTTGTGCTGCAACCATCATAGAGCTTAGCAGTACCGGAAAAAGTATCTCGGCATGGCTAGGGGGCTTACCCGATACCTATATCATCAATCAAAGCGGTGAAGTTATTCGTACCCTTGAATCTCAACATATGGCACTGGGTATTTTAGAAGAAGATGAATTTGAACGTGCACTTATTCACATTGAAGTAGAAGACACATGCCGTATTGTCATGGCAACCGATGGTATCATTGAAACGACTAGTCCACATGACGAGTACTTTGGTGAGCATCGCTTTAAAAAAGTGCTAGCCTCAAAACCTGCTATTTCTACTGAGCATGTACTTGAACGAGTCAATAAATTTGCCCGTGGTAATAAACAACAAGACGACTTGAGCCTCGTATTATTAAATTGCTTACCAATGCGCGAGCCTGAGCAAAAATCAGAGCCGCTATCCGCATTACCTTTTAATTTTTCATTGAGCCTGAACTCAAAGCAAATCAAAAGTACCGATCCGGTGCTGGAAGTTGTTGATGTAATAAGCAAAGTAGCAGGGTTGAATGCACATCGCGCTAATATCTTTTTGATACTCTCAGAAGCTTATAACAACGCTTTAGATCATGGGGTGTTAGGTCTCGACTCAGAGGTCAAAAATCAGGAAGATGGCTTTTTAATTTATTATCAACAACGTGAAGAGGCACTCGCAAATTTAACCGATGCCTTAATCATTATTGATATTCGTTATTGCCCAGAAGAACTTGCTTTATATTTTACTGTTTGCGACTCAGGAAATGGTTTTAGTAAAGAACAGGCAAATCAACAAAGCCTTGCAAGAGAGCATGGTAGAGGCTTGTGCTTGCTTGGGGAAGTAGCTTCAAAAGTGACCTTCAATAGTGCAGGCAACCAAGTCGAAATTTATTATCAATTAACAGCAAGCAGTACTAGCTCACACTAAAATCGCATGTTATCATTCTGGCATTATAGATGTTTGGATGGCTAAATGATTTCTAACTACTTATCGACAGCTCAGCTTAAATTACCAGAAAATTTGGTTGCTGAGCAATTATCAAACCTTGAACATTATCTTGCAGAGTCAGCTTTACCAGCAGTGCGTTGGGAGTATCAAATTCCTGAGCTAGGCGAGGGTGGTGCGTGTAGCTTGTTTGGCTACTTACAAGATGAACCATTCAAATTAAATGATTATGTTGCCGATGATGCTACCAATACTGAAAAACTGGCTAAGCTTCAACAAATTATCGATTTTGTTGTTGCCCAAACTCAAGTTGATTGGTTTGGTATTTATCAAGCGACAGAGACTAATGAAGGTTCTCAGTTATTAAAGCTGGTTTATCATGGTGCACCGAGCCGTCCATTATTCCCGCTAACTGAAGCATTTGCTAAAGGTAGTAACAATGTTCAAGTTGCACTTTCTAAGCAAGGGCGTGTGATCAATAACGTAGCCGATTACCTCGCACAAGGTGGTGAGTATTATACTTGCGATCCTAAGGTGAAAGCTGAGACTTGTTTACCATTATTATCAGACAAAAATGAATGCTTAGGTATTATAGATGCAGAAGCATTTAATAATGATTTCTTTGATCAGCAAACCCTTGCATTACTTGTGGCTTGTTGTATTAAAATTCCTCAACTCTTGGTCTAATTTAACTAGTAATCAGGCTGGGTTTTTATGTTAAGCTAGTGGCAACGCTAACCCCTATAAAAAGAGATAGTCAATGTTCTCAGAATTAAAACCATTACCAACAGATCCTATTCTTGGCCTAATGGCGGCCTTTAAACAAGATACAAACCCAAAGAAAATCGATTTGGGTGTAGGTGTTTATAAGGATGAGCAAGGCAATACGCCTGTATTAAAAGCGGTTAAAAAAGCGGAAGCGTTTCGTTTAGAAAACGAAACCAGTAAATCGTACATTGGCTTGGCAGGTAACCTAGATTACTGTCAAAAAATGGAAAACTTATTACTGGGTGAGCATCCAGCACTTTTAGCTAACCGTGTTCGCACTGCACAAGCACCAGGTGGTACAGGTGCATTACGTGTTGCAGCTGAATTCATCAAGCGCTGCAACAAAGATGCGACTGTATGGGTAACTACGCCAACGTGGGCAAACCACATCAGCTTATTTGAAGCGGCGGGCTTAACAGTAAAAGAATACCCTTACTACGATTACGAAAATAAAGACCTTTTATTTGATGACATGATTAATACCCTTAAGCAAGTGCCTAAAGGTGATGTTGTGTTATTCCACGCATGTTGTCACAACCCAAGCGGCATGGATTTAAATGCTGAGCAATGGAGCACAGTTGCTGATCTTGCTGTTGAAGTTGGTTTCACGCCACTGGTTGATATTGCTTACCAAGGTTTTGGTTCAAGCCTTGAAGAAGACGCAGCGGGTCTTCGTAAATTAGCAGCAGCGGTAGATGAGCTAATCATCTGCTCTTCATGTTCGAAAAACTTCGGTTTATACCGCGAGCGTATCGGTGCATGTTCAATCATTGCTAAAGATGCAGCAACTGCTGATATCTCAAACTCTGTATTATTAAGCGTTGTACGTAGCATCTATTCAATGCCTCCTGCACATGGTGCTGATATTGTTAGCACGATTTTAGGTAGCACTGAACTGACGCAAATGTGGCATGACGAGCTTGATGAAATGCGTAATCGTATTAATGGTTTGCGTACTTTAATCAAAGAAAGCTTAGCAGCGAAAGGCATTGAGCAAGACTTCTCATTTATTGACCGTCAAAATGGTATGTTCTCATTCCTAGGTATTAATAAAGAGCAAATCGAGCGCTTACAAAAAGAGTACTCAATCTACATTGTTGGTTCTAGCCGTGTAAACGTTGCTGGTATCAGTGATGCAAACATTGATTACTTTGCAAATGCAGTAGCAGACGTTTGTAAGTAACCAGCTTTATAGCGATAAAAAAAACCGCAGTGACTGCGGTTTTTTTATGCCTGTAATATATGTTACTACGAGTAGGTATTAATGCAGCCAGCGAATGGCGTCATTGATCATACTGTTGTAGCTATCAAGTGGAGCGCCAATACTCGCTATTAAGATAGTATCCGCTCGCTCACCACGGTTGATGTGACCAGCGAAACGCTCATCATTGAAATCGTCAGAGCCAGTGCCAAATGGTTGCTCTTCAGAAGGCACAATGAATACCGTCATCGGGCCAAAATCAGACTCAAATACCAAGTGCAGACCTTTTTTGCCTTGAAAGTCACAAAACATTAAATAGGTTACTTTACCTGGTAGCTCATCTAAATGTCCGCCAATGGTGGCAAACTTTTCGTTCACATAGGCAAGGTCTATCGCTTCATGTTTATCTAGCGAGCCTATCTCATGGTATAGGTGCGCAAAGGCATGCTCACCCACGCTGTATAGCGTATGTTGTTTGTTAGTGACAAAGAACACACTAATTGCTACTAAAAACGACGCTGCAGCGGCTAAATACAGGCGATTAAAGGCAAAGCGCGACTTAGCCTCAATAATGGTGTCTAGCGGCTGCTCTGAAGGCGCTTCTTCTGCGGCATAGGTATTATCAATAATTCGCTTTGCTAAATTTTCAGGCACGGGGATGTTAAGCGCATTACTTAGTTCATCATCTAAAGCGCGCACATCATCAATAAACGCCTGTTTATCTGTGTCCTGCTCGGCAAACGCTTCAAGTTCCTTATCAATAGTGCTTGGCTCGGCGAGGATGCGGCGGCGAAACTCGAGTTCATCCATTAATTTGATGCTCCTCTAAGTTGATCATCATCACTGCTTAAAGCCTCTTTAAGCTGGTTTCTGGCACGGAAAAGTCGTGTCATGACAGTATTTTTATTTAAATCGAGGATCTGGGCAATTTCATCGCCAGAGCAACCCATTACTACTTGTAATAGCAATGGCTCTCGATACTCTTGTGATAACTTTCCTATTTGTCGTTGAATCACTGTTTGTTCCATTTCAGCATCAAGGGTTGTACTTTGTTCATCTACAAGGGTGTCGTTTTCAACATCGGCGTAATCAAATTGTTTACGTTCAAAGCGGCGTGCGTTCTCGCGGCGCAAAATAGTTAACAGCCAAGGTTTGACTGCTTGTTGATCTTGCAGTGAATCCAAGGCACGCCAAGCCCTCAGGAAGGTTTCCTGCACTAAGTCTTCAGCAATGTTCTGATCACGACACAACCAATACGCAAAGCGAAAAAGCTCACTGTGGTAGACATGAACCAGCGCTTCATATCGCTTTTGTTTTTCTGTCATAGTAACTAAGACCTGCCTATCAGAAAAAAACTTTCTGAGATTATTATTTTTTTCTTAAAAAAACGGCTAATTCAAGATTAGCCGTTTATATTCAACCTATTAGAATAATAGTTAATCGTAAAGATTTTTTAATTCAGTATCATTACTTGTCGGTTTAGTGTGCTTTGCAGCTTGGCTTAGCAAGCTGACGATTAAGCTTAAATCAACCTGTTCATCTGCTGAACTATAAAGTTTAGTGCGTAATTTAGCAATTTCATCATTAAGTTGTGTATTTTTCAGTGATGCTAGTAAACACTCGATTGCTGCAGCATTTTTACCTGTCTGCTGTTTTGCATAAAGGTTCAACGCGTTATAAAACCCTGAGCTATTGTTTTGCTTTGCAAACTGCTTAAGCTCATTCAACGATACTGATGAACCACTGGTAGGTAATGGCTCAGCTACCGACTGTTGAGTGCGCTTTTTAATGTAAAGCACTAAGGTGATTAACCAAAGCCCATAGCCGACAATTGCCACGATAATAAGCCACACAGGGGTTGTAACTTGCGTAACGGTTTGTACATTAGTTGGTGTATCACTCTGCTCATTAGAGCTTGCGGTTTGCGGCTCTGCGATAGCAGGAGCTGTTGGTGTGAGTGGATTTGTACTTGGCACAACAGTTAATGTACGAGCAGGTATGGTCGCATAGCTAATACGATTGATTTTAGTATTAAACCAAGGCAGCTTTATTTCAGGCAATGTGTAAGTGCCCGGCGTTTGCGGTAATAAAGCATAAGAAGCCGTTTGCTGTGAAATAACACGGCCATCACGTACCAGGTGGTTACTCTCTTTTTCATCAGGGTAACTTCTAAAACCTTGAACCTGCGGCATATCGATATCAGGAAGTTGCTCTTTAGTAACCCCCAATGCGGTTAAGGTGATAGTTCGAGTGATCGGCGTGCCAACTTCAACGGTGTCATCTTTTGGTTGCCATTGCTCATCAAGGTTAACCAGTTCACTTGGTAACCATGCACCTGTGTAGTTTTCTGGAATTGGCTTGATTTCAACATCAACATCTTCGCCCATCGCTGACACAGCCATTTGGCGATAGTTTTGACGAATACGGCCATTGAAAACAGGTGCCGTAATAGTATTTACACCACTTTTTTGTGGCTGCACTAAGTACTCACGGGTGATCACTAAATAGCGTTTGCCATCAATTAACTCATAGTCTTCAGATTGCTTGTTAATTGGGGTTAGCTCAGCGTTTTCCATTTCTGGCGTAGTTAAGTTGCCATCAAGCAATTCTTTGTTGTTGTCTAAATACAATTTAACCGTATAAACACCGGCTTCTTGCACGTATAAGCTACTTGGCTTGATGCTTGTTTTAATGAAGGCTTCTTTATTTTGCTCTGAGGTTTGACTGCGCTTAGCTACCGTTAGCTCAATCGGTTTTGAACTGACACCAGCTACAGTAAATGCAGGGATGGTATAAGTGCCTTCTTTGCGGGTCATCAGCTTTACAGACCAGTTAGTTTGCTTACTGATTTCACCATTAATAATATTAGTGCGCGAGCTAACACTGGTTGGCCCAACAACAAAGTCTTTTAATAGCACCGAAGTGTCTGGTTGTTCGCTGTTAATAGAGTCGTCTGCTGAGATGGTTAAAACAAAAAACTCACCGGCAAGGACAGGGTTTTTATCAACACTTGCCTGTAGCTGGGTGGCAGCCCAAAGCGGCGCTGCCGCGATTAGCAATAAACAACATAATAATCGCATTACCATGATTTTTCGGCTCCTCGTGGACGACGTTGGTAGTTTCGTTTTTGTGCTTCTAATTGCATTTTATTTCTTAATAAGATCGCAGGATCATCGGGAACTTTACGCAGCAACTGGTTAAGTTGCTGAGCTTTTTCTTTCTCTTCATTAGTCAGTTCAGCAGCTTGTGCCTGCATTGCTTGTTGCTCTGCTTGCTGTTTAGCTTGTTCGTCGTTTTGCGATGGCTGTGGCTGAGCATCTTGTTGCTCGGGAGCTTGCTCTGGCTGTTGTTCTCCAGATTGTGACGACTTGTCTGCTTGTGATTCCATTTCAGGTTTGTTTTGCTGATCACTATTTGACTCGCTTTGCTCACCTTTTTGATCTGATTGCTCACCTTGCTCTGACGGTTGTTGGCCATCTTGCTGCTCACTTTGCTCAGAGTTTTCGCCTTGCTGTGAATTTTCACCCTGTTGCTTTTGCTGGTTATCTTGCTGGCCATCAGAGTTTTGTTGATCATTGTTTTGCTGTTGATCTTGTTGCTGCTGTTGTTGCTCTTGCTGCTGCAATAACTGTTCAACGAGGGCTTGGTTTTCTTTTGCCTCAGTGAAGTCATTTTTAAGCTGCTGGGCTTGCTTATACGCTTCAATGGCTTGTTCTAGCTCACCAGCCTTAGCAAGGGCATTACCGTAGTTGTACAAACCCGTCGCAGATTTATCTTCACTAAACGCATCCATCGCAGCTTGGTAATTACCTTGCTGATAAAGAGCAGCGCCTTTTAATCGCGTGTTTTGTGCTTGGGCGGCTTGTTCAAATTTATTTTGCTGATAGGCATCAAGAGCACGTTGGTCTTGGTTTTTAAATACGTCTGGTAACTCAGCAGCGTAAACCTGTTGCTGAGGTAGGAGCATAACAAACAAAAAGCCAAGCACTAAGCTGCTACGGCGAATTAAAAAGAGCGCTAACGGCAATAAAATAATCAGGCCGTAAATACCTGCATCAACTCGCCATAATGCTTGGCTTTGTTTCTCATCTTTGAGTATTTCTGCATTGGCGGTGGGAGCAAATGTTTGAATATCTTGATTACTGGTTTGATATAGTGCAAATTTGCCACCGCTGTTGCGCGCAAGCGAGCTTAAACGGCTAACATTAAGCGTCGGAATCACAATCTGTCCTTGAATGTCTTTTAAAAAGCCACCTTCTGGTAACTTAATCGGCGCACCTTGCTCTGTGCCAACTCCGTAGACATTTAAACGATAATTAGACTGAGCGGTAAAGCGGCTAATATCTTCTTGATCTAGGCTATCAACCCCATCGGTGACTAAAATAATATCACCATCTAAATAGCCAGCTTGTTTAAGTAAATCGTCGGCTTTTTCTAGGCCTTCAATAACATTTGAACCTTTGCTCGGCATGATATCAGGGCTTAGGCTTGGGATAAGGTTAGCCAAAGTGCTAGCGTCATTAGTTAGCGGTGAAATAGTAAATGCAGAGCCTGCATAAGCCACTAATGCCGTATCACCTTCTTTGAAAAGCTCAATCATATCAAGTGCTTTAAATCGAGCCTGCACTAATCGGCTTGGTGCGATGTCGGTACTGAACATGGAGTACGACATATCCATCACAATGACCCGCGCATTCTTTGCTTGAAACACCGGAACCTGTTTCTTTTCAAAGCTTGGACCTGCTGCAAAAACGATGGCTAACAGAGTAAATACAGCAACTAGCCAAAGCGGTTGGCTTTGTTTTTTATGATTGTCGCTCATTACAAACTGCGCCAAATGGGGCGCAATTAAATCAGCAGGGGCGCTTTTTTTGTTGCGTACCAACAGCACACTAAAAATAATCAGCGCGGGAATTAATAACCAAAGTAGGGCAGGGCGAATAAATTCAAAATCCATACTAGTTCTCCTGCTTAAATTGGCGAATAAAACTGACGAGCATTGCTAAGCTTATTAAGCCTAGCGCCACAAGTAGTGGAATATAAAACAATGAAATTTGTGGGCGGAACGTTTGTTCATCGCTACTAATTGGCTCAAGCTTATCGAGCTCTTGATAAATTTGCTGTAAGCCAGCCACATCTTTTGCTCTAAAGTATAAGCCGCCGGTTTGCTCGGCAATACGCTTGAGTAAGCTTTCATCTAAGTTACCGCCACTCATACCACCCATATTAAATAGGCTGAAACCACGCGGGTTATCAGAGCCAACACCTATGGTATATACCTTAATGCCTTCTTCGCGGGCTAACAGCAGGGCATCTTCTGGATCAAGGTTACCTGCGGTATTTTGACCATCAGTTAAAAGTACAACGATACGGTTACTTTCATCTTTATTAGCAAAACGCTTTACAGATAAACCTAATGCATCACCAATGGCTGTTGCTCTACCTACTAGGCCGATTTGCGCTTCGCTGAGCATTTGGCTCACGGTTTTAACATCACGAGTAAGAGGCGTTTGTAAAAATGCGGTATCACCAAATAAGATAAGACCTAGTCGGTCGCCTTGACGCTGTTCAATAAAGTCACTGAGTACAGCTTTTACCATGGTAAGCCTATCAACATATTGATTCTGATAGGCCATATCTTGCTCTGTCATAGAGCCAGATAAATCCACCGCCAGCATAATATCGCGGCCTTCATTAGGCAGCGTGATAGGTTCATCAAGCCAAGTTGGGTTTGCAATAGCGACAACCAATAAAACCCATACTAGCCACTCGAGCAATGAGACTTTTCGGCTATGTTGCTGCACTGCTTGATTATTTAAGCCCAGCTTAGCAAAGCCAGGAATACGTAAACGTAACTGCCCTTGCTGCTTTAACGGCATAAAGCGGCTTAATAACCAAGGCAGAGGTAAAAGCACAAAACACCATGGCCAACTAAACTCAAACATTAATTGGCTCCTTGAGTTTAAAGTTGCTAATAGCATTGCGTAATTTAGCTGCAAGTTCAGCATTATTACTTTGTTGCTGATAAAGCGGCATCAATTCGTCGTAACTAAATTTATCGCCACTCAGTTTCGATAAACTTTCAGACCACTTTGCCAAAGGCTGAGAAGCAAGCTGATTGCTGTAATAATGACGAGTTAAGCGTTTTAAAATAATGTGTAGCTCTTGCGCGTCATCATCACCAAGGGTTTTACTTAGCTTAATCGCTTGTTTTTTGGCTTTTTTAAATTGCTGGTTTTTATATAAAAGCACTAAGCCGATAATTAATAACGAACCAACTAAGGCGATAATCAGCCACCAAATTGGAGCAAGTGGCCACCATGCAACCTCGGTCGGTGCAATGACATCATGTAAGCCATCTAGCGGATTTTTTTGCATTGTTACTTTCTCACTAATTGCAGCTCAAGAGGAGTGGCTGCACTGAATGAAATTAAACTAAGCCCAGATTTTTGTAAGCGTTTTAATCTGTTAGAAAACGACTCTTCAGCTGACTTGGCAAAGCGTTCACGAAATTGCTTATCCATTAATGGTAAAGCAAGCTCTTGGCCATTTGCTGATACAGTCACCGTTTGTTTAAAAGCAGGTAGCCGGTGCTCGAACGGATCGCTAATATGACAGCCAATCAATTCACAGTGCCTGCTCAACATTTCAAGTTGTTTGAAACTTGCTTCATCAAGGGCGCTAAAATCAGAAACGATATAAACCAAGCTTCCTGGTTTTGCTAAATGATTAAGACGTTTAAGGTTTTCGCTAAATAAGCTGGTGGCTGTTTGATCGATATTAGTCAGAGCTTGGCTGTGAATATCACATAAGTTGTGACAAAGCTTTAATACGGCTTTTTCACGTGAGGTGGGTTTTAATTCGTGATGACCTTGCTGATTAAACACCAAGCCACCAATGCGATCACCTCGTTGACACGCCGACCAAGCAACCAATGCGCTAATGTGCGCTGCTTGCACTGACTTCAACAGTAACTTTGAGCCAAACAGCATCGAGTTAGAAAAGTCGGTAAATACAAAAACTGGGCGTTCTTTTTCTTCTTGAAACAACTTAGTGTGGGTTTCGCCAGTGCGTGCAGTAACACGCCAGTCGATAGAGCGTATGTCATCACCGGCTTGGTAATGGCGCACCTCGGCAAACTCCATACCACGCCCCTTGTGAGGCGCAAGGTATTGCCCAGCCAAGCTGTTTTTGATTTTTACTTTGGGCGCAAGTTCTAGCAAACGAGCTTTGGCTTTGTAATACATCAACTCTTTGAGTGATAAATTGACGCCTTGACTATGACTCGCTGCTAACCACGCCGCTGTATCAAATTGGCTCGACATAGCTTATGGTACTGCCACCAATTCTAAAATACGGCTGATCACATCGTCTTTACTGATGCCATCGGCCTGTGCTTCGTAACTTAAGATAATACGGTGACGCAATACATTATGCAGCACTGCTTGAATATCATCTGGGGCAACAAAGTCACGGCCTTCTAGCCAAGCATGCGCGCGGGCACACTTATCAAGGGCAATTGTTGCACGTGGGCTTGCGCCATATTCAATCCAGCGGCCAAGTTGTTCATCAAGCTCTGCTGCTTCACGAGTGGCAACAATTAACTGTACTAGGTATTTCTCAAGCGGCTCAGCTAAATACAAACCTAATATCGCTTTACGGGCAGCAAATAGCTCACTTTGACTAATTTGCTGTGTCGTTGCTTGCTTGTCAGAAATAGCCTCGCCACGGGTTAGGCGTAGGATATCTAATTCGTGTTCAGCACCCGGGTAATCAATGCTCAAATGCAATAAGAAGCGGTCAAGCTGAGCTTCTGGTAGTGGGTAAGTGCCTTCTTGTTCTAGCGGGTTTTGGGTTGCCATAACCATAAATAGATCAGACAGTGGATAGGTGTTTTTACCTACCGTTACTTGGCGTTCAGCCATGGCTTCTAGTAGGGCTGATTGCACTTTAGCAGGGGCACGGTTTATTTCATCAGCCAAAATTAGGTTATGAAATAACGGGCCCTTTTCAAATACGAACTCACTGGTTTGCTGGCGATAAATATCGGTACCAGTTACATCTGCAGGTAATAAGTCTGGGGTAAATTGTACACGTTGGAAACTGCCTTCAACGCCTTTCGCTAAGGCATTGACTGCACGCGTTTTCGCAAGACCCGGAGGGCCTTCAACTAATAAGTGGCCATCTGCCAAAATTGCGATTAACAGTGCTTGAGTTAATTGTGGTTGGCCGATAATTTGCGTGTCTAGGTATGATTTTAATTGTGAAAATGCGTTAACTGCCATAATAAAAAGACTGTCCTAAAAGCGTGAGTCAAAAATTGTTTTTGTTATGCGCCAATGGGTTATATTCAGTACCGATAAATTATTTGCGCGGTACCGTGGTGGGGCGCTATTAACAAGTTATAAGGATTCAAAAGTTATAACACAAGTGTTAGACACAAAATCCTCAAATAGTTCGTTATTTTTTAAGGATTTTTAGCCTACCATATAAATACGGTGTTTTTTTGTAAATAGGCTGAAAAAAGCCTATGGTTGAAAACTTACTATTGGCATTCGTACACGGGTTGTTTTAGAATCAGGAAAAACAAACAGGTCAGACCTGTCAGCGGGAGAGCATAAATGTCTGAGCAAAATATACTTAAAACAGCAAAAGGCGATCGTATCGCTATCGTTAGCGGCCTGCGAACGCCATTCGCAAAGCAAGCCACAGCATTCCATCATGTACCAGCCCTTGATATGGGTAAGTTAGTTGTCAACGAAATGCTTGAACGACTTAACTTTGATAAATCTGAAATTGACCAACTTGTATTTGGACAAGTAGTGCAAATGCCAGAAGCGCCAAATATTGCCCGTGAAATCGTATTAGGTACGGGTATGCCTGTTTCTGTTGATGCTTATTCTGTTTCGCGTGCGTGTGCAACAAGTTTCCAAGCCATTGCTAACGTAGCCGAGTCAATTATGGCAGGCTCAGTGCAAGTAGGTATTGCTGGTGGTGCTGACTCATCGTCTGTATTACCTATTGGTGTTAGTAAAAAATTAGCGGGCAGCCTTGTTGATTTAAACAAAGCACGTACGCTTGGTCAGCGATTAAAGATTTTCTCTAAACTACGTTTAAAAGATTTACTTCCTGTACCGCCAGCGGTCGCTGAGTACTCTACTGGTTTATCTATGGGTCAAACGGCTGAGCAAATGGCGAAAACACATAGCATCAGCCGTGAAGATCAAGATGCCTTAGCACATCGTTCGCACACCCTTGCAAGTCAGGCGTGGGCTGATGGTAAACTTAAAGATGAAGTAATGACTGCCCATGTTGCACCTTATAAGAGCTTTATTGAGCAAGATAATAACATTCGTCATAACTCAACGGTTGAAGGCTACGCGAAATTAAAACCAGTATTTGACCGTCAACACGGATCAGTGACTGCAGCTAACGCAACGCCATTAACTGATGGTGCCGCTGCGGTATTAATGATGAGTGAGAGTAAAGCCAAAGCATTGGGTTACGACATTCTAGGTTATGTACGCAGTTTTGCTTTCTCAGCAATTGGTGTACATGAAGATATGCTAATGGGGCCGGCGCACTCAACGCCAATTGCCCTAGATAGAGCAGGTATCACATTAGCTGATTTAGATTTAATCGAAATGCATGAAGCATTTGCAGCGCAAACACTTGCTAATATGAAGATGTTTGCGTCAGATAAATTTGCACAAGAAAAGCTAGGTCGCAGCAAAGCGATCGGCGAAATTAACATGGACAAGTTCAATGTATTAGGTGGCTCACTTGCATACGGTCACCCATTTGCGGCAACAGGTGCGCGCCTGATCACGCAAAGCTTACATGAACTTAATCGTCGCGGTGGCGGCTTAGCGCTTACGACTGCGTGTGCAGCGGGTGGCTTAGGCGCAGCCTTTGTATTGGAGAGTGCGTAATGACAGATTCAGTATTTAGTTTATCAGTGGCTGATGACGGCGTAGCCGTTGTAACCATTGATGTGCCGGGTGAAAAAATGAACACCCTGCGCAGCAGTTTTGCAGAAGATTTAAAAACCTTACTTAAAGACGCACAAGCGCAAGCAGTAAAAGGCATGGTATTTATCAGTGGTAAAAGCGATAACTTTATCGCCGGTGCTGATATTAAAATGCTTGATAGCGCCAATAGCCGTGAAGATGCATTAGCATTAAGCGAAATGTGTCAGCAAGCATTTTTCGATATGAAAAAGCTGCCTTTCCCAACAGTAAGTGCTATTCATGGAGCTGCATTGGGTGGCGGTTTAGAGTTTGCTTTAGCTTGTGATTATCGCGTGTGTTCAGACAGCGATATCACTAAGCTTGGTTTGCCAGAAGTACAGTTAGGCTTATTACCTGGTGGTGGCGGTACTCAACGTTTACCAAAATTAGTTGGCTTGCAAAAAGCACTTGAGTGGATGCTTACTGGTAAGCAAGTACGTGCTAAGCAAGCGAAGAAAACAGGCTTAGTAAATGACTGTGTACCACACAGTGTATTACTTGACGTTGCTAAAGAGTTTGCTCTGAAAGGTAAGGCAAAGGTCACTAAACCAAAGCTAGACCGTTTAAGCCAATTACTTGAGTCAAACCCATTTGGTCGCAATATTATTTTCAAAAAAGCACAAGAAAATGTACTGAAGAAAACAGGCGGTCACTACCCAGCACCTTTAGCCATTATTAAAGCGGTTCGTGCAAGTGTTGAACTTGATCAGTTAAAAGCATACAAAACTGAAGCTGAAGGCTTTGCCACGCTGGTAATGAGCGATGAGTCAAAAGCATTACGCGGTATTTTCTTTGCAACCACTGAAATGAAAAAAGAGTGGCGTAATGATGATGCCCCAGCAATCGCTAAAGCGGCAGTATTAGGTGGCGGCCTAATGGGCGCGGGTATTGCCCATGTTAGTGCTGTAAAAGCGGGTGTTCCTGTGCGCATTAAAGATGTGGCTGAAAAGGGCATCAGCAATGCAATGAACTACAGCTATAAAATTTTAGATAAAAAGCAAAAGCGTCGTATTTTATCTAAAGCAGAGCTACAACAAACCATGAACCGCATTACCGGTACCACCGATTACAGCGGCTTTAAACACATTGATATCGTTATCGAAGCCGTGTTTGAAGATCTTGCTTTAAAGCAAGGTATGGTGGCTGATGTAGAACGTGAGTGCCAAGACAACACGATTTTTGCAAGTAATACCTCATCATTACCAATTGCACAAATTGCTGCTGATGCAGCACGCCCAGAAAATGTAATTGGCCTGCATTACTTCTCACCTGTTGAGAAAATGCCACTTGTTGAGATCATTCCACATGAAGGTACGTCTGAAGAGACTATCGCACGCGTTGTTAATTTTGCCCGTAAGCAAGGTAAAACACCGATTGTGGTTAAAGATATGGCTGGCTTCTATGTAAACCGAATCTTAGCGCCTTATGTCAATGAAGCGGCTAATTTACTGCTAGCAGGTGAGCCAATTGAAAAGATTGACCAAGCATTGGTTGAGTTTGGATTCCCGGTAGGGCCTTTAGCGTTACTTGATGAAGTAGGGATTGATATCGGTTCTAAAATTGCGCCAATCCTTGAAAAAGAATTGGGCGAGCGCTTTAAAGCCCCGGATGCCTTTAATCGCTTAATCGATTCTAAGCGTTTAGGTCGTAAGACTGGCCGTGGTTTTTATCTTTACGATAAGAAAGATAAAAAAGTGGATGAGTCAGTATACGAGCTACTTGGTGTTACGCCATCACCTCGTTTAAACAAGAGCGAAATTGCTAAACGTTGTGTTGCGCAAATGCTAAACGAAGCGGTGCGCTGTTTAGATGATGGCATTATTGCAAGCCCGCGTGATGGTGATATCGGTGCTATTTTTGGTATTGGTTTCCCACCATTCTTAGGCGGTCCATTTAGCTATATGGATAAACTTGGTGCAGCACAAGTGAGCTCTGAAATGGCGACTTTTGCTAACTACAACCCAATTTTCACACCTTGCGATACGTTAAAAGCAATGGCTGAAAAAGGTGGTCGTTTTTACCAAGCAGAAAGCGAAGAGCCGGCAGTAGTTGAAGCTACGCCTGTCGATCCGGTTGAAGTAACCAAAGAAGTGGTTGAAGACGAGCAAGCGTCAGAAGATGCCGATACAGAAACGACTAAAAGCTAATTATTTAAATTAATTAGTTAATTTTAAAAGCCCTGCTCATTGAGCGGGGCTTTTTTCTTCTGTATTGGCCATAAGTGGTATTTAACTCACGAAATCAGTTTGTTATAACTAGGTTTATTTACAAAGCGATTAATCACCATGACTCTCACCACTGCGCGATTAACATTACGGCTGTTAAATGCCGATGATTGGCCATTGTTTTATACTTTGCATAATGATACCCAAGTTATAGCTAAATGCTTCGATAAGCCCTCAGAGGCGCAGCTGCGAGCTAAGTTTAATGAACGTTTAAAGCCTTGGCAGCCAAATTCGAATTCACCACTTTGTTTAGTTATTGTTGAAACCAGTACAGGTAAAGAGGTGGGGGTAACTGGGTTTACTTCATCAACAGTGCCAGATAGTCAAGAAGTCGGTTATTTGTTGCTGCCTAATTTTCATGGTCGTGGCTATGCCACAGAGTCTTTGCAAGCAGTGCTTGATTACGCCAAAACAGAACATGCCGTACGTGAATTTAAAGCGGTTGTCACCGAGGGTAATATCGGTTCAGAAAAAGTACTTGAGAAATGTGGTTTTCAGTTAGTCGATAAGCAGCTAGATGCGTATGCTATTGGCGGTGTTTTGTATACCGATCATCATTTTCATTTAAGTTGCACTGATCACAGAGCGTGATCAGTGCGCAATTTTACAGATGAAGCTCAATCGCTTTTCTGTCTTTTTCTGGCATATTCGCAACCACTAAATCAAACGAATTATCAATCATTCGTTCAATCTCTCCTTGTGGTACGGTGCCGTCTAAAATAACCGTATTCCATAAACGTTTGTTCATGTGATAACCCGGGATCACCGACGGGAAAATATCACGCAGTGCTTGGGCTTCATCTGGATCGCATTTCAGATTTAGCCACCATACAAGGTTTCCCTCATCGTCTGTTTGGCCTTCTTTGCCCTCGGCAAGGGTGGCAAACATTTTATGATTCACCTTGTAAACGTCGACATCTTGGCCAAATGGTTGGGTGATCATCACCAATGGCTTTTTCATTAAATACTCGTGTACTGTGTGTTGATTCATGATCCAATCCTTGAAGTCATTTTTCGTAGTTATAAAGATAGCAGCTTTTTCGTAGTTTTGAGACAACTATTGTCATAATTTGCTGAAAAATCGAATAAATAACGGCTGCGAGTCAAAACTGTAAATTTTTATTGAACAAAAGCCATTACGTGGTAAATTTCTGTCATCAAAAAACGATAGGAATACACCCATGCCTAAGGCAAGTGAAGTTAAAAAAGGCGCCGCTATCGAGCATAACGGCCGTGTTTTAGTAGTTAAAGATATTCAACGTTCAGTACCACAAGGCCGTGCTGGTGGCAGTTTATACCGCATGCGTTTATACGATGTGGTAACAGGTGGTAAAGTTGATGAAACATTTAAAGACAGCGACATGCTAAAGCTTGCTGATCTCATTCGTCGTGAAGCTATGTTCTCTTACATTGACGGTGAAGAGTATGTTTTCATGGATAACGAAGACTACACGCCATATAACCTAAATAAAGAAGCAATCAGCGAAGAGATTTTATTCGTTAATGAAGAAACTCAAGGTCTGCACGTTATTGTGATTGATGGCTCGCCAGTTGGCTTAGATTTACCATCGAGTGTTGAGCTTGTAGTTGAAGAAACTGACCCTTCAATCAAGGGCGCTTCAGCAAGTGCACGTTCAAAGCCTGCACGTTTAACAACGGGTTTAACGATTCAAGTTCCTGAGCATATTTCAACAGGCGACCGTATTCGTATTAATACCGTTGAGCATAAATTTATGGGTCGCGCAGAAAAATAATTCTGTAACCCCTTTGAAAGCCGGCTTATAGCCGGTTTTTTTGTTTTATTTGTAACGCGCTCATAACAAAATTCATTGAAAAAGGAACGAAAAACGCGCATTATTATTGGCTTACGAAAACAACAATAAATACCAGTAGTAGATTAATGTTGAACCACGGATTGGAAAACAGAGAATACATCAAACTCCCCGAAGGCGTTGATATCGCCATTACTCCCGCTGGCGTTGTTGCCCGAAGCTATGCCTACATCATCGATTTTATTATCCGTAGTTTGGTTTTACTTGCTGTAGGTACTGTATTTGCCTTTTTTGGCGATGCTGGGCAAGGACTTATATTAATTGCTTACTTTTTAATTTCATGGGGTTATAACATCCTGTTTGAAATGGAAAGTGGCCAAACGCCGGGTAAAAAACGCCTAAAAATTCGTGTTGTGCAAGACAATGGTTTACCAGCAAGCTTTTCGCAAATTGTAGTGCGTAACTTACTACGCCCAGCCGATATGCTACCTATAGGCTATTTCTTAGGCCTTGTGGTTATGTTGTTTAACAACCGTTTTAAACGCATTGGTGATTGGGCTGCAGGCACCATGGTTATTTACGACGATGAGTTAGCTACGCGCCCTGAATTATCTCAAGGTGAAGTGCATATTCCTACCATTAGCTTAACCACCGAAGAGCAATTAGCGGTGCTTGCTTTTGCAGAGCGTCATGATGAATTATCTGATGCAAGGCGCCGTGAGTTGGCAGCTATTTTAGCTGCACCGTTTTCTGCTGAAGAGCATGAGATTGAGGCGCAGCTCGTTAGCTATGCACGCCACTTTGCTGGGCAAGTTCAACACGATAACGATTACCCGCAGCAGGAGGGTAAGCAATGAAGCAAGCTCAATTTGTAAAATCAAATAGTGTCAGTTGGGATGAGTTTGAAGCGCTTTGTGAACAAAATAGTGCAGAGTCTTTACCTGTTAATTTCCCTAACTTGTATCGCAAAGTCTGTAATGATTTAGCCATTGCGCAAAGTCGTCAATATAGTCCAGTGTTGATCGAGCAAATAAACAGGCTGGTGCAGTTAGGGCAGAAGCGCCTTTATTTATCTCGAAGCAATCAATTTTCTGAAATATGGCATGTGGCCCGCACGGCATTTCCGCGTGCACTGTATGAAAATCGTTTAATGCTTGGTATTAACCTATTGGCATTCTGGGGATTGGCCTTAATTGCTTTTATTTGGGTGACAATAGACCCTGATGCTGCGTATACATTTTTAGGGCAAGGCACCGTACTTAATATCGAACAAATGTATAACCCTAGTGGTAGCGTTCAATCGGCGGAGCGCGGCGCATCGCAAGATCTGATGATGTTCGGGGTCTATATCTACAATAACATTGGTATCGCATTTCAGATGTTTGCAGGTGGCGTATTGTTCTGTGTTGGCGCTGCCTTTTTCTTGTTGTTCAATAGTTTTTATTTTGGTGCCGTTGCGGCTCACATTGTGAATGTTGGATTTGAAGGGCCGTTTTTCTCGTTTGTAATAACCCATGGCTCGTTTGAGTTAACCGCTATCATTATTGCTTCAGCGGCCGGGTGTCAAATAGGCTACGGCTTGTTAAATCCAGGGCAGTATACCCGTGCATATGCGATGAAACAGGCTGCACAAAAAGCGCTTCCACTGATTGTTGGCGCATTTTTGATGTTAGTCATTGCCGCTTTCATCGAAGCATTTTGGTCACCCCGTGATATTGCTAACGAAGTTAAATATTTAGTTGGCAGCGGTTGTTGGGCTTATGTCATTTTTCGCTTATACAGAGGAATGCGCTATGGAGCTTAATCGTCTTAGCTTCAATCCTCGCAAGCGCAGTGCTTACGAAACCTTTGATTTAACAGTGTTGCTAGTTAAGCAGCATGCTGTGGCATTGGTCTCTTTGTATTTGATGATGGCAGTACCCGTATTTTTGATTGTCGGCTTTTTATTAAGCTGGGGCATAGGTGGCTTTGTTGTTTGGTGGCTTAAACCTGTATTTGAGCGACCTTTGCTCGATTACATGTCAAAAGCGGTTTTCAATCAGCCAGTCAACATAATGAGTAGCTTAAAGTCACTCAAGCAGTTAAAAATCGCTGATATGTTAGCGCATTTAACCGTTTTTAGGCTCAGCCCAAACAGAGCATTTTTAGCCCCCGTAGAGCAACTTGAACGACTATCAGGTGAACGCAAAACTAAGCGTAAGCAGGTATTGTTTGCTTCAACTAAGCCTAAGCAAACATTGTGGATGCTGTTCTGTGTACATTTTGAGTTTATCTTATTGATGGGTATATCTGCGCTGACAATTGCACTTGTGCCCCATTCATTCTCTGCACAAGAAGCCATGTACCAACTATTCGAAGCGCCTATCTGGGTTGAGATAGCGTTTAACTTTATTTATATCATCAGTATCTCGTTAGTGGCACCGCTTTTTGTCACCGGTGGGTTTCTTGCTTACTTACACCGCCGTGTTGAACTAGAGGGATGGGATATCGAGCTGGCATTTAAAAATATTCGCACCCGTCTTGCAGGCGTAGTCAGTGCTGTAGCACTACTTATGCTAACAACGTTTACGCTGCAACCATCAACAAGCTACGCCGAGCAAATCGATAAGCAAGCAGTAAAAGAGCAAGTTACTGCTCTTTATAATGAGCCTAATGTCATCGAAACTGAGACTACTTGGGTGCCAAATATCGAAGCAAAAGCGAGTTCATCAGATAGTGACTGGTCATGGCTTATCGATGTGTTTACTGCCATTGGTGAAGTGTTTGGCGTGTTAGTTTGGGTATTGGTCGGTTTATTAGTTATTTGGCTAGTTTATTACCTGATGCAAAAGCGTGGCTTTTTTGCCAACTTAAGCTTGCCTGAGCGCAGTAAAGTGAATGAAGAGCCTGTTATCCCAACCTTATTTGCAGAAATTAAAAGCAAAGATTTACCTACAGATTTAATTGCCGCAGCAAAGCAGTGTTTTGAGCGAGGTGAGCACCGCTTGGCGCTGGCGTATTTGCTTCATCATGCGCTGAGTTGGGCGCAGCAACAACATGAAGTGCGCTTGCACCGCTCGATGACTGAGCTCGAATGTAAACGTGCAATAGATGCTAGGGTGCCAAATCAAGGGCAAGAAATTTTTGCCCGCTTATTTTCTGCGTGGGTCACGGTTGCTTGGGGCCATAAAACCCCTGATATCGACTTTATCGAGCTGACAGAGCAAATTACGGCAATGACAACAGAGACTAAGGAGCAAGCCCATGAAGCTTAAGGTTGTGCTCATAGCGGCGCTAGTGGTGTTTAGCTTATTTGTTATTGCTGGTATTGCTTCTTTAGATTGGCAGAAAAAAGAAATAGAAATTGGCTTTCATAGTGATGTGGCAAGAGATAACTTTACGATGGCTAAGCGGCTACTTAAAGCCAATGGTATCGATTGGAATAAAAACAAACGCTTGGCAGAGCAAGCACAAAGTGATGAGTTAAACATAGACCCGCAAAGTATCTTAATTTTGGATGAGGCGGTGCTTGCTGACTCTTACCAGTTAGATGTACAACTTGCCGATTGGGTCGCAGAAGGCGGGCGTTTAATTTATGTATTAAACAGGCAACGTGATGAGCTGGCAATAGATAGCACAGTATTTTTTAGTCAGCTTGGCATCAATGTAGAAAGCCAAGAAGATGTTTTTGAATATGATTTTGCGATGCTCAAAGAAGGGAATAAAAATAGTACTTTATCAATTGATGAAAACACTCAGCTTGACCTTGAGCTAAGCCGTGCCTTTTTTATTGAAAACTGCCCCGGTGTGAGTACCAACAATGATAACGGCGATACCTTGATGTGTGACTTTGCATTTGGTCAAGGTAGGGTCATTGTGATGCCATCGCTGTTACCTTTTACCAATTACCGACTTCGCCATCTGGATCATGGCAGTTTATTACTTTGGTTAAGTAAAGGGGCTGAAAAAGTAACCTATGTACCTTACCTGACTTACCCAAATTGGTTTGCCAAATTATGGCACTGGAGCTGGCAATTTGTGGTGACGTTGCTGTTATTAATTGTGCTTGCAGTGTGGCATATCAGTAGTCGTATAGGCCGCTCTTATGCTCCTGACTTCGATATAAAAACCAGCTTTAACCAGCATATTCGTGCAGTGGCAAACTTTTATTCAGAGCATGGTCACGAAGCCGTGCTATTTACTGCACTCAAGAAAGATTTTTACGCCAAAGTAGAGTCGCGAGTGCCTAATTTTAAGATGCTTAGTGCTGAAAAGCAGGCGCAGATCATCGCTAATTTAACTCATTTTGAAAAACACAATGTGGCTGAGTTGCTTGCTAGCAAGTTGCCTGAGTCCAAAGAACAACGAACAGAATATATAAAACGATTTAAACAATTAAGGAATGCCTTATGAGCACGGAATTGGACACTAATCGCATGAGCTTAGTTGAGGCAGCTGATGCAGTAAAACAAGTAAAGCATAACATTTCGCGTGTGTTAGTTGGTCAAGATGCCATTGTTGAAGATGTGCTTACAGTGCTCTTTGCGGGTGGCCATGTGTTACTTGAAGGGGTTCCTGGGCTTGGTAAAACGCTACTGGTTAGAGCCTTGGCAAAAAGCTTAAATGTAGACTTTTCGCGAGTGCAGTTTACACCGGATTTAATGCCTTCAGATGTTGTTGGTCATAGTTTGTATGATATGAAATCAGGTGAATTTAATATCAAAAAAGGCCCAGCATTTACTAATATTTTGCTGGCTGATGAAATCAACCGTGCACCAGCTAAAACGCAATCAGCTCTTCTTGAGGTGATGCAAGAGCAACAAATCACCATTGATGGCGAGTCATTATCTATTGATTCACCGTTTATGGTATTAGCCACTCAAAACCCATTAGATCAAGAAGGGACGTACCCACTGCCTGAGGCTGAATTAGACCGTTTTATGATGAAAGTGGAGCTTGGTTTTCCTTCTCATGAATCGGAAGTTGAGCTTTTAAAACTGAATACACAAATTGTCTCTAATGAAACCAAAGTAGAGCAGCTCCCTGCGGTATTGGATGCTAATCGAATTGCGGAAATTAAACAGCTTTGTGCAGATATCTTAGTAGACGAACAAATACTGAATTATGCCGTCGATATCGTGCGTAGTTCACGAACTTGGCAAGGCGTATTGCACGGCGCAGGGTTACGTGCCTCAATTAATATCATTAAAGCGGCAAAAGTAATGGCATTAATGAATGGCCGTGACTTTGTAACTCCTGATGATGTGAAGTCAGTGTCTGTGAATATCTTAAGACACCGATTAATTTTATCGGCTGATTTGGAGCTGGAAGGGGTGTCATTTGATGAAGTGATCAATGCCATTTTAGCCAGTGTTGAAGCGCCACGCTCATGAATCGCATTAAGCATAGACCTGCAAAACGCTTAGTACAATTAACAGCTTTGTTGCTGTTATTGTTGCTTGTCTGTGCCATTGCATCAGTTGACAGCTTAGTGCTAACGGCCTTGCTCTTAGTGCCTTTATTGCTCGCATTTGTAGATTACATAGCGGCGAAGTCAGAGCCTTTACTTGAAGTAAGTGCACAAACGAGTCTCAACATGGCTTTGTATCGCCGCCAAGCATTGCAGCTAGTGATTAAAAACAAAGCGAAGCATGCGACCATGCTAGATGTCAGTGTTCATTTAAGTAATGCAATTGAGCTACAAAAGCCACAGCAAACGGTGTTTATAGATGCAATGCAACAAGTAAAGCAGAGCTTTACATTACGCGCTCACAAACGAGGTGATGCGCAGATCAGTGCCATTGAACTTAGGGTAGGGTCGCCATTTGGCCTTTGGCAAACAAACTGGTTAGCTGTGCAAGCAATTCAATTAAAAGTGTATCCCGACTTTAGCCGAGTTACTTCAAAGCAGCATTTAAATGGCGTAGTGAATAAGCCTATTTCAGGCTTAAAGCTCACTAAAAAGCGCGGTGATGGTATCGAATTTCAGCAATTACGCGAATATCGCCAAGGTGATAGTGTTAGACAGATAGACTGGCAGGCGACCAGTAAGCGTCGAAAACTCATTTCTCGTGAGTATCAAGAAGAGCAAAACCAACACGTTATAGTGATGCTAGACGCCTCTAAAAAAATGGCCATTGAAGCTAATGAAGGCAGCCACTTTGATCATGCTTTAAATGCATTGCTACTGCTGTCACACACCGTTTTAAAGCAAGGTGATTGGTTTAGCATGCAAAGCTTTAATCAAAACCTGCGCTGGTTACCCGATGTAAAAGGCGCGCAGAATGTATCACGGGTAATGAATCACTTTTATGATCTATACCCAGATAAGAGCAGCAGTGACTATTTAGTGGCTGTAAACCAATTAATCGCCAAGCGCAGTAAGCGTTCTTTAGTGTTATTAGTCACCACACTTGATGAGCAAAGCATTGATGAGTTAATGCCTGCAATTAAGCTATTACAAAAACACCACTTAGTGGCACTTATTAATATTAATAATCGGGCGGTAAATGAGGTGCTCGATGAGCCTATTGAAAAGTACGAAGATGCAACCAGCTATTGTGCAGCATTAGCGTTATTAAATTCACATAAAGCCAATATGGCGAAGCTGAAAAAACAAGGTGTAATAGCTATAGATTGTAACCCTGAGCAGCTACTACCGCATGTGCTTAACACCTATTTAAATGTGAAGCACTCCGGGGCATTGTAATAACCTAATAGCAACCCGCAATAAAAAAGGCATTGAATTCAATGCCTTTTTTATTAGCTAATAAGCGAAACGATTATTTTTGATTATCAATAGCTTCGTTAATTTTGTATTGGAAATAAATAACGTTAAAGAAAAACGTTAAAATACCACCTAAATGAACTGGTTCATTACTGCCTTCATTAATCAACTCTTTAATCGATGTACGAAGAGAGAAAATTAATACAATGGCAACAACAAACGAAATCAGTGACACAATACCACCAATTTCAGGTGAAATTCCTGTAAAAGACAACGCAATATTCACAATGTACAAAGCAACATAGCCATAAACTAAGCCTTGGCTTACCTGGTTTTTTGCTAATGCATTGGCTTTATTGGTTCGGCTTACTAGCCAGTATACGGCGTAGATACCAAATGTGAAAAGACATAAAAAGAACACGCCCCAAGCAGAAAAGCGGTCAAAGTTTAAAATAGGTTTATTACCACCATTATTTTGCTGAGTAAGCTCAGCTTCTGGCGCTTCATAGATGTTAGCTGATTCTTCAGACATAACGATTCCTCATAATTATTTTTGTATATTCCTTTGTGCAAATTGCACGTACCGATAATAGCAGTGAGGCTGGTTTTTGTACATCATTTCAACAGCCTAGAAAGTAAGGTTAACTACCATAAAGGTCAGTATAAATAAGCCTTATAGAGGGTATAGCATGAGAGAAGTTTTAAAGTTTGCTGAAATTATGTACACTGCCGCTGATTTTAATGAGGTGCTGTGTGTTATTTGTATTTTTGAGCTGTGTGTTTATTTTGGTGATGTATTTAGAGTCTTTATCTAAAGGAATGCCGGTAAAGCGTTGGATGCTGTTAGGTGGAGTGCTTGGGCCTATCGCTTGGTGTTTATTTAATGTGCATTACCGCCGCGCATTTGTGCGCCATGTTGGCCGCCAATCTTGTGGCTGGCGACCTTAAATTTCTGCTGTTTTTAACAGGCTAGGCGCAGATTTATCGAGTTGTTTTTGTAGGAAGGCGGTAAATTCAGGCTGAGACAGTGGCTTAGAGTAATAGTAGCCTTGAACCGTCTGACACTTTAACTGTTCTAACATCACAACCTGTTCGGCTTGTTCGACCCCTTCTGCAACCACATGCAAATCAAGGTTATGGGCAATGGTTACAATTGAGTCAACCATATTGCGGCCACGCTCTGATTGCATATCATCAATAAAGGCTTTATCAACTTTTAAGGTATTAAGCGGGAACTGTTTAAGATAGGCTAAAGATGAGTAACCCGTACCAAAGTCATCCATCGCAAGGTGAATACCACGAGCACTGAGTGAACGCATTACTGCAATTGCTTCGTTAGGGTCGTCCATAACCGTACCTTCGGTGATCTCAAGTTCAAGGAAGTAAGAGGGCAGTTCATTCTTTTGCAAAATCACATCAATACGGGTGGTTAAATCAGGTAAACTAAACTGCTTAGCTGATAAGTTCACAGCAACACGACCGTTGAATAAGCCTTGATCTATCCATGCTTTTACATCGCGGCATGCTTTGTTTAAAACAACTTCACCAATTTCGATAATTTGCCCAGTTTCTTCAGCGATAGGAATAAACACTCCTGGGCTGATCACACCTTTTTTCGGGGTAATAAAGCGCACAAGCGCTTCCATACCATCGAGTTTACCTGTACGAATATTCATCTTCGGTTGGTAATACACTTCAAAGTGATCTTCTTTTAGGCCGTAACGCATTAAGTTTTCGATTTGTAAGCGTTTAACTGCTTCACGGTTCATTGTGTCGTTGAAAAACAGATAGCTATTGCCTTTTTTCTTTGCGTGATACATAGCTGTATCCGCATTTTTAAGTAATAGCTCTGGGGTATTGCCATCTTCAGGGAACAGCACGATACCGACACTTGAGGTGATCACCAGTTCATGACCTGCCATATTAAAAGGGGTGGCAATTGCGGCTAAAAAGAGTTTTGCCATGCGAGTGATGGTATGTATATCGTTGGTACCCGACATTACCAGTGCAAACTCATCACCGCCTAGGCGATAAAACACATCTTTTTCACGGGTTAACTTATTCAAACGCATCGCAAGCTTAGATAGCAAGCTATCACCAAGTTGGTGACCCAGAGAGTCATTAATCTTTTTAAAGTTATCTAGGTCAAACACTAATAAAGCGTGATGGTTATCTTGCTTAGCGAGCTTTTTCAGGTTAGTGAAAAATAAGTTTCGATTAGGTAAGCCTGTTGTACGGTCGCGGTTCGATAAATTATGTAATTGCGATTCGGCTTTTTTACGCTCAGTTTGATCTGAAAACACAACGACATAGTTACATATTTGGTTGTGCTCATTTTTGATTTCATCAATTGAAATTTCAATTGGTAGCAGTTGTCTTTTCGCATTGCGAAGTTTAACCTCTTGCTGCCAATGTTCCGTCGCTTTTACGGTGGCTTTAATTTCATCCACATAGCTTTGGTCATAGCCATTTAAGGTAAAATCTTTCTTTAGGTATTGCTCTCGTGTACCACCAAATAGCGTTAAGAAGCTTGGGTTTAAGTCAACCAGCTTAAAGTTTTTATCGAAAATGGCGATGGCGTCAGTTAGCGACTCAACGCATTTAGCAAATAGGTTTAAACGGGCTTCTGTTGATTTAAGCTGAGAAATATCTCTTACAGTGCCTGTCATACGCAAAGGGTTGAGGTTTGCGTCTTTTTCGATGATCTTGCCGCGATCTAGTACCCAATGCCAACGACCGAGGCTGTCTTTAATCCGGTAACTTGCTTCAAAAAAGGCGGTGTGTTCGGCAAAGTGTTTTTTTAGGGCTGTTTCAACGTGTTGTAAGTCGTGTGGGTGAATCAATTCGCGGTTAGGGGGAAAGCCGCTGCTACTGTTAGTATCTGAAGTGTATTTATCATTAATTCGCAGCACTTCTCCGGATTTAATATTCCAATCCCAGAGGGTATCGCCACTGCCTTCTACGGTACTTTTTAAGCGATGTTCTGAAATACGCAGTTGTTTTCGAGAGCGCTTTAATTTGAAAATTATAAATAATAGGTACGGCAATAACAGCATCATAATAGCACTTGGAATAAGCAGCAATGTGCTCTGTTCAAGCTCTATGG
This sequence comes from Pseudoalteromonas shioyasakiensis, assembly GCF_001550135.1. GTDB lineage: Bacteria > Pseudomonadota > Gammaproteobacteria > Enterobacterales > Alteromonadaceae > Pseudoalteromonas > Pseudoalteromonas shioyasakiensis. The sequence continues at coordinate 277,711 of NZ_LRUE01000024.1, forward strand.
GGCTGGCGGATGCTGAAAAAATCCCAGCCATACTTATTGTTAAAAAAGCAGAAATCATTTTTATTATTTTTATCATTAATGCATTACCGTAATTCGCACCAATTAATCTAATCTAAGCTCGCGTTCGAGTCAAAGAGAATGCGAAGAAAGGCTTGCTTTTGGCTGTTTTTTAGCCTTTGGCTCACTTAAAAGTTCTATTCTTGGCCTGTTTTCACTGAACGTTTCGGTAATATACTGCTGCATTTGAGTAAGGCTTAACTTATCAAGTGCCTCTAAAAGCTGTTGTTGCATATTAAATTCAGTATCGCGATTACCAATAGCTAACCATAGGCGCTGTGAGCGTAAGCGTAAATTTTTATCTTTCTCAGCAATGTGTGTAACAAGACCTGCTTTGGTATCTAGCCATTGCTGCTCAGAAATGTTGTTTACTTGTGCCACATAATTATTAATAAATTGCTGGTGACGCTGAAGTATCTCATCAGCACTATGCATAGGTGACTGCACGTAAAAAGCAATACCTGCACGGGTATTAAAAGGAGCATAGCCCGCACCAACTAAGTAGCCGAGCTGTTGCTTGGTTCTTAACTCATTAAAATAATCTTGGTTTATTAAATGATTAAGTACCATCATTTGCACCTTTTCGGTAGTGTCATCCGTTTGTGCTTGATAGTACAGCACCATCGCATGATCGCTACAATTTAACGTGAAGCGCTGCTGATCTACTTCAGTTATATCGTTAAGTGGTCGCGTTAAATCAATAATTGTGGTGCTGCCGGCTAGGTGCTCTGTCACTTGCTTTTGGAACTTAAGCGCATCAGAGCGTTGCCAGTTACCATGTAAAAAAGACTCAACGTGCAAGGCTTTAAAAAACTCATTTCTAAAGCAATTAAATTGATGGAAACTAGTATCCTTTAAAGCCTGTGCTAAGGCATTCGGCTCTGGGTTCCACGGCATAATTTGCGCACCCAAAATACTAAATAGCTCACTAACAGGTTTGTTTTGATTGCTGTTTCGCCAGTGTCTAACGAGCTGCTTTTTATATTCAGCAAAGCGTTTTGCGCAGATTTCAACATTAAAGAGTGCTTCAAGTAACTCATTAACCAGCTCTAACTGACTCGATGAAAGACCCGCAGTATGTAGGGTTAAGCCACCTTGGTGCGAGGTTAAGTGATAACTGAGACCAGCCAATTCTGCTGGATAAAATTGCTCAGCAACACTGTCCATAAACAGGTCTGCAAATAAGCGGGTAAGGGCCATGTGTTTAACATCTTTAATTGCAAAGGTTGAGTCCATTGCTAAGTAAAAATGCCCTTTAGCTACTCTGAAAGTCGCGTCTTGCTTAAACCAAAAATCAAAGCCGTCTCGTGTGACTAAAAGCTCAGGTGATTTATTTGGCTCGTCTAATGGTAATAGTTCAACATCTTTTGTGAGGTATGGGTTAGCACTTGGTAAGCACATCTGTGGTAATGGCGTGTTTATTTCACTAAGCGCTTCTAACCAACTTGCTGAGATGTCTTCTACTTTATATGGGGTGTTGTACCAAGCTGTAGTGTGCTCAGGCTCAACACCTGGATGAATGAGTACCAAGCGCATGTTATCAGGTGTTAGCCATTGCATGGCAATTTCATGGGCGCAGCGGTTAAAGCCTTCCATTAAATAATCGCCTTGCACATAGTTGGCTTCATCGTAATGCTGCATATTAATGCTTAAGTTACTAACCCAATCAATTAAACGTGCTTTTTCTTGGTTATCAAAGGCAATTTGCAAGAGGTTCTTTTTGTCTTGATAAAGGCGCGGCAATTTATCGCAGTTTTGGTTAATCAAGCAGATATACTCAAACACCATTTCTACGATATCTTCATAGTATTCAATACCTTCATCAGTCAACGCCATGCTTACGTTAAAATCTTTGAAGTTACTGCCATTAATGCCACCACCTGCTGAGAGGGCATTGATCCAGCCTTGCTCTTTTAGAATAGAGTACAGCGAACCTTTGCCTTCGTAGCCAAGTAAGTGAGCGATAAAACTAACGGTTTTGTGACGGTAAAAGTCATCAATATTTGGCATCGCAAAGCTAATAATGAGCTTTTGCATATGTTTATGTGGCTCAATATGCAGCACCTTACCTAAGTCTTGTTTACGGTAAAGTGGCTGCTCTATGATCTCTTTACTTTTTGGCTGACCTTTAATTTCGCTAAATAACTGTTTTACCCAGGTGGTCATGGTCGCAATATCTTCATTGCTACATATCACCAGTGTCATCCACTGAGCCTGATAGTGGCTATCGAAAAAAGCACGTAGCTCATCACTGATACAGCCCTCACGATCCGCGAGGGTTTGCTGGTTACCGACCGAAAATTTTGCAAAAGGGTGCGCTGGGTTAACCGTTTCTTTATGAGCCTGATAAATACGGCGGCCGTCATCTTTTATTTTTAGTTTAAATTCTGCGTCTATAGCATTACGTTCTTTAGTTGTCTCTTTAGGATTTAAGAGTGGGGCAATAAAAAAACGACTGAATTGTGCCAGTGCCTCAGCAAACTGTTGGTTATTAATATCAAAGAAGTAGCAAGTGTGCTCAGTGCCAGTCCAGGCATTGGTGTTACCACCAGATTGCGATACAAAATTAGAAAATCCGCCCGATTCTGGGTACAGATCAGTGCCTAAAAAAAGCATATGCTCTAAAAAGTGCGCGAGACCTTGCCTATCAAGGGGGTCATCGAAATGGCCTGCGTTAATAGCCATTGAAGCCGCTGATTTTGTTGACTCTAAGTCTTGCACTAAAAGTACTTTTAGACCATTGTCCAGTGTTAGGGGTTGATATGTTCTGTTATCATTGCGGCTGATATTCAAAAGATGCTCCTGAAAGAGTGCGTTAATGTCCTAACAACAGATGATATTTTCAGGAAAGCTAAAAAAGACAGAGCTACGAAAATCTACCTGAATATCATAAGCGGATGTTTAATGTATCTAGTGATGATATTCTAATATAGCGAACAATCAAGCAAACTGGCTACTGTTTTATATTCTTTAATCGGTTGATTTTTTATGAAAACAATCTTAATCATGCGCCATGGCGAAGCTACGCCAATGCAAGCAGATGATGCAGCAAGACAACTGACCGAGACCGGTCACCAAGAAGCCAGTCGAATGGGGCAGTGGTTAGCAACACACCATAAACCTGATGCTCTGTTGGTAAGTCCTTACATTCGCGCACAACAAACTGCTTTGGATGCGACGCAACATATTTCGTTACAATTTAACGAAACCTGCAGTGATATTACCCCCGATGGTGTACCGCAAATTGCTGCTGATTACCTAGAAACCTTGATTGCTATGCACCCAGACTGCAATACCTGGTTGGTCGTTGCCCATATGCCAATTGTTAGCTACTTAGTTGACCAGTTAAGCCCTGGTCATATGCCAATCTTCAATACAGGAGCGGTTGCTGTTATCGAATATGATGAACACAAACAGCGCAGTCAGTACCTCAGTATTCACTCGCCAAATAACGTCGAAATCTAACAGTGGATTTGCTAAATTAGCGCCACTGTTAATTTTTTAAGTTCTTACTATGACAATCGAACGTTTACAAACCGGTGCGCGTATGAGCCGCATCGTTAAGCATAACGGCACAGTATACCTATGCGGCCAAGTTTGTGCTGATGCCGAAAAAGATATCACCGAACAAACTCAAACCATGCTAGATAAGGTCGAGGCGCTGCTTATTGAAGCAGGTAGTAGCAAAGAGCACATGCTAAGTGCCACAATTTACCTGAAGAGCATGGAATACTTTGCACAGATGAACGCTGTTTGGGATGCATGGGTGCCACAGGGTCATGCACCAGCTCGCGCTTGTGTTGAGGCAAAAATGGCGCGCGATGCACTACTCGTTGAGATTTCTGTCGTTGCAGCCGTTAAGTAACGAGCAGCGTATCGCGCAGATGATTGCTCGCTTTAATGAGCAATCAGGGCGCGAAGTGATTGAACTGCCAAGTTGGCATTTTTGCGACAATGAGCAAGATGCCAATGACTGCGCATTGCTGGTTTTAAATGGTGTAAAACAAGCAACAACCCCTTCACTTTATTGGTTTAAAGCCAATAATGAAGCCCTTCCTGAAGTTGGTGATTTAGCCATTTTTACCAATTGGCAGGGACAGCCTCTCGGCATTATTGAAACCGTTTCTGTAACTATCACCCCATATAATCAAATAAGCACCGATTACGCCGCATTAGAAGGCGAGGGCGACAAAAGCCTTGAGTACTGGCAGCGTGTGCATTGGGATTATTACCAGCGAGAGCTCGCGGACACAGAGTATCAATGTCACCCTGATATGCCGTTGGTGTGTGAGCAGTTTAGGTTAGTTTTCAAGGAGTCAGAATGAACACGAATCCAGTGGTTCTTATTACCGGAGGAGGCCGCGGTATAGGTGCAGCGACAGCAAAACTGTTTGCTAAACATGGCTATGATGTATGTATTAACTATAAGTCTGATCACGCAAGTGCAGAGCAGGTCGCTGATGAGATAAATGCGCTTGGCGTGAATGCCTATTTGTTGCAAGCTGATATTGCCGATGAGCAGCAAGTGCTCGCTATGTTCGCTAAATTAGATGCTAAGGTTTCGCGGTTAGATGTATTAGTTAATAACGCAGCGATGATGATGCCGCAAATGCCGTTATTAGAGATGGATGCTAAGCGTATCAACGCTATTTTAAGTTGTAATGTTACAGGCGCCTTTCTGTGCGCGCGAGAAGCTATAAAGCGTATGGACAAAGGCTGTATTGTGAATGTTTCATCAGGTGCTTCACGCACAGGCTCGCCAAATGAATATTTAGATTATGCCGCATCCAAAGGAGCACTTGATACCTTCACGATTGGCCTTGCCAAAGAAGTGGCGAGTAAAGGTATTCGAGTTAATGGGATAAGGCCAGGCCTTATTTATACCGATATGCACCGCGATGGCGGTGAGGCAAACCGAGTCGATAGGTTAAAATCTAAGTTGCCGCTGGGGCGTGGTGGTGAGGCAGAAGAGGTCGCTTCAGCAATTTACTTTTTGGCAAGTGAGCAAGCCTCATTCACAACGGGCAGTTTTATAGACGTATCGGGTGGGCTTTAGTAAGCCTCGCTGGTGGTAACTGCGTTGAGGGGTTATTATTTCCTAATATAAACTATAAAAATAACCCAAGGTAGCCCATGGATTCACAAAAGAAATCGACTTTATTTCTGTTCGGCTTATTTATGTTCATTATGTTGGTGGGGCTGTTTGGTGTATCGCAAACAACACGCTGGAGTGAACCTTTAGCTAACAATATATATGCAATTGCGGGCCTGTTTGCTTTTAGTGGTGATTGGACACAAGAGCTTTATAAAACCAATCAAATGAACCCTTTCATTGAATTTGCTCGATTTGCAGCCCCCTTAACGACAGCATTAATTTTCTTTTATCTAATTTTTGATGGTGCAAAGCAGCTCATTGTATATTTACTGAGGCCTCGCTCTGATTTTCAGCTTGTTATTGGTTTGGGAAATAAAGGTTCTGCCATTGCTCTATCTGCATTGGCTGCGAATAAATCAGTTATAGCAATCGAAAGTAACCCTGAAAATAGTCATATTGCCTTACTGAAACAAAAAGGTGCGATTGTGCATGTTGGTGATATTAATCAATCAGTTGCTGATAAGCTTCATTTACAGCATGCTGAGGCGGTATTTTTCTGTTGTGGCGATGATAGCCATAACATTACTATTGCACAGCAAGTACTTACTAACTTACCCAACTTGAAAGCGCCCGTTTTTGTACATCTGCATAGTCGGGTATTAGCGGATCAACTTAAACAACTCCCTCGATTTATTGAAAATACCAGCACTGAATTACGCTTTTGGCGTAAAAGCCAGTTACTAGCAGAGCAGCTTTTCGCCAAGCATTCGCCGTTACCACTGCTTAATATTCAAGGAAAAGACCAAGTTCATTTGGTTATTTTTGGTAGTAATGACGCGGCGTTAGATTTAGCAAGAACTTATGCGAAAAGTGCTATCTACAGTAGTTTAAAGCCGGTAAAAATTACTTTAATCACTACCGAATCTAATGCAGAGTTGAGTGCAGAGCTTACAGCTATTGACGCTGCCGCTGAGCTTAATGTTATTAATAAGCAAATTCATGAATTACTCGCAGATAATAAACTGCTGCTCGATATCATTTCTAATGCAACGCAAATTTATATTTTCGATACACAGCAATTAAACTGTTTCTCAATCGCTTTGACACTTCGCAATAAGATGCTAGTTGAATGCTTATTTATGGCACCCATTTACTACGCGACTAGCTACACCGAATTTAGTGAACAACAACAAGCTAAAACAAGGCAAGTACCTGATAACTTGGTGGCTTTTAATGATAACAGTAAAGATATCAATATTAGCGCAGTGACTCAGCCTCGTGGCTCAGTGTTAGCTAAGCGAGCTCACGAACAAAGCTATCAAGCAAATCAAGCTAATGTTACTTCATGGCAAGATCTACCTTATAGTTTAAAGGAAGCCAATAGAGCTTTTGCGCTGAGTTGGCGTGAAAAACTGGCGATGGTAAATGCACGTTTTAGCAGCCACTCAAACAGCATTGAATTATCAGATAACGAGCTCAATGTGATGTCGTCGATGGAGCATGCTCGCTGGTGCGCTGAGCGTAAAATTGATGGCTGGCAGTTTTCTAGTACTCGCTCAAATATTGCAAAACGACATACACTGATAAAACCTTGGCATGATTTAACACAACAACAGCAGCAAGGTAATAGTGATTTTTTTGCCTCAGCTGTTAACGATTTACTGTTACTGGCAAAAGATACAACGCAACCTTTTGGCATTGAAAAAGTGGTCACCGTGGCAGTCACAGGCCATCGCTTCACAAACCTTGAAAGCCAGCAACATGACACGTTGGTTCGAGACATTGATCAGCAGTTAGATGCGATTAAGCAGGCTCATCCAAATTGTCATTTTCAGTTTGTTTCTGGTCTTGCTGAAGGAGCTGATAGATTAGTGATAGAGCGAGCGCTAACCCATTTAGACGCTAGTTTTATTGCTCTACTGCCCATGGCTTACGAACTGTATAAATTGGATTTTAGTAAACAAGATAGTGAGTTTGAACAGTTGCTCGCCAAAGCACAGTGGTTTGCAGAAATTCCCCCTGTTTATCGAAGTTTAGCCGAGATGGAAGATACAGCTAATGAGTCTCGTGCTTTGCAATATGCCTCTTTAGCAGCGCACTTGGTTGCTATGGCCGACGAGCTAATCGCAGTGTGGGATTCTCAACCTAGCAGAGGAATTGGCGGTACAGCTGATGTTGTAAATTGGTGGCAGCATGGTGTGCCAGAACAGTTTAAGTGCCGTTACCCGTTTACTAGTCAGCGCCCTAATGGTGAAGTGCGTATTGTAGACTTTAAGAGAGATTAGCTAATGAGTGAGAAGTTAGTTAAGCATCAATACTTGGCGTTTATCTCATATCGTCACGCTGATAATAAGCAAACTGGACGGCAGTGGGCAACTTGGTTGCACCAAGCAATCGAAACCTATGAAATCCCGAAAGATTTAGTGGGTCAAAAAAATGCCCGTGGCGAGTTGATCCCAGAGCGTATTTTCCCTATTTTTCGTGATGAAGAAGAGCTCCCAGCCGATGCTGATCTTGGCAATGCAATTACACGTGCACTAGATAATACTCAACTGCTTATCGTGCTATGTTCACCTAATGCTGTGGCATCTACTTATGTTGCAGATGAAATCGATTACTTCAAAAAGTTAGGCCGAAGCGATCAAATTATTGCCGCAATGATTGACGGTGAACCAAATGCAAGCTGGGATAAAACAAAGCAATCGCAAGGGGTTGCGCCAGAGGATGAATGTTTTCCAAAGCCCTTACAATATGCTTACGACGCACAGGGTAACCCAACAACGCAATTAGCTGAGCCTCTAGCGGCTGATTTTCGGGTTAATCATGATGGCAAGCTTGAACAAGGCTGGACCTCAATTGAAGCATATAAACAGTATTTAAAATCGCGCACTGAATTTTCAAGCCAAGATTTAGCTCGATATGTTGAGCAATACCAAGCTCAACAAAAATTGATGCTGTTAAAAATTATCGCAGGCATTTTAGGTGTGCCACTCGGAGCATTAACTAAGCGCGATCAAGCTTATCAATTAGAACTTGCTAAGCAAAAGGCAAAGCGTTTGCGCCAATGGTTAAGTGCCGTCGCTATGCTAGCTGTTATTGCAGTGGTTGCGGGTGTTTTTGCTTATATTAAACAGCAACAAGCCATTAAAAATGAACAGCTTGCGCAACAGCAAACTAAAATAGCAACTGAGCAGCGTGATGCTTCATTGTTAAATCAAAGTCGCTTTTTGCTTGATAGAGCCCGTCAAGCAAACGATGATGGAGAGCATGATACTGCGTTGCTATTAGGCCTCAATGCACTACCCGGTTTATATGGGGGAGAGCGTCCAATGCCCGGTGGAATAGGGCAATTGCGTCGGGCGATTTATGCCAATAACAAACACTTTTATTATCAAGCACAAGAAAAAATTGAACAGTACCAATATGTTGAAAATGAGCAGCTGTTTGTACTTTCAAATGGCAAAGTTAAGCGTTTATCAATAACAGATAGTGACGAAGATAAACTGCTTAAAACTGAACAGTTTGTTCAAGGTTTTAGTTTAAGCCGTGATAACAAACAACTTGCTATAGCGACTCGTGAGGGCGAAGTCAGTGTTTGGGATAGTGATACCTTAACCAAACAACAAAGCACCGAAATTAAAGCCGAGATAAAAAACCTAGTATTTAGTCCTGATAACAAAATCCTTTATATGAGCAGTCATTTTGACCGGCTCATTGCTTGGGATGTCACTAATAATGAGCTTTTATACGATGTTAAACATTCTCAACAATACGGCTTGGCAGACATTCAAATTAGCCCAAATGGTCACTATATTTTAACGACTCCTGAGCTCGTGGGGCCACTTAAACTCTTCAACGCTCAAAATGGAAATGAAATACGCTCATTGGATTTAGCTTATGATTTTACAGCTAAAAATAGCTTAGCTCGACAAACAGGCTTTACCAATGATAGCCAAGGCTTAGTTATTTACGATCTAAATGGTACCCGTGTTGAAGCAGTTGAAAGTGGCGAGCAACAAGGAGTTACTCCGCATATTCATACCTTGATGAGTAAAAATGGAGAATACGTTTATGCAATGGCCACTGTTAACCAAGTACAATCGACAACCGAAAATGCTGATTTTATTCGTAGTTTAGAAAAGGCTCCGACACTTTGGAATATCAAAACAAATCAAGGTAGTCAGCTTAGCCATTTTTCAAATGTTGAAGATGGCGCATTTACACCAGACGGTAAGCTTTTGATCACATTAGCGTATAAAAATGTGCGTGTGTGGGATGTCGCAACTGCTATTGAAGTTAATAACTTTAAAATTAATCAGCGCACAAAGCTTGTTTTAACAAATAGTGAGTTGGTTAACGCCTCGAGTGATGACAAAAGTATTTCAATTTGGTCATTACTGAAAAATAGCCCGAGCATAGCACTTAGCGAAAAAATTAATTTATGGGGCGCTGAATTTAGCACTGACGGGCACACTCTGGCAGCACAGAGCCTTGATAATAAAAACCAGCTTTATATGTTTAATAGCTTGAGTGGTGAGCTTGTTCGACGCATAGATTTGTGTAAACGACATCGTGTTAATATCGCCGATGTAGCCAATGCAAAACGCTTTATAAGTGTGGAATGTGGTTATGGCAATCACCAAGTATTTGATCTAGAAAAGAACAGCTTAATTGAGTTTGGTGACAAATATGATTCGGCTTCGGTTTCATTATTAAATGAAGCACAGCAGTTTGTTTTATTTATTGAAGATTCTTGGAACAAAAAAGCGCTTTACTCCGTTGACTTGATGAGCGAACAAAGCATCGCCGAAATCCCCCTTAGTGAAGATACCATCATGACCGAGCCTAGGCTGAGTGCTGATGGGCGTTATTTATTGCTAGGTAATAATAAAAAAGGGGTGATGCTTTATGATTTACAAGCGAAAAAGCCGCAGTTTAATACAACTAAAATAGCCCGAGTTCTTGATGCCTACTTTGTGTCACAAGCAAACCGTTTGGTAATAAAAGCAGCCAAGCGTAAAGTGGGTATCTTGGATCTGCAAACCGGTGAGGTTTTAAAACAACTGACCTTCCAGTCTGATATTGCAGACCTACTTGTTAAGGGGAGTGAGCTGGTTATTGGATTAAAAGACAAAGCTGTTGTGGTTGTTGACACTGTTAGCTTGCAAGAACTTTATCGATTTAACACCACTGAAGAAGCTGGGGATTTAAGCTTATCAGCATCAGCAGAATATTTAATAATTAACCAAGGTAAGCCTAGTATTTATCATCTTGACACGGGTCAGCTGTTTTATCAGGTTGATGATTATCAACAGCAACAAATAGCGTTTGATGAGCATGCTGACCGCTTAATTATATTAGCTAATCAAGGCAAGCTGTTTAGCTTACCCGCATTGAGTCGTGAAATTAATGATGCTGCGAAAAATGCATTGCCAAAACGACGCAACTGCTTAACGCAAAAACAGCGTGAAGATAACTTTATTTCGCCATTAAATGTTCAGCAAAAACAAGCGCGAAGATGTTTAAAGTAAAATACTTAACCAGATGCTAAAGCTCGCTACACTCAATACAGTTGAAAGCACGACGCTACTTGCCAGTGTCGCTTGGTGTTGCTTAATTTGATTGGCGATTAGATAAGCGTTGACCCCTAAAGGAGAGGCGCTTAAAAGTACTAACACGTTCAGTAATGATTGCTCTAGGTTGAATACGCTGCCTGCAAAAAAGTAGACCCCGCACGGTAATACAACTAGCTTGATGATGGTTGCAATAAGAGAGGCTTGTAAGTTGTCGGCCACTTTATAAAACGCAAGGTTCGCCCCTAATACAAATAACGCACAGGCAATGGCAGGTTTGGCAAGTAGACTCAGGCCATTTGCTAAATTATCAAAAAGTGTAAAGCCAAGTAGGTTAACAGCCAAGCCGCTACTGATGCTTAACACGACTGGATTCAGCAGCATGTTTTTAGCAAATGCTCGCCAAGAGAATGTTTGCTGCGACTTAGCACTGAGCAAAAAGGTAAGGGTAAACAAAAGTGCGCTATGAAAAGTGATGATCATAAACACAATGCCGACCATCTGTTGGCCAAGTGCAGCAATAATAATAGGTAAGCCTACCAGTACTGTATTTGAGTAACTACTGCCAAGGGCAAATACAGCATGACGTGACGGCGCAGATTGCTTGCTAATGAGATAGCGGTCAAGAACATAGCCGAGGGCGTAAATGGCCAATACTGGAATGTAAAAGCTCAAAAAGCCTGCAATAGACACACTATTTTGTAAATCGGCTTGGGCCATATTTAAAAATAGAAAAGCAGGCACACTGATATAAAAAGTAAACTTACTTAAACCTGCTATATGCTCTTTCGATAAAAACGTGCTTCGCGAGCTGATGTAACCACTTAACACGATAAAAATCAGTGGAAAGATAATCGAAAAAATATGCACTTTAGGCCTTATGATAAAAAGACGTTAGCGTCTGAACTCATCACTTTGTGGAAGATTAATTAAAATAAGTACCGCACCTTTACCTCCAAATTCAAGAGGTGCTTGGTGCATAGCAATCACATCAGGGTGTTGTACTAAATATTGCGGTACCTTGTGTTTAAGTATGCGCTCACCAATGCCATGCACAACACAAGCGCAATAGTAATGCTGTTTTTTACACTCATGAATTAAACCCGCCAACTCATCTTTGGCTAATTCTTTATTTAAGCCATGTAAATCAAGGGTTAAATCTGGTGGGTAATCTCCACGGCGAAGTTGTTTTGCTAAAAAGCTATCGTGACCTGGTTTGACATAACTTACGGTGCCATGAGTGTCGATGTCTGGTACATATTCATCAGAAAAGAAAAATTCTGCCTGATGTTGCTTTTTTTGCTGGGAAAATTGCTTCGCTTGTGACACTTTAGGCTTATTGGTGAATCGAATAGTGTCTTGTTTAAATGCTTTGGCACCACTGATACTCTGACGAAATAAGTCAATATCGTCAGTGCTAATGTGGTTGTTGGCGTGGGGATCTTTTTTCATGGCGGCAGTCTAAACAAAAAAACGCTAAAAATCGAGTAAAAACCAACTGAAAAGACGGTACAATACGCGTCAGAACAGACTTTGAAAGTTAAGGAACATACATGAACCATTTCCAGATAGAAGACGCAATTTTAGACGAGGCAATTGCAGAACTTTCAACGTTGCATGATTGGTTACGTTGGACAACCAGTCAATTTGCCAGCAGTGGTATTTTCTTTGGGCACGGCACAGATAATGCGTGGGATGAAGCAGTTAGCTTACTATTACCAGCATTAAGCTTGCCAATCGACGCGCCAAAAGAGCTAATGCATGCGCGCTTAACCAGCACCGAGAAAAACCGCTTAGCTGAACTAATTGCAGAGCGTATTAATGATTGTACGCCAGTACCGTACCTGACCAACACCGCGTGGTTTGCAGGTATGCCTTTTTATGTTGATGAGCGCGTGTTAATTCCACGTTCGCCATTTGCAGAGTTAATTAATAATCGCTTTGCACCTTGGTTGGAAGAGCCAAGCTCAGTAACGCGCATTCTTGATTTATGTACCGGCTCTGCATGTATCGCTATTGCACTTGCACAAGCATTTGAAGATGCACAGGTTGATGCGGTTGATATTTCATATGAAGCGCTCGAAGTTGCTGATATTAATATTAGCGATTACATGCTAAATGACCGTGTACTGCCAATTCAGTCAGACGTGTTTAGTGGTGTTCCAGGTCAAAAATATGACCTGATCGTAGCTAATCCACCGTATGTTGATGCTGAAGATATGGCTGATTTACCACGTGAATTCCATCACGAGCCAGAGCTTGGTTTAGCATCGGGTCATGATGGTCTTGATGTTACTCGCACCATCCTAGCTGAAGCTGCAGAGCATCTAACTGATAACGGTTTGTTATTTGTCGAAGTTGGCAACTCTATGGTACATATGGAAGAGCTGTACCCAGGCGCACCATTTGAGTGGGTTGAATTTGAACAAGGTGGTCTTGGCGTGTTTGTGATCAGCAAACAGCAGCTTGTTAACTATTTCGAAGATTAACAGCAGATTTTAAAAGCCGAGCCTGAGGGCTCGGTCTCAGTAGTCATTAGGAATGAGGAAAATTAATGGCAGGTAATAGCATCGGGCAACTATTTAAAGTGTCCACCTTTGGTGAGAGCCACGGCGTTGCATTAGGCGGCGTTGTTGATGGCACACCAGCAGGTCTTGAAATTAGCGAGGCCGATTTACAAATTGATTTAGACCGCCGTAAGCCGGGGCAAAGTCGTTATACAACACAGCGTCGCGAAAGTGACGAAGTAAAAATTCTTTCTGGTGTTTTCGAAGGTAAAACCACAGGTACTAGTATTGGTTTACTGATTGAAAACACCGATCAACGTTCAAAAGATTACGGCAAAATTGCCGATGTATTTCGCCCAGGTCATGGTGATTATACCTATTGGCATAAGTACGGTATTCGTGATTACCGAGGTGGTGGTCGCTCTTCTGCCCGTGAAACGGCGATTCGTGTAGCGGCGGGTGCAATTGCAAAAAAATACCTAAAACAGTTTCATGGTATCGAAGTGCGTGCTTGTTTGAGCCAACTTGGGCCAATTAAAGCAGAAGACTACAACTGGGATGAAGTGGAAAACAATGCATTTTTCTTCCCGGATCCGAGTAAATTAGATGCGCTTGATGAATATATGCGCGACCTAAAAAAACAAGGTGATTCGGTAGGCGCAAAAGTTAAAGTGGTTGCTAAAAATGTGCCTGTTGGTCTCGGTGAGCCAGTATTTGATCGCCTAGATGCAGAGCTTGCACACTCATTAATGAGTATTAATGCAGTAAAAGGCGTTGAGATTGGTGATGGATTTGATGTGGTTGAGCAAAAGGGCTCTGAACACCGTGATGAGTTAACTCCTGATGGTTTTACATCAAATCACGCAGGTGGTGTACTTGCAGGTATCTCGACAGGGCAAGACATCATTGCCTCTATCGCACTTAAGCCAACTTCAAGCATTACCATACCGGGTAACAGCATTAATACCAGCAACGAAGCGGTAGAGATGATCACCAAAGGACGTCATGACCCATGTGTGGGCATTCGTGCAATACCTATTGCTGAGGCGATGATGGCGATTACCTTAATGGATCACTTATTGCGCCAACGTGGTCAAAACCCACATGTAAGCCACGAACATGGACCAATCAAAGGTTCGATTTAAGCGCGACTTTAAATAAAGTAAACGCAGTTAATGAGCGCGATGATTATGATCGCGCTTTTTTATGTCTTAATCAAATCCACAAGCTGCTTAAGCTGCTCATGACTTAGTGGGTTGTGGGCATGATTACCGTAAAGCAGCACGATATCAATGACAGGCAATACCGGAAGTGAGCTATCGCAGATCTCTTCCACACCCGATTGCATGCTTATTCGTGCCATACTGCCAATTGCCAGTCCTTGTTTAATCAAGCCATGTAACGCTCCCGCTGAGCCACAACAGGCAATAATATTAAAACGACGCTCGGCTTTTAATAAACCCTCAATACTGGCTTGGTGAAACTTACAGTCTCGTTGAAACAAGGCGATAGGAAGTGGGGTTGAATCGTTAATCTCAAAAGCAGGGCTTTTCACCCACACGCCTTGGCTTGATTGCAATAAGTAGCCTTCTTCGCTGTCTGGCGAGCGAGTGGCAATCACCAAATCGAGCATACCTTTGTCTAGTTTGGCTCTAAGCTCAGTACTAGGGGCGCAGCTTATTTGTAAATCCAGTGCATTAAACTGTTGGTGTAAAGCATCAACAAGCTCTGGTAGTAAAGAGTGGGCATAGTCGTCAGGGCAGCCAATGCGCACACGTAAATTGCCAGTGCCTGCTTTTAATTGCTTAAAGGCTTCATCATGAAGCGCTATCAATTGCTTTGCATAGCTTGCTAGCTGGTGGCCTTGATGGGTTAGCACCAGTTGACGACCTTGCTTTTCAAATAGCGGACTTGCAAGGTCTTGTTCAAGCTTTTTCATTTGCATACTTACCGCCGATTGGGTTCTGCAAATTTGTGCTGCAGCGCGGGTGAAACTGCCTGTATCAACAAAGGCACAAAAAGTTCTAAGGGCATCAATATCCATAATGTATCAGCTTTTCTTATAGGTAGCATAAAAACAATTGGCGAGTAATTACCCAATTGCTGTTTTATAGTGAGCTTAATCTAAACGTTAAAGGAAGCACAATGCAATTATTTATTGGCAATAAAAATTACTCAACGTGGTCATTGCGGGCCTGGTATTTACTGAGTAAATTCAATATCTCTTTTAAAGAGCTGCAGTTAGTTTTGGATACGCCTGAATTTTATGAAGCATTAAAAAGTAAGTTTCCAGTGCAAAAAGTGCCGGCTCTTATTGATGCTGAGTTAACCGTGTGGGATTCACTCGCTATTTGTGAATACATCAATGATGCTTATCTAAATGGTGCTGCTTGGCCTAGTGAAATAGCTCAAAGAGCAAGAGCGCGCAGTCTAGCGGCTGAGATGCACTCTGGTTTTGCTGCACTTCGTAATGAAATGCCAATGAATATCCGCGCCAAAAGGCATGTTGAATTATCAGAGCAAGCTAAAAAAGACATTGCACGTATCGATGAGATTTTTTCTGCTCAGCAGCAAAGCTACCCTAATGCATGGTTATTTGGCGAGTTCTCTATTGTTGATGCGATGTTTGCACCTGTGGTGCTGCGCTTCAAAACGTATCAGGTGGAGCTTTCGCATGCTGCGCAAGCTTATTGCCAGCAGGTACTTGCTTGCCCGGTAATGCAAAGTTGGATCAACGAAGCCCTTAAAGAAACAGATATCGTAGATTGTGATGAAGCGGGTGAAGAAATCAGCTAACTGAAATTTAGAGTATTTTCCTACTTAATCTATTGTTTACTATACTTTCATTTGGGGTTTTTTGTCGTATTTTTATACAAAAATACTAGTTTAATTAGTGAGCATACACTCTATACTAGAGTAGTTGCTCTTTAATCTAACACCCCTCACTTCCTTTCGTAGTAGGCATTTATTTATGGGCGCTTTTGCAGCAAAATTATTAAACGAAGATATGTCGATTGAGCGCTATGCTTGCCAATTTAAATCGTTACAGGTTGAGCAAGCATTTTTGCAAAGTAAATTTGCTCAAGATAAAAAAATAGCTCAGTTTCTTACCTGTTTGATTGCAGTTGTTACTTTTTTGGTGACATTCTTTGACAAGATGATCATTCAAGCGAGCTTTTGGCCCGATATTGCCCTGATCGGTAGAGCCGTTACTATATCAGTTTGTTTACTAAGCGCTTTTGGTCTAGGTTTTATAAAAACTCCAGGGCAGTTAAAACCCGTGATTGTCGTGTTTATGGTGTTTTTATTTTTGAATATCCAGTTCATGGTTGTCACCTATGAGCGAAATTATATTTTGCACATGTTTTTTGATGTGATCATATTGATCACCTTTTACTTTTCAACATTGTTATCTTTGAAGTTATCTTTGTTTTTAGGTGTTGCTTACAGTGTGTTCGCTGTGATTGTTATTTACTCCTATAAAGATATATCTATTCACTCATTTTATGTGGTGATCTTAGCGCATGTTGCGGCCAACTTAGCAGGCATGATCATGGCTGCTCATGAGCATATTATCCGTAGGGAGCTGTTTGTAAGGAATACTCAGCTTGCGCAACTCGCTCACGAAATGAAAACCCAAGCACTCAAAGACTCACTCACTCAACTGCCTAACCGCCGCGCTTTTGATAATGCTTTCCCAGAGTACCAAAGGCTCACTCAGCAGCAACAAGGTGAGTTAAAACAGGTCTGTGTTATTTTGGCTGATATTGATTATTTTAAACGTGTGAATGATACCCACGGCCACGAGGTGGGGGATGCTGTATTACAACGTTTTTCTGCTTTTTTAACTCACTCACTACGTACCTCTGATGATGTGTATCGCTTTGGCGGAGAGGAGTTTGTAATTGTACTACCACTATGCTCTGTGCCAGATGCAACGGTTATTATTAATAGTATGATCTCAAGGTTGAATAGTGAAATGTGCGAAGTTGGTGAGTTATCTTTACCAATTCGCGCAAGTTTTGGTTTAACTGTGATGAGAGAAGAGGAGCAAAAATCAGTTATCTCAAGAGCTGATGCTGCACTTTATCAGGCTAAAGATGCAGGACGTAATCAATTAGTTATTAAACTTTAATTGCTTAATTATGCGTTAAAACATGTACCTTATAGTCATTTCGGTATAATCTTTAATCATATTATTTTCTTATATTAGCAAGCAAGGAGTCGCGAATGCTAACACGCCACGATAAAGGGTATAAAATTTCAATTAGAGCCAGTGTCTTGCTGGTATTTGCCCTTGCAAGTTTACTCACAGGCGTGGTGGCGATTAGTTTGCATTATTACTTTAGTGAAAAGCTGATACTGCAAACTAAATCAGAACAATTTAAACAAACTAGCCAGCAAATAGCCGATCACATCACCCGAATCAACCATCGTGCCGATAATACCTTGAGCGTGATGATCCACGACACGCGATTATTTTCGAATAGCCAAGATAATAAAGAGATTTTACAGCATGTATTGCTCGAAATTTTAACGCGCCATCCAGACTTTTATTCGCTTATTCTTGGTCATGCTAATGGCGACTTATTACAGGTTATTAATTTAAAAGGCTATGCCAAGCTTCCTTCATCGTTTCAACTTGATGAAGACGATCATTGGCTGGTGTATCAAATTACAGGGCAGGGCAGCGATCGTAAGCAAGTAACCACGTATTTAGACGAGTCGCTCAACGTTCGTAAAAGAGACACGCAAGCGACAGATTACGACCCGCGCACCCGTGTTTGGTTTCAGGATGCAACCAGTACTTCGGTGACGAAAACTGAGCAGTATGTGTTTAACGTATTTGATGTACCAGGTTATACCTATGCAATTAAATCAGCGCAAACAGGCGATGTATTAGCGATTGATATTGCCAGTGCAAGTTTGAATCATTTTTTAACCGCGCAACAAACTAAAATGAAGCACTTGGTTGAAAGTGAAATGTATGTTTATCGGGGTAATGGCGAAATTATTGCGAGCAGTAAAAACCAAAGCCATCAGCATAGTTTTGCTGACTTATCTCAGTTGGTTAAATTAGATGAGCAGCAATCTGGGCTTGCTAATAAAGCGCATCAATTTGGTAAAATGCTAAGCGTCCATGAAAAGGGCATAGAAAAGTACATGTTTGTGCTGCCTCTGCCGCTCAGTAGCGATATGCAATCTGATGAAGTGGATTATTTCACTGTACTGGTATCTAAAGATGACGTGTTAGCGGTAATTAAAGAAAAAATACGCATTTCAATTTTAGTGACGGGCTTATTTTTACTTTTGCTGCTGCCCGTTTCTTGGTTTTTTGCCTCTTCAATCGTTAACCCAATACTTAAACTAGTGGGTGAGAACAAAAAAATTCAACAGCGCGATTACAATGAGGTATCAACGCTTTCGAGCCATATTTTAGAAATTCATTATTTAGCTAGTTCGATGGTCGATATGAGTCGCTCCATTGAGCAACATGAAAATTCACAAAAAGCGTTGATGGAGTCCTTTGTTGAGCTTATTGCGCAAGCCATTGATGATAAATCTCCCTATACGGCAGGGCATTGTGAGCGGGTGCCAGAGCTGGGTATTTGGCTTGCAGATGCCGCATCAGGTTCAACAGATGAGGCGTTTTCTAAGTTCAGCTTTAAAACCCCTGATGAGCGACGCGAGTTTCGTTTAGCAGCGTGGTTGCACGATTGCGGTAAAATCACCACACCAGAGCATATTGTTGATAAAGGCACTAAGCTCGAAACCATTTATAACCGTATTCATGAAGTACGCACCCGATTTGAAGTGCTGCTGCGTGATGCAAAAATTGCTTACTATGAACAACTATTAGCGCACCCAGAGCAGCAATCTGTGCTTAAGCAAAAGCTTGAGCAACAAACTGAAAAGTTACACGCAGACTTTAGATTTATTGCTGCCTGTAATGTTGGTGGTGAGTTTATGGATGAAGCGCAGCTGTCTCGTTTACATGAGGTTGCTAGCATTAAGTGGCAGCGCCATTTTGACGCAAGTTTAGGTTTATCACCCCTTGAAGAAATGCGTATGGTTGATTTGAAGAGTCAGCATTTACCTGTCGAAGAGTCACTGCTAAGCGATAAGCCAAGTGATTTAATTCCACACGAAAAAGCCGTTGAGTACCCAGATAGTTTGGGCATTAATATGGTCATTCCTGAGTATAAATATAACCTTGGCGAATTGTATAACTTGTCGGTGGCGCGGGGCACGTTAACAGCGGAAGACCGATTTAAGATCAATGAGCATGTGATCAGCACAATTCGTATGCTTGGTAGTGTGCCATTCCCTAAAGAATTAGCGAAAGTTCCGCGTTATGCATCAACCCACCATGAAACCTTAAAAGGCACCGGTTATCCACGAAAATTAACCGCTGAGCAGTTATCAATACCTGAACGTGTGTTAGTACTTGCTGACATCTTCGAAGCATTAACCGCGGCAGATAGACCTTATAAAAAAGCGAAACCTTTAAGTGTTGCTGTTGATATTTTAGCGAAAATGGTCGATGACGATCACATTGACCGTGACGTATTTGAGCTCTTTTTAACTTCAGGCATATACCTAAAATATGCAAAACAGTTTTTACATGAGTCGCAAATCGATTCGGTCGATATTCAAAAATATCTAAGATAATTATTTGCTTATGCTTTAGGCTAATATTGCAGTGTTTTTGTTTGTAATACAAAGTTATTGGTGTATAAAGATTATACAAGCTAATATTATTTACGAACAAAGCATTGCAAGGAGATGCATAAGTGCTGGTATCTGCTTTTCAAAAACTTAAACAAAAAATTCGTTTTTCGATTCGTCTTACCGTTGTTGCGGTGTTCGTATTAGCCACCTCATTAACAGCCCTGATTGCAATTAGCCTGCAATATTATTTCAGTGAAAAAATGGCTTTAGAAGCCAGTGTTAAAAACTTTAATTTAGCCACCGGCTCCGTTGCTGATTACCTTACTGGGGTGAATGAAAAGTCAGAAAACACATTAAGTGTAATGGTACAAAACAGTAGCCTTATCAGTGCCGACAGCGAAGATAAAAGTGAACTGAGAGATGTCATGAGCGAAATCATGCAGCTCAATCCATTGTTTTATGCCTTATATGTCGGCTATGAAAATGGTGACTTTTATGAATTAATTAATTTAGAAAGTAGTGAAATTGTTCGCCAGCAGTTGCAAGCCATCGAAGCGGATCGTTGGGTAGTGATCCATATTAGCGGTGAAGGTGCAGAGCGTGTTCAGCACACTCATTACTTTGATCAGCAATTTAATTTGCGTATCTCTCAAACAAAGAGTACCAGCTATGATCCGCGAGAGCGTTTGTGGTTTAAGCAAGCAAACTCGACCCGAGTCAATAAAACCAAGCCGTATTTTTTCACCCACCTACAAGCTCCCGGGCAAACCTATTCGATAAAGTCGGCAAGAGAAAACAGTGTATTGGCGTTAGACGTGAGCTTATCGAGCATCTCTGAGTATTTAAGTAAACAGCAAAGTAAAATGAGCAGTCAGTATTTAAGCGAGCTGTACATATACAATAAAGAAGGTGAAATTGTTGCCTCTAACCAACAAAAAAATAGCTTACTATTACCAAGGCTTGAAAAACTGCCTCTGACTGAAGAGCAGCAAAGTGTATTGGCAAAGTATCCTTATTTAAGCGTATCAAACGAGACAAACTGGCCACCAATGGATTTTAGTGTGGGCGGAAACCCGAAAGGCTATAGCATTGATTATATTAATGGTTTGGCTGAGTTACTGGGAATCAAGGTGACCTTTATCAACGGTTTTACTTGGTCGGAGTTTTTAACGCAATTTGCAAAAAATGAAATAGACATTATTCAGCCTATTTTTAAAACGCCTGCCAATGAGCCGCTTGGTCTTATGAGCCAAACTATGGCGACCTTACCGTTCAGTATCATTACAGCAAAAGGCACCACACCAGTTGTTACCATGAAGCAGTTAGCGGGCAAACAGTTGGCAATAGGCGAAGGCTGGTCGGTCATTAAAGTGATCAAAGAGCACTTTCCCGACATCGACATTGTTGAGCTACCAAGTACAAAAGCGGTGCTTGATGCAGTAAGCCAAGGACGCGTCTATGCTGGTTTAGATAACGAGGCGGTGTTCAAATACACTCAAAAGCAGTTTTTTATCGATGGTATTCAGTACAATCAGCTTGATAGTTATAGCCACGAGCTACTACCCGATACCCTGCATTTATTGTTTCATCCAGAGGATGCAGCGCTTAAAGACTTAATCGATATGGCAATCACTCAGTTGCCAAATTCGTACATTGCTGCACTCGAGCGAAAATGGTTAGGGAGCGACCCCAGTCAGCAAACACAAGTTATTGGCACTGTGCCATATCCTGAGTTTCTAACTTTAATTACAGATGAAACAAACTTTGCCCATTTACGTTTGATGACCCTAAATGGCATTGAAAAGTATGTGTATATTACTCCGCTTTCAGAAGGGGGCATTAATAGCGATTACTTAGCGATAGTAGTGCCGAAAGAGGGGGTACTAAGCTCTACCCGTGAGAAAATTAAGCTCTCTATTTTTATCACTGCCGCATGCTTAATTATGGTATTGCCGGTGTCGTGGTTTTTTGCCTCACCCATTGTTGCACCTATTAAGACCTTAGAGGGTGAAAACTTAAAGATAAAGCGCCGTCAGTTTGACCAAGTTTCAACGTTAAAAAGCAGTATTAAAGAAATCAATAATCTGGCCAGCTCTATGGTGCAAATGAGTCAATCTATTCAGCAGCATGAGCAAAAGCAAAAAGCCTTAATGGAGTCATTTATTGAGCTTATTGCGCAGGCCATCGATGATAAATCGCCCTATACAGCAGGGCACTGCGAACGAGTACCAGAACTGGGCATTATGTTGGCCAAAGCGGCTTCAAGTTCCAATGAACACGCTTTTAAAGAGTTTGCCTTTAAAAATAAAGACGAGTTAAGAGAGTTTAGCCTCGCGGCTTGGCTACATGACTGCGGTAAAATCACCACCCCAGAGCATATCGTCGACAAAGGCACTAAGTTAGAAACCATTTATAACCGTATTCATGAAGTGCGTACACGTTTTGAAGTACTGTGGCGAGATGCAGAAATCGCTTATTTAAAAGCATTGCAAAGTTCACCAGAAAAGCAACCTGAGCTTGAAGCTGAGCTTGCCAAACGCCAAGCACAATTACGCAGTGATTTTTCGTTTATCGCAGCGTGCAATGTGGGGGGCGAATTTATGGATGAAGCAAGTCTTAAGCGTTTAGAGGCGCTAAGTAACATAACGTGGCAGCGACATTTTAACGATAAGGTAGGCCTTTCTCCAGTTGAAGAGCTGCGAGTTCACAGCAGCGATGAGCAGCTGCCTGTTACTGAAAAGCTACTTTCAGATAAGCCTGAACATCTGATCACCCATGATAAACCTATTGAGTATGACGAGCGCTTAGGCATTAAAGTAAGCATTCCTGAATACAAGTATAATCTAGGTGAGCTGTATAACTTGCAAATTCAGCGCGGTACGTTAACAAATGAAGATCGCTTTAAAATTAATGAGCATATTATCAGCACTATTCGAATGCTCGATAATGTGCCGTTCCCTGAAGAGTTAGCACGGGTGCCACGTTATGCCTCGACCCATCACGAAACACTCAAAGGCACGGGGTATCCGCGTAAGTTATCTGCAGATGATTTATCGATACCTGAGCGTGTGCTGGTGCTGGCTGATATCTTCGAGGCATTAACCGCTGCCGATAGACCTTATAAAAAAGCCAAGCCACTCAGTGTTGCCATTGATATTTTAGCCAAGATGGTAGCCGATCAGCATGTTGATGAAGATGTGTTCAAATTGTTCTTAACATCAGGTATTTACCTTGAATATGCAAAACGCTATTTAAACCCAGAACAAATCGATGATGTTGATATCGCAAAATACCTGTAACTGAGGGCGGTTGCTTTTACTTTAGAGTGAAAAGTCCGTACAATTCGCCTCGTTTTTAGTGACGCTTTTAACGAGATGAATTCAAGCCGTATGCATCAGATTGCTGACTTAATCGCTATTTTTGAAAGCACTTTTTATCAAAGCCATAACACGCGTTTGATCAAAGGTGATGATGAACCTATTTACCTGCCTGCTGATGAGCAAACGCCTTATCACCAAATTGTGTTTGCCCACGGTTTTTATGCCAGTGCTTTGCACGAAATTGCCCATTGGCTGGTGGCTGGTGAGGCACGTCGGTTAAAAGAAGATTATGGCTATTGGTATTGCCCAGATGGTCGTGATAAGCACCAGCAAGCTGAATTTGAAGCAGTTGAAGTAAAGCCCCAAGCTATTGAATGGGCGCTCAGTACTGCAGCAGGTTTTGATTTTAATGTATCGGTTGATAATTTAAATGGCGAGCAAACCTGTCGATTCGATTTTCAAGCGCGAGTTCACCAGCAAGTGTTGAGCTTTTTAGCATCTGGCTTTAATCAGCGCACAACAGCACTTCTTAAAGCATTGAGTGATTTCTATAAAACCCCATGGCCACTAACGGCTGCTCAGTTTACGTGGCAGCGCGATTTTCATGGCAACCCAGGAGCTTTATCTGATGCAGTTTAAATTAGGTTTGATTGTAAATCCGGTTGCCGGCTTAGGTGGCAGTGTCGCACTAAAGGGCAGTGATGGCGCAGATACCGCAGCAAAAGCAATGCAACTTGGTGCTGAGCCAAAAGCAAACTTACGCACTCGAGCGGCACTTGAAGTGCTGCTTGCCCATCAAGATGACTTAATCATTTACACTGTAAACGGTGAAATGGGCGAGCAAACGGCAAAGCAACTAGGCTTTCAAAGCCAAGTTATTTACCAAACAAACGATATCACCACCCCAGATGACACAGAGCAGGCTGCCAAGCTATTAGTTGAGCAAGGTGTCGACCTTATTTTATTTGCGGGTGGCGATGGTACTGCCCGCAATATTTGCCATGCGGTTGGCGATAGCACTCCTGTATTAGGTATTCCTGCAGGCTGCAAAATTCATTCTGGGGTTTATGCTATTACCCCCAAAGCAGCTGGACGTGTTGTTGAGATGCTTGTTAAAGGTGAACTTGTCAGCCTTGGTGATGCAGATGTGATGGATATCGACGAAGAAGCATTTCGCGAAGGCACGGTAAAAGCTAAGCGCTATGGTGAAATGCAAGTGCCTAGTGAAGTACGTTATGTACAGGCAGTTAAAAATGGCGGTAAAGAAACCGATGAGTTAGTGCTTGCCGATATAGCTGCCTATGTTGTTAGTGAAATGGATGAAGACTGCTTATATGTGATGGGCAGTGGTT
Source organism: Pseudoalteromonas shioyasakiensis (assembly GCF_001550135.1). Lineage (GTDB taxonomy): Bacteria > Pseudomonadota > Gammaproteobacteria > Enterobacterales > Alteromonadaceae > Pseudoalteromonas > Pseudoalteromonas shioyasakiensis. Next base: position 302,287 of record NZ_LRUE01000024.1, read on the forward strand.
CTACAGTCGCGGCAATTATGGAAGAAATGGGTCTTGAAAATACCTTGCTGGGTGTAGACTTAGTGGCAGACCAAGAGCTTATCGCGCAGGATTTAACTGCTCAGCAATTACTTGAACTCACACAAGGTAAAGAAACCAAATTGGTGATCACCTTAATTGGTGGCCAAGGCCATATCTTCGGCAGAGGTAATCAGCAATTAAGCCCTGCACTTATTCGTGCTATTGGCCGTGATAACATTATTGTTGTAGCCACTAAAACTAAATTACAGGCCTTGAATGGCCGACCACTGATTGCCGATACGGGTGACAGTGAGTTAGACGATGAATTAAGTGGTTATATTCGCGTAACCACAGGTTTCAATGACCATATTATGTATGCAGTGGGTCATCAAGATGGGCTGCACCCAGAGGAGAAGTAACAATGAGTTTAGTAAGTTATATTGATGCAGCGCAGCAATATTTTGATGATTTAGTCGATAAAGCAACTGACGACGAGCTATTTGCTGGTGGCTATTTACGCGGTCACTTTGACTTAGCTGTAGGCTATGCACAAGTAGAAGAATTAAACTTATCGATTGATGAGTTAAACAATCAAGTTGAATCTAGCCTAGTTAAAGCTTACCGCAACGGTGAGCTAAACGAAGAAGATAAAGAGCTTGTTGTGCGTCTATGGGATGAAGTGAAAGCTCTTGCAGCCTAATCTAATTAAATAAAACTCTGTAAAGCGACCTGTGTCGCTTTTTTTACATTATCAATTTACCTTTATCAGGTAATTCCATTAACTTAAAATTTACCTTAGTAGTTAGATACGTTAAGGTTAACGAGATATTTTTCCAGGGAATTTGAAAATGAATAACAATAATGATGTGCAGGCACCAAGTGGTGCAATCGCACGTTTTCTAAATACCATAGAAAGGGTAGGTAACAAGCTACCTGATCCGGCGATTATATTCTTAGTCGCAATGCTACTTATTTGGTTTTTATCTTGGCTTTTCTCGGGCACTACATTTGATGCAATCGACCCGCGCACCGGCGAAGCCATCGTTGTAAATAACCTATTAGCAGGGGACTCCCTTGCCACCTTCTTATCTTCAATGGTGAAAACCTTCACTGGCTTTGCACCGCTTGGTGTAGTGCTGGTTGCTATGTTAGGTGTTGGTGTTGCTGAGCATTCTGGCTTTATCAATACCGGCCTTAAATTAATGTTAAAAGTAACGCCTAAGCAGCTTTTAACACCGTCTATTATTTTAGTGGCGATTGTCAGCCATACCGCAACTGATGCCGGTTATGTACTAGTTATCCCTCTTGCTGGGGTTATTTTCTATGCGATGGGGCGTCATCCGCTTGCTGGTATTGCAGCTGCGTTTGCTGGGGTTAGTGGTGGCTTTAGCGCAAACTTTATTCCGTCAGGGATTGACCCGTTACTGCAAAGCTTTACCCAAAGTGCGGCGCAAATTATTAACCCAGATATGGCGATTAACCCGCTTAATAACTGGTTTTTCACCTCAGCTTCGAGCTTATTTATTATCTTATTAGGCTGGTATATTACAGATAAAATCATCGAGCCGCGTTTACAGAACACGCCACTTGATGGAGATACCGAAGACCTACCTGCCTTTGATGAAGCACGCAGTGATGAGAAACGTGCGTTCTATATTGCAAGCACAGTGATGATTGCTGGCCTTGCTTTACTTTGGTTTGTTTCGGCCCCAGCAGACTCCGCGATGCGAAGCAGTGATGGCTCGTTAACTAATTTCCGCTCACCGTTAATGCAATCAATTGTGCCACTTATCTTCCTATTGTTTTGGATCCCTGGTGCCGTCTACGGTTTTGCCGTGGGTACCTTCAAAAGCTCTAAAGATATGATAGATGCAATGAGCAAAGCGATGAGCGGTATGGCTTACTATATTGTTATGGCGTTCTTCTGTGCGTTATTTATTGCTGCATTTAGTAAATCAAACCTAGGTGCATTACTTGCAATTGAAGGTGCACAACTATTAAAAGCAATGGCTCTGCCAAGCTCAGTCACAGTAGTAGGCATTATCTTCTTAACGGCGTTCGTGAACCTATTTGTTGGCTCAAGCTCAGCAAAATGGGCGCTATTAGGGCCAATCTTTGTTCCAATGCTGATGCAACTGGGTATTTCACCTGATTTGACGCAAGCTGCGTACCGTGTAGGTGACTCAAGCTCGAATATCATCACGCCGCTGATGCCATACTTCCCACTGGTTGTTGTGTACTGCCAAAAGTATGTAAAAGGAACCGGTATCGGCACTTTAATCGCGATGATGTTACCGTATTCAATCGCCTTCTTAATCGGTTGGAGTATCTTCTTACTCGCGTACTGGGGCTTAGGTATCCCTCTTGGCTTACAATCAAGCTATGCATACCCTGCCATCGGCTCATAACGATTAGAGTAACAAAGCCTCAGCCATCCAGCGTGAGGCTTTTTTGATTTGCGATTACTTAGTCTTTATTTAAGGAAAATAGTTGAAACTTAACAAACTTAACATAGGTACTGAATCATTATCTCAAATTGATTTCCGACCATACATGATTGAATGTGCTTATGATTATTATATGGTAGCTAAAACCGCATCACATCAGAGAATGGGGCTGCAAAGTGTGTTATCGGTTTTATCAATCGAAATACTTTTTAAGAGTTTTAATGCTCTTGCAGTAGATAACATAGGTCAACCAAATGAAACCTATATCTTTGATAGGAATAGCTTACCTAAAAAGTCTGATCCACATGATTTAATTACTCTATACCATTCATTACCTGATGATATTGCAAAGTTTTTAGTCAGTGAAAATGAGCTTGAAATACTTCACAAATATAGATCTTCTTTTAAATCAAGCCGATATACTTACGAGCCTAGTGCTAATAAATCACATAGAGACGACATAATTAAGTTAACAGCAAAATTGTTATGTTATGTAGTGCTTTTATACAAACAGCAGGGATGTAAAGATAGTTTTATTCAATATTTTGATGTTGAAGAACTTTATTTTAAAGATGTTCAAAAGTTTCTAGGAGTTTATTAACTTAAAGCTGATAGCTGATAGCTGATAGCTGATAGCTGATAGCTGATAGCTGATAGCTGATAGCTGACGGCTTTACTTTAGACACAAAAAAACCTTGTCACTCTCATGACAAGGTTTTTTTATTGCTTACAGCTACAATTAGTTCGCAGTGAAGCTCACTGGACGACGCTCTTTACGAGGGCCACCACGTTTTTCGCCACGGTCTTTGAAGTTACGCTTCTTATCGCCACGATCACCACTTGGGCGCTCAGAGCGAGGAGCCGCAGGACCTTGGTCTTGCGTTAGCGTCATATTCATAGGACGTTTACAGATAAATACCTTTTGGAAGTGATCAAGCACATCTTTTGGCATGTTCTGTGGTAACTGTACCGTACTGTGATTGTCATGTAAGCGAATATCACCAATGAACTTGCTTGAGATATCAGCTTCGTTAGCAATCGCACCAACGATATTTTTAACTTGTACACCGTGCTCACGACCTACTTCGATACGGTAAGTATCCATAGGACCCATGTTACGGCTGTTGCGCTCACGCGGCTCACGAGGTTTACGCTCGCGTCCTTGGCGGTCGCCACGATCACCACGTTCATTGCGACGACGCTCATTGCGTTCGCCACGTGGTTGAACTTTAACTTCTTCAACCTTGATTGGTGATTGTTGCTGCGCTAAACAAAGTAATGCACCTGCTAAATCTTCAGTACTTAGCTCAAGTTTCTCTGCCATGTTAGCAGCAACTTGATTAAAGAAAGTGATGTCTTTGTTTTCAAGAGCAATTGTAAGCTTGTCTTGAAGCGCTTTAATACGCTTTTCTTCAACAACTTTAGCTGTTGGTAAATCAACTTGTGCGATATCAGATTTCGTATGACGAATGATATTTTTAAGTAAATAACGCTCGTTATGTTTTACGAAAAGAATCGCTTTACCTTGACGACCCGCACGACCAGTACGGCCAATACGGTGAACGTAGGCTTCTGAATCTTGTGGAATATCGTAGTTAATTACTAAGCTTAAACGGTCTACATCAAGACCACGTGCAGCAACGTCTGTTGCAATAACGATATCAACTAGGCCGTTTTTCAAACGATCTACTGTACGTTCACGTGCTTGTTGGTTCATGTCACCATTAAGTGGTGCCGCAGAGAAACCTTCGCGCTCAAGTAATTCAGCTAACTGTACCGTGTCGTTACGTGTACGTACGAAAACAATTGCACCATCGTATTGTTCTGCTTCTAAGAAGCGAACGATTGCTTTGTTTTTGTGTACGTGTGCATTCCAAAATACTTGCTCAACCGTTGATACAGTTGAGTTACGCGCAGAAATATGAACTTGCTCAGGCTCATTCATGTACTTGCTGCTGATATTTTGAATTTGCTTAGGCATGGTCGCCGAGAAAAGACATGTTTGCTTTTCACGTGGCGTTTTCTCCATGATGCTTTCTACATCATCAATGAAGCCCATGCGTAACATTTCGTCTGCTTCATCAAGAACAAGGGCTTGTAAGCTCTCAAACTTGATTGTGCCACGGTTAATGTGGTCAATTAAGCGACCTGGCGTTGCAACAATGATTTGCGCGCCACGACGAAGTGCACTTAGTTGGATGCTATAGCTTTGGCCACCATAAAGGGCTAAAACTTCAACACCACGAGTATGCTTAGCATATTGTTCGAATGCCTCAGCTACTTGGATCGCAAGTTCACGCGTAGGCGTTAAAACAAGGATCTGTGGCTGCTTCACAGACGGGTCAATATTATTTAGTAACGGCAGTGCAAATGCTGCTGTTTTACCTGTACCCGTTTGCGCTAGTCCCAGTACGTCCTTTCTTTCTAGCAATAACGGTATACATTGAGCTTGGATTTCAGATGGAGTCTTGTAACCCAACTCTTCAACTGCTTTAAGGATTGCAGGAGAAAGATTTAGAGATTCAAACGTGACTGGTTCTGACATTAATACGCCTCAACGAATTTAAAGAGGCGCGCATTGTATAGGAAATACAATGCAATTGCTTGTATAAATTACAACTAATTTGTATGTGGTTGATGTTGGTCATAATTTAATCAGTTTAAAATTACCAAAATCAACCACGTTTACAATTTATTGATATAACCCTAAATTTTCTTTAGCGTATGCTTCGAATTCAGTGAAGCCACCAATGTGGGCTTGGTCAATAAAAATCTGTGGTACGGTTGGGCAAGGTTTGCCTGCAGACTGTTCTAAATCTGCTTTGCTGATGCCTTCTTTAATGATGTCGATATAACGGTATTTAAAATCGTCACGCTCATTTGCTAGTTTTTCAGCAACGTCTTTTGCACGAACACAGTATGGGCAGCCTTCACGGCCAAAAATTACAGTTAACATATCGCTCTCCTCGATGGTTTATCTGGTTATCATCTTAACGGATTAAACGAATAAAAACAGCGCATAAAATCGATTGCACTGTTCTGTTTTTTCTCACTAAAAGCGATTGAGCTAATCAAGTGTGCGCATCCTGAGGCCAAGTTCTGTTGTGTAACCCATAGAATGAGCAGTAATTGCCAACTGCTCATCAATAACATAATAAGTTGGGTAGGCACTGATTTTATAATCTTGGCCTGTACTTTTACTGCCAAGTAACACCGGCATTGTTAATTCGAGTGAATCAGTAAACTGTTTAACTTCAGCAATATTTTGGTAATCGAGGGCAATTGCTATGGCATTTAACTTACCTTGCTGATGAGCCTTTTCTAAATTTGGCATACTGTAACGACAAATTGAGCACCAAGGCGCAAAGAAATACACCACTGTTTGCTTTCCTTGTAATTGTGCAATGGTCATCCGCTCAGCCGGGTTTTTTAGCGTGGCTAAATTAAAATAGGGGGCAGGAGTTTTATCAGTTGAGAGTAAATTACGTTGCTGAAATGCGGTTACGGCATACACAACGACTGCCATTAACACGACATTTTTTAGCACACTGATAAATTTTTTTAAAAAAGTTGGATTTTTTTTCATTGTTATTTTGTACGTTGTTAGCCCTTTAAAATCAACTAATTCAGACCAGTTTGAGGGGGTTAAAATTTCAATTTATTTAAAAAAATTACAATTTTTTTTGCTAAAAATCTTGAAAAGATTTTACCCGCCCATAAATAGTTTAGTGAGGACGCCTGATGGGTCCCAAACAAACTAAAGTAATTGAAATATATAGTATTAATTTAACTTTGTTAGCACTGGTTCAATAGAAGAGTACTAACAAAATATCGCTTAAATATGAGGATATAATTATGCGTACAGTAGACTTATCACCACTTTATCGTTCATTCATCGGTTTCGATCATTTAGCATCATTAATGGATGCGGCAGCTCGCACAGACAAGCAGCCAAGTTTTCCTCCGTACAACATCGAAGCACTCGATAAAGACAAATATCGTATCACTATGGCTGTAGCAGGTTTTAGTGACAGTGAATTGACCATCGAGTCAGAAAACAACACATTGAAAGTCAGCGGTACTAAAGCTGATAAACAAGATAATGCTGAACGTAAGTTCATTCACCAAGGCATTGCAGAGCGTAACTTTGAGCGTAAGTTCCAATTAGGTGACCACGTTAAAGTGCTTGGTGCAGACCTTGAAAATGGCTTACTAAGTATCGATTTAGAGCGTGAAATTCCAGAAGCTTTAAAACCACGTAAAATCGAAATTGGTAATGGTAAATTACTCGAAAACAAGTAATACCCAACAGCATTGTTTCCCCTAGTTAGTTTTGCCGCCTCATTTGAGGCGGCTTTTTTATTGTTAAAGCTTTTCTAAATTATCCAAGCACCAGTTAGCCCGTTTGAGAGTGGCTTGCTGTACAGATTCATCCTGTTTATACCAGTTTTTATAAATCATACCGATACGTGGGTTTTGTGAAAGCTGCTGTTCGTGCTCTAACATAAAATGCCAATATAGGCTGTTGAATGGGCAAGCATCCTCAGTGGCTTTTTCTTTAATGTTGTAGCTACAATGTTTGCAGTAATCACTCATTTTGTTGATGTAATTTCCACTGGCTGCATAGGGCTTAGTGGCAATTAAGCCACCGTCAGCAAATTGGCTCATACCCCGAGTGTTGGGCATTTCTACCCATTCTATGGCGTCGATATAAATACCTAAATACCATTCATCTACTTCACTTGGCTCAATAGCGGTTAATAAGCAAAAGTTACCCGTGATCATCAAACGTTGTATGTGGTGTGCATAAGCTGTCTGCAGGCTTTGTGTAATGGCATGGTGCATGCAATTCATGTTTGTTTTGCCATGCCAAAAATAGTCGGGTAGGGTGCGCTTTGCATTTAAGGCATTTTTGCTGGCGTAATCAGGCATATTTTGCCAATAAATACCACGTACATACTCGCGCCAACCGAGAATTTGCCTGATAAAACCTTCAACTTGCGCAATATCAATAGGTTGCTTATCAAAGCTAGTTAACACTTGCTCGATGACCTGCATCGGGTGCAGCATTTTAGTATTAAGGGCAAACGATAAACGGCTGTGATACAAAGACCATTGGTACTGGGACTGGCATGTCATAGCATCCTGAAACTGACCAAAATGAACCAGTAAATGGTCGCAAAAAAAATCGAGTAACTGCTTTGCTTCAGCGCGTGTGGTTGGCCAAATTAACGTATCGCTGCACTCACCAAAGGTGTTTACTTTGTGCATTTCTACTCGTTTAAGGATGTGGCTAACATCGTGACCGAAACATAAAGGTTCTGGGATTTCTTTAAGATCGTTCGGTTTTAACTTGTTTCTATTTTGCTGATCAAAATTCCATTTGCCGCCACGAGGTTGATTATCATCGTCCATTAAAATATTAAAACGTTTGCGCATAGCACGATAAAAAAACTCCATTTTTACCGGCTTATTTGGCTTAAAGTGCTGGCCAATATCATTAAAAGGTAGTAGAAAGTGTTCCGAATCAACTGCATTGACATTAAATTCGCTCTGCTGTGAAAAGTCTGCAAGTTGCTTTTTAAGGCGGTATTCGTCTGGATATTGGTACTCAATATTCTGGCATTGATAATGCTTAGCTAACCGGGTCAGTAGCTCTGATAGTGAGTCATCATCTTGTGTGTCATCGAGTGTCAGATGCAGGCAGTTTAAATTCGCTTTTGTTAGTGCATTAGCAAAGTTTTCCATTGCAGCAAAGAAGGCGACCACTTTTTGTAGGTGGTGCTTTACGTAGTTTGTTTCTTGTTTTAATTCGGCGATGACATAAAGCGTGTCTGGTTGTGATTTTTCTTTAAACCAGGTGTGGCTTGCATTAAGTTGATCGCCAAAAATAAATCTTAAGGTGGTGTATTGCACTTCTAATAGCCTTTGCAGCAAGTAATCTAGGTAACTACGAAGCAATCACAAAGATAGATCGATAAATATAGTCTATAAAAGGTACATTAGTGGCATTTTTAATGAGTCATTACTAAGGAAGGGTCGAGATGAAAATTAACTTACATTTACTATTTATAAGCCTGTTAGTTTGCCCTTTGGCCCACAGCACTGTTTATCACTGTGAGAAAAACGGTGTTGCTGAATTTAGCCAACAGCCCTGTGGCAAAGATGCAAAGTTGATTACCATTAAAGAACAAAACCCACACCTTTCGGGCGCGTCAGATAATGCTGTACAAGCATCATCAGGTAAAGATACCGCAGAGGTCGACCGTTATATCCGCTTAAAGCAAATCGATGCGCAAATAGCAGAACATAACAATAAAATTGATACATTCAAGCTCAAAATGGACAGGGAAATAGTGGCTTTATCTGAGCAATCAGATGCTCAGCTACGTAACTTGGTGGGGGCTAAAAAACAAGCTGCAATCGCCAAACAAATGACCGCAGTATCTGAGCGTTACGGCGTGCTTATCGACAGTGAGCAGCGCAGTATTGATAGACTCACGGCTGAAAAATACACGTTAACTTCATCTGCAAATACGGTTGCTAATAATGAGGTGGCTAGTTTTATTCGCTCAAAACAAATTATGCGTAAAATTTCAGAGCATGAAAATAAAATAGATACTTATCAAAGTGAGTTAAACATGCAAATGTCAGAACTTGAGCAACAACTAAGTAGCCGCCCTCGTAATTTAGCTGATGCGAATAGCGATAACGCACTAGCTGACAAAATGACAGCTTTAACGAGTCGTTTTAATACCTTAATTGCCATTGAACAAAAACAAATAGATAGGCTCAACAGCGAATTGACCAAACTATGAGCTTAAGCGTGCTGGGCAATAGGCGTTAAACGACACCACATTTGAATAAGCAAACAAGTAACTTTTTACGATGTTGGCAAATATTCTCGTAGCTTGCAGCCAAGCTTGATGTAATTGCGCACTAATGTGGTGAATATACGATTTGCGCGTATCAATAAAGGCATCGCAAAGGGTATCGATATCTTCAAATGACACATTTAAAAAGCTGAGGTTATTCGCTAAATAATGAATAAACGGCGTGACTTGCTGTAAGTCATCGAGGTGGCTCACTACTTTGTTGAGCGCACAGTAAAGAATATAGCTGCGCTTAGTTATGCTTTCTTGCTCAGGCACTGTCATGGTTAATTGACGAGTACTAAGACTGCGATGATATGCGCTTGTAAACTGATGGAAATCCGGTTTTAGCAATTCAATATCTTGTAGTAACAGTCTTTTTTGAAATGAAGATAGACTCATAGTAAATCGCTTAATAGCCAAGGCTATAGGTTGTTCTTATTATATGACTAAATATAGACGAGAATTTTCAGTTATGGGAAATTTTATGACAAGGTTGTCATAAAATTTTTAGGCAAAAAATAGTCTAACTAATTCATGTAGGAAGGTTGCTAATTGAGCGCTACATGCTTATAATAGCCGCCATTGAATTGAGGTGTTTAACACTCGATTAAATGATATTAAGTTACTTTTAATATCTATTGGCGCGGGATGGAGCAGCCTGGTAGCTCGTCGGGCTCATAACCCGAAGGTCGTCGGTTCAAATCCGGCTCCCGCAACCAAATACATGCTAAGGCATTGTAAGTGTACTTAGTATGCACAGTAATTTTTACTGTATGAAGTCGCGCATTCTGGTAATGCGCGTTTTGCGTTTAGGCTATCTAGTTTAATTTAGTCAGGTGACTGACTCGCAACCAAGCTTGGCCCTAGGCCACACAGTTTTATGCTTTAGGTGTGACGCCCCGCTTGGTTCGGGGCGTTGTTGTATCTGCTTGGCGGTGATTTTAAATCATTATTAAACTCAGTATTTCAGGGCTATATGCCCTTTTTTTGTTTGTATGGAGGATTTTCGTGACAAAACTTGAGCAAGATTTAGTAGCCATGCTCTCACCGGCCGTTGAAATGTTAGGCTTTGAGTTACATGGTCTTGAGTTTGTGCAAGCTGGTCGCCACTCTACATTACGTGTTTATATCGATCACGATGCAGGGATTACGGTTGACAATTGTGCCGACGTTAGTCGTCAAGTTAGCGCAATTTTAGACGTCGAAGACCCAATTACAAACGAATATGATTTGGAAGTTTCGTCTCCTGGTGTTGATCGTCCATTATTCAAACAAGATCACTACGAGAAGGCGCAAGGAGAAGAAGTACGCGTGCGTACAAAGCTTCCGCAAGATGGTCGTCGTAACTTTAAAGGCGATTTAGTATCAGTTAGCAGTGATATGATCACACTTTCAGCAGATGGCGCTGAGCATATGATTATGCTTAGTAACATTGAACGTGCGAACATCATCGCAAAGTTTTAATTCGAGTGCGAAGGAATAGGGCAAGCGAGGCATAACCCATGGCAAAAGAAATATTATTGGTTGCTGAAGCCGTCTCCAATGAGAAAGCGGTTCCAAAAGAAAAGATTTTTGAAGCGTTAGAGTTCGCATTAGCGACTGCAACAAAGAAAAAACACGATGGCGAAATTGAAGTTCGCGTATCAATCGACCGTAAAACAGGTGATTACGACACATTCCGTCGTTGGAAGATTGCTGAAGTTCTTGAAGATGGTTCTTTAGAAAACCCTTACAGCGAAATCACACTTGAAGCGGCTCAGGTTGAAGACGAAAGCCTACAATTAGGTGATTACGTTGAAGAACAAATTGAGTCAATCAAGTTTGACCGTATTACAACACAAATGGCTAAGCAAGTTATCGTACAAAAAGTACGTGAAGCTGAGCGTGCATTAGTGGTTGAAGAATACAAAGATCAACAAGGCGAATTAGTAACAGGTGTTGTTAAAAAAGCAACCCGTGATGCAATCGTACTTGACCTTGGTAACAATGCTGAAGCGGTTATCTACCGTGATGATATGTTACCGCGTGAAAACTTCCGTCCAGGTGACCGTATCCGTGGTCTTCTTTACGAAGTTAAGCCAGAAGCACGTGGCGCGCAGTTATTTGTAACGCGTTCTAAGCCAGAAATGCTAATGGAACTTTTCCGCATTGAGGTGCCAGAGATTGGCGAAGAGATGATTGAACTACGTGCAGCTGCACGTGATCCAGGTTCTCGTGCAAAAATCGCGGTAAAATCTAACGACAAACGTATCGACCCAGTAGGTGCGTGTGTTGGTATGCGTGGTGCACGTGTACAAGCAGTTTCAACTGAGCTTGGTGGTGAGCGTGTTGATATCGTTCTTTACGATGACAACCCAGCGCAATTCGTTATCAATGCAATGGCGCCAGCAGAAGTTGCGTCAATCGTAATGGACGAAGATACACATTCAATGGATATCGCTGTTGAAGCCGATAACCTAGCACAAGCAATCGGTCGTAATGGTCAAAACGTTCGTCTTGCTAGCCAGTTAACTGGTTGGGAATTAAACGTAATGACAGTTGATGACATGCGTGCGAAGAACGAAGCTGAATCAGATAAGCTAATCAACTTATTCACTGAATACCTAGATATTGATGATGAGTTTGCAACATTACTTATCAACGAAGGTTTCTCAACACTTGAAGAAGTGGCTTACGTACCGGCATCAGAATTCTTAGAAATCGACGGTTTAGATGAAGAAACAGTTGATATCTTACGTTCACGTGCAAAAGACGCATTAACAACGAAAGCGCTTAAAACTGAAGAAAGCCTAGAAGGTGCAGAACCTGCAGAAGACCTACTAGCGCTTGAAGGCTTAGAGCGTCACCTTGCATTTGTTATGGCAAGTAAAGGTGTAGTAACACTTGAAGACTTAGCTGAGCAAGGCATTGATGAGTTAGTAGACATCACTGAACTTTCAGAAGAAGAAGCTGGCAAGCTAATTATGGCTGCGCGTAACATTTGTTGGTTCGCAGACGAGTAATTTATTAACGGAGGTATTACACACTATGGCAGAAGTAAATGTTGAAAAACTAGCCGGAGATATTGGTACAACTGTTGATAAATTACTACAGCAGCTTGAACAAGCCGGTATTTCTAAAAAAGCAGGTGATATGGTAACTGAGTCTGAAAAGTCGACGTTATTAGATCACTTGAGCAAGCAGCACGGCGGCACGGGCTCAGAAGGCCCAGCTCGCATGACTTTGCAACGTAAAAGCAAAAGTACGCTAAGCGTAACTGGCTCTACAGGTAAAGCGAAGTCTGTGCAAGTTGAAGTACGTAAAACACGTACTTACGTTAAGAAAAGCGCCATTGAGCAACAGCAAGAAGAAGAGCGTTTAGCTGCAGAAGAAGCTGCACGTAAAGCAGCAGAGCTTAAAGCCCAGCAAGAAGCTGAGGAGCTTAAAGCGAAACAAGAGGCAGAGCGCAAAGCGAAAGAAGAAGCTGAGCGTAAAGCCAAAGAAGAGGCTAAACGTAAAGCTGAAGCTGAGCGTAAAGCGAAACAGAAGCAGATGACCCCAGAGCAAAGTGCTAAGTCTGAACAAGATCGCGCCGAAGCTGAGCGTCTGCAAAAAGAAGCAGAAGAGGCCGCATTGAGAAAAGCTGAAGAAGAAGCGAAACGTCAAGCAGAAGAGGCAAGAAAGCTAGCTGAAGAAAATGAAGCTCGCTGGAAAAAGGAAGAAGAAGAGCGTAAGCAGCGTGAAGAAAACGCTGATCACCACCTTACGACTTCAACTTACGCACGTGAAGCAGAAGATGAATCTGATGCACGTGAAGAGAATAGCGCTCGTCGTAAGAAAAAGAAAAAAGGACCTCAAAAAGATAAACAGGCTGCCGGTCCTAAAGGTAAGAAAGGCAAGCTTAAAGCACCAACGTCTTTACAACATGGTTTCCAAAAACCAACAGCTGACGTGAAAAACGAAGTTCGTATCAGTGAAACAATCACTGTTGCTGAGCTTGCATCACGCATGGCAGTTAAAGGTGCTGAAGTTGTTAAAACGATGATGAAGATGGGTGACATGGTTACCATCAACCAAGTGATTGACCAAGAAACAGCGCAGCTTGTTGCTGAAGAAATGGGTCACAAGGTAATTATCGTTAAAGAAAACGAATTAGAAGAGAAAGTTCTAAACGACCGTAGCGAAGAAGGTAAAGCGATTCCTCGTGCACCGGTTGTAACAGTAATGGGTCACGTTGACCACGGTAAAACGTCAACACTTGACTACATTCGTTCAGCAAAAGTTGCCTCTGGTGAGGCCGGTGGTATTACTCAGCACATTGGTGCATACCACGTTGAAACGAATGGCAACATGATTACTTTCTTAGATACTCCAGGCCACGCCGCGTTTACATCAATGCGTGCACGTGGTGCTAAAGCAACGGATATCGTAATCCTAGTAGTTGCTGCGGATGATGGTGTAATGCCACAGACTAAAGAAGCGGTTCAGCACGCGCGTGCTGCAGGCGTTCCTTTAATCATCGCAGTAAACAAAATGGATAAAGAAGGCATCGACCCAGATCGCGTTAAGAACGAGCTAGCACAATTAGACGTTATCCCAGAAGAGTGGGGTGGTGAAACACAGTTTGTACACATCTCTGCGAAAACTGGTTTAGGTATTGATGACCTACTTGAAGCGGTATTAATGCAAGCTGAGCTACTTGAGCTAACTGCGCCAGCTGAAGGTATGGCTGCAGGTGTTGTAATTGAATCGCGTCTAGATAAAGGTCGTGGTCCAGTTGCGTCAATCCTAGTTCAGTCTGGTACACTTAACCAAGGTGATATCGTACTTTGTGGTCTTGAATATGGCCGTGTACGTGCGATGAAAGATGAGAACGGTAAAGACATCAAGTCTGCGGGTCCATCTATCCCAGTTGAGATTTTAGGTCTATCTGGTATCCCTGCAGCCGGTGATGAAGCAACAGTAGTTAAAGATGAGCGTAAAGCGCGTGAAGTAGCACTTTACCGTCAAGGTAAGTTCCGTGAAGTGAAGCTTGCTCGTCAACAAAAAGCGAAGCTTGAAAACATGTTTACGAACATGGCTGAAGGCGATGTATCAGAAGTTAACATCGTTCTTAAAGCTGACGTACAAGGTTCAATTGAAGCAATCGCTGATTCATTAACTAAGCTTTCTACTGATGAAGTTAAAGTGAAGATTGTTGGTTCAGGTGTAGGTGGTATCACTGAAACTGATGCAACTCTTGCAGCGGCGTCAAACGCAATCGTTGTTGGCTTTAACGTACGTGCTGATGCATCAGCTCGTAAAGTAATTGAGTCAGAAAACCTAGACTTACGTTACTACAGCGTAATCTACAGCCTGATTGAAGAAGTTAAACAAGCGATGTCAGGTATGCTTGCACCAGAATTCAAGCAAGAGATCATTGGTCTTGCTGAAGTTCGTGACGTGTTCAAGTCACCTAAGATTGGTGCAATCGCAGGTTGTATGGTTACTGAAGGTATCGTTAAGCGTAGCGCGCCTATCCGTGTACTTCGTGATAACGTGGTTATCTATGAAGGTGAACTTGAGTCACTACGTCGCTTTAAAGATGACGTTCAAGAAGTACGTAACGGTATGGAATGTGGTATCGGCGTTAAGAACTACAACGATGTTAAAGTTGGCGACCAAATCGAGGTATTCGAGACGGTTGAAGTACAACGTTCACTTTAATTTCGTTTAAGTTATTGCTTTAAATGGGGGCCTAGCCCCCATTTGTGTATTCGTAATTAAATTAACTTATTCTTTAACATCAATAAGTTATTATTTTAGAGTGAAATGAAATGAGAGAATTTTCTCGCACTGATCGTGTTGCACAGCAAATTCAAAAAGAGATTGCTGTTATTCTGCAACGCGAAATTAAAGATCCACGCTTAGGCATGGTGACAGTGTCTGCGGTTGAGGTATCTCGCGACTTATCTTACGCAAAAGTATTTATCACAGTGTTTAATACTGATGATGAAGATAAAGCCAAGCAAAGCGCTAAAATATTAAATGAAGCAACGGGTTATATTCGTTCTTTATTAGGTAAACGTATTCGTGCGCGCATCATGCCTGAGTTACGTTTTGTGATCGATAACTCGCTTATGGAAGGTATGCGTATTTCAAACTTGGTTGATTCAGTTATTCGTGAAGACAATGCCAAGCATGTAGACGAAGATGACAGCGAAGAAGGCACTAAAGACTAATGGCTAGACGCAGTAAAGGTCGTGCTATTGACGGCATCTTATTACTTAATAAGCCGCAAGGTATTTCATCAAACAAAGCATTGCAGCAAGCAAAGGGAATTTACTTTGCTCAAAAAGCAGGCCACACCGGTGCGCTTGATCCGCTCGCGACGGGTATGCTGCCTATTTGTTTTGGTGAAGCGACTAAGTTTACCCAGTTCTTGCTTGATACTGACAAAACCTATGTTGTACGCGCCAAACTTGGTGAGCGAACCACTACCTCTGATTCAGATGGTGAAGTGGTTGAAACGCGCGACGTATCGGTCACCCGTGAACAATTAGCTGAGCAAATTGCCAGTTTCTTAGGTGAGTCGGATCAATACCCTTCGATGTACTCTGCGCTAAAATACCAAGGTCAGCCTTTGTATAAATATGCTCGCGAAGGTATCGAAGTGCCGCGTAAGTGTCGAAAAATTAATGTATTTAGTTTAACGCTTGATGAGTTTGATGAAGCTAATAATGAAGTACAAATGACGGCACATGTGTCTAAAGGCACTTATATTCGTACTATTGTTGACGACTTAGGTGAAAAGCTTGGCTGTGGTGCGCATGTCATCATGTTGCATCGCAGTGCAGTTGGCCATTATCCAAGTGAGAAAATGGTCACTCTTGAGCAACTTGAAGAAAAGCTACAGCAAGCAAAAGCAGACGATGTTGCGCCTTCAAGCTACCTCGATGAGCTATTACTGCCAATGGATACTGCTTTGGTTGATTTACCTGTGATTGAGATTACTCAAGAGCAGGGCGTGGCATTTAGTCATGGTCAAACAGTCGTGATTGGTAAGCCTGTACCAGATGGTGTGGTAAAGGTAATGGCTGATGGGGTGTTCATTGGCACTGGTGAGCGTCATAAAGACGGTCATTTAAAATCAAAGCGTGGCTTATCAAATCAACTGCCTGAGTAAAGATTACCTTGTAGTTATTAGCAAAGCTGGGTAGAATACGCCCCGCTCAATCGTTTTGGCTGAATTAGTGATCGGCTAAAACACAATTTAAATTAATTTTTGGAGTTACTATGTCACTAAGCAATCAAGAAAAAGTTGAAATCATCGCTAAATTTGCACGCGCTGAAGGCGACACTGGTTCACCTGAAGTACAAGTTGCACTTCTAACTTTCGATATCAACAAGCTTCAAGGTCACTTTGCTAGCCACAAGCACGACTTCCACTCACGTCGTGGTCTTCTTCGCAAAGTAAGCCAACGCCGTAAACTGCTTGACTACCTTAAAGGTAAAGACATTGCACGTTACACTGCGTTAATCCAAGAGCTTGGCCTACGTCGCTAAGAACTAGATTACGAGAAAAGGGGCTATTTAGCCCCTTTTTTTGTGCGCGCATGAAAGGTATACTAGCGCACACCTAGGTAGTGGATACTGCTTAGATATCAAAAAACATCATTGCCAATTGTAGTACTTAATCGTGTTTTCATAAGCACAATTAAGTACTGTAATTGGTACTTTGATGGACTATTTTTTACCAATTCGGAGCACAGCTCTGAGTTGCTTTTACATTTAAAGGACATTTTTAAGTGCAAGCAATTATTAAAGAATTTCAACTAGGTCAACACACTGTGACTCTAGAAACTGGTGCTATCGCTCGTCAAGCTGACGGCGCAGTACTAGCAAGCATTGGCGATACTTCAGTATTAGTTACTGTTGTTGGTAAGCGTGATGCACAACCAGGTCAAGACTTCTTCCCACTAACAGTAAACTATCAAGAGCGTATGTACGCTGCAGGTCGTATCCCTGGTGGTTTCCTTAAGCGTGAAGGTCGTCCTAACGATGGCGAAACACTTATCGCTCGTCTAATCGACCGTCCAATTCGTCCACTTTTCCCAGATGGTTTCGTAAACGAAGTACAAGTAATCGCGACAGTTGTTTCTGTTAACCCAGAAATCCAACCTGACATGGTTGCTATGATTGGTACTTCAGCAGCACTTGCTATCTCTGGTATTCCATTCAATGGTCCTATCGGTGCATCACGTGTTGGTTTCATCAACGGTGAATACGTACTTAACCCAACACTAGCTGAGCTTGAAGAAAGCCAATTAGACCTAGTTGTTGCTGGTACTGATAACGCAGTACTTATGGTTGAATCAGAAGCTGAAACACTATCTGAAGACGTAATGTTAGGTGCGGTTGTTTATGGTCATGAGCAATCTCAAGCTATCATCAACGCAATCAACGAGTTCAAAGCTGAAGCGGGTAAACCAGCTTGGGATTGGACTGCACCAGAGAAAAACGTAACACTTGCTGAGAAAATCTCTGCAATTGCTGCTGATAAAGTAGGTGAAGCATACCGCATCACTGACAAAGTAGCGCGTAAAGAAGCACTAGGTGCAGCGAAAGAAGAAGTTGTTGCTACATTAACAGCTGAACTTGCTGAAGGCGAAGAGCTAGATACGCAAGAAGTTGGCAAACTATTCGGTTCTTTAGAAAAAGAAATCGTTCGTGGCCGTATCATCGCTGGTGAAAAACGTATCGATGGTCGTGAACCAGATATGGTTCGTGCACTAGACGTAATGACGGGTGTTTTACCTCGTACTCACGGTTCTGCAATCTTCACGCGTGGTGAGACGCAAGCACTTGTAACTGCAACGCTTGGTACTGAGCGTGATTCACAGTTAATTGACGACTTAACAGGTACTAACAAGCATCACTTCATGCTTCACTACAACTTCCCTCCGTTCTGTGTAGGTGAAACAGGTTTTGTAGGCTCTCCTAAGCGTCGTGAAATTGGTCACGGTAACCTAGCTAAGCGTGGTATTGCTGCGGTACTACCTACACTTACTGACTTCCCATACTCAATCCGTGTTGTTTCAGAAATCACTGAATCAAACGGTTCATCGTCTATGGCATCAGTATGTGGTACGTCACTAGCACTTATGAACGCAGGTGTTCCAATTAAAGCATCTGTTGCTGGTATCGCGATGGGTCTAGTTAAAGAAGGCGACGATTTCGTTGTTCTTTCAGATATCTTAGGTGATGAAGATCACTTAGGTGACATGGACTTTAAAGTAGCGGGTACTTCAAACGGTATCACTGCACTACAAATGGATATCAAGATCGAAGGTATCACTAAAGAAATCATGCAAATCGCTCTTAAACAAGCGAAAGCAGCACGTCTACACATCTTAGGTGTTATGGACGAAGCGATTGCAGCACCTTCTGAAGAGTTATCTCAATTCGCACCACGCATCTACACAATGCAAATCCCTGCGAAGAAAATTGCTGAAGTTATCGGTAAAGGTGGCGCAACTATCCGTCAACTTACTGAAGAAACTGGCACAACGATCGAAATCGAAGATGACGGTACAATCAAGATCGCTGCAACTGATGGCATCAGCGCAAACGATGCAATCAAGCGTATCGAGCAATTAACTGCTGAGCTAGAAGTAGGTACTATCTACACTGGTAAAGTTGTACGTATCGTTGATTTTGGTGCGTTCGTTAATATCCTTCCGGGTAAAGACGGTCTAGTGCACATTTCACAAATCAGCACAGAGCGTGTTAACAACGTAACTGACCACCTAAGCGAAGGCCAAGAAGTTAAAGTTAAAGTTCTTGAAGTAGATCGCCAAGGTCGTGTACGTCTAAGCATCAAAGAAGCAATGGAACCAGCTGCTGAAGAAAAAGCAGAAGAGTCTAAAGACGCTTAATGATGATTGAATAACCAGTTATTTGCTGGATATAAGAAAAAGGGGCTGTTTAGCCCCTTTTTTTATGCTTTAATGAAACCTATCCGCTTCGCCTTTGTCTACAGAGAATTCAGGTATTAAGGAATTTAATGATTTTTAAACACTTAGCATTGACCGCTGTGGCTATTTTTTCTTTAAGTGCATGTCAAACAACTTCACAACCTGAGTCAGTCCCTATTGTTAATGTGCCTTTTACTGCACCATTAGCGCCTGATTTTCGTAACGAAATTACGATTGCTCGCTATTCTGAACTACTAAACCGTGCTGATTTAAGTGCCGAGCAACAAGCCAAACTTTATTACGATCGCGGTGTATTATTTGACAGCTTAGGTATGTCGACTTTAGCGCGTATTGACTTTAACCGTGCGATTAAGCTCAAACCAGACCTAGCAGAGGTGTATAACTTCTTAGGCATTCATCACACACTAATGCAGCAGTATGAACAAGCTTATGAGTTCTTTGATTCGGCACTTGAGCTTAACGAGCAACACGAGTATGCCTATTTAAATCGTGGTATTGCCCTTTACTATGGTGACCGTCCATCACTTGCACAAGATGACTTACAGCAGTTTTTAAATCGTTCGCCAAGCGACCCTTACCGTGTGCTATGGCTTTATTTAGCTCAATCAGAAGCTAATAAAGCGCAGGCCTTAGTTGATTTAAAAGCTAACTCGCAGGGTGTTGATGAGTCTCAATGGGGTTACCAACTGTTGGCACTTTATTTAGGTGACATCAGTGAGTTCGAGTTTTTATCTGGAATTATTGAAGGTGTAACTTCAGAGCAAGAGTATGCGCATCGCTTATGCGAAGCTTATTTCTACCTAGCGAAGATGCATCAAGCGGCGGGTGATAACTATCTTGCTGCCGATTACTTTAGACTTGCCCTTGCCACCAATGTGCATGAGTTTGTTGAATACAAATATGCCCGCTTAGAGCTTGAGTTAATGGCTGGTGAAAACGCAAGCTAAGGTTTCTTTTACTGCTATTCTATTACTGAGCTTGGGTTCCGTACCAAGCTCAGTGTCTCGTTATATTCCCGCTTATGCTTATTACGCAAATACTACTCCTTCACAAGCAACAGCTATCTATTATTTAGCACCCAGTGCCATTAATTTGCAGCATTTAGTGCTGAGTAACTCACAGCTTCGTCAGTTAGCAAGGCTTAATGATAGTAATGCTGCGTATCAACTTGCGCTCAGATTTTTGCTGCAACATGATTACACTGCAGCAAAATTATGGTGGCAGCCTTACTTTGCTACATTCAATTCAGCTCAGCAACAAACCTTAGCGGAGCAGCTAGTCAGAGCAAACCAGTGGCTCGATATAAGTTACCTAGGTAAAGCTGGCAAGTTACCTGAGGGAAATGCCAAGCAAGCTTGGCTGTTGCAACAACAAATGCCGCCAGCTCAAATTGACCCAGCTTATGCGCAGCAACAGCAATTAGCCTTATCAACATCAAGTATACAAGCAAGCAGTCAGTGCCAATTTAATGTTTTAATGATGACAGATCATTACAAGGGCATTGATACTTTAAAGCTGTATAAGCAGCAATACAGTAAAGCGCCTGAGCCTGCAAAAGGCAGCTTTTGTTTTACTGACGTTGTTTATGTTGCTGATAAGTTTAGTTGCGATGATAGTAGTGGGGCGCTTAAGTGTAACTGGCAAAATGCGGCAGCACATCCGTGGCCTGAAGGTTTTGACTTTATTGTGATGATGTCAAAGCAAGGGGCTGCTAATGTGCTTGGCGGGATTATGCATATCAATTCATCGCAATCTTATGCGGTATTTTTACATGAGCTAATGCATTTCAATGGCTTTGAAGATGAGTATGTTTTAGCAGAGCAAAAACAACAGTGGCTGTGTAAGCAACAGGGGCTGGTTGCGCCAAATCTGTTTATTGCAAATAAGGTTTCCCCACCAAAAGGCTGGCAAAAAAGTATCGCTTGTAGCAATCAGTTAGCCTATAAACCAAGCCCTAATTGGTCAATAATGCAATACCAAACTATGAGCCTGTCTGAGCAATACCGTGAGCTTTGGCAAAAACAAATTAACCAGCCCTTAACAAAGCCGATTCGGTTTTCTGAATATTTTGCCTTTTTAGGCTTAAAGCCAGTGTTTACAACAGCTTCCAAAGAGCAGAAATTTTCTGACTAATCGTCTATTTATTGCTATTTTAGTATGCAAAGCGGTTAAATGTTGTGCAAATAGGTGTGTCTCCTATAGACAAAATAGCACCTGATCAGTATAACTATACGCATTGTAAGCTTTTTTTGAAGCCAACTTTTAACCATCCAAATGAACAGTACGCAACTAATTAAAACTAGAGCGGTATTGATATTCTTATGACACTAAAAGGCTCCTAATTATGACTTTGCTCTGGATACCCCTGTTATCCTTAATCGGCAGTGTTATTTCATCCTGCACTTCAAAACTAACACGTAACCAAAGCACTGCTTTGACCATGTTAGCGCCTTTGATTGCCCTTGGAATTGTATTTTCGTATACCCCTGCAGTCTTTTCTGGTGAAACAATTCGCTACACTGCTGAGTGGATCCCTCTTTTAAACATGCAAGTCTCGTTTCGACTTGATGGTTTAACGTTACTTTTTCTATATATGATCTTGGGTATCGGTACCCTGGTGATTTTTTATGCGCGTTATTACTTGAGTAGTAGCGACTCAATGCCAAAGCTATACTGCTATTTAATGCTATTTATGACCGCAATGGTCGGCATCGTGATGTCGAATAATGTGATCCAGCTGTGGTTTTTCTGGGAGCTCACAAGTATTAGCTCGTTCTTATTGATTAGCTATTGGTGGCATAAGTCAGAAGCTCGCAAAGGCGCGCGTATGGCACTTGCTATTACAGGTGCCGGTGGTCTTGCGTTACTAGCAGGTTTATTACTAATTGGTGATATTGTTGGTAGCTATAATCTTGATGTGATTTTAGCAAGCAAAGCGCTTATTCAATCTCATGCACTTTATGAAGCTGCGCTGGTATTAGTGCTTTTAGGTGCATTTACCAAATCTGCACAATTTCCATTTCATTTTTGGTTACCACATGCCATGGCAGCACCGACACCAGTCAGTGCCTACTTGCACTCCGCAACCATGGTTAAAGCAGGCATCTTTTTATTAGCGCGTTTTTATCCAGCGCTATCAGGCACAGATACTTGGTTTATCTTAGTGGCAATGACGGGTCTGGCGACTTTATTGGTTGGCGCTTATATCGCGTTATTTAAGCATGATTTAAAAGGCTTGCTGGCTTATTCAACAATCAGCCATTTAGGTTTAATTACCTTACTGCTTGGTTTAGACACTGAGCTTGCTACAGTGGCTGCTATCTTCCACATCATTAACCACGCAACCTTTAAAGCGTCGTTATTTATGGCAACGGGTATCATTGACCATGAAACTGGCACCCGTGATATGCGTAAACTTAATGGTATGTGGCGATTTATGCCGTATACCGCCACACTTGCTATGGTAGCAGCGGCAGCCATGGCGGGCGTGCCACTGTTAAATGGTTTCTTGTCGAAAGAAATGTTCTTTGCCGAAACACTGCATCAGCAAGTGCTTGGCTCTATGTCTTGGTTAATTCCAGTGTTAGCGACTATTGCTGGTGCACTCTCTGTCGCGTATTCAGCACGCTTTATTCACGACGTGTTTTTTAACGGCGACCCAATCGATTTGCCAAAACAGCCTCATGAGCCACCACGCTATATGCGTGTACCAATCGAAATTTTGGTTGTGCTGTGTTTACTCGTCGGTATGTTCCCGCACTTTGCAGTAAGTGATATTTTAGCTTCGGCGTCTTATGCAGTGCTTGGCGATGCAGCCCCAGATTATAAGCTATCTGTATGGCATGGCTTTAACTTACCTCTGTTAATGAGCTTTATTGCAACAAGCGTGGGTGTGATGATTTATGTGCAGCGTAAGCACCTGTTCCACTTCCAAGCGTCATTGCCAACTTTAAATGCTAAAAAAGGCTTTGAGCGTGGCTTATATAGCTTAATTAAATGGTCACAAGAAAAGATTAAACGAATCGAAAATGGCTCGTTACAGCGCTATGCCTTTGTAATGATTGCTGTGGTGCTTATGTGTGCGGGCTGGCCTTTATTTGAAATGCGCCAGTTAGCAGGAGCAAGTGAGTTAACCCCAATTGATTTCCATAATGCTATTGGTGCTGGCTTACTAATAATTGGTGCGCTGGCAACGGTTATTTGGCACCGCTCACGAATGATATCTTTGATTATGATTTCAATCGTAGGCCTGATGGTATCTGTTGCATTTACTCGATTCTCTGCGCCAGATTTAGCGCTGACTCAGTTAACCGTTGAAGTTGTTACCGTAATGCTACTGATGCTTGCACTGTTCTTTTTACCACAGCGTACTCCGAAAGAATCAAGCTCACTGCGTATTCTGCGTGACTTGGGTATCTCATCGGCAATAGGTGTGGTTGTGGCAAGTATTTGTTATGCGCTTCTGACAAGACCACTTGAGTCAATTTCTGACTTCTTTGTTGCTAATGCAAAAACTGGCGGTGGTGGTACTAACGTTGTAAACGTTATCCTCGTTGACTTTAGGGGTTTTGATACCTTAGGTGAAATTACCGTACTAGGTATTGCTGCATTAGGTATTTATAAGCTTCTTATTAACTTGCCGCTGTTTATGCCAGCAAGTGATAGTGAAGGACGCCCATGGGCAAGAGAGCGTTACCCAATTCTATTATCGAGTATTTCACAAAGCTTGTTACCACTGGCATTACTTGTGTCTGCGTATATTTTCTTACGTGGTCATAACTTACCAGGTGGTGGTTTTATTGCAGGACTAGTTACCGCGATTGCATTTATTTTGCAATATATGGCTAATGGTTCGCACTGGATTGCAGACAGATTTGACGTGAATTATCGTAAGATTATTGCGTCAGGTATTGCTATTGCTTTGTTTACAGGTCTTGGAAGTTGGTTCTTCGAACGTCCATTCCTAACAACCTGGTTTGATTATTTTGATATTCCGCTAGTCGGCAAGACAGAACTTGCTAGTGCTATCGTATTTGATTTAGGTGTGTATTTAACTGTTGTAGGTGCAACGCTGATGATTTTAGCAAGTTTAGGTAAATTAACTGCTGATACACCCAAGCAAGAGGTAAATATTTAATGGAAGTATTGTACGCATCATGCGTCGGCGTGCTGGTTGCATGCGGAATTTACTTAATATTGCGGGCTCGTACCTTCCCGGTGGTACTCGGCCTGACTATGTTGTCGTATGCAGTTAACCTGTTTTTATTCTCTTCAGGTCGTTTAACTATTAACAAAGCGGCTGTACTTGGTACAGGCAGTGAGTATGCCGATCCACTCCCTCAAGCGCTGGTTTTAACAGCCATTGTAATTGGCTTTGCGATGACCGCTTTTGTGGTTATTTTAGCGATTCGTGGTCGTGCTGACTTGGGTAATGACCATGTTGATGGCCATCTTGTTAAGTCATCGAAGGAGCAAAAATGATTCAGCATTTAGCTTCTTTACCAATTTTAATTCCGATGTTGGCAGGGGTTATTTTACTCATGCCGCCATGTGGAAAAAACTTACATATTCGTCGTGTTTCGTCGGTTATTTTGTCGATTGTCACACTATTGGTCAGTGCTTATTTATTATTTTACGTAAATAGTACCGCACCGCTTGTTTACGCAATTGGTGATTGGTCTGCACCATTTGGTATTGTGCTGGTTGCCGATAGGCTAGCAACGCTACTGGTGCTACTTACCAGTTTCCTTGGTGCAGTTGTGGTGCTTTATAGCTGTGCAGGCGATGATAAAAAAGGGAGCTTTTTCCATCCGTTAGTGCACTTTTTAGTGTTAGGTGTAAATGGCGCATTTTTAACTGGCGATGTATTTAACCTGTTCGTATTTTTTGAAGTGCTGTTGATTGCTTCGTATTCATTATTGATGCATGCCGGCAACAAACATAGTACCCGAGCTGCACTGCAGTACGTCATTTTAAACCTGATTGGTTCAAGCGTATTTTTAATTGCGCTGGGTGTACTTTATGGTGTGTTAGGCACATTGAACATTGCTGATTTAGCGCAAAAAGTACCACAGCTGACGGGTGATGATGTTTACCTTGCTAAAATTGGTGGCTTGCTGTTAATCGTGGTATTTGCGTTAAAAGGCGCGTTATTACCGTTACATTTATGGCTACCGAATACCTACGCCAGTGCAATGCCATTAGTTGCTGCATTATTCGCGATTATGACCAAGGTCGGTGTGTATGCCATGTTGCGCGTGTATACCGTAATATTTGGTGATAATGCTGGCGAACTCGCTCACATGGCACAGCCTTGGTTATGGGGCTTAGCACTAGCGACCATAGTGATGGGTGGTATTGGTGTGTTAGCAAGCCAAGATTTTAGAAAGCTTATTGCGAATCTGGTGGTTGTTTCTGTAGGTACTTTAGTGGCATTGGTTGCGATTCAAAATGTTGCTGCAACCGCGGCATTACTTTACTACTTAGTGCATTCAACCATTATTTGCGCTGCACTATTCTTAATTGCGGATTTAATTGCTCAGCAACGTGGTAAAGTTGCCGACCGATTAGTCGCAGGACGCGCCGTTGCACAGCCATATTTACTTGGTACTTTTTTTGTAGTGGCTGCGCTTGCTGTTGTTGGTATGCCACCGTTATCTGGCTTTGTCGGCAAAGTATGGATTTTAAAGAGCACGCTAGATAGCGAAAAAGCCATGTTGTTTTGGCCAATCTATCTAGTTTCGAGTTTAGCGTTATTAGTGGCTGTTTCACGAGCTGGTACCAGCTTATTTTGGGATCACACCCATAAAGACAGTGAAGCAATTGAAGGCACTAAAGCACACCCTGTTAAAGTGATAGCTGTAGTTGCATTACTTGCGTGTTCACCATTAATGGTTGTATTTGCAGGACCGATTTCAGACTATATGTTAGCAACGTCAGAGCAGTTGTTTGATATCAACACTAGCATCAACGCTGTATTACAAGGAGGCCAATAATGCGTTTAGAAGCTCGCTTTCGTTGGTTGCCAACACCATTTCGCAGTGTTTTATTATTCATTGTATGGCTGTTGTTAAATAATAGTGTGTCGCCAGGACACCTATTTTTAGCTGCATTTTTTGCTATTACTATTCCGTGGATTACATTCCCATTTCGTGATCCACAGCCTCTTATTGTAAGGCCGGGTCTTGCGTTTAGGCACTTATTGTTAGTGCTGTACGATATTGTCACTGCCAACTTACAAGTTGCCCTGTTGATCCTTGGGCCAACGAAAAAGTTACGCCCAGGTTTTATCAAAGTACCATTGGATTTAAGTCATGAAATGCCAATCACTATTTTGGCCAGCACAGTATCTTTAACACCGGGTACAGTGAGCGCAGAGGTTTATCCTATTCCTGAGTCACTCGAAGAGGACGAAGAAATTCAGCAGCGCTACTTATTGATCCATGTACTCGATTTAGCTGATGAACAAGCGTTAATTAATACTATTAAGCAGCGCTACGAAGCACCGCTTAAGGAGATTTTTCGATGCTAGATACCGTTTTTCTAATTGTTTTTGCAATGATAGCCATATCTTTATTGTTAAACCTATGGCGTTTAATTGTTGGGCCGTCGGTACCTGATCGTATATTGGCTTTAGATACTATGTTCATAAATACCATTGCTTTAATTATTCTGTATGGCATGAGCATGGGCACCGATTTATATTTTGAAGCCGCATTATTAATCGCCATGCTTGGCTTTGTGAGCACTGTAGCTGTATGTAAATATCTGCTGCGTGGCGATATTATTGAATAAGGTAACGAATGATGAGTGAATGGATTGTATCAATCTTATTATTAATTGGTGGTTGCTTTATTCTTATAGGTTCAATCGGACTTGTGAAAATGCCTGACTTTTTTATGCGCCTGCACGGTCCAACTAAAGCAACAACGCTTGGCATGGCATCATTGTTAATTGCTGCCATGGTGTATTTTAGCTACACCCACGATGGCATCAGTGTGAAAGAAATTTTGATTTCGATTTTCTTACTGATCACCGCACCTATTAGCGGCTATATGCTGATCAAATCAGCCATCCACCACAAGCTTCGTGCTAAAGATGGCACTAAGGGCCTCGATAACATCGAAGAAGATTAATACCTTCTCGCAATAATAGTTAAGCGAATTGGTGTGATATCTGAGTAACCAGAACAATGTGATCTACTACTGTGGCTTTTATTGCGCTCGTAGATCGCATAAAATGCCCCGTCATTTAGTACAGTAGGTAAATAGAGCATTATGCGAGTAGCACTTGGAGTAGAGTACAACGGCGCGCGTTACAGTGGTTGGCAACGTCAATCACACGTCAATAGCGTACAACAAGAAGTAGAAACGGCGTTGTCGCGTATTTGTAATCATCCAGTCGAAATAGTTTGTGCAGGCCGCACCGATGCGGGTGTACATGGCACCGGGCAGGTGATCCATTTTGATACTCACGCTGAGCGTGAAATGGTCGCGTTTACGATGGGTATGAATACCTTACTGCCAAAAGATATTGCTATTCGTTTTGCCAAGCCTGTAAGCGAAGACTTTCATGCTCGTTTTAGTGCCACAGCACGTCGCTATCGTTATGTGATTTATAATTACACCTATCGCGGCGCTATCATGAGTGAAGGGGTGACCCATTTTCATCACCCATTAGACGAAACTAAAATGCAAGAAGCCTGTCAGTATTTAATAGGTGAGCATGATTTTACTTCGTTTAGAGCACTACACTGCCAAGCAAATACAGCAAATCGTACTATTCACCATTTATCGGTAAAACGCCAAGGTGATTATGTGATCATTGATATTAAAGCCAATGCGTTTTTACATCACATGGTACGAAACATCACCGGGTGTTTGATGGACATTGGTCTTCATAAGCATGAACCTGTGTGGTTAAAAGAATTACTCGATTTAAAAGAGCGCGCTAAGGCAAGTGCAACAGCAAAAGCCGCTGGCCTTTACTTAGTTGACGTGGATTACCCAGAACATTTTGGCATTCCTAAAACACCATTAGGGCCTTTGTTTTTACCTGATTCAGACAGTTAGTCTTAAGTCCACGACTACTAAGACCAGTTTTTTATATCGTCTGCGGGTAATTCATGTTTTAATTGAAAAAATCTGTCTGTTTATTTGTTATCAGAAACACAAGTGAGTGTTTCCAATTAAACAGACTGCGACACAGAACAGCATTAAGAGAGTTGCAAATGAGTTGGTTAGAAAAAATCTTACCTAAAACGACTAAATCGTCAGGTCGTAAAGAAATCCCTGAAGGGGTTTGGGCTAAGTGTACAGACTGTGATTCAATTTTATATAAAGCAGAATTAGAAAAAGCACTCAACGTGTGTCCTAAGTGTGATCACCACATGCGTTTAAGTGGCCGTAAACGTCTTGAAAACTTTTTAGATGATGCTGACCGCCAAGAAATTGGTGCAGAGCACGAACCAAAAGACGTATTAAAGTTTAAAGATTCTAAAAAATACTCTGACCGTATTACCCAAGCACAAAAAGCAAGTGGCGAGAAAGACGCACTTGTAGCAATGAAAGGCCGCCTAAAAGGCATTCCTGTTGCTGCTGTTGCTTTTGAGTTCTCGTTTATGGGTGGTTCAATGGCGTCAGTAGTAGGTGCTCGTTTTGTTGAAGCTGTAGATCAATGTTTAGAGCACGACATGCCACTTATTTGTTTCTCTGCATCAGGTGGTGCACGTATGCAAGAAGCACTTATGTCATTAATGCAAATGGCTAAAACAAGTGCTGCACTTGCAAAAATGAGCGAAAAAGGCTTACCGTTTATTTCAGTATTAACTGATCCAACAATGGGTGGTGTATCTGCATCACTGGCAATGCTTGGTGATGTAAACGTTGCTGAACCTAAAGCGCTTATCGGTTTTGCAGGTCCTCGCGTAATTGAGCAAACAGTACGTGAAACGCTTCCTGAAGGTTTCCAACGCAGTGAATTCTTGCTAGAGCATGGTGCAATCGACATGATTGTAGACCGTCGTGAAATGCGTGACACCCTTGCACGTATCTTAGCGAAATTTATGAACTTGCCTTCTACTGAACAAGAGCATAGAGTAGCGTAAATTTCAGCTTAACTGATTAAACGCTATGACAGAAATCCTTCCTAGCCAATCATCAAGCCTTGATGATTGGCTTTGTTATTTAGAAAGTGTCCATCCTGCTAATATCGAAATGGGTTTAGAGCGCGTAGAACGCGTGGCAAACCAAGTCGGCTTACTCGATACATCAAGCAAAATAATCCTAATTGCAGGCACCAACGGTAAAGGGACTACAGCCCGTTGCCTAGAAAGTTTATTACTTGCACAGGGTTACAGTGTGGGTACTTATGCTTCGCCGCATCTTATTCGTTATAACGAGCGCGTACGTATTAATGGCCAAGAGCTTGACGATCAATTCCATGTTGATGCTTTCGATATGCTTGAAAAAGGCCGTGGTGACACGCAGCTTACTTATTTTGAGTACGGTACCTTAGGCGCACTGGCTATTTTCAAACGTCACGCCGTTGATTATGTGCTGCTAGAAGTGGGGCTGGGTGGCCGTTTTGATGCGACTAATATCGTGAATCCGCATGCTTGTGTGATCACCACCATAGATTTAGACCATAAAGAATACCTAGGTGATACTCGTGAACTTGTTGGGTATGATAAAGCCGGTATTTTCCGTACCAATACACCGGCTATTGTTGGCGATTTAGCTATTCCGCATACAGTGACTGATTATGGTAATGAAATTAACGCTGATATGGTGCTATCAGGCCAAGACTTCATATTCACAGAAGACAGTGAAGGCTTTAACTGGCAGTACCAAGATAACGATTGGCGCTTAGCTAAGCCTGCTATCCCTTGTCAAAATGCAGCAACCGCGTTGACCTTACTTGCAAAGCTTGAGCTATTGCCAAGCGAGCAACAAGTGCGTGATTGCTTGGCGAATCTAACTGTAGAAGGGCGCTTTCAGCAGTTAAGTCAGCAGCCGCTTGTTTTTACCGATGTTGCACATAATCCTGAGTCAGCTCGATATTTGGCACGCAAATTAAGCGTGTATAAAGATCAAGGGTTTAAAATTCATGCATTAGTCGCTATGCTTGCAGATAAAGATAAAGTGGCTGCAATGTCTGCCGTGGCAAATGTTGTTGACCAGTGGTCGTTAGCAAGCTTAGATTGTTTTCGTGGCGACAAAGTTGAGAATCTTGCTAAAGCACTAGCCGAAACCACATCAACAGCGCCTAGTACGCACTATGAGAGTGTTGAAACTGCGCTAGATACGTTATTACCAAATGTTGATGAAAACACGTTAGTGATTGTGTTCGGTTCGTTTATAACTGTGGCTGCAGCCATCAATTACTTTAAAAAATAGAGAGGAAATCGGTGAACGCAGGGTTTATTAATCGCTTAGTAGGCACCACGATTGTGGTTGTGGCGGCTATTGTCTTCATTCCAAACATTTTGGATGGTGAGAAGGTTCATTATAAAGAAGGCTTTAAAGCTATTCCTGAACGCCCTGAGTTCACTACGATAGACTTGCAAGAGGTGATTGATAATAAAGTCGCCTCTGCCGAGCAACCTTCGCAAATCCCGGTTGAAGATACGCAAGCAAACGATGCTGATCTTGTCGCAAATGAAACCCAGCAAATTGATACTGCACCGCAAATGGTTGAAGCTTCAACTGATGAGCCAGTAATTAACAAAGCTGAGCCGAAAGTTGCAGTGCAAGAGCCAGCCAAGCCAGCTGCTAAAACGCCTGAGCCAACCCGTAAGCCAGAAGAGAACCTCACACAAATGGCTTATGTTATTCAACTGGGCAGTTTTTCTCACGCACCTAATGTGAAATCACTACAAGAAAAATTAAAAGCGAATGGTTTCAAAACCTTCACTCGCCCAATCAAAACCCCGAACGGCACACTGACAAAAGTCTTTGTAGGTCCTTCACTTAGCAAGAAAGAGTTAGAAAGTAAGCTTCCTGAGTTAAAGCAGTTAACCAAGTTAAACGGCAAAGTTACTCAGTTTGAAATTACAAAATGATCTGGCAATTCCAAATACCCAAACCACCTGTAGATCCATGATTCAGCGCTATCACAGGGTTTTCAATACAAGGCGTGGCGATGCAGGAATGTAGGTACCTTTCAAATTGCCACAACACAGTAGTGGAAGCCCCGTGAAGCGCCCGAAGGGCATGGCTAAAACGCATTTATTCTGCGTTATTGATTTTGACAAGGGGACACCATTCCCTACAATCAATGCCTTGCCTAAATGCGTTTTATCTCATGCTGAATTCTTGCATCCACAGGTGGTTTGGGTATAGAATGCGCCCCAAATTAACGACTAGTTGGTTCTTATGATCTGGGTTGATTACGCCATACTTGGCATTATTGCACTATCCACTATCATCGGCTTAATACGTGGCTTTGTAAAAGAAGCAATGTCATTAGCTGTATGGGCTGGCGCATTTATCATCTCTAGTTTGTTTTACCAATATTTAGCATCCTTCCTAACAAGTATTTCAGAACCCCTTTTAAGAAATGCAGCCGCAATAGCCATATTATTTTTTGCGACACTCCTGTTGGGTGGGTTACTAAACTATATTTTAGGTGAACTTGTACAACGTACTGGTTTATCTGGCACAGACCGTGTTTTCGGCATAGTGTTTGGTGCTCTTCGTGGCGTGTTGGTCGTAAGCGCGTTACTCTTCTTTCTTGATGCTTTTACCGGTGCACCTAATACGCATTGGTGGGGCAACTCTATTTTGATTCCAGAATTTGGCTTTGTTGTTGAGTGGTTCTTCTCGTACCTCGAAAACAACTCGAGCTTTTTAAATTCTGTAAACCGTTAATCGGCGAGGATAAATTTAATGTGTGGTATCGTTGGCATAGTCGGAACTTCTCCTGTTAATCAGGCGTTATATGACGGCTTAACTGTTTTGCAACACCGCGGTCAAGATGCAGCTGGCATCATTACCATTGAAAACAACACGTTTAGCTTACGTAAAGCCAATGGCCTTGTAAAAGATGTATTTCATACCCGTCATATGAAACGTCTGCAAGGTACAATTGGTATTGGCCATGTTCGCTACCCGACAGCTGGTTCTTCTAGCTCGTCTGAAGCGCAACCTTTCTATGTTAACTCGCCATTTGGTATCGCACTTGCGCACAATGGTAACTTAACAAACGCAGAAGCATTAAAGCAGCAATTATTTTCAGAAGCTCGCCGTCATGTTAATACAACATCTGACTCTGAAATTTTACTTAACATCATGGCGCATGAATTAAGTAAATCGAACAAGCTAAAACTTGATGCTGAAGATATCTTCACAGCGGTAACTGAAGTGAATAATAAAGTAACCGGTGGTTATGCAACAATTGCAATGATCATTGGTCACGGTATTGTTGCGTTTCGTGATCCGAACGGTATTCGCCCATTAGTATTTGGTAAGCGTGAAACTGCAAATGGTACTGAGTACATGTTTGCATCAGAAAGCGTTGCTTTAAAAACAGATGGCTTTGAGTTTGTTCGTGACGTTGCACCAGGTGAAGCAATTTACGTAACTGAAGATGGTCAACTTTTCTCGCAAGCGTGTGCTGAAAAAGCAACTTACTCGCCGTGTATCTTTGAGTTTGTTTACTTTGCGCGCCCAGACTCAACAATTGACCGTATGTCTGTTTATGCAACACGTGTAAACATGGGTACTAAGTTAGGTGAGAAAATCGCACGTGAATGGGCTGACAAAGACATCGACGTGGTTATTCCAATCCCAGAAACATCATGTGACGTAGCACTAGAGATTGCATCAGCCCTTAACCTGCCATACCGCCAAGGTTTTGTTAAAAACCGCTACATTG
Source organism: Pseudoalteromonas shioyasakiensis (assembly GCF_001550135.1). Lineage (GTDB taxonomy): Bacteria > Pseudomonadota > Gammaproteobacteria > Enterobacterales > Alteromonadaceae > Pseudoalteromonas > Pseudoalteromonas shioyasakiensis. Next base: position 335,440 of record NZ_LRUE01000024.1, read on the forward strand.
GCCGTACGTTTATCATGCCAGGTCAAGAAATGCGTAAGAAGTCAGTTCGTCAAAAACTGAATGCCATTGACCGTGAGTTCAAAGGTAAAAACGTATTACTTGTTGATGACTCAATTGTGCGTGGTACAACGTCAGCGCAAATCGTAGAAATGGCTCGTGAGTCAGGTGCGAAGAACGTTTACTTCGCATCAGCAGCGCCTGAGATTCGCTTCCCGAACGTTTACGGTATTGATATGCCATCGGCAGCTGAGCTAATTGCGCATGGCCGTGAAGTTGAAGATATCAACGCAAGTATTGGTGCAGATGGTCTTATCTATCAATCGCTAGATGACTTAATCTCAGCAGTAAGCCAAGAAAACCCAGAAATCACCCGTTTTGAAACATCAGTATTTGATGGTCAATACATCACAGGTGATATCGACCAAGATTACCTAAACCACATTGACCGTTTACGTAATGATTCAGCGAAATCAACTCGTGAAAATGCGATGTCAGCAAGTTTAGAGTTACATAACCAAGAAGAAAACAGCGCTGATTAATCAGCCTTGATTTGATTGGTATAAAAAAGGAGCTTCACAGCTCCTTTTTTGTTTATGGAAAGAAAGGAAAATAACAATGAACTTAAGTAAACATAGGGTGGACAATTCCGTTAGTCCATAAAATAGCTGTCGCAGCTAAAATAATTACCAGTAAGATCAGCCCACAAGTGACTACTGAACTGGCATAGATAAAACCTCGCTCTTCAGGAATGTGCATTAAAATTGGCACCCCTGTGTAGAGTAAGTAAACTGAGTAGGCTAGTGCTACAAGGCCTACGCACACCACAAACCACAGCTCAGGTAAAAATGCCGCAAATGAAGACATAAATACTGGCGTTGCTGTGTAAGCTGCAAGCTCTAGGGTTTGTGTAAAGGTGGGTTTTGCACCAAAGGTCACTGCCATCCAATGAGCTAAGTATGCCAGTGCAAAAACGCCCGCAATTAGTGCAAAGTACATCGCAACCGCGATAAGTAATGCACTATCATGGGTTAAATATACAGCCTCACCTGCGCCAATACTCCAGCCCAAATAAACTGATGAATAGTAGCCCATTAATGAAGGAATACAGGCGATTAATAAAATGTGCGATAAGCTATAGCGCAAGCTTTCGTGACGGTTATCAATTGTTTGCCATTCTTCGAGTGGGTGAGCGTATAAGCCCCATAAGTGGTTTAGAATCATAATCATTGCCCCTGTAAAAAAGGAATATGAGCTGTTTTATTTTTGTACAGCTTTGATTAAGTTATGGTTCAGTAATTAAGTCTTGTCAAGAAGCTGAAATAATCGTTATAGCCGATTAAATGTAACTCTTTAGTGCATATAGAAAATTACTTTGCACTGATGTGGGTCATGGAACGTGGGCTAATTTATGTGATAAAATCCAATTAAGATTTTTGATGAGAAGTTATTCAGTGCCTTATTCTGATTTATTAGCGCCCATTCATTCTTTTTTAAAGTGCGAAACGCCTGATGAGTGGATTGCTGCGGCAACCAAAAAAGAAAACTTAGATGTGGTTTTAATCGACCATCTTATCTGTGAATTAAAAGCAGCTCAGTCTGCCATGTTTTTAATTCGTAAGTACGCGGTTGATAAAGAAAGCAGTGATGCGTTGCTTGAGTGGTTAAAACCATTTGAAACACTTATTTATAAGCGAGAAGGGGATTGGCGTGAGCTTGCAGATAAAAACAAGCTGACTAAATCAATGATCCCAAAATCGAACTCACCTTATGGGCAAGACCTTATCGATAAAATGGTGATGCTTATTAAAGAAGAACTACATCACTTTTATCAAGTTCTTGAGATCATGGATGAATACGGCATTGAATATAAAAGCATTACCCCATGTCGTTATGCCAAAGGGATGCTGCGCCACGTAAAAACTTACGAGCCAGATGCCTTGGTAGATAAGTTAATTATCGGTGCTTACATCGAAGCTCGTTCATGTGAGCGCTTTGCTAAATTAGCCCCACATGTTGATAAACGCTTAGGTGATTTTTATATCTCACTACTGCGCTCTGAAGCGCGTCATTACCAAGATTATTTAACTCTTGCGCAAGAAATCAGTGAGTTTGATATTACTGAGCGTGTTGAATTTTTTGGTCAACTTGAAGCTGAGCTTATTTCAACCCCAGATGAAGACTTTAAATTTCACAGCGGTGTGCCTGCATAATATATTAAATCAGAGCGCCTGTTTGGCGCTCTAGTTCATTTATCTTGCCAAATTTAGTGGGTTTTACCCCTATTCAAATTAACTAATTTTCATTACTTTTCTAATACTTATTCATTTATTGTTTTAGTAAATAATTTGTACCTTTTAAAATCTTGCACTACCTTTGACCTAGGTTGCTATTAACATTCGTAAAATAGAATCATAAGTTGTTAAAAGGAGAAGTCATGCGTGATTCTAATGTGCCTTTCGAGTTTAAAGAAGATGCTTCTGAACAATCGTATGCCCAAAAAACATGGAAAGTTTTAACGGTTGAAGATGACTTAAACTACCAACAAGCATTACTAAACAGTTTTAATGCCATATCTCTAGATAACAATGAGTCTCTTGAGGTATTAACGGCAAATTCAGTGTCAGAGGCATCGTCTGTGTTATCGCGTCACAAAGACATCGCTATTGTATTTCTTGATGTGGTAATGGAAGAAGATGATTCAGGCCTACGACTTGTGAATACTATTCGCCACGTATTAGGCAACAATGATATACGCATAGTGCTTTTAACAGGGCAGCCAAGCTTTGCCCCTGAACCGCAAGTAATGCAATCGCTTGATATTGACGAATATTGGAATAAGTCAGATATGACGGTAGATAAGCTTAAATCTATCGTTAGTAGCCATCTTCGTACGTATCAATATATTTCGCAAATCTCAAATGCCAAACAAGGACTGCAGTTAGTACTTGATGCGGCAAGAAGCATTAATAGTAAACACGACATACGTGCATTTTCTCATGCGGTGCTAGATGAAATAGGTAAAATTTTGCATCTATCTAAGGGAGGCGGCGTATTATGCGTTGGCAATGAAAAGCACGTTGATAAACACCCAAAAGTTCTTACTAGTGTCGGTTGTTACAGAGGCCTTGATGGTAAAGAGCTCAGCACAGATGTGCTCAGTGAAGAAGCACAGCAATCGTATATTTTAGCCAGAGATAAAAAAGAGCATGTGTTTTCTGAGCATTACAGTGTTTTTTATTTTGATACCGCTGATGTTGATGTTAGCTATTACATCACGATTGTTAAATCAGATGTTCCCATCGACGAGCATAATGTATTTTTACTAAAGGTATTTAGTGAAAATGTCAGTACAGGCTTTTCGAATATTGCACTGATGAACCGGCTTACTGAGCTTGCTTACACCGATATAACGCTAAACATGCCCAACAGGAACTGGCTCCAGCGCGAAATCGATAATATGAACAAATACGAACAAGCTGAAACTCAGTTAGTGGTGTTTGAGATACTTCAGTTTGACGAAAAGTCTTTTCGGTTTGGTCATGAATTTTGTAAAAAAACACATCTAAAAATGCGCGAGAATATTTTGCAAGCCTTAGCGCCGTATCACCCTCGTATCGCTGTTTTTAAAAGTGATTGTTTAGGTGTTTTAGTGTCAAGCCATGCATTTGAAGATGAAAGCGTTGTTGACTCTTTAAAACGTCAATCTTTTGAAATTGATGGGGTAAAACAGTTTTTAGATGTGCGTATTTTAGTTATGCAGCTAATCGCCTTTGAAGATCATAACGCAGAGCAAATATTCAATTTAGCAGAGTCTACTCTTAATGATGAAAACACACAAAGAGCTGAGCTTCTCTATTATACGTTAGATAATACCAAAGCGATTACACGGCGCTATGAATTGATGCAAGAGCTGCGCACCGCAATACGCAACAAAGAGCTCCAAGTAGCCCTACAACCCAAGGTTAATTTAACCACTAATGAAGTCATTGGTTTTGAAGCACTGGCGCGATGGCAAAGAGGTGATGGAACATTTGTAAGGCCCGATGAGTTTATTGAACTTGCCGAAACCGCAGGACTTATTAGTGAGTTAGATAAGTTGATTTTTGACAAAATAATGCAAACGATTAACCAATTTGCAGAGCAAGGCGTTAGTTTGCCAATCGCGTTTAATGCATCGACGTTTGATTTGTTAGCCGATGATTACTTTGTTGAGGTTGCAGCACGCATTGAGGAATATGGCATTTCACCTTCGTTACTTGAGCTTGAAGTAACAGAGACCCAAGCAATTTTTAACTATGAAAAGATCAATGCATGTTTATGTCGTTTTGCGGGCTTGGGTATAAAAATTAGCATTGATGATTTTGGTACAGGTTATTCATCGCTCGCCCATATTAGTGAAATACCAGCCCAAAATATAAAGATAGATCGCTGTTTTGTAACCAATATCCAAGAGTCAAAATCTAACCAACATATTATTGAAATGATTATGCTTTTAGCAGAAAAATTTGGCTTTGAAGTAACAGCCGAAGGCATTGAAACTGAAGCTGAGTACACTTGGCTTGTAGAAGCTGGCTGTAGTGTTGGACAGGGCTATTATTATGCAAAACCCATGTTTTATGATGATGCATTGCAGTGGCTAAAGGGCAGGTATAATTAACTATTATGGTAGAAGTAACAAGCCAATATAAGTCACTAAAAAAAAGTCTACTTCTTAAATTTATGGTGATGGTTGCTGTTAGCTTATTAATTAGCTTGATGGTTTATGTGATTCAATATCAAATACAAAAAAGTAGTGTCACGCTTTTGCAAGATAACACCTTACTTGCCGCTCACAATACCCTTAGCAGGGAGCTTGGTGATGTACGTAAAGTAGTTAAGTTGCTGGTGGCCGATGACATATTAAAGCAAACTGGTGAAAGCGCATTACTTGAGCATCAAATACAAACCCATTTTGTGAACTTTGGTTTAGCCGCTGAAAATATATCTCAAATACGTTGGCTAGATAGTGAAGGCCAAGAAAGGTATCGGGTTAACTTTAAAGCAGGGCAAGCGGAGCTAGTACCAACACAACAGTTACAAAATAAAAGTAGCCGTTATTATTTTACCGAAGGGATGGATCATAGCGAAGATGAAGTTTATATCACGCCAATAGATTTAAATGTAGAGCGTGGCGCAGTTGTTACACCACATGAACCAACATTAAGAGCATCTTACCGAACCACAAGCGATAGTTACGTGTTAGATGGGCTAGTGGTTGTCAATTTTGACCTGTCGAAAACCTTACAGCAAATAAAGTCACTCAGCAGCTTACAAGCACAAATACAATTAATTAATGGTGAAGGTTATTGGTTGTTACATCCACGCAAAGATAAAGAATGGGGGTTTATGCTGGAGCAACCTATGCTGACACTCGGTAACGAAGATAGCCAATTATGGCAAGTAATCACTCAATTGCCGAAATCTCAGGATCTTATTGCATCGCATAGTCATACAACTAGCTTTTTAAAAATGACCTTAGGTAATAATAGCGTAAATGGTACAAACGATATTATTGTACTGGTAAAGGCAGATGATTCGGTGCAAAACGAGATTATCTTACGATCTTTTATTATCGCTTTAGCTTGCGCTGTCAGCCTGATATCAATTTCTGGCTTATATTTGCAGCGCAGTTATCGAGATCAACGTAAGATTATTAAAGCCAGAGCGCACTTAGAGCACGAGCAGCAGGAGTTGTTAGCAGCCAATACTAAATTACAACGTTACATAAAACAGCAGCATCAACTACAAGGTGAACTCATTGAAGCACAAAGGTTGTCATCACTGGGTTTAATGGTGGCAGGGGTGGCCCACGAAATGAATACGCCACTGGGTGGTGCTGCTATTTCACTATCGAATGCGCAATTAATTAATCAACAACTCAAAGATAAAATAGACCAAGGCTTCACTAAGCAATTTTTAGAATCAAGCGTAGAAAAAGTTGCTGATAATTTAAGGCTCTCTCAAGTAAACTTAGAAAAGGCCATTGATCATGTAAAAAGCTTCAAGGAGATGGCCCATGATCGGTCAAACGATCAGTATGTTAGCTTTAATATTGAAAAAGTCATCGATGATCTACTACTTGGTTTAAAATCCCGCTTTAAAGCTTCAAAAGTAACCATAGAAACTAAAATCGATGTCAAAAAAGACATTATTAGTCGCCCTGGGATTATCTCTCAGGTTATCGAGAGTTTAATCGTTAATGCAATTTCTCACGCCTTTGACGAGCTTGATAACAAACAAATTCAATTGCATGTACATTTAAATCAACAAGGTGACCTTTGTATTAGCGTTTCTGATAATGGTTGTGGGATTGATGACTCTTTGCGTAGTAACTTATTTGACCCCTTTGTAACTACATCTAGAAACCATGGTCATACAGGGTTAGGTTTGTACCTTGTGCATGAATGGGTTACGAGTGTTCTTAACGGAAAAATCCAGCTAGTTGCAAGCAAAAACCTACCTGAAGGAATAGCAACCCAGTTTAAGATAACCTTGCCACGCTTGAAAAAGAACAAAATTAGTTAGCATAGGTTTTTTCATATAGTTGCTTGATGTGGCTAACTTCTTTTTCATTCAGTTCATAGCGCTTCAGTATCTCTAAAAGCTTGCCTGACGCCGTAATTGCTTTAAGACCTAAAGATAAACTTTGCTGAAAAAGCTCAGTCTGAGGGGGATTTTTATCAGTAATCACATGTAAGTGTTGAGTAGCAAGATAGGGGGTAACTATTTCTAATTCTGTTTGCTTTGCTTGCTGTAAGCGCTCGCTATTATCGAGCCAATACAAGGCAACCTCTTTTGTGCCTGCAACTAAATCAACACGACCATGCTTTAATAGCAATAAGCTCTCAATCAAGCTACCTGTGGTCGTCATGCTAAGGTTTGGGTGGTGCTCAAATTGCTCACTAACCACATAGTCTTCACCTTTGCTAATTGTATATGGCTTTAATGAATACAAAGAGCCAGTGTAAGTTATTTTGCTATCAACACGCTTGAATAACACGGTATGTGCGGTAGCTAATGAAGGTGAATATGTAAAATCTCTCGCTCTTTGCTTTGTATAAAAAGCACCTAGCACTGCGACACGTTTATGGCGTTTGGCAAGCTTTAGAGCACGTCCCCAGTGGGTGTATTCAATGGTGGCTTGATGTTTTTGTGTTTTCAGTGCTGCGATGATGACTTCGTGCAGCCAGCCTGGCTTGTTTGGCTTATCAATGAAATAAGGAGGAAACGGCTCTGTGACCAATTGCCAAGTTTGGCAATTGATTGAAAAGCTAATTAGTAAACAACAACATAAAAGGCTTAACCGACTCATCATAGATAATGCATTTTTTGACAATACTGGTTAAAGCATAGTTAAAAAATTGGTTATTTAAAGGGAGTGTGGACTAGTTTTTGCTGCTCTGGAGTAGCTCTTAAGTATGAACCTTGCTCATACCAGTCACCCAGTACAGTGCGGGTTAGTGTTTTTCCATTTTGCTTATAGTGATGCACATTAGGGCGGTGAGTATGACCGTGGATCATATTAGTAACCTGATGCTTTTCAAACATGGCTAAAACTGCATCTTCGGTCACATCTAAAATCTCTAATGCTTTGCCAGCTTGGCTTTGTTTTGATTTTTCGCGGGCGTTGCGGGCAATTTTCTTACGATACCAAAGCGGCATAGCAAGCATTAGTTTTGGCCACCACCAACCACGGCTTTTTTTACGAAACTTTTGATATTCAATATCTTGAGTGCACATTTCATCACCGTGCAAGATAACTGTTGGAGTACCGTATAAATCAATAACAACTTGTTCAGGTAGTAAAGTCATACTTGCGCTTTTTGCATAGTCTTCTCGCATAATGAAATCGCGATTACCATGAATAAAAAACACCTCAGTACCACTTTCACTGACTTGGCTTAAACGTGCGGCAACAGTCTTTGAAAGGTCAGTTTGATAGTCATCACCTACCCATACTTCAAAAAAGTCACCCAAAATATACAGTGCATCAACGTCATCATTAATAATCTTGCTATCAAGAAAATCAAAAAATGCCGCAGTGATGTCTGGGCGGTTTTCTGTTAAATGGAGGTCGGCAATAAAATAACTTTGTTTCATGGTTACTCGCAAAAAAGCGGGCAAAGGCCCGCTTAAAAAGACTAAACGATTAAATTAGCTAACCGTTACTTTTTCGATGATGACATCTTCAAGAGGTACGTCTTGGTGGAAGCCAGCGCTGCCAGTAGCAACACCTTTGATTTTGTTTACCACGTCCATACCTTCAACAACTTCTGCGAACACGCAGTAGCCCCAGCCTTGTGATGTTTCACTGCTGAAGTTTAAGAAGTCATTGTCGTTAACGTTAATGAAGAACTGCGCAGTCGCTGAATGTGGATCCGGCGTACGTGCCATTGCTAATGTGCCCACTTTATTTGCAAGGCCGTTGTTTGCTTCGTTTTCGATTGGGTTGTTTACTTCTTTTTGAACCATACCCGGCTCAAAACCACCGCCTTGTACCATAAAACCATCAATTACACGGTGAAAAATAGTGCCGTTGTAAAAGCCAGCGTTTGCATACTCTAAGAAGTTTTTAACAGTGTTTGGTGCATCGCTTTCGTGCATCTTGATAGTGATGTCACCAAAGTTTGTGTGTAGTACAACCATGAGGTTTCCTATATTCAGGTTTAATAATGGGGCTATTTTATAGTAGTTGCCTTTGATTAACAAAGAGCTTGTTTAAAACGTTTAACAAAGTGCTTATTCAATTGATAAAGCGCTAGAGCAGCGGCTTTGCAAGTGTTACCATAGAGAATCTCGAAACACCGTTAAGGACATTTTATAAATGGTACAAATTTACAACACACTTACGCGACAAAAAGAGCAGTTTAAACCCCTTGTTGATGGCAAAATCGACATGTACGTGTGTGGTATCACCATTTATGATTACTGTCACATCGGTCATGCTCGTACTTTCGTTGGTTTTGACGTGATTGTGCGTTACCTACGCCACATCGGTTACGATTTAAAATACGTTCGTAACATCACAGATGTTGACGACAAAATCATTAAACGTGCTAACGAAAATGGTGAGTCAATTAATGATCTAACGACTCGTATGACCAAAGCCATGCATGAAGATTTCGACAGCTTAAATATGCTGCGTCCGGATGTTGAGCCAACAGTAACAAACCACATGGATGAAATCATCGCTATGGTTGAGCGTTTAATTGCCAAAGGCCATGCGTATGTTGCTGCAGATGGTGATGTATTATTTGATGTATCAACCTTTGAGCAATACGGTGCTTTATCGCAACAAGACCTAACCATGCTACAGGCTGGTTCACGTGTTGAAGTTGCACAAGATAAGCAAGATCCACTTGATTTCGTGCTTTGGAAAAAAGCCAAGCCAGAAGAGCCGTCATGGTCTTCACCATGGGGTGAGGGTCGCCCTGGTTGGCATATTGAATGTTCGGCAATGAGCTCTAAGCACTTAGGTGAGCACTTTGATATTCACGGTGGTGGTTCAGATTTACAGTTCCCGCACCATGAAAACGAAATTGCTCAGTCATGCTGTGCAAATAACGGCAAGTACGTTAATACGTGGATCCACACAGGTATGGTTCAGGTTAATAAAGAGAAGATGTCTAAGTCTTTAAACAACTTCTTTACCGTACGTGACGTATTAAAAGAGTACGATGCTGAATCAGTTCGTTACTTCTTAATTTCAGGTCATTACCGTAGCCAGCTTAACTATTCGCAAGAAAACCTTGAGCAAGCACGTTCGTCACTTGAACGTATTTACACTGCATTGCGTGGCGTAACGCCAATCGAGTGCGATTTAGCTAGCAATGAATATGTGGCTAAATTCAGAAAAGCGATGGATGATGACTTTAACACCCCTGAAGCACTACCAGTATTATTTGAATTAGCAAAAGAGCTAAACCGTGTTAAAGATAGCGATACAGAGCAAGCAGGTAAGCTAGCTTATGTACTACGCAGTGTTGCAGAGGTACTAGGCGTTGCACAACAAGACCCAGAAACCTTTTTACAAGGTGGCCAAGCTGACGACGAAGTAGCACATATCGAAGCGTTAATAGCAAAACGTAACGAAGCCCGCGCAAGTAAAGATTGGGCGGCAGCTGATGAAGCGCGCGATGCATTGAATGCGCTAGGTGTGGTACTTGAAGATTCAGCTGGTAAAACAACATGGCGTAAAGCCTAACTATTCATCGAATCATGACTCATTAAAAAAGGTTGCCAACGAGGCAACCTTTTTTGTTATTAATCAATATAGCTATTGACCTCAACTGTACTTGAGCTTTTACCTTGCCATCTCTTCGTATTAACAAGGACAGACATTGAATATTTTACTTGCCATGATCCCCGCCTTTTTATGGGGCACCACCTATGCAGTGACCAAATATGCCACACCTGATTGGCCGCCACTTTTATTAGGCGCATTGCGTGCATTACCTGCAGGGTTATTACTTTTATTGCTTAAACCTAGTTTGCCAACCCGTTCGCAGTGGCCAAGTTTGTTAACGCTAGGTGCTGTGAATATCGCGCTGTTTTTTGCCTTTATTTTTATCATGGCGGTAAACCTTCCTGCAGCTATAGCAGGGGTAGGGATGGTGTCTGTGCCGGTTGTGGCTTTACTATATGCTTGGCTTACTAAAGGGCAGCGCCCCGCAAAAATTCAAGCATTCTGTGCTATGGCGCTGGTGGTGTTGGCGTGGTTGTTGTTCGACCCAGCACACGTGGCATTAAATGTATTGGGAGTGGCTGCTTTATTTGGGGCCTTACTGACTATTGTGATTGGTAGCACCTTGGTACAGAGTTTGTCGGTGCATATTCATTGGTGGGTTGTGCTTACCTGGCAGTTAATCATTGGCGGCACTATTTTATTATTGGCTGCGTTTATTGATGGCAGTTTACTTCACCCAGAGCAATACCAAGTGATATTTAAGCCTATCTCAGCACTGCAATATTCTGCGCTATTTTGGTTAATCGTGCCTAATACCGCTATCGCCTATATTCTGTATGTTTGGTTATTAGGACGCATGACTGTGGCTGAGTTTTCATTCGGCACTATTGCTAACCCAATCGCGGGAATCGTATGCGCTGTTTTACTGATAAACGAACAATATCAAGACTGGCAATACCTATTAATGTTTTTGATGATTGTGTTTTCAGTGCTCCCCCAGATGCTAAAGCTTAGGCTGTTCAAACTACATTGATTTTAAAACCAAAAAAAGGCTGCCAATTGGCAGCCTTTTGCAATAATTTAGCTCTTCTTAGCTGTGGTACTTTTCACACGCTTCAAGGGTGTTTTCGATTAAGCTTGCCACAGTCATTGGGCCAACACCACCTGGTACTGGTGTAATGAAATGTGCTTTTTGTTCAGCGATATCGTATTCAACATCACCAACAAGCTTGCCAGATTCAAGGCGGTTAATGCCTACATCAATTACGATAGCACCTTCTTTAACCCAATCACCCGGAATGAACTCAGGTTTACCAACCGCAACAACTAATAAATCAGCGCGGCGAACATGCGTTTCTAAATCTTGAGTAAACTTATGGCACACCGTTGTTGTACAGCCTGCAAGTAAAAGCTCAAGTGACATAGGGCGACCAACAATGTTTGACGCACCAACAACAACTGCGTGCATACCTTTGTAGCGAACACCGGTAGAGTCGAGTAGGGTGATAATACCCTTCGGCGTACAAGGACGAAGTGCCGGCATACGCTGAGCTAAACGACCAATATTATAAGGGTGGAAACCATCAACATCTTTATGTGGTGTGATGCGTTCAAGAATTTTTTCAGCATCAAGACCCTGAGGTAAAGGTAACTGTACTAGAATACCGTCTACTTCTTTGTCTTCGTTTAGTTGATCTATTAATGCAAGTAAATCTTGCTCAGTTGTGTCGCCAGGTAAATCGTAAGACTTAGATACAAAGCCGACTTCTTCACATGCTTTACGTTTAGAACCAACATACACTTGGCTAGCTGGATCTTGACCAACTAACACAACTGCTAGTCCTGGAGCGCGTAATCCATTCGCTACACGCTCTGCAACTCGCTCTGCTACATTGCTGCGTACTTGTTTAGCTATTGCCTTACCATCGATGATGTTTGCCGTCATGGGTGACCTTTAATTGGGGTTAGTTAACTTGATACTGATACATCTAAATATGATTATCCAATAAAGGGGGCGTGGATACACAAATCATGTTTGTTTGATCATATTTATTTATGTTGCGTATTTTCGCAGAAAAGCATCATAGCGCCAAGATGCAATCTTATATAAAGCGCTACTTTATAAAAAAGAGTTCAAATTTTAGCTTATATTTGCAATATTTAACCATTATGAACTAAAAGTGACCGATTGAATTATTTTCTTAAAAAAATGTTTGACCTGACTCGGTCAAATCACTATTATGCACCCCGTTGTTAACGAGGTCACTCGCAAACAACGGTAAGCATCGGCGATTAGCGCAGTTTGGTAGCGCACTTGGTTTGGGTCCAAGGGGTCGCAGGTTCAAATCCTGCATCGCCGACCACTTCTTCTTTAAGAAGCGGCGCTTACAGGCAAACTTATGAAGTTTTCGATGCGCCCGTAGCTCAGCTGGATAGAGCAACGCCCTTCTAAGGCGTTGGTCGAAGGTTCGAATCCTTCCGGGTGCGCCATTTGAAAATATGTAAATGCCGTGGTGATTGTAGCTCAGTTGGTAGAGCCCCGGATTGTGATTCCGGTTGTCGTGGGTTCGAGCCCCATCAGTCACCCCAATTTACTCTAAGATATCGGCGATTAGCGCAGTTTGGTAGCGCACTTGGTTTGGGTCCAAGGGGTCGCAGGTTCAAATCCTGCATCGCCGACCACTTTTAGAAAGTTTAAGGTCAAAGAACGATTGGTTTGGGTATATCCAATTCAGTCGAAGGTGCAAATTTTGCATCGCCGACCACTTTTAATAAGTGGTCTTTATTTTCAAAACTTCTCTCAGTATCGGCGATTAGCGCAGTTTGGTAGCGCACTTGGTTTGGGTCCAAGGGGTCGCAGGTTCAAATCCTGCATCGCCGACCACTTTTAAAGATTTATGGTCAAAGAACGATTGGTTTGGGTATATCCAATTCAGTCGAAGGTTCAAATCCTGCATCGCCGACCACTTCTCAATTTCTAAATACATCCTTTAATTCAGCTTAATTCTACTTTGTTATTTTGTTGCGTTCGTTTTTTACGCATTTAAACGCTGATTGCTGCTATATACGCCAAATAATTGCCCCCCAGACTCGACTATAATAAATATTAGGTTATAATGCCGCGTCTATTGTTTAACATAGTGCCCATAGAGGCAAAGCAGCAATGGTATCTCATGGTTACAATGCGCCGTTTTAAGTTGAAATATTCAGCGTTAAAACTTGCTATCACTCATGGAGATCACCTTGTTTGTAAGGAAGGCGAACAGTCGCCAAAATTGAAGATTGAGGTAAATCATGCAAGTTTCTGTTGAGACGACTCAAGGCCTTGAGCGCCGTCTGACCATCACCGTTCCTGCAGAGAACGTTGAGACTGAAGTAAAAAAACGCTTACAACAACTGTCTAAAACCCAGCGTATCGATGGTTTCCGTCCTGGTAAAGTACCAGCGTCTATCATCAACAAGCGTTACGGTGCTGCAGTACGTCAAGAAGTTGCAGGCGAATTAATGCAACGCAACTACATCGAAGCAATCGTTTCTGAAAAAATTAACCCAGCTGGTTCACCTACTTTCGCTCCTAAAGCGTTAGAAGCTGGTAAAGATTTAGAGTTCGATGCAACTTTCGAAGTTTACCCAGAAGTTGAAATCCAAGGTTTAGATAAAATCGCTGTTGAAAAGCCAGCTGTATCTGTAACTGACGAAGACCTAGCTAACATGCTAGAAACTCTACGTAAGCAACACGCTTCTTGGGCTGAAGTTGACGCAGCTGCAGGCGAGAACGACCGTGTAACTATCGACTTCGTTGGTTCTATCGAAGGCGAAGAGTTCGAAGGCGGTAAAGCTGAAGACTTCCCACTAGAACTTGGTCAAGGTCGTATGATCCCAGGTTTCGAAGACAACATCGTTGGCAAAAAAGCGGGCGAAGAAGTTGTTGCTGAAGTAACTTTCCCTGAAGAGTACCACGCTGAAAACCTTAAAGGTAAAGCAGCTACTTTCGCAATCACTGTTAAGAAAGTTGAAACTCAAGAGCTTCCAGAGCTTAACGACGAGTTCGCAACTAAATTCGGTGTAGCTGAAGGCGGTGTTGACGCTCTTAAAGAAGAAGTTAAAAAGAACATGACACGTGAGCTTGACCAAGCAGTTAAAGCTAACGTTAAAGATCAAGCTATCAAAGGTCTTTTAGCTAACAACGAAATCGAAGTGCCAAAAGCGCTAGTAGATCAAGAAATTGATGCACTACGTCAGCAAGCTGCACAACGTTTCGGTGGCGACGCTAAAAACATGCCTGAGCTTCCAGCTGAATTATTCCACGAGCAAGCTGTAACTCGCGTTAAGACTGGCCTATTACTAGGTGAAGTAATTAAAGCGAACGAGCTTAAAGTTGACGACGCTAAAGTTGAAGAGTTAATCGCAACTGTAGCTTCTGCATACGAAGATCCAACTGAAGTAGTAGAGTACTACAAAGCAAACGATCAGCTTATGCAGCAAATGCGCAACGTAGCGATGGAAGAGCAAGCAGTTGAAGCTATCCTAGCTAAAGCAAACGTGACTGACGTTGAAAAAGCATTCGACGACATCATGAATCCACAGCAAGGTGCTTAATAAGTCATTGACTTAAGCTCTCGCTAGCGATTAAATGGCTCGTGTTACCCTGTATTTATACAGCGTACTCGGGCCATTTTAGTTTGTGGTATCAGTTTCAAAAAAACCAACAATACTGATGTTATTTCAGAACTTTTTTCGGCGAGGATTGAATTTGTTCTGATAAGTTCCTATATAGTTATAAAGATTGAATAGACAGCTTAATTTACATTAGTATAAATGTGCTTTCCTTATAGTAAGGATGAGTCGCAGCGGATAAGGAATTAAATAAGAATGAATAGCGGTATGATAGACCCTCTAAACGCACTAGTCCCTATGGTTGTTGAACAAACAGCTAAAGGTGAGCGCTCATATGATATTTACTCACGTCTTTTAAAAGAGCGCATTATTTTCTTAACTGGCCAAGTAGAAGATAACATGGCTAATTTGATTCTTGCGCAAATGCTGTTTTTAGAATCAGAAAACCCAGAAAAAGATATTTATCTTTACATTAATTCGCCAGGCGGTTCTGTGACTGCGGGTATGGCAATTTACGATACAATGAATTTTATCAAGCCTGATGTAAGCACTATTTGTGTTGGCCAAGCGGCAAGCATGGGTGCATTCTTGCTATCAGGTGGCGCTAAAGGTAAGCGTTTTTGTTTACCTAACTCACGTGTAATGATCCACCAACCATTAGGTGGCTTCCAAGGTCAGGCATCTGACTTTGAGATCCATGCCCGTGAAATTTTATCAATTAAAGATAAGTTAAACCGTTTAATGGCTGAACATACTGGCCAGCCACTCGATGTGGTTTCTCGTGATACAGACCGTGATAACTTTATGACTGCTAGCGAAGCAGTTGAATACGGCCTAGTTGACTCAGTATTTTCAAGCCGCGATTCGAAGTAATCTGAATAGCTAATAATAACGTATTGTTAGCTATCACCCTTTACTATGCGAAAACTGATATTCTTTGATATAGTTAAACATAGTGAATTAGCAGTAGCCCAGTGCTACTGCCAACGTAATAAATGAGGTAGCTGAATGTCTGACACTCCTACAGACGGCGACAAAAGTAATAAATTGTTATACTGCTCTTTCTGCGGCAAAAGCCAGCACGAAGTTCGCAAACTAATTGCTGGCCCTTCAGTATATATTTGTGATGAATGTGTAGAGCTGTGTAACGATATTATCAGGGAAGAAATCAAAGACATTGCGCCGAAGCATAATGCGTCTGATAAACTGCCTGTGCCGAAAGAAATTCGTGATCACTTAGATGATTACGTGATTGGCCAAGACCACGCGAAAAAAGTGCTGTCGGTTGCGGTATACAATCACTACAAACGTTTACGCAATCAAACAATCAATGCAGATATTGAGCTTGGTAAGAGTAATATTCTATTAATCGGTCCTACAGGTAGTGGTAAAACATTACTTGCTGAAACAATGGCTCGTTTACTTGATGTACCATTCACGATGGCCGATGCAACGACACTAACTGAAGCAGGTTATGTAGGTGAAGACGTTGAAAACATCATTCAAAAGCTACTGCAAAAATGTGATTACGACGTAGAAAAAGCACAACGTGGTATTGTTTACATTGATGAAATCGATAAGATTTCTCGTAAGTCTGACAATCCATCGATCACCCGTGACGTATCGGGCGAAGGTGTACAACAAGCCTTACTTAAGCTAATTGAAGGTACGGTTGCATCTGTGCCACCACAAGGCGGCCGTAAACATCCACAGCAAGAGTTCTTACAAGTTGATACTTCTAAGATCCTATTTATCTGTGGCGGTGCGTTTGCTGGCCTAGATAAAGTGATTGAACAACGCAGCCATAAAAATACCGGTATTGGTTTTGGTGCTGAAGTTAAGCAATCATCAGGTAGCCGTAGCTTAAGTGAAACATTTAAAGATGTTGAACCAGAAGATTTAGTGAAATACGGTTTAATTCCTGAGTTCATTGGTCGACTTCCGGTTGTTGCGACACTAACAGAGCTAGATGAAGCGGCGCTTATTCAAATTCTGAGCGAACCAAAAAATGCATTAACTAAACAGTTCTCTGCATTGTTTGCGATGGAAGATGTTGAGCTTGAGTTCCGTGAAGATGCACTTAGCGCAATTGCTCATAAAGCAATGGAGCGTAAAACAGGTGCTCGTGGCTTACGTTCAATTGTTGAAGGCGTATTACTTGATACTATGTATGAATTACCTTCAATGGATGATGTTAGCAAAGTGGTTATTGATGAAACCGTTATTAAAGGTGAATCAGACCCAATTTTGATTTACCAAAGCGGTAACCAAGACAAAGCTGCATCAGAATAAAGCTGTAATAGTTTAAAAGTTAAGCAGTTGAACACGAAAAAGGAGCCAAAGGCTCCTTTTTTTATAAATATGTTGAACTTTCCCTTACATATCCCCATATACTTGAGTAATCTTTAAAATAAATGAAGTGCGAAGAGAATATAATGACGCTTGAGAGAACAGATCGAGTCGAAATCCCCGTGTTGGCACTGCGCGATGTAGTGGTTTACCCACACATGGTGATCCCGCTATTTGTTGGTCGTGAAAAATCAATAAAATGCCTAGAAGCGGCGATGGACAAGGACAAACAAATTTTCCTAGTGGCGCAAAAAGACGCCTCTGTTGATGATCCGCAGCAAGATGATATCTACCGTGTTGGCACCATTGCCACAGTACTTCAGTTATTAAAGTTACCTGATGGCACCGTTAAAGTGCTTGTTGAAGGCACACAACGTGCGAGCGTTGAAACGTTTTTAGATAACGATGATTTCTTTGTGGCTGAAGCACAGTTCATCGAATCAGGCCATATCGACGAGCAAGAACAAGATATCTTTATTCGCAGCGCAATTAGCCAATTTGAAGGCTATGTAAAGCTTAATAAGAAGATCCCACCTGAAGTACTTACTTCTGTGTCTGGCATCGATGAAGCTGCACGCCTTGCTGATACCATGGCAGCACACATGCCGCTTAAGGTACCTGAAAAGCAAAAAGTACTTGAGATTGCCGATGTGACCGAGCGTCTTGAATACTTAATGGCACTGATGGAAGGCGAGATTGACTTACTGCAAGTTGAGAAAAAAATCCGTACCCGCGTGAAAAAGCAGATGGAAAAGTCGCAGCGTGAGTATTACCTCAACGAGCAAATGAAAGCGATTCAAAAAGAGCTTGGCGAACTTGATGATGTACCCGATGAATTCGAAGCAATTAAAAAACGCATCGAAGAGTCTGGTATGCCTAAAGAAGCGCAAGAGAAAGCAAACGCTGAGTTATCTAAATTAAAAATGATGTCGCCGATGTCGGCGGAAGCAACCGTCGTGCGCTCGTACATTGATACCTTAATCAATGTACCTTGGAAAAAACGCTCTAAGGTGAAAAAAGACTTAGCTGGCGCACAGAAGATTTTAGATAGTGACCATTACGGCTTAGATAAAGTTAAAGAGCGTATTATTGAGTATCTAGCGGTGCAGCAGCGCACTAATAAGCTTAAAGGCCCAATTTTATGCTTAGTTGGTCCTCCTGGTGTAGGTAAGACTTCACTTGGTCAGTCAATCGCACGCTCTACAGGTCGTAAATATGTGCGTATGGCATTAGGTGGCGTTCGTGACGAAGCGGAAATCCGCGGTCACCGCCGTACTTACATTGGTTCTATGCCTGGTAAGTTAATCCAGAATATGACTAAAGTTGGTGTAAAGAACCCACTATTCTTACTTGATGAAATCGATAAGATGTCATCAGATATGCGTGGCGACCCTGCATCAGCATTACTTGAAGTACTTGATCCTGAGCAAAACAGCCATTTTGCCGATCACTACTTAGAAGTTGATTACGACCTATCTGACGTAATGTTCGTGGCAACATCAAATAGCTTTAATATTCCAGGTCCGTTATTAGACCGTATGGAAGTGATTCGTTTATCGGGTTACACCGAAGACGAGAAGCTAAACATTGCTAAGCAACACTTGATTCCAAAACAAGTTAAGCGCAATGGCTTAAAAGAGCATGAAGTTGAAATTGCTGACAGTGCAATTATTGGCATTATCCGCTACTACACACGTGAAGCGGGCGTTCGTAACTTAGAACGTGAAGTGTCAAAACTATGCCGTAAAGCAGTTAAAAACATCCTGCTTGATAAAGACACTAAAAAGGTACTTATCGACGATAACAACCTTGAAGAGTTCTTAGGCGTACAACGTTTTGATTATGGTAAAGCTGAAGACGGTGACCGTATTGGCCAAGTAACGGGTCTTGCGTGGACTGAAGTAGGTGGTGATTTACTGACTATTGAATCTGCAGCTGTACCAGGTAAAGGCAAGCTAACTTACACAGGTTCGCTTGGTGATGTAATGCAAGAGTCAATTCAGGCTGCGATGACGGTTGTTCGTAATCGTGCTGAAAAACTTCGCATTAATAGCGACTTCTATGAGAAACGTGACATTCATGTTCACGTGCCAGAAGGTGCAACACCAAAAGATGGCCCAAGTGCTGGTATTGCCATGGTAACTGGTTTGGTATCGAGCTTAACGGGTAACCCTGTGCGCTCAGATGTAGCAATGACAGGTGAAATCACATTACGTGGTGAAGTATTACCAATTGGTGGCTTAAAAGAGAAGCTACTGGCAGCGCATCGTGGTGGAATTAAAACCGTTATTATTCCAAAAATTAACGAACGTGACTTAAAAGAGATCCCAGACAACGTATTAGAGGGCCTTGAAATTCACCCAGTTACATGGATTGATGACGTTTTAAAACTGGCTTTGAAGCACCCAGTAGAGAGTTTTTCTGTCGAAACTGAAAAAAACCAGTAAAAAACCGCAAAAAAGTGCATTTAGGGGCTTTTCAAATACAAAGGGTATGATAAGTTAAGCACTAGTTTTCAAGCCTAGGCCTTATGTGGCCTAGGGTTGAGAAAAATATAATAAACTGAGCATAAACTTAATTTGCTCATAAATTTTCAAAACAGTGATGTTATTTTTTATAAAAACAATCGCTCTTGATAATAACAATGAAAGAGGATGATATTGTGAATAAATCTCAATTAATCGATCAAATCGCAGCTGACGCTGACATTTCTAAAGCGGCTGCAGGTCGTGCACTAGATTCATTCATCGAGGCTGTTTCAGGCGCTCTTAAAGATGGCGATTCAGTAGCGCTAGTTGGCTTTGGTACTTTCTCTGTACGTGAGCGTGCAGCGCGTTCAGGTCGTAACCCGCAAACTGGTGAGACTATCCAGATTGCTGCAGCAAACATTCCTTCTTTCAAAGCAGGTAAAGCGCTGAAAGACGCAGTAAACTAATCATTAAAGATTAGTTGGTGAGAGATACCTAATCACACTTAAATTGAATTTAGGTAACTTATCACCAGTTACTTCAAGTGAAAAAGCGTATCTGGTAAGATACGCTTTTTTTACATGAGCAGGGTTAATTTGTACCTGATCAGAATAGAGATAGATAAATGCTTGAGAAAATCAGAGAAGGTTCGCAGGGACCTGCAGCCAAAATTATTTTAGGCGCGGTGATTTTATCTTTTGCTTTAGCTGGGATCGGTGGTTATTTAGGACAAACCACAGAGCAACCCGTTGCAGAAGTAAATGGAGTTAAAATTAGCCAAACCGAATTCAGCCGTGCATACCAAAACGAACGTAACCGTTTAGAACAACAATTTGGTGAATACTTCGCACAAATCGCTGCTGATCCAAATTACATGGCACAAATTCGCCAAGGCGTAATCGACCGTTTAGTACAACAAGAATTGCAAACTCAACTAGCGGCAGAATTAGGTCTTCGTGTAAGCGACGAAAGTGTTCGTAAAGCAATTTTAGAAATGCCTTACTTCCAAGTAGGCGGCCAGTTTAGCAACGACCGCTACTTACAAGTTATTCGTCAAATGAATTTCCAACCAGATGCTTTCCGTGAATATTTACGTGAAGACATGACACGCAGCCAATTAGTAGGTGCTGTTGCTGGTACAGATTTCATCTTAGAAAATGAATTAAACAACAGCGTTGCTCTACAACAGCAAACGCGCAGTATTGATTACTTAGTTGTTGCTAAAGAATCATTACAAGAAGGTATCGAAGTAACAGAGCAAGAAATTGCTGATTACTATGAGTTGAATCAACCGCAATTCTTAGCACCAGAGCAAGTGTCTGTAAGCTACATTGACTTAAATGCAGCTACCTTAACGCTTGATTCAAGTGTTTCAGAAGAAGATATCAAAGCTTACTATGATCAAAACAGTGCACAATATGTTGAGCCTGAAAAACGTCGAGTATCGCACATCTTAATTGATAACAGCGAAGACGATGATGCAGCAAAAGCGAAAGCTGAAGAGCTACTAGCGCAGTTACAAAGCGGTGCTGATTTTGCTGAGCTAGCTGAGTCATCTTCTGATGACGTAGTGAGTGCAGAAATGGGCGGCGACCTAGACTGGATTGAACGTGACATGATGGACCCTGCGTTTGAAGATGCAACGTATGCACTTGAAAGCAAAGGCGACATTTCTGACGTTGTAGAATCAGAGTTTGGTTATCACATCATCAAACTTACTGATATTCAAACACAGCAAGTTAAACCATATGCTGACGTAAAAGATGAGCTTCGCGCTGAACTTGAGCGTACTAAGAAAATTAATGCGTTCTATGAAAAGCAAACTCAAATGGGTGAGCTTGCGTTCGAAATCTCAGATACTTTAATTGATGCAGCAGAAGCAGCAGGCGTTGAAGTACAGAAAACAGAACTTGTTACTCGCAATGCATTACCTGAGCCGTTAAACAACCCACAAGTTGTTACTGCTATTTTCTCACCTGAAGTGTTAGAAGACCGCATGAACTCAGAAGTAATTGAAGTAGGCGATGAGCATGCTGTTGTTGTTCGTGTAAACGATCACAAAGCTGCTACAACGAAAGCACTAGCAGATGTTTCTGAGCAAATTAAGGCGACGTTAGTTTCACAAAAAGCATCGGAGCTTGCTAAAGAAAAAGCACGCACTCTATACGCTGAGATCGAAGCTGGTAAGAGCCTAAACGAAGTTGCACAAGCTGAAGGCCTAACAGTACGCCAAGAAGCTGCACTTGCTCGTCAAGCTTACACAGTATCACCAGCGATTGTTCAACAAGCTTTCAAAATGGCTCACCCACAAGGTGCACCAGAGGTTGAAGTTGTTGACCTAAACAATGGCGATGCTGCAATTGTTGCGCTAAAAGCAGTTAATCCAGCGACTGAAGTTGAGATTAATGAGCAACAAAAGCAAAACATCACTATGGCTCAAGTGAATAAAAACTACATGGTATTTATTGCAGCACTAAAAGCACAAGCTGAAGTGCAAGTACCACAAGCGACTCAAGCTGCTGAATAATTAGCAAACAGAGTTAAATAAAAGGCGCCTATTGGCGCCTTTTTTGTTACCGTTAAAGCTAATGCAAGTTACAAAGAGCTTTTATGGAGTACAGTCTAATAGAGCAGCTACCAAGCGCAGAAGAATACTGTGACATGCGCCTTAAAGCTGGCTTATCAGCACGTTCATTAGCGGCTGCAAAGGCGGGGTTACCAAACTCTCTTTATGCTATTTGTATTCGTAAAAACGATGAGTTGATTGGCATGGGCCGCGTTATTGGTGATGGCGGTTGTAATTTTGAAGTGGTTGATATTGCTGTATCACCTGAATATCAAGGGCAAGGGTTAGGGCGTGTCATTATGGAACATGTTGACCGCTACATTGAATCTGCCGCCTTTGAAGGTAGTTATGTCACTATGGTCGCTGACAAACCAGGCTTTTACGAAAAGCTTGGCTACAAGTTTGTCGCACCACAAAGCCAAGGGATGTATAAAAAGTTTTGATAAGAGTAAAGCTGCAAGGGGAAAGAGTAAAGTTTCGAGGGGAAAGAGTAAAGTTTCGAGGGGAAAGAGTAAAGTTAATTGAGTGATCAAACCGCTCGCGTAGGAGGCGTTTTAACGCCGAATCAAACTGACAGCTTACGGCTGATAGCTGACAGCTCACTATCAGCAGTTCAACAACTTCTGCGTCACGTTTGATTGTGGGTTTTGGAAAATCGCTTCGGTTTGGCCGTATTCAACAATCTCACCGTGATCAAGTACCACAAGTTGGTCGCTAATATGACGCACTAAACTTAGGTGATGCGTAATAAGCACATAGCTAAGGCCAGTATCTTTTTGTAGACGCAGTAATAAGTTTACCGTTTGTGCACGCACAGACGGGTCTAGAGACGATAATGCCTCATCGAGCACTACAACCTTAGGGTCTAAAATTAAAGCCCGTGCAAGCGCTATACGTTGTAATTGTCCACTACTAAACATATGAGGGTAATAGTGCTGATGATCTAACAGCAAACCCACTTTTGCGAGGGTTTGTTTAATTTTATCTTCACGCTCTTCTTTGTTTAAGTCAGTGTTGTACTGTAAACAGTCATTAAGCATGTCGCCAATGGTTAAACCTGGGTTCAACGACGCTTCAGAGTCTTGGAAGATCATACGAATATGGCGACAGTCGTTATCACGCAAGCCATCATTTTCGATGATATTACCATCGAGCAAAATTTGCCCTTTATCAGCGTTGTCGGCTCCTGAGAGTAATTTAGCTAAGGTACTTTTACCTGAGCCGGTTTCGCCGATAATTGCAATGGTTTCACCTTGTCCTAAGCAAAACGAAATATCTCTTAAAACAGAGAATCGTTTGCGTGAGAACAAGCCTGCACGCAGGTTAAAACTCTTTGATAACGCTTGAACTTTGAGCAGTGGTTGCATTATTTCATCGCCTTAATTAATGGGAAATGGCAGGCATAACTATGACTATGATGCTTGGTCAATTTCGGGGTAACCACACATTCTTTTTGTGCTTGTGGGCAACGAGGACCCAAGCGGCAGCCTATTGGCAAATGCTGCAAGGTCGGAATGGTGCCTTTTAAAGCATAAAACGGCTCTTTGTGGGCAAGCCCTTGCTCGTAGTCAGGCAAGCTTTTTAACAGTGCTTGAGTATACGGATGATATGGCTGACTAAAAATACGATTAGTTGGGCCAGCTTCAACCATTTGTCCGCAGTAAAGAACATGCATGCCATGAGACCATTCAACAATTTCTTCAAGTTCGTGAGAAATCATCAAAATCGACATGTTCTTTAGCTGGTTCAAGCTTTTTAACAGTCTAAATACTTGTGCACGCGTGGTGCTTTCAAGGGCGGTAGTTGGCTCATCGGCAATCAATAGTTTCGGAGTACGCGCAATGGCCATGGCAATCATTACTTTTTGACAAATCCCTTCAGAGAGCTCATGAGGGTAGCTGTCGAGTACCTTTTTATGATCTTTAATACCGACCTTGTGGATTAACGCTTTTACTCTGTCTTTACGCTGTTTATTTCGCTTTAAGAAAAAGCCACTGGTTGCTTGCGCAGGCAGGGTTTCGGCAATTTGGTCAAATATCTTGGCAGTTGGATCTAGGCAGCGACTCGGATCTTGGTAGATCATAGCAATGTCTTGACCTACTAGTTTACGGCGTTGCTCGTTAGATAAGCGCATTAAATCAACACCACGCCAATGCATGCGATCAGCGGTGATATGCCAGCGTTTATTTAAAACCCCAACAATGGCTTTTGCAATTAAGCTTTTACCTGAGCCAGACTCGCCAACTAAAGCATGCACTTCACCTTCTTTTAAGGTCATGCTGACTCTATCAACCGCACGAATAACGGTATCTGAGGTGCGTAACTCTATCGTGAGATTGCGAATATCGAGTAATTGCATAATTAGTCGGCCTTACGTTCTTTAAGCACTTGGCGTAAACCGTCACCTACTAAATTGGTAGACAGTACTGCTAAAAATAATAATACGCCCGGTAAGCCAACAGTCCAAGGGGCAAGGTAAATTAAACCAAGGTTTTCAGCCAAAATAGCACCCCATTCTGTGGTTGGGGGCTGTGCGCCCAATTTTAAAAAGCCAAGTGCCGAGATATCCAAAATAGCGGTAGAAAGCGCCATGGTAAAAATAACCACAATATGCTCGTAAATATTCGGGAAGATACCACGGGCGAGAATATGCCAGTTTGACGCACCATCCAGTTTAAATGCCGTGATGTAATCTTTGTTAAGCTCTTCAACAATTAAGTTACGTACCGAGTGAATAAATTGAGGCAGTAAGGCTAAAATAATCGCCCATACTGTATTCATTAAGCCCGGGCCAAGAATCGCAATAATAATGATGGCTAGTAACAGCGATGGAATAGATAACGTAATATCAAGCAAGTGATTCAAAAAGCTTGAGCGAATACCCCGACTGATACCAGCAAAAGTACCTACTAATACCCCAATTACTGTGGTGATCAAAGCGGCGACAACCGACAAACCAAAGGTGTAGGTTGCACCATTCATCAAGCGCGATAACACATCTCGGCCTAAATCGTCGGTGCCTAATAAAAAGCGTACGTCACCTGCATCATGCCACGATGGCGGCAACAGAAGTGCATCGCTGTGTTGTTGGTTCACGCCATAAGGTGCAAGGAGTGGTGCAGACACAGCCAGTAACACTAAAGCAATAAATAACCATAACCCCACAAGAGCAGGGTGATTAGTTTTAAATTTTTTCCAAAATCGCGCTAACGGCGATTTATTCGACTCTTCAGAGAATAAATTAAACTTTGCCATGAGCTTGGTTCCGCGATAATGGGTCGAATAAGGTATAAGTGAGCTCAGCAATAATCGTAGCTAAAATAACGAACATAGAAACAGCGAGTAAGCCACCTTGAATTGCAGGGTAGTCGCGCTGATAAATACTATCGATAAGCCAACGACCAATGCCCGGCCATGAGAATATAACTTCGGTGATCATCGCAAGGGTGATCAAGGTACTAAACTGTAAACCTATTTGTTTAATAACCGGTAGCAGCGCATTACGCAGAGCGTGGTGAAGGATCAGCTGTGCACGGTTTAAGCCTTTAGCGCGTGCTGTTTTAATGTAACTCTGATCGAGTACTTTCAGCATAGAGTCGCGGGTAAAGCGAACCAATACTGTGGTCGGATACATGGCAAGTACAATGGTCGGCAAGGTTAGATGGTGTATTGCATCTAAAAATGCCATGCCATCATACGGAAAGTCACCTAATATGATATCGATTAAAATAAAGCCGGTAATAGGTTCAATTTCGTAAAGTAGACCCATACGGCCCGACATCGGAAACCAACCGAGTTGCAGTGAAAACACCATGATCAACAATAGCGCTAACCAAAAAACAGGCATCGAGTAGCCAATAAGCGTGCCTGAGTTTATAAATTTATCTGGCCAACGTTTGTAGTAAGCAGAAGCTAAAATACCACCCGGTACGCCCACAGCAACAGAGACAAATAATGCGTACAGGCTAAGCTCTAGCGTTGCAGGAAATAAGTCTTGAATATGCTGAAATACGCTTTCGCCGGATGCAAATGAAATTCCCCAATCACCCTGAATAATACGCTCTAAAAAGGCAAAGTATTGCACTACGTAGTTTTCAGTAAAATGGAATTTTTCTTCTAAGGCACTTGTTTGTGAGAAAGTACTATTGGTAATACCGCTTAAGTTAGTTAGTGCATCACCCGGAAACAAAAAGCTCAATGAAAAGGTAAAGATACTCAGTGTCAGCATCATAAACATCAACAGTGCTAAGCGGCGTAGAATATAATCAAGGATCATTATTCTTTCCTCGCGTTAGCTAGTGAAATGCCACCAAAAGGGCTTAAGCTGATGCCTTTAACATCACTACTTGCTGCTTGAAAGCGCATACCATGGGCTATCGGTAAAATAGGCAGCTCTTGCACTATGATCCGCTGTGCTTGATTGTAGTATTGTTTACGCTTTTCAAGATCTGTTGTGTCTAAGGCTTGAGTAAGTAATAAATCAAACTCAGGGTGACACCAATTTGCTGGGTTTTTACCACTGAAAGTCGCAGTACAGCTTAATAATGGGCTCATAAAGTTATCTGGGTCTGGTGTATCTGCAGCCCAACCAAGTAACACGCTATCGTGTCTATGTTCACCAATTCGTTGTAAAAAGGTATTCCACTCGTACTCGACGATATTAACGTTAACACCAATCTTGCGTAAATCACTTTGCATCAGCTCAGCCATTTTACGGGCATTGGGGTTATAAATACGGCTTACTGGCATAGCCCAAATATTCATATCAAAGCCATTTTTGTAGCCAGCTTCTGCGAGTAATGTTTTGGCAAGTGCAGGGTTAAATTCTGGCATGGCTTTTTGCGCTTCAAATGCCCAAGAAGCCGGAGGCAGTAATGACTGCGCTTTAATGCCGTTACCGTAATATACCGCTTGCATGATTTTATCGACATCGATGGCGCTTGCGAGTGCTTGGCGTACACGTACATCATCAAAAGGCGGGCGTTCAGTGTTAAAGGCCCAATAACCAATATTTAAGTTTTGCTCTTTTTGAACTTTAATATCTTCACGTTGCGATAAAATACTTAGCTGCGCGCTGCTTGGGTGCGCAGTCACATCACACTCTTTGGTGAGCATTTTCGCAACGCGTGTGGTGCCGTTTGGCGTAATGTCATATACCAATTGCTCAAGTACAACAGGGTGTTTCCAGTAGTCAGGGTTACGGTAATAGCGAATTAAACGGTCGCGACGATATTCTTTATATACATAAGGGCCAGTACCCACAGGGTATTGGTCAAATAAGTTTTCTTGGTTTCGCGCTTTAAGCTGCATGGCGTATTCTTCCGATAACACCACGGCAAAGTCGGTTGCAAGGTTTGCTAAAAAGCTGCTTTCAGCATTATAAAGCTCAAACCGTACTTGGTAATCAGAAACACGCACAATGCGACGAATAAGCTGATCAATACCCACACTTTGAAAATAAGGGTAACTGGCATCACCAACAAAGTGATAAGGGTTATAAACGTCGAATAAGCGGCTGAAAGTAAAAATTACATCATCAGCGTTAAAATCACGGCTTGGGGTAAAGTATTTTGTGGTGTGAAACTTAACCCCTTTACGCAGGGTAAAGGTAATTGCTTTGCCGTCTGGGCTAATTTTCCAATCAGTTGCCAGCTCTGCTTTAAACTCGGCAGACACCGGATCAATACTTAATAGGCGATCATATAACTGGTTGGCGATAATATCGATAGTCGAACCTGTCGTCGTCACTTGCGGATTAAACGACACAGGGTTTGCTTCAGCGCAATAGACTAAGCCCTGGTTTTTTTGTTCTGTGGTTTTTTCTTCGTTATCTAGGCAGCCTACTAAGCACACCAAAGACAAAGCAAGTAACGGTTTAAACACCTGATTAGCCTCTAACTATTGCTGCTGATCTAATAAATTGTATTTTTTCAAATAGCCACGTAATTGATGATACGTTAATTCTAAGTGTTCTGCAGTTTTCTTTTGGTTAAATTGGCTATGTTCAAGCGCTTTTTTAATGACATCAATTTCAAAGTCGTTAGACAGCTGCTTTAAATTACAAGGAAATTGAATGTCGGGCTTATTAAGTGTTACAACGTCTTGATTTTGTGTCGTGGCGATAGGCGCAGCTTCTACGTTTGCAACAGGGGCACTGCTAACTGCTGCTTTTACGCGCTGTTTAGGTCTAAACTTACTCGCGAATGGGTCTAAAATAATCTGGTGAACGGGAATATGTTCGTTACCATGGCGATATAAGCTACGTTCAACCACATTCTTTAATTCACGAATATTACCTGGCCACTCATAAGATTGCAGCGTTTCGATGGCGCTACGCGTAAAGCCACTAAATAGCTCCCACTCAAGATCGCGAGCCATGTTAATTGCAAATTGTTCTGCCAATAACATGATATCTTCTTGGCGTTCACGCAGCGGGGGCAGGGTAATAACATCAAAGGCGAGGCGGTCGAGTAAGTCGCTTCTAAATTCGCCTTGCTCAGCTAGGGTTGGTAAGTCTTCATTGGTCGCACAGACTAAACGGGTATCGACTTTAACGGTTTGCTTACCACCAACGCGTTCAAATTCGCCGTATTCAATAACGCGTAGTAGTTTTTCTTGTACCATCGCCGAGGTATTGGCTAATTCATCAAGGAATAGCGTACCGCCATTAGCACGTTCAAAGCGGCCTTCGTGGCGTTTGCTAGCACCGGTGAATGCACCACTTTCATGACCAAATAATTCGCTTTCGAGCAGGTTTTCGTTAAGCGCTGCACAGTTGAGCTTTATATAGTTTTGATCCCAACGCTTAGATAAAAAGTGCAAACGCGCAGCAATAAGTTCTTTACCCGTACCGCGCTCACCAATAATAAGAACTGGCTTTTCTAAACTGGCTAGTTGCGAAACTTGATCAAGTACACTTAAAAAACTGTCAGATTGGCCGAGTAAATTATCCTGCTGGCGAAATTGGCTCATATTCCCTAACTCTTAGTCATTTTTACTAAGATCTAGTGTATTTCATTATCTATGAGAACTAAAGAAATTTATAAATTTAGTTTAACTGTTTGAATATATTGAGTTATTCTAGGTTTATAAAAGTTGGCAAGCATATTGATACTAGATATACCAACTGATTAAGTTAAAACACCAAAGAGGTAAATGTTATGGGAATTTTTTCACGTTTTGCAGACATCGTTAATTCTAATATCAATGCCATCTTAGATAAAGCAGAAGACCCAGAAAAAATGGTTCGCCTGATCATCCAAGAGATGGAAGATACATTAGTAGAAGTTCGCTCTACATCAGCAAAAACACTTGCTGAGAAAAAAGAGCTAGTACGTCGCGTTGAAACTTTAAAAGTTCAAGTTGCAGACTGGCAAGAAAAAGCTGAATTAGCACTAAATAAAGACCGTGATGATTTAGCACGTGCAGCACTGATTGAAAAGCAAAAGTCAGCAGATGCAGTCGCAGCGGTTGAAACTGAGCTTGAGCATGTAGAGTCTCACATCGAGAAACTACAGCAAGAAGTCAGCACGTTACAAGAGAAGCTAGCTGATGCAAAAGCGCGTCAAAAAGCAATCATCTTACGTCAACGCTCTGCTGAGTCACGTCTTGAAGTTAAAAAAGCACTCGACAGCTCTAAAGTTGAAGACGCTTTAAACCGCTTCGAACGTTACGAAACTAAGATCGATGGTCTAGAATCACAAATAGAATCTTATGATCTTGGTAAAAAATCATTAGCTGACGAAATTGCTGGTCTTCAGCAAGACGAAAAGATTGATGATGAGCTAGCTGAGCTTAAGAAAAAACTAGCAGATAAAAAATAATAAATGGGGGCATGTCCCCCAATGCTTAAACACATACCGGATTGACAGGAGAGTACCATGTTCGACGCAGAAGTTTTGATGGCACCGATTATTGTTTTTATGGTGGTTGTTGCCCCACTTTGGCTAATTTTACATTACCGTAGTAAAAAACAAGTGAGCCAAGGTTTAAGTGAACACGAGCACCGCCAATTATTAGAGCTTGCACAAAAAGCAGATAAAATGGCAGAGCGTGTTGAAACATTAGAAGCCTTACTTGACCAAGAGGCTCCGCAGTGGAGACGTAAAGTATGAGTACCAAACGCGAATTATTTAGAGACGCAGAGCGTGGCAAAATAGCAGGTGTGTGCGCAGGTATCAGCGATTACTTTAACATGGAGCTTTGGCTGGTACGTATTTTAGTCGTGACAGCAGTGCTATTATCAGGTGGTCCATTTATTGTTGTTGCTTACATTGCTGCTTGGTTTATTTTAGATAAAAAACCAGCAGAAAAAACAGAGAAAAGCACAGACAGCATTCACCAAGACCCGCTTGAAGTAAAATTTAAAGTATGGCAAAAAGGGGAACCACCTCGCCGTGCATTGCAAGACTTAAAAGATCGTCTTGCACGAGTTGATGGTCGTTTACAAGAGATGGAACGCTATGTCACATCAACAGAATTTACGGTTAGCCGTGAAATCAACAAACTTTAAAGGATATATACGCACCTTGTTTGCATCGTGATACCCAGCGCAAATAAGGTGCTAGACACTTTATGAGCCAATCATTTGCAAAGAACACCTTTAATTCGTTAAAAAATAAAGCGGAAAAAGCCCTTCACCGTAGTTTAGATCAACACGTGAAATTAGCCGTTACAGGGTTAAGTGGCAGCGGTAAAACCGCTTTTATTACCGCCTTGGTTAAACATTTAACCAGCCAAGCTGACGATAAAAACTTACCTTTTTTTGATGTGATGCGCGAAAAGCGTCATATCGCCACAAAAATAGTGCCGCAGCAAGCACTGACAATACCGACATTTGAATACACAAATGCATTATCAGCGTTATTACCTATTGAAGGTGAGCCTGCATGGCCTGCCTCTACCGAGCGTATAAATACGCTACGTTTAGCAATTAAATACCAAAGTAATTCGGGGTTACGCGGTCATTTTGCACCGCAATCAACACTCTATTTAGACATTATTGATTACCCAGGTGAATGGCTACTTGATTTGCCAATGCTAGAGCAATCATTTGCTGATTGGTGTGAATCACAATACTCACTCTTGCAGCAAACCGCACGCAACGAAAAAGCGAAGCCATTTTTAACAGCCCTTGCTGAACTTGATCTATCAGCCAGTGTTGATGAAAGCAAACTTGCTGATGTCGCTGCGCTTTATCAGCAGTTATTAGTGGGCCTTAAAAAAGACACCAAACTTGCCATGCTGCAACCTGGTCGCATGCTGATGCCAGGTGAGCTTAAAGGAGCGCCGCTACTACAGTTTTTTCCGGTTGCGAATGTGCCAGACGACATAATCGAAGGGTCCAATTTAGCGCATCTTAAAAAGCGCTATAAAGCCTATGTAAAAGAGGTTGTAAAACCTTTTTACGAGCAGCATTTTCGTCATTTTGACCGACAAATTGTGCTAGTGGATGTGCTCAGTGCCTTGAATGAAGGAAGCGAAACCTTGCATGAGCAAAGTCGTGTTATTAACCAATTGCTGGCGCACTTTAATTATGGTGAAGCAAGCTTCTTTAAGCGTTTGTTTAAACCAAACATCGACAAGCTACTGTTTGCGGCCAACAAGTCAGATCATATTAGTGCGCAATATCATAAAGATTTAGCGTTATTGCTTGATTCAATCGTGCATGACCAAACGAATCATTTAAAGTTCGAAGGCGTGCAAATCGAAACCATGGCAATGTCATCTATCTGCGCTACAGAGCCGCGCCAAGTGGCTGAGAAAGGCCAACAGTTAGCTTGTATTTATGGCAAGCCTTTAGGCGAGCAAGAATGGTTAACGTATTTACCGCCGCAGCCACCGTCACGCCTTCTCAACAAACAAGAGTGGCCAAAACAGGGCTTTGAGTTCTTATCGTTTTCGCCACTGCCATGCCCTGATAAACGGTTAAAGCATATTCGTTTAGATCATGTCATGCAGTACCTGATAGGAGATAAACTAACATGAGTGAGCAACCAAAGGAGATGAACTTTCAGGCAGGTCGCCGTATTTCAAGCTCTGCAAGCAACGAAGCTCCTGCAGAGGAGTTAACAGTTGCTAAAGTGATAGAAAACGCCGAATTTATCGACACTGAAGAAGATCAGCAAGATAGCATAGAGCTTGAGCCTGTGTATAAAAAGTCGAAATGGCAAACCCTAAAAGGGGTGTTTGTTGTTAGCTTTTTAGCGTTAGTGTTACTTGAGTTTGCGATGTCATTGTTTGTGACGTTTCAGCAATCAATTATTTTAGGTTCGCTGTATTTAACGGCTGTTCTCAGTGGTGTGCTACTGATTGCCCGTGTTATTTGGCGCGAGTACCGTATGCTAAGAAGTTTGAAGCGTAATCAATTGCATCGCACAGAGGCCGACCGCTTACTTAATAGCGAGCAAGTAGGTGAAGCATTACCATGGCTAGAAAAGCTTAATAAACATCAAACGCTTACTGGGTTTGAAGAGTTTAAGCAACAAATAGCAAGTCACCATACCGATAAAGAAATCATGACCTTATACGCCGATAGCTTATTGGTAAGCCAAGATCAGCAAGCGAAAAAACTGATTAACCGTTTTGCCACTGAGTCTGGCTTATTGGTTGCGCTAAGCCCGTTGGCTTTAGTCGATATGATGGCGGTGCTATGGCGTGGCACTAAGCTCATTGAGCAAATTGGCCGTATTTACGGTATTGGTTTTGGTTATGCAAGCCGTATTAAATTGTACCGCTTATTAGTGAAACAAGTATTGTTTGTTGGTAGTGCAGAGTTAGTTTCAGATTTAGCAGCAACGGCACTAAGCGCTGAATTACTCGGGAAATTGTCGGGCCGAGCAGCGCAAGGGCTAAGTGCTGGTATTTTTACCGCGCGTATAGGGTATAAAGCGATGGAGCTTAGTCGCCCGTTACCTCGCTTAGAGCATAAGCGCAGCTTGCTAAAAGAAACCGCCAATAGTATTGCCCGTAAAATTGCCTCACGTACGAGCGACAAAGAGACCGAAAATACAAAATGACAACTTTTGTGTACAGTTAATAAAAACGGCTGAGTGATATTTAGCCATCTGAGCATCCGGCATGCTTGTGCATTGTGGGTATCTACGTTTTATTTATGAGTATGAAGTACTGATAATAAAAACGAGAACACACAATGACTAAGCATCACTTACATACACAATGTATTCACGGTCCAGAAAAACCAAATGATCCACATGGCGCACTGAGTGCGCCACTTTACCAAACCTCTACCTTCTCTTTTGCTAATGCAGCCCAAGGTGCAGCCCGATTTGCCGGTGAAGAGCAGGGCTTTATTTATACCCGTTTGGGTAATCCGACAACCCAAGAGCTAGAACAAAAAGTGGCTCAGTTAGAAAACTGTGAAGCAGCGGCTGCCACAGCGACCGGTATGGGGGCTGTGTCTGCGTCTGTGCTTAGCTTTTTACAACAAGGTGACCACCTAGTGGCATCAAGCGCGTTATACGGTTGTACTTTTGCATTTTTTGCTCACATGTTGCCGCGCTTTGGTATCGAAGTTACTTTTGTTGATATGACCAACGAGGCTGAACTTCGCGGCGCGGTTAAAGCCAATTCAAAAATGATTTTTGCAGAAACGCCAATTAATCCGACCATGGCGGTGCTTGATCTAAGTTTGATTGCCGATGTTGCCAAACAGCATCAACTGATAAGCGTTATCGACAATACCTTCTTAACGCCTCTGCTCCAGCAACCTACCTCGTTTGGTATTGATATTGTGGTACACAGCGCAACTAAATACCTAAATGGCCATGGTGATGTGGTGGCTGGGCTTGTATGCGGCACAGAGGAGCATATCAACCTAGTCAAAATGACGGTGCTAAAAGATATTGGTGCAACGATTAGTCCTCATGATGCATGGTTAATTAATCGCGGTTTAAAAACCCTTGCTGTACGCATGGAGCGCCACTGTGCAAGTGCACAAGTAGTTGCTGAATATTTAGAGCAACACCCGTTAGTAAGCCAAGTTTATTACCCTGGGCTTAAATCACATCCGGGTCATCAATTTATTGGCTCACAGATGAAAGCCGCTGGTGGTGTTATTGCCTTTGAAATAAAAGGCAGCCTTAAAGATGGCGAAACATTTATAAATAACACCCAGCTTTGCACGCTTGCTGTCAGTTTAGGGGATGCAGAAACCCTCATTCAACATCCTGCATCGATGACACATTCGCCTTATACACCCGAAGAAAGAGCAGCTGCAGGGATCAGTGATGGCTTAATTCGATTATCAGTTGGTCTTGAGGATGTTAACGATATTATTAACGATCTTAAAGCTGCATTTACATTCGTTGGTTAGGTTGTAATTTTAAGTTTACGACAAAGGCTGGTTTTAACCCTTTAAAAACGTGGTCTGTAAACTTTTTGATCTTTTAGTGTAATTTTATGTTTACGTTAGGGCTGTTTCTGCAAACCTTAGAAACAGCCTTAACTATTAAAATTTCGCTTACTTTTACATAGTATCGGCTTAACAAGTTAATGAGATTCTGATCAATGCTGATCAAGATTTAACGAAGAAGGTTATTATGGCTAAAGCAAGTAATTACACCTCCAAGCAACCTGATGAAAATGGGGTTATCCATTGGAGCGAAGAAGAAAATAAAATATGGTCTGAGCTAGTTGCTCGCCAACTCGCTTGCATAGAAGGTAAAGCCTGTGATGAATATTTAGCAGGCCTTAAGAAAATTAATTTACCAACAGATCGTATTCCACAACTTAGTGAACTCAACGAAGTGCTACTCGAAACAACGGGCTGGCAAGTTGCGCCTGTTCCGGCACTGATCGATTTTGATGAGTTCTTTCGATTACTAGCAAACAAGCAGTTCCCAGTAGCGACTTTTATTCGCAGCCGAGAAGAGTTTGACTACTTACAAGAGCCAGATATCTTCCACGAGATTTTTGGTCATTGTGCGATGCTTACCAACCCAGCATTTGCTGAGTTTACACACAAATATGGTCAGTTAGGTTATGCCGCTGAAAAGAAAGATCGTGTTTATTTAGCACGCCTTTACTGGTTTACTGTTGAGTTTGGTTTAATGCAAACCGAACAAGGTCTGCGAATTTATGGTGGTGGTATTTTATCAAGCCCAGGCGAAACACAATACGTGTACTCAGATAAGCCAGAAATCAATGCGATGAACGTGCTTGATGTATTACGTACACCTTATCGTATTGATATTATGCAGCCTGTGTACTACACCATTAACTCAATCAATGACTTATTTGATATTTCACAAATGGATATCATGTCGCTGGTGAGTAAAGCAAAAGAATTAGGGCTACATGAGCCAAAGTTTCCTCCTAAAGAAAAATTAGCAAGTTAAGGATTTATAATGTCTTCATTAAGCACACAAAAGTGTGAAGCGTGTCGTGCGGATGCGCCTAAAGTATCTGATGCTGAATTAGCAGAATTGATCAAAATGATCCCAGACTGGGTTCCTGAAGTGCGCGACGGCATTATGCAATTAGAGCGTGTTTACAAGTTTAAAAACTTCAAGCAAGCACTTGAGTTCACTAATAAAGTGGGCGATATGGCTGAAGAAGAAGGTCACCACCCAGGCCTGTTAACCGAGTGGGGCAAAGTAACCGTTACTTGGTGGAGCCACTCTATCAAAGGGTTACACAAAAATGATTTTATCTGTGCTGCTAAAACAGACGATGTATTCGCTGCACTGTAAATTTTAAGTTCTGCCCAGAACGATAAAAGGCGTAACCTCAGGTTGCGCCTTTTTGCTTTTTTAGAGCCCAAGAATTAACATTAGGCTCTTATCTATGCGAGAACACTAGAAAAGTAAATAATGAAAAACAAAGCGCTTATTCTGCCATTCCTACTCATTTTGCTGCCCTTAATTGATAGCTTGTTTATCCCGCAAACATTTGGCATTCAATGGCATAGCCCTAAGCTGATGTATCAAATAGGCGTAGCACTGATGATTGTAAAGCTAACTATGGTTGCCATTGGGCTTTGGTTATTACTCAAAGCAAAGCGCCTTTATATGGAAGCTAGTAAATCGACTCGTATTGTTAAATTTTCAGTATTTTTACTCGGCGGCTTACAAGTGGTGATAATGACAGCAATATGCTTTTGGTATTTAGTAGCGGGCACGCAAGCGAAACATTTTATGCTGCAAGACAACATTGCTGTATTTACCGCTGATTATGGCGTATTTGCACCGGTACATCATGAGTTCTCATTTATATGCTTTGATGCCAATGGTTTTTACCACATGCAACCAATTGCTCAGCTTCCTTGGCTCGGAACCTTTACCTTTACTAGCCAAGATTCACGTTTGATCATTCAACATAAAAACCAAAGTGGCGCGAATACTCAAGAAATTTCATTAAAAGGGTTTGGCTGTTTGCTGTGAGAGCTGTTGGCCTTGTGAAAGGAGGCTGCGATTATAAGTGGTTTTCTGAATACTTGCTCTGCAGAAGCCATTATCAGCCATTTTTAAATCATGATTGTGACATGACACATGGAGACAAATTGAAAAGTTTAAGGATAGTAAAATACACTTTAGCCATGCTGGCTTTGAATACCGTATTAAGTACTTTTATCACTCTAATAATTGGTAGTGATAATTTAGCTTCACTCTCATTCGGCAAATATTTTACATACCAGTTATTACCCTCTTATTTATTGAGCGCAGCAATTTATACCGTTATGGCTAAGCGCAATGTTGTAAAAGCTTGGAATTATGCCCTAAGTGTATATTTACTGAGCTTTATAGTGGGAACAGTAATTGTATCGATACTATTACAAACGTTATTTATCCCACCTTTATGGTTTGTAGAAGTGCCTTTGAGTATAGCCTTTGCGATTGTTGGTACTGTCATCGGAATTAAGTTAGGTACTCTGGATAGTAAGGAAGTCGAAGGCCCCTGATCTTGTTTTTTCTTTCATAAGGCAAAAAACAAGACTTGACCCTCTTAAAACTTTAGGTTGGGAAATATGAATATTACAAAAGCATCAGAGTTGATGGCCCTTCACAGAGCCATTGTTGAGGCAAAGTTCAAAGAGTCGC
The DNA here is from genome assembly GCF_001550135.1 of Pseudoalteromonas shioyasakiensis. GTDB lineage: Bacteria > Pseudomonadota > Gammaproteobacteria > Enterobacterales > Alteromonadaceae > Pseudoalteromonas > Pseudoalteromonas shioyasakiensis. Next base: position 372,724 of record NZ_LRUE01000024.1, read on the forward strand.
ACTTTGATTCCGCCATTCCATATAGTGGGATTATTGCAGATTTATCATCAAGGATTCTTGCGGATATTGTTCATACTCTGTTGGAAAACGACGAGCACGATGAAGCGATTGGTTGGTCGTCATTAATTAAACTAAATGAAGATTGGCATGGCTATGAGTGTATAAAGAACTGGATACGAGAAACTAGAAGTTGGATTGATATGGATGAGGAAGATAAATCACAATTCATTAAAGTTTTGTGCTCACCATACCAACCATCAAAACATCAACTAAACAACTTAATTAAGTTTGGTGATACAAATTGTAAGGTTTAACTTTCTTGTATCCTGTAGCTGGTAAAAATAATGAATTGTTTAATTTTGAAGGCTTAGGTCTTGTGCCTATTGAGTAAAAAGTCATAAGCAAAATCTAACCCAATAGATTGAAAAAATTAAAGGTTATAGATAAATGTCAGGTACAAAGTTGTATACGTTTTTAATGGATTGGAATGGCGGTACTTTCATATCTCAGTCTAGGGGTGACAATATTCAAGAAGCAACGAAGGGTTGGTTAAATCAATTAAGTATTAAAAAAATAAAAACATCTGAAAGAAGTCTTTCTTTGTTTAAGAGTAGCTTACAGGACGATTTGCAGCCAATTGCAATAGAGGGTAATACATCTGTTTGGTGTCTTTCTGAATTCATAAGTGGTGAGTTAGCAATCATTAATATAATCGCCACCCTCGAAAAATAAAATTACTCTACTGGTTAGAGCAAATGGAGGGTGGAGCTACCTTTCGGCTTCTAAAAAAGTCTAAAACTAAGAGGCAATAGATTTATGCCAAAGTTAAGTCAAATAGAACTTTACCTTGACGGTAATTATTCGGAAGAAGATAAAAAGGTGTTTCTTTTTAAGTCTCGTTGCTTGTGTAATTTTTGGGAAAGGGAAATCGGTAAACTCAAGTTTACCTCTAAATACTCACGAATAAATGTTTATGTGACAGATGGCAGTACAGAGATAAGGGTGCAGCCAATGAAAGTTGTGCCTTTCCTCGAAGTTGTAGTTCATTACCCGTTAGAGAAAATAAGCCATTTAAAGGATTCTCAGTTTCAACAGCATTACATAAGGATATTAGAAAAAGCTTTGTCGGCTGCTATATCTGCAATGCCAATTCCTCTTGAACAAAGCTTGGATATACTGCAACGGTTCGAAGCTAACAATTATGAGAATGAATGGGTTCAATCTGAAAAAGTATCGGCCAAGAAATCAATAGAATCTAAAGTCATTGCTACACTCTCAATGCATGAATTTAAATTAACTCAATTTGTTTATTTGGATTGCAAATTAGCAGATCAACTAATTATTGTTAAGACTCTACCAAGAGAACTCTTGTTTAATAGTTATCTAGGCAAGCTTTCTATATCAAAGGGCAATATTCTTGAATATAAAAAAGGAAAAAGTACATTGTCACAATTTGATCTTACATCAGCTAAATTTATTTAGTTTGTTTAACTAAGCGTATATGAAGTGGGCTGCCCTATCTTTTTTACTTTAATAAGTAAAAAAACAAGACCTGCTCCTATCAGTGGAATAGATATGTTTTAGATTAGAGTTGAGGGATTTTCTCAAGTTCCTAGTGTAGGCAAAGTTTTTCAAATTGCACAAGACTATGAATGCATAGATGAGCTATGGATATACTAAGCTCTGCATTAAGTTCGATTGATGACATAAAATTTGTAATCGAAGGGGTTGGAATAAAGTGGCCTGTTGATGTAACGTCGGATTTAGTCGGTAATCCTGCGTCGAAGATAGTTGACTCTAAGTTAAATAAAAAGAAGCAACTCTAACTTGTCGTATAGGAAATTGATTAATGCTTAAAGAAAAAAATTTTTTTAGACGCCCAGTTAAACATGCATTATGGGCCACGGTACTTATTATGATATTTGTAACTATTAGACTCGCTATAGGGGAAAGAGTCGGTACAAATTTTGAAATAGCCATAAGGTATATTTTTGCTTGGCCTTTTGTTTATGCTTGCGTTTACATCTTACTAATTGTTTACCTGTACTTTAACCCAGATGCAGATAAACCAAGGAATTAATAGGATTTCTTTGAAATACTTCTCAAAGCAAATAGGATCTGATTTGTGCCGTTCTGCCAGCAGGTAGCGGTGCCGCTGGAGCAATAGGGGATGCAGTCAATGAATCATCAAATAGTAATACACCATCTATTAGAGATACTTTGGTAATTGGGCTGATGTATGTAACTGGACCTAGAAAGCAGTTGGTAATGCTATTGGCAAAGTCGCTGAAGCAGCAGAAGGTTCGTTTGGAGTATTAGACAACCAAGCTACCGATATTGCGACACAAATAACAAAGGATATCGTAAGAAAAACTGTTGATGAAGCAATGAAACCAAATAAAAAGTAGTATATGAAAAGTAAAAATATTTTTATAAGAGCAATAAAATATAGCTTAATCTCTTCAAGTATAATTTTATTACTTGTGCTGTACCGGATGCTCACATCCGAAGTTGTGGGAGAACCCTTAGAAATATTTTATCGACTTCTGATCACCTGTTGCGGGGTTGTACTTTCTATGTATTTTATATTTGTTTTATATCTGTACTTTAACCCAGATGCAGATAAACCAAGGAACAAAGATTAAAGTTATGTCCCTGCCTCCAAGTAACCAATAGGGTCAGTTCTAACCAAAAGGAGAAAATGAAGGACCATGTTTTGCTTTTTGCCCTTGGTAAGTCTTATGTGGCAACTTATTAGTGAAACGAATGGCTCTGGTTCAATTGTCGCTACGCATAAATATGGCCCATTTGGAGAGCCAATTAATACCAGCTCATCGCGTTTCCGTTATACTGGGCAAATCTTAATCCCAGGTACTAAGCTTTATCACTACAAAGCACGGGTTTATCAACCTGAATTAGGGCGTTTTATGCAGACTGATCCCATTGGATATAAAGATGGAATGAATATGTATGCGTATGTAGGTAATGATCCGGCTAATATGGTTGATCCTAACGGTCAAACTGGGCAGCGTATTTCGTTTTCCTATAAAGTAGGTCCGCTAACGCGAAAGGAGGCCGAGAGAATAAATACAAATGCTGGGCATGTTAACAATCTTACGGCTACCGCAGCCGGAGTCATTGCAGCTCGCATTCATCCATACTTAGCGCCTACTGGACTGGCTGTCGACTCCTATCTTACTGAAGTTGAGTTTGCTCTTTCTGAGGGTGATACAATTGAAGTAATAACAGAACTCGAAATTACGTCAACTTTTGATAACGATTCTGGCTACAAAGAGGTGGGGAACTCATATAAAGTTATCAACTCAGGTGGTGAAACTATTTATCACTCTATTCACGGCGATATAAACAATCAGGAGAGAAATGAATCGCCCGACGAAACTACAGACCGAGTGCCATTTAAGGATAAGGTCAGTTGTACTGGGACGAGGATAAAAAGAGAAAGTTGTTAAATTAAAAATGGTGCTTTAGAGGAATTAAGTTTATGATCCGAGAATACTTTAAAAAAATTTATAAAATATATTCTAGTAAATATATTTATATAAGTGTATTTATATCAACGTTGATAGTTCTATACTTGTTTGATGAAAATCATATTCTTGTTAAATTAGTTATATTTATTGGATTAATCTTATTGTTTAATTTTACCTTTATTAGGTTTGAGAAAAAGAAAAGTGATAAAGGGTCAACTAAATAGGTCGCCTCTTATAATTCAATTCCATTAAATCTAAAGTGTTGTTTACAAAATTATCGTCATAACGTTTACCAAATTATTTATCATAAAATTTGGCAGGGTTATGACGGTTTTTCCCACGCTTTTATCGAACGATTTTTTAGTCAGGCCAAATTTCCACTATACGTTATCTCTTACCCGGTCATAACATTTACCAAAAAAATAAAGGGGTCTTGTCTTGCTTTTTGCTTCCTAGAAAGTCAAAAGCAAGCGCAACTCTTAATAATCATTACTACCCTTTATTAGAACTGCCAGCTCTTAAAATATTTGATAGCTGGCAGTCATCTCAAGCCTAACAGTTATTGCTTTACCTGAACTTCGACTTCTTGCCCGGTTTGTAGTTGCTCGGCGCCGCGTACTGCCACTTTATCGCCCGCATTTAAAGCGATGTTAGAAGTCGGAGTGACTTCAACAAGTTTATCTTTGCCATTACCTACTTTTACGGGAATTTGCAGGGCTTTGTTGTCGTTGTCGATTTTGACGATATGGGTGCCTTTTTTGCGTAAAATCAGCGCATCGCGATTCACCAGTAGTACATCTCCTTTGCTTTTTAGTGGCACGGCTACATCAACCAGTTGGCCAATTGCCCATGTTTGCTCGGCATCATTTGCTAGTAGGGCACGTACTTCTACGGTTTGTGAACGCGGATCGGTTGATGGGATCACCGCTGTTATGGTGGCTGTTGTCATATCAGGGGCTGATAAGTCGCCGGCTTGAATTGGTAACTCTATGCCTTTGTGTAAAAACTTTAAGTATTTAACAGGTACATACAAACGCACTTCTAAGTTATTAATATCGAGCAGAGTGACCAGTTCATCTGCGCGATTTATTTCGCGACCAGCGCGTTTAAAACGCTCGCTGATCACGCCATCAAATGGGGCGCGCACGGTTGCACGCGAAAGTTGATCGTCTATCACTTTTAATTCAACCTTAGCCAGTGCGATATCAGATAACGCAAGGTCATGCTTATTTTGCATATCATCGACTTGGCTTGCTGCAGCACTACTGGCTTTGGCGAGTTTTTGTAAACGAGCGAGCTCTTGTTGATATAAGCGTAGGTTTATTTTGGCGCGGTTGAGCATTTCTTGCTGGCGTGCTTTTTCAAGTTCAAGCGGTAAGGTGTCCATACGAACTAGGGTGTCGCCACTTTTCACCAGAGTACCTGGCTCAACAACATATAATAAACGCCCGCTAACGCCTGCTGTTAGGGTTACATCGTCTTTGCCATACAAAGTGCCGCTTACTTCAATTTCGCTTGTCAGTGGAGCTTGTGTGACGGTTTCTACCGTAACCGGCACGACTGCAAAGGCGTTAAATGCGATAAGACTGAATAGCGCACAAAAGCGAGCGGTTAATTTACGAAAAGGTGTGTTCATTGTTTTAATACTCATTGATTCGATACCAAGCTTAAAGGCATTTTTTCTGGTTGCTGTTTGTTATTAACAGGCGGCAGTTGTCTGCCAAGTTGCAATAAACTTGGCATTAATATCAGGGTGAATAGGGCGCTAATAGCCATGCCGCCGACAATCACAGTGGCAAGGCCACGGTAAATTTCTGATCCGACCCCCGGCATTAGCATCAGTGGCAGCATGCCAAATAAGCTGGTTAAGGTACTTAAGTAAACGGGTCTTGCGCGCAGTAGCACTGCTTGGCGAACAGCGTCTTCTCGGCTGAGCCCTGCGGCCATCGCGACACGGGTTTGATCAACCAATAAAATGGCATTATTTACCACCAGACCCAGCAAGATAATAAAGCCAATCATGGTCAGTAAGTCGAGCGATTGAAAGGTAAATAAGTTAAGTACAAATAAAGCCAGTACACCGCCTGCAATTGCCAGTGGCATAACCAGTAAAACTAACGCGCTGTCTTTGGCTGACTTAAACAATGCGGTCATTAGCAAGAATAAAATAAACAGAGCCAAGATAAAGTTGATTGTCATTTCTTGCATGGCCGAATTCATCTTTTGTGCGTTACCCGCCAAAATCGCGCCAGAGCTGTCAGGCAAGCTTGCACGAACTTTTGGCATAACTTGCTCAGAGAGAATAGTTTGCGCTTGTTGCAAGCTCATGTCTGCTGGTGGCGTGACAACAATACTCACGGTACGGCGGCCATTAACACGTCTAAGCTGTGTTGGGCCTACGGTGCGCTCAATATTGGCAAGCTCACCTAAGGTTTGAATACCTGATTGCGGGGTCACAATAGGCAGTGCTTTAAGCTCCTCTGGAGTTTGCCACGGTATACCGCGCAAAATCACGTTCATGCGTTCGTTGCCATCAAAGTATTCATTAACAAATAACCCACCTGTATAGGCTTGCACTGCTTGAGATACATCACGACGAGTTAGCCCTGCTTGGGTTATACGGCGGTCATTGGGTGTGAGCCTAAGTTCTGGCTCTGCCATATCGAGTCGTGGTTGTGGCCTTGCGGTGGCATTCGGCATTGCTTCAGTAACAGCTTGCAGCGCCACATTAGCACCGGCTATTAGCTCGTCCATATTCGGACCCGTTAAATCGATATTGATATTGCGACCATCACCGCCATTAGCAACTTGGATCATCGACCCTCTAAAGAAAAATACTTGGGTGTCGGGCAAATCAATGAAGATCTCTTCTCGGGCTACCTTCATTAGTTCTTCAACACGTTGCGGATCGGCAGAATAAATAAAACCGCCAGCGTTCGAACCAAAAGCATAAAAGTTAAAATCTTTAATTCCCGGCTCTTTTTCACCTGTGTAATAAGGCATTAAACGCTTTTTAATACGCATCAGCAGCTCTTCTTCCATAAACTGCACATTGCCGCCAGGCGGGGTATTTAAGTTAAAGAAAAAGCCATCGGTTGGTGCGCGCGGCATAAAATCAGTTTTCGGGAGCATGGTCATGGTCGCGACGAGTGAGCCACCCAATAACGACACTATCCATACTATTTGTTTAACGCGGGTATTGGTAAGCGCCATGATGAAGTTAGTTAGCTTATGCCAATATTTACTATAAGGATCCGCTTTTAGCTCTTTGTCTGGCCAAAAGTGGTTAGCTAACGGAATAAGTGTAATTGCGCAAATCATAGAGGCAATAACTGCAATGGATAAGGTAAGCGCCAAGTCCGAGAATAACTGCCCCTCAATACCTGCCATAAATAAAATTGGCAAGAAGATAGCAACGCTGGTGGTGGTTGAGGCAAATAAAGCGCCTGTTACTTGAGCTGCGCCTTTTAGCGCGGCTTTTTTAGTATCAAAGCCTTCGCTTCTGAGCCTTGCGATGTTTTCTTGCACTATGATGGCGGCATCAAGTACTAAGCCAACAGCAAAGGCAAGGCCTGCCAGTGAAATAACATTTAAACTGCGATCAAAAATATTCAACGTTAAAAACGCGACTAACAAAGAGACAGGAATTGTCGCTGCAATCACAAACGTGGCCTTTAAGCCTCTAAAGAACAGCCACAAGATTAAACACGACAGCAGAACACCTAGGCCTAAGTTACTTTTTACCAACGACAAAGCATTACGAATATGCACAGAGGCATCAAAACTTAATTCAATCGATAAGCCATTCTCAGCCAGCGGCCCTTCGTTTAGCTCTTTAATGGCAAGGTTAATTTCGTCGAGTAGGGCAACGGTATTGGCTTCGTTAGCGCGCGAAATACGAATGTAATACGCGGGTTTACCATTTCGACCACTCATCCCTAAACGGTCAGAAAAAGTGCGCTCTACACTTGCGATATCGCCAAGGTAAATGGGTCTATCGCCTGAATAACCAACGCGCATTTGTGCCATGCTCGATAAATCATATTGCCCAGTAAAGCGTACGGTATATTGACGACGGCCAACATTGGCAAGGCCACCAGAGGTATCGCGTGAGCTGGCTAATACGTTACTGATTTGGTCAAGGCTGACGCCAAGTGCGGCGGCTTTGTGAGGGTCAAAGGTGATACGTAATTCTTTTGGTCGCTCACTGGCTAAATCAACGCGGGCAACACCAGGAATACGTGCCAAACGGGGCTCAACAAATTCATCGATTTGTTTTTGGAACTGCGCCATGTCTAAATCAAGGCTGTCGCTATTAAAATCTTTCGGGGTGACCAGTAACGTTGCTGCGGCTTCCCCATTATTACCGCCAGCAAATACAACAGGATCAAATGCATCTAACGGCAGGGGCGGCGCTTGGTTAAGGCTAGTTAACACATCAAGCATAGCCTGTTGCATGTTTTGCCCAACAGCAAAAGTCAACGTGATAGAGCCATTACCACGGTTAATGTAAGTATTAACCTCTAAGGCACCCGGGGTGTTTTTTACTGCGTTCTCGAGCGGCTCAATGATCACCGATTCAATCTCTTCAGGTGCAGCTTGGCGCCAGCCAGAGAAAATAGTGATCTGCGGTTGCTCAATATCTGGTGTGAGCTGAATTGGCAGCTTAAAAATGCTCAACATGCCAAACAACATAATCAACACCAAGATGACAATAACACTCGCAGGGTTTTTCAGCGAACTACGTGTCAGATTCATTGTGTGTGTTCCAAAATCAGTTTGTGTGCATTGTAGTGCGATGTAAAAAAAGTGCCAGTGAGGTAAATGAAATGTGTTTCAGAAGTAACGCTGAATAGCCGTAATTAAGCGATAAAGTGTGTATTTGAAATAAGATGTAACAATTTAGCTGAGGAGCTTTAAGTTAAAAGCATTAAGTAATAGCGCCTGAAACTAGGGAGTAGTATCTTTTCGGCTAAGGGAAGCCACATTTTGCTCAAACACACGTTTTACTTCTGCACTGTAGTGATTGTGGTCGTTAATGGTGATAAATGGGTTCGTAAAACTAACATCACAGAAAACCGTATAACATTGGATTGTAACTGCAACTCGATCTGGGGTTGCAAGGCCATCTAAGGTTGTTTGCAATGCTTCAAAAACATAATCTTTATTAACGTGCGATGTTAAAGCAACTTCAAGTTCTTTAACTTCTATGCGATGTGAATTCATATCAGTTACAAAAAATTCGTATAGGTAACTACGTGATACAAACAGCAAGATTGCCACAAGATAGAATAACCCTGTGTAATAAAATAACTCCGTGTGGGTAAAACTCCGAAAAGACTTAAACATTTTTACTATTATTTTTGTTTGTTTTTTATACTAAAACATATTTGTGAGTATATCTCAACAAACTAGCTAAAAATCATTGCATTACAGATAATAAAAAAGCGCGAAACTAGTTAGCATCGCGCTTCTTATCTCAAACTTAAGCTGACGGCTGACAGCTGACGGCTTAAAGCTCCGCTTTATTATTCATCAATCGAGCGAAGTAGGGCATTAATACCTACTTTTTCGCGAGTTTGCTGATCCACTTTTTTCACGATGATGGCAGCATATAGGCTGTGCGAACCATCTTTTGACGGTAAAGAACCAGGAACAACAACCGCACCAGCTGGTACTCGGCCGTAATGGATTTCGCCAGTTTCACGGTCATAGATACGTGTGCTTTGGCTGATGTAAACACCCATCGAGATAACGGCGCCTTCTTCAACTACAACACCTTCAACAATTTCAGAACGTGCGCCAATGAAGCAGTTGTCTTCAATAATAGTTGGGTTAGCTTGTAGTGGCTCAAGCACACCACCAATGCCTACACCGCCAGATAAGTGAACGTTTTTACCAATTTGTGCACATGAGCCAACCGTTGCCCATGTATCAACCATGGTACCTTCATCAACGTAGGCGCCAATGTTGACATAAGATGGCATAAGCACCACGTTTTTACCTACGAAGCTGCCTTTACGTGCCACAGCATTAGGCACAACACGCATGCCGCCTTGTTGGAATTGCTCTGGTGTATAGTCGCTAAATTTAAGTGGTACTTTGTCGTAAAACTGATTAACACCATCGCTCATTGGTTGGTTATCACGAATACGGAAAGACAGTAGCACCGCTTTTTTTAACCATTGATGTACAACCCACTCACCACTGATTTTTTCAGCAACACGTGCAGCGCCGCTATCAAGTAATTCAAGCGCGTCGATAATAGCTTGTTTTACTTCACTTGATACCGTGCTTGGGCTGATGCTATCGCGGTTGTCCCAGGCGTTTTCGATCATGGTTTTTAAATCTGACATAAGATCCTCTTATTCGGTTTCTGCGTTGAGTTTTTTACGCAATGCTTGATGAATTTTAGCCTGCTCTTCGTCTGTTAATGCTTGGTATTCGTTATTTGATACCACGAAGAAATCTTCTGCACGCTCACCAACTGTGGTGATCCGTGCGGCATGAATATGTAATAAGTGCGCTTGAAATACTTCCGCAATTTTTGTTAATAGACCCGGAATATCCACCGCTTGAATTTCAATTAAGCTGCGGTCTTTACGGGCATGCGGTCTAAGCACAATTTTTGGTTTGATATTAAAGTCTTTGAAGCGCTGAGAGCGATTCTTTTTAAGGCGAATTTTCTTTTTCGGGTCGCTAATTGCAAGATCTAAAGCACGTTTAATGCCTTGCGAACGGTTACTCGCAATCGGGTCACCATTGACCTCTAAAATAACAAAGCTAAATAGCACGTAGCCATCTTTTGTGGTCAGTACCTGCGCATGTTGAATCTGTGCTTTTTTCGAACCAATCACACTAACTAAACGTGAGAATAAACTGCCCGAGTAAGGGCTATAAGCAAATACTTGTGTACCACCATGCATTGCGGTGTTAGACACGGCAACGCTAGGCTGGCTTAAATCGTCACAGCTTAGTAAGTGCTCTGTGTGCCACGAAATCTGTTGCTCGCTAAAAGCAGTAAAATAATTGGCTTTAAAGCGACTCCAAATTAAGTCGATTTGATCTTCGTTACAACCGTGGTTCAGTAAGCGCTGTTTGGCTTGCTGTTTTTTATCACGTATTTGATCACGTTGGTCCATTGGATTTTCAAGCCCTAAACGAAGCGCGCGCTGGGTGTGTAAATACAGCTCACGTAGTAGGGTATTTTTCCAATCGTTCCACAGGTTATCGTTAGTTGCGCGAATATCGGCCAAGGTTAAGCAGTATAAGTAGTCAAGCTGGCGCTCATTTTTCACCTTACTTGCAAAGTCTTTAATTACATCTGGGTCATTAATATCTTTACGCTGCGCTGTAACCGACATAAGTAAGTGATTAGCCACTAACCACGAAATAAGCTTGCCATCTGAGGCTGGGAAGCGGTGTAGCTTAGCAAACGCAATTGCATCAACTGAACCAAGCTCAGAGTGATCGCCACCACGGCCTTTAGCAATATCGTGGAAAATACCGGCTAAATAAAGTAACTCAGGCTTATCCATACGAGTGACAATTTCACTACATAACGGAAATTCGCTGACTTTTGATTTATCAAAGTACTTATAAATATTGTTGATGAGTTTATGGGTATGTTCATCCACAGTGTAGGCATGGAATAAATCGAACTGCATTTGGCCAAAAATATTACGCCACTGTGGTAAGTAGGCAGCAATAATGCCGTGCTTGTGCATCAGCGTAAATGCGCGGCCCATACCGTTAGGGTGTTTGATTAAACGCAAAAATGCTTCGCGACAGGCGGCGTAATCTTGTAAATCACCCAATAAACGACGGCGAACTTGGCGCATTGTACGTATGGTACTTGGGTAAATATGGGTGATCTCTGGGTTATCAGCAATATGCTCGAACAACACAAATAGCTGATCACGGCGGAAGAACACCGACGGATTCTTAACACGAATTTGATGACCAATACGCTCAAAGTTACGGTCAAGCTCAATCACAGGTAACTCACCAGCACCCGGTAAAATGCTTTGCTCAAAGTATGAAAGCAGCATTTGGTTAAGCTCACGTACGCGGCTCATGATCCTAAATAAGCGTTTCATCATGCGCTCGACCGAGGCTTTACCGTCACTACCAAAGCCGAGAATTTCTGCGGCATGAGGTTGATGATCGAACAATAAGCGGTTTTCAGAGCGACCCGCAGCGATGTGCAGCGCAAAACGAATGTTCCAGAGGTTTTCTAAACATTCAGACAGCTCTTGGTATTCTTCGTGAGTAAGATAGCCGTGATTTATAAGTTCTTGTAATGTTTCGGCTCTAAAGTGCTTTTTAGCAACCCAAATAATGGTCTGTAAGTCGCGCAGGCCACCTGGGTTTTCTTTGATATTCGGCTCAAGGTTATAAGCCGTACCATGGCATTTTTTATGGCGTAAACTTTGTTCTTGTACTTTTGCCAAAAAGAATTCGTCTGAGCGCCAAATAGGCGTATCTATTAAATGATTTTTTAATTTTTCGAATTCGATATGGTTACCGAAAATTAATCGGCTTTCGAGTAAGCTGGTGGCAAATGTCACATCTTCGCGTTTTTGTTCTAATGCTTGTTCTATAGTGCGAACGCTGTGACCAATTTCTAAATTAAGATCCCAAAGCATGGTAACGAACTGACCAATTTTTTCGCACACGGCTTCGCTTGGCTGCTCGCTTACTAGCAACATAAAGTCGATATCGGAATAGGGGTGTAGTTCGCCACGACCATAACCACCCACAGCAATCAGGGCAAGATCACTTTCGTGAGCAAGGTCGTAATCGTGAAACAGTTTAATTAATAAGCGGTCGATAAACTCAGCGCGGGCATTAATTAAGTTGCTAACGGGTTGTTTTGAGAATTCGTTCTGTAGCCATTTATAAAAATAACTAGAACAATCGCGATAATCGCTAAGTTGCTCAGCTTGGCTGAGCAACTTTTTTACTTTATTGGGTAATGCCACTGGGGCTGGCTCCTAGTGTTCGATGATCCTGTCAATAGTATCATCTGATCGGAGCGTTAAAATTTCAACACCATTTTCAGTCACTAACAGTGTATGTTCCCACTGCGCAGACAATGAACGGTCCTTTGTTACGACAGTCCAGTTGTCTTTAAGTAGCTTACATTGGCGTTTACCAGCATTAACCATAGGCTCGATTGTTAAGCACATACCTGCTTTTAATACTTCGCCAGTACCTGCTTTACCATAGTGCATTACTTGAGGTTCTTCGTGGAACTCAGCACCAATGCCGTGACCACAATATTCACGAACGATAGAATAGCTAAAGCTTTCTGCGTATTTTTGGATTGCAGCACCAATATCACCTAAGCGTACGCCTGGTTTAACCATTTTAATTGCAAGGTATAGGCTTTCTTGTGTGATATCAGCAAGACGCTTGCCTTGAATGTTAGGCGTACCAACGTGGAACATCTTAGATGTATCACCGTGATAGCCATCTTTGATCACAGTCACGTCGATATTTACGCTATCGCCTTCTTTAAGTGGTTTGTCATTTGGAATACCGTGACAAATTACATGGTTCACTGAGGTGCAAATTGATTTTGGGAAACCGTGATAATTAAGCGGTGCTGGAATAGCATCTTGAACATTAACAATATAATCATGACAAATTGTATTTAGTTCATCTGTGGTTACACCTGGCACCACATGCGGTTCTATCATTTCTAGTACCTCGGCGGCTAAGCGCCCGGCAACACGCATTTTTTCGATTTCTTCAGGGGTCTTGATCACAGCACTCATTGAGGCTCCAAAGTTGTTTTTCAGGTCAGTTTTTAGTGCACAAATTTTGCACTAGACGTTGAGTTTTCAATTTTAATATGGTATAAAGCGCGCCGTCTTTTTACAAATAAATTCTTAACTGATTTTTTGTATTTAAGGCAAACACAATTTTATTTTAACACACACACGTATCGTCACATACACTTGGGTGCACTTAAGTTACAAATTAACTGCGGTGTTGGTGCTATGGGATATGTGGAGGCCTAACCCTAAATTATAGAGGATTATACAAATGGCAAACGTTTCAATGCGCGATATGCTTCAAGCTGGTGTTCACTTTGGTCACCAGGCACGTTACTGGAACCCTAAGATGAAGCCTTTCATCTTCGGCGCTCGTAACCGTGTTCATATCATCAACCTAGAGCAAACTGTACCAATGTTCAACGAAGCACTTAAGTTCTTATCGAACGCAGCTTCTAACAAAGGTAAAGTACTTTTCGTTGGTACTAAGCGCGCAGCAAGCGAAGCAGTTAAAGAAGCAGCGATCCAAAGCGAGCAGTTCTACGTAAACCACCGTTGGTTAGGTGGTATGTTGACTAACTGGAAAACAGTTCGTCAATCAATCAAGCGTCTTAAAGACCTTGAAGCGCAAAGCCAAGACGGTACTTTCGAGAAATTAACTAAGAAAGAAGCGTTAATGCTTACTCGTGAAATGGAAAAGCTTGAAAAGAGCCTTGGTGGTATCAAAGACATGGGCGGTCTTCCAGACGCGCTTTTCGTTATCGATGCAGACCACGAGCACATCGCTATCCGTGAAGCTAACAACCTAGGTATCCCAGTTGTTGCTATCGTTGATACTAACTCTAACCCAGACGGTGTTGATTACATCGTACCTGGTAACGACGATGCGATCCGTGCTATCCAACTTTACACTGGCGCTGTATCAGCTGCGATCACTGAAGGTCGTGAGAACAACATCGTTGCTCAAGCTGAGAAAGACGACTTCGTAGAAGCTGAGTAATTAGCTGTCATCAAGTCTTCATCTAATTAAGATGAAGACTTGTTATTCTTGTTAAGCGGCCTATACCGCTTCCCTATAACAGAATTCAATTGAGGATATTCTAATGGCTGTAACTGCTGCCCTAGTTAAAGAATTACGCGAGCGTACTGGCGCTGGCATGATGGATTGTAAAAAAGCGTTAACTGAAACTAACGGTGACATCGAGTTAGCGATCGAAAACATGCGTAAGAGCGGTGCTGCAAAGGCTGCTAAAAAAGCAGGTAACATCGCTGCTGAAGGTACAATCTTAATCAAAGAAGGTAACGGTTTCGCTGCACTTCTTGAAGTTAACTGTCAAACTGACTTCGTTGCTAAAGACGCTAACTTCCTTGGTTTCGCTAACCAAGTTCTTGACGCTGCTGCAGAATCTAAAGCAGACATCGAAGCACTTAAAGCACAATTCGAAGAAACTCGTGTTGCTCTAGTTGCTAAAATCGGTGAAAACATCAACGTTCGTCGCGTTGAGTACATCGACGGTGACAAGCTTTCTTCTTACCGCCACGGCGACCGTATCGGTGTTGTTGTAGTTGGTGAAGCTGACGAAGAAACACTTAAGCAAGTTGCTATGCACGTAGCTGCGTCTAAGCCTGAGTTCGTAAACCCAGAAGACGTACCAGCTGACGTTGTTGAAAAAGAAAAAGCAGTTCAAATCGATATCGCGATGAACGAAGGCAAGCCTGCTGAAATCGCTGAGAAAATGGTTATCGGTCGTATGAAGAAATTCACTGGTGAGATCTCTCTTACTGGTCAAGCTTTCATCATGGAACCTAAAAAATCAGTTGGCGAAATTCTTAAAGAGAAAGGCGCAACTGTTTCTAACTTCATCCGTTTAGAAGTTGGTGAAGGTATCGAGCGTAAAGAAGAAGACTTCGCTGCTGAAGTAGCTGCTCAAATCGCTGCTGCAAAAGGCGAGTAATTTTCTAACTTAGTGACGTAGGGCAATAAGATGAAATTAATCTGCTATTAGCTTTTGCGTCACTGATGAAAATTCTTTAAAATAACCGCGTTTTATGTGTAACCATAGCGCGGTTATTTTTTATCTCATTACTAAGGCTGGCCCAAATATTATGACTATCAATCGTAAACCTATTTTTAGACGTGTTCTTCTTAAACTTAGCGGTGAAGCATTAATGGGAGACGAAGGCTTCGGCATCGACCCAAAAGTACTTGACCGTATGGCTCAAGAAATTAAAGAACTTGTAGAGCTCGACGTAGAAGTAGGTTTAGTTATCGGTGGCGGTAACTTCTTGCGTGGTGGTTCATTAGCAGAAGCGGGTATGAACCGCGTAGTTGGCGACCACATGGGTATGCTTGCGACTGTAATGAATGGCTTAGCAATGCGTGATGCACTGCACCGTGCATTTGTAAATTGTCGTTTAATGTCTGCTATCCCACTGAACGGTGTGTGTGATGCTTACAACTGGGCAGAAGCTATCAGCCTATTAAAATCTGGCCGCGTTGTAATTTTCTCAGCGGGTACAGGTAACCCATTCTTCACGACTGACTCAGCAGCGTGTTTACGTGGTATTGAAATTGAAGCAGATACTGTAATCAAAGCGACTAAAGTGGATGGTGTTTACTCTGATGATCCAGTGAAAAACCCAGACGCTACACTATATCGCCACTTAAGCTACAATGAAATCATTGATAAAGAGCTTAAGGTTATGGATTTAGCTGCATTTACGCTGGCGCGCGACCACAACATGCCATTAAGCGTATTTAACATGAATAAATCAGGCGCGCTTAAGCGTGTTATTATGGGCGAAGATGAAGGAACGCTTATCTCTTCACAAGCCTCAGATGAAACTAGCAAATAGATTAGGATTGAACCGTGATTAACGATATCAAAAAAGATGCGTCAGAACGTATGCAAAAAAGTGTTGCGGCACTAGGCAGTCAATTATCTAAAATTCGCACAGGCCGTGCGCACCCAGCATTACTTGACGGTATTCAAGTGTCTTACTACGGTGCTGACACGCCATTAAACCAAGTTGCTAACGTAACAATTGAAGACTCTCGTACACTTGCAATTAGCGTGTTCGATAAGTCACTAGCGCAAGCAGTAGAAAAAGCGATCATGGCTTCAGATTTAGGTTTAAACCCAATGTCTGCAGGTACTGTTATTCGTGTTCCACTTCCTCCACTTACAGAAGAGCGTCGTAAAGACCTTATCAAAATCGTACGTGGCGAAGTTGAAAGCGGTCGTGTTGCTGTACGTAACATCCGTCGTGACGCAAATGGTGACATTAAGAGCTTATTGAAAGAAAAAGACATTTCTGAAGATGAAGCACGTCAAGCAGAAGACGAGATCCAAAAGCTTACTGATAAGTTCATCAAAGAGATGGACGCACAACTAGCTGCAAAAGAAGCTGAGTTAATGGAAATCTAATCGCTGCTGTTTATCTTTCAGACACTGATTCTGTAAGTAAACAGGCGTAACTAAATTTATTAGTTTTGAAACGCCGTCTAGGGTATACTAGACGGCGTTTTTTTATGGAATACTCGATATTTATGGTTCTTAACGCTGATAAAATTTCCCAGCAAAGTTTGCCTAAGCATGTCGCTATAATCATGGATGGCAACGGACGTTGGGCACAAGCGAAAAATCGCCCACGTGTTTATGGGCACAAAAAGGGCGTTGATGCGGTTCGTCAATCAGTGCAATTTTGTACTCGCTTAGGTATACAGTCGTTAACACTATTCGCATTTAGTAGCGAAAATTGGCGACGTCCAGAAGACGAAGTAAATACGCTCATGGAGCTATTTTTATTCGTACTGGGCAAAGAAGTTAAAAAACTTCATAAAAATAATGTAAAGCTAAACATAATTGGTGATTTATCACGCTTTTCAGAAGGTTTGCGCAATAAAGTTGATGCAGCCCATGAATTAACTCGTAATAATACGGGTCTACAGTTAAACGTGGCAGCTAATTATGGTGGACGTTGGGATATTACTAACGCTGCAACAACGCTTGCGAAAAAGGTCGCAGCCGGTGAAATGGCCGCAGAAGATATTACTGAAGAGCTAATGGCTGAACAAATGAGTATGGCCGACCAAGGTGAGCTTGATTTAATGATCCGCACCGGTGGAGATTTACGCATCAGTAACTTCCTTTTATGGCAAGCGGCTTATGCTGAGCTTTACTTTACCGATACGCTTTGGCCAGACTTCAATGAAGCTGCATTTGCTGACGCTATCGCATGTTACGTTGCCAGAGAGCGACGATTTGGTTGTACAGGCGAACAAATAAAACAATTACTCGCCGAGACCTAATTACTAGTTGAAGGTACACACATTGCTAAAACAACGAATTTTAACCTCGCTCGTGTTGGCACCACTTGCACTTATTTTGGTTTTTTATACCCCATTAACACTATTTAGTTATATCGCCGCTGGTATTGTTTTGCTCGGTGCGTGGGAATGGTCTGCATTTATGGGCCTATGCGATAAAGTTAAACGCTTTGGATTTGTAGCCGCAACGGCTGCATTTTTGGCATTACTGAACTGGCATTGGCCCATTGAATCACTTTGGCAAAATGGTCAATTAGTGGGTGATGCAAACTACCTATTTACCTTATCATTTGCATGGTGGATTGTGGCAACTTACTTAGTTTGGCGCTACCCAGCTATGGCAAAGGCTTGGAATGAAGGCATTGTAATGCGTGCCATTGCTGGCTTTTTAACGTTAGTGCCACTTTGGCTTGCACTAAATACACTACGTAGCGCAGGGTATGGCGAATCTACTCACTTTGGCTCAATGCTTATCTTGGTTGTACTTGGTATCGTTTGGAGCGCAGATATTGGTGCTTACTTTACTGGTAAAAACTTAGGTAAACGTAAACTAATGCCAAAGGTAAGTCCTAATAAAACGATTGAAGGTTTATTAGGTGGTGTAGTGGCTTCGGTTGTTTTTGTTTTAGCATTTTGCCATTTCACTAATGTTGATATGAGTGTTTGGCCAATCTATGCCGTGATGACTGCATTTATCGCGTTGTTCTCAGCGGTAGGCGATTTACTCGAAAGTATGTTTAAACGTGAAGTTGGCTTGAAAGACAGCGGTTCATGTTTACCAGGTCATGGCGGTATTTTAGACCGTATCGATAGCTTAACTGCAGCTGCGCCAATTTTTGTACTTTGCTACGCATGGACACTGAGTTTATGAGCAAAGTAGAGCAACTTGTTGTACTGGGCGCAACTGGTTCAATCGGTTTAAGCACCTTAGATGTTGTTTCTAGAAACCCGGAGCGCTTTGCGGTTTTTGCATTAGCGGCGGGTAAAAATGCCGAGCAAATGGCTGAGTTGTGTATCGCACATCAGCCTAAGTTTGCAGTTATGGCTGATCAACAAGCCGCTAGCGCGCTTTCGACTTTACTCGCTAAAAGCTCATGCAGCACACAGGTGCTAGCAGGTGTTGATGCGATGTGTGAGCTTGCTGCACATACAGATGTTGATGTAGTGATGTCGGCGATAGTAGGTGCAGCAGGTCTGTTACCGACTTTAAGTGCAGTTGAAGCTGGCAAAAAAGTGTTGCTAGCGAATAAAGAGTCGCTAGTTATGTCGGGTCAGTTGTTTATTGATAAAGTCAAACAACATGGCGCCACTTTACTGCCTATCGACAGCGAACATAATGCGATTTTCCAATGTATGCCAGCATCATTACAGAATGCATCAGGCCTACTTGCTGATAATGGTGTAAGCAAAATCTTGCTTACAGGTTCTGGCGGTCCTTTCTTAAAGCGTGATTTAGCGACATTACCATCAGTGACTGTTGCTGAGGCAGTGGCACATCCAAACTGGTCAATGGGACAAAAGATTTCTGTTGATTCAGCGACTATGATGAATAAAGGCCTAGAGTTTATAGAAGCCAAGTGGCTGTTTAACTGCTGTGCCAGTGATATTGAAGTGGTGATCCACCCACAAAGTATTATTCACTCTATGGTGCAATATCAAGATGGCTCAGTGCTTGCGCAAATGGGTAATCCAGATATGCGCACACCAATTGCTCATGCTTTAGCTTTTCCTGAGCGTGTCGATGCGGGTGTCAAACCGCTCGATTTTTCACAAATGGCAGATTTTACTTTCACTAAACCAGATTATGCTCGTTACCCTAATTTAAAACTTGCCATTGATGCGTGTGAAATGGGGCAAGGTGCAACCACCACAGTAAATGCGGCGAATGAAATAGCGGTTGCAGCATTTCTAAATGGTCAAATCGGCTTTACAGATATTTATCGAATTAACGCTGAAACGCTCAATGCAACACAAAACATCAACGTGCAAACTCTCGACGAGATTTTAGCTTGCGACCAAGCTGCACGTGTAAAAGCGACTGAGTTTGTAAAAAGAGGCATCAACTAGCATGTTTGATTTTTTCTGGAATCTTGGCTCATTTATTCTTGCTCTGGGTATTTTAGTGACTGTGCATGAATATGGTCATTTCTGGGTTGCGCGAAAAGCCGGCGTGAAAGTGCTACGTTTTTCAATTGGCTTTGGTAAGCCGTTGATCAAGTGGTACGACAAACACCAAACCGAATATGTAATTGCAGCAATCCCACTAGGTGGTTATGTCAAAATGCTTGATGAGCGTGTTGACGAAGTGCCGCCAGAGCAGCGCCATTTATCATTTAATGCTAAATCAGTAAAAGCACGCATTGCGATTGTGGCTGCAGGCCCGATGGCAAACTTTTTATTTGCCATTTTTGCCCTTGCTGTAATGTATATGGTGGGTGTTCAGTCATTAAAACCTGTGGTGGGTGAGGTGACTCAAGGCAGCCGTGCCGCAGCTGCTAATATTGAGCCAAACCAGCAAATTATTAAAATTGGTGAGGACGATATCAATACTTGGCAAGATGCCACATTCTCGCTAATGAGCCGCTTAGGTGAGCAAAGTGTTGTGGTAACGCTTCGCGATCAGAATTATCAAAAGCATGTGCGTACTCTTAACTTAGATGGTTGGAAATTAGATCAACAAGACGTACCACCATTAACCTCTATAGGCATTGTGCCATTTCGTCCTAAAGCACTTTTAGAAGTGGCGATGATCAGCAAAGGCTCGGCGGCAGAAGCTGCAGGCTTACAGGTTAACGACAAAATTCTTGCTGTAAATGGTGAAAATATCAGCAGTTGGACCCAGTTAGTTTCACTAATTCAGCAATCACCTAACAAATCCTTACAATTTAGTGTACAAAGGCAAGATAGTATAAAAGAGCTGTCAGTGACGCCACAAAGCAGAACCAATGATGCCGGCGTTGCTCAGGGCTTTTTAGGTGTGTCTCCGGTGGTTGAGCCATGGCCAGAAAACTATATTGAAACTAGACATTATGGCCCTGTCGATAGTATTGTGCTGGGCATACAAGAAACATGGCGTTTAATTACCCTTAGTTTTGACATGATTGGTAATTTAATTACCGGTCAGGTGTCGGTTAAAAATTTAAGTGGCCCGGTGGGCATTGCAGTTGGCGCGGGAACTAGCGTAAGCTATGGCTTGGTTGCATTTTTAAGCTTTTTAGCATTAATTAGTGTAAACCTTGGCGTATTTAACTTATTACCGCTGCCAGTGCTAGATGGTGGGCACTTAATGTATTACATAATTGAACTTTTTCGCAAAAAGCCGGTCTCTGAAAAGACGCAAGAATTTGGTTTTAAAGTGGGGGCCTTGCTGCTTCTGTTTTTAACATGTTTCGCTTTGTTCAATGATGTATCGCGTTTATAACAAGTAAGCGAAAAATTCCAATTTGAACACGATTGTAAAACACCGCAAAAGTTAAATTTATAAGGTGTTGAGCGGTAATACAGTTGTAAAGGATAAAGATAACAAAATGGCTATAAAAAAACATTTGGCAGTTTCAAGTTTATTAGGTGCTAGCTTTGCAGCCCTAGGCCAAAACTCCTTTATTGTAGATGATTTAAAAGTTGAAGGCTTACAGCGTGTTGCACTGGGTGCAGCGTTAACGCATATTCCGATCAACGTGGGCGATAATATTGATGAGTACACAATTTCTAGAACCATAAAGGCTCTCTATCGTTCAGGTCACTTTGACAATATTAAAGCATTACGTGATGGCAACAGTGTTATCTTCCGAGTGACTGAGCGCCCAACGATCAGCATGATCGAATTTGATGGCAATAAAGACATCAAAGATGAGCAACTTAATGAGTCGCTAGACCAGCAAGATATCCGTACTGGTGAGCCGCTTGATAAAACGGTTCTTGATAACATTGAAAAAGGCTTAGTTGAATTCTTCCACAGTATTGGTAAATACAATGCAAAAGTGGATGTAAGCATTACTAAGTTACCGCGTAACCGTGTAAAACTTTTATTCAAATTTGATGAAGGTGACGCAGCGTCAATTCGTCAAATCAACTTGGTTGGTAACGAGCTTTTCTCAGATGAAGAGCTACTTAAATTAGCCGAGTCTCAACAAGATTTGCCTTGGTGGCAGTTCATGTCGAGTGACCGCTACCAAAAGCAAACTATCGAAGGCGATTTAGAGAAAATTCGTAGTTACTACTTAGACCGTGGTTACCTACGTTTTAATATCGATTCGACACAAGTATCAGTTAGTCCTGAGCGTGATTCTGTTTATGTAACAGCAAATATCACCGAAGGTGTTAAATACAAAGTGAAAGGCTTTGACTTTATTGGTGACTTGTTAGGCCGTGAAGAGCTTATTAAGAGCGTTATCCCGCTAAAAACTGGCGAGCTTTATAACGGCTCTGTGGTGACATCATCAGAAGAGTTTATCAAAAGCTACTTAGCACGTTTTGGTTATGCCAATGCTGAAGTACGTACCATCCCTGAGATTGATGACGAAAACAAAGAAGTTCAATTAACGCTTTCTGTTAATCCGGGCAAACGTGTTTATGTTCGTCGTATTATTGTGGGCGGTAACCAAAATACTTCTGATGAAGTGGTTCGTCGTGAAATGACACAGCTTGAAGGTGCGTGGTTATCAAACCAAAGCCTTGAGCGCTCTAAACTGCAAATCCAGCGTTTACCTTACATGGAAAGCGTTGATTTTAATGTTGTGCCAGTACCAGGTGTAGATGACCAAGTTGATGTAGATTTCACTGTGAAAGAACAATCTGCAGGTAGCTTTAACGCAGGTCTTGCTTATGGTTCTTACTTGGGTCTGCAATTTAACATTGGTGTGAGTGAATCAAACTTCTTAGGTACCGGTAACCAAATTGGTTTCAACATTAATACCTCACGTGGTTCTGAACGTATTAGTGTGTCTTATACTGACCCTTACTTTACGCCAGATGGTGTATCGCAAGGTAGTAGCATCTTCTACAGTAACTATGATGCAAGTAAATTCAGCCTAATCGACTATAAATCGAAGAGTTATGGTATTGGTACAAACATTGGTTTCCCAATCGATGCAGTAAACCGTATTAACTTTGGTGTTCGTTGGGTGCAAGAAGAGCTGTCTGATATTGCAGAATATGAGCAAACACGTGTTATTCGTGAAACATTCTTAGACCCTGAAAATCCAGACGCAGGCTTTGACTTTACTAAGTACGAGTTAAGCGCAGGTTGGTCACGTGTTACTGTTAACCGTGGTTTATTCCCAACAGCAGGTTCGCGCCAATCTCTTAACTTAACTGCGACAACGCCAAACTCTGATTTACAGTACTTTAAGCTAAATTATGACTCGCGTTTCTACTGGCCAATCAGTAATGACCACCGCTGGGTGTTCTCAACGCGTGCGGCACTTGGTTACGGTAATGGTTACGGTACAACCAATGGTTATGACCAAACACTGCCGTTCCAAGAGTTCTTCAGAATTACTGAAATGGAACTACGTGGCTTTGACCGTAATACGATCTTACCACGTGCCGTATCACGTTTTCCGCAAAGCATTCCTGGTACACCATTACCTGATGGTACAACAACAGGTAGCATTGGTGGTGCATCAGAATTTGACCAATTACAAACAGCAGGCCGAATTGGTGGTAATGCCAAAGCGGTAGCAGGGATGGAGCTTATTGTTCCAACACCTTTCTTAGATGAAGAAAACACCAGCTCTGTACGTACTAGCTTCTTCGTAGATGCTGCAAACGTATGGGATACAGAGTTTAATATTGACCGTTATCAAAACCTTTCAACAGATGAACGTGCAAAATTGGATGATTACTCAGATCCGATGCGCTTTAGGGTTTCAACCGGTCTTTCTCTACAATGGATCTCTCCGATGGGTCCAATGCTGATCAGTTTTGCGTATCCATTGCAAAAAGAAGAAGATGACGATACGAAGACCATCAGCTTTAACATTAGTAATACATTCTAAAGGAGTTTTTTCGTGAATAAATCAATTAAATCAACAGCTTTTGCACTACTTGCTACTTTATCTATGGGTCTATCTACTAACGCATTCGCGCACAAAGTAGGTATCGTTGATATGCAAGAAATCTACAAGCAAATCCCACAAATGGCTAAAGTAGAGCAAACTTTAGAAGCTGAATTCTCAGAGCGTCGTCAAGAACTAGAAAAACTTCAAGGTGATATCCGTTTTGAAGCTGAAAAGTTCAAGCGTGAAGCAACAACGATGAGCGATAAGCAAAAAGAAGAATTACGTACTAAGATTCAAGGTATGCAGCAGCAACTTGCTGAAAAAGGTCGTCCTTTAGAGCAAGAAATCAAAATGCGTCAAAACCAAGAACTAGCTAAAGTTCAAAAGCTAATCTTAGATGCAATCGAAGAAGTAGCGAAAGCTGGCAAATTCGATGAAGTTAAAGTTAAAGAAACAACGATTTATGTTAACCCTAAAACTGTCGATGACTTATCAAGCAAAGTTGTTGAAAAAGTAAGTAAGCAATAGAAATCATATATGCAAAACTACACGCTTTCGCAGATAGCGGATCTTCTGGGCGCCGAGCTTCAAGGTGACGGCGCCACAGAGATTAAAAAAATATCTACACTTGCAAATGCCCAACATGGGCATATTGCATTTTTAGCGAACAAGAAATATCGCTCGCAATTAGAAGATACTCAAGCAAGTGCGGTGATTTTATCACCAGCAGATGCTGAGTACTTTTCGGGTAATAAGCTCATTGTTGCTAATCCTTATGTTTGTTACGCCAAACTTGCTCAGCTAATGGATACCACACCGCGCTCAGCAGTGACGGGTATTCACCCAAGTGCAGTCATTCACGATTCAGCCTCTATTGGCGATAATGTCGCGATCGCCGCCAATGTGGTGATCGAAGCGGGCGCTGTAATTGCAAACGATGTGCAGATTGGCCCAGGCTGTTTTATTGGTGAGCACGCAAAAATTGGCCAAGGCACTAAGCTTTGGGCAAATGTAAGCGTTTACCATGAAGTAGAGATTGGCAGCGACTGTTTATTCCAAGCTAATACGGTAGTGGGCAGTGATGGTTTTGGTTACGCTAACGAGCGTGGCGAATGGGTGAAAATACCGCAACTTGGCCGAGTAATCATCGGTGATAAGGTTGAGGTAGGCGCGTCTACTACAATTGACCGTGGTGCGCTAGACGATACTATCATCCATAGTAATGTAATTATCGATAATCAATGTCAAATAGCGCATAATGTTGAGATCGGTTCGGGTACAGCGGTTGCTGGTTGTACGGTATTTGCTGGCAGCACAGTGATCGGTAGGAATTGTCAGATTGGCGGTATGGTTGCAATTAATGGTCACATTAGCGTATGCGATGGTGCTATAATCACCGGCATGAGTATGGTGACTAAGGCAATCACAGAACCTGGAATTTATTCTTCAGGCTTGCCACATCTAACCAACAAAGAATGGCGACGTAGTATTGCCCATATCCGTAACCTTGGCGATATGAAAGACCGCATTAAAGCACTTGAGTCACTGACTAAGTCACTCAATATTGAAGACAAATAAGGATGCTATTTTGGCAAATGAATTAAATAGTCTTGATATCCAGGATATCTTGAGTTTACTTCCGCATCGTTACCCGATGCTACTTGTTGACCGTGTACTTGATTACACGCCAGGCGAGTCGTTACATGCGATTAAAAATGTAACAGTGAACGAACCTATTTTTACGGGTCATTTTCCTAATCAACCTATCTTTCCAGGTGTGTTGATTTTAGAAGCAATGGCTCAAGCAACTGGCTTACTTGGTTTTAAGACAGTTGAAAATCGTAGCGATAACGAACTATATTTATTCGCAGCGATCGACAATGCGCGATTCAAACAGCCGGTATTACCTGGCGATACTATGCATTTGCATGTAGAGTTTGTAAAAGAGCGCCGCAATATATGGAAATTTGCAGCAGAAGCAAAAGTTGACGGCAAAGTAGTGTGTACTGCCGAAATCATGTGTGCGAGAAGAGAGTTTTAATAGTGATCCATCCTACGGCGATAATCGAACCAGGTGCAAAACTTGGAAATAACGTATCAGTTGGCCCTTACAGCTATATCGGTAACGATGTAACTATTGGTGATAACTGTATCATCGAATCTCATGTGGTTGTAAAAGGCCCATCGACGATTGGTTCTGGTAACCATATTTTCCAATTTGCTTCGGTTGGTGAAGCTTGCCAAGACAAAAAGTATGCGAATGAGCCAACGACTTTGATCATTGGTGACAACAACGTGATCCGTGAGTGTGCGACAATTCACCGTGGTACGATTCAAGACCAAGGTGTAACAAAAATTGGTAGCAACAACTTATTTATGGCTTACACACACGTTGCACATGATGCAGTTGTGGGCGATAACGTTATTTTTGCTAACAATGCCTCTGTAGCTGGCCACGTACACGTAGGTGACTGGGTGATCCTTGCAGGTAATTCAGGTGTTCACCAGTTCTGTAAAATTGGTTCACATGCCTTTGTAGGTATGTACTCAGGCGTTAATAAAGATGTACCGCCATTTGTAACTACTATTGGTACGCCGGCAGGCCCTGTAGCAATCAATACTGAAGGCATGAAACGCCGTGGCTTTGAAAGCGATGAAATCATGGCAACACGCCGTGCATATAAAACGCTTTATCGTAAGAGCTTAGGTGTTGAAGAAGCAATCGCTGAGCTAAGTGAAGATGCTGCGAAGTACCCAGCTGTTCAGCTGATGATAGACTTCGTGAAAAGCTCAGAGCGCGGAATTATTCGCTAATCATAAGCGAACTTCTATAAAAGCCACCGTAAGGTGGCTTTTTTGTTTTTATACTCATTCGCTTAATTAGGTAACTTGATATAGTTCAGGTTTTGCTAAGTCAGTGCTTGCTATCTTCATGGCAAAAAAGGATCTAGTAATATGAATAAACTCATCATTTTTGCATTGTTAAGCTTAATTATAAGTGGTTGTAGTAGTGCGCCTTCGGTATCTAAAGGAGCAATAGAAAAAGGCAAAGCCAGTTATTACGCTGATAAATATCATGGCCGAACGACAGCAAGTGGTGAGGTGTTTAATCAACAGGCATTGAGCGCGGCTCATCAAACGCTTGGTTTTGGCAGCAGAGTAAAAGTTACTAATATTGCTAACAATAAAAGCGTGATTGTTACCATTAATGACCGCGGCCCATTTATCCGCGGTCGTATTATCGACTTATCAAAAAAGGCGTTTTCACAAATTGCCTCAGTCAAGCAAGGTGTGATTGACGTCACCGTTGAGCAGCTCGATTAAAAACGGGTAATAAGTTCTACGTAGTCGGCCTCATTAGCCATTAATTCAGCATGACTTGCAAGGGCTCTTACATGTCCTTGCTCTAACCAAATAACCTTATCAACACGACTTAGCATTGCTGGGTCGTGAGTAATGGTCAGCATGGTTTTATCTGCCCATATTTTCTCAAGTGTAGTCAGCAAGTTTTGCTTAGTGTGATTATCTAGGCTCTCTGTTGGTTCATCAAGAATGATTAAATTACCTTGCCTTAATAGAGCTTGGGCAATGGCAATACGACGTGACTGACCATGAGAAAGCTTTCTGCCTGCTGTTCCTAAGCGGGTATTAAGGCCTGCTTTTAAGTTCTTAAGCCAAGAGCCAAGTTCAGCTTGTTCACAGGCCTCAATAAGCATTTCATCTGTCGCATCAAAAGCTGCATAGCGAAGATTTTCACGTAGCGTGCCATCAAAAATATGATGCTGCTGGGCAACTATCGTTAGCTGCTTAAAGCGTGTTGCAGTGCTCAAGCTTTCAAGTTCAAAGTTATCTTGCTTGGTGGTGAGCTTTAATGAGCCTGATTGCAGCGGCCAAAGGCCCGTGAGTAAGTTAACTAGAGTGGTTTTGCCACTGCCACTGGCACCGACTAGAGCAACTTTACTGCCGGGTGTAATCGCAAAATTGATATTGCTAAGGGCTTTACTTTTTGCCCCCAAGTATTGGTAATTGACCTCGCTTAGCTCAAGACCAAGCCCTGATTTGTCAGCTAATTGGTTTGCTAGCTGATCATCTAAGTTGTTTGGCTTTTCGGCTAAGCTGCTGTGTTTATCTTCAAGATCAAACAGTTGCTTTGCGGCACTTAAAGTAAGCGGCAATTCAATAAATGCCGTAGGCAGGGTGAGCACGGTTTCAAAGCTTGCTAATACAAATAACGCGAGCATCGCCAGTTCAACGTTTTTCATAGTCCCCATTGTAACCAGTGGAATTATCATAAATACACTGGCCAGCATGGTGAGTTGGATCACCAAAGTGCTTAAACCATTACTGTTTGCCACGGCTTTGTGGCGATTATAGAGCTGGTTGTTGTATTGTTTACTGAGTGAGTCACAATGCGCTAATTGCGCCGCCTGTGCTTGATATACAGCAAGCTCTCTGGCACCTGATAGTGTATCGGCAAGTTCAGCTCTTAACTCGGCTGAAAGTTGGGTTTCGGTATCCGCTTGTTGATGAAGCTTATGGCTTAACAATGCGGGAAGCAGCACGCCAATAATCATCAGTGAAGTAAAGCAAACTAATGCAACCTCAGCGTTATACATGGCCATGAAGGCCATTACGATAGGAATGCTGATCAAGGCGACAATAATCGGCAGCAGCACATTGAGGTAGAATTTATCCAGCGCATCGACATCATTCTGTAGCCGGTTAAATAAATCGCTACTACGACTCATTGCTAAGTCAACATTGTTTAGTTGGCTCAGAGTCTTGAACATGTTTACGCGAATTTCGCTCAGCAATAAAAAGGTAGCATTATGAGTTATCATCCGCTCACCGTAACGAGACGCTGTGCGCACGATAGCTAAAAAGCGGATCACTCCAGCAGGGGTAAAGTAATTCATCTGCACACCCGCAATGCCCGCCGCTGCCATAGCTGCTAAAAACCACCCAGATATAGCGAGCAAGCCCACATTAGCGAGAACCGTTAAGCTTGCTAAAAAAGCCCCTAAAAGCAACATGCCAGTATGAGGTTTGCACAGTTTTAATAGACGTATAAAGTTATGCATGGGCGTCACCATGGCTTACCAGTTTAGCAAAAAGGCCCGCTTGCTCAGTCAGTTGCTGGTACTGACCAGATTCAACAATGTGACCTTGTTGCATAACGTAAATCTTATCGGCGTGTTTAACCGTATTCAGTCGGTGAGCAATAACCAGCACTAAATGGTCTTTTGCATACTCTCGGATAGCTTGATTGATTAAATGCTCTGTTTGGCTGTCTAAGTGAGCGGTAGGCTCATCTAACATCAGCACTGGGGCATTCTTCAAAAATGCACGGGCAAGGGCTATGCGCTGCTTTTGCCCACCAGAGAGGCCTTCGCCTTGTTCACCGAGCAAGGTGTTAAAGCCATCAGGTAAGGCTGTAATAAATTCAAGTGCACCTGCTTTACTCGCTGCTTCATCGAGTTCTGCTTGGCTTGCATCAGGTTTAGCTAAACGCAGGTTCTCTGCAACGGTCCGATAAAATAACGTGGCTTGCTGTGGGATCCACGCCAGCTGTGCTTGCCAATCAGCTAATACCGTATCACTCAGTGGTTGCCCGTTAATGCTAATGGCACTATTGGCCTGATGATGAAAACCTAATAGGCAATCAAACAAGGTACTTTTACCCGAACCACTTTCACCTACAAAGGCAATTAAGCCTGTGCTTGGCAGGGTTAGGTTGATATCAGTCACCCCCTCGTTTGTTTCTGGGTAGTGAAAGGTAAGTGCATTCAGCTGTATGTCTTTTAGCGGTAACTCAAGTTTAGATGACCCGACATGTTCATCAGCATCGCTTTGATTGATTATGTCGACCATATCAGCAGCGGCGCTGATCCCTTCAAGTTTTGCATGATAGTGAGTACCCATTTGTCGAAGTGGTAAGTAAAACTCAGGGGCCAGTAGTAACACCACAAATCCAGTGGCAAAATCGAGCGTTCCAAAAAACAATCTAAAGCCAATGATCACAGCAACAAGGGCGACACTAATGGTGGCTAAAAACTCAAGGGCGAAAGACGATAAAAAGGCAACTTTCAATACCCCCATAGTAGCACCACGGTAATCATCAGAAATCTGACTGATGCTATTTAGCTCACGCTTGGTTGCATTAAAGAGCTTGAGTTGAGTCAGTCCTTGTACTCGGTCAAAAAAGTAATTACCAAGTACCGCGAGTTGTTGCCAACGTTCTTGGTTTAATTGCTCCGCTTTATGGCCCACTAAAATCATAAAAAAGGGGATAAGCGGGGCTGTTAAAAGGAAGATGAGGCCTGCTTTGTAATCGGTTGGAAAAATCACCACCAATATCGCTAATGGAATAAGCGCGCTATAAGCCACACTCGGAATGTAGTTTGCGTAATATTGATGCAGTGCTTCCACCCCATTATGTAAGGTGTTAAGTGTTGCGCCGTGACCTTTTTGTTCACTGTAGGCTGGCCCAAGTTTGCTGAGCTTTTCTAGCAGTGTATTACGCATCACGTTTTTTATTTTTAATGCGGCGAGGTTACTTACGCGTTCACTTAGCGTAACCAACAAAGCACGAACTAAAATTAGCCCTGCCAGCGGCCATAATAATGGGCTTACGGCTTGCAAGTTTGCTTGTTCAAACATGACTCGATGAGCCGCGTTTGCAAGAAGATAACAAGAGGCAATCATTAATAGGGCGTTGAGTGTGCCCAGACTAATGCTTAATTTAAGAAGCCCTGAAGCGGACTGGCTATACTGCTTTAAAAAAGCGCGCAGCGTTTGCTGCTGCGCGCGATTTGGTCGGGGTTTAGTTGTCATCGGTGTTTTTGAGTCTCGCGTACAGCTCTAGCTCATCATCAGCAATCGAATCTTTATGTTGGTGAAATTCGTACCACATTACGTTGATCACCCCAAGTGTACAGGCTAATAGAACACCTAAAATCCAGGCAAAATACCACATATTTAAATCTCCTTAATAGCTACCGTGAGTGTTGTTTTCAATTTCACTAATCGTTACTTTGCGCCACATCTTCACATAACACCATGTTGTGTAGATAAGAATAAGTGGTACAAAAATAACCGCAGCGATAAACATCACGTTAAGTGTCATATGGCTCGAAACCGCATCCCACATAGTTAAACTAATATTTGGGTTGTTGCTCGAAGGCATCACAAACGGGAACATTGACATACCCGCTGTTAAAATCACGCCTGCAAGCATTAAGCTTGACGCAGCCAATGCCATTGCTGGTTTTTGTAATTTAGATAATACAATTGCCAGTGCCGCCATCACGAATGCAAGGGCAGGGAACAGCATGGTTAATGGCATTTTTGTATAGTTATCAAGCCATGCACCCGGTGCCTGAGTTACTGTTTTAGCAAGCGGGTTTGCAAAACCTTGAGTATCGCCCATGCTAACGATTTTATATCCGTCAATTTGCGATACCCACACACCTGCTAAAGCAAACAGCACAATAAACGCCATCAGTGCATATTGACCATATTGTGCTGAGCGTTTAGCAACCTCTGCATCAGTACGAAGTTGTAACCACATGCCTGCATGACCAACCAGCATTAGTACACTCACTAAGCCAACAACAATGGCAAACGGGTTTAATAAAGCAAAGAATGAACCTTGATAACTTACACGCAGTAGGTCGTCGATATGATAAGGCACGCCCAGTAATAAGTTACCAAATGCCACACCAAATACTAAAGCCGGAATAAAGCTGCCAGCAAATAGACCCCAATCCCAGTTATTACGCCAGCGCGGTGAATCTATTTTTGAGCGATAATCAAAACCAAGCGGTCTGAAAAATAACGCAAATAACACCAGCATCATAGCAAAGTAAAAGCCAGAGAAAGCGGCCGCGTATACCATAGGCCAAGCTGCAAACAGTGCACCCCCAGCGGTGATGAACCAAACTTGGTTACCATCCCAGTGAGCGCCAATGGTGTTAATAACTGTACGGCGTTCAACATCGGTTTTACCAACTAGGCGAAGCAAAATTGCCACACCCATGTCCATACCATCGGTCACTGCAAAGCCAATCAGTAAGACACCAATTAACAGCCACCAGATTAGTTTTAGTGTTTCGTAATCAAAAATCATGACTGAGCTCCTTGGCTTGCAAGTGAATCCGCTTTAGCAAGTTCATGGTGATATTTACCGGTATGAAGTGAGCTTGGGCCTTGTTTAATAAAGCGCAGCATCAGCCAGCCTTCAACCGCAGCAAGACCTGTATAGAAAACTAAGAAACCAGTAATACTAATCAATAAGTCATTCACCGTGAGTGACGAGGTTGCCAAGAAGGTCGGTAAAATTTCCGAAATTGCCCACGGTTGGCGGCCGTACTCCGCAACAATCCAACCAAACTCAATGGCAATCCAAGGCAGAGGAATACTCCATACCGCAGCCCATAATAACCAGCGCTTTTGTTCAATAATGCGGTGTGCGTTGTAATAAAATGCGAGGACGAATACACCAAGCATGATCACACCACAGCCAACCATGATTCTAAATGACCAGAACATAGGGCCGACTTGAGGGATTGAGTCTTTCACTGCTTTTTGAATGTGCTCTTCTGTTGCATCTACCACGTTAGGGGTGTAGCGCTTAAGTAGCAAACCATAGCCAAGGTCGTCTTTTAAGGTATCGAACTTTGCAATGTTTTCTGGTGTGTCTTCACCGCCACGAAGCTTTTCTAAGTATTCGTATGCAATCATGCCATTGCGAATACGTTCTTCGTGCTGCTTTTCAAGATCTTTAATACCCGTTACTTGCTCGTCAATAGAGCGAGTAGCAATGATGCCAAGTGCATAAGGGATTTTTACAGCGGCATGGGTGACTTGTTCTTCTGAGTCAGGAATACCAACTAAAGTAAATGCGGCAGGGGCTTCTTCGGTATGCCACTCAGCTTCAATAGTTGCGAGTTTGACTTTTTGCACTTCGCCAACTTCGTATCCAGATTCATCACCAAGTAAAATAACACAAAGAATAGACGCTAAACCAAACCCTGAAGCAACCGAGAACGAACGCTTAGCAAAAGCAAGGTCGCGACCTTTTAAGATGTACCAGCTACTAATACCAAGTACAAACATAGATGCTGCAACATAACCTGCTGATACGGTATGAATAAACTTAACTTGTGCAACAGGGTTAAATACTAATTCAGCAAAGCTAGTCATTTCCATGCGCATGGTTTGGTAGTTAAATTCAGCACCGACTGGGTTTTGCATCCAACCATTTGCTACTAAAATCCATAGCGCAGATAAGTTAGTCCCTAATGCCATTAAGAAGGTAGCACCTAGATGCTGACGTTTACTCAAACGCTCCCAGCCTAAAAAGAACATACCGACAAAGGTTGATTCTAAGAAGAAAGCCATTAAGCCTTCAATCGCTAGCGGTGCGCCAAATATATCGCCCACATAGTGAGAGTAATAAGACCAGTTGGTACCAAACTCAAACTCCATGGTTAGACCTGTCGCCACACCAATCGCAAAGTTAATACCAAACAACTTACCCCAGAACTTAGTCATATCACGATAAATTTCGCGACCTGTCATCACGTAAACGGATTCCATGATCACTAAAATCCACGTCATACCTAAGGTAAGGGGAACAAATAGGAAGTGAAATAGGGCAGTGATTGCAAATTGCAATCGCGATAGATCCACAAATGTTTCATCTATCATTGTTTAGCTCCTTGTTAGCGGGTGCGGTAGACACGACAAATATTGATTATGAAGTTTCAGTAATTATTGAAACTTTGTGAATATTAAACCTGTATTCATTTTAGTCAATAGGAAAATACGAAATAAAGATGAATAAGTCCTGCTCACCTTTTCTACAGATTAGAGATAAAGCTCTAAAGTTTCAAATATTTAATCGTTATAAAAAGCCGTTTTGCTATGGCTTATTTTATTCTTTTTTAAGCTCTTTTTAGATAGTGGCCAGTAAACCTGCAGGCTACACACGCAAATAAATGCTCAACCAATGAGCAAGTAGGCAGGCTAATTTCGATTTCTAGTATTTATTAACTCTGTGACATTTATCCGACTGCTAAAACACGGTAAACTCGTTTTTATTAGTGCCAAAAGTTGCGAATTATCAACGAATGAAAGAACAAACAAAGCCGTTACGTATTGCCTTGGTGGCAGGTGAGTTATCAGGTGATATTTTAGGTGAAGGGCTAGTAAAAGCACTTAAACGCCGTTTTCCGGATGCCATATTTGAAGGGATTGCAGGCCCGCGTATGCAAGCGGCTGGCTGTAAAACATTATTCGATATGGACGAATTATCTGTAATGGGCCTAGTTGAAGTACTTGGCCGATTACCGCGCCTACTAAAAATACGCAAACAATTGGTGCAGCATTTTATCGACAACCCACCAGATGTATTTATTGGTATTGATGCCCCTGACTTTAACTTACGTGTCGAAAAGCCGCTAAAAGAAGCGGGTATTAAAACAGTACAATATGTTAGCCCATCAGTGTGGGCGTGGCGCGAAAAACGTATTCATAAAATCAGTGCCGCCACTAATTTAGTGCTGGCACTTTTACCGTTCGAAAAAGCCTTTTATGATAAGCACGATGTACCTTGTACCTTTGTGGGTCATACTCTGGCTGATGATATTGCCCTTGAGCACGACCAAACCGAGGCTCGTAATCAGCTTGGTTTAGCACAAACAGATAAAGTGCTTGCATTACTACCAGGTAGCCGAGGTTCTGAAGTAGGGCTTTTAAGCGAAACCTACATTGAAACAGCGGCTAAACTTCAAGCGCAAAACCCTGACCTTAAAATTGTGGTGCCGTTAGTCAATGAAAAACGAAAAGCACAGTTTTGTGAAATTTTAGAAAAAACAGCCCCTGATCTAAAACTGCAATTATTGGATGGTCAGTCAAATCTTGCAATGCAAGCCGCTGATGCCATTTTACTTGCCTCAGGAACCGCAACGCTTGAAGGTATGCTGTACAAAAAGCCGATGGTTGTGGGTTATAAAATTAAGCCACTGAGTTACTGGATTTTCAAAACCTTATTCACTTTTAACATTAAGTATTTCTCGTTGCCTAATTTATTAGCCGATGAAGAACTCGTTCCAGAGTACTTACAAACTGAATGTAATGTTGAAAACCTATCGGCTGCGCTAACACCAATGCTTAATACTGATAACAGCGAACTAAAAGCGCGCTTTTTATCCATACATAAAGACATTAGATTAAATGCCAATGAACAAGCTGCAGCAGCAGTCGCGGAGTTACTAAATGCAAATTGAACGACCGAATGTTAATTATATTGCTGGTGTAGATGAAGTTGGCCGTGGTCCATTAGTGGGTGATGTTGTTACCGCAGCGGTAATACTTGACCCAAATAAGCCTATTGCAGGGTTAGCTGATTCTAAAAAGTTATCAGACAAAAAACGTCAATTATTAGCCGCAGAAATAAAAGAAAAAGCCCTGTGCTATGCTATTGGTCGTTGTAGCCCAACTGAGATTGACGAGTTAAACATTTTACACGCTACTATGCTCGCGATGAGTCGCGCGGTTGAAGGCTTAAGCGTAAAGCCTGAGTTTGTTTTTATTGATGGTAACCGAGTGCCTAGTCAGTTAGCTGTACCAGCACAGGCGGTAGTAAAAGGCGATAGCCTAGTTGAAGAGATTTCGGCGGCATCTATTTTAGCGAAAGTTGCTCGTGATGATGAAATGATTGAGCTTGATAAGCGTTACCCTGACTATGGTTTTGCTGGCCATAAAGGCTATCCGACTAAAGCACACTTTGCAGCGCTTGAACAATACGGTGCTATTGCAGAGCATCGTAAAAGCTTTAAACCTGTTCAGCGCATTTTGGCGTTAAAAGGAGAGCAACTGTAATGCCTGCGCCACAATTTGTTCACTTACGTGTTCACTCAGATTTCTCAATGGTGGATGGCCTAGCTAAAACTAAGCCAATTGTCGCTAAAGCAGAAGAGCTGCAAATGCCTGCGTTGGCTATCACCGATCAGATGAACTTATGTGGTTTGGTGCGTTTTTATGGCGCTGCCCATGGCGCTGGTATTAAACCTATTGTCGGCGCAGACTTTTGGTTAAGAAGCCCTGAATTTGAAGATGAACCTAGCCGAATTACCATCTTAGCGAAAGATAACGAAGGTTATAAAAACCTTACTTTATTGATCTCTAAAGCATACCAGCGAGGACATTTATTTCACCGCCCAGTGGTTGACCGTGAATGGCTGGTGGAGCACAAAAATGGCCTAATTTTATTATCTGGCGCTAAAGATGGCGACTTAGGTAAAGCCCTATTAAAGGGTAACCCTGGGCTTATTGAATCGGTTGTTAGTTTTTATAAGCAACATTTTAGCGATCATTATTACATTGAGCTTATTCGTACGGAACGTGCTTTAGAAGAAGACTATTTACACCTAGCTGTTGAGCTTGCTACAAAAGAGCAGTTACCTGTAGTGGCAACTAACGAAGTGGTGTTTTTAAAACCAGAAAACTTTGAAGCCCATGAAATCCGCGTGGCAATCCATGACGGTTACACCTTAGAAGATAAACGTAGACCAAAACGTTTTTCTGAGCAGCAATATCTTAAAACAGCAGAGCAAATGGCTGAGCTATTTAGCGATATTCCTGAAGCGTTAGAAAACACCGTTGAAATTGCTAAGCGTTGTAATGTGACCGTACAATTAGGAACTTACTTCTTACCAGATTACCCAACCGGTTCGCTAAAAATTGAAGACTTCTTGGTTAAGGTCTCTGAAGATGGCCTTGAAGAGCGTTTACAGTTTTTATTCCCAGATGAGCAAGAGCGTAAAGAGAAACGTGGCGAGTATGATGAGCGTCTGAAAATAGAGCTCGACGTAATCAACCAAATGGGTTTCCCAGGTTACTTCTTGATCGTAATGGAGTTCATTCAGTGGAGTAAAGATAACAATATTCCGGTAGGTCCAGGGCGTGGTTCTGGTGCTGGTTCATTGGTTGCTTATGCACTGAAGATCACCGATCTCGATCCACTCGAATTTGACTTACTATTCGAACGTTTCTTGAACCCAGAACGTATCTCAATGCCCGATTTCGACGTCGATTTCTGTATGGATAGGCGTGATGAGGTAATTGATCACGTAGCGGCACTTTATGGCCGTGACGCGGTATCTCAGATCATCACCTTTGGTACCATGGCTGCAAAAGCGGTTATCCGTGACGTAGGCCGTGTACTTGGTCACCCTTACGGCTTTGTTGATCGTATTTCTAAACTAGTACCGGGCGATCCGGGCATGACCTTGGCTAAAGCGTTTGATGTTGAGCCGCGTTTACAAGAAGCCTACGACGGTGATGAAGAGGTCAAAGAGCTTATTGATATGTGTCGCATCCTCGAAGGCTGTACACGTAACGCCGGTAAACACGCTGGTGGTGTTGTAATATCACCAACCACTATAACTGACTTTGCTGCTCTTTATTGTGATGATGAAGGTAAATTTCCGGTTACTCAATTTGATAAAAACGACGTTGAGACGGCGGGTTTAGTTAAGTTCGACTTCTTAGGTCTAAGAACACTCACCATCTTACAGTGGGCGCTTGATATGACTAACGAGCGCTTAGCCCGAGAGGGTAAAGAGCCGGTTGATATCAACGCTATTCCACTTGATGATAAGCCAAGTATTGAGTTACTGCTACGCGCCGAAACCACCGCGGTATTCCAGCTCGAATCTCGTGGTATGAAAGACCTTATTCGTCGTCTAAAGCCCGACTGCTTCGAAGATATGATCGCACTGGTAGCACTATTCCGCCCTGGTCCATTGCAATCAGGCATGGTAGATAACTTTATCGACCGTAAGCATGGCCGCGAAGAGTTATCTTATCCAGATGTGCAGTGGCAACACGATAGCTTGATACCCATTCTAGAACCGACTTACGGTATCATTCTTTATCAAGAGCAGGTAATGCAGATTGCGCAGGTACTGGCTGGTTATACGCTAGGTGGCGCTGACATGTTGCGTCGTGCGATGGGTAAGAAAAAGCCAGAGGAGATGGCAAAGCAACGTTCAACCTTCGAAGAAGGAGCTGTTAATAACGGAGTTGACGGCGAACTTGCAATGAAAATCTTCGACTTGGTAGAGAAATTCGCAGGTTATGGTTTTAATAAATCTCACTCAGCTGCTTATGCCTTAGTATCGTACCAAACGCTGTGGATGAAAACCCACTACCCAGCAGAATTTATGGCTGCGGTAATGTCGGCGGATATGGATAACACCGATAAAATTGTTACCTTGGTAGATGAATGTGAAAACATGAAACTGACCTTGTTACCGCCGGATGTAAATGCCGGTGAGTACAAGTTTACGGTTAATCTACAAGGTGAGATTGTTTACGGTATCGGTGCCATTAAAGGGGTTGGTGAGGCGCCTGTTGAAGCTATTCTAGAAGCCCGTAGCGAAGGTGGCCCGTTTAAAGACTTATTTGATTTTTGTGCCCGTGTTGACTTAAAGCGTTTAAACAAGCGAGTTGTTGAAAAGCTTATTTATGCCGGAGCGCTTGATCAACTTGGCCCAGATAAAACCCAACCTGGCCGTGCAACCTTATTAGCAAGTTTAAAAGATGCCATGCGAGCGGCCGATCAGCATCATAAGGCTGAGTCATTAGGGCAGGCAGATTTATTTGG
Source organism: Pseudoalteromonas shioyasakiensis (assembly GCF_001550135.1). Taxonomy (GTDB): domain Bacteria; phylum Pseudomonadota; class Gammaproteobacteria; order Enterobacterales; family Alteromonadaceae; genus Pseudoalteromonas; species Pseudoalteromonas shioyasakiensis. Next base: position 411,003 of record NZ_LRUE01000024.1, read on the forward strand.
ATTACTTGCCACAGAGCCAGATGAAGTTGAACAAGCATTTATCAAAGCCACAGATTTAACCGACAATGAGTGGCTAGATGGTGAGAAAGAAACTTTAGGGCTGTATTTAACTGGCCACCCAATTAATCAGTATCGTAAAGAGTTAAAGCATTATACATCAGGAAGGCTGGTCGATTTACAACCCACTAACCGTGATGTGCAGTCAACGGCCGCAGGCTTAGTGATTTCTGCCCGTACCTTGATAAACAAAAAGGGAAATCGATGGGGTCTTGTAACTTTAGATGACAAGAGTGCCCGTATTGATGTACGCTTATTCCCAGAACAGTTTGAAATGTACCAAGATTTGCTGCAAGTAAACAATATCTTGGTAATATCTGGACAGGTCAGCTTTGATAACTTCTCTGGTGGCATTACAATGACCGCTAGAGACATATGCACCATTGCTGAGGCGCGAGAAAAACGTATAAAAGCGATTAAAATGACCTTGAATATGGTGCAGATCGAGGCGAACTTCTTCGATAATTTACAAAAAGTACTGGAACCTTATAAGTTTGGTACTTGTCCTATTAAAGTATTCTATCAACGTCCGGATGCGTTGGCTGAGATTACCTTAGGAACCGAATGGTGTGTTACGCCGAGTGATGACTTAATTCACAAGTTATCGCTGATGGCGGCGCAAGATGTAGAACTAGAATTTAATTAATTAGGTAGTTTAGAGCATGAGCCTCAATTATCTTGATTTTGAGCTTCCAATCGCAGAATTAGAAGCAAAAATTGAAGAATTACAAAATGTAAGCCGCGCTGGCGAATTAGACCTTGGATTAGAAGAGGAAGTCAGTCGATTAAAAGAGAAAAGTGCTGAAATGAAAGAGAAAATTTTCTCTGAATTAGGTGCTTGGCAGGTTTCTCAGTTAGCCCGTCATCCGTTGCGTCCTTATACTCGTGATTACATCGAGCGCATTTTCACGGAATTTGACGAACTAGCAGGCGACCGTACTTTTGCTAACGACCCAGCTATTTTAGGTGGTGTTGCACGTTTTGAAGGTCAACCAGTGATGGTTATTGGCCAACAAAAAGGGCGTGACACGGCTGAAAAAATTAAACGCAACTTTGGTATGCCAAAGCCAGAAGGTTACCGTAAAGCATTACGCTTAATGGAAATGGCTGAGCGTTTCAAAATGCCAATCATGACATTTATCGACACTCCAGGTGCATACCCAGGTGTTGGCGCTGAAGAGCGTGGTCAAAGTGAAGCAATTGCGCGTAACCTTAAAGTTATGGCCGCGTTAAAAGTACCAACTATCTGTACTGTTATCGGTGAAGGTGGTTCTGGTGGTGCATTAGCAATTGGTGTGGGCGACCGCGTTAACATGTTGCAATACAGCACTTACTCTGTAATTTCACCAGAAGGTTGTGCATCAATCTTATGGAAAAGTGCAGACAAGGCACCATTAGCTGCAGAAGCCATGGGTGTAACAGCTGCACGTGTTAAAGAGCTTGATTTAATCAACAACGTAATTGATGAGCCACTTGGTGGCGCACATCGTAATTACGATGCGATGGCGCGTAACCTTAAAAACCAACTTAAGCGTGACCTAGCTGACTTACAAGGCCTTTCACTAGATGAAATGCTTGATCAGCGTTACAAACGTTTAATGTCGTTTGGCTATTGCTAAACACAGCTTAAAATTGAAAAAAGCCGCTTTTGCGGCTTTTTTTGTTTTATAATGCCGATAACAAAGACGCTTGTATACTCATTGGTTTTAAATGCAAACATCAGATTTATACCACCATTTTTTAGCACAATTGCAGCCTTTGCTGAACGCTCAGCAAAGTAGCTTTAGCGTTGCCTTATCTGGCGGTGTTGATTCTGTTGTATTGTTACATTTAATGAAGCAAGCTCAACAGCAACACTCAGGACTTAAACTTGAAGCTGTGTATGTTAATCATGGTTTGAGCAAGTATGCTGATGAGTGGCAAGGGTTTTGCCAATCGCTGTGTGAAGAGCTCGATGTCGCATTTAAAGCGGTGCATGTTGAAATTTATGAGCGTTCGCGTACATCACTTGAGGCACAAGCAAGAGAGGCTCGGTACCAAGCACTCGACGAAAACTGTATACCAAGTAGTGTAATACTGCTTGGTCAGCACTTAAATGATCAACTTGAGACCTTCTTACTTCGTTTAAAGCGTGGTTCTGGCTTGCAAGGCTTAGCATCAATGCCACAAACGCGATTATTAGCGTCTGGGCGTGTATGTTTTAGACCGCTGATTAATATCACTCGTGAGCAAATTGAACAATTTGCCAGTGAATTTGCTATTACCCATATCACCGATGACTCAAATATTGATGAACGCTTTGACCGTAATTTTTTACGTCATCAGGTTATGCCGATTTTAACGGAGCGTTTTCAAGGGTTTGAAAAAAGTGCAGCGCGCAGTATTCGGCTGTTACAAAAGCAGCAATCGCTGCTCGATGAATATACTCAAAACGACCTTACACACTGCCAAAATTCACAGGGTGGTTTAAGCTGCGAGGCAATAGCGGGGTTTAGTAAGCCCAGACAAGCAAACCTTGTACGTGCGTGGCTGAATCAGTTTACCCATCAACTACCTTCAGAGAATCAGCTACAGCAAATTATTGAACAAGGCTTAACAGCAAAAGCCGATGCCCAGTTAAAAATTTGTTTGCAAAGCGGCGATGTTCGTCGGCATCAGCAACATTGGTACTTTGTAAAAGAGCAGGCAATACCTGAGGCGATGGATATAACTTTGCAAAGCGTTGAACTGACAGATGGCCGAAAACTAATAGTGAAAGCGGGCAAGGGTATTAGAAAACCAAAGCCAGATGAGCAAGTAAGGGTTGAATTTAATAAGCCACAAGCGCGTATAAAACCGTTGCATAAACCTGGCAAAAATACTTTAAAGCATTGGTTTAAAGATGCCAAAGTAGCTCCTTGGTTACGTGCGCAGACACCACTTATTTTTTATAACGATCAACTTGTGCAGGTAGTTGGCTACTTTATTAGTGAGCAGCACAGTGTTGAAGATGGAATTCTTTGGGAGACAATCTATGAGTGAACAACCACATGTTGGTTTATCACTAGTTAATAAGGCACCACTTGGCTTTGCGTTGTCGGTGCTAGTGGCTGTAATTGCTGGTTTTGCTTATGCAGAGCTGACAATAAATACACTTTTTTATGCACTAGCTGGCGGCTTAGTTTGCTCATTATTGCTGCTAGGTTACTGGTCAGGCAAAGGCGGTATTTTCTTTATTCTGGGCGTTCTTACGCCGCTGGCTTTAGTGATGGTATCGCCCCTTACCACCATGGCTGCCTTGCTTTACTTATTAAGCGGCTTCTTCGCTGGTTTTTGGTTAGTATTACTTGGTTATAAATTTATAAACAAAAAAGCCTAGCGGGGGATGCTAGGCTTTTACTCAATTAGTAAGCTCTTGCGCAGTTTCTTCCTGCAGCTTTTGCCTTATAAAGACCTTTGTCAGCACGGGCAAACACTTCGTTTTCGCAGTCTTGGTTATTGGCGAGTGTATAACCAATGCTTGATGTTACATCATATTGAGCCATCAACCCTGAGCTAGCAACCAAACTCATAATGCGATCAGCAATCACTTTATTAGTGGTAAATTCAGGGTCGTCGATTAATAATGCAAATTCATCTCCACCAAAGCGGAAAATAGAGTCAGTGCCGCGCACACTAGTGCGTAATACATTAGCAAATTCTTGCAGTACATCATCGCCAATTTTATGACCAAAGTTATCGTTAACTTGTTTAAAGTTATCTAAATCAAGCAGCATTAAACTAAATGGACGATGCTGACGGCGGCAACGTTCTAGCTTTTGTGCCAAGCTGTCATTAAATTGACTACGATTATTTAAGCCTGTTAAAGCATCTTTAGTCGCTAAACGTAATACGCGGGTGTACATAAGCGCATTACGTAATGGGTAAACGAGTGCTGTATGAAGCTGCTTTAATTTTGCTTCAATCGCTTTACCCATAGGGAACTGACTAAAATAAATTAACTGCCCTAAGCGTTCACTTTCGATATCTAAATCAAAAGAGTACGGTGTTTGACTGGTATCGCTGCCAGCACTTTGTGACACTCCGAGTGCAGATTGGAACTGTAATCCAGATAAATTGATCAGTTGTTTTGCGTGTTCGGCAAAAATTGTCAAAATCTCTTCGATTGATAACGTAGTTTGTAACCTTGCGACTAAATCGTGTGGACTATTTGTTTCATTTATTCGGTAATGCTCTGCCGAAAACGGCAGAAACTCGCCTCGCGCAGACACCCGCTGCGTCAAAATATGGACATTTTCCATGATAATTCTCCCCCCGGAGTGTTTAGATACTCATACTTAGCGAGATTTGTGCCACATTTTTAAACTGGCTGAAAAACAGATGGTTGCTATATTTAAGGTAGGGTACAGCTTTATCATCAAGTAGAAGGGAGTTTATTGCTTGCAAAATGTGCTGATTCAAGTGTTTGGCTTGCTAGTCGCTGCCGTATTATTTGTTTGGTTCTTCAAACGAATTGGTTTACCACCTATTCTTGCTTATCTTGCCACCGGCGTGTTGGCGGGGAGTCATGGTATTGGCTGGATGGCGCAAAGCCACGAAATGCACTTTGTTGCCGAACTTGGCATTGTATTTTTACTGTTTAGCTTAGGGCTTGAGTTTTCGTTGCCGCGTTTAATGGCAATGCGAAATATTGTTTTTGGCCTTGGCTCCTTGCAGGTCGTGGTGACCAGCATTGTATTTATGCTGATTTTACTGCTGTTAGAGCACAGCCTTTTAAATAGCTTTACCATTGCCAGTTTAATGGCGCTGTCTTCAACGGCGGTGGTGGTTAAGTTACTTAAAGAGTCTGGAGATTTAAACCAGCGCCGCGGCCAGTTGGCAATAGGGGTGTTGCTATTTCAAGATATTGCCGTTGTCCCTCTACTCATTGTTTACCCTTTACTAGCACAAAGTGGCTCTGAAGAAATTGCTGGAGCATTGGCTTTTGCACTCACTAAAGGCGCTTTAGTGTGTATTTTATTGTTCGGCATAGGTAAATGGATTTTGCCTAAAGTGTTTAGTGAAATAGCGCTGGTAAGAACCGATGAGCTATTCATGCTAACGACTTTATTGGTTGCCTTGTTTGCCGCAGGCCTGACTTACCTATTTGGTTTATCGATGGCGTTAGGCGCCTTTTTAGCCGGCATGATGTTAGGAGAAAGCCATTATCGTCACCAACTAGAAGCCGATATTAGACCGTTTCGCGATATATTAATGGGGCTCTTTTTTGTTACCGTCGGTATGCAGTTAGATGTGCTCTATGTACTTAATAGTTGGTACTGGATCATCGCGGTATTAATTGGTTTATTGCTATTTAAAATTGCGGTGCTCGCTATTTCTGCGCAAGTGATGGGGGAGCGTAAGCAAGATGCGGTTTCGGCGGGCATTATGCTTTGGCAAATGGGGGAATTTGGCTTTGTGTTAATTGCACTTGCTTCGCAGCACTTGCTGATAAGCTCAGAGCAAGCTTCGTTTTTAATAGCAGTTGGCGTGCTTTCAATGGCGTTAACGCCTTACCTTATTGAAAAAACACCGCTTATTCTTAAAAAACTTGGCCTTTTAAGCCATGCAGGGCAATACTGGCAGCAGCCTGCGACAAGTAGCCCCTTGTATCAAAATCATATTGTGATCTGTGGCTTTTCTCGTGTTGGGCAAACCGTTGCGCGTTTTTTAAAACCAGAAGCTATTGAATACGTAGCGGTTGAGAGCAACCCCATCTTATTGCAAGAAGCAAAAGCGGCTGGTGAGCCAGTTATTTTTGGCCATGTAAATCAAAAAGATATTTTAAAATCAGCGGGTGTAGAGCGGGCAAGGCTAGTCATTATTACTTTTACTGATTTTGAGCAAACACAAATAGTCGTTGATGCCATCAAGCAAATAGCTCCTGACGTGAAAATACTGGTACGGATGCGCGATGATACCGAAATGGAAACGCTTAAAGAGCTTGGTGTTACTGAGGTAGTGCCTGAAACACTCGAAGCAAGCCTAATGTTGGTTTCGCATGTGCTTTATATGTCTGGCGTGCCGATGACACGGATCATACGCCGAGTAAGTAAAGAGCGGCGTAATCGTTATAAGTTTTTAAATGGCTTTTTCACTGGCGATAAACTCGATGGCGAAGAGGCAAGTTCAGATAGGCTTGAGTATTTACATGTTATAGCTCTGCCAGAACACGCTTATGCGGTTAATCAGAAAATTAGTGAGCTTAAACTTGAGCAGCGCCGTGTGTCGGTTAGAGCGCTGCGCCGACAAGACCGAGAAATTGACGCACCTTCATCACAAACCATTTTATTGGCAGGCGATATTTTAGTGTTGCAAGGCAAGCCTCGCCGAGTAGAGCGGGTAGAAAGGTTTTTACTCGATGGTATGGAGTAGCTTTTAGCTACTTCAGCTCTAAGAATTTACGAATTTCAGGTAGCTTTTTAAGGCCATCTTGGTAGCCAATTTCAATGAGCTTTTGGGTATAACGTTTTTCAAACAGTAAGTAGCTCGTTAAACTTGATTGCGAGCGTTTCTTCACGCCTATCATGCGTAGTAACAGTTTGATTGCCATAGGCATGTCATCATAAAACTGAGCTGCGATTGCATTAAAGTTTTGCGATGGGTTGATCACGCAAGTTTCGATTTGTTTTAACTCTTGGTGTTTGTCGCGGGCAGGTAACAGGCTCAGCGTGCGATTGATACGCTGTAAACGCTCTAAATCAGACTGTAGCGTGTCGGTAAAGACGCTATCAAGTAAGTGACCGGCAATATTAGAAAGGCCCGGGTAATGAGGCTGGTAACCCGGTGGGTGCAATTCTTTTGGTTCATCAACACCAATAATAAAGATTTTTTCAGCACCTAAGTGAACCGACGGACTCAGTGGCGAAAGTTGGTGAATAGAGCCGTCGCCAAAATAGTGGTTATAAACATTCACGCTCGGGAACACCATCGGAATAGCGCTCGATGCCATTAAGTGCTCAACATTAATGCGGGTTGCTTGCCCTTCACGCTTTGCTCTGCGCCACGGCTTTTGTGTCAGTGACTGAAAAAATGCTACAGAGTCACCCGTTGTATAGCTCGAAGCAGTAATTGATACTGCATCTAGGTAGTTTTTATGTAAATTCCGTTCGATACGCGATAAATCGAGTATTTCGTGCAACAGTTTTCTCAGCGGTTTATTGTTCAGTAAACTCGCTGGTGGGTGATTAATATGTTCAGATTGAAAACTCGTAAGCATGTTGCGAGTAATATGCAAAAACACACTTAAAAAGTCGCTTTTATAAACCTGAGAAGTCGAAAAATTCTTCCACACCCATTCAAGTTTTTTGCATGCTAAATGCGCACAGGATGCATAACATGCTAACGCTGCGGAATTAATTGCGCCAGCTGATGTCCCATTAATAATAGTAAAGGGCAGTGGGGCTGTACGAGGCATGCTTTGCGTTATCGCTTTAAGCACACCAACTTGATAAGCCGCTCGCGCGCCACCACCTGTTAGTAATAAAGCGATTTTAGAGTGTTGTGTTTTTTTTAACTTACTGCTCATGGTTGCATTTAAATAGTTGTGCGTCTTTACTTTATTTATCAACTGTAAGTCTTTAAGCTAGAAGAAGCAAAGATTAGCTCAAGGCTAAATGGTTTTTTCGTATTTTTATCTGTTTTATTTTTAAGGGAGTGTCTATGTCAGAGCATTCGTCAGAACCTGAAGTACAAAAGGGTTCATCAAATAACAACCTGATTTTTGCGGTGGTTGTGCTTATTCTTGTTGCTGGTGTGGCAGCGTTTATTTTATTGAAGCCTGAAGATAAACCAGTACAAGTTGTTGAAGACATTGTTGCAGAAGAAGCGCCAGTTGTTGAGTATCAAGAGCCTGAACCAGAACCTGCAGTGACAGAGCCTGAGCCAGAACCAGTTGTAGTCGATACTGCACCAGAGCGCACTCCAGAGCCAGTTCCAGAAGTTGAGCCACTACCAACGTTAAATGAAAGCGATGAAGTGGTTGTTGCTCGTATGGATGAGTTACTAAGTGACCAAGTGATGAGCTTAATGGTGACCGATGACCTTATTCGTCGTGGTGTTGTGTATGTTGATAACATCGCAAAAGGTAAAGTGGCATTAAGCCATGCACCTGTTGAGCGTCCTAAAGAGTCGTTTAAAGTTATTGAGGGCGACATTTTAACAATCGACCCAAATAGCTATGAGCGCTATACGCCGTACGTAAAATTATTTACCAGCCTTAGCGCTGCTCAAGTTATTCGTATGTACGATGAATACAAACCACTTATCAACGAAGCTTATGCAGAAATTGGCTACGAAGGTGATGCATTCACTGGCACGCTAGAAGAGGCAATTGACGTACTGCTTGATACGCCAGAGCCAAAAGGTGATATGCCACTTGTTCGCAACTCAGTTACGTATCAATATGCTTACTCTGAGTGGGAAAACCTACCTGATGCGCAAAAACAATTACTGCGTATGGGCCCAGAAAATATGAAAAAAGTGAAAGCTGCATTACGCAACATTAAAGCTAAACTTGAAAAGTAAGCGATAACCCCCTTAATTACAGTGCGATTGTATACCAAGTATGCAATCGCACTTTCTTTTTCGAATACCCCTTGAATAACAGGCTAAAAGTAGAGATAATCCCTCCCGCGCCAAACAAGGCCCTCAATGGTAGTCTTATTGGTCCTCTCGCAACACTAGCAGGTGAACCTGGTCAGGCCCGGAAGGGAGCAGCCACAGCGTGTGACGTGTGTGCCGAGATGCGGCTGGTAAGACTGCCACCCAAAATCTTCTTTGGGTGTTGTTTGAAGTATAAGTCTGCAAATTTGTATCAAAACCCTGCATAAAATTTGAATAATAATCCTGCATAGTCTAATTTTAGATCATCTCACATCGTTGGTGATGATTATGATAAGGCGTAAACTAAAGCACTCCAGAGTCAAGAATCTCTATAAGTTTGCAAGTCAAAAGATTAATGCTACTTGTTTAGTTGAGTCATCTTTAGAATTCGATGCATGCTTTCACTTTGAATACTCTCGTGAAATTAAAACCTTTGAAGCACAACCGCTAGGGTTTGAATATGAGTTTGAGGGTAGAATTTGCCGTTACACGCCTGACTTTTTGATTACGCATGATGAGAACTCGCAAAAATTTATTGAAATTAAGCCTTACAGTAAAATAGCGAACCCTGAATTTAGAGCACGTTTTGCGCAAAAACAGTTGATTGCCAAAGAACAAATAGGCATTGAACTAATATTAGTCACCGACAAGCAAATTTGTGTTTATCCCGCCTTAGACAATTTAAAGCTGCTCCATCGTTATTCGGGATTTCAGTCTTTAACCGACCTTCAGCTTTCCATTATTCAGTTACTCAGCCAGTGGCGAAAACTGACTATTCAAGATTTGGTGAGGACCCTGAAAGCCTCCATTGGTGAAGTACTTGCCTCTGTATATCGTTTATTGTCTCTAGGCAGTGTTAATTCAGACTTAAACACAGAACTTACTTTAGAGTCGGTGATTTGGGCTGATGAAGTTTGAAGACGAGTTTAGCTTTGAAGAAGCACCGCAAAAGTTAGCTGAGACCGCTAAACCGGAAGAGCATAAATATCAAGATCGTGATTTAGAATCACTACCCAAGGAAGTGCAGGAAGCTACACTTGCTCGACTTAAATACGTCAAGTGGCTTAAACAGCGTTTAATTGGTGGTTGGACACAAAAAAACTTAGTGCCACTACTTGCTGAAATGCCTGAATTTCAAGGACAAGAAAAACCAAAGTGGCGCACGGTTGCTGGTTGGCACTCGGGCTATATTAAAGCTGAAGAAGACATTCATGCTTTGATCCCAAAGTATCACCGCAAGGGCAACCGCAAACCTCGCACCGATACAGACAAATTTTTTGAACTTGCTCTTACTCGTTACCTTACGAAAGAGATCCCAAATGTTGCATCTGCACACCGTTTTTATTGCGACCAAATTGTTTTAGAAAATGACAAGGTGCTAGGTGAGCCACTAAAACCACTCACCTATAAAGCGTTTAAAAACCGCATTGATAATCTACCTCAGTATGAGGTGATGCTTGAACGCTATGGTAAACGCTTAGCCGATATTGAATATAGTAAAGTGATGAGCCATAAAAGACCCACTAGAGTGCTTGAACGTGTTGAAATAGACCATACACCACTGGATCTCATTCTATTGGACGATGAGCTTGATGTGCCACTGGGGAGACCAACCTTAACCTTGCTCATTGATGTTTATAGCCACTGCGTTGTTGGTTTCTATCTTGGTTTTCAGAGCCCATGCTATGATGCTGTGCGCAGAGCTATCAGTCATGCGATGAAGCCAAAAAGCTATCTTAAAAGTATTTATCCAGAAATCGTAAATGAATGGCTATGTTGTGGAAAAATAGAAACTTTAGTGGTTGATAATGGTGCTGAATTTTGGTGCCAGTCGTTAGAGCTTGCGTGTGAAGAGGTCGGAATAAATATTAGTTATAACCCAGTTGGCAAACCTTGGCTTAAGCCCTTCGTTGAGCAGTTTTTTAAAACCATTAACGAAATGATGCTTTCATCATTTCCCGGTAAAACATTCTCTAACATGCTCGCAAGGCACGATTATAACCCGAAAAAGGATGCCATATTGCGTTTTGGCACCTTTACGATGTTGTTTCATAAGTGGATTGTTGATGTATATCACAAGACCCCTGATGCGAGATTTCGGTACATCCCCTATGAAGACTGGAACAAGGGGTTTGCTTTACTGCCTCCAGCTCAACTAACAGAACAAGATATAGACAAGCTTGATGTTGTTATGTGCATGGCTAAAGAGAAAACATTGCGCAAGGGGGGGATTAAGAATCTACATATTAACTACGACAGTGACGAACTCTCTTTATACCGTAAGCAGTACAGCTCCAAAAAGAGTATAAAGGTTAAAGTTAAAATAAACCCAGATGATCTGTCGTATTTGTACGTCTACTTAGACGCGCTAGAGCACTATATAAAAGTGCCAAGCATTGACCCCGAGGGCTACACAATGGGTTTGTCGCTGATCAGGCATAAAATCCATCTTAAGTTTCATAAAGACTATATTCAAGGCAAAGTTGAGCTATTGGGGCTTGCCAAGGCGCGGCAATTTATAGATGAGCGAGTGAAAGAAGAGGCCCGGCAGCTTAAAAACGTAGGATCAAAAATTAAGGTTACTGGCACCAAAGCAATTGCTCGGGTGCAGGGCATAGATAATACTCAAGTTAAATCCATTGCTAAAACGCCCGAAACAAAGCAAGCAGAACCAACCCCAGCTGACACTAAGCCTAAAGAAGACGAAGGTAGCTGGGATGACTTTATCTCAGATCTTGATGGGTATTGATTATGCTGACCGATCAACAAAAAGAAAGGCTAAATGAATTTCGCAATGTATTTATTGAATACCCAATAATAACCACTGTATTTAACGATTTCGACAGGTTAAGACTTGGTAAAGGGTTAGCAGGTGAAAAGCCTTGCATGCTTTTAAATGGCGATACAGGCACAGGCAAAACAGCACTAATAAAACAGTATAAAGAACGCCATTTACCGCAATTTATTAATGGAGTGGTGAATCATCCTGTATTAGTAAGCCGCATACCCAGCAACCCGACACTAGAATCCACTTTAGCTGAGCTTCTAAAAGACTTAGGGCAAGTAGGCAGCACAGAGCGAAAACTACGAATGAACGGCACAAGGTTAACGTCATCATTAATAAAGTGCCTAAAAACGTGTGGCACAGAGCTTATAATTATTGATGAGTTTCAAGAACTGATTGAGCACAACCAAGGTAAAAAACGCCGAGAGATTGCTAATCGATTAAAATATATTAATGACGAAGCGGGTGTATCAATTGTATTGGTAGGAATGCCGTGGGCAGAAAAAATAGCAGACGAGCCGCAGTGGTCATCGCGTTTATTAGTGAGGCGGCAGCTGCCTTATTTTAAGTTATCAGAAAATCCAAAGCATTTTGTACAACTAATAATTGGCCTAGCCAACCGCATGCCATTTACCGAAAAGCCAAATTTAAGTGAGCAAGCAACAGTATTTGCTTTGTTCTCATTATCAAAAGGCTGTTTTAGAACACTCAAATACTTTTTAGATGATGCCGTACTTTACGCATTAATAGACAACGCGAAAACCCTCACAGCCCAGCATTTAGTTAAAGCATTTGAAGTACTGTTTCCTGATGTATCAAACTTATTTACCTTGCCCGTTTCAGAAATCACAGCCAGTGAAGTCGAGCGCTATTCACTATACAAACCTGAAAGCGACCAAGACGAAGACCCGTTTATAGCGACTAAGTTTACTGATCGAATGCCTATTAGTCAGTTGTTGAAGAAGTGAGCTGCGAAGATGTAAAAGCATTAATGTTTAACTTTAGCTTGTTTAAATAGGATGACATTAAAAATTAATAGCTTTAATTCACATACTAGTTTGCATTTAGCAAATAAGAAGCTGTAAGGAGCCTATGGAAAACTACATAAACTTAAACAGAGCTTAGTTTATTATCTGTGATACATTATTAGTACTAGCGTTTGAATGTTTTATATGGAAATTCTTATGTACATCAAAAAGGTAACAATCAACAACTACCGCAACTTTCGATCTTTTGTAGCCCAGCTTCAGCAGCTAACAGTTGTCATTGGTGAAAACGATACTGGTAAGACGAACTTTTTCACTGCACTTTCATTACCGTTAAGCGGCAACCAAATAGACTTCAACCATAAGCGTTTGAGTGTTTCTGACATTAACAAAGATGCTGTTATTGATTTTTTGACGTCTGTAGTTAATGAAGAGGCAGAAGAGAACCAACTTCAGAAGATCCCTAAAGTATCAGTAACCGTTGAGTTCGCTGATCCGAAAGATGCTTATGAAACAGCACTGTTGGCTAAGTGGATTGTTGCGGGTGATGAAGAAACTTACAAAATCAGATATGACTTTAAGCCTAAAAGTGACAAGGACTTACTTGATCTCGTGAAGAAATCACTCGCTGGTAAGACTTTGGATGATATTAACTGGTTTACTCTACCCGTTGAGATATACGACTACCAAATAGTATCTGTGAACAACGAAAAGCCTATCGCATACAGCGACTTAAAACATGTCAGCGTCCATAGTATCAATGCCGAGCGAGATGACTTCTCAGAAAGCAGCTCAATGAAGTCTAATAGTATCTTCACAAAGCTGCTTATGAACACACTAGACGATGACGACAAAGGTCAGATCAACACAGCCTACTCTGAGTTCTTTAGTGCTATTGAAAAGACTGAAACATTCGATAAAGTCATTGGAACTAATGAAGACTTTGAGAATTACGACAGTATTATCAAACAGCTTGAGTGCACTCCTAACCTGCCTAACTTGAAGAACATTTTATCGAACATCACTTTGAGATATGGTAATGAATTTCTGTACCAAAAAGGCTTGGGACAACGAAACCTGATCTATATACTCATTCTTTTTGCTTACTACAAGTCATGTGGTGATACATTTAACTTATGCTGTATAGAAGAACCAGAAGCACACTTGAGCGTTAACAATCTTCGTTTAGTTAGAGACTTTATTGAGAAAAGCTCAAGTAAAAGTGGATCGCTTGTACAAACTATCATTTCTTCCCATAACCCATCGATTATCAATAAGTTGAAGATCTCTAATGTCTTGGCTTTCACGGGTGAGAAAGCTATTAGTCTGTCCGATACTCCAACTAAACTAGTGAACTACCTAAGAAAGAGACCTAATTTCGACATTCTAAAGTTGCTGTTCGCAAACAAAGTCATTCTCGTAGAGGGGCCGACTGAAGAAATGCTGATCAGCACTTATTTGTCTAAACAGCCAGCCCTCAGCGACATTGATATTATTCCGATCGGTCAACGTGGTTACGCCACTTTCTTAGATATATGGCTCGCCTTGAACAAAGATAACCAGAACAAAAAAATTGGTATTATCCGTGATTATGATAATTCAGATGCAGCTAAAGCCAGACACGATGCTTATGACACTGCGCACGCGAACGTCACTGTTAGAACAACGACAAATTACACACTTGAAATTGATTTAGTCGAAGCAGAAGATAATTTAGCTTTGCTAAATGGTCTATTCAAAATGGATGGCGGCCTAGACGAAGTCTCCGGTCACATGATAGATGGTAAAACAGCAAGAATGCTTGATGTCTGTGATGCGATGGTTGATGAAGAGAAACCACTGGATATCAAGTTGCCGGCCCACATCGCTGAGATTATCAGGGAACTGTCATGATAGAAATACAGATTGCTGGTGCAGGTGCTGGGAAAACTTATGGCTTAGCAAAAACTTTGATAGACCATACCAAAGCTTGTACTAGTCACAAAAAGACATTTGCACTGACATACACCAATACTGCAACAGCAAAGATAGAGCAAGAGATAATCAAACAACATGGCTTTATTCCATCGAATCTCTATATACAGACAGTACATAGCTTTTTGTTGAATGAAATCATCTATCCATTTTCATCATTTACTCTTGGTGACGTCTATAACGATACATCAATAATGAGCTTACCTCCTCCGAAGTACAAAAATAGCCTTTTTGCACGACTAAGAAAGATGAATGTTATTCATGCTGATAATGTATACAATATTGCCAAACAAATAGTTGATGAAACAATTAGCAAGCACAGTAACAAGGCTAAGAAAGCAAAAGTCCGCAGACTATTGGCTATTCTAAAGAGTTGCTTTGATAAGATATTCATCGACGAAGTCCAAGATTTAGATAAAGATGCACTCCGCTTTTTCGAGGTTCTAGGTAGCAACGATATTGACATGTATATGATTGGAGACCCGAAGCAAGCAATCAAGTTCCCCCAAGATCTTGATACTTTTGTCAAAACAGTAGCCCCAAAAGAATACGCGACCATACTACCGATCAACAATCAAACCAGACGAGTACCCACAGAAATTCTAGCAGTTTCAAATAGCTTCTGTTATGAAGAACAGCAACAAGAGTCGTTATCAGAAGTGATTGGGGAGCTTATGTTTATAGAATCAACAGATGAACGCTACGACAAGGTACTAGAGGGTTACATAGCTACAAAACAACTTGTTTGTATCGAAAAAAAGAATGGTCGCTATACAACTTCGTCTAAACACAAACAATCATTTCCACGAGACATTGAGGAAATGATTCGTGAGTCTAATCACAAGAAAGACAAAATGCTGTTTGTGAAAGCTGCTTTTATCGACTTTATGAGTAATGTCACCGAAGTCGGAGCTAGAGTAGCTATTAGCAGGCTAAGATCTCGACACTCATTAACTTTTGATAAATCTCACTTAGCTCAGCTATATGAACTTTGCGACAAGCTCAAAAACGATGATGTGCAGTATACTGTCCAAAGTATTGAGTCTATTAAAGGGTTGGAAGCAGAAACCTGCTTATTAATACTAAGCCCCAATACGCTGAAATATTTAACAAAAGAAAAACTTAGCCAAGCTAGTCACTTCAATAAAGAATGGAAAAAAATCTATGTAGCCCTTACCCGAGCGAAAAAAAGGCTAGTGTTAGCTTTGGATCATGAGCTTTTGGCTGGTTATGATATGGATGCAGTTCGCGATTCTTTGGGCGCATTGGGATTCGTCAATCATGATTAAGCACCAATCTAAATCACTTTATCTAGACGAGTGTTAGAGCTACCGGTCGTCGATCACTCATTTGAGCCTGTCAGGCGAAGTTCAAATCAATTCATCTAATCGTTTTCAGATGGTTCTTTACAATTTATGAATAACTCTCAAAATACTCGAGAGACGCTCTTTTCACTAGCTTTGCTTTTAGTTGAGCTTGTTGTAACTTATGAGAGCTAGGCTCAGGAAATGATAACCACTTATAAGGGTAGCTTCCTTTTCTAAACAACCTGCAAAGTACCGCAGAGTTAGGCACTGGCTTAAAATTACGTAACGCATTGTCACTAAATGGGAAGAGTATGTATAGCTTATTACCTTCTTTTCCTTTTTTGCTCAGTATTTGACACGTCGCCAATATATACTCATTAGTGTCTATAATTACATTGAAGTGGTTGAAGCTCCAAGATTCAGCATTGAGCACTTTCGCTTGTAATTTGTACTCTCTGGCCCCGATAAATGTGGTAAATGGCAGCTCTTTTGCGGGTAAACCAATAGTGTTATTTCTAGTTAAGTTATTAATTGCTTGCTTGGTTACTTTCTTTCTACGTTCAACTTCTTGCTCTAATGCTCGTTGGGCAGCGATCCGTTCAGCTTCTATCTCTTTTTCTATCTCATTTTTGAGTGCATCATCACACCAGCTATAAATCCAATTTGAGTAAAGCTCTATATTACGAAGTGCATCAATGACAGTTTCTATGGGCTGCTCAATGAATTGAGATAGGTCGACTTCTAATGTTGGTACTTTATTGTTTTTTAGAAAACTTACTTTCTCATCGCTACATTCAGCAGTGACTTTAACTTCAATGAATATTCTTCCCAGCGATGTTTCCAGTTCAACATCCATTTTGTATCTATCTAACGGCGACTCTACCGAGCCTCGTAGTATTTTGACGAGTTTTGGAGGTCGTACTTTGGTTTTACTCATGTGTTTACATTTAACGGAAGGAAGTAATATTTGTTCTTGAGCGACTAGATATTCTTGCGCAAACCTGTGTAGAGCTGTCATTAAGCAGGATCGTTTCTCAGGCTTTGAGGTGTGCGCAAATGAGTGTGCTTTTATTTTCCCTCCATTGCGTGCAATTAAAGGGTCATTACATGCGATACAAAAACAGTTACATGCTTTACCATTTTTGACGTTATTTATTGAAACAACCTTTCCAGAAGCATCACTAGCAAAAACAAGCATAAAATCCCTTTTAACTCATAAATATATAGTTTAAGACATTACTAATTAAGTGTACATTTAAAAACTAAAATATCCTTAGTACACTTGTGGGTTGGATACTAAGAGAATCTTAGCAAGATATAACTTATAGCTAAGGTTCTTATGGAAACTCCCACACCTTTACGCCTAAAATCTGCAAGAAAAGCAGTTGGCCTTACTCAGCAACAGCTTGGTATGGCATTAGGAATGGAGCCAAACACGGCAAGTGCTCGCATGAACCAATACGAAAAGGGCAAACACGCTCCTGATTTTTTAACAATGAAACGCATCGCTGGAGAGCTAGATGTACCAGTCGCTTACTTTTATTGTGAAGAAGATGTTTTATCTGAATTAATTTGCGAGCTTGGAAGGTTGAGTAGTACTGACCAAAAAGAATTGTTAATGAAACTTAAGGAAAAGTAAATGTCTACAAAATGTAAACCTAGTAATGAAAACCAAAGTGGTGGTAACCCAAGTGATGGTAAACCAAATAAATCAGATCTATGGGATATAATTAAACGCTATGATTCGTACATTGCCACAATTAATTTTAAAAGCGGTCTAATTACAACGTTTAACTTTGGTGTTTTTGCTGGCTTGTTAGTTAAAGCCTCGGAATTACTACCTGATTCAGGATTCTATTTGTGGGCTATTTCTTTAAACCTAGTTCTAATAGCCTTGTGTAGTATGCTTAGTATTTTCTTTGTAATGAATAGCATAAAACCCAAGCTAGATAGCTCGAATAAACCTAGTTCTGTTATCTTTTTTGGTTCAGTGGCTGACTCTGATCGAGTGGATTACATAGATAAATTTAAAAGCACGGATGCGGATGCCTTTTTAGAGGATATTTCAGGACAAGTTCACGAGGTCGCTGTCATCACTAAGAGTAAATTTAATAGCTTAGGTAGAGCAACGAAAACCACTAAGGCAAATCTGTATCTATTATCAATTCTTTTCATATTAATAGTTTCAGACACATTAGGGATCACATTATGTCAAAGCTAAAAGGAGCCTACGGGTCAGTAGAAGAAATTTTAAAGAAAAGTTTTGATAGAGAGAGAAGCTCATCTAAGCTTTTTGAAAGTGTTCAAAAAGGAAATAGTTTTTCATTAGACTCATTGAGTTCTGAAAGCTATCAAACTGGCCTAGAAGCGGCTTCTTCTATCCTAAGTAGCAACAAGCAACTACCACAAGAGCAACAATTTGGAATACAAGAGAGTATTCGGAAAGCTTTTGGTAAAAAGGGGATAAAAGAATCAAAAATAGGTGGGCATCCTGATTTTGATTATTTAGCTGACACTGATGCACTAAAAAATGGTTTTAATGTCTCGTTATTTATAGATATTAAAGGTTCGACTAAATTAGGAGTGACTTATTCTGCGGAAACAGTTTTTTTAATCAAAAATGCAATTATCAGGGCTGCTATTGAGACAATCCAAGCATTTGATGGTCATGTACACAGAATTATGGGTGATGCCGTACTTGCTTTTTTTAGAAGTAATAAGAAGGCTAGAAATGCTGCTATTGATGCTATTAATTGTGGTACTTATATAGTTCAAGTGATGAATGAAGTTGTAAAGCCATATTTTGAAGATCAAGGTATTGAAGATGACGTTGGCATTCGAATAGGTATAGATTATGGCGAAAAAGAAAATGTTATATGGGGTATGTATGGTTATTCAGGAGCTTCTGAAGTTACAGCCACATCTTTCTATGTTGATATTGCAGCAAAGTTACAGCAAAGAGCTCCTAAAAATAGAGTTCTATTGGGGCAATCAATTAAAGAGTTATTAGATTTACCTGAAGATATTTTGGAAATAAGGCATGTTCAATCTAAAGGCGAAAGGGTAAAAAAAGAGTTTGTTGAACCAAATTATCTAGATGCTGATGGCAATCGAATTAATTACAAGCAATATTTACTCAACCATGAAAAATATGTAGCTTTGTTACCAAGCCCTGCAACAGACAATTTTTTAGAGAATATAAAAATAACTGCATGCTTAAAAGATAATAAGAGCGCTCCAACAAAGTTTACTTACTTTCCATGTGCAGAAGTAATAAAGAAGTCTTTAGGTATAGACTTTAAAGTTAATTTTAAGCTGCCTCAACAAGAATTAAACACTGAAGTCTTTGTAAAATTTAGAGTGAAAAATACTGGTAATGAAGCCAAAGAAGCAGCTGAAAATTCGGGTAATCATGAGACACTTGTCCTAGCTCAGACTCTTGATGGATGTAATTTTAAAGCAAAGCAATGGGAAGATGCGCGTTATCTAGGGCTTCACTTTATGTATGTTTCTGTCTTAGATAAAAATAAAAAAGTTTTATTGGGGGAGGAGTGCTTTGGAATTTACATTGGTGATCCTCTTTTAGAAATTGATTAAGTATTTAATTTTGACTATCGAATTAATTTAACCTAAACCTAAACTAAGATTTTCTTAGTTTAGGTTGGCGATGCATTTTTTAGTTCAAACAAAACCTTTCCCAGATGAGGCGCTTGAAAGCTATTTACTAAGACTTGCAAGGAATAACTCATACCATGGCTATAGTGAGCTTGCTGATATTTTGTGGCAATGGCTTGCAGAGCAAGATCATGAGCTCGAAGGTGCATTGCCGTTAGAGCTAAACAAGGTTGATGTTTATCATGCTAGGCAAGCAAGTAGCTTTAGAATAAGAGCACTCAAGTTAGTAGCCCAATTAGCAGATGTTAATGCTGGTGACATTCTTGAGCTTGCATGTCGGCGCAGCAACTTTAAATTTGGCAACCTAGCAGCAGTAAGCCGTAATGAACTGACTATTCCCCTCGAACTACTTCGCACTGAGAACATACCTGTTTGTATTGAATGCTTGTCTGAGTCTTCATATATTCCTTTTTATTGGCATTTAAAGCCCTATAAAGCGTGCCATAAACATAAAACACAATTGACTACACAATGTGGTGAATGCCATAACTTAATTGATTACAGAGCTTCTGAGGCGCTTTTAGAGTGCGGTTGTAGCTGTAAACTAACCTGTAGTGAACAGTTAAACGATGCAGACTTTAAAATTGCATCTGCGCTTGTAAGTAATAACAGCCAAAAAATTGCGGGGTTAATATCGTGGTTTGCGAAAGTTAAACAACTTGATGTAGGCGATGCAGACTTTAATCGAGCTTTTGTTGATTACTTTAGTACTTGGCCTGATGGGTTTACGGCTGAATTAGATTTACTCACAAACAATGCGCGGCTCAAACAACTTAACCCTCTTAATAAAACTAAGCTCAACTCAGTTTATGCCGATTTGATCCGTGATGCTCAAAGAGCCGCAACAAGTAACCGTAAAAACATAGTTCTTGATGAGATTATTAATTACTTTGTCGAATTAGTTGATAGTAACCCTAAATCTAAACATCCAAATATTGCTGATTTACTGCTTTGTACTTTTGATACCGCAGTATTATTAAACACCACCACAGAGCAGGTTTATAGGCTTCATCAAGAAGGCTTTTTAAACTGTGCTTACCCACAAAAAAAGCACGAACAGCTCAGAGCTGATAGCCATGTATTTTATTTACGTCAAGTGTTCGAGCTACAGCAAGCATTCGCAGCTGAAAGACCTCAAACAAAAAAACAATTTATAGCGCCGTGGTAATTTATGAACTTACAAGATGCATTTGCAATTGAATCACCAAAAGAAAAAACCACAACACTTAGAAAATTGTTTGCGCCATATACACCTCATGTTGCGGTAGATGGCCTTGAAGAACAAGCGCTGACAGTGCTCATTAACCTAGTTTATAAGCGAAGTGAGATTGATGATTTAACAAGTGTAAGAGCCGCTAAAAGTGTATTAGGTGATGAAGTACTATTTAGTAAGTGCATTAACGAGGTTAAATGGTTTCATACTCATAATTTAAAATACCCCGATATACGCGTAAGCCATCAGCGTTTAATTAGTAAGGTTGTAAGTGAAGATATTGCAGGTATTTGCAGTCGGTCATTACCGTTGAGTTTTGGTTGGTCGCACAACAGTGCTGAAATTAATCATGCAAAGCTATTTTTAACCTCATTTATTTGGCAAGGTAAAGTGACTTGTTTAGCAAAGTTATTAATTACTGAAGAGCCAGTTTGGATTGATTTAATCAGAGCATACGGGTACACAAAAAAGGTGGTTTTAGACATCGCGGGTAAAATAAAACAACAATTGCCTGTGGCAGAGCTCCCATTGGAAATAAGCTCTTTTTCAATACAATTACAAATGCCATACCTGCAATGCTACCTTGCGGTTACGCCTGTAGTAAGTCACGCAATGCAAGCTAAAATTCAGCAACTCACTACAGAGCGTAAATTAAACTCTGGTCTAGTTGAGCACTCAAGGCCAGCCAATGTAGGCGATTTAGCAAGCTCAGTTGGCGGGAATATAAGAGTGTTGCGCTACTTCCCTAAAACAAATTCTAAGGCTGTTAACCGCTCTAAAGTAGCCAATAATGATATTGAGAAAGCATTTAAAGTTCGTGCGCTATTAAGCAGTCAATTTCAAGAGGCACTTTTGGTGCTGGTAGGTATTAAGCAGTTTAATACGTTAAGGCAAAAGCGATTAGCGCGAGTCGCTGCTATTAGACAAGTACGTGTTAGCTTGCAGTTATGGCTTGATAACATTCTTGAAGCTAAAAATAACGTTCAAGAGCAAGCTTACCCTGAGTGGGCAAAGCATTACTTAGATCAGACTATTACTAACTGTATTAGCCAATTTAGTAACATATTAAATGAAAGCCTCAGTTCTTTGAGCAAACTTAAACGCTTTGCGTATCACCCTAACTTAATGGGGCTGTTTAAAGCGCAATTAAACTATGTATTCACTCACTGTGCAGCTGAAGAAGAAACATTAAATGATGAGCAGATAGTGTATGTACATTGCCAAGATATGCGAGTGTTTGATGCTGAGGCAATGGCTAATCCGTATATTCAAGGTATGCCGTCACTTACTGCTTTAAATGGGCTTGCCCATAACTTTGAGCGTAAGCTAAAAAACTTTATAGACCCTTCAATTAAGTGTATTGGCAGTGCTATTTACATTGAAAACTATCAATTACATACAGGTAAACCATTACCTGAGCCGAGCAAGTTAAAACAAGTTGTAGGGCGTAGTCATGTAATAAGATCAGGAATTATCGATAAACCTAAATGTGACATAACACTCGATTTAGTATTTAGGCTTTTCGTACCAAATGAAGAGATACTTAATAAGTTAAATAGCCAGCTTATAAAGCCCGCACTACCATCTACTTATGCGGGCGGGACTATGCATCCACCTTCGTTATATCAAAATATAGACTGGTGCCGTTTATATACTAAGCCTAGTGAGCTGTTTAAAGATTTAAAGGCAAAACCGTCAAATGGCAGTTGGTTGTACCCTTCAAAAAAAGTAGTCAAAAGTTTTGAACAATTGATAGATGCCCTTAACGGGAACTTTAATTTAAGACCTGCTGCAATTGGCTTTGCTGCGCTTGAAGAGCCCGTAAAGCGAGATGCAACATTACATGAATATCATTGTTATGTAGAGCCCGTAATTGGGCTTTTGGAGTGTGTTATCAATACATCAGTAAAGTACGCAGGCGCTAAGCAGTTTTTTCATGACGCATTTTGGGTTATGGATGTTCAAAAAGAGTCTATGCTTATGAAAAAGTCTAAGTTTGAGTATGAATAATGCAATTACCTCGGCACTTAAGTTACACGCGCTCACTCTCACCCAGTAAAGCGGTTTTTTTTTATAAAACACCGGAGTCTGATTTTGAACCGCTACAAATAGAGCAAAATAAATTAGTTGGGCAAAAGTCAGGGTTTAGCGATGCGTATCAAAAGCAAAGTGTGGCTAAAAATTTAGCGCCACAAGATCTAGCTTTTGGAAACCCTCAAACAATTGATGTGTGCTACGTGCCCCCAACAGTAAATGAGTTATTTTGTCGTTTTTCACTCAGAGTTGAGGCTAATAGTAATGAGCCTCATGTTTGTGATGACCCTAAAGTTATTTATTGGTTAAAACGGTTCTTTGAAACTTACAAAAAGCACAATGGCCTTAATGAAGTTGCGATTCGCTATGCTAAAAATATACTGATGGGCAACTGGCTTTGGCGTAACCGTCAATCACCGAATGTTGATATTGAAATTCTCACAGAACATTCAGCCCCAATTATTGTTGAAGGTGCACAAAAGCTAAAATGGCAAGGCAATTGGCAACATAATCAAACAGCATTAATAACGTTATCAGAGGCTATTCAAGAAGGGCTTAGCAACCCTCAAAATTATTGTTATTTAGACATAACCGCAAAAATTAAAAATGCATTTAGCCAAGAAGTTCACCCTAGTCAAAAGTTTGCAGATAATGTTGAACAGGGCATGTCATCTAAACAGCTTGCTTACACCCAAATGGGTGATAAAAAAGCAGCATGTTTAAACTCACAAAAAGTAGGGGCTGCGATTCAAACTATTGATGATTGGTATGAGGGAGGTTACAAACCTTTACGCACTCACGAGTATGGCGCAGATAAGCAAATATTAGTTGCACATAGAACACCTAAGAGCCATTCAGACTTTTATTCATTACTCCCGCGTATTGCTTTGCATATTAAGCACATGGAAAAGCATGGTTTAGATCAAAGTGAAGAATCAAACGTGATTCACTTTATTGCAGCAGTGTTGATTAAAGGTGGCTTGTTCCAAAGGAGTAAAGTTTGAAGCGCTATTATTTTACTATTACCTATTTACCCAAAAATTGTGATGTAAGCCTTCTTGCAGGCCGTTGCATTGGCATTTTGCATGGGTTTATGAGTTCACGTGAAATTAGTAATATAGGTGTGTGTTTTCCTAAATGGAACGATCAAAACATAGGCGAGCAAATTTCGTTTGTATCGACAGATAAAAAGCAATTAACCAACTTATCTCAGCAAAGCTATTTTGAGATGATGGCTCATGATAAGTTATTTTACTTATCAAAAATATTCGAAGTACCAACAAACCAAAGTGATGTAATGTTTGTTCGCAACCAGTCAATAGCTAAAGCATTTGTTGGCGAAAAGCAAAGGCGGTTAAAACGCGCTAAAAAGCGAGCTGAAGCGAGAGGCGAAGTTTACACTCCTGAATATAAATTTGAGGCAAAGGACATAGGTCACTTTCACTCAATACCTGTATCAAGCAAAGGAAACGGGAATAATTTTATACTTCATATACAAAAAATTGAAAAAGCTGAACCCATGCATAATCACTTTAACAATTATGGCTTTGCTACTAACCAAGAATTCCAAGGAACAGTTCCAAATTTAATCCCCTTTTAATTTTTCAGTTAAGTGAATTGTCTGAAAATCAGAGGGCTAAGATATTTATCTAGAAAGAAGGTAAATTCTAAAAAAGTTAAGTAAGCATTTGGCATAAATAGGAATTATTACTATTGTTTATAGTGTACTGCCGAGTAGGCAGCTGAGAAATCAGTCAGGGTTTTGGATCTGGGAAGATAAAGGTGTACTGCCGAGTAGGCAGCTGAGAAAAGGCCGGGAAGTTAGCAATCACAGCTGATAACAATGAACTGCCGAAAAGGCAGACTTATGAAATTCTTTAGTCAATTTTTACGTAAGTGAGTTCTAGATGAATGTCCTTCAAAGAGCTGAAAATAGATTTGACTTTCTATCTATCGTGTCCGAAGAGAAAGTTACGAAGTCTTCAGATCCACTTTCCGAAATTGATTTTATTCATAATGGTGTTACCAAAGCAGGTGTTTTAGCGCTTGCTGAAACGTTGCATTGGGATAAAAAGCTTATCGCAGAGAATTTAGATATAACTGTGCATTTTTTAATGCGAAACAAATCTAAACGATTAAACAAGCACCTTAGCGAAAATGTACTCGATATAGCAAGGTTAGCACAATTTGGTGTTGAGTATTTTGATAATATTGACAGTTTCAACTACTGGCTAGATAACCCTTCAATAGAGCTAAATGGTGATTCACCTCGCAACTACATGAATTCAATTCTAGGTCGTTTATTAATAAAGAAAACAGTAAATAAACTACGATACGGATATACAGTATAACCAAACGCTCAGAAAGGGAAATGGGTCTCGCGCCTTGCTTTTAGTATTTTACTTTTGAACCTCTGTCAGTAATATTTAGGTCAACCTAAGCGAAGAAAGAACTAAAGACACTAAATACCAAGCGGAAATATTCACTAATTTACGCAGAGTGGCTTATTTGAAATGTTTTTGGATTCAGCACTAAATGTTTGATCTTTAGTGGCTGTATTATATTAAAAATGAACTGATACTTAGTTTGCTACCCTCCAAAAGTTCATCAGAAAGAGAGGTGGCTCTATTTTACCAACTTATAGAGTAGGCTTGTTTTAACTTCGACACTTGCTAAAGAGAAAGCAATGCTCTAACTCATAATTGCCCCATTACGCGTTAACGTAAATACTCTAATGGCAGCTGTGGGGGCGAACAACGGACCTTGCTGCTAACCTCAAGGAAGCAAATCAATCCCAAACTGCTTCAGCAATAAAGAAAACAGCCAAAAGCAAATTACAGTTATTAATGAGCTGATGAGTAACGATAGCCAAAAACTGTAGCGCTGCATCAGCATGGGGAAAAGTAAAAACATGGGCAATGTGGGAAGTACATACCAAAAAGTGTACCAAGCATGATTGGCTATTTTCTCTGACGGCTGCTTTTCAACATATAACCAAATCATGGCTAAAATTGTGACTGTCGGTAACGCCACTATTAGTGCGCCTAGTTTATCATTTCGTTTTGCTAGCTCTGATGCCGCGACAATGACCGTAGCGGTGATCAAATACTTAGTTATTAGCCAACCCATATAATGTCCTTAAATGAAAAAACCGATTGCCTATCGGTTTTTGTTGTGACAATATAGCCAACGAATTAAATAGAGTAAAGTGTTATGCAGTTAGGTGAACTAGAAAAGTTAGTGCTTCAACATTTCTGGAATGTGAAAGAAGCGGATGCAAAGCAAGTACATAAAGTACTGGGGTTAGCTCGTGGTAATTCGTTAAATACTATCCAAAGTACGCTTGATAGGTTATTTAAAAAAGAATTACTTAAACGCACTAAACAAGGCCATGCGTATTGTTATTCAGCCAGAGTCGATCGTGAAGGCTTAATTGCTCAACTTATTTCAAATGTAACCAGTGACTTTGTTGATGATGGTGAAAATAGCTTAATTGCTGCGTTCAGTTCTGCTTCGGCACAGCTTAATGACGAACAACTCGATACATTAGAAAAAATGATCGAGAAACAACGCCAGCTTAGAAAGGAGCGGGCTTAATTATGTTAGTTGGAGATATGGCAATCGTTCTAAATTTGCTCAGTGTTTCAGTGCTTGCATTTGTGATCGGTATTGCAACTGTTGCTGTCGTATCTCGTTTTGTGTTGTTCAGACTCAAACAAGTCAGTTTTAATAGTCAAAAGTTTATATTGTGGTCACTAGTGAGTGCACCTTGGTGGATAGCCTTTTCTTGTATTAGTTACTTTATGCCTTACTCGTTAGGGTTTGATAAAGTTTTTAACATAAGCTGGTTCGAAGATTTTGCCCATTGGCACCATATCGATATTTTTAGCTTTTCAAGTTGGCACGCGTTAACCTTACTTTTAGCACTAATCTATTTAGCTTGGCGCGTAACTAAGACTACCTTTGTTAGAACCAAACAGTCCATCGCATTATCGAGTTTACTAAGCTTTACTGATGCACAAGATGCTAGGACGACTAATGGCAATCAATATTTATTGATGCCTGTTAAAGTGCCTGTTGCCTTTACTACAGGTTTTATATCTCCCAAGATATATGTATCAACCGGACTACAAACCCAAGTTAGCGATGAACAACTTAATATCATCGTTAATCATGAACTGGCCCATGTAACGGCAAGAGATCCGTTATTTAAAGTGCTTTTCACGGCACTTGCCAGCTTCTATCCGCCACGTATAAAACAAACCCTAATCGAGCAATATGTCTTAATGACGGAAAAGATAGCCGACAATGAGGTCACTAAAGAATACGACCATCTTGATATCGCACAGACATTAATTGATGTCGCTAGACTTCAAAAAGCACTTCCTACGGATTGCGATCAGGCGTCTGTTAGCTACTTCGGACATGATTACACGAGTCTTCGTGTTGAGGGGCTATTGAATCCAATTAATAAACCGTCACTTACTACTATCATCATTACTCTAGCATTATTGGCAACTATGCCAGTACTAGCGGCATCCACTGTCGATAGTTTTCATCACTTTATCGAAACTTTTTTCATCCATTAATTAAGGATATGGAATGAGATTTAATCTTTATAAAAGCAACGGAAAAAAACCGATCGGCAATCGGTTTTTGGCTGTTGGTCTAGTTTTAACAACGGGGGTTAGTTTAGTAACATCAACCCCCTCTTTGGCAAACGCGCAAATCCAGCAGCAATCACAGTCATCACATCAGGTTATAAATTTAAGCAAGGCTGTGACCATGACTCTAGAAAGTCATCCTGAGCTAAAAGCCTTGATAGCTCAAGAAGCTGTGTGGCAAGGTAATATCGAGCAAGCAGGCATTGGAGAGCGTCCTCAAATAGGTTTAATGATTGAAGATGCGTTAGGGACTGGTGAGCATAGTGCATTAAAAAGTATGCAATCAACGCTCACATACTCTTGGTTGCTTCAACAAGATCAAATTGATGGCAGAGTTAATGCGGCAAAAAGCCAAGCAAGTGCAGTAATAGTCGAGCAAAAAATAAAAGCCCTTGATTTATCTGCGATTGTTGCTAAACAGTTTGTTGAAATCTTGATAAAGCAAGAGCGCTTGAAACTCAATCAATTAGCGGTATCTCAGGCACAGGAAGTGGTTGACGCTATTGCCAAAAGAGTAAAAGCAGGCAAAAGTTCTAATGTCGAAATGCGCTTGGCTCAAGCTGAGTTGGTTCGAAGAAATCTCGCTGTCGAAGATTTAGAGCACGAATTGAAAGCCAGCCATTATCAACTGTCATCCTTATGGGGTAAGCCTCAGGCAGAGCTTAAGTTAACGGGAAATTTAATGCTTAAGCCAGAAATTCCATCTGTAGAAAGCCAACTAAACAAGCTTAAGCAAATCCCGCAAATACAGCAGTTCGCTAATGAACAACGTATCGCCCAGTCTCAAATGGAACTTGCACGTATTGAAGCCAAACCTCAGTGGCAATTCACTGCTGGACTAAGACGATATGAAACGACCGATGATTTTGGTTTAGTGGCCGGTGTCTCTATTCCTTGGGGAAGTGAAAATAGAAATGCAGGAACAATGGCTGCCTTACGCGCAAAACAAGATGTTCTGGCAAGTCAGCAACAAGCCCTAATGCAGAAACTCGATGCGCAGCTCTATGTGCTATTGCAAGAAATGGCACATTCCCATCATGTCATTGAAACGATTCAATTAGAAATAATTCCCGTACTAGAAAACGCGTTGACGGAAGCCGGTCAAGCATTTGATATCGGTAAGCTTAGCTACAACCAGTGGAGTGATATACGTAGAGAGCTGCTCAGCGCCCAAAATCAGTTACTTGATGCTTATCAATCTTTGCATTTACAACATATTGAAATTCAACGCCTAACTGGCGTGCCCGTTAGTGATAGCGAGTAAAACCATGAGTAAACTTATGAAAAATAAAAATATTCTGTCGTCATTAAGCTTGGCGATTATTATCTCATTCACAGGTGTCGTCGCACCTAATGCTATTGCAGCATCAACACCTGCGGCAGAGCAAGCTGAACCAGAGAAAGGTCCACACCGTGGGCGCATGTTACGAGATGGTGATTTTGCCATTGAACTCTCTATTTTTGAAACTGGTGTGCCACCAGAGTTTCGTGTTTGGGCGACAAATGATGGACAACCTATAGACCCAAAGAATGTCGATTTAAACGTAAAATTAATTCGCCTAGGCGATGGCACTGATGATATTAACTTCAATGCTCAAGGTGACTTTCTTCGCGGTGATATGGTGATTTATGAGCCTCACTCTTTTGTTGTTGCCATTGAAGCAACTTATCAGGGTAAAAAGTACAATTGGCGATATGACAACTTCGAGGGTCGCACCACAATTGAACAGGCAGTTGCCGATGCAATGGAAATCAACACTGAAATCGCAGGCCCTGCGACAATTCATCAAACCATACCCGCTTATGGAAAATTAAGTTTACCTGTGGACGCTAAGCGAAACATTGCTGCGCGTTTCGATGGTGAAATCACCAAATTACACGTCAATTACGGTGAAATTGTTAAAAAAGGGCAAACGCTATTCACAGTAGAAAGTAATGAAAGTCTTAAGCCCTACGTTATTAAAGCGCCCATTAACGGTGTTATTACCCAGTTATTCGCAAACGCGGGTGAGCAAACTAATGGTAAAACCTTACTCACCATTACCAATTTTAATCGCCATATTGCCAAATTAGCGGTTTATCCTTCGGATTATTCCAAGGTTAAACTGGAAACGCCAGTTACGTTAAACATTGAAGGTCATGAGGACCCCCTTGTAGGTGAGGTGTCATTTATTGAACCTAGCGTGAGAGATGATCAGGCAAGAATAGTTTGGGTCGAATTAGAAGGTCGTAACCTCGCCGAAGGCGGCTTCGTAAAAGCTGACATTGAAGTTGCAACCATTGATGTGCCACTGGCTGTAAAGCGTGTTGGCTTACAAGGTTTTAGAGACTTTACTGTTGTTTACGCCAAAGTGGGTGAGCAGTATGAAGTTCGTATGCTTGAGTTGGGCCGCGCTGGAGGCGAATGGATTGAAGTATTAGGTGGCCTAAAAGCGGGAACCGAATACGTGACCAACAATAGCTACATCTTAAAAGCCGACATTGAAAAGTCTGGCGCATCACACGATCACTAGGAGCGTATAAATGTTGGAGTCAATTTTACGCTTTTCAATAAAGCGCAAATTCCTTGTCATGGTGATGGTGTTAGCTGTGTCAGGTTTGGGTATATGGAATTTTACCAAACTACCGATTGATGCAGTGCCCGATATCACCAATGTGCAGGTAATGATCAATACCGAAGCGGCTGGGTTTACGCCATTAGAAGTTGAGCAAAGGGTAACTTTTCCGTTAGAGACCGCGTTGTCGGGTTTACCGGGGTTAACCTATACCCGCTCAGTTTCTCGTTATGGCCTATCTCAAGTGGTTGCAATATTCAGTGATGATACTGATGTCTATTTTGCCCGTCAGCTTGTTAATGAGCGTTTATCAGCGGCACGCGCTGAGTTACCGCTGGGCTTAGAGCCTCAACTTGGGCCAATTGCGACAGGTCTTGGTGAAATATTCATGTTCACCGTTGATGCTGAGCCTGATGCTACGCATGATGATGGCACGCCTATTACACCAACGGATTTACGAACCGTACATGACTGGACAATAAGACCACAGTTAATGCGGGTGCCGGGTGTAGTAGAAGTGAACCCGATAGGCGGATTTGAGCGTGAAATTTTAGTCGCTTTCAAACCTGAAAAGTTACTTGCTTTTGGGCTGTCACAAGCCGATGTGGTTGATGCAATTTCGCAAAACAACCAAAACCAAGGTGCAGGCTTTATTGAGCAAAATGGCGCACAGTGGTTGTTAAGGCTGCCCGGTCAGGTTACTGATATGACTGCCATTGGTAATATTCCGCTTAAGTCGCTTGATGGTTCATCAATTTTTATAAAAGACGTAGCCGATATTGAAAACGGCAAAGGGCTAAGAACTGGTGCTGCTACACAAAATGGTCGTGAAGTGGTGATGAGTACGGTATTTATGCTTATTGGCGAAAACAGCCGCACCGTTGCCCATGCCGTGGGAGAAAAGCTCAAAGAAATTAACGCCACTTTACCAGAAGGGATTGTCGCAACCGCTGTTTATGATCGCACTAAATTAGTTGATAAAACCCTGCAAACGGTTCAGCTTAACCTGACCGAAGGGGCGGTTCTGGTTATCGTTGTACTTTTTGTCTTGTTAGGGAATTTCCGAGCCGCATTCTTAACTGCCTTAGTGATCCCTTTTGCCATGTTGATGACAGTGACAGGTATGGTACAAACTCGCGTGAGTGCAAACCTGATGAGTTTAGGCGCGTTAGATTTTGGCTTGTTAGTCGATGGTGCCATTATCATTGTAGAAAATTGTCTTCGCAGACTAAGTCAAGCAGGAAACAATCCTCTGCCGCTAAAAGAACGCATGGAACTCGTGTTCGAAGCAACAAAAGAAGTCATACGCCCAGCTCTATTTGGCGTGTTTATTATCACCGCTGTTTACTTACCAATTTTTGCCTTAGAAGGCGTTGAAGGCAAAATGTTCCACCCGATGGCGATCACCGTGGTTATCGCGTTACTTAGCGCTATGGTGTTATCGGTTACCTTTGTACCAGCTATGGTTGCCTTGTTATTTAAAAAGCCCGTGAAAGAAAAACATAGCCCAATAATTCGTGGTGCTGCTGTTCTTTACAAGCCCGCTTTGAGCTATGTATTAAAAGCCCGCTGGTTAGTTGTTGTAGTCGCAACAGTATTAGTTGGCTTTACAGGTTATCAGGCAACTAAGTTAGGCAGTGAATTTGCGCCTAATTTGGATGAAGGTGATATTGCCATGCACGCGCTGCGAATTCCGGGTACGTCATTGTCTCAAGCAATCGCGCTTCAGGAATCTTTAGAAGATAAAATTAAACAAATGCCAGAAGTTGAACGCGTCTTTGCCAAAATAGGCACTGCCGACGTTGCAACAGATGCCGTTCCGCCAAGTGTCGCAGATAACTTCATTATCCTGAAACCTCGCGAGTTGTGGCCTGATCCAGATAAGACAAAAACTCAAGTTGTAGAAGAGTTAGCCGCGCTAGTACAGCCAATTCCGGGGAACCGATATGAGTTTTTACAGCCAATACAAATGCGTTTTAACGAATTGTTAGCTGGGGTGAGAGCTGAACTTGCGATAAAAGTGTTTGGTGATGACTTTGGTACGTTGACTACGTTAGGCAGTGAGATAGAGGGTGCAATTTCTCAAGTTGAAGGTGCCGTAGATATACAAGTTGAGCAAACGACAGGGTTACCTATGCTTAATCTTGTGCCAAATCGTGAAAAACTGATGCAGTTTGGTATTAGTATTAGCCAAATACAGTCTCAAGTGGCAACAGCTATGGGTGGTACAGTTGCAGGTAAGTTTTATCAAGGCGATGTGCGCTCAGATATTGTAGTAAGGCTCACAGAGTCCAAACGTAATGATATCGATTCAATACCTTATTTACCGATAACTTTGGCTGATGGACATACAGTACCACTTAAAGAATTGGTTGATATTGAGCTGATATCGGGTGCTAACCAAATAAATCGTGAAAATGGTAAACGTAGAGTGGTAGTAACTGCCAATGTTCGTGGTAGGGACTTAGGTAGTTTTGTTGCAGACATACAAGCAGCTATTAATGAAAACGTTGAAGTACCTGCTGGTTATTGGGTGGAATATGGCGGCACTTACCAAAAGCTGCAATCCGCTTCAGAGCGTCTGAGTATCGTTGTGCCTGTCACTTTAATCATGATTGTTGGTTTGTTAATCCTCGCGCTTAACTCATTTAAAGATGCCATGATCATCTTTACGGGTGTTCCACTTGCTTTAACTGGTGGTATTGCTGCGCTGTTATTACGTGATATTCCATTCTCAATTTCGGCAGCAGTTGGCTTTATTGCCTTATCGGGCATCGCTATCCTTAATGGACTGGTTATGGTGTCGTTTATTAGAGAGCTGCGTAAAGGTGGCTTAGCACTTGATAATGCAATCTTTGATGGTGCGCTGACGCGTCTTCGCCCTGTGTTAACAACCGCACTGGTTGCTTCATTAGGTTTTATCCCTATGGCGTTAAACACAGGCATAGGATCGGAGGTTCAGCGACCTCTGGCAACAGTAGTCATTGGTGGCATTATTTCGTCAACGATTTTGACTCTGTTTGTCATTCCTGCCTTATACAGAATTTTACATAAAGAAAAGGAGTCTATTTTGACTGATGTTGAAGTATTGGAGTCTCAAGATGCCAAGTAACATGATTAAAGTACTGACCTATCTGACGATTGCGCTGTTAGCGCTTCTCAGTATCGAAGCTTTTGCTCACGGAGTCGATGATAAAACCAGAGCATTTTTAGAGCAAAATAATGGAGTACAGTTTATCCCGTTTTTATATATAGGCGCTAAGCATATGATAACGGGCTATGACCACTTGCTGTTTTTAGTCGGTGTTATCTTCTTTTTATATCGTAGCCGTGACGTACTGTTGTACGTCACCATGTTTACTATTGGGCATAGTACAACCCTGTTATTTGGTGTGTTAAGTGACATACAAGTCAACGCTTATTTAATTGATGCCATAATCGGTTTTTCCGTAATTTATAAGGGCTTCGATAATCTAGGAGGCTTTAAGCGTTGCTTTAATTGGCAGCCTAATACCCAGTGGGCGGTGCTGATTTTCGGTCTGTTTCATGGCTTTGGTTTAGCTACCAAATTACAAGAATTTAGCCTAGCTGATGAAGGTCTTATTACCAACCTGATTGCTTTTAACTTAGGTGTTGAACTTGGTCAATTTGCTGCGCTCGCACTTATTTTGATCATGATAAATGCATGGAGAAAACTGCCGTCATTTCAACGTTTTTCGACAGTCACGAATACTGCACTAATGAGTGCTGGTGTGATGTTGATGGGCTTACAACTTACTGGTTACTTTACTATTTAATCGATTTTTAACTTATAGAAATACAGAAATAAAAGAGAATTTTATGCAACATACAGTTAGTACCAAAACACTCGTTAAAGCGAGTATTTCAGCAGTCGTAGTCGCGGCTATTGCACTGGTTACTTTTATCTTACCAGCAGAGTACAACATCGATCCGACAGGTATTGGCAACAAGTTAGGTTTAACAGCACTTGCACAAGCGACTGAAGTGGAAACAACGTCATTAGAGACAACTAAAGGCACGGATGAGTTTCAAACAATAGAAGTGACAGTCCCTGCGGGACGCGGCATCGAATATAAATTTTATATGAAGCAGCATGAAAAAATGACTTATGAATGGTTAACGGATGGTGCTCCATTGTACTTCGATTTACATGGCGAGCCTGAAGGTGACACCACGGGATATTTTGAAAGCTATGCTATTGCTACAACTAATGAAATGAAAGGCAGCTATACCACGCCATTTGCTGGTTCTCATGGTTGGTATTGGAAAAACAAATCAGATAAACCTGTGTCAGTACAGCTACTGGTTAAAGGGCAATACGAAGTTATTGGCCTTAAACAATAACGAATTTAACTTTACGAATTTCATACCAAATGGAGACTAAAATGAACAAACTAATATCAATCGTTGCGCTTTGTGGTGCCTTGCTAACTAGTAATGTACAGGCACATGGAGATCATGGTGTCATCAGCGGTCAGAAAGCTGTTAGCATCGCTGCAACACATATTCAAAAGATGACGTTTAAAGACGCTGGCTTTGAAGTCGGTAAGTTAGATGAGTCATGGAAAAATATTGATAAGTCGCAACTTTCGATTGCTAGCGTTGAAGACAATTTCTATGTAGTTAGTGCATCTAATGCTAGCAACGAAGATAAGCTTTACTTCCAAATTGCAATAAACGGTCAAGTATTAGCGGTTAAAAATAAAAACGACTTTTAATCAATTAAAAGGCACCTTTTGATACATGCATGAGGTGCCTTTGTTTTGTATCAAGTACGCTTATGACACAGAGCCACTGGTCGGCTCTAACTCATTTTTGTCCAAAGGCGTGTTATAAATATAACTCGCCTTTGCCCCATTGCGTGTTTCAGGACAAACCTTACGCTGTAGCTAATAACTCAGTAAGCTATAACTTATCTAATCTCATTTTGAATGGAAATACGAGTTGTGAGCAAAAAACGGTTATCTGAAAAAGAACTGGTCGAGGGGACGATCCCCCATACTACGCATAGTGATGAACTAGCCGAGGTAAAATTGGATGAGTTGGGCCTTGAAATTTCTAAAAGTGATTACAAGGCCGTGTTGAAGCGAATTGAATCACTGTTTGATGCAGCCGAACCCGGAACTCCTGAAGGTGACGAGCTCGAAAGGCTCGTTGCATGGGTTGAAGAATATGAGGAAAAACACTTCCCCATTTAATAACTGCAACGCATTTTTGCAGCAGAACAAATAACAGTTGGCTTTGCTCCTGTGTCGCTATTTTAGCCAACAATTATTTGCCTCTGCTCTGAATGAGGAGTTACTAATGTCTGCTCATGGCACAAAACAGCCCTTCAGCTCTAACGCATTTTTGTCCACAATTTAGTTGCAAAGAATATGGTAAAGATCTCAGCGTGGGTTGATTTGGATTTGATATTTTAATTAATAGAATATTTATTTTTAGTTACGCTTAATCTTTAATCTGTAACTTTATGCAACCTTATACTTCAATCTTATGCAAAGTTATACTTCACTTGCGCCGCTGTGGCTCAATAAAACCGAGTTTGGCTATGTCAACTTATACTTCAAACAACATTGGGTGACTTTCCTCATATAAATTCTGTTTTAAAGCTTTCTTTAGAAACAATCTTTTATTCCTGTGTTAATTAAACTTAACTTTAAGTATGTTTATTCTCTAAGTTATCTAGACATCCACATTAACAATGTAAATTTCATCAATTTATCAAGACATCCATTTTATTTAGAATTATCAAGACACCCATATTAAAAATGTAAACTTCGTCGTTATGCACATGATTGAATTGAAGGAGACACAGCTGGTGAGGTACAGGTTACAAAAATTAAAAAGACACCCATTTTAGGCTACTTTAGTAGATTTTTTAATAGCTGACTTTAAATAAGGCTACCCAGTCGTTCTAAATTAATTTACTAAATTTATTTATAAATCGAATGTTCTTTTTACATGATGCTGTAGTTATTCTCTGACTAGTGCCAGATTTCGGGCAAGCTTAGTCCAAATGCAAGGCTACTCTAAATATTTTCGAGTTTCGGTTTAGGCAAATAGTGCTCGACTAGTGCTAATAGAGCTTCTTCGTTTTCGTTTCATGTGATTTGTATAAGCAGATATAGCCTGTTCTTTACCAGCCGTATTTTTAAATGAGCGTGTAAATGAGGTTGTGAGTGTAAGCCAGTTGTCAGTACAAATGTTTAATCTTTCAAGTATTGGTAAAGCATCTTCTGGGATTTTCCCTGGCTTATCTTGTCGTATTGAACGGCCTGTCCAATCTACAAGTTGCAGATATGTCTTGAGTTCAAATGGTAGTCCCTTAGGCATATGTTTACGAGGTTTACCTGCAAAGCGCATAAGTGATTTCGGTTGCTTATTATTTTGAGCTGCATTAATTCTAGATTTAATACTGGTGTAGTCAGATTGCTCAGGTAAATCAGCCGCTTTTGCTCTTACTGGGTTTAAATCAACATAAGCAAGGCATGCAGCAAGTGCAGCTTCATCGAGCAAGGCTTGCGATTTAAAGCGACCTTCCCAAAATCGTCCTTTACATTCATCCTCTAGATTCGCTTTTCGTGCAATACCCTCGTTAAGAACTCGCATAAACCAACTAATGCTGCTGAGCCTTTCTCTATATAAATTTACTCTGGCATTAATTGCAGCGAGCTCGGTTTGTGTTAGCAATTCGCCATTTAAGAATCGTTGGCATAGGAATGTACTTTTGAATAATTTGTGCCACCTAATTAGAATCGCTTTATTATTTAGACGCTTAGCTTTTGCTATATTGATGTGTAGGACTAGATGAGTGTGATTACTCATAACCGCGTAGGCACAAATATCAATACAAAATATCCGGCCAAGTTGAAGTAGTTTGTTTTCAACCCAACCCCGCCTATGTTCATATGAACGACCCGTCAGTGGGTCTTGCCCGCACAAATAAGCGCGACGAACGCAGCGTGAAATACAATGGTAGTAAGGCGTGTTTGAAACGCTAATTAAGTTTCTACGTGGGGTTGCCATGCTCTTCTCCTCCATGAGTTGAACAATTTAAGTTTAGTCATAATTTTGAGAAGTGAGAAATTTTAAGTTGGGTGTCTAGTTAGAGGTTTTTTTATAGGTTTAACTCTGTGAAGTAATAGAAATTAATATGGGTGTCTTGTTAGTAAAGTAATTAATTGATTATTAGACCCCATATTTTAATTATGGGATCAAATTTGGTTACTGGGGGAGTAAGTTAAGGCGGTGAGCTATTCTACAAACACTCTAAATCCCCATGCTGGAATTGTAAGTTCTGTTGTTTGAGTAAATTCCATTGCCTGTTTTGAAAAAGCATCTGTGTATTTACCTAAAAACAATGGCTCGTTAAAGTTAACTGTTTGAGGCTCTTTCGATAGGTTGAACACAGCAAATACTTTATCGTTGCCTTTTGCTCGAACAAAGCTAAGTACCTGTTTTGGTGCGGTGTTTGGTACATGCACCATGCGGCCGCCAAATTGGCCATTCCACAGTGCTTCATTATTATGTTTGAGTGTAAATAATGATTGATATAAATCACCGATAGGGTGCTTTTGCCATTTGATTGGGTCTCGTTCGAAAAAAGCGAGGCGTTTATCGTTACCTGCTTCTTGACCGTTATAAATCATCGGGAAGCCTTCACCAACGACAGATAATGCAATAACGGCTTCAAGTGCATCGCCATAGTTTTCGAACATAGTGCCTTCCCATGCATTTGTGTCATGGTTGGCAACACCCACTAGGCGATAAGCTTCTTCTGGAAATGCACTTTCGTTCCATGAGTAATAAACGAAGAGGGCGCTAACATCAGCATGACCTTTTACAATTTTATGCATGTGCTCAGACCATGACCAGGCGTAAGTCATATCAAAGGCTTCGGCATGTAAATCGCGAGACTCCCACTCAGCAAGCATTAAAACAGGCTTTATGTCATCAAGCTCACGGCGGACGTTATTCCAAAAGTCTACGGGCACAAAGCCTGCCACATCACAGCGATAGCCATCAATACCGACTTCTTTTACCCAGTACTTCATTGACTCTGTCATGTACTCACGTAGAGCAGGTTTTGAATAATCAAAATCAATAATGTCAGACCAGTCCCACCATGGTGTCGGTCTAAATTGGCCTTTGTAGTCTCGGTCGTACCAATCGGGATGTTCAAATCGAAGCCAGTTATCCCAAGCACTGTGATTTGCTACCCAATCTAAAATGACATACATCCCCATATCATGGGCTTTGTTCACAAAGGCTTTAAGGTCTTCAAGTGTGCCAAACTCAGGGTTTACTTTACGGTAATCTTTTACAGAATAAGGGCTGCCTAAACTGCCTTTTCGGTTTTCTTCACCAATCGGGTTTATGGGCATAAGCCAAATAATATCAACGCCTAACTCTTTCAAGCGTGGCAATTGCTGCTGTGCTGCATTAAAGGTGCCTTCTTTGGTGAATTGGCGAGTATTGAGTTGATACATCACCGCATTTTTTGACCACTCTGGGTGAGTCAGTTTTACGTAGGGTTTGGGCTCATAGGCACTGTTTGAAGTTTTAGTGTGTGTACATGCAGTAGTTAGGCTTAGTAATAAAATAAGCAAACTTTTGGTTAGCAATGAATTCATATCAGGCCTTGTTGTCGAATAAAGGTGTTGCATGAAAAAACAACACTTCGACTAAATATATACCCTGAGCTAATATTTACAATTAAATGCATACGTATTCACAGCGTGGTTACATAATCGATTAAGTAGCAATATTACGCTTAATTATATTTGGATGGGGGCTAAATACTTAAAGGATTAAATAGGATGTGAGGGAGTATGTAAAACGACAGCAAGAAAAAGCTAAGCTGTCGTTTAAATATGCCGAGCTAGGCTGAAATCATAAAAGTAGATTTACTGGCATCCCAGCTGATCAGTTTTTTAATTTCTAGCTCTTTTATAATGGTTAGTAATTCAGAGTCACTTAGGCAGCAGCCTTGTTTTAGTTTATCGAGTGATATCTCTTTATTACGGCTATGAAGCTTAGAGTCCAACATAATACGGTAGATTAATTTTGACTTACGGTTCATAACGCATCTCCTCCACATTTTTGTTGATAGCATTTTAGTTGCTACTTGGTTTTATAATTTGGTCTAATGTGTACTGATGATTTTTTCGACTATGAGGGATCTTTTTAGCCAAGTCAATTAATGTTGGATAAAAATTATACGATTTTGAATCAGCAGGAGAAACGTAGAAGTGAAGTTGTAAGTCATTGAAAATAAAGTGGAGATAAAACTTTTCTGCTTGGGAAGCCTAGTCTATGAGCTCGTCACGGCTAACCGCAATCACATCATGCAGCGCTTTAAATAGTAAATGTTTTTCAATGGGTTTGCCTACGTGGCCATTAAAACCACAATTCATGTATTCGATGATATTTTCTTTCATCACGTTGGCAGTCAAGGCAATAACAGGCACCTCTTTATCAATACTACGAATATGTGAGCAGGCTTCTATTCCCCCCATTGTGGGCATTTGTATATCCATTAAAACTAAAATGGGGTTGAGTTGTTTAAATAGCTCGACTGCTTCGGCACCATCTTTTGCAAAGTGAAGGTCAGCGTTGGTTTCTGCAAGCATTGACTTGATGATCATGGTATTGAGTGGGTTATCTTCAGCAATCAACAGTGTTTTAGCCGATAAGTCAGGTGCAGTCACATCGGTAAAGCTATCATGTAAGTGTTGCTTTTCAGATACTTTGAGCGGTAAATAAACGGTGAAATGGGTGCCTTTACCGAGCGCGCTGTCAACATCAATAGTGCCGTTCATGCGGTTAATAAGATTCGCGGTGATCGACATTCCTAATCCTGTCCCGCCAAAACGCCGCGTTATGCTGTTATCGGCTTGCTGAAAACGGTTAAACAGGTGCATTAAACCCTCTTTGCTCATACCAATGCCGGTATCAATCACTTCTATCTCAACACCTTGCTTTTGGTTTTGGCTTTGCAAAGACTTATTTATTTTTACTTGCACGCCACCTTGCTCGGTAAATTTAACGGCGTTAGAAACCAGGTTTAAAATAATTTGCCGAACTCGAACTGGGTCTCCTATCCATAAATCTTCAACGTCATCGTCTATATCTATGTTTAAATCAATTGCTTTTTCGTTACAAAGCGGCAGAAAATCAGAATTGATTGACTCAACGACCTTCGACATCGAAAAGTCCACCTGTTCAATCGAAAGCTCGTTCGCCTCCATTTTCGAAAAATCTAAAATATCGTTGATAATGGTAAGGAGTGATCGACAAGAAAACAGCGCCTTAGAAACAACTTCTATATTCTTCGGTTTTTGAATATTTGGTTGCAAAACCTGCAACAGCCCCATAATGCCATTAAGTGGGGTGCGTATTTCATGGCTCATATTGGCTAAAAATTCTGATTTTATTCTCGCTCCTTCTACCGCACGCTCAGTGAGCTCAATCTGTTGTTTATAAGAGTTAGAAAGCTTTCTAAAGTAAATAAGCAATATGCTGGTGAGCAATATAATCGTTAATACATGCACGATGTAAGCAATTTGGAAGTTTTCATCAATGGCGATGCTTTTATCTTTAAGTATGAAGTTTACATGTTGCTCGAACGCGGCAAGTGCCTTTAGTGCTGCTTTGTCATCTACCTTTACTGTAGAGTCTATTTGCTCGCTTGTTGCGCCATCGGCAATCATCGTTAAAACAATATTGACTTTACTTTCATACTCAATAACCGTTTTTTTAACGTCAGTAAGTGCAGTTTTGTCGTATTCTTTGATTGCGCCAAGCTTGGCAAGGATCTCTTTTATTTCGGTGAGTTCACTTTCAATGGGCGGAAGATACAGTTCTGTATTTTTTCTAAGCACTAGGTTTTTAAAATGGTGAATAAAGCCACCATAACCAAGTCTTTGAATGAGCTTGTCGTGAAGTACATAAACGTGTGCGGCGGTTTTTGAATAGTCATGCCATTGTGAGTCGACATTTTTGTAAAAGAATAATGAGGTAATGGTGAGTGACGTTACTAATGCAATCACGATAATTGCATTCACTTTCAACTTGTTTTTAGTTTGCTGCAACGCTTTTGTCATCTGTTTACCGCACCTATCTAGCTGTTAATTTAAGCATAGCGCAT
Organism: Pseudoalteromonas shioyasakiensis; assembly: GCF_001550135.1. Classification (GTDB taxonomy): domain Bacteria; phylum Pseudomonadota; class Gammaproteobacteria; order Enterobacterales; family Alteromonadaceae; genus Pseudoalteromonas; species Pseudoalteromonas shioyasakiensis. Next base: position 452,045 of record NZ_LRUE01000024.1, read on the forward strand.
TTTTATTTGTTCACATAAGAAAGGCTTATATCAGAATGACTTTTTGTGAGGATAATAAAAAACCTTAACAACTAAGGTAAAAATAACTTAGAGCGAATAATTAAGTTTTTTTATAAAAAAGTTTGAAATCAATTGCACTGTACTTTTTTCGCACTTGCTGTATCTTAAGTTGGTACGCAATTTTTATGATTTAATTGAGTGTAAGCCACACTCATTTGTTAGGTGGAGAAAAGGATATGCACGCGCAAACAGTCAAAGAATCAATAGCAACTATTCAATCGGGTGTCGCAAAAGCGGATGGTAAGCTTTTAGTTACTGAGCAAGAGATTGTTTTTGAACCGTTTAATAAAGAGTTAGGCTTAGGTCCATACACGCTTCCACGAGCGCACATCAATAACGTTGATAAGTGTTCAGGTAAAGGCGCGGGTATTTTGCCAATCACAGCAGATGGAATTCGTATTACTTTAAATAACAACGATGTATTTGAGTTCATTTTAGCAAACCCTGATGAGTGGCTAAGCGTACTTGCTCACTAAGTAAATCCTTCAAAAAGACGGCATATTATTATAGCAACCTGCCATAATGTGCCGTGTTAGCTTTTTACTAATTAATTTCCTTTCTTCGCAACACATTGATCTCAAACAATACTAAGGCAAAGTTCTTAGGGTATTTTACCCATCTAAACTATTAAATTGCTCGTTGCTTATTAACGGAGGCTCTTGGGCAAATGATCAACTTAGATGAACAACGCCTAGTTTCGCTTGAACGCGGTTTTCATATTCCACCTAAACCTGAACTATTGAGCCAAATTGCCGATGAAGTGCAAAAATCGGATGCAAGCTTAGATAAAATAGCTCAGCTAATATCAAGAGACATCAGTCTTTCAGCTTTATTATTAAAAACAATAAACAGCCCGGTGTTTGGCTTACAACGCACCATTAGTGATATACGCCAAGCGGCGATGTTTTTAGGGTTAGATCAGCTTAACCAGTTGGTAACTTTGGCGCTGCTTAAGCAAAATTTTAAAGGCAATGCCTGTATTAGCCTAGAGCGCTTTTGGGATGAGTCGGTTGAAGTTGCGAATGCCTGTGTGCAGCTTGGTAACAGTTATAAGTCATTAATGCCAGTGGACGAGCTTTATTCATTAGGGCTTTTTCATAATGTCGGTATTGCGGCTATGGCATTAAAATTTAAAGACTATGTTGAGGTTCTCAAGCAAGCAAATTTAGCTAAAGAGTATGCGATTACCGACCTAGAACAAGCACGTTATCAGTGCGACCATGCGGTGATTGGCTATTTTATCTCGGTATCTTGGCACCTACCTAAGCCACTTTGTCACGTTATTTTAAATCATCATAACACGCACTTTTTAGAGCAAAACAATGATGAACAACAACGTATGGCGTACGCCATCTTAAAATGTGCAGAAAGTGCTGTAGACTATGCCCGTCACCAACAATATTCAAGCGAGTGGTTTAAGATTAAAGAGCTGTGCTTTGCAGAGCTGGGTATTGTTGACCAAGATTTTGCCGATATGGTCGAAGATTACGTCGACAATGCGATGGCAAGTTAAAGCCGATTAGTTTTTATTTCCTATCATCTTAACTTCGATGAGTTTGCGAGTGGTGAGTTATCATCACTCGCTTTTTTTACATCGAAAGAAAGTATGCATTACTATACTTTCCTGCTGTAGCAAGGCATCATAACTTTTTCTAGGGAGAGGTTACGATGCTTAAATTGCTGTTACCATTAGTTTTATGTTCAAGTTCTGCGATGGCTGCAACAAGTCTGCCGGATAATCGTCATATTGTTGTTAAAGGTGAGGCAGTTGTGCGTACAGCCCCCGATAGGGCTGACATCACGTTAGAGTTTGAAGCGGTAAAAGCTGAAAGCGTGCAGGCTAAGCAGCAAGTCGATGCGCAAGTTAATGAACTCCTGGCGGGCTTAAATAATTTCTCTATAGACGAGAAAAGTATCTCTGCGGGGCGGATATTTTTAGAGCCCAATATGCGCTATGACGAAAACGATAACCAAGTTAAAGATGGCTTTCGAGCCACGCGCAAGGTCAAAGTCAGCCTTAAAAAACTCTCCCTTCTGGACGGCTTTTTAAACTTTGCGCTTAAAGTGGGTGTCAATCAAATCGAGCAAATTCAACTTTTATCAACCAAAGCCTCAGATTACGAGCAAGCCGCTCTTGATAAAGCAGTTGCGAATGCCAAACAGCAGGGAAGTAGCCTTGCAAGCGCATTCGAAGCGAAACTTGGTCGGGTGTATAGTATTCAATCGCAAGAGATAGGTAGTCACTTTGGCTATGGTAGCAATACAAATATTGAACGAATCATGGTCACGGGCTCACGTATTAATACAGTCCCAGAAGGTAAGTATTTACAAGAATCGATTACCTTCAGAGCAAGTGTCAATGTTGTGTTTGATTTGGTGGTCGAGTAATTAATGAGATTTTTTAAGTACTGTGTTTATCTATTCCTTTTGTTGATGGCATTCAGTGGTCTTGCCGCAACAAAGCACATAAATATTGTCAAACCTGTGGTTGCGGCATTTAAGGCAGGTGATAAAGCTGCCATTGCTAAGCGAGTGCATTATCCACTGCAGCGCAAAGAGCCGCTGCAAGCAATTGAAAATGAGCAAATGCTTATAGAAAACTTTGAGCAAATTTTTGATAAAGAGTTTGTCGAAAAAATCGTGAACTCAAATATTCGCCATGATTGGGAGATGATGGGGTGGCGCGGCATCATGTTTGATTCAGGCAAATTGTGGTTAGACTTTGATGGCTCTATTTGGGCTGTGCCTTATGAATCAGAGGCAGAAAAAGCACGACGTGAAGCATTGATTGACGAGCAAAAACAAGCATTACATAAAAGCCTCCGTGAATTTATAAAGCCGATATTAACGTGGCAAACAAAACAGCATTTAATTCGTATCGATGAACTGGCTGATAATCAGTACCGTTATGCAGCATGGGGGATTGATCAATCTATGCAAGATGAGCCAAGCCTTGTGATCACAGGGGGCACATTAAGCTTTGATGGCAGTGGAGGGAATCATTTTTATACCTTTACTAACAATGGCTATCGTTATGTCTGTCATGTGATAGTGCTTGGCACTGAACACTCACCGCCGGGGCTTTTAGAGGTATTTAGAAATAATGTACAGATATTGTCTGAGCCTGTTTTAGCTTTTTAGGTTGTTTTTCTTATTTTGTACTACACTTCTTCTTTCTAAGGAGCCTCGTTTAAAGGAGTAAGTTGTGAGTACAAAATTTTGGATACTAAGAACCACTAAAGTTTTTACGTTAGTGGCTATTTTATTATTTATGGTGGAAATTCTAAAAGGTCACGAGACAATGGGCGCGTTAGGCTTTGCGCTACTTTGGTCTTTTATTGCCACGGCCATTTTTATCGCAACCCGTTTATATCATTCATCAAAAGGGCGCCACTGTGCACTTTGTAATGACACCCCTGATGATAAAAAAGCGAGTTAGCTTAGGTTATTAACAAACACGCCGCCCCATACCAACGCACAAATCGTTAAAGCAATCAGTACGGCTGCGGATCCTAAGTCTTTAGCTAGGCCTGATAATGGATGAATTTCAAGGCCTATTCGGTCAATGGCGGCTTCAATTGCCGTATTGACGACTTCAGCAAACATCACAAATAGCACTGATACAAGCAGCATAATTTTCTCATACAGACTAATCTGCCATACAAAAACCACCGCTATGGCAAGCACCAACATTACCAGCTCTTGTTTAAAAGCAGACTCATGCTTTGCTAACCACGTGAATGCTCGTTGGGAGTTTTTGAATGCAAGGCGAATACGTTTAATGCCAATGGGTTTGTTAGTGCTATCAAATTGCATAGTATGAAATCTCTATTTCGTTAGCTTTGTGTTGAGCAAGCATTAAAGATATCTTGCTCTGGGTGATATTCAGTGCTTTGTACATGGGTTAAGCCTAGTAGGGTGTCAAAAATGTTATCGTGCGAAAAAGCATGGTTACGCTGCTGTTCGATACATTGATTAAAGCGGGTATCGGCTAGTTTATTACTCCAAAACAGCATAGGCACTTGGGTTTGCTCTTTAGGCGCTAACGCATACGGGAAGCCATGTAAGTACAAGCCTTTTTCACCCAGTGATTCACCGTGATCAGAAACATACAGTAGGGCTTTGTCATCCGCCTGACTGCTTTGCAGTAAATTAATAAGTTTACTCAGCACTAGGTCGGTATAAGCAATGGTATTATCATAGGTGTTTGTGAGTTGCTCACTGCTACAATTTTGGATATCGCTACGTGGGCAATCAGGCAAAAATTTACTGTCTTTTTCTGGATAGCGGCGATAGTAGGTTGGCCCGTGTGAACCAATCATATGTAATACCAATAGTTGGTGTTTCGCATCACTTTTGGCAAGCTTTGCAGCTAATTCTTCAACCAGTACTTCATCAAAACAATAGCGTCCGTCACAAAGTGGGTTGCTCTTTGTTGGTTCTACCGTTTCTGAGTTTACCCGCACACAAACCCCTTTACAGCTGCTATTGTTATCAATCCACGTTACTTCTACACCACTTCGTTGAATGATATCTAGGGCATTTTCTTGGCTTTGCGCGATGCGCGAATCATAGTGATTGCGGTCTAAGCGCGAGAACATGCAAGGTACAGAAATGGCCGTTGCGGTGCCACATGAACTAACATCACTGAAATATTTAACGCCAAGTTTAGGGGTATATTGATTAGTTGGCTTGTCGTAACCTTGCAGTGAGAAATTTGCTGCACGCGCTGTTTCACCTACCACCATAATCGTCAGTGAACTTTGTTGCTTAGCTAATAGGTGCGGTGTTTTATCTAAGACTTTAAATGGTAAAGGTGGATAAAAATAATTATCGCGCAGGTACTTATAGCCCGCAGTATAAAATGCAAAGGGGGTAATGTAGCTGGTTAATTGACGATTATTACGCCCTACAGAGGCGTAATCTTTATAAAAAGGAACGGCAATAACAGCTACAGCAATAAACGCTGTAACGTTAAGAAGCGCAAAGCTTTTAAGACGAACACGAAAGTTTCCGACAATTTCAAAGCGAGAAAACAAGTAAGCAGGCAGTACGCCTAGCACAGTAATAAAAGCGATAACTTGTACATTAAGGTATGAAAAAGCCTCACCTGAATTTGTCTCTAAGATATTTTGCAGCATGCTTTTATCAAAGATAACACCGTAATTTAAGGTTGCATAAAACAACAACGATGAAACCACGACGCTTGTTAAAAGCACGGGTTTAACAAAGGTGATTAGCGATAACCAACTTAACACCATTGCCGTCAGTGCTAATAAGAAAAACGGTACGCTTGCTATAAATAACCAATTGATATGTTCAGGTTTGCTGGCTGCTTCAAGCATGTTAAATAAAAACAGGCCATTAAATGCAATAACCAAGTACAACGACACCAGCCAGACAAATTGGCTGTAGCTAACGTGCCATTTTTTAGTAAAGAGTTGTTTAATTTGCATGCTCATAATCATTCCTCATCGCTACGATTTATTTGGTAAGCGATACAACTGTTCGGTATAAGCTAAATTGCTAAATAAGACGTGTGCTAAGGCTTTTTTGGCAAGCTCAACGCTGCTATCTGTGTTATCGATGGCAACTTGCGTTTTACTTGTAGAGTCATAGCGCCAATAGCTCACTTTTTGGTTTGGCATCAGGATCACGGCTTCACCATTTTCTACGTAAGCAAAGTTGTCGTAGTACTGCATCATGGCGCGCTCAACAGGGTATTGTTGTGTTAAATCATAACCAAGCATGGGGGTTGCTTGCTCAACGCCTAATAACGACAACAAAGTAACAGGTAAATCAATTTGGCTGAATAAGCGAGTATCGCGCTTTGCATCCATATCACTATTTAGGATCACAGCAGGGATGTGAAAAGATTTAAGCGGCACAGGCTCTGAGCCAAACACGCGCACATCATGATCTGCAACCACTAAAAAGACGGTGTCTTGCCAGTAATCTTGCGTTTTTGCTTTTGCGATGAATTTACCGAGTGCATAGTCAGCATATTTAATTGCTAGATCGCGTTTGTAGTTTTCTGGGTCGTGGCCTTCAGGCAGTGTTACTTTACCCTCTGGAATATCGAATGGGTCGTGGTTACTTGAGGTAAACACAAGGCTGAAAAATGGTTTGCCTGATTTATTTAGCTCACTTAGCTCTATATCAGCTTGATTGAACAAGTCTTCGTCGCTTGCTCCCCATGACGAAATAAACTCAGGGTTTTGCATGTCATTAATATCGACAATATCGCTAAAGCCATTGCCTAAGAAAAAGCTTTTCATGTTATCGAAGTGACTTTCACCACCATAAATAAACTGGGTGGTATAGCCTGTGCGGGTTAATACATCAGCAAGTGAGAAAAAGTTACGCTGAGATTTAGAAAGTTTGACCACCGAGCGCGAAGGAGACGGGGTAAACCCGGTTGTTACCGCTTCAATCCCTCGAACAGAGCGTGTGCCAGTGGCGTATAAGTTATCAAAGCCCCAACCTTGTCGATAAAGCTTATCGAGCTCAGGAGTCACACCAATGCCACCTAGTTCGCCAACAAAGCGTGCGCCTAAGCTTTCTTCTAAAATGATCACTAAATTCTTTTGTTTGCCTGTGTTAAAAGGTGTGTTGTTGGCAAGGGTAGGGATTTTCTCAGTGATAAACTGCTGTTTATAGGCTGCTTGCTTTACTGTTTGTAAAATCTCATCACGTGGCATGGTACCGTATAAACTACTGGCATTTTTTTCATTGCCCATATTCTTAATAGCAAATGCGACACTGTAAGTTGAATTAAGTGCCAAGGAGTTAACTAGTGAGTCACTTGAAAAGTACACTAATGCAGGGTTTAACGGGCGATGGCTTACAGTGCCTCTTGCGCTAATTAAGCAAACTAATAAAGCCGTAACGAGTATCACCACTTGGCTAACCGTTTTAGCATTTTGCTGTTTGCTAAATGCTGCATTTATAAAACGATACGCAAACACACAACTAAGCGTTGCAATAATTAAGGTGCTTATCATGGCAAATAGGTGGCCATGTAATAGCATAGAAAAGACTTCTTGAGGGTAGTCTAGGTATTCGACAAATAAACGATTTGGCCGCACATCGTACTGGGTAATAAACGCGGGAGTCGAAGCCTCTACAACCACGATTAAAGTTATAACTATACTGCTATAAAAAGTAAAAACATGCTGAAATAAAGCGGTTTTGCTGCGCAAAAGCACATCAGCTACTAACATTAAAACAGCCAAGGCTGACAAGTAGCCTAAGCTGCTTAAGTCGACTCTTAAGCCTCCTAATAAAACGGCTAGGCTATCGCCATCAGCTAACCTTTGGTGTTGCCATACAAGTAAGGCAATTCTCGACAGTATAAATACTGACATTAAAATTAATGAAAAACGGAACAAAGGTTTTAAAACAGAAAGTTTTGTTGTCATAGTCGTACTTACTTAATCGAAACTACGGCAATACTAGGAATCGAAACTTAAGAAACCCTTATGGTAATCTTAATATTTTCTAAACTAGAAAAACTTCAGTAAATCTTAAGTGAATCTTAAGATTCAAAGCGTAAGCTGATGACGCTAAAACGGTTTTTATCTAAATGAGTAACATATGAAATTGTTGATTATAGAAGATTCGGTGTCATTAAGACGTAGTCTACGAATTGGCCTTGAGAACCTAGGTTTTACTATTGATGAAACCGGCGATGGCGCTGAAGGTTTGAGTATGGCAATGACTGGTGAGTACGAATTAATCATACTCGACATTATGTTACCCAGTATTGATGGCATTACGTTATTACAAACCATAAGAGCAAAGCAGCTCGACGTGCGAGTGCTTATTTTATCTGCCAAGCAAGAACCAGAAGATAGAGTGAAAGGGCTACTCACCGGGGCGGATGATTACCTGACCAAACCATTTTCGTTTGATGAGCTGCATGCAAGGTTGTTAAATTTAATGCGTCGCGGCGGCCTGAAAACAATCAGTGATGTGATCCGCATTGATAACTTGGCTTTAAACTTACAATTAAAACTTTTGCAAGTTAACGACACCGTTATCGATTTAACCCCTAACGAATATAAAATAGTTGAGTGCTTGTTTAGTAATCAAAACAAAGTGATCACAGCTGAAAAGTTAAGTACCTATATTGCTGGGCAATATGATTTAGTTTCGAAAAACTCCATTGAAGCGCACCTATCATCAGCGCGTAAAAAGGTGAGGGCAGCAGGTGGCGAGTTACCTATTCAAACAAAGCGTGGTTTTGGTTATATCATTCAAGGAAAATAATGAAATCAATTCGCAGTAAGTTAGTAACCACATTATCGATTACTATAACTGGGCTAGTGCTAAGTATTTTAGTTGCTACCGATATCGCCGTTGATAGTTGGATTGATAACGAATTTAATCGTGGTTTGAAATCAAAAGCTGGCATGCTTATGTCATTGATTGATATTGACGAAGAAGAAATTGATTTTGATTTTTCAGGGCAATTCATGCCTGAGTTTTCTGGCAGTACAGAAACTGAGTATTTTCAAATCTGGTCGCAGTCTGGGGTTTTTGCGCGTTCAGAAAGCTTGCACCTTTTCTCACAAAAGAACCTACCTCTAGAGAAAATAAAGCTTGGAGAGACAAAAATCATCAATACCGAGTTACCTGATGGTCGCAATGGGCGGGTTATTTATACTCGCTTTATACCGCCTTTAGACCTAGACGATGATGAAGACTTTATTGAAGGCGTTAACACCTCTTTGCAACAACCCATAACCTTAGCTTATGCGGCTTCATCAGAAGAAGTTGACTTTGTTTTATGGCTCATCGACGTTATTTTTGTTGTCTCTACTGTGTCAGTAATCGTATTCATTCGTCTATTTGTGCGTAAATCGGTCGACAGTTCTTTAGCGCCGCTGAATAAACTAAACCGGGATATTAGCCAGCTCAGTATCGCTGATAAAAATGCAGTGATAACAATAAAAGAGCCTGTTAAAGAGCTGCAACCCATTGTTGATAGCTTAAATGCCTTTATACGGGAAAACCGCCAGCTTTATTTTCGTGAAAGACGCTTAACCTCGGATATCGCTCATGAGTTAAAAACGCCTATAGCTGAGCTTATTAATATGGCTGAAGTGGCCATTCGTTTTCCAAATGAAAAAGAGTTTGAGGCAGACTTTAAACCCGAAGTGCTAAAAATTAGCCAGCGTTTAAAGAGTATTGTGTCGAACTTATTACTACTGCATAAGTACAGTGATGAAGCACTCCAAAAGCAAGATGCATGCGATTTAAATCAGGTTATTTTACGTACCTTAGAAAAACATGATTTAGAGCGAATTAAGTTTGAGTTTCAAGATGATATTCCTGCCATTGTCAGTAATTTATTTGCCCTCGAATCAATCATCACCAACCTTGTAAATAACGCAAAGCAATATAGCCCCGACAAGAGTGATGTAACTGTAAGCACGCTACTGACGAAAGAGGATAAGCTGCAATTCTCTGTTACAAATGAATTTAAAGTACCTTTAACAGAAGACGATTTGAGCCAGTTATTTGATCCACTCTGGCAAAAAGACAGTGCCAGAACCTCTAATGATAACTTTGGGTTAGGCTTATCTATTGCCAAAGCGTTAAGTAAAGCAATTGACGCTGAACTTCAGGTGTCGTTAAGTGGGCAAAACATAACCTTTAGTTTGATTATTTCTTAAGGCTTTGCAGGCGTTTAATATGTGTGCAACACTGAGGTTATCAAAAAGAAATTAATAACAATAAGGAACAACACGATGGGAAAAATTATAGGTATTGCTTTAATCGTTATTGGTGTGGCGCTAGCTGTATGGGGATATAACGTTTATGACTCTGCAAGTGCGCAAATTAGCCGCACGTTTAGTGGTGATACACCAATTGAAGCTTGGCTCGGTATGGTCGGGGGCGCAATTTGCGCAATTGTGGGTATTTTAAAAGTTAAATAACCGCAAACATTGAAATCAATTAGCTAATACCTGATACTGTGTTTATATACAGTGTCGGGTTTGGCTATGAAAACACAACTACCAGCAAAATATTATTTAAGTCACTTCTTTGAGCTTGCTGAATTTATTCAAGCTCAGTGCAGGCATCTGCTTTTAGAAGAGCAGCAGTTATTTCTTGAAAAGCTCCTTCAGCTTGATGAGCAAAGTTTATGTACTTTGCTGCGTATTTATTCTCGAAAGCCAAAAATCGTTGCTTTGTCATCATTAAATTATGAAGAGATCCCTAATCTGCACGGTGCTATTTTTAAGCTAAAGCAGCAAGGGCTGGTGGCACATCCTAGCAGCGATGAATTAGATCTATTGCTTGAGCATTTAACCAAACCAACCCTGTTAACCTTATTAGCAAATGATGAGTTAATGGCGACTTATCCTGATTACAAAAAATCAGCCAGTAAACAGCGCTTGACCCAGCTGTGTAAAGAGCATATTGATCGTAACCACAGTGAATTAGAGTCGTTGTTTAGTCAGTTCGTGGTCAATAGCCGTAGTCAGTATTATGAATACTTTGAGTTTTTACATAGCGGCCGACTAAGTGGCGGTGATATAAATCATCAAAATCGTTTTGTGATGCGTGATTTAGGAATTGCAAAAGTACGTGGTGATGTTAATGAGAGCATATCGCGTTTTCAAACACTAGCCGAAGCACAAACGCATTATCAATTAAATAAGCTGCGAATGCAGTTCAAAGAAAGCGAGTCACACACAGAGTATCAGAACTTAGCCCAAGCACTTTTAGCCATTAGCTCAGAAGATGAATTAGCCCAGAGTATCAAAAACAAATTACTGATCCGCTTATATAAGCAGCTTAAAGAGCATGACTTAGCATTTGCATTTGAGTTACTTGAGCACTGTGAAGGCAGCAGTGAAGCGCAAGAGCTGGCAATTCGCCAGCGTTACAAACAAGGTGATAAAAGCTGGGTAGAACAAAAGCTTGAGCAAGTTATTCAAGACCCACTTGATGATGGCATTTTGTATTTTGCGGAAGACTTTTTACAGCGTAAATATAACAAGCAACATCGCTCACGCTTAACACAAATGCTCATTAATACAGAGCATCAATTGGAGGTTGATGACATTTACCGAGGCGATGTTGAGCAAGGAGTGTGCGAGCACTATCAACAGCTTGGCAATACGGTATTTTTTACTGAAAATAATCTTTGGTTGAGTCTTTTTACCTTAACGTTTTGGCAAGAACTCTTTATAGAGACGCCGCATCCGCCGTGTAATGAATTTGATCTATATCCAAAGGTGTTGCTTGCTGATTGTTTTTACACAGTGCAACAAACACAAATTGAACAAAAGCTTGCAAAATTCACTAGCAATGAAGCCTTGTATAAATATATCTGCAAAAACGCAGGGCAGTTTTACGAAGCCCCCAATAGCGTGTTTATGTGGCACAGCGATATGTTAGAGCCGCTAGAGGTATTAATAAAACACAGCCCGCTGACAAATTTAAAAGCGCATTTACTACAAATGACAAAAACCTTTAAGCAGCTTAAAGATGGCTACCCAGATTTGATGGTGCTTAAAGAGGATAAGCTCACCTTTGAAGAAGTGAAAGCCCCTGGCGACAAACTAAGACGTAACCAACTTGTCAGTATTGAGGTGTTAAAACAACATGGCTTTGCAGTGAATATCGTTGCGGTAAATTGGTTTAATGATCCGAATCGAATTTACAGTGTGGTGGATATAGAAACCACAGGTGGTGTTCAAGGTAATAATAAAATTACCGAAATAGCGGTTGTGCAGTTACAAGCGGGCGAAGTAATCAACCAATGGGCGAGTTTAATCAATCCTGAGCGCAGTATTCCTGCCTTTATTACCAAGTTAACGGGGATAAACGCCGCTATGGTACGTGATGCGCCACGCTTTGCAGAGGTTGCGGATACCCTGCGCTCACTATTAAAAGGCAGTGTATTTGTTGCCCATAATGTAAATTTTGATTACGGCTTTATTCGCAAAGAATACAGTGCAATCGGGCAAGGCTTTAAAATGCCAAAGTTATGTACCGTAGTTGAATCACGAAAAGCATTTCCAAAGCTTAAGTCATATTCGCTCGGTAACTTAGCGGCACATTTTGAATTGAATTTAACGAATCATCATAGAGCGTTAGCTGATGCAACTGCCACAGCAGAACTGTTAAATCTGATTCAACAAACACAGTCAAAAAAGGCGAGTTAAACTCGCCTTTTAAACTTAACCTGCCCCATTCTAAATAAGGTTATTCGTATTCGATAGGGTCAGTAACGTTATTTAAAGCAAAGGCTTCTAAGCGCTCTTGGCAGGCGCCACATTTACCACAGGCTTTATCGCGGCCGTTATAACAGGTCCACGTTTGGCTGTAATCAAGACCCATTTTTAAACCGTCTGTCAAAATGTCGATTTTGGTATTGTTTAAGTACGGGCTGAAAATTTCAACAGCGTCGTAATTGGCAATACGGCAAACATCATCCATTTTTTGTACGAATTCAGGACGGCAGTCCGGGTAAATTGCATGATCGCCTGAATGGGCACCGTAATAAACTTTACTAGCTTTTAAAGACACCGCATAACCCACAGCAAGTGATAATAAAATCATGTTGCGGTTAGGCACAATAGTGCTCTTCATGCTTTCTTCTTCGTAGTGACCTTCTGGTACTTCGATATCATCAGTTAGTGATGAGCCACCAATCAACTGGTTGATCGCTGAAATATCAACAATCTTATGAGAAACACCTAACTTTTCACATACTTGAGCAGCTACTTTAAGCTCTTTAACATGACGCTGGCCGTAGTCGAAAGACAGGGCATATACTTCGTGGCCTTGTTGCAGGGCTTTATTTAATACGGTAAATGAGTCCATACCGCCGGAATAAATCACAACTACTTTTTGCGTCATATCTGTTTTGCTCTTACTTTTGATAGAGGTTTACTTCAGGGCGCGATATACTACACGGCTCGGGCCTAAATAACAATTTTTGCGCGTGTTTTTGGTTTTTTTGATGGTATGTATTTTATACCGTTGCGTCGTAAGTGAGATGTCTTTTGTACAAAATTAACGAAGTGTTTGAAACAATTCAAGGTGAAGCGAGTTTTACGGGTACACCTTCAATCTTTTTACGTTTACAAGGCTGCCCTGTGGGTTGTGCTTGGTGTGATACAAAACAAACATGGGACGTTGATAATGTATATAAAGTGTCACTTGATGACACCGTTGAGAAAAAAGCAGACTCAGATCATTGGGCAGAAGCAACAGCGGAGCAAGTGTTAGCGCTATTTAAAGACCGTGGCTACAACGCAAAGCATGTGGTGATCACTGGTGGTGAGCCTTGCATGTACGACCTAAATCCAGTGTGTGAATTATTACACGCAAATGGCTATTCGACTCAAATTGAAACCAGCGGTACATTTGAAATTTTAGTCCCTGAGCAGACATGGGTGACTGTATCACCAAAAATTAATATGCGTGGTGGCTATAAAGTATTACGCAGTGCAATGCAGCGTGCTGATGAGATTAAACACCCAGTGGCAATGCAAAAGCATGTGGAAGAGCTCGAAGATTTATTCTTAAAAACAGGTGTGAATCCGCGTTTAGTGTATCTACAACCAATTAGCCAAAAAACCTCAGCAACCAAACTTGCCATTGAAACCTGTATTGCAAAGAACTGGCGTTTATCGGTTCAAGTACATAAGTATTTAGGAATTAGCTAGGGTTTAGCCGTCAGCTGTCAGCCGTCAGCCGTCTGATCTGACCCCGATAAAGTAGACACGGGGTTTAATATTTCTAGTTAAAAACAAAAAAGCGTTGCACTATGGCAACGCTTTTTTGCTATGTTCCTCGTAACTCGTAACTCCACCCTAACCAACAAAGAAAGTTGATCCAGTACAAGAAAAAATTCCAAGAAAAAATAATACTAATCTCAATATTTTGTTTTCAGGCACAGAAGGGATCTCCTGACCTGTGTGAGGGGCATATATGCTTTTATTAAGAATAAAAGCATATATATATCTATAAAAGTATATAAAGAAGCCTAGGCATATTAACAATTTTTCAATTGGCTCGAAACCGATAACAAAGATCACTCCTAATGAGAACCAAATAACACCCAATAAAATAACTAACTTTTCTTTTAATAGCATAGTTAAGGCTCTCTTTTTTCGGTAGCCCTATACTTTTTGGCTCTTGAAAGCACTGCATAAAGCGTTCTAGTTAGGTAACTTGTAGTGAACAATATAATTGTTTTAAACCTAAATTTATTCCTATTTTATCTGCTATTTATATAAGTATGTCAATTGAGTCAGTGGCCTTAAAAACAAAAAAAGCGTTGCACCATGGCAACGCTTTTTTACTATGTTCTCGTAACTCGTAACTCGTAACTCGTAACTCGTAACTCGTAACTCGTAACTCGTAACTCGTAACTCGTAACTATCAATTCTGCGCTAAATAGTCCAACACCACCTGATGATGGTCTTTAGTTTTGAACTTATCAAACACATGTTTGATTTTACCGTCTTGGCCTACAAGGAAGCTAATACGATGAATTCCTTCGTATTCTTTACCCATAAACTTCTTATAGCCCCAAATACCAAAGGCATCAGCAATCGCGTGATCTTCGTCGGCTAGTAAATCAAAGTTAAGCTCTTTTTTGGTTTCAAAATTCTTTAAACGCTTGATTGGATCTGGGCTGATACCCACAACACGCGTATTTAATTTAGCAAGCTCAGCTTTTTCATCACGTAAGTTCTCTGCTTGTACAGTACAACCTGGTGTTGACGCTTTAGGGTAGAAATAAACCAGTACTTGCTGCTCTTTTAAAAGATCAGCTAGCGCGATAGTTTCGTCATTCTGATTTTGTAAGCTAAAAGCAGGGGCTGTATCGCCTGCTTGTAATGGATTAATTGTTTTCATGCTTTGCTCCTTAGCGAATGCGTCTGAAAATATAATCTACGTTCAAACTACGAGAAAGATCTTCAAAGCTCACTTTAAAGTTATCAATATCGACTTCAACAGGAATATTAAACTCGAGTTCGCAGCGCATTTTAAGCTCGTCATCTTCATCATAAGTGTCTGACTTGAGAGAACAAATGCTGATGTTGTTATCAGCAAAAAAGCGCGTAACTTTACTTAATGTTCCTGGTGTATCAATACCTGTGTATTCGAGGGTGTAACCGGCACAAAATTCACATGCAACATGGCTTGCGGTGCGTTTCATCATGGTTAAAAGACCAAGTTCCATACCTTTAGTTGGCAATGTATGTTCAATACGGCTAATTGCCGACATATCACCTGCTAATAGCATGATAAAGGTAAATTCGTTGCCCAAAATAGCAATGCGACTGTCAATTATATTGCAATGGCAATCACTCACTAACTGAGTTAATTCGCTAACGATACCGGGTCTATCTTCGCCAATCGCAGTGAGCACTATCTGATGATTTGTAAAAGCAGTCATGGAATTTTAAATACCTAGTAAATAACAATACCAATGGATATAAGCTTAAATAAGCTTTGATTTCACGTGAGTTTAATACCGCACGGCGGCGAAGTTTAACATAATTTGCTCCGTTAACGATAGCGGCGATTAATTAAGCCGTGAATAAAGTGCGCTCTTTCTTGTTTTTAGGGGCATCAGAAAGTACCATAGTTAAAATTTTGCAAGGCGATAAGCAATCAAATACGTTACGCTAGCCCAATCTATTCGGGTTTTTTGCATAAAAACAATAAATGTAAAGTTAAAAGTGATTTTACAGTGAACCAAATCGGCATTACCCACTCATATATTTGTTCAAAAAATTAAGGGTTTGCTAAGGAGAAATATCTGTGCAGTATTGGATCTCAAAGGCGCTTGCTGTAAGCGTAATGGTAAGTTTAACAGGGTGCGGTGTATTCACCGATGAAGCGCACCACAAACGCAATTATCGTGCTAACGAAGCGGTGAAAGCTCCAGCAGGATTAGCGCAACCAGCTCAAGATCCAACTTATAAAATGGATGTTGCGCAATACGACAACAATCCTGAAGCTAAAAACTACCGTCCGCCAGCGCAAGTAATTACCATTGCTCAAGGTACTTGGGTTGAAGAAGGTGACACAGAAGCACGTGTTTATTTTGATAAAAACGATGGTATCGAAGATTTAGATGTATTTATCTGGGATTCTATCAAAGCTGTTTTAGCAGAAAAAAATACCGCCGCTTTAAAAGAAGACAAAGCCTCTAATTCAATTGAAACAGGTTGGTATGCCATTATTAAACCTGAAGAAGGTTGGTTCTGGGAAACTGAAACTGAAGTATCACAGCAGCGCTTTATCTTCACAATTGAAGAAAAGTCGCATCAGCGTACAGCTTCGTTAACCTCTAAGCTTGCTGATTATAAAAGTGACTCAGTACCGTTAACACCATTACTACAACAACAGCTTGAAGTTCGTGCATTAAACCAAGTGATTGCAGAGTTTGATTATCGTTACCGTCAACTTGAAGTTGATATGCGTAAACAACAAGGCATTATTTCATTAGAAATGGGCTTTGATAACAAAGGTAATGCGGCACTGGTTACAGAGCAAGATTACAACATGGTGTTTGATCGTTTCTCTGGTTTCTTAGAACGCTTATCTTTCACCATCGTAGAGATTGACCAAGAGCGTGGTTTGATCACGGCTGATTACAAAAAGCCTGAGTCAAGCGTATGGGATTCAATTTGGGGCGAAGAATTATCTGAACTTCCAATTGAAGATGGCCAATACCAAATTCTTGTTAGCCGCACCAATGATGGCGGCACAAGTTTAACTTGGATGGACTCTGAAGGTTCGACATTAGAGCCTGGTACAATGAATGACCTCCAGCAAGCATTAGAAAATGCACTGCGTCAGCGCGGTATCAATATTTAATAATTAAAAAAGTCAAAACCACCACAAAAAGAGCTTAGCCGCTCTTTTTGTGGTTTTTACAGGTTGAAAATATGTCTAACTTAAACACAGCAAATCGCAGTGACTTGCGAACCTTGTTTACCTTTTTCGTTCCTTCACTTATAGGTGTCTTCTTGTTTATGACGCCGGTACCCATAGGTGAAGCAATGACCATTCCGATTGCTGTTATGGCAAAAGCAGTGCAAGAGTGGATTGGCCCATTTGCACTGGGTTTAATTACCAGCATTGTTTGTATCACCGGTATTTTATCTTTAGTGATAAAGTTGTTTAAACCGCAGCTATTACTTAAGTTCTTTATAATTAAACATTTATTTGATGTTAGCTGGCTTTGGCTGAGTGTTCGATTACTGGGTATGGTTTTTATCGTTCTGACCTACACCAAACAAGGGCCAGAAATGATTATTTCCGGTAATACCGGTGCTCTTGTGTTAAACGACTTGTTGCCAGTATTGTTTTCTGTGTTTGTTTTAGCGGGCTTACTATTACCGTTATTACTAAATTTTGGCTTGTTAGAGCTAGTCGGTACCTTATTAACTAAAGTTATGCGCCCACTTTTTGGTGTGCCAGGCCGAAGTGCGGTTAACTGTGTGGCATCATGGTTAGGCGATGGCAGTGTGGGTATTTTGATGACCGCTCGTCAGTATGAAGATAAACATTATACGCAGCGCGAAGCGGCTATTATTGGTACCACTTTCTCTGCTGTATCAATCACTTTTTGTTTAGTTGTTATAGGCCAAGTAAAGCTTGAGCACCTTTTCGCACCTTTCTATTTAACTGTGTGTTTAGCGGGTTTAGCAGCCGCATTAATTGTGCCTCGTTTACCACCGCTACGCTTTAAAAAAGACCTCTATGTAGATGGAACAGAGCCTGATAAAGACGCAGAATCAGTGCCTGAAGGTAAAACATTAGTTTCTCATTCACTTGATGTGGCGCTTGCTAAAGCGCGCACTGCGCCGGGTTTTGCTGGTACAGTAAAAGAAGGCTTACATAACGCATTTGATATGGTATTTGCAGTATTACCTGTGGTTATGGCTGTAGGCACATTTGCCTTGATTATTGCTGAATATACGCCAATTTTTGAATATATGGGCAAACCGTTTGTACCATTCTTAGAGCTATTGCAAGTCCCAGAAGCTGAAGCTGCCGCACAAACAATTATGGTTGGCTTTGCTGATATGTTTATTCCGTCGATTCTTGCCGCTGGCAGTATCGAAAGTGATGTAACACGCTTTATCGTTGCTGCAATGAGTGTGACGCAATTGATTTATATGTCGGAAGTAGGTGCACTGCTTTTAGGTAGCAAAATCCCGGTTAATATTATTGAATTGTTCTTTATCTTTATTTTAAGAACCTTAGTGACATTACCGGTGATTGTCTTAATGGCACATTGGTTAGTGTAAACTAAGCTGAAGTCTAAAATAGATAAGCCCTGATTATTCATCAGGGCTTTTTTTATCTTCATTATCATCGCTTTTAGGCACTTTGAAGTCCATTTTTGCTGCATGTTTTAGCAACATAAGGTTACCAATTACTACACCAAATACGGCAACAACAATGGCTATAATTTGCCAAGTTTCCATCTTGAAATCCTGCCGATATACACAGCGATATAGTAGCACTTAAAATCGTCTTGCATAAGACAGTGAAATAAAATCAAGGCCAGGGTTTGGGCTTTTGAAACCCGCATTTGAGTAATGTAAATATCTAAGTGCTAAGGTTGAGTTGTCACCTAAGTCTGTAACTAAACCCAATCTATCCTCAAACTGATAGTGAGTACTAACGTTTTTGCCAGCAAAATGGGTGTCATCCAACAGTGAAACGCCAATCCCAAACTCTACATAAACAGGTATGTTTTTCACATTAAATATAGGGTATTGGATCACCGGAGACATAGCTAACACGATATTTGTTTGATGTTTATTGTCTTTGCCATACTGCCAAATATTAAAACTAGACTCGAAGTACAAACGGGCGTGTTGAAAGGGCAGCTTTTCATTGGGGATATGGTATTGGTAGGCTAGCTTTAAGCCTTTTACATCACCTTCACCTTGAATGTAATCAACGGCATAGCCATGGTTTGAAGCAGCATAAGTCGGTGTTGCTAGTAGGGCGGCTACACCTAACATAAGTGCTTTTAGTGGGTGTTTTAGTTTCATCTCGGTACTTCTCATTATGACTGTGAGCAAGTAGATAAGGGCGGAGGTAAGAACTTTTCAATGTGCGTAAAAACACAGAAGCTGTGCACATGCTCATATTTTTTAGCAATTAACTGAAAACAATGGGAAAAATCGATTGGTGCTTAATTGGCATTAAAACGGTGTCGGATTGTTTCTTTTTTTATGGGTTTAATATCGGTATATTAGCGAAAATTTTCGTTGAGAGGTGAATACGATGACCAAACTAGTTAATTCATTTTTGCTAATTGCTGCGCTTTTTACTGCAACTGCTTTTGCCAGTGAAGACCGCTCGCCTAAGCAACTATTAGAATCAGTCACAGCAGATTTATTTGTTGATATCGCAAATGTAAATGCAAAAGGCGATGCAAGCTCAGAAGCAATGGCGAACATTGTAGAAAAACGCTTATTGCCGCACATGGATATTAAGTTTGTATCGTATAAGCTTTTAGGTAAGCACATTAAAGGCCTACGCCGTGAGCAAGCTGTTGATTTTATTGCTGCGGTTGAGCATTACTTAACAGTAACTTATGCCGGCGCACTAATGAAATACACAGGCCAAAAAGTTATTTTTGATCAATCGCAGCTCATCGACGATGGTTATGCAACTGTTAAAACGCAAATTGTTGATGACAATGCGCCAGCCATCGATCTGCACTTTAAATTACGTCAAGGCAAAGATAAGCAGTGGAAAGTATATGATATCGTTGCTGAAGGTATTTCACTGTTAAGCGCGAAGCAAAAAGAAGTATTGCAGCGCATCAGTCAAGTAGGTATTGACGAAGTCACAAGCGAATTAGCAAGTAAGTAAGTTAGCCAAAAGCTCGATTACCTTCACCTCATCGAGCATTTTAGCTACTTTCAGTCTCCAACCAAGCAGTGAGTACCGTCCATGTGCCGCTGCTTTTCTATTTTCTTTAAAAATCACCTACTTTGCGCTAGCACCTGTAACCCTCTGTGGTAGAATCATGCTACTTTTCTTGTTTACCAAAGTATCTGTTCAGATACTGTGTTATTGGTCGCAATATTAAGCAAACTGTCAGTTAAATTTTGCTATAACTAGTTGCTTAATAAGACATCGAATAATGTGCAGCGGAGTTGTGTTTTTTTAATGGAAAATGTACTGATTTGGCCAAAGGAATACCCGTTACTAATCAAAGGATTAGCTGAGCAAAACGGGGCCTATATTTTAGATGCTTTAGAAGCTTGGCCGGCATGTCGTTCTACTAATGAAGATGACGGTGTGTGTACGACGGTTCTTCCGCCTATTTACTACCTTACTTGGTTGACTCCTCTTGAACCGTTTGAAGAGTGTTATTTCCAACATATTTCTGAGTTTGATGAAGCTGCGTTGCATTATATTAATGCTATGAAAACGCATTTTTTAGAAAACGACTACACCCCTGAAAGTCTTGTTTTAATGTTATGCCAGCGCTTAGAGAAGTACGCTAGCGCATTTGCTCAATCGGCTGTTAAAACGCCTATAACTCTCATCCACCAGTTATTTAATCGTCGCTATTTTACTGTGATTGAACATGTACTTAATCACGGTGCGAAAATGTCTGCGGACGATGTATTAGAACTGTGGACCGAAGTTGACTTTAGAGAGCGTTTTAGTGGTTTTATTCCTGATTCAGTGGCTGATCTTGAACCATTAACAGCGCTTGCGGCTGAAAAAGTTGCTCACGGTGAAGATTACTTCACCTTACTAAAACTTGTATCACCTGATGTTGATTCAGCATCGTTACTTGAACAAGCTTTACTTGCCCACTTAAGCCACGAAAATGCTAAACAAACCATGGCAAAGCGTTTTATTGAGCAAGGCGCAACCGGGGCATTAGCTGACGAAAATGGTAAAACTGCGTTTATGTGGGCTACTGAAAAAGGCTATGTGAATGTTGTTGAAACAATACTTGAACATCAAGATAAGAAGGCCCAAGACAATAAAGGGAATACAGCATTACATTACGCTGTATTAGCCGAGAATGGACCTTTACTGGTATTGCTTTTAAAAGCGGGCTATGACTTTAGAGTTCGTAACAACGACGGTCTAAGTTGCTACCGACTAGCAGTTAGCATTAAAGCGGATAACTTAGTAAAGTGCCTTGAGCATGACTTTGGCATTAAAGAGCTTTCGCCAGAAGGGCAGTTTGATCGCGTTAAAAAAGTGCACTTACTACATGCGATTGTAACTGTGTTACTACCTGTGCAGTTGTTCTTCTTTTTTGACGATAGCATTGCTATTAAAAGTGAGTTAACGCTGAGCTTTACGCTGGTTTCGATCTTATGCTTTTTCTTTGCCACAAGCTTGAAACGCTGTGCGCTTTACCCGCATATTCGCCATCCATGGGGGCTGTTTATTTTAAGGCTGTTCTCATTATTTAGCTTAATTGGCCAAGTGGGTCTGGCAAGTATTGTCGCACTAGCCACCTTAGCAGAGTTGGTGTGAACGCAAAAAAACGGCAACCTAGGTTGCCGTTTTTGTTTTCGGCCCTAAACCACCTACTTCAGTAGGTGGTTATCATCATTTAGGCTTTGCCTGAAAAAATACTCATGTTAATTCCTTACTTGATTTTTAGCGAAGTCATATAAGGAAAAAACATGAGTAGATACGAGAAAGCATCGCATGTGTATTGGCGATGTCAATATCATATAGTCTGGACACCAAAGTATAGGTTCAGAATATTGAAGAACAAAGTAGGCAGAGATGTTTACAGGTGCATACAAGTTTACTGTGAGCAGTTAGGGTGCAAAGTAGTCGAGTTAAATGTGCAGGTTGACCATGTTCATTTGGTAGTAAAGATACCGCCGAAGTTATCAGTCTCGAAACTAATGGGTGCTTTAAAAGGAAAAATAGCGTTAAAGCTATTTAGCAAATATCCATACTTAAGGAAAAACAAGTTATGGGGAAACCATTTTTGGCAGAGAGGGTACTTCGTAGATACAGTAGGGATAAATGAAGAAATAATAAGACGGTATGTCAGGCACCAAGAAAAGGAAGAGGTACAAGAGCAGGCACAGTTAACACTGCAGTAAACAACGCCCCCTTCTAGGGGGCTAATGCAAAGCCACCTTCTTTAGAAGGTGGATCTTTTACTTCATTTTTTGATAAACGAATCGGTATTATTTATCGTGTTCATGAGCGGCTTTTTCTTCGGCCAGCTCTTCTTTTAATTTGCGTATCTTAAGACCAAGCTCTTGTCCGCGATGGCGAGCATAATAGGTGCAGCCAATAAACATCAGACTAGCAAAGGTTAACTCAAGTAATACCCAAATCAGCTGCTCTTGTGCGACCCATAGTAATGTAAATCCATGGATAAAATAGAACATCACGATAAAGTTTGCCCACGCGTAGGTATAAGGCTTATCTTGAATAATGCCCTTAAGTGGTAACAGTAGAGGCAGTATATAAACAACAAAGATAAAGGCGTTACTGTGGCCTTCTCTTGGGGCAATTAAAAACAGCCAAATTGGCATCAAAACTAATAAGCCGATATAACCAATCAGTGCAAAACGTTGGAATCGTTTTGTAATTGGTTTTTTGGCAACAGGCTGATTTAGCTCAGGTTCCAAGCTCATTTTAATTTACTCGCAATTAGTGCCAAGCGTTTTCCAACGCTTTGGCAAATTTTAATTTCGTCTTTACTTAACACATTGCTGTTATTGCTACCGGCCACATGACTCGCGCCGTACGGCGTACCGCCGGTTTCAGTTGCTAATAACTCAGGTACCTCATAAGGCACACCAAGTAACATCATGCCGTGATGTAACAACGGCAGTGATAGATTCAACAAGGTAGCTTCGTTACCACCGTGCATACTGCTTGATGACGAAAAAACGCAAGCAGGCTTATCTATTAGCTGACCTTTGAGCCATAGATCACTAGTGGTTTCCCAAAAGCTCTTAGCTTGTGAGGCCATCATGCCAAATCGAGTAGGGGTGCCAAAGGCTAAGCCATCACACTGAATTAGATCATCTTTACTGATCACAATATCGTGTGGCTGACGTTTAACAAACGTGCGCAATAAGGCGGTTGCACCGTGTTGCTCAATCGACTCGGCTATCTCATGTGCCATTGCTTCTACAGAGCCATGGCTTGAGTGGTATAGCACAACAATGTTTATAGCCATTAAAGTACGCTTAATACGTTTTCTGGTGGACGACCTAGAGCAGCTTTGCCGTTATTTTCAACAATTGGGCGCTCGATTAGTTTTGGGTTGGCAGCCATTGCAGCAATTAATTTGTCTTCGTTTTGTTCGTTTTTAAGCTCAAGCTCTTTGTAGATGTCTTCTTTAGTACGCATTAACTCACGCGCTGAAGTGAAGCCCAGTTGGCTAACTAAAGTCGAGATTTGTTGTTCATTAAGCGGTGTTTTTAGGTATTCAATAACACTTGGCTGTACGTTATTGCTTTCTAATAGGGCAAGTGTTTCACGCGATTTTGAACAACGTGGATTATGATAAATAGTCACAGACATGGTGTGTTCTCACATTTAATAATTTGGCTTATTTTAGGGCAAGCGCCGCGAGACTTAAAGTCTCGCAAGCTCTTTTTGTAATTGACGGTATTGTGTAAGTAGGGCTTTTAAACGTTGTTGTTTAACTAGCTCTTCAGGCTCAACAAAGTTTAGTGCTTTTTGAATTTCATCAGCTGCTTTTAAATAAGCGCCATATTGGGCAAGCACATCGGCATGCGCTTCATGGTAGGAAGCCATATTTTCTTGCTTTTTATAGACATCAGCAATGAGCTCTTTGGCAAGATTGTTCTCAGGTTTTGCTAATAAATAAGATTTTAAGATACGTTCAGCAAGGTCAAATTGTTTAGCTTCAATAGCGGCATTTGCATAGTTTAATGCAATCACCTGATTGTTAGGTCTATCGATATCTAGCTTAGCTAAAAACTCTACTGCTTCATTCGCTTTACCTTGCGCAATGAGTAAGTCTGTGTGGGTATCAATATAAAATAAGTTCTTTGGATCTTGCTCAAGCAGTGGATTCAAAATACTGGCTGCTTCATCAAGCTTTTTTTGGTCCAACAAGCTAATACCCAAGCCATATTTAAGTGCAGTGTCGTTATGAGCGGTATTTTCACGCATTAATTTACGAAATAAATCTTCTGCGGCTTTTGATTTTTGCTGATAACGAGCAATAACACGGCTCTTAGCTAGGTTAAACTCTAGGCTGTCGGAGTAGTGTCTTTTTGGATACTGCTCGGCACGTAAGCGTACATCAGAGACACGGCTTTCAGGCAATGGGTGAGTGAGCAAAAAGGCTGGCGGCTTATATTTGTAGCGAATTTGTGCAGCAAGTTTAGTTAAAAACTCGCTCGATTGGCGAGGATCAAACCCTGCATTGTTTAAGGTCTGCATACCAATACGGTCTGCCTCTTGTTCAGCAGCACGGCTATGAGTTAATTGACTAAATGCCGCTTGTGTTTGGTTTGCTGAGATAATGGCTATGCCGGCATCAGGTGCAACAACGGTTGCTAAAATACCTGCAATCATACCAGCGATAGTTAACGCGCTGTTATCTTGCTGCTGTTGAATACGACGGGCTAAATGGCGCTGCGTTACGTGAGCAATCTCGTGCCCAAGTACTGAGGCAAATTGGCTTTCGTTATCGGCTTGTGCGATAAGACCCGTATGCACACCCACATGGCCACCATAAAAGGCAAAGGCATTAATTTCAGCGTTGTTTAACCAGAAAAATGAAAATGGAAAACGCACATCGTTGGCGTTTGCGACTAAACGACGGCCCAAAGTGGTCAGGTACTCATCAAGAACAGGATCACTTACAACGGGTGATGAGCCACGAATTTGCATCATCATCACTTCACCGATCGCTTGCTCTTTTTCAATCGGCAAAGCCTGTAAAGCTGAGGTCCCTAAATCGGGCAGCTTAAAGTTTGTTTGTGCCTTCAACGGCTCACTATGCAATATTGAAAATGTCAGCAATGCACTGCACAGTGTAATAAAGGCTGATTTTAGTCGCATCTTATTCCTTGTTGATTTGCTCACCTAACATGACTTTTGCTAAGTCTATTTCGTCGCTGCATGCTCGGCTGTCTTTTTCGCACAATTGATAGAAATCTTTTATTGTGACTCCATCTAGCTTAACAACGTTCAACTCTCGTTGTAAAAAAGTTATGATTTTATGCGCTACTTTATGGGCGTGAAGAATTAGGGCTTTGTCAGCTTTATCGCCTCTTTCAAAGTAAAAAGCGATGAATTTATGAAGCTGGTTAAAGCGAATAAGGTTTTTCATGGTGTGCGGGTCCCACACCTTAAATTCCATAAAGCGATTGTCTTTGATGTATTGGTCTACCATAACATCTTTAGCATAAGGGTAGGCCCATAATTCGAAACCTCGGTCCGTAAAGCTTTGATGCAAAGCAATTCGCGGCTTTTGCTCACAGACAATTTCGCCCAAGTCGGTTTCATGACCACCTAATAAATCAAGGTTCCAGTTGCGTGGATCAATTAATTGTTTAACGGCATTATCAAAACCGTGGTCTAAAATCCCTTCAGATTCGCTAACCGATGATGCCACCATATGATAAAAAGGCGGTAGCTCGCCCCAGTTTATTTGTTTTTTATACCAGTTTATCTCTTTAAGAGTTGGATTCGCAGGTAATTGCGCTTTATTATGCGAGCCAGGCATGGAGTTTCCTTTACTACCAGTTATAGATTAAGGATAAACTATTGTTTTGCGTGTTTTAAGAAAAAAATGAGTTGTTTCTCATTATAAAGACTTATTTTCGCAAGCAGCCTACACCTTATACTTATTATTCATATTAATAACGCAGTTGATTCGCTATGTTAACGGTTGATTTAAGAGGCTATAAGTGCCCTCAACAATTTATTCAGTTTAAATTAGGGTTGAATAAGGCAACATCAGTTAAACAACCCGTGACTTTTACATTTAATGCTGCTGAGGCAACGGACGATATGCAGCGATTTTTAGAAAAACATCATTACCATTTTAAAATTGACCTAGAATTAGGTGTACTAACTGTGGAGCCCATTCGTGTTTGAGTATGTAAAAGCCTGGTACGAAAATAAATTTTCTGATCCCCATTCAGTAACCTTGTTGTTACTGCTTATTGCAACCTTTGCATTTTTCTACTTTTTTGGTTCGTTAATCGTGCCAGTTTTAGTTGCCTTGGTGATTGCCTATTTACTTGATTGGCCTGTTGCTCACTTAGAAAAGCTAGGTTTAAAACGCTTTACCGCAACGATTCTTGTTATGTTGGTATTCAGTGGCTTGATGATCATGATTATTGTCGGCATGGGGCCAGTGCTTTGGCAGCAAACCAGCAACCTAGTTCAAGAAACCCCTTACATGATTGAAAAAGGTAAAGCGCTGCTTTTACATCTTCCTGAAGATTACCCAAGTTTGATTACTGAAGATCAGGTTAAATCAATTGTTACCAGTGTAGAGACCAAAGCTATTGAGTTTGGTCAGTTGGTGCTATCGGTGTCACTTACCTCAATAAAAGATGTGGCCGCTTGGCTGATTTATCTGATCTTAGTGCCGCTCCTGGTGTTCTTTATGCTTAAAGATAAATTAGAGCTCACACAAAGTGCCGAACGCTTATTGCCTAAGCAGCGCCGCTTGATCATTCAAGTATGGCAAGAAATGAATCAGCAAATCATGAATTATATCCGCGGTAAGGTATTTGAAATTTTAATTGTTGGTACAGCATCATTTATTGCTTTTGCAGTACTTGATCTTCGCTATGCGGCTTTACTCGGAGTGTTGGTTGGCTTATCGGTGCTTATTCCATTTGTTGGGGCTGCTTTGGTGACCATTCCTGTCGCTGCGGTGGCGTTATTCCAATTTGGTTTAGAAACACAATTTTGGACCATATTAATTATCTATGGAGTGATCCAAGCACTTGATGGCAATGTGTTAGTGCCGTTACTGTTCTCTGAAGCGGTAGATTTGAACCCCGTGTTTATCATCGTTGCGGTATTGTTTTTTGGTGGTTTATGGGGGTTTTGGGGCGTGTTCTTTGCAATACCGCTGGCTTCATTAGTAAAAGCGCTTATAAATGCCTGGTCTTCTAAGCAGGTTGAGCTAATAGAAGGTTAGCTTAGTCTTAAAAAGTATAGAAAACGCACTTTACTGACTAATTGATTATTATAATTTAGCCGTGAAAAATGTAAAATAGGTTATAAGATATATCTTTTAGTAATATGGTGCGTTTTACATGGCAAATTTTTACCTTCCTGACGATGCTAATCAGCAAATTTATTTAGATGCGAATGCAACGACTCCTGTACTTCCTGAAATTGCCGATGTGGTTTCGCACACGATGCAAGTCTGTTTTGGTAATCCATCAAGCTCTCATATTACGGGTATTCAAGCAAAACACTTATTAGAACAAACGCGTAACAAAGCACGTGAAGTCATTGGCGCAACTGACGGCGATATTTTATTTACTTCAGGTGCAACAGAAGGTATTCAAACAGCGGTTGTTTCTACGCTTATTGCTGCGAAAAATCATCAAATCGAGAATCCGGTATTACTTTATGGGGCAACAGAGCATAAAGCGGTGCCAAATACCCTAAAACATTGGAACAGCGTGCTTGATATCAACGCACAGGTATTAGCTATTCCAGTAGATAAAAACGGTATTTTAGACCACGAGTTTATTCGCAAACATGCTGCGAATGCACTGATGATTTGTACTATGGCAGTAAACAACGAAACCGGTGTATTCCAAGATTTAAGCGCTATTGAGCAAGTCATTCGTAGTGAAAACACCCATGTGGCTTGGATGGTTGACTGCGTGCAGGCATTAGGTAAAACCAACTTAGCGCTAAGCCAAACAACCATTGATTATGCTCCATTCTCTGGCCATAAATTGTATGCCCCTAAAGGTATTGGTGTACTTTATATTCGTAAAGGCAGTGCGTATACACCATTTATTGCTGGTGGCGGCCAAGAAAGTGGTATGCGTTCAGGCACCGAAAACTTACCAGGCATTGCTGGCTTGAATAAGTTGTTCTCGTTATTACTTGATAAACAAAACCAAACATTCAAGCCAATTGAGCAGCTACATGCTTTTCGCGAGCAATTATTAGCTGCATTAACAGACACCTTTGGCAGCATCACGTTTAATCACAGTTTTGAGCATTCAGTGCCAACAACATTAAACTTTGCAGTTAACGAATTAACCAGTAAAGAAGTGATGGATTTATTTGATGCGGCGGGTATCCGTGTGAGTGGCGGCTCTGCATGTAGCTCAGGTGCAAATCGTAGCTTTGTTTTAGATGCGATGGGAGCCAGTGATTGGCAAAGTGAAAACGCGATACGTATGTCGTTTGGCCCTGCTGTGAATCAGCAAGAGATTGACTTTGCTTGCGATAAAATTCGTTCACTAAAACCGATTCTAGAGGCAAATTGTCTTGTTGTGTCTGATAGTACATCGCCTCAACACGAAGTTTGTGCGATTGGCTTAACACAGCTACGTCATCAAGCAGCGTGCTGTTGGCTATATGTAGACAGCGATAAAAACGCAGTGGTGATTGATCCTATTATCGAGCTTATTCCGCGTATGGCGAAAATTGTCGCGACACAAGGTCTAACAGTAAAAGCCATTTTAGATACCCATAATCACCAAGAGCGTTTATCGGCTCGTTGTTTATTATCAAAAGAGCTCGCAGAACGTTTTGTTGCTAATGAAATAGATGAACTTGGCTGGCCTAAAGATTCAGCAACCATCGAATTAAGCGATGCACGCTTAACTAAAGTAGCGACACCGGGTCATAGTGACGATAGTGTTAGCTATTTATTGTCAGATACACAAAGCGGTGATATCAGCTATTGCTTCTGTGGTGATTTAATCTTACCAGGTGGCTTAGGTAACACAGCAATTAGCGGTGGCGATGCTGCGAAAATGGCTCAATCATTAAAACAGCTTGCTATGGCAGTGCAAGATTCTACGGTAATTTGTTCAGGGCATGATTATCAGCAATGTTTTGCTATGGATTGGCATGCTCAAAAGGCAACGACGCCGTTATTAGCAAAACTATTAAGTGAACAAGTATCAGATGATGAGTTTGTTGAATTAAAGCAACATGCGGATGAGCAAAAGCATACTGTAAGTCATTCTCTTTGTGGCTATGTTGAAACACTTGAAAGTGCGCCAATGAAACAGCTTGCTGCAAGTGATGCTAAAGTAATGCTAAACGATAAAGCCACTTACTTAATTGATACTCGTGAGCCGTATGAGCATGGTGCGAATAATTTGGCTGAGTTATTTACAGTTGCTGATAGCAAAGTGATCAACATTCCACTCAGTCGTATGGCAAACGCCATCGTGCAAGGGCAGCTTGAGAAAGACCATAGTTATATTTTGGTTTGCCGAAGTGGTAATCGTTCAAAACAAGCGGCAAACAATCTGTCGCAGTTAGGGTTTGAAAACGTTTATAACTTAAATGGCGGTTTAGCATTGCTTTAATAAGTAATACCAATTCAGTCATTAAAAAAGCCGCTATAGAGCGGCTTTTTCGTAACTTGTATAAACTAGGCCGTTGTAGGGCCTGAGCTTTCCCGTACCACTAATGAAGGGGTAAAGGTCGTGATGATGTCTTTATCTTGATTACGTGCACCACGGGTTTTTCTAAACAGTAAACGCGCTGCATGCTGCGAAATCACATCATTCGCCTGATGAGCTGTAGTGAGTTTAGGCCAAGTCTGACGCGAGAACGGTGAGTCCTCGAAGCCGGTAATTGATAACTGCTGTGGAATTTCGATCCCCATTAAGCGTGAGGCGAATAACGCGCCTGCTGCCATTTCATCGTTACCGCCAAGAAGGGCAGTGATGTTTTTCGGGTTATTTTCACCCAGCAATGCTTTTGCACCTTCTACACCTGATTCAAAAGAATACTGGCCTTCATAGATCAGCTCATCATTCATCGAGATGCTGTGATCTTTTAATGCGGCCTGATAACCCTCTAAGCGTTCAGTTGTTGATTTATGCTCTTTGTCACCACATAAAAAACCAATACTCTTATGGCCTAGCGAGAGTAGGTGAGAAGTAATTTCGTACGCAGCGGCGTAGTCGTTCACATAGATACAAGTGTCTTGGTCTTCTTCGGTAGGGCGACCAGAGAGTACGCGTACATAATGAATGCCCATTTCATCTAGCATATCGATAATGCTATTTTGCTCTGACAGCGGTGGCGTTAATACAAGGCCTGCTAAGCGAGAGCGCTTGATCATGGTTTTAAAGTCTTCTTCCATGTTGCCATCAAGGTAGTTACATGGATGAATCACCAGCTCATAGCCTTCTTCTTTACAGCGCGACAACACACCATTTTGCATATCGATGACATAATAAGCATTCGGGTTGTCATAAACTAAACCAACAGTAAAAGACGATGTGCCTGCTAGGTTACGAGCTGCAAGGTTTGGTTGATAGTTCAACGTGTTAACAGCGTCCATCACTATGTCGTACGTTTTTTTTCTGACCGATGGCTCTTTATTAATTACTCGCGAAACGGTTTTCATTGAAACACCAGCGAGCTTGGCTACATCATTTATGGTTACTTTCATACTGTTACTTTATAGTTAGTTATATTTGTATTATAATAATATCGAAAAGTGTTCACCAGAGCGCTTTTTCTTAATAGGTACATTAATATTTAATATAAGTTAGTTAGTGTATCTAATGTTCTACCAAATTAGCAGTAAAATAATTGAGATAATTTTTATGATACCGGTGTCAAAAGAGAAAAATTGCGCTATTATCTCGACTATAAAATGTAAAAGTAGAACATTGACAGCGTTGTCATTTTAACTTAGTGTTAATTTTCATCGTATTTTTAATTGCTGTCTTTATTCAACATTAATAAAAAGATAGTTAAAAATCAGTTTGTTGCAAGTTTTGAGGGGATTATATATATGAGCAGCCGTTCGCAATTAGCTAGTTGGCAAGCACTATCTGAAAGTGCCAAGAAGATGAAACAAATTCATCTTAAAGATTTATTTGCCAAAGATAGCACGCGTTTCGAGCAATTCTCTGCTCAGATCCCAGGTGTATTATTCGATTACTCAAAACAACAAATTGATAAAACTGTTTTTGAACAATTAATTGCTTTAGCGAAAGAGTGCGATATCAGCGCATGGCGCGACAAGATGTTCAGTGGTGAGAAAATTAACATTACTGAAGACCGTGCTGTACTTCATACTGCTTTACGTAACCGCGCTAACACAGCTGTAATGGTTGATGGTGAAAACGTAACTGACGCTGTTAACGCTGAGCTTGCTAAAATGAAAGCCTTTGTTGGCAAAGTACGTAGTGGCGAGTGGCTAGGCTACACAGGTAAAGCTGTAAAAGATGTTGTTGCTATTGGTGTAGGTGGTTCAAACCTTGGTCCGCAAATGGCAACCGAAGCACTTGCTGCTTATGCTGACGACACATTAAATGTTCACTATGTATCAAATGTTGATGGTGTTCAAATTGCATCTGTTTTACAAGGGTTAGATGTTGAGACAACATTATTTGTTATCTCATCTAAAACATTTACAACCTCAGAAACCATGACTAACGCTAAATCGGCTGTTGAGTGGTTTTTACAAACAGCACAAGCGCAAGAACATATTGCTAAGCACTTTGTAGCTGTAAGCACCAATTTAGAAAAAACAGCGGCCTTTGGTATCGCTGATGAAAACGTATTCACAATGTGGGATTGGGTAGGCGGTCGCTTTTCTTTATGGAGTGCGATAGGATTACCAATCGCCCTGTACCTAGGCTTCGACGCGTTCGAAGAGATCCTAGAAGGTGCGTTTGAAATTGATGAGCATTTTAAAAATGCTGAATTTGAAAATAACGTACCATTGTTAATGGCGCTTTTAAGTGTTTGGAACACTAGCTTTTTAGGTTATACGGCACAAGCTATTTTACCGTATGACCAAGCACTACACATGTTACCTGCGTATTTACAGCAAGGTGAGATGGAAAGTAACGGTAAGCATGTTACTTTTGCTGGTGAAACGGTTCCTTACACGACGGTTCCAATTATTTGGGGTATGACAGGTATTAATGGCCAACATGCTTTTTACCAATGTCTGCACCAAGGTAATGTAATTGTACCTGCTGACTTTATTGCCTCAATTGAGCCGCAAGTAAATGTTGGTAAGCACCATGATATTTTATTATCAAACTTCTTTGCACAAACCGAAGCGATGATGGCCGGTGTTGATGCAGAGCAAGTAACTGCAGATTTAACCGCAAAAGGTAAATCTGAAGCAGAAATTGCAGAATTATTGAATCATAAGATTCACCAAGGCAATCGCCCAACAACGTCAATGTTGTTAGATAAAGTTGATGCGAAAACGGTAGGACGTTTAATTGCGCTTTATGAGCACAAGATCTTCTGCCAAGGCATTATCTTAGAAATCTGTTCATTTGACCAATGGGGTGTAGAGCTAGGTAAGGGACTTGCCTCTAAAATTGAAGCTGAATTATTTGATGACGCAGTCAGTCATCCACACGATAGCTCAACCAACGGACTGATCGCTTACTATAAAACACATCGTAAGCAGTAATAGATTCGCAGCAACAGCTGTAAACCGAATACCTTTGAACGGGTAGCGCTGGAGTTCTTAGGGCCTGTATTTTTGTGAGAGGATTTACAGAGCCCCTAAGACTCATTTACTTCAGCCAACATAAGAATAATGAGTAAACTACTTACAACAAATTCAACAGGCTTTGTTAAAGGGATCATCTAACACAGCCAATCAACCAGATAACAACACGCACTGCCATACTGCATGAGTCGATTAACATGGCATTGCCAATGTAGAGAGTGATATATGTTAAATCCATTTGATATCGTAATTTTTGGGGGCGGCGGTGATCTTGCGTTACGTAAGTTACTTCCTGCAATGTATCGCGCTTATCAAGAGGGCAACCTTCCTCAAGGTTCTCGTATCCTTCCTACGGTACGTGAAGAAAGCAAACGTAAAGAATACATCGAAACAGCACATAAAGCGTTACAAGACTTTTTAGGTAAAGGTGAGTACAACGCAAAAGATTGGAAAGCATTTTCAGCTTATCTTGTGCCAGTTGTAACGAATGTAACTGAAGCCGATGATGACTGGGATAAACTAAAAGATATCCTTGATGAACACGATGCTGATAAGTCTCGTGTTTTTTACCTTTCATTACCACCTGCAGTGTACGGTAGCTGTTGTGAAATCTTATCTAAGAAAGGTCTGATCACAGAAACGTCACGCGTTGTTGTTGAAAAACCGATTGGTTACTGTGGTGAGTCTGCTGAAGCAATCAATGCAAAAATTGCTGAATACTTCAAAGAAGAGCAAGTATTCCGTATTGACCATTACTTAGGTAAAGAAACCGTACAAAACTTAATGGCACTGCGTTTTTCAAACTCACTGTTTGAAAACCTGTGGGATGCAAAATCAATCGATAACATCCAAATTAGCTTATCAGAAACAGTGGGCCTAGAAAGCCGCGCTGGTTTCTACGATAAAGCGGGTGCATTACGCGATATGGTACAAAACCACTTGTTACAATTACTTTGCTTAGTGGCAATGGAATCACCAAACAAATTAAACGCGAACAGCATCCGTACTGAGAAATTAAAAGTACTTGAGTCGTTACGTCCGTTAGTGGCTGAAGATGTTGATGCAAACATTGTACGTGGTCAGTATGTACCAGGTAACTTAGACGGTAAAATCGTCCCAGGTTACTTAGAAGAATTAAACGAAGGTGCGAGCAAAACAGAAACTTTTGTTGCTATTCGTGCGCACATCGATAACTGGCGTTGGGCAGGTGTTCCTTTCTACCTTCGTACTGGTAAACGTATGAAAAAGCGTTGTGCTGAAATCGTTGTTGAATACAAAAAAGTATCTCACAACGTTTATACCGACAACGTAGGTAACATTGAGCCAAATCGTCTTGTTATTCGTCTGCAACCAGAAGAAACAATTCAATTAACACTGATGTCTAAGCGCCTTGATAACCTTGAGATGCAATTAGAACCAGTAACCATGAACATTGAGTTATCGCAAGCGTACAGTAATGGTTTCCATTCAGATGCTTACAAGCGCTTAATGTTAGATGCCGCAGCAAATAACCCATCATTGTTTATTCACCGTGATGAAGTGCGTCAAGCATGGAAATGGATTGACCCAATCATTGAGCGTTGGCAAGAAAAAGGTGCACCATCGTTATACCGAGCTGGTACATGGGGCCCTGAAGATGCCGATGAGCTTTTAGAAGAAAACAACCACGTTTGGTTTAACACAGGCGATAAGGCGTAATTAAGATGGCAACAATTGTTGAAAAATTCTTTGCAAACAAAGACGAATTAACAGCTGAGCTTTCTTCAAGCCTTGAACAAAGTCTTGTTGCTGGTATTAAAGAAGATGGTCGTGCGGTACTAATGGTATCGGGTGGCTCATCGCCAGCACCAGCTTATAAGCACTTATCGAACCTTGAACTTGACTGGGCAAACATTGATGTTGCTATGGTTGATGAGCGTTGGGTTGATGCTGATCATGAAAAAAGTAATGAAGCATTTATCAAAAGCACGCTATTACAAAACCATGGCGCTGCAGCTAATTTCGTAACAATGAAAAATGACGCATTAACGGCACAAAATGGTGTAGCAGAATGTGAAGCTGCATACAAAGTATTAAAGCGTCCTTTTGATGTGACAATTTTAGGCATGGGTCCAGATGGTCATACGGCTTCACTTTTCCCACATGCTGAAGGCCTTGAACACGGTCTTGCGACAGATGATTTAGTATGTGCAATTAACGCTATTGAAAGCGATGTAACAGGTAAAATCACTGAGCGTATGACGTTAACTTTAGCTGCGATTGCAGACTCTAAAGTAGTGAAGCTTTTAATTAGCGGTGAAGAAAAGCTTGCTGTTTACAAGCAAGCGAAAGAGGGCGGTGCAGTTGCTGACATGCCTTTACGTGCAGTATTGAATCACCCACATATCAATATTGAAGTTTATTGGGCGCCTTAATCGCCTAATTAAAATCAAGGTCAAAAGCGAGCTATTATGCTCGCTTTTTTGTTTTTAAATAGTCATCTTTAACGAACAGTATTGAATAAATACGCTTTCTTTAAATAGCCCGATAAAGTGTTAGACAAGTACAAAAGGGCTCTATATAATTGAAAATGACAACGCTGTCATTGCTATTGATTGTTATTCTCAACATTCCCTTTAACTCATTCTGCCCAGAAAAAGTTAAAAATAATTTGTACATGACAGCGTGCTTTTAGAAATAGGTTAGTTTTTTAGGCTAATTTATTGTTAGATAACAGGTTTTATATAACTTTTAGTTATGGTTAATAAACGCCCAGTGGAAACTAAAGCTTACAAAAATGCATGTAATTTTTAGCTAATTTCAAAAACTCATCCTTTTGGTCTTTTCATCTGCAATATCACTCATGCTATATTTGCGCCGTTTATTTGTAACAATTCTTAAAAACTCAATATTAAATATTAGTTATATCAATAACTTGATTATTTCGTTGTAAATTTTTTGCACAAATTAACCAAAAAGATGTAGCACAAATGTAATTTAGAGTGTATGGTTTGTTACCAGATGACAGCGTTGTCATCATCACTGGGCAGAAGTGATATAAAAAACCAACAAAATGATTCAAGGGGAATCCTGTGTTAGCTAAAAATTTTAAGAAAAGCTTATTAGCAGTTAATATCGGCCTCGTAATGAGTGCTGGGTTCACTGGCGCTGCATACGCAGCAGAAGAAACTAAAGTTCAAGAAGATGTTGAAGTAATTGAAGTTCGCGGTATTCGCCGTTCACTTGAAGCTTCAATGAATACTAAGCGCTTTGCTGACAGCGTTGTCGATGCTGTTTCTGCAGAAGACATCGGTAAGTTTCCTGATGGCGATGTAGGTGAAGCACTTGGTCGTATTTCAGGTGTTGCTGTTAACCGTCAATTCGGTCAAGGTCAGCAAGTGTCTATTCGTGGTGCTTCAAGCCAATTAACACGCACACTTTTAAACGGTCAAACTGTTGCATCAACAGGTTGGTATGACCAACAATCAATCGACCGTAGCTTCAACTACACGCTTTTACCACCTGAATTAGTTGGTGAAATCCAAGTTTATAAATCTTCTCAAGCTGACGTTGTAGAAGGTGGTGTTGGTGGTACAGTTATTGTTAACACTCGTAAGCCACTTGATCTTGACGCTGGTACAACTTTCTTAAGTGCAAAAGGCGATTACGGCACAATCTCTGAAGAAACAGACCCTCAAGTTTCTGGCTTATTTAGCTGGAAAAATGACGAAGAAACATTCGGTTTATTAGGTTCAGTATCTTGGGCTGAAACAAACTACCAACGTAACGGTATCGAATCACTGATCGGTTGGGGTGATATTGTTCCTACTACGTTCCAACAAGAGCGTGAGCGTACAGCATTAAATGCAACTTTCCAGTATCGTCCTACAGAAAACCTAGAGCTAGGTTTAAACATCATGAGCCTTGAGTTAGATGCAAACAATGCAAATACCTCAAACTTCGTAATGTTCCCTGACGACAAAGAAGCAGCTTGTGAGCAAACAAATGCATCAGGTACATGTACTTTCTACCGTCGTACTGGTGAAGGTGTAAACCCAGGTTGGACTCAAACTTGGGCACGTATCGCAAGCATGTCATCTGACACTGCTGATTTTAGCCTTAAATACGAAGGTGAAAACTTCACATTAAAAGGTCGTTTCGGTACAACTGAATCAGAAGGTGGTACAGACCTAACTGCAAACTACGGTAACTTCATCGGCGTTCCATCTGATTACGCTGGTACTTATGATGCTACTGGTGATGTGATCAAAATTGATATCAATAACAAATACTTTGAAGCATCAGATTTTGCAGGTCCATTATCTCCTGCTGGTTGGGCACTTAAAAAGCAACCTAACACAGATGAAGAAACTTACGCACAGTTAGACCTTTCATTCCCTGTTGATTTTGGTGCTATCACAGCAATCAAAACAGGTTTCCGTTGGGCTGACCATGAAGTAAAACAAGAGACTTACTCAACTACTTTAGTTGATACATTACCAAGTGGTGATGGTGAGACTTACTACTCAGGTACAATGTCATCAGGTGCAGGTTTCACTTTACCTGAGCCAGATTTTGACAAAATGGTAGCTGATGCACGTGCTGCAATTGCAAGCTTCGATAATGATTCAGCTGTATACCGCTCAGGTTACGGTACAATCGAAGAAGAAAACTTCGCAGTTTACGCAATGGCTGAGTTCTCTGCAGAATCTATCCGCGGTAACTTCGGTTTACGTTATATCTCTACAGATGCAGAATCAGATTACTACGGTTTTGCAAATGGTGAGTACGAAAGTTCACTAAGCACAGATAAAGCGAGCTACAACGACGTATTACCTAGCATCAATATCGCATTCGATTTAGCTGAAGATGTAATTTTACGTACCTCTGCTGCACAAGTTATTGCACGTCCTAACTACACAGATATGTTCTCTGCATCATCTTTTGCAGGTTACGCTGATGGTACAGCAAATAACGAAGTACTAACTAAAGGTAACGTAGGCCTTAACCCATTCAAAGCAACTCAAGCTGATTTAGGTATCGAGTGGTACTTTGATGGTGACGGTATGGTAAGTGCAACTTACTTCTTCAAAGACATCACATCATTTGTTACTTCAAGCCAAATCTTGAATCAACAAATCGGTGTTGTAGACCCAGATACTCAAGGTGATAACTGGACGCTATCTACTAAGCTTAATGCAAGTGGTGGCCAAATCGAAGGTATCGAGCTACAAATTCAAGATGGCTTTGACAGTGGCTTTGGTTATTCAGCAAACTACACATTCGTAGATGCACCATCAGAAGCTGAAAACTACCCAGATATGATCCCATTATTCTCAGATTCGTCTAAGCATACTGTGAACTTAGTGGGTTACTATGAAACAGATACTTACTCAGCACGTTTAGCTTATAACTGGCGTTCAGAGTACATGATCCGTGAGCTACCTGGTTTCTACGGTAACCGTGAGCACCAATCATACGGTACGCTTGATTTCAGTGCTAACTACAGCGTAACTGATAACATTGACGTAACGTTTGAAGCTGTTAACTTAACTGAAGAAGACAGCGTACAAATCGGTGTTGCTCCTTCTGATGCAGAAGTAGTTCCTGAGCTTCGTAACGGCTACCCAGCATGGAGCTTTGAAGGTGAAGCACGCTACAAGCTAGGTGTATCACTACGTTTCTAATCTGATTTAGATAACGAAATTAAGAAAGCCCAGCTCGCACTGGGCTTTTTTGTGAGTAATACCAATCCGCAATAATACTTAGTCATTTTGAGGGATTAAACCTGTCGCTAACTGCGTTAAAAATTTCTGATTTACGACTGCATGGATGCAGAAGGTAGAGCAATGCAGGAGCAATTGCCGAGCACAACTAAATAACGAAATTTTTGCCTTGTTATCAACGAGGTTTTCTTACCTCAAAATAGACTATTTAATTAAGCAAATTGGTATAAAAGTGGGCGAGTAAAAATGATAAAAAAAATCGCAATTGTTGGTGGCGGAACAGCAGGTTGGTTAGCCGCTAACCATTTGGGTCATGCGCTTTTGCAAAGTGGTATTGAGATCACGTTAATCGAGTCTCCTAATATTGCCAGCATAGGTGTCGGTGAAGGTACTGTTCCTTCGATGCGCAACTCTTTGCAAAAGTTTGGTATCAGTGAAAGTGACTTTATCAATGAATGTGATGTTACTTTTAAGCAGTCAATCAAGTTTGTAAATTGGCTAGATAAACACAAACATGGTGCTAACTTTTACCATCATTTATTTGATCACCCACATATATTCGGTGAGGAGTTAACGCAGCAGTGGCTTGCTGAGGGTAACGGTAATGATTACGCCGAGTTTGTTTCTAAGCAACATGCGTGTTGTGAAAATAACCTAGCACCGAAAACAATTGCGACACCGCAATATGCAGGTATCAATGGCTATGCCTATCATTTTGATGCTAAAAAGTTTGCTGCATTCTTAGGAAGCCATGCCACGCAACATTTTGCTGTAAAACACCTGTTTGCAGAAATTAAAGATGTCAGCTGTGATGAGCAAGGTTTTATTACACACCTAATCGACTCAGAGGGTAACGCCTTAGAGTTTGACTTTATTATTGATTGCTCCGGTTTTTCGGCTGCCTTTATTGGGCAAAAACTAGGGGTGGGCTTTGTTGATAAGTCAGATAGTTTATTAACTGATACTGCAATCACATTGCAAGTACCGACACAAAACGATGATGAAATACCGCCTTACACTATTGCTACAGCACACCAAGCTGGTTGGATCTGGGATATTGCGCTCACAGAGCGAAGAGGAGTGGGGTTTGTTTATTCATCTAAGTATATGAGTGATGAGCAAGCACACGCTAAATTGCATCATTATTTAGGTAATAAATTTGAGCACTTAACGCCAAGAAAGATCCCGATGAAAGTAGGGCACAGAGAAAAAATGTGGCACAAAAACTGTGTCGCTATAGGGTTGTCGCAAGGATTTGTTGAGCCACTTGAAGCAACTGCCATCTTAATTGCAGACTTTTCTGCGGGGTTATTAGCAAAGCGTTTTCCGCGTACCCGAGATGACATTAACTTAGTTGCTGATGATTATAATCAGCAGGTGAATTATGTATGGCAACAAACGTTCGATTTTATAAAAATGCATTACTGTATTTCGGATAGAACTGATTCGGCTTTTTGGCGTGATAACAAAAAAACCGACCAGTTATCAGAAAAACTAAAAAATAACCTAGCACGCTGGCAGCGCTTTACACCAGTACGCGAAGACTTTGCCAGTAAGTTTGATTTATTCGACTTAGAAAACTACTTATATGTATTGTTTGGTATGCATTATGTACCCACCAAGCAGCAATCTAAGCAGAGCGACAACCAACAAGTTGCTGAATTTAAACAGCAGCGCGTCAATCAGCTATTAAGCGAGCTACCTAAACACAGAGAGCTGTTAAATAAAATAAAGAAATTTGGCTTACAGAAAAACTAACTTTATTAACTGAGCTGGCTAAAAAAGTATTAGCCAGCTTAGCTAATTCTAAAAAACGAAGAGATAGATAAACGGCTGTTGCTTATATCATTGCTGTACCCTTTGTGATTAAAAAGAGCTGCGCTATGCAATAGGTTGCTCTTATAAATTACGAGCCTATTTACCTTCGCTTCAATATCCACTACTTTTTCAAAAAGCCCTGTTGTTTCATTTAAATAGCCTTGATGAGTTGCGCTGTATTTTTCAGTATCAGCAATCATGTTATGCACGCTATTTCGGTTATCAGCTGTCACTTTAATAATATTCTCAGGCAGGTATTTGTATATGCCTGTGCCGCCCCATTCTTTAGGAGACAAATAATGCACTGCTGCAAATGTTTTATCATCCGTTGAATCAATATGTGGCATACG
Source organism: Pseudoalteromonas shioyasakiensis (assembly GCF_001550135.1). Lineage (GTDB taxonomy): Bacteria > Pseudomonadota > Gammaproteobacteria > Enterobacterales > Alteromonadaceae > Pseudoalteromonas > Pseudoalteromonas shioyasakiensis. Next base: position 492,658 of record NZ_LRUE01000024.1, read on the forward strand.
CTGCAAGGTATTTAATTCATTCGCATTTTGAGTAACTAATGAAAGCTTACAGCGATGAAGATATAAATTATTTTCACCGCTTGTAATGATCCCTTGCTCTAAAAGCTCGTTAAGTAGCTGCTCAAAAGCTCGGTAGTAAGGCGCAGGCATTTCATCTCGTTTGCCAGGGTATAGAGTGCCATCGCTGCCAAAAGGCTGGAAATAGGCTGTCTCTGTGGCAAATTGATAAACTGGCTCAAGGTTGTGTAAAAAGTCATCAATAATAATAACCGTCTCATTAATTTCACCAATAAACACTTGGCTTATTTTATAGTCTTTATTTAATTGATAGCCTTCCATCACTTGCCTTAATTTTGTCCATGATATTTTGAATATACTAACAAAAATAGTGGCTTATGCGTGATAATATTTACCTACTAATCGTTTGTTTTTTCATCGCTAGGGGTTAATTAGCAGGGTGGGTAAATTTGTTAATTTATAATGTACAAACTGCCACAAAATTTTCACTTCCTTTTTGTTGCCAAAACCTATAGGCTTTGGGCACTAACAGCAAAAACATATTATAAAATTAATGGAGCAGTATCATGGCGGAGCAACAAGTACAGCCTTTACATAACGAAAAACATGCCAACACTAAAATTCAAAATGGCATCAACATTGAGTTCATGAAAACTCAGCACTTAGTACCTGTGGTTGCACACGAATTTGCACGCATCGCAAATGAATTCCCAATGGCATTTGTTAAAAACAACGAATCAGGTCAATTCCAAGCAGTTGCTTTATTTGGTCTAGAGCCAGGCGAGAACCTTTTCATTCAAGACGACAAATGGACAGCTGCATTTGCACCTATGTCTATGACTCGTTACCCACTAGGTCTTGTTAAGCACCCAGAAGCTGACCAATTTGGTATCGTAATCGACGAAGCAAGCCCACTTGTAAGCGAAGAAACAGGTAATGCACTTTTCGAAAACGGTGAAGAAACTGAATACCTTAAGCGTCGTAAAGAAGCACTTGTTTCTTTCATCGAGTTCTCTCAGGTAACTGAAGCATTCACTAAGTACCTTGCAGATAAAGAACTACTAGTAGCTCAAACGCTAACTGTAGAAATCAAAGGTGAGAAAAAAGACATCAACGGTATCTACCTTGTTGACGAGAAAAAACTTAACTCACTAAGCGATGAAGAGTTCTTAGACCTTCGTAAGCGTGGCTACTTAGCACCTATCTACTCTTTCTTAACGTCTACTCATCAAGTAGCACGTTTAGCACGTTTAAAAGCAGCTAAAGCTTAATTTTAAACAGCTGAAAAAAGCGCCATTTGGCGCTTTTTTTGTTTCTTTCGTCGGTTAAAGCTTGAAATGCAGCGCCGAATTATTCACATTGGGCTTACAAACTAAAATAAATATAAGTGCCCCTATGTTAAAAACATTACTCACCTCAGCCATTGCGCTAAGCGCATTATCATTTAGTACTTTCAGCCACAGTAGTGATCAACCTTTCGCTATCGCCATTCATGGTGGTGCAGGAACGATTGAAAAGAGCCGCTTCACGCCAGAGCAAGAAAAAGCTTACCGTGCAAAACTAAAAGAGGCCGTTGAAACAGGCTATGCCGTGCTTGAAAAGGGTGGTGAGAGCCTAGATTCTATCACTGCGGCAATTAATGTGCTGGAGAACTCGCCGTATTTCAACGCTGGTCGCGGTGCTGTATATACTTATGACGGTGCACATGAGCTTGACGCATCGATTATGGATGGTCGTACACGCCAAGCTGGAGCTGTTGCTGGGGTTAAACACATTGAAAACCCAATTAACTTGGCGCGCTTAGTGATGGAAAAATCAGTGCATGTTATGCTCAGCGGCCAAGGTGCTGAAGAGTTTGCAAAAACTCAAGGTATGCCGCTGGTTGAAAACAACCTATTTGATACTGAGCACCGTTATAAAGCCTTATTAAAAGCAAAAGAAAAGCTCGATAAACAAAAAGTAACTAGCAAAGACTACCAAGCTGCACACAAAGCCCTGCCGGTTAATTACAAAATGGGCACTGTCGGTGCAGTTGCACTTGATAAAAACGGTAATATCGCCGCAGGTACCTCTACAGGTGGCATGACAGCAAAACGTTTTGGCCGTGTGGGCGATTCACCAGTGATTGGTGCAGGTACCTTTGCTGAAAACGAATCATGTGCAGTATCTGCGACAGGCCATGGCGAGTACTTTATTCGCTACAATGTGGCAGCTGATATTTGTGCTCGCGTAAAATACCAAGGTAAAACCATTGTGGAAGCGGGGAACGAAGTGATCCACGATGTATTAATGCCTATAGGTGGCACAGGCGGTGTGATCATTATTGATGCTAAAGGTAACATCAGCTTGCCGTTTAACACCGCAGGTATGTACCGTGCGAGTAAATCAAATACATCACCAACGTATGTGGGTATTTTTAAAGACGAGTAATTATCTGTAACGAATCTTCAGACAATAAAAAACCGAGTTCACAACTCGGTTTTTTATTGTCACCAAAGTTATTGGCGATTAATTTTTACCTTGAAGGGTGTTTCATCTTGATTCGTTGAGCGATAAGGGTTGATATCTAAACCACCACGGCGTGTATAACGGGCATACACTTCTAGCTCTTCGAGGTTTAACTGCTGCATTAAATCGCAGTAGATACGCTCTACACATTGCTCATGAAACTCATTGTGAGTTCGAAACGAAATTAAGTATTTTAATAAGGCTTCATGGCAAATTGCTTGGCCTTTATAACGTATAATTACACTCGCCCAATCAGGCTGTGAGGTGATCAAACAGTTCGATTTTAGTAAGTGACTGTGTAGGGTTTCTGAGACAATCTCATCACCATTATGGCGAAGTGAGCTTGCATCAATATCATAGCTGGTGATTTCGATATCAAGATCATCAATACATTCGCCCGGTAACGCTGAAAATGGCAAACAATTGAAATCATCTGCTTGGTATAAAGTAACGACCACCGGTGCATTTACCGCAGCGGATAAGTCTTTACTCAGTGCTTGGTGAACGTCATCTAGCGTCTCAAAGCGTGTTTGATTAAAGCTATTTAGGTACAGTTTGAATGACTTTGACTCAATGATATGGCTGCTCTGACAAGGAAATACAAATGTTGCGACAGCGACCATTGGCTTACCCTTGCTATTTAGCCACGATAATTCATAGCCAGTCCAAATATCTTGGCCTTTAAACGGTAAGTTATCTTCGCTAACACCTAATGCATCACGGTTTAATTTACGGGCAATAGGAAACAGTAAACTTGGTGTGTAGGTATCTATATACTCTGTGCTTTTACCAAGAACACTGTTTTTCAGTTCGGGTGAGTTGCTGTAATCTGTCATCTTTACACTTTTGTAGTTACAATGGCGGCATTATACCTAAAGCCAATGAGTTTCGCAGTATGTCTGTTTCTACAAAACTAGATAAGTTACATCAAGCATTTAGTGAAAAATGCCTCGAACGCACAGGAAAGCTTCCTGTTATTGAACATGATACAGCGTGGCCAAGTCCATGTGAGCAGGGCGAAGTCGATGAGCAGGGGCTTATTCAGTGGTGTGCAGTTCCACAACAACCTGCTAGCAGTTTAGAAGACTTAGCCAAGGCGCTAGAGCTATCGTTTCCTGAAGATTTAAGCCCATTGTTTGGTCATGTCTATGCGGGTAATTTGTTATTGAGTGTTGATGATCATCACATTGAACTGCTACAAGCATGGAATGAAGATGATTTTAGCCGCTTACAGCAAAATATTACCGGTCACGTGTTAATGAAGCGCAAGCTAAAGCAGCCAGAAACCGTATTTATTGGTCTTACAGAGCAAGATGATCTGCTGATCACTGTATTAGTCGAAAGCGGTGAGGTTTGCTTAGAGTATGTGGGTAAAAAACCACATCATGTGCTAGCGAATAGCATCAGTGAGTTTTTAGACAAAGTAACGGTGTAAATTCAATAAGTAAAAGGGGCGGTTGCCCCTTTCGTGTATCTGGTTATTACCTTTATTAGGTTATTGAAAGTCCCACGAGATATTCGAAACAATGCCACAGGGCTCGCAACGAAAATCAAATAAGCCAAACCATGGCTCTGGTAATTTCCACTCGCCATCGCAGCTTGGGCAGCGACGTTTAAGCTCTGACTCTTTGTCAACGCCGCCTACACGGTATAAATAGTAATAAACCGACTTCTTGGTTAGAAAACTAATACGTTTCGTGATATCGCGACCACGGCGGTATAAGTCACTCTTGATGCTAGTTAGCTCTTCAAGCGCAGGAAATTCACAACGGGTTGCACCATTGATCTGAATTTGATCGCACGCTTGCCAGTCTTCTTGCCATTTAATGAGTGTTTTGTAATCGCCATTGGCAATTGCTGGAATGCGAAATAACGGCACAGGCAAAAAATCGTCACCACAATAAAGCGGGCTACAGGTGTGCACGTACGTGGTATACAAGATATAGCACGACGGATCATGACACATGTCTGCGCCATTTGAGTGAATGTCTTGGCCGACCACTTTAACTTTTGGTGCCAGTAAGCCTGCAGTGTTTAATTGCTCAATACTATGTTTTACAAACGGGCTATGGTTGAGCGGATGCATCGCATCTTCGGTTGGGCACATTACACGAGTAATGAAAAATCCATCTTTTAAAACCGTTGGAAATTCATCACCAATTATTTGGCCGTTAAAACGAAGCGCATTCACTAGGCGGTTTATCGCCTGCTCAGCAAGCTCTAAGGTAGTATCTTGGTAGCAATCAAAAGTCAGATCGACAACAAACATTATTTTTTCTCAAGCAGTGCTAATAACCTATCTAATTTAGCTTCAATACGATCCAATTGACTTTCTTTTGGTGTACTCAGTTGTTCATTTGACGGGTTATTGATGAAATTATTAATTGAATCCGGATTGTTTTTATATTGGCTAACCGCAGCGATGATCACAGGCATCGGCATTGGTTGGGCTAGCTTACTTTTAGTTAAGGCAACTGTCGGGGTTTTACCTTCATCAAGAAGGGTTTTAATTGCATCAAATACAACGGCATTCATTTTTGTATAAACTCTTTTATAAAGACTAAAAAGCACCGCAGTATATGGGCTGCAGTGCGCGCGTATGGTAGCAATAATAGATGTGGAGTGAAATTACTTTCCTAATTTACGAGCTAAAAGAATGTTATTTAAGCTCGTAAATTAGGTCGCAGGCGTTACTGGCGTAACCTTGCGTCTAATTCATCAATCACCTCGCTCCAAGCACCATCTTCTGCAAGTGATTCTGCTAAAAAGTGTTGCTGAGCTTCATCCCAAAAAGGCGCTTCCTGCAATAGGGTTGTATCAGACAGTTGATGGGATGCTATAAAAGCATCTATTTCACTTTCTTTGCTCGGTAAACCAAGTTGTGCAAATAGGGTCGAAATATCATGTTTTGTCGTATCCATAGTTCTGCTCCTTGTGTATGGCGATAATTATTACTGCTTGAACTTAATGATGATGAACTGCAGTTTAACTTACGCTGAATTTGTCTTTAATCGCTGTTGGGTATATACCTTATAGTCTAGTACGAAAATAATAAAACAAATAAAAGGATGAGTATTTTGACAGTTGCTGAACCCGAAACCTTAAGTGTGCAATACCTGAGTGCTGAAGACATCAGCACTGCCGCAAGCCTTATTTATCAAGCCTATCATGATGATCCCGTTCTTCAGAATGTATTAGGTTTTCAACAAGATAACCCAAGTAAATATGAAACTAAATTACGTGCTTTAGTACGTGAAGAGCTAGCAAGTTTCTGGCAAGAAAAGCAGCCTCTAATAGGCCTTTACTCACAAAGTAGATTAAAAGCTATTGCCTGTGTATTTGATTCGGCAAGTGAACTGCAAGCTGAGCGATACTGGCATTGGCGATTAAAGCTGATGCTTAGTGCGGGTTACTTGCAAACCAATCAGCTTATAGAAAAGGAGCGCACTATTCGTGAAGCGCTCTCGAGTAAAGGTCATTATTTGTTTTTAGCTTTTATAGCCGTTGACCCACATTTTCAGGGGCAAGGTTTAGGCCGATATCTGCTGCGAGGGCTTGATGACTTAGTTGAGTCAAGCAATCAAGCAAGTGGTTTAGCCGTATTTGTTACTCGCTCTGAACAACGCGAATTCTTTAGCTCTGAAGGGTTTGAAGTGTTCAAAGCATTAAGCTTTAACCAAGTTGAAGGTGACTTGATGTTCAAAGCAGCAAATTGACAAAAGGACGTTTTGGAAATAGCAATGTGAGATAAATCTCACATTGCTGTGCGTTTTATCAGTTTAATGCCTTTAAATTTGTACCCATAATTGCTTATTGTAATGATTTTAAAGGATTTATTGTTTTTGTCATTTTTGTGACTTAGAAAAAATTACTTTTTATGCCTACCAAGATATCCGCATTTCTCTAAACTTAATCATGTCAAGAAGACGCAGGTTCAATGATTGAACTGATGCCAAGGATTAGGATTATGGCAACAAAGCAAGATGCTTAGCAGGAAGCAAAGGGACAAGAGCTAGGGAAGCAAGGAAGAACGAGGACACTGCCAGGATGCAGTACAATCGCGGAGCGATTGAAAAGGACTGACCAAAGGATGATTTTAGCAGGAAGCTAAAGGAGCGTTTGGAAAACGAAGTGGATAGCCATTGACGGCAAGAGGACGGCACTAGGATGTGTTAAATGTTACATGAAGTAGCATGGTGGGTGTATCGGATGTATACCCGTTCAGGGGAAAGATAAAAAGGCAGCTTCGGCATAAGTAAGGATACTTAATCATGGAAGTAGCAAGATTGGGGCGTGGCTATTAGCTACGCCTTAGTTCTTTCTGGAGGTCGCACTTCTCAAACAGGCAATTATTCTTGTAAAACTCGCAACTCGCAACTCGCAACTCGCAACTCGCAACTCGCAACTCGCAACTCGCAACTCGCAACTCGCAACTCGCAACTCGCAACTCGCAACTTAAATCTTATGCGGCGGTATTACTACGCTTTTAAGTAATTCGTTTTCCATGATCAAAACGCCTTGATACACGTTTTGTCCATCACTTGAAAACTCAAAAATAAATTCGCTTTTTATACCTGGTTTACCGCTTTTTAAAATGCCAAGTCGGCGTTTATTGCAAGCAACACTCATCAATTGCACATTTAATTGCTCAATTTGTCTTTGTGCATGAAGATTAGCTGCTTCGGCCACTTTTCTGTTTAACCAAAAAAAGTAGATGATGCTGCCAATGATGATGAGTGTCCACAAGCCTGCCATTTACGAAAATAACCTTCCAATTGCTCGAGCGAGTGTTTCGCTACGATTTTCTTTTCTTAATAAACCTAGTAGGTGAGGGCGAATACTAGGAATTGCAACTAAATCGGTGAAAATACTCACAAACAGTTGTTCAATTTTAGTGTGGTGTGCACAGCAATCCATAAACACGTGTAAGCGTTCTGGGTCTTCAAGTGTGCTAAAACAGCGTCCCGCAATCGTTAATAGTACATCTGATTGGGTGTTCATATCAGAGCGTAATACAGCATCAACAAGTTGCGCAGTTAAACCTTGCGCAGTTGTTTTTGATAAGCTTCTAAGAGCTGCAACAAGGGCGATGTCGTCTTTATGCTCTATGGCGTTTAAACCATAGGCTAACAATTGCTCTGCAAATACGGGTTCAATTGCAACATGTTCAAGCATTGCACTTAGCGGCTGTAATACTTCGACTGGTAACTGCCCCCAAGCGGCTTGTAGATTTGCTAAATTGTTGTCGTTATCTAAACGCATAGCAAAATCAGCAATACCTTGTACTGCAACACTTTGCCAATTATCAAAACCGAGTTTGCCTGAAAAATACAGCTGCGCATATTCGTAATACTGTGAAGCACTTTGTTTAAGCAAACATTTAACCTGTGCATTAAATGCCGCTAACTTGTTGGCGTTTGGCGTAAATACATACGGGTTGTTGTCTAATTTGCCTTCGGCATTTTCACCGGTAATTTCTGTACCAAGTGCTTCAATTACCATATTTGCGAAATGATCGCGGCTTGCGCTTACAAGACGGCTTTGCTCATCTAGGGGGAATTTTAAAAACCATACATAAGGTTCTTTAGACGCTTTTACATCCCAAAATTGAATAGCAAGCCAAGCATGACCAGCAAGCGGGTAAGGGTAAGGGATTTTTGTTTCTTCAATGGCAAGAAATTGTTTTTTGTCTAATTTCGTGATGTGTCTGCCAATATCGAAGGCACGCCAAGTGGTGCCTGCTGCATCCAGAAGTTGACCTAATGTGGCGATCTGCTCAGTCATAAAATCTCAATTACCGTTTTTAATCTATATCAGCCGCGAATTATACGCCATACCATGGCGCCTTGGAACAGGGTATACTAAGCACAAAGGTATTAAGAGTTTTACAATGCATCAACAGACTTTGGCGCTGCTGCGCGAATTAGAATCCACATTACAACGCCATTCACTTTGGCAAACAGCACCGATTGACCCAAGTGCACTCAATTCTAGTGTGCCGTTTTGTCATGACACCATGGCTTTTGAGCAATGGCTGCAATTTGTTTTTCTTGAAAAAATGCATGCCTTAATCACACACGCTCAGCCTTTACCCCGTAATTTTGCAATTGCGCCTATGGCTGAAATGATGCTGGCACAACACAGCGGCGGTAATGATGTGATTAACGTTTTACAAAAACTCGATCAACTTTTGAGTGATGACTAAGATGCAAGAGAGTGTTAAGCCACAATTTGATGAGTTAACGATTCTGTACCGCGATGATAATTACATTGCGATTGATAAACCATCCGGTTTATTGGTTCACCGTTCGTTTTTAGACAAACACGAAACCCAATTTGCAATGCAAATGCTGCGTGACCAAATTGGTCAACACGTGTTTCCTGTACATCGGTTAGATAGACCAACCTCAGGCGTATTACTGTTTGCGTTAAGTTCAGAAGCAGCCCGTGATATGAACCAGTTATTTATTGATGGGCAAATTGAAAAGCGTTATTTAGCTTTAGTAAGAGGCTTTTTAAACGAATCAATCTTCTTAGATAAACCTTTAAAAGAAGAGCTTGATAAAATTGCTGATAAGTTTGCTGATCAAAATAAAGCACCGCAAGAAGCACAAACGCAATTTCATTGCCTGCACCAAGCAAGCTTGCCTATTCCAATTGGTAAATACCCAACAGTTCGTTATTCGCTGGTGGAATGTTTTCCAAAAACTGGCCGCAAACATCAAATTCGTCGTCATTTAAAACATTTATCATTGCCAATTATTGGTGATGTAAATCATGGTGATAATCAGCATAATCAATTTTTTAGAGAGCATTTTCAGCTTCGTCGTTTAATGTTATTTGCCTCTGAATTAAAGTTTGTGCACCCTTATAGCAAGCAACCAATAACAATTAGAGCGCCATTAGGCGATGCAATGTTAACGATTTGCCAGCAACTTGGCTGGCCAACAGAAGAAAAGGATTATTATGGCAACCATTAGTATTTTTGTCGGCAGTGTTTACGGCGGTGCTGAGCGTTTAAGCGAACAAGTTATTGAAGTTATTGAAAAGTCTGAGCATCAAGCGCAATTAGTTGAAAATGGCACGGTCGATGACATGCTGGCTGCGTCACATATTTTAGTGATCACTTCAACGACGGGTCAGGGCGATATTCCTGACAATTTAATCGCTTTATATAGCCAATTAAATGATCAATTTCCTATGTTAACAGGCAAGCAATACGGCATTATTGCTATGGGCGACCGCAGCTATGGCGATACGTTTTGTGGTGCAGGTCGCAGTTTTGATGAGCTGTTTCGCGATTTACAGGCAAAACCTGTTGGTCATCGTTTAGAAATTGATGCCTGTGAAGATTTTGAGCCTTGGCCTGTTACTGAGCCATGGTTAAATGAGTGGCTGACAAAAATTAGTTAATACCTCTTATCAGCTAGTGTCTCTTAAAAGTGCTGATTGAATAAGCAATTGGCACTTCCCCCTTGGTTTTTCGAGTACAGAATCTGTGACCTTGGTGATATACTAATGAATCATTTTATGAGGCTGTTATGATTTCAAAAAACCAACTGAAACTAATTCGTGCATTAGGTCAAAAGAAATACCGTAAGCAATATAACCAGTACCTTGTTCAAGGCGAAAAAAATATACTTGAATTACTAAACAGTGGGTTAAGTATTGCTCATATATTTGCGACTCCTGCATTTATTTCTGCGCACCAATCAGCGCTTGCAGCCCATCAAGTCATTGAAGCAGACGAAGACAGCCTAACTAAAGCCAGCACGCTCGTGAGTAACAACGCCGCCATTGCTGTTGTTGATATGCCAAGTCAGCAAGCATTACCAACATCAGGACTTATTTTAGCCCTTGATGGTGTGTCGGATCCGGGTAATTTAGGTACCATTATTCGTGTTGCAGATTGGTATGGTATTAAGCATATTGTTACCAGCACAGACAGTGCGGATGCTTATAACCCGAAAACCATCAGCGCAACCATGGGCTCATTTGCTCGCGTGTGTGTCTCACAAACTGATTTAACCAGTTACTTACCTAGCTTAAATCTTCCTGTGTATGGTGCATTTTTAGAAGGTGAGAACATTCACAAAACTGCTCTTAAACAAGATGCCGTATTACTAATGGGCAGTGAATCTCATGGTATACGAACTGATTGCGAAAGCTTAGTTACTGATAAAATAACCATTCCGGCATTTGGCCAAGCAGAATCGCTTAATGTAGCGATGGCAACGGGTATTATTTTAGATAATTTTAAGCGCCACGCTTAACCTTTTACCCTAAAATGGGTTAAATTGAAGAATAACAATAAAAATCGGTAAAACAATTAGATGCGCTTAAGCACCATAAAATTAGCGGGTTTCAAATCGTTTGTTGAACCCACTAAGATCCCATTTCCTGATCAGATGACATGTGTTGTCGGCCCGAACGGCTGTGGCAAATCAAATGTCATCGATGCAGTGCGTTGGGTGCTAGGTGAAAGCTCAGCTAAAAACTTACGTGGCGATGCCATGACCGATGTTATTTTTAACGGCTCAACTAATCGAAAGCCAATTTCACAAGCCTCTGTTGAGTTGGTGTTTGATAACACCAGTGGTCATTTACCGAATACCTTTGCTGATCGAAACCAAGTGGCGATAAAGCGCTTAGTGACTCGAGATGGCCAGTCAATTTATTTTCTAAATGGCAGTAAATGCCGTAAGCGTGATATTACCGATATCTTTTTAGGCACAGGTCTTGGCCCGCGCAGCTATGCGATTATTGAGCAGGGCATGATCTCGCGTTTAATTGAGAGCAAACCGGCTGACTTGCGTGTTTTTTTAGAAGAAGCCGCGGGAGTTTCAAAATACAAAGAGCGTCGTCGTGAAACGCAAACCCGCATTAAAAGTACCCGCGAAAACCTTGAACGATTGCTTGATGTAAGGCAGGAGTTGCAAACACAGCTTGATAAGCTTGCAGTGCAATCAGTCGATGCAAAAAAATACCGAGAGCTAAAAGCCACAGAGCGTACCTTAAAAGGGCAAATTGCGGTTTTAAAGTGGCAGAAGTTACACCAACAACAAATTGATAAAGCTGAGCAAATTAATAAACTTAAAGAGCAAATTCAGTTCTTTAGAGAAGCGCACTCTGGCCACGATGACGTTTTAGCAAGCCTTGAAAATCAGGTGCAGCTTGAGCAGCAAAAACTGCAAGACGCACAGCAGGCTCAGCATCAAACTCATACTGATTTAACCCGCAAAGAGCAGCAACAGATCAGCTTAAAGCAGCAACAGCAAACACTTAGCCAAAACCTTATCAAACAGCAACAACTGCAGTTACAAAATAAAGAGCTGCAAGAAGAGCAACACGCCTCAGCCGCCATTTTACAAGAGCAGCTACAAGAAGCGATTGAGCAAAGTTTACTGTGCGCCGAGCAGGTTGCAGAGGTTGAAGAACAAGTCGCACAGCAACAGCAACAAACGCAAAGCGCCAATGAGCAATATCAAAGCACCTTACAGAAAAGCCAAGCTCATAGCAGTGATATTAATGTTGCAAAGAGTCAACAGGCTCACTTTGCCCAGACTGTTGCGCAACTTGAGTCTCAGCAGGCACAACTTGCCTCTGAAATTAATGAACTTGAAGCGACTCCAGTTGCAGCGCAAATTGCTGAGCAACAACAGCAAATTCAATCACTGACGAAAGAGCTTGCGCAGCAACAAAGTGCGCTAAATAAGCTCACTCAAAATCTAGAACAAGCGGATAAAGAGCAACAGCACTTAGAGCAGGACTTAAAGCGGGTTCAGCAGCACAGTAATGAAAACAGAGCCAGCATAGCTGCGCTTAATTCTTTGCTATCAGAGCAAACCGACAGCGAAAGTGTCTCTCTATTGGCGCAGTTAAAGGTGGCTTCTGGCTTTGAGCCGCTAATTGAACAAGCCCTACTTGGCCTTGAGCATCTAAAGGTCAGTCAACATAAAGAGCCTAACAGTGTTTGGCCTGCATCTGATGATGAGTTACCAAAAGAGTCATTAGCTAATTATATCGAATCGGGTGCTTACCCTGATTTATTAGCACGGTTTGCATTTCAACCTTGTTTTGATGACGCTATTTTGGCGGATCCATATTGGCTGGCTGTGATTGATGAAGAGGGCTGTATGCATGGTCGTAACTTTCATACCGATGCCAATAAAGACGCCGACAATTCTTTGCTTTTAAAGCATGCTCAGCTAAGTGATGCACAGCAGTTAGATGAAGAACTCAACGAGCAATTAGAAACTAAGCAGCAATTGCTAAATGAGCATCTAGCTCACAAGAAAACACTTATCGCCGACAAAGAGCAATACAGAGAACGAATTCACCAAGCAGCTCAGCAGATTGCATCGGCCAGCACTCGACGCGATATGTTATTAGAGCAGCAAACCCAGTGGCAAAACCAGCTTATTAAGTTGCAACAGCGTCAAACCTTACTGGCTGAACAAAAGCAAAGTGCTGACGAACAGCAACAAACGCAGCAGACTTTACTTGAGCAATTATTAGAGCAGCAGTTAGAACTTGAAACTGAGTTAGAGCAAGCAAAACACCTACAAGTTGAGGCAAATAACAACTATCGCCAAGTGGCTTCTATGCTTGAGCAATATAAAACGCAAGCACATCAAGCTAATTTGGCTGAACAAAAAGCTCGCAGTGAGTGTCAACTTAGCGAAACTAAACTACAGCATGCTAATGCCGCACAAAGTGCTGCCAGTGAAGCTGTATTAGAGCTCAACGAGCAACTAGAAGAGCTAGTGATCCCGCTTGAAGAAGTAGCAGATCAAATTATGCTATTGCTTGAAAAGCATCAACAAAGTGACGTTGAGCTGAAAAACTTGCAAGCGGCCTTGAGTCAAGCTAAAAAGGAGCTTGCTGATAAGCAAACAGCGTTGAAATCATCGCAATCTGAGTTGGTGACGTTACAAGAGCAGTTGCAAGCATTAGCGCTGGATGAGCAAAGTTTAATCGTTAAGGCGCAAGCTGCGTTAGAGCCACTTGAAGAACTGGAACAAAATTTAAAAACAGTACTTGAAGAACTGCCTGACAATGCCAATTTAAATAGCATGCAAACGAGGCTTACAAAAACCACGCAAGCTTTAAATGAACTTGGCGCGGTGAACTTAGCGGCAATAGATGAGTTTGAGCAGGCTAAACAGCGCAGCGATTATTTAAATCAGCAGCTTGATGATTTAACACAAGCATTAAATACCCTTGAAGGGGCGATTCAAAAAATCGACCGAGAAACAAAAAATCGTTTCAAGGCGACCTTTGAACAAGTAAATACAGACTTTGGGGAGTTATTCCCAAAAGTGTTTGGTGGCGGTAGTGCTTACCTTGAATTGACCAGTGATGATCTACTTGAAAGTGGGGTGAGCATCATGGCAAGGCCACCAGGCAAGAAAAATTCGACAATTCACCTGCTTAGTGGTGGAGAAAAAGCGCTGACCGCATTATCATTGGTGTTTTCAATATTCAGGCTCAATCCAGCTCCATTCTGTATGCTAGATGAAGTGGATGCGCCATTGGATGATGCGAATGTGGGTCGTTTTTGCCGTTTGGTAGAAGAGATGTCACAATCAGTACAATTTATTTATATCAGTCACAACAAGATTGCTATGGAAATGGCAGGCAGATTGACCGGTGTAACTATGGCCGAACCAGGTGTATCACGAATGGTCGCTGTAGATATAGAACAAGCTGTGCAAATGGCACATGCATAAAATTTAGGCATATCAAATAATAAAGGTGAGGGGATGGCCGAAGAATTAAGATGGGCTTTAATCGTAATCAGTGTATTTGTCATTGGTGGTTTATTAATTCACGGCTTATGGTCGGTGCGTAAAAAGGACAGCCCAGATACGCCTTCAGTTGAACGGGTTGAACCGAACGAAACAACCAGCGAGGTTCAAGAGCCTGCAACTGCAAAACCGCAAGAACGTGATGAGCCAGAGTTTGGTGATTTAAGCTTTTCAGCAGAAAGTCACGACGAACCAGCTGTTTCAGAACAGGTTGTTGAAGAGCCTGAAGCTAAGCAACAAGAAGTTGAAGAAGAGCCAGCAGATGCACAAGCTCCAACCGATTTCATTATTGTGCATTTACAAATGCCAGAGGGCTTAACAATGGATGGCAGCCAATTATTGCCAGCCGTTAATATGTTAGGCTTTAAGTATTCTGAAGAAGGTTTCTTTAACCGTCACTTAGACCCAGCAGGCACAGGCCCGGTGTTATTCCGTTTAGTGAATATGTACAACCCAGGCACGTTCGATATTGATAATATGGAACAGTTTAGTACGGCAGGTGTTAGCTTATTTATGACCTTACCATGTGATGGCGACGGTCTAAGTGCATTCAACATGTTGCACAGTGCAGCTAAAAAGCTAGCCGACGAATTTGGTGCAACGATTTTAGATAGCAACCGTGAAGAAATGACGGTTGAAAGCGTTCGTGAGTATGTTGAGAAAGTACGCAGCTTTTCAGCTTAGTCGCACACACAGAGTATAAGTATTAGGCCACTTGGCGTTAAGTCGTCGAAGTGGCTTTTTTATGTAGATTTTTGAGGTTTTCATGTCCAGCCCTATCTTTGAGCAAATTAGCCAACTTCGTGCCCAGTTAGAAGAGCATAACCATAATTATTATGTGCTGGATGCACCTAGCATTCCTGATGCTGAATATGACCGTTTAATGCGCGAATTAAGCGCCCTTGAGCAAGCTAATCCTGAGTTTCAAAGCCCTGACTCACCAAGCCAAAAAGTCGGTGGCGCTGCACTTGATAAGTTTGAGCAAGTCACTCACCAAGTGCCAATGCTGTCACTTGATAATGCCTTTTCAGAAGAGGAGTTTGCCGCCTTTAACCGCCGTATCAAAGAGCGAGTAATGGATAACAAGGAGCTGACTTTTTGTTGTGAACCAAAGCTTGATGGTTTAGCGGTATCAATTATTTATCGTGATGGTGTTTTAGTTCAAGCAGCCACCCGTGGCGATGGTATGGTAGGTGAAAACATCACCCAAAACGTGAAAACAATTCGTAATGTGCCGCTTAAGTTACGTGGCGATGACTTCCCGGCAGAGCTTGAAGTGCGCGGTGAAGTATTTATGGATAGTGCCGGTTTTGCCAAACTAAACAGTGAAGCCGAAAAGCGTGGCGACAAAGTTTTCGTTAACCCGCGTAATGCTGCTGCCGGTAGCTTACGTCAGCTTGACTCTAAAGTAACAGCAAAACGTCCACTGATGTTTTATGCCTACAGCACTGGGCTTGTTGCCGATGGGCAGTTACCAGAAGATCATTACCAACAGCTTGCTAAACTTACCGATTGGGGTTTACCACTTTGCCCAGAAACAAAGCTCGTTGAAGGTCAGCAAGCTGCACTTGATTATTATCAAGATATCTTGACGCGTCGAAGTAGCCTTGCCTACGAAATTGACGGTGTGGTTATTAAAGTAAACGACAAAAAACTACAAGAGCGTTTAGGCTTTGTGGCACGTGCACCGCGCTGGGCAATTGCTTTTAAATTCCCAGCACAAGAAGAAATCACCCAATTACTTGATGTTGAGTTTCAGGTAGGGCGCACAGGTGCAATCACCCCTGTAGCACGATTAGAGCCAGTATTTGTAGGTGGCGTAACGGTATCTAACGCAACGCTTCATAATGGCGATGAAATTGCCCGTTTAGGCGTTAAAATTGGCGATACCGTGATTATTCGCCGTGCAGGTGATGTTATTCCGCAAATTACCCAAGTTGTCCTTGAACGTCGCCCTGACGATGCTAAAGACATTGAATTTCCTGCTACTTGCCCAATTTGTGACTCACATGTGGAGCGCATTGAAGGTGAAGCGGTTGCCCGTTGTACTGGTGGTTTAGTGTGCCAAGCGCAGCGTAAGCAAGCAATTAAACATTTTGCGTCACGTAAAGCCCTTGATGTTGATGGCTTGGGCGACAAAATTGTTGATCAACTTGTTGATCGTGAGCTTATCAAAACGCCTGCTGATTTATTTATCCTTAAACAAGGGCATTTTGAGTCCCTAGAGCGAATGGGCCCTAAATCTGCTAAGAATTTAGTTAATGCACTACAAGATGCGAAACAAACAACCTTAGCTAAATTCCTATATTCGTTAGGTATTCGTGAAGTGGGTGAAGCAACCGCGCAAAACTTAGCAAACCATTTTTTAACTCTAGAAAAAATCACTCAAGCAAGCGTTGATGCGTTAACTGAAGTAAGTGACGTAGGTGAGATCGTTGCTAAGCATGTACGTGGCTTCTTTAGCGAAGAGCACAATATGGCAGTTGTAAATGCGTTAGTTGAGCAAGGTATTCACTGGCCAGAATTAACAGCGCCGAGCGCCGATGCGCAGCCATTAGCTGGCTTAACTTACGTACTGACCGGCACATTGAGTGAGCTTAATCGTAATGATGCAAAAGCACGTTTACAAGCGTTAGGTGCAAAAGTGTCGGGTAGTGTATCGGCGAAAACAGATGCACTGATTGCGGGTGAAAAAGCAGGCTCAAAATTAACCAAAGCACAAGACTTAGGCATTGATGTGTTAACTGAGGCTGACCTCATTGCACTTTTAAGTGAGCACAATGGATAGTCTATTGCAGGCATTGTCGTCAGTTGCTCTAACAATTGGCAGCTGGCTGCAACCACACCTTTACAATATTTCATTATTGCTGGTGGTGTGTTTTATATCCTTGTATGCAAACGATATTATTAAAGTGACCAAGCGCTTTGTCGCGCGTCGTCACTTTATTATTCGCGTGCTTTGCTTTGTGTTGGTCACAGGGTTTGGCATGGGCTTACTTGTGGTGTTTGTAACTCCATTTTTAAGTAAGTTGCTACTGCTACTCGGTGTTAAATGGCTGGCGCTTACACTTACAGCTGCGTTTTTTGTACTTGGCATCATTGCCGATAAGAAGAACCAAATATGAATCGCTACGGTCCAGAATACTGGGATAAACACGGCGCTTATCGAACCCCAGTGGCGTTTCATTTAACTTTGTTAGTGTTGTTACGCAGTTACTTTATATGGATTATGGCGGCGCTCAGCCGTCGCCCTGATTTAGATATCATGTCGCTGTTTTTTAAGTCGAAAAGCGATTTCTTTACAGCCATTGCCATTGCGGCAATCGCCTTATTACCGGCGGTGATCTTTTGTTTACGCCGACCTCAAGAAAATGCTGAAAGTGCGAAACGTTTGGCGTCTATATGGCGTTTTATGCGCTGGCCATTAATTTTGTGTGCAATCACAGATTTAAGTTGGTTAACCTATCAGGCTGCGCACAGTCACTATCAGTTTTCGTTTTTCTTAGCGTGCCAAATGGTACTTGTGTTATGGGTACTGTTATATTTATTAAAAAGCAGATATCTGTCGGTCTTCTTTAATGATTGGCCAGATCCAATTGAAAAGAAATAGGGCTGCAATATGTTGGCAATTAATAAGCTTTTAGCAAAAATTTCACTCACTATCGCGCTGGTATTAATTGTTTTATGGGTATTTACGCCACTTTGGCAAAGTGCTGCATTTTCGTTGTTTGTGATGTTATGGGGCTTTATAACGCTATCAAGCCTCTATCGAGTCACGCCGTTATTTGTAGCGCGTAATCCCATTACTGATTTACTAAAGCGTGATGTAAATCAGCTAGCGCTGATAAGTTTGGCTGGTATATTCGATTTTAAACGCAAAGCTGAGTTTGTATTAATTGGCCAAATTAAGCAGATTGAAATCGGCGAAGGGATAATCCATGTAACTGATGTCAATGACCAGCTGATAACAGCCGTATTAAGTGTTAACAGCAGCCAAATAAATAGTCATTTAGCACAGCTACTTTCTGAGCGTGAACGTGCACAAATAGATATCAAGTTACAAACACAGTAATTACTAGACGCACGTTGCTTGCCCTTCGTAGTGCTTGTGATGTACTGTGCAACTGTTGTATTCAACCCTGAGGGAGCATTATGTTAACTTGGCAAGATATTTTAGAGTTTGCCCATAACGGTAACCCAACACCTCCACGTCGAGTCGAAAAATCGCCATCTGAATGGCAAGCTGAGCTCGAACAAGATGTATTCTATGTAACCCGTTTAAAAGGCACCGAACGTCCGCACAGCTCTGATTCATGTACGATATTTGAACCAGGTCAATATGCGTGTGTATGTTGTGACAACTTACTTTTTGATGGTGATGAAAAGTTCGATAGTGGCACAGGCTGGCCGTCATTTACTCAGCCTAGCAGTGTTGAAAGCATTGCCTATATCGCGGACTCTAGCCATGGTATGCAGCGCATTGAAGCCGTATGTAATGTTTGCGATGCACATTTAGGACATGTATTTCCTGATGGTCCACCGCCAAGTGGCTTACGCTATTGCATGAATGCTATAGCGATGAAAAAACGCGACTAAGGCGTGTTTAATCTCTATCTAATTATTACCTAATCTAAGTATTGAGCAATGATGAAAATAAGGTGCTCACGGTGAATTGGCTTACTGATTATGTAGTCTGTCAAAATACTGGATTGTGCCTTATCATCTTTTAATACCGATGCTGTAACCGCAATGATTGGAATATGCTTGAAGCGATCATCACTGCGAATTAACTGACTTGCTTCTAATCCGCCCATTACCGGCATTTTTAAATCCATGATGATTAAATCAGGCTGATGCTGCTCAATTTTTTTAAGGGCATCTTCACCATTGATAGCCGTGTCTACGGTAAAGCTCCAGCGCGATAAAAAGGACTCTAAATAGTCACGGTTGTAGGGAATATCATCAACAATCAAAATTCGAGCAGGATTAAAGTGGTAGCTCGAAATAGCGGGGTAGTTACGATGTTTCACTTCATTTTTAGACTCAGCTAATTCAACATTTGGTAAAGACACGATAAACTCACTGCCTTTATCTTTATCGCTGATCACCGATAACTCACCACCCATTAGCTTGATAAAACGCAGTGAAATCGCAAGACCTAATCCCGTTCCACCAAACTCCGAACTACGTTGGCCTTGTACTTGTTCAAAATCATTAAAAATAAGATCTTGTTGATCTTTAGGAATACCCTTACCTGTGTCTGTGACATGAATTTTGATATCAATATTGCTGTTGTCATCGTGGGCTTTAAAATCGAAATACACTTTAACACTGCCTTGTGCAGTGAACTTAATGGCATTACTGATTAAGTTGGTTAGTACTTGGCGAACTTTATTGCTATCAAGTAACACAGGGGTTGTTAACTCTGGGTGAGAGCTTATTTGTAAGTCGAGATCTTTTTGCGCACTGAGTTGTAAAAACATCATATTAAGCTCATGGCACATTTTAGGGATTTCTACACGCTCAATATCGAGTTGCATTTTACCAGCATCGATTTTTGATAAATCGAGAATGTCATTCAAAACATTAAGCAGTGAATTACCAGAGATTGATATTGCTTCTAAGTAACGACGCTTATTTTTATCTGTTTCGCTATCTTGTAGTAATTGGCTAAAACCTAGCACTGCATTGAGCGGAGTTCTTAACTCATGCGACATATTAGCTAAAAAGCGACTTTTAGCCTGATTTGATTGTTCAGCTTGCTCTTTAGCGTCAAGGTACTCTTGAGTGCGCTTTGCAACGGTGTCTTCAAGTAAACTATGTTGTTCATGCATGCTGTTTATCTGCTGTCTAACCGCAGCGCGCATCATTTTAAAGCCACTGGCGAGAGTACCTATTTCATCTTGGCTCTTTATATTAATAGGGCAGTTTAAATCACCCGTGGTCACGGCATGAGAAAACTCCACGAGCTGATCAATGGGCTGCAAAATAATTCGGCGAATAATGATATAGGCGATGATAAGTGCGGTTAACAGGTAAATAGCAAACAGCGAAACCGCATTGCTAATAATCGATTTGGTCTTTAACGCTAAGTCTTTATCTGAAAAACTCACCATAACGTAACCGATATTTTCGCCCTGAAAGTTGCTAATTGGCACAGCAACAACATATTGCTGCTCCATGGCTACAATGACATTATGCTTAGGATTGAGCTGTTTTAGCAGCTCTTGGTTAGTTTCTAGGGTATCTACTTTACTGTTATCCGGGTGGGCGGCGATAAAATTATTTTGGTCGATAAAGTAAATCGTTTTTAAATCATCAAAAGTATTATTTTTTAATATGTTCTTTAGGGTAAGACCCTGAATTTTAAGCACCCAACTCCCCACGGTATTATCTTTTGTGAGGCTATTTATTTCTGACAACATGGGCGAGACAATCGCATCAGCTTTTTCACTCATGTTCAAAAGTGTTTGCTCTTTAAGCTCCATTACATGCAACGACGTACTTGCCCCTAAAATAAGGGTAATGGTAAAGCCAATGATCATTAAAATTTTGTGGGCAATACTAATTCTCATTGCTCAATATTGCTCCGTACTTTTAATGCTTGCATATTAGCGTTGATTTTTGCGTCTGTGCTTTTGATTGATTGTTTTATATCTGCACCATAGAAAATTTGGCTAAAGGTTTGCGAAATAATTTCGCCAATAACTGGAAACTCGACCATGCCAGCCTGAAGGCGATCAGGCGTTGCATGCTCAAACACCCATAACATGGCTTTATTAAAGCCAGGTTTGTTTACTAGAGTAAACAGCTTTTCGTGCCACACTTTTTGTCTAGGCGGTGAACCTCCTGTACTAAGTAGTGCGGCGGTCTGCTCACTGGTTGCCCATTGAATAAATAACCATGCAGCATCTTTGTTAGTTGATTTGCTATTAATTGCAAATGCCCATGCCCAAGGAGATGTTTCTCTGGCGATTGGACCTGCAGGCAAGGGGGCTGCTTCCCATTTATTCCAAATATCTGACTCTTCGGCGGTATCTATTTCATTATAAAAATGAGAAGCCAAAAAGGCCGAAGCAAGGCGGCCTTCTTTAAACAGGCGACGAATTTCATAAAAATGCAGTAAGCGGCTGTTATCTGGATTGCCGAACCCTGTTACTAGGTCGCGATACACTTGTAGGCTTTGTGCCGTTTCAGGGCTATTAAAAACAGACTGGCCCTGCGCGTCGATAACTTCAGCGCCATAAGCACGCATAACAGGTAACACAGTCCAAGTGTTTAATCCTGCCCCCGGCAGCGTACGTGAGGCAAATGCATGCATACCATTTAAAGAAGGAGTACGGTCGATTTCTCGTTGTAACTTAACCTTGGTTGCTTGTAGTTGCTCGTAGGTATCGGGAACTGCTAAGTTAAAACGTTCGAAAAGATCTTTGCGATAAAAATAAATTGGCGCAGAAAAATCAAATGGTAACGAATATAGCGTGTTATCAATTTTACAAAGCGCTAGGCTACGCTCACTAATGTCTTCTAACTGATACCAAGTTTTGTCTGTCAGTTTTGGGTTATCAATGTAAGGCTGCAAGGGCTCAATCCAGCCTTGGCTTTGCGCTTCACCTAAAAAGGTAATCCCCATCGGCAGTACATCGTAAAGCCCAGAAGCCTCGCTTAAATCTTGATGGCGACGAACACGCATTTGTGATTGTTCTAAAGCATGAAAGCCAACAGAAATTCCTGTTAGCTGCTCAAATAAAGGAATGTAGGGTTTTAACGCCATAAATGCAGGCTGCTCATCAGCCAAAATATTGATATGGCTGCCTGCTTTACTTTGCCAATTGATACTGGCTTGTTGCCAATGTTGTAATGTTGCTGAGGCAAAGCTGTATTGGCAAAATATTAAAAGCGCAACGCTTAGGAGGGGCTTTTTAAATTTAAACAAAGAAGATGCCATACGCAATTACTCAGCAAGCTTAATTTTTAACTTTGCAGCCAGGGCTTTAATTTTTTCAAAGCGGATTGCTTGTTCATCTTCTAATGTTTGCGCATCGAGCAAGGCAAAACATTTTTTCGCCAGCGCTAAATTAAATGATTGGCCTTGGTTATTTGTATCGAATAAACATTGCAGTAGGTTTAAAGCGATGCTGGCATTTTTAGGCATGATCCTAAATGCTTGGGTGAAGGCTTCTAGCGCCGTATTGAGCTGACCTTTATTAAATTGTGTTACAGCGTGATTATTGAGCTCTTTCGGACCGAGCTTGATATCTCGTCGTTCAGTTTGTTGTTGTTGAATATAACGTAAATACACCGGATCGCTAACTGATGGGTGGCGTTCACAGTGAGTTATTATTTGGTTAAATAGCATCTGTGCTTTGTGGTGAAAACCAAGCTCATGAAACGCTTTCGCCTTATCGAGCGCACCATCTACTGAACGAATTTGAGTGTCACTTTCATCAAGTTGATTGATAAGTGCTTTAGCCTTTTGATGTTCATCCTTTAAATAATGCAAACGCGCATTGAGAACATCAATTTGTGTTTGATTATTACTATTCGGAAACTGCTTTTTTAAATCACTTAAGTACTGGTTTGTCTGTCTTGAAATACGATTAACTTGATCGGTTTGATCCGTCGTTAAAGCAAAATCAATCCCTGCGCGCGCCGCATTTAAATATATATCAGGGTTATCGTGAATTGAGTGTTTTGCGTAACTGGCAATGTCTTTTTGCGTTAAATAATTCTTTTCATAATCGTGATTAAGCAGTGATACATGACTTAAGGTTTTCTGGCGGTCAATGTTACGCGGGGCAATTTCAACAGCTTTACTAAAAAAATCCTGTGCCTCATCAAATTTATTGAGTTTTATTTCTAATCGACCCAGTAAATCAAGCGCAACTAGTCTAGTTTCACTGCGCTGCAACATCGTCTTAAGCATGCGGTGTGCTAGGGTATGTTCATTATTAGCAATAAGCGCTTCGACTAAACCAACTTTTGCCCAAGTAAATTTTTGAATATCGAGCACTGATTTAAAAAAGGTTTTGGCATCTTCAAAGCGCTTAAGGCGAAGTAGGGCGTCGCCTTTTAATCTCAATAGAATGGCGCTGTAACTATTACCTTTGTTTTGCAGCAAGGTATCAATTTGTTTAATTGCTTTGGAGTCATTCCCATCATCAATAAGTTGATAAATTTGATGTAGGTTACTTTTGCGCAATAACACTTTTTCAATACGATTTTTTAATTCGTTAATTGTAAAGGGTTTAACTAAGAAATCATCTGGTTGTAGCTCGAGTACACTGTGAACTAACGAGCCACTTGTTTCAGCTGAAATAAAAATAAAGCCGGTAGAGTTTTTTATAAGACGTTTAGTTTTCAGCTCTTCATAAAGCTGATAACCATCTTGATGTTTACTAAGGTTAAATGAACAAACGATGAGATCGAACTGCTCAATTTGACATTGTTCTTTTGCTGCAATTGCATGCTCAGCAAAACGCAACTGACGAAACCCCAATCCCTCTAAGGACTGTTTCATATAGCTTTGAGCAAGTGGCTGCTCTTCAACTATTAAAATTTTGGCTTTCGAAAAAATCTTTGCAGGCATTGGACTTGCGACTAAGTGACATTAACGATGACTATAATAAACAGTCTAGCTGCTGACAAGGCAAATTACAGCTTTTGCAATGATTTAAAGTTTAGCTTTGGGTTATATCAATAAAGGGAGTAGTGAGTGATAGATATTAGAAGTTAGATATTAGAAGTTAGATATTAGAAGTTAGATATTAGAAGTTAGATATTAGAAGTTAGATATTAGAAGTTAGATATTAGAAGTTAGAGAGTAGAAGTTAGAGAGTAGAAGTTAGAGAGTAGAAGTTAGAGAGTAGAAGTTAGATAGTAGAAGTTAGATAGTAGAAGTTAGATAGTAGAAGTTAGATAGTAGAAGTTAGATAGTAGAAGTTAGATAGTAGAAGTTAGATAGTAGAAGTTAGATAGTAGAAGTTAGATAGTAGAAGTTAGAGAGTAGAAGTTAGAGAGTACAAGCGGTTGTTATATGTGGTGGGTCGTACTGGACTTGAACCATCGAGCCTGTGTTTTGTAAAGAGTGGCGATGCTTTTGAAAACTAGAGATAAAATAAGGAGGTTTTATATGTGGTGGGTCGTACTGGACTTGAACCAGTGACCCTCGCCTTGTAAGGGCGATGCTCTCC
>NZ_LRUE01000024.1:517236-519275 GCF_001550135.1 Pseudoalteromonas shioyasakiensis
AACCAGTGACCCTCGCCTTGTAAGGGCGATGCTCTCCCAACTGAGCTAACGACCCATTTAGATTTTTGTAATATGAAACACCATTTTAAAATGGTGGGTCGTACTGGACTTGAACCAGTGACCCTCGCCTTGTAAGGGCGATGCTCTCCCAACTGAGCTAACGACCCATATTACATACAGCATATTATCTTAATGGAAGGACCACCGAGACTTTCTTTAATAACAGAAAGTAAATGGTGGGTCGTACTGGACTTGAACCAGTGACCCTCGCCTTGTAAGGGCGATGCTCTCCCAACTGAGCTAACGACCCATTAAGAATTTAGATATGAACACCATTAGGGAATAATGGTGGGTCGTACTGGACTTGAACCAGTGACCCTCGCCTTGTAAGGGCGATGCTCTCCCAACTGAGCTAACGACCCATATCTAAAACAACTCATTGCTGCGTTGTTGTGGGGCGCTATTATAGATAGAGTTGTAAATGTGTCAACACTTGAATGAGTAAAAATGTGTTAGATGCAGCTTTTATAAACAATGACATGGCATTTAAGCATTTTTTGGCGAACAAATATGCAATTTATATTCATAAGCTTATATTTAGACTTGGATCTATAGCTTTATGACCTAGGTAAATCATTCCAAATGATATGAATACAGTAAATTTTTAAAACAGTTTTTTCATACCGATAAATTTGCATTAGTTAATTACACTCTACTTAGCACTATTAAAAACAAAGCAGGGAAGGGGGAAGTCGTTTTATTTAAAGCTTTAAATAATGAACTTTATTTTGCATATAAATGTATACCTTTTCTAAGGGAGTAAATTCAAAAGCAGAGAGCCTTTGATAACAAACCAACAATGCAATTAGCCCAAAATAGCTAATTTGATAGCTCTTTGTATAAAATACCTCCGTAACGGATTGATATTTAGTCAGCTTGTTGAAATTTAAATCATTTAAATAAACTTAGATAAAAAACTGTTGACTTTATTTGGGGGGCTGCATAGAATGCGCCCCGCACTCAGCGATACACAACCAACATTAATTGGTGGTGTGTATGCAAGTCGGGGCTATAGCTCAGCTGGGAGAGCGCTTCGCTGGCAGCGAAGAGGTCTGCGGTTCGATCCCGCATAGCTCCACCAGATTTGCATAGTGTTTGTCCTAGGGTTGCAGTTTTCTGCGTCCCCATCGTCTAGAGGCCTAGGACACCGCCCTTTCACGGCGGTAACAGGGGTTCGAATCCCCTTGGGGACGCCACTTACTCTTAGTAAGTGAGCAATTGCCAAGAAAATAAATAAATATGTCAGTCTCGAGTACTTGCATGTTATTTTAGTAACCTTAACTCCGATATGAGTCAAACTATCATTTAATGTCCTAGTGACACATTATGTGTCCCCATCGTCTAGAGGCCTAGGACACCGCCCTTTCACGGCGGTAACAGGGGTTCGAATCCCCTTGGGGACGCCACTTATTCAAGTAGGTTATGTGTAGTGGGGCGGTGAACACCGCGCAATCTATTCACGACGTTATCAAGAGTACGAATCTCTTGGCGGCGCCACTTACTTAAAGTGCTGTGTTATTAAAGCTCGTCTGAATCGAGTCTAACTATTCAGTTGTCCTAGTGACACATTATGTGTCCCCATCGTCTAGAGGCCTAGGACACCGCCCTTTCACGGCGGTAACAGGGGTTCGAATCCCCTTGGGGACGCCACTTACTAAAAGTGTTGTGTTATTAAAAGCTCGTCTGAATCGAGTCTAACTATTCAGTTGTCCTAGTGACACATTATGTGTCCCCATCGTCTAGAGGCCTAGGACACCGCCCTTTCACGGCGGTAACAGGGGTTCGAATCCCCTTGGGGACGCCACTTATCTAAGTAGGTTATGTGTAGTGGGGCGGTGAACACCGCGCAATCTATGTACGACGTTATCAAGAGTACGAATCTCTTGGGGACGCCACTTACTTTAAGTGTTGTGTTATTAAGAGCTCGTCTGAATCGAGTCTAACTATTCAGTTGTCCTAGTGACACATTATGTGTCCCC
>NZ_LRUE01000025.1:0-3515 GCF_001550135.1 Pseudoalteromonas shioyasakiensis
GGCCTGCCGCCAGCGTTCAATCTGAGCCATGATCAAACTCTTCAATTAAAAGTTTTTTGAAACCGAAGTTTCGTGCTCAATGAATTCTGAATTTTGATATCTTTCGATATCGAATTGACTGTGCTGAAACAAGTAAACTTGTTTCCGTTGGTCACTCAGTTCAATTGAGACTCTAAATTTGTTTGCGTTACTTAGTAAACTAAGCTTCGCTGTTAGAACTCAATCTGTACGAGTGCCCACACAGATGATTGCTTTATATTGTTAAAGAACGTTGCGACGTTGTCGCTAGGGATGCGTATAATACATCCTTAATTTTTCGAGTCAACACTTAATTTTAAACTTTCTTTTTAGACCGTTTTAAACCGAAGTTTTACTTAACTCTCTGTCACCTTGTTCAGCGCTTTTCATTGCTGCCCGCCGTGTCAGTGGATGCGCATTATAGGGATGCGAAGAATTAACGCAAGCACTTTTTGAAGGTTTTTTTGAATATTTTCAAATTAATCAGATACCCACCAAGCGCAAACAAGTTACCCACAAACAACTGTGGATAACTGATGTTTTTTAGCAGAATAACTAAACTCTCCTCGCTTGTTATGGTAACTTGCGCCGCAGATTTTCCACTCGCTCACAAGGCAAGAAAAATGACAGACATTATAAATAGTATAAGTGGTCTCCTTTGGGGTCACATTCTGGTTTACCTTTTAATAGCTGCGGGGCTATTTTTCACTCTTCGACTTGGTTTTATTCAATTCACTCAATTCCCACATATGATCAAAGTGATGTTTCAGAGCCGCCAAGGTTCTGGCGATGGCATTTCTTCATTCCAAGCATTTTGTACTTCTCTAGCTGCGCGAGTTGGTACGGGTAATATGGCAGGTGTTGCCGTTGCACTTTATTTAGGCGGTGCCGGTGCAATTTTCTGGATGTGGCTTATTGCTTTAATAGGTATGGCGACAAGTTTTGCCGAGAGTACCCTTGCTCAAGCATATAAAACCGTCGATGAAGATGGCAACTTTCGTGGTGGCCCTGCTTATTATATGGAATATGGTTTGGGCAAACGTTGGATGGGTGTGATCTTTTCTCTTTGCCTTATTCTTGCTTTTGGATTGGTATTTAATGCTGTTCAATCAAACTCTATTGCTGCTGCATTTGATGTAGCGTTTGGTATTCCAAACTATGTTGTAGGTATCGGCTTAGTATTAGGGTCAGGTATTATTATTTTTGGTGGCTTAAAAACTATTTCACGTTTTGCAGAAATGGTTGTGCCATTTATGGCGCTGGCTTATTTGTTAGTTGCACTTTATGTGTGTGCCATGAACTACGATTTATTACCGAACGTATTTATGCATGTTATTAATAGTGCCTTTGGTATCGAGCAAGCGGGTGCGGGTGCAATAGGTTATGGTGTAATGCAGGCCATGATCCAGGGTATTAAGCGTGGCTTATTCTCTAATGAAGCTGGTATGGGTAGCGCTGCAAATGCTGCTGCAACGGCAACACCTAACCCACCGCACCCAGCCTCACAAGGTTATGTACAAATGCTCGGCGTATTTGTAGATACAATTATTATATGTACTGCAACTGCAGCCCTTATTTTATTATCACAACAGCTTATACCTGATTCAGGTGTGACAGGCATTGCGTTAACACAAGCAGCCCTTGAAGAACACGTTGGTAGTTGGGGTGCAATATTTGTTGCGATTGCAATTTTGTTTTTTGCATTTACCTCGATTGTTGCTAATTATTCTTATGCCGAAACCAATTTATTGTTCTTAGAGCATAACCATGCATCGGGTATGTTGATCTTCCGATTACTGGTACTTGGTATGGTGATGTTTGGTGCACTTGGTGAATTGCCACTAGTATGGACCCTTGCCGATGTTTCGATGGGTTTAATGGCTATTGTTAACGTAATCGCTTTATTTATGTTATCGGGCGTCGTTATTTGGCTCGCGAAGGACTACAACACACAACGTAAGGCAGGTAAATTACCTACTTTTGATCCTTCGCAAAACAAAAAGCTAGATCAAACCATTCCTAAAGGCGCATGGCGTAAATAATCTAGTTAAGTAAATTCTTATTTAGGGAGCGTTTGTGCTCCCTTTTTTGTATTTGCTAACTTTTCAAAAACAGACAATATGAATGTAATTTGTTGCTCGTTAAGCTTTGACTCAAGCTCAGTAACAAGCTGATCTTTAATTTGCGCTTTTAATGCTTGTTTTTGTTCTGCGGTTAGTAATGGCTGCGATTGTTGCTGATAAGATTGCACAGCAGTAAGCATATCCATCACCACGTCATTATCGAAATCGGTTAGCGCTGCTTTCGCATTACTAATGGCTTGTTCTGATTTATCAAAGACAGTCGATACTTTATCGACAAGCACGCTCACCTCATGAATTTTCAGTACGTCGTTAATGTTCGACATAATAATCGCAACAGGAATGAGTACTAATGAGATCGCTAGACAAAGCCCAAATACGGCGCCTACCCAAAACTGATTTAAGCCACGTTTAAATTGCTCCATTATCTTTCCTTGATCCTATTTATTGATTAAAACTTGAAACGCGTTAGCTGTTTTAAAAAGACTAAGGAAACTATAAAGCTATTTTGGCAATAAAAAAATAATTTGATGAGATTATAAAAAGAAATATAAATGAAAAAGAGAAGAGGTATTTTATATAAATGGTGCCCGGGGCCGGACTTGAACCGGCACGCTGTTACCAGCGAGGGATTTTAAATCCCTTGTGTCTACCAATTCCACCACCCGGGCATCGGGCCGCTCGTAAGAGCATGTGGAGTATTAAATGGAGGCGGAACCCGGAGTCGAACCGAGGTAGACGGATTTGCAATCCGCTGCATGGCCACTCTGCCATTCCGCCTTATCGCTTCCAAATAATTGGAGCGGCACACGAGGCTCGAACTCGTGACCTCAACCTTGGCAAGGTTGCGCTCTACCAACTGAGCTAGTGCCGCAAATTTGTTTCTGTCAGTATTTTGTCCGTTGGTGCACAACCTTGAGGTTGCGATGATAACGTCCTGGCAACTGAGCTAGTGCCGCAAATTTTTCTTTATCAAAATGGTGCCCGGGGCCGGACTTGAACCGGCACGCTGTTACCAGCGAGGGATTTTAAATCCCTTGTGTCTACCAATTCCACCACCCGGGCATCGGGTTTGCTATTTAAAGCAAGTGGATAAAGCTAATATGGAGCGGCACACGAGGCTCGAACTCGTGACCTCAACCTTGGCAAGGTTGCGCTCTACCAACTGAGCTAGTGCCGCATCATATTAACTCTAATATCATTTTTATAACCACATTTGGTGCTGTAGTTAACCACAAATGGTGCCCGGGGCCGGACTTGAACCGGCACGCTGTTACCAGCGAGGGATTTTAAATCCCTTGTGTCTACCAATTCCACCACCCGGGCATCGGGTTGCTCATAGAGCGCGTGGAGTGTTGAATGGAGGCGGAACCCGGAGTCGAACCGAGGTAGACGGATTTGCAATCCGCTGCATGG
>NZ_LRUE01000025.1:3565-96975 GCF_001550135.1 Pseudoalteromonas shioyasakiensis
AACTCGTGACCTCAACCTTGGCAAGGTTGCGCTCTACCAACTGAGCTAGTGCCGCTTTCTTTATCTTGGGGGCTATGCCCTCTCAACACGGACGCATTCTACAGAGATTATTAAACGCGTCAATATAAAAAATGCTAGTTTTGAACTGTTTGCTTATTTTTTATCTAAAACGGTGTGTAATTAAACGTTTAGGATCAATTTTTGGTCAATTCTGACCATGCTGCCATTAAATACTGCAACATAGAACTAAGCGTTAAGAATGTTGCGACGTACAAAAGGCCATAACTTAAGTAGATCATCCATGTATCAAACTGCCAGATCAAACCAATAATGGCTAGCATTTGTGCCGCAGTTTTAAACTTGCCCATGTTTGATACAGCTACGTTGTCACGTTTACCCTGCTCTGCCATCCATTCGCGTAAGGCAGAGATAACAATTTCACGGCTAATAATCACTAATGCCGGAATAGTCATATACAAACTTTGATAGTGGCTTGATAAAGCAACCAGTGCTGCACACACCATTACTTTGTCAGCGACAGGATCTAAGAACGCACCAAAAGGCGTTGACTGATTTAAACGACGCGCTAGATAGCCATCAAGGATATCTGTGATTGACGCAAGCCAGAAAACAAACGCAGCTGCGAAAAACGCCCATGAGAAAGGCAAATAAAATATCACCAAAAAAATGGGGATAAGAAAAAGTCTAAAGGTTGTGAGTGTGTTTGGAATATTCCACATAACTACTTGGAGATGTCTTTTTTTACTATATTCGCACGAAGGCTACGCCTTGTCATGCAAATGATTAAATATCTTTTCAGCCATTTCAGGGCTGATCCCAGGAACTTGTTTTAATTGGTCTATATTAGCAGCTTTTACCCCTTGCATGCCCCCTAAATATTTTAATAATGCTTGTCGGCGCTTTTGTCCTACGCCGGTAATTTCTTCTAACAATGATTGTGTGCGTTGTTTTTGTCGTTTATTACGATGCCCTGCAATGGCAAAACGGTGCGACTCATCACGAATATGCTGAATTAAATGCAGCGCTGGCGCATCTGAATCAAGTGGTATTGTTTTACGTCCACCATCAATTAATAGCGTTTCTAAACCTGGTTTTCGGCTAGTACCTTTTGCAACACCCACCAGCAATGGCATTTTATTATGCGGCCAGTTTTCAAAATATTGCTCAGCACGAGATAATTGACCTTTACCACCATCGATGAAGATGACATCTGGAATTTTTTCTTCATCGACTACTTTGTTGTAGCGTTTATTAAGTGCAAATTCCATCGCAGCATAATCATCACCGCCGGTGATACCAGTAACATTAAATCGACGATATTCTTTATTATTAGGCCCTTGCGAATCAAACACCACACAACTTGCTACCGTGTTTTCACCCATTGTATGGCTGATATCAAAACATTCCATGCGATTAATATCATCTAGGCGTAATGTTTCTTTTAATTGTGCGTAACGTTTGTTGATTGAATCCTGCGTGCTTTGCTTAACACTAATGCTGTTAAGTGCATTTTTATTAGCAAGTTTTAAATACTGTGCCCGCTCACCGCGATTAGCAACTTTTAGACTCACTTTACGTTCAGAGATTGCCGTAAGCGCTTCGCTTAATGGCTCACTTTCTTCAATACTAAACGGTAATATAATTTCTTTAGCAATACGCCCTGTTGCACCGGGAGCTAGATAATATTGTCCTAAAAAAGAAGTTAGAATTTCTTCTTCACCTGAGTCTTTTGGCACTTTAGGGAAATAAGTTTTACTGCCTAGCACTTTGTGGTCGCGGATCATTAATAAGTGAACCGCATTTAAACCATTTAAATGCGCAAAACCCACTACATCCATTTCGGCATGGTTACCTGAAATAGATTGCTGCTCCTGCATTTTTCGAAGCAACATGATTTGGTCACGCACTTTGGCCGCAAGCTCAAATTTAAGTTCTTTACTTGCTTGCTCCATTTTAGTAACTAAATCGGCAATGACTTCATGAGATTTGCCCAACAAAAACTTGCGAACAAAATCAACTTCTTGTTGATATTCTTCATCGGAGATTTTATTCACACACGGCGCTGAGCAGCGCTTTAACTGATATTGTAAACATGGACGGCTTCTAGCTCGGTAATACGCATCTTCACATTGGCGAACCGGAAAGATTTTTTGCATTAAACGCAAACTTTCAGATACCGCTCCCGCACTTGGGAATGGGCCAAAATATTCACCTTTAATTTTTCGGCTACCACGATGAAAAGCAAGTCGCGGGTGCTTATGATCAGTTAAAAGAATATACGGATATGACTTATCATCTCGCAGCAAAATATTGTAACGAGGCTGATATTTTTTAATTAGGTTGTTTTCGAGTAATAAGGCTTCGGTTTCAGTGTTGGTCAGGGTGACTTCAATACCGCAAATATTACTTACTAATACACGCGTTTTGCTATCAGTCACATTGCTACGGAAGTAACTACTTACGCGCTTTTTTAGATTTTTAGCCTTACCAACATAGATAACTTGCCCTTCACTATCAAGCATTCGGTAGACACCGGGCTCACTTGATAGTGTTTTTAGAAAACGGGCTGGTTCGAAATCAGACATTGAGCAAATTAATGCGAGCTATCAATGTCGATCATTTTATGACGAATTGCTAAATGGGTAAGTTCAACATCCCCCCCTACATTTAGCTTTTCAAACATGCGATAGCGATAGCTATTCACTGTTTTTGAACTCAGGTTCAAGCGATCCGCAATATCTTGCGCTTTCTCACCTTTAGTGATCATCAGCATGATTTGCAGCTCACGCTCAGACAAACTCTGGAATGGGTTTTCATCTGTGCGACCGCTTACCTGAGCAAGGGCAATTTGTTGTGCAATTTCAGGCGCAATATAGCGTTGCCCTGCATTAACCGCACGAATGGCATTAACCATTTCATCAGAGCCGGCACCTTTTGTCAGATAACCATGAGCACCGATTTGCATTACTTTGCTTGGGAATGGATCTTCACAATGCACTGTAAGCACAATAATTTTTACATCTGGGCAATAACGACAGATTTTCTTTGTCGCTTCTAAACCGCCAATACCTGGCATATTCATGTCCATCAACACGATATCGGGTGAATGTTGACGGCAAAATTGCACCGCTTCTTCACCGGTTTTAGCTTCACCCACCACTTTAAAACCACGAACATCATCAAGTATACGTCTGATCCCTGTCCGTACAAGTTCATGGTCATCAACTAAAAGTACATTAATCAATGGAACACCCTCAAATAACCCAAATAGCTGCTTTCGCACAATTTAATGTGCCACATTAGCACAGAAAAAGTGAAACGATAAATCAAAATATCGTTTCACTAATTAATTTTAAGCTGAAGCTTTCTCGCTGAAACGATCAACCCATAGGGCAATGATACCATCACCTGTTACATTACAGGCAGTACCAAAGCTATCTTGTGCTAAATAAAGTGCAATCATTAATGCAACTGCACCTTCATTAAAACCAAGCATACTTGTTAAAAGACCCAATGCCGACATAACTGCCCCACCTGGTGCGCCAGGGGCAGCAATCATTACAACGCCTAGCATCATAATAAATGGCAACATACCAAATAACGATGGTACATCCATATTCGGTGATAAGAACATGACAGCCATTGCACATGTCACAATCGTAATTGTTGAGCCCGATAAATGGATAGTTGCGCATAAAGGCACTGTAAAGTTAGCAACATCTTCTTTTACGTTATTTGCTTTGCTTGAGCGAAGTGAAACTGGAATTGTTGCTGCACTCGACATTGTACCTAAAGCAGTAAAATAAGCGGGTAGCATATTTTTTACAAGCTCTAAAGGATTACGCTTTAGTAAAAGGCCTGTAGATACATATAAAACAGTAAGCCATAGCCAATGCATAATTAATGCAGCTAGCAAAACAATACCAAATGTTTGCAGCGTATCAACCACGGTGCCAGCAACTGTCATTTCCGCGAATACACCGGCAATGTAGAAAGGTAACGCAGGAATAATTACTTTTGCTAGTAAGCCATCAATCACATCACGGCCCTGATCAGATACTTTCTTTAACGTATCAAGCTGTAACTGGCTCATACCAATACCAAAAATGAATGCCGCAGCAAGTGCTGTCATTACACTCATTAGAGGTGGAATTTCTAAATCAATAAAGCTGCCAACTTCGGTAGCAACTTCTGCTTCAAACGTTAAACCGCCATCAAACAATGGGATCATAGCGCTGACAAGTAAAAACGCTAAGGTTCCAGCAATAACGGTTGAACCATATGCAAAGCCAACTGTTTTTCCTAACAAATGGCCTGACCCTTTTGGTAAACCAGCAATACCTGATGCGATAAAAAATAAAATAATTAACGGGATGGTAAAGGTGATCAACTGACCTATTATTTCTTTTACTGTGTAAAGGAGTTCAACACCTGTTAGTGGCACATATAAGCCCACTAAAATACCGGCAACAATACCAGCAATTAATTTTAGAATTAAATTCATAACGATCACTTCAATTTTTAGGTGGTAATCTTTTACCACGTTTTAGTTTACTTTTGTTATAAAACAGCCAAATTAACGTTTAACTGCGCAAATTACCACCACAGCTTGTTAGAATCTAATTTGAACGTAAATATATGCGCCCTGTCGCGTTGCATTTGTTAACAAAGTTGCAAATTAATAACATGCTCGCAGTTTTGAATACCCGTATAGTGCTTATGTATAAATCAATGTTAAGTGCCGCTCTATTAAGCGTGCCTTTTACCAGCTTGGCCACCAGCCAACCCGTCACCCTTCCTTTTATTGCAGAGCAGGCAACAATCGACGGCCAGCTCAATGAGCCAAGTTGGCAACGTGCCAAAAAAATTACCATAGACAATGTTACTTGGCCTTATGAAAACAGTAAAAGCCCAGTTACCACCCACGCTTATGTTTATGAAGATGGCGAAACACTTTTTATTGGCTTTGAAGCGAATGATCCAAACCCAGAGCTTATTCGTGCTTTTTACCGTGACCGTGACGCAGCCTGGGATGATGACCTAGTCGGGCTAAAAATTGATTCATACAATAATTCTCAATTAGCCTATCAATTTTTTATTAACCCACTTGGCGTACAACAAGATTCAATAGAAAACGAACTGACTAAACATGAAAGCTCATCATGGGACGGTATTTGGGATAGCGTCGGTGTTATTCATGATAAAGGCTACACAGTTGAAGTTGCCATTCCATTACGCGTATTGAATTTTGACGACAGCGTAGCAAGTAAGACTATGGCGATGGAGTTTTTACGCTTTTTACCGCGCAGTGAACGGTTACGTATCTCAAATATGCAAATTGACCATGGTAACAACTGTTGGATTTGCCAAATGCCAAGTTACCAAGGTTTTGAACAAGCAAAGCAAGGCAATAATGTGGCGATTATTCCATCTGTGGTGCTTGGCAAAAATGAGACCCGTGATATTGATGGCGCACAAGTGGCTGATTGGGAGACAGAAAACAATACTGAAGCCAGCCTCGATGTTAAATGGGGGATCACCCCAGATATCACTCTAAATGCGACAATTAATCCTGATTTTTCTCAGGTTGAAGCGGATGTAGCACAATTGAGTGTGAACAATAATTTCAGTTTATTCTTCCCAGAAAAGCGTGCCTTCTTTTTAGATAACGCTGACTACTTTGCCTCAACACTTAACCTTATTCATACCCGTAATATCGCCCAGCCAGATTACGGCACGAAAATCACCGGAAGTAAAAATGGCCATACATTTGCCGGCTTCATTGCCAATGATACACAAACCAATGTGTTGATCCCGGGCAATTTAGGCTCATCGCTTGTCGCCCTTGACGAGAAAAGTGAAAACGGTGCCCTGCGTTATCGATACGATTTTGAATCAGGATTATCACTCGGTTCAACGGCAACACACAGACAAAGTGATGACTATAAAAACACGGTTTATAGTATTGATAGCAAATACAAACCAACAGTGAACGATGTTTTCTTAGTGCAAGTATTAAAGTCACAAACGCAATACAGCCAAGATTTTATCGACGAGTTATGTGATGGTGATAACTGCTCACAACCCGAGCAAGTAATCTGTGAATTAAATAGTGACTGCGACTATAACGAAGGCGTACTTCGTGTTTTAAGTAGAGAACAGCAATCAGGTACTGGCTACTACCTAAAGTATCAACACGACGAGAAGTACTGGCGTGCCTTCGCTGATTATAATTACCGTGATGCTGATTTAAGAGCTGACTTGGGCTTTATCTCACAAGTTGATTTTAAAAAGTTTACGACTGGTGGCGAATACCGCTGGTATGGCGATAAAGGCAATTGGTGGAATCGCGCTAACCTTTACGCCGATTGGGATATTACCCACAACGAAAATAACGAACTTCTTGAAAAAGAAGCACAAACTAGTTTTTCAGTCAGCGGCCCGTTACAGAGCTTTTTTGAGGTCTCTGTTGAACACCGTAACCGCACCGGCCTTCGCCACGATAAATCACGTTTAGATATCGACGGCAACACTGACTTGTTTAGCGAAAATGGCGTTGGCTTTTACAGTGACTTTAAACCAAAAGCTGGAGTATTTGCTTCTCTATATATGTATACAGGTAATGCCGTTGATTTAGCGAATAACCGCGTTGGTGATAAGTTCCATATACGCCCTGTGCTGAATATGAACCTTGGTAAGCATTTTGAAGTGCGTTTACGTCATACTTATGAGCAGCTTGAAGCCGATGGCAGTGAAGTATTTACCGCCAACTTAAGTGATGTACGTTTTACTTACCAATTCAACGTGAATAGCTTTTTACGCCTTGCAGTCATTTATACCGATTTAGAACGCAACCAGGCTAATTACATTGATAATGTAGATAGCCAATATAAAAACCTAGCCACTCAGCTGTTGTATTCTTACAAGCTGAACCCGCAAACGGTATTCTTTGCTGGTTACTCAGATAATGGCTATCAAGATGATGAGCTATCATCAATTACTAAAGAGCAGCGTACGTTATTTGCCAAGTTTAGCTACGCTTGGTTGCTTTAAGACCCTATTAGCGCACCTTTTGGTGCGCGCCCTTCTTTTCCCACCTTATTACTAAATGCTATAAGCCTATTCGCTATATGTTATAGCCAAACTTTACTTTCGTTTTTATTTCACCACAGTAAAGTGTGACTATTACAGATCGCTAGCCTAAGCTAGTTGATCAACGATTGAATAAATTGCTTCCAAGGGAACACTATGTCTAACATTTTTGAAGATAATTCATTAACGATTGGTAATACACCAATTGTAAAGCTTAACCGCGTAACCTCAGGTAATGTTTTTGCTAAAGTAGAATCACGTAACCCAAGCTTCAGTGTTAAATGCCGTATTGGCGCTTCAATGATCTGGGAAGCAGAAAAGTCAGGTGTATTAACCAAAGAAAAAGAGTTAATCGAGCCGACTTCAGGTAACACAGGTATCGCACTTGCGTTCGTAGCAGCTTCTCGTGGCTATAAGCTAACCCTGACTATGCCTAACACAATGAGCTTAGAGCGTCGTAAATTATTAAAAGCCTTAGGTGCTAACCTAGTATTGACTGATGGCGCTAAGGGTATGAATGGAGCGATTGAAAAAGCAAAAGAAATTCAAGCCAGTGAGCCTGAAAAATACATTCTTTTACAACAGTTCGAAAACCCAGCTAACCCGAAAATTCACTTTGAAACAACGGGCCCTGAAATCTATGAAGCAATGGACGGTAAAATCGATATCTTCGTAGCAGGTGTTGGTACTGGTGGTACTATTACGGGTGTTAGCCGTTACCTTAAACTAGAAAAAGGTTTAAATGTACAGTCGGTTGCTGTTGAACCAACTAACTCTCCAGTTATTAGCCAAACATTAGCTGGTGAAGAAGTTAAACCAGGCCCTCATAAAATCCAAGGTATCGGTGCAGGCTTCATTCCTGGCAACCTTGATTTAGAAGTTGTAGACGCTGCAGAGCAAGTATCAAATGAAGATGCGATTGCTATGGCTCATGAACTGATGAAAAACGAAGGTATTTTAGTGGGTATTTCTTCTGGTGCAGCAGTAGTTGCGGCAAAACGCCTTGCTGAAAAACCTGAGAACGCAGACAAGAACATTGTGGTAATTTTACCAAGTGCGACTGAGCGTTACTTATCTAGCCCATTATTTGCTGAAGAGTTCAGCGATAAAGAGCTAGTTCAGTAACCACTAAGAATCACTTAATTGTTAAAAAAGGATGCAGGCATGCATCCTTTTTTATTACCTAAAATAAATAAAACCAATAATTTTACCGAGTTAACTTTACATCATGCTCATTTAGTCACACACTTAATTTTAAGTTCACTCGAAAAACTACAACAATGAAAAATATACTTTTAACTTTTATCCTTCTAAGTAGCAGCATTCTTTTCGGTTGCGGTTCTGAAGACGCACCAAAGGGCGAAAAAAACACCCCAGGTAATGTAGCGACTCTCTATTTTGATGCTTTATACAACCAAAACGATTTAAATCTTGCGATGGAATATGCCACGCCTAAAATGGCGCGAATTATGAAATCTTATGGCACCGCTGGGCAGTTCGCTCGTAACCTGGTTAATATGCAATACGATGAAGTGGTGATTGAAGTCGATATGACTAACATGAGTCTACGCGAACAATATGGCGATAAAGCTAACATCAATTTGATTTTTACGGGTTATTTTAATGGTAAGAAAATTGATGATATGCGCAGTGTGAAAATGATGCGTAAAAAAGGCAAGTGGTACATTGAAAAAATTAATGCCGATCCATTTGCGCGATAATTAATTACGAAAACTAAAAAAGGGCCTGAAGGGCCCTTTTTTTTGAAAGAGTATTACTGCAGAACAGTATGGATATTACTCTTCGTCAAACTCTTGATGTTGACGCTGTGCAGGACGCGCTAAGATTTCAACGTAAAACGATGTAAGCTGTTTTGCTTCGATATCGCTAATACATTTATTAATCTCTGCCACGTGAACGACATTGGCCTCATCCGGTGATTCACCAAACTTACAGTCAAACGCCCAATAGTCGGCGCCTGCTGGGAGTGTTTTATTACGCTCACGTTTTAAGTATTTTTTTACTTCGTGCTTGGCTGCATCAACCATACGAGGATATTTAATTTTCTCGTGGTTTAGCGTGAATGTTTTCTTCATTATAGTCCTAGTAACTTGGTTCAATGACAATGGCATTAAGCCATAGACTGCTATTATAACAAGCACATCTTAATTTAGCTGTACTTTTTGCAGTTTTACTTAAATATAAGTCTATTATTAGCTTATTCTTAGTGTATTCGAAGTCTATGACATTTCGATTAAGCCACTTATACCTAAGCTGTAGCTAAATGAAGAGGTTGATGTATCGCCTCGTCAGTAAGGCTATCATAAAATGCAGCTGCATCGATTTGTGGGCGCTCAACGGGTTTATTTTTTTCATAAAAGCGTTTTCTAACTGCAGGCTCACAGTTATCAATCACTTCTAGCGGCACATGTTGCTTATCATCACGAACATTCAGTGGCTCTGGGTTTAAACAATGACGTAATCTGATGTCTGATAAACCACCTTGCAATAGTCTAAGTGCATTTTCTTGCCCAATCAGCATATCAAACTGTTCGGGAGCTAATGGTTGTGTGGGGCCTGCACCTAACTCGGTGCGCAAAGCAGATTCAGATACTTCAGGATTGCTTAATTCAGTTTTTGGCAGGTGAAACTGACTAAAATCGAGCGCATCATGAGAAAGCATTGCTAGTAATAAAGCAAATTCTCCAGAGCGGTGCTCGTGAAGACTTTTATTTAGACGATTATCGAGTTGGCTCTCTGTGAGCAACAAACCATCAACTTGCATAGTCTTTAGCCAAATAGTTTCTTGATTAACCAGTTATCGGCATTTATGCATTTTTCTTTAGTTTTTTTCTTTACTTAAATAATAAGTTTGCTATTATCAGCGCCGTTGCATTGGAGGGGTTCCCGAGCGGCCAAAGGGATCAGACTGTAAATCTGACGGCTCAGCCTTCGCTGGTTCGAATCCAGCTCCCTCCACCACTTTCCTTCTTAGAAAAGTGGGGCCAAATGCAATAGTAAAAATTTGTGTGGAGGGGTTCCCGAGCGGCCAAAGGGATCAGACTGTAAATCTGACGGCTCAGCCTTCGCTGGTTCGAATCCAGCTCCCTCCACCACTCTTTACTCTTTCTAACTTTACTCTTTCTAACTTTACTCTTTCTAACTTTACTCTTTCTAACTTTACTCTCGCTAACTTTACTCTCGCTAACTTTACTCTCGCTAACTTTACTCTCGCTAACTTTACTCTCGCTAACTTTACTCTCGCTAACTTTACTCTCG
This sequence comes from Pseudoalteromonas shioyasakiensis, assembly GCF_001550135.1. Lineage (GTDB taxonomy): Bacteria > Pseudomonadota > Gammaproteobacteria > Enterobacterales > Alteromonadaceae > Pseudoalteromonas > Pseudoalteromonas shioyasakiensis. Next base: position 13,958 of record NZ_LRUE01000025.1, read on the forward strand.
CTAACTTTACTCTCGCTAACTTTACTCTCGCTAACTTAAGCTACCAACTCAAACTACTTCCATTTGCTTTTAACCATTGCTCGGCTTTTTTATAATTTGGATAAAACTGGTTCACACGTTGCCAGAACTTAGCGCTATGGTTCATATGTAAAAGATGCGCAAGCTCATGTACAACCACATAATCAATCACCCAGGTTGGCGCACTTGCTAAATGTAAGTTAAAAGTCAGCTCGCGGCGTTTATTACAACTGCCCCAACGACGTTTATAATGTTGAATTTTAAGCTTTGTAGGGAGCGATTCAGACATCTGTACACAATAATCATGAACACGCATTTCGATATAGCTCTCAAGCTTTTCATGTAAAAACTGCTCCAGCAAAGCGAGGTAGTTAGCTTCTTGATGTTTGACACGTGATGATATTGATAAGGTAAGCTGAGACTGTGCATCTTGTTGCCACATGCTTTTCGGGCCTTTAGCGAATACTATCGGCACGTTTTGCCCAAACAACTTAATAGTGGCGTTTACTAATGGTAGTTGACGGCGCTCAGCATGAATGGATTGTTTGGCTATTTGTTCAGCGACCCAATCTTGCTTGGTCTTTAACCAGGCATCAATCTCAGTTTGTGGAACATAAAAAGGCGCATAAACAGTCAATTTCTGCTCGGCAACTTTAATTGCCACTGTGGTTCTGCGTTTACTGCGCTTTAGGGTGTAATCCAACAAAGGTCAGCCAATTCGATTAATAAAAATAAGAGATTCCATTTTACCCTGCTAAATAGCTGCTAATCTATAAAGATGACTCACAAATAAGTTTTCACCTTTATGCCTGACAAACCATGTTGTAGTTATACCTCACCAACAGGTAACAAGTGCCAAGAAACAGATATGGGCTCTGGATTTTGCTTTTGGCATGATAGTAAATTTGATAAATCAGGGCTAGATCTAACCCAAAAATTAGAGCGCTATGCAAAAAAAGGTGGCTTATTAGAAGGCCTGCAATTGCAAAGAGCGAACCTTTCAGGACTTAACTTAATAAAGCAGGATGACGAAGAAGGTTATGATCTCTCCTATTGTAATTTTTATCGTGCGAATTTAACGGGCGCTCACCTATTTAATAATAAAATCGCCAATGCTTCATTAATGAAAGCTAATTTACATAGCGCGAGTTTGCATTACTGTGATTTAAAAAATACCAACTTACTAGGTATTAAGCTCAACGACAGCAGAATTGATAACATCGAATTGGGTAACCAATTATTACAAGAAGCGGCTGCATTTAAAGCACGTAAAAATAAACAGCATGATGAAGCAAGAGACTTATTTGAGCAATCTGAAGAAATATATCGCAATTTAAGAAAAGCCTCTGAACATCAAGGGCTTTTTGAGCTCGCCGGTAACTTCACCTACAAAGAATTAAGAATGCGTCATGCGCAATACCGAAAAGGCTCAACCAAGCAAATTACTTCCAGCTTTATAGATATGTTATGTGGTTATGGCGAAAAGCCCGAAAATGTCATTCGCTTTAGTCTGTCACTTATTATTTGCTGTGCATTTTGTTATTTCTTATTCGGGGTAAGTTATCAAGATTCTGTGATGCAACTGAGCTTTGAAAACTCATTTCAAAGCAATTTGTCGGCATTGTTGAATAGTTTTTACTTCAGCGTGGTGACTTTTACAACCCTTGGCTATGGTGACATTACGCCAATAGGTTTTTCGAGGTTAATCGCAGCCATAGAAGCATTTTGTGGTAGCTTTTCGCTTGCTTTATTCGTCGTTGTTTTTGTAAAGCGTATGACTCGCTAACGCATAATGTATGAACCCTTATGCTCTTTTGCCTGATACATTTTTTTGTCGGCTCGATTAATTAACTCTTCAGCATCTACCGTGCTATCAAGTGGCGCTGCAATAAGACCAAAACTTAGATGAAGCTCAGGGTATTGTTGTTCAAATGCGGCTATAAGTTTTTCACAAATAGTAAAGGCGCTATCTAACTCGCAATCGGGTAAGATGATGCAAAATTCATCGCCGCCATAACGGCACGGTATATCAATTTCGCGAATATTTTCAAGTAAGTATTGGCCTATATATTTAAGGACTTCGTCACCTTTTAAGTGGCCTTGTGTGTCATTCACTGACTTAAAGTCATCAAGATCAAAATAAACAACCGTTAATGGTGATTTGTGACGTCTGGCTCTGGCAAGGTCACGTTGTAGTAACTCTTGCATTACACGGCGATTATATAAGTTAGTGAGAGGGTCGAGTTTAGCGAGTTTCTCAAGTTCTTGAGTACGCTGAGCGACTTTTTCTTCAAGGCCTTTCGCATAGACTTCGGTGCGGCGTTTCGCATTTTCAATTTCGCCCACTAAGCTGTCGATATAAGTATCAAAGACCAAGGTCGTATCAAAGTAAATCAATTTATCAATGATGGTAAGGGTATGATTTAACTCATCTTGATCGCTTATTGTGTTGCGAAGCACATTAAAAATCAGTTCTTTTAAAGTACACACAGCCGATAAGTAAAGCTTTGGCTCAACCCCAATACGCTTATGCACCATACCAATCCGTAGACGGTTGTTAACATATTCATGCTCGTAACGACCACAAAATAAATCGATTATATACTGCCTTTGTGCATCTCTGAGTCGTGTTAAAGTATCTGCATCGCCAATTAATAACGAAATTTCATCCACTTCGGTTTGTTTTTTATAAAACTCATTCACTACATTTTCGATGGCTGATTCGATTATAGGTTTATAGTTCAAAAGAGATGACAGACTATTTGAAGTCAGCCCTAATAAGCTCATTCTGTGTTGGATTTCTACATCATTAATCTGCATTTGCTCAACTAATGTTTGCTCGGTTCTTCTCATCTACGCACCTCGAACTACTCCTTTTTAATTAAATATAGCCAAGGTTTTGAATCCTACGTACTTAAGTGATAGGTTTTTCTCTAAATTCAGAACAATTTGTATTAGACTGCTATAACAAGCCGTTTCAAAAAAATATTATGCTCGCGAAATTTTTTATCACCGATCAAGACCCCAACTTAATAGTAAGTGGTGTCTATGATCCAAGCTTAGTTGCTCTTTCTATTGCTACGGCTATTTTTGCTGCTTATTTTTCACTCCATATCATTGATCTAGCAAATAGAACACAATTTGATTCGTACCGTAAATTAGGCAGTGCAACAAGTGCCTTGGTGATGTCAGGTGGGATTTGGAGTATGCACTTTATCGGCATGCTAGCTTTTTCATTATGCACCACCGTGGAGTACGACCCTACACTGACATTTTTTTCATTTATTCCTGCATTTTTAGCCTGCTATACCGCATTTTCATTTTTGAAACGCAAAGATTTAAAGCAAATACCAACAACAATAAAGCTACTCATTGGCTCTGTATTACTTGGCTCTGGCATTGGTGCGATGCACTACTCGGGGATGGCAGCCATGCAAATGAGTCCGCTGCTTCGCTACGACCCAGCTTGGTTTGCAGCATCTATTGTGATGGCTGTTGCATTATCTTTTGTCGGCTTATATGCGCGATTTCACCTAGGTGAGTATTTTAAAAAACTCACTGTGTTTCAAACCCGTGTCATTTGCGCCATTATCTTTGGCTTTGCCGTGGCAGGCATGCATTACATGGGAATGGCCGCCACCCGCTTTGTTGCAACCTCGCCTTTGTTATCTGAAAACGTTCAAACGTCGCAACTTACTTTTATCGCCATTAGCGTTTCATTTGCTACCGTATTATTGACCGCTCTGGTTGGGATTATTAATGGCATGGTACGTTTTCGCTTATTACTGGCAGAAAAATCAGCAGAAGAGTCGCGCTTAGATGCCATTTTAGGCACCGCAATAGATGGCATCGTAACAATTAATATTCATGGCATTATTTTAAGCTTTAATAAATCCGCAGAAACTATTTTTGGTTGGCGACAAGATGAAGTGTTAGGTAAAAACGTAAAACTATTAATGAACGACGATATAGCCGCGCAACATGATGGTTACTTAGCTGACAGTAGCAGACATGAAGTTAAAAAAGTGATTGGCGTTAACCGCAATGTATTTGCAAAACATAAAAATGGTCATTTATTCCCGATTCGACTTGGGCTTGGGGAAGTAAAACAACCTAACGCAGAAACATTGTTTGTAGGCTTTATAACCGATTTAACTGAGCAACGTGCACTGCAGCAAAGTCTCGAAGAAAAAGAAAAGCAATATCGTACTTTAATGAACAATACTCCCGGCGCTGTATTTCGTTGTTTGCTAGATGAGCACTGGACAATGAAATTTATAAGCCCCAGTGTTGCTGACTTAACTGGTTACAGCCCTGAAGAGTTTACCGATGGCACAGTTACATTTGCTCAAATCATTAATAACGATGATGTAGCGCATATTGATGAAGTTATGGAAAAAGCCATAGCTGAAAAAAACCAATATGCGGTTGAGTACCGTATTCGCCATCGAAATGGAAACGTTGTGTGGGTTTTAGACCAAGGAACAATTAATGAAAGTAGTGATTCTGAACAAAAGTGGATCGATGGTGTACTTATCGATATCACCGCTCGTCACGAATATGAAGAATCACTCAAAAAGGCCAAACAAGAAGCTGAAGCCGCAGCGCAAGCAAAACAATCATTTATGGCAAACATGAGCCATGAAATACGCACGCCAATGAATGCCATAATCGGCTTTAGCGACATATTAATGGACAGCCCACTCAGTAAAGAGCAACAAAAACATATTATTACCGTGAATAAATCAGCTCGCTCACTGCTGCATTTGCTCAATGAAGTACTAGATTCTGCAAAGTTAGAAAAAGGCAAACTCGATATTCAGGCTGAGCACTTTAACTTACAAGCCTTGCTCGACAATATCGTCTCGACTTTTTGGCTTGAGGCGAAGCGCAAAGATATCCTGCTTGATTTGATTATCGCTGATAGTGTTGCGCCTATTTATATTGGCGATGAGTCTCGTATTCGCCAAGTGATGAATAATCTCATCGGTAATGCCATTAAATTTACAGAGCAAGGGTCTGTAACAATTACTGTGAGTCAAACTCAAAATAAACAATTGTTTTTCGAAGTACAAGACAGCGGTATTGGCATAGCCAAGCACCGCTTAGAAGCTATTTTCCAGCCATTTGAACAAGCCGACGGCACCATGACACGCCGATTTGGTGGCACAGGTCTTGGCACAACTATTAGTAAGCAGCTTGTTGAATTAATGGGTGGTTCAATTGGTGCTATCAGTGAAGAAGGCAAAGGCAGCTGCTTTTACTTTACCCTACCATTACAAGAAGGTGATATCAGCCAAGTCGATACCTTACCTGGCAATCAATTAAACTTACCGAAACTTCGCATATTAGTGGTTGATGACATTGAGCAGAATGTTGAGCTACTGAACATTTTATTATCGCAAGCTGGGCACACCATTAGTACGGCTCAAAATGGCCTTGAAGCCATTGCAGCATTCGAGCAGCAAAACTTTGATGTAATTTTAATGGATATTCATATGCCGGAATGTGACGGCATTATGGCCTGTAAAGAAATTCGCGAAATAGAGAAAATCAGATGCTTAAAAATTACACCTATCATCGCGTTGACGGCGAGTGTTTTACAACAAGATAAAATTACTACAAAGCAAGCCGGTATGAATGGCTTTGCAAATAAACCCGTTGATATTAACCAGCTGAACCATGAAATTGCGAAAGTGCTTGGTTTAGAAGTAAATAAAATCACTAACAATAAAGTCGGTGATGAGAAAAAGCACATCAACTACGAAAAAGGTGTTTTGATGTGGGGAAGCAAAGAGAAATTAAATACGGAAATTGGCTTATTCCTAAGCAATCATCAACAGAGTATTCTACGACTGACGGAACCAATGCTCAGTGAAGAAGAACAAAAAGCAATTTTGCATACTCTTAAAGGAGTCGCGGGTAATTTAGCCCTCGCAAAATTATTATACTTGTTATCAAACGCTGAGAAAGAACGTGAAAAGGAAAGCTTCCCTACACTCATTGCCGAGTGCGAACAGGAATGGCAAACGCTGATTGCATTGCTTGCAGATCAGCCGCAGTCTAGTTCACAACAGCAACCCATACACGAAACGTCGTTGGGCGCATTTATTAGCCAAATTGAGGCACTGCAAGCGCAAGCTGAGCATGCAGAGATAGACGATGATTTATTAAGCCAAGTGCAATCCCAAGCACCTGCAACCTACCAAGATCAGGTTGTTGAAATTTGTGCGCATTTTGAAAACTTTGACTTTGATGCAGCAAGCACTGCTTTATCAGCTTTAAAGCACACTCTCCAAGCTGCTAAGGAACACCTATGACGCAAATCTCAGAACGTGCAAGAATTTTGGTCGTCGATGATGAACCAGCCAATTTAAAAGTGATCCGTGAAGTACTCGCTAACGATTATCGCTTATCGTTTGCAAAATCTGGCGAGCTTGCTCTTCAGCTTATTGAGAATGAACCTCCTAAGTTGATTTTGCTCGATATTATGATGCCCGACATGAGTGGCTTTGAAGTTTGTAAAGTATTGAAAGCAAATCCTAAAACTGCTCATATTCCTGTTATCTTTGTTACCGCACTTTCTCATGAGCAGGATGAGTCTGAAGGCTTTGCTCTAGGTGCTGTCGATTATATTACCAAACCAATTAGCCCTGCGATTGTCAGGGCGCGGGTTAAAAATCATTTATCATTAGTGCAAGCTGAGCAACTGCAATTAGCCCACATTGATTTGATCCAACGTTTAGGCCGCGCCGCAGAATACAAAGACACGGACACCGGTGAGCACATTGCAAGAATGAGCCGCTACAGTAAAGTACTCGCCCTTGCCTATGGCATGAGCGAGTACGAGGCCGAGCAGCTTAAACAGGCAGCGCCGATGCATGATGTTGGTAAGATAGGCATTCCTGATTCAGTACTATTAAAGCCTGGGCGCTTGAACGAAACCGAATACGAGCACATGAAACAACATGCCTTAATCGGTGCGAAGATTTTAGAGAACTCAACTTCGCCGCTATTACAGCTTGCTCATAAGCTTGCCCTTGAACACCATGAAAAATGGGATGGTACGGGTTATCCGTATGGCCTGAAAGGCGAAGAAATCAGTATTGAAGGGCGTATTGTTACCATTGCAGATGTGTTTGATGCTTTAACCTCAAAACGCCCTTATAAAAAAGCCTGGTCGGTTGAAGAAGCGCTCGACTTATTGAAAGACGAAGCTGGTAAGCATTTTGACCCGCAACTAGTTGATTTATTTATCGGCCAAATAGATAGCATCATAGAAATCAAAAACACTTATACCCGCTAATAGCGTATTAAAGGCCTCATTTGAGGCCTTTTTTAATTGCATCGTAATCATGCGAAGTAATTTCATGGCTGTTTCCAGCACAATCCTTAAAATACATTGAATAAGTAACACCGTGGTCGGCAACAAGGGTTTTAACATCAAATTGAGCGAGATGCTCAAGCCATGCTAAAAACTGTGCTGCATTTGCGCCAAAGGCAATTCCTTTGCTTCTACCGTCAGCTTCAAAGAGTGCTAAACGAATTGTCTTTGCTTGGTCTTCTAAGGTTAAAGGCCCTTTCCCTTCATCCCAAAAAGCGAGTTCTGGTACCACATTAAAACCAAGTACTTGCTGATACCACTTTAGCGCAGCCGCTAAATCATCAACATTTAAGTGGCAATGATCAACACCACATAAAGATGGAATAGCCATGTTACTCACCAATTTCGGTTTTTAACTGCTCTAAAAATTCGAGCATGTAAGCTGTACGTCGTTTGGCTTCATCTTTCGCTGATGGCGTGTTCATGCTCTCGCTAATGTGTAACAGCTTAATGAAAAAATGATCTAGGGTATATTTTGTATCGTCAGGTTCGCGGTTTAAGCAAAATGGGTCGTCTTTATGATACAGATAGCGACCAATTGAGCCCCCTACTTTCATACAGCGACTCACACCAATTGCACCTAATGCATCCATTCGATCAGCGTCTTGCACAATTTGCGCTTCGACACTTTGGACTTTGATATTGGCACTAAAGCTATGTGCCGCAATAGCATGATGAATAGCACTAAAATACTGCTCAGGATAATTAATTGAGGCTAAAAAACTTAACGCCTTATCTGCAGCCATGGTCGATGCTTTTGCCCTGTCTGGGTGGTTTTTAGCAACCGCAACACAATCATGTAACCAAGCTGAGGGTAACACCACAGCCATTTCTGCCTGCTCGGCAATACATAATTGTTTTGCAACCCTCACTACTCGCTCAATATGACTAATATCGTGTGCGACATCGGCATGGAGTAAAGACAAAATAAAGTCTCGACACTGAGTTTCTAACGCTGCAAAGTCTATTTCTGGCTGCATATACTGGCTATCACCATTAACTGATTGAAATTATGCTTACTTTAGCGTGCTTACTGGATTTGTTCAAAACATTCATTGTATGTTTGCCAGTGCTTCATTAAACTATGCCCCCTTTTGTTTGACGCGAGAATCCCTATGTCATCTGCTATTTACCTGCAAGCTGGACGAGAAAAATCACTAAAAAGAAAACACCCGTGGGTGTTCTCAAAAGCCATTAAAAAAGTAAAAGGTAAGCCAGGACTAGGTGATACTGTCACTATCTATGACAATGACGGCAAATTTTTAGCGATTGCTGCTTACAGCCCGCAGTCGCAAATTCGTGCTCGCGTATGGAGCTTCGATCAAAACGAAGTAATTGACCAAGCATTTTTTGAAAAGCGTTTGCGTCGAGCCTATGATGCGCGCGAACAGGTGATCAGCGAAGGCGGCTTAACAGGTTTTCGTTTAAGCGCTGCAGAATCTGACTACTTGCCAGGCATCACTATCGATAAATTTGATAATGTATTGGTGTGCCAACTGCTTAGTGCCGGTGCAGAGCGTCATAAAGGTGAAATTGTTGCTGCACTAATGACTATTTTCCCAGGCTGCGATATTTATGAACGTTCAGATGTTGATGTTCGCACCAAAGAAGGCCTTGAGCCAATCAAGGGCCTACTTTGGGGCAAGGAACCAACTGAGCCAGTCATCATTGAAGAAAATGGCTTAAAACTCGAGGTAGACATTCTTGAAGGCCACAAAACTGGCTTTTACTTAGACCAACGTGATAGCCGTGCAGCCCTTGAGCGCTTTGTTAAAGACAAAACAGTATTAAACTGCTTTAGCTACACAGGTACTTTCTCGCTTTATGCTTTGCGTGGCGGTTGTAAACACGTTACTAACGTCGATGTATCGCAGCCAGCACTTGATACGGCTAAGCGTAACGTTGAGCATAACAACCTTGATTTGTCTAAAGTTGATTTTGTGAAACAAGATGTTTTTAAGTTATTGCGCCAATACCGTGATGAAGGTGTGCAATTTGATACTATCGTTATGGATCCACCAAAATTTGCTGACAACAAAGCGCAATTAACCGGTGCTTGCCGTGGTTATAAAGATATTAATATGATTGCGATGCAAATCTTAAAACCAGGTGGCACTTTACTTACCTTCTCGTGCTCTGGATTAATGGAACAAAATTTATTTCAAAAAGTGGTTGCGGATGCAGCCCTTGATGCAGGTAAAGACTTGTTGATCATGGAACGATTAAACCAAGCTGCCGACCACCCGATTGCTGGCAGCTACCCAGAAGGCTTTTATCTTAAAGGCCTGATCTGTAAAGTTTACTAGTTAAAATTTACAATTTCTAAACCGGCACTCAAGGAGCCATCTTGCTCCTTGGTTGCTCGTATCACACGGGCTGTTGCATCAAATGAGGTAATAGCCGTGCTAGTCGAAGCAATTAACACCCGATACAGACTGCCTATTTCTAAAACTTCATCAAGGTGAATTGCCAGCCCTGTTGCACTTAAATCAGTACACATAGCCTGAATTTCTTCGCCATTAACAACATCTAATGGGATTAGTTTTGCAGGTGTATGAATTTGCATGCGGCGAAAGTCGCGTTTCTCCTCATGAAACATATGGCCTCCTATACCAGTGTTTTTATTTTCTCTATTAATGTTTTAACAGAAAAAGGCTTCACTACATAGGCGTCACACCCGGCATCAAACCCTGCTTTTTGTTCAAGCTCGGTTTCAAGGCCAGACACCATGACAACAGGAATTTGCTCTGTTTCTGGGGTGTTTTTTAGTAATCGGCAGGTATCATAACCATCTAAGCCCGGCATACACACATCGAGTAGTATAGCATCCGGCGGCTCAGCAATAGCCGATGTTAAACACGATGTGCCTGAGTTTGCATAGCTTAACGAAAACTCATTCCCAAGGCTTGCTTTGAGCATTTCAAAATTAAAATATTCATCATCGACGACCAAAATAGTTGGTCGCGGCCGATTTACCGTACGCTCAGAAACTGAGATAGGTCTTTCCTTTTCAATGCCCACATAATCTCCTTTTAGCATCTGTGTTTGTAACTTAAAGCAAGGAGGCGCTAACCTCATTCCTTAGTATTATAACTCACATTCTTTAATTGCGTTTAAAACACGTTTAGCAGATACAGGATAAGGCGTCCCTAGTGTTTGTGCAAATAAAGAAACACGTAACTCTTGTTGCATCCAAAATATCGCACTGATCTCTTCAGGAATTGGCATTCCCTTAGGGATTTTGCTCGCTAATTTTTGATATTGCTCAGCTACTTTATCAAGCTCAAGCACACACAACCTATCACGATTAGGATCAACAGGTAGCTTTTCTAAGCGGCGTTCAATGGCTTTTAAGTAACGTATTAAATCTGTCATTTTTGCTGCGCCGTGCTGGCTTACAAAGCCTTTGAACACTAAGCTTTGTAACTGTGATTTAATATCACCGTGCGCCGTGATCATGGTTAAATCAACGCGTCCTTTCATACGTTTATTTAAGCCATGAGCAATACTCAACACTTGCTCTACTTGGGTAGCGATCTCAACAACCGTATCACCAAGCTCACCGCGAATTTGCTCTTTCGCTTTTTCAAACGCATCTGCAGTGCGGATATTGCCATATTTAATTAATAAACTATCGACGGCTGCAGCGATACAGTCATCAATTAAGTCATTGACCTTACCAAACGGATTAAAGTACAAACCTAATTTAGATTTGTTTGGTAAGTTTTGTTGTAAATACTTAATTGGTGATGGCACGTTTAATAACACTAAGCGACGTAAACCTTGTTGGTGCGCTTGCTGTGCTTTGTGTTCATTATCAAATAGCTCAACCGCGGCTGAGTCTTTTTTATCCACCAGCGCTGGAAACGCCTTGATTTCATATTGACCTTGTTTTTTCACGTAAGAACTTGGGAGTTCACCAAAACTCCACTCGGTTAAATCAGCTTTCTCTATGCCCTTGTCTGCTACTTTCGATAAGGTATCCGTTACCTTACCTTGTAACTGGGCTTTTAGTTTAGATAAATTTAAACCGCGAGCGAGTAACTTATCGTGTTCATCGCGTACCTCAAACTGTAAGCGTAAATGCGGAGCAAGGGTTGATAAATCCCATGCATCTGGCTCAACACGTACACCTGTCATACGTAATAAGCGCGTGCTAATTGCATCAATTAAGTTGCCTTGCATTGGCTCGATTGCAGCAAGTACCGCATCGGCGTAATTTGGCGCAGGCACAAAGTTACGACGAATTGTTTTTGGTAGCGACTTGATAAGCGCACAAATTAACTCATGCCTAAATGCAGGAATATGCCAATCAAAACCGGTTTCTTGTACTTGGTTTAACAATGCAACTGGAATTTGTACCGCAACACCATCAACGGCTTGCCCTGGATCAAAGTGATATGCCAGTGGTAATAATAAGTTCTCTTGCTGCCAAGTATCTGGGTAATCAAACTCGGTAACATGATCAGCACCATGCTGCATTAATTCTTCTCGAGACATGTGCAAAAAGCGCTTATCTTTTTGCTTTTGCCCTTTCCACCACTTATTAAACGCGGCACGATTATTTACATCTTGTGGAATTTTCTTGTCGTAGAATTCAAATAGAGTTTGTTCATCAACTAAAATATCACGGCGGCGAGATTTATTTTCAAGAACCTGAATATCTTCAATTAACTCTTGGTTATATTGTAAAAAGCCTTCATTTTGACCCAGTTCTTGCTCTACTAAAGCGGTGCGAATAAACAACTCGCGACTTACTTTTGGATCAATATTGCTGTATACACAGCGGCGCTTATTAACAATTAATAGGCCATACAAGGTTTGCTGCTCAAACGCGATAACTGCACCCGGCTTTTTCTCCCAATGCGGTTCGCTGTAGCTGCGCTTTACTAAATGCTGTGCAAAGCCTTCAACCCATTTCAAGTCTATGCGCGCGTTGATCCGCGCATAAAGCTTACTGGTCTCAACAAGCTCTGCCGACATAATCCATTTTGGGCTCTTTTTAAATAATCCTGAACCTGGGAAAATATGGAATTGGCTGTTGCGAGCGCCTTTATAAATTTGTTTTTCATCTTTAAAACCAATATGACTTAACATACCGCTTAATAAAGATTGATGAATTCGCTCGCTATCAGCAACATTGGTAGTGGCCTTCATGCCCATTTCATTACATACCGTTGATAGCTGATAAACAATATCTTGCCATTCGCGAATACGCATATAGGCTAAAAAGTCCTTTTGGCATAACTTTCTAAACTGGCTATTGCTCAATTCAGATTGCTGCTCTTCAAGGTAATTCCACAGATTTAAAAAGGCGATAAAATCTGAATCAGGGTCATCAAAACGGCCATGCTTTTCATCCGCTGCACCGCGTTTTTCTTGTGGTCGCTCCCTTGGGTCTTGAATCGACAATGCCGCAACAATAATAATCACTTCACGCAGTGCGCCTAAGCCATCAGCCGTGAGCACCATTTTTGCTAGGCGCGGGTCAACAGGTAAGCGGCTTAAACTTCTTCCTGATTTAGTAAGCTCAGTCTTTTTATGACGTTTAGCAGGCTTAATTGCTTCGAGTTCTTCAAGTAGCGTTAAACCATCGTTGATATTGCGACTATCTGGCGCTTGCACGAACGGGAACTGCTGCATGTCGCCAAGCCCTAAACCAAGCATTTGCAAAATAACAGAGGCTAAGTTGGTGCGTAAAATTTCAGGATCAGTAAACTCTGGGCGCGAATTAAAGTCTTCTTCGCTATACAAACGAATACAGATACCCGCTTCAATACGACCACAGCGGCCTTTTCGCTGATTGGCACTGGCTTGTGAAATTGGCTCAATCGGTAATCGTTGTACCTTGGTACGATAGCTATAACGGCTGATGCGCGCGGTACCTGGGTCGATAACATAGCGAATACCCGGCACCGTTAGTGACGTTTCAGCCACATTGGTGGCTAAAATAATATGACGACGGCTGTGCGGCGCAAAAATTCGGTTCTGTTCAGCGTTTGATAAACGCGAATATAGCGGTAAAACATCGGTGCCTTTAAGGTTTCGCTTTGATAACGCATCAGCGGTATCGCGAATTTCTCGTTCACCGTTCATAAAAATCAGAATATCGCCTGGGCCTTCATCGCACAGCTCATCAACGGCATCAAAAATACCCTGTAATTGGTCACCATCCGCTTCCATCTCATCTTTGTTGATTTCAGTGGTTGGTCTATAACGAACCTCTACTGGGAAAGTTCGACCGGATACTTCGATGATAGGTGCATCATCAAAATGTTTAGAAAAACGCTCTGGGTCAATTGTTGCTGAGGTAATAATAACTTTTAAGTCAGGACGTTTTGGCAGTAAATTTTTTAAATAGCCTAAGATGAAATCGATATTCAGACTACGTTCGTGGGCTTCATCGATGATGATGGTATCGTACTGATTTAGGTATCTGTCTTGTTGAATTTCAGCCAGCAGAATACCGTCTGTCATCAATTTAATGTAACTATTGTCAGAAACTTGGTCACTAAAGCGAATTTTAAAACCCACTTGTTGGCCTAGCTCGCATTGCATTTCTTCTGCAATACGATTCGCGACACTTCGAGCCGCGAGTCGGCGAGGCTGGGTGTGACCAATGTATCCATCAACACCGCGGCCAAGCTCTAAACACATTTTTGGGATCTGCGTCGTTTTACCTGAGCCTGTTTCACCGGCGATGATCACTACTTGGTTATTGGCGATCGCCTGTTTAATGTCATCTTTCTTTTGACTAACAGGAAGTTGTTCTGGGTAGGTCACTTTAGGCAAGGCAGCCAAACGTTGCTCGCGCAATTGCTGCGAACGGCTAATATCTTCTGCTATTTTTTGCGCTATGCTCGCTTGCTTAGTTTCATCGTTGATTTTTTTAATGCCATGAAGGCGTTTTTTGAAGATGAATTGATCTTTGCGTAAACACGTTTTTAATTCGCCGAACAGCGGACCTAGGTTAACCACCCGATACCCTTATATTTCTTAACCAATAGACTGATATTGTATCAAATAATCTATCAGGTGGTCATGGCTTTATTTAATCCGTTCGGTTGGGATTGGCATTGCACAAACATCGATGTAATCAGGGCTTTCAACAAACCATGCTTCTACTCGATTTTTACGTGCTTCGATGAGGTCTTTAAAGGCATTTGAGTCTGTTTTCATCACCCGAAATTCACTGTTATCAGTATCTTTAATATCTGCTAATACTTGCATATCTGTGATGGGGTTAAATGGCTGACCTTCAGTGGCTTTACGCTGCAATAGATTAAAATGCTCCATGCCTTCTAAAACACGACCAAACACGGTGATATTACGGTCTAAATAGCGCTGGCTATTGCCGATGGTGACATAAAACTCGGTACCACCGGAATTAATATCATTACCGCGGGCCATAGCAAAAATTCCTGGGCAATGTACTTGCCATGTTTCGGTTTGGCTTTGGTTTTGTGCCACAGCAAAGCCATTTAAAAAGCCCGTTTTAGCGGCATAGCCATCAGGCCCTTTAAGCTCTGTAATCGCTAAAGGAGCCTCGGTGCGTAGATAAAACTCAGCAGGTAACCCTTTTTTGGCATTTTTAACAGGTTTACTTTCGCTGGCATCCCCGCCCTGCGCAACAAATCCTTCAACAAAGCGATATACACTTAGGCCTTGATAAAACCCTTCTTTGGCAAGCTGTCGCATGTTATTTGCGTGAATAGGCGCTAGTTTATCGTTTAGTTCGATATAAGCAGCCCCCGTAGGTAAGGTTAATTTAATGACGTTTTCGGCACTGACTTTTCGCCACTCACTACTATTTGCGGTTTTAATAATTTCGCCAGCAGAACGTTTTTGACTTGTTTCTTTTGCAGCAATTGGTGCAGCTAAAACTACGCCAAGGCACAGAGTTAATAGACTTAATTTCATTGTTATTATCTTTTAAGTAATTGACAATTCAGCCTATTAACTTATGCCCTAATAAGCAAGTAAAAGCGATGTTTGATCACAAGTAGAGGTATTAGTCCCAATCAAATTTATAAAGAATATCAACATTTTGATAAAGGCCGCTGGTGACCTCAATATACAATTGCGACAACAATTGATAACGAACGGCCACTTCACTTAGTGAATCAAAAATGCCAACACTGTATTTCACTTGAATACCCGGTGTAACGTAGCCAGATATTTCAACTTTGGTGTCATCCCCGCTGCCGCTTGAACTTAAGCTGACATCAGACAAACCAAAGCTTTCACCGATTTTAGATACTACACCTTCACTACGGTTTACACCTTGGGCAAGCAATAATTGGGTGAGCATCGCATCTGTTGAACTATCTCCTTCATCAAGAGGTTGCCCATTTAATAAATAAGCCAATGCTTGGGCTTGGTCCATCGCAGGCTCTGAGAATACTTTTAATGAAGGCTGTTCAACATTACCAGTTAACGTAATACCCGCAATCACGCCATTCGAGGTGTTGTCTGGATTACGAATTGCTTTAATGTTCAAGTACGGTTTATCAATTGAGCCACTAAAGCCCACCTGACCGGTACGAATTTGCAAGTCTTGACCAAAAGCACGATAGGTACCTTGAACTAGGTTCAACTCACCCGTTGCTATCATCGGCGTAACTTGGTCCATGCTGATGTTTATGTCACCTTCAACTTTCGACTGTAAGCCAAACGAGTCAACGCGCACATCATTTTCAACCAACACCTTTAAGTTAATAGCATAATCAAAGGGCACTTTTTCTGACTGTTGCTGCTCAATATCAACAATGACTTCATCATCGCTGACTTGCACAGCACCTTCTGGTAGCTCTTCAATCGCAATACGTCCCCATGGCACGACGACTTGGCCATCAAGATTAAACGCATTATTTTTTAACGACATAGTTAAATCTGGAGACACTTTAAAGGTGACATCTTGCTGAGCACGCACAAAAAACTCTTTACCGTTTAATCTCACGTCAACGTCCGGTAAATCTTGCTGCCAATCAACACCGCCAGATAAATTAAGCGCGCCCCCTTCGGTGTCTTTGAGCTCGCCAGTGAGCTTTGCACTTTGGTTATTAAAGGCAATGTTCACATAAGAGTTTTGCAGCGACACCGGCAAGGTTGCCCCTTCTAGATTGATTTTTTCGACATCAAAATCTCCATTGAGTAATGGCTCTTTTAAAGTACCTGCGATTGCTAACCGGCCTTTTATGTCGCCTGTTAGTTGCTCAAGTGATGCAATAAAGGGTCGTAAGTTTGTTAACTCAATTTTCTCAATAACCAAGTCGCCCGCTAAGGTCTGTTGATTTTGAATATCATCAATGTTGAGCTCTGACGTCACTTTACCTAATACAGATGAATCAATAGTGGCATTAAGTTTACCCGTTTGCGCATCGCTCATTGCCGAGATATCTAAAACCTCTATCGGTAACTTATAAACATTTGCGTCATCAATTAAAGATGCTTCAAGCTGGTTGGTTTTGATATTGGCACGAATCGTTTTCAATGCACCATTATTCCAATTAGCAACAAACTCCCCATTTGCATCGCCTGTTACTTTCAAGTTATCAGGTAAGAAGTGTTTAAATTCAGCAATAGATAGTGCTGCAAGCTGTGCATTTAACTGGCCTAATTGCTCAGTTTGCTGCAAGGTCTCAAAGCATAGTTTTGAGTTATCACTTTGCCAGCAATGCGCGCCTACATTAAAGTCAAAGGTTTTGGTATTTACTTGAATATTAACCGGTTTATCAGTGCCAAAGCGTACTTGATTATCGGTAACAAGAATTTGGCTTAGCGCACCTTGCCAGGTCTCTTTATTAAATTTACCGTCTACATCAAATGATGCCTTGCCTTGATCTGCATCGAGTAAAAAAGTTAAATGATGATCTGTTTTATCGCCACTGGCGTCTAACTCAATTTGATTAATTTTGTGTTCGCTAATCGATGCAGAATCAAGCACCAGTGACACATCCGTTTGCCAATCTGCTGCGTAATCAAATTGCCCTTTTAATGTTAAACCATCAACCTGAATATCTTGATAGCTCAATGTATTAAGGACTAGATTTAAATCAACCGTTGGCGCAAGACGCTCACCACGAAAGCTCAAATCAGCAAAGCCCTTGCCTTGCATAGGCAAGATATCTTGACCACTTGCATCTAGACGCAATTTACCGTCTACACGCCATACGTCATCCACTTGTCCGGATAACGCAATTTCATTTTTACCGCTTTTCACTTCAAGTTTGTTAAAACTCGCATGCAAGCTGCTATCAAGTTCAAAATCCGACAACAAGGTCACTGGCACTTCATTAACTGAACCATTTAATTGGGTGTTATCTAAGGCAAGCTGCCACTCACCTGCCTGTAAATTAAATGAACCATTAAATTCACCAGATAAATCACTGCTTAATGCATCCGTTAAGTATTGGGCTTTTAAGTGGCTTAAAACCCCTTTAAACTCGCTTTTTACCCCGTTCGACCAATCAACTGATGCGTTAATGTCTGCTTTACTGTCATTAGCATTGAGGCTTAACTGCTCAAGTTTTGCGTTTGTTAAACTACCCTTTAATTGCGATCTCACAGTCATTGCAGGTAATGCGTCTAACTGCGTTACTAGGCTCAAACCGACAGCATAAGCATCGGCATGGCCTTTGGCTTTTAAATCAAAGTCTGATAATTGCAGCTGTTGTGTATCTGTCGTAATTTGCCACTTTGCTATCTGGCCTGTTAAATCAAATGGGTAATTTGTTTGTTTTAGGTTCACAGCCCCTTTTAACTCTGCTGGGTACGCTCCTTGCGTTACTAATTCTAACGTTAAATCCTCAAGCGGGCCTGAAACCGATAACCTAGCTTGATGCTCAGTGCTTTTTACAGACACTGCTCCCTCAATTGAATTTTCACCCGAAAGCTCTGCCATTAAGTTAGAGTGCAATTGCCATTGCTGATAACCTGCAGCAAGCTTTTCAAGATTAATATCGCTTCCTTTGGCTGACGCAATCAACTCGATATTTTCAATAAGCTGAGCCTCTTCTGCGCCATAAGGGGTAACAGCAACTTTACTGATTTGAAATTGCTTCAGCTCAACATTAATCGGGAGCGTAATATCAAGTGCTGGTAATGCTGGAAGCTCTGTTAATGGCGTTGATTTAGGCTGCTCTTTTGCTTGATGTAATAACACATCAACATCAGCAATGGTCAGTGAATCCACTGTAATATCCGATGCTTCGCCGCGACCATTTAAGTTTAATTTGTTGACTGTTACATCGGCACTCGGGTGCGCGAGATTAAAGCGATTAATTGCAACTCGCTTAACAGCAACTTTCATTGGTAAGTTGATTTGACCAGCTTGCTCAGCTTCAGGCTCTGCTTCAGTGCTCTGCTCAGTTGATACAGCTTGGCTTTTAATGCTTAGATCAATCGACTGGGCACTTAAATTATCTAGGCAGATACCATCACAACGCCACCAGAATAAATCAATTTTTAGCTGCTTTGCCTCAAGCTTGATGCCTTGATTTTCAAAGTGAACATCAAACGCATCGTTATATAAAAAACGCCCAGATGGCAGGTTGATTTTTAAACCATCAACTAACTTATTCGCTGTGTATGCAATAAAGTGATTACCGGGCGCGGTGAATAGCAAACAAAACACAATAACTAGCAGACTTGCCAACGTGATTGATAGAACCTTGGTTATCTTTTTTAACATCTTCATTAGATTTCAGGCCCTATGGTAATACTTAATCGGGTACTTTTGCTTTCTTTTGTTAAACCCCAAGCATGGTCGATACGTACAGGGCCAACCGGTGTTAAATAGCGAAAACCAAAACCGGCACCAACTTCGACGCGATCACTAAAATCATTAGTCGCAGTACCACTATCGACAAATAAGGCTGCGCGCCAATGTTCAGCAAATTGATAGTTATATTCAACAGTGCCACTCATTAAATATTTACCACCAATTAGGCGCCCTTCCCCATCTTCAGGGGAGATAGATTCATAGGCAAAACCACGTACACTCTGATCACCACCGGCATAAAAACGCAGTGATAACGGCACATCATTTATATTATCGACCAACATGGCACCTAGATTGGCTCTTAAAAACAGCATATGGCGTTCTGCAAAAGTAGTTAACCAGGCATTTTGCAGTTGTAAGCGCAAAATATTGGTTGAAGACATCATATCTTTTAAACCAAACTCTACTGACATCATCCATTGATAGCCTTCATAAGGCGTTGTGCCCCCCTCGGTGTCTTTTTTGGCATAACTAATACCAGGCATCAGCATTTTTGCGCTTTGTTCTTCACCCCCTATTCGATAGGTCTCGTAATCGCGTCTTAAAAAAGCAGTACGTACCCAATCGTCATCAGTGAGCCACTGCCGCTGAAGCTGCCCCGTGAATATACGGCTGTATAAATCATTGGTTAATTCATCTTCGAGCTTGTAACCCACAGAAAAGCGCCAAAGATCATCATTAGGGTCGTCAACTGGCACCGTATAGCCAAGTGAAATATCTTGCTGGCGCTCAGATACATTAAGGTTACTTTCTAAATAGTGACCATCTTCAGTGATCCAAGGCTTGGTCCATTTGAAACGGACTTTTGGTCCAAGGTCAGTGCTATAACCGCCACCCACTTCATAACTATTGGCAGGTTTGTGTAATACATCAACGTTGACAGGCACTTGGTTATTTTTACGTTTTGCAATATCTGCATACACACGAACACTCGCAAAGTAAGGGGTACTCGACAGTGCTAAGTTGTAATCAGAAACCTCGGTCGCTTTATAAGGCTGACCTTGTTTAAATTCAGCCAGCGAACGAATGTATTTTTCGGCTGGAGTCTCACTACCAATTGTGATGTCACCAAACTGATAACGGGGCCCAGTATCGACATTGAAAATGACTTTTGCGCTATTATTTTTTAGCGAAACTGCCAATTTATGCTCATGCCATTTTGCATCAAAATAGCCTAAGTCTAATAGTTGGCTTTCAATACGTTTTCTTGCGGCCTCATATTTACCGTGATTTAAAAAGTCACCTTGTTTGATTTTGATGCTGTTGACGGCAGACATAAATTCAGCGTCATCTTTACCGGCACCCGTGATAGTCACGTTAATATCTGCAATACGGGTAGCAGGACCACGTTGAACATCAACAATTAAAAGCTGCTGAGCATCATCGAAACTAATTTTGATTATCGGCTTATAATAACCAAGCGCCTTTAAACTCATTTCAACTTGGCTTTTAGCGTGACGCCTTAATGCCTTAGAAGTTTTTTCATCGACCAGTTGCTTAATGTAAAGCTCAACGTTTTTTTCGAGATCATCACTGATCCCTTGAATTTTATAATCTTTAATAACAGTTGAGGCACTAATTGCGTGCTGGCTGTATGAAAAGCAGATAAACACAAAGACAAAAAAGAAATGCCGAGTATACAAAAAATATCCTTACTTTTTTGGAAGAGTCATAATCTAAAATGAGTACAAAAAGATACTAGCACAGTGCAATAGCCACTGACATAATTGAAATGTTAAAATTAGTACGCGTTAAACAATTATTTTCGCTACAATAGCGGATAATACCTAGATTTATAATGAATGAGCGACTAAATGCACTTCCCTGATGACGAAAACGGTCAATTATTAGCTGAAATTGCTGACGCTGGTGTCGATTTAACCAGTATGCAAACTATCGATTTCTATATTCTTTTTGAACAAAAGCCTGAAGCAGAAAAATTTGCTGAAACCATTACAAGTGATGAACTTGCCCCTTCAACAGAGTTAGCCAAATGCCCAGATACAGGGGTGTGGGAAGTAATTACTCGTGTGAAGATGGTGCCAGATCACACCTTACTTAGCCAAACTGAACAATACTTAGAAAGCATTGCTAATAGCCATAATGGTTATGGTGATGGTTGGGGGTTGATGGCCGAAGAAGAATAAGCCATTCCCACAATCTCGTAAGGGGATCAATTTAATTGATTCGCCTTACGAAAATTGCCCTGATAATCAAATAGCTTTTCAGCTACTTTCCAACCGTATTTTTTATTTTTACGCGCAATCACAAAATCGGGGGCAAGTAGTTGCTGTTGTAAATTGACAACCTGCTCCGCGCTTTGCCAATCCATTGGGGTAAAACCTGGTGCTGCTCGCTTACCAAACTGCTTATTAAAAATAAATCGTCCGGTGTCATTTGCTAAGTTAAATACCTCATCACAACTGGCCCCATCTTCATCATAATAGCTAATTTTAAGTAACCCTTTTGCGAGCACCTGAGCTGACAAACCACTACACCTTAATACCAAGGCATCTTTTAAATTTAGTGCTTCTCGTAGTTTATCATCAGGGTCTGCCATCATGGCACCACAGGACTGACACTGCCTTGCAGCAATATCATTTTGTTCACCACACTGCTCACATTCTTTAAACCGAAAACGATAATCGCACTGTACTTGTTCTTCACCATCGTCCAGCAAGCCTTGGCAGCGCCTACCAAAATGCTCAACCACTTTGCCTTCGCTGTCTGTTTTACCCCAAAAAATATTCGCAAATCCACAGCCTGGACACAGCACTTGAACAGGCTCATTATCACTTTGCGCTTTTTTACTGCCGACCTCAGGGTAGAACAAATCAAAGCCGTTACCTGCATAATCAATCACTAAGCAGTCTTTTTTTCCTTCGCTTAAACGAAGGCCTCGACCAACAATCTGTTGGTATAAACTGACCGACTCGGTGGGACGTAGAATAGCAATATAATCGACATGAGGCGCATCAAAACCCGTCGTGAGTACAGATACATTTACTAAATACTTAATTTTTTTTTCTTTAAATTGATTAATAATTTGGTCACGCTCGTTATTATCAGTATCACCCGTGATAAGTGCCGTACTATCCTCAGGTAAGTAACTGGTAATTTCTTTGGCATGCATTACGGTTGCTGCGAAGATCATCACGCCATGACGCTGTTCACTGTATTCTATAACTTGCTTGATAATCGCTTTTGTTGCGCGTGTATTATCTTTCAATAACGCATTCATATTCTCAATACTATACCGACCAAATGAATCACTCGGTAATGATGAAAAGTCATAATGGCTAATGGCTGCATCGACTTCATGGGGCGGCGTTAAATAGCCGTTCTTGATCATATAGCGCAGTGGTAACTCAAAAATACACTTTTTAAACGGTGCATTTTTATCACCTCTAACAAAACCATGATAGTGATGATGGTAAACCCAACCCATCCCCATACGAAATGGTGTTGCGGTTAAGCCAAGTACTTTAAGATTGGGATTTTGTTTTTTTAGACTCGCTATCACCAGCCCGTACTGGCTTTGTTCATCACCGCTTACACGGTGGCATTCATCAATGATCAACAAAGAGTAAGCATCAGTGAGCTTTTCTGTATTGCGTGCCAGTGATTGCACACTCGCAAAGGTGACTTGCTCTGTTAAAGACTTTTGCTTTAACCCCGCAGAAAAAATACTCGCCTTAAAACCAAAGCTAATATATTTCTCGGCGTTTTGCTCTACTAACTCTTTAACATGCGCGAGCACCATAATCTTTTGTTTAGCAATGCGCGCAAGTTCAGCAATAACAAGGCTTTTTCCAGCCCCTGTTGGTAAAACAATCAGTGCGGCGTCATCTGTTTGTCGAAAGTGAGCAACCGTGCGTGCTACGGCCTCTTGTTGGTAGGGTCTGAGTACGTACTTCATGTTATCGGACTATAATCGACATAAAAAAGGGAAGCATACGCTTCCCTTGATATTCTTTAAAGCAAAAATTAAGCGAGGTGTTTTGTTAAATCGACACCTTGGAATGCTTTAGGACGTTTGCCACGGCCTGTCCATTCAACAATTTCGCCATTAAATTCGATGCGGTACTTTGGTTTTACCTTAGTACGCTTATCTGTTGAAGCAACATCTTGTAAATCTTCTAATGTAAGTCCTTTTTCTTTTAGTAGATCGAGTACTTCTTTTTTAGCTTCTTGCTGTTGAGTATATTTCTCGATTGCTGTGTCAATTAGCTGTTTTGCTTTTTCTAATTCAGATAATGACGCAGATTTCACAAAAGATCGGATTTCTTTCATTGAGAGCTCTCTTAAGTATTAAAAGTTAAGTTAAATGTTCAACAGTAGCTAGTATATGTGGATTTAATGAAATAATCTATTCCATGTTTATTTTTTATCCTATCTTTTTATTATAGCCATAGCTTTATTTTATCTATTACATCCCTTAACTCAGTAATTAATTGTTCCACTATTAATGTATCTTGCTGTTGATTAAAGGTATTTTCTGTTGTCACTATTAGCTCAGATAAAGGTGGGTATTGCAGCATAACAATAGCGCCTTTAAGTTTATGTATTGCAGCAGAAACCTTTTCTAAATTTTGAGCTTCCAAGTGCTCTTGTAGAGTATTTAAATCACTTTGCAAACTGTTAATAAATACGTCGGCAAGCATTTTTGCATCACTCTCATTACCAAAAACAGTTAACCAATGCTGCTTATCTTTTATACCTTGTAAACTGATATCAACGCCTTCACTGCTATTAGGCAAATCATTAGAGCTTAAATCTATAAACTCAGCTAGACGATTATATAATTCATTAAGTTTATAAGGCTTAAATAAAACACTATTCATTCCTGACTTTAATGCTTTGTTAAAACATTCTTTTGAATCATCAGCGGTAAAGCCAATAATTGGCAAATGTTTAAATTTTTCTTGATTACGTAATTGCTCCGTTAATTTAAACCCATCTAAGTCAGGCATATGACAATCGGTTAGTAATAAATCAAACTGTCCTGTTTCAAGTGCTCTGAGTGCAGCAATACCATCATCAACCATCACTGCTTTGATACCGAGCTTCTGGCATTGTTTTTCGAGTAATAATTGATTTGTTTTATTATCTTCAGCAATTAATATTTGCCCATGTAACTGAGCATTTTGCGCAGCCACCCCCTCATCATTGCTGGTATGTACATTATCTAAAAGCTCTCTTAGAGTATCTGGATATAATGGCTCTATAGGTAAAATATGACAGCTACAATTAGCCGGCCTATGCTCTTTTTTTGCACTTGCGACTAAAATGTAGTTGTTGGTTGCAGTACTGATTGATTGCAGCCAGTTAGCGCCCCACAACGTTTTAATATAGCTTTCATCAATAAGAATATTATCTTCCTGTGTAAATGCCTCTATATCTATTGGCCAACCTAATTGATGATGCTTTACACCCATATTAGCTAGATTATTTAATAACTGATGGTCTTGAGAACACACAGCCCAATTCACTGATACAGCCTGCAGTTTTTGTTTGCTGACGCTTTTAAGTGGCACAGCAATGTAAACATTGGTACCTTTACCAAAGGTACTTGAAATGGATATTTCACCTTGCATTGCTTCAACAAGTTGCTTTGCCAAGCTCAAGCCTAAGCCTGTACCTCCATGGCGACGTTGAATTGAGTTGTCAGCTTGCTCAAAAGGGGTAAATGTATGCGCCAACTGCTCAGCCGTCATACCTTTACCTGTATCTGATATTTCAATTTTTAAAGACTGCTTCTCAAATAACACATCGCAGCTTATTGAACCATTTTCAGTAAACTTCACAGCGTTATTTAAAACATTAGAGAGAACCTGCATCAAGTGGCTTATGTCAACAGAAGCTAAGGTATAAGCAGCTGTGCGCCATATCACGTTAAACTCAAGCCCTTTTTGCTTAGCTAGGTATTCATGGGCACGCAAAACACGACATAAATGTGCTTCTAGGTCGACCTCACGTAATTCAACTTCAATATTGCCTGTCGTGGTGTTAGCAAAATATAAAATATCATCCACTAATGTGCGAAGCTTGGTTACAGAGCTGTCAATGTGCTCAACTAGGTAATGCTGCTCTTCATCAAGCGGTGATGATTTTAACAACTCTATAAAGCCATTTACCCCAGACATTGGCGTTCTTAATTCATGACTCATAGTGGCAATAAAGCGGCTTTTTGCTAGATCAGCTTGATGTGCAAGCTGAGTAGCTTTACTTAAGTCTGCTTGTTGACGTTTAAGTAAGCTGATGTCCAGCAAGATCCCGTTCCAACGCACACCTTGCTTATCGTCTCGTTTATTAATTTCAGCATTAGCAATATAACGACACCAAATTTGCTGGCCGAGATTATTTATCCGAAACTCAATATCAATCAGTTTGTTAAATTTTGTCGCTGCTTTAAAACTCTTGGCGATTTGCACGCGGTCTTCATCAACAATAAATGGCGAGATACATCCCGTCATACCGCGCTGGTTAATCATTCGTGAAGTGACACCTAATAAGCTCTGCGCGCCCTTACTTATATAGGTATAACACCCCTCACCATTGTCATAATACTCATACTGGAATACGCCGCCGGGTATGGTATCTGTGATGGTTTGTAGAAGCTGTTGAACTGACTGATTCTCACGTTGTAAATGGCGGTGCTCAGTAACATCAGTAAGCACTGTCATGATACCTGCTAGTTCACCATCTAACCCCACATACGGCTTTTTAGTGTAAAGCAACTCCAGTTCTTTGCCAGATTTGTTAGTGTAATTAATATGCTGATTAATGACTTTGCCTGAATTTAAACTTTGTTCATTTTGTGAAATTAGTTTTTTTACAACTTTAATGTCGCCGCGCAGATATTGGTTATTTTCATCCCATAAGTGAGCAAAATTTTCTTTGTAGGCACGATTCCACATAACGCGTTTTTGATGCTGATCTTGAATCACCACCATAGTGGGTAAGTCATCAATGAGTTTTTGGGTAAAGTTAAGCTTAATCAATGCCACTTCTTCAGCTTCTTTACGCTTTGCAATTTCGCGATTAATAGTTAACCGCCAGCTAATAAAATAAATCACCGACACAGCGATTAAAATTAAAATAAGAATTGCCGTGGTATTCACTGTTTTACGGTCGTAGCCACGTTCAATACTAAAAATGCCATGACGGTTCACAACATAGCTAAAATCGTTGCTGGTCAGTGTTTTAAATAAGCTGTCTAGCAAAGTCGCAAACTCTGAAAAGTGCTTATTCACTAAAAAATAAATAGGCTGGGTATAACGGTATTTTGGATTAATATAAAACTCACCAATATAGAATTGGTTTAACTGGTATGCCGCAATACTTTGCGGCAATATCACAGCATCAATGTTGTCATTTCTCAGTGCATAAAATAGCGTTTTAATTGAGTCAAATGATACCGTTTCAACGAGTTCATTCGTTACAAGCTTTTGCTTAGGGTCAGCAAACGCTTCTAAATAACCAATTCGTTTAGTTTGGCTTGCTCGTTTAGAGATTAACACCATCTCTAAACTGTAGTGAGCAGGCAGTGCTATCAACACCCCCTCATCAATTTTAGTAGGGTTCATGGTCGGAATTAAATCAATTTTATTGGCTAAAAATAGTCGTTCCAACTCTTTCGAATTAGCCGCAGGTATATACTTAAACTGAAAGTCACTGCGCTGCGCTAAAAGCTCAAGAGTATCGTTTAAATAGCCATTAGCTTCCCCTAAATTACTTGTCGCATGAATTGGATATAAACCATCGACAAAAGAGAATGTCAGTAAGTAATTATTTTCTTCTTTTTTATCAATACGGTTAAAGTCACGCTTAAATTGACTATACGCTTTAGCGGCTAAATATTCTTCACTAGCAGAACTTTCCCATAATTGTCTCGTGGTTGGTGAAATAGCGGCTAATACCGAGTTAACCTGATTGCGTAATGCTGTTTTATTTTTATTAAACATTACATGCAAGGTTTCGCTCGATAACCAAACTGGGCTCACAACTTTCAGGTTTTCTTGAGAGCGATTTTTTAGTTGATGAGATAATACTGAGTAATCACCCATAAAGGCATCAAACGAGCCATCTGCTACTTTTTTAAAGGCGTCTTCGGGTTTTATAAAACGATTAATAAATAGCGCGCCATTTTCAACTAAATATTCACAATGTGAACTACCCGTTATGCACATCCAACGTAAGCTCGCTAAGTTTTTCAAAGCATCATTTGCAATAGACTGATTTGCGACAATACCTCTTGGCGCTTCCATGAAGGGTGTTGAAAATAAATAATGCTTTTTGCGTTGTGCGGTTTTATTTAGGCCTACAGCAAAATCGATCTCACCAACTTTAAGCGCATCTAACAACTCATCTAAACTGTCGTAAACACGGTATTCAAGATCGGCTTCAGCCAAGCGAGCGATTTCATTACTATAACCAACAATAACACCCGAAAACTGCCCATCAGCATCACGGGTATGGTAAGGAAAAAAATTATAGTTAACGATACCCGCTTTGAGTTGTGTGGCTAAGACATCGAATGAAAGACACAGCGTCAAAAACAACACTATGATTTTATGGAAATAACTCAACTTAAACATCGCTTTTATTAAGGTTTTTTAAGTATAAGAGCATAAATTGATTTAAACAACTGCACATAAATCTTACACAAGAGCTTAAGTAAATAATTAAGCCTTAAAAATTAATTATTTTATAATTGTAAAACCTGTAGTGAATTTTTTTATAAAATAAAAAACCCTGCAAGTGCAGGGTTTTAATATACAAGTATTTAAATCGTTCGTTTAGAACTTAAATTTGAAACCTGCATAGTACAGACGACCAACTTGACTATAAAGAGTGTCGTCGTAGTCTAATTCAGAGTTCAATACTGGATCTTTATCAGCTAAGTTATTAACACCTAGTGTTAGATCAAGGTTCCAAGGCGTTGCGTAAGTATAGTTAATATCGATAATGTTATACGAAGATAACTCACCAACTGCTTTGAACTTAGTACCTTCATCATTTGCATCTTCAGTTTCTTCAGCTGTTGAGGCAATGTGGTTCCAGTTTACGTTTAACATGTGAGCTTCGATATCCCATGTTAAGCCCCAGCTGATTCTTCTTTCTGGTAAACCAGCACGGCCAATTTTATCAACGTTAGGGTAACCGATGATATCTGGCTCTTCATAGCTAAGTACTTCTGACCAAGCAAACTTAGAGCGAAGTAGACCTGCGCCACCTAAGTCAAATACTGCGTTAAGTTTGAAATCTAAGCCATCTGTAGAGAAACCAGGAATGTTAGCCATTGGTGCAGTAACAAGTAACGAACGACCCGTTGGATTACCACCACGGTCTACAGATACTTGGTCATAACCAGCAGCGTTATCATTTGGATCTTCAGGGTCACCTAGAAGACCAGCTAACTCAAGGTCAAATACGTCTTGTGTAGATAACGAGCTAACTTGGTTAGTGATTTCGATATCATAGTAATCAACTGACATATCGATATTATCAGTGATGTTATAAACCATACCGAAACTTACACTTTCTGATTCTTCAGGTTTTAATGAATCAGTACCGATGAAGTAAGTTGTATGTTGTTGTGTACGACAATCAGAACGTGATGTACCTGCTGATGTACATACCACAACATCTTTAGCTGATGAAGCTGACTCTTGTGGTGCTTTATATAGATCTTCCAGCGTTGGAGCACGGAAACCTTCACCCCAAGCAGCACGTAAAACTAACTCATCAAATGGCTGGTATTTAAGTGAAACTTTAGGAACAAATGATGAACCTACATCGCTGTAATCATCATATCGAGCAGCTAAGTTTAACTCTAATGTGTCTACTACAGGGATTAACATTTCAGCAAAAACAGCTGATTCTGTACGGTCACCTGCCGCTGAACCACCAGCAGTACCAATGATGTTTTTCGCTTCGTTTTGAGCTTCCGCTTGGTCAAAGTAATCAGTTTCACGGTAGCTAGCACCAACATATAGGCCTAGTTCACCTGCAGGTAAAGTAGCTAACTCATTAAAGCTTACGCCTGCAGTTACTTCACGTAATGTACTACCAGAACGACGGTTACTATTTGCGGCGATATTAGCTAATTGAGTAGCATACGCAGATTGATCTGGGTCACGTGGATCCCAACCATCAATGATCGCATTTTCTACGCTTGGGCGATGAACATAGCCTTGACCCCACTCGTTCATTTCATAACGGTTGTAGTGTGCATCTACATGCCAATCAAACACTTCACCCATACCATTTAGAGATGCACTCCAATCAGCCATGTTGCTAACTTGCCAAGTGTCACGTGAAGTACCTACGTTATTAAAGCGGTAATAACCACGGTCGCCTTCATTAACAGCCATTAAGCCTTTTTCTGTGTCTTCAGCAAGCGCAATAGGGAATGTAAACCAGCCTGCTGCAGGTGCGAAACGACCAAAGCTTTCATTACGCGAATGTAATGAGCGGAAGTTAAAGATTAAATCATCATTGATGTCATAATCAAAGTTAACAAATACTGAGTCACGCTTTGTTGAAGCAGCGTCAGCAGCAACAGCAGTATAATCATAGTGACAGCCGTCGTCAGCAGGGAAATCTGGTGCATCATTATGATAAGCAAATGAATCACCGTACTGCGAACAGTCTTGACCAGTGATCATTGGGTTAAACTCAAATGTTTGCATATCTAGAATGTTACGGCCATACCAGCTTTGACCTGTTGTACCAGCGAATGTACCTGAACCATCGTCTGTTGCACGTGAGAACCAACGATCACGAGCAAAAATAATATCACGCTCATCATGCTCATAGCTGAATACTAGGTTAGAGTTTTCTGATTTAAGACCTGTGATAATTGAGAATGATGACTCATCACCACCGCCATCACGGCTCGGAGTACCCATACGACCCTGAACTTGAACACCTTCAAAATCTTTTCTTAAAATAATGTTAACTACACCGGCGATCGCATCAGAACCATATACCGCAGATGCGCCATCACCCATAACTTCAATGCGCTCTACAGCAGCAAAAGGAATGGTATTTAAGTCAGCTGCACCACCACCCATAACAGGTGAACCTGGCATTTTCTTACCGTTAATTAAAACAAGTGTTCTTGAAGAACCTAAACCACGTAAGTTTACTGTTGCCTGACTTTGCGCAGTACTACCTGATGATGGTTGAATCGAACCAAATGAGTTAAATGTTGAACGGTTTAATACGTCTGCAACACTTAATTGACCTGAATTATCTAAAGATGCACGGTCGATTACAACAACAGGGTTTGCACCCTCAATGTCAGTTCGTTTAATACGTGAACCTGTAACTTCGATTCGCTCAACTTTTTCTACACCTTCTTCTTCAGCAGCAAAAGACGAAGCTGAAAATGCAGCAGTTGACGCTGCACCAAAAGCAATCGCTAAGCGAACTGCTTTTGAAACTTGATTATTTAACATTTGATTCTCCCTGGTCATATCCATGTTATGACTTTATTAATTTATTTTACCCCTTAAAAAGGTACTAGTACCCCATAAGGGAATTAAATACTAATATTAGGGACAACTTTTGGTCAACAGTTTTTTAACCATTGTTTTTCAATGTAAATTTTAAGTTTCAAGTGTATATAAGATTAAAGAAAAATTTGATTACATATATTTCACATTAGTTTATATATTCGAAACAATAAAAAAACCCAGAACAAGGTTCGAGCCTTAATTTCTGGGTTTTTTATATTTTTTTGATAATTTATTATTTCAAATATCTAGCCAAAAAATTTTCCATTTTTGTGTAAAGCTCAACTTTATTTTCTTGCTTCTGAAAGCCATGACCTTCATTTTCTTTCATTATCCATTCATCATCTGACAAAATTACTCCTTTTTTTGCCAGTGCATCACGTAAATCAGTTGCGTGTTGCTTAACTACGCGCGGGTCTTTCGCACCTTGCACTATCATTAGTGGCGCTTTAATTTTATCAACATGTTGCAACGGTGACATTCGTTTCATTAGGGCTTCATCAGATGGATCACCAATCTGCATTTCAAGCACTTCACGTTGTGACTCCCAATGCTTTGGTAATGTATCAAATAATAAAGACACATCTGTTACGCCAACGTAATCTATTCCGCATTTATAAAGTTCAGGTGTAAACGCAAGGCCTGCTACTGTGGCATAGCCACCGTAACTCGCGCCATAAATACAGACCTTATTCGCATCTGCGATACCTTCTGAAACCAAATATTTAACGGTATCTGTAATATCATTTTGCATTTCAGCGCCCCATTTACCACCATAGCCCGCTTGCTGGAATTTGCGACCATAACCGCCAGACCCCCTAAAGTTAACTTGGACTGTGGCATAGCCTCTACTTGCAAAAAACTGGGCTTCAGGATTGAATCCCCAATAATCTCGAATTCCAAAGGGACCACCATGTGGATTTACGATAAGAGGTAGCTGTTTACCCGACGAGTTTTTAGGAATTGTGATATAACCATTTAATGTTAAACCATCTCTACTTTTGAATTCGATAGGCTGCATCGGCGACATCGCTTTAGGATCTATCCATGACATTGGGCTTAATAATGCTTTTAAGCTATTGTCATTTTTATTGAATAAATAATATTGGCCGGGATCAGTGTCACTCGCTGCATAGACAATATTGAGCACTTCATCATCAGAGCGACTGGTAATTGTCACAACTTTATCGGGAAATGTCTGCTTTAATGAGGTCATCATTTTTGCAGTCTGTTCATCGAAGTATACTTCTTCAGGGTATTTGTCATAAAAACTAATTGAAGTAAGCTTTTTACGCTTTCTCGAAAAGCTAAGCGATGTAACATCAACGTTATCATGGGCAAAAATTTGTTCGCCTAACTTATTCGTTTCTGGATCGAAATAAAAAACAGCTTTGGTATCACGACCTAAATCAGAAGCGACGAACAACCTTTTATTATCGAAATCAAATGCCAATGGTTCAATATTTGCTTCTTCGGCATTGTACTCTCGTAATACTCTGAATTTTTCTTCGCCTTTTCCTTTATATAGTAAAGTACCTTTTAAACCTTCAATCGTTAAAGCGCCACGTACCTCACCATCATGATCAAGCATCCACCCCTGAACGTTACCAGGGTTCTTTGCAAGTAAGTCCATCTTGTAATTACGTTCGTGTTTACGATCCCAACGGCTGTCGATTGGCAGTTTATATAAATCTGGAGCAACAATGTTTCGGCCGTTATATTGCACCAGAATATGCTTCGGATCATCTGGTAATAAATGCACAACTGATGCAGAGCGGATACCTGATGCGCCAACTTTTGATCCGACTAACTGCACGACCTTCGCACGTTTCTTATGGGCATCAATTGTATAAATACTGAATGCTTCATTACCATTACTGTCTAGTGTAAAAATAATGTCATCATTATTCGCCCAAGAGAAACTATTGATATCTTGCTCATCAAACTTTGTTATTGGCCTCGCATTTTTAAAGCCATCAACTTCCATTACAACAATATTTCTACGCTCGTTAATTGGCGATAAAACCGCAAGATACTTACCATTTGGAGAAAGTTGCAAATTAGAAAATTTAGGTGTTTTAAAGAAGTCCTCAATTGGGATGTCTTGCGTTTTGGAGCCGACACTCATAGATAAACTGAGCAAACTACTCAAAAGTAAAAACCATATTATTTTCATTTTAATATTCCCTTTAATTATGACGATAAATGTTTGGGTTATTTATAACTTAGTACTTTACATAAAAAAACCCTGCTACAGCAGGGTTTTAAGAGCTTATACTAATTATTTTAGCTTAGAATTTTTGTTCTAAACGAAGGTACATTGAACGACCTGTTTGATCGTATAATGACCAGCTTGAATCACGGTAATCACGGAAGCCGTCATACCAAGAAGGTGCTTTCTTATCAAATACGTTGTTAACACCTACAGAAATTTTAGTATTTGTTGGTGCAGTGTATGTGAACTGAGCATTATGCTTGAAGTATGAAGGAACGTCAGCAAGGTAATCAACACCCCACTCTTCGTTACCTGACTCTTGAGCGCCTACGTAGAACATAGTCCAAGAAGCACTGTAATCTTCATAAGAATAGCTAACACCTAAATCAGCTTTCCAATCTGGGTAATCTTGAAGACCAGCATAATCAAACGGTTCTGCATCTTTGTCAGCTTTCTCTTCAAATTCCATAACTTTTGAAACGTTTAGCATTACGCCAAAGTCACCGAAGCTAGTTTCATGCTTGTAGCGAGTTGAGAAATCGAAACCAGACGTTTGTAGTGATGCTTTATTGATATAACCTGTGTAGATGTAATCAATTTGGCCAGTACCATTAGCACGGTCGATAGCATCTGGTGTAGAACCTAAACCACCTTCTTCTTGTTCAATACGTAGAAGTTCAGTTGTGCTTACGTCATCGATACGGTTTTCGTAGCTGATATCGTAGTAAGTTAATTCTACTGCTAAGCCATCAACGATATCCCATACGAAACCAAGCGTCGTAGAGTCACCCGTTTCTTCAGTAAGGTTTGCATTACCACCGAACCATGTCGCTACTTGCTCACCAGCGTCAGAACAATAACCTTCTAATGATTGACCAGGGTTAGCATCACACCATGCTGTATCACGAACAGTTGGGAAGCTTAATGCATAAGACTGGAACATTTCGCCCATGTTAGGAGCACGGAAAGACTCACCCCAAGAACCACGGATTAATAATGTGTCAGTTGGGCGCCAAGTAACACCTACTTTTGGAACAACCTTATCAAATGTAGTGCTCTTTTCACCAAGGTTAGTCATACCTGACTGTTCGTATTTCTCATAACGACCAGCAACAGTTACATCAATTTCGTAAGGTAAGCTTGCTTGAATTTCCATGTATGCAGCAGTACGGTCACGAGTTGCATATACGTCATCGCCGCCTGAACCGCCTGAGATGAAACCATTTGCAGACTCAGGATCAGATACTTGAGTGAAATCAATTTCTTCAAATTCTGCACCAACAACACCAGCAATAACGAAATCACCGTTATCAACGAATGTAGTAGATACTAAACCATCAATTTGTTGGCTTTCGTAACGACCTTCATAAGTACCTGTATGCGCTGCATATTGGTATAAGTCTGTAAGTTGAGTATTCCACTCTTCGTAGCTCATGCCAGTAGTGTTAAGAATATCATATTCACCAGAGTCAATTGCGCTTTGTAACATTACGTCATTAACTAGGTTGCTACCAAAAACATTTGTTTTAGAGATGCTGTTTTGATAGTTGATTTCCCAATCAAAACCATTACCAATATCAGTGAAGCCTTCAAGACCTAATACGATGTCTGTAGTTACAACTTCTGTTTTTGTATCACGGTTACCAATTGGCACAGAACGCATGTAAAGACGGATATCTTCATCTTCTGGGTTATATTGGTTGTCAGCATCCATCCAAACTGCACCGGTAGATACTGGCGTACCTGCGTAACGAGAGTTTGTTTCGTTGAAACTTGCCATTGCACGACCAACAAAGCGAATGTTGTCAGTCAATTCATAGTTAAAGTTAGTTAAGAATGAGTTGTTTTCTACGTCTGGGTAGAATTTTGTAACGTTACCGTAATTGTATAAACAACCACCAACGCCGTTCTCATCCATAGAATTTACGACGTCAGCTGTTTGGTCACAAAGCTCAGGGTTAGAGATATAGCTACCCGCACCACCGATTCGGTAGTTTGGAACATGGCTATAACCGCTGTACGCACCGTAAGTTGGATCGTCCATCGCCCAAATTTCTTTGTCGAAGATTGCATTGTCACGTGAGTTTTCATACGTGAAGATGATGTTACCTTTTTCAGATGTGTAACCTGAAGTAATTGAGAAAGTTTTGCTTTCGCCACCTTCAACTTTAGGTACTTCGTAATCGTATTTTACGCTAACGCCATCAAAGTCTTTTTTAGTGATGATATTGATTACACCAGCAACTGCAGATGAACCATAAACAGCTGATGCGCCATCGCGAAGAATTTCAACACGCTCAACAACAGCCATTGGGATGATTGATGTATCAGCCGATGAACCAGAAGATGAACTTGTACCAGGCATACGACGACCATCTAATAATACAAGTGTCGCGTCAGAGCCAAGGCCACGTAAGTTAATGTTAGAAGAAGCTGCACCACCAGCACCGTAACCAGATACACCTTTCCAAGAACCGAAAGAGTTAGAAGCAAGGTTATTTAAAACGTCAGCAACTGTAGGCTCACCTGAAAGGCTGATTTCTGCCGCTGATAAAACGGTAACTGGAGAGCTGTTCTCAAGATCTACCTGCTTGATACGTGAACCAGTAACTTGGATACGCTCAACTTTTTCTGCGTTTTCTTCATCTGCAGCAAATGTGCTTGCAGAAAATGCAGCTGTAGAAGCTGCGCCAAAAGCGATCGCTAAGCGAACAGCTTTTGAAACTTTATTATTTAACATTTGATTCTCCCTGGACCATGTTATTCATGGAATATTTATAGTTATTCAAAAAAAATGCATATTAGGCAGTAATTTTGAGCTTTGATAATAATACTCGCCACTCTTAAAGGTCAACACTTCGCTAACTCAAAAGTTCAATTTTTAACAATAAATAAAACACTAACCAAAATAATAAAACATAATTAACACCTTCAAACCCCTTTAAATACAATAGACACAGCAACATTTACAACAGGTTACAAAGATCAAAAAGAATTTAATTTTTTAGTATTAATATGGGTACTAAAGCAAAACCCGCCAATAATTGCAATTTACACAACAAAATCCAGTGCTGATAAATGGCATTTTTTATCTTTAAAAATAAAAAAATAAAATTTTAAGACCTTACAATTAAGATGAAACCACAATAAACATGGTCAAAATGATTGATACATGTAGAAAAAGGACAAAATGATGCAAAAGTTAATAGAATGAACATTCTATTAACTAGCAATAACTAACGAAAAGTGTAGAAAAACATTTAACCCCTTATATTTTCTGAAGATAAACAAGTAAAACTAGAACGAATTCGGTACATATAAACTTGAAAAAACTGTAACAATCACTGATAGTAAGATTGTTAAAACAACAAGGAAAAATCATGTTTAAACAATTATTACTAATTGCATTTACGTTTTGCTCACTTTCTTCGTATGCAAAAATAAATGAACTACCAGAAGAATTTTCAGACTTTAGCCTTAATCGAGATATTAAAATTTCGTATGAGGACCTTGATAACTTACTTGAAATGACTGTTATCGACATGGGGATGTCAGACCGAAGCTCTCGCAAATCTCAATCCTCCATTGGCACCCGCATGAAATCGCACAGAAACAACGATACTGCGCTTGAAGCCAATCGTTTTTTCTTCGAAGGTGTTACTAAGTCTGAGATAAAGGATGGCTTTCACAAGATTAGAGTTAGCTTGGAGAAGGTACCTAGCGAAGTGTCGCTGAATGATTTAAGCCTAGACGAGCAGTTAGCTTACTGGCTTAACCTATATAATACAGCCATGGTCGAAAAATTAATTGAACACTACCCTATTCGCGACACAGAAGACCTTCTATTTGGTGATGATTCGATTTTAGAAGATGAGTTTTTAACCGTTGCCGGTTACAAACTTTCACTCAATGATATTCAACATAAAATTGTTTTTGAAAAATTTGGTAAAAAAAAGCCGATAGTTATGTATGGCTTTTATCAAGGTAACATTGGCAGCCCAAACCTTCGAGATGAAGCATATAAAGGTAGCAAGGTTTACCATCAACTTGTTGAAAATGGCGAGGAATTTGTAAACTCAAATAGAGGCATGCAAATTAAGCGTAAAAATCGCCTTTATGTATCTAAATATTATGAGCAAGCCGAGTCTTTATTTTCAGATTTCGAAAGTGACTTACGTGAGCACTTAGAAGACTACGCTGAAGGTCAAATGAAAAGCGATGTTAAATACGCCAAACGCTTCAAAGTTGATATCGAAGATTGGAGTATTACTGATTTGTATGGTACCGACCGTGACTATGGCGGATCGGCATCAACTAACCCTGCAGCAATGCTTAATGCTGTAGTAAGCAACTCAGCTGTACCAATGGGCCCTGAAGGTAGTGGCGCGGGTATTGGGGCGGTTAATGTGAGTCATATTACAGATTCAATTATGATGCGCACCATGGATTTTGGTCGTTTTTCTCCTGAAATGTTAGAGAAAATCAAAAAACTTAACTTAAAGCGCCAAGACAACAGTGGCTCTGTTGAGATTAAAGATCTTGATTCAAACAATTAAAATAAGAGGGCCACTCGTCAAAAGAATGTGACGGGTGGCTTTTTTATGAACAGGGAGTTCGCTATGCTTAAACCACTCTTATTAATAACCGCAATTTTCTTTACTGCACACTCGTCAGCAAAACTAGACACTTTACCTGAAGAATTTGCCGATTTCGGCTTAGATAGTGATTTAACAATATCTTATGGTGATTTAGATCAGTTACTTAAAATCACAGTTATTGACTTAGGCCGCTCAGACCGAGGTTTTCGAAAAGGCCAATCAGGCATTGGTACACGCACCCGAGCACATAAAAATAACGATACAGCTTTAGAAGCAAATCGTTTTTATTATGAAGAAGTTGTAAAGGCAAACCTGAAAACTGGTTTTAAAAAAATACGTCTGAGCCTTGAACAAGTTCCTGAACAAATCCCACTTAATGAGCTCGTTTTATCTGAGCAACTGGCTTATTGGCTAAATTTATATACCACAGCATTATTAGAGAAACTCATTGAGCACTACCCTATCTTTAGTACTGAAGATTTATTATTTGGTGATAATTCATTACTTGATGAGGAGTTTATCACTGTTATGGGACATAGCCTGTCTTTAAATGACATACAACACAACATTGTCTTTAAAAAGTTTGGTAAAAATAAACCGATTGTTATGTATGGATTTCACCAAGGAAATATAGGCAGCCCAAATCTTCGCCCAGAGGCCTATGTAGGAAGCAAAGTGTATTACCAACTAGCAGACAATGGTGAGGAATTTGTTAATTCTAACCGAGGTATGCAAATTAAAGGGAAAAATAGACTTTACCTATCCGTCTATTACCAGCAAACAGAAGCCTTGTTTGACGACTTTGAGCAAGATTTAAAGTCTCATATTGAACACTATACTAATGGCTCTTTAAAAGATGCTGTAGAGTCTTCTAAAGGGTTTAAGCTTACAATAGATGATTGGCATATCGTGGATTTATATCGCACGCATAGAGCCTATGGCGCCTCTTCTGCTATTAACAGGGCCGCGCTAGAGGGGATAGGAGGAATGACATATGGATATCGTGCAGCTGACGGAAGCTATATCACCGATCCCTTAACGAAGCGGCTAGCTCAATTTGGTCGATACCCACCACAAGTTTGGAAGAAAATTCGCAAGCTTTATAAACAAAGAGAACGCATTAAAGGTACTGTAGAAATCAAAGACCTTGATGTAAATCAAGAGTAATATTTTACTTTACTGTACGCCCTGTTAACATAAAGCAAAAACAGGGTGTACGAGTGAATAATTCATTGCAAAGAGCTTTGCACGCATTCAATCAACAACAATATGTGCAGGCATTACAACTCCTTTCTTTACATACAAATAAAACCGCTGATTGGTATACATTAAATAGCTTATGTTTATCAGCTGTAAACAAAACTATTGAAGCAGAGCAGTGTTATCTACAAGGCCTTAGCCAATTTAGCAATCATGTTGGCCTTTTAGACAACTACACAAATCTACTTTGTAAACAAAAAAAGTATGCAGAGTGTATTCAGTTTTGTGAATACAACACAGCTTCTTTATCACTCGAAAAGCCACGACTTAATTACATTGAAAGCCTAATTTATCAAGATGAATTATTAAAAGCCGAACATTTATTGAGCAAAACATCGCCCTCGCAGAACACATTCGTTCGTTACCATTGGCTCACTTTAGAACTTTTCGAGCGCTTTGGTGACTTACAACGTATCGAAGAGTATTTTCAAACAAAATTGCCAGCTCAATTAAAGGGGCAATTTCATTTCGTTTATAAACATGCTTGTAATTATCGAAATTTAGGTCAATTTGCCGAGGCCTTAGCGCTTTTGCAAATGCTTTTAAAACAGCAACCAAGTGCCGAGTTGCACTACATAGTTGGTTGTACATACTATGATTTACAGCAATATGAACAAGCACAAGCTCACCTTAAGGCATGCTTAGAACTTGCTCCTAACTATGTACCAGCGCATGAAAGCCTTAACAAGCTCTACTGGGAGCACTCGCAGAGCCAATTAATGAGTTCATATGCTCAAACTTTCAAAAATTATGATGCAAACCCTGTTCTGATCCACTCTCAAATTGGCCAACTACTGCAACTAGATAAGCTGGAAGAAGCATTATTAGTAAGCAGTGATGCAACACGAAACCATCCACAAAATTTAGATTTACATCATGCACACAGTATAATTCTAGATAGAACAGGTGACGAAGAAAAAGCATTTTCACTCCTTCAGCAACTCGTTAAAGCAGCCCCACAAAATGCTCGTTACTGTATTGATTTAGCAAACTTTTACATACAACAAGGCGATTACAGCTCAGCGATCTCTCATTTAGAAACCGCAGTAAAATTTAATCCTCACAACCAAGAGCTTTGGGCATATTTAAGTATTGCTTGGCGACTATCAAATAATGATAAATATCACTGGTTAACTGACCTAGATAAATTCGTTAAAGTGATGGAGCTACCTGCTCCGCCTGGCTTTAAGACCTTTGCTGATTTTAATGAGCAGTTGCAGGAGCTAATGATCAGCCTTCACACAAATAAACTACAACCATTAGATCAAAGTGTGCGCAGTGGCAGCCAAACACAAGGTCACTTGTTACACCGTTCAAACCAACTTATTGATTTATTTAAGTCATCTATGAATGAATGCATTAATCAATACCTGATGCAGCTACCAGAGGATGCTAACCACCCTCTATTAGCGCGTAATCATAAACGCTTTGTTGCCAGAGGTAGTTGGTCGGTGAAACTAGAAGAAGGCGGTTTTCATGCTAATCATATCCACCCTCAAGGTTGGTTATCAGCGCCGAGCTATATTTCTATTCCTAATGAGATGAGTAAAGATGATGAAACTAAAAATGGCTGGCTTAAGCTAGGAGAAACCAGTCTTAACTTAGGTGAGCGTGAGTCTATAGCTCGTGAAATATGCCCTGAGGAAGGTCAAATTATTATATTTCCAAGCTATATTTGGCATGGTACATACCAACTAAAAAGTACTAGCCCTCGGCTAACTATTCCGTGTGATATCATGCCCTTAAAATAATAAAAAAGACCATCTAAATGATGGTCTTTTTTATTACCAATTACTTATTTAACAGCGCTTTGGCATCTTGGTAGGATTTTTCATCGGCCTGTATGTGTTCAAGGTAATTTGCAAATCGTCCTGAGGATGACTTATAAAGTGGCTTTCTAACCTGCCATACACTCGCTGTACTTACAGTGCCAGATTTATTGTGAAATCGCTGGGCTTCATCAGTATATTCAAGCCCTAGAAAGCGAAACAGTTGTTCTAAAATCTGCTCGGGTGAGCAAACGAGCTGATCGTAATTCAGAGTAAAAATATCATTACTGAAACACGACTGCCAATGTGACTTAATACGTTGCTGCTGCTCATAGTGATGTAGAGTATCACCTAGGGATACAGCATAGTTTAAGCTCGGACCCAAATGCTGGAAAAAAGCTGACAAGCTATTGTCTTTAATATCTCGCTCTGTCCATATAATCTTAGCTTTTGGATAGAGCTGCTTGATAATGTCTAAGTAAAGGTAATTTTCAGGGCGTTTATCTGTTACATAAAGCGCACCTTCAGCTCTTAAAGTTAATTGTTCTTTATAACCATCAATAAATTCAGGCTCTTTAGCCTTATTAACAAGTGTCTTTTCATCGCCAATCAAATTGAATAACGATGAATGTAAATAGGCAATTTCACCACCTGCCGATATTTGCTCGTTAGAGCTGATGATTTGTTCAATTAGTGTTGAGCCAGAACGAAACATACCACAAATTATAATGGGTGTTATTGAACTATTCGCTTCTTGCAGAGCAATATTACGAGCTAAGGTGTAGTCAGTAATCTTCTCAGCAGATTGCCGATCATAGGCTGGTAAATACTTTTTATTGTAATGATTAGCTTTTACATAATAATGCCAAGCTTTCTGATAGTTTTTACAATCATTAAATACTTTACCAAGTGCATAATAAATATCAGCACATGCTATGTCATCTGACTCTCGCTTTAAAATGGCTAAGCTTGCTTGTTCATAGTCAATTGCATCGCGCTCAGTGAAGGTTTCAATATCGGCCAATCTTGCTTGAGCCATCGCATTAAATGCATCTATTTTTAAAACCTGTTGAAAGCCTTTTTTCGCTTTCTCTTTATCACCAAGCTGTTCGTAAATATTTGCCAATGAAAAGTGAGCTTGAAGATTATTTGCATCATGACTAATCGCTTGTTGTAAGTAACGTACGGCATCATCGGGTTGATGTAATTGCTCATTATGCATAAAAGCAATTTCTATTAAAGCGGGTGCTTTAAACTGCTCAGATAATGTTAGAGCTTGTTCAAAGAAGCGCATCGCTGAATCGTAGTTATCAAGCTTTCCTTCTATTTTTCCTAGCTGAAAGCAAATATCAGCTTGCTGCGGATTTGTCTCATATAAAGGTAATAGCGCGCTTTTTGCAATTTTGAACTCACCACAACTTATACTTAATTGTACTAAGGTCAGTACATAATCAAACTTTTTTGGAGCTATCGATACCAGTTTTTGGCAATAGGCAATGGCTGTTTCAGTATCTTGTTGCCGCATAGCTACTTTGAAAAGGATCTGTAACGCTTTTTCAGCAAACTCATTGTTATGTGTTAACGGTTTTAATAATTCTATCCCCTGGCTAACTTTACCTTGCTGAAGTAAAGCAACAGCTTGGGTAAACGCGTGTTGTTCTGATGTCATTGTTTCCCCATATAAAAGCTTCCCCATAAAAAAAGCGAGCCGAAGCTCGCTTTATCATACATTAATTAATTCAAATTAGAATTTTAATGAAACGCTTGCGTGGAAGTAACGACCTAGAGTGTCGTAGTAACCAGCAACTGCGTTACCATTTGTAGATAATGTACCGCCTACTAGTGGTGGCTCTTTATCTAATACGTTGTTCACACCAACAAGTACGCGAGTGTAATCATTGATAGTGAATGAACCTTTAAGGTCAAGGTAGCTTTGTGAACCAATGCCGTCTTGAACTAAAGTGTCAGAACCTGTGTAGTCATTAACTGCACTGAAGTAACGCCATTTAGCAGTAGCTTTCCACCAGCTACCTGTGTCGTAGCTTGCAGTTAGAACATGACGCCATTCTGGTTGTGGGAAACAGCCATTGTCTAGTGTATCAACACAGTCATAC
This sequence comes from Pseudoalteromonas shioyasakiensis, assembly GCF_001550135.1. Classification (GTDB taxonomy): domain Bacteria; phylum Pseudomonadota; class Gammaproteobacteria; order Enterobacterales; family Alteromonadaceae; genus Pseudoalteromonas; species Pseudoalteromonas shioyasakiensis. The sequence continues at coordinate 56,623 of NZ_LRUE01000025.1, forward strand.
GGTTCACTTACACCTGGAATATCTTCATATTCTTTAGTCATCATGTAAGTACCGATTAGGCTTGTAGAAAGTGTACCACCGCCGATTTCCATGTCATAGTTAGCACTTAAATCAACACCTTCAAAATGAATGTTACCTAAGTTAGTGTTTGTTGCTACAACTTGACCAGAACCAATCCATAAGCTGCCGCTACCAGGAGTACGTTCAATCTTATCACAGAATTGAGCATCGCCTGTTAGACCACACTGACGAACGATTAACTCTGGGTCAATTGCACCGATTGCATCTTCAAGGTCGATATCCCAGTAATCGATTGAGAAGTTAAAGCTCTCAAATGGGTTACCAACAACACCTAGAGTGATTGTATCTGCGATTTCAGGGCTTAGATCAGGGTTACCACCGAAGAAACCGTTATACTGATCTGCAGGGCTCTTACCTACGTTACCGTATTGAGACGCTGTAATACCTGTGTTAGCACAAGCTGCTTGGCTAAGTTCTGGAGTTGCAGTCGCACATGGATCTACACCTGCCCATAAACCTTGGCTTTGTTGAGCGAATAGCTCACCGTTGTTTGCAGAACGTACAGCACGGTTGTAACTTGAACGGATTTTCCAGTTCTCAGTTACGTCCCAGTTCATTGCTACTTTATAAGTAGGCTCTGAACCTGAAGTACTGTAATCAGACCAACGATAACCTAAGTCAATTAATAGACTTTCAACACCAGTGATACCTTCAACGATAGGAATACTTAACTCACCGAAGAATTCAGTTACATCGTACTCACCGTTAAGGCTCTTAGTAGGACCACCTTGACCAAGTAATAGACCTTGTGCGTAAACTTCATCCGCTGTACGGCCAAATGTTTCTTCACGGTACTCAGCACCGAATACTGCAGCAAGTGGGTAATCTGAAGAAGGAAGACCAAATTCAAATTCACCTGTTACGAAGCCACTTACGATGAACTGTTCAGTAACACCGTTAAGAATCGCAGTACCAGTTAATGCGCCAGCTGATTCAGCAGAAACACCTTGGTATGTGAATACTTCGTAAGGGATACAGCCATCAGTTGCGGCACAGTCTTCACCATTTGCAGAAAGCGCAGTACTGATACGTGGACCGAAGAAGTCATTTTCGTATGCAGAAGATGAAGAAGTTGAACCATATTGCATGAACGCTTCATATGACCAAAGGTCACTGATTTCACCTTTACTACCTAGTACTAAGCGGAATGAGCTGTGCTCAAGTTGGTTAACACGTGGGCCACCTTCAACGTTACGCTTACCAATGTAAGTAGCAAATTGGTCACCAGAAGTTAAACCGAAACGGTCAGTTAGGTTTTGACGCTGTGCATCTGTAAGAAGAGGGCTATCGTAATCGATTACGTAGTTTTCATTAAAGAACGTTCCCGATTCTGCGATTTGTGCAGAAGTACGGTCACGCATGAACATAGCTTCAATGAATGGGTGGAAGTTATCGTTTACTTCATAGTTAGCGAATAAGCCCATTGTGTGGCGCTCATCCGGACGCATAAAGTGGTTTACTGGTGCGTAGTTATAAACGTTACCGCTTGAAGGAATGAAGCTGCTATCAGAACCAAGTGTCCAGTAATCGTAATCATCCCAATCAAATGCGCCTGTGTCAGTTACACCTGAGATATAGAAGTTAGGAACTACCGCGTTACCAGAACCACCACACGCTGTACCTGCAGCATTAAGAGCACATGAAGAGTAATCACGTGCGCCTTGGCGTAATTCGTTTTGTTTGTTGTAAGTGAAATAACCTACAGCATGACCTTTACCGCTATCGAATGAACCACCTAAAGTAGCAGAGAAATCAAACGATGAACCGTCAAAGCCTGAGCTTCCATCAGGGTAATCAAAATCACGGTCATCCATTAAACCTTGGATGTACTCGTTGTCGTTATCGTGTTGATAAGCTGTTGAACCAAGGTTTACTTCGAAACCTTCGAACTGATCGTCCATCACGAAGTTTACAACACCCGCTACCGCGTCAGCACCGTAAGTTGATGAACCACCACCTGTCATAACGTCAACGCGTTTGATAAGTGCAGCTGGAATTTGGTTAATATCAGCAGACTGGCTGTAGATACCACCAGCTTGCATACGACGACCGTTGATAAGTACTAGAGTACGCTGTGAACCCATACCACGTAAATCAAGAGTAGCAGTACCAGAAGCACCATTTGATTGGAATGCAGTGCTTGAAGCTTCTAGTTGAGGCAAGCTGTTCATCATGTCTTCAACACGAGTGAAACCAGCTACTTCGATTTCTTCAGCTGTTGTAACTTGTACTGGGCTTGCAGTTTCGATATCAGTACGTTTGATACGTGAACCTGTAACTTCAATACGTTCAACTTTTTCTACTGCTTCTTCTTCAGCAGCATAAGAGTTTACAGAAAACGCAGCTGTTGAAGCTGTACCAAAAGCAAGCGCTAAGCGAACTGCTTTTGAAACTTTATTATTTAACATTTGATTCTCCCTGGACCACTATATTGTGGCTATATTTAGCATAAGCTTGTTTATTATTTGTATCGCATCAGGACTGCGACAAACAAATAATAAACAAATAAAACAAAATATCCAGCCCTTTATTTACAATTTTTTAATGAAGCAGCAAAAAGTTTACTTTTTCTTGTTTTGTGGACAAAAAACACACAAATAAGCGTTTAAACTGAGCTTACCGATCATTCATCGCAACAAAGAGTCAAAAAAATGTTAATTTTTCTAAAAAAGCTGTATCTGACGGTCACTTAGTGACGAAACTTTAGTACCTAAATCAACAACAATCATTTCAGCTATTGGCAACAATTGTTTGTTAACATAAATGCCATAATCGTAATTATGGTGACCTGTGTAGTACTCAGCGCCGTTAGCGGTGTAAACATATTTAATTATTTGTCCACGCTGAAATCCAAGATGAGGATTGTCAGCTAAGTACTGTTTCGCTGCTTTAACGTGGGGAGGGATGTTTTTTTGGTAATCAGTTAAATGCTGACCCAGGCGTTTGCGATAGATTAACTTAGCGTCAAACTCACCTGCATATAGTTTTTTAACATACCTATCAAAGGCTTGAAAAATTAATTCTTGGCTATAATTTTCAGCAAATAATATCTCAAATAATTCTGTTTGAAACTCATGAGCAAGTTCTGTCCAATCACTCCTTACGGTTTCCATACCTTTAAAAACTAATTTTGAAGCACCATTTTTTTCGACTTTTCCTACATAACGCTTTTTTGAACCCATTGTTTTGCCTCTAATAGTGGGCATAAAAAATGGGCTATAGTGAGTTTCGTACTCAATTTCTAAAAAGCTGTCTATTTTATAGTCTTTCTGCAAAACCTGCTGCCAGCGTTTGTTAATTTTCTCCGCCAGTTTCGTACCGATTTCATTACAGTTTAGTGAATTTAGATCATCATCAAGCTTAACAAAGGTCGAATCTGTATCACCATAAATGACGTTGTAGCCCCACTCCTCTATCCATTGCTTAGTTGTTTGCATTATCTCATGGCCACGCAAAGTAATTGAACTCGACAATCTCGGGTCATAAAAGCGACAACCTTTAGAGCCAAGTACACCATATAAGCTATTCATGATGATTTTAATTGCCTGCGAGAGCATAGGTTGGTTTTTATCTTTGGCCATTTGCCTTGTTGCTGCAAGTTCACGAATAAGCTCAGGTAGATGGTGCTCAGTACGTGAAAACTGTGCTTGGTTAAAGCCTTCGATTGCGTCATCTGGCTTTTTTAACCCTTCAATTAGTCCCAGAGGGTCTATACAAAATGTACGCATTATTGATGGATAGAGGCTTTTGTAATCAAGCACCAAGATATTCTTATATAGGCCCGGCTGCGATGACATAACATAACCACCTGGGCTGTCAAAACTTAACCCATGATCGCCTAAATTAGGGGCTACATAGCCACTTCTATGCAGTAGCGGCAGATAAAGGTTAGTGAAAGCCGCAACTGAGCCGCCCATTCGTTCTAATTCAAGTCCGGTGAGTTGGCTTCTTACAACTGCAAAATCGAGTAATTTTAATTTCTCAAAAATCCGCAGAACTAAAATACAGTCTTGCCTGTTGTAATTAGCAAGAGACAGTTTGTCTTCATTAAACTGGCGAATAATTTCTTCAAGACGATTATCTGTGCTGATCAGCTTCTCTTCACCAAGTTCGATACTCGCTACATTGGCAAGACTGAAACTGTCGTAGTGATAAGTGGCATTTTTTAAGGTATCAATACCATCAATAACTACGCGACCAGGCATTGTTATGCGAGTAATGTTTCCCGAGCGCACGCGCATTATTTCTTTGTTGCGACCAAGCTTTAGAGATATACCTAACGCCTCAGCTCTTGCGTGAAGCACACTGAAGTCAAATTCAATAACATTCCAACCAATCAGTACATCAGGATCAATTCGCTGAATTTCATTTTCAAACTGAGTAAGAAGATCTATTTCATCTTCACACCAATTGATTTGATAATCTAGATGAGCCGTTGGCTCTGGGCGCCCTATCATTAAGACTTTATCAATGCCTTTTCCGACTAAGCCAATAGAAAATAGTACGCCTTCGCCATTACACTCAATATCAATAGAAACATGTTTGAAAAAAGGTCTAAATTCATTGTTTGGTTTTAATTTAGCGTTCTTTAACAGTCGAAAACCGCTTCGTATTTGTATTTCACCTTTTACCCATACTGAGCCTTTAATGAAACGCTCCATCAAAAATCTGTCAATTGGCCTAACATCATCTTCAAAAGTAACTAGTTGTGAACTTTTTAAAACCTTAATGGCGCTGTAGTAATCTTTTAACGATTTAAAATAACAGCATATCACCGACTGATTTTGGAAGTTTTTTAGTTTGGCATCAGCAAAACGAGCATGAATGTTTTGATTTTGTAATAGTCGCTTTGCAGCAGTTACTTGGTTTTCAGGAATGAAAAATACCACCTCTTGGTGCTCAACCTGTACTTTTAAAGGGCCGTTTTCACACCAGAGCCAAAACACAAAACTAACCCCTGATGAGCTATCAAACGCTTCTTTAGAAAGGATAAAACCTGTATCTGTAACCATTTACTTCAAATATCTATTACGGAAGGGGTATAGTACACCCTAACTACATAAAATTATAAGAGCCAATTATGAGCCCAATTGATGCGATTAATAACGCAAAGACACTCGTTGCTACAGAACCACATAAAGCTAAAGTTATGTTGTTAGAGGTACTCAATGAAAATCCAGAATATCACGATGGCTGGGCTTTACTTGCTAATATTCACAAACTACTGCAAGAGCATGAACAACAGCAAAGTGCACTCAAACAATATGAAATGATTCATTGGTTTAATAAACAATTAGACACGGCTAAACAACAATTAACCAATCAAAACCCTCTGCAAGCGCAGCAAACCATTCAGCAATTATTAAAATTAGTACCAAATGAATATAGAGCACTCGAAACGCTGGCTGAGATCGCATTTAAAGTGGGTGATAGCAAAGCTTACTTTGCAATATCAAAACATAACCTTGAGAACAACTCGCAAAAACAAACTGTTAAAGAAAGCTACTGTAAAGCCCTACTCAATACCAAGCAATTTGATGAGTTAATCTCTTTTTACCACTCTTCGATATCTTCACCGACATTATACATTGAGAGCCTATTAGCGATCGCTCATGTAAAATTAATGCAATTTGATGAAGCTACAACCATCTATAACAAGTTACTTGATGCAAACTATTACGCAGCCCAATGCCACCTTCGCCTTGGCAACATTGAAAAAATAAAAGGAAATACAGGGCTTGCAATTGATCACTACAAACAAGCACTGCAAATAGATAAAAGACTTGGTGAGGCTTACTGGAATTTAGCAAACTTAAAGACATACATTTTTGACAGTAAGGATGTAGACTTTCTAGAACAGCTCACGCAAGCTGCTAAGCCAAACCTTAATAGTGCTCAATTCTATTTTGCGCTCGCAAAGGCATATGAACAACAAGGTAACTTCAGCTTATCATTTGCGATGTTAGAAAAAGCGAACAGTATTCAAAAGTCACTAACTCCCTATAAGCCGAGTAATTTCACTTCTCGTTGCACGCAACATTTAACTCAAAAGCCAATGGCTCATAATGCATTTGATGAGTCGTTACAGCTGATTTTTATCGTCAGCTTACCCCGCAGTGGCTCTACCTTAGTTGAGCAAATTTTAGCAAGCCACCCTGATGTTGATGCAAGTTATGAATTAACAGAAATTAACGCAATTGCGCGAGAGCTTGAGAGTAAAAAACTCTCAGATGTACCTTATGGCCTTGATAAACTTTCAGAACAAGATAAGACTCATTATGCCGCAAGGTATTTAAATTTTATTGCTCCACTACGCGGAAAAAATAAGGTCTTTATCGACAAACAACCCGCAAATTTTCATCATATCGCATTAATAAAAACTCTATTTCCAAACGCTAAAATTCTCGAAGTAACAAGAGATAAAGCCGCAACAGCATGGAGTTTATACAAGCATTCTTTTTCTGAGGGCCACGCCTATAGCTACGATTTCAAATCGCTTGCACAATATATAAATGATTACGCAGATTTAATGTCGCACTGGCACGCTCTTTATCCAGATGAAATCTTCAACGTTGACTATCAAAACCTTGTTAATGATTTTTCCAATACAGTTTCTGAGTTGCTTGATTATTGTAGTTTAGAAATGCATGAAAGCTGCATGAGCTTTTATAATCATCAGCGTCCGATAATGACACCAAGCTCAGAGCAAGTAAGACAACCGATTTACAAAGATGCTTTAACGCAATGGACAAATTATAAAGTTCACTTAGAGCCGCTATTGAAGCTAATAAAATAATAATCAAACAAGTCGCTTGTAGTTGCCCGGTTAAATCTCTAAAATTCATTACTGTAATTATATACATACTTTAGGTTTTCTGGGCATGCTTTCTGACTCTTTAAAAAAAACAATTCGGCAAATTCATAAGCATGTTGCTGATAACCTCACCGATTATCGCCCTCGAAGCAGTCAAAACTATTTAGTTGCCGAGATAGCAAAAACTCTGGCTGGCGAGTATCACAAGAGCCAACGAATTTGTGTTATTGAGGCAGGCACAGGGACCGGCAAGTCGTTGGCGTATTGTTTAGGGGCATTGCCTTTAGCGATGGCCAAGAAAAAGAAATTAGTGATTTCGACGGCAACCGTTGCCCTACAAGAGCAGTTAATTAGTAAGGAGCTGCCTTTTTTTAAAGAGCACTCTGGCCTGGACATCAAGTTTGATTTAGTGAAAGGTCGACAGCGTTATATCTGTGCACAAAAACTCAGTGCCGCCGTTAATGGCGACAGTCAAACGCAAATGGAGTTTATGCCGACCCTGTCATCGCCGCTATCTGATATGGAAACCAAATGCTTAAAGCAACTTTATGATGCTTATTCAAAAAAGCAATGGCAAGGTGACCGCGATAGCTGGGCTGATACTATTCCTGATAAAGTGTGGAATTTAATTGCCTGTGATAAGCATTCATGCCAACGACAAATGCGCGCTCATCAGCTCTGCCCTTTTCATATGGCACGTCAGCGTCTTATGCAAATGGATGTGCTAGTGATCAACCATTCTTTATTACTGGCTGATCTTGATTTGGGTGGCGGTAAAATTTTACCTGAACCTGACGACACGATTTATGTAATCGATGAAGCGCACCATTTAGCGCACATCACCCGCGATTTTTCTTCTGCTGCAGCAACCATTAAAGGCACTATAGACTGGCTCGACAAGCTGGTTAAATTTGCTGGTAAAATGGCTAATGTGCTCGTAGGTCAAAAAGCGATTGGGCAAAACTTTAAGCTCAGTGACAGTATCAATGATGCTGGTAAGAACTTAAAAGTGGTGCGTGATATTCTTGATAACGCAGACTTTAACTATAACAGTGATGACACCTATCGTTTTGAGCACGGTGAAATCCCAGCATCTTTACATACCAAAGCAAAAGATATTAGCGATGCCACCCTTGATGCCCTAAGAGCACTCAACAAGATGCACGATACCCTAGTGCAAGACGTAAGTGATGGCGATATAAAACCTTATGTGGCCGATCCAATCTTGGCTGAAAGTGGTCAGTACATTAATCGCCTAGAGTTATTGAACAAGCTGTGGTTTAGCTACGCCACAAAAGGCGAAGGTATTCCCCATGCGCGATGGATAAAACGCTTGGAATATAAGAACCATCACGACCATTTACTCAGTGATTGCCCTATTGAAGTTGGCTATTACCTAAAAGATAAATTATGGAATCAATGCGCGGGTGCCGTACTTTGTTCAGCCACCTTAACTGCATTGGGTTCATTTGATCACTTTGCCTATGAATGCGGTCTTGCCAAAGAAGAAGGCGTAAAATACATAAAAGTCCCTTCTCCGTTTGATTACCCAAAACAAGCGACGCTACATATCCCTGCCAGCCATATTGAGCCGACCGATAAAGCGTTTAGCGACCACTTGGCTGAGCAATTACCTAAGTTCCTTGATGATAAAAAAGCAAATTTAGTGTTGTTTGCCTCTTACTGGCAGATGGATCATGTTGTTAAAGCGCTGCGTAGCAAAGGAATTGAGGTCTTAGTGCAAGGTGAAATGTCTCGTGAAGCTCTGCTTAAAAAGCATAAAGCTAATATAGATTTAGGCCGTGCTAGCTATTTATTTGGCACTCAAAGTTTATCTGAGGGTCTTGATTTACCGGGTAAGTACCTAGAAAACCTGGTAATTACAAAAATTCCATTTGCGGTACCCACCTCACCAATAGAAGAAGCTCAGGCTGAGTTTGTGCAAAGTAAAGGTGGCAATCCGTTTCTTTCGATAACCGTACCTGATGCGGCAAAGAAATTAGTACAAAGCTGTGGTAGACTGCTGCGCAAAGAAAATGATCAGGGTCGCATTACTATCCTTGATCGCCGTTTAGTGACCAAGCGATATGGCAAAGCCATGCTCGATACCTTGCCACCTTTTAAAAGACAAATTGATTATTAATGTTTGAATTAGCTTTAGACCCAGCAACCTGGGCACTATTATGCGCAGTCGCACTGGCAGCGGGCTTTATTGATGCAATTGCAGGCGGTGGCGGGATGTTAACTGTGCCAGCGCTATTAACTGCAGGCTTACCGCCCCACCTCACCTTAGGCACAAATAAACTTGCAGCGAGTTTTGGCTCATTGACGGCCAGCGTGACTTATTTTCGTAAAAAGTTGTTCAACCCACGGTTTTGGGCTGCGTCCATTTTAGCAACAGCCATTGGTGCACTCATAGGTACTTTAGTGGTTGATTACTTAAGTATTGAATTTTTAAATAAATTACTACCAGTGGTGATTATTTTAGTTGCTTGTTACAGCTTATTTGGCAGCTTAAGTACAACTGAGCATAACGAGCTACCAGAGCTTGATGGTAAAACTAAAGTTAAACAATGGCTGCAAGGTCTTGGACTTGGTTTTTTTGATGGTTTAGCAGGCCCAGGAACTGGTACCTTTTGGACCGCATCAAATAGCCTATTATATAAAATGAGCTTATTGCTTAACTGTGGCCTTGCCCGCTCAATGAACTTTGTTTCAAACTTTATTTCTTTAATCACATTCGTGGCGCTTGGCCATGTGAACTTTTTACTTGGTATTACAATGGGCTTTTTCTTGATGCTTGGAGCATGGTTAGGAGCACATTCAGCAATTAAGTTTGGTGGTAAAATGATCCGCCCAGTGTTTAACACTGTGGTTATAGTGTTAGCGTTAAAGTTGATCTATGAGGCTTATTTATAAATGCAATCGACTGCTTTTGATAAACTACGTTCACAAATTGAAAGGCTCAAACAATTAGCCACACAATTTGATAAGGGTAATTTATTTGCTAAAAACCGCTATATGCAAGCCCAACCAAGTTTGTTTGATAAAGCCGTGTTTAGCACAAAAAGTATGAAGCTGGCTGACTACGTAAGCGAAATCGAAGATGAACTAAACAGCCTGCCGCCTGCTGAGCATCGCCATGCCTACCAATATGCGCTTGAGCGCATTACCCTTCAGGTAGAAGCGGTATTTAATGTGATCAAATCAACCCCAGTTTGGGCTAAAGAAAATAAGTATAGTTTTAAGCCAAAAGCTAAACCACAGGTTTATAAGCAAGCAGTTAAAAAAATCATGCAGTCATCCCATGAACTGTATGACGAACTAAAACAAAACCATGAGTTTGAACGCCGGTTAGTATTGATGATCGAAGAGCGAAAACTAAAACTTGAAGCTGCAAATACACAGCAAGCAGCCGAAATTAACAAAGAAATACTCGCATTACACGCAAGACTTGGCCGTTGTCGTAAGGCAATTTCTGCCACTGAAGACAAAATTCAACAGGTCGAGAAACAGCATCTGAGATAATGTTTTACTACCATCCAAGTTATTCAGCGTTAGCTTTACCTGAGCGTCACCGCTTTCCCATTGATAAATATCGTTTGTTAAAAAAGCTTGTCAGCAACTTTATTGATGAGCAGCACTTCATTACCCCACAACAAGCCACTAAAGCGCAGCTTACTCTGTGCCATAACCCCGACTATGTCGACGCATTTTTAGCTGGTAATCTTGATAGCAAAGCAATTAAAAAAATGGGCTTTCCTTGGTCCACTGAATTGGTTGAACGAACACTTTACTCTGTTGGGGCGAGTATTCAAGGCGCTGAGTTTGCCATACAACAGGGTGCTGCTTTTAACCTAAGTGGTGGTTATCATCATGCTTTTACGGGATATGGTAGTGGCTTTTGTATTTTTAATGACTTAGCGATAGCTGCTGCACACTTGATTGATACTGAGCAAGCCGACACCGTATTAATCTTTGACTGTGACGTTCACCAAGGAGACGGCACAGCTGAAGTTACGGAACTACATCCTCAAATAATTAGCTGCTCAATTCATTGTCAGCAAAACTTCCCGCGTATTAAGCAGCAATCAAACTACGATTTTGCTTTAGAGCATGGCACTTCAGATGCAGAATACCTGGAGACAGTCAAACAAGCTTTAGCCCTAACAACTAGACTCCACCAGCCAGATATCATTTTGTATAACGCCGGCGCAGACATCGCAACAGATGACGAGTTAGGGCACTTTCAAGTGAGTTTAGAGGGAGTGTATCAACGTGACTATTTTGTATTAAACCAAGCAAAGGAAGCTGATATCCCAGTGTTTGCAGCTATGGGCGGTGGCTATCAACGAAATGTAAGCCGTTTGGTTGATGTACATGGCCAGCTTTTTAGGGCTGCTGTCGATTTATTTTAAAGCTTGGTATACACTTAAAAAGACTTTTTAATTAGGCTCACTCTGTATGAAATTGCATGACGACATTCACAACTACTATGAAAAATTAGTTGTCGAAGACATCACTAAGCGCAACTTAGAATCAACCTATAGTGATGATGTTATGGCAGATTTATGCTGCACCGTATTAAATCAACTGCCAGCCCGCTACATCCGCTACGATGTCGATATGGAATTTTACTTACCACAAACAGAGCGTATTAAAATGGAGCAACAAGTGCAAACTGCTATCGATGTGGCCATCAGCCAAGTTGCTAAGAAAAAGGAACTGCAAAAATGAGCAATGAGTTAGAAAGCGCACCTAACTATATAAAAATTGCTGTTGATCTCATTATGCTCTTAGAGCAAAACGACGTTCCCGCCGAAGATGTATTAGCAGCTTTAGAAATCGTAAAGTCTGATTTCGAAAAGAAACTCCCACAATCAACTGATTAATAGTCCGAAAATGGCGAGTATTGGGGCATAAATTTGGTATGCTCAGGTTTTATAATTTAAGAATGTAAAACCATGTCATTGCCAAGTTTATTACGCTTATTCATCCTTGCTGCTATTTGGGGCGCTTCCTTCTTATTTATGCGCATGGCAGCGAATAGCTTAGGCCCTGCAGTATTAATTGAGTTAAGAGTCGGCTTTGCAGCAATAACACTGTTTATTTTTGCGCTGTACTTACGCAAGAAACTTGCGTTCGCGACCCACAAAAAGCATTTTTTCATTATTGGCGCGCTTAATTCCGCCATTCCTTTTTTATTGTTTGCCTATGCAGCACAAACAATTAATGCATCTACCTTATCCATATTAAACTCAACAACGCCAATTTGGGGTGCCATAGTCGGTATTATTTGGAGTAAAACAAAACCCACTAAAAGTATGTTGCTTGGCTTGCTATTAGGCTTAACGGGCGTAGCCATTTTAGTGGGGCAAAATAGCCTCACTATCGACAGCCAAGCTATCACAGCAATTGTTGCGGCATTGTGTGCTTCACTCAGCTACGCCATCGCATCCCATTACACTAAACATGCACCTAAGTTATCTGCTTTTGATAATGCCCATGGCAGTATGTGGGCGGCGAGTATCATGGTGCTGCCGCTTATTTTTGTTATTCCTGCCAGAGAAATGCCAAGTAACGAGGTTATGCTTGGTGTGGTGGCACTCGGAGTGCTGTGTACTGCAGTGGCATATATCTTGTTCTTTCGCTTGATTGATGACATTGGCCCAACCTCTGCGTTGACTGTTACTTTTTTGATTCCACTTTTTGGCATAGTGTGGGGAAATTTAATTTTAGATGAGCAAATTGGTCCCAATACCTTGGTTGGCGCACTCTGTGTTATCGCAGGTACCATGCTCGTTACAGGCTTTATTCGCATCAAGCCGTTTCTAAAACGAAACACCTTGTAACAGAATGCAAATTGCATTTTTAAATACAATCTATACTCTATTATACCAATTCGCTTAATTAAGTAGTCTATTTTGAGGCAATAAAACCTCGTTGATAACAAGGCAAAAATTTCGTTATTTAGTTGTTCTAAATGAGAAATTTTTAACGCAGTTAGCGACAGGTTTAATCCCTCAAAATGATTAAGTATTATAGTGAATTGGTATTGGGTACTAAAAAGGAAGGAGAAGTGTATGTCAGGTACTACCATGGTGGTGTTAATCGTGCTGATATCAGTTGGCTCTGGGGTAATTTATGATATGTATAAAAAACACCTTGAGTTTAAATCACGAACTTTAAAAAATTCAAAAGAAGCCAACGAACATGTAGCCGAAGTAACAAAAGAGCTGCAAGAGCTAAGAGAGCGAGTACAAACTCTCGAAGCCATTGTTACTGACTCTAGCTACAGCGTAAAACAAGAGATTAATAAACTTTAATTAAGTTAACTCTAATTAAGACAATAATGCCCTGTATTGTTCAAGCACAGGCTGATAATAATCGGCGTCTTGATTTAACATACGTTGGTAATGAGCACATAACTGCTTTAAATACGTTTGGTGCTCTTTACTTGTTAGCTGCCACATTGAGTGCCCTACTCGAGTGATCTGTTGCGAGGATGACGCACTCATGGCTATAACTTCATAAAATCGTTTGTTTTCACACACTAACTGCTCAGAGACGAGCCCCAATGGCAGTGTTTGTAAATAGCTACGAACTTGATAACTGTGATGTACAGGGCAAACAATAAAGTCGATGTGCGTATTTGGCTGTTGGCTTACAATCTTCGCTAAGAACTGCACTAACAACTCACCACCCACTCCAGCAATAATAACAAGATGGCGTTTTTTAGGATCTGGTGAAATCATTGCTACATCTTGGCAATGTACCTGCCAACGGCCGCGTTGCTCTCTTTTAGCAAAACGTTCGAGTTTATCACCTAGTGCCTGCATTAACTCAGGCACAATATCAACAAAATGTATAAGCGGTGCTTTATCTTTCTGTAGCAGCTCAATGCCTAACAAACCGTGATCACAGCAACAATCCCAGATTTCGTCATAACCTGAATCTACCACATCAATGATGGCTGATAGTCGTTTACTCAGTGCCATTAGTTTGCTGTTTTATAAACTAACGCTTTTAAGCTGCGATCACTGTCTACTTCAATAAAACCATCGGTAGGAGCTAATCGCTCAACAAAACTAATTGCTCCTTGTGTATGATCGCTAATGAGTTCTTTAAACGCCTGCTCTGAAAGCTCAGGGCTATTGGCACACAGTAATAATTGGGTGTTTTCATTTAACAGCTCAGGTAAACGACGCAAGATTTTTTGATAATCCTTGGTCAATATAAAGCTGCCCTTTTGAAAGCTCGGTGGATCAACAATGATTAATTCATACGGCGCTGATTTTTTTAGTTTACCGAATGATTTTAAAATATCGTGCGGAAAATAACTAACCCCTTGAGCAAAACCATTTAACTGATGGTTTTGTTTACCAGTTCGCAGCACCCCTTTATTCATATCCATATTAATAACTTGGTCAGCACCGCCTTGCATTGCTGCAACAGAGAAGCCACACGTGTATGAAAATAGGTTGAGCACTTTTGCATTTTTACTATTGGCTTGAACAAACTCTCGGCCACGGCGCATATCAGGGAAAATCCCAGTATTTTGGCGACTCAATAAATCGACTTTAAACTTAATACCATTTTCACTGACATGGTGCTCTTGGGGTAATTCACCAAACATTAGGGCATTACGAGTGTTAATGCCGCTACGTTGTTGGTAAACCAATGCACTTACAAGCTCTGGCGCATTCTGTTGCGCCCATTGCCACAGGGTATCAGTTAATTGCGCTAGCACTTGTTCATCTATTTCTTCATATGAAACTAAAAAAAGTGCTGGCGGATAAAAGTCTAAGTTTATGTGGCTCAGCTCAGCGACTGAGTGACCACGGCCATGGAATACACGACATAATTCATTAGCAGCAAGTGGAGCCTCTGCTAAGGCATTTAAAATGGCAGAAAAATCGTTTGTCATCATCTTTAGTTAATTAACTGTTGTTGTAATTCGTGAATTTCATCACGCACAGACGCCGCTTTTTCAAACTCAAGATCGCTAGCATAAGCATGCATTTTCGCTTCAAGGGTTTTGATTTGGCTAGCAATATCTTTCGCGCTGAGCACTTGTTTAGACTCTTTACGCACCAACTTAAGGTTATCTTTCGGACTTGCCTCTTCACCCACATCCATAATATCGGTGATACTTTTAACCAGTGCTTGCGGCTCTATACCATGCTCAAGGTTATAAGCTTGTTGTTTTTCACGGCGACGGTCTGTTTCATCAATGGCTTGTCGCATCGAGTTAGTTATGCGGTCGCCATACAGAATCGCTTTACCATTTAAGTGACGTGCAGCACGACCAATGGTTTGAATAAGTGAGCGAGTCGAACGTAAGAAGCCTTCTTTATCTGCATCAAGTATCGCAACAAGTGAAACCTCTGGCATATCGAGACCTTCTCGCAATAAGTTAATGCCCACTAACACATCAAACACACCGGCACGTAAATCACGGATAATTTCGACTCGTTCAACGGTGTCGATGTCTGAGTGCAAGTAGCGAACTTTTACATCATGGTCGTTGAGATAGTCGGTTAAATCTTCTGCCATGCGCTTAGTTAAAGTAGTAACAAGTACCCGCTCGTTCACTTCAACTCGTTTATAGATCTCAGAAAGTAAGTCATCAACCTGGGTGCCCACAGGGCGCACTTCAATTTCTGGATCAATAAGCCCGGTTGGACGAATGACCTGCTCAGCAACCTCCCCTGATGAGCGCTCAAGCTCAAAGTCACCAGGTGTTGCCGACACATAAATAGTTTGCGGCGCAATAGCTTCAAATTCTTCAAAGCGTAATGGGCGGTTATCTAATGCCGATGGCAAGCGAAAGCCATACTCAACAAGATTTTCCTTACGGCTTCTATCGCCTTTATACATAGCACCAATTTGCGACACAGTAACGTGTGATTCATCAATAATCATCAATGCATCATCAGGTAGGTAATCTAATAATGTCGGAGGTGGATCGCCTGGTGTTCTACCTGATAAGTAACGCGAGTAGTTTTCAATGCCTGAGCAATAACCAAGCTCGGTCATCATTTCAATATCGTACTGGGTGCGCTGAGCAATACGCTGCTCTTCCACAAGTTTGTTGGCACTAAGTAGCTGAGCTCGGCGGTCTTTAAGCTCACCTTTAATTTTATCAATGGCATCAAGAATTTTTTCACGGGGAGTTACATAGTGGGTTTTCGGATAAATAGTCGCGCGCACAATGTGCTTTTCAACAGCCCCTGTAAGCGGGTCAAAAATACTTAAACGTTCAATTTCATCGTCAAACATTTCCACACGAACTGCGTAAGTATCCGATTCAGCAGGAAATATATCGACCACTTCGCCACGTACACGGTATGTACCGCGGCTAAATTCAATATCGTTTCGAGTATATTGCAGTTCAGCAAGACGACGCAGCATATCGCGCTGATCGACGGTTTCACCCACTTTAAGCAAGAGCATCATCTTCATGTATGAGTCAGGGTCGCCCAAACCATAAATAGCAGACACCGAAGCCACAATAATGGTATCGCGTCGCTCAAGCAGCGCTTTGGTGGCACTTAAACGCATTTGTTCAATATGCTCATTGATGGAGGCGTCTTTTTCAATAAAGGTATCGCTGGCAACAACGTAGGCTTCTGGCTGGTAATAATCGTAATAAGATACAAAATACTCAACCGCATTATGAGGGAAGAACTCTTTCATTTCGCCATAAAGCTGTGCAGCGAGTGTTTTGTTGTGTGCCATGATGATAGTTGGACGATTCAAATCATTAATAATATTGGCCATGGTGAAGGTTTTACCCGTTCCCGTAGCCCCTAATAATGTTTGATGCGCAAGCCCAGCCTCTAGGCCATCTTTTAATTGCGCTATTGCCGTTGGTTGGTCACCACTTGGCTGAAATTTCGAAACTAGTTGGAAATGGTCGCTCATGAATGACACTCCTTCATATATGACTCACTTAACCCATCAACTTCTTTAATAAACCATTTATAGGCAACCATTGCAGTGAATAAGTTACCAATCGCCGCACCAATAAATAAACCGGTTAAGCCTGCAATTTCGCTGCCTATATAAGCAAAAGGTACATAAAAAACAAACAGACGTACTACACTTAAAATCAGTGCATTCATTGGTTTATGCAGGGCATTAAATGAAGAGTTAGATAAAATAATCACCCCTTGCAAGCCATAACTCAATGGCAAGATATAAATGAATAACTTAATTACATCCATTACTGCTTGCTCTTTACCAAATACATCAGCGATAAAGCCAGAGGTTAACAGCAGTAAAATATAAATAGCGAACTGCCAAATCATCACGAATTTCAAGGTTTTTGTGTAGGCTTCTTTAACACGCTCAAACTTACCTGCCCCAAAGTTTTGACTCACAAATGGCGGCAAGGTCATCGACAAAGCAAGCACCACAAGGCTTGCAATAGATTCAATTCGACTGCCTACACCAAACGCCGCAACCGCTTCAGGACCATGTTTAGCCACTAATGCTGTCATGACCGCCATGGCAATAGGTGTCAGCATATTTGCGCCAGCCGCAGGTAAACCAATTTTAAGAATTTTACGAATCGAGCTAAGCGGCGTTTGTACACCAGCATGCAAACTCAATAGACCATTTTTTACCGCAAGGATGTATAAAATGATAACGACAGCAACTGACCATGCAATAACACTAGCAATAGCTGCGCCTTGAATACCTAATGCCGGAACGGGTCCAAAGCCAAAAATAAGTATAGGGTCTAAAATAGCATTAATCAGCCCTGCTCCCCCCATAACAATACTTGGCGTTTTAGTATCGCCACTGGCTCTAAGTACAGAGTTGCCAACCATAGGGGTAATTAGAAATACGCTGCCTAAGAACCACACACTCATATACTCATGAATAAGCGGTAAGACTAATTCGCCTGCTCCAAGTAACTTAAAGATCGGATCTATTAATAAATAACCTACTACAGATAAACTAAACACCATCACCACCGATACCAACAACGACATGCTGGCATCAAAACGTGCTTCATCTAACTTATCACTACCAAGTGCTTTAGCTATCACCGCAGAGGTACCTATCCCTAAACCAATTGCAAGGCTAATAACAGTAAAAGTAACAGGAAAGGTAAAACTGACAGCGGCGAGAGGCTCTGTACCTAACAAACTAATGAAGAAGGTATCAACCAAATTAAACATCATTAGGGTGATCATGCCAAAGATCATTGGGATGGTCATTTTTTTCAAGGTTGGCAGAATGGGTGAGTTTAAAAGATCAGGTTTAGTTTTGCTCTGCGGTTTCACGCTCATGGGAATACTTTGCCTCTTTTTCTGAACCTG
This sequence comes from Pseudoalteromonas shioyasakiensis, assembly GCF_001550135.1. Classification (GTDB taxonomy): domain Bacteria; phylum Pseudomonadota; class Gammaproteobacteria; order Enterobacterales; family Alteromonadaceae; genus Pseudoalteromonas; species Pseudoalteromonas shioyasakiensis. The sequence goes on from NZ_LRUE01000025.1 coordinate 74,851, forward strand.
TAAGTTTAAAGCATCCTTCTCTTGCAAGCTATGCTTTATTAACAGAATCAAAATTCATACACAAAACTATTACTTTTGGCGCTTTGACATAAAAATAACCACTAACCCTCATAAAAAACAATATAAAAACAAGTTTAATAGCTTTGTTACAATTAAAAGGCAGTATTCGCTGTTTTTTTACACAATAAATAGCGCCATTTCATCGTCACGAATAAATTTACTCATCAATTCAGCAAGGCTTCAGATAAAATCACTAACACATTGATTTAAAATGAATTAAAAAAAGTGAATTAAATACTTGAAATTGCTGTAGCCCTCGAAAATCCTAGCACTATAGCTGTTCTTAAAGTTTAATAAACAGAGTTATCCACAGAAACCGTGGATAACTCTCTAGAAGCCGCAAATATAAAGGCTTTTAAGGCTAGCCTGAAATGCACAATACTATAAATAGCAAAGCATCTTGTTTTAACCGTTTTATAAGTTTAGTGAAAAGAAGGCGCAAAAAATGTTCTACAGCTACGTGAACTTTAGTATGACAATTAAAATACAAGGAAAGATTACAAGCTAAACATCTGATAAAAAGAACTAAAATTACCTTGTGTATAATTGAAGCCAACTAATTTTAGAATTTTCTATCAAAAATCGGGGTACCCTACCTTTACCTCATTAAGGAAATACACGAAAAAATATCAGGAGTGGGAACTGCCACGAAAAGAATTAGATCTATTTTTTGCCATCCGAAAAAAACATTACATAAATAGTGATTTCCTCGATTTGGTAAAGAATGACTTAGCAAAGAAACCTTTTTTATATTTTTAAAAAATGACTCAGCTCAAAAAGCATGCAAAAAAGTGATGCATTCGACATAGATCCCCCGCTGCTAAGCAAAAAATGTTGAGCTTTTCAGCTACATTTTGCTCAGATCGAACATAAAAACATCGAATAAGCTTCTTTTTTGAATTTATGAAGTTTTTATGTTGACACTTTGCAATGCTGTCATTAATATTTCGCCCCGTTGAAAGGCATGACGCTTCCCCCTTAGCTCAGTTGGTTAGAGCGACGGACTGTTAATCCGCAGGTCCCCCGTTCGAGTCGGGGAGGGGGAGCCAAGTTTTTCAATCATAAACGATTCCCCCTTAGCTCAGTTGGTTAGAGCGACGGACTGTTAATCCGCAGGTCCCCCGTTCGAGTCGGGGAGGGGGAGCCAAGTTTATGAATATGATTGTTCCCCCTTAGCTCAGTTGGTTAGAGCGACGGACTGTTAATCCGCAGGTCCCCCGTTCGAGTCGGGGAGGGGGAGCCAAATCATAGCACCACACTACTCTATTTAGTTCCCCCTTAGCTCAGTTGGTTAGAGCGACGGACTGTTAATCCGCAGGTCCCCCGTTCGAGTCGGGGAGGGGGAGCCAACTCCACGAATCTATTAAAATTTTATCTACTACTATTCGTCGATTGTATTAGACTTTAAAGCACTTATAATCTAACCTAATTTAAGTTTATTCTATATTATGCTTTAGAATACAACGACTATACTTAAAGCAATCAATCAAGGAATTGATTCCTTCCTTTAGGCTTTTAAAAGATAAGAACATGGCTGGCTTTAAAAAACTTATTTTTATACAACTTATATCTTGGTTGCTGTTTGCATTATTAGGTGGTTACTTTATTGCGCTTAGCTTTGATAGCGCAGTCAGTGATGCACAGCAAAAAGCACAGCGTGTAGTAAACGCATATATAAATACACAAACCATTGAGCAACTTGCACCAGAGAAAATACAAAAAGCATTTGCCGATGGCAGTACTTTTTCTAAACTTGTGATCCGTGATCAATCAGGTCAAGTGATTAGCATGGTAGAATCTAGCCAATCCCTACCCTTGTTTGCTGAAATAGTTAATAACAGTTTTAATTCTATTCGCCCTCAGTTCGCCGTTAATCAAACATCTGACATTAAAGTAGAGTTTACGATTAATGCACACAACCTGGCTAGCCTATTACAACAGTCTTTATTTATTGTCGTTTTAATTTCAGGCCTTATTGCCCTACTTCCTATTATTTATATGAAGAGCATGTTCCGCCGCCTAAATCGTAAAATTAGTACGACTATTTCAGATATCGTTGATATTTATATCAACCAAAACCAGGTTAACGGTGACCTTGAGCAAGCGATGGATACCACCCGCTTAAAGAAGCTAAGCAAAGATTTAATTCCATCGTTCAATCGCCTATCGCATTTCTTACAGACCAAGCATGATGACATTCAAAATAATGCGCTAAATATTAAAAAAGAAGCGTATAAAGATGTAGTTACAAACCTTGGCAATCGAAATATGTTTGTTGAGTACTACGAAAAGAATATTGAGAACGCAGAAAAGAGCACCTTTGGTTCGCTTGCCATGGTTCGTTGTAGCGAATTGCAAACCATCAACCAAACCCGTGGTTACCAAAAAGGTGATGAATACGTAAAAGGTGTGGCCGATATTATTAAACATATTAGCGGCACCTATACAGGCAGTCAGGTTTTTCGTTTAAACAGCTCTGACTTTGCAGTGGTATTACCTAATACCCCTCTTAAAGAAGCTGAACGTTTTGGCGATAACTTACAATCGCGTTTTACTCAGTATCAGCAAAACCAAGAATTAAGCTCAGTTGCTAACACAGGTATTGTTGGCTACGAAAAAGGTAAGCCGCTTGGTGAGTTATTATCGATTGTTGATAATGCAATGAGCATGGCGCAATCTAAACAAGCGAATGCATGGCATGTGCAGCGCGAAACAGACTTAGTTAATAACGCCAGCGCAGGTTTTGGTAACCAAAACTGGCGTAAAGTTATTAGCGAAGTTATTGAGTCGAAACGTGTTCACTTGGTTATGCAGAACATTATGCCAATAGGTAAAAGTGTTAAAGCCTATGCCGAGATCCAAGTTCGTTTTAAAACTGCAGAAAATCAAATGCTGCCAACAGCCTCTTTTCTTGCTATGGCAGAGAAGCTAGAAATGGCAATGGAAATTGACCGCTTAATTATCGACACCACTTTAGAAAAAGTTAAAACGCGTAATTTCTCTGAAAAATTCTTTGGTATTAATGTTACTGCATCAAGCGCTCACAATGATCAGTTTGTGATCTGGTTAGAACGCCGCTTACTGAAAGACAGTAACATTGCATCAAAACTTATTTTTGAAGTCAGTGAGTTTGGATTACAACAAAACATTAAAGCAAGTAAACGCTTTATCGATATGGTACATCGCGTGGGCGCACGCATTACTGTAGAACGTTTTGGTGTGGGGTTAACCTCATTTAAATTCTTTAGAGACTTAAAACCTGACTTTATCAAAATGGATGCAAGCTATACTCGCGGCCTCGAAGAAGATAAAAACAATCAATACTTTATGCGTTTAATGGTAGATCTTGCTCACCGTATTGGTGTGAGTGTATTTGCTGAAGGCGTAGAAAGCCAAGAAGAAAAACATATCATCGAAACGCTGTGCTTAGATGGTGTGCAAGGCTATTACATCGAAAAGCCGAAAGATATCTAACCCCTCTTTAAGGCCCAAAAAACCTTACTATTTTTGGGTCTATTCCAGCTATACCCAAGCCACCTCAAGATGCAGAATTCAGCGTTTCACAGGTGCTTAATATCAAGGCGTTACTTTGCAACAATGGTAGTCCCTTTTAAGAAGTAACAACGATGAGAGTAAGTGCCTGTGAAACGCCCAAAGGGTTGGTTTAAAAGCGATTTATACTGCGTTATTGATTTTAACAATAGAACCACTATTGTTTGCAATCAATGCCTTGCCTAAATCGCTTTTAATTCCAACTGAAACTCGCATCTTGAGGTGGTTTGGGTATATTAACTTTGCTTTAACACTTTAATCGTAAACAGCTTTGTTAATTTTAGCTATTCGTCCCTCATGTGTTGTGTCGGCCCCCATAAAAAAGGATAATAGAGCCGTTTTTATTCTCGTGAGGCACGCATGACAGAGTATGTCTTGTTATTGATTGGCACTGTGCTAGTCAACAACTTCGTTTTAGTTCAATTCTTAGGTTTATGCCCGTTTATGGGTGTATCGGGTAAGTTAGATACCGCAATTGGTATGTCTTTAGCCACAACCTTTGTACTTACACTTGCCTCCGTGACTAGTTATCTGGTGAATCATTATATTTTGATCCCGCTGGATATCGAATTTTTGCGTACCATGAGTTTTATTTTGGTTATCGCTGTTGTCGTGCAATTTACCGAAATGGTGGTGAGAAAAACCAGCCCGACACTCTATCGCTTATTAGGGATTTTCTTACCGCTTATCACCACTAACTGTGCTGTTTTAGGTGTTGCTCTACTTAATATCAAAGAAGACCATTCATTCTTACAATCGGCTGTGTACGGCTTTGGTGCCGCAGTGGGCTTCTCTATGGTGTTAATACTGTTTGCCGCATTACGTGAGCGTTTAGCTGCGGCTGATGTCCCTGCTCCTTTTAAAGGTGCTTCAATTGCGATGATCACCGCAGGCCTTATGTCGATGGCCTTTATGGGTTTTACAGGATTAGTGAAGTTTTAATATGACCTTGTTTTATGCTTTGATAGCGTTAGGTTCATTAGCGCTAATTTTTGGTTTAATTTTAGGTTTTGCCGCCGTTCGTTTTCGCGTTGAGAGCAACCCTATTGTTGACCAAATTGATACCATTTTACCGCAAACACAGTGTGGCCAATGTGGCTACCCTGGCTGTCGTCCCTATGCAGAAGCAATTGCCAATGGTGACGAAATCAATAAGTGCCCACCAGGCGGCGAAGCCACGGTAAAAAAACTCGCTGATTTAATGGGTGTTGAAGCAAAACCGCTGGCTGGCGGTGAGCAAGCAGATCCAGTTAAAACCGTTGCCTATATTCGTGAAGATGAATGTATTGGCTGTACCAAATGTATTCAAGCCTGCCCTGTTGATGCCATCGTTGGCGCAACTCGCCAAATGCACACTGTATTAATTGATGAATGTACCGGTTGTGACTTATGTGTTGAACCGTGCCCTGTAGACTGTATTGATATGCTACCTGTCAAAGAAACCAAACAAACCTGGAAATGGCAATTAAACGCAATCCCTGTGACTCAGGTAGATTAGGAGCACAGATGGAAAAATTAATAGATCAAATTAAACAAGGCAAAGTGTGGTCTATACCTGGAGGCGTTCACCCACCAGGTCAAAAGCTGCAATCAACAACACAAGCCATTGCAAGACTGCCACTACCAGACAAGCTCGTTGTATCACTAAAACAACATATTGGTGCTAACGGTAAACTTATTGTTGAAAAAGGCCAGCAGGTTCTAAAAGGTCAAGCATTAACTAAACCAAGCGGTAATTGGTCAGTGCCTGTGCACGCGCCAACATCAGGGTTGATCAGCGATATTTGCCCAATGCCCTCTGCTCACCCGTCGGCGTTGCCTGAACTTAGCGTTATTATTGAACCTGATGGTGAAGATAACTGGTGCGAGCTTAACCCTGTAACTGATGCCAAAGCACTTTCCCATGATGAGCTTGTAGATATTATTCATCAAAGTGGTATTGCAGGTATGGGCGGTGCTGGCTTCCCAACCTATGTAAAAGCTGATACCCGTAAAGCCATCGAGTTTTTAATTGTTAATGCTGTTGAGTGTGAGCCTTATATCACTGCTGATGACATGCTAATGCGCGAACATGCCGATGGCATAATTGCCGGTATTGAATTAATGCAGCAGCTGTTAAGTCCACAGCTGACAATTATTGGTATTGAAGATAATAAACCAGATGCCATTGCTGCCATGAAACTCGCAGCACAACATAACGACAGCATCATAGTGCAAACAGTACCAACGGTTTACCCTTCTGGCGGTGAAAAACAGCTAATTAAATTGCTAACGGGCAAAGAGGTCCCTAGTGGCAGTATTCCTGCCGATATTGGTATGTTGGTGCAAAATGTCGGTACTTTGTTTGCGGTAAATCAAGCCGTACATGAAGGTAAACCTCTTATAGAGCGTGTAGTAACGGTAACCGGTAACACCATCCATAAACAAGGTAATGTGTGGGCTTTACTAGGCACTGAAATTAAACATTTATTAGACTGCCAAGGCTTTTCTCCGGTTCCACAGCAACGTGTGGTTATGGGCGGTCCAATGATGGGCTTTACCCTACCAACCGTGCGTATTGGTGTGGTTAAAGCGACGAACTGTATTTTAGCGCCAGATCACCAAGAGCTTGCTGAGCCGGGTGATGAAAAAGCCTGTATTCGTTGTAGTGCCTGTGCTGACGCCTGCCCTGCTTCATTGTTACCTCAGCAATTACAATGGTTTGCTAAGTCTAAAGAATACGACAAACTCAACGAGCACAATTTATTCGATTGTATTGAATGTGGCGCCTGTGCTTATGTTTGCCCAAGCGAAATACCCTTGGTGCAGTACTATCGTGTTGCTAAAGCTGAAATCAAAGAGCAGCAAGCAGAGCAAATCAAAGCAGAGCGAGCAAAAGAGCGTTTTGAAGCACGTAAAGAGCGCTTAGAGCGCGAACAAGAAGAGCGTCAAAATCGCCATAAACGTAAGCCGGCTGCTAAGTCAGATGGCGAAAAACAAAAAGTGGCCGATGCACTCGCCCGAGTTAAAGCTAAATCTGATGATAAAGACAGTAAGTCAGCTGTCGCTGCAGCTATTGCCCGTGCGAAAGCGAAAAAGCAAGGTGCAGAGATTGAGCCTGATAACTCTGAAGTGGCTAAAGAGCGTGCAGCACGTAAAGAACAAGCACGTAAATACAAAGAGCAAAAAGCACTAGAGCAAGGTGAAGAAGGCGTCGATAAAGACGATAAAAAGTCTGCTGTTGCTGCCGCTATTGCCCGCGCTAAAGCGAAAAAAGCCGCACAAGCTACAGAAGAAAACGCTTCTGCTGAAACTGACGCTGCGCCAAAAGATGACAAAAAAGCTGCTGTTGCAGCTGCTATCGCTCGTGCTAAAGCGAAAAAAGCAGCGCAAGCTGTTGAAAATCAAACTGAAGCTGAAGAAGATAGCGCACCAGTTGATGACAAAAAAGCTGCTGTTGCTGCTGCAATCGCTCGTGCTAAAGCAAAAAAAGTAGCGCAAGCTGCTGAGAATCAAACTGAAGCTGAAGAAGATAGCGCGCCTGTTGATGACAAAAAAGCTGCTGTTGCTGCTGCAATCGCTCGTGCTAAAGCGAAAAAAGCAGCACAAGCTGCTGAGAATCAAACTGAAGCTGAAGAAGATAGCGCGCCAGTTGATGACAAAAAAGCTGCTGTTGCAGCTGCTATCGCCCGTGCTAAAGCCAAAAAAGCAGCTAAAGAGCAAGCGCAGAGTGACGACTCTTCACAGCAAACTAATGATTCAAGTGCTGAGGCAGATGCCCAGCCACAAGCTGACGCTCCTGAATCTAACGAAGATAAGAAAAAAACTGCCGTTGCTGCCGCTATCGCTCGCGCCAAAGCGAAAAAAGCCGCTAAAGAGCAAGCACAGAGTGACGATTCTTCAGAGCAAATAAATGATTCAAATGATGAGGCTGATGCCAAGCCGCAGTCTGATGCTCCTGAATCTAGCGAAGATAAGAAAAAAGCCGCTGTTGCAGCTGCCATAGCTCGCGCCAAAGCGAAAAAGGCCGCTAAAGAGCAAGCGCAGAGTGACGAATCATCAGAACAACTTGATGATTCAAGCGATACGGATGATTCAAAACCGCAGGTTGATGAACCTGAGTCTAGCGAAGATAAGAAAAAAGCAGCGGTCGCTCGTGCCATTGCAAGAGCTAAAGCGAAAAAGTTACAACAAGAAGGAAACGATAAGTCATGAAACTAACCATGGCGAGTTCGCCGCATAATCATAGCCATAAATCATTAAGCCGATTAATGATGACAGTGATTGCTGCGTGTATTCCAGGCTTAATCGCGCAAGTTTTCTTTTTTGGTAGCGCTGTTTTAATTCAGCTTGTTCTCGCGCTAATTACAGTTAGCGCCTGTGAAGCCGCTGTATTGATGCTTCGTAAACGCAAAGTTTGGCCAACACTCAGTGATGGTAGTGCGTGGTTAACAGGCGTATTACTGGCGTTGAGTATTCCCCCTTTAGCGCCTTGGTGGATTATCGTAATTGGCTGTATGTTTGCAATTGTTATTGTAAAGCAGCTTTATGGTGGCCTTGGCTTTAATTTATTTAACCCTGCTATGGCAGCTTATGTATTACTACTTGTATCGTTTCCGGTGCAAATGACAAGCTGGTTACCTGTTAGTGATTTACTTGCATCTCCAATCAGCTTCTCACAGCAGCTGTCTGTTATTTTCAATGGCTTTACCAGCGCTGGTTTTAGTGTTGATCAATTACGTGTAGCGATTGATGGCACAACCATGGCAACGCCGCTTGATACCGTTAAAACAGATGTCGCCCATCACCTAACGGTGGCTGAGAGCATGAGTAAGCCTCTTTTTAATGACTGGTTTGGCCTTGGTTGGGGCTGGGTTAACCTCGGCTTTTTAATCGGGGGGCTTTATTTATTAAAAGCTAAAATCATTAATTGGCATATCCCTGTTAGCTTTTTAGCCTCATTGGCCGTGTGCAGTGGTATTGGTTATATTGCAGCTCCTGGCACAGAGCCAGGCGTGGTATTTCATTTATTCAGTGGTGCAACCATGTTAGGGGCATTCTTTATTGCTACCGATCCTGTTTCTGCATCAACCACAAATAGAGGTCGTTTAATTTATGGTGCGTTAATTGGTCTACTTGTTTACTTAATTCGTACTTTCGGTGGTTATCCTGATGCTGTGGCATTTAGTGTATTGCTGTTAAATATGGCGGTACCTTTAATTGATTACTACACGAAACCACGTACTTACGGCCATGGGGTGAAATAATGATCCTTTCCTCAATGACTAAAAACGGCGCTATTCTTACAGCATTTGCGCTCATTACCACAGGCACTGTGGCCCTGACTCATAGCCTGACTGCTGAGCGTATTGAAGAGCAAGAAAAGCAACAACTTGCAGAGCAACTTCAACAAGTACTTGATGCCCATCATTATGACAATCAACTATACAAAGATTGTGTCGTGATCACCGATGAGCGCTTAGGTCCACGCCCAGAGCAAGTTATTTATCGTGCTTACAAAGACAATAAGCCTTACGCTTTAGTGATGCGCCATGTAACACCAAGTGGTTACAGTGGCGATATCAACTTATTAACTGCGGTTTTTGCCAATGGTGAAATAGCGGGTGTTCGTGTCACTAAGCACGAAGAAACACCGGGCCTTGGCGATAAAGTTGAGGTCAAAAAATCAGACTGGATCACCCTTTTCAAAGGCCAAAATGTACTGGGTGAAGATGATAGCCGCTGGGCTGTTAAAAAAGATGGTGGCCAATTTGATCAGTTTACTGGCGCAACCATTACACCGCGTGCCGTTGTCGGCTCAGTAAAACAAGCTGTGCTGTTTGCCCAAGCTGAATTTGATAACTTGTTTGCTGCGCCAAACATCTGTCAAGGAGCCAAGTAATGAGCCAAGTTAAAACTTTATTTAAAGATGGCATGTGGGCCAATAACCCTGCCCTTGTGCAGTTATTAGGCTTGTGCCCGCTACTTGCCGTTACCTCTACGATTACCAATGCATTAGGCCTAGGTTTAGCAACTTTATTGGTTCTGGTTGGTTCTAACGTCACCGTATCGATTGTGCGTAACTGGGTACCTAAAGATATTCGTATTCCTGTTTTTGTGATGATCATCGCAGGCTTTGTAACCATCGTGCAGCTAATGATGAATGCCTATACATTTGGCCTTTATCAATCACTGGGGATTTTTATTCCACTGATTGTTACCAACTGTGCCATTATCGGTCGCGCAGAAGCATTCGCTTCTAAAAATACCGTGCCACTTTCAGCCTTTGACGGCCTGATGATGGGACTTGGCTTTATGTTAGTTTTAGTGGTGCTAGGGGCAATGCGAGAGCTTATTGGTCAAGGTACGCTATTTGATGGCGCCGATTTATTATTAGGGCCATGGGCTGCTGCACTTCGAATTGAAGTATTTAGTTTTGATAACCAATTTTTATTGGCAATTTTACCACCGGGTGCCTTTTTAGGGCTTGGTTTATTGATTGCTGCAAAAAATGTCATTGATACACAAATAAAATCTAAGCAAGTTGTTACTCCAGAAGCAGAAAAAGGCCCTAGAGCCCGAGTGACAAGTTTAACTTAAAGGAGAGCACGCACCGTCACTGCGTGCTTTACGCCACCATGAATAAAGAAAAGCGCTATGAGATCTTATCTCGTTTACGTGAGCAAAACCCGCACCCAGAAACAGAGCTTGAATACTCAAGCCCGTTTGAATTATTAGTTGCGGTTACCTTATCAGCACAAGCTACAGATGTGGGTGTTAATAAAGCAACCCGTAAGCTATTCCCTGTTGCTAACACGCCTCAAGCGATTCTTGATTTAGGCCTTGAAGGCCTTCGCGATTACATCAAGACCATTGGTTTGTTTAATTCTAAAGCCAATAATGTCTATAAAATGTGTGAGATTCTGGTCAATAAACATAACTCAGAAGTACCAGAGAATCGTGAAGCGCTCGAAGCATTACCGGGTGTTGGCAGAAAGACTGCAAATGTTGTTTTAAACTGTGCCTTTGGCTGGCCAACAATTGCTGTCGATACGCATATTTTCCGCGTTTCTAACCGCACTAAGTTTGCCATGGGTAAAGATGTAGTTGCTGTAGAACAAAAACTAGAAAAAGTGGTACCTAAAGAATTTAAGGTCGATGTACACCACTGGTTAATCCTGCACGGTCGCTATGTGTGCACGGCTCGTAAACCTAAGTGCGGCAGTTGTATTATCGAAGATTTGTGTGAGTTTAAGGAAAAGACTGAGTAGTTAAAGTCTACTCTAAAGTTAACAATTTTAAGGTGAAGTTGCTCACCTTTTTCTATCACCTCAGTAAGTTCATTTTGCAGATTGTGCCAAACACAAGGTTTGGCACAATAAGCCTAGCCATTATCGCTGGTTTTGGCTCACCTGCTTTTTAATAAACTCTCGCGTATCATTTAACAACGATACTCTTGCTGGTTCGTGAACATACATCATGTGACCACCGTGATAATAGTGATAGTCAATTTTATCAGCGTATATACCGTGTCTGTTTAAGGTGTATTCTGCATCAAAAAATGGCGTGACAATATCGTAATACCCTGAGGCAACCATCACTTTCATTTGCGGATTACTGCGAAGCACATAAGATAAATCTGGCGCGGTATTGACGTATCTTGGCTCCCATCCTTGTCCATCAGGAGCAGTACGCCAGCGCCAGTTATCTGATAACTCAGGGTCACCAGGGTTTAAGTATTTTCTTTTCCACTGTACGTTTAAATCTGTGCGCATGTATTTCATCAGTGCCGCTTTATATGCAGGCCCTATCACTTTAGACGCATCTTGCTTAGGAGCCGCTGTTAAATCGTCTCGTTCATCAAGCTTATAACGTCCATCAAGCAAGCCTACTGCGACGCCCTCATCACGCAATAACTCTTTAGCGAATCTAAAGGCATTAATGCGTAAATCAACCTGCTCAATATATTGTTTGCTTAGCCCTGTATAACGGTGAAGGCCATCAACAATTTGCGCTCTGTCAGCTTTACTAAGGGCATTCCCCTTAAATAAGGCTGGTAGTAATTCATCAACTGCAAATTGTCGGCTCGCATCAATAAACGCTTCAAAATCTCCAGATGTGTCTACTTTTTTATGATACCAAGCAGTTGCAGCAAGTGTGGGTATGTAAGTGATGTAAGAAATGATGTTGTCATCAACATAAGGGCTTGAACCTTGATAGTCTAAAGCTTGTGACACAAAAATAATGCCATTTACATTGATCAGGTGTTTATCCATAAGCACTTTAGAAACCGCTGCCGCTCGAGTTGTCCCGTAGCTCTCTCCCAATAAAAATATTGGTGCATTCCAGCGATTTTCTTTTGTTAGCCACTGGGCAATAAAATCAGCGATAGAAGATGCATCTTGATTTAAGCCCCAAAAAGCTTTGCTGTCAGTGTCACCTAAGGCACGCGAGTAACCTGTGCCAACAGGGTCCACGAACACCATATCAGTCACATCAAGTATCGTCTCAGGCGCATCTTTTAATTCGTAAGGAGCCATTCCTGGATGTGAAGCATCGCTTGGTACAACAACTCGTTTAGGACCATATGCACCCATATGTAACCAATTAGACGATGAGCCTGGGCCACCATTCCAGATAAATGTGACTGGTCTGTTTTTGTTATCGCTTGCAGCTATATAATCAAACGAAAAGATAGCAGCAGTTGGCTCTTCGTTTTTGTTTAATAAATAGGTTTCACCGGCTACAGCTTTGTATTTCAGCCTTTTGTCATTAAAAGTACCTTTATGCTGGGTCACAAATTTAGTGGCTTCTGGTATCGGCTTCTTACTGTTGTTTGAATTTGAGACTTCATCTGCATTAACCGCGCTTGTACAAAGCGCAAACAATGTAGAGATGACTACAGTTTTGAAATTGGCAACATACGCCATGTTTTATTCTCCCTAGCAGGCTTATCTGTATCTGGCTTGAGTGGCTTTATCACTCAGTGTGCAATTAACCTTTTACTTAAGTGATTACTTTTACAGCAAGCACATGTAATTTCAACTATCTGCGATTAACACGTAAAAAGCTTATCTTTCTCGGTATAAAAAATATCAAAGTATTAATTTCACAAGCTTCCATCCTTTCGTTATGCTGTTGAGTAATGTGATATTTTTATGAGAATAGCTATGTTACCTTTACTTCGTATCTTATTAATTGAGCAAGATCCTGCCACCTTAAAAGAGCTTTCAACAAACCTAGCAAAAACAATCCCCAATTTTGAGCGCAGTGATGTTGATATCGACATTATTGAGTGCATTGAGCTCAAGCAGGCGTTGAAATATGTAGAGGAAGATGGCGATATTCAAGCTGTGGTACTTAGTTGGGATGTACTGAACAATGGCGAGCGCACCTATAGCCGTTTTATCGAGCAATTAAAAGGCATACGCCTTGAGCTGCCTGTTTATGTTATTGGTGACGATACGAAAGGCTTGGAAATAGTTAACGAGTCAGAAGAAATTGAATCTTTCTTTTTTAAAGATGAGGTCATTTCAGACCCTGAAGCAATCTTGGGCTATATGATCAATGACTTTGATGACCGTTCAGAAACCCCATTTTGGACCGCCTACCGTCGTTATGTGGGTGAATCGAACGATTCATGGCACACACCTGGTCACAGCGGCGGAGCTAGCTTTAGAAATTCTCCCTATATTAAAGACTTTTATCAGTTTTATGGCCGTAACGTATTTGTTGGCGACCTGTCGGTTTCTGTCGACTCGCTTGGTTCACTGTCTGACAGCACCAACACCATAGGTCGCTCTCAAGAATCAGCTGCGGCGACATTTGAAGTAAAACATACCTACTTTGTTACCAATGGGTCTTCCACTTCAAATAAGATTATTTTGCAAACTTTGCTGCGTAAAGGCGATAAGGTGATCATTGACCGAAACTGCCATAAATCAGTACATTACGGCATTTTGCAATCGGCTAGTTTACCTATTTACTTATCGAGTATTTTAAATCCTAAATATGGTATCTTCGCGCCCCCTTCACTGGCTGACATCAAGCAAGCGATTGAACAAAATAGCGATGCTAAATTACTGGTTTTAACTGGCTGTACTTACGATGGTCTACTTAGCGATTTAAAACAAGTAGTGGAATTTGCACATCAGCACGGTATTAAAGTGTTTATCGACGAAGCGTGGTTTGCTTACTCGCTTTTCCACCCGAGTTTACGCCACTACTCAGCTATTAATGCTGGCGCAGACTATGTTACCCATTCAGCACATAAAGTGGTTTCAGCGTTCTCTCAGGCGTCTTATATTCATGTGAACGACCCTGATTTCGATGCCGATTTCTTCCGTGAGATCTACAGTATTTACGCCAGTACCTCGCCAAAATATCAGCTCATTGCTTCGCTGGATGTATGCCAGAAGCAATTAGAAATGGAAGGTTATAAATTACTGAATGCCCTGCTGAATCATGTTGCAGAGTTTAAGCAGCAAATGGCTTCACTGAAACATATTAAAGTGCTCGATAAGCAAGATTTCATGGATATATTCCCACATTTTAGTGGCGATAACATGGGTCACGACCCACTGAAGATCCTTATCGATATTAGCGAGTTACCTTATTCATTAAAGGATATTCATAAATTTCTATTAGATGAAATTGGCCTTGAAATCGAAAAGTACACGCACAGCACCATTTTAGTTTTGCTAACTCTTGGTGGCACACGCTCAAAGATCATTCGCCTTTACAATGCGCTGAAGAAACTCGATAGCGGTAAAGTAAAACTTGCCACTTCAATGAGGCGCACACGCCTACCAGAGAATCTACCCGCTATAGACTTAGCCTGTATTCCTAGTGATGCATTCTATGGCGAACGTGAATCTGTACCAATTAGCAAAAGTAACAACCGAATTTGTGCCGGATTAGTGACACCTTATCCTCCTGGTATCCCACTGTTAGTGCCGGGGCAACATATCACTAATGAGCATATCGAATATCTTAAGGAGTTGGCGGGTCAGGGCCTGACAATTCAAGGGAGCTTTGATGGCGAAATTTATGTACTTAAAGGTAAAGTGAAAAGCTAAGCTTTCGCTTATACCGCAAAAACCTCATTGTTATGCAGCAATCCCGATTCATTGCTGCATAACGCCACCCTTTTCATATTAAACGCTTTGTCTCAATGCTACTGTGCATGCAATCGAAATAACTTATAATCCATTTTTAATAATTTTAATGCGCAGCGTTGTACCATGCTGCGTTATTGAAATTGTGCGAATTTAAAGACAAGAAAGAGGATGCTTAAAATGCGCTTATTACACACAATGCTTCGCGTTGCTGATTTAGATAAATCAATTGAATTTTATACGCAGGTATTAGGTATGAAAGAGCTGCGCCGTGCAGACAACGAAGAGTACCGCTACACCCTTGCTTTTGTCGGTTATGGTGACGAAAAAGATTCGACCGTGCTTGAGCTTACTTATAACTGGGATACAGACAGCTATGATTTAGGTAATGCATACGGTCATATTGCTATCGAGTTTGATAATATTTATAAAGCCTGCGAAGACATTAAAGCTGCTGGCGGTAATGTGAGTCGTGAGCCGGGTCCTGTAAAAGGCGGCACAACTGAAATTGCATTTGTTAAAGACCCAGATGGTTATGCAATTGAGTTAATTCAGAAAAAAGATAACAACACTTTTTGATTCATACCGGCTATTTCAGCGATTGCTGAGATAGCCACTTTGCGAGTGCTTTTTCAAGTTCAGCAAAATTAATTGGCTTTGCGATATGGTCACTGATACCAATTTTTGCGCTTGTTTCGATGTCGTCTTTCATAGCATTAGCACTAACCGCAATAATCGGCGTATCAAAATCTGGCCTTGCAAGTAAGTTTTCGCTGGCAGTTAATCCATCCATCACCGGCATTTGAATATCCATTAAAATCAGTGCGTAATCTTGTGTTAGGGTTTTCTCACAGGCAATTTGTCCATTTTCTGCCAATTCATAATTTAGACCTAATTGAGTTAAATACTTAGAGATAACAATTTGATTAATTGGGTTATCTTCGGCAATTAATATTGGCTTGTCGACTGATTTAAAATCGAACTGAATGTCTTCATTTGATTGGTGTACTTTTTCGCTAGCGTCCTGTGTGTTTAGTGATTTAAAATTAACATTAATGGTAAACTCGGTACCTTTGCCAAGCTCACTGTCGATACCAATAGTACCTCCCATCAAATCAATCATCCCCTTACTGATGGCAAGCCCAAGACCGGTTCCTCCATATTCACGAGTGGTGTTACTTTGCGCTTGTACAAAGGGGTTAAACAGAGCTGTTATTTTATCTTCAGCGATACCAATGCCTGTATCTTTTACCGATAACTCGACGGCTGTCTGGTGTTCATCTCGGCTTTGCAGAGTAAGCGAAAGAATGATCTCTCCTTGATTGGTAAACTTAACGGCGTTAGAGAGCAAGTTAATCAGCACTTGTTTAACGCGTATTTCATCACATTCTACATTCAGCGATTGTAATGAGGAGACCTCAAGCCGGCAGCCAACCCCTTTAGCATCACAACTCGGTTTAAATAGTAAGATAAGGTCATGGCAAAGCGCGACTAAATCACATTGTCGCGACTCGAGCTCTACCTTATTGGCTTCTATTTTTGAAAAGTCGAGAATATCGTTAATCACGGTTAATAACACATCACTACAGTTGTTAATTTGCCTTACAAACTCTGCTTGCTCTTGTGTTAACGTGCTTTTATTGAGTAGCTGCAAAAAGCCCACAATACCATTCATCGGAGTACGTATTTCATGGCTCATATTGGCTAAGAACTGGCTTTTAACTTGCTCAGAGCGCTCAGCGCGAAGTTTTTCTAATTGCAATGAAGTAATTTGTATATCAATGGTATCGGCCATGCTGCTAAGGGAATCTGCAATATCTTTAAACTCTTGATAATGAAAATCGTCGGTATCTTGTTTGTAATTACCTAATGCATATTCTCGGCTAAGAGCAGTAATGCGATTTAGCGGGTTATGGAGCCGTGCCGTCAACCAACGCACTGAAATAAATGAAATAATAGAGAGTCCTACAATTGACAACCCTGCCAATATAGCCGTTTGCTTTACAGCGCTGGTGTAGGTGGTTTTTGCTTCATTAATTTGGAATCGTAAACTGGTTGGCTTACCTGCATAAAAAACATTACTGATTGAGGCCTGCCCCATTAATTTGCCGTTATCGCCAGCATCGCCCACGCTATATAAAATGTTATCTTGTGCAGTAATTTGTACCTGCTTACCTGCTTGATAAACCGGTTGTTCATTATGTATTGCAAGCCACTTTAACGCCTCTGATAAAGGCACAAAAGACACTAACACGCCCGTTTTGATTATTGGCTCACTAAGAGAATCTTGCTCATGTAACAACTTAGATGTAATTGCCAGTAAGGCATTTTGTTTTGCCTCTGCAGGCGCAAATAATTCACTAACTTGGGGGTTATCGATAATTTGAACTGTGTTTTGCTCTGTTGATGTCTTGGCGCTGTCGAGAATGCTTTTTGTGAGTTTATAGTTCAAATTTAAAGAGGTAATAGGGTAACCTTCAACTATAAAGCCTTGATTATCAATTACAATCGATGCTTTTATCTGTGGATTCTGGGCAACAAACTCCTGCAGTTGTACAAGCGCGAACTGTGAGTACACCACTTTATTGGGCAGTTCTGTAATCGCTTTAGTGCTACTAAGCAATTGGCTGTTTTTCTCAAGCTTAAATAAGAGTTGTTCAAGGCTGGCCGCATTATTTCTAGCTTGCCATTGTAAACTCGTATTTGCTTGGTCAATTGAGCTTAAATAGAATCGCCCTATCATCAAACCTGCAAGGATCAGCAGGGGAATAATGACCAGTAGTAATACACTGATAAATAAGGCGCGACTAAAGCGTGGACTACTCATTCAGCCCCTTCATTGGCAATCGAACGCTCTGCCAACCCTTGCATAAAAAGCCCCGCTTGCTCAGCAGTTAAGGCACCACTGCCATAGCGAATAAACCCTTTATTTAATACTTCCCATACGATGATCATAGATGCGGTTGAAGGCATAGGTTTTGTAAATTGTATGGCATCAATTAAGGTTGATAACTCAGTGCCTTGTTGTGCTTTAAGGTTATTTAAAACCTCAGTGTTAACTGGGATATCTTGAAGTTTTTGCCAAACCAGTGTTTGGAATTTTTCTGCTTGAACCAATTTAGCAAATTTGATCAAATTGTCTTTATTAACACCATTTAAGCCATCATTTGGAAACGCCAGCACAAAGGTTGAGTAATAAGGCTGCATATACTCACCATTGAGTTTCGGCAATTGCTGCACAGCTAAACTATCACCAAGCGCCTGCTCATACGTTTTTAATGCCCAAGCACCATCGATGATGAAGGCGGCTTGCTGCGCTTTAAATGCATTATTTGAGCAAGTGTAATCGCACTGTCTATCAACCAGGTTTTGTTTATTTAAACCCCAAACAAATTTGAGAGCCGATAGCATTGCTGGTGTATTTAGCTGAACTTGATTATCTACAAGTAGATCACCACTAAAAGCCGATAGGAACGGGATAAACCAATACATTTCCATAAAACTCCATGTAACGAGTTTCACTTTTTCAGGCAATGAAGGTTGAATTTGGTATATATCCTGCCAGTTTTCTATTGGCTCTTTAACAAACTGCTTATTATAAAAAAGTAACAAGTGATTCCCTTGAATGATGGGTATACCTAAGAGCTCATTGTTGAGCTTTGCAGTTTCTAAGGTTCGCTTGTCTGTGGTATCAGCTATGAGTGAGTGTGGAATAACGCTGTAGTTGGCATATTTATCAAGGCCTAAGTGATCAGCGGGTACAATAATTACGTCTGTTGAGGTGCTGGTACTAGTATTTTGTACCAACCTTACCTTTAGCGCCTTTTGGTCAACCAATACAGAGTTAACCGTTAAACCGTTTTGCTCTGCAAACTCACTAAGCAATTGGTTAAAATGTTCATGCTTCATGGTATGGGCTAGGTTTATCGTTGCTGCATAGCCATCAAACGTAACTAATAGCACCGCCAGCCAAAATACTCGCCACACGCTAATTTCTACTCAAAATGAATTAAAATTACTTTTTAGTTAAGCACATATGCCTTAAATTGCCCAGCCTAATCAAGGGTTTTCTTAAATCTAAATGCAGCCACAGCCAAGCCCAAAATAGTAAAAGCTAAAAGCCAAAGTAAGTCACTGCTCATACTTATTAAATTGACATCTTTTAGCACGATTCCACGTACTAATCTTAGGTAATGCGTTGCGGGTAAACACTCAGCAAGCCATTGCGCTGCCTTTGGCATACCTTCATAGGGAAATACAAAACCTGACAATAAAATAGAAGGTAATAGAATGAAAATTGTCATTTGCATTGCTTGAAGCTGATTTTTAGCGATGGTTGAAAGTACTAAGCCAAGCACTAAACTGGCACATATAAAGGCAAAGGTTGCGACAACCAATGCGACTAAACCACCTCCAAAAGGAATATGAAACAAGAGCTTACCCATGCCTAATATAATAAATAACTGAATAAAACCAATGAAGATATAAGGCACCACTTTACCGATCATTAATTCAAGCGAGCTTAATGGTAAGGTGATTAAGAGCTCCATATTACCTCGCTCTTGCTCTTTAACAATGGCAGCAGAGGTAAACATAATCATCGTCATGGTTAAAATAACAGCAGCTAAACCTGGCACAATATTCACTGCAGAGCGTTGCTCTGGGTTATAAAATAAGGTCGTCTCAAAGGTTGGGTATGTTCTATTCGCAGGCTTATCGAGAAGCTCTGCAAGCGGCATATTGCGCAGCGATTTTATGCTCGACGCTACCATTGTATCTGAGCCGTCAACTAACCAATGTGCAATTGGCCTGACTAACGACTCATTACTGCCATCAGGCAAACCAAAACCCACTGTTGGGTGCTGAGCAAGTCGGTTTGCCACATCGTGGGGTATAAACAGCACAGCCCGCACTTTCGCACTGGCGATTGCTGTTTGTGCCTGTTCTATACTGTCGTAATAATCTGTCACTTTAACCACATTTGTCGCCGATACTGTTTGTACTAAAATGCGACTGAGCGCAGTTTGACTATGATCGACCACTGCAACAGGGATATCTTTAACGTTGGTGTTAATAGCATAACCAAATAGAATCAGTTGGATAAGGGGGATCATCACCACCATCGCAAATGTCATTCTATCGCGGCGTAATTGTAGTAATTCTTTGCTTACAATTGCTTTTATGCGGCTTAATGAAGTCATAATACTCATTGTCTGCCCTGCCCTGTGCAGGTGACAAACACGTCTTCAAGGCTTGGGCGCACACTATTTACTTGCCACGTATCCTGACAAAATGATTGCTGCTTTATGAACTCAACGGGGTCTTGAACATCTTTTTTCACTAAGACTCGCAGCTGTGCACCTAATTGAGTGGCTGAAATAACATGGTCAATTGTTGCGAGCTGTTTTTTTAATTCTCTGGTTTGCGCCCCTGCGATTTCTACAACATGAGCGTGCATGTCTGTCATTAATTGCTTTGGAGAGCCATCCGCGCGTTTAATACCTGATTCTAAAATGGCTAAACGATGACAACGCTCTGCTTCATCCATGTAATGAGTGGTGACTAATATCGTGGTACCGGCATTACTTAAATCAAACAGTGTTTCCCAAAAATCACGGCGATTTTGTGGATCGACTGCCGATGTTGGCTCATCAAGAAATAAAATTTTCGGTTTATTAATCACTGCAGCAGCCAATGCTAAGCGCTGCCGTTGCCCCCCACTCATACTTCCGGCCATTTGATCAACTCTTTGATCAAGACCATAGGTATGGAGCAATTCGTCAATTCTTTGTTGTTTTTGCTGCTTTTTAAACGGGTAAAGCGCCGCCATGAACTTTAGGTTTTCAAGTACGGTCAGGTCACTATAAAGTGAAAACTTTTGCGTCATATAACCAAGTTGCGTTCTGAGCTTTTCAGCATCTTTTGGCAGACTCAAGCCAAGCACATTGATATCACCAGAGGTTGGCTTCAATAACCCCGTAAGCATACGGATTGCTGTCGTTTTACCACAGCCATTAGGGCCCAAAAAGCCATAAATTTGCCCTTGCTCAACGTCTAGATCAAGGTTATCAATCGCTTTTAAATCGCCAAATTGTTTTACCAAACCTTTGGCATGGATCACCGATTCAGTCATGGCATAATCACTTGAGCAGGTACGCCTGTCGGTAAATTATTTTCACTTACCGGTAGTGTTACCTCAGCAAGATACATTAATCTCGCACGCTCTTCCTGATTAAGGGCATAAAAAGGCGTGAACGCAGGCTCTGAGGCAATCCAGGTAAGTTCACCCTGTAGATCTTTATCTATGCCATCGACGCGAACCGTTAGGGTCATGCCCTGATTGAGCTTGGCACGATATGGTTCAGGGATATATACGCGTGCGTAAGGTGCGCTGTTTGCTTGAATTATAACGACAGGGCTACCTTTAGTAACTCGCTCACCTACGTGCCAAGGTAAATTATCGACCCTGCCAGCACGCATCGCTTTAATTGTCAGATCTGAGAGGTATTTTTGCTGTACTTTTAGTTCTGCTTCTGCCGCCTGAACTTGCGCTTTCGCACTATTAATATCTTCAACGCGAGAACCATTTGTTAACTCATTTAAGTTCTGCTTTGCTGATTCTAAATTAGCAAAAGTCTCATCTCGTGCAGCGGTAGCACTGTCTAAGGTTTCTTGGCTTGCGAGTTTATCTTTAACTAAGGTTTTTGCACGGCGAAAATTAGCTTCGCTTTGCGTATATGCAGCATTGGCTGCTGCTACTTTGGCTGATGCAGCAGCAACTTCTTCGGGGCGAGCACCATTCAAGGTTTTTTCAAGAAATGCAGTGGCTTGAGCTAATTGAGCTTGTGCTTTAGCAACAATCGCTTGTTGTAGTTCAGCATCGAACTTTGCAATCACCTGCCCTTTTTCGACCAACTGGCCTGCTGAGACGGGTAAATCGATGAGTATTTCGTTAGTCGTTGCAGGATGGATCACACGCTCACGCTCAAGCGTTCCTAGCGCTACTCCCTCATTTGAGTCTGAACAAGCAGTAATGACTAAAGAAATTAGTATGAGTACAACACGTTTAGCTAACATTTTAATTTCCTTATGGTTAGCTGATGAGTTGCTAGATACTATAAAGTATTAAAATGATCTGTAAAAGTGATCTATAGGAATTAAAGTTTTAGAAATATATGGAGTCTATATCGTAAAGATATATGGAGAATAAGGAATATTAAGTTGAAAAATCTTAGTTCTATTTGAAATGATATATAGATAGCCTTTCCAACACATCAACTTACTTAAAGTAAGTGGCGCCCCCAAGAGATTTGTACTCTTGATAACGTCGTGCATAGATTGCGCGGTGTTCACCGCCCTACTACACATAACCTACTTGAATAAGTGGCGTCCCCAAGGGGATTCGAACCCCTGTTAC
>NZ_LRUE01000003.1 GCF_001550135.1 Pseudoalteromonas shioyasakiensis
TTCAAACTTTCTTTCGATTATTTGAAACCGAAGTTTCACTTAACTCTGTGTCACTTTGCTCAGCGTCTTTCGTTGCTGCCCGCCGTGTCAGTGGGGTCGCATTATAGGGAGATCCAAAAACAGATCAACACTTTTTTTCGATCTTTTTACTGTTCGCTCAAAAAGCGAACTAAATTTACCGAAAACAGCAAAAACGGTCGCTATTATGGCTGTTTTTTAAGCCAATATTCATAATTTAATGCAAATTTCATTGCTATGTTCATTTAACTCGTTAAGATAGCAAGTTCACAATGTTAAATTAATGTTTATTTCTTGTTTATTGGTAGATCAAAATGAAATTACCCGATCAAAAATCTTTTCTTTTCTCCGTTATTCTTGCTGTTTTAGGTTTTGTGGTTGTTAAGTTCGCACTTGCAAGCTTAGCTTTAGACCCAGCATTGCTATTTGGTGCAGGCTTATTAATTGGTGCTTTAGTTATTGCAGCACTTTCATCAGCGTCAAGTGAGGAGGCCGAAGTAAAAACAAAAACACTTTATGTTGGCAACCTACCTTATCGTGCTAATGAAGGTGTTGTTCGTGCTTTATTCGAAGAACAAGGCAAAGTTTTCAATGTACGTTTATTAAAAGATAAAAATACAGGTAAACGTCGTGGCTTTGGTTTTGTTGAAATGGCTGAAGCTGATGCAGATAAAGCAATCAATCAATTAAATGATAGCGAATTCCAACAACGTACTTTAAAAGTGCGTGAAGCAAAACAAAAACAAGAGAACGAAGCTAACAGCTTTCGTGAGGGATCTGATCAGTCAGCGTAATAAGCTCAACGCTTAATTGCGAATGACCAATAGGAGCCGTTGCATAATAGTGCAGCGGCTTTTTTTTATCTGTAGTAAGAGTAAAGCCTCGTAGAGCAATTAAACTTTCAACGCGCTTAGCAATCGCTTTGCCTGAGTCAATAAGGAAGATCTGTTGTTTATAGTAGTCACTAATCGCGCTGGCTAGTAATGGAAAGTGTGTACAGCCAAGTACCAATACATCTATATCTTCTGCTATCGCTAAATCACTCAATACATTCTCAAGCTTTGCTTTATTGATTTTCTGCGTATGAAATAGTGTTTCTGCAATTTCTACCAGCTCAGTTGAGCCATATAAGCTGACTTGTGTGTCTTGGCTATGAGTACTAATTAAGTTTGCAGTATAGCGACTCTTGATGGTTGATGGTGTTGCCAGTAAACCAATATGTTTGCTGTTACTTATAGCGCAAGCGGGTTTTATCGCAGGTACTACCCCGACAACTTCTATATTTGTGTGCTGGCGAATAGTTTCTAAGGCAGAGGTAGAGGCGGTATTACACGCAATAACTAGGATATCAACGTGTAAGTTTGCTGTTTCGATAAACTGTAGTAGCGCAAAAAGGCGGGCTATGATCGTTTGCTGACTTTGCTCGCCATAAGGCAATAAAGCATTGTCCATAAAATAACTATAATCAGCATCTGGGATCAATGCTTGGATCTGTTCAAGTACAGTTGTTCCACCTATACCAGAATCAAACACCATTATATGAACTGACAAACTGCTTACCTCGGATCATCAAAGGTCAGCAGTTTGCCATGCAGCTTGATAAAAAGAAAGAAAGGGCTAAGCCTCTTCTTCTGTTGCCGAGCGAAGCTTATTCATTTGCTCAAACATTGCTTTGGTATAATCCACCAGCTTACTGACTTCTTCTTTATCTTGGTTTAACCATTGTAAGATGCCAGCCAGTTCATTTTGCAAACCAATGTCACCCGCTTTATTAAACGCCTGTTTCAAGTCGTCATTAAATGGCGCTATTTTCTCAGCAACTTCTTTTTCGGGAGCAGGTTTATATTCTTCATACCCTTTGATAGCTGCTACTGTTTTGGTTTGTTTCAAATCCATGGTAAAGCCAACGAGTTGCTCGTTACCTAAGTTAAGCTCTTTAGCTTGTTCAAAGGCATCTTCTAATGAACCAGAGAAGAATGTTTCGCTAACACTCTGCAAGTCTTCCATCAATTCATTGATAGCTTGCTGCTCTTGCTCATTTAAATCACCATTGACCGACATCGAGAATGATAAATCACGTGATTGCGAAGACTCACTGACAAAGGCTTCGTTGTCGCCATTTTTGCTATAACTGCTTGCAGACTTACTTTCGTATGCATCAGCAAAGCTAATACTGACTTCATCACCTTCAGCGGTGGTGAAAGTGTACTCTGCGTTATTACTTAAACTGATGTATTGAGCTTGGCTTACTGAAACCGCATTAGGCTTAGGATTGAACAAGTCTTCTTCTAATTCATCAATACCTTTAAAAATACCTTCTTTAGACTTTTCGATACCCTCTTCGATGTCATCGTTAAGAATACCTGACTCTTTAAGCTCATCATACGCATCGTCGATGCCCATTTGCACACCTTTACGTGCATCACCTAGCATGCCTTTGAGTTTTTCATCATCAGCACCATCGGCTTTTGCTTTACGAAGTGCGCCGCCAACAAAGTCGAGTACGTTTTTCACGATCTCTTCAAAGTCGAACAAGGGTTTATCTTTTTTCTCTTCGGCTTTAGGTAAACCTAGTGCTTCAGCAAGTTTATCATCAAGAACTTTTGCCGCGAGCTCTCTGCCGCGTTGCTGATAACTATCTTGACGATTTTGAATGGTAGGCTGCTGCAGTGCCTGTTTACCATTGTATTTATTCACATTTGTATTAGGCATATAGCCTAGGTTGCCAATTTTCATGATCCGACTCCATGTTATGGTTAACTCATTATCGGCCAAAAACCACAAAACTTAAGTTTTTTGTATAAAAAAACGACACTAAAATAAATAACAAAACTAGACAAATCCTCAGCGCTCCCTACAATAGCGCCGTTATAAAGCTAAGAGATAAAAGGTAATCAGCCATGGCGGTTATAAAAATTGATACAACTCAATACGATGCACAATTGAGTGAGAAAGAGCAGCGCATCACCTCACAGTTTCGACGTTTTGGGGTCGAAAAATTAGAAGTGTTCGGCTCTGATCCTATTCATTACCGCCAACGTGCAGAGTTTCGTGTTTGGCATGAAGGTGAAGACCTGTTTCACATCATGTTTGATCAACAAACCAAAGAAAAGATCCGCGTAGATGAGTTTGACCCTGCCGCACCTTTAGTGGGTGAAGTGATGCAAGCGATGATCGAAAACTTAAAAGACAATGAAGTTCTGCGCCGTAAGCTGTTTCAAATCGATTACCTTTCAAGCTTAAGTGGCGAGATCCTTGTTAGCTTGTTGTATCACAAACAACTAGATGAGCAGTGGCTACAAGCAATTAAAGAGCTTAAAGCAAAACTGAGCACACTGTTTAAGATTGATTTTATTGGCCGTGCTCGTAAGCAAAAAGAAGTGATTGGTAATGACTATGTTATCGAGCGTTTAAACGTTAACGGTAAAGAGCTTATTTATCAACAAGTCGAAAATAGCTTTACGCAACCGAATGCGAAAGTAAACATCAAGATGCTAGAGTGGGCACAAGCCCTTTGCCAACCACTCAATAATGACTTACTGGAGTTATATTGTGGGAATGGTAACTTTTCGATTGCTCTTGCAGGTTCATTCGACCGTGTATTAGCCACTGAAATTTCAAAATCATCAGTTTACTCTGCGCAATACAATATCGCACAAAACAAGGTTGAGAACTTAGATATCATTCGTATGTCGAGTGAAGAGTTCACCCAAGCAATGAAAGGCGAACGTACTTTCTCTCGTTTAGATGGCATAGACCTGAAAAGCTATAACTGCCAAACAATCTTAGTAGATCCACCACGTGCAGGCATGGACACACTAACTTGTGACCTAGTTGCGAACTACGACAATATTATTTATATCTCGTGTAACCCAGATACCTTAGAGCGTGACCTTGATCACTTATGCAAAACCCATGAAGTAAAACGTTTTGCGATTTTTGACCAATTCCCTTACACCCACCACATCGAATCAGGTGTGTTTTTACAACGTAAATAAAATCAATCTGCCAGCGCAGCAAATAGCGCTGGCAACTGCTGCTCACTGAAGACTTCTATATTGTTGTCTTTTAACAGTTTTGCAGTTAACCCCATCCCTGAAATTTTCTTTCCTGAATGACTACCATCGTAAATAGTATTGCGACCACATGAAGGGCTTGATTCTTTTAACAGCGCATAGCGAATGCCCTGCTTTTTGCAAAGCTTAAGTGCTTGTTCTGCGCCATAAGCAAACTGTACTGTGACATCTTGTGCATCTTTGGTAAGTACTCTACCCGCTTTGATTTCTGCAGGCGGCCTTGGTGTAGGTAAGCCACCAGCTACTTCAGGGCAGAATGCAACGAGCCTTCCTTGCTGTTTAAGAGTTTCTAAACCAGGATGGAGTAAGTTTTGCGATTGCCCGTCATAACGAACAGGATTTCCTAACAAACAGCTTGAAACTAATAGTTTTTGCATTTGCTTTACCAACAAAAAAGCTCCGCGAACGGAGCTTTCTATTAAATTCAACTAACTAAGCTTATTTATCAGCTAGGTAGTTAATTAAGTCTGCCATGCTCTTCGCATCGCTAATACCTGAATCCGCACCTAGGATTACACGGTATTTACCATTAACAATAAAAGTTGGAACGCCTTTTAAAGCACCTTTTTGTTGGTAATATTCTTGATCGCGTTTCATCTTAGATGCCATAGTACGTACAGAGAAGCTATTGTAGTACTTATCAAAATCTTCAGCCGACACACCTTGTGAAACAAAGATGTCTTTCATATCTGCAAGTTCGTTAATACGAGCACGCTTACCGTGAATATGATTAAACACAGCGGCTACTAACGCGTCTTTCTGTGGTAACACATTAGCCGTCGCATAACCTTGCGCTAAGATAGTCTGAATTTCTGGGTCACGAGGACCTGAAAAATCAACATGACTCTTTTTGAATTTAACGCCATCTTTAAGAAGTGTTTTAAGCTCTTTCACTACTGGCTCGAAGTTATTACAGTGTGGGCAGTAGAATGAGAAGAACTCTTTTACTTCAGGCTTTTTAGAAGCGCGTGCATCAATCGTTTCATAATGCTTACCTTCTTCATATTGAGCAGCTGAGGCATTTGCCGCTAAACCTAGCGTGGCAGCCATTAATACAGCTTTTACTAACTTGATCATTACTTCTTACTCCAAAATTATTGTTTTAATAAAAATTCGACTAACTCATCAAGCATCTGCTGGCTCTTGATGGTGTTTAAATTGATTTTATATTTATCATTGACGATAAAAGTTGGTACACCAGTAAGGGCGCCCATATCTGAATATTTTTGCTGCTTATCTTGCATCGCTTTTTCAGCACTAATCACTGGCATGCTTGCAATTTCAGCGTCAAACACATCGTTGCTAATACCATTGGTCGCAAGTAATGCTTTCACGTCTTTTATATCTTTTAGTAAAGCGCGCTGTCTGTGGATGCTATTAAAGATTTGATCAGCAACTTGCTCACCTTTGCCATGTTGCTTAGCAATTAAGTAGGCATAGCTTAAGTTACTTTGCGTTTGCTTAGATACACCACCTAAAAAGTTAACATGGCTTTTTACAAATTCAGTCCCTTCAGGAAGACTTGCCGTTAATGCTTTTGCGACCGGTTCAAACTGAAAACAGTGTGGACAATAAAACGAAAAGAACTCGGTTACTTGAGGTGTTGCACTTTTCTCAACTTTTAATACTTCGTATTGATTGCCTGCTTCAAAATCAGCAGCAAGGGCCGCAAAAGGTAAACATAAAATGAGTAGACTTAACTTTAATTTTTTAAACATTGTTTTCTCGTCTTTCTTAACTTTAAAAATTTATGGTAATAATTTTAATGGTGCTTCCTGTAGCGCTGCAAGCTGTTCTTTTAGCGCTAGTATTTGCTGCTCCCAGTATTTGTCTTCAGCAAACCATGAAAAGTTCCGTGGGAACGCAGGATCATCCCACCTTTTTGCCAACCACCCCATGTAATGCACCATTCGCATTGCTCTAAGTGGTTCAATCAACTTTAATTGGCTGTGATCAAAGTCGCAAAATTCTTCATAAGCAGCCACTAAGGTGTCTAACTGTAACAGTTGGTTGTTACGATCGCCACTGAGCATCATCCAAAGATCTTGAATTGCAGGCCCTTGTCGGCTGTCATCTAAATCAACAAACATTAACGCGTCACCAGACCACAATATATTACCGGCATGGCAATCGCCGTGCAGGCGGATGGTTTCAACATTTTTATACTGCTCTGTGGTTTCTTTAATCACCAAATCTAAAATAGTATAAAAGGCGTTCTCTAATGCCATTGGCACCAAATTACTTGCTTGTAACTGAACTTTAGCTGTCTGAAGGTATTCTTCGCAGCTGATTACAGGCCTATGTTCAAATGGCTTTGCCTTAGCTACTTGGTGCATTCGCCCAATTAAGCGGCCAAGTACATCGAGTTGATCTAAATTATCAACTTCAAAAATGCGCCCGCCCACACTTGGGAATAACGTAAATAAATAACCATTATGCTCAAATAAGCTTTGCCCTTCGATAATTACAGGCGCAACAACCGGCACTTCAGCCTCGGCAAGCTCAAATGCAAACGCATGCTCTTCTAAGATTTGCGCCTTACTCCAGCGCTCTGGGCGGTAAAACTTAACAACATAACGATGGCCATCTTCTGCTTTAAATTGATAAACACGGTTCTCGTAGCTATTTAATGCCAGCAGCCCTGATTCAGCATAAACACCGATACTTTCAACTGCATCTAAAATTGAATCGGGTGTAAGGTCAACAAAACTAAATTTACTCATAATGTCTCATCATATAAAAAAAGCGGGAAAATCCCGCTTTTTATTCATTCGCTCAGTGTACTTAATTATCGCGCCTTAAAGAAGTTACTCGGCTGCGAAATCTGCACATCAGGCTCACCATCGACAGAAAGTACAAACTCAAACTTCGTCATGGGCTTTTTCAAATCATAAGGATCAACAACTAATGACAGTGGCACATTATAAGATTCACCAGAAGGTACTGTGAATGTTTGTTTGCCGATGTACTCAAAGTTATCGAGTCCTTCAACACGAATGTTAAAGGTTTGCTCATGTTGAGCTTTGTTAATTACTTTTAGTGTATAGGTGTTTTCGACTAAACCATTAAAGTCAACACGATATAGCTGATTACGGTCACGAATAATATCGAGTTCCATCGGTTTGCGCATCGCAATATTTGCTACTAGCGCCCCTGATAGCACGACTAAGATAACTAAATAGCCAATTAACTTAGGGCGCAGTGCATGTGTTTTGTTGTCTGGCGTTTCTAAGTTACGCTCTGTGGTGTAGGAAATTAGCCCGCGTGGGTAATTCATTTTATCCATCACCCCATCACACGCATCGATACATGCACCACAGTTAATACACTCGTATTGTAAGCCGTTACGAATATCGATCCCCGTTGGGCAGACCTGCACACATAAGTTACAGTCGATACAATCACCTAAGCCGAGCTCTTTTGGATCTTGCTTACGTGAACGAGGACCACGGCTTTCACCACGTGCTTCGTCATAGCTCACGGTAAAGGTATCTTTATCGAACATAGCTGACTGAAAGCGAGAATAAGGGCAAATGTGTAAGCACATAATCTCGCGCATCCAACCGGCATTACCATAGGTACACACAGCAAATACGGCTAGACAAATATACGAATACGCGGTTGCATCAAGGGTAAACAGATCAGGCAGTAGCTGACGGATTGGCGTAAAGTAACCTACAAAAGTAAATGCGGTATAAAGCGAGAATAACCACCAGCTGCCGTGTTTAGCACTTTTGCGCCAAAACTTATCAAAGTCCATTGGGCGTTGATCTAGCTTCTTACGCTGATTTGCACTACCTTCGAATTTTTCTTCAAACCAAATAAAAATGAAGGTCCAAACGGTTTGCGGGCATGTATAACCACACCAGACCCGACCATAAAAGGTCGTTACTAAGAACAACGCAAACGCTGCCAACATTAATATGAAGGCTAAGATAGTCAGATCTTGTGGCCAGAGCGTTAAACCAAAAATGTTAAACTTTTGCCCCACCAAATCAAACAACACAGCTTGTTGGCCGTTGAAGTTAATCCAAGGTAGTAGCATAAATGCAAGCATGCCGACAAAACCAATCCGTTGTCTCAACAGTTGGTGCAAACCTGTTACAGCTCGGACATAAATACGGTTACGTGGATTAAATCTATCATCGAGGGAAGCGTTTTCCGGTTTCTGGATTTTTACTTCCGTTGGGATATTTTTAACCTTAATCTGTTTATCCATTAAAATTCCTCAACGCCACTAGGAAATAATACTCAAACATATGTTTGCAGTAAGAGATTCTCTGTGCCAATAAGCAAATCAGAATACATCTCATTACGTTCAAAGATTTCTGAAACTTTAAATCTATAGAGCATTATACTCAATCTATAGAAAATTTCAGGGATTGATCGAAAATACGACGTTTTAATTATTTAAACTTATCTGCTTGCTTTTAAAACGACCATTTTATTAAACTTGCACCTATACCGTATTTATTTAGATCAAAGATTATTGTGCTATGAAAAAATTTCTTATTTTAGTGCTTATTATTTTAGCACTTTTCACGATTGATCATCCTTTGATCAAAGAGCCAAGAGAAAGGTTACTAGGTGAAGGCGTAAGCCTTATTTCTGATGCCAGTAAAGTCAACCGAAGTCCTGCGGCAAATATGGCTAAGAATAATATTAAGTCACAGCTGAATTTATCTAATTCAGAGCTTGAGTATATTGAAGAGACATTTACCACTGACGATAAACTACAAGTTTTTCACTTACACTACTGCCGTGAAAAAGATATTAACTTATATTTTTATGGCGAACGCTTAAACCGCGTATGCAGTATTGTCTCGAACGCACTTGAAGAAAGGCTAAACAAGTAATGGACTTTTCAGCTTTAAACAAAAAAACCAGCGACTCGTTTGCCAAACAACGCAATATGCTAAAAAAGCTGGGCAAAGGGCAAACCTTATACTGTGAAGTATGTAAAGGCGCCCTTACCTTAGATTTGAAGACTGATCAGCCAGGTAAAGGCGTTGTAAGCTGTGCCAAAGGTTGCACAGACATCCTATTAGAGCTGGGTTAGTTCCAGCCCTCATCATTATATAGCTGGCTATTTACAGCAACGACTTCAATTAGCTCAGCAAAGCCAGCGGCGAATTCATTCATAACTTCATACTGCTGCTGGCATAGTTGCCCTTCAGATAAACCATTATCAGTTGCAAGGGCTGCAATTTCACTCGTTTCAAGGGTAAAAAAGCCTAAGCTTTGTAGTGCACTAGCCAACGCCTCTTTAAGCTCATCAGCTAACTGTGGCGCGCTTAATAGCTTGTTAACGTAACCTTGTGCACCATGCATAAAACCTTGGCTCCAATGCTGACATTCTTGAATGTCTAAGTATTGCTGCCCTTGAGAGCTCAGCTGTAGGCTCACAGGTAATGCAAAACCCGTTTCGAATACTTGTTCGCTGATCTGTTGATATAAAGCCATAAATGCAAACAGCACTTGCTCGTCCATTTTCCCATCAGAGCCAGGTGCAACCTCTTCTAACCACTGATGAACATCAAGCGGCTCAGGAGCACAGATCACCGCAAATAAGTAGCCTTGGGTTTGCGACAAGCTAAGCGCATCTTGATGCTGCGCTAAAAACTGACTTAAAAGCTCACTTTGCTGCTTTGAAAACTCAGGTAATTGCATACTGTTCGATTAATCCAATTTAAAAGTTAAGCGGATAACGGCCTTCGTTATCAGGACGACCAAGAAACTTAGCTGCATCATGCACTTCTTTTGGCAAGCTTGCTTCAGGTTTAATATAACCAGCTACTTTAAAGTCTAGATTCGCTTTTAATACTGCATCAGCTTCAAGCCCTAAACGGTTTTCTGGGTCAACAAGCACTGCTACATCACCGGATTTACAGCTTAAACGACCGCTCAGAGGACCAATGCTAAACCAGTTGTTCATTCCTTTAACATCAATGCTAGGGCTCGCAATTTCGCCGCTTAGGCTTTCACAGTATGGCTCGCCTGAGCTGTACTCGTCTAAATCAACTATTACGCGGCCTTGTGCACTAATCGGTAAAGGGAGTTGTAAACGCTCCATGGCACGTTCAACCGTCAAGCGTAAAGTAGTCTTTTTCACAGTGATGGCTTGGTTAAAGAGGCCATATGTAAAATCACCATGGCCTGAAATACCCGCTTTATCACGAGGATCACCAAAGCGTACCGTACCCACTAATTTACCTGTGAACAGTGACCAGCCCGATAACTGCCAACGCACATTATTTAATTGCTCACCATCAAAACGTACCTGCATAATGCGGCCGTCCAATAGCGAGCCACTGGCTTTACCTAATTGTAATTGCTTTGGTAAATGTGGCTTAGCTAAATCAAGTGCAACGGCAGCGGGTGTTTTTACCAGCGTAAACACCAAAAAACACATCACAAACACTGTGATTAATAAAATAACTCTTTTCATCGTTTACTTCTCTAGTACCAAACGACTTACACGCACAAAGCCTGATTTGTCATCTTTACTTAAATCTAAATTCTCAATTAGCACGCCATGTGAATTAACCAGTTCATCTAACCATTCAACAAGGTTATTAAACTCAACAGAATCAATGGTTAAACGAAGTGAATTGTCATTTGGCTGCATTTTGCTAATGATAATTTGATAACGATTGCGGGTGCTATTAACGATTTGGCTTAAGCTACGGCTGCTCGTATTACGCGCGTTACCACTCGCTTTAAGTTTAATAATACTTTCATCAACCCACGCTAGCAGCTCTTGCTGTTTTATTGTGTCTTGCTCTGCTTTTTCGATAGCTGCGTTAAGTGGACGAAAGACCCCCATAACCAACACAAAAATAACAAACACACCACCTGCAACCATTACAAGTTGCTGCTCTTGTTCTTTTAACGAGCGCCAATAATTGATTATTTGGTTTTTCATGCCGCACCTCGTAACTTAATTTCACCAACGACAAAATCACCATCATTATTTAGCGAGCCTTGATCTACGGTTAAGCCACGCTGCTCTAAAATTGCTTTTACTTTACTAAATGACTGGAAATCTTTGCCGCGCGCACGAATACGTAATTCGTTACGACCTTGATCATAGCGAAGCGTTTCTGGTGTGAAATCTTTTACTTCACTAAAAATAGCAACCAGATCGTTAGTCAAATCTAAGAAGCCAGCTGTACTGCCACTTTCTATCAATGCAAGTTCGCTGCGAATTTGGCTACGAATAAGCTGAGGACGCACTTTTTTATTTGGAAAAGCACGCTGATAATTAGCAACCACTTCAGCTTTTGCGGCTTCAAGCTGGTTATTTAACTTATAAAGCTCAAGCGACTTAACACCTACACTGCAAACTAATGCAACACCTGCTGCAATAGCTGCTTTTTGCCAATAGCCCCACCAAATTGCTGATTTCTTCTTAAGCTGATAAACACCTTGGCGAAGGTTGAATTTCACCTCAGGTAACTGCTTAGCAAATAAGGCTAAAGGTAAATCGTATTGCTGCGTTTGAGCACTAAGGTTAACCGTATCAGGAAAAGCCGTTGCAGGGCTAAAGTGTGCAACATCAGGGTTACCTAATGCTGTTAAATAGCCAGCAAGCCAACTTGTCTCTACAGCGGCAATATGCCAGTTACCCTGCTTACATAGCCACTGACCATTAAGCTCAATAGCGCGTAACTGAGTGTTGTCATCGACATCAGGTAACAATAAAGCATCCGGCAGTATTTTATATACTTCGATGCCATGCTCATTAAACTCAGCCAGCCATTGCTCAAACCATTCACGATCGGTCATCGCGATGTTAATCGCGTGCTTCTCATCAATAAGTGTTGGCTCTGCAATCGCTATGAATAAGTCATCAACATCACAGGCTATTTCTTCTTCTAGCATGTAAGGAAGTGCTTGCTCTAACTTGCGGCTCCACTTGGTTGGCAATGCGACCGTTTTTAGTTGTACTTGATCACTTGGTAGTAGTACAACCACTTCCCGTGATTGTGCTCTCTCTGTTAGCTCACCAAGTTGTGTTGCATTGGCAATTTCGCCGCTAGCAATTATTTCTTGTTCTGTTGGTGAGTAAATTAGCCAGTTAAGGCTGTCTTTTAATGTTTGACCCGTACGGATCAACAATATCTCTGTCACTGTACGCCTCCAAATTTTCGCGCCAGTATCGTTACTGTACCATTAGTGGCATGGAGTAAGGTGGTCATCGAAAAACGCAGTTCTGCAAATTCAGCCTGCGTTTGTAGTTTAAAATATTCACTGTTGATACTGAATAAGTCTTCAACGGCTTTCACATTTTGTGCGCCTTGTTGATT
This sequence comes from Pseudoalteromonas shioyasakiensis, assembly GCF_001550135.1. GTDB lineage: Bacteria > Pseudomonadota > Gammaproteobacteria > Enterobacterales > Alteromonadaceae > Pseudoalteromonas > Pseudoalteromonas shioyasakiensis. The sequence goes on from NZ_LRUE01000003.1 coordinate 12,404, forward strand.
AACCTCTTCAAAAAATGCCTCTAAATCATCATAACCATCTTGAGGACGTGATGATAATACCGCTTCAGCGCCTGAAAGACTTAAGCCATCAATAAGCGAGCTTAATATAATGGCACTTTCTACAGGTAGTGTATTAACGTTGATTTCTAATAACTCACTACCTGGAATAACACACACAAATGGTAAAATTTTCTCCATAACGAGTGGGTTAAAGCCTTTTACTAAACGAAGTTCTGACGTCGAAGCAAAATAGCTATTTGCCGTCATATATGGGTATTGTCGAGATAAGTACTCATCTTCTTCTGCACCTGAACGATAGGTAATGCTATCAGCGTCTAACCAATCAAACACGCTATCGGCCATGGCTTCTTCAGACTCATCGGTTGGCAAGTCTTCAATATTTTCTAATAATGCCAACAATGCCTTATGTGCTGGGTTCGTTTTATTATTTGGATCCGTTTGTTGATCTGGCTTTACATGCAATGCATTTAAATTCAAACATGCTTGTAAGTCTGTAATTGTGCCACTTAAGGTACCATTATCAACCGGGTAAGGGACTCCACCCTGCTGTGCCCAGACTTGCTCTAAATGCGTTTTATCAGGATCATCTTTTTTAGTTTGTTTTAGTGCTTTAATTGCCAGCTCTTCAGCTGCAAAGGCATACCATTTAGCCTGTTGATGGTTTTGAATATTACTGCTGCGCTGCACTTGCACCATTAAATTAGCACTCATCTCAACGGCTAACATAGCTGCTAGCGCCACAATAAATAGCACAATAACAAGCGCAGCACCTTTAGAACGTTTAATAGTAGTCATAGCTAACCACCCGTTCCGTTATTATTACCATTATTTGCTTGGGCAGTGACTTTGCCTTCACCTGGCACTAAAAACACTCGACGAATGGGTTCCTGTTCTATTTTTTGAATAGTGACTGCCACCGCTTTTGGCAGTGCTTTAATTTGCCACTGTTCTTGCCATTCGTCTTTATCATCTAAAAATTCAAATTTAAGGTCTTCAATGTCTTCTAAAATGACTTGTGAACGCGGTTCCATGTTATCTAGTTGATCAACATACACCCGATACACTCGCTCAAGCTTGTCATCGATAACGCGGTAACCAACCGCTTGCAGTTCAGAGCGCGGCAGTAGATTAATTGGGTTGACCCAACCATCACGAACAAAGCCAATGCCATCGTATTGGCTATCAAGAACATAACGACCAGCTAACACATACGTTTCTTGAAAATCACCGGCTTCGTTTCGAACCTGACGCTTAGTCATTTGACTAAAATCTTGGTCCATCAAACGAAATAAGGTTTGAAAGCCATTTAACTCAGCAATTGTCTCGTCTGAGGCTTCTTTTGCTTTGGTTGTCGAATCCAGTATTTGATGGGTCGATAACACCACAAAGGCTAAGATGCCCATGGCGACAATCACTTCAAGTAAGGTAAAACCGCGTTGCTTCACTACTTATCACCTTTATTCAAATAAGTAGAAAGCTCATAAACTGGGTATTCAAGCTTTTCATCGGCAAACACGTTAATGGTGACCTTTACAAAGGTTTTATCAGCAGTAGGAACCACGTCCTGACGCCAATACCATTCAAAACCAGCGAGCGTTTCAGTACCTTTAACGCCATTTTTGCCTGTCCATTTATCGCCTTTGGCGCGTTGCTCAACCATTACATTCTCAGCAACCCAAGAAGCATAAGTTTGTTCTTCAATCGACGAAAGATGATTAATATGCTCACCAGTTGCCTGCATTGCGGCAATACCGGCCATTGCACAAATAGCCAGTGCAACCATCACTTCAAGTAAGGTAAAACCTGCTGACTTATTCATTATTCAGGCTCCATACGAAACTTTACCGGGGCCATAAATTCGCCTTCGATAAAATATTGCGGTTCACGCTCTTCTTTAAGCTCGTAAACCAATTGAAACGCACTGACTTCGCCAGAAGATAAAATAAGTACCTGCGGTATTTTGAGCTTTTGTAGCTCAAGTAGGCTGTCTTCGTCACCACCGCTCATTAATTCACGCCAGTTTGACTGCTCTAATAAGTTATCTTGTGCCCAGGCTAAATCATCAAGGTTAAGAGTGAGCTTAAAGCGTTCATCAACCTTAATTGGGGCAAACAATTTTTCACGGTCAAACGTAACCCACTTATCACCGTCAAAAACTAAAAATTCAAATGTATCTTGGTCAAGATGAAAACCCAGCTCAACCTGATTTAAAATCGCAAACTCAGACGCCATATTAATCGTAGTATGTAATCTGAGCGCTTGTTTTTCGAGTTCTTCTTCAGCACCACCATCAAAACTGTAGGCAACCATTTTGGTGACAAAACCAATCACCACGAGCACCATTAATATTTCGATGAGGCTAAACCCTTTCGCGTGCTTAGCACGGCCAGCCAAACGCAAACGACCAAGGCTTACCATAATAGTAAGCCTTGATGTGTATAAGCTTTGTTCAGTTGGCTGAATTTAGGCATTATTACTTTTCTTCATCCCAGTTACCGATGTCATCATCAGTACCAGCTTCACCATCAGGACCCATTGAAAAGATATCAATTTTACCGATTTCTCCTGGGCTGATTAGTTGGTAAGGGTTACCCCATGGATCTTCTGGTAATTTCTCAAGGAAACCACCATCAGGAAAACGCTTTGGAATTGGCTCAATGCTTGTTTTATTTACTAGCGCTTCTAAGCCTTGCTCTGTGGTTGGATACGCTTTGTTTTTAAGCTTGTATAGACTTAACGCATCTTCAATTTGTTGAATATCTAAGTGTGCTTTATCGATTGCAGCTTCTTCTTGCTGACCCATGATATTTGGCGCCACAATTGACATGATCATACCGATGATAACCAGTACTACCATGACTTCTAGTAATGAGAAACCTGACTGTTTGTTCACAAAAATACCTCTAACTTTCTTCAAAAATTTATTATAGAGCGGCAGTGTTAGCTGCTAATTGCTCTAGTGTTCCCTAATTTAAAGACCTACAGCCTTATTCATTGCCATAATCGGCTGTAGTATTGCCATAACAATAAACAATACAATTACCGCCATTGAAGCAATCATCGCGGGCTCTAATAGTTTCAGAGACACGTTTACCATGCTCTCAAACTCACGATCTTGGTTATTTGCAGCACGCTCAAGCATTTGCTCAAGTTCACCTGATTTTTCACCACTGGCTATCATGTGTAGCATCATAGGTGGGAAAAGTTTGGTTTGCTGAAGTGAAGCACGAAGACTCGCCCCTTCACTCACACGTGTTGCAGCATCTTGCACTGACTTTTTCATTTTTTCGTTAACCAGTACACCACCTGAAATACGCATCCCTTCAAGTAGCGGCACTGAGCTTGACGATAAAATACTTAAAGTTCGAGCAAAACGCGCCGTATTAACACCGCGTGCTACCTTACCAATACCCGGTAAATAAAGCACTTTTTCGTCATACCAGTAACGAATATGCGGCTGCTTAAGCGCTTGCTTAATAGCCACTGCTAACACGGTTATAATGACTAAACTTATAAACCAGTAATTTTGTACAAAATTACTCGCAGCCATTACCCATTCGGTGGTCCAGGGTAATACTTGTTTTGATTTTTCGAAGGTCTTCAAGATTTTTGGTACCACAGTACCTAACAATACAGAGACAATGGCAATAGCAAATACCACAAGTATGGTTGGATAAACCATCGCCTGTGTGATTTGACTACGCATATGCTGACGTTGTTCCGTGTAATCAGCTAAACGATTTAAAACTTGGTCAAGGTGACCTGATTTTTCACCGGCTGCCACCATGGCGCGATACAAATCATCAAATACATGCGGAAACTCACTCATGCCATCTGCTAAGGTATAACCTTCAACAACCTTTGAGCGCACGGCCATTAGCATGCGCTTTAAACGCGGCTTTTCACACTGCTCAGCCACCGCCATGACAGCCCCTTCAACAGGTAATGCTGACTGGATTAAAGTTGCGAGCTGGCGAGTGATTAATGCTAAATCTGAAGTCGAAATTTTTGGTTTAAAGAAGCTACCAAATAGAGAGCCCTTTGCCCCAGTCGCTTGCTTTTCACCTTCTGCAGCAGCAACGACTTCTAAAGGCATTAAACCTTGATCGCGCAAGGTTTGGCGGATTTGCTTTACCGTATCAGCTTCAAGAATGCCTTTTTTCTCTTTACCTCTGCCATCGAGGGCTCGGTATTCAAATGCTGCCATAATTAACCTTCCTCACGTGTTACACGCAGGACTTCTTCTAAGGTAGTGCGACCTGCAAGTACGCGATTACAGCCATCTTGGCGAATACTTGGGCTATGTTTGCGAATGTATTTTTCAACACTTTGTTCGCCTTTACCGCTGTGGATCATTTCGCGAATTGTTTCATCAACAACCAGCAATTCATGAATACCAGTACGACCGCGATAACCATTAAAGTTACACTCTTCACAACCAACTGCACGATAAATTGTTGGCGGCTCAGCAGGATTAACACCTAATAACTGGCACTCACGCTCATCAGCAATGTGACCTTCTTTACAGCTATTGCATAAAGTACGTACAAGACGTTGTGACAATACACCGAGTAACGATGATGACAGTAAGAAAGGCTCCACGCCCATGTCTTCCATACGCGTGATAGCACCAGCAGCTGTATTAGTATGCAGTGTCGACATAACCAAGTGACCGGTTAATGACGCTTGCACACCAATTTGTGCCGTTTCAAGGTCACGGATTTCACCCACCATTACGACGTCAGGGTCTTGACGAAGGATGGCACGTAAGCCTCGGGCAAAGGTCATATCTACCTTGGTATTAACCTGAGTTTGACCAATACCTGGGATCTCGTACTCGATTGGATCTTCAACAGTAAGAATATTGCGGTCTCGTGAGTTGATTTGGCTCATCCCCGCATACAAGGTGGTACTTTTACCAGAACCCGTAGGGCCAGTTACTAAGATAATACCGTGCGGCTTACTGATTAAATCAGCAAACAATTCACGGTTACGCTCAGTCATACCTAAATCTTCAAGGTTCAGACGCGCGTTGTTTTTATCAAGTAGACGCAATACAACACGCTCACCAAAGCTTGATGGCATTGTCGATACACGCACATCAACAGCACGACCAGCAATACGTAAACTAATACGACCATCTTGCGGAATACGTTTTTCAGCAATATCTAGCTTTGCCATAACCTTAATACGCGACACCAGCAGTGAAGCGAGTTTACGGTTCGGCTTTAACACTTCTTTTAATACGCCATCAACCCTAAAGCGAATTACCAGCTCTTGCTCAAAGGTTTCGATATGAATATCTGAAGCACCTTCTTTGATTGCTTCGCTGAGCATTGCGTTGATCAGTTTGATGATTGGTGCATCGTCATCACCAGCAAGAAGATCTTCAGTTTGCGGTAATTCATCTGCAAGCGAGAATAAATCAACCTCGTTGCCGATATCTTCCATCATTTGCTGTGTTTCAGAACTATCACGCTGATAAGAAGCCTCAAGCAACAGCTCAAATTTGTCATCAGGTAATTGTTCTAGCGAAAAACCATGACCCGCAATGCGGCGTACTTCAAGTAAAGCATCAACATCTAACTCACCGCGGTAATACACAGTCCAGTTATCCTGATCTTTACTCAATAATACGCCTGTACGACGCGCGTACGAGAATGGCAAACGCTTGGTTGGCAAGCTAACAAGATCATCACTTGTTAGCAGCTCATCATGACTTGCCGGCGCTTCTGACGCTAACTCATCATTGATTTCTGTAATTGCATTAGTCATCGTTGCGCTCATTCGCGTTTTGTTGTTTTAGGTACTCTTCGTACGTTGGCGGTAATATCAAAGCATCATTCCATTCAGGAAGAATTGGTGCATCCGTCAACGGCATTAAATCAATACCATCTTCTTTTTGTTTGTGTTGTTCGCCACGAATAAAGTTATATTTCGAGTGGCTCAATTTATTCATGCTGATGCCATCGCGAACAATGGTAGGACGAATAAAGACAATCAGGTTACGCTTGCGCTTACTCGTGCTGGTTGAGCGGAATAAATGACCAAGTACCGGAATATCACCTAATAATGGTACTTTAGAAACACTTTCTTGCACGTCTTCATCAATCAAGCCGCCAAGTACAACCATGCCGCCATCATCAGCCATAACCGTAGTTTTAATAGCACGTTTGTTTACTGAAATATCAACCGCAGTCGCACCACTTACACTTGAAACCTCTTGTTCAATCGTTAATTGAACTGCTGAGCCATCATTGATCTGTGGTGTTACTTTCAGTTTCACACCCACTTCTTGACGTTCAACTGTTTGGAATGGGTTAGCGTTATTTGAGCCTGTTTGCGAACCTGTGATAATAGGTACTTCTTGACCAACAATCATTGATGCTTCTTCGTTATCCATGGTCGTTACAGACGGCGTAGCAAGAATATTAGAGTTAGTGTCCGTTGAAACAGCTTGGATAATTGCACCCCAGTCATTTTTAACAATACCCATTGCTAGACCATTAATACCACCAAGTAGTGAAGCAAGTGCTGTTAAGTCACCTTCTTGTGTTTCAGAGGTACTTGTCACAGTGCCAGTTTCAGTACCGACTACCGTGCCTTCAATCGTTTTATCACGCGCTTGTTCAGCAGCAACAGCTAACGAACCAACAGGTACTGTGGTGCCATTGTTGAACTGCATCATGCCGCCTTGCTCTGAAATCCACTGTAAGCCTAAGTTGATACCATCGGCTTCTAACACCTCAACGATAATAGCTTCAACTAAAACCTGAGCACGACGAACATCAAGACGTTCAATAACTTGCTCAAGCGAACGCATGGTGTCAGGCTGTGCAGTGATTACGAGTGAGTTTGAATCTGGGTGTGCTTCAATGCTTGTTTCGTTTTGATTACGTGAGCGAGTTTTTGTTGCACCGCCTTGCGCGTCTTCTGCTAATGTCTTGCTTACGCCCTGCAATACTTTTACAAGGTCTTCTGCTTTGGCGTAATTAAGATAGATAACCTTAGTATTACCTTGGTTTTCTAGCTCACCATCTAAACGGCTAATCAATTCAACAGCACGTGTACGCGCTTGTGCTTCACCACTGACAATCACACTGTTAGTACGACCATCAGCAACAACTTTAGGGATTAAAAACTCAGGAACACTCCCTTTGCCACCATCTTTGTAAATATTCTCAACAACCGACACTACATCGTCAGCGGTAGCAAATTTAAGTTTTACGATATCAACGCGCTTATCACCGGCTTGGTCAACCGAACGAATGATTTCAACTAAACGGTTAACTGACGCGGCATGACCGGTCAACATCATCACGTTTGCTGCATTGAAGTTAGCAACGTGGCCGCCATCTTTTTGATCACTAAATTGACGAACTAGCGGGCCAAGCTCTTGTACGCTTACATTTTTAACACGTACAACACGTGTCACCATCATATCGCCACTGGCTTGGTTATCTTCAGTGATCAGCGGTACGTTCGACTTTTTAGCGTCAGAACTTTTTTCAATTTTGATAATACCGTTATCCATCTCTACAGCTGAATAACCATAAACCTCAAGTACATTTAAAAAGAACTGGTAATAAAGCTTCTCGTCCATTAGCTCGTAACTGCGCACATTGACTTTGCCGCGCACATTCGGGTCAATAATGACGGTTTTATTTAGATTTTTACCAACGATATTAATAAATTCATTAATATCAGTGCCTTTAAAATTAGCCGCATACTCAACAGCAGATACTGAAAGCGATAATCCTGTTAATAAAAAAAGCGCTGCATATTTAGCTAACCCTTTTTTGATTTTTGTGAGGTGTAGCGCGTGAACCATTCTATAAAAACTCCAAAGCTAGTTATTGCAGGCTAAATTGCACATCAATTTGCTCACCATCGCGTTCGATAGTGATACTTGCGTCAGTACTATTTCGTAATTCGTTTATTGCTGACATTGCCTGTTTCAAATCATTTAATTGATAGCCATTAATCGCAATAGCTAAATCATTATTCATTAGTCCCATCTGCTTGAATAGAGCAGGATCTTTACCTGGGCTTAAGCGATAACCCACTAACTCGCCATCAACCATCGCTTGAGAGACGCGAATGTAGTCAAATAGTTTACCGGGATCGTCTAATACTTCTTCACGCGTTTCGATAAGCGCTTCTTTTACATCTTCATCTTCAGTCGCATTTATTTCATTATTTTCGACAAGCTGAGGGCCTGCGGTTAATTCTGACTCTTTGCGCTCCGCCAATACAGGCATAGAGACTTTTTTAGTAAAGTCGAGGCCATCCAGCATTAAGGTTTCAAAGCGGCCGCTTACATCTAAAATTACTCGGTCAGGTAATACTTGAGCAAGCTTGGCACGAGTGCCTTTAATTGCATCATCGACAACATAGGTTTCTTGCTTGCCTTGAGATTCAATAATAGCAAGACCCGCTTGATCATTTTGGCTGACCGCAACAATACCAGTTAGGTTAATACTTAGACGTGTTTCAGGGGCGTTGTTAATGACTTGATTTTGTTTCGCGGCAGGTTTCTTAGTTTCGACAACAACTTTGCCGAATAGATTTTGTTCAATAATTTGGCGAGAGCTGACTGTCTCAACTCGTTTAGCCATGCTGTTAACACCGGTTACTGGCAGTGCTCTTGTATCGGGTTCTGGCCACACAAGCCAAAACAGCTTAGATGACAAAAAAGCAATGTAAACAAGAACTAACAGCACTACAAATGCACTTAGCTTGGCATGAGGTAAGCCGTTTAAAAACTGTTTAACTTGTTGTAAGTGTTGATCCATAAACTCTATTTCTTATTTTAATTTACTGCTTGATAGCTGGCCTATAGTACCTTTTCATTTTTCATTCAACAAGCGCACGTATATTAAACTTTGTAAACAAGGTAATTTCGACAAACAGGGGCTGCAAGGAATAACTATGACTATTTCTTTGTGATTAAGTTTCATGGTAAATTTTGCCTATATATAAGCAGCTTTAAAAGAGCACAATTGTGTCAAAAGGTAACACTCAAAAGTCGCAAGACAAACAAGACGAATTAAGCGTGCGCCTTGATAAATGGTTATGGGCTGCCCGCTTTTATAAAACCCGCTCAATAGCACGAGACATGGTGCAAGGCGGCAAAGTACATTATAATGGACAACGTACCAAGCCCAGCAAAATTGTCGAAGTAGGTGCAGTGGTAAAACTGCTACAAGGGGTCGACGAAAAGGTTGTGACAATCGAAAAGATCCTTGAAAAACGTCAAGGTGCCCCCATTGCACAAACCTTATATCAAGAAACTCAAGCTAGTATTGAGAAACGCGAAGCAAATGCTATCGCCCGAAAGAACAACAGCTTCTTTGCTCCACATCCTGATCGTAAACCAGATAAGAAGCAAAGACGTGAACTGTTAAAAATGAAATCAAGTTAGGTAATGCAACTCATGCAACAAGATTTACTTCATCGTTATATATTTGATCAGCTCGATGTACGTGGCGAACTCGTACAAATTGAAAACACTTATCAAGAGATGATCGCAAACCATAATTACCCAGCACCTGTGCAAACCTTATTAGGTGAACTACTTGTTGCTACCTGCTTATTAACAGCTACTTTAAAGTTTGAAGGCGAAATTGCCGTTCAACTACAAGGCGACGGCCCTGTTAAATATGCGGTAATTAATGGTGACGATAAACAAAACATGCGAGGCATCGCACGTCTACAAGGTGAAGTAACCGGTAGCTCAATAAAAGACTTAATTGGTAATGGCTATATGGTTATTACAATTACGCCAACTAAAGGTGAGCGATACCAAGGTATTGTACCGTTAGAGCACGATAGCTTAGATAAATGCCTTGAAAACTATTTTGAGCAATCGGAACAGTTAAAAACACGTCTTTGGTTTGCGACTGAAGTAACAGCAGACACAGCCAAAGCTGCTGGCTTATTCTTGCAAGTATTACCTGTAAATAAAGACAAGTCAGTTGAAGACTTCACTCATCTTGAAGCGATCAGTAACACGATTAAAGATGAAGAGTTGCTAGGTTTAGATGCCAATACTGTGCTGACTCGACTTTACCATGAAGATAATCCTCAGTTATTCGAACCACAGTCTATTAGCTTCCGTTGTGGCTGTAGCAGAGACAAAACAATTGCTGCATTAGTAAATGTAGGTCAAGACGAATTACTTGCCGATGTGCAAGCAAATGGTGAAGTAAAAATTAGCTGTCATTATTGCTTAAAAGATTACATCTTTAACGAGCAAGATATTAAAGCCATATTTAATTAATACACCATAATAAATATTATTATATTAAAAGCCGCCATCAGTGCGGCTTTTTTATTAAAAAAAATATCAAAACTAATGATACCGGTGTCATGAAAAAGCGCCATTTTATGACACCGGTATCATTGAAATTATTCATGTTTTTTGCCAAATATATGCCTTTTTAAGCCCTTCAGACACTCGAATATCCCTAATCCTTCTGTTACTATTATTTTAGCAAAAGGGAAAACTAAGAACCCCAGAGCTATCCCGTTCAATCTCTCACAATTTAGGTATAAACATGACTGCAAACGCTACTAGTTTTGTTGATCTTACAGCAGCTGAACTTGTCGAACACGCTATTCGTCGTGGCGAAGGGACTCTAGCCGCTAATGGTGCTTTTGTTGCTAAAACCGGTGTGCGCACTGGCCGCTCTCCAAAAGATCGTTTTATTGTTCAAGAGCCAAGCACTGAAAACGAAATCCAATGGGGCAACGTAAACCGCCCATTCGATGCAGACAAGTTTGATGCGTTATGGGCCCGTGTAGAAGAGCACGTGAAAAGCAACGACCACTTCATCTCTCACCTAGAAGTTGGCGCTGATCCTGAGCACTATTTACCAGTTGTAGTTACAACAGAAACTGCATGGCATCATATTTTTGCCAAAAACATGTTTATCGAACCTCAAACATACAATACTGCTGATTTCCCTGAGTGGCAGGTAATGAATGTACCTTCATTTGTATGTGACCCAGAGCGTGATGGCACTAACAGTGACGGCACTGTAATCATTAACTTCGCACAACGTAAAGTACTACTAGCTGGTATGCGCTACGCAGGCGAAATGAAGAAATCAATGTTCTCTGTACAAAACTTCCTACTTCCTGCAAAAGGTGTATTACCAATGCACTGCTCTGCAAACGTAGGTGAAGCAGGCGATACTGCGTTATTCTTCGGTCTATCTGGTACAGGTAAAACAACATTATCTGCAGATCCTACTCGTTTCCTTATTGGTGATGACGAGCACGGTTGGGCACCTGGTAGCGTATTTAATATCGAAGGTGGTTGTTACGCTAAATGTATCGACCTTTCACAAAAGAACGAACCAGTTATTTGGAATGCAATTCGCTTCGGTACAATCTTAGAAAACGTGGTACTTGACGAAAATCGTGTACCAGATTTCCATGATACAAGCCTGACACAAAATAGCCGCGCAGCTTACCCGCTTGAGCACGTTGAAAAACGTAAAGTAGAAAACCGTGCTGGCGAGCCAAAAGCCGTTGTGTTCTTAACATGTGACGTAAGTGGTGTATTACCACCAGTTTCAGTACTAACTGAAGAAGCTGCTGCATACCACTTCTTAAGCGGTTACACTGCGAAAGTAGGTTCAACTGAAATCGGTTCAACAAGCGACATCGAGTCTACGTTCTCAACATGTTTCGGTGCTCCGTTCTTCCCACGTCCTGCTGGCGTTTATGCAGAGCTTCTAATGAAGCGTGTACGTGAATTCGGCGCTAAAGTATACCTAGTTAACACAGGTTGGACAGGTGGCCCTTACGGTACTGGTCAACGCTTCGATATCCCGACTACACGTGCTGTAGTTGATGCAATCGTATCAGGTAAACTGGCAGATGTTGAAACTCAACACATCGACGTTCTAAACCTAGATGTACCAGTTGCAGTTCCAGGTGTAGACAGCCAACTTCTTAACCCAATCAACACATGGGAAGATAAAGAGAAGTACGCAGAATACGCAAACAAGCTAGCTTCTGACTTCACTGAAAACTTCGCTAAATACGATGTTTCAGAAGCAATCAAATCAGCAGGTCCAAAAGCTTAATATCAAGCTTACCCTCAGATTAAAAAACGCCAGCTATATGCTGGCGTTTTTGTTTTTGGGGGATGAGTTTGAGTTACGAGTTGCGAGAGTAAAGTTAGCGAGGGGAAAGTTTGAAGGTCTGGCGTAGGTTGGGTAGAGCGAAGTGAAACCCAACACATCACAGGGCTATCAGCTTTCAGCCGTCAGCGATCAGCCGCGCGGTGTGGGTGATTGTTGCTGCGTCTTCCTATGCAATTAGGCTCTAGGCTCTAGGCTCTAGGCTCTAGGCTCTAGGCTCTAGGCTCTAGGCAAAGTGTACTTGTAGGAATGGCTTAGCCGTGAATGTTTTTGTAAAGGTCTGAATTCGGCACAGAAGTGCCTCCTACGGGGTTTTGTTACTGAGGGTAACTCAGTTACATAACAACCCGGTAGATCAACTAACATCTATTATCTGACGTTTGAGATTCTTATCACGTAGGAATGGCTTTAGCCATGAATTTGTTTGTTATGGTCTAGATTCGGCACTGAAGTGCCTCCTACAGGGGTTTGTTGCTGAGGGAGACTCAGTTACCTAACAACCCGGTAGATCAACTGACATCTAATATCTGACGTCTGAGATTCTTATCACGTAGGAATGGCTTTAGCCGTGAATGTGTTTGTTAAGGTCTGAATTAGGCACTGAAGTGCCTCCTACGGGGGTTGTTGCTGAGGGTGACTCTGTACTAAACACCACACAGTTCAACTGACATCTGAGATACGTATCACGTAGGAATGGCTTTAGCCATGAGTGTGTTTGTTAAGGTCTAGATTCGGCACTGAAGTGCCTCCTACGGGGGTTGTTGCTGAGGGAGTCTCTGTACAGGACAACCCCACATTTCAACTGACGTCTGACGGCTGAAAGCTGACAGCTTCAAACACAAAAAAGCCCGACTCTTTCGAATCGGGCTTTCTTTAATTTGGAGCCTGGCGATGACCTACTTTCACATAGCAGCTGCTACACTATCATCGGCGCTGTTTCGTTTCACTACTGAGTTCGGCATGGGGTCAGGTGGGTCCAAAACGCTATTGTCACCAAGCAAAAGGCGTGGAAAGGATTCTCGACAAAGCGCGTAGCGCTTACGAGTCCTTTGCGCAAGGTGAACTGATTTCGCGTTAAGCGTTGCGGTTCACCCTACATAAATCTGGAAATCTGATATTTTCTTACAGCTTAAAGCTTATGGCTTACAGCTTCGTAAAATCTACTTTAGTTTCTTAACTTCTGTCTGTTACGCTGTCATAAAACGCGTTTGGCGTTG
>NZ_LRUE01000004.1 GCF_001550135.1 Pseudoalteromonas shioyasakiensis
TTACGGACAGTGCCTGGTGGGTAGTTTGACTGGGGCGGTCTCCTCCCAAAGAGTAACGGAGGAGCACGAAGGTTGGCTAAGTACGGTCGGACATCGTACGGTTAGTGTAATGGTAGAAGCCAGCTTAACTGCGAGACAGACACGTCGAGCAGGTACGAAAGTAGGTCATAGTGATCCGGTGGTTCTGAATGGAAGGGCCATCGCTCAACGGATAAAAGGTACTCCGGGGATAACAGGCTGATACCGCCCAAGAGTTCATATCGACGGCGGTGTTTGGCACCTCGATGTCGGCTCATCACATCCTGGGGCTGAAGTCGGTCCCAAGGGTATGGCTGTTCGCCATTTAAAGTGGTACGCGAGCTGGGTTTAGAACGTCGTGAGACAGTTCGGTCCCTATCTGCCGTGGGCGTTTGAGAATTGAGAGGGGTTGCTCCTAGTACGAGAGGACCGGAGTGAACGAACCGCTGGTGTTCGGGTTGTCATGCCAATGGCACTGCCCGGTAGCTACGTTCGGAACTGATAAGCGCTGAAAGCATCTAAGCGCGAAGCAGGCCTCGAGATGAGTTCTCACTAGACTTTTAAAGTCTCTGAAGGGCCGTTGAAGACTACAACGTTGATAGGCAGGATGTGGAAGTGGTGTGAGCCATTAAGCTAACCTGTACTAATTACCCGTGAGGCTTAACCATACAACGCCAAACGCGTTTTATGACAGCGTAACGACAGAAGTTAAGTTACTAAAGTAGACATTTACTTGATATCAGAATTCCAGATTTATTAATTTGCTCAGATGAGCGAATTAAACCAAATTTGCTTGGTGACAATAGCGTTTTGGACCCACCTGACCCCATGCCGAACTCAGTAGTGAAACGAAACAGCGCCGATGATAGTGTAGCAGCTGCTATGTGAAAGTAGGTCATCGCCAGGCTCCAAATTAAAGAAAGCCCGATTCGAAAGAGTCGGGCTTTTTTGCGTTTTAGCTATTCACATAACGTGCCCTATTCATTCTTGAGGTAGGTTGGGTAGAGCGGAGCGAAACCCAACACGAGTTAGCGAGTTGCAAGTTAGCAAGGGTAAAGTTGAACTGTGTGGTTGTTTAGTACAGAGTCATTCTAAGCTCACCCTGTTCATTCTCCAGGTAGGTTGGGTAGAGCGGAGCGAAACCCAACATGAGTTAGCGAGTTGCAAGTTAGCGAGGGTAAAGTTGAACTGTTTGGTTGTTTAGTACAGAGTCACCCTCAGCAACACCCCCCGTAGGAGGCACTTCAGTGCCGAATTCAGACCTTAACAAACACATTCATAGCTAAATAGTTAGCGAGTTGCAAGTTAGCAAGGGTAAAGTTGAACTGTGTGATTGTTTAGTACAGAGTCTCCCTCAGCAACACCCCAGTAGGAGGCACTTCAGTGCCGAATCTAGACCATAACAAACACATTCATGGCTAAGGCCATTCCTACAAGTACACTTTGCCTAGAACCTAGAACCTAGAACCTAGAACCTAGAACCTCCAGCATAGGTAGACGCAGCACCAAACACCCACACCGAGCGGCTGATCGCTGACGGCTGAAAGCTGATCGCCCTGTGTTGGGTTTCACTTCGCTCTACCCAACCTACGTCAGACATCCAAACTGAACTCTTTCAACTTTCCCCTTTCCCCTTTCTAACTTCACTCTCACATCTAAGGAACAAAAAAGCCCAGCCGGTTTCCCGGCTGGGCTTCTATATCTAGCAATGATGAGATTACTTAATCATACTGTAGATAAGCGCAAATACTGCTAGAGAGCCAACTGTTAATACGAACAGTGTGCTTAAGCGGTTTCTGTATTTGTGTAAGCTAGGTACTTTATAAACGGCAATCATCGGCATGATGAAAAGGATCATGGCGATGATAGGGCCTGATAGTTGATCCATCATGTCTAAAATACTTGGGTTGATCACTGAGCAATACCAAATAGCGAAGAACATGATAACAGTGCCAATTTTATCAACGAGTTTAGGGTTCATATGGGCTTGTTTACTAACAAGACCATTAAAGCTTTCACGGGCACCTAAGAAGTGACCTAAGAACGAAGAGGTAATTGCAATAAAGGCAACTAATGGCCCTAAGGTCGCAATAAACGAGTTATCAGTGATATTGGCAAGGAATGACAAGATAGACACGTTATCAGCTTTTGCTTGTACCATTTGCTCAGTAGATAGTGACAACACACATGAGAATACAAACAGTAAAACAAACACGATTAATAGTAGACTGGTACGCTTCAGAATTGCTTCTGACTTCATTTTAGCATTGTTGCCATAGTGAGCACGCTGTACATGTACAAAGCTTGATATCGCAGCTGCGTGGCTAAATGAGAATACGATGATAGGTATTGATAACCAAAGTGTTTTCATGAAGCCAGAAAACTCAGGGACTGTAACATCTGGCATTTGCCAACTTGGGATCAAGTAAATCGATAAGAAGAACAAGATTGCGACAAGCGGATAAACAAGGATTGCGAAAGCACGTAACATCAATGCTTCGCCACCTAGCATTAAGCTAATCATACCGCCAACGAGCACACCAGATAACAGTACGCGTGGTGGAGATTCCATACCTAATTGATTAACGATAAAGCTATCAACAGTATTGGTTAATCCAACACCATAAATAAGTAAAATAGGGAAGATAGAGAGAAAGTACAGTAAAGAGATTAAGCGCCCTGCATTAATGCCAAAGTGTTCTTCTACAACATCGGTAAAATCCGCTTCAGGCTTTTTTGATGATAAAACAAATCGGGCTAAACCTCTGTGAGCTAAGTAGGTCATCGGAAAGGCAAGGCATGCCATGATAATCAAAGGCCAAAATCCGCCGATACCGATATTAATTGGTAAGAATAAAATCCCTGCACCAACTGCGGTGCCAAATAAACTTAACACCCATTGGGTGTCATGAAGGTTCCATTTTGAGTTACTACTTGTTGTCGATGCATCATACGGCATAGCATCTTGATGTGTGTTCATTAGCACTCCACTATTAGAATAATAATTGTCGCGCAGCATATAGAAAAGCGATTAAGAATGCATGTTTTAGCGTTGTATTTAGATAACTATGCTGTAAGGAGAGACTTACAAAGGAAGGTGGCAGGGCTTATTTATAAAGCCCTGTTGTGGTATTTATTCTGCTGCTGCAAGTGCGCGAGCTTTAATGTCTGCGGCAAATGCTAAACCTTTCTTAAAACGTGCCTCAGCTGCAGTGATTTCACTTTCATCGCCATTAGCGGCAAGCACTCCTTGTGAAAGGGCTTTATATAGTGCGCTAATTTGGGCCTCGTAGCCGGCTTCAATTGCTTTTTCAACAGTCGTCATGGTTATTCCTTTAATAGTTTGAGAGAGCAAAATACTATAGGAACAAAGGCTTATTGGCTAGGTTAAACTGATTGTAAAATAAGGAGTATTAAAGGGGCTAGGGTTAAGATTACAGGATAGATGCTGGGTTTCGCTACGCTCTACCCAGCCTACGATATTTAACGGAACGCTTTTAGTTCTGCAATGCCGATACGACAAAATACGGATTCAGATACTCTTCTTTACTGTTATACAGTAGTGGGCTGCCATCGAGTTTGCTAACCGTTGCGCCTGCTATTTCGGCAATCGCATGACCTGCTCCGGTATCCCACTCACAGGTTGGGCCAAGGCGTGGGTATATATCTGCACTCCCTTCGGCAACTAGACAAAGTTTTAGCGAGCTGCCCTTTGAAACCATTTCTACATCTTCAAACTGTTTTACGAATTCAGCTAAATCTGGAGAAGGGTGTGAACGACTACCGACAACACGGATAAGCCCTTTATTTGGCTTACGAGTTACCTTAAGTTCAATGCGCTCATCACCTTTATCTTTAAAGGCACCAATTGCTTCAGCAGCAATATACGACACACCTAATGCCGGTGCATCGACAACAGCTAATACCGGTTTACCTTTTTCTATCAAGGCAATGTTCACGGTGAATTCGCCATTCTTTTTGATGAACTCTTTGGTGCCATCAATTGGATCTACTAACCAATAGCGTTGCCAAGTTTGACGAATATCCCAGCTAATATCAGCGCTTTCTTCGCTTAGAATTGGTACATCTGGAGTAAGGTGATGTAAGCCATTCACAATCACTTTGTGAGCTGCTAGGTCGGCGTCGGTCACTGGGCTTTCATCAGCTTTGTACTCAACATTAAAGTCCTTTTCGTAAATCCCCATTATTGCACTGCCGGCTTGGCGTGCGAGGAGTAAGATTTCTTCTAGCAGTTCCGTTTGATTCATGACTTAACCTATAATTTGCTGTTGTTTTAAATACGCTACCAGCTCTTGCACCGATTGGTCTAGGGTGTTTTTACTGGTGTCGATTTTAATTTCTGGCGATGTAGGGATTTGATAGTCTGAGTCGATACCTGTGAAGTGCTTAATTTCACCTGCTCGCGCTTTTTTATAAAGCCCTTTAGGGTCGCGTGTTTCACACACGTCGAGCGGGGTATCTAAAAATACCTCAATAAACTCACCATCTTCTACTAAGTTTCTTACCATATCGCGTTCGCTTTGGAATGGCGAAATAAATGCGGTTAATACCACAAGACCGGCATCGACCATTAGTTTTGCAGTTTCACCGACGCGGCGAATGTTTTCCACGCGGTCTTCATCAGTAAAGCCAAGATCTTTACACAAGCCATGACGCACATTGTCACCATCGAGTAGATAGGTGTGAACACCTAATTGATTTAATGCGCTTTCTAGTGCGTTCGCAACTGTGCTTTTGCCTGAACCTGAAAAACCAGTGAACCATAGAATGGTAGGCTTATGCTTTTTTTGCTCACTACGCTGTGATTTGCTGATGGCGTAATTATGCCAAACGATATTTTCATCCATTGTCTTTACTCTCGTTATTGAAATGGGAATACCAGTGGTATAAGTATTAATACTGTAATCGAGTAAATAATCGATAAAGGTAAGCCCATGGCAATGTAATCTTTAAGGCGGTAATTTCCCGCACTGTAAACCATCAAGTTAGTTTGATAACCAAATGGCGAAATGAAGCTAGCCGATGCACCAAATGCGACAGCCATAATAAAGGGCAAAGGTGATACATCAAAACCAACGGCGAGTGCATACGCTACCGGAAATGAAAGCGCGGCAGCGGCATTATTGGTAATGAGTTCGGTAAATAAAACCGTCATTAAAAATATTGCGATAAATGCCCCGTAAGGCCCGAAATCACCTAATACGTATAACATGGCTGATGAAATTT
The DNA here is from genome assembly GCF_001550135.1 of Pseudoalteromonas shioyasakiensis. Taxonomy (GTDB): domain Bacteria; phylum Pseudomonadota; class Gammaproteobacteria; order Enterobacterales; family Alteromonadaceae; genus Pseudoalteromonas; species Pseudoalteromonas shioyasakiensis. The sequence continues at coordinate 5,266 of NZ_LRUE01000004.1, forward strand.
CACCGGCAAGGCCTGTGCCTATCATGAGTTTGGCAAGGCCAATAGCACTACCCACTACTGCGAGTAACTCAATCGGAAAACGACGTTTTACTTCACTTAGCTTGATTGTGCCTGTTAGCATTAAACCGATAAGAAGAACGAGTAGGCCCTTAACTAATGGTACTAGGCCAACAATACTTAACCCCAATACGGCAGCAAAACTTGCTAACACAATATTTGATTGCTTAGGTTTTAAATGAGTTTGTAAATCAAGGCCTGATATATAAACGAACTCACGTTTTAAATTAGGTAGCGAGTAAAACTCTTTGCCAGGGGCAAGGATCAATGAATCACCCGCTTGCAATTGAACTTTACCTAAGCCGCCTTGTAAACGGTCATGGCCGCGGCGAATAGCAATAACGGCTGCATGAAATTGTTCACGAAAGCGAACTTCTTTAATTGTTTTACCAATGTATTTTGAAGAATGGCTAACAACGACTTCAACTAGGTGCTCAACATCTTTCTCATGTTTGTCGTGAACAACTTTTAAGCCATCAAATCGGGTAAGCAGAGGCACAGACTTTATATCACCTACAAAAAGTAATACGTCACCTTCTCTGATAACTTGTTTTGGCGTAACTGCGCAAATACGTTTATCACCACGAATAATTTCAGCTAAGAACAAGTCTTTTAATTCACGAAGGCCATTTTCCTCAACACTTTTACCAATTAGCTTTGAGCCGGTTTCTACTTTACCTTCAAGGTAAAAGGGCACCACTTCTTGGTTATTTTTACCGTTATCTGGTAAATATCTGAGCATCACTAAAATAGTGATAAGGCCAACGCTCAATGCGCCTAAACCAATCAAAGTAAAATCAAAAAAACCAAGTGGCTCCATGCCCGCTTCAACGGCAAAGCCATTAACAATTAAATTGGTTGAAGTACCAATCAGGGTGATCGTGCCACCTAAAATAGCAGTGTACGATAAAGGTAATAAAAGCTTAGACGGTGAGTGTGTCGGGCTTTCTTTTATCGAGCTAATCAGTGATGCCACTACCGCAGTATTATTGGTAAATGATGATAAAAAGGCGGTTGATAAACCAAGCTTGGTCACCGAACTTGTCAGGCTGCCTTTCGAAAGAGACTGAGCAAGCTTTTGTACTAAGGTGGTTTTTTCTACCGCTATCGAAACGAGTACAAGTAGAATTAGGGTGATTAAAGAAGGGTTTGCATAGTTAATTAGCATATCTTCAAGGCTTATTAGCCCTGCTAAATAACTAATACCAATGGCGCCGACAAATAACCATGCAGGTTTTAGCCGAGTGCCAAAAAGGCACCCCACTAATACCAGCATAATGCCTGTTAATACCAGCTGTTGATACATGCTTTTTACTTCCTATAACAGGCGAATAGTGATTATTTAAGCTTAGTTATATCAAGCGCTTGCCAATGAGGGAAGTGCTTGCGTACTAAGGCATTAAATTCAACTTCAAAGTCGCTAAAGCTACTTTGTTGCTCTTCAGTGCTAAGTAATTGCTCAATCATACCTGCCGCAACGGTTAGGTTTGATAGGCGGTCAATTAGGATAAACGCACCTGTTTCATGGTTGTTGTGGTACTCATCAGCCAAAATTGTTTCTGTAAGCTCTAAGGTTACAATCGCAATTTCGTTAAGTTGTAATGAGTCTGCTTGACCATGCTCAAGGGTATTTACATCAATCGTGTGATCGATTTTTCTTACCACTGCCGAGGTGTTTTTGCTGCCTAACTTAAAGTTATAGCTTTTACCTAATACAAGCGGTGCTTCATGCATCCATACTAATTTAGCTTGAATACGGTTTGTTACAGCGGCTTTTGAAGCGGCTGGTACAATCACATCGCCACGGCTGATATCAATTTCGTCGTTTAATGTTAAAGTGATTGCTTGACCTGCTTCAGCGGTATCTAAGTTGCCATCGAAAGTTACAATCTCTTTGATGCTTGAGCTTTTACCTGATGGTAATACTTTTACTGCATCACCCACGCTGAACTTGCCAGACGTTAAAGTACCTTGGAAACCGCGGAAGTCTAAGTTAGGGCGTACAACATATTGCACCGGAAGACGTGCTTCAAAACCGTTATCAAGTTCTGCAGCTGGCGAGTCTTCAAGTAACTCAAGTAGTGGTTTATCAGTGTAGTAAGGTGTGTGCTCTGAGCGTGTAACTACGTTGTCACCTTTAAGCGCTGACATAGGTACAAACTTGATATTAGTAACGTTTAGTTGCTCTGCAAACTTAAGGTAATCCGCTTTGATTTTTTCGTATACGGTTTCATCGAAATCGACGATATCCATCTTATTGATAGCAACAACAAACTGCTTAATACCTAATGAGTCACAGATAAAGCTATGACGCTTAGTTTGTACTTGTACGCCGTAACGAGCGTCAACTAAGATAATCGCCACATCACTGGTTGATGCACCGGTTACCATGTTGCGCGTGTACTGCTCATGTCCTGGCGTATCAGCAATAATGAACTTACGTTTTGCTGTTGAGAAGTAACGATAAGCAACGTCAATGGTAATTCCTTGCTCACGTTCAGCTTGAAGACCATCCACAAGGAGTGCTAAATCAAGCTCTTCACCGGCATTACCGACTTTTTCATTGTCTTTATGCAGGGCTGCAAGTTGGTCTTCATAAATTTGGTGACTGTCGTGTAAAAGGCGGCCAATCAGCGTTGATTTACCGTCATCCACACTACCACAAGTCAGCATGCGTAAAAGGCTTTTGTCTTGTTGACGTGCAAGGTAGGCGTCGATACCTAACTCTCTTACTTCATTAATCGTGTCGTTTGTTTTAGACATTAGAAATAGCCCTCACGTTTTTTCTTTTCCATTGAACCAGCAGAGTCGTGATCAATCACGCGGCCTTCACGCTCAGAAGAGGTTGAAAGCAGCATTTCTTCAATAATTTCAGTTAAGGTACCTGCATTTGATTCCACAGCACCTGTTAGTGGGTAACAACCAAGGGTACGGAAACGGACAGATTTCATTTGTGGTACTTCGCCTTCTTCTAATGGCATACGCTCGTCATCAACCATGATTAGCGTGCCGTTACGCTCAACGACAGGACGTTCTTTAGCAAGGTAAAGTGGAACCATTTCAATGTTTTCTTGGTAGATATACTGCCAAATATCAAGTTCAGTCCAGTTAGATAGCGGGAATACACGAATGCTTTCACCCGGGTTAACTTGGCTGTTATATGTATTCCAAAGCTCTGGACGTTGGTTTTTTGGATCCCATCTGTGGTGTTTGTCACGGAATGAGTAAACACGCTCTTTAGCACGTGATTTCTCTTCGTCACGGCGTGCCCCACCAAACGCAGCATCAAAGCCGTATTTATCTAACGCTTGCTTTAAGCCTTGCGTTTTCATGATGTCGGTGTGCTTTGCTGAGCCGTGTACAAATGGATTGATATCAATCTCTAACCCTTCAGGGTTTTTGTGGACGATTAAATCAAAGCCATACTCTTTAGCTAGGCGGTCACGAAACTCGATCATTTCCTTAAACTTCCAGTTGGTATCAACGTGTAAAAGTGGAAATGGAATCTTTGCTGGATAAAACGCTTTACGCGCCAAGTGTAATAACACTGATGAATCTTTACCAATTGAGTAAAGCATCACCGGGTTTTCAAACTCAGCAGCAACTTCGCGCATGATTTTGATACTTTCAGCTTCTAATTGCTGAAGGTGTGTTAAAGCCATTGTTAGTCGTCCTACTAAAATGATTAAAAGTTAAATTAAGCTACGCCAGTAATTGGCTGGGCAAAGCTGCTGGTTTGCTCTGTTTGACTAAACCATGCAAGCTGATGATGCAATGATGCAACTTCGCCAATAATTAATAAGGCGGGTGAGATAATGCTATGGCGTGAAATCAAATCAGCCAGCTCACCTAATTGCCCTGTAACCACACGTTGTTCTTTACGTGTGCCGTTTTCGATAATGGCAACGGGGGTATCTGCACCGCGGCCATGTTTTAATAGTTGTGCTTGAATATGCGGTGATTTAATCACTCCCATATAAATCGCTAAGGTCTGATTTGGCTTGGCAAGTGACTGCCAATCTAATTCTTGACCATCTTTTTTACAGTGACCCGTTACAAACTGAATGGCTTGCGCATGATCTCTGTGAGTAAGTGGAATACCTGCATAAGCGCTACAACCTGCAGCAGCAGTAATACCCGGTACGATTTGGTAACGCACTTTATTCGCGGCAAGAACTTGTACTTCTTCACCACCACGACCATAAATAAATGGGTCGCCACCTTTAATACGGCATACTTTTTTGCCTTGCTTGGCAAAATCGACCAACATCTGATTGGTATCTTCTTGCGCCACGCTGTGATCGCCTAAACGTTTACCTACGCAAACTAGGTCGGCATCACGGCGTACTAAATCCATAATTTCATCAGAAACCAAGTAGTCATATACAACTACGTCGGCTTGTTGCATTAACTGCAGTGCTTTTAGTGTTAATAGCTCTGGGTCACCTGGGCCTGCACCTACAACATACACTTCGCCTTCAGGTTCTGGCTTTGCATCTAACAATTGCTCTAACTGCGCTGTTGCAGCTTCGGTATTACCCGCTTGGACTTTACTTACAACTGATGAATCAAATACGCCTTCCCAAAACTGACGACGATCAGCAAAGTGTTTAAAGCGTTGTTTTACTTTGTCACGAAAGCTACCAACTAATGTAGCAAGTGGACCAATATGCTGTGGAATAAGCGTTTCGAGTTTTTCGCGTAAACGACGTGCTAATACTGGCGCTGTGCCTGCGCTTGAAATTGCAATTGTGATTGGATCACGGTCAACAATTGATGGAAAAATAAAGCTGCACTTAGGTTGATCGTCCACCACGTTAACGAAAATATTGCGCGCATTAGCAAGTTCGAACACATCTTTGTTAACGCTGTCTATATCAGTTGCAGCGATTACCAGCATTTGCTGATCTAAATACTGTTCTTTGAAAAAGTCGTTAATGAGTGTTACATCACCTTTCTCAGCAAGTTCTCGAAGTTCATCACAAAATTCAGGGGCGACTAGCGTCACATGAGCACGCGCTTTTAAAAACGCACGGCATTTGCGTAATGCGACATCTCCACCGCCGACTACCAGCACAGGTTTGTCGTCTAATTTGGTAAAGATTGGTAAATATTGCACTTTGTTCTCACCCCTAAAACACATCAAGAAACTGCTTATTGCAGGCAAGCAGAATATAGTGCTCTAAAAAAAGTAAAAAATAATTAAAACCAAGTTTATATAACTAAAAGTTATACCAGGTGGTTTGTTTTGGCTTAAGACTTAGTTAACAAGGGATTGCGGCGAGTTACAAGTAAATAAGCAGCCTTATGGTGATTAGTTATGATTTATAGCCGAATGATAAAAATTTGCTACTATAGGTCACTAATATGGCAACACAAATATAAGAGCTATGACTAAAATGCAAACAAGCGCTGCCCAAGCGGTGGCACTGATGGACTTAACAACTCTAAATGACAGCGACACAACAGAAACCATTAATAACTTGGTTGCCAGTATTGAGCCAACGTTAGGCATTCCTGCAGCGGTATGTGTGTATAGCCAGTTTGTAAGCGATGCAAAGCTTGCTCTCGCTGAGCGTGAACTACAGCAAGTCAAAGTGGCTACAGTTACTAACTTTCCTAGTGGGGAGCAACCGTTAGAGCAAGTGTTAAATGAAACCTTATTTGCCATTGAACGCGGCGCTGAGGAAATTGATTTAGTGATCCCCTACAAAGCGCTTATTGGTGGTGATGAGCGCAAAGTTTTAGAGTATGTCAAAGCGTCAAAAGAGGCATGTGGTACACAAGCGCAGCTTAAAGTCATTATCGAAAGTGGCGAATTAAGTGATGATCTCATTGCAACAGCAACTAAGCTGGCAATTGATGGCGGCGCTGATTTTGTTAAAACCAGTACTGGTAAAGTGGCTGTCAATGCAACGCTAGCTGCAACAGACATCATGTTGAACAGCATAAAAGCGAGTGGCAAAAAGGTTGGTTTTAAGGCGGCAGGCGGGGTCAGAACAGTCACCGAAGCTGCTGAGTATTTAGCCCTAGCTGAATCAATTATGGGTGAAGCGTACTTACAACCCGAGCTATTTCGTTTTGGCGCTTCTGGGTTATTAAAAGATGTGTATGCAACATTAAATGAATCGTGAAAGTGAACAAGAGAAAATAGCGCTCGAGCACGGCGCAGCAAAGTTGTTTTTGCGCTGTTACGAAAAGCAGTTTGGCGTGAGTATGCGCAATATTTGGCATAACACGCCGAGTAAACCAGACGTGAGTTGTTATAAAGGTGATGAACGGCTTGATATTGAAGTCGCACATTTATATGCCAGCGAAACAGAAGCAATGGCGGTGTTAGGTCGGCCGCTGTCTATCTCAATGCAACGAGATCTTGCTGAAATGGCTTTAGCACCGAGTAACGAGCGTTTGCACTGTGCTTTACATCGTTTGCTAGCACAAAAAGCCAAGAAACATTACGAGTCTACTCAGCCTTGGTTATTAATACGCAATGCCAGTACTATATGGCATCTTGATGATTTTAAGTCAGTACTTACTCACCTTGATGTGCCTAAGCATCATCCATTTCAACAAATTTGGCTGTTATGTGATTTTTATCGTGGTGAGCTATTACAAATTTTATAATGGAATGAGATAACAACAATGAAATTTAAACGTTCAGGGACGCAAACACTTCTATCGAGTGTTTTTCCAAGTTTAGCATTAGCAGGTGTAGTTGCTGTATCGCTCACGGCGTGTACTAACCCAAGTACACCAGCGGGTGAAGAGGGTTACGTATTTGAAAAGCCGCGGGTGTTTGGCGAAGGCGGTTATCAAGGCACTATGATTGGCCCAGCTAACTACGGCATGTCACTTTGGCGCAATCAGGTGATTAATATTGATATGCGCCCGAATACGTATACTGAAGCATTTAAAATCTTAGCTAACGATGACTTAAACATTAGTTTTGATTTTCATGCGGTCATTTCAATAGAAAGCGGCTCTGTCAGAGCGGTGGTTGAGCAATACGGTGGTGAAGATTGGTATCCGCGATTTGTCCGTGAAACATTTAGAACTTATGTGCGTGATATAGTGCAGCAATACGATAGCGGCGTGTTAAAAACCAATCGCGAGAAAATAGCTGCAGAAGTAACAGCCCGGTTAAAAGCGTATTTAGAACCAACGCCATTTAAGCTCGCCAATGTCGTAGTGGGAAATATTAACTATCCGGCTATTGTTGCTAATGCTGTTGAGAAAAAGTTGGCTGCACAACAATTACTGTCTGAAAAAGAAACGCAAAAAGAAATTGCACGAAAAGATGCTGAGATCCGTGTAGAAGAAGCGAAAGGTATTGCACAGGCGCAAAAAATAATTAATGCCACTTTGACGCCAAATTATCTACAACATGAAGCTATTAATGCGCAGTTAAAGATGGCTGAGTCACCTAACCATACAACAGTTTATATTCCTGTTGGTAACAATGGTGTACCACTGGTGAAAGGCACAAACTAAGGGTTTAAACAGCCAGTGCTGGCACTGGCTGTTAGTTTGCTTAGTTAAATTTAAACATACTGCCAAAGCTTTCTAAACTTGATTTGTTCGTTTTGGCAATACACCCTGAATCATCAAGCGACTTTTTAGTCGTCTCATCAGCAAGGCCAGTCACTTTCAGCTTTTTTTCTTGCTGATATTCAGTGAGAGCAATCACCGTTGCTTGATCGTACTCTACGTCTTCTATTTCATATTCTTCGTAGTGAGGCTGCCTTTTCAAATAACCCAAACAAACCAAGTTCAGTCGTGACATCGCTAAGTCTGTTTTTTCGTAGTAAGGCATTCTGTGAGTTGGAACACTAACCGATGCAACTGGCGCTTTAGCAGGAGCTGCAGCTGCGGTTACTTTTAGTGGTGCAGGGGCTGTATGGCCAGCTGCAATGGTGTTATCACTATTATAGCGATAATAAGTTGTTGGCACTTTTGATTCTAAAAACTCAACAGCTTTTACGATCACTTCGCGCAATGCTTTTTCTTTTGGCGTGTTTGACCAGCTACTTAGATTACCACCAACGAGTGCACCACCAAAATTGGTGGCAGCTGATGTAAAGTCAAAATCTTTACTGCCGCCCTCAACACTGGTAGCGGCTAAAATGCGTGAAGTACGCGTATCGATTAAGCGTAAATCTATCGCCATGTGCGAACTTGAAAAACCAGCCGATACCGAGCTAAATACATCACCGATAAAGCCACCACTGCCGACACGAGTGCCTGAGTTGTCATCATCAAATTCTGTGACTGCGGCAACCACAACAATTTCGGCTCCCTCTATTTCACCATACGCAGCTCCTGATGCTGCACTCACGCGGCCTGATACAGCAAGGTCTTGTTCTGATAATACGGCATCAAGTGCTTGTCGCTCTAAAACAATAAAGCGATTTGTACTGACTAATGCGGTTGTGAGTTGATCGGCCATACCTTCACCAATTTCTTTACGCCACCAACGTGAATCGTTTGATTTATCAGTAAAGCGGGCAACAGCGATCCGAGCTTTTGGACCATTGTATTGCTGTTGTGCAACTTCGTTTATATCTGGGCTATTGGTATTGCTGGTGGTTGTCGAAGTACTCTGGCATGCAGTAAGTGCCGCAGCAAGTAACGTAATCGAAATTGCTTTGTGTGTTTTGGTGAGCATATGACTTTCCTTAACTTATATCTCATGCAGTAAATAACGCCGCACTATGGGCTTTGTTGTTATTGACGTTTGTATGGATAAGCTATAAAAATCAGTGTTTTATTAATAGCACTCAGGCGAAAAGTTTATTCACTTACACGAAATTCGGCATGTTTTTGATGTTTTTCTCGATACTGTTTTGGTGATAAGCCTGCATAGCTCTTAAAGCTTCGGGCAAAATAGCTTTGCGAGCTAAAACCCGCTTGATCCGCGATTTGACCAATTGCTAATTCGCTATCGATTAGCTGCTTTTTTGCAAATTCTAAGCGAGTATTACGCAAATAATCAGAAGGCGTTTGTGAGTACAAGGCTTTCATTTTTAGTTGCAGCGCACGGGGACTTAAACATAACACAGAGGCTAGCTGCTCAACCGAGAAGCTTTCATCTTGGTAGTGTGCTTGTACTGTCTGCTTAAGCTTTTCAGTGAAGGAATAATCTTTATTTTGTACTGTTACAGCGGCTGTATCACTATTCAGAGGAGCTGCCAGTTGTGCTGTTAGGTGCTGGTTTAAAATATGTCTTAGATTAAGCAGGCCTTTTACTCTGCTTACTAGTAGAGTAGGTTCAAAAGGTTTACTCAAAAAATCATCAGCTAATAAATCAAGCCCTTTTAAGCGGCTGTGGGTATCTGCTTTAGCAGAAAGTAATAATACTGGGATATGACTGGTGGCTGGGTTTGAACGCAGTGCTGCTAATAATTGATAACCATCCATATTTGGCATCATCACATCACTAATAATGAGTTCAGGCAGGTCTGTTTGGCATAAATCAAGCGCTTGCTGACCATCAGTTGCACAGATACAGTTAAACTCGTTATTAAATAAAGAAAGGAGCAGCTCTGCCATTTCCTCATTATCCTCAACAATAAGCAATGTCTGTTGTGAGGTAAGAACTTGCGTAGCACTATTAATGTGATTATCAGCACTTTCAACCATAGGCAATGATACAGTGAAGCAGCTACCTTCAGCGATTTTACTGCTTACACTGATAGAACCACCGTATTGTTCAACGAGTTGTTTTACTAAGCTCAGGCCAATACCACTACCTGGTTCAGATGATGCTACGCGAGTAAAGCGCTGAAAAACCGACTGCTGATGCTCACTGGCAATACCCACACCGGTATCCGTAATTTTAAACTGTAACGCTTGTTGCACTTCACTAAGGTGAATAGCGACTGTGCCACCTGCAGGGGTGTACTTAAGTGCATTGCTTATCAGGTTACTAAAAATCGAGTGAGCATGTTCAGGAGCAAGGTTAATCTTAAGTGCTTTAGTGGTGGTGTCAGTAAAGTTAAATTGCAGCTTTTTTTGCTCATACAGAGGCCTGAAATCCGCCACTAAATCTGTTAAAAATGGCGTAATAGCATAAGGGCTGACAGTGTAAATTGCCGTGCTTGGGCGTTGACTCAATTGTAAAAGTTGATTGATGAGCTCAAGTAAGCGCTGGCAGTTACGTTTGATGCTCGCTAGTTGCGATTGAGCTTGAGAGTCTGCATTGCTTCGCTGTAACTGACTGATCGGAGCGAGTATTAAGCTAAGTGGTGTTTTGAGTTCATGACTAATGTTATCTAAAAATTGATCTTTTAATTTGTTTAACTCAATTTCGGTTTGCTTCTCTTGCTCTGCTAGTTTGCGCTTGTACAAGGCATTTAACACAAGCCAAATCAGTGCTAAAGCAAACGTAAAGTAAATGCCGTAGGCTAATTTAGTTTGCCACCAAGGAGGCACAACAGTAAGCGCTAATAGCTGTGTACTGTCACTCCATTGGCCATATTGATCTTTTGCTTTTAGCAATAACTGGTAGTGACCAGCAGGCAATTGCGGATAGTTAATTTGCCTAAGGGATGCATCGGTATATAAAAATTGCTCATCAAAGCCAGCTAGCTTGTAGCCATATTGGTAATGTTTTGGAGTCGCGCCATTTTTTAATGCACTAAATTTAAAGCCGATAACCCCCGCTGATTTTGCAAACGAGAATGTCTGAGTTGCACTAGCAAGCGTATTGGTTTGCTTATCAAAATGATTACTTTTAATTGCTCGGTTATTAAGTAATAACTCAGTTAACACTGGAGTCGGGGGAGTGTGCGATAAGGTTAGTTGCTCTGGGTAAAAATGATTATAGCCATTAATACCCCCAAAAAATAACTCGCCATCGTCTGCTTGAAAGCTCGCACCTAATATAAATGACTGGTGTTGAATACCATCTTCAGGCAAAAACTGCTGCATTTGCTGTGTGCTGGGGTTATAGCGAGTGAGTCCGTCATTGGTCGCAAGCCAAAGCATGCCCTGTTTATCGGCAAGAATGTCGAAAATGTTGTCATTAGCTAAACCTTGCTGTTCAGTAATGTGTTTCACTGTGAGGGTACGCTTGTTGACTTGATTCAAGCCTTGCATGGTGCCAACCCAAATGCTGTCTTCACTGAGTAATAAAGAGGTAACCATATTGTGGCTAAGCCCTGTCTCGCCGGAATCTTGCTCATCTAATAAACTAAATTGCTCTGTTGAGATATCGAGTTTATTGAGTCCTGCTCGGGTACCAATCCATAGTGCGTGCTCTTCATTATCATAAGCCAAAGTAAATACGGTGTTGTTGGCAAGGCTATTTTGCGCATCATTGTGCTTATAGTGAGTCACCTTGGCAGAGGTTGGTTCAAAGCGGGTTAAGCCTTGGTTACTACCTAGCCAAAGTGCACCTGTTTTGTCGCTGGTAATTGCGTAAACACGATCACTGGCTAGCTGGTGGCTTTGCATGGTGAAAGTTGTAAACTCATCAAGGCTGTCTTGATACTTAATTAAACCGCCACCGTAAGTACCAACCCATAATTGCTGGTTAGCATCTTCGTGTAGGGCAAATATATTGTTATTAGGTAGGGCGTTTTTAAAGTGCTGATAACCAGACGTTGTTTTGCGGTTGAGTCCATCACGGGTTCCAACCCATACCTCACCATTGGCTCTTTTAACTATTGAACGAACAAAGTTATGACTTAACGAATTTGCTTGAGAGGTTTTTAATTGATGAGAGAACTGTTGCTGCTTAGGATCATAGCGGTGCACACCATAGCCATCAGTACCTAGCCAAATAATGCCTTGAGAGTCTTGAAAAAGAGAAAGCAGGTAGTCGCTGCTTAAGCCGTTGGGGTTTTGCTTGTCATGGCGATATTGAGTGAATTGCTCTTGTAAGTCAGCACCCGCAGGTAAAAGGTATAGACCTTGCCCGTAGCTTGTAAGCCAAAGGTTTTGCTGTTGGTCAATCAGGCTGTCTGTTACCCAGACTCCATTAAACTGTTCGATTTTTTCACTACTTTGCGTAGCTAAATTTAATATATAAAGACCTTTTTTAGCGCCAATAAACAGCTTTTCGTCATTAAGTAACTTGAGATGCCAGAGCGGCACGGAGATCTGAGCATGCTGAGTAAATTGCTCAGTAATTGGGTCAAATGAAATAAGCCCTTTATCTGTGGCAAGCCAAATTAGTTCATCGGTAATAACAATGTCTCGAACCAGTGGCTGCGCTGACTTATAGTGAAAGTGTGTAAAGCTATTATTTGATACATCAAAACGGGTTAACTTACCGTGTTCGTGGCCTAGCCACAGAACATCATCTTTAGCTAACGCCATAGACCAAATTTTATCTTCACTTAGGCTTTCATTATGGTGTGTAGAAAACACCTCAAACAGACCGGTTTTAGGGTTGAGTCTATTAAGCCCTTTGCTTGCAGTCGAAAACCATAGCTGGTTTTTACTGTCTTTGACACAACCGGTGATCCAGTTCCCTGAAATGCTTTTATCATTGCTGTTAGCTTTAAAACGCTTAAATTCATAACCATCAAAGCGATTTAAGCCACCTTGTGTGGCAAACCATAAAAAGCCTTGCTGGTCGGTGATGCTGCAAGTGATTGAATTTTGGCTGAGGCCTTGCTGACTATTAAAAGTGCCTAGGTGTAAAGAACGTGCACTAGCCTGATTAGCTATCAACAAAATGAGGCATAACAATACAATATTAAAAGGGGATTTTAATAGCAGCACACTGATCCATGTTGTTTTATGTTCCTGTAATGGGTTTATAATAAACTGCTTTTTAATCAATGTTAATATTGATTTTTAAACGAACTGATGAGATTTTAACTAATGGGTATCTTTTACTCTTGTGTTAATGAATTGCGTAAGTATAATAGGCATCCACTTTGCAGGGGCGTAGTTCCAATTGGTAGAACAGCGGTCTCCAAAACCGACGGTTGGGAGTTCGAATCTCTCCGCCCCTGCCACTTTTTACACAATGTGTGCTAAGTCTGAAATTAAAAATCGGTTTAAACAAGTCAGTTTTTAAGTTTAGATTTTAATGGATTAACCCTGCCAGAGCGCAGGGTTGTTGTGTCTGTAGTTAAGGTAAAAATATTATGAGCACGAATGTAGAAACACCATCAAGTGCGATGGATTCAGTAAAGTGGATTGTAGCAATTGCGCTACTAGCAGGCGCAGTCGTTGGTAACCACATGTATGCAGACCAATCTGTATTATTACGTGCTATTGGTGTAGTGGTTGCTGTTGCAGCTGGTTTAGGCATTGCCTCACTAACTGAAAAAGGTCGTACTTTTCTTGCGTTTGCAAAAGAAGCACGTATCGAAGTACGTAAAGTTGTGTGGCCAACTCGCCAAGAAACAACACATACGACATTAATTGTAATGGTTGCAACTGTGATTATGGCGCTTATCCTTTGGGGATTAGATGGCATTTTATTCCGCGCAGTAGGCTTTTTAACTGGATTGGAGATCTAATCCCATGTCGGATGAGAAGAACGAAAAGAAACTACGTTGGTACGTAGTACAAGCTTTCTCTGGTTACGAGAAGCGTGTAGCACAAACTATTCTTGAGCACATCAAGATCGAAGGTTTGGAAGATAGTTTTGGTGAAGTATTAGTACCAACTGAAGAAGTTGTTGAGATGCGCGCTGGCCAAAAGCGTAAATCTGAGCGTAAATTCTTCCCAGGTTACGTACTAGTTCAAATGGACATGAACGATGCAAGCTGGCACTTAGTGAACAGCACTGCACGTGTTATGGGCTTCATTGGTGGTACGTCTGATCGTCCAGCACCAATTAGCCAAAAAGAAGCTGATCGCATCTTAAACCGTCTTCAAGAGAACTCTGAAGCACCTAAGCCAGCTACATTATTCGAGCCAGGCGAAGTTGTTCGTGTTATCGATGGTCCATTTGCTGACTTCAGCGGTGTTGTTGAAGAAGTTGATTACGAGAAGAGCCGCGTGAAAGTGTCTGTTCTTATCTTCGGTCGTTCGACACCTGTTGACCTTGAATTTGGTCAAGTTGAGCAAGACAAGTAAGTAAAAAATTAAAGCTGCCAAAATCGTTTAATATTTTGGCAATACGCTTGAAAAAGGCCGCTGATTAACTTATAATCAGCGGCCTTTTTGTGTTAGGGCAAGTTACAACTTGTTTTATCACTAAAAAGTGAGAACCAATTTTTAAACTGGGAAGCCGTTAGAGTACGCGTCCTCGCGCGCACAAGGCTATGACCCACCAAATGAGGTATTTATTATGGCTAAAAAAGTTGAAGCTATTATCAAGCTACAAGTTGCCGCTGGTATGGCTAACCCTAGTCCTCCAGTAGGTCCAGCACTAGGTCAACACGGTGTAAACATCATGGAATTCTGTAAAGCGTTCAACGCACGTACAGAATCTATCGAAAAAGGCGCTCCAGTTCCTGTAGTGATCTCTGTTTACGGTGACCGTTCTTTCACGTTCGACATGAAAACTCCACCGGCTGCTTACTTACTTAAGAAAGCTGCAGGCATCAAATCAGGTTCTGGCCGTCCTAACACTGAAAAAGTGGGTACAGTAACTCGTGCTCAACTTGAAGAAATCGTTGAGACAAAACGACCTGACCTTACAGCGGCTGATATGGACGCTGCAGTTCGCACTATCGCAGGTTCTGCGCGTGCGATGGGCTTGAACGTAGAGGACTAAGATAATGGCAAAATTAACTAAACGTATGCGTACTATCCGCGAAAAAGTGGATGTAACTAAAGATTACGAAATCAACGAAGCAGTTGCTCTTTTAAAAGAGTTAGCGACAGCTAAATTCGTAGAAAGTGTTGACGTTGCTGTTAACCTTGGTATCGATGCTCGTAAATCTGACCAAAACGTTCGTGGTGCAACTGTACTACCTAACGGTACTGGTCGTGAAGTTCGTGTTGCTGTATTCACACAAGGCGCTAACGCAGATGCTGCGAAAGAAGCTGGTGCTGAATTAGTGGGCATGGAAGATCTTGCTGAACAAGTTAAGAAAGGCGAGATGAACTTTGACGTTGTTGTTGCATCTCCAGACGCTATGCGTGTTGTTGGTCAACTAGGTCAAATCTTAGGTCCACGTGGTCTAATGCCAAACCCTAAAACTGGTACTGTAACTCCTAACGTTGCAGAAGCAGTTAAAAACGCGAAAGCAGGTCAAGTTCGTTACCGTAACGACAAGAACGGTATCATCCATACTACTATCGGTAAGGTTGATTTCACTGCTGAGCAACTTCAACAAAACCTTGAAGCTCTTATTGTTGCGCTTAAGAAGGCTAAACCTTCTCAAGCAAAAGGTACTTACGTGAAGAAAGTAACTATCTCTACAACAATGGGCGCAGGTGTTGCTGTTGACCAAAACTCTCTAAGCACAGTTGTTGCTTAATTAAGAGTTTACATGGCGCGAAATTTGAACTATAATTTTGCGCCATTTTGTTGAGAAAGTTAATTTCGAAACAAGTAAAGAATTCGGGTTGAAGTCCATAATTTCGTAATGCCTTCGGGTAAAAACGATAAATTGGACTTCCGTCCAAGACCGTAGGCGGCTTCGGCCTTAATATTTTACCTACGTAGACGGTGTGAATCCCCAGATAGATTTTTCCTAATCTTCTGGCTCTCGCCGTAAAAAGCATCTCCATCTTTGATGGGGAAGAGTAGAACAGGGAAGCCAATTTCGGCAACCCATTAAACCAGGAGTAACACCCATGGCTTTAAATCTTCAAGGCAAAAAAGCAATTGTTGCTGAAGTCAACGAAGCAGCCACTGGTGCTCTTTCTGCAGTTGTTGCAGATTCTCGTGGTGTAACAGTTGGTGCTATCACTGCCCTTCGTAAAGAAGCTCGTGAAGCTGGTGTATGGATGAAAGTTGTTCGTAACACTTTAGCTAAACGTGCTGTTGAAGGTACAGATTTTGAGTGCCTTTCTGACTCACTTGTAGGTCCAAGCTTAATCGCTTTCTCTTCAGAGC
Organism: Pseudoalteromonas shioyasakiensis; assembly: GCF_001550135.1. Lineage (GTDB taxonomy): Bacteria > Pseudomonadota > Gammaproteobacteria > Enterobacterales > Alteromonadaceae > Pseudoalteromonas > Pseudoalteromonas shioyasakiensis. Next base: position 21,296 of record NZ_LRUE01000004.1, read on the forward strand.
ACCCAGGTGCTGCTGCGCGTATCTTCAAAGATTTCGCGAAGAAGAACGAGAAATTCGAAGTTAAGACGGCTGCATTTGAAGGTAACGTAGTAGACGCAGCTATGCTAGCAACTCTACCTACTTACGACGAAGCTGTTGCACGCTTAATGAGCGCTATGAAAGAAGCGTCTGCAGGTAAATTGTGTAAAACAATTGAAGCAGTACGTGTACAGAAAGAAGAGCAAGCTGCTTAATTTTAAGCTGTTTTTTTGTTCACTTTCGGTGTAATATTTTTTTTGGGCTATATTTAGTCCGTAATAATTAGGAAATTTGTAATGTCTGTAACTAAAGACCAAATCCTTGATGCTATTGCTGAAATGTCAGTAATGGACGTTGTTGCTCTAGTTGAAGCAATGGAAGAAAAATTCGGCGTAACTGCAGCTGCTGCTGTTGTTGCTGGTCCTGCTGCTGAAGCAGCTGAAGAAAAGACTGAGTTCGACGTAATCCTTACTGGCGCTGGTGCTAACAAGGTTGCAGCTATCAAAGCTGTACGTGGTGCTACTGGTCTTGGCCTTAAAGAAGCTAAAGCACTTGTTGAAGCTGCTCCTGCACCTATCAAAGAAGGTGTATCTAAAGAAGAAGCTGAAGCACTTGCAAAAGACCTTACTGAAGCTGGTGCTGAAGTTGAGGTTAAGTAATCTAGCTTACGCTAGGTTCGCTGCCTGAGTAATCAGGCAAGGGCTGGTGATTATTTAATCACCGGCCTTTTTGCGCTATAGAGCGATGCAATCCTGTAACGCAAATAAAATCTAATTTTCTCTTTACTTTCAAGTTGTTACCTAGTTTGGTGTTGAAAGTGTCAGAGCAAAATAGAACAACAATTTAATGTTGTACATCTTGGCTTAGATGCCAGTTAAGTCTGTTCTTACAAGAACAGGTCGGGTCAAAGATCAGCAAGCTGAGGAACCCCATGGCTTACTCTTATTCTGAAAAGAAACGTATCCGTAAGGATTTTGGTAAACGTCCACAAGTTTTGGATATACCTTTCTTACTGTCGACGCAGTTAGAATCGTTTAAAAAATTCTTAGTCCCTGACGCTGATGGCGATCACGGTTTGGAAGCTGCTTTCCGTTCTGTGTTTCCTATCAAAAGCTACTCGGGAAATTCTGAGCTTCAATACGTAAGTTATCGTATTGGTGAGCCAGTATTCGATGTAAAAGAATGTCAAATTCGCGGTGTGACTTATTCTGCTCCACTTCGCGTAAAATTGCGTCTTGTGGTGATGGACAAAGAAGCACCAGGCACAGTTAAAGACATTAAAGAGCAAGAAGTTTACATGGGCGAAATTCCGCTCATGACTGATACCGGTACCTTTGTTATCAATGGTACAGAGCGTGTTATCGTTTCTCAGCTACACCGTAGCCCTGGTGTATTCTTTGATAACGACCGCGGTAAAACTCACTCGTCAGGTAAAGTACTTTATAACGCGCGTGTAATTCCTTACCGTGGTTCATGGTTAGACTTCGAGTTTGATGCAAAAGATAACCTTTATGTACGTATTGACCGTCGTCGTAAATTACCGGCGTCAATCATCTTACGTGCACTTGAGTACTCAACGGATGAAATCCTAGAGATATTCTTCGATACAACTGCGTTTGAAGTTGCTGACGGTAAAGTTCTTATGGAACTTGTTCCTTCACGCTTACGTGGTGAAACTGCCGCTTTTGATATCAAAGGCGAAGACGGTGAAGTCCTTGTTGAAGCGGGTCGTCGTATTACTGCGCGTCACATCAAGAACATCGAGAAAAAAGGTATTAACCAATTAGAAGTACCGCATGAGTACATCATTGGTCGTGTTGTAGCTAGAAACTATGTTGATGAGTCAACTGGTGAGATCATCGCAAACGCGAATGACGAGCTATCACTTGAGCTAATGGCTGAATTGGTTAAAGCAGGTCACACTAAGATTGATACACTATATATCAACGAAGTGGACAGCGGCGCCTACATGTCAGATACATTACGTATCGACACAACAAGCAACCGTTTAGAAGCATTAGTAGAAATTTATCGCATGATGCGCCCAGGCGAGCCACCGACGAAAGACGCGGCTGAAGCCTTATTTGATAACTTGTTCTTCTCTGACGAGCGTTACGATTTATCAACAGTTGGTCGTATGAAGTTCAATAGCCGTGTAGGTTATGACTCAGATACTGGCCCTGGCACATTATCGAAAGAAGACATCGTAGCTGTTATGAAAGTGCTTATCGCTATTCGTAACGGTGTTGGCGATGTTGATGATATCGACCACTTAGGCAACCGTCGTATCCGTAGTGTTGGCGAAATGGCTGAGAACCAATTCCGCGTTGGTCTAGTACGTGTTGAGCGTGCTGTACGTGAGCGTTTAAGCTTAGGTGACCTTGACGCTGTAATGCCACAAGATCTTATTAATGCTAAGCCTATTTCGGCTGCGGTTAAAGAGTTCTTTGGTTCATCTCAGTTATCACAGTTCATGGACCAAAATAACCCGCTTTCAGAAGTAACGCACAAGCGTCGTATTTCTGCATTAGGCCCGGGTGGTTTAACACGTGAACGCGCTGGCTTCGAGGTTCGAGACGTTCACGTAACTCACTATGGTCGTGTATGTCCAATCGAAACGCCTGAGGGTCCAAACATCGGTCTAATTAACTCATTGTCTACGTACGCACGTACGAATGACTATGGTTTCTTAGAAACACCTTACCGTAAAGTGGTAAACGGTGTAGTTACTGATGAAGTAGATTACTTATCAGCCATTGAAGAAGGTCAGTTTGTTATCGCTCAGGCGAACTCAAACTTGAACGAAAACAATGAGTTTGTTGATGAACTAATTCCATGTCGTCACAAAGGTGAATCAACCTTTATGGGCAAAATGGATCAGCAATATATGGACGTATCACCACAACAGGTGATCTCTGTAGCGGCAGCACTTATCCCGTTCCTAGAACACGATGATGCTAACCGTGCATTGATGGGTTCAAACATGCAACGTCAAGCTGTACCAACACTTATCGCGGACAAACCGCTGGTAGGTACAGGTATCGAGCTTACACTAGCGAAAGATTCTGGTGTAACTATCGTTGCTAAGCGTGGTGGTGAAGTAATGTATGCGGATGCAAGCCGCATCGTTGTAAATGTACATGAAGATGAGCGTATTCCAGGTGAAGCGGGCATCGATATTTACAACCTTACTAAATACACTCGCTCAAACCAAAATACATGTATTAACCAAAAACCAACTTGTATGGTTGGTGAGCCGGTAACACGTGGTGACGTATTAGCAGATGGTCCTTCGACTGACTTAGGTGACTTAGCACTTGGTCAAAACCTTCGCGTGGCATTCATGCCATGGAACGGTTATAACTTCGAGGATTCAATCCTACTATCTGAGCGTGTAGTTCAAGAAGATCGTCTAACGACTATCCACATTCAAGAACTACAATGTATCGCACGTGATACTAAATTAGGTCCTGAAGAGATCACAGCAGATATCCCTAACGTAGGTGAGTCTGCACTAGGCAAGCTTGATGAATCAGGCGTTGTTTATATCGGTGCTGAAGTTAAAGGCGGCGATATCCTAGTAGGTAAAGTGACTCCGAAAGGCGAAACGCAATTAACACCAGAAGAAAAGCTACTACGTGCTATCTTCGGTGAGAAAGCGTCAGACGTTAAAGACAGCTCTTTACGCGTACCAAACTCTGTAACTGGTACCGTAATCGACGTACAAGTTTTCACCCGTGACGGTGTTGAAAAAGATAAGCGTGCGTTAGAAGTTGAAGACATGCAGCTTCGCGAAGCGAAGAAAGACTTCAACGAAGAGTTCCGTATCTTAGAAGCCGGTGTATTAGACCGTGCTCGTAAGCTACTTGTTGACGCAGGTCTGAACGCAGATTCAATTGCATCACTAAATGCTGAAAAGCTGCTTACTCAAAGCCTTGCTGAAGAAGACAAGCAAGCTGAACTTGAGCAACTAGCTGCCCAGTACGATGAGCTTAAAGCTGAATACGATAAGAAGTTTGAAAACAAACGTCGTAAGATCACTCAAGGTGATGACCTAGCACCAGGCGTACTTAAGATTGTTAAAGTATACCTAGCTGTTAAACGTCGTATCCAACCGGGTGATAAGATGGCGGGTCGTCACGGTAACAAAGGTGTTATCTCGACTATCGTACCAGTAGAAGATATGCCATACGATGACAAAGGTCGTACGGTAGACATCGTTCTGAACCCGCTAGGTGTACCATCACGTATGAACATCGGTCAGATCCTAGAAACACACATGGGTCTTGCTGCACGTGGTGTGGGTGAGCGCTTAGAAGAAATGATGAAAGAGCAGCGTGAACTGCACGAAATCCGTAGCTTCGTTAAGAAAGTTTACGAATTAGGTGATTGTCGTCAGAAAGTTGATATCGACTCGTTCTCTGATGATGAAGTTCGTCGCTTAGCTGATAACTTGAAAGGTGGTTTACCGATCGCAACTCCAGCCTTTGATGGTGCTCGTGAAAGCGAAATCAAAGACTTACTAGAGCTTGGTGGTTATCCAAGAAGCGGTCAAGTTACACTTTATGATGGCCGTACTGGCGATCAGTTCGAACGTCAAGTAACTGTTGGTTACATGTACATGCTGAAACTTAACCACTTGGTTGATGACAAGATGCACGCACGTTCAACTGGTTCTTACAGCCTTGTTACTCAGCAGCCGCTGGGTGGTAAAGCTCAGTTCGGTGGCCAGCGTTTCGGTGAGATGGAGGTGTGGGCACTAGAAGCTTACGGTGCTGCATATACTCTACAAGAAATGCTAACAGTGAAATCGGATGACGTGAACGGTCGTACTAAGATGTATAAGAACATCGTAGATGGTAACCATAAGATGGAACCAGGTATGCCAGAATCGTTCAACGTATTGTTGAAAGAAATCCGCTCACTGGGTATCAACATCGAGCTGGAAGAAAATTAAGCCATTTAGGTGCGGCGTAAGCCGCACCTGTTAGGCCGAATAGAATGTAGGGGCGATTGGTTCGCCCTCAAGATTAACCTCCGACAGGAGAGCTAAGGTGAAAGACTTACTTAAGTTTCTGAAGCAACAAAATAAGACCGAAGAATTCGATGCAATTCGCATTGGTCTTGCTTCGCCAGATATGGTTCGTTCATGGTCATACGGTGAAGTAAAGAAACCTGAGACAATCAACTACCGTACTTTCAAGCCTGAGCGCGACGGCTTATTCTGTGCCCGTATTTTCGGCCCAGTGAAAGATTATGAGTGTTTATGTGGTAAATATAAGCGCCTTAAGCACCGTGGTGTTATTTGTGAAAAGTGTGGCGTTGAAGTAACGCTTACTAAAGTGCGTCGTGACCGTATGGGTCACATTGAGCTTGCGAGCCCAGTTGCGCACATTTGGTTCTTAAAATCATTACCGTCACGTATCGGCTTAATGCTAGACATGACACTTCGTGACATCGAGCGCGTACTTTACTTCGAATCATTCGTAGTAACTGAGCCGGGTATGACAACGCTTGAGCGTGGTCAGCTTTTAGGTGAAGAAGAGTACCTAGATGCACTTGAAGAGCACGGTGATGAGTTTGAAGCGAAGATGGGTGCAGAAGCAGTATTAGACTTGCTTCGTGAACTTGATCTTGGCCAATTAATTGCTGAAATGCGTGAAGAGTTACCAACAATTAACTCTGAAACTAAGCGTAAGAAGATCACTAAACGTCTTAAATTAATGGAATCTTTCCACCAATCAGGTAACAACCCTGAGTGGATGATCATGACAGTACTTCCAGTACTTCCGCCTGATCTACGTCCATTAGTACCACTAGACGGTGGTCGTTTTGCGACTTCTGATCTGAATGACCTTTACCGTCGTGTTATTAACCGTAATAACCGTCTTAAGCGTCTATTAGATCTAGCGGCACCAGACATTATCGTACGCAACGAAAAACGTATGTTACAAGAAGCGGTAGATGCGCTACTTGATAACGGTCGTCGCGGTCGTGCGATTACAGGTTCTAACAAACGTCCTCTTAAATCGCTTGCTGATATGATCAAAGGTAAGCAAGGTCGTTTCCGTCAGAACTTACTTGGTAAACGTGTAGATTACTCTGGCCGTTCTGTAATCACAGTAGGTCCTACGCTTAAACTACACCAGTGTGGTCTTCCTAAGAAGATGGCACTTGAGCTATTCAAACCATTTATCTACGGCAAACTAGAGCGTCGCGGCATGGCTACGACTATCAAAGCTGCTAAGAAGATGGTTGAGCGTGAAGTGGCAGAAGTATGGGATGTATTAGACGAAGTAATTCGTGAACATCCAGTATTACTTAACCGTGCACCAACACTTCACCGTTTGGGTATCCAAGCGTTCGAACCTGTGCTTATCGAAGGTAAAGCGATCCATTTACACCCATTAGTTTGTGCGGCGTACAACGCTGACTTCGATGGTGACCAAATGGCGGTACACGTACCGTTAACGCTTGAAGCACAGTTAGAAGCACGTGCTCTAATGATGTCTACAAACAACATCCTATCTCCAGCGAATGGTGAGCCAATCATCGTTCCTTCACAGGACGTTGTATTAGGTCTTTACTACATGACTCGTGATCGCATCAATGCGAAAGGCGAAGGTACTGTATTTAAAGATCCTAAAGAAGCTGAAAAAGCATACCGCAGTGGTAATGCTGAGCTACATGCGCGCGTAAAAGTACGTATTAGCGAAACAGTTAACAATGAAGAAGGTGAAGCAGTTGAGCAAGTATCTATTGTTGAAACAACAGTAGGTCGTGCAATTCTTTCACTTATCCTACCTAAAGGCATGCCGTTTGAGTTAATCAACCAAGCCCTAGGTAAGAAACAAATTTCTGGCTTATTAAACGAGTGTTACCGTCGTCTAGGTCTTAAAGATACAGTTATCTTTGCTGACCAAGTAATGTACACAGGTTTCCACTACGCGATGAAGTCAGGTGTTTCAATCGGTATCGATGACTTAGTTATCCCACCGGTTAAAGCAGAAATCATTGAATCAGCGGAAGCTGAAGTAACTGAAATCAACCAACAATTCCAATCAGGTCTTGTAACGGCTGGTGAAAAGTACAACAAAGTTATCGATATCTGGTCACGTGTAAATGAAAACTTATCACGTGAGATGATGGCGAACTTATCAAAAGACACTGTAATCAACGCTAAAGGCGAAGAAGAAGAGCAATCTTCATTTAACTCAGTGTTTATGATGGCAGACTCAGGTGCACGTGGTAGCGCCGCTCAGATCCGTCAGTTAGCGGGTATGCGTGGTCTAATGGCACGTCCAGATGGTTCAATCATCGAGACACCAATCACGGCGAACTTCCGTGAAGGTCTAAACGTACTACAGTACTTCATCTCAACGCACGGTGCGCGTAAAGGTCTTGCCGATACAGCACTTAAAACAGCAAACTCGGGTTACTTAACGCGTCGTCTAGTAGACGTTGCACAAGACTTAGTAATCAATGAAGACGACTGTGGCACAGAAGATGGCTTAACAATGAAACCGCTTATCGAAGGTGGTGACGTTGTAGAAGCACTTCGTGAACGTGTACTAGGTCGTGTTGTTGCTGAAGATGTATTAATTCCAAATACTAACGAAGTACTTGTTGAGCGTAACGTTATGCTTGACGAAAAACTGTGTGACCTTTTAGAAGAGCACTCAGTGGATGAAGTACGCGTTCGTTCAGTAATCACGTGTGATAATGACTTTGGTGTATGTGCTAAGTGTTACGGTCGTGACCTTGCGCGTGGCCACATCATCAATCCAGGTGAGTCAGTAGGTGTTATCGCGGCACAATCAATCGGTGAGCCGGGTACACAGCTTACGATGCGTACCTTCCACATCGGTGGTGCGGCATCTCGAGCGTCTGCTGAAAACAGTGTACAAGTTAAAACTAACGGTACATTGAAGTTACACAATGCGAAGTACGTATTAAACACAGACGGTAAGATTGTTATCACGTCTCGTTCAACAGAGATCACTATCATCGATAGCTTTGGTCGTGAGAAAGAGCGTTATAAAGTTCCTTACGGTGCGGTGTTAGCAGTACAAGATAATGCAGAAGTTCAAGGTAACGATATCGTTGCTACTTGGGATCCGCATAGTCACCCAATCGTTCTTGAGCACAAGTCAAAAATCTCGTTCAGCGACATTGATGACTCAAATACCGAAGCACAAACAGACGAGTTAACTGGTTTAACACGTGTGGTTGTTAAAGACTTAGGTAAAGCGAATGCGAAAGAACCTAAACTAATCATCGAAAGCGATGAGCGTGGTCTGCAAGAAACACGTCTTCCTTCATTCACAACGATTGAAGTAACAGACGGTGCAACTGCAAACCCAGGTGACGTACTTGCACGTATTCCGCAAGAAGGTTCGAAGACTCGTGATATCACGGGTGGTCTACCTCGCGTAGCTGACTTATTCGAAGCACGTAAGCCGAAAGATCCTGCAATCCTTGCAGAAATCACAGGTACTATCAGCTTCGGTAAAGAAACAAAAGGTAAGAAGCGTCTTGTAATCACTCCAGCTGAGGGTGACGCATACGAAGAGATGATCCCTAAATGGCGTCAACTTAACGTGTTCGAAGGTGAGCAAGTGTCTAAAGGTGAGGTTATCGCCGATGGTCCAGAATCACCACATGACATCTTACGCCTACGTGGTGTAACTCATGTAGCTAACTACATCGTTAACGAAGTGCAAGAGGTTTACCGCTTGCAAGGCGTTAAGATCAATGACAAGCACATTGAGACAATTATTCGTCAGATGCTACGTAAATGTATCATCCTTGACGGCGGTGACACTGAGTTCTTAGCCGGTGAACAAGTTGAAGTGGCACGCGTTAATATCGCGAACCGTGAACTTGAGAAGCAAGGCAAGATCCCAGCGAAGTTTGAAATCCAGTTAATGGGTATCACTAAAGCGTCACTTGCAACAGAATCTTTCATTTCTGCAGCATCGTTCCAGGAGACAACTCGTGTCCTAACTGAAGCCGCTGTAAATGGTAAGAGCGATGAGCTTCGTGGTCTGAAAGAAAACGTAATCGTGGGTCGTCTGATCCCAGCTGGTACAGGCTTTGCGTATCACCAAGACCGTTTAAACCGTCGCAAGCAAGGTGAAATCGTTGAAGAGCAAACAGTAAGCGCTGAAGAGGCAACTCAAGCACTAACTGACGCACTAAACGCAGATATCTCTGGAAACCAATAATCTCAACTTAATCAATAGATTAAGAAATCGTAAGGCAGTTATCTTCTGCCTTACGATGAGTTAAGGTTGACAGGTTAAACTTTGCTCATTAAAATTCCGCCACCCATTTGCCTGCACGTTTTGTAACGAGCATGTAAACAGGGCGGATTTTTTATTTTTTCAGTAGTAATTTTAATTTCAGGAGCTATTTAAATGGCAACTATTAACCAGCTAGTGCGTAAGCCACGTCGTAGCAAAGTTACTAAAAGTAACTCAGCTGCACTTAAAGCTTGTCCGCAAAAGCGTGGTGTATGTACTCGTGTATATACAACTACACCTAAGAAACCAAACTCTGCATTACGTAAAGTAGCGCGTGTTCGTTTAACTAACGGTTTCGAAGTAACATCTTACATTGGTGGTGAAGGCCACAACTTACAAGAGCACAGTGTAATCCTAATCCGTGGTGGTCGTGTTAAAGACTTACCAGGTGTGCGTTTCCACACTGTACGTGGTGCACTTGACTGTGCAGGCGTTAGCGACCGTCGTCAAGCTCGTTCTAAATACGGTGCTAAACGCCCTAAGGGCTAATGGTTCTCCGTTAGTAAGGCCAAGCACTAAATTTTTAAATTAATTGTTTTGGGTATTGACTCTAAAAGAGCAAACCTGAAGATACCGGAGATACAAAATGCCTAGAAGACGCGTAATAGGTCAACGTAAAATTCTTCCAGATCCTAAGTTCGGATCGGAACTTCTTGCTAAATTCGTTAACGTAGTAATGTTAGACGGCAAGAAATCTACTGCTGAAAAAATCGTTTATGGTGCGTTAGACGTGGCTGCTGAGAAATCAGGCAAGTCGCACCTTGAAATCTTTGAAGCTGCACTTGAAAACGTTCGCCCACAGGTAGAGGTTAAATCTCGCCGTGTTGGTGGTTCAACGTACCAAGTACCAGTTGAAGTACGTCCAGTACGTCGCAACGCATTAGGTATGCGTTGGTTAGTAGACGCTGCACGTAAGCGTGGCGAAAAATCTATGGGCTTACGTTTAGCTCAAGAAATCGTTGACGCTGCTGACAACAAAGGCACTGCGGTTAAGAAACGTGAAGACGTTCACCGTATGGCTGAAGCGAATAAAGCATTCGCTCATTACCGTTGGTAATCTGCCCTTAACCTTTAAGAGGATCATATGGCACGTACAACTCCACTTGAGCGCTATCGCAATATCGGTATTTGCGCTCACGTAGATGCAGGTAAAACCACCACAACAGAACGTGTTCTGTTCTACACAGGTCTTTCTCATAAGATCGGTGAAGTACATGATGGTGCTGCAACTATGGATTGGATGGAGCAGGAACAAGAGCGTGGTATCACAATCACTTCTGCTGCAACAACGTGTTTCTGGAAAGGGATGGACGCTCAATTTGACGACCATCGCATCAATATCATTGATACGCCAGGACACGTAGATTTCACTATCGAAGTAGAGCGTTCTTTACGCGTACTAGATGGTGCGGTAGTTGTTCTTTGTGCTTCATCTGGTGTACAGCCGCAAACTGAGACAGTTTGGCGTCAAGCGAACAAATACGAAGTTCCTCGCATGATCTTCGTAAACAAAATGGATCGCACTGGCGCTGACTTCTTAACAGTTGTGGACCAGGTGAAATCTCGTCTTGGAGCAACGCCTGTTCCAATTCAGCTACCAATTGGTGCTGAAGACGACTTTAAAGGTGTTATTGACCTTATTAAGATGAAAGCCATTAACTGGAATGCCGAAGATCAAGGCATGACTTTCACTTATGAGGACATTCCGGCAGAGCTTCTGGAGCTTGCAGAAGAATGGCGTTCTCACATGGTTGAGAGCGCTGCTGAAGCATCAGAAGAACTAATGGACAAATATCTAGAAGGTGAAGACCTGACCGAAGCTGAAATTAAAGCAGCTTTACGTCAGCGCACATTAGCAAACGAAATTGTTCCAATGACGTGTGGTAGTGCATTTAAGAATAAGGGTGTTCAAGCTGTGCTTGATGCTGTTATCGAATATATGCCTGCGCCAACACAAGTGAAACAAATCCAAGGTATCGTTGAAGATGGTACTGAGGAAGAACGTCCTGCTGATGACAACGCACCGTTTGCCGCACTTGCTTTTAAGATTGCGACAGATCCGTTCGTTGGCACCTTGACCTTCTTCCGTGTTTACTCTGGTACTGTTAAACAGGGTGATGCGGTATACAATCCAGTTAAAAGTAAGCGTGAGCGACTTGGTCGTATCGTTCAGATGCATTCAAACTCACGTGAAGAGATCAAAGTAGTCTACGCAGGCGACATCGCAGCGGCTATTGGTCTTAAAGACGTAACAACAGGTGAGACACTGTGTGATCCGAACTCAATTATTACGCTTGAGCGTATGGAGTTCCCAGAGCCAGTTATCTCTGTTGCGGTTGAGCCTCGCACAGTAGCTGACCAAGATAAGATGGGAATCGCGTTAGGTAAACTAGCGGCAGAAGATCCATCTTTCAGAGTACAAACTGACGAAGAATCAGGCCAGACTATTATTTCTGGCATGGGTGAACTTCACCTTGATATCATTGTCGACCGTATGAAACGTGAATTCAGTGTTGAATGTAACGTTGGTAAGCCGCAGGTAGCATACCGTGAAGCTATCCGTTCAGCTGTTGAAGTTGAAGGGAAGTTCGTACGTCAATCAGGTGGTCGTGGTCAATATGGTCACGTCTGGCTTAAACTTGAACCGATGGATATTTCGGATGATGAAGCGCCAACTTACGAGTTCGTTAACGAAATCGTTGGTGGTGCCGTTCCTAAAGAATACATCCCTGCGGTAGACAAAGGCATCCAAGAGCAAATGTCTCAAGGTGTGCTTGCTGGCTACCCATTACTTGGCGTTAAAGCGACTCTATATGATGGTTCATTCCATGATGTAGACTCGAATGAAATGGCATTTAAGATTGCAGGTTCAATGGCGATGAAGAAAGGTGCGCTTGAAGCAAACCCAGCTCTTCTAGAACCAGTAATGAAGGTTGAAGTTATCACTCCTGAAGAAAACATGGGTGATGTAGTTGGTGACTTAAACCGTCGCCGCGGCATGATCGAAGGCATGGAAGAAGCATTCGGTGGTCTTAAGCAAATTAATGCGCAAGTACCACTTTCTGAAATGTTTGGTTATGCAACTGATCTGCGATCTGCAACACAAGGCCGTGCATCTTACTCTATGGAGTTTTTGAAGTATGCAGAAGCCGCTAAAAACGTTGCAGATGCAATAATTGCAGCTCGCGCTGTTATATGATTTAGCTTGTCTGGCCCAATAGTGGGTCAGGCGTTAATTTCTTTATAGGAATTTTTTAAGATGGCAAAAGAAAAGTTTGAACGCGTAAAACCGCACGTAAACGTTGGTACAATCGGCCACGTTGACCACGGTAAAACAACTCTAACAGCAGCAATCACTAACGTACTTGCAAAAGTATACGGTGGTGTAGCTAAAGACTTCGCATCAATCGATAACGCTCCAGAAGAGCGTGAGCGTGGTATCACAATCTCAACTTCACACGTTGAGTACGATACTCCAACTCGTCACTACGCACACGTAGACTGTCCAGGACACGCCGATTATGTTAAAAACATGATCACTGGTGCTGCTCAAATGGACGGCGCAATCCTAGTAGTTGCTGCGACTGACGGTCCTATGCCACAAACTCGTGAGCACATCCTACTTTCTCGTCAGGTTGGTGTACCTTACATCATCGTATTCATGAACAAATGTGACATGGTTGACGACGAAGAGCTACTTGAGCTAGTTGAGATGGAAGTTCGTGAACTTCTTTCTGAGTACGACTTCCCAGGTGATGACTTACCACTAATCCAAGGTTCAGCGCTTAAAGCGTTAGAAGGCGAGAAAGAGTGGGAAGACAAAATCGTTGAGCTTGCAGAAGCACTAGATTCTTACATCCCAGAGCCAGAGCGTGACATCGATAAGCCATTCATCATGCCTATCGAAGACGTATTCTCAATCCAAGGTCGTGGTACTGTTGTAACTGGCCGTGTTGAAGCTGGTATCATCAACGTGAATGACGAAGTTGAAATCGTAGGTATCAAAGAAACTACGAAGACAACTTGTACAGGTGTTGAGATGTTCCGTAAGCTTCTAGACGAAGGTCGTGCGGGTGAGAACATCGGTGCACTTCTACGTGGTACTAAGCGTGAAGACGTTGAACGTGGTCAAGTACTAGCTAAGCCTGGTTCAATCACTCCACACACGAAGTTCACTTCAGAAGTATACGTACTTTCTAAAGATGAAGGTGGTCGTCACACTCCATTCTTCAAAGGTTACCGTCCACAGTTCTACTTCCGTACAACTGACGTAACAGGTGACGTACAGTTACCAGACGGCGTTGAAATGGTAATGCCTGGTGATAACATCAAGATGACTGTAGAACTAATCTGCCCAATCGCGATGGACGAAGGTTTACGCTTCGCTATCCGTGAAGGTGGCCGTACAGTTGGTGCTGGTG
>NZ_LRUE01000005.1 GCF_001550135.1 Pseudoalteromonas shioyasakiensis
AAATTATGGGTAGTTAGTGGTAGGTATGAATAAATGAATTTGTTAGACGTTAAACGCTAACCCAAGGCTTTCAACAAGTTGAAAGGCTTGGGTTTTAGCGTTTAATTATTGGTATACAAATCGTGGTACATTTCATCGGGCACTTGATTATCAAAATATTGATTAGTTGGTTTATATCTAAAAACTGCCGCTAAGTGCTCACCTCTATAAGCTTCAACACCTAATAAGGTTTTCTTAAGTCGATAACCGAGCATCAATAATTCATCCCTATTGAAAGTATCGAGAACTTGCTTAGTATTATTTTCAACAACCACTAACACATCAACAATACGGCCTTTATAAATTTCTTCATACGTGATCATCGCATTGTTATTTTGGATCATATCCCTAATTCGCTGATATGGGTCAGTGCTTGGCGGCTTAGGATTTTGCGTTTGTTTAGGTGCTGCTTTACTTTGTCCAGTTGCAGGTGTTGCGGGTTGATTTTCAACTTTTGCTACTGGCCTGTTGCTAGGTTCGTTAGCACCTTGTTTAACAATTTGAGTTTCACCACTAAAAAACGAACTTAAGAAATAAATTGCAAAACCAATTACACCTAAGAAAATTGGCAAGTAAAGCATAAACTGTTTTGTTTTAAATATGTTCACACGGTCATCAGAATAAACATCCGTGTTATCTGTTGTTAGCTGGTGACTTAGATATGAGCCGAAATATTTACTGTCGTATTTTTCAGTACCTGACTTAATCTTTTTAAATACTACATCACCTTTAACACCATTAATTGAACCTTGGTACATTTCCCATTTGTACTTGTTATCAAGTCCAACCATTGAAAGTTTTAGGAATGTAATTTTACGTTCAATCCTTCGCTTCCATGTTGTATGACAATCGGCAAGCGCTTGACCCATACAAACTATATCCATACCTCGATGACGGTGTTCAGCAATGAATTGTGTCATTTCGTCAGATAGCTTTTGTCTGCCACTGGGGAAAAAGTTTTGGAGTTCATCAAGAACAAGTAGGCAGTCGTTTTCTACAATTTCATAGACTGTGTGAACTTGTTCCTCAGTCACTTCGGTATAAAGTTCTTTAAGTTCATCTACTGTTCGGCCTGTTAGTTCACTCACTTTTTCATAGTTAAAGCCGTTAAGTCGTGCAAATACTTTACGGCCTTTTTCTAATGAAGGAATGATGTGCTTTACTAGTGCTTCATAACTTTTACCAGAGCCTGGCAAACCTTCGTGAAATATAATCATGACATTACCACTGGAATAAGGTTAATACTTTGCGGGTTAATCGAAATGTATACCCTATTCCGATTATTCCTAGGGCTTCACTGAACCCCGTTGCACCTAGCAAGTAACCTACATCTGAGGAAATTCCCCCAGTAAACTGGCTGATGCCTGCTTGTATAAATTGTGGTGGTTCTATCATGGCAAATATGAACCTGAAGCCTTCAAGTAATTTTTCAAAGGTTTGTAGTGATAGCCAAAGTAAAGCGTTTAGTAAGAAATCTAATATCTCATAAACCCAGTCTACGAATGCTTGCCATTGCTCGGCAAACCAGTCAATTAAATCATTCAATTGCTATTCTCCATGCAAAAAAGCCAGCTACTAAAAGTAAAATCGCTCGTATAGCAGGTAAGATATTTTGTACTGCTGGTGAGCAAAACTGGTCTATATCAATACGAAAAGTTGCGCCCATTACATCGACTGTTGTAGACCATGTTGGGCATGCACCACCAAAAGACGTTACAAAGAAATTGTCTATTGCAGTGAATATGGGTAGTGCTTTCATCTGGTCGGTATGTTCTTCCAAGACTGTTCCGAAATTCTGATTTTCCCAATCAAACTCGGCTATTTCAGTCCAAGTGTCAGGCTTTGTTTCATAGTCAATTTTTGGCTTGTCGCCGTCATATTTGCCTAAACTTTCTAGTGCTTTAGATTGCTTCTCAAGTTCGCCCGTTTGTTTCTTCATTTCGCTTAACTGGGTATCGAGTGCAGCAATAATTGCATCTTCATCAACACCGTTTATGGTTGATGTTGTGCCATCTTCACAAGTAACTTGTGCGTCACCATTAGCTAATTGTTGGGTAGTGCACGAATCGCCATTTTCTACTTGAGCCAGTGAATCAGCACAGGCAATTTGAACACCATCAGGGGTTGCTACAACACTACAGTTTTCACCATCTTCACCGTCTACCCCATCAATACCATCTCGGCCATCTTTACCATCAATGCCGTTAATGCCATTGATACCATCGCGGCCGTCAGCGCCGCTTTGACCTGCAATACCCTGTACGCCCTGCTCACCTTTGTCGCCCTTTTCACCTTTTTCACCTTTTTCACCTTGTTCGCCTTGCTCTCCCTTTTCGCCTTGTATGCCTTGCTCTCCTTGTAGGCCATCGGCACCATCAGCACCGCGTGCACCAGCTGCGCCTTGTATTCCTTGAATCCCTTGTTCACCTTTATCACCCTTATCGCCTTTTTCGCCCTTTAATTGACCACTAGAAACTAAGTTATTTAATTCTGTTTCAGTGATGAATGATGCTTCAATTGCAGTGATTCTTGTGTCGTGTTCACTAACTGTTTGCTCTAATCCGGTGACTTGATTCCAGTTAATTGAGATACCGCTCTCTGGACAGCTAACTTGATAAACTCCCCCAGATGACTGAGCTGAGCAAAATTTATCTTCACCATTATTAGAATCATCAACTACGTGCTTACCTGTTGGGTCACACTCATTGCCTGTGAAAGTCCCAGAGCCAACTGACCAAGTTGTGGTAGTTTCACCAACTACAGTATCCAACCAAGGGCCACCCGTTACTTCACATATTTTACCGTGACGAGATAAGCAATTAGGGTGTCCGCCGTCTGGGTAATCTTCATTGTTAACAGTGATTGAGTTAAAAGCAGCTTGCTCACCTACGCCGCCTTTGCAAGACTTATCAACTTGGTCGGGTTCTGCTGACATGTAGCAGTATTCAGGTTGTTCTGGTTGTATTTCCCAAATCTGTAAATTCGGATTAAAACCAATTCTTAATAGATGCGTATGATTTGGATAATCATCAGGCGGGCATGAGTTCTCAGGAATAGAACCTACTTGAGTACCATAAAATTTTTGATTACTTACTGTGTACTCACAGTCACCGTTCCACTTTTCTTGACCAAAGTTTTGATGAAGTTTGTTAGGTTCTGCTGCATCCCATTCAAATTGAGGTGGTGAACATACGTCCGTTCTTGCTGCGAAATATTCTTGTGCCTTTGTTAGCCAATAACCTTGGCAGGCTTGATATACATTATCAGCAGGTTTAGGTGTTAAATCATTTGAGTCACATACGTATTGGTACTTGATTTCTTGTTTAGGTGTAACACCATCACCAACATAGTACTGGTCGGCCAAGTCTTGAGGTTCATCTGCTGCAATGGCCAGTGTTGCAAACAGGCTAAACATCATTAAACAGAGCCACAGTTTAATGAGTGAAAAAGTTAGCTTAATTGGGTGTCTTACTGCGTACTTAAAACCTCGAAAACACCATGATAAAAATTTACTCGCTTTCGAAACCACGAATGACCGCAACGGCGCAAGCAATGCCAAGTGATGCATAGTAGAGTCCCCAAATCATGATAATTACTCCATTAAAAAAGCCACGCACCTGCAAAGAAACGTGGCTTGATGTGCGATTTTTGAAACAGGTTAAACGATGATTAACGGAACCAACCGATAACCTTGTTATAACCCCACTTAGCTACACCGGGTAAAATCTTGATAGCTGCGATTGCTGTGATTGCTGCCACGATAGCTGTTGCGTCAATTGCGCCTGTAACACCTGTAAAATCCATAATGATTTCCTTTTAGCTTGAAAAGATTAATTTTTAAGTATTGTCGTTTTCTGGTCGAAACCAGTTGATTACTGTTCCATAGCCCCAAGCGGTCATGTAACAGATGATGACTAGTGAAAAGCCAGCAACGAATAATGCGGTTGCCTCTTCACTAGAAATTTCGTTAGGGTCAAACAACGAAGAACCTAACAAAAATTGTTGGTACTCGGTCGGCTCAAGCATGACAAAGCCAGTGCAGTCTTGGATTGATTGCGCGGTTGGTTTTAGTTCGCCGTACTCAAGCTGGACACAAGTAGCCATGATTAACTTGCCTTTTTATCTAGTACATTAGATGCAGGAATTAGTTGTAAGCCAAAACGATCTAACTCAAGTTGTCCGTATTGGTTAACCTTGAAACTAGATGGTGCTAATTCATATTCACCGACTTGATATGCATCATTGTGGTCATCATGTGTGATTTTAAATTCCACAGGAAAAACACCACCCATATGTGCATAAGCTTTCTGTTCATAAACAGTACGAGCTGGTTTATCACCTTTAGCTGGGAAAGTTCTTGGCGTTGGAATGTGTGCGCCGTTTGTATCGATAATTTGGATTCTCATTTGTCTGATTCCTTGTTGTAGTCATCAATCGCGGCACGTTGGCCGTCAGTAAATTGATTTGTGCGTAGTTGAAGTTTTGCGTATTCAATGAATCTATCGAATGAATAAGCGACGATAGCAATAGAAAAACATGCTATTGATTCTAGGGTGTAGCTACATGCCAAAAGCACGTAACCAAAGAATATTGATGTAATAATTAATGGGTTCATGACACCAACCTTAGAAAACCTTGGTTCTCTTTAAGTAAAACTTGATTTGATAAACGGTCAGGTTCTTGCCATCCAGTCGGGTGCTGTTTTGAAAAATCAACGTTAACCATACGAATAAGCGGAACAACATTTGACGCTGTTGCTTGTAGATTTTGTAAGTAGGCTTTTGGTACTACATTGGTGATCAACTTAATATTGTCATTGAAGGTTGAACTTGGAGTAGTTGCTTTTACTTCTTCCCAACCTTCATGTTTAAGTAAACGGAAAAAGCGGAAAAGGCGGTTAGCCTTAGCGTATGAAACTTTTTCCATGACAATATCAGTGACCTTATCACGTGAGTATGTAACTTTTTTATAATGCTCTTTTAGTTGAGCCTGAACTTCATCATCTGAGTATGTACGCATGGTTGCACCCTCGAACGTTTTGAATATGTCAGACCAAGATTGCTCCCATAACTTTTGTATTAAACACCCATCAAAATTGCTGCTGTATTCTTCGAATAGCCAAAGATTAGTAGGTATGCCTAAACGGTTTAACATGCGAGGCATTACACTAGCTTCGAAACGAAGTGCATTTTTAGCAAACTGTTGTACTTCTGGTGCTGTCATTGAATCAAGCTGACGTTTGAAAATTTGGTCTTTAGTTTTGTCGAATTTTGCTTGTGCTTTATTGGTTTGATCTTGTAGCTCAAACTGTTTTAAGTACGCTTTTAAACGTTTATGTCGTGACCCCTTACCGAAATAAGCGGTCGTATCAAATGCAGATTTAGCGCCCCTCGTTTGACCATTAGATATGTTGCGTAATGCGTGAATTACGTTCCGACTATCTGACTCGGTCGACAAGTGAGCGCTAAATGTGCAATCGATTTGTGCTAGTTCTGCGTTGTGGTACTCAAGAATTTCACCCATTTTAGGGAGTGCATATTCAAATGTGGTAATAAGTGCATCAATACATAGCATCACATCACATGTGCCAAATACGTTATGACCTTGAAGTAATTTTGCAGGACTAGCTTTTAGTTCTATGTGTGGATAGTAGTTGCTGCCCCCTGCTCTCACTTTGAAAGCAAGGTTAGCCCAAGAGCTTGGGAGTGATTCGTAAGGGTGACGCAAAGCAGACACTTCGGCCAAGCAGATATTTTCACTATCTAATCGATAATCGTTAGGTGTAAAAATCACGTCACCCGCTTCCATCTTACAACCTCTTTTTTGACACTCTCGCAAATCAATTAAACCACTTGCTCCATCTGGAGAAGCAGCTACAACTGATTCGTGAAAAGGTATCTTAATCCTTAAGAGGTCTATCATCGGAAAAACTGTCAAGTTAAATAATATTGCCAATATAGGATAAAATAATTTTACTTTCAAGATACTGGATAAAAAAACACTACTTATAATGACTATTAATTTAACCCTAAAGAAGCAAAGTGATGTTTGAAGAAAAAATAAAGTCATTGAGATTGGCTAGAAATCTTACCCAAGAAGATGTTGCAAAAGCGATAGGGACTACTAAAACAACATATATAAAATATGAAAAAGGAACTCAGTCGCCACAACTAAGCACAATAGAAAAGCTGGCCAAATTTTACGGTATGAGCCCACAAGAAATAATAAGTGATCAGGAAACTGATATAGATGAAAGATTAATAAGTAAAATAGGTCTTATTAAACAGCTGGGAGAAAAGGAAAAAGAATCGATAATAATGATGATTGAAAGCGTAGCATTCAAATATCAAACAAAATTACTATCGAGGCAATTTGAAAAATAAATCCGAATTTCGGCCAAGAGTCCACTATTAAAGTATGTGGACTCTCCCACCTACCGTACCTATTCTGGTACATCGGTTTTTACTGAAACATGGGTTAGGTTTATCAGGGGCGCATGGCTGCGCGGGGTTTTTCTTCCAAAAATAGATGGTTTGCGCTTCGCTTGGTTACGGCCAATAACCTACAGCTTTTCAAATTACTTATGAGTGTGGCCTACGTTCTTACGAACAAGTCCCCAGTGGTACGTAATATCGGAGTTGATTATTACGTAACGAGTTAAATATTACGTAATAAATTACGTACCTTTTGAGTTGGTACGTAAAAAATAACATACCCATAATTGGCATTATGTTACGGGTTGCTTGCTCTGGGGAGCTTGCAATCGTTGTGCGCTTCGCTATTTTGCACAACGAATACCACAAGCGCCCCGCCAATAAACCATTTTGGCGCGGCACTTTCTCAACATAACACGTTTCAAATTATAGGAAGTTAACTATCTATACATAGCTATACCTATTCTCCGCGCATGTTAAGTCCAATACTAGACGGTATCGGACATTAAGGTGGTGTTTTATCATATTATTCATTTTATTAGTGTATGTTTCTTGAGCTTAGTTATCTCATGACTTATATTAAAACTATCAACTTGAGATGTAACGATAAGATGTAAACGATATGGAATTTGTGAAGCCGTTAGAACCTATTCTGATAATCGATGATATGCAAGATATCCGCGACTATCTAAATCAAATTTTAACTGGTCTTGGTTTTGACGATATTTTAGAAAGTCGAGATTTTGAATCAGCTAAAACCGTTATTGAAGAAAAGTCGCCTAACGTAATCTTTCTTGATATTGAACTACCTAATACTGACGGTACGGAAATTCTTGAATACTTAAATGACCGCCATCCTCATACTCATGTTGTTATGTGCTCTGGCCATAATAGTCTTGAGAATGTGCAAAACACCTGGGAATTAGGTGCAAAAGGTTTTATCGCCAAACCATTCAACGCAAAAAAAGTCGACTCTGTTATGAAACGTCTAGAATTGATGGAAACCATAACAAATTAAGTAGTTTATGAATTCGACAATCCAACTCATTATAGACGACCTATCAACGGTCATTTTTGGTAAGCAACAACAAATCAAACTCGCCCTTACGTGTTTATTTAGTGAAGGCCACCTGTTAATTGAAGATTTACCAGGCATGGGAAAAACCACTTTATCTCATGCACTTGCCGCAGTTCTTGGCTTGTCATATCAACGCATTCAATTCACTAGCGATTTATTACCTTCTGACATTCTTGGTACAAATATCTTTGATGCTAAAGAACATAGTTTTTCTTTTCATCAAGGTCCGGTATTTAGCCAAGTTGTTTTAGGTGATGAAATTAACCGTGCAGGTCCTAAAACACAAAGTGCACTGTTAGAAGCAATGGAAGAAAAACAAGTTACGGTAGATTCGGTTAAACACGCCCTACCATCACCATTTTTTGTGATTGCTACGCAAAACCCAGTGCATCAATCTGGCACTTATCCGTTACCAGAGTCGCAATTAGACCGCTTTTTCATGCGTATTAGTTTAGGCTTTCCAGATAAACAAGCTGAGAAAAACCTCATTTTAGGCCTAAACAACCGTAATTATGACGACTTGCCTGTTCGTATTAATCCTGAGCAACTTGCTGTTATTCAAAAAGAAATTAACAAAGTAACGATCAGCAACTCGGTGGTTGATTATATCCTTGAGCTAGTTGCGTTTACTCGCCAAGATAACCATTTTGTAAACCCACTATCTCCAAGAGCCAGCATTGCGCTTGCCCGAGCTGCAAAGTCATGGGCGTATATTGAAGGTCGTGATTTTGTAATGCCTGAAGATGTACAAGCGGTTTTCCCAAGCGTGACTGATCACAGGCTTGGCTTAAACGCTGGTGACAGTGGCTATGCACTTAAACATGTACCTGTAAGCTTATAAAACATGTTTAAGCGCCCTGCTTTTATTGATCAATTTCGTCAGTTATTTTTTAATAAGTTATTAAAAAATAAGCATAAAACCAACGAAATTGAGCTTCAACATAAAACGATTTATGTATTACCCTCAAAACTTGGTGGGCAGTTTTTACTAATTGCATTACTGAACTTTGTGATGGGCATTAACTATCAAAACAACCTGATTTTAGCCATGGCGTATTTAATGGTGGTTGTTTTGGTGTTTGCGATACTCACCGGCTATAAAAATGTGCGAGG
This sequence comes from Pseudoalteromonas shioyasakiensis, assembly GCF_001550135.1. GTDB lineage: Bacteria > Pseudomonadota > Gammaproteobacteria > Enterobacterales > Alteromonadaceae > Pseudoalteromonas > Pseudoalteromonas shioyasakiensis. The sequence goes on from NZ_LRUE01000005.1 coordinate 8,665, forward strand.
TTTGTCGGTTAAATACCAGTCAGTAAACGAAAGTTATGCGCCAAAAGCCCCTATTGCGCGTTTTCAAATTCAAGCACAATCATACTGTGAACTTATAAAACTGATTAATGACAACCTTGAATCTGAAACTGTGTCACTGCAAAGTAAAGATAAAAAGACCGTTGAAATAGCGCTCAAATGCAGTGAACGTGGTGCATATGGCTTTGATAGAATCAAAATCATTAGTCATTTTCCATTTGGTTTGGTGTCTGTGTGGAGTTATATAAAGCCAACCGAAACGGTTTATGTTTACCCTCAGCCTATCGCCACTGATAAGCTTGATACTCAGCTCCATGACAATGACGAACACGACGGCGATAACGCACAAGTTAAAGCCGGTAATGATGACTTTTATCAGCTTGCTCCTTTTGTGCAAGGTACAGCGCTTAATAAGGTATCGTGGAAACACTACGCTAAAACTCAGCAGCTATTAACGAAAGAATTTACCAGTGACGCATCACAGGAATTAGCACTTAATTTCAATATGTTGAGTGGCAATAATGAGCATAGATTAAGCCAGTTATGTTTTTTGGTGAACCAATTAACCGACCAACAAATGGCGTTTTCGTTAACCTTACCCAATAAACACATTGCGAAAGGCCAAGGGATCAACCATCAAAAAGCCTGCTTGCAAGCATTAGCGGAGTTTTAATTATGAATACACCGCTTATAAATACCGTTTTATCACTGCTGTTTATTGTTACCAGTGGCTTTTTATTTACTGAAGTGCCTACTCCATTCTTAGCCATATTGGCTGGCCTTAGCTTTTTAAACCTGTTTTTAGGTAAGTTTTATAAAAAACTAAATGGATTGGTGGCGAATATTTTGGCTGCGGTTAGCTTAGTTGCCTTATTTGTTCTGGTCGGCGTGAGCGATACGGTCAAGTTATTTGTATCCATGATGCTACTTGCTAGCAGTTTTAAATTGCTACAAGCGAAAACCGTTAAACAGTATCAAACCGTTTGTTTACTAGTATTTTTTAACCTTTCAACGGTGTATTTGTTTCATCAAGGGTTATTTGAAACCTTGGTAGTCAGTGTACTTTACATTGTTAACTTCGCGGTACTTGGCTATTTAACTAGCCCGCAAAGCTTTAAGGCCGCTAACAAACAAAGTTTTAAAACCATACTACTAGCCTTACCCATAGCGGCGTTTTTGATTTTATTTTTACCTAAAATTCCAGCGTTTTGGCAGCTACCGGGGCCAAAGCTTGCTAAGACGGGTTTATCAGAGCAAGTTAACCCCTTTTCTATTGCGAAATTAGCGGAATCTGATGACTTAGTTTTTCGGGTAGAACAACAGCCAGGGCAAACCTTACAAGCCCCCTATTACTGGCGCAGCCTTATTCATGATGAGTTTAATGGTAGTGAATGGCTAATATCGGACATTTTGAAGTCTCAACAATTTAACCCAATTCGCCGTACAATTACTCAAAGTAATAGCGTTAATTATCAGGTTATTGCAGAGCCCTCATCATCAAACTGGCTGTTTGGGCTTGGCTTTGCGCAAAGTGCTAATTCTGATGTGCACTCAACCTACAATGGCTTGTTAAAACGTAAAGGTAACTTAAACAAAAACATTAAATACGCGGTAACTAGTAGTGAGGCTAAGCTGAGCCTAAATGACTTTGAAAAACGCTTATATACCCGCTTACCGAAAACAACTAATCCGCAAACGACGGCACTGGCAAACGAGCTGGCTGCTGAGCATGAAAATGCGCAAGCTTACTTTAACGCGTTGCTTGATTACTTTAATCAGCAGCAGTTTGCTTACACATTAACTCCTACACCCATGAATGGTGATAATACGCTAGACCAGTTTGTGTTTGATACCAAACGTGGCTTTTGTGGTCACTATGCCAGCACCGCTGCATTTATGTTTCGTGTAGCCGGTTACCCTGCCCGTGTTGTGTCTGGTTATTTAGGCGGAGAACAAACTAAAGCCGCTACGCTGAACATTTACCAATATGATGCCCATGCATGGGTTGAAGTGTTCTTTGATGAAAAATGGCACATATTTGATGCTACCGCTGTTGTTGCCCCGGAACGTTTAAACGGTTCGTTATCACAACTGGGTGATTTAAACGAAAGCTTTAACGATAATCTTAACTTTGGTCTAAAACGCTGGAGCCATTTTAAAGCAATAAACTGGCTTAGAATTCATCTTGAAGAACTCGACTATAAATGGACTAACTGGGTGCTTACGTTCGACCAAGAATCACAACAAAGTCTATTTGATTCACTTTTTGGTAATAAGTCAGCATGGCTAACACCTTTAATTGTGTTAGGTACATTATTACTGAGCTTTACTGGCTATTTCTTATATAACAAACGCCCTATTCGAAGTAGAGAGCCGCTGGTTGATGACATCACTAAGCTTTACCTGTGGGCAAAAAAGCAAGGCATTGAGCCAGTTGATACCAACACGCCACTACAAAATATTGCTTTAATTAAACAGCAAAAGCCTAGATCAGAGGCATATTTAAGTGAGTTTGAGCAAATAATCATCGAAGTACGTTATCAACAGCAATCATATAACCAAAATCGCAAAAACCGCGTACGAGTTCTGTTAAACTCTCTCAAAACAGCCAAATAGAGAACAATATGAATGCAGTAATTGTCGGCGTTATGTTGATGCTGATCCTGACACTTTGTCGAATTAATGTCATTGTGGCGATGACGGTAAGCGCAATTGTAGCGGGTTTGACCGCAGGCCTTGGTTTATCACAAACCGTTAATGCATTTAATGATGGCTTATCGGGCGGCGCTGAAATAGCACTGAGCTATGCGATGTTAGGTGCATTTGCGGTGGCTATTTCTAAGTCAGGTTTAACACGTATTTTAGCGTCTAAGTTACTAAAGCAAGTGAACGAGAATAGCCATAAAGGCGAAACAACGCTTAGTTATCTTATATTAAGTATTATTTTACTGTGTGCGATTTCATCACAAAATTTGATACCCGTACATATCGCTTTTATACCAATTCTAATTCCGCCTCTACTTGTGGTGTTTAACAAGTTACGCCTTGATAGACGTGCCATTGCGTGTATCTTAACCTTCGGCTTAGCCACCTCTTACATGGTGCTACCTTATGGTTTTGGTGGCATTTACTTATACTCGATACTACACAAGAACCTCACTGAAAATGGCCTAGAAATTGTTAATACTCAAGTGCCGATGGCAATGATCATTCCAGCCATTGGGATGTTATTTGGTTTATTGGTTGCGGTGTTTATATCTTATCGAAAACGCCGTAGTTACGAGTCTCACAGCCTAACAGAGCAACAGCAAGAGGTTGTAATTGAGCAGCCTAAAAAGGTGTTAGCAGTGGGAATTACCGCCGTACTTTGTTCATTAGTGGCACAAAATATTAGCGGCTCTATGATCCTAGGTGGTCTTGTTGGGGTAGCTATATTTACCTTATTTGGTGTTGTAAAACTTGAGCAAAACGGCGATGTATTTAGCAAAGGCATTGCTATGATGGCGATGATTGGCTTTATTATGATTTCGGCGCAAGGCTTTGCTTCGGTGATGAAAGCAACGGGTGATGTTGCTTCATTAGTTAGCTCTGCTGCAGGAATGATTGAGGGTAACAAGCCACTTGCCGCAGCATTAATTTTACTCGTTGGCTTATTGATCACCATGGGCATTGGTAGCTCGTTTTCGACAGTGCCAATTATAGCCACCCTGTTTGTACCACTTTGTATGGAATTAAACTTTTCGGTCATGGCCACAGCTGCACTGGTTGGCACTGCTGGTGCGCTAGGTGATGCAGGCTCCCCTGCCTCTGACTCAACACTTGGCCCAACATCTGGCCTAAATGCAGATGGTCAACACGACCATATTTGGAATTCAGTGGTGCCTACTTTCATCCATTTTAATATTCCGCTACTTGTTGCTGGCTGGGTTGCGGCAATGGTGTTGTAGAGTCGAGTTACTTTTTGTTAAAAGCCCCATTTGGGGCTTTTTTATTGGCTAAACAAAATACGCAGTGCGCGGTTTAGATCATGAAAGCGAATGGGTTTTGTCAGCACTTTGTTCATCCCTGCTTCTAAGCAAGTGGCTTTATCTTGATGAGATGCATTAGCTGTTAAGGCGACAATGGGTAAAGTCATTTTTAATTCTTCACGCATGTATTTAGTTGCTGTAATACCATCCATCACTGGCATCATCATATCCATCAAAACTAAATCAAAGCTTTGCTGTTGTACTTTATCAATTGCTTGTTGGCCATTATCTGCAAGGGTGACATGGTGATTGAGCTTTTCTAAAAAGGTTTTTATAAGTACTTGGTTGGTTTTGTTATCTTCTGTAACAAGAATAGCCATTGGCTCAAGAGTTTGCTCATGTTCAATAGCTTGCTGATCATCGGCGACGATAGAGTATGGTATGTAAATATTAAACTTAGTACCAATATTGATTGCACTTGCCACTCTTATCTCGCCTTTCATTAAATCAACTAGGCTTTTGGTAATGCTAAGCCCAAGGCCAATCCCTTCTACTTGTCGATTTACACCGTAATCATGCTGTTTAAAGGCATCGTAAATGCTGGCTATTTGAGATTGAGAGATCCCCTGACCAGTATCTGCTATCTCAAATAACAAATGGGTGTCATTAAAATCGGCTCTGAAATTGACAGTGCCTACTTTGGTAAACTTAAAGGCATTATCTAAAATATTAAACAGAATTTGCCCGACCCGAACCCCATCGATATTAATTTTGTTTGGTAAGCCATCGCTTATCTCTGTGGTAAATAATACATTAGAGCCTTGAGTGGTTTCTTGAAACTGTGCAGTAATATTTTTAACCAGCGCATTTATATCTGTTGCTTTAACATCAAGCTCCATCGAGCCACTTTCAATTTTTGAAAAATCCAGTACATCACTGATCAAATCAAGTAATAAGTCAGCGCTTGAGTTTGCGTAATCGAGCCAACGTGTTTGCTTGTCATTAAGTTCTGAATCGGCTAACAACTCCAACATGCCTACAATGGCGTTCATAGGTGTTCTGATCTCATGAGACATCACCGTTAAAAACTGAGACTTTGCTTGGTTTGCTTCTTCGGCTTTTTCTTTTGCTAATTGTAGTGCTTGCTCGCGGTCTTTATTTACAGTGATATCTTTGGCAATACCTAAATAACCGCGAAATTTCCCGCTTGAATCAAATTGTGGCTTACCACTCAAAGAGACCCAGGCCGGAGGCGACGAATTAACTTCAAATTCAAAATCTAAAAATTCAGCATGATCTGCCAGCAAGTGTTTAAAGTGTGACCATTTTTTTAACTGATTTTTTTCCTGCTCAGTGATGATGGCATCGAAATTTTTATGTAAAAAATGGCGCTTGTATAAGTTACTGTGGCTGGCGGTAGTTAAAACATTAATAAAGTGCTCATCTTTATTAGTACGCCAAAACCATTCGCTGGCGAAGTCTCTGAATAACTCAGATAACTCGCCTAGTCTTGTTAGTAAAGAGGTTGAGTGAAACTTTTGCCTGTTAAGCCTTGTTTGCGCAGCTAATTGAACCGCTACTTGCTGTAATAAGATTTTAATTGCGGTTTGTGATTTATCATTAAAACTAGCCTGCTCTTTTATATCGAAAAAGACCAAACACTGCGTTGTGTGTTCAGAGATATCAACATGAAAAATTAGATTATTTACGAACTCATTACTATAAAACAGTGAGTTATCTTCATTAAATAACCACTGTGACTGCGCTTGTTGTAACTTTGACTTTAATATTGTTTCGTCAAATTCAATGTACTTAATAGTACGCATTTCGAGGGATGCTTTTGAATCTTCGAAGTTTATTAAGCAAAACTCTTTAAACGAAAAATATGGCAGAAGCACTTTTTCAAGTTGAGCTTTTAATGCACGGCTATCGTTTATGCCATGAAATGCCGTTAGCTCAAGTTGTAATTGCTCTAAGTTTAACTCTGCCATTGCCATTCCTAGTTAATATTGCATCGCATATTGCAAATATAGAAAACAGTTCTCAGTTTAGCCATAAAAATATCAAAATAAATTATTTAAATTTCATTGTGTTATATAAATCCGAACACTTGGTACGGCCCATGCTAACTAAATATTAATCAAGTTTAACCAAGGTGACTGTTATGAAAATAGTATGCATAGGCGGCGGACACGGTTTATCCCATATGTTAAGTGCAATTAGACCTCACTGCGCCGAACTGACAGCTATCGTTGCAACCACAGACAACGGCGGAAGCACAGGTAAATTACGTAAAAGCCAAGATGTAGTAGCCCTTGGTGATATTAGACGTTGTTGTTTGCAATTAGCTGATAGTGACTCATTAATCCATCAAGTTTTTCACCACCGTTTTGATGGTGGTGAACTTAATGGTCACAGCCTTGGTAATTTAGCCTTATTAAGCTTAACCCAACAAACTAACTCAGCAACTCAAGCGGTTGCATGGTTCAATGCCATGTTGGGTAATTCAGAAACGATTCTACCTATGTCAGACGAACCGACTGATTTACTAGCGGTTATGTCATCAGGCATCAAAGTATTTGGTGAATGCGATATTGATTCACAAGAAGAGCTCCCAGACTATTTAACGCTCTCACAAGATGTGAATGCTGCTCCTGGTGTGGTTCAAGCTATTGAAAGCGCCGATATGCTAATAATTGGCCCTGGAAGTTTAATTACCAGTGTAATGCCTGCCATGTTAGTTGAAGACATAGCTAAAGCGGTGCAACAAACATCAGCATGCCCATTATTTATCGAAAATATTGCCAAAGAAGCCAGCGTAATTAAATCGCTCGATATGCAACCGGTTGATTGGCTCGAAGGCATGCTTGGTTACCGGTTTTGTGACATGAGTATCTCTTTAGATGCGCTTAGTGAAATTGTGTCTCACTTTGACGATGTTGTTAAATCGCCAAACCAGCAGCACGACATTGAGCAGCTAAGTAATGTATTTGGCGAAATATTAAAAATGCCGTTAAGCCTAGAAGCTGAGCAACTAGTCAGTAGCAATCAAACTTTGCGCGTGAGTTAGCGTTTGTGCAAATTGGTCTTGCAGTAAGGCTATTAAGCTTTGTAATTCATCGTCATATTGTGATGTCTTCGCTTTTTGCTCAATTTGTTCTGCAAGGCCGCCTACGGCTAATGCCCCGTAACTACGGCTACTGCTTTTTAAACTGTGGGCATTTATTTCGATTTCGGACTGTTTCGTTGCGTCAGCAAGATCTGCAACGATTTGGCGGGACTCAGTGATATATACCTGCAAAAGTTGTTTTGCTAGGTCGTCACCAACATCCTGTTGTAATTGCGTAAAGGTCGCAGTATCTATCATGGTCTCACCTTGGAGTGAATATGAAATATAGTGTTATTTTATTCGTAGATTCAAGCTTAATTGGTGGCATCGAAAGCCATTTGATTGCCATGAGTAAGCTATTAGAACGATATAATATTATGAGCTCGGTACTATTTTATCAAGATCATAATAACCGTGAATTATATAAGCGCTTAGAAAATGCAAATATCACTTTCGGTTTTGCTGGCGGAAATTTAAAAAGCTTGAACGAAATACTAAAAATGTTTCCTCGCTCAGCGTTACTCCATACCCATGGGTACAAGGCAAGTATCATGGGCAAGTTAGTGTGTCGCTGGCAAAACCGCCCTTGTATTTCAACTTATCATGCTGGAGAAGCAGGAACGGGTAAGGTTTATTTTTACAATAAGCTCGACAAATTGCTAAGTTACTTTTCACTTAACTTTGCTGTTTCTAGCAAACTCACCGAAGAGCTTTACAATGCTGAATTACTTGAAAATTTTATTCAAGTAAATGAGCCTACTAAAGTTTTAGGTCTAAAAAATAATGATCAATTAAACGTTGGATTTGTTGGTCGTTTATCCCATGAAAAAGGCCCTGACATTTTTATTGAAACAGCCAAACGATTCAACACACCTAACTTAAAATTTCATATGTTTGGTGATGGCCCTATGGTCAATGAGCTTGATTTGTCAGCGGTGAGTTATCATGGCCAGTGTGAGCAACAACAAATATGGCAACAACTTGATGTATTGGTGATCTGCTCTCGGGCTGAAGGTCTACCTATGGTGGCATTAGAAGCAATGGCACACGGGGTACTCGTTATTGCATCGCCTGTTGGTCAGTTACCACAGATAATTAATCACCTATCAAATGGGTTAATGATGACTGAAAGTACAAGCGATGCTTTGCATAAACAGCTAAACAACGTACTTATGTTGAGTGTTGATCAAAGAAATTACATGCTAGGCAATGCACAAAGACTTGTTAAACAACGTTTTTCTGGAGAGCAGCAATTTAAGCAGCTAGATAGAGTCTATAACTCTAGCTTACTTGCATCTCTTCCCAGCTTTTAATTTTACGATAAATCGTAGATGGACTCACATCCAAAAGAGCGGCAGCTTTAGGAATATTGTTATCACAAGCATCAATGGCTTGCTCAATATAACGTTTTTCTACCAACCAAAGCGGTTCAATATCGGCTTGAGAAAATGCTGTTGCAACTTCGCTGATAACAGGAGCTGCTTCCATTGATGGCGATGTAAAGCTTTGTGACGGCATCACCTCTGGGGTTACAGTATTAACAGTTGCTGCTACTGGTTGTGATTGATTTTGTGCATTTGGTAATGCTGGGATCATGCTCGCTTCAATATAAGCTTCATCATGCAAAACGAGAATGTTACGTATGGTGTTTTCTAATTGGCGAACATTACCAGGCCAGCCATAACTCAAAAATAGATTTTTAACGCCTTCTGACATGCCTTTGTATGCACGGCCTTCTTCTTTACTTATTTTTTTAAATAATGCATCGGCAATTTCGATCACATCTTTGCCACGCTGATTCAACGGCGGTAAGGCAATTGGGATAACATGTAGGCGATAATATAAGTCTTCACGAAAACGGCCTTCTTGCACTTCTAATAATGGGTCGCGGTTGGTGGCGCATACAAAGCGTACATCCACTTTAACTTCTTTTTCGCTGCCTACTTGCTGGTAACAACCGGTTTGTATAAAGCGCAGTAGTTTACTTTGCAGATTGACGTCCATTTCACATAGTTCATCTAAAAACAACGTACCACCATCAGCTTGGCCAGCCGCCCCTTCACGATTGGCAATCGCGCCAGTGAACGCCCCTTTTAAGTGACCGAATATTTCACTTTCGATTAGATCTTTTGGTATTGCTGCACAGTTAAGGGCTACAAATGGTTTATTCGCACGCGGTGACGCTAAATGTACCGCACGGGCACAGAGCTCTTTACCTGTCCCGCTTTCACCGGTAATGAACACGGTGGCCTTACTTGCTGATGCTGATTTTATTATTTGGTAAACAGATTGCATTTCTGATGAGCTACCAATCAAATCATAGTATTTACCGTTCTCGTAAGTTGTTTGATAGCTTTTGACTGTTTGTTTTAAATCTTTAAGTTTTAATGCGTTGTTTACTGTAATGCGAAAACGATCGGCTTCGATTGGTTTTTCTAGAAAGTCACTGGCACCGAGTTTGATGGCTTTTATTGCCATTTCTTTAGTGGCATGCCCTGTTAAAACAATCACTTGTGGAGCTGTATCTGGGTCTAAAGAGGATAAAATATCTAGCCCGTTCATATCTGGCAGCATAACATCTAAAATCACTAAGTCAGGCTCAAACTCCTGTAATGCAAAGACAGCTTGCTCACCATTGTAGGCAATGCGTGTTTCGACCCCGGTTGGGATCAAATATGATTGGTACATCAGCGCTAGCGATTCTGTATCTTCAACAATGAGTATTTTAGGTGGCATTACAGACTTCCTTTATTATCGTTTTATGCTGAGATAAAGTGATTATTTAACAGTTCCTTATTAGTAGCTTAGTGCGTATTTGACCGGTTTGTAAACTCAAACTTTAGTGTTTATTGATCACAATTAACGAGGCATCGTCTATTTCAGCAGTTAACTCAACTTGGCTTGCCTGCCAAAGTGCATAAGCAAACTCCTCACTTTGCACATTTTCGTCAGTTAATTTAGTAATAATTTGGTCAACATCGCTTAATTGCTGATTATCAAGCCAACCATCGGTGAACAATAAAATGTGTTCAACGTCTTTTAAGTCATAACTATAATGTTGATAAACATGATCATCACTAAGGCCAAGCAAGGGATCAGTGCCGCTTAGCTGGATCAATTTACCATTTTTGGTTATCACACAGGGGGCTGGATGACCTGCGTTAAACCAATGAAGTATGTTATTTTCAATAAAACTTATTAGTAAAGTGACTAAACTAGTTTTACATAACCGCTGTTCATACAGGGCTTGGTTCAAGGTTGTTAAAACGTTTTGTATCGGGATTTCTGTCGCTAAACAGCCACTTAAAAAGCCCTTTATGGCAAAACTTTCTTTTAGTGCTGTTATACCGTGCCCCATCATATCGCCAATGATCACGGGCGCTTGCTGCTGGTGGGGATACATACAAAAATCCCCACCATTTTGGCTTATAATAGAGCCAAAATTATAGGCATTAAACTCCCCTATTTTTTGCCTTGTTTGCATACGCTCTTCGTTAATTAAATACTTTAATGCAGAAAAACGATGCACAATGCGTTCAATACTTTGCAATAAGCGAGTTTTGCTTACGGGTTTTACTAAATAATCATCAACCCCTAGAAGGTTTATACGTTTTATAAGTTCATCACTGTCATCACCTGTCAGCATAACCACAGATAAATTAGTTTTTAGGTTAGATTGATTAAGCTTTTTAAGTAAAGGCTCACTGGTGCCATTTTTAAGTTTATGATCAAGCAATAAAATTGTTGCCCCAGAGGTTAGGATTTCTTGCCAACCAGATTCACTGTCCTCACAGCAAATAACCTGAAAATGCTCAGATAAATATGCATTCAGTAAAGCAAGTTGTGCCTTATCATCGTCTATGTAAATAAGCGTGGGTCGTTTATCTATATTGGTTAAACAAAAAGAGAATGTATTCTGTTGGCCAACAGTTTTATAACAAGCGTTTGGAAAGTAATGCTTGATGAGCGCCACCCCCATGCCACCTTCCACTAACTCGCCACTGTCTAATTGCCACCCTGATGCTTGTTGATTAAATAAATCATAGCTTGGCATGCTGTCTTTAAATTCTATTAGCAGCTGTTTATCGGGCAGTTTATGCATAGCAAACTGCACATGCATTGACGTTTCTTGGCTATGGCGTAACAGATTAGTTAGGTACTCGGTTGCTACTAACCCTGCTGCATCAATATCTTGATTTTTAACACTAATCGCTGTTAAAACATGTTTTAAAATATGACGAATCTCACTAACTGTAGGCCAGTCTAAACTAAATGATTTTTGATATAAGCAGTCCATTCAGATTCTCAATAAGGTAAAAACAACCAACGCTGTTTAATAACTTTGTTTAATAAGTACTCTGTGAGTTTAGGCCATTTTGGTTGAAACGCTTTGAGCGTTTTCACGATGCGGCTACCCAATGGAGCAAACTGATGCTGAGCGACAACAATTTTTACGTTATTAACGCCTGCGTGTTCTAGATTTGCCATACCGTGACATAGAGCTTCTTCGTCGTTATAACCAAGTGATACCGTTAAAAATGTCAGTTCGGTACATAAACTAAGCGCATGCAGCGGTACATTGCCCCGATTACATTTAAGAGCTGGGCTCATATCTAAAAAAATATAGTCATACTCTTGTTTTATGCGTTCTATTGCATCATTTAGTACGCTTTTATTTTTCACCGATTCAAGCTCTTTAAGGTGCGCCATGGTGAGCAAGTCTACCTGTTCAGTATTGATGATATTAAGCTGACACGAAATATCGCTGAAGCACCAAGACTCTGGTTTTTTTGGTTCATCAAACTTAAATGGATTTAACGGATTTAAGTCGATAATTAGCACTTTGGCAGCTTGCAAACTTAAGCGCTGTGCAACACTAGCACAAAGTGATGTAGAGCCTTCGTTGCCGGTTAACGAAATAAAGCAGATGCAACGGGCTTTACTGTTATCTATTTCGTTACACACGGCTTCAAGTTCTTGGTATTGCGCTGGTATTAGTTTCATAAGCCCACCACTAAAGCTACAACAGTAATAAAGTCTAAGAAGTTTGATTTAAACTGGCTCATTAAATCTTGGCCTTTGTCTGGTACATACAAAGTATCGCCAGCACGTAACACAGGGATATACGCTGAGTTAGGGTTTTTAACGAATTCTTCTAAATCAAATACACGAGACTGTTCTTTACAGCATGAATGATTGACCACCACGATTTTGTCGATAAGCGCTGAGCTTGATGGGCCGCCCGCTTCTGCTAATACGTCAAGTACCGTCATAGTGTCATCAAAGCTGTAACGACCTGGCTTTTCAACAGCACCCATGATGCGAACTACCTGCTCTTTTGGCGTTCGTAACCAGTCTTTATCTTTTTCTGGGATATAGATAGTATCGCCCGGTAAAACATGTGGAAATAAGGTTTCATCACCGGTTTCAAAATACAGTGCAAGGTTTAATTTACTGACTCTTGCTGCATTGCCGTTACGATGTGTAATACGAATATTGCGTAAATCGGCGTTATCTGTAGGGCCATCAGCAGCGGCTAAAATGTCGATAAAGTGCATATTAGTATTAAATGCATAGCGACCTGGTGAGCCCACTTGCCCCATAATGTAAATAGACTTGCTTGATTCTTGACGGATCCATTGAGATTTATTGTCTGCAGGGTCAACTGGTAACTCTTCAACAATAATGGTATCGCCAGCCATTAAATTTGGCAGTTCATATTTGCCCGAATCATTAATAGTGTATTGCTCTAAATCGAAACGTTTGGTCACCTCACCGTTTCTTACAATTTTAATATCATTGATATTGGCACCCTTAGTTGGGCCGCCGGCATGGGCAAGTAAATCAGTAAAGTCCATTTCAGGGCTCCACTCATAACGACCCGGAGATAAAATGGCACCAATAATTTTGATGGCACGTTTTGGCGGTACTTTTAACCAGCTTTTTTCGTTTTGATCGGTTTTCTCTGGTACAAAAATCACATCGCCTGGGTTAAGGCTTGGCACTTTTACTGTGACTATGCCTTCGCTGTAACCTTGTAAGTCAAATAAGATGCTTTCGCCTGCTGGAGTTAAGATCTTAATCTGACGAGTTTCTGCAAAACGGGTTGGGCCACCTGCATTAGCCAGAATATCTAAAAAGCTTGTGCTTTCGCCTGCTTCATAAGCGCCCGGCTTTTGCACTTCTCCCATGATATAAACTGTTCTTGAAGTGGTATTTACATCATCAACCATGATAGGCACATAAATAGTAGAACCCGCTTTTAGCTCAGGCATAGTGTCGTTATTAGGTTTATCTAAATACGCTTTTAAATCGAACACGACTGGGGTTTTATCTACGATAACACGAATTTTGGTTACATCTGCATAGCGGGTTACACCCTCAGCACGCATTAGCGCATCAAGTACACTCATGTTTTCTTTAAATGAAAAGCTACCAGGGTTGTGCACCTCACCAAGCAAAGTAATAGCGCTGTTATCACTTGCATCACCTGATGCACTTAAGGTTTGTGCATCAAAGTCAATTTGTACGTTACCTAACAGCGGAGACACTGGCACAAAGACTGTGTCAGCGCTTTGTAATGCTGGTAATAAGTCAATGTTGCCTGAATCTAAGTAGGCTTTATAGTTAAACTCAATCATCTCGGTGCCACGGCGAATTTGTAAACGGTCTAATTGAGCGCCTGGTTTTAAGCCGCCTGCACGGGCGATGACCATTTGAATGTTGCCATCTTTAGGAATACTTACTTGTGATGGGTCGTTCACATAGCCCATCACATTGATAAAAATATCTCGTGAATGAATTTCGACATAAAAGTCATCCATCGCCACATACATTTCACTTAATGCTGTGCGTAGCTGGCTTTGCACATCATCAAGCTGTAAGCCTGCTACTTTAAAACGACCTAGCTCTGGTAAGGTAATAGCACCTTCTTTATCAACTTCAAACGGTTCGCTAAATTCAGCTTCGCCTGGTAGGTATAAGTAAAGTTTATTACCGACTTCAATCTCTTCTGCGAAAGTAGGTAATGCGAATATAAGTAAGCAAAGTAAGATTAACTGTTTCATGTTATTGCTCCTTAGGACCATTTAAGATTTTGGTCCAGCTGGATAATGCATGTTTTTGTTTAGTGGCTTTATCGTCACTCATGTCGATAATAATTGCCTCTACTCGTCTATCTGAATGACGTTTTGAGCGTGAGTCAGGTTCGTCGCTGTACGGTGTTAAACTACCTTGCGTTAAGGTTGTTATTGTTGCTGGGTTTACACCATAAATACCTAGCCAGTGTTTTACTGTTTCGGCACGCTTAAGTGCTAACTCATAATTGTTTTGTTGCTGACCACTAATGTCGGCATGACCAACAAGCAGTAAGTTAACCTCATCAACTTGTTTAATTAAGTCAGCCGCTTGTGCTAAACGTGTGATGTATTTAGGAGTAACCTGAAAATCATTCAGTGAGAACTGGTTATCACTATTTAAAAGCTCAGTGATCTGGTCTTTAAGAGATGCTGTCATGTTTTTTTCAGTATCAGTAACACCTGCACATTGGCTCATCGCATTAACAGTTTCAAAGTGCTTCGCAAGCTGATTTAAACCGTGATAGTGAATCAGTAAATCATGCTCAGCATCAGACCACATTTGCGCTGCTATTAGACGTCTTATACGGTTTTCGTATATTTGTGCTTTTAGCAGTTGTGCTGGCATACATTGCTGTATCCCTTGTGCTTTTAATAAATCTAACTTTAAAACATGATGTTCAAATTCGCTTAGCACCACGGTTTCTTGTGTGTCGTAAATCATCTCGTGTTGTTCATCAGTAAGCGGATAATTTTGATATTTTTCAGCCCAGCCTCCTTGCCCCTCATCAGGCCAAGAAGCACATCCACCAAGCGTTAGCAAAATGATTGTAAATAGTATGTGCTTCATAAATCACCTCACGCGATATCAGCTTGTTCGATAAATGGAATCGTCTTATCAACTCTTAATAGACTCATTAGTTTGTGTGGTTGCCCAGACACATTAAGCAGTGATAATTTTTGCCCTTTTTTCTCGATGCGTTTGTATAGGAACACCATGGCACCAATGCCAGATGAATCAATAAACGTAGTAGAGCTAAAATCGAGTACCACACTTTGCTGTTTGCCATGTGCAACTTCTTCAAACTGATCTTTAAAGCCATCGACGGCTAGACCAGAAAAGTCACTAGGTAGTGAAATTAGTTTGGTATCGTTAGAAAATGATGTGTTGTTAGCCATGATCTTCACCTTAGTTAAATTGGTTAGTCATAGTAACTAGTACAACTAAAATGCCAGTTTATAAGGTGTTGAAATTTAAAGGCTAAATGATGGGGTGATGCATAATGCAATTAACTTTTTGCTGTTAATTTGCATTATGCAACGTGATTTGCTTAATTCATTTTGCAAAATGGAGGTGGTTTACTGCCCTTTACCGGTAAAAACGACCTGTAATGTTTTAATCACAATTGAAAACTCAAGCTTCGCCCAAGCACGCGGTGATGACATACTCAGTGAATAGGCGTAATCCCAGCCAATTTTACTTCGTGCATCATCTATGGTTTCATCGTAGCCATTCATCACTTGAGCAAGGCCAGAAATACCTGGTTTAACACCGTAAGTACGTTGGCAAAAATAAGGGATGTCTTTTTCTAATTTACCATAAAACACAGGACGCTCTGGTCTTGGACCAATTAGCGACATCTCGCCTTTAAGCACATTAATTAATTGCGGAAGTTCGTCAATTCGTGTTTTACGCATAAAGCGCCCTACTGCCGTTATTCTTGGGTCATCTTTACTGGCCCACACAGCACCAGAACGCGACTCAGCATCAACCACCATAGAGCGAAACTTATAAACATAAAATAACTCAACGAAGTCATCTGAGCTTTCACCCACTCTAAGTTGCTTAAAGATGATAGGACCTTTAGATGTAAGCTTTATAGCCAGCGCTGCAATTAAACAAACAGGCCAAACTAGACTTAACGCAAATAAGGCACCTGCAATATCTAAGCTTCGTTTGATGACTTTAATAACAGACTTGGTTTGTGCTTTACTCGCAGATTTTACACGTTGCCAAGGAGTGTCAAAGTAACCTTGTTCATAACGAATGATCCCCCAAAGTGCTAAAAAGTAGCTGTTTAAGATGTAATTAACTTTATCGACGATAGGAATACGTTTTTTAAAGGCGAATATAGTTTTAACCGCTTGCACTGTATGAAGCGATAAAATGCCTGTAGCAATCAATTGTGACCATACAGATTGCGTGACGATAACTTCTATAAATACACAAGCATAAATACAGGCTAAAATAATTGGCATAATCCCACGTAATACTTTGTGCGAGAAAAAGTTCATACATGTCCACCCTAAACGCGGGTTAAGTAATAAAAGCAGCGCTTTTATTTGTTGCCAATTACCAGCACCTAACCTTACACGACGTTTATAATCTTCACTTTGCTCATCGCATTCTCGCTCGTAAATGACAACGTCTTCATCAACAACAGCTTTCCCGCCTTTGCTTAAAGCTTTCATTGATAGCACGAAGTCGTCGTTAATCGTGTTTTTCTCTAATTCATTTGCATACTCAGCGCGCATGGCAAACATTGCCCCTGGTACGCCAATCACAGCGCCAAGGTTTGACTCTGATTTTTTCACTTGGTTTTGGTACTGCCAGTAGGCTTTTTGCGCATCTGGTGCATTTTCATCTAAGGTGTAAACACCTGTCGAAATTGCCACTTGCGGATCACTAAATTGCTTAGCTACTTTGTTTAATGTATCAATGCTCAATAAAGCACTAACATCAGTGAACAGTAAAATATCATTGTGATATTTCGCCATCCCCATCAAGGTATTTAACCCTTGTACTTTCCCTTGGTTTTCATCACGATGGTGAAAATAGCACTGCACGCCTTGCTTATGTAATACCTGCTGTGCTTTAAGAGCTTGTTGATAGCTTTTATCGGTGCAACCATCAAAATAAACATGAATAGAATAATGATGAGTGTCATATACTAGTGATGCTAGGTTATAAAGCTTTTCTGCAATATGCTGTTGTTCATTGTAAGCACACATCAAAACAGCAATATTCGGTGTGTAGTTGTTATCAAAAACGGTTTGCTTGCTTGGTTTTTGCTTTTTGCCTGCAACACACTTTAGTAATAATGGGTAGCCAATATGATGATATGCAGCAATACACATTAAAATGATAAATAATGTAGTAAAAATAGTCATGGTTGGCTCCTACACTGCTAATGCAGAATATAAATTGTCGTATTTACTACTCATGGTTCTTGCATCAGCGACTGCAATTGCATGATGACGAATGCAAAGACCATGTGGCAGTTTACATGCTCTCAAAATAGCCGGTGCAAGCTTGTTAAACTCGTTCAACGATACAAGCTCACCTTCGTTATCGGTGACAACTTCATGAATTCCACCTACATCAGACGCTACAACTGGAATACCACATGCCATGGCTTCAATAATCGATAATGGCAAACCTTCACGCTGTGAATACAAACACATCACGTCGATACTCGAATAAAAGGCTCGCATATCGTGAACGTTGCCTAAAAAGTGCACACGCTCGTTAAGCCCTAAATTACGTACCAAATTCATTAAAATGACTTTTTGATCGCCATCTCCAGCAAACACCATATGGTAATCTTCAGGTAAGTAATGCAATGCATGAATAAGATCTTTGTGTCCTTTTCCTGCAATTAACCTTGCAGCACAGCCAACTAGCTTAACTTTGTGGGGTAAATTGAGCTGATTTCTGGCGGTTGATTGATTAATTGCGACAAAATTATCACAATCTATACCATTTAAAATGGTGCGCTCAGGAATGATTGCTGTTTTAGCTCTAAATTCATCGGCAACAATTCGTGCATCTGCGACCCAATAAATATTCGTTAATGAGTTAAGTAACTTAGTGAAAGTACATTGTTTAACGTTATTTAAATACCAGGCATCATGAATTGTTGATATATGACGAACCGTATCACCGGTCAACGCACAAGCAAGGCCTGCATAAATAACAGGGCCAACATGATGACTGTGAATAATATCGATATCATGCTCTTTTATTAATGCCTTTATCTTTGCGATAACAGAAATACTCACGCCTGGTTTTTTGTTTAAACAAATCACTCGATGGCTATATTGTTCAAGCTCTGGCCATTGCTCAAACGCAGATTGTCTGTCTCCTTCAAGAGAAACAATTATACTCGAGCTACTAAATTGACTGTTTTTGAGTAAAGTAATTGCCATTTTTTCTAGGCCACCTACTTGTAGGTGTTGAACTAAGTGCATGACATTCATGATTTATCTCCTTCAATATTACCGAAGTTAGTTTCGGCATTGACGATAGGAAGTACTGTTACCACCTCTGCGCTGGTAAGTTTTTCGATGGTTTTAATATCTTTTAAGTGACTATCACAAAGTGCAGCAACAAATACGCTTGCACTACCTGTGAAAATCCCAAGCACAATGCCAACGATAACGGTCATCAGCATTGAGGTATTGATAGGTTGTGTTGGGCTATAAGCTCGCTCGATAGTTTTAACTTTGTCTGGTCCTTCGTATTTAACTAATTTGCCCGTAACTTTGGCCATTTCGTAACGACTCAGCATGTCTTTATAAAGTGACTGTTTAACATCGTAATCACGCTCTAGTTTACGTAATTGTTTTTCTACATCACTGGTTACTAACAGACGTTCACTGACAAGCTGCACTTGCTCTTCGAGCATTGCAAATTCTTGTTCTTGCTGAAGTAAATTATTACGGGCCTCTTCAAGCGCAAGAAGTTGTGAAACTAAAACGCTGCTCTCTTTACCATCACCAGACGGAAGCGTATTAACCATTTGCCATAACTGATCAAGATCCGTTGTGTTTAGCTCTTCACTAGATTCTAACAGCGCCTGTTGGCGACTTTTTAAGTTTGCCAGTGTGCGCTTTTTCTCGATAATCTTGCTATGTTTATCGGTATAGCGTGTTCTCAAAAGACTTAACTCTGATTCAGTACGAATTATCTTTTCTTCTAAATTGCCTAAAATTGGATTGGCTTGCCCTACTTTACTCACTAAGGCATTCAGTTTTGCTTTAGCCCCTGAAAGAGCAATCAGCTTTTGTTGTTTTTCACTTAGTAAGCTGTCGAAGGTTTGGCGATTACTATGTAATACATCGGGTAAGGTATTACGATTTTTGGTTTTAAAATCAGCCAGTGCTTCTTCAGATAATTCAAGTTCTTCGCGTAAACTATCAAGCTGTTTAAAGAAAAACTGCTCAGAAGTATCAAGTGACGCCTTTGTAGGTGCTAATAAACGTTCAATAAATTTTTCTACCACCTTTTCAAGCACTGGCTTCATTTGTGATTGGTCATGCCAAATAAAGTTTATACGTACCAGCTCATCACCAATTAACGAAAGTGATAACGCTTTAGATAGTTTTTGATGGATTTCTTCAACTTGTTTTGGCGTAGCATCTTCAGCTATTAATTGGGTTTCTTTTGCTACTGCAATAAGTACCTTACGGCTGATAACTAAGGTACGCAGTGCTGCCATACGATCAGAAAGTTGAAACGAAAAAGACAGATCATCTAAGTAAGGATTAAGTAGTGCAGACTCTTCGATTAAGATGGTTGCGTGATTGGTATATTGTTTTTGCGCAGATAAACCAAGTGCAATGACGACGATTGGCACAATGCAAAACGGAATAATAAAGAGCTTAATACGCGTGTAAAGCGCATAAAGCCCTAAATAAATTAACCGTTTGATCTGCTCTTTAACTAACATACTTTACCTTTTGCTTTGCATTTTGCGAAATTGCTCGGTTTTAATTTGCAAATTGATAAAAACAACCGAGATTTCTATAGATAGTTAGTTAATTGCAGTTAGTGAGCCAAAATGAAAAAAGCCGCATCTTGTAGCGATACAAGATGCGGCTTTGGGTTGAAAGATTTATTTAGCAAAACCTAAGTTGTTTACAGACTAACTTGGCTTTTGCTTGCCAGCTATGATCCTTTGCTTGCTGAGATTGGTTTGCTCGCCAATTCAAGTTGTTTGATTTACTTAGGCTTACAGCATAGTCTAATCGCTGAATAAAGCCTTGGTGGTTGTCTGCTATTAATATGGTCTCTTGGTATGGATTAACCGCAGCAAAGCGTGTTGTCACAATAGGTGTGCCTGTGGCTATGTATTCTTTTAATTTCAGTGGATCACAGGCTCTGATCTGCTCATTATCAACAAATGGCAATATAGATACCTGCCAATGCTGAGAAAATGAAGCTAAACGATCATGCTCTACAGCCGGTATATGGGTTACATTGTCTAACTTGAGTAGATCAGAGAAGTCTTCGACAAGGTGGCCTATCAATACTAATTGATACTCAGGCCTTTCTTTAGCTAGCTTCAACAATAAGGCTTTATCAAGCCAAGCATTCAAGGAACCATAAAAACCAATAATAGGTTTGCTTATTTGCTCAAGTTCAACGGCTTTTGTGGTTTGCGCGGTAAAAAGTTCTAAATCGACACCATGAGAAAGCATTTTAACTTTAGATTTCGGCATTTTGTTGGCAAGAAACTCACTCACAACATAAATGGTGTCTGCTTTGGCAATAAGGTCACTTTCAAAAGGCGCGACCATTTTATGATCAACACCCGCAAGTGCCGAGAAGTCATCTCCGCAGTAATAAATGACTTTATCCTGCTCTCGCGGTGAAATTAAACTAATTGCCGTAGGTACACTAAGCCAATAAACAATTGGCTCATCATCTATGAAACCTTTTCGATTAAAAATCCATTTATTAAATAGCCTTGCTATAACGCTATCGTGCCAAGGTAAAACCGCTAATGTGTGTGCTGTTAAATTAATGTTTTGGCTAGTATTCGTTGTTTTAGCATTTGGCCTATTGCGCTTAGATAAAAAAAGGCTTTTTAATTTATTAAAAACTCGTTTCACATCAATCAAGCGAAATGTTGGTTTTCGCATACCAATCGAGTTAATCCAAATAACCTGATGTTGTTTTGCTAGTTGTTTAAATAGGTGCTGTGTACTACTTGGGTGACTTTGCCAATCTTCGCCGAATACAATAAATTTCATAGCGTCCCCTCCAGCTGTTTAACAATTTTTGCTGGATTGCCAGCAACAATAGTATTTGCTGGCACATCTTTAGTAACTACAGCACTTGCAGCAACTATAGCACCCTCGCCTATTGTTACACCTGCAAGCACAGTTGCGCCGGTGCCTATCCAAGCGCCTTGTTTTATAATGATATCGCCAACTTGTGACTCGTCATCAGGCACACCAAGAGCACGTCGTTCAGAGTTTAGAGGGTGACCAGGAAAGCCAGCTAAAAATACCCGACCTGCAAGGCGAACATCATCTTCTAAAACAATTTTTCGACCAACAGAAAACGCATTCTGCCAACCAATATCAACATTACTGCCAATTATAAGTTTGGGTGTGTAATTACCATGACTACGCCCACAAAAAGTACTGATGCCACTAATTCGTGTGTTGTCATTACAGCTAATTTCAAGTTTTCCTAAAATTTGCGGCATGCCAGAATACAGGTATAAATTTGCTTTTGAGCCCTTGATTTGGCTTTTAAATACTGGTGTGTAATAAAAAATGCGCCCTAGCTCACTCACTACTGTTTTAACCAATAAATGCAATTTATATATAAATGAATGAATACCTGGGATAACCCACATTTGCGGATTGCGAATCGATTTTGCAAATTGAAAAAGTGATTTTGCAAATGGGCTGTCACTTGATTTAAGCCATTGTTTAATATTTTCACTCATGTGAGCTCTCCCGTTGTTTATCAATTACAAGCTTTTCTAAGGCAATAGTTAAAGCAAGAATGATATAAATAGGCCATGTAAATGCCTGAGTTAAAAAGGTGCCTGACACCATAAAGCCAATTAGGCCGCCCTTTAGCGCTTTCGCATTTACATCAATTTGTTTGTCATTAATCTGTTTATTCATTAAGAAAACACGGTTCAAGGTGCGATAAATACAGGCAATCACGAGCACAAAAATGCATATTCCTACGATGCCTGTTTCACCTAATACCTGAAACCACGTACTGTGTACTGCATGATTCTTGCCATCCCAATGTGGGCTATAAAAATAGTAATTAACGACAAAGTTATTAACCCCAACCCCAGTTAATGGATTATGTATTGCCATATTGATTGCAGCTTGCCAAGCGTAGATACGACCCATTGCAGATTCATCAACACCGCCTTCATGGGAGCCGCCACTTTGCCTATCTGCAATACCTGCAAAAGCAACCATGGCTAACATGCCCACGGCACCAATACAGCCGACCACTACAGGATTTTTAACTTTCTGGTAAATAAAGAAACTAAGTACAGCAGCAATGCCAAGTAAGCCTCCTCGGCTCTGCGTTGCAATAACACCGCTGATTGCAATAACTAAGCAAATAAATGCAATGATGCGTCTAAATTTATGGGCACTTGAATCAAATACTTCAGCAGCTAAAAAAGACACGGGAAACATCATTACAAGTGATAAATCGTTAGGATCACCAAGTTGTGAGCGAAGTTCTCGCGAAATAGTGACGCGAGTTCCTTCTACTAGGCCAATACCATTCATTTTGTTACTCAGGGCAACTAAAGCAATGGCGGCACCTGAGATCATGATGCCAATTCTAACCACATTAAAATGCTTTAATGTGCTCATCCACCACGAGATTGCAAATACCATAATGAGTACTTTTGTTAGTACACCTGACCAGTACTCCATCGCTAAACCGCGATTTGAGGCACTAAAAACGCAAACAGTCAGCCAAATAAACCAAACAAAAAATATCAGATGATTGGTATGCCAATGTGGCTTTAATTTTTGTGAGATAAATAGATGCCAGGCTATTCCCAATAGCGACGCAAGCGCGAGTAACTTAGGAATTTTAAAAGGCATTAAAAAAGGAAAAGCTTCGTGTAATCTAAAATAGCTAAATAAAATAAACAAAATTATAAAAGCCACACTTACCTTTACTGCAGTGAAAGCGGCAAAAGGTAATAGCAGCAATGCAAAAACTGCTATCGGGCCCAAAATGGCATAGGTAATAACCACAAGTAAGGTTACTAAAATGCCATTAATTAATAACTGATTTTGTTTATAGTAATTGAGCATGGTGATGCTCCTTCATTAAGCTTTTTATTACTTGCTTAATTAATGCTCTATATTGATAAGCCAAACCAACAATATAGATAAAACATACGATCCATTTAGCCAAACTAAGTTCGCTAAACTGTAAAGTGATCACTGTTATAGAGCCCAATGCTAACCAGCTTGGTACTAATGCTGCAAAGTTTAGCTTTAGAGGCTCGAAATACTGACTAACTGAGTAAAGGCAAACTAATTTAAAACTTTGCATAATGATTAGCGCCAAAATAGCGCCTTCAACACCAAGTTTTGGCACTAAAAAGTACAGCAGACTAAGACCTAAAAGTGCTGTAAAGAAGTTTATAATTGATACAAACACACCATTCTTATGCATGTAGCAACCAATATTGAAAATATCGCTGTGATGGCGTATGGCAACAACAATAATTAATAAAATCAGCCAGCTATCTTTGCCATGGTATTGAGCAGGAAGTACTGAGTTTAATACGATTGGTGCCAGTAAACTCATCAAAACACACATAGCTAAGCCTGCATTTAATGAGGTTATTGCATAATTTTGATATTGCTTTTTATCTTGCTTAATAAAGCTAAAACGTTTGGCGAACCACCAAAGTCTAATCGGCTCAAATGTGAACGAAGTTATAATGGCAAATTGCGCTGCAACGTAATAACTCGCTAAAACACTCTCGTCAAATTCAGCAACGATAAACCAGTTTTCTGCCCCATTACCGGCATAAACAAATAAACCTGATGCGATAATTGAAGTTAAGAATGCAGTCTGTGATTTTTTTATTCTCCAGCTAAAGCGAGAATAACTCACTTTAAGTGCACTTCGCATATCACTTAAGGTTAAACACATAATAATGAACGTGCAGACAACACCTGAAACCATTACACCGGTTACATTAAAACCAAGAACTAACAAAGTGATTGTTAAACAAGTTTGTATGACAGCATGCGCAATACTATAAAAACAATACTTTTGCGCGTGACCAAATAACCTGTAGTAGGTGTACGGGATAGCAAGTACCGAGGCAAAAGTTAAATTTAAAATAAGTAACCTAAAATCAATCACCTTTATTTGCGCAGGTAAGGTTGCAATAATTTGCTCGCTAAATATAAAGCTACAGCCTAAAAAAAGCGCACTAAAGCAGATTGTTAATACCAGAGAGTCTCTAAATAACGCCATTTTTTCACGAAAAGTTGGGTACTGTTGTTTTAGTAGTAGCTCAGGTAAACCAAGAGAAACCACTAAAGAGCATAGCGCCGACATGGTCACCAAAAAGTTCAGCTCACCAAACTCGCTCTTTTCTAAAAAGCGAGTTGTAATTGGTAATAGTAAAAAGCCAAACCCTTTTACTGCAAAAATGGCTAAAGCAAAGTAACCAATTTGTTTTAAGTTACTCATAAAACCTCCCTATAAAGATTCAACCCATTTGGAAAGTTGCTGAGCTTGCTTAACTGCGTTGTAATGCTCGTTAACATGTTGCTTAGCATTTTGACCAAGTAGATAACGCTTATGTGGAGATAATTGGTGAAATTTATAAAGCATTTTGCTGAGTCCTGAGATACTACCTGGCATACATTTCATACCAACACTTGGGGTTACAATTTCGTTTGCTCCCATTAAGGTGGTAGTGAGAACAGGAAGGCCACAAGCCATGGCTTCTTTTAAAACTAACGGGCCTGTATCACGGTCGCCATTTTCTGCGACACAAAAAGGGGCGATAAGCGCAGAATAATAAATTAGGTTTGAGCTAACCCAGTCATGAGGTTTTTCACCTAGAAAGCGAATAGATTTACGAATACCAAGCTCTTCAGCCATATACATTAAATCGTTAAGCATTGGCCCGTCCCCCACTATATCAAGGGTTATACCAAACTCTTTTGGAATATGCTTAAGTGCCGGTAATAGGAATTGCAGCCCTTTCTTTTCAACTAGACGGCCGATAAAAATTAAACGCACAGATTCATTTAGGGACGATGGTACAAACTTAAATTGGCTAGTATCGATACCACAATGCAACAATTTAACATTGCTCTTCGAAAAGCGTTTAAATTGCATAGCCATTTCTTCACAAACTGCTATTGAAAAATCACAAAGAGCTAATTTGGGTTTTAAGTCTGCGTTGTTTACGTAAACATCATGGCCATGACCAATAGAAGATACTGTAATGTCTGCAAGTTTTGCCGCAACGATACCGTACGCAAGAGGCCCATGCATAAAATGGCAATGTAAATGATCTATCTTTGCAGCTTTTATATAACGTGCAATTTGATAACCATAAGCAAGCAAGGATTGTGTTGAAATTGATTTAAATTGAGCTGCAGTATGCGTTGCCCTTGCTAACTTATAAATGTTAAACATAGAAGGTAAGATCAATTTAAACGCAGGTTTAGTAATTTTTTTAACTTCAATAGCACTGGTTAAATTAATCATCACACTGGTTTTTTCAAATGTAAGAACTGTCACCTTATGCCCTGCATTGAGAAGAGCTTTAATTTCCGTTACAACAAATGTTTCAGATGCAATTGGAAAGCTTGGGACCAAAATAGCAATGTGCTTCATAAAAACGCTCCTATAAAAACTGTTATAAGAGTTATGGCAAGTTCCATACCCGGCTATTAAACCTTTAAATTCCCGAAATGAGATTAAATTTTGCTGGAGATTTGCAAAATGCAACGCACAAAGAGAAAAGGCTGAGTAATTTCACAGAAAATACAGATTTAAAGCTGGCGTCTAAATTGCGTATCCTTTACTACGTGAAGAAATGCTTTTGGAGCATATTATGAACAGCCAAGTCAGTATTATCATTCCTAACTACAACTGCTTGCAGTATCTAGATACCTGTATTAACAGCATTTACCAGCAAAAAAATGTGCAATTCGAGATCATTATTGTTGATGATGGCTCTACAGATGGCAGTAAAGAATACCTTGAGCAACTTGCTGCTGACAAAAGTGAGGTACGCATATTCAGCCAACAAAGAAAAGGCGTTGTCGCTGCTCGTAACCTTGCAATTACACAAGCAAAGTCAGAGTACTTAGCTTTTTTAGATGCCGATGATTATTGGTCAGCCGATAAGCTTGCAGCTCAGTTTGCATTTCATAAAAAACACCCAGACTGTGTGTTAAGTTTTACTGACTACATGCATTTTAATGAAAATAACGAAGATATAATTGGCTGTTTTGATTACTGGCCAGAGTTTAAATGTAATAAAGAAAACACAGACTTCCAGTTTTTAGATAATCCAATAAGCCAAATGATCACCACCAATATCGTTGGCACTTCGTCGGTCATGGTTAAACGCTCAACCATTGTTGATGTGGGTGGTTTTGACAATAAGTTAAGTAGCGCTACAGATTTAGATTGCTGGTTAAAAATAGCTAAAAAAGGTTATGTTGGTTATTCAACGCTATGTGCAATGCACTATCTAATGCGTGCTAACTCTATAACATCAAATAGAGAAAATAGACTAGCGGCTATGGTTGAAATTATTAATCGTAACCAATCTGTTGTATCAAACAATGAACTTAAAAAAATCAAAGCACGTTTAAGTGAATGTTATGGCGAGTTCTACCGTGAACTTGGTCAGTATTCAAAGGCACTTATGTATTCGAACAAAGCCTTTTGGCTATTCCCTCATAAACGAAATTTTAAACATATGCTCTATGACTTGAAGCACTTATTTGGAGCACATTCATGAAAAAAAACATTGTAATCATCGATGATGATGAAGCAATTTTACGTTCGCTAAAACGATTATTAGGTACTAATAACCATGTGATTTGTTTCAGCGATCCTCTATCGGCTATTGAGTATGCGAAACAGAACCCAATTAGTTTAGTCATTTGTGATCTGTTAATGCCTGCAATCAGTGGTTTTGCTGTTTTAGAGGATATTAAACTGCTACAGCCGAACTGCTCTCGCCTTTTGATTACCGGCTATGCAGAGCTAGAAGCTTCTAAAAGTGCGCTTAACGATAATATTGCTAATATGATTACTGCAAAACCTTGGGATAATTTTGAGCTAACTATGCTGGTTGATATATTAATTGAAAATAGTCACCTTAAATTTAATCAATGCGTAGAAAATGTGAGTTCATAGTGCAGCAGTTTGTGGTCGCTGCCGTTTACTGAGTTAACACCAATATTAGATAAAGAAACATCTTCACTCACTAAACAATGATCTATTGGTAAACCCAAAACTTTTAAATCACTTAGCTGGTTTTTCAAAGACCAAGACGTATAAAAACCTGCGTGATTAAAACAACTGCTTTTATTATTTATAAAGAACCGTGACCAAGGTACTGTATTAAAATCACCAGCAACTAACCAACTGCCCTTTAAATTTTTAATTTCTTTAGCAACTTCACTTAAGACTAAGTTTCTCTGACCCCACAAACTTTGAGTTCTAGGTGATGGAGGATGTAAAAACACACTATTTAACATAACGTTATTGTGTAAGAAACTAAGCTTTACGTAGCCAAGTTTAGGATTATCAAAGCGTTTAATTTGCCTTTGTACGATTGGAAGTTTTGAGAGAACTATAATGCCAAATGGCGCCCCTTCTACTTCAGCATAACCAAATAAATGATATTGTGTGTTTAGCTCATCAAGCACATGCCGCTGCGTATCATTAAATTCAAACAGTACTAAGATATCATTTTGCGCATTTATAAATTGGCTAGTGATGATATTTGCTAAGTTAGGGTTACTATATTGCAAATTTACCTGGGCGACTTTGATATCTGTGTTTTGAACCTCTCTATCAGTTGAGTAAGGTTTAAAATGAAATATTACTAAGCAAATACTTAGAGCAATTAAACTCAAAGATAGTTTTTTGTTCCACCACAACAAAAAAAATGCAGGTAGAAAACTAAATACAATTAGCAACCCTCGCAAAGAGGCCGCCAAATCAAAAAAATAACTATCAAATTGATTAAAAGCTAACACTAATATAGCTATATAACTGAATAAAAATAGTAAACGCATCGCACTCCCCCTCTGATAATTTATAGCCGCATATTTTGTACCTTGCTGAGATATACTTAAAATAGATATAGTATGATGTGTTCTTCTTTTGTATTAAATTAAGTACCCGAAGGTACTTAATTTATTTAAAACTCACTATAAGTCTTATTCGAATCCGTTGATCATTTTGTCGCACACTACCGGAGTTGGTCTGTGGTTATCATCAACAGCAACAAACGTAAAGCTACCAGAAATAGCTAAGTGTTTATCGTCTTTGTGCATTGTTTCTAAGAAGATTTCAACATCTACTTTAAGGCTAGTGTTACCTACGTGTACCACTTTAGAAATAAGCTCTGCAAATGTACCAGCCGGAATGGCTTCTTTAAAATCTACACGGTCAGACGAAATCGTTACAAGTGGCTTACGGCAAAAACGTGTAGCAGCAATAAACGCTACTTCATCCATCCATGCCAACGCGTCACCGCCAAACAAAGTATTGTGGTGGTTGGTACGGCCAGGAAAAACTGTTTTTGTTACCGACGTTGTTGAGTCAGCAATACGCTTTGCAATAATAGCGTCACGATCGATTTGTTGTGTCATAGTCTCTACTTTTTATTAGCTAATGTGTCTTGCATCATTAGCGCAGGGTCAAGGCGTTCATTTTTCCAATTAAAACGCCAGTCTAAATGAGGGCCAGTTACGCGACCGGTCGCACCGATCTCGGCAATTTTATCGCCACGCTTAATTTCGTCCCCTACTTTTACATCTAATTTGCTTAAATGAATATAAGTAGAGGTAACACCATGGCCATGGTCAAGAATCAAGGTACCACCAGAGTAATATAAGTCAGCATCAGCAAAAACAACTGTGCCGCTCACTGGCGCATACACTGGGCTACCCGTTTTATTGGCAATGTCTAAACCAAAGTGCGGGCGGCGAGGCTCACCATTAAAGTAACGCTGGCTTCCATAAACACCTGAAATGCGCCCAGTTGCCGGTTTATAAACAGGGTCTAAAAAGTACCGTAGGTCAGAATTAACTTGCCTAGCTTTACGTACAGCAACAGCTTCACGGCTAATACGCTCAGATACTTCTTTAGGTGGCGAAACATATTTTTTTGCTACACCGGTGATTTTATCAATTTTGTAATCACGCTTAGTGATCACAATTGCTTGTTCGTGGCTTACACCAGCACTATCAACCCAAGAAAGGCTATGATTTGTCTTGGCATCACGACCAAAACCAAACACAAACTCACCATTTGTTGAAAGCTTAAGAGGCTCACCATTGAAGCTAACACTTTTAGCGCCTTCAATTTGGCCTGTTACTAAACCGCCTTGAGTTAAATGTCCTTTTAATTCAACACCACTTGCAGTTAAAGAAAACAACCCTGCAAATGCTGCTATTAATAATCCTTTAAGCATAACTGATTGACCCCTTGCCAACCCCTTCGTAAGCTGTAATTTTAACTTCTGAATCAGGGTATTGGTTTTTAACTTGTGAACTTAAGTAGTCTGCAATGCACTCAACCGTAGTATCGCAAGGTAAAATGTCGCAGCGTGATTTGTCTATCGCCATTTCAAAATAACCTTGCTGTGATGTATATGCAAAGCACACATCGTTCTCTTGTGCAGTTACATGCTTGAGCTCTGATTTATTGATTTCATCTTCAGCTGTTGCTAGATAAATGTCTTCCCATTTATCTGCCCACTCTTTTTGTAAGCGAGGCATAGCCATACCATCAAGGCTAATACCAATTTGTGAGCGATGGCCATGAATAATACGCTGACAATTACCATCGTGCTTTTTAAGACCATGGCTGTAATGATAATAAAAACTTTGGCTATGCTCTGGGTATAAATTTATTTCAATCTTTTCGATGTTGCTAGGGAGCTCAGGCATAATAGTTTTAATTAAAAACTCGGTTACCGATTTTTCATCAATAACATCAGCATCGATTAAACAATATGCTTGGTTAGGAGCGCTCATAGCTAAGTGATAATTATCACCAAAGTGACAATCTAGCACGCTGTGATCAGCATGCTGTGTTAGTGAACCGTTTAGAGTGGCTGGCACAGCAAGTTTATGGTCGATACAGTTATCAATAATGCCCTTGATTTGCTTTTTAACTAAACCAAAATCAAGCACCATCGACTCATCATTTAATTGACCGTGCAGAGTTAAATCCACAATCCAGCTCTCGCCAACTGCGCCGCGTTTATTACACAAGTAAGAAAAATCAATCACTGTCAGTGAGTTTACAAAAAGGATCATAAATTTCCTTTAGACTGGTTAAAGAATCACAGCAATTATAATGATTTTTACTTCACAATGCGCGGTTTTATCTCCCTTTATCAGCGACAGTTTAATTAAATGGTCATAAAATAAGCTAAAAATAGCAAATAATTAACTGCTCCGAGTTGTTTAGCGTACAAGTGTACGCTAAAGTACGGGGCAATTTCTAAGCGATGAATGAGAGTTATGGAACCTAAAAACAGCTATACAAAAGAAGAATTGGTCCTTTGTGGTCAAGGTGAAATGTTTGGTGAAGGCAACTGTCGTTTACCTAGTGACAACATGTTAATGATGGACCGCATTACCTCTATCACTGCTGACGGCGGTGAGCACGGTAAAGGTCAAATTGTTGCTGAACTAGATATCAACCCTGATCTTTGGTTCTTTGATTGTCACTTTAAAGGTGATCCGGTAATGCCTGGTTGTCTTGGCCTTGATGCAATGTGGCAATTAGTTGGTTTCTTCCTTGGCTGGTCTGGCGGCCCAGGTCTTGGCCGTGCACTAGGTGTAGGTGAAGTTAAATTCACAGGTCAAATCTTACCAACAGCTAAAAAAGTAACTTATCGTTTAGACATGAAGCGTGTTATTAAACGTAAATTATTCATGGGTATGGCTGATGGTACTGTAGAAGTAGATGGCCGAGTAATCTATGAAGCAAAAGATCTTAAAGTAGGTCTTTTCCAAGATACATCTGCGTTTTAATCTTTAATTTAAGATACAAAATAGCAGATACAAAAAAGCCCCTAGATGGGGCTTTTTTGCGTAAATAAGGTGCCTATATTAAGTTTTAAACATGTTTCGGTTTTCAATGGCTTCTCGCCAGCCACCTAACCACTCAGATTTAGGGTCGATTTGTTGATAAGGGCATTGTTCTTTGGAACGGCCTGCCAAGCCTGCTTTATAACCTTGAGAATGAGCTCTTTCTAAACGATCTCTTTTCTGTCTCTTCATAGGTAATATCCTCACCTTTTTATATTTATAGATATGTAGCGAAATTGACATCTACATTTAATGAATAGTTAATAAAACTGTTAAATTCAAATAGCAAAAAGCAATTAAATAAATTGACAATAACTAACGTGCTGATGCTCAAATGAATTAACATTTTAAATGACTAGGTGGTCGTACCTCTTCAACTAAAACCATCTATTAATACACTTAAATTCAGCTAAAAACGATACAGCTCTTTTAGCTTCATTATTTGTGACCAAGCCAATTTCGGCAAAGTTCCCAATTAAATTGTAATCATGACAAATTTATGATGATTACAATTTAGTCAATTTAATGCTTGCATATTAAAAACCGATCGGTCTAATATGGTCGGTATGGAAACAAATAACTCTGTGCCAAGCCGTCGTGGCAGGCCACCAAAAATAGCTCGTTCTAATGCAGATACCCGTGCCCTTTTAATTAATACGGGACTAGCTGTATTAACCGAAAAAGGCTTTAGCGCAACCGGCATTGATTTAATATTAAAATCAGCTCAGGTACCTAAGGGCTCTTTTTATCATTACTTCAAAAGTAAGAATGATTTTGGCTTAGCACTCATTGATGCTTACGACAGCTATTTTCATGCAAAGTTAAAACGCCACCTAAACAACGATTCAACACCCCCTCTTGAGAGGATTGTGCTATTTGCCAATGACGCCAAACAAGGCATGGCAAAGTTTGAGTTTAAACGCGGCTGCTTAATAGGTAATTTAAACCAAGAAATCAGTCACCTTGATGAGCCTATGATTGACCGCATAAAACAGGCTTACGCCAACTGGCAAGCTTTAATCGAGCAATGCTTAGTTGATGCTAAGAAGCAAAAGCAAATTCCTCAATCATCAGATTGCAAAATGCTTGCTGAGTTCTTCTGGATTGGCTGGGAAGGCGCAGTGATGCGCTCTAAACTTGATAAATCAAGTGAACCGCTTACCCTTTATACAGCACAATTTTTACGCTTAATTTTATAAAGCCGTTTAAATACGGTTTTATTTTAACCATTAAAAGACGATCGGTCTAAAAGGAGTCAATATGACAACATCAGTAAAATCGGTAGTTATCAACAAAGATGATCAAGGCTACCGTGCCGAATACACAGACTTTCCTGTAGAAAGCATCCACCAGCAAGATGTAAATATTGATGTTGACTACAGTACATTGAATTACAAAGATGCCCTAGCCATTACAGGTAAAGGACCTGTGGTAAGAACATTTCCTATGATCCCCGGGATAGACCTTGCAGGCACAGTAACAGACTCTAAAAGCGATGAATTTAAAGTAGGTGATAAAGTTCTGTTAAATGGCTTTGGTGTTGGGGAAAAATACCTAGGTGGTTTGAGTTCAAAAGCGTCTATGAGTGCTGATTGGATCATCCCCCTCCCTGCTAATTTAACACCAAAACAGGCTATGCAAATTGGTACTGCAGGTTATACGGCAATGCTGAGTATCATCGCTTTAGAAAAACAAGGTATCACACCCCAAAGTGGCGAAATTCTTGTTACCGGTGCTAATGGCGGCGTGGGTAGTTTTGCTATCTATTTGTTAAATAAACTAGGTTTTGATGTAGTTGCGACAACAGGACGAATGAACGAAGCAGATCACCTTGAAAAATTAGGCGCAAAACGCGTTTTATCTCGCGAAGAATTCTCAGCACCTGGGAAACCACTCGCTAAAGAGCAATTCGCTGGCGCAATTGATTCTGTGGGTAGCCACACCCTTGCAAATGTGTGTGCATCGATTAAATACGGTGGTGTTGTAACAGCGTGTGGTTTAGCACAAGGTATGGACTTTCCGGCAACGGTAGCGCCGTTTATCCTTCGTGGCATTAGTCTAATGGGTATAGATAGTGTAATGCGCCCTAAAGCTGACCGAATTGAAGCATGGCAACGTTTAAGCGAATTAGTTGAAGCTCAGTACCTCGATGCTATTTCGCAAGAGATTCCTCTTTCTGAAGCCGTTGCAAACGCAGAAGCCCTATTAAAAGGTGAAATTCGCGGCCGTGTAGTGGTCAATTGTAAAGAATAAGCTCTAATATAAACATTCTTAGCAAGTTAGCTATAAAACTAGGGTAAAGGCAATTATACTTACCCTAGTTTTGTAATCCCGGAAAGTCTAATGAGTAATAAAGAAATTTTCAGCAATAACCCACTGCAAGGTGTTGGTATCGAGCAAGTCGTTACAGAGCTTGTCGAGCAATATGGCTGGGAATTACTCCACGCCTATATGCGTTTGAACTGCTTTAAGAATAACCCAGATGTAAAATCTGCGGTTAAGTTTTTACGTAAAACCCAATGGGCACAAGAAAAAGTCGAGAACTTTTATTTGTATCGTCTCAAAAATTTACCACGCCCAGACGATGTAAACTATGAATTACCGCCGCGCGATCGTGTGATCCCTGCTGATCAAAAACCAGGTGAACCTTGTGAGTTAAGTTTTACCGACGCTAAACGTATTCACGCTAAAAAAGAAGCCAAGCAAAAAGCCCGCACCCGTAAACAACGTTCAAGTGCGAGTAATCCTTGGGGTAATTAAGCTTAAAGTTTTGAGCTATAAGCTGTTAGTTGAAATAAGCCGCCTTTAAGGGCGGTTTTTTATTTGAGTTAGCAAGTTAGCAAGTTAGCAAGTTAGCAAGTTAGCAAGTTAGCAAGTTAGCAAGTTAGCAAGTTAGCAGTTGAGAATCGAAGGGTTACCTAAATACGTCAATCATTTCTTGATTCTTTTATAATTCGATATCTAAATTCTGATAAATAACCAATTATTGTCAGCAAGAAAGCAGAGTTGAAATCACCAGCAATAAGCATGTCAAAAAGTCCACCTTCACGTGTCAACCATAAAAAAGCAATGATACAGATAGACATAGTCCACAAAACCTTTGGAGTGCTGGCGTATTCACCAAAGAACCGTTGTGAAATGCTTCTTTTATTTTGTAAATCTTCCATAATGTGCTCGCTATTCCATTTGTTCGTTAGTTCAAAAACTCCGTTCCCTATTTTCAATTTATAGCACCATGATTTTTAACTTACCATAGTACAAAGGGCTCATAGTTTATCTGTTATTAATTTAAGGGTAACTTGATTATGTTAGACTGCTTTCATCATCATTAATGTCATTAAAAAAGGATGTGTATGTCTAACTACAACGAATCACCTGAACAAATCGCAAATGCAACGCAAGGTTATGTAATGCAACAAACAATGTTGCGCATTAAAGATCCAAAGCCTTCTTTAGATTTCTACCAAAACGTTTTAGGCATGAAGTTACTGGGTAAATATGACTTCCCTAAAATGGAGTTTACGCTGTACTTTTTAGGTTATGAGCAAGACATGCCAACAGGCAGCGATAAAGAAAAAGCACAGTGGGTATTTCGCCGCCCTGCTCTTATCGAGCTTACACACAATTGGGGCACAGAAAACGACGACAGCTTTGCTGGTTACCATAGTGGTAATGATGAACCAAAAGGCTTTGGTCATATCGGTATTAGTGTGCCAGACGTATACGCAGCATGCGAGCGTTTTGCAAAATACGATGTTGAGTTTGTCAAAAAACCAGACGATGGCTCTATGAAAGGTCTAGCCTTTATAAAAGACCCTGATGGTTATTGGATAGAGATACTTTCTGCTGAAGGGATCACTGAGATAATTGAAGAGCATAAGTAAAAGCTAATTACCCAAAAACCTGCTATTTAGCAGGTTTTTTAATTTACGCTTTTGATATGTAGTAGTCAGTGTTTGTATGTTTTGCATTAGCAAGTGAATGTCAGGCTCTATAAAAAGCTTTTTATTTGGAATGAATAAAAACACTGTAACTTTTAGCGAGTAGCCATCGTTTTTTAAATACACTTATAATTAAAGAAAGTGCCAAGAAACATCATAACAAGGGCCATTTAAATCATATTGCAGTTCTTGATCATTCCGGGTAAAGGTCGCTGTAGCTTTAAATTTAAAGTTTGACGTATCTTTTCTGTTAATTGCCAAAGCTTGTTCTATTTCATCCCATCTTTGAGATATACCACCATGCCCAGGATGACTATCGGCTTTTAATTCACCTGACTGATATTTTTTATTCCATTTAACAAAAATTTGCCATTGCTCAATCTCTAATTGAAGTTCAGATTCTGATATTAAATAAAGAGAAAACTCATCAGTAAAACCACTGTCATCATTGAAGTCTGAAACAAACCTGTAATGTCTCCCCTCAACAGATGTGATACCCTCTCTTGGCCCATCATAATATAAATTTTCGACAAGGACTTTAGACATTAGCATTCACTGAAAGCCTTTAGATAAATTGAAAGGATGAATAAACAATACCTATTATTAGCCACTACAAAAAGAACTAACGACTACATCATTAGGTAATTAAGGTGTTTTTTACGGTTGTCATTGTAGATCTCCTTATTACAATCTAACAACAACCGTTCTACCGATGAAGTCATGTACTGCACGACGCTTTTCATTAAACAGCATGGTTATAAATTCTGACAATGCCCAAACTGTAGCTAATGAATTCAGACCCATAATTAAATAAGTTAAAACCGCAGGTACGCTACCAAGTTGTTGTAACGATATTGAAATAGAAAAAACTAGGAGTATCCAAGACGAGTTAATAGCAATATTAACAGATTCTCTGCGAACCGATTGCTTAAGCGTAATGCTCGTTTCGGTTTCATGATCGAGGACTTTAACATCCATCACCATCTTTCCAAGTGTTTGACCATAAAACCCATGCATGAAAACAACATAGCCAATGTACTGAAAGCCATTAACAGCTTGTAAAATCGAGTTTTCGTAAGAATATTCAACGTCAAAGAGTAAGCATTCGATATAAAGTAATGCTGTAAAAATTAAGCCATCAATAATAGCAGCCCAAAAACGAGGCCAAAAAGTAGCATACCTTTTACTCGTTTCTAGCTCTTCAAACTCTGCTTTTATTTCTGGGTCTTTTAATTTATTTGCAATCTCTAATTCTAACTCTTGTGCTCTTTGTGGGTAGCTTTCTTTATCAATATACTTTTGAGCATCTAATAGCTCATCTAATGAATAATTTTTATAATTTGGGATGTAGTCCATGTTTATTATTCTCCTTAACTGTTTGAATCAGGTCAGCTTTTAGCATTCCACTCTTTTGGGATCTCGCGGATAAAACTCATCGGGCTGTTTAGTGCACAAATCAAATTCACGGGTATTTTTGTAAGGTAGCTTCATAAAGCCTGCCACACCTACATCTGTGATACTAACCGCATATTGCATGAGCTTACTTAATAAACGTTTAAATTCAGGCTCTTTACTGGCATCAAGCAGTCGATAGTAATGATGTATTTTCATCCTATCAGGTAAGGCTTCGAAAATAATACAGCCCGTATGGTGTATTTGGTTAAGTTCAAATACACACTTTATGACCTTTTTCGGGAGCTGTAATTGCTCATCTGGGTCTTTACCATCTTCAAAGTAAGAATGCGGTCTGGTTACATCTGAGGCTTGTACATCCATCACTTCATAATCAAGCTCTGGTAAGTGTTCAAATTTAAACGCACCTGTTCCATCACGCTCGAGCTGAATGGTTTTACGCGCATCAAACAAGCAACACTTAAAGAGACCTTTTTGTTCAATCCCCTGTGCTAGCATTACTGTGTTGTTGATCGCATCAGTAAACGCTGTGCCGAGCGTTTCATCATGCAAAATAAGGGAAGACTCAACAAACAGTGAGTTTTCTTTCCAATGAAAACTCAAGCCCCCTACTACCGGATATTTTGCTAATCGGCTTATAGAAGCTAAAAATGCTTTTTCGGTGTCGCCGGTATCAAATAAAAACTCTTTGTAGTATCTGTCGAGCTGGGCATCGTTTACATCAAGTAATTGTTGATTATGGTCGGCTTGTCTTAAAAATTGTTTACGCGAGCTATAAACAACCGTATCTGGGTGTTCATCAAACTCACTAAACCAATAAGGAATATAAGGGCGAATGACTTTACGGGGCAGCTCAGGGAGATAAGCTTTAGCCATTGTAGGCATGTTTCGCATAAAATAATCACCAGCCCCATCGCGAGTGGCCTTATTTTTTGAAAGCATACCGTCAATAACACGGGCAAGCTCCATAGGTAAATTCAGGCTTGTAGCAGGAATAACCGCCGCACCAAATCTACAAGATTGTGCAGAGGCCAGTGCATAAAGGGTTGATGCGACACCTTGTTCATCAAAACGTGGCGATGACTGCCCGCCAGACATTTGCTCATCACCAATAAAATACACATCACCCATGCGTGCATTAGTGGTGCTAATATCAGCAGACATAAGATCCATAAAGTTGCTGGCAACCGGATTACCTTCAGCATCTATTTGTGCGTAAACAGAGCTGCCCCAGTCTACCAATGACAATTTATTGGTTTGTTCATCATAAACAATGTTAGAGGGTTTAATATCGCCATGCACAATTGGCTGAGGGCTTAAGCCATTTTTGTGTTCACGTAAATCTAAAAGCACATTACGTAGTCTAAGAGCCAGCGCCATAACTTTTGCTGCGCTAAAACGCCCCTGTTTGATAGAGATTTTTTCTAAGTCTTCACCTAGAGCGCGCTCCATCATTAAAATGCCTTGCTTTTTAATGCGTTCAAAGGCATAAAATTTTGGCACCAGCGGATTATTAACTTGCGAGAGCATGTACGCTTCGTCTTCTAGACGGTCACGCACACTTTGTGCAAGGGTTATCCGGGAAAACTTAAATACCCAAGGTAGGTTTTCATCATCAACACCGGCAAAAACAAATCCGAATGCACCAGAGCCAATTAATTCAACGTCACTGTAACCAAGCAAAGTAAGCTGTTTAATACAAATATTAAGCCATTGACGGTGCTTTTTAGCATCATGGTGAGACAGTAAATAAACAGACTGTTCTTCATTGATATAAAAATTGCGGATTTGTTTGGGATTCACTGCATCTCTCAAAGTTAAGCGGCTTTTAACCGCTTAATTATTGAATGCTAAACAGTTAATTACAAGGCTTTTGCTCTTCGATGATCCAGCCTTGATCTTTCAGAACCAGTTCTGATACTGCAAAGGTTAAGCAAAAAAAGATAACCAACTCTAATAAGGTAAGAATATCAGCGGCAAAACACCAGCCTAAAACCCCTGCAAATAAAAATGGGATTGCTTTTAAATACCAAGCAATTTGTCGGGTTTTACCATATGTGAGTTGATAACTGTGAACTAGCTCACCCTCACACTCTAATGTAATGGTAGAAGAAAACTTCCTGAATAAAGTCACTGAAATTGTTAATTGGCAGACTTTACCATCAACATTAAACTCATGAACAGATTTAGTTTTAAAGTTACGTGATTCTGCTATTAATTCACTGTCTACTTTCAAAACTTCTTTACCTGAGTAAGCAGAACCCCAGTATTGAATTAAATGTTCACCCAGCTTGAAGTTGGCTTTAATTCCCTTGCTCATTGATACTGTAATGCCATCCGTGTTCATAACAAATCTCCTTATCATTATGAATTTAAAATACTTTAAAAATAAAAAAACGGCAAGCTAGGCTTACCGTTTTGGTACTTTCAATGGGTAAAGGGTTACCATTTCAAACTAAAGGCGGATACCGCCATCAATTTCAACAACACGACCTGTAAAGAAGTCATTCTCTACAATGTATTGTGCTGTTTGAGCAATTTCTTCTGCTTCACCAAAACGACCCACTGGCGTAACCGCCATCATGCGTTGTTTTGCTTCTGGTTTCATTGCATCTGTCATCGCGGTGCGAATAACACCTGGTGCGATTGCACCAACACGGATACCAAAGCGACCTAATTCTTTCGACCAACCTGTTGTCATCGCAACAACACCGGCTTTAGACGCAGCATAGTTTGTTTGGCCAATGTTACCAGCACGGGCAACACTCGACATATTAACAATAACGCCGCCTTTGCCAGACTCAATCATGTGGCTTGCAGCTTCACGACCAGCTAAAAATACGCCTGTTAGGTTCACATCAATAACAGATTGAAATTGAGCCAACGACATTTTATCAACTACTTTGCCTTCTTTTGCTTTGATAAACATACCATCGCGTAAGATACCCGCGTTGTTAATTAACACGCCGATATGGCCAAAGTCTTTGTTGATAGTATTAAACGTTGCTACCACAGCGTCTTCGTCGGTCACATTAGCAGCATACGCCATGACTTTTGTGCCATACTTAGCAAGCGCTGATACTGCAGTATCTAGTACGTCTTGTTGCATATCGATAAGAGCGATGTTCGCACCAAGGGATGCAAATTTCTCGGCCATCGCAAAGCCTAAACCTTGCGCACCACCGGTAATTACGATGTTGTTGTTTTTAATTTCCACAACAATCTCCTACTTCGAGAATAATTTAAAAATAGCGCTAAAATCATCACTACCCGCACCTTGATGCTGAAGCATAGTGTATAGATTCTTCGCCATTGACCCCATTGGGGTAGATGAATTACTTTGCTGAGCCGCTTCCATAGCAAGACCTAAGTCTTTTGCCATTAAATCAACCATAAAGCCCGGTTTATAATCATTACTTGCTGGTGCTGTTTCCATTACACCAGGGCATGGGTTGTAAAGCTCAAGTGTCCAGTTACGACCAGAGCTTGCGCTCATGATGTCACTTAACACTTTTGGATCGAGCCCATTGTTGATGCCCATTTGTAGTGCTTCGCTAGTACCTGCCATTAAAATGCTTAGCAGCATGTTGTTACAGATTTTTGCGACTTGGCCTGCGCCAATATCACCAGCATGGAAGATGTTTTTACCCATATCCACTAAAGCCAGTTTGGCTTTTTCAAAGTGGCTTTGCTCACCACCGACGATAAAGGTTAAAGTGCCTGCTGTTGCACCTGCAACACCACCTGATACCGGCGCATCAACAAAATCAATGCCTTTTTGAGCAAGCTCACTACCCACTTGACGCGCTGATTCTGCATCAATGGTTGAGCAGTCAATCACTAAGGTTTTGCTATCAAGTAAGTTAATAAGACCCGTTTCACCTAAGTAAAGCGATTTAACGTGTTTGCTTGCCGGTAGCATACTGATAAAAATATCAGCACCAATGGCACACTCAGCTGCATCGGTAGCAGCAATTGCACCTTTATCGGCAAGCTCATTAACCGCTGCTTTATTTAAGTCAAACACGCGAACTGTATGACCTGCATTGACAAGGTTTGCCGCCATTGGGCCACCCATGTTGCCTAAACCAATAAATCCTATTGTTAATTTAGCCATTTGTTTACCCCTTGGACTTAAGATGACGTTAATGAGTTAAGTGGATGAGATTGCTCATCCCAGCGTGCTGTAAAGAAGCTATCTACAACTGCTTCGTCGATATCGCTAAGCGATTTAAACTGCCAGTTTGGTGCACCGTCTTTGTCGATTAGTAGCGCACGAACTCCTTCTTGGAACTCACCTACTTCGCCACAACGAACTGACATGCCTAGCTCCATTTTGAAGCACTGTGCTAACGTCATCTCTTTTGAATTAGCTAATTGACGTTCAACCAGCGCACAACTAAGCGGACAACCATGCGCTAATGATTTTTGCGCACGATTAAGCCATTTATCTTCTGTTTCTAAAGCTTGAATGTAGTCAATTTTTCCCTGCAATGAATCAAACTCAGCCAGCTTTTGAATAACCGCTAAGTTATCTTTTACATTGCC
Organism: Pseudoalteromonas shioyasakiensis; assembly: GCF_001550135.1. GTDB lineage: Bacteria > Pseudomonadota > Gammaproteobacteria > Enterobacterales > Alteromonadaceae > Pseudoalteromonas > Pseudoalteromonas shioyasakiensis. The sequence goes on from NZ_LRUE01000005.1 coordinate 49,862, forward strand.
TTTAGGAACACGGCCTGAAATATTATCAATAGAGATTAAAATGTTAGTTAGCTTTTCGTGGTTTAATGAGGCTGTTTTGCCCCAGTTTTCAGCGGTGATAGCCGTTAAAATAGCGTCATATTTATCTGCTGATGCATAGTGATCAGCAAGATTAACAAACAAGGCATCTTCAGCATTGATAGACGCAGCAGTTAACCCTAAGAATAGACCCACTTGCTCAGGCATTTTATGTAAGAAGTAACTGCCGCCCACATCAGGGTATAAACCTATGGTTAGCTCAGGCATTGCAATACGCGATGTTTCTGTTACCACTCGGTGACTTGCACCAGCCATTAAGCCAAGGCCGCCACCCATAACAATGCCATTACCCCAAAGTAATATTGGCTTTTCATAGCAGTGAATTAGGTAGTCTAACTTGTACTCAAGGGTAAAAAAGTCTTCAATGAAGTTAGCAGGCTCACCTGTGCTCATTGCTTTATGCAGGCTTACTACATCGCCACCAGCACAAAATGCTTTTTCGCCAGCCCCTTTTAGAACAACCATGGCAACGGCGTCATCGTCAGCCCATTTTCTAAGCTGAGGCTCTAGCAATTGGATCATGTCGTAATTTAAGGCATTTAACGACTTAGGCGCATTGAGTGTCGCAATTGCAATGAGGCCGCTTTCGGCCTCTGCAGTTTCAAACACCACAGGCGCATCTTGATGATTTAGTAGTGTTACATTAGTCATTAGCCATTTACCCAATTTGCTTTACGCTTTTCTAAGAAAGCATTCACGCCTTCTTTTTGGTCTTGCGTATCAAACAACTGTACAAATAACTCACGCTCTAATGGCAATGCATGAGACATTGGCTGTGTGCGACCTCTTTGAATAAGTTCTTTACATGCAGTCACAGCAACCGGGCTTTGTTCGCCAACTTGGTTAGCAAGTTTCATTGCCGCAGCTAAACTTTCGCCAGTGCCAACCACTTCTTCAACAAGGCCAATTTCACGTGCTTTGTCTGCTTTTAAGCGCTCACCACATAAAATCATGCGTTTTGCCCAACCTTCACCAACAAGCCATGCAAGGTTTTGCGTACCGCCAGCACATGGCAGTAAGCCAACTTTCGCTTCAGGAAGTGCCATTTGAGCTTGCTCTTCAGCAATACGAATATCACACGCAAGAGCTACTTCCAGACCACCGCCCATGGCGTAACCGTTAATTGCCGCGATTGATACACCACGGAAATTGGTTAAAGCTTCAAATGCATCACCAAACACTTTAGACATAGTGGCTGCAACGCCTTTATCACCACTAGCAAACACGTTTAAATCGGCACCAGCACTAAAGAACTTTTCACCTTGGCCTGTAATCACTAATGCATAGACATTTTTGTTAGCATTTAGCTCAGTCACAGTGTCTTTAAGCGCGGTTAATGTATCTTGTGTCCAGGTATTCGCTGGCGGGTTATTCATGGTTAAAACCGCTACATTACCTTCAATATTTAAATCAATCGATGGATTAGACATAGGTTGCTCCTTATAGAATGTCGCCAGCTGACTCAGCTAAGATACGACGTGCGATAATCACACGCATGATTTCGTTTGTGCCTTCAAGAATTTGATGCACACGTACGTCTCTGAAATGACGCTCTAATGGGTATTCTTTGATGTAACCGTAACCACCGTGAATTTGTAGTGCGTCGTCACAGACTTTAAAACCAACATCTGTAGCAAAACGTTTTGCCATCGCGCAGTAAGTGGTTTTTTCGCTGTCACCTGTATCTAGTTTAAATGCGGCTAAGCGCACCATTTGACGAGCAGCAACAAGCTCGGTGTTCATATCGGCAATCTTAAATTGCAGTGCTTGGAAAGCAGCTAATGGCTTACCAAACTGCTCACGCTCTTTTAAGTATTCGCGTGCAGTATTAAGAGCTGCTTGAGCTGTACCTATTGAACAAGTTGCAATGTTAATACGACCACCGTCTAAGCCTTGCATTGCAAACTTAAAGCCTTCGCCTTCTTGACCTAGTAAGTTAGCCGCAGGAATTCTGACACCTTCAAAGCTAATTAAACGTGTTGGCTGTGCATTCCAGCCCATTTTTTCTTCAGCTTTACCGTATTCAATACCTGCAGCATCTGCAGGCACAACAAATGCCGAAATACCAGCTGCGCCTTCACCAACAGTGCGCGCCATAACCACAAGTAAATCAGTTTCACCGGCACCCGAAATAAACATTTTAGAGCCTGAGATCACATACTCATCGCCCTCTTTAACTGCTTTGGTTTTTAGTGATGCTGCATCAGAGCCAGAGCCAGGCTCTGTTAAACAGTAAGAAGCAAGTAACTCACCCATTACTAATTGTTCACAGTACTGGGCTTTAACGTCATCAGTACCAAAGCTTGCAATCATCCAGGTTGCCATATTATGAATGGTCAACATAGCGGTGGTTGCTGTACAACCCATGGCAAGCTGCTCAAAGATAATGCTTGAATCTAGGCGAGATAAACCTAAGCCGCCCGCTTCTTCAGGGGTATATAAACCACAAAAGCCTAGCTCACCGGCTGCCTTAATGGTGTCTTTAGGGAAAATGTGCTCTTGGTCCCACTTTGCTGCATGTGGGGCAAGTTCAGACTCTGCAAACTGACGGGCTGTTTCAGCAAACGCTTGCTGATCTTCGGTTAAATTAAAGTCCATAGTAGACCTCTATTTTGTTGTCTTATTCTTGTGTGAATAACGATTATTGTCGTTTAAATGTGTGTTCTTTGAGCGAGCGTGTGCTCGCTCAGCAGTAAATTAATTACGGCTTATTTAAGGTTGATACTCATGTTCGGACCTGAGGCGATATCATCCTCGAACCAACGTGAAGTAATTGTTTTCGTTTCTGTGTAAAAACGAATACCTTGCTTACCGTAGGTGTGTTGGTCACCGTAGAATGAGCCTTTCCAACCTGTGAAAGAGAAAAACGGTAGTGGCACAGGAATTGGCACGTTGATACCAACTTGACCTACTTCGATTTCATGTTGGAATTTACGTGCAGCAGCGCCGCTTGATGTGAATAACGAAGTACCGTTACCGTAAGGCGAGTTATTGATAAGCTCAATCGCCTCTTCTAGAGTATCTACAAACATACAAGCCAGTACAGGACCAAAGATCTCTTCTTTGTATAAATCCATCTCTGTGGTTACATCAGTAAATAGCGTTGGACCAACCCAGTTACCTTGCTCGTAACCTTCGACAGTAAAGTCAGAGCCATCAATTAAGCACGTTGCACCTTGTTCTTTACCACTTGCGATAAGTGATAAAATACGATCTTTAGCTGCTTTTGATGTTTGTGGGCCGTAAGCCGCGTTGGCATCATCCCATACACCTGGACGTACGTTTTCAAAGCCTGCTTTAATTTCGTCAACCCAGTCTTTTGCTTGGCCAACAAATACAGCAACCGAAATACCCATACAGCGCTGACCCGCAGCACCTACAGACGCACCTACTAGGTTGTTTACAACATGCGATTTACTTGCATCAGGCATAATAACCATGTGGTTTTTTGCACCTACACAAGCTTGCACGCGTTTAAGGTTTGCTGTGCCTTTTGAATAGATGTATTCACCTACCCCACACGAACCAACAAATGAAATAGCGCGTACTGCTGGGTCTTCTAATAAACGGTCAACTTGTGGTTTTGTACCGTGAACAACTTGTAACACCCCTTTTGGCGCGCCCGCTTCAACAAATAGTTCAGCTAAACGCATCGGTGTTAGTGGATCTTGCTCTGATGGTTTAAGAATAAAGGTGTTACCACACACAATAGCCAGTGGGAACATCCATAATGGGATCATCGCAGGGAAGTTAAATGGCGTAATACCCGCACATACACCTAGTGGCTGCATGTAAGAGTAAGTATCGATTTTACGCGCTACGTTTTCCATTGTTTCGCCCATCATCAGTGATGGTGCATTGGCTGCTTGCTCAACAACTTCAATACCGCGCCAAACATCGCCTTTGGCATCTTCAAATGTTTTACCCAGCTCATGACAAATAATCGTCGCAAGCTCGTCATGGTTTTCTTTTAGTAGTGCAGCGTATTTCATCATGATGCGCGCACGCTCAGAAATTGGCACTTCTTTCCACGTTTTAAATGTTTCTTTTGCAGAGGCAATGGCTGCATCCATTTCAGCATCTGTTGCACACGGAACTTGAGCTAACACTTCTTGGTTCGCAGGATTGATAACATCAATCAGTTGCGATGAACTTGATTGGGTAAATTCGCCGTTGATAAATAAAGGTACTTGGTGCATGAGGCACTCCTCCCCAGTGGGTATAAAGAGGCCGCAACATGATAGTTTTTAAAATACGTTGCGGCTGTGAGAGATTAAAATTCTAAAGCGATTAAATAGCTTCAACAGCCATAGCAACAGCTTCACCACCACCGATACACAGTGAGGCAACACCTTTGCTAAGACCACGATTCTTTAATGCATGAATTAAGGTAACTAAGATACGCGCGCCGCTTGCACCAATTGGGTGACCAAGTGCACAGGCACCGCCGTTTACGTTTACTTTGCTTTCATCAAGTTTTAACTCGTTAATTGCAAGCATAGTCACCATCGCAAACGCTTCGTTGATTTCCCATAAATCAACATCATTCACAGACCAACCGGCTTTTTCTAAAAGCGATTGCATTGCGCCAACTGGTGCTAAAGTAAATTTGCTTGGTGCTTGAGAATGTGTGCTGTGAGCAACGATACGGCAAAGTGGTGTTAAACCTTGTGCTTTAGCATCTGACTCACGCATCAACACAAGCGCTGCTGCACCGTCAGAAATTGATGATGAGTTTGCAGCTGTAATAGTGCCGTCTTTTTTAAATGCAGGACGTAAACCTGGAATTTTATCAGGACGTGCATTGCCTGGTTGCTCATCAATCGCAACGGTCACATCACCTTTACGTGTAGAAATAGTGTGCGCGGCAATCTCGTTTGCAAATGCTCCTGTTTCAATTGCGCTATTTGCTTTAGTCAGTGAGCTAAGTGCAAAGTTATCCATTTGTTCACGACCAATTGAATATTGATCGGCAGTGTCTTGTGCAAAACAACCCATTGCTTTGTTGTCGTAAGCATCTTCAAGGCCATCACACATCATGTGATCTTTTACTTCGCCATGACCCATACGCATACCTGAACGTGCGTTTGGTAACATATAAGGGGCATTACTCATGCTTTCCATACCACCAGCAACCGCTGAGTTAATAGAGCCTGATTTAATTAAGTCATGGGCAAACATTGCAGCCTTTAAGCCAGAGCCACATACTTTGTTGATTGTTGTAGCGCCAGTACCTTGATTAAGACCCGCTTTTAACATTGCTTGGCGTGCCGGTGCTTGACCAAGACCAGCTGGTAATACACAGCCCATGATCACTTCGTCAATCTTATCGGCAGATAAACCGGCTTGCTCTAAGCTACTTTTAATAGCTGTAGCACCTAAATCAGTTGCGTGTGCACCACTTAGTGCGCCCATAAAACCACCCATAGGGGTACGTTTTGCGGCAACAATAACAACGGCTTCAGTAGTCATAATTGGCTCCATGTAAGTGGTTATCATCATGTGTTCAAATCATGTGTAACCAAACAGTTAATTTGTTATAGTTTAATTTCGATTTAATTCAGCATACATAATATTTACGTTTACGCCAACGTAAATCTAAAATCAACATTTTTGCGGCCGGCAAAACTGTAAACTTATCTGTATTTTGTTGTATGAAAAATCGAACATCTGCTTACAAGGCTAGATAAATAAAGCTTTTCAACAAATCCAACCAGTTATCTTTATAAGTCTAAAGTATAACTCCCAAATCACCCTTTACCTTTACGTAAACTTCACTTATATTGGTGTTATTCGAATGAGGTAAATAAATAATGAAACAAGACAATCAAACAAACTTTGAAAGCGCAGCAGTTGAACCTGCTAGCAATGAGCAAACGTTTAGTATCAGCGAACTAGCAAAAGAATTTGATATTACCACCCGCTCTATCCGCTTTTATGAAGACCAAGGCCTGATCTCACCTGATCGCAATGGTCAAACCCGTATTTATTCAAAACGCGACAAAGTAAGACTAAAACTTATTCTACGTGGTAAACGCTTAGGTTTTACCTTGGCTGAAACGGGCCGTTTGTTTGAACTTTACGATGCAGATAAATCGAGCGCTAAACAGCTAGTCACTATGCTTGACCTTATCGCAGAGAAAAAAGCGGACCTGAGCCAACAAATGGACGACATTAAAGTTGTACTAATGGAATTGGTTACAGCAGAACGCCGCTGTCGTGAAACCCTTAATAATTTAGACGAATAACCTGACAACAATCTCGTCAACAGACTCTCACAGGAACACACATTATGAGCACTATTTCACTTTATAAAGAAATGAACTTCGGACTTGGCGAAACAGCAGACATGATCCGCGATCACGTTAATAGCTTTGCTAGCCAAGAAATTGCCCCACTTGCAGAACAAACAGATGTAGACAATGCCTTCCCTAATCAACTTTGGCCACAGCTTGGCGAAATGGGTTTATTAGGAATGACAGTGCCTGAAGAATTAGGCGGTGCTGGCCTTGGTTACCTTGAGCACGTAATCGCAATGGAAGAAATTAGCCGTGCAAGTGCATCGATTGGTTTAAGTTATGGTGCTCATTCAAACTTATGTGTTAACCAAATTAACCGTAATGGGTCACAAGCACAAAAAGAAAAGTACTTACCTAAGCTTATCAGCGGTGAGCACATTGGTGCCCTTGCGATGAGTGAGCCAAATGCGGGTTCTGACGTTGTATCAATGAAATTAAAAGCTGAGAAAAAAGGCGATGTGTTTGTACTTAACGGTAACAAGATGTGGATCACGAATGGTCCAGATGCCGATACCTTTGTTATCTATGCAAAAACAGATTTAAATGCCGGCCCTAAAGGGATCACAGCCTTCATCGTTGAACGTAACACACCAGGATTTTCTACTGCGCAGAAGCTAGACAAACTTGGTATGCGTGGCTCTAACACCTGTGAATTAGTGTTCGAGAACTGCGAAGTACCAGCAGAAAACATTCTAGGTAACTTAAACGAAGGCGTAAAAGTACTTATGAGTGGCCTAGATTATGAGCGTGTTGTTTTAGCTGCAGGCCCGCTTGGCATTATGCAAGCATGTATGGATATTGTGGTTCCTTATATTCATGAGCGTAAACAATTTGATAGCCCAATTGGTCAGTTCCAACTGATTCAAGGCAAAATTGCTGACATGTACACGCAAATGAATGCAGCTCGTTCTTATGTTTACACGGTAGCTCGTGCATGTGATCGCGGCGAAACAACGCGTAAAGATGCCGCTGGCGCTATTTTATATGCCGCAGAGCTGGCGACTAAGATGGCCCTGGATGCTATTCAGATCTTAGGTGGTAATGGTTATATCAACGAATATGCGACAGGGCGTTTATTACGTGATGCAAAACTATATGAAATTGGCGCAGGTACTTCAGAAATCCGCCGCATGCTAATTGGTCGCGAATTATTCACTGAAAGCCGATAGGACCTTGTTATGACGATTTTAAAATCGAGTGTAAATCCACACGATCCGCAATTTTTGCAAAATCACGACAACATGGCAGCGCTCGTAAGTGATTTACGTGAAAAAGTCGCTGATATCCGTTTAGGTGGTGGCCCAGCCCTGATTGAGCGCCACCAAGGCCGCGGTAAGTTGTTTGTTCGTGACCGTATTGAAACGCTACTTGATGAAGGCTCGCCATTTTTAGAGATTTCTCAATTTGCTGCCTTTGGCGTGTATGAACAAGCTATTCCATGTGCCGGTGTTGTTGCTGGTATTGGTCGTGTTAAAGGCGTTGAATGTATGATCATCGCCAATGATGCAACTGTAAAAGGCGGTACATACTTTCCACTAACGGTAAAAAAACATCTACGTGCTCAAGATATCGCAGAGCGTTGTCATTTACCGTGTATTTATTTAGTTGATTCAGGCGGTGCAAACCTGCCTGAACAAGATGATGTATTTCCAGATAAATTACACTTTGGCCGTATTTTCTATAATCAGGCTCGTATGTCTGGTAAAGGCATTCCACAAATTGCAGTCGTAATGGGTTTATGTACTGCAGGTGGTGCTTATGTACCAGCCATGGCTGATGAAAGTATTATCGTAAAAGAGCAAGGCACAATTTTCTTAGCAGGCCCGCCACTGGTTAAAGCGGCTACGGGTGAAGAAGTGAGTGCTGAAGAGCTCGGTGGTGCTGATGTTCACTGTAAAACATCAGGTGTTGCCGATCACTATGCTGAAAACGATGCTCATGCGCTTTCGATTGCGCGCCAATGTATTGAACGAATTAACTATCAGCGCCCTACTGCACCATTACTTGATGATGTTAAACCGCCGCGTTACGACATTAACGAAATTTACGGCATTGTGGGTACCGACCTTAAAAAGCCATTTGATGTACGCGAAGTAATTGCCCGTGTTGTTGATGATTCATCGTTTGATGAATTTAAACGCTACTTTGGCGAAACACTAGTAACCGGCTTTGCAAAAATATTTGGTCACCCTGTCGGTATTGTTGCCAACAACGGCATTTTATTTAGTGAATCAGCGCAAAAAGGCGCGCACTTTATACAACTATGTGCACAACGCAAAATTCCTTTAGTGTTTTTACAAAACATTACTGGCTTTATGGTTGGTAAAAAATACGAAGCTGAAGGCATCGCCAAACATGGTGCGAAAATGGTAACCGCTGTGTCATGTGCTGATGTGCCAAAATTTACCGTGTTAATTGGTGGCTCGTATGGTGCAGGTAACTACGGTATGTGTGGCCGCGCGTTTGAGCCTACCATGATGTGGATGTGGCCAAATGCTCGTATCTCTGTAATGGGTGGTGAACAAGCAGCAGGCGTTCTTGCACAAGTTAAACAAGATGGTTTAGCCCGTAAAGGCGAAAGCATGACTGATGAGCAAGTCAGTGAGTTTAAAAAGCCAATTATAGAGCAATACGAAAAACAAGGTCATCCATATTACGCCAGTGCCCGCCTTTGGGATGATGGCATTATCGATCCTGCTGATACCCGCAATGTATTAGGGCTTGCCTTAAGTGCAGCTAAAAATGCACCAGAGCGCGATTCGCAGTTCGGCGTATTTAGAATGTAATGGAGGCCTTATGTCAGTAACACTCGAAATAACAAAATCAAATGTGGCTGTACTGGTACTAAGTCGCCCTGAAAAACACAATGCATTTAACGAAGAAGTCATCAGTGAGCTGATCCGTTTAATTGAACATGCAAATAGCTGTGATGTGCGCGCACTGGTTTTAAAAACCGAAGGTAAGCACTTCTCTGCTGGCGCTGATTTAAACTGGATGAAGTCGATGGCTGGCAATGACTTTGCAGAAAACTTAGCGGACTCTATGCAGCTAGCAAAGCTTATGAAAGTCCTTGCTACAAGCCCACATCCAACAATTTGTGCCGTACAAGGTGCTGCATTTGGCGGTGCGTTAGGCTTGATTGCGTGTTGTGATATCGCAATTTGCCAAGACGATGCACAGTTTTGCTTAAGTGAAGTAAAGCTTGGTCTTATTCCTGCAGTTATCAGCCCTTATGTCATTAAAGCTATTGGTGAGCGCGCTGCACGTCGTTATTTTTTAACGGCAGAGATTTTTGACGCGCATACAGCTAAGCAACTGGGTTTAATTCACCAGATCACCGGCGATTTACAAACAGCGCTCGACAAACATTTACAAAACCTTGTCAACAATGGCCCTATTGCTGTTAAAGCAGCGAAGCAGCTAATCAATGATGTCGCTGGCAACGTAATAGATAATGCGCTGATTGAGTTAACCGCAGAGCGCATTGCACGCATTCGTGTATCTGAAGAAGGCCAAGAAGGCCTAACTGCATTTTTTGAAAAACGTGCCCCTAACTGGCAGAAATAGGAACCATTATGACAACAAAATCATTGAAAAAAATTCTCGTTGCCAACCGTGGTGAAATTGCCTGCCGAGTTATGCGTACAGCAAAGCAAATGGGCTTAACAACGGTTGCAGTGTATTCAGATGCTGATAAATATGCCCAGCACGTAAAGCTTGCTGATGAGGCGTATCGTATTGGTCCTGCGCCAAGTAAAGATTCGTACTTAGTGGCAGACAAAATCATCGATGTGGCAAAACAAGCTGGTGTTGATTGTATTCACCCTGGCTATGGTTTTTTATCTGAGAACTGTGACTTTGCCCTCGCGTGTGAGAAAAATGATATCGCCTTTATAGGCCCGCCTGCATCAAGTATTGAAGCTATGGGCTCAAAAACCCGCGCTAAAGAAATTATGCACCAAGCAAATGTACCTTTAGTGCCTGGTTACTATGGTGACAACCAAGATACTGAGTTTTTACAAGCTGAGGCTGAAAAAATTGGTTACCCGGTACTGATTAAAGCGGCCTTTGGTGGCGGTGGTAAAGGTATGCGAGTTGTTGAACACGCAAAAGATTTTATCAGTGCTCTTGAAGGCGCAAAACGTGAAGCAAAAGCCGGCTTTGGTAACGATTTAGTACTGTTAGAGCGCTACGTCACTAAACCTCGCCATGTTGAAGTACAAGTTTTTGCAGATAGCCATGGTAACTGCGTGTACTTAGGCGACCGTGACTGCTCTTTGCAGCGTCGTCACCAAAAAGTAATTGAAGAAGCCCCTGCTCCGGGTTTATCTGATGAACTTCGTAAAGAAATGGGTGAAGCAGCAGTACGTTGTGCCCAAGCGATTAACTATCGCGGTGCAGGTACTGTTGAGTTTTTATTATGCGGTGATGAATTCTTCTTCATGGAAATGAACACCCGTTTACAAGTAGAGCACCCAGTAACAGAAATGGTAACCGGTGTTGATTTGGTTAATTGGCAAATCAATATGGCGGCAGGTGAAGCATTACCACTTGGCCAAGCAGATATTCAGCTACAAGGTCACAGCTTTGAAGCGCGTATTTATGCAGAAGATCCAAGTAATGACTTTATTCCGTGTTCTGGCCACATTGACGCCCTATTCACACCGAACGAATCTGAATTTGTACGTATAGATACAGGGGTTGCAGCGGGTGATGAAATTAGCCCGTTCTACGACCCTATGATAGCTAAATTAATTGTTCATGACGATAACCGTGAGGCAGCGCTTGGGCGTTTATCAAAAGCACTAGAGCAATTCCACCTAGCAGGTTTTAGCTGTAACGTTAATTTCTTACATAATCTTGCTAACCACGCTACTTTTCAAGCAGGTGCACCCGATACGCACTTTATTGAAGACCAAGGTGAGCGCCTTGTTGCTAAAAACGAGCAACAGTCTGTTATTGCAACCGTTGTGGCAGCCTATGCGTATGCATATCAACTAAAAGGTGAAAGCAGCATCCCATGGCAACAATTAACAGGCTTTATGCTAAACAGTGACGCTAAAACAGCAATTCCGTTTGTTGATTTAAACGTTCATGCTGTTAAGACCTCAGAAGGCTTTAAAATCAACCTAGATGGAGTTGACTATACAACTTCGGGTAGCGTTGAAAATGGCCTTGCGAACTTAGTCGTTAATGGCGAAAAAGTTGTGGCTCATATTAATCAAGCAGACTCTCACATCACAGTGATGTACAAAGCACAGCAAACGGTGCTAGAACTGATTGATAAACACTATATTAGTGAACACGAAAGTGATGCACTACCACTCGCTGCACCACTCAATGGTACTGTTGTTAAGCATTTAGTTGAGGTAGGTAGTACTGTCGCTAAAGGTGACGCTGTTGTCATCATCGAAGCGATGAAAATGGAATACACCCTTAATGCCCCGCATGATGGTGTATTAACGAGCTATTGCTTTGCTGAAGGTGAATTGGTGAGCCACGGTGATATGCTCGCGATTGTAGAAGAGCCGGAGGCGTAATGGCACAGTTTCCTGATTTTGTTCGCATTGTAGAAGTTGGCGCCAGAGACGGCTTGCAAAATGAAGCCGCCGTTAGCACTCAAGATAAAGTCGCTCTTATCAACGCACTAGCAGGTGCTGGGCTTAAAGATATAGAAGCAGGCGCCTTTGTGTCACCTAAATGGGTGCCACAAATGGCTGACTCAAGCGATGTAATTAGCGCGTTAAATTTGCCTAATGTTAACTTAAGTGCCCTCACCCCAAATTTACGGGGTGCAGAGGCTGCAAAACAAGTCGGCATACAAGAATTTGCTATCTTTACAGCAGCAAGTGAAGCGTTTTGTCAAAAGAACATTAACTGCTCGATTGATGAAAGTATTGACCGCTTTAAAGATGTCATGGATTTTGCCAAGGCGAATAACATTCGTGTTAGAGGTTATGTTAGCTGCGTCATGGGTTGTCCATATCAAGGTGATGTCGACTACAATGATGTATTAAAAGTATCAGAGCGATTATTAGAGCTTGGTTGTTATGAAATAAGCCTTGGCGACACCATTGGTGTGGGTACGGCGAAAAAAGTCGATGAGTTATTAGATTTACTTTTACAACATATTGATAAATCAAAACTCGCTGTACATTTTCACGACACCTACGGACAAGCGCTCACAAATATTTACACCGCCCTAACACGCGGTATAGCAACGGTTGACAGTGCTGTTGCAGGCCTTGGTGGCTGCCCTTATGCCAAAGGCGCGTCAGGAAATGTTGCCACTGAAGATGTAGTTTACTTACTACAAGGGCTTGGCATAGAGCATGGAATTGATTTAGAAAGACTGGCGAAAGCTGGTTGGGCTATTTGCAGTGCCCTAAATAAACAACCTGTCAGCAAGGTATCACTTGCTCTAAAGAACACTCAGAATAATTAAGGAGTAGGCTCATGGCCGGTTTCGATAAAGTGGTTTCAAGTTATGAAGCTGCAATGGAAGGTTTAAAAGATGGCGATACTATTATCGCTGGTGGCTTTGGCTTGTGTGGTATTCCTGAGGGACTTATCAGTGAAATTAAGCGTAAACAAACTAAAAATCTAACCGTTGTTTCGAACAACTGCGGTGTTGATGATTTTGGCTTAGGTGTTTTACTTCATGATAAGCAAATTAAAAAAATCATCGCTTCTTATGTAGGTGAAAATGCGCTTTTCGAAAAACAACTACTCGATGGCGAAATTGATGTTGTTTTAACACCACAAGGGACGCTCGCTGAGAAGATGCGCGCCGGTGGTGCGGGTATTCCTGCGTTTTATACAGCTACAGGTTACGGCACTCCTGTTGCCGAAGGTAAAGAAGTCAAAGAATTTGATGGTCGCCCGTATATCTTAGAAGAATCAATTACGGGTGAGTTTGCCATTGTTAAAGCATGGAAAGCTGACCGCTACGGTAACCTTGTATTTCGCCACACAGCAATGAACTTCAACCCGATGGCCGCAACAGCAGGTAAAATTACCGTTGCTGAAGTAGAAGAAATTGTTGAGCCAGGTGAACTTGAGCCAAGCCAAATTCATACTCCAGGTATTTATGTTAATCGCGTGATCAAAGGCGACTTTGAAAAACGCATTGAACGTGTAACAACTCGCGATTAAGGAGCAATAAAATGGCATTATCACGTGAACAAGTTGCAATGCGTGTTGCACAAGAACTACAAGATGGCTATTACGTAAACCTAGGTATTGGTATCCCTACTCTGGTTGCTAACTATGTACCTGAAGGTATTGAAGTTATGCTGCAGTCTGAAAATGGCTTATTAGGTATGGGTGCGTACCCAACCAAAGACCAAGTTGATGCAGATATGATCAACGCGGGTAAAGAAACCGTGACAGCAGCCACAGGTGCAGCAATATTTAATAGTGCAGATAGTTTTGCCATGATACGGGGTGGTCATGTAGACTTAACAGTATTAGGTGCATTTGAAGTTGACCAGAACGGTAACATCGCATCGTGGATGATCCCAAAAAAGCTAATTAAAGGCATGGGTGGCGCGATGGACCTCGTTGCTGGCGCGAAGAATATTATTGTTACGATGACTCATGCAAGCAAGCATGGCGACTCTAAGTTATTAGAAAGTTGCACTTTACCGCTAACTGGGGTTAACTGTGTAAAGAAAATCGTAACTGATTTAGCCGTACTAGAAGTTAAAGACGGCGCATTTCATCTAATCGAACGCGCTCCAGGCGTGTCGGTAGATGAAATTATTAGCAAAACGGCAGGCAAATTGCTTGTTGAAGGTGATGTTCCAGAGATGGTTTTTTAAACCACTCACATCCCATGTACCGACCTCATTCCCAGTGCCAATGGCGCTGAGTTACCCAAAATCCCTCGCAAGAGGGATTTTTTTTATCTAAAGTCAGCCCTTTGCCGCACCATTTTGTCACATAAATAGTATAAAATGCCCTGCTTTAGTGAATTGGCAGTATCTAATACTGAGACTATGACGAAATAGCTAAAACTGCTAAGATCACTTTTTTACTAAACATTTGCCTAAACATAGATTAAACGAGCGATTCACGATTGTTTTTTATACAATATGGCAAGAGTTAGCTATATTCATTCTTTACTCTCTATTTTTTACATTTTGGGATAATAATTGCTTAGCAGTTAATTAACTAACAAGCGCTATTGAGACTTACTGAAATTAACTATGCAAACACCTATTCGTGGCCTACGCTCATTTTGTTTTGCTGCACGCACCCTTAGCTTTAAAGATGCTGCAAACCAACTTTACCTTACACCGTCTGCCGTAAGCCATCAGATCAAACAATTAGAAGAACAATTGGGTATTGAACTATTTGAACGTCAAACCCGCTCTATCCGCCTAACTGCTGCGGGGAAGAATTTTTATGACTCTGTATCACCGCTGATCAAAGCGCTAGAAAAAACCATTAATGAGTTTAGTCAGTTACAAGAAAACGTAACGATCAGTATTACGCTACCTGAGTTTTTTGCCAGTGAGCTTTTAATGCCAAAACTGAGCGAATGGACCAGTGAGCACCCAAATACAAACTTACAGCTTAATACCTTAAAAACGCGTAAAGAGCTGACTAAGCAAAGCGATTTGTCGATTGTATTGTCTTCATCTAAACCGCACGAAGGCGTTGTACATGAGCTATTTTCACTATCTTATACACCAGCTTGCAATAAAGAAAACTGGCAAGCATGGCAAGAAAACCCGTTTCAGGCATTAAATGAAGTACCTCTTATACTTCATAAAGCGCGTCCTTGGGCTTGGCACCAATGGGCAGAGCATGCTGGTATTGATGACTTTGCACCAAAACAAATTATTCAGGTTGATAGTATGTTTGGTGTGGCACGTGCCGCGCAACAGGGTATGGGTATTGCCCTAATCCCCTTACCTATCAGTCAGACTTGGTTTGATGAGCAGTGGTTATTTAATTTCACCGATATGCCATTAAAAACAAAAGATAAATATTACTTAGTGCAACACGATCCTAGCGAAACTAATGCACAATTAGAGCTATTTATAAAATGGATGATTGATACTTTTAAACATCTAAAATAATAAATAAAGGACCCTCAATTTTGTTGAGGGTCTTTTATTGCTAATTTAACTTTTCGACTTGGTTACTAAAATACTCACTTTGTTTTCACCAATTTCAAAAGAAGCCTGTTTACCATATTCCACAACAAAAGAAGGTGTGAAATAGCTGCCAGCGAGTGTGATTGATGTTTCTACAGCTGCCGTATTATTTTGTTGTGGTGTAACTTTAACTTCATAACTAAACCCCTCACCTATAGAGATGGTCGCAGGTTGTTTTTCTTCCACCAGCATTACTGGCGATGCTAGTAGCTCATTCGCTTTATAAACAGATGTTTCAACTTGAAAGCTATCAGCTGCGAAGCAACTTGTTGATGCTAAAAATACTCCAGCTACTAAACCTAACTGTTTCTTCATATTTATTTCCTTATCTCATTTATAGGGTTTATCCGTAATTAATATCAGTTAGTACGTTTATTTGATACACGGAAATTTCTGAATCTATAACTATCTCTATCAAAGCTCTCGATAATACACATCAATGGTATGTGATATAGCTTCATAGCTGTTATTTTCATGTTTAAAGCAGGCTTTGCGCAGTTCCTTCTCTTCGTAGTTTTTACCTGCTACTACGACTTGATCTAAAGTTTGTGAACTTGCACAGAATTGCTGTTTTGAAATTGTTTCTATTTTAACTGATTCAGCTTTTGAGCGCGGTAATGAACTAGGCTTAGGATTTTGCTTCATGCCTTCAAGTAACTGAGCTTTAGTAACAGGTACAGTATCTGACCCTATGCCTGGAATATGCAATGTTTGTCTAATGGTATAGTTTTTACTTAATAATGGCGTAAACAAAGATACATCGTTGCTCAAATAAGCCTGCTCAAAATTAAGATAAACAGCAACTTTATCTTCAGCTGCATTGGCAATAACAGGCCCTAAAAGTAACAACGCAAGTATCAGTTTCATGGTTATACGCTTATTCTAAATAAATTAAATCATCAACTATACATACCATCATAAAGTACCGATTTTATTTCTAATTAACAACAATTTGTTTGTTTTGCATACTCTGCCCCTATATTTTTCTTTATCGTAAACTTTAGCTATTTAAACCCCGTGTCTACTTTATCGGGGTCAGATCAGACGGCTGACGGCTGACGGCTGACGGCTGACGGCTGACGGCTGACGGCTGACGGCTGACGGCTTTAAGACTAACTCATTACATTAGACTAAAGTCTATAGGTTAAATTTCTTCATCTATTAGGTCATTTTTTATCGTTTGTTGAATTTGCGCTGTTCAATTAAAGTTCATTTGTCGGCGATTGATACCGATTCAAATAGAGGAAAAGATTATGTTTAGTACACTTATGAAACGCGTTGCACTTAGCTCTTTATTAACTTGTTCAGCTATGGCAGTGGCTGATCAGAGTGACTACAAATTGATGGTAATTGACCAATCTATCACTGCTGATGTTGCAGAAAACCGTCAATACGAACAAGCATTTAATGACTGTGCTTTGAGTGTTAAAGAGAAAAAATTCTCTGAAGCTGAAACATTATGCTCAAAAGCAATCAGCTTACTGAGTACGAGTAAAGTACCTAGCTACAAACGTCGCGAACTAACGTCATTTACGTTAAGCAACCGCGGTGTTGCACGCATCATGTCTGAAAACGACACTGCGGCATTGTCTGACTTTTACGAAGCAGTACAAATTTCAGGTAACGAGTTAGTTGAGCACAACTTAACTCGTGCGAAAAAGAACTTAGCGTTATAAGTTCTCAAAGAATTGTGTTGTCTCAAAACCCAGCCTCGGCTGGGTTTTGCCGTTTAGGGGTTTCGCTTTTTAGTCTTCCGCTTTTATTAATAAATTAAGCTCTTTTAGTAATAAGCTCTCTACTGTCTGTTTATCCATTTTAGCCAATTGCTCTAAGCTGTAATTTTTGCCAATTTCTTTAGCTAAAATAAAACCTAGGTAATAACCTCTTCGGTATGGCAGCTTTGTCTCGTCCTTTGCGAAGTTGAAAAATGAAGAATATATTTCAGGTTTTTTTGAATAAAACTTTTTCTTGAGGTCAACGAGAGAATCGAGCTGTCTTGAGCGAATCTTTTTCACCAGATTGCTAGGTATGTTTAGCATCAATTCATCATCACTGGCTGACGGAGTTAATTTATATGAAACGTAAGTAGCTAATCCCTCAGTCCAAATAGAGCACCATAGCTCATCCTTACAGTGGAATAATTTTTCATGATAAACATGAAATAACTCGTGATGAAAGAATGGCGTATCGTTTTTCCAGGTATGATATTTGGCCATAAGGTCTACACCAAACATTAAGTAAGATTTACCATTTAACTCTCGCGTTGCCCCATTGAACCTTCCTAATGAGTGAAGTATGTAAATGGGGGTTTCAGATTTGAAATCAGGGAAAGTAGCAATAAATGATTCAATACTGCTGTTTAAATCTTTAGATAAACGCCTATTTTTTGATAAATATACTTCTTCTACACCACTGAAACCCTCAATAGCTTTAACAAAGCTTTTATCACTATAAAAAGGCGCAAATTGAGAGGTGAAATGTTGAGAAAACTGCTCTGCTCTATTTTCTGCAGTCAACGTCTTGCTTGACTGATATAAAGTATAAAAATCATCAGCGAGATTAATGACTTCGAAATCAGCTGACTGCTTGTTAGCAAGCGTCTTAAATGAAAGCACTCCAGATATGAGACTGGAGAGTAAAAGAAATTTAGATAATTTTAGCATAATTATAGTTAAAAGTATTTGTTAGGTGAGTAGTCTATTGTGACGATATCTCAATACTCGAGGAAATATAACCGTTAATAATCTCGATTTGAGAAGGCAGACCATGGATAGGCTCTGAAGCAGCTTGAATTGGAAAGTTTAGTTTTGGTAAATCAATTATATTGGGTGTTGATATGCCAAACCAAAAGCCAACAGGTTCATCATCAACAAACATACATGGTTGTGTATACTCAATCCCGGCTAAGCCGATATTAATGTAACCCAAGAATTTATTGCCATTAGCATCAGTAAACAGGGATTTTACGAGTAACTGCATAAGTGACGGCATTAATTTATCAAGCACTCAGCTAAGCTAATTTAACTTTCCAATACAGGAATAAAACAACTTCACCTCCTCTACACCACAGTAAAAACCTGAACCCTGAGTAATTACTCTATAGATTAAATTTCTTCATCTATCAGTTTTAATTTAATCGTTTGTTTAGCTTATAGGAATATTTTAAAGTTCACTCGTTGGCAAGAAACACCAACTTATTCAGAGGAAAACTATCATGTTAAAAACACTTGTAAAAACTATTGCACTTAGCTCTTTATTAACTTGCTCAGCGATGGCAGTAGCCGACCAAGCTGATTATAAACTGATGGTTATTGAGCAAGCTCAATCTAACGACAATGCAACTAGCCAATACGAAACTGCCTTCAACCGCTGTGCATTAAGCGTTAAAGAAAAGAATTTTTCAGAAGCGGAAAGCCTGTGTACACAAGCAATTTCTCTTCTAAGCACAAGTAAAGTACCTGGTTACAAACGCCGTGAACTAACATCGTTTGCACTTAGTAACCGTGGTGTTGCACGCATCATGTCTGAAAACGATACTGCTGCTCTTTCTGACTTTTATGAAGCAGTGCAAATTTCTAAAAACGAACTTGTTAACCACAACTTAAGCCGCGCAAAACAAAACCTAGCGCTGTAAAAGTTACCCCAACCAAATTGTTGTCGAAAGCCCGGTTCTTGTGTGTTCTGACCGGGCTTTTTTTCGTCTAAAATATCTGCGTTATAGAATACTTTTCTTCACCTCATAGGTGCGATTATATCGTTTGTCAGTTTTATACCCTGTTTTCTAACTTTATAGAGTAAGCACAACGCTTACGCTAACAAGGAGAAAACAATGTTTAAATTAAATCTAAAACCCTGCCTGTGGTTAATATTATTTGTTTGTTCAAATTTTGTATTCGCCAACAACAACGACTTTAAACTCATGGTTGTTGACGATAACGCAAGCTCAAAAGCAATTATGCAAGGCAACTTTGCTAATTCTTTAGAGACAATGAACGAAGCTAATAACTATATCGTGCCGTTTAACCGCTGTGTTGCGGGTGTGAAACTAAAACAGCTTGATAAAGCTGAACAAGATTGCTCGCAAGCAATCGCGATGCTAAAAAAGGTCAATGCCCCCCACTATAAACGTAATGAACTGACATCTTATGCATTAAGTAATAGAGGCATTGCTCGACTTATGGCGAAAAATGATACAGCGGCCATTGCTGATTTTTATGAGGCTGTGCAGCTCAATAATAACGAGCTGGTGTCGTTTAACTTAAATCTTGCGAAACAGGAATTAAAATTGTGGTAATAAGTCATCAGGCTAAAAGAAAACCAGCCATGTCGGCTGGTTTTCTTACATCAGTTACCTTTTAAGATTTATCTCTTGGCACAAAATCAAGCACAGTAGCATTAATGCAGTACCTGTCTTTACCTCTTGGCCCTTCACCAGGGAACAAATGACCTAAATGAATACCCGAGCTTTTTGATTTAATCTCAATACGCTGCATGCCATAACTGTTGTCTTCATGCATAGTTACACTGTCTTTCACAGGATGAGTAAAAGAAAGCCAGCCAGTGCCTGAGTTAAACCTATCACGGGTGTCAAAAAGCGGCGCTCCACTTAGCTTATCAATAAAAATACCGTCTGGTGTATTTTTAAAGATATCGTATTGCTTACAAAATGGGCTGTCAGTTCTGGCATGAAATGCCACTCTAAAAGCTTCACTGTCACCTAGTTTAAATGCCCCTAACGCTTTGTAAAACTCACCTTTACTAACATAGCCTTGGCGACCATAAACCTCTTCGCCATTTTCTATAAATAATAACGTGGGTGTTGCCCAAGTCGGCGTTTTAATCGTTAAGCCATCTAGTTGATCAGCATGTCGAAAGGTCATTGGTATCGAACCCATGTACTCATTAGCGACCTCTTTTTTAAACTTTTCACAGTATGGGCAATAACCTTTTGCATCTATCACTACAATTTGCTTACCTGCCAATAAGGCTGTGTTATCAACCTGCTGTTTTTCTACTGGTGTGAATACAACTCCCGTTGAATGATCAGGGCAATAGCCATTGGGGTTTTTCTTTAAATAATCTTGGTGATAATCCTCAGCGGCATAAAATGCATCAAGCGGTTTTATCACAGTTACAATCTTGCCGTAGCCTGCTGCTGTTAATTTGCTTTGGTATTCATCTTTAAGTTTATTCGCAACTTCTTGTTGCTCATTATTACTTACCAAAATTGTTGAGCGGTATTGAGTACCAACATCATTCCCTTGGCGATTTAGCTGAGTTGGATCATGATTTTCAAAATAATGCTTTAAAAGCGATTGAGTTGTTAACTCGTTACTGTTGTATGTCACTTTAACAACTTCTGCATAATTGTTTTTATCAAAGCGTCGTGAGCTACGTGTTATGTTCTTGTAGGTCGCTTTAAACCCATGCCCATCAGCATAGCCAGATACCGCATCCAATACACCATCAAGTGCTTCGTATCGTTTTTCTGCTCCCCAAAAGCAACCCGAACCAAGCACAATGGTTTCAATATGCCCTGTCGCGTTATCTGGCATTGTGTCAGCTTTAATTGGGCTGGTGGTAAAAATGGCACTGCAAGTGAATAGTGTCAGTAACATCGACTTAATTGTCATACTAATTTCCTCTTAAAAGCCTGTATTTAAGACAGACCGAGCATAGGTATTAATAATTTCAACTTAAACGCATGCAAACAGCGATTCACCGCTAACAATTTAACTCTTAACC
Organism: Pseudoalteromonas shioyasakiensis; assembly: GCF_001550135.1. Lineage (GTDB taxonomy): Bacteria > Pseudomonadota > Gammaproteobacteria > Enterobacterales > Alteromonadaceae > Pseudoalteromonas > Pseudoalteromonas shioyasakiensis. Next base: position 71,151 of record NZ_LRUE01000005.1, read on the forward strand.
TTATTTACGGTAAAACACAGCTTTTTAACATTGGGATATTAAAAAATGAAAATTGCACACAGCTTATCTGCTATTGCATTAGGATTAACACTTGCTACGCAAGTGAATGCCGCAGAGTTCACTTTTGCAAAATCAATCAAACCGAACGACAACACCCTAGTTTTATTTTTAGATACAGATAGCCAAGTTGCTAACTTTAATTATTTAAAGCCAGAAACCCAAACTCACCTAAATAAAGTCATTGAATTTAGTGACTTTAAAGCAGGCTATGGCAAAACGTTAGAAGTTATCGCACCAAACGGTAGTGACCATCAACGCATCTTACTTGTTGGCTTAGGAGAGCAGCCAAAACTAGATGCAGCAAAAATGGCAAAACTAGGTGGTAACGTTCACGCTAAATTGCAGTCGGCTAAACAAGCAAATGTTAGCCTTGATTTTTCAGAGCTAAAAGACAGCGCAATCAATGCTAAATATGCAGCAGAATTTGCACATGGCGCAAATTTACGTGACCACCGTTTTGAGCAATACAAAAAAGAACAAGACAGCCATGTTGTTAACTACACATTAGATGTTGAGAATTTAGACCAAGCGGTCAAAACCCATAAACTACTACAAAGCATTGAACAAGGTGTATTTTTAGCACGTGACTTAACGTCTGAAGTTGCAACAGAAATGACGCCGGTTGATTTTGCTAAAGCGGCAAAAGAGCTTAAAAAGTTAGGTGTTAAAATTACTGTTTTAGAGCCTAAGCAACTTAAAAAGCTGGGCATGGGTGCACTTGAGGCTGTTGGCCGTGGTAGCGAAGAAGGTGCACGTTTAGTGGTTGCACATTATCAAGGGAATAAAAACACCCCTATCGCATTAGTAGGTAAAGGTATTACCTTTGATTCTGGTGGTTACAGCCTTAAAACAGGTGCTTCAATCGCCCGCATGAAATCAGACATGGCTGGTGCTGCTGCAGTACTAGGTACTGTTAAAGCAATGGCACTGGCTAAAGCCGACACAAACGTAGTTGCTGTAATGGGCATGGCAGCTAATATGGTATCGCAATTTGCCGTAGCGCCAGGTGATGTTGTAAGAACCGCTGAAGGTTTAAGCGTTGAGATTGTAAATACAGATGCTGAAGGCCGTTTAGTATTAAGTGATGCAATGTGGTATGCCCGCGACAAGTACAAGCCAAGTATTATGGTTGATGTTGCGACCCTAACCGGCTCTAAAATTCGTGCTGTAGGTAATGACTATGCAGCTGTGTTCTCTGACGACGATACCCTTGTAGAGCAACTAACTGTTGCTGGTAAGCAAGTAAACGAAAACCTATGGCGTTTACCTCTAGGTTATGAAGATGCGTTAAAGTCAGACATTGCTGATCTTAAAAACATCGGTTCACATGGCCCAGGTGCTACTACAGCAGCGAGTTTCTTACAAAACTTTGCCGGTGACACACGTTGGGTTCACATTGATATTGCTGGTAACGCTCTAAACTCTAAAGCAAAAGATGAATTAGCTGAAGGCGGTACAGGCTATGGCGTACGTTTACTATCTAATTGGTTATTAAATAACGCACAGTAATTAGGCATTGCACTTTATCAAGTGGTTATAAGCTACTATAGCCACTTGATTGTCTTGAGTTTTTCTAATTAACACTAAAGACACATTTACATCATCAACAAACAGCCTATATGCTAATAAGCATTAAGGGATAATAATAAGATTGATACGCAATGACGACGACCAATAGTACACCTAAAATTATGGCGCTCACTACGCATAGCATCTTTTTTGATGCCTATGAAATAGCAAGCGACACACTGACTACGCAAAAGAAAATATGGGCATTAGCACAATATTGCCAAAGCAGTGATGACTTTGTTGATGTAGTCCCTGCCAATAATAATTTAACGCTTTATCTAAAAGAGCCCGCTCAACTTGCTGGTTGGCTGCCACGATTACTAGAACAATGGCACGAACTTAAAGCCACTGACTTTAACTCACGTCATCATAAACTTGCGACTCGTTATGGTGGTGAATATGGGCCTGATATAGCGCATGTTGCTAAACATCATAATCTGTCTGTTGATGATGTTGCTCAAATGCACAGCAGTGCCAAATACCACGTGCTTTTTTTAGGCTTTAAGCCCGGTTTTGCTTATTTAGATGGTTTAAATCCACAACTTTACACACCTCGTCATGCTGAACCAAGGCTCTCTGTTCCAAAAGGTTCTGTTGCTATCGGCGGCGATCAAACCGGTATTTACCCTGAAAGCTCACCTGGTGGCTGGCAAATTATTGGTCATACAGATTTTCGTCTGTTTGATATCAATGCAGCCTCGCCTTGTGCTATTGAACCCGGTGATACTTTAGAGTTTGTAATTCAGGAGGTGTTAAAATGATCACTATCATCAAACCTGGCATGCAAATGTCTATACAAGATCAAGGCCGCACAGGCTCTCGCCATTTAGGCATTGGCCAATCCGGTTGCATTGACCCTTACGCTCAAGTTATTACAAACCGTTTAGTTGGCAACGACGATAACAACCCCGTTATTGAGATCACGTTAGGTCTGGCCGAGATTCAGTTCGATAACGATTACTACATTGCTCTGCACGGCACAGATATGAAAGCCACAGTAAATGGCAACCCTGTTGATCCTGGCTGGAGCTTTTACATAAAAAAAGGCGATGTATTAAAGTTTAATGCGGCGCGTCATGGTTTTAGAAGTTACCTTGCTATTGGCGGCGAGTGGCATTTACCTGAGCCCATTTTAGATTCTTATTCTACTGATATATTAGCGGGTTTTGGTGGCTTAACCGGTAAAGCACTGCAGGCTGGCGATAGTTTTGATATAACGCCAAGGTACAATACCAAAGTTGGCTTAGGCGCGATGCTACCACCTAAAAGTACACAAATTCGTATTCATGCTGCACCACATGCAGCACTGTTACCAAAAGAAACCATCGTTAACTTTATAAATCATTCTTGGCATGTATCGCCTAATAGTAACCGCATGGGCACAAGACTATTAAGTGATGAGTGTGATATCAGCCATGATGTTTCATTACCCTCTATGGCTGTTGCTCCTGGCTGTATTCAGCTTCCGCCAAATGGTGAACCCATAGTGCTATTAAACGATGCGCAAACAACGGGGGGTTATCCATTGCTCGGCACCGTGATCGAAGCGGATCTTCGTCATTTTGCACAATTTAAACCCGGCGACTTCCTTCACTTTAAGTTTGTTACACTCAACGAAGCCCACGAGGCACAAGAAAAGCTAACTGCGCACTTAAATCAACTTGCGATAGCGCTAAACTATATTAATAAATAGCGTTAATTTATTGGTGTTTAAAAAACGAGCAAAGAAAGTCTTTGCTCGCGTTGCCTTTATGGCTTGTCTATACATTTAAAAAGGTAAAAACCCTACGTATTCCTTTGCACCAAAGCTGTGCAGAAAATTTAGTAACAAAAGCCTTTATTCCAGACTCATTATCATCCAATTTGTACAAATCAAGCATTTAAACCGCTCACCCTTTAACCACTTACCCCATACTGGTGCAAAGAGGTTACCGCAGGTGCATATTTTATTCTCAATTAATTAAAAAACCTGTGTGACTTAGGTAATTATTTCTGTTAAAACAAACATTCGCAGTTATATAAATTCTGTTAACTGCGCACATATTTGGAATGAGGAGTCACTATGTGTTCAATTTTTGGGGTATTAGATATTAAATCTGATCCCGCTCAATTGCGTAGCCAAGCAATTGAGATGTCAAAACTATTAAGGCACCGCGGGCCAGATTGGTCTGGCGTGTATTCATCAGATAAAGCTATTTTAGTGCACGAACGTTTAGCGATTGTTGGCGTATCGAGTGGTGCACAGCCTTTGTACAACCCTGAGCGTACAAATATTCTTGCTGTTAACGGTGAAATTTATAACCACAAAGAGCTCGCTGCTAGCTTAGAAACTGATTTCACTTTTCAAACTCAGTCTGACTGTGAAGTTATTTTGGCTTTATATAAACAAAAAGGCCCTGAGTTTTTAGATGATTTAAATGGTATTTTCGCGTTTTGTTTATACGACGAAGAACAAGATGCCTACTTAATTGGTCGTGACCATATCGGGATTATTCCGCTTTATACGGGTCATGATGAGCATGGTAACTTTTATGTTGCCTCAGAATTAAAAGCACTTTCGCCAATTTGTAAACATATTGAAGAGTTCCCTCCGGGTCATTTCTTGTGGAGCAAAGATGGTCAACTTCGTAAGTATTACAGCCGTGATTGGCAAAACTATGATGCAGTAAAAGACAACGAAGCAAAAGCAAGCGATGTTAAAGAAGGCCTAGAAGCAGCTGTTAAACGTCAATTAATGTGTGATGTACCATATGGCGTTCTATTATCTGGCGGTTTAGACTCATCTGTTATCTCTGCTATTACACAGCGTTTTGCTGCAAAACGTATCGAAGATAATGACGAGTCTGATGCTTGGTGGCCAAAACTGCATTCATTTTCTGTGGGTCTTGAAGGCTCACCCGATTTAGCAGCTGCACAAAAAGTAGCTGATATGATTGGTACGGTTCACCACCCTATTCACTTTACTATTCAAGAAGGTATTGATGCCCTACGTGAAGTGATTTATCACATCGAAACGTACGATGTAACAACTATTCGTGCCTCAACGCCGATGTACTTAATGGCACGCCAGATTAAAGCCATGGGTATTAAAATGGTGTTATCAGGCGAAGGTGCTGATGAGCTATTTGGTGGTTACCTTTATTTCCACAAAGCACCAAATGCGCAAGAGTTCCATGAGGAGCTTAACCGTAAAGTGTCTAAACTACATATGTTCGATTGCTTGCGTGCTAATAAATCAATGGCAGCATGGGGCGTTGAAGCGCGCGTGCCATTCCTAGATAAAGAATTTGTAGACGTAGCAATGCGTATCAACCCAGAAGCGAAGATGTGTAAAGACGGTAAAATCGAAAAGCACATTATTCGTGAAGCGTTCGACGGCTACCTGCCAGACGACGTACTTTGGCGTCAAAAAGAGCAGTTCTCTGATGGCGTAGGCTATAACTGGATTGATACTTTAAAAGAGTATGTGAACGAACAAGTTAGCGATCAAGACCTTGCTAATGCTAAATACAAATACCCGATCAATACGCCTGATTCTAAAGAAGCGTATTTCTATCGTAGTATTTTCGAAGAGCACTTCCCTGGTGATGCCGCTGCGAAATGTGTTCCGCATGGCAAATCAGTTGCTTGTTCTACTCCTGAAGCACTCGCTTGGGATGCATCATTCCAAAACAATGCTGATCCTTCAGGTCGTGCTGCTGGCGTTCATAACGACGCTTACAAAAAGTAGTAACTTTGTGCTGCAAGCCCTGTGTTTGCAGCACTTTCCTCTCAATTGAAATAATTTGCTTTGAAATAATACTGTCATCAAATTATTCCATTCCCGACCCAGTTTGTTCACAATTCCAACAAAAAACGTAAAAAACTACATTTATTCGGCTGTTTAGGGACAAAACCATTTACATTTTTTTTCGAACTCCTACACTAAAGTCTAGACTTTGGTACAAATTTAGTTCGTCTACAAACTAATTTTAAGTTTTACACGTAAAAAGAGTATTAGTTGAACTTGTGCCATCCGGCCGTTTAGCTTTCTGCTAGATATAACTACAACAAGAGGTATTCATGAGCGAACATCATGATAAGTACAGTATCGACAATACCGACTACACCGTCGGTCAGGACAATGTACAAAAATGGGGTTTTGATGTGCATAACCCTGTATTTGGCATTAGTGCTGGTTTAATTGCCCTATTCTTAGTGGCAACACTTATTTCAGATGCTGAAACAGCGAAAACAACCCTGAATGGTATTAAGAACGACATTATTAATAACTTTGATGGCTTTTTTATGTGGTCAGCAAACTTATTCGTATTGTTTTGCTTAGCGTTAATTGTTTCACCATACGGAAATATGCGCCTTGGTGGTAAAGAAGCGCGTCCAACTCATTCGCGTATTTCTTGGCTTGCAATGTTATTTGCTGCAGGTATGGGTATAGGCTTAATGTTCTGGGGCGTAGCAGAACCTGTTGCCTATTTTACAGGTTGGTATGAAACACCACTTGGTGTTGAAGCAAACACGCCAGAAGCTGCCAAACTGGCAATGGGTGCAACTATGTTCCATTGGGGTTTACATCCTTGGGCAATTTACGCCGTTGTTTCGCTTTCACTCGCATTCTTTTGCTATAACAAAGGTTTGCCGTTATCTATTCGTTCAATTTTTTACCCTATTTTAGGTGACAAAGCGTGGGGCTGGCCAGGCCACCTTATTGATATTCTAGCTGTACTTGCCACTCTATTTGGCCTTGCAACGTCTCTTGGTTTAGGCGCGCAACAAGCAGCTGCAGGTATTAACCATGTATTTGGTACTGATAGCGGAATAGGCTTACAAATTGGCGTTATTGTAGGTGTGACGTTACTTGCTGTTATTTCTGTTGTCCGCGGTATCGACGGCGGTGTAAAACTACTTAGTAACGTAAACATGCTTATTGCTTTTGTATTACTTGTATTTGTTGCACTTGTTGGCTTTTCTGCAGCATTTGGTAACCTTCCTAATACAGTAATGGGTTATGTTGAAAACATTATTCCACTAAGTAACCCACATGGTCGTGAAGATGAAACATGGATGCATGGCTGGACTGTATTCTATTGGGCTTGGTGGATTTCATGGTCACCGTTTGTAGGTATGTTCATTGCGCGCGTATCTGAAGGCCGTACAATTCGTGAGTTTTTAATTGCTGTATTACTAGTTCCTACTGTTGTGACTATCTTCTGGATGTCAATTTATGGTGGTATCGCTATTGAACAAGTTATTGATAAAGTGGGTGTACTAGGTGAAAAAGGCTTAACTGATGTACCACTAGCTATGTTCCAAATGTTTGAAGCCCTGCCAATGTCACAAGTGCTTTCATTCATTGCAATTGTGCTAGTACTCGTGTTCTTTATTACGTCATCTGACTCAGGGTCATTAGTAATCGACTCAATCACTGCCGGTGGTAAAGTTGACGCGCCAGTGCCACAACGTATCTTTTGGGCAACAATCGAGGGCGCTATTGCAGCTGCACTTGTTTGGATTGGTGGCACACAAGCAATCGAGGCCTTACAAGCCGGCGCCGTATCTACGGGCTTACCGTTTACTTTTGTATTGCTATTAATGTGTGTAAGTTTAATCCTTGGCTTACGAACAGAACCAAGACACTAAACTTGCCTTTAATTAATAAAAACGCCGCATTAGCGGCGTTTTTTATTTATAAGCTTTGCTCAAATTCAAATACCCGACATAAAGTCGGTGCTAAGCACGCTATATGAGTAATTCGCTGAGCGGCGTATCTGGGCGGTAATGATAAGCTATTTGCGCTTGTAGAAGCTCTGCGGTGGCTGTAGCGTCATTAAGCGCATTGTGGTTTTGATATGCTGGTAACGAATAACGAATGCGAGAGTCTGCTAAGCGCACAGAATCAATCTTAGAATTAAACAATCGCCCGAGTAACCCCTGCTTTGCTTTAAGTGCACGCGTTTCCAGATCTAGCGTGTCTATAACGGCAAATTCAAGCCCTTCACCTAAGCGTGCTTGCAAAGCTTGATATAAAAAGTGCCGTTCAATAGGCGCAAAATGAACCACAATAATTTTGCCTTTTAATGCTGCTAACAAAGGCTCCATAATCGTTGAAAAATCAGGTGCATCGCTCACTTCTGAATGAGTTATACCATGAATAACAATCGACTCTTCAGCAAGCTTACGCCTTGGTTGAACAATCCAATGTTGGCTATCTTTACAAAAAATACGCTTGGTATTAAATGGGATTAAACCAACACTGACTATATCGTCATTTTGATAATTTAGACCGGTTGTCTCAAAGTCAAGCGCTACGAAAGGAACATCACTAATTGGTGTGCTTAAATCACAAATAGCTGATTCATAAAACGCTTTAATCAGTGGCTGTTTGCTCTGTGCTAATAACTGTTGATACCGAGTCGGCCAATCAAGTTTTGCGCCTTGTTTTGCCATTACTTCATCCCTGTGTTGGCAGAGTATCTGAATTTAAGGAAGCTCTGCGCTTTATCTAAAATGGCAAACGCTTCTTTAAGGTTTCGCTGCTCAAAAGGAGAAAGTAAATGAGGCTCTAAGTCGTTATCTGGCGCTTCATCAAGCTTTTCTATTTGCCACGCTTGGTGTCTTATTCTGATCATGGCAATGTACTCTAAGGCGTCTCGTAAATCTTGTGCTTTACCTTCAGGGAGTAGTTTAGCTTCGATAATATCTTCTAAACGCTCGAATGAATTTTGTTTACGACTGCCTATCGCTAATGCATGCACGCGTATTACATCAGATAAAGGTGCAGTACCGCGGCGTTTTAAGTTCATAGATCGCTTGTGTTGACCATTATGCTCTAAAACAAAGTCTTTAAAGAAACCTAAAGGCGGCGTTCTGTTACGCGCATTTGCTGCAAGGTTAGCTAAGAAACGTTTATTCTTACGCCCTTCTGTTGCGATAAAGCGTTTGAGCTCATCGGCCCATTTGTTTTTACCGTAAACACCGTCTAAATCAAAAAAGATCGAGCTATGTAATAAAGCCTGCGGCTTAGGTTCGGCCATCCAACCTGCAAATTGTTCTTTCCACTGCTCGCGTGTTAAACGCCACTTTTTAAATGACGCCATAATTTCACCTTCACAGTACTTATAGCCACATTCAGCTAAACCATCACAAACAAAATCAGCCAAATTCTGGAAGTACTCGTCATGTAATTCCTCGTTAAAACTATTATCGAGGATGATGGCGTTATCTTGGTCGGTCACAATTAATTGCTCATCACGAGCCATTGAACCTAAAGCGATAAAGCAATAAGGAACTGGCGGCGGGCCAAACTTTTCTTCAGCTAAATCAAGTAAACGTTGTTTGAAGGTTCGGCCTATAACAGCCATTGCAGTACCAATCATGTGAGAGTTAGCGTCTTCGTTAACCATGCGTACAAACACATTAGGCAGCTGCCTTGCATAGTGAGCTAAATCTTCAACCGATTGCTGAGCTAATATGCCGCGTACTAACAATAAGCTACTTTGCGATTCGTAGCGTAAAATATCCGATAAAGAAATAACGCCAATCGGCTTTTTCTTAACGACTACAGGCAGGTGGTGAATATTATCTCTGAGCATTGCAAGCACGGCTTCAAACACATAGGCATTGCTATCAAGCAATACTAAGTCTTTTTGCATTATTTGCGCGGCTGGCGCTTCGTAACTTAACCCTTCAGCAATAACACTGGTACGTAAGTCACGGTCGGTAATGATGCCAACTACTTGGCCGTCGTCATCATCAGGATCATCACTAATAGGTTTATCTGCATCAGTAACCAGTACAGACGATACCGACTCTTGCGTCATCAATTGCGCAACCATTTGCACAGAGGCATCTTTTGCCACAGTGACAACATCACGGTGAAGAAGCGACTTAACCTTAGCGGTTGTTAAATCATTGCTGTCTGCTTGTTCAACAATTGCTTGGTGAAGGCGCACATTTCCATCGGCTTCAAAGAAATCTGCGAACACTTCGTACTCATCACAAAACTCGTTAAACAACTTAACATTGATGCAATAAACTAAGGTATCTTCAAGCGCCTTTGCCGGAAACCGCACTTTACGGTTCATAAGAAGGCCCATTGAACCAAAGATCCCACCGATAGTTAAACGGTTATATAAATCACCATCACGGCGATACATTTCAACAGCACCACTGCGTATAACATATAAATCAGCGATATCTTCGCCATAATTTAATATTTCAGTGCCTGCGCGAAAATAAGCGATTTCGATTTGTGCAGCGAGTTTATTTACCGCCTCTTCAGGAAGATCATCAAAAGGGGCATGATCAGCAAGAAATTGGGCAATATCGACGTGTTCGGCTTGCATACGCGTACCTAGATTAAACCATTTGATTTAATTGTGAGGGTAATTGGCTATTTTTTCAAAGAAAAAATAGCCAATTAAGTAGGATTAAGCCTTTTCTAACTCTTCAGCCAGAAGTTTCGACTCATCACCTCTTGGTTTAGTAAAGCGAGCTAAACCAAGATAAATAACAGGCGTTAGATATAGGGTAAATAACACCGCCAGTGCTAAACCGCCAAATACTACCCAACCAATCGCGTTACGAGCCTCAGCCCCTGCACCGGTAGATAAAATAAGTGGTAATGCACCCAATAAGGTTGAAACTAGCGTCATCGCGATTGGGCGAAGACGAACCAATGCGGCCTCTTCTACCGCAACTCTAACCGAGCGGCCTTGGTCACGTAATTGGTCAGCAAACTCCACCAGCAAGATGGCGTTTTTAGCAATTAGACCAATCAGCATCACTAAACCAATTTGCGAGTAAATGTTTAATGATGTACCTGTTAAATACAGCGCTAAAATTGCTGATGTAATACCAAACGGTACAGTGATCATAACAACGATTGCACTATTCACACTTTCAAATTGTGCAGCCAATACCAGAAGAACAATTAAAAAGGCCAGAACATAGGTCACTAATACTTCATTGGCAGTTTCTTCAAAGGTTAATGCCTCACCTTTAAACGCCAAGCTGATGCCAGCAGGCAGAGATTGTTCTGAAATATCACGGATTTTTGTAACCAGCTCAGCAATAGTTACGCCCTCTGGCATTTCCATACTCAGTTCAATAGCACGGCGCTGCGCGTGGCGCTCAAGCTCAGCGGCAACACCTTCTTCTGTAATGGTTGCCACACTACTCAGTGGCACTAACTGACCATTGCGGCCACCAACATACAAGTTAGCTAAATCGCTCGGGTTTGTGATGGTTTGGTTTTGTGCTTGCAGCATAATCGGAATTGATTGGTCACCAATGTTTAAATCGGCAATATCATCACCATTGATTGCAGCGCGAAGTGTTACAGAGATATCACTGAGCGATACACCGAGCTCTTCAGCACGACGTCTATCAATATTAACGCGTAATTGTGGCTGTGACGGCTGATATGAAATACGAACAGGTGCTACTTCTGGCACTGCTTTTTCTATTTCAGCAGAGAAGTCTTGCGCGGCTTTAAAAATCTCGAGGTAGTCTTGGCCCAATAAGGCAAGCTCAATACCACCGCCTTGGCCACGCAAGTTCAAACTATTTGAACCACCTGGGTAACCAGCCGCACCAGGAATATTACCTAAAGGTTCACGTATTTTATTAATAATTTCTTGCTGACTAAAATGACGTTCGTCCCAATGTTTTAGCGGCACAGTAATAAATACAATGTTTGGATCCCATTGCCCAACCACAGTGTAAATAGACTCAATATCACCACTTTCAACATACGGCAGTAAGATGTCTTCCATTTGCACCGCTTGCCTGTCCATAAAGTTCAGGCCTACACCATCAGGACCACGGGCAAAAATACGAATTTTACCGCGATCTTCTGTTGGTAATAACTCGTTATCTAAATTGAAATACAGTGCCCCAGAGCCTGCAGCAACCAACAAACATGCAAAGAAGGTAATCCATGCATGCTCAAGTACACCATGTATTGTGCGCTTATAAACAGCGGCTAACACATGACCAACTTTTGCAAATGGATGAAAACCGCCCTGCTTTAATTTCAGTTTTGATGTCAGCGCAGGGACCAAAGACAGCGCTACAAAGCTTGATATGATCACAGCGCCAGCCAATACACCACCAAACTCTCTAAATAGTCGCCCAGCTGTTGATGGTAAAAACGCAATAGGCACAAACACCGCAGCTAATACGGCGGTTGTTGCCACAACAGCAAAGAATACTTCACGTGTACCAACCACTGCAGCTGCACGACGACCAAGACCTAAGCCCCGTTGACGTTGGATGTTTTCACTTACCACAATGGCATCATCTACAATTAGGCCAGTAGTTAACACGAGTGCAAGTAATGTAAGAATATTAATTGAGAAACCAAGCGCCCAAATAAGTGCTAAAGAGCCAATTAATGCCACAGGTATCGCAAATGCAGGAACCAGCGTTGCGCGCCATGAGCCAATAAACACCCACAGTGTGATCACCACTAGTAGCACGGTTAGTAACAGTGAGTTAATAACTTCATCAACTGAGCTTCTGATAAACTGAGCATCGTCAGAGGTTAAAGTAAATTCCATTTCAGGAAAACGTACTCGCATGCGCTCGATTAAAGTTAGCACTTCATCCGAAATTTCAATGGTATTAGATTGCGCCTGACGAATAATTTCCATGCCAATCACAGGTGTACCATTGAGCCTCACGAACGAACGCGGATCAGCTGGGCCAAAGTAAACAGCCGCAACATCGCCAATACGGGTATCGTCACGAACGATGATATCGGCTACTTGTTCTGCAGAGATTGACGTTGCATCAGCACGAACGATCACCTGTTGATCGCTTGATTTTAAACTACCCGCAGGCACATCAAAGGGAGCCTGACGAAGTACGTCGGCAATATCTGGTACGGTAAGGTTAAAGCTGCTTAGCTTAAGTGGGTCAATGCGCACTCTAAGAACCCGTTCGCGGTCGCCATTTAAACGAACATCGGCAACACCAGGAATGGTTAAAAACTGCGGGGCTAAGTCAACATCAACACGCTCTGTCAACGCCTCAAGGGATAAGCTATCACTTGATACCGTTAACGATACTACCGCTTCGGCATCGTTATCGGCTTTAATAATTGATACCCGTTCAACTTCTTCGGGTAATTCTCGCTGCACACGGGCCACCGATTCTCGTGTTTCGTTTGCAGCATCATCTAAATTAACACCAGGGCGAAACTCAACCACAATACGAGCATTGTTTTCTTCACTTTGCGCACGAATCGACTTTACACCACTTACCCTCGCAACTGCCCCTTCGAGCTTGCTAGTTACTTCGGTATCTACAGTCTCCGGTGAACCACCAGGGAAAGACGCTGATACTGTAATACGCGGTCTATCAACATCAGGAAGCTCACGTACTTCAACCCCTGCTATTGCAGCGATACCTGCAATAATAATGAGTAAGTTAAGTACCACAATTAAAACAGGGCGACGTATTGCCATTGATTGTAAGTCTTCCATCATAGGTTGCTGTTTCATCATTACTCCTTGGCTAGCTGCACTTCATTGATGAAATTAAGCTCTTGATTAGGTCTTAGGCGCTGATCTCCTTCTGTCACCAATAAGTCACCTTCGTTTAAGCCACCAGAGACTAGTAAACGCCCTGCTAAACGCTGCTCAATTTTTACATCAACACGAGTTGCTTTTTTATCGACACTCTTCCATACGTAAGGACCTGCTGCCCCCCACATCATCGCAGCTTCAGGTACTACGGCAAGCTCTTCACCTAGAATATTTATGTGTACACGAAAGCTCATACCCGGCATAAATTGCTGGGCATTATTATCAAGTTTGGCTTTTGTTCTAAGAGTGCGGGTTTGCGCATTGATACGCGAATCAAGCTCTGCCACCTGAGCAATGTAAGCTTTATCGCCTAACCAAGGCACCACTTCGACCGAAGATTTTTGTTTAAGCACTGAGATAGCGGCCTCTGGGGCATTAAAATTGATATAAAGCTCAGAAATATCATCGATAGTCGCAATGGCTGTTTGGGTTGTGATCCTGTCGCCTACTTCGACGTCAGTTAAACCCATAACACCACTAAAAGGAGCACGAACTTCGCGGTCTTCACGCTCTGTTTTCGCTTGCATTAACTGGACTTTTGCAAGCTCATAAAGTGTTTTCGCATCATCTAAATCACTTTGCGGCACCGCACCACGAGCGTGGCTTTCTTCAAGCCTTTTCATGGTGCGCTCAGCATCTTTTAAAGTAATTTCGGCTTCGATCAACGCTGCTTTTTGTCTACGTGAATCAAGCTCTAATAGTAAGTCACCTTTGGCAACGTTATCGCCTGGTTTAAAGTAAACAGCGGTGACTCTGTCCCCAACGGCTGGGTAAAGAGTGACTGAGTGAATCGCTTCAGCATTACCCACTGCTTTTATCTGATGTTTAGACTTTTCAACAGACACTGATTCTACAACTACATTAGCCGCCTCTGCGACGGAAACACAACTAATACAGGCAATTAAAGTCCATGTATGTAATTTGCCAATTGTCAAAATTTCACCTAAATAAGAATCGTTTTAATTGTTACGAAGTGTAACAGCTTTGTGATCAATAAAAAGCTGACTTCGTTTAATAAACAATTAGCCAAGCTGAATTAAACGCATACATCGCCTGTGTTTTCTAATTAGAAACGACAATGTGATGAATCGACCTCTTTTAAGTGTGCTTCGCTTGCTATGGTTACCTCTACACAATCAGATTGATCAGTTATTTGTTCCTTTTGAATTAGTGTAAAACTACCTTCTTGCTCTGATCTTAATGAATACTCAAAAGCTTCATTACTACCTTCTGATATAGCAGTTACTAGGCCGCCAACAAGTGCCCCTGCAACTGCCCCTGCAATCATCTCTTCGTGGTTGCCATCTAACTGATCAACAAAACCAATTGTAGAGCCTGCTGCTATACCCGTTTTAACGTTGGATGATAACTTAACCGGCTGAACCGATGTCACTTTTGCATAAAAGCGTTTAATCATCACATTTTGGTCGGCTCTATCTACCCCTTGTGTCGCGCAGCCACCTAAAAATAGTAAACCTAGCAGTAATTTATTCATTCTATTCTCATCCCATCAGTATAAAAGCTTAAGTTAGATACTATTCCTAACATCAGTTAGAGACTGTTTAAGATGTGTAAAAAACTGTATGTAGCAAAAACGGACAGACATAAAAAAACCCCAGACTATGCTGGGGTTTCTATCAATTTATAAAGCTAACAATTACTGTTGGCGCTGCGCTTCTTTTTGCGCTTTTTTAGCTTCTTTACGCTTACGAAGAACTTCTTGCGCTTCGTTACCGATGTGACCTTCACCACGCGCTTGTGCTAACTCGATTTGCTTTTGACGCTCAGCAAAACGTGCGCGTTGCTCTTCTGTTAGGCTGTCATGACAGTGATGACACGATACACCTTCCATGTATTCAGGCTTTTGCTTTTCTTCTTCAGTGATAGGCATACGACATGCGTGACATTGGTCGTAAGAACCTTTTTGTAAGTCATGATTTACCGCAACACGGTTATCAAATACAAAACACTCACCTTCCCACATGGTTTCTTCTTTTGGTACTTCTTCTAAGTACTTAAGAATACCGCCTTCAAGGTGGAATACTTCGTCAAAGCCTTGCTCTTTCATGTACGCAGTTGATTTTTCACAGCGAATACCACCGGTACAGAACATAGCAACTTTTTTGTGCTTTTCTGGGTCTAGGTTTTCTTTCGCCCATGCAGGGAATTCACGGAATGTTTTAGTTTTTGGATCAACCGCATTTTGGAAAGTACCGATCTCGATTTCGTAATCGTTACGCGTATCGATAAGAATCACTTCAGGGTCTGAAATTAATGCATTCCATTCAGCTGGTTTTACATAAGTACCCACTACTTCACGTGGGTCGATACCTTCAACACCCATAGTTACGATTTCTTTTTTCAGTTTTACCTTAGTACGGTAGAACGGGCATTCGTCATCGTATGACTCTTTAGTCACAATGTTGTCTAGGTTTGGTTGTGAATCTAACCATGCAAGTAGGTTATCGATACCTTCACGTTTAGCAGAAACAGTACCGTTGATACCTTCAGCCGCAAGTAACAAAGTACCGCGTACTTCATTGTCTTCCATTACTTTAAGTAGTGGTTGGCGGATCGCTTCAAAATCAGGAAGGGCTACAAATTTGTAAAGTGCGCAAACAACAAAGTGCTCGCTAGTTACATTGTCTTTATGAACAGCAGTCATGGTTTTACCTTTTGCTTTAAATGCCCATGTGGGCGTTAACCGAATCGCAAATCCGGCGCATTGAGGGCGCGTATTTTACGCGAATTAGTGATAATTGCAAAAACTGATGCGAAATAGCTGTGTTTTTACTGTCTCCAAGTGAGGCAAGTGCGTTATAATGAACAGGATTTACAAATTTTGCTCATCGGAGATTACGCATTGCATTTTACTGAACTTGGGATTGATACACGCCTCGAAAAACAACTTGCGCATCAAGGCATCACCCAGCCCACTGACATTCAAGCTCACGCGGTACCAACAGCTATCGCAGGCCATGATATTTTTGCACAGTCAAAAACAGGATCGGGCAAAACGCTGGCGTTTTTATTACCTGCTGTACAGCGTGTAATGAAACAAAAAGCACTCAGTAAACGCGACCCTCGCGTTTTAATCGTTGCGCCTACCCGTGAATTAGCAACCCAAGTGTACAGCCAATTAAGGCTATTAATCGCCGGTACAAACATTAGTGCTGTAAAAGTACTGGGTGGTGAAAACTTTAATGACCAAATTAAAGCACTGCGTAAAGACCCTCATTTTGTAGTGGGCACACCGGGTCGTTTAGCTGACCATTTGAGTCAACGCTCATTACAGCTTTCAGGCTTAGAGCTGTTAATTTTTGATGAAGCTGACCGTATCTTAGATTTAGGCTTTACCGATCAAGTTAAAATGATCAACGAGCTTGCTGATCACCGTTTACGCCAAACGTTATTGTTTTCTGCAACTCTTGACCATGCACAAGTTGATGCCCTGTCACGTAACCTTTTACGTTCGCCAAAACAAATTCTGTTAAGTGCTTCTAACGAGCAACATAGTGACATTACCCAGCAGCTTTATTTAGCTGATCATTTAGATCACAAAGAAGCCCTACTTGAGCACTTTGTAAAACAAGACAATGTCGGACAATGCATTATTTTCACCGCAACACGTGCCGACACTCAGCGTTTAAGCCAATTGTTAAACGATAAAGGATTAAAAGCGCAAGCGCTTGCGGGTGACTTAACACAGGCCAAACGCCTTGAAATCATGGATGCCTTCAGCCGTGAAAACTTTAAAATCTTAATCACCACCGATGTTGCATCACGTGGTCTTGATTTATTAAGCGTGACCCACGTAATTAACTTTGACCTACCAAAACATGCTGAAGAGTATGTGCACCGTATTGGTCGTACTGGTCGCGCAGGCTTTAAAGGTACGGCTATTTCGTTAGTAGGCCCTAAAGATTGGCCTAGCTACAAAGCAATTAAAGCATTTTTAAATGATGAATTAAGCTTTTTCACCGTTGACGGCCTTGTTGGTAAATTTAAAGGTCTGCGTGAGAAAAAACCAAACACAGTTTGGAAAAAAGCAGAGAAAAAAGTGGCTGCAAAACCTGCAAAACCAAAACGCAAAGCAGCCCCTAAAAAACCAAAAGCCCCTATTCAAGCACCAATTGATGTAGATGGTTTTGCTCCAATGCGCCGTAAGAAAAAGCCAGAACAGGAATAACAATGAGTATTTTAGGAACCACACAAACCCTTTTCGTTAACGAAATGTCTAACGAAGGTGCTTATTTAGATGGCCGTGATTTAGGCGAAGTATTCTTACCAAGCAAAGAAATTGATTACGATCTAGAAGCTGGCGACAGCGTGCAAGTATTCATTTACTTAGATCACGCAGGTCACCCAACCGGCACTACTAAAAAACCTTTAGCTGAAGTGGGCGAATATGCCCTACTACGTGTTAAAGCAATTAATAGCACTGGTGCGTTTTTAGATTGGGGTCTCGAAAAAGACGTACTTGCGCCATACAACGAACAAAAGCCAAAAATGAAAGACGGCTTTTCTTACCTTGTACGCTTATACCTAGATAACGCCAGCCAACGTATTTGTGCATCGAGCAACTTTAATAAGTTTTTATCGAAAGAAGAACCAACTTACTCTGTAATGGAAGAAGTTGACTTAATCGTTGCCGGTAAAACAGACTTAGGCTACAAAGTACTCGTAAACGAAGCCCACATTGGCGTTGTTTATTACAACACGGTATTTAAAAAACTATTTGTTGGCCAGCGTTTAAAAGGCTTTATTCAAAAAGTACGTGAAGACGGTAAAATCGATGTATTACTTGAAAAGCCAGGTATGGGTAAAGTAAACGACTTAGGCGAAAAAATCTTAGCTAAATTAAAAGCCGAAGGCGGCGTACTTCACCTAGGTGATAAGTCAGACCCTGAAGCAATTAAAAAGACTTTCTCAACCAGTAAAGCAAACTACAAAAAAGCCATTGGCGGTTTGTTTAAGCAAGGTTTAATCGAGATTGAAGCAACGTCGATTAGATTGAAATAAGTTGCTAGTTGCTAGTTGCTAGTTGCTAGTTGCTAGTTGCTAGTTGCTAGTTGCTAGTTGCTAGTTGCTAGTTGCTAGTTGCTAGTTGCTAGTTGCTAGTTAGCAAGATATTGGAAGTGTTTGAAAGAGTAAAGCGAAAGCTTTACTCTTTTTTAGTTTCAATAACTATATAATTCACATTTTGAGTTAATTAAATTTATCAAAAAAACCTAAATTAATCTGAACATACGAGATTTTATACTCGATGTTAAATGCATTCTAGTGATGTTGTTGGCCATATAGGCTGATCGTTATCGCTATACAATACACCAAAATTAATGTTTGTGAGTTTATTAAAATGAAATTGAAGTTCTAGCCATTCTTTTTCAAACGTTACAGATATAAACGAGCCATAATCATCAACAGAAGGTTCAGAGCCTAGTTCAGTCTTAATAATTGATATAACTTCGGCCATTGGCTTACCTATAAGTTGATAACCAAACAAAGCTGCACTTTTATTGTAAACTTCGATCCAGCCAAGACGATTATCATTGTCAATTTCAAAAGTCAGCTCTATTAAAAGCTGGTTAAACTGCAATCGCTTATTTTCTGAATCGGTGATAAATATTTTATCAGGTACACCTAACGCAGAAACAGCTTGCGTCTCTGTAAGACCAAATTGAATTGTGTCGATTCCATGCCCTAGTATGATTTCCATTAATTCAATCCTTTTAAGCGAAAACAGGTTTTTATATGCAATTAGATATTCGGCTCAACATATCTAAGCCTTGGTTTTGGTTCAAAATAAACCAAGAAGTTATTATCGTCGTTCGCTAAATAGACTCTTAAAACCAACTCACCGCCCCACGCTTGAAAGGCAATTCTTGTAATTTCTTCTTTATAAATATGAAATACTAACTCCGTTCCGTAAAATAACTTTACACTCACTGAGTTATTCATAAATGGTGAATGAGTAAATATTAATTTTTCGTTGTTCTCATAGGTCTTAATGAATGAGAATAGCCCTTCATCATGATCATATTCGCAAGAATAACCAAATCCTTTTTCAAAAAACTCTACTTCATCAGGAAACTCGTATGTCAATTTTACACCTTGCTACAACTGTAAATAATGTACAGTAAAGAGTTTTTGATTACGGGTAATTCTCTAGCTTTCATTAGCAAACAACCTAGCGTCTTCAAGTTGCCCTTCTGTACAAACCCACCGCCAATGAATGTCTTCAATCTTATTGCCTAGTATTGATAACTCTTTTTTTAAGCGGCTTCTATCTCTGGTAAGCCAAAACCAACCACTTAAATTATATCTCACAAAAATAGTTACTTTCGTTTCTTTAAAACTCTCATGATTTAACGAGTCGTTATATAAATCAACTATGTCTTTCTGAATATTTTTGTCCATAAGGAAGTCATTTGCTTCATCAATTTTATTCTCAAACAAATCTAAATACTTCCAATATTCGATGTAAGCTTTAACTAAAATAAGCTTAAGATCACTACCTGTCGGGGCATTCCTAGAAGCTTTTCTTGCAAACTCAAGCATTTCTTCGTTATCACCGCCCCACTTTTCAGATAAAGCAATGATCATGTGCATGTGTGCAGCCCAGTTATAAGAATCTCTAGCTATTGCTTCCTCATAATATTTAAATTTAAGTTCATCGCTATCTGAGTACCATGTAGCTACCATAATCAAGTATGCCCATGGTGTAGGATCCTCTGGTGTTTTATCTGCACATTCTAATAATACTTGCCTAGTTTTATCCAATCGCCTGAAAAACTCTTTCCATTGAGCTTCTGATATTTCAGCTCCACGACCATAGCCCCTTGCAGACCAAGACCATTGTAGTAAACGAGCACCATAACAAAGTAGAGCATCCCCGGAGTCTGGATGCGAATTTGTCCACTTATCTAAAGCTTGAGGAAACATTATTCGAGACATACTTACAGAATAAAAATAACGCTCCTCATGGCTATCTAATGTTTCAAATAACTCTTTAAGGTCACTGTATTGGTCAGGTTTATCTAAAACGTTGTAAGCTTTTATACATCCGTAAGCACATTGTCTACGTTTATTATTCTTATGTTTTCTATGGAAATACATCAACATAGATAAAATTGATAAAGCACACAAAATCAAAAAAATCATTCAAAATCCAAATTTAATAAATAAAGTTTAATGTAGTTTGTAAGTATTCAATGCCTACCAACAAACGCTAAAATCCAATCATGTTCTTCATCAGTTGATGCTTCTTTATTAACGAACTCTTATATTTCAGCTTTCATTGTTTATAATTCGGTAATACTCTCTTCTTGGGTTGATAAGTAGCTACTTAAAGAAGCAAAAAAGAATCGTTATGCATACTTTATCCAAGCATGTTGATATGTGTTAAGTGTCGATTATTACGAAACCTTCAGCCCAATAATCTTTACCAAGTGGGTAACACGATATATAGAAACCACTTTCGTCACAAGCAGCGGGGTTAATATTTGGAAAATCTCTAAACCCAGGTTGCTCTTTTAGCCTTCCAACAGCAGCAATGGCCTCTTGCTCAGAAGCATAAATCCCGATTGTCTTTACACATTCATTGTTTTCAGAAATTATGTGCAAATGCTCTAGTAGGTATACTTTATCCATAGAAACCTAACATTTAAATGGTGCGTTCATCGCGCATACTTTGCAAAGTTAACGCCAATTATCTGGTTTCTATATTTTTAACAAATTCCCTAAGTTATTACTACCACGAAGTTTTTTAAGACATCAAAGTCAAATTAAAATGAGTAATCTGATCGCAACGTTCACTTTCATTGATATATATGAAAAGAGCAGTTTAACAGTTGTTTCAACATGATATTTAGCCAATCTTTATAAACACTTTTTGATCGCTAGAGTTCTAGGGAATTCACCAGATTAAGTATTGTGAGGTTGCCCCAAAAACAAAAAGAGCATTGTATATAGCGCAATAAATCACGCTTACAATGCTCTTTAAAGACTACTTTAAAATAACGAGGTTATTTTAGTGAGTCATTAATTTCTTTTAGTGTTGCAACTGGGTCTGCCGATTGGGTGATTGGGCGGCCTACAACTAAATAGTCGCTACCATCTTCAACGGCTTGTTTTGGTGTCATGATACGTTTTTGGTCGCCTGCATCGCTGCCTGCAGGGCGAATACCCGGAGTAACCAGTTTAAAGTCTGCGCCAAGTTCTGCTTTTAGCTTTTTCGCTTCTTGTGCTGAGCACACTACCCCGTCAAGGCCTGACTCTTTGGCAAGTTTTGCTAGATAAATGACTTGCTCTTCTGGCGTTTTATCTACACCTAAACGAGTAAGCTCAGCGGCATCCATACTAGTTAGTACAGTTACTGCAATCAGTAATGGAGCATCATCACCAAACTGCTCTAAAGCTTGTTTTGCTTTAGTCATCATTTCAACGCCACCTGAGGCATGCACGTTAACCATCCATACACCCATTTTTGCAGCTGCGGTTACAGCTTTAGCTACTGTGTTTGGAATATCGTGAAATTTTAGGTCTAAGAATACATCAAAACCTAAGTCGATTAGTTCCTTAACAAAGCTAGGACCGAAATACGTGAACATTTCTTTGCCTACTTTAAGGCGACACGTATCAGGCGATAATTGCTTTACAAACGCAAGAGCTGTTTGTTGATCATCATAATCAAGGGCAATTAATACTTTTTTTGAATCTTCGACAGACATAACTTTCCTAAAAACTAATGGACTAATATGAATTAAAAACCGTCTATGCCACGGCTTGGAACAATTGTTTCCCAGTGCTTACAAGATGGACATACCCAATAAATGGTATGACTGGTAAAGCCACAGTGTTGGCACTGAAAATCAGGTTTGGTTGCGATATAAGACGTTACTAGCTTATCAATTTGATCGAGTACATCTTTAATATCGTTGTTTTGTTTAGCTAGTAGCTGTAATAAGAAGCTAAA
Source organism: Pseudoalteromonas shioyasakiensis (assembly GCF_001550135.1). GTDB lineage: Bacteria > Pseudomonadota > Gammaproteobacteria > Enterobacterales > Alteromonadaceae > Pseudoalteromonas > Pseudoalteromonas shioyasakiensis. The sequence continues at coordinate 93,345 of NZ_LRUE01000005.1, forward strand.
GCCACGAATAGTCGGATGACGCTTTAAACTATCCGTTAAAAATTTGATTGCTTGCTCGATATGGCCTTGCTCAAGTAAAGCTTGGCAGTGTTTTATTTTTATTAATACGCCACCTTTATCGAGCAGTTCATTGAGCAATTCGTAAAACTGATGCGTTAAGTTTAGCTTTTGATAACTGAGCGCTAATTCTTCAATAAACACCGGCGCAAAAAACGTGAATTGGCTAATAAGCTCGCGCCAGTAGTAAATTGCTTTTACATAATCTTCTTTGGTGAAAGCACTATGGCCAAGCTCATACAACGGGCGAATGGCTTTATGGTTTAAGCTAATGGCTTTACGCATAATTTGCGTATCATTGTCTTGTAAGGCTGCTTCACAATAAAAATTGGCAATCGCTTTTACATGCTGAGGTTTAGTGAATAACTCACTGTGGGCCTCGTACATGTTAATGCCCTTTTCCCATTCACGGGTTTGTGAATAAAGATTAATAATTGGCTCTAAGGCTTCTTTATAGCCTGCCTTAACAAGCCATACTAAATGCTCTTCTGCACCATCTAACAAGCCTGCCATAATGTAATCTTCAGCAAGTTCTAAGCGGCTGGTTGCAGCTTGTTGCTCATCAAGACTTGGATGTTTTAATAGCAGTTCATGAATTTTAATGGCGCGGTCAAGTTCGCCTCGGCGGCGGAACATAGTTGCAAGCGTTGAATAGTGTTCAACAGAATCAGCGGCAACTTCGAGTAGATTAATAAGGTGCTCTAAGCCTTGGTCTTCTTCTCTGTCTAGGAGAAATTTAAGGCCTTTAGAATATTCAGAGGTAATTTGGCGATTAAGCTGATGAGCTTGGTTTTTAGCGCTGTTTTTACCCATTATCCAACCGTAACCGGCTGCAACGGGTAAAAGTAAAAACAGAAGCTCAATCATGATTAGGTGTCTTTATTAGCAACAAGCTTTTTATTGTTTTTTTCAGGCGCTAATTTTTTCTTTAAGCGATAATTTTGCCACTTTAACTGAGAAAACAGTGTAAAGCTTATAAAACAACCAATTGCGACACCTAAAATAAAGCAGATACTTATTACAACAGCTAGGGGCAAAGTATTACTGGCGATTAAATAATTGATTTGCACCAATTGTGGATTCTGTGAACCAAGTACAAACGCAATAAATAAACACAGCGCAATTAATACAATTTTTAATACCCTAAACAAGTAACTACTCCTGTATAAAACTAGGCAATACTCGCATTTACGCGGTCACGTAATTCTTTACCTGGTTTAAAATGTGGTACGTGCTTACCGTCTAACTCAACTGTTTCGCCAGTCTTTGGATTACGACCTGTGCGAGGAGAACGATAATGCAATGAGAAACTTCCAAAGCCACGGATCTCGATGCGATCTGAGCTAGATAATGAGCCGGCCATTTGTTCAAGAATTTCTTTAACGGCATTTTCAACATCTTTCACAGGGATGTGTGCGTGTTGCTCGGCAAGTTGTTCTATCAATTCTGACTTAGTCATAGCGTTTCCTTAAAGAGTGGTAAAGGAAGGGCAAAACTGCCCTTCCAATTTTAAAAGACTAGATATTAGTCTTTTTGAGCATTTTTGAATGCTGCAGCCATAGCGTTTTCGAACGCTGGCTCTTCTTTCTTAAGCTTCTCTAGTACTTCTTTCTCTTCTGCTTCGAAAAGAGCTTTAACAGATAAGCTTAAAGTGCGGTTCTTACGATCAACACCAACGTATTTCGCTTCGATTTCGTCGCCTGCAGAAACTACAGTAGTAGCATCTTCAACACGCTCTTGAGCGATATCAGCTACACGGATGTAACCTTCAACGCCTTCGATTAGCTCAACAGTTGCGCCTTTCGCATCAACTTCAGTCACTTTACCTTTAACAATAGCACCTTTTTTGTTTGCGTCCAGGTAGTTATTGAATGGGTCAGCTTCGATTTGTTTAACGCCTAGAGAGATACGCTCACGCTCTGGGTCAACTTGTAATACGATAGCAGTGATTTCGTCGCCTTTCTTGAATTCACGTACAGCTTCTTCGCCTGGCGTGTTCCAAGAAATGTCTGAAAGGTGAACAAGACCGTCAATACCGCCTTCAAGACCGATGAAGATACCGAAGTCAGTGATTGATTTGATCTTACCAGTAACTTGGTCGCCTTTGTTTTGTAGACGAGCAAATTCTTGCCATGGGTTAGCAATACATTGCTTAAGACCAAGAGAAATACGACGACGCTCTTCGTCGATTTCAAGAACCATAACTTCAACAGTGTCACCTAGTGAAACAACTTTTGAAGGGTGGATGTTCTTGTTAGTCCAATCCATTTCAGAAACGTGTACTAGACCTTCTACGCCTTCTTCGATTTCAACGAAACAACCGTAGTCAGTAAGGTTAGTTACACGACCAGAAAGCTTAGAACCTTCTGGGTAACGACCAGCGATAGCTGCCCATGGATCTTCGCCAAGCTGTTTAAGGCCTAGAGATACACGAGTCTTTTCTTTGTCGAATTTAAGAACTTTAACTGCGATTTCGTCGCCAACATTAACGATTTCTGAAGGGTGCTTAACACGCTTCCACGCCATGTCTGTGATGTGTAGTAGACCGTCAACACCACCAAGGTCAACGAACGCACCGTAGTCAGTAAGGTTCTTAACGATACCTTTAACTTCTTGACCTTCAACAAGGTTAGCAAGAAGTTCTTCACGCTCTTGTGAGTTCTCTGATTCGATAACTGCACGGCGAGAAACAACAACGTTGTTACGTTTTTGGTCAAGCTTGATTACTTTGAACTCAAGCTCTTTACCTTCAAGGTGAGTTGTGTCACGTACTGGACGAACATCAACAAGTGAACCAGGTAGGAAGGCACGGATTGAATCAACTTCAACAGTGAAACCGCCTTTAACTTTACCGTTGATAACACCAGTAACAGTCTCTTGCTCTTCACATGCTTTTTCTAAGCGGATCCACGCTTCGTGACGCTTCGCTTTCTCACGAGAAAGGATAGTTTCACCGAAACCGTCTTCGATTGCGTCTAAAGCAACATCTACTTCGTCGCCAACAGCAACTTCTAGTTCACCAGCAGCATTTTTGAATTGCTCAGCAGGGATTGCACTTTCAGATTTAAGACCAGCATCAACAAGTACGATGTTGTTCTCGATTGAGATAACAGTACCTTTAACGATAGAGCCTTGCTCTGCTTCAAAACCCTTAAGGCTTTCTTCAAATAACTGCGCAAAATTTTCTGACATTATACGTCTCTAAATAATTAAATAACCAATTAGCAACCATGCTGCATGGGGTTGTTAAAATAGCACTAGCTTCCTGCCGGTACCTTAATAAATTACTTTTAAGCTTTTGGAAGCTTTCCTGCAAGTACTGCTTCGTCGAGTAAAGTTACTACTTTATCAAACACTTGCATTGCATTAAGCTCGCTAGTATCAAGCTCAATGGCGTCTTCTGCAGGAACAAGCGGCGCAACTTCACGCGTCATATCACGGTGATCGCGAGCTTTTATGTCCTCAAGTAGACCACTTAGTGTAACATCAAGACCGCGTTCGTTCAACTCAGCAAAGCGACGACGAGCGCGCTCTTCAGCTGATGCGGTTAAATAAATCTTCAATGGTGCATCTGGGAACACAACTGTGCCCATGTCACGACCATCGGCAATTAAGCCGCTCTCAGTACGAAACGCACGTTGACGACGTAATAATGCTTCTCTCACCCGTGGTAATGCAGCAATTTTTGATGCCGCAGCACCCACTTCTTCGTTACGAATTGTGGTTGTGACGTCTTCGCCTTCCAAGACAATTTTAGAAGTATGCGTTTGGCTATCGACCAAAAACTGTACATCTAAGTTTGCAGCTAGCGGAACTAGTGCATCTTCATTATCTAGTTCAATTTGATGATGAAGCGCTGCAAGTGACAGCACACGGTAAATCGCTCCACTGTCTAATACATCCCAACCTAATTTCTCGGCTAACAAGCGACAAACAGTTCCTTTACCTGAACCACTTGGGCCATCGATGGTGATTACGGGCATTGATAACGCCTGCATTTATAACCTCCTGCAATGCACACCAAAATAAAACCGCGATATTATACGCCAGTTCTAGAAATAGATCCGCATTTAGAATGTAACTTTTTATATTTTCTTCTGTTTTATTGACTTGAAACAGACTCTAGTACTTTGAAAAACGTTGGAAAAGTTTTGTATGTACACTTAGGATCGTTAATGGTTATCGGCTTTCCGCCAACGGCAACCATTGCAAAACACATGGCAATACGGTGATCGTTATAGGTATCAATCGCTACATCGTTAAATGTTTCTGGTGGTGTAATTTCGATGAAATCTTCACCTTCAACCACTTCTGCACCAACTTTACGAAGCTCAGTCGCCATGGCATATAAGCGATCTGTTTCTTTTACACGCCAGTTATAGATATTACGAATAGCTGTTTTACCTTTAGCAAAAAGCGCAACAGTGGCTAGTGTCATTGCCGCATCAGGGATTGCATTGGCATCAATATCGACCGCGTTTAGTTCGCCTTTACGAACCACCAGCTTTTCATCATACCAATCGATTTTGGCGCCTACTTGCTCCATAACTTTGGCAAAACCAATATCACCTTGAACAGATGCCGCACCTACCCCGTTAATTTCAATTTCGCCACCTGCTATTGCAGCCGCCGCAACAAAATAAGAGGCGCTTGATGCATCACCTTCAACCATAATGCGCTCAAGTGCTTGATACTGCTGACAGCCTTCAACGTAAAATGTTTCGTAATTGTCATGGCTTACTGTAACGCCAAAACGCTTCATTACATCTAGGGTAATATCAATGTATGGCTTTGATACCAGCGTGCCTTTAATGGTGATTTCTGTATCGCCATTAAATAATGGCGCTGCCATTAGTAACGCTGTTAAGAACTGGCTAGAAATGCTGCCATCAATTTCAACTTTACCACCGTTGATTTTGCCGCCTTTTATGGCCAGTGGTGGGTAATCTTTATGCTTAAGGTATTCAACATCACCACCCAGAGCTTGCAGTGCATCAACCAAATGGCCGATTGGACGCTCTTCCATACGAGGCTCGCCCACCAGCTGGTACTCGCCATCTACAGCAGCTAAAACCGCTGTCAGTGGACGATAAGCTGTACCGGCATTACCTAAAAATAAAGGCTCGCTTGGGGTTTTAAATTTACCTGCAACACCCTCTACGGTGGCCACTGTTTTATCTTCATTAAGCGATACATTTACGCCTAAAAGATTTAATGCACCTAGCATGTGACGAATATCATCACTATCTAGTAGGTTTTCAACAACCGTTGTGCCCTCAGCAAGAGCAGCTAGTAACAAGATACGGTTTGATAAGCTTTTTGAGCCAGGTAGTGTCACACTACCATTTACCTTTGTAATCGGTTCAAGACGAAGCTGTTCCATAATTAGCTGTTCTCCTTGGCGAATTTTTCCATAAAATTAACCAAGGCTTGAACACCTTCAAGTGGCATCGCATTATAAATGCTTGCGCGCATACCACCGACAATACGGTGACCTTCAAGGGCTAATAAGCCAGCTTCTTTTGACTCACTAATGAATTTATCATTCAGAGATTCGTCGTTTAGCCAAAACGGTACGTTCATACGCGAACGGCAATGCTTAGCAACTTTGTTGCTGTAAAAATCTGAGCTATCAATGTAGTTGTAAAGAAGTTCTGCTTTTGCGATGTTTTGTTCTTCCATCGCTTTAACGCCGCCGTTTGCTTCAAGCCATTCAAATACTTCAGCAGCTAAGTACCACGCGAATGTCGGTGGTGTGTTATACATGCTGCCTTGTTTTGCTTCTAAGGCGTAATCAAGAATACCTGGCTTTGCAAGACCTTCACGCTCAAGAAGCGTTTTGCGAACAATAACAATCGATAAACCAGATGGGCCAATATTCTTTTGTGCGCCAGCGTAAATAAGATCAAACTGATTTACGTCAAACTCGCGCGATAAAATAGTCGATGACATATCAGCCACAATCGGTGCTGATGGGTGTGATGGTACGTCAAAAATTTCTATGCCATCTACGGTTTCATTCGGACAATAGTGAATGTAAGACGCATCAGCAGGTAATTCCCAACTGCTTGCTGGTTTTATAGAGAACTGGCCATTTTGCTGCTCATCATCACGTACATTGATGCTTTCAACTGCTGTGAATTTTGCCGCTTCTGAAGTAGCCCCTTTAGACCATACACCGTTTTCACAGTACACAGCTGGCTTATCATCAAGGTGAAGGTTCAGTGGTACAGCACTGAATTGACCACGGCCACCGCCGTGCATAAATAACACTTCAAACTCATCGCTAATATTCATTAAACGACGCAGGCTTGCTTCACATTTAGTGGTAAGCGCTAAAAAGTCGCTGCTGCGATGGCTAATTTCCATCACAGAGACACCTAAACCTTGCCAATCTATAAATTCTTTTTGTGCTTTTTGCATAACTGCCGGCGGTAGCATTGCCGGTCCTGCACAAAAATTATACTTAGTCATTACTTTGCCTCATTCCAGTAATTATAGTGCGGATAAAAAAAGCGGCCGAAGCCGCTTTTTAAATCAATGTTATTCTGAAGGTGGGTTATCACCCGTTTCTTCAGTATTGGTATCGACTACTTCAACGGCCTCGCCTTCGATGGCTTCAAGCTCATCAACTTCGATTTCTTCGATACGTTGTAAACCAACTACTTGCTCTTCGTCAATAGTTCGTATCAAAATAACGCCTTGAGTGTTACGACCAACCGTAGAAACCTCGTTTACACGGGTACGTACTAAGGTACCGCGATTCGAGATAATCATGATTTCGTCGTTATCGTCAACTTGTACTGCACCAACCACAGCGCCATTACGCTCGCTTACTTTGATTGATACAACACCTTGTGTTGCACGGCTTTTCGATGGGTAATCTTCAAGTGCTGTACGCTTACCGTAACCGTTTTCTGTCACAGTTAGGATTGCACCATCTGACTTAGGTACGATTAACGACACAACGCGTTGGTCGTCAGCCATCTTAATACCACGAACACCTGTTGCTGTACGACCCATTGGACGTACACCTTTGAAGCGGATTTCTGGGTTACCGTTTTCGTCTAGAACTGGGTTACCATTTTCATCAACAACTTCTGTCTCTTCTGCTTCTTTAAAGCGAACAACTTTACCAGCATCAGTGAATAGCATGATTTCATTCGTGCCATCAGTGATATCAACACCAATTAGGCTATCGCCTTCATTTAGGTTAACTGCGATGATACCGCTCGCACGTTGACGGCTGTATGCTGTGAGTGGTGTTTTCTTAACCGTACCAAACGCTGTTGCCATGAAGATGTATTTATCTTCTTCGTACTCACGTACTGGTAAGATAGCAGTAATACGTTCATCAGCTTCAAGAGGTAATAAGTTAACAATTGGCTTACCACGCGCTGCACGGCTTGCTAATGGTAACTGATATACTTTCAACCAGTATAAGCGACCTGCTGTTGAGAAACATAAGATTGTATCGTGCGTGTTAGCAACTAATAGACGTTCGATGAAGTCTTCATCTTTCATCTTCGTTGCTGATTTACCTTTACCACCACGACGCTGTGCTTCGTAGTCAGATAATGGTTGATACTTAACGTAACCTTCATGAGAAAGCGTTACAACAACGTCTTCTTCATTGATTAGGTCTTCAAGGCTAATATCGTGAGCAGCTGCACTGATTTCAGTACGACGTTCGTCACCATATTGCTCTTTAATTTCTACTAGCTCGTCGCGGATAACTTCCATTAGACGCTCTGGGCTTGAAAGAATATGTAAAAGCTCAGCAATTAGATCAAGTAAGTTTTGGTACTCGTCTAAGATCTTCTCATGCTCAAGACCTGTTAGTTTGTGTAAACGTAGGTCTAGGATTGCTTGTGCTTGTTGCTCAGATAAATAGTACTGACCGTCACGGATACCTAAATCAGCCGCTAACCAATCAGGACGTGCTACGTTATCTTCACCTGCTTTTTCAAGCATTGCTTTAACAGTGCCTAGTTCCCAAGGACGTGCTGTTAGTGCAGCTTTTGCTTCTGCTGGTGTTGGTGACTTACGAATAAGTTCGATAATTGGGTCGATATTCGCAAGGGCAATCGCTAAGCCTTCAAGCGTATGAGCACGGTCACGGGCTTTACGTAAATCAAATACGGTACGACGTGTAACAACTTCACGGCGGTGTACGATAAACGCTTCAAGCATTTCTTTTAAGTTGAAACACTTAGGTTGGTTGTTATCAAGTGCAACCATGTTCATACCAAACACAGTTTGTAACTGAGTTTGTGCATATAGGTTGTTTAAGATTACTTCACCAACATCACCACGTTTGATTTCGATAACGATACGCATACCGTCTTTATCTGATTCGTCACGTAGTGCGCTAATACCTTCAATCTTCTTATCTTTAACAAGCTCTGCAATCTTTTCAATAAGGCGAGCTTTGTTAACTTGATAAGGGATTTCGTGAACGATGATTGTTTCACGACCGGTTTTTTCGTCAACTTCGATTTCAGCGCGAGCACGGATATATACTTTACCACGGCCGGTTAAGTACGCTTGCTCAATGCCTTTTTTACCATTGATAATCGCCGCAGTCGGGAAATCTGGACCTGGGATATATTCAATAAGGTCAGCAATTGACATATCAGGGTTTTGAATAAGCGCTAAACAACCATTGATAACTTCTGTTAAGTTATGAGGTGGAATGTTTGTCGCCATACCAACCGCGATACCTGAAGAACCATTTACTAATAAGTTAGGTACTTTAGTAGGTAATACGTCAGGAATTTGCTCAGTACCGTCGTAGTTAGGTACGTAATCAACCGTTTCTTTTTCTAAATCAGCTAATAATTCATGTGACATTTTCGCCATACGGACTTCCGTATAACGCATTGCTGCCGCAGAGTCACCGTCAACAGAACCAAAGTTACCTTGGCCATCAACAAGCATGTAGCGTAATGAGAAAGGCTGCGCCATACGAACGATAGTGTCATATACCGCGCTGTCGCCATGTGGGTGGTACTTACCGATTACATCACCAACAACACGTGCTGATTTCTTGTAAGGTTTATTCCAATCATTATTGAGTTCGTTCATTGCAAACAGAACGCGGCGGTGAACTGGCTTTAAGCCGTCACGTACGTCTGGCAATGCACGTCCTACGATTACACTCATTGCGTAATCAAGGTAGGAGTTTTTTAATTCATCTTCAATATTGACTGGCAGAATTTCATTGGCGAGATCAGTCATTTGATTTCACATTCCTTCAGTATTGACTCATTAAGAGGCAAACCGCCGTCTTAAGAGCTTTAGTTATTATTTCCAGACCATGCTATCACAATTTATTTAGATTTACAGGCGCTAAATCTTTGCGATTTATTAATTTCCCCCTATATAATGGCCTCAGATTAACGAGGAAGTTTTTTATGACCGAGCATCAAAATGTAGATAATGCAGAAATTGCAAAGTTTGAAGCCATCGCAGAACGTTGGTGGGACCGCGACGGAGAGTTCAAACCCCTTCATGAAATAAATCCTCTACGTTTGGATTTTGTCGCTGATAAAGTAGGCGGCCTATTTGATAAGGAAACCTTAGATGTTGGCTGTGGTGGCGGCATCTTAAGTGAAAGTATGGCGCGTATGGGCGCTAAAGTAACCGGCATCGATATGGGTCAAGAGCCACTTACCGTTGCTAAGTTACATAGTTTAGAAACAGGCGTACCTGTTGATTATATAAAAGTACCTGCAGAGCAATTTGCTGCTGAGCACCCTGCTCGCTTTGATGTAGTGACTTGTATGGAAATGCTTGAGCATGTTCCTGACCCTGCTTCTATTATTCGTGCTGTCGCTGAGCTTGCTAAACCGGGCGCCGATGTATTCTTTTCAACATTAAATAAAACACCAAAAGCTTATTTGTTTGCTATTGTCGGTGCTGAAAAGCTTTTGAAAATGGTACCTGAAGGTACACATGATCATAAAAAGTTTATCAAACCTGCACAGCTTATTGCATGGGCAGAAGAAGCGGGATTAAAAGTACGCGCCAGTACCGGCCTTCACTATAACCCGTTTTCTAAGCAGTACAGCTTAAATGATGATGTAAGTGTTAATTACATCCTGCACTTTGAGAAACTAGCCTGATGAGTGGTGTGCAAGCACCCTCTATCGATTTTGATGCGTTTATCTTTGATTTAGATGGCACACTACTCGATACCGCGGATGACTTAGGTGGTGCATTAAACCGAGTGTTAGCAGATGCCAATGTGGCGCCTGTTGCTGAGCATGTTTATCGCCCTGCAGCTTCTAACGGTGCAAATGCATTATTAGAAGTGGGCTTTGGTGATAAATGGCCTGAACTTGAACAACTCGCCTTGCGTCAGCAGCTTCTTGACTACTACGCCGAAGATATTGCTGTGAACAGTAAATGTTTCAATGGCATAGAACAGCTTTTAATTGCACTTGAGCAAAACAATATTAAGTGGGGCATTATGACTAATAAGCCCGGCTTTTTAACTGAGCCCTTAGTGCAAGCTATTCCCTCTTTGCGTGATGCAAAGGCGGTTGTGAGTGGCGATACATTAGCAGTGTCAAAACCATCACCGGATCCACTATTACACACCGCTGAGATCTTAGACGTTGATCCGAGCCGTTGTTTGTATATCGGTGATGCTGAACGTGATATTCAAGCTGCAAAAGCGGCCAATATGTACAGCGCAACAGCGTTATGGGGTTATATACCCAGTGTAGATGCCGCACTTGGCTGGCAAGCGGATTTCAATTGGCAAACGCCGATTGATGGTTTTAACCATATATAGTGTTATTTGATAACTGAAACACCATATATTGTGATTTGATTTACTTTTGAGCATTCATTGATGATAAAAAAATCAGTCAAAATTTATTTTTAAAAACGGTAAATTTTCTGGATCTTTTGTTGATTTCTACAAATTTCGTCGTCTATGAATGTTCAAAGGTTAATGGTCACTAACACAATGCGTTTATCCAATAGTTATCCACAAAATGGGGCAATTCTATCCCTTGCAAAACAGCGCAGACCACACTATCTTGTGATCTGCAATTTAAACAACACCAGATATTGTGGCTAAATGTTATTCAATTAGATCACCCTGGCGTTTAATAATAATAATTACATAAAGAATACCTTTGTCTTTACAACTATAATTTCCCAAGGAATACAGGCAAAACTATGAACCAACAGCTATCTGTAAGCAAACGTGACGGCCGTAAAGAGTCACTTGATCTAGATAAGATCCATCGCGTGATCGCTTGGGCCGCAGAAGGTCTAGAGAATGTGTCTGTCTCACAAGTTGAATTAAAATCACATATTCAATTTTACGACGGCATTCGTACCGATGACATTCATGAAACAATCATCAAAGCTGCAGCTGATCAGATCTCTAAAGATACGCCTGATTACCAATACCTAGCTGCTCGCTTAGCTGTATTCCATTTACGTAAAAAAGCGTACGGTCAATTTGAGCCACCACGCTTATACGATCACATCACGAAATTAGTTGAAGACAAGCGTTATGATCAACATCTACTTGTTGATTATACCGAGCAAGAAATTGACGAGTTAGATGCTTACATCGATCACAACCGTGACTTAAACTTCAGCTACGCTGCTGTAAAGCAACTTGAAGGTAAGTATTTAGTTCAAAACCGTGTTACTGGTGAAATCTACGAAAGTGCACAGTTTTTATATATCTTAGTTGCTGCAAGCTTATTCTCTGATTATCCAAAAGAGACACGCCTTGATTACATCAAGCGTTTTTATGATGCAGTATCTACATTCAAAATTTCATTACCTACACCTATCATGGCTGGTGTACGTACCCCTACACGTCAGTTCAGCTCATGTGTACTTATTGAATGTGGTGATAGCCTAGATTCTATTAATGCAACATCGTCTGCGATTGTTAAATACGTTTCACAACGTGCGGGTATTGGTATTAATGCCGGTCGCATCCGTGCGCTTGGTAGCCCTATTCGTAACGGCGAAGCGTACCACACAGGTTGTATTCCGTTTTATAAGCACTTCCAAACAGCAGTTAAGAGCTGTTCACAAGGTGGTGTTCGTGGCGGCGCAGCAACGTTGTTCTACCCACTTTGGCACTTAGAAGTTGAAAACCTACTTGTTCTTAAGAACAACCGTGGTGTTGATGATAACCGTGTACGTCACCTTGACTACGGTGTGCAGTTCAACAAATTAATGTATAGCCGTTTAATCAAAGACGATTACATCACATTATTTAGCCCTTCAGATGTACCAGGTCTATACGATGCGTTCTTTGAAGATCAAGCAAAGTTTGATGAGCTATATATCAAATACGAACAAGACGAGTCAATTCGTAAAAAACGTATTAAGGCGATTGAGTTATTCTCAATGTTTGCACAAGAGCGTGCGAGCACAGGTCGTATCTACTTACAAAACGTTGACCACTGTAATACGCACAGCCCGTTCATCTCGACTGTGGCACCTATTCGTCAATCTAACTTATGTTTAGAAATTGCATTACCAACTAAGCCACTTAGCAATGTAATGGATGAAGAAGGTGAAATTGCACTTTGTACGCTGTCGGCGTTTAACTTAGGTGCAATTGAATCACTTGATGAATTAGAAGAGCTTGCTGAACTTGCAGTACGTGCCCTTGATAACTTACTTGATTTCCAAGACTACCCTGTTCCTGCGGCTAAAAACGCGACTATGGGTCGTCGTACGCTAGGTATTGGTGTTATTAACTACGCATACTACTTAGCGAAAAATGGTAAGCGTTACTCAGATGGCAGCGCAAATGCCCTAACTCACAAAACATTTGAAGCAATTCAATATTACCTAATGAAAGCATCAAATGAGTTAGCGAAAGAACGTGGTGCGTGTCCTAAATTTAACGAGACAACGTATTCTCAAGGCATTATGCCAACAGATACTTACAAACGTGACCTAGATCAGTTCTGTGAAGAGCCGCTTCACTTAGATTGGGATTCATTACGCGAAAGCATTAAAGAGCACGGTATGCGTAACTCAACGCTATCTGCCCTTATGCCTTCAGAGACATCATCGCAAATCTCTAACGCAACAAATGGTATTGAGCCACCACGTGGTCATATCAGCGTTAAAGCAAGTAAAGATGGTATTTTAAAGCAAGTAGTGCCAGATTATGAAAATCTGAAAGATAACTACGAGCTACTGTGGGATATTCCTTCAAACGATGGTTACCTACAACTGGTTGGTATTATGCAAAAATTCGTTGACCAAACGATCTCTGCAAACACTAACTATGATCCATCTAAGTACGAAGGCGGTAAAGTACCTATGAAGGTGCTATTAAAAGACCTACTGACTGCGTATAAACTTGGTGTTAAAACCCTGTACTATCACAACACACGTGATGGTGCATCAGACTCTCAAGATGAGTTAACACCAGAGGTAGAAGATGACGGTTGTGCAGGCGGCGCTTGTAAAATCTAATTAAATTAATAACATAACAAAAGCGGGCTCATTAGCCCGCTTTGTCCTGACTGTTTTTTGAGAAATCACTATGTCATATACAACTTTTAGCCGAAATCATAATAACCAATTACAAGAACCGATGTTTTTCGGCCAAACGGTAAACGTGTCACGTTACGACCAACAAAAGTACCCTATCTTCGAAAAGCTAATCGAAAAGCAACTTTCGTTCTTTTGGCGTCCTGAAGAAGTTGATGTAAGTAAAGACCGTCTTGACTTCCAAGCGTTACCAGAGCACGAAAAGCACATCTTTTTAAGCAACTTAAAATATCAAACGCTACTTGATAGTGTGCAAGGTCGTTCACCTAACGTTGCGTTACTACCTATTGTGTCTATTCCTGAGCTAGAGACTTGGATTGAAACATGGGCGTTTAGTGAAACCATTCACAGCCGTTCATACACACACATTATTCGTAACGTTACGCAATCTCCTGAACTTATCTTTGACGATATCGTAAGCAACGAGAAAATCAGTGAGCGTGCTGATGCGGTAACTAAGTATTACGATGATTTAATCAGCATGATTTCTGTTTACAACCTATACGGTGAAGGTAAACATGTGATCAACGGTGAAGAAGTTAAAGTCAGCTTATTTGACCTTAAAAAGCAACTTTACCTTGCAATGATGTCGGTTAACATCTTAGAAGCGATTCGTTTCTATGTAAGCTTTGCTTGTTCATTTGCTTTCGCTGAGCGTGAATTAATGGAAGGTAATGCAAAAATCATCAAGCTAATCGCCCGTGATGAAGCGTTACACTTATCTGGTACACAGCACATCTTGAACATTATGCAAGAAGGTAAAGACGACCCAGAAATGGCAATCGTTGCAGCACAATGTCGTGAAGAAGCAATTCAGATGTTTGTTGAAGCAGCTGAACAAGAGAAAGATTGGGCAGAATACTTGTTCAAAGATGGTTCTATGATTGGTCTTAACAAAGATATCTTATGCCAATACGTTGAATACATCACTAATGCACGTATGACTGCAGTAGGCCTACCTGCACAGTTTGAAAGTAAGAGTAACCCTATTCCGTGGATCAACTCTTGGTTAGTATCAGACAACGTTCAAGTTGCTCCACAAGAAGCTGAAATCAGCTCTTACCTTGTTGGTCAAATTGACTCTCAAGTTGATGCATCTGACTTTGGTGACTTCGACCTGTAATGAGCTCAAACAAAACTGCAGAGGTTATCCTTGCAGGAACAGACAGCCAGAATCTTGAATTTGATTCTGGCTGTTCATCTCTCCTTGAATGCCTAGAACAAAACAAAATAGATGTCCCCTACCAATGCCGTGAAGGTTATTGTGGCGCCTGCCGTGCAAAATTAGTCGAAGGTGATGTGAGCTACAATCAAGAGCCGCTTGCGTTCGTTCGAACAGGCGAAGTATTGCTGTGTTGTAGTAAACCCAATGGGAAGGTAAAAATTGAGCTTTAATGCCAAATAAGCTCACTGGTTTGGTAGAAATTTTCTTTATCTGACACACTCACCATTTGCTGATCAATCGTAACATCCCACTGTAAGTTTTTAGTTAGATGACTCGCTAATTCCTCAATAAAGCTGTTATCAAACGCAATTAAATGACCATTATTGATAAGTTCCAACTGGTGCTCATTTTCTTTAAGCCAGTCGTTATTTAAGGTTGTCACGACCCATAGTTCATCGACCCGCTTAGCGATTTTGTTGAGCTGTAAAATATCTGGTTGGTCAACAACAAGCCATGTTTGATAATGATCATCAAGCGCTTTTATTGACACATCTGGTTCACCATGACTGAACCTTGCATTCAATATGGCTGTTTCGTTGTGTGAAAATAAGCAATAACTTAAAAGTTTAAGTACAAAGTGTTGATAGCTTTCACGACGATCACAAGCAGTGGTAAACACCTCTTTGTGATTGCGGTGCTCTCTTAAATCAGCAATGGTGAAATTTGCTTTAAATACCCTATTTTTATCAGACATAAGATTTGGCCATCTCAGTGTAACAGTCTAAGTATAGTGTATGGTGTTAAAATCGCGACTTAGGGTTAAGGTATAGGTAAAGTTATAGTATAACGTTATTGCAGTTAAAAAGTTGCGGTGTTATATTATATCACCACACTCAACAACAAACTTAGAAGTAGTAATGATGAAACAAGTTTCAATTCTTTCTAGTGCTGTTGCCGCTGCGCTGTTTTCTCAATCAACAATGGCTGCTGTGATCACAGGTCAAGTATTAGATAAAAACCAACAACCAATCAGCAATGCTGAAATACATGTACACGGCAAATCAAAAAGCGTTGTCACTGACAAACAAGGTCAGTTTAAAATTGATGTAGACAATAAAGGTCAGCTTCACATCAGTAAAAACAATTTCATCGATAAGCGTGTTGCTATTAATGGCGAAGACCAAAATGTTGTGGTTACGCTTACACCAACATCAGTTGAAACTGTTGTTGTTTATGCATCAGCACTTCATAAAAATAGTCTTGAAATGATTTCGCCAGTGAATGTTTTAGCCGGTGATGAGTTAAAAGATAAAGCAAAACCGACATTAGGCGAAACACTAAAAGGTTTACCAGGCGTTAATGCAAGCTACTTTGGCCCAGTTTCATCAAGTCCAATTATTCGTGGTTTAGATGGTCCGCGTGTAAAGATCACCCAAAATGGCCTTGATAGCAGTGATGCATCACGTATTGGCCCTGACCACGCAACATCAAATGATAGCCTAGCAGCAGAGCAAATCGAAGTACTTCGCGGCCCTGCTACCCTACTTTATGGCTCTGGCGCTATCGGTGGTGTGGTGAACGTTGTTGATAACCGTATTCCTACCGATAACATCGAGTCTTTAACCGGTGCTGCACAATACACACACGATACAGTATCAAATACCAACACCTATGCTGCAAAACTTGAAACCGGTAATGATGGTTTCAACTTCCATTTTGATGGTACAAAGCGCAAAGGTCACGATTATGACACGCCAAACTTTGAGCTCCCTGAAGAACATGAAGAGCACGAGGAACATGAAGGTGAAGAGCATGAAGAACACGAAACAGCTAACAGCGTAGAAAACACCTTTATCGATAGCCAAACAGTTAACTTTGGTACTAGTTACGTGGGCGATCATCTAACGCTAGGTGTGTCATTCGGCCGCATCGAAACAGATTACGGTATTCCTGGTCATGAGCATCATCATCATGAAGAAGAAGAGGAAGATCATGATGAACATGAAGGTGAAGAAGAGCACGAAGAATCAGTATTTGCACAGCTAGAGCAAGACCGCTGGCAAGGTTACATGAGCTATGCACTTCATGATAACTGGATTGAAAATATCTCACTACGCGTTGGCTACACAGACTACAAACACGCTGAAATTGAAGATGGTGCAGTGGGCACCGTGTTTACAAACAAAACAACCGAAGCTCGGGCAACCGTTGAGCACAAGTTAGGCCTTTGGCACGGTATGGCTGGTTATCACTACACTGAGTCTGACTATGATGCAGATGGTGAAGAAGCCTTTACGCCAGCAAGTGTCACTAAAACAAACGCGTTATTCGTTCTTGAAGAGCGCCAGTTTGGTGATGTGACCATTGAGCTAGGTGCACGCCTTGAAGATTATCAAATCGATTCTGCTGTAAGCATGGCTGAGCATCATCACGATCATGAAGAGGAAGAAGAGCACCATGACGAAGAAGAAGCTGAAATCATTAACTACAGTGAAGATTTCACAAACCTAAGCTTATCTGCAGGTGCAATTTGGCAATATCAAGAAGGCCAAAGTGTTGCTTTAAGTGTATCTCGTTCAGAACGTGCGCCGCTAAGTGCTGAATTACTTTCAAACGGTATTCATATCTCAACAGGTACTTACGAGCTAGGCCTTGGTTATCATATTGAAGATGGCGAAATTCATTTTGAGCCAGAAGATATCGAGCAAGAAACTGCAACGAACTTTGATTTAAGTTTCCGTCGTTTTATTGGTGACTTTGGTTACACAGTTAACTTCTTCTATAACGACATTGAAAACTATTACTACCAGCAAAATACCGGTTTAGTTTTTGATGAAGAGCATGGCTTAGAATCAGCAGCTGATGCAGATGAAGATGCAATGGCGGTTTACCAATTCACAAGTAAAGATGCGAAATTATACGGTATTGAATTTGATGTACACTATCAAATGACGCCAAGTGCGCTAGTTAAAGTGTTTGGTGATTCAACAACGGCTAAGCTAAAAGATGATGAAGGTTACTTACCTCGTATCCCTGCTAATAAACTGGGTTCTGAATTACAGTACACAGTGTCTGATTGGAAGTTTAGCCTAACAGGTACTCATTATTTTGAGCAGTCTGACATTACTGCTTACGAGACAAAAACTGACGGCTATACCCTATTTGATGCATCAGCTAACTACCAACTTGACTTAGGTCCTGTTGATACACAGCTTTACATTAATGTTGACAACTTAACTGATGAACTTGGTTTCGTACACAGCTCATTCATTAAAGAAAAAGCACCACTACCTGGTCGTAATTTCAGCTTGGGTATTCGCGGTTATTTCTAATCGCTTTTAATAGTTATAAAAAAACCCTTTCACTTTTAAAGTGAAAGGGTTTTTTATTAAGCATAGAAACTAAATAGATTAGCTATCAGCCCTTTTGTTCAATCTTCGCCCATGAATCACGAAGACCCACAGTTTGATTGAATACTAATGTTTCTGCTTTGCTATCACGACAGAAGTAACCTGTACGCTCAAACTGGAAGCCCTGCTCTGCTTGTGCATTTGCAATTGACGGCTCAACTTTCGCATTTTCAAGAACCACAAGTGATTCAGGGTTTAGTGTTGCGTTAAAGTCTTCTGCTGCCGCTGGGTTTGGCACGTTAAATAAACGGTCGTATAAACGAACTTCAGCTGTGATAGATTCACTTGCTGATACCCAGTGAATTACACCTTTAACTTTACGGCCATCACTTGGGTTTTTACCCAGAGTTTCAGGATCGTAAGAGCAGAAGATAGTCGTAATTTCGCCGTTTTCGTCTTTTTCAACGCGCTCAGCTTTAATTACATAAGCACCACGTAAACGTACTTCTTTATCAAGAACTAAACGCTTAAACTTGTTGTTTGCTTCCTCACGGAAGTCTTCACGCTCGATATAAAGCTCACGAGTGAAAGGTACGTCACGGCGACCCATCTCTTCTTTATTCGGGTGATTAGCAACAGATAACGTCTCTACTTTATCTGCGTCATAGTTTTCGATAACAATCTTCACAGGATCAAGAACAGCCATTGCACGAGGTGCATGTTCATTTAGGTCTTCACGGATACAGGCTTCTAGCATGCCCATTTCAACCATGTTCTCTTGTTTAGTGATACCGATACGAGAACAGAACTCACGTACTGATGCAGGTGTATAACCACGACGACGTAAACCAGCAATCGTTGGCATACGTGGGTCGTCCCAGCCTTCAACATGACCATTTACCACTAAGTCGTTTAATTTACGCTTAGACATAATGGTGTACTCAAGATTTAATCGTGAGAACTCGATTTGTTGAGGATGACACTCAAGGCTGATGTTATCTAATACCCAATCGTATAAGCGACGGTTATCTTGGAACTCAAGCGTACATAATGAATGTGTAATACCTTCTAGCGCATCTGAAATACAGTGCGTGAAGTCGTACATTGGGTAAATGCACCACTTGTCACCTGTTTGGTGGTGATGAGCAAAACGTACACGGTAAATAATTGGATCACGCAGTACCATGAATGAGCTTGCCATATCAATTTTAGCACGCAGTACACACTCACCTTCTTTGAATTCACCATTACGCATTTTTTCGAATAACGCTAGGTTTTCTTCAACTGGCGTATCACGGTATGGGCTGTTTTTACCCGGCTCTTTTAAAGTACCACGGTATTCACGGGCTTGATCTGGCGATAAGAAACACACATATGCTAGGCCTTTTTCGATAAGCTCAACAGCATAGCCATATAACGCATCGAAATAGTTAGATGAATATTTAATTTCACCATCCCACTGGAAACCTAACCACTGCACATCTTCTTTAATCGAGTTTACGTAGTTGATGTCTTCTTTTTCTGGATTCGTATCATCAAAACGTAAGTTACAAAGACCTTGATAATCTTGGGCGATACCAAAATTCAAACAAATAGACTTTGCATGACCAATGTGTAAAAAACCGTTTGGTTCTGGTGGAAAACGCGTGTGCGTAGTCGCATGCTTACCGCTTGCTAGATCTTCGTCGATACGCGTTCTAATAAAGTTACTTGGGCGATTCTCAATTTCCGCCATAGGAGCATAATCCTCTGAATATTGCATGGTGACAAAACTAATGCATTATTACAAAAACAAACCCTAACATACAGTGGTTGCATCATGTTTATTGAAGATATTACGTCGATTGTTGAATACATAGTTCACAGACTCGACAAAATCGGTAAAAAAATTGTTCTAACGCAATAAAATGATCATTGACTAGCGATATAGTGCCGTCAGTTTCACTACCAATAAGGAAAAAAGATGGCTTCGCTCAATCAACATCGAGTCTATATTCCAAGCTCAGCACGTGCAAACCAGTATGTGTTAGTTGAATTTAAACCTACTGATGAGTTTTTTGCCCAGTTCACCAATGTGAGCTGTGCTTATAAGCGTCTTGCAAGGGAGTTATTTGCACTATGTGATGAGTATGAATTACATAATGTACACCTAATCGCCAACGATAAACTGCCAGTGGTTCGTTACCATGATGAGGCATATAGCTTAGAAACCGCTAAGCAAATTTTGTTTTTCTATAACCCACAATACCATGAAGCACATAATGTATTTGCTGATGGTGAGCAAAAATGCAAAAAAATTCGTTTATTATTCTTAGCGACCGGTGAAGATATTCGCGCTCATGCGGCTAGTTTTCATCATAATGTGCAAAGAGTGATCAACTCACTACAAGAAAAACTACTAAGCGGCCAACCACCTCTTAAAATTCGTGACCACCAACATCTAACTTATGATTTATTTGCTAAAGCAAAAGGTCACAAAGAGAGCTATGGCTATAAATTACGTAGCTTATATCCACGTTACCAGTCTCGCCAATGTCATTTACCAAATGAACACAGTGAGATGACATACGCTGGGTTTTCGATTCCAGTAACTCGCGCCATTAAAACGCAATTTCAGCATATGTTGAATGAAGAGAATTACACGCAGTTTTATCAATATATCTTTGATGCATTCAAACGAGCATGTGATAAACGCGGATTAACACTCGGCGCTTTCATCGCTAACGGTACCCGCCCTATTGTTCGTAATAGCAATATTGATAACGCACAAAGTAACAGCGAACTGCAAAAACTAACCTTTGATTGCAGCTCTGAGCAGGTGCAATTACAACAGTATTGGGATGCAAATCAACTTGTAGATTCACTACATTTTGTGATTGCCGCAGCCGATAAAGACAAGCATGACATTGGTTATGGTAAGTTTATGAATCAAGTGCAAAGTGCGATAAATGAAGTTACTGACGAGCTGGCATTTAATCCAACTCGCCAAGATTTACGCGTGCGTTTTTATCAACACATTAACTATCAATATTAAGAGTATACCCAAGCTCCTCAAGATGCTGAAACTCAAACCTTTAGGTGGTTTGGGTATATAAGAGGTGACGCATGCGTCACCTCTTATTTCCTAGCTTAGTTAAATCTAGACGCAATACTTTAGAGCGGCGTTCATGGTTATAAAGCGCTTTTTTCTTCGCAGGTAGCTCATCAACGGTCACTATTTCAAAACTTTGCTCTAAAAACCAGTGAATGCTGCGTGTGGTGAGGGCAAATAAATGTGAATAACCTGCACGTTTAGCCTTATTAATAATAAACCTCAGTAGATAACTGCCACGATCGGCATCTCGGTACTGAGGGTGCACAGCCAAACTTGCAAACTCCCCTACTTGTTCATCAGCAAACGGATACAAAGCCGCACAGGCTATGATAAGTCCATCACGCTCAATAACCGTAAATTGTTCAATTTCGATTTCTAGCTGTTCACGTGAACGGCGCACTAAATAGCCTTGCTGTTCAAGGGGTCTAATAAGGTTAATGATACCGGTAATATCAGCAATACTTGCACTTCGTAATTGCTCAGAGCTTTGCGGTGCGATTTGTGTACCAATACCATCTAAAGAGAACAGCTCTTGTAATAGTGCACCATCTTCTTTGTAACTAACAAGATGGCAACGATGTACACCACCTCGACAAGCATCAATTGCAGCTTGTAAGAAAACAGTTGCGCTTACACATGAATCTGGTTGCTTGCGATAGTTTACTAGTAGCTGCTCAGCTTCATTTGGCATTAGCTCTGCAATCGCCTCACCATTTTCATCCAAAATACCGGCTTCTTTACAAAAGCCAAGCATTTTATCGGCGCGTAGTTTGAGAGCTACTTGCGTAGCAATTTCTTCAGCAGTTAAGTTAAAACTTTCACCTGTAACAGACGCCGCTATTGGCCCAAGCAGCACAATTCCGTTGTTATCTAACTGGTGGCGAATACCCGCAACATCAATACGTCTCACTCTACCTGAATGATGATAGTCAACACCTTCATCAACACCTAAAGGCTGAGCAATAACAAAATTTCCACTCACCACATTTAAAAATGAGCCAGACATAGGTGTACTACTTAAAGACGTAGATAAACGCGCGGTTATATCGAACTGCATTGCACCCGCAACTTTTTTAATTACATCAAATGTTGCGTTATCAGTTACCCGTATCTCATTATGAAACTGACTAGTTATGCCAACTTGTTCAAGCGCTGCGTTAAACTGTGGGCGAGCACCAAACACTAAAACAATCTTAATACCAAGACTAGTTAATAGCGCGACATCGTTGATGATACTGCGACAACCAGACTGATCGATCGCCTCTCCGCCAAGCATAACAACGAATGTTTTACCGCGGTGAGCATTAACGTATGGGGTTGACTGGCGAAATCCATCTACCAATTCTGTGGTACGCACGTAATATTTACCTTATTAAAGTCGAGTGTTTTAATAAAAACAGATATACAAGCCACAAGTGTAGAGAATTTATATTCACAAATAAAGCATTATTATTCTTAATTTATAATTGGAATTTTCTTGTAGGGAACAAAAAAGTGATAGATACAAAAAAGGCCCGCATAAGCGAGCCTTTTTTAAGAGATTAGAACTGATTACCAGCCTGTTTTCTCTTTAAGTGCATTACCGATATCAGCTAATGAACGTACAGTTTTTACGCCAGCAGCTTCTAATGCAGCAAATTTCTCATCAGCAGTACCTTTACCGCCTGCGATGATTGCACCAGCGTGACCCATACGCTTACCTGGAGGTGCAGTAACACCCGCAATGTAAGAAACAACTGGTTTAGTCACGTTGTGCTTGATGTATTCTGCAGCTTCTTCTTCTGCAGTACCACCGATTTCACCGATCATAACGATAGCTTCAGTTTGCTCGTCTTTTTCGAACATTTCTAAAACGTCGATGAAGTTAGTGCCAGGGATTGGGTCACCACCGATACCAACACATGTTGATTGGCCGAAACCAGCGTCAGTAGTTTGCTTAACCGCTTCGTAAGTAAGAGTACCAGAACGTGATACGATACCTACTTTACCAGGCTTGTGGATGTGACCAGGCATGATACCGATCTTAGTTTCACCCGGAGTGATAACACCTGGGCAGTTAGGACCGATCATACGAACACCAGTTTCATCAAGCTTAACTTTAACGTCAACCATGTCTAGTGTTGGGATACCTTCAGTGATACAAACGATTAGCTCGATGCCAGCATCGATAGCTTCTAAGATTGCATCTTTACAGAAAGGTGCTGGTACGTAGATAACTGATGCAGTTGCGCCAGTTGCTTCAACAGCGTCACGTACTGTGTTGAATACTGGAAGACCAAGGTGCGTTTGACCGCCTTTACCTGGGCTTACACCACCAACCATTTGTGTACCGTACTCAAGCGCTTGCTCAGAGTGGAAAGTACCTTGGCCACCTGTGAAACCTTGACAGATAACTTTTGTATCTTTATTGATTAATACAGACATTATTTGCCCTCCGCAGCAGCAACAACTTTTTCAGCTGCGTCTGTTAGTGATTCAGCAGCGATGATGTTAAGGTCAGAACTAGCTAGTACTTCACGACCAAGTTCAGCGTTAGTACCTTCTAAACGTACTACTACAGGAACGTTAACACCTACTTCTTTAACTGCGCCGATGATACCTTCTGCGATCATGTCACAACGTACGATACCACCAAAGATGTTAACTAAAACAGCTTTAACGTTGTCGTCAGATAAGATGATCTTGAATGCTTCAGATACACGCTCTTTAGTTGCACCGCCACCAACATCTAGGAAGTTAGCTGGCTTGCCACCGTGTAGGTTTACGATGTCCATAGTACCCATTGCTAGGCCTGCACCGTTAACCATACAACCAACGTTACCGTCTAGTGCAACGTAGTTAAGCTCAAAGCTTGCAGCGTGAGCTTCACGCGCATCTTCTTGTGAAGGATCGTGCATTTCACGGATTTTAGGTTGACGGTAAAGCGCGTTACCATCTACACCGATTTTACCGTCTAGACAGTGAAGGTTACCTTCGTCTGTGATTACTAGAGGGTTGATTTCTAATAGAGCGAAATCGAAATCGTTGAACATGTTAGCAAGACCCATGAAGATCTTAACGAACTGTTTCATTTGAGTAGGGTTTAAACCTAGTTTGAAGCCTAACTCACGAGCTTGGTAAGCTTGAGGACCAACTAGTGGATCGATCTCAGCTTTGTGAATTAGTTCTGGAGTTTCTTCTGCAACTTGCTCGATTTCAACACCACCTTCAGTAGATGCCATGAAAACAACTTTACGAGAAGCACGATCTACTACAGCGCCAAGATATAATTCGTTAGCGATGTCAGTGCAGCTTTCAACAAGAATTTTTGATACTGGCTGACCATTTTCGTCTGTTTGGTAAGTAACTAAGTTTTTACCTAACCAGTTCGCAGCGAACTCTTTAACTTCGTCAGTTGTTTTAACTAGCTTAACACCGCCAGCTTTACCACGGCCACCTGCGTGAACCTGTGTTTTAACAACCCACATATCACCGCCGATTTTCTCAGCAGCTGCTGCAGCTTCTTCAGGTGTATCGCAAGCGAAACCTTGAGAAACTGGTAAACCATATTCGGCAAAAAGTTGTTTTGCCTGATACTCATGCAAATTCATGATGCTTTATCCAATTTTTTATACTAAAAGAGCTGAATATTTATGCAAAATAAACAGCTATCCCAAATTGCGCACTTAGTATAAATCCCAAGGCTCCACATGAAAACCCCAGTTAGACCAAAGGCGCAAAAAAAAAGCTGTGAACGAGGTTCACAGCTTAGTTTTCATACAACCAGATTAAACATCTAGTAGTAAACGAGTCGGATCTTCAAGTAACTCTTTAATTGTTACTAAGAAACCTACTGATTCTTTACCATCGATTTGGCGGTGATCATAAGATAACGCTAAGTACATCATTGGTAAGATTTCAACTTTACCATTTACAGCCATAGGACGCTCTTGGATTTTGTGCATACCTAAAATTGAAGACTGTGGTAAGTTGATGATTGGTGTAGATAGTAATGAACCGAATACACCACCGTTAGTGATAGTGAAGTTACCACCTGTCATATCATCAATTGATAATTTACCGTCACGACCTTTAAGCGCTAGCTCACGGATACCTTTTTCGATTTCAGCAACTGATAGCTTGTCACAGTCTTTAAGTACTGGTGTAACAAGACCACGTGGTGTAGAAACCGCGATGCTGATGTCGAAGTAGTTGTGATAAACAATGTCATCACCGTCGATAGACGCATTTACTTCAGGGAAACGCTTAAGTGCTTCAGTAACTGCTTTCACGTAGAAAGACATGAAACCTAAACGGATACCGTGACGCTTTTCGAATACTTCTTGGTACTGCTTACGAAGGTCCATGATTGGCTTCATGTTAACTTCGTTGAAAGTCGTTAACATTGCAGTTGAGTTTTTCGCTTCAAGAAGACGATTAGCGATTGTTTTACGTAAACGAGTCATAGGAACACGTTTTTGCGTACGGTCACCCATAGGTGCTGCTGGCGCTGCTGCTTCCGCTTTAGGAGCTGCTGCCGGTGCTTTTAAGAATGTATCAACATCTTCTTTAGTTACACGGCCATTTTTGCCAGTACCTTTGATTTTTGATGCATCAAGGCCTTTCTCAGCGATTAAACGACGAACTGACGGCGTTAACACGTCAGAGCTGTCATTTGATTCGCTTGCTGGTGCTGCTTCAGCTTTAGGAGCTGCTGCCGGTGCTGCACCCGCTTTAACTGTACCAATTACTTGCTCACCAAGTACTGTTTCGCCTTCAGCGTGAATGTGCTCACCCATGATACCGTCTTCTTGAGCAACAACTTCAAGAACAACTTTATCAGTTTCGATGTCAACAAGGTTTTGGTCGCGAGTTACCGCTTCACCTGGTTGAACGTGCCAAGTAGCAATTGTCGCGTCTGCGACTGATTCTGGAAGTACAGGTACTTTAATGTCCACTTCTTTACCTTCTGATGCTGGTGCTGATTGCGCCGCTGGCGCGTCTTCTGATTGAGCTGGTGCTGATTGCGCCGCTGGCGCGTCTTCTGATTGAGCTGGTGCAGATTCGTCACTTGCTGGTGCAGCATCTGCATCACCAAGTAATGCAATTACTTGTTCGCCAAGTACCGTTGCACCTTCTTCTTGTGAAATTTCAGTGATTACACCGTCATTTGGTGCAACAACTTCTAAAACAACTTTATCTGTTTCGATATCTACTAAGTTTTGGTCGCGGCTTACTTTGTCGCCAACACTTACGTGCCAAGTTGCAACTGTAGCATCAGCAACCGACTCAGGAAGTACAGGAACTTTAATTTCTGTGCTCATTGCTTATCCTTTCTTTTCAATAGTAAGCGCATCTGCAATTAGCGCTTGTTGTTCTTTATTATGCACTGACATATAACCACACGCTGGTGATGCTGATGCTTTACGACCTGCGTAAGTTAATTTAGCACCGGCAGGGATTGCGTCAACAAAGTGGTGTTGAGAACAATACCATGCACCTTGGTTTTGTGGCTCTTCTTGACACCAAACAAAATCTTTAACGTGTTGGTAACGCTGCATGATTGTATCCATCTCAGCGTGTGGGAATGGATATAATTGTTCTACACGAACAATAGCAATGTTATTTAATTCTTGCTTACGACGCTCTTGTAGTAGTTCGTAGTAAACTTTACCGCTACAGAATACAACGCGTTCTACTTTATCCGCAGCAATATCATCGATTTCATCGATCATATTGTGGAACACACCTTCAGATAACTCTTCAAGTGAAGATGTTGCCAACGGGTGACGAAGTAGCGACTTAGGCGTCATAACAATCAATGGACGACGAAGTGGACGTACAGATTGACGACGAAGCATTGCATAAACTTGCGCAGGTGTTGAAGGAACACATACTTGCATGTTGTGATCAGCACACAACTGTAAGAAACGCTCTAAACGTGCCGAGCTATGCTCAGGACCTTGACCTTCATAACCGTGTGGAAGTAAACATGTAAGACCACATAAACGGCCCCACTTCTGCTCACCTGAACTTAAGAATTGGTCAAAAACAACTTGTGCACCGTTAGCGAAGTCACCAAATTGTGCTTCCCACATTACAAGTGACGTAGGTTCAGCTGTTGCGTAACCATATTCAAATGCAAGTACTGCTTCTTCAGACAGAACTGAGTCATACACTTCAAATGCACCTTGCTTTTCGCTGATATTTTGCAGCGGCAAGTATGTTGATGCATCTTTTTGGTTATGAACAACAGCATGACGGTGGAAGAATGTACCACGGCCTGAATCTTGACCTGTTAAACGGATATCTGTACCTGCATCAACAAGGGTTGCATAAGCAAGTGTTTCAGCCATACCCCAATCAAGTGGTTTTTCACCTGTCGCCATTAGCTTACGGTCGTCGTAGATTTTCTTAACGCGCGACTGTGCTTTGTGGCTTTCTGGGAAGCTTGCTACTTTTTCGCCAAGCTCTTTTAACTTTTCAACCGATACTGTTGCATCGTACTCAACATCCCAATCGTGACCAACAAACTTAGCCCAATCAGAAGAGTGTGATGTTTCTAGTTGAATTTCTTCAACAACACAGTTGCCTTTGTCTAAACCGTTACGGTAATCATCAGCAAGTGCTTTAACTTCATTTTCTGAGAATGAACCTTCAGCAACTAATTGGTCTGCGTAAATTAGACGAGGTACTGGATGCTTTTTGATTTTTTGGTACATAAGTGGTTGAGTCGCGTTCGGCTCATCCGCTTCGTTATGACCATGACGGCGATAACACACTAAATCAATCACTACATCACGTTTAAACTGGTTTCTGAAATCAAGTGCGATTTGAGTAACAAATGCAACCGCTTCAGGATCGTCAGAGTTAACGTGGAAAATTGGTGCCTGAACCATTTTCGCAATATCAGTACAGTATGGTGTAGAACGTACATCAGACTGTTTAGACGTTGTGAAACCAACTTGGTTATTTACAACGATACGGATACTACCACCACAACTAAATGCGTTAGTTTGCGATAAGTTAAATGTTTCTTGTACAACACCTTGACCTGCGATTGCAGAGTCACCGTGAATAGTAATTGGTAATGCTTTAATACCTGACTTATCACCTAGACGGTCTAAACGAGCACGTACCGAACCCATAACCACTGGGTTAACGATTTCTAAGTGAGACGGGTTAAATGCAAGTGCCATGTGCACGTTGCCACCGTTAGTTGCAAAGTCAGATGAATAACCCATGTGATATTTAACATCACCTGAGCCTAATGTGTCTTTGTGTTTACCAGCGAACTCATCGAATAATTCTGATGGGTTTTTACCTAAGACGTTCACTAGTACGTTCAAGCGACCGCGGTGAGCCATACCAATAACAGCTTCTTTTTGTCCGCTTTCACCTGCACGATGAATTAGTTCTTTAAGCATTGGTACTAATGCGTCACCACCTTCAAGTGAGAAACGTTTTGCACCAGGGAACTTAGCCCCTAAATATTTTTCAAGGCCATCTGCAGCTGTTAATCCTTTAAGGATACGTAGCTTTTCTTCTTTAGAGAACGTTGGACGTGATTGCACTGATTCTAAACGTTGTTGTAACCAACGTTTTTCTTCAGTTGAAGTGATGTGCATATACTCAGCACCTACCGACCCACAATAAGTCGTTTTGAGTGCTTGATATAGCTCACCTAATGGCATGGTTTCGCGACCGACAGCAAACGAACCCACATTGAATTCACGGTCAAAATCAGCTTCAGATAAATCGTGGTACTCTAATTCTAGATCACGAACACGTTCGCGTTGCCAAATACCTAATGGATCTAGGTTGGCATTTTGGTGACCACGGAAACGGAAAGCATTAATAAGTTGTAGCACCTTGACCTGTTTAGGATCGCCAGAGCCACCCTCTGCTACCACTACTTCTCTATGCTTGTTTTTAGCAAGCTGTGCAAATTGTGAACGAACTTCTGAATGTTTAACGTCAACATCCACACCATCAACTTTTGGTAATTGTTCGAACACTTCTCGCCATTCTTCTGGCACAGAAGTCGCATCATCTAAGTACGCTTCATAAAGCTCTTCTACGTAAGCAACGTTACCGCCGTTTAAGTGAGAAGATTCTAGCCATGCCTTCATCACACCTTCGTGCATTTATAAGCCCTTTTCTTTAGCGCAGAAATTAATTGTTGTAAAAACAAGGTGGTTAATCACTTAACCACCTTACATATTCAAGCTTTAAACAGCGCGGTTTAAAAGCATTGATTTGATTTGTCCAATTGCTTTGGTCGGGTTAAGACCTTTTGGACACACGCTAACACAGTTCATGATACTGTGACAACGGAACACGCTGAACGCATCGTCAAGGTCAGCAAGACGCTCTTCAGTAGCTGTATCGCGGCTATCAGCCAAGAAACGATACGCATGAAGAAGACCCGCAGGACCGATGAACTTGTCTGGATTCCACCAGAACGAAGGACACGATGTTGAACAACATGCACATAAGATACACTCATATAAGCCATCTAACTTATCACGTTCTTCGATTGACTGAAGACGCTCACCCGCCGCAGGCGTGTCGTTGATTAGGTAAGGCTTAACTTTTTCGTATTGAGTGTAGAACTGACTCATGTCAATAACAAGGTCACGTACCACAGGTAAACCTGGTAAAGGACGAATTACGATTTTACCTTTGCCACCTTTAAGTAGCGTTGATAAAGGAGTAATACACGCTAAACCGTTTTTACCATTCATGTTGATACCGTCTGAACCACACACACCTTCACGGCATGAACGACGGAATGATAATGTTGGATCTTGCTCTTTTAATTGCATAAGCGCATCCAATACCATCATATCTTGGCCTTCTTGCGTTTCTAGCGAGAAGTCCTGCATACGTGGTGCATTATCAACATCTGGATTGTAACGATAAACCGAAAATTGTACTTGTGCCATCGTCTCGCTCCTAGTATGTACGTGCTTTAGGTGGGAAAGCTTCACGCAGTTTCGGCGCGTAGTTTACTTCACGTTTTGTCATTTCATCTGTAACTGGGTTATAGATAGAGTGACATAGCCAGTTATCGTCATCACGATCTGGGAAGTCAAAACGAGAGTGTGCACCACGGCTTTCTGTACGGAAGTTTGCAGCTACTGCTGTTGAGTATGCTGTTTCCATCAAGTTATCAAGCTCTAGACATTCGATACGTGCAGTGTTGAACTCAGTCGACTTGTCGTCAAGACGAGCGTACTGAAGACGTTCACGAATTTCTTTAAGCTCTTTAAGACCTGTTGCCATTGCATCACCTTCACGGAATACCGAGAAGTTAAGTTGCATACACATTTGTAGGTCTTTCTTGATTTGTACTGGGTCTTCACCTTGGCCAGCTTTAGAGTTTTCCCAACGGTTAAAGCGTGCAAGTGATGCTTCAAGGTCTGAATCAGACGCATCTTTACCTGCTTCAACACCGTTAAGGTACTTACCTAAGAAATTACCAGCTGCGCGGCCGAATACAACTAAGTCAAGTAGTGAGTTACCACCTAGGCGGTTAGCACCGTGTACAGATACACATGCAATCTCACCAACAGCGAATAAACCTTCAACTACTTTCTCTTGGCCGTTTGCATCAATTTGTAATGCTTGACCATTTACGTTAGTTGGAACACCACCCATCATGTAGTGACATGTTGGGATAACTGGAATTGGTTCTTTAGCTGGATCAACGTGTGCGAATGTTTTCGCAAGGTCACATACGCCTGGAAGACGTAAGTTAAGTGTTTCTTCACCTAAGTGGTCAAGCTTAAGCTTGATGTGTGGGCCGTAAGGACCATCACAACCACGACCTTCACGGATCTCAGTCATCATTGAACGAGCAACAACGTCACGAGACGCTAAGTCTTTTGCATTTGGTGCGTAACGTTCCATGAAGCGTTCGCCGTCTTTATTTAGAAGGTAACCACCTTCACCACGACAACCTTCAGTTACAAGTACACCGGCACCGGCGATACCTGTTGGGTGGAACTGCCACATTTCCATATCTTGCATTGCAACACCAGCACGTGTAGCCATACCAACACCGTCACCAGTATTGATGTGTGCATTCGTTGTCGATGCGTAGATACGGCCTGCACCACCTGTTGCTAAAACAACAGCTTTTGATTTGAAGTAAACAACTTCGCCAGACTCGATGTCGATTGCTGTACAACCAACAACGTGACCGTCGCTGTTTTTAACTAAATCTAGTGCGTACCACTCAGAGAATACGTTAGTTTTGTTTTTAACGTTCTGTTGGTATAAACAGTGTAATAGCGCGTGACCAGTACGGTCAGCTGCTGCTGCAGTACGTGCAGCCTGTTCACCACCAAAATTTTTCGACTGACCGCCGAAAGGACGTTGGTAAACACGGCCATTTTCAAAACGAGAAAATGGTAAACCCATGTTTTCTAATTCAGTAATAGCTTCTGGGCCTGTTTTACACATATATTCGATAGCGTCTTGGTCACCGATGAAATCGGAACCTTTAACAGTATCGTACATGTGCCATTCCCAGTTATCTTCATGTGAGTTACCCAGAGCAACCGTAATACCACCCTGTGCAGACACAGTGTGAGAACGTGTAGGGAAAACTTTTGAGATAAGTGCACAGGTTTTGCCTGATTCAGTGATAGCTAGTGCTGCGCGCATACCCGCACCACCTGCACCAATCACTACAGCGTCAAATTCACGAACAGAATAATTCACTTAAACACCCCATAAAACGATTAGACCAATTGCTACGTAAGCAACAGCCATAAGGTTTAATACAAAGCCTAAAACAGCACGTAATTTAGCGCATTTAACATAGTCAGTAAGAACTTGCCAAAGGCCGATACGGGTGTGAACCATAATGCAAACTAGGGTAATTAAGGTGAACCCTTTCATTGCTAGGTTAGAGAATAGGCCTTGCCAGGCTTCGAAAGTGACTTCTGGCGTACATAAAAAATAGCCGATAATAAAAATCGCGTAAGCGCTGATTATTAATGCTGTTGCACGTAGTGATACGAAATCTTGTACACCATCACGTTTAAGAGTTGCTTGA
The DNA here is from genome assembly GCF_001550135.1 of Pseudoalteromonas shioyasakiensis. Classification (GTDB taxonomy): domain Bacteria; phylum Pseudomonadota; class Gammaproteobacteria; order Enterobacterales; family Alteromonadaceae; genus Pseudoalteromonas; species Pseudoalteromonas shioyasakiensis. Next base: position 125,615 of record NZ_LRUE01000005.1, read on the forward strand.
TTTAAAACCATATCCACACTCCTGCTAGAATTGCAGCTACAACACCTAAAGCTAATGCAACTTTAGCGCTGAAGTTACCTGATTCAAGTTCTTCCCAGTGACCCATGTCCATAATGATATGACGGATACCACCGATTAAGTGATACGCCAATACAGAAATGGTGCCCCATGCTATGAATTTGGCAATGAATCCGCTGAACAGACCCTTGACGAATTCAAAACCTTCTGCAGAAGAAAGAGACTCAGACCAAGCCCAAATGACAAACGTTAAAGCAAAAAATAATGCAACACCGGTGACGCGGTGAAAAATTGATGCTTTAGCCGTTGCCGGCATAGATATAGTTGTTAGATCTAGATTTACAGGTCTTTGCTTTTTCACAGTTACTTGCCCATCTTGCCCACTAAGGAGCTCATCTACTTGTTTTTCTAAAACCCATCAAAATGAATTTCGATGGAACTATCTAAGTAAACCGTGTTGATACACAAAAAGTTCACACTTATGCAAAACTCAAATGTAAAAATAAAGTTTACCTACAGACAATACGGTATAAAACCTTGGATAGTATATATAGCCAAAGGTCTTTTTACAATTCTTGTTTAGTAAGAGACGTTTGCGAATTAGCCAATAGTATAATATTTAATCCTGGCAGAATATTTATTATCCATTTGTGCATAATGTTTATAAAAATTGACTTTATACCCCTCTTTCACGTTAAAATGAAAAGAATGTGCTTAAACAGATTCAGAACATAACAATCAGAGTTGTTATCTTAATAGGAGATAAATAGATGGCGGATAAGAAAGCCACGGTCCATATTGATGGTCTTGATCCAATCGAACTTCCAATTTACCAAGGCACTGCTGGCCAAGACGTAATCGACGTACGTACGTTAGGTTCACACGGTCACTTCACTTACGACCCAGGTTTCATGTCGACCGGTTCTTGTGAATCTTCAATCACTTACATCGATGGCGGCAAAGGTGTTTTATTACACCGTGGTTACCCAATCGAGCAATTAGCTGATGAATCAAACTACATCGAGCTTTGCTACTTACTATTAAACGGCGAATTACCGACTAAAGAACAATACGAAGCGTTTGCTCAAGAAATCACGCACAACACAATGCTTGATACTAAAATCGCAAACTTCTTCCAAGGTTTCCGCTTTGACGCTCACCCAATGGCAATGCTGTGTGGTGTTGTAGGTGCTCTTTCTTCTTTCTATCACGAAGATTTAGACATCACTGACGCAACACAACGTAAAACAAGCGCAATCAAGCTAGTTGCTAAATTACCAACTATCGCTGCGATGGCTTACAAATACAATGTAGGTCAACCGTTTGTTTACCCACGTAACGACTTAAGCTTCGCTGAAAACTTCTTACACATGATGTTCTCAGTACCAGCTGAAGAATACAAAGTAAGCCCTGTTCTTGCTAAAGCAATGGACAAAATCTTCATGCTTCACGCTGACCACGAGCAAAACGCATCAACGTCAACTGTTCGTCTAGCTGGTTCTTCAGGTGCTAACCCTTACGCGTGTATCGCGGCTGGTATCGCATCTCTATGGGGCCCTGCGCACGGTGGTGCTAACGAAGCATGTCTTAACATGTTAGAAGAAATCGGCTCTGTTGACCGTATCGACGAGTACGTTGCTAAAGCAAAAGATAAGTCTGATCCTTTCCGTCTTATGGGCTTTGGTCACCGTGTATACAAAAACTTCGACCCACGTGCGACAGTAATGCGTCAAACATGTCACGAAGTACTTGCTGAGCTAAACATTCAAGATCCACTTCTTGATATCGCTATGAAGCTTGAGCAAATTGCACTTGAAGACCCATACTTCGTTGAGAAGAAACTTTACCCTAACGTAGATTTCTACTCAGGTATCATCTTAAAAGCAATCGGTATTCCAACAAGCATGTTCACTGTAATCTTTGCAATGTCACGTACTGTTGGTTGGATCTCTCACTGGGATGAGATGCTTTCTCAACCTGGTCACAAGATCAGCCGTCCTCGTCAGTTATACACTGGTGAAACTTCACGCGATTACGTACCAACAGACAAGCGTTAATACGAATTTGCGTTTAAAAAAGGCCGCTATGCGGCCTTTTTTGTTGCCCTGCACTTGTCTATTTGTGCAAAGTAATTAAAATCGTCGCATTCTTGTAGCTTAAGGCCTTTCATGTTCGATATCACAAAAATACGTGCTGACTTTCCCATACTGAATGAAACAGTCAATGAGCAGCCTTTGGTGTATTTAGACTCAGCAGCGACCTCGCAAAAGCCACAGGCAGTTATTAATGCTCTTAGCCGTTTTTATAGCCACGAGAACGCCAATGTGCACCGCGGCCGCCATACACTCAGTGAAAACGCGACACGCCAATATGAGCATACACGAACGCTACTTGCAGATTATTTTTCTGTAAAAAATAATGAGATAGTGTGGACCAAAGGGGCAACCGAATCGATTAATTTAATCGCAAATGGTCTGGCTTCGAGGCTTAATCCTGGCGATAAAATTGCCCTATCTGCTATTGAACACCACGCTAACATCGTCCCTTGGCAACAGCTAGCTCAGCGTACCGGTGCAGAAGTCATTATTTTGCCGATAGAAAATGATTTAACTATTAATAGCGTGCACTGTAGTGAATTTATCAAGCAACAAAAGCCTAAAATAGTCGCTATTACCCATGCATCAAATACCCTTGGGAATATCACTGATTTAGCGCCAATCATTAGCGCATGTAAAGCCATTAATGCTATTTCTGTTATTGATGGTGCGCAGGCAGCGATGCATTTACGCCCTAATTTACAAGAAATTTCCTGTGATTTTTACGTGTTTTCTGCCCATAAAATGCTCGGGCCGACAGGTTTAGGAGGCCTATATGGCCGATTTGAGCTGTTAAATTCGCTCGATGTATATCAAACCGGTGGCGAAATGATCGAAACAGTGAACCTAACACACAGCACTTTTCGTGATGCGCCGGGTAAATTTGAAGCAGGAACACCCAATATTGCAGGTGTCATTGCCTTTAGTGAGGCAATAAATTATTTAATATCGTTAGATTTTCAGCAAATGCGTCAACATGAGCATACAGTTTTTGACTATGCGATAAAACAATTATCAGCTATTGATGGTATTAATATCTATTCAAACCAAACAGATAACATCGGTAACATTAGTTTTAATTATCGCGATGAACATCCGTTTGATTTAGCCACCCTACTTGATGGATTTGGCGTTGCCGTGCGTAGTGGCCATCATTGTACGCAACCTATAATGAGCCATTTAGGTATACCAGGAACTGTACGAGCAAGTTTTGCGTTATATAACACTAAAGCTGATGTCGATGCCTTTATCAGTGCTGTTAAAAGTAGTATTGAGTTATTAGATTAATTTTGGATAAGTAATGAATTCAGCGTTTGAAGCCGTTAGTAAAAACATTGAAACAGCTGCAGGCTGGCAGCAAAAATATCGCCAAATAATGCTCTTAGGTAAGCAATTACCTGTTATGCCTGAAGTACTCAAAGTAGATGATGCCCTTGTTAAAGGCTGTGAAAGTAAAGTATGGCTGTATATCGACTTTGATCATACAGAAAACAGCCTGGTATTAGCGGGCGATTCAGATACTCGCATCGTTAAAGGACTATTAGCTTTAATTTTAGCCTTATACAATGGTCTAACACCGGAGCAAGCAGCGCAAATTAATGCCTATGATGAATTTGAACGACTCGGTCTAATTAGACATTTGAGCCCTTCTCGTGGTAATGGTATTAAAGCCATGGTTGATAAAATTCAAACCATGGCTGAACAAAAACAATAAGTTTTACAAACTACGCTGTTTTTTATCGAGGTATTTTCTAATCGCTTTGGCTGCAACAAAAAAGCCAAAGCTGCCTGTCACCATGGTTGCAGAGCCAAAACCATTATTACAGTCCATATTCATTGAACCATCTGCACCTTGTTTTGCTTGGCAAACCTCACCTTCAGAGGTTGGATATACAAGCTGCTCTGTAGAATAAACACAATCGACGTTAAATTTTCGCTTTGGATTGCTACTAAAGTTGTACTGCTTTCGCAAAATATAACGTACTTTTGCAAGCAATGGATCATGGGTTGTCTTTGCAACGTCACCAAAACAGATTTGACTAGGGTCGGTTTGCCCGCCTGCGCCTCCGGTGGTAATAACCGGTAGTTTTATGCGTTTACAGTGAGCAATAAGCGCAGCTTTTTCTTTTACAGCATCAATACAATCAATCACATAGTCAAAACCTTGAATATGCTCACGAATGTTATCTAGCGTAATGAAATCGTCAATAACATTAATTTTGATATCTGGATTTATAAGCTCACAACGTGTTTTCATCGCTTCTACTTTTGCTTCGCCTACGGTGCCAGTTAAAGCATGAATTTGACGATTAACATTGGTTGCACAAATATCATCTAAATCAATGAGGGTTAGTTGTCCTACACCCGTTCGGGCCAATGCTTCAGCAGCCCAACTCCCTACGCCACCAATACCAATGACACAAAAATGTGCTTGTTGTAACCAATCAAATTGTTGATGGCCATATAAACGTTTAATGCCACCAAAACGGATGTCTTGTGTTGTTTCTTTCATTTACCAATCCAACGTCCAAGGAGCTGTCCACTCTTTGAATTCGTCTGAGTTAAAAACTTTATTAAGATGAGTACCCAAAGTGTAATCACATCGATACTCTTTAAGCTGCTCTTTATAGCTAAATTGTAGTGCATAGGCATGCAAGTTTGTGCGCTCGTCTTTACTACCAGCATAGGTACTATCACCTAGAATTGGAGCGCCTAAGCTTTTCATCGCGACTCTAAGCTGATGTGTCTTACCAGAGAATGGCTTTAACAAGTATGCACGAAGCCCTGGTCGAATACTTTTTGAGTAAAAGCGTGTGATAGCAGGATTCGTTTGGCTCTTTAACAGCTTAAATGCACCACGACGACTTTTCTGCATATCCCCTTTTATCCAACCTTGCTTTTTCTTAGGCTTAGCATCACTTACGGCTAGATAAAACTTATTTATTTTATGATCAGAAAATAGCGAAGTGAATTCGGCTGCTGCTTCTTTGTTACGGGCTAATATAATTAAACCTGATGTTACTTTATCTAGCCTATGAACCGGATAGAGCTTCTCATTAACAAGCTCTTCAGCAAGTACGACAAAACCAGCACATTGTTCACTATGAAAGCTCACACCTGCTGGTTTATAAAAAACAAAGAAGTCATCTTCACTGGCATGAAGATGAACATTGTTTACATCATGCATTTTTAGTTGCCAAGCACTGCAATAACGCGCGCTAAGTCTTCAGGGGTATCTACGCCTGCTTGCGGTGCACACAGAGCTTTTGCGATTTTAATTTTGTGACCATGATAAAGTACGCGAAGCTGCTCTAAAGACTCTAAAAGCTCTAATCGAGATTCTGGTAATTCGATGTAGTCCTTAATAAAGCCAGCACGATAAGCATAAATACCAATATGGCGTGCAAAATCAGCAAGATCTAGCTTATCTCGGTCATCATTCATCATCGCATCACGGTGATAAGGGATTGGCGAACGCGAAAAATACAGTGCATTGTTGTCTGCATCGTTAATGACTTTTACACAGTTGGGATTAAATATATCATCAATCTCATCAATGCTGGTGCTCAAAGTCGCCATTGGCGCATCAGAATCAGCAAGTAGCATGGCAACTTGAGATACATTTTCGCTTGCCAATAAAGGCTCATCACCTTGCACGTTGACAACAATAGTGTCACTTTCAAGTTTTAACTGTTCAACAACTTCAGCTAAACGTTCTGTGCCTGATTGGTGATCTTCTCGTGTCATCAATACATTATCAGTAAACTTCTTTACTGCATCAAACACTGTTTGATGATCAGTCGCTACATAAACTTGTGATGCACCTGATGCAACCGCTTTTTCATAAACATGTTGGATCATTGGTTTACCACAAATATCAGCAAGTGGTTTACCTGGTAAACGCGTCGATGCGTAGCGAGCTGGGATAACGACTACGAATTCCACTTATCAACCTCTTCTTGGCTTAATTCACGGGCTTCATTTTCTAAAAGCACCGGGATATCGTCTTTGATTGGGTACGCTAGTTTCGCAGCAGTACTGATAAGCTCTTGATTTTCTTTATCAAGACGTAGTTTACCTTTACACACTGGGCAAGCGATAATTTCAAGTAATTTTGTATCAAAGGCCATTGAGGATCCCTTTTTGTTTTAATAATAAATTAAGTTTTTCGATAACTGCTGCTGTTGGCTTTGCATCAACAGGTAAATAATACCAATTTGGTTTAGCAAAACTAAAGCATTTAACTGCATCTTTTTCTGTCATAAATACAGCGTCATCTGCAAAATCGCTAAAGTCATTTGCTTGGTAGGCATAATGATCACGAAAATGATGAGTTGATAGTAAGTTAATGCCTTGCTGCTCAAGACTTATTTCAAAGCGTTTGGGGTTACCAATAGCACTGACCGCATGGCCTTTATCTTGAACTGAATTGACAAGTTCTGAATTACTTACGGTACGAAATGGGCTTGATGTTAAATCATAGCGGCTTTGAGCGTTGCCACCATTTTCTATGACTAAATCAACCGATTTTAAGCGCGCTTTGGTTTCACGAAGTGGACCTGCAGGCATTAATAAACCGTTACCAAATTGGCGTTCACTATCAACGATACAACATTCGATATCACGCGCCATTTTATAATGCTGCATGCCATCATCAGAAATAATGACATCGATATCATGTTGTTCTAATTTTTTTATACTCGCTTGTCGGTCAGGGCCAACCATTACAACACAATCTAGGCGGCGTTTAATAAGTACTGGTTCGTCACCAGCTTGCGCTGTACTCGTTTGTTCAGTCACTAACAAAGGATACGAATCAGACTGACCACCATAGCCACGACTGATCACAGCCACTTTTAAACCTTGCTGCTGTAAGTACTCAGCAAGCCAAATAACAAATGGCGTTTTGCCGTTTCCACCCACACTAATGTTACCAACAACAATGACAGGAAGATGCGCTTTAAATGCTTTTAGTATATTAAGCTTATATAACAAAGCACGAAGCGTTGAGATTAGCCAAAAAAGCACACTGAAAGGTAACAGCAGAACGCTGAGTAAGCCTGGCTTTTTATACCAGCTTTTTTCAATAACACTCACTACTGCTCACCAAATTGCATCTTACATAACGCACTATAGGTACCGTCTTTTTCAAGAAGCTCGCCATGCGTGCCTTTTTCGATAACTTGACCATGGTCGATGACATAAATGCAATCACTGTTTTCTATTGTTGATAAACGGTGTGCTATCACAATCGATGTTTTTTCTTTCATTAAGCTATCAAGTGCTTGCTGGATCAGTTTTTCAGATTCAGTGTCAAGTGCAGATGTCGCCTCATCAAGAATCAAAATAGGGGCATCTTTTAATATTGCACGCGCAATGGCTATTCGCTGACGCTGGCCGCCTGACAACATAACGCCGTTTTCACCCACCATGGTATCTAAACCTTCTGGTAAGTCTTTAACAAACTCCCAAACATGGGCTTGCTTGGCAACCGCCATTAACTCCTCGTTTGTTAATTCGCGGTCAAGGCCATAGCAAATGTTATTCGTAATAGTGTCGTTAAATAAAACCACTTGCTGAGATACCAGTGCAAATTGCTTACGTAAATCTGTCAGTTTGTAATCAGCGATGTTGACGCCATCAAGCAAAATTTCACTGTCACCTTCAAGCTCATAATAACGCGGTAATAAATTTGAGATGGTCGATTTACCTGAGCCAGAACGGCCAACCAATGCGATGCTTTCGCCTGCATTAATCGAAAGAGATAAATTCTCTAATACAGGCTCATCTTTCGTTGGGTATTTAAAGGTCACATTGTTCACTTCAATTTTCCCAGTTACTTTGTCAACGCTGTATGTGCCAGTGTCTTTTTCTACTTCTTCATCAAGTACTAAAAAGATACTTTGCGCTGCAGAAATACCACGTTGTAAATCGCTATTAACGTTAGAAAGTTGCTTCAGTGGGCGTAATAACATCATCATTGATGAAATAAGTAATACGAAGTCACCCGAACTGATGGTATCAATCATCGACGGCATAGACACAACCCATAAAATCACGGCCATCGCGCTTGCTGCCAAAATTTGGATAACAGAAACGCTTAACGCTTTAGTTGCATCCATTTTAATGCGCTGCTGACGATTATGATTATTAATAGCCGAGAATTGCGATATCTCTTGCTGTTGACCACCAAAGCCATGAATCACCTTGTGACCAGATAGCATTTGCTCTGAACTGCGAGTTACTTGGCCCATAGCAGATTGGATTTTTTTCGAAATCATACGAAAACGTTTCGATACAAAGGCAACAATCACTGCCACCAGCGGAATAATAACCAAGAAAATCAGCGATAACTTCCAACTTGTATAAAACATATTGAAAAGTAAAAAAACAACAAACGCCCCTTCCCTTACAACAATTAACAGGGCTTTAGTAATGGCTTGTTGAACCTGCTCAGTATCAAAGGTGATTTTAGAGATTAAATCGCCATTTGAATTTTTATCATGAAAAGACACCGGCAGATGTAAAATATGTTCGAATAATTGTTGGCGCAACGTTCTTACAACTTGAGAGCCTACATAACTTAAACAGTACGACGACATATAGTTAAACATGCCACGACCTAATACCAATGCAATTACAACAAATGGTGCATAAGTTAAAACATCAGTGTTACGATCATTTAAACCTTCATCAATGAAGGGCTTCATTAAATTTATAAACAATGCATCCATGGCTGAATAGCCAATCATGCCTACAATGGCGAAAAACGCGATTAACTTATAATCACCCACATAACTGATTAATCGCTTATAGATTTGGGATGTAGTTTGATCCATAATACTCTCTTATTCATAGACTTCGACTATTGTAGCCTTTAGGGGGTAAAAACAAAACGTCAATCTTGTTCGAACCAATAACTTTCCTGCTCTCGCGCAAATTCTAAGCGATATTTATCTTCGTAAAATTTTATGCGTATATGGCCATATTCTGCCGTCGATAACTGCTGTATATGGTGTTGGTTATAACGATTTACAACCTCAGGATGAGGAAAGCGCCATTGCCCTTGATAAGCAGATGAATGGATAACTACTTCAGGGTTTACTGCACCTATAAATTCATGACTTGAAGAGGTGTTACTACCATGATGGGGGCTTATTAAAATAGTCGCTCGTAAATCCTTCCCCGCTTCAACAAGCTTAGTTTCTGCCGCTGAGGATATATCCCCAGTCAGTAACACAGAGTAATTAAAACCCGTTACTTTTAATAAACACGACTGATCATTACGACTCGCATTTTCTACCTTTGCTGTAAAACTTCTGATATTAAGCTCATCAAGCTTGAGTGTTGTTGTTTTGCACTTATTTCCCAGCCCCTGAGGATGAAAGATAGCTAGAGTGTCTTGAAACCCTGCCATTTGCCAACTTGTTAAACCGCCAGAATGGTCGTTATCTAAGTGGCTTATTATTGTTGCGATAACAGATAACTGTTGTTTAATGATGTTGTTGAGTAATACACGGCGTACATAATCATAACGGCCAAAGTACTGTGGCCCTAAATCATAAATTATCGCTTTGTTTTTGTGGCTTACCATCACCATTAAGCCATGCCCTACATCAAACACATCTAACTGAAACTTAGCTTCTGGCTGTAATTCACTATCAACGACATATACACAAACAGGAATTAAGCACACATATTTATTTGGACTAAAGTACAACAGCAGAAGTGTTATGTAACTTATGATCAATAATGAAAAACTAAACTCATTGAGCGAGAACCAACGCCAGCCATTAGGGATAGAGAGTAGTAATTGATAGCCATAATACAGCGCACTGTCGACGAGTGATAACAAACCAGAAACATCCAGTAGGCTAGAAACCAAACTATAAAAAATTAAGAAAGGCAATAACAGCACACCAACCAAGGGCACAGCAATAAGGTTAATCAATAAACCTATGAAACTAGTGCCTGAGAAGTAATATAAGGATAGAGGCAGTAGACCGACAAATAAAGCGCACTGAACTTGCAGTAGCTGTGCAAATCGCTTTAAAAAACCAAGTGACAAATTAACTGTGTTTTTAGTCAGTAGAAAGATGATCGTAACGGCCAAAAAACTGAAATAGAGCCCAGGGTTCAAAAGTGCAAATGGGTCTATAAACAACACAACACTCAAGGCGTACAAAATTGAACGCCAACGCACTGGGTTTTTCCCTAGGTTATAAATAACAAGGTAACAGCCTAACATCAGCAGCGCTCGGCTTGCGGAAACTATAAAATCACTTAAGTAGACATAGACGAACGAGCAACTGAACCCTACAAAAACAAATAACTTATTTAATTGAATTGATTGGCTTACGCGTAAATGACTCATTCTTAACAGCCACTTACTACTATAAAAGCCGACTGCAAAGATAAGTCCGATATGAAGACCTGAAATAGCTAGTAGATGAGACAAACCTAATTCACGTAAGTGTTTTCTATCTTCATAGCTTATTTTACTTTTGTCACCGGTTAAAAGCGCATAATAAAGCCATTGTAATTGGGTGCTTGCCGTCACTTTTTCAATATATGTGCGGTAACTCACTCGAAGCGAGTTATATCGATGATGATTTAAATTGCTTATCTCCCCTACGCTTCGGCCTTTATAAAATACTCGCTCAAGTAATGCTTGCCGTTCTCTATCAAAACTATAGAAATTTTTTACCGATCTGTAAGGTTTAAGTTTGAGTTCTGCGCTTAATTCATCTCCACGAGTAACAGGTTGATCTGAAGTAATGCTTAGCATTGCATTAGGAGCAGGTCGAATGCCTGTAGAGCAATATTCAATATTTTTCAGACTTGCTTTAATGTAATAAGGGCTTTGTTCACTGTATGTTTCAACTACCTCAAATCGAACTAATCGGCTTTGTTGATAATTGATTTGACAGTCAGAGATTGAGTAAAAAATGAAGTAATGAAAAATCACTACTAAAATAGCGCAAATAAACCCTGACAATAGAGTTAAAAAAGGCTTAAAATAGGCACCTGCTAGCAATACAGCAAAACTCATTATATAAAACGCCGCAGTGCCAAATGTATATAGGGTGAAAAAACAGCCTATGACAAAGCCGCTGCATAACCAAATAGATGTAAATGGTTGCTTTAAATGGCTAAGAAAACGATCCAACGCTTTTTACCTGATCATAACAAGGTAAAAGAACACAAGTATTTAAGAATTTTTGGTCGTTTATTGCATGATGCCAATTTATGGCACTTAAATAGACGCTCAGCACGCGGTGCATTTGCTGTTGGTTTATTTTTTGCGTTCATCCCTGTTCCTTTTCAAATGGTTCTTGCAGCCGCCCTGGCTATTCCATTTCGAGTAAATTTACCGATTTCTGTTGCAACAGTGTGGATCACTAACCCACTGACCATGCCTCCTATTTTCTATTGTTCATATATTGTAGGCACCATTGCCCTTGCTCAACCACAGCAGCACTTCCAATTTGAACCAAGCTGGCAATGGTTTATAGATAGCCTTACAACAATTGGCCCTGCATTTTTAGTAGGTTCATTTATTTGTGCAACAGCTGCGGCAATCATTGGTTATTTTGGTACCGACATGCTTTGGAAACGCTCAGTCCGTAAAGCATGGATACACCGCCATAAAAAATAACTGATTTCAGTATAGACAAAAAACCCAGCTTAAAGCTGGGTTTTTTATTTCTTGCAAGAAAGCTATTTGCTTTGCATAAAGCTCTCTAATATACCAATCCGCTTAATTAAGTATTATTGCGGGTTGGTATTATTACTTCTTACGAAATACACGACGTGCTGCTGCAAATGGTAATAGCAATAATGCATACCAAGGGAAGCTAGCTGATTGACGCTCGTATTGTTCAATCTCTTCTGCAGGACATTCTTCAACAGAGCCATCAATTGGTGTTAACTTAACAGCCACTGCGACACTTTCATATTCGATATTGCCATTAACATCGACTACAACGTTACCGAATGAATCTGTCTTTTCAACAGTTTTAGTCGCAACACCGAAGATTTCATTATTGTTGTTAATTGATTTCGCTTCAGCAACCGTGTATTTAAAGCGAGTCTCACCATCTTCTTCATAACAAGGTAATAAATCGTTTAAGTTAACAACTGAATCTTCACCAATGGTGTACATGAAACCTTCACGACGACGGGTAGAAGTATTGTAAATATCTGTTTCGCCCTCACCAACAATAATACCATTGTCATTGATATCGTTAGCTAATGAACTTGAGCTTGAAAAGTAATCCGTTGGGAAAACAACGCTATCGCTATTTTTATCGTAGTAGAAAAATTTTGTACGCGTTGTACCATCAATTCTTTTTGCAGCATAACCAACAACAACATCGTTATTATTTACAGCTAAAGCTTGACCTGTTCTCCAGTCATCTTCGAAGTCAATAAAGTCATTAACTTCACCATTTTCGAATATTACAGGCATACTATAAAGTACATCTTTGTATCGAACATCTGATGTGCCAGCAATCAAACCATTTTCATTGATCGCAATTGCATTACTACGAAACGCAAAATCTTCATCATCTTCAGGAGTTGCGTTAATACCAAATATTTCAGTATTAGTAACATTGAGATTGCTATCCAGCGTCCACTTCACAGCACGTTTATCGAAAATACCTTTAGTATAAGTACGGTTGTACGCTTCAACACAGTCTGAAACTGGTTCATCTTCGCCATCACAGTTATCAGTAATATCATCCAGTGGATCAACCGCAATATCCGTTGAAACAGTACCTACAACTTCATAGCCATTTGCAGTTTTGATAATGTCATTTGCTGAGCTAATACCGCCGTAATCATCAAACTCTGGTGCAAGTTCAACTTTCACACCGTCTTCGCTGATAACAATTGCACGGCTAATGAAGTCTCTTAAAAAGTGGGTTTCTTCTTCGTCTTCATCTGTTTGAGTGAACGATGTTTTTTCGTAAGGTGCACTGCCCCAACCCACCATAACACCGTCATCTGTTACAGCATTTAGTAAGTTAGAAGTCGAGCGTGTTAAGCCGTCAAAATCAAGAGACTGTTCATCAAATAAAACTTGCTCTGAAGCACCTTCAGATGTGTAAAGCGTTGCAATTGCACTTGATAATTTTTGATATTCAGAGTCAGTTGAACGACCTGTTAAAAAACTTACCATAAATGCATGTGCATCTGCATTTGTATTTACCGCATCGTTATTCTCAATATCATCAAGCGTGAATGTAATTTCTTTATCAATGAGTTCATACTGCTTTTTAGCTGTATCATAAGCATCTTTTATCGACGAATCTGTAAAATCGATATAAGTGACATCAACGGGTAATTTGTAAAGGCCATTTGCTAAGCCTATGATGTGACCGTTTTCACTAACATCTGTTACGTAGTTAAATTTAGCGCCATCAATTCCACCTAATTCTTCTAATTTATAGGTTGCGCTCATCGCTGAGGTACTTAGGGTGGCTAAAATACTGGCAGCGAGTAATTTGTATTTCATTTTAATCCTTACTACTGATTCTTTAAATCTTCGAGTTCTTCCCAGCGCTCAAAAGCGACTTCAAGCTCAGACTCTAACTCGGCTAAATGGTTCAATGCTTCTGTTGTAATTGCAGCATCTTGCTTAAAAAAGTCAGGGTCATTAACCACAACTTGCTGAGCGTCTAACGCTTTTTCAAGTTGTTCCACTTTACTGGGTAATTCTTCTAATTCAAGTTTTAATTTGTAAGAGAGTTTATTACTTTTCTTTGGTGTTTTATCTTGGCTAACAACGGCCGGCTTTTCTTGCTTAATTTGTTGCTGTTGTTGTTTTTCTTGCTCAGCTAAATGAGCGGCATACGCTTCATAGTCGCTATAGCCTCCGACAATATCGGTGATCTTGCCGTTACCTTCAAATGCCCATACAGAATTACAAGTATTATCAATAAATTCACGGTCATGGCTTACAATCAGTACAGTGCCCTGATATTGGTTAATGATCTCTTCTAAAAGCTCTAAAGTTTCAATATCGAGGTCATTGGTAGGCTCATCGAGAACAATAATGTTAGATGGCTTTAAAAATAACTTTGCTAATAATAAGCGGTTTTTCTCACCACCTGAAAGCGCTTTTACTGGCGTACGCGCTCTTGCCGGTGGAAATAAGAAGTCTTGCAAGTAACCAAGCACATGACGTGAGCGCCCGCCCATCATAACTTCTTGCTTACCTTCAGCTACGTTATCTTGTACTGTAGCTTCTTCATCAAGCTTTTGACGATACTGATCAAAATAAGCAAACTCTAAGTTAACACCTTGCTTAACACTGCCGCTATCTGCTGTTAGGTCACCAAATAAAATTTTAAGCAGTGTTGTTTTACCAATACCATTTGGCCCAACAAGGCCAACACGATCGCCACGCATAACAAGGGTTGAAAAGTCTTTTGCGATGACTTTATCTTTAAATGCATGACAGATGTTTTTCGCTTCGAATACTAATTTACCTGAACGATCTGCTGTTTCAATATTGAAATCGGTTTTACCTACCTGATCAACACGCTGCTTACGCTCTTTACGTAACTCTTTTAAAGCACGTACACGGCCTTCATTACGCGTTCTACGTGCTTTAATACCTTGGCGGATCCACGCTTCTTCTTCTGCTAAGCGCTTATCAAATAATGCGTTTTGTGTTTCTTCTACTTTTAGATCATGCGCTTTTTGTTCAAGGTACGTCGCGTAATCGCCAGGGTATGAAACCAGCTTACCACGGTCTAAATCAAGAATACGGGTTGCAACTGCTCGAATGAATGCACGGTCGTGAGAAATAAAAACTATACCGCCTTTAAACTCTTTTAAAAATTGCTCAAGCCAAATAACACTACTCATATCTAAGTGGTTGGTAGGCTCATCAAGTAGCAGTAAATCGGGTTCACTAACCAAGGCTCGTGCAAGAGCAACTTTACGTAGCCAACCACCCGATAATGATTCAAGCTTGGCTTCTGGGTCTAGCTCTAAGCGAGATAAAACGAGCTGAATACGGGTATCAAAACGCCAGCCATCAACGGTTTCTAATTGATTAGATAAACGCTCTAATTTGTTAAGCAATTTATCGTTATAGTCTGTTTGCATTTGATTACTAACTTGGTGATATTCTATCAGTAAGTTAGCAATGTCAGGCATGCCCTGCGCGACATAATCAAATACTGAGCCTGCCGCCCCTTTTGGTGGATCTTGCTCTAAACGTGAAATGCGAATACCGCCTAATTGGTTGATTTCACCATCATCCAATGTCACTTGGCCATCAAGCACTTTTAATAGTGTTGATTTACCTGCACCGTTTCGACCAACGATACAAACGCGCTCACCTGACTCAATAACGGCATCGGCATCATCTAGTAGCGGATGCGTACCATAAGCGAGTTGAGCTTTGGCTATTCTGATTAAATCCATCGTGATTACTACTCTTATTCTTTATTATCAGCAATAAATTGCGCTAATTGCTCAGCATCAAAAGGCCAAAATAATTTCTTGCCTTGATGAGATTCCACAACCGGAATACTGGTTTGGTAAAGTTCAATCAGCTGTTCACTGTCCATAATATCTTTTGCTACAAACGAAGCGTTTGCAGCAATTAATAATTCATCGGCCATTTCACACAGATGACAGCCATCAGTGTGGTACAGGGTAAAGTTAGCCATGGGTAATAAGCCAGCTATTATGAATTTGCTTATTACGTTTAAAATCTGGTGATAAAGTCTTGTCAGAAATGTTTTCTGCTTTTAAACCCAGACCCATTAGCCCTACTTCATCCATGCTAAAGCCACGCTTATTATTTGAGAATATAAGCGTACCGTTAGGGCTTAAAATTTTCTTAACCCAGGTAAGTAGTTTGATATGGTCGCGTTGTACATCAAACGCATCTTTCATACGTTTTGAGTTTGAGAACGTCGGTGGATCTAAGAAAATTAAATCATATTGGCCTTGTGCATACTCAAGCCACTTCAAGCAGTCTGCTTGCTCAAAACGATAACGGGTATTACTGATATCATTCAGAGCAAAGTTTTCTTGCGCCCACTTTAAGTAGGTTTTTGACATATCAACGGTGGTAATGGCTTTAGCACCACCCACAGCAGCATGCACAGATGCGCTGCCTGTATAAGCAAACAAGTTTAAGAAACGTTTGCCTTGTGCGTTTTGTTGGATATAACGACGAGCTAATCGGTGATCTAAGAACAAACCAGTATCTAAATAATCAAATAAGTTTACTTTGAATTTAGCGCCAAACTCTTCAACTACTTGAGTACGATTTTGTTTTGCTACCTTGGTATATTGCTCTTCACCTTTTTGCTTTTTACGCACTTTAACTGCAATATTTTCTGGTGCTATCTTTAATTGCTCAGCGGTCAAGCTGATCACATCTTGCAAACGTTTTTGAGCCGTATTGTCATCGATTTCTTTCGGTGCAGCATATTCAAAAATAACCGCTGAATCATCGTATACATCAACAGCTACGTTATATTCTGGAATATCCGCATCATAAACACGGTAGCAGCTTACTTCATTTTGCTTTAACCAGTTCTTTAAATTTTGCTTATTTTTCTTTAAACGGTTTGCAAAGGCGGTTGAACCTTCAAAATTAAGAGCCGGCTTATCTTCTTTGCTAAGTTCTACTTGTTTATCGTCAAGTTGGTATAAATTTAATACAACATCTAAAGGGCCATTTTTAAACTTATAGCGTTTTAACTTAACTAACTTTAATAACTTAAATAAGCTTTCGTCAGTGCCAAGTAAAGCAAGTTTCCAATGATTAAAGTGCTTTTTGAAGCCAACACCTAAGCTACGGTGTAAGTTAACCAGCTCAGCCATTGAGCCTAAACGTTCACCATAAGGTAAGTTTGAAATCACCACACCAGGTAGTTTCGCAACTGAGGTTAACTTAGTGGCATCACTTTGTTTAAACTTAATCACATTACCAAGGTCAGCACGCTCTGCGTTTTCTTGCGCTTTTGAAATCACACTGGCGTCAATATCATGGCCAATAAGCCAAAGTTTAGGATCTGTAATTTGTGCAGTTAGTTCTGCTTTTAATTCTTTGTATTTTTGAATTCGGAAACTAGGCAAGCGCTCAAAGGCAAAACCTTCACGGAATAAGCCCGGCGCTTCATTGCGTGCCATGCTTGCAGCTTCAATTAAGATGGTACCAGAGCCACAACATGGATCGAATAAGGGTTGTTGTACGTTTTCAAGCCAACCACTTCGTTTCACAAGGGCTGCAGCTAAATGCTCTTTAATCGGCGCTTTACCTTGATCTTGACGATAACCACGCTCAGATAAACGCGGGCCAGAATAATCGATATAAAGCGCAACACCTTGACGGTTCAATCTTGCTACAACACGGACATTGGCATTGTATTTATCAACATCAGGACGTTGCTCGAATAAATCCGCGAAGTAATCAACAATCGCATCTTTTACAACAAGACCTGAAAATTGCGTATTTTTTAAGTCGTTATTAGTACCACTAAAATCAACAGCAAAGGTTTGTTTAGGTCCAAACCATTCCTGCCAAGGCTGCAAGCGCGCAAATTGATAAAGGCTGTCTTTGTCTTTTACGCCTTCTTTTTCTTCTATAAGCATCATGATACGAGTCGCAAAACGGCTCGATAAACAAATCTTTTGTGCTAATAAGCTATCTGCTTCAAAACGTACAGAGCCCACGGTTTGTTTTGAGACTTCGGCACCAAGTGCTGTAAGCTCATCAACAAGTAAATTTTCTATTCCGATAGAAGTAAGTGCGATAAATTGCAAAGTAAAAACCCTTAAATGCTAATTGCGCAGGATTATAGCATAGCTTGGCGAACAAAAACGCCAACATTTGCAGGGATAGTAGGGCGTGTTGACTTTTTTTGATTAATTTTGCAGCAGTGTGTTTGGTATTTTGGCAAGGCAGAGCCTATGTAGTGTGATTGTTTCCCATAAATAGGCGATAACGCAGCATAAATGCCAAACACGCGCTGCCCTTCGGGTTCTTCCTAGGGGCGATTAACTCTTTGTTGCTCGATTTTTACTTAGCCCACTAGGTTACAAATCTCGCGCCGCGATTAAATCGCCCCTAGAGTGAACAAATTTTAATTCACAAAGGTCAACACGCCCTAGGCAGATTTAAACTGTTTTTGTTGAATATAAACAGGGTGGATACGGTTATTTAAAACCTTAATAGCCTCAAACTGTTCAAGAGAAAGGTTTTCGTCTAGTTGAAAGTGTTGGCTTAGGTTAATACACACTGAGGCTTCGCTTGAGTGATCAACAATCAAAAACTCACCTTCTTGTGCCTGTGAGCACAATTTCACTACAGCTTCGACACTTGGTTGGCTACCATGATACTCATGAAAGAACCAACTTTTTGCAAGTACTGGCTTTAAATGAAATTTGACCGCAGTAGCATTTAGCGCGATTTGGCAAAGCTCTGCAGGGTTCCATAGTGAGAAAGTTTCGAGGTATTGATAAACTTGCTGATAAAATGCAGCGTCTTCAAGGCTAAAGTTAGGCTCTTGTAAAACAGCATCGGTGAGTTGGCGAAGTTTGTAAGGCGTGCACAGTTGCATATCTTGGTCTAGGTCAACCAAAAGACGATTATTTTTTGCACAAGCAAGCCATTTCCATTGCTTAGATGCTTGTAACATGTCTCCTCCCTAACGAATAAATACTGTGCGCATAATCACAAATTATAACTAAAGCAGACCATTAATAAAATGATTTCTTAGAACATTTTATTAATGATCAATTGCTTAGATAACTGATCCTTATAAGCTGTTAAGGATCGTTTTTACCAATTCTGGGCCTTTATAAATGAAACCAGTGTAAACTTGTACAAGGTCTGCACCTGCTGCAAATTTCTCTTTTGCCGAATCAGCATCGTCAATACCACCCACACCAATGATAGGTAGTTTACCTTCGGTTAAACGCTTAAGTTCACTAACCACGTGGGTTGAACGCTGACGCACAGGCTGGCCTGATAAACCACCCGCTTCATTTGCGTATTGTTGACCTTGTACCATTGCACGCTCAAGTGTGGTGTTTGTAGCAATAACACCATCGATCTTATTGTTGATCAATGACTCACTAACTTGGCCGATTTGTACTTCATCAAGATCAGGGGCGATCTTAACTAGCATAGGCACTTGCTTGTTATGTTTAGCAACTAGATCAAGTTGTTCATTCTTTAAGCTTTGCAATAAGTCATCAAGCGCTTCGCCGTATTGTAAATCACGAAGACCTGGGGTATTCGGTGAAGAAATATTTACTGTGATATACGATGCATGCTCAAATACTTTACGCATACAGTGAATGTAATCATCTTTACCCTGCTCGTTTGGTGTATCTTTATTTTTACCAATATTAATACCTAGAATACCGTCGTATTTCGCTGCTTTAACATTGTTAACTAGGTTATCAACGCCCTTATTGTTAAAGCCCATGCGGTTAATAATCGCATTTGATTCAGGTAAGCGGAAAATACGCGGCTTGTCATTACCCGCTTGAGGACGTGGTGTAACAGTACCTACTTCAACAAAACCAAAACCCATTTGCGAAAATGCATCAATACACTCGGCATTTTTATCTAAGCCTGCCGCTAAACCTACTGGATTTTTAAACTCTAAACCTAAAAAGTTAACGGGTTTATTAGGGACAGATTGAGACCACGCAGCACTCAATGGCGTATGAGCAAATCGGCGTAAATTATTAAGTGCAAATTCATGAGCCCACTCCGCATCACGGGTAAACATAAAACGGCGAGCTAGATCATAAAACATGGTTTGTTCCTTAGGTAAAAATAAACAAGGTAGCCGTTTATAAACGGACCATTGCAAATTAAGGGCAAAAAAATACCCCAGCGAGCTGGGGTATGTATTTTAACGACTTTTCACTTATTTGGAAGTGTCACAGTTGTGGCTTAACAACATTAGTTCACGAAGTGCCACTGAGAACTTCGCAAAATCATGGCTTTGCGATGTTTTGAACTCAGATAGCATCTGCTTCCAACGTTGTAATAATAGATCTTGGTTATCCATCCACTCATCAATTTGTGCATCAATGTCTTTGCTGTCTGCAGCAAAGCTATTAAGTACCACAGCTGATAATGTACGTTGTTGCCAATCCAGCTCTTCACGGTAAGAAGCACGAGCAAGTGCTTGCCAGTGGTTCGCAACTGGTTGGTTGGTGATTTGGTCAAGGAACCAATGTAAGCCCATACGCGCACCTAGCTTGAAGTAAGTGTTAGAAACCATATCAATGCTACGCTCTGAATTGTTAGCGATTTCAGCTAAGTCCATTACAGAGAATAAGCTTGATAGTGACACAATACGTGTTGCAAGTGCTTTTGGTACATTGCTGTCAATTAGCTTATCTGCCGCTTTAACTAGGCGCTCGCTTTCTTTTTCAACCATGTAGCTGTTTAAGTTTTCACTTAAATCAGCAAATGTTGGTGCAAAGAATTCAATTGCTTGCTCAATCGTTTGTGCTTTATTGCGATGACGTAAGAACCAACGTGTTGCACGACGAACCGTACGACGTAATTGATATAGCATTTCTGTTTGTACAGCTGCTGGGATCTTATTATCAAGTGCAACAATTGATGACCATGTTTCTGGCATCTGGAACACTTCTTTTGCAATTGAGTAGCAAAGTGCGATTTCAGCTTCGTTAGCACCTGTTTCTTCGTGCATACGAACCATAAAGTTAAGACCCATATCGTTAACGATGTTGTTTGCAAGTTTCGTTGCGATAATCTCTTTACGAAGTGGGTGGTTATCCATTGCATCGTTAAACTTCTCACGAAGTGGCACTGGGAACGACTTAACTAATAACTGACGGTAGTAAGGGTTTTCAGTGATTTCATCAACCACTAGAGACTCTTTTAATACCATCTTCGCGTAAGAAACAAGTACAGAAAGCTCTGGACGAGTTAAATCTTTACCCGCTGCTGCGCGCTCTGCAAGTTCTTCATCCGTTGGGATGAACTCGATTGCACGGTTAAGCTTGCCATCTTTTTCAAGGGCATGGATGAAACGTACTTTTTCTTTAAGCGTTGACGTACCTTTTGATTGAGTAATCGATAAGGTATGCGTTTGACGATAACAGTCTTTTAATACTAACTCAGACACTTCATCAGTCATTGAATAAAGTAACTCATCACGCTGTTTACGTGTTAAGTCACCTTCAGCAACTAGGCCATTAAGTAAGATTTTGATGTTTACTTCGTTATCTGAACACGCAACACCACCTACGTTATCGATGAAGTCAGTGTTAACACGACCGCCTTTAGCCGCAAATTCGATACGACCTAATTGAGTCGCACCTAAGTTACCGCCCTCACCTAAGATCTTCGCACCAAGCTCAGAACCGTTAATACGAAGTGCATCATTTGCGCGGTCACCCACATCAGCATCAGTCTCTTTAGAGTTCTTGATGTAAGTACCGATACCACCATTCCAAAGTAAATCAAACTCCATCATTAGAGCTGCTTTGATTAACTCGTTAGGTGTCATGCTCGCTTTCTTAGTGCCAAGCATTTTCTTCATTTCTGGGCTTAAGCTAATTGATTTAGCCGCACGAGAGAAAATACCACCACCTTGTGAAATAAGGTCTTTGTTGTAATCTTCCCAAGAAGAACGCGGTAGATTAAATAAACGCTCACGTTCTGGGTAAGATGTCGCTGCATCTGGGTTTGGATCAACAAAGATGTGCATGTGGTTAAACGCTACTTGTAAGCGAATGTGCTTAGAAAGCAGCATACCATTACCAAATACGTCACCTGCCATGTCGCCGATTGCCACCACAGTGAAATCTGTTGTTTGACAGTCAATATCCATTTCACGGAAATGACGCTTAACAGATTCCCAGGCACCTTTTGCAGTGATACCCATTTTCTTGTGGTCGTAACCTACTGAGCCACCTGATGCGAATGCATCACCTAGCCAGAAGTTATATTCATTTGCAATGCCGTTAGCGATATCAGAGAAAGTCGCAGTACCCTTATCGGCAGCAACAACTAAATACGGGTCATCTTCATCATGACGAACAACATCAACTGGTGGAACAATCTCACCACGTTCAATGTTATCTGTGATATCTAATAAACCACGGATGAAAATCTTGTAACACTCTTGGCCTTCTTTGAAGAATGCTTCACGGTCTGTCGGTAGCTGTTTACATACGAAACCACCTTTCGAACCTACCGGTACGATAACCGTGTTTTTAACTTGTTGTGCTTTAACAAGACCCAGTACTTCAGTACGGAAGTCTTCACGACGATCAGACCAACGTAAACCACCACGAGCAACTTTACCACCACGTAAATGCACGCCTTCAACGCGCGGCGAGTATACAAAGATCTCAAACGCAGGCAGTGGTAATGGCATTTCAGGGATCATAGAAGGCTGAACTTTGAACGATACGTATGACTTAAATTGGCCGTCCGCTTCTTTTTGGAAGAAGTTCGTTCTAAGTGTTGCATTGATCATATCAACGTATAAACGGATGATACGGTCATCATCTAGGTTTGCTACGTTTTCTAGTTCAAGGTTAACTTGTGCTACTAGCTTCTCAAGTGTCTTTTCACTACCTGGGTTCTTAACTGAGAACTTTTTAGTGAATAAGTTAACGATTTGCGATGCAATGTGTGGGTAATTTGCAAATGTGCTTTCGATGTAAGTTTGCGAGAAAGTTACACCAATTTGACGCATGTATTTAGCGTAGGCACGAAGAATAGACGCTTCACGACCTGTTAAGCCACCCATTAATACTAAACGGTTGAAACCATCATTTTCTAAACGGTTATTCCACACGTTCGTTAACGCTGCACGGAAACGCGCTGAGACTTTATCAAAGTCAGCAATGCCCTTGTTGTCAATTAGCATGGTGAAATCCATGATCCAATTAACTTTACCGTCAGTCGTTTTCACAGAGTAAGGCGTTTCACCTACTACACGTAAACCAAAGTTTTCTAACATCGGCATTACGTCAGATAAGTGGATTGGCACATCTTTATGGAATAAGCTTAAACGAACAACATTTGTGTTTGCTTCTTCTTGTGGGCGGTAGAACAACATTTCTAGTTTGTTCTCGTCGTTTAGAAGTTCTAGCTTTTCAATATCAACAACCGCTGCACTTGGTAAAACCTGATCTTTATACGCACTTGCAAACGCTTGTGCATATTTACGGTTTAGTTCTTTACCGCGTGCTTCACCTGCGCTTTCAAGTAGTGCAGATTGGAGTCTATCTTCCCAAGTACGGGCAGCTTCAATTAGGTTGTTTTCGATGTCTTTCACGTTATATTCAATATTATTGTCAGTCACACGCACCGTGTAATGTGTACGGGCTAATGTTGACTCAGAGAAGAAAGTAGTAAATTCGACTTTATCGTCAGAATTAAATGCATTGGCTAAGATACGTTGCGTTTCACGACGTAGTGCCGTGTTATAGCGCTCACGCGGAACATATACCATGCAAGAGAAGAAACGGCCATATGCGTCTTTACGCACAAAAATACGGCACATATCACGCTCTTGTACTTGTAATACACCCATGGCAACTTCAAGTAGTTCAGCTTCACGTGCTTGCACAAGCTCATCACGTGGATACGTTTCTAAAATATTTAATACCGCTTTGTATGCATGGGTGCCTTTAGCAAAGTCACACATTTCCATAATGCGGTTAATCTTACTTTTCAGTACAGGTACATCAGCGGCGCTGTTGTTGTAAAAGCTTGATGAGAATAAACCAAGGAAACGGTCTTCACCAATTACGTTGCCCTCATCATCAAAACGCTTAATACCCACGTAGTCGATGTATGCAGGTCGATGTACACGAGACACTGAATTTGTTTTCGTTAAAATTAATAAGTTGCTGCTACGCGCTTCTTGGCGCGCTACTTCAGGTAACTCAGAAAGTAAGCGGCTATGCTCTTCGTCTGTGTTTTTCATTAGACCAAGGCTAGTGCCCTTTTTACCTTTTAACTGGTAATCACCTTGCACTGGCGAAAGTTCATACTCACGGTAACCCATTAGCGTAAAGTTATCTTTAGCTAACCAGTCTAAAAACTCTACCGTTTCTGCAACTTCGCTTTCGTTATTATTATGGTGGCGTTTAGGTAAGTCTTTCGTTACCGCAATTAGCTTTTCACGAATTGGCTGCCAATCTTCTACAGCGATAGATACGTCAACTAACACAGACTCAAGTTCTTTTTTGAAAGACTCAATTACTTTTGCATCTGTTTGACGATCAATTTCGATAAAGAACACAGTTTTTGTCGACGTTGATTCTTGCTCTGCTTTTAAGCTTGAAATACCCGTGATTTTAGCATTTTTATCACGTTGGATTTTCAGCGGAGAGTGAAGTAATAAGTGAGAAGCGATGTTTGCGCGGGTCATGGCCATACGCACAGAATCAACGAGGAAAGGCATGTCTTTCGCGATGATTTCAACAATAGTGTGCGATGACTGCCAGCCATCTTTTGCTACTTCAGGATTGAAAACACGGACAACCGCGTCATCAGAATTATTTTTTTCTAGCGAGTTCCATAGGCTTAGTGCAGCGCCATATAAGTCACTATCGTTGCGATGAGCCAAATCCTCTTTAGACATATTGCTGTACAAGGCTTTGGCGAATTTCTCAACGAGTAACACATTATCAGCGTGAACTTTTTTCTGGATCAGCTTACAGACATTATCTAAGATAACCGAGGCTTGCCCTTCATTTCGTGTCATTGTATGTTCCTTAATCTATACTACTTATCGATTAGTAGAATATTTGTACAGCCATTTATTAGCGTGGAGTCAGGTAAATTCTAACTCTTTTACAGCTAATAAACAGCCTTTTCGATGAAATCATTTTAAGCTTTTCAGCTATTTGGTCATCTATTCACAAAATATAGATATAAATGGCCATTACTGGCCATATTGGAGCACAATTATTCACATTATTTTTTCTGGTCAGTCCAGAGAAAGCTACCAATTGCAGGTAAAAGTAGTACTGCACCCAACATGTTAACCAAAAACATGAAGGTCAGAAGAATACCCATATCCACTTGGAACTTCAGATCAGAGAAAATCCATGTGCTAACACCAATGGCTAAGGTAATACCTGTGAACAGCACTGCACTACCACGCTCTGCTAACGCATTACGATAAGCCACTTCCAGTGCCACACCTTGTTTTAGCTGCCCCATCATTGATGAAAGTATGTAAATCCCGTAATCGACACCAATACCAACACCTAAAGCGATAACTGGTAATGTCGACACTGTTAAACCAATTTCAAGTTGTACCATCAACGCTTGCGCTAAGGTTGATACGATGTACAGAGGTAATACAACCGCTACCGTTGCCTTAACACTTCTAAAGCTAATTAAGCATAGCAGGATTACGGCGCCGTAAACGTAAAGCATCATAGGTAGCTGTGCAGCCGATACCGATTCGTTCGTTGCAGCCATTACACCGACAGGGCCTGACGCTAGCTTAAACTTTAATTCATCGGTTTCTTCAGCCTTAGCAAACTCTTTAACTTTAGCTACCACATGGTCAATCGTTTCTGCTTTGTGGTCATTTAAGAAAATAATCACAGGCATTACAGAGCAGTTACCATCGAGTAAACCTGAGCTTGTTTCAACCCGTGAAGTAGCTTGAACTAAACTTGCCGTATTGCGCGGCAGGCTTTGCCATTTTAAGTTACCTTCGTTGAAGCCGGCGTTCACAGATTGCGCAACTGAGCTTAAGCTCACAGCCGATTGTACCCCTGCAACGTTTTCCATCTGCCATTGGAAACGACTAATACGCTCCATAACATCATGCTCAGTACACGCTGCAGGATACGCTTCTACAATCACTTTTAGGATATCTGATGAAATAGTGTATTTATCAGAAATCAAAAAGGTGTCTTGGTTATAGCGGGCATCTTGGTGCAAAGATGGCGCACCAGCATGTAAGTCACCAATACGCATTTTGTCAGCTTGCCAGTAACCCACTGCAAATAACACAGCCGTAAAGACGATAATAAAACCAGCTGTTTTACGATCAGTCGCTTTTACTAATAGCTCGCGTAACTTGTCTAGTAGATTTGGTTTGTCTGTGTGAGTACCTGCTTGAATATGCACAGAGCCTTCAAAGCGCATGTACGATGCCCATACAGGTAATAAAATTAAGTTGGTGAAAATAATTACCGCTACACCTAAACTCGCTGTGATAGCAAGTTCACGAATAATACCAATATCAATGGTGAGTAAGGTTAAAAAACCAATTGTGTCTGATAGCAGTGCAATACCACCTGGGATCAGAAGTGCTCTAAAGCTTGCCTGACAACAAACCCGAGTTGAACTACCCGTAGACACTTTTTTACCGATGTCATTAATCATTTGCACGCCATGGCTTACACCAATTGCAAACACTAAAAACGGCACTAAAATAGACATAGGGTCTAAACCAAAGCCTAAGCTTGAAAGCAAGCCTAACTGCCAAACAACAGCAATGATTGAACAGGCAATTGGTAAAATTGTCAGTTTTAAAGAGTGGCAGAACAGCCAAACCATCACAAATGTGAAAGCAATGGCAATAGCAAAGAATAGCAGTACGCCCTTAGCACCCTCTGCGACATCCCCTGCCATTTTTGCAAAACCGATAATATGAATACTGACCTTGTCAGTACTTAGCGGTTCACGAACTTGTGTTTCTAACTTTTCAGCAAAGGCTAAAGTATCTAGTTTTTCTTGCGTTTGTGGATCAGTTTCGAGTAGCTGGGCTGTCACCATCGCACATGAGTAGTCACTGGCAATCATACGGCCAACGACTTTTGCTTTTTCGATGTTTTCTTTTACAACCGCAAGACCACGTTTATCAGCGGTAAAGTTTGCTGGAATAATTGGACCGCCAGCAAAACCATCTTCAACCACTTCAACAAAACGCGCACTCGGTGCGAAGATTGAATTAACTAACGGACGATTTACACCCGGAATAAAGTAGAGCTGATCATGAACTGCTTTAAGTTGGGTGAAAAATTCCTCATTAAAAATATCACCATCTGCATCACAGACAGAAATCAAAATGCTGTTAGCTCCGCCAAACTGTTTTTCATGTTTGGTGTAAACTTTCATGTAGTCATGATTAAGCGGAATATTTTTATTAAACGACGCGTCTAATTGAATTTGTGTTGCTTTGAATAATAAGAAACAAGTGATCAAAGCAAAGGAAATAATTGCGAATAAGCGATGACGAAACACCGCTCTTTCTAAAATATCTAAAAAACCACGCATTACGGATTCAACTCCTTCACTTTAATGCCATTTTCTGAAGCCATAACTAATTTGTCTTGAAACACAACACCATCAAGTAACGATTTACCATCGGCCATTTGTTGTTCTGATAATTGGCCATCCTCAATTTGGAAAATCACCCCGCTGTTGGCAAATAATAACCACTGGTTGTTGTATTTAATCGCGCTATTCACGGTTGCATAATTGTCGTGTGGTATTTGTTGCCATTGATCACTGCCAGCTTGGCGAGTGAAAATGTTGCCTCGAAGGCCTGCAACTAGGTCTTCACCACCTTGATCCGCAGTTGACGCAAACGTAAAGAAAGAGCCCATATAGATCTCTTCAAGACGCTGCCAGGTTTGACCATTGTCGAAACTTTGTGCCATTAAACCCATTTCACCGGCTAGAAATAGACTCTTATCGGTTTTAACGATGCGATTAAAATGCGGCAGTATTGAAGCAGTTTCAATTTCATAGCCTTCTGGGTCACTGTCTTTTAAATCATTTAGGTATTCACGGTCTTCTTCAAATAACAAACTATCTAAAAAACGTTTCTGCCAAGTTTGGCCACCATCGCTAGTTTCAAAAAACATTCCGTATGCACCAACTGCATAGCCATGTTTTTCAGTAGTAAATAAAATATCTAAACATGGCTTATCCATGTTTGGTAAAGATTGCTGTAACTGCCAGGTTTTTCCTGCATCTACAGTATTAATGATGGTTGCATCATGACCGCATGCCCAGCCTAAATCGTTATTATAAAAATCAACGGCTGTTAGCAGCACTTGAGTAGGCACACTGGCTTGTTGCCAAGTTTGAGCGTCTGTACTTGTGATAACCACACCGTGTTTACCAACTGCAATGAGATTTGGGCCAGCTAGTTCAATGTCGGTGAGAAGAGTTTTGTTTGCGTTAACAGCGCTAATCGCTTGTTGCGGCATAGGCATGTCTTGAGCAAAACATGAAGCACTATAAGCAAGACAGGCATAAAGCAAATACTTCATAAAGATAAATCGCCTTCGAAAAAATAAAAAGAGAAGTCAAAAAAGCCACTGAGAAATCTATTGCGTGTACTGATGACTTACGCGAATTGCAAAAGGCACCTGGGGTCAGGTGCCTTAATTTGATTAACGACCTTCGCGGCGTAATGCGCTTGAAGTAAACTCGTTATCGTTGAATGATTGTGAGAAATCATACATTTTTTCTTGGTTGTCTAAACCAATTGCTAAATAACGACGAGAGTTAAGGTCATGGTAAACTTCTAACGTACTCCAATGAGTTGGTACTTCATAGTAGTTAAGACCATGCGCCATCGCTACACGATACATTTGATCACGGTTATCATAGATATCCGTTACATGTACTTGCCAGCTATCTTCATCAATATAGAAAACACGTTTTTTATAGATATGACGCGTGCCATCTTTAAGGTTCGCTTCAACAACCCAAACACGGTGTTTTTCATAACGAACATGTTCAGGATTGATATGGCCTGCTTGCAGGATATCATCGTAGCTTAGTTTGTCGCTGTGAAGCTTATAGCTGTTATAAGGAATATATAGCTCTTGCTTACCTTTTAATGTCCAGTTGTAACGATTTGGAGAACCGTTGAACATATCAAAGTCATCAGTTGTACGTAAGCTATCAGCAGCTGTTCCCGGTGCATCATAGGCAACATTAGGTGCACGACGAACACGACGCTGACCTGAGTTGTATGTCCATGCTTGGCGTGGCGTTAAGATTTGGTCCATTGTTTCATGAACTAGTAACGCAGTACCAGCAAGACGCGCTGGCTCAGTTACTTTTTGCTTAAACTTAAACAAGATATTAGATTCTTGTAGCTTTTCAGGCGTTGCTTCAGGTGATGAATACTCAACTAACAGTTGCTCATCAAAACCTACATAATTATATGAACCAGATGCTGTCGGTGCAGCTTGGCCACCAGAACGCTCAATTGATAAACCACGGAAACGTAATAAGTGGTTCCAAATAGCTTCTAAGCCATCTTTAGGGATTGGGAACGGAACACCCACAGCGGTATTTTTAATACCGTTACCGCCCTCTACTAACTCAGCTGTCGTTGCATACTTTTTAGTTGCATCATATACAAACTGAGGATAAGACGCGCTACGACGAGTTGGATAGATGTTCATCTTAAACGTATCAGGATAGGTATTGAATAATTCAATTTGACCTGGGCTTAAGAAATCTTTGTACTCGGCTACATTCGATTTATCAATCGTAAATAAGATTTTATCATCAGCAAACGGATCAGGATGATGCATTCCCGGTTTATAACCAGCAGGTGGTTTTGTGATACCACCATCCCAAGCTGGGATAGAACCGTCTTTATTCGCAGCTTTTTCTGCGCCAATAGGTGTTAAATCTTTACCTAAACGTGCCGCTTCATCAGCGGTAATTTTTGCAAGTACACTTGAGCTTGCGAAAACGCCACAAAATGCTGCAGCAATGAGGGTAGGTTTTCTAATAATCATAATTTACCCTTAGATTGAATATTTAATATTGAAAGATACATAATCGCGGTCAGAGAAAGTATTCGTTGCGCCACCACCCCAGAATGAGTTGTAGCTAAAGTCGAACGACCACGCATTTTGATAGTTGAAGTTCATGGTAACACCGAGCGATTTACGGTCTTCAACAAATAAGAACATTGGATCAGGTGTAATACCATTCACATCGTGCGAGAACACAAAACGTGGTGAGAAGTTAACACCACTGAAGAAGTTATAATAATCACCTTTCGCAATTAAACGATAACCCCACGCAGAAGCCGTTGGGAACGGGTTCGTTTCAGGACCATTAGAAAGACCTAAGTGCAGTGTTGAATAATCATCACTTAATGGGCCTTGCATAATACCGCTTCGACCAGTACCAGCAACATTTAAACGAAGCTCATCGTAATCTGGCATATCGTTAATGCGTACACCACCAATTTCACCAACTACCGCCCAGCTATCAGCTCCAAGTGAAGGGCCAAATAAGTGTGTTGCTGTAAATTGTAATTGTGCAGTGTTACGTAGGATAAATCCTTGTGCTACTTCACCAGGGCCTACAACGCTTGTAGCATCGCCTGGGCTCATTTGTGAAATACCAGCAAAGTCAGGACGAATACCTGCAACTGCTAATTGCTCAGGCATACCCGCATATAACAGCTCTACGTCATCAATTTGCAGAGGCTCATCTTGGCGGAATGCAAATTCACCAGCAAGTGCCGTTTCGCCTACAGATGTGTTGAAGCTAAGACCGTACAGTTTAATATCTTCAGGGTATTCTAACTGGCCTTTAGTGAATGCTTGAAGATTAGTTACATTATCTTCTGTGATATCTGTTGTTAATAACATACCGATATCAGCAGCGATTGCCGCATCAGTGAAGTTTGATACCTGACCAGAAATTACCGGACGACGGCTATGATAGTTAATGTGGTATAACGCCACTTCAGTGTCGTTTAATTCAGGTAAGTACATACCTAAACGTAAACCATACTGGCCACCATCGTCTGGCTCGTTTTTACCTGCACCACCTTTGCCTTTTAACGCCACTTTGGTTGGGTAAGCTAAGTACATTTGCGCCATCATTGCTTGGCCTTGTGCTGATGTAGGATCAACACCTTGCGAGCGAACAATGTCATCTAAATTATTTAAGCTTTCAGTTAAGAATGCTAAATCAATATCCGGGTTAGACGTGAAGCCCAATTGAATATTTTGCTGATAACCATTTTCTGACGCGAAATCGTTCGTCGAGAAGTATGTACCAGCCGCTGGAAGACGTGTTTCATGCCATTGATATTGGTAGAAACCTTCTAGCGTTAAATTATCTGTGATGCCTAGTGATGCCCAAAGCATACCAACAGGTATGAAAGCTTCTTTTAACTCTGCACCTGGCGCTTTTAAACGATCGATATCAACTGGGTTAACGTTAATACCATGAGAAATCAAGGTACTCTCACCCCAGTTCACAACTTGTTGGCCTAAACGAATAGATAGCGGGTTACGGCCTTCATTTAAATCAAAGTTTGCCCATACATAAGCGTCTAGTAAACGTAAATCAGCACACACTTGTTCTTTTGTGTCGTCATCGTCACATGGGTCTACTTTGTTACCTGATGTTGGGTTGCTATAAGCGTAATCACCATCCATCAAGGCAAAGTCGTAAAAGTACATAAAGCGAGTGAAGAAACCAAAATTATCTTTGCTGATTGATAACTCATGGTTACCTTTTAATAATTTTGAGAATGAATCACCACTATCAAAATTGAGGTTACCTGCATCACCATTATTTGAGTATGCACCTGGTTGGTTCCATACATCAGCAGAAGAATAAATTGGATTTAAAGCAGAATGATAACCCGTCCAGTCAAATGAAGGATTATTACTCTTACCTATATGTTGAAAATCTCGGTCTTCAACACGAATGCTTTGGCCATAAGAGAAGTTAGAGTCAAAACGTATATCGAAGTCACCTAACTCAAAGTTTGCCGCATGCAAAGATGTGCTTGAGAGTCCGAGTGTAGCCGCCGCGAGTCCCAAAGCTATTTTGTTTTTAACAAAAAGCGATCGTTTTATCATTGTGTTCATCCCCCTGTAACGGGTTGTTTTGTGATCAAATTGTTGTTTTTAGTATCTTTCTAACGATAGAAGCGAAACAGTAAAATTACAATATAGAACGCGTTCAATCGGTTAATATTTATTTAAAAATGTGACGTTTACGTATTGGTAAGACGTCATACCAGATATTTTATACACGTAAATTAACAATAGAACAAATCGAATTAACAAAAATATAATAAATTTAGCGAATTGGGGACAGTGAAATTTAGCATTTTGGACGACAAATATTACAAAAAAAGCAGCTATTGCTGCTTTTTTAACTAATTTTCTCGAGTTTTAAAAACTGATTTTCAGCCGTTAATGTCAACCTAAAGCGCCCTCTTATTCCTAGTGAAGAAATAAAAGGACGCAAATGGTGAGCGTCAAAGCGAACTGTCTTGCCACCATCCTCTGTAACTTGCACAGATTTATATTTACCATGATAGTAATCAAGACACTCTGAGTAACTCAGATACAAGGCAAAATAGTACTCTGTCATTAACTTTCGAGTGCTTTCTCTACTTTTTCAAACAGATCATCACTAAGGCCGTCTAAATCAGCTAAACGTTGAAGTTGTGCTTTCATTGCCGCAGAACGATTTTCATCATAGCGTTTCCATGACATAAATGGCGTTAGCATGCGTGATGCATTTTGCGGATTAATATCGTTAAGCTTCACTAATAAGTCACCTAATAGCTGATACCCTTCACCATCGGCTCGATGGAATTGAGTGATATTAAAGTGGCTAAAGCTACCAACCAAAGCTCGCACACGGTTAGGATTACCAAAGTCAAAACTTGGGTGATCATAGAGCGCTTTAATATCGCTGATACTCGATGCTGAATCTTTCATCGCTTGCAGTGCAAACCATTTATCCATAACGAGCACATCATGACGCCATTTGGCATCAAACTCTGTTAAAAGCGTATCACATAGTGAGTGATTTGCTTTTACAACAGCACTTAATGCAGCAAGTGCATTAGTCATATTATTACTGTGGGCAGACTCTTCGATAAGGCCATTAACGTCGCTGTGATTTGTTTTCGCTAAATAGTGTAAACAAAGTTGCTTAAGAGCACGCACTGCAACGGCTGTAGCAGATGTTGAACCATCATCTTCAAGCGCGTTATAACAATTAACCAATGATTCTGTTAGGAAGTTGGCAATTTGCGATTCAAATGCATTTTGAACAGCAATAATGTCATCAACAGGGATGACGGCATATTCTGCTGCAAGAGTATCGTAGCTAGGCAGTTTTAACAGCTCCGCAATCAGCGCAAGGTCACCTTCACGATTATCAACTAGTAGCTTTAATGCCGACAATATATCATCCGATAAGCAAGCTTCACCACTGGCAATCGCCGCTTTCATTTCATTAGTAAATAAGCGCTGCTGAGCATCCCAACGTGAAAAGTCACTGCGAGCAAAACGCATAATATGTAACAGATCCGCTGCAGATGTATTTTGATTAACGATGCATGGCGCAGAGAAATCTTCTAGTAGCACTGCGACTGGGCGCTGTTTAATGCCCTCGAAAACAAATTGCTGTGTTTTTTCTGTGACATTCAATACCGAATCTTGTGGCTGATTATCAATCACAAGTGGTAGCGACTGCCCTTCACTATCTAAAAGTTCAATAGCAAAAGGAATATGCAGTAAGGCATTGTTAGGCTGATTATCAGGTGCAAACTGCTCAATGCTTAATGTGAAAGTTTGGTTTTGTTCATCATACGCTTGCTCTACATTGAGCTTAGGTGTACCCGCTTGACTATACCAGCGCTTAAATTGCGTTAAATCAATGCAAGACGCATCACTCATGGCAGCGACAAAATCATCACAAGTAACTGCTTGTCCGTCATGGCGCTCGAAATACAATGCCATACCTTGTTGGAACTTTTCTTCTCCAAGTAAGGTGTGCATCATGCGAATAACTTCAGCCCCTTTGTCATACACAGTCACTGTATAAAAGTTATTCATTTCAATGACTTTTTCAGGGCGAATTGGGTGAGCCATAGGGCCTGCATCTTCACTAAATTGGTGAGTACGCATTACTTTAACCGCATCAATACGATTAAGCGCACGTGAGCCTAAGTCGCTACTAAACTCTTGGTCACGGAAAACCGTTAAGCCTTCTTTTAAAGACAACTGGAACCAGTCACGGCAAGTCACACGGTTGCCGGTCCAGTTATGGAAGTACTCGTGACCTACAATTGATTCAATCGTATGGTAATCTTTGTCTGTAGCTGTTTCTTGATTAGCAAGAACACATTTAGAGTTAAAGATATTCAGGCCTTTATTTTCCATTGCGCCCATGTTGAAGAAATCAACGGCAACAATCATGTAAATATCTAAATCGTATTCAAGGTTAAAGCGCTCTTCATCCCATTGCATTGATTTCTTTAAAGAAGTCATGGCATGAGGCGTTTTTGATAAATTACCTTTATCAACAAACAAGGCTAATTCAACTTTTCGTCCAGACTGCGTCGTGTAATGGTCACGTAATACGTCAAAATCACCGGCGACTAATGCAAATAAGTAGCTAGGCTTTTTAAATGGGTCTTGCCATTTTACAAAATGACGACCGTCATCTAAGTTACCTGATTCAATTTGGTTACCATTAGACAGCAAGTGAGTGTACTTTTTGTCGGCAATAATGGTTACATCAAAGCTAGCAAGCACGTCTGGGCGGTCAAGGTAATAAGTAATCTTTCTAAAACCTTCTGCCTCACATTGCGTACAATAAGCACCACCCGACAAGTACAAACCTTCTAACGAGGTATTCGTTTGCGGGTCAATATGGTTTTCAATTTTCAGAATAAAGCTTTCAGGTAAGTTATGAATGATCAGCTTTTCATCTTCAAGCGTGTAATCATCATACGCTTTGTCATCAACCATCAATGAAATTAGCGTTAAATCAACACCATCTAGCGCAAGATCTGCATTGCTTTCATCGGTACGATTGATTGTCATTGTTGACTGCACTGATGTTTTTAAAGGGGCTAATTCGAAGCGTAAATCGATGTGTTGGATTGAGAATTGTGGGGCTTGGTAATCTTTTAAATATTGAGCTTGAGGTTTACTCGTAGCAGACATTACTGACTCCAAATGGCCCTGCTTAGCAGGGCCTAAATAGTTTATTCGGCGTTAGCTTCTTGTTTAAGATGTTTTGGGGTAATACGTAAAATTTTAATACCAAAATAGGCATAAACAACCGCTAAGAATGGATTAATTAAATTAAAGAACGCGTACATTGCATAGTCAAATGGATTGATTAGTAAAACACTTTGCATATAGGCACCACAGGTATTCCAAGGAATAAGTGGGCTAGTAATTGTGCCACCATCTTCTAATGTGCGAGATAAATTTACAGGCTTTAAACCGCGTTTTTCATATTCGTCTTTAAACATACGACCAGGAACAACAATCGCGATATATTGGTCAGCTGCAACCGCATTGGTACCAATACACGTTGCAATCGTTGCAGTGATAAGAGAACCTGTGCTTTTAGCAATCTTTAAGATGCTCTTAACGAACATATCAAGTAAGCCGGTTTTTTCCATGATAGCGCCAAACATCAAGGCCGTCATAATCAGCCAAGTGGTTGTTAGCATGCCAGCCATACCACCACCGCTTAATAGTGAATCCATTTTTTCATCGCCAGTGTCAATGCTGAAACCATCGAAGAATGTTGTCCAAACTAATTTGAAGTAACCAATTGCTTGGCCTTGTGATGCATCAATTTGGCTATTTATTAAATCTGATTGAAATAACATAGCCCAAATCGCACCTAGCACCGCACCAATCGAAATAGCAGGGAAAGCTGGCATTTTACGAATTGCTAAAAACAATAACACCACCAGTGGTACTAGCATTTCAAAACCAATATTAAAGTTTTGCTCTAATAAATTAACGATTTCATCAATACGTCCAGCTTCAGCTGAACCACCGGCATTAAAGCCCATAAAGATAAAAATGATTAACGCAATAATGAAGCTTGGCACTGTAGTCCAAAGCATGTGATGGATATGCTCAAATAAATCAGCCCCAGCCACTGCTGGTGCTAAGTTCGTTGTTTCAGAAAGCGGGCTTAATTTATCACCAAAGTAGGCACCAGAAATGACCGCACCTGCCGTGACGACTTGCTCTAACCCAAGACCAGTTGCAACACCTAATAACGCCACACCGATAGTCGCAGCTGTAGTCCAAGAGCTACCAATACTCATAGCCACAATGCCACAAATCAAACAGCTAGCGGCATAGAACCAGCTTGGATTGATAATTTGTAAGCCATAGTAAATTAGAGTGGGTACAGTTCCTGATAACAGCCAAGTACCGATTAAGGCACCCACCATTAACAGTATAATGATTGCTCCAAGGGATAAGGTGATCCCCTCAATCATGGCTTGTTCTAGTTTCTTCCAGGTGTAACCATTTTTTAAGCCAATTAATGCCGCGGTAAAGGTAGCGAATAATAAAGCGATTTGGTTAGGACCCGATGATGAGTTATCACCGAATAAATAAACAGCAGCGCCTAGTAGGCACACGAGCACTGTAATTGGGATTAAGGCATCTAAAAAACTGGCCTGTTTAATTGGCTTCTCTTCAATTGAATTCAAAAGATAGTCTCCTACACGTCTTATGTGGCGTGTTTAATTATTATTGTAAGCTTTGACGCAAAACTTCAGTGGCCTTATGCAGCCAGATTTTGTGATTATACCAATCTAACCTGTTTTAGGTAGCAAAAAAGGCGCTTAAGCGCCTTTTTATTAATCGATATTGCTAATTAATTGCTA
Organism: Pseudoalteromonas shioyasakiensis; assembly: GCF_001550135.1. Classification (GTDB taxonomy): domain Bacteria; phylum Pseudomonadota; class Gammaproteobacteria; order Enterobacterales; family Alteromonadaceae; genus Pseudoalteromonas; species Pseudoalteromonas shioyasakiensis. Next base: position 162,429 of record NZ_LRUE01000005.1, read on the forward strand.
ATTATTTCTTAGCGATACGACCATATTTTATATAATCTTGGGTGATTAATGCCGCTTCTTCTAAGAAAGGGTCTAGCTCGTCAAGGCTATCAGGTAAATCGTCAAGCTTCTCTACTGGCTTTTCACCAAGGCGAACAAGTCGTTCATTAGCACGTTCTAACGCGCGTTCTTCACCTTCGTCTTTCTCTTTTAGACGGGTCGCTTCAACCAATGAGATAGTCTTACGGTCTTTCTCTTCTTGATAGCGCTCAATGTCAGCAAACACATAACCAAATTCAGGCTCATCTGCAATACGCGCATCATGAAGCTTATTAACGTAAGCAATCGCTGGTTTTAGGTTATCAACAGAGTTGTACTTAGCACGTATGATGCTATCCCAAGGTAGCGCGTTGTCTTGTTGACTCTCGCCCCACTCTGATGGCTCAATTGCCGATGGGAATGACACATCTGGAATCACGCCTTTGTGCTGTGTGCTTCCGCCATTAATTCGGTAGAATTTTGCAATGGTATACTGCACGCTACCTAATGGATGGTCGTATAAGTCATAAGCACGGCCAAGTGGTTTGTGCTGCTGTACAGTACCCTTACCAAAGGTTTGCTCACCAATCACAATAGCACGGCCGTAATCTTGCATCGCTGCTGCAAAAATCTCTGAGGCAGATGCACTGTAGCGATCAACTAACACAGTCAATGGGCCATCATAAAAAGTGACGCCGTCACGGTCTTTTTGCTCTTCAATACGATTATTTAGCGTATGAATTTGTACTACAGGACCTTGATCGATAAATAAGCCAGAAAGCTGCGTCGCTTCGTAAAGTGAACCGCCGCCGTTTTGACGTAAATCGATGATGATACCGTCTACTTTGGCTTCTTTTAATTTTGCAATTTCAACTTTAACGTCTTGCGATAAATTATTATAGAAACCAGGGATTTCAATCACACCAATTTTGCTGGTTAAGTCTGAATATTTTGCTTCAAATACTTCAGATTTTGCAGCGCGGTCTTCTAAGCGAATTTTATCACGCGTGATTTCAACCACTTTTGGTGTCCCGTGAGCATCTGCACCTTTTAAGTATTGCAGGCGAACTTTTGTGCCTTTAGGGCCTTTGATTAAATCAACTACGTCATCTAAACGCCAGCCAATCACATCAACAAAGTCTTCACCTTCTTGGGCAACACCAATGATACGGTCATCTGCTTTAATTTGTTCAGACTTATCAGCCGGGCCGCCAGGTACTAAGCTACGGATTACCGTGTAATCTTCGTCATAACTGAGTACCGCACCAATACCTTCTAATTCAAGATCCATGTCCATCTTGAATTGCTCAGCGCGACGAGGTGATAAATAAGAGGTATGCGCTTCAATGCTTCGTGCGAATGAATTCATCACGATTTGAAAAGCATCTTCACTGTTCGTTTGTACTAAACGCTTTTGCGCGTTGTGGTAACGTTTAGTCAAGACTTCTTTAATGCCTTGCCAATCTTTACCAGTCATTTTTAATCGTAAAGCATCGTATTTTACGCGCTGACGCCAAAGTTCATCAAGCTCTGCTTGGCTTGTTGCCCAATTTGCGTCTTCGCGGTCAAACAGATACTCATCTTCTTTATCGAACTTCATTTCGTTTTCAAGTAACGATAATGAATAGTCATAGCGTTCAAAACGACGTTTTAAACTTAAGTTAAAAATATCAAAGGCAAATCCCAATTTACCTGTCGACAATGCATTATCAAACTGGTCTTTATATTGCTCAAACGAGGCAATGTCAGAGGCTAAAAACACATTTTTATTGTAGTCGAGAGATTCAATGTAACGATCAAAAACCTTCTCAGATAATTCATCGTTAAATTTAATTGGTTTGTAGTGTGCACGAGTAAATAAGTTTGTCACCCGTTTGCTTGCCGTACTATGTTGGCTTTCTTGCTTGAGTACTGGCAGGTCTTTTTCAGTCAGATTGTCTGAAGATGCCAATAATGAACCTGAAAACAGGGCAGCGACTAACGGAATGAGCGTAAACTTTTTACTCATACACAACTCCTTTATTTTTTACAGCTATTAAATGATATACAGGCTGTCTGCTTTGGTCTTAACTTGCATCCCTGTTACTAACTCAACGTGAACTTCATCTTTATTCACTTCAGTAATAACCGCGTTTACAAGTGCTTGGCCAAGTTTAACTTTAACTTTGCTATTAACCTTGACCTCTGAGGCAGGTAAAGGTTCAACTTTTCCTGAACGTTTTGCAGGAGCAGCTTTAGCAGGCTTATTATTTACTTTAGCGCCTTTTTCGCCAGATTTAGCGTGGTGGCCACTATTCTTTTTGTAAGATTTTGTGTCACCGTCTTTGCGTGGACGTTGTGGCTTCTTACGCTTCGCCATTTTAGCGCGGCTTTCTTCTAACGCTTTTTGTGCGTGCTCAATGTGCTCTTGTTCTACTTTTTCGTCTTGATTACCATCAAGATCGATACGGAACTCAGACTTAGTCACAGCTTCTAAATAGCGCCAGTTTGAGGTGTACTTTCTTAGTGCTTGACGAACCTGAGTTTTACTTACTTTCTCAGAACCTTCAATACGCTCAGCGATATCTTTAAAAATACCAACTTTAAGCGGCTGAATACCGTCTTTTTGTTTAAAACATTTTGGAAATTCTTGGTATAAGAAATCCAGTACTTCATTAATATCTTTTAGCTTGTTTGTGGTTTCCATGTTAGAACCTTTTATTACATCTTTTCATCAAGTGATGAATCGACATAGTGTGTTACCCAGTCGGTCAACTCTTCGAAGTCCGCTTCAATAAGCGCTAAATCACCACGAAGGTGTTCCCAAATACCATTTATAATTTCATCAATTGATTCACAGTCAAGGTCATCCGGTAGACGTTCCCATGCCATATGAATCAAGTCGTTGAGCCTTTCGGCAACAACTTCTTCTTCCCCTTCCCAATCACCAACATCTTGGATTGCAAAGAGGTAATCTTGCACATTTAGCAGATCTTTCATTTTAGATTTGCCTCAAAGCATTTTACCAATGCTTCTAAACCAGCTTGATCATCAGCATCGAATCGCGCAATGCTTGGGCTGTCGATATCAAGTACAGCAAATACTTTACCGTCTTTGAAAATCGGCACAACTACTTCAGAGTTAGATGCAGCATCACAGGCAATATGACCAGCAAATGCATGCACGTCTTCAATGAGTTGTGTTTGTTGTGTTTGCGCGGCAGTTCCACATACCCCTTTACCTACTGGAATACGGATACATGCAGGATTACCTTGAAACGGCCCTAGCACTAATTCTTCAGGTGAATCCATTAAATAAAAGCCCGCCCAATTGATATCCTCTAAAGAGGTAAATAACAGCGCACTAATATTTGCCATGTTGGCAATAACATTTGATTCACCAGTGATTAGCGACTCAGTTTGTTTAACTAATGACTGGTAAAAATCTTGCTTTTGCATACCAAACTACTTCTTATTAAACATACAGTAGCTAAAGGTACTCTTTGTAGACGACAAATGAAACCTTTTGAGGGCAAAAAAAAACATTTTGCCCTCAATTTCAGTCAGCTTGATTAAATATTCTGCTATTGATGAGAAGATTGTGTTGTAAGGCCCTGTCTTAAACCAAATAAAAACAGTCCAGCTGCCAGAGCAGACATCACAGCATTGACTATAAAAGCCATACCTGTTGTAGCGCTAAGTAAGTAGCTGAATATAGCGCCACCTAGTAAGCCAAGTGTCAGAACACCTGAATAATTAACCTTTGCATACTTATACATAAGTAAATAACCCGGCACCACAAACGCTGCCATAGTTAGACCTACAATGTGGGCATTGGCGATTGCGCTAACGAATAAGTTAAAGAAAATGTTTAAACCATTTCCTTCAAGTGTAAACGCATAATAAAGGCCTAAGATACAACCGATGATCACAGGCGATAATAAAGAAAGTCCTACACTCTTTGCTAAACGATGTTTCATAAATTCCCTAATGTCACAAAGATAATACGAGAAGTGTTAAGCATGGACTAACTAGTTAAAATGCGAAATATCGACAATAGTCGTAATTTGCAGAACAAATGAAAAGCACAAGAAACAAAAAAGCCGCTGAATAAATTCAGCGGCTTCAATGATGGTGGAGAGATAGGGATTTGAACCCTAGAGGGGCTACAAACCCCTGCCGGTTTTCAAGACCGGTGCATTCGACCACTCTGCCATCTCTCCGAATGCGAAAACCTACCCGCTTACGCCAGTAGTAAAAATAATGGTGGAGAGATAGGGATTTGAACCCTAGAGGGGCTACAAACCCCTGCCGGTTTTCAAGACCGGTGCATTCGACCACTCTGCCATCTCTCCGACGGCGTGCATAATAGATAAAGCGGCCGTGCTTGTGAAGCTTTTTTTTCAAAAAACTGTTTAAGTGATTAAAAAACAATTAATTTGCTCAGCATTAGTACAACAGCGTTTAGATTGTGCGCAACATTGAACTTTTCTATTATTTATCTTGTCTATTGATCCACAATAGTTTGCCCAAATATATAACTCTTGATAGGCTTAGTTCAGTTTAATAATTGGAACTAACGAACGTATAAGTTCATTTAAAGGAGCTCTAACAATGGCGTTTAATCAATCGTACAATACTGCAAGACCAGTAATGTCGACTATTGAAACCAATAAAGTTTTAAAGAATACCTATTTCTTACTGGCGATGACACTGGCATTTAGCGCAGTGACAGCAGGTATATCAATGGCAATGAATCTACCTTATTTTATGGGGTTAGTATTTAGTTTGATTGCATTCGGTGTGCTTTTTGTTGTTAACAAAAAGGCAGACAGTGCTTCAGGTGTTGCTTGGGTATTTGTTTTCACAGGTTTAATGGGCGCAGGACTTGGTCCAATGCTTAACTACTACGCTGCAATGCCAAATGGTCCTATGCTTATTATGCAAGCGTTAGGCTCTACTGCGTTAATCTTCTTTGGTTTGTCGGCTTATGCGCTTACCACTAAAAAAGACTTCTCATTCATGGGTGGCTTTTTAACTGTGGGTTTAATCGTGGTTATTATTGCAAGCCTAGTTAACTTATTTATTGGCAGCTCAATTACCTTTATGGTTATTAATGCTGCAGTTGTGCTAATTATGTCTGGTTTAATCTTATTTGACACTAGCCGTATCATTAATGGCGGCGAGACTAATTACATCCGCGCAACAGTTGCTTTATATCTGAACGTGTATAATTTATTTACGTCTCTTCTTCACCTACTTGGTGCAAGTGATGACTAATTAAATAGTTCTGCTAAAATAGCCCCTTTCTAGGGGCTTTTTTATTGGATGCGTTTTGGCACAATTTGTACTTTCTCTTCATACCGCGCCGACCGATCACGACACAACTCAACGGCTAATTAAATTTGCACAGGCCTGTCTTGACTCTGGTCACTCAATTGCAGCTATCTTTCTTTATCAGGCTGGTGTTTACCACGCAAGTAACCATTTAGAACTTGCCAGCGACGAGCTTCCAATTAATCGTTTGTGGCAATCGTTAAGTGAGCAAGAGATCCCTCTATTGCTATGTGTCACTGCTGCTGAAAAGCGTGGCTTAGATATCGATAACACAGGCGTTTTTACCGTCGCTGGACTTGCAGAATTTGCGATGCTTGTCAGTGAAGCGGATAAATGGGTGCAATTTAAATGAAAAACATTTTAGTAATAAGCCAACATAGCCCATTTGATGATCAACATATTCGTGAATCACTCGACACGACACTGATTTTTGCTGCTATTGAACAAAACATTAGTTGGCTTCTAAGTGGTGAGGCTGTTTTAGCTTTGAAAAAAAATCAACAACCAGAGCAACTTGGCATAAAAAACTATTTTAAAACCATTAAAACCCTTGAGTTATACGATGTTGAAAACATATATGTATGTGAAAAGTCGTTGATGGATTTTAACCTTTCAGAAGATAGTCTGATTATCGATGTTAAAGTAGCTAACTTTGAGCAACAGCGAGACTTAATTAGCCAACAGCATCAGGTGGTGACCTTATGAGTACCTTGCATATTTTTTCAAAACCCTTAGCTCACTATTGCAATAATATGTTGGCAAATTTAATTTCTTCGCAAGATACAGTACTACTTGTTAGTGACGCTTGTTATAGCAACATGCAGTTTAAGCAGTTCTCTTCAGCAATTCATTTACTTGAAGAAGATGCTGCAGCCCGTGATATTTCATTTAATCAAGGCGATATCGCAATAAACTACGCGCAGTTTGTAGACATGACTTTAAACGCAAAAAACACGATTACTTGGTAAACCATGCTTGAATTTAATAACAAACAGATAGAAACAGACAAACAAGGGTATTTACTTGATTCAAACGATTGGTGTGAAGAGCTTGCACCCATTATTGCTGAGCAAGAGAACATTACCTTAAGTGAGCAGCACTGGGAAGTTGTGCATTTTGTGCGTGATTTTTACGTAGAGTACAACACCAGCCCTGCAATACGCATGCTGGTCAAAGCAATGGCCCAAAAGCTAGGTGAGGAAAAAGGTAATAGCATGTATTTGTATAAGCTATTCCCTAAAGGCCCAGCAAAGCAAGCAACTAAAATTGCAGGTTTACCTAAACCGGCTAGGTGTATTTAATGGTTAATAAAGCCAATAGCAAACCACGCCGCAGCAGCGGTCGGACTTATTCAAGGCCGACTCAAAAACGCCAAGTTAAAAAAGCAATTAGTCCTGAGCAGCGCAAAGTGGTGCTATTTAACAAACCATTTGATGTGCTTTGCCAATTTACCGATGATCAAAACCGCAAAACGCTTGCCGACTTTATTACTATTAAAGACGTGTATGCAGCAGGACGCCTAGACAGAGATAGCGAAGGACTGTTGCTCCTTACCAACTGCGGTAAATTACAACACACACTCACTGACCCCAATAAAAAAACAGCTAAAACTTATTGGGTGCAAGTAGAAGGTGATGTTACTGATGAGGCTATCTTTGCACTTAACAAAGGCGTAGAGCTCAAAGATGGCATGACCAAGCCTGCCAAAGTTAGGCGTATTGACGAGCCGTCAATTTGGCCTCGTATTCCGCCCGTTCGCGAGCGTAAAAACATTCCAACCAGTTGGTTAGAAATCTCTATCACTGAGGGGCGTAATCGCCAAGTTCGCCGTATGACAGCGCATGTTGGCTTCCCTACTTTGCGATTAATTCGTTACAGCATTGGTAACTATACCCTTGATGGATTAGAGAATGGCCAGTTTAAAGTAGTGAACAACCCTGATGCATAAACCCAATGTCACAGTAGCCGCCATCGTCACATGCCAAAACAAATTTTTACTTGTTAAAGAGCGCGATAAACACACAGGTGATATTTGCTATAACCAGCCTGCGGGTCATTTAGAAGCCAATGAAACCTTAGCAGAAGCAGCTCATCGCGAACTTATTGAAGAAACGGGCATTAGCCTTAATGCCAATCACCTTGTTGGCATTTATAATTTGCATGCCGCAAATGGCGTTCACTATATGCGTTTTAGCTTTGCTTTTAATAGCCCAGAGCTATTTGAACCATCTCCCCAAGATGATGACATTATTAGCGCAGATTGGTTTAGCCTTGAGCAAATTAAAAACCTGCCGCTAAGAAGCCCTTTGGTTTTAAAATGCATTGAAGATCATTTAGCTGGTAAAGCCTACCCTCTTAGTTTGATTTACCAATAACCGCTGTGATTTTGGCTGGTTTGGGCGTCTAAAAGCATGCTATAATATCGGCCTTTCCATAGCAGTTAAAAAATGACAGCGAATATTATGAGCGAAAATAGTCACATTAAAGTCATCGTGGGTATGTCCGGCGGTGTTGATTCTTCTGTATCAGCGTATTTATTAAAGCAACAAGGCTATCAAGTTGAAGGCCTGTTCATGAAAAACTGGGAAGAAGACGATAATGATGAATATTGCGCTGCAGCTGAAGACCTACAAGACGCACAAGCTGTGTGCGATAAGCTAGGTATTGAGCTTCACACTGTAAATTTTGCAGCCGAATACTGGGACAACGTGTTTGAATACTTTTTAGCAGAGTACAAAGCAGGTCGTACACCAAACCCAGACATCATGTGTAATAAAGAAATCAAATTCAAAGCATTTTTAGAATTTGCAGCACAAGCACTGGGTGCTGATTACATTGCTACTGGCCACTATGTTCGCCGTGAAAAGCGCGGTGATAAATTTGTAATGTGTCGTGGCCTTGATGACAACAAAGATCAAAGCTATTTCTTATACACTCTAAGCCATGAGCATATTGCACAAACACTTTTCCCTGTTGGCGATATTGCTAAGCCTGAAGTACGCCGCATCGCTGAAGAGCAAGACTTAATCACTCACGATAAAAAAGACAGTACCGGTATTTGTTTTATTGGTGAGCGTAAATTTAAAGACTTCTTACAAAAATTCTTACCAGCACAGCCAGGTAAAATTGAAGATACCGATGGCAATGAAGTGGGTGAGCACGAAGGCTTGATGTACCACACACTTGGTCAACGTAAAGGTCTATTAATTGGCGGCATGAAAGAAGGTTCGGGTGAACCTTGGTATGTAGTTGATAAAGACGTTGATCGTAACGTATTAGTGGTTGGTCAAGGTAAAGACCACCCTCGCCTGTACAGCAATGGTTTAAATGCAAACCAGCTTCACTGGGTTGATCGCGAAGGTCCTAAAGGGACCACACGCTGTACTGTTAAAACTCGTTATCGCCAAGAAGATATCAGCTGTACTTTACTTGTTGGTGAAGATGGTATGGCACGCGTATTATTTGATGAGCCACAAAAAGCAGTGACACCGGGCCAATCAGCTGTATTCTACGCTGACGAAGTATGTTTAGGTGGTGGTATTATTGATTCGGTGATCAAATAATGACAGAGCACCAAGTCATGGCTTTAGCTGCCATGTGTCAAGTTGCTAAACAAGTACAAAAAGTTGCGCAATATGGCCAAGGCAGTGATCACGAATTAGAAAAATTACTAAACTGTATTGTCGAAACATCACCAAATAGCCCTGAAGACGTCTATCAGGGTAAACATAATTTACGTGAAGGCTATCGCATTTTGATTGCACAGCTTTCTGCCGGCGCAGACAAAGACGTCGAAATCGTAAAATATGTGGGTGGTTTAATGCAATTAGAACGTGCATTAAGTTCAAAACAAAACAGCTTAAATGAATTAGGTCGTCGCATTGATGATGTTAAACGTCGCCTCGACCATTTTGCTATCACAGATGATACTGTAGTAGCAGCGCTTGCTGATATTTACTCATCGGTGCTAAGCCCCCTTGGGCATCGTATTCAAGTGTATGGCAAGCCAGAGTTATTAAAACAGCAGCTCACGCAAAACAAAATTCGTGCCCTATTATTGGCCGGAATTCGTAGTGCCGTGTTATGGCGACAAATGGGCGGTAAACGCCGTCACTTTTTCTTTGCAAAAAGAAAAATCCTCGCCATTGCTAAACAATCAATTTAATTATCGTTCAAACTAGACAATTTAGGAGTCATTATGGAGCTTTCAGCGTTAACCGCTATCTCTCCGGTAGATGGTCGCTATGGCAGCAAGACCACGGAACTACGCAGTATTTTCAGCGAATTTGGTTTAATCAAATACCGTGTAACTGTTGAAGTTCGTTGGTTACAAGCTTTATCTGCAGCTAGCGCAATCAAAGAAGTACCGGCATTTAGCGACGAGGCTAATGCTTTACTTAATGCCATTGTTGATAACTTTAGCGAAGCTGATGCAGCACGCGTTAAAGAGATCGAGCGCACAACTAACCATGACGTAAAAGCAGTTGAATACCTACTTAAAGAAAAAGTAGCTGATAACGCAGAGCTTAACGCAGTTAACGAATTCATTCACTTTGCATGTACTTCAGAAGACATCAATAACTTGTCTCACGGTTTAATGCTTACCGAAGCACGTGACAAAGTATTACTTCCATACTGTGACCAACTTCTAAATGCATTAAAAGAAAAAGCAGTTGAGTACAAGTCAGTTGCGATGATGACACGTACCCACGGTCAACCAGCTACTCCTTCTACAATGGGTAAAGAGTTTGCAAACGTCTACATGCGCATAAAGCGTCAACGTGACCAAATTGCTAACGTAGAAATGTTAGGTAAAATCAACGGTGCTGTAGGTAACTACAACGCTCACCTAAGTGCATACCCAGATTACGATTGGCACAGCCACGCTGAGCAGTTCGTAACGAGCCTAGGTTTAACATTCAACCCGTTCACAACACAAATCGAGCCACACGATTACATTGCTGAGTTATTCGATGCAGTTGCACGTTTCAACACTGTATTACTTGATTTTGACCGTGACGTTTGGGGCTACATTGCACTTAACCACTTCAAACAAAAAACAATCGCAGGTGAGATTGGTTCATCAACTATGCCTCACAAAGTAAACCCGATTGATTTTGAAAACTCTGAAGGTAACTTAGGTATTGCTAACGCTATCTTTACTCACCTTGCGCAAAAACTACCTGTTTCTCGCTGGCAACGTGACTTAACTGACTCAACAGTGTTACGTAACCTAGGTGTTGGTATGGGCTACACACTTATCGCTTACCAAGCGACATTAAAAGGTGTTAGCAAGCTTGAAGTAAACGAAGAGCGTTTATTAGCAGAACTAGACCAAAACTGGGAATTACTAGCAGAGCCAATTCAAACGGTTATGCGTAAATATGGTATCGAAAAGCCATATGAAAAACTTAAAGACCTTACTCGTGGTAAGCGCGTAAACCAAGAAATCATGGCTGATTTCATCGATGGTCTTGAGTTACCTGAAGAAGCAAAAGTAGAAATGAAAAAATTAACTCCGGCTAATTACATTGGCCGCGCTGTTGAGTTCATCGACAACTTAGCTTAAATTCAAATTAAGACTTAAAAAAGCGAAAGGCCTTCCTTTCGCTTTTTTTATATCAATTCGCTTAGGTCATGTTATGTATCAATTAACCATCAATTCATTAACCCAAGAGCAATTTTTAGCTGAGTATTGGCAGAAAAAACCATTACTTATAAAGCAAGGCTTCAAGGATTTTTCAGATCCGATTGAACCCGAAGAATTGGCCGGTCTTGCCATGGAAGAAAGCATTGAATCACGTATTGTGACCAATCACTCAGATGATTGGCAAGCATACCATGGTCCTTTTGAAGACTTTAACTTGCTAACTGAAAAGCACTCAACATTACTGGTGCAAGCAGTTGACCATTGGCATAGCGATGCAGCACAACTACTGGAGCCATTTCGCTTTATTCCAAACTGGCGTATCGATGATTTAATGATCAGCTACTCTACCCCGGGAGGTGGCGTGGGTCCGCATTTAGATCAATACGACGTGTTTATTATTCAAGGTGAAGGAAAGCGCCACTGGCGAGTTGGTTTACCTGATGCGAACTTAAAGCAATTTGCACAAAATAAGAGCCTGTTACAAGTTGAGCAATTTCCTGCAGTGATCGACTGTGTGTTAGAGCCGGGAGATATTCTCTATATTCCACCAGGTTGCCCACATGAAGGTTACGCAGTTGAAAATGCACTTAATTACTCTGTAGGTTTTAGAGCCCCAAATCAACGCGATTTATTATCACAATTTGCCGATCACCTCATCGATACTGAGCTTGGTAATCAACGATATGGTGATGCAGAGCTTAAGTTGCGTTCATCTAAAGGTGAACTTAACCAAACTGAAGCAGAAAAAGTAAAGCAACTTATGATTGCTGCGATTAATGATGACGCAGTATTCAAGACTTGGCTTGGTAACAGTATGAGTCAGCCAAAACATGACATGGATTTAGCGCCTTTAGAGGAGCCATATACACTAGATGACGTAAATGACTTACTTAATGATGAGGACGTTGTTTTTGAGCGTTTAGGTGGTACCCGTGCCATTTATCAAGTAATTGACGATAAAATACTTTTAAGTATTAATGGTGTTAATTATATGCATGATTTAACTGACCTTGAATTAATAACAAAGCTCACAGATCAAACCTGCTTGACCTCTGCTGACATAAATAGTTCAAAAAATAATCACATTTTCTTGAAAACCTTTACTACACTTTTAAATGAGGGTATTTGGTTTTGTTAGGAGCGTGTGTTTATGAGCTATCAAATAGATGAAGTTGAATGGAGTATCGACAAGGAACTCTTACAACAGATCAGAGAGCGAGTATTTGTATGCGAACTACATATTCCTAAAGACATTGAGTTTGATCATTTAGATAAAACAGCACATCACGTACTCGTGACCGACGAGTGTAAATGCCCAGTTGCTACTGGGCGTTTATGTAATGATGGTCTCATTGGGCGAATTGCTGTTTTACCTGAACATCGTAACCGTTCGGTTTACAAATCATTATTGAATTACTTAGTAGGCATGGCTGAAAAGCAAGGTTGTGATTGCGTCAGCATTAATTGCATATTGAACGAAGTAGATAGATTTAAACGAAATGGCTTTTCGGCTGATGGCTTAGTATTTATGGAGGCTGGTATTCCAAGGCAGCGAATGCTCTGCCCTATTAAGCAATTTGATACGCGGCCATTCACTTTGGTGCATTAAGGTATATGTTAAATAAAAAAGCTGAATAACATTATTCAGCTTTTTTATTAGAAGTTATGCAGGCTCGTTTTGCCACATTTCTTCTTTTTCAAATAGCTCATATAAACCATGAGCACGGTTGATTAACAGGTTAGCAAAATCAACTTTGGTTTTATCTACCGCACCTGATTGCATTAGCTGATCAGCCTTCATTTGCCACTGCATTGAGAAATATCGTAACACTTCACGTGCATTATTTGCTGCACTTGCTTCAGCGTGATCTGTAGGTAAACGACCGGTGATCACCCAATAGCTCTTACCGTTTTGTGCTTTAAATTTCCAAATCGCTACTAATGGGGCAATAAAACGGCTTTCTTTTTCTACAACAGTTTGCGGAATAACGCCTTTTTCAGCTAAATGCTTTTGTGCATTTTGGAAACATTCTCTTTGCCAAATAACACTTTGTTTTTGCGCTTCGGCTTGTTCTTCTGGTGTTAATGGTCTTGCTTGTTTTTGTTCCATGGTGGTTACTCTTTTACAACATTTCTGACACTTTAAGGTTTAAAATGGCGCTGTGCAAGTGTTTACGGGCAATCAAAGAGCATTTTAATTTACTTGCGTACTATTCAGTCAACTCAGAAAGAAGAGTTAGGCTCTGTTAAGAATTGCAGCTCTTCAGCTGTTGATTCTCGACCTAAAATTTTATTGCGATGTGGGTAACGACCGAACCTATCAATAATCACTTTGTGTTTTAGTTCAAATTCATAATTACTCATGCCTTTAAACAATTGCTCAGCTTGCTGATGAATGACTTTCGATTCACTGTGCATAAACGGCATATAAATAAACGCAGCTTGAGAGCCAGGTAATTTTTTATCAAAGCCAAGTTCAATTGCTCTTTGCGCTAAGCATAGTGCTTGTGGGTCTTGGCTAAACGCTTTCACCGTATTACGATAAATATTGCGTGAAAACTGATCTAACACGATAATTTCAGCTAAAGAGCCTTGAGCATCAACTCGCCAGTCAGCATGTTCGCCAGCGATAACCTGCAAAAGGCATTCTGAAAACTGACGCGTAATCAAGGCATCAACTTCATCTGATTGCTGATACCAAGCTTCTGGGCCTAATTCCTCAAACCAAAAATCGATAATCCTTTGCTTATTCATAAACTCTTCTTAATTACCCAGTACTTTTGCCGGATCTACCCTAGTGGCTTGCCACGCAGGATATAAGGTAGCCAAAATAGCGAGAACAAATGTAACAATCACCGTGATAACGATATCTTGCCAAACTAATTTACTGGGTAAAAACTCTATAAAATAAACCCCTTGTAACGGGTTATCGCCAAATAAGTTACTTGCCCAAGTGAACAGTTCACTGATGTTTAATGCAAGCATCACACCGATAACTGTGCCTAAGATCACACCAATTAAAGCTTGTGTAAAACCTTGCATTACGAAGGTTGCTAAAATGGTGCTATCTTGTGCGCCCATGGTTTTTAAAATTGCGATATTTGCCTGTTTTTCACGTACTTCCATCACTAATGACGAAACAATATTAAAACTCGCTACCGCAATTATTAAAAACACCACGATATACACAATAGTGCGAACCATTTGAATATCTTGATATAAGCTACCCTGGGTTCTAAACCAACTCGAGACATAGACATAATCAGGAATAACTTGCCCCACACGCATCGCCGTTTGATGGGCTGCGAACACATCAGCTACTTGTAATCGTAAGCCGGTTACTTGGTTTTGCTCAAAACTCAACACACTTTGCGCTTTATCAAGGCGAATGAAAGCCGCCGTTTCATCAATTGGGCCACCCATTTTTATAATACCCGCAAGATTCAAGCTAACACGCTTTGGCGCCAATAAAGTGTTACTTTGCTGGTTTATCTGTGGGATTAATAAGGTAACTGGGTCGCCAATTTTAAGGCCCAATCGGTTAACAATTTGTTGGCCTAAAAGCACATCTTCTTGTTGTAGCTGGCTAACTAAACGCCCTTCTGTAAATTGGTTTAACGCCGACACTTGGTTTTCAAATTCAGGGCTTACACCACGCACTTCAACTGCTTTTAACTCACTTTTATATTGCGCCATGCCGTTGACACTAATAAACGGCGCAGCACCTGTTACACCGGCTTGAGAGCGCAGTAGTGTAACTTTTGACTGCCAATTATTGATTGGTTTGTTAGGGGCAACATATTCAACCTGAGGTACAACCGATAAAAGCCGATGTACTAGCTGCTGCTCAAAACCATTAATAACTGATAAAGCAACAATTAGCACAGCGACACCTAAAAGTATGCCGATTGTCGATGCTTTAGCGATAAAACTAACAAAACCGTTTTGTCCGTCTTTTTGGCCACTATGGGCACGAAAGCGTTTTGAAATAAAGGCACTAAGCAACATGCTGAGACTCTTTAATTGCAAGCTTACCATCATCTAAATAGGCAATTTTGCCTAGTTTATCTGCAAGTTCTAAATCATGGGTTACCACAACAAAACTGGTTTTTAAGCTAGTATTTAATTCTTTAATTAAATCGTAAATCTTAATTGCGTTTTGTTTATCTAAGTTACCGGTTGGTTCATCGGCAAGCACCAAAGCAGGCTCGGTTACTAATGCACGTGCTATTGCAACCCGCTGCCTCTCACCACCTGATAACGCCGAAGGTTTATGTTCACTGCGATGAGATAACCCTACTTTATCTAGCATGTTACGGGCTTTTTCGGTTGCCGCTTTTGCGCTTAAGCCTTTAATTAATAATGGCATTGCAACATTTTCGATGGCAGTAAATTCCATTAATAGATGATGGAATTGATAAATAAAACCTAAATTTTCATTTCTGAAACTGGCTTGTTGTTTACGGTTTAATTTGGAAACTTGCTGACCTTTAATTTCAACCTTGCCTGAGCTTTCGTTATCTAAGGTGCCTAATATGTGTAATAAGGTACTTTTACCAGAGCCAGAGCTCCCTACAACAGCTAACATTTCGCCTTGTTTAAGTGCTAAATCAACCCCTTTTAATACCGCAACCTCGTTATCGCCATCTTGATAGACTTTATTTAGCTGCTGACAATTGATAACTAAATCACTCATAACGTAATACCTCTGCTGGATTCACTTTTGCAGCTTTTCTGGCAGGATACAAGGTAGCTAAAAAGCTCATCGCAATACTCCCTGCGGCAATAAAACTCAAACTCATAACATCAAATTTAACGGGTAAACTCACGCCCGCTAGTAAATTGATGCCTAACATATTCAATAATTCATTAATGTTGCTACTTAATAGCACACCAAGTAACGCACCAATACTGGTACCGATAAGGCCGTTATATAAGCCTTGGATCATAAACACATGCTGCACTTGTAACGGAGTTAAGCCCAGTGTTTGTAAAATAGCGACTTCACTTTGCTTCTCACTGACCATCATGGTTAATGCTGACACGATATTAAACACCGCAACGAGTACGATTAAGCCAAGTAACATCGACATAATGCGCTTTTCCATTGCCACAGCGGCAAATAGTGTGCCTTGGCTAGCTCGCCAATCAGTCACTGTGTAATCGTTTAAAATAGCTAACTGAGATTGCAATACTTGCTCAACAGCAAATGGTTCATACAGCGATACACTCAAATTGGGTGCTGCTGATTTTGCTAGTTTTAAAACTCTGCCTAACGAATAGCCACTGGTAAATGCCAATGACATATCAATTTCTGACTGTGTTTCATACAGTGCAGCAACGGTAAACAAGCGCTGACTAGGTACTCGACCAAGTGGGGTATACGAACTGGCATTAGGCATGATCACCCGTACTTTATCCCCAAGCGAAATACCCAATTTTCTGCTCAAATAGCGGCTAATTGCAATATGGTAGTTGCTGTCCATTACTTGTGACCAATTGCCGGCAACAATTTTATCTTTTACGTTATAGATGGAGCTTCCTTCATCATAAAGGCCTTGTAACAATACGCCGTGCAAATCTTGGTTAGTTTGTAAAATGGCTTCGCCATGGCGGTATAGGTTAACTTGTTTAACATCTTGAGAGTTTGCTAGTTGCTGCTTTAACTGCAGCATGGTTTCTTTCGAGTTATCTTCGGCTGATACTTCAATATGGGGAATTAAACCAAGCATGTTGGTTTTAAGGTTATTTTCAAAGCCATTCATTACTGAACTGACTGTAAACAAGGCCATTAAACCAATAGCAATGCCCGCGATAGAGAAAAATGAAATAAATGAGATAAAGGCATTGCCCTTTGAGGAGCGACTATATCTCAGCCCTATAAAAAGGCTAACAGGTTGAAACATAATAAATTATGGGTATTCCAAGGGCTAAATATGCGCTCATGTTAGCATAGATTTAGCTAGCATGGGATGCGCGAAATTGTAAAAAATAATTATAAATCTGATACTTGAACAGTAGCAACCAAATGGTCAAGTAATGCTTTTACATTGGTTGCGATAAACTGCCTTGGTGGATACACCCCCCATACCCCTTCAGGTGCCGGTGCAACATTCGAAAGTACAGCACTCAACCTGCCATCGGCTAAGTGTTCATTGACATAGTAATCTGGTAATTGCACGATGCCTAACCCTTTGATAGCAGCGTCAACCAATGCCCAACCACTGTTACAGGCCAAACGTCCAGCCACTTTGATGTGCTTATCTTGACCCTGCTCTTTTACCCGCCAGTAACTGTTATTACCAATCAGGCAATTGTGCTGATGTAATTCACTTACACTGTGTGGTTGGCCGAATTTATTGATATATTCAGGGCTACAACAAATAACAAGCCTGCGCTGACTAATGCGCCGAGCTTTTAAAGATGAATCTTTTAAATGACCAAGGCGAATAGCGAGATCATACCCATCTTCTAGAAGATTGACTTGCTCATTGCTTAAATGGCTGATCACTTCAATATCTGGGTGCTTTTGCATAAACGAATGTACCGCAGGCATGATGAAACTTTCACCATACATCACAGGAGCTGTTAGTTTTATACTACCTTTTGGTGTCAGTTGCTGCTCTGCAAGCAGTGCCGTGGCATCATCCATGGCATGCTGTAATTGTTTAGTTTGATGCGCAAACACCTGCCCTTCTTGCGTTAGCACCACTTTACGGGTTGTTCGGGTTAACAATTGTGTGTTTAATCGCTCTTCTAATTGACTCACATACCGGCTTACATGGGCCACTGACATACCCAGTAGTTTACTTGCTTTTGTAAAACTGCCTGTTTCTGCTACCGCTAAAAACTCATCAATTCCGTGCCAACGATTCATTATTACCATACTGTAAAAGTGTTTTAATAAAACGAAGATTATCATTCATTGAGAAACAAATAAAATAGACTAAGTTTAATACTTACTTCCAACAACTATAAGGGAACGTTATGACTGATTTTATCAAATCAAAAGCGGCTATCGCTTGGGGTCCAAATCAACCACTATCAATTGAAGAAGTGGATGTAATGATGCCTAAAAAAGGCGAAGTGCTTGTAAAGATTGTTGCTACAGGTGTTTGTCATACCGATGCATTTACTTTATCTGGTGAAGACCCTGAAGGTATTTTCCCAGCAATCCTTGGCCATGAAGGTGGCGGTATTGTTGAAGCCGTAGGTGAAGGTGTAACACATGTTGAAGTAGGCGATCATGTTATTCCTCTTTACACTGCTGAATGTGGTGAGTGTAAAATGTGTAAATCGGGCAAAACAAATTTATGCTCTGCGGTACGTGAAACGCAAGGTAAAGGTTTAATGCCTGACGGCACAACGCGTTTCTATAAAGATGGTCAACCAATTTATCACTACATGGGTTGCTCTACCTTCTCTGAGTACACTGTATTACCAGAGATTTCACTTGCTAAAGTAAGCAAAGAAGCGCCTCTTGAAGAAATTTGTTTACTTGGTTGTGGTGTAACAACCGGCATGGGTGCTGTTACTAAAACAGCAAAAGTTCAAAAAGGCGATACAGTGGCTATTTTTGGCTTAGGTGGTATCGGTTTATCGGCGATTATCGGTGCAAAAATGGCGGGCGCTGGCCGTATTATTGGTGTTGATATCAACACCAGTAAGTTTGATCTTGCTACTAAACTAGGTGCAACTGATTTAATCAACCCAAATGACTTCGACAAACCAATCCAAGAAGTCATTGTTGAAATGACTGACGGCGGTGTTGATTTCTCATTTGAATGTATCGGTAACGTTAATGTAATGCGCTCTGCTCTTGAGTGTTGTCACAAAGGTTGGGGTGAATCAGTAATCATTGGTGTTGCAGGTGCAGGCCAAGAGATCTCTACTCGTCCATTCCAACTAGTAACAGGTCGTGTATGGCGCGGTAGTGCATTTGGTGGCGTTAAAGGTCGCTCTGAGTTACCAGAGATTGTTGAGCGCTATATGAATGGTGAGTTTGCCTTAAACGATTTCATCACACACACCATGAAACTTGAAGATATCAATGAAGCTTTCGACTTAATGCACGAAGGTAAGAGCATCCGCTCAGTTATTCATTATTAATCTTTTAATTTGGCGTTAGGTTAACTCCTAGCGCCTTTGTTTCAAGGATTTGGTTATGCTAGAAAACATAAGCTCAACAAAAGTCAGCGGTGGCTGGCATAAACAATATACCCACCAAGCTAGCAGCACACATTGTGCTATGCGCTTTGCGATTTTTTTACCGCCAGGTGCCAGCGAAACGAATAAAGTGCCAGTGATGTATTGGTTGTCAGGTTTAACCTGTACAGATGAAAACTTTATGCAAAAAGCCGGAGCATTTAAAAAAGCGGCTGAACTAGGTATTGCGATTGTCGCTCCAGATACTAGCCCGCGCGGTGAAAATGTGCCTGACGATGAAAATTACGATTTTGGTCAAGGTGCTGGTTTTTATGTCAATGCGATTCAAGCGCCTTACAATGTGCACTACAACATGTACGACTATGTGGTTTCTGAGTTACCTGCACTTATCGAAGCGCACTTCCCTGTGACGACCAAAAAAGCCATTGCTGGTCATTCTATGGGTGGTCACGGTGCATTGATGATTGCACTTAAAAACCCTAAACAATACGTCAGTGCCAGTGCTTTTAGCCCGATTGTGAACCCGATTAATTGCCCTTGGGGTGAAAAAGCGTTTAGTAATTACCTAGGTAGTGATAAAGCAAGTTGGCTTGAATACGACAGCTGTGAATTGATGAAAAAAGCTGCCGCTGATGATTATTTACCGATGCGTATTGATCAAGGTGAGGCCGATAACTTCTTAACTGAGCAACTCAAAACTGAGAACTTATTTGCTGTCGTAAACGAAAAAGATTACCCAGCTGAGATCAACATGCACGCGGGTTATGATCATAGTTACTTCTTTATCAGCAGCTTTATTGACGAACACCTGTTGTTTCATCAAAAGTATCTGTGATTAATACTTAATTTTTAGTGTGAGGGCTTAACTTCCTCACACTCTTTAATACTGCGTGTAATTTGCCTGCAAATTAATTGCGGTTGTTGTTCTTTTGGTTTGAGTAAACCAATAACAGCGCTATCAATTTCAAAGCCTAACTTTGCGAATGAAAAGCCTTCAGCATCGGTTACAGTACTGTTAGTTTGATTTGCATTTGTAGTTGCAAGATTTGTTGGTTGTGAGTTTTTTGCATAGCCATCGACTATTGACCCCGCCACTGTACACCCCACTAATTGGTAGCTAATTAAGCAAATAACAAGTTTTGAAAAGCTAATCTTCATTGTTAAAACTATCCATTAATGTAGGTCTTTTTTTTGGCTCAGCTTTAACCTCAACACATTCTTTTACTGCGCGACTAATTTGACGACATTTAAGCTCAACGTCTTTGTCTTTACTACCGCTCTCTAGGCCTTCAATAATCGCTTTGTCGATTTCATAACCTAGCATCGTCATGGTCATGCCATAGTTAACTCGGTCATTATCTTTTTTATCTGCATAAGCGCTTGCCGGCTGTGCTTGACTCGTGCGCCCGCCAATTCCATCTGCAACTAAGCCAACTGCAGTACAGCCACTGAGTAAACTAACTGATAGTATTACGTACAAAGATTTAAGCATCGGTCCTCCAATACACTTAAGCTTATTTTCTAAGCATAATAACAAACGCGTAATTTAACTGTAAAAAACTGTAGATTAATCGCAAATATCGCGAATAAACTCTTTTAGAAACCCAACTAACTGCAATAGGAATATTAACAAGAAAGGTAAAGCGCCTAAAATTGCAACGCTACGATTTAATGGCTCATCTTGTAGCAGCAATAATGCAAAGCTACATATGAATAATGCTAAACACCATGCGTAGAGTGTCACTCGGTTACTTTGCTCAGAGTCAACCAGCTCTCTTATGACTAAAATCGCAGAGTCAGCGGATGTGGCAACAAATATCAACAGTAGTAATAAGCTTAACCAAATAAACACAGTTCCTTGCCAGTCTAGTTGATTAAAAAATACAAATAAGCCTTGGCTGTAATCTTGTTTTATAGCAACTAAAATGCCCGCTTGGTTAAGTCTATCCCACTCAATTGCTGCCCCCGAAAAGGTCGCAAACCAAATAATAGTCACTAAAGTTGGAATACACACAACCGCCAAAATAAATTGCCAAACTTTACGTCCCTGGCTAATTTTGGCTAGGAACACACCAACAAATGGCCCCCACGCTAACCACCAAAAGTAATAGTTATATGTCCAATGAGCGGCCCAGTCAGGCGTTTTTAATTGGCTATCAAATTGCCAAGTGCCGGTCGCTAGTAACTGTAAATAGTAGCCGGTTCCATCTAAAGCAATCTTTATAATAGGCTCAATTGGCACCACTAATAGCAACCAAAAAAGCAGACTAAATGCTAGAAGTACGTTAAATATACTTAGTGACTGTACCCCGCGTCGTAATCCAAATTTAACCGACAGCGAATAAATAACTGCTAACAAACAAACGATTAATGAACCCACCAGTAATGTTGAAGTAACCCCCAACTCTATTTCAACACCTTTACTGATCAGTAAAGTGGAATTAGCTATGGTGCCGACGACACCAAAAAAAATAGCGATTACCGCAATTAACTTTACAATAAACGACACAGTAAATTTTGCAGACTTATCAATGCGATTACCAAGCGCCGTTAAAACAGGGGCACAAATATCTCCTGACTTCCCACTGTATTGCGTTAATCCCCCAAGCACTAGCGCAAATACTGCATAAAGTGCCCAAGCATGGGCGCCCCAATTCACTAGGGTTAAAGCGAGGCTACTGGCTAGTCTATCTGGGTATAAGCTTTGTTTAAGTGGTGGGTCGAGAGAATGTAACGCAGGCTCTGCTACGCCCCAAAAAACCAAGCCAGAGCCCATTCCTGCTGCAAACAACATGGCAAACCAGCCAAAGTTTGAATACTCAACAACAGCCTGCTCACCACCGACTTTACGGCTACCGAGTGGGCTAATGGCTAAAATAATGATGGCAAACAATAAAAAATTCACCAATAAGAAAAAGCTACTACCAGTCCATTTTAACAGCATTTGTACAAACGGCTGAACTTGCTCAGTGATAACATCAGGCAAAATCACAGCAATCAGTGCACCAAACATACACAGTGCAAGCGCGGTTTTTTCAAGAGAGGAGATGGAATGTTTCAATGTGAAGCCTATTTTGTCAGCGTGTTTAGCATACTGTTAGCATGGCTGAAATTCAAACAGCCAAAAGGCTGAAAAAATGACATAGCACTGCGTAAAAATCGCAAATTATAGCAAGCCCTACTTTTAAAAACCCGGCTACATGTCCCTAGTTTCCTCATTTTATTTAATTTGTTGATCGGGTATTGATATTGCAAAGCTATCATAATCTTTATAGCAAGGAACAAAGCATGGACTTTAATATTGATTGGTATGAAATTCTCGATAATTTAATTCATCTAGGTATTGCCTATTTACTTGCCCTTCCAATGGCTTTTGATCGAGAAAAAACCAGTAATGGTGCAGGTCTACGAACATTTCCATTAGTCGCTGTTGCATCATGTGGTTATGCATTAGTTGGCATGTCTGTTTTAACAAGTTCAGAGGCAGAATCAAAAGTACTCGAAGGGATTATCACGGGTATTGGTTTTATTGGCGGTGGTGCCATTTTGAAGAACAAAAACTCTACCTATGGAACAGCCACAGCAGCCAGTATTTGGAACATGGGACTTATTGGCATTGCTGTGGCATTTAGTCGTTACGAAATCGCCTTTTTAATGGCGTTGATTAATTTCGTAACGCTAAGATATGTTAAGCGCTTAAAGTAAACAATTAACTAGCGTCATATTTTGAGTTAACTATGGCATAGCCAGTTTGTTTAACTTTAATCTCAGCAGGGCTTGCAGATTTCACTAATAAACCGCAACGTCTGCTTTGCTCATCAATGACATAGTTAACCGATTCACTTGCTTCAAGGTCAATGACTTGATCGGCACAGCGGATCTGTAATTTAGAAACATCGCTCGCGCCTTCAATTTTGATTGAACCGCGAGATAAAGATAAATATGACAGCTTATCTTTTGAAACATTGATTTGTGAATTAATCTGCGGTGTTCGCGCCAATAGGTCATCAATTTGCTTGATAGTGGCAAGTTTGTTTTCTTCTGAAAACTGTTTACCCTCGATATTATCTAACGCATAAATAGCATTGTAAGCAAGATTAAAATCGCCCTTGAAGCTGTACCATTGTAGAGCACTTTTAGCGACTAAATATTGTATATCTGTTGGTAATTTAGCTCGCAGTAAATAGGCTACAGACAACTGCTCATCAAAGCCAAACCATTGCTGTTGATGATAATAATATTGGCTTTTCAACCATGCAAATAATGCCTGTTCAGAGGTGTTTTTAGTATGATCTTTGTATAACTCAGCCAATGCTTGCTCAGCTTTTTTAAACTCTTTTACTTGCAGCATTTTATTGATTTCATCGTATTCATTAATAAAACCACGGCTCGCTTTGTCATTTGAGTAACCATTAAAATACTTACCTACTTCAAATGAAAACAGGTAACCCCCTTCAACTGTTTTGCCTTCTTTTGTGGCAGGTGCAAACTCTAAATTGGTTAAGTATTTCTCTGCATTTTCTTCACTACCCCGAGTATCAGATGCCATAATCACTTCAATGTCTTTTGCCTTACCTTGTGTATCAACCACATAAGACATTAATGCCCAGCCTTCTAGACGAGAGCCGTTATAACTACCTGGGTAACGTTTGTTTGAATTTTTAACAATATAGGCAGAGGTAGCAGCTTGAACATCAACACCTAAGTCATTGACGTCTCGTGCTAAAGCGTGTGTTGGTAATGCGATAAGTGAACAAAGTGCTGCGAGTTTAGTGAATTTAATCATGATAATGGCTCCAAATCCCTTAGATAGGAACATTTATAGCACTAAAAAAGGCGCTTTAAAAGCGCCTTGCTGTCAAGAATGTGCTTAAACATGCCTTGATCTTAAAACATATCCTGGTAAGGGTTTGGTTTTGACAATAAAACTTTTTTATCAAAACCTGGGATTGTCATTGAATCTTCACTAATTTCAATACCATTTTCATCAATTAAGCCATCACCAAAACGATAAATTAGCTCATAATGACCTAAATCAGCGTGTTGTTGATAGTCAGCTTGCGCTTTGGCTACTTGAGTATGACGGTCTTGATATTGCGCCATAACCTCATCACCATGACGCTTTGCAAGCATCTTTAATGTAATTGCCGGTGATAACACAGTTGCAGTTGCGTTATTACCACCAAAGCCTTTTGAGTTAATGAAGGCAATATCCATTGCATCACATTGATAGTGTTCAGTACGAATGTCTAAATGCTCGCTATACACATCATCTGCCACTTTATCGATTGTCGTAATACCCGGCATAATGTTGTGACTAAACACACCTAATGCCATAGCTAATTGGTCACCACTAGCTGGAGCAATGGTATGGCCAACATACGCTTTAGGCGCAGCAACCTTCCAATTATCAATTGCAAATGTTTCTGCCACTTTATGATAGATCAGTGATTCTGTTACGCGGTTTTGTGGTGTACTTGAGCCATGCGCCAAAATAAAGCTACGCTTTTGTACCGCCTCTTGGCCAACAATACTGTTTGCTAGTGCAACAGATTTGGCCATCGTAATGTAGTTACCTGGGCCCGGGGCTGTAATTGATTTTTTAATACCATCGGCATTGACGAACACATCTGCAACGCTGCCTAACACATCAGCACCTAACTCTAATGCCAATGCATCATCCATTAATATAGCAACTTGTGCGCCTTCACCAATTGTAAAGCCACAGTTTTCACCAAATGGACGGCTGGTACGGCGATGATCAACCACATCTGTATTATCAAGGCGCTTTAGGCCTTCTTCATTTGCAAGTGCGCTCATATTGCCAAAACCTTCAACGATTTCGGGTGTAATTGCACACTCAACAGACGCCACTATGGCTACACGCGTACGACCCGCTTGAATATCGTTTACTGCAGCACGTAGGTTATATAAAAACGTTGCACATGCACCTGATGTAGTAAAGGTTGTACCCACATTGCCTGTTACATAAGCATTGATAAAGTCAGTAGACATAGTGTTTAAGCCAAGTGCAAGCTGTTTTGTACTCACACGGTCGCCCTGCTGACGCGCACGAATAAGTCCACCAAATCCTTCATCATCAACTTGACCAGCCACAGAAGCTGAGTAAGTGCCAATTTGATCAGGCTCAACGCTATTCATTACCTGCTGCCATGGCAGACCTGTCGAACGAATCGCATCGGTTGCGGCAAAGATAGTCGCTTGCAGGCCTCTTGGTTGATAACGGCTGTTATACATAGCCGAAGGTTCAAAACCTGTTGGTAATTGACCGGCCGCTTTAATTGGATTATCGCGCGTACTGTCATGTTTAATAGCAAGATCAGCACTAATTGTGACTTTCACTTTTTTATCAGTTAATTCTTCAACCTGCCAAGCACTTGGTACTGGAGTTGGTAAATCACGGCGGCGCGTTTCAAAAACAATCTGCTGTTCATCTGACGCTGTTAACGTCATTTTTTGCTGCCATGGAGTCGCATCCACATCGAAATGATTTTTTTCAATTTTACGAATAAGTGTGCCAGCTAATATTTGATCACCGAACTTAGCTTCGATGTCTGATTCGGCAATGGTATTGCCTTGGGCATCTTTAAGTACACCTTCAGTAAGAGTGACTAAGTTCATTAATGTCGCTAAGCCTAAAAATGTCTCCTGACGGGCTTTAGCGTCCAAGCTGTCTAACACGATACGACGATAACCTTGATGAAAAGAAGTTCGGCCAGCGGCATTAATACCACCCATACCAACAATAACGGGTAATGCTGTCATAAAAAACCTTGAGAAAACGTGTTATGAGAATTAAGCCAAGTTTAAATGGATTAATTAACACGCTTTATGCTTAAATAGCCAAATAACATGCGTAATAGGCCAAAAACAACTGGTCGGAGCAATTTGAGTGACGAAACTTCAACAAGTAAAAGCCATTGAAATTAGTATTTTGGTTTATCCCCATTTACTAATAACCAGTTTAACCCTGCCTATCGAAATGCTCAGAGCTGGTGAGGCCTTTGCAAAAAGCCATCGTCAGCAGAACGAATTTAAACCTCTAAACATCAATTTAGTAGCAAGTAGTCTAAAAGCGATCCCTAATCGTACTGGGCTTTCAATTATGCCCGATTGCGAAACCGTCACAGCGCCTGTTAGTGACTTGATTATTGTGCCTGGGATTTGGCGAAACCCGCGTCCTGTGGTGAGCAAACAGCAAAGTTTGGTGAACTGGCTCGGTGAATCTTGGCAACAAGGCAGTCATATCATTGGTGTAGGCACTGGTAATTGTTTAGTTGCAGAAGCAGGCTTATTGGATGGCCACCCTGCTACCACTCACTGGCATTACGCAGAGCAATTTAAACGTGACTACCCTAAAGTGCAGCTTAAGCCTGACTTTTTCATCACACAGTCTGAGCGCATGTATACAGTTGCGAGTTTAAATGCCCTTGCCGATGTTATTGTGCATATTATTAGTCAATATTACGGACGAGAAGCGGCGCAACATGTTGAGCGTAATTTCTCCCATGAAATTCGTAAGCCCTATGAAGATCAGCGCTACCTTGAGGGTGCCGTCGATAAACACCCTGATGAACTCATCGCACAAATTCAATTTTGGCTAAAAAACAATTTAACCTCTGAACTGACTCTGCAAGAAATTGCAGCACAATTTAGTTTAAGCTACCGCACCTTTACACGCCGTTTTCGCCAAGCCACCAGCCAAACTCCTGTGGAGTATTGGCAACAGTTGCGGGTACAAACTGCAAAAGAGTTATTAGCGTCTTCAAATTTGTCTATTCAAGAGGTTGCACTGGAAGTTGGTTATAACGACCAAGGTCACTTAACACGGGTATTCAAGAAAGTGCTTTCACAAACACCTAGTGAATATCGCACAGTCGTTAGACGAAAACTATTTGGATAAAGCTAAAATGCCAGAATTGTTCTAAGCAAATGTCAGATTAATCATATTTAAGTTGCTGAATTAAAAATTATTACTAAGCTTTTAGTTAGTTGTATAGGTATTTGTTTGAGTCTAAAAATGTATCAGCTTGATTATGATGAATTAGTGCAAAGTTGGAATAAAACCCTCGAAGTTTTAGCCCTTTTTGCTGATGTGCCCGTCGCCTTAGTAATGAAAGTAGAAAACAATATTATTAGTGTGTTTTCAAAAAACAATAACCAAGATAATCCTTATGAAATTGGTGACAGTGAAGAGTTAGAAGATTCAGGCCTTTATTGTGAGCATGTCGTAAAAACGCAGAACTTACTGAACATACCAAACGCACTTATTGATGAGGACTGGAAAGAAAACCCAGATATCAAGCTTAATATGATTTCTTATTTAGGTTTACCAATATGTGCAGGAGACACCACCCCATTTGGCACAATTTGTATCCTTGATAGCAAACCCCATGAATACAACGAGCCCGTGATAAAGCTACTCGAAACCATTAAGCAAAGCTTCGAAACCCAACTGAAATTATTGCATCAGCAAAAACAAGCGTTTGAGCAGCAACAGTTTGCTGAACTAGCCACTTTAATTAGAGGGATAGCCCACGAGCTCAACACACCACTCGGTAACTGTATTACCGCAGTAGATGTTACACAACTTGCTGTCAAAGAAACACAAACCAGACTTATAAAAAAACGACTTAGCCAACAAGCACTGCAAAATACTTTAGAGACATTGATAAATACCAATGAACTACTAGACAGAAACTTAACTTCATGTGCTTATAAGGTACGTATTTTACAAGATTTGCTTTATACCAAGTCGCAATCAAGCAAAACAATCATGACGTTAGAGCAACTCTCTGAGTCATTGTATAAGCACTTAGAAGAGCAAATAAAACATCGCGGTATCAAATTAGATATTAATTATCAAAACCCTCATAACCAATTTGAAGTTGATATAGACTTACTCAAGCAAGTGCTGTTCATTTTATTGCAAAACTCAATTGAGCATGCATTCAACAATATTGCAGACCCTCTAATAGAGATTGATATTTTTGATTTTGATGAGGTGTTAAAAATTCACTACACCGATAACGGCACCGGTATCAGTAGCACTGAATTAAGCTCAATTTTCACCCCATTTTATAAAGGTAAAAACAACCAATCAGGTATAGGGCTTGGCCTCAGCATAGCGAAGAAAATAGTTAGCCAACAACTGCAAGGCGATATTTGCGTACAAGAAAGTGATGTAGGCGCCCACTTTTTAATTAGCTTACCTAAGTAAGCTAATAAGTTTAAATGTCTTTCGTAAATAAAATCTTACTAGTCTGTGGGCAGCCTCTGTCTTCATAACCCACTATTGCATAGTCATTTTTGATAAGCAGACTCAGCATTGCAGGAAAACGGTTCATCGACTTAACTTTTATAGCTCGATAGCTGTGGGCTTTAACCCATGCTTCTTGCGCGTTTAATAAAGCCTGCGCAATGCCCTTCCCTCTACATTCTGGCGCAACCGCACCAAGCCAGCTATAGAAAGTGTTTGAATCTAACGCATAACCCAGTTTGTAGGCCACAGGCTCATTATCGATATAAGCCACTAAAGCTAGGTACTCAATATCTGCACACTGTGCTTGTAATTTACTAAGGGTATTTCGGCCATCAAACTCAGGGATTTGACTATCGACAAGCAACAGCTCTTCTAAACTAGCTGGCTTTACCGTGTAACAAGGCTCCATTAATCCCTCTAATCTGATATCTAATTTCACTTTTCTTTTCGATAATACAACTTTGAATAGCGTTTTACACGGGCATGTACACCGCGCCCTAAGCTCTTAAACTTAGCTTCAAGTACATCTACGCCATATAAAATACCCACCACCAGTACTGATAGCTTTATCGCAGCGAGTAAATTATCAGTAGCAATGACAACACCAATTGAAGCTAACACCCAAATTGTAGCAGCGGATGTTACGCCAACAACCGCGCCATCTTTTGCAAGCATTACCCCTGCACCCAAAAAGCCGATACCAGTAATGATCTGGCCAACTACACGTGAATGATCAATATCTTCGCCATGCAACATAAACGCTGTTGATAGAAACAAATAAGTACCCAACACAATGAGCGCTGACGTACGAATACCAACAGGTTTACCGCGTAATTGGCGTTCCATACCAATAATTGCGCCGCAAAATGCGGCGCTACCTATTGCTGACCAAGAATAAGGGGCAATATCAAATAAACTACTCAGTGTCACTGCACTTCCAAATCAAACTAACAATCAAAGTTATAAATAAAAGGCCATCGCTGTACTGAGCCGTGATGAGCCAAAACTAGCCATTTTGCTAAAATCGGCTTTGGCTATTGGTACATGCTGACAATCAATCGCCAATTCTTTTTCGTTTTCACAAAACGGGTCATGCACATACAAGCAATGCTCATCAATATGCGTTACACACACCCAATGGGGTGACTTTTTACCATCAAATCGATAAGTGCTGATCAATAACACTACCGCTTTACCCTCAGCAAGCCAATCTTCAATGGTAGCCAAGGTTAACTCTTGATACCTCACAGGCAGTTTTGCAGTTATTGATTCAGCCACAAACTGATTGTGTACGGTATGCAAAATGGCTTTTTTCTTTTCGCTTCTTACCCCGTCAATAAACAAAGTATCACGGGTATTTAAAACAACATCGGCTTTAAAACCACGTTTCATTGCAGCAAGTGCTAACCCTAGAGGATGACAACCACCATGCCCTGAAGTCATGAAGATAGTCGTCGCTTCACGCCATATATCCAACTCTTTCAGTTGGCTCATTGCGCTATCATTCAAGGATGACATAGCCATTAATAACGCCGCTGGGCCACAGGTAAATTCGGTAGTTTGCTGGTACCAAGGCGTGTGTTTATCAGCATTAAATTCGATATTACGACGAATGTTTTTTTGCATTCGATGGGCATCACTATGGTCATCATAATAATCACTGTAATGACCAAACACCTGATAACCCAGTTTTTCATATAAGCGAATTGCTGATTGGTTGTTTACCGCAACTTCTAAACGCATGTATAAACGGCCCCGTTTAGCCGTTTCATTTTCAAGCTCAAGAAGTAACTGTGAAGCAATCCCTTTGCCTTGCTGCGATTGCAAAACCGCCAGTGAATATAACCGAGCAAGCCGCGTCCCTTTGTGACACCACACTAAACCATAACCAACTAGTTGATTATCTACCTCAGCCACCATCAATAAGCCGTGGCTTGCGCTGATCCAGCGTTTTAAACTACGGCTACTTAATCTATCTTGGCTAAAGCTTTGCTCTTCAATGGCGACAAGAGCCGTCAAATCCGTGGCCTGTGCAAAGCGGATTTGACAAACAGATGCGTTCATTAACCGCGGCCTCGTGCTTCTAGGCGTTGTTTAAACTCATCCATAATGATCATATAAAGCTCATCACCTAAATAGGCATCTTCGACTTTATGGTCGATACTTGGGTTGTCATTCACTTCTAACACGTATGCTTTACCTTGATGCTCTTTAACATCAACACCATACAAACCTTTACCCACTGTTTTACAGGCTTTTAATGCCGCATCAAGTACCACTTTAGGTAGTTCAAAGGTTGGCAAGGTCTCAAAACCACCTGAGAAGAAACGTTTTGCATCATGGTTATAAATTTGCCAGTGATTTCGGGCCATTAAATAACGACACGCATAAATTGCACGGCCATTTAACACCCCGACACGCCAGTCATATTCTGTGTACATGTACTCTTGCGCAAGCACAAGTGCACTGAACTCAAACAGCTCAGTTAACTTAGCAACTAACTCATCACGATCAGCAACTTTAAATACACCTTTTGAGAAAGAACCTTCTGGCATTTTTAATACCAGTGGGTAGCTGAAGTTTGCTTCTAAACTTTCAATTGTCTCTTCACTTGTATCAGCCACAACGTGAGTTTTTAAACTTGGCACTTTTTGATAATTAAAGGCATCGTGCAAATACACTTTATTACAACAGCGCAGTATCGACTCAGCATCATCAATGACCACTAACCCTAAGCTTTGCGCTTTACTCGCTAAACGATAGGTTGGATGGTCGATGGCTGTGGTTTGACGAATAAACAATGCATCAAATTGTGCAATATTGGTAATTTCATCAAATGTCAGTGCTTGAGCATAAATACCGTGCTTAGCGGCTGCTTTTATAAATTTAGCAATGGCATCTTTATCACTTGGCGGCACTTTTTCTTGGTGATCAACCAATATAGCCATATCCCAACGGTAACGACGTTTTTTATCGTGAATGCGCCATACTGACTCTGTAAAGCTGCTGAGTTGTTTTACAAACTCTGTAAAGCCAGTGTCATCTAATGATGCAATCGTGCCTTGCTTCACAACACCTTGCTCATCACACACCAAAATAGGCGCAGGATATTGCGAGAATAACGCTTTGGTTGCTTTACTTTGCTGTTCTTTATCTGTGTGACCAAAAAATACAGTGCCACCAGCAAGCTCTTTATGACGCGTGCTGTGCTCATCGCTACGTAGCGCATTAATTGTTTTTACACTTGGTAATACCTGGTGCTTTCTTGCTTCAGCAAGCAAAGAACAATAATAACCTTTACTTAAATACTGCCCTGTATCACACAAGTTTAAAATGCGTGTTTTTGGCTCATTATGTTTTGGGTAATCACGTAAGTAGGTGTCAAAGGTAATGACATTTTCGAAATTTTGAGCAATACGTTGCTCATTGTTATCAACCACAATCAAGGTTTTAAACACGACTTTTCCTAAATTAAGCCATAGATAAAATGAAAAACACCCAACCAATTAAGTGAACGCATGAGGCTAAACTTCACTTAACTAGATGGGTGCTTGAAATACCAATACACAATAATTGTGTAATTTAGCGTATTGGTATAAGCATTAAGCTTGATGTGATTTATAGAGGTTTTTTTGCTTTGTGACCAACGAGATATTTTTTACTTGAAGATTAAATTTACTGATTAAAAATACCATTAATTAAATTAACTGATCTATGCTGTACAACTGTTTATTGCCAG
The DNA here is from genome assembly GCF_001550135.1 of Pseudoalteromonas shioyasakiensis. Taxonomy (GTDB): domain Bacteria; phylum Pseudomonadota; class Gammaproteobacteria; order Enterobacterales; family Alteromonadaceae; genus Pseudoalteromonas; species Pseudoalteromonas shioyasakiensis. Next base: position 194,600 of record NZ_LRUE01000005.1, read on the forward strand.
CAATAGAGAGTTCAACTTCATCATCAAGGCTCTTTCCAATCAATTGCTTACCTAACGGTGCTTCTCGGGTTACAACATAAATCGGTTGCTCTTTTACGGTGACCATTAGGCCACCAGCACTTGGGCCCATAAAAAACCACTTTGCGTTATCTTGCTCATCGATAAGACACACTAATGCACCTTCACGAACCTTATTAAACTCGCTTTCTTTAAACACTGTATTGAATGCTTGTATGTCACGGTAGCACTCATTAACTCGCTCAGCTTGCCCTTGCGCTAAGTATGCAGCCTCTAAACCCAAGGTATCGTATTGAGTTTCAGCGACACTTTCTTCGTGAGTTGCAGCGTCATGAGCCGCTTTTGCCGCTGCTTTGGCGTTTTGCAGTTGTGCCTCTAGCGCAAAGCGTAAATGTTCAATTACGTGTGTTTTATTCATATCAAAGCAGTTAAAACAGAAAAGCCGCTATTCTATGGAAAAATAGCGGCTGATGAAAGTAAGTTATAAAACTGACTTACGGCATATCCATATAGGCTTTGGTTTTATCATCCAGTGTTTGGGTGTAATTTTCTGAACTTAACCCCAATAGCTGTGGCAAGGTAGCGGCGATACAAATCGATGAGAAGGTTCCCACCACAATGCCTGCAAATAACGCAATGGCAAAGCCCGTTAATGCAGCACCAGCAAGCAACCAAATACAGGCAATGGTCGCAAGTGTTGTGCCTGAGGTGATCAACGTACGTGTTAAGGTAGAACCAATTGCATCGTTAATCACAACATGGGTGTTAATGCGTTGATTGTCTGGCTGAATACGTAAAAGCTCTCTGACTCTGTCGCCAACAATAATTGAGTCATTTAATGAATAGCCAATAATAGCCAGTAAACTCGCCAGCACGGTTAAATTAAACTCAAGCCCTATCAAGGAAAACAAACCAAGCACTAAGATTAAATCATGCAACAGTGCAACCACTGAGCCTACCGCGAGTCGCCATTCAAAGCGCACTGCAAGATAAACCATAATGGCAATCAGCGCCGCAAATAAAGCTAAACAACCTTGTTCAAAAAGCTCATCACCCACTTGTGAGCCTAAAAATGAGCTAGATAATACGCTATAGTCTACCCCTTGCTCATTCAGCTCTGCTTGCCAAGTACTGGCTTTGCTAGCCTCTGGCGCTTCTCTTAAAACAAAGTGATATTCACCTGCTTTAGTGATGGTTAATTTGCTTGCAACCTCGGGGCTTAACTTTGCCTTTAAATCAGCAATTGTCGTGACTGACGTTGTGTTAATTTCACTGATGTAGCCACCTGTAAAATCAAGGCCAAAATTTAGTCCTTTTACAGATAAAACACCTAGGCTCGCGATGACTAAAACACAGCTTAGCACTAGCCCTAAAACGCGTGCTTTACTCGCCGCAGTTAATGTTGACCAACTCATGCTTTAGCCCCCGTCAAATTAGTTAGTTTAATGTAGAGTGTTTGGCTAAGCGCTTTTGAAATATAAACGCCAGTAAAAACGCTGGTTAATAGCCCAAGCGCTAAGGTGATTGCAAAGCCTTTCACCGGCCCATAACCAATGGCGTATAAAATAATTGCCGTGATCATCGTAGTCACATTGGCATCAAAAATGGTCGTAAATGCTTGGTTATAGCCTTGTTCAATCGCTTGATATGTAGGCCTGCCTTTGCGTTTCTCTTCTTTTATTCGCTCAAAGATAATCACATTGGTATCAACAGCCATCCCTATCGTCAGAACAAGCCCTGCAATACCCGGTAAGGTCAGCACAACACCCGGCAATAACGACATTAAACCGACTAAAGCCGTTAAATTAAGGAGTAAAGCAATATTTGCAATCAATCCTAAACGACGATACCAAAGCGCCATAAACGCAAGGGTAATACCGATACCCAGCATTAACGCAGCTAAACCGTGCTCAATGTTTTCACTGCCTAAGCTTGGGCCTATGGTTTGCTCTTGAACGATTGTCACTGGCGCTGTGAGCGACCCTGCACGTAGTAAAAGCGCTAAATCGTAGGCTGCTTGAGGGCTTTTCATATTAGTAATGCTAAAACGAGAACTTAAATGCTGGGCAATGTTTGCCACATTGATCACTTCGCTTTTTTTTACAACGTCGCCATTTGCATCCCGTGAATATTCCGAATACACCGTGGCCATTGGCTTACCTATGTTGTGCTTCGAAAAAGTAGACATGGCATCGCCACCTTGCGAATCTAAACTGAGCTGAACTAAAGGCTTGCCCCATTCATCTTTGCCAACACTGGCATTATTAATGTGATCACCTGAAAAAATCGCCATCGGATTTAAATTAACAACGCCACCGCCTTGTACATTAAACGCTTTACCACCTACTTCGACGACCTGATAAAAATCGAGGGTCGCAGTTGCACCAATAATACGTTTCGCTTCTGATGGGTCCTGCACACCAGGTAACTCAATGCGAATGCGCTGCTTACCTTGTCTTTGCGTTACCGCTTCTGTGATACCAAGCTCTTCAATGCGACCACGCAGGGTTGTTAAGCTTTGCGCCATAACTTGTTTATTGAATTCACTTTGGCTTTGCTCATTAAAATGCAGTAATACTGTGGTTAGGTTATTGGTTGTTGATTTAGTTTGCATCAGGCCTTTGAATTGACCTTGTAACGTTGAGACGAGTCCTGCAAGTTGCTCCTCGCCACTTGGTAAAATTTGTAGTTCAACCCCTTCTTTTACTTCACTTGCCCGGATCCCACGAATTTTGTCTTTACGAAGCGTCAATTTAGTTTGTTGATACACACTGTTTAAGTGCTCTTGCATTGCTTTATCTAGGTCAACATCAAGCACAAATAACACCCCACCATTTAAGTCGAGCCCCAATTTAATCGGTGAAAGACCCAGCTGCTGAAGCCATTGTGGGCTTGTCGCATGCTCAACAATTTTAGCCTCTAGCTGTGGGTATTGCGTTTTTATAAAACTCAACGCATTGGCACTTTGGGTTGGCTCGCTTAATAAAATAGCCAGTTGTGCTTGATTATCATTGGCTTCAGTCACTTCAAAACCATGTTGATTTAGTGACGTTGTCACACTTTGCAGCGTCACAGTTTGATCTGGCAAGCTAATGTGCAACCAAGATTTGTTAGGGTAAAGGTTAGGTAGTGCGCTAACCGCTAATAAAATACACGCCGCTATCATAGCGACATAACTCATTTTTAGACGACGCCATAGCGCCGGCTTTGATTTATGTGACATACATGACTTCCTTCCGGCATCGTCTGCCGGTAAAAATTTAATTCCAAAAAATAAAAAGCAACGAAGGAAGTCGTTTAGCTATGGTAGGTGGTATTCGCTTTGTACAAGAGGTTGGCGTCTTTCCAGCCACTAATGCGGGATTTACGTTGAGTGGCTAACGCAAACCATGGGATCACACGCACAGCACCTGGCGGCGCTAAAAAGTGCTCTTTACCCCAATCTTCAGCAAAGAATTCTATTAATAGCTCGTAATCAGGGTCAACCTGACTATGATAAAGAAACAATGATGAATTACTGGCAGTTAAACGCGGCACTAGGGTATCAAACCCCGATGGTTCTACCGGTTTAGGATGTTCAACTGTATGAGTTTGAGAAATAACTGGGGTTTTAGTCAGCTCGACTTGGAACAATTTAGTCGCAGCAAAGTGTGAGTGAGTGTCAGGCATAGCCATGCTCTGTGCACTAAAGAACACAGTAAATAGCAAGATAATGACTGAGAAAAACCGTAACAAGAAATGACCAATAAATTAAGTAGATACCGTGGATATAATGAGGGTAAAAAAATAAAACACAAGGTATTACTTAAATAAAAGTACCTAAAATAAAGCGGGCCTAATTAGGCCCGCTTAGTAATTTAACTTTGTTAAACTTCTAATGATGACATGTCGATAACAAAGCGTGAGGCCATATCACCTTGCTTTAACTTATCAAAAGCGTCATTAATTTGGTCCATTTTGATCATTTCAACTTCAGGTAAAATATTATGTAACGCACAGAAATCGAGGATTTCTTGAGTTTGTGCAATACCGCCAATCAATGAGCCTGCAACACGGCGACGCCCCATTAATAATGGCACTGAGTTAGTCTCTTCAAGTTCACCTACTTGACCAACCAATACTTGCGTACCATCAATATCTAAAAGCGGAATATACGGCGTAAAGTCGTGTTTTACCGGAATAGTATTAATGATCACATCAAATTGATTTGCATGCGCTTGCATGGCATCTTCATCACTCGATACCAATAAATCTTTTGCGCCATAAGATAAAACCTGCTGTTTTTTCTTATCACTACGGCTAATCGCCGTAACATGTGCACCCATTGCAGCTGCGATTTTAATTGCCATGTGGCCTAAACCACCTAAACCAATCACACCAACACGGCTACCAGGGCCCACATTCCACGTACGTAATGGCGAATACGTTGTGATACCCGCACATAAAATTGGTGCACATTTAGCAAGGTCTAAGCCTTCAGGCACGTTCAGTACAAATTCTTCACGCACCACAATGTGTTTTGAATAGCCACCTTGAGTGAGTTCACCGCTAATGCGATCTTGTCCTGAGTAAGTCCCTACCATACCTTCGCGACAAAACTGCTCTTCACCGTGATGACATTGGTCACAGCTTAAACAGCTATCAACCATACAACCCACAGCAACATTATCGCCCACTTTATATTTAGTAACGCCGCTGCCTACTTCAAGGACGCGACCAACGATTTCATGGCCGGGTACGACTGGGTACTGAGTCCAGCCCCAGTCGTTTTCTGCGGTGTGTAAGTCTGAATGGCACACGCCACAATATAGAATTTCAATTGATACATCTTCATCACGAAGTGCACGGCGTTCAAAATGATACGGCTCTAGTGGTTTTTCAGAATCATGTGCTGCATAACCGACGGTTTTCATGCTTACTCCTTAGTTTTCTTCGTGTTTTACTCATGCATTTAACTAATTTGCTAATGCGCTTGTGTATAATGCATTCAGTATAGAGGTAAATTAACAAATTACACTTGCCTAAAACACGAAAGCTTTTGCCTATTTTTATCAAATTGATTTTTAAGAGACCCCCATGCGTGGAATGAGCCGCAAAGAACAGGTGACTAGATCGCCTGATGCAATGAACCTATCACAAAGCATAAAAACACTCTGGCCCTATTTAATGACCTTTAAAGGCCGGGTTATTTTAGCCGTCTTCGCGCTTATTGCTGCAAAAGGCGCCACATTGCTGATGCCTTGGGCACTAAAAGAAATAATTGACGCGGTTGATGCGAGTATCAACCCGCTATTAAGCGTTCCTATTGCCTTGCTGATCGCCTATGGTTTGCTGCGCTTTGCCAGTGTATTTTTTGGTGAAGTACGCGATGCATTATTTGGCCGTGTTACAGAGCACGCAATGCGCCATATCGGCTTAAAAGTATTTAAGCACTTGCACAGTTTAGAGCTTGCCTTTCACCTTGATAGGCAAACAGGTGGTATCAGTCGCGATATAGAACGTGGTACAAATGGCCTTAGTTTTTTAATGCGCTTTTTAATGTTTAATATTGTGCCAACCCTATTTGAAATAATCACAGTAGCGATTATTTTTGCAACCTTGTTTTCACCTTGGTTTGCACTGGTCACATTGATTGCGGTTGCTAGTTACATTGCTTTTACTGTGATTGTAACTCAGTGGCGTAACCGATTTATTCGTGAAGCAAATGCTGCCGATAACAACTCAAACACCCGTGCAATCGACAGCTTACTAAATTACGAAACCGTTAAGTACTTCAACAATGAACACTATGAAGCGAGCACCTACGACGGCTTTTTAGCTAAGTGGGAACAAGCGAGGCTTAAAAATCGTTTATCGTTACTAGCCCTTAATTCAGGGCAAGCACTTATTATTGCCGCGGCTATTACTGCACTAATGTGGCTAGGTGCCAGCTCAGTGGTCAATAAAGAGCTGACAATAGGTGAGCTTGTGATGATCAATGCTTATATGATCCAGTTATTTTTACCACTTAACTTTTTAGGTTTTGTTTATCGTGAGATACGCCGTGCGCTGACTGACCTTGAAAATATGCTGGGGTTGTTAAATCGAAAAGCCGCCATTAGCGATGACAAAGATGCAAAACTATTAAAAGCAACCAAAGCAGCTATTCGATTTGAAAATGTGTCGTTTAGTTACGACAAACAACGGCCAATTTTAAATAACTTAAGCTTTGAGGTTACTTCTGGCAGCAAAGTGGCGATTGTGGGTGCTAGTGGCGCAGGTAAAAGCACTCTAAGCCGCCTGCTCTACCGTTTTTATGATGTTGATGCAGGTAATATTTATATCGATGAGCAAGCAATCAACACAGTGACACTTGAAAGTTTGCGCCAAGCAATTGCCATCGTACCGCAGGATACCGTGCTATTTAATACCAGCATTCGCGAAAACATCGCCTACGGAAATCCAACAGCAAGCGAAGATGAAATTGATAAAGCCATAAGCCTTGCCCATTTAGATGGATTTATTGCCAGCCTAGATAAAGGCGATAAAACCCTTGTTGGTGAGCGCGGTTTAAAAGTATCAGGCGGTGAAAAACAACGCATTGCAATTGCCAGAGCCATTTTAAAAGGTTCACCCATTTTATTATTTGATGAGGCAACATCGGCGCTAGATTCGCATTCAGAACAAGCCATTCTCAGCGCGATGCGTGAAGTCGCACAAAGACATACCAGCTTAGTCATTGCGCATCGTTTATCAACAGTTACTGACGCTGACAAAATTATTGTTATGAAACAAGGACAGGTTGTTGAACAAGGTCAACACCAACAATTGCTTGCAGCAAATGGTGAATACGCACGAATGTGGCAGTTACAGCAAAGCGATGAATAAACACTGTTAACTAGTAGGTTAAATGATTAGAATAACCGCTTTATTTTTATCTATAACAAAAAGGCAACACGCAGATGGGCAGAGCTTATCAAAACAAAAAAGACTCAATGGCAAAAACTGCGGGTGCAAAAACCAAAGTTTATTCAAAGTACGGAAAAGAAATTTATATCTGCGCTAAGAATGGTGGTGTTGATCCCGATGGCAACTTAGCGCTTCGTCGCTTAATTGAGCGTGCTAAAAAAGACCAAGTACCTACGCATGTAATTGAGCGTGCAATCGATAAAGCCAAAGGCGGTGGCGGCGAAGATTACGTAGCAACTCGCTATGAAGGTTACGGCCCGGGTAACTGTATGATCATTGTTGACTGTTTAACCGACAACAACAAACGTACCTTTGCTGACGTACGTGTTTGTTTTACAAAAGCGAATGCAAAAATTGGTGCGCAAAACTCAGTATCACACTTATTTGATCACCTCGCTATTTTTGTATTTGATGGTGATGATGACGAGGCAGTTTTAGAAGCACTAATGATGGCTGATGTTGATGTAACAGATGTAGAAGTTGAAGACGGTAAAGTGACTGTATTCGCTCCACATACTGAGTACAACAATACCCGTACAGCACTTGAAGAAATGGGAATTACTGATTTCCTCGAAGATCTAATTGCTTTTGTGCCGCAAGTAGAAGCACCCATTGAAGGTGAAGACGTTGAAGTCATGGAGCGCTTTTTAGCCATGCTAGAAGACTGTGACGACGTACAAAACGTTTACCACAACGCACAGTTTTAATTAAAAAGGCCAACCAAGTTGGCCTTTTACCTTTTAGCCCAAAGGAATCAACATTGAATACCCTCGAAGAGTTAAAAGCCGGTTCTCTACTAGGTTGTACACGGCTTCAGCTTGTTGCAGAACTAACTGAATTGCCAAAAGAAATTTATACCCTAGCCGATACGTTAGAAATCCTCGATTTATCTAATAATCAGCTAAGTGATTTACCTGACGATTTTTACAAATTAAAAAATCTCAAACGGCTGTTTTTATCATTTAATCAGTTTAAACATATTCCAGACGTGCTAAGACAATGCCCAAACTTAATCATGGTGGCATTTAAAGGTAATCAAATTACTGAATTTAAAGCGCACTGTTTACCAACGAAGATTGAATGGCTGATCTTAACTGATAATCAAATTCCTGCTTTACCTGATACATTTGGTGAGTACAGCAAGCTTAAAAAGCTCGCACTGGCAGGTAACCAGTTAACTCATTTGCCAGTTTCAATGGCTGATTGTAAAGAGCTTGAGCTAATACGTTTAAGTGCCAATAAGCTTACAAAAGTTGAAGATTGGCTTTTATCTTTACCGAAACTTGCTTGGCTTGCCTTCTCTGGTAACGAGTTAAATCGCTCAACTAGCTTACACTGTGAGCAGTTTAGCAAAATCGCACTGAATGAAATCGATATTAAAAAGCAGATTGGCCAAGGCGCATCTGGGGTTATTCATTTGGCCAATTGGCATCAACAGCCTGTTGCCCTTAAGTTATTTAAAGGCGAGATCACCAGTGATGGCTATCCACTCGATGAGCTAAATTGTTGTTTAAAAGCAAGTGAGCATCCAAATCTCATTAAAGCATTGGGCTATGTCGATGAAGAGTCACAACTTGGTTTAGTGATGGAGCTTATCAGTAAAGAGTTTAGTAATCTTGGTTTGCCGCCCTCTCTTACAACTTGTACCCGAGACACATTCGCAGACAACTGCCAGTATTCGCCAGAAATGGTACTAAAAATCGTCAAGCAAATGGCAAGTACCCTCGCCCATTTGCATCAAAAGCAAGTAAGCCATGGTGACATTTATGCCCATAACAGCATGATCAATTCACATGGCGAGTTATTATTTGGTGACTTTGGTGCTGCAACTGACTTATCAATGCTGACGCCTGATCAACAGCAGCTATTAGAAGGCATTGAAGTACGCGCCCTTGGTTATTTCATCGATGATTTACTGACTGTAGTCACTGAACAAAACGACACTACCAAGATGCTTGCTGACGTAGCGCAAGAGTGCTTAGCATTCAACTCAGACAAACGCCCTCGCTTTTCTGAGCTAGTTTCGCGATTATAAGTGTAGGTAATTATAAATAAAGCCTCAGTGAGGCTTTATTTTTGCTTTTTAAACGGAAACACCTGCTGCTTTAACATACCTTCGGGCATGTAATCGCCAACCACACCATATTTATCGGGCCATTCTGCTTGACCTTTCACAGCAGTGCCAAAAAGATAATCTAAAAAAGAAAAATGCGCAGCATAGTTACGGTCAATGGCCGCTTTATCAGATGAATGATGCCAATGATGAAACTGAGGCGTAACCAGCAAATACTTTAGCCAACCAAACTTCACCCGAACATTAGCGTGGTTAAACACGGCCTGAAAGCCAACAATAATGACATAGAGGCTAATAACATCCGATGGAAAGCCGAGCACAAAAATAGGCGTGAGCACTAAGCTGCGCGTCACGAGTATTTCTAAAATATGCTGACGAGAGCCTGCAAGCCAATCCATTTCTTTTGCACTATGATGCACGGCATGAAAACGCCATAGCAATGGCACTTCGTGATAAGCCCTATGCACAAAGTACTGCATTAAATCGGCTACTAAAATGATTAAAAATAGCTGCAGTAAAAATGGCAGTTGAATAATGAAGCCTTGCACTGTATCAGACACAGCCCAGCCAAATGCGTGATGCACGAACTGATTGGTTGCCAGCAACACAAAACCAATAATTAAGTGATTAACAAAGAAATGATTTAAATCACCCTGCCACTCAGAACGGAGGATTTTTTGCTCTTTACGGTGCGGCAGTAGCTTTTCAATTAGAATAAAAATCAGGGTTGAACCAAGTAAGTCAAGAATGAACCAATCAAGCCCCAAGTACGGCGTATTATCTTTAAAGTCGCCCACTTCAACATTCGGACCGCCAAATGCAATTGCCACAACTATAAATACCCAAGCCGTTGCACCCAGCCGTTTATTAGTGTTACGAACAAAGTTCAACAACCCTAAACTGCCTGAAATAATCAATGCCACAAACATCAGCTGGCGTAAAAACTCGACACTGTAGTTTTGCCTGAGCTCTGGGGTCGTTAAGTACTCTGGAAAATGAAAGGCTAACACCCCTAAACAGGATAAAACCGCTAAGAAGCAAGCAATATAACCGCTAATATTGCCTTCACCCACTTGAAACTGCTCAGCCCTAAATAGCCGATGATAAAGACGTGTCATGATATAAAAATCCATTTTTCAATTTTTTCCAACATAACACAGAAGAATTTAGGAACAAATGTACGCTGAGTCATCACGAAAATGTGTAAATTACAAATTAATAGCGAAGAACTGTCTAATATTATTGAACATCCATATCCTTATGAAACGAAATAGGCTTATAAAAGAATAAGCCTTTAACTATTACTGAAATGCTTTATCAAACTTATCTTGATCAAGGTATTTATCAAATGCACCTAAAGCATTACCCACACTTGGCTCAGCCATTAACTCTTGCATTGCAACTTCACCGACAATACCGAATGCATTTTCCATTGCTCCCTGACCGCCGACTTCTATCGCCGCCTTAGCTTGCTTTGGACAGTCTTCAGTTAATAAACGCGTAACTAACGCACCAACATAGCGATTAGTGTCATCCATATCTTGCTCTGTAACGTTCGCGAAAGGCTTAATTATACTATGCGTCGACATACCCAGATAAATCCACTTAGCGAGATTTTTCCGCTCTTTGCCATTTAGTGAATCAGTTAAACACACTGCAAGTTGCTGAGCTTCTTCTGATGCTGAAGCATAACTAGGCAGTAACGACATTACAAAGAGTGAAGTAGTTAATAAGATTTTTTTCATTATCTTTCCTTGAAAACAATTACGCACAATAAAGTAATGTGAATCCAAATAAATTTCCAGCAAAAACCAAAAAAGCCACGATAAACGTGGCTTTGTTGGATAAAGCTTAAACTTTTACTGTTCTATTATAAGAACTGACCTAGCGCTTTAACTTGGTCTAACATGCGGTTTGAGAAACCCCATTCGTTATCGTACCAAGCCATCACTTTAACAAGCTTACCATCTACTTTAGTTTGGGTAGAATCGAAGATTGAAGACGCAGGGTTGTGGTTAAAGTCGATAGAAACAAGCGGTAGTTCGTTGTATTCAAGAATACCTTGCATTGCACCTTCTGATGCAGCTTTAACGACTTCATTAATTTCTGCTGCAGATGTTTCACGCTTAGCAACGAACGTTAAGTCTACTAAAGATACGTTGATTGTTGGAACACGAACTGCCATGCCGTCAAGTTTACCCGCAAGTTCAGGAAGTACTAAACCAACTGCTTTAGCTGCGCCTGTTTTCGTTGGGATCATTGACTGAGTTGCACTACGTGCACGGTATAAGTCTGGGTGATAAACGTCAGATAAGTTTTGATCGTTTGTGTAAGCATGAATTGTTGTCATGCTACCTTGCTCAATACCTACTGTATCGTTGATTGCTTTTGCAATTGGCGCTAAACAGTTTGTTGTACAAGATGCATTTGAAATGATGTTACTGTCAGCGTTTAATACTTCGCTGTTAACACCATGAACAACTGTTGCATCCATGTCCGTGCCAGGTGCAGAAACGATTACTTTTTTAGCACCCGCTTCAATGTGTTTAGCCGCTGCGTCACGTGAAGTGAATAAACCAGTACATTCTAAAACGATATCTACGTTTAGTGCTTTCCAAGGAAGGTTTGCTGGATCACGCTCTTGTGTAAGGGTAATTTCATCATTACCAATTAGCATGGTGTTTTCAGCAAGTGTTACTTTTTGAGAAAATTGACCGTGTACTGAGTCAAATTGAGTTAAATGCGCGTTAACATTTGCTGGTGCTAAATCGTTGATTGCAACGATTTTGATTTCGTTGTTTTGAGCTGACTCATAAAGGGCACGTAATACGTTACGACCGATACGTCCATAGCCATTAATTGCAACATTAATCATTCTAATATCTCCCGTTAATTATTTTACTTCACTTGCTTGGCGAGCAAGCGCTTCAATGGCTTGCCAGTCTTTGTTTTCAATAAGTTGTTTATCTAACATCCAAGTACCACCTACACAGATTACGTTTTTAAGTGCCAGGTAGTTAGGTGCTGTTTCAAGGCTAATGCCGCCTGTAGGGCAAAAAGTTACTTGTGGTAAAGGGCCACCAATTGATTTCAGCATTGCTGTGCCTCCTGCTGCTTCTGCAGGAAAGAACTTTAAGAACTTAAAGCCATGGCTTGCTAATTTCATTACTTCACTTGGTGTTGCTGCACCTGGTAAAAATGGAATATCAGTGTCTTTAGCCAGTGCTAATAATTCGTCGTTTACACCTGGGCTAACCATGAAGTCAGCACCGGCTTCAACAGATGCATTAAATGTTGCTTTATCAACCACAGTGCCTGTGCCAACGTATGCTTCTGGTACGGCTTCTTTCATTAGCTTTACAGCTTCTGCCGCAATCGGCGTACGTAAAGTAATTTCTAGTGCTTTTAAGCCACCGTTATAAAGCGCACGTGCAAGGGGTGCTGCATCTTCAAGTTTTTCGATAACAACAACCGGTACCACAGGTGCCGATGATAAAATTTTCTCAATGCTCATTGTTTGTTCCTCATAGCCCAGTAACGGCGTATTATTATTCTAAACCAAAGGCACTTGCGCCTAGGTCTGCACTACTTACTATATTTCTGAAACCTGCGAATAACTCTCGGCCTGTACCATATGTTTGGCTTGGTTGGCTAAGTTGTAGTTCACGTTTTGCTAATTCTTCATCGCTTACGTGTACTTTCAATACACCCGCTGGTGCATCAAGCGTCACTAAATCACCTTCGTGAATTTTTGCGATTACACCACCTTCAACCGCTTCTGGTGCTAAGTGGATTGCAGCAGGAACTTTACCTGATGCACCCGACATACGGCCGTCAGTCACAATCGCCACTTTGTAGCCTTGGTCTTGTAGTGTTGCCATTACTGGCGTTAATTTGTGAAGCTCAGGCATGCCTTTCGCTTTTGGACCTTGCTCTTTAATTACAGCAATAAAGTCTGTGTTTAATTCACCACGGCTATACGCTTCTTGTAACTCTCCTTGAGAGCTAAATACTTTAGCTGGCGCAGAAACAACTTGATGTGACTCAGCCACTGCAGATACTTTAATAACAGCTTTACCAAGGTTACCTGTAAGAAGCTGTAAACCACCCTGCTTGCTAAACGGGTTATCAATCGGACGTAACACTTCTTCATCGTGTGATTTTTCTGGACACGCTACCCATTTAACTTTGCTTGGGCCAGTGCTGTTAGTCATGATCACTGATGAATCTTTATCAAGCATTGGCTCTGTGGTGTATGCTTCTAAGCCATCACCCACAATCGTTTTCACGTCGTTATGTAAGTAACCTTTGCTTAGTAGTTGCTTCATTAAGAAGCCCATACCGCCGGCAGCTTGGAAGTGGTTCACATCTGCTGAGCCGTTCGGGTAAATACGTGTAAGAAGTGGCACAACTTCTGATAAGTCAGCCATGTCTTTCCAAGTAAGGATTACACCCGCTGCTTTCGCGATAGCTACTAGGTGGATTGCGTGGTTTGTTGAGCCGCCTGTTGATAACAAGCCAACTAAACCATTAATAATTGTTTTTTCACTTACTACGTCTGCAAGGCAGTTAGCATCTTTTGTTTCGATTAACTGCTTTAACATAGTTTCTACAGCGTGACCTGTTAAACCATCACGTAGTTCTGTGTAAGGGTTAATGAAAGAGCTACCTGGTAAATGTAGGCCCATGATTTCCATTAACATTTGATTCGAGTTTGCCGTACCGTAGAAAGTACAAGTGCCGGCACTGTGATACGATGCGCTTTCTGCTTCTAAAAGCTCTTCGCGGCTTACTAAGCCTTGTGCAAATTTTTGACGAACACGGGCTTTTTCTTTATTCGGGATACCCGATTGCATTGGACCGGCTGGTAAGAAATACGTTGGTAAATGACCAAATGATAAGGCACCAATTAAAAGTCCTGGGACAATCTTGTCACACACACCTAAACAAAAAACACCGTCGAACACGTCATGCGATAAAGATACCGCAGTAGACATTGCAATCACGTCACGCGAGAACAATGAAAGCTCCATGCCATCACGGCCTTGTGTAACACCGTCACACATAGCAGGTACACCACCAGCAACCTGTGCTGTAGCATCAAACTTAGTGGCAAGGCTTTTGATGATTTCTGGATAGTCTTTGTAAGGAACATGCGCAGAAAGCATGTCGTTATAAGCGTTGATGATAGCTAGATTTGGTTGCTCGTCTGATTTTAAGCGAGCTTTGTCATCGCTGCTACAAGCAGCCATAACGTGTGCAATATTACCACAGCCTAAACCAGCACGAACTCTTGTTTGTTTTTTTGCGTGCGCGATTCGCTCTAAATAAGCTTGGCGGGTCTCTTTACTGCGTTCGATAACGCGTTCGGTGACTTCTTGGATACGAGGATGCAACATATAAATTCGACTCATCTCTATAGTTAGAGGATAAAGGCTCAGTAACAATTACAGACTCCACGAAAATAATTGTACTGAGCAACTTTGATTTACCCGTTCAAAGGTACGCTGACAGGCTGTCTCTCACAACCAACCTGACACCGGTGTCACTGTATTAACTCATGACTGTGACACCGGTGTCAACCTTATCTGTTAAATTTAGTTTAATTTTTTTAAATGACCAAATAATGAACAATTTTATTTTAATAGAATATGAGTAGAATTCATGTAAAGCACCACTATCAAAGGTGTATGCATAAGAAAGGTTTTGTTCTGAGCTTTATTTAAAAACAGCAACTTAGATCATAAAAATGCAATTTTTAGATTGAAAATAAAAAAGCCCGAGAACGCGTCACTCATTCTCGGGCTACTGTGAAAAAACAAGATGAAATTTATTTAATTGCTGCTGTCGACTCTCGAGTAATGAGTTTTGCTTCAAGGGTTACTTGATAAGGCGACTCTTGTGGATCCCCAATATGAGTGATCAATTGCTTAACTGCTTGCTGCGTCATTTCTTCAACCGGTTGTGCAATGGTCGTTAACCCTGGCCAGATATGACGTGCAATTGGTGCGTTATCAAACCCAGCAATAGAAATATCATCTGGCACTCTTAACTGCATTTGTGTAGCAAGCTTTAATACTGCTGCTGCCATGTAGTCATTTGAAGCAAATACCGCTGTTGGGCGAGGGTTTAAATCTAAAATTGTACGGGCACTATCAACACCAGAGTGATAACTGAAGTTACCTTCTTCAACTAAGCGTTCATCAAACTCAATACCATTTGACGCAAGCGCTCTTCGATAACCTTTAAAACGCTGCTCTGTCGCACTGTGATCAGGGTGACCTTTAATGAAGGCGATTTCTTTATGACCCAGCTTAATAAGATGCTCTGTTATTTCAAAAGCACCCTGCTCGTCGTTACTTCTTACCGAAATAGAGTCGTCTTCAAGTACCGCAGATGCGACGCGAGCATACGGGATCTTTTTCGACTTTAAAAAGCTTACAAGTTCAGGGAAATCTGAAAATGGTGGGGTAAGTACAATGCCGTCTAAACGAGAGGTTTGAATTAATTGCTCAATATTACTAATTAATTCTTCGCCGCGTAATTCACATGGGTGGATCAATAAATTGTAGTTAAGCTCATGACACGCCGCTAAAGCACCGGTTTGCACACGGGTAATATAGCTTTTACTCGGATTGTCGTACAAGCAACCAATAATAAAACTACGGTTTTGTGCCAAACCACGAGCGATTGGGTTTGGTGTGTAATCAAGCTCTTTAAATACTTTGAGTACTTTTTCGCGCGTTGCATCACTCACGTTAGGCTCATTGTTGAGCACGCGAGACACTGTTTTTTTCGATACACCGGCATAGCTGGCGACACTGTTGATGGTTACTTTCTTCATCCGCTCTACATCCAACTGCTAATTACGCGTTACTTTTAACATGTATACACGCAGCAGCACCAATGAATGGAATGTTGTCTTGTGTTACAAGCGTAACGGGGATCTGTGAAGTATATTGCGACATAATGCCTTTGTCTGCAAAACGCTCAACAAATCGACTAGATAATAGACGTTGTTGCATGCGAGGTAAAATACCACCACCAATAAATACGCCACCTAATGCGCCAAATGTCAGGGCTAAGTCCCCTGCTACGCTGCCAATCCAATCACAAAATTGATTAAGTGTTGCATCACAGACTTCACACTGACCAGTGGTTGCAAGCTCGCTAATTTGTGCAGCATCTAGATTCTTTGCTTCAACACCTTTTACCGCTGCCATAGCACGGTATAAATGCGCGATACCTGGGCCCGAGAATACTGTTTCAACAGATACATGATTTAACTGCTTTTTAAGCTCAGTGATTAACTGGCGGTCTAACTCTGTCACTGCCGCAAGGGTAATGTGCCCTGCTTCGCAGCTAAGTACAGCGCTACCCTGTGATGTGCGAACTAAACACGCAGCACCGAAACCTGTACCTGGCCCCATAACTGCGATATTCGCATTTTCATCAGCCTGGCCTGCTTTAACAGCCATATTTTGCGAATCATCTAAATAAGGCGCCGCATAAGCAAATGCTGCAAAGTCGTTGATTACTTCAAGTTGCTCAAATGAAAACTCTGCTTTTAAATCTGCAACGTTAAAGTGCCAGCCAAGGTTTGTTAAGTGAACTTGGCCTGCTTTAATCGGGCCAGCTACTGCTAAACATGCGCGGCTTGGCTTAGGAAACGAAATCTGGCTGAAGTACTGGTTAATCGCACTTTCTAAAGAGCCAAAATCTGCACTTGGAAAAGTTAAATTGTGCTCGATAACAAACTGGTTAGTTTGTGCATTAAAGTCAGTGATTAAAGCGAAACGAGCGTTAGTGCCGCCGATATCGGCAACAAGAATAGGAGCGAATTCTGTAGTTGTCTGTGTGTTCATGATGTTTTCTCTATTTGTCTAAGCTAGTTGCCGCTTATTTTTCTAGTTTTCAATGGCAAAGCCACTGTGTCTGCTAAACTTTGGGTCATTGCCTCAAAGAAGCTATCTTTTGTATTAAAAAAATGCTGCCCAAATGAATGGGCAGCCAAATACGTTTTGACAACAAAATGATAAAACAGTGATATTATGACACCGGTGTCAGATTGGGATCAATAAAAATTTTCATTATTTGTGCATGCATACGTATTTATTGATAAAACCTGCGTATTAAGTATCGAAAAAGCATTTATATACGCATAAAAAATGCCTAGCTGTGTACAGAACAGCCACACACACGCCACTTGTCACAAATAGCTTGAAAAAAATATTAAATAGCCGAAAATGGCAATTACTACTTCTGTTATTTGGTAACCATATGAAAGGTAAGGCGACATCTTTTGACATTGCACATTATGCGGGTGTGTCGCAGTCAACCGTGTCTCGCGCGCTGCGAAATAGCCCTTTGGTCAACGAAGAAACGCGTCGACGTGTTCATGAGGTAGCAAAACAGCTCAACTATAAAGTTGATAAAAATGCCAGTAATTTAAGAACTCAACAAAGTAGTACCCTCGCCCTGTTATTATTTGAAGATCCCACTTCGGATGAATCACAAATAAACCCTTTCTTTTTGGCGATGCTGGGCAGTATTACAAGAGCTTGTGCAAAAGAAGGCTACGACTTACTGGTATCGTTTCAGTCGAGCAGCTCTGATTGGCAAGCCGATTACGAAGACAGCCACCGTGCAGATGGCTTAATACTGCTTGGTTATGGTGATTACCTCGATTATCAACCTAAATTTAAAACCTTAATAGACCAACATACTAAGTTTGTCTGCTGGGGTGCCAGCGTAGACAACCGCCCAGACTTAACGGTCAGCTGCGATAACTACGGCGGTGGTAAATTAGCAGCTGAGCATTTACTTGCAACCGGTAGAACCGATTGTGCATTTATTGGTGATGCTTCTGATCATAGCCCTGAATTTTTTGCTCGCTACCAAGGTTTTAAAGATGCTTTCTTAGCCAAAGGCGTGGCTTTAAACGAACGTAAAATGGCAAATGCGATTTCAACTGAAGAGTCAGGCTATCACGCGACTCGTTCCCTCATAGCAAATAACATTCGCTTTAACTCATTGTTTGCCGCCAGTGACCTTATTGCTATTGGTGCTATTCGTGCCTTGAAAGAAGCGAAAATCAAGGTTCCTGATGATGTACACGTTGTTGGCTTTGATAACATTGCTGTTGCTAGCTTTGTAAACCCTCCACTTACCACTGTTCAGCAAGACACCACCCTCGCCGGGCAAATGTTGGTCGATAACCTGCTCAAACTCATTCGTGGTGAAGATGTAGAGAATACCCTTTTACCACCGCGTTTAATTATTCGCGGTTCGAGTGTTTAATTTTTAGCGATAACAGCCTTGTTATCGCCTACTCCCGACCCAATCAAAAACTTATTGCATTAAAATTAGTTTTTTTTCGATTTACCCAAGACTATTACTTCGAAAAAGCAGATAATTACGCCTATTATGTTGAAAACGCTTATCTGGCATACAAAGCTTAGATAACAACGCGCACAAAGGTGGAATTTTTTAATGGAAATTAAAGTTAATTTTCTCGACAACCTCAGACTTGAAGCCAAGTTTGATGATTTCTCTGTCATTGCAGACCAACCTATTCGCTATAAGGGTGATGGCACTGCACCAAGTCCATTCGATTACTTCTTAGCATCTTCTGCATTGTGTGCGGCTTACTTTATTAAAGTGTATTGTAATTCACGCGATATCCCGACAGATGGTATCCGTGTTGCGCAAAACAATATCGTTGATCCAGAAGACCGCTATAACCAAATTTTTCAAATTCAGGTTGAGTTACCAGAAAGCCTTTCTGAGAAAGACCGCACGGGTATTTTACGTTCTGTTGAGCGTTGTACAGTAAAACGTGTTATTCAAACTGGCCCAGAATTTAAAATCGATACTGTTGAAAGCATCGAAGCAGACGCGCAAGCAATGTTGATGGCAAAACCAGGTGATGACAGTAATACCTTTATTTTAGGAAAAGACTTACCCCTTGAAGAAACCATCGCAAATATGACGGCCATCCTTGAAGAGTTAGGGATGAAAATCGAAATATCTTCTTGGCGTAATATTGTGCCAAATGTATGGTCACTTCATATTCGTGATGCAGCCTCACCTATGTGTTTTACCAATGGTAAAGGTGCAACCAAAGAAAGCGCGCTATGCTCAGCTTTGGGCGAGTTTATTGAGCGCTTAAACTGTAACTTCTTCTATAACGATCAGTTCTTAGGCGAAGACATTGCCAATAGCGAGTTTGTTCATTACCCAAATGAAAAGTGGTTTGCTCTGACTGATGATGACTCTCTACCTGAGGGCATATTAGATGACTATACCCGTGAAATTTATAATCCAGATGGTGAGCTATGTGGCTCACACTTAATCGATACTAACTCTGGTAATAAAGAACGTGGTATTTGCTCTATTCCTTATGTTCGCCAGTCTGACGGTGAAACAGTTTACTTCCCGTCAAACCTAATTGAAAACTTATTCTTAAGTAATGGTATGAGTGCTGGTAACAACTTTGCCGAAGCAAAAGTACAGTGTTTATCTGAAATTTTTGAGCGTGCAGTTAAGCGCCAAATCATTGAGCAAGAAATTGTTTTACCAGACGTACCAGAGGACGTTTTAAACAAATACCCAGGTATTGTTGCGGGTATTAATGGTCTTGAAGAACAAGGTTTCCCTGTCGTAGTAAAAGATGCCTCGCTAGGTGGTCAGTTCCCAGTGATGTGCGTAACACTCATGAACCCTAAAACAGGCGGTGTATTTGCTTCTTTTGGTGCGCACCCAAGCTTTGAAGTTGCTTTAGAGCGCAGCTTAACTGAGTTATTACAAGGCAGAAGCTTCGAAGGCTTAAACGATGTACCTAAGCCAACGTTCAATAGTATGGCAGTTTCTGAACCGGAAAACTTTGTAGAGCACTTCATTGATTCAACGGGCGTGATCTCATGGCGCTTCTTCAGCGCTAAGCACGATTATGAGTTTGTCGAGTGGGATTTCTCTGGTAGCAATGAGGAAGAGACAGCGAGCTTATTCGGTATTTTAGAAAGCTTAGGTAAAGAAGCTTACATTGCTGAGTTCTCAGATCTTGGTACCGCATGTCGTATTTTAGTGCCTGATTACTCAGAAGTGTATCCTGTGGAAGACTTGATTTGGGACAATACCAATAAAGCACTTAATTTCCGCGAAGATATCTTAAACCTACATCGTTTATCAGAAGATCAACTTGCTGATTTAGTTGAGCGCCTAGAAGAAAGTGAACTAGATAACTACATTGACATCATCACATTAATCGGTATTGAGTTTGATGAAAACACAGTATGGGGTCAGTTAACGATTCTAGAGCTGAAGCTACTTATTTACTTAGCACTTGGTGATTTAGAAGCAGCAATGGAGCTTGTTGAAGCATTCTTACAGTATAACGACAATACCATTGTTGAACGCGGCCTATTCTACCAAGCAATGCATGCAACGTTAGAAGTTGCACTCAGCGATGACCTTGAGATTGAAGATTACATTCACAGCTTCACCCGTATGTTTGGTCAAGAAACGATGGATGCAGTCGTTGGCTCAATCAACGGCGATGTAATGTTCTATGGTTTAACAGAAACCAGCATGAAACTTGAGGGCTTAGACAGGCACCTTCGTTTAATCGAAAGCTACAAAAAGCTACACACTGCTCGCGCTAAAAAAGCAGGATTATAATCAGGTAAATCGAGCTGTAAGCAACCAACTTACAGCTCCATCCCTTTGTTTATTAGGTAAATTAATACCTCAATAAAACACTTAGATTTTTATGTATTTGCACTGTAAGCCCCCTACCTTGTCCAGTTCTGTTTAAACTGATAAATTTCGCTCAAGTTTCACCCTATCGATTTATTAAATGGACTTAAAAGGCTTTATTACTGCCCCTCTTATTCTGCTTGTCCTGTTTTGCTCTCACCCTTGTTTTGCAAAAATAACAATTGGTGTATCGAGCGAAAATGGCGAATCTTTAAAGTACTCACGTAAACACTTTTACGGTGAATTAAAATCGGCTTATAGCTGTGTGATCAATCACCTAGATACCGATTATGATGTTATCACTGTGCCGCAAGCACGGCTTATTAAAATGCTGCAAAACAATGAAGTAGATATAGCCATGCCACTTTTATTATTACCACAGAGAGATCTATTTGCGGTTCGCTCAGCAACAATTTACCAAGTTGGATATGAGCTGATAAGCCAAAGTGCTGACTCAGATTTGAGTATCGAGAATTTACGCAGGCAGGCTAACTTGAATGGTATCGTCTATAAACGCGGAACTGGGGCACGTACCTTAATGCTTAAATATTTAGGCATTGATAAAAATGAATCGATAAGCCATGAACATCAAGTTAGTACATGGCAACAAGCCGTTGATTTCGTAGCTAAGAACAGAGCTGGTATCACAGCCCTACCTAGTGTGATTGCAAAAGATATCGAGCCTCACCACTTTGATGGCGTTACACGCATTAAAATGCCAGACCACCAATTAGGGCTATATATGTCATCGCGTTTTGCCAAAAGCGCTGAAGCAACTGCTATCAACGATGCATCAAAAAACTGTAAAGAAGTTAGATAAACGATAGGTTATTTAATTTGCTCAGTCTTAAGCTCAGCTAAACGGCTTTCGACTTGTAAACGCTCTTGCTCTGTTAGTTCGCCATAAAGCTTGGGGTATGGCCAGCCATAACCCCAGCGAAAGCTGGTAGGTAAAAAAGGTGTGCCACCCACTCTGACCCCAGCAAGCATCAATAGCGCAATTTCTTGCTCACCTACTTTTGCAACACACTTTTTTAAATCAACGTCAGCTTGCTCACGTTGCTTGAAAGTACCGCCTTGCCAATATGCAAGGTCATGAGCTTTACAGCAAGCCAACCATAAGTTTTTATGTTCTAAGGTGCCATCAGGAAAAGAGCTGCAACCATCTGTAGTGAAAGGTTTAAGTTCAGCACTACTGGTAATAGAAACATGAAAAAGTAACATCAAACCTAGGATAACGTTAGGATAATTAGCCACGCTCAAGACCTTAAGTAACGACTTAATACTCAACTTGGTACGCAAACCCTTCACAACTCAGCGCTTTTTGGCAATCAGTATCTGCATGTGCACTGATATAACACTGTCCATATACAATCGCATTGCCACCCCTTTGCTGTACTTTACTTTTAAGAGTATCTTGGAGTTGACTTCTAGATCCATCAATATCATCAAACGGACCCGCTTGTGGTAAATGCATATCACTTTCTAATTGGCAATAATAGCTCGAAACCTGGCCAAGAAATGTTGCTCTGTGGCTCACTAATTGGCGTTCTGTAAATACTTCAACATTGTGACCCCGGACTGAAGTTTCAACATCACCAAGCACATACTCACCCACGTTTGTATTTATTGCACAAGAACACAATAAACCAACACTCAACAAAGTAGATAAAGCCTTGAACATATTTTCACCTTCCCTGAATTAATTGTTCAGCTACAAATTACACCAAATAGTAATGGCTTTTGTTTACTAAACTAAAGATAAGCTATCTTATCGTACCCATATAAGGAAATCACAATTAAATTGTAAAAAAGTGCAAAACAAAAAACCGCCGAGGTTAATTCGGCGGTTTAATTATTTAAGTAGTTATTTAAAAGAAGCTTACTTAGCTAATGTTTCGGCTGCTTTTTCTGCAAAAAGGTTACCTAGTTTTATATAGTAATTACTTTTATAGTGCCATTTATCTTCAATGAATTCGACAGGCTCATCAAAGGCGACTAAATGAGCATTGGCATTTGATTGAACATACTTTTTCTGAGCATCCCATACACTCTCTATATATGGCATCATGCGTGTTTGAGGTGTTTTACCAGAGTCTTCGATTCTGCCAAGTATGATTGGTAACTCTTTATTGCCAAAAGTCATCTTCATATCATTCATCAGGCTTGTTAAATTAGCTAAATAAACCTTAGATGCTTGTTCATGATAGGCATCGGCCTCACCCTGCATCCAAATGATCCCTGCTGGGACTAAAGTATCAGCTTCACCATCACCATCTATATCGTTGTTAGCTAACACAGCTCTTACGGTAGTTTGAAAGTTATCCCATTGGTTGATCTTGCTGTTGTCAGCATAGTTCTGCCCCCATGTACCAAAACCAGATGCCCCAAGCGCAATAGATGAACCACCACGCGCATATTTAATAATGGCTATTTTCTTATCTGTGAGCTCAGATAAGCGTTTACCAAAACTCAATTCAGGACCAAACCTTTCAGATAAAATAATTGAATGATCTGTCGATCTTGCGCCTGTTCCAAAACCAGGCATTAAATTAGTCCAAACACCTTTACCACCATTTAATGCATCATCAGCAACAGGGTTACCAAAAAAGAGTAAGGTATTTTCAACTGGTTTTTTATACTGCGCAGGTAAATCTTTATTAAAGTCAAATCCTTCCATATTTGATTGGCCACCCATAAAGTAAAGCAAGTAATCATCCGCTTTACTTTGCGTACTTACTGCTAATAGAGCACATAAAGCTAGTTTTTTAACATTATTTTTCCTTTTGCCAAAAGCAACATGCCCAATAAATATTGGGCATGTTAATTACGTTTTTACTTCAATGCGTCTTCAACAACTGGGTAATGGTCCCATACATGTTTATCGCTCACTGAACGGAGTAACTTAATGTATTCAGCGTGAGTCCAAGCCAGTGGTGTGGCTGAGTTTGTACCCTCACCTAGCTGATAGCCTGCTTTATTGTTGCCTACGCCATCCCAAACTTGTTCAGGTAACATCATGCCTTCATTGGCAAATGCTTCCATACCTTTTACATAGGTGTCTTTAATCACTTGTTGCTTCATCGCATCAAGGCTATTAGTTGCGTTTGCAGCAGCGATTTCATAGTGACCACGTTCACCTGTGAAAAACGGCCATACACGACCACGTTGACCAGGGGTGTTGTTACCACCTTCGGCATAGTTGTTACCTGTCACTTCATCTTCACCGTAACCATCGTTACCATAGCGACGGTAACCAGGGAATGAACCTGAGCCATCAGCAAAATTAAAGGTGTAACGCACTTGCAGATTATCGACTAAGGTTTCGTCATCGTATTCTGGTAATGTTTTTACAATGCTTGGCGCAAGTGCATCACGAACACCATAACGTACAAGCTCTAAGAAACCACCATCAAGGATTTGCTTTTTATCAAAGCCTTCACGGCCATTATTGGCGTTAAGTGTGGTTGATGAGTTTGGATCTTTGTCTTGACCAATACGAATGAAATATTCACCATCGCTGTTTTCAGACTTAAGGTTACCTTGAGTCGTAAACATGGTGCTTTCAATTTCACTATTGTAGGTTTTAGCCGTTGCTAAGTAACGCTCTGCATTTTTAGTGTCACCTGCTTTTTTAGCAATATCAGCAGCTGTCACAAGGCCTGCAACAACCGCAGCCGTTGTTGATGGTGAAAAACCATTTTGTTCTTCCCAACGCTCTTGTTGCGTAGCAGGCGGTGTAATTTGTGTGTCATTCCAAAGAATTTTCGCAAGACCACCATCAACTAAGAAATCAGCAGCTGGTTTTAACATTTTGCCATACCAATCTGTCAGCTCTTGATCGCTAAGTACGCCAGCTTGATGTAGTTTCCACGCTAACATAATTGGCATTGCTGTTTGGTCAAGCTGAACACCTACCCACTCAAGCTCACCATCAACATGCGTCTTTTGTAAGAACCAACCCGTGTCACCACCATTGCCTGGCGTGTTATCTGTTACTTGTACTTTTTCTAGATATTCAAACGCCGTTTTAGCAGTACGTGTATCACCCATGGCCATAAATGCCATTGCTACTTGATAGAAATCACGTACCCAAACCGCTTTATAACCGGTAGACCCTGTTTTAGCTGATACTGTTTCACCCCAAGGGTTAGACAGTGACGCAATTAAAGCACCGGCATGAGTTTTATCTTCTTGCGCTTTCAACACCATGGCGCTGGTATAAAGCAGCTTACCATTATCTGCGGTGCTGTTAGTTAATGTGCTCAAAGGTTCAAGGCTTGCTAAGTAGTCTTGCCAACCAATTGCAGCACCTTCACCGTTATATGCAGCAAGTACTTTTTGGTAGCCTTGGTTTAAACTTGCTTGGCCTTCTTTTAAGCTTGCAGCTTCAGAGTTACCAAAGCTTAAAGCTAAATCAAAGGTGGTGTTTTTAGATACTTCGCCAAGCTCTGCAAGTAAGCTTACATTACCCGACTTATCACCAGTATTTTGGTAAGTCGTTGAGAGTGATTGCGATGTTTTTAACTCTTTTAAGCCATCACTTACACCCGTAAAGCCAACGCTTGCTTGCTTAAATGGTTTAGCGGCTTGTAAAGATAAAAAGCTATCATCTTGCCAAGCAACTAGACCCTTATCAGTCACTTTTGCAAAATCATCTAAGCCGTTGTTATCAATGTAAGGGTTTACATTAACGTAGGCTTTTACACCTTCAAGGTCTGTATTAAATACGCTACGAACAAACAATGTTTGGCCGTTTGGATCTGTAAAAATATGCTTTTCTAAAGTGAAACGACCTTGTTTATCTTTACTAACGACTTTGTAAGCAAGCGATAATGGGCGACCCGCGTCGTCTTTGTATAAATAATCAATGCTAACATCCAGATCATCGTTCTCTGTAACGGTAAAGTCTTTACCGACTACAACAAACTGCATATCTTTGATTTGTGCTTGGTGAATTAAACCAAACATGGTTTCTGTGATCATGCCTTTCGCGATTGAAAACCAAACTTTTGATACTTTGCCGGTAGCAGCTGCGTCGCTATAGTGGCCGTCTTGGTATTGCTCGTAAGAGGTACCAATACCTGTTTTACCTGAGTATGCCCAAAAAGGCTCAACACCCGGTGCTCCTGGTGCAGACACCTGCTCAACTGCTGTATTAGCTGATTGTTCTGAACTACAAGCTGTTAAACCTAACGCTAACAAGCTTGCTGTAATGAGATTAAATTTTTTCATGGTGTGTCCTTATTATTGTTGCTTAACGCGCAGTACAGCGACCGCTGCTAGTACGAATGACACTGCACCTAGCACTAACGCATAAATCGGTTGATTATCAAAAAAGTGACGTAAAATTAGGCCTAATACGCTTGCCGCTAAAAGCTGCGGAATAACAATAAAGAAGTTAAAGATACCCATGTACACACCCATTTTTTTACTTGGTACTGAGGTACTTAACATTGCGTATGGTAAAGATAGAATTGACGCCCAAGCAAAACCTACTCCAATCATTGGCCAGATCAGTAAACTTGGATCTTTGATAATAATGAAGCTGACCAGACCCAATGCACCGAGCACTAGGTTGATTGCGTGAGCCATTTTTAGCCCTACTTTTTTAACGATAACTGGAATACACAGTGCTGCAATGGCAGCAAAACCATTGTAAGCGGCAAATAATACACCAACCCAATCCGCACCGTTATTATAAGCAAGAGAGCTTGTATCACTGCTGCCGTAGTGAAAGCTAGTTACTGCCGAAGTGGTGTAAATCCACATTGCAAATAATGAGAACCAGCTAAAAAATTGTACCCAAGCCAATTGTTTCATCGTTTCTGGCATAGTGAATACATCATTCACAACTTGATAAAAGCCACCACTGGTTGCGTTTTTAGCCTTTAAAGCCCCGGCAATAAATTGAATAACACCAAAGCTAATCAAACCACCAGCAAGTAAATAAAGCTCTTTCTCAAGAGAAAGACCGGTAACGATACCAAGTACTACTAGACCAAGAACCGTAAAGATTGCAGCGCCTTTGTTAAAGTTTACATCACTTTGAACATCGCCCGAGTCATCGCTTTGCTCTTGTTCATGAAAGCTTTCAAGTTCTTCTGGTGAATATTCTTTAGTAGTAAAGACAGTCCAAAACACAGCAATAATTAATACTACTGCGCCAAAGTAAAACGAAAATTTTACAGAATCTGGAATTTGCCCTGCAGGTGCAGTATTAGCAATATCGAACCAGTTAGTCATCATCCAAGGTAATGCAGACGCGACAACCGCACCAACACCAATGAAGAAGCTTTGCATTGCATAACCAGTTGCACGTTGCTTTTTCGGTAAGTTATCACTGACAAGAGCACGGAATGGCTCCATAGTTACGTTAATTGACGCATCCATGATCCATAACATACCCGCCGCAATCCACAGGCTTGGTGAGTTAGGCATAATGAATAACGATAACGTCGTTAAAATAGCGCCATAGAAAAAGAACGGACGACGACGACCTAACTTATTCCATGTTTTATCACTCCAATAACCGATGATCGGCTGAACAATAAGGCCTGTTAATGGTGCTGCAACCCAAAGAATTGGAATATCATCAACATTGGCACCTAAGGTTTGAAAAATACGGCTTACATTACCGTTCTGTAATGCAAAGCCAAATTGGATTCCAAGGAATCCAAAACACATATTCCATATTTGCCAAAAGCTTAGCGTTGGTTTGTTATTATTCATAGTCAGCCTTTAAGGTAAATACTGCACTGCTTAAGCCGTTCAGTTGTAATTGAATTGGCGCCTTCGATGCTGCCTCAGAAATCACAATGTCGGCATGATTTTCTAGGTTATCAGTTAACGTTAAACCACTGTGGTTAAGTTTAGGTAATAACGCTTGGTTAAGAGTAAGCTCAACATTCTGTGGATTTTCTGAAAAGTTACTTATTACAAGCACCAGCTGTTGACCTAGCTTACGCGTAAAGGCAATTACTTGCTCTGAGCCAGTCAATTCAACCGCTTGCATGTCACCGCCAACAATTGCAGGAAGTGTGTTTAATGACATTAACTTGCTGTAGTAAGCGCGAAGATCAGCTTGCTGTTTTGTAAGCGCACCACCATCGAATTTACCATTGTTCATCCACGCTTGATGTGCAGGTACACCCATGTAGTCGAAGATACTTGTACGCGTTGGGTCACCAAAACCACCGTCCTCAGAGCCATCTTCACCGACAGCTTGACCAAAATAAAGTAAGGTTGGCGAGCGCGACATCAATGTAGATACCACCATCGCTGGCTTACCTTTTTCACTACTACCAGCGAAATCTGGGCTAGCAATACGTTGCTCATCATGGTTTTCTAAAAAGTGCAGCATATGCTCTTCAATATCCGCCACTTGGCTTTGGATATCGAAAATAGTATCCGCTGATTGCTTGCCTTGCATCACAGCTTTAACCGTGTCGTAAAAACCGACTTTGTCGTAAAGGTAATCCATCTTACCTTGCTGGATATAAGGGCGATAAAGTGTTGGGTTATATACCTCAGCCAGAATAAAGGCATCGCTTTTTTGCATCTTGATTGATGAGTTCAAAAAGCTCCAAAACTCAACAGGCACCATCTCGGCCATATCATAACGGAAGCCATCGACACCTTTATCTAACCAATAAAGCGCAATATCGCGAAATTTATACCAGCTATTTGGTAAGTCTTTATCCTGCCAAAATGCGTAGTGCGCACGGTAATCTTTATCAGCGTAATCATCCGGTAGTGTTGGGAAGTCGTAGCTGCCGTCTGGTTTCACACCGTAATTGATTTTAACTGTTTCGTACCAATCATTAATGTCAGGTTTAGCGGCACGGGCCCCATTACCCGTCCATTTTGCTGGGGTTTCCGCAAACTGATTATCAGCAAGAGGATGCGGGTTACCACCTAACACTTGGTAGCTATCGCTGGTAGGAACTTGAAATGACTGCCCTGTTACATAGTAAAAGTTATTATCGCGAGCATAGGTTTTCGTCGTGTCATCTTCAGCACCAAAATCCTTTACGCCTTCAGGCTTGGCGACTGACTGGTAATTACGCGCTACGTGATTTGGCACAATATCAATAACAACTTTCATACCGTGCTTATGAGTACGATTAATTAGCTCCACAAACTCTTCTAAGCGGCGCTCAGGGTTAATTGCTAAATCAGGGTTAACATCGTAGTAATCTTTCACCGCATAAGGTGAGCCTGCACGGCCTTTTACAACATCAGGGTCATCTTGTGACAAACCGTATTCGGTATAGTCAGTTACTAAAGCATGACGCGGTACACCAGTGTACCAAACATGCGTTGTTCCTAGCTCTTTAATGCCTTGTAATGCTGCATCATTAAAATCAGCGAATTTACCTACCCCATTTTCTTCTAATGTGCCCCACGGTTTATTGGTGGTGTTAGTGTTACCAAATAATCGAGTGAATACTTGGTAAACCACAGGCTTAGAGATAGCTGCTTGGCTAGATTCTGATTGCTGCTGTTGCGTGTTCTGCTGTACTGGCGCATCGTTACCACAGGCAGTTAAACCTAAAACCGAAGCCACTACTAACGCAGTTAGTTTGTATGTTGTCATCATTACTTCATTTTTCTGTAAATATCAGTTCATACTAATGTTAAGGGCTGCATACGGACAGTAAATGCATACGTATTCAGCCTATTAGTTGCAATTATTCAAGCTCGATTAAGCGTGCTTGCATAGCTTTTAAGCGGATTGGCGCCGCAAGATCAACGCGTTTTTCGCTGATTAAATCACGCCCTTTATTTTTGCCTTTCAGCACTTCTTGCATGTAGCTTAAATCCCAATCAATGGCTTGTTGGTTTTTGTTAAGAACAACCAATACAGTTTGGCCATTGTGCTCCCTCACATAGCTGTAAACGCCTTGCTTGGGTGAAAAATGCATTAAACGACCTTCGCTTAACGCTGGTTTTTCTTGACGAAGCTTAAGCAGTTTTTTCATGCTAGCTAACATCTCTTGCTGATCAGCTGAAAGCCCCTTACCTGTGAAGGCATTCGCTTTTTGACCTTTAAACCCACCTGGAAAGTCAATGCGAATATCACCGTGGTCATTGCTTGGCGTGTTATCGAGCAGCAGCTCAGTGCCGTAATAAATTTGTGGAATACCGCGAGTTGTTAACAGCAGCGTCATGGCTAATTTAGTTTTTGCGAGGTCTTGACCCAGCTCAGTGTAAACACGGCTCATGTCATGGTTATCAGCAAACACCAAAATGTTATCTGTATCAGCATACAAAAAGTCATTCGCCAGCGATTGATATACTTTTACCCACCCAGTATTCCAGCTTTCCTCTTCGTTAAGTGCTTGGATCAACGCCTCTTGTAATGAAAAGTCCATCACACTTGGTAACTCAGAGGTATAACCATCTTGATTGACTTTGCCGCGCTGCCAATAAGATGCAATTGCAGGGTTAGTTGTCCACTCTTCACCAACAATATTAAAGTTTGGATACTCGGTCATAATCGCTTTAGTCCAATCGGCTAAAAATGCTTTATCTGAGTATGAATAGGTATCAACACGAATGCCGCTTAAGTTGGCGTATTCAATCCACCAAATGGCATTTTGAATCAAATACGTTGATAGTAACGGCTGGCGCTGATTTAAATCAGGCATAGACTCAACAAACCAACCATCGTTAAATTGACGTTTGTCGTATTGGCTTGCGTGAGGGTCTTGGATTGTTTGTCTGGCGTGACTGGTTGCATTTTTACCGTTTTCAAACTTCCCATCAAAGTTAACCCAATCAGCAGTAGGCATATCAGCCATCCACTGATGTGATGAACCAAAGTGATTAAGTACCATGTCCATCACTAAGCCGATACCATGCTCTTTCGCTTCTGCAGATAAGGTTTTATAAAGCGAATTACTGCCCATACGCGGATCAACTTTGTAAAAGTCAGTAATAGCATAACCATGATAAGAATAACTTGGCATGTCATTTTCAAGCACTGGTGTTAACCAAAGTTGAGTCACACCGAGGTCCTCAAGATAATCTAGGCTATTAATAACACCTTGAATATCACCACCATGTCGACCTCCTTTAAAACTTGGGTTTACAGCCTCCTTCATACCAGCAACGGTGTCATTGTTTGGGTCACCATTTACAAAGCGATCAGGATTGATTAAATAAAGTGTGTCTTTATTTGTAAAGCCATGACGATTGGCACTTTGCTTATCACGGGTATTTAATGGGTAAGTAAATTCTGTGCCATCTTTAGCTTTAAAAGTCAGTGTACCCGCCTTTGCATTATCGCTAATGGTTAAATCTAAAAACGCGTAATTAGGGTTATTCGTTGTTGTCACCCCTTTAAACTCAACACCTTTATAGGGCATCATTTGCCACGTTTTGTTAGCAATATTGTTATCGTAAAGCATGACTTGTAATGAGTCATTTTGCATCCCTACCCACCAGTTTTCTGGTGACACAGTAATAGCAAAACTTGCTGTTGAGTTAAAAAGTGTAAATGCAGTCGTTAGCGCTAAAAATGATTGTGTTTTTCTCATAATTAATTTTGTACTTTTTCTAAGAATTGACTGTGGCTCGGCAGCTGCTCGACAGTGCTGTTAATCAAGGTTTTTAAATTGCTAAATAACTCATTTAATTGCTCATCTGATAACGCATCAGTTAATGGATGGTGATCCTCTGCAATTAGCCCTTGGCCTATCATCACTTGCTGCCACGCAACTTCGGCAAATAGCTCATCGTCTTCTCTTACGAGCTTTCCGCTGGTTTTAAATAGCTCAATTTTCTTTTTAAGACTGCTTGGAATATCCATGCCTTTACAAAAACGCCAAAACGCACTGTCATCACGCTCTGTAATTTTGTAATGAAGAATAATAAAGTCACGAATTCGCTCAAATTCTGTTTTACTTTGTTGATTAAATTCATCCACAAGGCCTTGTTTAATACCTTGATGAGGAAAAAACTTAATTAAACGAATGGCTGCACTTTGAATTAAATGAATACTGGTCGATTCTAATGGCTCTAAAAACCCGCTTGATAAGCCAACTGATACTACATTTTTATGCCACTGTTTTAAGCGACGACCTGTTTTAAACTTAATAACGCGGGGCTCTGTCAGTGGTTTAGCAGGTAGGTTTTCTAAGAGCTGTTGCTTTGCCGCTTCATCTGATAAGAAACGTGAAGAATACACAAGGCCGTTGCCTACACGATGCTGTAAAGGAATTTGCCACTGCCAACCCGAGTCTCTTGCAATTGAACGTGTATAAGGAATTGCATCAGAAGCTGATTCACTTTGCACCGCAATCGCACTATCACATGGTAACCAATGTGACCAATCTTCAAAGCCGGTATTAAGAGTTTGTTCTATCAATAAAGCACGTAAACCGGTGCAATCAATAAATAAGTCGCCGTCTATTTGCTCGCCACTTTTAAGTAGCAAAGAGCGAATATACCCGCTTTCATGGCATTGGTTAACCGATTCAATTTTGCCTTCAATGCGTTTTACGCCCCGTGATTGCGCTAATTCCTTTAAGAATTCGCCATATCGAGTGGCATCAAAATGGTAGGCATAATGTAAGCCCGCCAACTGAGTGTTAGGAATGTGCTTGAGGTGAGCAAATTTATGAGCTTTTGCAGCTTGATAATTAAGTGAAAAATCCCAAAAATCAGGCGCATTATTAGCTTGATTTGCTTTTAGCCAAAAATGATAAAACTCACAAAACGGAAAATCTTTACCTATCTCACCAAAGGCATGCATGTAGCTGTGGCCTTTGCTGCGCCAATTTTCAAACTCAATACCGAGCTTAATCGTGGCACCAGTAGCCTTAATAAATTCTTTTTCAGAAATGCCTAGCGCACCATTTAGATGCAAAATAGGTGGGATGCTTGCTTCGCCTACACCAACAGTGCCGATCTCTGCTGACTCTATCAGCGTGATATCAATTACTTTGCCCAGCACTTTATTAAGTAATGCAGCGGTTATCCAACCAGCAGTACCACCACCGGCAATCACGACC
Organism: Pseudoalteromonas shioyasakiensis; assembly: GCF_001550135.1. Classification (GTDB taxonomy): domain Bacteria; phylum Pseudomonadota; class Gammaproteobacteria; order Enterobacterales; family Alteromonadaceae; genus Pseudoalteromonas; species Pseudoalteromonas shioyasakiensis. The sequence continues at coordinate 227,417 of NZ_LRUE01000005.1, forward strand.
TTGGTTATTTTTTTTGTTTCCATAGTACACCTAACGCCAATTTCAATTCATTGAGTGTAGCTCACTGATATAAAAAAGCCCTTGTAAAACAAATCACAAGGGCAATTTTCCATCGCTGTTTTAGCTAATTACAGCTTGTAGCTGAAGCCTAACAGGAATGTACGACCGTAGTCTTGGTAGTCACGTACTTGAAGTGAGTTATCACCTTGTAGTGATGTGAACGGCTCTTCAGTGATGTTCTGTACTTGGAATGTTACAGATAAACCGTCAAGGCTCTCTACACCGCCTTCGCTAAAGTCATAACCAATTTGAGCATCCCAAATTGTTTCGCCTTTAATGTCAACTTGTGTAGTCGCAAAACCTAAACCGTATACGTCACCTTTAAAGTCGCTACGCTTACGCATGCTAGTACGCGCTTGGAAACCGTTACGCTCAAAGTAAACTGTTAGGCTATCAATTTGGTCAGATAGACCAGGTAGCTCATAATCGTTGCCATTTTGGTCAGTTAAGTCTTGCTCAACACCTGTATGGCTTGCGATTAAACCAAAACCATCAAGTGATTCGCTGAACATAGTGAATGGTAGTGTTAATGAAAGCTCGTAACCCCATAGGTCACCAGAACCACCGTTTACTTTACCAGAGCCTGTACCTGTTGAAGTTTCAGGGATTTCACCAGTAGACGGGTCAGCTACACCGCTCATGTCGATTTCATAAGTACCGTCGAAAATCCACTGAGTGATATCTTTATAGAATACAGCTGCAGCGAAGTAACCTTCTTCATGGAAGTAGTTTTCATAGCTTAAATCAAAACCAGTTGCTTCTTTTGGCTCAAGCTCTGGGTTACCACCTGATACGCTCCAGTAGTTACCGTTTTCATCTGGTTGCTGATTGTAAGAAGCGTTAACTGATGAGTTCATTTCGTCTAAGCGAGCACGAGAAATCGTTTTTGCCGCACCAAAACGTACAGTTTGCTCTTCATCAATTGCAAATGATAAGTTGATGCTTGGCAAGAAGTGGCTGTAGTCATGGCTTACATCTGTTGGTGATACAACAACTAAACCATCCACAGTATTAGCAGCAAAGCCTTGTGAAGACTGTTCAGTTTTCACATAACGCACACCAACGTTACCTGTTACAGGGATAGAGCCCAGCTCTGCATTAATGTCAGCTTGTGCGAAGAACGCTGTTACTTCCTCTTGAACTGTCCAAGACTGTGTCTTGTGTTTTGAATCAGTTAAGCTTTCTTGAAGAAGGCTATAGTAACCATCATTCACCAGACCGTTGGTATCATAAGCAACCATGTTGCCCATACCAATGAAATCAAGGCTAGCTGACCCTAAACGGTATTGTTCTGGGATAGATAGCATACCCGGGTTTGATAAAGAGAAGTCTTTTAGTGTCATGAAGTAACCTTCAGACAACTTGCTCTTTTCACGGTCACGGTATGACATACCGAATGACACACGGCTGATGTAAGCGTTATCAAGTACTTTGCTTGCAGCAAGTTTCAATGTGCTTAGTTCATCATTGATTTCTGGCGCATTGATGAAACCATCTTGCGCAGTATTTTGATAAGCAGTATCAGTTAGACCGTACTTATCGTTAAGTGCAGCACTTGCACCCCAAGATAATGGGCCACCAAGTTGAATTAAGTCATAATCGCTGTAATCAAGGTTATGGCTGAATTGTGCGCCAGTGTTACCACCGTCAAACTCATAACCAATCGTATCAGCAACACCATTTGCATCACCACGACCTGTACCTGAGTAGCTTTCGATACTCCAGATTTGACGCTCAACTTCAGAGCGGCTTACGTCAAATTCTACTGACCAATCATCGCTGATGTCGTATTTTGCATTAAAACCAAACTGAGTTAGTTCTGCGTTACGCTCTTCGTAGTCATTACGAACAACAACACGTTGGCCTTCTGTTACTGCGCTTGTGATGAAACCAGAATCTGCGTCAACAACAGCTGAACTTGGGTCAATTGAACCTTGGCCCCATGCAAATGGCACTTCGATACCACGTAAGATTTTCTCATCAGAGAAATCTACATATAAAGCATCAAATGTCATGTTTAGGCGATCAGTCGGCGCAGCTTCAATAACAAGCATTGCTGTATCACGTTCAAGAGTCGATGAACGTACGAATGGCTTAGCACCACCTAAAATTGAGTACGTATTACCATCTTCACCTGTAAATTCAGGGTAACCCCAAGAGTTCCAACGTTTTTCTTGGTTTGGAGAGCTCATCGTGTTGTAAGCAAATGCAACACCGATTGTGTCATCTGCAAATTGGTCAATGTAAGAAACCGTACCACGGAAACCTTTATCGTCACCGTCTGGGTTTAATTTGTCAAAACCCGTTTGCTCGTATTGGCCGTTGAACATGATAACTTGCTCACCTTTACTTAAAGGTTTAACAGTTTGCATGTCGATAACGCCAGCGATACCTTCAGCATCAATGCCTGCGCTTGGAGTTTTATATACCGTTACGCCACTCATAATTTCTGATGGGTAAAGGTCAAATTCAACGCCACGGTTGTCGCCGATTGAAACTTGCTCACGACCGTTGAATGTTGTTGCACTTTCGTTTTCACTGAAACCACGAACACTTACACGGCTAGCTCGACCGTCTAGACGTTGTGCTGTTAAACCAGGAAGGCGTGCGATTGATTCTGCGATTGATGAATCAGGTAATTTACCGATATCTTCTGCTGAGATTGACTCAACAACTTCAGGAGTGAAGCGTTTAGTATTAATAGATTCTACAACACTGCCACGAAAACCTTTTACTTCGATAACTTCAACGTTATCGTTTTTTGCTTTTTGGTCTTCTTCTGCAGCATACGCTACAAAGCTATTTAAACCTGCGGCTGTTAAAGCCAGAGTTAATATACTTGGTTTGAACATAGACATGATGTTTTCCCATTACCCAAATTGTAATGCCAACGTGTTGCAGTTATTCATTAACATAATAGCTGTAATTCGCTGACTGATTTTGTTGTCGAATTGAATATTAACGCTCTGATTATTTTCTTAACAAATTTATGCATACGTATTCAGCGTAGTCCACCACCACGAACATTAACAACATTTTTACAAAATAGAATTGTAACCATTTGAATATAAATGATTTATCAATTTTATTGTGTGATTTAATAGTATTGAAACATTTTCGCTATATTTTCGACCCAAATTTGGTTACAAAAATAGGTACTAAGCCATTTATCTCGGTTAGATGGTGACTTAACGCAATTATTAAAGGTACTCGTCTATACCAATGATAATTGGTCTTACCAATACAACCCCCGCACCATTATGGTGTAAGCCAGCTATATTATGCACCAAGCTGGCGTTCGCGATCATAATTAAAACCCAACAAACCTAATTGGTAAATTTTATTGATAGAAATTCGAGTTGTTTACTTTTAAATCAAGTTAATAAATTTTACTGAGAACAAAGATGAATTTGGCGTGCATACGTATGCAGAGTTTTTACAGTATCTCACCCTTCACGTATGCTTTTGACATTCCGGCAACATATTGCATTAACGGTTGCCTAACAGTTTACATACACTGAGTGTCACGATGGAGAAAAACATGGCTCAAAAGCAGTGGTATAAAGGTGCGGTTATTTATCAAGTTTACCCGCGCAGTTTCCAAGACACCAATGGCGATGGCATTGGTGATATCAAAGGTATCATTGATCGTATTGATTATATTAAAAGCCTAGGTGTTGATGCTATTTGGGTTTCGCCTTTCTTTAAATCACCAATGAAAGACTTTGGTTATGACATCAGTGACTATCGTGATATCGACCCATTATTTGGTAACCTTGACGATTTTGATGAACTCATTGCACAAGCTCATCAACGTGATATTAAGATCATTATTGATCAGGTATTGAGCCATACCTCAGATCAACATCAATGGTTCCTTGATAGCCGTGAAGATAAAACCAACGACAAATCAGATTGGTACGTGTGGGCAGATGCTAAACCGGACGGCACACAACCAAATAACTGGTTATCAATTTTTGGTGGCCCTGCGTGGCAATGGGAACCACGCCGTGGTCAATATTACTTACACAATTTCTTTGCTGAGCAGCCAGATTTAAACTTCCATAACCCTGAAGTGCGCAAAGCAGTATTAGATAATGTTGAGTTTTGGCTGAAGAAAGGCGTTGATGGTTTCCGTTTAGATGCAATTAACTTTTGCTATCACGATGCTCAATTACGTGATAATCCAGCTAAGCCACCAGAGAAACGTCAAGGCCGTGGCTTTAGCGAAGACAACCCTTATGCGTTCCAGTATCACTACTACAATAATACGCAACCTGAGAACCTTAGTTTTATGCAGGACATTCGTGCCCTACTAAACAAGTATCCTGGTACAGTTGCATTAGGCGAAATCTCATCTGAAGATTCACTGGCAACCATGGCAGAGTACACATCAGGTGGTGACAAACTTCATATGGGTTATAGCTTTGAGCTACTGACTAACGACTATAGCGCGGAATATATTCGTACCACAGTAAGCACTTTAGAGCAGCGCATGACTGAAGGTTGGCCATGTTGGGCATTTAGCAACCACGACGTAGAACGTGTTGCTAGCCGCTGGAGTCAAGGTGAAAAAATTGAGCCTCAGCAATGTAAGATGCTAACAGCCCTACTTGCTTCATTACGTGGTAGTGTATGTATGTACCAAGGTGAAGAGCTTGGTTTAGGTGAGGCAGAAGTCGCATTTGAAGACTTACAAGACCCATATGGCATTACATTCTGGCCAAACTTTAAAGGCCGTGACGGTTGTCGTACACCAATGCCATGGGATGCAGCAGATGCTGAGCAAGCAGGTTTCTCAACAGTAAAACCTTGGCTACCTGTGGGCGATGCGCACAAATCAGTCGCCGTAAATACGCAAGATCATGATAAAGATTCAATTTTGAATGCTTATCGTGAATTTATGGCATGGCGTAAAGATAAGAACGTATTGTTAGAAGGCGATATTGAATTTATCGAAACGCAAGAGCCAGTGCTTGCTTTTTATAGAACGCTTAACGACACTAAAATGCTTTGTGCATTCAACTTAGGCGCACAAAGTAGTGAACTGACAATCTCTGATACTGTGTCTTCGCAGCATACTGAGATATCTCATCACACAGCTGAATTAAACAATAATACAGTCACTCTGCCCGGGTTCGGTTGCTTTTACGCAACCCTGAATTAATAATCAGTTGTTAAAAAACCAAGCCCTGCAATTGCAGGGCTTTTTTATTCCTAATCGTGGTGTTAGTGGTTCATGGTTTTACTATTAATGTAATCTGTGAGCGCAAACAACACCCCCGACACCACAAACGTGACATGTATTAACACCTTCCAGAGTAGCTCATCTGTTGAATGGTTGTTCGAGCTAATAAAGACTTTTAAAAGCTCCACAGCCGATATAGCGACAATAGCGCTTATCAGTTTCATCTTCAGACCCGAGAAACCAACTTTACCCATCCACACAGGTCTGTCTTCATGGTTGTCTATATTTAACTTTGACACAAAATTTTCGTAGCCACTGAAAATGATGATAAGCAAAAGCCCTGCTAGTAGCGCAGTGTCAACTAAAGTCAAAATACCTACCAAAAGCTCTTGGTTTGACGCAGTGAACGTATTTAAGGCCATGCTGTATAAATATTTAAAGAACTTTAGCAGCAGTAATACCACAGCGACTAATAAGCCAATAAAGAATGGCGCTAATAACCAACGCGAGCGAAAAATAAAACTCTCTACAACTTGTTCTAGTTTAGTTGGTACTTTCTTTATTTTTGAATGAGTCCCTTGTTCAGACATAACTTAGTTCACTTTTCTTTTAAAATTAGCGCGATAATACGTGTTTTGACCTTACGATTACCAGTATTAGAGGCAAAAAGAGTGGTTATTTTTTGCTTATCTTTACGATAAAAATATTTCGTTATCTTTTTTTGAAATTTAGTTTATAAATTCACTCAAGCAAAGTGACATTCACATTGCGCACCATTACTGTGCAATTGAGCCGGTAATAAGTACTTTTGTTGATTAGGAATAATTAAATGAAAAAAGCATTGCTAGCACTAATTTTGGCACCTGTTTTAAGCGTGTCAGCAACGAATGCAATCGCTAACGAAGCACCTGAAGCATCAGCTGAAATGATCAAAGAATACACTGAAATGTGTTTAAACTGGGCGAAAGATGATGACATCAGCAACGAAGAATTAAAGCCATACGTATTAAAATGTTTAAACGATGAGCTTGAAGCTGAAGGCTATAAAAAAGTAAAAGACGTACAAATCTAATTTTACGCCTGCTTAGAATATAGAAAAACCGGAATGACACAATGATGTTCGCTCCGGTTTTTTGTTTTTAATGACTGCAATAATCAGCTAATGCACTTAATAAAAATAATAACGAGCCTACCATGAATAACACCACCCCACTGTGGCGTACTTTATAAATGCTGGTAAAAATAAGGCACTACCAAAGAAAAAGGCGCATGCTGATAAGATATTCACCAACGCATTAACTTTAGATACGAGTGTAAATTTCATAACCATTCCTTATTCTGTTAAATCAGGGATAAAGTGAAACGCTTTAACTATGCGGTTCCAGCTGTTTATCTCAAGTACTACCGTCGTTAATACCACGATGTCTTTTTCGTTAAAAATAGCAGACACTTGGTTGTAAACATCGTCTTCAACATGTTTATCAATGATATTTGTTAAGGCTTCCGCCCAAGCGAGTGCTGCAGTTTCTTGTTCTGAGAACACAGGGACTTCACGCCACGCTGCTAGTACATCGAGTCGCTGTTGACACTCACCTTGGCTTCTCAGCTCTGCTGAGTGCATATGCTGACAAAACCCACAGCCATTAATTTGCGACACTCTTAGTCTTACTAAATCAGCGAGCTTCGCGGTTATGTTTGTATCTTCTGGCAGTCCGCTGAGCCCAGTTAAATGTTTAACAAGTCCTGGGTTGAGTGAATAAACCTGCTGTTGTGATAAACGTGTTTGCATTTTGAATCTCCTGTCTTGATGTTGATGACAGAATAACAACAGCCTAAAAGCAAAGATTGGTAAAAAACGACATTAGCGATGCCATACAAGCATAAAAAAGGGGTTGCAACTGCAACCCCTTTTTATAATCTACATAGATGTAAACTTACTTTTTAGCCGCCGCTTTTTTCTTAGCTGGCGCTTTCTTTTTACTCTCTTCTACCCACTTGCCATTTTGGTAATGAGCAGTCCAGCCTGTGGCTTTACCATCTACTTCACTCATTACATACTGCTCTTTATTTTTACGGCTGTATCGAACGACTGAAGGATTACCATCAGGGTCTTTTGCAGGTGCGTCAGCAAGGTAATAAAACTTTTCAGAAATACGGTCTCTAAAACGTTTTAATTCTTCCACTTTTGGCGCACGTGTTTCACGTGATTTAGGGAAGGTATTTGCAGCTAAGAAAATACCCGATGCACCATCACGCAGTACAAAGTAAGCTTCTGATTTTTCGCACTCAAGTTCAGGTAAATGAACTGGATCTTCTTTTGGTGGCGCGGCTTCACCGTTTTTAAGTAACTTACGTGTATTTTTACACTCTTCATTACTACAACCGAAGTACTTACCAAAACGACCCGATTTTAACTGCATATCAGAGCCACATTTATCACATTCGATAATTGGGCCGTCGTAACCTTTAATTTTAAAGGTACCTTGTTCAACGATATAACCCTTACATGCTGGGTTATTACCACACACATGCAATTTACGCGTTTCATCGATTAAGTATGAATCCATTGCCGTTTCACAGATTGGGCAACGCTTCATTTGCATTAGTGACTCTGTTTCAACGTCTTCCACATCTGCCGCAATGGCTTCATCGCCTGGCACTAAATTCATTGTTGTAGTACAACGTTCTTTTGGTGGCAGGTTATAACCTGTACAACCTAAGAACACACCGGTTGATGCGGTACGAATACCCATCTTACGACCACAAGTCGGACAATCGATATCAGTCTCGACCATTTGGTTTTGACGCATACCACCGTGCTCTTCGTCGCCAGAGGCAATTTCAAGCTGAGTTGAAAAGTCCGCATAGAATTTATCGAGAACTTGTGTCCAAACACGCTCACCTTCTGCGATATCATCCAGACGACCTTCCATCTTAGCGGTAAAATCAAAGTTCATCAGATCTTCGAAGTTTTCAACTAAACGGTCTGTAACAATCTCACCCATTTTTTCGGCGAAGAAACGGCGGTTTTCAACACGTACGTAACCACGGTCTTGAATCGTTGAAATAATTGATGCATACGTAGAAGGACGACCAATACCACGTTTTTCTAATTCTTTAACTAAGCTTGCTTCACTAAAACGTGCAGGTGGCTTTGTAAAATGTTGTTTAGGATCTAACTCAACAAGGGTCAGTACATCACCTTCTTTAACCGCAGGCAGTGATTGATCTTCTTCGTTCTTTTTACGAACAGCTGGCTGAACTTTAGTCCAACCATCAAAACGAAGCACGCGGCCTTTTGCTTTTAACTGATAATCACCAGCGCCAACTGTTAAAGTTGTTAAATCGTATTCTGCTGGAACCATTTGGCAGGCAACAAACTGACGCCAAATTAATTCGTAGAGTTTTTTAGCGTCCGCTTCAACACCGTCTAAATGACCAGACAACACAGTAACACTAGAAGGACGAATCGCTTCGTGCGCCTCTTGAGCATTACCTTTTGAGCTATAACTAATCGGTGCTTTCGGTAAATACTTCTCACCAAACTGCTCTGTCACGTAATCACGACACATTTCAACCGCATCTTTCGATAAGTTAGTTGAATCGGTACGCATATAAGTAATGTGACCTGCTTCATATAAGCGTTGAGCCAGCATCATGGTCTTCTTAACACCATAACCTAGGCGTGTACTTGCTGCCTGTTGCATGGTTGAAGTAATAAATGGTGCGCTTGGTTTACTCTTACTAGGCTTTTCTTCAACGCTAATGACCTTGTAGTCAGCTTTTTCAAGTTGACTAACGGCAGACATCGCCTGCTCTTCATTAACTGGCTTAAAAGGCTTGTCAGCGTGTTTGGTCACTTCTAGGCGTAAAGCTGCTTCTGTATTTTTAACATCGGCGTGGATATCCCAGAACTCTTCAGGAATAAATGCTTTGATTTCGCGTTCTCGTTCAACAAGTAAACGCACTGCGACAGATTGCACACGACCAGCTGATAAACCACGGGCCACTTTAGCCCATAGCAATGGAGACACCATAAAGCCCACTACACGGTCAAGGAAACGACGCGCTTGTTGCGCGTAAACCATGTCAGTGTTTAATTCACCTGGTGTTTCGAATGCTTGCTGAATCGCATTTTTAGTGATTTCGTTAAAAACAACTCGCTTATATTTTTCAGGTTCACCACCGATAATCTGTTCGAGGTGCCATGCAATCGCTTCCCCTTCTCTATCCAAATCGGTTGCGAGATAGATTTTATCGGCGTTTTCTGCAAGTTTTTTTAATTCTTGAACAACTTTTTCTTTGCCCGGTAAGACTTCGTAATGTGGTTCCCAGCCTTTTTCAGGATCAATACCCATGCGAGCAACAAGATTTTTATAATCGCGTTGCTTTTTATAGGCAGCTTTTTCTTCTGGTGACATTTTTCGAACTTCAGCAGGCGTTTTCGTCGCTGCAGTCTTCGTTTTGCCTGAACCTGAAGTTGGTAGATCACGCACATGTCCAACGCTGGACTTTACGATGAAATCGTTACCTAAGTATTTATTAATTGTTTTTGCCTTTGCTGGAGACTCTACAATTACAAGTGATTTGCCCATAGCTGCCTATTTCTGACCGAGTATTTTAAAAGTTTTTTGCCCTTATAAATGTATATCCATCACATTAAACAAATAAGTATGATTTTTTAACATTGGAGCACGAATATTTATAGGTATATCTACAAACACCAATTGTTACAAGCTTTTAATAGAAACTTTTCTTCATTGAGTGAATAATTAAACAATTTTTGTTGCTAATTTAGTCAATGTGGTGTTTTGCGGTAATTTCAAGGGGAATATATAGAACAGCAACAAAAATGCCAACCTTCTGGTTGGCATTTTTTTAAATTTAAACAAATAACTAATTAATTAGCCATCGTCACTTATTGCTATTGTAGCAGTCGATACATTGTCTTTTCCTGTTGTGAATTCAACAGTTAAGAAACCATCTGTTTTATCATTTGGATCAGCTTCACGGCTAATCGTAAGGGCAACCCCAGTCGCTGTTGTTTGACTTGTATTACCTATATCAAAACCAGATGTACCACTGTAATCACCATTATCTGCACTAATTGCAACCGCGGTGCCTGAAGGCATTGGGTTGTTGTAAATATCAGAGAAATAAAGCTCAAAACTCAGCGCTGACAACTGGTTACCTGAATCAGCGGTAGTAATGTTAATTGAGCCTAAATCACAGTAGTCAGTATTCGCTGTGGCTTCTAAACGAGCAATAATAGCACCTGACTGCGTATCTGCTTGTCGATAAATTGTACTACAGTTCTCAATATCAACAGCAAGTTGCATTGCATTATCTGTAAATACAGTTGGATCGTCTTCTGTTGTTTCAGCAAGTGCTTCAGCAAAGCGATTACGTAGCTCATCTTTTGTTACTACAAAACGACTGTATGCAAAGCTTCCTGACATAATAATCTCAAATGAGTCACGAACATCAATAAGCTCTTTGGTACATAAAGTCTCAAATGTTGCGTCTTCATCAGGTGTTGTCGCATCTTCAGAACACTCAAGACCATTGTATTTACCATCAGCAAGTGTATGCATCTCATTTAAGTCAATATCGAAGTTTTCTTCTGTATGACCTGCATTAGTATTCGTTGCACTACATGGGTCGCTTGCATCACCTTCTTGACAGTTTTCAGCAGCTTTAGTGACCGCTGCTGTAACTGGGTCATAAATTGCAGCTAGACCGTCATAAACGCCATTTTCATTATGATCGACAAACGCTTCAGGTAAGTCATAACCACTGTAATACTCATTTTTGTCATAAAGTCCATTACCATTGATGTCGATAAATGACTCTTGACCTTTTGCAGTCACAAGTACTGTTGCGCGACCACCGAGAGGTACACCATCATCATCAAACGCAGCATTTAAAATACCCGCCATACAAGGTGCTGCCACACCAAAATATAGGTCGCAGTTAATTGCACTTGTTTTTGGGTTAGTGCTATTGATTTTATTGCCCCATTTATCTTCGCTAAATGGAATCGGATTTTGTGAGCGCCACTGTGCAACGCACGCACCATCAACCGTGTTACATTCAAGTTGAGGGTTAAACTCCTCACCATCTAATGTCCCTACAGCGCCACCTTCTGTCGTTAAATAAACCGAAGTCCCATCTGGTACTGGGTTATTAAAGTGATCTGCAACATAAACCGAAATATCTGTGGTATCACCAATGTAATTTAATGCTTCAATGTTGATGATTTCCGGGCCTGCGGTAAAGCTATTACCATCAGGTAAGCCTGAGCTGATTGAAACAAGATCTGATACGCTTGTTACTTGCTCATCTAATGAAACCAACGAAAGCTCACCAGAAGGACATGAGACACTGCTATCACGGTCTGCTTCATCTAGAAGACATTCGTCATAAAGCTCTTTCCAACAAGTAACATTATCATTTTGATCTGCTGGGATTTGGTCATCAGGAATATAACAGGCTTGTACACGCACTGCTTGTGGAACAAAACCAGAATTTATCTGAATTCGAGCTAAACCTTCTGAGTCGGTTGACACGCTGGCATGAGAATAACCACTTGCATCTGTCACTTCAGAGAGTGAAATTCCACCATTGGTAGAGCTTAAGCGGAAATCTAAACGTTTTTGTTTTGCAACATTACCAATTGCATCGGTAAGTTTAAAAGTAAGTTGACTTGTTTCTTGACGTGAAACACCACCCGTCCCTTTTAGAGCAAGCACATTTTCTGTCGCTTCTACAAACTCGATTGAGCTTACTTCAGCAGCTGATACAGGCACGTTCACTGATACCACTTTTGGTGTTCCACCTGTTAGTACAGTCGCTGTTACTGTATCGCCCTGTGAAGTGTTACAGCCGTTGCTTCTGTATGTTGCTGTAGCAATGCCGCTAATACTCGTCGCGGTTTCATCCATTACAGATAAATCTGACTCAACACACCCTGAAGTGAACTCAACATCAAGAGGAGAAACATATAAATCACCAGCTGCATCGTAAATTGTTACCGTAATAACAGTTGTCGCACCTGCAGCAAGCGGCACAAATTCATCATCAATAACATTGCCTGAGTCATCTAGCTTGTTATATAGACCATTTGAAATTTCAACGCTCAACTCAGCTGTCGCAATTTCAAATGCTTTTGAAGAAGTTACAGACTTAGCAGTTACAGTAACCTCGCCCGCACCACTGTTTGCGCCAGGCTGTAATTTTAAAATGGCAAAACCAAAGTTGTCAGTAAGCGCCTTTCCAGATTCTGGTAATAAACCACCAAGATCTGTTGAAAGCTCAGCGATAATACCGTCGATACCGTCGCCCGAGCTTGTATCTGTCACTTTTACCATTACATCGATAAGTTCATCAGATGAGAATTGATTTACAACCGTACACCCTGACGTTAAGTAAGTAGTTTCAAGAGATGTTGTACTGCGATTGGCATCCCAATCAGTCGCACAGCCTTGAAGTAGTTTAATATCAAGCTCAGCTTCAGCACTTTCAACCGGGGCATCATCACCATTTGAAATAAAGCCTGCGATTTTTGTGATACTGTTACCACTTTCATCTGTGTAAGTTGCAACGACTTGACCTGCACCTTTTGAGTCACCACTGCTAAGCGTTACAAATGCCTCACCATTTTCATCGGTAAGGGCTGTGCCTAGTACTGGTGTAATTTTACCTGTGTAGTTAGTAGTAAATGAAATAAGTTGCCCATCGAGTGGCGTGTCTTCATCAAGTAAAGTCGCAGTAACCGTACCTTTGTTATCTTTACTTACTGGGTTATCTAGAGAGAATGGCTGACCTGAGCTATCTACGATGTTAAGGCTTAGCGTAACACTACCGCTAACACTCGAGTCATCTGTTTCAGAGCCATCTGATGTAAAACCAAACGTATCAGTATATGTCTCACTATCAATTACATATGTAGCAGTAACAATACCTGCCCCCGCAGTATCACCCGCAGTTAACGTAATTGATGCAACACCATCAGAATCAGTTAAATCTGTTCCAGAAACTGGGTCTAATAGACCTATGTCACCATCTAGACTGAAATTAATAACTGCACCTACAACGGCTTCGTCATTATTAGTCAATGTTGCCGAGATGGTTAACGGTGTGTCAGCTGTAACTGCACTCGCTTCATCTGTAGTAGATTGGTTGTAGCCTTGAACAGACACAACATAGTTTGTTTCTACGGTTGTGTCATCATCTCCATCGGATGAATCACTATCTAATGATCCTCCACCGCCACAGGCGGCTAACAATGAGATGAAAACTAAAACACTTAGCCATCGCAATAAAGGCATCGACCTCTCCCTAGTTAGCTATTTTTTACTTATTTGATTGTTTACCTAATATTAACCTAAAAATTAAACGAAGATCATAATTTTTTTCCTTTAAAGGCAACGAAATTATTTAACTATTTATCGAATTTTTCTGTATAAAAATCTTCATGCTGGTAGTCTATGGCAAAATTTATAAAAAAATAGACTGGGTGTATGTCAAAAGTACGATCTTTAAGCCTTACATCTCGTATCATGGTAGGTATGGTACTGGGTGTAATCGTTGGTTTTATCTTTCAAGCCATTTTAGCGGGTGAAGACGATTTCCTTATTCCACTAGGGTTATTCTCTTTACCAATTAAAGCATTTTTTGTTGATGGTATTTTCCATGTTGGTGGTCAAATTTTCATTGCAAGCTTAAAGATGCTTGTGGTGCCACTGGTTTTTGTATCATTAGTCTGTGGTACTTGTAGCTTAAGCGACCCTAAAAAACTAGGTCGATTAGGTGGAAAATCAATCTTACTCTATCTAGTAACAACAGCAATAGCGATCACCGTTGCTATAACACTAGCGCTATTAGTTAATCCTGGTGAAGGTATTAACCTACCATCAGATGCGACCTACAGTGCTAAAGAAGCACCTACCCTTGCACAAGTCATTATTGGAATGTTCCCTACCAACCCAATTGATGCAATGGCAAATGGCAATATGCTGCAAGTTATTGTATTTGCTTTGTTATTTGGTGTGGCGATGGCTTTAAGCGGTAAAGCAGGTAAACGTGTTGCAACCGTGTTCGAAGACTTAAACACCGTTATTTTAAAACTTGTTACCCTACTGATGAATATCGCTCCTTACGGTGTATTCTTTTTAATGGCTAAGTTATTCACAACTATAGACTTTAAACTCATCACAAGCCTTGCCTTATACTTTGGCGTGGTGGTCTTCGCGCTCTTAATTCATGGCTTTATAAACTATAGTATCTTATTAAAAGTATTAACTGGTTTAAATCCAGTGACGTTTTTAAAGAAGATGAAAAACGCATGCCTATTTGCGTTTAGTACATCTAGCTCAAGTGCAACTATGCCTATTACCCTTGAAACTGCGAGCAAGAAGTTAGGTGCACACAACTCAGTTGCTTCGTTTACTGTGCCTTTAGGCGCAACCATTAACATGGACGGCACTGCAATTATGCAAGGTGTTGCTACCGTGTTCATCGCACAGGTATTTTCAGTTGATTTAACAATTTCTGATTACTTAATGGTAATTTTAACCGCAACACTTGCTTCTGTGGGTACTGCGGGCGTACCCGGTGTTGGTCTTATTATGTTAGCCATGGTGTTAAACCAAGTAGGCTTACCTGTAGAAGGTATTGCTATCATCATTGGTGTTGACCGTTTACTCGATATGACACGTACCGCTGTCAACGTAACCGGTGACTGTATGGTTACCTGTGTGGTTGCAAAATCTGAAGGTGAATTTGATGAGGACGTATTTAACGACCCAAATGCCGCTAAAGATTTAGAGGACTATCATAAGTCAATTAAGTAATTACTTATCTGCAGCCCATAAAAAACCCGCTAAGTTAGCGGGTTTTTTATTGATAGTGCTTGGTTATGGATTTAAGCCTTTAAGACGTGACATTAAACTAACACCCGCTTTACTTACTCCTGAACTTAAACCAACAGCAAGCTTATCGCTTAAATTCTTCTTAATACGGTATTTAACTTTATAAATTTGACGTTCTTTCGCTTGGCTCAATAAGATATCATCACTTGTGTCAATCTTATCAACTAAGCCTTTATCGAATGCTTGGGTAGCAAACCAATGCTCACCGGTTGCAACAGTATCAATATCCAGAGATGGACGCTGCTCACTCACAAAAGTTTTGAATAAACCATGGGTTTGTTCTATCTCTTCTTTGAATTTTTCACGACCTTTATCGGTATTTTCACCAAAGATAGTTAGCGTACGCTTGTATTCACCTGCGGTGATTTGCTCAAAATCAACATCATTCTTTTTCAAGATTTTATTAAAGTTAGGAATTTGCGCAATAACACCAATCGAGCCAACAATTGCAAAAGGTGCTGCAACAATCTCATTGGCCACACAGGCCATCATATAGCCACCACTTGCTGCTACTTTATCAATAGCAACAGTTAAATGAATGCCAGCATTACGTAAGCGTTGTAGTTGAGAGGCAGCAAGGCCATAGCCGTGCACCACACCACCACCACTTTCAAGGCGTACCAGCACGCGATCTTTTTCTTTGTCGGCAATGGTTAAAATAGCGGTAATTTCTTCTCGTAGGCTTTCTACTTCGTGGGCATCAACACTGCCATTAAAGTCAATTACATATAAACGTGATTTAGGCTCGTCGTTTTGCTGTTTTTTAGCCTCAGCTTTTTGCTGTTTTTGGTGAGCCTTTAGCTCTTTTTTTGAAAGGGTATTTTCGATAAAGCTTTGTTTTAGATCATCAAGTTGCTCACTCAAATCATCAATTGTTATCTCCCCTTTCTTCGCTTTGGGTTTCACTGCAGCGCCCATGATAATGGCAACAATCACAGCAATTGCGATGACAAATGTCAGGGTCTTTGCAAAAAATAACCCGTATTCATATAAAAATTCCAATCAAACTCTCCATTTATTAATGCATCGGCACAATTTACCACGCTTTAAAGCAAAAAAAAGCCACATGATGTGGCTTTTTGCTTAATTGGTTATTACTTAATTAGTAAGGTTTCGATTATTCAGTAACGACTTCTGTATTAGTAACCTGAAGATACTGACCACGGCTTGCTAGGAAAGTCGCGATTTGCAATTGCATTTCTGCAGTTGCCGCAGCACTTTCTTCAGCTGTTGCACCTGAATCTGCCGTTGCAACAGGTGTTAACACTGAGCTGTGATGGCCTTTAGTGAATTTAACCACATAACTCATTGCATCAGCTGTTGGACCTTGTGTTTCAGCTACCGTTGATAAACCCATTAGGTTAGCAAGAGGTAAACTACCAGCAATTGGGTTACTCGCTACCATAGGTGGAATAACCATATCAGCATTGTTATTTTCACCATCACCCACTACAACGCTCATGTATACTGGCGTGCCAAGTGCTGCAACAGATGCTGCGTAGTTAGAAGGGTCACCACTATCAAGTGCTGTTTGCGCAGCAAAAGCAAACTGAGTAATCACACTTTGAATGTTAGCTAATTTTGCTGTTTCGCCCGCCATTGTTAACGAACTTACGTACTCTTTATAAGCACATGTAACGAAAGCAGTTTGGTTAGACGCAAGTGAACCACAGTTCGATAGCGCTTCATTTTGAGCATAAGCACCAAACTCCGCAGATTCAGCTGTACCAGCTGCAAGTAATACAGAGCCTTGTACAAATGGGCCAAATGTATTTGACTCAATTAAGAAGCTGGCGATACCACCGCCACCACTGGCAAGTGCTACGCTTTTAACGTTGAACATTGGATCAACTTGATCAGCTAGCGGAGCATTAGTCACAGCAACAAATGCTGGAGCAACTACCGAGCCTAATGAATGACCTAAGAATGATACATCTTGGGCATTTAAATCAGCAGCACCGGTAAAGTTAAGACCTAAGCGTAAGCCAAGTAAATCAGCAACTGATTGACGTAAGCTATCACGCGCTACTAATAATGACTGTAAGTTCATATAGCTTAATACAGAACCTGTAGAGGCATTAAAGTCGTCAGTACCGTCGCCGTCTACATCTACACCACGCTCACCATGCATAGGGTGATCGATTGCAGCTGTTGCAAAGCCTTGCATTGTTAGCTGTGCGGTAATAGCTAGCATATCTTCTTTTTTAGAAGTAATACCGTGCTGAAGGATAACGACAGGCCAACCACCTTCAGGCATTGCTAACTCATCCATACCTAACTGACCACGTATTGCATTGATCACAGGTAAAATTGGTTTAGTAATTTGTACTGGCACGTTCGCAATGCTTTGTGTTTTTGGAATCGTGTTGTACTTAGTTAAGTGTTTAGTTTGGTCTAAACCTAAGTCGCGTAACTTACCATCACTTAACGCCATACAAAGGCCATCAGTTTCACTAATTGGGTCTGTTGGGAATGAGTCACCGGCTGCTGCCGCATAACCTAACACAGCAACACCACTATCACATAAACCTTGCCAATAAGTCGCTGATAAGTCATCGACCGTTGTGCCTGTAGGCGTGGCTAAATACATAGGTAACATCACGCTACCTTTTTGATATTGTACACCGCCAAAAACAGGTGATAAACCAGTAATACCTTGTGATGCGAATACTTGCTCAACCGTAATAACAGGTTGCTCAGGAATTTGCACCATCGGCGTAGGTAGTGCATCTTGCGTTAAACTTGCAGCAAGAAGCTGTTTTACGGTACCAAGTACTTGACCTGCTGATTGCATTGTCATGGCAGCAGAATAGATAATTTCATCTTTTGTGATGGCACCACCCGATGTCACTGCATCTTCGTAGCTATTGATAACCGCTTGAAGTGACTTTTGCGAATCAGTGATAAGTGTTGTCTCTTCGCTCACTAGTGCATAAGTTGAAGATGGCTCAATTGAACGCCCTTCTGAGTCCATTAATGATGTTGTCAGAACATTAATGTAAGTGCTGCCCGCTTTAAATGGCTTAAGTGGGATAACAGCAACCGCATCACCAGAGCCTTGGGTAATGAAGTCAACGCCAAAGGTTAATTCAGACACTAATTTACAAGCAATACCCGCTGGAACTTGCGAGCAAGTTTCATCTGTTTGGCTTGCCCCCATTACAACTTCAAAAATACGCACAGCTCCTGGTGAAGCAGCAGAAGTCATATCAAGAGAAATACCCGCAGGAAAAGTTAAATCGATTTTAAACGGAGTTTGTGTTGACCAGCCATCAAGGGCACCAAGTGCAAGCTGAGGATCAGCATAAGCTGCACGTTCAACACTGACATTGTTGTCGTCTAATTCACCCGGCATGTTTAAAGTACCATCAAGGGTACCACTCATCAGTAAATCATTCGGTACTGAGATTACACTATTCGCTGGGTCAAATTTTACTGTCGCGGTTGGGAGAACAGGAGGATTATCATTTTTTACATCTTCTAATGTTTCTCCTCCACCACAGCCAGTAATGGCTGACGCAATGGCTAGTGAGAGTAGCAGTTTTTTCATAATTTCGCTCCGCGCAAATCTTATTGTTATTGTGTGTTCAGGGTTAAAAGTAGTTATTCTACTACCTTCATTCTAAGTTAATTTAATGTAATTAGGTTATTAATGAGACATTAGACCAGTTAAAGTTAACGTAAAGTTTCAATTTTCGCCACCTTAATTTGCAATAAATTCGATAACTTGGCTTTTTGCTATGGTAAAATGATGAAAAATCTAATCGATGGTACGTTTATGCATACTTATAAAGCCGCAGAGAATGCGCTAAAAGACAAAGTAATTTTAATAACAGGTGCTGGTGACGGCATTGGTCGTGTTGCCGCATTAACTTATGCTAAGCATGGTGCCACTGTTATTTTACTTGGAAAAACAACCAATAAACTTGAATGTGTTTATGATGAAATCGTAAATGCAGGCTATCCACAACCGGCTATTGTGCCAATGGATCTAAAAGGTGCCACAAAACAAAACTACCGTGACTTAGCTGCAACCATCGAAATGCAGTTCGGTAAGTTAGATGGTTTACTCAATAACGCTGGTATTTTAGGTTCATTGGGCCCACTTGAACATTTCTGTGTTTCTACCTTTGAAAACATCATGAAAGTGAATGTAACTGCACAAGCTATGATCACTAAATTCATGTTCCCTCTGCTTCGCAAATCTGAAAGCGCATCTGTTATTTTTACTTCGTCAGGTGTTGGTCGCCAAGGCCGTGAACACTGGGGTGCGTATGCAATCTCAAAATTTGCTGTTGAAGGTATGATGCAAACTTGGGCTTGTGAAGTGGGTAAAACCAATATTCGCGTGAACTGTATTAACCCAGGTGCTACCCGCACATCGATGCGTGCATCAGCATACCCTGGTGAAGATAGAGATAAGTTAGCAACACCTGAAGATTTAATGCCAACATATTTATACTTGATGAGCGACGACTCTAAAGAGGTGAACGGCCAGTCTTTAGATGCTCAGCAAAAATAAAGCAGATTGCTAATATCCAGATACAAAAAAGCAGCTTTCGCTGCTTTTTTAATTTTCGATTAAATAAAACGTTTGATAATAAAATCAACTTTTACACGTTTAGCCTGCCCCAATAGCTTTTTAACCGGTGCAGGATAGTCATCCATCGTCTCTAAATCCTGTGGACCTGTTAAACGACGACAGTGCTGCAAAATAGCTTGTTTTTCATTTTCTATTTGCTCAAGAATATGCTGCTTAGGGTCGTCAATTAAAATACCGTTTTCGATATCTAAGCCCCATGCGCGTGGATTCAAATTATGCCCACTTAATAAATGTAAGCGCTTATCAGAGCAAATCCCTTTTAAGTGAAAAGAATTACTTTCATGCTTCCAAAGGTATACATTCAAATTACCATTACTGATGTGGCGTTTTTGTGACTTTAAAAACTTATATAAAATGGTTTCATATAAATAAGGTAATGCACCAATTTTACTAAATGGCTCACTTGGCGGCAGATAAAAATCGTTTGCGGTTTTATCCCCTACCACAATAGTTACTTGCTTGCCTTGCTTCAATAAACGGCGTAATGAACGCATTAATGGCGCAGGAAAGTTAAAGTAAGGGGTATAAAGAACGAGTTCTTGCTCTGTGGTATCGAATAACGACTTAATTAAACGATTCAACTTATTACTTCTACGCCCTAAACCTAAAAATAAACGCACACCCAACTCACCGGCACTAGCTTCTGCAGCACTTTCGTAACTTGCCGATTTAAGTTCACGCATCAATTGTTTTTGCGCGACTTTAATATCATTAAACTTTACCAGTGGACGCATATCAATACGTGGCACTGCTGCTGAGCTTAAAAGATGTGTTTCTATAAATTCGATGACCGAATTACACAAACCAGCTTGGCGAACTAAAAAGTAGCGGTCTAAACGGTAACGTTCGTCTTGCTGAAGATATACATTATTTAAGCTTGCGCCGCTGTATAATAATGTGTCGTCAATCACAAAGCCTTTTAAATGCAGTACCCCGAAAAGCTCTTTGGCTTTTACTGGAACACCATGAACTTTAACATTTGATTGATACTGCTCTTGAAAATCACAATACATGCTGGCATTGCCATCAGACTTAGCCGCACCAATTAAACCACGTTGAGCACGGTGAAAATCAACCAGTACTTTTACTTCTAACTCAGGGTTAGCAAGTGATGCCTCATGTAACGCTGTTAATATTTCTCGCCCAGCTTCATCGTCTTGCAAATATAAAGCAGTAATATAAATTCTTTTTTTCGCTGCACCAATTAAACGCAATAGTTCAGTGCGATACTCTTTTGCATTGGTTAAGACTTGTACGTCTTCTGTAGTCAGCCCAAAAGCGGGCTTTTCCTGCCAAAATACCATAATTGCCTGTTCGTTTAGTTAGCTCATACCAAGAGCTAATATCAAAATTAGCTAAAACATACCAAAAAAATATTGCTTGGTCATGAATTACCGTACTTTGATCACAGAACAATTTGTAATTAGCCTATTTTATGAGCAAAAAGAGTTATTTAAATTATAATAAGTAAGGATTATTTGACAGCTTAGCGATTTGACTAAAAAAATAATCAGGGCTTTTGTTTACATCCGCCTTGTTTTTCTTAGAATCGGGCGCATAGACATCGTATTGAAACGTTTTTAGGAAAAACCATGAGTGACGCAAAACACTGTAAACTATTAATCTTAGGTTCTGGCCCAGCTGGTTACACGGCAGCGGTATACGCAGCACGTGCCAACCTTAACCCTGTTCTTATCACTGGTATTCAGCAAGGTGGTCAATTAACGACAACCACTGAAGTTGAAAACTGGCCTGGCGATGCACACGGTTTAACAGGTCCTGCATTAATGGACCGTATGAAAGAGCATGCTGAACGTTTCGAAACTGAAATTGTTTTTGATCACATTAATAAAGTTGATGTTTCAAAGCGCCCTTTCACTTTAACTGGTGACTCAGGCACATATACGTGTGATGCATTAATTATCGCAACAGGCGCGTCGGCTAAATACTTAGGTTTAGAATCAGAGACTAACTTCCAAGGTCGTGGTGTTTCTGCTTGTGCAACCTGTGATGGTTTCTTCTACCGTGGTCAAAAAGTAGCGGTTGTGGGCGGTGGTAACACTGCTGTTGAAGAAGCACTTTACTTATCAAATATCGCTGATGAAGTTCACGTTATCCACCGTCGTGACAGCTTCCGTAGTGAAAAAATCTTAGCTGATCGTTTAAAAGAGAAAGCTGAAAACGGTAACGTTGTTTTACATTACAACCGTACATTAGATGAAGTGCTTGGTGATGAAATGGGCGTTACTGGCATCCGTATCAAAGCAACTGATTCTGAAGAAACAGAAAACTTAGATCTTGCCGGTGTATTCATTGCAATTGGCCATAAGCCAAACACTGACATGTTTGAAGGTCAGCTAGAAATGAAAGACGGCTATCTAGTCGTTCAGTCTGGTTTAAACGGTAACGCAACACAAACAAGCGTACCAGGTGTATTTGCTGCAGGTGATGTATCTGATCACATTTATCGCCAAGCAATCACATCAGCAGGTACTGGTTGTATGGCTGCACTTGATGCAGAACGCTTCTTAGATAACCTATAAAATAGTTGATCTAAAGCACTAAATACTAGGGGCTGTTGTAAAACAGCCCCTTTTTTATAGCTAAATTTTTGTTAAAATCAGAGCAAATAACAACGATACGCTGATATGATCAAGCAACTATACCAACTCTCGCCCGAGACTGTTGATTTTCCAGACCCAGAACTCTCCCTTGATGAGCCCGATGGCCTGTTAGCAATTGGCGGGGATTTATCAGTTGAGCGCATTAAAAATGCCTATAACACCGGTATTTTCCCTTGGTTTAGTGACTATGAGCCTATTATGTGGTGGTCACCTAGCATGCGTGGTGTTATTGAGCTTAATGAATTTCATGTTAGTCGCAGTTTAAAAAAGCATTTAAGGCGTTTTCCTGTACGTGTCACTATTAATCACGCATTTGCCCACGTTATCAATGCCTGTCGTGAGCAACGTATCGATGCAGAAGGTACATGGATCACTGAGCAAATGATGCATGCCTACATTGAAGCGCACCACCAGGGTCTAGCACACAGCCTTGAAATATGGCACCAAGATGAACTCGTAGCTGGTCTCTATGGCATTATGCAAAATGGCATATTTTGTGGTGAATCAATGTTTCATCAAGTCAGTAATGGCTCAAAGCTGGCGATGTGGGCATTAGTTAATTGGCTTAAGAAGCACCAAGCCCATTTTATTGATTGCCAACTAGAAAACCCTTATTTAATCACTTTAGGTGCAAAAGTTATCCCACGTAGAGAATTTTTAACTAGACTTAAATTAGCGCACAGTTATGTGCCTAAAAAAGATATGTGGCAACCACAAGAGTTGATTAATATTTATGACTGAGCACTTACCCGCTAGGCTTGGTTTAAGCCAGCAATTTGATTGCAGTTATTTACCCGACCGTCAGGAGCAACTACTTGTTATACTTGACCCAAGTTGTTATTGCCCTGATAAATTTGAACAGTTATTAGCATTGGGTTTTAGACGCAGTGGCGACCAAATCTATCGTCCACATTGCCCTATTTGTAATGCCTGTAATTCAGTGCGCGTTTTGGCCCAACAATTTACCCCTTCAAAATCACAAAAGCGCAAATTAAATAAAGCAAATAAGGTTTTCACAGTCAGTTATAGTGAATACGAACGCGCAGAATATTACCCGTTATATTGCAAATACATCACGCAAAGGCATCAAGATGGTTCAATGTTTCCGCCTGATCAAAGTCAGTACGAAAGCTTTTTGTTTTGCCAGTGGCTACCCGTTACGTTCATAGAGTTAAGAGATGGCGATAAATTAGTTGCTGTTGCGGTAACCGATTGCATGACCAATGCCCTATCAGCGATTTATACCTTTTTTGATCCCGATTATGAGCAATACAGTATTGGTAGCATCATGATCATGGAGCAAATTAAATTTGCAAAACAACAAGCAAAACAATTTGTCTATTTAGGTTACCAAATCGACGAATGCACTAAAATGAAATATAAAACCCA
The DNA here is from genome assembly GCF_001550135.1 of Pseudoalteromonas shioyasakiensis. Classification (GTDB taxonomy): domain Bacteria; phylum Pseudomonadota; class Gammaproteobacteria; order Enterobacterales; family Alteromonadaceae; genus Pseudoalteromonas; species Pseudoalteromonas shioyasakiensis. Next base: position 251,213 of record NZ_LRUE01000005.1, read on the forward strand.
ATTTTTGCCTGCACAAAAGCACATTGGCGACGAGTGGTTGGCGATTTAATTTACAAAATTAAGCCCTGTAGCTTTACTTATTGCTGTATTTTCGGCAAAATCTGCAGCGTTTAACTATTAAAGAGGTGTTACGCTAAACATGGCGAAAGAAGACGTAATCGAAATGCAAGGTACGGTCCTTGATACTTTACCAAATACAATGTTCCGAGTTGAGCTAGAAAATGGTCACGTTGTTGTGGCTCATATCTCTGGTAAAATGCGCAAAAACTACATCCGCATCTTAACTGGCGACAAAGTAACCGTAGAAATGACTCCTTACGATTTATCGAAAGGTCGCATCGTATTCCGTGCTCGCTAAGTTAGTGCGTTAACGAGAGATTTAGCTTTTTGCTGCTTTGAATGAGCAGGTGTGTTTATTACAAAGAGCTAAAAGCGTTTGTTAAATGGTGTTAAAACTAATTTAGTTTTAATTCCATTTAATAAACAAAAAGCCCAGCAATTGCTGGGCTTTTTGTTTTTAGATAAAAACAACTTAAGCTGTTTCTAGGCTAGTTTCAAAGTCAAAGTGGATTTTCTTATCTTTCACAGATACTTTAACCGAACCACCATCGGCTAGCTCACCAAACAAGATTGCATTTGCCAGCGGCTTTTTAAGCTCATCTTGAATAACACGCGCCATTGGGCGTGCACCCATCGCTTTATCATAGCCTTTATCTGCCAACCACTCTCTTGCTTTGGATGTAAGTTCAAGGTTAACCGACTTCTTATCAAGTTGCGCTTGTAACTCAACAATGAACTTATCAACCACTTGCAAGATAATCTCTTTCTCAAGGTGATTAAACCAAATGATATTATCTAAGCGGTTTCTAAACTCAGGTGAAAACACTTTGTTGATTTCACTCATCGCATCATGAGAATGGTCTTGTTCGGTAAAACCAATCGACTTACGTACAGTCTCTTGAACACCCGCATTCGTCGTCATCACCAATACAACATTTCTGAAATCGGCTTTACGGCCGTTGTTATCAGTAAGTGTACCGTGATCCATTACTTGCAGTAGAATGTTGTAAATATCTGAATGTGCTTTTTCAATTTCGTCCAGTAGTACAACTGCATGCGGGTTTTTAATTACCGCTTCAGTTAACAAACCACCTTGCTCAAAACCAACATAGCCAGGAGGTGCACCAATTAGACGACTGACCGCATGACGTTCAACGTATTCAGACATATCAAAGCGAATAAACTCAACACCCATACACTTAGCAAGCTGCTTAGTGACTTCTGTTTTACCAACCCCTGTTGGGCCTGCAAATAAGAACGAACCCACTGGTTTGTCTTCGTTAGCAAGCCCAGAGCGCGATAAACGAATTGCTGAAGTCAACGCATCGATTGATTGGTCTTGACCAAACACTAGCATTTTCAGGTTACGGTCAAGGTTTTTAAGCGTCTCTTTATCGCTAGATGAAACGCTTTGCTGAGGAATACGCGCCATCTTAGATACAATTAGCTCGATATCAGCCACGCCAATTGTTTTCTTACGCTTAGAAACAGGCTGTAAACGCTGATTAGCACCTGCTTCATCAATAACATCAATAGCCTTGTCTGGTAAATGACGTTCATTAATGTATTTAGCACTAAGTTCTGCTGCCGCTTTCAATGCCTTTTGTGTATAACGAATACCATGATGCTCTTCGTAACGCTCTTTTAAACCGTTAAGAATTTTCGTGGTATCAGCCACACTTGGCTCAAGCACATCAATTTTTTGGAAACGACGTACTAACGCACGGTCTTTTTCAAAGATATTCTTGAACTCGTTATAAGTCGTTGAGCCCATGCAGCGCAGCTTACCACTCGAAAGTAGCGGTTTAATTAGGTTCGATGCATCCATTACGCCACCCGATGCTGCACCGGCACCAATGATGGTATGAATTTCATCAATAAATAAAATTGAACCTGGTTTAGCTTGTAACTCTTTAAGCAGCGATTTGAAACGTTTTTCGAAGTCGCCACGGTATTTGGTACCCGCTAATAATGCGCCCATATCGAGTGAGTAGACAACAGCATCGGCAATCACTTCAGGCACTTCTTTATTTACAATACGATAAGCTAAGCCTTCAGCAATGGCTGTTTTACCCACCCCTGCTTCACCAACCAAGAGCGGGTTATTTTTCTTACGACGACATAACACTTGTACAGTGCGTTCAACTTCGTTGTCGCGACCCACTAATGGGTCAATATTGCCATCAATCGCTTGCTGATTCAGGTTAGTCGTAAAGTTTTCAAGCTTAGTCGGCTCTTCACCTTGCACTTCTTGCACTTCTTCATGAATGTCATCGTGATCTTCACCGCCGATATCATCATCTGTTTTAGAAATGCCATGCGAAATAAAGTTAACAATATCTAAACGATTAACATCTGATTTTTTAAGTAAATAAACAGCTTGGCTTTCTTGCTCAGAAAAAATTGCCACTAGCACATTAACGCCAGTTACTTCGTTTTTGCCAGATGATTGCACGTGAAATACAGCGCGCTGCAATACACGCTGAAAACCTAACGTCGGTTGCGTTTCTCTGTCTTCTTCAAGATCAGGAATAACCGGCGTTGTTTCATCAATAAAATCTGATAATTCGACTTTTAATGCGCCCATATCAACGCCGCAGGCGTTTAGCGCTTCTCCAGCAGAAGGGTTATCGAGCAGTGCAAGTAAAAGATGCTCGACAGTCATAAATTCATGACGGCGTGTTCTCGCTTCGCGAAACGCCGCATTCAAGGTTAGTTCTAAGTCTTTGTTTAGCATTGGCAACCCCTTACTGAGATAATATTTATATACCGTTGTGACGGGCTAATTGGTTCACCCTACCTTGGTATTTATTCCTGCTCACAACTACATAGCAGTGGATGCTCGTTGTCTCGTGCGTAACGATTAACTTGTTCAGCTTTGGTATGAGCTACATCGGCGCTGTAAACACCGCAAATTGCTTTACCGTTATGATGAACTTGAAGCATCACATCTGTTGCTCTATCGCTATCCATATTAAAAAACGTCATTAGTACTTCTATCACAAAGTCCATAGGCGTGTAATCATCATTATTTAAAATGACTTTATATTTTCGCGGTGGTTGCAATTTTTGCTTTTCACTGTCGCGAACTGTTTCAATAACACCAGAATCTTTCATGCCACTCATAATTAAATATAGTCTTGTCTTTAGAACTCAAGCAAACTTGAATAAAAAAATAAATAAATTGTTAAAAAATAGTCTAAAACACTTGACTGACTGGCTAAATAAACTACAGTCAAATATAGATTGATTAATCATTAGTCAGTCTAGCAAATTACACGGTTTAGAATAACTAAATTAGTCAACTTATAGAAGGATGTAGAAGTATGGCTTGTGGAAAAGTCAAATGGTTCAACAATGCCAAAGGTTTTGGCTTCATCGTAGAAGACGGCAGCGAGACTGATATATTCGCTCATTACTCAACGATTGTAATGGACGGTTATAAAACACTTAAAGCTGGTCAAGATGTAACATTCGAATTGCAACAAGGTCCAAAAGGGTTACACGCAACGAATATTGCGCCTAACGATGAAATCTCTTAGGTAAAACCTATTCGAGTATCAAGCGAGCGACCTTGTTAAGATCCTCGCTTACTCTTCTCATTTAAATATATCTCTCACTTCCCTTGAAATTCCATTTCTTTACCCCAATTGTTTAATTGTTATTAGCCCTTTAGAGCCAAGCTTGTTACACTCTTGTTGCTTAAATTTAGCTTTTTCGTCATTTTGACGTAAGGCTTTTGGCTAATTTCATAATTTGCTTATTTGAGCTATAAGAATTTTACAGTCTGTCAGCTGTGGTTATTTTAATACTATGTATTGAGTTGCAACAGCTAACAGACTGCTTGCTGTTGTTTTATCAAGGCACTTAAGCTTGGTAATTCAAGGCTATCTATTGCATTGTTGAATATGGCTAATTAAGGGTTACTGCTAGCAGTCATTACCAAACATTACGCCAACTATCTAGGAATGATGATGACATCAAAAATTATCTATACTAAAACAGATGAAGCGCCAGCTCTTGCGACGTATTCATTGTTACCAATCATCCAAGCGTATACAAACGCTGCGGGTGTTGAAGTTGAAACTCGCGATATTTCATTAGCGGGCCGTGTAATTGCAAACTTCCCTGAGTACTTAACTGAAGATCAACGTATTGATGATGCACTTGCAGAATTAGGTGAAATGGCTAAAACACCTGAAGCTAACATTATCAAACTACCTAATATCAGTGCTTCTATCCCTCAGCTACGTGCAGTAATCAAAGAGTTACAAGAAAAAGGTTACGCACTACCTGACTACCCATCAGAGCCAAAAACTGATGAAGAAAAGAAAGTTAAAGCAACTTACGACAAAATCAAAGGTTCTGCTGTAAACCCGGTACTTCGTGAAGGTAACTCAGACCGCCGTGCTCCTGGTTCAGTAAAAGAGTACGCACGTAACAATCCACACTCAATGGGTGCATGGAGCAAAGATTCTCAGTCATACGTTGCTAGCATGGAAGAAGGCGACTTCTTCGGTTCTGAGCAATCAGTCACTGTTGCAGAAGCAACTGATGTGCGTATCGAGCATGTTGCTGAAAATGGTGACATTACAGTACTTAAAGCAAGCACACCATTACTAGCGGGTGAAGTAATTGACGCGTCTCGCATGAGTGCTGCTAAGCTTCAAGCTTTCCTTGCAAAAGAAATCCAAGCAGCAAAAGACAAAGGCGTGTTGTTCTCATTACACATGAAAGCAACTATGATGAAAGTGTCTGACCCAATCATCTTCGGTCACGCTGTAAAAGTTTTCTTCAAAGACGTATTCACGAAACACGCTGATCTTTTTAAAGAACTAGATGTTGACGTAAACAACGGCTTTGGTGATGTATTCTCAAAAATCGAAAGCCTAGATGCAGCTAAAAAAGCTGAAATCGAAGCTGATATCCAAGCGGTATATGACAACAACCCTGCTATTGCAATGGTTGATTCTGACCGTGGTATCACTAACCTTCACGTACCAAGTGATGTGATCATCGATGCATCAATGCCTGCTGCAATCCGTTCTAGCGGTCAAATGTGGAATAGCGAAGGTAAATTACAAGACACTAGCTTTGTAATTCCAGATCGTTGTTACTCAGGTGTTTACCAAGCAACTATCGATTTCTGTAAAGAAAATGGTGCATTCGATCCAACAACTATGGGTAGCGTACCTAACGTTGGTCTTATGGCTCAAAAAGCTGAAGAGTACGGCTCACACGACAAAACGTTTGAAGTAGCTGCTGCTGGTACAATCCGTGTAGTTGACACAGCTGGTACGACTTTACTTGAGCATGCTGTTGAGCAAGGTGATATCTGGCGTATGTGTCAGGTGAAAGACGCACCAATCCAAGATTGGGTTAAACTTGCTGTTAATCGCGCTCGCGCAACTAACACGCCAGCAGTTTTCTGGTTAGACGAAAACCGTGCACACGATGCTGAGCTAATCAAAAAAGTAAACGCGTATTTACCACAACATGATACTGATGGTCTTGAGATCCACATCTTAGCACCAATTGAAGCGACTAAGTTCTCATTAGAGCGCATCAAAGAAGGTAAAGACACTATTTCAGTAACTGGTAACGTTTTACGTGACTACTTAACTGACTTATTCCCAATTCTTGAGCTTGGTACAAGTGCTAAAATGCTTTCAATCGTACCACTTATGAATGGTGGTGGCTTATTCGAAACAGGTGCAGGTGGTTCAGCTCCTAAGCACGTTCAACAGTTCGAAAAAGAAAACCACTTACGTTGGGATTCATTAGGTGAGTTCTTAGCACTAGCGGCTTCTTTAGAGCACCTAGCGGTTAATACAGGTAATAAGAAAGCACAAGTACTTGCTGATACACTTGATAAAGCAACAGGTACTTTCCTAGCTGAAAACAAATCACCTTCACGTAAAGTGAAAGAGATTGATAACCGTGGTTCGCACTTCTTCCTTTCATTATTCTGGGCGCAAGAACTTGCTGCACAAAATGATGATGCGGAATTAAAAGCGCAGTTCACACAAATCGCTGCTGATCTTGAGTCTCAAAAAGACCAAATCGTTACTGAATTAAACGATGCACAAGGTCCAGCAATGAGTGTTGGCGGTTACTTCCAACCAAATGATGAGTTAGCATTCAAAGCAATGCGTCCAAGCTCAACATTTAATGACATCCTAGCTAAACTGGTTTAATTCATTTAAACCTAATCAATTAGCTATAAGAGAGTTACCTCAGTGTGTTTAACACCGAAGAGGTAACTCTTTTTTATTTCAGCGACTTAAAATCAATTTTTAGCAGTCACTTGTAGCGCTCACTTCACTTTATACCAATTCGCTTAATTAAGTGGTCTATTTTGAGGCAAGAAAACCTCGTTGATAACAAGGCAAAAATTTCGTTATTTAGTTGTTCTAAATCAGAAATTTTTAACGCGGGTAGCGACAGGTTTAATCCCTCAAAATGACTAAGTATTATTGCGGATTGGTATTAGACCACTTTAGTAAAGCCGTTTTAACACATTGGTAGTCAATCGGCTTGGCAACAAAATCATTCATTCCTGCGGCAAAACATCGCTGCTTATCAGCTTCAAGTACATTGGCTGTTAAGGCAATAATAGGGATAGCTCTATACTCTGGCATTTCTCTTATACGTATTGTTGCTTGCGGGCCATCAAGTACAGGCATCTGCATATCCATAAATATAATATCAAAGCTGTTTTGCAGATTATTTTCCCCACTATGTTCCTTACATAGCGCAATAGCTTGCTCGCCATCCCCTGCTATTTTTATTGAGCTTATACCAAACTCATTTAACATCGCTTCGATAACAACCTGATTAATGTCATTATCTTCTACTACAAGCACATGTAATGATGAAAAGTCTGCTTGTTCCTCTTCAGATTCTTGCCTATTTACGACTTCAAACTCAGATTGCTCAATAACCTGTGTTGTTTTTAGCTCAAAATAAAAGTGAGACCCCTGCCTAACTTCACTCTCAACTTTTAAAGGGGCATCCATCAAATTTAGTAACTTACTTGAGATAGCAAGGCCGAGACCTGTACCACCGAAGCGCCGCGTAATTGAGGTATCAGCTTGAGAAAACGCTTCAAATAGCTTACCGAGATTTTCTTTTGCGATACCTATTCCTGTATCAATCACGCCAAATTTGATGCTCAGATCATCGCCGCCTAGCTCATTAATTTTTACGCTAAGCGTCACACTGCCTTTCTCGGTGAATTTAATTGCATTCCCTAACAGATTTATCAACACTTGTTTTAGGCGGGCTTCATCAGCAAAGAAAACACAATGTTGATATTCTTCAGCAACAGAAATATTCAACTTGATATGCTTACTTTGGGCTTGCTCTTTAAATAAATGTTGAAGCTCATCTAGTAGCGAATTTAGATGTATAGGCACAGACTCTAACTCAATTTTAGAGGCTTCAATCTTACTTATATCTAAAATGTCGTTGATGATTACCAATAAACCTGCCCCTGAAGATTGTATAATATTAAGCATCTTCATTTGTTCATGCGACAAACTGGTACGGCTCAACTGCCGCGCCATTCCTAAAATGCCATTCATAGGGGTTCTAATTTCATGGCTCATATTTGCTAGGAACTCTGATTTCACTTTAGTTGTATGCTCGGCTGTTTTCTTCGCCTGAGTTAAATCTTGACTGAGCACCCGAAATCTATCTGCCGCAGTCGCAAGCACACCAATTTCATCGTTACGCTTTAAGTCATAAATAGGAGCTGATAAATCACCCGCTAAGAAGTATTGGAAACTTGTAGTTAAACGTGTGATTGCGCGCGATATATGCAGGTGGAAAAAGATGGCAAGCGCTATAATGTAGATAACCACGCCAACAGCAAGAAAACGCAGAGTTTGATCTGATTTTATTACTGTTTCTTGCGCTTCACTTTTAATCTTTTGTAATTTTGCTAAAGATTTCTCTCTTAGTTTATCTGCAAGGGTACTGAACTCAATAGCATCGCCAGCCATAACAACATTAACCAAGCTTAAATAATTTCGGTTAGCCTGCACACCTTTCGAAAATGCCTGCTTATATGTTTTAGCATGTTCACGGTTATTACTTAGCTCAGTGTTGGTTTGTGTCTGATTTGATAAAATAGCCAGCGCCTTATTAACCGATGCTCTTTTCGAATAATCCTTTTTGGCCAGAAACAAAGACGCATCACGATGTAATTCATGCCATACATTGAGATGTTCAGTGATAGCCAGCTTCTCGTCATTGCTAGTCGCAGTTAATTTGAGGTTGTTTAATTCATTAATGGCAGCTAAATAGATTTGCGGTAGCTCAACGTCAGTGAGCTCTGTTTTGATTTCATAACGCTTGGCAAGCACGTTTAGATTTTCGCCGTACCGTGAAATCAGCTGAGACATTGAATTTAAATAAACTTGGCTTTCAAGTTCATCACTTTTCAGATCAACACTTTCTAAACGTGCTTTTATACTTTCAAAGTTCTCTATTATTTTACTAAATACGGTTTTACTACCTGAGAATCCATAAACTGAAATATCCCGCTGCATTTCAACAATATCTTTATTTATACGAAGTATACCCACGGCATAATTACTAATGCGGCTTATATCGTTAAAAGATGTTTCAATTCTTTGCAATCGCTTGTTCAAGACAAAGTAACTCGCCCCCATTACAAGTAAAACGAGGGTTAATGCCAATAACACCTTAGCTGCTAAAGACCTAGAAAAAATGGTTAGCAATGTAGCTCCTTATGAGTTCAACAACTCATACCATTTATCTAAACTGTAATCATAATTCGGCATTACCGTATTCCAGACCGCTATATTGGAAAAACGCTTGATATAGCTACCTCCATCACGTACTTGACCCGCTTGCACAGATATTTTGCCGTCTGTTCCACGTAAATCCATGGATGCTTCTTGGCCTTCATACCAATATTGCCATTCTGCTTTTGACATGAGAGGCTGACTCCGCTCAGGATTAGAAATGTAATACCCTTGTCTAGCGATAAACGCGCCTGGATAGCCTGAAAGCCACCAATTCATGTATTCATAAGCAGCATCTTTAACATGACCTTGTGCATTAGCAGATAAGCACATTACTCCATGCCAAGCGCGATAACCTTCTTTCGGTGAAGCATAAACAACGGGGATACCTTGCCCTTTGCAGGCACTAACACCGGGCGAAAACATACTTTGAATCGTAACGCGTTTCATTTTCATAAAATCGACAGACTGCGGTACCGAAGTCCAAAAACCGGCAAAATGACCTTGCCTTTTCTTTTGCAGTAAAATTGCAAATAGCTGGTCAATTTCGCTAATGCTCATATTGCCCATATCTTTAAATGTCATCAGCCCCTGCGCCTCGGCAGCTAAGGCTGCATCAAAAATACCAATTGTTGGTGCATTAACAAGGGCGACTTTGCCTTTATTCTTTTCATCGAGTAACCAAGACCAAGACTCAGTTTGGTAAGGAATACCCTTTTCTATGAACTGAGTGTTATAACCAAACGAGTCGACATTATGCACGTAAGGCAAGAAACTAATCGAATTAGTTGGTGTAGTTGCAAGCGAACCATCTGCTTGCACATAAAGAAGTTTGTTCGGTGAATCGCCAGCACCTAACTTGGCATCTGGCACGATTTTACCTGTTTTGGAAAGTGGATTGATTTCATGCCAATAGGTTAACCGCTCTGTTTCGATAGGTTGAATAGCACCTGCTTGCCAAAGAATATTAATTGAATCTGACCATTGCTCGTACAAGTCAAAGCTGCTTGGATCAGCCGCAGCTTTTTGCAGCACTGCGGCACTGCCCATTGGGGTAAATTCAATATTAATACCCAGCTCAAGCATGGCTTTTTGTCTGAGCTCTTCTTGCAAAGTAACATGTGTGCCCATTACCCTAATTGTGGGAGTATTCTTAGCGAATACATAGGGAGCTTTAAAGGCAAGTGTTGAAGCCACAGCACCAACACCTAATGTTTTTAAAAAGTCTCGGCGGTTATCTGAGTAGCCCATTTAGTATTTCCAACATATTAAACCCGTTAAAAGTATAGGTTAAATTTGAAAATTGCCTAAAATAACTACTCATTTAGCCAGCAATGATTTTTCTAAGCCGAGTATTCACAAACTACTATTTCTTACATTAAAAAATGTTCTTTAGCTGACACAATTGCTTGCTCAATAGCCGTATTTTTTACAGGCTTTGAAACAAATAAATCCATTCCAGCTTGTTTGCAAGCTGCTTTATCATCTGCAGAAGTATTTGCTGTTAAAGCAATAATATAAGTTGTATCAGTTGGGCAAATTTGCTTATCTCTTAAAATACGTGTTGCTTCAATGCCATCCATTTCTGGCATTACGCAATCCATAAAAATCAGATTGTATTTGTTTTGCTTGCACTTATTTATCGCATCAATACCATCGCAGGCATAATCGGCCGTTAAGCCTAATTTCTCAAGATGCGCTTTCAAAACAAATCGGTTAATTTGGTTGTCATCAACAACCAGAATCGATAAAGGCAAGGCTGAAAAGTCGATATCAGAGGCATGCAGCGTATCATGTGATTGTGGCTGTCCTAGTTTTAGAGGTAGTTGAATATCAAAACAACTGCCTTTTTGGAATTCGCTACTGACCTTTATTGTGCCACCCATATAATCTATAAGCTCCTTCACTATTGCAAGGCCAAGACCCGTGCCCCCCTTTTTTCGGTCCTTATTTAGCTCTTGGGTAAATGGTGAAAACAATGACTTCATAAAGGTTTCTGTCATGCCTATGCCCGTATCTGAAACTTTTAAATTCAAAATGACATCGTCATTTTGAACCCTAGCAGATACGTATAACTTAATAGTGCCTTGCTCGGTAAACTTTAAAGCATTACTCAGTAAGTTAGACGCAATTTGAGTGAGTCGGGTGTTATCACAGTAAGTCCAACACTCTTCACTTATATCAATATCGACGTCAAAATTAAGATTTTTTTCTTGGTATAAAGGTAAGTACAAAGACGCTAAATCAACAAAAATTGTTTTTAATAAAAAGTGACTAGGCTCTAATTTCAGTTCACCATGATTTATTTTAGAAAAATCGAGCACTTCATTGATTATATTTAATAAGATATCTGCGCTGCGAAGGGCAACTTTGAGTTTTTCTTCTCGCTTTTGCCCTGACTTTTCATAAAGTAAAGTCGTTAGCATGCCTGTAATGCCATTTAGCGGCGTGCGTAGTTCATGGCTAATCTTAGCCAGCAAGATACTTCTGTCTTCAAGTGTACGCTCTGCATCCGCTTTTTGCTTTTTAAGCTCTTCACGAAGTAACACCTCTTTCGTTACATCTTGAAAAGTACCTATTAAACGAACGCACTCCCCGTTTTCAAATTCTGCTTCGCCATACGTTGAAACCCATACAGGATTACCTTTCGCTGTGATGAGCTGAATTTCAATATTCCAATCTTTACCATGCTCGATTGCTTCTTGGACTACTTGTTGTATTGCATCACGACTTTCACCTTCTTTATAAAACTCAATAGCCGTTTCAAGGTTTGGAGAATAATCAACGGGCACTTCATGGATTGCTTTAGTTTGCTTGCTCCAGTACAACTTATTTTCTAGCAAGTCGAACTCCCAAGAACCTATTCGAGCAACTTCTTCAACTTGCGCCAGCATATAGTTCTTTTTTATTAACCGTTCTGAAGAAGCATTGCGTGCTATTTCGTTGCCTAACCACTGAGCAAATAACTCTACATAATCGTGAGACTCTTCACTAAAAGGTTTTGATACATTCGGCGCTGAGAAGTTAACTGTGCCGAACACCTTTTTGCCAACAAAAATAGGCGCGCCAATGTAAGATTCGAGTTGAAAATTTACATAACAAGGGTGCTGTGCAATCCGACTATTTGAGGCATGGTGAAATGAAAGCGCTTTATTAGCTTCTAAGGTGTGAGCACAATAGGTACCTTCCATATCGAATTGCGTACCAACCGGGATTGCATTATCAGGCGCCACCACATGAATAACCGTATAGAGATTGTCATCAACTTGACTCACAATCGCAAATTCGAGATCAAATACCTCTAAACCAAATTCTAGTAACTTGATTACTTTGTCTGAAAAATCAATTTCTTGATTAGATACTATATCGTGGAATTGGCGCAGAAAGTTCACAGTCACTCCTTGTCACTTAAAACTGCATCTAGTTCAAGTTAGCATATCAATAAATTACTGAGCGTACACTTAAAACAGGCTAAAGAACCAAATTTCATTAAAAACACCATGAAATAGCATTAAAACAGCCGTTTTTTGTTGATAAATTGGCAAAGTTCGATGATTGGTCAATACTTTTCAACTAAGAGCTAATAATTTTAGGCTACTACTATTTTAATGTCGCTGAGAGCTAAATTTATCCTTCTACTTTCCTCTATTTTTTTAATGGTGGTAGCCAATACCTTCATTATCTATGTATTAGATAAGCAAGGTCAGGCTAAGCTTGAGGCGGTGATCCATACTCATGATGTTCTCGATGAATCTGAAAAGCTCTACAATCAAATAACGAACGCAGAAACTGGGCAACGTGGTTATTTATTAACTCAAGACCTCAACTATTTAGAACCCTACTACACAGCACTTGAACAAGTTAAACAACATTTTTTGACTATCAATAAGCTAACGCTAAATAACCCCGAACAACAAGACACTCTTGCTGAAATTGATGAGCTGGTCGACAAAAAATTAGCAGAGTTAGCATTAACTGTCACACTTGTAATGCAAGGCACGCCATATGCCCTCGAAGAAGCTAAAGCGATTGTGTTAACGAATGAGGGTAAAAAGTATATGGACCAGATCCGCGAGCATATTTTACTGTTTCAAAATACTGAGCTTGCCAAGTTAGAACAGCAAAATGCTGACTACCAAAAAAACAGACTATTTATAACTCACTTCGTAACTTTGCAAATACCATTAATGCTCATATTGTTAGTTTTTTGCGCTTTTTATATCAATGCAAAGCTTTTTAAACCTCTAAAGTTATTAATTCAAAACACTGATCAACTAGAAAAAGGCGAAAAACCAAAAACGTTGACGATTAGTAGCCATGATGAAATTGGCTATGTGTTAAAACGCTTTGCACGCATGAGTGACATCGTTTATGAGCGAACGAGTAAGTTAAATTTTCAAGCTAGTCATGATCATCTAACAGGCGTTTTAAATCGCACAGAGTTAAAGCCAGCATTGAAGCAAGCCATTACTACAAGCTCTGAAGACAATAAACTGGCTGTTATATTTATAGATATAAATAAATTTAAACAACTCAATGATGAATACGGCCATTTAATTGGTGACCAAGTTCTTATTGAAACCGCAAAACGGATTACGTCATCAGTTAGAGCCGATGATGATGTGTATCGTTATGGGGGAGATGAATTCGTCATAATTACACATAATATCGCTAAATATAGACACATTAATGCCATGATCACGCATCTATTGGCACGTTTTGATAACCCATTTGTATTTGAACAGCTCACATTAAATATTTCATTAAGTATTGGGGTAGCCCTTGCTCCAGATCACAGCCTAGATCACCAAGAATTGCTGAGATTAGCTGACCAAGCAATGTATCACGCTAAACATGAGTTAAAAAATAGCTATCATATTTACAACAACCACAATCAAGAAGACTAATCTAAATTACTGCTTTATCCGTATATATTTGCAAAAACCATCATCACTATGTATAAAAAATACACACAGATATTAATTAAGGCAGCACTATGCATATTTTATTAACAGGTGGAACAGGCCTCATTGGTAGACATTTGTGCCCTTTTTTATTGAATCACCACAAGGTTACTGTACTAACACGCAACCCTATTCAAGCCGCGGTCATACTGACTCATCAAGTACACACTGTTAAGTCACTCGATGAAGTCAACTTTGAAGAGGTTGACGCTGTCATTAATCTAGCTGGAGAGCCAATCGTCAACAAGCGCTGGAGCGAGTCGCAAAAGCGCACTTTGTTGAATAGCAGAATTAATCTTACCTTACAGATATCTAAAGCGATTAGCCGCTGTGAATCGCCGCCTCATACCTTTATTTCTGGCAGTGCGATTGGCTTTTATGGCCGCCAAGAAAACCAGCCAATTGATGAAAGCTTTAATGATATTTATCCTGAATTTAGCCATGTTCTTTGCCGTGATTGGGAGCATGCAGCGACGAAAGCACAATCTGACCAAACTCGAGTATGCCTACTTCGTACAGGTATCGTATTAGCTAAGCAAGGTGGTGCTTTAGGTAAAATGCTGCCTGCTTTTAAATTTGGCTTGGGTGGACCAGTAGGCCATGGTCAACAAGGAATGTCGTGGATCCATATTGACGACATGATCCAACTCATCCTTTTTGTGCTTTCACATCAAGAGATACACGGGCCTGTCAATGCCACTGCGCCAAACCCTGTTGATAATAATGAATTTAGTCAAACACTCGCGAGTGTGATTTCGCGACCTGCCATGCTACGTATGCCTAGCTGGGTTTTAAAATTGATGATGGGAGAAATGTCTGATCTTCTGCTTCATGGTCAATTTGTGCTTCCGAATAAACTACTTAGTCACAATTACCGCTTCCACTATCCAACATTGAAGCCGGCATTAGAAAGCCTTAAATTATAGTTACAATGTACGGGTTGCTAATACCCAACTAATACATAATAATTAAATAGATTTTAGTCGAGTGATTCTTCAGGGAAAGTCATGATGCATTTACCCACCATAATCAGCATCTCAATTTTATTGAATGTGATTATTGGGTCGTTCTTATTGTCTTTGTATTTTTTAAGGCAACAATCAAGTTATTTATATTGGGGTAGCTCGTGTCTCATATTTGTAGGCGCACAAATAGCAGCTTCTCTGCGTATTTTTATCGACCTTCCTCTAATTACACATTATCTAGCTGATTTACTGATAATTTCAGCTCCCTTAGCAGCCATACTAGGTATTCATGCTTACAGTCAATCAGACAAAAAATGTCAAAATAAATGTGCATATGTGTTAGTTGCAGCTGCAGTAATATTACTCCTTGCTTATGATTCACCATTTAGCCAGTTAATCACAACAGCCTTAATTGCAGCATGTTTTAGCTATGCAGCTTTCGCGCTAAGGAAGTTGCATGTTAAACGCATCATGCATTTAGTATTACTCAAGTTGTGTTTCGTCATTCACGCTTTGATTATGGTAACCCAGTTTTCACTACTACTTAGTGATTACCTAGGTTTGTTGCAAACAGACTTGAAACAAATATTAGCTGTTATTCTCATAAGCCATATTGTTATTACCACACTAACCGCCATGATCTGGCCATTAATGATGTTCTTAGAGCATGAGCAGGTACTGAGTGACCTTGCTAATCGTGATTCGCTAACCGGTTTATTGAATCGTCGAGCGTTTATTAGCGTTAGTAACAATTATTTAGAACAAGCAAACAACAACCTAACAAAACTTTGCGCTTTGATGATAGATATCGATTTCTTCAAAAGAGTTAATGATCAGCATGGCCATGAAACGGGTGATGAAGCACTTAAGTGGGTTGCTAAAAAGATTAAAAGCCAGCTACGTGAGCACGATTTAGTGGCTAGGATTGGCGGTGAAGAGTTTGCAGTGATACTACCCAATACTAGCCAAGCTCAAGGAGAAATCTTATCAGAGCGAATTCGTTTAGCCATTCATAATGATAGCTTTGTGCACAATGACCATGAAATAAACCTGTCTATCAGTATCGGTATCATCACCCATAAGTCGGGCACCAATAATGTTAACGAATTACTGGCTGAGGCCGACAAAGGCTTATACAAAGCAAAATTAAATGGCCGTAATCAGGTTGTGACCATGGCATTTTAACGCAACTACTTGTTAGTTTAATTTAAGCTCTCATTTAGCTGGCTTAGCTCATTGGTCACCCACTGTTTATCTAAGCATTGCTCTAAGTTCAGTTGGGCAAATTTTAAAAAGTTGCGCGCCGCATGTGATAAATGGCGATCGGTGCGCACCACAAAATACCAATGGCTGGCCAAATTCACATCTTCAACATTTAGCATGCAAAAACTCGTATCGTGAGGTGGCAGTACATGGCGCGAAACCACCCCCAGCCCCATTCCTGAGCCAACAGCAACACGAATAGCCTCGTTACTCGCCATTTGCACTGTGTTGCTAAGGACAAAACCTCTGCTTTGCAGTTCACTCTCAAACAGCATTCGCGTAGCTGAACCTGGCTCGCGAAGTAAAAAACGTTCACTCACTAAGTCATGTAAAGTTACATGACTTTTACTCGCAAGCTTATGGTTATTTGCCGCAATAAATACAAGAGGATTTTGTAAAAACCGCCCCGCTTTTGCGTGTTCTAACGAAGGGGGATGACTAAATACATAAATATCGTCTTCGCCTCTTTCAAACCGGGCAAGCACCTCAGCACGATTACCAATTTCTAGTGGCAATTCAACATGCGGATGTAAATTACTATACGGGCCGAGTAACTTAGGCAAAATATATTGTGCAGTGTTAACCATGGCTATTTTACAGCGCCCGCGCTCTCCACCTCTAAGCTCAGCTAAGTAATCTTGATAATCATCAAAATGACCAAACACCTGCTGACATGTTTGAAACAATGCAAAACCCGCTTCTGTAACATGTATACGCTGCTGATTTACCATCACTAATGGCTCATTAACTGTTTCTTGTAAGCGTTTAATTTGTTGCGAAACCGTTGGTTGCGTTAAGTGTAACTGCCTTGCTGTTTCACTGATAGAGCGCGTTTTTACCACACACATAAACACTTCTAGTAAGCGAAAAGAAATATGCCTTAAGTCCATAAAACCCAACCTATAGATGATTACCTATAGGATACTATCACTTATTTAATTATTTACTATGTGAATTTTTATCTAGAATAGCGGCGCTTTTAACCAAGAGGAGAACAAAGTGCCTGATATTGTTGTAATGTTTTTTGTTTTAGGACTCACAGCCGGATTACTTCGCTCTGACCTAAGAATTCCGCAAGCAACCTATGAAACCCTTAGCCTATTGTTGATGCTCACCATTGGCTTAAAAGGCGGCATGGTGCTACATGGCAATTTACATTGGCAACTCTTACCCGAAATGGGCGCTGTGTTACTGCTTGGCGGCTTAATACCTTTAATGCTTTACCCAGTTTTAAACAAACTGCTAAACCTCTCTGTTGCTAATAGCGCAAGTATTGCCGCGCATTACGGCTCAGTAAGCGCAGGTACATTCGCCGTTGCTTTAGCATATGCCGAATCGAACTCACTTAATGTGGGTGCTGAAGTCACGCTTTACTTAGTAATGCTTGAGTTACCTGCAATCATCGTTGGTTTATTACTATTCCGCCGTCTTGGAAATGGGTCTGGGCAAAACCTATCACTCAAAGCGCTATGGCATGAAACACTGACTAACAAAAGCGTGATTCTGCTTGTAGGTGGTGTAATTATTGGCATGATGTACGGCACACAACAAGGCAGCCAAGTAACTAGCCTGTTAACAAACAGCTTTAAAGTTGTATTAGCGTTATTCTTGCTCGAAATGGGTTTAATGGCCGCACAAACACTGCGCCCTATTCCATGGCATCATTGGCGTTTAGCATTATTTGCACTTATAACACCTAACCTATTGGGTGCTATCGGCGTCTGTGTTGGTACTGCCCTTCAACTCGAACTGGGCTCGGTAGTAATATTAGCAAGCCTAGTTGCTAGTGCCTCTTATATCGCAGCTCCAGCGGCTATTAAAGCAGCGATTCCTGATGCTGATATAGGCTTAGCCATGTTATGTTCTTTAGGTATTACCTTTCCTTTCAATGTATTACTAGGAATTGGCTTGTATCATCAAATAGCATTGTATATGAGTTAAAAAATTCGCTAACTATCACTTTATGCATGAGATTTTTTAAAAAGTCGTTTAATATAAATAAAAAAGCAGTGCAAGGACATGCTATGTTCAATCAAACGCTTAGCACTGAGCAACAGCATGTAAGTGATATTTTTATGCGCTTATGTACGCTTTGCCGGGTGCAAAATAATTTAGAATTAGAGCAACATTTATCATTACAACGTGGCTTTTGTGAGCAAAGTATCGAGCTTGCAACTGTTCCTTATGAGTTAATTGATGAAGTGGCTAAAGCTTCTGAGGTTAGCTTTGATTCACTACTTAATGGTAATAGCCAAACCACAGCTACACTCGATGGGCCGGTATTAGAAGCAGTGAGTAACGGTATTATCAAGAGTATAAAAAAACTATCAATGGCGGGGTTAATTAAGGGTGAAAACCAAACGCAAGAAGCACTTAGCCAACTTGCAGATATTCAGTTAAAACAAATAGCAAAAGAGCTAAAAATACAAAGCCAGGTTAAATAACCTGGCTTTTTTACTAATTCTTACCTTTGTACATTTTCTCGTAAATGTCAGATATGTTGTTTTGCTTATCGTAGTATCGCTGCAGCTCCCCAAGCGATAACTCCTTTATTTTATCGCTATCAAGCCCAGTCGGTTCTGCTAATTTAAAATGTGCAGCGTGCGGTGAATTGCCCATTAAGGTTGAAATTTCGCTCTTTAGTTGTTCAGCTTTATTGAATAGTTTAATTGCTTTGCTGATATCTGTTTCATGCTCGGCTTGTAACGTGCACCAAACCACCTCAACAGACTTAGACCTGATTTGATCTTCAAAAATATTTTTGCGCGCAATCAACCATGTACTTGCAATCAGCAAGATGGCTAAAACGGCAATGGCTATGTAAATTAGTTCAAGCATTACGTTCCCTCGGTAAACTAAATGTTACTATACACCCAAACTTGGTCCGTAATATATCAGGAAAAAGCATTATAAATGATAGTATGAGACTGAAAATCATCTAATAATTAATGTTAATTTTTTGTTCTAAACGGCCAGCTTGGACTAAGTAATAGTTTTAATTTTGTTTTCAAAAGACCCGGAAACAACATCACAACAGCAAGTACAATACTAATGTAGAGCACTATAAAGCTATACATGTAGTGTATGTAGGCGTGTTCTTCTTGAATGTTTAAGACAACAAATTTAACCCACACAATTAAATGTGCGATTGTCACTACGATCGTAAGCTTAAATACACTTAAAAACAGCTCTCCATACTTATAGCTGAATCGCTGATGCAATTTGTATAGGATATATAAACTTAAGAGGTTTATCCCAGCCACACTCAGATAAACATTTTGAGCAATTCCACTTTCACCGGTTTCTTGCACGTAGATCAGTACTTTTTCCATCAGTAGAGATGTAAGTTGATATTTAAAAACAACCACGGCTATTGATAAGAAATCACTGAAGAGCTCTCTATTTCGTAGTGCTCTATAAAATGATAGGACTAAAGCAACTGCATAACTTATTGCAATGATAACTTGCACTGAAAACACTTTATGAACAGCTGTTGCTACAAGCAACTCATTGTATAATTCGACTAAATATTGCATGAATCATCCTACTAAAGATGTTCATAATCATAATCTTATAGTATAAAAAAAACCAGCTCTTGGCTGGTTTTCTTTACTTTATATTAATTTTCTTTTTTCTTCGGGTTAAGAATGATTATCCCACCAGTTCCCTGTAATTCTTGATTTTTCTTTTTAGGGTTTAGAATAATAATTCCACCAGTACCTTGAAGTTTTGTAGTATCAAAGCTAGGAGCTGGTGCTGCGTCGAATGCTAAAGTAGATAGTAATAAAGCTGATAAAGTCATTTTTTTGTTCCTTCATTGTTAAAGATAGTTTTCGTTAGCAAATACCGAGCCACTAAAATACAAATTTGGGTAAAAACTAACGACTAGACCCTATATAAGCATAAAATTAAACCGTTAGGCCATTTTTTATACTAACCGTGTGTGCAAAACGTACGCTGAACAGCATCAAACCGTTTAGCTCTATAAACTAGCTAGGCTCTATGCCATAATTCTGTTAATTCAAAAAATAAGTCAAAGCGGCCCAACGCTTAGCAAGGTTTAATGCATGGCATATCCAGAACAACAGCAACCAACAATTTATTGGCACGACTACGAAACATTTGGCGCAAGCCCGCAAAAGGACCGCCCGAGTCAATTTGCAGGTATTCGTACCGATCTCGATTTGAATATTATTGGTGAGCCGTTAATTGAGTATTGCAAGCCAGCTGCCGATTACTTGCCCCATCCTGAGGCGTGTTTAATAACGGGTATTACCCCACAAGTTGCGATGCAAAAAGGCTTAGTTGAAGCTGAGTTTATGGCAAAGATCCATGCTGAATTTAGCCAACCTAATACCTGCGTTGCGGGGTATAACAGCATCCGCTTTGATGATGAAGTTACACGTTACAGCTTATATCGTAACTTTTATGACCCTTACGAGCGTGAATACAAAAACAATAATAGCCGTTGGGATATTATTGATTTAGTCCGAGCATGTTATGCACTGCGCCCAGAAGGCATTGAATGGCCGCTTAAAGAAGACGGTACGCCGAGCTTTAAGCTCGAGCATTTAACCGTTGCCAATGGCATTGAACACGCTGCTGCTCATGATGCTTTAAGTGATGTAACGGCAACCATAGCGTTGGCAAAATTAATAAAAGAAAAACAACCTAAGTTGTATCAGTTCTTCTTTAGCTTACGCTCTAAAAAAGCATTGGCTGATTTAGTTGATGTATTTAACATGACACCATTGGTGCACACCTCATCACGAATTCCAGCAACCCAAGGCTGCACCAGCTGGATTGCACCAATGAGCTTTCACCCAGTCAATAAAAACGCCATTATTTGCTTTAATTTGACAGAAGATCCGCAAGTCTTATTAGATTTATCAGTTGAAGAGCTACGCACGCGTCTTTACACAAAACACAGCGACCTTGGTGAAGACGAAGCACCGGTAGGCTTAAAACTCGTGCATTTAAATAAGTGCCCTATTCTTGCACCAGCAAAAACCTTGTTGCCAGAGAACGCAGCCCGATTAGGTATTGACCGCGAAAAATGCTTACAAAATCTCGCTATTTTAAAAGCCAACACAGAACTTCGCGACAAAGTCACCGAAGTGTTTAACGAACAGCGTGATTACGGCGAAACCACTAACCCTGACTATCAACTTTATGATGGTTTTACCAGCCATGCAGATAAAGCTAAATTTGCTATGATACGTGATGCAAGCCCTGAGCAACTAGCTTCAATGCAGCTTGATTTTGATGATAAAAAGTTTTCTACCTTGTTATTTAGATACCGTGCTCGAAACTGGCCACACACCCTTAGCCAAGATGAATTAGCCACTTGGCGCCAATATTGCCAAAACAAGCTAATGCATGGTGAAGACAGCCCGTCGATCAGTGGCCAAGATTTCATGATCACCCTAGAAAATCTAGCGCATGAAAATGATGATAACGAGAAGAACCTGCATATTTTAAAAGCCTTGTACAATTACGCACAAAGCATGTAATAAAAAACGCGACAATAATTGTCGCGTTTTTTATGAATATTACTTTTTATGTAACGCTTCGATACGCGCTAATAAACTAGAGGTGTCGAAGCGGCCGCCGCCTAAAGCTTGTACATCGGCGTAATATTGATCAACTGTTGCCGTCATCGGCAAAGTTGCGCCGTTTGCCTTTGCCTCATCCAAAGCGATGCCTAAATCTTTACGCATCCAATCAACAGCAAAACCAAATTCGTATTCGCCAGCCCACATTGTTTTGTAGCGGTTTTCCATCTGCCATGAGCCTGCAGCGCCTTTAGAGATGGTTTCAATTACTTTTTCACCATCAAGGCCAGCTTGTTTTGCAAAGTGTAACCCCTCAGCCAAGCCTTGAACCACACCAGCAATACAAATTTGATTTACCATTTTACAAAGTTGACCAGAGCCTACTTCACCTAATAATTGGCTAAAACGGCTAAAAGCAGCCATGACAGGTTGAACAACATTAAAGTCAGCTTCGTCGCCACCAACCATCACAGTTAATACACCATTTTCTGCACCCGCTTGGCCGCCAGAAACCGGCGCATCTAAAAATGCGATGCCTTGTAATTTCGCTTGAGCACCCACTTCACGTGCCACTTCAGCTGATGTTGTAGTGTGGTCAACTAAATAGCTGCCCTCATGCATGCTTGACAGCACACCATTTTCACCATAAACAACTGAACGTAAATCATCATCATTGCCTACGCACATGAAAACGATATCAGCCCCTTTTGCGGCTTCACTTGGAGTTTCAGCGTATTCACCTTGATATTCTGATACCCACTTTTGCGCTTTAGCCGTTGTGCGATTGTAAACTGTCACGGTGTGACCTGCGTTGGCAAGGTGACCCGCCATTGGGTAACCCATTACACCTAATCCGATGAAGGCGACTTTCATTGACATAAAACTGACCTATTTGAGTGATAAATTAGTAATAATTTCATTATCTCAACCGAATAACTAAAAAGCGAATGAAAAAAAGTTCATTTAAACAGTTCAAAAACACACAGGTAAAACATGGATAGTATATATCGTTTCAATGCCCAGCTTGCATCTGGAGAAAACTTTAGCCTTGAATCGTTACAAGGTAAAACAGCGCTTATTGTCAATATAGCCAGCAAATGTAATTTTTCAGTGCAAATGGCAAGCCTTGAAAAGCTTTATCAAGACTATAAACAGCAAGGATTTACCGTACTCGGTTTTGCCTGTAATCAATTTGGCCACAATGAACCTCTAGATGGCAATGAGCTACAAGCCTTTTATCAGCAACACTTTGATGTTAGCTTTCCCATTTTTAACAAAGTGTTAGTGAACGGCCCAGAGGCCCATCCTTTATTTAATTATTTAAAATGTCATACCCGTGGAATAGCACAAAACCGCGCAATTAAATGGAATTTCACCAAATTTCTTATAAACTCAGAGGGTCAACTCGTTGCGCGATATGCCCCGCGCACCAAACCCGAAACCCTCAAAATGGTGATAGAGAGTAATTTAAATGATGAAACTGGCCTTATTCAGTGCGCAAAAGTATGAGCAACCGTTTTTTGAAAGGAATCTAACTGAATACGCTGAGTCTGTTTCGCTCAGTTATTTTGAGCAATCCTTAAACAGCAATACCACCCCCCTTTGCCAAGGCTTTGATGCTGTGTGCGTGTTTGTTAACGATACAGTCGACAAACACGTCATTGCCGATATGGCTGCCCTAGGCATAAAGGCAATCTTATTACGCTGTGCAGGCTTCAATAATGTAGACCTTGATGCTGCCAAAGAGCATAACATCAAGGTTTGCCGCGTGCCTGCATATAGCCCAGAAGCAGTAGCAGAGCATTGTATTGCACTCATGCTAACGCTCAACCGAAAAACCCATAAAGCCTTTAACCGAGTACGTGAAGGCAACTTTGATTTAAACGGTTTACTTGGTTTTAATCTGTTTAAAAAAACTATTGGGATTATAGGCTGTGGCAAAATCGGTTTAGCACTGGTTAATATCTTAAATGGCTTTGGAGCTAAGGTACTCGTTTGTGACCCAATGGCTGGTGAAGGCCCTTATACCCTGTGCGATTTAGACACATTACTCACACAAAGTGATGTCATCTCATTGCACTGCCCGCTCAACGAGCATACCCATCATTTAATTGATGCTAGCGCATTTGAGAAAATGAAAGACGGTGTCATGCTGATTAACACCTCTCGTGGTGCACTTCTCGATACTCAAGCCTGTATTCAAGCGCTTAAGTCTAAAAAGCTGGGACACTTAGGGCTTGATGTGTATGAGCAAGAGTCAGAGTTATTCTTTAAAGATCACCGTGAAGAAATCATGCAAGACGATATTTTTTCACGCCTTATTAGCTTTCCGAATGTGTTAGTGACAGGCCATCAAGGCTTCTTCACCCAAGAAGCACTGAGCGAAATAGCCTGCACTACATTGCAAAGCGCCAATGAAATAAGCCAAGGTTTACCATTAACTAACGAAGTTATTTAAAGCAAGCGCACCTTAAATTAAAAAGGCGTGAGGTTTAAACCCCACGCCTTTTACTTTTTCCTTTTCCCTAGCAACTAGCAACTAGCAACTAGCAACTAGCAACTCAAGTTTCTATTTCAACAACGCCACGTTCACAAAAACCGCCGTCATTAATAACGGACAGACAAAGCGAATGTACTGGGCAAACCAATAATGAGGGCCGCTAGATACCTGATGCAATTTATTACCACGCTGCCATAACCAGCCAACAGTAATGAAATAGAACAGTCCCATTAAAGGTAATTGGTACTGTGTAAGCACCATAATGACTAAACCAAATAACCAGTCAAAGTTTAAGATAATCAGTGATGAGGCAATAAACACGATTAGCGTTACAAATAAAGTTGCTTTTTTACGCTCTACACTGTGATTCTCAACTAAAAAAGCCACTGGAATTTCAGTCGATGAGATGGTTGATGTTACTGAGGCAATCGACATTAATACAAAGAATAATAAGCCAACGAGTAAGCCCACTTGGCCCATAGTGCTAAACAGTTCAGGTAAAATTGCAAAAATTAACTGCCCTTCACCGACCAATTTACCGCCGCTAAATACCTCTACACCATTATGCTGAGCAACAAAAATAGCCGGAATAATCAATAAACCCGCTAAAAAGGCCACACCGGTATCAAGCAATGCCACGGTTCCAGTTAGTTTCGGCAGGTTGGCATCTGGTTTTAAATATGAGCCGTAAACCATCATACAACCAACACCTAACGACAATGAAAAAAACGCTTGTCCCATTGCCGCAATAATTAAGTTGGCATCAAGAATTTGACTAAAATCTGGCACTAAGTAAGCTGCAAAACCATCCATCGCACCATCTAGGGTCGCGATATAAGCAATTAACGCCACTAATAACACTAGCAATAATGGCATCAAGCGGCGTGACCAAGTCTCGATACCTGATTTAACACCTTTTAAAATAATACTCGCAGTAAGAATAAGCATCAGTGGCGTAAACACAAAATTACGTGCCATCGAGTCACTGTGTAAAAAGTTACTTAACTCAGTAAAACCAAAGAAACTTGCGAGTGGCTCAAGCGCATAAGCGAGCATCCACCCTGCAACTATCGAATAAAAGCTCAGCATCACAACCGCGCCAAAGAGGCCAATATAGCCTGCTGCAGCGCCCACTTTAGGCGCTGTGTCTTGCCATGCATTAGATAATGCTTTTACTGGATTCGCTTGCGCTTGGTGACCTAAATACAGCTCAGTATACAGAGCCGGAAGCGCTAATAAGAAGATAACAATGAAGTAAACGAGTAAAAATGCACCGCCGCCATGGTTTGCCGCTTGTGTTGGAAAGCCCCAAATATTACCTAAACCTACCGCCGCACCAGAAGCTGCTAAAACGAAACCTAATCGACTTTGAAAGCCGTCACGAACTTGTGCCATACATCTACAAATCTGTTATTATTTTTCCTCATTAAACCATAATTACAGTCAACTGCGTAAACTATTTGCGTTTGTTCATGCCTATAAATGTGCATCTGCTGTAAAAATAAACAAAACTAAATACGAGCCTTCGTGTAAGCGTTAAACCATGAGCAGTCACTACTTTTCGAACACCCTTATCATCGGACAACAAAGCAAGACAACAGCCAAAAAAATTATGCTGATGGATGCAGCACGTATTGATGTTGCAAGTTTACCCGTTGATAAATTACTCAGTGAGTTTGAATTAAGCGTACTTGAAAAACGCAAAGTGCCTTGCGCCAAGCAAGAGTACTTAGCGACTCGCCTAACGTTAAAGTATTTGTATCAAAATGCTTACCCTCATGATGATTTAGCCCTCAATGAAATATCGAGCCAGTTTGATGACAAAGACAGCAAGCTAAAATTGCATACAAAACGCAGAGAGCCTGTGTGGGCCTGTTTATCACATTCAAATGGTTTAATTGGCGCTGCTCTTAACCCAGAACAGCAGCTATTTGGTTTTGATATTGAACAAAGCAGTAAGCCCCGCCCTTTTATCAAACTCGCAAAGCATTTTTATCATCAAGATGAAGTTGACCTAATTAGCCGTTTTGACGCTCCCGATGAACAAGCACAGTGCTTTTTTAGAATTTGGACGTTAAAAGAAGCGCTTGCCAAAGCAAGTGCTCAGCCGATTGCGAAACTACTTGCCCCTAATGTATTTGAAGAATTGAGCAAACATAATTTCAGCGCGAGTAGTAACTCTATTGAAGGTTTTGATATAAGTGTTGTGGCACAAAAAAGCACTGACTGGCAGTGCTCTTTTATTAACTTTAATGACTTACGCCGCGACTTGGCTTTCTAATAGTCGGCTGTGAATAGCCTGCACGACTTCATCTGACTCACTTTGCTCAACTAAGAAGCACAGGTTATGTTTACTTGCACCGTGGCAAATTAAACGAATATTAAAATCACTCAATACCTGCATTAAGTTCATTTCTTGCTGACGTAATTGAATCTCAGAACCAATTAAAGCCACCAGCGTTAAGTTATTCTCAACCGACACATGACAAAACTCAGAAAGCTTATCTAAACAAGCTTGATCAAGCTCAGGGCGTGATGCATTTGGTGCGTTATCTAAAGTGATTGCAACACTGATCTCTGAGGTAGTAACCAAATCAACCGAAATATTAAACTCACTTAAAATAGTGAATACACGGGCTAAGAAACCACTCGCTAGGAGCATTTCTGGGCTTTTAACCGTTAACAGAATTTGGTTTTTACGCTGTGTTACGGCACGAATACCTGGTTGCTGAGATTTTTCTTTTTCAATCCATGTACCACCTAACTGTGGTTCACGGCTTGAACCAACAAACACACTAATATGGCTACGGCTTGCAGGTAAAATGGTTGCAGGATGCAGTACTTTTGCACCAAACGTTGCCATTTCTGCCGCTTCATCAAAGCTTAAGCGTGCAATTGGGCTTGCTTTAGCGCATAAACGCGGATCAGTACTGAAAATACCTACAACATCGGTCCAAATATGCACGCTTTTTGCGTTAATTGCTTCAGCGAGTAATGCAGCACTGTAATCTGAACCACCACGCCCTAAAGTGGTCGTTTGATTGTGCTCATTGCTTCCAATAAAACCTTGAGTTACCACAACATGGTCATCAAGTAATGGCACTAAATGCTCTTTAGCAGCCGCAGCGGTTGCTGCAACATTTGGGGTAGCTTTAGCAAATTGGCTATCTGTTTTTAGCACTTTACGTACATCAAAACGCACCGCATCAAGACCTTGCCCGCGTAATACTTGAGTAAATAAATACGATGATAAACGCTCGCCAAAGCTCAGTAGTTCATCTTGATCTGCTACTGACTTAGCCCCGTCTGATGCTAGCTTTTGAAAAGCCTTAAGCGTTTCATTAAAGCCATGTGCTAAATCAGCATCCAGTGACAGCTCTGCCAAGATTGCTTCTTGAATGGCGACAACGCCAGTAATGTGCTCATCACGTTCAGCCGCACTCAAATCAGCTTTACACAATGCAACTAAATGATTGGTCACGCCTGCACTGGCACTCACAGCAACAATACGTACTTGATTATCAGCACAAATGATTTCAGCGCAGCGGCTCATAGCATCAAAGTTAGCTACACTGGTGCCACCAAATTTTGCAACAACGTAATCTGATTTTGTGTTGGCGGCTAATTGGGTATTCATGTCGTCTCCTTTTGTGGAAAACTATCCACAGTAATTCAAGAAGAACTCGGCAAGGGGGTGCTTTGAAAATAAAGAGTAGTCCATGCCAGAAGCTCTCCACCTAGTTTGGTGACAGTTTTGAGGATTCAGCCCCATAAACCGAAAAATAACCGTGACGTCCGGTTAATTTTCTCGGCGAGTACTTCCCTCATTAATGGTCATCGGCGTTCGTCACCTCACATTAATTACCTAAGTATCGCACCTCTTCTGAATGTTAAGTTAACACCTGGTTAAAATAACAAAGCCTGCTGTTAAAAGCAGGCTTCGAAAGTTAACGTTTAGACGTCTAGCTGTCAAGTTGTTTTATGAAATTAAACTGCCCGCTAAGTGCGAACCGTAATAACCAACGGTATAAGCAGTTAATAAATAAACCGACATTTTAAGATAGCTCATAAAGGTTAGTGCTTTTACCTTACTCATGGCAATAATACCTGCCGCAGAGCCGATTATAAGCATTGAGCCACCTACCCCAGTTGCGTAAGTAAACGACAGCCATTGCTGAGGGCTCATCACAATATCAGCTTTTAAAAGTGCTGCAGTTAGAGGTACGTTATCTACCGCCGCTGATAATAGCCCCATCAAGTAGTTGGCATATTCCGGTGCCATCAACTCATATAAGTGAGTAAATTTAGCAAGCATGCCAACTTCTTTTAATGCGCCAACTAGCAATAACACACCAACGAAGAACAATAAGGTGTCGTATTCAATTTCACGAATATAATCGATGATTTTTTTGTTAACGTCTTTTTTGCGCATTAAGAATTGCGCAACCAAAAACATCAGAGATAAACCAAATAAAAAGGTTAATAACGGCGGCACACTATAAAGCACACTCAAAGTTAACGTAGCAATAATCGTCGAGAAGAAGATAACCGCAATGGTAATATCTGTCTTTTCGATACGACGGGCTGCTTGCTTTTCAAACACAACATTACCCGACATACCCACCGACAACATCGCCGCGAGCAGTGCAACACTTGTCAGAGCAGGGGCAATTAATAATAGTAGATTAGCAATAGTGACTTTTTCGTCTAAGAAAATCATCAGGGTTGTAACATCACCCGTGATCAACGACACCCCACCCGAGTTAACACTAAATACAATTAAGGTTGCATATTTTATTAATTTTTTAGGATCTAACTTAAGTGACATCACCACCGCAAGCGAGATTAAAGTTGCCGTAATGTTGTCTGAAATAGATGAAAATAAAAACGCAAAGCCACCAATCAGAAACATCAGCTTTCGTTCACTGATTTGATTTGGCATAATTTTATGAACAATATTCTGGATAAAGCCTTTAGAGTTCAAATAGGCTACAAAGGTCATCGCAGCCATTAAGAACAGCCACAAAGTCGCGATTTCTAATATGTTGTGATCCAGTTGATGTTGTATGGTTTCTGGGCTTTGCCCATGAATTGGAGAGATAAATAAGATAATCCAGCATAAAGTGCCAAAAAAAAGCGTCGTTTTGGCCTTGTTTACATGGATAATATCCTCTATAACGATAAGCAAAAATGCCACCGCTATCAGGGTTAGGATAAGTGGGGTTACCATGGTGTTTGAACAACCTTTATAATAATGTAAAAATTGTAAGTCGAGTGTTTCGGCGCGGATTCTAGCAGCATAGAAAGCATAAAACTATTCTCAATTACATAATTTAATACTAATCGCTAACACCAAAGTCTGAATTTACTGGAGCCTTATGATCCCAGCTAAAAAGTTATTAAATACCCTTACTGAACATTGGGGGGTGTTAGAACTGCTATTTAAACGTTTTAAGATGGCTGATTTCAGCTTGAAAGACGTACAAAATGCGATAAAACAAAAACAACCTTCGTGGTCAAATGAACGCATTTATAAAGAAACAAATCGTTTATTGAATCAAGATATTATCATTCCACTGGCAAAATCATCGCAGTTAGAAATCAACCGTGCGATCGCCGATTTTGCGACTTTCTTGCTACAAGAAGAACACTTAGGTCTTGCCCAAGAAATTAGTGTGCTTGTTGATGATTTAGCTCGCCTTGGTAATCGCCTTGCTAAAGCCGGTGAAATTGAAGATTACGACGAGCTTCGCCGCTTCAGCCGTATTATGGATGATCGGGTACGCAAAATAATGAAATTGTTTGCCCACAATGAAAACGCAATTTTAAATATTGTTGAGCAAGCAAAAGCAGACAACGCGGTGCAATCACTGCAAAAACGCTATCAGGCTGTAATTGAAGCGTTCGATGAATACATCGAGCCTATGCTGGAAATGGTGGATATTCGTGGTGACTTCCACGCTTGCTTTAATACCATCGAAGAACAAATTAGCGCGCAAATAGAGCAAATTGACCGCCTTGGTAAGTCATACCAAGACAAACGCATGCTAGAGCAATTACGTACCCGTATTTTAGAAATGCATTTAGTTGGTCGTGAAAGTTTACGTAAAAGCGCCGATATGTTGATGCCACTGCGTGAAGAATTACGACGCAACAACCTAATTACGCGTCAAGCGGCTAAAGTGCTTGGTTTAGTGCGTAAAAATGGCGTCGATAACATGTTAAGTGCAGTACAGCCTAACTTTGTCTCAGACGCGCAACGCTTTTCACTTGGCCAGCAACGTCATATCGTGGCCTATATGGCAGGCTTAGTTGACTTTGAGCACGATGAATATCAACTACCAGAACAAGATGATGTGCCCGCCTATCAAAGCCCACATATTCCTGATTACAACGACGTTAAAACACAATTTAGAAAACGCTTTAAAAAAGCCAGCAAAAAAGCTCAGCCGCTGCTTAGTTTCTTAGATGAAAGCTACCCAGACTTAGAAGCTGACGAAATGCTGTTCTTGTATCAAAAATTAATTAGCGATGGCGACCTTGAGATTAGCCAAAGCCAAGAGAAAGTAAAAATAAAAATTGCCCAGCAACACTTCTCTCTTTACCCATTTAACTCATCGATTGCTGACGATAATAAAGCAACAGAGCAATAACCATGACAGATATTAATTTAGATGATTTAACGCATCTGCAAGCTATTAATAAAAAGCTCACATCAGGCTACCACATTAGCGAACAAGACACGCTGATGTGGCAAGAGCTTGACCAACACATTGATGCTTATCGCGCGTTATTTAACGCCCTTGGCCATGATCTGCAACACGATAGCCGTGGCTATTACTATTTTGGCAGCGATGAAAGCACCCCAAATATGGGTAAAATTTCGCGTGCCATCGCACTGACTATCTACATCTTGATTGAGCATTATGCCAATACTGGTAAAGATCCAATGCGTGCCTTGTTTGACGAAGTAAACGACCTTGAACTAATGCAAACCTTAGTGCAAATCAACAAGCACCTGTTTGATCAATTAGAAATCTTCTCAGGCTCAGATTTACGTAAAGACGTTTATCTACGTATGGTACGTTTAGGTCTTGCTCGCGAAGTAGAAAATGGCTTTATGCTGCAAGCACCTATTTATCGTTATATCGATGCATTAATGGAAGTAAACGAAGAAACCTACCTAGGAGATGACGAATAATGCAAAGCCAAAGCCTATATGGACTCAGCAAACTTGCGCTTTTAAATACCGCAGGCTATGCAAAATGCGTGATCCCACTGGATAAAAGTAGCTCTATTTGTGCACCGAATAATACCGGTAAAAGCTCGGTAATTAATGCCCTGCAATTTCCATTGATTAATGATTTGCGTTTAACAGAATGGGATGGCCACGATTTAGATGAAACCCGAAAATTCTACTTTTCGTCAGATCAATCCTATATTTTACTCGAAGCTGACCTACCTAATGGCCCTGTGGTGATTGGTGTTGCCGGCCTTGGTAAAATTGCTGGTTACGCGCATCAGTTTTTTTGCTACCAAGGTAAGTTGAACCTTGAACACTACACTCAAGGCAAAACCATTGTAAAATTCACCAAGCTTTTTAATCACTTAAAAGAGCAAGGTTTCAATCCAATTGAATTAAAAGCGCAAGAGCTAAACGCCCTACTCACTGGCGGCGCAACCCCATTTGATGGCGATATCAACTTAAAGATGATCCCCCTCAATAACGTGCAAGACTCCGCGATTTACAAAGAAATTTTCCGCCGTATCCTTAACTTGCATAAGTTAGGTGCCATTGATGTTAAACGCTTTATGTTACGCGTATTTGAGCGCCATATGTCAAACTCTCGGGTCGACTTTTATGAAGTGTGGCGACGTTCATTCGATAAAGTGAATCGCGCTAAACGTGAATTAAAAGCCCTTGAGTCAATGCAAGAGCCTATCGCAGCTCTTGAATCTATGCTTGAAAACCAAACGGTTTTAAAAGGCAAACTTGCTGCCTATGCGCCAAAAATTGACCAAGCACTGATTGACTTTGAAACCTATCAACAAGAGCAACTCACTGAGCTCAATATTGCCCTTGAGGATATCGAACACGAAAAGCATGAGTTCGACCAAAAGCAGCAGCTGTATATTCAGCAATCGCGCGATATTGAACGTAAACAAACTCAAATTGAACAATGGTTTTTAGACTATCGAGCGCTTAAATCTGAGTTTGAACTAGTTAATAAAGCCACTTTAAAAGTAAGCCTTACTCAGCTTAAACAAGATTATGAATCGCTATCGCATTCATTAAGCAGTGCCCAAGGGCAAAGCTTGCACACGCTTGATTACCGTATTAGCGAAACACAAAAGCAAATTAAGAGCTTAAAACTGCAGTTAAAGAACCTTGAGTTCAATTTATTCACCCGTATGCGTGAAGATTTATCTTTAAAAGAAGTTGAAGAGATTTCGCGTATTCTAAACCCTGATATCTTATCGTTTGCCACCACCAGCAATGGTGATGTTGAGATCACAGACGAAGATGCCTTTGGTGAGTTCTTAGAGCTGTTATCGGCAAATGTTAAAGGCGGTGTACTGACTCTTCCTGGCGCGACGATTAAACTTAAAAAGCTAAGCCCAGTGCAAATGCAAACGGGCGAAAATAAAGAGCAATTAACCGCGCAACTCGCTGCCCTAGAAAACTCACTAAAAGAGTTTAAACAACAACGCGAAGTCGCTGCTAATGTCGCCGAAAAGCAAAAAGAAAAAGATGCTTTATATGATGAGCTAATGGCTTCAGAAGAAGCATTAAAACGCTTTGAACAATTTGAAGTGATGCAGCAATCTGTCGATGCACAAACACTGCTAAAAGAGCAGTTAAATGCAGAACGCGAGCAAGTTGACGACTATCTGCAAGACATTCAAAAAAATAGTGGCTCAATCAGCGACCGTCGCTCAATTATCAAGTCGAAAAAAGATTTGCTTGCGCGCCAAGCTGACCGTTTACGCCAAGTTAAATCTGAACGTATCGATCACACCCTTGATTTTTACTCAGGCAAAGTGACGCCATACATGATTGAGATCAGTATTGATTTTGATAATTTGAGTGACCTCATTCATCATTTTAACAAAGACTGCCAAGAGCTACGTAACTTTGATATCAACGTACGTAACACCTACATGCATATTTACAATGCGGGTATTACTAAATTTGATAACGAAAACGATGAGTTTACTAAATACGAAAAGCTTATAAGCGCGTTTCATAACATAGAAAACGAGCGCGATGCGGTTGAACGTCAAGGCCGCGTTGCGTTAACCGAAGTAGCCGCTACTATTAAAGGCTTGCGCGAAGACTTAGACCGCCTGCGCCGCGAAATGAACAGCTTTAATAAAGGGATTAGTCAGCACCGTATCTCTAACCTTCAAGCATTCAAAATTAATGTTATTCCGCGCAAGATGCTGGTTGATAGCATTGATACTATTATCAGTACCTCAAATCAGTTTGAGCAAGGCGATACCCTAGACCTATTAAGCCAAGAGCCATATAGCGAATCTGCGGTAAACGAAGCGAAAGATCATTTAATTAAGCTTGCCTCAGAAAAAGCCGGTTTAACTCTGACCGATTTATTTGATATTCGTTTTGAAGTAGTAAACCGTGCTGGCGAAACTGAGCACTTCGAAAAAATTGATTCAGCCGGCTCTAACGGTACACGTATCACCATTAAGCTACTTTGTGGCATGCTGTTTATTCGTTACTTATTAAGCGACCAAGAACAAAACTTGTATCGTATTCCGATTTATATCGATGAAGCAGCTGATATCGATCCACAAAACCAAAAAGCAATTATCGAAACCGCTCTTAGCTTTGGCTTTGTGCCGATTTTTGCCTCAGTTAAACCACAAGTTAGCTGTGATTACATCATCCCTATTCGTACTGTTAAAGATGGTGCTCAAAACTGGGTGGATGAAAAAGACTGGATAGAAGTGGAACACACCGTTTAATTATAAAAATTAATCATTGATTCAGTCAAGGATGACTATGTTTACAAACTATTACAGTACTTTTTTGTAAATGTGCCATAGTTTTTAAATAATCATTCAGTTGAGTATTATTTGTGTTATGTTATCAATCAAGTAGTGGAAATTTTGCCAAGGAGCAAACAATATGAAGAACTTATTAATCGCGACGGCTGTATTATTTTTAGCAGCTTGTGCTAAAACGCCTGATTGGGATTACGACAAATCAGCAGATTTTAGTAATTATAAAACCTTCTCTTGGGTACCTAATGCCAGCTTGACTAAAAACGTAGCGAACTACCAAATTAGCCCTTTAATGGAAAAACGTGTTCGTGACGCTGTAAATGCTGAACTTGAAAAAAGCGGTATGAAGCTAGTTGATTTAGCGCAAGCAGATGTACTAATTAACTATCACGCCTCTGTCGATACTAAAATTGATGTAGATACCTTTAACGTGGGTTACGGCGCACGCTGGAATTACTGGGGTATGGGTTACAACACGCAAACAACTGCTCGCGAATACGAAGTGGGTACGTTAATTCTAGACGTGGTAGACCGTGCTTCTAACCAATTAGTTTGGCGTGGTGCGAAAGAAGGTCGTTTACAAAAGAACCAATCACCTGAAAAGCGCACTGAAGTTATCAAAGAAACTGTTGCTAACATTCTAAGTAACTTCCCACCGCAATCAATTAATCAAAACTAAACACTGTTTTAGTTAAAAGACCGCGCAATTAGCGCGGTTTTTTATTGCCTGCTGAAATCTGGTTGGAGTGGTATAACTCAGTGATTCAGATACAATACCCACAATTTTCAGTGCGCCTAACTAGCCACTACCCCAGATTAAACAAAATCAAGAGAGTTTTAGATGGTACGCGCAGTACAGCTTACACTTCCCGCATTATTCGTCACTTGCTCAGTACTAGCAGAAGACACCAACAATATTGAACAAATCACCGTTGAAGTTTCAGCAACCGCAAATAAAGAACCTGTAGGTACTTTTGATGCGCCGGTATCAAATTTAGAATATGACCCGCGTGTCGATTTGCAATCGCGTAATATGGCTGAAGCACAAGCTGATGTCACCATTCGCGGTGGTATCTTTGAAAATACAGGCTTTCGTGTCGGCAGCAGTACATTATTTGACCCTCAATCTGGTCACTACTTTGCTGAAATTCCAATTGCACCACAAATGCTAACAGGACCTTCAGTACTTACAGGTGCTGATAATGCCCTTTATGGAATGAATAGCTCGGTTGGTACGGTTTCATTTGGCTGGCGCCCTATCACGAGTACCGGTAGTGTTTCACTTGGCACAGGTACGAATGGCTTTAATTTACAAAGTATTCATGCTGCTCATAGCCAAAAGCTTGATAGCAAACCTGATTGGCGATTAGGTTTTGAGGGTGAATACTCGCACTCAAAAAGTGATGGCTCAATTGATAATGGCGACCACGACTTTGAACGTGCCTCAGCGCGTATTCAACTTGCAAGCTCTAGCTCACAAACTGATTTAATGTTCGGACGCCAAGAGAAGTTTTTTGGTTGGCCAAACCTTTATACGCCATTTAACTTTAACGAAACAGAAGATCTTGAAACCAAGCTTTTCATGCTCAATCATAAGCAAATGTATGGTGAGAGCAATAGCCTTGAAGTGACTGGTTATTATCGTAAACATAACGACCATTACGTTTTGTCTCGTGAAAACCCAGCTATTTTTGAAGCGTTTCACGAAACCACGGTTAAGTCATTAGCATTATCTGGACGTCACCGTTTAAATGACCGCTATGCAATTAATTATGCTGGGCAATTTATTGCTGATGAAATTGAATCAACATCTCTTGAAAACAATTTTACATCACGTAATTACACTAAGCTAAGTATCTTGCCTGAGTACAAATCAGCCCTTACAGCAAACAAAGAGCTTACTTTACGTGTTGGCGCTGCATTTGATGATACGAACCGTGATAGCTCAGATACCTCATTTATTGCCGATGCCAGCCTTAAAGTAGCTAATCAAAATGGCAGTGAACATACTTGGTATGCGTCATACGCCGAAGCAACACAAGTTCCCGGTTATACCGCCATCGGCGGCAGTGAAACGGGCGGATTATTCAGAAGTAACTACAGCCTTGAGCGCGAAACCACCGATAACCTTGAATTAGGTTTACTGATTGAACAGTCTTCATGGCGTTTAGATTCAGCTATTTTCTACCGTAAAGATAAAAACCTTACGGATTGGACATATCGCTTTGATGCAACCTCAGCACGTTTTGCAAACCCGGTTGATATAGACACCTTAGGCGTTGAGTTTTTAGCGAATAAATCGTTTGAAAGCACTGAGTTAATTGCCAGCTACACCTTTTTAGAAAAGTCAGAAGACTATGGCACGGCAGATATTGATGCGAGCTTTTATGCGCTTAACTACCCTGATCATCGTGTAACACTGGGTGCAGTATGGCAACCAATGGATGTACTTGAGCTGCGTATCGATAACGAATGGCGTAAGCAACACAGTAACCGCCTACGTAGCTCTGATGATGAAGCCTTCTTCACGCAGTTAACGCTACAATTCACCCCAGCTCAGCTTGATAATGTGTTTTTTACCTTTGCAGCTGACAACATTTGGGATGAATCTTTCGAAGAAGTACCGGGTACCCCAGGCCGCGGCGAACAATATACTCTTAGCGCTACCTATACGTGGTAAGCAAAAGCAATAATGCCAGTCAATTGACTGGCATTTTTTCGTTGAGAACGATTAATTATTTCATAATAATCTGTTTCACTTCATTTAGTTGCGAGCACTCAGATTGATGACATTCTCGAGTGGAGTTATCTTCTAAGATCTTTAAAGCATCATAGCCAAAATTATTTTTGAGTGACGTGTCAGCGCCTTTTTCAATTAGTAATTTCATCGCAGTGTAGTTACTCAATATCGCAGCATATATTATTGGTGTTGAGCCTATACCATCCTTAACATCTAGTTTTGGAGAAAACCTAAGTAAAGTTCTTAGGTGCTCTATTCTATCTGGCCCTAATACTTCAAATATTAAATTTCGTTTTGCAGACACTCTGTAACTATTGGGATTTCCACCCATTTGAAGTAGCTCACTTAAAAAGTCAGAGTCGAGATTAATTGCGGCTAGGCTAAGCACATTACTTGATTGATTAATTTGATAATTTGGATCAGCGCCAGCAGCTAACGCTTTTAAAAACTGATCTTTATTACCTGCTTTCAAAGCAGCAACGAGTTGTTGATTAGTATGCAATTGCGTTTCTGAGCTGTGATCAAGTTTGACTTTCAGTGGTATTGCATAAGTAAATGAGCTTGCTAACATCAGATAGATGATTACATGTATTTTCATAGTTAATTTCGCAAGTAATATTCTAAAACAGACAAGTCGTTCTTTATCATTTTTAAATAACATGAAGAAAACTTTAGCCATAAACCACAACTGATCCCAGCAACCGTTAAAAAGTGTTAAAGGTTTAATCTTTTTTAAGTCATCTGCTCAAGTTCGGTAATTAAATACAGTGCTTGTTCGTTAGTGGTGCCACATACATCAACGGTAGCAGAAAAGTCACTACACACCTTAGGCCTTGATTCATCACCAAATAATTTACATAGGTTATTATCATCAAGTTGAATACAGCGCTCTCCCGCTGCTTTGCCGTTGGGCATTCCTGGGATCGGTGAGCTAATACTGGGTGCAATACAACAGGCGCCACAGCCTAATCTACATGCCATTTTATCTGTCATTGAGTACCTCTTATAGAACCTTTGTAGCGCCTTTGTAATATGTGTAATGGTTTGTTACATCTTCAAACGCCTTGTAAACACTTTATTGCGTATGCTTAGCCTATCAAATTTATTTTTAATTACCGTCAACCGTGAGGGACTATCCCGTGGCTAGTAAAAAACAAATCATTCTCCCTATCGCCGTATTAGTCGGCGGACTTGGAATGGCATTCGCATTTGCCTCTATGAAGCAACCGCCAGTCGAAAAACCAGAACAAGATCTGCGCCCGCTTGTATCAATCAAACCGTTAAGTTTTGACGCTATTACCCTTGATGTAAAATCATACGGTATTGTTAAACCTAAAAACCAAACTGAACTTGTTGCGCAAGTGAGTGGTCAGGTTGTGTCGTTATCAGATCAATTTGTACAAGGTGGATTTGTTAAGCAAGGCGACATTCTAGCACGTATTGACCCAAATGATTACGAAGCGGCACTCATTGAAGCTGAAGCCGGTTTGGCACAAGCAAGCTCTGCACTCGAGATTGAACGTGCACAGGTGTCAGTTGCGCAAGCTGAGTGGGACCGCATCAAAGGTGACTCAAACCAAGTTATTCCATCTGAGCTTTATTTACGTAAACCACAACTTGCTGAAAAACTTGCAAGTTACCGTGCAGCGCAAGCGAGTGTAAAACGAGCTAAACGTAATCTTGAACGTACATATATTAAAGCACCATACGATGCGATTATTGACGAGCGTCTAATTAGTTTAGGCAGTGTAGTAAACCCTGGTAACAGCTTTGGTAGCCTGAGCTCAACGTCATTGGCTGAAATTCGTTTACCTGTTGCTGATAAAGATCTGCAATACCTAAATAACCAAGGAATTGGCGCCAGCGTATCAATTAACGCTGAATTTGCAGGTAAACAAACAACCTGGCAAGCAACTATCGTACGTAGCGAAGGAGTTGTGGACCAACGTAGCCGCATGAATTACTTAGTAGCACAAGTAGCAACGCCTTATGAGCAAAAGCAGCCATTACGTTTTGGCTCATACATTAATGCCACTATCGAAGGCCGTGCATTAGACAACGCAATTGTTGTTCCGCATCACTTAGTTAAAGACAATAAAGTAGCCGTTTTACAAGATGGCGAAACCCTTACTTTTAAAACACTTAACATAGTGCGCGAACAAAATGGCATGGTAATCGCCGATAATGGCCTTGCTAATGGTGAACAACTTATTACCTCTGCTCTTGAATACCCAACTGAAGGCATGGCAGTCAAGCTAGATAATGCAAAACTAAGTGTGCCAACAACGCAGTTAGCGTTAAAAGAGGAATAAGCCATGACCACGCACAGAGAAAAAGGGCTTATTGCCTGGTTTGCTCGCAACCCAGTTGCTGCAAACCTACTTATGATCTTCATTTTAGTGGGCGGCTTATTGACAGCAATGTCGGTGCGTAAACAAATGTTCCCACAGTTTGAAAGTAACTGGATCAGTATTCAAGCTGTCTACCCAGGGGCTGCGCCACAAGAGGTAGAAGAAGGCATCACCATTAAGGTCGAAGAGTCTTTAGAGGGTCTCGAAGGCATTAAGCGTTTAATTACCTATTCGAACCGTGGTTTTTCACAAGCTTGGATAGAAATCGAAGAAAAGTACGACCCGCAAGAAGTACTCGATGAAATCAAGATGCAGGTTGATTCAATCAATACCTTCCCTGCGGAGATGGAACGCCCAATTGTTCGCCGTGAAAAGTTTGAGCAAGAAGTTATGATTCTCGCGCTGTATGGCGATATGAGTAACTACCAGCTCAAAGAACTTGGTAACGACATAAAAGATGAGCTACAAGCTTTACCACAAATTAACTTGGTCAACTTTTACAGTGGCTTAAACTATGAAATTGGCATTGAAATCAGCCCAGATAAACTACGTGAGTATGGTTTAACTTTCCGTGATATTGCCACAGCCGTTCGCAGCTTTTCTGCCAATATGTCTGCAGGTCAAATTCGCTCTGAAAATGGCTACATTTCGATGCGTGTTGAAAATCAAGCGTATCGTGGTAAAGAGTTCGAAAATCTGCCTTTATTACACTTACCAGATGGTGCACAAGTTTTCTTAGGTGATGTAGCAACAATTAATGACGGCTTTGAAGAAGGCTTACAATACTCTAAGTACAACGGTAAAAACTCACTAACTTTTGAAGTAAATGCGTCGAAAGATCAAGACATCACTAAAGTTGCTGCTGTATTAAAAAAATATCTAGCAGATAAAGCACCACAGTTACCAGCAGGCGTAAAACTATCACCGATTGTTGATTTAACTTACTACCTTGAAGGTCGTCTAAACATGATGATCGACAACATGATTTGGGGTGGTATTTTAGTGATGGTAGTACTGGCGCTATTTTTACCACTACGCTTAGCATTTTGGGTAATGATGGGCTTACCTGTGTCATTCCTAGGTGCATTTTTAATGATGCCATTGGGCTTTATAGACATCACTGTTAACTTAGCTTCTTTATTCGCATTTATACTGGTGCTCGGGATAGTCGTTGATGATGCTATCGTCGTCGGTGAGTCTGCCAGTGCTGAAATTGAAAAGCATGGTCACAGCCTAGATAACGTAGTGCGCGGCGTAAAACGCGTTGCTATTCCTGCAACCTTTGGGGTGTTAACCACAATTGCCGCATTTTTACCACAAACACTGGCAACAGGGCCTGGCTCTGCGTTTTCTAAAGCCATTGGTGGTGTAATTATCCTATGTTTAATTTTCTCACTAATTGAGTCAAAACTAATTTTACCGGCTCACTTAGCAGCCATGAAAAGTAAACCTGCGAATCCTAAAAATCCATTACATCGCTTACGTTTAGGTATGGATAAAGGCCTCAAGAACTTTGTTGATAATTACTACACACCATTTATTGGTCGCTGTATTCATTACCGTTACACCGTGATTGTTGGCTTTATCTGTGTGCTTATTGTTAGTGGCGGTATGTTCGCTGGTGGTTTAGTGAAATTTGTTGCGAATCCTAAAATTCCACATGATTTCCCGCGTATCTCAGTTGAAATGAACTTATCTTCGTCTGAGCAAGCAACCCTTGAGACAGCGCAAACCATTGAAAAGCTGATTTTAGATGTCGATAAACAACTTGAAGAGCAATATGGTCAAGCGATGATCCGCGACTTATCGGTTAGTTTACGCGGTCGTACAAGTGCACGCATTATGGCGATTTTGGTCGAACCGGACTTACGTCCTATTGATACCTTCCAATTAAGTGCAATGTGGCGCGAACAAATGCCACCACTGCCAGGTGTGAAAACGCTGAATATTGAAGACAGTATCATGAATGGCGGCCGTGATGACGGTGATGTTAGCTTTCGCTTAGAAGGCAAAGATATCAATAAACTCAAAGAAGTTGCTGCAAAGTTAAAAGAAAAGCTAAATAGCATGCAAGGCGTAGGTGATGTAAATGACTCACTACAATCAGCAACTGACGAGGTTCAACTTGAACTTAAACCGCTTGCTTACAGCTTAGGGTTAACCCTTTCAGATGTGGCATCACAAGTTAGCTTTAGCTACTACGGTTTAGAAGCGCAACGTATTTTACGTGACGGCGAAGAGATCAAAGTAATGATCCGCTACCCTCGTGAATCGCGAAACGCAGTAAGTGACATCACAGATGCACGTATCATTACACCAACGGGTGTTGAAGTACCGCTTGCTGAGGTTGCTAAAGTAAACATTGTAGATGGTGTAAACCGTATTCGTCGTGAAAATGCTAAACGTACTGTAAACGTTTGGGCTGCGGTTAATACTGACCAAGCTGAACCATTTGCCATTGCAAAAGAAATTCGTGACGAATACTTACCTAGCCTACTGAAAAGCTACCCAGGTGTAGAAAGTAATGTGGCAGGTCGTATTCAAGAAGAAATGGATAGTGTGGCAGAACAAGTACGTGATTTTGCTTTATCAATGATGATTATCTTTGCGTTACTTGCTATTCCACTACGTTCGTACTCACAGCCATTTATCATCATGTCGGTTATTCCATTCGGTGTCATTGGTGCAATGTTCGGTCATATGATTTTAGGTATGACAATGAGTAGCTTATCGGTATTCGGTATCATCGCTGTTGCAGGTGTGGTCGTAAACGACTCGCTAGTGATGGTCGACTTTGTCAATAAAGCTCGCGCTGAAGGTGTTGCAACCAAAGAGGCTGTAATGCAAGCCGGTGCGCGTCGTTTTAGAGCAATATTACTGACCTCAATAACGACCTTTATTGGTGTATTACCAATCATTATGGAAACAAGCTTACAAGCAAAAATCGTTATCCCAATGGCTGTATCACTGGCATTCGGGGTTTTATTTGCAACGGTCATTACGCTTATTTTAATC
The DNA here is from genome assembly GCF_001550135.1 of Pseudoalteromonas shioyasakiensis. GTDB lineage: Bacteria > Pseudomonadota > Gammaproteobacteria > Enterobacterales > Alteromonadaceae > Pseudoalteromonas > Pseudoalteromonas shioyasakiensis. The sequence continues at coordinate 293,426 of NZ_LRUE01000005.1, forward strand.
CCTTGTCAGTACGTCGCGTTAGAAGACTTTAAACGCTTAATTGGCAAGCTAAGAGGTAAAAAAGCAGAGCCAGAAGCAAAATTACAAACAACCAGTAATTAAGCCCCTCTCACGATCCCAACCGAACGCTTGGCAATAAATTTGCCAAGCGTTTTTTATTTAAAAATATGTTCCTATAAATCGTATTGTTTTGCTAAGCTTAAATGAGCAAAAAAGAAACAATTCAAGAAATTACTAAATACGTTATAAGGACATAGCTATGAAAATTCTACGCTACACAGCTTTGGTAAGTTGTTTATCCATTTGTATGCCTGTGCTGGCTGAAAACCAATACTTACAACAACAGCTTGAGCCTATTCTGATTGGTGAGTCTCACAGTATAGAAGGACAACAAATCCACTCCCCTGAAATGACCGTTGCCACCTATAAAGCAAATAGTTTTGAACGAGTATGGGACAACGTAAAATATGCCAAGCAAGCGCTCAACTTAATTGCGCAAGCAGAACTTGAAGGGCTATCTCCTAACGACTATCACTTTGATACATTAATGGCGCTGGCCAGCGAAATAGATAAACGCGGAGCGGATGCCGTAGAAGCCCAGTTTGATGTTCTGATGACAGATGCCGTGATGACCTATGCAAAACACTTAATTCGCGGAAAAGTTAACCCTAAACAACTAGCAGCCACATGGAACTATGAACAGTTTGATGTCAGCCCAGATGCTGCAGCGGCCTCATTACTTAAACATGTAAAATCCAAAAGCCTTGATAAGGGACTTGAAAATCTAAAACCTGTTTTGCCTCATTATAAGCGTTTAAAAGACGCCCTTGTGTTTTATCGAGAGCTTGATGCCACTGGCGAGTTACCTGACTTCGCACTACAAAACAAGGTATTAAAACCCGGGCAATCAGACCCGGCAGTGCCGCTTTTGAGACAAAAGTTAAAACGACTAAAGTATTTTGACGGCAGTAACAGTGATGCCACTGATTATAACGATGAGCTAGTCGCAGCAGTTAAACGCTTTCAGAATGCGCATCAAGTTGCTGATGACGGTGTGATTGGCAACGCCACTTTAAAGCTACTCAACAAAGATTACAGTGAGTACGTTAATGATATTTTAGTAAACCTAGAGCGCATTCGTTGGGTTGATAACACGCTAACAGAGCGCTTCTTAGTGGTAAATATCGCAGGTTACCTGCTGTATTTATTTGAAGACAATAAATTAAAATGGCAAACCAATGTAGTCGTAGGCAGAAACTACACCAAAACGCCAATATTTAAAGGGCAAATGAGCTATATCGTGATGAACCCAACCTGGACAGTACCGAGGAGTATTTCAGGTGGCATCATCAAAAAAATGAAAGAAAACCCAAACTACTTAAACGAGAAAGACTTTGTTGTGGTTGATAGTCGCCGTAACCCAGTAGATAGCGAGAGTATTGATTGGCCGAATGCTAGCCGCAAAAACTTCCCGTATTGGTTTGTACAACAGCCTTCAGAGAATAATTCATTAGGGCAAATCAAGTTTATGTTCCCAAATAAATACTCAATCTATTTGCACGATACCCCTGCAAAAAGTTTATTCCAGCAAGACCAACGTGCATTTAGCCACGGCTGTGTAAGAGTTGATGACCCATTCACCTTAGCTGAGAAAATACTAGAAACCTCAGATAATTGGAGCCGTAGTGAAATTGATGACGCCATTGCTGCAAAAGAAACTAAAAAAGTCAGCTTATCAAAACCGCTGGATGTACTGTTAATGTATTGGACCGTTGCGGGTAACGACGAGGGCCTACAATTTTATACCGACGTTTATAATCGCGATGGCGCGTTATTAAAAGCACTCACCACACCATTAGCAAACAATAGAATTTAGAGGTCACTATGTATTTCAGCCGTATTATTTTTAGTGTGTGCTTAGCGTTAACTACATGCTCTGTTGCTGCCATTGAATTAACTGATTCGCTGCACAGCCTTGTACTTGATGCAAAACAAGTGCTAACACTTGATAACACGGCTGATTTTGTTCCAACTGCAGTATCAGATGTTGAGACTGAGCGATTAGGGCCAAATAGCATTGCCGTTTATGCCCCAGAAAATGCAGGGTTTTATAGCCTAGTACTGAGTAACAACAAAACGAGAAAACGCTTACTCGTTATAGTGAAAAAACCATTCAATGCTAGCAATAAGCGATTGAATAATTATCAAATAGGCCTCTACCCTGCCCCTTATAAAGGCTATACACAATACAGTGCGCCAAACGGGTTTATAGAAATTTTTGAGAAAGACCTAACACGCCAGCTGACTCCTCATGTGCAAGTTAAAAATGTAATTTGTAAGCAAGTGAGTGGCTTTCCAAAGTATCTTTATGTCAACAACGATGGCTTGATGATGCTCGAAGAGCTGCTCACGTTTGTACAAAATGAAGGGATTAAAGTAAGCAAATTTGCCTTTATCAGCGGCTATAGAACCCCCCATTACAATCGCTCAATTGGTAATGGCAAACACAGCCGACACCAATATGGCGATGCCTTTGACCTTTATATAGATGAAGATGGTGATGGCCGAATGGACGATTTAAATGGCGATGGTAAACTAACGATTGCTGATGTTGATGTGCTTTATAAAGTGTTTGAAAAGTTCCAAAAACACAGTCGCTATAATGGCGGTATTGGCCGCTATAAACCCGCCTCCCACCACGGTGGTTTTGTTCACATAGATAACCGTGGATTTACCGCTAGGTGGTAATTCTTATCAGTCAAGCCATGCGTAATGAAATTTTGTACCGGTTAATATAAAAATGAAGCTACCAAGGTAGCCTCACTTTTTACTTATAGCTTATAGCTCAAAACTTAAAGCTTTTAACATGCTTGTTTTTGCGTTGCTTGGATATAAGCAACTAAATCTTCAATCGATACAACGGGCATGTTGTGCTCACTGGCAAACTTGCTAACTTCAGGCAAGCGAGCCATTGAACCATCTGGATTCGTTAATTCGCAAATTACACCAAACGGTGTTAAACCTGCTAACTGCATTAAATCAACCGATGCCTCGGTATGACCACGACGAACTAATACACCACCGGTTTGTGCTCGCAGTCCAAACACATGCCCAGGGCGAGATAAATCTTCAGGCTTTGCATTGTCTGCTGTTGCCGCTTTAATGGTGGTTACACGATCAGCCGCTGAAACGCCGGTTGTCACGCCCGTTTTAGCTTCAATAGTCACTGTATAAGCTGTTTTGTTCTGGCTGGTGTTATGCTCAACCATTTGTGGTAAATCAAGCTGTTTAACACGCTCATCGCCCATGCAAAGACACACAATACCGCTGCCTTCACGGATCATCATGGCCATTTGCTCTGTGGTCAGGTGCTGTGCTGAGTACACAAAATCACCTTCGTTTTCACGGTTTTCGTCATCTACCACAAGTACGCCTTCACCTTGCTGCAAAGCAGCAATCGCACGTTCAACGCGTTCAAGTGGTTCGCCAAATTGGCTGAGTAAAGAAGACTGAATCATCATTTTTAATACCTATTAAATTAAATATGAAAAGATTCAGGACATTGAAAGGCACAGCAAAAAAGACCACCCGCAGGCAGCCAATTACTGTTTTATAGATAAACTATATTCTCTTTCATCCGGACTATCACCGTCGGCTCTGGCCTCTCACCAGATCTGCTGACCTTCAACCAAAGTTAAAGCGCTCGCGGGCTCACTTAAATTTAAAGTATACCGCCGGTGGGGAATTTCACCCCGCCCTGAGAATGTTGCTTAATCAATAAGATGAATAAGCCTCGCTATTCTATACCCAAAATAGTTAGTTATCGAGTACCCGCTTATCTAATATGCCTTTTTCAATCAGTTGATTGAGTATCGCCTTGGTTTTTTCTCGGCATATATCACGCACTAGACGAACCGCGGGTGTAATGGACTGTCTACTTGGGCATATTAGCCAAAGCTCTGCACATAAGTGAGGGTAATTTTGCATTACTGGCACTACCCGCCCACTTAGTAAATCATCACTGATATCAATACATGATTTAACCGCTAGGCCTTTACCAGCCACACACCAACGCCTTACCAAATCACCATCATTAGATGCTCGACGGCCTTGCATTTTCACCTTAAAACGCTCGGTTCCATCGGTAAATTCCCAGACATTATTGATGATATCTTGCAGTTGATAAAATAGACCCTGATGCTGATTTAATTCATCGGGATGTGTCGGCGTGCCATGTTCGGCAATGTACTCTGGAGTTGCACATAACAGCCGCGGAACATTACAAATTTTAAAGCCATATAAATTTGAGTCGGATGGCGAGCCATACCTAAGCGCAAAATCAACGGAGTCTCGGTAAAAGTCGACATTACTATCGCTAATATGCGGGCGCATACTCAGCTTTGGATATTCATCAAGTAACTCATCTAACCATGGGATAATGATGTTGCGGCCTAAGTCTGAAGATAGTGCAACCCTGAGCTCGCCTTCGATTTCATCATGCTCACCTTTTAACGCAAGTGTGGCTTGCTCAAGCATGAGCACTGCTTGCTGACACTGAGGTAAAAAGCGCTCCCCAGCCGCAGATAACCGCAAATGACGAGTTGTTCGAACAAATAACTCCGCACCCAGCGCTGCTTCAACACGCTTAATAGCAGCGCTGGCGGTAGCGGCTCGCATGTCTAATTTGGCTGCTGCGGTTGTAATACTACGAAACTCAGCAACCTTGAGGATTAATTTGAGATCTTCAACCAACATATTAACTAAAAATTTTTGATAATGTTTATTCGATTATGCGCTTTATCGTAAAGTATGCAAGGCGTAAACTGCACCTAATTGTTATACATGCGGGAGCAAATCATGACACACCCAATCATTTCTGACTTACAACGCCGTTATACAAGTAAACGTTACGACGCTTCAAAACAAATTAGCCAAGCAGACTTAGCTGTAATTTTAGAAGCATTACGCCTGTCGCCATCGTCTATTAATTCTCAACCATGGAAATTTGTGGTAATTGAATCAGAGCAAGGTAAACAGCGTCTGCATGATAGTTTTGCAAATAAGTTTCAGTTTAACCAAGTTCATGCAAAAGCGGCATCACACACCATTTTATTTGCTTATAACCCAAGCTATAAACGTGCTGATTATGAAAAAGTAATTGATGCCGATATTGCTAATGGCCGTACAAAAGCTGAAAACAAAGAGCAGGCCTTTGGTGCCTTCGCCTTTGTTGATTTAAATACAGATGAACAAGGTGATAACGCCGCTTGGACTAAAGCTCAAACCTACATTGCATTAGGTAATACCATGCACACAGTGGCTCGTTTAGGTTTAGATTCAACACCGATGGAAGGTGTCGATAAAGACTTACTTGGTGAGCTTTTTGCTGATGAGTTAGATGGTTATGTATGTGAAGTGGCACTCGCTATTGGTTATCACGAGCCAGAGCAAGATTATAATGCTGCATTACCAAAATCGCGTTTAGATAAAGATGCGGTGATTACTGTAGTTTAAAGCCTAAAGATTATGCAGGCTTTGCCTGCATAATTGTTATTTTAGGTCAGTCTTCACAACCACATTACTCGCCATACCTTCACACAAATCTGCTGTTATTGTGGCAACAGCTCCATTTATTAGTGCTAAATTTGGGGCTACGTGGCCAATGTCGGCATCAACGATAACTGGGAATAAATTACCTTTAAATGCGAGCTCTATTGCTTGGTATTCATCGAAGTAGCAGTCGTTATTAATTGCAGGGCTGCGGCCAAATACCACCGCATTTACATCAGTAAAAACATCATTCAACTTTAACGATAACAAACAACGTGCAAGGGCCATCGGACTAAGCTCTGCATTTTCTAGGTATAAAATTAACCCCTCAGGCGCATACTGCTTTTTAAATTCATGCAATGCATAGTAATTTGAGGGTAACAACAGACCTAACGTATCTAAACAGCCGCCAATTAAGCGCCCAGACACTTCAATTTGGCGTTTATCTTTATAGTTAATACAGCGCCATTGGCTTGGAGCGGTATAGTCAAATTGAGCCTCAGGCTTAGCTTTATAATCAATAGGCTTTTGCTGATAAAAAGGCGACGCGACTTGATGCAATTGCTGTTTTTCTTCAAGTGACATAGCACTGAATATGTTTGCTAAATAAACATCGGGATCGTCAGGATGAATTTGCATTAAATTTGCAGCGTGCAAGGTTGCCCTGCCACAACGAGTTGTTAATGCACATGCAAACGTGCTGATATCTGAAAAGCCAACCAACCATTTAGGCCTTGCTTTACTTATCGCATTGAAATCCAGAAGAAGTAAAATTTCCATGGTAAGATCACCGCCCCATGGCGGCATAATGGCTGCTATTGAATCATCAGTTAAATACTGCATTAGCTCATCAGCACGTTGCTTTGCACTATTGTGTGACTGACGTAAACAGGCACCTTCAACAACAGTAAAACCTTTGGCGGTTAAGCCATTAAGTACTATGTCTAAGCGTTCATGAAAGACTTTATCAACACCTGATGAAAAAGCACATATGGCTATTTTATCACCTTGCTCAAGCGGTTTAGGATACTGAATTTTTGCCATTATTACTCCTTCATTACGACTGTATGATAGCCAACGTACCGAATAAATCCACGCCTGTAAACAGGCATAAAAAAACCGCAGTATGAACTGCGGTTTTTCTCAATGCTTGGTTAAGCTACTAAATATACTCAACTTCAATGATTTCGTACTCTACTTCACCGTTTGGTGTTTTAATGATAACGGCATCATCTACCTCTTTACCAATTAAACCACGCGCGATTGGTGAGTTAACAGAAATCAGGTTATTTTTGATATCTGCTTCGTCATCGCCTACGATTTGGTATTTTACTTCAGCATCGGTTTCAACATTAACGATAGTGACCGTTGTGCCAAAAATAACTTTACCTGTGTTAGGCATTTTAGTTACATCAATGATTTGCACATTTGAAAGCTTCGCTTCAATTTCTTGAATACGGCCTTCGCAGAAACCTTGTTGCTCACGAGCAGCATGGTATTCAGCGTTTTCTTTCAAATCACCGTGCTCACGTGCTTCAGCGATATCAGCAACGATTTTTGGACGGGTAACTGTTTTTAATTCGTTAAGTTCTTCGCGCAGTAATGCTGCACCACGAACTGTCATCGGAATTGATTGCATATTATTCTCACTTAATCCCAAGGGCGATTGCCTCGCCCTTGGCACATTTCCTTAGTTCATTCGCTGATGTAGTTCCTGAACTGACGTCACCTTGCTACGGTCATCTGCTTGGTTTGCAGTACAGTTAGCAAATGCCGCGTTCAGAGTCGTTGTGTAGTTAGTCTTATGCTGTAACGCACCACGACGTAACACCTTCGAATCTTCAATCGCTTGGCGGCCTTCAGTAGTGTTTACAATGTAGCTGTATTCACCATTTTTAATTCTATCAAGAATATGAGGACGACCTTCGTATACTTTATTCACGCGACGAACTGCAATGCCAGCTTCTTCAAGTGCTTTTGCAGTGCCACCTGTCGCATCTAGCTCGAAACCAAGATCAGTCATGGTTTTAGCTAGTTCAACGATACGTGGTTTGTCACTGTTGCGTACCGATAGTAACGCGCGACCACCGCGTGGTAAAGTGTTGCTTGCACCTAATTGTGCTTTTGCGAATGCTTCGGCGAAAGTTTCACCAACACCCATTACCTCACCCGTTGAGCGCATTTCTGGGCCACGGATTGGGTCAACACCTTGGAACTTAGCAAATGGCAGTACCACTTCTTTTACGCTGTAGTAAGGAGGGATTACTTCTTTTGTAATACCTTGGCTTGCTAGCGACTGACCCGCCATACATCGTGCCGCTACTTTAGCAAGTGCAATACCTGTCGCTTTAGAAACAAACGGTACTGTACGCGCAGCACGAGGGTTTACTTCGATTAAGTAAACTTTGCCGTCTTTCACAGCAAACTGAGTATTCATCAGACCTACTACGCCAAGCTCTAGTGCCATATCAGTCACTTGCTTACGCATTACGTCTTGTACTTCAGCAGTTAGTGAGTGAGCTGGTAATGAACACGCTGAGTCACCTGAGTGAACACCTGCTTGCTCAATGTGCTCCATGATACCACCGATGATTACTTGCTCACCGTCACAGATAGCATCAACGTCAACTTCGATTGCGTTATCTAAGAAGTGGTCAAGTAGTACTGGCGCTTCATTTGACGCTGATACAGCTTCAGTCATGTAACGACGTAAATCGTCTTCATCATAAACCACTTCCATTGCGCGACCACCTAGTACGTATGAAGGACGTACAACAAGTGGGAAGCCGATTTCAGCAGACTTAACAATCGCTTCTTCTAAAGACGTAACTGTTGCATTCTCTGGTTGAAGAAGATCTAGACGCTCAACAAGTTGTTGGAAACGCTCACGGTCTTCTGCACGGTCGATTGCATCTGGTGAAGTACCAATAACTGGCACGCCATTCGCTTCAAGTTCACGAGCAAGTTTCAGTGGTGTTTGACCACCGTACTGAACGATAACACCTTTTGGCTTTTCAACGCGTACGATTTCTAATACATCTTCTAGCGTGATTGGCTCGAAGAATAAACGATCAGATGTGTCGTAGTCAGTTGAAACAGTTTCAGGGTTACAGTTAACCATGATTGTTTCATAGCCGTCTTCACGTAAAGCTAATGCTGCGTGAACACAACAGTAATCGAATTCGATACCTTGACCGATACGGTTAGGACCACCACCGATTACCATGATTTTATCTTTGTCAGATGGATTAGCTTCACATTCTTCATCATAAGATGAGTACATGTAAGCTGTGTCTGAGCTGAACTCTGCAGCACAGGTATCAACGCGCTTATATACAGGCACGATATCTAACTGGTGACGCTTCTTACGAATTTCTGCTTCAGAAACACCGGCAATTTCAGCGATACGCGCATCAGCAAAACCTTTACGCTTAAGCTTGCGTAAAAACTCAGCATTTAAACCAGCCATACCTACTTCGCTGATTGTTGCTTCGTCTTTTAAGATGTCTTCGATTTGAACTAAGTACCAAGGGTCAATCTTAGTTAATTCGAATACGTCTTCTACGCTCATACCGTGACGCATTGCATCAGCAACGTACCAAATACGCTCAGCACCTGGTTCACGTAATTCACGGATGATTTTTTCTTTTGCTTTCGGATCATCAAGGGCAACAATTGGATTAAAGCCCGTTGCGCCTACTTCAAGACCACGTAGTGCTTTATGCAGTGATTCTTGTTGGTTACGGCCAATCGCCATAACCTCACCCACAGACTTCATCTGTGTTGTAAGACGGTCGTTTGAACCTGCGAATTTTTCGAAGTTAAAACGTGGGATCTTAGTAACAACGTAGTCGATTGAAGGCTCGAAAGACGCTGGTGTTTTACCGCCAGTGATGTCGTTTTGTAGCTCATCAAGGGTGTAACCTACTGCTAGTTTTGCAGCGATTTTCGCAATTGGGAAACCGGTTGCTTTTGATGCTAGTGCAGAAGAACGCGATACACGTGGGTTCATCTCGATGATAACCATACGGCCATCAACTGGGTTTACACCAAACTGTACGTTTGAACCACCTGTTTCAACACCGATTTCACGAAGTACCGCCATCGATGCATTACGCATGATTTGGTATTCTTTATCAGTCAGTGTTTGCGCTGGTGCAACCGTGATTGAGTCACCAGTGTGAACACCCATAGGGTCAAAGTTTTCGATAGAACATACGATGATACAGTTGTCGTTTTTGTCACGAACAACTTCCATTTCGTACTCTTTCCAACCGATTAATGATTCATCGATTAAAAGTTCATTTGTTGGTGATAAATCTAAACCACGCTCACAAATTTCATCAAATTCTTCTTGGTTGTATGCAACACCACCACCGGTACCACCCATAGTGAATGATGGACGAATGATACATGGGAAACCGATGCGGCTAAGTACATCATGTGCTTCTTCCATTGAGTGAGCGATTTCTGCACGCGGACACTCAAGGCCAATGTTCTTCATTGCTACGTCAAAACGCTCACGGTTTTCAGCTTTATCGATTGCATCAGCAGTTGCACCGATTAGCTCAACACCATGTTTTGCCAGTACACCGTGCTTATCTAAATCAAGCGCACAGTTTAATGCTGTTTGACCACCCATAGTAGGCAGTACTGCATCTGGCTTTTCTTTTTCAATGATTTTCTCTACCACTTCCCAGTGAATTGGCTCGATGTACGTCGCATCCGCCATTTCAGGGTCAGTCATGATAGTTGCAGGGTTCGAGTTTACAAGAATTACTCGAAAGCCTTCTTCTCGTAGTGCTTTACACGCTTGTGCACCAGAGTAGTCAAATTCACAAGCTTGACCGATTACGATCGGGCCTGCGCCTAAGATAAGAATGCTTTTTATGTCGGTACGTTTTGGCATTGTTACTCCGGTTAAATTAGTTAGAACGAGTTTGCATCAGGTCGATGAAGTGGTCAAATAATGGTGCCGCATCATGTGGACCTGGGCTTGCTTCAGGGTGACCTTGGAAGCTAAATGCAGGCTTGTCTGTGCGGTGAATACCTTGTAGCGTACCATCGAATAAAGAAACGTGAGTTGCACGTAAATTCGCTGGTAATGTTGCTTCGTCAGCTGCGAAACCGTGGTTTTGCGCTGTGATCATTACAACATTGCGGTCAAGGTCTTTAACTGGGTGGTTACCACCGTGGTGACCAAACTTCATTTTCACCGTTTGTGCACCTGAAGCAAGTGCAAGTAATTGGTGACCTAAACAGATACCAAAAATTGGCGTGTCTGTTTCTAGGAAAGTTTTAATTGCTTCAATCGCGTAAGTACACGGCTCAGGGTCGCCTGGGCCATTTGATAAGAAGATACCGTCTGGGTTTAATGCCAGTACGTCTTCTGCAGATGTTTGTGCAGGAACAACGGTTAATTTACAACCGCGGTCAACTAACATACGTAAGATATTACGTTTAACACCGAAGTCATAAGCAACAACGTGGAACTTCTCGTCTGCTGCTTCTAGCGTTTTAAAGCCTGAACCTAACGTCCAGCTTGATTCGCGCCACTCAAAATTTTCCTTGGTTGAGACAACTTTTGCTAAATCCATGCCTTTTAAGCCTGGGAAGGCTTGCGCAGCTTCAAGCGCTTTATTCTCATCTAACTCGTCGCCTGCAATGATACAACCATTTTGAGCGCCTTTATCACGTAAGATACGTGTTAATTTACGAGTGTCGATGTCAGCAATACCTAAGATATTGCGTTCTTTTAAGTAATCACTTAACGATTGCTCGTTACGGAAATTACTTGCTAGCAGTGGCAAATCACGGATCACTAGGCCTTTAGCCCAGATTTGACCCGCTTCTTCGTCTTCGCTGTTAGTACCCGTATTACCGATATGTGGGTACGTCAAAGTTACGATTTGTTCCGCGTATGAAGGGTCAGTCAAAATTTCTTGATAACCAGTCATAGACGTATTGAATACTACTTCACCGACTGACATGCCGTCAGCGCCGATTGCAGTACCGCGAAACACTGTGCCGTCTTCTAGGACTAACAGAGCGGATTTAGTCAAGTTAACCTCCTAACAGTAAAAAACGGGAGTAAAGTCATTTGCTCTACTGCCCGTTTATAGCGATTGGAAACACGCATTTATGAATTTTTGGCAAATTGGCGCTATTCTACAGTAAATTAGCACTCAGATCTAATCTTAATTAATAAAATAGTAAAAATAAGCGTTATTAACTAAAAATTCACTGAAACTGCCAAAAAAGAAACTAAACTACTTCAAGTCAAGCACATCTTGCATGTCATAAAGTCCAGCTGGTTTACTTTTCAACCAGCCCGCAGCTCTTACAGCACCTAATGCGAAGGTCATTCTTGAACTTGCTTTATGAGTTAATTCTAGCCTTTCGCCAGAAGTTGCGAAATATGCGGTGTGTTCACCTACTATATCTCCGCCTCTCATGACTGAATAACCGATTTCATTTTGCGATTTAGCGTGTTCGTCATTGCTTCTATCAAAACGCGCGACTTCATCATGCTGCCAACCTTTTGCCTCGGCAATCGCTTCACCAATTGCCAATGCAGTTCCTGATGGCGCATCGATTTTGTGACGATGGTGGGCCTCAAATATTTCGATATCCATATCATCGCCAAACTTCACAGCCGCAGTCTGCACTAAGTTAAGCAGTAAATTCACACCTACGCTATAGTTGCGGGCAAAAACAATCGGAATGTGTTTCGCGGCATCATTAAGCGCATCAAGATCATCTTGGTTAAGGCCCGTAGTACCAATTACCATGGCGATATTTTTTTCGACCGCTGTTTTTAAATGGTTGCGCATTCCTGCCGGTAAAGTGAAATCAATCAATACATCTGCATCTTTTACGTCTGTTTCTTTACTAAATGATACATCTGCTGATGCAGCGCTGTTTAATTGATTAACCGCAATATCTAAAAGTGGCGAGTTATCACGCACGTACGCGCCCGTTAATGTTGCGTCATCTTTTTTTGAGACAGCTTCTAAAAGTGCAAGTCCCATGCGGCCGTTTGCGCCAAATACACCTATGCGGTTCATATAGTTACCTTATCTATTCTTCTTAGCTGGCTGGATTTTATCGAAAACTCATGTAATAGTCAGGTTAGCTTATAAAAAATACAGAGCTAATTTTAGATTTATTAATAGAACAACAATAATAACAGATAGTCTTTGCATTTAGCCATCTATACATTTAAACTTCTTCCTTTGCGCCGATTTGGTCTTTGGCTTGCGGGCGCTGTTGTTGTCTTTTAGACACAACTAAATACAGCTAAAAGAAGTGTTTGGCTGTGTTATTGGTTATCTAACGAGGAATATGATGCAGCCATCATTTAATAAAACAAAAGCAAAACTTTCTTTGCTGCCGCTTTTGGTGTTTGTCGGCTTATTTTTAGGCGCTGGCTTATACTTACAGTCTCAAGGTGTCGATTACGCCTTCTATCAATTGCCTGCTCCTGTGGCAATTTTGCCAGCCATCATGCTGGCGTTTATCTTAAATAAAAATACCATCAACCACAGTGTTGAAACCTTTATTAAAGGTGCTGGCCATAGCAACATTATCACTATGTGTTTGATTTATCTGCTGGCCGGTGCGTTTTCTGCGGTTGCTGGTGCGACCGGTGGTGTTGATGCCGTAGTTAATGCCGGTTTATCACTTATTCCACCTGCTCTGTTACTACCAGGATTATTTTTAATTGCTGCGGTAGTGTCGACTGCGATGGGTACTTCAATGGGTACTATCGGTGCGATTGGCCCGATTGCTTATGCCGTCGCCCAAAAAACAGGCATTGATCCATCTCTGATGGCAGGCACGATTGTATCAGGTGCCATGTTTGGTGATAACTTATCAATCATCTCTGACACAACTATTGCTGCAACCCGCACGCAAGGCTGTGAAATGAAAGATAAATTTCGTGAGAACTTAAAAATCGCCTTACCTGCTGCGGCATTAACTATCGGCTTGTTATTCTTCTTAACGCCTGCAGCAGAAGCTGTAGAAACACAAGACTTCGATATCTTACTAGTATTACCTTATGCCTTTATCTTAGTGCTCGCGGTAATGGGCTTTAACGTATTCGTGGTGCTGTTTAGCGGTATAATCTTCGCTGCACTTATGGGCTTTACTGGCAGCTATGAAGGTGCAAGCTTTGTAAAAGATGTTTATAAAGGCTTTACTGATATGCAGGAAATTTTCTTGCTATCGATGTTTATTGGCGGTCTTTCAGAGTTTATCCGTATTAATGGTGGTCTTGATTATATTGCTAACAAAATTCAGGCAATTACAAAAATCATTGCAAAATGGCACCGTAAAGTAGCAGATCAATTAGGTATTGCTGCACTGGTGATGACTAGTAACTTATGTATTGCCAATAATACCGTGTCTATTATTGTTGCAGGCCCAATTGCTAAAAAATTAGCAGATGATGGCGAAATTACAGGCAAGCGTTCAGCAAGCTTACTTGATATTTTTGCTTGTGTTACGCAAGGCTCATTGCCGTATGGCGCACAAGCACTTCTACTCGGCGCAACATTCAAAATTAGCCCATGGGAAGTCTCTACCTCTTCTTACTACTGCTTTATTCTTGCCTTTACTGCCGTTGCAGTAATTTGCTTACGCCGAAATAAAGCATAACTTAAATAATTTTTCTCAAGATACGCCCAAATATGGGCGTATCTGCTATAATCCAACCTTTGTATCCCCCTTTACACCATCAATATTGAGATATGAACTTGAAAAAGATCCTTTCTGTTGCTGCGCTTTGTGCAGTAAGTACTTCGAGCTATGCCGCTAATTGGAGCTCTACGCAATTACACGTTAATAACGGTGAACACAAAAACCCGTTTTCATTAACTAAGTCAAATACCACGGTTGTATCACTACAGCATGCGTCTGGATATGACTATGGCGACAACTTCTTTTTTATTGATTACAGCGACGACGACCGTCAAGATGGCTATCAAGATAAAGACTTTTACGGTGAGTGGTATTCAACATTTAGCTTATCAAAAATCTCTGGCAGTGATTTCTCATACGGCGCAATTGCTGATGTGGGTTTAACGGCAGGTTTTAATGCCGCAGGTGACTCGAAAGTTCTTAAGTATTTACCTGGTGTAAAGCTTAGCTGGCAAGCACCGGGCTTTAGCTTTTTATCTACTTTATTTACCGCTTACATCGATGACAGTGAAGGCGTAGCACGCGGTGGTGCACCAACTGAAACAAACAGCTGGATGATTGATGTTGCTTGGGGCTACCCATTTACTATTGGCTCACAAAAGTTCAACGTAACAGGCCATGTTGAATACATTGCAGAGCGTGAAAATGAATTTGGCGAAGATGTTAAAGCGTGGATTTTAGCGCAGCCAATCATTACGTGGGATTTAGGTCACGCAATGAGCATGAAAGAAAACACCTTACTGCTAGGCCTTGAGTGGCAATACTGGCACAACAAGCTAGGTACAGACACAACTGAGTCAGTACCACAACTTCACGTTGAGTGGACGTTCTAATAAGCTGAAAGCTGAAAGCTGAAAGCTGAAAGCTGAAAGCTGAAAGCTGAAAAAATTAAAGCCTGTAGTCATCACTGAGTACAGGCTTTTTTAATTTCTATAGATACTCTTTACAGTTTACACTGTGGGGTTTTGCCTTTTGCTTTAGCAGCTTGTTGGGCTTTTAATGCATCCGACATATGCTTTTGTAGCTCTTTAATACGGTTACCTGGTGCAGGGTGAGTCGACATAAACTCTGGGGTACCGCTACTACCAGCTGCACTCATATTTTGCCAAAGCGACACTGATTGCTCTGGGTTAAACCCTGCTTTTGCCATTAAATCTAAGCCAACAATATCTGCTTCTGATTCATGTGAGCGGCTAAATGGCAAAACAACACCATACTGTGCGCCTAAGCCTAAGGCTTGCATTATTTCGCCGCGATATTGCACATTCCCCATATCAAGTGCTGCACCACCAACTTGCAGACCTGTTTGTAACAATGCATTTTGTGATACACGTTCATTAGAATGCTCAGCAATAACGTGTGCAACCTCGTGACCTAGTACCGTTGCCAGTTGGTCTTGATTTACAGCAACTTTTAATAAACCTGTATGAACGCCAATATAACCCCCCGGTAATGCAAATGCGTTTGCTGAATCTTCTTCAAACACTACTACTTCCCACGATTGCTTTGCATACTCGTTAGGTAAAACGGCAATAACATCATCAGCGATACACTTCACATAAGCATTGACGCCAGGATCGGTATTAACAGGCTGTGTTTTTTTCATTTCAGCAAAGCTTGCTTGACCCATTTGGCTCATTTGTTGGTCTGAATAAAGCGCGATTTGTGTACGCCCTGTTGGAGAGGTTTTACAGCCAGCTAAAACAGCGGTGGCTAACACTGCCATGATTAACTTTTTCATACTAGTCCTTCAAATACTTAGTGTAATTGTGGCTAATATAGCAAAGCATTGCTTAATTTTATATGAAAATGAACAATCACCCACTCAGTTGTTATCATTTAGTTAATTCTTTTACTTAGCAGGCAAACTAAGTTCACCACAGTGATTCACACTGCTACAATAGTGACCTAATGTTTGATGAATGAGTAAACAATGCCTTCCCCTGAGACTTTAAATAAACGCATTTTATTACCTTTACTGGCAAGTATTGTCGCGATTACGCCTTTAGCAATTGATTTATATTTACCGGCAATGTTGGTGATTGCCAACGACTTGCAAACTACCATGCCAAATGTGCAAATCTCGCTCAGTATTTATTTAGCGGGTTATGCCTTGGGTATGTTGTTTTTTGGTCCGATAGCCGATGAACTTGGTAGGCGATTACTCGCAAAGGTGGGTTTAGCGCTATTTGGCATCAGCTCATTAGCACTGGCATTTTGTACTAACATCGAATTATTTTGGTCTTTAAGAGCCGTGCAAGCATTCACTGGTGCCGCTGCGACAGTCGTAGTGCCGGGTATTATTCGCCACATTTACCGAGAGAACACCGCCAAAGGCATGTCTTATGTCTCGATGATTATGATGGTTGCCCCGTTAATTGCCCCTACTCTAGGCTCATTAATCATGGGAATTTCAACATGGCAGGTTATTTTCATTGCATTAGCTGCTTACAGTTTTGCCATTTTAGCTTTGGTGCAAATTCATTTAATCGATATTCCAATCTTTAAGAGTCAGCAACGTGGCTTGGCACTGTTCTTTAATAGTTATAAAACGGTATTTTCTCGTCGTAGTGCCCTTGCCGATATTGCCAGCTCAATGTTTGCCTCATTTGCATTCTTTTGCTTTTTAACATCGGTACCTTATGTATATCTCGATTTCTTCAAAGTAGATGAGCAATTGTTCGGTGTGTTATTCGCCTTTAACGTGCTGGCTTTAATGTTCGGTAACTTTATGAATACACGTTTAGTGCCGCGCTTAGGTTCTCGTAAACTGTTATTTATTGGGCTAGGTATTGGCTTTGTGTCTGGCGGGGCATTGTTGTTATTCAGTGTGATGCATTTATCGCTGTATTTTATCGTTGCTACCATCGCACCACTGATGATGAGCTTGGGTATTGTCGCGAGTAATGCAGACTCATTAATACTGATGCAATTTGAGGAAAAGTCAGGCACTGCAACAGCTGTTATTGGTACCCTGAGATTCGGCAGTGGCGCTTTAGTTGGGCCTATCCTTGCTTTTGTTCACCCACAAAGTGCGATTCCATTTTCTGCTATGATGTTCAGCGCACTGATACTGATCTTACTTGTACAGCTTTGGCATCGAAAACGATACCAATCGACTTAAATATTGAACACAATTGTAATAAAAAAATGCCTGTAATTAACAGGCATTTTTTATATCTCTTTAAAGCTTATTCAGCTTCTTTCGATACCATAACCATTGCAGGGCGTAATAAACGACCATTTAATGTATAACCTTTTTGCATTACTGCAAGAACAGTATTTGGCGCTACATCATTGCTTGGCTGAATTGACATTGCTTGATGGAATTCAGGGTTAAATTGTTCACCCTGTGGGTTAACAATTTCAACACCGAATTTTGATACCGCATCATTAAAGCTCTTAACAGTCATTTCGATACCTTCAAGCACAGGCTTAAGCTGCTCATTTTCTTTATCAGAAAACTCAATCGCACGCTCTAGGTTATCGATAACAGGTAGTAATTCGTTAGCAAACTTTTCAAGTGCAAACTTATGCGCTTTTTCTACATCTTGAGCGGCACGACGACGCATGTTCTCAACATCTGCAGCAGCACGAACAACACTGTCTTTTTGATCGTTGATCGTTTGTTTAGCCGCTTCTAATTCGCTGTGTAGTAGTGCGATTTCAGCTTCAGGGCTCATTTCTTCGCCGTCAACTTGTTCAGCCGCTTTTTCTGCAGCTTCTACTTCAGCTTGCATTTGTTCAAATTCTTCGTTTAGTTCAACTTCTTGCTCTGGTGATTTTGTCTGCTCAGACATAGCTTACATGCTCCAATTCTTTACAACTGCGGTAATTATGGGGATTGAATTAAAAGATTCAAGAGGCTGATGAGCCGATTAACTTAAATTCTTGGATGATTGCTTCTATTTGCGCTGATTTTGGACAAATTACGCAAAATCGGCTCTGGTATTCATGGTTATTGAAATAAGGAACGCTGATCACCATCAACTCATTACAGTCTGTAAATGGCAATTGTTCTGTGTTTAACACCGATAACCCATTTTTAAATGCGAGTTTGTCTTCAACAAAATTTAAAAACGATACACCAATGTTTAAACTGGTTTGGCAATCAACTTGGCGGTAAAGGTAGTTTTCACCTACCACAATACTGTTATCTGAACCGAGTTTTTGACTTAATTGCCGAGTCCATTGTGTTAAAGAGTCATGGCAATTATGTGGTGCAGTGGCTGCCATTGCCTGCATTCGATATAAGCCTTCCATTAAGGTTTGCTGGCTAAACACCGTATTAAGCCAAGTAGCAAACTGGTAACGAACGGCATCAGATGAATCTTCAGGTTTGGTAATGCAAATGTTATGGCTTTGCCCTGCTCTATCGATGAGTAGAATAAGCCAATTGCTACCATCAAAATCAAGCACCTCTACTCGAAAGACCAGCTGTGAACTGACTTGAGGTAAGCCCACACAACAACACACCTTATAACGCTGACTCAAACCATGGGCGAGCTCAACTAATTGTGCTTGCTCGGGCTGCCAATATGTTGCAATTTCAGGCAGAGCAAAAAACTCAGTAAGCCAATAATCAAACCCGGCATTGGTAGGTACGCGGCCAGCAGAAGTATGTGGCGAATAGAGTAAGCCTTCTTTTTCAAGCCGTGCCATTGCATTGCGCACAGTAGCTGAACATACCGCCATACCTTTTTGCTTGGCAATACGGGTAGAGGCAACAGGCTGACCTTCACCATTACAGTAAAGGCTCATTACAGCTGAAAAAATTTGTTGGTCACGCGGATTTAATTTCATAATTTATACATCTTGGTACTTGCCAGTGGATATTTGGGCGCAGCAAGTTTATTTCAAGTTATTTTCAAAGCATTAGTTTTTAATGTAATCTAGCGATATGAAAGTTTAAGTGCAAATAACATGGATTCACCGTTTAAAACCATAGGTTTAATTGGCAAACCTAATCACAGCGGGGCAGCTGCCACACTTGCTCGCCTGCACACATTTTTGCGAGCCTTGGGTTTTGAAGTGCTAGTAGAGCTGCGCACTGGCCGCCAACTTGAAGATCTTCCCCGAGAGAACCTTGTTAAATTGGTTGATTTAGGTGAACGTGCAGACTTAGCCATAGTCGTCGGCGGTGATGGCAATATGCTTGGTGCAGCTCGAGTTTTAGCGCGTTTTGATGTTGCCGTAATTGGTGTAAACCGTGGTAATTTAGGCTTTTTAACTGATTTAAACCCAGAAGGTTTTGAAGCCAGCCTTGAACAAGTATTAAGTGGCCAGTTCCTCGAAGAAAAACGCTTCTTGCTTGAAGTTGAAGTATATCGCCATGCCGAACTCAAAAGTGCAAACTTGGCAGTGAATGAAGCAGTACTTCATGCCGATAAAGTTGCTCATATGATTGAGTTTGAGGCCTTTATTAACAACGATTTTGTATTCTCGCAACGCTCGGACGGTTTAATTGTTTCAACACCTACAGGCTCAACTGCTTATTCATTATCTGGTGGTGGGCCGATTTTGACGCCAGAGCTTAATGCGATTTCACTTGTGCCTATGTTCCCGCACACATTATCAAGCCGCCCTCTTGTGGTTGATGCTGATAACGAAGTGCGTTTAAAGCTCAGTCTTGAAAATACTGATAGCCTGCAAGTCAGTTGTGACAGCCATGTGGTTTTAGCTGTATTACCTGGCGATGAAGTGGTGATAAAAAAAGCAGATAAGCGTCTGCGCTTGATCCACCCTAAAGAATACTCTTACTACAATGTATTAAGAAAAAAATTAAACTGGGGAAGCCGCTTATTTTAAGCGGCTTTTTTATCTCAATTGATTGCCAAGGCACATTGAATAGCGCAAAATAATCAAACTTAATGCTGTATTATTTTAAGGATTCTAAGGCGAAATGAGCTATATCGTTTTTCTTGCTCTGTTATTACTGATCACCTTGCTAGGTTGTTACTGGATGGTTGAGAGCAACCGTCGCAAGGCTATTGAAGCTGAAAAAAAACGTTTTAATCAACGAGTAAAAGAAATCAATAATGATTTTAAAGATAAGTTAATTGATTTCAGCGAGAGTAAAATCATTCGTCCGAAGAACATCTCGCGTTTGAGCATGATCACTAGCAATTACTTTGTTGTGCAAGCCCATAACGAAGAAAACCTCACATATCTTGAATACATTAGTGATTTACTGCTTAACACAATCATTATGGAAGCCAGTAAAGCACAAAGCCCAGAACAGATTGATCAGCTTGCAGACAGATTACAGTATTTCATGGCTGAATTACCTTATAATGGTATTGAATATAACAAAGCGTTTTACCAAGAGTCCCTTCCATCACTCATTGAAGTAATTAAATATCAGCCTCCAGCCGATTTACAAGACGATCAGCCGCCAGCCCAGAGCACACAAGCGTCAGATGATTCCGCACCAGAAAATCAATTGTCAGAATTAAGCAAAGCTTAAAAATTTAATTTGCAAAACCCGAAAACACTGTATAAATTAACAGTTAATTAGCTGGATGGATAAACAGTATGTTAATCGGGTTAGAAATTAAAAACTTTGCCATTGTAAGTAATTTAAGTACTGAGTGGCACAATGGTATGACAGCCATTACAGGTGAAACAGGTGCGGGTAAATCAATTGCAATTGATGCCCTCTCTTTATGTTTAGGTGAACGCGCTGATGCTGGTGCCGTTCGCCCTGGTACTGATCGTGCAGAAATATGCGCACAATTTGATATTAGCCAACTCCCTCTTGCCCAACACTTTTTAGAGCAACATTTACTTTCAAACAACGAAGGCGAATGTTTACTACGCCGTGTTATTTGCAAAAATGGCCGTAGCAAAAGCTATATTAATGGCAGCTCAGTTACCGCTGCACAGTTAAAAGAGTTAGGTCAGTACTTAATTTCTATTCACGGGCAACATGCCCATCAACATTTATTAAAAGCTGAACACCAGCTACATCTGCTTGATGCCTATGCCGGCCACAATCAGTTATTAGCTGATGTTAAAGAGCACTTTAAAACCTATCAAGCCTTACTCAAAGAATTTAATCAGCTTGAACAACAACAGCTGCAACAAGCAGCTCAAAAGCAATTACTTGAGTATCAAGTAGCCGAACTTGATGAATTTGCTCTGCAACCGGGTGAATTTGAAGAGATTGAAGCTGAGCATCATAAACTAAGCCATAGCCAGACTATTTTAGAGTCATGCCAACGTGAGCTACAACACTTATACGAAAGTGATGAGCAAAGTGCGTGTTCATTATTGCAACATAGTGCTCAACAATTTGCAGAACTAGCAAGCTACGATGAGAGCTTATCTAGCATAGCATCACTACTGAGTGAAGCTGCCGTTCAAGTTGAAGAAGCAAGCCGCGAGATACGCAGCTATGTTGATGTTACCGACTTAGACCCAGCACGCTTAGACGAAGTTGAAACTCGTTTAACAGGTGCTATGGATCTTGCCCGTAAACATCACATAAAGCCAGAAGAGCTTGTTGAGTTTCACCAGTCAATCTCTGAAGAATTAGCATCAATTAGTTATAACAGCGACCGCCTTGTGGCACTTGAAAGCGAAATCAGCGATGCCCTTGAGCAGTACAAACAAGCAGCTCAACTATTAAGTGAAAGCCGCCATAGTTATGCAGATACGCTTAATCAGTTAATTAGTGATAGCATGGCGAATTTATCGATGGAAAACGGCAAGTTTGCTATTGATATTCAACAAGCTAGCGATAAAGCACCAAGTGCAATGGGTTTTGATACTGTGTCGTTTTTAGTATCGACCAACCCAGGTCAACCAATGCAAGCACTGTCTAAAGTGGCCTCTGGTGGTGAATTATCTCGCATTAGTTTAGCTATTCAGGTCATTATTGCTCAGCGTGTTACAACGCCGACACTGATTTTCGATGAAGTTGATGTGGGTATTTCAGGCCCTACTGCTTCTGCAGTCGGCAAGCTATTACGCCAGCTAGGTAAATCGACCCAAGTTATTTGTGTAACTCACTTGCCACAAGTTGCAAGTTCTGGGCATCAGCAATTTTTTGTAGCCAAAGAAATTGCAAACGGCGAAACCTTTACGCAAATGAATAAACTTTCAAAAGATGGCCGTATCGATGAAATTGCCCGACTACTCGCTGGCGATAACATCAGTAAAATGGCAAGAGCCAATGCAAAAGAGCTCATAAACGCGCATGCCTAATTTGAATGCTTGGGTGTTTAGCTGCTAAAGATTTATTAGTTTAGAGTTTATGAATGAATATTAAAAATATGTTTATCACTGTGGTGCTTGGATTGGTTGCCTTAAGCTCTAACCATTCACAAGGTGCAACAGCTGCTCCGCCTTCTCAAAGCGCTCAGTTATTCGTTACGTTAATTGAATGTATATTATTTATACTCCCCACTACCGCATTTTTACTGATTGTTTGGAGTCGTTGGAAGCATTTACGCTTTAAGCAGTTACTACAAACTGTGTTAAATTCATCTTTAGTATTAATGTTAATTAGCATGCTAGCTGTTAATCAATTAACACGCGACTTTTCGTCATGGTTAATTGTATTAGCAATCGGCCATACATTACTTGTTGGTATAAGTTATTTATTGCTTAAACAACACACTAATAGAGTTAAAAGCTCTCTGACAGGCTGTTGGTAGCCGCTCCATAATTTGCACACATTTGCTGGTTAGTATAAGAACACATTAAGCTTATTCTAACCACAAATGAAATACTCTTTACTTATCGCTACGTGTTTACTGTCTTTTTCGTGTGTAGCAACCTCACTGCCCAGCTCTCTATTAAATCAAGTCAATGACCTTGAGAACCAAGGCAAGCTCAGTGAAGCACTCACTATTCTTGAGCAATACAAAGATAATAACACCGCTACATCGCCCCCCGAAATTGCTATGGCACAAGCGCCTCTTTTACGTAAACAAGGTCATTATAACGAGGCGATAGAACTGCTATCGCCATTACAAAAGCTTGCTAGTTTGAGTAAAAAAGACCAATACCACATTCAAAAAGAGCTAGGGATCAACTACCGTCGCCAAGTAAAAACAATAGAAGCAAAAAATCATTATATAGCAGCCTTAGCACTTGCAAATGAGCTTGAAGACAAAAACCTACAAGCACAAAGCCATAGCAATTTAGGTTCACTATACGACACGCTTAATGATCTTGAACAATCAATGCATCATCAAGTAAAAGCACAAGCGTTATTAGAAAATAGCGATAATTATGAACTAGTTGCCACTAACTTTTATAACTTAGCAAACCTTGCTCACAGGCTTGATGATCGCTCGCAATCTGAGTACTTCTATAAAAAAGCACTCGAGTTTGATATTAAAACCAACAACCAAATGAATATTGCAGATACCAGCTTACAACTTGCCAAGCTGGTGTATAAACGAGGCGATTTAGAGCAGGCTCTTCCCTTATTAAATAATGCCTATACCCGTTTAGCCGATATCAATGCCTATGAAAATATGGCGACGGCGAAGCATACGCTGATGCAATTGTATTTGAAAATTGGCAACCAGCATATGGCATTGAGTAGTGCAGAGTCTGGGCTCAACGCAGCGCTTAAATCTGGCTCTGCTTTAAGTAAAATTTACTCTTACTTTAACTTAATTGAATTACATTTAGCACTTAAAAACCCTGAGCTAATTGGTCTCTATTTAAGTCGAACAAAAGAGTTATTAACTGATATCAATAACCGCTTATTGAATCAAAAACAGCACGGCTATACCGCAATTTATGCTGAACTTATCGGTGATTACAAGCTTGCAGCTGAGCAGCTAAAGCTTGAAAATAAACTGGCCGAGTCTTTATTTGAAGAACATTTAAATAAAGCCGTCGAAAAAAATAAAAAGCAATTAACAGCAATCGAGCAACAGCAACGTATTGATGATGAAATTCAAAAAAACAAACTCGCAACTGCACAAATGAATAACCAGCGACTAGAAAAACAAATTTGGTTGTTATCTGCTGGTATTGTTTTGTTGTTTAGTACCCTTGCGCTAGTACTCTATTATTTCAAGCATCGAAAAGCGTTATTTAAAGCCAAGCTTTATCAATATAACTTAATTGAAAAAGACAAAATGCTTGCTGATATCTCTCATGAATTACGCACCCCACTGAGTGTATTAAAACTGCATATAGAAGCGCTTGAGCTCGATATTCAAGAGAACCGCGATCTCGCCTACAGCAAAATTAATGGCAAGATAGCGCAACTTAATAACTTAATTTCAGATGTGTACCAGTTATCTCAAGCTGAAAACAAAACCCTGACATTGAATCTTCACCAATATAATGCCGCGCAAATTTTTGCTGAATACGAGCAAGACATGCGCCGTTATGTTTGCAGTCATCAGCTCACATTTTTTGCTGATATTGTTATTGCTGATGATGTTGAGATCACGGTAGATAAACAAAAGCTCGACCAAATCCTCAACAATATTTTTACTAATGCGTGTCTATACACAGACACCCCAGGCCATGTTCGCCTTAAAGTTCGGGCCAACAAGCAAGAGCTGTTTATTCAAGTCGATGATACTTCTCCCGGTGTCGGTAAAGCTCATATAGGCAAACTTTTTGACCGATTATATCGTGTTGAAGAGTCTCGTAGCCGTGCATCGGGGGGGTCTGGTTTAGGGTTATCAATTTGTCAGAGTTTTGTTGAGTTGATGTCAGGTAATATTAACGCGTTACCAGGTAAGTCAGGTGGCTTATGTATCAGAATATTACTGCCTTTAGGCAATAAATAAGCCTCTCCATTTTTCCACCACATTTTATTGCTTAAATAGCACTATAAACTACTGTGGAATGGAACCATGTCAGAGTCATTAAAGCACGCTCAATGGGCAAAATCTGTTGAGCGTAAACACCGCCAAAGCAAAGTTAAAAAAACCAAAAAGTCGCCACTGCCAATTTACGCGGCCCTTGCCAGCATAATGTTAAGTGCAGGACTCTATTATGCAAGCTACGAAAAGCCAATAGAGTACCCTCCACTATCTGAAGCTGCTAAACAACGTATTTCTCAGTTCTTTGCAAAGCAATTCTTAATGGGCCAGTGGCGCTTAAATCAAATAAAGTACTCTACTAATGCGATTCAGGTTTATGTACAAACGCCTACTGCGATAGCCCTTGAAGGTGAGGCGTTAAGTCAATATTTACATTATGCGTTGTGCCCTAGTCCTAGCAAACGCATTTGGCAAGATATTCAAGCAAGAGAATTATCAGTGTATGTGTTCAGCCATTCTATTCGAAAAGGTGAACGTACAGTGTGTAATTGATATGAAAGCGATGAACGCCAAATCAATCGATTTGACGTTCATCATAGCGATAGCCTGCACCGTAAACGGAAGCGACTATCTTAGGAGAGAACTGTAAATTCTTTAGTTTTTTGCGAATATTTTTGATATGACTGTCAATTACGCGGTCGGTAATATCAAAGTTATTGGGTTGAATATGATCAAGTATCTGCTGTCTTGAAAAAACGCGCTTAGGAGCTTTGTACAAAAGCTTAAATACGTCAAATTCCACTTTAGTTAAACCCAAAGACACGCCTTTAATCTCAACTTCAAGCGCATCTTCGTTTAAACAAATAGTAGCTGGCGTTTCAACAATTTCATTGCGACTAGATACTGGCGCGCAGCGCCTTAAAATAGCTTTAACACGCATCACCAGCTCTGCACCGCTAAAAGGTTTACAGACATAGTCATCAGCGCCATGTTCTAGCCCTTTCAACCTATCAGCCTCTTCGACTTTAGCGGTTACCATAATAATAGGCACCATAGAAAAAGCGCGGATCTGCTTCATGCATTCCACGCCATCTAAATTGGGCAACATTACATCTAGAATTATTGCATCCGGATTATTTTCTTTAACCCACGACACCACAGCACTGCCATCAGTGATGTGGTGAGTAGTAAAGCCAGATGCATTGAAGAACAACAGCACTTGTTCTGCAATATCTAAGTCGTCTTCAACGACTAATATCTGCGGCATTTTTATTTCCGTTTTATATTTTTTTTATTGTTTTTAGTTGTTGCTTCACCATCGCTTTAAGGGCGTCTGATAAGGTCTCATCTAGTAAAACCATAGTCAGAATATCGTGCAGGTCTTCACTATTCATGACCTCATTGAGTAAATCATTTTCAGATTTTGAACTTGGCTGAAAAAAGCTTAACTGCTCGTTATTTGTGTGTTCGCAAAACATTTTCTTTTTATCCATGTTGTTAGCATCAAATATTCAGATGGGCTTCTGCCTCTGATAAACATTAAAACGCAACAATATGGAGCAAATATGGAGTTAGTACGAAATAATGAATTTTTTCTATTTAACTGTAAAATTCATTCGTAGATTGTAGGTAATAAGCGTTATTTTTTCATTATTTTTCTGAATCTTGATTTGATTCTCAAAACAGCTAAAAAATAGGCAATAAAAAAGCAAGCTCGGTAGCTTGCTTTTAAAAATGTTGAATGGCGCTTTAGAATTAAACGTCTAAGTAATCCATAATCCCTTCAGCGGCATTTCGGCCTTCGAAAATAGCTGTAACAACTAAATCTGAACCGCGAACTATATCACCACCCGCAAAGATTTTAGGGTTCGTTGTTTGGTGAGTAAATTCTCCTTGCTCAGGAGCATTAATGCCACCCCAATGATTGATTTCAACGCCATACGGCTCCAACCAATCCATTTTATGAGGTTTAAAACCAAATGCCATTAGCACTTTAGTTGCTTCAATAACATGTTCAGAACCGGCCACTTCTTCGGCACGACGACGGCCATTCTCATCTGGTTCACCCAACTGAGTTTTAACCATTTTTACGCCTGCAACTTTGCCTTGTTCGTCAACCACAATACCTTTAGGTTGAACGTTAAAGGTAAATTCAACACCCTCTTCACGGGCATTTTTAACTTCACGTTTTGAGCCTGGCATGTTTTCTTCGTCACGACGATAAGCACAGGTTACTTTTGCAGCACCTTGTCGAATAGAGGTTCTCACACAGTCCATTGCTGTATCACCACCACCTAATACAACGACTTTTTCGTTCGCCATATCGATATAAGCTTGCTTATCTTCTGCATAGCCCATAACACGGTTTGTGTTACCAATTAAGAACGGCAGTGCATCAAACACACCATCAGCATCTTCGTTTTCAAGGCCTGCACGCATACTTTGATAAGTACCAACACCTAAGAATACGGCATCATATTCTGCTAAGATTTCATCAAGCGTAATATCAACGCCAACTTCAGTGTTTAGCTGAAACTCGACACCCATTTCAGTGAAAATTTCACGACGCTTTTGCATTACTTCTTTTTCAAGTTTGAATGAAGGAATACCAAACGTAAGAAGGCCACCGATTTCTGGGTGACGGTCAAACACCACAGGCTTAACACCGTTACGTACTAAGATATCCGCACAACCTAAGCCAGCTGGGCCTGCACCAATGATAGCCACTTTTTTGTCAGACCAAACCACATACGACATATCTGGTTTCCAGCCCATTTTAAATGCCGTATCAGTGATGTACTTTTCGATATTACCGATAGTGACAGCACCAAACTCTTCTTCAAGTGTGCAAGAGCCTTCACATAAGCGATCTTGTGGACAAACTCGTCCACACACCTCTGGTAAGCTATTTGTACGGTGAGACAGCTCTGCCGCTTCTAAAATACGGCCAGTACGAATGAGCTTTAACCATTGTGGAATATAGTTATGTACTGGGCATTTCCATTCACAGTACGGATTACCACAATCTAAACAGCGATCCGCCTGTGAGTTAACTTGTGTCTCAGAAAATGGCTCGTAGATTTCTACGAAAGATTGTTTACGTGCTGAAATTGGCTTTTTACGCGGATCAACACGTTGTACATCGATAAACTGGTATACATTTTCGCTCATACTACCCCCTTACTGAGCCTGAACACGAAGCTCTGCGCTGCTGCGCGCTCGGTGTCCGAGTAAACTTTTTACATCACTAGATTTTGGCTTAACTAATTTAAACATAGGCATGTATAAATCGAAGTTAGCTAAAATCTGCTCAGCGCGGTTTGAGCCTGTAAGCTCTAAATGCTCAGCAATGAGTCCACGTAAATGTTCTTGGTGTGACGCCAACCCTTCAAGGGTAACAATTTCAACAAGCTCAGGGTTAATGCGTTTTTCAAAGTCATTGCCTTCATCAAGAATATAAGCAAACCCCCCTGTCATACCTGCACCAAAGTTGATACCCACTTTGCCAAGTACGCAAACCACACCACCTGTCATGTATTCACAGCCGTTGTCACCAACACCTTCTACAACCGCTTGCACGCCTGAGTTACGCACTGCAAAACGCTCACCAGCGCAGCCTGCAGCAAATAATTTACCGCCCGTTGCACCATATAAACAGGTATTACCGGCAATGGTTGCTTTGTGGCTTTCGAATGATGAACCCAGCGGTGGGCGAATTACTAGCTTACCGCCAGCCATGCCTTTACCAACATAGTCATTAGCATCACCAACGAGGGTCATTTCAAGGCCACCAGCATTCCATACACCGAATGATTGACCCGCTGTACCATGAAGCTCAATAGAGACAGGATCAGCAGCCATACCTTGGTTACCATGTTTAGAGGCGATATAGCCTGACAACATAGCGCCCACTGAGCGGTCTGTATTACAAATACGGTTAACCAGCGAGATACCCGATTTTTCATCGATTGCTTGCTTGGCTTTTTCAAGCAAGGTTTCATTTAGCTGACCTAAGTAGTGTGAGCTATTTGGCGCACTACAATATAAGGTTTCACCCGTAGGGTTGTTAGGCACAGCAATCACAGACGACAGATCGACTTTCTTTTGTTTTTCTGTGTTGCCTTCAATTGCTTCAAGTAAGTCCAAACGACCAATTAAATCAGTTAAACGAGTAACACCTAAGCTTGCCATAATTTGGCGTGCTTCTTCGGCTATAAACTTGAAGTAGTTCATCGCCATTTCTGGCAGGCCATGATAATGCTTTTGGCGCAGCGTATCGTCTTGCGTTGCAACACCGGTCGCACAGTTATTTAAGTGACAAATACGCAAGTATTTACAACCTAGTGCTACCATAGGGCCAGTACCAAAGCCAAAGCTTTCAGCACCTAAAATAGCCGCCTTAATGATGTCTAAACCCGTTTTAAGACCACCATCAGTTTGCAAGCGAATACGGTGACGTAAACCATTTTCTACCAGCGCTTGCTGGGTTTCAGCAAGACCAAGCTCCCAAGGGCTACCTGCATACTTAACAGAAGTAAGCGGGCTTGCACCTGTGCCACCGTCATAACCAGCAATGGTAATTAAATCGGCATAGGCTTTAGCTACGCCAGTTGCGATAGTACCTACACCCGGCTCAGAAACGAGTTTCACCGAGATCAGTGCATCTGGGTTTACTTGTTTTAAATCGAAAATAAGCTGGGCTAAATCTTCAATTGAGTAAATATCGTGATGCGGCGGAGGCGAAATCAAGGTCACACCCGGTACCGAGTAACGTAATTTTGCAATATACGGCGTTACTTTTTCACCCGGTAATTGACCACCCTCACCTGGTTTTGCACCTTGCGCCACTTTAATTTGAATGACATCAGCGCTACGTAAGTAATGTGGCGTTACACCAAAACGGCCCGAAGCAACTTGCTTAATACGTGAGTTTTTCTCTGTACCGTAGCGAAGCTTGTCTTCACCACCTTCACCAGAGTTTGAACAACCACCTAAGCGGTTCATTGCAATCGCGAGTGCTTCATGCGCTTCTGGCGATAATGCACCAATACTCATTGCTGCTGAGTCAAAACGTTTGTACAGCTCAGTTGCTGGCTCTACGTCATCAACACTCACACCTGTATCAGGAATTTTCACCGCCAGCATGTCACGTAAATTGGTTATCGGGCGGTTATTTACTAAATCAGCATAAGCCAAATAGTCTTTATAATCTCCAGAGCGCACTGCTTTTTGTAGTGTTTGAATAACATCTGGGTTATAAGCATGGTACTCACCACCGTGAACATATTTTAGTAAGCCACCATGGCTTAATAACTTACGTTTACTAAATGCCAACTTATGAAGTTTACGTTGATCATCATCAAAATCAGTGAAACACGCCCCTTTAATACGACTAGCTACACCGTTAAAACAAGTTTCTACAACCGCATCTGATAAACCAACTGCCTCAAATAACATTGAGCAGCGGTACGAAGCGACAGTACTGATACCCATTTTCGACATAATTTTATACAGACCCTTATTAATCGCATTACGATAAGCAAGCGTTACTTCGCAATAGCTTTTGTTCAGGGTCTTTTTGTCGCTCATTGCAACTAATGATTCATAAGCAAGGTACGGATAAATTGCCGTTGCACCAAAACCAAGTAATACCGCAAATTGATGCGCATCACGGACACTGCCTGATTCGATGATGATATTAGATTCACAACGTAAATTATTATCGACTAAACGCTTTTGAATTGAACCAACCGCCATCGCAGCCGGGATCGGCAAATGCGTTTCGCTAAAGTTACGATCACTTAAAATAAGCATGACACAGCCTGACGCTGCTTTTTCTTGTGCTTCATCACAAATACGTGTAATTGCGTTTTCTAAGCCTTCTTCTAGTGTGTAAGTGATATCAATTTTACAGTAGCTGTAATGCTCATCGTCAGCATTGATCAACTGTTGCATATCAGCATACATCAAAATCGGCGTATCAAACTGTAAACGCTTAGCATGGCCGGTTGTTTCGTTAAATACGTTTTGCTCACTACCAATACAGGTTGCCAGTGACATAACGTGATTTTCACGAAGCGGATCAATTGGTGGGTTCGTTACTTGCGCAAATTTCTGTCGGAAGTAATCGAACAGTGAACGATGACCCTCTGACAGTACCGCAAATGGCGTGTCATCACCCATTGAACCTGTTGCTTCTTGACCATTTTCACCCATAACACGAATCACGCTATCAAGCTCTTCGTTGGTGTAGCCAAACATTTTTTGATACTTAAGCAGTGTTTCGTCATCAAAAGAACGGTTACCCGCATCTTTTTCAGATAACTGTTCAAATGGCGTTAAACGCTTAACGTTTGCTTCAAGCCATGCTTTATATGGATGGCGTGACTTAAGATCTTGGTCAATCTCATCTGAATGCCAAATTTTACCTTGATGAGTATCAATAACTAATAACTCACCAGGGCCAACACGGCCTTTCTCAACCACTTCGTCTGGCGCGTAGTCCCAAATACCTACTTCTGAGGCAAGGGTAATAAAACCATCTTGAGTGATTACATAGCGCGCAGGGCGTAAACCGTTACGGTCAAGGTTACAAGCTGCAAAACGACCGTCAGACATTACAATACCAGCAGGGCCATCCCATGGTTCCATATGCATTGAGTTAAAGTCGTAGAATGCACGAAGGTCATCATCCATAGCACGGTTTTTTTGCCATGCTGGCGGCACAAGCATACGCATTGCACGGAATAAATCCATGCCACCGGCTAAGAACAATTCAAGCATATTATCTAAGCTAGAAGAGTCTGAGCCGCTTTCATTAACGAATGGTGCTGCTGATTGCAAATCAGGAATAAGTGGTGAGGCAAACTTATACGCACGGGCACGGGCCCATTGGCGGTTACCTTGAATCGTATTAATTTCACCATTATGCGCTAAATAGCGGAATGGTTGCGCCAGTGGCCAACGAGGTTGTGTATTAGTAGAGAAACGTTGGTGGAATACACAAATCGCACTGGTCATGCGAATGTCAGCTAGGTCTAAATAAAAGTTAGGTAAGTCTACAGGCATCATTAAGCCTTTATAGACAGTAACTAAACCAGATAAGCTGGCAATATAAAAATGTTCATCGTTTTCGAGGCGTTTTTCAGCACGACGACGCGCTACATATAAACGACGTTCTAAATCTTTTGGACGCCAGCCTTCTGGTGCGCTTACAAAAATTTGTTCAAAGCCTGGTAGTTGTTTTTTTGCAATTGGCCCTAAACATGACGCATCAGTCGGTACTACGCGCCAGCCTTGAATGCTCAAGGTTTCTTTTTCGAGTTCTTCACTCAACACATCTTTAGCTGTTTGCGCAAGTACAGGATCAGCATTTAGAAATACCATGCCAACGGCGTAGTTCTTTCCTAGATGCCAATCATGTTCGCTGGCAATAGCGCGAAAGAAACTATCAGGTTTTTGCATTAATAAACCACAGCCATCACCTGTTTTACCATCAGCAGAAATACCCCCACGGTGTTCCATGCGATCTAAGCCAGTGATTGCTGTTCGAATCAAGCGGTGACTCGCCTGACCATTGACCTGGGCTATTAAGCCAAAGCCACAATTATCTTTTTCTAATTTTGAGTCGTATAACATAGACCCCTCCCCTTGCTACAACGACTAGCGGTTCAGTCTTTTGTGACAGTGCTAGCAGACGAACAAAACTATCGCCAAATACCTCATGAGTCAATAGAGTTTTGAATACATATTCATATTCATGAATATTTCTCACTTAAGGCACTTTTTAAATTCTATGCTATTTTTTTACATTTAGTCGCATTTTACCCGTTATTTTTTTATGACACTGGTGTCAAATTTAACAACTTGTAAAAAAACAATCTAAAAACCCGCCTCTTTACGTTAACGTAAACTGCACTTTATTTTGAATAATTATTCATATTATGAATATCAATGCAGTATTTTACGGGGTCTCGGCTAACCTAACTGCATCATTATTTACTCTTGGCTTTAGCATAGTTACAAACTATGTATCTGAGCAGACTACCTTAGTCGCAATGACTGAGTTTCTTTACCTATGCGTCAACAAACAGCAATTTAAAAGTGTCCGCTGCGGACACTTTTTCTGTCCGCGGACAGGCAGTAACTCATCAAATAAAATAAAATACATTAAAAATCAATACATTAAGTTTTGGCACGCTACTGGTATAAATAAAACATCAGCGAAATTGAGGATTTCAAAATGTTCACTATCAGTTTGTTTATGGCTTCTCCACTTACCATGCTTGCCGTTGGCTTCATGATTGTGTGTTTTGAGAATCGTAAGGAGTTATGATGATTAAGGATACCAGCGCCCAAGATATTACCGTGGCTAAGAAAAGCACCATTAAAAAACCACTTATGTTAGCAGCGGGGGTAATACTTGTTGGTGCGCTTGGCTTTCAAGCTTTGTTTGCCAGTAACGATGGCAGCATTTCGGTTGATGCAGCAAGCCTACAAATTAGTGAAGTGAGCCAAAAGACGCTCACCAGAGATGTGGCAGCGAGCGGTAAAATCGTTGCAGCCAATGCGCCAAAGGTTTACAGCCCTGAACGTGGCTTTGTCGATTTAAAAGTAAAAGCCGGTGATAGCGTTGAAGTAAATGAAGTTATTGCAACCGTTACCAGCCCTGAGCTAACCAACGAATTAAAACAGCAACAATCAGTATTAGCGCGATTAGAAGGCGAATTACAACGCAAGCAACTTGAAGCGCGCAGGCAAAAGCTGAGCCTTACCAAAGCACTCGATTTAGCTCAGGTAGAACTAAATGCCGCAGATAGAGAAAACCGCCGCGCTAAAATCTCTATCGAGAAACATTTGATCAGCCAAATAGATTTAGAAAAAGCCGTTGATGATTTAGCTCGTGCCAAGCTTTCTTATAAGCATGCTGAGCAAGAAGTCAGCTTAGCTAAAGATACCCTCGCATTTGAGCTAAAAGCAGCAGAGCGCGATCTGGCGCGTCAGCAATTGATTGTTGATGACTTACTAAGGCAAGTAAATGAACTCACCATTACAGCCAGCGTAAGCGGCATTGTGGGTAACTTATTAGTGCAACAAAAAGAGGCGGTAACACAAAGCCAACCGTTAATGACATTGGTCGATTTAAGTAACTTTGAAGCAGAACTGCAAGTACCAGAAAGCTACGCCAACGAGCTAGGTCTTGGTATGCAAGTAGAACTTACTTTAGGCGCACGTCATGTAACAGGCACCCTATCGGCTATTTCGCCTGAAGTGAATAATCGCGAGGTCACTACCCGCGTACGCTTTGACAATGAGATTTCTGGCATTCGCCAAAACCAACGCTTAACCGCACGTATTTTATTAGAGAATCGCGACAATGTATTGCAGGTAAAACGCGGCGCATTCTTACAACAAGGTGGCACCCATGCTTATAAAGTTGACGGTGACATGGCTTATTTAATCGATATAAAAACCGGTGCAAGCAGTATCAATGCTGTCGAGATTATCGAAGGCGTAGAGCCTGGCGATAAGTTAATTATCTCGAATTACGATCGCTTTAAAAAAGCACCCACACTGGTTTTACGCTAACAAATAAAAGGAATAATCAACATGCTTACAATGAACAACATCAGCAAAGTATATCAAACAGATATGGTACAAACGCACGCCCTTCGCGACTTCAACCTACAAGTAGAAGAAGGTGAATTTATTGCCGTAACGGGTCCGAGTGGCTCAGGTAAAACCACCTTTTTAAACATTGCCGGTATGTTGGAGCCGTTTAGCGAAGGCCAATACATGCTAGACGGTATTGATGTGGGTAAATTAAATGACAACCAGCGCGCAGATCTCCGTAATCAAAAAATTGGTTTTATTTTCCAAGGCTTCAACCTTATTCCAGATTTGAACTTGTATGAAAATATTGAAGTACCACTGCGTTATCGCGGTATCAAAGCTGCTGAGCGTAAACGCCGAATTGAACAATGCCTTGAGCAAGTTGGTTTAGCCTCACGCGCTAAACACTTACCGCAACAACTTTCTGGTGGTCAACAGCAACGTGTGGCCATTGCAAGAGCCCTTGCAGGTGAACCACGCTTTTTACTCGCCGATGAGCCAACTGGTAATTTAGATAGCCTAATGGCGCGTCAGGTAATGGAGCTGCTTGAGCAAATCAACCGTGATGGCGCAACCATCATCATGGTAACCCATGATCCAGAGCTTGCCCGCAGAGCACCTCGTAATATCCAAGTTGTTGATGGCCAACTCGCAGACTTCACTTTGTATCAAGGCACCCAAAACCTTAAAGCGGCTGGAGTGTAACCATGTTCCTTCATTATTTAGATTTAAGCTGGCGCAGCTTTAAGCGCACGCCACTAGTAAGCTTTTTAATGGTGCTGGCTATTGCCATTGGTATTGGCGTAACCATGACAAGTTTATCTGTGTATCACATGATGTCGGCAGACCCTATTCCTGAAAAAAGTAGCGATCTTTATTCTGTGCAGTTACAAACCATGGATGAAGGCCGTACGTGGTGGACAGTCGATAACATGCCACTGCAATTAACCTATCAAGATGCGGTTAATCTTAACCAGGCCAAAGCTGGTGGCAAACGTGTCACTATGGTTAGAACGGGTTTTTCGGTTTATTTAGACTCAGATAAAGTTAAACCTTTTATTGGTCAAGCCCGTCTAACCACCCCTGATTTTTTCGATATGTTTAACCTATCGTTTATTTATGGTGGGGTTTGGAGCGCGCAACAAGAAGCCGACGCAGCACCTGTTGTAGTGATCAATAAAGAATTAAACGACAAGCTCTTTGCTGGTGAAAACCCGGTAGGCAAAATGGTGTACCTTGATGATGCAAGTTACGAAGTTATTGGCGTGATTGATGATTGGGATATCACCACCAAATATTATGATCTGAACAACGGTGCATTTAATAAGACCGAACAACTGTTTTTACCATTTAGCCTAATGAAAGCACGCCAGCTTGAAAACTGGGGTAATACCAATGGTTGGAAGCACGAAAAAACCAATACCTTTAATGACAAGCTCAATTCAGAAATGGTGTGGTTACAGTTTTGGGTTGAACTAAAAACACCTGCAGAAAAGCAAGCTTACCAAGACTTTTTAATGGCCTATATGCAAGAACAACAGAAGCTAGGTCGTTTTAACCGTGAAAAATTAACCGCCACCCTACGTGATGTAAATGAGTGGATGAAGTACAACAATGTTGTCAGCGAAGACAACGAAATTCTGGTTGGCCTAAGCTTTATGTTTTTAGCGGTATGCCTTGCCAACATCTTAGGCTTGTTACTTGCGAAATTTTTACGTCGCGCTCCGGAGGTCGGTGTACGCCGTGCATTAGGTGCCAGTAAACGCCAAATATTCTTTCAACATATTGTTGAGGTAGCCATGTTAGGTTTCTTAGGTGGCATCTTCGGAATTATTTTGGCGCAAGTGGGGTTATTAGGCGTACGTCAAAGCTATAGCTACTACCAAAGCTTAGCCACAATGGACTTGAGCATGTTACTCAGCGCACCTGTGATTGCAATTAGCACCTGTGTTATAGCGGGTCTGTATCCTGCTTGGCTGGTGTGTAAAACCAACCCTGCTATTTACCTTAAGAGCCAATAAGGAAGACACCATGTTAGAAATCAAACCTATCTTTCACGCCTTATGCCGCTCAAAAGTTGGCGCTATTTTATTACTGATCCAAATTGCCATCACCACTGCAATTGTTAGTAACGCGGCGTTTATTATTCAAGACAGAATTAGCTATTTAAGCCAAGAAACAGGCTACCCTGAACAAGACATTTTTGTTTTTAATGTCATGATGTTTGGCAAAGATGTGTCGCCGTCTCAGCAATATGAGCTTGATGAAGCCATGCTTCGTCAAATACCTGGGGTAGTCGATGCTGCTTATTCGAGTAACACACCGCTTTCGGGCAGTGGTTCTTCGTCAGATTTTAGTTTAAAGCCAGCACCTGAAGAGAGTAAATCAGCACGTAGCTCTTACATGTTTATCGATGAGCATGGCATCAATACCTATGGTGTAAAACTCATTGCTGGGCGCAATTACACCGAAGATGAAGTGATTGTCACCGATAACTATGATGAGCTTTCAAAAGTAACGGTTGTCACTAAAACTCTACTCGATGAGTTGTTCCCTGACGGCAATGGTTTAGGGCAAACAGTCTATTTTGGTGATATTCCAATGAAAATAATTGGTGTAATTGATCTTATGAAGGGCCCATGGCTTAAAGACAGCCGCCCAGATAACGTAGCACTGCTGCCTTTTATTAAGCCTGGTACAAATGCACGCTTTGTGGTTAGAACAGAGCCTGGTCAACGTCAATCGGTCATGAACCGTGTTGAAGAAGCCATGCTGAAAAACTACAACAAACGTGTTATTTCTCGCATTCGTGGCTTAGATGACGATAAAGAGTCATACATGGCTGAAGATACATTAATGATGCGCATGCTGATTGTACTTATTACTATTTTAGTGTTGGTGACGGCCCTGGGTATTTTCGGCCTAACGCTGTTCAATATTAGTAAGCGTACTAAACAAATAGGCACTCGCCGCGCTTTAGGCGCCAGAAAATCGGCCATTATCAGCTACTTCTTAGTTGAAAACGCCATGATATGCATAGTTGGTTTAGTGATTGGTGTGATTGCTGCCGTGTATTTAGGACAATTACTGATGCAGCACTTTTCAATTGCTCAGCTTGATATTAGCTACGTGCTTGCTACGGCGCTGGCAGTGTTCGTTATGAGTTTATTAGCAGTACTTGCCCCTGCAAAACGGGCGGCGAATATCTCACCGAGCATTGCAACTCGAACAATTTAGTTCTCCCAACCTATGCTACACTGGATTAACAGTGTAGCATTCATCTTGCACCCTTATTAGGAAAATAACTAAAACAAAAATATGGAAAAAATACTTATCGTCGACGATAACCCAGCCATTTTGGATGCATTGTCGTTATTACTCGAAATTCACGGTTTTGATGTTGTTACAGCAAGTAACCCTTTCGAGGCAATTCAGGCCGTACAATACCAACGTATTGCGCTTGTTATTCAAGACATGAATTTCACCGCCGACACCACTTCAGGCGAAGAGGGCAAAGAACTTTTTTATGCCTTAAGAGACATTAATCCTCACCTACCGATTATTTTGATCACCGCATGGACAGAGCTTTCTACTGCCGTTGAACTTGTCAAAGCTGGGGCTGCTGATTATTTACCAAAACCATGGGACGACGCCAAGCTACTTACTTGTGTAAATAACCTAATCGAGCTGGGTAAAGCAAAACAACAAAACGAAACCTTTAACCGCCACCAGCAAGAACGTGACGCATCTGTACAACAAGCAAATTTAGTAGGCTTGGTTTATAAAAGTACCGCTATGGAGCACATTGTTAATCTTGCGATTCAAGTGGCTAAATCAGATATTTCAGTGTTGATCACAGGCCCTAACGGCAGTGGTAAAGAGCGCATTGCGCAAATAATACAGGCCAATTCATTATTAGCAGATAAACCTTTTATCACTGTTAATGCGGGTGCTTTACCAAGCGAGCTTATTGAGGCTGAATTATTTGGTGCCGAAGCGGGCGCATATACAGGTATTACTAAACAGCGTATTGGTCGTTTTGAAGCGGCCAATGGTGGCACCCTATTTTTAGACGAAATTGGTAACTTACCACTTTCTGGGCAAATGAAATTATTACGCATTTTACAAACTGGTGAATTTGAACGTTTAGGCTCAACACAAACACGTAAAGTGAATGTGCGGGTGATTTCAGCAACTAATGAAGATTTAAACCATGCAATTAAAACAGGTCAATTTCGTGAAGACCTTTACTACCGCTTAAATGTAATTGAGTTAAATTTGCCAAGCCTTGCCCATCGCCCCGATGATATTTTAGCTTTGGTTGCACACTTTTTACCTGAGCGCACACTGTCACTAAGTACAGAAAAAGCCCTGCTCGCCCATAGCTGGCCGGGTAATGTTCGTGAGCTTGAAAATGCCTGTAAACGTGCTGCAGTTTTAAAACCCACAGGGGTGATTGAGCTTGCTGATTTTGGCTTACAAGTTGAAACAAACACCCCAACACAAACAAGAGTTGAGCCTAACAAACAAGAGATCGAACTTGCCATGCGTGAGTACAAAGGTGTGATTGCTAAAGTGGCTCGCCATTTTGGCTTAAGCCGCCAAGCGCTTTATCGCAGACTTGATAAATTTAAGATTGAATACTAATGCGTTTTTCGTTTCGATATAAAATCATAACCTTATGTATTGCAGCATCTGCATTGCCGCTTGTGTTGGTGTGTTATTTTGCGGGCATCAGCTTGCTTTACAGCCTATTAGCCCTACTCGCTTGCACCTTGATCAGCGGATTCTTTGCCGCGCAATTATCAGCTCCGCTCATTGATGGTATGAACTCACTCGAAACCGGGCTGCTTAATTTTAAAGATGGTGAGCTGGCTACATTATTAGCTTATGATGGCAGCGATGAACTTGGTGATTTATGCCGGCTTTATAACCAAACCGCAAAACAGCTTCGCCAAGAAAAACAATGGATTTATCAGCGTGAGTTGATGCTCGACAAAGTACTGCAAAGCTCGCCACAAGCCGTGCTTTTGACCAACGACCAAGGCTTTATTGTTTATAGCAACCACAGTGCCCGCAGCTTACTCGATGCTAAATCAGCCCTTGAAGGCACCAAGCTTGAAAACTTACTAGATTCAAGCTGCGAGCAATTAACGCGTGCGATTCACAAAGGCGTTGATGGTTTATTTACCCTCGACAAAGCAGACCAAGAATCACAAACTTGGCATATGGCAACAGGCCGATTATTACTTAATAATCAGTTTCATCAACTGTATGTTTTTAAACAGCTGACTCGCGAGCTAAGCCGCCAAGAAGTAGAGGTATGGAAAAAAGTTATTCGTATCATTAGCCATGAGCTTAACAACTCCCTAGGGCCAATGTCGTCGATGCTTCATAGCGCGCAACTATTAACGAAAGAAGTCGATGAACCACGTTTAAAACGGGTATTTACCACCATTGAAGAGCGCATAAAACACCTTAATGAGTTTGTACAAGGCTATGGTAAATTTGCCAAGTTACCCACCCCTCAACTATCAACGATTAACTGGCCGACACTGATTGAGCAATTAAAAAGTCAGTGGCAGGTCAAGGTATCACTTGATGAGCGAGTGACAACTGATGCTGATCACACTCAGCTCGAACAGTTACTTATAAACTTATTAAAAAATGCCTATGAATCGGGTTCAAACCCCGAAGATGTCAGCTTAACTGTGCAACAAGAAGCAAGTGGCACACACATTACGGTGAGTGATAAAGGCAAAGGCATGAGTGAAGCTGTAATGGCAAACGCACTTATTCCCTTTTACTCAACCAAAGCAACAGGCAGTGGCTTAGGGCTAGCACTTTGCAGGGAAATAGTTGAAGCACACCACGGGCAAATTAGCTTGCATAACCGCGAGCAAGGTGGATTAAGCGTCCATGTTTTGCTGCCCTAATAGCCTTTAACACATTCGATATGGATCATGATTAACAAAGAAACCCGTAACATAATATGAGCTTTTGCAATGCTAAGTCGTATCATACTGATTAAATTACCACTTATTTAAACCTCTATGCTAATAAAGCCTTTTCGTTGAAACCTTGCTCATGTAACTTGGCAACGAGTTGTTCAAGCACTTCATCTTTTTGAGGGGCTACAGGCTGTGTTAATAGTAAAGAAGTCACATTCCCAAAACCTGGGTGCTCAAAATCAGGGTTCTCAAGGCCATGTTGTGCTCTTAGCGTTAGCAGCATAAGTGCAGCATAAGGTGTAAATTGCCAGTTCATATTATCGAACTCAAAAAACATCTTACTCGGTGGTGATGCAACCTGAGCGACTTGATCGTCACATAACTGATTTAGATAAGAGGTAACTTTTGTTAAGTCTGTACTATCCCAGTTATCTATAATAGATTGGTAAGCAAAATCATCTACGATCGGTTTTAAAGTATTGTCACCTTTGGCCCTATCAAACAGCAAGATAATAAAATCACCAATATGACTTTTCGAACGGTTTATCCAGTTTTTCATATAACCGTTTTCGAATAATCTATAAAATTGCCGCGCATAATCATACTGATGTAATAAAACAGCTGTAGCTAATTGAAATACACTACCAGGTGAAATAACTCCTTCGTTTTCAACTCCAAAACGAATAAAACAGCGTTTTTGCTTTATATGCGCAATTGCTAATTCATAGTACCCATAATTTAAATAATAACTTAAGTGCTCTGCATCAATTACGCTGTCCTTAACTAAACTAGCTTGTGCAATATTTTCGTAAATTTTACATTGGCCTGACAGTTCAATATTAAGCTTTTCCCAAGGAGCAAAAGGTAATCGCTCATTAGAAAACTCTTCTCCCTGGGTTTTACCATGCTCAATATAGTGAGTAATTCTAACAATATTATCCTCAAAGATATTTTTATACTTTTCCGGGCCTTTGATTGCACGCTTACGCTTTCGTAAAAATTTTTCTAATTTTTTATTCATTATTAACATGTCACTGCTTTTTTGATGAGTAATAATAAACTTTATTTTTCATACAACTAGCATTTTTTATTATGATAAAATCTCACATTATACTTAGAATTTTTAAGATGTTATGGATATCAATAGTTTAAAAGAAGCACAGCTGTCGCTCTCTAAAAAAGTAAGAGCATCCGATGAAAAGCAGTGTGTTAAGACAATTGCTGGTGTCGATGTTGCTTATAACGAACAATCATCTGAAGTTGTTGGCGCAATTACGGTACTGAATGCTGATACATTAAAAGTACTTGAAGTACAAACTAGTATTGAGCCCATCAGCTTTCCTTATATACCAGGGCTATTTTCATTTCGTGAAGTGCCACCGCTTTTAAATGCATATAACAAACTGACCATAACACCTGATTTAATTGTTTGCGATGGCCATGGCCTTGCACATCCACGGCGTTTTGGTCTTGCTTGCCACTTGGGTGTCATATTAGATATCCCCACCATAGGTTGCGGAAAAACCAAGTTATTAGGCGAGTTTAATGAACTTGCAGAGCACCGCGGCGCAACGGCAGATTTATTAGATAACGACGAAGTTATTGGCAAAGTGTTACGCACACAAGATAACATTAAACCCGTTTATGTATCTATTGGCCATAAAGTATCACTAGATACAGCAGTTGGGTGGGTCCTCAAGCTAACGCCTAAATACCGACTTCCCGAGACAACACGTCAAGCTGATCAAATCAACTGGTAAATAAAACTTTAAAAGAACATAGAGAAAAGACTTATGAAAAACATAAATCTTAACTCATTAATAAAGCTTAAGTTTGTATAATATTTTTACCTTCTTAAAATTATCATTTCTAAAAGAAATGACCTCATCTAATGTTAAATTAACTAAATGGTGAAAGCTTAGCTCTTCTAGCTCCAGCCAAGCATGTTTTTTCAGCTCGTATAAAACACCCCAGCTAATATTTGAAACTAAAAGCCTATTAACTGGGAACTCTAACAGCGACGGCAGTAATTCTGAAAATGTTATATCCGTTACGTCTTGTAGGCTAAGCTCTATAACATTATCAGAAAGCAATTTTTTTATATCGCTAAAACTCGTGATTTTTAGCGGTGAGTCATCAACCTTAGCATTCAAAGAAAAGATATCGTCAATACTCTTATAGATATATACCACGAAGCTTATTCTCTTTATTAAATGATAACTTTAAACTTCTTTTATCCTCTGCTTGAACCTTCACTTTGTAATAAGACAACACTGAAGGCTCATTCCATATATATTCATACTGAATAGGACCGGCGCCATAAATTAATTCAGAATAACAATCATGCTTTTGAAAATGTTGAGACAAACCATCTAATTCCCACCCTTCAATAATACAACGTACATCACACACCCAGCCGTAAGCAACCTCATAGACAACACCATTAAAAGGCTTACCTTCATGAAAAAGCTGTAAGTTTCCATCCCATTCTTCATCAATGATGCTATCTAATAACTCAAGCCCTTTAATATCGATATAAGGGAAATTGTAATCTCCCAATATTTCGCCATTAAAAAATTGCTTTTTGCTAACAACAACCCCACTTTCAGCATAAATAGCAACGCCCGTAAAGGGCGCTCCTTTGAAAAAGTAGGTATTTTCCCGTTTTTCTAGCGCATCAGACACAACAAGTGGTGGAGCTTCACATTTCATTTAATAACCAACCCAGCAGAAATTTGAACATGCATTTTATTTTAAAGTTGTGCTTAACTAAGCAAATGGATACAAAAAAAGCCGCAATCAGCGGCTTCTTTCTACACTAAATATAATTATTCAGCGTCTTTTTCTTTGTACTTTGCAGCTGTTTCAGTGATTAGTGGCTGTAATTCACCACGTTGAAACATTTCGATGATAATGTCACAACCACCGATAAGCTCGCCTTCTACCCATAGTTGTGGGAAAGTTGGCCAGTTTGCGTATGCAGGTAACTCTGCACGGATATCTGGGTTAAGTAGAATGTCAACGTAAGCAAACTGCTCACCACACGCCATAAGTGCTTGTGATGCTTGTGAAGAAAAACCACAGTTAGGTAACTTTGGTGATCCTTTCATGTAAAGAAGGATAGGATTTTCAGAAATTTGCTGTTTAATTTTATCGATGGTTTCCATTTACAACCTCAAAAAAGACATTGGCTTACTACATTGGCCTTGAAAAAGTTTCACTGTGGCCTCAGATATATAACTTAAAATCGGCATTCGTAGCCACAATTTTAAATAGTCTTTAGCAATAGCATTGCTGTTTGCTAAAACTTGAGTAAAATACTCAACAATTATAGTAACACTATAATACCACTTGGTATAGGGAAGTACGCGGTTTACCTTGCTATTACCTATAACTGAGTGGACTATCAACCAAGAAGATGGAGATAAAAAATGGCATTTGAACTACCGTCACTACCATACGCAATCGATGCATTAGAGCCACATATTTCAAAAGAGACTCTAGAGTTTCACCACGGTAAACACCACAACACTTACGTTGTGAAATTAAACGGTCTGATCCCAGGCACAGAATTCGAAAACAAATCTCTAGAAGAAATCGTATGTTCTTCAGAAGGTGGCGTATTTAACAATGCTGCACAAATCTGGAACCACACGTTCTACTGGAACAGCCTATCTCCAAACGGCGGTGGCGAGCCTACAGGCGCAATCGCTGACGCGATCAACGCTAAATGGGGTTCTTTCGAGGCATTCAAAGAAGCGTTAAACGACAAAGCAGTAAACAACTTCGGTTCAAGCTGGACTTGGTTAGTTAAACTAGCTGACGGCACACTTGATATCGTTAACACATCAAATGCTGCAACGCCTTTAACTGATGAAGGTGTTACTCCAATCCTAACTGTGGATCTTTGGGAACACGCTTACTACATCGATTACCGTAACGTTCGTCCAGATTACCTAAAAGGTTTCTGGGCTTTAGTTAACTGGGACTTCGCGAACGCTAACTTCGCTTAATCTTCTGTTACACACAGTAATCAAAAAAAGACGCTTCGGCGTCTTTTTTATTGCCAGTGCACGCCCCTTCTAAGTCGCAGCCAAGCCCTCAGCCAAAAAGCGTAATCAAGATGAGCTTTTTTCAATTAAATTCTTAATTTTCTTGCGCAAAAATTCAAAATCGTGACTAAGCTTTAATTAGCCTTTGCTTTTCTCTTAATCTAATTACACGTCATTTTAGCGGGTTTTCGGAGGTCTCTATGAGTATTTTTGAGCATTACCAATCACGATACGAAGCAGCGCAAGAAGAAGAATACAGTATTGAGGAATTTCTCGAGATCTGTAAGAAGGATAAATCAGCTTATG
This sequence comes from Pseudoalteromonas shioyasakiensis, assembly GCF_001550135.1. Classification (GTDB taxonomy): domain Bacteria; phylum Pseudomonadota; class Gammaproteobacteria; order Enterobacterales; family Alteromonadaceae; genus Pseudoalteromonas; species Pseudoalteromonas shioyasakiensis. Next base: position 338,345 of record NZ_LRUE01000005.1, read on the forward strand.
CCAGCGCACCTGAACGGCTACTGATGGCCATTGGTGAGCCGGAGATTATCGACACATCAACCGATGCGCGCTTAAGCAGGCTGTTTTCTAATCGCGTAGTTGCACGCTACCCTGCATTTCACGATTTTTATGGTATGGAAGATGCCATTGAACAAATTGTCTCTTATTTAAAACATGCTGCGCAAGGCTTAGAAGAATGTAAGCAAGTACTGTATTTACTTGGCCCAGTAGGTGGCGGTAAATCATCTATTGCTGAAAAGCTAAAATACTTAATGCAGCAGGTACCTATTTACTCAATCAAAGGCTCGCCTGTTAACGACCACCCTTTAGCGTTATTTGACCCAAATGAAGACGCAGAGCTTTTAGAAAAAGAATACGGCATTAAACCGCGTTATTTAAAAACCGTGATGTCACCATGGGCTGCAAAACGCTTAAGTGAATTTAATGGTGATATTAGCCAATTTAGAGTGGTTAAGCGCTTCCCATCTATTTTAAATCAAGTCGCGATTGCGAAAACCGAGCCCGGCGATGAAAACAATCAAGACATTTCAGCGTTAGTTGGTAAGGTAGATATTCGCCAGCTTGAGCACTTTGCACAGAACGACCCTGATGCGTATGCCTACTCAGGTGCACTTTGTTTAGCAAACCAAGGCTTAATGGAATTTGTGGAAATGTTTAAAGCGCCAATCAAGGTGCTACACCCACTGCTTACAGCCACGCAAGAAGGCAATTACAACGGCACAGAAGGCATTAGTGCCCTGCCGTTCAATGGCATGATTTTAGCTCACTCAAATGAATCTGAATGGCAAACATTTAAGAACAACAAAAACAATGAAGCATTTTTAGACCGTGTTTACATCGTCAAAGTGCCTTATTGTTTACGTGTATCTGAAGAAGTTAAAATTTACAACAAACTACTCGAAAACAGTGAATTACATGATGCCCCTTGCGCACCGGGCACATTAAAAACACTGGCTCAATTTACCACCCTTTCGCGTATTAAAGAGCCAGAAAACTCAAGTATCTATTCAAAAATGCGGGTCTATGACGGCGAAAGCTTAAAAGACACCGATCCGAAGGCGAAGTCGTATCAAGAATACCGCGATTACGCAGGTGTTGATGAGGGCATGACAGGGCTTTCTACTCGCTTTGCGTTCAAGATCCTATCGCGGGTATTTAACTTCGATACCACTGAAGTGGCAGCCAACCCAGTGCACTTATTCTATGTTCTTGAACAGCAAATTGAGCGAGAGCAATTTACCGCCGATGTTGAAGAGCGTTACTTAAGCCACTTAAAAGGATACCTCATTCCTCAGTATGTAGAGTTTATCGGGAAAGAGTTACAAACAGCCTATTTAGAATCGTACTCAGAATATGGGCAAAACATCTTTGACCGCTACGTTACTTATGCAGATTTCTGGATCCAAGATCAAGAATACCGTGACCCAGATACCGGCCAGTTATTTGACCGTGCAGCTCTTAACGCAGAACTTGAGAAGATTGAAAAACCTGCGGGTATTTCAAACCCTAAAGATTTCCGTAATGAGATAGTTAATTTCGTACTGCGGGCGCGTGCCCACAACCAAGGCAAGAATCCGCTTTGGACCAGCTACGAAAAACTTCGCACAGTTATTGAGAAGAAAATGTTCTCAAATACCGAAGATCTGCTGCCGGTTATTTCCTTCAATGCGAAAACCTCGGCTGAAGATCAGAAAAAACACGAAGACTTTGTCAATCGTATGGTTGAGAAAGGCTATACCCAAAAACAAGTACGTTTACTTTCTGAATGGTATTTACGCGTTAGAAAATCGCAGTAAAAAACGTTTGTTTTAAGGGGGTTGTTATGGCGCATTTTATTGACCGACGCCTGAATGGAAAAAACAAAAGTACCTTGAATCGTCAACGGTTCATCAGGCGTTATAAAAAACAGATTAAAGAAGCGGTATCTGATGCCATTAATAAGCGCAGCGTAACCGATACCACCAGCGGCGAGAGTATCTCTATTCCGCAGCGTGATATCAGTGAGCCTATTTTTCATCAAGGACGTGGTGGCGACCGTGAACAGATCCACCCAGGCAATGACCAATTCTCTACGGGCGATAAAATCAAGCGCCCGCAAGGAGGCGGTCAAGGTGGTGGTAGCGGCGAAGGTGAAGCCAGTGACTCTGGTGAAGGACAAGACGACTTTGTATTTTCTATTTCAAAAGATGAATACTTAGATTTACTGTTCGAAGATCTTGAACTGCCTAACCTGCAGCAAAACCAGCTCGATAAACTGGTGCAGATGAAAACCCATCGCGCTGGTTTTTGTAACGACGGCATGCCAAGCAATATTGATATTGTTCGCTCACTACAAGGCTCGCTTGCTCGAAGAGTGGCGATGACTGCAGGCAAAAAACGTCACCTTGCAGAGCTTGAGGGTCAGCTCGCTCTGCTACAAGCTGAAGAGCAGCCAGACAAGGCGGCAATTGCTTTACTTGAACGACAAATTGAGAAGCTGCAAAACCGCATTAAAGCAGTGCCATTTATTGATAATTACGACTTACGTTTTCGTAATTATGAAAAGCAACCACACCCAACAAGCAAAGCTGTGATGTTTTGTTTAATGGATGTGTCTGGCTCGATGGATCAAGCAACGAAAGACATGGCAAAACGCTTTTATATTCTGCTTTATCAATTTTTAACTCGTAGCTACAAAAATATAGAGGTTGTTTATATTCGCCATCATACCCAAGCGAAAGAAGTCGATGAGCAAGAGTTTTTCTATTCTCAAGAAACGGGTGGCACCATAGTATCAAGTGCATTAAAACTGATGAACGAAATCATCGCCGAGCGCTATAACCCAGAAGAGTGGAATATTTACGCAGCGCAAGCCTCTGATGGCGATAACTGGGCTGATGATTCGCCAAACTGTGGCGAAATTTTACGTAATAAACTGTTAAAGGCGGTGCGCTATTACGCCTATATCGAAATTACTGCCCGTGCTCATCAAAGTTTATGGCGAGAGTATCAATCAATAGTGCAAACCCACGACAATTTTGCCATGCAACACATTCGTGGCGTTGAGGACATTTACCCTATTTTCCGTGAATTATTTAAAAAGAATCGTCAGCAGCAAGGCGCCGCATAGCCTTGCCAGTGAGGTAAAGTATGGCCGATAAACGTATTAGCGACGGTCCTGATTGGACATTTGATCTATTAGCAGAGTATCAAACTGAAATTGAACGGGTAGCGAAAATTTATAAACTCGATACCTACCCGAATCAAATAGAGGTGATCACTGCTGAACAAATGATGGATGCCTATTCGAGTGTGGGAATGCCAATTGGCTACAGCCACTGGTCGTATGGTAAAAAATTCATTCAAACAGAGCAAAACTATAAGCGAGGGCAAATGGGCCTCGCTTATGAAATTGTTATTAACTCAGACCCGTGTATTGCTTATTTAATGGAAGAAAACACACTGCCAATGCAAGCCTTGGTAATGGCCCACGCCTGCTATGGTCACAACTCATTTTTTAAAGGCAATTACTTATTTAAAACCTGGACTGATGCCAGCTCAATTATCGATTACTTATTATTTGCCAAAAATTACATTGCCAAGTGCGAAGAGAAATACGGTATTACCGAGGTCGAAAACCTGATTGATTCATGCCATGCGTTAATGAATTATGGTGTTGACCGCTACAAACGCCCGCAACGTATTTCACTTTTTGAAGAACAAAAACGCCAACAAGAACGTGAAGACTACTTACAATCACAAGTCAACGAGTTGTGGCGCACAATCCCTACTTCGCAGCAAGAGTCGAAAAAGCGTGAGCGCCGTTTTCCAGAGGAGCCACAAGAAAACATTTTGTACTTCATCGAAAAAAATGCGCCGCTGCTAGAGTCATGGCAACGAGAAATAATTCGAATTGTGCGTAAAATTTCGCAATATTTTTACCCACAAAAACAAACTCAAGTGATGAATGAGGGCTGGGCTACGTTTTGGCATTACACCATTTTGAACCACCTGTACGATGAAGGTAAGCTCACCGATGCCTTTATGCTCGAGTTTTTACAAAGTCACACCAATGTGGTGTATCAACCGCCCTACAACAGCAATTATTATTCAGGGATCAACCCCTATGCTCTTGGCTTTAACATGATGGTTGATATTCGCCGTATTTGTGAAAACCCAACAGAAGAAGACAAAAAATGGTTTCCGGAGTATGCCGGCAGCGATTGGTTAGATACCCTGCATTTTGCAATGCAAAACTTTAAAGACGAGAGCTTTATTAGCCAGTTTTTATCGCCAAAAATTATTCGTGATTTTAAGTTGTTTACCATTATTGATCATGAAAAAGAGCCGACCCTCAATGTCGGTGCCATCCATGATGAAATGGGCTATCACCAGGTTCGTGAAACCTTATCGGCACAATACAATCTAAGTAATCACGAACCAAATATTCAAGTCTATAATGTTGATATTAGAGGAGATCGTTCACTTACTCTGCGTTATGTACCGCATAACAATATTCCGTTAGCTAAATCAAAAGATGAAGTGTTAAAACACCTTTACAGGCTATGGGGCTTTAAGGTAAAACTGGAACAAGAAACCGCAACAGGTGAAGTTTCATTATTGGGTGAATGCCCAAGCAGTGATACCCGACACACAACAGAGTAGCCAAAAATGAATAAAAAAATACTGGTGATCATCGACTCTACAGCCGATGCTAAAACGTCTATATTACATGCAAAGCAAAAAGCCAAAGGCGTGAAGCATATTGATATTGTTGCTTTTAGCTACGAAGACACCAATAACATTTTATTCTCTATTCCACCTGATGAAGCGCTCGCTATTCAAGACAAAGAGCTCGCTAAAGTCCGTGCAGCACTTGCTCCACTTATCAGTGAGCATTTAGATGATGGTAGCTATACTTTGCAAACCCTGTGGCATGAAAGCCCAGTACAGTGGCTAGCCAATGAGCTTGATACGTCAGACTATGAAATGGTGATTAAAACTCGCCACATCGACGAAGAAACGCAATTTACAGAGCTAGACTGGCAGCTTATTCGCTTTAGTCCACTACCGCTTTATTTGGCCGCCGATAACAAGTGGCGTAACAATACCAATGTACTGGCAGCCCTTGATTTAGGCAGCGAAAAGGCGACTAAATACTGTTTAAACGAAGCAATTATCAAAGCAGGCTTAGCCTATGCTAAAGACTACGACAGCGAGTTTTACGCTTGTTATACCGTACATGTATCGCCGTTTTTACGTGATTTAGGCATTGTATTTTCAGATGAGCAAGTGATTAACGCCTTTGAAAAGCTACCCGTAGCACAGCGTACCTTAATCGAAGCCCACGACTTAAAAGACAAGCTTAAAATCAAAGCCGGTGTCGTTGAGCAAGTGATCCCAAGTGTTGCAGCTAAATTAAATGCAGACTTAGTGATTATGGGGTCGGTGGGTAATACAGGTATTAAAGGTCATTTAATTGGTAATACTGCCGAAAAAGTCATGAAGCTACTTAAAACAGATATTCTTGTTCTACCGCCACTCGGGGTTTAACCCGCAAACTTAATCGGATTGTTATAAAAAAGGGGCTTATTAGCCCAATGCCAGTCAGTTAAGCTGACTGGCATTTCTTTTTTTATGTGGGTACTTTGATGGCTTAGGCTTTATCGCTCTTGGGTATCGCCTATCTTCTCTTCTAGGTGGCAGTTTAAATAGTCTCAGCGTACCTAACAGATGCTCCCAGTGAATTGGAATATTACCGGGGCTCATAATTGATATTGATGAAAAGTATTGAATAACTGCCATCGAGCAGCTTGAGAAACTGAGTTGGTTAGGCCATATTCCTTCAGCTTTTGCTGCTAGGGTCATCAACCTTCGAATTAAATTGTATGCGAGGAGGATCCCCCATAGCTCCTGTCTAACCATATCAGGGCGCTTACTCCGAAGGTGGTATGTGCTATCTAGCATTGTTTGCTTTATTTCTCGATACCCTAATTCTATTTCCCAGCGATGGCTGTATAAATCAACTATTTCGCTACTTGGAAAACGAAGTCTATCTACCATCGAGGTTAATATTCGGTAATTTTTACCTTTTATGGTTTTACTAACCAGTCTTGCTTTAATAACTTCGGGAACATCGGGGAAATTCTTTTGCGCATGCTTAGTGGTTTTGAGCTCAATTATCAGGTCATTGTTACCAACCTTAGAAACGACTTCGTATTGTAAATCAGGTCTTGCAGGTATTAGCCAATGCCTTTCTTCTCCAGTGCTGTGCCATCGATTTAACAAGCCCAGTGAATAGTACCCTTTATCAAACATGGTCAACGAGTGGTTAGGTGTACGCTCAATCAGTCGTTCAGCAAGCTTCATTTCATTCGTCTTATAGTTATCAAACTCACTGCTTATCAGTTGGTGGCTGGTGAGTTCCATATGACAAACCATGCGAATTTGTGGGAATCCTGTATCACCATATTGGTTGCTAGCCGATGAGAATGCTTCACGATTCTCATCTGAATCGGCCGTACGCCAAACAACACCATCAACCGCTAATAAATTTAACCCAGCCCACGTGTCAAACTCTTCTGTATGGTACATATTATCAGCAGCTTTATTAAAGACTTGCTTAACGGGGTCATCACCTAATCGCTGGCGAGCTTGAACCATGGCACTCGGGGCGACTAACTGATTTTTGCCAGGCAGCATAATGTCTAGTTTATTCGCAATATTCCAGACAGATTCTTTACGAAATAATGCCATGCCAATAACAGACCAAAGCACAGCTTCTAAAGGCAACCTGCGCTTTCTAACTGTGGCTACTCCAGCTTGTTGAAAGCCTTGTTCAATCAGGTCAGAAGATAAAATTTCAGATAATTTTTCAAACGTGTGATAACGAGTGCTTTCTTCGAAAGCAGAATGAAGAGCTTGTTCTATATTCACAAAAAAATCCGTAGTTAGTTGCCTAACTACGGATTGTGCATGATCATTCTGATCGGTCAACTGATCAACTTCTTAACTGATCAGCATTAG
>NZ_LRUE01000006.1 GCF_001550135.1 Pseudoalteromonas shioyasakiensis
TCGATATCGAATTGACTGTGCTGAAACAAGTAAACTTGTTTCCGTTGGTCACTCAGTTCAATTGAGACTCTAAATTTGTTTGCGTTACTTAGTAAACTAAGCTTCGCTGTTAGAACTCAATCTGCACGAGTGCCCACACAGATGATTGCTTTATATTGTTAAAGAACGTTGCGACGTTGTCGCTAGGGATGCGTATAATACATCCTTAATTTTTCGAGTCAACACTTAATTTTAAACTTTCTTTTTAGACCGTTTTAAACCGAAGTTTTACTTAACTCTCTGTCACCTTGTTCAGCGCTTTTCATTGCTGCCCGCCGTGTCAGTGGATGCGCATTATAGGGATGCGAAGAATTAACGCAAGCACTTTTTGAAGGTTTTTTTGATTATTTTCAAATTAGTACAATAACCATACAAATAAAGGGCTGCAGAGGGGTTTTAGCTCAAAAAGCAGTCATTTTTGTGAGAATAAAATGGCATAGAAAAAGCGACATACTTTAAATTAGCTATGTCGCTTTTTATTTTTATAAGGCGGATTAGTTAGTAGAAATTTCCCAAACAGCGATTGAACCCGAAATTTCATTACCAACAACTAGCAATGCTTCATTCGTTGCACTTTGTTCTGCAGGTATAAATGCCATACCTTCAGGAGCAAGATCACCTGTTATATCTGCATCAGCTTCTAGGCCACGATTAAAAAAGTAATCCTGGAATGTCACATTGTATGGATTAGTAATATCAAACACCATAATGCCACCCATACGCTCTAACCCGATAAATGCAAATGTACGTTCGCCAATCGTACCCAGTGCTAACGCTTCTGGTTCTGCACCTTTGTCATCAGAGCGACTATCACCGTCATTTTCATCTTCGTTATTATTGAATGCTGCTCCGTGAACTGATGCAGTAATACGTGAGATTTGATCGCCCGAGTCAAAAACCACCATGCCGTTACTATCCCAAATGGTAAAAGATCGGGCACCATATGCATAGAGTGATTCATATTCGCCATTATTATCTTCATCACCTTTAACAGTGGTCACTTTTAAACGGCCAATATCACTGTTGTCATTGTTCAGGTAATCAAAATTGCTTGCCAGTGTTAAGTCTTTAGCTCTGGTTTCATCTATATATGATAAACAACCATCATCTTCATCGTAATCTAGACCACCTTTTGCTAAACAATCAGCTTCGTCGGTTGTATCAAAGAAGTATTCTCGTGCATCACCTTCGTTCGCTGTGACAATAAAGTTAGCACCTTTCCAGGTAAAGCTTGAAATAGTATCTGGTTGATACATGCCATAGAGACCAGGGTACGATTTAAAGTTAACGCCACCGTCTTTATCTGATGCATCAAAAAGTAAATTAGACCAATCCTTAAATCCTAAGCCTTTAAGCTCTAGGCTATTATCTTCAAGATTGACGATAGCAAGGGCGTTATTTTCTTGTAGTGACACGTAGGCAAACTTATTGTCTTTCGAAACGCTGATGTATTCAGGTTCTAAATCCATAGCTACGGTTGTATTAATCAAGTTACCGTTGATTGTTCGACCTGTCGGGTTAGCAAATACAATCCCAAGTTCTTCAAGCTCTGCTTGTTTGTCGTTATAAGCTGAAAAAGTAAGGCTAATAGCAGTATCTGCAATTACACCATCATTAATATTAATAATGCTGATAGAGCCTTCAGGGTCAATACTGTAATCACCATTGGGTTCGCCTTCATTTGCAACCAATACTTTATTGCCATCATGGCTAAAAGTAACCATGTCGGGCAGGGCGCCTACAGTAACATTTTTAATAAACTGAGGCTCGTCGCCACTAATATCATAAAATGCGATTAAACCGGCATCACCGGTATTACTTGCAGCCATAGCGACTGCTAAAAGTTCATTATTAGCATCAATAGCGATACTGTTTGCATCGCCCACACTGTGCTCATTAAGTGCAAGGGTAATCTCTGAGCTTAAATTAGTGCCGTTTATTACCCCTTCGTTATCTTTAACTAAAACTTCACGATCAAAGCTATCGGCTTTCATGATATTAACGACCGCAGAATCACCGGAACTATTGATAGCAAATATTCGTTGTTTAGATGCTTGGTAAGCAACAATTTCCGCAGCACCTTCAGGGCTTTCTGCGTTCAGCACTGCACGGCCGATAAGATTTATAGTTAAAGCAGCGTTTGCATCTGTACCGTTTGCTCCGTCAGTTCCGTTTGCACCATCGGTGCCATTTACCCCATCAGTTCCATTAGTACCATTTTGACCTGCAGGACCTTGTTCACCTTGTAGGCCGTCTTTGCCGTCGTCACCGTCTAATGAGCAGCCAGAAAGAATGGTTAAAAGTGATAGCGCAATAATTGATCTTTTTAACATTATTATTTTTCCTTGGAGTTGTATTGAGGCAATTACAACACGCAGGCATTACAACTATATGGCACTTTTATGAGAACAAAATTTAGTCATAAAAAAAGCGAGTATAAACTCGCTTTTTATTTATAAATTAGTAGGGTAGCTCATTACTTTTTAGTTGGGCGCTTCCAACCAGTAAGGTTACGTTGTTTACCACGAGCGACTGCAAGCTGCTCATCTTCAACAGTATTAGTGATAACAGAGCCTGCGCCAATCGTTGCCATTGAGCCAATATTAACAGGGGCCACCAGTGATGAGTTAGAACCGATAAAGGCGTTATCTCCAATAATGGTTTTTGATTTATTTACGCCATCATAGTTACAAGTAATAGTACCTGCGCCAATATTAACTTTTTCGCCAACTTCAGTGTCGCCTAAGTAGGTTAGGTGGTTTGCTTTTGAGCCTTTGCCTAAGCGAGTCTTTTTCATCTCAACGAAGTTACCAATGTGTGAGTCTTCTTCCATAATCGCACCAGGGCGAAGGCGGGCATAAGGACCTAAAGTACATTTAGCAGCAACACTGGCTTCTTCAACTAGTGAGTTAGCTTTAATAACAACGTTATCGCCGATAGTACAATCTTTAAGTACGCAATTTGGGCCAATTTGTACGTTATTACCAAGCGTTACTTTACCTTCGAAAATAACATTAACGTCGATCAGTACGTCTTCGCCAGTCGTTACTTCACCACGTACATCAATACGAGCAGGATCAGCAAGTGTTGCGCCGTTTAGCATTAGCTCTTCTGCTTGCCATGCTTGATATGCACGTTCAAGCGCTGAAAGTTGTACGCGATTATTAGCACCTTCAACTTCCATCGGATGCTCAGGCTGTGCAGAAGTAATTTCAACACCTTCACTGTGTGCCATCGCCACAATATCTGTTAAGTAATATTCACCTTGGGCGTTATTATTAGATAGGTTACCTAACCAGCGTTTAAGTAGCGCACCATTAGCAGCCATAATACCGGTATTGATTTCTTTAATCGCAAGTTGCTCAGGTGAAGCATCTTTTTGTTCGATAATACCTACTAGCTTGCCATTTTCACGGATCATTCGGCCATAACCTGATGGGTCATCTAAGGTAACCGTTAATACTGCTAAGCCTTTTTCTGGAGTCGCAGCAAGAAGCTTTTCTAAGGTTGCGCGTTTTGTTAGTGGCACATCACCATAGAGAATTAATACGGTGTCATCATCGGCAATGTGTTCTTTAGCAACAGCGACAGCATGACCTGTACCGAGTTGTTCTTCTTGTAATACCCAGTTTACTTGGTTGTGCGATAGGGCTTCTTGAAGCTGCTCACGGCCATGACCGTAAACAAGATTTGTTTCACGAGCGCCAAGGGCAGTGGCATTATCAATAACGTGCTGAACCATAGGTTTGCCAGCAACTTTGTGTAATACCTTAGGTAGAGCAGAGCGCATACGGGTGCCTTTACCCGCAGCGAGAATAACGGTAGTCAGAGACATTAAAACAATATCCTTCTTTCTTTGTTTTAGTGGGACGTAATGAATTTAGCTATAAACATGCAAAGTTGCGCAAGTCACATCATGTGCAAATACTCAATCCTAGCTTGAAGGAAAGAACCTTGTATAAAAGCTTAGCTCATTATCAATTAACACATTGTAGCGGGGAAAAGTGCAGGTTATAAGTACAATGATCAGAATAGGGTATAAAACAGTGAATTTTAGACACAAAAAAGCCCACGTTAAGTGGGCTTTTCGAAAACCGAGTAGGCTTACTTTTTACGTAATTGTTGAATTACGCGAAGTTGAGCGATTGCTTCAGCAAGCTGTACTGCAGCTTGTTGATAATCTAACTCAGCAGTTGACGTATTCGCCATTTGCTCTTCAGCATCACGTTTAGCTTTTTCAGCCGCTTGCTCGTCTAGGTCTTCACCACGTACTGCAGTATCTGCAAGAATCGTGATGCGATCAGGTTGAACTTCTAGCGTGCCGCCAGCAATATACATCACGTCTTCGTGACCAAATTGCTTAACTAAACGTACCATACCAGGTTTTAGGGCAGTTAATAATGGAGCGTGACCATAGTTAACACCAAGGTCACCTTCACTACCACTCACTTGAATCGATTCAACCAGACCAGAGAACAAGCTCTCTTCTGCGCTTACTACGTCAAGATGTACAGTCATAGCCGCCATACTACCCTCCTAATTACATGCTTTTGGCTTTTTCTTGAGCTTCTTCAATAGAGCCAACCATGTAGAACGCTTGCTCTGGCATATCATCAAACTCACCGTTTAAGATACCTTTGAAGCCAGCAATTGTGTCTTTAAGTGACACGTATTTACCAGGCGCGCCTGTGAATACTTCAGCAACGAAGAACGGCTGAGATAGGAAACGCTGGATTTTACGTGCACGAGATACAACTTGCTTATCTTCGTCAGAAAGCTCGTCCATACCTAGGATTGCGATGATGTCTTTAAGTTCTTTATAACGTTGAAGAACTGTTTGAACGCCACGCGCAGTATCGTAGTGCTCTTGACCGATTACTAGTGGGTCAAGTTGACGTGAAGATGAATCAAGTGGGTCTACCGCAGGGTAGATACCAAGTGAAGCGATATCACGAGAAAGTACTACTGTTGCATCTAAGTGAGCAAACGTTGTTGCTGGAGATGGGTCAGTTAAGTCATCCGCAGGTACGTATACCGCTTGGATTGAAGTGATTGAACCCGTCTTAGTAGATGCGATACGCTCTTGAAGTACACCCATTTCTTCAGCAAGAGTTGGTTGGTAACCTACTGCTGAAGGCATACGACCTAGAAGTGCTGATACCTCTGTACCCGCTAGAGTATAACGGTAGATGTTATCAACGAAGAAAAGTACGTCACGACCTTCGTCACGGAACTTCTCAGCCATAGTAAGACCAGTTAACGCTACGCGTAAACGGTTACCCGGTGGCTCATTCATTTGACCGTATACTAGAGATACTTTATCTAGTACGTTTGAGTCGTTCATCTCATGGTAGAAGTCATTACCCTCACGAGTACGCTCACCAACACCTGCGAATACTGAGTAACCGCTGTGCTCGATTGCGATGTTACGGATAAGTTCCATCATGTTTACGGTTTTACCAACACCGGCACCACCGAATAGACCAACTTTACCACCTTTAGCGAATGGACATACAAGGTCGATTACCTTGATACCAGTCTCTAAAAGTTCTACTGAACTTGATTGTTCTTCATAAGAAGGTGCTGCACGGTGAATAGACATACGCTCTTCTTCACCAATTGGACCAGCTTCATCAATAGGGTTACCTAATACGTCCATGATACGACCTAGTGTCTTCGTACCTACTGGAACGTGGATTGGCTGACCTGTACCTTCTACTGCAGTACCACGACGTAAACCGTCAGTAGTACCAAGTGCGATACCACGTACCACACCGCCACCTAGCTGTTGTTGAACTTCTAAAGTTAAACCAGCTAAGTCGCCATCTGTTACTTTTAGTGCGTCATATACGGCTGGCACGTTGTCTTGTGGAAATTCGATATCCACAACGGCGCCGATAATTTGGACGACCTTACCTAAACTCATGTCTATTCCTCTCATTAAACTTTGCCGAAGCGTTAAACTGCTGCCGAACCGCCAACAATCTCACTAATTTCTTGTGTGATTGCAGCTTGACGAGCCTTGTTATAAACAAGCTGTAACTCATCCATAAGGTCGCCAGCGTTATCAGTTGCAGCTTTCATTGCAACCATACGGGCAGCCTGTTCAGAGGCAGCGTTCTCAACTACACCTTGGTATACTTGAGACTCAATAAAGCGTACTAACAGAGCTTCTAAAATCGCTTCTGGGTTTGGCTCATATAAGTAATCCCAAGAATGTTGAGATACTTCTTCTTCAGCTTTTGGCAAAGGGAGTAACTGATCGATTGTTGGCTCTTGCTTCATAGTATTAACGAACTTGTTAAATACTACGTATAAGCGGTCAATTTTACCTTCAGAGTATGCATCTAGCATTGTCTTTACAGGACCAATAACGTCTTGTAGTGAAGGTGTATCTCCTAAGTTCGCTTTTTTAGCGACTAACTTACCGCCAAAACGTTGGAAAAAGCCAGCTGCTTTGCTACCTAAAGTAGTAAATTCAGCTTCAACGCCTTTTTCTTTCCACGCTTTAACATCTAGGGCAACTTTTTTGAACTCGTTTGAGTTCAAGCCACCACATAGACCACGGTCAGTAGAGATAACAATATAACCAACTCGTTTTACTTCACGCTCTTCTAAGAAAGGGTGAGTAAAATCAAGATTTGCTTGAGCAACACGACCAATCACTTGGCGTAAGTTTTCAGCGTATGGACGGCTTGACGCCACACGTTCCTGCGCTTTTTTCATTTTAGACGCAGCAACCATTTCCATTGCGCTGGTGATCTTTTGAGTATTCTTGATACTCCCGATCTTGCTTTTAATCTCTTTTCCGCTGGCCATGACTCTCTCTCCGAATCAGGTGGGCTTTAGTTGCCTAAAGCTCACCATTCATAACTAAATTACCAAGTTTGCGTCGACTTGAACTTCTCTAGAAGTTCTTTAAGTTGAGCTTCAATCTCAGCGTTGTAGTTACCAGTTTCATTGATTTGAGCCATTAGCTCTGCGTATGTGCTGTTTGCATAAGAAATTAGGCCAGCTTCGAAATCCATGATTTTCGCGATTTCGATGTCTTTTAGGTAGCCTTTTTCAGCAGCAAATAGCGACAGAGACATTTCAGCAACAGACATTGGTGCGTACTGTTTCTGCTTCATTAGCTCTGTTACGCGCTCACCATGCTCTAATTGAGCACGTGTTGCATCGTCAAGGTCAGACGCGAACTGCGAGAACGCAGCTAATTCACGGTACTGAGCTAACGCTAGACGGATACCACCACCTAGTTTCTTAACGATTTTAGTTTGCGCTGCACCACCAACACGAGATACCGAGATACCAGCGTTAACAGCTGGACGGATACCTGAGTTGAATAAGTCAGTTTCTAAGAAGATCTGACCATCGGTGATAGAGATAACGTTTGTCGGTACGAACGCAGAAACGTCGCCGCCTTGAGTTTCAATGATTGGCAATGCCGTCAATGAACCTGTTTTACCTTTCACTTCACCATTAGTGAACTTCTCAACGTAATCAGCGTTTACACGTGATGCACGCTCTAGAAGACGTGAGTGAAGGTAGAATACGTCACCAGGGTATGCTTCACGGCCTGGTGGACGCTTAAGTAGTAATGAGATTTGACGGTAAGCAACAGCTTGCTTAGATAAATCATCATATACGATTAGCGCGTCTTCACCACGGTCACGGAAGTATTCACCCATAGTACAACCAGAGAATGGTGCTAGGTACTGAAGTGCCGCAGATTCAGAAGCAGATGCAACAACAACAATCGTGTTTTCTAATGCACCGTGCTCTTCTAATTTACGTACTACGTTAGCGATAGTAGATGCTTTTTGACCAACTGCAACGTACACACACTTAACGCCTGTACCTTTTTGGTTGATGATAGCATCGATTGCTAATGCAGTTTTACCAGTTTGGCGGTCACCGATCACAAGCTCACGTTGACCACGACCTACTGGGATCATCGCATCGATAGATTTATAACCAGTTTGTACTGGCTCATCTACTGATTGACGTTCGATAACGCCTGGTGCGATTTTCTCAACAGGTTCAAAACCGTCGTTATCTAAAGCGCCTTTACCGTCGATAGGTGCACCTAGTGTGTTAACAACACGACCAAGTAGACCACGACCAACAGGAACCTCTAGGATACGACCAGTTGATTTAACTTTTACGCCTTCTTTAAGGTCAGCGTAAGGACCCATTACTACAGCACCTACTGAGTCACGCTCAAGGTTTAGTGCGATAGCATAACGGTTGCCAGGAAGCTCGATCATCTCACCTTGCATACAGTCAGCAAGACCGTGGATGCGGATGATACCGTCAGTAACAGATACGATAGTACCTTCGTTACGAGCTTCACTTACAACTTCGAACTGCTCAATACGTTGTTTGATCAGATCTGAAATTTCAGTGGAATTAAGTTGCATGCTCTTTTTCCCAATTACGATTGTAGTGATGTAGCTAAGCGGGCTAATTTGCCACGTACTGAGCCGTCGATTACAGTGTCACCCGCCTTAATGATAAGACCGCCAACAACTGTAGTATCTTCACTACAATTCAGCTTAACTTTGCGTGCGAAACGTTTTTCAAGTGCCGCTACCAATGTTGCTTGCTGCTCAGCAGCAAGCGGTGTTGCAGAAATCACGTCAACGTCGATTTCTTTGTCGTAGTCCGCTTTAAATTCAGCGAATAACTCAGCAACAGCAGGCAGTGCAACTAAACGTCCATTTTCAGCCATCACCTTGATTAGGTTCTGACCTTGTTCGTTGAGCTGCTCTGCACAGATCTTGATAAACAGATCTGCTTGTTCAGTAGCAGTAGGCAATCCAGCTAGCGCGGCAGCGGCTTGCTCGTTGCTGGCAACGTGGCCAGCAAAGAACAACATGTCGTTCCAACTTTCAACAGTGCCTTTTTCAACGGCAAGTTCAAAAGCCGCTTTAGCGTATGGGCGAGCGATAGTAGCCAATTCAGACATGCTCATACCCTCCTAATTACAGCTCAGCGACAAGTTTTTCAACGATGTCACTGTGTGCGGCTTGATTGATTTCGCGCTCTAAAATCTTCTCAGCACCAACCACTGCCAGCGTCGCTACTTGTTTACGTAGTTCTTCTGTTACACGGTTACGCTCTGCTTCGATTTCAGAGTGCCCTTGAGCAATAATTTTTTCACGCTCTTGTTGACCACGAACAGTTTCTTCGTCAACGATTAGCGTGGCACGCTTTTTAGCTTGTTCAATGATATCAGCCGCTTGAGCTTTTGCCTCTTTAAGCTGCTCAGCAGCTTTCTTTTGCGCAAGTTCTAAGTCTTTTTCGGCTCTATCAGAGGCAGCTAAACCATCTTCGATTTTCTTCTGGCGAGCTTCAATTGCACCATTTAGTGGTGGCCATACGTATTTCATACAGAAAAGTACGAAAACCGTAAATGCAATTAATTCACCGATAAGAGTGGCTGTTAAGTTCACGACCGCTCCTCCTTAAAATAGTAAGCTGTTCAAAAAATAATATTAAAGTACGAACAACAATACCATTGCGATACCAACACCGATCATAGCTACGGCATCGATTAGACCAGCAAGGATGAACATCTTAACTTGTAATGAAGGTGCAAGTTCAGGTTGACGAGCACAAGCTTCTAGGAATTTACCACCCATGTTACCGAAGCCGATTGCAGTACCGATTGCACCGAAGCCGATAAGTAGAGCAACAGCGATATACTTAAGACCTAATACTAGTTCCATTTTTTTCTCCAAAGTTTCAATTGTAAATTAAAATTAAATTTTAAAAGTGTAAAAAATTAGTGATTATCTGAGCTTGCCATGCTTAGGTATACGATTGTAAGCATCATGAATACGAATGCTTGCAGTACGATTACTAAGATGTGGAATACAGCCCAAATAAAGTGCAACGGTAGTTGCATTAAACCAACTGCGCCGATCAAGATGAAAATCAACTCACCAGCATATAAGTTACCGAATAAACGCAGTGCTAACGAGAACGGCTTAGCAACTAAAGCGATTGTTTCTAGTAATAAGTTACATGGGATTAAGAACACCATTGCTAGCTTGTTATTAGAGCTAAACGGGTGAAGCGTTAATTCAGCTAAGAATCCGCCAATCCCTTTGATTTTGATTGCGTAACCGATCATCAGAATGAATACACCAATAGCAAGTGCAGCAGTCATGTTGATGTCTGTTGTAGGTACAATCTTCATGTAAACATCGTGAGAATCCATACCAAATGCTTGCTCGCCAACGAAGCCAGCGAATGCAGGTAGGAAATCAACCGGAATCAAGTCCATTAAGTTCATTAAGAACACCCAAACGAAAATCGTTAGAGCTAATGGAGCGATTAATGCGCTTTTACCGTGGTATGTGTCACGTACGTTGTCGCCAACGAACTCAACGATCATTTCAATGAAGCACTGAAATTTACCAGGTACACCGGTATTTGCTTTCTTAGCGGCACTACGGAAGATCCATAAAAATACAAGACCTAGACCGATTGACCATGCGAGGGTATCTATATTCCATGTCCAGAAACCACTGTCTGCACACGCTTTGTTGAAGGCAAGACCAGCGTCGGTCGAGCACATCTTAGCGTTAGTTAAGTGGTGCTGAATATGGCTTGATAGAGTTACTTCTTCTGCAGCCATGTTATATCCCAAAAGTTAATGATTAAAAAAAACGGGCGCAAACAATCCGCTAAATAACACCAATACATAAACACAGAAAAACGGTAATAAAACGACCGTGTAAGACTTCAGTATCAGTGCAAACAAAACGATTGTTAGCATAAATTTTAATCCGTTGCCGCGCTTTAGCGAGGCATACACTTGATTTACTCGACTTGCACCCATATAACGGAATGCATAGACAGCAAATACAAAATTAGGGAGTAGTGCAACAGCTCCGCCAGCAAGCGCTGACTGGCCGGCATTGACTCCCCAACCTATAAAAACAATTACTGCAGCGATTAATGCTACGATACCCTGAAGACAAATTAATTTAAATGCGGCAAGCCTATACGGCCTTGCTAACCTATTAGTCACGTTTTGTTAACCTTTAGAACGTTAAATTGTCAGGGTATGAAAACTGGCGAAATTATACTGATTCCTACCAGTTTTGCAACTTGAGTCGACCCTTTGTAGTGCAAAAACACCACAAATGTCTCTTTTTGGACATGTTATTAATTAATGACGGGAATAGTCTTAATTTATACGGCTTAAAATGCCATCCAACTCATCAAGAGTTGTATAAGAGATAACCAGTTTGCCTTTGCCTTTTTTATTGTAGTTTATTTCTACTTTGGCGCCTAAATTTTCAGCAAGTTTTTGTTCTAACTGTTTGACATCCGGATCTTTTTCTTGCACTTCTTTTTTCGGGGCTGGTTCTAAGATAGAGCGAACTAATTTCTCAGTTTCACGAACAGTCAACGCTTTAGCAACCGCTAATCTAGCAGCATCTGACTGCGCTTCGCCTTCAAGTGCCAATAAACAACGTGCATGACCCATTTCGATGTCGCCATGCTCTAACAAGATTTTAACATCTTCGTTAAGATTATTTAGACGTAGTAAATTAGTCACAGTCGTACGCGATTTACCAACAGCTTCGGCGACTTGTTGATGAGTGAGTTCAAATTCGTTAAGTAAACGATTCAATGCAATCGCTTCTTCCATCGCGTTTAGGTCTTCACGTTGGATATTTTCAATCAATGCGATTGCAACGGCTGCTTCATCTGGTACATCTTTGATGATACATGGAACAGCATCTAATTTTGCAAGTTGAGCAGCACGCCAACGACGTTCACCAGCAATAATTTCATATTTGTCTGCACCAATTTGGCGCACAACAATTGGCTGAATGATGCCTTGAGCACGAATTGAGCTGGCTAACTCTTCTAGCGCTTCTTCAGACATGTCTTTACGCGGTTGATATTTACCCGATTGTAAAAACTCAATCGCTAATTTTTGCAGCTCACCTTTGCTTTGCTCTGCAACAACTTCAGAGACTTGCTCTGGTGTTGCTGTCGCTTGTTGCTGATTATTTGCACTTGGGGCAGGTTTTGATGAACTTAATAAAGCGTCGAGTCCTCGGCCTAAACCGCGTTTTTTAGCAGACATGTTATTTTTTTACCTCGAAGTTAGGCTACTGCTGAAGATGTTTTCTCTTTTCTACGTAACATTTCGCCGGCTAGGGCTAAGTAAGCTTTAGCACCACTTGATGCACGATCATAATACATGGCAGGGGCACCAAAACTCGGCGCTTCTGCTAAACGGACATTACGTGGGATAACGGTACGATATACTTTATCGCCAAAATGTTGTTTGAGTTGTTCTGATACATCATTTGCAAGGCGATTGCGCGGATCATACATGGTGCGCAAAATCCCTTCAATTGTTAACGCTGGGTTTACTAGCTTAGATAGCTGCGTAATGGTATCCATTAATGCCGTTAAACCTTCAAGGGCATAATACTCACATTGCATCGGAACTAAAATCGAATCTGCGGCAGCCATTGCATTAACAGTAAGCATGTTAAGTGAAGGCGGGCAGTCGATAAAAATGAAATCGTATTGGTCTTGAATTTGTTCAAGCGCATTACGTAAACGCACTTCACGAGCAAACAATTCCATTAGTTTAACTTCAGCGGCAGTCACATCGCCATTAGCAGCAATTAAGTGATACTCACCTGAGGTTTCTTTATTGATCACTTCATCGATTGGTGTTTCTTCAATCAATAAATCGTAAATAGTCGCAACATCACCGTATTTATCGACACCACTACCCATGGTAGCGTTTCCTTGCGGATCAAGATCGATTAATAACACTTTACGCTTCGTCGCGGCCATCGATGCCGCGAGATTCACAGCGGTGGTTGTTTTACCAACACCACCTTTTTGGTTTGCTAATGCGATGACTTTTGCCACAGTGCTCTGATCCCTAGTCTTTAGATAGAATGATTAGATGTCTTTGCGCATCTAACTCAGGTACTTCCAAGCTGATTTTTTCATCAAACTTAATACCTTTAGGTAATGAGTCTAGTTCTTCGCTCGGAAATACGCCTTTTAAGGCGATAAATTTACCTGAATGATCAATCAAGTGCGCACACCAGTCAACCATATCTTGTAAAGAGGCGAATGCACGACTTAATACACCATCTAATTTAACACTTGGTTGATATTCTTCAACTCTAGACTGCACTGGGGTTACATTTTCAAGACCAAGTGCATGTTTTACCTGCATCAAAAAGCGCACGCGTTTACCTAAACTATCTAACAATACAAATTGTGTATCAGGTAAAGCGATGGCTAATACGATACCCGGTAAACCAGGACCCGTACCTACATCAATGTAATGTTTGCCTTTAAGGTGTGGTGCAACAACTAAGCTATCCATAATATGTTTAACCATCATTTCTTCAGGTAAACGAACAGAGGTTAAGTTATACGCTTTGTTCCACTTGTCTAATAATTCAACATATTGCACAAGTTGTTGTTGCTGTTTTTCTGTTAGCGCAATATCAGTTTGCGCTAACAGCGAAGTTAATTGTTGTTGTAACACTGTATTCCTCACCAACTACGCAGTCTTGCGCAGTAAGCCTTGCTTTTTCAGATAGACTAATAATAGCGAAATAGCAGCAGGGGTGATACCTGAAATACGTGACGCTTGGCCAATTGTATCTGGACGACTATCAGTAAGCTTTGCGATAACCTCATTTGATAAACCAGAAACAGTTGAATAATCAAAGTCTTTTGGTAATACAGTTTGTTCATGACGTAGCTGCTTATTGATCTCATCTTGCTGACGAGCAATATAGCCTGCGTACTTAGTATGGATCTCAACTTGCTCAAGTGCAGCTTGGTTATCAAACTCAGAACCTAAACCATCGATCGCCATTAAGTCGTTATAACGAATTTCAGGACGGCGGATCAGATCTTCAAGGCTCGCTTCACGAGTCAGTGGTGTTTTTAATAATGCATTTACTTGATCAACAGCAACGTGATCTTTGTGGATCCATGTTTCTTTTAAACGTTGCGTTTCTTTTTCGATGATTTCCATTTTTTCGTTAAAGGCAGCCCAACGAGCATCGTCAACTAAGCCAAGTTCACGGCCTTTCTCAGTTAAACGAATGTCGGCATTATCTTCACGAAGTAATAAACGGTATTCAGCACGGCTAGTAAACATACGGTACGGTTCTTTAGTACCTAATGTTGCTAGGTCGTCAATGAGTACACCTGTGTATGCTTCATCACGACGAGGTGTCCAAGACTCTTTACCTTGTACTTGTAATGCGGCGTTCATACCCGCAATTAAACCTTGCGCGCCGGCTTCTTCGTAACCGGTTGTACCATTGATTTGGCCTGCGAAGAATAAACCATTAATAAACTTAGTTTCTAATGATTGCTTTAAGTCGCGCGGATCAAAGAAGTCATACTCAATAGCATAACCAGGACGACAAATATGTGCATTTTCAAAACCAGTGATTGATTGCACAATTTCAAGCTGTACATCAAACGGTAAGCTCGTTGAAATACCATTTGGATATAATTCGTATGATGTTAAACCTTCAGGCTCAACAAAGATTTGATGTTTGTCTTTATCAACAAAACGTACGATCTTATCTTCGATTGAAGGGCAGTAACGTGGACCAATACCTTCAATTACACCTGAATACATAGGTGAGCGATGTAAGTTATTGCGGATCACATCATGTGTTTTTTCATTTGTATAAGTGATGTAACACGGGATCTGCTGTGGGTGATCCGATTGTTTACCCATAAATGAGAATACAGGCGTAGGGGTATCACCAGGCTGTTCTTGCATCTTGCTAAAATCAACAGTTCGCGCATCAATACGAGGAGGCGTGCCTGTTTTTAAACGATCAACACGGAAAGGTAATTCACGTAAACGCTCTGCAAGTGCAATTGAAGGTGGATCACCTGCACGACCGCCTTTGAAGTTCTCTAAACCTATATGGATCTGACCACCTAAGAAAGTACCTACGGTAAGAACCACAGAAGGCGCACTAAAACGTAGACCCATTTGCGTTACAACACCGATTACTCGATCACCTTCAACGATTAGATCGTCACATGATTGTTGGAAGATCTTTAAGTTTTCTTGATGTTGTAAAGTGTGTTGAATAGCTGCTTTATACAAAGCACGGTCAGCTTGAGCACGTGTAGCACGTACTGCAGGGCCTTTAGATGAGTTTAAAGTACGAAATTGAATACCGCCTTTATCAATAGCCTGAGCCATTGCACCACCAAGTGCATCGATCTCTTTAACTAAATGGCCTTTACCAATACCGCCAATTGCCGGATTACAAGACATTTGACCAAGGGTATCCATATTATGAGTTAGCAATAGGGTATTCATGCCCATGCGAGCAGATGCTAATGCAGCTTCAGTACCTGCATGTCCACCACCTACAACAATAACATCAAAACGTTCGTGAAAAATCATTTATGGGATCCTACTTAATCGACCAGCAAAACTTTGTAAAGGGAGCGTATTCTACCTAGAAATTTAGAGAAGATAAATGATTAAACAGTGCTCAAGATCTAAGTGGGTGATCTCTAATAATATAAAGGATCTTTTAAAGAGATCTTTTATTACTCTTACTACTAGTAACGGCTAGATCTGTTGATAATGTTCGCTTTACTATTTAAAACATGATCTTAACGCAGATCTAAAGGTGTTAATATGATCGGATCTTCCCGCGTAAAAGCTTTGATCAAAAGGGCTGTTTATACACAGGGCAATATCGATTGGATCTTATCCAAGGGATAAACTAGGTTAAAATCGCAGTTAGATCAGTGTTTATCCACAATCCGATCTAAATTATCAGTAAATTGTGGGTAACTTTTATAACAACGATCAACACCGATCGGCTTAATTGAGCCCTGCTGATTCGATCCAGCTTGGTAACCAGGCTAATGCCGTGTCTTCTGGCAATGCTTCATCAAGAATATTTAGCTCTAAGCGTTCTGCCACGCGGTTTGCGCCTTTATTAGCTAATAACTCATCTAGATTACGGCCTGCATAGTTATAGGTGTCGTAACTAGTGTCACCTAATCCGATCACACTGTAGTTTAATCCTTTAAGATCAGCCTGTTGGTTAATAGACTCAACAAATGGCAGTAGGTTCTCTGGGTAGTCTCCCGCGCCGTATGTAGAAGTACATAACAACCAAATAGTATCTTGCTGATCAATATCATCAAATACAGGCTGTTCATGAAGCTGCACTTGGATCCCTTGTTGTTCAAGGGCTTCTGCTAGTTGCTCTGCCACGTATTCTGCAGATCCCATTTGGCTGCCAACGATGATATTTACTGATTGCATGTGATTGATCATGTATAGAAATAAGTGGCCACATGATAACTAAGTTAGGGTGTGAGTAAAGCGTTGAATTACGATCTGAATAAGTTTTTCTGCTTAAAATGACAGCTTTAATTCATTGTTTTTTATAATCTACTGTTTTTAATAGTTTTTTATATTTATTCATAAATTAAACCCTTTGATCAAGCTGTTAATAAATTTGGGGAAAGTTCTGATCAAGCTAAATATTGGAAACTGTATAACTTTGCTAAGTTGTTGATCTTTAATTATGTGTAAGCGCTTAATTTTTCAGATCTGATAAAAATAGTGAGTATGATCGTTTTGTGGATAGATCGCTTGTTGATAACGATCGGTTTGCAATTTGCGATCAATAAAATAGATCGGAAAAAACTTAAATAAGCGCTAATAAAGGCTGTTTTTAAGAAAATTAGTTATCAAAAAGGGCTGTTGTATGAAAATAAATTCAAATTTCCGCGTTTTTTTATGATCAAATCAGCCTTTAGATCTAAAAAAGCCCCAAATGTGGATAACATTTTTAGCTAAATTCGATCTTAAAAGCTGTTTTGATCTAATTTTTAGCTCGCTAAGTTAGTTTTCGATCTGAGTTAAACTGGTTTTTATCGTATTACCGACTAGATCATAGAGTGAATTACCCAATGAAAACCGTTTTGCACCACCAGCGAAAGCGGCTTTTGCTGAGTTAAAATTGCTCATTGCCATCACATTTAATGGCATATCTATTGTGTTAGCTAAGCTGGTTATGTGCTCTATGTTAGTTAAGCCGGGCACAAACAGACCGTCTGCACCTGCATCTTGATACGCTTTCGCACGCTCTAATGTTGCTTGAAAAGGGGAGTCACTAACAAAGTAGGTATCGGTTCTGGCGTTTATAAATAAACCACCGAAGCCATTTTCGTTAAGTGCTTTTTTTATCTCACTAATAATAGTGCATTGTTGTTCGATAGATCTCAGTGCATTAGTGTCTTTATCTGAGTCCTCTATGTTGATGCCTACAACTCCTAATCTTGCTAACGCCAAAACGTTTTCGCTAATTTGCAGCGGATCATTACTGTAGCCTGACTCTAAATCCACAGAGAGTGGAATATGAAGGTGTTCGGTTAAGCTTTTAGCTAGTGCTAATTGAGTTTTAAAAGAAATGTTTTCACCATCAGCTAACCCTAAACTTGCCGCAATACCCCAGCTGGTTGTTGCTACTGCTTTAGCTCCCGCAGCTTGGATGAATTGTGCTGAACTAAGATCCCACGCATTAGCAAGTACAAAGCCCCCATGCTGGTGGTGTAATTGGTGAAAGAGTTGATATTTGTCCATGATGTCCTCCGTTTAATGACATCGCTAGACTAATTGATATGAGGTTAATTACTGGCTGGTTTCGGCCCTGAACCGATAATTGCTTACTGGACTAAAAACAAAAAAGAGTCGCAAGACTCTTTTTTATAATATTGATGACCGGAACTTATTTACCGATACAGAACGAACTAAAGATTTTCCCTAGTAGGTCATCAGAGGTAAATTCACCTGTTATCTCATTTAAGAACTGTTGAGTTAGGCGTAACTCTTCAGCCAAGATCTCACCAGCAATATGCATCTCTAGTTGCTCTTTACCTGTGTTTAAATGATAGGCTGCATGATCAAGTGCGTCTAAGTGACGACGGCGTGCCATAAATCCACCTTCAGTGGCGCCTTGGAAACCTATACATGCCTTTAAGTGAGTACGAACTAACTCTATACCCTCTGCATTTTTAGCGCTTAAACGGATCACCGGATATTGTTCATGTTCATCCATACCGACATTTTCACCGGAAATATCGGCTTTATTTCGGATCACAGTAACACCCATACCCTCTGGTAATTTGGCCATAAACTCTGGCCAAATATCATGAGGATCAGTGGCTGCTGTGTCTGTGCCGTCTAACATAAATAGTACGCGATCGGCTTGGTTAATTTCATCCCATGCGCGTTCAATACCAATTTGCTCTACTTTATCTGGGCTTTCACGCAGGCCTGCGGTATCAATAATATGTAGTGGCATACCATCAATGTGGATATGTTCGCGTAATACGTCACGTGTTGTACCAGCTATTTCGGTAACGATGGCTGCATCACGGCCAGCTAACGCATTAAGTAGGCTTGATTTACCTGCGTTAGGGCGACCCGCAATAACAACACGCATACCTTCACGCATGATGCTACCTTGTTTAGCTTGCTGAGTTACATTCTCTAACTGATCAATAATGGCATTGAGATCTGTTGATACTTTACCGTCTGATAAAAAGTCGATTTCTTCATCTGGAAAATCAATAGCGGCTTCAACATACATACGTAGGTGAATGACTTTCTCCACCAGCGTTTCAATATGTTTAGAGAATTCACCTTGCAGTGATTGGAGGGCGCTTTTTGCTGCCTGTTCACTGGTTGCATTAATTAAATCGGCAATTGCCTCTGCTTGAGTTAAATCAAGCTTATCATTCATAAATGCGCGCTCAGAGAACTCACCTGGTTTTGCTAAACGTACACCGTCAATTTGGCTAATTTCTTTTAATAGCATATCTAATACGACAGGGCCGCCGTGACCTTGTAGTTCTAGTACGTCTTCGCCGGTAAATGAATTTGGCCCTTGGAAGTAAATAGCAATACCTTGGTCAAGCTGTTCACCGCTCAAGCTTTTAAATGGTACATAGTCTGCGTAACGTGTTTTAGGACAACGGCCAATAATCTGTTCTGCCACTGTTTTAGCTAAGCTGCCAGAGACGCGAATAATACCAACCCCACCACGTCCTGGTGCGGTCGCTTGTGCTGCAATTGTGTCTTGATTAATCATGCGATGAAATAATGCCAATAAAAGAATGAATGCTGGCTCTATTGTAACCTATGGCTTAATTTCATGCGAATAGCTGTTTGAGTAATGAGGTAGCAAAAGTCTGATGTAAGTAATACTTTATTTAGCTTTAATTAATAATAAACGACCATTGCAAATGATAATTATATTCATTACCATGTTGCGCATTCTATATCTTATCGTTTTTTATTATGCGTCTTTCTGCTGTTTTTATTGCACTTGCTGCTGGTTTTTCGGGCGTTGCCCATGCTCAAACTGAAGTGACTACTTCTGATCAAAATGATTCTAAAGAACTCGAAAAAATAGAAGTTGTTGGCCGTGCGTTTTCTTTATATCGCCCAACCGAGTCTAGCTTTGCTACTCGTACCAATACACCTTTAGAGAAAATTCCTCAGTCAATTCAAATTTTGCCGCAGGAGCTGATCAGTGATCAGGCTGCTCGCCAAATTACCGACCTTTATAGCAATATAGCTGGTGTTAATGCCTTTAGTTATTCAGGCGTGACATTCCGTGGTTTCCGCCAAGATGAGATTTTATATGATGGCGTAAAGGGCGACCCTTTCAATGGCTTTGCTGTACCGCAATTATTTAATATTGAACAAGTTGCGGTTTTAAAAGGACCTGCTGGCGCTATATACGGTAGTGGTAATCCGGGTGGTATTATTAACTATGTAACTAAGAAGCCTAAATTCACCAGTGAACACAGTATTGAAGTTGAAGTAGGTAATGATGACTTCTTCAGTGGTGCATTAGAAAGCACAGGAACATTGAGTGAATCACTTGATAATCATGCTTACCGTGTTGGTCTTTACCGTGATACTGAAAAACCATTCCGTGCAAATACTAGCAGCGATAATACCATTGTTGATCTTGGATATACGTGGCTTATAAATAGTGCAACTGAATTAACCACGCAGTATACCTATATAGAGCAGGAGTTGGGTGGGGCACGTTTACGTGGTGTCCCTGCTGATGATAATGGCAATTTTCTAACTGACATTAGCTGGAACCATAACGAGGCAACAGACTTTCAAAATGTTGAAGCCCATGTCTATCAGGCAACTTTAAAACATGAGTTTAATGATGTTTGGCGCACAGATGTCACAGCACGTTATTTTGATAACAAAGAAGTGCAAAACTACCATGAACCAAGAGGCCTCGTAGATACAGATGACGACGGTATTGTTGATTGGAGTCATCGTGAATTTCGTGATCAAGTACGTGAGAACGAAGGTTTTAGCTTAACAGCTAATGCGATTGCAGAATTTATAGTTGCAGACATGCAGCATCAAGTGTTGTTTGGTAGTGACTGGTATGAACATGATTTTGAAAGCGTTTACCGTACAGCTACGCAACAAAGTAAAGGTGGCCCAGTACCAGGACTTGATCTTAACAACCCTGAGTATGGTTTAACCTCTGCTGATGATTATAACCTTGATAGTATTACACCTAGGCTTGGCAAAACGAATAGCACCCGCTTTGGTGCCTACTTGCAAGATCAGCTAGATATCACCGCTAATTGGAGTGTGACAGCTGGCTTAAGGTATGACCGCTTTGAAGATAAAGATCTGTTAAATCAAACCGAGTTTTCTGATAGCGACTTAACTTACCGTATTGGTACTAGCTATAACATTAATAATATGTTCTTCCCTTATGCGCTACATGGCACTGGCTTTGTGCCGCAAAGTGCGAGTAATCAAGAAACAGCAAAGGGCGGTCCGTTCTCGCCGGAGACTAGCCGCATTAACGAGTTAGGTTTAAGAACCAAGCTATTAGCAGACACACTTGCTGTTAATATGGCTGTGTACGATATTGTCCGCGAAAACATCCTGCAGCCTAGCTTATTAGGTGATGTTGCAGGTGACGGCGTTGATGACCTAGTTGCCGTTGGTGAAGTACAAAGTAAGGGTTTTGAACTTGAAGTGGTTGGTGACATCACTGAGCGCTGGGTAGTTACTGCAAGCTACGCTTATAATGATACCCGTATTACTAAAGCCAACGACAGCATTCGTAACCAAATTCCTGATAGCGATAAATTTGCTAACGCGCCGCAAAATACCCTAGGTATATGGACACGCTATGAGCTACCTAGCTTATCGTCATCTATTTCTGCTGGCTTAGATTATGTTGATGAACAGCTTAGTTTAGGTGGTCAACGTGTTAAACCTTACACTGTTTACAACATGGCGTGGCAAACAACCGTTGATAACTGGCAATGGCAGCTATCAGTTAAGAACCTATTTGATAAAGAATACGCAAGCAGTGGCTTTATCGAGCGAACAGGGCACTTTCCTGGTGAGCCACGCCGTGTCTATTTAAGTGCTAAATACAGTTTTTAATGGTGGCGTGTGAACGCTAAAAGTTGGTTTAACTTACATTCTTGGGCAGGACTCTTTGTTGGAGTCCTGCTTTTTGTTACCTGCGTATCGGGAACACTCGCTACGTTAAGTCATGAACTCGAGTACTTAACAGACGCTAAGTACCGTGCTTTAACTTCTTCTGCTTCGACTAACTACCCAGCTCTCGAAAACACTCTTAATAAGCATTATCCGCAAGCTCAGTTACTTTATATCCAACGTCATAAGCAAGATTACCTTGCCATTGAAGCGGCTCTTAAAGTCGGTGATTCATTTCGCTTTGTTTATTTAGATGCTGCAACGGGTCGCTTACTCGGTGAAGGAGAGTGGGCGCGGATATCGCGGTTTTTACGTAACTGGCATATGAACTTGTCGATGGGCTGGATGGGTAAACTAATCGTCACCAGTTTGAGTATTTTACTCGTTATTTTATTGGTCTCGAGTTTTTATGTGTATCGGCGCTGGTGGCAAGGCTTTATGAAAAAGCCTGCTGCGCTAAGCCTTGATAAACGTAGTAGTTGGTCTGATTGGCATAAGCTGTTAGGGCTTTGGAGTTTATGGTTTATTGCTGTGATGGCCATCACAGGGATTTGGTATCTGGTAGAACATGGGCTGCAAACTGCGAAGGTACCTCACTATGTCTCTAGTCCACCAGCCGTGAGTGAGTTTAAGAAACAAAGCCCTCGCAAAGATCTATCGCCAATTAGTTTAGCTACAGCTTATACAGCTGCTCAACAGGCATTTCCTAGCCTTGATATTCGCTATATTCGTTATCCTAATAAAGCGGAACAGCCTATTGAAGTACGTGGTTATAACGATGATATTTTACTACGCCTTCGTGCTAACCGGGTTTATTTAAAACCAAGTTCCGGTGAAGTTCTAGGCATACAAAAAGGGGAAGAACTCAACCTGCTTCCACGAATTAAAGACACCGCTGATCCGCTGCACTTTGGTAACTTTGCAGGAATTGGTACCAAGCTTATTTGGGGGCTATTTGGTGCATTGATGAGCTTTGTAAGCGCTGCTGGCATCTATATGAGTTGGCTTAGGGTTAAGCGTAAATCAACGGCTGTAAAGTGGCTTGGTTTATCTGGGGTGGTTGCAATCGGTTTGGTAGTTGCTTCGTTACTAACAACAAGTTTGAGCTTTACTGAACGCAGTGTGCCCAATCAAGTTTATTCTCCTATTCTCGGTTAGTTTTTTTTCAGGCATTAAAAAAGGCGCAGTTAGCGCCTTTTTTATTGGGTTAAGAGTTTAGCCTCTTACCTTAATACCTTTTTTCTCCATACCGCGGTAGATGATTAGCATCTGTGCGATTGAGATAAGGTTCGATACTAACCAGTAAAGTACTAGGCCAGATGGGAACCATAAGAAGAAAATAGAGAATACAACTGGCATAAAGGTCATCATTTTTTGCTGCATAGGGTCAGTAACCGTCATAGGTTGCAGCTTTTGAGTGATGAACATACTTAAACCAAATAAAACAGGTAATACGTAGTATGGGTCCATTGCTGATAAGTCATTTAACCATAAAACGAATTCAGCATGACGTAGCTCAGTTGATTCTAAGAATACGTAGAATAACGCTAAGAAGATTGGCATTTGTAGTAACAGTGGGAAACAGCCACCCATAGGGTTCACTTTTTCTTTGCGGTACATTTCCATCATAGCTTGACCGAATTTTTGACGGTCATCACCATACTTCTCTTTTAGTGCAGCCATTTTAGGCTGTAAGGCACGCATCTTAGCCATTGACGTGTATTGTGCTTTAGTAAGCGGGTACATTGCCGTTTTAACGATAACCGTGATTGCAATGATAGCTAGACCCCAATTACCTAGGATGCTGTGTAACCACTTAAGTAGTACGAATAATGGTTGTGAGATAAACCATAACCAACCATAGTCTACAGTTAGGTCTAAGTCTGGGTGGATTGCTTCTAGTACGTCAGACTCTTTCGGGCCCATGTAATAAGTTGAGCTAAGTGTTGCTTGCGTACCAGCTTGTACGTTAACTGCTTCACCTTTAGTACCAATAATTGCCGCATTACCAGCAACTAATTTGCTGTAAAGGGTATTTTGTTGGTCTTGCTTTGGTACCCACGCACTTACAAAGTAGTGTTGGATAAATGCAATGTAGCCGCCAGCTGTAGTGATGTTAAGGTTTTTATCAGCCATGTCTGAGAAGCTGTACTTTTCGTATGGCTCTTCTTCAGTACCAAATGCTGCGCCTAAGTAGTTTTGATCTACTAAGCTACCTTTTTCTTGTACTGTGCGTTTTACTTGCGTGTATAACTGAACTTGAATTGGATCAGCTGTTACGTTGTTTACTGTGTACTCTAAATCTACAGCGTAGTCGCCTTTTCTGAAGATATAAGTTTTAGTAAACGTCACACCTTTACTGTCAGTAAACTCAAGTGTTACACGTAGCTCATCACCCGTTAAAGTGAATGCTTTTTGTGTGGTTTTATAAACAGGGCGACCAGCAACAGTTGCGTCAGGACCATTTAAACCAATTAAGCCACTTTGCGAGAAGTATTGCTTACCATCGAACTCACCTAATAGCATGTAAGGTGTGTTACTGCCTTTTTCTTCTTCGTACTGAAGTAAGTCTGTTTCAATGATGTCACCACCACGGGTGTCAATTTTAACAGTGAATACATCAGTTGTTACATCGATAACTGAGCGCTTTGCTGTCGTTACAGCTGGAACTTCACCGTCAGATGATGCAGGAATAAAGTCATCAGATTCTGGTGTTGTTGCGCCTAGTGTTTGTGTTGTGGCACTTGGATCAGCCTTTGGTGCGTTGTAGTCGTTATTCCATTCTTGAAATAATAAAAACGACACAAGCATCAAGCCGATTAATAAAAACGTGCGTTGCGATTCCATAACAGCTCTTATTTCTCGTGTTGGTGGTTAATATGATTTTTTGCCGGTACGGGATCATCCCCACCAGCATGTAAAGGGTGGCATTTTAATATGCGTTTAACAGCTAACCAACTGCCTTTTACACTTCCATGCAAATTAATTGCTTGAATAGCGTAACTAGAGCAGGTTGGATTAAAACGACAATGCGGGCCTAATAGTGGGCTTATCCATTTTTGATAGCCGCGTATTAGCATGACTAAACAGCGCTTTGGAATAGCAACAAGTGGTTTAAGTAACCTCATGATGTGTCTGCCCCTGCGTTAATTTAGTCAATGGATACCATGAATTTAAATTCCCATCGTAGAATTTTAAATGCATGATTAAAAGGTGAGCTAAAGATACCTTAATTAAGCCTGTAATTCTATTGCTATCAGGCTTGTTTATTAGATTTAGCTGATTTATTCGGGCGTTTTTTAAATGGTGGTGGTTTAGGTGCACCAGGCTTGCAGCGTTCGTTAATTTTTCGCCACAATTTATTTAGTTGCTTTGTTAGCTCTTCGTTGGACTGTTCATCAATACCACTTTTAACCATAAGCACAATATCAATGTTATCGAGTTTATGTTGATTTAAACGGAAACTTTCGCGAGCAAGTCGTTTAATTCGATTACGTTGACAGGCTTTTTTAACGCGTTTTTTTGCGACCGTAAGACCTAATCGAGGATTAGTTTGGTCATTGCGTTTAGCTAATAGGGTAAAGAAAGGAGTCGCAGCGCGTGCTGGTTCATTAAAGATTCGAGAGTAATGCGAGGGAGTTAACAGACGTAACTCCCTGCTGAAGCTAAAGTCTTCCACTTATATATTAAGCAGAAAGAACTTTACGGCCTTTAGCACGACGACGAGCTAATACTTTACGGCCATTTGCTGTTGCCATACGAGCACGGAAACCGTGTGTACGTTTGCGTTTTAAAACGCTAGGTTGAAAAGTTCTTTTCATAACAATTCCATCCGATCGGTTAAGGTTAAAACATCCTATGCAGGTCGCGATCCTGGCACAGGTGCCATTGCGAGCGCGAGATATTATAGATGAAGACAACAAAAGTCAATCATTAAAACGCTGCAGAGGCCGTAATTATAAAGGATCCTTTTAACTGATCATATAGGATCATCATAAATAAGAAGTTTTCCACAGCCTCTGTATAAAAAGTGAATAAAAGCTTGGGAAAAGCCAATTCGATCGTAGAATTTGATCGCGATCTGGCTGCAGATTTGTTATGATCACTGTTCGAGCTTAAAAAATAATTTTCTTAAAAATCAGTGTTTTATTGTTTTATGTTGCTGAGATCATATTTTTCATAAAAATCAATCTTGTACTTGTGGATAAAGTACCTTCATAATAGTCGGTCTGGGCCAAGAAAGTTGGTCAAAGATTAGCAATAAATGTTTGATTTTCCATCATTAAAGATGAACGGGAATAAAAATTAAATCTCTGGGAGTTTAACTGTGTATCTGTCGGTTTGGCAAAGTTGTTTATATGTATTGCAAGATGAATTGCCTTCACAGCAATTCAGTATGTGGGTAAGACCACTTCAAGCAGAAAGTACCGAAGATACGTTGACTATATATGCACCTAACCGCTTTGTTTTGGATTGGGTGAGAGAAAAGTATTTAAACCGTATTAATGAACTACTCGTTGAAATTTGTGGTGATGAAGCACCTGAATTACGTTTTGATGTTGGTAGTAAACCTATTTTAAATGCCCAAGTGGCATCTGCACCGGCTGCAACAGAAGCAAGTGCATCTGTTCCACAACAAGCTGCTGAAAAGCAACAACCAAAACCTGAAAAAGCAGCGGTCGAACCTGCACCAAAATCAGGCTATAAATCAAACATTAAAGAAAATTATACCTTTGATAGCTTTGTTGAAGGTAAATCAAATCAATTAGCAAAAGCCGCAGCGACTCAAGTTGCAGATAACCCAGGTTCTGCATTTAACCCTGTATTTATATACGGTGGTACTGGCTTAGGTAAAACTCACTTATTACATGCTGTTGGCAACGGTATTATGGCTAATAAGCCAGACGCGAAAATTGTTTATATGCACTCAGAGCGATTTGTGCAAGACATGGTTAAAGCGCTACAAAATAATGCCATAGAAGAATTTAAACGTTATTACCGAAGTGTTGATGCATTGATGATCGATGACATTCAATTCTTCGCTAATAAAGAACGCTCACAAGAAGAGTTCTTTCATACCTTCAATGCTTTACTTGAAGGAAATCAACAAATTATCTTAACTTCAGACCGCTATCCTAAAGAGATAGAAGGGGTTGAAGATCGCCTTAAATCACGTTTTGGTTGGGGCTTAACCATTGCTATTGAGCCGCCAGAACTTGAAACGCGCGTTGCTATTTTGATGAAAAAAGCGCAGCAAAGTAAAATCAATTTACCTCACGAAGTTGCCTTTTTTATCGCGAAAAAATTACGCTCAAATGTGCGTGAATTAGAAGGGGCGTTAAACCGCGTTATTGCTAATGCAAACTTTACTGGTCGTCCGATTTCGATCGACTTTGTAAAAGAAGCGCTACGTGACTTACTTGCGCTGCAAGATAAACTGGTAACGATAGATAATATTCAGCGTACTGTTGCTGAGTATTACCGTATTCGTGTGTCAGATTTACTCTCTAAACGCCGTAGCCGTTCAGTAGCAAGACCACGTCAAGTGGCCATGGCATTATCAAAAGAACTTACAAATCACAGTTTACCTGAGATTGGCGACGCTTTTGGCGGTCGCGATCACACAACTGTATTACACGCTTGTCGTAAAGTTAAATCACTACGTGACGAAAGCCACGAAGTGAAAGAAGATTATCAAAACTTAATAAGAACCTTGTCATCTTAAGGCCGACTTTATTATGCAAATAACAATATCAAGAGAGCAATTTTTAAAACCTTTAGTTCAAGTGTCTGGTGCGATTGAGCGTAAGCACACCTTACCTATTTTATCGAACGTACTGTTAGTTGTTGAAAACGGACAACTTTCGATGACGGGTACCGATCTTGAAATTGAGTTAGTGGCGAGTGTGTTTGTCGGTGAAGATACCACAGATACGCAACTCACTTTACCAGCTAAAAAGTTACTCGATATTTGTAAAAGTTTACCTGATGGCTCAGACCTTACGTTAAGTAGCCAAGATCATCAGTTACTACTAACAAGTGGTAAAAGCCGTTTTTCTTTAACTACGCTGGCCGCTGAAGATTTTCCGAATCTTGAGCAGTGGGATGGTGAAGTTGAGTTTCAACTAACGCGTTTAGAGTTGCGTAAACTTTTAGAGAGCACGCACTTTTCTATGGCGAATCAAGACGTACGTTATTACTTAAACGGTATGTCATTTGAAGTTGATAACGCAGATATCAAAACAGTGGCTACAGATGGTCACCGTTTGGCAATTGCACAAAAGCAATTGCCACAGTCTTTAAATACACAACGTCAGTTAATTATTCCACGTAAAGGTGTACAAGAAATTATGCGCCTAATGGTGGCTGATGATGAGCTAGTAACCATTCAATTTGGTGCTAACCATATTCGCATTATTGATACTGAGTTTACATTTACTAGTAAACTAGTTGATGGTCGTTTTCCTGATTATCGTCGAGTATTGCCACGTGGTGGTGATAAAGTGATTACTGCTAACCGTGAATGGCTTCGTAGTGCTTTCCAACGTGTGTCTATTTTATCGAATGAAAAATTCCGTGGTGTACGTTTAAATCTGTCTGAAGGTTTATTAAAAATTACAGCAAACAACCCTGAGCAAGAACAAGCTGAAGAGGTGGTTGAAGTAATGTACCAAGGCGGCGAACTTGAAATTGGCTTTAACGTTTCTTATGTGCTTGATGTACTGAATACATTAAAAACAGAAGATGTAACCTTTACGCTTGCAGACTCTAATAGCAGTGCGCTAATTGAAGGTGCAGGTGACGAAGAAGCTATGTACGTTGTAATGCCGATGCGCCTATAAGCTTATATGAGTTTAAGTCATTTAAGCCTCAATAATTTTCGGAATATTGAGGCGCTGACACTTGAGCCGGTTAATGGCATAAACATTATCTATGGCGAAAATGGCAGCGGAAAAACCAGTCTCCTTGAGGCGATATATTTCCTTTCTCACGGTAAATCATTTCGTACCGCCAAACATAAAAATATCATTCAGCATCAACAAGACAAGTTTGTGATTCATGGTCGCAAAGCGCTGCATGATTTGTCTATTCCGATTGGTATAAGTAAAAACCAAGCGGGTGAAACGTCTTTAAAGATTCAGGGAAAAACGAGCCGTAAAATATCTGAATTAGCTCAACTAGTGCCGGTGCAAGTTATTACTCCAGAAAGCTATTCGTTGTTTTTTGGTGGCCCAAAAGAGCGTAGAAAATTTCTCGATTTAGGATTGTTCCACGTGGAACATGACTTTTTTTACTTGTGGCAGTCTTTTAATAAAGTACTGAAACAACGTAATGCTTTATTAAAAAGTAAACCTCGAGATTATTTCGAACAGATCAAGTTTTGGGATAAAGAATTTGTTAGACTAGCTGAACAAATAAATAATCTAAGAATCGCGTATATAAGTAGGTTTAAGCAGCAGTTTTTTGATAAAATGTGTGCAGAATTAACGCTTGTAAGCGATTTAGAAATTAACTTTCATGCGGGTTGGAAAGAGAGTGAAACGCTCTCAGAGGCGCTTGAGCAAAGCTTTGAACGTGATGCCAAACAAGGTTTCACAAGTAAAGGTCCGCATAAAGCTGATTTTAGTTTTAGTGTTTCTGGTAACAGTGTAGAAAATACCTTTTCTCGCGGTCAATTGAAGCTCTTGCTTTATGCGTTAAAAGTAACGCAAAATAGCTTAATTGAGTCAGAAACAGATAAGCAATCTATATTGCTAATAGATGACTTACCTTCAGAACTAGGTGAAGATACAAAAGAAAAAGTGGGTCAACTTTTGACTCATTGCGATTCGCAACTTTTTATCTCTTCAATTTTATCTGAAAGTATTTCTGCTGTGGTGGAACCCATGCAACGAGAACTAAAAATGTTCCACGTGAAACATGGCAACCTAATAACAAGATAAGTGGGATTAACCATGTCTGAGAATTACGATTCGTCGAGTATTAAAGTACTTAAAGGATTAGACGCAGTAAGAAAGCGTCCAGGAATGTATATAGGGGACACCGATGACGGTACAGGCCTTCACCATATGGTGTTTGAGGTTGTTGATAACTCTATCGATGAAGCCTTAGCTGGTCATTGTGATGATATTTTTGTAACGATTCACTTAGACGGTTCAGTCTCTGTAAGAGATAACGGTCGTGGTATTCCTACGTCTATTCATGAAGAAGAAGGTGTTTCAGCGGCTGAAGTTATCATGACGGTACTTCATGCTGGTGGTAAGTTCGATGATAACTCATATAAAGTATCTGGTGGCTTACACGGTGTAGGTGTTTCGGTAGTAAATGCACTATCTGAAAAGCTGCAACTGACCATTCGTCGTGAAGGAAAAATTCACCAACAAACATATACTATGGGTGTACCAGATGCGCCATTAGCTATAATTGGTGATGCAACAGACACAGGTACTGAATTACGTTTCTGGCCAAGTGGTGAAACATTCACTGACCTTAACTTCCACTACGATATTTTAGCAAAGCGTTTACGTGAGCTTTCGTTCTTAAACTCTGGTGTAAGTATCATTCTTACTGATGAGCGCGAAGAATCTAAGAATGACCACTTCAAATATGACGGTGGTATCCAAGCATTCGTAGAATATCTAAACCGTAACAAAACACCTGTACATAAAAGTGTTTTCCACTTTACCCATGAGCGTGAAGAAGACGGTATTAGTGTAGAAGTTTCAATGCAATGGAACGATGGCTTCCAAGAGAGCATTTACTGTTTCACAAACAACATTCCACAACGTGATGGTGGTACGCACTTAGCTGGCTTTAGAGCAGCATTAACACGTACGCTAAATAACTACATGGAAAAAGAAGGCTTTAACAAAAAAGCGAAAACAACAAGTAATGCAACGGGTGATGATGCTCGTGAAGGCTTAACTGCGGTTGTAAGTGTTAAAGTTCCTGATCCTAAGTTCTCATCACAAACTAAAGACAAACTAGTATCAAGTGAAGTTAAGTCTGCTGTAGAACAAGCAATGGCAGAAAAATTAACAGAGTTCTTATTAGAAAACCCTGTTGATGCTAAAACAGTTGTTGGCAAAATTATTGATGCAGCACGAGCTCGTGAAGCAGCACGTAAAGCACGTGAAATGACACGCCGTAAAGGTGCAATGGATTTAGCTGGCTTACCAGGTAAATTGGCAGACTGCCAAGAAAAAGATCCAGCACTTTCTGAACTATACATAGTGGAGGGTGACTCTGCAGGTGGTTCAGCTAAGCAGGGTCGTAACCGTAAAAACCAAGCAATTTTGCCACTTAAAGGTAAGATTCTTAACGTAGAAAAAGCACGCTTTGATAAGATGCTTTCTTCTCAAGAAGTAGCAACTCTAATCACTGCATTAGGCTGTGGTATTGGTCGTGATGAAT
Organism: Pseudoalteromonas shioyasakiensis; assembly: GCF_001550135.1. Classification (GTDB taxonomy): domain Bacteria; phylum Pseudomonadota; class Gammaproteobacteria; order Enterobacterales; family Alteromonadaceae; genus Pseudoalteromonas; species Pseudoalteromonas shioyasakiensis. Next base: position 31,040 of record NZ_LRUE01000006.1, read on the forward strand.
ATGACCCAGAAAAGCTACGTTATCATCGTATCATTATCATGACCGATGCGGACGTGGATGGTTCTCACATTCGTACCTTACTACTGACTTTCTTCTACCGTCAAATGCCAGAGATTGTAGAAAAAGGCTTTATCTATATTGCGCAACCACCACTTTATAAAGTGAAAAAAGGTAAGCAAGAACGCTACATTAAAGATGATCCAGCGCTTGTTGATTACTTAACATCATTAGCATTAAACAATGCTGCACTTTATACAAGCGAAGGTGCATCTGCACTTGAAGGTGAAGAGCTAGAAAGAATCGTTCACGACTATCAAAATACAGTTAAAGTGATTGAGCGCTTAAAACGTAAATATCCAAACTCGGTTATGGAACGTTTAATTTATCAAAGCGAAATTACCGAAGCTGATTTAGCAGATGAAGCAAAAGTTAAAGAGTGGACTAATACTCTAGTTGACGACTTAATTGCACGTGATGAAGATGCAACTATCTTCCATGCGGGCACTGAGCACGATACTGAGCGCAACATGTATTATCCTGTTGTGAATATTCGTCAGCATGGTGTGGATAAAGCTCATGTACTAAACCATGACTTCATCACATCGCGTGACTACAAACGCATTGCAGCGACAGGCGTAAACATTGCTAACTTACTTGAAGAAGGGGCATATGTTCAACGCGGTGAGAAAACTCTTGCTGTTGATAACTTTGTGGATGCATTAGAGTGGTTAATCAATGAATCGAAGCGTGGCCTTTATATTCAACGCTATAAAGGACTTGGTGAGATGAACCCAGATCAGCTTTGGGAAACCACTATGGACCCAGATGCTCGTCGTATGTTGAAAGTAACAATTGAAGATGCAGTAGCGGCAGACCAATTGTTTGCGACTCTAATGGGTGACCAAGTTGAGCCGCGTCGTGACTTCATCGAAACGAATGCGCTACGTGTAGTTAACCTAGACGTATAACGCGAAATTAAGAATTAAAAAGGAGCCAACTGGCTCCTTTTTTTATTGCTGAAAAAGCACAAACTGCTTAAAACCTTACTGCACACAAGGTATACTGAGAGCAATTTTCAGACTAAACGCACCAGATACTATAAGCCAAATATGCAAAAATATGACGTTAAAACCTTTCAAGGTTTGATCCTGGCTTTACAGGACTATTGGGCACAGCAAGGCTGTGTGATTGCTCAACCACTCGATATGGAAGTGGGAGCAGGGACATTTCATCCGTTAACTTTCTTAAAGTCGATTGGCCCAGAGCCAATGTCGAGCGCGTATGTTCAACCATGCCGCCGTCCAACTGATGGTCGCTATGGTGAAAACCCGAACCGTTTACAGCATTACTACCAATTCCAAGTTGTATTAAAGCCATCACCAGAAAACATTCAGGAGCTCTATTTAGGCTCTTTAGCTGCTGTTGGTATTGATACACTAACTGATGAAGTTCGCTTCGTAGAAGACAACTGGGAGTCGCCTACACTAGGTGCTTGGGGTTTAGGTTGGGAGATCTGGTTAAACGGCATGGAAGTAACTCAGTTCACTTACTTCCAGCAAGTAGGTGGCTTAGAGTGCTCACCAGTAACCGGTGAAATCACTTATGGTCTTGAGCGTTTAGCTATGTATATTCAGGGCGTAGATAGTATCTATGACCTAGTATGGGCAGACGGTCCTATGGGTCGTGTGACATACGGTGATGTATTCCATCAAAACGAAGTAGAGCAGTCAGCTTATAACTTCGAACAAGCGGATGTTGAGTTCTTATTTGCACAGTTCGATCACTGTGAAAAAGAAAGCGAAAAGCTAATTGAAGCAGGCCTACCATTACCAGCTTATGAGCAAGTAATGAAAGCATCACATGCGTTTAACTTATTAGACGCTCGTCACGCTATCTCAGTAACAGAACGTCAACGTTATATCTTACGTGTTCGTGCTTTATCTAAAGCATGTGCGCAAAGTTACTATGATGCCCGTGAAGCTCTTGGTTTCCCGCTTTGTAAGGATTAAGAATTAGCATGTCAGCAGAAAATTTATTAGTAGAAATTGGCACAGAAGAGTTGCCACCGAAAGCACTTCGTAAACTTGCTGAGTCGTTTGCTGAGAACTTAGCAACTGAGCTTGCAAGCTTAGAATTAAATCACCAAGGCGTTAACTGGTACGCATCACCACGTCGTTTAGGTTTACGTGTTAGTGCACTTGAAGCAAAACAAAGTGACAAGGTTGTAGAAAAGCGTGGTCCTGCAGTTGCAGCAGCTTTTGATGCCGATGGTAATCCAACTAAAGCAGCAATGGGTTGGGCTCGTGGTTGTGGTATCGATGTAAGCGATGCACAAACACTTGAGACAGATAAAGGCGCTTGGTTATTACATAAAGCACAGGTTGAAGGTCAAGCAACTACATCGCTTATGAGTGATGCAGTAAACAAAGCTCTTGCAAAATTACCTATCCCTAAACCAATGCGTTGGGGGGCAAATAAAACACAATTTATTCGCCCTGTGCACACAGCGACTATCTTATTTGGTAGCACGCTAATTGAAGGCGAGATCCTTGGTAAGCAAGTTGGCAACCAATTACAAGGTCACCGTTTCCATCATCCAGAAAAAGTAACAATCAACCACGCTGATGATGTGTTTGATGTGCTGAAATCTGCTTACGTTGTCGCTGACTTCGAAGCGCGTAAAGCACAAATTCGCGAACAAATTGAAGCAGCAGCTAGCGCTGTAAATGCAAAAGTAGCGATGGATGAAGACTTACTTGAAGAAGTAACATCCTTGGTTGAATGGCCAGTAACGTTGACTGCAACATTCGAAGAAGCATTCTTAGATGTTCCTTCAGAAGCGCTTATCTATACCATGAAGGACGATCAAAAGTACTTCCCGTTATTAGACCAAGATGGCAACTTACTTAACAAGTTCCTATTTGTTTCTAATATCGAAAGTAAAGATCCAAGCGTGGTAATTGCTGGTAACGAAAAAGTTGTTCGTCCTCGTTTAGCTGATGCGCAGTTCTTCTACGAAACAGATAAGAAGAAAACGCTAGAGAGTCGCTTAGAGTCTCTAGATACTGTTTTATTCCAAAAGCAACTTGGTACGTTGAAAGACAAATCTGAGCGTATTAGTGAACTTGCAGGTTACATTGCTGAGCAATTAGGTGCTGATGCAGAGCTGGCTAAGCGAGCAGGTTTATTAAGTAAAACAGACTTAATGACCGAAATGGTCATGGAGTTTACCGACGTACAAGGTGTAATGGGTATGCATTACGCTCGTCACGACGGTGAAGCTGAAGAAGTTGCACTAGCGCAAAACGAACAATATATGCCTCGCTTCGCGGGTGATAACTTACCAACAAATGTGATCAGCTGTGCGGTCGCAATTGCTGATAAGTTTGATACGCTGGTGGGTATTTTTGGTATTGGTCAAGCACCAAAAGGCGACAAAGACCCATTTGCACTTCGCCGTGCAGCAATTGGTGCATTACGCATCATGGTTGAAAAATCATTACCGCTAGATATCTTAGACCTTGTTGCTAAATCACAAACGCTATTCGGTGAAAAGCTAACGAACCTAAACGTATCAACAGATGTGTTTGAGTTTATGCTAGGTCGTTTCCGCGCATGGTATCAAGATGAAGGTATCGAAGTTGATGTCATTCAAGCAGTGCTAGCACGTCGCCCAACTAAACCAGTTGATTTCGACCGTCGTGTTAAAGCGGTAAGTCACTTCCGTACATTAGACGCAGCAGAAGCGCTTGCAGCAGCAAATAAACGTGTAAGCAATATCTTGGCTAAAAATGACATCACAACACAAGGTGATGTAAATGAGAGCCTATTAAGCGATGATGCAGAGAAAGTATTAGCATCACACGTTGCTAAGTTTGCAACTGAGCTTGCACCTCTGTATGCAAATGGCGATTACCAAGAAGCATTATCACAACTTGCGGGTATCCGTGAGAGTGTTGATAACTTCTTCGATAACGTCATGGTAATGGCTGATGACGAAGCGGTTAAACAAAACCGTTTAGCATTGTTAAGCCAACTAAGCCGTCTGTTTTTAGATATTGCTGATATTTCTGTACTTCAGAAGTAAGCAGTAGCCAATTAATAAAAGCCAGCTCAGTGCTGGCTTTTTTGTAGCATAAGGAACAGTAATGAAACGTGTAATTACTTTAGCATTAGCGGGCTTATTAACAGCCTGTTCTAGCCAAATGCAAATGCCAAGCATCGACGATATTCTGCCAAGCAAAGAGCTTGACCGTACTATGTACTTACGTGGTGATTTTACCTTGTGGGATGCTGAGCCGCAGTATAAATTAGAACAAGTTGCACCAGGCATATTTCAAACCGAGGTTAAGTTTTCAACGCCTGGTAAGGTATATGAATTCAAAGTAGCAGATGCTGATTTTAGCGAAGGCTATAACTGTGGTTACAGTGATATGGACCCAGCAGGGCAATCATTGGTTCTAGGCCAAGCCGCCAATGCCGACTGTAATACCATCTACAATTATTTCAGCTTTAAACCCGCTGCAAAAGGTGTGTATGTAGTGAGCTTTGATTACCGCAATAGTAATCAACCAAAAGTGACAGTAACAAAGAAATAGCTTTAAGCTTTCAGCTGTCAGTTTTAAGCCGATCGAGTGAGCGTTTAATATTGATAAATGCTCACTTTTAATTTTAATTGATTAACTCGAAACTCGAAACTCGAAACTCGAAACTCGAAACTCGAAACTCGAAACTCGAAACTCGAAACTCGAAACTCGAAACTCGTTGTTATAACCCTTTCTTCACCAAGTATCTATACGGTGCTTCTTTTACATCTTTTGCCACGAGAGTGTGATCCATAAAAGTACAAAAGCTTGGGATATCACGGGTGGTTGATGGGTCGTCGGCGATGATCAGTAATGTTTCGCCATCTTTCATTTTACGTACTGCGCCACGCACCATCATGACAGGTTCTGGACAACGAAGGCCAAGTGCATCTAATTGGTGATCGGGATTATCAAAACTCATGGCTGACCTTTTAGGTGAAAGAGACGATTATTAAGCGGCTATTTTAACTTTCTATTGCCGCCAGTTTCAATAAGTGAAAGCAAAGCAAATAAAAAAGGCGCACTGAGCAATTCAGTGCGCCTTTTTATCACCAAGATGTTTGGTGTGAGCTCGTTATTCTACGCGCTCAAATACAGTTGCAATACCTTGGCCTAAACCAATACACATAGTTGCTAGACCGTATTTAGCGTTCTTGTCTTCCATTAGGTGAACAAGCGTTGTGCTAATACGTGAACCAGAACAACCAAGTGGGTGACCAAGTGCAATTGCACCACCATTTAGGTTAACTTTTTCATCTACCACATCCATCAGACCTAGGTCTTTTAACACTGGTAGAGATTGTGCTGCGAATGCTTCGTTAAGCTCTGCAACATCGATATCGTCAATAGTGATACCTGCTTGTTGAAGTGCTTTTTGCGATGCAGGAACAGGGCCGTAACCCATGATTGATGGATCGCAACCTGCAACAGCCATTGATTTAATACGCGCACGAATAGGTAAACCAAGTTCTTTTGCTTTCTCTTCGCTCATTACAAGCATTGCTGACGCGCCGTCAGAAAGTGCAGAAGAAGTACCTGCCGTTACGCTACCTGATGCTGGATTGAATACAGGGCGTAGTTGCGATAAGCCTTCAACAGTTGTCTCAGGACGGATTACTTCATCGTCTTCAACTAAGATTAAAGAACCATCTGCATCGTGACCTTCCATTGGCAGGATTTCACGACGGAAACGACCTTCAACAGTTGCTGCGTGTGCACGTTGGTGTGAACGGTAAGCAAATTCGTCTTGTTGCTTGCGGCTAATGCCGTGCAGCGTAGCAAGGTATTCGGCAGTTAAACCCATTACGCCAGCAGCTTGTGCTACAGACGTTGATAAACCTGGGTGAAAATCATTACCGTGAGTCATAGGTACGTGACCCATGTGCTCAACACCACCAATGATGTAGGTATCACCAGCGCCAGTCATAATAGCGCGTGCTGCATCGTGTAATGCTTGCATTGATGAACCACATAAACGGTTAACTGTGACAGCTGGTACTGAGTGAGGGATACCGGCTAGTAGTGATGCGTTACGAGCAATGTTAAAACCTTGCTCTAAAGTTTGTTGTACACAGCCCCAGTAAATATCATCAATTGATGCTGGATCAACGGCTGGGTTACGGTCTAACAAACCTTTCATTAAGTGAGCACTTAAATCTTCCGCACGCTTATTTTTGAATACGCCGTTCTTTGAACGACCCATTGGTGTGCGGATACAATCTACGATTACTGGATTATTCATGTTTCTTATCCTTCCACCTTATAGAATACACGGCCTTCTTCGGCCCACTTGCGAGTTTCATCTGATACTTGGTAAATCGCACCTAAGTGAGCGTATTTGTCTGCTGTCGCAACAAAGTTCGCTAAACCAGTTTGATCTAAGTAACGGAATGCACCGCCTCTAAATGGAGGGAAACCAATGCCGTAAATTAGCGCCATGTCAGCTTCTTGTGGAGACGCTACGATACCTTCTTGTAAACAAAGTAGTACTTCGTTGATCATAGGGATCATACAACGGTCAATGATTTCTTGTTTGTCGAAATCTTTAGGTGCATCAGTGATAGCACTTAGTAACTCTGTTGCTGTTGCATCTTTTGCTTTTTTCAGGCGACCACGACGGTCTGGCGCGTATTGGTAGAAACCAGCACCATTTTTCTGACCAAAGCGTTTTTCGTTTGCAAATACAGTAACAGGGTCTTTATCTTGGCGAGCCATACGCTCAGGGAAACCGTCAGCCATTACACCTGTACAGTGGTAAGCTGTATCGATACCTACAACATCAAGAAGATATGCAGGACCCATAGGCCAACCAAATACATTTTCCATCACTTTATCAACTTTAGTGAAGTCAGCACCTTCAACAACAAGTTTGCTGAAACCTGCAAAGTAAGGGAATAGTACGCGGTTTACAAAGAAACCAGGACAGTCGTTTACAACGATTGGTGATTTACCAAGTTTTAATGCGTAATCAACAACCGCATTAATAGTAGCTTCTGATGTTTTTTCACCACGAATGATTTCTACTAATGGCATTTTTGGCACTGGGTTAAAGAAGTGCATACCACAGAAGTTTTCTGGTTTTTCAAGTGCCGATGCTAACTCGTCAATACGAATTGTTGAGGTATTTGAAGTTAGGATAGTGCCCGCTGGTAAGTCTTTTTCAAGGCCCGCAAGAACAGCTTGCTTCACTTTAGGGTTTTCAACCACAGCTTCAACAACGATGTCTGCGCTTTGTAGGTCCGCATCGTTTAGTGTTGGTTTGATCTTGCCTAAGGTAGCAACCATCTTATCCATCGCCATATGGCCACGTTGTACTTTTTTGCCAAGTAGCTTAGATGCTTCACCCATACCTAAATCAAGTGCATCTTGGTTGATGTCTTTCATGATAATAGGTGTACCTTTATAAGCAGACTGATATGCAATACCGCCACCCATAATACCTGCGCCTAATACAGCTGCTTGTTTGATCTCAAGTTCACTGTGTTTAGCTTGCTTCTTCGCTTTACCTTTAATGTATTGGTCAGCTAAGAAAATACCTGTTTGTGCAGCAGCTTCGCTTGTTGCTGCTAATTTAGCAAAGTTAGCGTTTTCAATCGCCATTGCTTCAGCGCGTTCACAGTTTGCTGCAGCTTTGATTGTTTTTACAGCCATAACAGGTGCTGGGTAGTGACCTTTTGTCTGACCCATTACCATGCCTTCAGCCATCGCAAAGCTCATACCTTGCTCAACACGGTTCATTTTCAGTGGCTGTAATTTTACTTGTCGTTTTGCTTGCCAATCTAGCTTGCCAGCAATTGCTTGCTCAAGTGTTGCAATACTTGACTCTAAAAGTTTGTCAGCACTAACTACTGCGTCAAAAGCACCTACTTTTAAGGCATCAGCAGCGCGGTTTTCTTTACCTGTAGTGATCCATGTCATCGCATTATCAGCGCCAATAAGGCGTGGAAGGCGAACTGTACCACCAAAACCAGGCATGATGCCTAGTTTAACTTCAGGTAGGCCAATTTTAGCGTTAGAGCTAGCAACGCGGTAATCGGTAGCAAGTGCCCACTCACATCCACCGCCAAGCGCCATGCCGTTTACAGCACTTAGCGTTGGGAAAGGTAAATCTTCAATTGCATCAAAAACGTCAGTTGCATTTTTGATCCATGCAACAAGTTCTTCTTGAGGTTTAGTGAAGGTAGGTAAAAATTCGAAAATGTCGGCACCGATAATGAAATGATCTTTATCGCTGGTGAACACCATGCCTTTGATATCTGAGTTTGTTGCCAATTCTTTTAATGCTAAAGCGCAATCTTGCAAGGTTTGCTGCGAAAGTTTATTTACTGAGCCGTCTGCACAGAACTTAAACTCGGCGATGTTGTCCTTGATGAAAGCAACTTCAAATGAATCGCTTTTATATAACATTATTATTCTCCCTAGTTTATTAACTAAGACTGGTACGATGAGTTTGCATTTCAATCAGTGTGCTTGCTTTAAAATGAAAATGCAACGAAAAATTTACTGCGCTTTATCGCGATTGGTTAAAATATAGCTGGTTTGGTGCTAAGGTGTAGGAGAAGTTTTTTGTTATTAATTCTTTAATTTTTGTTAAAGGTCATCATGAAAAAACAACTCCTTGGTTGGACAGCTGCCGCATTACTTTTTCCTTTTTTTGCAGCTGAAGCCAACGATAAACATGACGCTTTTTTAAAAGCAGAAAAAAAGGCGCGTTACGGTGATTATCAAGACATGAAAGAGGCGGCAAGTGGGCTTGACCACCCTTTGAAGCCTTATGTCGAAAAGGCTTATTGGCAACGTAATCCGAGCCTTAAACACCAGACAGAAATCGAAAACTACCTCAATGTTTACCAAAACACGCCACTAGAGTGGCCTGTACGTAAGGCATGGCTTAATTACTTAAAAAAGTACAACAAAAAAGCGGCTTATATTCGTAACTATCGCGAAACAAGCAATAACGAATTGACCTGTCCTTATTTAAGTTTTCAATTGGACTTAGGTGCGCCTGAAAAAGCCATCATGAATCAAGTGACTGATTTATGGGTGGTAGGAAAATCACAACCAAAAGAGTGCGATAAGTTGTTCTCTCTTTGGAAGAAAAAAGGTTACCAGACCGAAGAGCGGGTTTGGCAGCGCATTAGCTTGGCTGCCGAAGGGGGCTCATCAAGTTTAATTCCATACTTAAAAACATTACTGCCTCGTGCTGACCAATATTTAGCTGATTTATATTTAAAGGTACGCAAAGATCCGAGTGCTTCAGCGGGCCTTTATCGCTACAAGAAAAAATCTGCTAAAGAAGGGCAGATTGCGATTTATGGAGTTAAGCGCCTAGTATGGCGAGATAAAGACCTTGCACTGCGTGCCTGGGAAAAGCTCGAAACCATGTTCGATTACACAGACGAGCAAAAAGCGGATGTTTACTACAGTTTTGCCTTGTCGCTTGCTTCAAGTGGCCACCAACAAGCGCGCTTTTGGTTAAATAAAGTGCCTAAAGACCGTCAAACTAGAAAGTTAATGCAATGGCAACTTGGCAATATGTTAGAGAGACAAGATTGGTCTGGTATTGTGGCGTTTTTTACAGGCAAAGAAAACCTGAGCCTAGGTCAACAATATTGGTTGGCATATAGCTTAAACCAACGTGGTGAAGTCGAGCGTGCTCGTGAAATCTGGCAAACAGTGGCTAAAGAGCGTGATTATTACGGCTTTTTAGCATCTGCACGCTTAGGTATTCCGGTTAGCTTAAATAATAAAGAGATAAATATTAGTAATAAGCTAAAGCTTGAAGTGGCGAATGCTCCAGGCTTTAAGCGAGCTCGTGCTTTATATGAGCTTGAGCGCTTTACATCTGCGCGTCGTGAGTGGAATTATTTAACGGGTACATCAACCAAAGAAGAAAAGCTTGCTGCGTCATTGCTTGCTGCTGAACTTGATTGGTACGACAGTACTATCTACACCTTGGCGCAGTTAAAAGAGTGGGACTATGTCGACTTACGTTTCCCATTTGCGTTCAAAGATGTATTTGCAACATATAGCAGTCGCAGCCATATTGATGTTGCTTGGAGCATTGCAATTTCACGCCGTGAAAGTTCTTTTGCGCCCGATGCGCGTTCTCATGCCAATGCCCATGGTTTAATGCAGTTGTTGCCAAGCACTGCTAAGTATATGAATAAAAGCTCTGTATCACGAAAACAGTTATACCAGCCTCGTACTAATATTCGCCTAGGTAGTGAGTATTTGCAGTATTTGAAAAAGAAAAATCATGGCAACGAAATCTTGGCAACGGCTTCTTATAATGCGGGTTATCATCGTATTAAACGCTGGATCCCAGAGCAAGCTATGCCAGCTGAGCTGTGGATTGAGTTAATTCCTTATACAGAAACACGAAACTACGTTAAGAATGTATTTGCTTACAGACAGGTTTATCACACTCGATTAGGACGCGATGGCAATGTTCTAGCGCCAATTCTTGATATGTCGATGGGTGGTTAAACTCGATTTGTCACACTATCCTCCCTCAGTTGGGGGATAGTGCTGGCTATGATAGACTGCCAACAAGTTAAATTTACTAAAGATGGGTTTACTATGGATAAATTAGCGGTGTTATACGCCGAACATATTGCAACCTTGCAACAACGCACTCGAACAATTACAGAGCGTGAAGGTTTAGAAGGATTAGTAATTCACTCAGGTCAGGCTAAACGTCAGTTTTTAGATGACATGTATTATCCGTTTAAGGTGAATCCGCAATTTAAAGCTTGGTTACCAGTGATCGACAACCCACATTGTTGGATTGTGGTTGATGGTGCATCTAAGCCGAAACTGATTTTTTATCGTCCTGTCGACTTTTGGCATAAAGTGCCTGACGAACCACGTGATTTTTGGGCTGAGTATTTTGATATTGAATTATTAGTACAGCCAGATCAGGTAGAAAAGCTACTGCCTTACGATAAAGAAAAGTTTGCCTATATCGGTGAATACCTAGAAGTAGCGCAAGCGCTGGGCTTTAGTATTATGAACCCAGAGCCAGTTATGAACTACCTTCATTTTCATCGTGCTTATAAAACGCAGTATGAGCTTGAGTGTTTACGCCAAGCTAACCGTATCGCGGTAGATGGCCACAAAGCAGCACGCGATACGTTTTTTGCTGGTGGTTCAGAGTTTGATATTCAGCAAGCTTACCTCATGGCTACCCGCCAGAGTGAAAACGAGATGCCTTACGGCAATATCGTTGCACTAAATGAGAATTGTGCAATTTTACATTACACGCATTTTGAGCCTAAAGCGCCGCAAACGCATCACTCTTTCCTTATTGACGCAGGTGCAAACTTTAATGGTTATGCTGCTGATATCACACGTACTTATGACTTTAAAAAGTCAGGTGAGTTTAGCGACTTAATTAAAGTAATGACTGAGCATCAAATCGCTTTAGGTAAAGCATTAAAGCCTGGCTTGTTATACGGTGAATTGCATTTAGATTGTCACCAGCGTGTAGCGCAAGTACTAAGCGACTTTAATATTGTGAAGTTACCAGCCGCTGAAATTGTTGAGCGTGGTATTACGTCGACGTTCTTCCCGCATGGTCTTGGTCATCATCTTGGTTTACAAGTTCACGATATGGGTGGCTTTATGGCTGATGATACAGGTGCGCACCAAGCACCACCTGAAGGTCATCCGTTCCTACGTTGCACTCGCTTAATCGAAAAGAACCAAGTATTTACTATTGAACCTGGTTTATACTTTATCGACTCGTTATTAGGTGACCTTGCGCAAACTGACAACAAACAGTTTATTAACTGGGGAAAAGTTGAAGAGTTTAAGCCATTTGGCGGTATCCGTATTGAAGATAATATTATCGTTCATGAAGATAGCCTAGAAAACATGACTCGTGATCTACACTTAGATTAACGATAAAGGTTAGTGAATATTGGGGCCAATAGGCCCCATTTTTTTAGATAAGCAATTATGTCTGAATACCAATATCCGGCTGAGCCGGTTTTTTACCAAGAAGAAATTAAAAAAAGCACGTTTATTGTGCATATTGCCCACACCCCAGATCTTGCGGCAGCAAAAGCCTTTATCAAAGAGATTCAAGATAAATACAGCGATGCTCGTCATAATTGCTGGGCACATGTTGCGGGTAATCCCGGTGGTAGTCATGTGTATGGCTTTTCTGATGATGGTGAGCCCAATGGCACAGCAGGTAAGCCAATGCTTAATGTATTAACAGGCTCTGGTATTGGTGAAATTACAGCGGTGGTAACCCGTTATTTCGGGGGCATCAAGCTTGGTACAGGTGGGCTAGTTCGCGCTTACGGCGGTAGTTTAAATAATGCCATGCGCGAGCTTAAAACCATTACCAAGGTACCGAGTGTTGAACTAGTTGGTCAAAGTGATTACAGCGTACAAGGTGCAATTGAGCAGTTATTAAAAAATCAGTATCAGGTGCTTAATATCGAAAAACAATTTGCAGAGAACATCACATGGCAAATTGAAATCGATAGCCGTCAGGCAGAGCAAGCGATTGATGATATCCATGAATTGACTCATGGCGAAGTTAGCCTAAAAGTCAGAAAAGTTTGAAATGTAAAAATAATACATTCCGTTTACTTACAATTAAGGCTGTAAGACAATAAACTGTATTAGCTAAACATTTAATAAGAAAGCGATACGCCTAGATGCAATTTCGTACCATAATAAAAATTCTCGGCCAGCTGGTGGCGCTATTTAGTATCACTATGGTGCCTCCGGCACTGGTGTCTTTGATCTACAAAGACGGTGGTGGTGTGCCATTCGTTCTCGCTTTCATTTTTAGTGTTGTAATTGGTTTAGCAGCTTATTATCCAAACCGTCATGAGCATGGTGATCTTAAAGCCCGTGAAGGCTTCTTGATTGTAGTCTTGTTCTGGTTGGTACTAGGTACCTTCGCTGCGGTGCCTTTAGTGTTCTTACAAGAGCCTAATCTTTCCTTAGCTGACTCCGTATTTGAGGCCTTTTCTGGGCTGACAACAACAGGGGCTACCGTACTTACGGGCATAGAATACCTACCTAAATCAGTCCTCTTTTATCGCCAGCAACTGCAATGGCTAGGTGGTATGGGGATCATCGTACTCGCAGTCGCGGTACTGCCTATGCTAGGGGTCGGTGGTATGCAGCTATACCGTGCAGAAACACCTGGTCCGGTTAAAGACTCAAAAATGACACCGCGTATTGCCGATACCGCAAAGCATCTTTGGTATATCTATGTATCGCTGACGATAGCTTGTACGCTTGCGTATTGGGCTGCAGGAATGGATTGGTTTGATGCAATCTGTCATGCGTTCTCTACGATTGCGATAGGCGGCTTCTCTACCTACGATGCATCAATGGGGCAGTTTGATAGCCCATTAATTAACTTTATTTGCGTAGTGTTTTTGCTGATCGCAGCCATTAACTTCTCGCTGCATTATGCGGCGGTAGCTTCACGCAATATTCGTGTTTATTTACGCGACCCTGAATTTAAAGTGTTCTTATTGATTCAATTAGCATTGGTCATTGTCTGCTTTACTGTGCTGTCATCAAATAATATTTATGCCGATGGTGATGAGACTCTCGACCAAGCTATGTTCCAAGCGGTATCAATGAGTACTACCGCGGGCTTTGCGACTGATAACTTCTCAGCATGGCCACTGTTCTTACCTATTTTACTTATTTTCTCAAGTTTTATTGGCGGCTGTGCCGGCTCTACCGGCGGTGGTATGAAGGTAGTGCGGGTGTTCTTACTTTACTTACAAGGTATTCGTGAGCTCAATCGTCTTGTGCACCCAAGAGCTATTTATTCAATTAAATTAGGCCGAAAAGCACTTCCAGATAAAGTTGTAGAAGCTGTTTGGGGCTTCTTCTCTGCGTATGCGTTAGTGTTCGTCATTATTATGTTGGCGCTGATGGGCACCGGCATGGATAACATCAGTGCATTCTCAGCAACAGCTGCTTGCTTAAATAACTTAGGCCCAGGTTTAGGTGAAGTCGCTGCTCATTACGGAGCGATTTCTGATACGGCAAAATGGCTACTTACTATTGCGATGGTATTTGGTCGTTTAGAAATATTCACCCTGTTAGTGTTGTTTACGCCAACCTTCTGGCGAGGCTAACCATAGTAAGGTGATTATCTAGAAGTGGAGGCATTACTGTGCCAAAAACTCAAAAACAACGTAATCTAGAAAAGCTAACCTGTATCCCTGCGGGTAGCTTGGTAGATGTTGAAATTACCACACCAACCGACAGTAAACGCGTAAAAACAGAATTTATTGGTTTGATGAATGATCAGTACATCATTATCAATTACCCATCAGCAAAGCGTTTAGCAAATGGTAGTGATTTCATCAAAGATGGGGTGATGGTCGTTATACGCGCGGTACTTGAAGCGGGTGGTGGGCAAGTAATTGCTTTTCGTCAGCAAATAAGCGCCTTGGCATCGCATCCTCACCGTTTAATTTTTCTCGAGTTTCCTAAGCAAGTGCAGCTTTATAGCTTACGTAGTGAAGCACGTATTCCTACGTTATTCCCTGCAAACTTAGTCATTGCAGAGCAAAAACTGGCAGGGCTTATTAAAGATATTTCACTCACAGGCGTGCAGTTTGATCTTAATAGCAAGGAGGACTTAAGCGCTTTTAAAGGGCAAAGCTGCCAAATCACACTTAGTAAACGTGAGTTTAATGGCACAGTATGTAGCGTGCGCAAAAGAGCAGGCGGTTTTATGTTCGGTGTACAGCTTGATACGAGTGAAGATGAAATGAAAGCGTTTATGAAAGAGCACTTAATTGACCTTTCTGTGTTGGATATCTAATACCAATTCGCCATTTTGCAACAAAATGGCTATTTTCCTCGATTTAAACCTATAAATATTAAAATTAATTTATAAATAAATTAAAATAACAAATTAAATCAATATGTTATTAATTAAATTAATTTCGATTTTTTTCTTCAAGTTTTGTTGTTCAGATAGAGTTTATTTTCAAATTTCTAATTTTTCTGTTTTCTAATCCGAGTTAATCGCTATTGTCTCCATTTTAATCTTGGTAACTTATTGATTTTAAAAGAAGCGTAAAACCAACCACCGAGCTTGTTGCAAAACAGCAACAAAAAAATCGCGTTATTTCCCCCTAATTCTCGATATTTTAATTTAATGCACTGATTTTATTGTTCTTTTTAACTTTGGCATCGAAGTTGAAATAGTCTTAGCGAACACAGAGAAAAACTGATTCAGGAACATATCCTTTATCACAGTTGAGACAACATTGAAGGAATAGTGATTATGAAAACGTTACACAAAACTTTAGCACTTGTAGCTCTTGCAACTTCATCAGCAGCGTTTGCCGCTGACTTTGACACACTGGATGTTAATGGCGATGGCGCTATCAGCAAAAGCGAAGCATCAGTAAGCGAAACGTTAATGAGCCAATTTAAAGAGCTTGATACAGACGGCAACGGTGAGCTGTCTAAACAAGAGTACTCAAAAGCTTAATTTCATTGTAAGGACACGCTGAAAAGGACTTCTAACTCAAGACAGCACATTTTGAAGGAATGACATTATGAACACAGTAAATAAAACACTAGCACTTATGGCACTTGTATCTTCATCTGCAGCATTTGCGATGAGTGATTTCGATACTCTAGATGTTGATGGCAATGGTGTTATCAGCCAAAGCGAAGCATCGGTAGATGCAGAGCTAATGAGCAAATTCAGTGAATTAGACACTGACGGTAACGGTGAGTTATCGAAACAAGAATTTTCAAAAGCTTAATGTGATTAAGCAAAACCAGTTTATTTAGCTGATTAGTTCTGAGCTGCCAAAGACAGCCTAAATGGATAAGGGAATCCATGACAAAGGACAACACTGGAAGTGTGATCAGCTAACACTCTTAAAATTGAAGGAATATGATTATGAAAACAGTAAACAAAACATTAGCTTTAATCGCTCTTGCATCTTCTTCAGCAGCTTTTGCAGCAACTGATTTTGACACCTTAGACGTAGACGGTAACGGCGTGGTTAGCAAAAGTGAAGCAGCCGTTGACGCAAAAATTATGTCGCAGTTTAAAACATTAGACGTGAATGGCGACGGCGTTCTTACAGAAGCTGAGTTCTCTGAAGCCGAATAACTGAATTAATACGTAGTTATACCAATTTCCACTAAACAGGGATCTCAGAAACGGATTTCACTCTTTTCAAATTTAAGGTAGTTATTATGAAACAGTTAAGCACAACAATCGCAATTTTAGCACTAGCAACGTCATCAGCAGCCTTTGCACAAGGCGTAAGCTTTTCAACATTCGATACTGACGGTGATGGTGTGATCAGCAAAGAGGAAGCGTCTGCAAATATGCAGCTTGAAAAGTTATTTCCAGAGCTAGATAGTGATGGTAATGGCGAACTTTCAAAAGAAGAGTTCGCTCAAATTCAATAGAATCTTTTAGAAAAGTTAGGTACTTTCACTTCAAGAGTCGTAAAGCAGCTGTCATGGCTGCTTTTTTCGTTTATAAGCTTTTTTACAAGAAGATAGCACTTACTTGGAACAGCTTTTCAACAACTGTAATGTGCTTTTTATCAATCAAGAACATGATTACATGGTCGCCCGACTGAATAACCGTATCGTCATGGGCAATCAGTACATCATCGTTACGCACAATTGCACCAATGGTTGTTCCAGCAGGTAGTTTGATATCAGCAATTGCTCGGCCAACAACTTTAGAAGTATGCTCATCACCATGAGCGACAGCCTCAATGGCTTCTGCTGCGCCCTTACGTAACGAATAAACATTAACAATGTCACCACG
Organism: Pseudoalteromonas shioyasakiensis; assembly: GCF_001550135.1. Lineage (GTDB taxonomy): Bacteria > Pseudomonadota > Gammaproteobacteria > Enterobacterales > Alteromonadaceae > Pseudoalteromonas > Pseudoalteromonas shioyasakiensis. The sequence continues at coordinate 47,936 of NZ_LRUE01000006.1, forward strand.
GCGAACGTGTGTTAACAGCGCCGAGATAGTGGCTTGCTGAGGTGAAATAGCAATATCAATCTCACCACCTTGAACTAGGTCTACATAAGCGCCACGCTGAATAAGCACCATGGTTTTTTGTGCGCCCATACGCTTTGCCAGCATCGCAGACATAATGTTTGCTTCATCGTCGTTAGTAACCGCGATGAACACATCCACTTGTTCAATATGTTCTTCAGATAACAGTTCTTGATCAGAAGCATCGCCACAAAATACCACGGTGTTATCAAGCATTTCAGAGAGCTGTGCTGCGCGCTCTTTATTGCGCTCAAGCAGCTTCACACTGTGGTTTTTCTCAAGTGAACGCGCAAGGCCCGCACCGATATTACCACCACCAGCAATCATGATCTTTTTGTATGAACGTTCGAGCTTTTGCAGCTCATTCATAACTGCTCGAATATGCTTTGTTGCAGCGATAAAGAACACTTCATCGTCCGCTTCGATAACCGTTGTGCCAAGCGGTTTAATCGCTTTACCTTGACGATAAATAGCCGCTACCCGGGTTTCGACATTCGGGATGTGCTCTTTCAAGGCTGAAAGTGCATAACCCACCAGCAAACCACCGTAATAGGCTTTCACCGCAACTAGCGATAACATGCCATCGGCAAATTGTAATACCTGTAAAGCACCCGGATAGTCGATTAAGCGACGAATATACTTAGTTACCAGCGCTTCTGGAGCAATGTAGTGGTCAACAGGTAAGTCGTCGTTATGAAATAGCTTTTCACGGTACTTTAAGTATTGCTCTGAGCGAATACGGGCAATTTTGGTTGGCGTGTTAAAAATACTATAAGCAACCTGGCAAGCAACCATGTTCACTTCATCTGAACTGGTTACGGCAATAATCATATCGGCGTCTTCTGCGCCTGCGCGACGCAATACATCGGGATGCGCACTGTGGCCAGTAACACCTTGTAAGTCGTACTTATCTTGTAGCTCACGCAAACGGTTACCGTCGATATCGACAACGGTGATCTCATTTTGCTCACCTACGAGGTTTTCTGCCAGTGTGCCACCAACTTGTCCGGCACCGAGTATGATTATTTTCATAGCTTGTTCTTATTAGTGTTTTTTAACTAGCTTTGCATAATAGAAACCGTCACTTTCACCAGGCAATAATTGCAGGCCAGGTAAAGTAGGGGTGTCGTTTTCATGCAAAGGTATGTGTTCAGCACTTGGATTATTGGCAAGGAACTTAGCAACTTGTTGTTGGTTCTCTTGCGGTAATACAGAGCAGGTCGCATAAACTAACGTACCACCAGGCTTAAGTAGAGGCCAGATGCTATTTAAGATATCGCCTTGTAAATTAGCCAGATCTTCAATATCAGATGCACGACGTAACCATTTAATATCAGGGTGACGACGGATCACGCCAGTTGCTGAACAAGGCACATCAAGCAAAATACGGTCAAATTGCTGCTCATCCCACCAGATGTGAGGTTGTGAAGCATCGGCACATTGTAAATCGGCAGCTAAACCAATACGCACTAAGTTTTGCTTAACACGTTCTAGGCGCTCGCTGTCGCTATCAAGTGCTAATACGTCGGCATCAGCAAGCTCTAGGATATGACACGTTTTACCACCTGGCGCTGCACACGCATCTAAAATGACATCATCATTTTGAGGATCTAAAAAGCGTGCTGCTAATTGTGCCGCTGCATCTTGAACTGAGCAGGCACCGGTATCAAATTCTGGCAGTGCGTATACATCACACGGTTTAGCTAGTTTAATACCATCAGGAAAATCAGCATTAAGGGTATGCTCAATATCATTTGCTTTAAGCATCTCGCTGTATTCTTGGGTGCTATATTGCGCTTGGTTTACACGTAACCACATAGGTGCTTGCAGCTGATTCGCTTCAAGGATTTCTTGCCAGTTATCAGGGTAAGCTGCGGTTACTTGTTTGATAAACCAACCTGGGTGGTTAAATTTGCAAACAGGAATTTGCTTTGCTTTTTCTTCAAGCTCAACTTGTTCACGTTGGAAACTGCGTAAAATAGCGTTAATCAGGCCTTTTAAACCCAGTGCGCGCATTTGCTGAAGCGCATTAACCGTTTCGCTGATGGCTGCATGAGGCGGTACACGCATGTGTTGAAGTTGGTAAATACCCACATACAACAAGAACTGGAAAATACGGCGCTTACCTTTAAGTGGTTGATCTAAAAGTTGCTGACAATAATTTTCTAGGCTAGGTAAATAGCGCAGCACACCGTAGCAAATTTGTTGTAGTAGGGCTTTATCTTTCGGCGATAATCCTTGGCTTGCAAAAGGTAGTTCTTGATTTAGTGATGCACCTTTATCGACCACGTTATAGAGGGTTTCAGCAGCAAGTGCTCTTACATTACTCATTGCTTTGACCTAATACTGAGCCAGGTTCAACCCAATCACTGCGACCATTTAAAAAGTCAGTAACAGCCATTGGTTTTTTACCTTGTGGTTGAAGAAGGGTGATTTTAAGTGCATCTTGCCCACAGCCAACGGTAATACCTTGCTTATCAGCAGCAATGATTTTACCGGCTTGTGCAGTTTGCGATACAACTTCGGCTTGCCAAATTTTTACCGTTTGTCCTGCCATTTCAGTAAAGCAAACAGGCCATGGATTAAAGGCACGGATATTACGCTCAATTTGCGCAGCATCCATTGACCAATCAATATTGGCTTCGTCTTTTGATAGCTTCTTGGCGTAATTTGCTTGTGCGTCATCTTGCTTTTCTGGGGTGATTTCACCTGCAGCAAGACGATTGATTGTACTGATCAGTGCATCAGGACCAAGTGCAGCTAATTTATCGTATAAAGAGCTACTGGTTTCTGTGCTATCAATCGGGCAACGGCTGATATGCAGCATATCGCCGGTATCTAAGCCTTCATCCATTTGCATTATTGTTACACCGGTTTCATTGTCACCAGCCCAAATAGCACGTTGGATCGGTGAAGCACCACGCCAGCGCGGTAAAATAGAGCCATGCACGTTTAAGCAGCCTAAGCGCGGTGCATCTAAAATCGCTTTTGGTAACAGTAAGCCGTACGCCACCACAATCATAATATCGGCGTTCAGGCTGGTAAGCTCTGCAAGTGCTTCATCTGATTTTAGTGATTGCGGTTGAAATACAGGTAAATCATGAGCAAGTGCCAGTTCTTTAACTTCACTGGCTTTTAGCTTTTTACCTCGGCCCGCTGGTCGATCCGGTTGGCTATATACACCAACAACTTCGTGCTCTGAGTCAATCAGTGCTTGTAAATGGCGCGCAGCGAAATCCGGCGTACCAGCAAAAATAATGCGTAATGGTTGTGTCACAGATATTCCTATTGATTAACTTATGATTTAGCAGCCAGCTTAGCTTCTTTTTCAAGCTTTTTACGGATACGTTGGCGCTTTAAAGGCGATAGATAATCAATAAATAGGGTGCCTTTAAGGTGATCAAGCTCATGCTGAATACAAATCGCTAATAGCTCGTCAGCGTCAAGGCTAAACTCTTCACCGTTTTCATTAAGCGCTTTAACAGTAACTGTTTCTGCGCGGTCAACTTTTGCGTATGAGTAAGGAACAGATAAACAGCCTTCTTCACTCACCGTTGAACCATCTTTTTTGGTGATTTCTGGGTTGATTAACACTAACGGTTGGTCGCGCTCTTCAGATACGTCGATCACCACAATTCGCTGGTGGATATCTACTTGCGTCGCTGCTAAGCCGATACCGTTTTCGTCATACATAGTTTCAAGCATGTCTTTTACGATTTGACGAACTTCATCGTTTACTTCTGGTACTTCTTTCGCGATTGTACGTAAACGCTCATCCGGAAATCTCAAAACTTCTAACCTAGCCATAGTTACCTTTTACACTTGTGATTCATTTAGGGTATTGTATGCTCTTATTTTAGCCATTCGTGTTCACCTTTAACAGGTTTTGGTCGATAATAATCTAAAAACAACTCAAGGAAGCCAAATGAGATACCCACTAGTTGCGGCTTTGTTAGCCATTAGCTGTGCTTTTCCGGTAGCTGCTGATGTTTTAACAATTAAAAAAGATGCACCAAAACAATATGTTGTCAAAAAAGGCGATACGCTTTGGGATATCTCGGGCGTGTATCTTGATGAACCTTGGCAATGGCCTGATTTATGGCAAATGAACCCGCAAATTGCGAATCCGCATTTAATATACCCGGGTGATGCGCTCACTTTAATTTACGATAAAGACGGAAATCCTCGTTTAGTTAAAAATGCGCGTTATAAAAAACTCTCTCCAGAAGGGCGAATTACACCAAAAGGCAAGCAAGCAGTGCCGACGTTGCCTTTGGAGTTGCTGCGCCCATATTTGAGTTATGAGCAAGCGATTAGCGCCGATGTTATTGCACAAAAACCATATATTTTGGGTGCCAGTGTTAATACCAAAATGAATACTATGGGCCATACGCTTTACGTTAAAGGTGACTTAACACTTAACGAAGCTTATGGCGTATACCGTAAAGGCAATGATCTTGTTGATCCAAATACCAATGAAGTACTAGCGAATAAAGCGGAATTAGTGGCGATTGTTCGCGCATTTAGAAGCGGTGACGTAGAAAACGGCGTACCTGCCTCAGTTAAAGTTGAACTGGTAAAACAAGAAATTAAGCCGCATGACTTTTTAATGCCGGCGATGGAAGGGCAAATGTTGCCAGCCTATTTCACTATGAAACGCCCTGAAGCTACTTTAGATGGCACTATTATCGCCGCAGCTAATGAAATGCGTGAATTTAGTACCATGGACATTGTTGTACTAAACTTAGGTTCAGACCAAGTGAAACCAGGTTTTGTACTTGATATTCAGCGTCAATCACCTGAAGTGTATGACGGCCGCAATGGTCCGCGTTACCGCGAAGATTCTAACAGTCTTGAGAAATTCATGACTGATGCAAATGATGTGTTAGGAATTGAAAGCGATGAAGACAGTAATGTATGGCACATGCCAAAGAAAAAAGTCGGTGAGTTAATGGTGTTTAAGGTATATGACAACGTTAGCTACGCATTGATTGTGAAGAATCAGCACCCGATCCGAGTTGGAGATTATGCAGTTATAAACTAACTCACAATTTGGGCGCTCTAAGGAGGGAGCATGGCACAGGTTTCAGGCAAGCTATCCCATTGGCTTGCCTTTTATTTATGTAAAGGGCTTGGAATAAAAAGCCTTATTGCATTAAGTCAAAGACAGCCACTGGATGAGCTATTTAAGCTATCTAGTTTAGAGCTTCAGCAGCTGGGTTTATCACAAAGCCAAGCCGATAACTTAGTTAATACTGACTGGCAGTTAGTAGCCCACTACCAAGAGTTAATAGCAAGACTTAAAATCAAAGTCATAAGCTATTTTGATAGCAGCTATCCGCCCTTACTCAAGCAAATAGCCAATGCACCTATCTTATTATTTTGTTTAGGTAACACAGAACTATTACTGTCACCGCAAATAGCAATTGTCGGTAGTCGTAATGCCACACCGACAGGGCTTGAAGTCGCTGCTGAGTTTGCCCATCAACTTTCTGCTGTTGGCATGACGGTGACAACAGGTATGGCTATGGGAATTGATGGTGCAGCCCATAAAGGCGCATTAGCAGGGTCAGGAAACACCATTGCCGTACTTGGTACGGGTATCGATATTGCTTATCCAAAACGCCATCGCTTACTCATTAAACAGGTTGCTGAGCGGGGCTTATTGGTTTCTGAGTTCTTACCGGGAACGGCTGCTAATGCCGCTAATTTTCCGCGCCGAAACCGTATTATCTCTGGATTATCATTAGGAGTGTTGATTGTCGAAGCGCAAATTAAAAGTGGCTCATTGGTGACAGTGCGCTATGCGCTTGAGCAAAATAAAGAGGTGTTTGCCGTGCCGGGTTCGATAAAAAGCCCACTATCAGAGGCAAGCCATTTTTTAATTAAGCAAGGCGCTAAATTGACAGAAAATATTACTGATATTCTTGATGAAGTGAGCTTTTTCTGTGAAAACAGTCTATATAGTATAGAACAGCCTATTGCAGATGAACCCGACTGCCCAGTGTTCAAAAGTATAGGGTATGAGGTAACAAGTGTTGATCAAATAACACAGCGCAGCCAATTACCTGTAGACGAAGTACAAGCTCGGTTACTCGACCTAGAGCTCGCAGATAAAATCGAACGAGTACTAGATGGTTATATAAGACTAGGAGGACATAAACATGTTTGACATCCTCATGTATCTTTTTGAAAACTATATCCATAGTGAAGCTGAAATCTTTACTGAAGAGAACGAACTTACCGATGAGTTGGTTCGTGCTGGCTTCAATAAACCTGAAATCTACAAAGCCCTTGATTGGCTAGAGCAACTTGCTGACTTACAACAAAGCGATATCTACCCGTACCTTAATGCCCAACCACAACATGCTATGCGTATTTACACTGATAGTGAATGCCAAATGTTAAGTGTTGAGTGTCGCGGCTTTTTAATGTTTATCGAGCAAATAGGTGTAATTAACACCGTAACTCGCGAAATGGTGATAGATAGACTTTGTGCTCTAGATAAACCATTTATTTCTTTGGAAGACCTAAAGTGGGTGGTGCTAATGGTGTTATTTAATGTACCAGGGTCAGAGCAAGCTTACGCACAAATGGAAGACTTAATATTTGACGAGCCAGCCGATGTATTACATTAATTCGACTTTGCTTGTATCTTTGTTGAGTTTGGGTATATTAGGCGAAAATTAGCCAACCCCACAGGAATCTTATGAGTAAAATCGACCATTCTCTTTTTTCTGCAGATAAACATGCACTCGAAAAAGAGTATGAGGTTTGCCCTAAATGCGGTTCTGAATTGGTTATGCGCAACTCAAAGTCAGGGCCGTTCTTAGGCTGTGCCAGTTACCCAAAGTGTGACTTTATCCGCCCATTAGCTCATCACGATAGCCAACAAATAAAAGTACTCGAAGACAGTGCCTGCCCAGAGTGTGGTAAGCCATTAGTAATTAAAAATGGCCGCTACGGTATGTTTATTGGGTGTACTGGCTATCCTGAGTGCCACTATATTGCTCATGATGAAGAGCCTGACGATGCTCCTCAATTACCTGCTTGTCCTAAATGCAAAAAAGGCCAGCTGGTTGCGCGTAGTAATAAGTTTGGCAAAACCTTTTATTCTTGTGATGGCTATCCGCGCTGTAAATATACCCTTAATCACAAACCTGTGGCGACCGAGTGCCCGGCCTGCCAGTGGCCAATTATGACCGAAAAGAAAACAGCTTCAGGTGTTGTGTTACAATGCCCGCAGAAGTCGTGTATGCATAAGTTAGTCGAATCTTAATGCACTTGTAATTTGTTTATTTAGGAGAGTTTCTTTGTCTGATCCTGTTGCACAACCAGCCAATGCAATTGACGCTTTGCAGCAAGGCGGTGTAATTGTTTACCCAACCGAAGCTGTTTTTGGTCTTGGTTGCGATCCTGATAACCAAGCTGCGGTTGAAAAGCTTTTAGCCATCAAACAACGCCCTGTAGAAAAAGGCTTAATTTTAATTGCTGACAATTATGGCCAGTTATTAAAGTATGTAGATGATGCCAAAATCCCCATGGATAAACGTGCTGATATCTTTTCACAATGGCCAGGTGCTATCACTTGGGTGATGCCAGCAGCAAAAGAAACGCCAAAGTGGTTAACGGGTCAGTTTGATACTATTGCAGTGCGTGTAACTGATCACCCAACAGTAAAAGCCCTGTGTCAGCAATTTGGTAAGCCGTTGGTTTCAACAAGTGCAAACTTAACCGGTCAAGAAACGGTAATGACTATCGCACAAGCGAAAAGCGAATTTGCAGACACAGTAGATTTTTATGTTGATGAGCCGTTAGGTGGCAACAGCCAACCAAGTGTGATTAAAGACGCAGCGACCGGTAAAGTATTTAGAGGATAAACATGCAAAGCGAGCTACTCGAACAAGTTAAAACCTACTTAATGGCCTTACAAGATACAATTTGTCAGGGCCTTGAAAATGCTGACGGCAAAGCAAAATTTGTTGAAGACAATTGGCAACGTGCAGAAGGCGGTGGTGGCCGTACGCGTGTTATCCAAGGTGGTAATGTCATCGAACAGGGTGGGGTAAACTACTCGCATGTGTTTGGTGCTTCAATGCCAGCATCAGCAACAGCACATCGTCCAGAGCTCGCTGGTCGTAGTTTTCATGCATGTGGTGTGTCATTAGTGATTCACCCTAATAATCCACATATTCCAACTAGCCATGCCAATGTCCGTTTCTTTATTGCCGAAAAAGAAGGCGAAGAGCCAATTTGGTGGTTTGGTGGTGGTTTTGATTTAACCCCTTATTACCCTGTTTTTGAAGATGTACAACATTGGCATCAGGTGGCTAGCGATTTATGTCAGCCATTCGGTGCTGAGGTTTACGATAAATATAAAAACTGGTGTGATGATTACTTTTATTTAAAACACCGCAGTGAAACACGTGGTGTTGGTGGCTTATTCTTTGATGATTTAAATGAGCTTGGCTTTGAACAAAGCTTTGCCTTTATGCAGGCGGTAGGAAATGGTTTTTTAGATGCTTACCTTCCTATAATTGAGCGCCGCAAAGACACGCCAACAACCGAACAGCAACGCGATTTCCAACTGTATCGTCGTGGTCGTTATGTTGAGTTTAATCTTGTTTGGGACCGCGGCACATTATTTGGCTTACAAACCGGTGGACGTACTGAATCAATTTTGATGTCGATGCCACCATTAGCTCGTTGGGAATATAACTATGTACCTGCTGCAGATAGCCCAGAAGCTAAGCTATATCAGTACTATTTACGCCCGCAAGATTGGTTAAATAGCAAAGAATCTGATTTAGTTGCACGTCAATGGCAGCTTTAATCAAGTATTGAAACCACTCGAACCAACATTGCGTTGTCACCCTCTACGAGGGTGGCAACACTTTCACTGCTTGGCAGCTCTGCCAATACTCTAAATAGCACTTCTGCTTTTAATATCTTTAGCTTATCAGGTGTTGTATCAATGGGGGCGCTAACCTGTGTTAAGCATTGACTGATATCACAGGCATAGAAATCAAGTTTCACCTCAAAATATTCAGGGTGCTGAATAAGCTTATCAAAACCACCAACAATACTTTGTTCATACTTATCGCTTTGTGAGGTTTTATCTTGGCTGAGAAGAGATTGAGCAATCTGTTGAATATCATCACGATGTATATATTCATTAACAGTGCTTAGTTGATCAGCAGTATCGTTAACGCTGTGCTGATAGGTAAATAATAGCGCCGCAATAATTCCAATACAGACTAAAAGAGTTGTTATAAATTTCATTTAAACATCCTTATTTACTATGAAATGCATAAAACAACTCTAGCAGTTGCACGAAAAGTGCGCAATTTAGCTTAATTTAAAGCGTCTTACTTGCTCATCAAGTGAACGAGCTAACGACAACAGCTCTTCACTGACTTTTTGGTTTTCATGGGCATCGACTAATGAGTGCTCGGCATTGTCACTAATTGCGATAACACTTTGGTTAATTTCTTCAGCCGCGAGGTTTTGCTGTTCAGTGGCATCAGCAATTTGCACGTTAAGTTGGTTTATCTCACTCATTTGTGAAGAAATATCACGTAATGCTTTAGCTACTTGCTTAACTTGCACAGCTCTTTCGTCTGCTTCTTCGCAAGAGTTATTCATGGTATTAACGGTTTGTGCCGCTTCACTTTGTAGCTTGTCGATAGTGCGGCGAATTTCGTCGGTTGAGTCATGGGTGCGGGTCGCTAAAGTACGTACTTCATCGGCTACCACAGCAAAGCCTCTGCCAGCTTCACCAGCACGAGCCGCCTCAATGGCTGCATTAAGTGCAAGTAAGTTAGTTTGCTCGGCAATGCTACTGATCACCTCGAGTACTTTACCAACGTCTAACGTTTGGGTTTGCAGTTGACTTACTTGCTCGGCAGCTGCTCTAACATCTGCCGCAAGTTGATTAATACTTTGCTCAGTGTGCTCAGCAACATGTAAGCTTTGTTGTGCAAGTTGATTACTGTGCTCTGACTTTTCAGATGCAAAATGGGTGGTGTTTTTAACTTCGCTTGATGAGCTTTCTAGTTCATTGATGGCGGCAGCGACCGAATCTGTCCCTTGCTTTTGCTTTAAGATCGCTTGCTCGGTTGCATCCGCTGAGGCATAAATGCTTTCGGCAGAGTGGATCAATACCTTAGAAGAATGAGAAACTTGAGCAATATTATCTTTAAACGCACCAATCATGTGATTAAAGCTGGTGGCAAGAGAGCTAAGCTCGTCATTATTACTGTCGTCTACCGTGAGGCTTAAATCTTTATTGGTGGTTGCCAAGTGCATGGTATGGCTAATGACTTTTAAGCGTTTGATGAAAATTTTTCTAAACATCACTGCTAGTAGTGAGAAAGCCGAAATGAAAATAGCCGCTAATAGTAGCGTGTTCATTAAGGTGTTTTGCGATACTTCTTGCTCAATATCAGCCAACGAATAACTAATTTTTACTACACCTAACACATCACCTTCTTGTGCTTGATGGCAGCCTAAGCAGTTTGTTCCTTTATAATCACTGCGAGCAAACATAGGCTTTAGATAAGTCATCGTACTTTTTTGATTATCAATAAATAGTGCTTCAGTGCCTGTTAGTGCTTTTCGCTCAGCATCGTTAGTCGCAACTTGGTTGGCATTTCCTGGCCCATAAATTTTATTAACGATTGGACTACGTATGATATGAGCGTCTTCAATATTAGGGTGGCTTCTTAATTTAGTACTTAGAATTTCACGATTAGCCATAGTGCCTGTCAGCATCATGGTATTAATAGAATCAAAGTAATTATCGGCAAGCAGTTTTATGTTACTTTCAACGGTATCTCTTGCTAATTCATGTTGTTGCTGGGCACTACTAAATATACTGGCAAATAATACCAATACGCCTGTTAGTGCTAACAAGGCATAAATTTTAAATTGGATAGACTTCATTCGACGACGCTTTTTCTAAATTAAGGAAAATTTATTATCTTTATTTAGAAAAAGCGTACATTGATATAGCGCAAAGCTTCGTTAGTTTTGATTGATCATATGGCTGGCGAGTTGCGATAACGACTGTCTTAACCCTTCGCGAAGTAGTGGGTTATCAATCTCGATATCAAGCGTTTTATTCATACAATGCATCCATTGGTCACGTAGGTCTTGATCAATAGGGAAAGGCATGTGACGCTTTCTTAGCATTGGGTGACCATATTTTTCAACGAATAGGTCAGGACCGCCCAGCCAGCCAGATAAAAACTCAAAGAAGACTTGGCGAATTCTATCTAAAGGCTGCGGATGCATATCATATAATGGTTTGGCGTATTCATCTGTGGCCATTATGTCGTAAAATCGATTTGCAATTGCTCGAGCTCCTGCTTCACCGCCAATAATTTCGTAAGGTGTTTTTTCTGGGGTAGGTGTTTCAGGCGTTGGTTTCGATTTAGAAAAAAGTCGTTTAATCATAATATTAATAAAGCTCTACAGGGCGAAGAGGTTGCTTCACTATGGACAAATACGCGGTTTTTGGAAATCCAATAAAACATTCGAAATCACCCGCAATACACGCACAATTTGCTGCATCATTAAACGAGCAAATACAATACAGTGCCATTTTAGCACCAACAGATGCATTTGAAAAAACTGTCGCTGAGTTTTTCGCTGCTGGTGGTAAAGGGGTTAATGTCACTTTGCCGTTTAAAGAGCAAGCGTTTGCCATGGTCGATGAACTAACAGAGCAAGCGAAAATTGCTGGAGCCGTAAACACTATTAAACAGCTTGACGATGGCAGCCTACTGGGTGATAACACCGATGGTGTAGGACTTGTTAAAGATCTTTTAGCCAATAATGTCACCTTAAAAGGGCTGCGAGTTCTTCTTATTGGCGCCGGTGGTGCAGCGCGAGGTGTCATTCAACCACTATTGAATGAGCATATCGAAAGCTTAACAATAGCCAACCGTACCGCCGAAAAAGCAAAGGCACTAGCGAGTCATTTTAATGGTGAAATAGATGTACAGGGCTTTGCTTTAAATGATATCCCAGCAAACAACTATGATGTGGTGATTAATTCAACCTCAAGTAGTGTAACTGGAGACCTGCCGGGTATAGCTGAAGACCATGTTGCTAAGTGTCAGTGCGCTTACGATATGTTTTACGCTAATGACGATACCGCATTTATTAGTTGGGTTAAGTCGATTAACCCAGCATGTTTAACACTCGATGGTTGTGGCATGCTAGTTGGCCAAGCAGCACAAGCTTATTTTGTATGGCGCAATAAAATGCCAGAAATTATTCCCGTTGTTAACGCGCTTAAAGCAGGAGAAATTGCGTGAATCAAGCTATCCAATTTATAGACAGACTCGAATTTAAGCCTGAAGAAAAACAGTTGGTATTCTTCGCACAAGTAAGTGGTTTGATGGTGGAGTGTGTTATTGATACCAGCAAGTATGATTTTGCAGATCAAAGCAGTGCGGTTAATTACTTTGAATCTTATCGTTTCGATTACGAAGAGCTCGCCGAGCAACTGATCGAAGATGAGCAGTATAACTCGGCAGGACAAATTGAATTAACCGAAGTGTTTTAGCCCTCAGCTAAGTATTCATCTTTAAGCTGAACATAATTATCAGCAGAGATTTTTAAAAAGGCGCGCTCTTGCTCTGTTAAAGGGCGAGCCTGTTTTACAGGGCTACCTACATAAAGGTAACCAGACTCTAAACGCTTGTTAGGTGGTACCAGTGAACCACCACCAATGATCACATCATCTTCAACAACTGCGTTATCCATTACTATTGCGCCCATACCAACAAGTATACGATTACCAAGTTGGCAACCGTGTAGCATAACCTTATGACCAACAGTGACATCATCACCAATAATAAGAGGGTAGCCATCGGGGTTTGACTTAGAGGCACGGGTTAAATGTAAAACACTGCCATCTTGAATGTTCGTACGTTCACCAATACGTATATAGTTAACATCACCTCGCGCAGCAACAAGAGGCCATACACTTGAATCTTTACCAAGCGATATATCACCTACTAAAACCGATGACTCATCAATATAAACACTATTATCGTATGTCGGAGTGATCCCTTTATAAGAACGGATAGTCATAAATTCACCTTTTAATTTTAAAATGCGCTCAGTCTAGTGTAACAGCGAAGCAAATAAATACACCCAAACAGGCCTAAATTGACTGCAAAACACCCAGTTTTAGGGTGTTTAGTTCAAAAGCTGAGCGAACAGTACATTTTTTTAAATTTTATTGAAAAAAGTGCTTGCGTAAAAAATCCATCTCCCTATAATGCGACCCCACTGACACGGCGGGCAGCAACGAAAGGCGCTGAACAAAGTGACACAGAGTTAAGTGAAACTTCGGTTTCAAATAATCGAAAGAAAGTTTGAA
>NZ_LRUE01000007.1 GCF_001550135.1 Pseudoalteromonas shioyasakiensis
CAGCTGCAGAAAAGGCAGCTGAAGAAAAAGCAGCTGCAGAAAAGGCAGCTGAAGAAAAGGCAGCTGAAGAAAAGGCAGCTGAAGAAAAGGCAGCTGCAGAAAAGGCAGCTGAAGAAAAAGCAGCTGAAGAAAAGGCAGATGTAGAAAAAGCAGCCGCAGAACAAACAGCTGAAGGAAAAGCGGCTGAAGAAAAAGCGGCAGCTATTGAAGAAGCCACTAAAAACAAAAAGAAAATTCTAAAATTCCACGCCCCCCATAAGGCATGGGCTAATGGTGACATTGCAGGATTTGACAACGAAAAAGCAGATTCAATCCTTGCATTGAAACCTAGTGTTGCTCGTCTTTGGTAAACGAATAAATCAAAAACCGTGAGAGTCAAAGCCGACTAGCCCTGATCTTCTAGTCGGCTTTTTTATATGAGAATCCTATGTTAATTGACCTTGCCCGCGCTAAAGACCAACTAGGTATCGATCAAGCTGATAATTTTGAAGATACCCGCATAACCCGCCTTATCAACCAAGCAATTGGTTTAGTGTGTAGCGATATTGGTCGATTAATTTATCAAACTGCAGCTGAGGTTCCCGAAGGTACCGAGGCGCCAATCATCCTTGATGAATTGCAAACTTATCAGCTAGCCAACCTAGAAACAGCCTGTTTACTGCAAATCAGCAGCTTAGACAGCAATCGGGAGGTTGAAATTGTCAATAGCATGGCAAAAAACCCCGCTTACACCACGGCAATTAAGCAATTTAAACGTGTATTGATAGGTTAGCCATGAAAAAACGACTTTCATCAAGCGAAAAACGTACTTGGGCAATTCTGTTTTCTACTCAATTAGTTAAAGGCTCACTTGGAAAAGAAGAACAAAAAACAAAAGTTGGTCGTGTAAAAGGCAGTTACAAAAAGCAGCGCGGCGGTATTGTTAACCACCAAACGCAAGAAGTAAGCACAGCGCAAGTCAGTTTTGCTATTGATTATCGGGCCGCGTTCATGAACGTTAACGTTGTCGAGCTAAACGGCCAACAATACGAAGTGAAAGACACGACTAACGTGGGCCTTGAAAACCATACCATTATCTTTGATTTAGAGTTGGTCTAGTCATGGAAATTAGAGGTAATGTGCTTGGCCTAAAAGAGCTTGAAAAAGCACTTAAGAAAGTAGAGGGCCAAACAAAAGGCAAAGTACTTCGCTCTGCATTAAGAAAAGCCGCAAAGCCTGTTCATGAAGATATGACCCGTGATGCCAATACTAAGTTTGGCAAAGAAACAGGCCAAATGGCTGAGTCAACAAAAATTAAAACAGCCATCAATAAAAAGGGTGATCACAGCATATTCGACGCAGCTGCTTATGTCGGGGTTTACCACAACAAAAAAGCTCAAGCGGCGGCTGGCTCGTTAATTCCTTCGCCTATTATCGCCTATTGGTTAGAAACGGGTGTGCAACCGCACATTTTAAACCCAGACGGATTAAATAACTTGATGCACCCGGGCATTGTCGGCGTGCCATTTGTGCGCCCCGCCCTAATTAATAATGAATTTCGCGTTGTTAGCATAGTGAAAGTAGAGCTAGCAAAAGGCATCGAGCGAGCATTAAAAAGGCAATCGACATGATAGAACTGGCCATACCCAGCATTTTAAGCCTTGTTTTAGATAATGTTTATCACATCAAAATATCTGAAATGAACAAAGATGCAGCCTTATGCTGGAAAATTGTAACCGACAAGCGAAACGACGTATTAAGCGGCTATGGCCAGCGCGTTGCTCGCGTGCAAATTAGCTCAGTATCAAGTGACCCATTGCAAGTAAGTTCACTCAGCAAAGAACTTCGCTATTTTTTACGAAATATTCAAGGTTCATTTGATGGCGTAACGATTAATTCAATATCAGAAAAAGAAACCATACCCGATTACAGTGGCGATCCTGATGTTCACCGCAAGATAATCGATTTTAATTTTCACTACGGAGAACAACCATGAACCCGATTTTTCCTGACGGCTCAAAATTAATGATCAAGCCACTTGCTGGTTCTGAATTTGT
Source organism: Pseudoalteromonas shioyasakiensis (assembly GCF_001550135.1). GTDB lineage: Bacteria > Pseudomonadota > Gammaproteobacteria > Enterobacterales > Alteromonadaceae > Pseudoalteromonas > Pseudoalteromonas shioyasakiensis. The sequence goes on from NZ_LRUE01000007.1 coordinate 2,037, forward strand.
TGAAGTTATCGGCTTCGACGGTTTAGGTGGCAAGCTAAGTGCCGATGGCACGTTAAAAAATGACACCACTTTATCAGACGCAGGTCAGGTGTATGGCGCAAGCAGTAAAAAAGATGGTGGCGAACGCTCAATCGTATGCCGCCTAGATGCTACCGGCTCTGATCCTGGTCACGCAGAATGTGCTAAAGCGGCTGATGATAATCAAGAGCGCGAGCTACAAGTGAAAATAGGAACATCAGGCAAACACATTCCTTTTACAGCTGTGTTTGCTGACTGGGGCGTTGGTGAGATCGAAGAAGAAAAGAGCCTACGCATGATAGGCAAAATTGGCGTTAACTTTTGGGGGAAATTAACAAATGACGCAGCTGAATAAACAAAACTTCTTTGCAAAACTAGGCATTCTTCACCGTGAAAAAGTGACACTTGCAGGTCTTGGTGATGTGTATGTAAAAGCGTTAACAGTGAAAGAAGGTGAAGAATTTGAGCGCTTAGCTTACAACACTGATGGTCAGTTTAAAGATGACACATCAGCGAAATCGTTAATGGTCATCATGACTGTTGAAGATAAAGGCGGTAACAAGTTATTCAATTTAGATGATCTTGAACAACTAACAAGCATGCCAGCGGCGCCAATCAACAAGCTGTTTTCCGCTGCAATGAAACTAAACAGTATCACCGAAAATGATATTGAAGAACTGAAAAAAAACTAGAGTCTGACGGGTGGCGGTGCTTCTTATTTGCTTACGCTGAAAAAATAAGTCGCACCCCGTTTGAACTTGAACGCCAAATAACCCACAAGCAACTTGCTGAATTGTATGCCTTTGAATTGTTGAGAAACAAAGAAAAACCAAAACGCAAACAACTATCAGAAGATGAAACCCTCGCCTACTTAGCTAATTTCATGGGGCCGCAAAGTCAATGAGTACACTCGCCAGTTTAAACGTCATGATCGGCGGCAACAGTGTTGCCCTACGAAAAGAGCTAACCCGCACTAGTAAACGTCTTCAAGAGTTTTCAAAAAACGCCCGCAACAATATTAATAAATATGGTAAAGCGGGCGTTGTTGCAGGGGGTTTAGTTGTGGGCTCTTTGCTTGCTATCTACAAACAGCAAGCAACTGTGATCGACCAAACAGCAAAATATGCTGACAGTATCGGCATTCAAACTAGCGCATTGACTGAACTAAGGCATGCAGCTGGTTTGTCTGGGGTAAGCGTTAAAGACCTCGATAAAAGTGTAGAAAACCTTACACGGCGCGTAGCAGACGCCGCTTTTAAAGGCACAGGCCCATTAAAAGACACCCTCGACGCGCTAAAAATAGATGTAAATGAGCTAAATAAACTCAAACCTGATCAGCAACTAGGCATTTTAGCCGATGCATTATCAGAGGTATCAAGCCAATCAGAGCGAACACGTATCGCTTACGAGTTATTTGGGCGTTCAGGCATTGGCATGCTTAAGCTGCTTGAAGGTGGCAGCGCAGGGTTAAATGCCATGCGCAATGAGGCCCAACAACTTGGCTTAAGCCTAAACCGTATTGATGCCAATAAAATCGAAATGGCCAATGATAATATTGCCCGCGCTGAGTCTGTCTGGGGCAGCTTTAGCCAACACTTGGCAACAGAAGCCGCGCCCGTTATAGGCTCACTAGCCGAATTATTCCTAGAAAACGCCAAGCAAGTTGGCGGCATGGGCAGTTACGCAGCTGACACCGTTGGTGTATTGGTAAAAGGTGCAGGGTTCGTTGGTAATGCCTGGCGTGGCATACAAGTTATTTGGCAAGGTTTAAAAGTCAGTTTTCAGGGCTTAAAGCTACTTACTATTGAGGGGTTAAACCTCATGAGTAAAGCTTACACGGCGTTTGCCGAAGGAGTGGTAAAAACAGTTATTCTACCGCTACAAAAAGCCCTCGATTTAGCCGGTTACTTAAATGATGATGCGGCAACGCTTGCGGCTGATCTGCGAGAGCTAACCACATTTGAACCTATTACACTGTTTGATGAAGCACAAACAAATCAAGCGTATATTGAAGCCCGCGAAGCAACGGCCAAACTGCATGAGCTAATGCTAGAACCTATCCCAGCGCAAAATATCGATGCATGGTATGCAGAAGTTAAAGCCCGTTTTGATTCACTGGCTCAAACCTATGTTGGCGGCCTTAATTATAACGGTGACAATAAAGGCGGTGGGGATGATACCCCAACCAAAGAGCAAACGAACCCATACGCTGCACAAATTGCTCAAGCACAAGAATATTACGCTGTTCGTCAATTAATGCGCGAAAACGATTGGACAGAAGAAAAAGCCCAACTGCAGGTGCAGTTAAATGAATACGCAGAAGCCAATGCAGCCCGCAAACTAACAGATGATGAATACCGCTTGCTATCAAAGCAAGCAACAGAACTTTATCAGGCTGAGCAGCTAGAACAACACCAAGGGTTTTTAGCACAGCTGCAAGAACAGGTGCAGCTGACCACTGAAAACTTCGATACGATGTGGGGAAATACGTTTGATCGCTTCACGCAAGGTGTTGGTGAGTCAGTTGCCAACGCAGTTATGACACAGCAAAGCTTTGCTGACTCAATGCGCGATGTAATGCGCGGCGTGCTGCGCTCGACTATCGCCGCATTAGCTGAAATGGGTGCAAAGCGTTTAGCACTATGGGCCACCGAAAAGCTATTAAATAAAGCGACTGCGACCAGTGCTGCCACCACAATGACAACCAGCGCACAAGCAATGGCATTAACGGCAGGTCTAAATGCCTTTGCATCAACTGCAGCTATTCCAATTGTGGGCCCAATTTTAGCGCCTGGCGCAATGGCCGCTGCGCTTGCTGTATCACAACCAATGGCCATGGCTGTGGGGGGTATCTCTGCGGGCATGGTTGGTATGGCGCACAGCGGTATTGATGCGGTACCAACCGAGGGTACGTGGTTACTCGACAAGGGCGAACGTGTTTATACAAACGAAAGCGTTGATAAACTCGACAGAATGTACGAAATCATTGCAAACCGAAGTGGCAATGATGATCAGGGCGGTGGTGCCCGCGAGGTGCATATTTCCCCGCAGTTTTTCATTGAAAACAACACTAATGACGCAATGACAGAGTGGTTTGACAACAACATAAATCGCATCGCTCAAAAGCTGCAAGACGTTATCGATATTCCACATTAATAAAAATAAGGCTGTTCAATGGCAACGTTCCCAGAGCAATTTATATTGCCGCAAAAATTGCGTATTCGCAGCTTAGACAGCACTCAGACAGACCCAACGCTGGGCGGTATTAGCAATAAAAACCGTATTGCTTATCGCCATCGATGGGGCTTTGATATGACCACCCCAAAACTTAATTACGAAAGAGCCATGGCGCTTTATGCATTTATTTGCTCGATGGGTGGTCGCTTTGGTGTATGCACAATGAAAAATCCGCTCCCTCAGTTGGGGGCCGGTGCTGAAAATGCGCTCGTTCGTACCAGTGCTGAACAAGGCGATACAACCACCGCGTTATATGCCATGAATAACAACGTGCTTGGTGCATTGAAAGCAGGTGATTACATTCAGTTTGATAACCACACAAAAGCTTACATGGTAACAGCGGTGCTTAACACTAATGGTGTAGGCCAAGGTACGGTGAGTTTTACGCCTAATTTACGTGTTGCTGTGCCAGCGGGTACACCCATGAAATCGGGCGGCAATGTGCATTTTAGTCTTGAACTTAAAAGCGATGATCAAGACATACAGCATCGTGCAGACACCGATCGCGAGGTGGCAATTAAAGTCGAGTTTGAGGAATACATTAATGATTAGTTTAAACCCCGAACTTAAACAATTATTAAAAGGCCCACACACCACAGCTTTGTTACTTACGGTGCATTTTTCCACCCCGTTTAGAGCAACAAACAGCGGTGCCAGCTTAAAACACAACGGTGCCACATTCGTAAAGGGCTATTGGTCTGATGAGGGCATACGAACCGAGCAACAGGGTAGCCCCAAGGTGGGTGAGGTACCCATCACCTTAAAAGCAATTGATAGCGCCATTTCGGCGCTTTTTTTTTCTGAAAATTGGCTAAACACCCCCGTTACAGTCGAAAAAGCATGGCTAAACAGCGATGGCAAAATTGCCTTTACGCAAGTTATTTACAAAGGGCTTATCGCTGAAAAGGGCGGCGAAGAATCAGAAAAAACAGCAAATATCACCCTGAAATCGGCCTCTATCTGGGCTGACTTCGAAGCGGCTAGAGGCCGCAAAGCCACTCATAAATCCCAACAGCTTTTTTACCCAAACGATATGGGTATGGAGTTTTCGGGCAGCGTTATTAGCGATATTCCTTGGGGTCGCGAAGGTAAAAGCCCTGCCATTTCTTCGGCAGGGCGCGGTAATCGTGGTGCGACTGAGCAGCAGGAACAAAAATGAGCTTATTCTCAAAGTTAAGACACTTCACAACTAAACTAATCTTAAACTGGTTAAACCCAGAGCCAGATCGCAGCGGCCAAGGCACAAACGTAACCAAGGCCAGCTCAGAAAATCATATACCTGTTGTATATGGCACGCGTGAAGTTGGCGGCACAATTGTGTTTATGAACACAACGAACCCAGACGATGGCGATGATGTAAAAAACGACTTGTTACACCTTATCGTTGTCTGGTGTGAGGGTGGCATCGATGGCGTCGAAGATCTTTGGCTTAATAAAATCTCTATTAACGACAGCAAATTTGACGCAAAAGACGGTGGTCGCTGGGCTCATGCCGTGCATTTTCCGAATGGCATGGGTAACTATACATACTCATATTTAAAAGAAGCCGGTTGGGATGCTGCAAGTAAAAATCATAAGCTGCAAGGTTTAGCCTGTTCGTATATTCGTCTTGAGTGGAGCATTGCAGACGACGCCCCCTTTACTGGCGTGCCTGATCTTACGGCCATTATTCGTGGTAAAAAAGTAAAAAACCTACACACAGGGGCAGTCGAATACAGCGAAAACCCAGCGTATATTTTGCATGATTACTTAACCGCCAAAATTTACGGTAAAGAATTAGCAGCCAGCGAAATTTACCTGCAGTCGTTTAAAGATGCTGCGACAGTGTGCGACACTTTAGTGCCTCAATATCAAGGTGCTAGCGAAACACAAAAGCTGTTTACTTGTAACCAGGTTATAGACACCGCGCAAAGTATTCTTGATAACGTCGAGCTGCTTGGTAAAAGCATGCGCGGCATTATTCCTATCATCAATGGTCAGCTGCACTTAATCATTGAGCAAGACGAGCCAGTTACACCAGAAGGGCTGAGCGAACGCGATTTTAAATCAAAGATCCAGTACAGCAGCGGTGGCAAAAACAAACGTTATAACCGCGTTATTGTTGAATACATCGATAAAGAAGCGCTTTACTCTGAACAAGATGCTATCTACCCAGAGCCAGACAGCGAACTAGAGCAGCAATGGCTTGCTGCAGATAACGGCGTATTGCTAGAACACCGCTTTAAAGTATCTGGCTGTACTAATTACTACGAAGCCCGCCAAATGGCCCGTGTGATTGCGATGCTTAGCCGCGAATCACTAAACTTTACTGTAACCGCAAGCCCTATTGCATTGCAGTACACCGTGGGTGATATCGTACCGATCACCGTTAAAAAGTTGGGGTGGGATGAAAAGCCATTTCGTTTAATCAAAAGTAACTTGCAAGATAACGGCGATTATAAGCTCACATTTAAAGAGCACCAGCCGTACATTTACAATTGGTTAAGTGGCGTTGTTCGCCCACCAATCCCCGATTCAAACCTACCAAACCCGCGCCAAGTCGCAGCGCCAACAGAGTTAACAGCCACGGCCCTTGATGATGGTCATGTAAAAATTAGTTGGGTGTCTGCTTATACGTACTTTGATGTGCAAATTTACCGTAACAATACGCTTATTAAGCGCACCGTTACGCCACAGCCAGAGTACATCATTACCGACTTAGACGCAGGCAGTTTTGAAATTGATATTCGTGCTCGCTCGAATATGGGGTACCACAGCGAATTTGTCACATTGTCGTTTGATGTGCTCACACCTGGCGAACCTATTGTAAGTATTGACTCTGCAACCTATAACACATTAGTGCTAAGTGCGCGTGTGCTGGGCGCGGGCTTAGGCACAACGTTCGAGTGGCAATTTTTAGGTACCAACGACAACCCACGAACCGAGGTTAACACCCATTCGGGTTATAACTATACGTTTACAGGGCTGCAGCCTGATACCGAATATAACTTTAAAGTACGTACAAAAAACGTGGCAGGTGTGAGCCCTTGGGTTGCTGTGTCTGCATCTACCACTGTGGCTGACTTTGCTGAGTACATTGCAGATCTAGAAATTAGCCAGCTAAGCCAAGAAGCGCAAAACCTGATCAGCGATATTAATCAGCAGGTTGACCGTTTACGCCCAGAAACCGAAAACAACTTACCGTCATTGATTGCAAAGAACATTGATGCGATCACCGGCTTAACAGAAAAAGTCGAAGTACTCGACGCAGAAAACCCAAATAGCATACCGTTTAAGATTGATCAGCTAGTCGATATTGTTGATGTAATTAATGCAGAAAACCCAAATAACTTACAAAGCCAACTAGCGCAATCAACAAGCAAAATTAATGATTTAGAGCGCATTACTCAAGTACTCGATGCCAGCAGTTCGGCAAGCTTGCCAGCGCTTATTAAAATCAATCAAATCGCTATCGAAAAACAGCGATTAGAGCAGCAAAACTTAGGTTTAAGTGTATTAAACGTCACCTCGGCTTATACAAACTGGCGTAACGAATACGAGCGCAGAACGTTAGACAATGAGCGCTTAATTGATGCCGCCGTGTATGTTGATCCTGACACGGGCACAATTGTAAACCGTGCCTATGCATACACAGACGAAAGCTTTAATAGTGCTCAGCTGCTAATCGAGGGCGCAGAAAGCAAAATCACATTAAACGCTAAGCAAATTGCTCAATCGCAAAATCGTATAACGCAAGCAGAAGCAACGTTAAAACTGCAAGCAGGGCAAATCACTCAGCGCGCAACATATGCAGAAGTAGAATCACAAATTGCAGGGTCACTCGCAGCATTACAACCTGCGTATAGCTGGCAATTTAACACAAATGCAGAGGGCTTTACGGGTGTAGATAGCCACAATGCACAAGGTTATATTGTCGCATCAAGCCAAGTGGCCACACCTGCGATCAGCTATGACGCAACTGAAAATCCAATGTTTCGTATTCGTGTGCGTAAACATGTGGGTGCAACCTGGCGCGGTGATATTAAATTTAATGGTGGTACCACCGCTTTACACCTACCAGAACCCGCAAGCGACGAGTGGGAAACGTTAAACATAGATGCAACCGGCACAGCTGGTTACGCAGGTACAATCACAAGCCTTGAGTTTGATTTAGGCTCATGTGACATTGATTTTATCGAAGTGGGCAAACGTGGCGCCAATGATTTAGCCTTAGCTGATATCACAGCCCGTACAACAACCCTTGAAAATGATATCAATGCGCGTACTGGGATCATGGCGCAGTACGCAACAACGGCATGGGTTAATGCGCTTGGTTTTCAAACGCAAAGCAACGTGCAAACGTTAATTGACTCGTTTAATACCCAATACAACATTAGTGCGGTACTGCAAGAGTTTTCAGATAACAACACCATCTTAAAAGCCAATGCTGCGCAAACGTGGATCGACGGCGCTAACGCGACCATACGCGAACAAGTAAATAGTATTTTAAACACTGAAAATGGCGTTAATGATCGCATTGCCACTGCAGAGCGAAGCTTAGACGCAATTAAAGGTGAAATCAGCCAAAGCGTTAGCCAAATAAGCGGCCTTGAGCTCAATGTAAAAGAGCAAGGCTTAGCTGATATTATCCATGCCTATAACCAGCTGCAGCAAGATAACGACTTAGCAGAGCAAGGTTATAGCTTGTCAGTGGCCACAGAAAAGTTAACCGCTGTGACCAATGATGTTGAGTCGCTAGCAACTCAACAATTAGAGTTAGCCGGTGCCTTTGCTCAAAACCAAGCGTATTTAACAAGCCTAAACCAAGCGTTTGCAAATGAGCGTACAGCCCGTAGTAGCTCAGAGCGTGAATTGCGCGCCGAAATCACCCGTGAAGGTCAACGTTCTGTTGCTCAAGCTAACGAGCGATTAGCCGCGACAGTTGGTTATTGTATTGATGCAGACGGCAATCTGGTTGATGAAGCAGATGCAATGGCCTGTATTGCTGCGGGCCATGAATGGATTGATGGCCCATTGGTTGAGCTTATCAATGAATATACCGCAACGTATGTAAACAACCAGGGTTTTCAAACTGCAGCGAATGTAGAGCAGTATATCAACACGTTAAATGCTGAGTACGGCGTAACAGCGACTATTCAGCAAATTAACGATGAAGGTGTGATCACTGCAGCTAAAGAAGCGCAGCAATGGATTAACGCCGCAGACGGCACGATCACCGATCTGATCACGCAGTACGTCAATAAACCCGATGGTATTAATACTAGCATTAGTTTTGCCTATGATCTTATCCAAGCCAATGCCGATGAAATCAGTGCAACAGCGAATGCACAGCAACAGTTAAGTGCCCGCTTTAACCAAGCTGAATCAGATATCAACACATTTAACGAAGCGCTAACCAATGAGCAGCAAGCCCGTGCAACCATGGGTTCGCAGTTACGTGTAGAGTTTCAATCGCAAGATTTGGCAATGCTTGCCACGGCTAACGAGTTTACCCGTGCAGTAACAGGGTATTGCATCGATGCTGAGGGCAATCGTGTTGATGAAGACGATGCCATTGCATGTGAAGCTGCGGGCCATACATGGGTTGACGGCCCAGCCGTGCAACGCGCTGTTGAAATCAGTGCTGCATGGGTCACGCTGCAAGGGTACCAAACGCAAAGCAACGTACAGCAAAGCATTAATTCGTGGGATGCATCGTATGGCGTAACAGCGACCATTCAGCAAATAAACGATGACGATGTTATCACTGCAGCCAAAGAAGCACGTTCGTGGATCAATGCTGCAGAGGGCACCATTGAAGATGTGATCACGCAGTACGTTAATAAGCCCGATGGCATTAATACGAGCTTAAGCTTTGCTTATGATCTTATCCAAGCCAATGCTGACGAACTAAGTGCTGCAGCGACAGCACGCCAACAGTTAAGTACGCGCTTAGAGGGTGCCGAAGCCGACATAATCACCACAAACGAAGCACTAACGACAGAGCAACAAGCCCGTGCAACCATGGGTTCGCAGCTGCGTGTAGAGTTTCAATCGCAAGATTTGGCAATGCTGGCCACGGCTAACGAGTTTACCCGGGCAGTAACAGGGTATTGCATCGATGCTGAGGGCAATCGTGTTGATGAAGACGATGCCATTGCATGTGAAGCAGCGGGCCATGAGTGGATTGATGGCCCAGCCGTGCAACGCGCTGTTGAAATCAGTGCTGCATGGGTCACGCTGCAAGGGTTTCAAACGCAAAGCAATGTGCAACAGCAGCTCGATACATTCAATTCAACGTATCAAGTAAGCGCAACACTTGAGCAATTTGCAGGAAATAACACACTACAAAAAGCCAATAATGCGCAGTTGTTCATCGATGGCGCCGAAGAATATATTGCCCAGCGTATCACTGCATACAATGCCCAAGAAGGGAGCGTAAACGCCAAGTTTAGCGATGTGCAACAGCGACTTGATGCAGCCGAAGGGTCTTTATCAACCAGTATTGTGCAAATTCAAGGGTTAAGCCAAGCGCAGCAAGCAAGTGATTTAAACGCCGTGATTGCAGCATACAATGCACTTATTAGCGAAAATGAATTAGCTGAACTTGATGTTAAAGCCGCACTTGCAAACGAAAAGCTGCAAGCTCAAACAAACGAAGTTGAAAGCCTGGCGCAGCAGCAGCTTGAACTTGCCGCGCTATTTAACGACAGCAAAGCAATTATTACGAGCTTAAACCAAGCTGTATCGAGTCAATACCAATCGAGTGTAATACGTGATCAGCGCTATCAAGCAACGTTTGAAAATGTGAGCGCACGCTTTAGTGATGTAACAACGGCCATTGCGACAATTGACGAAGCGAACACACTTCGCGATCAAGAGTTCGAATCGTTTGTTGCTGACACCATTGCTCAGTTTGATGAAGTAGCCGAAACCTTTGCAAGTCAAGATCAGGCCTTTAGTACACTGCAGCAAACGCTGACAGCAAAAATAAATGAAGACACCGAAGCCGCCAAAAACGAAGCCGTATCAACAGCCCAACAATACACACGTACAGCGGTTGGTTACTGTGTAGATGCCCAAGGGCAAATCACCAGTGAAAGCGATGCGGTGCAATGCGTAACTGACGGTGGAACATGGCTTGCTGGCCCACTTGCTGAGTACATCGAAAACTTACAAATTAGCGATGGTGAAAGCACAGCAAGCATTAAGCAAATACGCCAAGTTTTTACTAAAGAAAATGGCCAATTGGTTGCGCGTGGTGGTTGGACACTCGACAACAACGGGCGCATTGTTTCGATAGCCGGTTATAACGATGGTGAAACAGGCCATATCGATATTGGCGCTGATCTGCTTCGGTTTGGTGTTGTGGTAGATGGTGCGTTCGTGCCAACGTCATACATTGATAATGCCGATCCTGCTAACCCTGTTCAAGTTATCCGTGGTCGCTTAGTGCTTGGTGATGGCCACACTGTAAACAGCCTAGAAGATATCAAGGCACAAGACGGCTTAGGTGCCTTTAACTTAACGTATGATTCGGGAGAGTGGGCGCTAGAAAACGGGCGTATTACTCGTACAAATGCGGGTACAGCTTGGGATAGTGGCTTTAGCACTGTTGAGCAATACACTAACGTTGTAATGTCTGCAAAAGTAGCCTCAAACCAAGTAGTCATGCTTGGTTTAAGTGCTAACGCCAGTGCGGGCGATTACACCAAAATGGACTACGCGTTATATGCATCGAACGGTACGTTACATGCTTATGTAGGCGGCACGAAAGTGGCTAACGCCATTGGTTCGCATGATGGCGGTGCCGTGTTATCAGTAGAGTTATCGAATGGTGTGGTGTCTTTTTTAAAGAACGGCCAAACACTTTTCACTGCTACAGATACCACCAACTTGGCATTGCGTGGCGATGTTGCCATTTATCAACAAAATGGGTATATCGACAACTTTAGCTTTGCCCCAAAAGGCGCAGTTGGCCAAGACGGAAAAACCCCAACAGTTACTCAAAATCCTGATGGGTCTTACACTATTAGCAATGGCACAGACAGCGTTACTATTCGCGATGGTGAAAATGCACCAATCCCAACCGTAACTAATAATGGCAATGGTACCTACACGGTAACAGATGGTAATGGTAACAGCGTTGTTGTTAGTGATGGCAAAGACGGTTACACGCCCGTTAAGGGCACTGATTACTTTGACGGTAATGATGGCAGCTTTGTTAGTTACGTATTTAAAGCGGCCCCATCTAAGCCATCAACACCATCAGGCGGTTCATTTAATGGGACAACCGAAACCTTCCCAAGCGGCTGGAATGACACCCCTGTCTATGTAAACGGCCAGATCACATGGGTATCTAAAACGCGGTATCGCATCGTAAACAATGCGTGGACTAAGACGGGATGGTCTTCACCCGTTGAGTACATCATTCGTGGTGAGAAAGGCGATAAAGGTGACAGCGTAAAAGGTGATGCTGGCGCAAGGGGAGCGGGCCGTTATACCGTTGCCAACTCTAACGGCGTTTGGTACGACAGCACGGCATGGTATGCAGTTCCAAGTGGTGGTCCCGTATTAAATGACATTGTAACGATTTATAAATCCTCAGACCCAGAAGTTCAAACCACAAAGAGATATAACGGTAGTTCGTGGGTAAGCTATACCCTATATGTGCATGGTGATGCTTTCATAAAGGGCACGGCTGATGGAGATATTTTCCGAGCGGGTACCCGTATTGAATCACCCCGTATTGATTTAATTGGTGGTGCGTTCATGAAAATTGAACTAGCCAGCGGCTTTGGCCCAGACAATCTGTGGTACTGGTATGGGCCTAAGATCATGAGCGGCGGTTTACCAAACCTTGATGCGCTAACAAAAGCGAACGGTATCGAATGGAAAGACACAGCCGGTAACGCGTATTTTGGTGGTGCGATCACATCAGGTGTACTCAGCACTGCCCTAACAACGTCTGATTTATCATCTTCTGCAAACGTCACAATTGGCCCGTTCGGTTCAAATGGTGGCGTTATAGACATTGTGTGTTCTCTTATGGCCACTTCGCGTGGTTCAGGCCGCAGCAGTTCGCCTGTTTCAGCACCGTCTGAGCCGTCTTATACGATTGTACTTTATGAGAGCGTATCAGGCAGTTGGGTCACTCGTAAAACGCAAAGTTTTACGGGTGAATCAGGTATTCATAATATTTACGATGGCGAATCGAACATGTATGACTGGATCGGCACCCAAAGCTGTTCTGGCTCGTTTACCTATACCGATAACAAAAAAACCACCACAGACCGAATTTACAAACTTGCTATAACGAGCCGCAACGCGCTTGCGACCAGCGGAAGTTATAAGCCTACCCAAAAATTAACTTTAGTATCTCAAGAGGGCTAAATCATGCCAGCATTTACGGCTTCACAAGCCAGTGTTACAAACAACTCAAAAGTTGTGCAAATCAACAGTGGCGAGAGTATCGCCAATGTAAACAGCGGTGACTTTTTAGTCCTTGCAGGTTTCATTATTGAAATTAACCGCGCGTATGTAGGCGGCGATGGCAAAGGCTATTTTGAGCTAGTTAAAAACTGGCCAAACAGCAACCAAACCAACCAAGAGTGCATCGTTATACCCACAACCGGCGAGTTTAAAAAAGCTGTTGATGCGCTCACAAGCGCTAACGTGTTAGTCAACGATAATTTTAAAGCCATGCAAGATTGGCAAACAAAAACGGGTACCGTTACGTTTAGCAATCAAGACGGCACAACGACAACCGTTAAAACCCTTAAGCAGATTGAAAATGAAGCCCAAGCACAAATGGATGCAACGCACCCTTACCCTTGGGCATTACGAACTAAGGACATTGAAGCGCTACGCAAAGCAAACTTGGCAAGGTATGACAACGGGTTTATTTCTTTGGGCCGAGAAACTCAGGTATCAAATTTAAACCTAGCCCAAGGGTTATGGGTTGCCAACGATTTAAAATCAAATCAACTGTATATGGGTCGAAAAATTGATGATGCCAATACAGGTGGTACAGCTGAAACGGGCGAAGCTATTATTGTAGTAGCGGGGCTTGAATTTAATTTAAAAGATATTGCAACGGATGCCGCCCACCTAGAGGCAACGCTTCATATGCCTGAAGCCGAAGACGGCACACGAACATTTGATACTGCAACGGGTGAAAGTGTAAAACATGCTAGTGCGGCTATTGCTTTTGCTTCAGAAACGGCCACCAATAAGGTCGTTATACGCCGTCAAGACGTACCATTTATTGAAATTTTCAAACGTGAAATAACCGAAGCCGATCCATTTGTTTATGCCTACGGTGCAATTCAAAGTACCGCCTCTAAAATTGAGGGTATCAATACGGTTCAAAATACGACGCGGCCATCAAGTTATTTTGGTTTTTATAAAGGTGATACTCGTGTAGGTAAAGGTATTAATTGGCTCACAGCCACTGATACACAGCGTAAAACAATTGCCGCCAATCTTAAGCATTATATTATGTTTGATGACCGAACAGGTAAATGGTACCAGTACTGCATTAGAGTTCGATTTATTAAAGGTGCTGGTAATGGTGATTGGCTTGCTATTGATGCACGAAAAGCGGTTAAAACGTACTCTGATCCATTTATGTTTTCAGCCGAAGCTTATGTAAAACCGCAAGGTAACTTAGACAGTATTGATTCTGATATTAATACTTTTACGGGTGGTGTTACGGGGTCGTTTTCAAATATCAACAATCGTACATTCCGTGAAAATTACAAAGGCCGAGATCTTAAGGATTTAAAAGGGCTTTATGTTGCAACACAAAGTGGTGCAAGTTTACCGACAAATCTAAACGTTGCTGATGGTGAGTGTTATGCCTTGGTTATTGGTTGCTTTAATCGATTGAACCAAGGTGCAAACAATTTAAGCAACCCGTATGGCGCCGCTTGGATTGCCTCTAACTCTGGTAACTCACTAAAACGTAACTATTGGTCAAGTGATGCGTTAGTAGCCAACACTGTAGCAGATAATTTTATCCTAGCCTCTGACGGTGGTATTAAATCAACGAATGAACAAACGGGTAACATTGGTACAACGGCCAATGGTGAGGGGATTCTTTCACGTTTAGACAACCGTTTTCATGACACTGTTTATAATGGTGGTCAAGGTGGAATTACTAGAGATATGCGTTACTCAGCTAAAGGGATCACAATTACCCAAGCTAAGAAACGTGTAAACGAAATGCAAGGAGATTTGGCACCAGGTCTTGAACGTGAAACTCAAGTAATGATTTATCAAAGTTCAACCAACACAAATAACAATACATATATTGATTTTGATGGTAATGAAACGAGTAACTTTGCTGTTGGTGATGAGATCTACTGTGAAACAGAAGCTGGTACTTATGTTAAGTCCACGGTAACGAGAATTGGTGCCGCATTTCTTCAAACAGAAGGTCAAGACAATGGCTGTAAAGTAAATGGATTAGTAGTCCACCTTAAAAAGACGGATACTTCGCTTAGAGGCAGCATTGAGCGAAACGATGTTGTAATTGACCCTGTTAATTTCTTCAATGAGCCAACACTAGCCCTTGGTTGGGTTGGTGGTTGGCGTCACCCATCCATGGCCCAATCTACGCGGATAGAAGCAACACGCAAGTTGGTTAGCTCTATCTCAGCTAATCGAATTTGGAAAGCAGAACTTGCTGATAATTATGGGAAGTCAACGTCCTCACCTGACACGGTGAAAAATGATATGTTCATTGATCCTAGCCACATTATTTCTATTCTGAATTACCGCTATAAAGCGAAAGTCACAACCGAAAGTGATGTGAAAGGAGCCTTAGAATACTTTGATGTTTTCTATACAGTTCGTGACATTGTGACCTTTGGGTCAACCTTTGCTGAATCATTAATTGGTAAAGTATTAAAAAACACGTATTCAAATAATCACAAAGGTTATGCCCCAACACTTAATTTGAATATTAGCCCACAAACAAACCTGATCGCGGGTGTTACACATGCCCCAATCGATCTAGATAACCGTGAGTCAGGGGCATTAGGTATTAAAGTGCTGTCTTCAGTATTTGAAGAAGACGGTCTGTTATATGCCCAATTTAACTTTATAGAATTAGTGTGCAGCGGAAGTAATTGGGGAGATTCAGACAGCCAAATCCCGATTGTTCCTAACCTTTCCACCACTATTAATGACAATGCAACAAGTGTGATTGTAGGAACTGCAAGAAGCGCTGAGCCATTAGGAGTTTTACGTTATGCATAACAATATACTCGACTTTATTTTATTAGATGAAAATAACGAACCCATCTTAAACGATCTTGGTTTACCAACACTTAAGACAGGGCATGTACCAAAAACAGAAAGTGATTTGTTGCGTGTCATTTCTTTAGGCAAGCCAGTTAATGTAATTAATGCATTTGCTCAAGAGTTTATTGGTAGTGAGCAATGGGAATGGGCCAATAAGTACTACGACTATCTAGTTGAGTTAAACGAAGTCGAAAAGTACAACGCAAACTTACCCGACCCAATTCCAACCGAAGACGGCGCATTGATTGAAGTTGAACCCAAAACGCTACCAACGGAACCAGAGCGCCCTGCCTTAAAAACAGTTGATGAAGTACTCGAACCGTACAAAGTCACCATTTTTAAACTGCAGCGCCAAAGCCAGATTGACAATGCCGTGGTTCAAATCTCAACAGGCAAAACGTTTGACGCTGACGAACAAAGCATTACACGTATGGCCAACGCCCTTATTAAGCACTGGCAGCTTAACGAAGACGACATTATCCCTTGGTCAACAGCTGATGTGGCCACGGGTGTAATGGTTGAGTGCACAAAGGCCGAAATTGTTGAGGCGCACAGCCTTGCAACCGACCACTTTGCTACAACGTGGGGGATAGACAGTGGCACTGATTAACCCTGTGGCCAATCAGCCTGGCGTGTTTTTAATGCAATGCCCGGGCTGTGAAATGTTGCATGCAATTTACACTCAAGATTGCCCCGACCCAAACCAGCCAAAGTGGGCTTTTAACAACGATGTTAAAAGCCCTACTTTCAGCCCATCGTTACTGGTTCAAGGCCACTACAAAGGGCAAGATTTTGTGTGCCATAGCTTTATTCGTAGTGGTCACTGGCAATTTTTAAACGACTGCACTCATGCATTGGCGGGTAAAACGGTGCCCATGCTTGAGGTTGACTAACAAGGGGCTTATAGCCCCTTTTTTATTGGAGAAACCCATGTTTACCATGCTTAAAACGCTAAGAACCTTGGTTTGCTACTTGTTGAGTGGTTTATTATTTATTTTGCCTTTTACTCTGCTTGCCTTATGGGCATTACTTGGCAGTAAATGGGCCTTTAACAGCTTGTATAGTTTAGATGTGCTTATTTGCAGCATTTGCCACGGTACGCACCTTGAGTCTATTTCGGCCCGCAGTTATAGGCTACGAAACGATAAGCGCTATTTATACCAAATGCTTTTTATTGATTTGTTAGCAAAGCCGTTTGATGGGGCCGATCACTGTGAGCGTGCATGGCGGTGGGAAAAGTCAGTAATTAAGCGCCCTTAAACCCGCCTAAAAAATAAGCGTTTGATCCTTTGTTGCGATCTTTACATTGCGCAATACACGTTATGTGTTATATTGATCACATCTCACAAGGTGAGTGTGAATTGGAGAGGTTAAACCTGCGAGTAGCCGCCCGCAGGTTTGTTGCTTACGTACGAGCATGAACGCAAACAAGTGTTTATTGTATGTAGCCCGCCAAAATATAGCAAGTAAACGAGCATATAGATGTCGCAAAACAATAAAAACAACGGGCTTTTGTACTGTAATCGCGTACAAAATCCGAATCCAAATTACGAGGTACCAAAAACGCACACCACACGGTTAGCGTTTATTCGTGATCTGGTTGTTAAGTGCGACCAAGTGAACATCGTTAAAAGCGATGAAGCCGTTTACATGCGTCCAGCCCTTTCACGTAACAAAATATTCTACCCTGACCGCGAAAAAGCCATGCGTGCATTAGCAAAAGCATTTTGCGAGCATGTAAACCTAGTTACCCACCAAGTACAAATCAGCTTAACGAATGCTGCAAATCAGTGTGGCTTAAGTACGATTAGCCAAGCTGAGCAAGAAAAAGCTAAAGCCGACCCCACATACAACCCAAAACCGAGCATTAGCCGCGCAAGCCGTGCGTTTAAAGATATGATCGATCTTGGTTGGATTGTGGCCCGTAAAGATTGGCAAGTGTGGGATAAAGATCAGGGCCAATGGCTCGATAAATATTACGAAGTCACTGAGCTGTTTTTTAAAGCGCTAGGTATAACGCCCGAACGTGTCGAAAAGAACCGCCAGAATCGCTTGGCTTACCATAAGAAGAAAGGCGGCTTGCTAGGTTTAACAGTGTCGCAGCTGGGCAATATGTCGTTAAGCGAGATAAAAACATGGTGTCGCTTGTCACATTACCGCCGTGCCTTTGAGCGCCTAAAAGATAAACGCGAAATCAGCAAGGCTAAGCGCAGAACATTAACTAAAACCCCACAACAGCAACGCGACATAGCGCAGCAAGTCGTTATTAAGCGTTTAGGCCAAGACCTTAACCATACCCCAATCGAAGTATTTAAAGCGCTAGTAAACCAAGAGGTTGCAAAAATGCGCAGCCAAGCGGGCTATTCGCCCCCTGACACCATCGCCAGTTAATTAACCACCACGCACAAGCGTGGCTTTTGTCGTGCTTTATAGGGCATTACAGCGCCGATCTTGGCCATGATCGCCCTACTCTAACCTTTTAGCTCCCGCCCTTTTCTCATTCGCTACCTGTTTTCACTCCACTTTTAGACCTATTTCTTTACTTATACATATAAAGTGCAAGGCTGAATTGGTCTAAAGTGCTATCAGTGTGGTTTAAAGTGCAAAATTATCTTCTAACTAATAAACAGCTATATAACTTATACGCACAGCAAGCTGTGTATAAGGAAATCCGCTTCGATGGGCTATCGCCCATGGCGGTATAATTTAATGAGGTTGCCCCACTTCGCAGCAAAGCTGCGGGGGCTCCCAAGCCCCCATCTGACAGATTAGCGCTTAAGTAAGCACTGAGGGGCGTTAGGCTTAAACAATTATTGGTCTATCAAAGGGGGCATCAAAATCTGTGCCTAGCTTCGCATAGTGCGCCCATTTGCATTTTTAAACAGGTTTAGCTGGTTTGGGCTTATCATGCGCAAGCGCATTGAGTGCTCGCTTATTGCTGCTGTGCTAAATGAGCCGCTGTTGTGTATGTAAGTCCGATATTATTAAAGCGTGACAGGTCACAGTAATTATGGGAATTAGCTTAACTTTAAATAGTGATTTGGTCGTGTTGTGGGAATTAGCTTAACTATTGGTTTAACGCTGCAAATTAAGCACCAGTGGCAGCACTGATTGTGGATATTAGCTTAAGTTAACCTTGCCGCTAGTAAGTACCTGGCATAATAAGGCGCCAATTATGGGAATTAGCTTAACTTTAAATAGGTGATTTAGTCGTGTTGTGGGAATTAGCTTAAGTTTGGGCGCCATCAACAATGGTAAACATGATCTGGTCAACTTTACCGCCCTTTAATTTTGTTGTGTATGCCACGTTTAAGGGGGTTTCTTTATTTATGCGTTTTAACGAGGGTTCTATAAAGCTGCGTTTCATTTCTGCAAAGTTATCACGCTGTGATTCGGGCAGTTGGTAACGATCAGCTATCCATTGCGGGCTACTAATCCACACGCCGCTACTTCTAAACTGGCAAAGGTTTTCGTATAAGCGAATTGTGCGACTGTTTTTGATGGTACCGCACTCATGCAGATAAAACTTTGTGAATTGCTGCGTTAAACCGATGATGTAAGGTACCAAGCGCGGGTTGAAGTCAACGCGGTAAGAACCTCGCCCACGGCGGGCCGCTTTTTCGATTAGCCACGGGTATTCGTGTTCTTCGTATTCCCCATCCTTTGGATAAAACTTAACACTACTTGTGCTTATCTCACTTAAACCCGCCTTAACATCAGCGCTGGCCGTTGGCGTGCTCACGTTAAAGAGTGTTTGGTAATCATTCACGTAAACATTAAACTGACCATCTGTAAATCGAGACTCGATCACATCTTCATTGTTTTTCAACTGGCTAAAGCACATCCACAGCACGCGCTTAGCCTTTAGCGATAGATAATAAGCCGCTTCTGAAATTTCATTTGATTGTGTTATCAGGTTTTGCTTTTTTGTTTTTGTTAGCGCTTGCATTGTGTTGTATGGGTGTTTTATTTTTTTCCCATAGTAGCATAACAACCCTGTTAATAAAGCAATTTAACTTAAGGTGATTCCCATAGTAACTTAAGCTATTTTCCATAATGACTTAAGCCAGTTTCCATACTTACTTAGGCTGTTTTCCATAATGACTTAAGGTGATTCCCATAGTAACTAGTTTTAAAGCCTTTATTTATACAGCTTGCAGCCATGCTAAAAAGGTTTAAAAATACTAAAAATAGTAAAAAGGTTTAAAAATACCTTGTGAATAATGGGCATAACATTATGACAGATAGCAATGCAGCGGTTGGGCCAGCTGTAAAACAGTTAAATAAATCACTAAATGATTTACTACTCGATCCTGTTTCTAGTTTTATGGGGCGTGCTTCTGGTAGAAGCATGGAAGGGGTTGGCATATTTGACGGCGATTTATTACTGATTGACCGCAAAGCAACAGTGAAACATAACGATGTTATTGTGGCCACATACAATGGCCTGTTTGTATGTAAAATTGCAGACATGATCAACAATCAGCTTTGCTCAGCAAATCCACATAACCCACCAATTAAGTTAACTGAGCATGATCAATACTGTGTAGAGGGGGTGGTAACAAGCTCTATTCGCTTATTTAGACAACCCACCGAATTACCACAAATAAATACTTTGTAGATATTTAATAAATATTTATAAAATACTTAAAATAACGCTTTACACCACCCCAAAGGGGCGGTATTATTATCTCGAAGGTCGGGAATGAGTCCATGACCATAATCAGGAGATAATCCATGTTTTACCAACTTTTCAATAAAGAACAGCAAACAGTTATTTTTGAAGCTGCGGCAATCATTGAAGCAAAAGCAAAAACAACTGCAGCTTTAACTGACCCTTTCACAGCAGCTAAGCTATGTGAAACTAAGTTAGTGACATACGCACACGAAGTGTTTGCAGTTGCATTACTTGATTCGCAAAACCGTTTAATTGAATTTGTTGAGTTATTTTCAGGCACAATCAATGCTGCAAGCGTTTACCCACGCGAAGTGGTGAAGCTAGTTTTAGCACACAATGCCGCTGCAGTTATCTTTACACACAACCACCCAAGCGGTATTGCTGAGCCAAGCGAAGCTGACAAACACATTACAACTAAGTTAAGCGCGGCGCTTCGCTTAATTGATGTAAAAGTACTTGATCACATTGTGGTAGGTACCGAGGGTCACACCAGCTTTGCACAGCGTGGTTTAATTTAACAAAAGGAGCGGGGCCAAGTGGCCCCGACTACAATATGAGTGAATTACATAAACCGTATAACGTTAGTTCAGCACCCACAACACTTGAGGGTTTTAAAAACCGAAATTTTGCTAACTCGATGGAATCAGGCGAGTTTGAACAGCCAACCCCTGCAGATATACGCGCTTTGCGTTCTATAATGGGTTGGTCACAAACAGACGTTGCAAAAATAGTCGGTGTGTCGTGGAATCACAAAGGTTCTACCGTTGTTCGTAAGTGGGAAACCGCAACAGACAAACCTGAGCATCGAAAAATAAGTTATAGCGCCTGGCGCGGCTTATTGTGCCGCGCTGGGGTAGTGAGTGAGTTTTAAATACTTGATGAATACTTTTTAAGTATTTTTAAAGTATTTGCTTTAAAAGGTAATATTTTTTACTAATAAGTAAAGTTCATTACTACACATTGCGTTGCATGTGCGCTTGGGTGAGACAGGCCCATAATGTGAGTGTATTCACCAGTGCTGTTTGGTAGTAACGCGCTAGGCTCAGTTTGTACGTAACGGGTAAGTCGTTTGTTAGCGCTATCAAATTCAGTACATCTAAATTCGATGTTAGCGATAGTGTTTGCGCTGTTATTGTTTAGCGTAAATTTAACTTGCAGTTGGCCGTTATCTAACGTGCTTTGATCAAACGTCATGCTTAGCTGTTGCATAATGGTCTGAAATTGACTCACTTTAGCCGGTGCAAGTTGCACCGGTTCTTGCGTTTGTTGCGTACTTAAGTAAACAGCCCCAATAACCCCAGCTAAAACTAAATATGTAAAAAGTGAAGTGCGCTTTTTTTCTGCCATGTGATCCTGTCCTTAAGTTGTGGCTAATCTTTGATGGTAGCCAATCAGCATCACGTATGCATCATCTAAATAATCATAAAGTATTTAATAGATATTTATTAAGTATCTTATAGATATTTAACAAATATTTTTACCTCAAAAAAACAAACCACCACTCACTTAAATTTATTGCTGCAAAGTCACAAAGAGCATGCTATAAATATAACTCGGTAACACGTTTTGTGTTATTTGTTTAATTTACTTCGGGGTGTGTATTGTGATTTTGGATGATGAAATTTCTGTTGATTTCTTTTGTGGTGGCGGTGGCGCAAGTTTGGGCTACGAGTGGGCCACGGGTAAACATATTGACTATGCAATAAATCATGATCCTGCAGCCATTGCTATGCATAAAATGAATCACCCATATACAAAGCATGCGCGCGAATCTGTTTGGAATGTTGATCCTGTGGCGATGTGCGCAGGTAAAAAGATTGGCTTTGCTTGGTTTAGCCCTGATTGCACACATTTTACTATTGCGTCAGGTGGCAAGCCGGTTGAAAAAAATATAAGGGCTTTGGCATGGGTTGTTGTTAAATGTGCTTTGCTCGTACAGGTACGTTCGTTTGGCTTTGAAAACGTCAAAGAATTTAAAACATGGGGCCCGTTAATTACAGACGAACATGGTAACTCATACCCTGATCCAGAAAGAAAAGGCGAAACGTTCAATGGTTTTATTGCTGCGCTTACTACAGGCTTGAAGCCTAATCACCCAGCATGGAAAGAGGCCGTTCAATACGCCGACATACAATACAATATCGCTTTAAAGCTAAAGCTATTTAAAGGGCTTGGCTATGACTTAAAACAAAAAGAAATAACGGCATCAAGTGTCGGTGCTGCTACCACTCGCCCACGGTTTTTTATGTTTGGTCGGTTAGATGGTAAGCCGGTTCGCTTTCCTAAAGAGCTGCCGATTGAAAACCAGAGGCCGATATCTGAATGTATTGATTGGAGCTTAGAGGGAGAAAGTATATTCACTCGTAAGCGCCCATTGGCCCAAAAAACACTAAAGAGAATAGAGATAGGTTTAGATAAATTTGTGTTTAATCATCCCAACCCCTTTATTGCTCCAATTCCATTTACAAAAGCTGATCATAGTAAATTAGCAGCATCATTTGTTCTTAAATTAAGGAATGGCTGCGTTGGCCATACGATGAATGAACCAATGCACACAATAACAAGTGGTGGTAATCATTTTTATGTGGTTAATGCGTTCTTGGTTAAATACTTTGGTACGGCCACCGCACGGCCAGTAACCGAACCCGTTGGTACATTTACAACAAAAGACCGCTATGCATTAGTGACAGTACACAGGCAGCTTTATAAAATTTTTGATATCAAGTTACGGGTTTTTACGCCTAAAGAGCTTTTCTTAGCAATGGGCTTTAACGAGGATTATAAAATATCGCACGATGAAAATGGTAAACCTATCAGTAAATCTGAGCAGGTTAAACGGGTTGGTAATGCAGTAAGCCCATTAGTGGCCAAGGCGCTTATAAAGGCGAATCAAGAGCCTGTTTATATTAATAGCGAAGTAGCATGACCGCGTTAACCAATAGCGGTGACTTTTTAGAGTACCTGGCATGCGTAAGAGAGCGATACCATGTTTTTGCTTTACCATCGATACATCGCGGCGAGTTCGACACAACGTATCAAATATATAAAGAAGGGCAGTGGCATGTGATTGGGCGCCACGATCCACCTAATGAGTATCTTATATTTGATTTACTCGGTGTTTACCAACAAAATGGCAAAACAAACACTACAAAATGACGAAATGTAATGGCAGTTGAATTTAACAGAGTAAAAGAAGGTGAGTTTTTACGCTTACTGAAAACGCGAGCAATCAATAAAGTGATTGCCAATCAAAGCGGCGAACGCAATAAGTTTCATGTTATCGCCATCATTGCTGATACGCAAACAGCGTTTACAGTTCGTCATGGCCGTGTTGACGAACTGCGCACTTGGCGACTTGATCAGCTTGCCGCGCTGTTAAATAAGCATGGCGTAACCAGATTTGATGTTCAAATGAGTGCTGTATAGGCCCTCAAGCGTAACCAATTTAATTAATTATGAAAGGTCATTGATATGAGTGCTGCAAGAGAAATTGCCGCCAAAGCGGTTGATAATGTGGAAGGGCTGTTGAAAGATATGTTTGCTGGTGAGTATGCAAATAATGAGGTTTCATTAGGCGTTTTACTCGATGGAAAAGAAGAAATACAAGTGCAATTAAAAGTAACTCGATCACCTAGTGAATTTATTGAAACTGAATACTGTGATTGGGATGATAGCTTTAAACCAATTGATGATGATTTAAAGTCAGGCAATTCACTTAGTTAATTAAGCTCCCCAAAATAGGATTTGCTATGCCGTTAACAGATGAAATAATTTTAAAAGCCCGAGAAAATGAAAATATTAAAGCTTTTAATGATAGCACCTGCTTTTCTGTTAAACCTAGATGGTCTGTTTATTATGACTCCATACATGTAGAGCTAATTTTTACAGGTGAATCTGCATTTAATGAGCTGATGAATATATTAAATAATAATGATTTTCTGAGAACGGTGACTATTTGGGTTTCAGATGGTAAGAACATTAAAACCACAAAGC
Organism: Pseudoalteromonas shioyasakiensis; assembly: GCF_001550135.1. Classification (GTDB taxonomy): domain Bacteria; phylum Pseudomonadota; class Gammaproteobacteria; order Enterobacterales; family Alteromonadaceae; genus Pseudoalteromonas; species Pseudoalteromonas shioyasakiensis. Next base: position 26,251 of record NZ_LRUE01000007.1, read on the forward strand.
ACAAAAAAAGGTTGTTTTGGCATGGCAGTGAGCGAATATCAAAACTACGAGCCAAGGAGTTGCTAGAGAAAGCTGCACCAATTACAAATAACGGGAACAAATATGAGTAATAATATAGATGTGAATGATGATGAGTTTGTATCAATGATGAGGCTATGGGTACATAAAAATGCCACCTATCCTTTGGAGCTTATAACTCTTTTATCTGCAGCGAATGGCGAAAAGTTAGTTGCCATCCCTGATTATGCGAACCCAGATAACTTTTTATTTTTGGGTGAAAAATCTTACAAAACCTATCAGTCAGCACTAACAAAGGTTGGTGCGCTTATGGATAAGATGAATTACCCAAAATCACTAAGCATTTACAAGTTGAGTCATCCACTTAGTTGCCCGGCTTTTTGTCGCGGCTATGAAGGTAAAGACGATTTAAACCCATACACTAACGAAAGCGATATAGCAGAATGGAATGCAGGAACTGCTTATCGACTAAGTGAAGCGGAATCGTAATAAATTAAGTGCGGCGCTTAGCTATAGAAACTCAGTAGTACGGCACCGACACAGCTAATAGACATTCGTAGCCCGCTAACTATTAGTGCTCATGGGCGCAACCGCAGAACGCTGAAAGGTTACGCTTTGAGCCGCGCTTAAACCAACAAAAAGGCCAGCTTTATAGCTGGCCTTATCTTTAAAATCGTGTTCGCAATCGATGATCATCGATAACCGTTTTATAGTTCATGCGTACATGACAGAATATTAATAAGTAAATATTGAAAGTATCACCATCACGGCGTATTTCATATATAAAGCGATAATCACCTTTGATCATTTCTCTGAAAATCGGTGAGTCGTAATACTCACATTGTTTGCCTGATTCTGGCAAAACAAGGAGCTGATTTTTCCAATCGCCAATAGTAGCTTTAATGGTGTCTCTTGCCTCGTCTATGCCGTGAGAGCTGGTGCGCCATTCAATAGCGTCTTTAACGAGGTCTTGTGCGTATTCAGTAATTTCAATATTTACATTGTTCATAGTCTGCCTATTTTAAATTGAACTTAAAAAGTCATCGATAGGCGCGGTTTTGCCTTCTTCAATGTCTTTTCGTGAATTAATTAATAGCTCCATAAAGGCTATTTTTTCTTGCTGACGCTCGAATGCTGCGTGTGTTTGTACTACTAACGATTCTTTGCCGTTTTGAGTAACAAACAACGGAGAAAAGCCGAGTTCGTCAGGCAAGCTTGCCGCTTTAGCCTTCATTTCGCTGATTGTCGCGATTTGCATCATAAGTCCTATCTCCAAGTTTTACTCTCCACAAGTCTTAATTTAAGCTTGTAGTCCAAATATAGACCGATATAGATTGAAATGCAAATATTCATTAAATAGGCAGGGTTAGTTGTTGGGGTTTTTACGTTTAAGTCGGGCTTTTATTTCACTAATACTTAATCCATTTTCGTACAGGCCCCGTTCGCGGGCTTGGCATATTAGTTCATCACGGCGATCGAGCCATTTTATTAAGGCGGTGCTGCTTACACCTAAGCGCCGCGCAATTTCACTTTTAAACACATCTTGGCTTAACCAAAAAAGTATTTGGTTTTCGGTTGTATCAAGTTTGCTTTTAATAATCGCACCTTTAGCCCGTCCTGCAGGTAAACCCTGTTCTTGGCGGCGCTTAGCGGCTGCTTTTGCTTTTCGGCTGCGTTGTTTGCTGAAGTCTTGAGCGGCAAAAGCTTGCCCTATTTGTATAAAGAATTGGCCAATGTCGTTTTTATGGCTGGGTGTGAGGGTGTCACCAGTTAAGCAAAAATGCAGCTCTGCCCCGGAATTTATAATCCGGGTTGTCACTTCCATTATATCGCTGATTGAATCTCGGCCTAGTCGTTCAATGTCATTAACTAATACGCGATCACCTGGCGCAAGACGCTCGATTAAATCAACAAGGCCGCGCTGGGCTTTGTCGGTTTGTGAACCGCTCAGTGTGTATTCATACCATTTGTATATAAATAGCCCGTGTTGCTCAGCGTAACGGGTGATTTTATCGCGTTGGCCTTTCGAGTCCTGTTTATGGCCATCGCTAATGCGTATGTATGCGTAATTCTTTGCCAATCCGTGCCTTTCAACTTTAGGGTTGTTTTAGTGTCGCTAGAGTTTACATAGTGGGCTGATATCAAAGCGAATTTAATAAACTCTAGGGTAAACCCTAAAGTGTGTTCAGTGTCAAATTAAAGATGGCAAGTAAATTGCTAAAGAAGGGGGTTAACTACTATTAAGGAAATATATACATGACATTATCAGCACTTTTACTAAGCACTCTTTCAACTGGCGCATTACCAGTGGCAAATATTGATACGCGCAAACTTCAAGGTTCTGGCGGTATCGTGATCATGCCACCTAAAAAAGAAACCTTACAAGGTTCTGGCGGCATTGTGATCATGCCACCCAAGAAAAAAGAAAACTAAAATTGATTCGTCAGTGAAAGCCAGCTTTATAGCTGGTTTTTTTGTGCCCAAAGAGATATTCTAGCCACTCTATCAAAGGAGTGAGCATGTTCGATTACCTCGCTGAATTATATAATGAATTTCTTGTTGTTAGGTCTACACATGAAGTGTTTTCTTGGCAAAGCTTGATCGCCCTGGCGTACTTTATTGCGCTAGTGTCCTCTATATATAGAGCCCACTTCAATAGAGAGCTATTTACTGACTTTTTATCGATAGCGGTGGTGTGTGTAAAGTACTTGCTTACATCGTTATTGATGGAACGTGTATTAGTGTATATTGCCGAGACAGGTAATTGGCATTCGGCGCAAAATGTTTACCTTGCATTATTTGCAGTTAATATACTCAGCATGTATGTCGTTTACTGGTTGCATAAACAGTTAAGTTTTAAGTTTGGCCCGTTGTTTTTTGCTGTCATCAAATTAACGGGATTGGTGGCCACCGCGCATTTTTTACTGTGGTTTAAGGTGGTTGTACTTGATGTGCAAGAAACATATATATTTTTGCATTATATCTATAGTTTCATTGTGTTATGCGCAAGTTCATTGTTGGCAATAGCCATGCTTTTTCCTAATGTTCTTCGTACACGATTCGGGTGTATAATTGGCTTGAGTTTGCCAAGGGGGCGAGAATGACAACAATTTTTATCATTGCTATTGCAGCTGCAGCGTTCCTGCTTATTCTTAGCACGGTTTTTACAATGAAAAACCGTTACTTTGATAAACAAGTACGTAACTTATCTGAGCAGTATGCTCGTTTGTCTATTGATTTCAAAAATGAAACTAACCCAACGCGCGCTTTTGAGTTACATGCCAAAGCTGAAAAAATTAAAACTGATCTTGAATTAATTATTGGCAAAACAACAACGATGCGTCGTTATGATTTTGAGTTAGCAGATATAGATTTAAGCTCAAAAGAGCCTGAACCTGAATTGAGCTTAGGTGAGCTATTGCGGCAATATGAAGAAAAGAATGGTAGCCGCGTTATTTACGCTCAGTTTAACCAAGACAAAAAAGACAGCTAAGCGCTGTCTTTTTTGTTTTTAGTCCAGTGTAAATTTAATTCATGTTCTATGCTGGCCGCTTGAATCTTTGCTAGGTTCTCTATGTCATCAGGTGTGTCGGCTTTATTAATAAAACCGCCACCTTTCAATTCAAGTAAGCTTTTAATTAGGCCGTTTTTAATTACGAGCAGATCGTTTCCGTCTATTTGCTTCACTGGGGTACCATATAAAAGTTGATCAAAGCTTATGCCTGTTTCACGGCATGTTTGGTCAATAACTTCATAAGGTAACGACGCCCGATTTATTCTTGCTGTGCAAAAAGAAGTACTCAAACCTAAGTGCCTCTCTAATTCAGCATTGTTATTTAATTGGTAAGCTAAACAAACACGGCGAAACACGTCTTTAACGTGCTGTTGTTGTGCAGTTAGTTGTTTATCTTGCTTTTTAAACATGCGGGTACCTTGTTATTATTGCCGATATAGTAACCGACTTTTTTTGTAATTTCATTCCCTTAAAATCACAAAACTTACATTTTGTAAGTTTTTATTGCATTCGCTGAAATTTATGGTACTTTTTCAGCGGTGATTAAGTCGTTATTCAGGGATAAGTTATGGACAATTCAAGCGCAAAAACAATCGAAAATATAAATGAAGCGCACTCATTGGCGGTGGTTCTGGCTAGAGCAACAGAGGACGATCCGCATTTGCTTTGTGTGGCCCAGCGGATCGCCATATTGCTAGGCGACAGCGTTACTCAATTAAATAACGGCCAATCGATTCTCGAAACCAAAGCGGCTTAGTTGCAAGCCAATTAGCCAGTAATTCTGGTGACAGTGTATGTAAATCAATTAGACGCATTTTTTCAATTGCTGTATATTGTGTACTATGTGACATTTAAAGTTCCTCTTTGGGTGTTGCGTGTTAAGCCGGTGGGGGTCGAAGTTCACCGGCTTTATCTTGCCTTTATTCTTCTTTCTCTAACTTTTCAGCTATCGAGTCATAAATAAAAGCGCTAAAGTTACCGTGATATTTGCCAGCTTCTTTTAGCTTATTAAAACGTTCTTCTAAGCTTACTGGTAATTTGTTCAATACTTTTGATTTGGTGGCTTTTTCACTAGGCTGTTTGTTCTCACTCAGCGCTGCACCTTTGCCAACGTTTGATTCAGTGATTTTTTTAAATTTATTGGTCATTTTTCTTACTCTCTAATAAAAGCGCTACTTCTTTTGCTAATGCTTTGATATCTCTTGCAGCATCGCTGTATTTGGTTTTTCGGTGTGCGGTTACGCCCACACCTTCAAAGTGGGCGATGTTATGAAATTTGCTTGTTGGTATGCGCGTAGAAAGCATTTTTAAATGAGACATTTCATTCACAAAGCCTTCGAAGTCTTCAAAGTGTTTACGGCTAGGGTGCGTACGCGTTAAGAACACATGGCCAACTTGTTTTTCGCCTAAATCATTACTTATTTCTACGAGCATATCGTTAAAGCGATTTAACCCCTTAACCTCTTTTATGTCGTCGTTGCTTGGTACCAAAACAACATCGGCCAAGGCGATGGCCACGCGGTTTACATCTGAATCGAAGCCGCCGCAGTCAACCACAATCGTTTTACCTTGTTCGCTTTGGCTTAGCGTTTTGATCATGCTTGCTTTATCAAGGCCATGAATAACATTTAGTTTATTACCTGGCTCTCTATATTCATTTAAGAACGAAATACCATCGTGTGCATCTTGGTCAATTATGATGTCCGGTTTCATTATTTCGACTAAATTTAAAGCAGTGGTGGTTTTGCCAACCCCGCCTTTTTGGTGTGCTAGTACTATAATCATGCTCGTTTCCTCTTGTTGGCCTAATTAAAGTAAAACATACTTTTAAAATATGCAAGTAGTATTTAATAAATACTCAATAAATATTTATTAAATATTTTTAAGCAGCGGCTTTAGTTGATATAGGTGTATGGTTATTACTAGTTAATTGGCAAAGTGTGAGGGTGTGCCCGCAGGGCGGGCTAGTATAGTGAGGGGTTAATCTTGATATCTTGTTTTAGTTAGCTCAACCATAACCGGCAAGCCCTTTTCTTAATTCTTCGGCGCACTCAGGAAATGCTTTAATGTTGCGTTTTATGTCTTGTTTGCTCATCCACAACCAATAACTTTCGCCATCGTCATCAATAATGTCGAATCGCGCCGCTTCTTTACCCCGCGCATTACGGATTCTATTAAATTCGATAAATGTAATTTGCATTGATAATTCCCTATGACTTAATGGTTGTGATTAACGGGGATCAAGTCTTTATCGTGTACCACCCCATCTTGCAGTTCGTTAACGGTAAATAACCAATCTTTTGCATATTCTATGGTTTCATCGGCCATTCTTAACCCGCCTTTGGGGGCTGCACAAAGCTGCGGGCCTGTTTCTGGGTCAAAAGTAACTAGGCCACCGCGCCCGCTTTCATGTAGGTATAACAATGATCTGCCTTCAAACATACTGCCGTCTGGTCGTTGAATCTTTGTTTTTTGTGGCCAAAATATTAAGTAATCTTTGCCTTTGTGATAGAGGCCCGCACCTGTGTTTAGTTCAAGTTCTGCTTTTTGCTGACGTATTTTGTTAATGCATTCGTTATAACGCTGCTCATGGTGGGCAATCGTTTTGCGATATTCTTTAGCTTCACGCTCTAATTTTTTATTACGCGCTTGGGCTTTTGTGTTGGCCTCTTTTGTGCGCTTTATTTGTTCTTTTAGCTTTTCTGGGTTGAGTTGCTTTAGTTCTCGAACAGCTTGCTGAGCGGCTTCTAGTTGCTGCTTTAACATTGTTATTTGATTAAGCTGTGCTGTCGTCGTCTTAGCGAGTGTTTGCGCATCTTCAATCGCTTTAGCTGCTCTTTTTAAATCGTCTGTTTGCTGCGCTAGGCTTTCTTGCTGAGAGGCAACAAGGCGCTTTTCTGCTTCAAGTTGAGACTTGAGTATCTGGATTTCATCAGCCGTGTTTTGTTTATAAAGCTCATGGATTGTTTGCTGTTCTTCACTTTCTGCTTGCTCTTGGTTGTAAGCATGGATAAATGAAGTTAATAAATCAGATGAGTGTACTTGAGTTAGTATGTCTGTGATCTGATCGTGACTTGGTTGCTCGTTTGTCATGTTATTTCTCGTTTAATGCGTTGTGGCCCATGGCCATAAGTACGTTTTTTTGAATTGTGGCAAATTGGCAAGGCTGGCCAATTAGGTGTGGGTTAAATTCAATGAGGCACATTGGTTTGTTGAGCTCTGCAGGTTCTTCTTTCCCAGTTCGTGAATTGACAAAGCGAATGCCACCACTGCGCCATTTTAATTTTGGCTCGCCCTTATTAGGCCCGCTTTTATACACGCCCTGTTCTTCGTAGTAGCCAACAATGTCTATGATTTTGCTAGCTCTGTCGTGCGGCCACCATTCGGTACGATTGTCGCGCGGCACGAGTAAGGTGCTTAATACACCTTTATTTTGCTGCTCTACGACTTTATCTATCCATGGCAGAATGTTGCTATAGGGTGGGTTTATCCAAACAGCGGGCGTTTTTTCAAATGGGATAATGTCTGCAGACCAATCTATCTTTAATGCATTGCGCTGCTTTGTGTAAAAGTGATCACATAAAGCCGATTGCTTTGTTGCTGCTGCATCAAGTACATAGTTGTATTGGCTGTTAAATGCAGCAAAGAGCCACAAAGGTGTGCGGGTTGTATCGCGATGCCGTTTGGTGCTTTTGCTAGCATGGTTGTTGATTGACGCCATTATGCTACCTCTACGCGTCGAGCTACACGAACATGAGTACGAACTAAACGAACGGGGCGCATGGCTTTTGTGTCGCTAATGTGGCTTGCACCTAACACAGCTAAACAAAGGCATAATGTGCGAGTGCCCAATAACCCTAACTGCCAAGCACGGTGCATTAAATGAGCAAGGGTTTTAGCCCCAACCTTTGATTGCATGAACCGCAGCTGCACACCTAACTCGGTTTGGTTATAACCAAGGGAACTGCCAATTTCATAATTGGTTTTGCCCTCGGCCAGTTGGTTTAATATCGTTTTTTCATGCTCGTTTAACATGGTGGCTATCCTTGTTGTGTTATTGCTACTACGTTTAAATCACCAATCGCTATGGCGGTGCTTTGTAACGCAAGCTGTGTATCTTCTGCATCGTGCTGTATAGCAAGTGCATGCATAATAATTTGCTCAACGATTTCGGGTGTAACACTCCCCTCACTTAAGCGAATGATCGCCTCTGCGTTGTTTTTCATTGAAAGAAGGCGCCCACCTTCGCGATTAAGTGACTTTAAAGTGTTTCTTTGTGCTTGCGCGAGTGTAGTCATTTGGTAATCCTTCGTTATGTGTATATTTTCTATTTGATCACGTTTCGTGGTTTGTGTTGGCGAAAAAAAGCCATTACAGCTTTTTATCAGCCCATTGCCAGTGACCAATGTACTTCCCGATAATGTCGAGGTTTTGTAATTGGCTTTCTGTCATTGGTTGGTCGCTGTAATCTTTTTTGTTGTGAGTAAATAGGGTGAAACCGCCGCCTATCTCGCCGCGAATACCTCGCAGAACAACCCCTGAATCATCTTGAATCGCATAGATGCCAGGTTGTTTTGATACACGCGTAACACCTGTATCAATGAACACGGTTTCGCCTTTGTTAAATGCATCTGTCATAGCGTCATCTGTCACTGTTACTTCACGCAAGTTATGTTCTGAAATATTAAGAGACTTTAACGTTTTGCGATTAATTGCCACTTCGCTTGTATCACTCACTGCATAGTGAGGCGAACTGCCATCAATGTTTGCGTTCAGGCCAAGCACGTATTCAAGTGATACATCAAACGCTCTGGCAATTTCTTTTAGAAGTTCGCCACTGGGCGTACGTAGTCCCGTTTCATAATTAGACCAAGCAGTCGGGCTTAACCCAACTTTCTTTGCAGCTTCGCGCTGTAACAGTTTTTTGCTGGTTCTCAGCTCTTTAAGTCGCTCAGTAATTGTTGCTGGGCCTTGTTCATTCACTGTAAGAGTCTTCATAGGCTGCTCATGTTAACCGTGTATTTTTAAGATGGTAACACAAAATGTGTTAATTGCTAGCTGCAAACCCACAAAAAACATGCTATAAGTATTTTTAAATACCACGATACGTGTTATTGTCTAATAAAAATCACATAAGGTGTTTTTATGACATTTGCAGAGTGGGTAAATACAACGTTTGACGGTTCATCAAAGGCCGCTGCAGCACATTTAGGGTTGCTGCACCGAACCGTTTATAGCTATTACGCCCTCGAACGATTCCCGCGCCCAACACAGTGCCAAATTATCTTGTTAAAGAGCGAAAACAAGATTGATTTGGAAAAGTGGCAACAGGCGTTTTCGAATAAGAAAAATAAAAAGGTGAACGCATGATTATTGTTCTGTTTGCAGGTACACCAGAAGCGCTAAGAGCTGTATACGGGCATGTAAATGCTCAGCACAAAGGGCTGCTTGATTATGTGAATTTGGGTACAACTGATAGCGAAAAAGTGCGTCTTAATCATGCGGCTAATACAGGCTGCATGTTTACCGAGCACCGCGTAACACTCATTGTAAATCCGCAAAATTCAGAAGAATTAAAGCTGCTTAGAGCACGTAAAGCGATTATTTGTCATCAGTATGGGAGCAATTTATCGCGCCCAATTTATAACGATGTTAGCTGTGCCCGGGGGGATTTTTATTTTACAGATAAGGTCGTTAATAAGTGTTTACCTGGCCACGTTTTAACGCCTGATGAATTACTTAGCGAATGCCGAATAAAACACCGTAATAACCGCGTAAGTGCGAAAAAGAGTAAGTGATTATGGTTGGTTCGGTGCGCAGTAAGACACAAGAACGAGAGCTTGATGCTTATTTAGAGTTGTGGGCCCGTTGGGTGCATTCTGGCGCCGTTCGTCGTAGCACATCAATTATGCAAATTATTATGGAGCAGGGCAGTTTTGCCCGTGGCTGTTCAGGCAGCAGGGCATTAGTGACCGACTGCGTTGAGCTAACAATTGAATCATCGCTTTCGCGGTTAAAAGAAAAAAACATGAACGCAGTGCTTGTGTGTCGCTATGAGTACGGCGCTTTGCTCATAAAGAACTTACCAGTAGATGCGAAACGAGTTGATAGAGCGCTAAGGCTTGGTATGAGTTTAAGAACTTATAACCGTCGTTTAGCTGAGGCTCGTGAGTGGTTAACGGGGTGTTTAATTGCCAGTGGAGATATGAAATGAAAGAACGATTTTTAGAGCCTTTACACAAAAACGATACACAGTATTCAGGTTGGAAACGCCCTTCGAGACAAACCCTAACAAAAGCTGATCCTGCGAAGGTTCGCCGCCGCCGCGTTCATGAAGATATGAAAGCTTTAAAAGAAATCGAACAGCAATACACGTTTTAGTTATCCACAAATTTTCTTAATAAGGTGTGATTAAATAATGAGCCATTACCGCGCTAACCTCACAGACAACCTAATAAAACAGCAAGTTAGCGCTGGGTTTAATCGGTTTCGTGATCCGCGCTATCCACTTGTGCTAAGAATGCATGCATCACGTAAAACAGGCTCATGGTTTTTAGTCGACTTTAAATCTGACAATTGGCATAAAGTTGGCGTATGGCCTTTGTTCAACTGTAAAAAAATGCTTGAGCTAGTGCCAGATTTAATGGCGAAACATCAATTAGATTTACCCGTTATTACCAATCAGTTTGAAACCGTTAGCGAATTATTAGCATGGTTTTCGAGTCGTCAAGAAGCAGATAAAACAATATCTGAAAAGCGCCGCATTAATATAAAGTCGACGATAGAAACCCACTTAATACCAAAGTTAGGTCAGTGTGAATTAGCCACGTTCTCTAATGTTGAATGTGAAAACCACTTGATTTGGCCAATGCAAAATGATGATTATGCATTGAGCTCTATTCGCCATCATTTTCAACTACTAAAACGCGCCTTTGATCAAGCAGAAAAAACCGAGTTAATAGAGCGCAACCCATTAAAAAACACAACGTTTAAATCATTCATTCAAACAGCAATCAAGCCAAAAAAAGCCCGCTTGTCGATTGGTAACGAGCCAGAACTTGCTTTGTCATTATTAAAGCCTAATACCATGGCCGAAATGATGTGCTGGTTTATGTTGTTGCATGGTACCCGCATAGGTGAAACCCGCCAGTTAAAGTGGGAGTTCATAGATACGAACCATAACTTGATCACTTTACCAGAAGAAATAACCAAAACGACTGAGCATGTCATACCGCTTACTGATCATGCGCTTAAAACGTTAATCGATTGGCATAAGAGAAGCCTAAAAACCAACCGCAGTAAATACATTTTTCCAGCCAAAAAGCGCGGGCCAATCTCTGAAAGTGATGCAAGCAAACTAGTAAACCAAGTGAGCAATAAGAAGTGGAGCGCCCACGATTTGAGAAAGTTTTGCCGTGGTCGCTGGTTGATTATTGGTATCGATTCAGTGGTGGCCGAACTGCTATTAAATCACAAATTAACAGACCTGCAGCAAACGTACTTGCAAGAAGACCCAACACCTATAAAAAGAGAAGCTTTGGCGCGCTGGGCTGACCATTTACATGCAGTGAAAACACAATATGAAACCAAGACAGAGGCAAGATCATACGATTTTAACGCGCTTAATTAATCCGTTGTGTGGTGTGGGTTAGGGCGCATTTGGGGCAATTTACAGGAAGGAAGACGTAATGATAGATATTTACACAGATGAAACAGCGACTTTATTACAACCAGGTGAAAAGGTTTTACGTAGTTTTAGGCTGTCAAAAATAAGTTTATTTACAGGTTTTAAAAGGGTGAATTGTTACCAAGGCCCACCACACCACTTCATTGGGGAAAGTCGTCGTTGCTATTCTACGGCTAGTCTTAAAGAAACCCACAAAGCGGTAGTTAATTTTGTTAATCCTACTTATTACTTTCCAAAAGTAGCGGCGGGGGTGTAGCTGTGGCTAATTTATTTAAAAGAGCTTTTAACTTTTTGACGGCATCAAAACCCAATAATGCCGATTTAGCTAAGTGTGTAAATCTTTATGATGGATATAAAATTATTAGAGCAGAGCTTGATTTAGTCAGTTCAATATCATTAATCCAGTACACCAAATTAAAAAAATCAAATTTAATAAAACGCACTCCTCCTTTTTATGTAATGAGCATGGAAAAGTTCCTTTTAGCGGCGATTATTTCGAACCACCCGCTTGGACAAAAAGATGAGCTTTTGGCCTCGCTTAAGCTTTTTGAAATTGCGAACGGATTAATGGAGCTTATTTCAGCTGAGACTCAGTTACCCACTTCACTTGATTACTCAGTTTTAGAGGATGAAATTAAAAAACGGAGAAACGCATCATGATCTCATTTACCCCAATAGAGCTAATGGCCGCGATTGCTGTTTTAGCGCTTATTTGCCTTGCTGCAGTTGTTATCGCGTTCTCACTTGGCCGTGACTCAGTAAACATTGACCTAGAGGTTAAACGCCGCGTTATACAACCAAATTTACCATTTATTGGTTATCAGCCAAGAGTAATAACCCCGCCGCCAATGATGGCCCCACCAAGAAAAGTTTAAGAGAGCAGAGGTATAACATGGCAACAGGATTAGTTTCACCTGGCGATAAGTTCAATAACTGGACTGTGGTTAAACAGGGCGAAAAAGATAAACAAGGCGGTCAGCAATTTCATTGCGAGTGTGTTTGCGGTACCAAACGCTTAGTTCGTAAGTGCAACTTAGGCAATGTAAAAGGTTGTGGGTGTGATCGTAAAGCGTATGTACCGAGTGGCAAGTACGCCAAAAAGCAGGTGCGCAAACCATTATCAATAAAACCAAAAGAGAAACCAGAAAAGTTACCAAAGCCTCAAAAAGAAGTGGTGGCCAAGGCCAAAAACATACAAAGAGATTTAACACTCAGAGAAAAACTTGAGCTCAAGTTAGATGCTCAGAGGTTAAGAAAAGAATTAAGCGATCCTTGGGGTTAGTAATGAGCAGTTCCCCAAAGCGCCGTAAACATAACTGGTTTGCAATGAATAAAAATTCCGAGGTTCCAATGAATACTGATCAAGTTAAGTTACTTAAAACACACATCGTCGTAGAACAGCGCCGAATGCAAAAATGCGGTTCTACAGGTCTTGCCACTCTGTGGGCAAATGCGCTTAAGTATATTGAGCAGCTAGAAATACAGTCTCAACCACGCAATACCCCAATCTTAATGAGCGCGACTAACCCGAACGGTTGGACGTTAGAAGACATTGCACTGCAGTTGGCCAGTGAAATGATAGATAAAGATATGAACATTCAGGGTGATAAACGCCCGCAAGTTATAGAAACAAGCAAACTCAATAAAGAAATAATTGATTTATTGCACGATGTGCGTGTTAAGCAACAGCAGACTAGGGCGTTATTTGCGGAGCTTGGCCCAGACCAAGGGCCAACGGGTAAACCGCGTGCGGGTGCTGGCCATGAATAACGATGACACTATTTTAAAATCGACTGATATTGCATTAGGTCTAGGTTTGTTGGCTCTATGCGCTCTTGTTGTGGTTGGTTCGGCTTATGGGCTTAGTTGGCTTATTGATTTGCTAGAGCTTGAGCGACTATGAGCAGTTCACCAGAAGCTAAGCGAGCAGCTGCGAGAGATAGAAAGCGCAAACAACGTGCTAAGGCTCAGAACTTAGGGGTTAAAGAGGTTTCGGTAAAGCTATCTGAATCGGAGCGTGAAGTACTCGACAACCTTTGCCAGGCACGTGCAGGTAAAGGTAATGATCCTTACACGCGCGATGAATACATTTCGACACTAATACGCCGAGATAACGAGCGCTTAACCGAGCAGTTAAAGCGCCCATGCAATAAATGTAATTTACCACTCACTCAATCATGTGGTGGTGTTTATAAAGGTTCGCCAGATTGCGCAGTATCAATACTAGGCAATCCATTGAAGTTGTGACAAGTCACACCAAGTTAAATGAGGTGGTTATGTGTAGAGCTATTAGGGTACCAAGAAAAGGCGACTTGCTTATTATCCAAACCAAAAAAAGCGGTAAATTAAAAATCGCATGTGAAGTAAAGAGCGTTGTTAATGGTAATGAGGTTGTTTTGCAAAAATCAACAAACAGTTTCTTTAATTGGGATATGTATTTAAATGGCGAAAGCTGGGTTACGAATGTATTAAATATGGGAAAGGTTCAGCTGACAACATCTTTAAACAATAGCAGCCAATTTGCTGAGTATTAATTTTAAATTAGTAATTATCTGAGAATTATTATGACGAGTAACAAAGAGCAAAATGTTAAGTTTGAAATTAAAGATGATCAATTAGTTGTATCAATTGGTATCGAATCATTAAAGCGCTCTATAGAACACGACGCACCAGAAATAATTGTTACTGATAGCGGTCAAGCTGCTGTTGCAATTAAGCGTGTAATTTCTAGTGAAGAACAGGACGGTAGAACACCATTTCATAGCATGATTGCAGAGGCAGCTTATCAAGCTCTTGGTGATGGTGAAGCGGGATTAGATGAAGTCGATTGTTAGGGGGTAGGTGGTTGTGGCGAAAGTTATTTTAGATATTAATTTACCAGAGGGTGTAACTGAACAAGAGTTAGCGCACTTCCTTAACTATAAGCTTTTAGGCCATGGTGGCACTGATGAAGTGCTATCTAAATTCAAGTATGAAGAAATCGACGTTAATTACTTCGATATAGAGATTAACGACTAATCTTAGAATGCAGGTGTTAAAATGTACGTAGATATGACGGGTAACTTGGTAGTGGCTATGCCTGATATTGATGGTAAATGCCCTGAATGTGAAACTTCATTCACTGTCGATGGTGTTGATTTTGAAAAGGTCTTTAATGAGCCTTTAGCTTCGGCAGAAGTAAAATGCGAAAGATGTGGCAATGATTTTTATGTTCATGTAGAAAACTAAATGGAATACAGGCTATGACAGAGCAGTTACCTCGATTTGAACGAATAAGTGACGGTTCAGTGGCGCTTGTTGTTAGTTATCAAGATGAATTTGGGAATGATTGCACCATTAGACATTTTATCTCTGAAAAAACAGCCAACCGCTTACTCAACGAACTGGTTAAGCTTGAACCCACCCGCCAAGTATTAAGCAAGTAACTGTTGGATTAAATTATAATGTCTTGTAACCATCCAAAAACACAAGGTCGTAAGAATCAAAAAGGCTTATGGTGTGTTGACTGCAAAATAAAGATTTATGACGTTGAAAGTAAACCATGCGGTGAATGTCAACACTTTAAGAAAGACTTGGGTAGCAATGTCATTGGTTATTGCCGCCCTAAATTAATGACAGTAACTAGCAGTTTAAATGTCACTTACAGGGTTAGTGACGGAACTTGTTTCTTACAAAAGATAATTTAAAGTCGACTTACTCAATATAGATGTAATCCTTGCGTAAGATAAAAGCCATTTGGTTTGTCAGTAAAAACTCAAAGTGTGTTTTTTTGATTAAAAATCACAAAATGTGGTTTACAGCTTTGGCATAAAAATGTATTGTTCTTGCCAAGGTGGTAAAGCTGTATACAAAGCCTCCTAGATAATAACTGAAAGATACCCGATACTTATGCACGTTACTTGCTAAGCCCAACCCTAACCGGTTGGGCTTTTTTTGTGCCTGAACGTAGGCCCGCCATGATGAATTTAATTGAACAATTAAAACGCCACGCGGGTTTTTATGAGTGCGTGTGGCATTCAAACTCAAAGTGTTTGATTGGTTACGGCCACGACTTAAATGCAGAGCCATTACCTGACTATTTGCACCGCGATTTTGACAATAACCCAATCACCGAAGATGAAGCCGAACAGCTGCTTGCATCAGACTTAATGAATTTACGCGATCTGGTATATCAGTGTTTAGACCTCAATCAATTTAATTATGTGCGCCAGCAAACAATTTTAAGCATTGCTTATTGGCTTACGTTCCCGCGCTTTTGTCGTGAAGAAAACTTAATTACCGCGTTCAAACAAAACAATTTTGAAGCAGCAGCGTCAATTGTTCTGACATTCAAACCTGAATTTAGAGCAGAAGAATTAGCTAAACAAATTTTAACAGGTGAATACTAATGAGTTTTGCAACAACGTTTATAAGCGGCGCAGGTTACAACCTTTTATTAGCTTTAATTGCTTTTGTTTTATTCCATGTTGCAGTTAGGTTTATCAATAACCGCAACGGTTACACGCTTGATAAGTTAATTCAGGATTGCCGCAATGATAAAAACTATATGGCTTTATCTGTGCTGTTTGGTATGTACGCTATTGCCGCTGCACTCTTATTCGGCTCAGTTATCTCTTGATTGTCGATTTGATAAAGAGATAGAAAGCGCTGTTAAACGTTTTAGCCCTGGTCGTGATCCTGACCTTTTAAAAGCCCAGTTGTGGCAAGAATCTCGTTTCCGTGTAGATGCAGTAAGCCCCGTGGGCGCACAGGGAGTGGCCCAATTTATGCCCGCTACTTGGCAAGAGCAAACCGCTAAATTAGGAATAGCCGGTTCGCCGTTTAATGCTGAGTTGTCGATATTAGTTGCAGCACGTTATATGCAGCAACAGTATTCTTTCTGGTCATCCCCAAGGCCAGAATATGACAGAGAAAACCTAGCGCTTTGTAATTATAACGCTGGCGCAGGTAACTGTTTAAAGGCGCAAAAGCTTAGTGGTGGTGAAACTCTTTACCCTCACATCATTCAGTATTTACCACAAGTCACTGGCCATCACTCGCGCGAAACGATTGAGTACGTGCAGCACATAAGACGGTACCAGTTACAAATAAAAGCGAGGTTCGCATGTTTCTAAATAAATCATCACTCATGATTGCAGTAGCGCTGGCCGCAACAGCTGGCGCAGTTGTTATGGTCAACAAGTACGACACTGCAGTTGATACAATCGAAAATCTAACAGGCGCCAACGAACGTTTGCTAAAACAAGTAAGTGCTTATGAGGCTGATCTGTATCAAAGCGAGCAAGATAAACGTGCATTGCGCTCTGATCTTAAGCAGCAAGAACAAATGTTTAATGCTTATCTAGCTGATTTTAGTGATGTGAAAGAACAACAAACCGTTGTGCAAACTAAGCTAAAAGAGGTCTTTATTAATGAGCCAGCTAATCAAGATTGGGGTAACACTAAGTTGCCTCCTAATATTAAGCGCGTGTTCGATGACGCCACCCGAACCACAGGTGATCACGATAACGAAACAAGTTCCGGTGCTGCCCCCGCTGCACCTCCTTAATGACTGCACTGTCAGTCAATCACCAGTTAACACCAACCGCGAACTGCTAACTTTCGCAGTTAAAGCCCACAACACTAACGTGCTTTGTAACCTAGACAAAGCCGCACTAAGACAATGGCGAGCCAAACATGAGCACAGCAAACAACAATGATTCTAAATTTGAAAAGATTGCGCTCTTTGTACTTGGCTCTTTGATTGTTAGCGTTCTTGGTTGGGTTGCTATGACAGTGAACCAAAACCAACTGCAGTACGCTCGTATAGAGGAACGCTTAGCCAATCAGTCAGTGATACTTGAATACCTGCAGAAGAAGTTTAATGACTCTACTGTTTGGCAATCTCGAATGGAAACTGACTTAGCATTAATCAAGCAGCGCCTTAATGCATTGGAGCAAGACAAGAAGTAATTAACACTCCCTTGGTGAACCAACTTAGTAACTTACTGCCCGCCGTCGTGCGTGCGATAGGCTTTAAAGCCACTGACTAATCAAGCACCAAGGGAGTGACCAATTAAATACTTAATGAGTATTTAAAAAGTATTCATTAAATATTTATATTAGCTATATGTGAAGTTTGTAGTGCTTTAGAAATGAAAAAACCGACCTAAGTTAGGTCGGCAGTTTCGCCCAAGCCCAGTGGTCGCAATGCCAAACGTGGGACAAGGGAAAGTCGTGTTCATATTGTAGGCGCGTCTTATGATTATAACAAGGCCGATATGTCACTGGCCTTGTGGAAAGTAAATAACTTTGGGTTGATAAGATGCCAGCAGCTATACCAAAGCGTTGCCGCGAACATGGTTGCGGTAACAAAACAACACTGCGCCACGGTTACTGTGAGGAACATGCACACCTAGCAAGCTGGGGTAAGTATCAGAAGCAGCAGCAGCGCCAAGGCAAGCGTGTATATCAAACAAAGGAATACAAGCACACACGCGAGATAGTTAAAACAAAAGCTAAATGTTTGTGCATTAACTGTCTTACTCAGCCAAAGCCAATTGTTAAATCTGGTTCTGTCTGTGAGCACATTGTACCGGTTGCGAAAGGTGGTACCGAAGCACTATCAAACCTTTCTTGGTTCTGTGAATCGTGTGCAAATTTCAAAACTGGATGGGAAAAGAACAAAACAGTTAAAGCGATACTCGAAAAATACGGGCATACCGCAATAAATCTGAATTCTTAGATGGGTAGGGGGGTCAAAATTGTTCAGCAAACCCCCTATTCTAAGTACCGCCATCCAGTCAAATTTTTATACGCAAATAATAAGAATTGGAATTTGATCAACCTGTGATCATATCTCGATCATTTAATTTACTTTTGTTGCAGGTGAAAAATGGCAGAAAGTAGAGCGCCAGGTGGTGGAAATATTAAAGGCGGTTTGTCTGTTGGTGACACTTCGATTACCCGAAAACCCAACTGCCCTAAAGAACTGCTTTTAGATGATCATGCGATTGACGCCTGGCATTCAAACCTCGGGATTATGTTTGAAAGAAAATCATTTGCTTCAGAGGATATCCCGCATCTAATAAATTACTGCAATGCGATCAGTAAAATTATTAAGCTCGAATCACAGTTCGCAGACTTAAATAACTTAACTGATGTGACGAGTGCGGGAAGCTTAAAACTTCATCCTTACGTAACTGCACATAATATTTTCACTAACCAATCTTTAAAATTGGCCAGCCAATTGGGATTAACACCAATGGCCCGCGCCCGAATGCTGAGCGGTGGCAAAGGCAAAGGCGAAGAAGATGACGAGGATGATTTCAAAGAGTATTAAAATATGGCCACTTTCCCTAACGTTAATGCGGCAAACAAATACGCCCGTGACGTTGTGGCGGGAAAAATACCAAATTGCCGTGAAGTAATACTTGCATGCCAACGTCATCTAGACGAACTCGCAAAAGAAAAAGACCCTAATTTTAAATTTCGGTTTGATAAGGCAAAGGCAGAGCGCGTTTGCTCATTCATTCAGAAAATGCCTCACACCAAAGGTGAATGGGCGCGAAAAAAACTAAAAATATCACTAGAATCGTGGCAGTTGTTTTTCTTTGCTGCCTCATTTGGTTGGGTGGTAAAGAAAACGGGCAAGCGCCGTTTTCGCGAGGTGATGCTTAAGGTGCCTCGTAAAAATGGCAAGTCGATTATTGCCGCAGGTGTCGGTATATATGGTATTTGCGCCGATGAAGAATACGGCAGTGAAGTTTATTGCGGTGCTACAAATGAAAAGCAAGCTTGGGAGGTTTTTAAGCCAGCAAGGCTAATGGCTCTAAAGTTACCGAAACTGCGAAAGCGATTTGGTTTGCAACTTCATGCCAAGAAATTAACCCGCAGTGATGGTTCAGTATTCGAGCCTGTGATCGGTCAACCTGGCGATGGTAGTTCACCGCACATTGCAATCGTGGATGAATACCACGAACAAAACACAAGCGAGCAGTACGATACATTCGATACTGGTATGGGTTCGCGTGAACAGCCAATGACATTGGTTATCACCACAGCCGGTACTAACTTAATGAGTCCGTGTTTCGATTTAGAGTTGCGAGTTAAAGCAATGCTAAACGGTACGCAAGACGATCACTTGTTTGGTTTGCTGTATGGAATCGACGAGGACGACGATTGGACTGATCCAGCAATTTTAAAAAAGGCTAACCCTAATTACGGCATTAGCGTTAAGGCCGATTACTTATTGGCCCAGCAACAAAAAGCAATAAACAGCCCCAACTTTACCAACACCTTTAAAACGAAGCATTTAAACATGTGGGCCAGTGCTAAATCGGCCTATTTCAACATGGAAAAATACAAAGAGTGTGAAGACAAAGATCTTAGTATTGATTTTTTCCGTGGGGTTGATTGTGTTCAAGCGCTCGACTTAGCTCGCAAGCTTGATATGAACTCAAAGGTACGTCTGTTTTGGAAAGAAATAGAAGGTAAAACACACTGGTATTGCGTTGCCCCGCAATTCTGGGTGCCGTATGAGCAGGTTTTTAACAACGAAAACAAACAACTTGAAGAAATATTCCAACGATATTTAACTCAAGGTTATTTGAGCGTAACAGATGGTGCCGAAATAGATTATCGGCAAATTAAAGACGATGTAATTGCAAGCCATTTAGAAACCCCGTGCATATCAGTACCAATTGATCCGCATGGTGCAACCAACTTAAGCCATCATCTTGCCGATGAGGGCTTAGAGGTTGTGACAGTCACACAGAATTTCACAAACCTTTCAGACCCAATGAAAGAACTGGAAGCGGCCATTAACTCAGGTCGCTTTCATCATGACGGCAACCCAATCATGGCTTGGCACATATCAAATGTTATAGGTAAGCATTATCAAGGTAATGATGATGTGGTTAGGCCCGTTAAACAAAAAGCGATTAATAAAATAGATGGCGCGGTGGCGCTCATCATGGCTATTGGTGAGGCTATGCTGAAAATGCGAGAGCCGCCGCCTATAAAATCAATTTATGACTCAGGAGAAGTCGGATGCTAAAAGACATCATAAGCGCCCTAATCGGCTTCATTGGCATAATTCTAACTGCGTATGGCGCATGGTTATTTTTACCTGCACTTGGATTCACAGTGTTTGGGTTATTCCTGATTGCATACTCATTTTTAATGGCACGTGCAACAGCGTTTGAAAAGGCTGCTAACAAAAAAGGCAACTCATAATGTGGTCATCACTATTTACACCAACAAGCACATCAAGCAGCAGTTCAAATTTTACAGGTACTAGTGGTTGGGGGTCTAATAGAGGTTCAAAAGCAGGTGTTGCAATAAATGAAGACACTGCGCTTGCCCAATCTGTTGTTGCTCGCTGTGTCACTTTGCTTGCAAGCGAATTAGGCAAAATGCCTTGTGAAGTTTACAAGCGAAATGGTGACCAGAGAGATAAAGCCCCTGAGCACCCGTTGTATAATTTGTTGAAATATCAACCAAACCAAAAAGATACTGCGTTCGAATACTTTGAGCGGGGACAGGGATTTCTTGGTTTGAACGGTAACCACTTAGCGTTAATTGATCGAAAAAAAAACCACGAAATAAAAGAACTAATCCCGATACATCGAGATAAAGTAATTATTTTAAAAGGCAGTGATGGCCTACCTTATTACAAAATTCCAGAGTGGGATAATCAAGTTTTTACCATGCGTGAGATTCACCATGTTAAAGGTTTTAGTCGTGATGGGTTTCAAGGTGAATCACCGCTACAGACTAGCGCCGATACAATTGGTTTGGCACTCGCTCAAGAAGAATACGCGGCAAAAGCATTTTCTAATGGCCTTGCAATAAGTGGTGTGATTACTAGACCTAAAGAGGCGGGGCAAATAGAGACTCAGGCTGGTATTGATAACTTGGTCAATGGGTTTACCGATCGCCATTCGGGTTTGCGGAATGCGTTTAGCGTGGCTTTATTGCAAGAGGGGATGGATTACAAGCAGCTTGCACAGAACCATCAACAAGCGCAATTAATTGAAGCCAGAAAAGCAAGCATAGCTGATATATGTCGCTTGTATGGCGTGCCTCTTTCCATGGTATTTGAGTCAAGCGGTGAATCATATAAATCGGTTGAGCAGAACACGCTTAATTATCTTATGTTCGCAGTGATGCCATGGCTAAAGCGTTGGGAGCAAGCCATGCATCGTGATTTGCTTAGTCCAAGCGAAAAATCCACGCATCTAATCGAGTTTAATTTTAATAGCTTGATCCGTGGAGATATGGAAACGCGCTTTAAATCGTACGCGCTTGGCCGCCAATGGGGTTGGTTATCAATAAACGATATTCGAAGGATGGAAAACTTACCTCCTGTAGAAGGTGGAGATATATACCTAGCCCCATTGAATATGGTTGACAGCAAAAACATGGACGTCCACCAAAAAATTGAGCAAGCAACAGAAGAACAAATAAAAGAGATTGAATTATTATGCCGCAGATAAACTACACCAATATCGCTGAGATGGCGTTTAATCAACCGTTATTGTTAACGGCAAGCTTGGCGAACACCATTGAAGCTTTTTTAACTCCTCGTGTTCTGGGCCTTAAAGTGGATAAGCACGAAAACCCAGAGAAAATTAGCGCCCAAGAATCTACACCGATACCTTTAGGTGATCCTGAAAAGGGTGATCGAATTGTAGTAGTTCCAGTTCATGGAATCCTAGTGCCGCGACGAGGTTCAATTACAGATACGTGCGAAGAAGTCATGAGTTACGAGTTGCTACGTAGTCAAATTCAAAAAGCTCTAAATGATGAGTCAGTATTAGAGGTTGTCCTTGATATAAACAGCGGGGGTGGTACAGCCCAAGCAGCTTTTGAATGTGCAGAATTCATTTATCAAGCTCGCAGTATTAAACCTATACGAGCAATTATCAACTTCAATGCTTATTCAGGTGCGTATTTGATAGCTTCGGCTTGTACTGAGATTATTATTTCTGAAACCGCAGGTGTTGGTTCAATTGGTGTATATCAGAAACGCTTAGATTTAACTAAGGCATATGAAGAAGCAGGGTATAAAGTCCACACATTCCACAGGGGTGCTACAAAGGTATTTTTTCATCCTGATGTAGAAATGAGCGAAGAAGAAAGAGCCCACACAGAACAGAACATTGAAAACACATATCAGAAGTTTGTTGGTGCAGTTGCAAAGTATCGCGAGCTAAGTTTAAGCGAAGTGCAAGCAACAGAAGCTGATACTTACGAGGGTCAAGCTGCAATAGCCTTAAAGTTGGCGGATCGACTCGCCACACCTCAAGATGCAATTAACCAAATTGCGCTATCCGCTGTTCAGCGTTCAAGCACCCCGACGCTCTCGAAGAAAATATCAGTACAAGCTGCTTCGCTACTGTTAAACACGCCGAAATAAATCCCTGCCTCGCGGCAGATTTAACCAAAAAGGTCGCATTCGCGGCCTTTTTTTATATCAAAAAAGGTAAAAAAACTATGACTATCCAGCAGTTAATTGAGGCGATGAATAACCGCGCTCAACAGGTAAAAGCACTCGCCGCGATTGAGGCGAAAGGTGAAGAACTAACGGAAGAACAGCACCAACAGTTCGTAACACTACAAAAAGAGCACGCAGAGTTAGGGGAGAAGTTAACTCGTGCTCGTGCAGCTGAGCAGATCGCTATTCAAGAAGCTACGCCAATTGCTAACAAATCAGGCCCATCGGTTCATGTAAAAAAAGAAGCTGAGAATTACCCTGGTGCTAAAATTGCTCGCTTTGGTATGGCGATCGCTGCAGGCCGAGGTAATTTACAAGATGCACAGAAATTTGCTGAAACTGAATTAAATGATAAAGATGTGGCGATGGCTGTTTCTACAGCGGCAGGTTCTGGTGGTGCGCTAGTTCCAGAGAATTTAAGCTCAGACTTTATCGAATTATTGCGCCCGCGCAGTATTGTTCGAAAACTTGGCGCCACTGTTATGCCGTTACCTAATGGAAACTTAACAATTCCTCGTCATACAGGTGGCGCAGTATCAGGCTATAAAGCTGAAAATGAGCCTCGTAACGCTGATACTCAAACATTAGATGATGTGAAGTTATCTGCAAAAACTCAGATGACGATCGTACCAATTTCTAATGAGTTAATTGGCAAAGCTGGCCGAAATGTAGAAAGTATCTTTTTAAAAGATATGCTTGCCGCTACAGCAACACGACAAGATAAAGCTTTCCTGCGTGATGATGGTACAAATAACACTCCTACAGGTATGCGTAAAACAGCCCTAGATTCAGGGCGAGTTAAAGCATTTTCAGGTGATAAGACCGATATTTTAATTATCGATCAGTACTTAGATAGCTTGATTCTAACACTAGAAGAAAGCGATTCAGCGATGATTATGCCTGCATGGGGTTTATCACCTCGAACTGCTATTTACTTAGCGGGCTTACGAGATGGTAATGGTAACAAGGTTTACCCAGAAATGGCCCAAGGCGAACTTAAGGGCTATCCATACGCTAAAACGACTAACATCCCTGTTAATTTAGGTACAGGTCTAGCTATGTCTGAAATCTATTTTGCAGATTTTAACGATGTGATTATTGGTGAAGCCGAAGAAATGACCATCGATTTTAGTCGTGAAGCAACATATAACGATGCTTCAGGAAATCTAGTTTCTGCCTATTCTCGAAATCAATCAGTATTACGCCTAGTTACTGGTAATGATATTGGTTTCCGCCATTTAGAAGGTCTTGTGTTAGGAACTGACATTAGTTTCTAAACCATTAAGTTAATTAGCCCTGCAATGCAGGGCTACAAAAAAGGGTTTGATCATGGCTACGCAAACAGCACAGCAAAAAAAAGCAGCTGAACAAAAAGCAGCTGAACAAAAAGCAGCTGAACAAAAAGCAGCTGAAGAAAAGGCAGCTGAAGAAAAGGCAGCTGAAGAAAAAGCAGCTGCAGAAAAGGCAGCTGAAGAAAAAGCAGCTGCAGAAAAGGCAGCTGAAGAAAAAGCAGCTGCAGAAAAGGCAGCTGAAGAAAAGGCAGCTGAAGAAAAGGCAGCTGAAGAAAAGGCAGCTGCAGAAAAGGCAGCTGAAGAAAAAGCAGCTGAAGAAAAGGCAGATGTAGAAAAAGCAGCCGCAGAACAAACAGCTGAAGGAAAAGCGGCTGAAGAAAAAGCGGCAGCTATTGAAGAAGCCACTAAAAACAAAAAGAAAATTCTAAAATTCCACGCCCCCCATAAGGCATGGGCTAATGGTGACATTGCAGGATTTGACAACGAAAAAGCAGATTCAATCCTTGCATTGAAACCTAGTGTTGCTCGTCTTTGGTAAACGAATAAATCAAAAACCGTGAGAGTCAAAGCCGACTAGCCCTGATCTTCTAGTCGGCTTTTTTATATGAGAATCCTATGTTAATTGACCTTGCCCGCGCTAAAGACCAACTAGGTATCGATCAAGCTGATAATTTTGAAGATACCCGCATAACCCGCCTTATCAACCAAGCAATTGGTTTAGTGTGTAGCGATATTGGTCGATTAATTTATCAAACTGCAGCTGAGGTTCCCGAAGGTACCGAGGCGCCAATCATCCTTGATGAATTGCAAACTTATCAGCTAGCCAACCTAGAAACAGCCTGTTTACTGCAAATCAGCAGCTTAGACAGCAATCGGGAGGTTGAAATTGTCAATAGCATGGCAAAAAACCCCGCTTACACCACGGCAATTAAGCAATTTAAACGTGTATTGATAGGTTAGCCATGAAAAAACGACTTTCATCAAGCGAAAAACGTACTTGGGCAATTCTGTTTTCTACTCAATTAGTTAAAGGCTCACTTGGAAAAGAAGAACAAAAAACAAAAGTTGGTCGTGTAAAAGGCAGTTACAAAAAGCAGCGCGGCGGTATTGTTAACCACCAAACGCAAGAAGTAAGCACAGCGCAAGTCAGTTTTGCTATTGATTATCGGGCCGCGTTCATGAACGTTAACGTTGTCGAGCTAAACGGCCAACAATACGAAGTGAAAGACACGACTAACGTGGGCCTTGAAAACCATACCATTATCTTTGATTTAGAGTTGGTCTAGTCATGGAAATTAGAGGTAATGTGCTTGGCCTAAAAGAGCTTGAAAAAGCACTTAAGAAAGTAGAGGGCCAAACAAAAGGCAAAGTACTTCGCTCTGCATTAAGAAAAGCCGCAAAGCCTGTTCATGAAGATATGACCCGTGATGCCAATACTAAGTTTGGCAAAGAAACAGGCCAAATGGCTGAGTCAACAAAAATTAAAACAGCCATCAATAAAAAGGGTGATCACAGCATATTCGACGCAGCTGCTTATGTCGGGGTTTACCACAACAAAAAAGCTCAAGCGGCGGCTGGCTCGTTAATTCCTTCGCCTATTATCGCCTATTGGTTAGAAACGGGTGTGCAACCGCACATTTTAAACCCAGACGGATTAAATAACTTGATGCACCCGGGCATTGTCGGCGTGCCATTTGTGCGCCCCGCCCTAATTAATAATGAATTTCGCGTTGTTAGCATAGTGAAAGTAGAGCTAGCAAAAGGCATCGAGCGAGCATTAAAAAGGCAATCGACATGATAGAACTGGCCATACCCAGCATTTTAAGCCTTGTTTTAGATAATGTTTATCACATCAAAATATCTGAAATGAACAAAGATGCAGCCTTATGCTGGAAAATTGTAACCGACAAGCGAAACGACGTATTAAGCGGCTATGGCCAGCGCGTTGCTCGCGTGCAAATTAGCTCAGTATCAAGTGACCCATTGCAAGTAAGTTCACTCAGCAAAGAACTTCGCTATTTTTTACGAAATATTCAAGGTTCATTTGATGGCGTAACGATTAATTCAATATCAGAAAAAGAAACCATACCCGATTACAGTGGCGATCCTGATGTTCACCGCAAGATAATCGATTTTAATTTTCACTACGGAGAACAACCATGAACCCGATTTTTCCTGACGGCTCAAAATTAATGATCAAGCCACTTGCTGGTTCTGAATTTGTTGAAGTTATCGGCTTCGACGGTTTAGGTGGCAAGCTAAGTGCCGATGGCACGTTAAAAAATGACACCACTTTATCAGACGCAGGTCAGGTGTATGGCGCAAGCAGTAAAAAAGATGGTGGCGAACGCTCAATCGTATGCCGCCTAGATGCTACCGGCTCTGATCCTGGTCACGCAGAATGTGCTAAAGCGGCTGATGATAATCAAGAGCGCGAGCTACAAGTGAAAATAGGAACATCAGGCAAACACATTCCTTTTACAGCTGTGTTTGCTGACTGGGGCGTTGGTGAGATCGAAGAAGAAAAGAGCCTACGCATGATAGGCAAAATTGGCGTTAACTTTTGGGGGAAATTAACAAATGACGCAGCTGAATAAACAAAACTTCTTTGCAAAACTAGGCATTCTTCACCGTGAAAAAGTGACACTTGCAGGTCTTGGTGATGTGTATGTAAAAGCGTTAACAGTGAAAGAAGGTGAAGAATTTGAGCGCTTAGCTTACAACACTGATGGTCAGTTTAAAGATGACACATCAGCGAAATCGTTAATGGTCATCATGACTGTTGAAGATAAAGGCGGTAACAAGTTATTCAATTTAGATGATCTTGAACAACTAACAAGCATGCCAGCGGCGCCAATCAACAAGCTGTTTTCCGCTGCAATGAAACTAAACAGTATCACCGAAAATGATATTGAAGAACTGAAAAAAAACTAGAGTCTGACGGGTGGCGGTGCTTCTTATTTGCTTACGCTGAAAAAATAAGTCGCACCCCGTTTGAACTTGAACGCCAAATAACCCACAAGCAACTTGCTGAATTGTATGCCTTTGAATTGTTGAGAAACAAAGAAAAACCAAAACGCAAACAACTATCAGAAGATGAAACCCTCGCCTACTTAGCTAATTTCATGGGGCCGCAAAGTCAATGAGTACACTCGCCAGTTTAAACGTCATGATCGGCGGCAACAGTGTTGCCCTACGAAAAGAGCTAACCCGCACTAGTAAACGTCTTCAAGAGTTTTCAAAAAACGCCCGCAACAATATTAATAAATATGGTAAAGCGGGCGTTGTTGCAGGGGGTTTAGTTGTGGGCTCTTTGCTTGCTATCTACAAACAGCAAGCAACTGTGATCGACCAAACAGCAAAATATGCTGACAGTATCGGCATTCAAACTAGCGCATTGACTGAACTAAGGCATGCAGCTGGTTTGTCTGGGGTAAGCGTTAAAGACCTCGATAAAAGTGTAGAAAACCTTACACGGCGCGTAGCAGACGCCGCTTTTAAAGGCACAGGCCCATTAAAAGACACCCTCGACGCGCTAAAAATAGATGTAAATGAGCTAAATAAACTCAAACCTGATCAGCAACTAGGCATTTTAGCCGATGCATTATCAGAGGTATCAAGCCAATCAGAGCGAACACGTATCGCTTACGAGTTATTTGGGCGTTCAGGCATTGGCATGCTTAAGCTGCTTGAAGGTGGCAGCGCAGGGTTAAATGCCATGCGCAATGAGGCCCAACAACTTGGCTTAAGCCTAAACCGTATTGATGCCAATAAAATCGAAATGGCCAATGATAATATTGCCCGCGCTGAGTCTGTCTGGGGCAGCTTTAGCCAACACTTGGCAACAGAAGCCGCGCCCGTTATAGGCTCACTAGCCGAATTATTCCTAGAAAACGCCAAGCAAGTTGGCGGCATGGGCAGTTACGCAGCTGACACCGTTGGTGTATTGGTAAAAGGTGCAGGGTTCGTTGGTAATGCCTGGCGTGGCATACAAGTTATTTGGCAAGGTTTAAAAGTCAGTTTTCAGGGCTTAAAGCTACTTACTATTGAGGGGTTAAACCTCATGAGTAAAGCTTACACGGCGTTTGCCGAAGGAGTGGTAAAAACAGTTATTCTACCGCTACAAAAAGCCCTCGATTTAGCCGGTTACTTAAATGATGATGCGGCAACGCTTGCGGCTGATCTGCGAGAGCTAACCACATTTGAACCTATTACACTGTTTGATGAAGCACAAACAAATCAAGCGTATATTGAAGCCCGCGAAGCAACGGCCAAACTGCATGAGCTAATGCTAGAACCTATCCCAGCGCAAAATATCGATGCATGGTATGCAGAAGTTAAAGCCCGTTTTGATTCACTGGCTCAAACCTATGTTGGCGGCCTTAATTATAACGGTGACAATAAAGGCGGTGGGGATGATACCCCAACCAAAGAGCAAACGAACCCATACGCTGCACAAATTGCTCAAGCACAAGAATATTACGCTGTTCGTCAATTAATGCGCGAAAACGATTGGACAGAAGAAAAAGCCCAACTGCAGGTGCAGTTAAATGAATACGCAGAAGCCAATGCAGCCCGCAAACTAACAGATGATGAATACCGCTTGCTATCAAAGCAAGCAACAGAACTTTATCAGGCTGAGCAGCTAGAACAACACCAAGGGTTTTTAGCACAGCTGCAAGAACAGGTGCAGCTGACCACTGAAAACTTCGATACGATGTGGGGAAATACGTTTGATCGCTTCACGCAAGGTGTTGGTGAGTCAGTTGCCAACGCAGTTATGACACAGCAAAGCTTTGCTGACTCAATGCGCGATGTAATGCGCGGCGTGCTGCGCTCGACTATCGCCGCATTAGCTGAAATGGGTGCAAAGCGTTTAGCACTATGGGCCACCGAAAAGCTATTAAATAAAGCGACTGCGACCAGTGCTGCCACCACAATGACAACCAGCGCACAAGCAATGGCATTAACGGCAGGTCTAAATGCCTTTGCATCAACTGCAGCTATTCCAATTGTGGGCCCAATTTTAGCGCCTGGCGCAATGGCCGCTGCGCTTGCTGTATCACAACCAATGGCCATGGCTGTGGGGGGTATCTCTGCGGGCATGGTTGGTATGGCGCACAGCGGTATTGATGCGGTACCAACCGAGGGTACGTGGTTACTCGACAAGGGCGAACGTGTTTATACAAACGAAAGCGTTGATAAACTCGACAGAATGTACGAAATCATTGCAAACCGAAGTGGCAATGATGATCAGGGCGGTGGTGCCCGCGAGGTGCATATTTCCCCGCAGTTTTTCATTGAAAACAACACTAATGACGCAATGACAGAGTGGTTTGACAACAACATAAATCGCATCGCTCAAAAGCTGCAAGACGTTATCGATATTCCACATTAATAAAAATAAGGCTGTTCAATGGCAACGTTCCCAGAGCAATTTATATTGCCGCAAAAATTGCGTATTCGCAGCTTAGACAGCACTCAGACAGACCCAACGCTGGGCGGTATTAGCAATAAAAACCGTATTGCTTATCGCCATCGATGGGGCTTTGATATGACCACCCCAAAACTTAATTACGAAAGAGCCATGGCGCTTTATGCATTTATTTGCTCGATGGGTGGTCGCTTTGGTGTATGCACAATGAAAAATCCGCTCCCTCAGTTGGGGGCCGGTGCTGAAAATGCGCTCGTTCGTACCAGTGCTGAACAAGGCGATACAACCACCGCGTTATATGCCATGAATAACAACGTGCTTGGTGCATTGAAAGCAGGTGATTACATTCAGTTTGATAACCACACAAAAGCTTACATGGTAACAGCGGTGCTTAACACTAATGGTGTAGGCCAAGGTACGGTGAGTTTTACGCCTAATTTACGTGTTGCTGTGCCAGCGGGTACACCCATGAAATCGGGCGGCAATGTGCATTTTAGTCTTGAACTTAAAAGCGATGATCAAGACATACAGCATCGTGCAG
The DNA here is from genome assembly GCF_001550135.1 of Pseudoalteromonas shioyasakiensis. Lineage (GTDB taxonomy): Bacteria > Pseudomonadota > Gammaproteobacteria > Enterobacterales > Alteromonadaceae > Pseudoalteromonas > Pseudoalteromonas shioyasakiensis. The sequence goes on from NZ_LRUE01000007.1 coordinate 56,216, forward strand.
ACACCGATCGCGAGGTGGCAATTAAAGTCGAGTTTGAGGAATACATTAATGATTAGTTTAAACCCCGAACTTAAACAATTATTAAAAGGCCCACACACCACAGCTTTGTTACTTACGGTGCATTTTTCCACCCCGTTTAGAGCAACAAACAGCGGTGCCAGCTTAAAACACAACGGTGCCACATTCGTAAAGGGCTATTGGTCTGATGAGGGCATACGAACCGAGCAACAGGGTAGCCCCAAGGTGGGTGAGGTACCCATCACCTTAAAAGCAATTGATAGCGCCATTTCGGCGCTTTTTTTTTCTGAAAATTGGCTAAACACCCCCGTTACAGTCGAAAAAGCATGGCTAAACAGCGATGGCAAAATTGCCTTTACGCAAGTTATTTACAAAGGGCTTATCGCTGAAAAGGGCGGCGAAGAATCAGAAAAAACAGCAAATATCACCCTGAAATCGGCCTCTATCTGGGCTGACTTCGAAGCGGCTAGAGGCCGCAAAGCCACTCATAAATCCCAACAGCTTTTTTACCCAAACGATATGGGTATGGAGTTTTCGGGCAGCGTTATTAGCGATATTCCTTGGGGTCGCGAAGGTAAAAGCCCTGCCATTTCTTCGGCAGGGCGCGGTAATCGTGGTGCGACTGAGCAGCAGGAACAAAAATGAGCTTATTCTCAAAGTTAAGACACTTCACAACTAAACTAATCTTAAACTGGTTAAACCCAGAGCCAGATCGCAGCGGCCAAGGCACAAACGTAACCAAGGCCAGCTCAGAAAATCATATACCTGTTGTATATGGCACGCGTGAAGTTGGCGGCACAATTGTGTTTATGAACACAACGAACCCAGACGATGGCGATGATGTAAAAAACGACTTGTTACACCTTATCGTTGTCTGGTGTGAGGGTGGCATCGATGGCGTCGAAGATCTTTGGCTTAATAAAATCTCTATTAACGACAGCAAATTTGACGCAAAAGACGGTGGTCGCTGGGCTCATGCCGTGCATTTTCCGAATGGCATGGGTAACTATACATACTCATATTTAAAAGAAGCCGGTTGGGATGCTGCAAGTAAAAATCATAAGCTGCAAGGTTTAGCCTGTTCGTATATTCGTCTTGAGTGGAGCATTGCAGACGACGCCCCCTTTACTGGCGTGCCTGATCTTACGGCCATTATTCGTGGTAAAAAAGTAAAAAACCTACACACAGGGGCAGTCGAATACAGCGAAAACCCAGCGTATATTTTGCATGATTACTTAACCGCCAAAATTTACGGTAAAGAATTAGCAGCCAGCGAAATTTACCTGCAGTCGTTTAAAGATGCTGCGACAGTGTGCGACACTTTAGTGCCTCAATATCAAGGTGCTAGCGAAACACAAAAGCTGTTTACTTGTAACCAGGTTATAGACACCGCGCAAAGTATTCTTGATAACGTCGAGCTGCTTGGTAAAAGCATGCGCGGCATTATTCCTATCATCAATGGTCAGCTGCACTTAATCATTGAGCAAGACGAGCCAGTTACACCAGAAGGGCTGAGCGAACGCGATTTTAAATCAAAGATCCAGTACAGCAGCGGTGGCAAAAACAAACGTTATAACCGCGTTATTGTTGAATACATCGATAAAGAAGCGCTTTACTCTGAACAAGATGCTATCTACCCAGAGCCAGACAGCGAACTAGAGCAGCAATGGCTTGCTGCAGATAACGGCGTATTGCTAGAACACCGCTTTAAAGTATCTGGCTGTACTAATTACTACGAAGCCCGCCAAATGGCCCGTGTGATTGCGATGCTTAGCCGCGAATCACTAAACTTTACTGTAACCGCAAGCCCTATTGCATTGCAGTACACCGTGGGTGATATCGTACCGATCACCGTTAAAAAGTTGGGGTGGGATGAAAAGCCATTTCGTTTAATCAAAAGTAACTTGCAAGATAACGGCGATTATAAGCTCACATTTAAAGAGCACCAGCCGTACATTTACAATTGGTTAAGTGGCGTTGTTCGCCCACCAATCCCCGATTCAAACCTACCAAACCCGCGCCAAGTCGCAGCGCCAACAGAGTTAACAGCCACGGCCCTTGATGATGGTCATGTAAAAATTAGTTGGGTGTCTGCTTATACGTACTTTGATGTGCAAATTTACCGTAACAATACGCTTATTAAGCGCACCGTTACGCCACAGCCAGAGTACATCATTACCGACTTAGACGCAGGCAGTTTTGAAATTGATATTCGTGCTCGCTCGAATATGGGGTACCACAGCGAATTTGTCACATTGTCGTTTGATGTGCTCACACCTGGCGAACCTATTGTAAGTATTGACTCTGCAACCTATAACACATTAGTGCTAAGTGCGCGTGTGCTGGGCGCGGGCTTAGGCACAACGTTCGAGTGGCAATTTTTAGGTACCAACGACAACCCACGAACCGAGGTTAACACCCATTCGGGTTATAACTATACGTTTACAGGGCTGCAGCCTGATACCGAATATAACTTTAAAGTACGTACAAAAAACGTGGCAGGTGTGAGCCCTTGGGTTGCTGTGTCTGCATCTACCACTGTGGCTGACTTTGCTGAGTACATTGCAGATCTAGAAATTAGCCAGCTAAGCCAAGAAGCGCAAAACCTGATCAGCGATATTAATCAGCAGGTTGACCGTTTACGCCCAGAAACCGAAAACAACTTACCGTCATTGATTGCAAAGAACATTGATGCGATCACCGGCTTAACAGAAAAAGTCGAAGTACTCGACGCAGAAAACCCAAATAGCATACCGTTTAAGATTGATCAGCTAGTCGATATTGTTGATGTAATTAATGCAGAAAACCCAAATAACTTACAAAGCCAACTAGCGCAATCAACAAGCAAAATTAATGATTTAGAGCGCATTACTCAAGTACTCGATGCCAGCAGTTCGGCAAGCTTGCCAGCGCTTATTAAAATCAATCAAATCGCTATCGAAAAACAGCGATTAGAGCAGCAAAACTTAGGTTTAAGTGTATTAAACGTCACCTCGGCTTATACAAACTGGCGTAACGAATACGAGCGCAGAACGTTAGACAATGAGCGCTTAATTGATGCCGCCGTGTATGTTGATCCTGACACGGGCACAATTGTAAACCGTGCCTATGCATACACAGACGAAAGCTTTAATAGTGCTCAGCTGCTAATCGAGGGCGCAGAAAGCAAAATCACATTAAACGCTAAGCAAATTGCTCAATCGCAAAATCGTATAACGCAAGCAGAAGCAACGTTAAAACTGCAAGCAGGGCAAATCACTCAGCGCGCAACATATGCAGAAGTAGAATCACAAATTGCAGGGTCACTCGCAGCATTACAACCTGCGTATAGCTGGCAATTTAACACAAATGCAGAGGGCTTTACGGGTGTAGATAGCCACAATGCACAAGGTTATATTGTCGCATCAAGCCAAGTGGCCACACCTGCGATCAGCTATGACGCAACTGAAAATCCAATGTTTCGTATTCGTGTGCGTAAACATGTGGGTGCAACCTGGCGCGGTGATATTAAATTTAATGGTGGTACCACCGCTTTACACCTACCAGAACCCGCAAGCGACGAGTGGGAAACGTTAAACATAGATGCAACCGGCACAGCTGGTTACGCAGGTACAATCACAAGCCTTGAGTTTGATTTAGGCTCATGTGACATTGATTTTATCGAAGTGGGCAAACGTGGCGCCAATGATTTAGCCTTAGCTGATATCACAGCCCGTACAACAACCCTTGAAAATGATATCAATGCGCGTACTGGGATCATGGCGCAGTACGCAACAACGGCATGGGTTAATGCGCTTGGTTTTCAAACGCAAAGCAACGTGCAAACGTTAATTGACTCGTTTAATACCCAATACAACATTAGTGCGGTACTGCAAGAGTTTTCAGATAACAACACCATCTTAAAAGCCAATGCTGCGCAAACGTGGATCGACGGCGCTAACGCGACCATACGCGAACAAGTAAATAGTATTTTAAACACTGAAAATGGCGTTAATGATCGCATTGCCACTGCAGAGCGAAGCTTAGACGCAATTAAAGGTGAAATCAGCCAAAGCGTTAGCCAAATAAGCGGCCTTGAGCTCAATGTAAAAGAGCAAGGCTTAGCTGATATTATCCATGCCTATAACCAGCTGCAGCAAGATAACGACTTAGCAGAGCAAGGTTATAGCTTGTCAGTGGCCACAGAAAAGTTAACCGCTGTGACCAATGATGTTGAGTCGCTAGCAACTCAACAATTAGAGTTAGCCGGTGCCTTTGCTCAAAACCAAGCGTATTTAACAAGCCTAAACCAAGCGTTTGCAAATGAGCGTACAGCCCGTAGTAGCTCAGAGCGTGAATTGCGCGCCGAAATCACCCGTGAAGGTCAACGTTCTGTTGCTCAAGCTAACGAGCGATTAGCCGCGACAGTTGGTTATTGTATTGATGCAGACGGCAATCTGGTTGATGAAGCAGATGCAATGGCCTGTATTGCTGCGGGCCATGAATGGATTGATGGCCCATTGGTTGAGCTTATCAATGAATATACCGCAACGTATGTAAACAACCAGGGTTTTCAAACTGCAGCGAATGTAGAGCAGTATATCAACACGTTAAATGCTGAGTACGGCGTAACAGCGACTATTCAGCAAATTAACGATGAAGGTGTGATCACTGCAGCTAAAGAAGCGCAGCAATGGATTAACGCCGCAGACGGCACGATCACCGATCTGATCACGCAGTACGTCAATAAACCCGATGGTATTAATACTAGCATTAGTTTTGCCTATGATCTTATCCAAGCCAATGCCGATGAAATCAGTGCAACAGCGAATGCACAGCAACAGTTAAGTGCCCGCTTTAACCAAGCTGAATCAGATATCAACACATTTAACGAAGCGCTAACCAATGAGCAGCAAGCCCGTGCAACCATGGGTTCGCAGTTACGTGTAGAGTTTCAATCGCAAGATTTGGCAATGCTTGCCACGGCTAACGAGTTTACCCGTGCAGTAACAGGGTATTGCATCGATGCTGAGGGCAATCGTGTTGATGAAGACGATGCCATTGCATGTGAAGCTGCGGGCCATACATGGGTTGACGGCCCAGCCGTGCAACGCGCTGTTGAAATCAGTGCTGCATGGGTCACGCTGCAAGGGTACCAAACGCAAAGCAACGTACAGCAAAGCATTAATTCGTGGGATGCATCGTATGGCGTAACAGCGACCATTCAGCAAATAAACGATGACGATGTTATCACTGCAGCCAAAGAAGCACGTTCGTGGATCAATGCTGCAGAGGGCACCATTGAAGATGTGATCACGCAGTACGTTAATAAGCCCGATGGCATTAATACGAGCTTAAGCTTTGCTTATGATCTTATCCAAGCCAATGCTGACGAACTAAGTGCTGCAGCGACAGCACGCCAACAGTTAAGTACGCGCTTAGAGGGTGCCGAAGCCGACATAATCACCACAAACGAAGCACTAACGACAGAGCAACAAGCCCGTGCAACCATGGGTTCGCAGCTGCGTGTAGAGTTTCAATCGCAAGATTTGGCAATGCTGGCCACGGCTAACGAGTTTACCCGGGCAGTAACAGGGTATTGCATCGATGCTGAGGGCAATCGTGTTGATGAAGACGATGCCA
>NZ_LRUE01000008.1 GCF_001550135.1 Pseudoalteromonas shioyasakiensis
GAGGCTTAACCATACAACGCCAAACGCGTTTTATGACAGCGTAACGACAGAAGTTAAGAAACTAAAGTAGATTTTACGAAGCTGAAAGCTATAAGCTTTAAGCTGTAAGAAAATATCAGATTTCCAGATTTATGTAGGGTGAACCGCAACGCTTAACGCGAAATCAGTTCACCTTGCGCAAAGGACTCGTAAGCGCTACGCGCTTTGTCGAGAATCCTTTCCACGCCTTTTGCTTGGTGACAATAGCGTTTTGGACCCACCTGACCCCATGCCGAACTCAGTAGTGAAACGAAACAGCGCCGATGATAGTGTAGCAGCTGCTATGTGAAAGTAGGTCATCGCCAGGCTCCAAATAAGAGAAAGCCCGATTCGAAAGAGTCGGGCTTTTTTGCGTCTAGAGCTATCCATACAACGTGCCCTATTCATTCTTCAGGTAGGTTGGGTAGAGCGCAGCGAAACCCAACGAGTTAGCGAGTTGCTAGTTAGCAAGGGTAAAGTTGAACTGTGGTGTTGTTTAGTACAGAGTCACCCTCAGCAACAAACCCCGTAGGAGGCACTTCAGTGCCGAATCAGACCATAACAAACACATTCACGGCTAAATAGTTAGCGAGTTGTTAGTTAGCAAGGGTAAAGTTGAACTGTTGGTTTGTTTAGTACAGAGTCACCCTCAGCAACAAACTCCGTAGGGGGACTTCAGTGCCAAATAGACAAGAGACGTCAGATAATAGATGTTAGTTGATCTTCCGGGTTGTTATGTAACTGAGTCACCCTCAGCAACAACCCCCGTAGGAGGCACTTCAGTGCCGAATCTAGACCAAAAAATATATTCATGGCTAAAGCCATTCCTACAAGTACACTTTGCCTAGAACCTAGAACCTTCGTTAGAGGAAGACGCAGCACCAAACACCCACACCTCGCGGCTGATCGCTGACGGCTGAAAGCTGATAGCTCTGCCTTGGGTTTCGCTGCGCTCTACCCAACCTACGCCAGACCTTTCAACTTTCCCCTCACTAACTTTACTCTTTCTAACTCGCTAACTAGGGACTAAAAAAGCCCATACTCTTCGGTTTCTTCTGCTTCGTGGCGCATGAGGTGCTCTGGGCGGAAGATGGCACTTGGGTCTAATAATAAGCTGTGTTTATGCTTCATTTTGATTAGTCCGCGCATCATGTTTTTAGTTTGCGGATCAACATCAAAACCAACCGAGGTAAGTTGGTCTAACGGTTTGATGTCTTCTTTTTTTACGTTGATATTGTCTTCTACTTTGTCGACTAGAAGGCCTATATGAGGTGTTACGCCGTCTTTTGTGGTGAAGATGATGATTGGCTTGTAATCAAGAATGATCTGCTCACGTGCCGATTCAAACAATCTAATAAGCTGGTTGAATGTTTGGCGCTTTTTCTCTGCAAATAGGCTAATCACCTTGTCGTGAGGTTGGCTTTTTTGCAATTCTAATAACTCACCGGCCATAGCATGTAATTCACGGTGTGGCTTATCAAACTTGGCTAAGATACTTTGTAAGTCTTCGTTATCGGTTTCAAAGTTGTTATACCAACGACCGAATGCACATTTGTCTGGATCTGTGGCTTTTGTAAAAGGTGCACCTGTCACTAAGCTATTTTCTAAGGCATCTAGCCAATCTAAATGGTCTTTTTCTCTTTCGACTAAAAGGTCGGATAATTCGGCATTGGTCTCTTTGGTTGAGTGATTGTTTAATACAATTCCTAAATCAAAGATAGGCGTTGGGGTTTCCATATAATCTTTAACCCCAATGAAGCTTTTATTTTCATTTGGCAACGACGTTAAATTTCCTTCGTAACGCTCAGTTAGAAGAATATCGAGAATTTTTAGTGAAATGGTCTTTTGGCCAACTCGAAAATTAATCAGATCCATATTTCCCTCAAAGCCTTGTTAAGTCTCTATAGCATAGAACATTATTGTAATTTAGTCGTAGTTTAACCTAATTACTTTTAAAATATGAGCGGTAGATTTTTTTGTTATTTCCAGAAGTGTGAGTGTTAAATAGATCAGCGAAATCTGATGTGTCGGTAAAGAGGCGATTTAGCTCAGTCAGCAGACATTGATTGTTTAGAGGCGTTGGACATTTTTGGGCAGCGCTAACCAATGCAACGGCATTCAAATAACCTTCAAATATAATTCTATTCGCACTCGTGTGATAAGGCTCGATATCTTCAATAAACTGCTTACACCAAGGATTTTTACAGTTATTAGGGTCGGGAACCACTTCAGTGACCATAATGCTGGCTGGCTGTTTAACTCGCTGATATAAGTCATGACTCGATACGAAAGATACTGAAGTATAGTCTGGGTTGAAGCTTTGTTTGTTCGCTGCATTAACAAATTCAGCGAGAGGCTCGTAGGTGCCGACTAAACAAATTGCGGTTGCCTTACTTTCTTTTAGAAGCGCTAAAGCTTTTGAAATATCATCACTATTGCGCTTAAATCGCGTGACTTCTACAGGTTTAATACCATGTATTTTTAGGGCGTTAACGAGATTGCTCTCTACCATATAACCAAACTCATCGGCTTGGATCATTAAGCCAATTTTTTCATGCTTACGCTCCTTAACTAGGTAGTTAATTTGCTCTATGGCTTCATCTTGGTAGCTCGCACGAAGATTAAATACATTCGGCATTGAGCTGTTATGTAAAAAGTCAGCGCCTGTAAATGGCATGAGAAATGGAATACGGTGTCTATCTAGCAGGGGCTTAATTGCATGGGCTGTTGGTGTGCCCATAGAGCCAAAAATCGCATGGATCTTTTGATCAAATAAAAACTCGCGTGTATTCACTACGGTATTTTTTGGCTCGTAGCCATCATCAGCTAATATCAGATCGATATTTTGCCCATTAATACCGTTTTCTTTGTTGATTTTATTAAAGTAAATATTACTGCCAAGCGCCAGTTGTTCGCCTATTTGCTTAGCAGGTCCGGTGAGCGCAGTGGACATCCCGAGTTTAATGGTAGGCTGTGCGTGTTCAGCTAAAGCTATCTGAGGTAGCAGCAAGGTACAAATACATAAACACTTAATGGCTGTTATTTTGAAGTGATTTATAGTGAGCATACCAACCTTGCACTGCGGTTTTGAACTGTGAGTCTAAGTCTTTTTTACCTGTAAAACCGGCTTCTTCGATTAAGCTATTTACAGAGGTTTGCTGTAATACTAGTCGAATAAGGATGAATTTTGTATGTTCATCTAATAAATTTAGACTAATTGGTGTGCTCCAAATCATTTTCCATAGCAATGGCTGTACTTGGAAGAGGCTAATGTCACCGGTTAACAGTCGCTCAGCTCTTGTATTTAAGGCAGTAGAATAGTCAGTTTTTGGTAAGCCTTTGAATAGTTCTGCAATAAGCTGCCAAGGAAGTGAGCTAAAGTGACCAAGGAGTTGCAAAGACAGGTCTTGTTTAAATTCCTCTATTAAGAGTGCTGTGCTATCTGTGCTTTGCTTATCTAACGCTTTAATCACTAAAGCAGCATGTTCGGCCGTTGCTTTGTCATGACTAAATCCAAGCTTAACAATATTAAAGCCATTACTTTGCCAAAACTTAACTAACGCTGCATTTGCGCCAAAGCTGGCACCAAAATAACTGCAATTATTTATTTGGCTTTCGCAGTAGTTTAACAGGGCTGAGCCAATACCTTGTTGATGACATTCAGGTGCAACAGCTATTCTCACAACTCTCGCTGAGCGTTTACACAAGTCTTCTGTATTTCGGCTCAATTGAGTCAGAGTTTGCGCCATTAAATGACCATGAGGCCTGCGCTTTCCTTTTATTACTTGCTCTGCGATTTCTGGTGCTAAGCCACCCTCAATAGCGATTAAGCAAACGGCTTTTAATGCATTTTCTTGTTTGCAGATCGATAGCTGTAACTCTGGGGCATCAAGCAATTGGCGTAAGTCGTTTACCGTGGTTTGGTAATGAGCCAGCGCCAGTATCGCCATAATTTGGCTAAGTAGCTGCTCATCTTCAACGAGTTGATCCTTGCTTATGTTTTCAAATTGGTAAGACTTACCACTCTGCGTATCTAGGTACTTTGCATCGAGTAGTAATAGTTCGCGTAGGCTATTTTCGAGAGGGTCATGTTTAGCAAAACGAATTGGCTCATCCAAAGTAATAGTCTTTAGAGATTTATATTGGCTACGTAAGTAATGTAAAAAACGTAACGTGTAACCACGCCCATTCCCTTCATAACCAACCATAGTGCTCGCAAATACGATTCGTGGATAACTTTTTAGTATCTCTAATAGCATAGGAACCGGAATCGCCGCAGCTTCGTCGACAAATAACAGATCGCAATCAGGCTTTTCATGTAGCAGTATATCTGGCGCAATATAGCTAAGGTTAGCTAGTTCTTTACAGTTTTGCTCTTTGCTAACACCAAGCTCAGCGGCTAAATGTTTAAAGCTTGTTTGTACGGCTTTGGCTTGGGTGGCACAAATAAGGATTTTTTTATCTTGAAGACTTGCTGCTGCAAGTCCTAAAGCAGCTGACTTACCACGACCTCGGTCTGCACTGATCACAAAAGGGCGATTAGCGCGCCCTGTTGCGGTTTTAATAATTTGCTCAACACATGCTTGTTGTTGCTGATAATTTATCTCTGCAGTTGCTGACGATACTGATTGGTAAATAGGAAGCGAGTGCTCAGAAAAATAATGTGGCTGCAATTTTAGCTTGGCGAAAAAACGCTGATTAAAAAAGCTGTGTTTAATTTCTTCGCCATAAGAGGTAATACTTGTGAGTGCTGGGTCTTGCCACTTATCGTCATCGGGCAGCAATAATATCAGTACACCGCCTGCTTTTACGGTACCTGCAAGCGCGGCTAGTTTATCGGCATATAAGCCGCTAAAACCATCAAAAATTGCGTGATGAAACTCTTGGCCAAGAATTTGGTGAGCATGTTTTGGAAACTCACTATTTGCTAATAATGAGCTGCTACTGAAAACATAGCTATTTTTAAGCGCTAATTGGTTTGCAAACTGGTAGCACCAAGTTTGGCTGCCTTGCACAATGACAAGCTGGCGATGCTTTGCAATCACCAGATCATTACACAGTGCTGTTAAATACTCATTATAAGGCTTGAAGTCTTGCATACTGTGTTACAAGCCATTTGTTGCCTAGGTCGTCAAAGTTCACTTGAATACGTGACTGTGCGCCGCTGCCTTCGTAATTGAGTACGGTTCCTGCGCCGAACTTGGCGTGTAATACGCGTTGTCCTAAGTTAAAGCCGCTATCTTCAAATGCGGCATGTGTTACTGATGGACTAAAACGACCTGCCGCAGGCGGTCTTGAAACCTGTGTTTTAATACGGATTTCTTCGATACAGTCTTCAGGCATTTCACGTAAAAAGCGTGATGGGCTATGGTATTTTTCTTGTCCGTATAAACGGCGACTTTCTGCGTGGCTAATATATAGTTTTTCCATCGCGCGAGTCATACCAACATAGCAGAGGCGGCGTTCTTCTTCTAAACGACCAGACTCTTCATTACTTTGTTGTGATGGGAACATGCCTTCTTCAACACCAACCATAAATACCAGTGGGAATTCTAGGCCTTTTGCTGAGTGCAGAGTCATCATTTGTACCGCGTCTTCGTGCTCGTCAGCTTGACCTTCGCCAGACTCTAGTGAGGTATATGCCAAAAAGCCCTGTAGTGGTGAGCTGAACTCTTCATCTTCAGGGAGTTCATATTGACCACAGGCACTAATAAGCTCTTCTAAGTTTTCTACGCGGGCACGGCCTTTTTCACCTTTTTCAGCTTGATACATTGCCATTAACCCCGAGCTTTGAATGGCGTATTTCGCTTGCTCTTCTAAGGTGAGATCGCTGATTTTATCTTCGATATGCTCAACAAGTTCTAAGAATTTAGTGACGGCACTTGCTGCACGGCCAGATAGATGCTGCTGCTCTACAATAGCCTTTGCGGCATACCAAAGTGGCAATGATTCATTGCGCGCGCAATCACGGATATGGCTTAGCGTTTTATCACCAATGCCGCGGGCTGGGGTGTTAATAACGCGCTCGAAAGCAGCATCATCTTGACGGTTACCCACTAAACGTAAATACGACAGTGCATCTTTGATCTCTTGACGTTCGAAGAAGCGCATACCGCCGTAAATACGGTATTTTAAGCCTTCTTGTAGCATTGCTTCCTCGAGTACACGAGATTGCGCATTGTTACGGTATAAAATGGCGGCGTCTTGTAATGCATTACCTGCATTTAGCCAGCTACGTAATTTGCTGCTAACAAAGCGCGCTTCGTCTAATTCATTAAACGCAGCGTAAACAGAAATAGGCTCACCATCATTGCCGTCAGTCCACAGGCTTTTGCCCATGCGTTCAGCATTGTTTTTGATCAGCGCATTTGACGCTTTTAATATTGTTGCCGTTGAACGGTAGTTTTGTTCAAGGCGAATGGTTTCGGCTTCGAAGTCAGTTAAAAAGCGTTTGATATTCTCAATTTTTGCGCCACGCCAGCCATAGATACTTTGGTCATCATCGCCTACGATCATAATACTGTTGGTGTTACCTGCGAGTAATTTTAACCAAGCGTACTGGATTGTATTGGTATCCTGGAACTCGTCTACCAGCATGTGGGCAAAACGCTGTTGATAGTGACGTAAAAGAGTAGGGTGATTCTTAAGTACTTCGTAGCAGCGCAGCAGTATTTCTGCAAAGTCGACTAAACCTGCACGGTCACAAGCCTCTTGATATGCAGCATAGACTTTCAGCATCATTTGCTCATTAATATCGTAGGCTTGAATGTCTTTAGGACGTAGACCTTCATCTTTTTTCGCGCTGATATACCAACCAAATTGTTTTGCTGGCCACTTTTTATCATCGATGTTCATCGCTTTAAGTAAGCGTTTGATCATACGTTGTTGATCGTCAGAATCTAAGATTTGAAAGCTTTCAGGCAAGTTTGCTTCACGGTGATGGGCGCGTAAAATTCGGTGAGACAAGCCATGGAAAGTGCCAATCCACATACCACCAACAGGTGCTTTTAACGTTTCTTCTACACGAGTGCGCATTTCTTTCGCGGCTTTGTTAGTAAAGGTTACCGCAAAGATGCTGTATGCAGAAGCTTGCTCAACTTGCATGAGCCATGCGATGCGATGAACAAGTACTCGAGTTTTACCAGAACCTGCACCTGCAAGTACCAGCATATTTTGCAATGGGGCTGCGACTGCATCCCGTTGTTTGTCATTTAAGCCATCGAGTAATTCAGAAACGTCCATCGTTACGCCTTTTCAATCTATAATGGGTGGAGTATAACAGGTGTTTATGCAAGGCTAAATAAAATACTGTTTTTATAAACAGCTATTTTGGCAAGTTATTAAAATTGCAGTATAAAAATTGTGAATTTGACCGATTTTTAGCTAAAAGAACTAAAATCAAAATAACGCTACTTTTTAACACTTTGATTTGTAAGTCATAATAAGTTGGCATAAAGTGTGATTATAAAAAGTATAATCATTAAAAACTACAGAGGTTAGTATGGCAGAGCAAGGTTCTGGCGGTAATGTAATCGCAGCAATATGTAATATCTTTTTTCCCGGTTTAGGGCAATTGGTACAAGGTCGTTTAATGGCGGCTATTGCATTCTTTTTAGCATGGGTTATTAGTGGTGCACTAATTTATGTGGCAGTTGGTTTTATTTTACTGCCAATCGTATACCTATGGGCGATTATTGATGCTGCGCGCTTCAAATCGCGACTCTAGCTATTTTAAATAGCACAAATTCGAGCGCCACTTAGGCGCTCGAGTTGTTTTAAGGCGACTAAACTCGCCACGTTTAGCTGCAAACGGTATAATTAGTAGATAACGTATTAAGAGTACCCTCCATGGAATATCAATTTATCCGCGACCCTATTAGCGGTTTACGCATTAAAATTTCCTCTGAACACGCCATTGTAGGCCGTTGGCTAAACGAAGAAGTCGGAAAAGAAAAAATCGCGATGGTGCAAGCGTTGATCTCTGCTGTTAAGAGCAGTCATGAGTCTTTAACCTTACAAGGTCAAGAAATTGATTTGATCTTAAATAAAGACGAAGCGCTATTCGAAGCGCATGCATTACATCAAGACAACGAAGACTTAGTTGCCTACCAAGATGATGATTTAATGCTTGAAGAAGAAGGCTTATGCAGTGGCTGTGGCTTTGAAGATTTTGTTGATTTAATTGAATCTTGGCAAGAATTTACACAAAGCCGATAAGCAGAAGCATATCCTGCTTATCGGTAGCTAATTTATTGCTCGCTCACTGATTTAACAGCGGCTAGTAATAAATCTTCTGTTAAGCGTACTTTGTAATTTGGGTTGGCGTATTGAAAATGAACTAACCCATTTGTATCTATCACAAATACTGCGGGTACTGGCAGTGCTACTTTTGGCTCACCTTCTAACGAGACAAAGTTAACCCCAAGCTTATTACGGTAAATCTTTGCTGTTTTGTCATCTAAATAAAATGCTAAACCTAACGTTTGCGCCAAAGTAAGGCTGTCGTCAGAAAGCAATTGATAGCTAGGAGCTGTAATTTTTGTTTCAGCGAGTTTTTCAGGGCTATCTGGTGAAACGGCAATTAGTTGCGCGTCTAAGCTTGCTAATTCTTTCTCTATTTTTTGCACGCTGGCCAATTGTTTTGAACAATATGGGCACCAGCCACCACGATAAACAATCAGCACGGTAGTTTTTTCTTTAAAGCGCTCAGCTAGCGAGACGGTTTTACCGTATTGGTCTTTCAATTCAACATTTGGCACCGTTAAGCCAGGTAATAACGGACTAACTTGCTCTGCTGACTCCGCAATATTGGTCGCAGTTGCAGCGATAACTTGGCTTGATAGTACAAACAGTGCACTAATGAGTAGAGATTTAAACATGGGCTTCCTCGGTTATTTTTATCAACTGCAAAGATGACCTGATTGTTGCGGGATTTATTTCATCTTTACCTACATCAAACTCAAATTTAACTGTAGTATATAGGCAAATAAAAAATGCAAGTTGGGATAAAGAATGTCTGCTAATTTACAAAAACTCGTTGTTATGCTCGAGATGCAAAATGCGATGAATACCAAAGTTCATGAGCAATGGTTTAGCCAAGGTTTTGAATGGTATCGTGCAATTTGGGTTGAGTGTGCTGAAATGCTTGACCACTACGGTTGGAAGTGGTGGAAGAAACAAACCCCAGATACAGAACAAGTTATTTTAGAGTTAGTTGATATTTTCCATTTTGGTTTATCTTTACGCATTGATGGTGAAACCAGCTATGAGCAGTTAGCTGCGCAACTTGAAACTGAGTTAAGTGCACCAGTTCAAGCCGATGATTTTAAACAAACACTCGAATTATTAGCCGCATCAGCTGTTGCTGAAAAGAGTTTTAATGCAGCTGCATTTGCAGGTTGTATGGCGCAAATCGGTATGGATATCGATGATTTATACCGTGGCTACGTTGGTAAAAACACCTTGAACTTCTTCCGCCAAGATCATGGCTACAAAGACGGTAGCTATATCAAGGTGTGGAATGGCCAAGAAGATAACGAGCACTTAGTTGAAGTGGTAAAAAGCCTCGATACAGAGCATGCAGATTTTGCAAAACTTGTATACCAAGGCTTAGAGCAGCGTTACCCGAAGTAATCATTCAACGTGTATAAGCTCGCGAAAGTCGATGGTTGATAAAAAGCCATCGAACTGCTTATGCGGTTGCTGACTATCAGGGTTGGCAACCGCAAGTATATGACCAATACCAAACTCTTTTGCCGCATCTAGCACGGCAGGGCTGTCATCCACAAATAAAGTCCGTTCCTTATCAAACTGCCATTCTTGATGTACTTGTTGCCATAATGGTTGATGCTCTTTACTCACGCCATATTGATGAGTTGAGATCACACCATCTAAATAATTATCGATAGCAGTATGTTCAAACTTTAACATGGCACAATCTGGGTGCGCGTTAGTAAGCATGATCAATTGTTTGCCTGCTTTTCTCAGTTCAGTTAAGAATGGCGGAACATCTTCACGAATTCTGATTAAATGTTGAATGTCACGTTTCAGCGCCATAATTGGTAAATCAAGTTGTTGTTGCCAATAATCTAAGCAGTACCAATTAATTTGTCCGTGAACTTGTTGATAACGATGTAAAATGTCAGCTTTTGCTTCGTCTAAGCTGATTTTATGTTTACGCGCATATTGCTCGGGAATAACAGTTAGCCAAAAGTAATTATCGTAATGCAAATCGAGTAGGGTGCCATCCATATCTAACAACACAGTATCGATTTTTGACCAATTTAACATAGGCAATTCACTTTAAAAGATTTATGATGAGCATAACTGCCATGATAGCAAATTAATGCCAATGACACAGAAAAAGCATCCTACACCACCGCAAATTTTGTCTAATGAAGTTGTCGCTAAAAGTCGACTATTTACTGTTGAATCTCTCGAATTGAAGTTCTCAAATGATGAGCAAAGGCAATACGAAAGAATTCGTGGCGGTGGCAGAGGGGCAGTTATGATTGTGCCAGTAACGGCCGATAACGAACTGTTATTAGTGCGAGAATATTGTGCAGGCACCAATGATTATCAGTTGGGTTTTCCAAAGGGCTTAATTGACCCAGGCGAAACACCACAACAAGCTGCAGACCGTGAGCTTAAAGAAGAAGTTGGTTTTGGTGCTAAGCATTTCGCTGAACTTAAAAAAGTCAGCATGGCGCCGAGTTACTTTAATGCCACTATGCATATTTTATATGCTGAAGATCTCTACCCTGAAACCTTACCTGGTGATGAGCCTGAACCGCTTGTCGTTGTAAAATGGCCAATAACTGATTGGCAATCATTATTGCAACAAGAAGACTTTACTGAAGCACGAAGTGTCGCAGCTTTGCTATTATTAACAAAGTACTTAGAGTCGGGAGCGGGCAATGAATGATTTTTTAGAACCGTGTATTCGGTTAGCTGAGCAAGCAGGCGATGCCATTATGGCCATTTATCAGCAGGATGATATTGGTGCTGAGCAAAAGTCAGATCATACTCCGGTCACCAAGGCTGACTTAGCATCGAACGATGTATTAATGGCTGGTTTGAAGACCCTAGCCCCTGATATTCCAATTATGTCAGAAGAAACACCTATTCCGGCGCTGGCAGACAGAAAAGATTGGCACCGTTATTGGCTGCTTGATCCTATGGATGGTACCGGGGAGTTTATTCTCGAAAGCGGTGATTTTGCAGTTAATATCGCTTTAGTTGAAAATAATCGCCCAGTACTGGGTGTTATCCATTGGCCAGCGAAACAAGTGACTTATTTTGCTAGTTATCAAAATGGCGCATTTAAACGTGAAAATGGCCAAGATCAGCAAATTTCGGTAGCAACACCCGATAATTTAACCTTAGCTGTAAGCCGCAGACAAAAAATTGAAGCGGTCAGCCAGTATTTAAATACTCAGTTTGCGACGGTGGCATTAGGCTCATGTTCATTAAAGGCTTGTATCATCGCAGAGGGTAAAGCTGATTGTTTTTTACGTATCGGGCCAACGGGTGAGTGGGATACTGGGGCGTCACAAGTGATTGTAGAAGAAGCTGGTGGCTGTATTACCGATGCCGAATTCAACCCGTTAACTTACAATCAACGAGAAAGCACAGAAAACCCTGACTTTATTGTGATGGGTCACCCTGATTGGGAGTGGCAAAAAATGATTAGTCCCCATCAGCGTGCTTTTTAGCTTTGTTTTGGGTGCTTTTTGTTCGTTTGAGTTAAATTTGTCACTATAACCCTTGATTTCTAATCTTATTGCTATATGATAGCGCTCTCTCTGAAACAGGGCAGCAATAACATGCTTATGTTACTTAGAGATTACAGGCGCGGGATGGAGCAGCCTGGTAGCTCGTCGGGCTCATAACCCGAAGGTCGTCGGTTCAAATCCGGCTCCCGCAACCAACTTCTTAAATTAAGTGAGAAGTAAAATAAACTTAATAATTTCAGGCGCGGGATGGAGCAGCCTGGTAGCTCGTCGGGCTCATAACCCGAAGGTCGTCGGTTCAAATCCGGCTCCCGCAACCAATTTTTATAAAAATTGGTGCAATGTTGGAACTATAAAGGTCGTCGTCACGGCGTGAGGCATTCACTCTTCACCTTCACAGCTCCCGCAACCAATTCTCTGAATTGGCTGACTTCTTAAATTAAGCAAGAAGTAAAATAAACTTAATAATTTCAGGCGCGGGATGGAGCAGCCTGGTAGCTCGTCGGGCTCATAACCCGAAGGTCGTCGGTTCAAATCCGGCTCCCGCAACCAACTGAAATTATATAATAGGCACGCGAAAGCGTGTTTTTTTATGCCTGAAATTCAGGTTCAGAGCCCGAAGGTCGTCGGTTCGCCCTCAAAATTCACCCGTTAATTCTACGGGTAGGTTGGTTTGAGCGCAGCGAAACCCAACACAATCCATGCAAGCCTTTTCTTTAGTAAACCCAAACCACCATAAAGCACTCCCACGATTAGGCTTGACCTAGCACCTAGAACCTTTACCCTCGCTAACTCGCTAACTCGCTAACTCGCTAACTCGCTAACTCGCTAACTCGCTAACTCGCTAACTCGCTAACTCGCTAACTCGCACCTAAATCCAACCCCTTGATATCTATCTTGGTTATTCATCCCCAAATTGGGAAATGATTATGAATGTTAGCTGAACTGAACTACGCTTGATTAATAACTAATAATAAATGTGTAGATTTAGGGATGATCCGTTTTTTAATAGTGCTGTTAGCACTTCTGTTCTTACCTTCAGCTTTGTGTGCATTTCAAAACTACGATATTGATGATGGTCTATCGCAAAGTGTTGTGTTTGATATTGTTCAAGACCAGCAAGGTTTTATCTGGATTTCAACACAGGCAGGTTTAAACCGTTTTGATGGTAATGAGTTTACTGTATTCACTGCCTCTGATGAGACGAATAGTCTAGCGAATAACTATATTTACCCATTGGCAATAGACAACGAGTCAACGCTGTTTATAGGCACTCGAAATAGTGGTGTAAACCAACTCGCATTACATAATTATCAATTTTCTGAGCCGCTTTTAAAAGAGCGCCGCATTACCAGTTTATTGGTGGCGCAGCAGCAAGTTTATATTGGCACTTACGACGGCAGCCTGTTTCGTTACGATAAGCGAACAGAGCAACTTGAAACCTTAATAACAGGGTTAAAAAAGCCTATTTATGCGCTATCAAAAATCGCTGACATACTTTGGATAGGAACGCATGGAGCTGGGTTACTTCATTATGATCTTATTAATAAACAACAAATTAATACTGTTTTTTCTGGCTTTGCTGAGCCAGTAAACATTCATGCTAGTGTCTTTGCTATCAAACAGGCCGCCGATGGCAGTATTTGGTTGGCAAGTCAGGGCGGCGGCTTATATAAGATTACTCTAAGCACCAAAACAATAACTCAGTGGTTGACTTCTAATGATGATAATTCTGGGCTTAGTAATAATGAAATTCGTGATATTGAGTTTGATAGCCAAGGCCGAGTTTGGCTAGCAACGCGAGGCGGCGGAATTAATGTTTACGACCCTATTGATGCAAGCTTCACCGTTTTAGCGCATGACCCGTTTGATAAATATAGTCTTGCTCATGACCGGGTATATAGTATCTACCGAGACAGTAGCGACATTATGTGGTTTGGTACTGCACATGGGATCAGTAAGCTCGACCCAGCATCATTGCAATTTAGTAAGTTAAAAAAGCCAACGCCACTTTCAAGTAACGATGCGTGGGCGTTATTTGAAGACTCAAAGCAACGTATTTGGTATGGCAGCTGGGGTGGCGGTATCGATATTCTTGATCAGCAATTAAATCGTTTAGATCGCATAACCACCGAAAGTTCACCGTATTCAATCAGTAGCAATGCAATTAAAGCCATCGCCGAAGATGGTAATGGCGATATATGGATTGGCAGCTGGCAGCAAGGGATTGATGTTTTGCATACCGATGGCAGCATCAGTCACTTTCGGGCAGATGAAGGCGGGCATGGCTTAACTGAAAACAGTATATATGCCCTTTTAGTCGATGAGAAAAATAATGTTTGGGTCGGCACTAATGGAGGGGGGTTGTTTTGCTTTGATAGGCAGCGCGGCAAATTTATTAGTTTTGCGCAGCCTGTAGCGAATACACAACTTGTAATTCCAACGGCGCGGGTGACGAGTTTATACAAAAGCTCGCAAGCAGAACTGTGGATAGGCACAGATGGTGATGGGGCTTATCACTATAACGCTGCAACCGATACCCTCACTAATTATCGCAAAGGCGACTTGGCTTTATCTGATAATACAGTGCGAGCGTTTTTAAAAATTGATCAGCAAATGTGGCTCGCAACATCGAACGGCTTAAATATTATTGATTTGAGCAACCAGCAAGTTCATCAGCTTAATGTCGCTCAAGGCCTTCCTAATCAAGTCGTTTATGCGTTGCTAAAAGACAATGAAGATAGGGTCTGGCTAAGTACTAACAACGGCCTCGCTAAAATAGACCCTGCAACCATGAGCATAAAAAATTATAAAGCTCGACATGGCTTACAAGGTAATGAATTTAATGCCGGTGCTTATTTAAAAACCCGTGATGGCCGTTTGATGTTTGGTGGCACTCAAGGGGTTAGTGTCATTAATCCTGCTGACCTTGAAGTTAATACTATTGGCGGGCAATTAGCACTCACTAGTTTGCAGTTTGATGATGAGGATGTGGTAAATCAGGGAGTCAGCCGTTTAGGCAGCTTATACCAAATAGAAAAAAGCCGTTCAGTGACTATTCCTGCGGGAATTAAACGGGTTCATTTTCAGATTGGTTACCTACACTACTCTGAGCCACAGACTAACCAGTACTCCTATCAGTTAGCAGGCTTTGAACAGCAATGGCGAAAAGCTACAGGGTCGTTTTTATCTGTTGACTACACTAATCTTCCTGCTGGTAAATATCAGTTGAAAGTTAATGCTAGTAGTGAAAATGGGGCAAATGCGCTCACCCCATTACTGTTAAACATAACGGTTCTTGCGCCTTGGTGGCAAACAAGTGAGTTTTATTTGCTAGCAGCCATGCTGATGTTGGCGACGGTGTGGTTATTCACAGTGCTTTGGACTCGCCGTATACGCAAACAAAAATATTATCTGGAGCAAATTGTTAGCGAACGCACTGACGAAATCGCAGAGCAAAAAATGCTAATCGAACAGCAAGCTGACGCTCTGAGTGATTCACTCGAAAATAAAGTGCGTTTTTTCACACATGCATCCCATGAATTACGTACTCCTTTGAGTTTGTTAATTGCGCCGTTGCAAAAGCTCATAGCAGATGAGCGAAATACTGAAAAGCGTGAGCAACTGAATTTGGTATTGCGTAATAGTCGGCGTTTAGAAAACTTGGTCGATAAGCTACTAACCTTGACTCGCTATGATGAGCGCCATGAAGAGATTATTAAAGTTGTATCATTATCGGCAATAGCCAGAGAGGTCGCGGGGCAGTTTGCTGTATTAGGTGAAAAGCCTATCGACTTTAAGGTTGATATTGAAGAGGCTGTATTTATTGAAAGCACCCGAGAAGGGGTGATCACGATTCTTACTAATCTATTAAGCAATGCTTTTAAATATACTCAGCAAGGCCAAGTCAGCTTAATCGTAAGCGCATCAGGTGAGCTTGCCTACATAGAAGTGACAGACACAGGTAAAGGCATCGCAGATGCTGAAAAAGACAAGGTGTTTGATACTTTCTACAGAGTAAGTAGTCATGCAAATGTAGAAGGCAGTGGTGTAGGTTTAGCTATCGTTAAACGTCTGGTCGATAAATACAAAGGCAATATTGTGTTGGCAAGTCGTTTAGGAGAAGGAACTAACTTTAAACTCGCATTTAAAACAGCACAATTTGCAGAGCAAGTTCCTGTTGATAGTACAAGCCTAAAATCAAAAGTGAGTCATGACAAAGCGAGTGTATTAATTATTGAAGATAATGACGAGCTACGTCATTACCTAAAAACAGAGTTACAGCACCGCTATCAAGTATTATTAGCTGAAGATGGTCAGGTCGGTTTGCAAATAGCGCTGAGCCAAGTACCAGATTTAATTATTACTGATTTAATGATGCCAAAAGTCGATGGCTTTACTGTTTTAGATTCATTACATAATTCGCCCGTTACTTGTCATATTCCGGTGATTATTTTGACCGCCAAGGGAGACTATGAAACCCGAGTAAGTAGTTTGCAACAGCATGCGCTAGATGTGATCACTAAACCATTTGATAGAGAAGAGCTCTTTTTAAAGGTTGAGAATTGGATACATTGGGTCAATTTATATTCTCAACAGCAAACTATGGATGCACCTGATCATGTTGAGACAAAGCAACCGGTTGTGGTTGACCCTCGTGACAAACAGCTGCTTGAAAAGCTTGAGTTGTATGTTGCTGAGCATTACCAGCAACAAGGCTTCTCTATGGTGAATTGTGCGAAAGAATTAGCGCTTAGTGAGCGTCAATTACAACGTAAGTTAAAAGTTCTATTAAACATTACTCCCAGTGAGTATTTACGTAATTATCGACTGAGTAAAGCTGCTGAATTACTAAGGCAAGGGCGACAAATAAGCTTAGTAATAGACGATGTGGGCTTTTCGTCACGCTCGTATTTTTCTAAATTTTTCAAAGCAAAATATGGTATGACGGCGAAAGAATACCAATGCCATTATGTATAACTCGTTGTTTGTTATTGAAATGTCGTATTTGAGTACATTTTTGTCGGCATTCAGCATACTTATTTCTTGTAACTAATCTACCCTTGAACCTTAACGTAAAATGAACCGCTTTGATGGGATCTCGGGTGTTCATATTTGACGGGCAAACATGACTGAATTCAGATTATGGTTAAGGACGACACTGAGATCCCGCCTTTATTCATGTTCAAAATAGGTTTTGCTTCCCTTGAGTTATGGCAACTGTGCATGCAGTTGCCTCTTTTTAGGGGAATACAACACACAATGTAAGGATTAGCATGATGAGCCCCCCTAATTTTCATTCCATAAAGTATCTAAAGCAATTATTACTAGCGACAAGTCTTGTCGCTTTAACCGCTTGTGGTGGAGGCGGTGGAGGTGGTGATGACGATGATGATACCCCTCCCGTCGCTACAAACAAAAATCCCACGGTATCTATTAGTAGTGATAGCAGCGTAACAGAAGGTGGTGAATTAGTCCTACAAGCGACAGCAACAGACAGTGATGGCACAATTGCAAGTTACGCATGGCAGCAAACATCAGGTCCAGATCTAACACTTACCGGCAGCGATACAAGTACACTTACGATCACCGCGCCTGAGATCGAAGATGATGCAGATGTCGTTGTTTCACTGACAGTCACCGATGATGATGGTGCAACCGCCACAGCAACAGTAACGATTGAGCTTAAACGTAAAGTGCTCAGCGTAACGATCACCGGTATTGTAACCGATGAGCCGATTATCAACTCAAGTATTGTGGTGCAGATTGGTGATGAACAATTTGAGATTACCGCTGATGCACAAGGCCGCTATAGCGTAAACATTGAGGTTGATGACTCAGATGCTGATGAACTGGTTAAGCTGGTGGCGTTGGGTAATAACTCCATTGATCCGGGCGTTGAATTTGTATCCCAACTGAAGTCTATCGCAACGCTTGTTTCACAAGCAGGAGCCGATGGCACATTAAGCAAAGATGAAAACTTTGGCGTAAACATTACTAATGTCAGTACTGCAGAGTTTGCACTGTTAAGCCGCGACGGTACAAACATCGATTCTGAACAAGCATTAGATGAAGCTTTACTCGCTGTTGATGCTGACGAAAAACTGCTACTTGCAGCGTTAATCAAGATCATTGTAGATAATGATGACTACGAACTACCTGAGGGTGTCGATTCGACCCTTGATTTAATATCTAGCGCTGAACAAATTGATGACTTTATAAATACAGTTGAAAGCCAAGACCCAGGATTAATTGACTCTACAAAAGAAGAGATTAAAGATGATGATGAATTAGTTGATCAAACAATCAATAATCTGACCGGCAACTATTTATTAATGCAGCCACAATATTATCGAACTTCAGTTGGCCAGTTTGAGTTTAATAATGATGGTACCGGGTATGTCAGTTTACTGGATGTTGATACTGACTTTAGTTGGTCTCAACAAGAGCAAGACATCACAATTACTTTGGCTGAGCCAGCATTAATGAGTTGCTTTGTGGTTACTGATGGAAACGATGAACAGCTAGATGTTTGTGAGTACTTAGTTGAGTTAGACCTAACTATTCTTCTTGAAAACGATGCAAACAGAACGGTTGAGTTTTTCCGTAAAAGCGAAACACGCATAACCAGTTCAGATGTTGTATATAGAACTACAGAATCGAACTATAACGCCACCCTTATTGAACAACAGCAAACACTTGCTGTGACAGCTGATGAACTTATTGGTAATTGGGTTATTGATAACCTAAGCGAGTTTGGTGGATATAGTAGTGCAGTAAGTGTTGAGTTACTTTCTGGTGGAACAGGAACGCTCATTGATAACGATAACGCGCCTGTTAGTGTGACTTGGCAAGTTGATGGGAATCGACTGCTTATAAGCAATAATGCAGAAACTATTAGTTACGACATCGCTATTTGGCTCGTTAAAAATGTACAAGTGGGCTATCAATTTGCGGCATCACTCGAAGCTAAAGCGGACGATAGCTCGCGTACAGTCACAGGTTTAATGGTGAGAGATAATCAGCTTTCATTTACTAAGCCAGACCTATTGGGTAAATGGACTGTTTACCAAGGCTATAACTCACCTCAAACAGACCTCCACTATGATGTGTATGATGATGGTTTAATGAACTTTAACTTGAATCAAAACTTCCGTTCTTGGCAAGTAAGCAGTGAGGGAGTGTTCTTAAGATATAACTATTTTACGAGCAATGGTGTTCAGCCAATTTGTCCTGAAGGGGAAGTTTGCCAAGTATACAGTGAGTTCTCACAGCGATTATTAGCCACTAACAATGGTCAAAACTTTACCTATCGTAAATATCGCTTTTTTAACTATGATGGTTCGGAGCGTGTCGAAGATTATTCATCTCATCTACGTAACTTCTCTGTGTCAGATGAGTATGGGGTAACTAAATTCGCACCTTATTGGTTAGAAGAAAACGCAAGTTTTGATAATAATGGCTACCCAATTACAACTAACTACATTGAACTTTATTCACCAAGAGAGTTAGGTGTAGAAACCATTAAAATAGCGACTATTTATGATGAGATGACGGCTGAGTATAGCCATCAAATCACCTTCACTTACCTTGGAGTGGTCAATCAATACGACTACAGTTTAGCGTCAGGGAAATTACTATTTGATAGCATGAAGGCTGAAGTGAGTGACTTTGATCGAAACTTCTTAACTATTTGCGTGTATGAGCAAGCAGGTAGTTGTACTGAAGATGCTAAACAAGCGTGGTACTTTGATAAGGCAATGGCTGAAGAGCAAGTTGTTGTAGAGCGTCCAGCAACGGATCATCCATTAGATGGGGCTTGGCAGCTTGCTGATGAGCCTGATGTCGCGGTAATTATTCGTGATGGAAAATGGTTACAAATTCAAGGAATGGACGACCCTGATGATGATACCGCATTCCCTGGTTTTGAAATTGGTGACTTTACTTGGGATGAAACAACAGGCGCTTTTGATGTCACTATTACGGAAGATACCAATGGTAGTTTCGGTATAGATGATGCTGGCAGTATTGTTGCCAGTGTTGATGGAGATACGCTGACATTCGATATCGAAGGTGAGGGTATTATTACGCTAAGTAGAATCTACAGTGAATCAAACCCGCTAATAGGGGGTTATACATATGGCTCTTACGATGGAGATTTCTTCATTGCTGTATTTAAAGAGGATGGCACTTTCTTAGAGCTTGCTCATGATACTGAGTTTGATGAGTTAGGTATATCAGGTGGTTACTACACCTATGATGCAGAAACTCAAAAGGTAGTGGTTGATTTCTATGTAAAAACCTATGGTGACCCAATTGAATTTGCTGACCCTTACTTTATTGTGAAGCCACAAGGTAACTTTATACAGTTCAAAGACGGCGATGATTTTGGCCTCTTCGAACGCGTTACACGAGTTATTGATCAAGCAGCTTTCACTGAAGCAGATCTTATTGGCTCACATGTATTTACCTTTATGGCTGATGATGGCAGTGGTTTAGAAACCTCTAATGTTGTTATAAGTAATGATGGTACTGCAACATTTGAGTTAGATGGTGAAGTGCGCTCAGCAGAGTGGGTATTAGATCTTGGGTCGTTGATGATGTATAGCGAACCAACAGCTACGCAAAATTATGGCTATGGTGTGACTATGACACCCGTAATAACCATTGAAGGTGGTTTTAGTGTAGCAACGCTAGGTTTCGAAGTACCTGAAACCTACGATGATAATGATGATCCCGAGTTACACACTTTTGTATCGGGCAGTTTAATTAAGCAGTAATTTTCTGAGCCCAGTAGCAGCAATGCTACTGGGCTTTTTTGAGGAGTTAGTTTATGAAAGCGTTATATTTCTCAGTATTACTTCTTACCCTTAGTGGGTGCCAAACGATGGATGCAATGCAAGAAGACATTAGTGATTTAAGTAATAGCTTGTTTTCAAGTGAAGATATGAGCGAAGAATCACAAGATGCATTCTTAAAAGCACAAGAGGCATTTTATGAAGCCGACAATGTTCGTAAGAAACATGCGCAATTAAATGCTCAAGAACGAAGCTTATGGGTTGAGTTAGAAGATGATTACAACATCTTATTAGCTGCGCCAAGTAAAGCCACTGAGAAGGAATCTTATTTTTCAGACTCCACACTTGCAGACAGCGTTATGATGCAGAGTTTAAAATTTATTGAGCTGGTCGAAAAAGGCGAGTAATCGAAACTTCGCTTAAAAGATTGAAAAGTTTATGTTACAACGGCACTAACATTACTTTTTAGTTACAAACATGACTGAACTTTACCATTGGTTTGATTTATTCGGCGTAGCCGTGTTTGCAGTTTCTGGGACGCTACTGGCGTACAACAAGAAAATGGATGGCTTTGGGGTTGTTGTGTTAGCCACAGTCACTGCTATTGGCGGTGGGACTGTACGCGACGTTATTTTAGATGTTCCTGTATTTTGGCTACATGATCAAAGCTATTTCTGGGCTATTTTATTGTCTGTATTTGTCACCACTCGATTAATCAATAAGCAGCGTTCTATTTCACTTAATGCGCTGCAAGTGGCAGATGCTTTCGGTTTGGCATTTTTTGCGGTGATGGGCACACAAAAAGCCATGCTAGCAGGTATGCCAGATACCACCGCGATTATCATGGGTGTAATAACAGCCTGTTTTGGCGGTGTTATCCGTGATGTGCTGGCTGGAAATATGCCGATGCTATTAAAGGGCGAGCTCTATGCCATTGCTTGTATCGCTGGTGGCATTGTTTATACATTAAGTATTTCGCTGGGTTTAGTGACCGAAGTAGCTATGATATTAGCCATGCTAATGACCTTATCACTGCGTTTAGCTGCAATGAAATGGCAACTGACATTACACGTTTTTAAATATCCCGACTAAACTTAATTTAAGGATGAATGATAGGGACATCATGGATCGTGTCTTTAGCTAGAATATTTTCTCGTGCACAAGTGGGTGTGCAAGCTCCTGAAGTGATTGTAGAAGTACACTTAGGAAATGGCTTGCCAGCTTTTCATATCGTTGGCTTACCTGAAGCGTCAGTCAAAGAGTCAAAAGATAGAGTGCGTAGCGCACTCGAAAACTCTCAGTTTGGTTTTCCAGATCAACGAATAACCGTCAACCTTGCGCCTGCTGATTTACCTAAAGAAGGTGGCCGTTTTGACTTGGCTATTGCTGTGGGTATTTTAGTCGCCTCTGGGCAAATAAGCTGCCCTGATATTCATCGTTATGAGTTTTACGGAGAGTTGGCTTTAAATGGTGAGGTAAGAGGGGTCAATGCTATTTTACCTTCGGTGTTAGGAGCGAAAGAGCAGGGTCGCTGTTGTTTCTTACCCGCCGAAAACGACAATCTCGCAAGTCTTGTGTCGGGCGTTTCTCGAAAAGCCGTTTACTCCTTACAAGATGTTTGGAATGACTTATTAAATCAGCAACCCCTGCCACTTAATATTAGCTATCCTGAGCAGCAGTCGCAGCGTGACTCGCTACTCGATTTAAGTGATGTGAAAGGCCAACCTGGTGCCAAACGAGTACTCGAAATAGCAGCCGCTGGTGGCCATAATTTACTGTTTCTTGGCCCTCCAGGTACTGGCAAGTCAATGCTTGCCCAGCGTATGCCTACGATTATGCCAACCATGTCGGATGATGAAGCAATTAGCACTGCCGCGTTATATTCGATAATTGGTCAATCGGTTGATTTATCGAATTGGCGTGAGCGACCCTTCAGAAATCCACATCATACTTGCTCTGCTGTGGCTCTTGTTGGTGGCTCTTCGAATCCTAAACCGGGGGAAATTTCTCTTGCCCATAATGGCGTCTTGTTTTTAGACGAGTTGCCCGAATTTGAGAGAAAAGTGCTCGATTCACTGCGTGAACCAATGGAAACGGGCGTGGTGACTATATCGCGAGCGGCACGACAAATGGAATTTCCATCGCAATTCCAGCTGATCGCCGCATTAAACCCTAGCCCCACAGGAAGCCATACAGATAAGCGTGCAACGCCAGATCAAGTATTGCGGTATTTATCTCGAGTATCTGGACCATTTATCGATAGGATTGATTTACAAATTGAGCTGCCGAGACTCACCAGTAGCCAATTACAGAGCACGCAAGTAGAAGAAAGCAGTGAACAAGTAAGAGCCAGAGTTGAAAGAGCTTATGCAATTCAACTTAATCGGCAAGGCAAAGTGAATGCGCGCTTGAATAATAAAGAAATGAGCATTCATTGTGAGTTGGCAGCTGCTGAGCTGCAGTTTTTAGCAAAAGCCAGCGAAAAACTGGCTTTGTCACCACGCTCGTATCATCGTGTTATTAAAGTTGCACGCACAATTAGCGACTTGAAAGCACAGCCAGCAATTACCTTGAGTGAATTAAAAGAGGCGTTGAATTATCGCGCCTTTGAACGGTTAATTAGCCAATTAACGCAGTATTAGTAAGCTTGCTAAATAGAGAGCATGTAGCCTTTGCCGCGAACGGTAACGATACGTTTTTGGTCTTTTTCATCGCTTAATTTTTTACGTAAGCGGCCAATGAGCACATCAACGGTTCGATCGCTTGGGCTCCAATCTGGTTGACCTATTTCTTCGGAAATTTTTTCACGCGATGTCGCTTTACCCGCATTTGCAATAAGGCAAATAAGTACCTTGTGCTCTGCTTCGGTAAGACGAGACTCTTCACCATTAGGGGTCACTAATGTGCGGTTATCTGGGTGCAGTTTAAAGTCGGCATATTCAATAAACTCTTCACTCTCATCATCTTGCTGAGAGCCTTTTATGCGCTTAAAAAGAGCGCGCATTCTTAGTTCAAGTTCAAGTAAGTCAACCGGCTTGCAAATATAGTCATCGGCACCTTGTGCAAGACCAGCAATACGGTCAGCTTGCGAGTCACGACTAGACAGCACAATAACGCCAATATCAGTCAGTGCATTAAGTTCTTTGGCAAGCAAAAGTCCATCGCGTTTTGGTAACACAATGTCGATAACGGCTAGAGAAACTGCTTCTTTAGTTGAAGCACGCGATTGCACAATGCTTAATGCATCGGCCCCCGTTGAATCTACCTCAATATTAAACTCAGTTTCTTTGAAATGATTAAGAATGCGTTTAACGAGTAGTTCGTCGTCTTCAACCAATAAAACTTGAATAGTCATTCGCTTTAATTTCACACTTGATTTGTTGTTATGTTAGCACTGTATGGCAAAGGCTGAGAAGTGTATTGGCGAGGTTTGTAACTATTTCTTACAATTTAATGGCTTAGCTATAGTTGAAAAGGGTGAAAGCTGAGCACTCACACAGTACTCAGCCAAGTGATTAAACTACTTTTCAGGATAAAGGTATTGCCACCATTGTGGCTGATCTTTTAAGTTTTTATCGAAATAAGCCAACATGGTATTCCACCAGTCGAAGCGTTTATCACGAGCAAAAATTTGGTGATCTGCACCTTTGTACTCAATCAGGTCAACATCTTTACCTAATAACTTTAATGCCGTGTACATATTGTGGCTTTCACCAACCGGTACGTTGGTATCCGAATCACCATGAAGGAGTAATAACGGCGTTGTTACTTTGTCAGCATGAAACACCGGGCTGTGTTGGCTATAAAGTGTAGGATTGTTCCACGGGTAGCTATTTTTAGATGCCTCAGCTGAGTATAAGTAACCCCACCAACCTTGGCCCCAGTACGAGGTGATATTTGAAATCCCTGCATGGGCAATCGATGCACTGAACATATCTGTTTTAGTTGCGAGTAGCATGGTCATAAAGCCACCGTAAGAGGCCCCTAAATTACCTACACGCTTACTATCTACAAAGCTATATTTATCTAAAAAGGCTTTTGTGCCGTCGATGATGTCGTTGGCGGTGTATTCACCCCATGCGTTGACGTGTTTAGCCGAAAATTCTTGGCCAAAGCCGGTTGCGCCAGTAGGTTGTACAACGTAAACAACATAGCCATGCTCAGCCCATAGGTTAAATGGGTAGCGACCGGTAAAACCACGAGTTACTGGCGATGTACCGCCATAATAATAAACCAGCGCAGGATATTGCTTATTGCTATCTAAATCATGCGGTAAATAAACGCGACCCTTAATTTCAATGCCATCTTTATTAGTAAAGTTAAACTCTTCCAATGAGGCTACTTGCGTATTTTCATAGCCAATTGGCTTAGAGTCCCACATTACTTTAGCGCGGCTCTTACCTAAGCTTAGTTGTTTTAACTGCTGAGGTGTTGACGCTGTGGTGCCGGTAACCAAAATGCGCGGGGTGCGTTCGTGTGAATAGCTAACTTGCTCAACAACATCAAAGCCCGTATTCACTTTATTAAAACGCTTTTTGCTTAAGTCGAATTGATAAAGTTGTACAGTATCTTGCTCGGTAACTTTAATCAGTGCATCACCGTTTTTAAGCACGTTTAACTGGCCGATAGCCGGGTTAAACTCTTTACTTAAAGGGGTTACTTTTTTACCGTCACGGCTGAGTAAATAAAGTTGACCATCATAGTTATTAGCAAGCATCCCCTCAGGAAGGTTACGACCTAAGCCATTATTAAAATCTGGTCCGGCAGTGACATAAATTCCGTCGTCAGTATATTTAGCCTGATTAAATGTATTGTATTGACCAAGTACCGTAAGAGCCGATGTAGCTAGGTTTAGCTCAACAAGTTCTGTTGCTGGCTGTGGTGATAGCTGCATTGCTTGTGCTGAGCGGCTCATTAAGACGCGACCGCTTTTAGCGTCAAAATCTTCAAGTGAATGGCTAAGTGGGCCTTGGCTTAAGATTTTGCTAAGACCTGTTGGTATATCGAGTAAATATACTTGCGATGTAGTGCGAGCATAAGACCAACGGTCTTGCAGGCCTTGGTAATGCTTAGTGAGCTTGCCATTGTCTGTTGGAGACTTTGACCAACTAAAAATTAAGCTGTTGTTATCAAAAAACTGAAAGCTATTCGCACCAGAGAGGTTTTTAGCAATGACGCTAAGTTGCATGGTTTTTAGGTTTAAACGCTTAAGCTCGCCATTTAATAAATACACTAAACTTTTGCTATCTGGGCTCCAAGTAATGTTACTTGGTTGGGCTGACTCAAAGCGATAAAGTGTATTGTTTTTTGCGTCTTTAAGTTCAGTAACATATTGCGCTTGATTAGCGGTTGCATCTTCGTAATGACGTTGGCTAGTAATGAAGTAATCACCATTTGGTGCCATTGAAATATAACTGACTGTTGGCGCATCAAATAATTGCTTAGCAGACAAACCGTGTTGTTGTTTAGCGCTAAATTGCACAGTATCTAGTTCTGACTTAGCCGTAAAATCAAGTTCAACCTCATTCCAGTTGGCTACTTGCTCAGTGATGATAACAAACTGATGATCGCCTTGGCTTAAAGCTAGCTCATAGCTTTTATTTTTTTCTGTTTGCTTTTCACCATCAATAAATAGCTGTGCGTTCTCAATGCCTTTAAGTGTTAATGAGCCTTGGCTAAAACGTTCAGTTGAGGCGGTAAATTTGAGTGCCTGTAAACCACCAAGTGTTAGCGCACTCACTTTGTCGAATGATTGCCAGTCAAGCTCATTACCAAAAACGCGTATGCTATCGGTGCTTTTTTGCAAGCTAGGTAATAGGTTAGCAATAATGGCATCGCGATGATCCGTTTGATATGGCTTAAGTTGCATATCTGCGCCAAGAGGGCCAATAAATTGCACCGCTGATTTATCAATGGCAGCGGCCATCGCTGTATTACTTAACGCACATAACGCTAAGGCACTGAATGTTGTTTTTAGCTTGGCTGATTGGCTTAGCCAAGTAGTTGAAAGTGTCATAGTTTCGCCTGTTGAAGGTAATTTAAACCAATATAGCACGCTGCAAATTACCCAAAAAGTGCTCTGCGTTAGATTGCAGTCGGGTTTGAGCTTGTGGTTTTCAATTGCTATGGTGAGCAGGTTAACTTTTTAAGAGGGCTTACAGTGACATTGTTACTTGTTTATATGTTTGTTGCCATTGCGGTTTCGTTTTTGTGCTCAGTGATGGAGGCAGTACTGTTAAGTATTACACCAAGTTATGTTGCCATGCTCAGAAAACAGCAACCACAATTGGCAAAACGTGTTGGTAAGCTTAAAGACAATATAGACCAACCGTTGGCGGCAATACTTACGTTAAATACCATAGCGCACACTGCTGGTGCCGCTGGCGTTGGCGCACAAGCTGCGGTGGTGTTTTCAGATGCTGCGGTTGGCGTTGCCTCTGCAATTATGACGTTATTGGTACTGGTGCTTTCTGAAATTATTCCTAAAACATTAGGAGCTAATTATTGGCGAGGGTTAACACCCATTGTTAGTGTGAGCCTAATTTGGTTGGTGTTTATTCTAAAACCCTTTGTGTGGTTTGCAGACATTTTAACGCGCTTTTTAGGGCGTAATTATGATGAAGCCTACTATATTCGCCAAGAAATTGAAGCCATGGCTGATATTGGTACTGAGTCTGGAGCGCTTGGGCAAGATGAATCTGAAATCATTCGTAGCCTGCTGCACTTTCGTCATGCCAAACTCGATACCTTAATGACACCACGTACGGTGCTTTTTAAAGTACATAAAGACTTAACCGTAAACCAATACTTGGCGGAGCATGGTTCTTCATCGTTCTCTCGAGTATTGGTTTATGACAAAAATGGTGATGATATTATTGGTTTTGTGCATAAAAATGACATTATGCTGGCTTATCATCGCCTGGGTGAAGACTATAAAATTAGCAAGCTTGTTAAGCCTATTTACACCGTACCAGAAACCTTGCATGTGCCGACCTTACTCGAAACCTTACTATCTGAGCGCACGCATATTTGTTTGGTCGTGGATGAATACGGTGATGTACAAGGTATTGTCACCCTTGAAGACTTAATTGAAGCATTAATGGGGCTCGAGATTGTAGATGAACATGATCAATCAGCCAATATGCAAAAAGTCGCCAAACAGCGTTGGCGACAACGTTTAGCATCGAGTAATACCATCGTCAGTGACGATAAGCGTAAACCTTAGCGGCGATGTCCTGCTGCAGTTTTTACCATTTGCCGCCATGAAAGTGACCAATTTAAAAAGTCTTCTTTAGCTTTCGGGCGGCACAGCAAAAAGCCCTGCATTAAAATAAACTCTTTGTAGCGGTCGAGGTATTCAAGCTCTTCAACTCGCTCAATCCCTTCGGCCACAATAGCGAGATCTTCTTGTATCGCTATATTCACCAAGCTACTAACAATCACCTGGGAAAACTGATCGGTTTCAATATTACTGATCAGGGTGCGATCGATCTTAATTTCGGTAAACGGCAGCGTTTTTAGCTGCTGAACATTGGTAAAGCCAGTCCCAAAGTCATCAAGTGAAATACCAAAACCGCGCATTCGTAAACGGTTGAGTGTTTCGAGTTGTGCAGTGCTGCGAAGAGCATACTGTTCGGTAATTTCTAAAATCACTTCACTGGGTGTTAGATTGTTAAGGTGCAGTATTAAAGCCAGTTTATCTGGGCAGCTTAAGTCCTCGAGTTGCGAAGGGGATAAGTTAAACGCCAGTTTTAAGTTGGGATCAAACTGCTCTTTGATTTCTGCAAAATCGTTAGTGGCTTTTTCAAATAATTGAAAAGTAATAAGGTTTATTAAATCTAGGTCTTCAGCGATACAAATGAAGCGCTCCGGTAAGATAATTTCCTCTTCTTGGCTTGTGTTGATACGGGCAAGCACCTCAATACTTTCAACCCGATTATCGTGGCGATTTATCTTAGGTTGATAAAACGGAATAATTTCATTATGACTGATGGCATGTAGTAACAGCGACTCAGAAATAGGGGTTTTTGTACGCTCAACATGAATAGCAAAGTGCTCAAGCTTTTGCAGTAGTAAATACACTTGATTAAGTTGCACGGGTTTAGTGACGTTACCAATTAAGTGAGCGTTATGCTTACGAGCAAGGTCTGCGGCAAGGTCTATAACTTTAGGATCCATCTCAGAAATAATGGCAATTGCACCTTGGTACTTCATGGCACCTAAGTGGCGAATAAGCTCCATACCATCCATATCTGGCATATTGAGGTCGGTAAAAATAGCATCAAAGAATCGAGGTGCTTTTTTAATTTTTTCTAAAGCTTCTTCTGCACTTAGGCAGGTTGTGATGTGCGGAACCTCAAGCTCATTCAAAATGGCATGCATAACAATCAGGATGGCTTTTGAGTCATCCACTACGAGAATGTGTCTATTTGACTTCACCATATTCACTCCATGAACAAGAACGCTATAGTTAAAAGTAGTAGGTAAACGGTGTTTCGTCATGTTTTTTGCTTGTTTTGTGGTGCGAAAAATATACCTCCTTGTACCTAAAGGAAATTCGTAATTTTGTAAGGCCTCAGTATAATAGCCGCACTTTTTATTCGTATTTATAAGAACTATGGTCAGACTTCAGCTGAGCCTCGCAGACGAAACCTTTATTTTGCATTTAAACGGCTCACAGTTAATTCAGCTTTTTCATCAACAACAAGCAATCGCCTTCGATAACCCAGAGTCAGATCTTTATGAGTTTGATTTTCAGGGGCAGCGTATTGGTCTTGATACTAGTAAAGTGCACGAAAAAAGCTTAGCAATCTTTGTTAACCAGCAGCAGGTGAGCCAACTTGCTTTACCTGAGTTACAAGAAGCTGAACCAAAACGCGGCATTATTGGTTTGCTGGCACTGGGCTTTAAATTATTCAAAAGTGCAAAAGTCGTGAAAGCGGCTTTAGCGGGGGCTTCGGTGGCAGGCTATGCGTGGTTATTTTCCATTGAATTTGCCTTGATGCTAATTGCTTGCTTGGTGGTGCATGAATATGGTCATGTGCGTGCTATGAAATATTTTGGCATTAAAACTAAAGGTATTTACCTTATTCCCTTTGTCGGTGGTTTGGCTGTTTCTGATGATAAGATTACCACCAGATGGCAAGATGTGGTGATCTCACTCATGGGGCCCGCTTTTGGCTTAATTACCTCTGTGCTGGGAGTAGTGCTTTACTACGCCACTGAAATGGAAATATTCGCCGGGGTGGCGGTACTCAGTGCACTGTTAAACCTATTTAACTTGTTACCTATTCTGCCCCTAGATGGCGGCCATGTACTTAAAAGCATTAGTTTTTCGATGCGTTCATGGATAGGCCTTAGTGTGTGTTTATTAGGTGTGTTATTTGGCTTGTGGTTAAGTTACACCTTTGGCTTGATGCTACTGGTGTTTTTCTTATTTGTAGGGGCTCTTGAGATTATCTTTGAATGGCGCGGACGTCACTACTCACACCTCATCCCTCTCGATACTTATGGACAAGGTTTTTCAGCGGTAATGTACGCACTGGTTGTTGCAGGGCACGTTGCGGTGATGATGCACTTTGCTGACTCACAAAGCCCAATCCTAAGTTTGCCAATGAAGATATTAGCAAGTTAATTAACATTTAAGTACTAAGTTATATTCAGCTTAGTGCTTAAATTCACGTTAGTGCATATAAATCCTTATTTAAATGACTAAGCATTAAATTTAAATAAGGATACTATTTGAGAAAGTTCCGATTTATAGAAACTAGAATATTTAGCTAATCTTAAACCCAAGAGGAACATTAAAAGGACTTTGCCATGAGCTTGTTCAGAAGGGAGGCGACTGTGCAACAAAGTGAGCAGTTAGTATGTGTAATCACTTTAGCACAGACATTATCTATTAAATTAAATGGAGATTGTTTTGTTCATGAAGCAGTTTTTATTTAGTTTCTTTATCACTTACATCATAACCAGAGTTGCTTTTTTTAGTTTTGATTTTTCTATTTCAAAAAGTAGCAGCTTGGTAGATTATTTTATCGATATATCTGCGTTTATTTTAGTGTACCTTGTTGTTTCTAAGATCGTTTGTTTTGTATTAAAAAGAGATAAAAGAAGCGAGAGCAGTGATTCTAACTTTAAGTGATAGACTGTAGTTTTGGTAGAATGAAGCACTGATTCAGCGGTGATTTAAGACCGAATGAGAGTTTTGGTTACCTTTGGTTAACAAACCGTTTTGAAGAGGGGCTCTCGCTATGAGCTTTTGCCCCTCTCTAATAGGTGATGTTTATAAAGCTTTTAAGGGTAAAAACTCAGCATTAACGATATAAACACGCCGGTGATGATCAGCTGCACAAGGCAAAAGCCCATGATGTCTTTTGCTTTTAAGCCGGCAATAGCAAGTACGGGGAGTGCCCAGAACGGCTGAATAAGGTTAGTCCAAGCATCGCCCCATGCGACAGCCATAGCAACCCGTGGCATATCCGCGCCAAGTGTTTGTGCGGCTGGAATAACAATCGGCGCTTGCACTGCCCATTGGCCGCCGCCTGATGGCACAAATATATTCACAAACCCTGCACTTAAAAAACTCCAAAAAGGCAGTGTTTCGGCTGTTGCAATGGCAATAAATCCTTCAGAAATTTGTTGAGCAAGTCCCGTTTTTACCATAATCGCCATGATCCCCGCATAAAATGGAAATTGAATCACAATGCCAGCGCCACTAGGGATTGCTTGCTGTAAGCTGCTAAGTAAATTATGCGGTGTTTGATGCAGTAAAATTGCGCTAAATAAGAATATTGCGATCACGCTATTTAAGTTTAAGCCGCCTCCGTTAAGCACAAAATAATAGAATAAATAGGCAAGACCAAAGGCACCTACCCCCATACCAAGCAAACGACTATGCTCTATTACTTCGGCAGGGCGGGTAGGCATATCTGCTTGCTGCGATTCATCTTCAAGCTTTGCAGGGTCAACATAAACACTGTCTTTTTCGCTCGGCAACATATAGCGATTTACCAGCGGCATGATAATAAATAAGCCCACAACAATAGCGATATTAAATGCCGAAAAAATTGTGTTTTCGGTGCCTATTACCCCAATACTTTGCTCTGCAAAGTGGCCATCGGTTGCGATTGTTAGCGGCACTGAACCGGCTAAGCCGCCATGCCAAACAATAAAACCTGAATAGGCACTGGCCACTAACAAACGGTAATCAACGCGGGTATGTTTCGCAATTACTTTGGCGAATAAAGCGCCAATCACTAAACCAAAGCCCCAATTTAGCCAGCTTGCCAATAAAGACACGAGCGTAACGAGTATAATCGCTTTGGCAGGGCTGTTGGCAAGAGTCGCGAGTTTGTTGAGTATACTGCGCATCACTGGGGTACTCGCTAGCATGTAGCCCGTTAGCAACACTAGCAGCATTTGCATGGCAAATTGTAATAGGTTCCAAAATCCACCACCCCAAGCCGCGAGCACTTGCGTGGGCGTTGACGGCGTAAAGAGGCTCGCAACGATAAAGCTCAGCAAGGTGAGTAATATAACAAATACAAACGGGTCGGGTAGATAACGCTCTACTAGTTTAGTGAATGGTTTAGCAACGCGATTTAGCATAGTTTTTATTGTTGTCGTCGAATCGATAATGCCAATAAATCATGAATAACGATGGTTGGCAAATTGCGACGTCGTTGCTTTAGCTTATGCCTTTAAAAACTGATGCTAAATGCGCTTACTGTGAATCTTGCTCTAGCACGGCTTTTAAGCGGGCTTGAACTTCTTCTACTAATAGTATTGGCTGGAACTTTGATAAGAACGCATTACAGCCAACCTTCTCAACTAAAGCTTGGTTAAAGCTACCACTCAAAGAGGTATTAAGCACAATATGTAGGTTCTTCATGCGGCTGTCGTTACGAATTTCGTGTGTTAAACGGTAACCATCCATTGCTGGCATTTCAGCATCGGTGATCACCATGAGTAATTCTTTCTCTACATCTTTACCTTGATCAGCCCAGCCTTTTAGCATTTCGAGTGCTTCAAGCCCGTTACGAGCAGGTATGATTTCAATGCCAAGTTGCGACAAGGTATCGCTTACTTGCTTACGAGCAGTTGGCGAATCATCGGCGTGAAGAATTTTGCGGCCTGCAAATTCGTTCACGATGCTTTTATCAAGAATGTCTTCAGATATTTGGACTTCGTACTCAACGATTTCTGCGAGCACTTTTTCTACGTCGATAATTTCAACCAGCTGCTCTTGGCCATCGCGTTTTACTTTCGTTAAGGCTGTTAGGTAATGATTTTTACCAATTGCAGTTGGTGGCGGCATAATATCTGACCATGTCATATTGATGATTTGATCAACTTTACCAATTAAAAAGCCTTGCACGGTACGATTGTACTCGGTGATAACGAGGTTTGTATCTTCGATGTGTTTAGCTTCAGGCATGTTTATCGCTCTGCGCAAATCAATCACCGGAATTGATTCACCACGAATATTTACAACCCCAGAAACTTTAGGGTGGGCGTGGGGAATTTTGCTAATTTGCGGTAACTTCACCACTTCTTTAACTTTAAACACATTGAGAGCGAATAAGTGGCGACTGTGTAGGTAAAATAGTAAAAGCTCTAAGCGGTTTTCACCGACCAGTTGCGTACGCTTATCGACGGAAGCAAGAACACCTGACATATTTCACCCTAAACACCTAATACAGAGATAGTATAGTCTACTATCATTTTTCATCGACATGCATTAGTAATTTTCCATCAGTTGCCAAAATGCAAGCATTACAGTACCGTATCGATAATTTCCTCCACTATAAATCGCAAGGATCATGCATCATATATTTAATCGTTTAGTGGTACTTATTCGCAGTCACATTGATCAAGTAAGTTGGCAGGCTGTGGTATTTACTACGCTTTTGCATATGCTACTTATTTGGTGGCTGCTTATGCT
This sequence comes from Pseudoalteromonas shioyasakiensis, assembly GCF_001550135.1. Lineage (GTDB taxonomy): Bacteria > Pseudomonadota > Gammaproteobacteria > Enterobacterales > Alteromonadaceae > Pseudoalteromonas > Pseudoalteromonas shioyasakiensis. The sequence goes on from NZ_LRUE01000008.1 coordinate 33,495, forward strand.
TGCAGGAGAGCAAGCGCTCACACCACTTAGTACTTATTTTTATTATTATGTAGTAACTACATCTACAGTTGGTTATGGCGATTTTAGCGCAAGCACCGAGCTTGGCCGTTGGATTGTCGCATTGCTGCAAATACCTTTTGGTTTAGCATTATTTGGCGTTCTGTTAGGAAAGACAGGGCAAACAGTAACTTATTTAATTAGGCGCGCTATGACGGGTGATAAAAGCTTCGCACATATAAACAATCACATTATTATCTTTGGTTGGCACGATACACGTACTAAAAAGATGGTTGACTATATATTGGCCGATCATAAACGCTTAGATCGTCGTATTTTATTGGCGGTTACTGAACAAATGGAACATCCGTTTTTAGCAAATCCTATGGTTGATTTTGCTCGTCTAAGTAGCTTTACTGACTTAGATGAGTTGAAAAGAATTGCCATTGATCGCGCCGACAAAATTATCATTGATGGCCAAGATGATGACCAAACGTTTACAACAGCCCTGCGCATTAGCAAGTTGGTCAATGAACAGTGCCACATTAGCGCGCACTTTACTGATGAAACTAAAATCGAAATGCTACATGAGCATTGCCACAATGTAGAATGTAGCAGTGCTAAGTCAGCCGAGATCTTAGTGCGCTCAATGCAAGACCCTGGTTCAAGTCGTGTGCAAGAAGAGCTGTTATCGACACTACATGGGGATACTCAATTTAGTTTACCAATTCCAAAAGGCGTGCAAGCAATGGAGTTTGGCAAGCTGTTTCATCACTTTAAATATAGTCATGATGCTATATTACTGGGTGTCGCACATAATTTGAGTGCAAAAAATATGGACTTAAACCCGCCACTTGATTATGTAGTAAGTGAGGGAGATATTTTGCATTATATAGCTGCGGAGCGTGTTTTGAGCGACGAAGTTGATTGGTCAGCGTTGGTATAGTACCAATCCGCAATAATACTTTTAATTAAGCGAATTGGTATTTATGAACGAAGTTGTGTTTTTAATTATTGTACTCAGTGCCTACATTTTACCTGTGGTCATTGTGCTCAATAGTAAACGCACTCAAGGCCACGAAAAGAATGCTTGGTTAATAGGTATCATCTTCTTTTCGTGGTTAGCTTTGGTAATGTACTTAACAATCATCCCTAAACACGGGCGGGTCAAAAAGCATCGCAAAGTAAAACCTAAGGGTTAACTGACCTAAAGCTGACAGCAGCTGTGTCACTTCAACTGTTTTAGTTTATGATCTATCACAGGATCATCGGGTGAGAGTTGCTGAGCCACTTCTAAGACCTTAATTGCATCGTTTGGGTGCTCATCTTGATGTTTGATTGCAACATCAATCAGCGGTTGCACATCAATCGCATCTTTTTGCTCTTGCATGTGCTCGGCTTTTTCTTCAGCTAAAATTGTATGCGCGGTGCTTAGTAAGGCTAAACGATGTGGCGAACTCTTGTTTGCCTTGTTTAGACGACGATAATAATCTTCTTTAAAGCGCAGCGTTTTGGTTTGCTGGCGGAATTGGGCTATATCAACTTGCTGGTGGCTAATAAAATCAACAGCAACATCTTTATAAAAGCCAAACTTATTTAAATATGTTGCATGAACACTATGGCCCATACCAAACACGCGTAAGTGGGTTAGTTGTGGGTAACGTTTAGCATGAGCTCGGTCGATGCGATTCGTTGGGTCGTAAATAATATAACCCTTTGCATGGCCTAAATCTAAATCGTGGTAGTCACCGTTCCAATCAAATTTTTGCGCGATGTCGGTACTTGAACGGTCATCCCATGGCGCTTTTTCTTTGTTTTTTGTGCTAACTGGGTGAAAGAGTAAAACCTTGTCTAGCTTTAATAGATTGGCAAAGGCGCCAACGGCAAAGCCTCCTCGACTCAATCCATAACCTAACCGCTCTTTGAACCCGCCAATCAGTGGTGCTAGCTGTTCAATAAAAAACAACAGATTACGGTGCCTAAACCAGTTGCTAATGCCTAAATGTTGAAAGGCGATGATATTCACATCTTGCTTTTTCGCGAGCTTATAAGCCCAAGGCGAAAAATCATCATTGATATCATGTTCTTGATAATTTGTTCCAGCAGGAGAGAAGGTAATTAGCAGGGGCTTATTGGCATCAATGATATGGTATTTCACATAAACATCACCGAGCAAATCACCACCAGTCATAGGAACACGGCTTTGTTGCTCATCGCGTGGGAGATTGGTCCATTCCTCTAACCAATACAATAATTTCATACATCCCCCACGTTACCTCTAAAATAAAGGGGCAAAATTATAGCAAAAATAGCAGCTAATTAAAAATGGCCGCTACTTTATATGCTTAGCCCTCGCTCATTGCGATGATCTGTTGCCAGTCATGTTCGGTGACAGGCATTACTGACAATCGGCCGCCTTTTTTAAGAGCGATTTCGGTAATTGACTCATTGGCTTTAATCGCCTGCAGGCTAACTAGCTTTTTAAGGTGTAATTGGTATTGCACATCGACTACAAACCAGCGCGGGTTATCAGCAGTTGCTTTGGCATCGTAGTAATCGCTATTTAAATCAAACTGTGTTGGGTCGGCATAAGCTTCGCGAGTCACCGTAGCGATACCTGCAACACCCACCTGTTTACAACTTGAATGATAAATCATTACCAAGTCACCTTGCTTGATACCATCGCGCAGAAAGTTGCGGGCTTGATAATTACGCACGCCATCCCACATAGAGGTTTGCTCAGGTGCGTTTTTTAGATCATCAATTGAAAATGCATCGGGTTCGGTTTTAAAAAGCCAATAAGCCATAATGAGGTGCTCTTACAAAGATTTACTTCCAATTAGTCTATAGTATCATTAAACGCTTGTCGGGATTGAGGATAAATAAATGAGCCAAGTATTAGATGACCTACTGTCATTAATGTCGTTAGAAGAGATTGAGCAAGGCTTGTATCGCGGGCAAAGCCAAGATTTAGGATTTAGAGCTGTATTCGGTGGCCAAGTAATGGGCCAAGCTCTATCTGCCGCAAAAGAAACATTACCACAAGGGCGTATTGTTCACTCTTTACACTCTTACTTTTTGCGCCCGGGTGATGCTGCAAAGCCGATTGTCTATGATGTAGAAAATATCCGTGATGGTAAAAGTTTTAGTACTCGCCGTGTAAAAGCAATTCAATATGGTAAGCCGATTTTTTACATGACTGCTTCTTTCCAAGGTGAAGAAGAGGGCTTATCACACCAAGCGCAGATGCCTGATGTACCACAGCCTGAAGAATTAAAGTCATCGCTTGAATTTTACCAAGCAAATGCAGAGCTTATTCCTGAACCAATTCGAAATAAGTTCATCCGAGAAGTACCAATTGAAATGCGTCCTGTGACCTTTCATAACCCATTCAAACCACAAGTGATGGAGCCAGTTAAGCATATTTGGTTTAAAGCTAATGGTGAGATGCCTGACGATCAGCGCATTCATAATTACTTACTTGCGTATGCATCTGACTTTGAGTTTTTACCAACTGCATTACAGCCGCACGGCGTATCGTTTATGCAGCCGAATATGCAGGTTGCAACGATTGACCATGCAATGTGGTTTCACCGCCCGTTTAGACTAGACGATTGGATTTTATATTCGATTGATAGCCCAAGTGCGAGCTCTGGTCGTGGTTTGGTGCGAGGTCAGTTCTTTGACCGTCAAGGCAATTTGGTTGCCTCAACGATCCAAGAAGGGGTTATGCGTCAGCGTTAATCTTTTACGTGCTGAGCTTGGCTTTGCACTATATCGTCAATTGACTGCCAGACCCGTGCTGGCAGCAATGCTTTAAGATATAAATACACTTCACACAGCTCATTGCTACCCGTTAAGCCTTGCTCTGTTTCGGTAATTAGCTTTTGCTCTCGCAAGCTTGAAATAAAACCAATAAGTACTTTTTTGTCGAAGAACTCAGGGGTTTTAATGCCGTGCAAGGTACCTAAGCGCTCAGCTAACACTTGGCTTTCATGTTCAAGTTCTTCACGCTCAATACCACTGCTAGTTTGAATAAAGCCAACCACGATAGCGTAGCGTTGCAGTGTTAAGCTTAGGGCGCGACCGAGCATTTCGAGTTTCGCTAAGCAATCGTTGCTGTTAGTGATCTTGATATTATCGCCATCAATTTCAATCAGGTCTTGATCAACGAAACTAGCGAGAACACGCGTAATGTAGTTTTCATCTAACTCATGCAAGAACCACTCTTTGGCAAACAGTGGGTAAAAACGTGCAATCAAGGCTTGGCAATCAGCCATGGTAGTTTGATGTGCTTTGAATAAATGCAGCGCCAATAAGCTCGGTACTGCAAATAAGTGCAACACGTTATTACGGTAGTAGTTGAATAGTGTTTTTTCTTTATCGTTAATCGCGATAATTTCGCCAAACTCATCACTGATCACATCAAACTTATTAAGTTTAAGTGCATGCTCTAGCAGCTGCTCGGCGCTTTCGTCTGGTGTGGTCACCTTTTCGCTGTAGCTTGCGCTTCGCTGTAAATGTAAATAAAACTCAAGCTGAGCAATCAGCTTAGGTTTACTTAACGCGTGTTTATCATTTACCAGTAATATCATCGCAAGTAGATTCACTGCATTGAGTGCAGCGGCGCTATTAATATTAACCATTACCTTATCAGCGAGGTTAGCGACTTGTGGTCCAAGCCATTGTGGTTTCTGAACATCAGTTGGGTGAATCGACTCTCGCCAATCAGGTTGTTGATCATTGAGATATTGGTTTATCGATATAGGGTCGCCAAAGTTTAAATAACCACGACCATAGTTTTTAAGGTTTTTAATTGCCTTAAAGATACCTAATACCGACTCACCTTTTTTATCGTTACCGGCAAGCTCTTTTAAGTAAGTATTAATTTCCATTACGTGCTCATAACCAATGTATACAGGCACAATTGAAATAGGGCGGTCTATGCCACGTAACATAGCTTGTAATGTCATGGCGAGCATACCTGTTTTTGGCGGTAACAAGCGACCAGTACGGCTACGACCACCTTCAGTGTAAAACTTTACTGAATAGCCTTTAATAAATAACTGGCTCAGGTACTCTTTAAATACTGACGAATACAGTTTATTGCCCGCGAATGAGCGGCGAATAAAGAAAGCACCACTGCGACGGAAAATCCCCCCTGCTGGGAAGAAGTTTAAGTTGATACCCGCAGCGATATGTGGCGGAACTAAGCCTAAATGGTAAATAGAATAGGTCAGCAATAAGTAATCCATGTGCGAGCGGTGACATGGCATATAGATAATCTCGTGGCCTTTATCTGTAAGCTCATGCACCTGCTCAGAAAACTTAATATCAATCCCGTTATAAAGCTTATTCCACAGCCAAGTTAAAATACGGTCTGCAACACGAATGGTGGCATCGCTATAATTGGCGGCAATCTCATCAAGTAGCTTCAGCGCATTTTGGCGAGCTTGCTCTTGGCTGATGTTTTTTTCTTTCGCTTCTATTTGAATTGCTTTTTTTATTGTTGGTGAGGCAAGAAGCGAATTAAATAGCTGCTCACGTGATGGCATTTTCGGGCCTGTCGCTGCCAATTTTTGACGACGAAAGTGCACGCGGGCTACACGTAAAAGCTTATGTGGTAGTTCATCAACCTCAGCTTTTTCATTGACCAATAACGATAAATCGAGCGGCTGACTAAAGCGAATAAAGTTATCGCGCCCAGAAAATAGCAACACAAAGAATTTACGAAACCAGCTGGGTGTTAATGAATGAGACACCAAAGTACCTAAACCTGGCTTTTCTTTGCCCGGATTACGACCCCATAAAATCGTCACCGGGATCACTTGGACGTTTTTCTCACCTGATTGCATCAGGTGGTCAATAATTTGTTTGCCTTGCTGCAGGGCATTGCTTGGTTTGCTTTTGTTACCAAATAGCGGTGGTGGGTTTTGAATACCGATAAAGCGATCAAGTTCTGCATTACCTAATAACTGCTCTTCGGTCGGGTTAGGTAAGCCGTATTTTTTACATACCCTTGCCAGTGCCGCTAAATCAGAGCGTGCATTTAGCCTAACAATATAAAAAGTAGGGTTGGCTGGGTTTAGGTTGTATTGTTCAATCGGATTTTCTGGCAGCACCTTACTTTTTACAAACAAGCGGTTCATACCGGCAGAAATGAAATTTAAACAACGATTAATGATACGCATCAACTCACCAAAGTTATTAGTAGATATTAAATAGACCGAGTCTGGTCAAAAATAAGCGGCATAGAATAACAATTATTAACTGGACTGACCATTTAAAAGCGATTTTCTAGCCTCTTTACTCGCACAAGTATAATTTAAAGACGCTAATGTTATTGATAAAGTTCGAAAGTTAAACAAAATTTAATTTAGACCTTTGAGATTTTCAAAATAGTTGTTGCATTTATCACCAATCTATCTATAATACGCAGGCTTTCAAAATTCCCTCGGGAACTTGGAAGGAAAGATTAAGCTTGGATTTCAAGCTAATAAACAGGAATTCCGATTTGGAATTCATCGTAGATATAAGAAAGCAGCCGACATCTTAGTTATTAAGATTGTTTCGGTCGTTTTTTTATGCTCTTTTTAAATGCTCTTTATATTGAGGTTTAAGAATGTCAAATCAACGCATTCGTATTCGCCTAAAAGCTTTTGACCACCGTTTGATTGACCAATCAACGGCGGAAATCGTGGAAACTGCGAAACGCACTGGCGCACAAGTACGTGGTCCAATCCCACTACCTACACGCTTTGAACGTTTTACTGTACTAACTTCACCGCACGTTAACAAAGACGCGCGTGATCAGTACGAAATCCGCACCCATAAACGTCTGATCGACATCGTAGAACCAACTGACAAGACTGTTGACGCTCTAATGCGTTTAGATCTTGCTGCTGGTGTTGATGTTCAAATCAGCCTGGGTTAATCGGAAGATTAGAGAGGTTTTAGGAAAATGGCATTAGGTCTAGTCGGTCGTAAAGTGGGTATGACACGTATCTTCACTGAAGATGGTGTATCTATCCCTGTGACAGTTATCGAAGCGACACCTAACCGCATTGCTCAGATCAAATCTGAAGCAACTGACGGTTATAACGCGCTTCAAGTAACCGCAGGCACTAAAAAAGCAAGCCGTGTAAACAAAGCAGCAGCGGGTCACTTCGCTAAAGCTGGTGTTGAAGCGGGTCGCGGTCTGTGGGAATTCCGCCTAAATGGTGGTGAAGGCGATTTTGAAGTAGGCGCTGAGCTTACTGTTGAATTATTCAACGAAATCAACAAAGTTGACGTAACCGGTACTTCTAAAGGTAAAGGTTTCCAAGGTGGTGTTAAGCGCTGGAACTTCAGCATGCAAGACGCTACTCACGGTAACTCTCTATCTCACCGTGCTCCTGGTTCAATCGGTCAAAACCAATCACCTGGTAAGGTGTTTAAAGGTAAGAAAATGGCCGGTCACATGGGTGCTGAGCGTGTAACGACTCAAAACTTAGAACTAGTTCGCGTTGACGCTGAGCGTAACCTGCTTTTAGTTAAAGGTGCAGTACCTGGCGCTATCGGCGGTGACGTTATCGTTAAACCAGCTGTTAAAGCATAAGTCCTGGAGATTTAGTGATGGAATTAGCAATTAAAGACGCTTCTGGCGCTCTTGAAGTTTCTGAAGCTACTTTTGGACGTGAGTTTAACGAAGCATTAGTACACCAAGTAGTTGTTGCTTACGCAGCAGGTGCTCGTCAAGGTACTCGTGCTCAGAAGACACGTTCTGAAGTAAGCGGTGGTGGTAAAAAACCATGGTCTCAAAAAGGTACTGGCCGTGCACGTGCTGGTACAATTCGTAGCCCAATTTGGCGTTCAGGTGGCGTTAGCTTCGCAGCTAAACCACAAGATCACAGCCAAAAAGTAAACCGTAAAATGTACCGCGGTGCGATCAAAAGCATCTTATCTGAATTAGTTCGTCAAGAGCGTTTAATCGTTGTTGAACAGTTTGGTCTTGAAGCACCAAAAACTAAAGAACTAGTTTCTAAGCTTAAAGAACTTGAGCTTAAAGATGTTCTAATCGTGACTGAAGAAGTAGATGAGAATCTTTTCTTATCGGCACGTAACCTATACAAGGTTGACACGCGTGATGTAGCTGGTATCGATCCTGTAAGCCTAATCGCTTTCGATAAGGTACTTATTACAGCTGCTGCTGTTAAGCAACTTGAGGAGGCGCTAGCATGATCCGTGAAGAACGTCTTTTAAAAGTGATCCTTGCTCCACACATCTCTGAGAAAAGCACTATCGCTGCTGAAGAGAACAACACGATTGTTTTCAAAGTAGCTTCTGATGCAACTAAAGCTGAAATCAAAGCTGCAGCAGAAAAGCTTTTTGAAGTAGAAGTAACTGGTGTTCGCACACTAAACGTTAAGGGTAAAACAAAACGTACTGGCATGCGTTTCGGTCGTCGTTCAGACTGGAAGAAAGCTTACGTTACTCTTAAAGAAGGTAGCGAGCTAGACTTTGTCGGCGGCGCCGAGTAATAAGGGGAGTTAGAATTATGGCACTTCAAAAGTGTAAACCAACTTCTGCGGGTCGTCGTCACCTGGTTAAAGTGGTTAACCCAGATCTACATAAGGGTAAACCTTACGCACCACTACTAGAGAAAAACTCTAAGTCTGGTGGTCGTAATAACAAAGGTCGTATCACGGTTCGTCACATCGGTGGTGGTCATAAGCATCATTACCGTGTAATCGACTTTAAACGCACTAAAGATGGCATTCCAGCTGTTGTTGAGCGTCTAGAGTATGATCCAAACCGTAGCGCAAACATCGCTCTTGTATTATATGCAGACGGTGAGCGTCGTTACATTATTGCACCTAAAGGCTTAAAAGCTGGTGATTCAATCCAATCTGGTATTGATGCACCAATCAAAGCTGGTAACACGTTACCAATGCGTAACATGCCTGTAGGTTCGACTGTTCACAACGTAGAATTAAAACCAGGTAAAGGCGCGCAAATCGCACGTTCTGCTGGTGCATACGTTCAAATCCTTGCTCGTGAAGGTCAATACGTAACTCTACGTCTTCGTTCTGGCGAAGTTCGTAAAGTTCCAGCTGACTGTCGCGCAACACTTGGTGAAGTAGGCAATGCTGAGCATATGCTTCGTTCACTAGGTAAAGCTGGTGCAAATCGCTGGCGTGGTATCCGTCCGACAGTTCGTGGTGTTGCCATGAACCCGGTAGATCACCCGCACGGTGGTGGTGAAGGTCGTACATCTGGTGGTCGTCATCCTGTGTCTCCATGGGGTAAGCCGACTAAAGGTGCTAAGACACGTAAGAACAAGCGTACTGATAAGTTTATCGTACGTCGTCGTACTAAATAATAGTTGAGGAATAGCCATGCCACGTTCTCTCAAGAAAGGTCCTTTTATTGACCTACACTTGCTGAAGAAGGTAGAGAAAGCGTTGGAAAGCGGTGACAAGAAGCCAATTAAAACTTGGAGCCGTCGTTCAATGATCATACCTAACATGATCGGATTGACCATCGCTGTCCATAATGGTCGTCAGCACGTTCCTGTGTTCATCACAGACGAAATGATCGGTCACAAACTAGGTGAATTTGCACCAACTCGTACTTACCGCGGTCACGCTGCGGATAAGAAAGCGAAGAAACGTTAAGAGGGGAATGATAAATGCAAGCATTAGCTAAACATAAATTCGCCTCTGGTTCGGCGCAAAAAGCACGTCTAGTTGCAGATCAGATCCGCGGACTTCCGGTTGATCGCGCTCTAGAAATCCTGGCGTACAGCCCTAAAAAAGCGGCTGTATTAGTTAAAAAAGTACTTGAGTCTGCTATTGCTAACGCAGAGCATAACGAAGGTGCTGACATTGATGAGCTTCGTGTAACTACGATCTTTGTGGACGATGGTCCAACAATGAAGCGTATTATGCCACGTGCTAAAGGACGCGCAGACCGCATCCTTAAGCGTACAAGCCACATCACTGTTGTGGTTTCAGATAGCTAGGAGTATAAGTAATGGGACAAAAAGTTCATCCTACTGGTATTCGCCTAGGTATCTCTAAACCTTGGGTTTCTACCTGGTACGCGAATTCAAAAGATTTCTCTGATCAGCTTTTTGGCGATCACAAAGTACGTACTTTCCTTACTAAGGAATTAAAAGCGGCTTCTGTGTCTAAAATCGTTATCGAGCGTCCAGCTAAATCTATCCGTGTAACAATTCACACAGCTCGTCCTGGTGTTGTTATCGGTAAAAAAGGCGAAGACGTTGAAAAACTACGTCAAGCAGTAACTAAGATTGCAGGTGTTCCGGCTCAGATTAATATCGCTGAAGTTCGTAAGCCTGAACTTGATGCACAACTAGTAGCTGACGGTATTGCGTCACAGCTAGAGCGTCGTGTTATGTTCCGTCGCGCTATGAAGCGTTCGGTACAAAATGCAATGCGCATTGGTGCAAAGGGTATCAAAGTTGAAGTTAGCGGTCGTCTTGGCGGTGCTGAGATCGCACGTTCAGAATGGTATCGTGAAGGTCGTGTACCTCTACATACTCTTCGTGCTGATATCGACTACGCAACTTCTGAAGCCTTAACCACTTATGGTATCATTGGTGTTAAAGTTTGGATCTTCAAAGGCGAAGTTATTGGTGGTTTACCACTAGTACAAGAGCAAGAGAAGCCAGCTAAACGCGCGCCAAAGAAAGCCAAAAAAAGTGCTAAGTAGAGGTAGCGAGTAATGTTACAGCCAAAACGTACAAAATTCCGTAAAATGCACAAAGGCCGCAACCGCGGTTTAGCGCAAAACGGTAACAAAGTAAGCTTCGGTACTTTCGGTTTGAAAGCTACTGGCCGTGGCCGTATGACTGCTCGTCAAATCGAAGCAGCTCGTCGTGCTATGACACGTCACGTAAAGCGTCAAGGTAAAATCTGGATTCGTGTATTCCCAGATAAGCCAATTACGAACAAACCATTAGAAGTTCGTATGGGTAAAGGTAAAGGTTCTGTTGAATATTGGGTTGCTGAAATTCAACCTGGTAAAGTACTTTACGAAATGGAAGGTGTTTCTGAAGAGCTTGCTCGTGAAGCATTTAACCTTGCAGCGCGTAAATTACCATTCACAACAACTTTCGTAACTCGGACGGTGATGTAATGAAAGCTAGCGAACTAAAAGACAAAAGCGTAGAAGAGCTAAATGCTGAACTTCTAGGACTTCTTCGTGAGCAGTTCAACCTGCGCATGCAAGCAAGCACTGGTCAGTTAGCTCAGACACACACGCTAAGAACAGTACGTCGCGATATCGCGCGTGTAAAAACAGTTATTAACCAGAAGGCAGGTCAATAATGAGCGATAAAATCCGTACTCTTCAAGGCCGTGTAATCAGCGACAAGATGGATAAATCTTTCACTGTTGCTATCGCACGTTACGTGAAGCATCCAGTATATGGAAAATTCATCAAACGTACGACTAAACTACACGTACATGACGAAAACAACACAGCTCAAACTGGTGACGTAGTTACTATTTCTGAGTGTGCTCCTATTTCTAAGACTAAGTCTTGGACTTTAGTAGACGTTGTTGAGCGTCCAAAGAAAGCTTAATTTTTAATTAAGTTTCCTTACTAAAAAGCCCCGGCATCTGCTGGGGCTTTTTGTTTTTAAAAATAGCTGGAAGCTTTCAGCTGTCAGACGTCAGATTAGATCGAGAAGGGGCTTTCATTTCAGTGTAAGAAAACAAAAATCATAGTTGCTATAGGTTAAACGGGATTTAGTTTGTCCTAGCACCTAGCACCTAGCACCTAGCACCTAGCACCTAGCACCTAGCACCTAGCACCTTCAATCATTTCCCCAGCGCTTTATCTATTTCTTCTCTTAACCGTGGGCCTTTTAGGTTTTCAGCCATGATTTCGGCAACTTTTGCATTACTGCTATTTTCAAGAGTGGTAATGCGTTCTGCTAAATCACTGGCATAACTATTGTTGCCGTCTCTTGTTGCACGGAAAAATTGGCCAATGAGGGCTGTGGCAGAAATATTGCGAACATAATCATTATCGTCAGTTTGTAACAGTTTTTGAAAGTGCTCAGCGAGCTTAGGCGATACGTTATTTTGGCGAGATAAATTCTCTAATGTACTGACACGAATTTTAGGATCATTAGTGTATTCGCTAATGCTTATCATGGCATCGATTACTGCATTTGCTTGGCTGTCGTCCAAGTCGCGTCTGAGCATGCCTAGGGTCATTTTTAGTTGCCCGTAGGCTGCTAAGCGCTCATTTTCGGACTTACTCAAATTGAGTAAGGTGGCAAGAGCTTCATTTATTGAGCTGTCGGCATATTGTGGGTCTGCTTTGATGCGTTCGCGGTAGTCATCAGGTAAATTACTTAGCCAGCCAAGCGCTGGATTTCTTTTCTCAATTTCGACTCGTCGCTCTTTTTCTTGCTGTTCCATTGCTTGTTTAACTAATGAGGCAAGTCGCTCAGGATCAATTGTTGGCGCTTGATTTTCAAGCTCGTGAATGCGTGTTTCGAGATCTAAAATATAGCCATGTAAGGCAACTAGATTTTCTCTGTCTTGCTCTGGAATGGTTAACTTTTTTAAGTTAGGTTTTGCTTGCTGAATAACTACAGGCTTGTCAGTCGAGTTTACTTTTGTATAGCTATAAATTGATAAGCCAAGTGCAATGCTTGCAAATGCCAGCGCAGTATTCCCTTGCCAAGTTGACATATCACATCATCCAAGTTGCTTTGTAATATCAGCAGATTAAAACAAGCTATTTGTATTATCAAATACTTATGATGATAAAAATAAAAAGCGCAGCTAGTTAGCTGCGCTTTTAAATAGAGTTTGTGTCGATTAATGGGCTTTTGCGTATGCTTCAGCTTGTTGCCATACACGTAGCATATTGCCACTTAAAATCTTTTTGATGTCTTTATCACTATAACCACGGTCCATTAGACCTTGCACAAGGTTAGGATAGCTAGAAACATCTTTTAAGCCAGTAGGTAGAGAGTCGCCTACACCATCGTAATCTGAGCCAATACCCACATAATCGATACCAATTAGCTCAACTACATGGTCAATGTGATCAAGTACTTGTTCTAAGCTTGCAAATGGAAACGGGTTTTTAGCGCGATAAGCTGCATCAAAATCTTTGCTTAGCTTAGTACCGTCTTTTTTCTTTTCAGCCTTTGCTGATTTAAGTTGATCGTACCAAGAGCCAGCCTTTGCTGTAACAAAGCTTGAACCGAAGTTAATTTGAATAACACCCCCATTCTTTTTAAGTGCTAACAGCATGTCGTCATTCATATTACGCTCAAAGCCTGGGGTGTATTTACGCAGTGATGAGTGTGAAGCAATCACGGGTACCTTTGAAATTTCCATCACTTGATAAAACGCATCATCAGAAATATGTGATACATCAACCAGCATACCTATGTTGTTCATTTCTTTTACCAGCTCTTTACCGAATGGGCTCAGGCCTTTCCACTTACGACGGATGTCATAAGATGAATCAGAAATGTGGTTGCTCTGTGAGTGAGCTAGCGTGATGTAACGTACGCCACGCTCATAAAAATGCTTAAGGTTTTTAATGTCGCCTTCGATAGGTGAGCCGTTTTCCATGCCCATAGCAATCGACATTTTGCCTTGTTTAAATTGCTCTTTAATATCGGCAGTTGAGTCTGCAATAGCGAATTTACTTGGTGCGCGTTGCACAATCGCTTCCATAGAATCGATTAGCTGATTTGCTAATTGATAGCTTTTACCTTTGCCTTCAAATTCTAGGTTTGCAGGAATGTAAATTGACATGAAAGGAGCGTTCAAACCACCTTGCACAGCACGCGGATAATCAAAGTCACCGTCGCTTGTAGCTTTGGTTACGTCAGCCCACTTGTTATGAATACGGTAAGGCACATCGATATGGGTATCGATTAAAATAGTGTCTTTTGCCAGTTTAATGGCTTTATCTGATGCAGTAACCTGATCTGCATTTACTTGACCAATTAAGGCCAAAGAAACTGCGGCAACCAGTGAGCTTAGTTTTTTCATTTTTTAATGGCTCTTTAAGTTAAAAAGCCATTGTGAAGGGTTACAGTGTAACTTACAAGTTTAGTCGTTGAACGACGCTTGGTACTCTGGGTCAGCTTGTAGAGCAATGAATTCAGCTTTGGATATAATCGTAACTGACTCATGTAACTCAGAAAAAAACACCATGGCTTCACCATTTTTAAGCTGTTGATGAACCTGCGCTACTTTGCTTTCAATGCTAAATTCTTGTTCGCCGTAATCAGTGCCTTCACGTAAAACATAACTTTCGATTAAATTATACAGAGTCTCTTTATCGAGGCGTTCGTGGGGAATGATCATAACTGCTCTTTTTTAACTAATTGTTGAAAATACTCAGGAACAATTCGTTCAAGCCAATATTCGGGCTTAAAAGGGTTTTTACCGCTAATAAATCCGACATGGCCCCCTTGTTCTGAGATGCGCAGCGTAACATGTTCACTCACATCTAAGCTATCTGGCACGGCTTTTATTGATAACATCGGGTCATCTTTTGCGTGCACAATCAGCGTAGGTGTTGCAATGCTTTTTAAAAATGGTTTTGCACTCGCTTGCTGATAGTAATCTTCAGCACCGGCAAAGCCATGCAATGGTGCCGTGAGCATATTATCGAATTGCCATAAGTCATCAATCGCCATGAGCTTTTCTGGCGTTAGGCTAATTTGCTGTTTGATTTGTGGCAGCTTTCTTTGCATCGACTTTTTCATACGGTCGAGCAAATACTTTTGATAAATCTTGCCTAAGCTTTTGCGAATTACTTCACAAGATGATGACAAGTCAAATGGCGCAGACACAACGGCTGCGCCAGTTAAGTTTGATTTAGTACCTTGCTCACCTAAATACTTTGCCAGTACATTACCACCTAACGAAAAGCCCACGGCAAATAACGGACGTTTTGGAAACTTGCTCTTCAGGTGGTTGATGAAAAAGCGCAGGTCTTCTGTTTCACCGCTGTGATAAGCACGTGCTAAACGGTTAACTTCGCGCGAGCAGTTTCGAAAATGCATTAATACAACAGCAAAGCCTTGTTGTTTAAGTTTTTTCATCATGCCTTTAGCATAAAAGCTATTTATGTTGCCTTCTAAACCGTGCAATACAATAGCGAGGGGTGCTTGCTCGTTATGAGGTGTTGCCCAAGCTAGTTCTAAAAAGTCGCCATCTGGAGTATCGATTGTCGATAAGTCGTAGCGGGTATTATGAAAAGGGCGAAAAAAGCGCGGCATTATGGTTTGTAAATGGCGATTGCGCATCCACCACGCAGGCTTAAACTCAGGTAACATAGCTGACACTTTCGAAACAAAATAAGCGCCTATTGTAGCAAGTTTTTGCTTTTTGAGAACCGCTACAAGATTTTAGCTAGCTGCAAATAAAAAGCCCCTAAACAATAAATTGGATAGGGGCTTTGTGCGTCGTGCTTAATTCTTACTTAGGAACTTCTGCGTCGTGTATTTTCTTAATAAAGAAACCAACATAGAAAAGGCATAAAACGATAACAACTGCCAAAATGCCGAATGACATAAATAAAACTGGGTCGCTAAAAAAATCTCTGAAGAATACGTTCATGGTTGTGCCTCCTAATGTCTATGAGTTAATCATAGGCTGGCTTGAGGGCGGCTGATATGATCCAGATCAAGCTATTTTCCTGATGCTAAATAAGGCGATTCAATAGTTGATTTGGATCAAGTTTGTTAGGGGAGTTCGGAGCTTTCAGGCATGGGAGAGGGAGAATTTCTAGGCATATGACAAATGTCGCTTGCTTGAGGCTAATAGGGATTAGTCTCGCTAGGAGCTAGGAGCTCCTATGCTAACTCACTTCTAACATGCTTTAAGTAGGCTTGTAGGCTTTCTTGCCATAGGACTAATGCGTCGGTTAGTGATTCCTTTAAAGGCTTGTTGTCGAGCAGTTTACGCTCGATTTTCTTAAGCTCTAAACCATAGCGGTTAAAGCCTAGTTGTAAAGCCGTGCTGGCTTGGCGGTGCAGTAGCTTGATGCACTGCTCTTTATCGTCCTCGACGAGCTGTTGGCAGCGGATTAGTTTGTTTCTGGCTGACAATACAAACTCGTTGTAAATCGATGACACTTCATCTTCACTGAATGAGCTGACAAGAGTCGCTGCGGCTGTTTCATCATAGAGTGTATCGCGCAGCTCAACAGCAATGCTTGCTGCTTGATTACTTTGTGAATCACTAAGTGCTTGGCGTAGTTTTTGTTGCTTAATTGGTTTGCCAACAATGTCTTTGATGCCAAGTGCTAAGTATTCTTTTATTTCATCAGGGCTAAGACTCGCGGTGAACGCTAACACCGGGGTTCGCTGGTTTAAATGGTCGATATTTTTTAGCTTTTTCAGCACTTCTTGGCCTGTTAAATCAGGCAAATTCATATCGAGTAATACCACATCAAAGTGATGTTTTTGCATTAGTTCAATGGCACTAGTACCATCTTTTGCAAGCTTAATCTTGTGCTCGTCATCGGCCATAAATTCAATGGCAATTTTTTGGTTTAAGTCGAGGTCTTCAACTAATAACACGTCTAGACCAGTAACATAATCTTTTGATTGGTGACGCTGCTCAACAAGACTAAGCTCACCAATGGCAAGCGGAATATCAAAGCTGAAAGTACTACCTTTATTAAGTTCACTCTCGATATTGAGCTTGCTGCCTAGCTTTTCCAATAAGCGGCTGGTGATTGCTAAGCCAAGGCCTGTACCACCTTTTTCTTTACCTGCGCTGCTTTGAACATAAGGTTCTGTTAGGTATGCAATTTCTTCATCTTCAATACCAGGGCCTGAGTCAATAACACTAATGCGAACAAGGTGATCTAATTGCCCTTCATTGAGCAGTTTTACTTGGATTTTTACTGCTCCATGGTCGGTAAACTTAATCGCATTACCTACTAAGTTAATAATAACTTGTCTGAGTTTTTGTTGGTCGCAGTAATAACATGCTTGATCGGGCAAGTTATATATAAGTTCAAACTTTAAATGTTTTTGCTCTGCTAAAGGGCTGAGTAAAAGGCACAGGTTATTGAGCCAGGTTTTAAACTCGACGTCTTCTTCGTAGAGCGCTTCATCACGCTGATCAAGGCTGGCGTAATCGAGTACTTTATCGACCAGTAAGTTTAGCGACTCAGCTGAGTTAATTATTGCTTCACAATAAGGTTTGTCACGTGGGTCACTCGACTGATTCATGATTAGCTGTGCACTACCCAAAATGCCATTTAACGGCGTACGTATTTCATGGCTGATAGTTGATAGGAATAAACCACGAATTTCTAAGTCTTTATGAGCTTTTTCAGCTAACTGATTGAGGTTTTGTTCGCGGCGTTCATTACATAATAGTGCCATACCAGTTGCATAAAACATCGGCGCAATAACACCATTAATAAATAAAGTGATACTAAACCAATCCGCTGACAATAAGCTTGCTGTTGTGACATCTCCCATCATTAAGGTTCGGCCTGTAAATATAGCCAGAATAATGCTGAGAATTAAAATGTAGACAATACTGCCATTAGGGTAACTTTTACGGCCATTTCGAATAAATAATGCCAGTAAAAACAAGGCTTCAACTATATGCTGAAGATCAGAAACCAAAATTCGACTACGTAACTCTGCGCTATCAGTGGCAAGGTAAATCATGGTAATCGCGAGCGCCACCGTTATCGCAACAAAGGTTTTAAAGCCAACGCATTTGGCATTTAAAAATTGGCAAATCGCAAGTACATGAATAATGGAAGCACTAAAGAGTAGGGTGTTTGCGATAGCAACACTGGCAATATTATTGATATGACCATGCAATGCAAAACTCATTACCGATGCAAACATCACTAGAGGGTAGAAAATATAGAGTAAGGTGCCCGGAGTATTATTATTGGTTCGCCATGTAAGGTAATTAAGAAGAGTCATCACTGCCATCATGGCAGCACTGGCGTAATATAAAGTGGCTGAGTCGAGCATTGTATTTCCGGTGTTTTGCAATCAGTTTGAGCATAAAGTCAATTACAGTGTTTAGCAACCAGAAACAAAAACAGACGCGGCTGCGTCTGTTTTAACTTGTAGGATGTTTAGTTTAGCGAATTTCGTCTGGAATATTCTGCTGTGCCCAAGACAATAGCTCGATACGGTTACGACATTTAGTTTTTCTAAATGCACTATATAAGTGAGTTTTAACTGTATGTGGGCTGATGCTTAAGTCTTCAGCAATTTCTTTATTTTTCGAACCTTTACTCATTAGTGAGATAATTGCTTTTTCACGTTTAGTAAGTTTAACCGGTTCGATGTCACCATCTGTCAATTTGTGGAGTGCGTCTTTATTGAACTGCAACATACGATTTAGTGCATTACACATGATGTCGCGGCGATACCATAGTTGATCTTCAAGTAATAAACGAATGCCTTTCATTAACACATCAGCATTATCTGTTGTGTAAAACACACCACGAATACCACTTAATAGAGCACGGTTTGCAAGTTCAGGGTTTTCATCTAGGTTAAACAGCACGATATCGCATTTTAATCGTAAATTAACTAGCTGCTCTTTTAACTTGCCCCACGGATCTGTGCTTGACGTTTCAATAAATAACAAGCGTGTTCCTTCTGGTACTTCAGAGATATCAGTACCAGATGTCACTGCTAGTCCTTGTGTTTTTAACAATGGCTCTAATACGTTAATGCCAATAGTGTTAATTGGCTCTGGATCTAATAATAAAAAGGCTGAACTACTCATATATATACACTCTTGAATAAAGTTGACAGTTAAATCCTATCACGCAATCCACCCCTTTCGTATTAGAAATTTCTGAGAGTTGTGCAGGAAAAGTACAGTTTGTGTCTGTTTTGTGTCAAAAATTACAGTTAGTTAACTAATCGCAATATGTTAACTAACTGATATATATTTATTATAGCTAAAAATAATATGTTTGTGCTACTTTTTACATTTGTTTACATGTTAAAGTATTAGATTGCTGTTTTTTTCTTGTCCTGATATGGAGGCCAGCCCATTTCTTTACCTGCTAACATGTGTAGGTGTATATGGTACACAGTTTGTCCGCCGTGGTCATTACAGTTCATTACGACGCGAAATCCGTCTTCACTAAAGCCAAATTGTTTAGCGAGTTTTGCAGCAACTACATATAAGTGACCGACTAAAGCGGCGTTTTCTTCCGTAACATCATTAATCGTCGCTATTGGCGTTTTTGGGATGATCAGCACATGAAAAGGGGCTTGTGGGTTAATATCTTTAAAAGCTAAAGATAGATCGTCCTCATAAACAATATCAGCTGGGATCTCTCGGTTAATAATCTTTGTAAAAATAGTCTCTTGGCTCATACTTAGCTCTCTTATAAATGTGGTTAAATGACCGCCCACTAATGACAAACTTTATTTGCAGTGTCAAACTGAAACTGCCGCAAGTTGAACAACCAAGGAGTGAACATGCGTAAGTTAGTATTACTGAGTAGTGCGTTAATGCTATTTAATAGTTTCAGCAGTGTAGCTGAGACTATTCACTTTCCCGAAGAGTTTGTACCCTTACAAGTTGGAGAGCGCCTAATTGAACAGTCGTTTTTCAGTCGTGTTGACGATGTTGAGCTTGCCCCTGGTACTTACCAAGTGAAGATGAAATATACCGATCTTTACGAGCAAGGTTATGATGACCATCAAGTTGTTGAGTCAGAGCCATTTTGGGTTGAGCTTACGGTAGAGAGTGGCAAAGACTATGACCTAGTGTTTAATCGTGCCAGTAATGCTGTTGCGGCAGAAGTGTTTGCTGAATCACCGCAAGTGAGCTTAAAAGCCAAGGGCAGTGAACTTGCTGTGCCGCTATCGATAGTGAGCTATCGTGCAGCTAGCGCGCCTGTACAAGCTGTAGCCAGTGCCCCAGTTGCTGCTACAAGTACAAGCAACAAGCCTGTGACAGCAGTCCCTGTCACATTGCCTGCAAAAGTACCCGGCGGACAAGCGGGTTTGAAAAATACGCCAAGTGCGGCTGCGATGCTTGAGTTTTGGTGGCAACAAGCAAGCCCTGAAGAGCGCCGTGCGTTCTTACAAAAAGTAAGTAACTAATAAAATAATTAAAAAAGGCGCTGATTGCAGCGCCTTTTTTGTGTTTGATGACTTACTTTGCAAATAAGTCGTCAACAGTACCTTGTGCAAGTGGGTGGTAACCCGGACGTGCTTTTAAGTACACATCATGCGCCCAGTCTTTTTTACCGTTTTTAATAAGTGCTTTATAGAGTGGCACAATTAATTTACGACGACCGATGCCTGATAGGTGTTCATCAAGCGCAGGGTAAATTGGTTGATAACCATTACCTACCGCTAGCATAAACCATGCGAAAGCACGCTCTGCATTAGTTGACTGTGTTAGGTTGAATTGATTATCAAGTTCAGTCATTTTTTCGATGCTTAAATCGCGAGGTAGGTTATTCAAAAAGTGTAGCCACTCGTGAACTGACCAATCCGCTGTTGGTAACTGGGCTGCACTGATCTCACCGTTTAACCATGTTTTGGTTACAGCATCAACTTTATCGAAGGCATCAGACGTTGGGTTAGGAGCATCGCTTGGTAAACCAGGCTCAAAGATCCACTCATTAACTTTATCCATGCTCACAACGCCTGGGTATTTGTCGATCAAGTTAGCTTTTAAGTAAGTAACAAATTGCGCTGTTGTAAGAGACTTAAACGCAAATTGGTCAAAGTAACCCTTTACGAATGGGTCAAACTTATCACGGCCAAATTTGTTTTCTAGATAGATTAAGAAAAGCTGACCTTTAGTGTAAGGCACTGAGCTAAATGCATCATCAGGATCGCGGCCATTAAGTTTTAAATTAAGACGCGTATCTGGTGCTGGTAGAGTTTTAAGTAATGCACGTAAGCCGGCTGCATCAAGCGCTTGTTCCATAACTGCACGGTCACGACCAAACACTTCTTCCATAATGCGGTTTTCAACGTAAGACGTGAAACCTTCATTTAGCCATAAATCTTCCCAAGTCGCATTAGTCACTAAGTTACCAGACCAAGAGTGAGCAAGCTCGTGAGCAATTAGGTTTACTAAGCTTTTATCGCCAGCAACAACCGTTGGTGTGATGAATGATAAACGTGGGTTTTCCATGCCACCAAATGGGAAGCTTGGCGGTAGCATTAATAAGTCATAACGACCCCATGCGTATTCGCCGTACATCGCGTTAGTTTTATCGATCATCGCTTGCGTGTCGTTAAACTCAGCAACTGATGCATCTAAAATTGTTGGCTCAGCAAAGATACCCGTTTGCTTAGACATAGCTTTAAATTCTAAATTACCAGCACCAATTGCGATTAAGTATGGCGAAATTGGTTGTGGCATATTAAAGAGATAATCGCCGTCCTTATAAAGTGCATCTTTGTTATCAGCACTCATTACCGCACGAATGTCTTTAGGAGTGTGAATACGTGCCGAGTAGGTTACGCGCATTGCTGGCGTATCTTGTACTGGGATCCAACTACGAGCATGAATTGCTTGTGATTGGCTGTACATAAATGGGTGTGATTTACTGGCTGTTTGCTCTGGCGTTAACCACTGTAAACCTGAAGCTTCTGGGCGGCTGTTGTAGTAAATACGTGCTTTAACCGCTTGGCTTTTAAATTTAATTGTTAATTTTGAGCCCTTCACGTCATCACGTGCAGCAAGGGTGAAGTCAGCTTTGTGCCAGCTGCCATTTTGATCTTGATACATTACTTTGTCGATATCTAAATCGCGTGTATCAAGTACCAGTGTTTTGCTTGTTGCGTTATGCCAATCTAGCGTGTGCTCAACAAAACCTTCTAGTTGTTTGTCATCAAAATCAACATCTAAATCTAGTAGTAGGTGAGTGGTTGTTACGTCATCTAAGTTTGCGTAAGTGTGCTGGCTGATTGCATCTGCAGTTGCTTGAGAGCAAGCACCGGCCATAGCAAGACTTAAAAGTAATGGTTTAAACTTCATAATAACCCTGGAACGGAAATGAAAAAGAGCCCGTTTTATAACATGATTAGTGCAGTGGGTTGAGTGATTTTTACAATCTAATGCGTATTTTGCGACGATAGGTTACACTAATGCGATTAGTTACCGGTAACCTTTGAGGCGTTTTGTGGCCCAGTCCCTGCAATCTTTTCATACCTTTTCTTTGCCAAGCCAATGCCAGCATTTTTATCAAATTGATGAAATGAATCAGCTTTTAAGCACAGACTTTTCTGGGCCATTTTGTATTTTAGGTGAAGGCAGTAATACGGTGTTTTTATCTGACTACCAAGGTTCTGTGATCCACATGAATACGAAGGGCATAGATATAGAGCAGCAAAGCGATGGCTTTTTATTGCACATTGCAGCCGGAGAAAACTGGCACCAATTAGTTGCTATGACTATTGCTAATGATATGCCTGGGCTTGAAAACCTTGCTTTAATACCTGGGACTGTTGGTGCTGCACCAGTGCAAAATATAGGTGCTTACGGTGTAGAGCTTGAAAAGTTTGTGAGTTATGTCGAATACTTTGATATTGCCACCAAAACCATAAAGCGCTTAACTAAAGGCGAATGCCAATTTGGCTATCGTGACTCTATCTTCAAGCATGCACTGAAAAATCAAGCGGTGATCACCCAAGTAGGGTTGCTGTTACCTAAGAAATGGCAGCCAGTACTGAGTTATGGACCATTGCAAGAGCTTTCAGAACCCTCTCCACAGCAGGTATTTGAGCAAATCATCACAACAAGAAACAGCAAACTACCAAACCCCAGTGAACTTGCAAATGCAGGCAGTTTTTTCAAAAACCCAGTGATCAGGAATGAGCAACTTGCGTTACTTTTAAAAAGCTACCCAGAGCTACCTCATTACTTTGTGGATGCTGAGCATCATAAAGTTGCGGCGGGGTGGTTGATTGAGCAAGCAGGGTTAAAAGGCTTTAAGGTCGCCGGTATTGAAGTGCATCAGCAGCAAGCTTTAGTGCTAGTAAACCACGGTAATAGTACAGGTGATGACTTAATTGCCATGGTAAAGCATGTACAACAACAGGTTTGGCATAAATATCAGATTGCTTTACAGCACGAAGTACGCCTGATCAATGCCGATAATGAGTGTCATATTGAATCGGGAGCTTCATCATGAAAGCGCCAGATGGAAATAAGCTCGCTATTTTACAAGCTCTAAATACCGGTGGTTTTATTTCTGGTCAGCAATTGGGCGAGCAGCTCGGTATTAGCCGTGCAGCAGTGGGTAAACATATTCACTCTTTGCAGGAGATGGGGCTCGATATATTTAAGGTTACGGGTAAAGGGTATTGCCTAAATAATAGTGCAGGCTTAATGAACAAAGAAAAGATCGGTCTGCATTATAATGAGTTAGGTGGCAGCACCGCTAATGTTGAAGTGCAGCCTATTATTGACTCAACCAACAGTGAGTTAATGCGCCGTTTGCAAACAGAAGTATCTCTGCCATCTGGAAGCGTATTAGTTGCAGAAATGCAGCAAGCGGGAAGAGGGCGCCGTGGGCGCGTTTGGCAATCTCCATTTGGCGCAAACTTATACTTTAGTTACTTTTGGCGTTTGGATGATGGTTTGCAAGCTGCTATGGGGGTCTCTATTGCTGTTGGGCTTGCTGTTTACGATACGCTTAAAGCCTTATATCAATTAGATGTAGAGCTTAAGTGGCCAAATGATATCTACTTGAACCGTGAAAAATTAGCGGGCGTATTAGTTGAACTTGACGGCCAACCACAAGGTCCTTGTCAGCTTGTAATAGGTATAGGTATCAATTTACATATGCCAGAAAGTGTTAGCCAACACATAGATCAAGCATGGACTGACTTAAGTCAGCATGTGCAGGGGTTAGATAAAAACAAGCTGGTGGCCTATTTATGCTTTTATTTAGAAAAACGTTTAGCTCAGTATCAGCAATCGGGTTTAAACGATATGTATCTACAGTGGAATCAATTAAATGCATTTGCAGGTGAGTGTGTTGAGCTAAACACGGGGCATCGTAGCTGGCGTGGTATTTGCGAAGGAATTGATAACCAAGGTGGCGTGCGTATTCGCCAAGACGGCGAAGTGAAAAGTTATTATGGTGGTGAAATTTCATTACGTAAGGCTGAGCTATGAAACTATTAGTGGATGTTGGCAATACCGCAATTAAAGCCGTTTTGTTTGATGGCAAGGATTACCAAAGCTGTGAACTCAGCAATTTACCTTGGTCACAAATAACAGAGCTGGTCTATGCCTGCGTAGGTAGTACAGCGCTACTTAAACCGTTATTAGCACAGGCGCAGCAACATGCTGTTCCTTACTTTGAAGCAGAGGTCACAGCAAAACTCGCTACGTTAACCTGTGCCTATCAGCAGTTTCAAAACCTAGGAATTGATCGCTGGCTCGCGGTGATCGCTGCGTATGTAGAATATCCCGAGCAAAACTGCATTATTATCGATGCCGGTACAGCAACGACAATTGATGTGCTTAATAAAGAAGGCGCGCATCTAGGAGGCTGGATCTTACCAGGCCTTGATTTAATGACCTCATCACTTACCCAAAATACGCAACGCGTGTTTGATGATGAGCAAACCCCATTTACGACTGAGTTAGGGCGTAATACGCCAAATGGCCTAAAAAATGGCGCTATGGTTGCTACTCTTGGTGCAATCGAGCAAGCAAAACAACATCTTAACCAACAGAGTTGTCAGTTATTATTTGCTGGTGGTTATGGCAAATTGTTAGCAGATACATATATAGATGCTAAGTTTGACAGCTTGCTCGTGTTTAAAGGACTGAATTACTGGCGTGAATTAGCTATAAAGCAGTAAAAATACGGGTTTTTGCCTGAATAGTGAGCGTTTAACACATAAATTCACATTTTTTTTAATTTTATGGTTGCATCACAATAAACCTTACCTTAGAATCTCGCCCCGTACTAAAGCAGTGCCGACTTAGCTCAGTTGGTAGAGCAACTGACTTGTAATCAGTAGGTCATCCGTTCAACTCGGATAGTCGGCACCACTTTCCTTTTACCGGAAGTGACTTAGTAAAGAATTTTCGTGGAGGGGTTCCCGAGCGGCCAAAGGGATCAGACTGTAAATCTGACGGCTCAGCCTTCGCTGGTTCGAATCCAGCTCCCTCCACCACTTTATTCTTGACGGTTAGAGGTAGTTTAAGAACAGGTTCCTATGCGGGCATCGTATAATGGCTATTACCTCAGCCTTCCAAGCTGATGATGCGGGTTCGATTCCCGCTGCCCGCTCCAGACTTCTGGTGTTGCTGATATAGCTCAGTTGGTAGAGCGCACCCTTGGTAAGGGTGAGGTCGGCAGTTCAAATCTGCCTATCAGCACCAGTATCGAGAACTCATCTTAATTTCTTCCTTTATCTGTCAGAAAAAACTATTTGAAATTTGAAAAAATTAAATTAATCTACCCTCGGTGGATTATTTTCATATGTAATCTAGATACACAAAACTGATAGGTTCCGTCATGGCAAAAGAAAAGTTTGAACGCGTAAAACCGCACGTAAACGTTGGTACAATCGGCCACGTTGACCACGGTAAAACAACTCTAACAGCAGCAATCACTAACGTACTTGCAAAAGTATACGGTGGTGTAGCTAAAGACTTCGCATCAATCGATAACGCTCCAGAAGAGCGTGAGCGTGGTATCACAATCTCAACTTCACACGTTGAGTACGATACTCCAACTCGTCACTACGCACACGTAGACTGTCCAGGACACGCCGATTATGTTAAAAACATGATCACTGGTGCTGCTCAAATGGACGGCGCAATCCTAGTAGTTGCTGCGACTGACGGTCCTATGCCACAAACTCGTGAGCACATCCTACTTTCTCGTCAGGTTGGTGTACCTTACATCATCGTATTCATGAACAAATGTGACATGGTTGACGACGAAGAGCTACTTGAGCTAGTTGAGATGGAAGTTCGTGAACTTCTTTCTGAGTACGACTTCCCAGGTGATGACTTACCACTAATCCAAGGTTCAGCGCTTAAAGCGTTAGAAGGCGAGAAAGAGTGGGAAGACAAAATCGTTGAGCTTGCAGAAGCACTAGATTCTTACATCCCAGAGCCAGAGCGTGACATCGATAAGCCATTCATCATGCCTATCGAAGACGTATTCTCAATCCAAGGTCGTGGTACTGTTGTAACTGGCCGTGTTGAAGCTGGTATCATCAACGTGAATGACGAAGTTGAAATCGTAGGTATCAAAGAAACTACGAAGACAACTTGTACAGGTGTTGAGATGTTCCGTAAGCTTCTAGACGAAGGTCGTGCGGGTGAGAACATCGGTGCACTTCTACGTGGTACTAAGCGTGAAGACGTTGAACGTGGTCAAGTACTAGCTAAGCCTGGTTCAATCACTCCACACACGAAGTTCACTTCAGAAGTATACGTACTTTCTAAAGATGAAGGTGGTCGTCACACTCCATTCTTCAAAGGTTACCGTCCACAGTTCTACTTCCGTACAACTGACGTAACAGGTGACGTACAGTTACCAGACGGCGTTGAAATGGTAATGCCTGGTGATAACATCAAGATGACTGTAGAACTAATCTGCCCAATCGCGATGGACGAAGGTTTACGCTTCGCTATCCGTGAAGGTGGCCGTACAGTTGGTGCTGGTG
>NZ_LRUE01000009.1 GCF_001550135.1 Pseudoalteromonas shioyasakiensis
CAGCGTAACGACAGAAGTTAAGTTACTAAAGTAGACATTTACTTGATATCAGAATTCCGAATTTTAGTTAATTGCAACAGCGATTAACAAACCAAATTTGCTTGGTGACAATAGCGTTTTGGACCCACCTGACCCCATGCCGAACTCAGTAGTGAAACGAAACAGCGCCGATGATAGTGTAGCAGCTGCTATGTGAAAGTAGGTCATCGCCAGGCTCCAAATAAGAGAAAGCCCGATTCGAAAGAGTCGGGCTTTTTTGCGTTTTAGCTGTCAGCTTTCAGCCGTCAGACGTCAGTTGAACTGTGTGGTTGTTTAGTACAGAGTCATTCTAAGCTCACCCTGTTCATTCTCCAGGTAGGTTGGGTAGAGCGGAGCGAAACCCAACATGAGTTAGCGAGTTACAAGTTAGCGAGGGTAAAGTTGAACTGTGTGGTTGTTTAGTACAGAGTCACCCTCAGCAACAAAACCCCTTAGGAGGCACTTCAGTGCCGAATTCAGACCTTAACAAACACATTCACGGCTAAAGCCATTCCTACGTGATGAGAATGTTAGACGTCAGATATTAGATGTTAGTTGAACTGTAGGGTTGTTAAGTACAGAGTCACCCTCAGCAACAACCCCGCGTAGGAGGCACTTCAGTGCCGAATCTAGACCTTAACAAACACATTCATGGCTAAAGCCATTCCTACAAGCACACTTTGCCTAGAGCCTAGAGCCTAGAGCCTAGAGCCTAGAGCCTAGAGCCTAGAGCCTAGAGCCTAGAGCCTAGAGCCTGGAGTAGAGGGAGACTATTACCCAAAAAACCACACCGCGCGGCTGATTGATCTGACTCCATAAAAGTAGACACCTCTTTGGAGTCAGTAATCATGAAAGTAAAGTCACAGCGTAGATATTCCCTCGAATTTAAAATAAAAGTCGTTCAAGAGTCGTTAGACACCACAGATACAGTTAAGATGGTCGCTAATAAATACGGTATTCATCCTGACATGCTATCAAGTTGGAGAAGTCACATGACCTCGAAGAAGAAAACATCAAAGCCACTTAAGAACCAAGGCCCTGACAAATCATACACAGATTTAGAGCGCCAAATTCGCAAGCTTGAGAAGCAACTCGAAGATGCTCAGTTGGAGAATGACGTTTTAAAAAAGGCGAAGGTCTACTTCGACAGCCTAAAAGAATAAGGTTCGAATATATCCACAAGGTCACAGACGCCAAACGCACAGTGAAAAAGTTGTGCAGTTGGTTATCTGTGTCGCCGGCTGGGTATTATAAATGGTTAAAGCAATTACCTAGCACACGCCAGAAAGAGAACAGTTCGTTACTTAAGTTTCTAAAGCATATTAGCGACCAGGAGCACTGTATCCCGGGCTATAGAAAGCTTTGGGAAGCAGCGGTAGCACATGGCTTTGATTGCAGTAAAGGACGTGTGCAGAGACTTTTACAAAGCGTTGGGTATCGTTCAAAGTCAGGTAAGAGGCGCTATACAAGCCGCGCGAAGAAAGAAGGTACAATCAAAGCGAGTAACTTACTACGACGCCAGTTTAATGTTGATGCAGTAAATACCGTGTGGGTTTCAGATATCACACAAGTACGCTGTAAAGATGGTTGGCAGTATTTATGCGTCATCCTTGATTTGTATTCTCGTAAGGTTGTTGGCTGGGTAACAAGCCGGATAAACAACGCCGAGTTAGTTATTAAAACACTGAGAAAGGCATGGTCTGCACGCAAACCTGATGGTTCGAACTTGCTCTTTCATTCAGATCAAGGAGCTCAGTATGTCGCAAAGGAAACAGTGAAGTGGTTAACTAATAGAGGTGTCACAGTGAGTATGTCTAGAAAAGGCAACTGCTGGGATAACGCATGCTCAGAAAGCTTCTTCGCGCAGTATAAAAAGGAGTGGATAAAGAATTTAAATGAACTGAGTCGTAGTGAAATGACAACACAAACGTATTTTTATATTGAAAAATACTACAACTCAGTAAGAAGGCATGGCACCCT